>NZ_LMUF01000010.1:529-273890 GCF_009766085.1 Burkholderia sp. S171 | reverse complement strand
TTGGACAAAGAAATGACGCGCCGCCACGCGCAGTGGCTAACAGTGATAAAGAGAAAATCCGACTCACGCAGACCACTAACACCGAAAGCACCAACCCGGCATAGACCCCGACCACGAACGCCGCAAACACCAACCCGACCCAGACCCGCTTCGACCACTAACCCTACTCTAAAGCCCCACCACCGGCAAACCCAAACCCAAACCCCAAAGTGCGAACGAAACTACTTAAGACTGCCAGAAAGAAACTGCCGCAGCCGCTCACTCTTCGGTGCCGTGAGCACATCGCCCGGTGCACCTTCTTCTTCGGTCCGCCCCTGATGCAGGAACATCACATGATTCGAGACGTTGCGCGCAAAGCCCATCTCATGCGTGACCACGATCATCGTGCGACCCTCTTCGGCAAGCTTCTGCATCACCTTCAGCACTTCGCCAACCAGCTCCGGATCGAGCGCCGAAGTCGGTTCGTCAAACAGCATCACATCGGGATGCATCGCCAGCGCGCGCGCAATAGCCACGCGCTGTTGCTGTCCGCCTGACATATGCGAAGGATATTGCTTCTCGATGCGCGGCGCGAGACCCACTTTCTCAAGGTACATCCGTGCACGCTCCTCCGCCTCCTTCTTCGATAGACCGAGCACATGACGCGGTGCTTCCATCACGTTTTCGATAGCGGTCATATGCGACCACAAGTTGAAATGCTGGAACACCATCGCGAGCTTGGTGCGCACCCGCTGCAACTGCTTGCGGTCAGCTACGTCATGGTTGCCGGCGCGGTCGGCCTTGACGAGCACCGTCTCGCCATCCACCACGATCTGCCCCGCGTTCGGCCTCTCGAGGAAGTTGATGCAGCGAAGAAACGTGCTCTTACCCGAACCACTCGCGCCGATAATGCTGATGACGTCGCCCGCGCGCGCGGAAAGCGATACGCCCTTGAGCACCTCATTGTCGCCGTAGCGCTTGTGAATGTCTTGCGCGACCAGTTTCGTCGCGGCATCTTTGGCGGTTAGCTCCAACTCATACTCCAGGGTGGTTGACTGAACTGCGGTTTAAACCAAGGTAACGCTCTAGCGAACCGATTTTAAGCGACGAGCCTTCAGCGACAACCTCTAGCGACGACTCGTGCCCAGATACCCAAGCCAGCGCTTTTCTGCACGCCGGAATGCGCCGATCAACACGAACGACACCGCCAGGTAGATCAACGCCGCAAGCCCGAACGACTCGAACGATTGATAGGTGGCCGAGTTGGCATCGCGTGCGACCTTCAGAATGTCCGGTACGGTTGCGGTGAAAGCAACTGTGGTGGCGTGCAGCATGAGGATCACTTCGTTACTGTACAGCGGCAGCGAGCGTCGCAACGCAGAAGGCAGGATCACGCGCCGATACACGGTAAAGGTGCTCATGCCATACGCACGGGCGGCTTCCACTTCTCCGTACGGAGTCGAGCGGATCGCACCGGCGAAAATCTCGGTGGTGTACGCACAGGTATTCATGGCGAAGGCCAGGATCGCGCAATTGAAACCGCTGCGAAAGAATGCCTCGAGCAGCGACTGCGAGCGCACGAACTCGAGACTGTACATGCCGGTGTAGAGCAGCAGCAACTGCACGTAGAGCGGCGTGCCGCGAAACACGTAGGTGTAGAGGCGCACCGGTGTGGAGAGCCAGCGGTTCTTCGACACGCGCGCGCAGGCAAGCGGAACCGCCGCTACAAAACCGAGCGCAAGCGCGCTCACCAGCAGCCACAAGGTCACGACAAGACCCGAGGCGCGCATCCCGTCGGAGTAAAGAAACGGACGCCAGTAATCGGCAAGTATCTGGATCATGATGGTCGCTTTTCCCTTGTTTGCTCAGAGGTCGGCGTGCCGCACGCCCGTGGAATAGCGGCGTTCGAGATACAGCAGAACGATGTTCGAGACCGTCGTGATGATGAGATACGCGGCGGCCGCGACCAGGATGAAGAAGAACATCTTGTAGGTGCTTTTGCCGGCGTCTTGGGCGGCCTTGACGATATCGGCGAGACCGATGATCGACACCAGCGCCGTCGCCTTGATCATCACTTGCCAGTTGTTGCCGATCCCCGGCAACGCAAAGCGCATCATCTGCGGAAACAGGATGCGCACGAACACGCGAACGCCGCTCATGCCATAGGCGCTGCCAGCTTCCAGTTGCCCGCGCGGCACCGCGAGAAACGCGCCGCGAAAGGTTTCGGTGAAGTAAGCGCCGTAGATGAAACCAAGCGTGAGGACGCCGGCCGTAAACGGATCGATGTCGAATTGCTCCAGGCCGAATGCATCGGTCAGGTTGTTGACGCCAATCTGGATGCTGTAGAAAAGCAGCAGCATGAGGACCAGGTCGGGCACCGCACGAATCAGCGTCGTGTAGGCAGTGGCGATACCTCGCGTGACGCGGTTGCCCGAGAGCTTGGCGCTTGCACCGGCGAGCCCGAGCAGGATGGATACCACGAGAGACAGGACCGCGAGTGCAATCGTCTGTTTCGCGCCCGCCAGCAGCAGTGGACCATAGCCGTATAGGAACAAGTGCGTGTCTCCGTCTGTTGAAGGGATCGTGCGGGTACGCGCCTTATGACGGCGCTGTTGCCCGGACGACTGGCGCCGATAGTGACCAGCGAAAATTAATTGCTCAAACGCGAGGAGGGGTTTTTATTGCGCCGCAACAAATCCCCCGATAGACGCCCATCGCGAACAATGAACCATCCGGCAGGGGCTCTGGGTGCGATGCAGGTTTCGTACGGCCTCACACCCGGTGCTGGCTGGCGAGCGGAATCCACGGGTTTTGCGTCGCTTTTCCGATAGAAACAAAGAGGCTGGAAACGCGCATCGGCAAGAGCTGAGACGCGAAAATCCGCTGCGCTTGTGCAACGCGTCTGAAAGGATGCGGGTGTCGGCGTGGACGTGTCCTTTGACCATGTGAAGTCAGCGGAGTCGACCGTGCATTCGCCCGCGATGCATCGTGAATGAAGATGCAGAAGATGCGCCGAACCAGCAAAACGCCCGGAGTTTTCAAGGAAGCGCGGGCGCTCGGTTGTTCTTCCGTTCCAACGCCCGCAGAGACGTTCTCTGGCGTCCGCCACGAAGGTCGGGCTGGCGTACGGCAACACAAAGTAGCCCCAGGACGACATCCAGTAGCGGTGGTTGAGCAGGTTGTTCACGCCCGCACGGAGCGTAACGTCCTTCCCGCCGATGCGCGCTCCGAAGACGGGCAGCCCTCAATCAGAACGCACGAAGCAGCCTGAGGCCGTACACGCTGTGAAACCAGACGTCGTCCACAGCCAAGGCCGCCACGATCCATGCCGCACCGACGATCAACGCGTCGCATCGACCACTGTTCCACCAGTTCAGGGAGTGCCGCGACACGAGCCAGGGTACGCCGAGCGGGTTGGGCCAGTCGGCGAAGAGGTGCATCAAGCCGCCGCAGGCGAAGCCGAAGCTGACGGCGGCCCAGGGGTAGACGCCGAGAAAATGGTAAGAAACGGCGAGCAGTGCAACCCAGCCCACACCCCAGTGCGTGAGCGTGCGATGCGTGATCCATAACCTTCGCGCCCGCGTCCACCACGCCACTTCGAGCCAGTCCGGCGCGGTGCCGCCAAACACGCCGGCACAAAAGCTCAGTACGCCCCAGACGTGATACGGACCGGCTGCGCCGGCCTTACTGACGACAGCCGCAGCGATAAGACCCGCTGCCCACCCGGTCGCATGATGCGCGTTGCTCGAAGCCATGAAGAGATGCCGCGTATAGCGAATGAAATGAGGTCGCGCATGTTGACACAAGAGATGCGTATTGTGCGCAATGTCTGAGAAGCGGCGGCGCGTTGCAGTCGCGAGGCTTGGGGCGGGCGCGCGACTTGCTGTATGAAGATATCGCCACCTTTTGCCAAGTCCTATGTCCCGTTTTGTCCTTACCGCTGTTTCTTTACTTGGAATTCTGCTGAACAGTACGGCATTTGCTGCGACCCGCGATGAGCAGACCGCGGCCTGCAAAGGCGACGCAATTCGCTACTGCGCAGCTGAGATTCCGAACGAGCAAAAAATCACCGTCTGCATGAAGGCGCATCTCGAGCAACTCAGCCCTGAATGCAAGGCGATGTTCAAGCAACCGGCATCGAGCAAACCCAAGAAGGTGCTCAAGCCCGCGTGAACAAGGAGTAATCATGCTGACGCAGACGTTCGAAACAGTTCTCGCACTGTTATCGCCCGGATTTCTCTGCCTCTCGGCGCTGACACCCGCAAGTGTCGCGCACGGGTTTGGATCGATACTGGGAATTCTGATCGGCATTGCGATCCCACTGGGAATAGCCATGACGACCCGTAAGCAGCTAGAAAGGCTTTGAAAATCTGACCTGCATGAGGTTGATCGATGGGGTGGACACCGGCGCGCTCCAGCACCCAGACAGCACGAAGGCCGGTGGATCGTCGCGCCGGACAGCGCAACGATTATCCTCAAGCACGACCACTACGTTCAGGCACGCGCTGCAGCGTAACGGCGCGCGACTTCCGGCCAGTTGATCACGCTATAGAACGCAGCGATGTACTCCGGCCTGCGATTCTCATACTTCAAATAGTAAGCATGCTCCCAGACATCCAGCCCGAGAATGGGCTGGTTGCCCGACATCAATCCCGCCATCAACGGACTGTCCTGATTGCCCGTATTTTCCACGATCAGGCGGCCTTTCTTGTCGACGCAAAGCCATGCCCAGCCGCTGCCAAAACGCGTCAATGCAGCCTTCGTGAAAGCTTCCTTGAAAGCCGCAAATCCGCCCAGATCAGCACCAATCGCGCGGGCCAACTCACCTTCGGGTTCACCGCCGCCTTGAGGCGACATGACGGTCCAGAACAAGCTGTGATTCGCGTGGCCGCCACCGTTATTACGCACGGGCAATTTCAAGGCCTCGGGCAATGAATCAATTTGCGCCACCAGCGACTCAACCGGTACGTCTTGGTACTCCGTGTCCTTTACCGCGGCATTCAGATTGTTGACGTAGGTCTGGTGATGCTTCGTGTGATGAACCTCCATTGTGCGGGCATCGATATTAGGTTCGAGTGCATCGAATGAATAGGGCAAGGCGGGCAACGTGTAGGGCATTGCAAATTTCCTTGATATAGGCCTTTAGTGGCATTGGCCGGCGCAGCGTGCGAACTACGCACGGCTTCGCGCATTACCCGCTCCCACACGGACAGGCTCGATTCGATGCTCGGGGAGGACGCGTTTTCCGCAGGATTGACGATCTGCCGGTGCATGAAAGGGCTCCTGTTTCTGCACCCTTTTCGTTGGCGGTCGCCTGCGTACCTGGGATATTAAATGATAATCATTCGTGTTGATGGTGTCTAGTGAAGTCTCGCGACCGGACATTTCCCGGTAATCTTCGAGGTGAGCCGCCCTAAGCCGCGCTCGGTTTTTCACTGATTACCAGGAGGAAGGTTTGGATTTTCTACGACCTGAAGTCTTGACTGCCACGTTACAGAAGCAGCACGCGGCGATGACCGTGTTTGTCTCGGGCAAGAATGTGCCGACCCCATGGGGCATTGCGGCGGGTATGGCGGACGCATCCACGGCTCGATCGCTCACTATCGATACACCGCTGCGTGTTGCCAGCAACACCAAGACTTTCGTCGCAGCCACAGTGCTGCGCCTGTGGGAGCAGGGCGCTATTTCCCTCGATGCACCCATCGCGTCGCTGCTTGCGCCGGCGCTGCAGCGCTTGTTGACGTCTCGCGGATATCGTACTGACAAGATCACGGTCCGCCATCTTTTAAGCCATAGCGCGGGCGTCTTCGATCACGCCGATGACCCGCGTTATTTCAAGGCGGTGCTCGCGAACCCTACGCATCATTGGACCCGTGAGGAGCAGGTTGCGCTTTCCTGCCACTACGCAGGACCAACCAGTGAGCCCGGCCAGGAGTACATGTATTCCGATACCGGATACGTTCTGCTGGGCGACATCGTCGAGCGCGTGACGCAACAGTCATTGGCTCAGAGCGTCAGGCATCAGTTGCGTTTCGATGAGCGCGGGCTAGCATCGACATGGTGGGAACTCGCCGAGACTCAACCCGCGGGAACGCAGGCACGGGCGCGACAGTTCCTCGATGACGTTGCCGTCACTGACGTAACCGATGTGAGCGCGACGCTGGATCTCTATGGCGGCGGAGGGTTGGTCATGTCGGTCCGTGATCTTGCTACGTTCCACCAGGATCTGTTCGAGAACCGCGTGTTCGACGATCCCGCCACGCTCACCGAAATGCTGCGCAAGGGTGAGCATGAGGACGCTGAAGAGTATCGGCTGGGTGTTGCAGTCAAGCGGGTGAACGGGCGGGAGTGTTATTCGCACACCGGATTCTGGGGAACGGCCGTCTATTACTCACCGGACGCCGGTGTATCGATTGCAGGCTTTACGACCCACCGTGCCGAGCGGGTGGCACTGGTTAAGCTCATCGAGGAAGCAATAGGCGGACGCTGACGTTCGTGACGGGAACGGATAGTGGATCTATCGAGCTGTGAGAGAAACCGCACCGCGATGTCACGCGACGAAAAATAACGAGTTCGGCTCCGTCTAAAAAGAGTGATATGGCTGAGAAGGGTCGCGAATTAACATCAGCAGTACAAAATGAACGTCGTTACATCCCCAGAATCTGGGACAAGTCCTTGACGCTGGTATGCAAAGTCTATTTTTGACCCGGCGCTACATTCGCTTGGCGGCCCGGCCGCTTTGCTTGCCGTGACGGTACGGTACAGGCGCATTTCCAGTTCCGTAGTCCAGAGGTCGGACCATGCCCTGACAAGCGTGCCATCGCTTAGCTCTCAGGTGGCCAACCGCTCTTCGCCTTCCCATCTTGCGCAATTGCCCAGGAACCTGACAACGCCATTGCAGCCGCGCTGAAAAGCGTCCCAGCATAAGGCGCGCTAATAAATTGCAGAAGCACGTCGGCCCTTTCGGTGCAGTGCCGCACCAGATGCGCCAGACGATGCACCGGCGTCAGCGCTCGACGCTGTTCGGGCTGGCTGCATCGGATACCGCAATGCCCCATTAGAGTTTAGTGGCAGGAAGTTTTGATTCATTTCAATAAACTTGGCACGGTCATTGCATTTGTCTGTGTGCAGGAATCGACGCCTTGATCTGCTTTCCGATTCGTGTGGGACGTCGCCCGGAAAGGGCGGGGTTGGGTGACATCAAGCAGCAGGTTTGCTGTCCGTTGCGGTATTCAATAACGCTCTTGAGCATGTGGATGAACTTGGCGCCCGTGTGGTCGAAGACACAGGAGGCGCGGTTTATTTCGAGATTTTTGACTGTGGAAAAGTTGAGCGCGGCGCATTCAGCTTTGATTCACCAATCTTTCAGGAACCCAATATGAGCACTCCGCAAAGCACTCCACAAAACGGCGCGCAAGTGGCGCCGGCACCATCCAGTGGCCTACGTACCGGTACTTTAGGTTTTCCCGAGGTGATCGGCCAATCCATCGCGAACCTTTCTCCGACCTTCACGCCATCGATCAACGTCACCGCAATCGCGGCGCTGGCCGGCGCGGGCACATGGTTCATTTATGGCCTTTCGACAATCGGGCTGCTGCTGGTGAGCATGAGTATCATCGCGCTCTCCAGCCGGATCGCATCCGCCGGTTCGTTCTTTGTCTATATCGCGCGTGCACTGGGACCGATGGCGGGTGGCATTGCAGGCTGGGGCTTGATCGCGGCTTACGTAGGCACCGCGATGGGGGTTGGCGCCGCGGGCGTGGTGTTCGTGCAGAACGCGTTTTCGGCCTGGGGCATCAATATCCCGTCGTGGGCGGTCTACACAATTTTCGTCGGCCTGGCCTGGTTCTTCTCGGCACGTGACGTGAAGCTCTCGTCACGCTTGTCGCTGGCGATCGAAGGCGCGTCCGTCGTGATCGTGGGCGGTGTGCTGATCTATGTGCTCGCGCTGCATCCGGACCATATCATCGACCACACGCAGCTCGGGCTGCAGGGCGTGAGCGGCAAGGGCATGGCGCAGGGCATGGTGCTCGGTATCTTCTCGTACGTGGGTTTCGAAAGCGCGGCCTCGCTCGGCCAGGAAACCAAGAATCCGCTGCGCGTGATTCCGCGTGCGGTGGTCTGGAGCGTGATCCTGTCGGGCCTGTTCTTCATGTTCGTGGCCTATTCGATGACGATCGCCTATCACGGCGACGTCGCCAAGCTCGGCGCCGATTCGGCCGTGCTCAGCACCTTGCTGACCAGCGTCGGCGCCTCGCCGCTCGGCCCGGTGTTTTATCTTATCGCGTCGGTCAGCGCGTTCTCGTGCGTGCTGGCGTGCATCAACTCATCGAGCCGCCTGCTGTATTCAATGGGCCGCTACCAGTTCGTGCACCGCTCGATGGGCATGGTGCACCGCACGCACCAGACGCCGTATCTGGCCGTTGCGTTTTCATCGATCGTGACCTTCGTGGTGTGCATTGCGATGCTCGGCACGGGTCCGCTCAACACCTTCGGCTATACCAGCACGTTCGCGACCTTTGGCTTCCTGGTGGTGTATTTCCTGGTCGCCATCGCAGCGCCGGTTTATCTGAAGAAGCAGGGCGAGCTCAAGACGAGCAACGTTGTGTGGGGTGTGCTCGGCGCATTGGCGATGGTCGGTGCGGTGATCGGCAGCGTGTATCCGGTGCCCGATTATCCGTATAACATCCTGCCTTATCTGTTCGTCGCGTATATGCTGGTTGGCGCAATCTGGTTGATGATGCTCAAGAAGCGCGCCCCCCAGGTGCTCGCGAAGATCGAGCACGATCTGGAAGCAAGCGACGTGATGACCCATGGCAAAAAGTAAATGAGTGAACCCTTCTCCCTGGATAGCTTGCCCGCACCCGATACCGTCCGGATGCCAGGCGATACAGAGGGAAGGCGCGCTAGCCGTCGCGGAATGGACGGCCAGGAAATTGACCTGAAGTTGCGGCCGGAACGCGGCGAGTGCGCCGCTCTCGAGATCGGTTGTGTTTCTTGCCCTGCCCGCACCCGCGGGCAGGATCACATCAACGAAGACTACGTCGGCGTGATGCTCGGCGATCTCGCGGCGCGCGCCGCGCGTGGCAGCGTGATCGCCCTGGCCGATGGCGTGAGCGGCAGCAAGGGCGGGCGGGTCGCGGCCGAACTCTCGGTGCGGACCTTCATCGATGCCTATTACGGGCTCCCCGACACCTTGCAGCCCGGCGTGGCCGCTGCGCGCGCGCTCGAAGCAATACACGGCTGGCTGCATCAGATCGGCCGCGTCGATCCCGCACTGAAGCAGATGGCCGCGTCCTTTGCGGCGCTGGTCGTGCGTCGCGCTACCGCGTATCTGGTCGCCGCCGGCGATGTGCGGCTCTATCTGCTGCGCGATGGCCAACTGACCCAGCTCGGCGATGACGACGTGGTGCCGGTCGCTTTCGGTTCTTATGTGGGGCATGCGGTCGGTATGCATCCGACGCTGGTGACTCGCATCGAAACACTTGAGCTGCACGAGGGCGACCGTTTGCTGATGTGCTCCGACGGGCTTTATCGCCGCGTGCCGATGCGCGAGCTGCAGACGGTGCTGGCGGCGCGTGGCGGTGCGCTCGAAACCGCACGCCGGCTTGGTGCGCTGGCGGTTGCGCGCGGCTCGCAGGACGACGTGACGAGCGCGGTGCTCGACGTGGGCGTCCTGCCGTTACTCGATGTCGGCTACCTGGAGCGGGTGGTCGGCGCGTTGCCAATTCCAGCGGTGCCCGACGCCGGCAATGTTGTCGATGGCTATCTGCTCAAGAGCGTGTTGAGCGATGGCTTCTATTCGCGGATTTTCTCCGGCTACGATCTGGCCGATCCGAACACGCCGTTAGCGTTGAAGTTCCCCAAGCCGCGTGTCTCGCAAGACGAGAACGTGCGTCAGTCGATCGTGCGCGAGCGCTGGCTGGCCGGCAAGATAGGCGACGAAGGCGTACTCGCGCCGATGCCTGTCGATGCCGACCGGCAAACCCGGCTGTATGTGGTGATGCCGCTCGGTGCCGGCGTCACCCTCGAAAAACTGCTGACGGCGCCGCAGCCCATGGCGCTGCCGCGTGCGCTCAAGATCGCGCGGCAACTGGGTCATTCGATCGACGCGCTGAATCGACGCAATATCTTCCATCGCGATATCAAACCGGAGAACGTGCTGGTGATTCAGGGCGATATCACGCGCCTGCTCGATCTCGGGTTCGGTTATATGCCGGGCATGCAGTTGCCGGGGCCTGACGCCACACCAGGCTCGCCTGCTTATATGGCGCCTGAGTTGATGAAAGGCTCGCAAGGCGATGCACGCTCCGAGGTGTTTGCGTATGGCGTGACCCTGTACCGGCTGTTCAGCGGCGGCAAGCTGCCCTACGGCTTTAATGGCCGCGTGCCGCTCTATCAATACCGCGCCGACGCGCCGCCATGGCTCGACCTCGTGCTGGAGAAAGCGTTGCAGCCCGATCCGGCACGCAGGTATCAGGACGTGCTCGAAGTCTGCGCGGATCTCGACCGTTTTTCGAGCGGTCGAGACACCATGGCGCCGGTTCGGCGCAGGCCCTTGCTCGAGAGCGATCCGGTGCTGTTCTGGCAGTTGCTCGCAGTGCTATTGCTGGCGCTGCTGTTTTGGTCCTTGATGCGGCATTGAGCGGGGATGATGGTTCGGCCGCGCCACTCGCCACTCGCCACTCGCCGCTGCGCAGAGCCTCGCTCGATTTAGTTAATGAGGATGCCATAAAATTCAATGACTCAATCAGTGACTGGTGCAGCGTCTCATCCCGTCCGGCAAAGCCTGGCGCGTCGCGAAATGCGGCCGTTTCCCCAGCGGCGCGATCGAGGGTCACCGGCGCGCTTTTCAAGGCCGAATCGCGCGTGGCGGTGTAATTGCGTTCCTTGAGGGCGGAATAGGCTCGCGTGAGCGCCGCGCGTGCGGGTTGTGTCCTTATAGCCGTCGTTAAACTTGACCCATGCGCAGCTATCCTGATGTTCCCGGAAGGGCAGTCAGACTTTTGTTCCGGCGACTAAAGGAGCGCGAAGCTCGACACGTTCGATCTTTTTGACGATGACCAGGTAGCTGAACACGGTGAGAAGGGCGTTGATACCGACGAACACCAGTGCACCGTTGAAGGATCCGGTCGTGGCAACGAGATAACCGATCACAATCGGCGTCACAATGCCCGCAACATTGCCGAACATGTTGAAGATCGAACCGGACAAACCAATCGCTTCCTTGGGCGATGTATCCGCGACCACCGCCCAACCCAGCGCGCCAATCCCCTTGCCAAAGAAAGCCAGCGACATCAGCGCGACGACAACCCAGTCCGTCGTCACGTAGTTGCATCCAATGATGCATACGGATAAAAGCATGCCGCCAACGATCGGGACCTTTCGCGCAATCGTCAGGGAGTGGCCACGCCGGATCAGCGTGTCCGAAAAGACCCCGCCGAGCACGCCGCCCGTAAAGCCGCAGATAGCAGGCAATGACGCCGTGAGTCCGGCTTGCAGAATGGTCATCCCACGGGCCTGGACGAGGTAGATCGGAAACCACGTCAGGAAGAAATAGGTCAGGACGTTGATGCAATACTGGGCAAGGTACACGCCAAGGAGCATACGGTTAGACATCAGCTGGCGTACATAAAACCAGGTTCCCGGTTGGCTCGCATCGGCATAAGCGGTCTTTCTTTGCGGATGAATCAGGCCACCGCCGTTCTCGATGTGCTCAAGTTCAGCCTTGTTCACGCGAGGATGATCGCTCGGGCTTTTCATGACTTTGAGCCACGTCAGGGCAAGCACGATGCCCGTGACTCCCATAACCAGATAAACGTTTTGCCATCCGAACGAATGGGTGATCCACGCCATGAGCGGGGTAAAGATGACCGCGGCAAAATATTGGGCTGAGTTGAAGATGGCTGACGCAGTGCCACGCTCAGCGGTGGGAAACCAGCTTGCAACGACTTTGGCGTTCGCAGGAAAGGCCGGTGCCTCGGCCATGCCCATCGCAAAGCGCAACACGAACAACGCAATGACGGCAGCGCCTGCGCTACCCGCGAGACCGATCGAACTCTGCAGCAAGGTGAAGAGCGACCACAGGAAAATACTGGCGGCATACATGCGGCGCGCGCCGAACCGGTCGAGCAGCCAGCCGGCCGGCAGCTGCGACAACACATAAGCCCAACTAAAGGCGGAGAAGATGTATCCCATGCGAATCGCGTCGAAACCAAATTCGCTGCGCATCGCGGAGCCGGTGATCGACAGGGTGGCGCGGTCGGCGTAGTTGAGTGTGGTGATGATAAAGATCATCAGCAAAATCAGGTACCGGACGTTCGTGCGCTTGGCGATGCCGGCGATGCTTGCAGTGCGGCTTGATTGCATAGTGGGTCTTCAATCGTTCCAGCTGGAGAGCATGAGAAATATCGACGCGCGGACTGCCCAGGAAAGACCATCGTCAAGGGCAGTCGCGCCGGGCGGCCGGGTCGCTTTGCCCGGATGCCGGATTCAAACCATCATTGCTTCGTTGCTCTTGGAAAAGTGCCTGGGAGCGAATGCGTTTCCCAAGGCACTTTCGTGTCTCACTGCATGCTCGTAATGCATAAGCGGTCGCACTGCCCAAAAGCGACTTGCCTATTGTTCTGTTCGTACTATTGCGCGCCCAGTTTCTTGATGAGCACATCGAGTTGGGCCATTTCATCTTCGTCGAGATCGGTGAGCGGGGCACGCACCGGGCCTGCACTGTGGCCGACAAGCTTGGCGCCTGCCTTGACGATGCTTACCGCGTAACCGGCACGGCGGTTGCGAATGGCGAGATACGGCAGGAAGAATTCATCGATCAGCTTGCCGACCGTCGCGTGATCGTCCGCTGAGACCGCACGATAAAAGTCCATGGCGGTCTTCGGAATGAAATTGAACACCGCCGACGAATACACGGGCACGCCGAGCGCCTTATAAGCGGCTGCGTAGACTTCAGCGGTCGGCAGACCACCGAGGTATGAGAAGCGGTCGCCCAGGCGGCGGCGGATCGTCACCATGTTCTCGATCTCGCCCACGCCGTCCTTGAAGCCGATCAGGTTGGGACAGCGGTCGGCCAGACGTTCCAGCACATCGGCGTTAAGCTTTGAGTTAGCCCGGTTGTAGACGATCACACCGATGTTTTTCACCGCCTTGCACACTTGCTCAACGTGCAAGCCGATGCCTTCCGGACAGGCTTCAGTCAGGTAATGCGGCATCAGCAAAATACCGTTTGCGCCCAGTCGTTCCGCTTCCTGCGCGTACTCTATGGCCACGCGCGTCGGGCCGCCGGCGCCGGCGAGAATGGGGACTTTGCCCTTGCAGGTTTCGGTGGCAGTGCGGATAACGTTCGAGTAATCGCTTTTGGTCAGCGAGAAGAATTCGCCCGTTCCACCTGCGGCGAACAGGGCGGTCGCGCCATAAGGTGCAAGCCATTCGAGGCGTTCGGCGTAGGTATCGGCGCGAAAATCGCCTTGCTCGTCAAAGTCGGTGACAGGGAAGGACAGCAGGCCATCCGATACGATTTTCTTGAGTTCCTGCGGTGTTGTCATGAGCAAAACATCCGAATAGTCTTAATTGTTAGTCATCGTACGACATGATCGATATGCCTTCAACAAATTAGCTGTAAGTACTGATAATACTGCATTGCTGGTGCACCACGTGGCAAAATGAGCGATGAATTGTTGTATGATGACAGATGTTTGATCAGAGCATTGCGCAATTAATCAATCCGGAAAAGGATGAGTCAAATGGAGCAGGTCCCTCTCTATATCCGCGTTCACCCGCAGGACAACGTCGCCATTGTTGTCAACGACGGCGGTTTGCCAGGGGGAGCGGTCTTTCCAGACGGTCTCGTGCTGTGTGAGCGCGTGCCGCAGGGCCACAAGGTCGCGCTCGCGGATCTAGCCGTTGGCGCCGAGGTCATTCGATACAACGTGGTGATCGGCTATGCGCTCAAGGCGCTGCCGAAGGGCAGCTGGATCAATGAGCACGTGATTCGCATGCCAAGTCCGCCGGGCCTTGAAGGCTTGCCGATCGCAACGGTTAAAGCACCGGCGATGCCGCCGCTCGAGGGCTTCACCTTCGAGGGGTATCGAAATGCGGACGGTTCGGTCGGCTCACGCAACATCCTTGCGATTACGACGACCGTGCAATGCGTGACCGACGTGGTCGAGCACGCGGTCGTGCGGATCAAAGCGGAATTGCTGCCGCGCTACCCGAATGTTGACGATGTCGTCGGCCTGGGGCACACCTATGGTTGTGGTGTGGCTATCGACGCGCCGGATGCGATGATCCCCATCCGCACGGTCCGCAACATCAGCCTGAATCCGAACTTCGGCGGGGAAGTGATGATGGTGAGCCTCGGTTGCGAAAAGCTGCAGCCAGAGCGGCTGATGCCGCCGGGGACCATTCCGATCGCGACCGTTGACAACGTAGATGACGTGGCCGACATCGGCGACGTCGCTCGCGAGCTGAATGGCGATGTCGTCGTCTTGCAGGACGACGCCCATGTCGGCTTCCAGTCGATGATCGACTCCATCATGAAGATGGCCGAAGGTCACCTCCAGAGGCTCAACAACCGGCGCCGCGAAACCTGTCCGGCGTCCGATCTGGTGGTCGGCGTGCAGTGCGGCGGCAGCGATGCATTCTCAGGACTCACGGCTAACCCAGCAGTGGGATTCGCCACGGACCTTCTGGTTCGCGCCGGCGCCACCGTCATGTTCTCCGAGGTCACCGAGGTTCGTGATGGCGTCGACCAGTTGACCAGTCGCGCGGCAACGCCGGAAGTGGCGCAGGCGATCATCCGCGAGATGCGGTGGTACGACGATTACCTGCAGCGTGGCAGCGCCGATCGCAGTGCGAATACGACACCGGGCAATAAAAAGGGCGGCTTGTCGAACATCGTCGAAAAGGCGATGGGCTCGATTATCAAATCGGGGAATTCCGCCATTACCGGGGTGCTGTCGCCGGGCGAAAAGGTGAAGCAGAAGGGCTTGATCTATGCGGCAACGCCGGCAAGCGATTTTATCTGCGGCACGTTGCAACTCGCGGCCGGTATCAACCTGCATATCTTCACAACCGGACGCGGTACGCCATATAGTCTGGCCGAGGTGCCGGTCATCAAGGTCGCCACGCGCACGGACCTTGCGCGCCGCTGGCATGATTTGATGGACGTCAATGCAGGCACGATCGCGACCGGAGACGCGACCATCGAGGATGTGGGCTGGGAACTATTCCGGTTGATGCTTGAGGTGGCGAGTGGCCGCAAGCAAACGTGCGCGGAAAAACTGAAGCTGCATAACGCCCTGGTTCTGTTCAATCCGGCGCCGGTGACCTGATCGGGTAGAGGCCGGCGCGAGTAAGGGAGGATAAACGAGAGGTCAGATCCAGCCGGACCTCGCCGCCCCAGGTACTCACTTGTTGTTGCCGACCTGCTGCAACGTCTCCAAAGCTTCCAGCAGCACAGACTTCGCAGGACCCTTCAGGTACTTCTTGAGTTCCTTCTCTACCTGCGCCTGCGCTGCACGCCAATGCGGCTCCGCATCCTTCAACATGCGGGCACCCGCGGGACTGAGGCTTGCAACCTTGTATCGGGCGTCTTCATCGGCGGAGATCTGGACCCATCCGGCTTCGATGAGCAATTTGATGTTCCGGGATATGGTCGTCTTATCCAGTGACAGTTCCTCGGCGATCTCGTTGTACGTGGCGGATTCAAGCCGGTCCAAACCGCGCAAGAGGGTCAGTTGCGTAATCTTCAGACCGACGGCGCGCAGCGCGTCATCGTAGATGTGTGTCAGAGCATTGGCCGAGCGCCTGAACTGGGTGCAATAGCATTCGGTGAACATCGACAAGCCTCTCTAGGTGATTTCCCGGTGTATATGCATCTAGTCTACTCCGCTCAGGTTGAGCTTAGGTTGAGCTCGTGTTCTCGCTCCCTTGACTGACCTTCAAAAGAGCGCTGATAAGGGTACTCACCATACAGCGAACCTCAGCGGGAGCGGCGTTAGCCCTGTGAGGTCCATGGATTTGTTATTGTCGCAAGGTGGACAGAACTTCGGATACCGAATTATTGATGGAGCATCCCTAATGGCGATAGCCGATCATGGCGGGGAGGACGCACTGGCAGCAGCGTCTCATCTCTAAAATTTAAATTTGACATAAGATAAATTATCCACTTTTCTGTTGTAGCAGCTAAGTAGTAATGTCCGCTTCTAGCCAGATTCAAATGTCCGCTTTCGGGCGGCCTAAGCTTACCCGGCGTCGATTCCCGCAGCGCCGGAAGCTGCGATGACTGCGACGGACAGATACCGTGGCGCGCAGCCGAGCGGCTGTCGTTGACCACACGTCAGGTTCGACGCGACGCGACACTACCTCAAGGCACACGGCAAACCGGTCGCGCTCTATCGAATCGGAGGCGCCCTGCATGCTATGTTGGCATTCGACTAAACGACTAAACGTCTTCCGACCATCAAATTTCCAGGATGCAGTGCCCATGAGATCGTCCAACGAGAATCTCTCTAGCGGTATCGGCGTATTTGCCGCCGTCGTTGATGCGGGAACGTTCGCGGCCGCCTCCGAATTGATGGGGATGTCGCCACCCGGGGTTAGCCGGGCCATCGCTCGACTCGAAAAGCGGCTGAAAACACGGCTTTTCAATCGGACGACCCGCGCCGTTTCCCTTACTGAGGAGGGTCGACGATTCTACGAGCAGGTCATGCCGCACTTAAGGGGAATGGAGGATGCGGCAGCCGCCGCCGCAGGAGGCGCGGCGACAGTGCGCGGGAAGCTGCGAATCAACCTTGATCCGGTTTTTTCGCGAATCATCCTAGGCGCGAAGCTCGACGAATTCATGGATGCGCATCCCGAGCTTGAACTAGAGTTCATCGCGAGAGATCAGCTCGGCGATCTCATCATGGACGGCTTCGATCTGGCCTTGAGATTTGGCGAGCCTCGCTCATCCAGTCTGATAGCGCGAAAGCTTCTTGACACCGCGATTGTCACTGTCGCATCGCCCTCTTACCTCGCTCACCGCGGGCGGCCAGCGGAGCCTCAAGAGCTGGGTCGCAGGGAGCATAGGTGTCTCGAGTTCAGGAACCCGGAAACCGGAAAGCCGTTTCCGTGGGAGTTTCATCGCAAGCGTAAAAAGCTAGTTGTCGAAACGAATGGGCGGCTTACGGTGAATGATCCGAGCGCCCTCCTCAATGCGTGCCTTGCGGGCTCCGGCATCGCGCAGATGCTTCTGCTCGGCGCCGAGCACCTGATCCGCGAGGGACGGCTCGTCAACCTTTTCCCAGACTGGCCCGATGAGCGCTTCCCGCTCTATGCGTACCATCCATCGCGGCACAACATACCGGCCAAGACAAGGGTGTTTCTTGATTTTATCGTCACCTTGACGAGTACGAGTTAGCGAGTCGAAATAGGCCCGTTGCCGAGCCTGAATCGGCCGTCTGGCACGCTGCGGTTCGAGAGCCAGCGCAGCGGCCAGTCCGGCGGTATTTAAATTACTGAACCGTACCGGAGTGAGTCGTTGTGCAGCGCGGCGAACCTGAATCGATGTCCTTTCAAGTTTCCTGCTTTTTTTTGATCGGCTTTCCGAATCAACGAATAAAGCATAAAGTCAGCGAAACAAAAGCAGGTCCGCGACAAAATCTACGCAGCTTAGGGGGATATTCGTCATGCTTTTTCGAATTATGGCGGCGCTGCCGTTCATCGGCATTCTCATCGGGATTCCATTCGTCAATCAGGTTGAACCCCTCGTCCTGGGTATGCCATTCGTGCTCGCGTGGATCGTGATCTGGATCGTGCTGAGCGCGGTCATCATGGGCATCATCTACCGGCTGGACCCGGCCAATCGCCATGCCGTCAACGAAGCCGAGGAGGCTCGCTCATGAGCAGCGCTCTACTGATTATCGTTGCGGTGACCGTGCTGGCGCTGTATCTGGGCGTGCGTGCGCGGCGTGGCCATGACATGAACCTCGAGCAATGGACTGTCGGCGGCCGCAGCTTCGGCACGGCGTTTGTATTCCTCCTGATGGCCGGAGAAATCTACACGACATTCACTTTCCTCGGCGGCAGCGGCTTCGCCTATGGCAAAGGCGCGCCGGTCTACTACATCCTCGCCTACGGCACCCTCGCCTACATCCTCTCTTACTGGATGCTGCCGCCAATCTGGCGCTACGCGAAAAAACACCGGCTCGTCTCCCAACCCCATTACTTTGCGCGCAAATATGACAGCCCCGCGCTCGGCGTCCTGGTCGCGGTGGTCGGCGTGGTCGCGCTCATCCCGTATCTCGTACTGCAGCTCAAGGGACTCGGGATCATCGTGGCGACGGCGTCGTATGGCGTGATATCACCAACGGTCGCTGTCTGGATCGGCGCGCTGGTGGTCACCGCTTACGTGATCCTGTCGGGCGTTCGAGGTTCGGCGTGGAATTCCGTGGTCAAGGACATTCTGATCCTGAGCGTGGTGCTGGTGCTGGGCATCTACCTGCCCTATCACCTTTACGGCGGCATCGGCCCGATGTTCCATGCGATCGATGTCGCGAAGCCCGGCTTCCTCACCTTTCCGGCGAAGGGGTCGAGCGTGTCTTGGTTTCAGTCCACGGTACTGCTGACGGCGCTCGGCTTCTTCATGTGGCCGCATACGTTCGGTTCGGTGTACACGGCTCGCGATGAACGGATCTTCCGGCGCAACGCGATCATCCTGCCCGTGTATCAACTGATCCTGCTGTTCGTGTTCTTCGTGGGATTCGCTGCAACGCTCAAGGTGCCGGGCCTGAAAGGCGGTGACATCGACCTGTCGTTGTTCCGTCTGTCCATCCAGAGTTTCGATCCCTGGATCGTTGGTGTGATCGGCGCTGCCGGCGTGCTGACAGCGCTCGTTCCTGGCTCGATGATCCTCACCTCGGCGTCGACCCTGCTTGCAAACGATGTGTATCGAGGAGCGATGAACCGTCAGGCATCCGATGCATTTGTCGGCCGGCTTGCACGCTGGCTCGTGCCGGTCGTGGCACTCGTCGCGATCTGGTTCACGCTGCAGGGCGGCAACACGATCGTCTCGTTGCTGCTGATGGGCTATAGCTTCGTGACGCAACTGTTTCCATCCTTGATCGCCAGCCTCATGCAACGAAGCCGTGCGACGAAACAAGGTGCAATGGGCGGGATCATCGCAGGCGTGGCCGTTGTCGTGGTGACCACTACGATGCACCTGAGCATCGGACAAATGTTTCCGTTCCTCCCTGACGCGGCGAAGGACATCAACATCGGTTTCCTCGCGCTGGCGTTGAATATCATCGTGTTCGTGGTCGTCAGTGCGCTCACGCAGCCCCGCGTGGCAAGCGGAGCTGCACATGGAACCGACGGCGCGCTGCGTTGAATGTCGTTCGCTTTAAGGTGCCGGTACTTTCATTTCGACGGTAGCCGGCACAGTCAATATGGACGCTGACGAACCCGTCAACCCGCAACCGACGGCATCCCGTCCGGTGCTTGTCTGGGACATGCCAACGAGAGTCTTTCATTGGCTCGTCGTCGTGCTGGCAGCGGCCGCCTATGCGACCTCGAAGCTGAACTGGATGGATTGGCACGTCCGGATTGGCGAGACGCTGCTGGCGCTGGTGCTGTTCCGCTTGCTGTGGGGTTTCTTCGGCAGCGAGACCGCGCGGTTTCGTAGTTTCTTGAGCGGGCCCGCCGCTGCATGGCGGCATCTGCGTCACTTGTTCCACCGCGAAGCCGACGTGCAGGTTGGGCACAACTCGGCGGGCGGGTGGATGGTCGTGCTTCTGCTGGCCTTGCTGCTGGGCGAGACCTTGAGCGGACTTTACGTCAACAACGACGTTGCGGACGATGGGCCGTTGACCCAATGGGTTCCCGCATCGATCGCCAACGCGATCACCGCGCTGCACACAATTTTGTGGGACGCACTGCTGGCGGCGGTGGTGTTGCACGTGCTGGCTATCGTCGTGTACGCGGTGGCTAAGGGCCACAATCTGCTGCGCCCCATGCTCACCGGACGTAAGCGCCTGCCAGAGCGCATCCACGCGCCCCGGCAGGCGTCAGCCATGCTAGCGCTGCTCTTGCTGGTCATCAGCGCCGTCCTGGTGACGCTGCTCGCCACGTGCCTTTAACCACCGGCAGCATCAGTTACTTTGGCGGCACTACCTGACCGCGAATTTCACCAGAGGGATGATCCTTGGTGTGCACGTTGACGTACATCTCACCCGCGAGAAACTCTTGTGCGTCTGCCGGCGACAGCGTAGCGGTGCCGTTGACCGGGCTCGTGACGGCCGCGCCTTTCTCCGACAGCCAGACTTTCACAGGCGCGTTTTTGCCGGACGCGGCGGGACCATGGAAGTGCGCCATGGTGGCGTCGCTGGACAAGCCGCTGTAGGTGATCGTCCAGGTGACGACGCGGGTGTCGGGATCGTAGGAGATGTTGGCCGAGCCGTTACCCGAGGTCTGTACCGGAGGGACTTGTTGCGCACCGGTAAGCGGCACGGTGAACGAGACCAGCGCTGCTTGCGCCAGGGTCATCGGCCCTGCGCACGCGAGGCCGATGAAAACCGTAAGCGCTCGTCGCGAGATGGAAACATTCATTTTATTATCTCCTGTCGATATGGCCTGCTGAGACAAGGCCGCTTGGGCTCACTGCTTTAGCTCACTTCGCGATAAGCGAACGAGATCAAACTGCCCGCCCTGCACGCAAGGCCTGAGAAAAGGACAAATTCACGCTAGATCATGCTCGCACAGGAATGATCTGACAAGCGTGGAAGCCCTGAGTCAGGCGCGTGTTATTGCGACCGTCGTGGAACCTTGAGGGACTATCTATCCGGATGCTGGACGCAACGCAGAAGCGCAATTACCCTCGCCCATTCGCCTCATGCTGCTACGCAAGCGGTAGTTGGTCTCGTAGCAATGGAGAAGGATGCGTTGGTGTTCGCCCGCATTGCTGAATATCACAATGATGTGCGAGATTGCAGAGGAAGCGGTGTGGGCTCAGAAGATATTGAGCGCGCATTGACAGTGTGTTTCCCTTGCTTCGTCGATGAAGGTAAATTCAAGGATACGCAGGCGTTGCTTGAGCACGAAGAGCGATGTCGGCATCGTTGTGATCTTGCAATGCACGCCTGTGCGCCGACATGCTGTTGCCAAGTTGGCGCGACAGGAAACCACGGGGGACGTGGTGAATCGACTTTACAGTTCTTTCAAACAATAAGAGGCGTACATGTCCAGCGAGAAAGCCGCTGAAATTGCGGCACGGCTTGATCGGTTGCCACCCTCGCGTACGGTCTGGACCATGGTGATCCTGATCTCGCTAGGCGGTGTGTTCGAGTTCTATGACCTGTTCTTCACAGGCTACGTTGCACCCGGCATGGTCCAGTCCGGGTTATTCAAACCGGAGTCGCTAGGCTTTTTTGCCGCCCTCCAGCCCCTTGCCGTAGCGGGTTTCGGTACCTTTGTCTTTGCCACATTTGCGGGGCTGTGGGTCGGTACCCTCGTGCTGGGTTATGTGGCGGACCGGTTTGGCCGACGACTGATCTTCACCTGGTCACTGATCTGGTACATGGTCTGCACGGTGATCATGGCGTTCCAGACCTCGGGATTCGCGCTCGATATCTGGCGTTTCATCGCGGGCATTGGCATTGGCGTCGAGCTCGTCACAATCGACACGTACATCTCCGAGCTGATCCCAAGCCAGGAGCGTGGCCGTGCATACGCGATGAACCAGTTCATCACCTTTGCCGTGGTGCCGGTGGTCGCGTTTCTCGCGTATGCATTGAACGGGACGCGGCCACTCGGCCTTGACTACTGGCGAGTGGTCATCCTGATCGGGTCTGTGGGCGCCGTGGTTGTCTGGATCTTGCGTCGCCATATTCCGGAAAGCCCGCGTTGGCTCGCGCGTCACGGCCGGATCGACGAAGCTGAGAAGATAGTCGCGGACATCGAACGCCGGGTGATCGCAGAGAAAGGGATAAGCCTGCCGACACCGCAAGCCATCTCACCCGAAAAGGAAGGGCGTGGCTCGCTCAAGGAAATCTTCGCTCCGGGTTATCGGCGCCGGACGATCATTTTGTCGATCTTCAACATGGCGCAAGTGATCGGCTTTTATGGCTTCGCCGCCTGGGTGCCGACACTTTTGATTCATCGCGGCATTCATGTCACGGCAAGCCTGGGATATGCATTTATCATTGCGATTGCAAACCCCTTTGGTCCGCTGCTGGGCATGCTGTTCGCCGATAAACTCGAACGGAAGACGCAGATCTGCGGTGGTCTCCTTACCATGGCCATAGTCATCGCGATATTCTCCCAGGTCTCCACGCCATGGATCCTGATCGGGCTCGGCGTGTTGTTCACGCTCGCCGCAAACATCATGTCCTACGCCTACCACGGCTATCAGGCTGAGCTATATCCGACCCGTGTGCGCGCCCGCGCGATTGGCTTCGTTTATTCCTGGAGCCGGATTTCGGCGGCCTTTGCCGGGCTGGCGATCGGCATTCTGCTGCACGGATATGGCGTGCCAGGCGTTGCTGTCTTCGTCGGAATGTCGATGCTGGTGGCGATCTGCATGATCCTGCTCGGACCTTCCACCAAGGGGTTGGCGCTCGAAACCATCAACCATTGAACATTGCACGGTTGATGTACGCCGGCGGGCATTGACCATGACGCCGGCGTCGGCTGCCGTGTATAAAACACGGAGCCGCCATCGATACTGCTATGCAGTACTCTATTTTAGACAGAGCTACCCCGCCCTCAGAACTTATGACGCATACCAAGGATGAACATCTCCTGGCTGGCTGTGCCATTGAAGCCATATGAGCCGATTGAAGACTGTGCTGCCGAGGTCGTTCCGTCCGGATTGAGCTGGGTACCGCTAGCATGCTGATAGGCGCCCACCGCATAAAGATCAGTGCGCTTCGACAGTGAATAATCCGCGCCGACGCTAGCTTGATTATAAGTGGCCGACGTGTTGCCGCTCGCCTTCTCATACGAGTAGCCTACGGCAAACAACATGGCTGGAGTGGCCTGGTAGTTAACGAACGCATTGCCAATGTTGTACTTCTCGGTGCTCAGGAAAGTCGAGTCGCCGTCGTTCTTATATTGCGCGTTGCTGTACGAACCGCCGACCGTTACAGGACCCAGTGCGTACTGGATTCCCGCGCGCGCAATGCCCAGTGATTTGGCTGTCGTGTAGCCGCTGTTGATTGCGCCGTCGAAGATTGCATCTGACGATGAGGTCGGATCCCATCCGTCGCGGAACGCGCCCGCTGTCGGACTGGGGTTCGTGGCAAGGAAATAACCGGCGGCAATACCGAGCGGACCATTGTTATACGTAACGGCACCGCTATAGGTATAGCCCTGACCCGTGCGGCCAGCCAGACCGCTGAAGGCGTACAGCCCCTCGAACTGCAAGCCGGAGTAATTGGGTGACACATACTTCACGGCGTTGGATACGCGCAAGCTGTTGTCGTAATTGTCTACGTCGCCGGGAGTCGCAAAAATACTCCCGAAATAATTGTCAGCCGTCAGCGGTTGAACCATGTCTACAAGCGGATCATATTGCCGGCCAAGCGTCAGGGTGCCCCAACTGTCACCTGACAAACCGACAAACGCCTGACGCCCGAATTCCCGGCCACCCTGGCCTAACTGGCCCGTGCCAACATCGAAACCATTTTCCAAATCAAAGATTGCCTTGATACCGCCGCCAAGGTCTTCCGATCCCTTCAAGCCCCATCGATCACCAGACAGCGTGCCATCGATAAACCCCCACCGCGCACCGTCACTCGTTTTTACGTAACCGACCCCTGCATCGATTGTTCCATAGAGAGTCACGCTGGACTGCGCCCGCGCTATTCCCGCTACACCAAGCAGCGCCAATGAAATTGCGCCAAGAGCACTTTTCTTCATCTCTTTCTCCACGCCAGGACACGGGGAAAAACTTTCGTTGCAGCGTATTCAGGCAATATCCACGGTTCCGGGTATTGCAACTCTTTTTGATTGGTATGCCTAAATAGATTTATAAATTAACGAAATGAAAAAATACCGTCAAAGCACTGTAATAGGGAGAGACCGCAAGCAAGCTCGCGGTCTCAAGCTCACACTGAAAATGTTTGGCAACAACTTTCGTGGAGAACGCGAGCCGAAGTTAATCTAGTCCAAAAAAACGACTAGTTCAATACCACGTACATAACCAATTGTTGTTTTCCGGTGCGGAGTGTCTTGCAGCGAACCCTCGGAGCGTGGATTGCTTTATGTTTGTGTTTTGAGGAACGAATCGCGCAGGTTTATATCTACGCAGACTTGCACCATTCTGGTTCTCAGTCGGAGAAAATCGAATCGAGGATACGAAAATATTCCCGGGTTTTCGGCGAAGGATTACTAATCCGGTAATACAGCCATCGTTCGATCGTTTATTAACCCGATTTCCATGACGCGCGGCATGTTTATGCGGGCTCGCGTTTGTGGGCCGCTGATTTTCGCCGAAAACTCAGGGTGGGACGCCATCAGTGCGAGCAAGCTGCCAACGCCTGCGGACGGCAATGTCGAAAGAATTGTCAGCGGATGCGCGTAACGTCGGTAGAGAATGCCCCGCACGATGCAACAGCGGCCAGCGCCGCCATGATCAGCACGGGTTCGTCGCGTAGCGACCTGCTGGAAGGTTCGTGCCGGGTGGGGGAGCCGCCGTGAATATCGGCCGGCATTTGCACCGGTCGAGCTTTATCGGCCGGCGACCGCGCGTGCGATTTTCCGGTCGGTTTTGTATTCGCTGAGCGCGTAGACCGACCAGATCGCGGCAGGGATCCAGCCAATAACCGTGATTTGAAGCAGCAGGCAAATGATGCCGGCGAACGGCCGGCCAATCGTGAAGAACTGGAGCCAAGGCAAGAAAATGGCAAGCAGCAGGCGCATGAATTTTTCCCGTAACGTTAGAAGGCCATCCAGAACAGGCGAGCCGTTATGACTTCGTGCATCGACGTCATAACGGCTCGCGGACCCAAAACTTTAGCCTTTTCTGCGTGACATCAACAGTCTTCTTCCATCGGCCCTTCCTTCAACTCCGCTTCAACCATCGCCGAAGCGCATCCCAAGGCCTCCCCTCATGCCATTCGACCTGACCTTCGCCAACCTTACCGAGCGCGCGGTGCAGTACAACGCGCGCGCCTCTGTCGCGGATTTCGATGCCGAGATGCGGCTTTATGCGGCTCTGGCCGCCGAGTCGAAGACAACGTGTCCGGCCGTGCTCGACCTGCAATACGGCATGGGCCAAGCGGAAAGGCTGGACATATTCCCCGTGGCGGCAGCGAGTCAGCCCGCCCCGCTCTTTGTCTATATTCACGGGGGATACTGGCGCTCGCAACGCAAGGAAGAGGCGTGCTCGATGGCGCGCGCGTTGACGCATGAAGGCGTTGCCGTAGCGGTCCTTGAGTACACGCTGCTTCCCGAGGCCACGCTTGCCGAGGTCGTGCGTGAAGTACGGAGCGCCGTCGCGTGGCTCTACCGCAATGCGGTACTTATGGCATTGATTGCGAACGCATTCATGTGGGCGGCAGTTCGGCCGGTAGTCATCTCGCCGCGATGCTGCTGGGCGATGCATGGCAGAGCCGCTTTAACGTGCCGCAAGATGTGGTCAAGGGCATTCTTGGGCTGAGCGGTCTTTATGATATCCGCCCGCTATGCGACATCGGTGTCAACGACTGGTTGCGCCTTCATGACGAGCAGGCCGCGTTGCTTAGCCCGGCGCTTGAATTGCCTTCGCACGGGCCGCAGGTCGTGCTGTGCGCAGGGGGACTTGAAACCACGGGGTTGAAGCATCAGACGCTGCATTTTCATGCGCTGCTAGAAGCAGCGTGGCTTGGCGGTGCGGCTGATCGAGAACACCCATAACAATCACTTCAACCTGGTGAACGAGTTAGCCGACTCGCAATCAGCGTTGTTCCGGGCGACGCTGGAATGATCCGCTAAAGGCATTGACCATGCCCCACTCGGTGCAGGGTCAATGCAAGTTCGATGCATATTCAATGCGTACTCGACGCAGCCGACGGATCGAATCCGGCCGCTACAAGCGCCTGATGCAGTGTCTCGAAGATATGCGATTTTCCGAGCACCTCGGTGACTCCGTGACGGTCCATATCGGCTCGCAAATACTGGTTGACGCGTGCAAACAGCACGTTGACACCGCGTTGCTTCAGACCTTCGCAGAATTCGGCGAGCGTGCGGGCCGCCGAATAGTCGAGGTCCGTGATAGCGCCGGCGTCGACGATGAACCAGTGGACTGTCGTGGGCGCGCGGTCAAGCAGTCGGCGGACGTCGTCGACGAAAAAATGATCGTTGGCGAAACACAGGTCGGCGCCAAAGCGATAAACAATCAGCCCCGGCGCGGTCTCTGTGCCCGGTGCGGCGGGCACGGGCGTCCAGCGCCCACCGGCGGACGGCGTGGGCGCAAGCATCATGGTGTGCGGATGATAGCTATGGCGAACATGGCGCAATAACGACAGCGCGACCGCCAGCAGTATCCCGTCCTCGACACCGATCACCACCACCGCCAAAGCCGTGACAAGCGCCAGCGTGAGCTCACCCGGACTTTCACGGCGGATAGCGTAGAGGCTCTTCACATCGATCAGCCCGATCGCGATCGTGAACACAATACCCGCCAGCACGCAGTGCGGAAGATACTGCAGCCACCTGCTGAAGAACAGCAACACCACGCCGACCACCACCGCAAACACCACTTGCGCAAACTGGCTGCGTGCACCTGCGCGATCCGCCATGGCGGTCTGGGTCGGACTGCCGTTCACCACGAACGCCCCACTCACGGCCGCCACTGCGTTCGCTGCCGCAATGCCCAGGATGTCTGCATCGGCGTCTACAGGTTCGTGATAACGCTCCGCAAACACCCGGCCCGCCGCGACGCTCTGCGCGATGATCATCACGAAACTCGAGGCGGCCACGGGCACAAGGTCCAGCGTCTGCTGCCAAGTGGCAAGTGGAAAACTGAGCGCCGGCAGACCACCGGCAACCGGTCCCACGACCGAGATGCCATGCCCCGAGAAGTCGTAGGCATAACTTGCCGCAATGCCGCCGATCACCGCGAACATGGCGACCGGGAGACGCGGTAGCAAGCGCTTGAAAACCAGAATACAGGTCACTACTGCGGCCGATATACCCAGCGTTGGAAGCGAAATGTGAGCGAGATTAAGCGCTATCGATTCGATCTGTCCAAGGGTTCGCGACGACCCTGGCGACACGCCGAGCATGTCGCCCAGCATCGCGACGCCGACCTGAATGCCGACGCCGGCCAAGAAACCGAGCAAGACCGTGCGGGACAGGAAATCGGCCAGGAAACCGAGCTTGAAGATCCGGGCGATCAGCAGCAGCCCGGCCGTCAACAGCGCAACGACCCCGGCAAGCGCCATGTATTGCGCGCTCCCGACCGTGGCCATGGTCGACAGGTGGCTGGCGAAAATAGTCGCCGTTGCAGAGTCCGCGGCCACGACCAGATGGCGAGATGCGCCGAAGAGCGCGAATGCCAGCAGCGGCAAAAATGCCGTGTAGAGACCGGTCACGGCCGGCATTCCCGCTATGCGCGCATAGCCCAGCACTTGCGGGATATCCATTGTTGCAAGGGTCACGCCGGCCAAAAGGTCGCGAAGCGCGGCACCCCCGCCAAGTGGCAACACGCCCTTTAATAACTTAAAGCGCATTGAGCGTCCTCGAACGATGTTGCATCCAATACTGCGATAAAAATGAAGGTGTCATTGGCGCATCGTGCCGCAAGTTGATTTGCAAGAGCAAGGTTTCTTGATCAGTGTGTAGCAAGGCCGGACGATCAGCTTTTACCTCGCCACTACCCTGACGCTGGTGGCGCATGGTGCCCGGCTTCTCAAACTGCTCAAACCACGAACGTCTTCGTGCGTACATCGGCCAGTGACTGAACCTGCTTAAGGATCACCCCGCGCTATGAGCGCGCGCTCGACCACGTAGACGAAGCGATTGCGTCAGAAAGCTTTTCCAGTGAATATATCTCTCGTGACAAAGAGTGAAAACGAGCACCTTCCGCAAGTTATGTTAGAAAATCTGACCTGAATGCACCATCCCTTACCTCCGCTCAATGCGCTACGTGCCTTCGAAGCCGCAGCCCGCCTAGGCAGCTTCAAGGCTGCCGCAACCGAATTACATGTGACTCACGGCGCTGTAAGCCAGCACGTCCGTCTGCTGGAAGAGTGGCTAGGTGCACCTTTGTTTGAGCGGCATAACCGGCGCGTAGTCCTGACGCCGGCGGCTCGTGCCTACCTCGCTGAAATCGGACCAGCATTCGAACAAGTCGCTTCCGCGACCGCAAGGTATGGCTATGTGGGTGACGTATCGTCGCGCGTGCTGCGAGTGAATGGGCCCGCCACGTTCGCCTTGCGCTGGCTCATACCAAGACTTGCCGGTTTCCAGAAGCAGCATTCCGGTGTTGAGGTGAGCCTGGAGACGTCGAATGAACCGGTAGAAGCGCTCCAAGACGCCTACGACATTGTCATTCGCGGCGGCCCCGATACGTTCTACGGATATTCAATGCGCCCTTTCTTGTCGGAGAAAAGGCTACCCGTCTGCAGTCCCTCGCTGCTCGATCAACTGCCGCTCAAAACGCCGAGCGATCTGGTCCACCACACGCTCCTGCATACATCGAGTCTCCCGAGGTTATGGAGCGACTGGCTCGCTAAGGCGGACGTTGCCGATCTCAAACCAGCCACGACGCTGACGCTCGATCATTTTTATCTCACGCTGCAAGCCGCGCTCGACGGCATAGGCGTGGCGATGGGACCGAGCGCTTTGATAGCAGATGACCTCGCAAGCGGGCGTCTTGTCGCACCGTTTAGCGGCCCCCTTCTTCCAGCCCGCAGTTACTGTACTTATGTGCCGGAGGCTAAGGAAACGGACGTGCTCGTGGTTGCCTTCTGCTCGTGGCTAGAACGAGAAGCCAGTACTTAAGCGGTGCGTGGTAAAAATATCAAAAGCCTGCAGGGACCGGATCGTGGGGAAATACGGCTTCACCATACTATCAGCATTCCTATCTATATAGAAACGATCCATCCAACAATCCATGCCCTGCACTTTATTCAATAAGCTTAGTCCTGCGCGTGCTCAGCAGCTTGTTCAATCAACGCCGCGACGTCTTTGGGATGCGACTCATACACGGAGTGACTTGCGCCCGCGATCTCGACGGTATGGCTATGGGCACGGGCTGCGTACATCCGTTCCAGGTCGGGATTGATGATCTTGTCGGATTTCGCGACCATGTACCAGCTAGGTTTCACCTTCCATGCGGGATCGGTCATCGCGCTTGAGAAAACTGTGGCCGATGTGGGCATCTGTGCGCGGGCTTCAAACTGGGCTTGCTTCAGCGGCAGGTCCGCAGCGAAGTCGCCCGGGTAGTTGGCCGGATCGAGGAACAGGAAGCCGTCCGGTGTCTTCACGAGCGGGTGCGCGGAATTCGGAAACTTCTTGCCATTGCCAACTTCGGTCTCTCCGGTGTCCAGGGCATGAGCCGCAATGTAGACCAAACCCGCTACATGGGGATCATTTCCAGCCGACGTGATGATCGCGCCGCCGTAGCTATGGCCGACCAAAATGGCCGGGCCGTCCTGACGGTCGAGAATGCGTTTTGTGGCGGTCACGTCTTCCGCAAACGACGTCAATGGTTCCTGGACCAGGGTCACGTTATAACCATCCTTGGTCAGGATATCGTAGACAGGTCTCCAGCCCGAGCCACCAACAAACGCACCGTGGACCAGCACGATGTTTTTGACCGGACCTTTAGCGGGTTGAGTCTGTTGAGCCATGGCGCCAACTGAAAAGAACGCACTGGCGATCATCGACAAAATTAATGGAGCGCGACGGAGTTTCATTTTTAATTCCTGGAGAGTTTGTGGTTTGCAATGGGACGAACACACGCGCCCATCCGTCTATTCCAGTCGCAATCAAATATCTTTGGATTTGCCTTCACACGCAACACACGCTACGTTTTATCCAATGTCCTGAGTTGCGCCGAGTCGTCTCCCTGGTTAGCGTTTTGTAAGAGACGCCTGATACAAGAGCGGTAACGCTTGCCAACGTCTGCTGCGAACAAGGCAATCCCATGAACCGGAAAACCCTCTCTGACTGCGGACACGTGGACCATGAGCATATGGAGGCGGCATGGCGAGCCTGGCAACAGGGAGACTTGACCGCCGCAGAACACGCCTACCGCAGCGTGCTTGAACGGGATGATTGCAATGGCCCGGCTCACAACAACCTCGCGAATCTCTTGCGGCAATGCGGACGGTTAAGCGAAGCCGAAGCGCACTACTGCCGCGCACTCGAGCTTTTGCCGGATTCCGCGGAGATCAGGAACAACCGCGCAGGCACGCTCGAAAGACTTCATCGGTTCGACCAGGCGGAGATCGACTATCGTCGTGCGCTCGAACTGAAGCCGGATTTCGCCGAAGCTCGCTTCAATCTGGGAATGCTGCTTCTGTCCGACAGGCGTTATACGGAAGGCTGGCAATACTACGAAGCGCGATCGGATACGCTTGGAGAACACGGGCAATTGCCGTTTCCTCAATGGAACGGCGAGGACTTGAGCGGCAAGACCCTGTTGCTCGTGCCGGAGCAAGGATACGGCGACACCCTACAGTTCGTCCGTTACGTGCCGCTGCTTAAAGCGCAAAGTGCGGCAAAGATATCGGTGATCTGCAAACCGGTCCTTGCGCCCCTTCTGCGCACAGTGGAGGGTATCGATGAACTGATAACCGACCCTCAGGCGCTTCGCGTTCACGCTTACTGGGCTCTGCTGATGAGCCTGCCTTTGCACATGGGTACGACAGTCGAGTCGATCCCGGCAAGGATTCCCTATGTTGGCGTATCCACCCAGCGCCTGGAGACGTGGCAAGCACGCTTACCCAGCGACGGCTTGCGCGTGGGGCTGGTTTGGAAAGGTAACCCCGAGCACGACAACGATGCGCAACGGTCATTGACGCATTTTTCCGATCTGGCGCCACTGTGGTCCGTCAATGGAGTTCGCTTTATCAGTCTGCAAGCGGGAGATGCCGAAACACAGGCCGACGAATGCAAAGTGCTGCAGCCGGCTCTTTGCCTGGGACGGGAGATTAGCGATTTCGGCGATACCGCAGCCATCGTCGCGCAACTCAATCTTGTCATCTGTGTCGATACAGCGATCGCTCACGTGGCCGGTGCATTGGGTGTTGCATGCTGGTTGATGTTGCCGCAGACAGGAGTCGACTGGCGCTGGCATCGAACAGGAACCGCGTCACCCTGGTACCCCAATGATATGTATCTGTTTCGCCAGCATCAGGGCGGTTGGCCGGCCTTGATCGATGAAGTGAAAGATGCTTTGGCAGACATCATGCGGAGCGCTCGTTAGCCGGTTGCTTGATTTATTGCATCCGCTGAACACGCCAAGCCCTGTTCATTCCAAGCCTTCCCAGTTTCCTTCGCTGCCCGGACAGCAAGATGTTTTGCTTCCTATCTCGGGGGCATCGATTGCTAACGTTTGCAACGCACTGCCAGTCACCAAGCGCATGGCAATGCCACGCGTATGGCTGCATCGGGAGCTCTATTCATCGTCGCCTGGATCGATCGAATCGTGTGCTTCATCAAGCGCTGTGCGCGTGGGTATTCCCAACTCCTGCATCAACCGGTGCAGATGCACACGCGACACGCCAAGGCTGCGGGCGGCGTCGACAACCCGGCCTTTATGCACGAAGAGGGCGACCTCAATCGCCCTCCTCTCTGCAGACGCCCGTGCTTCCCGAAGTGAGTTCGGTGCGAGCAAGACGTGCTCCGCCAGTTCAAGGTCATCAGCGGTGATGAGCTTGCCTTCGGACAAAACGATCGCGCGGCGAACACGATTGATCAGTTCCCGCACGTTCCCGGGCCAGGCGTAGTTATGCATCGCGGCAATCGCGTCCGGAGCGAAGCCATGTATCTTGCGCGCGCGTTCGTCTTTAAACCGTTCAAGCGCATGCATTGCAAGCTCGGTGATGTCTTTTCCTCTCACGCGAAGAGGCGGCTCCCTAACCTCAAGCACGCAAAGCCGGAAAAAGAGGTCTGGCCTGAACCTGCCCTCCGCCACAGCAGCTTGCATGTCCTGGTGCGTTGCCGTAATCACCCGTACGTTCACATCGATAGCATCAAGGCCGCCCAAGCGTTCAATCTTGCGTTGCTGGATAAAGCGCAGCAACGCGGCCTGACTCTCATGCGGCAGGTCGCCAATTTCGTCGAGGAACAACGTTCCGCCATGCGCCTGCTCGACTTGCCCTATCTTGCGCTGCGTGGCACCCGTGAAGGCTCCGCGTTCATAGCCGAACAATTCCGAATGCAGCAAATCAGGTGGAACGGCGCCGCAGTTCACTGCCACGAAAGGCAGGTCGCGGCGCGCCGATTGCGCGTGAATCGTCTGCGCGGTCAACTCCTTGCCGGTTCCCGACTCGCCCGAAATGAACACTGTTGCATCGGTTGCGGCCACCTTTCGAATGGTCCGCTGGAGTTCCAGCATGGCGTCAGATGAACCTATCACTCCGCTGCTTGACGTATCGTCAAGTTCGCGCGGTTCCACCTCTGAGCGAAGAACTTCCATACCGATGGCCTGCTCAATTGCACTGACGATCTGCTCATGTGATGTCGGCAGCATTACAAAATCGAAGCAATGTGTTGCGATGACATTTCGAACGGCTTTCCGCTCCAGCGTTTCCTGCGATACCAGCGCAACCCATGCAACGGGCACGGACCGTGAAAGTTGTTCGACCCTCGCTATCCGGTCCTCGTGGAGTCCGTCTGTCAGATCGAGCAGCCCAGCCATGGGCGCACGCGCCAGCTTTGCTGCTGCGTGATGACCCATGGCCGGCACGACGAGCCATGCGCAGTCACTGAGGTGCCTTAAAAGCGATTCGTTTGGCTTACCTCCGATGTATAAGAGCGTGCGATGTGCGCTGTCCATGTTGTAATCGGTTCTCTTGATAAACCCTTCTTTACGCCTTTAGTCTTGATGGCCTTTGACACTCACCATGCGTTCGCGACCATTCATCCCCTGAAGATCGGTTCGCGACGGATAGGCGAGTCGAATGCGTCGACGAATAGAGGCACGCCATTGCTAAGGAAAGTTCGCGACGAACGGATAATATTCGGATCAATCGGGTTATGCGGATTTCCCGTCCTGCCGACATCCTAGCGGCGTGAGTTGATGAGAGGTGAAACCAAACGTTAAGTTGCGTTTCCGTCGATGGAAAATGGTCGCTATATGTAACGAGAATGCGTAAGTGTTACATCAGCAATAGATGGACCTTAGATGAGCCTTAGGGCGTGCCCGAGGAATGGATGCTCGAGCGATCGAGCAAGCATATTGGCGTGCGAATTTTTCCTCTTCCCTTTCAATCCTGCGGGCGCGTCAAGAATTCACAGACCTTCCGATACAGCAGCTTCACGCCCGGACTTGTATCGAGTGCGCGCAGGCATCCGTGCACCAGTCCTTCCCCGATCCAAAGAGTACCGTCCCCTCCAGCCGCACGAATCCGCTCTATGTAGAGGCAAGCATCATCACGCAGCGGATCATGTTCAACGCCGATGGCTAATGTCGGCGGCAAGCCGCCGAAGTGGCTTGCGTCAAGCGGTGTCATCTGCGGATAAGGCTCCCTGTCCTGCCAGTACAGCTCGCGATACGCATGGACGTCGGCAAGCGTAAGCATAGGAGCGTGAGCCTCGGTATCGCGCGCGGGCAACGCCGGTTCGCGTCCGAGCGCGGGATAGATTGCCACCACACCCGCTACTCCGGCAACATCCCTGTCACGAAGAACGGTAGCGACACTGGCGGCAAGATTGCCTCCGGCACTATCCCCGATCAGTTGTAGCTTGGCCGGAAGTGCAGCAAACGGCAGCCTACCGTTGATTGCAGCGAGCGTCACTTCAATGCAGTCTTCGTGTGCGGCAGGCGCGGGGCGCTCAGGCGCCAACCGATAGTCAACGGCAACCACGTGCATGCCGGTGTCGGCCGCTAAACGCGCGGTGATAGCTTCGTGGCTATCGAGCGAGCCGAGGACATAACCACCGCCGTGAAAGTACAGCACGGTGCCGGCTTGACCCGCCCCGTTCGTCTTTCGGTACAACCGCAAGGGAATGCGATGTCCCGCGACAGAGTCAAGCGTGGCCGTCTCAATGGTCAACCCATCGGGCAACGGAGGGGTGAACACTTTTGCGTAATTGTCGTAGAGCGTGCGTTGCTCGGCAATTGTCATGGTGGCTGTGTCCGGCGGATACATCGCATAGGTCCGTCGTACAAAATCCGTCATTTCTGTTTCGAGCATCGTTTTTATCCGTAGTTAAACTCTCAAGGCGACGCATCAGATATTTATGCTTAGTTATCCGATTTGATATTCAAACCTTCCCCTAACGTTTTCATTAATTTTTAAGGCCCCTTCGCAATCACGCTCCAACAAGGTCCGCATGACCTTTAAAATAAGTACGGCCAACCTCGAATGGCTTTTCGCGTAGATTTTCGTTCGGGCCTCTCGTTGTGGTTTTAGTGCCGCAACGTCAGGTCCGTGCGACGGACATAAAGTACAAGCTCAAATTATTTGTGTACCGCCCGCTTACGACTGCAAGTTGACGCCTTGCGACGCTATGAAGGTGCTGGGAATGGTTTGAACGGGTTTTTGCTCGCCCCAGTGGACGGAAAGAGTTAATTAGCCTTGCCAACGCCCCAGATCCCTGTTGCCGCCAGTGGCCGGACGTAGTCGCTGAAATCGCGTGCTTCCGAGCGCCAGAAATAGATTCTGTATTCCTGGGCAACTCCCCCGGATAAACGCCCCATCGTTCGGTAACCGTAATCCAGAGTAATGTCATACGAAGCGACGAACAATGACATTACGGCTTAGTTTCATGCTCATTCGTCCACTACAGGGACGTACTGGAATTCCACTTAACCACATGACCGGCCTACCCTCACCCGATGATATTGGGTCCAGAGCACGCTGCGATTCATCGCTTCCGCGGCGCGCCGACATCCTCATGATTCAGGCTTTTCGGTCCTGGATCGCCAAAAACCGCTAGGCGCAGACGGGCCGGCGCGACGCACTGCCGGAACCGGCGCCAACGGGATCCCGCTTGCGGTGCATGACACCGCAAACCTTGAGATTGGCTAAGCCGCACCGAATAACGTCTGCAGCAGGGTCCTTTCTGGCAGTCGACCCAGCGCGAGATCACTGTCCTGTGCGTGTTTTCCCTTGGATTCAGTAAAGATCGTTAGCCTGTACTATCGAAAGAGCGTTGGGCGCCGCCCTTTATGCCTGAGGAGCGCCAACGTTTCCGCGAACGTGAACATATCTTAGGGAGAGGCACATGACGAAGCCCGAGTACAGCGACCCGTTCAGTCAGTTTTCCGCGATGTTCCAGCAGTACAAACTTCCGGGATTCGACGTGCAGGCCATTCTGGATGCGCGCAGAAAAGACGTCGAAGCCCTGGCAGCCGCGAACCGCGTTGCGTTCGGCGGCATGGAAGCGCTTCGAGATAAGCAGATCGAGATCCTGCGCCGGGCCCTCAATGACTTTCAGGGCATCGCGCAGCAGTTTGCCACCACTCCCGCCCAAGCCTCGTCCAATCCGACCGAAGTCGTTCAAAAGGCGCTGCACCAAGCGCTTGCCGATATGCAGGAAATCGCTCAGAAAACGCAGCAAGCTCAGACCGAAGCCTATGCGATTGTGACGAAGCGAATTGAAGAGGCGGCCAAGGAGTTGAAGTCGTCCATGGAGCAATCTAAGGAGTAGTTAAGCGAGCCGCCAAGACAGGCAGCCTCGCGTCGGACCTCACCGGGAACGTAACCGCCGTTCCCGGTTTCCCTCATTCCAGCTTCATTCCAGTTTTATTCCCCCTTGAAAGAAACTCCGCGCCGCTGGCCAACACGCGGGCGTAGATCAGTCTTTATTACATGGGAGGTAATTGAACGTATTCGTGCGATCGCTAAGATGGCAGTTATCTGCTTGCGGTATCAGCGTTGAAAAAAAGCATCGCATGGAGATACGCACAGAGTTTCGTTCAATCAATGGAAAGGAGTTTAGGAATGCATAGCTTTACACTTCACACAGTCGAATCAGCACCGGACAAATCCAAACCAACACTGCAGGCGCTGGAACAGAAGTTCGGATTTTTACCCAACGTGATGGCAACCATGGCAGGAAACCCCGTTCTCCTCAACGGGTTTGCGGGCAGCTTCGCAAGTTTTCATGGAGGAAGCCTCGACGAATGCGAGAAGCAGGTTCTGCTGCTCACAAACGCGGTCACGATCAAGTGCCCGTGGACCGTTGCGGCTCACTCCACGTTTGCCCTGGAGGACGGCATGAAGGCGTCCGACGTCAAGGCTATCCGCGAGGGGAAATTGCCGGATCATCCGAAGTACGCGGCGCTGTCGGGCATGACCAAAGCCCTGATCGAAAAGCGGGGGAATGTGACCGGGGAAGAGGTCGAAAGATTTACCTCGGCTGGATATTCTGCGCTTCAGATTTTCGAGGTAATCACTAGCATTGGTGTATCCACCATGGCCGCCACTACGACGAACATGGCGGGTACGCCCGTTGAAGAGCGCTTTAAGGCTCAGACCTGGACGCCTGCCTGACAAGACGACGCGCTACTAAGCAGGACGATCGCGCACGGTTCGGTTCGCGCCGAACCACGTGCGACCGCTCTAGTCGCTGCGGCCGCCGCGCCAACTGGGCGGCAGCCGGTCGACTTGCAGAGTTAAGCGTATTCTTGTCCGGTGGATCAAAAGGCCGCGAACGTGGGCAGTGGACATATGCCCCGCGCGGTCGATCATGAACAATCGCCCGAACCCTGTTGCGAATGAGAGACCCATGAATTCAGCGCGCCTCGACCCCAAGCCGCCTGCCAACGAGCTCGGTTTGTTGCTGCGCCAATGGCGCGATATGCGCGGCAGAAGTCAGTTCGAGCTGTCGCTTGATGCCGGTGTATCGCAACGGCATGTCAGCTTTATTGAAAGCGGGCGCAGCGTTCCAAGCCGGCAGATGTTAATGGATATTGCCCAAGCGCTAGACATTCCTCTTCGTGAACGCAATACGTTATTACTGGCAGCCGGCTACGCTCCCCTTTATCAGGAAAGCGCGTGGGACGCGCTCGAAATGCAGAGCGTGACCAGTGCACTAGGGCGCATCTTGCGTCAGCATGAACCTTTTCCTGCGGTGGTAATGGACCGCCATTGGAACGTGCTCATGGCCAATGAATCTACGCCACGGTTCTTCAATTGCTTTATCAACATGTCTGCGCGCAAGGGACCTCGTAACATGCTGCATCTCATGTTCGACCCGGCAGGCATGCGCCCCTTTATTGCCAATTGGGAAGACACCGCGAAAAGCCTGGTCCAGCGGGTTTATCGTGAATCGGTGGGACAGGTGATTGACGATAAAACTCAGGAATTGCTCGCGGCGCTGCTCGCCTACCCCGATGTCCAGACCACGTGGAAATCCCCTCGGTCCGTGAGTGCCACGGCCGCTACCCGCACCATGCCCGTCATACCCATCAGTTTCGTCAAAGATGACGAAGTGCTGAATTACTTTTCCATGGTCACCACCGTTGGAACTCCGCAGACCATCGCTGCGCAGGAGCTGCGTATCGAATGCATGTTTCCGGCGGACGATGCCACAGAAACTCGCCACGCCGCCATGCTTGGCGAGGTGCCGGCGGAGTGAAATTTCTGCCAACCGCCCTCGACGTGTCGCTACACCCCTACATCCATCGCGATAAGAAAATTCGATAGCCCCAAACGGCAGATTCGGTGCCCTCTTCCAGCGCGTGAATAGGCTCCTGGTCAAGTCCTGAGGTACAGCAACGTAGTGCGAAAAGCTAGCAAGGAGACAGCAAGACGCCAGAAAGCGCCCCGCTATTACCGCTATTTATTTATTGCGGATAAACGCTCACCAGAAACGCTCCAAACGTATCGAATACGGGCCTGTTTTCGAGCACTGCGTCAGCTATCGGCAGCACCGCATTTTCCTCTTCGACAACCACAAAGCAGAACTCGGGCGCCGGCGACGAAAGTGCTGCCCGGGCCTCGGCCAGGTTCCGTTCCGCATCAAGGAGTAAGCTTGCTTCGTCGGCCGCCAAAGGCGCTGCCGACGAAAGCTGACCTTTGCGAACCATATGCACGGTCAGCTTTGCTTCGTTGAGCAATGCAGGCGGCACCAGATGGAACTCGCAAAGCGAGCGTGTTCCCCGTGTCTCCGCAATCTCCAGCAAAAACTGCATGCCCTCATAGGCCGCTGTATAGCGTTTAGCCTCACCCGCCGCCGTGAACCCGCTTTTCGTAAAGTGGTTCTTGAATTCGGCGACTGCCGTGCTTTTAGCCTGAGCGACGGCTGCGTTCAACCGCTCGGCGAATTGCCGTTGCAACGGCCCGACCTGCGCCTTCAATTTTGCGATTTCTTTAACGGTTCGAAGATCCATCATTTTTCTCTGTGGGTTGCCAGGCGGGTGCGCCGTTCTGGCGAAAGACCATGGGCACGAGGCGCGCTTGTACCCATTGCGTCAGGCCGGAAGTTCGACGTATCAGATACGCAAATGTCGAGGCCCAGGTACAGATGCCGGGGAGCGAAAGCAGGAGGCAATGCCAACGCGTCCCTGGACAATCGCACGTCAAAGTCGACGCGAGCGTTTGAAGCAGGTGAAAGCTACAGCCGAACTACTGCTCCGTGCGCGCGGCGTTCACCGGCGCACGGAGAGCATTGCCACGGCGGCGGCAAGGGAGATTCTCCCTTGCATGAACGGCAACGCTCAAAGAAACGACGCGGCTATCTACTCGAACGGACGCACGAACACATCACGCCGGGACGGGTCGGAGACAAACTTGAACAAGGACATCCCAGGCGGTTTGGCTTTCAGGTCGCCATTGATGGCGGTGTGCACGGCAGTAAAGGTCTTCGCGACAGCGTCGCTCAGTCCGCTTGTACCGGCGAGGATAGGCGCCCGGGCGCAATAATCCCGGACAAACGTATTTCCCGACGCCTGCAACAGTGAAACCATGACTTCGAAGTCAGTGCCGTGTATGCGATGGCTTAAAAGCAGTTTCCCTTCTCCGTGCCCGGCTAGCAATTCTTCAACGATCTGGCGATTCATTTCTACTGACTTCTCCTTTGGCCGTCATACAGCGACGCTGCAAGACCGGCACCCGCGGCTGATGCTGGCGCAGTGGGTGCCTCCTTTAGGGGAACACAAATCGGACAAACAAAGGCAATTCTTTTTAAGGACTGTGTTCGTGCGTTAGCCACGCGTCAGTCAAGAACTGGCAAAAGCGCACTGTTTCAAGCCTTTCAGAGCTACTTTGAGTGCAAAAACACGGAAAATCGCGGGAATGAATCGAATAGGTGGCGTGCTTGGCGCCTGTCTCTGCGGACTCGCTTTTTGCCACGCGTGCTCAAATAGGGAGCGCCTACCCGTATGCGACATTTCGCTTGTTGTTTCCCTCACGCTCACTTGTTGCCGGCTCTTGATAGAATCGATTGGGTCAATTGTTTAACAATTGATCACACCATTGGAGTTCAATTTGGCAACGTACGAAGTCGATTTTTTCTATAGTTCAGCCGAAGCGCCGGAAACTTACAATCAGCATATGACTCACCACTCGGTCTCTGGCGTGCCGGACTATCTTCTCGGCGAAGCCGCTGTAGCGCATATCACCGCCCGCTTGCTACACGACAACCCCACCTTCCGGCGGATCCGCAATTTGAGAATCCTGAACACGGGCGTCTCGCCGAATTCAAGCAAGCCAACCGGCGAGTGAACGGGCTTCACGCCTGGTTCAAGCATGAGTATGCAAAGGTCAAAGCCGGTTTTGATCGTTCCTGGAATCGATGAACAAGCGTTCCGCCGCTGACTGACGAGTTAATCACGCGGGTTCATCAATGCCGCTCTCCCTTCAAGCGCTAAAACACGCTCCTCGCCTGCATACCGATCAAGCTGCGTATCTTTAGCATTTGCGCGCGACTGTCGTAGCATGATGACTTACGAAGCGAGACGTGTGCCCATGTCGGAATATCTGTCGAATCAAAAGCTGCGCCGGTTCGCCTCGATCGTGGCGCTCGCTGTCGCCCTCATCCTGGTGGGCGTCAAGGCCTGGGCATGGCTGGCGACCGGCTCGATCTCGTTGCTCACCTCTGCAGCCGACGGCCTGGTCGATGTAGTCGCCTCCTTCGTCACCTTCGCGGGCGTCCGATATGCGGGGCGCCCTGTCGACCGGGGGCATCGTTATGGACATGGCAAAGCGGAAGCCGTGGCCGCGCTGGTGCAAGCGCTGCTGCTCACAGGCGCGGCCATAGGACTTGGAATTGAATCGGTCGAGCGCCTGTTCGTCCCGCAACCGCTCACCGACATGGGCTTTGGCTTGTGGGTGATTATCGTCAGCTTGATTGCGGCAAGCGGACTTGTCGCATTGCAAACCTATGTCGTCAAGCGAACGGGGTCGACAGCCATCGCCGCCGACCGGGCGCACTACGTCACCGACGTTGCGGTCAATATGGCAGTGCTGGTCGCGCTGGCGCTTGAACGGTTCCTTGCATGGAACCGGGCCGACGCAATAGGCGCGCTGGCCATTTCCGGCTACATGCTATGGAATGCGCGGGGCATGGCACTGCAAGCATTGAACCAGTTACTCGATCGAGAACTCGATACATCCGACCGTGAGCGGGTCCGGTCCGCTGTGCTCGGTTGCGAAGGTGTCCGGGGCGTTCATGACATCCGGACCCGAAATGGCGGAGACCGGGTGTTCGTGGAGTTCCACGTTGAAGTTGATGGCGCAATGTCGGTTGAACAGGGACACACCATTGGGGACCACGCGGAGGACGCCGTGAGATCGATATTTCAGGCAGCAGATGTGGTTGCTCATCTGGAGCCCGCCGGCATTGATGATCGGCGCCTGGACGATTTGGTCAAATGATCACGCCGCAAGCGATCAGGAATAGCTCTCGGAAAACAGGGCCTCTAGCGGATAAGCATTCTTTACGATCGGCGACTTGATCATGACGTAGCTGGAGTACTTTTCAATACCAATGTTCCGCTCCAGCAAGTCTTCAATCAGGCGCTGATAGTGAGCAACGCTGCGTGTGACAAACTTGAGAAGGTAGTCGTACCCTCCACTCGCGAGGTGACATTCGACGATCTCGTCCACTTCGCGAATGGCCGCGACGAACCTGGCGGAATCCTCACGCCGGTGGTCGGCGAGCGTGACTTGTGTGAACACACTTTGTACGTCGCCCATCTTTTCCAGAAGGATCTGCGCGGCATAGCCCGCGATATAGCCGGCACTCTCAAGGCGCTTCACGCGAATCAGGCAAGGACTGGGGGAGAGACCAACAGCGTCGGCAAGCTCGACATTTGTGATGCGGCCTTGCGTCTGTAATCGAGAAAGAATTCTCAGGTCGATTCGATCCAGCTTGCAGTGTGTACTCATCAAAACGTCTCCCAAATCAATTGGCAAAGCGAAGCGCGAGGGCTTCCACAAGTAAACGATCAACTTTCTAGAAATAGATAGTGCGTATTTTTTAAAATAGTTCGATATCCGAATTATTTATATTGAGTTAATTTTTATGAAATTTGCGGAGCGCTACATGGTTCGTACCAGTCGGAAAGCATCGAAGATTGCCGCATGAATGTTCCGCGACGACTCCGCGTCGCCGATCCGGTAGAGTTCATAGCTAGCAGGCTCCGTAGCCGTCCACGGTTGAGCCTTGCCAAGCAGTAGGCAATCCAGATCAGCTTTTCCGTCGTTCACTGACTCGCTACGCAGCTCATGGAACAGATCGTCGACGGGCATCATGCCGCGCTCGACTACAACATGATCTGCATCCAGAGACACCACCTCTGAAGTCAGTTCATGCGTGAACCAGGCGCGGCGTTTGTTGCTCGGCAGGCGCTCGACGCGCTGGAGACGCAAATCGTGCCGTAGGGAAATCTTTAACGCATTGAAGCGACGCTGCCAGCCAATATCGTCACCCCGGCCTTCCAGTTCCTCGCCAAAGCATCGATCCAGTGTAACCAGCTCGACTTCGATACCAGCCTGCGCATATCGCTCAGCGCATGTCGCTGCCACATGCCGGCCGGTACCGTCGTACACCAGCGCGCTTCCCGACGTGGGGACACGCATGGTCAGGGCATCGAAAGCTGAAGTACAGTGTTCGTTTCCCGGCAAATCCTCAAGATCGGGCATCCCGCCAGTTGCAACAATCACAAAATCGGGATGTTCAGCCAGCACGGCGGAAGCGTCGGCATAGGTGCCGGTCCTGACATCGACACCCAGACGACTTAGCTCGTTCGCGCGCCAGTCGACAATCCCGATCAGGTCGCGGCGCCAGCTCCCCATGTGCGCAAGCAGTACCTGGCCGCCCAGTTTGGGCGACGCTTCGAGCAACACCACTTCATGCCCTCGCAGCGCGGCGACACGCGCAGCTTCAAGGCCGCCTACCCCTCCGCCTATCACCACCACCTTGCGGCCGGCTCGTTGGGCGGGATCGACTTCATGTGCGATCCAGGTCTCGCGTCCACTCGACGGGTTGTGGATACAGGCGGATTGATGAGACCGGCAGAAAGATGCGCCGACACAGGGCCGAATGCGATCCTCTTCGCCCCGGATCAGCTTTTTCACAATATGCGGATCGGCGATATGCGCACGCGTCATGCCGACCAGGTCGAGCATGTTTTCCGATATCGCGTAACGTGCACTGGCAAGGTCGGCGATCTTCGCTGCATGGAACACTGGCAACGACACTTCGCGCTTGAACGAAGCGACCGCGGACAACCACGGCGCTGACTTAGCGTACATCGTCGGCATGTTGTCATCAGCAAGCGCCGCCGCCGTGTCCATGCGCCCGTAGACCACGTTAAAGAAGTCGATCAGGCCCGACGCTTCAAGTATCTTGGCCGCCGTCAGCGCGTCCGCGGAAGTTAGCCCTCCTTCCAGCGCTTCGTTGATGACATAGCGGATACCTACAATGAAGTCGCTCCCAACCTGCCGGCGGATCTCCTCATGAACCTCGAGCGCGAAGCGGCATCGATTCTGGACGGAGCCGCCATACTCATCGGTTCGCCGGTTAGTCACGGGACTCAGGAACTGCCCGATCAAATGCCCTCCGGCCAGGGTTTCAATCCCATCGAGGCCGCCCTCCTTGCAACGTCGAGCCGCCTCACCGAAGTCCCGAATGCTCCGGGCGATATCGCTGCGATCCATCTCGCGCGGAATGCTTCGATGCAGCGTCTCGCGTACCCTCGAAGGCGCGATCGTCGACAACCAGTCGGATGCGTATGGACTTCCCCGCCGGCCCATGTGAGTAAGCTGGCACATCAACGCAGCGCCATGTCGATGCATCCGCTCGGAGAACGCCTGAAAACATGGAATGATCCGATCATCGGTGAGATCGATCTGCGCGAACACGTTGGAACTGTCACGACTCACCACTGATGATCCGCCAAACATGCTCAACCCAATACCACCAATGGCCTTTTCTTCGTGATAACGCTGATAGCGTTCGAGCGGCAAGCCATCTTCTGTCAAACCGCTCGCGTGGCTCGTGCTCATGATCCGGTTCTTCAACACCAGGTGTCGGATCCGCAGGGGTTGCAGCAGCGGGTCGTGGCTCCGTGGAGGACGGTTCATCGAACTACCTTCAGGTTAGCAAATGCATAGGTTGGCAGGTACGCAGCGATGTGACCGCACCACCTGCGTAGAGGGCAATGCCACTAAGCAAAACCGTTTTCAGTGGCTTCCGTTATTGAGACACACACTCCGCAAATTCAGACAAAATGTTATGGTTGTCCACGCCTGCTGATGCCCGTTCTTCGATAGCCAGAACATAAGCAGCGCATTAAATTCCGTCAAATGACATTTGCTCTTTCGAACCCAACATAATGTTATGGATACCCTACGCAACTTCGGCTCTTCAATGAATTCGCTGGTGGTGTTTGAGGTAGTCGCCAGGGAAAAGAGCATTACTCGCGCGGCGAATGAACTGAACGTGACGCAGGTTGCGGTCAGCCGCATGATCGTGAGACTGGAGAAAGCGCTGGGCACTCAGTTGTTCGTGCGCTCGCGGGCGGGGCTGGTGCTGACTGACGACGGCCTATTGCTCGAACGCGGCGTGACTGAGGGCTTCGGGTACATAAAGCGCTCCGTGACCGGTATCAAGCAGCGGCAGCAGCGTACACAGACAGTCACCTTGTCGCTCTCCAGCGCGTTCATTGCGTACTGGTTGATGCCCCGATACCAACGCTTTCAAAGCGCCTTTCCCGAGATCAGCTTACGTTTTCATGTCATCAGCGGTGTACTGCAGGGAACCACGGATGAAGCCGATCTTGCGTTACGCCCGGCGGACCAGCGGCGTAAATCCCAGCAAAGCTGGACCTTCACGCCGGAAGTGATCGTGCCGGTGTGTAGTCCTGCTTATCTTGAGAGCCATGGGCCGCTCAACGACGCAGGTGATCTGCCGAAACACACGCTTATCGAGTTAGTGCCGACAACGATCAATTGGGAGAATTTCCACGAACGCGTCGGTTTGGTGAGCACGGTGTCCGGCGACCCGCTCATCTTCTCCGACTATGCGCTGGTGCTTCAGACCGCCATGATTGGCCGCGGCATAGCGTTAGGGTGGGTGTCCGGCGTGTCCTATGCGTTGCGAACCGGCCAGCTGGTTCCGGCTTCCCGGCACGTTGTCAGCACGGGCCGGCAATATGAGCTGATCAGCGGGCAACGGCCCGCACGACCGCAAGTGGAGCGGGTCAAGGAGTGGCTGGTCGCCGAGATGGAAGCTGACCTTCAGGAGGTCGCACGGCTGTATCCGGTTTTAGGGAAGACAGAACCGCCGCGAGGGCTTTATCAACCGGTTACGACCTAGGCGGAGAGGCCTTCGGCCGATGAATCGCCGCAACGCTTATTGCGGCAAAACTGGAGGCAGGTACGTAAGATCAGGCAACCTGAAACGCAGCAACACTCTCTACCAGTCCATGCGCTTGCTCACGCATTGACACTGCAGCCGCTGCCGCCTGCTCCACAAGCGCCGCGTTACGCTGCGTGACTTCGTCCATCTGCGTAACCGCCTTATTGACTTGTTCGATCCCGTCGCTTTGCTCCTCGGAGGCCGACGCGATCTCCTTCATGATCGCGGTGACGCGTTGGACTGAAACCAGTATCTCCTTCATGCACTGGCCGGCGTTATCGACGAGCGTGGCACCACTCTGGACCCGACTATTCGAGTGGTCGATCAGTCTCTTGATGTCTTTCGAAGCGGTCGAGGATCGCTGTGCCAGATTCCGGACTTCCGATGCAACAACCGCGAAACCTCTCCCGTGTTCGCCTGCCCGTGCGGCCTCGACAGCCGCGTTAAGTGCGAGGATATTGGTTTGGAAAGCGATCCCTTCGATCATCCCAAGGATCTCTCCAATCTGTTTCGTACTGTCGGTGATTTCGTCCATGGTCGCGACGACTTCAGAAACGACCTCGTTGCCGCGATTGGCGATGGAGAAGGCATCGCCGGCGAGCACCGACGCTTGTCGCGCGTTGTCGGCATTCTGTCTCACCGCCGACGTGAGCTGCTCCATGCTTGCAGCCGTTTCCTCCAGTGACGCGGCCTGCTCCTCGGTTCTTCTTGAGAGGTCCGCGTTGCCTGACGATATCTCGTCGGTGGACGTTCCAATGGAACTCGCCGCGCCTATGATCGCGACCACCGCCTGACGCAGTTGCGCCTGCATCTCTTGAAGCTTGAACAGAAGGCTGCCTCGATCCCCCACTTGCAGGTCGATGTGTTGAGCGAGGTTACCGCCCGCAGTCGCGCTTACGACCTGTGCTGCATACTCCGGCGAACCCCCTAGCGAACGATTCAGCCTGCGGTTCACCAGGTACACGACACCCGACAGCATGGCAGCGATGATCGCGACCAGCACAACCAACTGGCGCAGCGATGCGTTGAATGCCTCGTCAATGTCGTCGAGGTAGGCGCCCGTCACAAACGACCAATCCCACGGTTTAAAGGTGGCGATATGACTGCGCTTTCGCACGGGTTCCTTCGAACCGAGCCGGGGCGTCGCGTAGTCAACAAACCCATCGCCAGAACCCTTCGCGATCTCAGCCATCGCGCGGTACACGTACTTCCCGTTGGAATCCTGATAGTCGCCAAAGTACTTACCCTCGGTTTCCGGCTTGGAAGGGTTCATCACAGCGTGACAGTCTGAATCGACGATGGAGACGTAACCATCAGCGCCATAACGGATCGCTCGCAATTGCGCGAGTGCCTGCTTCTTCGCATCAGGCGTCGATAACGTTCCGTCAGCGGCCAGCGCCGCGTAACGGCGCGTAATGCTCATCGCGATGTCGCCAGCATCCTTCAATGAATGCTGCCTCTCTTCCAGACGGACCTCGCGAGTCTGGTAAGCCCCGAAGCCCGCCACAGAGATCAGGCAAATCAGGGAGAGCGCTAAAGGAATCCACAACTGTTGCTGAAATGTAAGGCGCTTCATGAGGTCTTTTAAATAGTTGTGTACTAATCGGTGTACGGCACCAAACCCGAATGCTTGATAGTTCTCGCTAAGTTCTTTGGTGTTTTGCAAATTCCTGCCCTGCTGCGAGGGCGCGCTTCACTCCCTCCCTATGCGGCGCTCGCCAACGGTCAGTTGTCCAAGCCGGTTCAATAAACTCATATCGAGTGTACACATTGCATTTCTCCTGAAAAAGATTATCTTTGCACGCATGATTTCAGATGGGGTATTCCCTTAAATGATGCATTTAATAAGGGTTTTCACCAAACTAAAGCACACATGCACCAACAAAAATATACTTAGATATCTTGCCAAATTATAATGTGAACACTAGACTTTGAGAAATCAAACGCATCTTCAACGCACGCTTCGGAGGAGTCGACCAGATGACAAATACCTTGTGTATCGAGCAGATCCTTCCGCCGTTGCTAGGAGCCATCCATGCGTCCGGCTGCCTGGTCAAAACTGTCGTCGCGAACCCGGCACCGGATCAGGCGAGCTTTGAGCTCGTCACAGTCGCCGCTGTCTTTTCAATCGGCCTAGTGTTCCGACCAGACCCAGACTTTGAGCGTGGACGCCGCAATCGTAGGCGGAGATCACAGTTGCATCAAATCCGCTAAGTCGCCTTACGCACTCTCGTAATTGCGTTCTAAATTCCATCTATTTCGTAGTCCAACACATTGTAATCTCGACTTTAGAGGCACTTTTTCTGTTGCCCTTGTCGATCACGAAACAAATGTTTTTTTCACACACTTGGAGACTGACATGTACGACGTATTTCAAACGGATCGCCTGATTGACACGTGGTTGACCGAGGACATCGGGTACTGTGACCTCACCGCCCAGGTCATGATTGAAGCGAACGAAACGGGAGCATTCTTCATGAATGCCCGCGAGGACCTGATCGTGGCGGGTATCGACGTCGCAGCCCGGGTGTTCAAGCGCTACGACCCAACGCTCGACGTAGTCGTACGCGTCAAGGACGGTGACCACGTAAAGAAAGGAGCCGTGCTGCTTGACGTACGGGGAAATGCGCGAAGCGTACTGACCGCCGAGCGAACGGCGCTTAATATCTTGCAGCGCATGTCGGGCATTGCCAACCTCACTGCGGAGTATGTCAAGGCAGTCGCAGGAACGCGCGCACGATTGATTGACACGCGCAAGACCACACCGGGTCTCCGCATGCTGGAGAAGCATGCGGTAACCTGCGGTGGGGGCTTGAATCACCGCCTTGGACTGGATAACGGCGTGATGATTAAAGACAATCACATTGCGGTTTGCGGTGGAATCATGAAGGCTGTGCAACGTGCGCGCCGCCAGTTGCCGGTATTGACGAAGCTCGAAGTGGAATGCGATCGCATCGAGCAGGTTGAGGAGGCGCTGGAAGCCGGCGTTGACGTCATCATGCTAGACAACATGTCCGTCGAGGAAATGACGAAGGCCGTGAAGCTGGTCAACGGACGCACGAAACTTGAAGCGTCGGGCGGCATCAGCCTTGCAACGATCGGGGAAATCTCCAAAACGGGCGTTGACTATATCTCTACGAGCAAGATAAACCAGGCTTCGGTGTGCGTTGACATCGGTCTGGACGAGGCGGAGTAATAAGCTCATGTCCGACGGAATCTTCTTTTTTGTGGTCGGCCCGAGCGGCGCCGGCAAAGACTCGCTTATTGACGGCGCGCGTGAAGTTCTCGGTGATTTCGTCTTTGCGCGTCGGGTAGTCACACGGCCTCAGGGCTCGCCGGGCGAAGATCACGAAGCGCTTAATGAAACCGAGTTCGCGCGTCTCGACTGCCAAGGAGAATTCCTTATTACCTGGTCGGCACACGGACTAAGATACGGTTTGCGTCGTGATCTCATCGACGTGCTTTCGCGGGGGCATCACGTCATCGCGAACGGGTCGCGGGCAATGATCGATGTGCTTTCAACTCGCGTGCCGCGGCTAGTGGTAATCGAAGTGAGCGCGCCCGCTTCCGTGCTCGCTGCAAGAATCCTGGCACGAGGCAGGGAAACCCACGACGAGGTTGTAAAACGCGTGACGCGTCAGGTCGAACCGACCTCTGCCGACGTTGAGGTCCTGAAGGTCATGAACGACACGGCACTTAAGCAGGGCATAGAACGTTTCGTCGCCGCGCTTAAACGCGCCACGCAACCTGCTCCGCCGAGCACGCGTGCATTGAAGGCGAAGATTGCCGGTGAAGCACTGAGCGAAGCGCAATATAGCGCGGTGTTCGACGACCTTCTCGCCCTGCGTTATTCGGATCGGGATATCAACGCGTTCCTTTTGCACGCGTCGCAAAACCTGTCTGACGCCGAAGTGCTCGCATTGGCAAAGGTGCGTTGCAAGCTGTCGCCGCGGATCGAATGGGACGAGCCAATACTCGTTGACAAGCACTCAATGGGCGGCGTCCCGGGTAGCCGGATCACCCTGATCGTCGTACCTATTGTGGCGGCGTTCGGGATTGCAATGCCAAAGACGTCATCGAGAGCAATCACCTCTGCCGCAGGTACTGCCGATGCAATGGAAACGGTTGCACGTGTCGATCTCACCAGCGCCGAGGTACGTCGTTGCGTGAGTGAAGCACGCGCTTGTATTGCGTGGAACGGACGGTTGAATCACTCGTTGATCGACGATCGGATCAACGCATTTACCAGACCGTTGGGCCTGGATTCAAACCGCTGGTCCGTTGCATCGATTCTGTCCAAGAAGTGGTCGGCAGGATCTACCCACGTGATCATCGATCTTCCTTACGGCCCGCACGCCAAGCTAAAGGACGAACTCGAAGCGCGCACGTTGGGTGAGCTTTTCGAATCTGTCGCAACGGGTCTGGGGTTGCACGTAAAGGCCATGGTCACCGATGGCAGCAGCCCGATCGGGCGGGGCATCGGACCCGCACTCGAGGTACGAGACGTCGGGCTGGTGCTGGATAACGCCCCCGATGCACCCGCAGACCTGCGCGAAAAAGCGCTCCGTTTCGCGGCAGAGATTCTTGCCTGGGCACCGGCCGTAGGAACCATTGCCAAGGGCCGGCAGATTGCGGAATCGCTGCTTTCTTCGGGTCGAGCCCGAATAGCATTCGACCACATTGTCGATAGCCAGGGCCGGCGAGTACCGCCGGTTTCCGTCGGCGAGTTTGTACAGACGGTTGTGGCGCAACAGGGCGGCGTCGTCTCCGCCATCGACGGTTGGGCCATCGCGGGAATTGCGCGAAAGGCCGGCGCTCCGACGGACCTGGGTGCAGGCGTCGATCTTCTCGCCACAGTGGGTCAGTATGTCGAGCCCGGGGACGGACTGTTTCATATCCACGGCGCTGACGAAGGGCTTGTCTCGGCAGCGGCTTTGTTGGCGCGTACAACGCGTACGCATGACATCTGCATTGAAAGCTTGAATAGCGCGTCCCTCCCCTCCGCTTGAGGTATGAGCAGCCGGGAGCATGAGAAGCGTAAAGATCCGAAAGCGATTGGCAGGACCGAACTGGTAGCAGTGATTCCATAAAAGCGTGTCGTTAATTATCTTTGGAGCAGTGAGAATGCCAAAAAGAATCGGCAATTTGCGGTGGGGGATCGTTTCGTTGCTGATCGCCCCCATCACCTTCGTCATGACGCTGGATCGCGCTGCAATGACGATCGCTGCACCTACGATCCAGAAGGAGCTAGGTCTATCGCTTGTCGAGATGTCAGTGATCCTGACTATCTACTTCTGGACCTACGCATTAGGACAGGTCCCGGCCGGCAGACTGGCGGAGCGTCATGGGTCGAGGAAGGTCCTGTTTGGAACGAGCGCCCTTTGGTCCTTGATGATGATAGTAACGCCGCTTGGCGTAGGTTTTAATTGGCTAGTGGGCTGCCGCGCCCTGCTGGGAGGGGCGCAATCCGCCGACTGGTCGAGCGGCGTGCTCGCAGTGAAACGCTGGTTCCCCAAGAGTGAACGCGCGAAGGGAAACTCTTTTCTCCTGGGCGGGCTCTATCTCGGACCTATCATTTCCGCGCCTCTTACTGCCTGGATGATTCTGCAGTTCGGCTGGCACTCCGTCTTCTATGTGTTCGGCGCAATTGGCCTCGTATTGGGAATCGCCTGGTGGTTCGGTTATCGCGATGTGCCTGCGCGGCATCCTCTGATTACCACCGAGGAGGCGACGTATATCGCGGCAGGACAATCGGAACCGGAGGCGGTCGCCAAAGGGGTGTTTCTGAGGTGTCTCCGGCACCCGCGATTCTGGCTTTTCGGTATCCAGTACTTTCTGTTGGTCCTGATCCAGAGTTTCTACACGACCTGGCTGCCGACCTATCTCATGCGCGCTCGTGGACTCTCTCTCAAGTCGATGGGGTTCGCGGCATCACTTCCATGGATCGCCGTGTTCGTGGCAGTGTTCGTGGCCGGGATCGTATGCGACAAAATACTGAAGCGCACGCAATCGGTCTGGGCCGCTCGCGCTCCGGTCGCCATGGTGGGATTTTTGGTTAGCGCTATCGCCCTCTGCCTGGCTTCATGGGCCGTCAATATTGCCGCCGTCATTGGTTTCCTGTGCCTGTCTTTCGCGGCGGTGGGTTTTGTGCAAGTCGTCGTCTGGTCGGCAGCGCAAGACCTTGCGCGAGATTTTACCGGCGTGATGTCTGGCTGGACCAATCTGTGGGGAGCCGCATCGAACGTCGCGGGACCCGTTACCGTTGCTTTCATGGTGAAACTCACCGGTAACTGGGGAAGCGCCCTGGTAGTCATCGCACTGGCGGCCGCCTTAGGCACAGTCCTTTGGTTGTTTGTGCATCCTGAGAAGCCGCTGTTTGACACCCCGCCGGCTCCGGTTGCGGCCCCGTCTAAAGAACGCGTTCAGCAGGTGGCTAGCAACAGCGACTTGACCAGCGATTTGACTTCGGATGAAGCACGTCCTTGATGTTTGTCGCCCCCCGGGTTGTCGGTCAGCCGCTCCCCGGGGGCAATTGATTTGCCATTTCCTCCCCCCCGCCGCAGCATAAGTCCATCACGTCTCGACGTCCCCCCGCTGGTCCCTCCGCGTCTCAAACGCTCATCCCCGTCTGAATTCTGGCGGCCCTCCCATTTCAGTGAAATTTTTTTGCTCAAGTTTCACCGATGGCTGTCGATATTGTATGAGGAATGTACTTAAGACATTGTCGCGGCCACCCTCATCCCCACCACCCAAGGATCGGCGCCCGAGCAGGATAAGCGTGAGCGCGACGTGAATCAGGTGATCTGCCCGTTCGGAATCAGGCATCAATGATGCCGTCGGCAGACACAGCGAACCATGTGACTACACGTTGTGGGGACTTACACCATGTTTCGGCGCGTTACCACGAAGGTGCTTATCCTCCTATGCGTCATGTACTGCATTACGTACATAGACCGCGTCAACGTCAGCACCGCGGCCGCGCAGTTTGGCAAGGAATTCGACCTCTCGCATACGCAGATAGGCTTTGTTTTTTCGGCCTTTGCGTATCCGTATCTCGTCATTCAGATCTTCGGCGGCTGGCTTGCGGATCGCTTTGGTCCGCGCCGGACGTTGACGATCTGCGCGTTCGTCTGGGCCGGGGCGACCGTACTAACCGGGCTGGCCGGTGGTCTCGTCTCGCTGGTGTTTGCCCGCCTGTTGCTGGGTCTCGGTGAAGGCGCGACCTTCCCGGCCGCCACCCGCGCCATGTCGAACTGGACCACGCCCGAGCGCCGCGGCTTTGCACAAGGCATCACCCATGCTGCCTCGCGCGTCGGCAATGCGGCCGCGCCGCCGTTGGTGACGTGGCTCATGCTCACGACGAACTGGCGCGGGGCGTTTGTCATTACCGGCATTGTGAGCGTGCTGTGGGCGCTCATCTGGGTCTGGTATTTCCGCGACAACCCGCGCGAACATCGCTCGATCACTTCTGTTGAAGCTGACCGGTTGCCTGCCTACAACGCGGCGAGGATAAGCGGACGCGTCCCTTGGCGCGCCCTGCTTCGACGCATGTTGCCCGTCACTGCGGTGTACTTCTGCTACGGCTGGGTCCTGTGGCTCTTTCTCGGCTGGGTGCCGCAGTATTTCCAGCATCAGCACATGCAACTGGGTAAGTCAGCGCTGTTCGCGTCAGGCGTGTTCCTGACTGGCGTGCTGGGCGACTGGCTTGGCGGCGAGCTGACTGATTTCATCATGCGTCGAACGGGCAATCTGCGACTCGCGCGCAACGTCATGGTTTCAACGTGCATGTTCCTCGCACTGCTGGCGCTTGCGCCGATCATGCTGATCCATTCACTGTCGGTGCCGCTGGCCGCACTCGCGCTGTCAGTGGGCTTCTTCTTCAACGAGATGACGATCGGGCCGATGTGGGCCGTACCCATGGACATTGCCCCTCAATACGCAGGCACCGCGAGCGGCATCATGAACATGGGGTCCGCGGGCGCGGCAATTGTCAGCCCGGTGGTCGGCGGCTGGATCATCGATCACACCGGCAACTGGAATCTCCCGTTCATCGTCTCGATGGCGCTGATGCTGAGCGGCACGCTGCTCGCTTTCGTGATGCGGCCGGATCAGCAGTTACCGGGTGAAGCGAGGAGCGAAGCGCCCGCTACCGAGTATGCCTAACGAATTCGCCTGAATCAACCGGCCTTGGAACAACACGACGGATCCGCGCGTGGCATAGCGATGAGCTTGCCGATCGGCGCGATAAAAAAAGGAAGAAGAAATGCTGAGAAACCTGTCGATTCGCGCCTGTTTGAGCGCGATGATTGCCTTCTTCGGCGTGGTGCTGCTGCTTGGCGCCGCGGCCGGATTGCTGTCGCTACGCGCGAGCAATGCGTCGCTACAGCAGATGTACACGGTCGATACACCCGCCGTCGCCGATCTGGAGGGCAGCGCCGGACAGTTGCTGCGTTTGCGCCTGGCGCTCGCGACCTACGCATCGCTTGTCGAGCTCAACGATCAGGACGGTGCCGCAGCGGTGCTCAAACGCTTCGATCAATATCAGAAGGTATCGAACGACCGGCTTGGGCATTACCTGAGGAACGCGGGGACGGACGACGACGAGCAGCGTCTCATCAAGGACATGCAGGACAAGCGTGCAACGTTCCTGCATAACGGGATCGAACCGGCAATGGCCGCGCTCAAGGCCGGCGATAAAACCGCGTTCCAGCAATTGCAGGCTCACCAGCTCCCGTCACTCTATAACGCGTACGAAAAGGCGATGCTCACGCTTGAGCAGTTGCAGATCAATCACGGCGCACAACGCTATCAGGACGCGCACGATCGCTTCTATGCCATCAGTATCGCCGTCGCGGTGGGCATGGTGCTGGCGCTGCTGTTCTCGTGGCTGGGACGCGTCGTGCTGGTGCGTGCGATCGTTCACCCGGTCGATGCCACCATCGCACAGTTCGAGCGTATTGCGAGTGGTGACCTCACCGGCCGCATCGTCATAACGAGCGACAACGAAATGGGCAAGCTCGCGAACGCGCTGCGCAAGATGCAGGACTCGCTGATCGCCACGGTGAACACCGTCCGTGCGGGAACGGAATCGATCGACACGGGTGTGCGTGAAATTGCATCGGGCAACACGGATCTGTCGCAACGCACCGAGGAACAGGCGGCGTCGCTGGAAGAGACCGCTGCGAGCATCGAGGAACTGAACTCCACGGTCAAGATGACCGCCGAGAACGCCAAGCAGGCCAGCTCGCTTGCACAAGGCGCGTCGAGCCTCGCCGCCGAAGGCGGAGAGTTGACCCAGCAGGTGGTCGGCACGATCCGTCAGATTGTCGATGACTCGCACCGCATGGCGGATATCGTTGGAGTTATCGAAGGCATTGCGTTCCAGACGAATATTCTCGCGCTCAATGCGGCGGTCGAAGCAGCACGAGCAGGCGAGCAAGGGCGTGGTTTTGCCGTGGTCGCGAGCGAAGTACGTTCGCTCGCGCAGCGCAGCGCCGCGGCCGCCAAAGAGATCAAGGGCATGATCGGAGAATCGACGGAGCGGGTTCAGTCGGGTGCGCAACTGGTCGAACGCTCTGGGTCGACCATGACGGAGATCGTCAAGGCGATTGCCCGCGTCAGCGCGATCATGAGCGAGATTGCTGCGGCGGCGATTGAACAGAGCTCGGGCATCGATCAGGTTAACGTAGCGGTTGCGCAGATGGACGAGGTGACGCAACAGAACGCCGCGCTCGTCGAGCAGGCAGCCGCAGCAGCCGGCTCGCTGGAAGATCAGTCACGTCGGCTTACGGCAGCGGTGGCGGTGTTCCGCACGGAAGCATCCCGGGCGTCAAATGCATCCGATGTGCGCGGGCGTGGCGTTGAACGGGAGCATGCGGTGCACACCTTGGCGCACTCCTGACACGTCATTTGTTGTGAGCAGGCGTGCGGGCGTTGGGCAACTCATGCCGATGTCCCGCACTGAAGAAATATACCTATCCCCGCTTTTGTGCGCCTGTGACAAATACCGCCGGGAATAACAAGCGTATGTCCATGCATCAAGCGGTTATTTAATGCCCAGCTTGTTATCGAGAGAAAAGGTGCCGGCACCGCGAGCGATCAGGTAAAGCATCAGCCCGGCCCACGACAAATGGGTAGGCCACGCGTCCGGATAAACAAACACTTCGATCACCGTCGTCATGCCAAGCAATGCGAGCGCCGAAAGACGGGTGCAAAGGCCCAGCACGAGCAGAATCGGAAAGAAGTGTTCCGAGTAGGCCGAGATATGAGCCGCGATCTCGGGCGGAATCACAGGGATCTTGTACTCGTCGCGAAACAGCGTGTAAGTGCCCGGCGTGATCGTCAGGATGCCGGACACCTTCGTGCGGCCAGACATGAAGAAGATCGCCGCGATGGAAAATCTCGCCACCAACGCGAGAAACGAATGACCGATGACTCTCGACGCCAGATCGGCGACCGCATTCCAGCGTTGGCGCAAGCGGCCGAACAACGACTCGGGTTCTAAGCGGGATGTGTCCAGCCGTTCCATTTCCATTTCGTTCTCCATCAAATGAGTGAGTGGGTAGCGCTTTCCGCGGAAAACGCGCCGGCTGATAGCAGCCCGGCAAGCATCGGTCCTACGTCGGTGCCGGGATATACATCGAGTGCGCACGTCACGGCGTCCTCAAGCGACACGCCTCGCGCGCAGGCATCCAGGAATACGCATGCGCCGGCATCGAGCGCTTGCCATCGGACAACGCCATCGACTCGCACGAGCAAAGTGCCCTCGCCGGTCCAGGCGAGTTTGTCGGGCATCATTGCTTGCTCCCGATTGACGCGCCAGATCGTGTAGGCAGGCTGATCAGGGAACCAGACCCAGCGCGCCGCGGCCTGAGGTTTAAGGACAATGTTCTCAAGCTCGTGCGCAGGCAGACTGGCGATCAGCGCCGCGTCGAGCAAAGGTTCATCGGCAGCAATGTGTGCTTCGGTCCAGAAGCGGTCCAGACGTGCCACGTTCGCCAGATAGGGCAGTTCTTTCGCGGGCTCGAAACTATCAATGAAGTCCGCAAAATCATGGCCATATCCGAGCAGGCGCGAATCAACCGGCGGAGACCGGTCGACGTAGACCGTCGCCGCCGCGCGAAACCATTCGGTGCCAACCAGCCGCTCGATGCACGGAAAGTTTGCCTGCAGCGCATCGATACACCCCTTCACGATCGTGTTCCGATACACCGCGAACCCGGGTTGCCGGACCAGCGCGGCAACCGGACCGTCAGTGACCTCGCCGCCATGAACCGCGAGGATGAAGCCGTCCTGGAACCTGCCGAGCGCGCCGGTCATGCCGGCACCCGGACGGTATCGAGCAACGCTTGCGCCTTCGCCCGTTCTTCGAGCAGCATCTTGAAGCCGGGTATCTCGTCGTCGCGTTCAATCAGCGTTGGTCGCACGCCAATCCGGTCGACGACCCGCTCGTAAAGCGACCACACAGGGTCTGCGACGGGCGCGGCGTGAGAATCGATCAGCAAGGTGCTGGAAGGGTCGGCGTCGGCGCTGTGACCGGCGAGATGAATCTCCATCACCGCGTCGCCGGGGAATCGCTCCAGGTAGTCCGCGGCATCGAAGCCAAGATTGAACGCGCTGATATAAACGTTGTTCACATCGAGCAGCAGTCCGCATCCGGTCCTGCGGCTAAGTTCACCGAGAAAGTCGAGCTCGCTCCATTCGTGTCCTTCGATCACTGCATAGTGGGTCGGATTTTCGACCGCGATCCGGCGCCCGAGCGCGTCCTGTGTCCGCGCGATGTTGTCGCTGATTCTTTCCAGCGCTTCGTTCGTGCGCGGGAAGGGCAAGAGGTCGGGGTGGTACTGCCCACGCCATGTCGACCAGGCAAGGTGCTCCGAAACCAGTGCCGGTTCGATGCGATCGGCAAGCCCCTTCAAGCGTTTCAAATGCTCGTAATCGGGTACGCAATCCGCCGCAAGCGAAAGCGACACGCCGTGCAGCGAAATGGGATGACATGCCCTGATGGCTTCGAGCCAGGCCATGCGAGGACCGCCGGCAACCATGTAGTTCTCGGGATGAACCTCGTACCAGAGACCCGCTTCGGTGCAATCGCGTGCCGCGTCGAAATGGACGGGTTTAAGCCCGAGTCCGCCGCCCATGGTGGACGCTGATGAAGGGAATCTGGTCATGATCAGCCGGCGCCTCGCGATTACGATTCCATCGGGGTGAGCGAACCGGTTCCGTGGGGCGTCTTGATCGTCGTGCAGGTGCCGGCGGGCACGTTCTTCCAGGAGTTGCCTTGAAAATCCATTTTCGCTGTGCCCGCACACGTGGTGCCTGCGCCCGCCTTGCAATCGTTGTGACCGGCCATGGACACGCCGTAACATTTTTCGACTGCGCCAGCGGTGGCAGGGGTCTGAGCGATGGCCGCGCCCGAAGCGAACGAAGCGAGCAGGACAGCAGCGGTACCGAGTTTGAGCATGTTCATTTGGAATCTCCAGAGTGGTGGTGAGATCAGGCGGGTTGCCTGTGTGAATCGATGGTGATCATCGATTCATCAAGTAATTCGACAGCAGGGACCAACGGGTTACAACAGCGAACATAAATTTTTAAATGGTTTACTATCATTAGGATATCGAATTACTTTATATAATCGGAAACTCTCATTCCATTACCACAACGAGGAGTTATATCGATGTCGTCAGCCGAGTCAACCACATCGGCGAAACTGACAGCAGCGCCGACTCTATATTCCGGTCATACCCAAAGAGAATCACGACGCCCAACACAACAAACAGCGTGCCGAGCGCAGTCTTCGATACCCTTCCCAGCGATGCAAGCATCCCGCGAGACCGAAGCAGCGAAGCGCGCGACACACCACCGAGCACCATCAGCGGAGTACCTGCTCCCAAGCCAAATACCATCATGAGCAACGCGATCTGCCCCAGGTGGGTGCCTTGCGCGGCGAGCGTCGTGGCCGCACCTAGCGTCGGTCCTACGCATGGGCTCCACACCAGACCGAGCACCAGTCCAATTCCAAACTGCGACGCAAGACCGTCACCGCTCAAGGAACTCAGCGCACCCTGCCCTACGTTGCCCACCCGTGAACCCAGCATGGCAAACACGGCTGACATACGGCGGGACAACATGACAATCCCGAACACCACCATCAGCGCGGCCGCCACGCGGCGAAAGAGCTCGGGGTCGAGCCCGGCATTCGCGCCAAGGTTGGCGAGCACCGTGCCAACGGCTGCGAACGACAAACTCAGGCCAGCCGCTAAAGCAAGCGTGCCGAAGCGATGTTTTGACACTGCAGACGCGATGAGAATCGGGATCAGCGGCAGCACGCATGGCGACATCACCGATGCGGCCCCAGCCACGAATCCCAACACGTAGGTGCCCGCCCCGAAGTCCATCAAAGGGCCGATTCGAACGTCTTGCGGATCGCGGGCTCGGTGGTTTGGCCGGTGGAACGCGCGACCTCGTGGCCCCCCTTGAACACGACGAAGGTCGACTGCTGGGTGATCTTCAGGCTCTTCTTCAACGCGGTTTCCGTGTCGTAATCCGCCTCGAAGACAGTCAGTGATTTGAATTCAGCATCTGATGACAGCTGGTCGACTATTGGCTGCTGAATCTTGCAGGTCGGGCACCACGTCGCGTGCAGATAGACAACCGTTGGCTTGCCTGTGGCAACCTGCTGGTCGAATTGCGTCTTGTTGTAAGGCGCCTCACCCGCGAAGGCGATGCTTGCGAGCGTCAGGAACAGGGATCCCAGCACCGCTCGTCCAATGATCGTTTTCGTCATGTCATCCGCCCGTTTAGTTTGTCAGTAAAGCCTGCAAAGGGAAATTCGTCGCTAAGACGAGGATGGTTACAGCGTGTCAGAAAATAATTGGCGCTTACTCTTTCACGCTGAAAGCGAGCGCAACCCGGCAAGGTGCCGGTAGCGAGTACATGATCCGCTGGACGTGATACCGAGACCCTATCCTTTTGCGGGAAAACTGCGCGATGCTGCGTGTGTCCAATGAAGAGCTTCGGTCGGCAAAGAGCGCTGCTTCCATACTCGTTGACCAGCACCGATGCCAGCACGATCGAATGAACCTCGACATCAAATCAAATTAAGCGTCGACGCCTTCAAAGTGGCCGCTGCACGCGTCGAGCAGTCGAGCTTACGAAACACGCTCTCGACGTGCGTGCGTACCGTGCTGGGACTCAGCGCCAGCACCTTTGCGACCTCCTTGTTACTCGCGCCCAGACTGATGTGACGGAGCACCTCCGATTCCCGAGGCGACAGCAGCGTTGCCTGGGCCGAGCGGGGTTTATTGCCAACCACGCCCCCGTCATACGCGTCACATTCATTCGAGGTTAGCGCACTGACAGCATCGGCATTAAATCGCCCTGCCGACGCCTGCTCGCGAAGCAGTGTGGCAGCCTCTTCGGGGGGAAACGCCTCACGCCAGGGACGCTTCGAGCGCAACGCGACCCAGGCAGCGGCTGCAGCGAGCACCTGCCCTTCACGAGCAATGCCCCCGCCTTCTGCGCCACGGAAATAGCCCGAACCGTCCAACCGCTCATAGGCAAGCGACGCAATCTCCGATTCACGAGCAAGGGCGCCGATCTGCTTGCCCGCCCGCGCGGTCCAGTAAGGAACCAGTCGCACTTTCTCCCAGGCTGCCGTGGGCAAACGACCCGGCGTATTCCATACCGTATTCGGCACTGCAGCGCGTCCCATACCGTGAATCAAGCCAGCGAGATACACGCGGCGCTCCGCCTCCTCACCCAGACCCATGCGCGCGCAGCAGGCCGCCGATGCTTTCGCCACGCGCCGTGAATAGCCGGCCATCCAGGGCAGCTTCAGGTCGATCACGTCAGCGATGATTTCCGGCGCGCTCGTTTGCTGCATTGGTTGAGTGTTCAGCGGTTCGTCATGGGCCGACGTACTCCACTGCTCAAGCTCGTCCAGCCACTTTGCCGCGCGGGACAATGCCAGTTGCGCAAGCTCTTGAGGGTACTGATGACCCGCCTTCTGCGTGATCAACACCTTTGCCTGCTCGACCCCGTAGGTCCGGCTAAAAATCTCGATATCACCGGCCAACGCGACGAGAAACACGGCATCGGGCACGTTGCCGCCCTGCATTTGATGCGGGAAACCGCCGCCATCCCAACTTTCGAAAATGTGCCGCAACGCCGCCTGGGTTGCTCCGGCCAGCCCCAGCATGCGCGCGACTTCGCCCGATACTTCGCAGTGAATCTGCGCCAGCGGCGTAATGGCCGCACCGAACCGTCCCGGGGATTCGTCATTGCCGGCCCATCCTGGCCGCATCGCCAGCATGTCCGCCCTGCTGCCGACGTCGTCTCCCAGCCACGCCGAGAAACCCGCTGCGTTCGCCGTGCAGCCCGACCAGCGCAGCAGCGACACCTCCTTCACAACACCGCACTGCGCGTCGTCGTGGCCGGCGTCGGCGGCGAGCCGCCCGGCAAGCCAGCCGGTACGCATCGAATGATCGGTGGGCTGCCCCATGCTGAGGTCGCCGACAAACGCGAGCGCCTTGACGGCGTCCAGCACCCGGATAGCAGAGTCGTCTTGCATCAGTTTCGCCTCATTTTTCGCTGTTTGCGTCCAAGCGCCCGCCCGATCATTGCAGGCTCGGTCATTTGACCGATACAAGACGTCGCCCAATCAGCGCATTCTCCAATCCGCACACTGACTGCCTTCCTAACCCGATTTCTTCAAGAGGATTGACATTATGAACACCCTGCTCAAAAAGTGCCTGGCCGCTACGCTGCTGCTCGGAGGCCTGTTGTCGCTCGGCGCATTCACGCCAGCCAACGCCGCGTCTTCGCCCGACGACCTGAAGGGCAAAAATGTGGTGCTGGTGCACGGCGCGTTCGCCGATGGATCCAGCTGGGACAAGGTTATCCCGATTCTGCAGGCGAAAGGTCTGCACGTGGTGGCGGTGCAAAATTCGCTCAGGTCGCTCGACGACGATGCAGCGGCTACGAAGCGAGTGATTGACCAACAAAACGGTCCCGTCATCCTGGTCGGCCATTCCTGGGCGGGCGCAGTCATTACGCAAGCCGGCAATGACGACAAGGTGAAAGCGCTGGTCTATGTTGCCGCTTTTGCGCTCGACAAGGACCAATCGATCAACGACGTCTTGAAGGGAAAGCCGGCGCCGCCGTGGGCGTCCGCGCTGCAGAAAGATTCCGCCGGATACCTGACACTGTCGACCGATGCGATCATTCACGACTTCGCCCAGGACCTGCCCGTTGCCCAAGCCCGCCTCGTGGCGGCGACTCAAGGTCCCTGGTTCGCGGGCTGTAGCGACGACAAAGTGTCAGAAGCCGCGTGGCATAACAAGCCGTCGTGGTGGGTATTGACGGAAAAGGACCGCATGATCCCCCCGGCTTTGCAGGCCGCGATGGCGCAGCAAATCGGTGCGACTGTTGTAAAGGTTGACGCGAGCCATGTCGCGATGCTGTCAAAGCCGGCAGAAGTCGCTGCGGCGATTATCGCTGCGGCACGCGCAGCGCAGTAAGCCGGGGCGAGGCTCTTGGCGAAGTTCTAAGAGAATCACGCCAGGAGCCTTCGCCTTGCGTCATACGGTGCACAACCATTTCGTATAGCTAAACGAAGCTAAAACTGCTGAAAATTCAACCTTATACCGCTGTAAAGCCAAAAAGCTTCGTTGCGTTATCGACCAGAAGCTTTTGGCGCAGGTCTTTATCCGGAGCCCAGTTGTTGACCAGGGCGAAGTTGCGGCCTTCGTCTTCCTCTCTAAACGCCTCGATGTCCGTCGGCTTCGCGTTCGCGGGCCGTTCGCTACCCCCGGTATGCGGCCAGTCGCTACCCCAGATGACTTGATCGGGTGCGCCGAGCACCAGAGTCCGGCCAATCGCGATTGTGTCGGCATAGCCGGGCCCAAGGAGCGAGATCTGATACGGGCCTGACAATTTCACGAAGACCTTTCGAGATTGCATCAGGCCAATGAGCGAAGACATGCCCTCCTGTTCAGGCCCGTCTGCACCCTTCGCCAATCCAAAGTGGTCGATAACGACCGGGTGGGGCTGCACTTGAATGCGTCGGGCGAGTTCGGCAAGGATCGGCAAAGCCGCATAGATCTGGATAATGAGGTTGCGGCCATCCAGGGTCTGCACGGTCTCTTCAAGGCGGGTAATGGCGCTGTCGAAATTGCGGTCCCGCCCTACCTCGAGATTGATCCGGACGCCGACAACTCCCCCGCCCATCAGGTCGTCAATCTGCTGCCCGGAAAACCGTTTATCGATAACGGCAACACCCCGCGCGTCAGCGCCCAACTGCTTGAGCGCGTCCAGAAGGCATGCGTTATCGGTGCCATACACACTCGGTTGTACACAGACGGTGCGCCGCGCATGAATTGCCGCGTGGAAGCGCCTCAAGTCTTCAACCGTCGCCGACGGTGGCGTGTATCGTCGCTTGGGGGAATAAGGAAACTTCGCTGGGTCGAAGATGTGGCAATGCGAATCGACCACATTCGGCGGCACCTTGAAACCGATGGGGGACATGTGTCCCAGTTCTTTGCCCATGACTTTCTGAAAACCCATTAGCGATGTTGCGCCGAGTGCCGCACCGGAAGCAACCAGCCATTGCCGGCGATTGACCATGCCCCGTCTCCTAGGCTTGCTTCCCCGAAGGGGCAGCCCTGTTTTTGATTGTTCTTGCGGGCGCACATCAGCACGGCGCCCGCGCTCGATTTTCAGCCGGCGATGATCTTCGCTACTTCATCGCTAAACGCCTTGCAACCGAACCTGCCGCCAAGATCAGGGGTGCGCGTCTCGGGATTTTCAAGAACCTTGTCGACCGCAAGATCCATGGCTTTACCGGCTTCAACCAAAGCCGGCTTGCCGTGGTGCTCGCCCATCCATTGAATCAACATTGCGACGGACAGGATCATCGACACCGGATTTGCGTTGTCAGTGCCTGCAATGTCAGGGGCAGAACCATGTTGGGCTTGGGCGCAGCAGTGCGTATCGCTTGCCATCATGGAGCCGGCCAGACCCAGGCTGCCCGAGAGTTCGCTTGCCAGGTCGCTGATAATATCGCCGTAAAAATTGGTCGCAACCAGTACGTCAAATCGCTCCGGACTCCGTACGAGATGCGCTGTCGATGCATCAACCAGGAGGTCATCGAGCTGGACTTCCGGAAAGTCCTTTGCCACTGAACGGACGCATTCAAGGAACAAGCCGTCCGTCATGTGGAAGCTGTTTGCTTTATGTATCGCCGTGACTTTCTTCCTGCGCTTCATCGCCAGTTCGAACGCACGACGCGCAATACGTTCGCTGCAGTGCCGGGTGATCTTGCGCACGGAGAGTGCCATGTCCGGGGTGGGCATCATTTCTCCCCAGCCCTTGCTCATGTTTCGATCCGGATAGAACCCTTCGGTTGCCTCGCGCATGATGACGAGATCCATGGTCTTGCCTTCGCGCATGTTCGACGTGAGAAATGGGCGCGTGCGAGCCGGTCGAACGTTCGCATACAGGTCCAGGCCGATGCGAAAGCCGGCTGAGACATTACGGCCGCCCTTTTCGGGAACGGGATAGTCGGCGTGAGATTGCGTTCCGAGAATGATGCCGTCGTAGGTCTTGGCTTTTTCCAGCACTTCTTCCCGAAGCGTCGTGCCGTACTTGTCGAGACTGACAAAACCCACTTCGTCGTAATCGAAACTCAGACCGAGACTGAATTTCTTGTCGGCCGCCTGCAGCGCTGCCATCGAGGCCGCAGTGATCTCCGGGCCAATGCCGTCACACGGCAAAACCAATAGTCGCATTTGAATCTCCAGAAAAGTTGGGTATTTACATCGGCGCCGCGATGCATTTGCTGTGCTAGGTTTTTGGGGCGAGCAGCACCATGCGCTTCGACACGGTCGGGCTCTTTGCAAGCGCCAATGTCTCGTCAGCATTTCTGTTTTGCAATCCGTCACCTGGTTTTTTACGTCCGATGATGAGGATGACCACGCCGCTCAATGCGAGCCATCCGCCCAGTGCAGCCAGTGCCCAGACATATGAATGCGTCGCCTCGCGGATCCACCCGGTCATATAGGGACCGGCAAATCCACCGAGATTGCCGACGGTATTGATAAAGGCAAGACCCGCTGCCGCCGTTGAACCGGAGAGCATTGCGGCCGGCAATGTCCAGAACACGGTGTTGGATACCCAAAGGCCTGTCGCGGCTACACACAGCCCAGCCATGGCAAGCCATGGATTGCCGGCGACGGCTGCAACCACGAAACCGGCAGCGCCCAGGAATGCGGGCAACGCAATGTGCCACTTTCGCTCCCCGGTTTTGTCGGAGTGCCGGCCGATAGCGATGCTTGCCAGCGCGGAAAAAATATAGGGGACCGCAGACGCAATACCGGCTTCAACCGTGCTCAACGACCCGAGGCTTTTAACGATCTGCGGAAGCCACAATGTGATGCCGAAGAACGCGAGCAAGACGCAGAACTTGGAGAAGGCGAACGCAACCGTGGGACCATGAGTGAACACATCGGCAACGCGAACCGGGCTGCCTGTCTTACCCTCTTTCGCGCGTGTTTCCTCGCCTATCTTGGTGCTTAACCAGTCGCGCTCATCGGCCTCAAGCCACTTAGCGTCCTCGGGCCGTTCGGTCAGCCAAAACAACGTGACGATGCCGATAATAATCGCGGGAATCCCTTCGATAATAAACAGCCACTGCCATCCGGCGAAACCGCCAAGATGATGGGCAAAGTGCAGGATCGTGACCGAAAGCGGACCGCCTAATACGACCGAGATGGGATTTCCAAGCATGAATACGGTAATGGCTTTCCCGCGCTCCTCGGCGGGGAACCAGCGCATCATGTAAAACAGCAGGCCCGGAAAGAAACCCGCTTCAGCGACCCCGATCAATGCGCGTAGTGAGAACAATGTCCAGGTGTTGAAAACGAAGGCCATCAAGGTCGCCAGGATGCCCCACGTGATCATGATCCGCGCGAGCCAGACGCGTGCCCCCACCTTTTGAAGAATCAGGTTGCTCGGAATCTCGAATGCAACGTAGCCGACAAACAGAATCCCGGCCGCAAAACCATACACGCTTGGACTCAGGCCCAAATCCTTATTCATCTCCAGAGCCGCGAAGCTGATATTCACTCGATCTAAAAAATTGATTAAAAACATCAATATCATGAACGGAATGAGGCGGCGAGATACCTTCCTCATGGTCCTTTGATGAATCTCCGATTTCACGTCATCTCCTCGCATTTCTCTTGGCTTGAATGCCTTGGCTGCGATCCCGCATTCCTACCTGCAGCTCCGTGGCCAGCAACTTCTTCATCGCGGCGTCCCCTGCCCTGTGCGCTCACTGCCTTACGTGTGTTGCTAGGTCAAACAACCGTATACTTTGTATAAAATCGTACGAACGTACAATATTGGGCGCGGATTTGCGAGAGACGCCTCCTGTCGAATACCGCAGCAGTCTTCTGAAATGTTTTCGGCACCCGCTGATCGAGCTCATCGATAACAAATGTACTTCAAAACCATGAAGTACAATGTAAGTCACAAACATGGGCAATGTCAGTCTCGTTAACCCGCAATAATGAATTGACTTCGAGACGGTGGAACAGCGCGCGGCGCTTAACGCCTGAGAATGGCTTCAGGGTGCTGCATCGCTCAACAACAATGAGTAAGCGTGTCCAAGCACCCTGATTCGATGACTTTGCTATAGATGTGCTTCAGGCTGGAGGCGATCAATCGCCTCTTGTTCTTCTTTGGCTTCCGCGCGCGCTTTGATCTTGCTGACAATGTCCAGATGCCGCCGCAAGAATGCAGCCGCATGGTCTCGCGCTCCGCTTTCGATCATGTCGAGCAGTTCCAAATGCTCCTGACATTGCCGCACGAGCCGCGGCCGGTCGGTGGCCGCTTTGTATTCCATGAAGCGGCGCAGCTGATTTTGCCGCTCGATCGCCTCGATGAAAAACCGGTTCCCCGAGCAACGTACCAACATCTCGTGGAATTCCGAGCCATTTTTAAACAGCATGGACCTGGAGACCTTGAAAATATCGCCTTCCAACATGTCCTGCTGGATCTTGCGCGCCTGGGCGAAGGCGGCTTTATCGATGCGGAAACCAGGCTCCATCAGCGCGGCAGGCTCGATAGCCATGCGGAAGCGATAGCTCTGTATATGCGCTTCCGTGTTGTGCAAAAAGGGATTGATGCGCCATCCCTGACCGGGCTTTCGCGCAATCATCCCCTCGTTCGACAACCGGGAAAGGACCTTGAGCAACTGACCGCGCGGCATGTCGTACTTGCGCAGCAAAGCGGCCTCATAAAACTCCTCTGCAATCTCGCCATTCAGACAATCGTCTGCGACACGCAAATAGAAATCCTCCAGCGGATCTACGCCGAAGGGCAGTTTGCTGATGTCGATGCCGTGCGCGTCGACCGCGAGAAAAATCCCGCGATTCGGCTCTTTTACGACGATTCCAAATTGTTCGAGCAGTGCAAGCCCTCTGCGCACGGGCGTCCGCGACAGTCCGAGTTCGGCCGCGAGTGCTTCTTCGCGCAGATGCTCGCCCGCGGGTAGCGCGCGAGTCCTCGCAATATCAATGATTTTTGCCGCCACTTGGTCGGCCAATGCGCTAGTTGTCTCGTTTTTCATCGCAGAACAATTCGAATGTTCACTGTTAATTACCACAAATCCGATGCGGGCACATGATGTAGGCACTCAGGAACATACATCCATATCAGGTCTTCCCGGAGACCCTGTACGCGTGTACCGTACTACAGTGCAATAAAATGCAACTTCCAACATTCTCAAAAAATGACAAAATCATCCCGGATTTCATTAATCCACGCGACACCGCTCGCCATCGCGCCCATTGCCGAAAGCTTTAAGCGGCTCTGGCCGGAAGCGAGCGTTTTTAACATCCTGGAAGATTCCCTCACGGCAGATCTCAAGGCCGCTGACGGAAACATCGCGGCGTTGACGACGCGATTCGTGGCATTGACACGTTACGCCGTCGATTCAGGAGCGGATGGCGTCCTGTTTACGTGTTCAGCGTTCGGGCCGGCTATTGACGCGGCGCGTGCGGAAGTATCGGTACCGGTTCTTAAGCCGAACGAGGCGATGATTGCGCAAGCGCTCGCACGCGGTTCGAAGATCGCGCTGATGGCGACGTTCGCCCCTTCTATCGCCCCGATCACCGCGGAATTCGAAGCGGCCGCCCGGCAAGCTTCAAAGACGATTGATCTGCGGAGTTTTTGTGTCCCGGAGGCCTGGACAGCGTTGCAACAGGGGGACGCCGGAACACACGATCGATTGATTGCGGAGGCCTCGGCGCAAGCGGCGGATTGCGACGTCATCTGCTTCGCACAATTCTCGATGACTAGCGCTGCGCCTGCTACGCAAACCAGCTCGGGCCGACCGGTCCTCACCACACCGGATAGTGCTGTGACGAAGCTGAAAGAGATTCTTACAGCTCGCAATCATTGATTTTTAACTGCAGGAGCCTGCGATTATGTTAGTGGCAGGACGACCCACGGCGATGGTGACCGTTAGGTCGAAGCGCAGGATAACTGATTTATTCTCTACACGGCTATCTCTCAGCACTTACGCTGCTTTATCCGCATAGTCAGCACCTGTCACGCCGGTTTCAGGTATTCGTAGAATGGCCTAAGGCGCTACTAAAAGCGAGTATTGCTGGAGAAGCAGCGTCAGCGGGTTCTAAAATCTGACGTGCAATGTCAACTGAACCGGGACGATCAAGGACAAAGCCATCCGCACCGCCACGCTTAGCGCGCTTCATTTTTCTCTGCCCGGTACCACTTCGGGTAGAACGTTTTCACGGCCTCCCCCTCGGTTCGCAACGCATGGCAGCCGTCCAGCTGAAACGGCTGCTGCTCGTTCGATGCGTTGATCTCCTCGCTCATGGTCTGGAACGCAGCTGTCGCTACCCCGCCGATCAACTCAGTCAAATGAGTGCAGCCCTTCGTGCCGCCGAATAACGCGCGCGTTTCCCGCATGAAACCGGCCTTCAGCGTCAAGCCGATCAGCTTCTTATATTCCGGACCGATCACATCGCAGAAACCGGGATAAGGAACGACCTCGGACTCTGCATGGGCATCGACGATCAGAAAATTTGTGTTGACCGTGATCCGCAGGCGCATTTGATGAATCGCTTCGCCAGCAAGGCGCACTACACCGCTCGAGTAGCGGTCGTAGGTCTTCGTATCCTTGAGCACGCCTTCAATGTCGTACAGACCATCCGCGCGCCGGAAGCCGCTCAATTCGATTCGGCGCAGGTGGAGCAGTTGGCGATCCATCGAATCAATGCTGGTCATTCGCGACCATTCGGCTCGCGACAATGCGTTTCGCTCGATCGACAATGGGTTTATCGACGAGTTTTCCATCGACGGCAATTGCGCCCTTCGGATTCTCCGCGAGCATCGCCAGCACGCGCTCGGCCCAGGCGAAATCCACGTCGCTTGGGGTGAAGCCCTGGTTCACCGCCTCGACCTGTCGCGGATGAATACAAAGCTTGCCGCCGAAGCCAAAGCGCCGGCCGGCAGCGACATCGGCGGCAATCAGATCAGCGTCATCAATCGATAAAGTCACGCCATCAACAGGCGCCGCCAGCCCGGCAAAACGCGACTCGATCACGAATTGCGAGCGCACGTAATCGAGCTCACGGCCACTGCCCTCCACGCCGGCATCGACGCAATAATCGAACGAACCGAATGCAAGCCGCGAGACCGATTTTTCGTGCGCGATACTGCGCATCTGCACGACGCCAACCACACTCTCAATCAATGCAATCAGCGACACGCCGTCACCGCAACGCGATGCAACATCGGCCAGTTCACTCGCCACTTCGGCCTTGGGCACCATCACGCGCATGACCGGCGACGCACGCACCATCCTCACATCGTCTTCATGCCACAGTGTGCCGAACGCATTCACGCGAATCATCACACGCGGCTTGTCCACGTCCGGGAGACCGGTTTCAAGCCATTTCGCGAGACCCTCGCGGGCGTGGACTTTTTCATCGGGTGCGACTGCGTCTTCCAGGTCGATCACGACCTGATGCGCGGCCGTCGCGAGCGCCTTTGAAAAACGTTCCGGCCGATCTCCGGGTACGAAAAGATAACTGCGTAGGGACATGCCTGGCTCCTGACTTGAAGCGTCATCCGTTGAGGTGTTATCCGGCATTCCAGTCGCGCTGAAAAGTCTCGGAATAACTGAATCGGTCGGCCGGATGAATGCTGATTGCGGCTTCAACCACTTCGCCGCGCTGATTGAGGTATCGGCGGCAAAGCCAGAGCGCGGGCGTTCGCGGCTTGACGTTGACCAGCGTGGCGACAGCCGACGGCATGGAGATCGCCCGGATCTCCTGCTGCACTTGCGCAATGCGCTCGCCGAACTGCTTTTCGATCAGCGTATAGATCGGCACATGCGATTCGTTTTCGCTCACCACCAGTGAACGAAACGCCGGTTGAATAAAAACTTCGGTATGACAAATCGGATCAGGACTGCCACCCGAGCGCCGCAAGCCCGCGATCCGCAGCCACGTCTCACCGGGCTTGGCTGTCAACATTTCGCAGATCTTGGGGTCCCGAACCTCCGATGTCTCCTTCGATAAAATCTGCAGGACGGTATCGGCCGTATAGCGATGCAAATCGCTCAGTTGCTGCATGACCTGCCGATACCCGCTCTCAGATCGCACGGCTTTGACTGTCGTGCCGACCCCCGCCTGCCGCACGACCATGCCCAACTGCACGAGTTGCTTCACCGCTTCGCGCACGGTCGAACGGCTCGCACCGAACTGCTCGCACAGTTCGAACTCGGTCGGGATAGTGGAGCCGACCGGAAAGCGGCCGCTCTGAATTTCATTGATGAGCGTCTGCGCCAATTGCATGTAACGCGGTTGCTGACCCAGGACTGTGACCATCGGCTCTTGCGGGAAGGTAGGTGGACGGAGTGAACGGGACGCACCCGCCCGTCCAGACTCGTCACGCAACGCTTCGGCGCTCATTGCACGACGGCCTTCTCGCGGAGCGAGGCGATCCGATCAGCATCGTAACCGAGTTCCGCGAGCAACCTGTCCGTGTCCTGCCCTAAATCGGGCGCCGCGCGTAACGGCAACGGCTCGTCAACCCGGACTGGCGCCGCCACACCGCGAATCTTGCCGAAGCGTGGATGCTCGGCATTGACCACGCCCTCGCGCTCGGCCACGAACGGATTGTCGAGCGCCTGTTTGACGTCGTAGACCGGCGCAGCGGGCACGCGGCCGCCAAAACGCCTCAGCCATTCTTCCGTGGTCGCGGTGGACAGCGCGGCATCGAGTTCCTTTTCCAGCAAGTCGCGATTAGCCAGCCGCGCCTTGAAGTTGTTGAAACGTTCGTCCGTGACCCACGACGGTTTGTCGAGGACTTCGGCTAGCACGCCCCAGAACTTCTCCTTGTTGCACATCAGGAAGATCCAGCCGTCCTGCGTCTTGTACAACTGGCTCGGCGTAAGCGACGGATGCGATGACCGGCGGTCGCGACCGGTCACCACGTCCCCGTTCAAATACCACGTCGCGACATAGGCGAGATTGTGCATGGCGACATCGAAGAGACTGACGTCCATGTCCCGGCCGATGCCCGAGGCACGCGCTTGCACGATACCCGCGAGCAACGCCATGGCGGCAGTCGTACCCGTCATCAAGTCGATGATCGACAGGCCGAAGCGCGCCGGTGGACTATCCGGCTCGCCCGTCACCGACAAATACCCGGCCTCCGCTTGCATCAGGTAGTCATATCCGGGCCACGACGCGCGGCTTCCCGTACGCCCGTAAGCCGACAGATGACCGCAGACAATAGCCGGATTTGCTTCCTTCAACTGGTCGTAAGTCAGCCCGAGTTTCGCCGGCAGGTCGCCACGCAGATTATTGAAAACGGCGTCGCTTTTCTTGACCAGGTCGAGCAGCACCTGGCGTGCTTCCGCCTTCTTCAGATCAAGCGTCAAGCTGCACTTGTTGCGATTGAACGCCTCGAAGAAATGGCTATCGCCTTCGCCGAAAAAGTACGGACCGACCGCGCGGCCCACGTCGCCGCCTTCGCGGAAATTCTCGACCTTGATGATTTCGGCACCGAGATCGGCCAGATGCTGGGTCGCGAACGGACCCGCGCCGTACTGTTCGACCGCGACAATACGCACGCCAGAGAGCGGCAAAGTCATATCGGATTCCTCGCAATCAAATTCTTGGCGATGATAATTCGCTGCATCTCGTTAGTGCCTTCGCCAATGCATAACAGCGGTGCATCGCGATACAAACGCTCGACATTGAATTCCTTCGAGTAGCCGTAGGCGCCATGAATCCGCATTGCCTCAATACTGTTTTCGAGCGCCGCCTCAGTCGCGAAATACTTCGCCATGCCGGCTTCCATATCGCACCGTTCCCCGCGGTCATAGGCAACCGCAGCGGCTTCGGTCAGCAAACGCGCCGCCTGCACGCGGGTCGCCATTTCGCCAAGCTTCAACGCAATCGCCTGATGCTCGCAGATCGGCTTGCCGAAGGTCTTGCGTTGCTGGGAATAGGAAACGGATTCGTCGAGCGCGGCTTGCGCCACACCCACGCCGCGCGCCGCCACATTGATACGGCCCAGTTCGAGACCGCCCAATATTTGCTTGAGGCCGCGCCCTTCCTCGCCGCCAATCACATGCGAAACCGGCACGCGAAAATCCGTGAAGGTCAGCTCGCACGTATCGATCCCCTTGTAGCCCAGCTTCTGAAGCTTGCGGCTGACTTCGAAACCGGGGCCCTTTTCGACCAGCAGCAGTGTCATGCCCTTGTGACGCGGTTCCGCCTTGGGGTCGGTTTTCACCAGCAGCGCAAGCACGTTGCCATGCAGACTGTTCGTGATCCACGTCTTGCTGCCATTGATCACGTATTCATCGCCTTCGCGACGGGCGACCGTGCGGATTGCCTGCAGATCCGTGCCGCAATCCGGTTCCGTCAAGCCGATGCCACCGCGCAATTCACCCGTCGCCATGCGCGGAAGGTAGGTGCTCTTTTGCTCCGCGGTGCCGTTGCGCTGTACGGTCATCGCCATGATCAAATGCGAATTGATGATGCCGCTCACCGACATCCACACGGCCGAGATCCGGTCGACTATCTTCGCGTACGTCGATGTCGAGAGACCCAGTCCGCCATATTCCTGAGCGATGAGGCAGCCGAACAACCCCATGTCCTTCATCTTCTCTACAATCTCGTGCGGGTATTCATCGGCCGCTTCAAGCGCGTGGACATACGGCTTGACTTCCGTCTTGAGAAAACGGTCGAGCATGTCGAGAATCAACACCTCGTTAGCCTTCGCCTCTTCCGCTGTCTCTGTCTTTTCTACGTCAATGGTAGCCATGAAATCTCCTGCCTTGAAGGCGTGAAGTATTGATTCTCGAGGACGATTCAATCGGGACGACGCAGCACGCCCGCGAGCGCCGACACCGGAATACGGTCGAGATCGAGAACCGCATCGCGAACTTGAGCGGCGCGTTCGTGTGAGACCGCGCGCCGGGCGTTATCGAAGAACTTGGCGACGATGTCCTCGTTGCTCAGCGGCCGGTCCGATGATCCGCGATTGATCGCTTCACGCTGGACGAGACGACGCCCGTCGCGCGTGAAAACGATCACCTCGCCGGTGTAGTGACGCGGGAATGTGGATTCGTGATCGACCTCGTAATTGACGCGTTGCGCCAGCGACAACACAGCGGGATCGGCGAGCGACGCCTCGTCGAGATCGTCGAGCGTGAAACGTCCCTTGAGCAATCCGGTCGCCACGATGTACGGAATGCTGAACTGCGCGTCGTAGCTGTTCGCCGGCCGCTTCTTGTTCGATACCGGCTCGCAGACCACGTCCACGGTCGGACCCGGCACACGCACGATCACGTTCTCGATTTCATCGCCGGTAAGTCCGTGCTGCTTGTGCAGCTCGACGGCGGCGTCGGACGAAGCATGCGTGAAATGGCAAGCGGGAATGGGCTTGAGCGCGACGTGGTCGATTTCCCATTGATCGCCGAGCCCGGCTGTCGCGATGGAAAGATCCGGCAACGCGTCATCGTTCAGATGCAGCGCATAGAGGCCGTAGCGGCCTTCGTACGGCGCACCCGGCCCCACGAAGCCATGTTTGGCCAGCGAGGCCGCCACGGTGCCGCTGACAGCCGCCCAGCCCGGATGCAGACGCTTGGTCCACGCGCCATCCTGCAGGAACTCGAGACTGCCTGACGCCATGGACAGCGCGATTCCCTGCGCATGGGTCGCGCTTGCTTCGTCGAGCCCCAGCAGGCGCGCGGCGGCCAGCGTGCAGCCGAATGCGCCGGCAAGTCCAGTGGGATGAAAACCGGCCTTGTGGAAGCCGCCTTGCGCGACAGCACCCACTCTCGTGGAGACTTCCATCGCGCACAGATAGGCGGTCAGAAGGTCAGCGCCGCTCGCGTTCTCGCGCTCGCCCAAGCCAAACACGCAGGGCAAGGCGCTGGCAGTCGAATGGATCACGCCGCGTGCGTGGGTGTCGTCGAAATCGAGGCCGTGGATCAATACGCCGTTCAGGAGCATCGCGTCGCGCATGGCGAGACGTTCCGAATGCGCGAAGACCGACGCTTGGCCGCTGCCGAGTTCCTGCATGGCGGCCAGGGTGATGCGTGAGTAATTGAAGGTCGCCGTCGCGAATGCAAGGCCGATGCTATCCAGCATCAAATGCTTTGCGCGTTCGCGTACCGCTTGCGGTACATCCGACAATTGCAGGTTTGTTGTAAAGCGGGCAAGCGCGGCGGAGATGGAAGTCGAGTTCACCGTGCAATTCCTCCTTGCTTGAAATCGAGGTTGGAGTCGAGTGCATCTTCATCCGGCGACGCCGCTTCGAGTGAATACTGATTCGCATCTACACCCAGCGAAACGATCGCCACGATCAACAGGATGAGCACCCCGGATACCATGCCAAGCACGCCGAACAATCCAAACTGGGCATAAAGCAGGACGGCGATATAGGACGTGGTCATTGATGCAAGCCGGCCGCACACGCCTGCCGCACCCGTTCCGCGCAAGCGCAATGCAGTGGGGAACAACTCAGGCACGTAGCCAAAAAGCCCGAGCGTGACAATCGCGAAAATGCAGCTCACGAGCACGAATCCGACACAGGCAATTGCGGCGTTGGCGACCATCTGCGGATAGATGAAGCCAAGCACGATTGTCATGAGTGAGAAGAACACGAGACCCTTGGCTCGACCCAAACGGTCCGCGCAGAGGAAGCCCAGTACCGCGCCAAACGGCGCGCCGAACGACATCAGCGTGGTAAAGCCAAGCGATGTCACCACGTCGCGCCCTTCCTTTACAAAGAACGTCGGCAGCCACGCCACGAAGCCGTACACCGCAACATTCACCGCGATCGCGGTCAGGGCCGCCGTCAACGTACGGCCGATCATGCCGCGCCGGAACAGCGCGCTAAACGGCAATTGTGGAACCTCGAGATTCTGCGTGCGCGCGCATTCGGGCAACGGCCCGCGCTGCTTTGCCACCTCAGCTTCAATCGCGCTCACGGTGCGCTCGGCCTCGTCGAGCCGGCCGACTGATTCCAGCCAGCGCGGCGACTCGGGCATGCTGTGACGCAGCGCCCAGACAATCATCGCGCCAACGCCCGCAATGCCGAACATCCAGCGCCATCCCAGAGTGGGGATCACGACATAACCCACGCTCGTTGCGATCACGAGTCCCGAGTTGACGATCAATCCGAGCAGCGATATCCATCGTCCGCGATACGCCGGCGGGATAAATTCGCACAGCGTTCCGGCCGCGACGACCAACTCGGCGCCCAGCCCGATGCCCATCAGGAAACGGCAACCGATCAACCAGTAAATGCTCGGCGCAAAGGCTGCTGCGATCGACATCACGCCGAACAGCGCGAGGTTGAACTGGTATGAAGAGCGGCGTCCAAACCGGTCGCCGAGATAGCCCGACAAGCCCGCTCCGATCACCATGCCGCAGAATCCCGCCGATACAAACAGCGCGTTGAGCTGAAGCGTCGAGAAGCCTTGCTTCATCATTGCAGCCGCAACGCCGCCGGCAAGATACACGTCGAACGCGTCGAGGCACGCGCCTGCGCTGATCAGGCCGAGGATCTTCCAGTGGAAGGCGGCCATCGGCAATCTGTCCAGCCGTGCACCTGAGCTTACGAGTTGATTCACAGCGGTCTCCTTACTGTGAGAGAGAGGTGAAACGTCGTTCGTTCTTGAGCCGAATCGACATTTTTTGGCGAAGGCGGCGGTCTTTCTAGTCCCCCGTGCCGTGGCCTTTCTTGGCGATTAACGCAGTGCGCACGAAATCCATGACCGGCGTGCCGTCCTGCTTGAATGCGCGCGTATGGACCGTGACGATGCCTTGCGTGGGACGTGACTTCGATTCGCGTTTTTCAAGCACTTCAGATTCGGCGTACAAGGTATCGCCGCAAAATACGGGACCTGTCAGCTTGATCTCCTTCCAGCCGAGATTCGCAATGGCCTTGCCGCTGACGTCGTTCACCGACATGCCGAGCACGATCGCGACCGTCAGGCCGCTATTCACCAGCAGTTGTCCGAACTCGCTTTTTGCGGCGTGCGCGGCATCACAGTGCATGGGGTGAAAGTTCATTGTCAACAACGAGAAGTGGATGTTGTCCGCCTCGGTGATCGTCCGGCCCGGGCGATGTTCGTAAATGTCCCCGACCGTGAATTCCTCGAAGTAACGGCCATAACTCGCGCGATAACGTTGCTTCCCCACTTCTTCGGCTTGCATGCTCGGTGCTCCTGTCTCAATTGTTTGTTTGTACGGACAAAGTATCTTCCCGATGTATTTATGCGTCAATCGAGGGTATGTACTGAGACGTGGCGTGCGGGGTTCCTATGAGGAATCGAGCCGGATGATAGAAGCCGAAACGAGGGTCGCACGGTATCGGCCTGCTGGCCAAGATGGGACAGCGCGATTTGCGCAGGCGCACGCCAGACCTGCATCAACCCTTCGAGCGGGTGGGCAATGTCCTCAATCAGGAATAAAGCGCCGGATACGGATAGCGCACAGACGAAGAGCGTCGCGACAGCCGTTCAGTTGTTGGCGCTGGCCAGACCGAAACCAGCGAACAGGATACCGAACCAGAGCACCAACACCGCCAGGAATGGCGTTGGTATCGCGCCCTGTCCTGGTCGAAACAGTATCCAGCGCGTTTCCGCCAGGTCGTGGCTGCGGGACAAGACCGCCGATCAAAGCATGCGCTGCATGCTGTTTCGCGGCGCCAGTTCTCGAAGCTTTTGCTGAAATTGCTCGATGTGCCGAAGTCGACCAAACTCACCGGGGCTGACAAAGACCATGGTGAGTGCTGGGAAGCTACACCCACATCGCAGCGCGATCGTCTCTGGTCGGCCATTCCCGCCGTTCGACACCAAGGGCCGCGAGGACCGCTTTCACGGTCCAACGGTCATTCCTGCCTTCGAGTTGATTTGAAATTAGCAATCGCGTTCGTCGAATGAGGACGCCCGGACGCGAGGAAAACTGCATTCCTCGCTTACAAACCGCGAGCAAGCTCGCGCGCTTTTTCGCTGGCCTCATGGCGGGATGCATGGTCCTGCTCGGGGCCTGCCAAGGTTTTTTCGACAGTGATCACACGGACGTCGGTGATGCCAACCATACGCGACCACATGGTCAGATAGGCGGTCTGAAAGTCGTACAGCTCCACTGGAAAATCCACTCCAAGCCCAACGCCTCGCGCCGCGATCGTGACGACCGTCCGTCCGCCAAGCAGGCCGTTCAATCCTCTTTCGTCGAAAGTAAACAGCACATCCTTCTGCGATATGACGTCGATTAGATGCTTGAGGCGATACGGGATGCCGAAATTCCACATGGGTACGCTGAAGAGAATGACGTTTGCCTGTCGGAACCGTTCGGCAAGCGTGTCGACGGTGCGCCATGCGTCGGCCTGCGCGGGATCGAGCGGCCGGCCCTCGATGCCCGCGTATTTTGCTTCGAGCACCGGCCCGTCGAAAACGGGCAGGTCGATTTCCCAGACATTCAGTTCGTCGACTGTCCCGTCAGGATGTTGCTCCTTCCAGACTTCAGTGAAGGCGTTAGCGACCTGCCGAGAGGCCGAGCGCCCTGTGCGGGGCGAACCAATCACGTGGAGAAGATGCATAAGTCCTCGAAAAAGGTAAGTTGGATAAGGGGCGACTCCCGCCGCGAAGTCATGTCAGCATCGGTGTCAAGTCGGGATCGCCTTTAGCCATCGCCCGCTGATACCCGGCCCGTCCGCCGATGCGCTGAAGATACGCCAGTATGTTCGGATAAGGCTTGAGATCAACAGGATGAAACAGACGCATCGTGGTTAGCGAAAAGACGCTCATGATGTCTGCCGCGGTGAACGCGCTGCCAGCAAGATAGTCGTTCTGTGCAAGCCGCGCTTCGATCAGCGCGAGCACCTTGTCCAGTCGTCCCTGCACCGACGCCTGGATCGGATGGTCGGGTGCCAGGCCGCAGCGCCCAATGAACATCGATCGACCCATTACCGGCTGAAGATTGCCATTGGCGAAGTGAAACCAGTAGAGATAGGAAGCGAAATCGGGATAATCGGGTGCATGCTGCAAACGTCCGTGACCATATCGGGCGAGAATGAATTCGACGATAGCGGCCGATTCGGCAAGCAAGATTCCATCGGCTTCGATGAGCGGTGCCGCGCCGAGCGGATGCAGCGCCTTCAGCGCTGGCGGCGACAACTGCGTGACCGGGTCGCGCGTGTATTTTTCGAGCTCGTAAGGAACCTCAATTTCTTCACAAAGCCAGACGATCCGTTCCGATTGTGAGTGACCAAGGTGATGAATTCTCAGCATGAAGCTTTCCTTATTGGAAGTGCAGCAAGTGACCTGGTTCACTCGGGTAACGTTGGCAGGCGTTCGGCATGAAGCACATACGCCCGCTTGCCGGTGGACTTCAGCACGTCACTGATTGCCAGAGGCAAGTTGTTTGTTGCGGTCGGTGAGAAACTGGATCAGCCCGTCGACGCCGCTTTGCTGGATCTTGTCGTTGAATTGCGTACGGTAGGTCTGGATCAGCCATGCGCCAAGCACGTTCATGTCATAGACACGCCAACCCTGCGGTGATTTGTACAGCCGGTAGTCGATCTGCACTTGACCGCTTTTGCTTAGCGCGATCGTGCGCACCACGGCGTCGGTGCCGCCCGACTCGGCGGCCGAAGGCGGATACTCGAATTTCTGATTCGTGTTGAGCTGCGCAAGCGCGCCGGAATACGTGTGGATAAGCAACTGCTTGAACTGCTCGACCACCTGGTCCTGTTGCCCGGGTGTTGCAGTGCGCCAGAAGCGGCCCATCGCGTACTGCGTGGCGCGGCGAATGTCGACGTACGGGAGGATATCCCGGTTCACTATCGTCGTGATGCGCGGGATGTCGTCCGGCGTGAGCGCCTGCTGGCGCACCTCGTCCAAAATCTGCTGCGTCACGGTCTGGATGAGTGTCTGCGGGTCGGTCTGGTCGTTGATTTGAGCGGACCAAGCCTGCTCAGGCGCGCACAGCGACCCGACGCTGGCCGCGATGGCCATCAATGCGACGAATGCGGACCGGACAACGGTGCTTCGGCAGACGTGCTTCATCGCAAACCTCGATTCCGGGAGGGGCCGATAGACCGCGGGAGCGGTGACGGCACGGTCCGCGCCGCGTGTAGCTGCTCATGCGGTGACGCAGTTTCCCGCGTGAAGACGGACCGTCTGCAACATCCTACCGGATAGCTTGCCGATGAAGTATTCAGTCAAGGATTCCCTGTCCACGCGTTTCGGGCAGAAACCACGGCAGCACGATCCCGAGCACCTAGGCCAGACCAAGCGCCATCGCCGCCTGCGGCGCGCCGTCGAACGACTTGACGATCGTGCCGGCAAGAATCGGGAACACCCTCGCGATGATCCGCGCCGCGTTGAATACGAAGCTGATCGCGGTCGAACGCACGGTGCTCATGAACAGCTCGCACGGATAGATCGCCATCCGCACATACGCGAAACCGAGTGTGAAGAAGCCGTTGATCGGCGCGACCCCCGCCATCGCCTCTACCGTGTGAGTGAGCTTATACGTGACGAACGTAATCACGAGCGCACCGACAAACGTCAGCGAAATGAACGCGCGCCGTCCGATCACATCGATTACAAAACCACCTGCCGTGTAGGCGACGACCGCGCCGATCGTGTACGTAATCGACACGCGCGCGCCCATGAGGCAGCGTCGGCAACATGTTCGGCCTTGCCAATCGAAACGGTGTAGGCCGGCAAGGTGGAACTTGCCGACCAGCCGATCGTCGCTACGACTGACAGCAGGATCGGGGCAGCCGACGAATCATTGCTTACTGATAGCGCCTTTATGCGCCGAGCCTTTCCATCAGGAAGTCCACAAAACTACGCACCCGTGACGACAGATGCCGGCCATGCGGATAAAGCAGGATAAACGGTCGCGAACAGCCGCCATACTGAGGGAGCAATTCATTGAGTGTGCCGTCCTCGATGTCCTTCTCGACAACGAACCGATAGGTCTGGAATATTCCCGCGCCATGACGGGCCATGGTCACGCCCGCAAGCACGTCGCCCGACGATCCGTACCCTCCGCGCGTCGCGATTTCAACACAGCTGCCGTCCTGATTGAACTGCCACGGTATGTTGCGACCGCTACTCGGCAACTCAAACTGGATGCACTCATGGTTAATCAAATCATCCGGGGTTTGCAGTTTATGAGCTCTGCGCAAATACGCGGGCGATGCCACCACCACGAGTTCCGAATCCTCGAGTTTTCGCGCGATAAGACCTGAATCCCGAGGTGCACGCCCCCGGATCGCCAGGTCAAAGCCTTCGTCCGCAAAATCGATGTTGCGATTACTAAGGTGCGTTTCCACTGTGACGCCGGGATACCGCTCACGAAATTCCGCCAGCAGGGGAAGGACGCGATAGTGCGCGTACGGCGTTGGCATGCTGATTCGCAGGACGCCAGCCGGGGTTGTCTGTTGCCCTGTCACTTCCCGCTCCGCATCCGCGAGATGTCCAAGCGCCAGCCGGCACTGCTCAAAGTACCGCTTTCCCGCGTCCGTCAGTCGAATCTGTCGCGTTGTCCGGACGAACAACTGTACGCCGAGGCGTTTCTCAAGGGCCGCTACTGAACGGCTGACCGCAGCAGGATTCACGCTCGCAGCCGCGGCGGCGGCCGTGAAACTTTCCAATTCAGCAGCCAGACAGAACAGTTCAATACTGCCCAAAAGGAGGCCTTCAAATTGACGCTGCATAGTCCCTCGATGGCATAAAAATTTTTGCTCTTTTCCGCGCGACCGTCGATAGCTATTGGCTCGCTCAAAAGCTCGGATCCCTGTCTTTATCTTAGCGTCGACGGGCCGACGGGCCGACGTGACGGATAAACCGCGAAGAGGGCTAGCGCTTGAAGGGCACGGTCGAACGAAGCCCTGATTAGCGAACCTGACCAACCTAAGACCCGGCAAATCGACCGTAGAATGGTGCCCTAATTTGGGTATTCCTGCCTGCCACTCGCTGCGCTCGACGCCATATTTCAAGCCGCCTGGTCCCGCGCCTGATTTGTTCTTGTCACGCAAGACTGTTTGTCCATGGCGGGTATTCGAACTCGACGTCCACGCGCCTAGACTGCGTTCAGCACTTCCAGATGCCGTCGGTCCGATCGGCACCAGAGCTAAATCTACCTATAGAGGTCTACCATGAGCACATCACAAAAGGTTGTAGTCGTTACCGGTGCATCCCAAGGCATTGGCGCAGAACTGGTCAAGGCTTTCCGGGAACGCGACTACCGCGTGGTCGCAACAGCGCGCAGCATCAAGCCGTCGGACGACCCCGACATTCTGACGGTGGTGGGTGATATTGGCGACCCCGCTACGGCCCGTCGCGCGATTACCGAAGGCGTGGCACGCTTCGGCCGCATCGACACGCTGGTCAACAACGCCGGCATCTTTATCGCGAAGCCCTTTACCAAGTACACCGCCGAAGACTACGCAGCGATCACAGGCGTGAACCTCTCGGGGTTCTTCTACGTTACGCAGCTCGCGATTGCTGAAATGGAGAAGAATTCGAGTGGGCACGTGGTCACCATCACGACCAGCCTGACCGACCATGCTATCAGTGGTGTGCCGTCGGTACTGGCATCGCTGACGAAGGGCGGCCTGAACGCAGCCACGAAATCCCTCGCGATCGAGTACGCAAAGAGCGGCATTCGCGCGAACGCCGTCTCGCCGGGCATCATGAAATCGCCGATGCACGCGCCTGAAACCCACGCGGCGCTCGGAGCACTTCATCCCATGGGCCATATGGGCGAGATGAGCGATATCGTGAACGCCGTCCTGTATCTGGAGTCGGCGCCTTTCGTGACAGGCGAGATCCTGCATGTCGACGGCGGCCAGAGCGCGGGTCATTAAACACTTGCGGGCGTCGATCGCAGGCGCCCTCTTTAGTTAAGCACTGCAGGAGAGAGCGACATGCCTATTGTCACCATTCAAGTTACCCGCGAGGGTAGCAAGCCCGGACAAGATTCGGTCACAGCGGAAGAGAAGGCACAGCTCATCAAGGGCGTGAGCCAAGTGCTACTCGACGTACTGAACAAGCCACTTGATGCGACCTTTGTAGTGATAGAAGAAGTGGCTACCGAGAACTGGGGCTGGGGCGGATTGCCGGTTGATGAATTCCGCAAGCAGCGAGGAGCGAAGTCGCAGTGAACGTGGGTCCGTGCGTTTTGCTTTAGGTGAACGGGGATTGTGCAGGATGGGGCAAAGCGCTCGGCGCTTTACCTCAACTCAGCCGAGATCGAACAATCACTTTCCCGGCGCGCGCACCGCGGTGTTCGCCTTGCCACCACGTCAACTCCCCGTTCACCACGACAGCCTCCACGCCGTCAGCAGCTTCGGTCGGCGTATCGTAGGTTGCCCGGTCTTTGATTGTAGCGGCATCGAATATGACGACGTCGGCGTGCTTACCCGTCTCAAGCGTGCCTCGTCCCGTCAAGCCAAAGTTCTTTGCCGTGAGACCGCTCATCTTCCACACCGCGGTTTCGAGCGGGAACAGACCGATGTCGCGGCTGTAATGTCCGAGCACGCGCGGGAACGTCCCCCACAAACGCGGATGCGGCTTCTCGCCCAGCGCCAGTCCGTCCGATCCGATCATCGTTTCTTCGAATGCGAGGATGCGCCGCACGTCGTTCTCATCCATGCTGAAGTAGATCGCGCTCGCCGGTTGCAAGCGTCTGGATGCCTCGGCGCGGCTGACGCCCCACCCTTCTGCAATCTCACCCAGATCGCGTCCCGCCAGTTCGGGATGCGCTTCACTCGTCGCAATGCGCACCCGCCCCTGAAGTTTCGTTTCATCGGTGTGAAGCATGGTCGAGCTGGCGTCGTAGGGATAACAATCGAGTGCGACGCATTGGCACTGCATCGCCGCTCGGATCAGCGGCAACGTGAGCGTCGACTTGCCGAAGTTCGCTTCACGCATCAGCTTGTGATGTGAAATCACGACCGGCACGTCGAGCGCCCGGCCGATCTCGAACGTCTCGTTGAGGGAGTCGATACAGCCGTCCGCTTCGTTGCGCATGTGGGTCACATAGACCGCGCCGGTGCCGGTCAACGGGCGGCATACGCTGATCACTTCCTCCATTGGCGCAGCGGAGGCAGGCGGATAGTAAGTGCCCGTCGAGATACCGATTGCACCAGCCTCCAGCGCTTCGCTCAGCAAGCCTTGCATCGCTTCGATCTCCCGGTCGTTCGCGGCGCGGTCGAGCGAATCCATTGTCATCACGCGCAGGGTGCTGTGCCCCACCATCGCAGCCACGTTGACGGATGATGGCGAACGGCGAACCGCGTCGAGATAGTCAGAAAAACGCGAAAAGGTAGCGCGTGGCGCATGTTCGTCGCCGGTCAACAAGCTCAACGGCATTGGGCGCGGTGCATCCGGGCTCAGCGGTGCAAGGCTGATGCCGCAGTTGCCGGTCACGACCGTAGTGACGCCTTGCGAGATCTTGCAAATCATATGCGGGTCGAAGAGAACGGCGGCATCGTCGTGAGTATGCGAATCGATGAAGCCCGGTGCGACGATCTTGCCAGTCGCATCGATGATCTTCGTCGCTGTACGCGCACGCAGATCGCCGATCTCCGCGATACGTCCGTTGCGAATACCCACGTCGGCGTCAAAACGCGGCCGCCGCGTGCCGTCAATCACCGTGCCGCCGTGAATAATAAGGTCAAATACATTGGATTCCTGACTAGTCATGATGGATAGTCCATAGCGTGATTATTTGGCGTGCGGCCGGTTGTGAATGGGCCATTTTGGCAGCTTGATCTTTTTATACGGTAACGCTGACCAGTCGGGACTTGCGGACCCGGGTGCGCCAACATAGATGATCTCGTGAGCAAGGGTGGAAAACGACGCGTGAAAATGCTGCGCCGATTTGACCACCACAATCTTTTTGCGCGCGAGGTCGCACCCGAGCTGCGTGAACAGGTCGATGTTGAGCGCTTGCGCGCGGCGCGTGGACAGCACAATCTCGATGCCCTGCAATTCGACCAGCGCACAGTCGCCGAGCGGGGACGGCGTGCCTGCCTGACCGGTCATTGTCATGTTCGGGAACACGGCGCGCACCAGACACCGCCCATCGACCGGCGTACCCGACTGCGGCCCGATCTTGCCACCGATCCGCAGATCCAGCGTGGCGCCCACGCCGGCATCTAAAGCGATGCTGACCGCAACCGGGTCCCACAACGGCCCGAGCGCCGCATCACCGATACCACGCGCCAGCATGCGCTGCAGGATGAAAGTCGAGTCGCCCGCGGCGCCGCTGCCCGGGTTGTCGGAGCGGTCCGCCAGCACGACCGGTGCGCCCGCGGATGCCAGCGCGCGGTCGAGCGCCGCGTCGATATCGAGGTAGCGCACGAGCAAGGCATCGCGCAGGGTGATGACCTCATCGGCGAACCGCCTCGCAATGGCTTGCGCCGTGGGCGCATCGTCATCCGCATAAACCAGGACCTTGGTGCCCATGTCCTTGACATCCCCCGTCGCGAAGCCCTGCACGATCGAGATCGATAACACGCCGTCGTGCCCCTCCAGAGCCTGGGCACGATCCGTCAGCGAGCGGCCGGGTTCGCGCGTGGTATGAATCGGCACGACCATGCCGCAGTCGGCCACCGCTGCAACCGGATTGATTTCACCCAGCGCAGTGCGCTGACAGAGATCGGCCAGCTCGAACGCCCGCTCCAGCACGTCCGTGTGCGGGTACTCCTTGAACATGATGAGCACGTTGGCATAGCCGACCATCGCTTCGCTCAAGTGCGCATGCGGGTCCAGCTCCGCGCCGATCACGGCGTCAGAGCCCACTATCTGCCGGACCTCGCGCAACAGATCGCCTTCGCAATCGTCATAACCATCAGCCACCATTGCACCGTGCAGGCCGAGCAACACAATATCGACGGGCAAGGCCGCGCGCAGATCGGCCAGGAGCTCGTCGCGCAAGGTCTCATACGCCAGACGCGTGACCACGCCGCCGGGATTCGCCGATGCAACGAGCCCCTCGATTACTGTCCAGCCGTAGGTCGCTGCGCATTGACGTGCCGCCCATAAGGGGCCGCCGAAAAAAGTCATTTCGTCGGGATGCTGCCCGGCCCGGAAATAGCCTCGATCATGAAACGCGCCGAGGCCTGTCGGAATGGGCGCGAAGGTGTTCGTTTCCGTCGCAAGGCTGCCGGTAAACACGCGCATTAGTTCTCCTTTCATAGTCAGGTCTGCAGGCTCGGCAAAGGCGGCTCGTTTGCCGGGCTCCACGTCGACGCTACCAGCACGGCCAGAATCCCGGCAATCAGCAGCAGCCAGAACGCAGCAAAAAACGAACCGCCGAATGCTGCGATCAGCGCGCCCATCGCCACAGGGGCAATCGAGCCTGCTATCTGACCACCAAAGTTCATCAAGCCCGTGGCGCTGCCGACCAGATGCTCCGGGAAATGTCGCAGCGGCGCCGAAAAGACCGTTGCATAGACGAAGTTGAAGGATAGCGAAAAGAGCGTCCAGTAGATCAAAAGTAGCAAGATCGTGGTGGTCGTGATCATCAACGCAAGAAACACCACGCTCATCAACGCGCCCATCATCAGGAACATCCGTTCCTTGCTTTTACCGTATTTGTCCAGCAGCAAGCCAACCACGTTTGTGCCCGCAAATGCGATCAGGTTGGGCACCGTCACCGCCAAACTGAGGTGAAGCAGATCGATCCCGTAGGTCTTTATCAAATACGACGGCATCCATGACTGTACGCCGACATACAACATGCTCGTGAAGAACCAGATGGCGGTCAGCTTCCATGCCATCCGGATACGCAGCAACGAGCGCCACAAATTCCTCGGCCGGTTCGCGACGCGCGCCCTCTGCAGAGCAACACCGCCGCGCAACGAGAGCCACAGGATCATCGCGACGAGCACCCCCGCTCCGGCAAGAATATGGAAACTGCCACGCCACCCGAGATGCACGACAGTCAGCGCGATCAAGCCGGACCCGGCGGCATTGCCCAAGAACGTGGTTGAAATCAGGAATGACTTGGCGCGCGCCCGCTCGGGCTTTGGAAACACCTCAGCAACCGTCACTGAACTGGCCGGCGAGAAGCTGCCCTCGCCCATGCCAAACATGAAGCGGATGGCCAGGAGCGAGCCGAACGACCACGCAAGACTCGTCGCACCGGTAAACACCGACCACATGACAATACATAGCACCACGATAATCCGTGAACCGAAGCGGTCCGACAGCCAGCCGCCTGCGAGCTGCATGAATGCATAACTCACGTAGAACGCGCTCAGCAACATGCCGGCTTGCCGGGTATCCAGGGCGAATTCATGGCTGATAGGAATGATCGCTGTGCTCATCAGGATGCGGTCCGCGTAGCCGACTGCCCACGCGAGGAACAGACCCGACAGACACACCATTTTTTGCGTCCGGGAAAACACATACCCCGCAGACTCCATAAGCCCTCCACACCACGTTAGCGCTACGTACTTGGTAACCCCACTCGATAACCCCTTAGCTGACCGGAGCGCAGAACCGGCCAGCAGCCCGAATATGAGGGCGTGTGCGGAGCGCGTCTAATGAAAATAAAATCCCAAAATATAACCCTGTGTTATAGGAGGCTTACAGAAGTTGTAAGCAGTTCAGGCGGAGAACCTTGTTCCAAACCATCGAGGCGTGCCGTAAGCTGCATGGCGATGTCAATCCAGGGAGACACAGGTGCGTTTGCGACATATCGAAATCTTCAGCGCGATCATGCTGACCGGGTCGACCAACGGCGCGGCCAAGCTCCTGCATATCTCGCAGCCCGCGGTAAGCAAGATGCTGCAGCATGCCGAGCAATCCGCCGGTTTCGCGCTGTTCCTGCGTAGCAAGGGCAAGCTGGTGCCCACCCCCGAGGCATTGCGGCTACGCGAAGAACTCGGGCCGTTCGATGAACAGCTCAAGCGGATCCGGCGCCTGGTCACGAGCCTCGGGCACGGCGCTGACCGTCCGTTGCGGGTCGCCGCCACGCCCGCTCTGGCACACCACGCGTTGCCACACGTCATGGCACGCTGGTGCCGCGCGTTCCCGCAGTCCAAGTGCGAACTGAGCGTCGCGCACACGCGCGAGATCGAACACGCGCTGCTGTTCGATGAAATTGAACTCGGGCTGACCATGCGGCCCGTCTCCCATCCCAACCTCGTTGCCACGGCGGTGTGCGAAAGCACGCTGTGCGCCATTGCACCGGCCGGCTGGTGGGCGGACGCTCTGCTCGACCAGCCGCTGACACCAGACGATCTGGCGGGGCAACCGCTGATCACCATCGATCCAGACGACTATCTTGGAGCGATCCTCTCCGCGTGGCTCGCTGACGCTGCTGAGCCCCCCGTGAGCAATCTGTCGGTGCAGACATACCCGCTCGGGAAGTCGCTGGTGCAGCAGCGCATCGGCATCGCGATAGTCGATTCGTTCACGGCGAATTATCCCCAGCATCATCCGGACATCCAGATCCGGCCGCTCGCGATCGACGAGACCCTGCAGGTTTATGCGGTGACAGAACACTCGCGACCGCCGCCGCAATCAGCAGAGCGGCTCATCCAGTTCCTGCGTGACGACGCGCCCGGAGCATCGACCAGGCCATCGGCCCAAGAGTCGTCAAGGAGTTAGATGCAGTTGCGAGCGCTATAACCGACGGCTATAGCGCGAGCGCTGGTCGATATTGGACGCCGGTTGCGCGCTGCAGAACAATGTCCTCCAGCTCAACCAACTATCGAACATCCCATGCATGTGCTCGTACTAGGAGCAGGCGTCACCGGTCTGGCTACGGCCTGGTATCTACGAGAGGACGGGCACACCGTCACTATCGTAGAGCGCAATGAAGACGTTGCACTTGAATCGAGCTTTGCTAACGGCGGACAGCTTTCGTATAGCTATGTCGCCCCGCTCGCCGGCCCGGGCGTACTGTCAAAGCTGCCGTCCTGGCTGTTGCGCGGTGACTCGCCGATCCGCTTTCGACCACGCCTGGACCCGGACCAGTGGCGTTGGCTCGCACAGTTTGTCTGTGCATGCACGCAGCGTAAAAGCGAGTTGTCGACCCGGCGCTTGTTAGCGCTCTCGTTCTTAAGCCGTGACTTGATGCATCAACTGCTGGCGAGTGAACCAGGCTTGCTCTTTAGCCACTCGAATGCCGGCAAACTGGTAGTGCACCGCAAGCGCGCCTCATTCGACGCCGCGTTGCGACTGCTCGATTACCAACGCTCGCTCGGCTGCGAACAGCAGGCCCTCAATACGCGCGAGTGTGTGCAGAAGGAACCGGCATTGGCGCATCTCGCCGGACAGTTGCAAGGGGGCATCTTCACGCCCAGCGAAGACAGCGGCGACTGCTACCAGTTTTGTGTCGAGATGAGCCGCCTGTTGCGGGCACGCGGCGTTCAATTCCAGCTCGGTACGAAGGTCACCGGCTTGCGTCGCGCGCCAGGCCGAGCACATCGGGTCGAAGCAGTAGCCAACGACAAGGTAATCGAAGCCGATCAGATCGTACTTGCAGCCGGCGCCGCCAGCGCAGCGCTGCTCAAGCCACTCGGCATGCGGGTTCCGCTCTATCCGCTGAAGGGTTATAGCCTGACCACCCAGGTCGGCTCAGACGGCCACGCGCCGCACATCAGCATCACCGACTTCGAACGCAAGATCGTCTATGCGCGGCTCGGTGACCGGCTGAGGATCGCCGGCATGGCGGACGTCACCGGTCGTCGTGCCGATGTCGATCCGGCTCGCGTCGCCACACTGCGCGCCGAATCGGCTGCGGCGTTTCCGGACGCCGGCAATTTCGATGAAGCCACAGTCTGGTGCGGCCTGCGCCCGGCCACGCCGCACAGCACCCCGATCATCGATTCGACGCAATATGAAAACCTCTGGCTCAACCTGGGACAAGGCGCGCTTGGTTTTACACTCGCGCTTGCAAGCGGCCGATTGATTGCCGACCTGATCGCAAAGCGCCGCCCGGCAGTGCTGCTCGACGGTTTCACGCTTTAAGCTTTGAGCAGAACAACATACTAGAAAATCTTGCCCGGGTTCAGAATGCGCGCGGGGTCCAGTGCTTGCTTTATAGCGCGCATCGACGCTACATCCGCCTCCGAACGCGTCAGGTGCAGGAAATGTTTCTTCTTGATGCCAATCCCATGCTCCGCGGAGATCGATCCCCGGAAGTCCCGCGTCACGTCGTAAATGACCTGATCGATTGCATCGTGATCGTGCTTCGGCAGGCCGGGCACGTCCACCACAATGTGAATATTCCCATCGCCAAGATGGCCGTAGATCATGATCGTGGCGTCGGGCCATCGGGCGCGCAATTGCGCCTCGCAGCGTGACGCGGCGTCGCCCACTTGCGCAATGGAAAAGCTCACATCGTAAGCCGCGTGATTCGGGATGAAGCGTTGATATTCACCGGGTGCATCACGGATTGCCCAGAACGCCTGCGCATGCGCCTCGTTCGAAGCCAGCGCGGCGTCGGTCACTACGCCCTCCTCCAGCATCACGCCCAGAAACTCTTCGAATGCTTCGCCATGCCGGACGGGATCAGTTCCAACACTTTCCAGCAACACATAGAACGGATGCGGCGAGTCAAGCGGAGCACGCAAATTGGACAGGTTGGCAAGCACGGTATCGTGATACCCCGCCCACATGACCTCGAACGCCGACACGCCCGGAGCCAGCCCTGCCTGAGCGCGCCGCAGCAGCGTGGTGACCGCGTCGAAACTTGGCAGTCCGCACCATGCTGTAGCCGTTGCCGTTGGCTTCGGGCGCAGACGCAGCACCGCGCGGGTGATGATCGCGAGCGTCCCTTCGCTGCCGATCAGCAAGTTGCGCAGATCGTAGCCGCTGTTGTCCTTGATCATCTTGTTAAGGCCGCCCACAATCGCGCCGCTCGACAGCACGGCCTCGATGCCCAGCACCTGGTCGCGCATCATGCCGTACTTGATGACTCGATTGCCGCCCGCGTTGGTAGCAAGATTGCCGCCGATAGAACAACTCCCACGCGCCCCAAGGTCAAGCGGAAAATAGAAGCCGGCCGCGCTGGCCGCTTCCTGTACCACCTGAAGGGGCGTGCCGGCCTGAACCGTCATGGTCCCCGACACAGCGTCGATCTCCACAATCTGGTTCATGCGATCAAGACTTAGCGCCACTTCGTCGCCACGCAGGTTAGCGCCGCCGACCAGCCCTGTCAGGCCGCCTTGCGTGACGACCGGCTGGGCGTAGCGTGAACAAATCTCGAGCGCCGCCGCGACCTCGCTGGTGTCGCGTGGCCTGATGAGCGCGAGCGGCACCGCGCTCGGTAGTCCACTCCAGTCCTCGACTCGACGATCGCCAAACTCATCCGGCAACGCCACTACCTGAGCGCCAAGCGCTTCCCGTAACGCGCTGATTGCTTCGCTTGGTACTTCGCTTGGTGCTTCGCTTGGTACTTCATTTACCGCCATGTTCTGTCTCTCCTATTCGCGCCCTGACCGCGCCGCCACACTCTATATCCTGCTCACCAAATCGTATAACCGCCATCCATGACAAGGTCCGACCCGGTCATGAATGCGCTGGCTCGTGACGCCAGGAACACCACACCCGGCGCAATTTCCTCGGGCTTCGCGAGTCGCGCGAGAGGTGTTCCGTTGATCCACGCCTCACGCCATTCTGCGTTCTCGAAGCCGCGTTTCGTAAGTTCGGTGCCGACGTAACCGGGCGATAGCGAGTTGACCCGGATGCCATCGGAAGCCCACTCCGCTGCGAGCGATCGTGTCAGATGAATCACCGCTGCCTTCGATGCATTGTAGGAAGCCTGAGGCTGCGGCCGGTTGGCGATCGATCCGCTCATGCTCGCGATGTTGACGATACTCCCCCCGCGCTGTTTGATCATGAAACGCGCAGCACTTCGGCAACAATAAAATACGCCGTCAAGGTTCACTGCCATCAGCGCGCGCCAGCTGGCGTCGTCGGTGTCGAGCGCCGCCGTATTCCTCACGATGCCCGCATTGTTCACGAGCACATCAAGCCTGCCATGCCGCGCGACCACGCCCTCGAATGCGGCATCGACGGATACCGAGTTCGTCACATCCATCTCGACGAACTCGGCGAACTCGCCGCCGATCTCGTCCACCGCGCGCTGTCCGCGCTCCTTGTCCCGATCTGCGATGATCACATGGCCGCCGGCATCGCGCAGACCGTGCGCGATCGCGAGCCCAATGCCTTGCGCCCCGCCAGTGACCAGACAGATTTGCCCGTCCAGCTTGAACGCGTCGAGCGTCGTGCCGCGGGCGCTGGTCATGATCGCGGCGCTCCGATCACGACGATGTCCGCGCTGCCATCGGCATGACCGACGATCATCTCGCTGGCGATACCCGTAAACAGACCGTTCTCCACCACGCCGGGAATCGCATTGAAGCGCGGCGCCAAACCGAGCGGATCAGGAATGGCTTCAAGATGACAGTCGAGAATCCAGTTTCCGCTATCCGTCAGCAATGGCTCCGTGCCCTTCATGCGCGTGACGATGCGCACGTTTTTATCGAAGCCCGCGGAAACGAACAGCTCGCGTAACAGGCGTTCCGTGCTCTGCCAGCCGAACGGAATCACTTCGATAGGCAGCGGAAAACGGCCGAGACGTTCGAAGATTTTTTTATCATCCACGACGGCAACCATTTTTTTCGAGGCGGCCGCCACGATCTTTTCCCACAGCAGGCAGGCGCCGCCGCCCTTGATCATGCTGCCCTGATGATCGATTTCATCGGCACCGTCGATGGTCACGTCAAGCTGGTCAATCTGGCCAAGGTCGGTGAGCGGGACACCGAGCTCAAGCGCGAGTTCGCGGGTAGCGTTGGAGGTCGGCACGCCAACAATGTCCAGACCTTGCGCCACGCACGGAGCCAGCGCACGCACGAACCAGTGCGAGGTCGTGCCGGAGCCGAGACCGACTTTCATCCCCGGCTGTAGATAGTGGTCAACTGCCTTGATGCCGGATGCGAGCTTGGCTTGATCTTGCAACGATGCCGGTTTCAGGTGGGCATAGCCCGGTTCAATATGCGTGCTCACTGATGTCTCCTTGAAGCAATATGAATGGATGTGGGGACGCTGCCGGGCCATTGGCTAGTCCATGAATTTATCGGTGAACCAGGGGTCGAGCGCAGCCAGGTTGTCCGGAAGCTCGCGCCCTTGCCGCAATCCAAGCATGGCGACCAGCATGTTCACGACCAGAAGATGGTTGATACGCGCAGTCAGCGGCGTGTAAAGCTCGGTGTTTTCATACGCCGGCACGCCAATGGTCAAGTCGCACGTCTGTGCAAGACGCGAGCCCGGCGCGCAGATGGCGATGGTCACGGCGCCTTTGGCTTTCGCCATTGCCGCGGCCATCACGAGCGACTTGGTCGAGCCCGAGTGCGAGAAAAACACCGCGACTTCATCGCTGCGCAGCGTGGGCGCAAGCAGCAATTGCTTCTGCGAATCGAGCACCACGCGGCAATGCAGCCCCAGGCGAAAGAACTTGTGTTCGGCGTCAAACGCGATGGTCTCGGATATACCGAGTCCGAACAGGAAGATGCCCTTGGCCTCGATCAGGCGCGTGGCGGCCTGCTCGATGGAAGCGGAATCGACATCCGATGCAAAGCGCTGGATCGCGTGCAGCGAGTTGTTGATGATCTTGCTGCAGACGCTGTCAGGCGTATCGACAAGCGTGATCGCTTCGTAGTCGAACGGCGCCTGCGGGATCAGCCCTTGCGCGAGCCGGACCTTGAAGTCCTGATAATCAGCGCAATCAAAGCGGCGGAAGAAGCGCACGACGGTGGGATCGCTTGTGGTGGCCGCCTCCGATAATTCGGCCATGCTCATTTTCAGCACGGCCTCGGGCGTGCTCAGCAACACGTCGGCAATACGAAGGGCCGCACCGGTCAATTCCGGGCGTACAACTGCAATTCGGCGTAACAGATCATTTCTCATCAAATTCTCATCAATTTCCCGGCAGGCGCGACGCATTCAATGCGGCGCAGGTGGCAACGAGTTCATTGAAGGAGTCTAGCCGCTTCGCTGTTCCCACGGCCACGCTCGGGCCCGTTCCCCAATTGACGATACGGCAGCGTACCTGTGCTCCTTCTGCGCAGTCAGCGTCGATCTGTGTGTCGCCAATGTAAAACGCCTGCTGGGGCACCACGTTCATGCGTTCGAGCGTCGTCAACAAGTGCTGCGGATCCGGTTTTCTCTGCGGCAGGACATCGCCGCCCACGACCGCGCTGAAGTAATGCAGTAGACCGAAGTGTTTAAGCACGGCCTCTGCGAGTTCCTGCGCCTTGTTCGTACAGACGCCGAGCTTGATACCCGCGGCGTGCAGCGCGGGGACCGCACTCAACGCGTCAGCGTAGACCGTGGAATGTTCGACCGGATGCCGTTTGTAAAGCGCCAGATAGGTGTCCACATCCGCTGTCACACGCGCCGGGTCAAGCGCAAGGCCCAGGCCCTTGTACAGCTTGTCGATTAAACCGAATGACCCTTCGCCAATGTACTTTTCCACAAAACGCACCGCTTGCGGCGGGATGCCGTGGGTCTCCAGCAAACGATTGACTGCGCTCGTGATGTCCGGCGCGGTATCGACGAGTGTTCCGTCGAGGTCGAACACAATGCCTTCTACAGGCAGGCCGGGATGGAGACCGAGGTCAGGTATTGTCATGGGTGCTCGCTCTCAGATAATCGTTTGCGGGGCGACGACTGCGGTCTCGGCGGCAATCTGCGCGAAGACCGGACGCAGCGTGTCGTACAGCGTGCGGAAAGTATTGAAGCGCGCCTGATACAAGGGCCCAAGCGCGGTGTCCGGACTGACGCGCTCTGTAATGCGCAGAGTGCCGACAGCTTCATCAAGCGAAGACCACCATTGACTGCCTACGCCTGCCGCGAGCACCGCGCCATAGGCGCCGCCCTCGGCCGCGCCGGTCACGGTGGTTACTTCGCGCTGCAGCACGTCTGCGAGCAGGTTCAACCAAAACGGCTCGGCTGTCGCGCCGCCCGATGCGCGGACTTCGTCGCATGCGAGTCCCGAGGCTTCGCAGAGCGCTGTGATGGTCCGCACGTTCAGCAACACGCCTTCCATGACGCTGCGAACGAGATGCTTAGCGTCGTGCATGGTCGTTAGCCCGATCCACGCGGAACGGCCATCGGCAGCGACATGCGGGCAGCGCTCGCCGAGCAGGTAGGGCAGGAAAAGAAGGCCGTTCGCGCCGGGCGCCGCGCCGCGGGCGAGTTCGATCATCTTCGAAAATTCGAGCGCGCCTATCTCCTGCAACGCGCCACGCAGCCATTCGAACGCGCCGCCAGCGGAAAGCGTGACACCCATGACATGCCATCGTCCGGGTGCATTGCCGCACGAGATTTGCAACGCGCCCGTGGGCACCGGGCACACGCGCATACCACCGGCCACGATCCCCGCCGTGCCGATCGTTACGCCGAGCGGACCACTATCAATAACGCCCATCGAAGTCGTCTGAATCACCGAATCCCCGCCGCCGCCAAACACGGGCGTGGAGGCAGGCAAGCCCCACGCTTCAGCCAGTTCAGCACGCACGAAACCCGTTCGTTCAGTTGACTCCGCCACCGACGGTAACCACGACGGTGACAGGTCGAGCAGCGACAGCAACGGTTGTGACCACGTGCGTTCGCGGACGTTGAACAGGCCGGTCCCCGATGCGTCGGATACATCGGTAATGTGTTCGCCGGTGAGACGGAGCCGAAGGTAATCCTTCGGGTTAAGCATCTTGTGAATGCGTGCGAACAGGTCTGGCTCGTGTTCGCGCATCCATAGCAGCTTGCCGGCCGTGAAGCCGGGCAGCATGCGATTCTGGATCAGTTCGAGCAGCCCCTCCAGGCCACCCGCGCGGGCCGTGATTTCATCGCACTGGGGCGCGGCACGCTGGTCGCACCAGAGGATGGCGGGCCGGATCACGCGGTCGTTGTGATCGAGTGCGGTGAGTCCGTGCATCTGTCCGCTCAGGCCAATGCCACCTACCGCGCGCCGGTCCGGCAACGCCGCGAGCACCTCGCGCACGGCCCTGACCGTGGCCTGCCACCAGTCCTCCGGGTCCTGCTCCGCCCAGCCCGGTTGCAGCGACACAATTGGATAACCTGCAAGGGCTTTGGCGACGACGTTCCCGTGACTATCCACGGCGATCACCTTGCACGCCGACGTGCCTATATCGATGCCCAACAGATAGCGTTCCATCGCCGGTCTCCGTGACTGTTACCGTTAAGCGCCGTGCCGCAAGCGCACGTGCTTCAGGTGCAGGTAGCCTTCCATGCCTTCGCGGCCATGTTCGTAGCCCGTGCCGCTTTGCTTGCGGCCGCCGTATGGCGCATTCATGATGCCGGCATCGACATGATTGATCGACACGTTGCCGAAGTCGAGGCGACGGCTCAGCGTGAAGCTTTCCTTCACGTGCTCCGTGTAGGCATACGCCGCGAGTCCCGACGGCGTGCCGTTCGCTTGCGCGATTGCGTCATCGAGCGATGAATAAGGCGCCACGCCAATCACAGGACCGAAGGTTTCCTCGTGCATGACAAGCATCTCGGGAGAACATTCGGCAATGACGGTAGGCGCATAAAACAGCCCTTTGGAATGCGCTTGCGGACGGTTGCCGCCGCACAGGATGCGTGCGCCGCGTGCCTTTGCGTCGTCGACGTGACGCATGACTTTATCGAGGCCCGCTCGCGTGGTCATGGGACCCACGTCGGCGTTTTCCTGTGCGATACCATCGGCCACGATCAGTCTTTGCGCGCCCGCCGAAAGGGCCTCGATGAAGTGCCAATAGGCATCCTCGTGCACATAAGCGCGATTGATCGATATGCAGATCTGACCGGCATTGCGAAACGCCCGCCGTAACGTGCCCGCGACCGCGCGCTCCAGATCAGCGTTAGCCGTGACGATCAGCGGGCAACTGCCACCCAGTTCCAGCGACAACGGCGTGATGCCGTTCACCGTCCGGTAGATATCCTCGCCCGCGGCCTGGGAACCGGTGAAGGCGACCTTGTCGATACCCGGGTGACCCACCAGCAGCTTGCCCGTCGCGCGGCCGCCCATGATCAGGTTGGCAACGCCTGCCGGAAGGCCGGCGGCATCGAGGCAGCGGAACAATTCTTCTGCACTTGACGGCGTGTATTCCGAGGGCTTGACCACGATCGTGCAACCCGCTGCGAGCGATGCCGCGAGTTTCCAGCCAATCAACTCCACCGGATAATTCCAGGGCGCGATAGCGCCGACCACGCCGACCGGCTCCTTCTCCACGAAGCTGATGAAACCATCCTCTTCGTTTGGTATGGTTTCCCCGAAAATCCGCACGGCTTCTTCGGCGTAGTAGTGGAACGCCTTCGCAAGCTTGCGTGCTTCGCCCAGCGCTTCACCCAGCGGCTTACCCATTTCGATCGTGATCGCGGTCGCGATGCGGCGCTCGGCGCGAGCGATTTCATCGCCAATCTTGTGCAGCACGCGCGAGCGCTCAAACGCATTGACCCATCGCCACGATTTAAAGGCGCGCGTTGCCGCGGCGACAGCGGTATCCACCCCATGCTGATCCGCATCCGGCGCATGCGCGACGACTTGCTCCGTGCTCGGGTTGACGACGTCATGCCACTGCGTCACGCCGATGTTGCTGAAGTGGCCATCTATGTACATCTCGCACTTTCTGGGTTCTGTCATGTCAGTTACGTCGTGTTCGTAAAACGCCGGCAGCGGCCATCACTGCGAGACGAAGTTGACCCGGATGGCATCGACCGCCACCGCGATAAAGATCAGGATGCCGCCAATCATCTGCACATAGAACGATGGCACTTCGGTGATCGCCAGGCCAACGTGAATCACCGTCAGCAACAGCACGCCGCCAAGAATGCCAGCCGCGCCACCGCGTCCGCCGAACACGCTTACGCCACCGATGATTGGCGCGGCAATGGCGTACAACAGGAAGCCTTCGCCCTGATCCGATGTGATCGCCATTTGCCAGGCGGCAAGCAGGTAACCCGCAACACCCGATAACAATCCCGAAAGCGTGAAGGCAATGATCTTCACGCGATTGACGCGGATACCCGCCGAGTTCGCCGCCAGCGCGTTGCCGCCGGTGGCATAGAGGCTTCTGCCCAGAACCGTCTTTCGCAGCAGGAAGCCCATGCCCAGCAGCGCAACCAGGAACACGACCGGCATGACAGGCCAGTTGCCGATGGTGGTCTGCCCGATCCAGATGTACAGGTTCGGCATGTCCGAGATCGTATTGCCTTGCGTGACCGCAAGCAGAGACCCCTGCAGCACGATCATGACCGCCAGCGTCTGGATCAGCGAGACCATCCGCAGGTGCGTGACGCACAGCCCGTTGAAGAAGCCGATAGCCGTCGCAGCCGCGATCCCTACCGGTACGCCGATCGCCGGGGACAGTCCGAGCCGCGTTGTCACGATCGCGCCAATGGCCGCCGAAAAGCCCATGTTGCTCGCTATCGACAGATCGATTTCCGCGACCATCAGCGGCAAGGAAACAGCGAGCGCCAGCAGGCCAAGCACGGTTGCCTGAACGAGCACGTTTTGCAAGTTGGAAAGCGTAAAGAAGAATGGATTCAAGACGCCGAATATGACGATCAGCGCGGCCAGCCACAGCCATACGACGTTCTGGAACAGCCATTGCATGCCGGTTTTCGAGCGACGGGTCGGTGCGACGGGTACGGCGGGTTGTGGCGACATGGTTGCAGCATTAGAAGAAGGGGGATGGGCGGGGAACTCGCTCCTGGGTTGCATGACCTGGCTCCTGAATATTGCTGATAACTCAACTTGCAAGCGCGGTGCCGAACGCTGCCTGCAAAATGGCGTCCTTGTCGATGTCCGCGCCGGTAAATTCCTGTTCGATCTGACCGCCTACGAAAATGCAGACGCGGTCAACCATTCTCACCATCTCGTCCAGGTCACTCGTAATGACGATGACGCTCAAGCCTTCGCGCGTCAGTGCATCGATGATCCGGTGCACCTCCTCCTTCACGCCCACGTCGATACCGCGCGTGGGTTCATCGAGTATCAGGAGCCTGGGCTCTGTCGCGAGCACGCGACCAAGGCAGACCTTCTGCTGGTTGCCGCCGCTTAGCGTGCCAAGCAGCACGTTGGGCGTCACAGCCTTCACGCGAAGGTGATCGAAGTAGCGTTTGACGACCCGCTTTTCAGCGGATGCGTCGATCACGCCGCCGCGCGAGACCTTGCCGAGACTTGAGAGCGTGATGTTTTGCGCAATGCTTTGGAGTCCGACGAGTCCGTCGCGATGCCGGTCATCGGACAAATAGGCGATGCCACGTGCGAATGCGTCTTCGGGATGCTGCGGAAAATCGTGACGCTGGTTGTCGTGCGTAATGTGCCCCTGCTTCGCGCGATTCGAGCCAAACAATGACAACCCGAACTCCTTCGCGCCCGATCCGGGCAAACCCGCAAAACCCACAATTTCACCGGGCGCGATCGAAAAACTGTCGACCGTTATGTTGGGTGCGGTCAGTCCTTCGACACGCCACCCTGCTTCGCTCGACGCATGTTGCGTTGTCCGGTCGCGATAAAACAGCGGGACATCGCGACCGATCACGAGCTCCGACAAATTGTCCGAATTGATCGATGAAATATCGTCCATCTCGCCGGCAAGACGCCCGTTGCGCAGCACTGAAACCGCGTCACAGATGCCAAGAATTTCTTCGTTGTAGTGCGAAATGAATACGAAACTGACCCCCTGCGCTTTAAGGCTGCGCATGAAGCCGAACAGATGGTCGCGGTCGGCGAGGGTCAGCGCGGCGGTAGGTTCGTCGAGGATCAGGAGCTTCCCGCCGCTATGCAGCGCGCGCAGAATGTTCAGCTTGCGTTTGGCGACCGCTGACAGCGTGCGCGCGGGCATGCGCGGGTCGAGCCCGGTGCCTTCGAGCGCGGCGACCGCGTTCGCCATCAGCGCACGCTGGTCGACTCTCTTCGTGAACCCGCGCTTGACCGGCCAGTGCCCGAGCATGAGGTTGTCCGCCACCGACATCGATTCGACAATCATCGGCTCTTGCGTTACCAGGAATACACCCAGCGCTTCCATCTGCTTGACGTCGAAGCCCTGCACTTGCTCGCCGGAGAACGTGATGGTGCCCTCGGTCGGCGCGGTAAGGCCCGAGATCAGGCTGACAAGCGTCGACTTGCCCGCGCCGTTTTCGCCGAGCAAGCCGTGGATCGTGCTGCGCCGGATGTTGATCGATACATGATCGAGCGCCACTACATTCTTGTAGCGCTTGACGAGGTTGTCCGTCCTCAATATGTACTCGGTGCTGCTGTCTGCCATGATCGGAAGTCCTGTTTCGACGATCGGCGCCGCGCGAAAGGTCGCGGCGCCGGGCACCAAGGAACTGCTGCGAGTGCAGGTGCTTTGGTAACCACACTTCAGCTGTATCGCAGGCCCCATTCGTTGTACGCGATGTTGCCCCACTGACGCTTGTCCTTGACCGAGCTGGCGTCGACGATAAACGGCTGGATCACGAGACTCGGACCTGTCTCCGATTTGTTGATCGGCGCTTTTTCCCAGAAATACTGGCTGTTTTGATAGGGACCGAGCGGCACCGGTTGGCCTTTGAGCGAATATTTGTCGAGCATCTCGACCGTGATCTGCGCGTACGCTATAGGGTCCTGCGACACCACGGCGTCCATGTAGCCATCGGCAATCCATTGCAGCGCGGCCGGCTCACCGTCAATATTCACGAAGATCACGTGGCCCTGCTCGCCCACTTTCTTCCATTTTCCCTTCTGCTGCAATGCCGTGACAATGCCGCGCGCCGGCGAGTCGCTAGGTGCGTGCACTGCATCGAGGTCGGGGTATTCGGACAGCGTCGCGAGCGTCACCGACAGCATGTTTTTCAGCAACCCTTCGGTCGGCCGGCTGATCAACTTGATATCCGGATACTTTTTGAAGGTCGCTTCCATGCCCTCCTTGCGCAGGCGCCACGCGACCGATTGCAGCGCGCCGTAGCAGTTCAGCACCGTGCCTTTGGGCGACCCATGCTTCTTCTTCAACGCATCGGCAATGGCTTCGGCGGCCATGACACCGCCCGCGTAGTTATCGAAATCGACGGTCACGGCGACGTCGCCACCCAGCGCCGGGGTATCGATGATGCCGACTGGAATTTTCTTGAAGTTGTACTTCTTGATAGCGCTGACGATAGCCTGGCTATCGATCGGGTCGGAGATGATGGCGGACGGATTCTTGAGCAGAAGGCTCTGCCATTGTTCGAGTTGCGTCGTGGTACTGAAGTTGGCGTTGACGGCCTGGAACGTCCAGCCCTTTGCTTCGACAGCGCGCTTGACGGCTTCCTGCTGGGTGGCAAAGAAGTAGTAGTCGAGGCTCTTGTTGCTGTACGGCACGAACGGTTTTTGTTGCGCGGCTCCCAGCGTTGGCAAGGACAGCGCGCCAGCGGTGGCAGCCAGGTTCGCGAGGAATTTTCTGCGCGATACACCTTTCAAAGCGTCTTCCATGTTGTCTCCTCAATCACCGATAAAGAGGACCGACGCTGGATGTTTGGTAGATCCAAGCCGGTAGTAAACTTGTTTTTATTCGTAGTATTACAACGCCAATGTAGGACTCTTCTTGGAAATCGACAACTTAGGGTTTGTACTCTTGGTTCCGATGAAAGCGGTATAAATCTATTTATAGCAATGGCTTATGGTATTTTTATAATCTAATTTCTCAACAGCATGTGATTCTTAGTTTTAGTTCGTTTGATAGTTTTACTACGCATTGAGGACAAGAAAAGAGTCAGATGCGCCTCGGTCGGAGGACTTGGTTTGCCGCGGTTGATTGCCCGTGCGGCGCGGCGGACGCCGAAATGACGCGGTCTCCTTGATCCCCGGCCGCCTGAATGGCGAAGCTGCTTACGAACCATCGCCAAGGGCTTACCCCATATTGCATTTTGTATCGTTCGGTTAGTGCGCAGGACGCACGATGCGTCGCGCAAACATCCGTGGCGCGTTGACCCCACGTCTGTGGCAAGCGTTCGGACCCGGCTTACTGAGAGAGCCGTCGTTATCGTTTGGTTACTCGGCGAAGCAAGTGGCTTCGGTCGAAGCTGTTAAGTTCGGACCCGTCATGCAGCTCAAGCGAAGTATCGAGTGCATATAGGAGTGCACGAACGAACGAAGCTCACCGAAAACCAGGGGGAAAAAAGTATGAGAAAGATTGCAGCTATGGCGGCGCTTGCGGCCGCGACATCGCTACTTGGCGGATGCTGGTGGGGACCGCCACCGGGCGGCGGCGGAGGTTGGGGCGGCCCCGGACATGGAGGCCCAGGCGGAGGGCCAGGTGGTGGACCAGGTGGTGGGCCAGGCGGGGGCGGCCCGCAGGGTGCGGTCATCGTGCCACATACAACTTCTGTGACCTGAGTATCCACTTAACCCCGTCGGCCCGTTGGCCGACATACCGGGATTCCCCGAAGTCCCTCACCGGGCAACAACCCTACGTCGCGAAGGTAGAAGCGGCTCTTTCAGTTCACGCCAAGAGACCTGCGACACCTTCCGCCCGGCTTCTAACCAGCGATACCCTTTCCATCCGACCAGCTCTCGACGTACTTGACGAGTTCGGTCATGTCGCGAGACTTGCCGTCCTGCATTGCCGCGTAGTTCCATACCTGACGTGCAGTATTGCCTAACCACATTGGCACGCCGAGCGCCTGGCACTCTTCCACCGCGAGTCCGATGTCCTTGCAGACACTGCCGATCGGGAAGCCGAAATCGAACGTGCGCGGCAACACCTGCTTCGGGAATTTATCGAGCGTCGCGCCGTTCTTGCCGCTACCCGCGTTGAACGCCGACATCATCACTTCCGGGTCGAGCCCTCCCTTCACGCCGGCCACGAAAGCTTCTGAAGTAATCGCAAACGCCGTCGAAGAAAGCATGTTGTTCAGCAGCTTGAGTAATTGCGCCTGCCCTGCCTTCTCCCCTACGATAATCACCTTCCCGAAGATATCGAATAGTTCGCGTACCTGAGCAACGGCTTCCGGCTTGCCCGCGGCCATGACGGCGAGCGTGCCTTTTTGCGCGCCAGCCGCGCCGCCGCTGATGGGGGCGTCGACGGTTTCGATGCCTTTTTCAAGCAGTCCGGCCGCTACTTCCTGTTCCGTGCGCGAGCCGACGGTGGACAGGTCGACCAGGATCTTGATTGTCTTGCCGTGTACCAGTCCATGCGCACCCAATGCGACTTCCTTGAAGATAGCGGGCGTGGGCAGGCTCGTGAAAACGACTTGCACGCTATCGGCAACTTCGCGCGCACTGCTCGCCACCTTGGCGCCAATCTCCGACAACTCCGCCAGCGCATGCTCGTCGCGATCGTAGATCACCAGGGAATGACCGTGCTCGATCAGGCGACGCGCCATGGGACGTCCCATGACGCCGATACCCACAAAGCCCAACTTCATATGCTCCGACATGATGTTTCCTCGACAGTGATGAATGGTGTGCGTGCGACATGCGTACGCTTATAGACTTACGAACAGGCGAGCTGCATGGGCAAGGACGAATCAGGCGCGCTGTCCAGCGTCCATAGCGCGGCGATCAATGGAGCAGGTTTGCAACCAGACCCGCCATATTCGGCCAACGCCCTGAGCTTGTTTTCCAGATCAATATCCGTAAGCGGCGCTTGCAGGCTGCCACGCGCTGCATCGATACGACGTGACATGGTCTCGCCCGACCGCAAGGTGAGCGTCACCTGCGCCGCTTCGACGGAATACGCGGGGTCATCGACGAACTCAAGGCGGCTCGCGAAGGCTCGCAACAGCGGATCATTCACCTCTGCATCGGTGAACTCAGCAAGACCCGCTCGACCTCTGGCCAATGCGACCGCGACGCTGTGTTGCGCGCTGACCTGCGCTTCGCGGCCGAGCGTGATGTTCGACCGGTCTGTACGCGCGCGCAGCAAAGGGTGACCCCGGAGTGTTACGCGCTCGACATCGGCGAAAGAGAAACCCGGTGTCGACGATAGTTCAAGGCACGCCTCGATGACCGGATTGAGCACGACGCCGCACGGATACGGCTTGTACGTATTCGATAAGAGCGCCCATTCACTGCCGAGCGTGGCGAATACGGAGGCGATAGCAGCGTCGGTGGCGTCGCTCATCACGTGCAGGAAGCCGCGCTCGCCTTCGATGGGCCGCTCGGGTCCAGCGAAACCTTCTTGCGCCAGCAACGCCGAGAGCAGGCCATTACGGGCCGCGTTGCCTACGCTAATGCTCTTCGACATGCTGCCCAGCGTTTCAACCAGCCCGGACGATTGCGCCGATGCATTGCCGAATGCCCAGCCGATTTGGTCAGTGTCCAAATTCAGCGCCTTCGCAATGGCCGCCGCCGCGCCGAACACGCCGCACGTGGAGGTGATGTGCCAGCCGCGCTGATAGTGCCCGGGCGACACCGCATTGCCCAGCCGGCACTCGATTTCCACGCCCAGTACAAACGCCAGCAACCATTGCCTGCCGCTCAACAGCGACTTCTGCGCGAGCGCGAACAACGGCGCGGCGACCGGCGCGGTAGGGTGAATGATGGTGGGCAAGTGGGTATCGTCGAAATCGAAGACGTTCGCGCTCATCGCGTTCAGCGCGGCCGCATTCAAAATGTCGGTCTTCTCGCCGCGCCCGACCAGCCCTGCTTCACGCGCCGAACTGAAGCGACCGTACACGCTTACGGCTTTACAGATGCCTGGATCCGAGCAACCCGCGAGCGCTACTGCGAAGTAATTCACCAGCGCGCGCTTCGCCTCATGGCGCACCTTCGGCGGAATGTCTTCCCACTGCGTCTGCCCGACAAACGAGGCCAGCGTACGCGTGATGTCTTTCATAAACGTCTCCTGCGTATCACCGGATGCGTTCAGCCCGCGAGCCAGCCGCCTTCCATCGGCATCATGGCCCCGGTTATCTGACTGCCCGCGTCGGAGCAAAGGAACACAACGAGTTCTGCTACATGTGCCGCGCTGACAAATTTGCCGGTAGGTTGCTTGCCCGTCAGGAACTGCTTGACCGCGTCACTATGGCCGAGGCCTTTCTCCTCCATCAACTTCTCGATCCTACTTTCTATATTCGGTGTCTTCACCGTTCCCGGACAGATCGCATTGCACGTAATACCTTGATGAACCGTCTCGACTGCAACCGCACGCGTCAACCCGAGCAACGCCGTCTTGGTCGTCACATAATCCACGCGGTTTGGCGTGGCGCGTGATCCATACACCGATGTCATGTTGAAAATGCGACCCCAGCCACGCGCACGCATGTCGGGCAGGACCTTCTGGATGGCGTGAAACGCAGCCGTCAGGTTAACTGCCAGCGCCTGGTTCCATCGGTCGGCGGGAAAATCCTCAATCGACGCAAAGTGCCGGACAACCGCGTTGTTGATCAGGATATCGACGCCACCTGTGCGTTCGCGAGCCGTGTTCATCAAGGTCGAGACCGCAGCAGGGTCGGTCAGGTCCGCTTGAACATACGCTGCCTTGACCCCGTATTCCTGCTCGATCCGCGCCAGGGCGTCGCTCATGGCCTCCGGTGGTTCGAGTCCATGCAGCACGACGTTGCAACCCGAGCGGGCGAGGCCTTCAGCCATTGCAAATCCGAGCCCATCTGACGACCCGGTGACTAGCGCAGATTTTCCTTTCATGAAAAGTAATCCTAATCAAATGAGAAGCTTCCAGCTTGAACTCCGCGACGACAACCCGGGCGCGAACGCCCGGGCTAACTCCTATTCGCTCCCGGTTTCGTCCAGCATCCGCATGGCCGCCTTCTCTGCATTCGCCACATGCAAGCGCGCGGCAGCCTCGGCTGTCTGCGCATCCCGCGCCTTTAGGGCTTTGAACAGCTTGTCGATTTCCTTGAGACTCGACGGCAACCGGTCGGGGTGCATCAGCGACGTCGCGCGGAGCAGGTTCACCCGCGAATAAAGACTGGTCAGTATTTCCTTCACCAATCCGTTCCCGCAATTGTCGAGCAACACGTCATACAGATCCGTCTTCGCTGCCAGCACGCCGGCCTGATCGCCTGTCATGGCCTTCGCCTTGAGCGCCTTCACGGCCTCTCCAAACTGCGCGATGGCGGCGTCGCTCGCTATGCGCGCAAACTCGCCGGCTGCAAACCCCTCGAGCAGACCGCGTATGGCATATAACTCCGACGCCTCGCTCTTCGAAATGACCGCGACCATAGGTCCTTTGTGCGGCACGCTGCAGACCAGCTTTTCGGCTTCGAGCCGGCGCAAGGCTTCCCGAATCGATGTTCGGCTCACGCCAAGTGACTCGCACAACTCACGTTCCACCAGTCGCGCACCCGGTGCAAAACGCCCGGACATGATGGCCTGCCGAAGGACCGTCTCGACTTGATGTCGCAACGTTTCCGGTCGTATCAAATCCATTTCGGCTGCCATGATTGTATTCCCGTCGGACGATTTATCAGTGAGCCATGATACTCGAAGTTCCGGCCGAAACCGCCATTCCGCAAGACTTTGCACGACCGGACGTGACCTACACGTTGCTCATTTCGAACTCATCCAAAGCGGCTTCAAGGATCGGCGCAGCGAGTACCGCGCCGTGTATGCCGATGGTGCTGACAATTTCCAGTACTTCCATGATTTCCTCTGCCGTCGCACCGTAGCGAAGTGCATTGCGCATGTGCAGCTTCAGGCCCGGCACGTAGAGGTGTGTCGCGGCAGCATCGAACGCACAGTACATGAACTCCTTGACCTTGGGTTCCAGTACGCCCTCACGCCACGGCACGGAAGAAAACGCCACGTAGGTTTCAAACAGCTCAGGATCGAGTTCGAGAAAACCTTCCCATGACGAATGCCAATACCCGCGATTCTCGATGAAGCTTTCCTTCAGCGCGGTACGGCGGGCATCGAGCGGCGCCGGGCCTTGACGCAGGCCCTCTTCTTCGAGCACTTCAATCAACACGGGCACGCCAACGTTCGCCGCATGAATGCCCACCGTGCTCGCAAGCTGGATCACTTCGACCAGTTCCGCACGCGTTGCACCCGCGCGAAGCGCCGCGCCAATTTGCTGCGCCACGCCCGGCGCGTAAAGGTGAGTGGCGGCCGCACAGGCGGTGATCGCGACAAACGCCTTTACCTTGTCCTCGAGATGATTCTTCTTCGACGGCACCGCCGAGAACGCCACGTAAGCCTCGAAGAAGCCGACGTCGAGGCGCAGCAGGCTCTCCCAGCCATCGCTCCATGTGCCGTGCACATGCGTGAATGCGTCCTTCGCCTGCTGCTGCCGCTGCGTCAGGGGAACAGTCATGACCTCAACCCACCGCGTTCTGGTACACCGCTTCGGCGACCTCTTCTTCCCACATCGTCTTTCCAAGCGACGTGGCGGTATGGACCATGTAGCTGTTGCGTCCTGCGCCGTGCCAATGACGCTCATTCGCGGGAATCCACACCACGTCGCCGGTGCGGATTGCCTGCGGCTCGCCGCCATCGACGCACACAAATCCGCTGCCCGATGTCACCTGCAGGATCTGCCCCTGCTCATGGGTGTGCCAGAAAGTACGCGCGCCCGGCGAGAAGAACACGTTCGCGATGGTGACTTTGTCGGTCGTCGGCATGATCGAGTCTGCCCACACGACCCCGCTGAACGTAGCCGAGCGTTGCTCCGACACTGCACCTTCGGCCCTGCCGCGAAACACTTTCATTACTGCTCTCCCGTTGAAGAATTTTTGACATCTTTGAGACGTACGCCACCCGACACGTCGCCGATCGCATCCACCACGCGATTACTGATCAGGTCGCCGTAACCCAGCGCCGTTGCCAAACCGAAACTAGCAAGGGGACCTGATGAATTCAGAGAAGACACCCCAAGCTCGCGCACGCGATCGATATAAAGTACGACGTCTTTCGTCATTAACTTGCTGGTCAGGCCGCCCTCCAGATAGTCACCATCGACAATCTTCGGAAAGCGGTTCTGCGTGGCGAAGTTCACGCCGCTGCTGCTATTGAGCACGTCGAGCAGGCGGTGGAGATCGAGCCCGGCTTTCTTGCCCGCGACCATCACCTCGGCGGTCGCCGACAGGCTCACTGCGTTCAGGAAGTTGTTGAGCAGCTTGGTCGTATGACCCGCGCCGCTCTCACCCATGGTCAGCGCCTTCGTGGCAATCGGCTTGAAGACCCACTGAATTGCTTCGATCGCCGCGGCGTCACCGCCCACCATCAGCGTGAGCGTGCCCTTTTCCGCTGCTGCCGCGCCACCGGAAATGCCGGCATCGATGTACTGCACGCCACGCTGCTTGAACAACGCGTTGAGCCGGATAGTGGAACTCGCTGCGGCCGTGCTCAGGTCGACCACGGTCTGTCCTTCGCGGCATGAGGCAAGGATCCCGTCCGCGCCCTCCACCACTGCTTCAACCACCTTGCTGTCCGGCAGCGACAGCAGCACCACGTCTGCGAACTGGACCACTTCAGCGATCGACGTCGCCGCCTGTGCGCCCGCTGCCAACGCGCGTTCAGGCGCGGCATCGTAGCCCAGCACTTCAATGCCCGCCCCAACCAGACGACGAGTCATGCGGCCGCCCATGTTGCCTAATCCGATGAAGCCAATGCGTTGCGTATTCATGAGTCTCTACCGTAAGTTCAAAAATCGACGTGCTTCGTTTCTGGTCCCATCAGCGCGCCGACCGTACCGATCACGCCACCGATGCACAGCAGGACCACCGGCGTCAGCCGCAACGGCATGAACGCGCCCAGCCAGTTCATATAAAACGCGTAGAACGACGGGATAATCACCGAGAGGCTGAAGCCCACGCCAAAACCAGTGGCCCGAACATCGGTCACGAAGCGCTCGTTGATATAAGTCACAATCACGCCCCACGGCGACGTGACCAGCACCGAGAGCAGCATGACCAGCAGCATGATGACCGGCAGAGACAGACCGTCAACATTGGAAAGTACATAAAGAATGACGGCGCCTACAGTCGCAATCAATGGACCCACGACCACGAAAAACGTGCGCCGCCCGATTTTCTGGCCGAGCATGCCCGAGCCGATATAGCTGAAAAACAGCACGAAATAAGACAGCAGCAGCGTAAGGGACATCTGGAAACCGGTCAGGTGCAGCGTGTGCACAAGCAGGCCCGTCGGCATGAAGATCGTGATGATGTTCTGCGTAAGCCAGAAGCCCGACATCATCAGCAGGACCTGCAGCAGGTTGCGTCCGCTCTTGCCGCGAAGCAGATCGGAAAGCGGCAGTTTCTCCGGCTTCTTTTCGCCGGTCTCGCTCTCCCAGATCTCCGATTCCGAGACTTTATGGACGTAGTACAACGCGAGAACGCCCGCCAATACCGAGCCAATCACGAACGGAATACGCCAGCCCCATTGCACATACGGCGAATGCAGGCCGTTAAGCGGAAACACGGCGAACATCAGCATGGCAACCAGGTTGATCGTCACGTAGGCCGCCGGGAAACCGGCAATGATCAGTCCGCCGACGAAGCCGCGTTGCTCCTTCTTCGAATATTCGATGGCAAGCGGCATTGCGCCCGTATAGCCGCCGCCGAGAAAAATACCATCGATAAATCGCAGGATCACGAGCAGCCAGTAGGACCCGATACCGAGCGTTTCGTAGCCGGGCAGCAAGGCGATCAGTAGCGTGACGACGCCGAATCCGGAGACCGAGAGAATCGATGCCCGGCGACGTCCCACCCGGTCCGCGACCATGCCGAACAGCAGCGCGCCGATCGGACGGCCCAGCAAGGTCGTGATGAACACGAGGGAAGCGAGGATTGCCTCCATGCCGGGCGCGAGATGCGGTGGCTGGAAGAAGAACAGCACCGGCGCGAGCACGACGACCGGCAGGTAGATATCGAACATGTCGATGAATTCGGAGAAGAACGCGCCCTTGATCGCGTTCCGGCGTTTCTCATCGACGGACTGCTCGGTCGCCGCCCTGGCTGCGCCGTGTGTTGTGACTGCTTCCATGCTCGTCTCCATTGATGTCATGTTGCATCGCTCGCGGATGCTTACTGAGCGTTGGACCCCTTGAATGCTGAAGCTCAGCCTTTGGCGGCGTCGGCTTCGTAGGCCTTGATCGCATCGGTCGCAACCCGGAAGGCCGCGAGCGCAAGCGGCGCGCCGCAGTACACGGCCGCCTGCATCAGCACCGCGCGGATCTCCTCCTTCGTGACGCCGTTCTTGAGCGCGCCTTTCACGTGCACGGACAGCTCGTGATGCTGGCTCATGGCGGTCAGCATGCCGATGTTGAGCATGCTCCGGGTCTTGAACGTCAAGGTCGGGTCACCCCAGATCTCACCCCATGCGTATTCAGTGATGAGCTTCTGTACCGGACGGTTGAAGTCGTCCGCGTTCGCCCAGGACTTCTCTACATGCGATGCGCCGAGCACTTCCTTGCGGTTCTCGAAGCCCTTGTCAAAACGTGAGTTGTCTTCCATTGCTTGTGGCCCTCTCGTGTTACGTCATTTCAGGTGAGCGTCAGGCCTGGCCGTAGCCGACCATTGCCTTGATTTCGAGGTATTCGCGTAAGCCCGCTTCGCCCCATTCGCGGCCGTTTCCCGAGCGCTTGTAGCCGCCGAAGGGCGCGGTGAAATCGGGTGCGGGATAGTTCAGGTGGACACCACCCGCGCGAAGCTGGCGGCCGATTTTCCGGGCGCGTTCGATATCGCCGGACTGTACGTACGCCGCTAAACCGTATTCAGTTCCATTAGCAATGCTGATAGCTTCGTCTTCACTGTCGTAACCCATGATGGACAGCACCGGCCCGAAGATCTCTTCGCGTGCAATCGTCATGTCGGGCGTGACGTCGGCGAAGATCGTGGGTTTGACGTAGTAGCCCTTCGATAACCCATCGGGCCGCCCCGTTCCACCTGTAACGAGCCGCGCGCCTTCGTCAATCCCCTTCTGGATCAACACCTGCACGCGCTCAAACTGGTTGCGATTGACAAGCGGTCCGAGCTGCGTGGTCTCGCTGTCCGTTGCACCCACGCTGTAGCTCAGGGCCGCTGTTTTCGCGATCTGCGCTGCGTCGTTCATCATGTGACGCGGCACGAGCATGCGCGTGGGGATCGAACAGGATTGTCCGGAATTTGTGAAGCACGCGGCCACGCCGCGCGTGACGGCATCGTCCAGGTTCACGTCGTCGAGCAGGATGTTCGCGGACTTGCCGCCAAGTTCCTGCGCCACGCGCTTGACCGTCTCCGCCGCCATCTTTGCGACCAGGATGCCCGCACGCGTCGAGCCGGTGAACGACACCATGTCGATATCCGGGTGCGACGCAATCGCGGCGCCTACGCCCGGTCCGTCGCCATTCACAACATTCAAAACGCCCGGAGGCACCCCGGCTTCGTGCGCTACCTCGGCGAACAACAGTGCGCTCAGCGCCGAGTATTCGCTCGGTTTAAGCACCATCGTGCAACCCGCGGCCAGCGCGGGCGCGATCTTCACTACTATCTGGTTGATCGGCCAGTTCCAGGGCGTGATGAGTCCGCAAACACCGACGGGTTCCAGACGCACGCGCGTGGTGCCGCGCTGTTCCTCGAATGCGAAATTCTCGAGCACACCGATCAATGCATTGAGGTGTGCCGGACCGCGCGCCGCTTGCCCTTTGCGCGAAAATGCGATGGGTGCGCCCATCTCGATGCGCATCGCTTCGGCAAATTCATCGTAGCGCCGCTCGTAAGCCTGAACGATCCGCCGAAGCAAGTCGATGCGCTCTTGCGCCGATGTCGCCGAGTAAGCGGCAAAGGCTCGGCTAGCGGCAGCCACCGCGCGATCAACATCGGTCGCATTGCCCAATGCCAGCTGATCGATCTTGCTTTCGGTGGCCGGATCGATCAAGTCGAACCAGGCCGGCGAGACCGGATCAGTCCATTGTCCATCGATGTAAAACTGAGCCGCACGAGACATGTTCGTCCTCTCTGTTTGCGGGATTATTCGTCGCTTATTCGTCGTTCACTAACAGCCGGTACATCTCGGTGTGATCCGTAGCGGGCGTCGAGCGTTGCGACACCTCGTCCCAGACCGACGTGCATGTCATGCCGAGTTTCATCGGATAGCCCACTGCTTCAGACAATGCGCGCGCGATCTTCAGGTCCTTGTTCATCAACTGCAATGCAAAGCCGGATGCGTAAGAGCCCGACAACATGAACTGCTTGACCTTGTTCTCCGAGGTATTGCTGCGTCCCGTCGATGCATTCAACACATCCGTCATGGAAGCTGGGTCAATCCCGAAACGCTCCGCAATATGCAGCGCCTCCACCGTTGCCATCAGCCCGGCCGCCGAAACGTAATTGTTCAGCGCCTTCGCTGCGTGTCCCGACCCCGCCGTGCCGATATGCAGAACACTTTTCCCCATCGCTTCGAGCACGGGCTCGCAAGTGTCCAGCACGGCTGCGTTACCACCGGCGAGGATAGCGAGCGTGCCCTCCTTCGCTTTCTTCACGCCGCCGGAAACGGGCGCATCGAGATAGTCGAGCCCCATCTTCTCGAGCGTCGAACCGAGCTTGCGCGAGCGCTCCGGCTCCGATGAACTCATGTCGATCACAACTGCGCCTTTCGGCAAGAGACGCGCCCAAGCCTTCGCGTCGCCATCGAGCAGAACGCTCTCTACGATCGCCGAATTTGGCAACATGGTGATCAGTACATCGAGCGATGCTGCGTTGTTGGCATCCAGCCGCGCCGCGCCAATTTCCTTCGCCAGCGCATCCGTACGGGCCGCATCGGCATCGGCGAGAAAGAGTTCAAACCGGGCCTTCGCCAGGCACTGCACCATCGGCGTGCCCATCATGCCCAGACCGATAAAACCAATTCGTTGCGGTCGCGTCATCTGTCCTGCCTTCGTGATAGAACCAAAAAATTGACTGGCGGCGATTACCCGCCGCATCCATTCGATAATTTTATACGATTGTATGACAATCAGTCGATAATCAATTGATGCGGGTTTTCCCTTCCCTACTTCAATGCAGAGAAAGCCGTCGGTGTGAGAAACACGTTTTCGATCCGCTCGACGATCATCTTCTCGGCCTCACTCGCCGTGCGCTTGGCGATCCACTCGGCATCGGCCTGGAAGGCGTTCCACTTGGTCTCGCGTTCGGCGAGGCTTTGCCACTTCAGTAGGTAGGTAAGCGCGTGATTGCTGGATCCGATCAGCGTGGTCCAGAAGCCAATCTGTTCGATGCCATATTTTTCAAAAAAGCCCAGCGTCGTGGTGCTGAAGCGTTCCTGAAGGGCAGGCAAACGGCCCGGCAGGCAGTGATAAATGCGCATCTCTACAATCATCGTGTTGCTCTCCGTAAGAAAAGAATCAGAGCGAAGACTGATCAGCGCGGCGCCACATCCAGGCGCGCGATCCAGCCTTCGGTTTCGCGGTCATGCGGCGCATAGACCTTGAGTACTTCCGGATCGTGACCCGGCACGACATGATCGGGCGAGTCCGCCAGATGCATGACAGTCTTGAAGCCCTCCAGCATGTCGCCGACGTTATAGACGATTGGGTACGGCCTGTTCTCGCGTATGTTTGCGTAGAAATGAGAGGCGTCCGAGGCAAGCACCACCCAGCCGCGCTCCGTGTGAACGCGTACGACCTGCAGGCCATTCGAATGGCCGCCGACCCAGTGCACGCTCAAGCCGGGTGTGAGCTGCGAATCACCGTCGTGAAACTCCACGCGACCCTCGAACACCCGGCCGACCATCGCCTTGACGTCTTCCGGTTCGAATGGGTGACTCAGTGCGTGATGACACATGCAGCGTCCGGTGCAATAGGCCATCTCCTTGTCCTGCACGTGATAACGCGCTTTTGGAAAGAGCGCGCGGTTACCGGCATGGTCGTAATGCATGTGCGTAAGAATGACGTCGTCTACCGACTCCGGCCGGATGCCGATCCGCTTCAGACCGTCTTCAACCGGGTGGGTAATGGTGCGTCCGCGCTGCTGCGCCATGCTGGTGTCGAACCCCGTATCCACAATGAACGCGCGGGACTCGCCAACGACCGCCCACACGAAATAATCGAGTGGCATGGGGACGTCGTGCGGATCGCCCCCAATGAAGTTCTCGGTGGAACGGCGCGCGTGGTGCGCGTACTTCACTGCGAAGATGCGGTAGTTTTCAGGCGTTGGCATGACCGGAAATTCCTTTCTTGACGGTTGCTTTCGAACGGAGGCTATTTGAGTGCGCTGACCGGGTTTGTATCCGCTTCGAGCGGGGTTTCGGTTGTTGCTGCCCCGGCAATCTCTTCGAGTGAGCGATTCTTGGTTTCCGGTCCAATGGCTGCCACGATCAGCGCTTGCAGCAGCAAGGTGCCGGCAATCATGGACACCACGCCGACTATCCCAAACGATGCAAACGCCATGGCGACAAGATACGGCACCAGGATGTTGAAGCCGCGGCCGACCGTGTTGCATAGACCCGAGCCGCGCAAGCGGACTTCCGTGGGAAAGAGTTCGGGCACATAGCTCGCCACGCTGAACGACGAAAGCACGTAGATGCACGCTGTTATCGCAAAACCGCAGGCCGTGATCATGACCTGCGATTGCGCGAACGGATACGCAACCGCGAACGCAATACCGACCAGCGAGAACGCAACGATGCCCCACTTTCTGCCCAGGCGTTCGGCGAGTCCGAAGGCGATCAGCGAGCCCACTGGACCACCTGCGAACATCAAGGTGGTGAGGCCCAGTGAGTTCGAGACGCTATGCCCCTGTTTCACCAGGAAGGTCGGGATCCAGCTGACGAACGCGTAATTGACCGTGAACAATCCGATCAGCACGGTGATGCCGGTGATTGTGCGTTTGATCAATCGGCGTGAAAAGAGGTCTCCCAGGCGCGCAGGCGTCTCCGGGGTGGCGTCACGCGAATGAAGATCCACGGGCACGTGCGGATAGTCTGGTGAGCCTGTGCTCACCCCACACGCCGTCTCGATCCGCGTCACGATTTCCTCGGCTTCCGTGGTTCGTCCACGCGATGCCAGCCAGCGTGGCGACTCCATCATCGATTTGCGCAGGAACCAGACAACCAGTGCGCCGACGCCTGCAATGGCGAACATCCACCGCCAGCCGTAATGGGGAATGATGAGCCAGCCGATGAACGTGGAGAAGAACAGCGACGTGTTGATGATCAGGTTCAGGATTGTGCCGAAGCGTCCGCGCCATGTTGCCGGTATGAATTCGCTGAGCGTGCCGTAGCCCACCACGATCTCCGCGCCCATGCCGAGGCCCATCACCAGCCTGAAGAAGATCAGCCAGTAGACATTCGGCGATAAAGCTGCGGCTATCGATGCAAACCCGTACACGCCGAGGTTGAACTGGTAGGAGAAGCGCCGCCCGAAGCGGTCGCCGAGGAGGCCTGACAGCCACGCGCCGGTCATCATGCCGATGAAGGTTGCGGAGACGAAACCAGCGTTGAGCTGCAGTGTTGATTCGCCGCTGTGGATCATTGCAGCGAGCACTGAGCCAGCGATGTAAATGTCGAACGAATCAAAGAACATGCCTGCGGCAACGAGGCCTAGCAGCCGCCAGTGAAAGCGTGAGAGCGGCAGGCGGTCGAGACGATACCCAATACTTGCTTCGGCTAGCATCGACAGTAGTCTCCGGGGTTTGCTGCTTGTGCGCAGCTGAGCAGTTCGTTTTTTTGGGTACGGGTTTTTAACTTATTATATGTCTGTCATACAATCTGTCAAGAAGGTGAATGTTGAGGGTGAGGTTCGGGGTGGTCGGTTCTGGGTCGGTGGTGGGGTTCGGGGTGGTCGGTGGTGGGGTTCGGGGTGGTCGGTTCTGGGTCGGTGGTGGGGGTCAATGTTGGGTTGCTGCTTTCAGTGTTGGTGGTCGCGGTCTATGCCGGGTTGGTGCTTTCGGCCGTGGTGGTCTGCGAGAGTCGGGTTTTCTCTTTATCACTGTTAGCCACTGCGCGTGGCGGCGCGTCATTTCTTGGTCCTTAGCGACAAAGAAACGAAGCAAAGAAAACGCTTTAACCGCACTACCCTAAGTGTCCACAGCGTGCGGTTCCTATTCATAGGTGCCCCAAAAGCACGGTGCTCGCCAGAACCACCGATGTTTGAAACCCTCCTTCTCGCGAATTCTGACATAGACACGCTTCGCCACCCGTGCTCTCGGGCAAGCACCAATTGCCCAGGAACCACCACGGCATCACTTGTCTTTTCTGCTTCACGGCTTGGTCGCTTAGTTGCTTGATTGGCGCAGCTATTTTTTTGGGTACGGCCTCACACATTTGCGCGACCTCGTCGCTAGGAGGCTTGTCCAAATAGTTCGTTATACGTACAAATTCGTAGAGTGGTTCACGCGGATAGCGCGGGGTGCTCCTTGGGCAGGTTCAATCACTGGTGGCGAAGCGTGTCAGAACCTGTGTTCGGAGAAGGAGGGTTTCACACATCCTTCGCTCTGGCGAGTACCGTGCTTTTGGGGCACCTATGAATCAAAACTGCACGCTGTGGACACTTAGGGTAGCGTGGTTAAAAGCGTTTTCTTTGCTTCGTTTCTTTGTCGCTAAGGACCAGGAAATGACGTGCCGCCACGCACAGTGGCTAACAGTGATAAAGAGAAAATCCGACCCACGCAGACCACTAACACCGAAAGCACCAACCCAGCACACACCCCGACCGCTAACACCAGAAACCTAGCACCCCAAACCACTCCCTCCCCGAGTGCGAACGACCCTCCCCGTTCATGTCAAATCCTTCAGCAGCGATTCCCGCGCCGGGGATTCAATCGTCCGCATAGGCACCAAATAATTCCGATGATCACATCCAATCTGCAACGCCGCCCCATCGCGCAAACGCGCCTTCATCGCGGCCGTAAATTCAAACCTGACAAAATGCACCGCTGAAGTCTTCTCAGCATTCTCGCGTTCGAGATCCTCATCGGCAATGGCATACACCGGCAACTCACCCGCTACCTGAACAAACACACGATCCTCAATGCCAATCAGCCGCGCCAACGCAGCATGCCGCTCGATTTCGTTCGAATATTCGATTTGCATCGTCGCCTTCAGATTGCTGCCATCCGGCACGAGCGGCAGGTAAGCATCCAGTTCGGCCTGAATACCCTCATCTTCGAAGATCTTCTCGATGTGAAGCATTTCCTGGATCTGATAGCGGATTGTCAGCTCGTCTTCAAACAGAAACGTGACGTGATTACCGAGCGCAACGGTGCGCTCTTTCTTGTGCTCAATCACCTGATTGCGCATCGTAATGCGTGACTTCGAATAGTTTTCGAGCGACAACAGCGAATGGCGAGTGATGCTCATCGGATGTCCTTGGAGTGCGGAATATCAGAGACCGTAGGCCTTGCGCAACAGCGTCAGCGGATGCGCAAGCGCCGCCTTCGGCAAGCCGTTTTCATCAAGCCCCTGTTCAATATGATGGCCGGCCAGCGCGCAATCCGACGAAATGTAGTCGGGCTGCGACTGCGCCATCGCCTTGAATACCGGCGTGCCAATCTGCATCGCCGTGCGATGAAACTCCTTTTTCACGCCGAACGTACCGGCATGCCCGGAACAGCGTTCAACTACGTTCACCTGCGTATCTGGCACCAGCGCCAGCGTCTCTGCGGTCTTGCGTCCAATGTTCTGCACCCGTGCGTGGCACGGCACGTGATACGACACCTTTCCCAACCCAGTCTTGAAGTCAGTCTTCAGGAGTCCATCCCTATGACGCGTTACAAAATACTCAAAAGGGTCCCAGAAGGCTTCGCTGACCGCGCGCACGTCGGCATCGTCGGGAAACATCAGCGGCAGTTCGTGCTTATACATCAGCACGCAACTCGGAATCGCACCGATGATCGCATAACCCTCGCGCGCATATTTCGCGAGCACCGGCAGGTTCTTTTCTTTTTTGTCCGCGACGCCCTGCAGGTTGCCCTGCTCAAGCAGCGGCATGCCACAACATGCTTCACTCGCAACAAGTTCGTAATGCACTTCATTGTGAGCGAGCACCGCTAGCAGATCGTGGCCAATGCCGGGTTCGTTGAAATTCACGTAACACGTGGCGTAAATCGCGACCTTCCCCGGCGTACGTTTGCCATTGACGACCTGCGACACGCTCGATTTTTTTGCTGCGCTGCGGAATTTACGCGCTGCGAAATCAGGCAACCACGCGTCCTTGTCGACGCCGAGCGCCTTTTCCATCAGACCGCGCGCTGCTGCCGTGTGATTGACCGCATTCACCGTTTGCGTAATGACAGGAATCCCCGCTAAATGACCGAGCGCATCCGTATTCGATAGAAACTTGTCGCGCAGCTTCACGTCACCACGCTTGTAGTCGACCGCTTTGGCGCGCAGCATCAAATGCGGAAAATCGACATTCCACGGATGCGGAGGCACGTAGGGACATTTCGTCATGTAGCACAGGTCGCACAGGTAACACTGGTCGACCACCTTGCCGAATTCTTGTTTGTCGACTTCGTGTGCTTCGCCCGTATCGGTTGCATCGACCAGGTCGAACAGCGTGGGAAAGGCACCGCACAACGACACACAACGCCGGCATCCCGCACAGATATCAAAGACGCGCGCCAGTTCCTGATCGAGTGCCTCCTGATCGTAGAACCCGTCCGAGAGCCAGTCGAGCGGATGCCGGGTGGGTGCTTCGAGACTGCCTTCTTTGTGGGGCATGACGCCATGCTCCTGTTGTGATTTTCTACTTTTATGCCTGGGCGCCAGATGAATACCTTGGCGATGAGGACCTATGGCGCCACGCCCTACGCATCGCGTTGGCACGAGCGAGCGCCTGCGAATCGATGCCGCATACCCGCTATATCCTCAAGCGCAATGTGTAGCAGGGGCGCCGGGGACACCGGCGCACCCGCCGGCGCGCCTCCCGTTAGTCGACTAGCGCATCGAGCGCTTTGGTGTAGCGATTTGCGTGGCTACGCTCGGCCTTTGCGAGCGTTTCGAACCAGTTGGCGATTTCATCGAAACCTTCTTCGCGCGCCGTCTTCGCCATACCGGGGTACATGTCAGTGTATTCGTGCGTTTCGCCGGCAACCGCCGCCTGCAGGTTCAGACGCGACGAGCCGAACGGCAAGCCGGTGGCGGGGTCTCCCACCGCTTCCAGATATTCGAGGTGGCCATGAGCATGACCGGTTTCACCTTCTGCAGTCGAGCGGAATAGCGCTGCGACATCGTTCTGACCCTCGACATCCGCCTTGCCCGCAAAATATAGATAACGACGATTCGCCTGAGATTCGCCAGCGAACGCTGCTTTCAGATTTTCTTCAGTCTTCGAACCCTTCAGTTGCGACATCTGAGCCTCCTTGCAAGCCTGTATTGGGGGTGCGCGTTGTAATATAGGTCGTCTCGATTGACTCGCCATGCAGTTGCGCGAAGCTGCACAGTCCCATTTAAATCTAGCAGGTGAAACGGGCTTCTCGATTGTAGTTTTCAATCCCGCCGATAGCCGTCGACGATCCGCTTGCCACCCGTTTTTCAACTCGGGAGCCGTCATTCCATAGCCGGTTTGACAATGCTTTCCAGTTGATAGATCTCCAGCTTTCTATACAACGTGCTGCGAGAAACGCCAAGTGAACGGGCAGCCTGGGCAAGATTGCCATGAGCGCCATATACCGCTCGAGCAATGGCTGCGCGCTCCGTTTCTTCCAGACTGCTTGACCGAAGCGGCACGGGCTCCGCCGTGCTGACAGTTTCTGTTTCGGCGAGCAGTTCCGCGGGCAATTCGTCGAGTCCCACCTCTTCTTCGCGCGACGTCAACAATAAGTTCTCAATGATGTTTCGCATCTCCCTGACGTTGCCCGGCCAGGAATAAGCGCGCAGCACGGCCATGACTTCGGGGTTCAGCCGCCTTAGCGGAACCGCGTGGCGAAGCGCAAGTCGCCGGTTGAAATGCTCGACCAGGAGATCGATGTCGATATCCCGCTCGCGCAGCGGAGGGATCCGTATTCGGGTGACGCTGATGCGGTAATACAGATCACCCCGGAACCGCCCGGATTTTACTTCGTCGTGCAAATTACGATTGGTCATCGCCAGCAAGCGCACATCGACGTGCCGTGGCCGCGTGTCGCCTAATCGATAGACAACGCCCTCCTCAAGCGCGCGCAGGAGGACAGGTTGTAATTCGAGCGGCAACTCGCCAATTTCGTCCAGACACAGGGTGCCGCCGTGCGCGAGTTCGAAGCGGCCGGGTCGTCCCTCTGCAGTCGCTCCCGTGAACGCGCCGTGCACGTGACCGAATAATTCGCTGCCGATCAGCTCCTTCGACGCCGCCCCGCAGTTGTACGCGACGAAAGCTCCGCCTCCTCGCTCCTCTCCGTGAATTGCACGCGCGAACAGTTCCTTGCCGACCCCGGTCTCGCCCTCGATCAACACCGGTACACGCCTGCGCGCAAGCTGGCGACCTCGATTGACGGCGGCGAGCATGACAGCGCTCTGCCCGAGTATCTGGGCGAAACAGTTGCGTTGCGGGTCGGCCTCGCTTCCGGCCTCGCTTCCGGCCTCGCTTCTAGGCTCATTACCCGTTGCATTCCCAAGCGCATTGATGCGCTCAACTGTCCGCTTGCCCGAAGGTCGCGACCGGATCGCGGGAACAACGAGCATTGCGCCGATCGTGCTGCCTTCCACCACGACCGGGCTGAACCATTCGGCGCGCAAGCCGTGGGGCAGGTGCCGCGCCCAGTCCTCCACAGCGGAGTTCTCATTCATCCCGGGGAACCGCTCTCCTATGCCGACGGGAAGCGCTACCCTGCCTGTCGTGTGTACGAGGCGGCCGCGCCGGTCGATCGCAATCATTCCCGCTGCGTCGGACGATGAGAGTCGTTGCAAGCAAAAAGCCAATAGCCGCATATGCTGGCGCGCGGACTGTTCGGCCAGCACCATTTCTATTTGTCGCGCTGCCGTAATCGCCAATGTCAGGTTATTGATCTGATAAGTCGAAGGCGGCCCGGAGATATCGAGTACACCTATGATCGCACCGGTTCCGGGTTCGCAAATCGGCGCCGCCGCGCAACTCCAGGACTTGATCCCTTCGCAGAAGTGTTCTGAGCCGTGAATATAGGTCGGCTCGCCGGTCGCGAGCGCGGTGCCGATACCGTTGGTGCCAGCCATCGCTTCACGCCAGTCGCCGCCAGTCGTCAAGTGGATCTTTTCGCCGGCCGTCAACGTGCGCAGGTCCCCTGCCGCCTTGAGGATCACCCCATCCTGGTTCGTCAGCAGCAGCATGGAATGGGAATCCGCGAAGAGATCCGCGGTCGCGGCGAAAAGACGATCGGAGGCCGCCAGCAACTCCCGATGACGCCAACGCAACGCCTCAATAGCGTCGCCATGCACCGCGAATGGTGCGAGGCTTGCAGAAGGACTAACGCCAGACTCCAGACTACGTTGCCACGATGCAATCAGCGCTGAAGGAACCGATACCGCTGACTCGCCCGCCAGGAAACGTTCCCATGCGCGCATGGTGTCGCGGTCAGAGTGGAGGACGTCGGCGCGTTGCGCCTGTGCCATCAGGCCATGCATCACCGCCTGACCGCCAGGACCTGATGCACGCTCAATTTGGTGTCTCGCCACAAGTCTCCTCCGATGCGATTGGTCAGCGCGAAACCTCTCTAAGGCAGGCTTCGTCGCGACTCGCTTTTCTGGCGTTGCGGCTGGCGCTTCTCGCTATTCAATTCCGTAAGCTGGCAGCAACACCACGGACTAGTATATGCCTAGCTTTTGATCAGGTCCGCTCGGGAAAACACGCCCCGTCCAACATGACTAACTATTCTTTGACAAGACACATCGTAGGCATAGTCTGGGCCGTTGCAGCGCAATTTCAAGCGGAAATGACTCAAGGTTTATCGACGTAATAGCCCGCTATTACACAGCGTGGCCAGTCCAGCCAGGTATTCACGTAAAGCAGACCTGATGCGTTGTAAGCCAGGGCAAGCGGGAAGCGAGTAATCTGGCAAAGCACGTTTTCCGGACTACTCCAAAATAAACAGCACTATTAACTTTGGATTACGAAATAATTATATTTTTTTGTAAACGGTCACCTCACGGTGACCGTTTACAGCACGATTATTTTCGGCCAAACAATTCAGCGCCCCCGCCAAGCGCAGGGCCGGCCGTGGGATCGATCGTCTCCGGCTTCTTGGCAATCAGGGTCTGGGTTGTCAGGATCAATCCAGCAACCGACGCCGCATTGCGCACCGCGCTGTAGCTGACCTTGACCGGATCGATGATGCCTGCCTCCACCAGATTCACGAAGGCGCCCGTGCGCGCGTCGAGTCCCATGCCCGGTCTTGATCGCACCGCCTCGGCCACGATCGCGTCGCCGTTCAGGCCGCAGTTCGTCGCGATATGAAACAACGGTTTCATCAGCGCCCGCTGCAGCAGTCTTGCACCCTGCTGGACACTCCCCTGGGTGCGTGAAACGATCCCCTCAAGTTCAGAGGACACCCGCAGCAACGCCATCCCTCCTCCCGGAACGACACCCTCGGCAATGGCCGCGCGCGCCGCGTTGATCGCATCCTCGATCAAATGAAGGCGGCGTTTCTGTTCGACCGGCGTGGCGCCGCCGGCCAGGATCATTGCGGTGCCCCCCGATAGCTTGGCGAGGCGGACCTGATACTTGTCCCGCTCAACATTCTCCGGCGCCATCTCGTACTGGCGTGCCACCTGCTGGCGACGCGCGGCAATGCCGACCGGATCGCCGCCTCCGGCCGTGATGATGGTCTGGTTGGCGGAAATGCGTACTTGCCGGGCGCTGCCGAGGTCTCGCAGTTCCGTGGTCTCGAGTTTTCCGCCCAGGTCGCGGGCGACCACCCGGCCTCCCGTGACAATGGCAATATCCTCGAGCATCGCCTTGCGCCAATGCCCGTATTCAGGCGGATGGATGGCCGCCACGGCGACCCCGCCGTTGTCTCGCCAGGCGAGCAGGCTCACCACGCAGGCGGGCGCAACCTCTTCGGCAATGATCAACAGCGGGCGTTTGCTCTTTGCTATGAGCGCCTGGATGGCGACCACCTCTTCCACCGACTGCAGCCGCTGGTCGGTCATCAGGATGAGCGGGTTATCGAGTACCACCTGCATTCTTTCGAGGTCCGTCACCATGTGATGAGACAGGTAGCCACGATCGAAGGCCATGCCGTCGACCACTTCCAGGCGCGTTTCGACCGTCGTTCCATACTCCACGTCGACGATACCGTCGGGACCAACTCGCTCCAGCGCTTCGGCCACCATCGCGCCCGTTACCTCGTCATTCGCAGCCACGATGGCAACCGCACGCACCTCCTCGCTACCGCGCAGCGGCGTTGCCGTGCGCTTGAGCGCCGCAATGACCTCAGTGACAGCGGCCTCAAGGCCCTGGACCAGCTCAACCGGGTTAGCCCCTTCCGCGAGACAGGCAAGGCCGTCCTGCACGAGTGCATCGGCCAGGACCGTCGCTGTCGTCGTACCGTCGCCGGCGACTTCATTGGTCTGCTTCGATACCTCCCTGACGACCTGCGCACCGATGTTTTCGAACACGTCTTCCAGTTCGATCTCGTTGGCGATACTCACGCCGTCGCGGGAAATGATCGGCGTGCCGATCGGCCGGTCGATGATCGCATTCATCCCGCGGGGCCCAAGCGTGCCACGTACAGCCTTCGCGAGCTTGGCCACGCCGCGGCCGAGCGCCATGCGGGCCTCATCGTCATGCAACATGATATTCGGCATGATTGCGTGTCTCCTTTTATCATTAATTCGGATAACAAATCATTTTAAGTTGATCTCGCCACGCCGACAGAACGAACGAAATGCACCGGCTTTACCTCCACTTGCGGTGCGCATCCCGCGCCATATCGGGTAGCCAGCAAACCGCGGCACAGTGCGCTGTTAAATTCAGCGTTGACGCCAACCCGTCGCAAAGCGCGTAAGTAAGCGTGGATCTGGCCGGCATCGAGCAATGCGCCATCCTGGTCTACAAAGGCCAGTTCGCCTTCCCCCGACCCTATGACCGGGCGTCGCTCCAGGTAGCGAACGATCAGGCGATGACCCGCGGTGTCGCAAGGCAGCGCGGCAAGTTCCACGACGGTTAGCCGCAGCAGCGCCACTGATTCATGCCCTTGATCGAGCAGATAGGTCAGCAGCGCTTCCTGCCTTCGCTGGAAGGCCTTGACCATGAAGGTCCGGCGAACTTCCTCCAGTTCACCGCTTGCTTCACTACCGAAAGTAGCCTGGAACGACAGCCCGGCAGCGACCCCGCGATTGATCTCGTCGGCATACATGTGCTCGCCGAGGCCCACCGTGACCTTCTCGACCCACGGCAAGGCCGCGACGGCAATACGCATGTCGTCGGCCATCAGGAACGCAAAATTGGCGGCGCACCAGTAGGTCGGCAATCGAAAATCGACCCGCACGTGACCGCCGGAATCGACCTCTACGCCGGTGACAAAACCCAGTTCCGTCACCGATTCGTCGAGTTCGGGATCGATCACGGACTCGAGCCGCGCCCATACCTCCGCGGTTCGCTCACCCGTAGCAACGGCTGCCATGATGGTCATACCGTAGCCGTCTGACGCGTGTCAGCCAGCAGTTTCTTCTGCGCGTCTATATCGATCCCATACAACCGCGCTGCGTTGAGACCAAGGATTTTTTTCTTCGCGGTCATCGTAAGTTGAACGCCGGTTTCCTTGCTCACGGATTCAGGCAATTCAAACGCCATGAACTTTTCGATCAGCCACTTCGGCGACCAGATACCGTAGTCGCTGCCGTACAGGATCTTGTCTTCGCCGATCCAGAAAAGCAGCTCCGAAATCACATGGGCGAAATACTCCGGCCGCGTGTGAATGAATGGCAGCACCACCGCAAGGCCGCCATACACGTTGGTTTCCTGGGTCGCGATCCAGCAGAAGTCGTCCAGGCGCGGCAAGCCGCAGTGCTCGACAATGAAGTTCAGGTTCTGGAAGCTCGTCGCTGCGTCGTCGACGTCGGCAACATCGAAAGCATCGCGGTTCAGCGGCAGGATGGTCGGGCCCTTGTGGACGTGGATGTTCTTGATACCCAGCTTCTCGCAGCGTTCGAAGTATCTCTGTACACCCGGGTCCGACAGCTTGTAACCCTTGCTGTCACCGCGCCATTCGGCGGTATAGAGCTTGACACCCTGGATCTTGTATTTCTCCGACAACTCGTCCAGGCGATCGAGCCCGGCCTCGCCGTCGCGAGGGTCGAACGCGCCGTTGACGATAAACCGGTTCGGGTACTTCCCCTTCAACACATAATTGGACTCGGTCGTGTTGAAGCCATTCTTGTAGAAGTCTGTCAGATACGTCGGCTGACAGATCGCCATATCGTCATAACCTGTGACGAACAGGTCCTCGTACATGGCTTCTTCACCGTACTTGTCGAACTTTTCCTTGGGCCACAAATATTCCTTGGGACTCAGGTTCGAATGATAGGCATAGAAGCAATCGATGAACTGCTGGCCGTGCACATTCTTGAGGTTGGCCTTGCTGCCGTCCCAAAGATGAACGTGCCCGTCGATAATGAAGATCTCTTCACCGTCCGTGGTTCGATACATGACATTGTCTCCATGGGTGTGCGAAAAGCGACCGGCTTCATGTCATCCAAAGTCAGTCGCGAGGTGCGGTGGGGGGCAGATCGTCACTCGTAAGCCATGGCGTCGTCCATGTTGCCGAACAGCACGACGGTGTTGTCGTCTATCATCACCATCCGCCCGTAATGGGTCGAAGTGGATATTTCGAACAGATGCGGGGTCATTTCGCGGCCAAGCGATTCGCTGATCTCGCTCATCTTGAACTCGATCTTCCCCTGCCCGTCTATGCGAATCATCGCGGGAAGATAGGTCACCGTGATGCCGGGTTTTTGCGCCATCAACTCCGCAATGGCGCGCGCCTCGACACTATCGTTCATGGTGACGCCGCACTGATGAGAAATGGTCTGCTCGAAACGAACGTCCTTCATCGACTTGAAGATGTTGTCGGTATGCACTGACATCGTGTACTCCTCTTCCCGGTTAGGTCGTGCTAATTAAGAATCTCTCAGGCTCTGATCGTCAATGGAAAATGAATGCCGATCTCGCGAGCAATCATCTCGGCGCGCTCTATCGAACTGTTCAGGCTGTCGTTGAACTGCACCACCTTGACATGGGGAATTGACCAGATCGGTTGGAGGTGCTTCGCCGCCTCAGCCGCGAGGGCACCGTGCTTTTCCAGCCACTCGCCGAACAGTTTCCGGTTGGCGTCGCCATGCTTCGGGTCGTTGGCAAGCATGTGAAATAGCTCCACCGCGTTGGCCAGGTTGCGTTCATAGTCGCCCTCGGCCGCAGAAACTACGGTCGGCGTCAGGAAGTCGTTTTGCGATGCGGCCATCTGCATGATGAAACCGCTGCGGAACAGGTCGGCCACAAGCGGCTCGAACACCACGTTCACCGCGAAGTACTTTTCAAGGAAGTCGGTTGCGCCCCCGATAGCCTCCACTGCCCGGCGCGTCTCCTGCCAGATCGGGTCGTTCAGCCAGTGAGTCTTGCCAGCGTCGAGATCGAGATTCGACGCATCCAGCGCAATTTCTCCCAAGTACAGCGTCAAGTCCTGCGCGAAACGCAGCTTGTACGATGCATTCGTGAGGATGGCGCTGTTGATCATCTGCGTCACGCCATAGCGCTGCGCGTGCATGGTCGCGGTACCCAGGCCAAACTCTGCGTGCTTGTATGCGCCAAGGTGCTGTTCCAGCACCTTGAGCCACGTCTTGTCGAAACGCTTCACCGCGCCCGAGCGCCGGGCATTGCTGATAGCGCTGCTGATCATGCCGATGATCGTCGACTGGCGCTGGTAGTGGGTGCGCTCCCATTCCTCATCGACCGCGCGGAACTTGTGCCAGTCCGTGCATTTGGCGGCGGTCCATGTTTCCGAATAGGTCGGCGTGCCATCGGCAAACGAGATGATCCAGTCCTGCAGCAGGTAGCGCTTCGGGTCCGGCTGAACGTCGACGGTCATGTCCTCATAGTGCGATGCCTTGCGCCCCTTGGGCTCGAAGTAGTTGTACTTACGACTGTCCCAGCCAGCGAACTGGGCCGAACCGGCCGCGCCTGATGCAAGCGGCGCCGGTTGCTCTATCGTGGTGCTCATGTCGATCCTCCTTCGTCTTTCGGTTAAACGGAACTTCGGGTCTGCAGCTGGCCAAGGTCCGGTCAGCGGACGGCCTGAGTGAACTTGTCGAAATAAAGCCGCTCGGGTGAAACGCCGGCCATTTGCAGCACCGGCATTACCGCGTCGATCATTGGTGTCGGGCCACACGTATAGGCATCGATCTCGCCGGCCAGCTTTTCCTCGCGCAAGGTCCGTCCGAGCACCTCGTGAATGAAGCCAGTCTCGCCGGTCCACTCATCGCCTGCTTCAGCGTGTGAAAGCGCGGGGATAAAGCGGAAGTCCGGTAGTTTCTCCGTCAGTGCGGCGAAGTCGTCGAGATAGAACAAGTCGCGACGGGTACGCGCGCCGTAGAAGAAACGCACCGGCCTTTGCTCGCCGCTCTGGACAAGATCGTTGAGGATCGACCAGAGGGGAGACATTCCAGAACCGCCGCCCACCAGCACGATTGGCCCCGGTTGCTCCTCGCGCCGGAAGCAGGTGCCGTACGGTCCCTTCGCCACCAACCGGTCCCCTGGCTTGAGGCCGTCATCGAGCTGAGAAGAGAACGCACCATTGGGATACTTCTTTATGATGAACGCGAGGCTCGTCTGCCCCCCTGGCTCGCTTGGTACGCTCGCCATGGAGAACGACCGCGTGATGTCCATCCCCGGAATGGTCAGGTCTACATATTGGCCGGACCAAAACCGCAGCGGCTGGTCCAGCTCCACCTCGAGCAACCTGATGTCATGCGTCAGCGCGGTTATCTTTGTCAGCGTCGCCCCGAACTCCTTCACCGCAATGGAACGGCGCATCAGGTCTTCGTCGTAGTTCAGCAGTTCCACCGTGAGGTCACTAAATGCGAGCGTCCGGCACAGCAGGATGTGATTCGTCTCACGCTCATAGTCGGGCAGCGCGAAGGTTGAGTACTTCTTCAACTCGACGTCGCCTTCGATCAACAAGGACTTGCAGCTGCTGCACTGCCCTTCCTTGCATCCGTGCATCACCGAGATGCCCTGGCGGAATGCGGCATCCAGCACGGTCTCGCCCTCCGCGACCTCCATCTCGACGCCGACAGGCTCGAATCGCACTATATGAACTGTCTGGTAGTCGACTGTTTCCGGCATGGCATCCCTCTTCCATTGCATATCGGTCATGCTGCTCATCGTGTCCTCCTGATCCGTCCGGGAGCAGTAATGCACTCGCTCATTCACCTACTCAATCACTCCCGGACGGCATCGCTGCTTCAATTCACCGGGTTAATCTTGAAGCCGGCTCGATATTCAGCGATGTGCTTTTCGCGCTGCTCCGGCGTCATGCCCCTTATCAGAACGATTGGGCTCTGGATGGTATGACCGCGAACATGGTCGAGCGTCCACATGTTCCTGTCGTCAAACTGCAGATGCGGCTGCGGCACCAGGGTCTTGCCGTCGCTGCGCACGAAACCAAGATCCTTGATGCAATCAGCCAGATCCCAGCCGTGGTAGCACTCTTCCCATTCGCGGCGTCCGCTGAAGCGTCCCATGGCCGGCGTCGGCCGCCCCTCGTATTCGGAGGCGAACGCTACCTTGTGGGTCCAGCGGCATAACTCCGAGCAATAGGTGTAAAGCTGCCCTTCCACCTCATCCACTACGAAGTCTTCCCGGATCAGGCACGGCACCAGACAACTCCAGCAGCGGTGCGGGTACACGTAACCGTTCTCCTGGTCAAACAGCATGTTGGTTTCGCCCGGTATGCTCTTCTTCGCGTACCACTTCCAGTAGTCGCCGAATTCCGCGTACCAGCCCGGGTATTTGTGTTCGAACCACTCGAAGTCTTTTTCGGTCTGCGCCTCGATACGCCAGAAGTTGACCGGCCAGCCCACGGAGAAGAACTGTGCGACCTTGTGAACGTAATTCTTCTTGACGAGCCGATCCCAAGCCGCGCCAACATCATCGTGGTGAATCTTGATGCCGTATTTTTCCAGCGGGAGCATGTAAGTACGGTAGTAATCCTCATAGATCCACCGGTGCCACAACTCGACATACGATTCCTTGTTCTTGTCGCGGTCAGTGGTGCCGTACTCGATGAACGTGCCGATCGCCGCATCGACAATGGCGTGGTTTTGCCAGAAGGCGTAGCGAAGATCGCGCTCCAGCAAAAGATGATTGTCCGGATCATTAATGACCGACATCACCAGCGAATGGCCGTTGCCAATATGCCGGCTTTCGTCGGACTGCACCGAGAGGAACACGGTCGGCAACGCATAGTCGCCGTTGCGCGCGGCTTCTGAAGGCATGGCGACGAACAAGGTGTTCGTGAATGCCGTTTCAGCAACCACCTGCAGGAACACGTTCGCGGCGGTGACGGCGTCGCCCGTCAGGAACCCTTCGGCAAACTGACGGCCGATCGTCGTCGCGTAGCACTTGCCGAACGCCGCCTCCGTTATATCGAACCCGGCCGGGTCGATATAGTTCTCCATGTACCACTTCTTGAGGTTCATCTGGATGGTCGAGTGCCGGAATTCGTCCACCATCTGCATCGTGAAGCCGGTGCGCAGTTCTTCGCCAGGAGCGAGGCGGCCGAGCATCGCCATCGACCGCGCTGCCGAGATTTCCGGGAACGGAATGATCGCCAGGAACAACTTCATCCATTCGACCCAACGCGGCTGGACGTTGCGAAACATGTCGCCGCGCAACGCCGCATCGAGCGCACCATAGACGCGGTTATCCTTTTCCTCCTGCATCGGAAAATAGGAGCGCAGCACCTGTTTCATCGGGTCGCGTGGCGCCTTGCTGATCTTGTAGTCCGTCGGGAAGGTCATCGCTTCCTGAACGTAACTGGGCGTCCAGCCGAGATCGGCGACGCGGCGTGCCGCCTCGCCAATGCTGATCCCGCGCTGGGACGTGATCTTGTTGAGGGTTAATCCGTCGGACATTGAGCTCTCCTTTTCCATTTCATGAGTCACCGTCGTATGTCACATTTCACTGTCGTACGGCGGCACTACGGGCAGGGCCGGTTGATGCCACGGCCAGAGTCAACAATCAACAACACAGGCCGGTGGTCACGGTCGCGAACAAAAAGTGGCGCGGGAACGTAGAACAAACTGGCGTCCCGCTCCCACCTTCACGATCCATGCCTCCTGTCGTTTTTCTTGGACTTCGGATCATCGACACTTGGGTCTCGATCTGTACTCAAGAGCGATTAGCGTGCCAACGAGCCTCATGTCCCGCCTCATATGGCTGTGCTCCGCATGGCTTCGTTTCCGAAAGACGTGGGCACCGCATTCTGTTTTGTTATGCGACATTCGCATTCTGCGTATCTGTCCGATATTGGGACGATCCTGGCTACGGTTCGTCACCGTTCAGAAGGCATCAAGTGACGACGCAGTGGCGTGCATAATTTTTAATCAATCAGGATATCAAACTAATTATATGAAGATAGCGACGAACTTGGCGACACGACCGACTACAACCCCACGCCTCCACGCTGCTCCCCCGTATAGATCACGCTCTGCGCGCCCTCACCATTCGGCTTTCTTTCCGCGATGAATCGCGCCGCGAGCACGAGAGCGCCCATCGCGAAGTCTTTGCCGTACGCCTCGATCATTTCGTCACCAATCGCTCCCAGGCGCTCGAAGAACTGGTCCTTTGAAAGGTGCTCATTGCTCATGGTTGTCTCCTTCGTTGTGTAATGGATGTTGCCCGTCTTTTCATCATGGGCTTCCGAAATGAAATAGCGCCTCCGGCAACGACACCAGGCCAATCTCACCGGCTTCCGTGCCCATTGCTAGCCGTCCGCCATCGGGTGACCAGGCAATGGCGCTAACAGGACTACCGTCAGCCCCTTTGACAAACAGGACATCTGTGCCGCCCGGCGTGCCGCCCGGCTGGCACAGCAGTACCGCGCCATTGTGGTAACCCACGGCAATCAATGGATGCGTGGGATGGCAAGCTACTTGAGTGACCGGCGTCTTGCCGGCAATGCCGCATTCTCTCGGCTGCTCGTCACCTCCGGGCGGGTCGAATCGCCAGCAAACCGCGCGCGGACCGCCGCTCGTGACCAATACACGGCCGTCCGCCGAAAACGATAGCGACCGGGGTTGCCCGGGATAACCGCCCATTTCGATGTCGCCGCCGTCCGGCAACCGCCATCCATGCAGAGCGTTCTCCTCCATGCCGCTCACGAGATAGCGATCATCAGGACTCCATGCAACACTGCGGTGATACCCAGGCCATGCAAGCAGGCGAGGAACATGGGCGGCTACCGGCCATAGCGTGACGCCGCCGTGATGAGCGATCGCCAACTGATCGCCCGCGGCATTGAAAGCAAGGGCGGTTGCCGAGCCCGGTAAGGGAAGACTCGCCGGCTTCGCTCCCAGCCAGTGAACCCGGCGGCCGGTTGCATAAGCCCGTCCGGCCGCACTCGTTGCCACGAGGTCGATCCACTCACCGTCGACGTCGACCAAGACCTCGCTCGTGCCGTCGGCCTTCAGGTGGACCAGACGTCCGTCGTCCCCACCGCTGAGAAATCCTCCGTCAGGATCAGCAGCAAGCGCGAGGCAGGTTCCTTCATGCACACTGAAGCGGGCGACCGGCGCCGGGGGTTCCCGTGCTTGCTCGAACTCGACTCCACCGCCCTCCCGGGGCTTGAGCCTCGGGCCGCCAGGCCATTCACCCGTGGCGAGCGCTACCGTACCGTCACCCAGCGCAAATCCCGCATGGCGTCCGTCAACGTCCCACGCAAGTGCGACAACGGGCGCCTCCGTCACCCATCGGGCCCCGAGCATTTCGATCAAGGGTGGAGGCACATTCATGAGTCAGTCTTGCAGTATCCGATACTCTCCCGCAATCCTCGACGATCGAGATTGCGGCCGATAAACACCAGCCTGCTATCGCGTACTTCGTCCGCTCGCCACGGCCGGTCGAAATCCGTGTCCATGGTCATATGTACCCCTTGAAACACGAAACGGCGGTCCGATCCTGCCAGGTAGACGATCCCTTTGGCTCTCAACAGATCCTGGCCTTGCTCGACCACCAGTTGCTGCAGCCACGAAAGAAAACGGCTGCGTTCCAGCGGCTTATCGACTAGCAGCGACACGCAATCTATGCCATGGCTATGACGCCCGGGACTGACCGATATATGGCGAAAGGGTCGCTCATCAGAGAACGACTCGTCTGTATCTCCGGGCGAGGTAGCAAGATGGAGGCGCTTGAGATCGAACGCGCCTCGATCGAGCAGCGCAGCGAGCGGCACCACGCAGCGGACACTGTGCAACAACTCCGCGGTGGGATTGATGCCTCGAATGGCCCCTTCTACCGAAGCCAGACCACTCGCATCGACAAGATCAGTTTTGTTAAGGAGTACGATGTCCGCCTGCGCCAGTTGCTCCGCAGCCTCACGACTGTCAGCCAGGCATCCTCGGAGATGCAGCGCGTCGGCCACGCAGATGACGCTATCGAGCCGCGTGCGCTGCCGGATGAGATCGTCGACAAAGAACGTCTGAACCACCGGCGCGGGGTCCGCCAATCCGGACATCTCGATCAGGATGCCGTCGAAGCCACCCTTGCGCTTGATCAGTCCCGACACCACTCGGATCAGGTCGCCGCGCACCTTGCAGCATACGCAGCCGTTATTGAGCTCGATCACCTCGTCTTCAGCGCCCACCACCAGCCCCCCGTCGATGCCGAGTTCGCCGTATTCATTGACGATCACTGCATATCGCCGGCCATGTTGCTCGCGCAATATGCGATTAAGCAGCGTGGTTTTGCCTGCGCCAAGAAACCCGGTAAGAACCGTGACCGGAATTCGATTCATTGAAAAGCTCCGGGCTTTTTGCCAGACTCAACGGTGTCGAAATTTGCCAGCGCGTTCTCAAGCCAGTCACGCTCGGCTTCAATAGCCAGCAACTCGTTTTCCGATGCGTTCAGCCGCGCCCGCAATTGCACAATGTCCTGTGTCCGCTCCGGCGTGGCGCCGTCGCGCTTCTCGCAGGCCAGCGCACACGCCAACTCGATCTCGGCTCCGGCGCAACGGTTTTCGCCGCGCAAATAGCGGGAATTTACCTCGGTCAGTGCAATGACCAGGCGCACGCGTTCGGGAATCGGCATTGGATTTTGCTGCGGCGCCACGGCGCCCTCCTGGTCGGATCCATCGCTATGGAATCAGTACCGCGCGGCCCCTGATCTTGCCGTGATGCAGGTCCTTGAGCGCCTGGTTCGCCTCGCTCAAGCGGTATTCCTTCGTCGCCAGATGAACCAACCCGCGATCGGCCAGCGCCATCAGCTCGACCAGCTCGGGGTAAGTGCCGACCAGATTGCCGACAATGGTTTTCTCACTGGTGATCATGTCGATGGTCGGCAACTCGATTTTCCCGCCATAGCCGACGATGTAATAGAACCCGCCGTTGCGCGTCATGGCTAGGCCTTTGGCGACCGCGTCACCTTCGCCGACGAAATCGATCACGGCTTCCGCACCGTTACCACCGGTCAACGCAAGCACGCTTTGCACTTCGTCGTCGCCGCCCTTGACGGTATGGTCCGCGCCGCATTCCTTGGCAAGTTGCAACGCGGTTTCCGAGCGGTCGACCACGATGATTTCCGCCGCGCAAAGAGCCTTCAATACCTGAATGCCAATGTGCCCCAGGCCACCGGCGCCAATCACAACCGCGAACTGGCCCGGTAGCAAGTGACGAGACGCCTTCTTGGCAGCCCGATAGGCGGTCAATCCGGCATCGGTATAAGGCGCGACGTCCTTGGGCGCCAACGATTTCGGCAACTTGATCAGCGAGCGTTCGCCCGTGAGTATATATTCGGCATAACCGCCATTGGCATTGATGCCCGGGAAGCTGCTATCGGTTGCATGCATGTCGTCGCCGCGGCGGCACGTCAGGCAATAGCCACTCGTCACGAGCGGATGGCAGATCACAGCGTCGCCCACCTTGACGCTCTCGACAGCAGAGCCCACTGCCTCGACCCAGCCGGCGTTTTCGTGGCCCATGATGTAGGGCAAGACCACGTCCACCTTGCTGCGCCAGATGCCTTCGACAACATGCAAATCCGTGCGGCAGACACCCGCGCCGCCAATGCGCACGATCACGTCGGTGGGCCGCCCGATCTTCGGATCAGCGACCTCCTCGTAACGCACGAACTCGTCACGGCTCAATGATTCATCGTACTCATGCAGCACTGCAGCTTTCACGTTTCGTCTCCTGGTGAACGGCACGACGGCTTGCATGGGAACTTGCCGGCCTTCGATGCCGCAAGCAGGCTCGCCGGTTCTTCCAACGCGTTTTTATTGGTTTCGTTTATGCAATGTCCATGCCGGTGACGCGCACTCCGCCCAGACAAGGCCTTGGTGCCTGACAGACAACAGGATTTAATTGGATTGTTAAGCACCCGGGCCGGCTTCGGAATTCGGCCCACTGTCGCAGAATCGGACGCTTGTTCGAGCGGCCGCTGCCGTACGTGTCGCGAAATGAGACATGCGCTGCGCGGATTTGGCGGCGGCCCTTCGATTAACGTCCCTGCAGGTGACTTTAACGTGGTCGCAACCGAACGCTGCATCACGCGCCAGATGACGCGGAATTGAATTCGTTGGACTTGCCAGATTTATGACGCGAATTCGTTACCCAAACGTGTCACTTAAGCTTCCGGTTGTTCCTGCCGATAACCATGTTGACCACTGTGTCTCGTCGGGCTTTGCATGCGTGGCGATTGTCGAAAACGCGAACCTGGAATCTCCATGAGACGAAGAGCCGGAATGGCGATGCTCTGTGCCGCATCGATCATCGCGGGCTGCGCGAGCGGCCCTGTGGTGCGTACGACCGCGAATGGGCGACAGGAGCCTACGCGTGTGCGTAGCTTACTGATCGTCGTGGACGATTCCCTGTTCGGTGAGGCGTCGCGCAAGCGTGAGGGTAATCACTTTGCGAACTCCCTTGGCAGCACGCTCAGGGCTAACGCAGGTTCGATCCCGGTGACGCTATTGCAGATCGACTCAGAGGCAGATGCACGCGCTTTGCCCAAAACGATTCTGTCGTCTCTTGCAACGCAAATCATGGTTGTCAAAGCCACACGCGTTACGACAACCTCGCGCGGTGACGCCGAAGCCGTTTGGCAGCTCGCAATCTCCGACGTCAATGCGTCAATCGTTCCCAACGAACACGACCCTTCCCGGCCCAACACGCGCGTAGAGATGAAAACGTTCTATCGGGAACAGATCAGCGCCGTCGTTATAGCGGGCTTGGACATCTTCGTCGGCGGTATCGACAAGAATGCAGAGAAAATGGGCTTGGCGATCGCCGCGCGCCTGCGCGAGGAACATATGCTAACGCCCGATCCATCAGCCGGCGCGACGCCCGTCGTGACGTCGGAGCAGTCCTGATCGGAAGCCAAACGCGAATAGTAAGTCAGCGCGGACAACGTGAGCGACCGTTCTCCGGCAACGCGGCGCGTCTGCAGGCGCAACCTTGTCCAAGCGCTGTGCGCCCCGTTTGCAAAGGGGCCACCTCCTGACTGCGTTGCGTCAGAACCTCAGTCAACGGTGTAGCGTTTGTTGAACACGGGTGGCAGGAATCGGCTCAAGTCAAATGGCCTTGATCCAGTTCAGGCCGCAGCACCGTGGGCGGAACGACTGTCTCTACAAGGCCCGTCTTCACGTCATAGACGATACCCGTCACCGTAAACGCGCCCGGCAGATTCGGGTTGGCTTTGAGTGCCGCTACGTCGATTGCTACCGCCTTGTACGGATCGGTGATCGCGAGATCGTCGAGCTTGTCATCGGCGACGCCCATGTACTTCGCCAGCAACTTTGGCGCGTGATGGTAGCAACCGTTGATTCCACAATCAGTATGCTGAAGCACGACCAAATTCCAGCCAGGGCCGACTGCTTCTCCCGCCGCTCGCGATACCGTACCAAGAATCGCCATCGTTTCGAACAGCGCCGGATTCACGCGTCCGCCCACGTTGCGGATGATGGCCGCTTCGCCGGGTTCCAGCTTCAATATGTCCATCGGATCGACGCGCGGATCGACGCAACCAATGATCATCGTGCGGCGCGACGGCAACATTTTCAAATCCGCGTTAAAGCCGGTTTCTGCGAATTCGGCATTGCGGCTGGCGAGCGTTTCCAGGAAGTCCATGATTCACCTCTGTAATTTAACTTGAAAAATAGGGAAATGGGTCAGGCGCGTTGCGGCAGCCGGGTGGACATCTTCGCCTGCAAACCCTTCGGGTCAGCGGTGAACGCCGCGTGAATGACGCGCGTTTGATCACCGGCGACGATCTCGTCGTTGATGCCGGTTTCGATGGCGTCCAGCGCTTCAGTGACGACCTCCTGCGGCGTCATGCGAGGCTCAGGCAGCTTCGCGCCCATTTCAGTGTCCGTCTGAACCGCGAGGACGCCGACCACCTGCGTGCCCTGTGCGCCCAGTTCAGCGCGCACGCTGCGGGTGAGCGACAGGCTCGCAGCCTTGGATGCCGAGTAGGTTGCCGCCACCGGCAGACTGATAAGCGACAGCATCGACAGCATGTTGATCAATGAGCCGCCGCCCGTCTTGGCGAGTACCGGGGCGAACGCGCGGGTCAAAGCCAGGGTGCCAAAATAATTGACGTCCATTTCACGGCGTGCGTTGTCGATGTCGGATGCGGAGATGGCGCCTTCGAACGCGGCGTAGCCGGCGTTGTTGATCAGGAGCGTCACGTCCGACGCAATCACTGCCGCTGCGGCGACCTGATCAGGGTCGGTGACGTCGAGCGGCATGGGAACCAGGCGGCGGTCGCCATTCTTGAGAATATCTTTGAGCGAGGTGGTATCTCGTGCCGCGACGTACACCTTTGAAGCCCCCCGCTTGAGCAGTTCTTCGACGAATACGCGGCCAATGCCGCGATTTGCACCTGTGACGAGTGCGACGGAATGAGCAACTTTCATGATGATGTCCTTTTGGGTTTGATAAGTGGTGAGGGCGGTTCCGGTGCTGTGCAAGCGAGCCGTACTCCGCGAATGTCATGCGCCGTTGAGCTTGTCGGCATGAAGGCGTGCAAATTCACCGACGGTCATCGATCTATGGCCGGTCAGCTTTTCGACGTTGTTATCCGCGCCGGACATATGGCCGTGCTGGTAGTCAGCCATTGCGCCGCTGAGATGCTGAACGATGTACGCCGGCACGCCCATTGCCTCGATCGAGTTGCAGTATTCGTCGATAGGCAAATCCTGGAAGACGATCTTGCGGCCGAGCGCTTCGGACAATTCAGCCGCCATTTGCTCGTGGTCCATTTCGACCGGGCCCGAGAGCGGGATCGTGGTGCCAATATGCGCTTCCGGGTTCTTCAGCAATGCAGCGATAACCCGGCCTTGATCGTCAGCGGCAATCGGCGAGTGACGGCCTTTGCCAACCGGCATGCGCAGGACCCCTTGCTGCAGATAAGGCAGTTGCCACGGATAAAGCAGCCACTCCAGGAAGTAAGTAGGACGAAGGTGAATGACGTCCAGGCCCGACCAGTTGAGTACTTCCTCAGCAATGTACGTGTCGCGGCAGGAATCGCTGCTCGACTCACGGTTGGCCGAACGCTGCGAGAGGTTGATGACCGTCTTCACGCCGCTCTCCCTGGCCGCTTGCGCGAAGTTCACCGTTGCGTTGATCAGGCCGGGCTGAACGGGCCACACCAGGTAGGCGGCGTCAACATCCTTCATGGCATCGCGGATGGTGTTGATCTCGAGCAGATCGCCAACCACCACCTCAGCGCCCAGCGCTTCGAGGGCCTCCGACCGGGCATCCCTGCGCCGCACCATCGCACGTACATTGAGACCGAGCGCGATTGACTCGCGAACCGCTGCACGACCCGTGTCGCCGGTGGCGCCAGTAATTAACACTTTCTTTGACATGATTAACATTCCTTATTAAATGAGTTTGGAAGGCTTCGAACCATTACGTTGTGACTTACATAAAAGCGTGCGTTGCTGGGACCACTCCGGCGAAACGCATCTGGGAGTCAGCTGCGCTTTCGTTGTTACCAATATCGTTTATTGCAGGGTTGAGCGGTAGTCCTCGCTTCAATCTATGACTTATCACGGAACAGCATGGACAGGTGCGACCGGTAATTGTCAGAGGGTTGTCTATCCGGCCACGCTGCACCAGAGCAAAGCGCTGACTCTTTCAGCGGATAGTTGATAATCGCTGCCGAACCACATGCGTAATGTGGCGCGGCGGCGTTTATCTCGGTAGTCCCCGAGTTCGGCTAACATTTATGCTGAGTCAGCATGGAAAGCGTGGTGGAGCGCCGGTTATTGATTGCCGATGGTCGCTGGAAAAGGAGGCAAGCTTGAAGGACGTCCTGACATTCAGGCTTTACACCCGGGTCGCCCGGCTGGGCAGCTTTTCGGCCGCCGCGCGGGAAAGCGGGCTGGCGCAATCACAGGTCTCGAGGATGGTCGCCGAACTCGAAGCGGGCCTCGGCGCCCGCTTGCTCACACGGACAACCCGGGCTGTCGTGCCGACCGAAGCGGGGCTGGAGTTTCTTGCCCGCATGGAGCCGATTTTGGCCGCAATCGACGACGCGGAGAACAGCGTTCGCGAGACGGGAGAACTACGTGGCGTGTTGCGCCTCGCCATGCCTTCAACGATGGCCACCCGTGTGATCATGCCGCGCCTTCCGGTTTTCACCGAACGTCACCCATTGCTCAAGCTCGACATCATGCTCGACGATCGGTGGCAGGACATGATTCGCGAAGCAGTTGATGTCGGCATCCGCGTGGGCAGTCTGCCGGACTCTACGGGCACCGCCCGGTTGATTGGGAAAATGCATCGTGTGGTCGTGGCTTCCCCAGCCTATCTTGACCGGTATGGCGCGCCAGCGTGGCCGGAGGAGCTTACGGCGCATCGGGTCGTCGGCGGACCAGCGGGCGCGCATGCGACTTCATGGCAATTCGAGCGAGATGGCCAGACCACGTCGATCGACCTGCAATCGCATGTTTCAACTAACGACACGGCTGGCGCGCTTGCCGCGGCAATAGCCGGCCTTGGGATTGTCTCGACGACTTCATGGGCCTGTCAGTCTGAGCTCGACGTTGGGGCGCTCGTGCGTTTGCTGCCCGAATGGAAAATGGCCGAGCTTCCAGTACATGCTTATTTTCCGATGGGGCGAACGACCCGTATGGCGGCCCGCGCTTTTGTCGAATTCATCGAGGCAGAACTGGACAGGGAGCCGCCTCAACGGTTTGCTTCAACGTAGCCATCAATGCCGGGCCGTCGTAGGTCTACCGCGTGAATCTAACGAATTTCCCTCGCCACGCTCTGCAACTGCTTGAACGCGCGAAACCGCGCTTCATGCAGTGCCGCGATATCGCCTGCGTCCGGCTCGTAGGTCTTGCTGATGTGCGACATCCTGGTCATCGCCGAGCGAACATCGTCGAACAGGCCGCCTGCCACTGCGCCTAACATCGCGGCACCCAGCAGGACGGGTTCTTCCGCTTGCGTGGCAAGCACGGGCTTTCCCGTTGCATCGGCGAGCAGTTGCCGGACGAGATCGAGTCGCCCCGCGCCGCCGCTAATGACCACCCGCTCGATCGGGGCGCCGGCCAAAGTCTGCGCTTCGATAATCTGGCGAAGGCCATAACCAATACTGCAAATGCCGGCGATATAAAGAGCGACCAGACTGTCCAGGTCATTCTCCATTCCAAGGCCTGCAATCACAGCTCGCGCGTGCGGGTCGGCGAGCGGCGCACGATTCCCGAGGAACTCCGGCACGACATGCAAGCCCTTGGCGAGCAACACGGTCCCCGACAAACTGTCCGCCGCCTGAGCCGCGAGACTAGCCAGCAACACGGGTAGAGACTGGTCCGCTTGCTCCGCTTGATGTCGGGCATCGGGCGTCGCGGGGTGCATCGAAAGCAGTTGTTCGATCGCGGCGCCCGCCACCGATTGCCCGCCTTCGTTGAGCCATGCATCGGGCACCATCGCCGAAAAATAGGGCCCCCACACGCCGGGTACGAAGACCGGACTGCGGGTGGTGGTCATCGTGCACGATGACGTGCCGAAGACGTAACCGAGGTTGGACTCGGCTTCACCATCGGCGCCCACCGTACCGATTCCACCGGCATGCGCATCGATCACGCCGGTCGCGACCGGCGTACCGGCTCGCAGGCCGAGCTCCGCAGCCGCATCCGCTGTTAGCCCGTTCCCCAACGGCGTTCCCGGGTCGACAACAGACTGGCCGATGCGCGCAAAAGCCTCGTCCGCCAGCACGCCCAGGCCGACGCTGCGAAAGTAGCTCTCGTCCCAGCGCCGTTCGTGCGCCAGGTAGGTCCATTTGCAAGTAACCGTGCAGGTGGAGCGCGACAGATCCCCGGTCGCGCGCCAGGTCAGGAAGTCAGTCAGATCGAAGAATTGCCACGCCGCCGCGAAGACGCTCGGCCTGTTCTCGAGGAGCCACAGCAGCTTTGGCGTCTCCATTTCAGGCGAGATCTTGCCGCCGACAAATTTAAGTACATCGTGGCCCGTCGCGTTGATGCGCTCCGCTTGCTCCAGCGCACGATGATCCATCCAGACGATGATGTCGCGTTCAGCTTGCTCCGAGGGACCCACGGGCAAAGGCTGCCCGCCGTCACCCAGTACGACGAGCGAGCAGGTCGCGTCGAACCCGATCCCCGCCACCTGATCAGGCGACACCGCGGCCTGCGACAGTGCATCCTTCACAGATTGACAGACGGCGTTCCAGATCTCGCTGCTCGACTGCTCGACGATGGAGCCGCTCGCATGGAACAGGGTGATGTCACGCTTGGCCGTGGCCAACATGCGGCCTGCCAGGTCAAAGATTCCTGCCCGGGCGCTGCCCGTGCCTACGTCCACGCCAACGATGTAACGTGCATCGTCCTTGCTGCCTGTCGCCCCGGTGGTCGGGTTATCTGAGGTCATAGCTCACTGCCTGCTCAATGCTTGTTACGGGAGGTGTTTCAGGTAAACCGCGAGCGGCATCAGGCACAAATCACGCGCAAACCGAACTCGCCCCTGTCACGCGTTTCAGAGATCAACGCTGTTAGGAAGGATCACGAGATCGCGGATGGTCACATTACGCGGCCGCGTCAACATGAAGAGTACCGCGTCGGCGACCTCCTTGGGCTGCATCAGGCTACCCGAGGCGAGCGCCTCGTCCATCTTCGCCTTTGGCCAGTCGTCGAGCAGCGCGGTGACGACCGGGCCCGGAAGCACTGCGCCCACGCGCACACCATGTTTGGAAAGCTGGCGCCGGATCGTGTGGACGAAGGCCTGCACCGCGAACTTGGAGGCGGTGTAGATCGGCTCCCATACGACGGGCACGACGCCCGCGATCGAACTGGTGAAGATGATATCGCCCGATTTCTGCGCGACCATGTGCGGCAACACGGCGTGGACCGATCGGAACGCGGCGTTGATGTTGAGGTTCAGCATGCGATCCCACTCGTCTGGATTTCCGTCCAGCACGTCGCCGCCAACGTAGGCGCCAGCGTTCGCATGGAAGATGTCGAGGCCGCCGGCAAGGTCGAGGATCTTAGGCAGCAACGCGGAAACTTCCGCCGGCTGCAACAGATCCACGACCAGCGGAAACGCGTTCGGCCCCAGTTCTGCGCACAGTTGCGTGAGCCTGTCCTTTGCCCGGTCGATCAACACGACCTTCGCGCCTTCCGCGAGCAGAGTGCGCGCGCACTCGAGGCCAATACCCGATGCTGCGCCCGTGATGGCGGCAACCTTTCCTTTCATCGTGTCAGTCATTTACTGCTCTCCAGAGTTGCTGAAATTACGCGCGGCCGTGCGAGACGCGGGACTGCCGGGCGAGCGAGTCGACGATCACCGCAATCGCCAGCACCGCGCCGGTGATCATGAAACGCAGCGAGGACGACAGGTTCAGCAACGTCAGGCCGCTCGCGATCGACTGGATCACGATAATGCCCAGCACTGCTGAATACGCGCTGCCTCGGCCGCCGAACAGGCTCGTACCACCGATCACCGCCGCTGCAATGGCGTTCAGGTTCACGTCGCCGCTGCCGGCCTGCTGGCTGGCCGAGGCAAGCCGTGCCGCTGTCAGCACGCCGCCGAGCGCCGCAAAACTGGCGCACAGCACAAAGGCACTCATGTAGATGGCGCCGACATTGATACCTGCTCGCCTTGCTGCCTCGTGATTGCCGCCGACTGCGTTCATCGACCGGCCCCAGCGCGTCCTCTTGAGCGCGTAATCCATTGCCACCGCGAGGCCGAGGAAGACGCCGAACATCAGTGGCACGCCTCGTCCCTGGTTAAGGTAAGCAACCACGATCTCCAGCAGTACGGTGATGGCCAGGCTCCGCACGAGCAGGCTGCCCACCGACGGCGCAGAGAGATTGGACGCGCGACGGCGCTCACGGGTGCGCATCCCGAGCAGCAACATCACCGCGCCCGGCGCCAGCGCGAGGAGATACGAAACGGCAGCGGGGATGATGATGAGTTGCCCGAGATTCACCAGCGCCGAGTCGTAGGGCAGGTTGATCGACCCGGTAGCGCCCAGCACGTATAACTGCATCCCGAGGATAGCGAGCAACCCTGCCAGCGTCGCGACGAAGCTCGGCATGCCGAGCCGGGTGAGCAGCAGCGCGTAGATGGCGCCGACCAGCGCGCCAACCACGATGGCAGCGGCTATGGCCAGCAGCACCGGCCAGCCATGATTGACCCAGAGCATGCCTACCATGGCCGACGCAAAGCCGCTCATGGAACCCACTGACAGGTCGATCTGTCCCACCATCAGCACGCAAACTATGCCCAGCGAAATCACGCCGACCGTCGAGCAGTCGAACAGCAAATTCACCAGGTTGTTGGCTGAGAGAAATACAGGGTTCAGGCTCGTGAACACGGTCCAGATAATGACCAGGCCCGCGATGACCGGCAGAGATCCCAGATCGCCCGAGCGCACCCGTTCGACGAAGGCGCCAACGGCGCCGCTGATCCCCGTCGCGTGCTTGACGCGGATATCGCTGCGGTCGAGCAGCGTGGACGGCTTCGGCGCGTCTTGCATTTCATTGCTCATGATCGTTCCTTGGGTCTAGACGCTCTGTTCGGCCTGACGGCGGCCGGCGCGGCGCGACACAGCGTTTTCGGTGGCGCCAGTAATCGCGGCCACCAACTCTTGATTCGATGAGTCGGGATAGAAGATGCCGTTGTTGCGGCCGAGACGCAGCACCACGATCCTGTCGGCCACGGCGCGCACGTCCTCCATGTTGTGGCTGATCATGATCACCGCGTGACCGCGGTCGCGCACCCGCTCGATCAGGTTCAGCACCTCGGCGGTCTGGGCCACGCCCAGCGCCGCCGTCGGCTCATCGAGCATGATCAGCTTCGGGTCCAGCAGCAGCGAGCGTGCGATCGCCACGGTCTGGCGCTGCCCGCCCGAGAGCGAGGCAACCACGTCGCGCACGCTTGGAATGCGAGCCGACAGTTCGTTGAGCAGCGTCCAGGCCTTCACCTCCATCGCGACCTCGTCGAGGCGCAACGGATTCATCTCGCGCCCAAGGTAGATGTTCGCGACGACATCGAGGTTTTCGCACAGCGCGAGGTCCTGGAACACCGTGGCGATGCCGAGATCGAGCGCCGCGCCGGGATTGGACAGCGTGACCTCCTTGCCGCCGAAAGTGATCGTGCCGGTGCTGGGTTGATGGACGCCGGCGAGTACCTTCACCAGCGTCGATTTCCCGGCGCCGTTGTCGCCGACCAGGGCAACCACTTCGCCGGCGTGCACGTCGAGATCGATGTCCGTCAGGGCTGAGACCGCTCCGAAGTGCTTCGAGACGCCGCGCAGGCTCAGCACCAGTTCGCCGCGCTCGGATCGTGTTGTGGGGTTGTCAGTCATGGGACGGATACCTCATTGAAAGTAGAGAGACCCGGCGCGAGCCGGATCCCGTCCAGCATTGCTGCTGGATCAGTTCGTCACGGTTCAGTTCGTGATGCCCAGTTTCTTGCAGCCTTCGGCGTAGCGGTCGGTGCACAGGTCCTTGGCGCTCGCGAAGCCCTTGTCGACGACTTCCGCCTTGAGGTTCTGCGCCGTAATGACCGCGGGCTTGAAGAGCTGCGACGGCGTGTTGAAGAGCGTCGTTTCACCCTTCGGGGTTTGGCCTGACAGGAAGCCGACAGCCACCTTCGCCGCAGCGGCCGCGACGATCTCGCTCGGCTTCAGGATCGTGTTGTACTCGTCGCCCGCGATGATCAACTGGAGTCCGGCGAGCGTCGCGTCGTTGCCGGTCACCGGCGGCACGGGGTTGACGCCCGCTGCCTTGAAAGCCGCCACAGCCCCGCCGCCCGTGCCGTCGTTCGCCGCCACGACACCAACAATCTGCGAGCCAAAGCGCGTGATCTGCCCGCTGACCCATTGCTGGGCCTTCGGCGGCGCCCAGTCCGGCGTGTCGTACTCGGCCAGCGTCTTGTAGCCACTGCCCGCCAGGCCGGCATGGATGCCCTTCTTGATCAGTCCCGCTGCCGCGTCGGTCGGTGAACCATTGACCTCAAGCACGCCGCCCTTGGCTGTCGACACGCCCGTGTCTTTCAGGTGCTGGACCAGCGATTGCGCGATGGACTTGCCGATGCCTTCGTTGTCGAACGACACGTAGTAGTTGGCCGGTGTCGAAGGCACAGGCCGGTCATAGGCGATAACCTTGATACCCTGGCCCTGCGCCATATGGACCAAAGACGCGGCAGCAGTGGAATCCACCGGATCGAGGACGATCACTTTCGCGCCTTGCGCGATCACCGAGTTGAACTGCTGCTGCTGCGTCGAGACGTCGGCATTGGCGTTCTGATAGAGCACCTTGCAGTCCGGGCAGAGCTTCGTCATTTCGGCCTTGAAGCCCGGGAAGTCGTGCTGTTCGTAGCGTGTCGATGCCTGGTCGGGCATCAGGAAGGCGACCGTGCCGCTGGGCGCAGCCATGGCCGCCGTGCTGTTCAACAAGCTAAGGCTAACGCTCAGGCCTAGCACGCTGGCGCCAATCAGTTGGTTCGAAAGTCTGGTCATCGAATGTCTCCGTTTTTTTAAAAATTCCGGCGCGGATGCTGCCGTGGTTGGGCCTTGCTTGGGCCTTGCTTGGGCCTTGCTTGGGTTTTACTTAGGTTTTACTTGGACTTTATTTTGGCCGCGGGTGAGGCTTCTTGTTTAACTTCGTTCGTTTTTCTATTGGTGCCGGCATCCCAACCAGTTTCCATATACTCTGTAGTACACAATACATTTATTGAGGCCGCTCTCTACGGTCTGCCTGCGAAAACACGCGCTAGCCGAGCGCTTCCAAAGCGGGCTCAGCATCGGACGATTCAGTCGCGCTTGCAGCATTGAGCTGCTGGTATGCGCGCCATCGCGACGGCGACATCTCCTTGAGCAACAGGAACTGACGGTTGAAATTCGAGAGATTATTAAAGCCGACCTGATAGCAGATATCAGTAATAGTGAGTTCGCCCGACATCAGCAATTGGCAAGCGAGGTTAATGCGCAGCCGGTTCACATACTGCACGAACGGCACACCGGTATGGCGGCGGAAATATCGCGAAAAGGCGCTGGCGCTTTGTCCGGCGAGTTCGGCCAACTCTGTTTCGCGCAACTCTTGCGACAGGTTCTTGCCAATATAAGAAAGCACATGATTGATGCGCGTCTCGGCATAACGCGTCGGGTCCGCACGATAAGCGGCGCTCGCAAGCTTGACTTGTTCCGCGCTGTGCACGAGCAAGTCAAGCAACTCAATAAACAGCGTGATGCGCCGCATGCCTTGCGCGCCCAGCATCTCGCGCATGATTGGTTCGGCGGCCGCGCCCGTTTTCGGTGTGAACAGCACGCCCCAACGCGATGCATCGAGTAAGGACTCCACGCACTTGAGCTCCGGGAACACCTTGATGGCGTTCGCGACAACCTCGGCATCGAATTGCAGGATAAGACAGCGTTCGTCCACACGCTCGCCCGGCGACACATTGCTCACCCAGTTGTGCGGCAGATTCGTTCCGGTCATCACGAGATTGCCGGGCGCAAAGTTGCCGATGTAATCGCCTACAAAGTATTTGCCCGTTGTCGACGTAATGACCTGGATTTCGTATTCGGGGTGGAAGTGCCAGCGCACCGTGCGATAAGGATAACCGTGCGACCAGACCTTGAACGACTCATCGCGCGGGACGGCGACCAGTTCGAGGTCCGGCTGGACAATGTTCGCGCGCCGGGCGTCCGTGCGCGCGGCGCGGCAATAGGCGCACACTCCGCATTGACACACCGTGGCACTCTGAATGCTGTCCATCTGTCTTCCTCCTGACCGCTTCTTTTTTTGGGCGGTTCGCATAAACCGGGTTGCGCCACGCCATGTATGCAAGTTAGCCCTGTCGCGGATATTTCACCACTGAAATTGAGACCGCAAACTGATACTAATTTGCATTCGGGTAAGTCCGTAGGGTATCAAGAGTCAACTTTTGTGCAACGCAGCAGCTACGCGGACATGCAAATTAAGGCGCGGATATTTAGCGAGCGGTGCTTGTGAACGCAGCGACCATTGCGCGATAGCGGACATGAAAACGGGCGTCAACAGTCACCCGGCAAACAAGATCGATCGCGATCTGTTCCAGCGTTATTGCCGATGTCTGTTTATAGCCAGAGAATTCGCTGCAGAGCAATATATTGGCTTTAGTCCGCCACAACCCACCTCAAGCACGAGGCCAGGAGCCATGGCGCCCCTTCAGGCCAGTATCTCGAGTTGCGCCAATTTTCACGCCGCGTTTCGGCTAGTATGCGTTGAAAACCGCCCTTAAGCCCCGTCGCAAGTCTCCCAAAACCGGTCATCTCCATGCCCTCTAGTGACGAATTTCTGCATGTATCGCTGGCCGCCACGCTAAGCGCCGAGATCGCGCGAGGCTTGTGGTCGGGTGGACAGCGCCTGCCCTCAGTCAGGCAACTGGGCAGGACGCACGGCATAAGTGTCACCACCGTCCTTGCGGCTTATCGGCTGATGGAGGACCGCCGGCTGATCGAAGCCCGGCCGCAAAAAGGCTTCTACGTGTGTTCGAACGCCCACCGGCTGACCGCTCCGGAGGGCCTGATTCTTCGCGCGGAGCAGGCAGACGAGTCCTTATCAGTTGAAGCTATGCATTGGTTGAACGAGTCGCCGGGGTTCGTGTCATTTGGCACGGCACTGTGCGGAAAGGACCTATTCCCCGTCGATGCGTTGGGCCGCAGTATTGCGGCCACTGCACGCAGACATCGTGATTTGCTGGTCGAGGTATCGTTTTCACCGGGATCGAACGCGTTGCGTCAAAGCATTGCTTCCCATGCGTCCACCTGGAATTGCCAGCTTGCCCCCGACGATCTGTTGATCACCAATGGCTGTGTTGAAGCGTTCGGTCTCTGCCTGCAAGCCGTCGCCAAGCCGGGAGATCTGATCGTCGTCGAGTCTCCCGCTTACTACGGATTTTTATCGACGATTGCACGGCTTGGCATGATCGCGATGCCATTGTCATTCTTTCCCGATCCCGTTGCGGCACTATCCGCGATTGCCAGAGTTGCCGCCAACCATCTCGTGGGTGCATGCCTTGTCTCGACCAGCGTCAGCAATCCCAGCGGTCTCAGCATGACGACCGAGGCCAAGGAGACACTCGTTGATTCCCTGGATCGTCTTGGCGTGCCGCTCATAGAAGACGCGACTTTTTCTGATCTTCATTTCGATGCGGTCCAGCGGGCGGCCAAGTCCTACGATCTGACGGGAAACGTCTTGCTTTGCAGCTCCCTGACTAAAACGCTGGCGCCCGGGTTGCGAATCGGCTGGGTTGCCGGGGGCAGGCATCAAGACACGCTGGTGTCGCTCAAGCGCACCATGAGCATTGGACAGCCGCTTCTCATTCAGGAAGGGGTCGCGGAATATCTTCGCACCGGCGGGTATCACTATCACCTTCGTCAACTGCGAAAGAAGTGTCAAAGCCAGGTCGAGAAAACCGCTCAATTAGTACTGCGGCATTTTCCGGCCGGCACCCAGATCTCGATGCCAAGCGGTGGATACCTTCTATGGGTTCAACTACCGGATGCGGTATCAAGCATGGACGTCTACCGCCTTGCACTGCGTGAAGCCATCACCATTGCACCCGGAACCCTGTTTGCGCCTGACGACCGGTTCGGCAACTACATGCGCCTTAATTGCGGAGGGGAAATCGACGGTGCACGCTCGGACGCGCTTGTCCGGCTGGGCGCAATCGCGTGCAAGCTTGCTTGAAACATGACTGCTCCAACGAATTCGCCTGGCTCTGTATATCGACGCCGAACGAAGGCAGTTACATACTCGGCCATCAACGACCGAGAATCACTATGAAAACTTTTCCAGCATTCCGCGCTGCGGCGTGCCACGTTGCGCCCTACTACTTCGATACCCCCCGCACCATCGACAAGGCTTGCGCACTGATTGCGGAGGCAGCGGGAAATGGCGCCGAACTGATTGCGTTCCCCGAAGCGTTCGTCTCATCGTTTCCTGTCTGGTCCGGCGTCTATGCACCAGTCGACGTGCATGAGTTTTTCGTGGGCCTGGCCGGCAGTGCGATTGAAGTGCCGGGTCTTGAGGTGCGGCGCCTCCAGGAAACCGCGCGTCGCCACGGCGTCTTTGTTTCCATCGGCATCAACGAAGGAACGCCCATTACTCCGGCATGCGTGTGGGATACGAACTTGCTCATTGGCGACGATGGAAGGTTGTTGAACCGTCATCGAAAACTGGTGCCCACCTATTGGGAAAAACTCACATGGGCCAATGGCGACGGTAGCGGACTGCGTGTAGTCGATACCCGTATCGGAAAAATCGGCGCACTCGTTTGCGGCGAAAACACCAATTCGCTAGCCCGTTTTGCGCTGCTGGCTCAAGGCGAAAACGTGCACATTTCGTCGTTCTCCCCGCGTTGGCCCACGCATCCCCCGGGCGAGGCGGCATACGATCTGGAGGCTGCCATCCGCCTTCGCGCGGGCGCCCATTCATTCGAGGGAAAATTGTTCAATATAGTGGCGTCCGGCTTTCTCCCGCCAGAAGCTATCGACCTGATTTCTCGCGACAACAGCCGTGCCCGGCAACTGCTTGAAGAATCGCCCAAAAGTGTATCGATGATCTTCGGCCCCGACGGTCGCGTGATCAGCGACACCTTGCGCGATGAAGAAGGCATCGTGTACGCGGACATCGATCTCGCAAAATGCGTTGTCCCCAAGCAGTTCCAGGACGTCGTGGGCTACTACAACCGCTTCGACGTATTCCATCTCAATGTGAATCGACGCCCGCTCACACCGGTGGAATTCAGCGATGCTGGCGCGGTTGCAGATGATGCGGATACGTTGTACGGTCCTTATATTCCCGCCATCGAGTGACGTTGATCCACCATGCCGACCCATGAGAAAGCGCGCATTATCGATTTATACAGCGACACGAAAACTGTCCCGACCGCCGGCATGCGTGCGGCCATGGCGGCAGCGGAAGTGGGCGACGAGCAAGCCGATGAAGATCCGACGACCCTCGCGCTATGTGCGAGGGTCGCAGAGGACCTGGGCTATCCGGCCGCCGTCTTCATGCCTTCCGGCACGATGTGCAACCTCGTGGCCACGCTCGTGCATACGCGTCCGGGTGATGAGATTATCGCGGACTCCGAGTCGCACATTTGCACCACCGAAGCGGCGGGCGCAGCGGCTATTGCCGGTGTAGCGCTCAATCCTGTTTTCGCCGAAGACGGCGTGTTCACCGCCGATCAATGCCTCGCTGCGATTCGTTTTCCCTCACGCACGGCACCGCGCTCCGCGATGGTCTGCATCGAGCAGACAACCAACTTCAGCGGCGGCGCCGTATGGCCTCTGGACACGCTGCGTGGCGTACGCGACGCCGCGCTCGGCGCGGGACTCAAGACTCATATTGACGGAGCCCGCCTGTTCAACGCGACGTGCGCAACGGGTATTCCGATGCGCGACTATACGCAAGGATGGGATAGCGCCTGGGTCGACTTCACCAAGGGCCTGGGATGTCCTGTTGGCGCGGTATTGTGCGGCAGTGCTGATTTCATTCGCGATGCATGGGTGTGGAAATATCGTCTGGGCGGTGCGATGCGTCAGTCTGGCGTGCTGGCGGCTGCTGCGATTTATGCGCTCGACCATCATGTCGACCGCCTCGCCGACGACCATGCGAACGCCAAGTTGTTCGTGACACTTTTGTCGGCCGAGCCATCGTTTGTATTCAGCACGCTGATTCCTCAATCGAACCTGGTGCTGTTCAGCTTGCAGGGCCTGCTGGCCGATGCAGCCACCTTTGCACGTCGTGCAATCGAGCGAGGCGTACGGATTCGCGCGCTGCCCAATGGGAGAATCCGTGCAACGACCCATCTCGGCGTCACACGTGAAGACGTTGTCGCTGCTGCGGCAATCTTGATTGCCACAGCGCGTGAACTACGGTCGAGCGAGTGAACGAGAAACCACGCCATTGCGCCACGGTCCTCACCAGACAGGAACTTCATCTTGAACAATAACGCGCAACTCTACCTGGTGGACGTGTTTACTCAGGATTCCTTCCGAGGCAACCCGGTCGCTATCATCATCCCCTCAGTGGAGCCGTCACCTAAGCGTATGTTACAGATTGCCCAGTGGCTTGGCTTGCCGGAAACGGTGTTCATTCTCCCGCGCGGCGTGGAAGCGAAGGCGGAAGCGGACTACGCCGTAAGAATCTGGTCAACTATTCGCGAGCTTCCGTTTGCCGGACATCCCTCTATAGGCGTCGCGCATGTCTTGCTAAGCAAAGGAATCATTTCAGCAAGAAACGGTAAGTTCATCCAGCGCAGTCCCGCAGGGTTGGTGCAAATGCGTGTGGAAGTAGTCGAAGATCAGCATCGAATCTTTTTCCAGACTCCAATTCCCGACGTGCGGAGCGTGAATCGCGTTGAGGGTGCCGCGGTAATAGCCGCGCTAAGGCATCCATCCGGGACGGATCAGATATTCATCGTCGACGCCGGTGCGCGCTGGCTAGTCGTCGAACTGCCCGCGGCGTCGGATGTAGACCGGCTGCGTCCCGACTTCGACGCGATCAACAGCCTGAGCGATGTTCATCAGGTCTCGGGTATTACCGTTCTCGGATCAACGGGTTTGAGCGACGTGCACTATGAAGTGCGTTCATTCGCTCCTGCTATCGGTGTTCCTGAAGACGCCGTATGCGGTGGGGGAAATGCGTGTGCCGCCGCGTTGGTTGCGTATCGGAATGATTGGCGCGTGGGGTCGGCAACGCACGTTGCCGGTCAGGGGAAGCAGGTTCATCGCTCTGGCCGAGTGTTTTGGGAAGGTCCGGACGCCGACAAGCGCATCGAAATTGGAGGATTCGCTGTTACCGTTTCCGAAGGATACTGTCTTTGTTGTTAACACAGCCGGGAGCATCGCGCACCACATTGACAGTACTCAAGTAGTCCGGGTCGAAGTCGCTTGAGAACCGCGCGCCCGTCGTTCCATTTCGCTTGCGCGCCGCAACTGGGCTCGCAACAACGCGTGCCCGTGATCACTCTCGCTTACACGCCGAAAACCGGATGCGAGGCCTCTTGAATAGCGGCCAACGCATCGTCTGCGGCAAGCAGCCCGGACTCCTCCAGAATGGTCCGCAGCGGGCGACCTTCGGCCACGGACTGGCGGGCCAGTTTGCTCACGCGAGCGTAGCCAAGTTTTGGCACGAGCGCGGTTGCCATCGCCATTGAATCCATCAGGTGTTGCTCGTTTCGCGCGATATCGGCCGTGATACCGGCAACGCATTTCTGCCCGAACCGTTGGATGCCATGGGTCAGCAGCATGATGCTGTCGAACACACGGGACGCCACAACGGGCTCGAAGTGATTGATTTCCAGTTCGCCATACTGAACCGCCTGCGAGACAGCCACGTCATTCCCGATGACAGCAAAACTCAACTGGATCATGGCCATTGGCAAGACCGGGTTAACTTTGCCCGGCATGATCGACGAGCCGGCCTGAGCTTCAGGAAGCCGCAATTCTCCCAACCCCCCTACCGGCCCGGATGACAGCACGGTCAGATCCGACGCGACCTTCGCGAGAGACGCAGTGCAGGTACGCAGTTCGCCTGATACGCGAGAAAACACGTCCATATTCTGCATCGCGTCGAACGGGTTCGACGGTGCCACATAGTCCACGCCGGCGATGCTCGAGAGATGCTGATACACAGCCGATCGATATCGTGCAGGCGCACCAAACCCCGTACCGATCGCAGTACCGCCGAGCGGAAGCGTGCGCAGTTTGTCGCGTACGGCCGCGAGCTCTTCCGCCAGACGCCGGGTAAGCGACGCGTAGCCGCCAAAAACCTGCCCCAGTCGCATCGGCTGCGCATCTTGAAGACAGGTACGGCCAAGATGGAGGATATCGGCGAACTCTGTCGCCTTGGTGTCGAAGTGCGCGGCAAGTTGCTCTATCTCCGCAACGAGCGGTCCGAGCATGGCGTACGTCGCAATCTTCAGAGCGGCCGGATAAACGTCATTCGTCGATTGCGAACGGTTGACGTGGTCATTGGGATGGATCACGTCGTATGACCCGGGTGCGTGCCCTAAATGCTGCTGCGCCCGATTGGCGATGACCTCGTTGAAATTCATGTTCGTCGAGGTTCCGCCGGACCCTTCCATCAGATCAATGATGAGTGAGTCATCAAACCGTCCTGCAATAACTTCCTGACACGCGTTCACGATCGCATCACACTGCTGCGCAGTCAGCACGTCGTTGTCACGATTAGCCAACGCCGCAGCCCACTTGCATTGTGCAAAGGCGTCCCGGAACTGCGGATAGTGCGCAATGCTGAGCGGCGAGATACTTAGATTATCAGCACCTCTTACCGTATTGACGCCATACAGTTTGTCGCCCGGGATGGAGACTTCACCAACGTAGTCGCGTTCAGTGCGTGATTCAGTGTGAGCAAGCTTATTCATGTGCGTTCCTTTCGCCAACAGTAATCAGTTCTTCAATGCCCTGCCCGAGTGCTTTCAGCCTGGGCAGGAAAGACGTTTCAATCACCTCGCGCGCCGTGTCGCACGCGTCCTCAAAAAAGGCGCTGTATTCGTCACGGCGCGCGACCAGATAAAGCGAGCGTTCAAGTCCCAGGTTGTCCACCACATGCGTGGTAACCGCGCTTGCATAGGCTGCGCCCTGCAGCAGGCACATCGGCGAAGTCACCGCCCATCCGATCCCCTCGGCAACCATCGAAGTCAGGGCATCGGCGTTATCCAGTTCCAGACGGATCGGCATACGCAGATCGATCCGGCGCAGGTAGCGCTCGATCTGCATGCCAACCTGCGAGGTCCGGTTGAAGCGTACGATCGGCAGCGAGTTTGCGAGGACACGAATGTCCTCGACAGTCCGCACGGACCTGTGCTCGTCCTTTGGCGTGATGACAAGGTATCGCTCTGAGAAGAGCTGGTACCGCACCACGTCGTTGGCATCCATCAGCGCGTCGCTGGTGACGATAAGATCCAGGTCCCGCCTTAGCAATGCTTCGCCCTGCTGAGGACTTAATCCGGTTCGTATGGATAGCTTTGAAACCTTCCCCAACAGGCGCTTGGTAAAGACCGACCCGCAAGTCGCTGCAAACGAGTCGACCAGTCCGATACGCAGGTCGGGCCTGATCCCCTGCCCTGCTTCAACAACTTGGGCCTTCAGGTTCGCGATTTCCTCGCTCAGTATTGCGCCGCGGTTTCGCAGCGCTATACCGAACGGCGTCAGCGCCAGCGGCCGGGTGGTTCGATTGACGAGCACTACGCCGAGTTCATCTTCGAGCTGCCGGATGATCTGGGAGACACCCGATTGAGAAATCCCCATTCGCGCCGCCGCACTCGACATGCTGCCTTCTTCCGCGACAGCGACGAATACTTGTACCGCGTGCATATCAATTGGCTTCGGCGACATGGTGTGTTTTTCCAGAACGTTGTCCTTGCATGACACCGCAGGATAAGTCATCTTGCGCGTCGCGTCGGAGCATCAACCGAGCATCAACCGTTTCCTAACTCCGGTTGCCGTCCGAAGAAGCGGCAAGCACGACACCCTGTCCCCCTCTGGCTGCAGACTCGCTTTCATTACTTTGATCGGGTTTCATGTCCGACAGGTTTTCACCGCCTGTTTCCGGCGCAAACACATGGCAGAAGATGCCACCGAACACCAATACACCGACGCACACGCCGAGTGCCGGGTGAATGCCAACGTGCTGCACCGCCAACGGAAGAAGGAACGTGCTGATAGCCGAACCAAACCGGCTGGAAGCGACGACCAGTCCAACTCCCGATGCACGCAGGTGCGTCGGAAAGAGTTCGGGTGGATATACGAACTCAAGGTTGGCGGCCGCTGAGAGAATGCAGGCGAAGAGACCGAAGGCGACCATGGTTCCTATCGGCCCAAACCCCGCGTAAGCAAGTATCGCCAGGGCCAGCGCCGCGAGGTAGAACGTTCCAATGAGGAATGCACGGCGCGACAGCTTGTCGACAATCAAAAGACCAATGATCGCGCCAGCAAAGAGCAGGACGTTATAAATAAGGCCGCCCACAAAGTTGTCCTTGACCTGTAGGGCCTGAAGCACCTTCGGGGAAAACGTGCCTAGCGCAAAGTACGGGACGACCTGACAGGTGTAGAAAACGCAACCGACCAGCGTGTTCTTGCGCCAGCGCGGCGAGAGCAATTCCGACCATGCGCCACGCCGTTGCGGAGACATGGCTGACGGTTCAGCGAGGATGACTTCAGGCCCGAATTTACGACGAATAATTGCAAGCGCCTCTTCGCGCCGACCGCGTTTCATCAACCACATCGGCGACTCCGGCACGCCCAGCCGGAATGGAAGAATAAGCAGTGCCGGGATCCCGCTCGCAGCAAGCATGACCCGCCATGCATCGGGTCCAATGTCACGAACAACGAACCCGATGAGGTAGGCGCCGACATAGCCCGCAGCCCATGCAGCGGCCAGCACGCTGAGCAAGCGGCCTCGGTAACGGCGTGGCGAAAACTCGGTCACGAGTGATTTGCTTACGACGTAGTCGGCTCCAAGAATCAGTCCCAGCAGAAGGCGCAGGACCAACAGTTGTGCCGGTGAAGTCACGAAATATTGCGCCGCCGAGATGACCGCAAACAACAACATGTCGAACGCGAAGATGGTACGGCGGCCGTACTTGTCGGCGATCGGACCCGCGAACATGCTTCCAAGAAACAGGCCCGCCAGGGACGCCGCGCCAAGCAGCCCCATCCAGAGAGGAGTCAAATGAAGGGACACGGATGCCATGCTTACCGCGATGCCGATGATCCCCAGCACGAAGCCGTCGCTAAACTGGCCTCCTGTGCCGCTGAACGCTACGCGCAGATGGAAGCGGCGCAGAGGAAGATCCTCCAGCAATATCTGTGTGCTCACTTTTATCTCCCGAAACTTTCGTTATCACGGCGCGTGGTGGGTCGCCTCGGAAACAAGTGTAGAGAGACAAATTCAAGAAAACAGCATGTCTGATGGCAGTATCAATCAATCTAATACTATGTCATGCAGCGGCTGAAGTTGAGCGCGCGGTCGCGAGTGTTGGCATCAATCGCGCGTGGGCTGCCCCGTGCGACAATTCAGGTAGCCGCTGCGTACCCTACCGCGCGTGAGCGCCCGTATCGCCGCGCGACACCTCAGGCCATCAAAGGCCATCAAAGGCCATCAAAGGCCATCAAAGGCCGACCCATCATGAACCGACAAGCCCCGCTCTCATGCCCCGACTGGGTGAAGCGCGCCGAGCCGATAGAAGGCGTCGAGCGTATCGAAGCATGGTTTCACGGCAACGCGTATGCCATGCATCGGCACGACACCTATGCGATTGGCCGCACGCTGGCTGGCGTCCAGAGTTTCAGTTATCGGCGCAGCCAGCAAAACAGCTTGCCCGGCAACACGATCGTGCTGCACCCCGACGAGGCTCACGATGGTCAGGCGGGCACCGACGAAGGGTTCCAGTACCGGATGATCTACGTTGAGCCCGCGCTCTTCCAGGACGTGCTCGGCGGACGCGCACTGCCGTTCCTCGAAGGCGGCGTGACGACCGACCCGCGTCTAGCAGCGGCAACCTCGACATTGCTGCAGCACGTCGGCTATACGCTCGAGCCGCTCGAGCAGAGCGATGCACTCGCCGAACTGGCGCACGCGCTTGCCGCCGCTGCCGGCACGCCCGCACGACGCGCAAAAGGCGACTTCCTCGCGGCGCGGCGCGCACGCGACTATCTGCTCGCAGACTGCGCACGCGTCGTTACGCTCGACGAACTCGAAGCGGCGACGGGTCGCGATCGCTGGAGCCTTTCGAACGACTTTCGTACGTTCTACGGCACGAGCCCGTATCGGTATCTGACTATGCGGCGCCTTGATGCGGTGCGCCGCATGCTGCTCGGAGGCACCTCACTCGCTCACGCCGCTGCGGCCGCGGGTTTTGCTGATCAGAGCCACATGACGCGGCATTTCGCGAAGACATTCGGACTGACGCCGGGGCGCTGGCTCCAGGTCGCGGGCGGCGTCCAGCGCGGCTGAAACACCCACAATCGTTCAATACGGCCGCAAGGAGCCTGCGTATCCTCGACGCATTGCCCCCTGACGGAGAGAACGATGTCCCAATCCCAATCCCATTCGCAATCCCAAGCTTTAAACCACACCACCGCGCCGGCCGAGCGTGGCCAGTGCGAGTCCATCGACCTGACGGCCAAGATCGCGCTGATCGACGGTCACTGGCAACCGCGCGTTGTCGCTGAAATGAACGACTATCAGTTCAAGGTAGTGAAGGTCGAAGGCGAATTCCAGTGGCACCGTCATACCGATACCGACGAAACGTTCATCGTGCTCGAAGGCGAATTGCGTATCGATTTTCGCGCGGGACCTTCGGGCGACGGCTCGATCGTGCTGCGTGCCGGTCAGATGGCGGTGGTGCCAAAGGGCGTCGAGCACAAGCCCTGCGCAAACGCGGAAGTGAAGATGCTGCTGATCGAGCCGCGAGGTGTAGTGAACACGGGCGACGGCGCGACGGACGAGCGTACTGTTGAAAACGATCAGTGGATTTAAAGCGGCCTCCGGCCGCAGTAGCTGCCGGGCTGTGGCAGTGACTCACAAATGCGTCGCTGCTAAGCGGCAGTCAGCGATGCAATCACGCCCTGCAGCAGGTCCTCCATTATTCGTGTTTCCCGACAGATGAATTCGCATTGTCTTTCTTTATCCATAACGCTGACACCCCTAGGATTGATGCAAGCTCAAAACCGGGAGAGGCGCAGTTGCGCCATTCCTGTATTGCATGAACCTTAGGGAATCTTATCGATGCTCCAGCGCACCACGAATGCTTCCCCGACAGTGCCGCGATCCGCGCGCGCCAAATCCCTTGTTCTCATTGCGGTGATTTTGGCCTGCATCAGCTTGCCTTTAAGTCTTTCGGCGGGACCCGCTGCCCAAACGTATATCAGTCGTGACCTTGCAGGAGGGACCGTTGCCCTTTCCTGGATCACCAATGCCTTCATGCTCGCCTGCGGCAGTACCCTGATGGTGGCGGGTGCGCTTGCCGATCACTACGGCCGCAAGAAAATCTTCTTCGTTGGCATGTTGGTCATGACGATCGTTTCGCTGTTGATGCCGCTCGCACCCAGCGTGTTGTGGATTGACTTCCTTCGCGTTCCGCATGGTCTTGCGGCTGCTTGTGCTTATGCCGGCGGCGTGTCAATGCTGGCCCAGGAATTCGAAGGCCCGGTACGCGTCAGGATTTTCAGCCTTATCGGCATCGCGTTTGGCGCAGGCCTCGCCTTCGGCCCGACTCTGGCCGGCATTCTGATCGCTTTTTCCAGTTGGCACGCGGTCTTTCTCAGTAGCGCGCTGATCAGTTTTATCGCACTGATACTGTGCATTTTCTTCATGACGGACAGCAAGAATGCTTCGGTGCATGGCCTCGACTGGGCCGGCGCCGGCACCTTCACCCTCATGCTGACACTCTTCACCTTCGCGGTGGTTGAAGCCCCGGTATATGGATGGACGGGCCCGCTTGTCTTGGGACTCTTTCTGGCAAGCGCTCTGGCACTGGTCCTGTTTGTTGTGATCGAGACGAAAGTCTTGAATCCCATGCTCGATCTCAGCCTTTTCCGCTATCCGCGCTTCGTGGGCGCACAGCTTCTGCCGCTCGCGACCGCGTATTCGTATATTGCGCTGCTCGTTATTCTGCCGTTGCGGTTTATCGGAATTGAAGGGCTCAATGCCCTGGATGCCGGGATACTGATGCTGTATTTCTCAGCGCCGCTGCTTTTTATTCCGTTCCTTTCGGCAATGCTGACCCGTTTTATTCCGGTTGGCATCCTCTCGGGTTTGGGCATGCTCATCTCGGTCTCAGGGCTCTTTCTACTCACCCAGGTGCCACTCGGAGACGATGGCATCCTGATGCGCGTGGATCTGCTTTTGATTGGCCTGGGCGCCGCCATTCCATGGGGGCTGATGGACAACCTAGCCGTGAGCGTTGTCCCTAGCGATAAAGCCGGGATGGCTGTTGGTATCTTTGGCGCTCTGCGCGTCTCGATTGATAGCACGGCCATGGCCATTGTGGGTTCGTTGCTGGCGTTTTTCGCCCGGCAAACGCTGACCGACATCAGGCCCGATCAGAATCCGGATACGCTGGCATCAGGTGCGGCGCAACTCGCAGCGGGAACGCTGGCGAAAGCCGAATCGATCCTGTCGGGCTTCGATCACGTGCACCTGCTTATGGCCTATGACCTCGCGTTCAAGAAGCTTCTCTGGGTCGCGATTATTCTGACCCTGGCTGCTGCCGTTCTGGTCTTTGCCTTGCTTGGGCGGGTTCGCTCCGACCACGGAGAAGTTGGACAAGAAAAGGAGGACGACACGCCTCGTGAAGTATCGGCACCGTTGGCGCAAGAATCCCCGGCCCTGGACTAGTGATTTCCTGATTTGCGTGTTCTATGCCGGCCAGTACTGTCGCTTGACCTTCACGTCGTGGCCGACACGCTCAGCGAAACACATCGCCCGTTATCTGTTGACGGGGAAGCCACCATGAAAAGGCCCGAACGTCCGGGCGGCGAAGATTCCCATGAACAACGCACCAAGACCGGCGGTGCCAGCGTCCGCCGTGACACGTATGTCGAAATTTCCAACCCGGAAGATCAGAAGGTAACCCACCGCGACGTTGAACGCTCCCCACAACACATTAACGGTTGCAGAGGACAGTCCTTTTCCCCGCGGAGTGGCGAATGGACTCTGAAAAGACCGACCCATCATTCCACTGACGAAGTGTGGAATCGCGTTGGAAAAAACCGCTCCGCCCAGGAAGTAGGAAAGGTACTGATGCCAAGACATTTGATGGTTCTCCAATCGTCATCACAGTGTGTATTGAGGCCGCCTTGTGCCGCCAAGCGGGTGGTCAATGTGTTCCGTAGCACGTCTGCCGATTCGACACGGCAACGGCAGGCCAACGCATGGTTAAAGATTCTCACTAACCAGCTAAACTTGCAAGTTAACCTTTTAAGTTCATCTTGCAAGATAGGCTTGCGAATTTAGCTGATGACATTCATCATTGACAGACGCTCAACCCGACCGCGTTTGAAAAATCATGCCTACGAATACTTTCGAGCAAGCTGTCATCGATTTAATGCAAGCGGTGGGACTGCTCTTGCGACGCACGCGCAACGAATCCGATGCCGGTGAGCTCTCGATGACAGAATCGGTCGTCGTGGCGCGTCTGGCCAATGACGGGCCCGCCACTACCGCGGCACTCGCGCGCGCCGAAGGGATGAAGCCGCAGTCGATGGGAACGACCGTTACGTCGCTTGAGAAAATGGGCATCGTAAAACGCACGCCGCATGTTACCGACGGGCGGCAGATGCTTATCGCGTTGACGCCAAAGGGCGTTCAGTTGCGCAAAAAGAATCGCGAGGCGAAGCAGATGTGGTTGTCGCAGGTGATCGCGGAACTCGATGCAAAGGAGCAAGCCACGCTGTTCAAAGCCACCGCGATCATCAAGAGGCTGGCCGAGAAATGAGCGATCGGCGTTGGGGTCCCTGAAACGTATGAGATGAGCACGAGCTAAGCACGAGCTGCTCATAAGCTAAGCGTCGGCTGAAAGCGGAGAAGGTTAACCGACGCTCTATCCTGCACACGATGTACGAGGTGTTTTGTTAATCCGTCGTTTCCGAATAAGCGGCTGTCAGCGCAGCCACGTCGAACTTCACCATTTTCATCATGGTTTCGGCAACGCGCCGTGCCTTGGCTTGATCGGGGTCAGCCATCATCCCGATGAGATCGTGTGGAACGATCTGCCACGAGACACCGAAGCGATCTTTCAGCCAGCCGCATGCGTCGGGTGAACCACCGCCCTCGAGAAGCGCGTTCCAGTAATGGTCAAGCTCCTCCTGATCCTCACAGCTGACCATGAGGGATATCGAATGATTGAACGGATCGGGGCGCCCGGAACTCATGGCGATGAAGGGCTGCCCAAAGAGCACGAACTCGACGACCTTCGTGGAACCGGCGCTTGACACAGCGGTGACCCGGGTGACGCTCGAATCTGGAAAGATATTCACATAAAAAGCAGAGGCCTCCTCAGCGTCCTCCGAGTACCAAAGAAAAGGCGTGATCTTTTGAATCGTCATGGCAAATCTCCTGTCAATGTTTGGCCAAATCCGCAGACAAACCGCATGCTGCCATTGATACGACGAAGGATGACCATCAAATTCGACACGCCGAGAAGAAAAAATCCACTTTTTTGGCAACCGGTCCCTAAAACCCGGACCTTACAAGACATGTGACTTCCAGATCATCTGAAACGCAGCGGCAAGTATAAAAAGCAGCACCAGAATCCGGAATGAGCCCGGCGGCAGTTTGTCGCGAAGCGGGCGCACAAGCATGATGCCGATAATGACGGGAATACTTGCCGCGGTCGAAATAGCGATGTCGGTCAGGCTCGTGTGAGCGCCTCCGCTGAAAGTGAGAATCAGGGTGACGATCGACACAACGAGAATGATCGCGATCTGTTTCGTAAATGCCTTGCCAGTTGCCCCTGTCGCGATCAGATACATTGCAAGCAAAGGGCCGGGAACCGACGCGATACTTTCCATCACGGCCGCGCCAAACCCGAACACAAAACCCGCGGGCCTGGCCAGCCGAGGCGAAAGCGTAAGCTTTGGCGCCGCGAGCAACAACAGCGCAGCTAGCATCAATAGGCCACCGGCCGCGGCTTGCGCGCGATGCGGCGCGAGTGAAATCAAGACCGTCACGCCCACGATATTTCCCAGCACGGTGCCAACAAGCGGAGCCGCAATCCGGCGAACGGTGGGCAGCATCTCGCCGCCTTCCAGCGCTTGCGGGATGTTGCCGAGAATAATTGGCATCGACAGAAGAAGCACTGCCTGCTTGATCGGCAAGAATTGACTCAAGATTGGCATTGCAACGAGCGGCACGCCAATGCTGACAATCCCTTTGACCATGCCACCAAGCACCAGCGCGACAACGACCCCGAGTATTTCGGGCATATTGAGCGCATGAAGGCTAGCGCCGAGAACGCCGTCAGTAAAATTAATTTGGGCCGCCGTGAGAATGAGAGACGCCTTGGCCGCCGTGCGATACAAACGACCGAATCGTATGGATTTGCGTTGGAGACCCAACGCATTTCAAAGGCGATTATTTTAGCGCCAACTGCACGGCTTCATTGCCTGTGTCATGTGGCTCGTCAGTGCCGCAAACGTTTAAGTAGATCAGCGGTGGCGCTAACGCCTGGACCATACAGGCATGCGCTCGCTCATTTACTTCCGCTCTACTCGGAAAATCCCGCCGGCGGACGCGGTCGAAAACCCACGATCACAGCATTGGCATCTGCGAAAAATACATCCGGGAAGATTGTCGAGACCTGGGTCAGCGCAGTGCGGGCTGCCGTGAGCATCATCGATAGTTGCTGATCTGATGCCGACTCACCGAACAGCAGCCGTTGAACAAGTGCTACGCCGCCGATCCTCGCAAAGAGGCGCAAAACGTAGCCAAGGGAGGAATTGGTCAGCATTTCAGCGCCGTATGTGTCAGCAAGCGCTGTAAGGACGGCAAGTTCCACCTTGTTCGGTCGACGGGGCACGCGAGGCTCCGTTTGGCTTGTCCCCCTTAACGGCATGCCGCCGCGCGAAAGCGTGACGCGTGACTCCCGCGCAACAAGCGGGCTCTCTGCATCGAGAGCTTGAATCCCCGACCTCAGCCCCGCCCTGAATGCAGAAATGGCTGCGTCCATCCTAAGCACGAGACGAGCAGTCTCCTGGCTGGCTTGATCTGGCATAGGTTCGGACATGGGGAAAACTCAAGTCGACGGTGCCCAACTTTACACCGGAAATGCACACCCCACAAAGTGCGCGATGCGCCGCGCGAGCGAGCTTGTACAGACCCGGATCCAGAGCCCCTTTTCGCGCAAGCGCATAAGCCGGAGCCCGACACCGTTGCAAACGCTCAGGCATGTTTTTGGACTAAACGAACGATGGTGTTCCAACTACGCGTTGTAACAGGAATACCGAGGAGCTTCTCAAGAAATGCGTTGGGACTTCCTGGCGAATTTCCGACTTTGACACTGAGGCTAAACGCCTCGGAATGGGTTAATTGCAGCACCTTTACGTCGCCACGTTTCGATTCCAAGGGTAGCTGCAAAGCGGACGAATCCTCTGCTGCATGAAGGAAGGACACACAGCACGCGTGAACGCTATTCGACTCGATTTCGCCGAAAGGGTCGAGCGTGATGAGCTGAGTCAAATAAGCAATGGTGCGAATGTAGCCCGGCTCTTTAAGACCACACGTTCCACGAAGCGTCTCGCAAGCACGATTGAGCACTTTTTGCGGTTGACTGCCAGGGCTTGTTGTGAAGACCATGGTTCCATTTGTCAGGAACGAAGACGCCGACACCGCGCCTGCGGCAGCGAACGCTTCTTCGAACTGGACCTTGGTAGGGCAATTCGGCCGTCCGAGATTCAAGTTCCGAAAGAAGGCAACGTGCTTATTCATTTCGCAAGGCAAGGATGAGGAAATCGACAAACGACTTAACGCGCGGGGTCGTTTGCAGATGCTGCGGAACGACCGCGTAAATATCGGCATCCGGAGTCCGGTAGGCCTGCAATACGTGTATCAAGCGGCCGTCGCGCAAGTATTCGGCAATGTCCCACTCTGCGCGCATCAGGATGCCGTGACCGTCAAGCGCCCATTTGACTGCGATCTCGCCATCGTTCGTAGTGAGGTTGCCTCGGACCCGTATGACCTCGGCTTTCTCCGTCGCGCCGCGCCCCGTTATCAACCGCCAGATGCCGTAGCCATCATCGCCCTGGCGTATGCCGATGCAATTGTGCTGCGCGAGATCCTGAGGATGCCGGGGAAGTGGATGATCAGCAAAGTAAGCCGGTGCGGCGCAGAGCAAGCGCCGGTTCGGCGCTACCCGCCAGGCAATGACGCGCGAGTCCGGCGCCTCGCCGAACCGCACGCATACATCGAAGGAATTTTCGCTAAGGGGAGGAGGATCGACCGATAGCTGCAACTGCACGTCGACCTCAGGATACAGCTTAACGAATCGCGAGATGACAGGGGCAATATGACTGCGGCCGAAACCCAGCGTGGCATTCACGCGCAGCAACCCGCTCGGCGCAGCCGTCGCGCCGCCAAGCAGCTGCGCGAGCTCATCCATGTCGCTAAGGATTTTCCGCGCACGGGTCGCGTAGAGCTCGCCCTCAGGCGTGAGGCTCATCCGGCGGGTCGTCCGGCTCACCAGCGCGACGCCTGCGCGCGCTTCCATTTGAGAGAGGTGCTTGCTGACCGCCGCCGTGCTTAATCCCAACTCGCGCGCAGCGGCTGTCAGGCTGCCACAGCTCGCCAGGATGGAGAAAAAACTCAAGTCTTCTGCCTGTATTGGAGAGGTCATTGAGAGATCACTGGGAAGTCATTAGCCACAACATTATTAACTCAAAGTTAAAGACAGTTTAACTCCGGCCGCGTTTTGCGGGCTAGTTGCGCTTTAGCATGGCCGCATGTTTTCCAATTTCAGAGTCCACCGATGAAGCGTTATCAGATCGCCACCATCCCCGGAGACGGCATCGGCAAAGAAGTGGTGCCGGCAGCACAGGAAGTGCTGGAAGCACTGGCCGCGCAAACGGGTCGCTTTACGTTCGAGTTCGAAAACTTCGTCTGGGGCGGCGACTACTACCGTGAGCACGGAGTGATGATGCCAGCCAACGGCCTTGATGCGATCCGGCATAAGGACGCCATTCTGTTCGGCTCAGCCGGCGACCCGGCGATCCCCGATCACGTCACGCTATGGGGACTCCGCCTCAAGATTTGTCAGGGCTTCGACCAGTACGCCAATGTGCGTCCCACGAGAATTCTGCCGGGCATCGATGGGCCGCTTAAACGCTGTGGTCCGGCTGATCTCGACTGGGTAATCGTCAGGGAAAATTCAGAGGGCGAATATTCAGGGGTTGGCGGCCGAGCGCATCAAGGCCATCCGATCGAAGTCGCAACCGACGTTTCGATCATGACGCGAGCAGGCGTTGAACGAATCCTGCGTTTCGCCTTTCGCCTCGCAGCGTCGCGTCCACGCAAGCTGCTGACCGTTGTCACCAAGAGCAATGCACAGCGCCATGCAATGGTGATGTGGGACGAAATCGCCCTGGAGATTTCGAAGGAGTTTCCGGATGTCACATGGGACAAGGAACTCGTTGATGCCGCCACTGCGCGCATGGTGAATCGTCCTGCTACGCTTGACACGATTGTCGCGACCAACCTTCACGCCGATATCCTGAGCGACCTGGCTGCTGCCTTGGCCGGAAGCCTGGGCATCGCGCCGACGGCCAATCTCGATCCTGAGCGCCGCTATCCGTCCATGTTCGAGCCCATCCACGGGTCAGCGTTCGACATCATGGGCAAGGGACTCGCGAATCCTATTGGTACGTTCTGGTCAGTCGTCATGATGCTCGAGCATCTTGGCGAAATGGACGCGGCGCGCGTAGTGATGGAGGCCATTGAGCACGTGACGGCGAATCCCGCAACCCATACAGCTGACCTTGGCGGCACAGCAACGACCCGTCAAGTCACCAACGCAGTCTGCGCATTTCTCGCGGCGCATTCAACGCAAGCGCCGCAGGTTGCCTGAACGTGGTGCGTCAGAATGCTCGCCCCTTGCACGCAAATCGACAAGACGACTATCAACGTTGAGGGCGAGTAGACCTACCCACCTGCTTAGCAGCGCAACGCCGTAGAAATCCCCTTGAGGCCCGCTTCAAGTTCTGCGCGAGTCGGCCAGCCATATCCAAGCCTGAAGTACCGGTCGGACATTTCGAACCAGTGACCCGGACCTACGTAGGTCCCCTGCTCTTCAATCAGCCGGCGATAAAACGCGTCGGTCCCGCCTACAGGTTCGGATCGCATGCGCGGAAAACAAACCACGCCGCCCGCAGGCTCGACCCATTCAAGCAGATCTTCACCTGCAATCCAATTGCTTATTAATTCCAGGCGCTTGCGCATTTCGGTGAGCGTCGGTTCCAGAATCGCCTGCTTGTTGGAAAGAATCTGCTCGCCCACCCATTCGTCGATCACGCTGCCGCAAATGCTGATCTGCTCCTTCGCCGCCAGAAAGAGTTCCTGCAGCCGCGCATCCTTCGTGACGATCCATCCAAGCCGCAGGCCCGGCGCCCCATACGCCTTCGACAACGAGGACACGCTGATGACATGCGAACCTAACGATGCCGCGAGTGGCAACAGCCGACCATATGAAAGATCGCGATAAGTTTCGTCCACCAGCAGATAGCATCTACTTTTCCGCGCAAGCTCCACGAGCGCGTGCAACTCGGCCTCGGACACCACGACGCCCGTTGGATTGTGCGGGCATGTCACGCTGATCACCTTCGTTCGAGGCGTGATCGCTGCGGCGAGCTTATCGAAATCGATTGCGAAGGACTCCTCGAAAAGAAGATCGATATGCGTGATGTCGCAGCCGATCGCCTTCGGCGTTTCCAGATTCGTCGCATAGTTCGGACGGACCACGACCAGATGATCGCCCGCGGTTAGGAGCGCCGTGGTGATGATAAAGAGTGCCCCCGCTGCACCCGTCGTAATCAGAACATCATCGACGCCAAGCCCCGTGCTGTCACCGGCGATCAGCGACCGCAAGGCCGGGCTGCCCCGATGCTCGCCATAGAGCAGCTTCAGGTCCGGCACCTGCAGATTCAGGCTGGCAAGGGTCTGATCGGCGATCGAGCTTTCCGACAGATTGTATTGAATGCGCCCATACCCGAACTCTTCGGGGGACTCGACTTCGATGGACATCCGGACGTATTTCATCAGCCTCTCTCCACGTAAATGAAGGGCTTATGGTGACAGCCTGCGAAGGCCGCCGCCATCCCTCCACGGAGGGATCGGCTTGGCGCGTCCAAAGCCGTTCAGTCGAGCTGCCTCTGCAGGGCGAACAACTCGGCAAGCGAACCGACACCGAGCTTGCGAAAGATCTGCTTGCGATGATCCTTCACCGTATGGCGACTGATGCCAAGACGAAGCGCGATTGCCTCCGAGCTGCATCCGATCAGCAGCATTCCCGCAATTTCGGCCTCCCGCCGCGACAACGTCGCCATCAGCGCCGCCGCTGCGGGCTCCCGTGGTCCGCTTAGCACGGCCTGCCGGTCGAACGCCGCCGCCATTGGCGCGCCGAGGGCCGCCAGATCCTGCAGCTTGCCGGCGGACAACCTGCGTGCCGCGCGTTCGCGGTAGAAACTGAGTTCGACCACGCCCCCGCACGCCCCGAAGTACAGCCCGATTTCCTCCATTCGCGCGGGCCATCCCACCGTGCGGTAGCCGAGTTCCTCGTCCTCGCTCTTGATGAGATACGGCCGCACGTTTTCGCCGATGCCTTGCGCTCCAATCTCGTAGTCGCGCGCGCGAAATGCGCCAGGATGGGCGAGGGACTGCAGTACGGGATTCAGGTGATGCGTCACGGCGACGTAGTTCTGGATTCCCTGCGTGCCGTGCGCCGCATCGAAGTTATCGAACATGAGACCCGGCTTGTCATCCCGCCGATGAACGACGACCGCCGCCAGTTCGAAGCCGAGCCAATCGAGAACGGAGCGTGCCGTTACCGCCGCGAAATCGGGGTTGCCCATCGCGCCGATAATGCGCGGGAGGATAGCTGTCTGCGCTTGCATTTGAGGAACGCCTCGTGGAACGCTTGGGGTGCGGCAGATTGAATGACTGTCGGCAGCCCCTCCGGAGAGGGATGCACGAATGATCGAAGACGTGACACGATCATGGCACCGGCGCGGCGACATTCGCGCTGCGCCATTATTACTCTACACAAGACCAGAAAGGAATTCTTGCCATGCTAGTGGATCTATCAGGAAGGCACATACTCGTGACCGGCGCAAGCCGCGGTATTGGCGCGGCCATCGCCCGCAGGCTCGGCGCGTCGGGCGCGCGGGTTGCCGTGCATTATCGCGGGAGCAGGGAGGCAGCTGAAGCGCTCGCCACGGAGATCGGCAACGGCGCCGTGGCGTTCGGCGCCGACCTCGCATCCTCCGTTGCCACCGCAGCCCTTTGGACAGAGGTTGAGGCCGAGTTCGGCACGCTCGACGCCCTGGTGAACAATGCGGGCATCGCGATCGAATCGCCGCTTGCGTCGGCAACCGCCGATTGGCTCGCTCACTGGAACCAGACCATGGCGGTCAACCTGACGGCAACCGGACTGCTGAGCCGCGCCGCCATCGCACATTTTCAGACCCGAGGCGGCGGCCGGATCGTCAACATTGCCTCGCGAGCGGCATTTCGCGGCGACCAGCCCGACTACCTCGCTTACGCAGCCTCCAAAGCCGGCGTGGTCGCGCTGACCCGCTCGATTGCGCGCGGTTTCGGCAAGGCCGGCATCAAGGCATTCACACTCGCGCCCGGATTCACGCGTACCGAGATGGCGCAGGCATTCATCGATCAGTATGGCGAGGATTACGCCACCAGCGACATCGCCCTCGATCGCCTGACCGAGCCCGGCGACATCGCGCCGACCGTGGCATTCCTGCTCAGCGGTCTTGCCGACCACGCCACCGGCTCGACCATCGACCTGAACGCCGCCTCCTACGTGCGCTGATATCTTGGTTCCTTGAGTCGCGCACCGCATGACGGTGCGCGGCGTTTCCCATACGATCAGAACTTGTGACGAATACCGACGATCAACGCCGTCTGCACATCAGTCGACGAGTTGGACAGGTTGCTGATTGCCGCAACCGCCGTTTTTCCGGTCGAATCCTTCCCGCTTGCGTGCTGGTAGATGCCGACGAGATACAGGTCCGTGCGCACGGAGAGCGCATAGTTCGCCGCGAGATTGACCTGGCTGTAGCTGGCTCCAGAGATGCTGCCGATCGAACTGCCGCGCGTATAGGTGTAGGCCGTGCCCAATTGCAAAGCCGGCGTCACCAGGTAGGCGAAGTTGATTTCTCCGATATTGAACGTCGCGGTGCCCGTCAGCTTCTGCGGATTGAGGCCCGCGCCTGCCTCAGCGCCGATGTCCTTGAACTGAACGTTGCTGTACACGCCGCCAATGGTCGCGTTGCCGATCTTGTACGCGGCGCCTGCCGAGACGACCTGCCATGTATGCGCCGACGCAAACCCGCTATACACCGGGCTCGACATGTTGAGCGCCGAGGTCGATGTCGGCGAGTTCGCGCTGGGATTCGTGCCAAAGACCGAGAAGTTCGGGTCGCGCGCATTTTCATATGCCACGCCGAGGGCAAGGGGGCCGTTGTCATAACCCGCACCGACAGCATAGATCTGGTCCTGCGTGAATTCGCCTGCCTTGCCGCCGAAGCTGTAGAAGCCGCCGAAGGTCAGGCCGCTATAGTTGGGGCTGGCGTACTTGATCGAGTTGTTGATCCGGTTGGTGTTGTCGAGGTTGTCCATGTCGCCCGGATGCGAGCCGTATATGCTGCCCCACTCTTTCAACGTCACCAGCTTTTCGGCGTTGCCCGACTCGAAGCTGCCGACATAGTCGCCGAGCAAGTCGTACTGGCGGCCGAGGGTTACCGTGCCCATGGAGCTCGCGAGTCCTACATACGCCTTGCGGCCGAACTCCGCGCCGCCCTGGCCTAGCGTGCCGTTATCGATATTGAAGCCGCCCTCCAGGCGAAAGATGGCCTTCAACCCACCGCCCAGATCCTCCGAGCCGATCAAGCCCCAACGATCGCCTTGCAGGTTGCCGGAACCCAATTCGTACTGGCGGCTACCCTTTGAATTCGAATTGAACACGAAGCCATTGTCGAGGAGCCCGTAGAGCGTCACCGAACTTTGAGCGTGCGCAACGCCATACACCGACATGCACGCGGCAATTCCCAGGATTTGTTTCTTCATCGCCCCACCCCAAAGATATCGTGAATAGATAAAACAACTTGAAAATCAGGTCCTGTAAGCAGGATTGCGAAGGATCGTAAGTGCGCAATTTTTGCTAAGTAAGACCAGTTTTCAAGATCACGATCGATCTCGAAGATCATCATTTCGCGGACAGTGGATTTGTGCTTGTAGCGACCGGCAACGCACGATCCGCGCGCGAACCGTTGTCCATAGATGATTTCCCGGGTGATCGGCTAACTGGATAGCGATCGTCTGGAACGTTCTTCCCAATCGAAATTTGAACTTATACGATCGCCTCCGGGAATTGTCGGCGGGCATGAGGTTACGCCGAGGGCATCTTAATGATGCGTGCTCGATCAAAGAGAGCGGTGGAGGGTCGAGAGCTTATGGAATGACAGACATCGTTCGGGAGCTCATTGAGTTCCTCCCGATATTGCCTGGCAATTTTTCGCTTAGTGCGGGGGATTGCAGGGTATGTCGGTTTGCACAACGGGTTCACTTGCCAAGCAATGCTTAACGATCCGTTCCCGTTGATGATGCGTTGTCGTTGAGAACAATTGTGAATCGAGCATCGTCACTGATGCGATCAACTTCCAGCGCACCGCCAAGGCCAAGGGTGATCGCGTTTGCGATGTATAGCCCCAGGCCAAGCCCCGTTTTGTTCCGGGGGTTCCGCGACGACGTCACATTGAAGGGACTTGTCATTGGCCCGGGCGTGAACGAGGCGCCAGCCGGGATGCGGTTTGTTATCGCAATACGGCATTGAGTACCGCTGCGGCTCGCGCTCACGTGGATCGGAAAGCGCATGTCGCCGTGATGCCGGGCATTGCTCAGCAGGTTAGAGAGCGCCTGTACTAGACGGTCGCCATCCACGGGACAGTCTGCAAGGTCGCCAATCTCCACGGTCATCTCGACCCCAGGGTGCGCTTGTTGGGCGCGTTCGAATGTCGCGTACAGGAGCGGCGCGAGCGTTACGCTGCGAACGTCCATGGCCAGGCCCACACCCGTACGCAGGCGGCTTACGTCCAGGATGTAGGCGATCAGGGACTGCATGCGCTGCGATGAGTATTCGATGCGTTTGACGCCATCAGCATTCGATACAAGTCCTCGCCCCATCAGCGTGACGACCATATCGATGGCTTGCAGGGGATCGCGCAAGTCGTGCCCCATGATTGCCAGTAAAGCCGCCCGTTCGCGCTCGGCGACCCGGATGTGATCAAGCGCCACTTCCTGCAAGATCGCTTTCAGTTCACGGGATGCAAAACGGTCTGTCGCGTCCCAAGCTCGACTGCTGCCACGCACCGTCTCTTTCCAGACCTCAAACGATTTTCGTGGCCTCAGGTATTCGCCATGGGTGCCGCTCGCCGTGAGCTTGTCGGGTTGTCCCGCCCAATGAACTGTTTCAACGAGTTCTGCGCGCCACCAGATGATCGTGATCGCCGGCGTGCCGCTCAATTGGATCGCGAGAATGCCTGAGGCATGGTTGATCTCCGTGAGCAACCCGTCGAGTTCCGGTACATCCCGTGAAATGGAGTCGGTCACCAGCAAGTCCTGGTGGTGGTCGCTCATGTAGTCGGCCACCTTGATGGCAGCCGCGCGGTCGAGGTTAGCCGGAAAGGACCCCACCCGCTGGCCCATCAGGACCGACAGCGCGTCGCAACCAATCAGGCCGCGCATTGCATCATTCGCGGCCAGCAGGGCCGCCGTCGCGTCTTCCGATGAAGCCAGCGCGTTGGCGACCTGGCCACGCAAATCGTCAATGCGACGCTCGGCGATTGAGCGTTGCGACAGTTCGTTCCGCTCGACGGTGATGGACAGCACTTGCGTCAGGACGGTACAGGACACGCGAACCGCATGAGGAACCGACCGCGGCTCCATGTGATGACACGCGATAAGTCCCCACAGTTTGCCATCGACCACGATGGAAACACTCATCGAGGCCGCGACGCCCATGTTCTTCAAGTATTCGATGTGAATGGGCGAGACGCTGCGCAAGATCGAGTGAGTAAGGTCCAACGGCTTACCGTTTGCCGGCACAGTAACAGGTTCGATCGGAACCGGCGCCTCTCCAACATTTGCAATGTGCCGAATGGGATTGAGGACATAAAAACGTCGCGCCTGTGCAGGAATATCTCCCGCCGGATAACGTAGATAAAGGTAAGAGGCTAGTTGGGCACGCTTGGACTCAGCGTTCACACTGCCGCTCCCATCCGGCAGAAACTGATACGCCATGACGCGATCAAAACCGGTCAGCATGCGTATGGCATCGGTCGCGACTTGCAGCAGTTGCGCCAAGGAAGAGGCGGCACTGCGCTGTAGTTGCTGAATGCTTTGCTGTACCAGGTTGGCGTAATGCGTGGTCGGCGGAGCGCTTAGTGGTTTCGCTTCCCACTCGGCAATGAGCAAACCATCGGACCAATGCATTGCAAGTTCAAAACGACGATGATGCGCTCCGAAACATGGCACGCCCTCCTCAAGTAGCTCGGGTTGTGCCAGCCGCCGGGCGATGGCCTCTCTCGCGGTTTGATCAAAATGTGCATCGCTCATCTTCATGCCCAAGTCAGGCACGTGTCCGAGTAAAGACGTCGCGTTGACAGAGCGGGCGACGGTCAATCCGGCTCGATCGAATGCCACTAATGCGCCATGCGCCTGGATCAGGCCAAGCGCATGGATGGACTCGAGATCGCAGTTTTCAATCGTTGAATGCATGGCGTAGCCGTGCGGCCTCGCGTGGAACTGGGATGGGAGCGGTTGTGCAAACGCCACTTACGTAGCGATGCGATGGTGGGGTGCGGTGAAATGGAGGCTTGTGTCTTATTCTTTTTTGTAAGGAAAGGCCCCGCTCTGAGTCTGCCCCTATAGATGCAACATAGCAACCTTTCATATTCGATGTGGTCATGCATCTGCGCGATCTACCGATAACGCCCGCTGCCAATAAAGCCTCCGCCCCATTCATGATGTTGTTGCTGAGCGCGGGAACATCGCTTGCAGGGTCGACATTAAAACAAAACTCGCCCTTAGGACACATTCGTCCCACATAGCGGAGCCCACTCATGTCAAGTTTGCAAGCAGTGAAACCCTTACCCTACGATTCAACGTTCGAGCAGATCCCTGAAGACGAGGCCGAAACAACGCGTGAACTCATGGAAACGTTGCGCACTATTCTCGATACCACTTCGCATGACTACGGCCATGCTGTGCGCAGCGTGCATGCGAAAAGCCATGGTTTGCTGCAAGGCGAGTTGCACGTGGTCGCCGGGCTCCCGCCAGAACTGGCTCAGGGATTGTTCGCCACGCCCGGCAGTTATCCCGTCGTATTGCGGTTTTCGGCCAATCCGGGTGACCTGCTGGCAGACAGCGTATCGACGCCGCGCGGTCTCGCGATCAAGGTCATGGGAGCCGAAGGTCCCCGTTTGCCAGGAAGCGAATCCGATACAACGCAGGACTTTGTAATGCAGAATGCGCCGGCGTTTACCGCGTCTACCCCGAAGGCATTTCTCAAAACGCTAAAGCTGCTGGCTAAGACAACCGACAAAGGTCCGGGTATGAAGCAAGCCCTGTCGGCAGTTTTACGCGGTGCCGAAGCTGCGATCGAAGGCCTGGGCGGTGAAAGCGGAACTCTAAAAAGCTTGGGTGGGCACCCGCAAACCAACCTCCTTGGAGAGACGTATTACAGCGTGGTCCCGCTCCTCTACGGCACCTACTTCGCCAAGCTCAGCATCGCGCCCGTATCGGCCGGTTTGACCGCGCTGGTCGACGCGCCAGTCGATCTTAAAGACCGGCCCGACGGCCTGCGCGAATCGGTTAATGAGTTTTTTGCGTCAAGCGGCGGTCAGTGGGAGTTACGCGTTCAACTTGCCACTGACATTGAAAAGATGCCCATTGAGGATGCCGCAAAAAAGTGGCCCGAGGATGAAAGCCCGTACGTGGCTGTTGCACGAATTGTGGTCAACGCGCAGCCGGCATGGTCAGATGCGCGATCAACTGCGGTAGACGATGGAATGGCATTCAGTCCCTGGCACGGGTTAAGCGCTCATCGCCCGCTCGGCGGGGTGAACCGGACACGCAAGCCGGCGTATCACATGTCGTCCGAGTTCCGCCAGAGTCATAACGGCTGTCCGTTCCACGAGCCAAAGTCGTTCGATCCGCTGCCTGAATAAGACGGGCTTGTTGGTCTTGATGCTCCGCAAAGGGTTTTTGGCGCGGAGCGTCTCAAGCGATTTAGTTTAGTGCGCTAGGCGGCGCTATGGCCCGTGGAAATTGCTAAGAGCGCCGAGCCTGCTCAGAGGTCATGTGAAACGTCAAACCGGTTGATGAGTAACGGCGATCCCCACCTTATTCAAGAGAGTTTGTCTAACGCGAATACCCAATTTTTATGGTTTGTAAGCCAGTCATAAGATAGATAACCTTCGTACAGAAGCTTCATTCTGGCGTTGCCAGCCAGTTGTCTACATCACTCGGCGAGCGAACACGGGACGGCATTGTCGAGTCCTCTGGCATCTCTGGCACCTGTCGCTGAATAGCGGCGTTTGTTCGCGCGAAGCGTAATCTCCGCACCCTTTCCGGTTCCGAATTGCATGCTCAGTTTTACTGGCGGTCTTGTCCTCGTTGCAGCCCTGCTCCATGCAAGCTGGAACGCGATGCTGCATGGCAACGCCGACCGGTTCCTGTCCATGACGTGGATGAGCATCGCGATCGCGGCGGTCTCTATGGTCGTGATTCTCTTCACGCCGTGGCCGGCCAGCGCGGCCTGGCCGTACATCGTCGCATCGGGGCTCGTGCATATTGTCTATAACGTGACCCTTGTGCGGTCATATCGCCGCAACGATCTGGCGCAAGCGTATCCGATTGCGCGCGGCTCCTCGCCGCTGCTCGTTGCGCTCGGCGCGGCGCTCTTCGCGCATGAGGCGATCGGCCCCTTGCACGCGGTCGGCATCGTGATGATATCGGGCGGCATCATCGCGATCGCGCTACAGGGGCGTCGCGTGTCGCGCACGGGTGTGCTGGCCGCGTTGACGACCGGCGCGACGATCGCGCTCTACACCGTGATCGACGGCATCGGCGTGCGGTTATCCGGCGGCCAGGCGCTCGCCTACACCGCGTGGATGTTCCTGTTCTATTGGCTGATGCCGGTGCTATTCGTTGCGAAGCGTGGGCTTGCCGCGCTGTGGACACCAGTACGGGCGGCGCCCATGGCGATCGGCTCGTCGCTCGTCGGCGGCTTGGTGTCGATCGCGGCGTATGGCATCGTGATCTGGGCGTTGCAGTCGGGCGCAATGGGCGCGGTGTCCGCGTTACGCGAAACCAGCGTGGTGTTCGCGGTGCTCATCGGGCGAGTGTTTCTGGGGGAAGCGGTCAGTGCAAAGCGCTGGCTCGCGTGCGTGGTCGTCGCGGCCGGGGCGGTTTGTCTGGGGCTTTGACGCAGCCAGATTTTGATCTGCATTCGAGGCGCTGATTCGCGATCAAGCCGTTCGCAGAGAGCTAAGGCGAGCAAGCACTGGTATGCTTCGCAACCTGCACTAACCCGCTCCTGCCGGGCTAGTCGCTCACCATAAACTCCAGCCACATCGGGCGGATCAAAACTGGACGGGAACCAGCGATGAGCACTGCATCGAGCGACGACCCGCTACACACCGCTATACCGCTAAGCCGCTTGTTGTTACCAGAGCGGCCGACGCTCGCGCCCGGCATCGTGCATAGCAATTTCAGCGTGCGGGGCGACGCTCGTCAAAGCTTCCTGGCCTGGCAAGAGCGCATGAGTCCCGTCTACGACATACGGCCTCCCTCAAAGCAACCTGACGATACGTTCGATGCCTCGCTGTCCCGCTACACGATAGACAATTTGAGCCTCTTCGATTTCTACACCGGGCCCAACCTGTCGCTACTGGGACCGCATCTGGAGGAATAGGCGGTTTTGGCGGTCACGCTGACGGAGCGGCTCTGTCGAAAATTGGGCGCTCTGCCATGAGAGCGCCCAAGGTCAACGATGCTGGCGAGCGCTACGTCGTGGTGGACGAAGTGCTCAGGATCACTACTTATTTTCGGTTTTCTTACTGAACGCCTCGAACGCCTGCTTGTAGTCCGGATGCCAGCGCGACAGCGGCGCGCGGTTCTCGACAATGTCTCCCGCAGCCCACAGGATGCGTTTCTCGTCGAGGGAGCGAGGCACGTCATTGTCGGGACAGAGAATGTAGAAGTCGCCGGCGTCCAGGCGTTCCATCATGAAGTCGACGGTTTGCTCAGGCGTCCAGGCGCCGGCCGGCTTCTCGGTTCGACCATGAGCTGCAAGGTCCGTGAATACAAAACCCGGGATCAACAAATGAGCGCTTAACCGGCAATCCGGCGTGTTACGCAACTCGTGCTGCAGCGCTTCGGTGAACGCCTTCAGGCCTGCTTTGGAAACGTTATAGGCCGGGTCGCCGGGCGGCGTAGTGATGCCTTGCTTGGAGCCGGTGTTGATAATCACACCCGGTCGGCCGCGCGCGATCATGGCAGGCACGAAAACCTGGGTGCCGCGGATGGCGCCCCACAGGTTGACATCGAGCACCCGTTCCCAGTTAGCGGCCGGACCGAACATGGCGCTGCCAGGTTGAATCCCGGCGTTGTTCATGAGGATATCTGTACCACCGAAGCGTTTCTGAACCGCTGCCTCCAGTCGACGCAGGTCCTCCACGCGGCTGACGTCCGTCTCGGCGGCCATGACATCGTCCGCTCCATGGGCCGCCAGGATGGCGACCTCTTGCGCTGCGTGCGCGAGTCGGTCCGCACCCAGATCCGCGATGCAGACGCGCAGTCCGAGTTGCGCAAATCGCTTGGCTGCAGCGAGGCCGATACCGGCAGCACCGCCCGTGACAACAGCGACGGATCCGGCAGTGAAAGCAAAATGTGTCATCAATGATCCTTCCCTTCTTAGGTGAGTACCTGGCAGCATAACGCGCGATATGAAACCGTGCGGGCAACGATAAATAGCGTGGCCGCCGCTAGCCGCAGGCGCTCGCTTACCGGCGTTCAATGTCCTCAAGGAAGTCTGAAACTCTAGTCAAGCCCTCTTGAAGGACATCGAGTGGATTAGCGAAACCAACCCGGATATACCCTTCCATTTCGAACGCGCTACCCGGCGTGAACATGACGCCGGTCGCCTCGATCAGCGCGGTGCAAAATTCCGTCGACGACATGTCGACATCGAACTTGAGCAGGCACACCGTCGCGGCCTTGGGCTTCACATACGATACCCCTTTCTGCTTGCCGACCCAGTTATCGAGTACCGCGAGATTCGTCCGCGTAATAGCATGGTTGCGAGCCAGGATCTTGTCCTTGGCCTCAAGTGCAATGGACGCAAGGTGATCGTCGATCATCCCCACGCTGATGGTGTTGTAGTCCCGGTGAATACACACCGCGCGAATCAGGTCGACCGGTCCGGCAATCCACCCCAAGCGCAGTCCCGCCAGCGACCACGTTTTCGACATGCTGCCGGTACTAATACCTCGTTCATAAAGATCGGCGACAGACGCGGTGAATCCTGAGCCTTCCTGGTCCGTGCCTCGATAAACCTCATCGCACAAGAGGTAAGCGCCACACGATTGGGCGATGGCCACCACCTCCTTAAGAAAAGCCTCATCCATCAGCGAGCCCGTCGGGTTGTTCGGGTTGTTGATGGCGATGAGCTTTGTCTTCTGGTTTGCCAGCTTGCGGAGTTCGTCGAGATCCGGCAGGAAACCGTTCTCTTCGCGCAGCGTCATGGTCTGCACGTCGGCACCATAGCTTTCGGGAATTGAATAGTGCTGCTGGTATGTCGGCAACACCGCGATCACACGGTCTCCGGGCTCGATCAGGGTTTCGTATACGAGTGCATTGCCGCCGATAGCGCCGTGCGTCACGACAATATTCTTCGGCGCCTGCCGCTCATATAAAGCCGCGATGTTGGACCGCAACCGGTCCGACCCTTCGATCGCTCCATAGGTCAGCTTCATGGGCAGAAGCTCGTCGATCAGGCTGCCGCGCTTGCCCGTCAATTCAAGCAATTGCGCCACCGTCAGCGATTCAACACAGGTTTCAGCGAGGTTATAGCGCGCCGCATGCTCGTACCGGTCCATCCAGCGTTCGACAAGAAAGTCTTTGATCTTCATTGAAATCTCCGTGGATCGACTACCTGTAACGATAGCCGAAATGATGGGCTAAAAAAACACAACCGGACTGCGTCATCCCTGCTGAAACGGCCAACATCCACACCGTTCATTTTTTAGTTTGACCGATTATATTTTACAGTCTATCTTAGACTAATAAGTACATTTCGGTAAACGACATGACGCTATTGACTGACCATTCCGAGTTGCCGGCCCTGTCGCCGGGCGCCTCACATCGCCTGTTGAAACACACCTTCGAGGGCGTTGGGTCCGTTGGGTCGTCGGTTGGGTCACCACTCAGCGCTTATATCCAGGCGGGTCTGCATGCGGATGAGTTGCCCGGCATGCTGGTGATCCAGCATCTGCTCGATGCACTGGTCAAGCTCGATAACGCGGGCCGCATCCGCGGACGGATTGTCGTGCGGCCGTTCGCCAACCCCATTGGTTTGGGCCAACGCGTGTTCGGCGCGCATACAGGACGCTTCAATCTCGACAACGGCGAGAACTTCAACCGCCGTTTTCCTGATCTCACCAGCCGCGTGGAGACAGCGCTGGCTACCCGCGATATCGGCCATAACAACGTCAAGAGCGCGAAGGCTTTATTCGCGGATGTGGCCGCAAAACTAACGCCACTCGATCCCGTCGCAGCCATGAAAGCGGCGTTGCTGACCGAAGCATTGCAACACGACATCGTGCTGGATTTGCATTGCGACACGGACGGCATCCTGCATCTTTACAGTAATCGCAGCCAGCGCGCGCAAGCGGTTGCGCTGGCTCGCTGCATGCAGATCAAGGCGGTGTTCCTTGAGGAACGCGCAGGCGGAGCGCCGTTCGACGAAGCCATTGCGCAATGCTGGTCGGTGCTTCAACAAGCAGGCGTAGTAGATGAAGAACACGCCGCGTTCTGCACCTCGATCGAACTTCGCGGACAGGCCGACGTGTCGGATGTTTTTGCGCTTGCCGATGCCCAAGGCATCCTGCATTACCTCGCTTTGCGCGGTCTCGTGGATCTCGATGCCGACAATGACAACGGTTTTCATCCGCTAGCCGAGAAAGATGTGATGGTGTTCCCGCTCGAAGGTGTGTCGCATGTGCCGGCTCCGGTCGGAGGTCTCGTCGCCTATAAAAAGCGTCCCGGCGATACCGTCAAAGCCGGCGAACTCATCGCCGAGATTATTCCGCTGCTTGGTGAGATAGGCGCCGCGCGTCATCCGGTATTCAGCGATGTCGATGGACTGCTGATCGTGCAGCAATACATGAAGCTCGTGCGCCCCGGCCAGCGCGTCGCGTTGCTTGCAGGCAAAGAAGCGTTGCCTCATCGCAAGACCGGTCACCTGCTCAACGACTTTTAGCTGCGTCCAGGCGCGGGTCCAAGCCACGTCGCGTCAACTCCATTTTCTTAGCCCTTTTCATTCTTTAAAACGCGGAAGTGAGGATAGTCATGAGGCAAAATGCGATAAATGCGCTGCTTGCGGTTGCGCTATGCACGGCGTCTATGTCGGTAGCGGTGCAGGTTCAGGCGAAGGAGATTTCAACCATCCGCTTCGGCGTGGAAGCGGCTTACCCGCCGTTCGAATCGAAAGCGGCGGACGGCCAGTTGCAAGGCTTCGACATCGACCTTGGGAATGCGCTTTGCGCGCAGCTGAAAGCGAAATGCGTATGGGTCGAGAATGCGTTCGATGGGCTGATTCCCGCGTTGCAAGCACGCAAGTTTGACGCGATAGACTCCGCGATGAACATCAACGCGAAACGCAGCGAGCAAATCGATTTTACGCAGCCGCTGTACCGAACGCCTGCACAACTGGTCGCACGCGCGGGTAGCCCCTTACAACCCACGGCTGCGTCGCTGGCATCGCATAAAGTGGGCGTGCTGCAAGGGTCGATTCAGGAGCAATACGCCAAGGAAATGTGGGCCACGAAAGGCGTGGACGTGGTCAGCTATCAAACCCAGGACCTGGTCTATGCCGACCTGGCCGCAGGACGCCTGGACGCGACGTTCGTTGACGCGACCGCGGCGAGTCTTGGCTTCCTGAATCAGCCCGCCGGCAAAGGTTTTGCGTTCGCGGGACCGCCGGTCAAGGACGCAAAAGTTATCGGCACAGGAGTGGGTATGGGTGTGCGCAAGGGTGACAAGGAACTGGTCGACGCGCTCAACGGTGCGTTCCTGGAACTGAAGCGCAACGGCACTTACCAGAAGTTGTTGAAGAAATACTTTACGGTCGATCTAGCGGTCGACTAAGCCGCGCGTGCGGAACATCGCACGACTGTTCCGCACGAACCGACATTGAATAATGACTAAAGCACGTAATTTGAAAATTGCCTCTGGACCAACCGTCGAGCTTACGGTGAGTCCTTCGTCTAAGCCGACCTCCAAGCCGCCGACCAAGCGGGTGATCAAGGGGAGCGAACCCAAGCCGTCAGCGGAGATGCTTGCTCGCTACAGCGGCATCGCCGACGGTATCGTCTTGCTGTTTCCGCCATACACGGAAGTCGTCATTCACGACCTCAGCACGCAAACCGTGGTGCATGTAGCGAACAACCAGTCCAAACGCGAGTTGGGCGACGAATCATCGCTTGATGACATCGAGTTCGATCCGGACGAAAGTGTGATCGGTCCGTATGAAAAACTGGGCTGGGACGGCCGCAAGATTCGCTCGGTCAGTATTGTCGTGCGCAGCGATACAGGTCAGGCGATTGGCGTCATGTGCATCAATTTTCATATTGCGGCGCTGGAGCAAGCCAGGCAGGCGCTTGACCTGCTCCTCTCAAGCACCGCGCTGCAACCGCAGCCCGAGAAGCTATTCCAGGACGACTGGCAAGAGCGCGTAAATATCTTTCTCAACCACTGGCTGCAGGAACGCAAGCTTGCCCTCTCCATGCTGACGCGCGAGCACAAGCGCGCACTGATCGAAGCATTGCATGAGGAAGGCGCGTTCAAGGGCAAGAGTGCGGCTAACTACGTGGCGAAAGTGCTGTCGATCGGCCGCGCCACGGTGTTCAATTACCTGAAGGAATTGAGGGGCAACGAGTGATGAATGATCTGTTTCAACGCATTGAGGAAGCGCATCGCGCTATTCGACCGCAAGTAAGCGTGACGCCGCTTGCGTTCAGTCCGATGTTGTCGAAGGCGACCGGATGCGACGTGTACTTGAAGTGCGAGCATCTGCAGCATACCGGCTCGTTCAAGTTTCGCGGCGCGATCAACAAGCTGCGCCTGCTTGACGCTGATGCTCGCCGCAATGGCGTGCTGACAGTGTCGAGCGGCAATCATGGTCAGGGCGTAGCGCTCGCCGGCAAGCTTGCGGGCGTGCCCGTTACGGTCTATGCGTCCACATCCGCAGTTGCGATCAAGCTCGACGCTATTCGTGCACTGGGCGCCGAGGTGGTGACGCTCAACGACACAACGCTGGCCGTCGAACTGGAAGCGGCCCGGCAAGCGAAGCTCCGGGGCATGGCGTTCGTGTCGCCTTACAACGATCTCGACGTCATAGCCGGTCAAGGCACGATCGGCATGGAACTGCATGAGCAGGCGAACGGCACGATTGACGATCTGGCGGCGGTGTTCGCCTCCGTTGGCGGCGGCGGCCTTATCTCGGGTATCGGCACGGCGGTCAAAACGCTGCTTCCACGCACCGATGTGATCGGCTGCTGGCCTGCGAATTCGACCGCTTTGTATAGCTCGCTCAAAGCGGGCAAGATCATTGACGTTGAGGAAAGCGAAACAATTTCCGATGGCACGGCAGGTGGAGTAGAACCCGACTCCGTGACCTTCGATATTGGCCGGGAAGTCATTACCGGTACCGCGCTGGTGACAGAAGAAGAGATCAAGGCAGCAATGAAGCTGCTTGCGCAAACCGACCGCTGGATGGTGGAAGGTGCAGCCGGTGTCGCGCTGGCGTCAATGCTGAAAATTAGCCCCCAATATCAAGGCCGTGCAGTAGCCGTGGTGCTGTGCGGACGCAACATCATGCTGAATAAATTCATCGAGGCCGTTAAGTGAAAATCTGGACGAAAGACGAGATCATCGCGCGCTTCAACATGGAACGCGCGGTGCAGATGATTAAGGAAGGGTTCGTGGCCTATTCCCGCAAGACCGTCCAGGTGCCGCCGGTCCAGAACTTCCAGTTCGATGCGGCGAATGGCGACTGTTGTGTCAAGTCCGCTTATGTCGACGGTGCAGCGGCTTTCGCGGTCAAGGTGTCTACTGGCTTCTACGATAACCCCAAGCAAGGCTTGCCGAGCAACAACGGCCTGATCGTGCTTTTTTCCGCCACAACAGGCGAACCGCTCGCGCTGCTGCAGGATGAAGGCTGGCTCACCTGCGTGCGCACGGCGCTCGCCGGGCAGCTCGCGGCACGATTGCTCGCGCCGCGTGAGGTGCGCGGGATTGGCATTATCGGCAGCGGCGAGCAAGCGCGGTTGCAGCTTGAGTATTTGCAACCGGTGACCGGTTGCCGGGACGTCTTCGTATGGGGACCCAGCGCGAAAAACCGTGGACACTACGTGGAAGAAATGTCGGCACTGGGCTTCAACGTGCAGGCGATGGACTCCGCTGAGGCCGTCGCGGCGAACGCTAACCTGATAGTCACCACAACGCCATCGCGCGAACCGCTGCTGCGCTCCGAGTGGATCCGCAACGGCACGCATATCACCGCGGTCGGCGCGGACAGCGCGGGCAAGCAGGAACTCGATCCGGCAATCGTCGGGCGCGCCGGGGTGATCGTGGTGGATTCTATCGATCAGTGCAGCAAATACGGCGAAATCTCGCATGCGTTATCCGCCGGACTGATTCATGCGAAGCAGTTGCTTGAACTCGGCGCATTGCTTGACGCCGGCCAGCGCGCTCGCGACGACTCCAATCCCGCCCAGATCACCGTGGCCGATCTCACCGGCGTAGCGGTACAAGACGTGCAGATTGCGGCCAGCCTGGGTACCTGAACGGTTTGACGCATCGCCATTTCAGCGCGGCCATATGCCTCTTGCCGCGATCAACCCGCCGCGCTGAAACGCGTACCGTAATACGGCTGCGATAAGGTTTTCGCAGACCGTATGAGGTCTTCGAGCATGGCTGCGCGCTTGTTCGGGTCGGTGTCGCGGCTGGTCATGAAACACAGCGCCGCAACGGCTTGTCCGTTCTTGTCGCGCACGGGCGCCGCCATGCAATATCGGAACGTATGGGACAGGCCTTCCGTGCAGAAAAATCCTTGTTGCGCGGCACGCTCGACATCGCCCAGGAATTCCGGCACTTCGATTCGCTTGCCGTTATCGAGCACGAAGTCTTCCTCTGGAATCAGCGCGAGAATTTCATCCACGCTTAAATGACCGAGTAGCAAGCGACCAGAAGCAGTCCAGGGAATAGGGACCTTCACGCCTATATCTGAACTGATGTTGAACGGGCGCGAACTGTTTTCCGACAACACCACCGTGTACTTGTTGCCCTCCAGCATGCAGAGCTGCGCGGTCTCGTCGTGGCTCCGGACAAGGCCAAGGATAACCAGATGCGCCCGGCTGATCAGGTCGTTGTGCACTGCATAGTCGGACCCGTAATAGTGCATCTCCCGGCCGAAGAACACGCTGCCGTCCGCGCCCGCTTCCAGCCAACCGGCCTCAGTCAGGATCGTCACGAGCTCATAGATACTGGAACGCGGCGCACCCGTTGCTTCAATCAGTTCGCGCATGGTCATGGGACGCCGCACGCTATGCAATTGCTTGAGGATGGAGACGACCCGGTCGACTCCCCTCGCCCTTGAAGATTCCTGTACAGACATGACTCAAACTCCGTCGGCAATATGATTCGCTTAGCTTTTCTTTGACTGACGCGAGCTTAGCGCATGCGCGACTGCATATCGCGGCCGCAAACCAGTCGCACTCAATGGTCGAGTACCCGGTGCAGAAATTGTTGCGTGCGCTCGTTCTGCGGGTTCACGAAGATCTGCTCAGGCGCGCCCTGTTCTGCTATCACGCCCTTGTCCATGAACACCACGCGGTCTGCCGTCTTGCGCGCGAAACCCATTTCATGCGTGACGACCACCATGGTCATGCCGTCGCGTGCAAGGCCGCGCATGACCTCGGTGACTTCGCCCACCAGTTCCGGATCGAGCGCGGAGGTGGCTTCATCGAAGAACATGATGCCCGGCTCCACAGCTAGCGCCCGCGCAATGGCTACCCGCTGCTGCTGGCCGCCCGACAACTGGCTCGGATAGTGGTCGGCGCGGTCGGCGAGACCTACGCGATCCAATGCGTCCATCGCGCGCTTGCGGGCGTCGGCCGGATTCATCTTGCGTGCCTTGATCAAGGCCAGTGAGACATTCCCCAATGCATTCTTGTGCGGGAACAGATTGAACTGCTGGAACACCATGCCTACGTGACCGCGAATTTCGCGTGCGCGGCGCGCGTCGTGGAGGGGTACTTCGTTGACCCAGACCTCGCCGGCATCAGCGGTTTCAAGACCGCTCATGATTCGCAAGACGGTGCTCTTGCCAGAACCGGACGCGCCAATGAGGACGAGCACTTCGCCCTGGCGTACGTTGAGGTCGATCTGCTTGAGCACCTGGAGCGTGCCGAACGACTTGGTGACGCCGGTCAGGTTGATGATGGGCTTGATAATGGGCTCGGACGCGATGGCGATGTTCATGACAACAGGCTCCTTCTTCGATCATGGCGGCGCACCCACCGCGACAGGGGAAAGCACACAATGAAATACAGCACGGCGACCAGGCCATAGATTTCCACCGGCTTGCCGATCCGGTCGACAATTGCTTGGCCCTGATGCATCAACTCCGACATGCCAATCATGCTGACAATCGATGTGTCCTTGATGAGGGACAGGTACTGGCCGATCAACGGCGGCAGCACGATCTTTCCGGTCTGCGGCAGGATCACTGAAAAGAACGCCTGCGTCTTGCTTAGTCCGAGGATCTGCGAGACTTCCCACTGCCCCTTCTGGACCGATTCAATCCCCGAGCGGAAAACCTCTGCAATATAGGCGCCTTGATAGACGCTGAGCCCGATCACGCCGGCGGCGAATACATCAATGGCGTAACCAAAGTACGACACGCCGAAATAGATGAACATCAGCGTGATCAGGACCGGTGTGCCGCGAAACAGCTCGGTGTAGAGCCGGGCAAGCCGTGGTGTACCCCAAGGCCCGAAGGTCCGCAAGACGGCTGCCAGCAGTCCGACAAGCGTGCCGCCCACAATGGCCGCTACAGAAAGAATCAGCGTGGTCAGCAGGCCTTGAAGCAGGATGGGAAGGCTGGACATCAACAGGTCGCTTGTCATGTTCACTCTCCTGTTCCAGGGCTGACGCGGCGCCTGATGAGCGATGGCCGGCGCGTGCGTTTTGCCAACACGAGCGGCGGATGAAACAGCCGCGCCCCGATCATCCCGGCGACCCAGGACAAAAAGTTGCTCAGCACCAAATAAGCGATCAGCGTAATCGTGAACGTCTGGATGTACAGCAACGTGCGCGCGTTGATCACGGTCGCCATGCCCGTCAGCTCCGGCAAGGCGATAGCCGACAGCAGTGACGTCCCGAGCAGAAGCTGGATCAGGTTGTTCACGATCGCGGGATAAACGGCGCGTGCGGCCTGCGGCATGACCACCTCAATGAAGATCTGCGAACGCTCCAGCCCGAGAATGGATGCCGCTTCCAACTGACCGCGCGGCACGGACTGAATACCCGCCCTGAATACTTCTGCAAGGTACGCACCAACGTTCACGCCCAGCGCAATCACACCCGCCGTATACGCGTCGAGCGTGATGCCCATTGAAGGAAGGCCGAAGAAAACAATGAAGATCTGCAACAGCACCGGCGTGTTGCGGATCACCTCGATATAGCAACTCGATATCGCGCGCAGCACTGCGACGCGTGACGTGCTGGCCAGCGCGGCCAGCAGGCCGAGCAGCATCGCGACGACGAAGGCCAGCAACGTGACCTGAAGCGTCAGCCACGCCGCCCGGACAAAATCGTTCAGATAGCCCGACAGGGTCACCCATTGATAGCTCATTGCTCCTCCGTCGTCAGCCTTGCGCGATGCATGCTGCGTGGCGTTAAGTACCCCAGCTTCAGTACTGCGGCTTCAGTACTGCGGATTCAGCGGAAAACGCGGATCGGCGCCGAACCACTTTTTGTAGAGCTGGGCGTTCAGCTTCGACGCGTTGACTTGGAACAGGAACAGGTTCAGGTAATCAAGCCAGACCTGATCGCCCGCCTTCACACCGAACGCGTTGTATTCAAGCGGAACCAGCGCTTCGTCGGTCACGGTCAACTCGGGGTCGAGCGAAGCCTGATACGCGAGGAAGTTGTTGTCTTCGATCATTGCATCGGCCTGACCTTGCTTGACTGCAAGAATGGCCGCCTGCGAACTGTCGAACTCCTGGATCTTCACCTGCATGTTCAGCGCCCGTACTTCGTCGCCATTCGTCGATCCCTTGACGGTCGCGATCGTGCGGTTGGACATGTCCTTGATCGACTTGATGCCGCTGCTCTTCTTCACAAGCAACGCCTCGCTGGCGACTACGTAGGGATTGGTGAAGCCGATTTCCTTGGCCCGTTCCAGGTTGCGCGTGAAATTGCAGAACACCACGTCGACCTTGCTGGTCTGCAGGTTCGGAATACGGTTGGCGCTCGTCGTATTGACCACCTCCAGCTTCACGCCCATTTGCTTCGCCAGCTCTTTCGCCAGGTCGACGTCGTAACCATCAGCCGCTCCGTCCTTGTTGTAAAAACCGAAGGGCGCAAAGCTCAGGCAATCGCCTACGCGCAGCGTGCCTCGCTGCAAGACCGCCTTCAGCGTGGACTCTGCCCCGCCATCCTGAGCCGGGGTGGCAACCTTTGTGCAGCCGGCCAGCGTCAACAGACCAGCCACCGCGAATAAACAGGCGATACGTGCGCTTTCTTTGACAAGTCTCATTTGGGTCTCAGCCTTGAAAGTGAAAATGTCAGTTCAGGGACAAACGACGGTGGCCAGAGAAACCCCTGGATTCAACGCCCTCACCATGCCGGCGCATCGGCCTGCATAAAACGATGTTGTGCACGGCCCTGCGTCGCGTGAACGCGGTGCCAAGGCCGGCTAGAACGAGTAGAGCTGATTGTCTGATATATCGGAATCATGTCCGGCACAGCAGATGAACGAAGTCTTTCACAGAAAAAAACACGTGGCAATGGGGGATGCCGCTGATTCGAAGCGGTGTTTTAAGCACCTAAATGTCGTCTTGCATTTCGCTACTGACGCGAGCGTTGCGGATTTTCCGCAGCAAGTTTCTCGTATGGAACTCGAATAGCGCATTCTGCGCGACGCTCATCGTTTCGGTTGGCCGCAGTTGAAGGACGGCGACAACGCAATGGTCAGGCGTTGATCGGCGGATGCGGATGTTGCAATGCCGATGCGATGGCCGGAGGCGTCTTTGTGGTGGACCGCGACAGCTTCACGAAGATCAGCTCATCCCGACAGGCGCTGTTACGAGAAGACTGTATTGCAGTCTCTATACTAAGCACTTCTACCTTTTTAAATTACAGATTGGATCGGGCTTTTGGCGCGGCTAACGGCCAAGGCGAAACTAGCCGGTCGTCGACATCGGCATCCGACCGACACGCTGTCGATACGCGTGCTTGCGCGAAAATTCCGAACTTGGCTGACACGCATAAAGCCTGGTCACACACCATGCTCAACGCAAATGTGACCCACCCACACCTCTCAACCGACGATAGGCACTCGGGCTCATGCCCATGATTCGGCGGAAGTGGCCATTGAATGTCGACACGTCGTTGAAGCCTGTTTCCAGCGCTACGCTCAGGATGCTTTCGCTGGATCGGCGAAGACGCACGGCAGCCTCGTGCAATCGCGTGCGCATCAGGTACTGGTGCGGCGTCACGCCCACTACTTGCAGGAACAAACGCAGAAAATGATAAGGGCTGGTCGCCGCGTCGCTCGCGAGATCCGCTAGCAGAAGCGGCTGATGCGACTCCTGCTCGATCCGGCGCAAGGCTGCGGCCACCCGCAGTTCATCGCGAGGACTCGGTAGACGCGTGCGCCGCCTGACGCCCGGCAACGCAGCCGAGACCGTGCCAGCCAGGCATATCGCCAACTCCTCGAGCGCTGCGAGATCACCGTTGTCACGCGCCGCTTGCGCAGCGGCAACAATGGGTATCAATGCAGGCAGGGGCGGCAAATTGGGGACATCGAATGCAATGCGCCGTGCGCCCGGCACGGCAGTGATGATTTGCTCGAAGAATTCGGGGTCGAAATGAAACGAGAGGCAGCGGTCCCCTGCACTGTGCTCGTGGCTGCATTCATAACAATGCCGTTCATTGCCGAGCAACACTGCGCCCGGTGCAAGCGTTGCCGATCCCTGAGTTGAGCGATAGCGGAACGTCCCCGACGTCACCGCGGCAATGCACAGGGACTCGTGCCGTTCTTCAAACGGCCGATCGTGCGGACTCGCGGTGCAGACGACGTCGTGGACGCGCCACCCGGTGCCGGATGCGAGGAGTTGAGGGACCGAAGCCATAAGCGAAGATATAGCAATTTTCCCCAAGCCGGGCAACCTGCCATTCCATAGGATAGGGAAATCCTAATCCTTAACGAGGCTCTTGCCATGCCAACATCTTCATGCCTGATTGCCGCTCTTCATACCAATGAGCCCGCTGCCGACCGGGCCGACAAAATGAAAACTTACGGCTGGTTGATCGGCCGCTGGGAGATGGACGCCGTTGTCTATGACGACGACGGCCATCCGCAAACCGGCCGCGGCGACATTCGTTTCGGCTGGGTGCTCGAAGGGCGCGCGATCCAGGATGTATGGAGTCTTCCCGGGGTCTTCCATGGCACCACGCTGCGTGTCTATGACCCAGCTCTGGACGCCTGGCACATCGTGTGGAGCGATCCGCTTCGTCAATATTATTCGCGGCAGCTGGGCCGTATTTCGGGTAACGATATCGTCCAGGAAGGTCACGATAGCGCCGGTAACGCCGTACGCTGGAGCTTCAAGGAGATCACGCCCGTTTCGTTCCGGTGGACTGGCGAACGATCTGCAGATCAGGGACAGACGTGGCGCCTCAAATCGGATTTCTCCGCACGCCGCGTGAAAGCCTAGCCAGGCGCCGACCGTGAGACTTGAGCCTGTGACAGGCTCATTGAAAGGCACACGGCTGGCCGTTTATCAAGCTGTCCGTGCCGCACCGGACGTTGCAGAATCGATATTGCGAGTCTTCAGCGCGAGCAGCAAGACGAACAAGGCGGAACACAACACCGGCACGGACGCCGCGTGAAACAGCGACGCGTTGGACCAGTTCAGCGCGATCAACTGACCGCCGACCAGTGGCCCGATTACCGAGCCAATGCGCCCGATACCCAGGCTCCAGCCGATTCCCGTCGAACGCACCGACGTGGGGTAATAGTGCCCGGCGAGCGCATTGACCGCCGGCTGGCCTCCGACCACACAGAAGCCCCCCGCGAATACGACGATCAGTAACCACGGCAACGCATGCGCCACGGTACCAATCATCCCAACGAAGATGGCAGCGAAGAAGAAACATACGAACAGCACCCGGACAAAGCCAAAGCGCTCGATAAACCAGCCAAGCAGCAAGGTGCCGAGCACGCCGCCGGTCTGCAATGCGGTACCGACAATCACAGCGGTTCCCGGTGAATAGCCGGCATCGCGCATGACGGTCGGCAGCCAATTCGACAGGAAGTACAGGTCGATCAGGTTCATGAAGCTGATCGACCACAGAATCAGCGTCACTGCTGTGCGGCCTGCGCGAAACAACTCGGCAACAGGCGCACCGCCGGTGTTCTTTTCGCGGACCACGATGGTCGCCGCCGCGTCAATCCGTAGCGTCGGGTCGAACCGTGCAAGCCATGCGCGTGCACGTTCCTTGTGACCCTTCAGCACCAGGAACTGCAGGGACTCGGGCAAGCTCATCGTCATGGCGACAACTAGCAGAAGCGGCACCACGCCGCCCAGATAAAACACCGAACGCCAGCCGTAGTTCGGAATCAGCCATGCGCTGACAAAGCCGCCCAGCGCCGCGCCGAGTGTAAATCCGCATGAAACAAGCATCATTCGCTTCACGCGATGCGCTTGCGGACTAAACTCACCGACGAGCGCCATCGCGTTCGGCATGATGCAACCCAGGCCGATACCCGTGACAAAGCGCACTGTAATCAGTGCGGAGATCGTGGTGACGAAAGGGGTTGCAAGCATCAGCAAGCCAAAGCAGAGCATCGACACGATCAACACCGGTCGCCGCCCGATCTTGTCGGCGAGTACCGAGAGGCCCAGCGCACCAATTAGCATGCCGAACAGACTCGCGCTGAACACGGGACCGAGCGACGCCTTCGAAACATGCCATTCGCCAATAACGCTCGGGGCCACATAGCCCATCGCCTGGGCATCGAAACCGTCGATCACGAGGCATAAGCCGCACAGCAAAAGCAATACGAAGTGGAACACCGGCCGGTGTGTTTCGTCGAGCACCCGCTCTACTTCGATCACGTCGGAATTCATGAATGGTCCTCGCTTGTGCGCTCACGCCATGCAAGCGATGGATCGCTTCGCGCGGTGTATTAGTGCCGCTTAATCCGGTTCTTAAGGGAGAGGTCAACGTCGCGCTGACCCGTGATTTCGCGAGTTGCGGCATACCCGACGCATGCCGTTCTGCGACGCCCATTGCAGCTCCGGACAACGCCTCAGGAATTACGAATTGTACAATTCGTTTCCCAATAGTGAATTTACGTTAACCCTTATTCGACTTTGATTGCTCTTTGAATGCCAGTCGAAAATTCAGATCGAGCGAAGGCGCACGTGCCGAATCCAACGTCGGGAGTGCACCAGGATTGCTTGTGACGATGAAATATCAGACGAAAGGCCCTTCGTTTGCGCGGTGCAAACGAAGGGCCTGATTGATCGGCAGAAGGCGCTCAGACGCGCGGGAAAATGGTTGAGGGAGCGTGAACTTGCAGCGACTCCATCCGCCTATTTAACCTGCGACACCTGCACCAAAGCATCGATGGCAAGGGCATAACCCTTGATGCCCAGACCGACGATGATCCCGCGCGCTGCGGGAGAGATATACGAGTGGTGGCGAAACGATTCCCGCGCGTGGACGTTAGAAATATGCAGCTCGATCAGCGTGACGCTCGCGCCCTTGATGGCATCGTGCAAGGCGATCGACGTGTGCGTGAAAGCGCCCGGGTTCATCACGACCCCCAGCATGTTGCCCGCCGCTATCTCGCGGCCCGCCTCATGGATCCAGTCGATCAGCACACCCTCGTGATTCGACTGCCTGCACTCCACCTCCACGCCGAGCCGCTCGCCGGCTTCCTTGCAAAGCGCCTCGACCGTGGCGAGCGTGTCGGACCCATACTGCGCGGGTTCGCGCTGACCTAGCAGGTTCAGGTTGGGTCCGTTGAGAACGAGCACCTTCTTCATGACATCACCTCATCAATATTTGATCTGCGAGACCGCGCGCAATTGCTCGGGTGTGGCTGTGCCGAAACCAAAGAACTCCAGGTAGGCCGGAATCATTTCGAAGAGCATGTCGGTGCCGACCTGCACCGTACAGCCCTTCTCTTTGGCTGCGCGCAGCAACGGTGTGTATTCGGACTTCATGACGACTTCACCAACGAACGTGCTTGGCGAGATGCGGTCGATGTCGAACGGCAGCGGATCACCCTCGTTCATTCCGAGCGGCGTTGCATTGACGACCACATCGTAGCCCGCTGGATCTTTGGACCCTGTCGTCACCACAAGCTGCGAATAGTGCTTGCGCAAGCGGTCGGCGAGCGCTTCGACTGCTGCGGTGTTGGTATCGAAGAGGGCCAGGCCCGTCACGCCCGCTGCCGCCAGCGATGCCGCGATAGCCGAGCCCACGCCGCCACTGCCAAGCACGAATGCACGCGCGCCCTTAAGTGACCGGCCCTTGCGTTCAACGCCTCGCGTGAACCCCGCGCCGTCGAACTGATCGCCGAGCAGCGTGCCGTCCGGGCGCCGAAGAATGGCGTTGCACGCACCGGCAATGCGAGCGGTAGGCGTGAGTTCATCGACGAGATCCGTAGTGGTGACCTTGTGCGGCATGGTCACCAGCGCGCCGCGAATGTTGGTCAGCCGAAACAGGGATTGCAGCACCGTCGTATAGTCCTCCGCCTTCACGCCCATCGGCATCACCACCGCGTCGATGCCGTTCTGCTCGAACCAGGGGTTGTAGATCATGGGCGCCTTGAATCCCTCCGTCGGATAACCGAGGTGGGCAATCAGGGTGGTTTTTCCGCTAATCATGGCTGCATGCCTCAAGAGATTCGGCGCTCGATCCGCCAGAGTTAGTCTGCCAATTCAACGCGACGTACATCGCCGACGATAAACACGTACGACAGCGCCCCCACCAGCGCAGCCGAGCCAACATAAGCCAGCGCGTAAAAGAACGAGCCGGTCTTCGCCACGATCACGCCGATCACCAGCGGCGTCACAATGCCCGCCAGGTTTGCGCAAAAGTTGAAGATGCCGCCGGTCAGTCCCATCAGGTTCTTCGGCGCGATGTCCGAGATCAGCGTCCAGCCGAGCCCAACCATGCCCTGGCCGAAGAACGCGATCGAGAGAATGGTGATGACCATCGCGTCGCTGTTGACGAAGTTCGCCGAGATGATGGTAGATGCCCCCAGCAAGCCGACGATGATCGGCAGCTTGCGCGCTATGTTGGCCGAGCCAGTCCGCTTGAGCAGAAGGTCGGACACCCAGCCGCCGAACATCACGCCAACCGCTGCGGCGAGGAACGGCATCACGGCGAAGAAACCCACCTTGAGCCAGCCCATATGCCGCTCGGTTGCAAGATAGGTCGGGAACCAGGTCAGGAAAAAGACCAGCGTGGTGTTGCCCGCGAATTGGCCCAGGCATGCACCCGCGATCTGGCGACGCTTGAGCAACTGGCCGACATTGCTCCACGAGAACGCCAGCGTCTGCTGGCCGCCGGGCGACTCAAGTCCGCCGCCTGCTGCAATGTAGTCGAGCTCCGCTTGATTAACGGTCTTCGAGTCGTGCGGCTCGCGATAAAAGAGCCACCACACAATGCCGAACGTAATGCCGAGAACACCAACGACCACGAACAACGCGCGCCAGCCGAAGCTCCCCATGATCCAGAACAGCGCCGGCGCGAAACACGCGAGGCCGAGGTATTCGCCCACCGTATAGATCCCGGTCGCTCGTGCGCGCTCGTGTTGCGGAAACCATGTGGCGACCACGCGGCTGTTGACCGGAAAACACGGCGCCTCGCTGATGCCGAGGCCAAAGCGAAACAGCAGCAATGACTTGAGGCCGACAGCGAACCCTTGAAACAACGTAAAGAGCGACCAGAAGCTCAATGCGAGGAAGTACGTGACCTTGCTGCCGAAGCGATCGAGGAACACCCCGCCCGGTATCTGGGCAAGCGCATAGGTCCATGAGAACGCAGAGAAGACAATTCCCATCACGGCTGCGTCGATACCCAGTTCCTTGGTCATCGTCGGTGCCGCGATGCCCAGGACCGTACGATCCAGATAGTTGATCATGGTGCCCACCGCGAGCAGCGCGAGGATCACGAAGCGGGTGCGCGAGCGCGTGCGGACCGCCGCTCCGGCATGCACCGCAGGGGAATTATGAACGTCTTGCATGAGGCGTCTCCTGACTCAAAGTAATGATATTCCCACCCTGCGATCGTGGTTCGCGAGCGATGTTATTGAAGTAGCGATCCTGGCGGATAACCACGCACAACACTGCATTCCGCCACGGCGGGCCCGGGTATTCCCCAGGCCGCTGTTGCACATGGCGCGCCCCGCATCAGAAGCGGTGAATGATACCCACGCCGGCCGCGAACTGGCTTTGCGACGAAGAAGGCGCCGACTGGAATCCATCGCCCAACGTGGCCGTTGCATTGATGATGCTGGATTCGCCCGGCGTTCCCAGCGTCTTGCCCTTCGTGCGCTGGTACGCCTGCAGTGCATACAGGCCGGTTCGTTTTGACAAAGCGTAGTACTGGGACAAGTTGAACTGGTGGTATTGAGCGACGCTGTCTATGCCGTTCGCCTTCGTGGCACGCGTGTAGCTGTACCCAGTCCCCAGATCAAGCGCAGGCGACGCGTGCCAGTGAAGCACGGCACCGGCCGTATTAAAGATTGCGGTATCGCGGAACAGCGAGTGAATACCGGGAATGTACTGCACATTCGAGTAAGTCGCCGACACGTCCCACGCGCTATTGAACGTATAACCCGCGCCGACCGCGAAACGCTGTTGTGCCTGCGCCGTCTGGTACCCGTTGGTCACCGCCGACACGCCCGATTGCCCGTTCGAATTCGTGGTCGAATCCGTGCCATACGCGCCGCCGCCTGGCGTCGAGTTGTTGATACGCGTGATGCCCGCCGCGATCCCGAATGGGCCGTTGGCGTACTGGACCGCGCCGCTCCATGTCGAACCCTGGTTCACGCTGCCCGGCACGCCCGCGAACGAATACGAGCCGCTGAACGTGAATCCGTAGAGCTTGGGTGATGTATAGACCAACGAGTTGTTCGCACGATAGATGGTGTCCAGTTCATCGAGATCGCCGGGGTGCGCGCCGTAGAAACCGGTCAGCCAGTTGGTCGGGCTATACGGCGAAAGCAACGTATAGTAGGACGTGTACTGGCGTCCGGCTGTGAACGTACCGTACGTGGGGTTGGTCGCACCTACCCATGCCTGCCGGCCGAATTCTGCGTTGGTGTACTGCTGTGCGCCGCTTGCGCTGTTAAAACCCGACTCAAGCTGGAAGATCGCCTTGGTGCCGCCACCGAGGTCCTCGCCGCCCTTCAGTCCGAAGCGGCTGCCCGCCCATACGCCCGATGACATCTTGATGTTGGAGCGTCCGTTCTTGGTTGAACCGAGTGTCGTCTGGCTGCTTTGGTAAGTCAGCGAGTTATCGACAATACCGTACAGCGTCACGCTGCTTTGTGCATGTGCGGACGTCGCCATTGCTACCGTGATGACGACCGCCGCTCCCGCCTGTCTGGATTGCTTCATCTACGTCTCCTCCTTCAATTTTTTCGGTTGGGGTCACTGCTGCAGGTTTTTTTACTAAGCTTTCCTAACCTATAAAGCTTTTGGGCGATAACGGTTGGAAAGTTCTGGTATTAGAGGAATATGTTCAGCGAAAAAATGAAGCTCAGTGCTGACTGAATGTGCCGCGCTTGAGGTGTTGGATCAGCACGTCCCCACAATAAAGTCATATCCAATCGTGGGCAATGTTTTGCGCTTGAAAGAAATCGATTATCGAACGCGAGTGTTCGATAATCGCGCATTACTGGGGTTTGCACTAAGGCTTGAGATCACTATTCCCTAGCCGTAAACAACCTTTCTCGCGGCGCCAAAGTCCTCCGCAGACGCTCGTCCAGATCGACGGTTGACGCAAGCTGACGAGTTCGGGTGGCGTCAGATCAATTGCTGTCAGCGCAGCGAGCGCGAATTGGCGTGACATGACTTATCCCGCTTCGCTCATGGCTGGGGCGGAATGCGACAACTTGTGTGCCGTGCGCTTGAGCAGATCAAGGGCAACGTCCACGATCATGTCCTCCTGGCCGCCCACCATCTCCCGCTTGCCGAGTTCGACGAGGATGCCGACCGTCTTCAGGTCGTACCGTTTCGCCGCCACTTCGGCGTGACGCAGGAAGCTCGAATACACGTTTGCATAACCGAGTGCTAGCGTCTCGCGGTCCACCCTCACGGGCCGGTCCTGGAGCGGACGGACCAGATCGTCGGCGGCATCCATCAGCTTGTACAGATCGCAGCCGTGGTGCCAGCCCTGCCGCTCTGCCGCTGCGATAAACACTTCGAGCGGTGCATTGCCCGCACCGGCGCCCATGCCCGCGAGGCTGGCATCGACACGATCGCGGCCCTCCTCGATCGCCACCAGCGAGTTGGCCACGCCAAGGCTCAGGTTGTGATGCGCGTGCATACCGGTTTCCGTCTCGGACTTAAGCGCGTCTTTGAACGCGCGGAAACGGTCTCGTACGTCGTTCATGCCCAACGCACCACCTGAGTCCACCGCATACACGCAGGACGCGCCGTAGCTCTCCATCAGCTTCGCTTGCTCAGCGAGTTTTTGCGGCGTAGTCATGTGGCTCATCATCAGGAAGCCGACCGGGTCCATCCCCAACTCGCGAGCGAACTCCAGATGTTGCCGCGACACATCCGCCTCGGTTCAATGGGTCGCCACCCGGACGATGCGCGCGCCGGCATCGAATGCATTACGCAGATCGGCTCACACCGTTCTCCGAACACAGGTTCTGACACGCTTCGCCACCAGTGACTGGACCCGCCCAAGGGACACCCCGCGCTATCCGCGTGAACGACCCACCAAATCAGTACGTACGACGAACTACACAGCTAAGCCACCAAGAAACTAAGCAAGCAAGAAACCAACCCACAAAAATGCGTGAAGCCGGCACCGACGAAAACAACCGCATAGGCCATGCAATCAGCCCACAGAGACATGAAGCCGCAAGACGCGTGATGCCATGACGGTGACCTACGGAAATAACCGAAATAACCGAAATAACCACTCAGAGCACTAAACCAACGCATCAAGAAATGAAGCAAAAAATAAGGGTAGGGCCGTGCTGACCAATGGGGCACGGGTGCTTGCCCGAGAGCACTGGTGGCGAAGCGTGTCTATGTCAGGATTCGCGAGAAGGAGGGCTTCAAACATCCTTCGCTCTGCCGAGCACCGTGCTTTTGGGGCACCTATGAATGGGAACTGCACGCTGTGGACACTTAGGGTAGCGTGGTTGAAAGCGTTTTCTTTGCTTCGTTTCTTTGTCGCTAAGGACCAAGAAATGACGCGCAGCCACGCGCAGTGGCTAAAAGTGATAAAGAGAAAATTCGACTCATGCAGACCACTAACACCGAAAGCACCACCCCGGCACTGACCCCAACCGCCAACCCCGAAACCTCGCCCCGCATCCCAAACCGAGTGCGAACGAAAACCTATTCCTAAACCTCCCTCGCCTTGCCTAGTGCAATCAGATTCCCTTCCCCAAACCCGTGGTCTCCACGCCTCTCGACGATTTCAAAAAACATATCGCCGCGATCACGTTGAATAAAGGTTTGGAGGAAGAGCCGCGCGCTACCATCGGCGGAAATCGAACCGTCCACCAGAATGCCCCTCGACCGCAGCGCCTCCACGTCCAGCCCATGCCCGGGTAAACGTTCATCGAGTTGCTCGTAATACCTTACCGGCGGCTCCACAAAACGAATGCCCCGCGACCGCAAGATATCCACCGACGCAAAAATATCCTTCGCCACCAGCGCAATATGCTGGACCCCCTCACCCGTATGATCCGGCAGATAGTCCTGCATCAGACTCGTGCGGTAGGTCCCTTCCTCATAAACGGGAATGCTCAACGTCTGGCAAGGCGACACAATGACAGGCAGATCCTGCGCCACCTTCCAGTCCGGATGAACCGCGTGGATCTCCTTGAAATGAAGGACCTGCAGGTAAAACTCAAGCCAGTCCGCCAGCCGCCCCGCCCCAACCGTCTGGGTGAAATGATCGACCTTGCTCAAACCTGCATCGTTGGCATGCAGCGCCGCCTGCGTTTCCTGCGGGTCGAGCCATGCAAAATCAATATCGTAGATAGACCGTGCCTTTTCGCTCGGCGCCTGCCGGCCTTCCCAATGGTCCACGAAGTAAATATGCGAGTCCCCGATACCCTGGATCGCAGGTATCAACAATTCGTTCGGCCCAATGCGCTCCCCCTCGAAATCCCAAGCCCCGGCTTCGATGGCACGCTCGTGCGAAGTCTGCGCATCGAACACCCTTAGTCCGATCGCGCAGATACCCACGCCATGATTGACCGCGAACCGCGCCGCAAACGAATCGTCGTCGGCGTTGATAAGAAAATTAATGCCGCCCTGGTGATACAGCGTGACGTCCTTGCTGACATGGCGCGCCACTTGCGTAAAGCCAAGTTGCTCGAAAAGCGTCCGCAACCGCGCCGGGTCCGGACTCGAAAATTCCACGAATTCAAGCCCGGCGACGCCTAGCGGATTGTCGCTGTCCTGCAGGGATTGTGCCGAGGCAGCGCCAGGCAGGGAAGCATCGTAGGTCATCGAAAATCACCTCTGAGAAAGTCCGATCCGTCTCTGTCTGTACATCCGTGCGTCAGGCGTCGCAGCTCGCTCTGCCGCGCTGACGCGCTGACGCCGAGACAGATTATCGTCTCTGGCATCAACGCGTCAAACTGTTGAGCACTGTGTCATGCCAGCAGGGCGTCCGCCAGACCGCAAACCGTCAACTCGTCACGCCGCCCCAGCCGGCCGTTCCTGATTCCGTCGCTGCGCATGGGCTGCGAGCCGAACCGGCGCGTTCACCGCGCCATAACCATCATAGGTGCCCTTGCGTTGCACAATCTCCAGGAAAAACCGCTCCGCAAACTGCTCCGTATAAACCTGGAAGAACTCGCTGCCCGCGTTGTCGCGGTCATACAGGATGCCGCCCTCGCGCATTTGTGCGAGCTGGGCCGGATCGAGATCGTAGCGCGCATCGAGATCGTCGTAATAGTTGCGCGGAATGTGCAGCAGCGGCACGCCCCGCTCGCGCAACTCCGCGACGGCCGCGAAAATGTCGTCGGTCGCGAACGCAACGTGATTCAGCCCGGACCCACGGTAGGTCGACAGCGACTCCACAACCGCCGTATGCCGGTCCGCTGACGCGTTGAGCACGATCCGCACGGAACCGTCCCGGCTGCGCACTGCGCGGCTTCTGATGAGGCCGTAGGGGTCCGGTAACAGGACCGACGGCTCGGCATCGAAACCGAACGTCGCCTTGAAAAAAAGCACCCACGTATCCAGCGTATCGGCGGGCAGGTTCAGGCACACATGGTCGATGCGGCGCAGGATATCGGCCCGGTCCTGCTTGCCTGTCTCCGTCAGGTTGAAATCGGTCTCATAGAGCGTGGGCTCACCCGGCGCTTCGTCGACGAAATATTGCAAGCTGTTATCGGGTGCCTGCACGCCCGGCACCACGCGCTCGTTGGGGCCGACCTTGCCCGAGAAAGGCGCGTAGCCGAAAGCGGCCGCGCGCTCGAAGGCTTGCGCGGCGTTATCGACACGATATGCCGACGCGCAGACCGACAAGCCATGAGCCTGATGAAACGCGCTCGCGAAGGAATCGGTTTCGCCGTTCAGGAGAATGCACGCGTCGCCCTGCGCGTACAGCGTGACATTCTTCGAACGATGCCGGCCAGCCGCGCGAAAGCCCAGACGTTCGAGCCATTGGGCAAGCGTCGGACCACCGGCTGAATCGACGGCGAATTCGAGGAACTGAAAGCCAGTGTGCGCAGGCGCGGCGGGCGGATGGAATAACGTCTCATGCGACGTGGCCTTCAAAGCGCCCGCACATTGCTCTTCCAGATACAGCAGCGAGCGATAACCGTCGACCGCTGTCGCTGCGTTGGGCGCCGCGCGAAAGCCGTCGTTGAAAATCTCCAGAGAGAGCGGCCCCGCGTACCCCGATGCCAGTACCTGACGCGTAAAGCCAGCCACATCGAGATCGCCTTGCCCCGGGAAACAGCGGTAATGCCGGCTCCATTCAAGCACATCCATTGCCATCTTCGGCGCATCCGCGATCTGCACAAACGTGATCCGGTCCGCTGGAATGCGAGCGATTTCATCGAGTGAGTCGTTAATGGAAAGCGTATGAAAGCTGTCGAGGATCAGGCCGAGGTTCGGATGATCGAGCGTGTCGACCAGCCGCCATGCATGTTTGTACGAGTTGACGTGCCGCCCCCAGGCCAATGCCTCGTAACCCGCCATCACGCCTTCCGAACGCGCGAGGTCGGCGAACTGACCGAGTTGATCGACGATCAATGCATCCCCACCAATGGAATCTGCCGATGCATTGCTGCACACCAGCACGCGATCCGTGCCGAGTTCATGCATCAGTTCGAACTTGCGCCGCGCGCGTTCGAGGTTGCGGGCCAGTCGTTCCGGCGAGACACCCTCGAAGTCGCGGAAGGGCTGGAACAGCATGATCTGGAGGCCAAGGTCAGCGCAGATGCGCCTCACGTCGGCAGGTGAGCCATCGGAGTAGAGCAAGTCGTTTTCGAAAATCTCGACGCCGTCGAACCCGGCGCGACTGATGGCGTTGAGCTTCTCGACCAGCGTGCCGCTGACTGAGACGGTGGCAATTGAACGTAGCATCGTAAGTTCTCTTTCAACAGGCAGGCCACCATCGGTATGCGGGGCACCGCCGTATTCCTGTCGCTATATCGGTCGCCGGCGAAAGACTAAAGCGCAGGCAAATGCAGCAGTTGCCGGGCCTGCGCCGCGGTTGCAACCGGACGCCCATACTCGCCGCACAGCGCAGCCACGCGGCTCACCAGTTGCGCGTTGCTGGTGGCAAGCGTGTCCTTGTCCCAGCGAATGTTGTCTTCAAGACCGGTGCGGCAGTGACCGCCCAGTTCCAGCGTCCAGTGGTTCACCTCAAGCTGATGCCGGCCGATACCTGCTGCTGTCCAGGTTGCATCGGGTAACTCGGCGCGCAGCCGCTCGACTTCGAATTCAAGGATTTCGCGCTTGGCCGGCAACGCATTCTTCACGCCCATCACGAACTGGACATGCACGGGAGATGTCAGCAGCCCCTGCCCAACCAGATCGACGGTGCTATAGAGCATGGCCAGATCGAAGATTTCTATCTCGGGCTTGACGCCGTGATCGAGCATCGACTTCGCGAGCGAGCGCACGAAGTCAGGTGGGTTTTCGTAGACCGTGGTCGGAAAGTTGACCGACCCCGTGGCGAGCGAAGCCATGTCCGGGCGCAGGTCGAGCATCGCGCCGCGCTGCTCGAAAGAACGTCCGCGCCCACCTGTTGAGAACTGGATGATGATGTCCGGGCAATGCTGCCGGATGCCGTCTTGAAGCGCCTCGAAACGCGAGCGGTCCGAGCTGGAATTCTCCTGCTCGTCGCGCACATGCAGATGCACGAGCGACGCACCCGCTTCGTACGCGGCGTGGGTGCTCTCAACCTGCTCAGTGATCGAGATGGGTACCGCCGGATTGTCCTTCTTGCGCGGCACGGAGCCCGTGATCGCAACCGAGATGATGCAGGGATCAGTCATGATTTACTTTCCATTGAATGAGGTGAGGGTCCATGCCGCTAACCGGGCAGCCCTGCTCTCAAGTCCGTTTCATGCCGCCCGCAACAAGCACGGAAATCAGGCAACCAATAGCAAGGTAAGCCGCAACCGGATGCCAAGAGCCGCCCGCGAAGCTCACCAGTGCCACGGCGATGAACGGCGTGAAGCCGCCGCCGACCACACTCGCCACCTGATAACCCACGCCTGCACCGCTGTATCTATATTCAGTACCGAAGAGTTCGGTGAACATCGGCTGCTGGACGCTGACCACCATGTCGTGCGCGATATTCGCCAGCATCACCGAGAAGATCACGATCCAGACGGTCGAGCGGGCGTCGAGTGCGAGGAAAAACGGAATGGCACTGAGCATGCCGACGACAGCGCCAATCATGTAGATACGGCGGCGGCCAAAACGGTCGGCGAGCATCGCGAAACACGGAATGGTCACGATGCTGACCGCCCCCACGAGCAAGCCGATGTTCAGGAAAAACTGGCGGGGCATGCCGAGGTTCGTCGTCGAATAGCTAAGCGCAAACGCAGTGACGATGTACATCGTGAAGAGTTCGGCGAGGCGCAGCGCGATGATCAGCAAGAATGCTTTCGGGTGCTGGCGCAACGCTTCGAAGATCGGCAGGCGCCCGGTTCGCTGGCCCTTCTCGATGACCTTCTTGACGAACTCCTGCGACTCCTCCATGCTCGAACGCACCCACAGCCCGATCAGGACCAGCACGACGCTGAACACGAACGGGATGCGCCAGCCCCAGGCCTTGAAGGTGGCGTCGTCCATGGTCTGACTGAGGATCGAGACAATGCCCGTTGCAAGCACTAGTCCTACGCCGTAGCCGACCTGCACGCCGCTGCTATAAAACGCCTTCTTTTTGCCGGGCGCGCTCTCTACCGCCATCAATGCCGCACCGCCCCACTCGCCGCCGACCGCAAAGCCCTGGATCGCACGCAGGGCGATGAGCAGGACCGGCGCCCACCAGCCGATGGATGCGAACGTGGGCAACAAACCGATCATCGCGGTCGAGAGACCCATCATCATCACGGTCAGCACCAGCATGCGCTTGCGGCCCAACCGATCGCCGTAGTGACCGAACACAAAACCACCGAGCGGGCGAAACAAAAAGCCTACGCCAAAGGTCCCGAACGCAGCGAGCGTGCCCATTGCAGGGCTGACTTTCGGGAAGAACTCAGTGTTGAAAACGATCGCGGCGATGATGCCGTAGAGCAGGAAGTCATACCAGTCGACCACTGCACCGACAAAACTGCCAAGCGCCGCCTTGCGTGCCCGGCTCTTCTCCCGGTCGACTGCTGCGACGTCTGAAGACTGGATAGCGATAGTCATTGCGTTGTCTCTGATGTGTATTGATGTTTGGGCTGCAGGACATGTCCTGCAGGTAAAAGCGCATGGCACGCCGCAGTGAATGGAGCATAGGGCGGCGGCTTCGCCCGATCAATGCTTGCCGCGAAAATGAAAACGATTATCGAACGCCGATGTGCGATTAACGATCGTTTTCGGGGTTAGCACTAAGCCGGGATGTCGGTGATGAGCGGGCGCGCCGCGGTGTCTGAACGGCGACGCAGCGCATCCGGCGTGATCAAGTCCAGCAGATATCCATCGTCCGAACGCACGGATTTGGCAAGTTCCGGATAACCGAAAAACTCGAGATAGAGCGGCGTTTGCTGGATGAGCATGTCGAAGCCGGGTTCCGCAATCAGCCCTCGCGAACGGGCCGCGCGCAGCAACGGGGTCGGCTGGTTTTTCATCAGGATGTCGCATACGACCGCGTCCGCGCGAATCGCATCGACATCCACGGGAAGCGGATCGCTGTCCTTCAAACCAAGCGGGGACGCGTTGATGACCACGTCATAATCGTGCGGATCATTGGTCGACACATCGCGAGCCTGGATGTGGAAATCGCGCCTCAACACGGCGGCGAGATGCTGCGCTTTACTATGGTCGGGGTCGAAGAGCGCGAGTTCGGCCACACCGGCTGCAGCCAGCGCGGTCGCCACCGCCGATGCCGCGCCGCCTGCGCCCAGCATGAGGATCCGGCGACCGGCGTAAGCAAGGCCTGCGCGGTCCATCGAGCGGATAAAACCCACGCCATCGAACAAGTCTCCTTCGAGCTCGCCATCCGGATTGCGCCTGATCGCATTAACCGCATTCGCGGCCAGCGCAGCCCGCGAACAGCGGTCCACCGTCGCCGCGGCTGCCGCTTTGTGGGGGATGGACAGTGACACGCCGCCTACTGTCGGCGAGGCGAGAAGGCAACGCAACGTCGCCGCAAGATGGCCCGCCGTGACGCGCAGAGGCACCATCACGGCATCGACTTCATGCCGCCTGAACACCTCGTTAAAGACCTCGGGCGCACGCACCTGATCGACTGGATCGGCGATGCAATAAAAAATCCGGGTCGTGCCGGTAATTCTCATGATGTCCCTCTCTGCTCCATAGCTTCGTTCATCAAGCCGGTGAAACAAAGGATAGGGATTGACCTCGCCGACACGAAGCAATGTTTCAGGGATGTGCGCGATAATCGCTCGTATCTCACCACTGATCGCACGGAACGAGGGTTAATGCTGATGACGAAACGACCGCCGTTGGACAAACGCGACTGGATCGCGGGGCTTGAAAAAGGCTTGGCGGTGCTCGAGGCATTCGACAGCGAGCACGCCCGCATGACCCCCACGCAAGCAGCGGCCCGCACGGGCATGACCCGGACCGCGGCGCGTCGGCATTTGCTGACGCTGGAGAGTCTTGGTTATGTTGAAAGCGATGGCAAATTGTTCGGGCTGACGCCGCGCGTGCTGCGCGTTGGCTGGTCGTATTTTGATTCCGCGCGCTTGCCGAAACTGGTGCAGCCGTATCTGCAGCAATTGAGTGCGACGCTCAACGAGTCGGTTTATATCAGCGTGCTCGATGAATGGGAGCTGGTTTTCATTGCACGCAACGGGACCTCGCGGGTCATGACCACGGGGTTCGTCCTGGGCGCCCGGGTGCCTGCGCCGTTAACTTCGCCAGGAGTCGTGCTGCTTGCTTACAAGCCCGACGAGGAAGCCGTTCATGAGTGGTTGAATACGACCGTACTGACGCCATTTACGCCTCATACGCTGACGAACACGGTGCGTCTTGCGGAAAAAATCCGGCAAGCCCGTGCCGATGGTTTTGCAGTCATCGAACAGCAGTTGCAAGTCGGCGTGCGCGGTATTGCGGTGCCTATGAAGGACCGGCATGGCGAGGTCGTCGCCGCGCTGAGTACGAACATGCCGATGGGCAGGGAGACCACTGAGGCCGCGATTAACCGTGTAGTACACCACTTGCAGGAGACCGCACTGGCGATGCTGAATGTGCTTTAGGACGATGGCTTTTTGCGGGCTCGGTTCATCATGCTGAGCAAGCCCCGCTTGCGCCGGTCCAACCTTCTCTATTGTCACTGCGTAGTCAATGAATCAAGCACCTATTCGTTGCGTTATTCAATGTGGCTGGCACGGAGCCGGATAGAAGCGCGTGGTTTTGATACCCTCTGCCGGTCCGTAACGTCTGATGCTGCCTTCATCACGCGTGACGTTCTCCGTTAGCGCTCTTTCAATCACACAACAATGAACCTCAGACACCTGCAGGCCTTTGTCGTCCTCGCGGAAGAACTCAACTTCAGCCGCGCGGCGGAGCGGCTGCACGTTGCGCAGCCGGCGCTAAGCCAGCAAATACGCGCACTCGAGGCACGCATGGGCACGCAGCTGGTGGACCGTGGCAGCCGGCCGCTGAGGCTCACGGAAGCGGGCAGCTATCTGTGTATCGAGGCGCGCCAGATCCTTGCTTCATTCGATCAGGTCGCGCTAGGTACCCGCGAGATCGGCCTGGGCATGCGTGGCTGGCTTGGCATCGGCTTCACCCGTTCAGCGATGTACAGCGTATTGCCGCCTGCGCTGAAGTCGTTTCATCGGGATTACCCCAAGGTCGAGTTGAAGCTCTTCGAAATGCTTACTGAAGAGCAAGCCGATGCACTGCATGAGACGCGCATTCACATCGGCATCGGCCGGCAGGTTCCTCCCATAGCAGGATGCACTACGTTGCCGCTGCTGCGCGAACGCGTGATGGTCGTTCTCCCGCCGGACCATCCGCTTGCTGGCGAGAAGAAGGTGCGCATCGCCCAGCTTGCCGACACGCCCCTGGTGCTTTACCCGAAGCATCCGAATGCGCAGTTCTCACGCTTTGTAGAGTCGCTTTATCGAAACGCGGGCATTACACCGCATATCGCGCATCAGGCTTACGAGATCCAGACGGCCATCGCGCTGGTTGCGGCGGGGCTGGGTGTGACATTTGTGGGTGAATCGGTCGCGCGGCACGGGCGCTCGGATGTGGTGTACCGGCGCCTGAGCGGACCGCTGGCATCGCAGACCACGACGCTTGCGGCAAGCTTTCGCAGCGACGACAGTTCGCCTCATCTGCAAGCCTTTCTTACCTGTTTGTCGCCTGCGGGGAAAGACTTGCCGAAAGATCCAACAGAACTATAAGAAAATTATTATAAAAGGATAAAAACACGGTCTTGGACGCGTGGCACGGCAGTTTGTAACATGAGTCGTCGATTCATGGGGTTGCCGGAATGAGGCATCCCCGTAGCGCTTGCGCTAACGCCCGCCATTTACCGCGGGAATCAGCATTGTGAAATTCAACCGTAAGTAGACGCATCGTACGAAATCTTCCTGCGTCGGAATAATGGTTTTCGGATAACGCCGTCTATCACCGGCTTCCCGTTCGCCGCTGGACATCGCTTTCTTGCTCCTCTGCTTACGGGTTCCTGTCGCTCTTTGATAGGTAGCAGACAAGGCCGTTAGTAATGCTCAATGACCGTGAAATAACGCATGGCCGCTTCAACCAGCATCAGGTCGTTGTACCTGCTGCATAGGCTGTCACCTGAGAGCGATTCACGGCTGGGCAAACACGTAAGCACTGGCCGCTAATCGAGTATTCGAATCACCGTGGCATCACCGTAACGACAGCAAACCACAACGACGCCCGATCCTACGGGCGCTCTACAGCAGGAGACATTGATGATCGATCCGATCGAAAGCGCAACCATGCGCCGAGTCTACGGCCGCCTCATGCCGTTGCTCTTCGCCATGATGTTCTTCAACTATCTTGACCGAATAAACATCGGCTTTGCCGCGCTTGACATGAACAAGCAGCTCGGTTTCAGCCCGGCCGTGTTCGGCTTCGCCGGAAGCATTTTCTTCTTCGGCTACATGCTTCTTGAAGTGCCTAGCAACCTGCTGCTCCATCGCGTTGGTGCCCGGCGCTGGATCGCCCGCATCCTGCTGACGTGGGGAGCGGTCGCTGCCGCAACGGCGTTCGTGTTCAACGAGTACAGCTTCTATGTACTGCGCTTCCTGCTGGGCGTCATGGAAGCCGGGTTTCTTCCCGGCGTGGCCGTCTACCTGACGAAGTGGTTCCCGCAGCGTTACCGCGCACGTGCGGTGGGCGGCTACATCATTGCCGGCTCGTTCTCGGCGGTGCTCGGCGGCCCGATTTCAACGGCGCTCATGACCTACGCGAATGGCCCGCTCGGGCTGCAGGGATGGCAATGGATGTTCATCATGGAAGGTGTCCCAGCCATGCTTCTTGGTCTCCTGACGCTGCGCCTGATGACCGAGCGCCCTGCTGACGCCGCGTGGCTGACGGACGCGCAAAAGCAGTGGCTCGAGTCAACGCTGACAAAAGAACGCGAGGCCCTGGGCGCCGACAAGCATTTTTCGATGCTGCGCGTAGCCAGCGACATCCGCGTATGGAGCCTCGCGTGTTTGTTCGGCTGCGCACTCGTGGGTGTTTATGGCCTGTTCCTGTGGTTACCGCAGATCGTCAAGAGCCTCGGCAACCTGAGTAACCTCGAGGTGGGTTTCCTGTCCGCCGCCCCGCCGCTTCTGGGTGTGCTCGGCACGTTGGTCATCAGCCGCAGTTCCGACCGCACCGGCGACCGGAAGAAGCATCTTGCGTTCGTGTACGGAATGAGCGCGCTCGCTATTGCAGGCAGCGCCTACGCGCCAAATCCTGTGATCGCCTACGTGCTCCTGTGCGTGACCGGACTTTTCATTTATGCCGGCAACCCGCTGTTCTGGAGCCTCGCCTCTTCGTTCAGGACCGGCGCGGCCGGTGCCGCGACGATCGCGCTCATCAATACCGTTGCCCAGTTCGGTGGGCTTGTCGGCCCCTGGAGCATCGGGCTCGTGCGCAGCGCCACGGGCAACTTCAAGCTGGCGCTCCTGACGATCGCGGCCTTCCTGGTGGTGGCAACCATCATCGCGCTGGTCATGCGGGTCACGCCTTCGGAAGACGAGATCGACGCACTGCCGGCCGGCGAATCCCGTGCAGGACACCTTCACTGAACCTTGATCTGGAAACCCGCAATGATCATCGACTGTCACGGTCACTACACGACCTCCCCGCGCGAGCATGAAGCCTGGCGTGCTGCCCAGATAGCAGCGCTCAAAGACGGCACGTCCCCGCCGCCGCGTCCGGTCATCACGGACGAGCAGATTCATGAAAGCATTGAAGCAGGTCAGTTACGCATTCAACGGGAACGCGGTACCGATCTGACGATCTTTTCGCCACGGGCTGCCGGCATGGGGCATCACCTGGCCGGCGCCGATGCCAACGCGCGTTGGTCGCAGGAAAGCAATGACCTGATTCATCGCGTTTGCCAGATGTTTCCGCGCAACTTCGTGGGTGTCTGCCAGTTGCCGCAAGCGCCCGGGGTATCGCCCGGGAACTGCATTCCCGAGTTGCGGCGCTGTGTTGAGCAGCTTGGTTTTATCGGCTGCAATCTCAACCCGGACCCATCGGGCGGTTATTGGACCGGACCGCCGCTGACGGATCGTTCGTGGTATCCGCTCTACGAAACGATGGTGGAGCTCGACGTGCCGGCCATGATCCACGTGTCGTCGTCGTGCAACCCCAACTTCCATGCGACCGGCGCGCATTACATCAACGGCGACACCTCGGCGTTCATGCAATTGCTCACGGCGGATTTGTTCGCCGATTTCCCGACCTTGCGTTTCATCATTCCCCACGGCGGGGGCGCTGTCCCTTATCACTGGGGGCGTTATCGCGGGCTCGCTCAGGACATGAAGCGCCCGCTGCTCAAGGACTATCTGCTCAAGAACGTGTTCTTCGATACCTGCGTGTACCACCAGCCCGGCACGGACCTCCTGGCGAAAGTGATTCCGGTCGAGAACATCCTGTTTGCGTCGGAGACGATCGGCGCGGTTCAGGGCATCGACCCCGAGACGGGTCACTACTACGACGATACCCGTCGTTATATCGACGCGATCCCCTGGCTCACGCCGGCCGATCGCCAGCGTATTTATGAAGACAACGCGCGCGCCGTGTACGGGCGTTTATCCAATCAACTTCAAAACCAGCTTAATCATCAGCTTTCCTAAAGGAGATGATCGTGACAAATCCACCCGGATGGCGCCGTCATGCGTCGGCCACGCAAGCCAGCCCCGAGATACTGGAGACACTGCGCGGCCTCGCTGTCTCTCTGCTCAGCGACAACATGGCGCGTGTCAGCGGCACAATCGGGCTCGTGCCGTATCACCGTCCCAAGCCCATGGCCGGGACGGCGGTGACCGTGCGCACCCGTCCTGGCGATAACCTCGCCATTCATCGCGCATTCGATTTTTGCCGGCCCGGCGACGTGCTGGTGATCGACGGCGGCGGTGATATTACGCAGGCGCTGATGGGCGAAATCATGGCGACCTATGCCGAAAGCCTCGGCGTGCGGGGTCTGGTCATCGACGGCGCAATCCGCGACGTGGGCGCCATTCGCGGACACGACTTCCCGGTCTATGCGCGTGCCGCGACGCATCGTGGCCCTTATAAGAACGGTCCTGGTGAGGTCAATGTGACGGTCACCGTCGGCGGCATGGTGGTGCAGCCCGGCGACATCATCGTAGGCGATGAAGACGGTGTCCTCGCAATAGCGCCAGCGGACGTAGCGGCGGTCATTGAAGGGGCGAAGCGGCAGGCGAACAAGGAAGCGGCCGCGTTGCGTTCCATTGCCGAGGGCCATTTCGATCGCGAATGGATCGGTCCACAAGAGACGAAGATGATGGGGGGATAGCTTTGATTGGTTTCATTGCGCCTGCGGCGGCAAGGTCTGGAGAAACTCGGCGAGATAGCTTTTCCAGACCTCGGGATGGGCAATAGTCTCGTTCCCGTAAGAGCGCTCGCTCTCCGGCATCTCGACAAAGCGCCCATGCGGCACGCGCGGCACAAGACGCTGCATGATGCCAAGATCGGTCGGGTTCAGCAGGTCGTCGGAGAAATTGAGTGCGAAGAGCGGCGCCTTGATTGCTCCAAGCGCCGCTTCGGGGTTGTAGTCCCACGACGATTCGAACCAGTACATCACATCGTTGGCGTCGTATTGGCGACCGCTGTAGACGGCGGCGTCGTAGGACCATCGTGAGGTACCTGGCGTGGGCGATAACGCCTGCATGCGCGCGGGGTTCTTTGTGATCAGCGTAAAGACCGGCATGGCGCGTAACCATTGAATCGGCTGGCGTAGGTAGTTGCCATCGTTCCAGTCAGGATCCCGCCGGATGGCGTCGATAATCATTTGCCGCCAGAAACCATTGCGTCCGGTGAGTGCGACGGGCTGGCTCGCGATCGGCATGAGACCGTCCATCATGTCGGGATATCGTTCACCCCATAGCCACGTCTGCATGCCGCCCATCGATGTGCCGAGCACCAGCCGCAAATGGTCGATGCCCAGTCCTTGCGTGACGAGCAGGTACTGCGCCTGAACGACGTCGTTGTATCCGTATTCGGGGAACTTCGCCCGCAGCCCGTCGCTGGGTTTGCTTGATCCGCCTCGTCCAAGCCCGTCGGGAATGATGATGAAATAGCGGCTGGCATCGAGCGGCTGGCCGGGGCCAAACAGTTCCTGGCGCATGGCTGCGGTGAGGAACGCGCGGCCGGTGTCGGCCGTACCGTGCAGCAGCAAGACGACGTTGGTGAAGTGTCCGTTGCCATCGCAGTGGGGTACGCCGAGCGTGACGTAATGGAGCGTGACCTGGGGCAGCGAAGAGCCGTCTTCGAAGTGGAAGCCCGTAGCAACGAAGTCGCCGGATTGCTCGTATAGCGGCGGCTGTTGTGCGCCGGCATGAGGAATGAAACACGCCAAGGCGAGCGCGAGCAGGAGGGAGCGCATGGTCTCCTCGCTAGTTGAGGTCTGACCTTTTAGTTTAGGCCGATCCTCACCGGCTTATACGTATTTCGATACCCGGACGCTATCCGGACGCAAACTCGAACGTTCAAGCGCGCCCCGCCCCGTTACGCAAGCGCCGCAACGTCTCCGACGGTAATTCGCCAAACTGCTCGCGATAGTCGTTGGAGAAATGGCCGAAGTGCCAGAAGCCCCAACGCGTTGCTGCGTCAGTGACCGAGCCTGCATGCAGCAGATCCTTGCGGACGCGATCGAGCCGAACGGCACGCAGATACGACGCCGGATTCGTGCCGAGGATTTCATCGAATGCATACTGGACCGTGCGCCGGCTGACACCCAACCGCAAGCACAGGTCAGCAACCGACAGCGGGCAATCCGCCGACGCTTCCACCAACTCGCGCACGGCGCCCACCAGCTTCCAGTTGCGGGATGGCCCGGCATGCACGTCGGTATCGCTGACATCCACCAGCAAGTCGGATAGCCCCACGATCACGGACCGTTCAAAACTCGCGCACACGCTCGCGTCGGCGAGCGACGATGGTGCACACGTGACCGCATCCAGCAGACCCGCCAGCGTGCTCCTGAACGCCTGCAACCGGACAGGATCGGCATTGAGCACCCCCGGTTGATTGCCGAGCGCTTGCTGGACGTTGTCCATAGCAAGCCGAAGTAGCGGGTCGGACAGTTCCAGCGGCGCGATCTCCAGATTCACGACCACGTGTTTGTCGGGCGACAAAAACTCGAACCCGCCGGGCCCGGAGAAGACATGCAGCCCGTCAAGATGACTCACCTGACCGCATAACAACGCGTGGCCCTCGAGCTGGAACGGAATGCCCACGGCGATCCGCGAAAAATCCACGCAACCACGCTGGTAGACAGTCCGGTTCATGCGTTCGACGAGGATACGCACCGCGCCCGCATGCACGGAACTGACCGAGCCGTCGAAAGCGCCCCGCGAGATCTGGCAGTAGGTCTGGTTCCAGCTTTCGAGCAGCCGGGCCTGCTCGTCAATGCTCCGGCAGCAATGGATATCGACGGCCGGACGCACCGGTTGGACCGCTTGCATAAAGACTCCTTGGCGGACGGTACGCATCAAAAAAGTGTAAATGACCAAAAAGCAACCAAAAAGCCTGCCAGTCATTCTGACGCACGCCGAGCGCCACGGTAAGCGCCGCGCGCGTGCGCGCCCATCGCTGAAAACCCTGCCCGGAGCGCCTTTGAGCCTCAATGCGCCACCGTTTGCAGTTTTTTCTCGCTCTATCTCTCTCCATTGCCAATTTTGGATAGTGCGTAAATTGCATCGCGCCTAGCCTAAATAAAGGATAAAACGACGAGAGGTCAGGAATGGGCAAATCCGAGTCAATTGGCGGAAAACTCGCGGGCAAGATCGCGATCGTGTCGGGCGGCGCCACCGGTTGCGGCGGCGCGGCTTCCGTGCTGTTCGCCAAAGAGGGGGCGCAAGTCGCGGTTGTCGATATCAATGCGGACGCCGGCACGCAAGTCGTCGCGCAAATTCGCGAGAACGGCGGCGTGGCGGAGTTCTTCAAGGCGGACGTCGCGAAGACCGATCAGGTCGAGACCGCCGTGGCGCGAATAGTTGAGCGCTTCGGCACGATCAACGTGCTGTTCAATCACGCGGGCAGCATCGTCGTCAAACCGTTCCTCGATACCACCGACGAAGACTACCAGTGGCTCATGGACGTCAACGTCAAGAGCATGTTCACGATGACCCGCGCCGTGCTGCCGCACATGCTTGGGGCAGGCGGTGGCTCGATTGTCTGCACGGCGTCGATCTCGTCGACGGCAGCCACCCCGCTCGAAGTGCTGTATTGCACGACCAAGGGTGCGTGCGCGATGTTCGCGCGGGCGATCGCCGTGGAATATCGCGAGCGTGGAATTCGCTGCAATGCGGTGTGTCCGGGGTTCATTGATACCCCGCACGGGCAGCGTGAAATCGCCGCGCTGGCGCAATACGGTTTCGATGCAAGCGAAGCGGCGCTCTCGCTTCAGCAGGGCCGGCTTTGCGCGCCCGAGGAAGTGGCCAAGGCAGCACTCTTTCTCGCCAGCGACGACGCCAGTTTTATCAACGGCGCGCATCTCTATGTCGATAACTGCTTTACCGCCGCGTGAGTATCGCCGCGTGAGTATCGCCGCGTGAGTATCGCCGCATGAGTTCGCAGCGCCAAGCCAACGTCCACCAACAGCTTCAGCGATAAGGATCGACCATCATGGACATCAACACGGCAGTTCCGCCGCCAGAGAGCGCGGATAGCGACGTTTCATTGCTGCACAAAATGGGGTACGCGCAGGAGCTGTCCCGTCGCATGGGCGCGTTCTCGAACTTCGCCGTATCGTTCTCGCTCATCTGCATTTTGTCCGGCGGGATCACCTCGTTCCAGCTTGGACTCAGCGCGGCCGGCGGCGCATCGATCGGACTGGGCTGGCCGCTCGGCTCCGTCTTCGCGCTGGTGGTTGCCGCCGCCATGGCGCAGATCGCCTCGTCTTATCCGACGGCCGGTGGTTTGTATCACTGGAGCTCGATCCTGGGCGGCAAGACCTGGGGCTGGCTCACCGCCTGGTTCAATCTGCTGGGCCTCGTGTTCGTGGTCGCCGCCATCAACTTCGGCACATGGGACCCGTTCTTTCGCACCCTCATCGCGCCGATGTTCGGCGTCAAGCCCGAGTCGCTCGGCTGGTGGCATCAGACCATATTTCTGACGTTGATTACGGCGTCGCAGGCTTTCCTGAATCACCGTGGTATCCGCATCGCCAGCAAGATTACCGATGTGTCGGGCTACCTGATCTTTGTCGTGACGGTGATCCTGGTTGCGTCGCTGGTGATCTACTCCCCGGTCAAGGTGGACTTTTCGCGACTCTGGACCTTCAAGAATTTCACGGGCGTGGACGGCGGACAATGGCCCGCACAAACCATGGCGATGGCGTTCCTTTCGGGGCTGCTGCTGACCGCCTATACGATCACCGGTTTCGATGCCTCCGCGCACACGTCCGAAGAAACTCACGATGCGGCGCGTAACGTGCCACGCGGGATCGTCAAGTCGGTGCTCTGGTCGACTTTGTTTGGATATGTGCTGGTCTGCTCGTTCGTGCTCGTGATGCCGGACATTGGAGCGGCGATCAAACAGGGCACCGGATTCTTTGAAGCGATCCTCGCGCCGATTCCGGGACCGCTGCGGATCGTGATCGAGTTGCTGCTGTTTTTCATCAACTACGTATGCGGACTTGCCGCGGTGACGTCAACATCGCGAATGATGTTTGCGTTTGCACGTGACGGTGGCTTGCCCGGGTCGAAGTTCCTGCGCAAGGTCAATGCGCACCGGACGCCGGGTATTGCGATCTGGGTGTCGGCGGTGCTTGCCATTGTCATCACGTTATATGGCGATGCCTTCTCGGTGTTGAGCGCAGGCAGCGCGGTGTTTCTGTTCATCTCGTACGCCATGCCGGTCGCGGCAGGGATCTTCGCCGAAGGCAAGACGTGGACCGAGAAAGGACCCTTCCAGTTGGGGATGTGGTCGAAGCCGTTTGCGGTGGCGGCCGTTATTGGTGCGTTGATTCTCGCTTATGTCGGCATCCAGCCGCCGAATGAAAAAGTGATTTATGTGATTGTCGGGATGCTCGCGGTGCTGATGCTGATCTGGTACGGCGCAGGTGTACGCAAGAGTTTTGCCGGGCCGCCAGTAGGCAATCTGTCAAAAGAACGGCGAGAAAAGATCGTCGGGCTTGAAGCGCAGTTGGAAGAGAACGTGGAGTAAGTTTTCGCTCGCGCCGGTGAATGGATTAACGTTCAACCGGCGCGAAGCCATCACTTGCCGCGGCGACGTTCGAACGACTCGATAAACAAAGCGTTATCTGCCACGCTCCCAACGCTCACGCGCATGCAGGTTTCATAACCCGGCTCGCGCCAGGGCTTCACAATCACCCCGTCCTCAAGCATCCTCCCCGCGAGCTTGGCTGCGTCCTCTCCGCAATCGAAGAACACAAAATTGGCGCGCGAGCATGCCGGATTCACACCCAGCCCGATCAACGCAGCGCGCATCCATTCACGCCCCGCTCGAGCCTGCTCCACGCTAGCCGCAACATGCGCCTGATCGCCGAACGCCACCGCCGCGGCCTCCTGCGCAATCTGGTTGATATTAAACGGCGTACGCACGCGGTTCATCAGCCCGGCGAGTTCTGGCGCCGACGCCACGCCGTATCCCACCCGCAACGCCGCCAATCCATACGCCTTCGAAAAGGTACGCAGCAACAGCCACGGCAAACCTGATTCACGCAGCACAGCAAGACTGTCCGGGTAACCGTTTTCATTGGAGGCATATTCGAAATAGGCCTCGTCCCACAGCACCAGTGTCCCCGGCGACACCGCGCCCAATAGCCGATGCATTTCAGCAGCGTCCATCGCGCAACCAACTGGATTACTAGGATTACTAATAATTAACATCCGCGTTCGCGGCGAGATAGCCGCGGCTAATGCGTCGACATCGAATTCGAAGTCCGGCCGCATCGGTACCGTGGTCACCATTGCGCCAACACTTTGCGGATAGATGATGTGTAAGCCAAACGACGGAATCACGGTGATCACTTCATCGCCGGGCGCGAGGAACGTATGGGCTGCAATGGCGAGCAAGTCCTCGGAGCCGTTGCCGAACAACAACTGCTCCTGATTGACTTCGAGCCGTTCAGCAATCAGCGTACGCAACGCGCTGCATGAAGGATCGGGATACAGCGCGAGCGTGCCGGCCGTGGTGAACTGGGCAAGATGCGCAAGCACGGCCGCGCTCGCCCCACGTGGATTTTCATTGCTGCCGAGCTTGGCGACATGCGAGACGCAATAACGCGCCCGCACGAATTCCCCCGATAACCCCGCGTTGTAAACAGGCAGGCCGCGCACTTCGGCACGCAGGCTTTCTATAAAAGCAGTCACGCTCATTGAGTTCCTTGTTCGTTTCGAGCGTCTTGATCGCCCGCGGCAGGCAGCACCTTGCCGGGATTCAGGATGCCGTGCGGATCGAGGGCATGCTTGATCGCTTGCATACAAGCAAGTTCGGCGGGACTGCGCGAGTAGCCCAGGAACGGCCGCTTAAGCACGCCAATCCCGTGTTCCGCCGATATGGACCCGCTGTAGTCGCGAACCATGCCATACACCGCATGGTCGACCTCTTCCACCGTCACGCCGGGGATAGAACGGGCATCGAGCGTGACATGCAGATTCGAGTCGCCGATATGACCGAAATACAAACCGTAGTGCGTCGGCCAGCGTGCAGTGAAGTCCTTGCGGCAGGCATCGACGAAATGACCGATCTCGCCTATGGGCAAGCTCACATCCAAATTGATCGGCTCGATCTTCACCGGCAATTCGGCCGTCGCCTCGCGAATCGCCCACAACGCCTGAGTCTCCGCTTGCGACTGCGCAACAACCGCATCCGTCACGACGCCCGCTTCAAGCTGTGCGTTGAGCGCTGCGGCGAATCGTTCGCCGTGATCGTCAGAGAACCCGGCCTGTTCGATCAATGCGTAGAGCGGATACGCCTGGCCAAGCGGCGACTGCCGGGAGCGTGTCAGTCCAACACCAAAGTCGTAGAACTCCGGCCACATGATTTCGAATGCGCCGATTTCATCGCCAAAAGTGGCTTGTAGCGAGCGCAGCAACGCTACTGCACCGTCGTAATCCTTCAGCGCGCACAACGCGGTATTGCGCGCGGCGCGGCGTGGTTTCAAACGTAACACCGCACGCGTGATAACCCCAAGCGTCCCTTCTGAACCGATGAACAGGTTGCGCAGGTCGTAGCCCGTATTGTTCTTGACCATCTTGTTCATCGAACTGAGCACGCTGCCGTCGGCGAGCACGGCTTCGAGTCCGAGCACTTGGTCGCGGGCCGTGCCGGACTGCAGCACGCGCACGCCGCCGGCGTTCGTAGCGAGGTTGCCGCCGATCTGACATGAACCGCGTGCACCGAGGTCGAGCGCAAATTCGAAACCCGCTTCCTGCGCGGCGTCCTGCACGGTTTGCAATGTGGTCCCGGCAAGCACCGTCATGGTCGCGGCCGCACGATCAACCTCTTCGATGCCCACCAGTCGTTCGAGCGACAGGCAAATATCGCCGCCGGAAGGAATGGCGCCGCCGGCCAGCCCGGTCATGCCACCCTGCGGGACAACGCTCTGACGCGCTTCGTTGCACAGGCGCAGCACGGTGGCGACTTCATCGGTTGAACGCGGCAGCACGACCGCTAACGGAGGCACTGGTGAGCTCCCACTCCAGTCGCCGAGATAGCGTGGTTCGATGGCATCGCCGACACGCACGGACTCGGCACCAAGTGCATCAATCAGCGTTTGTATTATGGGTTTCATCGTATGCTCAGCCATTCGCGCGCTTCTTTCTATAACCCATGGAATCGTTGATCCGCCCCAGGATGTAGTCACCCGCCGCCACCGGTTCATACAGCGGCTGCTGGCCCGCAAGACCAAGATCGCGCGGGTCCACGCTTGCACCGTAAGTCGGATCGTAGAAGGTCGCGATCGAATATCGCTCCTGGCCCGAACGATTGATTACGCGATGCAGCGTCGAACGAAAGCGATCGTTCGACCAGCGCGCCAGCAGATCACCCACGTTCACCACCAGCGTTCCCGGAATCGGCGGCGCGTCAATCCAGCTATCGGTTGCAAGCTCCTTCACCTGCAGACCGCCCACGTTGTCCTGCCACAGCAGCGTGATGCACCCGTAGTCTGTATGCGGCGCGACACCGAACTGATCCGCGTCCGACTTGGGCGCTTGCGGCGGGTAATACACCATCTGTGTGCGCTGCATGCGCTTCGTGTATTTACTGACGAAAAACATTTCGTCGATATCCAGGCTCACCGCAACAGCCCGCAACAAATCCGCGCCACATTCGCCGATCGCTTCGTAGTACCCATAAAGCGCCGGTTGCAGCGACGGCATGAAGTCAGGCCAGTTGTTCGGGCCGCGCAGCGCTTCACCAGCAAGCACGCTCGGATCGTTTTCCGGCAACTCCAGGCCGATGCTGAAAAACTCCTTGTAGTCAGGTTTGGTGGCCTGATACATGACGGCGTCTCCAAGGGCATTAAAGCCGCGATGCCGATGATTCACCGCAGCACGCCGCTTCACTTCCGGTGGATACGCAAAGAATTCGCGCGCCGCTTTCACCGCGCCGTCGAGCACATCGATTGGCACGCCATGGTTGCTAACGTAGAAAAATCCGATGCTCGTGCACGCGTCGCGGATCGCGGCGGCGGCTTCGCGCAAGCCGGCGGGATCCAACGCACGAACGGCCGCCAGATCGACGACGGGGATGTGAGAAGTCGAGGTCATCCAGATGCTCCGAAGTTTTATGCCGTCTATACCGTGCGACTCGAACGAGCCTTTGCACGTGTGTGACGAACATCATGCCGAACGGGCGCAAGACGCGCGGCCGACCCAAAAAACGTTTTACTGCGCGCCGCCATGCAATGTCTGCACGGGGCTTGTCATGACTAACGTTCCGCTGCCCCGGCCTGGCCGCAAGCGTCTGCAGATAAGCCGTAAGCGCCTGCCGGAATCCAGATCAAGTGTCTGTATATACCGCCAATTAGCCGAGCGCAACCCGGCGTTTTCGCGAAGTCTGTAAGCCTTGAAATGGTGTGGCAAGAAGTATTTTTGACACGCTTGGCAATGCAAATTGACGGTATATACTGAATCGCACCACATGCAGGTCGGCGCACCGGTTCGCACATTTGCCCAAGCCGGGTGCACTTTTAACCAGGGGAGTTCAACAATGAATTTTTTCTCGAAGTGGAAGGGTCGTCTGCTCGTGGCCGCACTGGTCGCGACAGCGGTTTCGGCGCACGCGGAAGACCAGTTGGCGAAGGTCAAGAAGGCGGGCGAACTGGTGGTCGGAACCGAGATGCAGTTCGCACCGTTCGACTTCCTGGAAAACGGCCAGCAACAGGGCTTTAACAAGGACTTCTTCGCCGAGTTGTCGAAGGAGCTGGGTGTGAAAGTACGCTCTATCGACCTGCCGTGGCCCAGCGTGCTGCCGGGCCTCGAAGCCGGCAAGTTCGATATTGTCAGCGGCCCGGTGACCATCACCAAGGCGCGCATGGAACGCTACGAATTCACCCTGCCGATTGCCGACGGCACGGTTGCGTTGCTCAAGCGCGCGAACGACACCAGCATCAAGACGAACGCGGACGTTGCCGGCAAAGCAGTGGGCGGCGGCAAGGGTTCGGCGCAGCTCGATCAGTTGAAGCAGTACGTTGCCACGCTGCCGGGCAAGACGAGCGTGCGTGAATACATCGACAACAACCAGGCCTATGCGGACCTGGCTGCGGGCCGGATTGTTGCCGTGGGCAATTCGCTGCCGAATATCGCTTACGTGGCGCGCCAGCGTCCGGACACATTTGCGGTCGTTCAGCCACCGTTCGGCACGAAGGTATATTTTGCTTACCTCGGCCGCAAGGACGCGGACAGCAAGCCGCTTATCGACGCGATCAATCAGGCAATCGTCAAGATGCACGGTGATGGTCGTCTCGCTGCTTTGCAGAAGAAGTGGTTCGGCGTAACGATGGACACGCCTACGACCATGCCGTCACCGAACTATTAACTATTAACTATTGAACTGCTGATTCAGCGAACCATTGATGCCTTGCAAGGCGCATTAGCGCCTTGCTCCTTGCCGGACAGCCCATGTTCAGCCTTCACGCGTTGCTCGATGCCCTTCCCTATCTGATCAAGGCCGCCCAAGCCACGGTCCTGATTTCGCTCGTGGGGTTGGTGGCCGGCTTCATTGTTGCAATCGCCGTGTGCAGTGCCCGGCTCTCGAAGAGCCGCTTCGTCTCGAAGCTGGGCGGCGCGTATGTCGGCTTCTTCCGCGGCGTGCCGCTGCTCGTGCAGCTTCTGCTGACCTACTATTTCCTGCCTTTCCTCGGCATCAACGTGCCGCCGCTCGTGGCCGCCGCTACCGCCGTTTCGCTATGCGAAGCCGCTTATCTTGCCGAGATCCTGCGGGGTGGATTTATCGGTATTCCGCATGGGCAACTCGAAGCGGCGCAGTTGCTTGGTTTATCGCGGCTGCATGCCGTGCTGCGTATTCAGGTGCCTCAGGCGCTGCGCACGACCATGCCTTCGCTCGTCAATGAGATGGTAATGCTGGTGAAAGCGTCGTCGTTGATTTCAGTGGTCGGTGTCGCCGATATCACGCGCACCGCGCAGAATATTGCGGCCAGCACGTATCGGCCTCTGGAGGCGTATGTTGCCGCCGGGCTGGTGTACCTGGTCATCAACGGGGCGTTGTCGCTGGCCGGGCATCGCGCAGAACGCCGTATGGAACGGGCATAAGCATGGCTCTTCAATTCGACCCCACAGTTCTTACCGACTCCCTTCCCGCCCTGGCCGAAGGGTTCGCGACAACCATCGCCGTGTGGATCGGCGGCGTGTTGATCGGCATGGCGATCGGTTTCGCCGTCGCGTTGCTGCAGATATTCTGCGGCAAATGGGTACGCGGATTCTTGCGCGCTTACATAGAGGTGTTCCGGGGAACGCCGTTTCTCGTGCAGCTTTTCGTGCTGTATTACGGCGGGCCGTCGCTCGGGCTTTCGCTTGAACCGCTGACGGCCGGTATTGTTGGACTGGGGCTCTATGGCAGCGCGTATTTCGCGGAAGCATTCCGCTCCGGCTTTACGTCGGTGCCGCGCGGTCATATAGAAGCCGCTGAGTGCCTGGGCTTCACGCGCCTGCAAGTCATCATGCGCGTACAGTTGCCGCAGATGCTCGTCATCATCGTACCGGCGCTGACCAACCTGATCATTGTGCTGAGCAAGGAAACCGCGGTGCTGTCGGTCGTCACCGTGCCGGAGCTGACGTTCGTGCTGACCGGTATCGGCTCGGAGCGGTTTGCGTTCGTCGAAACCTTGCTCGCGCTGTGCGTGTGTTATCTCGTGCTCGTGGAAGTAGCGTCGCGAGCCGGACAGTGGGTCGAGATCCGCGTAGGCCGCTTCCTCACGCGGTGAACGCGCGTTGGCCCCCATCAAACTGAGCGCTGAATCATGAAGAACCCGTCATGAAGAAACCGAATTCTGGCAACACGCTAACGCCCGCTGAATATCTTGTCGATGCACGGCATGTCGGCAAGCATTTTGGCGCGCTGAAAGTACTCGACGATGTCTCGCTCGCCGTGCGCAAGTCGGAGGTGACCTGCATCATCGGACCTTCGGGTTCGGGGAAAAGCACCCTGCTGCGTTCGCTTGCGTTCCTCGAGGAATACAGCGAAGGCGAGATCTATATTGAAGGCGAATTGATCGGTTATGTCACCGATCGCAACGGCCGGCGCGTGCGTGCGCCGCAAGCCGAGATCAACCGCGTGCGGCGCAATGTGGGCATGGTGTTCCAGCAGTTCAATCTATGGCCGCATATGACGGCCGTTGAAAACGTGGCCGAGGCGCTGGTGCGCGTGCGGAAGCTCTCCAAGGCCGAGGCTCGCAAGCGGGCACTGGCCATGCTCGACAAGGTCGGTCTCGCCGACCGCGCGGACAATCATCCGGCGCGACTCTCCGGCGGGCAGCAGCAACGTGTGGCGATTGCCCGCGCGCTGGCCATGGAACCGCACATCATGCTGTTCGACGAACCCACCTCCGCGCTCGATCCCGAGCTGGTCGGCGAAGTGCTGCAAGTGATGAAGAACCTTGCGAACGACGGCATGACGATGGTGATCGTTACGCATGAAATGGGCTTCGCTGCGCAGGTCGCAGATACGGTCGTCTTCATCGATCATGGCAAAATCGAGGCGCAAGGATCGCCCGAGGACGTGTTTCACAACGCGCAGCAACCGAGGCTTAAGCAGTTCCTGCAGAACTATCTCGACCGGAATGCGTTTTGGGCGCGACGTGAGGAACCGTCGGCGAGTGCGGTCCACGTGAGTACAGAACCAGCGGGATACAACGAAACCTGAGCCATACCTGCGCCATACCCGAGCGAGACATGAATACAACCAGCCTTTCGAACCCGGCATCCGCCACCGCGCCACTCGCGCGCTACGAGCGTGTGAAGGAACATATCCGCACGCGCATTGTCTCCGGCGAATGGCAGCCCGGCGACCGGATTCCATCGGAGATGACCCTGGTCGGCGAACTGGGCGTCTCGCGCATGACGATCAACCGGGCGTTGCGCGAACTCACCGAGCAAGGCGTGCTGACACGCTTCTCAGGCGTGGGGACATTTATAGCCGAAGAAAAACCGCAGTCAACGCTGCTGATGATCGCGCACATAGGCGATGAAATCCGCGCTCGTGGGCACGAGTACGGTTATACGATCGTGCACGCTGCACGCGAGGCGGCGGCCAGCGATGTATCGGCGGCGCTCGGACTTGCGCCGGGCGCGTCAGTGTTCCATGTGGTGTGCGTGCATCGCGAGAACGGCGTGCCGGTTCAACTTGAAGACCGTTACGTGAACCCCGATGTCGCACCGCATTTTCTCGAGCAGGATTTCGCAGCGGTGCGGCCCTCGGAGTATCTGTTCAATACCGTGCCGGCGCACGAGGTTGAGCACGTGGTTGACGCGGTGCTGCCCTCACGTGCAGATGCGAAACTGCTTGAGATCGGTCCGGACCAGCCGTGTCTCACGCTCGTGCGGCGGACCTGGGCGAATAACGTGGCGGTGACGTTCGCGCGCTTCGTGCATCCGGGCACGCGGTATCGGTTGGGATGCAGGTTCAGCGCCGACAACATGCAGCGGCAAAGTTGATCGCCGCTGCTGTTGCCCCCATTTAAGCCACGCCTTCCGATGCGAAATGCAGCGGACAGAATGCAGCAATCACTCCGCTCGTTACCTGCTTCGCCACCGCCACGATGTCCGGTGCGAAGTAATGATCGAGCGAGTAATGTTCGACGTCCGCGCGAATCGATCGCATGACCGGCTGCAGACGCGGACTTGTCTGATGCGGCGCGCGAAGGTCCACACCTTGCGCCGCCGCCAGCAATTCAATAGCGAGAATATGCGCTACGTTCTCCGCAATATAACCAAGCTTGCGCGCGGCGAACGTCGCCATGGAGACGTGATCTTCCTGATTCGCCGATGTCGGCAACGAATCGACCGACGCCGGATGCGCGTAGGTCTTGTTCTCCGACGCCAGCGCCGCAGCAGTCACATGCGCGATCATGAAGCCCGAATTCACGCCGCCATCGCGCACGAGAAACGGTGGCAAACCGGAGAGCGTCGCATCGATCAGCAACGCGATCCGTCGCTCGGCCAACGCACCAATTTCTGCTGCGGCAATGGCGAGGTTATCGGCGGCGAACGCAACGGGTTCAGCGTGAAAGTTGCCGCCCGACAGCACTTCGCCCGTGTCCGGGAAGATCAGCGGATTGTCCGATACGGCATTCGCTTCGATCAACAAGACATTCGCTGCATGGCGCATCTGGTCGAGGCATGCGCCCATGACTTGCGGCTGGCAACGCAAGCTGTACGGGTCCTGAACTTTGTCGCAATCTGCATGCGAGATGTTGATGCCGGAGCCTTCCAGCAAGGTGCGATAAGCAGCAGCCGCATCAATCTGTCCGGCATGACCGCGCAGCGAGTGAATGCGGGCATCGAAGGGTTTTACCGAACCTTCGGCGGCATCCACCGACAGCGCGCCCGACACCAGCCCCGTGCGATACAGGTCTTCGATCGCGAACATGTTGTACAAGGCAAGCGCGGTCGAAGCCTGCGTGCCGTTGAGCAGCGCGAGACCTTCCTTAGCCTGCAGCGTCAGCGGTTCGAGGCCCGCGGCTTTCAGTCCATCAAGTGCAGGGACTTGCTTGCCGTCGATAAACACCTCGCCAATACCCAGCAACACACCCGACATATGCGCGAGCGGCGCGAGATCTCCCGATGCACCAACGGAACCTTTCACCGGAATGACCGGCAGGATATCCGCGTTGAACAACGTGATCATGGCGTCCATTACAACGCGCCTGATCCCCGAGTGGCCGCGTCCGAGGCTCGATAGTTTCAACGCCATTAGCAAGCGGACGACCGGCGGCGACATGGGCTCACCTACTCCCACCGCATGAGACAACACCAGATTGCGTTGTAGGAGTTCAAGCTGATCCGCAGGAATGTGGGTATTCGCCAGCCGCCCGAAACCGGTATTGATGCCATAGGCCGGCAGACCCTTTGCAGCGATATCCTCCACCGCTTTCGCGCATGCGTCGATGACTGCGTGGCTTGCCGGATCCAGCGTCAGCTGGACGCGTTCGCGCGCGATGCGGCGAAGTTGGGGCAGGGTAAGTGTGCCGGGGGTGAGCTTGATCATCGGGTCGTCCTTTTGCTTGCGCGCTATCTTGTCTATACAAGAGAATAGCCTTGAGTCTAGGACAACAAAATCGGTATATACAAGAGATTTTTTAGGGTCCGGATGACGAGCGACGTTTTTAGCGGCAGGCGGCAGCATGGCCGGACAACCACGAGGACCATTCGAGGAATTCAGCTTACATAAATGCTTATTTGGCTTAATCCGGAATTTCTAAGGCTCTGACCAAGAACAAGCCTGTAATAAACAGCAACGCCCGATGCTGTCTATACCACGACACAAATTCAGCGCCCTCCACTCAACGCCGTAGCCGCAGCGGCCGTGCGCGTTTCCACGCCCAGCTTCTCGAAGATGTGCTCGAGGTGCTTGTTCACCGTGCGCGGTTTCATCCCCAGAATCTCGCTGATATCGCGATTCGTCTTGCCTCGCGACAACCACAGCAACACCTCCGCCTCGCGCTGCGTGAGCCCAAATCGCAGCGCCAGATCTTCTGTATCGCGCCCGTCGGCATGCTCCTCGAAAACCACGATCCAGGTGCCGCGATTCGCCGCACCCGCAATGCGCGACACCAGCCGCTCGCCACCGGGCAGGATCTCGACGGTTTGCGCCCGGTCCTCGTCCGGAGCGGCGGAATAATCCAGCAGCCAGTTCGTCAACGCTCCCGGCAGCCTCGTCAACGGACCGGCCGCCATCGCCACGTTGCTATCGTTGCCGTAGAAATGCGCCAACCGCTGCGGGGCAAGCGCGCTATGCCAGTGCACCTCGCCCTGAGCCGTCGCAATCACCGCCGCCCGCGAGTTCAGTTCAAGCACGATGTCCGCATGGCGCTGGCTCGCCGCCCGGCGCACGTGGGCGGCAATCCGCGCGACCACTTCATCGGGACGAATCGGCTTCGTCACATAGTCGATACCGCCTACCCTGAAGCCCTGCACCACATGCTGGGTGTCGGCCAGCGCGGTCATGAAGATCACCGGAATGTGCTTGTATAAATCATTGCTCTTGATTTGCTCGCAGGTCTCGAAGCCATCCATGCCGGGCATGATGGCATCGAGCAGGATCACGTCAGGCGTGAGGCGCGCGATACGTTCAAGCGCCGAAGCACCGTCCAGCGCCACCAGCACCGCGTAACCGGCCGCCACGAGGGCGCTGGAGAGCATGGCGAGATTATCCGGCGTGTCATCGACAATCAGCACTACTGGGCGTCCCAGTGGAATATCAGGCTGCATTGGGTGTCGCTGCATCGGGTAGGGCTCCATCAACCGCGCGCAATTGCCGGTCGAGGTCGTCAAGCATGAAACGGCGTGCCGATTCGCGCAACGGCGCGAGGGTATCGGCGAGTTCGGGATGGTTCTGCCCGGCTTCATCGAGCTGTGCGACGAAGCCTTCCATGTACCCGAGTTCGAGGAAGCGACGAAGTTCGAGCGCCAGCTTCGCAGGCAGCGGCAATGCGGTTTGCGACGACGCGGAGGTATCGTCAGCTGGTCCGACCGCCTCAGTCAGCCATTCGATCTCGAGCAAGGCGGCGACCTTGTCGAGCAGAAGCGGCAAGTGCAGCGGTTTGGCGAGGTAATCATCACAACCAGCCGCCGCGCCCTTCTCCAGATCGCCCGCGAATGCGTTGGCCGACAGGATCAGGATGGGCGCCTCGCTCAGCCTATGTTCGCGAATGAGCTTGCTGGCCTCAAAGCCGTCCATCGATGGCATGGCGACGTCCATCACGATCAGGTCGACGTTATGCGTTGCGAGAAGTTGCAGCGCCTGCGGCCCACTGCTCGCTTCGATCATGGTGAAGCCGAGCGGTTCGAGCACGCTGGTGACAATGCGGCGCTGGTCCGTGAGGTCGTCTGCTACCAGGATCGAGCGGCGCCGCCCCGGATATCCCAGCACGTCGCGAGGGCGCGTAATGAGCACGCGCGGATCGCGCACTTCCGGAAGAAACAGTTGCAAGACGAAGCGTGTGCCAGACCCGACCCGGCTCTGCACGTCCAGCCGCCCGCCCATCATTTCCGTCAGCAAGCGGCAGATGGTCAGGCCCAGGCCGGTGCCATGATCGTTGTGACGCGCCGCCTCGCCACGCTCGAAGGGAAGGAAGATGGCTTCCAGTTGCTCGTCAGGAATACCCGATCCGGTGTCTTCTATCTCGAAGGTCGCCAGTCCCCACGCATGACTTGTCCGCAACCTGACCGAGCCATGCGACGTGAAGCGGACCGCGTTGCCAAGCAAATTGATCAGGATCTGACGCACGCGTTTTTCATCGGCGCGAACTACCTCCGGTATGCGGCCGCTTGTCTCCAGATGGAACGCTAGGCCCTTCTCCGCCGCCTGCGGTTCCATCATTGCGCCGAGTTGCGTCAGAAGGTCGGGCAGCGCCACCTCGGACACATCGAGCTGCAACTTGCCGGCTTCTATCCGTGCGACGTCGAGCAGGCCGTCTACGAGCGCAAGCAGATGTTCGCCGCTGCGGTAGATAGTCGCGAGCGCATCGCGTTGCGGTGCATCGACCGCGCCGGAGCCACGCAGCAGCAACTGCGCGTAGCCCAGGATACTGTTGAGCGGTGTGCGCAACTCGTGGCTCAGGCCGGTCACGTAGCGGCTCTTTGCGCGATTGGCGGCATCGGCGGCGGCGCTGGCTTGCTGCAGACGAGCATCGGTCAGACGGTGCGCCTCGATCTCCTGCATCAGCAGCAAGGTCTGCCGTTTCGATTCCTCCTGCGTCACCGCGCGGCTCTCTTTTGCAAGCACGAGCCACCACACGCCGATGCAACCGACCAGCGCCAGCGCGAAGAATGCCTTGAGATAACCGCGCAGCAACGTATCCAGCGCGCTCTCGTTGCTGGTGGCGAGTGTCAGTGCGGTCTGGCTATATGAGAGGTAAAGCATCGCGCCAAGCAGCGACAAGGTCACGGTTAGATAGATCAAATAGCGCCCTACCCGCAACGTCTGCGACGTGGGCTCCAGCGTAGGGAACGCGCGTTTGAGAGCGGCCGTCAATTGCGAAGAGAAGCGCGCGTGCGGCTTGCAGGTGTCGCCACAACGTGAATCGAGCGAACAGCACAACGAACAGATAGCGCCCGCATAGGCCGGGCACGACGCCATGTCCTCGCGTTCGAACTGGTTCTCGCAGATCACGCAACGCAGCACCGACCCCGCTTCGAGATCCTCACTGCCCCGGGCGAGATAAAAGCGCCCACGGGTAGCGAACGCGATCAACGGTGCACACACAAACGCAACCGCCAACGCAATGAACGGCGCCAACGCCTGCGCAATTTCGCCGAGATACCCCGCTTGCGATAGCGCCGCTGCAATCGACGCCACCAGCATCGCGCCGATGCCGACCGGATTGACGTCGTAGAGATGAGCGCGCTTGAACTCGACGTCCTTCGGGCTGTAACCCAGCGGCTTGTTGATCACGAGGTCGCCGACGAGCGCGCCAATCCAGGCAATCGCGACGTTCGAATACAACGCCAGCACCTTGCCGATTGCACCGAACACGCCAAGTTCGACCAGCATCAACGCGATCAGCACGTTGAACACCAGCCAGACCACCCGGCCCGGGTGACTGTGCGTGAGACGCGCAAAAAAATTCGACCATGCGAGCGAACCCGCATACGCGTTGGTCACGTTGATCTTGACCTGCGAGACGATCACGAAAAGCGTGGTGGCCGCCAGCGCAAAGCCGGGGGAATCGAAGACATAGCGGAACGCGACCAGATACATTTGCGTGGGCTCGGTGGCCCGTGACGGATCGATCTGATTCTGCAATGCAAGGAACATCAGGAACGCACCGCCGAGCATTTTCAGCGCGCCCGGCACGATCCATCCGGGACCGGCGGCAAGCATCGCGCACCACCAGCGCACCCGGTTCTTCGCCGTGCGCGGCGGCAGGAAACGCAGGAAATCGACCTGTTCACCAATCTGCACCACCAGCGCAAAAATCACCGTGCAAGCGGCGCCGAACGGCATCAGGCCAAATTCCCGGCCGCCTTGCGCATAGCCCGCGAAGGTCGCCCAGTCGGAAAAAAGATGCGGCTCGCGGATCAGGATGGCGATATACGGGGCCACCAGCAGCACGATCCACACGGGCTGCGTCCAGCTCTGCAAGCGGTTGATCAGCGTAATGCCGAACGTCACGAACGGCACGATCGCGAAGGCGCTGATGAGATACGCGACCGCGATCGGCATGTGGAAATACATCTCCAGCGCGAGCGACATGATGGCCGCTTCGAGCGCGAAGAAAATAAAGGTGAAGCCCGCATAGATCAACGACGTGACCGTCGAGCCGAGATAACCAAACCCCGCGCCTCGCGTCAGCAGGTCCATGTCGACACCGCAATTCGCGGCGTAATAGCTGATGGGCAAGCCGGTCAGGAAGATCAGCACGGACGTCACCACGATCGCCCACACCGTATTGGCGAAGCCGTAATTCAGCGCAAGCGAGCCGCCAATCGCTTCCAGCGCGAGGAACGAAATCGCACCCAACGCCGTGTTCGCGACCCGGAATTCGCTCCACTTTCGAAACGACCGGGGCGTGAAGCGCAGCGCGTAGTCCTCTAGCGTTTCGTCGGCGACCCAGGCGTTGTAGTCGCGCCGGATCTTGACGATGCGCTGGGTGCCGAGCGCGGGTGCAGGTGCGGGCGAGGCGGCGGGGGAATCGGATGGATGCATGACTCTCGCGGACGCCGGTTGGGTGCGTTGAACAGGAAAGCAGTGCGTGATGACACGGCGATGAAGTCCTGAACCTCACCTTGCACGCGTCGCGTCACGATCTCGCGTCATGAGTCTAGCGATCCATAAATACCCGCGCTGTACGTCAAAAGACGTATTTCGGTGCGCGTATCGGCCACTTAACTTCTGCCCCATGCCAGCGCGACGTCACCCGCGTCGGAACAAACCCACGCCGCCTACCCCGAGCCTCCAAGGAGAATGACCCATGCCTTTTGACGACCAGCACGACGCACCCGATGCAGCCAGCTCACCCGACAGCAGGGAGATGATCTCCCAGCGCCGCCGCAAGCTGCTGCTCGGGCTTGCCGCCGCGCCGGCTCTTGCCGCGCCCGCTTTCGCCTTCGGCCAGTCGATGTCGACTGCCCAGGTGAACACGACCAAGCTCGCCGTCACCGATACCGAAGTCACCGTCGGCCAGCTCCATTCCGCCACGGGCACCATGGCGATCTCCGAGACCGGCTCGATCCAGGCCGAGCGTCTCGCGATCGACCAGATCAACGCAGCGGGCGGCGTGCTGGGCCGCAAGATCAAGATCATTCAGGAAGATGGCGCGTCCGACTGGCCGACCTTTGCGGAGAAGTCGAAGAAGCTGCTGGAGAACGATCACGTTGCGTGCGTGTTCGGCTGCTGGACATCGGCGTCGCGAAAGGCTGTACTGCCGATCTTCGAGCGTGACAACGGCCTGCTGTATTACCCGACATTCTACGAAGGGCTCGAACAATCGAAGAACGTCTTCTACACCGGCCAGGAAGCGACCCAGCAAATTCTGTGGGGACTTAACTGGGCATCGGAGACGAAAAAAGCGAAGTCGTTTTTCCTGATCGGATCGGATTACATCTGGCCGCGCACGTCGAACAAAATTGCCCGCAAACATATTGAGGACCATCTGCACCTCAAGGTCGTCGGTGAAGAGTATTACCCGCTCGGTCAGACGAATTTCAACTCACTCATCAACAAGATCAAGATCGCCAAGCCCGATTGCATCTACGCAATTATCGTCGGCGGTTCGAACGTCGCGTTCTATAAACAATTGAAAGCGGCCGGCATTACCGCCGACAAACAATTCCTGCTGACCATCTCGGTGACCGAGGACGAAGTGCTCGGCATCGGCGGGGAAAACTTCGCCGGTTTCTATTCGGCAATGAAGTATTTCGAGTCGCTCGACAACGCCAATAACAAGGCGTTCGTCTCCGCGTTCAAGGCGAAGTACGGACCCAAGTCCGTGATTGGCGACGTCACGCAGGCGGCCTATCTGGGGCCTTGGCTATGGAAAGCCGGGTGCGAAAAAGCGGGCAGTTTCGATGTCGACAAGGTCGTGGCCGCGTCCCCCGGCATCGAATTGAAAACAGCGCCCGAAGGCTACGTGAAGATCCACCCGAACCATCACTTGTGGAGCCGCACGCGCATTGGCATGGCGCAACCGGACGGGCAGTTCAAGGTGGTCGCGGAGTCGCCGGATCTGATCGAACCGAATCCGTTCCCGAAGGGTTACCAGTAAGTCAATCCCTCAGTCGTTAGTCGTCTGTGTGGCGCACGAACAGGTGTGCCACACCGGCCAAGTTGCTACCAAGGATTCCGCCATGTCGGCCACCGATATTCTGAACATTACGCTGATGCAGGGCTTCGCCGGCCTGAGCCTTTTTAGCGTGTTGCTGTTGATGGGACTCGGGCTCGCCGTGATCTTCGGGCAGATGGGCGTCATCAACATGGCGCACGGCGAGTTCATGACTATCGGCGCGTACACGGTGTACGTCTTCTCGAAGTGGGCCGAGTTGATGGGCGTCGTCGCCACCAATACGTTCCTGCCACTCGCCATTGTGGCTGCGTTCGCGATTGCGTTCGTGTTCGGGTGGATCGTGGAATGGCTGCTGATCCGGCACTTGTACCGGCGTCAATTGGACACCCTGCTCGCGACCTGGGGCCTGAGCCTCGCGATGCAACAGATGTTCCGCTCGACCTTCGGCCCGAAGGAAGTCAGCCCGACGCTGCCCGACTGGCTGATGGGATCGTGGTCACCGGCACCGGGTCTCGACATCCCGATCAACGGCCTGTTCGTGATGTGCCTCGCCATCGTGCTGACGAGCGGTGTGCTGATCGCGATGTATCGCTCACGCTGGGGCTTACGGGTGCGCGCTACCGTCAACAACCGGACGATGGCCAACGCCGCCGGCATCGATACGAAACGCACTGACCGGCTCACGTTCGCGATTGGTTGCGGCATGGCGGGAGTCGCCGGCGCGGCGTTCACGACCATCGGCTCGACGGGTCCCACGAGCGGCTCGCTGTACATAGTCGACTCTTTCCTCGTAGTGACATTCGGCGGCGCGGCCAGCTTGCTTGGGACCGTTGCGTCCGCCTTCGGCATCGCGCAGACCCAATCCATCAGCGAGTTTTTCCTCTCTGGTTCGTCGGCTCGTGTGGTTACGTTGCTCACCGTCGTGCTGATCCTCATGGCACGTCCGCAGGGACTTTTCGCTTCAAAGGTGCGGCGTGTCTAAGCCTGCTGAACCTGCCCCCTCTTACCGGAGTTCGCCATGAACCGCGTTACCGATTCGCCACCCGCTGCCGCTCCATCGCGACTCGCTGCGCTGCGTGACTGGCTGGCCTACAGGGGCTTCGGCAGCTTTGTGCTGCTGGCACTCGTTCTGCTGGTGGTCATGCCGCTGATGCTCGACGTTTTCCGTCTCAACCTGGTCGGCAAGTACCTGACCTATGCATTTGTCGCTATCGGCCTCGTCATGGCGTGGGGATACGCCGGAGTACTGAGTCTCGGCCAAGGCGTATTTTTCGGGCTCGGCGGCTACTGCATGGCGATGTTTCTCAAGCTCGAAGCCTCGGACCCCGTCAGCACGAAAATACAGTCGACACCCGGCATTCCCGACTTCATGGACTGGAACCAGCTCAAGGCGTTGCCGTGGTTCTGGAAGCCCTTCGAGCATTTGCCTTTCGCGATTGCAGCCGTGCTGATCATTCCGACCGCGCTCGCTTTTGTGATCGGCTTCGCAATGTTCAAGCGTCGCGTGGGCGGCGTGTATTTCGCGATCATCACGCAGGCCATCGCGCTGATTCTCTCGGTGCTGATCATCGGCCAGCAGGGTTATACGGGCGGCGTAAACGGCATCACCGACCTCAAGACCATGCTCGGCTGGGACATCCGTCCCGACTCCGCAAAGATCATCCTGTACTTCGTCAATGCCGTGCTTCTGTTGGTCGCCATCCTGTTCTGCCGGCTGGTGCAGACGAGCAAACTCGGCACGCTGCTGCTCGCGATGCGCGACAAGGAAGACCGCGTGCGCTTCTCCGGCTACGACGTCGCCATGTTCAAGGTCTTCGCGTTCTGTCTCGCCGCGCTGCTCTCCGCTATCGGTGGCGCGATGTTCACGCTGCAGGTCGGGTTCATGTCACCGTCGTTCGTCGGCATCGTGCCGTCGGTCGAAATGGTGATCTATGCGGCTGTTGGCGGGCGCATGTCGCTGGTCGGCGCGGTGTACGGCACGCTGCTCGTGAACTTCGGGCGGACCTACTTTTCCGAGAGCTTTCCGAACCTGTGGCTTCTGCTGATGGCGGCGCTCTACATAGGCGTGGTGATGGCTTTCCCCGATGGCCTCGCGGGTCTGTACGAGACGCATGTGAAACCGCGCCTGGCCAACTTGTTGCGCCGGCTCGGTAGAAATAGCCGCAGTCGCTCCACCCTCGGGAGCCCGTGATGAGCAATACCGACTTCCTGCTAGCGGTCGAAGACCTGAGCGTCTCCTTCGACGGGTTCAAGGCTATCGATGCCCTCAATCTTTATGTGGATCGCGGCGAACTGCGGGTCGTGATCGGACCGAATGGCGCGGGCAAGACGACCTTGCTCGACCTGATCTGCGGGCGTACCGCAGCAAGCGCCGGATCGATCAAATTCAAGAACGTCGAGATGACCTCGATGGCCGAGTTCCGTATCGTGCGGGCGGGTATCGGGCGCAAGTTCCAGACGCCCTCCATCTATGAAAACCTGAGCGTGTTCCAGAACCTGGAGGTGTCGTTTCCGCGTGGACGCGGCGTGTTCGGCGCGCTGACTTTCCGCTGCACCGAGGACGTTCGCGAGCGGGTGCAGGAAGTGGCTGAGGAGATCGGACTGGCTGCGTTGTTGCCGACCGAAGCCGGGCTGCTTTCGCATGGTCAGAAGCAATGGCTCGAGATCGGCATGTTGCTGATGCAGGACCCTGAGTTGTTGATGCTTGACGAACCTATCGCGGGAATGAGCGTGCGTGAACGGGAAATCACGGCGGAGCTACTTACAAAAATCTGCCAGAACCGGTCGATGATCGTCATAGAACACGACATGGAGTTCGTCGCGAGGATCGCGCACAAGGTCACCGTAATGCATCAGGGAAAGATTCTCGCCGAAGGTCCGATGGACCAGGTGCAGAACGACCCGCGCGTGATCGACGTGTATCTGGGACATTGAGGATTGGTGACTGAGGAGGCTTCGGCCATGTTGCACGTAAAAGACATATTCGTGAGCTACGGACAAAGCGAAGCGCTGCATGGCGTCTCGTTTGAGGCGGCCCGTAACGAGATCGTGGCGATCATGGGCCGCAACGGCATGGGCAAGACCACGCTCTTCAAGGCGCTGATGGGCGTGTTGCCCGTGAAAGGCGGCGCGATTGAACTGGACGGCGCGGATGTATCGAAGGATGAAAGCTTCCGGCGCGTCGCCAAAGGACTGGCTTATGTGCCGCAAGGACGGCAGATATTTTCTTCGCTGAGCGTGGAGGAGAACATCCGGACCGGGATGGAGCAGATAAAAACGCGAAGGATTCCCGATGAAATCTACGCGCTCTTCCCCGTGCTCTATGAAATGCGCAACCGCAAGGGCGGCAATTTGTCAGGTGGGCAACAACAGCAGCTCGCCATAGCCCGCGCGCTTGTCAGCGAACCCAAGGTGCTGCTGCTCGACGAACCGACCGAAGGCATTCAGCCATCGGTCATCAAGGACATTGCGCGGGCGCTGCACGAGATCCGCAAGCTGCGCGAGATCACGATCGTGGTCTCCGAGCAGGTTTTGAGCTTCGCGATGGACGTGGCGGACCGGCTCTTCGTGATCGAAGGCGGCCGGCTGGTGCATGAAAGCCCGCGCGATGCTATCGATACGACCCGCATCCGGCAGTTCCTGTCCGTTTGAGATCGACCCAAAGCGGTGTTGAAGACTGAAGAGAAAACCATTTGTTCGCCGGTGCAGCCGGTACTTATAAAAGGAGAGTTACATGCCCGATACGCTCATCAAGGTCGACCTGAAACAGTCCGCGTTCGACAACGAGCAGGTTCACAACCGCTGGCATCCGGATATTCCAATGGCGTGCTGGGTCAAACCCGGCGACGACTTCGTTCTGGAAACCTACGATTGGACCGGCGGTTTCATCAAGAACGACGACTCCGCTGATGACGTGCGCGACATCGACTTGTCGATCGTCCACTTTCTCTCCGGACCAGTCGGTGTTCACGGTGCCGAACCGGGCGATCTGCTGGTGGTCGACCTGCTCGATATAGGCACCAAGGCGGAAAGCCAATGGGGTTTCAACGGCTTTTTTTCGAAGCAGAATGGCGGCGGTTTCTTGACCGAGCATTTCCCGCACGCGCAGAAAAGTATCTGGGATTTTCACGGACTCTTTACCGACTCGCGTCATATTCCCGGCGTCAGTTTCGCAGGGCTGATTCATCCGGGGCTGATCGGTTGCCTGCCGGACCCGAAGCTGCTTGAAACCTGGAACGACCGCGAGATCGGTTTTATCGCGACGCAACCTGACCGTGTGCCGCCGCTCGCGAATGCGCCGTTCGCGCCGACCGCTCACATGGGCAAGCTTCAAGGGTCCGCGCGGGACACCGCCGCCGCAACGGGCGCACGCACGGTGCCCCCGCGCGAACACGGCGGCAATTGCGACATCAAGGATCTCTCACGTGGTTCGAAGATCTACTTCCCGGTGTATGTGGATGGCGCGGGCTTGTCTGTCGGCGACCTGCATTTCAGTCAGGGCGATGGCGAGATTACGTTCTGCGGCGCGATTGAAATGGCGGGCTGGGTGCACATGAGAGTGAACCTGATCAAAGGCGGCATGGCGATGTACGGCATCAAGAACCCGATCTTCAAGCCGAGCCCGATCACGCCTCACTATAACGACTACCTGATCTTCGAAGGCATTTCCGTCGATGAAGCCGGACAGCAGCATTATCTCGATGTGCACGTGGCGTATCGGCAAGCCTGTCTGAACGCGATCGAATACATGACCAAGTTCGGCTACTCGCGCGCACAGGCCTATTCGATACTTGGCACGGCGCCAGTGCAGGGGCATATAAGCGGTGTAGTTGACATTCCGAATGCGTGCGCAACACTATGGCTGCCCACGCAAATCTTTGACTTCGACATCAGCCCGAATTCGGCTGGCCCGATCAAGCATATCAAGGGGGGGATTGACCTGCCGTTGTCGCTGGATCTTTAGCCGTTTTTTCTCCTGATTCCCGGCGAGCAACGGCAAGTCGGGAATCACGATCAAGAGGACCTTGCATGCCAACGTATGAATTTGAATGTGCTTATTGCGGTCCCTTCGACGCAAGGCGCACCATTGCAGAACGCGACACGCCCGCAAGCTGCCCGACGTGCGACACCCTGTCGATACGGGTCATGCGAAGTGCGCCGCAGTTATCCTCACTTTCCGGCGCCAACCGGTCCGCACATGCAGTGAATGAGCGTTCAGCGCATGAGCCGGTTCGTTCGTCTGCTCACGGAGCGGGTTGCGGTTGCTGCTCGGGCAAGATCAAACTGCCGCGTTCCGCCGAATCGCAAGCGGCGCCGCGTACAGCCGCTGGCCGGCCGTGGATGATCAGTCACTAGCCTCAAGGTCCGCTAGTGGCTGTTATTGCGTAGCCGTCAGATACCCGCTTTATGCGCGGTGAAAATCAATCGAAGGCCAAGCGCAGTAATGGCGCCTGCGGCAAAACGATCGATCCATTTCTTGGCGCGCAGATAAAGCTCACGCGGACGACGGCTGGAGAAACTCAAGGCGACAACGGTGTACCACCCTGCTTCAATCGCGAAGATCATGGGCGGCAGGATCAGGTAACACCAGAGCGGCGGATGTTGCGGCAACAATGCGGCAAAGATACTGCCGTACCAGATCGCAGTCTTCGGGTTGCTGAGTTGCGTCGTGAGGCCAATCCAGAATGATTTACGCAGGTTGTGGTTTTGCGCGTCGCGCCCGTCGTCTACGACCAGCGGACTAGCCGCTCCGCGCCAGATCTTCGAGGCGATGTAGATCAGGTAAAGCCCACCGGCCACTTTCAAGCCGACATACAGCCATTCAACTGCGGATAGCAGCGTATAAAGCCCCGCAAGCGCGACGCCGCTGAAGAAAACGCCGCCCACACCCATGCCGAGTGCGGTCGCCAATCCGTCTGCACGCGACAAGCCGATCGCGTTGCGTGCGACTAGTACAAAGCTTGGACCCGGGCTCATCGCCCCCATTAATAACGCGGCAAGTATGGCGGCAACGGCGGCTAAGGCGGTCATCGGCGTTCTCCTGGAAGTAAGGTTTATGAATTACGTTTTCCTGGAAAATAACACGCGCGGATCGGTTTCGCATTGGCAAATTAAGCGGGTTGTTAAACATGGGTCATCGCTTGCGTGCTCAGCGCTTCAGACCAGGCAGCGCGCGCGTGCCTGTTCGCGAATGAACCCGTCCCCCGTCTCGCCGATACACCCAGCCGCGAGCATCCGGTCTGGGGAATCTAGGCTCGCCGGGGGCGGGCGCCGGATGAAGAAGGGCTTGTTGCGCGCGCAAGCTGGTAGTAGACATAACCGCGACCAGGCACCCAACCACACCGCCCTACTGCGCGTATGAAGACCCCTCTTCATCGAGTATCGCCTTCAGCTCGCTGAGGTGCTGATCCGCGAAACCTTCATAATCCTCGACCCATTGACGCATGGTCTTGTGCGCCACGCGAGCCGATGCAATTCGCAACGGCTGCCCGGTCATCAGCGCGGTGATGTAGGTCTCGCATGAACGCTCGAAGTAATAGAGATCGTCAAACGCCTGCGCGATCGTCGGCCCGGCCACCAGCACGCCATGCTGCCCCATCAGCAGCACCGGCTTGCCCGCAAGCGCACCGCTTACTCGCTCGGCTTCATCGCCCAGGCCCATGCCGTCGAACTCCGTATCGATCGCCACGCGCTCAAAGAAACGCATGCAGTTTTGGTCAAGCGGTGGCAGCACCGGGTCTTGCAGACACGACAGCACGGTCGCGTATTTCGAGTGAACGTGCAGAATGCAACGCGCTTCGCGATGCCGCCTGTGGATCGCCGAGTGAAGCGCCCATGCGGTGATATCGGGCGCGTCGGGGCGATCGATAGTTTGCGTGTCGTGCGCGTCCACCAGCAGCAGGTCGCTCGCCTTGATGCGCGAAAAGTGCCTGCCACGAGGGTTAATCAGGAATTGCGCGCCGTCCTTTGAGACCGCGACGCTGAAGTGATTGGCAATGGATTCGTGCATGCCGAGGCGTACCGCCCAGCGAAAGACACACGCCAGATCCACGCGTTGCTGACGATGTTCCAGCATGGCAAGCTCTCCTTTCAAGCGTTGTCAAACCCTCTGAGGCCGATCAAAACCAGCCCATGGCCTTGGGTTCGAAATTGATATAGGCGTGCTTCAATTCGGTGTATTCATCGAGTCCTGCACGCGAGAGTTCGCGGCCAATTCCGCTCGCTTTATAACCACCCCACGGCGCATGCGGGAGCGTGACATTGAAGTCGTTGACCCAGACGGTGGCGGCGCGCAAGCGGCGCAACACGCGATTCGCTCGGGCGAAGTCCTGCGTCCACAACGCACTTGCAAGGCCGAATTCGGTGTCGTTGGCGAGCGCAACCGCCTCGTCTTCACCGTCGAAACATTCCACGGTTATCACCGGGCCGAAGATCTCCTCACGGGCGATGCGCATGGATGCGTGCACATCAACCAGCAAGGTGGCCTCTACCCAGAAGCCTTTATCGAACGGGATGCCAGACGGCGACTTGCCGCCGCACAACACGCGCGCGCCCTCCTCGACCGCACCCTCGACCAGCGCCAACACGCGGTCGCGTTGCTGAGCCGATATAACGGGGCCCATCTGGGTGCTCTCCAGGGATCCGTGTCCCAGCCGAATCGCGTTGATACGTGCACTCAATGCTTCGACGAACGCGTCGTATATCGGCCGCTCCAGCAACAGGCGCGAGCCCGCGGAGCACATTTGCCCAGCGTTGAAAAAGGCTGCGTTCAGCGCCTGGTCGACGGCTGCCTCAAGGTTCGCATCGGCGAAGACAATGTTCGGATTCTTGCCACCCAGTTCCAGCGATATTCGTTTGAAGTTTGACGTGGCCGCCTTCATCACGCTCGCGCCTGCTGCATTGCTGCCGGTCAGGGAAATCAGATCGACGCTCATACTGGACGCCAAGACTTCACCCACGTCCGCGCCTCCGGTCACCAGATTGAAAACCCCTTTAGGGAAACCACAGGCATGGATCAGTTCGGCTATGCGGTGCGTGGAAAGCGGTGTGAGACTTGCTGGTTTGATCACAACGGTATTGCCTGCCGCAAGCGCCGGCCCAAGCTTCCAGGCGGCCTGCAGGATCGGATAGTTCCACGGCGTAATGAGTCCGCATACGCCCACCGGTTCGCGCAAAGTCATGCTGATCACATTCGGCGCAGCGTCGTTCAGTGCACCGGAGTCCGTGCCGATCAACCGCGCGAAGTAATCGAATGCGGCAATCGCGTCGTTCACATCCGACTGGCCCTCCGTGAGGGTTTTCCCTGTGTTCAGCGCTTCGAGTTCCGCGATCTCGCCAGCGTGATCCCTCAGCGCGGCAATCAGCGATCGAAGGTGGGCTGCGCGTTCGCTGCCGCTCAGAGCAGGCCACGGGCCGTGATCGAAGGCGTAGCGTGCTGCGCTGATTGCCTGCTGCGCATCCTCCGCCGATGCATGCGCGACGCTTGCTATTGCTTCGCCGGTCGCGGGGTCAATGACGTCCCGGCGACGGCCGCTGCCAGCCTCGGTCCACTCGCCGTTTATATAGAGCAGTTTGGAATTCATGAAGTCTCCGTAAGGGCGCGTTGTGGTCAACCAAATGCCGGTATTCCTAGCGGACTATAAGGTGGCCATTTTCCGGCTACATGATCGAAAGCGACTTAACGGAGACGCATTTAATCATTTCGAGTCAATTCCAGACGGGTGCGAATAAACGATCAAAAGCGTCATTCGAATGTCGCCTTCAATCAAGTCAACGCGAATTTGCCGCCCTACAGTTTCATCTAACGGCGGCTCGCCACTTGCCTCATCCCCCCATAAACCGACAGGAAACCTGCACATGGAAACCATTCGTGTAGTGAAGAAAGCAGACATAGTCGCGCCGGAAAGCTGGCTTGAGCAAAAGCCGGAAGAAGCGCTCACGCTCCCCTCACGCTATTTCTTCGACGACACCCTCTTCCGCTCGGAGCGCGACCGGATCTTCATGTCGGCATGGCACGTGATCGGTCATACAAGCGAACTGAGCAAGCCCGGCCAGTTCGTGATGACCGATATCTTCGATCAAAGCGTGATTGCCGCGTGCGGCACCGATGGCGTCGTCCATGCGTTTCACAACGTATGCCAGCATCGAGGCAATCGTCTGGTCGAAGAACGGCGCGGCACGCAAATAGGCGTGTTCCGATGCGCGTATCACTCGTGGTGCTACGGAATGGACGGCAATCTTCGCCACGCGCCGCGCAGCGATCGGGTGAAGGGTTTCGACGCAGGCAGCTACAACATCCCGACCGTACGTGTTGAGGAAATGGGCGGCTTCTACTACTTCAACCTCGATCCGCTTGCGCCGTCGATGAGCGAGCTCTTCCCCGGCGCCGACGCTGAAATGAAGCGCGTATTCCCGAAGCTCGACAACTACCGTCTGCTCGAAGAGAAGGACGTGGTTGTTGCTGCGAACTGGAAGGTCATCATGGATAACTCCATCGAGGGTTATCACTTTTCGCTCTCGGGTCCGTGCCATGTCGAGCTCGCCGATCTGATCGATTTCGACGGCTACAAGCTGACACAACGCGACAAGTGGTGGACCTATGCCGCGCCGGCAAACAAGCAGGCAACCAGCGCGTACGGCGTGCCACTGACCGGCGATAAAAATCCGGACGAATGTTTCTTCAACATCGGTATCTGGCCGCACAACACGTTCTACACATTCCCCTTTTCCGAGTTCCTCGCGACCTTCCTGATCATCCCCCTGGAAGCGGAAAAGACGCTGCTGCGCTTCGGCTACTACACCCAGCACGATACCGTTCCGGACGTCACGAAGGCCTGCATGGACTGGATGAACACGGACCTCGGCCCTGAAGACATCGCGCTGAATATCTCGGTACAAAAGGGCCTGCATTCTGTCGGCTATAACCAGGGGCGCTATGTGATCGATGCAGAGCGCAGCAATGAAAGCGAGCACCTTGTGCATCACTTTCATACGCTTGTCCATAGCGGCATCCACGGCCAATGAACACGTTGTCTCCGCCCTATCAAGGAATCCAATGAGCGCAAAGCCATCGATGTCCACGCAAAGCATTCGCCGCGGCTACGACTATGTGATTGTCGGCGCGGGCTCGGCCGGTTGTGTGTTGGCTAACCGCCTGAGCGCCGATCCGCAAGTGCGGGTATTGCTGCTCGAGGCCGGTCCGGTGAACCGAAACTGGTCGATCGACATGCCCTCGGCGATGGGTATCGTGGTCGGCGGAGACCGTTATAACTGGCAGTATCAGTCGGAGCCGGAACCGTTCCTTAACCAGCGCCGCATAGGTACGCCGCGCGGCCGCGTGCTCGGCGGTTCATCGTCGATCAACGGCATGGTGTACATACGTGGCCACGCCCGCGACTACGATGCTTGGGCCGAACAAGGCTGCACGGGCTGGCGTTATCGCGATGTGCTGCCGTACTTCATCCGGTCTGAGAAGCATGAGCTCGGCGCGGATGCTTATCACGGCGACAGCGGCCATCTACGCGTTACAGCGGGCAATACAGACACCGTGCTGACACGTGCGTTCATCAATGCGGGCGTTGAAGCAGGCTACGGCCGTACCGATGACGTCAACGGGTATCGCCAGGAAGGCTTCGGACGCGTCGATAGAACCACGTGGAAAGGCGAGCGCTGGAGCACGGCGCGGGGTTACCTCGCCGAAGCGTTGACACGGAGTAACGTGACCGTTGTAACGGGCGCGCTCGCGTTGCGTGTGCTCGTAAGCAACAACCGCGCGACGGGCATCGAGTATGCGTGCAATGGCGAGACCGTCAAGGTCCACGCGGACGTGGAAGTCCTTCTGTGCGGTGGCGCGATTAACACGCCGCAGTTGTTGCAGCTCTCAGGCATCGGCCCCGCCGATGAACTCAGCCGTGCATGTGTGCGTCCGGTCCACGATCTGCCGGGCGTTGGAAGGCGCTTATCAGATCATCCGGATACGGTGGTGCAGTACCTGTGCAAAAAACCGGTATCGATTTTCCCGTGGACCATCGCGCCGCGTAAATGGTGGGTCGGCGCGCAGTGGTTCATGAACCGCTCCGGCTTTGCCGCCAGCAATCACTTCGAAGCGGGCGCGTTTATACGCTCGCGCGCCGGGGTCGAGCATCCTGACCTGCAACTCACCTTCATGCCACTCGCCGTTCAGCCCGGCAGCGTGTCGAGCGTGCCGGCCCATGCGTTCCAGGTTCATATCGACCTGATGCGGCCAACGAGTCTCGGCTCGGTGACGCTTGCGTCGAACGATCCGGGCCTTGCACCCAGGATTATCTTCAACTATCTGCAGACTGATCGTGATCGCGCGGACATGCGTGCCGGCGCTAGACTCGTGCGGGAGATCATTGCGCAAAACGCGATGCGCGAACTCGCAGGCGATGAACTTACGCCGGGTCCGACCGCCTATGACGATGCATCGCTCGACGCCTGGGCGCGGCAAGTCACGGAGACGGGTTATCACGCGGCAGGCACCTGCAAGATGGGACCGGCAAGCGATGCAGAAGCGGTTGTAGGACCCGATCTGCGCGTGCATGGCCTGGACCGTCTACGCGTAATCGATGCGTCCATCATGCCAACCATCGTGAGCGGCAACACTAACGCGCCGACCGTGATGATCGGCGAGAAGGGCAGCGACCTCGTGATGGGACGCACGCCGCTGCCGCCCTCCGGCGCCGCGGTCTGGGTGCCGGCCGACTGGCGTGCGCAACAGAGGGAGAGTCATAGCGCGGTGAAGGAACATGCATGTCAAACCTGAATCCACCTGCCCGGTGACGCTGCTCCCGGGAGAAGCTGATCATCGTGACATGGTTCAAACCGATGCCGAAAAAAATCAAAATACGGTAATTTACGTCTGCGTATCGAGAGCACGATCTGCACGGCTCGTGCTCGACCTGTAGCTCTGACGACGTATTACACGCGTTATTGTCAGGCTTTGCCCGTGCATCCGATCATCCGGCAAGAGACTCGGGGTCCCCATGAGCACGCTGAGCAAGTCCGCTTCGCAAACACATCCCGCACCACGGCGCGTGGGCATCCTCGTGTTGCCGCAGTTTTCGAACCTCGGGCTTGCGCTCGTGATCGAGCCGATGGCTATTGCCAACTGGCTCAGTCAACGCACGCTCTACGAATGGACCGTGCTTTCAATTGATGGCGAACAGGTCCAGGCGACCAACGGCATGATCGCGCCCACGCGGCCGGTGTCGAACGAGACCGGCGAGTTCTCGACCATCTTCGTGGTCGCGAGCTTCGAGCCCAAGAAGCATGCGAAGAATCGCAAGGTCAAGGCATGGCTCAGGCGCGAAAGCGTGTTCGGTGCGCAAATTGGCGGGATTGAAACCGGCACTGAAATGCTTGCGGCGGCATCGCTTCTCGACGGCCGCCCGGCTGCCGTGCACTGGGACAACCTCGAAGGGTTTCAGGAAGCCTATCCCAACGTCAAGGCAACGACTCAGCTTTACACCATCGAGCCGCGCTTGATCACTTGCGCGGGCGGCAGCGGGATCATCGACATGATGCTCGAATGGATCGGGCAGCATGCTGGGACCGACCTCGCGGCGGAGATCGCGCAGCATCTGCTGCACGCGCGCATTCGCGGAACCAGTGAAGTCCAGCTTGCCCGAACCGATCTCGACGCCGCGCCGATGAACGAACAGGTCAGCGAGGCAATCCGATTGATGCATGAATCCGTCGCCACGCCGGTCTCGTGTGAAGATCTCGCGGCAGCAGTCGGTTTGTCCAAACGACAACTCGAGCGGCAGTTCAAGCAGTACACCGCGACCGCCCCGCTTCGTTATTACGTCAGCTTGCGACTCGCCACCGCGCATAAGCTGTTGCAGCAGACCGAGCTTAGCGTGTCGCAAGTCGCGGCCGCAACGGGCTTCGATTCACTCGAACATTTCTCGCGGGTCTATAAAACGAAGTTCGGTTGCCCGCCGAGCCGCGACCGGTCGCAATCGTGGGAGGCGCCGGTGATGCGGCAGCGGGTAGCGGCGTCTACGCCAGCCGGATGAATCGCCGGCTGCGCATCCAGTCTCACTGTGCAGCGAGGTAAGACTTCATCGCGGGTAACGCATCCTTGCCGTCGAACGTCTTCACGCCCGCGAGCCATTGCGTCAGCACACCTGAGTTTTTCTTCAGCCATTCTTTCGCTGCGACGTTTGGTTCCTTCTTGTCGGTCGTGATCGACTGCATGACCTGGTTCTCAATACCCGGCGTGAACTTCAGGTTCGTCACCACCTGCCCCGCGTTAGGACAGCGCGTGAGATAGTCCGGCGGCACCATCGTGTAGACCTTGGCCTCGCCGTAGTTGGGTCCGAATACTTCGTCACCGCCCGAGAGATAGGTCATCTTCAACTGGATGTTCATCGGGTGCGGGTCCCAACCGAGAAAGACCACCCATTCGTGGCTCCTGACCGCGCGATTCACTTCGACCAGCATGCCCGCTTCGCTCGACTCGACCAGTTTGAAATCCTTCAGGTTGAACTGGTTGCCGTCGATCATCTTCTTGACCAGCGCGTTGCCGTCGTTGCCCGGTTCGATGCCGTAGATCTTGTGCTGCAATTTATCGCCGAACTTGGCAATGTCAGCGAAGGACTTGAGACCGGCATCGTATTCATAGGTCGGTACAGCCAGCGTATATTTCGCGCCGGTGAGGTTCGGCGCGCTCAGGACCTTCACGGCACCCGCCTTGACGAAGGGATCGGCGACCGGATCCATGGAAGGCTGCCAGTCTCCCAGGAAGACATCGATCTGCTTCGACTTGATGCCGGTGAGCGCGATAGGAATGGATGCCACGGTCTTCACCGGCTTGTAGCCCAGCCCGTCGAACACGGTCGATGCAAGCGCGGTGGTGGCGGCAATATCGGTCCAGCCGATGTCCGCAAAATGAACGGTCCGGCACACCTCCGGGTCTTGCGCGTGGGCGGTCATGCTGCAACAGGCAGTCAATATCAAACAAGCGAGGCGTGCAGGGACGTTCATCGTTTCTTCTCCAGGCAAATCGATGTCGGGGTGACCGGCGGGGCAGGCTTTCAGAGTCGGTTTGCACAAGCGCGACCCATTCAATTTACTGAGTCATAAATCGCGCACTTGATGTTTCGCGACACCGGCGCGCGCGTCTTATCACTAGCGATGAATGAGTGCATCGGGACGCGTCGCCGGAACGCAAACGGGCGTCGCTTTGGTGTTGATGATCGAGGATGCGCGTATTCACAATGACATGACGTTAACCCCGACCGAGGATCGTCCAGCATGAACCCGCGAGAGAAACCATCCACTGCTTTCGAAGATCTTTCATCGACCATTCCGTTCGTCGATCTGACGGATCGCAAAACGACGGCGCTGGTCGTCGTCGACGTCCAATACAGCGATGCCGCGCCGGGCCGCGGCTGGGTGAAGGCATGCGAAGCCGTGGAGCCCGGTTCGATGCGTTATTACCTGGAGCGTCTGGAGCAGACTACGATCCCCTCCATTCGCCAGTTACTCGACGCCTTCCGCGCGGCCGGCATGCCGGTCGTGCATATTTCAACCGGCTCCGCTTACCGCGACATGCGCGATTGCCCGTCGCGGTTTCGCGACTGGACGCACAGGCTGGAACAGGCGGCCGGTATCGATGACCTCTGGTGGACCGGAAACCCCGACTATGCATTTCGCGAGGAGGTCGCGCCGCTGGAAGGCGAAACCGTGATCCGCAAGACAACGCAGGGCGCATTCAATGGCAGCGAGATTCAGAATGTGCTGGACCGGGCGGGGATCAGGAACCTGGTGTTCGCAGGCGTGGTGACAAGCTGCTGCGTGGAGACCACGGCGAGGGACGCGGCGGATCGTGGCTTCGGTTGCATGCTGGTGTCGGACGCGTGCGCCGATTGCATCCCGGCAATGCACGACGCAGCCATGATGAACTTCGGACTTTATTTCGGGCAGGTTGCGCAAAGCGCGGAAGAGGTGGTGCGGGCGATCAGCGCGGGGGATAGGTAAACGAAGCACTACCCTTGAGCTAATTGCTGCTTGGCTACTAAGGCGACGACTTCGCCAGATGCGTCCGGTACCGACTCAATAGCACCGCCCTCGCCCCCGGATATTGCTCGCCGGTTTCATCCGCTGACGCGATCCTGTCGGTGCGAAAACTGCGGAAATCCTGGCGCTTTTCGCACCATGCGCCAAGAATCCGGACATTGTCGAGGAAGCCCAGCACGACCGGCCAGACGACACGATCTGTCGGCTCGCCTTGCCCGTCCAGATACCCTATCCGCAGTTTGCACTGGCCACGAATGGCCGCGCGCAAGCTCGCGAGCGGCACGGCGTTAACGGGAAAGTCCGGCACAGGCGGGCCGGAATGGACGGTCGGAGCACGCATGGCATCCTTGCCCGACGCGTTCAATACCGCATCAATCTTCGCTAGCGCCTGAGCGGCGGCCCTACGCAAAACATCATCGCCGCGCTGGTCCACGTACCGCAGGCCCAGCACCACGGCGTCGATCTCGTCTTCGCTCAACATCAGCGGCGGCAGGAACAACCCCGGCTTAAGCACATACCCTATTCCCGCTTCGCCGTGTATTGGCGCGCCCTGTTCAATCAACGTCGCGATGTCGCGATACAGCGTGCGCTCGGACACGCCAAGGTCCGCCGCGAGTTCGGACGCAGTCACCGGCACACGCTTCGCGCGAAGCATCTCCAGCAAGGTCAATAAACGAGTAGTTCGGGACACCCTGACTCCTGACAGGTTCTGACAGGCGCTAAACGTACCATGAACTTCACGCGGTGCTCCGATGCCACCCGCATTTATTGGGGAGTTGATTACTTGAGTGCTGCCGCGTTCAGCGTCACCTGCTTGACCGCACTCGATTGCAGATTCCACTTGGCAACAATCGCGGCATAGCTCCCGTTCGCGATCAGTTTATTCAGCGCGCCATGCACCGCATCACGCAATTTCGGATTCGACTTCGCGAACGCGATGCCTTCGGGCGACGTCGCGAACGGCTCGCCGATCGGCCTGTAGGTATTCGGCTCGAGCTTCATGGCATACGGCAGCGTCTCACTGCCTTGCACGCCCGCCATGATCCGCCCTTGCTTTAGCTGCATGCGTGCAGCGGAGGTATCTTCAGTCCCGGATACGGTAATGGCGGCCTTGCCGGCCGCCTCGCAATTTTGCGTACTCCACGCGGCCGTGTCCGCCGGGAAGGACGTGCTGCGGCTTGTGCCAACCGACTTGCCGCAGAGATCCACGGCCTGCTTGATCTCGTTCGCACGCGACGAGAGGATATAAAACTGCGCGCCCGAATTCAGGTAGTCGAGAAAATCGGCAGTGTCACGACGGCCCGGGACATCGCTCATGCCGCTCAGGATCATATCGACACGGCCCGTTGCCAGCGACGGCAACAGTTGCTCGAACGCCGACTCCTGCCAGTCCATTTTTACGCCCAGTTCCTTGGCAATCGCATTACCCAGATCGATATCGAAACCGACCAGGTCGCCGCTTTCCGGATCCTTGTATTCCATCGGCGGATAGATGGAATTCACCGCGACCTTGATCACTTTCGACTTGGCGATGGCATCAGGCAAGGCCTGCGCATGCGCGCCGCTCGCGAAGAGAAACGTCGACAGACACAGTGCCATCAGGCTGGAAACGGCACGGATCGGGTTCAGCTTGTTCATGGAAGACGTACCTTTATAAAGGTCTTGTGGAAGGTCGGGGTCGAGGGTCGGGGTATTGATTAACGCACTACAGGTCTTGTGTCGGCGTCGCCTTGCAGCCATTGCGCCAGCGTTCGCGCGTCGGCGAGATTGTCCAGGTCGAGTACGGCAGTTTCAAGCGCATTCACTGACGCTTCCGGAATCGTCATGGCGGCCAGCGTGCGATATTTATCGGCGAGGGCTGCATCCGAAACCGGATTGCGCGGGTCGCCAAGCGGCACGTTGATTTGCTGCGAACGCGGTTCGGCATCGGACAGCGCGAGCGTGATGACGGGCTCATCGAGATCGGACATCGACGGATCAATTTCGAGCGTGACGCGTTGCATTGCCGCTGCGATGCGCGGGTCGTGACGCTGCGCGATTAGATAGGCACCGATTCCTGCATGGCCATTCACCAGCACAGTGGCGATTGCGTAAGGCAGACTCATCTGCGCGGAAGCGAGCGTGTGGAGGTCTCGGCCACCGCACATCTGGTTCACGAAGGCGCTGAGGCTGACGTGCACCCCAACGAGCTTGTCCAGATCCGCCGCGCGTCCGTGCAGCAGGTCGAGCGTGGCATCCACGGCCGCGTGCGTGCTGCGGCACGCCGCGTGCGGCTTGATCGAGCAGCGCATGAGTTTCCAGATAACGCCCAGGTCTGCAAGCAGCGCATCCGGCGTTTGCGTGTCTCGTGCAAACGCGTTGAAGAAACCGCCCCACACGTCCTCGAACACTTGCGTCGGGCCACTCACGCCCTGCTGCGCAAGCAGCGCTGCGAGCAAGCCACCTTCAGCCGCACGACCCGTATGCATGCGCTTGGTCTGCGATGCATCATGGATAAAACCCCACAACCCGCCACTGAAACTTGCCGCGTGGCCGAACGCTGCTGCGGTCTGCGCGGCATCGAGACCGAGCAGACGTGAGCAGGCGGCGGCCGAGCCGAACACGCCGCACGTCATGGTCGAGTGCCAGCCAAAGTTGTTATGAGGCGAATAACCCCCGCACGCTTCCAGCACGCGGCGGCCGACGTCGTAGCCGAGCACGACCGCCATCAGGAACTCGCGGCCCGATACGGGCCTTTGCGTGCAGCTAAGCGCGGCGAATGCGGCGGGTAGCACGACCGCGCCGGAATGATCGCAGCCGCCGGCGTCATCGAGTTCAAGCGCGTGCGCCGCCACGCCGTTGACGAACGCTGCGTCGCGGGCGTTGAACGTGTGGGACGTGCCCCACGCGGTTACGTCACCGCTGCTGCCCATGCCCATGACAGTGCGGACACTGCGTGCTTCCACCGCCGTCGCGCCGCCCAACGAAGCGCCGAGAGTATCGAGGATATGGCGCTTCGCCTTGTGCACGACCGGTGCGGAAAGCGCGTCAAAGGGAGTCTCAGCAACAAACGCAGCCAAGCGCTGCGATAACGATAACGACGACGCGTTCACGCTTCCTCCCGCCGATGCCGCGCATACACTTCGACCGGATGACCGGGCTCGTTGGTTTCAACGTTCTGATTCCACCATGCGGCGATCTCCGATCCGGTGGCGAACCAGACGTCGTCGCGTGAGCGGATTTCGGCGAGTAGTTCGCGCAGCACATCAATGCGCCCCGCCGTGCCGATAATCTCCGGATGCAGCCTCAGCACGAAGCACAATCCGAATCGATGAAACGCCGCGAAATCATGCTTCCAGTTCCTCAGCACTTCGCGATACGAAGGAATGCGCGGCTGCCCAACCGGAACTGCCGGTGACAGGTTGTAAGCGAAGTACGGTTCGTCTTCCAGCTCGTAGTGCAACGGTAGTTCCACCAGGGGCGATCCCGTAGCCAACGTATCTGTATCGGGAAGATGAAAGTACGGCAGATCATCCCCACGCCACGATGATGACCACGTCACACCTTCATCGCGCAGGAAGTCCGCGAAGCCCGGCGCCCAGTTGCCGGTGAATGAACGGAAACCTTGTGCACGTCGCCCCAGCACTTGAGAAAGCGCGGCTTGTCCTCTTCTGAACGCATCTTTTTGCGCATCGAGCGTGAGCGTATCGAAGTCTTCGCAGACGTAACCGCTGTTGGCTATCTCATGCTTCTGCGCATCAATGCGTGTCACCAGATCCGCGTGCGTTTCAGCCACACGCCCGGGCACGAACCAGCTTGAACGTACCTCGAATTCCTCGAGTGCATCGAGCACGCGATCGACCCCGCGCTTCGCGCCATAGCGCCATACGGATAGAGATTTCTCGCGCCCCGCAATCTTGGGTTCTTGCGTGAGGATGCCGTGTTCGTCGTTGAAGTCGACCGTGACAACGACCGCGCAACGCGCGTTCTGCGGCCAGCGTAAAGAGTTCATCTGGGAGCTTCCTGCGGAGTCGGTGAGGCATGGGTGTCACTGTGAATATCACTGTGATTGTCACGCCACCATTGCGCGACGTCGCGACACGTGGCGAACCACACGCCGCCCTGTGCCTGCATGTGATCGATCAGGCTTTCCAGCAACGCGATCCTGCCTGGCTTGCCCGACACCTTCGGATGAAACAGCGTCGTCAGGCAAAGGCCATCGCGATGTGAACCATCGAACTCGCGCCGCCAGTTATCGAGTGTCGTGTCGTAGCTCGCAATACGATCCAGGCTCGCCGGAAAATTCGGATTGCGGTGATACGCGAGCGACGCGTAATCGTCCATTTCCCAGCGGCCGGGAATCTCGACCATGGGTTCGGCTATACCCGGTGCGTGCAGCAGATACGGACGGTCGTCGCCACGCATGGAACTCGAATACCGTACGCCCGCTTCCATCAATACGCGGATCGTGTCCGGCCCCCAGTCGCCCGACGGCGTGCGAAAACCGACCGGGCGCATGCCGAGATACTTGTCGAACACTTGCGCCGAACGCTCCATCACCGCGCGTTGGCCGTCGGCATCGAGCGTCCAGAACGCTTCGTGTTTATAGCCGTGGTAGCCAATCTCGTGACCGCGCGCAACGATCGCCGCGCACTGCTCCGGCCAGTTTTCAATGACCCACGCAGGCACGAAGAACGTGGCCGGCACGTGACGCTCGTCAAGCATGTCGAGCAACCGTCCTAGCGCGCGCCATGGGCCATAGCTGCCCAGCGTAAAGTACGCAGGATTGCGCCAGATCGAGCCGTCGAGCATGGCGTCGCCGGTCGGGCCATCGAGGTCGAAGGCCAGCGCGACGCAGGACCGATGGCCCTCAGGCCAGCGCGGGGCGGCTTGATGAATGTCAGTTGCTGGCATCGATCAACGCCTTTTGAACTGCGTGTTCCTGCAAGCCCCACTTCACCAGAATCTTGTGATACGTGCCATCAGCAATCAGCTGGTTCAACGCTTCCGTCAGTCCCGCATTCAACGCCGCGTTGCCCTTCGCCATGCCAATGCCGTTGTACTGCGACAGGAACGGCTTGCCGATCGGCGCGTACGCGTTCTCCTCCACCGAGTTCTGATACGGCAGCGTTTCGCCGCCCTGCACCGCTGCGTCGATACGGCCCTGACGCAACTGGACGCGTGCATCCGCTGAGCCGTTCGTGCCACTCACATTGATCGGCTTCTTGCCCGCCTTGAGGCAATGCTCGTTGCTCCACGTCGCGATGTCGTCGGGCCACGACGTACGGCGGCTCGCGCCCACTGCTTTCCCGCACAACGCGTCCATGCTGGCGAATTCGCCGATACGCGCCTTGACGGTGTAGAACTGCGGACCGCCCGTGACATAGTCGAGGAAGTTGACCGCCTCGCGGCGTGACGGCAGGTCGGTCATGCCTGACAGGATCACATCGACACGATGCGTGGTCAGTGCGCTCATCATCTGGTCGAAGCCGGTCTCTTCCCACTGCAACTTGACGCCAAGTTTCGCGGCAATCGCTTCGCCTAAGTCGACATCGAAACCCATCAGCTTGTCAGTGGCCGGGTCCTTGTATTCGAACGGCGGATAGTTCGGCACGATAGCCGCAACCAGCGTGCTCTTGCCAATAGACGGAGACGGTGGTGTCCCGGCATGCGCCAGAGGCATGTGCAACGCCATCGCGCCGGTTACGAGCGCGGCAAGCTGGCGAACGCGAAGAGAAACATTCATGGAAACTCACTGAAGATAAAAGTCAGACCGGGTTCCAGCGACGCCGGAACCACGAACAAAAAAATCAGGACAGCACGGCGGAAATGAAATCCTGCGTGCGTCGATGCTTAGGATTCGAGAGCACTTGTTCCGGCGTGCCGCTCTCCACCACTTGCCCTTGATCCATGAACACAATGCGATTCGCCACTTCGCGAGCGAATCCGAGTTCATGCGTGACTACGATCATCGTCATACCGCTCTTGGCGAGGTCACGCATCACGGCGAGCACTTCACCCACCAGTTCCGGGTCAAGCGCAGAGGTGGGTTCATCGAAGAGCATGAGTTGCGGATGCATGGCAAGCGCCCGGGCAATGGCCACGCGCTGTTGCTGTCCACCCGATAGTTCCACCGGGAACGCATCGCACTTGTGAGCAAGGCCGACGCGTTCGAGCAGCGCACGGGCTTCTTCAATTGCCTCCGAGCGACGCCGCTTGAGCACCTGCACCGGCCCTTCAATCACGTTCTCCAGCACGGTCTTGTGCGGAAACAAATTGAAGCGCTGGAACACCATGCCGGTCGCCAACCGCTGACGCGCGACCTGTTTCTCGGACAACGCATACAGCTTGTTCCCGACACGCCGGTAACCGACTCGTTCGCCGTTGACCCACAACGCGCCGTCGTTGATCTCTTCAAGCTGGTTGATACAGCGCAGGAATGTGCTCTTGCCCGAACCGGACGGTCCGATCACGCACAGCACTTCGCCTTTCGGAATATCAAGCGTGATGCCTTGCAATGCCTTGAAATCGCCGTAGGACTTGCGCACGTCGACGGCCCGAACGATTGAATCGATTGAACTCATACGATGGTTTTCCTTTTCAGTGGCCGGGTTTATTGCCGGCCCGACGGACGACCCGCGCCGCGTGCATAAAACCGCTCCACGCGCGACTGCATGAACGACAGCACCGTCACCACCACGAGATACCAGATACCCGCGACCATCAGCAGCTCGATCACGCGAGCGTTGGCATAGTAGATGTTCTCCGCGTTGTGCAGCATCTCCGCGTACTGGATCACGCTCGCGAGCGACGTGAGCTTGACCATGCCGACCAGTTCATTGCCGATAGGCGGCACGATCACGCGCATCGCCTGCGGCAGGATCACGCGGCGCAGCGCCTGCAGCCTCGGCATGCCGATAGACTTCGCCGCTTCGTACTGGCCGGTGTCTACCGAGAGCAAACCGGCGCGTACCACTTCCGATGTATACGCGCCCTGGTTGATGCCGAGCCCAAGCAATGCGGCAAGGAACGGCGTCATCACATCGACGGTGCGAAACTCGAAGAAACCGGGGATGCCTATCGACGGAAACACTAGCGCGAGGTTGAACCACAGCAGCAGTTGCAGGATCACCGGCGTGCCGCGAAAAAGCCATACATAAGCTTGCGCGACTGTCTGCAGCACCGGGTTGGTCGACAACCGCATGATCGCTGTGATGACGCCCAGCGCGACACCCAGCGCCATTGCAAGCACGGTCATGACGATTGTGTTGACGAGGCCCGTGAGGATCGATTTAGCCGTCAGGAAGCGCGCGACATAACGCCATTCGATCTGCCCATGCGCGAACGCCCGCCCGATATAAACTATCATCGCCAGAATCACGGCTGACGCTGCATAACGGCCCCAATGACGTCGGCGCACATATTCCAGTTGCGTGGAATCAGCTTCGATCGCATCGGCAGGTGTGACGTCCTTGGAAACGCTCAGCATGTCGGTCCGCCGTATGAAGTGGCCTATGCCAATTGCTTATCGAGCGCAGTCTGCAAACGCGTGATCTGCTCCGCCACACGCACCGGTGCAGTGCCGCCGTAACCGCTGCGCGCCGCCACGGCTGCGTCGAGCGTCACGTGGTCCAGCACCGCGGGCTCCAGCCGTGCATCGACCTTTGCCAGCGTCGCCACCGATACCTCGGACAGTTCGATGCCCTGCTCCTCGCAGACCTGCACCAACGCGCCGGTAATCTCATGCGCTTCGCTGAACGGCACGCCACGCAGCGCGAGCCAGTCGGCAACTTCGGTGGCGAGCGTGAACCCGAGCGGCGCCTGACGCCGCATTTCATCTACGTTCACGTGCATCGTGCGGATCATGCCGGCCATCGCGGGCAGCACGAGCGCGAGGGTATCGATGCAATCGAACGCTGCAATCTTGTCTTCCGCGAGATCGCGGTTGTAAGCCAACGGCAGCGACGCGAGCGTGGCGAGCAAGCCGCTCAGGTTGCCGATCAACCGCCCCGCCTTTCCACGCGTGAGCTCTGCTATATCCGAGTTTTTCTTCTGCGGCATGATCGAGCTACCGGTCGCATAACCGTCGTCGAGCACAACCCAGCCGAACTGCCGCGACGTCCAGAGAATGATTTCCTCCGAGAGCCGCGACAGGTTCACCGACAGCATGCTCGCGATAAACACGAACTCGGCAACGTGGTCCCGCGAGGCGACGGCATCGATGGAGTTTTCGCACGGACCGTCATAACCGAGTTCCGCCGCCGACAACTCCGGCCGCCGGCATATTGCGGACCCCGCGAGCGCCGCTGCGCCCAGTGGCGAACGCGCGCTGCGGCGATCCCAATCCACCAAACGATCGATGTCGCGATAGATCGACTGCGCATGCGCGAGCAAGTGATGCGCGAACACAATCGGTTGCGCCGGCTGCAAATGCGTGAACCCTGCGCTCACGCTATTCACATGCGCATTCGCTTGTTCGATTAATGCATTCTGCAAATCGATGACCGCTTGGGCCAGCATGCGCGCCTTGTCGCGCAGGAAGAGGCGCAAGTCGTTCGCCGCCTGATCGTTGCGCGAACGGCCAGCCCGCAATTTGCCGCCGGTTGCGCCCAGGCGCTGCGTCAATTCGCGCTCGAGGAAGGTATGCACGTCTTCATCGTCGAGGGTCGGGCCGACTTCGCCCGCCAGGAACTGCGCTTCCAGCCGGTCCATTTCGCTGAGCAGTTGCTGCAGCTCGTCGGCCGTCAGGATTTCGGCGCGTCTAAGCTCCTGCGCATGCGCGCGTGAGCCCGCGAGGTCATAAGGCGCGAGCCGGAAGAAGCTTGGATCGGAACGCGACAACGCGGTTAGTGCGGGTGCCGGGCCAGTCTTGAAGCGTCCACCCCACAGCCGGTCTGAATGTTGGGTCATGTGAAAACTCCCTGGAAGTGGATGGTTTGAATGCGGGCTTATTGAAGCGGTATGTCGCTCGGCGCCCTGCTCGTTGAAAGGCTTCTTGCAGGCTTCTCGCGCTTTCGAGCGGGCAAGAAGCCTTAACTTTCGAGGTGATTTTATGAACGCCAATTTTTAAGCGACAAACGGTAAAATCTCATGGTTACCATGCAGATCTCGCATAAATGAAAATCGAACGCTATCCGCCGTTCAACGTGCTGCAATCGCTGCTGGTGGTGGCCCGTTGCGGCAATTTCACGGCTGCATCGCAGCAGTTGTTCCTCAGCCAGAGCGCGGTGAGCCGGCATATCCAGCAGATCGAGGAGTATTTCGGCTGCGCGTTATTCGTGCGGCACACGCGGATGGTGGTGCCAACGGCGGAGTGCCAACGGCTTGTGCCTATCGTGGAAGAGTTGCTTGCCACCGCGCGGCGGTCGATGCATATCATCAGCACGGGCGGCCAGACCATCACGCTGCGGGTCACGCCTACGCTGGCCGCACGCTGGCTGCTGCCGCGCCTTCCCGACTTCTATGCCGAGGTGCCGGGCACGCAGTTAAATATCGATACCGCGTGGTTCCTGCCGACCAATTTCGGCGAAGGCACGCTGGACGCGGCAATTCTTTTCGGCAATGGACGATGGGAAGGACTCGAGGCGACCAGCCTGATGCGCGAACGATTGACGCCCGTGTGTTCACCGCAAACGGCGCATGGTCCGCATCCGTTGGCGGAGGCCGCGGATTTGAAACATCACACCCTGCTGCATTCCAGCTTTGGCAGGCGCGGGTGGATGTTATGGCTGCAGCAGGAAAGCGATGAACTCGCGTCGCATACCTATCGCGAGCAGGTGTTTGACACGCTCGACCTCGCGTTTGGCGCAGCAGTGCGCGGTCATGGCGTGGCGCTGGGGGACTTGAACTTGGTGCAGGAGAACCTGGCGAGCGGTGCGCTCGTGGCGCCGTTTGAACGCGTGCTTGAAACGGGTTCGGGGTATTACCTCGTGCATCCGCCGCGTAATGAGTATCGAGAGAAATTGAAACCGCTGCTGGCGTGGCTGCTGGGGATTGGGGCGGGGTGAGGCGTAGCGAAGCATCCACGATGCAATCTCAATACGCAACAGGCCGTTATTAAGCGGCCTGGATACGGTAGTGTGAGCGTACTTAACTTTTTGCAGCCTTTCTCTAAACGATGACAGACGTTTATGCGATTCGCCGTGCCCATGCTACTGACCTCCCGGCGATATATGCCGGCGAACTCGACTATATTCGGCAGATCGAGCCAGAACAGGAAGTGCGCTGGAGGGATGGACTGTATTGGCACATTAAGCAATGGAGCAACGATCTCGATCGCATGTTCATTGCGGAATGTAGTGGGGAGTTTATAGGGTACTGCTTCTGGGAGGCACACGGCGACGCCGCCGTCCTCGCGTCGATTTACGTTCTTCGTGATAGGCGCGGCGCCGGACTCGGTCGACGACTCCTGACAGAGTTCATAACCGACGCACGCACGCAGGGTTTCGCAACGCTCACACTCGGTGTGAAGCCTGACAATCCGGCACGGGCTCTCTACGAGCGCGCAGGCTTTGTCTATACGCACGACAACAGCGGCTATTGTCACTATGCGTACCTGGTGGACAGTCCCGCAGCAGGACTGCCACTCGTGAGCGGGCGGGCAGTTTGGTAGCAGCGGGTCTCATGCTGGGTAGTGAGCGAATCTGCACAAAATTCGCACGAGCGTCGGCTCAGGGTCGAACTGCGCCGACCGCGTCAGGCAGAAATCGGCCAGGAGCTGTCATTCGCGTCGACGAGCGTTGAACATCTGAGTGACCGTTCCTCATCGAACAACGGACGCACGGCAAGGGAGGGAATCAACTCTCGGCTAATTTTGGCTATAGTGCTTTTCGTTTCTTAGAAACGAGACTTATCTCTTAATCGAAGCGGGCACGATCCCGAAATACAAAATGAGCCGTCTACCCAAAAGAGGTTCCCGGTCGCCTCGTCAAAGTGTCAGTGAGGGCGTGAAGGCTTCGTGGAATAATCCGGAAATTGCTCGCGCGCGTGGCGAACATCATGCTGCCGAGGTCACTGTAGATGGCATAACTACCCGATACAAGAGCGTGGCCCATGCGGCGCGCACGCTCGGTCTCGACGGCCTGCAGGAAACACGGCACATCCGCTTTCGGGGCGAACTGAAAGAGCGGCATGCTGCGAGCGCGGGCGCGACTCATGTGTGGACGGGGGACGACGGCAAACAGTACATCTTCCGGCTGGTCGACAAGGGCAGGAGTGAAAGTCAGCGCTCTACCAATCACCGTCCGGTCGAAGCAGTCTGGGACGTCTGCGGTCGTCACATAGATTTTTCCCAGCCGGAGGTGCCCCCGTCGGTCAAGGAACAGATTTACAGTGAATGCGCAGCGCTCGGCGTTGTGAGAGGCACTGCGGTAACGCAGACATCCTCTTTCATCAAGTTCAAGGGCGACCGGGAAGCTGCCCAAGTTCACGCTCGCAGCTGGCCGTCAAACCAGACTAAAACTGATGAAGCCGAGCGCGATGACAACGATGTCGATGACACCACCTTTGACGATCTGCATGACCGCGGTGAAATCGGCAGCGACAATGCTGAACAGCAGATTCGGACCGTGAAACAGTATAAGCGCCGTGCGGACACCCGGAAGGCCGTGCTCGCGCGCACCGAACGATGTGAGCGCGATGGGTGCGGTGAAAAGCAGCGCTTTGCAGGCTTTCTAGAAGTCCATCATATCCTCGGGATCAGGAACGGTGACCGCCCGTGGAACTGTGTAGCCATCTGCCCGAATTGCCATACAGAAGCACATTACAGCCCGGACAAGGAAAACCTCAACCAGGAACTGCTGGACTATGCGTCGCGGTTCAGACGATAAACAGGCAAATTTCGTTTGCTAGTCGCGCTGATGATGCGGCCAGTTGAGCGCACGGCTCTTTCGATTTGATGGTATTGGCGCCAGAAACAAAAGCGTCATCAAGCGCCGCATCGTCCAACGCATGGCCTCCCGAAGCCCAAATGCGCACGCGTGACATGCATTTTATTTTTTCAGCTTGATGCGCCGGCGCGCGGTTTGAGCGCAGGTGCCGGGAGCCGGCAGTGCGGCCAAGAGCTGCTGAGAGCGCGTGGAGGCCTACATTTGCGATGAGAGAGGTGCCGTGCGGCTCCGTTCGGCCAGGAAGCGACCGTCAACCGCCTCATTGTTCAGGGACCTCGGCGGCGGTTGCGGTTTGGTTAACGGTCACTCGCGATGCGGGAAAACGAGCCTGACGAAGGCACGCTTCGTGCCCTAGGGTTCTTACGTTAGAAGCGCTTCTTTCTCGCAAGCTGACGCTCCAGAGAGGCTTGTATCAATGCTCGAACGGCGGTGTTCTCATGACACGTTTTCTTTTCAGTTTGCTGTTGGCTTTGACGTTGGGACAGTGCTTGCTGCCGTCGGCGGCCGTCGCGCAGGGAACATTGGTCATCAAGTCGTTGGCCGAGAAAAAGGTCACGGAATTACCACCTGGACAACTTTTCTGGCGAATAGAAAGCTTTCCGACACGTGAGCAGGCACAATCCGCTGCAGGCGCCTGGGCACTCGTAGCCGAGTCGGCGGGCAAAGCCTGGCTTTTCACGCTCGGCCCGGTGGGCGGATTGTCAGCGGGCGGCACGAAGGTTGCCGAGGTTGGGCCCATCCCCAGGTTTGATGCGCCGCAGTACCTACTCAGGATCAATGCGGCTAGTGGTGCTCCTGACAGCACGACTCCTGTGCACAGTCATCCTGGCTCGGAGACTTTCTTCGTACTTACCGGAGCACAAAGCGTTCATACCCCAGACGGGGTGATGGTCGTCAAAGCGGGCCATGCCGAGCCCGGCCACGGCCCTGGTATTCCGATGCAAGTCTTGTCCACCGGCTCGACGGATCTGCACGCCCTAGTGATGTTCGTGCTCGACGCCACCAAACCGTTTTCATCTCCCGCAAACTTACCGTGAGCGGTGGCGTTCGCGTTAACGCGCAACGACCAACACCGGCGGTCCCCTCACAAGGGCAAACCATGAACGCAAAACTTAAGCGCATCAGCCTAAGCACTTTTCTGGCCGGCTCATTGTCTATGTTCGCAGCGATAGTTCAAGCGGCCGACATCAAGGTCATTAGCGATAGCCCCCTCGAGCCTGCGTTGACCAAGGTGGTCGATCTTTATCGCCAGCAGACACATAACCAGGTCAGCTTGGTGTTCGATCCATCGCCCGTTGTGAAGAAAAGGATTGAAGACGGCGAAGCGGCCGACGTCGTTATCGTTCAGCCGGACTTTGCTGAGGACCTTACGAAATCAGGCAAGGCGAGTGCCGGCGACAGACCGATAATCGCTCACGTTGGCGTCGGCCTCGGCAACCGCAAGGACAGTCCGGCGTACGACATTTCCACTGTTGAAAAATTCAAGAACACTCTGCTCGGCGCGGACCTCCTTGTCTTTAACAGTGTTAAATCGGGACAGGCATTTGAAAGCACTCTTGAACGGCTGGGAATTGCAGAAATGCTCAAGCCTAAAATTGTACGCACGACGCCCAATGGGATTTTTGAACCTGTGCTGAAAGGCAACGGCAACGATATAGTGGCCGGGACGATACCGCTCATCGCGACGACACCCGGCATAAAGTTCCTTGGCCCGCTTCCCGGCGATCTTCAGAGCACTCTTACGTACACCGCTGTGCTCATCGCGAACACCTCACAACGCGATACAGCCGAAGGGTTCATCAAGTTCCTGGTGTCACCAGATGCGAGGGCGACTTTCGCCGAAAATGGCGCGAAGTGAATTAAGAGGCCGCCAATAAATCAGAGAGGGGTTAGCTCGATTTTGTCGCAGCGACAGGTGGAGAGCGATTGGGCACACGCTTCCACACAAAGCCCGCAGAAAGGAAAAGACCCGACACCGTTCGCCTTGCAGGGTTTCGGCAAGAGCGAAGTGTGCTGATCGCCAAGCATCATTTCCGATTACAACTCTGACGAGCAAAAAGCCTCTCGAGCCGCCCGACGCGGCCGCGCGAACGGCCGGTATATCCCGGGACCAGCCGTCTAGGCTGCGTGGTGTCGAAGGACGGCTATGGGTCGAACTCAGTCAACCACGCCGGACAATAGGCGGCCGCAAGAAACGACCGCCAGCCGTGTCCCCGCAAAGCGACGATTCAGGACTTCATGACTCCCGGAGCCAGCGCACGAGAGACTAGAGCGCCCTATCGCAGCGTTGCCTGGAAAAACCGCACCACTTCCGAGTTGAATTGTTCATGGAACGCCGCACGGTCGAAGCCCGGTTCGCTGTTGCAGATGTCCGGCATCTTCCGCGACAGGCGCGTACTACAGGGCGGCAGGAAATCGTAGTGCCCGGCGTTAGCGACCACGTGATAGTCGGGCGCGCGAGGCAGGTCGGCGCGTACCGCCTCCTCGTAGTAGGGATCGGGCTGATGATGATCATCGGCTGCACGCCAGAGCTGGATGGGGGCGCGCACGTGGCTTAACCCCGCGCGGCCGAAGGCGAAGCCAAACGCCGGCGCGGCGATGACTACGGCCTTGATACGCGGATCGTGGATCCAGGCGCCGGCCGGAATCTCGTTGCCGGCATGAGGATCGACGCCGGCCTGCTTCAGGGTCTCGCACAGGTCATGATCCGGGTGGGCCTCGCAATACGGAGCGATCTTCGAAAGATCCGGAATCCCACCCGCAGCCACGAGCACGGTGAACCCGCCGTTGGAAAAACCGAACGCGCCAACGCGGCCCGCATTCAGCCGCGCATGCGAAGGCCATGCGTCAAGCATGTAGTCCACTAGTTGATGAAGCTGCGCAGGACGGCGCCACAGTTGCAAGACTCGGGTATGGTCATTGAAAGTATCGCCGACGTGACTAACCGACGCCACCACGAAGCCCGCATGAGCCAAAGCGAGCGCTGTGTCGTAGTGGCCGTCGTACCATCCACCGCCGCCATGCGACATCACGATAAGCGGCAGGCCACGGCCCGCGACCAGACCGCCCAGCGCCACGGTCTGGGTGGAATCTCCCAGGGAATGCGGCGTCGCCGATGCGTTAGTCGGATACCAGATCCCGGCCGTTAGCGGCGGCTCCACGCCATTCGCTATCTTGACCTCCTGGAAGCCGACATCGGCGGCGTGAGCCGGCGCGGCAAGCAGGGCAAAAAGGGTGATGATCACGGCGACGAGTCTCACGGCGGTCTCCTTTGTTGTCGTCGCCCAGATCGTACGATATTGCGTGGGCGCGGCAAACCGGATCAACGTCCCACTACGCCATTACCCCATCAACCCCCTTCAACACGAGCCCGAAAAACTCATTAGCGTGAGCGGAATTCAGCCAGCGGACCACCACCGCCATCTTTCGCTCGGGTTCGATCCACGTGAATGCACTACCCGCGCCAATTGCGAAGTAGCTCGACGCCGGCACGCTCGGAAACACGCGGCGTTCGTGATTGAGCCACACGAGATAACCGTAGTACGGCGCAAGCGCGCAAGGCGTTCGCATGCGCGCGAGCCATTCACTCGAGATGATCCGGCGGCCATCAACGATCCCGTCATCGACGAAAAGACGCGCCACCTTGAGCTGATCGTTCGCGCTGATCGACAGGCCACCGCCCCAATGCGTTCCGCCCGGAACCGACTGCATGCGTCGTCCGTTGAGTTCGATCCACGCGTTGTCGTACCCAACCCATTGCCAGTCTTCACTGGCGCCAAGCGGCTGCATGATCGCCTCGCGAAACACCTCGGACAACGGCCGGCCGAACAAATGCAGCAGCGCCAGCGAAAACTGGTTGATGCGGACGTCGTTGTATTCCCAGTACGTTCCAGGCGCCTGCACCCGCCGCAGGTCGCCCTTCTTGCCATCGGGCGCACGGCCGAACGTCACCGCGCGAGAGTGGTCCGCCTGATCCGACAGTCCGAAACATTCGCCCCGCCATTCACTGGTCTGCTGAAGCAGATGCGCCCAGGTAATGCGGACATTGTGCTCATCATCGAAACCGATACCCGGTACGCGTATATGCACCGGCTCGCTCACGTTCGGCAGCAAGCCGCGATCAAACGCCACGCCCGCCAGCAAGGCGAGATAGGTCTTGGCAATGCTGAACGTAAGGTCAGCGCGATCAGGCTCACCCCATGTCGTGAGCACCTTGCCATCGATGGAAATCGCACCGGAAACGGGACCGCGATCATGCACGGGACCCAGCAGCCGGTTCCACGGCGGCGGGTCATTCACATGCACGCCCCAGGCGCCATCCACATTGCGATCCCAGAGGCTTTCATGATCTATCGAGAACTGTATGGCTTGCTGCAAATCCTTCATGTCGGTCATGTCCAGTTGTTCATCCAGCGGTTAATGCACTTTCAGGCGCGTTCGCGCCCACAGCAGCGTGAAGAGACTGATGATGGCCGCGAGCATCAGATAGAGGCCGGGCGCCAGGTTATTGCCGGTGACCGCGATCAGCGAAGCGACTGCGAGCGGTGTGAACCCGCCAAAGACGGTAGTGCCCACGTTGTAGCCCACCGCCATGCCGGTGGTACGCGTACGGACCGGAAACAGGTCCGACATCAACGCAGGAATAGGCGCGAAATAGATGGCCTTCAGTAATGCGACCCAAATGACCGCGGCCAGCAATGTCAGCAGCGAGGGATGCGCATTCATGAACATGAACGCCGGATAGATAGTCACGAAAAATATCGATCCCGCGCCCAGCATGATGCGAGTGCGGCCCACTTTGTCGGACCAGTGGCCGACCATCGGCGTCAGCACCATGACGATAAAACCCGCCGCCAGCGTCGCGATAAATCCATACGATGGCGCAAGCCCAAGCTGCCTGCTTGCGTACGTCGGCATGTAGAGCAGCATGTAGTTGGCGGTCGTCGTCAGCACCAGCGAACCGATGCAGACCAGCAGCCGTTCCTTCTGCGTAGCCATGACTTCGCGAATGGGCGAAGCGGAGCGTTCCGTGCGTTCAAACTCCGGGGTTTCATCGACGTTGCGGCGGATATACCACCCCACCGGGCCAATCAGGAGGCCGAACAGAAACGGGATGCGCCAGCCCCAGCCTTCGAGTTGCGCCGGCGTGAGCGTGCTCGTCAGGACCGCGCCGAACGCCGATGCAACCAGCACGCTTGCTCCCTGGCTCGCGAACTGCCAACTCGCCATGAAACCGCTGCGCGCTGGCGCATGCTCGGTGAGGAAAGCCGTGGAACTGCCGAACTCACCGCCCGCCGAAAACCCCTGCAATAGCCGCGACGCGAAGATGCCAATGGGCGCAAGCACGCCAATGGTCGCGTAGCCGGGCATCAGCGCCACCATGCCGGTGCCGAGCGTCATCATGGCGATGGAAAGCGTCAACGAAGCCTTGCGGCCTTTGCGGTCGCTGTACGACCCCAGCACGAACGCACCCACCGGACGCGCAAGATACGACAGCGCGAAAGTGCCGAGCGTCAGCAGCAACGACACCGTTTTATCGGTGGTCGGAAAGAACAGTTTCGATAACGTCGATGCGAAATAGCCATACACCACGAGATCGTAGAACTCGAGCGCATTGCCTATCGATGTCGCGACAATCAGCTTGTAGATGCTGGCATGGGGTCGTGCTGCTGGCAAAACGGTGGTGGCGTCAGTGCTCATCGGGCAGACCTCCGCTCGAAGGCGGGGCGCTCAGATTCACCGGGTTGGCCCAGATCCCAGAACAGCCCGGCCATGATTTGCAGCCCCTCCCGCACGACGGGTCCAAGCATATGCTCGTCGGGAGCATGCTGCGAGCAACCGGGATATGAATGCGGCACCCATAACGTGGGCATGCCGAGGATGTCCGCGAAGACATCATTGGGCAGCGTGCCGCCAAGGTTCGGCAGGAGCACGGGCGCCCGCCCGGTGGTCTGCTTGAGCGAGCGCACGGCCCACTTCACCCAGGCGTTGTCAGGGTCCACGCGCGTGGCCGGCGTGCCTCTGTCCACCTCGACAGTGACGCTCTCAAAGCCCCGTTCATCCAGATGGCGACGCACGATCTGCTCAAGATTTTTCCAGTCCGTTCCGACCACGAAGCGGATCTGCATGTAGGCGAATGCGTGCGGCGGAATGGCATTGACCGGCTTCTCGGGATTGCCCGTCCGGAACGCCAGTACCTCTATGTTGTTCCAGCCGAATACACGCTCAGCCGGCGTGAGACCGGGCTCGCCATAACCTGTGTCGACCTCCGGCTCGCCTGGATTGCCGCCAACGCTGATACCCTCCAGCGCGCGACGCACCGCCTGCGGCACCTCGGGCGGCCTGAGACCTTCAACGGAGATGCGCCCGTTGGCATCGACCATTGATGCAACCGCGCTGGCCAGCACCACGCCGGGATTGCGCAACAAGCCGCCCCAGTTGCCCGAGTGATGACCGCCTTCGCGCAGGTTCACATCGAGCTTGAAGTTCACCACGCCGCGGGAGCCGAGAAAGATCGTTGGGTGCGCGGCGCCCAGACGCGGGCCGTCGGACGCAATCAATACGTCGGCGCTCAATTCGTCGCGAAGCATCTCGCATACCGCATGCAGGCCGGGCGAGCCCACCTCTTCGCCGGTTTCGACCAACAGCTTCAGATTGAAGCCGAGCCGTCCGCCCCGTGCGTCGAGCACGGCCTTGAGCGCGGCCAGGTTGATGCTGTGCTGGCCTTTGTTGTCGGCGGTGCCGCGGCCGTACCAGTGATCGCCGGCGACGGTGACGTCCCACGGCGACAACCCATCGCGCCACTGCGCGTCGTAGCCTCGTACAACGTCGCCATGCCCATAGGTCAGGACCGTCGGCAGGTCATCGCTTTCGTGACGATGAGCGACCAGGAACGGGCCCGCGCCCTTCGCGGGATTGTCGACCAGCCGGGAAGTGAAACCGAGTCCGGCCAGCGCAGGCGCGATCTCCTCGTTGAGGTAAGCGATTAACAACGGACCGCTTTCAGGCTCCTGGCTCTCCGTTCGCATGGCCACGCGGCGACGCAGGTCTTCGAGAAAAATGCCGGAATCGTACAGATCGGCTGCAGCTTGAATAGCGGACTCGCGTGTCACGTATTTATCTCCGATGAAGCATGCCAAAGGCGTGGGGTCTTCTGATCCAGGAAATCGATGACGCGATCTTGATACCGCCGATATTTATGGACAATGACAATATTTGCCACTTTCCGTTGCCGAAAAGGCAAAGCTCCCACGAGGCTGCATCATGCAAACCACCGCGCTGCGTTATTTCCTTGAGGTCGCCCGAAGCGGGTCGCTAAGCCGAGCGTCCGAGCGCCTGTTCGTCGCCGTATCGGCACTGAGCCGGCAGATTGCAAAGCTGGAGGATGAGATGGGCGTGCCGCTGTTCGAGCGGCGGCCGCGAGGCATGGTGCTGAGCGAGGCGGGACGCCTCCTGGCCGCGCATGCGCATCGCAGCCTGATGGAGCAGGATCGGGTGACCGAGGAGATTCGCGGACTGACGACGGATCGCCGCGCCACGATCCGCCTAGCGAGTTCCGAAGGCGTCGCGCGGGATTTCCTGCCGCAGGTGTTTGTGCATTTCCTGAAGACCTGGCCGGCGGCCCATTTTCAACTCGATGTAGATGGGCCGTCCGAAGCCACGCAGCGGGTACGCGACGGCACGGCCGACATTGCCGTGTGTTTCAGCGTCGCGCCGGAAAAGGACGTCAACGTGCATTACGCACAGCGCGCACCGATCTTTGCGCTGGTCGCGCAAGACCATCCTTTAGCGCAACAGCAATCCGTCTCGCTCGCCGATCTGAAACCGTGGCCGCTTGCGATCTATCACGAGGGCGTAACCGTCAGACAATTATTCGATATTGCCTGCAGCCTGGAAGGCCTGACCTTCGACCCCGTGTTCGTGAGCAACTATGGCAGCGCCCTGCAGACCTTCGTGCAGCAAACGAAGGCCGTCACACTGGTCGGTTACCTGACGGTGCGCAGCCGCCTCAAGCCGGACAATCTGGCGGCTGTGCCCATCAGTAATCCTGAGTTGCATCAGCGGACACTTCAGGTTCAGACCATGGCTGGGCGAACCTTGCCCAAGGCCGTGAACGCGTTTCTCGAGCTGCTGATAACGGCGATTCAAGATCCAACGTGTCTCGACTGATGCGTTCTATTTCTATTCAGGTCAAACCCGGAATCCACGACGTACCAGCCAACGGCACGCGCGCCATGGCCGCTGCTTCGACCGTTAGCGCCACCAGATCCTCAGGCTCCAGGTGGTGCACATTCTGCTTGCCGCAAGCCCGCGCGATGGTTGTCAGTTCCATGTTCAGCGTCTTCAGATAATTGCGTACCCGGCGCGAGCCTTCTTCCGGCTGCACGCGCTGTTCAAGCAACGTATCCTGGGTCGTGACACCGACCGGGCATTTGCCGGTATGACAATGATGGCAAAACCCCGGCGATGTACCCAGCGCCGCATAATCCGCCGCTGCCGAATGCAGGCCACCGTGCTGGAAATACGTATCGCTGTTGCACCCCAGCGCCATCAACATGCCTTGCCCGATCGCCACGGCATCCGCACCCATCGCCAGGGCCTTGGCAATGTCCGCGCCGGTGCGAATCCCGCCCGACACGATCAACTGCACCTGCCCCTTCATGTTCAGGTCTTCAAGTGCGTCCACCGCCTGACGAACAGCCGCCAGCGTCGGAATGCCGACGTTCTCGATAAAACACGTCTGCGTCGCGGCCGTGCCGCCCTGCATGCCATCGATCACGACTACGTCGGCGCCCGCATGGACGGCAAGCTTCACGTCGTTGAACGTGCGCGTTGCGCCGACCTTCACATAGATCGGCTTTTCCCAATCCGTGATCTCGCGCAGTTCCTGAATCTTGATCAAGAGGTCGTCGGGACCGGTCCAATCGGGATGACGGCTCGCCGAACGCTGGTCGATACCGGCGGGGAGCGTGCGCATGGCAGCCACGCGCGGGTTGACCTTTTGCCCGAGCAACATGCCTCCGCCACCCGGCTTCGCACCCTGCCCGATGACTATTTCGATTGCATCGGCGCGGCGCACATCGTCGGGATTCCAGCCATAGCGTGACGGCAGGCACTGATAAACCAGCGTCTTCGACGAGCGGCGCTCTTCCTGGGTCATGCCACCGTCACCCGTCGTGGTGGACGTGCCCATCGCCGTAGCAGCCTGGCCGAGCGCTTCCTTCACGTTAGCCGAGAGCGCGCCGAAGCTCATCCCTGCAATTGTGATGGGGATATCCAGCACGACTGGCTTCTTTGCGAAGCGCGTACCGAGCACGGTCTTTGTCGCGCATTTCTCGCGATAGCCCTCAAGCGGATAACGCGAAAGTGATGCGCCGAGAAACAGCAAATCATCGAAATGGGGCACCTTGCGCTTGGCGCCAAGGCCGCGAATTTCGTACAAGCCGCGCTGTGCGGCGGTGTGAATATAGTCGATCGTGCTGCGGTCATAACCTGCTGACTCTTCTTGCTGCAGCCGGGCGAAATGAACCGGTTTGGCTTCCATGGGGACCTTCTCAGAAGAACGGAATGTCAATATTCCTGGTTCGCGTCGGCGTTCCAGTGGTAGAGGGTGCGCGCCGAAGCAATGCGTCTGAACGACATCGGATCGTGATTCAGTCCCGCGGCTTTCAGCAGGTCGCGAACGGCCGAGACATCGGCGTCGGTCATCTCTTCGTACTGCGCGTCGGCACCGAGCGACTTCACCGAACCGCGCACATAAAGCACCGCTTCGTAGAGGGAGTCGCCAAGAGCATCGCCCGCGTCGCCGCAGATGACCATGCGGCCCGCCTGCGCCATGAACGCCGAGAAGCTGCCGACCGACCCGCCGACCACAATGTCGCCCCCTTTAAGCGAGATTCCGCAGCGCAGGCCGGCGTCACCGTCGATCACGAGCAGGCCGCCATGCGCCGATGCCCCCGCGCCATTCGACGCGAAGCCCTTCACATGAACCTTGCCGCTCATCATGTTTTCCGCGACGCCCGTGCCCGCGCTGCCTTCCACAATGATGGTCGCGTGTTTGTTCATGCCGCCCGCGTAATAGCCGGCGTGTCCGTCGATCAGGACCTGCACCGGGGCATCCACGCCGACTGCGAGACTGTGAGCGCCGTTCGGCGAAACGACCGTCACGTGCCGGCCTTCGAGCGTCTCGGACGCACCGTGAAGAAACTGGTTGACCTCGCGGACCGTGGCTTTCTCCAGGTCAAAAATCACGCTTTCCATACATACATCTCCTCGGGTGCAGGTTCAAACACTTTGGCATGCTTGATATCAGGCAAATGCGCCAGCGAGCGGAACTCCGATGCGATTGCAACGTAGTCATCGGTCTCGGCCACGACCGCCGGCTTGCACGCAAACGGATCGCGAATCAACGCCAGTTCCGTCGATGTCCCCATCAGGAAGGTGTAGAAACCGTCGAGCTCTTCGAAACCCTTTTGCAGCGCGACCGGCAATTCGTCGCCTTCGCGCAGCCGCCATTCGAGAAAGCGGCATGCGGCTTCGGTATCGTTGTCGGTATCGAAGTGAATGCCTTGCGGTTCGAGCATGCGGCGCACGCCATAGGGATTCGACAGCGAACCGTTATGCACCAAGCAAAAGTCCTCTCCGGCCGTGAACGGATGCGCGCGATCGGGCGTCACCGCCGACTCGGTAGCCATGCGTGTATGGCCCACGAGATGCGAGCCCTTCAGATTCGCGAAGTCGTAACGTGCGGCCACCTGAGCTGGTGTACCGATGTCCTTGAACAGATCGATCGAACGTCCCGTGGAAAGCAGGTACACCTTCGGAAACGCGGTGCGCAACCAAGTCTTCACGGCCTCAGGGTCACCTGCCAAAGTCAGGATCGCGTGATTGCCTTGCGCGTCCACCTGCGCGCCCGCATTCATGGCGCCGTTCAATCCAGCCGCCAGCCCGCTCCAGTCGAACCGGTCGCCCTCGGGGGTGAAGCCCGAATACAGGCTGAGTTTTCGCTTGGCTCCATCCAGCGGCTGGCTGAACACCGCCAAGCCGGCCGAGTCCGGGCCGCGCTCGGTCATGCCGATCAGCATTGGCACCATCAATGCTCCAAGCTGCTCGCGCAGTGCCGGCGTTTTCACCAGCAAACCTACGATTCCGCACATCGTGCTTCTCCTCAGAAAAATTCCAGATAACTTTTCATTTCCCAATCAGACACATGCCGCATGTATTCGAGCCATTCCATCCGCTTGAGCTTGAGGAATTCATCGGCGACAGGACCCAGCGCGTCGCAGATCAGACGGTCGGCCTCCAGTGCGTCCAGCGCATGCTCAAGGTTCTGCGGCAAGACGCCAATGCCATGTTCCTTCAGCTTGGCCGGCGACCACTCGTAGAGGTTTTCGTTGGCCGGTGCGCCGGGTGACAGTTCGCGCTCCACACCGTCGAGACCCGCCGCGATCACCGCAGCAGTTGCCAGATACGGATTGCACGCGCCGTCGGGCAGACGCAGTTCAATGCGCTCGCCTGGCACGCGCACCATGGTCGAGCGGTTGTTGTCGCCGTAGCTGATATACGCGGGCGCCCAGGTTGCGCCGGTCAGCGAACGGCCCACTACCAGCCGCTTGTACGAATTTACGGTCGGGTTGCACAGCGCGGTGAGCGCCGGCGCGTGGGCCAGCAACCCGGCCGTGAAGTGATACGCGAGCTTCGACAAGCCCATGCCCGACGGATCGCTTTTGTCTGAGAAAAGATTGCTCACGCCATCGCCAATCGACATGTGCATGTGCATGCCGTTGCCTGGCCGGTTCGCGAACGGCTTGGGCATGAACGAGCAGATCAGGCCCATCTCGTTCGCGATCTCGGAGGCCGCCATCTTGAAGAACACGTAGTGATCGCAAGAGGTCAGGCAATCCGTGTACGTATAGTTGATTTCGAACTGGCCGTTCGCGTCCTCGTGATCGATCTGATAGACATCGATCCCCGCCGCGCGCATCGACTCGGTGAGCTTTTCCAGGAACGCGCGGGTACGCGACAAACCCTTGTAGTCGTAGCAGGGTTTGGCGAGCGTATCGCTGGAGTCGCACGGCTCGATAACACCCGTCACCGACCGCTTGACCAGCGAGAACTCCGGTTCAAGCCCGGTAAACAAGGTCCATTTGCGCTCCGTCAGGCGGGCGATCTGCTTTTTCAGCGTCACGCGTGCGTCGTAGGCCCAGGGTTCGCCCTTGACGTGTCCTTCGCAAACAATGCGCGCCGTGCCGCGTTGCCAAGGCACGGTGGTGAGGGTCGAGAGATCGCCGACGGCCATGAAGTCCGGGCCGTTCGGCTCGATGCCCACGCCCCAGATCGCAAAACCCGCGAAGCCGGCGCCTGCGGTGAGAATGCTGTTGAGATGCGCGACCGGCACTGACTTGGCCTTGGCCACGCCGTGAATATCGACGAACTGCGCCAGTACGTATTTCACGCCTTGTTGCACGAGCCAGCTTTGCGCATCCTGCGCGGATTCAAAGCGCGGGACCGTGCCAAGCTCGGTGCCAAGCTCGGCGACCGGCGCGTTGCCGCCATCGTTCAGGTTCATCGTGACTCCTTGCATCGTCTATCGTTGGTTGAAAAAGCCATGCCTCTTTTGCACGACCCGACTACGACCCGCTCGAAAATCACCCGTCCCGGCGCGCTGCCAAGCAAGTTCGTAGTATGTGCATGAATTTATTGATATGCAACAATAATTCCTGCCATGAAACATGTGACGCGTACTGCCCCCAACTGATCTGCTAACCTGCCGTTTTCTCATGAGGCGTGCAATGCAAACCGAGGATGACCGCAAGAATCCGCTCGAGCATTACCTTGGCGCGACCATCCGCGAACTTCGCCAGCGCCATGGCTTGACCATTGCCCAGGTTTGCGAGCAGGCCGGCATCAGCCGCGGCATGCTGTCGAAGATCGAAAATGCCCAGACGTCGACCGGACTCGATGTTCTCAACCGGATTGCCCAGGCCCTCGGCGTGTCAATGTCGGCCCTGTTTCGCAATTACGACACTCCCGACGGTGGTGCCCAGTTCGTCAAAAAAGGGGCCGGCATGGAGGTGGTCCGTAAGGGGACGAAACGCGGCCACACCTACCACCTGCTTGCCTACGACCAGGGTCCCAGGAAAATCTTCGAACCGTTCCTCATCACAATGGATGACGAAGCTGAACGATTTCCGATCTTCGAGCATCCCGGCACCGAGTTCATCCACATGCTAAAAGGTGTGATTGAATACCGGCACGGCCAGCAGACCTACGTCCTGCATCCAGGCGACACCCTCACGTTCCAGGGCGATGTTCCGCACGGTCCGGAGAAGCTCATCAAGATGCCGATTCAGTTTCTGTCAATCATCCTGTACCCGCCTGCCGCAGCCGAATAAAGGCTCCGCAGATTCCTCGACATACCAATGCAATGATCGTGCCACGTTTCCCCTTGAGAACTAAAAGTTCATGACAGGAAACCATTTGATGAGCGAGAAACGGGGCATCGGCCGCAGCGCGGAAGCGCGACCGCCTTACATCGGTGCGCTGTTTTCCCTGCTTGGTGCGTCGACGCACGCTGACGGGTGGGCGGCTTATAAAGTTCATCATTGGCCCTTATGCAAAGTGCGCAATGCATCTGAAGATGTGTCTGCGCCCTCAGCGGCACTCTCATTTCATCACACGCTGAAACGTTAGTCGCCAGGTGGGGGGTACGCTGCTTTCATCCAAAGCCCCAACCGCAGGAGCGTTCCAATGAAACGGCAAATCATCCGCGTCGAGCCCCTTTCCTCGTATCTGGAAAGATGGAAAGCGCCAGCCTCCGTCATGACCCGGCATGGCGATACCCTGTATGTTTCGGGCCTTCCTCCGTTTGATCCCGACACGGGCGAGGTCGTCATCGCAACGATCGAACGTCAGACCGAATTAGCTCTCGAACAAATGAAGCTCTGCCTCGAAACAGCAGGGTCGTCGTTGGAGAACGTGTTGAAGTGCAATGTGTATTGCACGTCGGTCGAGAAATTTGCGGCCATCAATGCGGTCTACATACGCTACTTTCCCCACGACCCGCCCGCTCGGATCTTTGTCTGCGTTCCCGCATGGGCAGGAAAGTTCGACATAGAGATTGATTGCATCGCAGCCGTTTGAAGCAGATTGGGCGGCGCCCGCAGGCGTGGTCATTGCGATTGATCTCTTCACCTGAAAGTCTGCATCAATCCGCGCGGTCCGCATAAGTTTTCCTAATACAAAGCGGCTTAGCATTTCCCCTTCCTACAATCCGCTCATCGATCTTCTTTCAGGAAGTGCCATGAGCCATTACGACTTCATCGTGATCGGCGCCGGGGTCATCGGCGCGTCGGTTGCCCATCATCTTGCTGCCCTGGGCGCCAAAAGCGTGCTGGTCGTGGACCGCGGCACGATCGGTGCGGGCACCACGTCGCAGTCGTCGGGGCTGTTGCGCACGCACTATTCCGTGCGGCAGAACGTGGAACTCGCGCGTTCGTCGTGGCATGCGTTCAACAACTTTGCGGCTTATGTGGACGACGATGAAGCGTCGTGCGGTCTCGTGAAATGCGGCTATATGATCTGCGCGCCGGAAGGCGACAAGCTCGCGCCGCTGCAAGCTTCGCTCGATGCGCAGCAAGGCATGGGCATCGAGGTGCAACTGCTCTCGAAGGCTGAAGCCCGCGAGCGTTTGCCGATCGCTCATTTCGACGACGCCGCGTTGATCGGCTACGAACCCGAGGCGGGTTTCGCCGATGCTTACCTGGTCGCAACCGGCTTCGCGCGCTCGGCTCGCAGGCGCGGCGTAAAGATCATGGAGAACACGACCGTGACCGGACTCGTGCGTGATGGCCGCCGCGTGACGGGCATCGAAACATCGGCTGGCACCTTCAGTTGCGGCGCGCTGATCAGCACGCAGAACATCTGGACGCCAGAGCTCGCTGGGTGGATTGGTGTGCCTTTGCCCGTCAAGCCGGAACGCCATACGGTGCTCGCTCTGGAGTGCGACGCCGCGCCCTATACATTCCGCATGCCGGCCTTCAAGGATCTCGGCTCGCCGGGCATGCTCTATTTCCGCAGTTACGGCGGTAGCCAGATGCTCGTGTCCGAAGGCGTGGTAGGCGAAACACTGAACGTCCCGGAGACCGAGCAAGGCGATATCTCGCTCGACTACGTGGGCGAAGTCGGTGCCCAGGTTGCAGAACGTTTTACGGCGTACGAAATGGCTGGGCTCGCTTCATCGTGGACCGGCGTGTACGACGTCACCCCGGACTGGAACCCCGTGCTCGGCCCGGTTAGCGACATAGAAGGATTGACGGTGGGGTTCGGCTTCTCTGGGCACGGCTTCAAGCTGTCGCCGGGCATCGGCAAGATTCTCGCGCAGCACGCGCTGGGCCAGGCTACCGACGTCTCGCTCGCACCCTACTCGCTCGATCGTTTCGCGAGCGGTGCGTTGCTGGTCGGCAAATACGGTTCAGGCGCGGTCTCCTGATCCCTTCGACTGTAACCCTAAGATGACCATGAAAATTCTCGTCCCCGTGAAACGGGTCGTCGATGCCAACGTGCGCGTTCGCATCGGATCCGCTGGCAGCGTCGATACGGCAGGCCTGAAAATGTCGCTGAATCCGTTCGACGAATGTGCGGTCGAGCAGGCCTTGCGTCTACGCGACGCCGGCGTGGCGTCGAGCGTGACCGTGCTCACGTGTGGCCTGCCCGTTTGTCAGGACGTGCTGCGCACCGCATTGGCGATGGGCGCGGACAATGCCGTGTTGATCGATATGGCCGGTGCTTCGCCGGACTCGCTCGGCATAGCGCGTCTGCTGCATGCGTTCATGATCGCCGAAGCTGATGCTTACGGTCTGGTGCTGTGCGGCAAGCAGGCAATCGACGACGATATCGGCGGCGTGGCAGCCATGCTCGCCGGGTTGCTCGGCTGGCCACAGGCACTCAATGCATCCGCGATTGAAGCGGCCGCAAACGGCTGGCTGGTCACCTGCGGCGACGACGCGGGCACGGCCACCTGGCGCCTTGACGGGCCTGCCGTGGTCAGTGCGGACCTGCGCTTGGCCGAGCCTCGCCGCGTCACGTTGCCGAGCATCGTGAAGGCGAAACAAAAGCCGCTGCGCATGCTCGATGCCACCACGTTCGACGTCGCACTCGACACGCAAATCCGGATTGTGGAGATGGCCGAGCCGGCGGTCCGCCAGGCCGGTATCAAAGTCGCCGATACCGCCGCACTGCTGGGCGCCATTGGTAGCGGGCGGCTGTTTCAGAACGTGGGAGCATGACCATGAGAAGTCTTGTCGTAGGGGAATGGGAAGACGGTACGATCGCCGATTCAACCTTGCGTGTAATCAGGGCCGTGAGCGAGCGTGGCGTACCAGTGGACATGCTCACGTTTTCGTCCACCATGGCGAATGCGGCTGCGTGCGTTGACGGCGTTGAGCGCGTGCTGCTGGCATTGAGCGACGTACCCAACCCCGAAACACTTGCTGCACTTCTTCAGCGTATTGCTTCGGACTACTCTATGGTCGCCGCGAGCCATCGCACAGCGGGACGCGCAGCCCTTCCCCGAGCCGCTGGGTTGACCGGCAACGCGTTTCTCGCGGACATCACGCGTGTTGTGACGGCACAGCGTTTTGTGCGCGGCCTCTACGCAGGCAGCGTGGTCGCGACAATCGAAAGTACGAGCGCCACGCTCTTTGCCACTATCCGGACATCATCGTTCGCGCCTGCTTGCTCAACCGGCGGCGCGGCTTCAATCGTAGCGCTCGATGCCATCACGCCGTTCACCGCAACCGTTCTGGTAGATAGGCAGACCGCACCGCAGGACGGGCGTGATCTATCGAGCGCCCGCGTCGTGGTAGCGGGAGGACGCGGGTTGGCGTCGAAGGAAAACATGGACGCGCTAGGCGCGTTAGCCCGCAACATGGGCGCCGCGCTCGGTGCGTCGCGTGCGGCCGTGGATGCAGGTTATGCGCCTAACGCTGCGCAGGTCGGGCAAACAGGCAAGACCGTGGCGCCCGAGATCTACCTCGCGTTCGGCATCTCCGGTGCAATCCAGCATCTGGCCGGGATGAAGGATTCGCAGATCATCGTGGCCGTGAACAAGGACCCCGACGCCCCGATTTTTTCAGTGGCGGATTACGGCATTGTTGGCGATCTTTTCGATGTCATGGGCGAACTCAATGCTCACGCGCGCGCAAAGGGGGACGCTCTATGAATGCGGTTTTCGCTGAAGAACGTTTCGAGGAGCAGGCATCCGTGCGCTTCTTCGATTGCTCGCGGATCGCACCGGAAGCGTGGGCGAACGGTGCGGGAACGACCCGTACCATCGCGCGCGGAATGGACGGCGCATGGCGCGTGAGCCTTGCCGAACTGAGCGGTGCGGCGAAGTTCTCGCAGTTCGCGGGCTTCGATCGCACCCTGACCCTGCTCGACGATGAGACTGTCGATCTTCACTCGCAAGACGGCCAGTTAAACGCCCGCGCGGGACAGCCCGTGCATTTTTCGGGCGACCTCCATGTCTGGGTCACGGTGCCCGCGCGTCCCGTCAACGTATTGAACGTCATGACTCGCCGCAACACATGCGGCTCCCGCGTGAGCGTAGCAACGCATTCGGCGCGCATTACGTCCGCGTCATCGCAGATCCTGTTTTGCGTAGCCGGACAATGGTCGATGGAAAGCGCGTTGTTACGCGACGTCTCGCTGCGTCCGCTCACGGGTATCTGGCTTGATGGCTTGCACGAAGACATCGATATGAAGCCGCACGGCCCGGGTGCACAGCTTGTGTCGATAGCGATAGATCACGTACGCCATGGATAACCAAGCGCTCATCAAACAACACGGTCCCCGTGAATCCATGGAGTACGACGTCGTGATCGTGGGCGGCGGTCCCGCGGGGCTCTCGGCGGCGATCCGGCTGAAGCAGCTCGCGCAGGAAAAAGGCGTCGAACTGGGCGTCTGCGTGCTGGAGAAAGGCTCAGAGATTGGTGCGCACATCCTCTCGGGCGCCGTGATGGACCCGCGGGGTTTAAGCGAACTGCTCCCCGACTGGAAGACCCAGGGCGCGCCGCTTAATGTGGAAGTCACCGAAGACCGCTTCCTGTTTTTGTCCAAAGATAGCGCAAAGCAAGTTCCGAACTGGCTGCTCCCGGACAACTTCAAGAACCACGGCAACTATGTCGTGAGTCTCGCGAACGTTACGCGCTGGCTGGGACAACAAGCTGAAGCGCTGGGCGTTGAAATATTCCCGGGCTTTCCTGCGGCCGAAGTGCTCTACACCGAAGCCGGCGCCGTACGCGGCGTGGCGACGGGCAACATGGGCGTGGGCAAGGACGGCGAGCCGACCGGCAACTTCCAGCTCGGCATGGAACTGCACGCCAAATACACGCTGTTTTGCGAGGGCGCGCGCGGCAACCTGGGCCGCCAGCTCATGGATAAATTCAAGCTCGGCCGCGATGCCGATCCGCAAGTCTACGGCCTCGGCATCAAAGAGCTGTGGCAGATCGATCCGTCCAAACACAAGCCGGGACTCGTGATTCACACCGCT
>NZ_LMUF01000010.1:0-519 GCF_009766085.1 Burkholderia sp. S171 | reverse complement strand
GTCGGCTTGGGGTATTCGAATCCGTACCTGTCACCGTTTGAGGAATTCCAGCGTTACAAGACACATCCGGCGATCCGCACGTTCCTTGAAGGCGGCAAGCGCGTGTCTTACGGCGCACGGGCGATTACGGCCGGAGGGTTGATGTCGTTGCCGAAGCTCGTATTCCCGGGCGGAGCACTGGCCGGCGACGACGCCGGGTTCCTGAATGCATCGCGGATCAAGGGCAGTCACGCCGCGATCAAGTCCGGCAAGATGGCCGCTGAAGCCGCGTTCGACGCCGTGCAAGCCGGTCGTCAAGCCGATGAACTGAGCGCCTACCCTGACGCGTTTGATCGCTCGTGGCTCAAGACAGAGCTATATCGCGCACGCAATTTCAAGCAGTGGATGAGCAAAGGTTTGTACCTCGGCACGTTCATGGTCGGGCTTGAGCAGAAGGTATTGGGCGGCAATGTGCCCTGGACGCTGCATCATCAGCACGCCGATAACGAAACGCTTAAACCCGCTTCGCAATGCAAGCCG
>NZ_LMUF01000014.1 GCF_009766085.1 Burkholderia sp. S171 | reverse complement strand
CGGTGGGCGCATGAGGCAGACGAAGCGGCAGTGATCGCCTAAGCGCCGACGCAGCGCCAGTAACAGCCCTTTTTCGGAAGTCGAATATGTAGCGGCACTCGACGCCGGTCAGCACATAGGGCCAGTGCAATGGCATACGAGCACGCATGAAGAACATTCAGAGACCACTGCCACAACTCTCTAGGTTACCGGAAGTCGTGTTACCAACACATGGCCGTTGCAGAGATGTACCACTATCCGTTCAGGGTCAGACTAGAGGCCTTTGCTGTGCGCAATAGCGGCCGCGCAGTGGATGGTCACTGACTTCCCAATGCAGACCCATGAATCGATAGTCATCTTGCTACCAGTTGAGTCTCAGTCCGGCCTCCGTTGCACGATGCCGATCGTCGTCGTCCGCGTGCAGGTATTGGCTGGTGGTCGAGATCGATTCATGCCCCAGATTGTCCCGCACGTATCGTAGGTCGACTTGACCGTCCATCATGCGAGAGCCCGTCGTGTGCCGCAGCCAATGGGCAGACGCCTGGCGCAACCGTTCGGCCGCACGCTCGTGGGCTTCGCCCGTCGACTGCAGATGGTCGATCGCGTTGTCGAACACCTGTTTAATGATGAGATGCAACGCACCGCGGGTCATCGTCCGATGTGCCCCACCGATCGGCAACAGCAGCGGTGTGGTTTCACCGCCATAGGGCAGCGCCGCAAGACCGTAGTGTCGGCGATAGCGTGTCAGCTCTGCCATCAGTTCGGTCGTCGCCGGCAGCAAGCGCTCCTTGTCGCCTTTCCCGGAGATTGTCAGCCACCACCGGTCCTGGCCATCGCGATCGCGCCGTCTGAAAAAGCCCCCCATCGGATTGTTCACGACTTCCGAGATGCGCAGACCCATCAGATATAGGATCGAGATCAGCCAGCGCACGCGTGCGTAGTGCTCCTGCTCCCGTGCGGTATCACGGGGCATCGCCTCGATTGAGGT
>NZ_LMUF01000066.1:403-576 GCF_009766085.1 Burkholderia sp. S171 | reverse complement strand
TCTGCAGGATATCGCGGCCGCACGCCCATATAAACGATCGGATAAATAGCTGAATTTCCATGCCTTACGCGGTTGTCAGGACACAAGCACCATAAAGAAACAAGGGTTGGTCCGGAAGCCTTTAGCCAAGTTTAGCCACCCTGAAAGTATCTCTGGGAGGTGTGGAGGGAAAA
>NZ_LMUF01000066.1:0-250 GCF_009766085.1 Burkholderia sp. S171 | reverse complement strand
TTTTTACTGCGCTGGTACATTTTAATGAAAGCAACTAAAAGGGAATCCCAAAATTGCATTTAGGGGGTCAGGCCAGGGCAATCTGTTGGGATATTTAATGACACACCTGGGGAGACTTTACAATAACTCTTTTTAAATCCATCTCCATTTAACTGGCTCTTAAAAGTTTGTACCATGATAATTTACTATCCAGGCAACAGCACAGACTAGACGAGCGCGAACCCCTTAACAGGCTAAGTGCGAGCGGATC
>NZ_LMUF01000009.1 GCF_009766085.1 Burkholderia sp. S171 | reverse complement strand
GCTTGACACGGAAAGTCATATCAGAAATGACGTGCCGCCACGCACAGTGGCTAACAGTGATAAAGAGAAAATCCGACTCTCGCAGACCACTAACACCGAAAGCAGTAACCCGGCATTGACTCGGATCACTAACACTGAAAGCACCAACCCGAATTGACCCAGAACCGCTAACGCCAGAACCACCAAAACCCAACCCCGTCCACCGGCGCGAGCGAAAACCTTCAGGACTCTACGTCTTCCAGGCTAAACAGCTCTGTCTGGTCATTGTACGAAAACACCTCCCCGTAGCGTCCCCAATTGATCACCGAATCCAGCGTGTCTTCCGCGGCGCCATCGGTCAGAAAATCCTCCAGTTCCTGTTCGAAGCGCACTCGCGGAGCCCGGTGTCCCGGGCGCTCGTTCAACACCTTCTTGATGCGCGCCGCCAACGGCACATGCTTCAACAGATGCTCGGCAAACATCATCTTGCGTTCATGCGTACCCAAGTCGGCGAACACATGCGCCGACGGCGTCAGGTAGATATCCCCTTCGCGCAGTTCGGCGAAACCCAGGTGCTGCAACATTTCCGCGATCGGGAACAGGTCGTCCACTTCCAGATGCAGCGAACGTGCGATCACCGGCATGTCCGCGCGCCCGTTGTACGGAGCAGCCGCGAGCGTTTCAATCAGGCCGGCCAGCAGGTTGGTCGAAACATGCGGTAAGCGGCTGCCGAACTCTAGGGTCTGTTTCGTTGCCCCTTCGGATTGGCGCGCCGTCATCTTGGCGTAGATTTCATCGACGAGAGATCTGAACGCCGTATCCAGGCGATTGCGAGGATGCTTGAACGGTACCTGGATCTCAGCAATCACCCGGCCCGGATTCGACGACAACACCATGATCCGGTCGCACATGAACACCGCTTCTTCAATGTTGTGCGTCACGATCAACACCGACTTGATCGGCATCTTGCCCTGCGTCCAGAGGTCGAGCAGGTCGGTACGCAAGTTCTCGGCAGTCAGCACGTCGAGCGCGGAGAAGGGCTCGTCCATCAGCAGCAACGTGGGATCGACCACCAGCGCGCGAGCGAAGCCCACGCGCTGGCGCATCCCGCCGGAGAGTTCGCGAGGGTAAGCGTTTTCGAAGCCATCCAGCCCGATCAGATCGATCGCTGCAAGTGCTCTAGCGCGTCGAGGCGCAGCGCCCACGCCCTGCGCTTCCAGTCCTGCTTCCACGTTCTGAAGCACCGTCAGCCACGGGAACAGCGCGAAGGTCTGGAACACCATCGCAACGCCATCGGCGGGGCCTTCGAGCGGCTTGCCTTTATAGGTGACGTCGCCGGTGGTCGGCTCGATCAAGCCCGCGATGATACGCAGCAGTGTCGACTTGCCCGAGCCAGAGCGCCCAAGCAATCCGACGATCTCACCCTCGCGCAAGGAGAGGTTGACGCCGTCGAGCACGAGCAGGTCGCCCTGGCTTTTCTTGAAGCCGCGCGACACATCCTTGACGTTCAGGATCTCTTGGGTAGCACGGGGAGCAGCGCTCATCGGCGTCACGGGGGAGGCCACGTTGAAGTCTGAGTTTGGCATGGAGAGGGATCCTCAATCGACTCGAAGCCTGGCTTCGGCAAAGGTGAACATGGGGCGCCACAGCAGGCGGTTGAAAAGCGTGACGAACAACGACATGACGGCGATGCCCAGGATGATCTTCGGATAGTCGCCCGCAGCAGTGGTCTGCGCGATGTAGGCGCCAAGACCATGCGCGGCCACCTTCGTGTCACCCCACTGCACGAACTCGGCGACGATACTGGCGTTCCACGCGCCACCCGAAGCGGTAATCGCACCCGTCACGTAATACGGGAAGATGCCCGGCAACATGGTCTGGCGCCACCATTGCCAGCCACGAATCCGGAAGTTAGTGGCTACCTCGCGATAATCATTCGGGTAAGCCGTCGCGCCCGCGATCACGTTGAACAGGATGTACCACTGCGTACCAAGCACGATGAGCGGCGACAACCAGATATCCGGGTTCAAATGAAAACGGACAATCACGATCACGAAGATGGGGAACAAAAGGTTCGCGGGAAAGGCCGCCAGGAATTGCGCGAGCGGCTGCACTTTTTCGGCGAGCGCAGGGCGCAAGCCAATTATTACGCCGAGCGGAACCCAGATCACCGACGAGATCGCGATCAGGATCACCACGCGCAGTAACGTGATCAGGCCGAGCACAAACACATGGCCTACTTCATGGAGATCCACGCCGGTGCGCACAAAGCTGACCACGCGCCACACCACATAAAGCGTGACCGCGATGACCACGATGCTCCAGACGATGTCGCCGATGCGTGACGGCGTCTTGCGCTTCGTCATACGCAAATTCGCGCGATCGAACGAGGGCATGCGCAGCGGGATGCGCGCAACGGTGGCGAAGACCCAGCCGGCCGGCACGAGCAAGCGGTGAATCAGATGCGTGCGTCGAACCAGACCGAGCACCCACGACTCTGGAGCCACACCGGAGCTGGTTGTTTCCATGCGGAACTTGTCGGCCCAGGCAACGAGCGGACGAAACAGCAGTTGGTCATAACCAAGGATCACCACGGTCATCGTCAGAATGACCCAGCCAACCGCGCCCATGTTCTTTTCGGTAATCGCCTGCGCGAGGTATGCGCCTATGCCCGGCAGCGTGATCGTATTGTTGCCGACCGTGATTGCCTCAGAGGCAACGACGAAGAACCATCCGCCGGACATCGACATCATCATGTTCCAGATGAGGCCGGGCATCGAGAAGGGGACTTCCAGTTTCCAGAATCGTTGCCATGCGGTCAGGTGAAAGCTGCGAGCGACTTCCTCCAGGTCTCGTGGCGTGGTGCGCAACGACTGGTAGAAGCTGAACGTCATGTTCCACGCCTGGCTCGTGAAGATCGCGAAGATCGCCGCGCATTCGGCACCCGCCACGCGCGTCGGAAACAACGCGATGAAGAACGTGACCGTGAACGAGATATAGCCCAGGACAGGGACCGACTGGAGGATGTCCAGGATCGGTACGAGCACTTTTTCCGCCCGGCGGCTCTTGGCCGCGAGGGTGCCGTAGATGAGCGTGAAGATCAGCGAGGCGATCATGGCGGCAAGCATCCGCAATGTTGTGCGCAACGCGTATTCAGGCAGGTTCGACGGCGCGAGCGAGATCGCTTGGGCTTTAAGCGTTGCGATCGGCGCCATGGTCTGATGGAAGCCGATGGCCGCCATCGCAATCACGCAGATGATCAGGGGGAACGCGACGAAGTCCCATCGATTAGGCAAGAGCCGCCAGGCAGACGCGTTAGCCGTGCGGTTCAGGTTGAATCCGAAGTCCATATATTCTCCGAACAGCTATGCTTGAAAACATTGACGGCGTGCCCTTTTAGCGTCGAGCCTTGAGTGCCGTCATGCATTGATTCACCGATGCAGAGCGTGCGCGCGACAAATCCGGACACGATTTGTCCGGGTAATTTCGACCGTTCTTTCTGGACGGCCCGACACTACTACAAACCGTGTTTCAGGCACAACCTCGGAGGCGTAACTTGTCCATTTTTGCCGGGCGGGCTGAGGTTATAGCGGTCATATGCCGACGATCACACCCGCGAGCGCAGCAGCGGAATGCCGGGAGTCGCGTCAATGTCTGCTTGATGCTTGGGTGCGCGAAGGTGCGCGAAGGGCTTGTCGGCTGTTTGAAGGCTAAGGCGCAATGGAAGTATTTCGTTTCCCTTACGGATGCCTGGAAGATGGATTGCATGCGGCTTAGTCCTGGCGGCAGCGCGCACGTTGCCATAGCGCCGCAGTGAGAGTCGCCTGGGCTCTAGTCAGGGCATGGCTCGGCACCATGTCATGTCAATTCAACAAAGTTAGTTATGCTTTGTTTGCAGAATAATTTACTGCAATCACTGAGGCATATAAAAAACCGCGCTGGTTTCCACCACAAGCGGTGGAAACCAGCGCGGTGAAGCCACCAGGCTCCCGCCTACAATCAGGCGCTCATGTGCAGATCGCCGTTGACGCCCGCCGGGAAGAATCCGCCCTGCGTGACTGCCGCACTGTTCAGGTAGACGATGTTCAGGACATTCGGGTAATTGCGGCTGAACGCGAGGCCATTCGAATCGAGAGGCACGATGTTCGAGCTGCCAGCCGTCGCTCCGGAAATGCCCTGGTCATCGTTACCCACGTTGTCGAGCGCGTTGCGTGCAGCAGAGATTGCATTAGCCGCTGCGATAAGTCCGAGCGACGGCGTGGCAATGCCTTTTGCATACAGCACGGTGCGTACAAGACCGGCGTGATAAGCCTCGGCGGCGAGAATGCCCGCAGCAGCTGACAAATAGGTCTTGTTTGTGATCAGCGGCGCTGCACCCTTATAGGCCGTCACACCGACATCTTCAAAAATGAAGGCGGCAAGCAGGAAAGTTTCATCGTTCAGATACGGATCGAAAGCAGTTCCCGCAGGGACCAGTCCGGCCGCCTGCGCCGCTTTGGAGAAAGCGCCCGTCGGACTCTGGTATCCGACGTCGAGCGCAGGCATGGCGACCGCCGATGCACCCAGCGCCGTGCGCAGGAACGTGACGTGTTCGAGTTCGTCTTTGGCGATCTCGTTCGCATACGCCTGGACTACCGGGTCGGAGAAGGTCACTGCATGGCCCGGAATCACGGTACCCGGGGTACCCGCACCACTCATCAGGCTGGCCGGAAGGCCCGCACCGGTCGTTGCATACGCGTAGAAGGTTGCTTCGAGATACTCGAGGTTGAGCGCGAAGTTGAGTATTTCCGGATCTGTCGGGCCACTGCTTTGCGCCGATGCGCCCGAGGAGCCGCCACCGCATGCGCCGAGGATCGTTCCGCCGACGAGTCCAAGACCGACGCCCCCTGCGCTTCTGAAGAATTGCCGGCGTTTTGCGAGCTTGTCGGCCCGCTGCACGAGCACATCCATGACCTTTGAATCTTCTGACATGATATCTCCTGAACCGTTCTGTAAACTAACCGATACGGCGACTGCGCCCGATGAAAACCAGAGGCGGAAAAGCAGCGGACAGCAGACGACGAGGCGCCAGGCGAGCTGCCTGTGTCAAACGTGAGTCGCGAACTCGTGACGAAGCACGACGCGGAGCAGCAGGGCTGATCCGGCGCCTCTCGTGTCACGTACGAATGGATACGCATGCGGACCGCGAGACGGATGCGTGCGCGATCAAAAATATTTCGAGTGATTACCCGGTGGAGGCAGCGAAACTTTTCAGAGGGTCGTTTTGACGGACTGCGAAGACATGATCTGGCATTCGATACCGATGGTTCGATACCGACGGTTGCGCGACATGCTGATGCGGGCTAGCGCAGGTGCTTATGGGGAGAAGACGCTCAGACCCGCACCCAGCACGCCGGCCACAGAGACTACTGCGGCAATGCCGCACACAAGCCACAGGTAGATGCCGCGAGGCCGGTGCTGAGGCGGCAGCGCAGTCACGCTAAGCGCGATCAGCAATCCCACCACCAGCGGCAGCATCAGCGCGTTGACAACCTGCGCGGCAACATTCAACGAAATAAGGTTGGGCGCCAGCCACACGATGGTCGCGCTTCCAACGACCGAAGCCACATACACCCCATAGAACCATGGCGCACTCCCGGGCCGGTCTTCAAGTGAGCGCTTGTATCCCGCCACCTCACCCAGCCCCCACGCCAGCGATAGCGAGCACACAATGGCCGCCACCATCGATGCCCCAAGGACACCTGCGCTAAACAGAAAACGTCCGACGCGCGGTCCTACGGCGGTTGTCAAGACATCGCTGATTTCACCCACGCTTTGAAAGGCATGCTGATGACCGTCTCTCGACAGCGTTGCCGCCACCGCGACTAGGACCGCTGCCGTGAGCAACTGCGTGAGAACCGCACCGGCTGCAGTTTCGATTCGGGCTGCAGAATAGTCCTGGGCGTCCAGCTTTTTATCGGCGACCGCGGCCTGCTGATAGAAGATCATCCAGGGATTGAAGGTCGCGCCAATCAATGCGGCCGCGAGATAACCGTAATGATGGTTCGAGAGCGGAAGTTGGCTCATCTGGCGGAACATGCCCGGGATATCCGGGTGGGCATGCCAGGCGACCGCAAAGAATGACAGCTCGAAAGCGCCAATGACGATGGCGAACTTGTCAACGCGTTTGTGCGAGCCAGTGAACACAATGCCCACCAGGAATGCGGCGGCCAGCGGCAACGTGATGGACCGCGAGACGCCGAACATCTCTCCTATGCCGGCGACGCCGGTGAACTCGGTCACCAGCGAGCCGAGCACGGCGACGCCCAACCCGACCGCCGAGATCCATGCCCATGCGGGACCGAAGTTCGCGCGAACCAGTTCCCCATGACCCTGCCCGGTGAAAATACCCAGACGGACGGTAAGTTCCTGGACCATATACAGCAGGGGGATGAGCGCCAGCAGCACCAGCAGTAGCTGCGCTCCCCATTGCGCGCCGCTCTGCGCCGCCGTCACCACGTTTCCGGCGTCGCAGTCGGCGAGCATGACAAGCAGGCCCGGCCCCCACAGGGTGAGCCAACGCAGACTGGGCGAAGCCTTCGGTTTGAGCAGCGAGGAACCAGTCATGCAGTTTGAAAGGAAGCGAAGGGTGGCGGGGGTGACTGATTGTATCGATATTTAGGTCATTCCAATTCCGCGCGTCGCGTCCTTCAGCGGTGCTGGGTTGTGCTGATGCTCCTGACGAACGCCAGGATCGCGGCATCGAGCATGGCGGGGCACTGACGGTGCGGAGAATGTCCGCAAGCCGGCAGCTTGGCGAGTTGTGCGTGTGGCACGTGCGAGGCAATGGCGTCGATCTGCGCCATCGTTCCGTACTCGTCTTCGTGTCCTTGCACGGCGAGCAGAGGGCGCCGGATGGAAGACAGCCGGTCTGTCATGTTCCAGTGCCTGAATTCGGGATTCAGCCAGATATCGTTCCACCCGTAGAAAGCGGAATCGACATCGGCGTGATAACGCGACAGCCTGGTCCTCAAGTCGCCTTGCTTGTAAAGAGCCGTTGCCTCAGAGATCGCCTTGACGGACACATCTTCAACGAATACATGCGGCGCAATCGTAATCACGCCACCCAGCGCGTCAGGAAATGCCGCCGCATAGAGCAACGCGATAGAACCGCCGTCGCTATGGCCGATGACCCACATCCGGGCACGTTCGGCGCTATCTATGCCAAGGACGTCGAGCAATGCCGGCAGAATGTCATGAGCCTGCCGTTGCATGAAATCGACCGGCCATTTCACGTCAGCGCTACGCGGAGTCGAGGCGCCATAACCCGGTCGCGAATAGACGAGGCCACGGAACCCCAGTTGTTCGCAAAGCTTCTGCGGCCAGTCCTTCCACATGGAAATGGAGCCAAGCCCTTCGTGCAAGAAGACGGCAACAGGTGCATCGGGCTGGTCGGCATTCAACCATTGATACTCAATCCGAAGCGATTCCCGGTCGTCCGTCGCGGGCAGATCGGCGAAGCGGATCGCAGGGGGGTATTGGTCTAATCGGTCCATGACTCGCAGCCAGGCAAGGGAGGGGAACGTTCAGGCATCGAGGGCCGGTTCGCGTAATTTGAACCGCTGGATTTTACCAGTCGCGGTTTTCGGCAGGTCTTCAGCGAACAGGATCTCACGCGGGTATTTGTGAGGCGCCATCCTGGCCTTGACGAACGCCTTGAGTTCGTCGGCGAGTTCGTCCGTTGCCGCAACACCGGGTTTGACCACTACGAACGCACGCGTTTTAACGAGGCCGTCGCGCGTAATGCCGACCACCGCCGCTTCGAGAACGTCATGATGCTGCATCAGGACCATCTCGACTTCGACAGGTGACACGTACTGGCCGCTGACTTTCAGCATGTCATCGCCGCGGCCTTCGTAGACGTAGTTTCCATCGGTTAATCGACGATATTTGTCGCCGCTCCTGAGCCAGTCGCCAAGGAACGTTGCCCGGGATTTCTCGCGGTTGCACCAGTACATGAGCGCGGCGCTCGGGCCTCGGATGTACAGGTCGCCGATCTCGCCGTCCGGCACCGGATGGCCGTTTTCATCGCGCAGTTCGACTTCATAGCCGGGCACGGCTGTGCCGGTTGTCCCGTACGCGACATGACCCGCCCGATTCGACAAAAAGATGTGCAGCATTTCTGTAGAGCCGATACCGTCGAGGATCTCGCAGCCCGCATGAGCCGCAAAATGCTCGCCGATCTCGCGCGGCAACGCTTCTCCCGCTGACGTGCACATCCGCAAACGGAGATCGGCGCGCGCCGGCATGGCAGGCGATGCGAGCATGTTCGCGTAGAGCGTGGGTACGCCGCAGAAAATGGTCGGCTTGTATTGCGTGAGGCGTGAGAAGACCGCCGCCGGCGTGGGCCGCTCGGCCATGAGGAGCGCTGTTGCGCCGACCGAAAGAGGGAAGGTCAGCGCGTTGCCCAATCCATAGGCGAAGAACAGCTTGGCTGCGGAAAACACGGTATCGTCTTCACGAATCCCCAGTACTTGCTTCGCATAGAGTTCAGCGGTCCAGTAAAGGTTGGCGTGCGTATGGACGGCGCCTTTAGGCTTGCCCGTTGAGCCTGACGAATACAACCAGAATGCAATTCCATCAGCATTGCTTATGAATGGTGCGTGCTGCGGTTCCGCATCGGCGACCAGACGTCCGAACACACGTTCGCCTGGGAGATCGTCGTCTTGTGCGTGGGAAACGATCAGCGCGCAGCCTTCATTGGAAGTGTCGGCAAGTGCCTGCGCAATGGTCGGAAGCAGCGACCCCGACGCAATGACCGCGCGGGCCCGGCTGTGATCGAGCATGTACGCGTAGTCCGACGGTGTCAGCAAGGTGTTCGCGACAACGGGCACCACACCCGCATACAACGCGCCGAGGAACGCGACAGGCAGGTCCACGCTGTCGAGCATGACCAGCAGGATGCGCTCCTCAGGATGAACGCCCAGCGCGCTCAGGACCGAAGCAAACCGGCGCGCGCGATCTGCCAATTCGCCATACGTCGTGGTGCCGTCATCGTCTATGTACGCAATCTTTTGCGCCCGAGTTTCGTTCAACGTGAACAGATGCGTTGCGAAGTTGAATTTGACCGGCGGGGCATTGGTGGCCGGTTGTCCGGCTGCCGCGGGCGGCGCAATGATGGCGTCCATGGTGTCTCCTTCCTGATAATGGGGCGACGCCTATGCGCCGGACGGATGCCGTGCGCCATGCGTTCGGTTTTGTCTGATGCGCAAATGGTCTCGGGCCGGTGACGCGTTGAACGGCGGCCGCTAACCCTCAGCGCTTTACTTCAAATTTCGTATTTGCCGGTCGATTCCGTGAGCGCTTCGATAGAAGCGGCAGGTCCCTGGATTGCCGCGCGTCGATGATAAAAATTAAGCGCGCGAACTCCGCCGAGTTCCTCACCGCCTCCGGCGCGTCCCGGACCGCCATGCAGCGACATCGGCATGACGTTGCCGTGACCGGTCTGACTCTGCGCGACTGAGGGCGAGATGGCATGGACGCGGCCGTGCGTATCGGCGAGTTCCAACGCAATGCGAGCGAGACGGGCGTCATCGTTCGAATACACCGAAGCGACCAGCGAGCCCTGGCCGCGCCGGGCCAGTTCAACCGCTTGAGATTCTTCGAGCAGCGCGTTACCCGTCGTGATGTCATAACCACACAACGTAGCCACGGGACCGAACACTTCGATATCGTGGACACGTACCGCGCGGCTTGCGTCGTCGATCACGAAAAGATGCGGCGCGATACACGCGGCAATAGCCGGATCGGCATCCACGAGTTGAACCTGTGAACCGTCGAACGCCAGGCGCGCTTCTTCGCGCAAGGACGCGATGCCGGCACGAACCGCGTCGTATTGTTCGCGGCTGACGAGCGAACCCATCCGCACGGAGTCGTTGCGCGGGTTGCCTACGCTTACGCCTGCGAGCTTCGCACTCAGCGCGTCGGCCGCTGCGCTCAGATGCTGCTTCGGCACGAACGCGCGGCGGATGGCCGTGCATTTCTGGCCCGACTTGACCGTCATCTCGCGCACGACTTCCTTGATGAACAAGTCGAACGCGGCGGTGCCCGGAGCCGCATCGGCTGCGAGGATGGCGCTGTTGAGGCTGTCAGCTTCCACGTTGAGGCGGGCGCCGCGCGCGACGAATGCGCGATGGGCGCGCAGCGTCGCGGCGGTCTCCGCGGAGCCGGTGAACGACACGACATCGAACGTTTCGATCTGGTCGAGCAGGCCCGCCGAACTGCCGCATATTACCGATAATGCGCCGGCCGGCAAGATGCCGGCATCCACAACGTCGGCCACCATGCGCTGCGTGAGCCACGCCGTCGCGGTAGCGGGCTTGACGATGACCGGCACGCCCGAAAGCAGCGCGGGCGCAGCTTTCTCCCATAACCCCCACGACGGAAAATTGAACGCGTTGATAAAGAGCGCGACGCCGCGCGTGGGCGTCAACACGTGCTGCGATCTGAAGCTCTGATCCTTGCTAAGACTCACGGGCGAGCCGTCGCGCAACGCGTGCACGTCGCCCAGCGTGGCACCCAGTTTCGCGTAATAAGAAAGCGTGAAAATGCCGCCGTCGATATCGACCGCCGAATCGTTCTTCGTCGTTCCGGAATTCGCGAGCGAAATGGCGTAGTAATCATCGCGACGCGCTTGCAGCAGCTTCGCGACTTCCGACAGCAGCGCGGCACGAGCGGCGTAGGTCAAGCCGCGCAATGCCGCACCGCCGGAGGTGCGCGCATAGTCAAAGGCGCCGCGGAGATCGAGGCCATCGCTGGAAACGCGGACCAGCGCTTCTCCCGTGACCGGGTCGGTGAGCGTCGTGCCGTCGCCGTTGCCCGCGACCCATTCGCCTGCGACGTAGTTTCTTAATAGTTCGGCCATTTAAAAGCCCTTCGTGGTCATTGATCGAGCGACTTGAACCGAAGCACTTGCTCAGGCCGCGTGCTTCGTGAATTCGATCGCTCCCTCGGGCAACAGATAAAGCACGAGCGCGTCGCCCCCGGCTACGGTCGGCCGATGTGCGCTGCCGGGACCGTACACGCACCAGCCGGCGGCGTGGCCATCGAACGTCGCGCCTTCGGTCAGCGGCACGATCAGGTCGATCTCGCCGTTCGGATGCACATGGTGGGGGCCGGCGATGTCGTTCATCTGCACGACATCGACGGAAAAGCCGTGGGTATCGGGTAGCGCTTTGAAGATGCGCCCGTAGCGAATCCCGGCCGCTTCTCGCTCAGCAAGCCAGCCTTCCTGCACGCCAGTGCGGCACGCGCTCGCGAGTTCGGTATATCCCGTACTGCCTGCCGCATACTCGGCGTTCAGCCACGTTTCAAGCTCGGCATCGAGTGTCCGGGAGGCGATCCTTACCGTCACGCGCGCAATCAAACCCTGGAACTCGTTGGGGGACATGCGTATCTCCGTCGCGCTAAAGCGCTGTTCATCGTTAGCCACGCCGATCTCCACGATATTCGCGGCGACGGGTCAGCCTCTTGGTACTTGGGTGCATTAAACTTAGCTTGCAACACAATGCATGTCAAGCACTATAGTACATATATGCACCTTACCGAGACTTATAGATATGAAGCAAACCGCCGTTTTTCAGCCTGCTGAGGGCGGAGATCAGAGTGCGGACGTCGAAAAAGGACGCGAGAGCCGCGATCCTTTCCTGGTAGGGATGGGTGAGCGCGTTCGTTTGATGCGTGCGCGTCGCGGACTCACGAGAAAAGCGTTGGCGAAAGAGGCTGACGTGTCCGAGCGATATCTGGCGAACCTGGAATCGGGCGTCGGCAATGCTTCCGTGCTGTTTCTCCGGCAGTTGATGAAAGCATTAAACTGCACCTTGGCGGAAATCGTGGGGGACGAAACCACGTTGACGCCGGACTGGATGCGCATCCGGGAGTTGTTGAACGGCCGCGATCACGACACCCTCAAGCGCGCGCGGATAGCGCTGGAAGAGATGCTTGCCACGGCCCCGCAGGACCCGCATCGGCTGGAAAGGATTGCGCTGATCGGCTTGCGCGGCGCGGGCAAATCCACGCTCGGCCGCATGCTTGCGGACGAACTGAAAGTGCCGTTCGTCGAGATCAACCGTGTGATTGCGCAACTAGCCGGCTGCCCGCCGTCGGAGATTCATGCGCTATATGGAGCAACGGCTTACCGTCGATATGAGCATCGCGCGCTCGAGGCGGTGATCCAGGAGCATCCGCGTGCGGTGATCGCGTCGCCGGGTGGCCTGGTGTCCGAGCCGGCTACGTTGAATGCGTTGCTGACGCACTGTTTTACGGTATGGCTCCAGGCCACGCCTGAGGACCACATGCGCCGCGTAGTAGCACAGGGGGATCTAAGGCCGATGTCGGGTAACAAGGAATCCATGGATGACCTGAAGCGCATCCTGGCCGGGCGCAGCGAGTTGTACGGCCGCGCCGACATGACCTTCGATACCAGTGGAAAGTCGCTGGCGGAATGCTATTTATCGCTGCGAGACCGGCTGGCCGCACGGCTTGCGTCCGAATAGCAGTCGTCTGCTCCTCCGCATTAACCCGATAAGAGCATTAAAATGCTTGATGTGATCTGCGTGATGCACTATCGTACATAAATCATGTTCAGTGTACGAAGGAGACATTCATGGCAGTCGCGCAATCAGCGGAGCAGGCAGGCATTAACGGCACCCCCCCCGCAGGCCAACCGGCCGTAACCGCAGTACAGGCAGAAACCGTCGCGGCGCCAGCCGGCCGGCGCGTCGATTACCGCACCGAGCCCGCCCGTTACAAGCACTGGTCGCTGACGTTCGACGGCGCCGTGGCGACGCTCGGCATCAATATCGCCGAAGACGGCGGTATTCGTGATGGTTACAAGCTGAAACTCAACTCCTACGACCTGGGTGTCGATATTGAATTGCACGACGCTTTGCAGCGCGTGCGCTTCGAGCACCCGGAAGTGCGCACGGTCGTGGTGACGAGCCTCAAGGACCGCGTGTTCTGCTCGGGCGCCAACATTTTCATGCTCGGCCTTTCATCGCATGCGTGGAAGGTCAACTTCTGCAAGTTCACCAACGAGACGCGCAACGGTATTGAAGATACGTCGCGCCACTCCGGTATCAAATTCCTCGCAGCGGTCAACGGCGCGTGCGCCGGCGGTGGATATGAAATGGCGCTCGCGTGCGATGAAATCTACTTGGTCGACGACCGCTCTTCGTCTGTTGCGTTGCCCGAAGTGCCGCTGCTCGGCGTGCTGCCCGGCACTGGCGGTCTCACCCGCGTGACAGATAAACGCAAGGTTCGCCACGACCGCGCCGATATCTTCTGCACGATTGTCGAAGGGGTACGCGGCGAGCGCGCGAAGCAGTGGCGTCTGGTCGATGAAGTCGTGAAGCCGAACGTATTCAAGGAAACGGTGCAGGCCCGCGCGTTGGAACTGGCCGCGCAAAGCGACCGGCCTGCTGGCGCGCAAGGTATCGCGCTAACGCGTATAGAGCGCACGGATCGCGACGATGGCCTGAGCTATGCGACCGTCGATATAAGCATCGACCGTGCTCGCCGTACCGCAACCTTTACGGCGAAAGCGCCGTCGGTGAATCCTCAGTTGAACATAGACGAAATCGTCGAGGCCGGCGCCAACTGGTGGCCCCTGAAGTTCGCTCGCGAACTCGACGACGCCATCCTGTGCATGCGCACGAATGAACTTGATATCGGCACCTGGATCTTCAAGACCGAAGGCGACGCACGCACGCTGCTCGCCGCCGACGCCACACTTCTCGCGCATCGCGATCACTGGTTCGTGCGCGAAACCATCGGCATGTTGCGCCGCACGTTGGCACGTATCGACGTCTCGTCGCGCACGCTGTTCGCGCTGATCGAACCGGGTTCATGTTTCGCCGGCACCTTCGCCGAACTCGCGTTTGCTTGCGACCGCAGCTACATGGCCGCATTGCCGAGCAACGAAGACGAAGAACCGGTGCTGACGCTATCGGAAGCGAACTTCGGCCTCTACCCGATGATCACCGGCCAGTCGCGCCTCGGCCGCCGTTTCTACGACGAATCGCAGCCCATGGATGCCGCGCGCCAGCAGATCGGACAGCGGGTGAAACCGGTCGAGGCGGAGCGTCTCGGTCTGGTCACCGCGTCGCCCGACGATATCGACTGGGCCGACGAGATCCGCATTGCTATTGAAGAACGCGCGGCCATGTCGCCGGATGCGCTCACGGGGCTTGAGGCCAACCTGCGCTTCAACGGAGTAGAGACGATGGAGACGCGCATTTTCGGGCGTTTGTCGGCCTGGCAGAACTGGATCTTCAACCGGCCGAATGCGGTGGGCGAGAAGGGCGCCCTCAAGGTGTACGGCAAAGGCAGCAAGGCGCAGTTCGACCTTAATCGCGTCTGACGTTTCTGCTGTCCGGTCCTGCTCATTCAACGCTCGCAACCGCCACGGTTTCAAGGAAATAACCATGTCCACGATTAACTACAGCGAAAAAATCCCGAACAACGTCAATCTCGCCGACGACCGCACGCTGCAGCGCGCGCTCGAACAATGGCAGCCCAACTTCCTGTCATGGTGGGGCGACATGGGTCCGGAAGGATCGCCGAACTACGATGTGTATCTGCGTACGGCGGTGAGCGTGGACGCCAGTGGCTGGGCTCATTTTGATCACGTGAAGATGCCGGACTACAGGTGGGGTATTTTCCTCACGCCCGGCATTGCGGATCGGCAAATCAGCTTCGGCGAGCACAAGGGCGAAGCGGCGTGGCAGGAGGTCCCGGGCGAACATCGCGCGAACCTTCGGCGCATTATCGTGACGCAGGGCGATACCGAGCCTGCATCGGTCGAGCAGCAACGGCATCTGGGACTCACGGCACCGTCCATGTACGACCTGCGCAACCTGTTCCAGGTCAACGTGGAGGAAGGGCGTCACTTGTGGGCCATGGTGTACCTGCTGCATCGCTACTTCGGCCGTGACGGTCGTGAGGAAGCCGAAGCATTGCTGGACCGTCGTTCTGGCGACGAAAACAATCCGCGCATTCTCGGTGCGTTTAACGAACGCACGCCGGACTGGCTGGCGTTTTTCATGTTCACCTACTTCACGGATCGCGACGGCAAGTTCCAGTTGTCCGCACTCGCCGAGTCAGGCTTCGACCCGCTCGCACGCACGACAAAGTTCATGCTGACGGAAGAAGCGCATCATATGTTCGTGGGCGAATCGGGTGTCTCGCGGGTGATCCAGCGGACCTCCCAGGTCATGAACGAACTGAAGACCGACGATGTCAACAAGATCCGCGCGGCCGGCGTGATCGACCTTGAAACCCTCCAGCGCTATCTGAATTTCCACTACTCGGTGACCATCGATTTGTTCGGTGCGGACCACTCATCGAATGCGGCGACTTTCTATAGCTCGGGCCTCAAGGGCCGTTACGAAGAAACCAAACGCGACGACGATCATCAGTTGAACGGCCAGAGCTACAAGCTGCTCGACGTTCAGGACGGCAAGTTGGTCGAGCGCGAAGTGCCCATGCTCAACGCCATGAACGAAGTGCTGCGTGACGACTACATCCGGGATTCCGTGGCGGGGGTCGGACGCTGGAACAAGGTGCTGGAGAAGGCGGGTATTGACGTTCGGTTGACCGTTCCGCACAAGGCGTTCAACCGTCAGATCGGCACCTTTGCCGGCGTGCGCGTGGGACCCGATGGCCGCGTGGTCAACGAGAATGAATGGAAAGCGAACGAGGCGAAATGGCTGCCGACACCGGAAGATCGTGCGTATGTGGCCTCGCTGATGGGCCGCGTGGTTGAGCCAGGCAAGTTCGCCAACTGGATCGCACCGCCGGCGATGGGCATCAATCGCCAGCCCGTCGATTTCGACTACGTGCGCTTCAACTAAGCAATTCAGCAGGTGCGTCGGGACCGCTACGGAACCTCGTTGCGGTCCCGGTGCAGATGGAGATAACAATGAACGGTCCAGCCCCCATGGAAGTCCTCAGGCAGCATCTGATCGACCCGGAAATCTGCATTCGCTGCAACACGTGCGAAGAGACCTGCCCGGTCGATGCGATTACGCACGACGCTAACAATTACGTCGTAAAGGCTGAGGTCTGCAACGGTTGCATGGCGTGCATCTCGCCGTGCCCGACCGGCTCTATCGACAACTGGCGAACGGTGCTGAAGCCGCAGGCGTATAGCATTGAAGAGCAGTTCACCTGGGACGAACTGCCGGCGCAGAACACCACGGCAAGTGCTGCGTTGGATAACCCCGCTCCGCCCGGTGCTGATACCGACACAACCGATAGCCCTGATGAGAGTCCTGCGGGCATCGACGTGGATACGGTGCGTGGTTCAACGCTGCCACCCTGGTCGGCAGCCAAGCCGTACGTGAATTTGTATACGCACAAGCTGCCGCTGGTTGCGACAGTGGTGGGTAACTACCGGCTCACCGGCGAGTCCACCGCCAGCGATATTCATCACATCATGCTGGATTTCGGCACCACGCCATTTCCGGTCGTCGAAGGCCAGTCGATCGGCATCTTGCCGCCGGGCGAAACGAAAGACGGGAAGACGCATCACGCTCGTCAGTACTCCATTGCAAGTCCACGCGATGGCGAACGCGAGGGGTATAACAACCTGTCGCTGACGGTCAAACGGGTGACGCAGGATCATCGCGGCGATGAGGCGGACGGCGTCTGCTCGAACTATCTGTGTGATTTGAAGAAGGGCGACAAGGTCAATGTGATTGGTCCGTTCGGCAGCACGTTCCTGATGCCGAACCATCCCAACTCGCATTTGCTCATGATCTGCACGGGCACAGGATCAGCCCCGATGCGCGCGATGACGGAATACCGGCGGCGCAGGCGGTTGAAGGGTGCGACCGGCAAACTGATGCTGTTCTTCGGCGCACGGACCAAGGAGGAGTTGCCGTACTTCGGACCGCTCGTGAATCTGCCGAAGGATTTCATCGATACAACCCTGGCGTTTTCACGCACTGCAGGCCAGCCGAAGCGTTACGTCCAGGACGCCATGCGCGAACGCGCGGCGGATGTCGGGCAGATGCTGCGCGACGACAACACATTCATCTATGTGTGCGGGCTCAAGGGGATGGAAGATGGCGTGCTGCAGGCGCTGCGGGATATTGCCGAGCAGCACGGCATTGAGTGGGATCCGCTATGGCGGGCGCTCAAGCGGGAAGGGCGTTTGCATCTCGAGACCTATTGACTCGCCGAACCATGAACGCCCGCTCACTGCGGGCGTTTTGCATTGGGTCCCTCGCTTCTCGTGAGCGAAGTCGTCAAGATCACTTATTGATTCGGTTCACAAATCAATAACGTTAATTGAAAGAATAAATCAAAACTGTTTGCCGGGCGATACTGTCTCAACCAAAAAAAGAGACGGAGACAAGATGAACGGACTCGCCTTGACCGACGAACGTTTGCCCCTGTTCGGCGTTCGGCTCGACCTGCGACGAGCCGCATGCGGCACCTGAAAAACCTGGTACTCGCAGTCGCTCGACTACGCGCCTTGCCTGTTGAACACCTTGGGCTGATTCGCACCGCCGAGTCATACCGAACCGAGATCCTTTAGCAGTCGTCATTCGACGCCCGACATCCCCTCGACGAAGGGGCGGGGAACCGCTTTGCATAAAAAAACCTGACGGAGACAACGCAATGAAAAAGAAATGGATCTGTGGCGCCGCGGCATTGGCTATATCGGCGATGGCTGCCCCATGCACTTACGCGCAAAGCAGCGTCACGCTATACGGCATTATCGACGCCGGCATCACGTACTTCAGCAATCTGAATGGGCACGGAACCTTTGTGGCGAACGACGGCTCGATCCAGTCGAATCGATGGGGGTTGCTCGGCAGCGAAGATCTTGGCGGCGGCGCCAAGGCTATTTTCCAGTTGGAGAACGGCTTTAATTTGTATAACGGCACAATGGTCCAATCCGGCGTGTTGTTCAGCCGCCAGGCATGGGTAGGCCTCACCGACACCACGCATGGCACGCTCACGCTCGGCAAACAATACGACTTCTTCTGGGACAACCTCACGCAGTTCGCGATGGGGCAATACGCCGGGCAATACTCCTGGCATCCCGGCGATTTCGACCATCTGGCCGGTACCTTGCACATCAACAACGCGGTCAAGTACAAGTCGCCAACCTATTATGGTTTCTCTTTCGGCGGCCTCTATGCGTTCCCTTCGCAATCCGTCACGGCCGGGACCGGACGCGTGATCGCGTTCGGCGCGCGATACGACGGTGGTCCGTTCCAGGCGGGCGTCGCCTACACCGATACCCATGACCTCGGTCTCAACGCGCCGACCCAGGCGGGCACCACGTTGTTTCCGAACCTATCGGGAGCTCCGGTCGTGGCCACGAGCGTCAGCACGATCGGCGCGGGTGCGAGCTACCGGTATGGACGCAGCCTGACGCGGCTGCTTTTCACCGATACCCACTTTCGCATCGCCCGCGATAACGGCTCGATGCCGACCTACGAGATCAACGAGGTGTTCCAGTTGACCCCGGCGACGACCTTGATGGGCGGATACTGGTACAGCAAGCTTGGCGAGCAGAAGTTTCAGAACGGGACGCTATTGCTTGACTATGCGCTGTCCAAGCGCACGGACGTGTACACCAGCGCCACCTACTTGCGGGTATCGGGCGGCGCGGCGCCGGTGGTTCTCGGCGGTGGCTCGGCACCCGTGTTTTCCAATGGGGTGTATGTCGGCTCGGGAGATTCGTCGACGGCAATCCGGATCGGCGTGCGCACGAGGTTCTGAAGCCGACGCATTAAAGCCAACGCAGCAAAGGGCTTCAAGAAGGAGGGCTTTCGTCGAACGATGATTCTCGATCAACGAAGGCCCTTTGGTTCGGCAGGGTCAGTCGGCCGGCCGTTTGTCGGCTAGCGCGCGCTTGCATTCATCGAGCACGCGCAACACGAGCTCTGATTGATAGTTGAGGTCGTCGCTGTCCAGGATCTCTTCCACGGCATCGCGAGCCCAGTCGGCATCCACGAGTTCCGAGTGGCGCTGGGCGAGATCGGCTGCAATGGCCGAGAGCTTCGCGATGGCGAGCCATTCAGCTTGGCGCTTGTGCCTGTCCAGCCATTTGTGAGCTGCTTGTACGTGGAAAGCCGCGGTGGGCCAGGAACCGTTCAGATAATAAGCGCCGAGGCTTCCGCAGGTGAGCCAGCAGAGCAATTCCACGCGGTCGGTCGGGCTGAGATTGTGGCGTACATCGTTCATGGCGGCGCTCACGAAGATGATTGACGTGTGCCGGACGTTCTGATTCCGGCATGAAAACGATAGCACGCCACGGTGCAATGCGGAATCCTCCAATTTGCGCCGTGTGTTCGCGGGCGAACAGGCTTGGCAACGCGCTTGGCGGCTGCTCGCCGAGCGCGCTGGGGCGCCGCCCTGCGCGCTTTCGCGCTGCGGTGATGGACCGGGTGTTTGAACGGGCCGCCTTTCTCAACGCATGGAGCGTCTCGCCTTCACTCACGGATACTCACCCGGTCATACGCTCGGTTCCTGCCGATGTAACGTCTGCAACGTAACACCGGGTAACGCCGGGCGACACACGCACGCTCCCAGCATCGTGAGGCAGCGCTTCAAGACGCCATCGCCGCAGTAATTTCTCCATAAGACGACTGCAGCCGGTCGATCTTTTCCCGCAGATCGTCGAGCCGGTAAGTGGCATTGTTGGCCAACTCCCGCACGCTTTCCAGTAAATGCTCGCACAAGGCGGAATGCCGGGCCGCCATTGAATCGAACATCGATGCCTCCGGACCTTCTGATTGACCCGCTGCGGCCGTGACGTGAACCGAAGGCGCCCTTCGCTGGGCGGTCCTCAGTCGTTCCGTCACTGCGGCGAACTTCTCGACAGGGCCAATAGCCGTGCAAATGGAGGCGTCGACTTCATCGAGTGCGGCTTTCAGGTCGAGCGCATTCTCTTCAATCGACAGCGTCAGTCCTTCCACCCTTTGTGGCGTCATGTAACCCCTTCTCGCGAGGGTTTCACTTGCATTGACAATCGCGGTGGTGATCGCCGATACCGCTACGCGCTCCGTCGCAACCCGGCTTTTGAGGTCGGTGCATTCTGCAAGTACTTCATGGAAGGCACTCAGGTGTGTCTCGATCACTGGAGTATTTAGCATAGTGATAATCATGGGTGGACAAAAGGTATTGGAATGACCGGATCTAGTTAGGCTAATTAAGCACTAAACGTGCCAATTATGAAGAGAGATTTATCGGTGAGCCGTTGCGAGATCCGACGCTATCTCGTACGGCCAGACAGGAGAAGGAAACAATGTGTCTGAATAGATCCCGTTTCGGACACTTCAGCAATTTCGGTTAATTTTTCTCATTCGAAGACATTTGTTCGTATCGAAACACAAGTATTTCCGATTTGATGGCTCACAACGTTTAACCCTTCGAAATAGATTTTTGACACGTTGCAGCGTATAAGCCGTTTCCGCGTAGAGTCAAAAACACTCTTTAGTCAGCGCCATGGCGTGTATGGAAGAAATGGGAGTCTCTCCATTTCTAAAAATGCGCAAATAATTCACAGCAACAGGAAGATTATGCAAATGGGAAACGATTAAACAGCTTGCATGTTTGTCTTGCTGGTTAAACATGCGTTGTGTCGAATATATAAAGAGAATCAATCGCGAAGATCGTTGCACATTTTGTCGCATCTGGAGAAATGACGCTGGGATCGCTCTGAGGTACGGAGCACCTTCTGCGCTGGCGGAAAGCGAGCTTTTCCCCGTTGAAAAAGTGACACGGAGCGGCCCTTATGGATTTGTCGCCCGGCTATATACATCGTGATTTCAAACCAAAGCGCATAGTGATGCATCTATTGGTAAAACCCGGCGCGATCCATTGCATGGTTCGTCCGCTAGCGTGATGAGTTCCATGTGAAAATCGGGTAATTAAAGTCAGAACTTGAAACAATATCGTTAATTAATAATGAAGCAGGCAAGCCGTATTTAAAACCTCAGACAATTAACCTGCATCGTTAAAATCACGATTGCAGCTTCAGTGATTAAAAAAACGCGCGCGCCCCGCTGGAATATTGGCATCGGACTGTGCTGGCTTGCAGGCAACTCGTCCATCAATCCCGAAGATCGCCCAACCAAGGGTTCGACACCCGAGCCCGTTCCCCTTTATCGTGTTCAACACGGTCGCGGGCGCCGGTGCCTGAGTGTTATCCATGAGAACTCTGCAAACACTTGCGCGACCAACGTGAATTGGGCAAGGATCGTCCTCTTGGGGTTTAGCTCGCGCGGGTACCGCCTGTCTCCCACTTCATCCACCTCATCCAAGGAGCGGAAAATCAGCTATTCCAGCATGTGCCGGGTATATCGACGACGCGGTCGCGGACTCAGTGGAGAACGCAACCAATGACGCAGCGCGTGCGTGCAATCTGGCGCCTCGCGACGCTATTCGTGCGAGAAAGCCGCGCGACGTCCGCCGCCGACGCCCCGATCCATCGCGTCCTGCGCTCGTTCGCCGCCGGTGTGCGAAGCCGTGGCGCCACCAGCCTGGCTCAGCGGGTTCCAGTATTGCAGAACCTGTCCGGTGTGCTAACCATGGCGTCGGGCCTGCTGGCGCAACACCCGGGCTTGGCCGAGACAGCCGTGCGTGTCGCGCTGGCCGAATTGGATGCGCTCAAGGCGCCGCTGGAAGACGCGCCGCTGCGCCAGGCGCTTGCGGCTGCGTTGCCGCCGGGACGGGCTGCCGCGTTGATCGATGTGGATGCCGAGCCTGAACGCTGCGGGATAGCGCAGCAGACGCATCGTGGGCGGATCATGCTTGATTCGCCCTCTCGTATCGATGCAAACGCGCCGCCGGTCGCTGTCCGAATCACCTTGATCCGGACCGATACACGCACTGAACTGGTGCAAGACCTGGATGTGGCGAACGCGGCGGCGCGCCTGGCCGGCCGTTTTTCACGTGAGGTTCGGGAGCAAAATGTTGGCGCGCTGATCGCACGCCTGACGGAGTCGATTACCGGCATGCTTGATTTGCGCCAGCGGGCGGCCGATCAAAGCTTTCTGCGCTACCGGTTGCGCGAAGTGAACAAAGACTCACGCGTCGTCGTGCCCGAAGTGCTCTGGGATTTTTGCAGCGACACGGCGCTCGTCACGCGCGCCGTGCGCAGCGTGCCGCTCTCGGACACCAAAGCGCTGCGCGCCCACGGCCTGGATCCGGCCCGATTGATTGCTACGTGGATCGAGGTTTTCTTCGAGACGGCGCTCGGCGAAGGCGTGTTCCACGCCGGTCTGGAAGCGGCGGGTGCCGCAGTCAGCATCGAACCGGACACGTTCGGAGCGCTCGTGCTTGACGGAGATTCACCGCTTACGTTTTTCGCCGCGCACGAGCGCAGTTTCCTCGTAGCCGGGTCGCACGCGTTGTTGAACGGCGATCACAAGGCGGCCGCGCGTGAACACATGCGGCATGGCCGGCCCGACGAACACGAGACGCAGCATGCGGTGCGTGTGGAAGCGACGTATCGGCGGGAGGCGGAGCGTTTTGCCGGCGATGCGCATCGACATCGGACCGCCGCCGATCTATTCACCGCACTGGGCAAGGGCCCGCTGGAGCACGCATTCGGCGACGCCCATACGGGCATCGCTTCCCGGGCGGCTTTGCTTGCGCGCTCGGCGCAGAGCATCGAGGAAATGGCGCGGCGGATTGCTCCGGACATTGACGTGTGGCCGATCGCGCGCCGGGTAATCATGCGTCTGGCGCTGGACCAGTTCAGCTCGCATGGGCTCGTCGCGCAATTGGCGAAGGAAGCGGTGCACTGGCCGCACGCGTTGCCGCGTGTGCCAAATCTGCTTGCGGATTGGGTGGTGCGACAAAATCGCCGGAATGCGGATTCGCGTTCCTCGCGGTAGCCGTGCTTTGATACCCCGGTCACTCGGAGCGGGAAAAACGAGGAAAAGTGCGACGAGGAACGTCTGTTGCTCGATTGATGGAACCTCAAACCATCAGGACAGGAGCGCTTAATGACCACGACGCAACCAACCACAACGCAGCGCGACCTCGATAACAGCAAACCGCTTGGGGACTCCGGCACCGGCGCGAGCGGCGGCGGCTCCGGCGGGAATTTACCGGGCGGGGCGGCAACCGGTGGTGACGCGCGGCAAGGAGTCAGGTCGGCCGACGCGCCGCAGCCATCGAGCACGAAGGCTGAACCCGGTGAGCCTGACGGCCGCAATCTCACGCAGCATCCAAAGCAAACTGCTGAAGTTCCGCTAGGCAGTGGCGACACGCCCGAAGCGAGTGGCCGTGGCGGATTCGGGTCGCATAGTTCAGAGCCGGAAGGGGTATCGAAACCACGATCAGTGGATCCGATGCCCGCAACCAACGACAAGGACGACAAGCCGTCGAAGTAATGAGCTAATAGGCTAATGGGCGCGGAAGCAACAGCGCCCGTTCGATGCAAAACGCGTTACGGCATGCCGCCGAGCGATGGTGAAATGATGCTGCCGGGCGGAAGGTCGTCCGGTGCAGCATTGTTCGCTGTACGCGATGACACCGGCGCGTGACTCGTGCTACACGAATCAACTGAATCCTGCCCGATACATCGTTGAAACGCATCAGCGACGGCGCTGTCCGAAAACGTATAGACGGTATGGTCGACCAGCACTTCTGTGTCTGAAAGACGGCTTGCGGTGATCGTCATGAGGTTCTCCCTTGTGAAAGAATGCACCCTGAAAATCAGCATCAACCGCGCCCGACCTGTGAATCTGGCCTGAAAACGAGGCGACAAGGAAACCATCAAGCCGTAAAAAAACTGGCCGCACTTTTCAGCACGGCCAGTCGTTTTTTCACGCAACCTGTGGCGTTCAACTTAACGTTGCCGTGCCCAGATCGCACCGAGCACGAATCCGATCGCACCCGCTACGAGCACACCATTGATCGGCTTCGCAATGACCGCCTCACGAACTTGGTCGATGGTCTCGCCGTAGTTGAGCTGAATCTTGCCGAGCACCTGGCGCGCCTTGCCTTCAGCCTGCGTCGACGCGTCGCCCGTCAAACCGCCGACCGCATCCTGCACCTTGCCCACGACGGTTTGCGCCGCGCCTTCTACCTGATCCTGCACCATGGTGCCTCCCGTTCTAGTTGAAGCGGTTTAACGAACAATCCGGGTAACCGGAGCGTTCATTTGAGCAGGGATCGTGCCCAGGCGGCGGGTCGCCTGACGCGTTCGTCCTCAAGCCGTGCCGATCAGGCGCGCGACAATGCTGATGAATTCATCGATGGAAAGCGGTTTCCGGTGGAATTCCAGGTGCGGATGCGTCACCGTCGGCGTGCGCACGGCGGCGCTGGAGAGGACGACGGGAATGTGCGCGAGAGTGTCGTCGGCGGCGAGTGCGTGGCATAACGCAACGCCGTCCATGGCGGGCATCATCCAGTCCGTGATGATCAAATCGGGCGGATTGGCGCGCACTGACTCAAGCGCCAGCAAGCCGTTTGACGCCGTACTGACCTCGTATCCTTCCATCTGGAGCACGAGCCGCCAGGTGGTCAGGAGGTCAAATTCATCGTCTACGACGAGGATCTTTTTCATTTCTGCGTGCCGGTATCCGGGCCGGACAGCGTAAGCGGAATCGTGCCGCGCGCCGATAACAAGGTAGTCGTGCCGATGAAACCGTCCGTGAGATGCAAGCCGTTTTCATCGATGACGAAGCGGCGGATGGACGGATCGTGGGCGCTTTCGCGCTGCTTGATGATAGAGACGATCCGATACAGCGACGTCGTTGTCTCCACGTATCGCATCAACACGATATTTTCCGTCATCGCCGACGCGCGGATCGAGCCCCCATGTGCCATGTCGGCATAAAGCGGCAGTTCCTCCGTGAGCAGCGTCGTGATGCTTTCCTGGCGCAACCGGTGCGTCAATGCGTTCAGGAACAGCCCGAAACGCTCCATGCGGTTCGCTGAGTCGTGGAAGCCTTCAATTCCGTCCACCACCAGCCGCGACGCGCCCGCGCGCTTCACCACCGAAATCAGCTCGGCCGCGAGTTCGTCGATGGCCAGTTCCACCGCTGGCCGCCACTCGACGATCAGGCGACCGTCGGCGACTGCATCGGCAAGATGGATCGACACGGATTCCGCCTTGGCGACCAGCCGCTCCGGCGATTCGTAAAACCCGAAATACACGCAGCGCTCGCCGTTATCGACACCGGCCTCGAGGAATTTAAGTGACAGCAGGGTCTTGCCGATCCCCGATGGCCCGATCAGCGTCGTGGTCGAGCCTTTCACCAGGCCGCCGCCGAGCATGGTGTCGAAGTCGGGGAGGCCGAACGCGAGTTTCGACTTCAGGTCCGGCGCCCCTTCAAGCAGCTTCGCGCGTGCTTCCAGGCGTGGGAACGTGACTAGGCCATCGGCGGTGATCTTGAAGAAATGGCGTCCCAGCAGATGATCGCGCCCGCGCAGCTTATGCACTTCGATTTCCCGCGCGCGCCGCATGCCGGTGGCGAAACGATTGAGTTCGACCAAGCCGTCCACGAGCGTGTGTTCCGGATGCGGCTCGTTGCCCGAGAGCGGCGCGAGGATCAGCGTGGTGCAGCCCGCGGCCGCCACGAACGCACTCAATTCGTGAATGAACTGCGACAACTCCAGCTCGGTGGAACTGAATTCGCGGGCGCTGCGAAAACCGTCGATCACCATGAAACGGGGGCGGTTTGTCTTGATGGTCGACGCGATCAACGCGAGGAAACCGTTCAGGCCGTCGCGCATCAGTTCGTGGTAGCCGGAGACGAACAGCATTTTGTCCGAGATAGCGTCGGCGTTGTAGAACGACAGCCCTTTCAGATGCGACAGCAGCTTTGAATGCGACTCCGCGATCAGCGTGATGTACAGCACCGAGTCACCCTCGGCCACGCGATGAAAACCGATCTGCGTGGACAGGATGGTTTTGCCCGCCCCCGCCATTCCTTCGATCAGATACAGGCCGCCCTTGATCAGCCCGCCGCCGAGTATGTCGTCAAGTCCTGGCACGCCCGTTGTCACGGTGTTCGGGTCAGAATCGGTCTGGCTGGATAGAGTGGCTTGGTTGGTCA
>NZ_LMUF01000008.1 GCF_009766085.1 Burkholderia sp. S171 | reverse complement strand
CGGGATTCTTGTGCTTGAGTGCGCGGCGGTTCGATGTTTCAACGTTCGTAGCTAGTACTTACTAAGGCTTAAGCTTAAGCCCAAGCCCAAGCCTTTAAGCCACGCGTCGCCGGCGCAGGAAATCCGGAATCGAACTCACCACATCCGGCTTGCCTTCGTTGCCTGGAATGTACGGGCTCCACGGTTGCGCGCGAATGGCCGTCTTCGTGCGCCACACGACGTTGAACTGGCCGTCAGCGCGCACTTCACCGATCATGACCGGCTTGTGCAGATGGTGGTTGCCATCCATCTCAAGCGTGAAGCCCGACGGTGCTGCGAACTTCTGGCCGACCATCGCTACGCGGATCTTATCGACATCGACGCTCTTCGCTTTCTCGGCCGCCTGCTTCCACATGTGGATGCCAACAAAGGTCGCTTCCATCGGATCGTT
>NZ_LMUF01000065.1 GCF_009766085.1 Burkholderia sp. S171 | reverse complement strand
GCTGCCGAATGGGGCCATCCGTCGGACAATCTCGGCGGCATTCTGGCAACGGCCGACTGGTTATCGCGTAACGCGGTCGCTACCGGCAAGACGCCGCTGTCGATGAAAGACGTATTGATCGCGATGATCAAGGCGCACGAAATTCAAGGCTGTATCGCGCTCGAAAACTCGTTCAACAAGGTCGGCCTCGATCACGTTTTGCTCGTGAAGCTGGCTTCAACGGCGGTAGTCGGTCAGATGATCGGCCTCACGCGTGATGAGTTGATCAATGCGGTGTCGCTCGCCTTTGTGGATGGTCATTCGCTGCGCACGTATCGACATGCGCCGAATACGGGTTCGCGCAAGTCGTGGGCAGCCGGCGATGCAACCTCCCGCGCCGTGCGTCTTGCGTTGATCGCGAAGACCGGCGAGATGGGCTATCCCTC
>NZ_LMUF01000001.1 GCF_009766085.1 Burkholderia sp. S171 | reverse complement strand
ACGGCTTACTGGTAATCGACCGTGTACTGGACCGAGGTGTTGACCGGGCCGGCTGTGGCAGCACCCGTGGCGTAGTACTCAGCGAAGTACTTCAGGTTCGCAGCACCCGTCACGATCGCCACGCCGTTGCCAGCCATATCGTTGTTTTCCCCGGTCACGACGTTGATCGGCAGATGCGATGCGTTAAGCAAACGAACTTGAACGTTTTGCGCGCCGGCCGGTGCCTGGTTCGTCAGATAACCGGTGCTCTGGTCGATCGTCGGACCGTTTTCGAAACGCGCAACGGCCTTCGTTTCGGTCGAGCAGCCGCTCAGCGCAAAGGTCAGGTCGGTGGCAGCGGTCGTGCCGGCTGTTGCACCCTTTGAGCCCAGGGTTCTGTCAGTCACGGTCGGCAGCGTGACGTTCTTGTCAGCGGCGCCAACCGTTTTTGCATCGATCGAGCACGTCGTGTCGGTTACTGCACCGGTGAAGGTGATCGTGCCGTCAGCCGCGCTTGCGCCGGTTGAAGCCAAAGCCATCGTGGCCAGGGTTGCAGCAGCAGCGAGGGTGGAGATGAATGATTTCATGAACGTTTCCAGTAGAGAAATGAATAAGAGTTTGTAGACGCTTGCGGTGCTTAGGACTACTTCGTCCGGTGATACCGACCGCGCAAGGCGAGCCACCTTTTTTTCATCGTCTGGATTCGTGTAGGAGGCGATGAACCGGTTCGTCTGCGAGTGAATGAATATTAAGACCGGGCGCCTCGGATGACCCTCGGAACTGTCTTAAAGAATTAGGACAAAATTAAGAATTACTAAGAGCGAAATGGTGCGGGGGTGCGGGTGTGCGGGGGGTGAAACGCGCGCGTTGATGAACGGCACGCCAAAAACCCCAAAGGCGTCCGCTTGGGACGCCTTTGGGGTTTTAGATGAACTCAGATGGGTGAGGGTTTTCGGGAGCGCGGGGTTGCGCGAGGTTTGTTGGGGTTATGAGGAACCGCGTAGATCCCGCAATGATGTACCGCGGTGCAAACGGATGCTTCGTCGCTGAGTTCGTTGTTCGCACTTTCTTTTTTGATTACCTGACGAACGACGAGGCCGCACGCCGCACGCCGCCAATACAACCGCGTGGCGCTACCCTTCTCTCTTCGCCACGGCCACTACGAACCGTGAACGTATTACATCGAAGACGCGCTGACGATGTGGGATCGCGAGCAACAGACCCAGCGCGAGGGCATCGGCGGCGAGACCCATCGGAACGTCGATCAGCCCGCCGGTGAGCGTGAACAACACTGAATCGACCGTGAGCGAAATCACCGCGCCTGCCACGAAACACACGAGGCCATCACGGCCGACCGCACCAACCCACGGCAAGCGACGGGCGATCTGCTGCACTACTCCGCGCCGCGCCAGGTCGCTTGCAAGCCAGGCGATGCCCAAAAAATTGACGATACGCGCGCCAGCCAAGTTGCGCTTCAGATCGCCATCGAGGGAAACGGGCAGCACGAGCAACTTGTAATACGCCATGCCCGCGACAATCGCGAGCGCCGCGATGCTCACCACCCAGCCGAACCGGTGCGAACTCACCCGCTGATAGACCGGCTGGCAGCATGCGAGCACGCCAAGGACAAACATCAACTGCCACGCAGCGGGATTGAAGTCCCACAGCAAATCCTCCGCCGACGGCAGATACTCAGCCACAGGCGCCGCCACGGCCCACAGCGCGACACTGGCGCCAAGCAGAAGCCACGGCTTGCGACGCGCGAGCGGCAACACAAACGGCACAGCCAGCGCGAAGAACGCATACATGGGCAGCACGGACGATAAATACGGCTGACGGCGCAGGAGCAACACGTCGGCCAGCGCGGTGAACGGCGCGGCGAGGAAGCTGTCGAGGTCGGCGGTAGCCAGATTCGGCGCGCTGCCGAAAAATGGCCGCAGCACGAAACTGGTTAACAACATGAGGGCCGCGGTCACCACGAACGCACGGTAGATTTCGAACGCACGGCGGAAAAACCGCGCCCGGGCGGCCGACTCCGAGCGACGTGCGGCCATTGACACATAGGCGGTGGCTGTCGCGAAGCCGCCGAGAAAGACAAACACTTCGGCGGCGTCGTTGAGCGCGAACGCGTGAAGCGTCACGCGCGATAGCATGCTGCCGCCAATGTGATCGACGACGATCACCAGCAGCACGAGACCGCGAAAAAAGTCCAATTCGACCAGGCGTTGCGATTTTCCCTGCATGTGGAACCTGAAAAGTACTGCTGAACACGGGCAGCGAAGATTGAGGGTGCGGTTTCCGGTGCGGTTCCGGCTAAAGTAAGTGCACAGTTACGATAGGGCGGACAGCACTAGAGTTTACCCGCATTTGCGCGTCGCACCATTTTGGTGGTTATTCGACGCCAACCATCCATCCGTCGAACTTTTTGGCTCTGCAACGCTCTCAATTATTTCATTAAGCTTACATTTTTGCATGACAGGTCACGTATCATCGCGAACGGCCGCCGCGTAGGCGCCTTAACCGTTTTCTCCTATTTCCCCAAGACCCTTGGATCTCATGGACTATTTAGTTGCATTGGCAAGCGACCCCGGCGCGTGGGCCGCACTGGCGACGTTGCTTGTCATGGAAGTCGTGCTCGGCATCGACAACCTGATCTTCATCTCCATTCTTACGAACAAACTGCCTGAGGCGCATCGTGCGCGCACCCAGCGGCTTGGCATTGGCCTGGCGCTGGTGATGCGGCTTGGTCTGCTCGGTACGGTCGCGCTGATCGTGCGCCTGACCGCCCCGATCTTCACCGCGTTCGGACACGATTTCTCGTGGCGCGACCTGATCCTCATCGCTGGCGGTGCGTTCCTCGTGTGGAAAGCGACCACCGAGATCCATCATCACGTCGCGGGTGAAGGTGGCAATGATGGCGGTGGCGTGAAAACACCCACGCTCACGCCGTGGTCGGCGATCGGCCAGATCCTGGTGCTTGATCTCGTGTTTTCCATCGACAGCATCGTGACTGCCGTGGGCATGACCGAACACATTCCGATCATGTTCGTGGCGGTGGTCGGGGCCGTTTCGGTGATGTTGTTCGCGGCCGGACCGCTATCGCGTTTCATCGAAAGGAACCCGACTGTCGTGATGCTCGCGCTCGGTTTCCTGCTCGTGATCGGGATGACGCTGGTTGCCGAAGGGTTCGGATCGCACGTGCCCAAGGGCTACATTTACGCGGCGATGGCGTTCTCGGCGTTGGTCGAAGGGCTGAATATGCTGTCGCGCCGGGCGAAGAAGAAACGCGCTTTCGAATGATGGCGCGCTAAGTCGGCCACAGTCGACCCGCCGCGTGGCTTCCAAGCCGCGCGGCTTTTTTTTATCAGAACGGCAAGTCGGGTTGACGCGGCGGTTTATCGGCGCCGGCCACTTTTTGCGCCTTCAGCCAGCGTTCGATTGCCTGCACAACATGGTCGCGTTCGTCATCGTCCAGTCGCTTCCCCGCTTCTATGCCATGCCACTTGGCGAGGCAACTCCGGCAGCACGTCGCCGTGGCGTGCTGCGCGATAAATACCGGATGGCCTCGAAACGGAGTCTGCTTGCCATCGTTCGGAAGTTGCTCGGGTGCAAGCCGCCGGGTGATCAGCTCACGCGCGTGGCCGATCACTTCCGTCATGCCGTGCTCACGCAGATAAGCCTCTTCACGCACACCAAGCCGGAAGCGCATGCGAAAATTCGAATGCGACAAGGCGTCGAAAACGGTATCGAGATCGCGCATGGCACGTGGCTCAGGCTGGCTTGCGATACAGCGATGAATCCGTAAAACCTTCCGAATTCAGCACATACCCGACCACGATCAACGCGGTCCTTTCGATGCCTTTTTCAAGCACTTTTGCCGCGATATCGGCGAGCGTGCCCAGCACCTTTTCTTCGTCAGGCCAGCTTGCCCGGAAGATCACTGCAACAGGACACTGCGCTCCGTAATGCGGAATCAGGTCGGCGACAATCCGTTCGATATGACGCACACCAAGGTGAATCGCCATGGTCGCGCGATGGCGTGCGAGATCGGCGAGTTGCTCGCCTTCGGGCATCGACGTCTTCGTGGCGAAGCGCGTCAAGATCACGGTCTGCGATATACCCGGCAACGTGAATTCGCAGCCAAGCGATGCGGCGCACGCTGCCGCTGCCGTCACGCCGGGCACGATTTCATACGGTATCGCGAGCGTATTCAAACGCCTGATCTGTTCGCCGATTGCACCGTACAACGACGGATCGCCGGAATGCACACGCGCGACGTCTTGCCCTTTAGCGTGCGCGGCTTCGAGCAACGTAATAATTTCATCGAGGTGAAGATCCGCCGTGTTCACCACGCTTTGCGCGCTATGCCCGCTCAACACGGCTTCCGGCACGAGCGATCCGGCATACAAGATGACCGGGCACGTGCGAATCAGGCGTTGCCCCTTCACCGTGATGAGTTCGGGATCTCCGGGTCCGGCGCCAATGAAATAGACCGTCATTTAAGGGGTTTTATCGAAAAGTGGATGCGGATGGAGCCATACTTCGAGTGCGTTCAGAAGCGCGTGTGTATCGGAAAATTCGCGCTCGACCGAGGGTAAGATCGGTCGCTGCAGCATGATCACGGGCAAGCCGCGTTCCCGCGCTACCGCCAGTTTCGCCTCGGTTGCCGCGCCGCCGCTGTTCTTGCTGATCAGGACATCGGTTTGCTGCGCGTCGAAGAGCGCGCGTTCACCATCAAGCGAGAAAGGGCCACGCGCACCGATGATTGTCGCCCGTGCGGTGCCGGGGTGCGGGTCGAGACAGCGAATGGTCCAGTGTTGCGAAGGGGGAATCACATCAAGATGCGCAAGCGGTTGGCGGCCCAGCGTCCAGAGCGGATATTTATAAGGAACAAGCGTGTGGACGATGTCCGGAAATTCTGCTGCCTCCCGCCAGTCGTCGCCGGTTTGCGGTTGCCACGGTGCGCGGCGAAGCGCCCAGCATTCAATGTTCTGCAGCGCCCTGGCCGCGCTCGCGTGACGGCTCATTTGCGCAGCGTAAGGATGCGTGGCATCGACGATCAAGCCGATGGATTCTGCTTCAATAAATGCCTTTAACCCTGCTACACCGCCGAAGCCGCCCACGCGCACATGACAGCCCAGATCGCCCGGCGTACGGCCTAACCCGGCGAGGCTATAAATGTGATCAGCACCGAGACGTCGTGCGATCACCAATGCATCGCCGGTGCCGCCCAATAGCAAGATCCGTTTCATTGCGCCTCTCCCACGATGCGCCCCTGCCGGTCGATCGCAAAGCATTCCACGGCAATCTTTTCAGGCACCACGCTCAACGCAAATTGCCGCGCGTGTTCGCAGACAATGTTTCCGAGCGGCACGCCCTGCTCGTGCGCGAGCAGCAGCGCTTCCTGGCTCGTGTTGGCTCCGCACATGGCCTGTTGCAAACTGGCGCTTGCGCCCGAACTCGCGGCCCAAGCCGCGAGTTGCGGCAGATCGATGCTTGAGTGACTGCTATGCAAGTCCATATGTCCCGCGGCCAGCTTGCTGATCTTGCCGAAGCCGCCGCACAGGCTCAACTTATCGATCGGCACGCGCCGCAAATGCTTGAGCACAGCACCCACGAAATCGCCCATTTCAATCAGCGCGATGTCCGGCAAGTTGTAGCGAAGACGCATGGCGTCCTCGCTCTGATTACCCGTGCATGCCGCGATATGAACGTACCCATTCGCGCGGGCAACATCGATACCTTGATGAATTGAAGCGATATAAGCCGAGCAGGAAAACGGCCGGACAATGCCGGTCGTCCCGAGAATCGATAACCCACCGACAATCCCCAAGCGTGGATTCATCGTCTTGAGTGCGAGTTCGGCACCGTTTTCCACGCCGATGCTGACTTCGAAGCCACCGCTGTATCCGTGTTCTTTTGCGAGTGCTGCAAGGTGATCGGTCATCATCTTGCGCGGCACGGGATTGATAGCGGGTTCGCCGATGGGAAGAGCCAGTCCGGCCCGCGTGATGGTGCCCACGCCCGGTCCCGCGAGGAACCGCACACCGGGTTCTTCAAGCAAACTTACGCGTGCAAAAACGATCGCGCCGTGCGTGACGTCGGGGTCATCGCCGGCGTCTTTTACGGTACCCGCTTCCGCGCAATTGTCTCCGGTGAGACGGCAGAACACGAGCGGCATCACGACCTGCTGACCCTTCGGCAGCGTAATGTCCGCGTGCTCGCTGACACGACCCGCGAGCAGCAATCGGGCTGCTGCAAGCGACGTCGCGGTCGCGCAACTACCCGTGGTCAATCCAGTGCGTAGCGGCGCGGGCTGTTCGGGCGTTTCGTCACGCATGGAGATAACCGATAAGCATCATGGTTTAACCGCATGCAGCAGCGTAATGGGAAGCGCTTGACGCCAGGTATCGAAGCCGCCTAAGGGCTGTGCGTGTGCAACACCTATCCGCATCATCTCCCCGCCATGAAGCGCACGCCACGCGACGAGCGTGGCCTCGCTCTGGATCGTGACCGCGTTGACGATCAATCTGCCGCCTTTCTTCAGATGAGACCAGCACGTCTCAAGCATGTCCGGCGCGGTCACGCCACCGCCGATAAAAATCGCGTCGGGCTCGGGAAGTCCGGCCAACGCGTCCGGCGCTTCGCCCTCGACCAGTTGTAACCCCGGCACGCCGAGCGCGTCGCGATTGTATTCGATCAGGCGTTGACGCTCGCCATTCGCTTCAATCGCGATGGCACGGCAACTCGGGTGCGCGCGCATCCATTCGATACCAATCGAACCGCATCCCGCACCCACGTCCCACAGTAATTCTCCCGGCTCGGGTGCAAGCCGCGACAGCGTGATCGCGCGGACATCGCGCTTGGTGAGCTGGCCGTCGTGCTGGTACGCATCGTCGGGAAGACCGGGCGTCAGCGGCAAGCGCAGTGCAGGGTTTTCCGCGATGCACTCGATCGCTACCAGATTTAGCGCGGCCACTTCGCTTGTCGCCCACGCGCTCGCCACGCGATCGATACGCCGCTCCTGATCGCCCCCCAGATGCTCGAACACGCTCAGACGGCTCGCCCCAAAACCACGTTTCGTCAGTAATGCGGCGACCAAGCCTGGGCTCGTAGCGTCGCTGCTTAGAACAAAGACGCGCGCGCCGGGATGCAGCTGCGTTTCTAGCGCCGCGACCGGCCGCCCGACCAGCGACACCACCGCGACGTCCTGCAGCGCCCAGTGCAAACGCGCGGCGGCAAGTGACAACGATGACGGCGCGGGCTCCACGCAGAATTCATCCGCAGCCAGTTCGCGGGCGAACGTCGTGCCGACGCCGAACATCATCGGGTCGCCGCTCGCGAGCACGCACACCCGTTCACGCCCATGACGATATTCGAGTACCGGCGCAATCGTGAACGGCGTAGGCCATGCGCGACGTTCGCCGCCAATCCGGACCGGCAAGAACGCGAGATGACGCGCGCCGCCGAAAATCGTATCGGCAGCAAGCAGCGCCTGACGCGCCTGACGGCTCAGTCCGCGCCAGCCATCCTCCCCGATCCCCACCACGGTCAACCACGGTGTCATCCGCCGATCCTCGCTTGATTCATTCAGTGATTGCGCCGCGTCTACAACGTAGCCGAGACAATGCCGCTAAAGCACGTCCGGCCTGACCCCGATCCGCTTTATCCGCTGCAAAAACGGGCATAATACCGTGTTAGTCGGTGCCCTTACGGGCCTAACAGGGAACACAGCAGAACTGTGGCTGCCCCCGCAATTGTACGCAGCGAGTCCGCGCTCCACTGCCACTGGTTTCGACTGGGAAGGCCGGTGCGGACGGCGACCTGCCAGCCAAGAGACCTGCCGACCGGAATTCTTCGTGCAAGCCAACATCGGGCGGGGTGTACCGATGCCGCGAACGTGCCACGCCCTTCAGGGTGCGGCATGCTCGAGGCGCCGCGCGAGACCGAACGGGTCACGCTTTGAACGAATCACTCACTACTGTACGCGGATTAGCGCACGCATCAACGCAAGCATTGCGGCCATCGGCTTGTCCGGGCCTGATGCGGATTGTGCCTGCACGCGATGGTGGCCTGTGCCGCATTCGCCTTGCATCGGGCGAACTGAGTGCAGCGCAGGCACGCGTGGTGGCGCACGCTTCGCGGACGTTCGGTTCGGGCTTGATCGATTTGACCAATCGCGCGAATCTGCAGATCCGCGGCGTAGGGGAAGACTCGCGGGAAGCGCTTGTCTCGCTGCTCGTCGACGCGGGACTCGGCCCTGTCACGCCGGGTTCCGACGACCAGCGTAACGTCATGTCCAGTCCGCTGGCTGGCCTCGATTCGCACGCCGCGCTCGATGTCGCACCGCTCGTTTCCACGTTACTCGGGCAGATGCAGCGCGACGCGCGTTTGAATCAGCTATCGCCGAAATTTGCGTTGATGGTGGACGGTGGCGAGCGCCTCGCCATGCTCGATCATCCTCACGATGTGTGGCTTTCAGCGGTATCGGCGGAACGGTTTGTATTCGGGCTTGCGGGCTGTCCACCGCGGTTCGAAAACGACGCGCCGGCATTGGCTGCAGTGAAAACCGGTCACGTCCCCGCGCTGGTCGATGCGCTGCTGCACACCTTCCTCGATCTCGCGCAGCCTTGGCAGACCAGGATGCGCGATCTGCTGACGACGTGTTCCATCGAAGAAATTCTTCGCCTCGTTCAGGAAAAGCTTGGCTTCGCTTTGGATCGTGAGGTTGAGGACTGGCGTCGTCCCGCATCCGATGCAAGGCTGCGTTTCGGCGTGCATCGTCAAGGGACGAGCGACAGCGTGTGCGTGGGTGCGCAAGTTCCGCTTGGACGCCTGGATGCCGCGGCACTGTCTTCTCTCGCCGATCTCGCGCCACGATTACGCATGACGCCATGGCAAAGCGTCATGCTGCTCGATGTGTCGTCTGCAGAGGCCCAAGCGGTCACGGAACAACTCGCCTCACTCGGCCTCGCGACAACCCCCGACGAACCGTTCGCGCGCCTCATCGCGTGTACGGGTTCGCAAGGCTGTGCGAAAAGTTTCGCCGATACCAAAGCCGACGCGCACCTTCTCGCCCAGTCGATGCCACCTGCCGGCGACGTCCACCTGAGCGGCTGCGCGCGCTCATGCGCAGCGGCACACCGCGTCGAGAACACGCTGATCGCTGTCGCTCCCGGTCGCTACGATCTTTACGGCGAGGCGCCTGAACCCCTCGCCCGCCATCTCACCATAGAACAGGCAGCCCACTGGCTAGCCCGGAGTCACTTTGATGCTTGACTACATTCGCGACGGCCAGGCGATCTATCGCGCGTCGTTTGCGACCATTCGCGCCGAGGCTAACCTCTCGGCCGTTCCCGCCGATCTCGAGAAACTTGCCGTGCGCGTGATCCATGCATGCGGCATGACGGACGTAATCGATGACCTCGTGTTCTCACCCGGCGCGGGCACGGCAGGCCGCCTCGCGCTTAGCCGAGGCGCCCCCATTCTCTGCGATGCACGCATGGTCGCCGAGGGCATCACGCGTGCGAGGCTGCCGGCGGACAACCGCGTGATCTGCACGCTCAACGATCCTTCCGTGCCCGACCGCGCTCGCACGCTCGGCAACACGCGCTCCGCAGCTGCACTTGAGCTGTGGAAACCGGATCTGGAAGGCAGCGTCGTGGTGATCGGCAATGCGCCCACGGCGCTCTTTCATCTGCTCGACATGCTCGACGCGGGCGCGCCGAAACCTGCGCTGATCCTGGGCTTTCCGGTGGGTTTTATCGGCGCGGCGGAATCGAAGGCGCTGCTTGCCGCCGATAGCCGCGGCGTGCCGTTCGTCGCGTTGCGCGGCAGACGTGGCGGCAGCGCGATGGCGGCGGCCGCCGTGAACGCGCTGGCAACGGAGACCGAATAGATGAGCGGACGCCTCTATGGCCTCGGTGTCGGCCCTGGTGACCCCGAGTTGATCACAGTGAAGGCACTGCGTTTGCTGACCTCCGCGCCGGTCGTGGCTTACTTCGTGGCGAAGGGCAAGAAAGGCAATGCGTTCGGGATCATTGAAGCGCATCTCACGGAGACCCAGACGCGTTTGCCGCTGGTGTATCCGGTCACGACCGAAGCGCTTGAACCGCCGCTTTGCTATGAAACGATCATCGGCGACTTCTACGATGAATCCGCCATTCGCATTGCGGATCATCTGGAAGCGGGACGCGACGTGGCCGTGATCTGCGAAGGCGATCCGTTCTTCTACGGCTCATACATGTATCTGCATGACCGGCTGGCCGAACGCTTCGAAGCGCACGTAGTGCCGGGCGTGTGTTCCATGCTGGGTGGCGTAGCTGTGCTTGGGGTGCCGCTCGTGTATCGGAACCAGAGTTTGTCGGTGTTGTCGGGCGTGCTGCCGGAAGCGGATCTGAGGGAACGTCTCGCCACCGCCGACGCCGCCGTGATCATGAAACTCGGTCGCAACTTCGACAAGGTGCGTCGCGTGCTGACCGAACTCGGACTCGACAAACGCGCGCTGTACGTCGAACGCGCGACCATGGCGAACCAGCGCATCGTGCCGCTGGAAGAAGTCGAGCCCATGGCATCACCCTACTTCTCGCTGCTCGTCGTGCCGGGGGAAAAATGGCAGGCGTGACCCCTTTGAACGATCAAGTGCCTGCGGCAATCGTCGTGCTGGGGATGGGGGCAATCGATACCGCGCGCCGCATTCAGACGCGGTATCCCGGATCGCTTGTCCATGGTCTCACGAGCCGCGTGCAGGCCGATATTGGCTTCACTGAACTCGGCCCGCATCTGCGCGAACTCTATGCACGCAACACGCCGATCGTCGCGTTATGCGCAGCGGGAATCGTGATTCGATGCCTCGCCTCTGCGCTTGGCGGTAAGACCTATGAACCGCCTGTGCTGGCCGTGGCCGAGGACGGCAGTGCCGTCGTGCCTTTGCTTGGCGGGCTGGGCGGCGTGAACGTGATGGCGCGTGAAATCGCGGCGGCGCTGGACGTTGCACCGGCGATAACGACCAGCGGAGAACTACGTTTCGGCACTTGCCTGCTGAACCCGCCAGCGGGTTATGTGCTAGCCGATATCGAGCACGGAAAGCGTTTTGTGTCGGACCTGCTCGCGGGCGCCACGATGCGCGTTGAGGGTCATGCGCCGTGGCTCGACGCAGCAGACCTGCCACGCGCTGCCGACGCAAGCCTGGCAATCCGCGTCACGCCGCATACGAGCGAGGTTGCCGGCGAGTTGATGATTCATCCGCGCTGTGTGGTTTTGTGCGTGGCGGCGTTGTCGTCGGAAGACTCGATCGTCGAAGGTGTGCGTCTCATGTTGCGTGAACATCGTCTTGCATCGATGTCGCTGGCGGCGGTGCTCGCACCTCTGAGCATGATGGCATCTGCACCGCTTGCAGACGCCGCACGGACGTTGGGAGTACCGCTGCGCTTTGGAACACTTCCTGCAGGCTTCGAAACGCTCAAAACCAGTGACGACGGTATCGTGATTGCCCTCGCGCCACAGCCGGTCGACACCTCAACGCTCGGGCAAGCACGTGGCATAGTAACCGTGATTGGTCTCGGCCCCGGCAGCGCGGATCTGATGGTGCCCGCGGCAAGACAGGCTTTAACGCAAGCCGACGATGTCCTCGGTTACGAGACCTATGTGCGCATGGCCGGTCCATTCGCGCCGCATCAAGTACTGCATAGCACCGACAACCGCGAAGAGATGCAGCGTGCGCGCCATGCGTTCGAATTGGCGAGTGCCGGACGTAACGTAGTGGTTGTATCGTCGGGAGATCCTGGCGTCTTTGCGATGGCCGCGGCCGTGCTCGAAGCGCTCGATGAGGCCCGCGATAACGTTCTGTGGAACGCGGTGGGATTGCAGGTCATACCGGGTGTATCGGCCGCGCTCGCCACAGCCGCTCGCGCCGGCGCGCCGCTTGGACACGACTTCTGCATGCTGTCGCTTTCGGACAATCTCAAGCCGTGGGCCGTGATAGAAACCCGCTTGCGTCACGCGGCTCAAGCCGATCTCGTGATGGCGTTTTATAACCCCGTCTCGCGCGCGCGGCCGTGGCAACTCGATCGTGCGCTGGATATCGTGCGTGAGCATCGGAGTGGCGCGACCTTGGTCGTGCTGGGTCGAAACATCGGCAGGCCGGGTGAAACGCTGACTACCACGACGCTGGATAAACTGCATTCCAGTCAGGTCGATATGCGCACGATGGTGATCGTAGGTTCATCCACCACACGTAGTTTTCCGCGGGCTGATGGCCACGGCGACTGGGTATACACGCCGCGCTGGTACGAATGAACTAAGCGGTAGTCATGGAAGCGGCCGTACGATAGTCCGCTTGCCAAGATTCGGCTAGCGTCACGCAACGCCCTAAACGCACCGCCTCACTCTCGAAATCGACGATGACAATCTGATCCGCGGCATCGGGACGCGATGGCGTCTCCGGACTGCGGCCGTCGGTCAGCAACCACAGGAAGCGCCGCTGTGAAGGGCGATGACGTGCAGCCCTGAGAAGCACATTGGCGCCTGTGCGCACGCCCAGCGCTAGCGGCGTTCCTCCGCCCCCACCTATGGGGGCAAGCCAGCGATCGTTCCACCAATGCGCCGCCCCGGGTTCGCGACGCACTTGCGCTGTCGCACCGCCAAAGCAGACCAATGCAACCTCTGCACGCTCGCGATACGCCCGGTCGAACAACGCCACGACGAGTCCTTTCGCCAGCGCAAGCCGCTTGCCGCTTAGCATCGACCCGGAACAATCGAGCACGAAGCAATGCAACGCGCTGCTGTCGCCTTGCTCGCGATGGAACCTCAGGTGCGTTTCATCCAGAGGTCGATTGCGCTTGGCCAGCAGCGTTTGCAACCAGTCGACGCGCGTGCTCACTTGGCCCGCGCGCGATCGTGATTTACCCGGTGCTGAAGCATCAAGCCATCGAAGGCGGCCGGGTTCGGCCTGTGGATCCTGCCTTCGATGGCTCAGGATTTTTTTGCGGCAAGCGGCCTGACGTTCTTGACTGCTGTGATGTCTACGGGCTCAGGAGGCATGTAGCCATAGCTTGCTTCGTCGGTGTCTTTGGGACGTTGTTGAGCACGGGACTCAGAAGAGCCATGGTCGCTAGCCGCGCTGCCATCCTTGCGCCGATGCAACAGCACCGATTCCGCTACGCGTTCAACATGCTCGACGTTCACCGCTGAAGCTTCCTCAAATGCGGCGAGCGCTCGCGCGGCGCGCAACATGACGAGATCGGCGCGCAAGCCATCCACATGCGCCTCGATGCATAACTCGCTGACGCGCGCGTGAACTGCGTCGTCGAATTCGAGGGCCGGAAGCGTCGCTCTGGCTTGGCGAAGCCTCAAGGCCAAGGCTTCTTGCTGCCTCGCAAACCGCGAGCGAAAAGCTTCCGGATTCATATCGAATGCGAGACGCGCCTTGACGATCTCCTGGCGTTTTGCGGCGTCAAAGCAATTCTCCAATTCCACTGCCAGCCCGAATCGATCCAGTAGTTGCGGCCTGAGTTCGCCCTCCTCTGGATTCATCGTCCCGATCAGCACAAAGCGCGCTTCATGCCGATGCGAAATGCCGTCGCGTTCAATCACGTTCACACCGCTCGCGGCTACATCGAGTAACTGGTCCACGAGTTGATTGGGCAGCAAATTGACTTCATCGACGTACAACACCCCTTGATGCGCCTTCGCGAGCAAACCCGGCGAAAAGCGCACGCCGCCGTCGCGCAACGCAGCTTCGATATCCAGCGAACCGATCAACTGTTCCTCGCTCGCCCCCAGCGGCAAGGTTACGAACTGCCCTTCCGGCAGTAGTTCGGCAAGCGCGCGCGCGGTTGTCGATTTCGCGGTGCCACGTGGACCGCTGACCAGCACGCCGCCCAGTGCAGGATCGACTGCCGCCAATAAAAGCGCTTGCTGCAAGGGTTCTTGTGCGACCAATGCGGCAAACGGGAAGATGAATTCGTTCACGTTCGTTGCCCTTCGAGTTGCTGTTCGGCATCCAGCAGATGGCGTTCGATCTGCTCCTGATACGCGCCTGGACTTTGCCATAAGCCGCGCTGCATCGCTTCGGTCAAACGCTCGCAGATTGAATGGAGCGCGTGCGGATTATGCTGCTGCATGAACTCGCGCGTGTCTGCGTCGTTGACGTAGGCATCAGCGACCAGCGCGTACTGATGATCCGATACGACCCGCGCGGTGGCGTCGTAACCGAACAGATAATCTACTGTTGCCGCGAGTTCCGACGCGCCCTTGTAACCATGCCGCTTCACGCCGTCGATCCATTTCGGATTGACCACGCGCGAGCGGATCACGCGAGAGATTTCTTCCTGCAATGTCCTGATACGCGGCGCGGCGGGATTGCTGTGATCGGGGTTATACGCATGCGGCTGGGTGCCGGAAAGATGCCGCACGGCCGCTACCATGCCACCCTGGAACTGGTGATAATCGTTCGAATCCAGCAAGTCGTGTTCGCGATTGTCCTGGTTCTGCACCACCACATCGATGGTCGACAAACGCGCGCCGAAGGTCTCGCGAGCCTCCACGCCATCGCCCTTTTGCGAATACGCATAACCGCCCGAACTTTGGAAACCGCTCGCAAGATCGGCGTCGTTTTGCCATTGCTTCGCGTCGATCATCTCTTGCAAACCCGCGCCGTATGCGCCCGGCTTCGTGCTGAACACACGCCAACCCGCGCGCAAGCGGGCTTCCTTCTCATCCAGCCCGCGCGCCATGTGTTCGTCGCGTTCACGCATGATGCGCGCACGGATCGGGTTGATGTCCTCGGCCTCATCGTCGAGTTCCGCGACGGCTTGCACAGCGGCATCGAAGAGATGCATCAGGTTCGCGAACGCATCGCGGAAAAATCCCGACACCCGCAGCGTCACATCAATGCGCGGGCGATTGAAAATCGTGATGGGCAGGACTTCGAAATCAGTCACGCGATTGCTGCCTGCCGCCCACTTCGGCCGCACGCCGATCAGCGCCATGGCTTGCGCGATATCGTCGCCGCCGGTACGCATGGTCGCCGTGCCCCATACTGATAAACCAATCGCGCGCGGGTAATCGCCGTGCTCCTGGAGGTGGCGTTCGATCAGCAGATTGGCTGACTTGAGGCCAAGTGTCCATGCTGCACGCGTTGGCACGGCGCGGGTATCGACGGAGTAGAAATTGCGGCCGGTAGGCAATACGTCCGGCCTTCCACGCGATGGCGATCCACTCGGGCCCGGCGGCACAAACCGCCCGTCGAGACCGCGTTTAAGCTGCTTCAACTCTTGCGGGCCGCACGCGTCGAGCCGCGCGAGCAAGTCGCCATTCAGGCGTGTAAGTACCTGCGATGTATTCGGCCCCGCCGTGTCCGATGGCCGGTCGAGCAACGAGGTTGCGAGCAACTCGAGACGCTCACGGGTGTCGCCATGATGACGCCACGGCGTGTCCAGAATCCCTAGCAATTCAGCAGGACGGGGACCCGTCCACGGCGCGCTCCAGTCGGCATCGAGGGGATCGAACGTGTCGCCCAGGTTCAAATCGCGAGCCAACGCGGTCAGCACACTCGCGTTCGCGCCTTGCGCGTCACCAATCGGATAACGGCCGAGGGCAAGCAGCGTATCGCGGCGTTGCACGCCCTGCGGCGAGACGCCGAACACATGCAGGCCATCGCGGATCTGAGCCTCTTTGAGCTCGCATAAATATGCGTCGGCGCGGGTCAGTAACGCGTCTTCAGTATCGGAATCGCGAGGTTTATCGAGTCCGAGTTCCTCATGCAGCCGATGTTCGACAATGCTCGCCAGAATCGTCTTGCGCAGGAGTTTCGCGCGGCGCGGATCGACCATCAGCGCTTCATAATATTCGTCGACCTGACGCTCAAGGTCCTGCAGCGGACCGTAGTTTTCAGCGCGCGTGAGCGGCGGCATCAAATGGTCGATGATGACCGCCTGCGCCCGCCGCTTCGCCTGACTGCCCTCGCCCGGATCGTTGACAATGAACGGGTACAGATGCGGCATGGCGCCGAGCGTCAGGTCAGGCCAGCACGACGCGCTCAATGCGACGCTCTTGCCCGGCAGCCATTCCAGGTTGCCGTGCTTGCCGACGTGAACGATTGCATCCACGTTGAATCGCAGCCGCAGCCAGAAGTAGAACGCGAGATACGCATGCGGCGGCACAAGCTCCGCGTCGTGATAACTCGCGTAGTCGCCACGTTCACGCGAACGCGCCGGCTGGATGCCGATGAACACATGCCCGCAGCGCCAGCCCGCGATCATGAAGCGGCCGCGCCGGATTGTGGGATCGCTTTCGGGTGGACCCCAGCGCATGTTCAGCTCCTGCTGGACGTTGTCCGGCAGCTTGGCGAAAGCGTCGAGGTAATCGTCAAGCGCCAGGCTTTGCAACGCGGGACGCAAGTCGCGAACCACGGGGTCATTCGTCACGCCCGAGGTCAGCGCGTGCATCAGCGCATCACCATCGGCGGGAATTTCATCCACTCGATACCCTTCGTTAGCTAGCATCGAAAGGATATTGACGACGGAGGCGGGTGTATCGAGACCCACGCCGTTGCCGATGCGGCCCTCACTCAACGGGTAGTTCGCGAGCACGAGCGCGATGCGCTTTTCAGCGTTAGCGAGTTGCCGCAAACGACACCAGCGTTGGCTCAACTCAGCCACGAAACGCACCCGTTCAAGATCGGGCTGATAACGCACGACATCGACTTGCGTGATCTTGCATCGATACGCAAGTCCCTTGAAACTGATCGCGCGCGTGATGATGCGTCCATCGACTTCCGGCAGCGCGACATGCATGGCGACATCGCGCGAATTCAGCCCGTGGTTGTCCTTCAACCAATCCTCGCGATTTCCGCCGCTAAGGATGACTTGCAGTACCGGCGCGTCACCCGCGAGTTCGAAAGGCACAGGGTCGTCTATGACGCCGGCAGCAAACGAGGTCGTGTTCAGCACCAGCGACGCACCGTGATCCGCGCAAAGCTGCTGCACAACTTCGCGGCTCAAAGGGTCTTTTAGCGACGCCATCGCGATCGGCAGCGGATTGAGTCCCTGCGCTTCCAGCGCCTCGATTAAAGCATCGAACACGTCCGTATTGCCGGACTGTAAATGGGCCCGATAGAACAACACGGCGACGACGGGCGCACCGTGAACCCAACGTGTTGTCCAGTCATCAACGGTCGCGATCTGCCGCGCCGGATGATAGATTGCCACGGCGGGCAGCGGACTCGGCGCACGCGCTTCACGCCCATATCCCAACGCTCGAAACGCGATGCAACGAAGAAATTCTTCGGCATTTTTTGCACCGCCCTCACGCAGATAACGCCATAGCTGATCGCACAATGCGGGCTCGGCCGTACTCTTCGCCACGAGGTTCGGATCTTCCTGCAGATCGCCGGAAAACATCACGAGCATCTGGCCGTTGCGGCGCGCGAGCGTGGTAATGCTCTCAATTCCGTAAGGCCAGTACGCTTCACCACCAAGGTGATCAATGACGATCACGCGCGCATGTTTCAGCACGTCATCGACGTAAAAATCCACCGATGCCGGTTGTCGCAGGAACGCCTGATTTGCCAGCCGCACAGCCGGAAAGTCCGCTTCCAGATGCGGCACGACACTCGCGAGTAGCGAGAGCGTGGTATCGGCCGAACTGAGCACGACGATCGGCGCAGGCGTTTGGTCGATACGCATGACGCCGGCTGCGTCGTCGACAAAACCGCCGGGCGTCGTGCGTAGAAGATGCATGGATCAGGCCTGCACGGGTGCGTTGGCGAGCGCGGCGACCAGCGCTTGTTGCAGACGCGGCTGATCGAGATCTTCACCAATCAGCACGAACCGGCTGGTCTCGCTGGCCGCTTCGGCAGCAGTCCAGCGGCGATCGAAATAGGTATCGAAACGCTGGCCTACCCCTTGCACGACAAGCCGCATGGGCGTGCCCGGCAACGCCGCAAAACCCTTCACGCGATAGATCGTGTTGGCATCGACCAGTGAGCGCAGTGCGGCGACCACGGCCTCGCGCGACTCGACCCGCGCTTCCACCACGACTGAATCGAAGTCGTCGTGATGATGATCGGCGTGGCCTTCATCATCGACGGAACCATGATGATCGACACGCAAATGAATAGTCGTTTCCGATGCCGCCTCAAGCCCGAGCAGCGCGTGCAGATCGAGCTGCCCCATCTGCGCCGGCACGATCTTCACGCCCGCCGGAATCTCACCGCGAATCAGTGCTTCCACCGCACGCTGCTGCGTTTCATCGATCAGATCGGTCTTGTTGAGAATCACCAGGTCCGCCGACGCAAGCTGATCTTCGAACAACTCATGCAGCGGCGATTCGTGATCGAGGTTCGGATCGGCGCGGCGTTGTGCGTCGACAGCTTGCGGGTTCGCCGCGAACTGGCCGCTTGCCGCAGCGTGACCGTCGACCACGGTCACCACAGCGTCCACAGTGAATGCATTCTTGATCGACGGCCAGTTGAAAGCCTGCACGAGCGGCTTGGGCAACGCCAGGCCGGAGGTCTCGATCAGCACATGATCGATCTGATCGCGCCGCTCGACGAGTTGCTCCATCACCGGATAAAACTCTTCCTGCACCGTGCAACACAAACAGCCGTTCGACAGCTCATACAGATTCGGTTGATCCGTGACGCTTTCATCCTCGCAACCGATGTTGCAGCCCTTCAGGATTTCGCCGTCGATGCCCAGTTCGCCGAACTCGTTCACGATCACCGCGATCCGCAGCCCTTTCGCGTTTTGCAGGATGTGCCGCATCAATGTGGTCTTGCCGCTGCCGAGGAAACCCGTTACGACCGTGGCCGGGATTTTGCGCATTTGCATCCGTTGCTCCGTAGTATCGATTGGCTGCTTGCTGCCGGAATGCGTCGCCCTTTTCTGACCCTTTGCTGACTCAAGCGAGCAATGAAAAAGCCCGCGCGGATGTCGCGATGCAGGATGGCAATCCGGAAAAGCATGGTGAAAAGTGTCGACCGTATGCCGCATCCCCGCGACAAACGTCCGCTTCAGGTGTTGACTCGTTCCGGCCGGTATCCGGGCTGACGAAAATGCCGCTTCACCTTCCCACATGATGTATCCATGCAGTGGTTTTTCGAAGCCGGCTTTACCGTGCGAGGTGGCGTGAACCCGGCGTGAACCAGGATAAAACCACGTCGCGCGATTTTCGCTTTACCGTTGCGGGGGCAGCGCAGGTTGGCACGGCCGGGGTTCCGGCAACGCTTCCTGCTTCCCGTTTAACTGCGCGCAGCAGAGACCACGCGCGAGCACCAGAAACTACGGCGAAGTCTAGGCTGATGGGGGATTAGCGTCAAGGATCAGGGCGGGGTGCGGACGGGGTTCAGGCCCTGCCTTCTGACGAGTGATTTTGCCGTTCCGAGCGCAAAAACCCGGCACTCCCGGCCGGTTCTAGCCTGTAAAAGCCCAGCGCAAGCAACACTCGCTGTGCTATCTTTGGCCCGCGTCTGGTGCTCACGCGCGCTTTTCCCGCGCGCGTAGTTAAACGGGAAACAGGATGCACACGCGCGTATTCTCGAGGCTCAAGGCTTACGCTGCAGGCCTCACGCGCCGTGTCGACAAAAACCTGTGCTGTCCCCGCAACGGTCAAGCGACCCGCGCCCGCTTCGATTGACTCTCATTCCTGACTTTCATTCGAACCGAGCGCCCATTTCCTCCAAAGCCACTGCTCCAACGAGCGGGAAGGCGAGCGGAATGCGGTCGCCAAGCCCGGATACCGGCCAGTCGCCAAGTGGCGCGCTCTAGCTTTAATAGCGCGTCGGACGCCACATCCGCGAGGGACGGATGAAGGACGTAATGTTGATATCGTCTTACATGAATCCAATTTTGCAACGCTTTCGCTCACCCTCGTACCGACCGTTCTGCCGGCTATCTGACGCGTGTCCAGGTCGCGCAAACGAGGCGCAATCATGAGCACGTCCGGCCGCGTCTGGCTGATCGGCGCCGGCCCCGGCGACGTCGAGCTGATGACGCTCAAAGCCGTGCGCGCGCTGTCGGAAGCCGATGTCGTCCTCGTCGATGACCTCGTGAATCCCGATGTGCTGAAGTTCGCCCGCGCCAACGCGGTCATTCGTTACGTCGGCAAGCGCGGCGGACATCCGTCTACCCCGCAAGCTGCGATCATCGAAGACATGCTGGCCCATGTGCGCGCTGGCCACGTCGTCGCGCGGCTGAAAGGCGGCGATCCATTCGTCTTCGGGCGCGGTGGCGAAGAGGTCCAGGCGCTGCATGCGGCAGGCGTGCAAGTGGAGGTGATCTGCGGCATCACGGCGGGCATTGCCGCGCCGGCCGCCGTCGGCATTCCGGTCACGCATCGCGATCACACCATGGGCGTCGTGTTTGTCACCGGCCACGGTGCCAGCCGCGAAGCGGGCGCCCATGCAGCCGAGCCCGACTGGCGCGCGCTGGTCGCGACGAAGATGACGCTGGTCGTGTATATGGGCGTACGGCGGCTCACGGATATCACCCACGCATTGGTCGATGCCGGGCTCGATCCGGAGACGCCGGCGGCCGCCATAGAACGCGCTACCCGTCCCGATCAACGGCATCTGCGAGCGCCGCTCAGGCACCTCGCGGAAGCGGTGGAGCGCGCGGGAATCGGAGCGCCAGCAATCGTGGTGATCGGCTCGGTCGCCGGGCTGGGGATTGCGAGCGCGCTGGATTACGTCGCACAGCAATCATGAGCACATGGGTCATCGGCATAGGCTGCCGGCGCGATGTCAGCGTCGAACAGATTCATGCTGCCGTGTTCGGGGCGCTGGGGACGCGGCCGGTGGCGAGCACGCGAGCGCTGGCATCAATCGATAGCAAGAAAGACGAAGCCGCCCTGCTCGAATTCGCCGCTCGCCACGGTTTGCCCCTGCAATTTTTTTCGAAGCAAGACATCGCGCAGGTTGAAACCAGCACGTCGGAACGGGTTCAGGCGCTGCTTGGTATCGACGGCGTCTGCGAACCCTGCGCGCTGCTCGCGTCGCGCAACGGGCGAATCATCGTGCCGAAAAGAGTGACCGATGGCGTGACCGTCGCGATTGCCGAAGACGACCTCGGACAAGAAATCAAGCAACAGACTGACAACCAGGGAACATGATGAAAACGGACGAAGAATCGCATCTGCGCATGACCCAGCGACGCAAGGAAGGCCACGAGAAAAAGCAGGCCGCCGCCGCGCTCGAGAAGGGCCTCCTGATCGTCAATACGGGCACGGGCAAGGGTAAGACCACTGCGGCGTTCGGCATGGCCGTACGTGTGCTCGGACACGGCATGCGGCTCGGCGTGGTGCAGTTCATCAAGGGTGCGCTGCATACGTCCGAACGCGATTTCCTTGGCGCAATCGCGAACTGCGATTTCATCACCATGGGCGACGGCTACACGTGGGACACGCAGAACCGCGATGCCGATGTTGCGACGGCTCGCCGAGGCTGGGACGCCGCGCGCAAGATGATTGAAAGCGGCGAGTATCAGATGGTCATCCTCGACGAACTGTGCACGGTCCTCAAATACGAGTACCTGCCGCTCGACGAAGTGCTCGCGGTGCTCACCGCGCGACCCGAGATGCTGCATGTGGTCGTGACAGGCCGCCATGCGCCCGAGGCGCTGGTCGAAGTGGCCGATCTCGTGACGGAGATGCGCCCGATCAAACATCCGTATCGCGAGCAAGGGGTGAAGGCGCAACGTGGCGTCGAGTTCTGACGTGCGCGCCTGCCCCGCTTTATTCATCAGCGCGCCTGCGTCGAACCAGGGCAAGACCACCGTCACGGCAGGGCTCGCGCGCTATCACGCGCGGCAAGGCCTGCGGGTGCGGGTCTTCAAGACCGGCCCCGATTTTCTCGATCCGATGATCCTGGAACGCGCATCCGGCGCGCCGGTGTATTCGCTGCATTTGTGGATGGTCGGTGAAAGCGGCTGCCGCGCGCTGCTCGCGCAAGCGGCGCAGGAAGCCGATTTGATCCTGATCGAAGGCGTGATGGGTCTCTTCGACGGCACGCCCAGCAGCGCCGATCTCGCCACCACGTTCGGCGTGCCGGTGCTCGCCGTGATCGGCGCACACGGCATGGCGCAGACCTTCGGCGCAATGGCGTTCGGGCTCGCGCGCTACCGGGCGGACCTGCCGTTTTATGGCGTGCTCGCCAATCGCGTGGCATCGGCGCGGCATGCGCAAATGCTGAGTGAATCCATCCCCGAAGGCATTCGATATTGCGGGCATCTGTCGAGCACCGACGACTTTGCGCTACCCGGACGGCATCTGGGTCTCACGCAAGCAGCGGAGGTGGCGGACATCGATGCCCGGCTGGATCGTGCAGCGGACGCCATCGGCGAGACGGCGTTGCGCGATCTGCCGCCCGCGGTGGCGTTCGAGCATGAAGCGACAGAACAGCCGCCGCGTTTGCTGGAAGGCATGCACATCGCCATTGCTCGCGATGACGCGTTTTCATTCATCTACCCGGCAAATCTCGATCTGCTGGAGGCGATGGGCGCGACGCTCGCGCTTTTCTCTCCTCTCGCCGATGAACCCGTCCCCGCGCATGCCAATGCGCTTTATCTGCCGGGTGGATATCCGGAGTTGCACGCTGCCCGGCTTTCAGCGAACGCAGTGAGTGCGGCCTCGATTCGCGAGCATGTCGCGGCCGGTAAAGCGGTGGTCGCGGAATGCGGCGGCATGCTGTATCTACTCGATTCGCTGACGGACATCGAAGGTTCGCAGCATGCGATGCTTGCCCTTTTGCCGGGGCACGCGAAGATGCAGAAACGCCTGGCCCGGCTAGCGATGCAGCGTGTTGAAAGCCGTCACGGCACTCACACCGGCCACACCTTCCACTACTCGTCGATGACGACCGGCATGTTGCCGATGCTCACCGCAACGCACGCCACCACCGGCGTTGAAGGCGAAGCGATTTATCGTCATGGCCCGATCACCGCGACCTACATGCACACTTACTGGCCGACGAATCCGGCGGCAGCGGCCGCCCTCTTTCGCGGCGAAACGCTATGACAACGCCTATGGAATTGCCGATGGAAACGGAAGCACCACTCGAACTCACGTTCACCATCGAGCGCGCTAAACAGCTTCAACCCGTCGGCTCGCCGTGCACCGACGTATGCCGGCTCGACAAGACCACGGGTCATTGCGAAGGCTGCTTCAGAAGCCGCGAGGAAATCAAGGCGTGGAAAACAATGGCCGACGGCGACAAGCTCGCGCTGTTCGATACCCTGCTTGCACGCAAGGCCGCGTTATAAAAAAAGGGCGGCCCGCAAGCCGCCCCTCATCGAGTCCACACTAACGCATCAACCAAGCGCTCAGACCGAAGCAATCCGCCGCACCGGCACCTTTTCCAGTTCACGTTGTGCGAGCACGCCGAAGAGCAAACCCAGCGTGGTCCAGATCACCGCCTGGATACCGATTGCCGCCACGCGGAATTTCCATAGCAGCGCGGCTGAGAACAGCTTCGGCACTTCGTCGATGGGCGGCAGCGCAACGTACGCCAACCCCATCAGCACGATATAAACGGCAACCGAGACCAGCACTGCATCCCAATTTCCGTGACGTGCTTGCAAACGACGCTGCAAGCGCACCGCAAACACGGCCACGATCAGCGAAATGGCGACCATGCCGAAAAACAGCGCGGTTCGTGCGCCGATAGTCTCCGGGTTGCCCACGGAAGGCGGATTAGGCGGATATTTAAGGAACGGCACAATCGCAATAGTCACGAAGCCGAACAAGCCGAGCAACGCCGACGTACCGCGAGCGCGCAAAGCGCCAATCCTTGCATACGAAAAAGCGAACACGAGCGAGAACAGGCCGCCCAGCGCGGTCCCGAACACGCAGACACCGGTCAGTAATCCCAGCCCCGCTTGCGTGCCGCGACTGACGAGTTCGACGTCGTCGGCGGGATCGTGGGGATGCCCGGCCGCCGCGTCCGCTTCATCGCGCAGCTTGTCCTGCTGCGACTCGAAAGCAATCGCGCGATCAACCGCTGGCTCACCAAAGGTTTTCGCCACGCAAAAGCCCAGCAGGCCCGCGACGAGTCCCGCGATCATGCCGCGTATCAAAAGGTTTCGGATCATGGTCGGTCTCAGTGGCAGGGAAAGCCGAGCAGATGGCGACCATCGTGGACGAACTCGTGGATATACATGCCCTGGAAGATCGAGGTCGCGCCCTGTTCGGCGCCGACAAAATAAATCGCGATCAGCAAAAGCAGACCGATAAAGACGGCCCAGGGCAACACTTCACGCACCGGAATGGGCACGGGTGCATCAAATGCGGGATTGTTGCCGGACAAACTGGCGGATGCGGCAGGATGATTCATGAACGACTCCAAGGGAATGCGCGTCCCGTAAGACAAAAGAAAGGCTGCAGCGGGGGTCTGACTTGCAGAGGCTGAACGAAGGCTGAAACGCTATCAGCCCCATTCGACATCCGCTCACAGTGGCGCGACCGTGCCGGGTTTTCACCGACTTCCTCGCGCTGCAAGCTTGCCATTCTAAAATGAGTTGGTGGAATGTAAAGCAGTCCGTTAGCAATCCCTTAATCGAGCGTCATGAAAACCGAACTTATCTTGCTGTGCCACGCGACTACGCACGCGATGAAAACCGGCTCGTTTCCAAGTACCGGCGACGCGATTGATGAGCTTGAGTTACCCCGACTCCCGCAGCTTGCTTCGATGTTTCAACCCGATCGCATCGTCACAAGCCCGGCCCACGCGGCCATGCAAACCGGACGGGCGTTCGGAATCCCGACGCGTGTCGACGCCTCATGGAGCGACCTGGATTACGGTCTGTGGCAGGGTCGTCCGATCCGCGAGGTCCATGATGAAGACGCGGCTGGATTGGGCGCATGGCTTTCCGAACCGGGAAGCGCGGCGCATGGCGGCGAAAGCCTGGAAGCCCTTCAAACAAGGGTTCGCGGTGCGCTGGGGAGCATTCGGGAGGCGGGAGTCATGCTGGTCGTAACGCATGCAATCGTTGTCAAGACCGTGCTGGCGATCGTGCTGGACGCACCGCTCACGGCCATTTATTGCATGGACCTGGAACCGCTTTCGGCGCTCACACTCACTCTTTCAGGCGAAGCATGGCGTTTTCGATGCAAGTCTTCGGTATGACGAAAACACGTCGCTCTTGCTAGCGGCTGAAAACAATGATGAAGCGCTGAGAGCGCGTAAGGTGTCACCCCTTCGCGCCGCGCGCCATCCGCTGAAGCGTCGAAGAATCGATCGCGCCTGCGCAGATCCTGATCGCTTCCGTTAGCGTGCGAGGGCGTCCCGCGGCAAAATGCGCTTCAAGAATTGCGATGGCGCGAAGGCGTTCGTCATTGCCAAGCTTCTCGCCGGTAGCTAATTCGAGCACCGATATAAAGTACGTCGCTGGTGGTGTAGTGCGGGAAGGCGCCGTTGGCGTGGCTGCGGGAATCGCATCCGACCATGCTTGTCTTGCGATGCTCGCAACATCGGATTGAGCGCGCCAACCCGTTTCTCTTGTTTCAAATTCGGTTCTGCTAGTCATCAATCAAGCCCTGAAATAATCCTTGGATCACCCCGGGATACTTAGCAAGGACTATTCCAGCTTCACGACGAAGATCTCACGGCGCGCATCCAACGCCCTTGAACATGACTGGCCGCTTGATCGCTGAATCAGCGGGCGTCGTGAACCCCGTCCCACCGACGCGACAACAGGATCAACACCGGCATCAGGAAGGCCCAGCCGATCGCCAGCACGATCGTTGCCGGCAATGGATGCGCAAATCGCACTGCGCCCAGCGCTGCGCCGGCGCGAAACGACATTGGCCCTGCTATGGCGCCAAGCACCGAAGCAAGCAACATGCGTTGCTTGAGCCACCCGAACGTGGTGTTGAACTGGGCCGCGAACAGCGCCCACAATGCAAGGATCCAGTAAGGTGCAGCACCCGGCAACACGGTGCCGTTGGGATACACGAGCAACCCGGTCGCAACCGGCACGCTCTCCCAGATCGCACCCACCAACACCACACTGACCAGCAGCTTGAACTCCTGCATCGGCCGCTCGACGCGCGCCAGATGCATAGCGACGAGCACAATGGTGGTGGCCACGCCCATCCATGGCACGTCGCGTGCGGCGCTCAGCACACAGGCAAACCAGCCGAGTTGCCCGATTACGAAATAGACGGACGGCGCCCACCGTTCGACTATTGATGGGCGCCGTGTGTCAATGGATGAGTCGTGCATGCGGTTTCCAGTTTCCGGGCAAAGTGCAAAATGCATAAGTGCAGAACGTACATTAACGCAACCGCCTATAGCCGCCGGCCGTTCACGTATGCCTCTGGCGGAAAGGCGGATCATTCGTCTAACCGTCGCCGTGCTCTTGACATGCCGGCCGTAACATTCCTGAAATTATCGGGTGAGATAATCGATAATTTGCAAGATTGCCAGGTTTTGCATTGCCTGCCGGGGCGAAAGTCAACGTGGTCAACTCGGTCAACGCCGTCAACACGCCCAACCAAACGGAGCTTCCCATGATTTCGCAGGATAAACAGCGCCGCTTCGAAGAAGACCTGATCGACAGCTACGACGAAGAACTGGAGATGGAAGTCGACGACCGCATCCTCGACGGCGACGGCGCGTTTTCCGCCGAGGCGCGCGAGCAGCGCAAGATCTATTTTCGCGAGCTGTTCCGCCTGCAAGGCGAGCTCGTCAAGCTGCAGGATTGGGTAGTGTCCAGTGGCCACCGGCTCGTGGTGATCTTTGAAGGACGCGACGCCGCCGGCAAGGGCGGCGCGATCAAGCGCATCACGCAGCGGCTGAATCCGCGCGTTTGCCGCGTCGCCGCATTGCCCGCACCGAACAATCGTGAACGCACCCAGTGGTATTTCCAGCGCTACGTGTCGCATCTGCCGGCAGGCGGCGAGATCGTGCTGTTCGACCGCAGTTGGTATAACCGGGCCGGTGTGGAACGCGTGATGAATTTCTGTACCGATGCGGAGTACGAAGAGTTTTATCGCTCCGTGCCCGAATTTGAAAAGATGCTGGTCCGCAGCGGCGTGCAGATCTTGAAGTACTGGTTTTCGATCACCGACGACGAGCAGGAAGTCCGCTTCCAGGCACGCATTCAGGATCCGTTGAAACAGTGGAAGCTGAGCCCGATGGACCTGGAAAGCCGTCGTCGCTGGGAAGCCTATACGCACGCGAAGGAAGTGATGCTGGCGCGCTCGAATATTCCCGAAGCGCCGTGGTGGGTCGTGCAGGCCGTGGACAAGAAACGCGCGCGGCTGAACTGCATTCATCACCTGTTGAGCCAGGTGCCGTATCACGACATCGAGCATCCCACGATCGAATTGCCTTCCCGCGTTCATAACGACGATTATCTGCGGCAGCCTGTGCCGGACAGCATTATCGTGCCGGAAATATATTGATTGATGAAAGAGTAAGCAGCGGCAGGGGGCTAGCAGTGGCAGGTCTTGTCATGCATGGCATGGACCTGCGGCGGGCGGGCATCGCTACGATCGGCTTGATCGAAGCGACGCCTGAAGACCGCTTGAAACATGTATTGCGAACCCTTCATGACCACGACGAACGTCACTTGCATCAGGTTGAAATCGAGCGTCACCATCAGGCGCATCAAGACCAACAGCGGTAGTACGACGGCGGGTCGGTAGAGTTGTCGTTCGATTAAGGCTTTCATGACGGCTCCCGTATCCATATTGTTATTTTACGGACCGGGAGCCTCCGGATAAACCCTCTGTAATCGAAGACACTTGTCGCGCGTTTTGAACAATCGCGCTTCCAGTGCTGCGTTTAATGCTTATCGCGACGCTACGCTCGCATCCGACGCGGCCGCGACCGGCGTTGCAGGTGCAGCAGGCATGTCTCCCCAACCGCCGCCCAATGCGCGGATCAGGTTCACCGTCGACGTCGCCTGCACGCCCGCCAGTTGTACCGCTGCGCGTTGCGACTGCAGCACGGTACGCTCGGCATCGATCACATCAAGATAATTGACCGCGCCCTCGGTGTACTGCGAACGAGACAACTGCGCTGCCCGATTCGACGCGCTCACTGCTTCAGCTTGCGTGCGTGTCTGGTCCTGCAGGATGCGCAGGTCCGAGAGGTTGTCCTCCACTTCCTGGAACGCCACCAACACCTGCTGCCGATAGTTCGCGACATCCTCTTCATAGATCGCGCGCGCGTTCGCGAGATTGCCCTTGCGACGGCCGCCATCGAAGATCGGCAGATTGAGCGCCGTCCCCGCGAACGGTCCGAGCAGGAACGTGCGGCTCGACCAGTTGAAGAGATCGCCGAGTGTCGCCGATTCGAATCCACCCGAGCCCGTTATGTTGAGCGAGGGGAAAAACGCCGACTTCGCCACGCCAATGCGCGAGTTCGCCGCCGCCATCGCGCGTTCGGCTGCCGAAATATCCGGACGGCGTTCGAGCAACGATGAAGGCAAGCCCGGTGGAATCTTGATATCGACAGGCGTCAGCGGGTTCGCCGCCATCGAGAACTGCGATGCCGCCTTACCCAACAGCACGGCGAGGCTATGTTCGGACGCGGCACGCGCGCGCTGCACTGTCATGGCGTCGGACTTGGCGGTGGCCAGTTCCGACTTGGCCTGCGCCACGTCCAGCTCACTGATCTCGCCTTCGTTAAAGCGGTTCTGCACAAGCTTCAGCGCCTGCTCGCGCAGCGTCACGGTCCGCGTAAAGACATCGCTTTCCGAATCAAGTTCACGCAGGTTGAAGTAGTTCTGCGCCACGTCAGCCTGCAACGCAAGTTGCACGGACCGGAACAGCGCTTCGCTTTGCTCGGTGCCGGCGTTCGCGGCCTTCACCGAGTCCGATACGCGACCGAACAGATCCACTTCATACGATGCACTCCCCTCAGCGCGCCACAGGGTCTGTGAGGGCACGTTCGCGTTGGCGGGAAGGAACTGGGACGCCGGCGAAAGCTTCTCGCGCGTCGGCCCGAAACCCGCATCCAACGTCGGGAACAAGCCCGCCCGCGCCGTCTGGTTGATCGCGCGCGATTCCTTCACGCGCGCGGCCGCTGCCTTCAGGTTCTGATTTGCCTCAAGCGCCTGATGTTCCAGAGCGTTGAGCGTGGGGTCGTTGAAAACAGTCCACCATTCACCGCGCAGCACCTGCTCCGACGGTTGCGCCGTCTTCCACGTGCCTTGTTCAGAGGGCGCCAACGCCGTTTGCTGCGTTGTTTCCTGCGGTGTTTCCTTGAAGGCTGCCGGCGCGCTCACGTCGGGCTTCGTGTAGGTCGGTGCGAGCGAACAGCCCGCAACAACCAGCAACGATCCGAGTAACGCCGACAATCCCAGCCATCGCTTTGTATTCAACGTTTTCATTTCAATCTCTCTCATGCTTCAGCTGAAGCATTGACACCGCTGATGTGCGGATTGTGGCCATGCTTGTCGACGAGATGTTCGCCGCCAGCCAGCTTTCTCAACAGCACATAAAACACCGGCGTGAGCATCAGGCCGAACAGCGTCACACCGAGCATGCCGAAGAACACCGCCACACCCATTGCATGGCGCATTTCCGAACCCGCGCCCGACGAGAGCACGAGCGGTACCACGCCCATGATGAAAGCGATCGACGTCATCAAGATTGGCCGCAGACGCAGACGGCTGGCTTCAATAGCGGCCTGCACAATCGAACGACCCTGCATTTCCAGCTCTCGCGCAAATTCCACGATCAGGATGGCGTTCTTCGCCGACAACCCCACCAGCACCATCAAGCCGATCTGCGTGAAGATGTTGTTGTCGCCCTTCGTGAGCCACACACCGACCAGCGCCGACAGAATGCTCATGGGCACGATCAGGATCACGGCGAGCGGCAGCGTCAGGCTTTCATACAGCGCAGCCAGTACCAGGAACACCAGCAGCACGCTGATCGGGAACACCCACATGGCGGCATTTCCCGCGAGGATCTGCTGATACGTCAGGTCGGTCCACTCAAACTTGATACCGCGCGGCAGCGTTTCAGCCGCAATGCGTTCCACTGCAGCTTGTGCCTGGCCCGACGAATACCCTGGAGCCGGACCACCGTTGATGTCCGCAGCGGTGTAGCCGTTGTAGCGCACCACCATCTCGGGACCATAGGTCGGCGTCACCTTGACGAGCGACGACAACGGCACCATCTCGCCATTCGCGTTACGCGTCTTGAGCAGACCGATGTCCTCCGAGCTCGACCGGAACGGCGCATCCGCCTGCACCCGAACCTGGTACACACGGCCGAAGCGGTTGAAGTCGTTCACATACAGCGAGCCGAGATAGACCTGCATCGTGCTGAATACATCGGTGACGGAGACACCCAGTTGCTTCGCTTTCACCCGGTCCAGATCCACGTTCAATTGCGGCACGTTGATCTGATAGCTGGAGAACGTCGGGCCGAGTTCAGGCGTCTGCGATGCACGCTTGATGAACGCTTGCGTCGCGTCGTTCAGTGCGGCGTAGCCCAGCGCGCCACGGTCTTCCAGTTGCAGCTTGAAGCCGCCCAGCGTTCCCAGCCCAAGCACTGGCGGCGGTGGGAACACAGCAATGAACGAACCCTTGATGGCCGCGTATTTCTGGTTCAGCGAGCCTGCAATGGCTCCTGCAGAGAGCGCTGCGCCCTTGCGTTCGTTAAACGGCTTGAGCGTCACGAACACAATGCCCGCGCTCGACGAATTCGTGAAACCGTTCACCGACAAGCCCGGGAACTCCACCGCGCTTTGCACGCCCGGCGTTTTCCGCGCGATGTCCGTCATCTGGCGAATCACCGCCTCCGTACGATCAAGCGACGCGCCGTTGGGCAACTGCGCAAAGCTGATCAGGTACTCCTTGTCCTGCGCCGGCACGAAACCGCCAGGCACGACCTTGCTCATTAGCACAGCGCCGCACAACAACACGATATACACGCCCATCATCAGCGCCTTGCGGTTGATAACGCCCGTCACACCCTTGCCGTAGTTCTCCGAACCACGCTTGAAGACCTTGTTGAACTGGCGGAAGAAGCCACCGAACACCCGATCCATTCCGCGCGTCAGCCAGTCCTTCGGTTCGTCATGGCCCTTCAGCAGCAAGGCTGCCAGCGCCGGCGACAACGTCAGCGAGTTGAAGGCCGAGATCACCGTGGAGATGGCGATGGTCATCGCGAACTGCTTGTAGAACTGCCCCGTCAAGCCGGACATGAACGCGAGCGGCACGAACACGGCGGTCAGCGTCAGTGCAATGGCGATAATCGGCCCGCTCACTTCTCGCATGGCCTGATAGGTCGCCTCTCGCGCCGATAACCCCGCCTCGATATTCCGCTCGACGTTTTCCACCACCACGATCGCATCATCGACCACGATCCCGATTGCCAGCACCATGCCGAACAATGACAACGCGTTGATCGAGAAGCCGAACGCCAGCAGCAACGAGAACGTACCGATGATCGACACCGGCACCGCCAGCAGCGGAATAATCGACGCGCGCCAGGTTTGCAGGAACACGATCACCACCAGCACGACCAGCGCAATGGCTTCGATCAGCGTATGAATCACCGCTTCAATACTCGAGCGCACGAACTGCGTCGGGTCATAGACGATTTGATAATCGACGCCCGCCGGCATGTCCGCTTTCAGTTCCTTCATGGTCTCGCGGACCGAATCGGAGATCTGCAGCGAGTTCGCACCCGGTTGCTGGTTGATCGCCATGGCGACCGCCGACTTGTTGTCGAGCAGCGAACGCAAGCCATATTCCGATGCAGCCAACTCGACCCGCGCCACGTCGCTCAAATGCGTGACTGCGCCGTCAGGCGAAGTCTTGAGCACGATGTCCCGGAACTCCGCTTCGGTCTGCAAGCGGCCTTGCGCATTCACGTTGAGTTGCAACGGCACGTTCGACGACGTCGGCGATGCACCAATCACCCCGGCCGCCACCTGCACGTTCTGCTCGCGAATCGCGTTGACCACATCGGTTGCCGTCATGCCACGCTGAGCGACCTTTTGCGGGTCGAGCCAGATGCGCATGGAGTAATCGCCCGAGCCCCACAGCTGAACCTGGCCCACGCCCTGGATCCGCTCAAGCCGGTCCTTCACGTTGATCAGCGCGTAGTTGCGCAGATACGTCATGTCGTAGCGGTCATTAGGCGAGTTCAAGTGAACCACCATGGTGAGCGTCGGCGACGACTTGATCGTCGTCACGCCGAGCCGCGTCACGTCTTCCGGCAAGCGCGGCAGCGCTTGCGACACGCGGTTCTGCACCAGTTCCTGCGCCTTATCCGGGTCCGTGCCAAGCTTGAACGTCACCGTGATGGTCAGGTTGCCGTCGCTGTTAGCCTGCGACTGCATGTACAGCATGTCTTCCACGCCGTTGATCTGCTCTTCCAATGGCGACGCCACTGTTTCGGCGATCACTTTCGGATTCGCACCCGGATATTGCGCATGCACGACCACGGACGGCGGCACGACTTCCGGATATTCGGAGATCGGCAGCTTGAACATGGCGATGATGCCCGCCAGCAGGATGAGCACCGACATCACACCCGCAAAGATCGGGCGGTCGATGAAAAACTTGGAAATGTTCATGACGTTTTCTTTATCTGCATGAGAGGCTGCGCGCGCGTAACCGCCGGCCAGTCCGTCCCGTCAGGAACGAACCGCCACGGACCACACACGCGAGGAGCCGCTGTTAAGCGCTTATAAACTCGTCTTGTAAAGCGCGTCTTATGAAGCGTCTTTAGGCGGCAATGCGCTCGCCATTGCTACGGAGTTGGCCTTCACCACATCGTTCGGACGTACGCGCTGCAGACCGTTGACCACGATCCGCTCGCCCGGCTGCAAGCCCTTCACAATCACGCGCATGCCTTCGCTCAACGTGCCGAGCGTGACTTCGCGGTATTGCACGCGATTGTCCGGGTCGACCACCATCACGAACTTCTTGTCCTGGTCGGTCCCGATCGCGGCATCGTCGATCAGCACAGCCGGATGCGGCGTGCCTCCGCCTACCTTGATGCGCGCATAGAGACCCGGCACCAGCGAACCGTCGGCGTTATCGAAACGTGCCCGCACGCGAATCGTTCCCGAGCCCGTATCGAGCTGGTTATCGACGGACGCGACCTTGCCTTCACGCGAGAAACCATCTTCATTCGCGAGGCCGAGCGAGACCGGCACGCTGGCACGCGAATCGCGGCTCAGGTAACGCAGGTAGGTTTGTTCATCGACGTCAAACGACGCGTAGATGGGCGACACCGACACCAGCGTGGTCAGCAGCGGTGCGCTGGAACCCGTCGACACAATATTGCCCACCGTCATTTCCGCACGCGACACCCGGCCCGACACCGGCGCCACGATCTGCGTGTACGTCAGGTTGATTTTCGCCGTTTCGAGCGCCGCTTGCGCAGCCTTCAGGTTCGCCGCGGCTTCGTGCGAAGCATTCTGCTTCTCGTCGTAGTCGCGCTTGGCGATGGCGTTGTCCGCCAGCAAACGTTCCGCGCGCGCCGCATCGGTCGAGGTATAACCGTTGCGAGCCTGGGCCGCCGCGAGTTGCGCCGCGGCCTGATCGACTTGCGCCACGTACGGCCGCGGGTCGATGGTAAAGAGCGGATCGCCCTTTTTCACCAGCGCGCCATCGGCAAAATGCACTGCGACGATGGTCCCCGGCACGAGCGGACGGATCTCGACCTTGTCGACCGCTTCCAGGCGGCCCGAATAGTTCTGGTAGTCGGTGATGGTCTTCGAGACCACCGTGGCGACATCCACTTCCATGGCGGGCGCCGATGGCTTGATCGCGGCTTCAGCACCGTTCACCGGCAGATCGCCGTGGCCGAAACCATGCATGGCAGTGAATGTTCCGATGCCTGCGACGACCAGCGCGGCGCCTAGCGCGACGGTAAGACGTTTGCGAGTGATGGACATGCGTTGCTCCGATTAAGTCGTTGAGATTGTTTGAATTTTTTGTGTGTCGCCAAGCGGCGCAAGCGGCGCGACCGTCCGCGCGCGCAGCCGTTTCTTGAAGAACGCGACTACGTCGGCGAGTGCGGCCGGGTCCGCTGCAAGCGCGTTATGCGATGCATTCACGTGCCGCGTAACTTCCGTCGGCACGCCGGCGGCGATCAGTTCGCCCGCATATTTCTCGGCCTCGATATGCAGCAGATCATGCTGGGCGCTCGCGATCAGCGCCGGCGGCAGACCGGCAAGACGCCGCGATTCCAACGGCGCCGCATACGGATGAAGCCGTTGTGAAGCGTTCGGCAAATACGCGCGATAACACTGCGCGCACTCCGCCATGCAGATGTCCGGCGAGCGCACCTTGTTCTCGTCGGCCATGCGCGTCATGCTGGGGTCCAGCAACGGCGCGAGCAGCGCTTGCGCGAGGATCACGATGTCGCCGCGATCCCGTGCAATGGCCGCGAGACACGTGGCCAGGTTGCCGCCGGCATCGTGCCCCGCGACGCCGATGCGGTTCGCATCCGAGCGTTGCGCACGAGCGTTCGCTACCGCCCATTGCGCCGCCCGATAAGCATCCTCCGGCGCCGCAGGGAACGGGAAAGCCGGTGCTAGCGAGTAGCCCACCGAGATGACCCACGCCGCTGTATCGCGGGCAATCGTTCTGGCCGTTACGTCGGCATCATCCAGCGTGCCGCGTACAAAGCCGCCGCCATGAAAATAAAGCACGATCGGCAGAACGGTGCCGTCCGAGGCGGGGCGATAACTGCGCAAGATTATGGGTTGCGCATGTCCCGCGATTCGAACATCCTCTATGCAGAGGCCCAGATCCAGCGTCGATGCCATGGTTATTTTCAGCGCGTCCGCGCCATCCCACCCGAGTTGCGATGGAACGAATTCTGGGGGCAACGACATTTGAAATAAATGCCTATAATCCGGCAACACAATTCGGTCGCACCGAACAATCGCGATTGAAACTGCCCATTCCTGTCTGAGCGGCATCCTTATTCCGGGCGCTGCAAAGCACTGACGGTGAGAGAAAAATGGACCGGCTACAAGCTATGCAGGTGTTTACAAGAGTGGTCGACACCAATAGTTTTTCGCGCGCAGCAGACACCATGGACATGCCGCGCGCCTCGGTGACAACGATCATTCAGAACCTCGAAGCGTTCCTCAACGTGCGTCTCCTGCAACGCACGACACGACGCCTCAACCTCACGCCGGACGGCGCCGCGTATTACGAGCGCTGCGTGCGGATCCTGGCGGACATCGAGGAAACCGAGAGTTCGTTCGCCAATACCGGCAAAGGTCCGCGCGGTAAATTGCGGATCGATATGCCGGGGTCGATCGGGCGCATGATCGTCATGCCCCAGCTTTGTGAATTCCACACGCGTTATCCGGACATCGAGTTGATGATCGGTTTCGGCGACAAACCGGTCGACCTGATCCAGGAAGGCGTGGATTGTGTCATTCGCGTGGGAACGCTGCAGGATTCCAGCCTTGTCGCGCGCCGGATCGGCGTGTTTCAAGGCCTGACCGCCGCAAGTCCGGAATATCTCGAACTTCATGGCGTGCCGCATACCATCGAGGATTTGCAGCAGCATACGGCCGTGAATTATTTTTCCAGCCGCACCGGCCGCGTGATGGATATGGATTTTGTCGTCGATGGAAAGTCCGTCGACGTGAAGATGCGCGGGAAGATTGCCGTGAATGACGCCGAGGCTTATATCGCGTGCGGCGTCAAAGGAGTCGGAATTGTCCAGATACCGCGCTTCATGGCCCTTCCGCATTTGCGCTCTGGTGAACTGATCGAGGTGCTGCCGCAGTGGAAACCGTTGCCCATGCCCATTTCGGTGGTTTATCCGCATAACCGACATTTGTCACCCAAGGTGCGGGTTTTTGTCGACTGGGCTGCCGAGTTATTTGAACGGTGTCCTCTGCTCTCGGGCCAGGAAGATGCGGAGCAGCGCTGTTTGCCGACGGCTACGCCCGCGAAATCGATCGTCAAACATGGGACGCCCGATGTTGCCGGCACCGCCGAGGTGGTCGTTTAGTTTTGCTTGAGACCCGTTTGATCGGGTCTCTCTTAGGTCTGTCTTTTTAGCTTTTAGCTCTTTTCGACCCTCTCGCGGGTAAGGGCTTAAGTCCCTTTCGCTAATACTGGTTTCGCCGCAAAAGCCCTTTCTATAAGGGCTTTTTTGATTATTCGCCTATCGCGATTAATCTTTTCGCTTAACGGTCATTTATCCGCAGCACTCGCTTGACTACATTTCGTCCTGTCGCAGCGCGGCTCGTCGATTTGGTTTTTATTGCTTGGGTTTATTGCCTGGAACGACGCCCGCTGCCCCGCTATCAGTCTGATTGCATCGACTCCGTTCGATGCTTATCGAATGAACCGACAGGAGCAGCACGCATGAAAACCGCTATTGCAACACTCTCGATCTCCGCTATCTCAGCCATTGTCTCCACCACGGCATTTGCTGATGGCGGCATCGGACACGCAGGCACGTACCAAACCGCGGTCACCAGCCAAAGCACCATGACACGCGCACAAGTCCGCGCCGAACTGGCCGCATCGTATGCAAACGGCACGCTGCCCGCGCTGAACCGCAACACTTACCCGGAACGCAGCATGGCGGGGATTGCCATTGCCGAGCAGCACGAACAACGTGCACGCGACGCAGCGGCGGCTGAACAACGTAATCGTGGAATCGTGGAGTTCGCGAACGGGTCAGTGACACAAAGCGGCAACTCGCACGTTCAGTAAATAAAGGAGTCCATCATGAAAGAATCAGTACCCCTTGAAGAGTTCTCCGCGCTCGACGACTGGCTTCCGGAAGCAACGCAATGGCAACCGTACCGGCCGCAAGCAACGCGCGTGCGTCAGGTAGCGGAATGGGCGGATTCTGCGGCGGGTTGAAGGATTGAGCGCTTGGGCGAGCGCGGACTTATTAAGTCCGCGCCAGTGATATTCAACGGCTTGAATATGAGCGTGTGGAAATCCGGCTGAGCGCGTGATCGCAGATGAGAGTGATCACGCGCTGATGCGTTACCCGCAGGCGCCTACCTCGCCGCACGCTGTGCAGAAGTCGCAACCATCTTTGCGGATCATTGCGTTCGCACCGCAGGTCGGGCACTTGCGGCCGGGAATGGGCAGTAGCGCATGCGGGTTGGCCGCGTCCGCGTTGTCCTCCTCGACGGTCGTGATGTCGTCATCGCCGGAATCCGATAACGCCGATTCAAGCGCTGCCTGCGTACCCTCATGCCGACGCTTCGCAAGCAGCCGCGAGGGTACTTGGCCACCTTCGATATCGAGGAAGCCCCGCCGGTGCAGAATCTGCTGGATCGCATAGGCAAGCGCAGCAACTTCGGAATCGTGCCAACGGGGTGCCTTATGGCCACCGGGACGCTCGACGTCACCCAGCCGCACTTGCCCTCGATCCCACGATACCTTGCGCATATCCTGCAGGTTGCGCGCGACAAAACCACCTCGCGCCGCCAGCGACAACGAGCGCATGGTTGCTGTAATCCATTGCTGCGATTCGTCGCGCTGCCCCGTTGGTATGAAGAACTCGATAGGCCGCTCGATGGTGACATCCTCTCCACTCAGCCGCCCGGTAATCTCCATGAACGACACCGCCACGTAAAGTGACTTCTTGCCGGCCTGCGTGAGGTATTCCACCTTCTCGATGATCGCCGGCAACTCGCCGCGCGGACGATGATCGATGGCAATGCGCAACGGGTCCAGTTGAACCTCGGCGTCCGCTGCGTCCGAAGGATCGGATGCAACGATAGCGGGTGTTTCAGGCGTGACCGACAACACCGCGCCCAGCGTGTCGTTCGGCCGGTACGTAGCCAGCCCCTTCAGGCCCCGGCGCCAGGCGTCGAAGTACAGGTCCTTGAACGCATCGAACGGATAATCGGCCGGTACATTGACCGTCTTCGAGATGGATGTATCGACGAAAGGCTGCACCGCTGCCATCATTTCCAGATGATCGTTCGCGGACATATCGAGCGCGCTCACGAAGTATGCCGGCAACGCCTTTACGTCGCCGCCCAGCTCGCGATACAAGCGGTACGCATGATCTTCCACGGAGAACGATTGCCGGCTGCCGTCAGCCATGCGCTTGGTCCGCTGATAAGTCCACGAGAACGCCGGCTCAATGCCGTTCGACGCGTTATCAGCGAAGGCCAGGCTCACCGTGCCGGTTGGCGCAATGGACAGCAGGTGGCTGTTGCGAATGCCGTCGCGATGAATCTCCGCTTTGATGTCATCCGGCAGGCGCGACGCGAAAGTGCCTGTTTCCAGGTACTTTTTTGCATCGAACAGGGGGAACGCACCCCGCTCGCGAGCCAGCTCGACCGACGCGCGATACGCCTCGTCGCGCATGGTCCGCGCCACGCGTATTGCAAAGTCGCGGCCTTCCTGCGAGTTGTAGCGCACGCCGAGCATGACAAGCGCGTCGCCTAGCCCGGTAAAACCCACGCCTATGCGCCGCTTCGCTTGCGCTTCCTGGTCTTGCTCGGGTAACGGCCAGAGCGTTACGTCGAGCACGTCGTCGAGAAAACGAACCTGCGTGCGGGTGCTTTTCGCCAAGCCATCCCAATCGAATACCGGCGTTCCGCCATGGCGCTGCGCGAACGGTTCACGCACGAACCGTGTGAGGTTCAACGGTCCGAGGTTGCAGCACCCGTAGGCTGGCAACGGCTGCTCGCCGCACGGATTGGTTGCGCGAATGGTCTCCACCGCTCGCAGATTGTTGTCGTCATTCATGCGCGATACGAACACCACCCCCGGCTCCGCGACGTCATAGGTGGAGCGCATGATCGTGTCCCACACTTCCCGTGCCCGCACTTCGCGATAGACCCACATACCATCGTCTCGTTGCCGAGCGTCGGTTGTTGCCCTGAACGACGGTGACGGTTCGGCGGAATGCACGAGTTGCCAGGGGGTATCGTCAGCAACGGCTTGCATGAACTCGTCGGTCACCGCGACCGATACGTTGAAGTTATTCCAGCGCCCCTTCACATGCTTGGCCGCGATAAATTCAAGCAGGTCAGGATGCGAGCAATCAAGAATGCCCATCTGCGCGCCGCGCCGCGACCCGGCGCTTTCAACAGTCCTGCATGACGCGTCGAACACATCCATGTAACTGCACGGCCCCGATGCCGACGATCCCGTGGAATGCACGCGTGCACCCTTCGGACGAATCGCGGAAAAGTTGTACCCCACGCCGCCGCCGCGCCGCATGGTTTCGGCTGCCTGCAACAACGCGACGTAGATGCCCGGTAAGCCGTTCTCGTCCACGCCCTGGATGGCGTCGCCCACCGGCTGCACGAAACAGTTGATGAGCGTTGCCTGGATACCGGTGCCGGCCGCGCTCATGATGCGGCCCGCGCCCAGGGCGCCACGCTGGAAATTCTCGAAGAATTCGGTCTCGACCTGCTTGCGCCGCGCCTCGGGTTCGGCCATTGCAACGCCGCGCGCAACCCGGCGATAAATATCGTCAATGCGCGTTTCGTCACCCTTCGCATACTTTTCCAGCATGACGTCGATGGAAAACTGCTGCGGTGAAACGGTGATCTTCAAGTCGTCTTCAGCCATGTCGGTCCTCGTAACCAGGCGGATTGCTGCATTGCATTGCAGTGGCGGGAACGCTTCCTGCCGGGCGCGCCACCCCCAAGTTTTACACCTTTTGGCGTAGTCCCGCCGGAGGAGCGGCATGGAGTCGCGCCCTCCCAACGGCGAATGGGCGGCATCGCGCGTAGTCCCTAATCTTGCAGTCGATTCCCCACTAAACGCAAACTCAATCGACAGGCAAGCGCCATGACTGCCGCACGCAAATCCCAAACCCGCCAGGCCGTCCACGACGCCTCGACCGCCGATCCGCGCGCCTGGCGCGTGCTGTGGTCGAGCACCTTCGCTTTCACCATTTGTTTCGCGATCTGGATGATGTTCGCGATTCTGGGCATTCCGCTGAAGACCCAACTGGGTCTCTCCGACACCGAATTCGGCCTGATCGCCGCCACCCCGGTCTTGTCAGGCTCACTCGCCCGTGTCCCGCTCGGCATTTGCACCGACCGTTTCGGGGGCCGCATCGTCTTTTTCCTGACGATGCTCGCCACCGTCATCCCCATCTGGATGCTCACCTACGCCACGCAGTTCTGGCAATTCATCGCGCTCGGGCTGCTGGTCGGTCTCGCCGGCGCAAGCTTCTCGGTCGGTACGCCCTATGTGGCGCGCTGGTTTCCGAAGGACCGTCAAGGGCTCGCAATGGGCATCTTCGGTGCAGGAAATGCCGGTTCGGCACTGACCAAGTTCGTGGCGCCTATCCTGATCGTGACGGCCGGTACCTGGATGATCGTGCCGAAAGTCTATGCCATTGCCATGCTTGTTACCGCCATTCTCTTCTGGATGACATCGGCGACGAATCCCAGCCATCGCGTTGCCAATCCGCCGAGCTTCGCCAGCCAGTTGAGCGTGATGAAAGACCGTCGTGCGTGGCGCTATTCGCAGTATTACTCGGTCGTGTTCGGCGGTTATGTCGGGCTGGCGCTGTGGATGCCGCATTACTACGTCAATCATTACGGATTCCATATTGAACAAGCCGCTTTGCTGGCCGCATGCTTCTCGCTGCCGGGCGGTGTCCTGCGGGCAGTGGGTGGATGGCTGTCCGATCGCTTCGGCGCCAAGAAAACAACGTGGGTCGTGATGTGGACCGTGCTTACGTGCTTCTTCTTTCTAAGCTACCCCGACACCGGTTTCATCGTGAAGTCGAGCTACGGTCCGATCAGCTTCAACATCGCGCTCTCGCCCACCGTGTTCACGATCCTGATGTTCACCCTAGGGATTGCAATGGCAATCGGCAAGGCGTCCGTCTTCAAGTTCGTCTCCGATGAATATACCGGCAACATCGGCGCGGTATCCGGCGTGGTCGGTCTCGCTGGTGGCTTGGCCGGGTTTGCACTGCCCATTCTTTTCGGGCTCCTCGCCGATGTGACGGGCGTGAGCAGCACCTGTTTCATGCTGCTTTTCGGCGCCACTGCCGTCAGCCTCATCTGGATGACCTTCTCTTTCCGCTCGCATGGCAATGCTGTCCCGGCGCGCGCATCCGTCTAACCCAACCTATAAAAACATGTCCGACTATCTCCTCAAAAACTGGGAGCCGGAAGATCCGGCATTCTGGAAAACACGCGGCTCCGCCATTGCCAATCGCAACCTGTGGATCTCGATCCCGGCGCTGATGCTCGCCTTCGCGGTATGGTCGTTATGGAGCGTCGTTGTCGTTAACCTGGACAAAGGCGGTTTCCGCTTCACGAAGAACGAGTTGTTCTGGCTAACGGCACTGCCCGCCCTGTCCGGTGCGACGTTGCGGATCTTCTATTCGTTTCTCGTACCGATCTTTGGTGGCCGGCGCTTTACTGCATTCTCCACGGCCACGCTGTTAATTCCGGCGCTCGGCATGGGCTTCGCGCTGCGCGATCCATCAACCAGCTATTCCACCCTGCTCGTGCTCGCTTTGCTGTGCGGCTTTGGTGGCGCGAACTTCAGTTCATCGATGTCAAATATCAGCTTCTTCTTTCCCAAGGCGCGCAAAGGACTGGCGACAGGATTGAACGCCGGCATCGGTAATCTGGGTGTGTCGCTGGTGCAGTTCGTCACGCCGCTCGTGATCGCCACGGCCGCGTTCGCTTCGTTCGCAGGCGATGGCCAGAGCTTCGTCGCAAACGGCGTCGAACGCGGTATCTGGCTGCAGAATGCAGGCTTTATCTGGGTGCCGTTTATTGTGATGGCATCGGTCGCGGCATGGTTCGGGATGAATGACATCGCCGATGCCAAGGCCTCGTTCGCCGAGCAAGCCGTGATCTTCACGCGCAAGCACAACTGGCTGATGTGCTGGCTTTATATCGGCACATTCGGTTCGTTCATCGGTTTCTCCGCGGGCTTCGCGCTGCTGACCAAGAGCCAGTTCCCCTCGATCAACCCCACCGCCTACGCGTTTCTCGGCCCGCTCGCAGGCGCGTTGGCGCGTCCGGTCGGTGGCTGGATCTCTGACCATCTCGGCGGCGCACGCGTCACGCTCTGGACATTTCTCGGCATGATCGCGGCCGTGTTCGGTGTCATCTCGTTCATGCCTGCCACGGGCGCATCAGGCAACTATGCGGGCAACTTCATGGGCTTCCTCGCCATGTTCATCGTGCTATTCATGCTGACCGGCATTGGCAACGGTTCGACCTTCCGCATGATCCCGGTGATCTTCATGACCGAGCACCAGCGCCGTGCCAAGGGTCTCGATGCCGCGGCCCAACGGCAAGCTCTACACAACGCCGGCAAGGAATCCGCAGCCGTGCTCGGGTTCTCCGCTGCTATCGGCGCGTATGGCGGCTTCTTCATCCCGAAGACCTTCGGCACCGCCCTCGACATGACCGGCTCCGCTATCCCCGCTTTGTATGTCTTCATCGCCTTCTACGTGACGTGCGTCGCCATCACGTGGTTCTGCTACGCACGCCGCAACTCGAGCATGCCTTGCTGACGCGCTCCCTTCGACACAGGACACAACAATGAGTCATTTTCTGGATCGCCTGAAGTTCGTCAAGCGCACGCAATCGACGTTTTCGAACGGACACGGTGCGGTAGTCAACGAAGACCGCAAATGGGAAGAGGGTTATAGAAACCGCTGGCAACACGACAAGATCGTGCGCTCCACGCATGGCGTGAACTGCACGGGTTCGTGTTCTTGGAAAGTCTATGTGAAGAGCGGGCTGATTGTCTGGGAGACGCAGCAGACCGACTATCCGCGCACGCGCGCCGATTTGCCGAACCACGAACCGCGAGGCTGTCCGCGTGGGGCGTCGTATAGCTGGTACGTGTATTCGGCGACGCGGGTGAAGTATCCGATGATTCGCGGCCGCCTGATGGAGATGTGGCGCGAAGCGCGTAAGTCGCTCGATCCGGTCGCGGCGTGGGAGTCGATCAGTCAGGACCCGGTCAAGTCAAACCGCTACAAGAGCGTACGTGGTCTCGGCGGTTTTGTTCGCGCCGACTGGGACACCGCAAATGAAATGATCGCTGCAGCGAACGCGTTCACCATCGGCAAGTTTGGACCGGATCGCGTGATTGGCTTCTCGCCCATTCCCGCCATGTCGATGGTGTCCTACGCTGCGGGTTCGCGTTACCTGAGCCTGATCGGTGGCGTATGCCTGTCGTTCTACGACTGGTATTGCGATCTGCCGCCCGCTTCGCCGCAAGTCTGGGGCGAGCAGACGGACGTGCCGGAATCCGCGGACTGGTACAACTCCACCTATCTGATGGTGTGGGGATCGAACATCCCTCAGACCCGCACGCCCGATGCGCACTTCTATACCGAGGTGCGCTACAAGGGCACGAAGACCGTCGCGGTCTCGTCGGATTTTGGCGAGATGGTCAAGTTTGGCGACATCTGGCTCGCGCCGAAGCAAGGTACCGATGCCGCGCTCGCCATGGCGATGGGCCACGTCGTGTTGAAGGAGTTCCACGCGGCCAACGCGTCGGGCAAGTCGGCGTACTTCCGCGACTACATCAAGCAATACACCGACATGCCGATGCTCGTGCTCTTGCGCGACAACGACGGCATGCTCGTCCCCGATCACTTCCTGCGCGCCTCGCATCTCGCCGATAACCTCAACGAAGCCAACAACGCGCAATGGAAGACGCTGGTGATCGACGCCGAAAGCGGCGAGATTGTCGCGCCGAACGGCACTATCGGGTTTCGCTGGAACGAAGCTGCGCACAACGACGGCCAGAAGGTCGGCCGCTGGAATCTCGAGATGAAGGACGGCGGCAGCGGACGGGCGATCGACCCGCGCGTCTCCTTGATCGATGCCGACGCGCACGATGAAGTCGTCGCCGTCGGCTTCCCTTACTTCGGCAGCGAACACAACGCCTTGCTTGAACGTCACGTTCCCGCACGCCGCGTCACGCTCGCGGACGGCACGAGCGCGCTTGTTGCAACCGTGTTCGATCTGCAACTGGCGAACTACGGTGTGGATCAGGGACTGGGTGGGCCGAACGTCGCACAAAGCTACGACGACGATGTCCCCTACACGCCCGCGTGGCAGGAAAAGCACACCACGGTCCCGCGCAATCTAGTGATTCAAGTGGCGCGCGAGTTCGCTACCAACGCCCATCAGACCCAGGGCAAGAGCATGGTGATCGTGGGCGCCGCGCTCAATCACTGGTACCACAACGACATGATTTATCGCGGCATTATCAACTTGCTGATGATGTGCGGTTGTGTGGGTAAAAGCGGCGGCGGCTGGGCGCATTACGTCGGTCAGGAAAAGCTTCGCCCGCAATTCGGTTGGGCGCCGCTTGCGTTCGCGCTCGACTGGTCGAAGCCACCGCGCCAGATGAACGGCACGTCGTTCTTCTATAACCACACGAGCCAGTGGCGTCACGAAAAGCTCGCGCTGGACGAAGTGCTTGCACCGACCGCAAACAAGGCGAATTACTCAAACCTCGCGATGCTCGACCTGAACGCGAAGTCCGAGCGCATGGGCTGGTTGCCGAGCGCCCCGCAACTCGGCGCGAATCCTCTCGATCTCACCGACGAAGCGGCGCGTGCCGGCATGAAACCGATTGACTACGTGGTGGGCCGGTTGAAGTCGGGCGCGTTGCAATTCTCCTGCGATGACCCGGATAACCCCGTCAACTTCCCGCGCAACATGTTCGTGTGGCGTTCGAACATCCTGGGTAGTTCGGGCAAGGGTCACGAGTACTTCCTGAAGTATTTGCTCGGCACGCAGAACGCCCTCTTCTTGGTTGCCCACACGACAACTGAAGTGTACACTAGATTCCATGCCCTGCAAGGGATTCCGGAAGAAATTGTTCCGCGTGGTTGTCACACAGAGGATAAATCGTGGAGTACGTTATACGGCGGGGCGGGACCTACCATTACAGGCGGCGCATACCTGCGGACCTCGTAGCGGCATACGGTGGAACAAAGGAATTCCAGAAGGCTTTAGGGACATCCGATTACAAGGAAGCCCGGCTGCTGCGCCCTCATGTGGATGTGGAGTTCAATAACCTGCTCGCACGACTGCGCGCGGAGCTTGCGAATCCCGTTACGGAGGTTGATCCGCTCACCACTGCTGAGACGTGGAACCCGCACCTAGTACAGCTTGACCGATCAACACCGGAGAACAGGCAGGCCGTGGATGCATGGGAAGCTGCTGTACGAGACGAGGCGGCACGTGATCCTGTAGTGGCGAGGCTGCTAGCTGAGGATGCAAAGCAGTCGCGCATGCTGGATAAGCAGCGCATGCGCAAGGAGGAGATGAAAGACGCTATACGTGCAGTCTTGGAGGAACAAAGGGTATCCCTCGCACCGCCTCAGCCCATCCAGCCGTCTCCAGGACCTGTACCCGCTACCCATGTAGCCGAATCGCCCACCAAGCCTAGCACGGGGCTTATAGGGTTACTTCCTGTATGGCAGAAAGTTAGACAGCCTGATTCGTCTACCGTGGCTACGATGCACATGGTTATCTCTCGGTTCCATGAGGTAGCCGGTAAGCATCCGGCACGGTCCTACACCCGACAGCATGTGATTGATTTTCAGCAGTCCCTCACCGATATGGGATTAGCTCCAGCTACCGTTAGAAAACAGATAGCTCTCCTTAGGACACTGTTCGGGGTTGATCCCAGTATCGGCAATCCGACTCAAGGAATACGCACTGAGGGCAAGAGCACACGGGGAACGGCAAAGCCTCCGTTTAGTCACGCAGATTTAAATTTGATATTCGCTAGCCCTGTGTATTCCAAAGGGCTACGTCCTGTCTCTGGCTGTGGCGAGGCCGCTTACTGGCTTCCGTTGCTTGGCTTATTCACAGGCGCACGGCTAGAGGAGCTAGGCCAGCTATCCCCGAAAGATATCCGCGAGGAGACGTACCGCGATGGTAAGGGCATCGAGAAAACCGTACCAGTGATCTACGTTACTGACGAGGGCGCAGGCCAAGGTATAAAGAACGCTGCATCTCATAGACGCATACCTGTGCACAAAGCTTTGTTAGACCTAGGGTTCCTGAAGTACGTAGCCAGCCAAAAAGGAGCGCGACTGTTCCCCGCAATGACACCCGATAAATACGGACGGGAAACGTCCAAGTTCTCAAGCTGGTTTCCAAAGTATCTACGGGCGAACTGTCCCGACATCGATAGTCGTAAGTCATTCCATTCTTTCAGGCATCTGTTTAAGGATATCTGTCGGGAGTACGGTATCGATAAGGGGGTACGGGATGCTATACAAGGGCACAGTGAGGGAGACTCAGCCGGAGACTACGGAGGGCAGTTTCACCCACTTAGGCCGCTTGTGGAGGCTATGGCTAAATACAAGGTAACGGGGGTAAAATTGCCTGCGCCTTGATATTGCGACCTTTGTCAGTCCCGGCGATTATTCCGCACTCCCTAACGAGAATACAATGAGCACAAAACCAAAGCCAAGAGTTTTTATCGGGTCGTCTGTTGAGGGTCTTTCAGTTGCGTACGCTATCCAGCAAAATCTTACGCATGATGTTGAAGCTACAATTTGGAGTCAGGGCGTATTCGATCTATCGCGTACTCCTATGGAGTCTCTAATAACGGCGGTCAATACAAATGATTTTGCTATATTCGTGTTTAGCCCTGATGATATTGTTACGCTGCGTGGGGAAACGAATCGAGTCGTAAGGGACAATGTATTATTCGAAATGGGGCTTTTCACCGGAAAACTGGGACGCGACAGGGTATATTTTATTTCGCCTGACAAGATCGCCGGGCAAGAGGAACTGCATCTACCAACTGACCTGATAGGCGTTAGTTTTGGGGGCTACGACTCTAAACGCGGGGACAGTAATCTAGAGGCCGCAACGGGTCCCACGTGCAACCAAATCCGCAACCAAGTCAAAAAGCTTGGCCCGATTGAAGTTCGGATTGAGGTCGGAAAGCCAGACGAAACCGAGGCGACTAAAAGTCGGGGTGATTGGCTAAAGCCGTTTTTTGAAAAGGAGTACGGAAAAGCGAAACTTGCTTTACTTAAAGATATAGAGACGGCAGACGCCAGCGCTAAAGAAAATTACCGGGCGTGGGCGTTGTACGTTGATTACAAAATCGATCAATCGGCTGGCTTTCAGCCGCTGCGAGATTACTCAAGAGATAACCCATTAAATTCTGATATTCATCAGCTTGTCGCGTTATTCATGCGGTGGGAGCAGTACGTAGATGACGCTCTCGATTTCTTAAAAGGCTTGGACCCTGCGATACAGAACGATCCTACGATTATGATCGCTCTAGCCGAGAGCTACGTTGCGGCAGGTGATTTTGCGTCCGCCGTTGCTTCTATTCCAGAGCACGTATACCTGACTAATGCGGACCTAGCAACACACCTCGCGGATATGCATGCGACAAATAACGACGCATCAAAAGCTTTTGAAGTGTGCCGCGCTGCTTTGGTCAGATCACCTAACAGCGAGTCACTACGCTATAAGTCTGCACGCCTAGCTGCAGATTTGGGGCATCAGAAAATTGCGGCTTACCTTCTAGATCGACTGTTAGACGATTTTCCCCAAAATGGAGACTATTGGGGCTATCTTGCTAACGCATGTTTAGCTTTAGATTTAAACGATCAAGCTATTCACGCTTACCGCAAAGCCGATAAGATTTTCGAGGGTACCGCTGAGTGGATACAAGGCAACATCGGTAACCTGCTGGTGAATCGGGGCTTACCGTCCGAGGCACTAACGCCACTAAAACGAGCGATCGAATTAGATGGAGAATCGCAGTACTCACTACAGAAGCTAGCCAAGGCTCTTACAGATAAGGAGGACGAGCGGAAAAAACTAACCGAAGTCTGCAAAGAAGGAAAACTACTACTGCGCAGATTCGGAGAACCCCCTCCGCCATCGACCCCTGCTAGCATGCTCCTCTCCACCCTTCTTACGGGACCGGCAGCATAATTCGCCCGGTCCAGTACGTGCAATAATGAGCATGCACTAGCGGCTTGATGTGAAGCTTCCTGGCTAATCCGCTATAGCACGCAACGCCTCAAGCTGATCCGCAGCAATCTCGATTACATCCTCGTCATTAAGGAACTGGCGGTGCTTGCGGAACTGGAACTGCGCAAAAGGTACGCCGTAACAGGGAGCCACACACTCTACTTCGCCTTCTCCGAAAAGCCGGACTACGGTTCCCCTTAGCAGCCAGTGGATATAGTGGTCCTCAGGCTCTACCTTCTCCGTAACGATGATTCCGTAACGTGCCATGCTAGCTCCTGGTTATTGTTGAATCTGGCAGTTGGTCGTAACCGTTGCGCTACACATCGGCGTAGATGTGGGCGGTGTCGGATTAATCCGCAGGTTCCACAGTGTTGTAATGTCGGAAGCTACGCGCTGCGTCCGCAGATTAGTAATGTACGTATCGGGAGTCAGGCAATCGGTGCCCATGTGCCCCGCTGCTTCAGCCGGAGTAATGTTACCTACTGGGAAGTTAAGGGACCGTGAACCGCCAATAGCTAACGCCAGTCCACCAGCAGCCGTCATAGTGCTGGACGCGTTACACGTGGGGATCGGCATAACTACGAAGGTCTCCATACCTGCCACATAACCGCGTTGCGTAAATACTGTCAGGTCCTGTACGAACTGTACCGACTCCTCTTGCTGCGACAACACGTCCATCGTAGTGACCATATCCGGAAACGTGAAATTAACGATATTCCAATTAGTCGGATCGACCGTACCATATGCGGACTGCGGAGGAGATGCCCCGTTATCCGTTGCCATAATCAGCGCGTGGAGCGCGGTCCCGTCCATCGTCTGCACGGTGACATTAGCCGTTACGCCAGTGGCAGCGAGTGCGGCCGTCAAATCAGTAACCGTAGCGGTGGCGTTCGGATCAGACGCGGGAGTATCGGAAGCAGCATGGATAACTGCGGCGTGAGCTACAGCCGGTGCAGTGGCCTGGAGTGGGCTACCTGAATACGACAGCTTAAGAACTGGCGCAGGCGCAGCAGCGGACGAGGAGCTACCTCCACCACCGCATGCAGACAGGAACAGCGCGGCTACAGCGGATGCTACGAGCAGCTTTTTCATTGTTATTCTCAGTTTCGTTATGTTTAGGTGTACATATGGTCTATCCCGCAGACGAAGATTAGTCTGGAGTTACCCCGTATACAAGCGATTAAGGCAGGTTATTTTTAGCGGCTACGTTTAACCAGCACAATAAGTAGCGATATTAGACGTAAGGAGTTAGCCGTAACCTGTTTACCGATAAGGGAAATATGTGGTTTGCGGGTGTCACACAACCACTGTGCGAGTAGCGTGCGCGATGTGGACGGTTTACAACACGACCCCAACACGCAACCTGTGCGGGATGTCATATTCCACAACGTTCCTGCAGATAGTTTCGAACTTGTTACTGTGAGAAAGTAATAGCTGCTGGCGACGGCAAACCACTGCATACTTCTGCCGAACCACACATCTTAAGGACAGGGTATGGAGCATGAACTTATAGCGCAGATAGCGGCTCACAATCGTAAGCTCAGCGCGCTCCGTTTCGAGCTTACGCAGCTTAAGGCCGGGTATAAGGACACGACCACTGAGCAGCAGGAGCTAGCTAACCTGCTGGCGGAGATTGAAAGCTATACAGCAGATATGATTGCGTTTAACGGACAGCTTGAGCGCATCCTGAGCACAAATGTGTGGGGCTGCGGACTGCCGTTGCCTTTGCGGTCGCCTCAGCTTATATTGCGAGGATCGAACAAAAAGAGACCAACTAAAAATGGCTAGACCGCGCGTTTTTCTAAGCTCCACCTACTACGACCTTTACCAATCAAGAGAAGATATAGAGCGTTTTGTTCGGTCGCTTGGTTACGATTGCGTAAGGCACGAGGCCGGTGCCATTCCGTACTCGAAAGACACCAAATTGGAAGCCTCCGCTTATAGGGAAGTAGAATTATGCGATATGCTCGTTACGATTATCGGTGGCAAATTCGGTTCTGAATCTAAGGATGAAGAAGGTAGCTCAATAACTCAAACCGAAATCACGCGTGCGCTCGAAAAAGGCATTCAAGTTTACGTATTCGTGGAGCAAAATACGCTCACTGAATACAATACTTGGAAATTAAATAAAGAAACTACAGGCATGCGGTTCAGGTATGCAGATGATCCCAGAATTTACAGCTTCCTGGATCGTCTATACTCGCTGCCGCAAAATAACGCTATTACTGGCTTTAAGACCATTGCAGACGTGACCGCATTTTTACAAGAGCAGTGGGCCGGATTGTTTCAACGTTATCTAGGGCAGCAAAAAAGAGCGTCAGAAATATCATTAATAGAAGATATGAAAGGAGTTGCCGCGACTCTACAGGAGATGGTGAATTTTTTGTCGGTATCAAATCAAGACCATGCCGAGGCGCTGCAATCAATTATATCGATGAATAACCCCATCTTCGCATGTCTTGCGAGGCTTACAGGCACGTCATACCGCGTGTTCTTTACTAACCACGATGAAATGACGAAATGGCTGAACGTACGTGGATTTACGATAGGTGAAGAAGGAATGCACGCTGAGGGAAGTGTGGAGGAATGGTACAAGGAGAAGCTGGGATGGATTGAGTTTAAAAAGCAGTTCTTTAACGATAAAGGCGAGCTTATCAGCTATTCACAGACAGGATGGAGCGACGATTGGATAAGGTTTGTTAAAAGCGCTCCAGAGCCTACTCCAGCTAAGACTGGATTTGAAGATATGGACGATGATATTCCGTTCTGACGAGGAACCCGCTACGCAGTGGCCCAATCCAGCCCTAAGACGCGAGCAGTCGCGCTCTTATTTTCATCTGGTCAGTGTTAGCTAATTGCATGGCTGCTGCGTCAAGATTTAAAAATTCGCTAATTCCAAATCCTCGGATAGCTAGAACGGTTTTCAACGGTATAAGATTCCCTGCGAATCTCAGTCCAAAACAATACCAGGGCATTTCAGTCTCGTAGCTAGCAATCCGCTCATATGAGTACCACCTATCTCCTAGCTCTATTCCATCAGGATGAAACGTGGTCTTTAGCATGGCCTCTCTTACATTAGAAGCGTTAACTCCAGCACGCACAGCATCTCTAATACCTACGCCAGTTACAGCTAAATCCACTCCATAGCCACGACCGGCCAATATGGGGTCTACCAATGATTTCGCCCTAACACTTAATATACGGCTAAGTCTGGTAGCCATAAATGGCGTTGTCATAGGCATGCCGCACGCAGAAGTAAGCATAAGCGCTAATTCATCTCTCGTTCCTAACGCTAGTTTGGGATTATTGCAAAGGTTAGTTGCGAGAACGGTAGGCCAATTTTTAGCCCCGTCATTGATGTACACACTACTGATAACGTCAATATCAACGCCGTACTGTGCTGCTGAAATCTCCTGCTCGTTACCTTTGGTCCGCATGTTCATCTTTACTGCAGCGTGAACCATTGCCTCACCAGTGTCCAAATTCGTACCTCCAAAATCATAGGTTCCACCATGTACCAGTTTTTTGTGCCCCCACCCCCTTGATACCAATCCACGGTAGAATGGGCCTCACAGACTGAAAAAGTACCTCATGTACCAAGTTATCACCAACCCCCTAGCCACCTTTCCTATGGTCCGTGTGCATCTACTTATTCCAATGATGGTCTGGATTAGTAGGTAGTCCAGATTCATTAGTTCGTGTCTTAACCTTGTAACCTAGATCACGGTTAGTCTTATCCGTATGGCAGACTTCACAAAGTAACTGTAGATTATCATCCGCGTTATTACCACCATTAATCAATGCAATCTTATGATCAACAATACCGGCCTGTACTCCGATATTACATGACTGGCATGTATATTGATCACGCTCTCTAATACGTAGTCTAATCCTTGACCATGCATAACCTGATACGTCATCTATACGCACTGCATTACCTGCAGCAGCTACACGTATCTTCTGTTTAGCAGTCAGTGGCCTATTACGTATTGGCATATTAGGACTACACTGTAGACAGCTAATACTAGTCATACTAAATACATACTCAGGATGTTTAGAACAGTCATTCATACATTACCTCAACTAAGAACAGGCGACATCAATGTAGAACATTCAATAAACAAGCTCGATATTGTTAATATCTACAATTGATGCACCAAAGTTGTGAACTCTATCGGCCAGTGAACCTTATAGCTAATAGCAGCGACCTAATGAGGGGGGGGTAGTGATAAATATTTACTTCGAAGGTCAAAGCGCCGACAGTTCAGACTTGCTTTAACAAAAGCCCAGAAAATCACACTGAGAAAGCTAATTGTTTGTAATTTTTGCCTATCTTGGACTATCTCACGGGTAATCGCGGAATTGACGGATCATGGTCCGCGCCGTGCATTCTGGGGATAAGCTCGTCGTCTTCTGTGTCCTCATTATCAAACCGCACCCTTTCTGAAGCCCTACCTCTAAGGACACGGGTTTCAGCCGGTGACTTTAGCCTTAATGCAGTAACTAACTTAAGGCAAACTCCGGAACAGCGTGCAGCTTCTGCGAGTAACGGGTGAGGCTTACCTGCTAGCATTAACGCACCCTGATCTAGTTCATCTCTTACGCGTCTCTCTAGTGCCCTAGACTTACATAAATCCGCGACTAATTCTAAATCGGATTGAGACCAATCATCTGCATGCCTCGATTTTATGATTCGATCCCAATAATCAGCCTCAGCAGGAGTAAGGCTTATATACTCTGGAATTAAAATCTCTACAGCGGACCTTCTAATATCGTCAACACTCCTATTCCGTGCCATTAATCAGCGACTCCTTATAATCAGACTCCTTTCCGTCACGCATACCGACTTCGATTGAGTGCATATTCTGTGCAATTCTCGCCACTTCATACCACTGCACCGCGCTTTTACGTAGCCGTGCAATCTCTTCCGGCCTGGGTCGCTTAAGTGCAGCAATCCGGTTAGCTTCAAATCGGTCGTTATTGGCGTTCATCAAAGCATGCTGGGCCGTTGATAACAACCATCCGTGCTCACCCTTGCAGCAGTCCACGGCCCGAACGATCCTTGCATCTAGCTCCGTCATGGTCTTAGCCGTTTGCACGCCCAGGCCATTACCGTAGCAACGTTCCAACAAATCGATGCGCAGCCCCTCATTACTTTTAGCCCACGTCTTACCCCGTGCGTAGATAGTGGTAGGTACTCCTACGCGTTTCGCTGCTGCTACAAGACTCATACGGCTCATTGTGTATCCTCATGATTTTCAAATCGATCAATATCCGCTGCGGCTACTAGCTCTCCAGCGGTCGCAAAGGGCACGCCAATGTCACGGCATAGCTCAGCCAGCCCATCCATAATCCACTCACCTAGGGAGACCGACACGACGCCTAGGAATGGGTCTCCGCTCACCGTAAACCGAGGAGATGCAATCTGCACTAGCTCAGTAGCCTTAGCTCGGAAATAAGTTTCCACTGGAATATCTGCCTCCCTCGCATCCGTGATTAGGCGCTGATAGGCCGCCCTACTCATATAGAAAGGGGTGTCTACCCTTACGTAGCTGGTGCTCATACGGTTACTGCGTAGTTCGCCAGCATCTCGCCAAGGCACTCACGAGGTACGCCGTTAGCTGCGGCAATACGTACAAGCTCCCTATGTACGCCTGCGGTAATGTTGATGTTCTTCGTAATCGATAGGTCGTGCGCGCTGTACTCGGTATCGTTAAGCTTGCGGAGAGGATCGCGGAGCAGGGTAACTGCTATTAGCCGTAGCATGGATTCAGAACTACGGTTACCGTTTCGCGATGCCAAAGTACGGAGGCCCTTGTATCCTGTTTTGCTGAAGTGAAACATGTACTCGTCGTTACTAGCAGGACTACGATATGAATCCATTACTCGGCATCCTCCATAAGCTCAAGGGCTACCGCCAGGAATTGCGCTTGTGCTAGTTCGGTCTGCAGCGACTCTTGACGTGCGATGAAAGCCAGTGCCTCACCAGCAAGCGTCAGATGAAGGCGCGCGATGTTAATCCGAGTCAATTCTAGTTGTGCTGCTTCTGCATCATTCATTTGGTATCCTTAGTTATTGATGGGCGACAATTCGCCGCCCTGTTATCGATCAGCTAGCGTACAACTCAGTAACCCATTTTCGATGGGGGCCTGTCAGATGCTTAGCCAAAGCGTGCAGCCCGTTCGCGCACTGAGGGGATGCGTCATTGAGGAATTGATGGGCTAGACCCTTGGTAGTCACAGTGAGAACTGCTGAGGGCTGTGCAAGGCTCTTAAACGCCGTAATGATCGCGCCGGGATTAGCTGGGATAGCAACTAGCGAAAGCTCGTGGATGTCCGCTTTCGTGTACCGAGTCCCTTTCCCTTTTCCCAGAGGCTCAGACGCCAGCGGACGAAAGCCGATACTGACACCCTTGATAAGACCCGCCTTGACGCTATGCCAAGATTCCTCGGTCCTGTCCTTAACTGCGCCGGGTTCGGTAACCTTAGCGATGGTAGCTTTGAACGGCAAACCCTTCGCAGTAGGCGTACCGAACTGCACATTACCTACGGGATGTGCGTGGTTGTGGTTCAGCAGCAAGGGCGTATCTTTTCCGAACGTCAACCCTAGCGGTTCTACGATGTCATTTACACGGTCAAGCTGCGGCGTAGACGCAATGCCGGTAATCTCCCTGCGCTCCTCGTCAATCGCCTTAATGACGACTGCGGAAAATCCAGTTTGATTATGCATCTGGTGCTTCCGCTCGCAGCGTAGCAGCGAATCCATCGAAGCAATCGACAGGAACGAACGAGGGCCTATCACCAAACAACACCAAGTAAAAGTGACCCTTTCCGAAACAATTTCCAGGCGCGGCGAGGGTCTTAGCGTCAAGCGCTGCGTTCCTCTCGTCCAGCGTCAGGCCGTCCCAAGGGTAGACCCATTCATTGTCGTTCATTGCGTACCCTCAAAGGTGGATTTGAATTCGGAGAACTGCTCTGCGGTCATGTCTAGTACATACGGATTGATGTTAGGCAGGCCGATACGGATAGAGAAGCCCTTGGTAGTTTTGACCTTAGCTTTGAGGGCAGAAGCCCTCGCATCCGGAGTCATCGCAAGGCGATAGGCGATACCGAAAGCCGCATGTTGAGTAAGTTGGGTACTCACGACAAGGTAACTTCCACTGCTGCGCCAGGAACAAATTCGAAGTCAATGTACTGCTTAGCCAGAAGGGCGCGCTTGCCTTCTTGGAACATAAATGCAGGCACAGTAGAGGTTGCAGTACCTGAGCCATCGTCCATCGTAATCGCGGCCTGATCCGACATATCAACGGTAGCGCCGCCGATGTACGCCAACACGCGCGAACCATCCACGATAATCAGCTTTCCTACAGGGGCCGCATACGAGGTAATGACCGGGAGACCACCGTAGTTACCACCAGCAGCCGTAATGCTCTGTTCGGTAGGACTGCGGAGCGTGACAGCCGTAAGAGGATTGACGATAACGCTTGCCTTACTCAGGTCGCCCGTGAATGCCAACACGCCGGCATTGAATGAAGCAGCTTGCACCGCCACTGCACCTAGGCCATTTGGCGAGACCGCATCACGGGATTGTGATCCCACGAATGCCTTATCGATGCCACGGCTCAGTGCCCGTTGCAATTGACCGGAGATGACGCCCTCTGCAGCATCTCCAGAAAGGCGGAGAAGCTCCTCTGTCACGACACCCACAATAGCCACTTTGCGGATACCGGAAGCAACGAAACTGAAATTCCCCTGGTATCCCGGTGCGCTCAGATACTCGCCTACGAATGGCGCGATGACAGGTGAGCTTTCAACGGCTACCCGCGTAAGTGCTGGGACCTCAATAAGGCCCTGCAACTTCCCAAGGATCGAACCCGAGAACACAGCCTGCACGAACTCGTCACGGATCAGCGTTTCATTTACAAGGCCGCTACCTGCAGCTACGATAGGATTAACAAGTGCCTTAGTGACTTCTGCGGATGTTCCGAACCGCTTAGCGGAGTATTCCTGCATTTCAACAGGAACTTTAACGCTGTCCGCATATGCCCAGTTGAAAAGTGTGTTGACGATTGCTTTACGGATAATATTTGATGCCATAGTTATAAGTACTCTTAAGTATTGTTTGCTGGCGTAGAGAATTCCACACATCAGCGGTAGAGCTAGCGGCTAGCCCGCGCGTTATGCGGATGGGCTGCTTACTTGATCTTTGTTACGTACCAGCGCGTCCAGTCGATCAGCAGGCGGACGGCCTATGAGTGCCTACTAAAGGAACGAGATATCTACGGCCATGTAGGACCAGCTAACGGCCTCTTTGTAGCCTACGTAGTTATTGAAATTGCTTGTATCCCCGAACATATGAATATGTGTGGTAATGGTCCCACCTGACGTGTTGAATAGTGAGAACACAACACCCGCGTTACTAGCACCGCCCGAAGTACCGCCTGTACCGAATGCAGGTTGCACGCATGCGAAACCTACACGCTGAGATACTGCGAATGCGGAACTACCCTGAGGTTCTGACCAAGTACCACTATCGCTCGTAAATCCCGTAGAGCCGTATGCGTACTTCGGATTACCTTGTGCGAATCCCGCAACACGTGCAAACGGTTTAACTACGTCCGCTATAAGTGCACCTGACGCATCAAAGACCTGTAGCCCAAAACTACTAGGTGCGCTTATGGCGCTAACTTGATCGAATACATAGATGGTCACGGGCACAGAGGAGTCACCCACTACTAGCAGCGTCCACGAGTTGTTAGAGCCGGGAGTCCACGTCATGGGAGCAGCGTATCCAGTGGGGCATTCGAACACCACTAGCGGATTAACGGCAGTAAAGCTAAAGGTGGTTTGGTTACCCTGGGAACTGTAGGTCGATCCTCCTGCAATGTTATACACGAGGAAGCCGGAAAAACTCATAGTCTGCGTTATCTTCTGGCGGAGTTGTATATTGCCAAGTCCCGCTACGCTGTCTATCTGCGCTACGTTAGAGCCGTCCTGTGCAAATACTTGAAAACCTGCTGTCATTAGTAGATACCGAAAAAGACGGTTCCCGACACCGTGTGTGAGGGCGTCCCACTTTGAGGCGCAGAGTACGACCAGATAAGCGTAGTACCTGACACGCTAAAGTTAGGGCGCTGTACGTTCATAGATATATAACCCCATATAGTTAAAGCTTGGAACGCATACCAGATAGAGCCGCCTGAGGGTACAGCCACAGACCCGTTAGCACTCACCGACGCGCTACCCGCAATGCGGGTTAATCGTGACGTGATATCCACGATTAGATTCCCGCTTGCGTCAAAACATTGAAGCCCAGCAGCCATTTAGATTTTTCCTTGTCGAATCATGTCGCTATAGCCCCCCTGTCCACCCATTTTCTGAGCCATGCGTTTATCCACGAGTGTCTGAATATGCGGGGCGATAGCCTGCAGGTCTGCCATAGTTAAGCCCTGGTTTCCTGCACCAAGCGACAGAGAGATATTAGTACCCCCGCCGCTGTTACTGCCGCCTAAACTAGACATGACGGAACCCACAGCACCACCCGTAGCGTAGTGGCTCATAGTGCCGCCGTTGATAGAGTCGAGCAGACTTCCATACTTCTTAGTGGAGGCTGCGTTAATAACGTATTCGCCGTTAGAAAGCATCGCGGGGATTGAGTCGCTTGTCCCACTTCCTGCGCCAGTGATTGCACCACCCGTAGCGGCGTGTACCGCACCACCACTGGAGAACATGGAAATAGCCGATGTGAAAATCTGTTGTTCCGCTGCCTTAAGTGCAATCTTGGCGAAGTCCGCAATGATGGATTCCGTGAAGCTCGCCCAGCTACCTTTACCTGTAGTTATGAAGGTTTCTAACTGAGATGCCATCGTAGAGTAAGCAGAGCTAAACGCGGAACCCATAAGCTGTGCGTTAGTCTGTGCGTTACCCGTGGATTCGGTCATAGCGTTCTTGACCTGGGTGTAGTAGTCGTTCGTTAGTGCAAGCTGCTTATCTTGCTGAGCCTGCAGTTGCTGAAGCTGATCCGCGTAAGCAGTGGACGCAGCCTGCTTATCAGAATCGTAAACGCCGAGCGAGATTTCATTAGCTTGGTGCTGGGCCTCAAGCTGCTCCATCGTCCTAGCGTATGCACGGTATAGGTCGGCTTTCGCTTGATACTTGGCAGCATCATTGGAAGTCATACCCTGCGTAGCGTTAGTAACGTCGAAACCCTGCTGCTGCACCTTTGTCTTGCTGTTCTGCTCAGCAATGAACTTAGCTATAGCATCGGTCTGTTTCTGGTTTGCCTCGATGATGCCGGTAGCTGCCTTAGCTGCGGCTGAGTCCATCTCGCCATAAATCTTCTTTACGGTATTGAGATATTCCGTCATAGCTACGGTTTGCTTCTTACCCCTAGCAATGTCCGCTTGCTTCTGCGCAATGGCTGCTTCGCCTGCTAACTCCTGCTCTTGGTATTGAAGCTGCAGCGCAATGAACGTCTGTGCGTCAATAGCACCCGTTGCGTAAGATGCTTTAGCTGCGTCGTTCTGCTGCTGGTAGACAGCTTTTAGGTGGTCCGTCTGCGCATTGAGTGCTTTAATCTGTGCATTGATACCGTCCTCGCTTGCAGCCTTAGGGCGAGTTTTCTTTGCGTACTGCTCGTTAATCTCTGCAATGTTATCGAGATTCTTTTTAAGAGCAGCGGCGTACTCCGCGCCGTTGTGGTCTAACCGCTGGATAGCCGGGTTATTAAACGCCTCAGCGTTCTCGTCAAGGGCCTGCTGGTGCTGCTGTGCTGGAGTGTCATGCTTATGTGAGTTAATGAAACTCTTAGCCGCTACTGTAGAGTCACCGCCTAGCGCTGCAGCCTGCTGATCTTTCTGTGCTTTAGAAGTTACCGCCTGCTGATCGCGAAGCACGCTGAGCTTCTTCATTTCAACGGCCAACTGCTGCTGTGCCATTGTTACGTTGCCCATCATGCCCATAGACTGCTGCTGAGCTAGATTGCGCTGTGCACCCTGCACGGTGGCTAGCTGGTCACCAATCTGCTTACTCATACTGTCCGCTACACCAACACTTAAGATGCTGGCTTTAACACGGTCAATGATGCTTCCCCACTCATGCCACCACGTAATCACCGAACCCATACTTTTATCGGCGTCCGCAGCTATCCTATCGTGTGCGTTTGCGAGGTCGATCATTACGGCTTTAACGGCTGATCCAGTATCACCCATCTTTACAAAGTTATCAATCTCCTCAATCTGTGCAGCGGAGAATGTATGGTGCGCCCTTTGGTATGCCGTAACCCATTCTGTTACGTTATCCTGAATTTTGGCCAAAGACTTAGCAGCTTCGTCCGTGCCGATCCCGATATCAGACGACATATCAAGAGCAGCGGTAGTTGCAAGCCGGAGATTCTCCGCAGTGAATGCACCAGTAGCCGCTACCTGGGCCATAGCCTCATGCACCGCAGTAAGTGATTGCCCCGCGCCCATGAGACTAGCTGATAGGTCCTCCATCTGCCCGGCATTCAGGCCAATGAAACCATTCGTGGATTGGATAGCCTTATTGAACGCTTCATACTGCTCTACGCCCTTGGCTACTTCATAAGCAACAGCAGCGATTCCCGCAGCCCCTGCAAGAAATGTAGCGCCCGTAGCACTGAACAATAGATTAATAGCGCCTGTCCGTTCTGCGAGTACCCCTAGAGACCCAGCAAACCGGGACCAGTTGCCCATACTCGCCTCGTGGGCTAGGACGGCAAGTTCCCGCCGTGCTGAGCCGGTAGCGAGGCTGAATCCGTGTGTCTCTGACGAGGCAGCGGCAATCTGTGCCTGCATGCTGGAGAACGTGCTAGTCACGCCACTAGCCGCAGCCTTGCTAGCCAGAATCTCAGCCTGAGTCTTACCGACCGTTGCGGCTAACCGCTGGTACTCTGAAGCGAGCTTATTCGCTGCACGGGCGTTCAACTCAAACCCGTTAGCTGCTGCCTCTTTCATAGCCGCGTCTACTAAAGCAACACGCTGAGCCATTTGCGCTTGCGCCGCGCTAATAGAAGCCGAACCTGCCTTAATCTTATTAACGCCTGCTTCAAATCCAGTAGCATCTACGGAAACGACGATTGAAGTATTGTTATTAGATGTGGACAATTATTTACCCTGCATGTATTTAGCGATAGCTGCCACGACCACCGCAGACACGGAGGCGTCCTTTTCAACTGAGAAGGCGCGAAGCTCTTTGTGAAACAGGGGGTCGACACGGACGCTAATAAATCGCGCGGTATCGTAGGGAGTGGCGGGGATGTTCGTGTTCATATCTATCCAAGAAAGGTTTGTGTGACAAACGGAAAGCACACGGCCTGTGAAGGTCAGTGCGTGGGAACTGCTCGTGTGTTTGGGATTACTGAGGAACTGCGGGAAGGGGTGGCCTACCGCATCCATTACAACTCGTCGCGCTTTCACAATGTGAACTAGCCAGGTATCGTTACCTCTAGGATACGGAGGTCTCTATCCAATACTCTGCGGCGTTTCGCATGGTGGGGCGTGTTTCGCTGTGCGGAACTGATCAACGTTGCCGACCAGGGTACATACGGGTAGATGTTCGTATTCCAGACTTCGCTTCTTCTCGATGCAGACTAGATTGTACAAAAACGGAGCCAAAGCCATACAGATAAAGGAGTTGCGTGTTATATGGGGGCATGCTAAGGTTCGCGAATGCCAAAGAAAATTTTTGATACCACCAACGAGCGCAAACTCACTGACCAGGACGCGCTAGTTATTCGTGCCGTCCACTTGCCGCGCAGTCCACGGTTTGGGTCGGTGATACTTGCTCAGTTATTTGGGGTATCGCAACCGACTATTGACCGCGTGGTCAAGCGGGAGACTTACAGGCATTTGCACCCGTTGCTCTTGCCGGGTTTCCAGCTTTACGGTGCGGGGCATGAGGACTTAGCCGAATCGTCCGCTAAGTTCGGATGGTGGGCAGAGAATAAGACTGCGTACCGGAAGATGCGGGTTGATATCCGGAACGGGTTTGCTACAGGGGGATACATCTACGGGCTAAAGGGCGAATACCAAGAAACCAAGGTAGTGGGGGATTACTCCTACCGTGCGAGGCCCGTGCGTAGAGTTATCAATCCTGATGTGGAGCAGATGCGACGCGCCAAGCTGCGATTTGCAGGATTGAGGCAGGTATTTGGAGAACACTTTGACGAAGCGTTAGGATTAGCGGCTGCGGGGCTAGCTCCTAAGTTACCGCCAGATGAATTCAAGGCGCGCATGCACGAGATACAGGCCCGTAGAAATCCCGTTGGGGTGCCTGACGCACTCGTACTTGATATCGAGGCGCGACGTGAGGAACTGCGTAAAGCGTTTGCTGCAAACCATAGCTAGCCAATCAATACGCAATAGCAAAAGGGCCGCTCCGGTCAGGGAACAGCCCTCAGTAGCCACCGCGTGAACTGCCTAGACGCTACGCCTCCATCAACTGCTGTACACCAGTCAGCACGTCAATGTCTTGGCCCAGGTCGGTAGCGAGTGCAGCCAGGGCCACGGCTCGGTTACGAGAAACCACGTTAGGGCGTCTTGCACGGTGATTGGTGGGCCACGTCCTGTTAGGAAGCCACGTACACCAGAAGCGAATTTGTTTCGCCTCAGCGTCGTACGTATGCAGCGAGAATTCGAAACCATGGCGGCGCAAGTCCTCCAGCACGTCGAGAATATGGTTATCCGGCTGGCCGTCGCAACGGGCCAATGACACATACAGGGAGCGCGTGATCAGGTTCTCATCCATCATTTTTGTATTTCCTCGTAAATGCCGTGACTTTACGGACGTAGCCGGGTAAGTCATCTAGCGATTAGGCCTGTTTATATTGTTCTGTTCGTGCTGCGGATGGTTACGGCTAAATTCTGCGAACTGCTCACGGGCTAACACTAACCAAGGATCGCTATCGGGGCTTGTCCAGTAATCATAGATAGCTCGTAACAGTTTCACTTTGTACTCCTAAGCTCCCGTTATCCCTGTTCTGCTCCTTTGTCCCACAGCCATGTCCATCAGGCTACATTTCGAAGATCGTAACCTGTTGATTTTTAACGATATCCACAGTTCGCCCTCTTCTCCGATGAAAACGACGCCATCATGCCCGGACAGGTTCATGTGCGCGACGCGGCGGAAGGCAAGCTCGACTTGCTAACCGTGCTCGATTTCCGCATGAGCACGACGTGCCTCTACGGTGACATCGTGTTGCCCACCGCCACGTGGTACGAGAAAGACGACCTGAATACCTCGGACATGCATCCGTTCATTCATCCGTTGTCCGAAGCCGTGCAACCGCTCTGGGAAAGCATGAGCGATTGGGAAATCTATAAGGGCATCGCCGAAAAATTCGCGGAGATTGGCGGCGAGCATCTGGGCACGCGTACCGATCTGGTCTGCACGCCGCTCATGCACGACACCCCCGGCGAGCTTGGCCAGCCGTTCGAACCGAAAGACTGGCGTGCGGGCGAGTGCGACCTGATCCCCGGCAAGACGGCACCGTCCATGACGGTCGTCGAGCGCAACTACAAGGATGTGTATCGCAAGTTCACGTCGGTGGGTCCCCTGCTCGATACGCAGGGTAACGGCGGCAAGGGCATCAACTGGAACAGCGCGCACGAAGTGGGCGAACTCGCGAACATCACGCGCACGGTAACGGAAGCGGGGGTGAGCCAGGGACGGCCAAGGCTGGACACCGCCATTGACGCTGCTGAAATGATCCTCACGTTCGCGCCCGAAACCAACGGTCACGTTGCGGTAAAGGCGTGGCAAGCGTTATCGAAGATCACGGGCCGCGAACATGCGCACCTCGCCGAAGGCCGCGAGCACGACAAGATCCGTTTCCGCGATGTCCAGGCGCAGCCGCGCAAGATTATCTCTGCGCCGACGTGGTCAGGGCTCGAGTCCGAGGAAGTCAGCTACAACGCCGGCTATACGAATGTGCACGAACTGATCCCATGGCGCACGCTGACCGGCCGCCAGCAGTTCTATCAGGACCATCGCTGGATGCTGGACTTCGGTGAGGGCTCGTGCGTGTATCGCCCCGCTATCGACACAAAAACCGTCACCGCGATGCTCGGCGCGAAGTCGAACGGCGAGCACGAACTCGTGCTCAACTGGATCACGCCGCACCAGAAATGGGGCATCCACTCCACGTATTCGGACAACCTGCGCATGCTGACGCTTTCGCGTGGCGGACCTCATGTTTGGGTATCGGAAGCGGAAGCCAAGGAAGCCGGTCTCGTCGATAACGACTGGGTGGAAGTGTTCAATATCAACGGCACGCTGACCGCCCGCGTGGTGGTCAGCCAGCGCGTGCCGCGGGGCATGTGCCTGATGTATCACGCGCAGGAAAAAATCGTCAACGTGCCGGGCGCGGAAACAAGCGGCATGCGCGGCGGCATTCACAACTCGGTCACGCGCACGGTGCTCAAACCTACCCACATGATCGGCGGTTATGCGCAGCAGGCCTATGGTTTCAACTACTACGGCACCGTCGGCTCGAATCGCGACGAGTATGTGATCGTGCGCAAGATGAAAAAGATAGCGTGGCTCGAAGGCCCGCTCAATGAAGGCGAAGGAGCCGCATCATGAAGATCCGTGCACAAGTTGCAATGGTGTTGAACCTGGACAAATGCATCGGTTGCCATACCTGCTCCGTGACATGCAAGAACGTATGGACCTCGCGCGATGGCGTGGAGTATGCGTGGTTCAACAATGTGGAGACCAAACCGGGTATCGGCTATCCGAAGGAATGGCAGAACCAGAAGAAGTGGCGAGGCGGCTGGACCCGCGACGCCAGTGGCAAGCTTCATCCGCGTCAGGGCGGCAAGCTGAAGGTCCTCGCGAACCTGTTCGCCAATCCGAACCTGCCGGCCATCGACGACTACTACGAGCCGTTCACGTTCGACTACGAGCATTTGCAAAAGGCGCGCTTGTCCGAGACGCCGCCGACCGCAAGGCCGGTGTCTGTCATCACAGGCAAGAAGATGGAGAAGATCGAATGGGGTCCGAACTGGGAAGACGACCTTGGTGGCGAGTTTTCGTCGCGCAGTCGTGACGCGCTGTTCGAGAATGTGCAGAAAGAGATGTACGCGACCTTCGAGAACACCTTCATGATGTACTTGCCGCGCTTGTGCGAGCACTGCCTGAATCCGGCATGCGTGGCGTCGTGTCCGTCGGGCTCGGTGTACAAACGCGAGGACGACGGCATCGTGCTCGTCGACCAGGACAAGTGCCGCGGCTGGCGCATGTGCATCTCAGGTTGCCCGTACAAGAAGATCTATTTCAACTGGAAAAGCGGCAAGGCGGAGAAGTGCATCTTCTGTTATCCGCGTCTTGAAGCCGGTCAGCCGACGGTGTGTGCGGAAACGTGCGTCGGGCGTATTCGCTATCTTGGCGTGCTGCTGTACGACGCGGACAAGATTAGCGACGCTGCATCGGTTGAACATGAAAAAGACCTGTACCAGTCGCAGCTGGACGTGTTCCTCGATCCCCACGATCCCGCTGTGCAGGCCGAAGCGCTTGCGCAGGGTATATCGCAAAGCTGGCTCGACGCCGCGATCAAGTCGCCCGTCTACAAGATGGCGGTGGAATGGAAGGTGGCGTTCCCGCTGCATCCGGAGTATCGGACTTTGCCGATGGTGTGGTACATCCCCCCGCTTTCTCCTATTCAGTCCGCAGCGGACGCGGGACATATCGGCATGGACGGCATCATTCCGGACGTGAAGAGCCTGCGCATTCCGGTGAAGTACCTCGCGAACCTGCTGACCGCCGGCGATGAAGCGCCGGTCACGTCCGCGCTGGAACGCATGCTCGCCATGCGCGCGTTCAAACGCGCCGAAGTCGTGCATGGCCGCGCCGAACCCGAGTTGCTCGACGGCCTGAACCTCACGCCCGCGCAAGTGGAAGACATGTACCAGACAATGGCTATCGCCAACTACGAGGACCGGTTCGTGGTGCCGTCATCGCATAAGGAACAGACTGAAGACAGTTTCAACGACAAAGGCAGTTGCGGATTCACCTTCGGCAATGGTTGCTCGGGAGGGGTATCGGAGGGGTCGTTGTTCGGCAAGAAACCGCAAGGCAGCGTGGTGTTCGCGGACATGCCGAAGTCGCGCAAGAAAACGGAGGTTGCATCGTGAGCGGAACTTCAATTTACACGTTGCTGGCGACCTTGCTCGACTATCCGGAGACCGAACTACTTGACGCCATGCAGGAAATTGGCCAAGAACTCGAAGCCTCCTCTGAGACCATTCAAGTCGCGTTGGAACCGTTGCTCTCACTTCTCAAAGAGCATCCGTTGATCGAGTTGCAGGAGAACTACGTCGCCACGTTCGACCGCAATCCCGCGCACTCGCTGCATCTGTTCGAACACGTTCACGGCGAGAGCCGCGATCGTGGGCAGGCGATGGTCGATCTGCTGGATGAATATCGCCGGCTGGGTCTTGAGATGGCGACCAATGAATTACCCGACCATGTGCCGCTGTTTCTTGAGGTGCTGGGAAACATCGATCCTGTGGAAGCGCGCGCACTGCTTGATGAAGCCATCCATGTCGTAGCCGCTCTCGGCGATCGTCTAGCACGCGACGAGAGTCCGTACGCGGGCGTATTCACCGTGCTGCGGTCAATGACGGATGTCGTGCCGCTAGCCGCCGAGGTACCGCCTATCCGCGACATGGACGAGGCGCTAGAACGTTTCGGCCCCGGCGCCGATGGCGTCGAACCGCTGCTCGCGCCCTCCATGCCCACGCCGCTCGCCCAGCCGATGCATTTCCATCCGCGACCGCCTGTGACGGCCAACTAAGTTCCGGGGACTACGTTCATGCTTAATCAATTTTTGTTCGGTATTTATCCGTACATTGCGGCAGCCGTTTTCCTGTTCGGCAGCTTCGCGCGCTTCGAGCGCGAACAGTACACATGGAAAGCCGACAGTTCGCAGTTGCTTCATCGTGGCAATCTGCGGCTCGGCAGCATCCTGTTTCACGTCGGTATTCTCGGGCTCTTCTTCGGGCATCTTGCCGGCCTGCTCACGCCGGTTGCTGTCTGGGACTGGCTCGGGATCGAGCACAGCACGAAACAAGCCGTGGCGATGATCGCGGGCGGCGTGATGGGATCCCTGTGCCTCGTCGGTCTCGTTATCCTGATTCACCGGCGCATCAGCAACGCGCGTATTTCCGCCGTGACCCGTACCGGCGACAAGGTGCTGCTGGTGTGGATTCTGGTTACCTTGCTACTCGGCTTGTCGACGATCCGGGAATCAGCGGATCACATGGACGGGCACATGATGGTCCAGCTCATGACGTGGGCGCAGGACGTCGTCACCTTCCGCGGCGACGCATCGCAGTATGTGGCGACCGCACCGTTTGTGTTCCGGATGCACCTGTTCATGGGCATGTCGCTTTTCGTCATCTTCCCTTTCACCCGGCTCGTGCACGTCTGGAGCGGCTTCGCGTCCGTCACGTACCTAAGCCGCGCATGGCAACTCGTGCGGCCGCGCTAATCCGTTCGGAGGAGAACATCATGGCAATAATCGTCAACGGCGTGGAGCTCGCCGATGCAGACCTTGAACGCGAAATGCCGGTTCATGCGGACACGCCCGATTCGCATCAAGCGGCGCTGACCGCGGCTGTGCTGCGCCGCGTGTTGCTCGATGAAGCGGCTCAGTTGCACATCACCTCAGATCAGAGCGACGAGACTTTGATCGAAGCACTGCTCGATCATCAGCTCTCTGAGGCCGCCGCGCCCACGCATGAAGAATGCGAGCGCCATTACCTGGCAGACCTGGAGCGCTGGCGAGTGAACGAACGCGCGCGTGTCAGCCATATCCTGTTCCAGGTGACGGAGAAAGTGGATCTGACGGCGCTGCGTCAACGCGCTCAACAAACGCTCGATGAACTGCTGCGCACTGACAATCTCGAACTGCGTTTCGTTCACCTTGCGCGTACCTTGTCGAATTGCCCATCGGGGGTCGATGGCGGCGCGCTCGGCGAGATAGGCCGCGGCGACACCGTGGCGGCGTTCGAACGCGCGGTGTTTGCCGCGCCTGCTGGTACCCTCTGCCCTGTGCTGGTGGAAACAGAGTTCGGTTTCCATATTGTCCGGGTTCACGAGAAATCGCCGGGCACGGTGTTGCCGTTCGAGCAGGTCGAACTGCGCATTCGCGTCGCCATGTCGCAGGCGCTGCGCGATCTTGCCGAGCGGCGTTATGTGATGGAAGCGGTGGCACGCGCTAATATCCAGGGCTGGAAAGACGGGGTAGCGACATGACAGAAGCAGCGGCGAAGCTGCGCATCTTCGGAATTTGCGGGCGTTCGGGACAGGGCAAGACAACGCTGATCGAGGCGCTCCTGCCCTGGTTCCACGCGCGCGGCCTGGTGGTGAACGTGGTGAAACACAGCCATCATTCGATCGATCTTGAGCCGCCGGGCAAGGATAGCGCACGTTTTCGGGCCGCCGGTGCGGGCGAGGTGCTGATTGCCTCGCCGTACCGGTACGCCATCGTGCGAGAGCTGCATGACGCGCCCGAGCCACCGTTGGCGGATCTGGTCGCGCGACTCACACCAGCAGACCTGACGCTGGTGGAAGGCTTCACGCGCGAAGTTTTGCCGCGCCTTGAAGTCGTTCGTCCCGAGGCGGGCCGGGACCCGCTGTATCTAACCGATACGGCAATCCTCGCGATCGCCACCAACGACGCCCCGCGTCTTCATGACGCACCTGCGATCCCGCTTCTGCCTCTGGCGGACGTTGGCGGTATTGGTGAGTTCATATGTAAAACAGTCGGACTTTCGCTATTGAACGCCAGCACGCAGGATAATTAGCGCCCTTTGCATTCCGGTCGCGCAAGCACGCAGTTCCATGTCCGATCATCCGCTTCATCCGGCCACGCCGTTCCGTTACCGCTTATCCACGCGCACTGTCACGTTGTCCGGCGTTGCGTTGGCGCTAGTCCTCTCCATGATCGCGAGCACCCTCTGGCTCTCGTGGCAACTCGAAGGCGCGGGCGCGGCGATCAACGACGCCGGCAGCCTGCGCATGCGCGCGGGCAACGTGGCTATTCAACTCAACCAAGCACGGGCCGGCCGTCAAGCCGACGTGAATTCACAAAGCGCCCTGCTCGATCTCACGCTGGCAAACCTGAAAAGCGGCGACCCCGCGCGGCCATTATTCCTCCCTGCCACGCCCGCGATCCACGCTCAGCTAAATGCCGTATCGCAGGCCTGGCACGACTCGTTGAAGCAGGCGATCACGCACGACTCATCAAGCTCAGTCGATACCCCCTCGCTGTATCTCGCCCGGCTGCCCGCATTCGTTGCTGAAGCCGATGCACTGGTCCGCATGATCGAACGCGAAAACGCGCGCAAGACAGCCTGGCTGCGACGCTGGCAAATGGCCCTTGCGGCACTCGCATGCGTGGGCACGATCGCCATCGTGTACCTGCTCTACGCGTGGTTCGTGACGCCCGTTCGACGCCTGGAGCGCGGACTGTCGCGTATCGAACAGCGCGAGTTCAGCGCACGTTTGCCGGTCGAGTCTCGCGACGAATTCGGTCATCTTGCGCAGGGCTTCAACCGGATGGCGAGCGAACTTCAGAGTTTGTACCGGGACCTCGCGCTGCGCGTAACAAACAAAACTGCGCAACTTGCCACACGCAACGGTGAGCTGGTCGCGCTCTACGAGATGACGTCATTCCTTCATGGCGCACATGATGTTGAAGTCCTGTGCCGCGGTTTTCTCGCACGTGTCATGCGCCAGTTCAATGCCGACGCAGGCACCGTCCGCGTCCTCGCTCAAGAGGGGGATAACCTGCACGTGGTCGTGTCCGAAGGTTTGCCCGGGCCGCTTTTGAGCGCCGAGCGCTGCATGCCGGCAAGCACTTGCGTGTGCGGCGCGGCAGCGACTGGCGGCGAGGCCGTCGTACGCGATCTACGCATGCAGCAAGCGGTTGACAGCGGTCCTCCGACCCATTGCAGCAAGGCAGGTTTCGATGCAGTCGCGGCCTTTGGCATTGCCTCGCATGACCTAACGCTAGGTTCGTTCTCGCTGCACTTTCGCGGCGACCGACCGATGCTGCCATCGGAAACGCGCTTGCTTGAAACACTCGGCAAACACCTGGGCACGGCGTTGCAGAACCATCGTCTCGCCACGGCCGCGCGTCAGCTTGCGGTCGCGCAGGAACGTCACCTGGTCGCGCAGGGATTGCATGACAGCATCGCGCAAAGCCTGAATTTCCTGAAGCTGCAACTGCACTTACTCGATGACGCCGCCAGTCGCGACGACATGAACGAAGTGCGCGAGATCGCGCCGTTGTTACGCGGCGGTCTTGAGGAAAGTTATGAGGACGTACGTGAATTGCTCGTCAATTTCCGCACGAAGTTCGCTACGGGCAACCTTCGCGACGCCGTGGACGAGACGGTAACGCGCTTCGAACGGCAAACGGACGCACTGGTCAGACTTGACTACGACGAAGCGGGCGGACTGCCCTTGCCGCCGGACCAGCAGCTACAGGTGCTGTTCATTCTTCAGGAGGCGTTGTCGAACGTTCGCAAACATGCGCTGGCTACACAGGTCCATATCGCGCTCAAGAACGCCCGTGATTTTGAACTGACGATACAAGACAACGGCGACGGTTACGATCCCGCCCGTATCGCCAGTCGCGGCGAGGCTCATGTCGGCTTTCACATCATGCGTGAACGCGCGGCGCGGCTCGGGGCGCAATTGGAGCTGAACAGCGAACCTGGCAAGGGCGCACGCGTTCATCTTCTGCTGCCTGTCAGCGAACGGCAGGCAGCATGACCATCCGCATTCTTCTAATCGATGACCACACGCTGTTTCGCTCCGGTGTGCGCGCGTTATTGCAGCGTCAGCCCGACTTCGAAGTTGTGGATGACGCCGCCGATGGTATCGAAGGGTTCAAGCGCGCGAAGCAGCATCGCCCGGACGTGGTCCTGCTCGACCTGAACATGCCGGGGTTATCGGGTATCGAAACGTTGCAGTTGCTTCAGCAGGATTTGCCGGACACCGCGGTCATCATGCTGACCGTGTCGGAAGACGTGGATGAACTGACCCGCGCGCTGCGTGAAGGTGCGTGCGGTTATCTGTTGAAAAACATGGAAGCCGATGCGCTCGCCACCATGATCCGACGCGCGGCGATGGGCGAATCCGTGATCGCGGAGAGCATGACCCAGCGGCTGATCGCGCAAATGAGAACACCGGTGCGCGCGGAAGACACCGTGCCGCCACCGTCACTCGAACCACGTGGCTCGCCTGCGTCGCCTGCATTAACGCCCAGAGAACGCGACATCGTGCGGATCCTGTCGCGCGGCGCGAGCAACAAGGATATCGCCCGTGAACTCGACTTGGCCGAGAGCACCGTGAAGATCCACGTTCGCAACGTGCTTCGCAAACTCAATCTGTCGAGCCGCGTACAGATCGCGATCCACGCGCTCGCACGCGACCTGGCGGACTAACCGTATCTACAACGCACGCGTCCCGATCAGCTCGCGGTACACGTCGACGTATCGCAACGCGGACGCTTCCCAGCCGAAGTCCTGTTCCATCGCGCGACGCACGACAGCTTTCCATTCCAGCCGCCGCTGCTTCAATGCGAACGCACGCCGGATCGCGGCGACAATTGACGGCCGGTCGAATTTCTCGAATACAAAACCGGTAGCCAGCTCGTCGGCGAGATTCTCCAGCGACGCATCCACCACGGTGTCCGCCAGACCACCCACGTAATGCACGAGCGGCAGCGAACCGTATGCCAACGCGTACAACTGCGTCAGGCCGCACGGTTCGAAGCGTGACGGGACCATGACGATGTCGCTGCCCGCAATGATCGAATGGGAGAGCGTTTCGTCAAATCCAAGCTCCACGGCAACCGCGTGCGGATGCGCCAGCGCGGCTTTCTTGAGGCCGTTTTCAAGCGCCGGGTCGCCGGTTCCGAGCACGACGAGTTGGCCGCCGCGCTGGAGGATATCCGGAATAGCCGACAGCAAGAGATCAATCCCCTTCTGCTCGGTCAACCGGCTCACCACGCCGAACAGCAAAGCATCGGGCTCGCGCGCGAGGCCGACACGTTCCTGCAATGCGGCTTTGCACTTCGCTTTGCCGGTGAATTTTGCGATCGAGTACTGCGTGTTGATGGCGGTATCCGTCGCCGGATTCCACACTGACTTATCGACGCCGTTGAGAATGCCGCTGATATCGTGCGTGCGGGTGCGCAGCAAACCGTCGAGTCCGGCGCCCTGCGCATGAGTTTGAATCTCGCGCGCGTAGGTCGGGCTAACAGTCGTGATGCGGTCCGAGTAGAACAGCCCGGCTTTGAGAAACGACAGATGACCGTAGAACTCGACGCCATCGACGGAGAAAAAATCCGACGGTAGCTGCAACACGCTGAATTCCGCGGCGGGAAACACGCCCTGATACGCGAGGTTATGGACCGTCATGACCGACGGCACGCGCGCCACGCCCGTCTCACGCTCGCGTGCCCTCAGATACGCCGGCGCCAGGCCGGCATGCCAGTCGTGCGCGTGCAGTACGTCCGGTTTCCAGGCCGGATCGGCACCGGTCGCAAGACGCGCCGCCGCCCAGCCCAGCAGCGCAAAACGCCGGTCGCTGTCCGCATATTGCGTATGCGACGAATCGAGATACGGATTGCCCGGCCGATCGTAGAACGCATCGGCGCGCACAATATAGACCACGATTCCGTGCGGTTCGAGCAAGCCGCGCTCAAGCCGCACGTTATGAATTCCAAACGCCCAACCCAGCTCGGCTACCGGCTCGATCTGCGTCAACCCTGCCACCACGGAAGGGAATGCTGGCAGGATCACGCGGGCGTTCGTGCCCAGTTGCGTCTGGGCCGGCGGCAATGCGCCCACGACATCGGCGAGGCCGCCGGTTTTCAAAAGCGGATACATCTCCGCTGCAACATGCAGCACACATACGGTCATCGGTTCCCCATTGGCTTGTTTCCGGTCGCCCAAATTATGAATGCTTGGCTTGTCCGAGACGTGTCAGTGCATCCTGCGTCACGAGCACTACGCCATTTTCAGTCCGGAAAAACCGCTCGGCATCGTAATCGGGATCTTCGCCTATGACCAGCCCCTCGGGCAGCGTGCAACCCCGGTCGATCACCACGCGCTTCAGGCGGCAACTTGGACCCACGGTGACCTGCGGCAACAACACGGCTTCGTTGATGTGACAGAACGAATGCACCCGTACCGCCGATGAAAACACCGACCGCGCTACCTGCGAACCCGATATCACACAGCCGCCGCACACCAGCAGATTGTTGATTGCGCCCTGCTGCCCGTGCAGATCACGCACGAACTTGCCCGGCGGCAACTGCTCCTGGTTGGTCCAGATCGGCCATTTGCGGTCGTATAGATCCAGCGCGGGAATGGTCGATGCCAAGTCAAGGTTCGCCGACCAGTATGCATCCACAGTACCCACGTCGCGCCAGTACGGCGGCACGTTCGGATCGGTTTCGGAGGTCACGCACGACATGCTGAACGGGTGCGCGATCGCCTTGCCGCTCGTCACCACGCGCGGCAAGATGTCCTTGCCGAAGTCGTGATCCGTATCCGACGTCAGGATGTTTTCTTCAAGCAGCTTGTACAGGTACTTCGCGCTGAACACATAGATGCCCATGCTCGCGAGCGCGACATCGGGCTTGCCCGGCATGCACGGAGGATCATCCGGCTTTTCCAGGAAATCCGTGATGCGGCGCTGCGCATCGACGTGCATCACGCCGAACGCGGTCGCTTCCATGCGCGGCACTTCAATACAGCCGACCGTGCAATCCGCGCCGCTCTCGACGTGATCGAGAATCATGCGCGTGTAGTCCTGCTTGTAGATGTGGTCTCCCGCCAGCACGATGATGTACTCGGGTCCGATCGACCGGATGATGTCGAGATTCTGGAAGACTGCGTCCGCCGTGCCCCTGTACCAGCTTGAATCGACCCGTTGCTGAGCCGGCCAGATATCGATGAACTCGTTGAACTCGCCGCGCAGGAAACCCCAGCCGCGCTGCAGGTGGCGCAAGAGCGAATGCGCCTTGTATTGCGTGACGACCGCGATGCGCCGGATGCCTGAATTCAGGCAATTCGACAGTGCGAAGTCCACGATCCGGTATTTGCCGCCAAAATGCACTGCTGGCTTAACGCGTTTATTCGTGAGCGGTCCGAGTCGGGTACCCCGGCCGCCCGCTAGGACGATAGCCAGCGTGTTCTTCTGCAGATCCGTACGATTTCCTGTCAGCGTCTCCATACCGACCTCCTGTTTTGCGGCCTGTCTCTGGCCTGTTTGTAGCTTTGGTTCAGCTGTTTACCGGCTAGCTGGCGAATGACTCGAATGGGATTTAGGTGGTTTTCTCCAGAGGATTTGAATGGCGCTTGATTGGGCGGTTGTAATGATTTTGCTGCAAAGGTGAATAGTTCGCACCTGCTTTTCGGAAATTGATTCGCGAGGCCGTCAAAATCGCTTTGCAATCCGATGGAAATCTCCGCGGATTGGTTCGCGCTCGCAGATGGGCGCGCGAAAACGCGAAGGTTTAGCAATCCTCATGCCATGCGAGCTTTGCCTGCGGCAGACAACCGCGGCAACGTTTTACGAACAGGCTCTTCCGGCCGGGGCAAAAACCACGGCACAATGATGTCCGGCATGCCTAACCTGCATGCGGTTTTCGTGCGCGGCCCTTGGCCGCTGTCCTGCACCTCGCTAAAAACCCTCATGCAAAACGTCCTTAGCATCCAGTCACATGTGGTCTTCGGCCACGCAGGCAACAGCGCAGCGGTCTTCCCCATGCGCCGCATGGGCGTCAACGTCTGGCCGCTCAATACCGTGCAGTTCTCGAATCACACGCAATACGGCCGCTGGACCGGCAGTGTTGTCGACGCTGACGAACTGACGAAAGTGATCGAGGGGATTGGCGCTATCGGCGTGCTGTCGCGCTGCAATGCGATCCTGTCAGGCTATCTCGGCTCGCCCGAGCAAGGCGCTGCCGTCGTGGAAATTGTCAGGATGGTGAAAGCCGTCAACCCGAAAGCGCGCTATTTCTGCGACCCCGTCATGGGCGCCGCCAGCGGTTGTATCGTCGAACCCGGCATCCAGGAGTTTCTGGTGAATACCATGCCGGAAGTCGCCGATGCCATGACACCGAATCACATCGAATTGCAGAAGCTGACGGGGCGCACCATCGAGACGGTGGACGAAGCAGTCGCCGCGTGCCGCGAAGTGATCGCCCGCGGTCCGAAAGTGGTGCTCGTCAAACACCTGATAGACCGCAACAGCCGCGCCGATACCTTCAACATGCTCGCCGTCACCGCGACCGAAGCGTGGTTCGCGCAACGGCCGCTCTATCCGTTCGCGCGGCAACCGGTCGGCGTTGGCGACCTGACAAGCGCAGTATTTCTCGCGCGCACGCTACTGGGCGACTCCGTGCGTGCCGCGCTGGAACACACGCTTGCCGCGGTCAACGCCGTAGTCAGGACCACCTTCCAGGCCGGGCGCTACGAGCTTGAGATCGTCGCCTCGCAGGACGAAATTGCCTATCCCACGGAACGTTTCCCCGCGCTTGGGGTGGATTCCGAGTAGGACTGCGGGTTCCGGACTGCGAGTTCACTCACGAGTCCGCTCCCGGGGCGGGACCGGCGCTTGCTTCATGCCCTGACGTCTCCGGCCCAGGCCGGCCCCCAGCAGGTGCATCGCGAGCAGGCGCTACGTAATGATCAAGCAGTGATCAAGCCGCGCACACGGCGCGCTTCGCACCCCATCCGGGAACGTTATGAACCCAGTACTCGAAGGTCAGGTCGCACTCATCACCGGCGGCAGTTCAGGCATAGGCTACGGCGTGGCGCAAGCGCTCGCCGATGCCGGCGCGAGCGTCGTCATCAACTACCACTCGCATGGCGAAGCCGCTGAAACGCTCGCTGCATCGATAGAAAAAGCCGGCGGCCAAGCCATTGCGGTCCAGGCCGACGTCTCTGACGAAGCCGATATCGACGCCATGTTCGACACGTTGATCAAGCGTTTCGGCACGGTGGACATCGTGGTCGCGAATTCCGGCTTGCAAAAGGACGCGAAGTTTGTCGACATGACGCTCGCCGACTGGAACGCCGTGATGAACGTGAATCTCACGGGCCAGTTCCTGACCGCGCAACGCGCCGTGCGCGAATTTCTCCGGCGCGGCCCGCGTCCCGTGTCCAAAGCGTTGGGCAAGATCATCTGCATGAGCTCGGTGCACGAAGTCATCCCTTGGGCGGGACATGTCAACTATGCGTCGTCGAAGGGTGGCATCCAGATGATGATGAAATCGCTCGCGCAGGAAGTCGCGCCCCATAGGATCCGCGTGAATTCGATCGCACCGGGCGCAATCCGCACGCCGATCAACAAGGCGGCGTGGGACAGCCCCGAGGCGTTGAAGGCGCTGCTCGAACTCGTGCCCTACGGCCGGATTGGCGAAAGCGAGGATATCGGCCGGGCAGCGGTCTGGCTGGCCTCCGACGACAGCGACTATGTGGTCGGCACAACCTTGTTCGTGGACGGCGGCATGACCCTGTATCCGGGCTTTGCGGACAATGGTTAGCCGCCGCGAAGCGCCCCCCGGCCCTCAGCTTGGCATCGCTATCGACGCGCATGGCCTGATCGGCAACATGCGCACGACCGCGCTGGTCTCGACCGAAGGCGTGATCGATTTCATGTGCTTTCCGCGCATCGATTCACCGACCGTGTTCGGGTCGCTACTGCACCCTGAACGGGGAGGTGCGTTCAGCATCACGCCGGCCTTCGAGATGTCGCGTACCAAACAGATGTACCTGCCGGAAACGAACGTGCTGCTCACGCGCTTCATGTCGGCGAAGGCCGTGTGCGAGATCGTCGACTTCATGCCGGTCGCGGACGTGGATGACGACGCGAAGGCGACGTCCAACTGCGTCGTGCGAATAGTCCGTGCGATTTACGGCGATATGTCCGTGCAAATGCGCTGCGCGCCGCGCTTCGACTACGCTCGCGGCAGTCACGAAACCGCGCAGGTCGACACCCATACGCTTCGCTTCACGCCTGCAGGCCAGACGGCCGGCGCTCAGACGGACGCACTCACGCTCGATGCAACCGTGCCGCTTTCTATCGATCATGACGACGCCGTTGCAAGCTTCAATCTCAAGCAAGACGAGACTGCGTGCTTCATCTTCGGTGCCGAATCCGAAGTGATGCGCGAGACGCTCCCTTGCAAGCAGGCGCTTTCCGACACCATCGATTTCTGGCGCGAATGGTCGCGACAATCCACCTATCGTGGCCGCTATCGCGAAGTCGTGATGCGCTCGGCGCTGTTGCTCAAATTGCTGAGCTCGCGCGCAACCGGTGCGATCGTCGCGGCGCCTACGTTCGGGCTGCCGGAGACATCGGACGGCGGCCGCCGCTGGGACTACCGATACACCTGGATCCGTGACGCTGCATTCTCCGTCTACGCGCTGCTCCGGCTCGGCTATACGGGCGAGGCGCGCAACTTCAAGAACTGGATCGCCGAGCGCAACAAGCAGTGCGACTCGGATGGATCATTCAGCGTGATGTACGCGGTCGATGGCGAAGAGTCGCCGGAAGAAGAAGCCGTCCAGGAACTGTACGGCAGCGGCACCGAGCCCCCGCTGATCGGCAACGCCGCGCGCGATCAGACGCAGCTCGACGTCTACGGCGCGCTGCTGGACGCAATTTATCTCTACAACAAATATGGCGAAGCCATTTCCTACGACGGCTGGCGCCACGTCACGCGCACCGTGAACTTCGTTGCAAAGAATTGGGAACAAGCGGACCAGGGCATCTGGGAATTCCGCAATGGCGGGCGGCCCCTGCTGCATTCGCGGCTAATGTGCTGGGTCGCGATGGATCGCGCCATACGCCTCGCTGAAAAACGGTCGCTGCCCGCGCCGTTCGCGGAGTGGAACAGGGTCCGCGACGCCATTCACGAGGATATCTACACGCACTTCTGGAACGACGAGATACAAAGCTTCGTTCAGACGCCCGATTCGAAGATCCTCGATGCATCGACGCTGATGATGCCGCTCGTGCGTTTCATCGGCCCGAAAGACCCGCGCTGGCTTTCCACGCTCGATGCAATCGGCAACGAACTGGGTGTCGATCCGCTGATCTTCCGCTATACGCGCGGTGATTCGCTGGACGGCCTTCCCGGCGAGGAAGGTGGCTTCAGCGCGTGTTCGTTCTGGTATGCAGAAGCGCTGGTGCGAGCGGGACGCGTGGACGAAGGACGGCTTGTATTCGAGAAAATGCTGGCCTATGCCAACCATGTCGGCCTTTACTCCGAAGAGGTTGCCATCAGCGGCGAAGCGCTGGGCAATTTTCCGCAGGCACTGACCCATCTTGCGCTGATCAGCACGGCGTTCCAGCTCGACCGGAGCCTGGACGGAGCGCATCCGCAGTGGTCGTGAATACATGCTCGGGCACAGGCTCGGGTGCATCCAACCAAGGGTATCGATGAAGCAGATCAAGGTGGACGTCGCCGTCATTGGCGCTGGCACGGCCGGTATGGCCGCGTATCGTGCGGCACGTCAGGCGGGCAAGCAAGTCGTGCTGATTGAGGGCGCCGAGTTCGGCACGACTTGCGCGCGCGTGGGCTGCATGCCGTCCAAGCTGTTACTCGCCGCCGCCAATGGCCTGCACGACGCGAAGGCGCAGGCGCCGCGGGGCATTGAAGGCACGCATGCGCTCGAAGCAAACGGCGAGCATGTACTCGCTTATGTTCGCCGCGAGCGGGATCATTTCGTCAAGGGCGTGCTGAAGGAAACGGATGCGTTTCCTCAGGACACGATCATCCGCGGGTTCGCCCGTTTCGAGTCGCGTAACGTTCTTCTCGTCGATGACTTCGCCCGCGTGGAAGCCACGAGCGTCGTGATCGCGACGGGTTCGGCATCGGTCATTCCAGACGACTTCAAGCTATTCGGCGACCGTCTCATCACGAGCGACGATGTCTTCGACCTGAAGACCTTGCCCAAGCGCTGCGCCGTCTTTGGCGCCGGCCCTATCGCTCTTGAACTTGGTCAGGCCTTCGCGCGACTCGGCGTGGACGTATTCATGTTCAGCCAGAAGAACCAGGTTGGCGCGTTGACCGATACCCCTGTACGCGACGCGTTGATTGAAGCGCTGCAGCAAGAGTTTTACCTCGACCCTGATGCGACCATCCTCGAAAAATCGATGCAGGATGGCGAGCCCACGATCCGCTTTAAAGCGCTGGATGGAACCGAGCGCACCGAGCGCTTCGACCTGGTGCTCGTGGCAACCGGCAGGAAACCGGTGCTGACTTCACTGCAGCTTGAAAAGACCGACATCGAGCTCAACGATAAAGGCGTTCCCCTGTTCAACGAGCAGTCGATGCAGTGTGGTGACAGCAGCATCTTCATGGCAGGCGATTGCGACGGCACGCGGCCGTTTCTCTCCGATGCCGCCGACGAAGGCAAGCTCGCCGGCGACAACGCCGCGTGCTTCCCCGATGTGCAATCCGTCAAACGCAAGGTGCCGTTCTCTATCGTCTTCTGCGAGCCGCAAGTCGCTAGCGTAGGTGCGTCCTACGACGACCTCGACAAGCAGATGACGGTGACCGGAACGGTGTCATTCGAAACGCAGGGACGCAGTCGGGTGCTGCGCCAAAACCGGGGTTTGCTGCATGTCTATGCCCACTCTCAGACCGGCAAGTTGCTGGGTGCCCAAGGGTGCGGACCGGCCCTCGAACATCTCGGTCATCTGATTGCATGGGCGTTGCAACTGGACCTGTCCGTGGAAGACATGCTGAAGCTGCCGTTCTATCACCCGGTGATCGAGGAAGGTTTGCGCACGGCGCTCAAAGAGGCGAACAAAAAATGTTTTGAAGCACGCGCGCAGACAGCGCCGGAATTGCCCACTGCGGCAGGCTGCTGACCCACGCCGGAAAGAACCATAGAAAAAGCCCGCTCGAACACAACGTTCGAACGGGCTTTTTATTGCTGCGAGAACCTGAATGGCGCTACCGCTTACGACGCGGGTTTATATCGCCCGTTACATTCCATACTGAAGCGCGAGGTCGAATCCCAGCACGACCACCGAGCAGAACACGCCAAGCAGCAAGTTAGCCGCACGATGTGCAACGTCATGGTGTTTCGTCAACATGGCCGCAGCCATGAATGCGATTTCCACGATGATCTGCATCGCGAACACGGCCAGCATCAATGCGAATTCATACCCCATCGAACTGAAGTCCGCGAAGTTGAAACCGCGCATGGCCACCCATGAACCTACGCGCCATAACTCATACGCCAGCAGCACCAACGGGAACAGGTAGCTGAACACGTAGGTCGGCAGCGTTGCATGCCGCAATTCCATGTGAAAGTGATGACGAGTTGTTGACATCTGGCTCTCCTTGATCCTGGCTATTTGCCGCCAGCATTTCGCTGGCCTTAACTAACTTAATAAGCAACTCAAAGCGGCTTCGCTGACTTCACTCAGTTCTTAACTCAGTTCGTAACTCAGTTCGTAACTCAGTTCATAAGTTACTTACTAATTAAAGTGAAGACACGAACGTCGTGCTTTTAGAATAGGCCAAAATCGGAAGAAGCGAATCATCGTATTCCCCATGTCCTTGATTAGCATGGCAGAGCGAATGCGATGCTGCAACGCAGCTTAAAAGGGCACATAAAATGCATTGCAGCAATTCGCAATCGGAAAATTTTAATCAGGCGTCCTCGCTACCGTACAACTTGATGATCGCGGAGAAGTCCAACCCGCCCAAGCCCTGCATGCTCATGGTCTGATAAAGCTGCTGTGCGAGCGCGCCAAGCAAAATAGGTTGCTTGACTTGACGCGCTGCGTCAACAGCCAGTCCCAGGTCCTTCAGCATGAGGTCGGCACCGAACCCCCCCGTATACCCGCGTGACGAAGGCGCATTCGGTAAAACGTTAGGGTAGGGATTACACGTATCGGCACTCCAGCAACGTCCCGTCGATGTGTTGATGATTCCGGCAAGCTTATTCGGTTCGATCCCGAGCGACGCGCCAAGTTTCATTGCTTCCGCCACGCCGATCATCGAAATTCCCAGCAGCAGGTTATTGCAGATTTTCGCGATCTGACCCGTCCCCGTTCCGCCGCACTGAACCATGTTCTTGCCCATGCCGGCGAGCACTGGTTTAAGCGTTTCGAACAGCTCAGCGTTGGCGCCGACCATGAACGTCAGCGTGCCCGCCTGCGCGCCGCCTGTGCCGCCGGATACCGGCGCATCGGCGAACGGATTGCCCTGCTTTGACGCAGCTTCACCGATCAGGCGCGCGGTCGCCGGATCGATCGTACTGCTGTCGATCAGCGGTACGCCCGGACGAACTCCGGCGAGTACGCCATCGTCGTTCAGATACACCGCCTTCACGTGTGCGGCGGCCGGCAGCATGGTGATCACCACCTCGCTTGTCTGCGCCGCCTCGCGCGGTGAAACGGCGGTCCGCGCGCCTGCATCTACCGCCGCCTGCAACGCCGTCTTCGATAAGTCGAACACCGTCAGCGAATGCCCTGCTTTCAGCAAGTTGGCGGCCATGGGTCCGCCCATGTTGCCCAGTCCGATAAAGCCGATTTCCATTGCGTTTCCCCTGTTTATTTCGTTCAGCGAGCTGGCAGCGTGGCAACCGGCTCAGCGCAGAGAGATGGTCGTGTTGACGCCGTCATTGACGGTGGCGTCGTCGAACCAGCGCGACGTGACGGTTTTCGTTTGCGTATAGAACTGCACGACTTGTTTGCCGTACGGCCCGAGGTCGCCCAGCTTCGACCCGCGCGAGCCGGTAAAGCTGAAATACGGCACCGGCACGGGAATCGGAATGTTGATCCCCACCTGGCCGACATCGATCTCGCTCTGGAACTTGCGCGCCGCCGCACCGCTTTGCGTAAAGAGGCCGACGCCGTTGCCCATCGGATTGCGGTTGACCAGTGCAATGGCATCGTCAAGCGTTGCAGCTTCCAGCACGCAAATCACGGGGCCGAAGATCTCCTGCCTGTAGATAGTCATGTCGGTGGTGACGCCCGAAAACACCGTCGGGCCAATGAAATTGCCCTGCTCATAACCCTTGACCGTCACATCGCGGCCATCCAGCGAAAGCGTTGCGCCTTCTTTCACGCCGGCTTCGATCAGCCCGAGGATCCGTTCCTTGGCTGCTCGCGAGACGACCGGGCCAACGTCGGTATTCGCCTCCGTGCCGCCGTTCACGGACAAGCCGCGCGCCCGCTCGACCAGCTCCGGCAACCAGTCCTTCGATGCCCCCACGAACACCACGACGGAGGTCGCCATGCAACGTTGCCCCGCCGCGCCAAAACCCGCGCCGGCAAGCGCGTTAAGCGTCTGCTCGCGATTTGCATCGGGTAGCACGACTGCGTGATTCTTCGCGCCCATCATGGCCTGCACGCGCTTGCCGTGCTGGCTGCCGAGGTTGTATACGTGCGTGCCCACATGCGTCGATCCGACGAACGAAATCGCCTTGATGTCGGGATGCGTGCAGATGGCGTCGACCACCTCCTTGCCACCGTGCACCACGTTCAGCACACCCGCGGGAACGCCCGCCTCGAGCGCCAGCTCGACCAGCTCCATGGTGGACAACGGATCTTGTTCCGATGGCTTCAGCACGAACGTATTGCCGCAAACGATCGCCATCGGGAACATCCACAGCGGGATCATCGCGGGGAAGTTGAACGGCGTGATGCCGGCGCACACGCCTATAGGCTGGCGCAGCGTGTACGTGTCCACGCCGCCCGCGACGTTCTCCGAGAACTCGCCCTGCTGCAGCGTGCCAATCGAGCACGCATGTTCGATCACCTCAAGGCCGCGGAAGATATCGCCTTCGGCATCGGGCAGCGTCTTGCCCTGCTCGGCCGTCAGCGTCTGCGCGATCCGTTTCATGTTCTGGCGCACCAGGTCCTGGAACCGCAGCATCACGCGCATGCGTGCGCCAAGCGGCGTCACGCGCCACGTCTGGAACGCTTTTGCCGCCGATGCCACGGCGGCATCCACTTCTGCCTTGGTTGCAAATGGCACCCGGCCGACAACCTCCTGGGTCGCAGGATTGACGATATCGCGCCACTCTTGCGTCGTCGATTCCACGAACTTGCCGTCGATCAGCAATTTCGCCGTACGCACGCCGGCGTTGGATTGTTCGGCCTGCGCCGGACGGTCAGCAGCGGTATTCATGAGAGAAGCTCCTTGAAACGGGAACGTTCCTGGCCGGAACGGGATGCGGAGACACAGACAGGCGGACGCACGCAGGGATGCCGCGCGGGTCGCCAAAGGGGAAATGTCGTCTCCGGATTATTTGAATGTTGTCGGCTCGCCCATTACACGTAGGGACAGAACGCGTGCACGGCGAGTCCACAAGGTTCAGTATAGTTATGCAAATCTCTACGAAGTATGGATACAAATACCCATCCGATATGCAAAAAAGCACGACTCCGGGCGACAGCCACCTGAATTGGGACGACCTCCGGTATTTCCTGGAAGTCGCTCGAACCCAGCGTGCAAGCGGCGCGGCGAAGCGTCTGGGGGTCGATTACACGACCGTCGCTCGGCGCGTGCGAGCGCTGGAAGATGCGCTCGGCACCCTGCTCTTCGACAAATCCCGCAGCGGCGGTTTCATCCTGACCGCCGAAGGGCAGCGTCTGCTGGCTTATGTAGACGCCATGGAAACCACGGTTCAGTCGGCGACCGAGCACATTGCGAACACGGGACACGCACTGTCGGGACATGTTCGGGTGGGCTCGACCGAAGGTTTCGGCTGCTTCTTTCTCGCGCCGCAACTCGCGCGCTTTCAGGACGCGCACAGGCAGATTTCCATCGACTTGTTGCCGGTGCCGCACTTCGTCAGCTTGTCCAAGCGCGAGGCCGACATAGCCGTCACGCTGGAGCGCCCGGAACACGGCCAGACCGTCTACACCAAACTCTGCGATTACCGCTTGCGTCTCTACGCCACGCGCGACTATCTCGATCAGCACGAACCGGTCAACAAGGTAGAAGACCTCGCGACGCATCGCTTCGCGAGTTATATCGACGACCTCGCGTTCAGCTACGAACTGCTCTATCTCGAACGCGCAGTTCCGGGCGCTGTGTCGCGTTGGCGCAGCACCAGCGTGATCGCTCAATATCACGCCGCGCTGCAGGGCCGCTCGCTCGCCATCCTGCCGTGTTTCATGGCAGCGCAGGACCCGCGCCTCGTGCCCGTTCTCGCCGATGACATCGTCGTCACGCGTGCTTTTTATCTGTCCTGCCGCGAAGATTTGCGCAAATTGAAACGCATCACGGCAGTGTGGGACTTCCTGCGCACAGTGGCTGAAATCAATCGTCCGCTGCTGATGGGCGAGGCGCGCGAGATGCTATGGAGCGAAACGATGAGGCCGTGAATTTCGTGTTTGTTCAGCTCCCCTTATATATGAGATACGCATTTGCGTAACGGGTGCATAATCGTCCGCCCATAAGGCTTTCCGCCGTAGCCCTGCTGCGGCGTTTTCACATGGACGTGACCTTTATCCATCTCATTATTAACACTCGCAGACAGACCGGTAATCGGCCGCCCGCACGTCGTTTTGTGGCCGCGCGATTGCCCGCGCATTCGCCGCGCCCGGTGCGCTGATGGCGTTCGTCATCTGGTCCCGCCGGAACGTGTCGCATCAGCGTGTGCGTTTCGTCGAAGCGCGCACTGTCCGCGCCATGGTGATCGTCGCCGTCGTTGCGATGATCATGGCCGCACTCGCGCTCGGCATCGCCATTGGTGCGGCAATGGGCAACACTCACGCAGCCGAAGAGAAGACGCAAACAGAGCGGCGCTCCTACGAAATCGATGAGCTCGGCAAGATCAGCGCAACGCTCACGCATATCGAACCGCGCGTGATCGAACTCGTGTCACAAGTAAATGAACTTCAGGACTTCGAAGCACAATTGAAAGCGGCCCGGCGCGCGGCCGATCATCCGGACATCCACGTGGTTCCACCGCTTCCCGATAACGACGATGAATCGCCGCTCGACAGCAGTGCGTCGGGCGGGCCGTCGATGCCTCCTCGCCTCTGCGATGCCCAGCGTGCAGCGCAAACCGGTTCCGCGCCACAGCGCCTGAAGCGCACTCAGAGTGCGCTGGATTGTCTCGACGCAACCATCGGCGCACTCGATGACGCCGTGCTCGCGCACTACGCGTCATACATGGCGTTTCCGGGCCGACAACCCGCGCCCGGCGCGCGTTCGGGTTCGCCGTTTGGCAACCGCATCGACCCGTTCACGGGACACCTGAACTTTCATCCGGGCGTTGATCTGGTCGCGCCGACGGGCACGGCCATCTTCGCGAGCGCGGGTGGCCGCGTGGTGCAAGCGGGACCCCACGGCGGGTACGGCAATGCCGTCGATATCCAGCACAGTAGCGGCGTGATCACCCGCTACGGGCATACATCGAAGATATTCGTGAAGGTGGGCGACCTTGTCATGCCCGGCCAGAAGATTGCCGAGATCGGCTCGACCGGGCGCTCGACCGGACCGCATTTGCACTTCGAGGTAATCATCGACGGGACGCAGGTGAATCCCACGCCTTATCTCGCGCTCTTCAAGCTGAAATCCAATGCCGCAAGCTGATCGAAACAGGCCGTCACACAAGCTCACGCGCCGCACCTATTCCCTGACGTCGCGACGTGGCCCGACCTGGCCCATGCTGATGCTCGGCACGATTGCCGCGGCCTGCGCCGCGGCGGCGCTGGCCGCGGCCGGCTTCGCGCTCGTCACATCGCGCGACAACAGCAAGAAGGCCGACGCCTTGTGCGCACCGCCCATGTCGGAACGCGAGATCCGCGAGCAACTTTCGAAGGCGCGCATCGCGCTCGACCATGAAGTAGCAACACGGCTCGTCATGGAGCAACAAGCGTCCGAAAGCCTGGCGGAAATTCATCGAATGCGAACTGACCTGACCTTCCTCAAGCGTCAGCGCGATAAGTCAAACTAACCATGTCCAACTGACCGTTTCCAACGTGCCAGGAACCCGCCTGCCCTCGGTCCATTACCGGCATCTACTTTTCAATCCATACCAGAAGGGGTTTTCCCATGTTCAAGAAAAAATCTCCCGGCGTCAGTCAAGCCAAGCTGGCTACGCTGATCGCACACGATGTCCAGATAGCCGGCAACCTCGAATTCAGCGACGGCCTGCGCATGGATGGCCACGTGAAAGGCAACGTGACCGGTCGCGCGGGCGAACAGACGTTGCTGGTCGTGAGCGACCAGGGTTCGATCACGGGCAACGTCATCGCCTACGATATCGTGATCAATGGAACCATCACCGGCGACGTAACGGTGGAACATTTTGTCGAACTGCAATCGAATGCGCATGTGAACGGCAATATCTATTACCAGCAACTGCGCATGGATGTGGGGGCTTCCGTGGAAGGCAAGCTCACGAAACGCGACAACACCTTGGCGCCACAAGTGGAAACGCCAAGGCTCAGTTCCGAACGGACCTCGGACTACTCGCATAGCGAGACCTGATTCACGCGGCGGCCGCGTTGCAAGACAACGTGATCCGGCGCTCGCGCAGTAAGCGCCTGACAAATCCGCTAAGATGCACGGCAAGTCCGGCCATGCCCCGTTACGCGCTGCCTGTCCTCGCGAAAAACGCTCGCGAAAGGCGGCATGCGCCGGTTCCATCACCGTGCGAGAGGGCTGGAACTTATGCTGGTCAATTGTGCGGCTTACCAGAAAGGCCGCAAGCTCGCCGACGTCGCTATCGACGACATTTCCGCCTATAGGGACGTGCCCGACTGCTTCGTGTGGGTCGCGCTGAAAGACCCCGGGCCGGGCGAACTCCCGCATATGGCGCATCAGTTCGGACTACACGAACTTGCGGTGGAAGACGCCCAGAAGGGGAACCAGCGGCCGAAGATCGACGAATACGCGGACTCGCTGTTTTGCGTGCTCCACACGGTGGAACTCGATACCGACAACGAGTTGGTGGTCGGCGAGATCAACGTGTTTGTAGGCAGCAACTATGTGCTCTCCGTTCGCAACCGGACGAGCCAGGGGTTCCAGGACGTGCGCAAGCGCTGCGAGCGCGAGCCGCATTTGCTGGAACATGGCCCGGCGTTCGTGATGTACGCGCTTATCGATAACGTAGTGGACCGCTATTTCCCCATTCTGGAGACGCTCGGCGCAGAGCTCGACGAACTCGAGGAGCGCATTTTCGAGCGCAACGGGTCGGCGGCCTCGCGGGTGATCATTGAAGATTTGTATTCCCTGAAGCGTCGCCTCGTGCTGCTTCAGCATCACACCGCGCCGCTGCTGGAAGCGGTCAGCAAACTCTACGGCGGCCGCGCGCCGGGCATTTGTACCGGCATGCAGGACTATTTCCGCGATGTCTACGACCACTTGCTGCGTATCGTGAAAACGATCGAGGGACGCCGCGAAATGATCGTAACTGCGATCCAGGTCAATTTGGGCCTGATTTCGCTGGCGGAAAGCGAAGTGACCAAGCGGCTGGGCTCGTTTGCGGCGCTGTTCGCCGTGCCCACCATGATCGCCGGGATCTACGGCATGAACTTCCGTCGCATCCCGGAACTCGACTGGGCCTATGGTTATCCGGCGGTCATCTGCGTGATGCTTGTGGTGGACATTGGTCTTTACTGGCGCTTCCGCAAGGCAGGATGGCTATGATGGTTATAATGGATGCTTCGATGCCGCTGGAAGGCGGTTGGGTGGCATAAGACGACTCGACGGAAACTGCGCGTAATCACGTAATTATGCAGAAACAGCAGCTTTCATCGGCCGACATGTCAGCATTGCAGCATCGAGAGGCGGGGCCTCCGGCGACAGCGGAACTTTTTTCTGATTTGCTGTCTAATATTACATAGTGCGCCTCTGGCGCAGCGTGTTTGCCACGGCAACAGCGATCCACCCAACATTTCAGCGCAACACCTTGGCTGAATGTCATCGCCCCGGCAGTGTGGGCTCCGCAAGCAGTCGCGGCCCTGCATTCGTCTTCAAAGTTTAAACAGCAGCAACGTCGACGGTTGCTTGTTTCCACGCGTTATACCGCGCATGGTTGCATGGGTAATACGTGCGCGGCGGCATGGGCAGCGCGACATCCGCAACACACGTGTTACCGCGACGTTCTTCGACACCTACAGCCCAGCGAGCGGCTGCGCCAAGTGTGCGCCGCGCGTCATTTTTTGCTCGTTTTTGCTCGCTTTTTGCTTGTTAACGGCTGTCGACCGCATGTGCCCCAGTGCGCTGAACGGTCGCCGGAGCGGTTTTCAAGGCATCGGCCGCGTTATTTCGATGCCCCAGGCGAGCGCAATACAGGAACTCAGGAAACATGAAAGAACTGGTCAAGCCGCTTAAGACGTACAAAGGTTATGAAATTCATCCGCTGATTTACCCCCGTGGCGCCCGCGACGGCGGTGCGGCGGTCCGTGCAGCGGATACCGGTTACGAAGCGTCGGTGCGCATCCGCCGCGCGCCGCCGGCAGGCGAGGAAGCAACGGGCGAAAGCCGCGTGTTTCGCATTGAACAGACCGGATCGTTTGAAAACGGCGGCCAGGCGCGCCGGGCGTGCTTGTTGCATGCGGAAAAGCTGATCGACGGCCAGATCGACGGCCAGACTGTTGCGGATCTGTAACTAGACGCGACTGTCAGGCGTTAAAAGGCATCGCGGGGTCGGGCCGGTCTCGCATACAATCGCATCGAATACATGATTTAAGGAGCTTTATATGGCGAAAGAAGAGTTACTCGAGCTGGACGGCATTGTTGACGAAGTGCTTCCCGACAGCCGCTACCGCGTGACGCTGGACAACGGCGTGGTCGTGGGCGCGTATGCATCGGGCCGCATGCGCAAGAACCACATCCGGATTCTCGCGGGCGACCGTGTGACGCTGGAATTGTCGGTGTATGACCTGACGAAAGGCCGGATCAACTTCCGGCACAAGGACGAACGCGCAACGGGCGGCGGTCAACGTCCGCAAATGCGTCGCCGCTAAGCAGAACGCTGTCGTGACGCGCTGTTAAAGCGAGTTCCGCACAGTACTGTTCACCGGAGTCGAGAGCAACGCTTCGTCGGCGCCACCGCTTGATGCTGCCAGTCAGCATCGCATGGCGCCGATGTCGCTCTCTTACGCGCATTCAACTCGCGTGCGTCTTGCAACCCCACGTCACTTCCCCTTCCGGGCCGCCAGCAATCCGTTGAGGCCTGCGGCAAAACCGTCGTCATCGTTCGTGGCCGACACAAACGTCGCGTGCGATTGAACGTCTGCTGACGCCTGACCCATCACAATGGAAACGCCCGCCACGTCGAACATGGCGACGTCGTTGCCCATGTCTCCCAGCACCGCCACGTTTTCCAGCGCAACGCCCGCCAAACGCGCCAATTCGCGCACGCCCTCGCCTTTATTCGCGAGCGGATGCGTGATGTCGAGGTAATAAGTCTGCGAGCGCATCGCCATGGCGCGGCCTTTGAGCGTGTCCTGAAACTCGGCCTCTTTACGCTGGAGCAGCGCCGCGTCTTTCGTCGACGCCACGATTTTTTCGATCGAGTTCAGGTCGATGTCCTCGAAACGCTTGACCACCACCGCGTCGTACCCCACCGTCCGGCGCTCCAGCGGCACGTATTCGCCGCCGGGATTCGTGATGTACCACTGGTCGTCGATGAACACCCACGCATTCACCCCGTCGCGCTCCAGGCTTTCCAGGGCCGTTTGCGCGGCGTCGCGCCGCAAATAATGGGCGTTCAGGGTCTTCCACCCGACGGGATCGACGAGTTTGCCGCCGTTGAAAGCGGCAAACGGCGACTGGATCCCAAGCGTTTCCACGATCGAATGCATGCCCTTGCCCGGCCGGCTGCTCGCCACCGTGAAACGGACACCCGCCGCGGTGAGATTGCGCACGGCTTCCTTCGCGGGCTCACCCAGCGATTTGTCCGTGTAGAGTAAGGTGCCGTCACAATCGGAAATCACGAGTTCGACCTTCGCCAGCGCCGCCAGCGCCTGCTCCGGGTCGCGATGACCGGGACCCAGCTTCAAACCGGTAGCGCCAATGGATGTCATTCAAACGCTCCAGCCGGCAATTGCCGCGTCTCGCGCACGGAACGCGGGTGCCAGAGCCGCGCGCCGCCTTCAATACCCGCCTCGTTCGAGACCACTTTCACGTTATCCGGCAAGGTGAAATTGAGATTGGCTGCGTTGCCGCCGCCAATCCACAGACGGTCGTAATTCACCAGCGAACTCAGAATGCCGATGATCTTCTCCACCCGGCGATTCCAGCGCTTGTTGCCCGCCTTGTCGCGCGCCGCATTGCCGAGATATTCATCGTATGTCTTGTTTTTGCTGACCGGATGATGCGCCAGCTCGAGATGCGGCATGAGTTCGCCATCGCGGAAAAGCGCCGTGCCCGCGCCCGTGCCGAGCGTCAGTACGAACTCGATTCCTTTCCCTTCGATGGCGGCAAGCCCCTGCATTTCGGCGTCGTTGATGATGCGCACCGGCAAGTGCCCAAGATGCTCGGCCAGCATCGCCGCGAGCGGCACGTTGCGCCAGAATTCGTTGCCAAGGTTCGGCGCGGTCAGCACGTGGTTGTCCCGCACAACGCCCGGAAAACCAATCGAGATCTGCGTGGCCGGCAGCGGCGTCAACAACGGCCCGACCAGTTCCACCAGCTTCTGCACCATCACATCCGGCGGACACGGATGCGGCGTGGCCACCTTGACCCGCTCGGTTTCCATCTTCCCGTGGGCATCGATGATCGCGGCCTTGAGGCCCGTCCCGCCCACATCGATGGCGAGAATCCGCTCTTTCGCGCTCGAACGTTTGCTTGTCTTGACTGCTGCGGTCTTGACTGCTGCGGTCTTCTTCACTGCTGCCTTGCGTGCTGCTGTCCCCATACCGTTCTCCTTAGTTCTTGTCGTCGTGATCGGCTTTTTGCGTGTGTTCGTCAACCAGCGGGCGCCAGGCGCGGCCGTCGGCCTTCAACAGATCGTCGGCTTCCTTAGGTCCCGCGCTACCTGCAGCGTAGCCATGTACGGGCAATGGCCCGCCTTCAGGATGCAACACGCCGTCAACAGCTGCCCAGCTTGTTTCGATGCTATCGGCGCGCTGGAACAGCGTCTCGTCGCCGAGCATACAGTCGTACAGCAGCGTTTCATAACCGACGTTTGGTTTCTCATCAAAGAAATCGCCGTATTTGAACGATGACTTCACTGCCCCGACCTGCATCACCGGACCGGGCACCTTCACGTTGAAATCGAAGGTCGTGCCGTGTTCCGGGTCAATGCGCAAGGTCAGCACGTTCGGAACGAGCGTGTCCACCGGCGTGTCGCGGAACAGCAGGAACGGCACCGCTTTCAGTTGTATCGATATCTCCGTACGCCGCGCCGTCATCCTTTTTCCCGTGCGCAGATAAAACGGCACGCCGGCCCAGCGCCAGTTCTCGACGAACACCCGCGCCGCCGCATACGTCTCGGTCTGGCTATCCGGCGCGACATCCGCTTCTTCCCGATACCCCGCCATGGTCCCGGATTTCTCGTACTGTCCGAGCACCACGTCATTGGGTTTCAGCGGCTGGATGGCGTCGAAAATTTCGGCTTTCTTGTCGCGCACGGCTTCTGCATCGAATGAATTCGGCGGTTCCATGGCGACCATGCCGAGCAACTGGAACAAGTGATTCGGCACCATGTCGCGGAAGGCGCCCGTCTGCTCGTAGAACCCGCCACGCGCTTCCACGCCAATGGTTTCCGCCGCCGTGATCTGCACGTGATCAATATATTCGCGCCGGAAAATGGGCTCGAACAACGCGTTCGCGAAACGCACCGCGAGGATGCTCTGCACCGTGTCCTTGCCGAGAAAATGGTCGATCCGATAAATCTGGTTCTCGCCGGCGAACTTGAGAATGCTCTCATTCAGATCCTTCGCCGATGCGTAATCGTGCCCAAAGGGCTTTTCGATCACCACGCGACGGAAGCCCTGGTCGCTTTCCTTGAGCAATCCCACCTTGCCGAGCCGCTCGACGATCGGCTTGAAGAAGCGCGAACTGACAGCGAGATAAAAAATGACATTTCCACTGTCACCCAGCGTCTGCTTCAGCTTGTTAAATACGTCGTCGGTCTCAAACTCGCCAGCCACGTATTGAAGGCGATCGGCAACCCAGTTCCAGGCCTTTTCGTCGAGTTTGGAGGTATGGAAGGCGCCCGCTTTATCCGCGGCGAAACTTTTCAGCGACTCGGTCAACTGGTCGCGCCAGGCGCTCGTCTCGAGCTCGCCGTGGTTCACGCCAATGATCTTCATCTTGTCGTCAAGCAGACCATCGGACGACAGGTTGTACAGCGCCGGCATCAGCAGCCGTTTGGTCAGGTCTCCGGCTGCGCCGAAGATGACAAGCGTGCACGGCGGGGCGGGATGCTTGCCGGGAGGCGGCGGGGAGGAAGTTGCTGTAGCGAGTGGGGTCGACATAGGGTTCTTTAAAAGAAGAGTTGAGCGCACTGCTTATTAAAGACCATGTTGGGCACGTCACAGTTCAAAATCCTGCCCAAACGGTCCGCTTCTGCGTTTTCGACTGATGCGTGGCGTATGCAATATGTAATCGGCGCGCGAGCTGTGCCGTAGAATGTCGGCACCTCGCGGCGGCTCGCCCGGCCTCGTTTCCATTATCCGTGCAGGAGTTCCACTTGAATCAGACACTCTCCCCGGCGCAACTCGGCGCCTATTTCGACCGCATCGGCTATAGCGGGTCTCAGCAGGCTACCTCAGAGACGCTGCACGCGCTGCATAGACTGCATCCGCAAGTCATCCCGTTCGAAAACCTGGACGCGCTGCTTGGGCGCACGCCGCGCCTCGATCTCGCATCCGTGTTCGAGAAGCTCGTGAGCGCACGGCGCGGCGGGTATTGCTATGAACACAACCTGCTGTTTCGCGCCGTACTCGACACGCTCGGCTTCGAGACCACGGGGCTCGCCGCGCGCGTGCTGTGGAATGACCCGGCTGCCATGACGCCGCGCACCCACATGATGCTGCTGGTCGAAACGCCCGACAACACCTGGCTTGCGGACGTCGGCTTCGGCAGTATGACGCTCAGCGCCCCGCTGCTGTTCGACGCGGGCCGCGAACAGGCGACGCCGCACGAGCCGTTTCGTCTTGACCTGATCGAGCGCGGCGATTTCCTGCTGCAAGTGAAGCTGGGCGATACCTGGAGGCCCATCTACCGTTTCGACCTCGAACCGCAATTTCCCGCCGACTACGCCATGGCGAACCACTATGTGTCGACGTATCCCGAGTCGATCTTCGTTGACCACCTGATCGTCGCACGGGTTATGCCCGGACAGCGGCAGACCTTGTTCGACACGACCCTGACCCAGCGTGGCGAGGCCGAATCCAAACGCGAGCTAACAAGCGCTGAAGAACTGCGCGGCGCGCTGCAGGACACGTTCGGGCTCGCGTTGACTGCCAGCAATTCCGACGCTCGCCGTGAAGCTGCTGTAGGCGGACTCGATGCCGTGCTCGAGCGCATCGTCCGGTTGTCTGCGTCCATCGCGTCCATTGCGTCCATTGCGTCCTGATCGTCACGATGCGTAAAACCGCCAAGCGAGCCCATGAATCTTATCGGACACCTGTGAAAAACGCAGTGCTCGAAAGCCGGCTGCCGAAGTGGCGGTCCACGCTGGTCGTGATGCTGATGTTCGGCGCGTTTGCTTCGCTCACGGCGCGTGCGTTGTGGGTGCAGGTCGTGAACCAGGACTTTTATATCGGCGAGGGGCAAAAGCGCTATCAACGGACGCTGGAACTCAGCGCGACACGCGGGCGCATTGTCGACCGCAACGGAGCGATGCTGGCCGTGAGTCTCGCGACCTATGCGATCTGGGCCACGCCATCGCGCTTTGATCGCGAGACCTTGCCGAGAATCGCTCGCCTGATCGATATGCCCGAGAAGGAACTGGCGCGTCGCCTCGACGGAGCGCGCTCATTCGTGCTGCTAAAGCGGCAGGTAGACGCCGACACGGCCACGCGTATCGCAGACACAGGGCTGGCAGGCATAACCCTCGTCGCCGACACAAAACGCTTCTATCCTGAAGGGGAATCGGCGGCTCACATAGTCGGCTTCACCGATAACGAAGACAAGGGCCAGGAAGGCATCGAACTCGCGGCGAACGACCGGCTGACCGGCGAGCATGGTCAGCGCGAAGTGATCCGCGACCGGCTGGGGCGCGTGGTGTCGGAGATCGGCGAAGTGGCGTTGCCGGAGAATGGCGAGACCATTCATCTGACCATCGACCGCCGTATCCAGCAGCTCGCGCACACGCAACTGGCCGCCGCCATCACGAAGCATCGCGCGCGCGCGGGCAGCGTGGTCGTGCTGGACGCGAAGAACGGCGAGATCCTCGCGCTCGCGAACTATCCAACCTTCGACCCCAACGACCGTACACGCCTGACCGGCGAGCAGTTGCGTAACCGCGCGCTGACCGACACCTTCGAGCCAGGCTCGACGATCAAGCCGCTGGTGGCGGCGCTGGCTATCGACCTTGGGTACGTGCGGCCGGACACGCGTATCGATACATCGCCGGGGACGTTCAAGCTCGGGCCGAACGTGATCCACGATACGTCGAACCACGGCGTCATCACGGTCTCCGAAGCCGTGCAGATGTCGAGCAATATCGCGTTGACGAAACTCTCGCTCAAGCTGCGCCCGCATACGGTATGGGACAAGTATCGCGAATACGGCATTGGCCAGGCGCCCGACCTGACTTTTCCGGGCGCCGCCACCGGACGCCTGCGAGCATACGAACGCTGGCGTCCGATCGAGCAGGCGACCATGGCCTATGGGTATGGCCTGTCGTTGTCGCTGTTGCAGATTGCGCAGGTTTATACGGCTTACGCGGGCACTGGCGAATTCCGGCAGTCCACCCTGATTCGCGGCCAGGCGACGCGGGAACCCGTGCAAGTCACGAAACCCGCGACTGCAGCGGCTGTGCGCGACATGCTGGAACTCGCGATGGGACCCCGTGGCACGGGACGTGCGGCAGCGGTGGATGGGTATCGCGTGGGTGGAAAAACCGGCACGGCGCGCAAACAGATCGGGCGCACGTATGCGGCGAACAAGTATCGTGCCTCGTTTGTCGGCATGGCGCCGATGAGTGATCCGCAAATCATTGTCGCCGTGATGATCGATGAACCGTCGGCCGGCTCCTACTACGGCGGGACCGTGGCCGGGCCGGTGTTTTCAGGCGTGGTCGGCGGCACCATGCAGCTTCTCGGCGTGCCGCCGGATGCCTGAGCGCCGTTGAACACTGGCCAGCGGCGGTGGGGTTCCCTCCTCGCTGGTCAGGCTTGCGCGGACGGAAAACGTAAGGCCGCTGTGCTGTAATGTCAGATTGCTGTAGTCGAACACTTCGTCGAAAAGGCGGTTGCAAACCTTGAAAGGACACCATGAAAAAGATTGCCTGCGCTCTCGCGCTTCCGCTGTTCTTGTTGCAAGCCTGTGTCACTCAGTACCACAACGCCGATACCGGTCAGCCGGAAGTCGAAACGGCGCCTAACGCGTCGGTGGCGAGCATTGTCCAGTGCCTGACGGATGAAGCGAAGAAACACAACGCCACGTACAAGCAAACACCCATTCCCCAAGGCACGATGCTCGAATTCGGTGATTTGAACGTGATCAAGGTTCGCTTCGATAACGGCGAAACGTCGTACCGGTTTTATCCGGGCGAGCGGCATGTGTCGAACTTGTGGCTCGAAGGTGCGAGCAAGAAATGCGCTCCTTGACGTTGGCTTTGCCCGTGACTCTGACCTTGAAGCCGATTCGCGAGGCGCTTCATGCCGTCGGTTTCATGACAGCTTCGACCTTGCATTTTTACCGGGCTGATCGTGCGCTCGACTAAAGCCATCAACGCCGTGGAGCGTCTCAAGACACGCTCCGGCAACCCGCACTATGCGGCCGTTAGCCTGAACGGCGGCCTGTTCTATCTCGTCGACAGGGCGGCAAGCGGTGAGCAAAAACTTTCCGCACCGCAGACCATGGATGATTTCGTGACCTTTGTGAACGGCCTCAAGCCAGAGAAACCGCGACGTGTCAGCAAGCTCGACCTGGCCATGGACGAACAGATAAAACGCAGCGGCAAACCTCGGACTCCAGAAGATGAGTGACGCGTTTGCGCGCGCATCACTTGATGACTCTTGAGCTAGGCGGTTAGCGCTTCTGCGCTGTTGAATCCGCTTCAAAACCACTTCAAACGATCTCTTGATCGCGCTCTTGCCTGCGCGATATCCCACGGCCAGTCTCAAGCATTGTTCCGCCGGGTATTAGCGTCGTTCGGCGCCTCTCTTCGTGTCCCAGCACACGGAAAACGTTTGCATCGCACGATTAATCGCGTGCTCGGCCCTTTCAATGTGCGATTTCAGACGGTGCGCTCATCCCGCCCTTGCGACTATGCATCAACGGTCGAATCAAGCCGGGGGCCGCCCAACGCGATCATAAACGCGCAGGCGAAGGGGTATAGCTGGACGCAGCATTGAACACGCTAGTCATCGATAGAATCGACAACGCGTTCGAAAGCTGGCCGGCAAGAATAAGGGCGCAGGATGAAAGCCAAAAGATCGCCGACGTCAGAAGGCCCACGAACATCGACACAGGCCGACGCGGAACTGCAGCACATTGAACGGGCCATAGGCCAGATGCGGGCGATGAGTCAGAAACCGGCCGGCACGCTCAACGTGGAGTATTGGCAGGAACGTTTGACCGCTGTCTGCACGGGCTACGTTCTGGTGCCGGCGCAAAGGCGTCGAGTCGATGCATTGCGCAAAGTGCTGGTGTCCCTCTCCCAACCACAGGGCGATCCCAGTTCAGGGCGCAAAAGAACAACCAACAGGCTTTGGGCGAAAGCGGCGTAACTACGGCGCTTTCGCCATCGCGCGTCGAGCGCGTAATCGACGGCCGCCTTCGGGCCGCCAGATGTCGTGTTCGAGGCGTGTCTATCGATCGAGCGTTTGCCGCGCTGCGGCCGTTAACCGCAATCGCGAGGAACGCCATCCTTCGCCCTATCCTCCCCCTGAGCTCGCCATAAAAATCCCTACGCGAAGCTTTCGAATTCTTCTTACACCTCAGGCGTTCCCGGGCCTCCACACGCGACGCCGAGCGTTCCAGCGCTTCGTAGCCGCGCAGAGATAGCGCAGCTCGCTGACTCTCATCGTGCGCAACCGCTCACGCCTCGATTCTTCACACTGGAACAAGCTTAGCGGGAATGCTTGGTTTGGCAGGCGGCGAAGCGTCGATAAGATCGTGGCTCGTTCCGTCACTGAATTGCCATGAGCCTTTATATCGACGATGCTCAACGCCATCACATACAGCAATTACGCGCGTCGTGGCGCTGGCGCAGCGAATGGCCCACCTGGCTTCTGATCGTCGCCGTGTATGGCGGCTGGTTCGCAACGGCGCTTAACGCACGGTCGATCGGCTTACCGCTGGCGGTAAGCATTCTCGCCGTGCTGTCGTGCCTGTATCTGTCATTGCAGCATGAACTCCTGCACGGCCATCCGACACGCTTCCCCTTATTCAACGCACTGCTCGGCGTCGCCCCGCTCGCGGTCTGGTTCCCTTACGCGGTGTATTGCGAGTCACATCTGCGCCACCATAACGACGTTCATCTCACCGATCCCGATCTCGACCCGGAAAGTTATTTCGTCTCCGCCGAACGCTGGCGCGGCGCCGGCGCGGCCGTGAGATTGCTGCTGGTGATCCGCAACACGTTCTTTGGGCGCATTGTGCTCGGCCCCTGGTTTTCCATCGTGAAAACGATGTTGTCGGCGGTCATGGAGATTGCACGGGGCAATGGCCGTATCGCAGGCGCGTGGGCTCTGCATCTTGTCCTGCTCAGCCTGCTCGCGACATGGCTCGACCGCCGCTGCGGCATCAGTCCCGCGTTTTTCATATTCGGCGTGGGCTATCCGGCGCTCGCATTGAGTGCGGTTCGTTCGTTCCAGGAACATCGCGCTGCCGATCAAATCGCGGAACGCACGGTCATCAACGAAGCATCGTGGGCCTGGCGTCTTTTGTTCCTCAACAATAATTTTCACGCCGTACATCACGACCTGCCGAGCGTGCCGTGGTTTGCGGTGGCAAGCGTTTATCATGAGCATCGCGACGTGTATCTGGCGCGTAATGGCGGTTTTATCGTGCGCGGTTATCAGGAATGGCTAGTGCGGCACGTCGTTCAACCGGTTGCGCCTGCGTTGCATCCGCTTCATGCACGGGCTGCCGGTCAGATCGCACAGGCTCAGGCAGGGTCTGCCGGTCCAGCAACGCTTGGTGCCGACGCGCAGCCTGTCTGACGTAACTTTCCGGCGGCGGTTGGGATCGGAATCAGGATTGGTATTGACCGGCGCAATGGGAAAGAATCTGCATGAACTGGGTGGCCGCATTACCGATGTACAACGTCACGCCGGCAATCGCCGCCGACTGGCGCGTTCTGCTCGACCATGTTCACCGGCGGTTGCAGTCATGGCTCGACGCCCGCGGAGACTCACTCGCCGTAGTCGAGCCCGAGGCGTCCCTGCAGGAATTCTGGCGGCGTGACGACCTGCTGCTGTCGCAGACGTGCGGCTATCCGCTGGTGCGGGTGCTTGCCGGACGCGTGCAGCTAGTCGCCACACCCGTCTTCACCGTCGATGGCTGCGAGGGCGGCGACTATCACAGCGTCCTCGTCGCCCGGACTGCGGCCAAGGTCACGTCGCTCGCGCAATGCCGCGGTTTGCGCGTGGCGTACAACACCCCCGATTCGAACAGTGGCATGAACTTGCTGCGCAGCGCGGTCGCGCCGCTTGCCGACGGGCAACCGTTCTTCGCATCTGTGATCGAAACGGGTGGACATCTGGCGTCGCTGCAAGCCTTGCAGGACGACCGGGCCGATGTAGCCGCCATCGACTGCGTGAGCTTTGCGTTCGTACTCGATCACCTTCCGGATCTTGCCCGTGGTTTGGTCGAGATCGGTACCACAGGAAGTGCGCCGGGCTTGCCGCTGATTGCATCGAAACGGGTGCCGCCGGAAGGAATCGACGCGCTGTTGTGCGCACTCTCCGATGCCATCGCGCACGATCGTCCTCTGGCAAAACGGCTCAAACTCAACGGTTTTGCGAGGCGTCCGCTCGACGATTACGCGAGCATTCTTGAAATCGAAATGGACGCCGTCAAACGCGGTTATCCCCGCCTCGCCTGACGGCTTGAGCGCGGTCACGGCAGACTTTCCTGACTTTCGGCACAATCGGTTCTTAACCGTGTGTAAGGTGTGTCCTGGATTTTCATCCGGGATTGGCGCTTGACGGAACCGGATCGCCGGTGCCCGCGCGCCGCCCGTACACGAAGTCATGGAAGCCGCAATGATCCCGTTTTCAGTCCTCGATTTATCCCCCATTCCCGCCGGATCGACCGCCGCCGACGCCTTCCGCCACTCGCGCGAACTGGCCCAGCATGCCGAAAAACTCGGTTACCTGCGATTCTGGCTGGCCGAGCATCACAACATGACCGGGATTGCCAGCGCCGCGACGTCCGTGGTGATCGGGCACGTCGCCGCGGGAACGAGCACGATCCGCGTCGGCTCAGGCGGCGTCATGCTGCCGAATCACGCGCCGCTTGTGATCGCCGAGCAGTTCGGCACGCTGGAATCGCTGTTTCCCGGGCGTATCGATCTGGGCCTCGGCCGCGCGCCCGGCACCGACCAGACGACCGCCCGCGCATTGCGCCGCGATCTCCAGGGCAGCGCGGACAATTTCCCCGATGACGTCGTGGAATTGCAGCGCTATTTCGCCGATCCGGTGGAAGGCCAGCGCGTGCGCGCCGTGCCGGGCGCCGGGCTGAACGTGCCGATCTGGCTGCTCGGCTCATCCACGTTCAGCGCCCAGCTCGCCGCCGCGCTCGGCCTGCCGTTCGCGTTCGCTTCGCATTTCGCGCCCGACTACCTGCTGACCGCGCTGCAGGTTTACCGGACGCAATTCCGCCCATCGAAGCAACTCGATCGCCCTTACGCGATGGTCGGTGTGAATGTTTTTGCCGCCGACACGACGGCAGAAGCGGAGTTTCTCTTCACATCGTTGCAACAGCAATTTATCAACCTGCGACGCGGCACGCCGGGCCAGTTGCCGCCGCCCGTCAAGCAGATTCCATGGAACGAGTCCGAACGCGCCGGCGTGGAGCATTCGCTCGCTTGCTCGGTAATTGGCGATCAGCGTCAGGTGGAGGCCGGACTTGCCTCGCTGATCGAACAAACCCAGCCGGACGAGTTGATGGTGACCGCGCAAATTTACGACCACGCGGCCCGCCTGCGCTCGTTCGAAATCACGGCGCAAGCCCGCGCGGCGGTGGCGGCGTAGCGCCGGCTTCATCACCGTCCGGGTATTGAGCGGCCATCAGGTGGCGATCGAGCGGATGTCGGACGGATTTCCAACCGATGTCAACTGTTAAGCGGCGCGGCGAACACGCATTCGGACGCTGGACGGGTATCGTTTTGACAAGCAATAATGAGGTCGGCGGCTTTGAGATCCGCCGTCCTGCGCCCCCTTTTAGTGCCTTCCTGTGAACGGCAGTGGCGGGTAAGCCGTTCGAAGGGTCTCAACAGATAAGATGTTGGATAATCGCAAGGGAGAAAAGGAATGACCAGAAGTCCCGCCACAGGATCCATGACCTTGCTGACGGAGCGCGATGAAGCCACCGGTCAGGAAGTGCGGACATTGCGCCTCGAACCTGCACCCGACGGCAAGGCCGTCCTGCTGATCGAGATTGACGAAAGGAAGGCCGGCATCCATCGTGAGGTGCGCTACGAAATCACGCCGGCCGAACTCATTGCGGCAATTCGTGCGCACGGTGCGGAATTACCGGGCGAGCAACATAATCGCTAAAATGATTTAGGCATACAATAGCGGCATTCGGCGCTATCATTTCTTCGTGGCGCCCGCGGTTGTCTGGACGAATTGTTGAAATTAGCGGCTGAATGCATGGTGTTTTTGCAACATGCGCAGCCGCCAGCCGTGCACCGATCTGGTCGTGAGCTACAGCCGCTGATCCGGCGGCTTACGCATCTCGCACCGATCTCAAACACAGTAACCAGTTTGTCGAGCCGCTCGCTCGCAGAAACCCGATTATCGGGCGCTGCGGGTTAAAGCGGCAATTTGCGGTATTACACTAATTGACGCGCGTCACTCGGCGCGCCACGATTTTAGTCAACCCACACATTCCTCGAGTCGCCCCGGTCCGCGCGGGCAGATGGCTCGCCTTCAAGAAAGTAAAAGCTGAATCAGGACAGCCGTGGACGAAAGAAAGCGAGACAGCATCATTGCCTATTTGCGCAGCCGAATGGCTGAGTTTGGCATTTCCGAAACAGCGCTGGCCGAAGCATTGGCCGACGTGCCGGTTTCCGTCACCCCTCCTCCAATGACCAACGGTTCGAGCGCGGCATCCAAGCGCGCACTGCCGTCAATGCCTTCTTTACCGGAGAGCGCCAACGGCACTACGCCGGTATTCAGAAGCGCAAACGGCGACACGTGGGACGGGACGGGTGACATGCCAGAGTGGTTGAAACGCGCTCAGCATGCCGGGCAGGATATCGAGTTTTACCGGGTTTAAAGCAGCTCGCCAGAGCCCGGTGAACCACTGATGCAAATAGCAGCGCCCCGCATGCCTTTCGGCATCGGGCGGGTGGACGTGCGCGACACGTGAGCAGCATTATCTGAAGCTATCCGAAGGTTTCGTAGCGGTGCATCGGCGTCCGCCTGCTCATTTTGGGAAACGCCAGTTCCGTCTGAGTGTTCGCCTTTTGTTTGCCCGTGGTTCGCTTTTTACGCCGAACGTATCGAGCATCATCATTGCGATCGGTTCGGTGCGCGCTGGCAATCCGGCGAGGTGCACTACGGCCGCCCGCGCAGCCGATGCACGGGTATGAGTCGTGTCAGTGACTCCCTGCGCGCCGACGGCGTTATCGGTATCCAACGGAGCGCGACGTGTACTGATCAAATCACCCCAACGCTTGCACCATCCCCTTCTCCACATCGCCTACATAAATACCGAACGCATCTTCCGTTCTCTCCTTCACATAACGTCGCAGCATGGACCCGACCGCGGGGTCACGGATCTTGTCCCAAGGAATCGCGCCGAGCGGCACATAGCGAACATTCGTGCCGGCAGGTGCATCATCGACAATGCGCCCCCGATAATAGATATGGGTAACGCCCTTCTCCTCAAACACCGCGAACAGAAAATCCAGATTCGCATTCAACCGATACCCGGCCAGCACGCCGCGCAAACTAGCCGCATCGGAAAGCGGTTCCAGGCGCGTTCCAATGGGTAATTGCAACGCCCCGGACGCCGTCTCGATCAACACAAGACCCGCGGGGTGCTCAAGGATCGCCCCAACCTGAGCCCGCTGACCGGTCGCGGCCAACGCCTCCTGCGACAAGCTGAAATCCACATAAGCACCCCGGCAATACCCTAGCGGTGTCGCGCTCGTGTGCGTGAAATCCACCACGCGCCCAATCAGGATGATGTGGTCCCCTGCATCCACCACCTGATGTGTCTCGCAGTCGAAACTCGCCGCCGCGCCATCCATGACCGGGCTGCCGGTGCGGCGCGCATGCCATGCGACTTGCGCAAACTTGTCCACGCTCTTCGAAGCAAACACGCCCGATACAGGCCGCTGATCTTCAGCCAGTACGCTGACGGCAAAACGCTGCGTCTCCGAAAACACCGGATGACTGGAGGCCGTCTTCGCGATACAAACCAGGATCAACGCCGGATCAAGCGACACGGACGTAAACGAATTCGCGGTAAAACCACGCGGCGAACCATCGGGTTGAATGGTCGTCACCACAGTCACACCCGTCACGAATGCGCCCAATGCACGGCGAAAATCGGCGGTATCGAAGGAAGGCTCGTTCATGCTTTTGCTCATTAAATTAGCGGCTGAAACGTGGATCCGGAGTGACCCATAGACTCGCTCAAGCGCCACTCGCTTCACGAATAAACTGCACTAACCGCTGGTTCACGATCGCCGGCGCGGTGACGTTCATCATGTGCCGTTCATTCGCAATGATTTCGGCACGTCCGCGCGGCGCAGCAGCCGCCATCGAATGCGACATGGCCGGACTCGAATTCGGATCGCACTCGCCGGTCATGAACAACGCGGGCACGGTGAGCTGCGGTAGTCGACCGACATGCGCCTGGTCGGAACTCGCAAACAAGCGGTAGGTCCGTGCATAACCCTCCGGGTTCACTGCCGCAAGCAACGACCTCACAAGCTCCGCCACCTGCGCGAGATGACCCGGCACTGGATCGTCGAACCAGCGCGCAACCGTGGCGTCAATGCTGGGTTGCTCAAGGCCGCCACCGCCCAGCGAAGCGGCACGCTGCATCACGGCGGCCCGCTGCGTCGGCGTGCGGTCGTACACTGCGTTCAACGCAGCCACGCTCGCCACCCGCTGCGGGTATTGCAGCGCAAACTCGAGTGCGATCAACGAACCCATCGAATGACCGACAACATGCGCCGCATCAATCTGCAAATGGTCCAGCAGTGCAGCGAGCTGTCCAGCGTATTCATCGAGCGCGGGTGACGCTGCCGGCAAGCGGCTCGCGCCATGGCCCAGCATGTCATACGTCACGACCCGAAAACACAACTGCAGCGCCTCCACCTGAGGCGCCCACACGCTGCGATTCATCCCCACGCCGTGGATCAGGACAAGCGCCGGGCCCTCGCCCGCCACGCTATATGCCGTGCCGTCGAACACGCCGTTCATCGACGCATGGCTAGTTACTGTGTCATGCTTCATTGGACCCAAGCTCCTTCAGATCCTGATAGCGGTCGCCAATCCGATGATGCGGCCGCCCGCCAATCGATGCACCCAGCGCGATCACGAGTTCATCGGGGCCGGGGGCATCGATGATCGAGAACTGGATGGTGAGGTAATGCGAGCGCATGCCTTCATCGCCCTTGTGCATGAGCGGAATAGTGACCGGACAGTTAGGACCACCACGCAAATTCGTGAAACTCAAATAGCTCTTCGCACCCACCGCTTCGCGGAACTTGTTGCCAAATCGCAGCGTGTGAATCAGTGCCGACGCATGCTCGACTTCGCCTGACGTCCCGACAATCGCCGCTTTCCCATACCCTTCCACTGCCTCGCCCGATCCGGCAATCCGCAGGATCTCGCCAGTCAGGATCTCGCCCAGTTGCGGCGCAAGTCCGTGAATCTCCGGACGCAAGTCATCGACGAAACCACGTCCCGCCCACGGATTGCGCAGCACGGCTGCCGCTGCGAACAGCTTCAACGGCCGCTGAGCCGCTTTTCCACCTTCGATGAAGGTGTCTTCCACATAGGTAACCAGCTTGCGAATCTCGAGTTTCATGGGGGTTTTCTCCGTAGGCAAAAACGCCGTGGTTTCATGCAGTGGCGTCGTTTAAATATTATGGTATCCCATAATACTGGATGCAAGAATTTTCGACGATTGAGGGGTTTACGAGAGCACGATGAAAGACCTTCAGGCGAAAAAAAAGCCGTCGATGTCGACGGCTTTCGTAGCCTGGGAGCCGATGCCGCGCAGCCATTACACGCTGGCTTCGGCGGCCCTCTCGGCAAGCGTGGCCATCACAATGCCGGCTGTTCGACGCACGTGTTCAAGCGATGCCGCCGCGGCGGCATCGCCGTCTTTCTTGGCGATAGCGGACAGCAACTTGTTCATCTCGCGATTGGAGTCCGCGCCTCGTCCCGGTGACGCAATAGTCACCGCTCGCAACTGGTTGATCCGCGCGTTCAGCGACTTGACCACCTGATGCATCATCAGCTTGTGTCCGCCGGTGAACATGGTTTCGTAGAAGCGTTCGGTGTAGGTCAGCACGCGCTTGAAATCCGACTGGTCGAAAGCGTCCTCGATCTCCTTGCGGATTTCGCGTAGCTGCTTCACGAGCGCCGGGGTTGCATGTTCCGCACACGCGCGCGCCGCCTCGGACTCGAGTAACGCGCGGATTTCGTAGATCTCCTGAACCTGCTCGGGATCGAGCCGCGCGACAATCGGCCCGGAATGCGCGACGGTCTCGACCAGGCCCTCGGTCTCGAGGTGGCGCAGCACTTCGCGCACCACGGTCCGGCTGACGCCCAGTTGATCGCACAGTGTGCGCTCGATCAGGCGGTCGCCGGGATGATAGAAGCCCTGCGAAATTGCATCGCGCAATTTCTCCAGCGTCAGCTCGCGCAACGTCGGCGCACTTCGGTCGACACGCATTTGATCGATCATGGTTTCCTTGTCTCCGGTCTGTTATCCGGAATCCCTGGTTTTTGGAATCCCATAGTATTGCACACCCGTATTGCATTCCCTGTTGGCGGGCGCTATCCGGCGCCCGTTCGTCAGGCTGCGAACACCCGGGCGCTCTCGTTCTCCCATTCGAGCCAAGCACGCGCACCAACCGCCAAGCTCGGCTCGCGCGAACTGATGGATGTCCGCACCGCGATCTCCTGTTCCCAAGGCGTGGCGACCGCGTAGTGCATGGTGTCGCCAAGATAAGTGACATCGCGAACGACCACCTGCAAACCACCATCCGAAGTGCCAGAAGCGTCCGACGGTTGCGCGCGAATGCGGATCTGCTCGGGACGAAGCATCAGCGAGCCGTTATCGCCGTCATTCAAGGCGTGATCGAATCCGCCAACCGATACCGGCTTGCCGTTCGGAAACACCGCCCGCGACGAGCCATTGCTGCCGGCCAGCGTAACCGGCAGGAAATTGGAGTTGCCGATAAAACTCGCGACAAAGCGCGACGCCGGTTTCGCATAAAGCTCCTCGCCGCTGCCTACCTGCTCGATGCGCCCTTTGTTGAACACCGCGATCCGGTCGGACAGGCGCAGCGCCTCTTCCTGATCGTGGGTCACATACAGGATCGTCACGCCGGTCTGCTGGTGGATGCGCCGGAGTTCAGTCTGCAGTTCCTCGCGCAGCTTCTTGTCCAGCGCAGAAAGCGGTTCGTCCATCAGCAGCACCGGTGGATCGTAGGCGAGCGCACGGGCAATTGCCACGCGCTGCTGCATCCCGCCCGACAGCTGGTCCGGCATGCGGTCGCGGCAATCGCCGAGGTGCACGAGCTTGAGCATCTGCTCGACCTTCGACTTCACCTGGGCGTCGGGCAGACGCCGCACGCGCAACGGAAACGCGACATTTTCCCCGACCGTGAGATGCGGGAACAGCGTGTAGCGCTGAAACACCATGCCGATGTTGCGCTTGTTCGGCGCCACCGACAGCAGCGACTTGCCGTCGAGCAGCACGCGTCCTTCCGTGGGCGACTGAAAGCCCGCGACGATATACAACGTCGTGCTCTTGCCCGAGCCCGACGGCCCGAGGAAGGTCATGAACTCGCCCTTCTTGATATCGAGCGAAACATGGTCGATAGCGACGACCTGGTCGTAGGTTTTACGAAGCCGTTGGATCTGCAAAAACGGTGCGCTCACGATTTACCTCTCTTAAGGACAAGCCCCAGCAACATCAGGATGACAGTCAGGCCGACCAGCAGCGACGACGCCGCGGCAATCACGGGCGTGAGGTCCTGCCGTAATGTGCTCCAGATGCGCACGGGCAGCGTTTGCAACGTCGGACTTGCCATGAAGATCGACACCACGACTTCATCCCAGGACGCGAGGAACGAGAAGATCGCGGCGGCGAACAGGCCGAGACGAATGGCGGGCAGCGTGACGCGCCACTTCACTTCGAACGGACTCGCGCCGCAGATCAGCGCGGCGTCTTCGAGCGCGGTATCGAAACTCTCCAGCGAATTGCTGATGGCGATGATCGAAAATGGCAACGCAATGATCAGGTGACCGATCACGAATCCGACGAGCGTTCCTGTCAGCCCGATGCGCAGGAAAAATGCGTACAAGGCAACGGCCAGCACGACTACGGGCAATACCATCGGCGTGAGGAAAAACGCCTTTAGCAGCGCACGGCCGCGGAAGCTACCGCGCGTCAATGCGAGCGAAGCAAAGAGGCCCAGCACGACCGACAACACCATCACGACCACGCCCAGTTCGACGCTGGTGATCAGCGAGTCGAACCAGCCCGGATCAGAAAACAGCATGCCGTACCAGCGCCACGTCCAGCCGGGCGGTGGAAACATCAGCCACTGCGAATCGCCGAACGACAACGCGACAATGAACAGCACCGGCAGCAGCAGGAACAGCGACACGGCCGCGCCAACACCCAAGAGTGCCCAGCGCAACGGTCCGAGACGATCGAAATCGAGCAGCATGTCAGTGAACTCCGGAAGCACCCGGCGCGCGGCCGGAAAAGCGCAGTTGCACTGCATAGAGCGATAGCGTCACGAGCAGCAACACAAAGGCGGCGGCGCCCGCGAGTCCCCAGTTCAGCAATTGCTGCACGAGTTGCGCGATCAGTTCGGCGAGCATCATGTACTCCGGACCGCCAAGCAGCGCAGGCGTCACGAAGTACCCGAGCGCCATCACGAACACCATCAGTGCGCCACTGGCAATACCCGGCATGGCGAGGGGCACCAGCACACGCCAGAACGCCTGCCAACGGCTCGCGCCGCAGATAGCAGCCGCACGCAGCGTGGTGGGATCGATGGCGCGCAAGGTCGCGTGCAGCGGCATCACGAGGAACGGCAACATGATGTAGGTCATGCCGATCGTGACGCCGGTCAGGTTGTTGACCAGCGTCAGCGGCTCATGAATTACACCGAGCCACATCAGCAAGCGGTTGATCGGACCCGTCTGCTGCAATAGGACCATCCAGGCGAAGGTGCGTGCGAGCAGGTTGGTCCACATCGAGAGCAGCAGGATCGCGAACACCAGCTTGCTGACCCAGCGCGGTGCGATGGCGAGCAGCCATGCGGTCGGAAAGCCGATCACGAGCGTCACCGCCGTCACCACCGACGCAACAAAAAACGTGTTGCCGAACACCCGCAGGTAAGTGGTCGAGCCGAACAACTGCGCATAGTTCTGCAGGCCAGGCGACGGGTCCAGTACGCTTCTCAGCAGCAGCGAAAGGACTGGCAACAGGAAGAACACGATCAGCAACAGCAGGGCCGGCAGCACCAGCCGCGCCCTCCTGAAACCGGCGCTCAGCTTCGGCATGGACACCGAAGGCTCCGCAACCGTGCTTACTGCGTTCGACATGACAACTCCTTCAAGATGATCGGCAGCCATTGCTTAGCTTCGACTTTATTTCAGCATTACTTCGATTGCCACGCATACCAGCGCTTGGCAATTTCGTCGCGATGATCGGCCCAGTACTTCATGTCGAGGTTGATCTGCGTCGCCTTGTACTGGTCGGGCTGCGTCTTCGCGACATCGGCGGGCAGCAGCGCAGCCGACTTCAGGTTGATCGGCGCGTAGCCGGTTTCAGCCGCGAAGTTCGCCTGAGCCTGCGCACCGGTTGCAGCAGCGAGGAACTTCATCGCTTCGTCCTTGTGCTTCGCGCCCTTCGGCACCACGAGCATGTCGGCGGCGGTCAGGTTCTGGTTCCACGACACACCGACATCCACACCGGTTTGCTGCAATGCATGCAAGCGGCCGTTCCAGAACACGCCGAGCGGCGCCTCGCCCGATGCCATCAACTGCTGCGACTGCGCGCCGCCGCTCCACCAGACGATCTCGCTCTTGATGCTGTCGAGCTTCTTGAACGCACGGTCGAGGTCGAGTGGATACAGCTTGTCGGGCGCGACGCCATCGGCAAGCAACGCGACTTCCAGCACGCCCGGTGCGGACCATTTGTAGAACGTACGTTTGCCGGGGAAACGTTTGGTGTCGAAAAGATCGGCATAGTTAGCAGGACCGCCGTTCTTGAACGAAGCCTTGTTGTACCCAAGCACGAATGAATAATAGAAGCTCCCGACCGCACCCGGCGACATGAAACGCGGGTCGAGCTGGCTCTTGTTCACCACCGAATAATCAATCGGCTCGACCAGCCCGTCACGCAGTGCGGCATACGCAAAGTCACCTTCAACATCGACCACGTCCCACTGCACATTGCCGCTGTCGACCATGGCCTTGAGCTTGCCGTAGTCGGTCGGCCCGTCCATCAGCACCTGGATTCCCGATGCCTGGGTAAAGGGCGTCGCCCAGTCTTTCTGTTGAGCCGATTGCGTCGTGCCGCCCCAACTGGCGAACACGATCGGCGCGGCGGCCGCGAACACGGGCGCGGTAACCGAAACAACAGCGGAAACAATCAATGCCCGCACCAGGGCGTGCAAATTTAACGGTTGCTGCATGACGACTGCTCCTTGAAAGGAAACGGCTGGCTTCGAGAGGACTTGAGTTGGTTTTACTTGAGCGGCGAAAAAACAGCGGCCTTCATGATCTTGCTTTCCATCGTTTCCAGCAGCGCCTGGATCTTCGGCGCAAAGGCCTGCCAAGCGGGGTCTTGCGCCAGCCGCTGACGACGCGCTTCGCGGTCATCAAGACTGGTATAGGCCCACATGTGAACGATCTGGTTGAGCGGCCCGATCTCGGAGAAGAAGTAGCCCACGAGTTCTCCCAGATGATGCTTTTGCAACGCGATGCCCTCTTCCTCGACCAGTTTCAGGTACGCCGTGACTGCGCCGGTGCGGATCTTGTAAGTGCGGATTTCGTAGTACATGGCGGCTCTGTCTGTCTTCAACGCATGACGAAGGGATCGGCGATAGGCTCGTCCGAGGTCCGGATCCAAACGGATTTGGTGCGGGTGTAGTCGAGTACGGCGTCGAGTCCGCCTTCGCGTCCGAGACCGCTCAACTGGTATCCACCGAACGGGACGATCGGCGAGACCGCGCGATACGTATTCACCCAGACGATGCCGGCGCGAAGCCGGCGCGTCAGCCGGTGCGCGCGCGTCAGGTCACGCGTGAAGACGCCTGAAGCAAGGCCGTATCGCGTGTCGTTGGCAAGAGTAAGTGCTTGCTCTTCGGTATCGAAACTCATCACGCTGAGCACAGGACCGAACAGTTCTTGCGCGACGCTCGGCACATCTGACGTAGCGCATTCAACGATGGTTGGCTCGAAGAAAAACCCTTCACCCATGCCCTCGGGACGATGCCCGCCGGTCAACAGCGTTGCACCCGCGGCGAGGCTTGCCGCCAGCACCGATTCAATGTGATCGCGTTGTCTGGACGTAGCCAGCGGACCCATTTCCGTGTCCACGTTCTGCGGATCGCCAATCTTGATAGCCCGGGCCTTCTCGACCAGTTTTGCCAGCAGGCGATCGCGAATGCCACGCTGCACGAGCAACCGTGAACCCGCGACGCAACTCTGACCCGTCGCTGCAAAAATCCCCGCGATGATCGCGTTGCTGACGCTGTCCACGTCGGCGTCGTCGAAGACCAATACCGGCGATTTGCCGCCTAGTTCCAGCGACGTCGCCGCCAAGTTCTCAGCCGAATTCCGCACAATATGCCGCGCCGTTTCGGGACCGCCCGTGAACGCAATTTTTGCGACGAGCGGATGAGTCGTGAGTGCGTGACCGCAGTCGGCTCCGAAACCCGTCAGGATGTTCACCACGCCTGCCGGAAAGCCAGCTTCGTGGATCAGGCGCGCGAACGCGAGCAACGGCGCAGGCCCCTCTTCCGATGCCTTGATGACGATCGTGCAACCGGCGGCAAGCGCGGGTCCAATCTTTACCGCTGACAAAAACAGCTGCGAGTTCCACGGCACGATTCCAGCAACGACGCCTACCGGTTCGCGTCGAAGAAACACTTCCATGTCAGGTTTGTCGACGGGAAGATAGGCTCCCTGAATCTTGTCGGCCAGGCCGGCGTAATAGCGGTAATACTCCGCGACATAACCAATCTGGCTGCGCGTCTCGCGGATGATCTTGCCGGTGTCGGCCGTCTCCAGTTCAGCCAGCTCCTGCGCGTTGGCTGCAACCAGATCGGCGAGCCGGTACAGCAGCTTGCCGCGCTGGCTTGCATTCAGGTTGGCCCACTCGGCCGAGAACAGCGCGCGGTCGGCCGCCCTGACTGCCCGGTCGACATCGGCGGCGCTGGCCGCGGGCATGGTCGCCCAAACTTTGCCCGTCGCCGGATTGATACTGTCGAAGGTCTGCGAGGCGTCGCTGAATTCGCCGTCGATGTAATGCTGGAACGTCTGCAACATGTCATCTGCTCCGGTTTAGCGGGCGTCGAACGCGGGCATCACGTTGGAAATAAACAGCTCAAGCGAACGGCGCTTGCGCTCGAAGCTCATGTTGCTGTCGAGCCAGAAACTGTATTGATCGAAACCGAGTTCTTCATACTGTTTCAACCGGTCGATGACATCGGCAGGCTGGCCGACCACCAGGTTCTTGCGAATCTGCTCCGGGGTGTACTGCGGGAACGACGCAATGTCGGCTTCTGTCAGCGGTTCAATGAAGCCTTGCTCGACCGGCCGCTCGTTCTTGAACCACTTGCTGAAATAACAATAGAAACGGCTCAGGTCCGCCACGGCGGCGTCGACTTCCGCGGCGTCCGCACCCACGAAGGTGTGCATCAGCAGCATGATCTGCGGACGCGGCACGTCGGGGTTCGCCTTGCAAGCCGCGTTGAAACGGTCCATCAGGTTCACCACTTCAGTGTCACCGGCAGCCAGCGACGTGACCTGCACATGGCACCCGTTCCTTACCGCGAACTCATGCGAATTCGGATCGCGCGCGGCGAGCCACATCGGCGGATTGGGTTGTTGAATCGGGCGCGGCACCGGCGTGGTCGAAGGCCATGACCAGAACTCGCCCTTGTGCGCGTAGTCGCCCTTGAACAGGTTGCGCAGTGCCGGCACGAGTTCACGCATCCGTGCACCTGCACCGAACGCGTCGAGGCCCGGCAGCAAGCGTTCGTATTCGAAGGAATACGCACCGCGAGCAATACCGAGGTCGAGACGCCCATTGCTCGCGACATCGACCATGCCGGCTTCGCCCGCCAAGCGGATCGGATGCCAGAACGGTGCGATCACCGTGCCCGTGCCGAGACGAATGCGTTCGGTGCGCGCGGCAAGGTACGAAAGGTTGATGAAGGGATTCGGCGCGATCGTGAATTCCATCGCGTGGTGTTCGCCGACCCACGCGGTTTCGAAGCCTCCCTTTTCCGCGATCTGGACCAGCTCGGTGAGTTCGTCGAAGAGTTGCCGATGCGACGTGTGTGCGTCGTAACGCTCCATATGGAGAAACAGCGAAAATTTCATGATCGACCTATGTGCCAAGGAAAACAGTCCGTCTTGCTGCGGGCGCGATGAACCCGGCGTTTAGCCGGCCGTGTCCCGCTTCGTGTCGACCGCTTGAACGTTGCGGCTGGTATTACGGTATTCCATCGAATGTCGCAAATCAAGCGTTTCAATATTATGGTATTCCATAATATTAGATGCGCGTGCGGGAGGGTTTAGGGAGGCTCAGAAAGGCGCGGACGTGCGGGGGAGTTCGTCCTGAGAGGAATCGGGAGGTTGAAGCGGCTGTCGTGAGAGGGAAACGGATGAATAAACTGAGGGATAGCGATCCGCTGACCTACGGCCGTTCCAGATAACCGAAAACCGCCCGGATCACCCGGCGTTCCAGTTCGTCGATGTCCGTTTCACCGCGCTCTCCCGCGGAGTCGGTCAACCCGCGGGTCATCGCCAGGATGTCGCAGGTCAGGACGGAAACGTCCTCCGTTGAGCACTCCGGCCGCTTCTTCAGCACCTCGGCAATTGCTGCCTGAATGGTGCTGCCAACACGCACGGCATGCGCCGGAAACGGTAATCGGGCTTCCTCGAAATCGAGCAGCCGTGCAAGTTTCGGACGGGTGAGTTGATGCTCTGTCGCCCCGCGCACCATTGCCCTTAGCGCGGCTGCCCAGTCGTCCACGCGCGCCGCCTTCACCACGGCGTCCAGTAAGACTGCCGACTGCTGCTCGATCAACGCAATGGTGATCGCGTCCTTACCGGGGTAGTACTGGTAAAGCGAGCCGATACTCACGCCCGCACGCTCAGCAATTGAATTGGTCGTGTAACTCTCGAAGCCCTGCTGCTCGAGAATGTGAGCCGCTGCTTCGAGATGACGCCCACGGTCCGGCTCGAACGTGGCTGAGCCGGTTGTTTTCTGGGGTTGAGGCGGGTAGCGGAGCGCGGTGGCGTCATGTCCGGAATGCGAGTAGCCGATGTGAGCTTGTACTCGTATTATCTATCAAACGTTTCGGCGAATGTTTTGTCCGATTACTTTTCGGCTTTTAAACGCCTCCTTTGCGCTTCGACTCCATCTCATGATAATTAGCGATCCTTATATTTGTTCCTCCTTGCTCCGTGGCATCACCGACCAGTTAGCTGCATCGGCCGCGCCGCCCAAGCCGGACGAGACGGTCAGTCAGCTCATACAACGTGTTACTCAAGCAAGCGCTTGGGCTAAAACGATGATGCAAACGGCACTCAGCCAACATTATCCGGATGTTGGATGGTCCGGTTCGGAGGCAGAACCGGGCCATCCCGATGAAGCGGCTGCTTCGAGTCCGTATTGGGTCTATGACCCGATCGACGGTGCGTATCATTATGTTCAGGGATTGCCGCTATGGTCCAGTTCACTGGCTTTGATCAGCGAGGGCCGCACGGTCTTTTCAATTGTCTACGAACCGTCGCTGCGTGAACTTTTCGTCGCGACAGAATCCGGGGGCGCGACGCTTAACGGTGTGCCGTTGCGAGTATCGGGAAAGTCGGATTTGCGCCCAGCGGTTGTTGCCACCGCGTTGACTCCTTTTGGATACGGCGACGAGAGCGAACACCGTCGATCGGTGGCGTTGCTTGGCGCAATGTCGAGGCGTGTGTTTGTCGTGCGGCAGATGGCGTCCGCGTCGCTGCAGTTGGCTTATGTGGCTGCCGGACGGTTAGATGCTTATTGGGAAACTGGCAATGATTTATACGACTGGATGGCGGGCGCGCTGCTGGTTGAAGAGGCCGGCGGTCAGGTCACGGACCTTGCCGGCGCGCCGCTAGGCTCGAACAAGAATGGCATTGCAGCGGCGCCGGCAGAGCTTGCGGTTGCGTTGCGCGAAGGCCTTGCGTCGTACTAGGCACGTCTGCCGGTTGTCGAAATCACAATGGCGTAATTAAGTACGATTTTTTCGTAGCCCAAGCATTCGGACAGGCATCCGGCGTTGGGCGACTACCGCGCAACTAAGCGTTGAAAAACTCAACCGCAAATTTGATGAGTTCCGCCTGACCTTCAATATCCAATTTACGCTTGATGGACATTCTGTGTGTCTCCACCGTCCGGATTGAAAGTTCGTGCAGGACTGCAATTTGCTTATTTGACAAGCCGTCTGCTATATCCCGCAGTAGTTCTTGCTCGCGAGGTGTCAGTTTTTTCGTTTGCAAGTAGCGAACCGAGTCGGGCGTGAGACCTTTTTTCGGCAAGTCAGCGGTTTGCTTGAGATGAGCGTTGAAGTAGGTGCCACCGCCCAAAATGGTGTAAATAGCCGCTATGATTTCCGTGGCGGGTGCGTCCTTCAGTACATACCCGCTCGCGCCTGCCGCGCGTGCCTCGGCCATGTATTCTGCATTGTTGTGCATCGATAAAACGAGAACGTGCATCTCCGGTCGACGCACCCGGATTTCGCGCGTGAGCGCTACTCCGCTACCGCCTTTCATGCTCAGGTCGGTCAAGACCAGATGCGGTCCAACGCGCTCTATCACGCTGAGCGCTTCGGGCATATTGCTCGCCTCGCCCACCACCCGAAAGCCGTCGATTGCATCCAGACGCAACTTCAAGCCGTCGCGCACAAGCTGATGATCGTCTACTAGCAAAATGTCGATAGTGCCTGTCATGTCCTGGCGCGGCCCGATGCAATGGTGGGAAGGTCGACAGGAATGACCGCTTTCAACTCGGTTCCTCCCTGCCGCGATTGAATCACGAATACGCCGTTAAGCGACTCCACACGTTCGCGCATATTGCGCAGTCCGATTCCTCGGCGGGGATCGGACTGTACTGCGTCGTAACCAAAGCCGACACCATCATCGATTATCGTCAGAATCACCCGACCCGGCGCGCAGGCGAGCGTCATGCGCGCGCTGGATGCATGCGCATGACGCTGGATATTCGTAAGCGCTTCCTGCGCCACGCGAAACAGCGCGGTATTCACCGCATCGGGCAACGTATGCGCATCGCTTGATGCGGCATCGACTTCAATTTTAGTGTGAGGCGTCTCGCCCATTTCGTTGAACTCACGCGCTAGCTGGCGAAGCGCGGCGCCCAAGCCGAGATCGTCCAGCATGGCTGGCCGCAGATCGTGAGAGATCTGCCTGATTTCGGCTAAGGTTCGATTGGTTTGGGCCAGCGCTTTTTGTATGGGCGGTCCGCTCGAATCATTTCGATCCGAGTTCGACGGCTTGAATGCGAGCGCCGATTCCAGCAACAACTTGATCGACACAAGCATCTGACTAATGCCATCGTGGAGCTCACGTGAGAGACGCCCTCTTTCCGCTTCCTGTGATTCCACCACCTGGCGAGCCATGATTTTCAGCTGTGCGTCCGAGCTACGGTGATCGGTCACGTTCAACGCGATGCCACACGCGCCAATGAACCCCATGCCTAATGCACCTATTAACCCGATCAGGAACAGGGTATGGCGAATATTGGACGATGCCTGCCGCCCGGTTTGCAAGAGCGCCATGTTGACGTCGTCCAGGTAGATGCCGGTGCCGACCATCCAACCCCATCGTTCGAAAGTCGTGACATAACCTAGCTTGGATTCGAGCTTATGAGTCGATGGACGCTCCCACAAATATTCCACGAAACCGCCACCGTTCCTCGCCTGTTTCAATAGCGACTGAATAGTAAGCGCGCCGTTAGGATCGTGCATGGACCAAAGATTGGTGCCAACGAGCCCCGACAATCTTGGGTGCATCAGCAGATTGCCTTGCAGGTCATAGACAAAGAAATAGCCGTCGTTACCGAACTCCAGTTTGGACAATACCGCTAGCACCTGGGCGCGCGTCTCAGGATCGTCGCGGCCTGAGTTGTACAGCGGCGCGACTGCACTTTTCGCTAGCGCGACGTAATTCTTGAGTTCGACTTCCTTGCTGCTTCGGTAAGCTGCCGCAACGGCGCGCTGCTCGGAAGTCGACAAGGCGCTGGCTTGCAAGGACACCGCAATGGCGATCGTAGCCATTGCTCCAATGAACGGCAGAAGAGCGAGCACCAACCACTTACGCCTCATTCCGTGCAAAGAGAGTCGCATCCCAAAGGTTCCGCGTAAAAGTTAGACTGCCGGGCGAACGGCCCGCGTAGTTCGGATTGTGCCATCGTGACAGCCAGGCGCTCTTAAGCGACGCTAAGTCTGCGTAGTAATACGTAGGGTGATTCCTCGCTTGACGATCGATCGATACGCTCTGCGCAAGCCTTGCATGCTAAGGCCCCATCACGCCGCCGCCCTCTACGTATTACTACGGAAGGCGGCTCAAGCAATTCCACCAATACTCCGGCTCCAGTTCCAAAAGAAACTGAATCCAGGAGATTGATGTGAGCTCAGAAAGCATTCCCGGCGGAAAACGTACAGCGGGCACGCTGTTGTTGTTGATCCCCTACTTGGCCTTATTGTGGCTGCCTTTTTATAACGATGCACACCCCTCGTTGATGGGTTTCCCGTTTTTCTATTGGTACCAGTTATTGTGGGTGCCGTTGACGTCGTTGATTTTATACGTGGTTTACAGGTGGGTCCGATAATGCCGACGACATTCAACTGGACCTCCGGTCTCGTATTCCTTGGATTTTTTGCGCTAGTCACGGTGCTTGGCTTTTTCGCGGCGCGCTGGAAAGCTGGCGACCTCACCCAATTGCATGAGTGGGGTCTGGGCGGCCGGCAGTTTGGCCCGGTCATTTCATGGTTCCTGGTGGGCGGCGATTTCTATACCGCTTACACAGTCATCGCCGTGCCCGCGCTGGTTTATGCAGTCGGCGCTTATGGCTTTTTCGCGCTGCCTTACACCATCATCGTCTATCCATTTGTGTTTGCGGTGATGCCCAAATTGTGGTCGGCCTGTCAGAAGGGCAATCACATTACGGCGGCTGACTTCGTGCAGGGCATCTATGGCGGGCGCTGGTTTGCAGCGGCCATCGCCCTGACGGGGATCATCGCAACCATGCCTTATATCGCGCTGCAACTCGTCGGCATGCAGGTGGTGATCAAGAGCCTCGGCGTGACCGGCGAGTTGCCCCTGGTCGTCGCTTTCGTCATCCTTGCGGTGTACACCTATGCGAGCGGTTTGCGCGCGCCGGCCATGATCGCCTTTGTCAAAGACATCATGATCTATATCGTGGTGATCGCAGCGATCTGGCTTATTCCGAGCAAGCTCGGCGGCTATGCGTCGGTGTTCGATGCAGCGGATCACTTCTTCACAGCCAAAGGCGGCACGACGGGCATCACGCTCAAGGCTAGCCAGTTCACGGCTTATGCATCGCTGGCATTCGGGTCGGCGATGGCAGCCTTTATGTACCCGCATACGCTGACGGGCGTGCTGAGTTCGAAAAGCGCGAAGACGATCAAGCAAAATGCGATCGCCCTGCCCGCTTACACGCTGCTCCTGGGCTTGATTGCACTCCTCGGCTACATGGCGATTGCAGCGGGCGTGAAAGTGACATCGGCAACTGACGTAGTGCCTGCGCTGTTCCTCAAATTGTTCCCGTCGTGGTTCGTCGGCTTTGCAGCCGCCGCAATCGCGATTAGCGCGCTAGTGCCTGCCGCCATCATGTCGATTGGCTCGGCCAATCTGTTCACGCGCAATTTGTGGAAGCCGCTGGTCCAGCCGAATATCACGCCGTCGCAGGAAGCGACGAATGCGAAAGTGGTATCGCTGGCGGTAAAGTTGGGCGCGTTGGTATTCATCATTTTCCTGCCAACACAGTTTGCAATCGACCTGCAACTGCTTGGCGGAGTCTGGATACTGCAGACGTTTCCCGCCGTGGTGTTTTCGCTCTATACGCGCTGGCTCAAGCTGCCTGCTCTGTTTATTGGCTGGCTGGCAGGTATTGGGCTGGGGACCACGCTCGCGTTCATGCAAGGCATCAAGCCCATTTACGCGGTTCATCTGGGTGGCGCAACGTATCCGGTCTATATCGGCGTGCTCGCGCTGGGCGTCAATATTGTCCTGACCGTCGTGCTGTCGGCTGTGTTGCCTGCGAGAAGCCCGTCTATGACCCGGTCTTCGATCTAGGGTATCGGGACACTAATCCGACCACAGGCTGGCGTTTTCAGACACCAACGCGCTAACGAAAACGCCAGTTGTGCCCCTCTTGCGCGCGAAACATTTCGAACCCATCGGCTTTCTCTAGCGCGATACGCTGATCGATCGCATCGCTCGATATCGTGTTGAAATCGAACAAGCCATAGTGATGCGCGATCATCGCTTGAGCGCCACCGTTGCGCGCCAACACCACCGCTTCATCAAGCGTGAAGTTGCCCGGCACGCCATTGCCGCTGCGCTGCGCATCGCGTCCATTGACCGGCAACAACGCAACATGCGGGGCATGCGCGGCCACCGCATCCTCAAGACCCGCATACGGGATGCAATCGCCCGAATGATACAAACGGACGCCCCCGGCATCGATCACATACCCTAGCCACGGATAGTGACCGTCCGCGTCCCGGTCCAGCGTCTCGTGCGCAGATGCAATTGGCGAGACGAAACAGCCGTCCAAAATCTCCGTCCGGTCGCCCGCATTCACCGCAATCAGGCGATCGAGACTCACTCCGCATCGTTTGACCGCTTCATCGATTACCGCCGCGGGTACAACGAAACGAGCTTGCGGGAATCTTCGCGCTAACGGCTGCAACGTCCCCGGGTCCATGTGATCCGTGTGCCGATGCGTGCACAGCACGATATCCAGCCGGTCCAAGTCATCGGGCAGGATGGGCGCAGCCATCATCCTCGTATGCGGAAATTTCGTGCCCTGATATTTCTCCGCCAGCGAATCCGACAGGTAGGGATCGATCAACATTCTGAAGCCGTTAAACTCGATCACGAATCCCGCTTGCCCCAACCAGTGCAACGTCACTTCACCTGATCGAGGCGACGAGCGCGGATCAAGAAGCCAGTCACGCAATGACGTATGGAATGTCTCAACGCGAAGGTCTAGCAACCTAGAAGAATCACCAGCAGACATAACCGCCGTCGGCAAGCACGATAGATCCGGTCATCAGACTCGCCGCGTCGCTGGCGAGGAACAGAATGACCGCTGCCACTTCATCAACGCGTCCCATCCGGTTCATCGGCGTACCGCCGACCCAGTGCTGCAATTTCTCCTTGTCCTGGTAGACATAGGTGTTCATCTCGGTGTCGATATACGTTGGCGCAACGGCATTCACGCGCACGCCCCGTGCGCCCCACTCCGCTGCCAGCGACTTCGTCAGGTGATGCACCGCCGCCTTCGACGCGTTGTAGTTCACCTGCTCCTGCGGCCGGTTGACAATAAACCCGGACATGGACCCCACGTTCACAATGCTGCCCGCGCCGCGCTCGAGCATGCCCTTGCCGAATGCGCGGCAAGCCCAGAACACGCCATTGAGATTGACGTCGATGACCTTGTTCCAGATCTCGTCGGTCATGGTCTCAGCCGGATGATTCGAGATTGCGATACCCGCGTTGTTGACCAGCACGTCTACGCGGCCGTGGCGCGCGACGACGGCGTCGTTGACGCGCTGAGCAGCGCCGGGATCGGTGACATCGAAGAGCTCGGTTTCCACGCGAAAGCCCTTCGATGCCAGCGTGTCGGCGGCCTGAGCAAGCAAGTCAGCGTTCATGTCCGTCAGAACAACCAGCGCGCCGGCTTCAGCCAGCGCCTCAACGGTGGCAAGGCCGATGCCTCGCGCCGCGCCGGTGACAACGGCGATCTTGCCGGTCAGCTTGAACTTGTCGAGATACATGCATTGATCCTTAAATGGGTTGAGCGGGCGCCGGCTTGCCGGCTTGTGCCGCGATCCGGCTGATCTCGTCGAACTCGGGGCCGCGCACCGGAATGTCGACGTGAAAGACTTCGGCAATCACGCGGGTCCAGCCATAGATGAAGTAGGTCCAGCCGTCCTCAATCTGAAGCTTACGCGCGCTTGCCTGAGCCCGCGCCTGATCGAGGAAAATCAGCTTGCCACGATAGTTCAGGTCCCACACAACTGCGCGCTCCGGGAATAAGGCCGCGTTGCTCAACGGCGAACCCGGCGCGTCCTTGCCCAGCCCTGTGGCGTTGATCACCAACGCGCCCGGCGACAAATGCTGCAGGACGGCATCGTTATCTTCCGCCTTCGGTGCAACGACATATTCGCATGGAACATCGAATTTCAGTTCACGATGGATGCGTTCGATTTCCTCCAGCCTGCCAGCCGATCGATTCGACACAATGACCTTCGAAGGACGGTTTGCGCCGCGTTCCTTTTGCATCAGATGCCAGGTCAGTGCGATAGTCGACCCACCCGCACCCATCGAAAAAACTTCCGCGCCGGTGGTCGCGAAGTGATCCTGGTGGAGGAAACCATCGAGCGCGAAACCCGATGTGATCGGATCCTTAGCATGACAGATGAATTTTCCATCCTGCTTGGAGAGACAACTCGTTTCGCCCATGATGCGCGCGGTTGGATCGATGACATCGAAAATAGGCTGACAAGCCGCGTACAAATCGATCTTGTGTGTAGTGACCAATGCGCCGAGCGACAGCGGATCATGCTTGATGAATTCAACCGCTTCCCTATAGGCTTCGGGCGATGCATGTGGCTGGAAGTCGATGCCCTTGATTTCCACGTCGCCCAGACCGAGATGCTTCGCCCATTCGGGGAACACGCGCATGATCGAACTCTGCGCGGTCGTCACGCCGATGAAATAGAACGTGGGCCGCGTGGCGGGTTGATAGATTGTCATCGCGACATTCCTTCCTTGGCCAGGACACCACGCGCCAGCAGTGCTTCGACTTCCTGCTCCGTGCGCGCCTTGTACCGCGGGTTGAGTACGCTGCGCCACGAACCCGCACCGTCATCGACTATGCGCAGCTTCATGCCGTTCGACTGCTCGATGATCGCGTAGTCCTGACCCGAATCCGCCGGATAACAGAACAGCATCACGAAGTCCTCTTGCCCAAGATTCACTGACCGGTGAATCCAGCGCGGGGGCACATAACACGCCGTGTTCGCCCTGATCTCGACCACACGCGTATCGCCGGTCGGCGACTCCATCACCATCACACCGAAACCCTTGAGCCCGAAGTACAACTCGGGCCGGTCGATAGCCGCGTGAATGTGGCCTCGCGTCATGAAGAATTCATCACCGACCTTGCCAGGGCTCATGCGGGTCACGCCGGTGATCAGGTCGCCCGGGTTGCTGTTGGGCCGGTAATCGGTGACTTCATAGACCACCTCATCGCCGCGAGCGGCTGCGAGCGCCTCGAACGCAGCGGGATCGGCATACAGCCCGTCCAGGTCGCGCAAAAACTTCTGATAGCGCGAGTCGGTGCCGGTCATCAAGCCGGTCTGCAAGTCGACATCGAAGGAACGCGGTTCAGGCCATTGCATCGGGTCCATCTCCTTGAAATTGCGAGTCGCTTCGCCTTGATGAACCTGATTGGGTGTCATCGCAGGCAAAACGTTAGTTTTAATAATGATAACTTCAACTAAAAATCAAAACATGGGGGTTTTCCCCGAAGCTTAACCTCTGTTTTTCCGCTTAATGATAGCTATACTATCGTTCATGATGTGCAGACACAACGTTACTCTTGCTAACGTTACGATGCACGCAAAGTTGAAAGCAAGGCAAGACGGATCGCCAGAAGCCGCCTTAAGCCAACCCGCCCGGAGAGATTCGATGCACGAACAATCGTCCCCTGAGCGCCGCCCTTCCCAGCCCGTTGTGAACGCGCTGCGCGAGGCGCTCGGAGCCGAAGTAGTCAGCCTGCCGCACGAGTTCGCTGGCCGGAAGAACTCGGACTCGAGCCGCATGCCGTCCGGTGAGCCGCTGGCGTTGATCCGGCCGCGTTCGACGGAACATGTCGCTATTGCGCTGCGGATCTGCCATCAGCACAGGCAAGCGGTCGTCACCCAGGGCGGGCTAACAGGTCTCGCGGGAGGGGCGACTTTCCTTGGCGGCGAGGTGGCGTTAAGCCTGGAATTGATGAACGGCATTGAAAATATCGACTCCGTCAGCGCTTCGATGACGGTGCTGTCCGGCACGCCGCTGCAGATCGTCCAGGAAGCCGCGGATGCTGCGGGCTTCATGTTTCCACTCGATCTCGGTGCGCGTGGAAGCTGCACGATCGGCGGCAATCTCGCGACCAACGCCGGGGGCAATCGCGTGATCAAGTACGGGATGATGCGCGACCAGGTGCTTGACATCGAAGCCGTGCTGGCGGATGGCAGCATCGTTGGCGGCTTGCGCAAGATGATCAAGAACAATACGGGCTACGACCTGCGTAACCTGCTGATCGGCAGCGAAGGAACCTTGGCCGTCATCACGCGCGCCGTGCTTCGTCTGCGGCCGAAACCCCGCGCGGTATCCACGGCATGGTGCGGCCTGCCGAACTATGACGCCGTGACTACCTTGTTGCGACGCGCCCAGGAAAGCCTGCCGGCGGGTGTGTCGGCATTCGAAGTCATGTGGCCGGGCTATTACGATTTCGTGCTGTCGCGCTTACCTGAATTGCGGGCGCCGCTTGAAGGAAAACATGCGTTCTACGTGCTGCTGGAAAGCAGCGGCGCCGATCCCGAACGGCAGGCCGACGCCTTTGAAGAATTTCTCTCGGGCATGCTCGAAGAAGGACTCCTTAGCGATGCGGCACTCGCTTCATCGGAGTCGGATGCCGCCGCGTTCTGGGCGATTCGCGACGCGCCCGGTGAATATCAACGGCTGATTCCAGGCCGCGTTTCCTTCGATGTCAGCTTCTCGATTGCCGACGTGGGCGAAGCCGCTCGCCGATGCGAACAGCAGCTTCGCGAACATTGGCCCAACGCGACCATCCTGATCTATGGACATCTGGGCGACGGCAACCTGCATATCGTCGTTCAGGAACCTGACTGGCCGTCCGACACAGCGCCTAAAGTCCAGGCGGTGGTGTACGGCGTAACCGGCGCGATGGGGGGATCGGTATCGGCGGAACACGGCATTGGCACGAAGAAACTGAAGGTGCTGGCGTTGTCGCGCACGCCGGCCGAACTGGCAGCCATGCGTGCGATCAAGGCTGCTCTGGACCCGCTGAACATCCTCAATCCCGGAAAGTTGTTGCCGCACTGATGCAAGAGTAATCGAGTTTTTTAAACCGCCAAACCCTAACAACAGGAGGAGACATGACGCGGTTCGTGAAGCAGGTGATGTGTGGTGTAGCGCTGGCAGTGGCAAGCGTAGTGGCAACGGCCCCGGCGTTTGCTGCCGACAAGATGAAAGTAGGCATTTCCATGAAGGTGCTCAACGCGCCTTACTTCTCGGCTGCCATGGAGTCAGCCAAGGCACGTGCTGCAGAAAACGGCGCCGAAGTGATTACCGCCGACGCCCAGGGCAAGATGGGCAAGCAGATCTCGGACGTGGAAGACATGTTGACGCGTGGCATCAAGGTGCTGATCATCGACCCGGCCGATCCCAAAGGTCTTGTCAATGCGGTGAACACAGCCACTGCCGCCGGCGTGAAAGTGGTGGTGATCGACAGTACGCTCGACCCCAAGGCTAACTACCTGACGCTCGTGCAATCGTCGAATCGTGAGAACGGTGCGCTGGTCGGCTCATGGGTTGTCGACACCATGGGTGACAAGCCGCTGAAGATCGCGCTGATCTCCGGCGAGAAAGGCAACCCGGTCGGCAAGGAACGGCGCGATGGCGTGATGGAAGGGATTATCGAAGCGCAGCTCGCCAAGACTGGCAAGGTCAACATGCAGATCGTCGGTCAGGGCTGGGGCAACTGGTCGGATGAAGGCGGGTTGAAGGCCATGGAAGATTTGCTGGTTGCTAACAAGGACATCAACATGGTGCTCGGCGAAAACGACAGCATGGTCCTCGGCGCACGGCGCGCAATCGAAAGTGCGAACCGCCAGGGCATCACGCTGGTTGCCGCAGCCGACGGTCAGAAGGAAGCGCTCAACCTGATCAAGCAGGGCAAGTACGGCGCGACCGCACTGAACGATCCGGCACTCGTTGCGCGCACGGCGGTGGACATCGGCATGAAGGCCGCGAAGGGTGAAGCGACCAACGTGCCGAAGATTTCGTACACGCCGTCCGCCGTGATCGACAAAGACAACGTCGACAAGTTCTACAACCCGAAAGCGATCTTCTAAAGACGCACGGGTTCATGCAACGCGCGCCGGCCTTGCCGGTGCGCGTGCATCCTGGAGACACCTTCATGATTCCATTCATCGCCTTGACCGGCGTCGACAAACGCTTCGGCGGCATTCACGCCATTGAAGGCGTCGACTTCGATGTCCTTAGCGGCGAAGTCCATGCGCTCGTTGGTGAGAACGGCGCGGGCAAGTCGACGCTGATGCGCATTATCGGCGGCGGTCATCAACCCGATGCCGGGACGATCAAGATCGAAGGACGCGCACTATCTCTTCGCAATCCGCATGCGGCCATGGAAGAAGGCATCGCGGTGATTCATCAGGAAACGGCATTAGCGCCGGATTTGTCGGTGGCAGAAAACGTGTTCCTCGGCGCGTTGCCCGCCGTGATCGACTGGCGAACGCTCCGCAAGAATGCGCATGGATTGATCGCGAGTCTCGGCTTCGACATCGACCCCTCTGCGCTAGTCAGCGGTCTGTCTGCGGCGCAATGCCAGGTCATCGAAATTGCCAAGGCGCTTAGCCGGCAAGTGAAGCTGCTGGTGCTCGACGAACCGACTGCTGCGCTCGCGCCATCGGATGCCAACAAGCTGCTTGAGATTGTGCGCGACCTGCGCTCGCGCGGCGTGGGCATTGTGTATATCTCGCACCGGCTGGAAGAGGTGTTTGCCATCGCGGACCGCATCACGGTGCTCAAGGACGGTAAGCGTGTGGACACCGTCAAGCCTGCTGATCTCAGCATGGATGAACTCATTCGCAAGATGGTCGGCCGACCGCTCTCCGTGCTGTTCCCCCAACGTCATGCAACGCTTGGCGACGAAGTGCTGAAGGTAACGGACCTGGCACGCGGCCACGCCGTACGCAACGTCTCGTTCACGCTGCGCGCCGGCGAAGTGGTCGGGCTGGGTGGACTGATTGGCTCGGGACGCACGGAAGTCGCCCGGCTGATCTTCGGCGCGGACACCCGGGATTCCGGCACCATCGAGCTGAAACAAAAGCTGCTGGCTGTGCGCTCGCCCATGGCAGCGGTCAAGGCCGGCATCGGCTTCGTTCCTGAAGACCGTAAGGGCCAGGGCGCGGTTTTATCGATGCCGATCCGCGTCAACGCCACGCTCGCTTCGCTTAAATCCGTCAGCCTCCCCGGCGGTTTCCTCGCCTTCGGCCGCGAGCGCGCATTCGTTCAAAAGTTGATGGAACAACTCCGCATCAAGGCCCGTTCGATGGACGCCGATGTCTCGACGTTATCCGGCGGCAATCAGCAAAAAGTCGTGCTCGCCAAATGGTTTCACGCGGACGGCGACCTGATCATCCTCGACGAACCCACCCGCGGTGTCGACGTGGGCGCCAAGGTCGAAATCTATACGTTGATCAACCAGTTGGCGGAACGCGGCAAGGCAGTGCTCGTGATCTCGTCGGAGCACCAAGAGTTGATGGGCCTGTGCGACCGCATTCTCGTGATGGGCGAAGGGGAGATTCGCGGCGAACTCCAGCCCGCCGATTACAGCGAAGAGCAGATTCTCTCGCTCTCCTTGCGACGTGTGTCGAACGAAGCGCCCGCAGCGCTCACCCACTAAACCAGACCCGGAGACTCGCATCATGAATCCCAGCGCCGTCAGTCAGAAAACGCATCAGGCGCAATCCGGCCACGCAAGACAATGGTGGTCGGTCGCGCGCCGCTTCAACACGGTCGCCATCCTGATCGTGCTCGTGATCGCCGCATCATTCGTGTCGAGCGACTTCTTCTCGGTGCCGAACCTGTCCAACATTTCGCGTCAGGTCGCGGGTGTCGGCATCATGTCGGTCGGCATGCTGCTGGTTGTGCTGACCGGCGGCATCGACTTGTCGGTCGGCTCCATTGCGGCGCTTGGCAGCGTGGTCTCGGCCATGCTCATTCCCCAGTACGGTTTGAGCGCCGCCCTCCTCGTCACGCTGCTGGTCGGTGGTCTCTGCGGCTTTGTATCGGGCGCGTTGATCGCATGGTTCCGCCTCACGCCGTTTGTCGTCACGCTCGCGATGATGACCGTTGCGCGCGGTGTGGCCATGATCGTCTCCAACGGCTCGCCGATCCTCGTCGATGATCCGGGTCAGGCGTTGCTCGACTTCGGCCGTCATTCGTATTTCGGCATACCGGGCCCGACACTCGTGATGCTGATCGTATTCGTGATCGGCGGGATTGCGCTGAACCGGCTTCGTGCAGGCCGCGTGGTCCGCGCGATTGGATCGAACGAGGAAGCCGTGCGGCTGTCGGGCGTACCCGTTGCGCGCCACGTGCTCGGCACCTATGTCAGCTCGGGACTGCTGGCGGCGCTTGCCGGTATCATCTCGACGTCGCGCGCCGGAGTGGGTGCGCCGACAGTCGGCGTGGGCGACGAGTTGACCGTGATTGCCGCGGTCGTGATCGGCGGCGCGAGTCTGGCGGGCGGTAAAGGCGGTGCCTTGAATACGCTGATGGGCGTACTGATTCTGGGTGTGATCGGCAACATCATGAACCTCGCCAGCGTGCCGGGTTACCATCAGCAAGTGGTGATGGGCGTGATTATTGTCGCTGCTGTCCTGTCGCAGCGCGGCGCCCGTTTTTGGCGCCGTTAGGCGAATCGGATAGATGACTCCGATACACTGGCTAGTCTGGTCTTAGGCCTGCACAGGGCGCCGCTTGCGGCGCCCTGTGCACAATGAACGAAGGAACATCGAGTGCCCGATTACAACATCCTCGAACTGATCGACCGCGCGCGTCCCGGCCTTCGCCGCGGCAGCCGGCAAGTGGCCGAGTACATCCTTGCAAATTTGGGTTCGATCTCCGACATCAACCTGGCCGAGCTTGCCCGCAACGCACAGGTCAGCGAGCCGACCGTGCTGCGCTTTTGCGCGACGCTCGGATGCAGCGGCTTCAAGGACTTCAAGATCCGCATGGTGCAGAGCCTGGCCCTCGGTGCACCGGCCACGCACTCGGTGCTCGCCAAGGGCGACGACCCGGAGACCATCGCCACCAAGATCTTCGACTACACCATCACAAGCCTCGACTGGGCGCGCAAGAAGCTGGATTTCGCGGCTATTGGACGGGCAGTGGATTTGCTGGTCAAGGCGCGGCGGATCGAGTTCTTCGGCTTTGGTGCGTCGGGCATTGTCGCGCTGGATGCGCAGCAGAAGTTTCCGCTCTTCGGCGTGCCGTGCGTCGCGCATCAGGATTCGCACCAGCAGTTCATTGCGGCGTCCATGCTCAAGCCCGGCGATGCAGTCGTGGCCATCTCGAACACGGGCGCCACCCGCTCGCTGATCGAGGTCGCGCGGACCGCGAAGGAACGCGGCGCAAGCGTCATTGTGATTACCGGATCGAATAGTCCATTGGCAAGCTTCTCGGACGTCGCGGTGATTGCGGAGACGCTGGAGAATACCGACGTCTATACGCCGACCACGTCGCGGCTTGCCGCACTTGTCATTATCGATATTCTCTCGACCAGCGTCGCGCTGCGCAAAGGCGATGCGCATATGCTCGCCGTGCTGGACATGAAAAAGCGCTTGGCCGACATGCGCTCGACCGGCGTGATTTGATAGCGGCAGCCCTCGTTGCTCGCATCAAATGACAGAGACCTCTCCGGTCTTTGCATAAGGCGCTCGCCTCCCGCTCAGGGATCTGCTTAGGACCGGCTTAAGGATCTGCATGAGGATTTGTTTAAGGATTTGCTAAGGCAGACAAGCCTGAATTCCCTCGAAATTACTAGCCTTTCAATAAGCTGTTGTGCAAATAACACGCATTCGGATCGAATGTTCCATGCGGGCACGATGGTAAATATCATTTCACAAAATTGAAATCGGGCCAGATTAAGGTTCGTCGAGCCGGACGTTCAGTACCCTTCAAAATCCTTACATTCCGATGGATATTGGGCGATTCCCCCTGCTTGTGATCAGGTCGGCCCTAAGCCGGACGGTTTGGAATGCTAATTATTTCGGCCATATGAATTTTTGGCACATTGCTTTAGAAAGCAACGGAATAACGAAACAACCAAACATCGGTGGGACTTTCCGACCCTATCAAATACGATACCTCTTCTTTTACAAACTGAAACACAAGAAAATGAAAATTCAAAAGACCACGGCCGCCATCCTTGCTATCGGAGCATTGTCCGGCGCCGCACACGCACAAAGCAGTGTGACGCTGTACGGCATCGCCGACGGCGGCATTCTGTTTAACAACAACGTCAAGGGTGCGAAGCTCTACGCGTTGTCGAGCGCTAATTCATCACGCTGGGGTTTGCAGGGCGCTGAAGACCTGGGCGGCGGCCTCAAGGCGATCTTCACCATTGAAAACGGTTATACCCTCGGCACCGGCGCGCTTAGCCAGGGCGGCCTGGAATTCGGCCGCAAGGCCTTCGTCGGCCTGAAGAGCGATACGTACGGTACGGTGACGCTGGGCCGTCAGTACTCGGCAAGTAACGACGCCACCGCCACGTTTGCATCGGGCGCTGACTGGGCTGCATCCGGCCTCGGCTACGGCACGCGCGCAGGCGACGTCGATAACGTGGATACGTCGAACCGCATCCAGAATGCCATCAAGTACACGAGCCCGAACTATCGCGGCCTGACGGTCGGCGTCCTGTACAGCCTGGGCGGCCAAGCCGGCCAGTTCTCGCGCAACGCAGTCACCGACGCAGCCGTGTCGTACGCGAATGGCCCGCTCAAGCTTGGCGCGAGCTACAACTTCACCAAGGACCCGTACTACTCGACGTTCGGCAACCAGGGCAACTCGTCGTCGCCGACGTCCTCCGCCACCGGCGCGAACAACAACATGGCAAGCCGCATTTACGGCGGCTACGCGTCGGCAGGGTCGCAGCAGATCATCACGGCCGGCGGTTCGTACCTGGTGGGTCCGGCAACGATCGCCCTGCTCTACTCGAACACGCAGTTCCAGAACCTCGGTCAGGTCAATGCAATTGGCAGCTACGGCACCAAGTACAACGGTGGCACTGCTACGTTCAATTCGGGCGAACTGAACGTGAAGTACGCGCTGACCCCGGCGCTCACGCTGGCCGGCGCTTACATCTACACGCATAACAGCGGCGCCGATGGCGCAGGCAGCGCCAAGTACAACCAGTTCAACCTGGGCACCATCTACTCGTTGTCCAAGCGCACTTCGTTCTACGCAATTGGATTCTTCGAGACAGCATCGGGCGTCGATTCCACGGGCAAAACGGCAGTTGCAGACTTCAGCGGCTCGTCGTATTCGTCTAACAACCACCAGTTGGCAGCCATCATTGGCATGACCCACAAGTTCTAAATTGTGGTGTGACGCTTTGGGACGTACCCCTAAGCGTTATTTGAAGTACGCGGCCTTTTCTCTCCGGTTTTTTCCGGGTAGCGAAGGCCGTTTTTTTCGTCTCACACGCCCGTTGCGTACCCGCCGTCCACAGGCAAGGTCACGCCCGTGATGAACGCCGATGCCGGCGATGCCAGGAACAACGTCGCGCCAACCAGATCGTCCACTTCGCCCCAACGCTTGAGCGCGCTACGCGCCGCGATCTTCTCCGCGCTGGCCGGGACATCCCACAGCGCACGCGTCATGTCGGTGCGGTGGTAGCCCGGCGCAATCGCATTGACCCGCACGCCCGCCGGACCAAACGCGTGAGCCAGTGAACGCGTCAAGCCAAGAATGCCGCTCTTGCTCGCACAATAAGCCGGCACATCCACGTCGGCGATATAACTCAGCATCGACGCCACGTTGACGATCGATCCACGCGCATGCTCAAGTTTGTCACGAGCGGCCATCGCGAGCCGCATGGCGGCCGTGAGGTTCACGTCGATCACTTCGCGAAAGACATCGTCACGATACTCATCGACCGGACGCGCCACGCCCGCCGCATTTACCAACACGTCGAGCACGCTCAGCGTAGCGACGAAACGTTTGATGGCGTCGTTATCGCGGACATCCAGTTGCTCGAAACGGATGCCTTCGAGCGCGGCGTCCGCGCGCAACCCTTCGAGTTTGTTAGTCGAGCTGCCGGTTGCGATCACCTTTGCCCCCAGCGCTGAAAAGCCTTGCGCGATCGCGAGTCCGATACCACTGGTTGCGCCCGATACGAGCACCGTCTTGCCATCGAAGAGGCCGGGACGGAACGCGGCTGTTTCCGCGCCTTTGAGTTCGCCTGTCATGATGTTGTCTCGCTTTTGAATTTAGTTATCGAATCGGGCCGCGTACCGGTCCATCGCCTTCAACGCGGCAACAACCAGGGGTGCATCGACGGGATACGGTTCGTTATGGATGATCTCGCCCGCCCGGCATGCACGCTTGGCCACGGTCTCAAGCGCCGCTTCATCGTTCACGTCCACGTTGATCTGTGCAAGACGCGTAGGCAGGCCAACAGCGCGGCAGAAACGGAACACGCGAGCCCGTTCGTCGTCAGGCACCGCCGATAAAAACAGCGACGCCAGCACGCCGACCGCGACTTTCTCGCCATGCAGCAAGCCATGCGATGAAGGCAGGTCCGCGAGGCCGTGATGAATGGCGTGCGCCGCGGCCACGCCACCCGACTCGAAGCCAATGCCCGACAGCAGCACCGTCGCTTCCAGCGTGGCGTCGAAGTCCGGCGTCACGATTTGCGCGCGGCAATCGTCCACCGCCTGTACGGCATGCGCGAACAAGGTATCGCGGCAGAGCTTTGCCGCCTCGAACGCGAGCGCCGTGCCACGACCGCCGCAAAGATTCTTCGCATAGGAACGGCGGCACGCATCGGCTTCGTAAAAGGTCGCTAGCGCGTCACCAATGCCTGCGATAAAAAAGCGCACGGGCGCGCGCACGATCAGGCTGGTATCGAGCAGCACGAGATCCGGATTGCGGCGCACGAAGCGGTCGCGCACCACCCGGCCCTCCTCGTCGTAGATCACGGCAAGCGCTGAACACGGCGCATCCGATGCGGCAATGGTTGGTACGCATACGAACGGCAGGCGCAGGTCGTCCGCCGCAGCGCGGCCCGTATCGACCACCTTGCCGCCACCGAACGAGACCACGATGTCCGCCCCGCTCTCGCGAATCCATGCAGCCGCAGCGGCGACGGAGCGTTCGGTGCACGCAGCATCGACGCTACGCACAGCGAGCTTCACACGGTCAGCCTTCGACAACGAAGGTTCAAGCAAAGTGGCAACGTTGCTATCGACGAGACACGCTGCGTGCGTGCCTAAGCGTGCTAGTTCCGTGTCGAGCGTATCAAGCGCGCCTGCGCCCTGGACGTATCGCGAGGGGAAGATGCTGGTTCGAAGCATGGCGGGTTTAGAAAGAAGGAATGAGTTGAACGCCGAGTGCATCGGCGAGTTCGTATTCGGATCGCACAATGCGCGAGCCCTCGGGAAAGGTACCGGCAGCGCTTTCATGCTCGGGCCATGCAAGCACCCGCATGCCAGCCGCGATACCCGCACGGGCGCCGGTCGGGCTGTCTTCCACCACGATGACTTCCCCGGCCGTTACACCCAGCAGCCACGCGGCGCGCTGGTACGGCTCGGGGTCGGGCTTGCCGGCACGCACGTCGTTGACGCTGACGGAGATCAGTTGCGGGTCCTGCAAGTCGAGCGCGCGAAGCCCCGCTTCAAGCAACATACGCGATGAATTCGACACAATCGCCTGACGGATTCCCGCTGCACGCACCGCGTGATAGACGCTGAGCGCGCCGGGTCGTGGCTGCATCTTCGGGGCTTCGGACAGATAGTGCCGCGCCCTTGTCATCGACCATTGGCCGTAGTCGAAATCGATCCCGAAACGCTCGCAGCAATACGCGTGCACCTCGCGGCCGGTCTTACCGAATATCGCCGCATGCAGGTCATCGTCCGCGGCTATTCCATGATGGGTCAACACGGCGACGAGTGTGCTCAGGTGCAGCGCTTCACTGTCGGCGAGCGTGCCGTCCATGTCCCACAGGACAGCCTTGATTGCTTGCGTCATGCATGAGCCTCGGCGAGACGATCGAGGTCGTCGTAGAACTGTTGCGAGCTCGTGTAGAGCCGCTCGAAGATCGGCATCATCCGATCGTAGATGTCACTGGCGCGCGGGTCCGGCAAGACCTCGCGCTCAAACTGAACGAAGGCTGCGACTGCATCGCCCAGACGCGCGAACTGGCCATGCGCGGTCGCGGCAAGAATCGCGCAACCGATCACACCGCATTCAAGTTGAGCCGGCACGAGGATGGGCGTGCGATACATGCTTGCCTTGATCTCAAGCCAAAGGGCAGCCTTGGCGCCCCCGCTTGCCGCAACCAGACGCTCCATGTGCACGCCCGCTGATTCGATCACGCCAATGTGCCGCCGCACGCCAAACGCGACCCCTTCTAATACCGCCCGATGGAGATGCGCCGTGCCATGCTTGGCCGCGATACCGAAGAACTGGGCGCGCGAATTTGAATGGTCGCCGAGCCTTTCACCGGTCAGGTAAGGCAGGAAGAACAGGCCCTCGGAACCGACGGGGGCATCGGCGGCTTTCTGCGCAACGGCCTCGTAACTCAGCGTGTTTTCGTGGAATGCACGACGCGCCCAACGCACTGCATCGCCGCCCGAATCGAGCAGCATGAATCTTCCCCAGAGCCCTTCCGCCGAGACCATGTTCGATACTTCCGGGTGCAGCATGGGGGTGTCCGCGATCACCGTGATGATCGACGATGTACCGGTTATGTCCGAGCCGAGACCGGGCCCGAACACACCTGATCCGAGCATCGAAAGCGCATAGTCCGCACCGCCAACCAACACGGGTGTTCCTTGGCGCAGGCCGGTTGCGCGAGCCGCTTCCAAGGTGACCGTTCCCAGTATTTCCTGCGGCGAACGAACGCGCGGAAGCTTGCTGCTGTCGAGTCCGAGTGCATCGAGCATGGGCTGGGACCAGGAGCGTGTCACCGGGTCCATCAGGAAGCTCGTGGAGGCATCGCTCCAGTCCCAGGCACGCTCACCTGTTAGCCGAAAGTTGATGTAGTCCTTCGGCATGAATACCGTTGCTGCACGTTCGTATGCATCGGGCTCGTTCTGCTTGAGCCATTGCAATTTGAAGCCGGGCCAGGCGGGTGTCGCCGGGTTGGCCGTCATTGGCAAATATGATGCAGCGTCATGGCACGCACGGAAGGCGGCCACTTGAGCAAGGGTGCGTTTATCGTTCCAGAGCGGTGCGGTTTCGCGAGTGAGCTGGCCGTCAGAATCAATGAGTACCGTGCCATGCATCTGGCCGCATGCGCAGATAGCCGCAATGTTTTCGGCTGCATGCGGCGTGTTGCCAAGGACCTCATGGATAGCACCGGCTACGCCCTGCCACCAGTCAGTGGGGCGCTGTTCGGACCAGCCGTAGCGCGGCACGATCTGCTCGTGTTCGCGCGCAGCAATGCTCACGATGACGCCATGCGAATTGACCAGGGCGGCGCGGGCGCTGCCAGTGCCAACGTCGATGGCGAGGTAATACGTCTCCATTACTCGAATCCTCAGCTAATGCCTGAACGAGCAAGCAAAAACCCGCTGAGGCGACCTGCGGGTTCTTGCATCTATGTTTTATTAACGTTATTTTGACTACGTTTTTTGCTCGTGTCAATTGGAGCATTTGCCCTAAACTAACGAATTTCGCCCCGTTTAACGATAGCGCACATGAATTTTATCGTTGTTTTTGCTAACTTTATCGCGCATCGGTCTAACCGGTTCAAAACTTAGTGTCCCCCTGCTCCCGCCGCCGCTGCGCTGCCGTCCTTGCCCGGCTTGGTGATCCAGATAAGCGGGATGATCGCGATGAAAATAACCGCCGACAACCAGAAGATATCGTTCAGTCCAAGCATGGCGGCTTGTGCATTGAGCGACGATTCGAAGAACGCCATGGCTTGCGCCGCGCTCCCTCCAAGCGTGTTCTGCAAGGCATTAATACTCGCGACGAAGTTCGGGTTATTGACACTCGTTTGTTCAGCCAGTTGAGCATGATGCAGGATTGTCCGGTCGTTCCAGCCGGTACTCACGAGCGATGTTCCAACGGCACCCGCAAAGACCCGCGTGAAATTTGACAACCCCGCAGCAGCGGGTATTTTGTCCGCCGGCAAGCCGGACAAAATGATCGCCGTCAGCGGTACGAAAAACAGCGCGGTAGGAACGCCTTGCAACAAGGTAGGCACGACCAGGGTCCAGGTATCGACGCCGGTCGTATAAAACGAACGCATGAAAAACACGCCGGCAAAACCGAGAAAAGCGAGCGTCGCAAGCACCCGTGCGTCGCTCTTCGGCATGATCTTGGCCATCACCGGCGTAAGCAACACAGCAAAAATACCCAGCGGCGCCATAGCCAGACCTGCATCGACAGAGCGATAGTTCAGGTACTGCTGCATCCACGTCGGCAAGATCACGAGGTTCGAGAAGAACAGCGCATACGCGACTGAGATCGCGATGGTTCCGCCCAGGAAATTACGTCCCTTGAAGAGCCGGAGATTGATGATCGGATTTTTTTCCGTCAACTCCCAGACCATGAAAAACACGAAGCTGATCAACGCAAAGATCCCCAACGCGACAATCACCGGCGAGGTGAACCAGTCGAGGTCCTTGCCTTTATCGAGCATGATCTGCAACGAACCGACCCACGCAATCAACGAGATCAGGCCTACTTTGTCGATAGGGATCCGCTTCACCGGCGTTTCGCGCGTCCGGTAGATCGCCCATGTCACGCCGGCTGCAAACAGGCCGACTGGAATGTTGATGTAGAAGATCCAGGACCACGAGTAGCTATCGGTGATCCATCCACCCAGCGCCGGTCCGACGATAGGCCCAACCGTCGCGGTCATGGCCCATAACGCCAGCGCGTGCGAGCTCTTTTCCTTCGGATACGAACCGAGCAGAATGGCTTGCGAGAGCGGGATCAGCGGACCGGCGACCGCGCCTTGCAGGATCCGCGCGCCAAGCAACACGGGCAGGGTCGGCGCAAGGCCGCACAGCCATGAGGAAATCACGAACAACAGGATTGCCCACACGAATAGCTTCACTTGCCCGACCCGTTGGGTGAGCCAGCCAGTGAGCGGAATCGAAATGGCGTTGGCCGCGGCGAACAGGGTAATGACCCACGTTCCTTCATCGACAGAAACACCCAGGTTGCCCGAGATGGTCGGGATCGCCACATTCGCAATCGACGAATCCAGCACGTTCATGAACGTGGCAAGTGCAACGGCAAGCGTGGCAAGCGCCAGTTTCCCGCCAGTGAGTGGCGCGAGCGCGCCGGACTGAGACGACGTATTCATCAATACTCCGAATGACACACACTAAATCTGACTTGTCAGATATTTGATTAAAAGAATGCGCTTGCTGCTTAGTCGCTTGGTTACTCAACCGGCGCGATGCGGCTGGGCTTGATCGCGCTTCGCCATGGTCCTGGGAGCGGCTATCGGAATGTTGTCTGCGATCACCTTGGCGATCTCCGCATCGGCTTGCGCGCCGTATTGCTCGAATACATCTGTCCGATAAGAAGTGTTGGTTGCGGCGGCCAGTTGCGTACCGGATTCATCACGCGTTTCGACTTCCACGTCCATCGACAAGCCGATGCGCAGCGGGTGCTGTTGAAGCTCATGCGGGTCAAGCTGGATACGTGCCGGCAAGCGTTGCACGACCTTGATCCAGTTGCCTGTCGCGTTCTGTGCAGGCAGCACGGCAAACGCGCTGCCCGTGCCCGCGGAAAAACCCACCACGCGGCCGTGATACTTGACGTCCGAACCATATACATCGGCCGTCAACGTGACCGGCTGACCAATGCGCATGCGCCGCAGTTGCCCTTCTTTAAAGTTGGCGTCGACCCAGACGCCGTCGAGCGGCACGATCGCCATCAGCGGTGTACCGGGAGCGACGCGCTGCCCGACCTGCACCGAACGGCGCGCGACGTAACCCGTCACCGGCGCGGGCAAGGTGTTACGAGCATAGCTCAGGTAAGCATCGCGAAGCTTGCTCGCAGCAGCCTGCACGTTCGGGTGTTGTTCGACCGACGTGCGGTCGGTGAGCACGTGGTTCGCTTCGGCTTGCTGACGCATGGCGTCGAGTGAGGCTTGCGCGCTTTTGACGGCATCGCGGGCATGCGACACGTCTTCGGCAGACACCGCCCCGGTGTTCTCCACCGCCTGGCGGCGTTGCAGATCCGAGTTGGCGCGGGCGAGATCCGACTCGCGTTGAGCGATGCTCGCCGCATAGAAGTCGTTGTTGACGTAGAGGCTGCTCACTTCTCGCACGGTCTGGCCAAGCGTGGCTTCCGCATTCCCGAGCGCAACTTTTGCATCGGCTGAGTCCAGCGTCACGACCGGGTCGCCAGCCTTGACGATCTGCGTATCGTCCGCGTTCACCGCGACAACCGTGCCGCTGACTTGCGGCGTGAGTTGCACGAGATTGCCGCTGACGTAAGCGTCGTCCGTCGACTGGTAGAAGCGTGCATCGGTGTAGTAATACGCGCCGTAGGCTGCGGCCGAGATGACGATTGCTGCGCCGAGCAAGGAAAGCAGCAGCTTGCGTTTCGTGCGCGGCGCGGCCTCTTGGGGTAAGGCACCCTTGGTTGCCTGATTTGAATCCACCGCAGCGCGGTCGGACTGGATGGTGTCGCTCATTGCAAATTCTCCTACGGGTCCGTGGAATGCCGGCTCAGCGCGCGGCAACAGTGTTGGAAGACGAAGAGGCGTCGGCGTCGACATAACCGCCGCCGAGTGCCGCTGCGAGTGCGATCTGCTGGTCGCGACGGTTCATTTTCAGATCGACAACCGCCTGGTCTGCGGACAAGGCGTTCATGTCGGCATTCAGCACGGTCAGTTGATTCGTGAGGCCGCCCTTGTACTGGACGAGCGCGAGTTCATCGGCACGATGCGCGGCTTCTTGCGCCGTTTCTGCATCGACGAGTTGTGCATCCGTCGACCGGATCTGCGCGAGTTGCGTCGCGACATCGCTTAGCGCGGTGACGAGTGTCTGGTTATAGGTCGCAACCGCATAATCGAAATCGGCGTAACGGCCTTTGAGTTGAGCGCGCAATGCGCCGGCATCGAAGATCGGCAAGTGGATCGCCGGACCGGCCGTTGCCGTTCTGCTCGCGGCCGTCAGCAAGCGGCCAAAGCCGAATGCGTCCAGGCCAATTGATGCGCTTAAGTTGATGTCAGGATAGAACTCGGCCTTCGCTTCCTTCACATCGTGTGTAAGCGCGTCCACACGCCAGCGCGCCGCGACCAGGTCGGGCCGGCGGCTGACGAGATCGGCCGGCAGGTTGTCGGGGAGGAGCACCTGCTCTCCCACGCCAAGCGCCGGGCGCTGGATCGTCAAGCCACGATCAGGTCCCGCACCAAGCAACGCGGCAATCTGATAGCGCGTGGTGAGAATCTGGCCGTCCAGCGCGGTCAAGGACGCATGACTTGTCGCGACGTTTGCTTGCGCCGTCTTGCGCTCTACTTCCGTGTCCAGCCCGGTCGCAATCCGGCCCGCTGCAATACGTTCGATCTGATCGCGTTGCGCGACTTCGCGAGCGGCGATATCGCGCTGGTCACAAAGCCGCGCAAGCTGGTTATAAGCGCGGGCAATCGAGGTAGTCAGCGTCAGCTTCACGACTTCAGCATCCGCTTCGCTTGCCTGCGTTTGCGACACCGCCGCCCTCAACGCTTCACGATTCTTGCCCCACAGGTCGAGGTCGTACGAAGCGGATGCAAGCAGCTTGTTTTCGGTCTGCCACGAACCCGCGTAAGGCGGTGGCACGAGCGCGGTGCCGGAATACTGCTGGCGGGTCATCGAATAATCCGCACCGACGTTGGGCATGGTGTTGGCCTTCGCCGTTTCACTATAAGCATTGGCCGAAGCAACCCGGGCACGCGCCTGATCAAGGGACGGACTGTTCTTCAATGCTTCCGCAATCAGCGTTTTCAGCTGCGCATCGCCGAATTGATCGGCCCAACCCGCTGCCGGCCAATGACCGCTCTCGGACGGGATGCTTTGTGTCGTCTCGTACGATTGCGGCTGGGCCATCTGCTGGTTGCTATGAATGCCCGCGTAGTTCGCGCACGCCGACAGCACCGCGGCAAACATCACCGAAACACCCACGGTCGACGCTCTCGAACCGATTGCTTTTCTATTTAACTGTTTTTTCATTTTCTGACTTGTCAGATAATTGGACAAAAAAAAGCGGCTTACTTATTCAGCTTACTTATTCAGCCGGCTAATGCGGCTCACTTACTCATCAAGAAATTTACGAAGCAGGCGGCGCAACTCTTCAAACTCGACCTTGCTGAATTTCTTCAGATGCGCGTTCAACACATCCGGTGCGACTTCCGGAATCTGGGTGGTAACCTCCTCACCCTTTTTCGTCAACGCCAGATTAACGACACGGCGATCTTCAAGACTGCGCGAGCGCTGCAGCAACTCCTTCGCTTCCAGCTTGTCGAGCATGCGCGTCATCAGACCGGTATCAATCCCCAACACCTTCGACAATTCGAACGGCGTTGCAGCCAGACCGAGGGTGAGCGACATCAAGATACCCATCTGCTGACTGGAAATATCCAGGTCCTTCAGCGCCGCATCCATCTCGACTGTCAGGATGTTGCGCGCCTTGTTGATCAAGAAACCGATGCTTTGGGTGGGACGAAAATTTTCCTTGCTGTAGTGATTCATCGCTCGCTCCGTTGATGAATCGCATATTATTTGACATGTCAGATACTGTCAAGATAGTTTTCAGGTAAATTTTAGAGGGGTTGCCAACGCCAATCGACTCATTCCACATCGGCGGTTTAAGGTTGCGCCCCCGCATAGTAAGCCGCTGCTGCATCGATTTCCCCAGGCGTCATATTTCGCGCAACATTGCGCATCTGCTGGTTGATATCGTTATGACGCGTGTCGTTCGCGAACGCCTGCAATTGCGCGCGCGTGTACGCAGCCGGCATCCCCTCGAGCCAAGGGCTTCCCGCCTTATGATCGATACCGCCGTGACACGACGCACAAGAAGCAATGTTTCGCATCGGCGCTCCGCCTGACACGATGTCCGGCACGGAGACCGCCGGCGCGGCATCGGAGCGCAGCGCCACCGGTCTGGGCAAATACGCGTAATAGGCGGAGAGATCGCGCATGTCCTGGTCGCTCAGGTTCGAGACCATGGGCGACATCACCGCATTACGGCGCGCGCCAGACTGAAAGTCGAGCAACTGCTTGTAGATCACAGAAGAATACTGTCCCGCGAGATTCGGCGAGTTGGCGTCGCTCATGCCTCGCACACCGTGACACATGGTGCAACGCATGGACAAGGTCGCGCCGCGGCCAATCGACGTGCTGCTGGACGCCGCCAGCAGTTGCGGCGTCATGACGACCGTGCTGGTTTGCACCAGCGGCACGGGCGTGGCCGACGAACCGCGCAACCATTGTTGCGGCACGCCCGCTGCGCTGCAGATCGCATTCCAGACGCCCTGGAAGGGTTGATCACTTTGCGCCGAAGGCAGCCATATGAAACCCACCGCAGCCGAAAACACCACCAACCCAAGCATGCCGCCAACGGTAACCGTGAACCACCGGTTACGTAACGAGAACAGGCGTTCTTCGCTCATCGCTGCGGCCCTCCAATCATGATCGCGGGGACGGACGTATCGGAGCGGAACAACAGCGAAGCGACCGGATAACCGTAGTTAAAGAGCGTCAGGCCGATCATCAGCGCAAGCCACAGGCCAAAGCTGTTCAACGCAACCGGAATGGTCTTCGATTCATGCACCGCCGTGCTGAACGTGTACTCTGCAACCACACTTCGCGGTCCACGATGGTTGCGAATCAGCACGATGAAAAACATGACCGCCGAGACAACCAGGATAACGCCGCCAATAGTCGAGACGATTACCGATAACGCTTGTGCCGCGATCTCCGGGTCGGTGTAATCGAAGAAGGCCATGCGCCTCGGCATGCCGAGAATGCCGGCGAAATGCCACGGGAATGTCAGCACGATCATGCCGATGAACCACAGCCACAACTGCTGGCGCATCAGCTTCAATTGCGTCATCGCGCGGCCGGTGAGATGCGGCCAGAGATCATAGGCGATCGCGAAATACATGATGACGATTGCCCCTCCAAAGATCAGATGGAAGTGACCGGTGATCCACTGCGTATTGTGAATGGTCGAGTCGAGCTGGTAGCTCATGTTGATGATGCCACCCGCCCCGCCAAAGCCAAGCATCACGAACGAAAATGCGAGCGCAAGCATCATCGGATTTTCCCAGGGCAACGCCTTGATCCAGCCAAAGCTGCCCCGGCCGCCGCGCAGGCGCGCCGCTATTTCGACCGATGCGCAAATGGTGAACACTGTCAGCAAGGTTGGCACCGCGACGAGCGCCGTGAACACCGAATGCATGAACTTGAAACCCGAACCCACTTGCGGATCGGCGAACAGATGGTGAATGCCGATCGGCATCGAAACCACCAGGAACAGGATGAACGAAACGCGCGCCATCGAATCGCTGTACAGACGGCCGCCGATCGCGCGCGGCAGGATCGTGTAATACGCTATGTAGGCAGGCATCAGCCAGAAGTAGACGATCGCGTGCAGGGACCACGAAAAGAACACGCGGGCAAGACCGGCGTCGATCGTCGTCTTGAAGCCAAGCGCCACAGGCAGGATCTGGAACAGGATCTCAATGGCCGCACCGACCGCTGTCCAGCCCCATAAATAGGCCCCGGCCAAGGTGGCGAACATGGCCAGAGGGACCGGCACACCCTTGTGCTCGCGCTTCCACACGGCAAGGTTGATCGACATCAGCGCGACCCAGATCCACGAGCCGACCACCACCAGCACAACGCCGATGTAGTAGAACGCATTGCCGATCATCGGCGGGTAGAAGGTGTAGAGAACGGAGGCAAGCCCCATGGCGACGGGGACCATCGCGGTGACCGTACCCACGGCCACGAGGATGAAACCAGCCCACGCCCAGCGCGCGCCGACCAGCGGTTTCTTCAGCGCCAGTTCGGTGACCGCGTAACCGAAGCCCATTGCGATCAGCGTGGGAAACACGTAGGCCATGGCCGAGCCGTGCGCCGTGACCGAGCGATAGTAGAGTTCCGGATTCTTCAGCCAAGGATGCAGCGGGCTGCGCACCCACATTTGCCACGCGCCGAGCAGCAACGCGCCGCCGAAGCTGATGAAGCCAAGCCAGAAATGCGCGAGAACGAGTCGCTTGCTATTTAACACAGCTGAGTCTCCGCGAACCGTTAGCGTTTGCCATCTTGAGGAAAGCCGTTTTATCGATCACCTTGACGTGAGCCCACATGCCCTGATGTCCCGTGCCGCAGAACTCATGGCACGGCATCAGATGGTCGCCGGGCTGCGTGAAGGTACTCTTGAAGGTGGAGATATAACCGGGCTCGAGCATCGAATTGATATTCGTGTTCGTAATCAGGAATCCATGTATGACGTCCGCGCTGGTCGCGCGAAATGTGATGGGCGTATCGGCCGGAATCAACAGACATTGCGGCGTGAACGAGTACTGCTGCGCGACAATTCGCACAGTCACCGACCCATCCGCTTCAACCGCGCTGCCCAGGTTGCTCTCAATGAATTCACCGCTTACGTTGAGCGTTTCAGGCCGTATGGTCTCCACTCGGGATGGCGGCATCATGGCCCAATGCAGGCCGGTGAAGATCGTCATGGCGACCAGCACGCAAAGAATGATGACTACGAGCAGCGCCCACTTGCGCTCGATGCGCGCGGCCATGTCAGCGGACGCATGCGACGGGTGTTCAGTGCTCATTGGATAACGCCGCGGGGTAAGAAGACGAAGAAATAAAACACAAACCACAAGCCGATCACAACGGCCGTGGCCGCTCCGGCCAGCGCGATCGCGCCGTGTGGCCCGTCTCGCACGATCTCATCGACAGCGGCATCTTCTTTCTCGGAATCAGTCATGACGTCCTCAATAAAGTGGCGCTGAGCGCAACGTGTTGACTTCCTTGACGCTCACCGGTGTGCCGTGATTGCCCCAGGCCGTGCGGATATACGTGACCACTGCTGCGACCTCGACATCGGAGAGCGACTGAGCGAACGGCGGCATGCCATAGGGCATCGGGTTCTTCTTCGTGCCCGGCGCATATCCGCCGTTCAGCACCATGCGAATCGGATTCACCGACGACGTCATCTGGATCGACTGGTTGTTCGCCAAAGGCGGGAAATGCGGCAGCTTGCCCTGCCCTTGCGATGCATGGCACAGCGCGCATTGCGCGTCGTAGATCTTTTTCCCCAGCGGCGAAAGGCTGGTCTGTTGTTCGGTGACCGCGGCAGTTGCAGGCGCAGGCTTTTCGCCGGCACGCGCAGGCAACGTCTTCAAATACACCGCCACCGCGTGAATGTCCTGATCCGTCAGATACTGGAAGCTGTCGTACACGACCTCGGCCATGGGCCCATACACGGCCCCACGATTCGACACGCCCGACTGGAGCAGGTCCGATATGTCCTCGATGCTCCAGTCGCCCAGCCCCGCTTCCTTATTCGATGTCAGCGAAGGTGCATACCAGTTCTGCACCGGGATCAAGCCTCCTTCGAAGCGCTTGGAAGGTGAATTGCCGCCCAGCGCATTGATCGCGGTATGGCACATCGTGCAATGGCCGAGCCCTTCAACCAGATAAGCACCGCGATTCCATTCCACCGATTGCGTGGTGTCAGGCTGGTATTCGCCGGGCTTCATGTACAGCATGCGCCATCCGTACAGCAATGAGCGCTGGTTGAACGGGAACCGCAATTCATGCGCACGATTAGGCTGATGAATGGGCGGCGTGGACAACAGGTACGCGTAGATTGCGTCGGAGTCGTCGCGCGTGACCTTGGTGTAGGAAGCAAACGGCATGGCCGGATAAAGGAGCTGGCCGTCGCGCGCCTTGCCCGTATGCATCATGGTGTAGAACTCAGCCGAGGTCCACTTGCCAATACCGGTCTCTCTATCCGATGAAATGTTCGGCGTATAGAGCGTGCCGAACGGCGTTTCCATTGCGCGGCCACCGCCGAATAGTTTGCCCGCGGGTACTGTATGGCACGCGATGCAATCGCCGGCGCGAGAGAGATATTCGCCACGAGCAATCACTGCGGGATCGGCGGCGCGTGCATTCAACGTCACGACGCAAGCGCAAACAAGCATGAGGGCACGGAAACTTAGCACGTCTATTTCCTCGCCTATTGTTTAGGGACAGTGCCGCAAGCGAGCGGCATCTTGAGTGACCCTGCCGCCACCGGCGCGGGATTCTCCGGTGCAGGCAACGAAGCCAGATACGCCGCGATAGCCGTGATGTCCCGGTCGGCCAGTTTCGTGGCGACGTCATGCATGCAATCGGGCGCGAGCGTGGTGCGCGTACCGTAACGCCATGCGCCTAACTGCGCGCTGATGTAGTCGGAGTGCAGGCCGAGCAAGCCCGGAATGGCCGGCTCCATGCCGGTCAGCGCCGCACCGTGACATGCAACGCATGCGGGGATCTTGCGTGACGCGGCACCGCTATTGACCAATGTTTTGCCTAGCGCAAGCGTTGCGGTATCGGCAGTCACAGGCGTAGGAGCGGGAAATGGCGGATGCTCGGCGGCAAAGTATTCCGCGATTTTCATCAGATACGGATCAGGGAGATAAGCCAATAAATAATTCATTGGCGGGTACTTCCGACGACCGTCTCTGAAGGCGAGCAATTGGTTGTAAAGATAACCAGCAGGCTTGCCTGAGAGGCGCGGGTAATAGTCGTTGCTTGTGCCTTCACCCTGCGCGCCATGACACGCCGCGCAACCGAGCACGCGCGCTTGCATGGTGTCAGGCGCCCTCTCGGCCGGCGCCTCGCCAGCGGCGAATGCATGCAGGCTTGAAGTTGCGAGCAGCACTAGTGTTAAGACGACGCTGCGTATGCCCACCGTTGTATCCCTCGATCGGGTTTTTGTGTCTGCAGTATTTCGCTACAGCTAATTTTTTATAACCAGGCAACTGCACTGGTAGGTGAGCTTAAAGCACTTAGGCCGATTTGCCGAGCGCTAAGATTCACATGATTTCACGCATTATTAATCATTATTGAGATGATTCAACATGCCGAAATAATGAGCTTGAACGTTCAATGATCCATGTCAAAGAACCCGCATTATTTTCCGGGCATCGGCTTTTTCTTTAAGTGTTTTGCTAGGGCGCGGATAGTGCCGGCTGGCTTGAGACAACCGTCGGATGCTTCGCCACTGTCTACCGAAAATCAGGCGGAATCGGTTATTTAAAAAGTTCGGTGAAACGCCTAAGCTTACTCAAGTCGCCGCATCGGGCATCGTTTAAATCAAAGGAGACATCATGCAAACTCGTCTGGATTTCTACAAAGCCAAGCCGTCCGCCATCAAGGCCCTGATTGCGGTGGAAGAGTACATTGGTAAGTCATCGTTGGAAAAACCGCTGGCGGAACTGGTACGCCTGCGTGCATCGCAGATCAATGGCTGCGCCTTCTGTGTAGACATGCACACGACCGATGCGCGCAAGGGTGGTGAGACGGATCGCCGGCTGGCAGCTGTGGTGGTATGGCGTGAGACGCCGTTCTTCACGGACCGCGAACGCGCGGCGCTGGAATGGACCGAAGCGCTCACGCTGGTCTCGCATGACCATGTACCCGATGCCGTCTGGGAAGCCGTGCGACCGCATTTCACCGAAGAAGAGATCGTGGACCTGACGCTGCTGGTGACGTCGATCAACAGTTGGAACCGTTTTGCGATCGCGTTTCGCAAGATGCCGGCCTGATCAAACGAGCATGGCGCAGACGATAAATCGTTCTGCGCCATGCTTCCCACGCTGAATCATCGCAAACGGCTTACCGGTGTCGCTCAGGGATGGGCCATTCATTCCGAGCAATGGCGGTTGGCAGTCAGACGACGGCCAACTGCTTGCTATGCCCTGCTCACGACCCCGCATAGATATTGCAGAAGCTGACAGGGCCAACGCAGGCTTCAGGAGCTTGCGTACCACTCATCCTGGCGCGCGGGGCGCCAACGTTCGAGCCGGCAGCAACACCGCCGTACGCGCTTGCGTTTTTCTGCTGATTTGCGGCCTGGTTCTGAAACACCGGGGGGATATCCGGGTACGATGCATTCGACACGTACTCCGAACCATTTTGTTGCGCTTCCACCAGTTGCTGGCGAACTTCGGAACGGGTCAGTCCTTGCGCGAAAGCGCTTGAGGAAACCAGGACGGCGGCGGACAACGTAAGCAAGGCAAGTGTCTTCATTTTCGACTCCAATGTGTTTAACGGGTTGGTACTAGGGCTAACCCATTTCCTGCCGGATTTATTCCTGAGTCGTCGAAAATAAATTGAGGCGTGGCTGCACGACGTCGCAGGCACTTAAGACAAACATAGCGGCAACCAACAAAAAGCCGCCGGAGCATTAACTCCGGCGGCCGCATGCATTTGCTCCGAGCAAAACGAGAAACTTGGAATGCCTAAAGCGCTTGCACTTGAACAGGCGTACCCGGCTTACCCGAGACTTGGGGCGCAATCACCAGATAGCGCCGTTTGTCGGCGGCGCTACTGGTCCCTGGCACGACTACCTGACGGATCTGCCCGATCGCATCGACAATCGCCGCGCCGGCCGGGTTCGTCATGAACAACGCAAGCGATTCCACATTGCCGCTGCCATCGGGGTTATCGGATAGACCCAGCACATAGGGCGATTTCGGCTGCAAGCCCGTAGCCGATGCCTGCAGCACCTGCAGCAAGCCCTGATCGAATAGTGCGACGCTGGTCGGCGCCGTGTCCGTCTGCTGGGCCGCCCCTACCGGCACCAAACTGAGGTGCGCACTCTCGCCTGCCAACCCAAGCGGTTGCGTGTTCTGCGTGCCGTCACCTTCAGGCACCGCGTTCGGCACATAGACAACTGCTTGCGGCGCCTGCCCGATCGGAATAGTGGCGATAACTTTATTCGTCAAGGTATCGATAGCCGTCATCCCATCGGCATTTTCCAGGCCGACATATACGCGGCTGCCATCGCCTGATGGCCAGATTCCATGCGGCAATTTTCCGACCGGGATGGTGGCGACTTGCGAGAAGTCGTCGGTACGGAACACCTTCACCTGGTTCAGGCCGCCGACCGTCACATAAGCAAATGTACCGTTGGCGTTATGCACGATGTTCACGTGGTTCGTGATCGGACCTGTATCAAGCACCTTGAGCGTGGCGAACGGCGGACGAGCGTCGAAGACTTGCGTTTTGCCCGTATCTTTCAGCGTGAACCAGACCTGCTTGCCGTCGGGCGTGGCCGCAATGTTCGGGCAGAACGGACTGACCTGCGTGACTTTGCCGACGAGTTTGTGATCGGCCACGGAAATCACATCCACTTCTGGATTGAACGATGAGCACACGTACCCGTATTTGCCGTCGGGCGAGAAAATCTGCATGCCCGGACCTGCGGGCGTGATGATGCGGGTCTTCTCTTCATACGTGTGGCCATCCAGCACCGACACGTAGTTTTCTCCCCGCACGGTCACCCAGACCTCGTTGCCGTCCGGAGTAAAAAACGCCTCGTGAGGCGCTCGGCCAACATAAGTTACATGCTTGACGGCGTTGGTCTGCGTGTCAATGAACGATACAGAATTCGAGCCGATCGAGACCACCGCGATCGTACGATGGTCGGGCGAGAAACCCATGCCATGCACGAGTACCTGGCCCTTGTACAACGGGCTGAAATTGCCCGGTGACGGGTCGCCAAGACGAATTACGCCTACCAGTCTATTGTCGACGGGGTCGGTAACGGAGACCGTATTCGAGAACTGTTCGGCCGCATAGACGCGGTCGTGATGGCTGATCGCCACGTCAGGTGCGGACGCGAGATCCGGCGCCTGTCCTGCGCAGGCAAGCTGCGGGATTACCCCGAATGCGGCCGTCGCGAACACCGTCAGCGCGGCGGAAAATAGAGTGGCTCGTTTCATTTCATCTCCTGATCCATACGCATGTGCATGGGCATCGTTGTGTTGGATGTGGCTTGGGCGGGTGCTGCGTTTGCCGGCGCCTGGCTTTGATCCGGAGCCGGTGCCGAAGGCGGCAACGGCTGACCGAGTGCGAGGTGCATGGCGGTGATTTCCTGCTGCTGTTCAACGATGATTTCCTGAGCTATCCGACGTAATTGCTCGTTGTGTCCATAGCGTAGTTCGGCTTGCGCCATATCGATTGCGCCTTGATGATGCGGAATCATCATCGCGGTGAAATCGCGGTCGACGTCGCCGCTGGGCTTGATAGACATGCCGTCCATCATGCGCGTCATCGCCTGATCGTTTTCCTGAAGAAATGGCGTTTCCGGGCCTGCTGTCGCCGCATCTGCTGCACGGGCCGGGGAACTGGCTGAACCTAGCGCAACGGCGGCGACGGAGATCGCGGCAGCAGCCACGCAGCGCGTACGCAGGACCGTAATGAAATTGGAAGGCATGGCAATTCACCTCGAAGGACTGGCGTGAAGGACGCGTGATAGACATCAATGCCAGCGCTAACCCCGTTGCTCAACCCTTTATTCCACAATCTTTTTCTCCACTAGTAAAAAGCAGCTCCGGCCATGCACAGCCAAGACCCGCAGCCAAGACCTATAGGCAATTCAGCACGAATAGTCGTAATCTTGTATAAGGTTTCGAATTAAGAACGACTATAAAAATCCCCCACGACAACTGGAGTTGCAGATGACGACCCTTTCCATCAACGGCGAATCTCACACCGTCGACGCCCCTCCCGACATGCCGCTCCTCTGGGTGCTGCGCGATCTGGTCGGTCTCACGGGCACCAAATTCGGCTGCGGTATCGCGCAATGCGGCGCGTGCACCGTGCACCTCGACGGTCAGGCGGTGCGCTCCTGCGTGCTGCCGATCGCGGCGGTCGGCGATCGCAAGGTGACGACCATTGAGGCCGTCAACACCACGCCTGCAGGAAAGAAAGTGCAGGACGCATGGCTCGCGCTCGATGTGGTGCAGTGCGGGTACTGTCAGTCGGGTCAGGTGATGTCGGCGGCTTCGCTAATCGCCTCGAACCCTAATCCCTCGGATGCCGATATCGACGCCGCAATGGCTGGCAACATCTGCCGCTGCGGTACGTACAACCGTATCCGTGCAGCGGTCAAGCACGCCGCCAAGGGGGCGTGACATGTCGCGAGGATTACTCGATGCACAAAACCGTCGCGCGCCCGACGGCCTGAACCGGCGCACGTTTTTAAAGCTTGGGGTATCGGTCGGCGCAGCGGTTGGCGGCGGCTTGATGCTGGGTTTCAGCCTGCCCGCGGCAAGCCAGGGCGAAGCGCCCAATGCCAAATCGGTGATTGGCGGCGACGGCAATGAAGCGCCGCAAAGCGGTGTATTCGAACCCAACGCGTTTGTGCAGATCGACGCAACGGGCAAGGTCACGTTGGTGATTCCCAAGGTCGAGATGGGCCAGGGAATCTACACGTCCATCCCCATGCTGATCGCGGAAGAACTGGAAGTGCCGCTGGATAGCGTGGTGGTCGATCACGCGCCGCCGAACGAAAAGCTCTTCATGGACCCGCTGCTCGGCGGCCAGTTGACCGGTGGATCGACGTCGATCCGCTATGCATGGGAGCCCATGCGAAAGGCCGGTGCAACCGCACGCGTGATGCTCATTTCCGCGGCGGCGCAGCAATGGCAGGTCGATCCGGCGTCGTGCCACGCAGAGAAAGGCGAAGTGGTGCATGCCGCGAGCAATCGCCGTATCGGTTACGGACAGCTCGTCGATGCCGCCGCGAAACTGCCCCCGCCGCAGAATGTGCCGCTTAAAGATCCAAAGGATTTCAAACTGATTGGCACCGCCGCCAAGCGTCTCGACTCGCCCGAAAAAGTGGACGGCACGGCCATGTTCGGACTCGATGTCCGGGTGCCGGGCATGGTCTATGCCGCCATTGTGAATAGCCCGGTGTTCGGCGGTACGCTTGTCTCCGTCGATGACACGAACGCGAAGAAGATCCCCGGCGTTCGCCAGGTGATCAAGCTCGACAACGGCGTCGCCGTAATCGGAGACCATACGTGGGCCGCCAAACGCGGCGCGGCAGCGCTCGATATCACATGGAACGAAGGTCGCGGCGCGGACTTTTCGACGGCCAAAGTGGTGCAGCAACTCGCCGATGCATCGAAGCGCGATGGCGCCGTGGCGCGTAAGGACGGCGACGTCAAGAAAGGCTTCAACGACGCCAAGACGCGCATTGATGCGGTGTACCAACAACCCTTCCTCGCGCACGCCACCATGGAACCGGTGAACTGCACGGTGTCGGTGCGCGCTGACGGCTGCGATATCTGGGTGGGCACGCAGGTCCCCACGCGTGCGGTGGATACGGCCGTGAAGATCACCGGCCTGACCGCCGACAAGATCACCGTGCACAACCATTTGCTCGGCGGCGGCTTCGGGCGCCGGCTGGAAACCGATTTTATCGGCCAGGCGCTGAAGGTCGGCAAGCAGGTCGGCACGCCCGTGAAGGTCACGTGGACGCGCGAGGAGGACGTCCAGCACGACATGTATCGCCCGTATTACTACGACGTCATCTCCGCCGGCCTCGATGCCAACGGCAAGCCCGTCGCGTGGCAGCATCGGATAGTGGGGTCGTCCGTGATGGCACGTTTCGCTCCGCCCGCATTCAAGAACGGCCTTGATCCCGACGCGGTGGAAGTGGCCGCCGACCTGCCCTACGACCTCCCGAATCAGTTCATCGACTATGTGCGGCAGGAACCCATGGACATCCCCACCGCGTTCTGGCGCGGCGTGGGTCCGACTCGCGGCACCTTCGTCGTCGAAAGTTTCATGGACGAACTCGCGGCCCAAGCGAAGGTCGATCCGGTGAAGTATCGCCACGACTTGCTAGGCAAGACGCCGCGCGCGCAGAACGTGCTCGACGTGGCCGCCCATGAAGCCGGCTGGGGCAACACGCTGCCAAAGGGCCAGGGACGCGGGGTATCGGTCATGCACGCGTTCGGCAGCTTCTTCGGCATGGTGGTGGACGTGACCGTGAACGGCGACGGCGAAGTGGCCGTGAACCGCGTGGTCTGCGCGGTGGATTGCGGCATGGTGGTGAATCCAAACACCATCGAGGCGCAGATCCAGGGCGGCATTATCTTCGGCATCACGGCAGCGCTTTATAGCGAGATCACGATCAAGGATGGTCGCGTCGAGCAATCCAACTTCACGGATTACCGGATGCTGCGGATTGATCAGACACCGCCTATCGAGGTGCATATCGTGAAGAGCAGCGAGGCGCCAGGAGGCATCGGCGAACCCGGTACAGCAGCACTTGCTCCCGCGCTGACCAACGCAATTTTCGCCGCCACCGGCAAGCGCTTGCGGCAGTTGCCCGTTGGCCGTCAACTGCAAAGCGCATGAGGGACTACACAATGATCAAACATCTTGTTGCCTCCCTTGCGTTTTCTCTTGGCCTGCCTTTCCTGGCTCACGCGGCCGCGACTGACGATCCGCTGGTCTCCCGTGGCGCGTATCTCGCGAAGGTGGGCGATTGCGTCGCCTGTCACTCAGCGCCCAAGGGCAAGCCGTTCGCCGGTGGCCTGCCGATGACCACGCCCATGGGCAAGATCTACACGACCAACATCACGCCCGACCCCGATACGGGCATCGGCAAATGGAGCGAAGAGGACTTCGAAAAAGCGTTGCGGCAGGGCGTGTCAAAAGATGGTCATAACCTTTATCCAGCCATGCCCTATACGTCCTATGCGAAGGTTCAGGACGATGACGTGAAGGCGCTCTATGCGTACTTCATGAAGGGCGTCGCACCGGTGAACCAGCCGAACCGTCCATCCGATATCCCGTTCCCGCTGAACATGCGCTGGCCGCTCAAGTTCTGGAACATGGTGTTCCTCGATAAGGGCGTTTATCGCGGCAAGGATGGCAAAGATGTAGCGTGGAATCGGGGTGCTTACCTGATCCAGGGTCTGGGCCATTGCAGCGCATGCCACACGCCTCGCGGTATCGCGTTCCAGGAAAAGGCGCTTGATGAAAGCGGCAGCGCATGGCTCACGGGCGGTGTTCTTGACGGCTGGTTTGCCTCGAACCTCACGGGCGAGCAGAACGTGGGACTGGGGCGCTGGTCCGATGCTGACCTGACCACCTTCCTGAAGACCGGAGCGAACGCGCATGCGTCGGCGTTCGGATCCATGACGGATGTGATCAACCACAGCACGCAGGGCATGAGTGATCAGGACCTGGCGGCCATGTCGGCTTATCTGAAGTCGTTACCGGCGGCGGGTGGTACGAATGCGCCGGCCTATGCCTATGATCCGAAGGCCACCGCGGCGCTGCTGCAACATCCTGCCAACGATGCAGGCGCAAAGGTTTATACCGCGTACTGCATGCATTGCCATGGCGTGGATGGCCGTGCGTTCGCCCCGCTGCTTGCGCCGCTAGCGGGCAATCCGAACGTGATGGAGAAGGATGCGTCGTCGCTGATCAACGTCACGTTGAACGGCACGCACGACCTCGTGATACAAGGCATCCCCGCCGCGTATCCCATGCCGAAGTACGCGCCGGTGCTCAACGATCAGCAGATCGCCGATGTGCTTACGTTCGTTCGCGCCGGATGGAACAACGGCGCACCCGCGGTTGGGGCCGCTGATGTTGCGAAGCTGCGCAAGAGCACGCAGGCATCGCAGTAAGTCTGTGCTGCTCCTGGCAAAAGCGGCGGTGGATTTAAAAATCCGCCGCCGCTGATCGTAAAAACATGACTGCGATTGAAAACCTATTCTGGCTAGATCCTCGAAGCGTTAGGCGAGCGGGTAACCGGTGTAGAACTCGCTAGCGATTTTCCAGTTCCCGCTGACCTTAAGCAGATGTATGACCTTCCAGCCGTAACTGACGCTTCCCGTCGCATCCTCAGTGGTCACATAATCCAGCGATGCTTGCGCAAGCGCGCCGACCTGCTCAATCTTCACGTTATGAAACTGCTGATGAAAGCGGCTACCGCTCGCAAAGATAACCGCGTTAAACGCCGCATAGTTTCGCGTGTCCACCGTCGTGATCGACTCGTCCGGTCCGGGCAGACCGCGGGTTGACGAAAATGGAATGTCGGGTTGAAGTAGCAAAGACTCGAAACGTTTTTCGTCACCGTTAGTCACGCTTTGCGTATAGTTTTCGAGCAACTGCTCAATTGCCTCTCAATCCGCAACCGTACCGTGGTGGTTGCCAAAACTGGAAGGTGCAGAATTCACTGTGGTTGCTCCGAAGCTTAGTAGTACAACGGCGGATACGAGGCAGTTCTGGTGTGGACGGGTCGAATACGGATGCGGATGCGGATGCGGTTCTCAGGAATGCAAACGAAGGCCCCTGCTCCCTTCAGCTGCTTTCACATATTAATTAGCTAGGCAACTATATGCACAAAAAACACTCACTCATTTCTGCCTAGTACATCAAGGCGCTTAGTAGATCACGATTTAATTAGCAAAACAACTATTATTTGGTCTTGACGCTGACCCGGCATGCCAACGAGCGCGCCTGCTCTTCCGACTAACCAAGCGCGCTCACTTCTCTTTTACTCCGATGCCACGCTCAACAGCACCGGTTTGTCGCGATACAGCGTCGGATACAGGCGCTTTAAGTTTTCGACCTTCGGCATGTCGTTGATCGCGATATACGGCGCATCCGGATGCAGCGTCAAATAATTCTGGTGATAAGACTCAGCAGGATAGAAACCCTTGAGCGCGTCTGTCTTCGTCACGATCGGTGAGGAGAAAACATGCGCCTTGTCGAGTTGCGCGATATAACTTTGCGCGACGCGCTTCTGCATGTCGTTGGCCGGAAAGATCGCCGAACGGTATTGCGTGCCGCTGTCCGGGCCTTGCCGGTTCAATTCCGTCGGGTCGTGAGCGACCGAGAAATAGATCTGCAGCAACTTGCCGTAGGTGATCTTCGTTGGGTCATAGGTGATCTGCACGGACTCGGCGTGCCCCGTCTGGCCCCCGCTGACAGTTTCGTATTGCGCGGTCTGAGGCTGGCCGCCGGAGTAGCCCGACACCACCTTCGTCACACCATTTACGTGCTGAAACACGCCTTGAACGCCCCAAAAACAACCGCCCGCCAGCACGGCGGTTTCCTGGTGCGCTGCATTTGTGGGTTCGTCGAGCGCAGGCGGGGCAATGACGACCGCGGCTTCTGACGAATGCGCTGGATGCATGGAAGCGAACAAGATACCGACGCCCAGGCCGATAGCCGTCAACAGCGCCGCGCCGCGCGAACGCAGGAACGTGGCAGGATTTTGCTTCGTGGAAATCATGGAGAGCCTCCGGGTTTCAGGACGACGTGCTTTAACTAGCGCCGTCCTCTTGCGTTATGTTAGCGCGCCCGGAGAGGTGTGGAAGCTTGATGACAAAGATGTCATCGAAAGGTCATGGAAAGGTCAGGACGAGGTGCAGCAGAAACCATTCACGCAAAGGCGCCCACGACAATCCGCGCGGCCGATGCCACGACGTCGTTACGCGCCTTGGCATCCGGCTTTCGTTGAGTCAGGTAGATGGTCAGGATAACGGGCGGTTTTCCCGGTGGCCACAGTACGCCGATATCGTTCGTCGTACCGTAGTCACCCAAGCCGGTCTTGTTGCCAATCATCCAATGGGCTGGCAGAGCGGCAGCGATCTTGTCGGCGCCGGTGGTATTGCCTAGCAGCCATGTTTGCAGTTGACTGCGTTGCGAAGCGCCGAGCGCATCGCCTAGTGTCACGCGCTGCAGGCTTTGCGCCATCGCCGCCGGCGTGGATGTGTCGCGCGGGTCGCCGGGTATCGCCGTATTCAGCTCAGGCTCCCAGCGATCCAGATGGAACTGGTTGTCTCCGATAGAACGCGCGAATGCAGTCACCGTTTCCGGGCCGCCGACCAGTTTCATCAACAAGTTGCCCGCAGTGTTGTCGCTATATTGCAGGGCGGCAGCGCAGAGTTCCGCGACGGTCATGCCCGTAGCGATCTGTTTCTTGGTGATCGGCGCCCACGACAGGAGTTCGCTCTGTGTGTAGCGGATCCGCCGCTCAAGCAAACCCTGTTGAAGCGCACTCTGTTCGAGGACCGCGGAAACCAGCATTAATTTGAAGGTGCTGCAAAGCGGAAAACGCTCGTCCGCGCGATAGTTCACCCGCTTGCCGTCGGCAGTATTCAGCGCTGCTACGCCAAGGCGTCCTCCAGCACTGCTCTCCAGTTGCTTCAACTGGTCTTCAGCGGCTGAGCTACCCGTGGCCGCGCGCCACGACGTACACGCGCTGACAAAGGGAAACATGGCAGCAGCCGTCAACAATGAACGGCGGCGCGGGGAATAAATAATTGAATGTTGCATTGGGTTGAAAACAAGGAGAGGCGTTGCGGAAGTGTTGCTGAGTGCTGCATAACACGGGGATAAACAACGAGCAAGGAATGCTCGGTGCCGAAGATTACAGGCCGGACACGATAGGTTTTTGGGTCTTGATCCGCGTCAGTGCGGGACACGGCTTCGTTCCTTTGCAAGGCCCGCAAAGGAACGAAGCATGGAGCCTTTTACGGCTGTTGTCCAAGCAAATCGGCAAGCGCAATGGCAACTGTTTTCGTCGCGACCTTCAGGTCTTCAAGCGCGACCCGCTCGTCGGCCCGATGTCCGTTGGCCTCAAGCAGCGTCCGCGGACCGGCGCCGTAAATGACGGTCGGCACGCCCGCTTCGCAATACAAACGGGCATCGGTATAAAGGGGCACGCCTTCGGTAGGAATGTCGCGTTGCAACGTAACCAGGGCCGCGCGTTGCAGCGCTTGTGACAAGCGCTCTGCGCCGTCAAGCGAGCGCAACGGCGACGTAACCAACACCTCTTCTATCTCAACGCTAATGCCCGGCAAGCCCGCAACAGATGCCACGATCACCGCCTTCAATTGCTTGAGCACGTCTTGCGGATTCTCCTCCGGCACCACGCGTCGATCGAGCCGCAAAGTCACCTTGTCAGGCACCACATTCGTATTGATGCCGCCTTTGATCAGACCCACCACTAACGTAGGGTGATCGATGCCCGGCGTCTCCGAATGGATCTCCCGCAATGCTGCCCGATGCGCATACAGCGCATTCAACACCGCCGTAGCGGCCTCCAGCGCGTCGTGACCGGTGTCAGGCCGCGCCGCGTGCGCCGACTTGCCCCGTACCGTGACTTCCAGGTGGATCGCGCCATTGTGAGCGGTCGTGATGGAATAGGAAAAGCCTGCACAGATGGCGTAATCAGGCTTCACGATACCCTGCTCCAGCAACCATCCCGGGCCGATCAGACCGCCGGTTTCCTCGTCGTAGGTCAGGTGCAATTCCACCGTCCCGTTGAGCGTCGCACCGCTCTCGATCAATGCCTTCAGCGCGAACGCATAGGTGGCAAAGTCCGACTTCGATACCGCCGCCCCGCGCCCAAACATAAACCCATCGCGAATCTCGGCGCCGTACGGATCGGCGGTCCAGCCATCGCCGGGGGGCACTACGTCGCCGTGCGCGTTCAGCGCAATCACCGGCCCCGCGCCAAAGCGATGTCGAATCACGAGATTCGTCGCGCTCATCATGCCGGCACGCGCGACAGCGTCGACTGGCACACCATGGCGTTCGACCGTGAAGCCGATCCGCTCGAGCCATTGCGCCGCCATCTCCGCGTGGCCCGCGCAATCGCCCGGCGGATTGTCCGACGGTTTTTGCACAAGCGCTGCAAGGAACTGGACCTCTTGGTCAAAATGATGATCGACGCAGTCGGTCAGGGTCGAAGCAAGAGCGGATTGGGTCATGAGTGGTCGTGTAAATGGCAGGCTGAATACGAGAGGAAGGCTAGCAACATGGTAACGAGTAACGCGGCTGCAGGCGAGTTAGCGTCAGCTTAGCGGACGCGGCCCGAGGATAGGTGGGCGCACCCGAATGCCACCCATAACAGATCGCAATCAATTTATTGCGCTTAAGCGCGGTTTTCATCGAAGAAAATTGCATGGGGACTCAAACGCTACGTTTGTTTCGCAATCAATTAAAGACCGTTCTCAGCTAAGCTTTCAGGCATGGGCACGCGCTCTGCCGGACGGCGGCGAGACGCGGATTTCCGTCAGGCACGGACACAATAACTCACTGGAATACGCTTCAATGAACCATAGAGACGATGCTGCGGCGCTCGATCGCGACGATCCGCTAGCCAGTTTGCGCGACCAGTTCGCGCTCGGCCACGACACCATCTATCTGGACGGCAACTCGCTTGGCGTCCCGCCCAAGGCCGCCGCCTCGCGCGCCGCCGCCGTCATAACCGGCGAATGGGGCGACGGTTTGATCCGCTCGTGGAATACAGCAGGATGGTTCGCGTTGCCCAAGCGGCTTGGCAACAAACTGGCTCCGTTGATTGGCGCAGCCGAGGACGAAGTGGTCGTCACCGATACCATTTCCAGCAACCTCTTCAAGATCCTCTCGGCGGCGCTGCGAGTCGCCCATGAGCGCGACCCAAAGCGTCGCGTCATTGTCTCCGAGCGCTCGAACTTCCCGACCGATCTCTACATTGCTCAAGGCCTGATCGAGCAACTGGATCGCGGCTATGAATTGCGTCTTGTGGATCACGCATCCGAGCTCGCCAGCGCTATCGACGAGAACACGGCCGTTGCCATGATCACGCACGTCAACTATCGCACGGGCGCCATGCATGACATGGCGGCGCTGACCCGCGTGATCCATCAGGCGGGCGCGCTCGCCGTATGGGACCTGGCGCATTCGGCAGGCGCGGTTCCGGTCGATCTCAACGGCGCCGGCGCGGATTATGCCGTCGGCTGCACGTACAAGTACCTGAACGGCGGACCGGGTTCACCGGCGTTCATCTGGGTGCCGAAGCGCCTGCAGAATGTTTTCTCGCAACCGCTGTCCGGCTGGTGGGGCCATAAAAAACCATTTGAAATGAGCCCCGAATATCGGCCCGATGACGGCATCGGCCGGTTTTTGTGCGGCACGCAACCGATTGTCTCGATGTCGATGATCGAATGCGGCCTCGACGTGTTCGGGCAAACCGATATGGCTGCATTGCGTCGGAAATCGCTGGCGCTGAGCGACTTGTTCATTGATCTCGTGGAGACACGTTGCAGCGAATTTCCATTGCAGCTCGTGACGCCGAGAGCACACGCTGAACGCGGATCGCAAGCAAGCTTTGAACATCCGCATGGGTATGAGGTCATGCAGGCCCTAATCGCGCGCAACGTCATTGGCGATTACCGTGAGCCGCGCATTTTGCGCTTCGGCTTCACACCGCTTTACACGCGCTATGTGGATGTATGGGACGCTGTTGAAACATTGCGCGACGTGCTTGCAACCGAAGCATGGCGTGCACCCGAATTCGCCGAACGTGGCGCCGTGACCTGACCCAAGCGGAGAACGCGCGATGACACAATCACATGAAAGCGAAGGCACGGGCGGCTGTCCCATGGGGTATGGCACGGCGGGAACAACGGGCGATGCTGCACAGAAGCCCGAAGGCTGGCACGACGCGCAACTCGACTTCTCCAGTTCGATGAGCTACGGCGACTATCTCTCGCTCGATACGCTCCTTTCGGCGCAGCACCCGCTCTCGCCCGACCACAACGAAATGCTGTTTATCGTGCAGCATCAGACGAGCGAGTTATGGATGAAGCTTGCGCTGTATGAGCTGCATGCAGCGCTCCGCGCCGTGCGTCGCGATGACCTGCCGCCTGCGTTCAAGATGCTGGCACGCGTCTCACGCATACTCGACCAGCTGGTCCAGGCGTGGAGCGTTCTCGCGACCATGACGCCTTCTGAATACACGGCAATGCGGCCTTATTTGGGCGCATCGTCCGGATTCCAGTCGCATCAGTACCGGCAGATCGAGTTCCTGCTGGGCAACAAGAACGTGCACATGCTCAAGCCGTATGCGCATCGTCCGAACGTGCTCGCCGAGGTCAAGGCAACGCTTGACGCCCCCTCGTTTTACGATGAAATCATCCGCCTGCTCGCGCGCCGCGGTTTCCCTATCGCGCAGGAAAGGCTGGAGCGCGACTGGACGCAACCGACCACGCACGACGCCAGCGTGGAAGCGGCGTGGCTCACGGTGTATCGCGAGCCAACACAGCATTGGGAACTGTACGAGATGGCGGAAGAGCTCGTCGATCTTGAAGACTCGTTCCGGCAATGGCGCTTTCGCCACGTCACCACCGTTGAGCGGATCATCGGCTTCAAGCAAGGCACGGGCGGAACCAGTGGCGCGCTTTATTTACGAAAGATGCTGGATGTCGTGCTGTTTCCTGAGTTATGGCACGTCAGGACGCTGCTCTGAGTCGTTGATGGCATGGTTCTCATGGTTCCTTATTGAGCCAGTCATGCGCGCCGGCCCTTTAGAAGCCTGAAGGGTCGCGCGGCGTAAAACGGAGCACGCTCTGACAAGCGGCGCGCTTTGCCCGATAATAGCCCGCATGAAAATGCTCCCTACCCCCCGTCTCATGCGGCGTGCGTTTCTGGCGTTGCCCGCAGCCCTGCTGCTAGCGTCGTGCGCAACGCCCACCGCGCCGATATCACTCGATGCCGCCATTGCCGCGCCGTATCGGGGAGACAAGGCGCAAGCGCGCGACGTCTACCGGCACCCGAAAGAGACATTGGAATTCTTCGGCGTCGCACCGGATCAGAGCGTGCTGGAAATCGCGCCGGGCGGCGGCTGGTACACAGACATTCTCGGGCCTTATTTGCGGTCGCGCGGCACGCTTTACGAAGCGCAATATCTGCCGCCCCAAGGAGCGCTTCCTGCCGGGGAAGCAAAGAGTAATGCCGTGTTCGAGCGCAAGCTCGCTGCCTCGCCCGACGTCTTCGGAACGGTTGTGGTCGGCACGTTGCAATCGGGGCAGTTCAGCGGCTTGCCTGCGGGTCTGCAAGTTGATCGCGTGCTGACGTTCCGTAATATTCATAACTGGATAGAAGACGGGCAGGTCGATGCCAACCTGCGTGCGTTCTATTCGGTGCTGAAACCGGGCGGCGTGCTCGGTGTGGAAGAACATCGCGCAATACCGGGTACATCGGTTCAGCAAATGATCGATACCGGCTACCTGACCGAAGCCTACGTGATCGAGCATGCACAGGCAGCGGGCTTCAGGCTTGCCGCGCGCAGTGAAATCAACAGCAATCCCCGCGATACCAAGGACTATGCGCACGGCGTGTGGTCCTTGCCGCCGACGTACCGAGGCGGCGATACTGACCGCGCGCGCTTCGCCGCCATCGGTGAATCGGACCGGATGACGCTGCGTTTCGTCAAGCCGTAGGTAAGCAGGCCCGATTGCGAGGTCAAGACTTATCAACACAATGACTTGCCGATGGCAACGCTTTGCGAAAGGGCTGCCGACACCGCCCGCAAACGGCTAGCGGTTTCCAGTCGAGCGCCCGGGTGTTGCATAAATAAACGCTAACCGCGCGGTCGCCCTACTGACGTGGACCGTCGTTTGCGTGCTTCCCGCGGATCACCCCTTTCAACGTTTGAACCACAAGGTTATCCATGATCGAAGTCCATCATCTAAACGAATCCCGGTCGCGCCGCATTACCTGGCTGCTTGAAGAACTCGGACTCGACTACACCGTCCATGCTTACCAGCGCAATCCAAAGACGCGGCTTGCTCCACCCGAACTTGAGAAGATTCATCCACTGGGCAAGGCGCCCGTGATTCGCGACGGCGATGAAGTGATCTTCGAGTCCGGAGCGATCATCGAATATCTGGTGCGCAAGTATGGCAACGGCCGGCTTGCGCCTGCGGCGGACTCGCGTGACCATAATCGTTATTTGCAGTTTCTCCACTACGCAGAAGGCTCCGCCATGTTGCCGCTCATGCTCAAGCTCTATACGAGCCGGCTTGGCGATGGCGCGGCGCCGCTGCAGCCTCGTATTGAAAGTGAAATGCAAAGGCACCTCGGCTTTCTGAACAGCGAGCTGAGCGGACGGGACTATTTCATTGGCAATGACCTGACCGGGGCCGACGTTCAACTGTCGTTCGCGGTCCAGATGGCCGTGAAGTTTTGCGGCGAAGAAGAGTATCCCAACCTCACCGCGTTCGTCCGGCGTATTGAAGCGCGTGACGCGTATCGGCGGGCGATCGAGAAGTCGGGTGAGTGAAAGGCTTCGTGCGTCGTTGGATGGGGCAAGGAACGCTCTTGCATAGTCAACGACGCTCACGTTGATCAAACCCGACCATTGAAAGCAGTGTCCTAACGGCCGCGCCCCGAAGCGGCATTCGCAAACCCCTCCGCTACAGCATCACCAAACGCACTGGCCGCGGCCTTTAAATTGCCCAACTGAACGGGGTGGATCAGCCAGATATCAAGGCTTAGCGAAAAGTCTTTCACGTCGACAACAGATAGTTCGGCATACGAATCACTTCGGCGAAGCACAGTCCGCGGCACCAGCCCCAAACCGAGCCCCGCAGCAATCAACTTCAGTTGCATCTCGGTACCGTGCGTATCCACGCTTAACCTGAGTTCGCGCCCCACGCCTTGCATCGCCCGTTCCAGCGCGGCACGGTAGCCGCAACCCAGCGGGTTAAGTATCCATTCCTGCTCCGCCAGCACCTTGATGGTCGAGCGCCGCTCAACTACCGGCCGCCGTTTGCTCTGGACCACCAGCACCTCTAGCGTCGTGATAAACCGGCCTGCTACGTTGTCCGTCAGTGTGCTGGGCGATGGCAGCAGCAACGTGGCGGCGTCCAGCTTCCCAAGACTGACTTGCTGCAACAGCCCCGTGCTCCATTCGGTATGCGATTGAACTTCCAGTGCCGGAAACGCCGCTTTCAGACGCATCACCGCGTCGAACAAGACCACCTCCGCTACCACTTGCGAAAGGCCCAGGCGAAACGTCCCGCTCGGCACTGCGTCTTCCCGGGGAATCTCAAGAAGTTGATTCATGCTGCGCATGAGCGGGACCGCGTGTTCGTAGATCCGGCGCGCAAGCGCGGTTGCTTGAGGAGGCTTGCTGTTGCGGTCCAGGAGTTCCGCGCCAAGGACAGCCTCAAGATGCTGAATTCGCCGCGATATAGCCGATTGCGTCAGGGACAACGCATCCGCCGCCCGCGTCAACGAATTGTGGTCGAGCACCGCCACCAGGGTTTTAAGGTCTTCGAATAACATGCCTGGCTCTCATGATTTAGATGAAAACTATGCGCTTGATGCAAGTTTCAGCTTAGTCTAATCTTCAATGGCGAAACATGCGACCGCGACGTCTTTTAATGCGGTGCGCGAATTCAGTCCACGACGACACTCTGCTTATGTCGTGGCCAGCGTCTCCCTTTCTCACCTTAAGCCCGAGGTCAAACCATGCCACTCGTCCGAATCAATCTTGCGCAGACTGCGTCGCCGGAAGCCGTTCAAGCAATCAGCGACGTCGTGTACGACGTCATGATCGATGTAGTCAAAGTGCCCGAGCATGACAAATTTCAGATCATCACGCGTCATGCACCTGACGAATTGATCTACCCAACGGAGGGTTATCTGGGCGTGACCTATACGGCGGGGATCGTCTTTATCCAGGTGACATGGAACACTGGCCGCACGATTGAGATGAAGAAAGCGTTTTACCGCGCGGTGGCGGACGGCATACACGCAAAGACGGGCATACGAAAGGAAGATGTCTGGATCAACCTGGTCGAGGTGAATCGCGAGGACTGGTCGTTCGGCAATGGCGACATGCACTACGCGCCGAAGTAGTCTCCGTGCACGCGTAGTGAACACCGCCGGTTGCGCACCTACGTGACCAGCGCGCGGCGGCCGTTCCGATCATGCGCTAATGCGGACGCCTGTGATTCAAAGCGATGAAGACGCCCATCAGCGTGACAAATGCCAGCACGAGCAGGGTCGCGTTGAGCAGCACATGCGTATAGCCGAGTTCGCCGACATCAATGAACGGATAGGGATAAAAGTCCGACGTGCTGCCGCGCCATAGCGTGATGCAAAGATAACCTAACGGATAGATCAGCCACAGCAAGCATTGCCGCAAGGTCAGGTGAAATCGCGGCACGAACAGCACCCAGTAAATGACCGACAACACGGGAATAACGGTGTGCAGGCACTCGTTGAGCACTGCCCGATACCCCGAAGGCGTCCACAGGTGACGCAACAACAGGTTATACGCCAAGCCGACAAACGCGATGTAAACGACGACCGCTGTCACCACCGGCGGCTTACGAAAAAATCGCCCGAGCGGCGAGCGGCCAAGCGCGGCGACAAACGAAAAACAAAGAGCAACCGCAAATATGGTCAAGTTCGTCAGATAGCTGCTTAGGCGCTCAAACCCATCGAATACGCTTAAGCCTCTGGCTAGCATTCGGTGGACCGTGATATCGGTTTGCGCAGCAAGCGCTAGCCACGCTATTGTCGCGATGCACGCGGCCAGCAATAACGACGCCGTGCCGGGCGTATGCGAAGGCAACGCGTGCTCTGCCCGCGCCTGTGATGGGTTATCCGTCTGGCGGCGGGTCTGGATTTCAGACTGAGAGGAAATCGGCTTTGACATGCAGCGATTTTATACGCGGCAAGACGGGGATGCAGATCGCAAGTTGCCCAGCGCGGCGACCCGCCGATGCAAGCGCCTGCAATTACGCTCAGGATATCTTGAAGATGTTTTGCGAGCCGCGTACGTACAGGCCTTCGGCTTTCAGGAGAATGCGTTCGCGGTACAGATCGAAGGCGGCGAGCACGGCGGATTCGCCCGAGCCCATTTGCGGATTGAAACTCGAGAGAGCCGCATCGTCTATCTGGAATGAAATCTCGCGCGAACCGTCATACCCCCAGAAGCACACGCAGTGCCTCGAGTCGTCATAGGAACGGCTTGGGTTCGGGAAATTGAGTTTCATACGCCATCCTAGTCCTATTAGTGTGACGCGCGCGACGGTGTTGTTCATAGTAATTACCCTGACTTAACGCTCTCTTGCGCCAGCCTTAACATTCCTGCACCAAAACAATCAGGGAGCAACTACCGCTAGCGGCGAACGTTCTTGTCTGCTGCCAATGCAGCGCTGGCAAGCACTTAAGCCCTGCGCCCACCCCCTGCTTGTACGGCTTTTGTAATGAACTTGGCGCGGCGATGCTCTCGCTTCGTGTGCTCCGGTTCAAGTAGACTCTGGTGCCACGCAATCGATTGAACCCTCGGCGCCTTCTCTTTACGCGCGTCGTCGGCTCTACCAGAAATACGCTCGCCGCCTTGTGAAACCTGCCAACTTCCGCATCACCGCCGCCGTTGTAGCCAGCGCGCTTTTTATGCAAAACATGGACGGCACGATCGTCGCCACGGCCCTTCCCGCCATGGCGCGCGATCTCGGCGTCGACCCGGTGCATTTGAGTAGCGCCATTACCGCTTATCTGGTGGCGCTGACGGTGTTCATTCCGGCTAGCGGATGGGTGGCTGACCGCTTCGGTGCGAAGCGCGTCTTCATGTGGGCGATCGCAACCTTCACGTTGGCTTCGCTCGCGTGCGCGGCGGCCGCGAACCTTCCGCAGTTGATTGCTGCGCGCATCGTGCAGGGAATTGGCGGGGCCATGATGGTGCCGGTCGGACGTTTAATCCTTTTCCGTGGCGTCAAACGCGAAGAGCTGTTGCAGGCCACCACCTGGCTCACCATGCCGGCACTGATCGGCCCGTTGATGGGTCCGCCATTAGGTGGTTTTCTCACCGATACCCTCTCGTGGCGCAGCATCTTCTGGGTCAACGTGCCTGTCGGCATCGTGGGTTTGCTGCTGACGTGGCGCTTGCTGCCAGCCGCGCCGCCCGAACATCATGCGCCGCCCGACGTGCGCGGAATGATGCTGATAGGCGGGTCATTGACCCTGTTCATGATCGGCATTGAATGCGCCGGACGTGGGGTCTTGCCACCGTTTGCGTCGCCGGCATGTGTTGCTGCGGGCGTGCTGATGTTCTGGATGGCGGTAAGGCACTGCCGCCGCGTGGATGATCCGGCTGTCGATTTCTCGCTGCTCGCTATTCCAACTTTTCATGCGGCGACTATTGCGGGGAGTTTGTTCCGTGCCGGTGCCGGCGCATTGCCGTTTCTCGTGCCGCTGACGTTGCAAACCGGCTTCGGCTATAGCGCTTCCGCTAGCGGCCTTGTCACGTTCGCTAGCGCGTTAGGATCGTTTTGCATGCGGCCCATGACATCGCTTGCACTAAGGCGCTTCTCCGTGCGAACCGTTTTGTGCGCAGGCAGTGCGTCGTTTGCCGCCGTGCTTGTGGTGTGCTCGTTCATGTCGCAGAACTGGCCTGCTGGCGGCATCTTCTTGTTACTGCTGGTGGGCGGACTGTCGCGCTCGCTTAGCTTCGCCACCATGGGGGCGCTCGCTTTTGCCGATGTACCCAAGACCAAGCTTGCCGCCGCCACCTCATTCCAGGGCACCGCTCAACAATTGATGAAGGCAGTGGGTGTGACGGTCGCGGCAGGGACCATTCAAGTCACCATGATCGTGGCCCCTGGCGCGCATGCCGAACGGTGGCAATTGGCCTCGGCTTTTATTGTCACCGCGCTTGTTGTGATGACTTCTTACCCGATGTTCATGCGGATGCCCGCTGAAGCAGGAGCCGGGATTTCTGCTTCGCGAGCGTCCGCACGCGGTCGCGCGGGCGAAGTCAAGTGACGCTATAAAGTAATCTAAAAGGCGACGCCATCAAGCGCCGATCAACACCCCGGTCCTGAACGGGACCGCGCCGGTTACGCGGCCCATGGGTGCGCCCGCGATCACAAAGCGGATCGCCCGGCGCATATAAAAAACACCGTCGTTTTTCGTCGTGAGCGTGGTCACTTCATCCGTGATCGGATCGACGATATCGAAGACCGGGTCACCCGCTTTCAGATGTGCCCCAACCTGCGCGCGATACACCACCACGCCGCTTGCGGGCGCAATGAACTGCTCGCTGCCGGCAAGAGGCGTTGCGGGATGATTGAGCGGCGGTAAATCACGCGCCTTACCTTCGATCACACCCCGGTACGTCAGGTAATCGACAATAGCTTCTGCGTCCTGCTCGGCGAACTCATAGGACACGTCACGCTGGCCGCGATGTTCGACCGTCAGCGCAACGTTAGGCGCGGCGATCGGTATGCCCTCGCCCACAAGCGCACGAACGTCGTTCCACAACGGCGCGTAAATCTCGTCGAACGACTGACCGCCCGAGTCCGCGCAGAGCAATACACCGCTTGCGCCCAGATAGCGCGCGAGCGGTTCAACCGACGGCCAGCTCGCAGGGCTCGTGTACAAGTGCATGGTGGCTTCAAGCGAACAATGCAGGTCTAGGATCACGTCGGCATCGGCTGCCATGATCAGCATCTCGCGCCGCAAGGACTCGAACTCATTCTTCGGCTTGACGTCAGCGAGCATGTCGCAGACGGCACGCCGCAACAAGCGCGTGTTGTTATTGGCGTCCTGCGTCCACTGACTGCCAATGCGCTCGACCAAAGCAGCGGCAGCAGGCAGCGGAAAGCTGCGATTGAAGTTGTGGCCGCTATTCAACTCGAAGCGCCCAAGGAACTGTCCGAGCACATGCTGCGAGAGTCCGATCGGATTGGCGACCGGCACCAGGATCACCTCGCCGCGAATGCGCCCCGCCTTCTCCAGTTCGATCAGCCGGTGCTTCAGGCGCCACGCGGTCAGCATGGCGGGGATTTCGTCCGCGTGCAGCGACGCCTGCACGTAGATCTTCTCGCCCGCACCCGGGGTGCCGAAGTGAAAGCTGACTAACTCGCGGCGCGTGCCAATGGACGTGGAAACCAGCGGCGTGCTTTGGATGTGCATCGAATGCTCCTGAAAACCGATTAGTTGCCGTAGACGTCGAAGTCGAAGTACTTGTGGGCGATCTTTTGGTAGGTGCCGTCTGCACGCATGCCGGCTATCGCGCTGTCGATGCTCGCCTTAAGCGCAGCGTCGTCCTTGCGCAGACCGATGCCGGTGCCATGGTCACCCATCTCAAGCGGGCCGCCGACAAAAGCGAACCCCTTGCCTCTCGGTGTCTTCAGGAAGCCGTTGTCCGCTTCCACCGAACCCAGCAGCGCCCCGTCCAGCCGGCCGGCCGTCAGGTCCTCAAATACGCCCTCCTGGCTTTGATACGCCACTACTTCCACGCCACCCGACTGCCAGTTCTTCTGTGCGTACGTCTCGAACTGCGTGCCGCTTTGTACGCCAATGCGCTTGCCCCGCAGACCCTCCGCGCTGACCGTCAGCGGCGCGCCGGCCTTCGCGATCAAACGCGACTTGAACTGGAACAGCTTGGTCGAAAACGCGATCTGCTGCATGCGCTTTTCCGTGATGGCCATCGACGAAATGATTGCGTCGATCTTGCGTGCCTGCAGCGCCGGGATCATGCCGGAAAACTCCATCTCGACCCATTGGCAATGCATCGCGATGCGGCGGCAAATCTCGTTGGCGAGATCGACGTCGAAACCGGTCACGGTGCCGTCCGGCATTTTTACGTCCATGGGCGGATACGTCGGATCAATGCCTAGGCGCAATACGTTCGCGTCTTTTGCGAAGGCCGGCGTGGAGAGGGTCACGGCCGCCATCACGGCGGCGGCCAACAACGAAGAGAGGGGTTTCATCGGCGCTTACTCAGTGGTCAAGACGTTGATGGGGATAACGAGGCGGATAACACGCCTGCATGGTACGAGTGCAAAATGCCACCAAACAGGGCCGATTTACTTATCATGATCACTTTTACCTATCACCCGGGCGGACATTTTGGACCTGACCTTGACGCAACTTCGCGTATTCGTCGCCGTGGCTGAAGCAGGTAGTCTCCGCGCGGCGGCGCGCAGGCTCGGCATTGCGCAAAGCGGCGTGACGCAGCAGTTGAGGAAGCTTGAGACCAGCGCGGGCGGACCATTGTTCGAGCGCGGGCATCGCGGCGCGCGCCTGACTTCCGTTGGGGAGCGCTTGCGGATTCGCGCTGATGTGATTCTGGGTGAATGCGTACGAACGGAAAACGAAATGCGCCAGTTGCGTGGCGAGTTGACCGGCCAGGTTTCGCTCGGCGTCGCGGCTGAGGCCATGATGCGATTATTCCCCGCGCTGCTGGCGAGTTTTCGCGAGCGCTGCCCGCGTATCGACGTTCACCTGACCAGCGCCACGTCGCGGGTCCTGACGGCCTGGGTGCGCGACGGCAGCCTGGACTTCGCTTTGGCGCTGGTATCGAATGAAGCGGATATCCATGATCTCGAGGTGACCACGCTGTTTGAATCGCCTGTCACCATCATCGCCCGGCGGGGTCATCCGCTAGCCCGCGCGGAATCGCTGTGGGCGCTGCGGGACTGCGAGTGGGTCAGCACCCGGCCGCGCCATGCGGGCGATGTCGCGAACCGTTTGTCTACATTGTTCGAAGACGCGGGGCTTGAACCACCGCGTATCGCGGCCACGACCGAAGCCGTGTTCGATACGCTGCATTGCGTGGCGAACAGCGATTATTTGTCGCTCGAACCCGTGCGTCTCGCGGTCCACCCGTTCTTCAGGGACCACGTGGGGATTGTTCCGATCAAAGAGCGGGCGTTGAGTACGCGCGTATGTTTGCTGCGCCGCGCAGGTGTACCGTTGACGCTAGTCGCGCAGGAGCTGGCATCCATGGCTGTGTCGTTTGCGAGGATGCTGCCCGGGACCGCTGTGACAGGCGAAGCGCCGGGTCAGTGACATTCAATTTTTCATCACGCCCGGACTACGCGGTACGGTCCTGCCGATTCGTTCTTAACGGCTATCATGTCGTTCTGGGCAACGCTTCGAGCTTTGGGAAACACCGTCATGACACGAAAAAAACCTGCGGACAGCGCGCCTCGCGAAACTGCTGCAATCCTGCGTCACTGGCATGACGCTGTACCCAACGACCGGCTGGCCCACCTCGTAAAAGACGCCGCGCGTTCGCTGGTGCGCGCGCTGCAGATGCGGCTTGCCGAGCACACCGTGTCGTACGGGCACTGGACCTTTTTGCGCATCTTGTGGGAGACAGATGGCTTGACGCAGCGCGAGCTGAGCACGCAGGCGGGGGTGATGGAGCCAACGACCTTTGCGGCCGTCAAGGCGATGGAAACGCTCGGTTATGTCGAGCGCCAGCAGATGCCCGACAACAAGAAAAACGTACACGTGTTCCTGACTGCCGAGGGCCGCGCGCTGAAAGAGAAGCTCGTTCCGCTCGCCGAGGAAGTCAATGACGTCAGCGTGGTGGGCCTGAGCGAGCACGACATCAAGACCGCGCGGAAGGTGTTGCTGGCGCTGATTGAAAACCTGGCCGACGATGAACTGGGGTCCACGAATCCCATGCGCCGCGTACCTTCAACGCGAGAGTTGGGACGGATTATTGCGGAGCGTGGGGATACGGTAGAGGACCGGTGAGGCTAGATGGCGCTGCTGCAAGAGGATCTCGCGCCCCGTCTTTGCTTCGGCTTCGAGTTGGGCAGCGCTACGCAGGTCGAAATCTGCGACTATCACCAGGATTACTTATGACTCGCGAAATTCCACTCGATACGCCCGGCGTTATCCTCGCGGAAGAATGGCTCGCTCCAATGGGCATTACTCAGTACGCGCTCGCAAAAGCAATCGATGTACCGCCACGTCGCATCAATGAAATCGTGCAAGGAAAACGCGCCATCACCGCCGACACAGCCGTTCGTCTTGGCGCATTTTTTGGTGTCGACCCGCAAAGCTGGATGAACCTTCAAACGCACTTCGATACCGAACAGGCGCGCGAAAAACTCGGCGATCGACTCATGCAAATCAGGCGCAACGGTGTAGCAAGCGAAGCGATGGCTTCGCCGCGATAAACCGCGAAAGGACGGCGGTGGCGCGCTGCGCTCGCAACCCGCACATAAAAGCAGCGAGCGCACCCGTCCCCTCTTTACACCGGCGACGGATTGCGATCCGCGAACCCGCGTTGATGCCAGTACGGATACGGCAGCGGCAACGTGCTCGCTTTATCCAGCGCCGCGATCTGTTCCGCACTCAATGACCACCCTACGCTGCCCAGGTTCTCACGGAACTGTTTCTCGTCGCGAGCGCCCACAATGACGTTCGCCACCGTCGGCCGCTGCAGCAGCCAGTTCAACGCAATCTGCGGCACGCTCTTGCCGGTTTCCTTGGCCACGGCATCCAGCGCATCCACAATGCCGAAGACATATTCATCGGCAACCGGCGGTCCCATGTCCGCCGTCTTGTGCAAACGGCTGTTCGCCGGCAACGGGCTGCCGCGTCGGATCTTGCCTGTGAGACGCCCCCATCCCAGCGGACTCCACACAATGGTGGACACCTTCTGGTCCAGTCCCAGCGGCATGAGTTCATGCTCGAAATCGCGGCCGGTCAGCGAGTAATACGCCTGATGCACCGAATGCCGTGCGAGGCCTTCGCGGTCCGACACCGCCAGCGATTTCATCAAGTGCCAGCCGGAAAAATTAGAGCAGCCTATCACGCGGATCTTGCCCGCGCGCACGAAGTCGTCGAGCGTGCGCAAGGTTTCTTCCACGCGTGTCAGCGCATCGAATCCATGTAGTTGATAGATGTCGATGTAGTCGGTGTTCAGGCGCTTCAGGCTGCCATTGATGGCTTCCGTCAAGTGATGCCGCGACGAGCCGACGCTGTTCACGTCCGAGCCGAACGGAAACGTTCCTTTCGTCGATACGATCACCTTCGAGCGGCGTCCGGCAATTGCCTTGCCGAGGATCTCCTCCGCCATGCCGTCGGAATAAACGTCGGCGCTGTCGAACATCGAGACGCCTGCCTCCAGCGCAATGTCGACCAGGCTGCGCGCGCCGTCGGCATCCGTGCTGCCCCACGCCTTGAAGAAATCATTGCTGCCGCCGAACGTGGCAGTGCCCAGACTCAGCACGGGCACCTTGAAGCCCGTTTCGCCCAGTAATCGATGTTCCATGTCCACTCCTTTCCATTGAAAGCCAATGAGCCGCTACCCTGCCGCAACGTAAGCAGGCAGGCAACTTCGTTAATGCATCGGCCATGTTAAGAGATCGTTGAAAATCGCGCTTGGATGCCTGGCAGCGGCAGTCGGCTCTACTGCTTAGACGCTTGAACGACAACGACTACAGCCCTCGGATCACATCCAGCGCCGCGCCCACCATGTCCTTCACTACCACCTGAACCTGACCGGCTGCCTCGGGCGCGTAGTCGAATGGTTCCGTCTCGTGCATATACGTCGACTGGCACATTTCGAGTTGTATCGCGTGAACACCCGTCTCAGGCGTTCCGTAGTGACGCGTGTTGTAGCCGCCCTTGAAACGGCCATTGGCGATCCAGGTGTAGGCGCTCCGTTCAGCGGTATGGGTGACAGCTTGCAAGGCGCCCGGCGCAGCCGTTCGCCCATCCTGCGTACCAATGTTCAGATCAGGAAGCTTGCCCTCGAACAAGCGCGGCAACACGCTTGCGATGGAATGCGCCTCCCATAACAACACGTTCGGATGCGCCGCCCGCAACCGCGCAAGCTCGGCCTCAAGCACGTCGTGATACGGCTGCCAGTAGGTCACTACGCGCTGCGCTTTTTCTGCGGCGTCGGGCCCCGCGCCATCGCGATACAGCGGCATGCCACGAAAGGTTTCGCCCGGGCAAAGACCTGTTGTCGTCTGCCCCGGATAGAGGCTTTCATCGTTCGATGGACGGTTCAGGTCGATCACATAACGCGAGATGCGGCCGCCTAGAATGGTCGCGCCCATCTCGCGGGCGAAGTCATACAGGCGGTCGAGATGCCAGTCGGTGTCCGCGACGGTCAGCGCGATGTCCGTGTACAACGGCCGCAAGCTCTCGGGAATTCTGGTGCCCAGGTGCGGGATGGAAATAAGCAGCGGCGCGTCGCCGCGATGCAAGGTGTAGAGATCGGTCATGACAGATTCCGGGCGAAGTAAGCGTATGAAAGAGGTGTGGAAAAGAGATCAATAGGCGAGAACGATAAGCGGTTATCGGATGGCGTCGTCCGGCAGGTTGGGTTGCGCTTGCTGCAGCGCCGGGCGAATGCGCTGGTCGAGCACGCCACGCGTCAGAGAGATCAGTTCGGCCGCAAAACCATCCCATTCGCTCTCACGATGCAACAGGAAAAAATCCCGGCGTGCAAGGCCGCCCGGCGGCAGCGGCAACACATCGATTTCCTCCAGATAATGACGCGCCTGCCACAAGCAAAGCGGCGTGGAGATGGCAAAACCAAGACCCGCGGCAACGAGGCTGAGCAGGGGATCGGTGGCGTCGAATTCATAACGCCGCGGGCTGTCGATACCGAGGTGCCGCGCAAAACGCTCGACCTGCTGGCCGATCACCGAGCGCCCCGTATAACGGATCAAAGGAAGATTGCTAGCGAGCATACGCCAGTCCGCAGCGGGTCGCGACGCGAGGAAGCGCCGCGACGCAACGGCCACAAACGCCTCGGAGAACAAGGGAATCTCCACAATACGCGGGTCGGAAATAACAGTTTGAGTGCAGACGGCCAGATCGATCTCGCGATCGTGCAACTGCTTGGTCAGCCCCGGCGTCAGTCCCGACCACAACGCAATCTGCCGCGACGAACCCGAGAGTGCGCGAATCAGTTCCGGACCAATGGTAGCCGCGAACGAGTCCACGCAACCTAGGCGAACCGAAGCGTTGCCTGCATCGGATGCCTCGTCAATGCGGGCACTCACGCGTTGCGCGTGATCTAGCAAGGGCGTGGCGAGTTCAAGCAAGGCTCGCCCCGCGCTATTGGCCCGCGGCGGACGGCTGTCCCGGTCGAACAGGCTGGTCCCCTGCTCACGTTCGAGCGCAGATACCGCCTGGCTGATGGCGCTCTGGCTCACGCCGAGCTGCTTGGCAGCGGCGGTCATCGAGCCGGTATCGCAGACGGCAACGAACGCCTGCAGTGCGCGCAGGTCGATGGGGTGACGCGGTCGTCTCATGGGCGCTCCGGTTTGGCGCGGCGCCGGCTTAGCAAGGATGACAGGATGCCCGTGCTGCCAAGAACCGTGCGAAGCTGCAGCATTTTCCGTCGATATCCATAAGTTTGCCTTATGCAAAATGTTTGCGGAAGAGGCGTTTTCTACAGTCGCGGTGGCGCAGTGCGAGCGCGTGCGGCCCAGGCTTGAGCGCTCTTATCTCGTGTGACGGAAGCCAGGGTATGGGGGAAGCGCGCTTTGTCGGTTGGGGGTGTCCAACAGTCACGGCGCACGCATTTCCGGCAGGGAAAACAAAAGAAGCGTGCGCCTCGGTTACCACTCGCAGCAAGGGATAAGAAAGGCGCTCGCGCGATGTTCGGCTTAGCTTGAGCCTTCCGGGAAGTCGGCGCCAATAGTTGCCTTTTCCCACGTATCGAAGTCGTGTGTCAGCGAAGCGACTTTCTTGCGCGCCAGTTCAAGCGCGGCTTTACCTAGCAACAGCCGCAACGGCGGGGTGTCGGAGAGTGCCGCGTCTATGATCGCCTGCGCGGCACGTACCGGATCGCCCGCCTGATTGCCGCTGCGTGCTTCGGTCTGCTTGCGCCGTTCGCCTGCTGTAGCAGCATAGTCATCAATGCGCGTAGCCGACTGCTTGATCGACGGCCCGGCCCAGTTGGTGCGGAACGGTCCCGGCTCGACCACCAGCACGTCGATGCCCAGCGGTTTCACCTCGATTGCCAGTGACTCCGAGATGCCTTCCACCGCGTATTTGGTGCCGTGGTAGTAGCCCGTGGCCGCGAAGCTTGTAATCCCGCCTATCGATGAAATATTGACAATGAGGCCACTTTTTTGCGCACGCATGATGGGCAGTACGGCCTTCGTCATGTCGACCAGACCGAAGACGTTGGTCTCGAACATGGCGCGTACGGCGTCGTCCTCGCCTTCTTCAATAGCCGCCAGATAACCGTAACCCGCGTTGTTCACGAGCGCATCGATACGGCCGAAATGCTTCTGCGACTTCGCGACAACATCGGCGATCTGCTTGCGGTCGGTCACGTCAAGTTGCAGCGCCAGTGCACGGTCCCCATAACCCTCGGCAAGTTCCGCGAGCGTGGACGGATCCCGTGCCGTCACCACGGCGCGCCATCCGCGCTCCAGCACAAGTTTGGCCAACTCACGGCCGAAGCCAGTCGAGCAGCCGGTGATGAGCCACACGGGGTTGTCTCGATTCATCATGGAAAGCTCCTGTTTATAGATTGGAAAGTCAGTTGTAGGGGTGCATCGGAATGAAGAGGGGCGTTCGGGCCGAAGCGTGAGCGTGCGTCGCCAGAACCGTACCCGCGCGGAAATCCCGTTAAAGCTTACTCGCGATACGCGAACGCAGCACAACCCCGCCGGGTGGTCGCACGTGGGATCGATGTTTTCGCTTGCCTGATTCTGCTGGCGGCGAGCAGCTTCGGCCCGGGTATAGCCGGGTGTTGAGTTCAGCGAAGGCCGATTTTGATTTTCGTTTTATTAGTTTTTGTTCAAGACCGGAACATTTGACAGTCCGAAAATCGGCCGTGCGTAATAGAAAACTTTAGAAGCCGTGTATTGCGTAACGACTTCAGACTTGTTACGCCGCGGCGCCCGCTACTATTGACGCTGCAAGTAGCGCCTGTGTATAGGGATGCGCAGGCGCTTGCAATACGTCCATCGTGTCGCCCATCTCCACAATCCGCCCGGCCTTCATGACCGCCACCCTGTGCGCCATCGCGCGCATCACGGCAAGGTCATGCGTGATGAACAGATAACTCAGCGTGTATTTTTTCTGCAGCCGCGTGAGCAGGTTGAGGACCTGCTGCTGTATTGATACATCGAGCGCGCTCGTGGGTTCGTCGAGCACAAGCAGTTCCGGCTCGACCGCGAGCGCCCGAGCGATTGCAATACGCTGCCGCTGTCCACCTGAAAATTCATGCGGATAACGCGGCAGGACATCGGCCGGCATGCCCACTTCGTCAAGCAGCGCCACCACGCGCTGACGACGCGCCGCTGCCGTCACCTCCGGCCGATGCAACGCAATCCCTTCGCCGACTATCTGCTCGATCGTCATGCGCGGCGACAATGATCCGTAGGGATCCTGAAATACCACTTGCAGTCGCGACGACACACTGCGCCGCGAGTTCGCGCTCTTGAGCGTGGACAAGCACTGCCCGTCGATATGAATCATCCCGTCCGTCGGCCGCTGCAGCCCCAGGATGGCAGCAGCAAGCGTGGACTTTCCTGATCCGGATTCGCCTACTATGCCGAGCGTTTCACCGCGTCTCAACGTGATGCCCACGTCTTGCAACGCGCGAAATGAAGACTTCGAAAACGTGGACCGCCAGCCTTTCCCAGAAGTCCGGTAGTCAACGGACAGCCCCTGCACTTCGAGCAACTGCCGCGCGTTCGAAGCGATCGGATCGATCGCGCGTTCGGGCTCGCTATCGAGCAGGCGGCGCGTATAGGGATGCTGCGGATTTGCAAACAGTTCCGCAGTGGTGTTGGTTTCCACCAGCACGCCCTTCTCCATCACCGCCACGCGCTGCGCGAAGCGCTTCACCAGGTTCAGGTCGTGCGTGATCAGCAGCACCGCCATGCCGCGCTCGGCCGCCTCCTGTTCCTGCAAGCCGATCAGCAGTTCCACTATCTGCTGGCGCACGGTCACATCGAGGGCTGTGGTCGGTTCATCGGCGAGCAGCAGGCGCGGGCGGCACGCGAGCGCCATCGCGATCATCGCGCGTTGCCGCTGGCCACCGGAGAGCTGATGCGGGAAGCTGTCGATACGCCGTTCCGGTTCGGGGATACCGGTACGGCGCAATAACTCAATACCCCGTTGACGTGCCGCGTTGGGCCGCAAACCTTCGTGCAGGCGCAGGCTTTCCGCAATCTGCTTGCCGATGGTGAACAACGGGTTGAGCGCGGTCATCGGTTCCTGGAAGACCATGGCGATGTCGCGGCCGCGAATGCCGCGCATCTGTTGCTCGGTCTTTTGCAGAAGATCGTCGCCGTCCAGCAAGATGCGCCCCGTCTGGCGAGCGTTGTCTGCCAGGCCCAGGATGGAAAGCGCCGTGACGCTCTTGCCCGATCCCGACTCGCCCACCAGCGCCACGCGTTCTCCACGCCCGATAGAAAGAGTCAGTTCGCGTACGACGGTCTTATCGCCGAAACCAATCGATAAACCGTCGAGTTGCAACAGAGGGGCTGTCACTTCTGCGCCCCTCCAAATGCGGAACCGCGCGTGCGCGTATCGAGTGCGTTGCGCAATGCGTCGCCCATGAAGGTCAGCAGCAACAAGGTGACGACAAGGCCACCGAACGCCGCGCCCGAGATCCACCACGCATCGAGATTGTTTTTTCCTTCGGCGAGCAATTCGCCGAGACTTGGTGTTGGCGCGGGTACGCCGAGCCCGAGGAAGTCGAGGCTGGTCAGCGCGAGAATCGCCGCGCTCATGCGAAACGGCAGGAAGGTGATCACGGGAGTCAGGCTGTTGGGCAGCACGTGACGCCACATGATCTGCCAGTTCGACAAGCCCATCGTGCGAGCCGCGCGAACGTAGTCAAGCGAACGGTTGCGCAGAAATTCGGCGCGCACGTAGTCCGACAGCGTGAGCCACCCAAATGCCGAAAGCAGGATGAACAGCAGCCACAAGGTCGGCTCGAAGATCGATGCGAAGATGATCAGCAGGTAGAGATCCGGCATCGAACTCCAGATCTCGATCAGGCGCTGGCCGATCAAGTCGGTGCGGCCACCGTAAAACCCCTGCACTGCGCCAGTCAGGACGCCCAGCACGACGCCCGAGACGGTGAGTGCAAGCGCCATGAGCACAGAGAGCCGAAAACCGTACAGCAGGCGCGAAAGGACGTCGCGGCCGAACTGGTCTGTCCCGAGCCAGTTGGCGGCCGAGGGCGGCGCGGGATTGGGTGTGGTCGCAAAATAGTCGACGGTGTCGTAGTGGAAATGATTCGGCGGATAGATCGCGAAGTTGCCCTTCGATTCCAGCCGGTCGCGAATATACGGGTCGAGATAGTTCGCGCGCGCGGGGAAATCGCCGCCGAATACCTTCTCCGAATAGTCCTTCACGATCGGGAAATAATAATGTCCCTCGTAGCGGATCAACAGCGGCTTGTCGTTGGCCAACACTTCGCCCAGCAGGCTGATGGCAAACAACGCGACGAACACAATCGTGCTCCAGTAGCCCAGTCGCTGCGCCTTGAAACGCAGCCATACGCGCCGGCCGGGCGACTCGGACGGCGGCGGGTTCGTCATGGTCGCTATGGGAAGATTCAGGGAGGCGTTCACGCGTTCACGCGCTCACCGGTCCAGCCGGTCGAACTGGATACGGGGGTCGACGAGGACATAACAGACGTCCGCAATAAGCTTGGTCACAAGACCAATCAGGGTGAACAAGTAAAGCGAGCCAAGCACGACGGGGTAGTCGCGCCGGATCACCGAGTCGTAGGAAAGCTGGCCCATGCCATCGAGCGAAAACAATGTCTCAATCAACAGGTTGCCATTGAGGAATGCGGCCACAAACGCTGCCGGCAATCCGGTCAGGAGCGGAATCATCGCATTGCGCAGCACGTGTTTCCAGAGCACGTCGCGTTGTGGCGCACCTTTTGCGCGCGCGGTCAGCACGTATTGCCGGCTGATCTCTTCGAGGAACGTGTTCTTGGTCAGGATCGTGACGATCGCAAAGTTACCCACCACCGAAGCCGTCACCGGCAACGCGATGTGCCACAGATAATCGAGCACCTTGCCCGCGATGCTGAGCTGGTCGAAGTCGTCGGAGGTAAGGCCGCGCATGGGGAATACCTGCCATAGCGTGCCGCCGCCAAACAGCATCAGCAGCAAGACGCCGAGCACGAAACCGGGAATGGCGTAGCCGGTCAGCACGAGCACGCTCGTGGCGGTGTCGAACCGGGAACCGTTTCGCACCGCCTTCGAGATCCCCAGCGGCACCGCAATAAGGTAAGTCAGCAACACGGTCCACAGCCCCAACGTAATGGAGACCGGCAGCTTCGAACGAATCACGCCCCACACACTTTGATGCTGGTAGTACGACTGACCGAGATTGAAGCTCGCATAGTTCTTAAGCATGCTTACGTAGCGCACAAGCGGCGGCTTGTCGAAGCCGAATTGCTTCTTGAGTTGCTCGACCTGCTGCGGGTCGACTCCCTGGCTGCCGTGATACCCGCCGGCCCCGCCGCCCTCGCCGTGGCTTCCGCCATGGCGCATCTGGATCAGGATCTGCTCGACCGGTCCACCCGGCACGAATTGCGTCACGACGAACGTCAGCGTGACCACGCCGATCAACGTGGGGATCATCAGCAACAGGCGTCTGAGGATATAAGCGGCCATGGCAATCTCAGTGTGTTGAAGCAGCCGTAGCGGCACCGGACGGCGCCTTAACGAACCAGTAGTCGATCAGCCAGTCCTCTGCAAGATAAGAAAGCGGCGCAACCGGGGGATAGCCCATTCGCGACCGATAGCCTACTCGCGTAGTCGGTGCATAGTACTCCGGCACAATGTAATACTCGTTGATCAGGATGCGATCAAGCGCGCGCGTGGCCGTCTCAAGATCGCTTAGCGTCTGCGCTTTCAACGCCGCGTCGATCATCGCATCGGCCGCCTTCGAACGGACGCCCGGGAAATTTTCCGAACCCGGCTGCGACGCCGCTGCGCTGCCGAAGCGGCGCGTCAGTTCGCCGCCCGGAATAGTGACGGGTGCATAGATATACGTGGTCATGTCGAAGTCGAATGCGTCCATGCGTTTCTCGTACAACGCGCTGTCGAGTTCCCGCAGATGCGCCTGTATGCCAAGCGTCTGCAACTGCTGGATATACGGCAGGACGACCTTGTCCATGCCGGGTTGGTCATCCATGATCTCGATGGTCATCGGCGTGCCGCTGGCGTCGCGCAACGCACCGTCACGATACTGCCAGCCCGCTTCGTTCAAAAGCGACTGAGCTTCACGCAAATTGGCACGCAACGAATGGGGCGGCACCGTGTCCGGCTGCTTCAGCATGGGGCCGAACACGGCAGCCGGAAGCGTCGAACGATACGGTTCGAGCAGCGCCAGTTCCTTCGCATCCGGCACGCCCTGCGCGCCAAACGGGGAGTCCTGGAAATAGCTTCCCGTGCGGCGATACAGATTGTAAAAGCCCATCCGGTTCAACCAGTCGTAGTCGAAGGCAAGCGTCAGCGCGCGACGCACACGGGCGTCCGCGAACTGCGGTCTGCGCGTGTTGATGACCAAGCCCTGCATCTGCGCCGGACCGTCGGGGAACTGGCTCTTCCTGAGCGACCCGTTGCTGAAGTTCTTGCCGATGTACTTGCGCGCCCAGGTCGAGGACGAATACTCCGCGCGCATATCGGTGTGGCCGGCTTTGAAATCTTCCAGCGACGTGTAGGCGTCAGTGAAGAGCCGGAACGTGATGCGCTGGAAGCGATACATGCCACGACGCGACGGCAGGTCGGCGGCCCAATAGTCTGGATTGCGCCTGTAGGTGATCTGCTTGTCGTTCTTGCGTTGCTCGATCAGATAAGGACCGCTTGCCACCGGCGGCACATCCGATATCTGATCGAACGGTGGCCGCGTGCCGTCCGCTTTCATGCCCCACTTTGGCGAGAAGATCGGCAGGTCCCCCGCGATCAGCGGTGCATCGCGGCGCGCTTCCTTGAAATCGAAGCGCACCGTCAAGCGATCGACCACGGTTGCGCGGCTGATGTTCGCGAACTGCGAGTTGTAGATTGGGGAGGCCTGACGGCTCGCCAACGTGTCGTATGAATACTTCACGTCGGGGGCTGTGATCGGGTCGCCGTTGGAAAAACGCGCGTGGGGATTGATATGGAACGTGGCCGACTTGCCGTCCGGAGCCACCTCCACGTCATCCGCAATCAATGGATACTCGGACGCGAGTTCATCCCAGCTTCGCTGCATCAGCGTGTCGAACATCATGTTCTTCAGGTCGGGCGCCGGCGCGCCGCGGACCAGGAAGGGATTCAATGAATCGTAGCTTTGCTGTTCGTCCCAGTTCTGGAAACTCATGTCGCCGTTAGCGGGCGCGTCCGGATCCGCATAGTCGAAGTGCGTGAAGTTCGCCGGATACTTTGGCTTGTCGTATTGCGCGATCGACGGTCTCGCGAACGCTTGCGATGCAAGGAGCAGTGCCGCACACCCCAGCGTGATAAAGCCTTTAATGCAGCCGCTATTCATCGTTGTTTGCCGCCGGCGCCCACAGCGCGCCTTTCAGGGGATGATGCGGTTCGTTCATAACAAAGCCTGAGGAATGAAACGGGCGGGTGCTTCGTGATGACAATACGCGTGACTCTCGCCGCGTGCATGTCGAGTGGCCGGGCCGCGCACCGCGCACCGCGCTCAATGCTTGATGATGTACAGGTCTTCGCTGCGGTAATGGTCCATCGGGTTCTTCGTGGAATAGCCCCCCACGTAACTTTTGACCAACCGTACCAGCGTGTATTGCAGCAACGGCAGCATAGGATAGTCTTCCATTGCAACCTTGGCTGCTTCGGTCTGCAATGTCTGACGCGTGGCCGGGTCGGTGGAGTTGGACGCCTGGCGCATCAGCGCATCGGCTTTGGGGTTGCACGCCTGGTTGTCGTTCTGCTCGGAACCGCATTGAACCAGCGTGAGGAAGGTGCTTGCGTCGTTGTAATCCGCTACCCAGCCATTGCGTGCGATCTGGTAGTCGCCGTCGTGCCGCTTCTTGAGCAGCACCTTGAATTCCATCGCCTGTATTTCAGTATCCAGACCCAGTTTCGTCTTCCATTCGGACGCCGCGAAGATCGCCATCTTCTTGTGATACTCACTCGTATTCATGACGAACTGCAACTTGGTCCCAGGTTTCACGCCCGCCTCGGCCAACAGCTTTTTCGCCTCGTCCACGCGCTTCGCCATGGGCCACGAAGCCCAGTCGTACGCACTGACGTCTGCGCCCTTCACGCCTTTCACGATGACGCCATACGCCGGGATCTGGCCGTCGGCCGTCACACGCTGAGCCAGGATGTCGCGGTCAATGACCATGGACAGCGCCTTGCGCACACGCACATCCTTCAGCAACGGGTCCTTGTTGTTGAACGAGTAATAACGCAAGCCGAGCATGGGTGCCGCGCGCATCTCGTTCGGATATTCCTGTTTGTAGCGGGCATAGGTCCCCGAGGGAAGCTGGTTCACCCAGTCGTCACCGCCGGACTTGTACAGATCCACGTCCGAGTTTTCGTCTTCCACGGGAAGGTACGTGACCTGATTCAGTTGCACGTTCGCGGCATTCCAGTACTGCGGGTTTTTCGCCAGCACGAGGCGGTTGTTCACTTGCCAGTCTTTCAGCATGAATGCGCCGTTGCTGACCAGCTTGCCGGGTTTGGTCCAGTCGTGGCCATACTTGTCGACGGCCGCCTTGTTCACCGGCCCGAAGTTCGTATTCGACATCAGGTCAGGCAGGAACGGCACCGGGTACGGCGTTTTGATCTCGACCGTGTACGGGTCGAGTGCGCTCACGCCAAGGGACGTCACCGGTTTCTTGCCAGCAACAATATCTGTTCCATTGAGCAGGAACATGCCGTACGTGGTCGCGTACGGCGAAGCGGTTTTGGGATCGACGAGACGCTGGGATCCGTAGACAAAGTCGGCGGCAACAACCGGCTCGCCGTTGGACCACTTCGCATTCTTTCGCAGATGAAAAACCCACGTGGTGGGGTCTTTCATCTCCCACTTTTCCGCGACGCCGGGAACGGTTTCGCCATCGGAACGGGTTGCCGTCAGACCTTCAAACAGATCGCGCGCGACGGTGTTCGCCGGCACCGATTCCGCCACGTTCGGATCAAGTGTCTCGACTTCCGTGCCGTTGTTGCGCACCAGTTCCTGCTTCGCGGCGAGTTGCACGCCGGGAGGAATGATTGCCGCCTGCACGGCGCCGGTGAGCAAAACGCCGCCCACAGCAAGTGCCGCGGATGCACGGCGAAGACGGACTGAACGATAAGGACGTGGCGCGAAAAACATCTGGAAACTCCCGGTATTTATTACTTCCGCGCTTGGGCGTTGACTGCGGCCATGAGCGCGTCATGCGGTGAGGCGTCGAAAGATCGATGTTTGAATCGAAGAGCCCCGAATTGTCGAAAACAAGGTCGCTCCCGCGCCGCATGACATGCGCGGGAGCGACCATTCCATCAGTCAAACACACTACAGCGACATCAGAACTTGTACGTTGCGCCGACCTGCGCGAAACGGCCAATGTTCGTGTAGATCGACTGGTCGTAGCCATTCTGATCCAGCGTGCCATTTGCAAAGACCGCATCGTACGGCGGCGCACGATTGAAGATGTTGTCGATACCGCCGAAGATCGTCCAGTGCTTGAAGCCCGTGTACGTCATCATCAGGTTGAACTGGCTGTACGAACCCGCGTGGGACGGCCCGGCGGCAACCAGGTTTTGCGCGTACGGACCCGTGAACTGCCAGGTCAGCGCTGCGTCAAACTTGTTGTACGCCCAGTCCAGGGTGGTGTTGCCTTTCCAGCGCGGGAAGCTGCCGCCGAACGGCTGCGTGAGGGTGTAGTCATTACCTGCACCATTCACCGGCGACTGACCCGGCGAGCCGAGCTTGAAGCTGTTGATGTAAGCCCAGTCAGCGGACAAGGTGAACGTCCCGGTCTTCGTCGGAAGCGACTGGCGGAACGTGCCTTCGAAACCGTTCGTATCCAGGTAACCCAGGTTCATGTACGGAATAACCTTGTACAGCAGATTCCCGTTCGCGTCGGTTACGGTCTGCGAAGGCGAGCCCTGGCCGATCACGTTATCGACACGAATCTTGTACCAGTCCAGGCCGATATCGGTCGTACGGGTGGGCGACAGTTGAAAGCCGATGCTCAGGTTCTTCGTGCGTTCGGCTTTCAGGTCCGGATTGCCTTCCGTGATCGACGTGTAGTTCTGGCCGGTGGCCTGATCGACCTGAATACCCATCGTTTGAGAGTTGCTGTTCTCTACGAACGTCGGCGCACGGAAGCCGCGGTTGTACGAGGTGTACATCGTCAGTGCCTGAACCGGCTGATAGCGCAACGCGAAACGCGGCGAGAACGCACCACCGACATCGCTGTAGTGGTCATAGCGGCCCGACTGGCTGAACGTCAGCGCGCGCACGATAGGAATATCCACCTGGTAATACACGGCAGCTACGTTGCGCTGACCGTTCACCGTCTGAAGATTCGGGCTGATGACCTGGCCCGTTTCGAATGCCGCACCCGGGTTCATCACTTCGCTCTGGTGCGTGAACTGTGCACCGAAACCGAGACCTACGTCACCCGCTGGCAGACTGAAGAGGTGGGGCGTGGACAGCGTCGCGTCAACGGTATCGAGCTTGGAGATCGCCAGGTTGTTCGCATCCTGGTACAGCCCGTTGAGGCCGTTCGGCGTAGCCGCGGGATTCGAGAAATCGAACGTCCCGTTCTGATAAATATTGGTCAGTGCCGCGGTGTTGAGCTGGTTCGTATAAGTGTTCGAAACCGTGCTTTGCGAGTGACTGACCGACGTTGCCCAATCCCACTCGCCGTTCGGCAGGTTGAACGAGCCCTTGATGCCTGTCGACGCGCGCCAGTAGGTGGCATACGTGTCTTCTGCTACCGCGCCCGGGAACGCATACGTGAGCGGCGTGGCGACCCCGAACGGGTTGTACTGATTGCTCGCCGGCACGGTGAAGTTGAACGGCGAAAGCAGCTTGGTCTGCGGATTCCACACGAGTGCGGGAACCTGCGGATTGCCGATAACGTTGTTCCAGAGACCATCGTTCGTCGTGGTCTTGTTGCTGCTGATCAGGAAGTCGCCAAACGCGGTCGTCTCGTCGTTGATCTTGAAGTCAGCGTGGAGCTTCGCGTTCAAACGCTCGGTCATCGGCGCGATAGACGTGCTTTCTGCAGAGTTGTAGCCGCAGATCGTGCCCGGCAATCCTGCCGTCAGCGAGTTGGTGCCTGCGGGATGCACCGCGCCGCCGTTTGCACAGCCGCTCAATGCCTGCACGCTGCCGTCGGGCATATTCCAGTACGACGGCGCGAGCAACGAATGGCCGCCCGGCTGATTGGTGAAATCCTGAGCGCTCGTCGCGTCGCGGTCAGCAAGCGTGAAGCCGTTCGACTTGTAGTAACTTGCCGCGGCCGTCACGTTGAAGCGATCGGCGTTTAGGTCGCCAAAGCCGGCGAGCACGCCGAATTTGGTCGTGCCCGCGCCGCCGCCCTGGCTGATGGCGCTGCCGTAGCTGCCGTCGAGTTGCAGCCCTTGGAAGTCGTGCTTTGTGATGATGTTGACCACGCCCGCGATAGCGTCCGAACCGTATTGCGACACGGCGCCGGTCTTCACGATTTCGATGCGGTCAATGGAGTTCAACGGCAACGTATTCAAGTCGAAGAAGGAGTCGACGCTGTTCGAGAAGAACGCGAACGGCGCGACGCGCTGTCCATCCACCAACACGAGCGTGTACTTTTCGCTGAGGCCGCGCAAGGCAATACCTGCAGCGCCTGCGGCAAAGTTGCCGGACTGGCCTTCGCCCCAGCTATTCGCCGAGTTGGCCGAGGTCGTGCGCAGATAGTCAGCGACGGTCGTGGCGCCGCTTTCCTGAATGTCTTTCTGCGAAATCGTCTGGACTGCATTGAAGCCGACTTTGTCGGCGCTACGAATCAGCGACCCGGTCACTTCAAATTTCTTGATTTGCTGGACGCCTTTTTCAGCAGTCGGTGTCGCGGTGTTGTTGTCCGCAGTGGGTGTTGCAGCAACGCCTGATGCAGGCGCCGCCACTGCTGCTGCCGGCGCGCTTTCCGTCGTCGTCGCGCCCGCCGCCGTACCCGTGGTGGCCGGCTGGCTTTGCGCAAACGCCGGTACGGCGATTGCGGCTGACAAAGCTAGCTCAGCCCAGACTATTCTTTTGATGGCCAACGCCAATGCCCGTTGTTTCATTTTTCCCCTTCTCGCTCGTCAATAAGGCCACAGCTGTGTGTGAAGAGAGGTCTTATGGACCTCTCCACTCGATATACGGCGTTCTTGCGCCGCGCTCCGTTAAAGCAGACCCGCGCTTCTACCGCCCCGCAATCAGGTCAATAGCGATCCAAATTGCAAATGCAGATAGAAAGACGGGACACTTCAGATACTTCAATATCGGACTACTTATCTATTGCAAACGAAATGCGCAGCGCTTTCTATTTTTTTAACTTCAACTAATTTCCATGATGGACAGGACAACGCCTCTCCATCAGCCCAACCTTACATTTAACGATAAGTAATGCTTACAACAATAGGAGAAGTGGCTTCAACGAAAACACGCACTAAAAGCACCTAGAACAATCTTGGCGTGCCCACCCATACAATCATTGCTTCTTCGCGAGCGGTATTGCACCAGGCGTGAGGCACGGTGGACTCGAAATGTGCGGTGTCACCTGCTTGCAATACGAACGTTGTACCTTCTAACGTGAGCGATAACTGGCCGCTCATTACGTACAAAAACTCTTCCCCTGCATGTGTCGTGACTTCCGATGGGTTCTGTCCCACCGGCATCTTGACGAGAATCGCTTCCAGCTGCCCACCAACCGACAAGTTCGTCAGCCGGCCAAAAAGATTCGCAGTTCCATCGAACCCGAAGTACTCCAGCTCGCTTCCTCTACGCACTGACTTGTCTTCGGTTGGCGTGTCAACGAAGTACTGCACTGTGACACCTAGCGCTCGCGCAATGCCCACCAGCGAAGTAATGGAAGGCGTTGCATGACCTCGTTCCACCTGGGACAAAAAGGGCTTTGAAATCCCCGCACTCGTCGCCACTTCATCCAGCGTGCGCTTGAACCGTTGGCGCAGTGCGCGAATTTTGCTTCCTATGGAAACTGCGATCTGTGCCTTGTTATCGAGTGGCAAAACCATAGCAAGACAGAATCCCGTAGTCAAAATTAGTTTGTATACCAAACTATGTTTTATTGGATGCAACACCCTCCCTGGGACACGTGCCCTATGCCCGGTTAGTTGCCGCGCCAGGTGATTCAATCAATGCGATCGTCGGGATACTTTCGCACTTGACTGCCGTTCGTCGAACACCTTCATTCCATACGGCGAGCAGGTGCCACCCGGTCAATGCACGCCTGGTTCGGCGGCACTTCACAGGAGAGGACATGCTAGAACCGCGGTGCCGTTATTTCGACGCCACCATCACCCACAACCGAGCGAGGTCGGCTGAACCATCGGAGCCCTTCACCGCACGGAAGGTTTGCACTGCACGGGCTTTGTCGCCTGCCACGTAGTAAGCCACGCCGAGATGCAACTGTGCCTGGTCAGGGTGATCGAGCCCACCCTTCGCGATCGCCGCTTCCATAGCTGCAAGACCCTGCTTGGTTTGACCCGCGAAGACCTGGTTGAATGCAACGTCGACCGGCGCTACAGGGTTCGCCGGATCAGCGGGTGCCTGCGCCCGCTTCGCGGCTAGCGCCTGCAAACGCTTTTCGCGATCCGCTTGTGCATCGTGGCCCAGAACGCCCGATGTGAATCCTTGATCGATCACCTGCTTGCCCTCGGCCGTGGTACCCGCCACGATCGCGAGCTGGGTCATCTCCATGTAGTCGTCGACAGTGCTAAGCGAACCGGTCGCGCGACGCAGCCGATAGGTATCGATATCAAGCGACGACGAATAGCCCGGCTTCGCGCGGATCGCTTGAAACAGATCGTCCCAGTAAGACTGCTTCGGGTGATAAGCGACCAGTTTTTCGAGCGCACCGCGGTACGTAGTGTCGTCTTTTACACGCTGCGCGCACGTGCCGAGCAATTGCAGTTGTGACTCGTCGGGCGCGTGGCCGGCACGCGCTTGCGCATCGACCGCGGGCTTGAGCAAGCTCACTACATTGCCGCAGTCATTCGACAGGTAGTAGGACTGGACGAGCAGCGTACGCATATCGGGATCGCCGCCGCCTGACTTCTGATAGCGCTGCGCGACCTTGATAGCCTGTGCGTAGTTCTTTTGCTCGAAGTAGATACCGGCAAGCGCCGCTGTGGTGCGTTGTTCGTCAGCGCCGGTGAGACGCCCTGAACCGAGCAACGTTTCATAGGCTTGAGCCGCGACACCATTGTCACCCGCCGCCGCCGCTGCAGCACCGCGCATCTCTTCGACCATGTAGCTTTCATAGGGCGTCTTGCCCGGCACGGCAGCCGCCTGATCGATCTTCGTCAACGCATCCTTGTACTTGTGCGCACGATACAGATCCTGCGCGGCGTTCAGCGGCTTCGCCACATCCGGCCGCAAGGTGTCCGCGGCATAAGACGTGACCGGCAGCACGGCGAGCGCGGACAGTCCACAGGTAGCGGCCGCAATGACCGCGCGTTTGAACCGTTGATGGATCGTTAGCATTCCACTTCCCTATTGCATGTACTGCTCATTGCCGATCAGGCCGATTTTCGTCGCGCCCAGTCGTTGCGCGGACGCCATCACGGCCGCCACATCCTTGTACGGCACCAGCTTGTTAGGCCGCAGATGTATCTCTGCTTGCACCGGTTCGGCAGCCACTTGTGCAAGCTTGGATTCGAGCGCCGCACGGTCCGGCACAGGTTGACCATTCCAGGTCGTGGTGCCGTCGAAGTCGATATCGATCTGCACCACTTCCGGCTGCGTGATTGGCGGCGGCGGATTGCCGACCGGCAAGTTCATCTTGATGGCGTGCGTCTGAATTGGAATGGTGATGATCAGCATGATCAGCAACACCAGCATCACGTCAATCAGCGGCGTGGTGTTGATGTCGACCATCACTTCCGGTTCAGCGTTGCGACCGCCCGACGATACGTTCATTCCCATGATCGTCCCCTTCTAGCCACCGCGCGCAGGCGGCTCAGTAATAAACGAAACCTTGGCGATACCGGCGCGCTCGCACTCGGTAATGACCCGGCCGATGAACTCATAACGCGCGCTCTGGTCGCCACGAACGTGCACTTCCGGTTGCGGCGTCTGGACAGATACGGTTTTCAGGCGTGCCAGCAGCGTCGGCCCATCCACCTGCTTCTCGTTCCAGAAGAAATCGCCGTCGCGGTTGACCGCAATGACGATACTTTTCGGTGTGGTCTGCAGCGGCTGGATCGTCTCCTTCGGCAGTTGCAAAGGTATCGTATGCGTCACCACCGGAATCGTGATCAGAAAGATGATCAGCAGGACCAGCATCACATCGACAAGCGGCGTGGTGTTGATACTGGAGATGACCTCGTCGTCATCATCTTGCCCAACGCTCATAGCCATGGCGAACTCCGCTTATTGGGCCAGCGCTGCTTCGCGAGCCGAAGCGCGCGTCGAGCGCCGGCTGCCGGCGAGCAGGACCGTGTGCAGTTGTGCGCCGAACGCACGAACACGTTCCATGACCGACTTGTTGCGGCGAACCAGGAAGTTGTAGCCCAGCACGGCCGGCACGGCCACGGCAAGACCGATCGCGGTCATGATCAACGCTTCACCCACCGGACCCGCGACCTTATCGATCGAAGCCTGGCCGGCGATACCGATTGCCGTCAGCGCGTGATAAATCCCCCACACGGTCCCGAACAGACCGACGAACGGCGCTGTGGAGCCGACGGTGCCGAGGAAAGCCAGGCCGTCCTGCAGACGATTCGATACGTTGGTGATCGCACGCTCAACCGAGGTATCGATCCACGTGTTGCGGTCGACGGCTTCGAGCAGTGCTTCGTTGTGGTGTTCGCCTGCCTCGATTGCCGTTTCGGCGATGAAGCGGAACGGTGACGCTTCGTCGAGCAGCTTCGCGCCTTCGACTAGCGACGGCGCCGTCCACAACTGTTCGTCGGCGCTCTTCGCACGACGGTTTGCACGGAACTGCTCGAAGAACTTGGTAATCATGATGTACCAGCTGCCCATTGACATGAGCACCAGCAGGATCAGCACGAAGCGTGCAACAAAGTCACCGTTCTTCCAGAGTGCGCCGAGACCATACGGGTTGTTGACCGTTTCGGACGTAGCCGGCTGGGGCGGCGGCACGGCTTCGTCTGTTGCCAACCCGGCCGTTTCTGGTGCGGCGGTAGGTGTGGCAGTCGCGGTAGCCGACGCGGTGGCGTCGCTAGCTTGCGCGTGGGCCATGTGCGGTGCCACAAAGGTATCCACCGTGGTTACGGCGAACAACAGGGTTGCCGCCAATGCGGCGAGAGTACGCTTTTTCATGCCTGCTCCAAGTTCATTAGTACAACTTCTAAACCAAGACTGATAAATCGCTACCGGTACCGGACAGCATGTGGGTTTCAGTTCAGGTTAAACGAGAACGGAACTTGCACACGGACAGCCTGGCCTTGGGAAACGCACGTGAACTGCTTGACCGCATTGAACGCAGCGCGATCGAGTGAAGAATCCTCCGCCGACTTGGCAACGCGTTCATTCGTAATATGGCCCTGCGGGTCGACTACAAATTCGATCAGCACATCACCCGTCACGTTGTTCTCCTGCGCTTCCTTCGGGTAGCGAATCGACGAACGGATCTGATCCGAGTTCGGGCATACAACCCCGACTTCAGTGCTCACGGGCTTGCTCGGCGCGGGCGGTGCCGGTGGTGCGGGCGGCGCCACGGCGGGTGCCGATACGACCGGCGCGGCTTGGTGCGTGATGGTCGGCTGGGGCGGCGTTTGCACCTGCACTTCCGGCGGCGGCACGAACGGCGGCGGCGGCGGTGCAAACTTCGGCGGCGGCAATTGCACGGTGGGTAACGGCGGAGGCGGCGGCGGCTTCACCGGCTCGATGATTTTCGTTTCGATAGGATGCTGGATGACCTGTACGACCTTGGTGGCAAGGCCGTTGATGAGTGCGTAGATCAACACGATGTGCAGGAGCAGGACAACTGCGATTCCGCCGAAGCGTCGTACTGGGTTTTGCTGCTTGCGCCCAAACTCACGGGGGCGTCCTGGCCTCTCCATACGGGCCGTTGCTGCCGGAAATTGCCCTTCGACTTTAGTACCCACCTTTACTCCTCCGGCGTGAACCGTTCATTTCTGTAACTGCAGTGCGCTTGCATACGGCAACCAACGCTCACTTCGGTCCACCGTCTCCTTCGCTTCGACCCTTGATTTGCACTCCGAATTTATGCTGCAGCGCGCAAATCTGATGAGATGTCACGGGCACGGCTGTGCGTTGCCCCAACGGCTTTTCACGACGCTGAACGATCATCTCAGTGGATTTACGACAAATTAAATTCGGCTTGCTCGTTTCGGCCTGACATTAACCTCTGAAGACAATTTGAACGAAGCGCGCGAGGGCTCCATAAACTCCACGGCTCCTAAACTCTTTTTGAGATTGTCACCGGCGTTTCATGGGATGCGAAGATAACAGGACAAAAAATGCACGGTCAAACTTTATTTGATGGCGGCATACCAGGTTTAGAGAGAACACTCTAACCAATGCCGTCTTTGGACCGCTTTAAAAGAATAAGCCGGTGCTCAAACAGATATGTGTGCGTCTCTCGCAACTCGTTAATTGGGATGCAGCCACTATTGAGGCGGTCCGTGGCGCGCTGCGAATTGTTGACGCGTGACGGGCAATAACGCCCAAAAGCACCGATGGGCCGGGCTTTACGACGCATTCGGCCGAGCCGTATCTGGATGGATTACGTGGCGATCGCACGCTAACTAGATGCCACCAGCGGAAGCGAGAAAATAAAAAAACGAAGGCTGTGTTTGAAAAATCTTTTTAGCGGTATTTACGACATTTCGAATACATATTTTCATTAAATTACAAAAACATTCTAAAAAATTACATATTGCCGACGACAAAGATAATGACCCGATTCCGTATTGTGGCACTCGGTAATTGATGCTCGTAGCGCTTCCGCCACCTCTCTACATAATATTATGTTATTGAGTATTCTAAATCCTTATTCATCGGGCATTTAAATTCAAAATCCCGCTGAATCGGTAATTAGTGCTTGTGAACGGATCGTTTTTCAAAATCGCATAAGATTATGTTATTGGGTATTCGAAAACCTTATTCATGGGTATTAAAGTTGAAGCCCGGTTAAATGAAGATTCTTTATGTACGAGGATGCCTGCTACGAGCATAGGTTTATCGGCGCGAGGACCGCGAACTTGATGGGCTCCATGTCATTGACTGCGTTGCTAAGGTCGCCGGCGAACGCACTTTCGCAGCGGCCTGCTAACAGGTGGACATATCCGTCCTCCGCAACAGGCGTTCGGGCAGCTAGTCGTTAAGATCACTAAGCTATGTCAGCGGCGCGTTCTATGTGCTCCAGCCGTTAGCCATGAGCTTGCCGCGCTGGAAGCTCAAAACGGACATTGCCGGGACGATCACAGGTTCACGACGGTCCGAGCGCGGCGTCGCAGCCAGTTCAACCAGACTGAGCTCGTATATGCCATTTGAGGGTCCGGGCCTGATCTCCGCCGTTATCCGCCACATTCAAGTCAGATTCGGACAAGCGCGACGAACGAAGCCCAATGTAGCGTGATGGGAGCAAGAGGAAGGGTCGCCGATGTGTATCAATGCGGTCTACAAAACATACCGGGATACAAACCTCTGACTTAATTGCACTATTCTTATACGAACGATCCGGCCGCATCAAGAGTCGGTGTCGACACTTGCCACGAGGGGTTCGGAATGAACCTGTTATCTTTTCGCACGCCGATCCTTTACCCGGCTTGTCATCGCTGCGGCAACGCGTTGACGCGAGGCGAAGAAGAATGCCCGCATTGCGGTACAAATCAGTCACGGGCATTGCGCGCACCGAACTCTGGCGACTTCAACAACGGCAGCGTCATGATGATGTCCGGGCACATGCTCGTGCCCTATCCGAGCGTGCCCGACGAAGTCGACGCGGCAATGAATATCGCGCGAGAACGTGCCCGCGTCGTTCGGCGCGTGGCGTTCGGTGTAGCGGGTGGTGGACTGCTCGCCGCCGCACTGGCGCTGACTTACGCGCCCGGCCTGAGGTCGCCCGTGGTTCAAAGGCTTGCTGCACTGCCAGAGCCTGCGACGACACCCGCATTCGTTCCGGTAGTACCCGACAACGCGCCGAAAGCCGCCGCACCGGCGAGCACAACGACGGTCGTTGCTGCAGCAAAGCCAGCGCCCCCGGTCTCGGTGAGCGCTGCCAAGCCCCCGGCGGCGACTCTCGCTGTGGCGCCTGCTGCGACCTATGTGACGGCCCCCGCACCGCGCCAAACCCCAACCCAAACCTCGACGCAAACGCCCACACCCGCACCAACGCTCGCACCGGCATCGAATCCGGCAACCGAGATGATCGCGTCGCTCATGAAGAAGCTGACGGCCACGATTGCAGCGTTGCGGACGGAGATTTCAACGGTCGTCATGAGCCCGGCGACGGAACCCGTTACCAAGGCGACACTGGACGCACCAGCCCCGATAATCGCGACGACAGCAACAACACCAACGACGACACCGAACGAGACGAACGCGCCAAGCCCGGTGGCTGCGCCCGTATCAAAGAGCCGGAATGACGTGGCAGTTGGCGCGATCACGCCGAGCAACTCAACACCGCCGACACACCCAACGCGCCCAACGCCCCCAACGCCCCCAACGCCCGTCACGCTCGCGCAAAACACGGCTTCGCCACCATTAACGGTCTCGACAAACACGCCGAGCCCCGCGCCCGTCATCAGCACTCCTGCCCCGCTCGCCGCCCTGCCGCCCGCGCCGAGCCCTAACGCTGTTGCCGATGTCCCTATCGCCAGCCATGCGCCTCAGCCGTCCACGCGGGCGGAACAGGAACTGCCGAAGCTGTCGTTGCCGCCGGTGTCACCGGTGATCGCCACTGAGCGTCCGCCGGTGGGCAGCCCGGAGGAAGGCCTCTACTTTGCCCGCGTCGCGCTCGCCACCAACAACCTGAGCGCGGCTCATCAGAATCTCGCCAACGTGCCGGCGAATCAGGTGAACAGCCCCGACGTCCAGCGGGTCCGCGACGACCTCGCCCAACGTGAAGCCGCACGCGACGTCGCAATGCAACACGCCCGCGTGTGCGGCTCGTCGGCTTCATGGCGATGCGCACGGCGTTATGCAAAGGACGCGCTTGCTATCGACTCGAGCTACACCGACTCTCGCGTCTTCCTCAAGCATGTGGCCAGCAAGATTGCTGAAGCGAAGAAAGCTGCCGAAGCCGCGTCGGTCCAGACAGCGGCCATCACGCAACGCAGCCCGATGCATGCAGCGCCGATCCGCGAGGCCGTCGTAATCCCGCGCACAGCGACGACTGCGAACGCGAGCACGGGCAACGCACCAACAACCACCGGCGGCAGCGCACCGCACCTGTTCGCGAACCCGGTCGTGCGTGCGCCGCGCGAAACTCACGCAACGCGCGAGGCGCGCGAGACGCATTCACAGCAGGAAGTGCCTGAGCCTGTCGTGGAATTCCAGCCCAACGCAGAATCGTCAGAGTCGAAGGCTCCAGACAACGACGCGCCTATTCGCCCGGCCGGTCGCGGCGAGGCGCATTGAAATACATCGGGTGCAGTACGTGGAGGCTTGACCGGAGACACACACTCCGCGTCAAGTCCTCGCTCCAAATCACGCCCGCCTACCCCGCTGGAATGGTCACGATCGGCGTCTTCGCGTCCTGATTGGTTTCCGCCAGCGCCATCAACATCTGCACGACCGTGAATGCGTACTTCGAGTCGAAGTCGCGTCGATCAATCCAGTATTGCGACGGCCCGTATTGAATGTCGATATACGCATCTTCCGGCGCCTTCTTGCCCACATTGACAACGATCGTAGGCCGCGTCTCCACGCCGATCAATCCGATAGTCGGCTTGGTCGCCCCATGAGCCACCAACTCTTCCGGTACGCTGACTTGCGCACCGAGGTCCGTGAGAATTCCCAGCACAGAACGCGTGACCATGGGAATGCGCTCGCCACGCTCAGCCGATTGTCCATAAACAACCTCGTAGGTCTTGGTCTTCGGCGAAAGCTTGAGCAGCCTGCGCACCAACGCGAGATCGGCTGTCGTCTGTCCGTTCTCACCGCTCGTGGTCGCGCCAAGCGTGAAGTAGACACGCCCGCCTTTATCTTCATCGCGCGACTCCACGTTGAGCTGCCCGGCTAGTTGAAGTCGTCGCAATGCTTGGATCAGTTCGAAGAACTCCACGCTGCCGTTCCCATTCGGACCGCCCAGCGCATTCGCGTTCTGCAAGCCCCCTATCGACTGTGCCGTGATGCGCAACAGCAAGTCGATAGGAATAGCGCTCTCGGCGAGCGGCAATACAAGCGCCGGCGCAAGCGGGCGTATGTAAGCCGTTGCGAACGCCTGGCCTGTAGTCGGCGTGAACGTGAACGTGGGATGATTGGAGTATGAAACGCTGCCGTTGGCGGCCGCGAAATTCTGCGTGGTGTCACCGGCGCTGAGGTTGGAACCGGCGGTGGCATCGAAGGTATAAGCGGCAATGATCTGGCTCACGCTCAGGAACGCGGGCGAGTCTGCGAAGCGGATGCCCACTATCGCCGCGAGTATTTCGCGCTTCTTGGCTTCACCCAGCGCTCTCGCGTAATCAACCTGATCGGCCTTGAGCCGGGTGGGACCGATAGCCGTGCAGCCGCTGGCGGCAACGCAAATACACAATACAGAGGACAGTAGGGCTTTTCTTCTCATTCACGATCGACCATCGGTTAGTGTGGGCAGCAGGCTGCTGCCAACCAACGGCGGTCGTCGCAAATTCCGTTCCCTTCCGATCTGCTTTCTAAGCCGGGAATATCTGATCGAGAATACAGGCGCCAATGTTCCGAGTCGGTCAGTTGTCCGAACTCGCCGGTGTCTTCGCACGGGTGGCGCCGTTTGTGCCGGTCACGCCCGAGCCATTCGTAGCCTTCTCGGCTTTCTGAATATCGTTCGGATAGTTCGATTCGTTAGCAGACGGCCGATAACCATGCGCCTCGAGATTTTTCAGATCCGCCTTTTCTGACGCCCGCGTGGGGGGTGTCCCGCTCGGTTGCGCGGTAGACCCGTTCCCTGCAGTCTGCGCATAGCCGATGCTTGTGAAGGCTATAGAAAGTGCCGCGAATACGAATAACACTCGCGCAAAGTGAAATTTCGACATGGTCGTCTCCCGGGCTGTCGTGACCCATACAGCATCGGGCATGCCTGAAGCAGCGACGGCGTAGGGCGTGACCCCTGCTCGCAAGTCACTGACCATTCGCCTTGTCTTGCGCTCGGTGCAAGTTATCGGGGTAGTCGCTACGACCGTCGGCGGGGTTATAGCCGTTCTTCTCCAGCTTACTCAGTTCCGCCGAATTTTTCGCCCGCGCCGCTTTTCTATCGGCTTTGCGTTGCGCCTTCTGTGCTTGCTTCGGCGTTGGCGATGGCGTTGTATCGGTGCTTTGGGCGAACGCCCCGGGCGCCGCGCCCAGCACGATGCCGAGCGAGGCAAGAACCGTGATTGAAGCAACCCGTACGCGTGGCATGCTATCCGCCTCCTGTAAGAAGCAAGCACGCCCAGATCGGCACTACGCCGAGCCTGCTATCTATTCAAACGCGCCGCTGCGCGTTCAACGATCGCAGCGCGCTGAGCACGCCCTGCTTCGCCGCGACTCCACACCAGATCCACCACTGCCTTCGGCGCCGCGTCGGGCGTACCTGAATTAAAGGGCGGAGCGGGCGCATATTCCAGTTGAAGCTGAATTGCCTGCGCTTCGGTTTCGCCGATCAAGCCAATAAGCAGCGTCAACGCAAAATCGATGCCCGCCGTCACGCCACCACCCGTCATCAGATTGCCATCCTGAACAACGCGCTCTTTCACGGGAATGGCGCCGAAGCTTTCCAGGAAATGATGGGCTGCCCAGTGCGTCGTCGCGCGCCGTCCCTGCAGCAAACCAGCCGCTCCCAAGACCAGCGCCCCCGTACATACCGACGTGACGAAGCGGGCCTGTGCTGCCTGCCGCCGGATGAAATCGAGCGTGGTGTCGTCCTCCATCAGCTCGCCGACACCCACGCCTCCCGGCACGCACAAGACATCGAGTGCAGGGCAGTCTGCATACGTCATGGTGGGTGTCAGCACGAGACCGCTGCTCGCGTTGATCGGATCAAGCGTTTTCCCAATCAGGTGGACGGTCGCGCCCGGCACTGAGGCGAACACGTCATGCGGGCCGGTCAGGTCGAGTTGCTGAACCCGTGGAAAAACGAGGAAGCCGATATGCAGCGTCATGGCAATGAACCCTTAAAAGGAAGTAGACGCACACACAATACCTCGCTACGATTTGGCGAAATTGTCAATCAACCCTCGTTTCACGCCAACCCGGTTTCAAATCCATACCATGAGCAATGCTCCGCGCCGTATCGACATCCTTGCGTTTGCAGACGTCCAGTTGCTCGATGTCGCCGGACCGCTCCAGGCCTTCGCCTCCGCCAACGAACTCTCGCTGGCACGCGGAGCCGTCGCACCCTACATCGCGCGGGTGGTCGCTGCAGCCGCGGGGGAGATTCAAAGCACCGCGGGTCTCGGCCTGTTCGCCCAGCCCTTGCCTACTGCTCAACAACCCACGGACACGCTGATCGTCGCGGGCGGACGCGGCGTGCATGCGGCGTCGAAAGATCCGGCGCAAGTGACGTGGGTCAGGGAGCGCGCGGCTCAGTGCCGGCGGGCTGCGTCGGTGTGCACGGGCGCGTTTTTGCTGGCGGCTGCCGGCCTGCTCGACGAGCGTCGCGCGGTCACGCACTGGGCGCATTGCGAACACCTCGGCCAACGTTATCCGGCTGTCCGCGTGGACCCCGCGCCCATTTTTATTCGTGACGGCGCGGTCTGGACATCGGCGGGCGTGACAGCCGGCATCGACCTCGCGCTTGCGTTGATCGAGGACGATCTCGGGAGCGCACTCGCGCTCGATGTCGCACGCGAACTCGTGGTGTTCCTCAAGCGGCCCGGCGGCCAGGCGCAGTTCAGCACGACGCTGTCGTTGCAAAAAACGGGCGACCGCTTTAGTGACTTGCACGCGTGGATAGCCGAAAACATGTCAGCCGACCTGTCGATCGCGACGCTGGCTGAACGCACGGGCATGAGCGAGCGTAGCTTCGTGCGCCACTATCGCACGCAGACGGGGATCACGCCGGCACGGGCTATCGATCAATTGCGCCTGGAAGCTGCACGTCGCCTGCTTGGCGATACCGCGTTTCCGGTCAAGCGCGTGGCGGCACGCTGCGGCTTTGGATCGGAGGAAACCATGCGACGCAGCTTCCTGCGGTCAATGGGTGTCACACCGCAGGCTTACCGTGAACGCTTCTCTGCAGGCGGTGACGGTGAGGATGCACATGAATGGCGCGTCACGACGGCCGCGCAGGACTAGCGCCTACGGCGCCGCAGCAACACCATTCAGCACGGCCGTTCGAGCCTTCGCAGATGCGAAAGATTAATTCTTTCGCGATAATGCTGCATTGCGCTTCGCTCACAACTCACAATTTTTCCTCAATGTCCATTATCGATGTCCCCAACGACCCGCTCACGCGCGTGATCGCGCCCTATGGCGCGGGTCCCGCCGAACTCGCCCTCGCCGTCGGAGGCCTGGCTATCGGCACGGGTGAGTTCGCGTCCATGACCATCCTGCCGGTCATCGCAAACGGCCTCGGTACGTCGCTTCCCGTCACGGGCCACATCATCAGCGCGTATGCGTTGGGCGTGGTGATCGGCGCGCCGCTCATCACCATTTTCTTTGCGAAGATCCCGCGCCGCGCGATGTTGATCGGCCTGATACTGATGTTCGCGTTCGGCAATTTGCTCAGCGCGCTCGCACCGAATTACCCGCTGCTGCTGATCGCGCGCTTTATTTCCGGCGTGCCGCATGGCGCGTATTTCGGCGTCGCGGCATTGACGGCCGCCTCGCTCGTACCGCCCGACCGGCGCGCGCGGGCAGTCGGACGCGTGATGCTGGGTTTGACCATCGCTAATATATTCGGCGTGCCGCTCGCGACGTGGCTCGGTCAATGGCTCGGCTGGCGCGCGGATTTTCTGCTTGTCGGCACGCTCGGTATTCTTACGATGATTGGCGTACGCATCTTTCTCCCACCCATTCACGCAGGGGGCGCTACGCCGCGCCGCGAGCTTGGCGTGTTCCGGCGCCTGCAAGTCTGGCTGACGCTTTCTGTGATCGCGGTCGGCTTCGGCGGACTATTTGCCGTGTACACCTACATTACGCCGACGCTGCTGAACGTGACCCACGTAGCGCCCTGGCGGGTACCGCTGCTGCTCGGCGCGCTGGGGGTCGGCATGACGGCTGGCAGCCTGATTGGTGGTGTGCTGGCCGACAAGTCTCGGCTCTGGACCATCTTCGGCATGCTGATCTGGAATGCCGCCGCGCTGGCTGCGTTCGCGTATTCTTCGGCCAACGAATGGACAGCCACGCTCAACCTGTTCGCGATGGGACTCGGCATAGCCGTGGTCCCGGCGGTGCAGACGCGCCTGATGGATGTGGCCGGCGACGCCCAGACCGTCGCGGCCGCGCTGAATCATTCGGCCTTCAACATCGCAAATGCGTTGGGTGCGTGGGCGGGTGGCATCGTGGTCGCGATGGGTTTCGGCCTCGAGGCCACGGGCTGGACCGGTGCGCTGCTCGCCTGCGGCGGGATTGTGCTGCTGGGTGTTTCCGTAGCGGTGGAGCAACGCTCGTTGGCGTCGGGTCCTGCAACGGTATGCGGTTCGTCGGGTGCATAACGAATACCTGAGAATACCTAACCCTTACGAAAACTCTCAAGGCCCCAGCTGCACTGCCGTTATAGTAATCAGGTGCGTGCGAGCACAAACGAAGGAGCGGGCTTGTCCAAGCCCTCCAGTGTCCGGATGAAGAGTAGAACCATCGACATCGAACGAGATTGAATCAGGAGCCGCGGCAGCCGTCGGCTCGGAGCGCCGATGAACGTCTTTCCCGCGAACCCTGCCACGCCGATGGCCGACGACAGCAGCGACGCCTCCGCTGCGGACGCCGCTCGCGCGATCATCGACCCGGCACGGCGGACCCACGCGGACAGTTCGGTCGATGTGCTCTTACGCAACGCCCGCTTTCAAGTCGATACCACCACGTGGGCGTGGTACCAGGCGGGCGAGGACCTGCATCTCGCGGGCCAGGGCGATGCCGCGGAAGAGTGGCCCGGCTTTCTCACCGCCGACACCTTCCACGCCTTTTGCACGGCCCGGCGTCACTGTCTCTGGCCAACGGGCAGCGGCGAAAGCATCCTCGGCTGGCTGCTCGCACCCGCCAGCCACGCGGGGAATTTGACGCTTGCCAACTTTGCCCGCAGCCTGGGTGAAGCCCTGCAGACCGACGCGCTGGCACGCGCGCAAAATACCCAGCGCGTACTCTACGAAATCGCCTATCTCGCGAGCTCAGTGCGCGAACGATCAGCGTTCCTGCGCGGCGTGCACCAGCAACTCGCCACGCTGATCGATGCGGAAAATTTCTATCTCGCGCTTTACGATTCGCCAAGCGGCGAGATCACCTACCCCTATTACGTCGATGTGATCGACACCTACGCGCGCGAATGCGCGATGTACGACACGCTCGATCCATCACGTCTGTCGCTGACGGGCCAGGTTCTGACTTCGGGCCAGCCGCTCCTGATCGACGCCGCCGGAATCCTTACCGCCGAGCAGGAAGGCCGCTTTTTTTGCGTGGGGGATCGCCCCGAATTCTGGATGGGCGCACCGCTCAAGAACGCCTCCGACGAAGTCTTCGGCATGATCGCCATGCAGGTGTACGACGTCTCGCGAATCTATAGCGTGGAGGACCGCGCGCTTTTCCTGGTCGTCGCCCGGCACGTGGCAATGGCACTCGACCGGATCCTGCATCGCGACGATCTGGAAGAAACGGTATCGCGCCGGACTGCTGAGTTATCCGAATTAAATCGCGCGTTGAGGCAGGAGATCGCGGAGCGCAAACGGGCTGAACATCTGCAAGGGGCGTTGTTCCAGATCGCCGAATTGTCGAGCCGGCACGGCGACATGATGGAGTTTTTCCAGAGCTTGCACGGGATTGTCGGCGAGTTGCTGTATGCGCAGAACTTCTACATCGCGCTGGTCGACAGGTCGACGGCGACCGTGTCCTTCCCCTATTACGTCGACGAACTGCTGAACGACCATCCCACGCCACGACGTAACCGGCGCGGGCTGACCGAGTATGTGGTCAGGCAACGCCGCCCCTGCCTGATCGACCTCGCTGAAGCCACGCGGCTGGTGGATATCGGCGAAATGGAACGCTCGGGCGAGAGCATCAAGCTGCGTTCGTGGCTGGGCATTCCGCTGTTCGACGGCGACGTCGTGCGCGGCGTACTCGCCGTGCAAAGCTATTCCACGCGCGTGCGTTACTCGCTGCGCGACCAGGAACTACTGACGTTCGTCTCGCGCCATATCGACACCGCCCTCTCGCGACGCAGTGCCGCCGAAGCCCTGCATGCGGCCAACCATGAGCTTGAGGAGCGCGTGCAGAACCGCACCCGCGAGCTTGATCTGGCCAACGCCCGGCTGCAGCACGAAAACTCGCACGACGCATTGACCGGGCTGCCGAACCGCAGCCACTTGCTGCAGCGGCTGAGCGAGGCGTGGCTCGATCATCATGATGAAGGCGAGCAGCTGGCCGTGATGTTTATCGACCTCGACCGCTTCAAGGTGGTCAACGACAGTCTCGGTCATCATTTCGGGGACCTGTTGCTGATACAGGCCGCGGCCCGTCTGCGTAGCTGCCTGCGCGAAAACGATTTGCTCGCGCGCCTCGGCGGCGACGAGTTCGCGGTGCTGTCACCGGGTGCATCGCTCGATACCGCTGTGGCGATCGCGGAACGGATCCTGGCGGCGTTTGACCTGCCGTTTCATATAGACGACCACGTGGTGTTCTCGTCGTGCAGCATTGGCATCGTCAGTCCCGATAGCCAGTTTCACAGCGAGCCGGCCGATCTGTTGCGCGATGCCGATACCGCGATGTATCGCGTGAAGAATGGCGGCCGTGACAGTTTTGTCGTGTTCAACCACGAGCTGCGCCGCGAGGTGTCCGATCAGGTCGAACGCGAAGGAGCGTTGCGCAATGCGCTCAAGCGCGACGACGAACTCGTGCCATATTTTCAGCCTATTGTGTGCGCGAACAGCGGCCAGCTCGTGGCGCTGGAAGCGTTGATCCGATGGCGCCAGCCCGACGGCCGAGTCATCACGCCGGGCGAATTCCTCCCGGCGGTGGAAGGCTTGCGCCTGATCGGGCGGCTCGATCTCTACATGCTCACACGCGTCGCGGTGATCCTCGCGCAGCCGCAACACGCTGACTGGCCGCCGGTGCATGTGAACTGTTCGAGCTACAGCATGACGCGCCCGGAGTTCGCCGATGACGTCCTCGCCCTGCTCGCGCGACACGGTGTGGCGCCATCGCGGATCTGTCTCGAACTCACGGAAGGCGCGCTGGTTGCCGAGCCCGATCTGGCCAGGCGTTCAATGCAACGTCTCGCTGATCACGGCATGTCGGTGGTACTCGATGACTTCGGCGCGGGATTTTCGTCGCTGAGTTATGTGCATCAGTACCGCTTCAGCGGCCTGAAAATCGACCAGTCGTTTATCTTCGAATTGACGACCAGTCCGCGCAGCCGCGCAATCGTACGGGCAATCGTGCGGATGGCGGAGTCGCTGGACCTGACGGTCGTGGCGGAAGGCGTGGAAGACGCAGCCACGCTCGCGGTGCTGCGCGAGATGGGTGCGGCGCAGGCGCAGGGGTATTACTTCGCGCACCCTATGCCGCTGGAAGCGCTCTTGCTGACCACGCTCGCACCGCGCTTGCAAGTGCTGACTCAAGAACCTTGAGGGCTTGATCGTGAGTGCGCTGAGTGCGGGGAGTGGTTCACTCACTACGCGCCTTTGTGACTTCGCCTATCCTGTGAACTGATCCGTCACGGCGAGACTGCCCATGCGCCCTACTTCCGCCGACGCCCGCCGTCGACGTTTCCTCCTTGCCGCCGGCAGCGCGCTGCTGCCTTTGAGCGTGACTTCGGGCTTAGCACAAACGCCCGCTTCGGCCGCGCCGTTGCCGCGCATGAATACGCGCCCTATTCCGTCCACGGGCGAAGCGCTGCCGGTGGTGGGTTGCGGCACCTGGCGCACCTTCGATGTCGGCGACAATCATCAGGCGCAAGCGCCGCTTGCCGAGGTGCTGAGCATCCTGTTCGACAATGGCGGCTCGGTCATCGATTCATCGCCGATGTATGGGTCGTCGGAGGCGGTTGCTGGAGCGGTGCTGACGCGCGTCGGTGGGCATGGCCGCGCCTTTGTTGCAACCAAGGTATGGACCGAAGGCCGTGAAGCGGGCATCGCACAGATGGAAGAGTCGATGCGGCGTCTTCAGCAACCACGCATCGACCTGATGCAGATTCACAATCTGCTTGACTGGCGCACGCAGCTCGCCACGCTGCGTGAATGGAAGGCGCAGGGCCGGATTCGTTATCTCGGCATCACGCATTACACGTCGAGCGCGTTTGCCGATGTGGAAGCCGTGATGCGCTCGGAAACACTCGATTTTATCCAGATCAACTACGCTGCCGATGATCGTGTCGCCGAAGAACGCTTGCTGCCGCTCGCGAGGGAACGCGGGATTGGGGTGATCGTGAATCAGCCGTTCGGCGGCGGCGGTTTGCTGGGCAAGTTGAAGGGGCAGCCGGTGCCCGAGTGGAGCAAGGAGGTCGGGTGCACGACCTGGGCGCAACTGTTGCTCAAGTTCGTGCTCGCCCATCCGGCGGTGACCTGTGTGATTCCCGGGACCGGGCGGCCTGAGTACATGCGGGATAATGTGCGCGCCGGATTCGGTAGTTATCCGGATCAATCGATTGGGCAGCGAATTGCTTCGGCGGTCGGTTAAGGGTTTGCTCGCGCCGGTGGACAGGGGTTTGGGCGGGGTAGGTCCTGGGGTGCTGGGTTAGTGGTCGGGGTCTATGCCGGGTTGGTGCTTTCGGCGTTAGTGGTCTGCGTGAGTCGGATTTTCTCTTTATCACTGTTAGCCACTGTGCGTGGCGGCCCGTCATTTCTTTGTCCAAAGCGACAAAGAAACGAA
>NZ_LMUF01000063.1 GCF_009766085.1 Burkholderia sp. S171 | reverse complement strand
GCATTCGCTTCGAAGGTATTCACAATACGCTGCGGCGTCAGGCGATGCGGTGTCACAAAGCCGGCAACGTAGACAAAAGCGCCGCCAATAGCCGCCACGACCGCGCCGATAGCCGCAAGCCTGAATAGCGGAATGGTTTGCCGCCCGCGAGGGCGAGGTGAGAATGGGTCAGTCGTCATGGGGAGTGATCCGGTTTTCCGCTCTTTTCATTAATTCGATATCCTTATCAATATAAATTTTCAAAGAGCGCGCACGATTTACTTCTCTATTTTCTGGGGCTACAACGGGGTGAACGACTTTTCGTGGCTGATTATTCCGGGGCCAGCGCAATTAATCGGCGAACACTGCATTCGCTTCGAAGGTATTCACAATACGCTGCGGCGTCAGGCGATGCGGTGTCACAAAGCCGGCAACGTAGACAAAAGC
>NZ_LMUF01000062.1 GCF_009766085.1 Burkholderia sp. S171 | reverse complement strand
TCCGAACACAGGTTCTGACACGCTTCGCCACCAGTGACTGAACCCGCCCATGGTTCACCCCGCGCTATCCGCGTGAACCAACCACCAAATCAGTACGCATGACGAACCACATCGCCAACCCACTACACGACCAAGCAACGAGGCCGCAAGCATGCGTGAGCCATATTCCACGAAAACGACCGTGCACCCCACGCCGCCAATTCACCAAAAAATTAAGCCGTAAATATATGTTCAGCCATATGGCTCACTAAGATGACCACGCAGACCACGCAGACCACGCAGACCACGCAGACCACGCAGACCACGCAGACGGTTCAGCCAACCTGCTAAGAGACGAGGCCTCAAATACGCGTGAGGCCGTGCCGGTCCGTGGAACACTCGTGCTTGCCCGAGAGCACGGGTGGCGAAGCGTGTCTATGTCAGGATTCGGGAGAAGGAGGGGTTCAAACATCCTGCGCTCTGGCGAGCACCGTGCTTTTGGGGCACCTATGAATCAAAACTGCACGCTGTGGACACTTAGGGTAGAGCGGTTGAAAGCGTTTTCTTTGCTTCGTTTCTTTGTCGCTTTGGACAAAGAAATGACGGGCGGCACGCACAGTGGCTAACAGTGATAAAGAGAAAATCCGACTTACGCAGACCACTAACGCCGAAAGCACCAACCCAGCATAGACCCCGACCACCAACCCCCAAACCTCGCGCCCAACGACACTTCCCACGCCAAGTTCCTCTCACACGACTTCCACCTCTCCAGCAGCAGACGATGACCTAAACAACCTATCACGCGAAAGCACAGCAATCATCACACACGACAACACCGCGGGAATGGCAGCCGCCATAAAAAGATGCACCGACGACCAATGCAACTCCATCAAATTACCCGCAACAATAGGACCGACAATCGATCCGGCGCGACCGATACCCAAACTCCAGCCCACCCCCGTAGCACGCAACGCGGTAGGATAAACAGTTGCCGCAAGCGTATTGTTCGCCGGTTGCGCCCCGACAATTCCGAACCCGCTCACGACAACAAACACCATCATCAGCGCAAACGAGGCGTGCGCTATCTGACCGATCCCTGCTATCGCCAATGCCGCGATCAGATACCCCGGCGCCAGGATACGGAAAAATCCCCAACGGTCGATAAGCGGCCCCATCGCAATCGTTCCAATTACCCCGCCTACTTGAAGCGTGGTGCCGACAAGCGCCGCGCGAGACACGCTGTATCCGGCATCGGCTGCAATGGTCGGCAACCAGTTCGCCAGGAAAAACAGATTCAGCAAGTTCATGAAGTTGACGGCCCACAGCAGCAGCGTCACGCGCGCTCGGCCGGATGCGAATAGCGCGCTGACCGGTCTGCCCGTCAACGCTTGTTCACGCACGAGATAGCGATGCGGCGCACCGCTCTCAACCAGCGGGGAAATCTTGCTAAGCCAGTGACTCACGCGAGCGAGACTACGCTGGCGCAGTACGAGGAACTGCATCGATTCAGGCAAATAGGCGAACATTGCGACTGCAATGGCCAGAGGAACGGCGGCGCCAAACAGGAACACCGACCGCCATCCCGCCGCAGGGATCAGCGCCGCCGACGCTAAACCGCCGAGTACCGCACCGCCCGTAAAGCCGCATGAGACCCACATCATCAGTGTTGCCCGTTTGCGCGTCGGGCTGTACTCGCTGACCAGTGCAATCGCGTTGCCCATGATGCCGCCAAGCCCCAGGCCAGTGATAAAACGTAACACCAGGAGTTGCGGCAGCGTCGAAGCGAACGACGTCGCAAACATGCAGATGGAGAGACAAAGTGTCGCGCCGATCAACACAGGCCGCCGGCCGATCCGGTCGGCGACGGGACCGAGGATCAGCGACCCAAGCATCATGCCGATCAGGCTCGTGCCGAATACCGGCCCCATCGCCGCGCGGGAAACTCCCCATTCGTGGATGATCGACGGTGCAACGAAGCCCATCGCCTGAACGTCAAAACCATCCATCACCACCGAGAAGCCCACGAGCACCATCACCCATTTCTGGAAGCGGCTGAGGGGATGGCTGTCGATCAGTGCGGCGATATCGATTACGTCGCTTGTCTCACCGGTTGGCGTACGATTGATGCGATCGGATAGTGCAGCCGATTTTGTGTTCATCGTGGCTCCGGGCTTCTGCGGCATTTTTTACTTCAGGCCGAAGAGCCGTTGCGCATTGTCGCGTCCGATCTTGCGGCGGTCGTTCTCGCTGATCTCGCAGTTGTCGAACCACCGCGCGGCGTTTTCATGCTTTTCGAACGGGTAATCGACCGAATACATGATGCGGTCGCTACCCACTTCGAGCAGGGTCGACAGCAGCGTTGGTGTGCGGAAATTGCCGCTGGTGGTGATGTACACGTTCTCGCGCAGGTAGTCGCCAATCTCGCGTTCGCAGGGCATGCCACGACGTCCCTTGCGCAAAATGTGATCGATACGCCAGACGTTGACGGGAATGCCCTCGCCGAAGTGACCAAGGATCATCTGCAATGTCGGGTACCGATCGAACAGGCCGCTCGACATCAGCCGCAACGCATGCACGCTCGTTTCCGCAGCGAATGCCCAGGTCGGTCCGGTCAGCCAGGGGCTGCCTTCGTAGATAGGTTCGCGGCTCGGCAGCGGGTCGCGCGGATGCATATAAAAGGGCTTACCCAGTGCGGCGGCGTGATCCCAGAAGTCGGCGAACTGCGGGGCATCGTAGTAAGCAACGGTCTGCTCGTCACCCACTTGGGAAAAGCCGTTCACGAGGAAACCGTGGAAACCAAGTTGCAACACGCAACGCTCGAGTTCGAGCGCGGCTGCGTCCGGGTCCTGCATCGGTAACGCAGCGAAGCCGCCAAAGCGTGTGGGATGACGTTGAATCTGCTCGGCGAGAATGTCGTTGGCGCGCTTGGCAACCTCTACGGCTGTTTGCGGATCGGGGATCGACTGGACTGCTGGCGAGTTGAGCGACAGGATCGACAACGCCGTGCCCCATTCGTCCATCTGCTCGAGCCGCTGTTGTTCAAAATCCAGAAGGTTTTGCTTGAGTTGCGTCCACATCTCGGGGCGCGCATAAGCCTGAGAGTCACCGATAGTCAGATCGATGGCGAAATGCTCTTCTAACGCAATTTTATCTTTCATGATGGCAGGGCGGCGAAGGAGAAAAGGGGCAATTGAGATGGGCTGATGACATCAACACGGCAGCGACGCGATCGCATCGCGTAGCACATTAATTGAAAAATCAAATAATGTGAATGAAGTATATGCTTGATTTATCAAATACTAATTCGGGAATACCCTAGAACCGTTCGATGAATAGGGAAAAGACTTTCGCAAGATTCACAGCCGGAGGAGAGGCGGGGTATACTTGACAAATCAATCAAATAGTTATTGCACTGTGAAGAGGATTGCAGCACATGGGAAAGCGGCAGGAGGGTTCCATCACGGTTGAGCACGATCTGGAGGGGGCGGTTCCGTATCTGGTGGCGAGAGCGGGCAGCAGGATGGGAAACGCGTTCGCCAAGGCACTCAAACCCTACGGGCTCAGCCTGACAGAGTGGCGGGTATGCGCGTCACTGGGACAGACACCTCATCAACGGTTATCGGAGCTGGTGGTTCGTGCGTGTGTCGACGTGTCGGCGCTGTCTCGTATCGTCGATCGCCTGATCGCTCAGGGCTACGTTTGCCGCGAGAAGAGCGAGGAAGACGCCCGTGCGGTTCAGCTTTCACTCACTGTAGAAGGAGCGAATCTCACGCGGGAAATCGTGCCGTTGGCGAAGCACTATGAAGCCGTTGCAGTGAACTGTTTTACTAAAGCCGAAGTGAAGATGCTGCGTAACTTGCTCGACCGGCTGTACGACAACGCTGAGCCGCTGGCCTGAACGAGGTTTCCCCAACCACCGTCCTCCGGTGGCGCGTTGCCGGGCGCTGGCGAACTGTCCAATGCCAGTGAGGATCGGCGGTCGCGTATGTCGCAAACCTGTCGTACTTGATCGGATGAATGATGGACAAGCTTGGAAAAATGCGGATGTACATGGCGGTTGCAGATACAGGCAGCTTCACCGCTGCCGGGCAGCTTTTGGGCAGCACCACCGCGCAAGCGTCGCGAGCAGTCTCCGACCTGGAAACCCATCTGCGCAGTCGCTTACTCAACCGTTCTACGCGACGCGTTGCGTTGACCGAAGCGGGTGCCCGCTATCTTGAGCAATGCCGGGAAATCCTGGATCGCGTCGACATAGCCGAGGCACAGGCGGGCAATGCGAAGGCGCTGCCGAAAGGCGTGTTGCGGCTTCACGCGCCGTCCGCTTTCGGCCAGTACTACGTGATTCCGGCGCTCGCGAAGTACTGTGAGAAGTATCCGGATGTGCGTGTCGACCTGACGCTTTCTCAGCATGCCCCCGATATTCTGGAGGGCGGCTTCGATGTATCGTTGCACGTGACGCACTCCCCGTTGCCTGACTCGGCGATGGTCGCGGCCCAGCTATGCAGCGTGCCCACGGTGCTGTGCGCGGCACCCTCTTATCTGGCTAGCACCGGCTCGCCGAAAACCCTTGCCGATCTGCGCAAGCACAGTTGCCTGCAACTGCTGACCTCATTCTTTGCGTCGGACAAGTGGACTTTTAGCTCTGACCAAGGCACGGAGGTGTTCGATGTGCCACTGCCGAAGCTGCGCGTAAGTTCGGCAGAGGCGCTGGCAATCGCGCTGCGAGAAGGCATGGGCATTGCACCGCTACCTTTGTTGACAGCGCTTTCGTTTCTAAGGAACGGTGAGCTTGTCCGGGTGATGCCGACCTATGAATTACAGAGCTCGACCGTTTATGCGCTCTATGCATCGCGCGAGTATCTGGATGCGAAAATTGCTACGTGGATCACGTTCTTGCGTGAGCATATTGCGGCATCGCTGTTGGCAGGTCAGTCTGCCACGAAGGTCGCGCCATTGAAGGGAATGGACGACCTGTGCAACGGTTAACGGTTCCGGAGTAGGATAGACGGCGCTTAGTGAAATTCCCGGCAGCGCCTGATCCTTAATTCCATCGAGCCAAACTATGAGCCAGACAATCTACGATATTCCCCTGACATCCATCGACGGCGCGGTGCTTACGCTTGAGCCGTTTAAGGGCAAAGTCTTGCTGATCGTGAACGTAGCCTCCAAGTGCGGGCTCACGCCGCAATATGAAGCACTGGAGAAGCTTTACGAGGACAAGCGGGCCGACGGCCTGGAAGTTCTGGGCTTTCCGGCGAACAACTTCAAAGGTCAGGAGCCAGGCAGTGACGCCGAGATCAAGGAATTTTGCAGCCTGACCTACGACGTTAAATTCCCCATGTTCTCAAAGGTTTCAGTGGTCGGCGCCGACCAGCACCCGCTGTACCAGACGCTCACGACCACGCAGCCGGACACAACTGGCGACGGCCCGTTTCGCGAGCGGCTCAAAGGCTACGGCATTGAGCCAAACCCCGCGCCTGATGTGTTGTGGAACTTCGAGAAATTCCTGATTGGCAGGGATGGCCGCGTGGCGGGCCGTTTCTCGCCGGATGTCACGGCAGATGATCCGCGCCTGCTTGAGGCAATTCAAACTGCATTGTTGAACTAAGCGAAGCAACGGTTTAGCGGCACCGCTGTGGCTGCGCGATGAGACCGCCGGCAGGACCGGCGATCGCACACGCGCAGCGCATGTCAATGAGACGAATCGAGCCGCCACACAACGAGCCCAATCCGTCGATCCTCTTTTATATAAGCGCGAATAGTGCTTAGCCTCGGTTCATCATTCCAAGCTCGCAGTCCACAAGTTGATTGCCATACAACGCGCGCTCTCGCATCGCTTGTGTCGACCGGTCGGTGACGGAGAAAAAGAAAATACCGGCGAATGCGACGATCATCGAGAAAAGGGCCGGGTACTCATACGAGTAGACCGCATGCGCATGTCCGAGCACCTGGACCCAGACAGTCGGACTGAGGATGGTTAGGACCACTGCGGTGATGAGGCCGAGCGAGCCGCCGATCACTGCACCACGTGTTGTCAAACCGCGCCAGTAGATGGAAAGCAGGATGACCGGGAAGTTGGAGCTGGCTGCAATCGAGAAAGTCAGGCTCACGATAAACGCAATATTCTGCTTCGGCCCTCGGCGAAGCCGGGGCTGAACGCGTTGAAGATTGCCTGCACGAGGGGGGCTCCAGTACCAAACTGCAAAAGCACAGCAGGCAAACGCTCACTCGCAAGCGCAAGCGTGGAGAACTCTGCGACCGACGCAGCGGTCAGTTGTCCTGCGCTGCTCGATGCAGGGTGCGTCTGCCCGGCTTGATCGGGCAAATGCTGTTGCAGTTCGGTGGCACCAGTTTCGTTTCGATACCCAAGGAGCGCTCAACTCCGTTCAAGCCGTTGCCGCTGCAACCGACTTGCCGACCGCCAGGTAATGAATCAGGGCGATGATCGGAAACACGCTCGCAACGGTAGCGGTCAACGTCCATCCACCATGGTCATACAAGCTGCTGGCGAGCGCGGACCCAATCGCGCCGCCAATGAAAATGCTGGTCATATAAAGCGCATTCAGACGATTCCGGCTGGCCGCATGCAACGCATAGATTTCGCGCTGGCCGAGCACCATGTTCATCTGCACAGCGAAGTCCAGCACAACGCCGGTCACGACCAGCCCGCCCACGCCCCACGCCGGATGAATCAACGCCGGTGTGAACGCCAGGGCACCGACCACGAGCGCAATCAACGTAGCGCGGACCGAGTGCCCGGCGTCAGCGAGCCGCCCTGAGATGGGCGCGGACGTGGCGCCTATCGCGCCTACCAGCGCGAACACCGCGATCCCGTTCTGCGACAGACCGTAATGACGCGTCAACTCGATCGGCACAGCGGTCCAGAAGAGACTGAACGTGGCAAACATCAACCCTTGATACAACGCACGATGACGCAGTACCGGCAGGGTTACAACCAGCTCGCCAAGCGAATGGATCAACTGAAAGTAGGTCGCCTGATGCGTGGGCTGGCGGCGCGGAATGGTCAAAGCAAGAACCGTTGTCACGATGGCCATCAATACCGCCGCCGAGCCGAACACCGCACGCCAGCCGAAATGACCGGCCACCACGCTTGAGATCGGCCGTGACAACAAGATGCCAAGCAGGAGCCCGCTCATGATGTTGCCGACCACGCGGCCACGCGATTCATCGGGTGCAAGGTGTGCGGCCAGCGGAATCAGGATCTGCACCGCGACCGAACTGAAACCGACCAGCAGCGATACCGCCAGGAACGCGTTCGGCTGATGCGTGACGGCTGCCAGCGCCAGGCTGAAGATGGAGACAATGGCTGTCGTGATCATCAGCTTGCGGTTCTCCAGCAGATCGCCGAGCGGAACCAGGAAGAACAAACCGAATGCGTAACCGATCTGTGTCAGCGAGACGATCAGGCTCGCCGTACCGCCTGACATGTGAATGTCCGGCGCGATGAGCTCGGTGATCGGTTGCGCGTAGTAGAGGTTGGCGACGATCGCGCCGCAGCAGAACGCAAATAGCGCGATCATGCCCTGGGTTAGCTTGACTGTGCCGCCGTTCTGGCCGGCCGCAGGTGCGTTAGGCGTCATGTGATGGATCCTTCAGTAGTCAAGATTGTTTTTAATGTTCGATGTTCATCAAGGTCGGTCATGCGGCGCTCCGTTCAAGCGCTGACCGCAATGCGCTGGCGAATACCGCCGGCGGTTGCGCACCGCTGATCGCTTCGCCCGCGATGAACACGGTCGGCACCGACCGAATGCCTTGCTGTTGCGCCAGCCGCTGCGCTTCGCCGACTTTTGCAAGACCTCGATCCTGCGTCAGGTAGTCCTCTGCCGCGGCAGCGTCGAAACCATTTGTCGCGGCAATCTCAACCAACGTGCCGAGCCGGCCAATATCGCGACCCTCTGAAAAGTACGCGGTGAATATCGACTGATAGAGGGCTTCGGTCTTTTGCGCGTCGCCCATGCTCAACGCGTACTGCATCAATTGATGAGCGAGGCGTGTGTTCGGCGTTCTGCTGACCTTGTCGTAGTTGAATTGCGCGCCGGCAGCGAGGGCTGTAGCCGCGACCTGCGCGTCCATGCCTTGCGAGCGTACCCAACTGCCGAACTTGGCCGTCCGGTATTCGCGCCGGTCCATCCCGTCCGCAGGCATCGTGGGGTTCAGTTCGAACGGCACATACTGGATTGAAACGGGCACCGGCAGGTTGGCTGCGCGAATTCCCGATGCAAGATTCAGGTGGCCGATCCAGCACCAGGGACAAATGAAGTCGTAGTTGACTGAGATTTCGATGGCTCGCACGGCGCGCTCCTGAGGAAGATTACCCACAGGATATCGATTGCAATTCGTTAGTAGAATACGTTCGCAGAGCAATCTCGCGTTGCGTGCCACGCAACGCTAAGACCGCGGAGCGATCAAATTGGACAAACTGGTTGCATTGACGACCTTGCTGGAAGTGGCCGAGGCCGGTGGCTTTTCCAAGGCTGCGCAGCGCCTTGGGGTGGCCACGTCGTCGGTGACGCGGCTGATGGATGCGCTCGAAGCATCGCTTGGCACAGCCTTGCTGACGCGCACCACGCGGCGGGTCAGCCTCACCGATGCCGGCACTGCGTACGTCGAGCAAATCAGCAAGGTGCTGGACGACCTGGCTGAAGCCGACGACAGCATCTTTGACAGCGGTGCGGCGCCCGTTGGCGCGCTGCGCATCTCTGTGCCTACGGCATATAGTCGGCTGTGCCTGGCGCCGCATCTTGCCACCTTCCTGAGCGAATATCCCCGTGTGGTGCTCGATGTAGTGGTCGCCGACCACTACATCGACCTCGCAGCGGAGCGAATCGATGTCGCGATTCGAATCGGCTTGCCCTCACGCGATGAAAGCCTCATCACCAGGAAGCTGGCCGACAACAAGCGGTTTGTCGTGGCGAGCCATGAGTACCTGGAGCGGCACGGCTCGCCTGCTGAACCGCAGGCGCTGGCAAATCACGAATGCATGCGCTTCGCGTACGGCGGACCGCATCGCGCGACAAGGCAGGTGTGGACGTTCCGCCAGGGAGCCACGGAAGAACGGGTCGAAGTGCGCGGCCACCTGATTGCCAATAACGCTGACGTGCTGTTCGAGGCCGTTCTTGCGGGCAGGGGCATCGGACTCATGCCGGAGTGGCTGGTGGCGCCGGAAATTGGTGCCGGTCGTCTGCTGCGCCTCTTCGAAAACATCGAGGTCAATCCGCATGCGGGCGACGCGGTGATCTACGCTGCTTACCTGCCGAATCGCCGCCATTCGAGCAAGGTGCGCACCTTCGTGCAGTTTCTCGCTGCACGCGTGCAAACGCCCATGGCGGAATGATCGGCAGCGGATGCTAGTGGCTTGTCGAGTTTTCGATGTCCGACACAATGCAGTTACGCCCGCCCAGCTTCGCGCTGTAAAGCAGTTTGTCGGCACGGAGCAGAAGGGCGTCCAGCGTCTCACGCCCGGTCTGCGAAGCCAGCGAGATCCCGAAGCTCAACGTCACGGTAAAGCGAACGCCATCGAGTTCCAGCGCGGTGGACGCGAGCCGCCGTCGCAGTTCATTGGCGGTGCCAATGGCTTCGCTGGCGTTATCGACCTTTGTCAGCACAGCGAACTCCTCGCCGCCGAGGCGTGCCACGATATCCGGCTGACGCCAAATCTCGCTGCATAGTCTGCCGATCGTCTGCAGCGCCAGATCGCCGGCGGCATGGCCCAGGGTGTCGTTGATCTGCTTGAAGCGATCCGCGTCGAACATGATGAGGACCTGCTTGGCTTCCGTCGGCCCGCGCCTGCTGAGCGACGCGGTTGCCTTGCGTTCGAACGCCCGGCGGTTGAGCAAGCGCGTCAGGAAGTCGGTGTCGGCAACGGTCTCGAGTTCGCGCAGCAGGATAGTGCGCTCGTGCTCCAGCCGCATTTTTTCGATGCTGTTTTCCTTCAACACAAGGATCGCGTGAAACAGGCTGCGGATCTCAAGCCGGTGTTCACCGTGAGGGATAGGCGTTTCGAGTTTTCCATCGGCGATCGCCATGATGATGTCTGCGGCCTCTATAAACGGTTGGACGAACCGTCGCCTGAAATACACCGATGCAATCAGCAAAAGGTAAAGAACACCCGCGGTGCCGACGGCGCTTGCAACCAGCAGCATCAGCGAATCATTACGATGTCCTTTGACTTCGGTCTCCGCCAAATCCAGTACGTAGTCGCGAAATTGCACGATAGGCTGCATGGTCGGCACATAGTCCGCGGCCAGTTGGGCAGCCGTGAGGCCGGCACCTTCGGGACGCGTTGCCATGACGCGGACACGCGCGATGTAGCTGAGGCCATTATCGTAATAGACGCTGGTGAGGCGCTGATAGGTGGTTGCGCTGATCGGCGTATGTTCTACACGGGCAGCGATCAGGCCGCGCAATTCATCTATACGTCCCTTAGCCCGTTCTTGCGCAAATAATTCGGTTTCACTCAAGGGGCGATGAGCCGTTAGCGCCGCAGTGAAGGTCGACCCCAGAAGCCCCGCCTGTTCACGAAGTTGAGCGGTCAACCGAGCGGTCAAGATGCAATTCAGTGCGCTGGGGTCGCCCCGCACAACGCCCGCTGCGCTCGCATTTGCCAGTGGTCCGAAGTTCGGAATGACGGCGACCATCTGATTGACCGCGCTTAGGACGGCATCATGATCACGTTGTTCTATGGGCTGAGCGATCAGGTGGTCGACTTGCTCGCGGGCAGCAACAAGCTGTGTTTGTACTGTATCTACGGACGCGCGTTCAATTGTGCAGGCGGGGCACACCTCACTTGCAATCAGCGAGCGCAGCACGGCTAAACGGCGATCACTTTCGGCGCGCGCGTTGATTAAGGGAAGTCGCAGAGACGGCGCATGCCGGGCATCTGCGCCAAGCGCGCCGTTAGCAGGACCGCGCTCCGCCGATACGCTTTCCATGGCAAGCAAAGCAGCACGAAAACGGTCTAGTGATTGAACCCCATTCTCCGCTAACGAATAGGTGCGTGATTGATGCACGAGCAAGGGCGTCGCAAAGCTCAAGACCAGCACGCACAGAGCGGCCATTGTCAGCTTGAGTCGCTTGGCAAGCAGGATCCGGGTTGAGGGCATTTTTGTTAATTCGCAGCAGGTCGCTTGCCAGACACATTCTTAAAACAGGGCGACTTATTGCAGCCGGTGATTCAACATACCGCAGCCCGCCGGAATCGTCTACCCGGACAAAACACCATCGTTAAACCGTTTTCTTTTAAAAAAACCGGCAGCTTATCTACTTGGAACCGTTGAGCGGATGTCGAGGAAAATGTAATCGTGGATGATTTCCCTTAGTTAACGACACGTTAGCCGCTTTATTTAGCAAGCGCGGGGAGAGGTTTATTTTGGGTCTTGCCGCTTCGGCCGGCTTCCGTCCGATTTAACAAATCCATGCGAGAACACAGCATGCTGCTGTCACGCATTTCTTTTCCGTGTAGCCTGAGCCGCTGTTACCCAAGTCGCTGTTACGTCATCGAAACGCGATATTCTTGTCTCCACCCAGCCCGCTCCTCGAGAAAGGATCCGCAGAAATGAGCTACATCCACTTCATCGGTGGCGAAAAAGGAGGCGTCGGCAAATCGCTCGTCGCCCGCGTATTAGCCCAGTATTTTGTTGATCGGAGCATCCCGTTCACGGGTTTCGACACCGACAAATCGCACGGCGCGTTGTTGCGCTTCTATGCGGATTTTGCTGCACCGGCCGTGCTTGATCGTCACGATAGCCTGGACCCCATCATTGAACATGCGCTTGAGGATCCCCAGCGGCGCATCCTGGTTGATCTTGCGGCGCAGACGCAGCACTCTCTCGGGAAATGGCTCGACGAGGCGGACGTGATCGGTCTCGCGCAAGAGCATGGACTGACGCTGACCTGGTGGCACGTGACGGACGCCGGGCGCGATTCGGTCGACCTGCTGCGGCAGTGGCTCGATCAATTCGGCGGACGAATCAAGCTGGTCATCGTCCTGAATGAGGTTCGGGGTGACCGGTTCGAGATTCTGGAAACATCAGGGGAACTTGCCCGGGCCGAAGCGCTGGGTGCCAGTGTGATCAGGCTGCGGCGCTTGCCCGATACCACGATGCAGAAAATCGATCAGCACGGTGTCAGTTTTTGGGCTGCCGTTAATCATCCGGATCGAGCCGCTTCCGGCCTCGGTTTGCTGGAACGACAGCGCGTCAAGGTGTGGTTGAATCGGGCCTATGGGGAAATGGGTAGTCTGGCGTTGTAGTGGAGAGATTGGCCCGGAATGAAGTGTTTCCGGGTCGCCCAATAATAGGTAGTTATACCAATCAAATGGGATGAAAAGCCGGCGCGGAAAATCCTGTCGAACTATCCGCGCCTGTGCCTGCAAGAAACTACGCCGTTCACGCTTTCTTCCGGCCGAAGCCGGAAGAAAGCGATCAAAAGCTACAAGGCAATGAAACGTCTCAGGCCTGGGCTGCCGCCAGCGCAGCATTCAGCGTCTTGCTCGGACGCATGACCGACTCCAGCTTCGCGAAGTCAGGCAGGTAGTAGCCGCCGATATCCGCTGCCTCACCCTGGACCGCCGACAACTCAGCCACGATGGTCTTCTCGTCCGCCGTCAGTTGCTTCGCCAATGGCGCGAACTGAGCCGCCAAGTCTGCATCTTCCGTTTGTGCTGACAGTTCCTGCGCCCAGTACATCGCGAGATAGAACTGACTGCCGCGGTTGTCCAGTTGCCCGGTCTTGGGCGACGGGTTCTTGTTGTTCTCAAGCAGTTGACCCGTAGCGGCATCCAGCGTCTTTGCCAGGACCTTGGCGCGCGTATTGCCGGTCTTCAACCCCAAGTCTTCCAGCGACACCGCCAGCGCCAGGAATTCACCCAGCGAATCCCAGCGCAAATGGTTCTCTTCCACCAGTTGCTTGACGTGCTTCGGAGCCGAACCGCCCGCGCCAGTTTCGTACATGCCGCCGCCAGCCATCAGCGGGACAATGGAAAGCATCTTGGCGCTGGTGCCCAGTTCCATGATCGGGAACAGGTCGGTCAGGTAGTCACGCAGGATGTTGCCCGTGACCGAGATCGTGTCCAGGCCGCGGATGACACGCTCCAGCGTGTAACGCATCGCGCGTACTTGCGACATGATCTGGATGTCCAGGCCCTGGGTGTCGTGATCCTTCAAGTAGGTCTCGACCTTCTTGATCACTTCGGCTTCGTGCGGACGGTACGGGTCCAGCCAGAAAATGGCAGGCATGCCGGAGTTGCGGGCACGCGTGACAGCCAGCTTCACCCAGTCGCGGATCGGCGCGTCCTTGACCTGGCACATGCGCCAGATGTCGCCTTCTTCCACGTTTTGCGTCAGCAGCACTTCACCCGTGGCGATGTCGACAATGCGCGCTTCGCCCGCTTCCAATACTTCAAAGGTCTTGTCGTGCGAGCCGTATTCCTCGGCCTGCTGCGCCATCAACCCGACGTTGGGCACCGTGCCCATGGTGACCGGGTCGAAGTTGCCGTTGGTCTTGCAGAAGTTGATGATTTCCTGATAGATCCGCGCAAACGTGCTTTCCGGAATCACGGCCTTCGTGTCCTTCGGACGACCGTCGGCGCCCCACATCTTGCCGCCAATACGGATCATGGCCGGCATGGATGCATCGACGATGATGTCATTAGGCGCATGCAGGTTCGAGATACCCTTGGCCGAATCCACCATCGCCAATTCAGGACGATGCTCGTGGCACGCATGCATGTCGCGGATAATTTCTTCGTGCTTGGAAGTGGGCAGGCTTTCCAGCTTGTCGTACAGGTTGACGAGGCCGTTGTTGACGTTCACGCCCAACTCATCGAACAGCTTGCCGTGCTTCTCGAAGGCTTCCTTGTAGAAGATCTTCACGGCATGACCGAAGACGATAGGGTGCGAGACCTTCATCATCGTTGCCTTCACGTGCAACGAGAACATCACGCCGGTCTTGCGCGCGTCTTCCATCTGTTCTTCGTAGAAGTCGCACAGCGCCTTCTTGCTCATGAACATGCTGTCGATAATCTCGCCGTCCAGCAGCGACACCTTCGGTTTCAGCACGATGGTCTTGCCGCTTTGCGTGACCAGTTCCATCTTCACGTCGCGAGCCTTCGCAACGGTCATGGACTTTTCGCCATGATAGAAGTCGCCATGCTTCATGTGGGCCACGTGCGTGCGCGAAGCCATGCTCCACTCGCCCATGCTATGCGGGTTCTTGCGAGCGTAGTTCTTGACGGCTGCGGGCGCGCGGCGATCCGAGTTGCCTTCGCGGAGCACCGGGTTCACGGCGCTGCCCAGGCACTTGGAATAACGCTGGCGGATTGCCTTCTCGGCGTCGGTCTTCGGTTCCTCAGGGAAATCCGGGACCTTGTAGCCCTTGCCCTGCAGTTCCTTGATCGCGCCGATCAACTGGTGCTGGGATGCGCTGATGTTGGGCAGCTTGATGATGTTGGTTTCAGGCAGCAGCGTCAGGCGGCCGAGTTCGGCCAGGTTGTCCGGCACCCGTTGCTCTTCAGTCAGGAATTCCGGGAATTCGCCCAGGATACGGCCAGCGACCGAAATGTCGCTGGTGGTGACGCGGATTCCGGCCGGCGCGGTGAACGTGCGGATGATGGGCAGGAAGGCGCTGGTCGCCAGCAGCGGGGCCTCGTCGGTGAGGGTGTAGATGATCGTAGGTTGCTCGGTACTCATCGCTTATCTCAAGAAAAATGGGTTGGGGACGCCGCCGGCTGCGTCAACGACCGGGGTTAACCATCGAATTTTGCCTGATTTTGCTTTCAAGAGGGCTGAACCGGTCCGGCGTTTCGCATTACAACCCGCAAATCGAGGGTTTTTATTGCTTTCGCGAGCGGCTGCGGGGCGTTCCGGGTCGACCGCTAATGCGCGTAAGCGCCTAAATTTAAAGACTAAATTGCTACGCGGATTCCTTGAGCTGCCGTTTGCGTTGCCTTAACCCGCTAATGGCGGCACGCGCGACGAAAACAGCGAAAAACGTGGGGCCGCCTGGGTGACAAGTCCGCCCGGCCGGAAAATGCTCGGCGCTTACCGATGTTTATTTAAGGCTGAACCGGCGGATTACTTAACTCGGATCAACGTCCCTGACCATGGCTTCATACCGTCCAAGGGACTCGATACGGACCGACAGGGCGAGCCAAAACACGCTTTCGCACTGCGTCCGCTACCGGCATCGGCAGACGTTCCGCTATGATTCCCCGAGCCACCCGTTCCACGCTATTGCCTTCACACCGGCGTGTTTAGATCAATCGTCGCATTAGAGAGAGGAGCATTCGATGGCTATTCAACGAACCGGTCACAGGTACCGTGACACCGGTACAGGCAAGACGATTGACGTCTGGTTTCCGGCTTCGGGTGCCAGCAAAAAGCGCAGTTGCCTCGCCGAGAAAGTGGGCCTCATTTCCGGTGATTTCGTTGACGTCGTGCTGGAATCGCTCGAGGCCCCTCCCGTTTCGACGGAAGATGCCTATCTGCGCTTGCATCTGCTTTCCGACAGAACCGTCAAGCCCAACGAACTCAATCTCGACGGAATTTTTGGCTTGTTGCCCAATGTTGCGTGGACATCCGCTGGTCCCGTGCTGCCCGGCAATGTCGATGATCTGCGCGAGCGGGTAGCGTCTGAGTACCACCATCTCACGGTGTCGTCGGTCGATAAATTTCCCCGCATGACGGACTACATCGTGCCCGACGGCGTACGGGTTGCCGATGCGGATCGCGTCAGACTGGGCGCTCATCTAGCTGCCGGCACAACCGTCATGCATGAGGGTTTCGTGAACTTCAACGCGGGTACGCTCGGCGAGTCGATGGTCGAAGGCCGCGTGACGCCGGGTGTGACCGTCGGCAAAAACTCCGATGTCGGCGCGGGCTCATCCATCATGGGAACGCTGTCGGGCGGCGGTAAAACCAAGAACGCCATTGGCGAGCGCAGCCTGCTTGGAGCGAACGCTGGCATCGGCATTTCACTCGGAGACGAGTGCATTGTCGAAGCGGGTCTTTACGTCACGGCGGGTACGAAGGTGAAGATGCCCGACGGTAAGGTCGTTTCAGCAAGAGAGCTGTCGGGTCAATCTGGCCTGCTGTTTCGTCGAAACAGTCAGACCGGTGCAGTCGAAGTTCTACCGACCAATTCTTCCCGCTGGGGCGGGCTGAATACGAGCTTGCATAGTAACGACTGACCGTAGATTTCAAGCGTCTTTACCGGCACCGAAATAGGGGATGAGTGCAATGAACCGAGAAGATCAGATGCCGTCTGCGTCGAAAATTTTTGCGACTCCGCTCGACTTATACAGGGCGATTTCGCGCGTGTGGTCGGGAGACACTTCAAGCCCGACCGACGCCTGGTCTTCGTCCAATCCGGCGCAGAATCATTGCAGCATTACCGCGCTCGTTGTGCAGGATCATTTTGGCGGAGAGATTCTTTCCACCAGGACGTCGGGGGGAACGCACTTCTACAATCTAATCGACGGAAAGAAGTGGGATCTGACCGTTAGCCAGTTCGCTGAACCCATCCCGTATGACGATACTCCTTCCTCTCGCATGGTTGCGCTGGCAGATACCTCTGCGCAGAAATACGAGCTTCTCACGGACCGTATCAAGCTGTTGGTTTAAACCGCTTCAGCGGCGTGATGTCAACTCATCCGGGCCAAGGTAATAGCGCGTTCGGGACACGCGGTTACGCATAAGCCGCATGCCCGGCACGCATCAGCATTTGGCGTGTAGGCGACCTTCATGCCGTGCACACGCAGCTTGAATTTCTGCAACGTACCCAGGCGTTGATAGTCGACGGTGTCGATCCGGCGGATATCGAAGACGTTCTCGGGACACACGACGGCGCAATCAGCCTTGCCCTCGCACCGGTTGAAGTTCACAACGGGCACGATCACGCCCGGTGCCTGTTTGCACGCGGATGCCGACATATTGCTCATACCGCATCCTCTTGCGGCTTGCCGCGGCCGCAGCGCATGCCCTTCTGAAACTTCTCGCGCTCCTCCGGTGTCATCTGTTCCCACCGGCGCCACTGCTGGCGTCCACGCCAGCCCCCATGGCCCCGGAATCCGCCGAACAAGATCCGGCTCAGAATCAAGAGGCCCAGCGCATGCGCAAAATCGATCGCGCGAGCCCCGACGAACAGCGCCGGCGCCACCCAGTTCCATAAGGTCATCACCATCCATCCCAGCACCGCAATGCCCACGATCACCAGCAGCGCTTTGCCGAGGAATCTCATTCTGAATCTCATCTAACTTCTCCTTTAAATATCCAGTTCGTCATAGACGGTTTGCAAGCGGACGCGCAGATGCAGCACCGCATAACGCTTGCGTGCCAGCAGGGTGTTCAGCGCCACGCCACTCTCTGAAGCCAGTTCCTTGAAGCTGCGGCCCTCGATCTCGTGGGCCACGAAAATATCGCGCTGGTTTTCCGGCAGTTCATCGAGCGCGTGTTGCAGGGCCGCCAGGAGCACCGACCGGGCATAGGCGGCTTCCGGCCCGGCATCGTGGGCAGGAAGCGCCAGATCCAGCCGGTATTCGTCGTCGGCGGTATCCGCGTTGTCGCCGGTCCCGGCTGTCTCGCTCAGAGGCTGCTCTTTCTTCTTGCGAAAGCGGTCGATGATGCGATTACGCGCCACGCGAAACAGCCATGCGCTGACTTGTTCAATAGGTTCGGGAAGCCGGTACGCCTGCACGAACTCGTGAAGCACGTCTTGCAGGATGTCTTCGGCGTCGCTTGGATCACGCACGCGACGCCGGATGAAGTTTCCGAGTTTCGTACGCTCACGCAAGACGGTCGCGGTGATGTCGCTGTCTCTATCGATCATCGGGTTCGTGGGCGGCGGCTGTTCCATACAGGTGAAGACGTTTCACGATCGGGAATATTGTGGCTGGCAGGAAAAAAGCCGCGACGGGCGTGTTCGACGCACACGCCAAGCGCGTGCAACGCGAATTCACAGGAGACCACGATTTTGTGCGCGGCGGTTGATCGCATGTTTGACGCAGGTTGGAGAAGGGCCTGCAGAGGTGTGCGGCAGTGCCGGTTTCCCGGCTGGTATTTCCGAATTTACCCGAAGGCGACGCCGTCAGCGCCCGCTCGATGGGCGCCTACGTGATCAAGGCAGATGAAACCAGACAAAACCGTTAGGCGGCGTAGTCACCGTCAGTGGCGACCGAACGGGCGCGCCAGCGATTGAGCTCGGCCTGCATGCCAGCGAGTTTCGCGTCGGCGGCATTCACTGCAACCGATCCAGCGATAAAACGCATCGGCGGCGCGGCCTCGTTTGCCAACTCCACGAGTGCTTTGGCGAGCTTCACTGGATCACCCGGTTGCTGACCGTTGCGTTGTTCGAACGACGCACGCAGCCGCTCGCGCCGGTCATCGTAGTCGGCCACCGTGGTTTGCCCGAAGCGAAGCGATCCGCTGGTAAGGAAGTCGGTGCGGAAAGGACCGGGCTCGACAATCGTGACGAAGAGACCGAACGGTGCAATTTCCTTGGCCAGGGACTCGGAGAAACCTTCAAGCGCAAACTTGCTTGCGCTGTAAAGCGAGCACACTTCCACGCCGAGGATGCCGGCAAGCGACGAGAGGTTGAAGATGCGTCCGTGGCGAGCGGAGCGCATGACAGGCAATGCAGCCCACGTCACGTTGAAAACACCGAACAGATTAGTGGCGAACTGAGCCTGCACGTCCTCGCTGGTGTTCTCTTCGAAGAAACCCAGATGGCCGTATCCCGCGTTGTTCACGAGTACATCGATCCCACCGAATCGTGACACGGCGGCTTCAACCGCGGCGTGCGCCTGAGCCGCGTCGGTCACGTCCAGCGCGACACCAAGCAGTTGGTCGCTGTCTGGCCCCAGGTTCTTGGCGATATCTTCCCGCTTGCGTCCCGTGGCGACGACTCGATCACCTGCCTGGATCGCGGCCTTAGCGATAAGCGCGCCTAGGCCACGGCTTGCACCCGTGATAAACCATGTTTTCTGCATCATTGGCTCCTTTGCTGATTGAGCCTTTATGGAACCATGATGCGATGCCCGCACGATAGACCGATCCTCGCGCGTTCTTGCCTGAACGTGCAAAACGTAGTGGAGGATGGGTAAGGTAAATTGCGTGTGATGAAATAAGGCTTGCTCTTCGTCAGCGCTGGCGGCTTGGCCGGCTTAGTCGGCTTAATCGTCGAGCTCGCTCATGCAACCAATTAGCCTGGAAGGATCAGCGAGGAAGTCTTCAATGGTGCCCTCGTCCTCGAACAGCATCTTGAGGACGCATGCTTCGTCATCGGTCAGGCCTGCTTCGATCAATTCCCCATCGCGCCCAATGGTGTCGCAGTCGTCCAGGGTCAGCTCCGCTATGACGGCGGAGGACAGTTTGACGGGCCATTTTTCACTGAACGCGACGGTCACGACTTTTCGCGTTTCATCGTAGGCTCTGATCTCGACGCTGATGTAGGACATGGTGTCGATCTCTCCAGTGAACGTACCCGGGATGGCTCGCGCTCGCGCTATAACCTGATTTAGCAGCACACGCTCGTTCGTGTGCAATGTCTTTAGCGGAGTTTGAGCGCAAAACGTCAACGAGTGAACGTGTTTTTAAAATGCCACTTTTAATCGACCGCATGCCCTAACTTTTGTCCAAGGGCGACTGCAAGCAGCCGACCAATTACTTTTCCGTTAAGGCCATTCAAGTTGGAACGCTTGATGCATAGCAAAGTGGCTAGCCCTTTTCATTCGACAGTTTTGCTGCCTAACCGGAGCGTGCCCATGTCATCTGAAACGTTCGAACTTGCCACTCGCTTTTCGCATATCCGGCCACAAGACACCCCTTATGAGGATCAAGGGTTGCGCGATTTTTTTCTTTATCGTGATTTAGGCATTGCAGACGCGACCGGCGGCAAGGTGATCGCGCAACTCGTCAAAGCTAACAATGCACCAGAGCAAGGCACAGGTTGGCACCGTCATGAAGCCGAATTCCACATTGTGATCATGCTCAAGGGCTGGGCGCGTTTCATGTATGGCGACAAGGAGACACTGGTGGCAACGGGCGACTGCGTTCATCAAGCGCCAGGAATCGTGCACTACCTCTTCGATTATTCCGAGGACATGGAGTATCTGGAGATAGTCGGCCCTGCCGACTTCACTTCCATCGACGCAAAGGGGCCGTGCGACGTTCCTGCTTTCACGCCATGGAAGAGCCAGCAACCTGCTTGAAACGAACTTGAGACGGCGTTCTTAGCAAAGCGTATCAAGGCCCTTCGGACTGCACATTCACATCCATGCGCGGTGCGGCAGGGCGTGCGAGCGGCGCCAATGATTGCAAAGGCTGGGCGCGCGCGTTGATGACAATCGGGCTTGGCTCGTTGTCGTGGATCATTGCGCGCACGCGCGGATAAATATGGCGCTCCCAGCGCTTGCCATTGAACACACCATAATGGCCGACCCCTGTTTGCACATGGTGGGTCTTCATGTAGGGGCGCAATTTGCTGCACAGTTCCTGCGCGGCAAGCGTCTGGCCGACCGCGCAGATGTCGTCGCGCTCGCCTTCAACGGTCAGCAGCGCGGTTCGCCGGATCAATGACGGATCCACCCTGCGTCCGCGTACTTCGAGTTCATGCAGCGGCAACGCGTGTTGTTGAAAGACCGTGTCGATGGTCTCGAGATAAAACTCAGCGGTTAAATCCATCGTCGCGAAGTATTCTTCATAGAATACGCGAATGGCCTCGGCCTTCGCAGGGTCACCCTTGGCGCGCTGATACACCATGTCTTCGAACGCATCGAAATGACGTGCCGGATTCATCGACATGAATGCCATCAGTTGTGTGTGGCCCGGATAAACGCGACGGCCTGCGCCCGCGAAACCCCACGGCACGGCGCTGATCAAATTCCGCTCGAACCATTCTATCGGCTTGCTCTTTGCCAGCACGTTCACCGACGTCGGATTGATACGCGTGTCGATAGGCCCGGCCATTAGCGTCATGCTGGCGGGTTGCAGGGGATGATCGTCTGCGGCCATCAGGGACACGGCTGCAAGGGCGGCGACGGTCGGCTGGCAGACCGCCAGCAAGTGCGTATTCGGTCCCAGCGCAACGATAAAATCGATGACATGCTGGACGTATTCATCGAAACCGAAACGGCCTTGCGACAGCGAAACGTCGCGCGGGTTGATCCAGTCGGTGATGTAGACGTCGTGGTCAGGAAGCAGGGTGCGCACCGTGCCGCGCAGGAGCGTGGCGAAGTGGCCGGACATGGGCGCGATCACCAGCACGCGCGGCTGTTTAGGTCCGCCTTCCTTCGCCAAATGCAGCAACGAACAGAACGGCGTGGCGAGCGTTATCTCCTCGACCACGGGGACGCTTTTGCCGTCCATCGCCACCGAGTCGATAGCAAATGGACGCCGGCTATGCGTGAGTGCTGACAGCGCGACCAGATCGCATGTGGCTCGCAGTGACCGGCCTTGAGGTGTATCGGCGAGAAAAGGCCAGGCGTCCAGCGCGTGATTGACCAGTGCCGCGCCGTGGCGCACCGGCAGCGAGAGGTCTGCCATCGCCTGATAGCCGGAGTATGCGAATGGGTTCATCGCCTTTCGCTTGAGCGCGTATTGTCGAGTAATGCAAAACAACGCAATACGTATGCCAACCGAATGCGGGCGTATAGCGACAGCATAAGGGCGGTTCAAAGTGGCACATCCCTTGCAGCATTCCTGAACGCGCACTGAATATGCTGTCTTTTGGTGCGTATGTGCACTGCGCCGCGCACTTGGGCGTGCGTGTTTCGCTTGAATCGCCGAGGAGCTTCAGATGACGAACGCCACGCTCACTATCAGCAGCAAGAACTATTCGTCGTGGTCGTTGCGAGGCTGGTTGCTGACCAAGTTCAGTGGGCTGCCGTTCGACGAGTTCGTGATGCCGGTAGACGATCCCGGCGCGCGTGCCGAACTGCTGCTGCTCTCGCCGTCCATTCTCGTCCCGTGTCTGGTCCATGATGGCATCAAGGTATGGGACACGCTCGCGATTGCGGAGTACCTGAACGAGGTGCGGCCGAAAGCAGGGTTGTTGCCCGCTGACCGGCGCTTGCGCGCGCACTGTCGCTCTATTTGCGGAGAAATGCATTCGGGTTTCGCTTCGTTGCGCTCGGCATTGCCCATGAATATAAAAGCGCACTTCCCGAACTTCACGATCTGGGCACGCGCACAGACGGACATCGAGCGAGTAACGGCGATCTGGCTCGAATGCCTCAAGCAATACGATGGCCCATACCTGTTCGGCACCCTGAGCGCTGCCGATGCAATGTTCGCACCGGTCGTCACGCGCTTTGTCACGTACGACGTCAAGCTCGAGCCGGAGATTGTCGAGTATGCGCAGCGCATTCTTGCGTTGCCGGAGATGCAGCAGTGGATTGCGGATGCGCAGCAGGAGGTTGAGGAGATCGACGAGCTGGATGCCGAGTTTTAAGGCTGGCCTAGCTTGCCAGCTTCCTGAAGGTTTCCAGTACTACGTCGCCTTTGAAGGGCTTGACGATCCAACCCTCGACGCCGACGGCCTTGCCGCGCTCTTTCATGGCCGGGCTGCTTTCCGTGGTCAGCGTGATGATATTGACCGTGGTGTTCATAGGCTCGATCAACCACAATCGGTTGTTTTTCGTTTGCAATACAGACCGCTGCGTAAGTTGCGGAAACACTGCCGCTTGTTCCCGGTGAACCCTTGACGCTCAGATGCAACGCATTGAACTCAACGTAGTCTTTACCGCCTCATCCCAAGGCGTATGCGGCTCTTCGCCCAGCGTAGCCAGCAACGGAGCATTCTCCATGCGGATGGGCTTCTTCCACAAATAGCGCATCTCCCGCATCTCACGGAACATCTCGGAGAATGGCGACATCAGCGGAAGCACCCACCACGGGAACGCTCGCACCTTGACTGTGGGTTGGTCGACCGAGCGTTTGATTGCATCAATCATTTGCGTGCCGTCGGCGTCCCAGTGGCCTCTCATGTGAAAGGTCGCGAACACGGGGAGCACACGTTCCTGTTCGATCAGACGCACCATGGTTTGGGCTACGTCCGGCACATAAGCCCACTGATGCCCAATACCCGCTTTGCCCGGATAAAACATGGCGCGAACAGGTTTGCCCGGTTTGACGAGGCCGCCTGAAAACCAGTTGTTGCCGGTCCCGCCGGGGCCGAAGAAATCACCTGCCCGAACGACAAGACTGCGTACGCCGTCCGCGCTTGCCGCTTGCAGGCGGCGCTCCAACTCGACGCGAATCGCACCTTTATGCGTGAGCGGTTCTTGAGACGATGATTCGCGCAAGACAGGGAACGCGTTCGGGCCGTAGTTATAGACGGTGCCGGGCAGCACGATCCGTGCGCCTGAAGCGCGTGCCGCGGCAATGGTGTTCTCGATCATGGGAAGCACCAGTCCGGCCCAGTTGCGATATCCGGGTGGATTGACCGCATGGAGAATGATCTGGGCGCCGTTTGCAGCTGCAATCACGTCCTGTCGGTTCATTGCGTCGCCCTTGATCCATTCGAATCGATCGTCGCGATCAGTCAACGCAGCGGGGTCCCGTTGCAATGCGCGCACCTTCCAGCCACGCGCAATAAGTTGCCGCGCCACTTCGCCACCAATGCTGCCGGTCGCCCCCAGAACCAATGCCGTGCGAGTGTTTGTCATCCCTGCCTCCTGAAGTAATGATGATTATTCTTGCGCACGCGACAGTTAAATGGAATTATTGATATCAATAGAGCTGATATACATTTTTGTATGACTGACACTGAACCCAGTTGGGATCTCTACCGGACTTTCTTGGGCGTCTTGCGCGAGGGTTCGCTCTCGGGAGCGGCACGTGCGCTAGGACTGACGCAGCCTACGGTGGGACGTCATGTGGATGCGCTTGAACAAGTCATGGGCTATGCGCTCTTTATCCGCACGCAACAGGGACTTAGCGCTACGCAGGAAGCGCTGGCACTAAAACCTTTTGCCGAAGCGCTGGAATCGAATAGTGCTGCGCTGTTGCGGGCCGCGTCGAGTCAAGGCGTGGGAGTGCGCGGCACGATCCGTATTACTGCCAGCGACGTTATTAGCGTGGAAGTGTTGCCGCCTATCATCACTGCGCTGCACGCCGCTTACCCCGATCTGATCATCGAACTGATGCCGTCCAACCGGATTGAAGACCTCTTGCAGCGCGAAGCGGACATCGCAGTGCGGATGCAGAGACCAAGCCAAGGCGTGTTAATAGCGCGCCGGATTGGAAATGTCGAGCTTGGACTCCATGCGCATAAGCGTTATTTGGAGCGTCGCGGCAAGCCGGCGAATATCGACGAATTGGCTAACCATGCGCTCATAGGCTTCGACAAGGAAACCGCTTTTATTCGCAGCGTGAAGTCTCAGCTACCCGAACTGCGCCGGGAGCTGATGGCGCTACGTACCGACAGCGACCTCGCTTCACTTGCGATGTTACGAGCGGGTTTTGGTATTGGGATGTGTCAGGTGGGGCTTGCTCGCCGCGACCCTGACCTGATCCGGCTTTTCCCTGGAAAGATATCGCTTCGATTGGATACCTGGCTCGCCATGCATGAAGACCTGCGCGACAACCCGAGTTGCAAGGTCGCATTTGCAGCCTTGGCTGAAGGACTGGATCGATACGTTCAGGGCGCCTCGGAGAGCATCACATTCCCCAAGCTGCGAACACAGCCTAACCGCTGACCGCTAGCCGATAGTTTCCAACTCGCGCTCTGCCGGCTTGCTATCGACAGAATGCGAGGCCGCGCGATATCCACCCGTAGCCGCGCCTAGCGTATTCAAGCGCATGGCGGATTGACCTAACAACCAGCCGCAATAAGACCAGAACATCAGCATGGTCGACTGCCACATGAAGTCATCGGTCAGATTCTTGGCGAGCATGCCCAGGATCAACGCAATGCCTGCGCGACACAACTGTGGATAAATCAGGCGCATCGCGAAAAACTGATAAGCGAGGCAACTCAACGCGGCAAGCTGAAGGATCAGCCCAACACTCCCGACCTGCAGCAGGGTATTGAGAAAGAGGTTGTGCGCATGCGTGCGCACATTACCGTCCAGCTTGACCAAGTCATCTGGAACAAGGCTTCCGTAAGCCAGCGAGGGTAAAGGTTTGCCAAAGCCAATGCCTATCCAGGGATGCTTGGCGACCTGGCTTCCATAGAAGGCCCAAATTCTTGGCCGCGCATCCGAGCTCATTGCGTGGCTCACGCCGCTGATCACGCGTAGCCGCTCAATCAATGTTGCGGGCCTGGGCGCCGGTGCACTTTCTATCGCGGCAAGTTGCGTATCGGAGGTATCAGGGGTATCGGCTCCGTGAGCAACGACACGTAAAATGCCTGGTGCTGCGCTGGCCGCTTGCGCGACTGGAACGGTCACACTGCTAGCGGCGCGGCTCATGAGCCTCAGCTTGTTGCTGGACCCCACGGCCACCAGCGTCACTAGAAGCAATGCACCCAGCGCGGTCCATGCCCGCACGCGCTCGCGTGACGAGCGGGGCCATAACAGCACCACGGCAACCACCGCTAGCGCAATCCAGAAGAAGCGGTTCAACGTGGCGCCACCAATCACCACGCAAAATAGCGCGCCCGTCAGGCCACGTAGTCTTGTTTCAGTCTTGGCGGCCATGGTCGCGAAGAGGGGGATGACCATGAGCGCGAGGGTGCTGGAATGCCCAACCCGCGCATAGAAATGCATCAGCCCCGGCTTGGGTTCGGCCGGGTCAAGATAGTTGAAGTAGACGACACTAATCACCGCCAGGATCAGGCAAGTGACCCACGCCACGTTCTGCAACAGGCGCTGTTGCTTAGCCGGTGATTGCCCCACGAGCCAGAACGCATAGAACGCCGCTAGCGGATAAGCCACTTCGTCAAGCCATGCATGCAAGGTCGCGCCTGGGTTGACTGACCATGTTGCGGACATCAAGGTCCAAAGGGACCAGACGCCAAGCGCTATTAGCAAGGAAGATGCGGGAAATGCGTGATCGGGGGCGCGGGTTAGTAGAGACTTAATAGCAAATGAAATGACAATCGCGATCAGAAGGCCGATGCCAATGTATTTGATAGCTGTCATATGGTCGAACATCCCCACGAATAACAGCACTGCGCATACAGCGGACAGGGCTTCCCCGGCCCGAGATTGCAATCTCAGGTTAATCATTGCGATTCCGGAGTTTGATAAACGATCTGGTGGCGGCGAATTGTACGATAAGTGCTGATTTCCATGGCAGCTTGTGACGCGGCGTAATTGAATAATGTTGCTGTAAAGACCGACCCTAATCGCGGAGTGGATTTTTCTTAGCGGATAGCCTCGGCTTCGGTCCTAACCTTAGCCTTGGCGCTTAGCACAGTTGCAGTGACACACACGTGTCATGCGCTTTTATCGCGTGTTCGAAAGAGGAAAGTCCGTCACGCGGCACGTGCGGAAGCTGCCATAAACAACCCGTTGAATTTTCGCAGCGACAACCCTTGTCGCGACAGAACCTCGCGGAAGAGGGCCGTCCCAGCATGCTTTGCGTCGATTTGTTACTCTCGCTTCGTGATGCCTATTCCATGAAACACAAGGAGCTTTGAGCATGACCGATTCTGTTGATTACGTGCCGCCGAAGGTTTGGACCTGGAATAAATCCAGCGGTGGCCGCTTCGCGAACATCAACCGCCCGATATCGGGAGCGACCCACGACAAGGATCTGCCGGTCGGCCGCCATCCTCTCCAGCTCTACTCACTGGCGACACCGAACGGCGTAAAGGTCACGACGATGCTGGAGGAATTGTTGGCGCTGGGCCATAGCGGTGCGGAATACGACGCCTGGCTAATCAAGATTGGCGAAGGTGATCAGTTCGGTAGCGGCTTTGTGGAAGCGAATCCGAACTCCAAGATCCCCGCGCTGGTGGATCGAAGCGGCCCGAAGCCAATCCGGGTGTTCGAATCCGGTGCGATTTTGCTGTACCTCGCCGAAAAATTCGGAGCGTTCCTGCCGACGCAAGCGAGCGCGCGCGCCGAATGCCTGTCATGGCTATTCTGGCAAATGGGAAGCGCGCCTTATCTGGGAGGAGGCTTCGGCCATTTCTATGCCTACGCGCCGACGAAGATCGAATATGCAATCGACCGGTTCGCGATGGAAACGAAGCGTCAGCTCGATGTGCTCGACAAGCAGCTCGCGGGCAACGAATTCATCGCTGGCAGCGAGTACACGATAGCCGACATGGCGATCTGGCCTTGGTATGGCGGTTTGGTAAAGGGTTGGCTATATGAGGGCGCCGAGTTCCTGGCCGTACAGGACTATAAGCATGTTCAACGCTGGGCCGATGCGATTGGCGAACGCCCGGCCGTGCGGCGCGGCCGGATGGTCAACCGGGCTTTTGGCGACCTTTCCAGTCAACTCCACGAACGCCATGATGCCGCCGATTTCGAAACCCGGACACAGGACAAGTTGACCGCCCAGGAGGAGTGAGGCGCAGTGGCTCCGCGGCACATTTGCCCAGCGGAGCCGTTCGAAACTGCTACGGGAACAATCGCAATGCCTACAGCAGCATGCCGATAGCGAGACGATTGAACGCATTCATCAGCGCGATGGCCATGGTCAGATCCGAGATTTCCGTATCGGAGAAAAGCGCTTTCAGCGGGGCGTAGCGTTCGTCGGGTGCACCTTGCTCATCGACGTGCGTCAACGTTTCTGCCCATGCGAGTGCGGCGCGTTCCCGTGCGTCAAACAGCTCGCTGACACGCCAACCCGCGAGTTGATCGAGCTTGCGTTGCGCGACACCGGAATCACGGAGTGTCGACGAATGTTTGTCGAGACAAAATGCGCAACCATTGATCTGCGAGATGCGGAGATAGATCAATTCGACCATGGGCAGGCCGAGGCTACTGTCGGACAGTGCCTTGTTTGTAGCGAGAAGACCGTGGTAAGCGGCGGGAGATAATGTCGAGAAAGGCAGGCGAAGTTGGCTCATGATCGGACTCCTGAACAGTTGAAGAAAGTAGAAAAAGCGTTAGAAAAATTCATGCTGACGGCACAGAGTTGGTCGACTCTGTTTCGATACTGGCAAAGAGCGGTGTTTGCGATAACTGCTGGCGCGCGCTGGAGAATGCGGCGCTCACCGCTTCTTCACCTCCGACCATTCCCTGCAGATAAATGAAGTGACTGTTACTGATGCCGATTGTCCGCAGTACAAGTCTCAAGTAGTCGGACAGGAAGTCGGGTTGTCGCGCTTGCGGCCCTTGGTGAAATCCGCCAGAGCTTACGACGATGTAGGTAGGGCGGTCGGCTAAGAGGCCAACTTTGCCTTCGGGCCCTGACGAAAAAGAGCGTCCAATCCGAAGCACGTGATCGATCCACAACTTCAGCGCTGCCGGCACACTGAAGTTATGCATCGGCGTGGCGATCAGCAGGTGGCGACTGCGCTCCAATTCATTAATCAACTGCTCCGATTGCCGAAACGCGGGGTCATCGGCGGGAGTGCGTTTGGTCAGCGCCATCCCGTATGCGGGACTCAGTGGCGGCAGCGGGTTCGCCGAGAGGTCGCGTCGATTCACGCTCATTGCCGGATCTCGTTCGCCAAGCGTTTTGAGCAGCGCGTCGGCAAACCGGTACGCGTGCGAAGCTTGTTGGTTCGGGCTCGCGCTCAGGAATAAAAAGTCGTTCATCTTGCATCCGGTTGGTGTTGGGTCAACGGTTGGACGAAATGCATGCCACGCGCCAATAAGCCCTGACGGAAATAAAAGCGCTGTGCCAATGCCATATGCAGGCCGGTATCCAGGACAAGATGCTGACATCCCAGGCGCGTTGCTTCGTCGCGCACCGCCGTGATCAGGATTGCACCCAGACCATGTTGACGCTCGCCTGCGTCGACGACCAGATCGTCGACATAGACAAAGCGGCCGTACAGCGTATTTTCCGTTTGGCGATAACCGATCAGGCCCACGATCCGCTCACCCATATGGGCGCCAAGCAGCCGATATCCGTGCGTGTACTGGCGCGTGATCTGTTCGGAGAACGCGGTCTCGTCGGTCAGGTGGGGGCGCAGTTCGCGCATCAGCGCGAAGCCTGCCCGCTGCAGCACAGGGTTGTTCAATTCCCGAAGTTTTATGGTCGGCGCCATCGCTCTACCTCTTGGTTTGTCATCGTTGACGAACTTTAAGCGATTGATGTCATACACTACAGAGCCAAGAAATGTAAATTCGACTAGGACATGACGAGCAAGACATGACGCTGCCATTCAGCCCCATCCATGCCGCAACGGACGGCCCGATTTATCGGCAGATTTACCTGCGTATTCGCCAATCCATTGCGGACGGGGTGTTGCGGCCGGGAGACCGCGTGCCATCGGTACGGGGACTGGCGTCGGAATTGAATCTGGCGCGGGGTACTGTTGAATTGGCTTATCAGCTTTTGATCGGCGAGGGCTATCTGATTGCCCGTGGTCCGGCCGGAACGGTGGTCTCACCACAGATCAAACCGTGCGAGTCGGCCGGGCAGGCCAGCGCGGTGCCGGCGGCCTCGGCGTGGTCGGAACATACCGGCTCAATACCGCTGCCTTTCCAGATGGGCCTTCCTGCGCTGGACGCTTTCCCAAGCAAGGTCTGGAATCGCCTGGCGGCGCGTGAGATGCGCCAAAGTGGTCTTCAGGATCTGATTTACCCCGATCCCCAGGGGCATGCGCCGCTGCGGGCGGCCATTGCCGGGTACCTGGGCGTATCGCGCGGCGTTGCCTGCTCGCCGGATCAGGTTTTCATTTCTGCAGGATATCGCGCCAGTCTGGATCTGATTTGTCGCAGCGTATTGCGCAGCGGAGACGCATGCTGGTTTGAAGATCCGGGCTATCTGATGGCGCGGCGCTTCCTGAGCAATGCGGGAATGAAATTGCTGGCGGTTCCAGTCGATCAAGACGGCCTGGATGTCGAAGCAGGGATCAAGTTGGACGCCAATGCGCGTTTTGCGCTGGTCACCCCGAGTCACCAAAGTCCGCTGGGCGTGTCGTTATCCCTTTCTCGCAGATACGCGTTGCTGGATTGGGCAAGAGCGGGCGACCGCTGGATCATTGAAGACGATTACGACAGTGAATACCGGTATCGAGGGCGGCCGCTTCCTGCGTTGAAAAGCCTTGATACAGGCGGGTCAGGAAGAGTGCTGTACACGGGCACCTTTAGCAAGGTGCTTGCGCCGGGATTGCGTTTATCGTATTTGGTGGTGCCGCAGGAGCAGGTAGCCCGGTTCGTTGAAACCGCTGATCGGATGCAGAATCAGTGTCCGCGGTTGCTTCAGGCGACGCTGACAAGGTTCATAGAAGACGGATATTTCGCGCGGCATATCACCAAGATGCGAAGCGTCTACGCGGATCGCCGCGCGATGCTTGCGGATGCATTAGGTGCCGCATTGGGTACGCGCGCACAAATTCGTCTGCAAGCCGGCGGCATGCATCTTCTTGCGATGCTCGAAGAGGGATCGGACGATGTTGCGATTGCGTTGCGCGCGCGAAGCGTTGGATTATCGGTGCAGGCGCTGTCGGCCTGGTATGCCGGAGCAACATCACAACGCGGACTGTTGACTGGATTCACCAACGTCAGGTCCACCGAAGAAGCGAGCGCATTGGCTCTGACCCTCGCTAGCGTTTTTTGATCGAAAGCGTAGATTCTGATAAATGCTTCGCTCATCTCACGCCCGGCGGAATTTTCTATTAGCCACACAATCATCTGATGAGAATTTTTCCGCGCTGCACACCTCTAAGGTGTAGCGAACGGAATATGGAAATGGACTACGCATCGATGCAACCCGCATTGACCACCTTGCTGCGCAATCGGCCGCCCGGTACGACCGCCGACATTAACAAGCAGACGGTTGCATACTGGGATGGCTACGAGGTCAGGGGCATGCACTTGCGGCAAGACGAAAGTGTCCGGCTAGACGGAGATTTCGACTTCGACGAGCGAACATTCAATCGACTGTATGCGGATTTGATTGCGTGGATGGCTGCACCTCGTTATACGGTACGCGCTGAACTCGTGGACTGGCTGAAGGACGTCCCCCCATTCAAGGCGGGCGCTTGACAGCAACGAGCCCTGGCTCGCGCAGTGCGCCCTCGTTTTCGTTTTCGTCTGCGCGCTGATACGCTTGGTTTCGTACGTCCGGTTCATTGCGTTGCGAACATCAGACCGCGTGGGGCGCAGATGGAACAGCAGGTAGATACGCTCGTGATAGGTGCTGGGCCTGCAGGCCTCGCGGTTGCTGCGTGTCTGAAGAAGCGGGGAGCATCTTGCATCATAGTGGACCGGGCGACCGAGGTCGGTTCCAGCTGGCGCCGTCACTATGACCGGCTGCACCTTCACTCCGACCGGAACCGTTCGGCCCTGCCTTATCTTTCCTTTCCCGCTGGAACGCCACGTTATCCGTCGCGCGAGCAGATGATTGCGTATCTCGACCTATATGCACGGCATTTCGAACTGGTACCGCATTTCAACGAGGAGCTCAGGACTGTACGGCCACGCAACCCGGGATGGATTGCGACCACCACAGCCCGTGTCTATCATGCGCGGCAGGTGGTCGTGGCCACCGGCCACAACGCCGTTCCCTACTTGCCACGGTGGCCCGGCCAGGAGCGCTTCGGCGGCCGCGTCCTGCACAGCAGCGAGTACCGTAATGGCGAGTCATTCCGAGGCCAGAGGGTTCTGGTCGTCGGCTTGGGCAACAGCGGCGGGGAGATTGCGATCGATCTCCACGAACACGGTGCGCGCGTGGCAATGTCGGTGCGCGGGCCGGTGAATATTATTCCTCGCGAGATCCTCGGCATCCCCGTACTCGCTATCTCTATTGCGTTGAGCCGCCTTCCCGCTCGATTCGCAGACGCGCTGGCGGCACCCCTCGTGCGGCTCACTATCGGAGACATCACCAGGCTGGGTTTCCGCAAGCTCCCGATGGGTCCCTTCACGCAAATCAAGGCGAGGACACGAATCCCGCTCATCGACATCGGTACAGTCAAACTGGTCCGCGAGGGCCACATTGCGGTGCTCGGAGACATCCGCGAGATGGGCGAGGGCGACGTGACCTTTGAGGATGGGCATTCGCGGGACTTTGACGCAATCGTTGCCGCGACAGGGTTTCGCCCACGAACCGATTGTTTCCTGGAGCTGCAGAGCGATATCCCCGACGTGGAGCAACCGCAACGGCAACCGCGGCCGCCGGGTGTCGGGGCGACAAAATCCGGGCTGCATTACTGTGGGTTTATCGTCTCGCCGACCGGCATGTTGCACGATATCGGAATCGAGGCGCAACGGGTCGCAGACGAAATCATGCGCCTCGAGCATCGCCCGATGGTTTGAAGGTTCGCGAGGTTCAGGGGCCGCGCAATAGGGTTTCGACCTCCCTCATAGCAAGGGACGGCTGTGCTAATGTCTGCGTCAATCGCGCGTAATATCGAGTGCTAAAGGTGGGGGGAGAACTTCGCCATTCGAACAGCCCTGCGAGAAGATGAAAACCGAAGGATAAAAAAGGATAAGGGAGACGCGATGAGCAACGACATGTACGAAGAGGGATTGAACAAAACCGCTGCCAACTTCGCAGCCCTGACACCGTTGACGTTCATCGAACGAGCGGCGTCGGTCTATCCGACGATGCTCGCCATTTCACACGGCGCGGTGCAACGCGATTGGGCGCAGACCTATGCGCGCACACGGCGTCTGGCCTCCGCGTTGAGCGCCAGAGGTATCGGCGTGGGCGATACGGTCGCTGTAATGTTGCCCAATATTCCCGAGATGATAGAAGCACATTTCGGTGTCCCAATGATTGGCGCAGTCCTCAATACGCTCAACACGCGACTCGATGCAAACACGCTGGCGTTCATGCTGAATCATGGCGAGGCAAAGGTGGTGCTGGTCGACCGCGAATTCTCCGCCGTGATGCGCGAGGCGCTCGCGAATGTAGACCACCCGATTCTCGTCATCGACGTCGACGATTCCGAATATGCCGGACCGGGCGAGTGTATGGGTGAACTCGATTATGAAGCGCTGCTGGCAAGCGGCGATCCTGCATTCGAATGGGCACCTCCATCCGATGAGTGGAATGCAATCTGCCTGAACTACACATCGGGGACAACGGGGTATCCGAAGGGCGTCGTCTACCACCATCGCGGGGCGTACACCAATGCGGTCAGCAACATCCTCGAATGGGATATGCCAAAGCACGCCGTCTACCTGTGGACGCTGCCGATGTTCCACTGCAACGGCTGGTGCTTTCCCTGGACTGTGGCCGCGCGAGCGGGCGTCAACGTATGCTTGCGCAAGGTCGATGCGAAAACGATCTTCGATCTGATTCGCCGAGAGCGAGTGACGCACTATTGCGGCGCGCCGATCGTACAGAACCTGCTGGTCAATGCTCCCGACGAGATGAAGGCCGGCATTGCGCACCGTGTTCACGCAATGGTCGCCGGTGCGGCGCCGCCCGCGGCAATGATCGAAGGAATGGAGCGGCTCGGCTTCGAGTTAACGCATGTGTACGGCTTGACTGAGGTCTATGGCCCCGCGACCGTCTGTGCGCAGCAAGCTCAATGGAGCACGCTCGACATCGGTGAACGCGCGCGCCTGAATGCGCGGCAGGGCGTGCGCTATCACTTGCAGGATGCTGTGACGGTACGCGATCCTCAGACAATGCAGGAAGTGCCGGCAGATGGAGAGACAATCGGCGAGATCATGTTTCGCGGCAACATCATGATGAAGGGTTACCTTAAGAACCCGGCCGCCACACAGGAGGCGTTGCGCGATGGCTGGTTTCACACTGGCGACCTGGGAGTTGTTAGTTCGGACGGTTATGTCCGGATCAAGGACCGCAGCAAGGACATCATCATTTCGGGCGGCGAGAATATTTCGAGCATCGAAATTGAGGATGTGCTGTATCGACATCCGGCGGTCCTCGCGGCCGCTGTTGTTGCGAAGCCGGACCCTCGTTGGGGTGAGACACCTTGCGCTTTCGTCGAGTTGAAGGTAGGTGCAACGGTAAGCGCCGCGGAATTAGTCGCGCATTGCAAAGCCCATCTCGCGGGTTTCAAGGTGCCGCGCTCAATCGAGTTCTGCGAACTGCCGAAGACATCGACCGGCAAGATACAAAAGTTCGAGCTGCGTAAGCGCGCCGGGTCGGTCGCGGCTATCGACGTATGACGGAGACGAACATGAACGAAAGCGCAAGTCCAGAGCCGCTGGTGGTCATCGATCAAGACGTCTACGGAATATCCGGTGCGGTGCGGATAACGCTAAACCGGCCCGGCGCATTTAATGCGTTATCCGAAGCATTGATCGATGCGCTGCAACGCAGCCTGGATGAAGTGGCCGCGTCGGATGCGCGCGTCGTTGTGCTGGCGGGCGCGGGCCGGGCGTTTTGCGCGGGCCATGATCTGAAGGAGATGCGCGCCCAACCATCGATCGAGTACTACCAGGCGTTGTTCGCGCGCTGCTCTCAGATGATGTTGACCATCCAGCGTATGCCGCAGCCCGTGATTGCGCGCGTGCACGGAGTCGCGACTGCGGCGGGCTGCCAACTGGTCGCGATGTGCGATCTGGCGGTGGCCGCAAGCGATGCGCGCTTCGCGGTGTCCGGGGTCAACTTGGGATTGTTCTGCTCGACGCCCAGCGTGCCGCTATCGCGCAATCTGTCTCGCAAGGCGGCATTCGAAATGCTTGTGACCGGCGACTATATCGATGCACAAACTGCGTGCGACCGCGGCCTTGTGAATCGAGTCGCTACGCCTGAACGGCTGGACGATGCGATTCGTGCACTCGTGGCGAGTATCAGTGAAAAGCCGCGTGCAGCGATAACCGCGGGCAAGAGCCTCTTCTATCGGCAACTGGAGGCCGGCATTGCGACGGCGTATCAACTGGCCGGCGACACGATGGCGCGCAACATGATGGATGACGCTGCGCTCGAGGGGACGGAGGCGTTCATTCAGAAACGCACGCCGCGGTGGCGCGAAACCTGAGGTGGCGAATGAAGTTGTTTGCGCGCGGGCGCTCGATCTGACGCCCGGTGGCGGCAATCGCCCGCCGAACATACCGGCGCCGCGTCGAATGATACGGTCGTCTGGTAAGCGTAAAGCGGTCATAGAGTCATGAGTCGGCACCGCTCCTCGGCTACTTCCAGACCATGCAAGAGGCAAACCTCACCCTGGCCTTACCAAATCGACAGAACATTTCTGTATCACTTTTAAAACGGCCGACAAACGCTTATGCAACCCGGGTTTGGCGCTCGCAAAACAGTGGTTTGAAGTGGTGTTACAAAAACTCGGATGCTGCACCAGCAAGGGATTGGGAGGACGAAAGCGTTTGCGCGATTAATCGGACGGATAGGGCTGATTTGATCGTGCAGTGTTCAAGAGTGAATCAAAAACGTTTTCATCCCCAGTGTGCGCTACTGCATATCCTCTGACGTTCCATGATGGTATTGGGTTTGCGCCCGCTGGCACGGTCCTCGCTATATGTGGGGTGCAGCACTAGCCAAGGTCGCCATTCGATATCAAGCAAACGACTTTGGACAGCGCTGCTTACGGGGCCGCTCACTCCGTGTCTTAGATAGATGCCATCAGATGCATCACGAGACGCGGAGTGGCCGGAATAAAAAAGTAAGGCGCACAGCGCACACGAGAGAAAAACATCATGTTGAATCTTCAATCAGACCTGCACGGCAATCATCTGTTGGGCGCACTTCCGGCGCACGAATGGCAAGCGCTTACACCTCACCTGGAACTCGTTCAGCTTCGTACAGGCCAATTGCTTTGCGATTCAGGACAACGCATTCATCACGTGTATTTTCCGACGACCGCCATCATCTCTTTGCTTCACTCGATGGAAGACGGCAGCTCGGCGGAAATCGCCGCCATCGGACGTGAAGGCATGACCGGTGTTCCTATCCTGACCGGCGGCGACACCATGCCAACGCGCGTTCAGGTTCAATGCCCGGGCTTTGCTTATCGCATGAGCGCTTCTGCCTTGCGTGAGGGGTTCAATCGTTCGGATTTCCTGCGCCGCCTGATGATGCTGTATATGCAAGCGCTGCTGACGCAGATTGCGCAGACCGCTGCATGCAACCGTCACCATTCGCTGAGCAAGCAGTTGTGCCGTTGGTTGCTGATCGAGATTGACCGTACGCCGTCGAATGAATTCCAGGTGACGCAACAGATGATCGCCGACATGCTGGGCGTGCGTCGTGAAGGGGTCACGGAAGCGGCAGGAAAGCTGCATGACGCCGGTCTGATCCATCACAGCCGTGGTTGCATCAAGGTGCTCGATCGCGCCGGTCTGGAAGCGCGTGCGTGCGAATGCTACGGCATCGTCAAGCGCGAGTTCGACCGCATGCTGCCGCGCGTGCGCCAGGCTGAGGAAGTCTGCTAAGGGGAAGCGCTTCTTCTCGTGATGGCTTGTTTGTTCTTCGGGGAGAATGCCGTGATCGTTTCAAAACGCATCCATGGACGAGGCAATGGCTTTGTCCGACGATGTGTTCCTGACGCATTCAACGAAATACTCCGCCGCTGAACCGAACACGAGATCCTTCCGGTACATGAGACCCAGCGTGAGTTGAGGCAGCTTGGCATCAGTTTCGATGCGCGTCAGGATTCCGCGTTCCACCTGCTCGTTGAGCAGAAAGTCCGGCCATACGCTCACCGTGCCCGGTTCCTGCGCGAGTTCTACATAGAGCCGCGGCGAAGTACAGACGCTCACGTGTTCTGGGCAATCCATCGACTCCTTTGCGGTTAGTTCGGACCAGAACGCCGGCACGCTCTCACGCGTGTAGTTGTACAGCCAATGCGCATCGCGCAGACGCGCCAGCCGGTGCTCTGCTTCGAGCGGATCGCCTCGCTTGACCGCCAAAGACTGCGATGCAACGCGCAACGGCACAACGCAAAGTTCAGCCATCACGTCACTGTCGGCGATCACGGCGACACAAAGTTCAAAGGTGCCGTCGCGCAGACCGTCGATGAGCTGCCTCGCCTGATATTCCTCCACGCTCAGTTGCACATCAGGCAATCTGCGGCGGAACGCACGGATCGCATCCGGCATGGCGAGCAACGCAGCGAGACGCGACACGCCCACAGACAGCTTGCGATCGGACGAAGACTTCATCTCCTTCAATTCCTGCTCCGCGCGCGCGATTTCCGCCACGACCGTTCGCGCCCGCCGAAGCAACGCTTCGCCGTAGGGCGTCAGGCGTACGCCTGCGCCACTGCGCACCAATAGCTGAACGCCCAGGCGCGCCTCGAGTTCCTTGATCCCTTTCGACACCGCCGGCTGCGACAGGCTGAGCGCTTCCGCAGCGGCCATCAGCGTGCCGTGCTCGGCGATAGCCACGAGAGTTCGCAATTGAGTCGTTTTCATGCGTTGGGCATAAGCGCTCGCTATGAGCATGAGAAATTGGAAATTGACTCGCCGCTACCTTGGCTAGCATGGGTACCTCGACGCCAACTGGCCCGTTGAAGTATACAAGGAGCGAAATTGGACACGAAGTTTATTGCAGATGACATGGATGAACTCATCGCGCTTCGGCGCGACATTCATGCAAACCCGGAAATCGCCTTCGAAGAGGTGCGGACAAGTGAACTCGTCGCCGCCAAGCTAAGGGCGTGGGACATCGAAACACATACCGGTATTGGCAGGACCGGGGTGGTCGGCGTAATCCGGGGGCAGCGCGGTGCGGGTCGCACCATTGCCTTACGCGCCGACATGGACGCGTTGCCAATGGAAGAGGAGGGCCGGCCGTTTCATCGCTCGTTGCGGCAAGGCGTGTTTCACGGCTGCGGACACGATGGACACACGGCAATGCTTCTTGGCGCAGCGCGTCACTTCTGCAACAACCGCGATTTTGCAGGAACCGTTGTGCTGGTGTTTCAGCCTGCCGAAGAATCCGGCGATGGCGCGAATGCGATGCTCGCGGACGGCATCGACACTCGTTTTCAATTTGACGAGATCTACGCGATACACAATGCGCCGCAATTTCCGCCAGGCACATTCGGCGTGCGCGACGGCGCGATGCTCGCTTCCTGTGATGAGTTTCGGATCTCGATTGCCGGCGTCGGCGGACACGGTTCGACACCGGACAAAACAAAGGATCCGATCGTCGCGGCGGCGCAACTGGTCTGCGCGCTGCAAACTGTCGTCAGTCGCTCAACCGATCCGAGTTCGATGGCGGTGCTGAGCATTGGCAGCATCCATGCAGGAACGGCGTCGAACGTCATTCCAAGCCACGCTGAGTTGACCGGGACGTTGCGGACCTTCGACGAGAACGTACGATCGCTTGCGAAAGCGCGGATCGAAACAATTTGCGCCGGTGTCGCGCTCGCCACGGAGTGCGCTATGTCGGTGGGCTATTTCAGTAGCTCGCCGGCAACGGTCAACCATCGCGAGCAGGCCGAAGCAGCGGCGGAAGCGGCCGTCGAGGTGTTTGGTGCAAGCAATGTCTTGCGCGAGTTCCCTCCGCTGAACGTCTCGGAAGATTTCTCGGAGTTTTTGCTGCGATGCCCGGGAGCCTACATGCTGCTGGGGCAGGGCGGTGTGTGTATCCACCACCCCGAATTCGATTTCAACGACGACGTCTTGCCGCTCGGGGTACGGTTGTTCGTCACGCTGACACTGGCGCGCCTGTCCGCCTGATTGGGACGACTCCTTGAAAGGGCGTTCACTGCCTTACGCGTTTAGTTGCAGTGGTTGGCATTTAATTCGGTATCCATAGTTTTATAGATATTGAAAAAAATCGCACTTTCCCGTTCAAAAATTTTAATTTAACTTATGAGTCAACCATGAAGATCGATCAATTCGGCAAGTCGCTTGTGGCCTTTGTCTTCGTAGCTTGCGTCGGATTGTGCGGCACCGCGAGTGCTCAATCGGCAATGACGGTCGATCAGGCGAAGCTAGTTATCGCGCCGTTCTACGACGCCCTCAATGATCCAGCAAAAAAAGATACCCGCGCGCTGGTGAGGAAGGCGACTGCCAAGGACTGGATTTCGTGCGGAGGTCCGGAAGACTGTCGCGGACAGGAGAAGACGATCGCCAGTTTCTCGCAGTTAGGCCGATCTGTTCCGGATCTGAAGTGGCAGCTTCAAGACGTGATTGTTTCGGGCAATGACGTTGTGGTTCGCGGCGAGTTTACCGGCACACCCAGCGAGGTATTCGCGGGTGTCAAGCCAACCGGCAAAAGCTTCAGGATCATGTCGATCGATATCCACACGATCAAGGATGGAAAGATGGTCCGCTCTTATCATCTGGAAAACTGGGTCGATGCAATCCAGCAACTCACCGCAAAATGAGCGTCATTTCCAGCTTGAAACTAGTGACACGCCTGGTGTGTTTGCTGAAAAGCCTCCTGCTAAGCTGACTTCGGCGGTCATGCCCAAAGCCGTTCAGCGGATCGAACCTTCCAGAGTGACAAGAACTGGAACTCTTGCCTCACTTGCTTCAGATCCAGCCTTGACTGCTGGCAGCGACGCAGCGGGCGTGGCCTGCCGACTATGCTGCCTCGGCGAACAGCCTATGACACGTTTGAACGCCTTGCTGAATGCGCTTTCGGACTCGTAGCCCAACGACGTGGCAATACCCGGAATTGTGTCGCCTGAATTTTTTAGCCGATCGCATGCCAACAGCATCCGCCAGCGCGTCAGGTATTCCATGGGTGTAGTTCCAACCGTCTGCTTGAAACGAAGGGCGAACGTTGAGCGTGACATGCCAATGCGCACGGCCAGTTTCTGTAGCGTCCACGCATGTCCCGGGTCATCGTGCATGCACGTGAGCGCTGCGCTTAGCTGTTTATCTGCCAATGCGAAGAGCCAACCCACGCTTGCACTCGCTGCATCGGCCAAGTGCAGTCGCAGTGCTTGAACCAGCAACATGTAGGCGAGTTGCTGTGTGATCAAAGACCCTCCCGGTTGCGGGTTGCGCACCTCTACGGTCATGCGCTCGAGTGACCAACGCATCGCAGCCTTATCGGACTCCTTGCGAATATGCACGATGGGCGGCAGCGCGCCCAACAGCATGTCGGCGTGGCCACCGGTAAGTAGAAAGTGGCCGCCGACGAGATAACAACCACCGTCTTCGCTGCCGGCGAGATCAGTACCCAATCCGCCCGCTATACGCAACGGCCTGAAGTCAACAGGCTTTATCGACAGGTCAACGGCCAGGCAAAACGGCGGCCCTGGCGGCAACAAATAGCAGTCGCCAGCCGTGAGAAGCACGGGATCGGCAATGCCTTCCACCGATAGCCAGCATTGACCGGAGACCACGGCATAGCATTTGATGCCGTCATGCTGGGGCCATTGAATCGCCATGTCGCGACTCATCCCGACCCCGCCCGATACAAGGATCCGAGGCTTCAGTAGAGACAACACATCTGAGAGTAGGTCCATAAAATTCCCGGACGATTGAGCCAAAAATACGGACTATATAGCATTGATCGTATCGTCAACGGAATCTACCATGGGTGCCACGGGTCTTCGACTGGGCTCATACCCTCTCACCCTCACGGCCCACCTCAATCAACGTTGCTCAACGTTAGCCCATCAAAAGGGAAGTTCACTATGCGTATTTTTGTTACTGGCGCGACCGGTTTTATCGGTACGGAAATTGTTCAAGAACTTATCAATACCGGCCATCAGGTACTCGGGCTGACACGGTCCGAGGCGGGCGCTCAATCTCTCGCCGCCATGGGAGCCGACGTGCATCGTGGCGAACTTTCGGATCTCGAAGGCCTGCGTCTTGGCGCGAGCCTGGTGGACGGCGTCATCCACACGGCCTTCAATCACGACTTTTCGAAGTTCGTGGCGAACAGCCAAGCAGACCGGCAAGCCATTGAAGCAATGGGTTCCGCGCTGCAGGGGTCGGACCGTCCTTTCATCATTACTTCCGTTGCCGTGTTGGGTACCCCTGCACGCGGCAAGCCCGCGACGGAAGACCACTACAATCCCGACCACCCGAACCCGCGCAATGCCGCGGAATTGGCCGGTGCTGCCTTAGTGCAGCGTGGTGTCAATGTCTCGGTGGTGCGCCTTCCGCAAGTCCATAGTCCTGTTAAGCAGGGGCTCATCACTCCCCTGATTGAACTGGCTCGGGAGAAAGGCGTTTCTGCCTATATCGACGATGGACTTAACCGCTGGGCCGCCGTGCATCTCAGTGACGCAGCCCGTGTCTACGTGCTCGCGTTAGAGAAGGGCGTGGCGGGCAGCCGATACCATGCGGTTGCCGAAGAGGGCATAGCGTTGCGCACCATTGCCGAAGTTATCGGTCGCGGTCTGAACGTACCGGTAAAGAGCATTGCCGCTGCGGATGCAGCCGCGCACTTCGGTTGGCTCGGCGCATTCGTCTGCACTGACATGTCCGCATCCAGTGCGCTGACACGGGAACGATTGGGATGGCAACCAACGGGTCCGGAACTCATCGCCGATCTCGAACAAGTGCGCTACGCATCGTAGTATCAAAGGCGGCAAGAGGAACGAAGCTGTCGACGAACCGCCGTGTTGCCGGCTTCGTTGATTGCTTCGTTTCGTCACTTTTTCGCGTGCTGGTTTCTTTTGCTCGCGCTATGTATTTTTCGCATTAGTCTGATCGTTGATCCAACGCTTAGCGCATTGCCCTATCCGTGCGTGTCATGAGAAATACTGCTGCGCTGAAGCGGTTTTCCGCATGCCCTCACCGCTTGGCCAGCACTCAGGAAAACTCGAATGGCCTGCCAATTTGACCTGCAACGGGTCATGTCACTGCCAATTAATGCATTCGATACATAAAAGATAGCGGGAATCAGGGGCTACCGCCCTGTGCGGTAACGGTCTACCTTTGCGTTCATGAACCGAATCACTCTCCCAAGGAGATCGACATGACCACGACCACCCCTCAGCAGAACAAAGAGACCGTTCTCGAAGCGTTCGACGCGCTTTTCAACCAGCGTGACTACGATGCCGCCAAGCGTTTTTGGTCGGATACCTACATCCAGCACAGCGCTCATATTGCAGCGGGGCGCGATGGCCTGTTCGACCTGATCCGCTCGCTTCCCGAGACGCTGCGTTATGAAAACCACGTGATCGTGGCCGATGGCGACTATGTCATCGCTCACGGCCGCTTCTCCGGCCACGGTCTTCCCGCCGCCTGGATCGTCGCCGACATCATCCGCTTCAAGGACGGCAAATTGGCCGAGCACTGGGACGTTATAGAGGACGAAGCCACTCAAGCCAGTTCGGTCAGCGGCCTGCCCATGTTCGGCGACCAATTTCCCGCCTGAACGCTCCATCACGCAGTTAATCGAGGACACGTTCCATGAAACTCACAGGCAATACTATCTTCATCACAGGCGGCGGTTCGGGCATTGGCCGAGGCCTCGCCGAGGCGCTGCACAAGCTTGGCAACAAGGTCATCATTGCGGGCCGGCGGCGCAGTCATCTCGACGCGGTAATCGCGGCCAACCAGGGGATGGAGGCGGTCGAACTCGACATCTCAGACCCCGCGAGTATTGAACGAGTCGCAGCGAAGCTGATCGCCGATCATCCTGAGCTCAATGTGTTGATCAATAACGCGGGCATCATGCAACCTGATGCAGTTGACGGAAGGATCGACGACGCACTGATGGCGGCCCATGTAACGACCAACCTGCTGGGTCCGATCCGGATGACATCCGCGCTGATCGACCATCTCAAGACCAGGAGAGGCGCCGTCGTGGCTTACACCACGTCGGTCTTAGGCTTCGTGCCAATGGCGGTGACGGCTGTCTACTCATCGACGAAGGCAGCGCTGCACTCCTACGCATTGTCACAGCGTTTCATGCTGCAGGACACAACCGTTCGCGTGCTTGAGATCGCACCGCCATGGGTACGTACGGAACTGATGAACAGCGAGGAAGCCGAAATGGCGATGCCGCTCGAGCAGTTCATCGACGAAACGCTCAAGGTCCTGGGCACGGATGCGAACGAGATTCTGGTCGAAGCCGCCAAGCCGATGCGCGCGAACCCCGGGCCGGGCGAGCACGACTTCGTCAATAGTTTCAATACGCAGGCGAAGGCAATGTTTGGAGGTTGATTCTCGCGGCCAAAGTGAACCTGAACGAAGAATGCCCGGTGTTGTTTAAGGGTAGGTATCCTTATCGTCATCCTGATCGGACTTTATCGTTTGGGCAGCCATGCGTCCCACTGCACTACACCTTGCTCGATCTAGATTTTCAGGTGCTCGCTGACATAGTCGATGAAAACACGCAGCTTGGGCGAGGCATAACGGCTTGCCGGCCACAAGATCCAGAAGGTGACGGTCTGGTCGAGGAAGTCATCCAGGACGGTCTGCAACGCACCGCTCTTCAGGGCATCCCGCACGAGGAAGGTTGGCAGGAGGGCAAGGCCTTTATCGTGAAGCGCGAGATAGGCCAGGACTTCAACCGTGTTGCTAACGAAGGTTTGCGGCAACTCCGGCTCCGCCTCCGATGCAGCAAGCTTGAACGGCCAACGTTCCAGCTTGCCGGTGACGGGAAACTTATGCAGCAGGCAGGCGTGCTGAACGAGTTCGGAAGGATGCGTAGGAACACCTTGTTGCTTGAGATATCCGCTTGAGGCGACCAGGACTTGCCCGCAAGAACCCAGGCGTCGCGATACCAGCCGTGAATCGTGCTGCTCGCCGGTGCGAATGACTGCATCGAAACCTTCCTCGATGATGTCCACCATGCGATCGGAAAAGTCGACATCAATTTCGATCTCCGGGTATTGCGTCATGAAGCTGTCCAGCGCCGGCATGATCAGCCCGGACAGTTGCGGCGTACTGATCCGCAACCTTCCGCGAGGGCTGCCGACGGCACCGGATAGTTCGGCTTCCGCCGCTTCAACCTCGCCCAGGATGCGCCGGCACCGTTCGAGAAACAAGGCACCTTCGGCCGTTAGCGTGATGCTCCGCGTGCTGCGGTGAAAGAGCCGCACGCCCAGGCGATCCTCAATGCGCGCGATGCTTTTGCCGACCGCCGAAGACGAAACACCGAGCAACCGTCCCGCCTCAGTAAAGCTGCGGGTCTCTGCGACCTGCACGAAGATTGAAATACCGCTGAGGCTATCCATTGGCGCGTCCCGGAATCGATTAAGGACTTATGTGTCCGATATATTCGGAACCTTAGCCTATTTTTCTTTTCTCGTTCTCTCCATACACTGTATTCAAGGTCAAAAACCCGCTGTTGATACACATTCACCAGCCACCGAAATTTGAGGAAATCATGTCCACACTTCATTCCAGCGTCAAAGTCGGTCCCTACGAATTTTCCCATCGGGTGGTGCTCGCGCCGCTCACCCGCATGCGCGCCGAAGAAGGCGACCGGCCCGGCCCGTTGATGGCCGAGTACTACGCACAACGCGCGTCAGAAGGCGGCTTCCTGATCGGCGAAGCCACCATCGCTGCGCCCAACGGCAACGGCTACCTGGGTGCGCCCGGCCTGTATAACGACAGTCAGATTGCGGGTTGGAAGCAGGTAACGGAAGCCGTGCACGCCAAGGGTGGCCGCATCTTCCTGCAGCTGTATCACGCCGGACGTCAGTCCAACAGCCAGTTGCAGCCGGATGGCGCCCAGCCAGTGGCACCTTCCGCCGTGCCGCATGGCGGCGTTGCCTACACCGAAGCGGGTTGGGTCCCGAACACACCGAGCCGTGTGTTGACTATTCCTGAGATTGCCGATCTGGTCGAAAGCTTCCGCACAGCCGCCATTCGCGGCAAGGAAGCCGGCTTCGACGGCGTTGAACTGCACGCCGCCAACGGTTACCTGTTCGACCAGTTCCTGCAGGACGGCAGCAACAGGCGCACCGACATCTACGGCGGCTCGTTCGAAAACCGTGCGCGCTTCCTGATTGAAGCGACGCAAGCGGTCATCTCGGTGTGGGGCAGCGAACGTGTGGCTGTACGCCTCGGCCCGAGCGGCACCTGGGGTGATATGTCGGACAGCAATCCGGAAGGTCTTTTCGCTTACGTAGCGCAAGCGCTGGAGAAATTGAATCTGGCCTATCTGCACCTGATCGAGCCGCGTGTACTTGGCAATGTCGATGACGACAGCAAGGACCAGAACCCGGTTGCCGCGCAACTGATTCGCAAGCACTACAAGGGGACGATCATTGCCGCTGGCGGCTTCAAGGGCCACACAGCCGAAGCGATCTTGCAGGCGGGCGATGCCGACCTGGTTGCATTTGGCCGCGACTTCATCGCGAATCCGGATCTGCCTGAACGCCTGCGCCGCCAGTTGCCACTGAATCCGTATGACCGCCCCACGTTCTTTGGCGGTACGAACATCGGGTATACGGACTATCCGTTCTATCGCAAGGAGGAGGCGGTAGCAGCGTAAGGGCGATAGCTGTCAGGGGTCAGGTGATGGCGCTGGGTTCGATACCGTACAGACATCCCGGCGTGGCGTGAGAGTCTTTTCACCACTCGCATGCACCCGTCATTCAGGTGTTACTGTTGCTGAATCAGGTGCCGACTGCGTTTGACAGGCTGAAGAGGAGTGGTCAATGAAAGATGATCTTCATACCACGGAGAATCGGCTGCCGGCCCTTCTCCCCGGATTGGAACGGGTGCGCCGGAAAACGCATAAAAGACGTGGGCTTCGACCACTTCTGCTCCTGGCTTTGTCGTGCTGCGTGAGCACGGCGCTTGCGGAGCAGAAGCCGGCATCCACCGATGCCACCCAGGCGAGCGCACAGGCGGCTCCGCACACCGGTCTTGACCGCTCCGGTAAGCCACGCAAGGGCAAAGCCTCTTACTACGGTCGCGAGTTTTACTCAAAAAAGATGGCCGACGGTACGCCCATGAATCCGCAGTCGAATGTCGCCGCGAGTAAAACGCTGCCGCTTGGCACCAAGGCCCGGGTCACGAATCTGGAAAACGGCAATAACGCAGTGGTCGACATCAGAGATCGCGGCCCCTACGTCAAGGGTCGAATTGTCGATGTGTCACCGACGACCGCCGATAAGCTCGGATTGAAAGAAAATGGCACGGCTCCCGTTGAAGTCAAGCCAATTGCAGTTCCGCAGCCCGACGGCAGCGTGAAGCCGGGCGCTGGCGCAGCGGAAACCAAGCAGTAGAGCTTATTGAAACTGTCGACGATGCGGCACTCAATGCGTCAATCGATAACCGGCCGCGACCACGTTCCTCATTGGGCTGAGATTCACCGCCGCGAAATACTTTTGTCGCCGGGGTAGGTTGGTCTGGTTCAGAAGGCAGCCGGCAATTTGCCCGGCTCGAACCGCGGGCCGAGGCACACGTAATTACCGTTCGGATCGCACCCTAGACCTGTCATCAGATGTTGGATTGAACCAGCGACGAAGTGCTTCCTCCAATCCGTCTGTGCTGTTCTCCTCACCGGCCCAGGCAATGCAGGCATCGGGACGGATCAGCATTGAAGGCCCTGTCTCGATTGCGACGCAACGTATCTTCTGCGTGCTGGTCGCAACGAGTTTGGAAGGCTTTCCATCCGTCGAGGCGTCGAGAAGAACACCCGTGCCATCTTGCATGACATCGTAGAGCGAGGCGTCGACGTTGCCGTGGCTGACCGGCTTGTCGCCAATCAGCCGTCCGACGTCATCCAGATCCGACCCGAGATCGTAACGGGTGGAAAGGCCGCGCATGATCTCGCTGATGAGCCGGTTGACGTCATCGATTTGCATGAGGTTTGCCAAGAGGTCCCGCATCGCACCCGATTGCGGATCTGGCCGGAGGATGGCGGCTTGGGCAAGGGTGTTCGCCAGAACGCCTTCGGCCACGGGTCGCCGCTCCGCCGTGTAGGTGTCGAGCAAACTCTCGGGCATCTCGCCGCGAACGACCGCAGCAAGCTTCCAACCGAGGTTCGCAGCGTCCACGAGCCCGAGGCTCAGGCCCTGACCACCGAACGGCGAATGAACATGCGCCGCATCACCGGCAAGCAGCACGCGGCCTTGGCGGTAGGTATCGACAAGCCGCGTGTTGTCTCCCCATCGGCTACCGTGTGTCAGCGTGGTCACACGCACGTCCGCGCCGCTGATGCGGCGCAGTACGGCTTCGACTTCTTCACGTGTGACAGGAGCCTGCCGATCTTCAGGCGGACCGGTGAAGTCCAGCATGAACAATCGACCGGGGACAGGCCCATAGGAAAACACACCGCCCGATGTGCGACGCCATCCAACGGGCGACAGATGTTCCGGATGGTCGATCTCGGCGATAACTTGATAGAACGTCGACGTGGGTGCCGTGCCGGGAAAATCAAAGCCGGCCATCTTGCGGATGAGGCTGCGTCCCCCGTCGCAACCAACAAGGTAGGAGCAGCGGATACCGTCTTCGCCTGCCGGAGAGGCCCACTCTACGTCGATACCATCTACCTGCTGCACGAAACGAGTGACCTCACACTCGCGGCGCACCTCGATTCCAAGAGCGCGTGCGCGGTCGGCCAGCATGCTTTCGAGGCCCGGCTGATCCACTGTGCGGGCACGCCGTTCCGGTTCTTTCTGCGCGCCCTTCCGGATAAGCAGGCCAGCAAAATGGCCACTGAACTTGGCCGCTCGACCGCGCAGGTCCGCTCCCGTCTGCTCTGCGAACTTCTGCATCGTCGCGATGCTGCGCGCCTCTTCGGCGACAATGGCCGCGGCCATTCCGCGACGCTGTAACGCTTCACTGGCAAGAGGGCCGATCGACATTGCCTTCATGGCCATGCTTGCGGCGGCCAGGCGCTCCAGCACGAGGACGCGGACGCCACCCAAAGTCAGCTCGATGGCGGTCAAAAGTCCGACCGGTCCGGCGCCCACGATTATTACATCAACGTGCTTCATAATATACTGCATCCAAATGTGTACTCAGTATAGATATACTGTTCTATTAGGAGCACCATGTCAATGCCAACCGACCGCCGATCTCGCAAACGCCTCGCCACGCGAGAAGGCATCTCCAATGCCGCCACGCGCCTGTTCCTGGAGCGCGGCTTCGATCAGGTCACGGTGGACGAGATTGCAGAAGCTGCGGACGTCGGACGGATGACCGTGTTCAATCACTTTCCGCGCAAGGAGGACATGTTTTTTGATCGTGACGAAGAAGGTCGCGAGATCCTGCGCGAGGCTTTGCGGCAGCGCGATCCCCGCGTCGCTCCGATCGAGACGTTACGACTGCTCGCTCATCGGCTGGTGGCGGAACAGAGTCCTCTTATCGAATTTACTGTTGAGAGCCAAGGCTTCATTGAGACAATCGAGCGCAGCGAAACCCTCAAGGCTCGGGCCAGGGCGATACGTGATGAACTCGCGCAAGTCATCGCGGTTGCCCTAGGTGAATGCGTAGGGCGAGAACCTGGCGATCCCGACGCCCATCTGGCGGCCGATCTGCTCTTGGCGACGTGGACTGTGGCCTTAATCCAGGCTCACCGGACCTTTCGACAGAGTCGAGATACGGAAGAAGCGAAAGTCGTCTTTCTCGCGATTGTTGATAAGGGAACCCTCGGCCTAAATGCTGCAATGGCAGGCACGCCTTACGCGTGAGCAATCGCCTTTTGTCGCGAGAAGCGATGTGTCATTCGGCGCGTAATGGTCGCGCTATCCGCTGTACGCTAGCGGAGGAATCACGCTCTCGACTCATCGCCCAGGACATGCCTGCATGTCTTGGGCTTGTGGCGGCTTTTCGAGCTAGTCACCGCTCCTTGGTTAGCAGGAATAGCACCGCCGACAGGCGACGCATGCTCGCTTGATGTCGTAAGAAGTGGGCAGCTACAAGGACGTGCAATTGCCCGTTTTCAAAGCACACGCCGTGGCACCTACGCGAAACACACGGCTAGACAGCCCGATCTCGATTCGAGAGTAGCGGTGCGGTGCGGCAAAGCGCCAGCGTCGCGGCTAACAACCTCGCGTGGCAAACGCAAGGCGCCTTTCTAGCTGCTCGCCGATGACAGCGCCATGCGCTTGCGCTGCAGGAACCGGCGCACGGCCGGATCGCGCTCAAGTCCTATCGCGAGATCGTACGCGCACAAGGCTTCGGCCGTCACGCCAGCACGCGCGAGCAGATTGGCGCGCGCGGCCCAGTACGGCTGGTAGTCGGACAGTTGCGGATCGTCGGCATATGGCGCGAGCGCGTCCAGCGCCGCTTGCGGGCCGTCCCGTTCCGCCAGCGCGAGAGCGCGGTTCACGGCGACCACGGGCGACGCTGCAATCGCGAACAGCGCATCGTAGAGCTGCACGATCTCGTCCCAGTTCGGGCAATGCGTCCGGCAGCGATGCACGTGTGCCGACTGCAGCGCGGCCTCAAGCTGAAAGCGTCCGATTGCGTTGCACGCGCTTGCGCGCCGCAGCAGCGCGTTAGCGGCGTCGATCATGGGCGTGTTCCATGTTTCCGGATCCTGAGCCGATAGCGGCACGTACTCGCCGGCGGCATCGCGTCGGGCATCGCGCCGCGCCTGCGCATACAGCATCAGCGCGAGCAGACCAAGCGTCTCTGGCTCCTCGGGCAGTAGCTCGACCAGCAGGTGTGCAAGGAACAGCGCCTCGCCGGCGAGATCGCGCCGCACGGTATCGCCGCCGACCGGATCGGCCCACCCCTCCGCATACGCCGCATAGACCGCTTCCAGCACCGCAGCAAGCCGCCCGGGCAACTCCTCGCGCTCAGGTACGCTGAATGGAATTCCCGCTTCGCGGATCTTGTTCTTCGCCCGCACGAGGCGCTTGCTCATTGCTGCGGGCGACATCAGGAACGCGGACGCAATCGTCTTTGCTTCGAGCCCGAGGACCACCTGCAGCATCAGCGGAGTGCGGATCGCGGCCTCGAGCGCAGGGTGCGTGCATGCAAACAGTAGCGCAAGTCGCCGGTCCGGCAACATGCCTGCTTCACGCTCGTCGATCTCGCCGGCGAGGATCGCGAGCTGGTTCGTCACTTCGTCGCCTACACGGCGATGACGCGCGCCGTCGATCGCCCGGCGGCGCGCAACCGTCATCAGCCACGCTTCAGGATTCGCTGGGCAGCCACGCTTCGGCCACTCGGCGAGCGCGGCTGCAAACGCGTCGGCCAGCGCGTCCTCGGCCGCGGCGACGTCGCGGGTGCGCATCGCCAGCAGCGCGACGAGCTTGCCGTAGCTGCGGCGAGCGACCGCCTCGGCAATCGAATGCGCGGCCCTGTCAGCGTCGCGTTCGTCGCCGGACGGACTCATGCAGCAGATGGCGCGTCGTAGGGGGCAGTCCAGACCGGGCGCACTTCCATGAGGCCGTGCGCTGCGCCGGGACAACGCGCCGCCCACGCGATCGCTGCGTCCAGGTTGGGCGCGTCGATCAGGTAGTAACCGCCGAGTTGCTCCTTCGAATCGGAATACGGCCCGTCGAGCACCTGCGGCTTGCCGTCGATGAGCCGCACCGTGGTGGCCGTGTTCGTGTGCTGCAGCCGGTTGACACCCAGGAGCACCTCCGCCTTTTTCAACGATTCGGTGTACGCCTGATAAGCGGCAACTCCTTGCTGCCGCTCGCTGTCGGTCATCTGGTTCCAGCCGTTTTCTTCCGAGTAGATCATCAATAGATATTGCATTTGAGCCTCCGTCATGGGGTTAGGGCGGGTGAATTGCATGTGGGCCGCCATTACAATGACGCTCGGGCCGCATGCTGACGGACAGGTTGCGTCGAAAAACGAGAACGATGCACCGGCCTTAATTGTTTGCCTTTGTCGAGGGCCCTGCTCGTGGGCACTTCGGACGAGCCCGCCATCCCTTTCGCGCGGCTATCAATTTCAATTTCATAACACCATTGCAGACTGCATTAAAGCTGGGTTCCGCGGGTATCGCGACAATCTCGACGAGGATATCTGACTTTCAACTGTCCCAGTGATCCAAGAGAATAAAGTCTGTCACGCGGTGATTTTTTAAGCCATTGATTCGACAGATAAATTTTTTATCAAATAGACTCTTCCAAAGTCTGTCATGACACGCAGAACTAAGGAACTTCGAAAGTGACTGTGGAATATAGTCTGTCACGCTAGAGCGGGCGGGGCTCAGCGGGGAATCGAAAGTCTCGGAGCGAGGCGGACGTGTTCAGTGACCTAGGAAAGCTTGTGTTGTCTCCCGGCTATGCGTGTGCCGGATGCGGAGCTCGGGGACGTCTTCAAACGGAAGGTCGGGAGTCGCCTGCGGGAGCGGCTTCGAAATTGTCTGAAGGTGCCGGGACAACTGACAGGTGGACTAAGTGCGACTTTTCACGACGCCGCCAGCTACCTAGGGGATGTCAGTCTGCTCGAGGCGCTGCGCAAGGGCAAGGTTGAGGCGCGCACATTTACCAAGAACTCGGGTATTGAGTTTTCGAGCCCGATTGGACTGCCTCGTTATCCCGCTCGGCACACCTAGCCTTCTCATCCTCGATTTGGTTTGAAACCATCTAGAAGCTACCGGCGACAATCAAGGTGCCTACGACAGCAATTAGCAAGGTTAACGCCATGATGAACTTTTTATCGATTCGGCGGCCAATGTTGACCGCTCCAACAACAGCGTCAACGGTGTTTGCGCTTCCGGAAATTCGTTACGCTTGGTGGTTAGCAAGTTTTTGGAGACTCGACAAACGAGGGACATTCACCATTCGTACCACTACTCTTCAAACCGGATATGACTGAACAATACCGAGTTATGGTGACTCCGTCACTGCACGAGAAGGCCAGTTACTTGCCACCAGGCTACTACCTCAAGGCAGCAATTAGCGTACACCCTTCCAGGATCTGCATTCTAGGACGTTCGGCCCTCACATCCATCGGAAGAGTTCCCCGAAACGCCCATCCATATTCATGGATCAACAACTAAAAATTTCGCCGGGAATTACGAACGAGGAACTTGGGCGCAAGCGTTGTCGACGAGTTCGCGCCAGGGCGTTTGTCGCGTATTTCCCGACAATTTAAGCCAGCGACATGCACATACACACCGAAGTCACTCCAGCGCGCCATCGATGGTGACATTCCGAACGGTTGCGGTAGTGCGGCCGTCCTCGTCGTCGATCCAGTCCGTCCACGTAATTCCGTAGGCCGAGAACAGCGTTGTATGCCAGTGACGAGTCAGACCGGTCCTCTGGCGCTGTGAGCATATCAAGGTGACTGCAGTGCCCGTGAACTGCTGAAAGACTGTTGACGCAGGCGCCGTTCCCTCCACCCTGCACTGCGTCGCATCCGCGCCGTTGCTCGATGGTTGCGGGAGGGCGATGCCGATGGTTTCGCCGGCGACCGGCTCGCGAGCGAGCGTGGCAAAGGGAGCGCCAGCGGGCAGGGTCGCCAACCGTGTCAGTGCGGTTCCAGTTCCAACAGTCTGTGTGCGCAGATTTGTGAGGTCAAGGCTCAGGGTGTAGTCCGCCCAGTCGGCCGACGTGACCACTTCCGCCACTACACCGTTGTTCCGTCGATTGACGAAGACATCTTTGAACGAGGCATCGTCTCCTGGCGTTGTCTTGTTCACCCAACGGGCGTCAAACGTGATGCGCGAATATGGAAGTGGACGACTGCCGTCAAAAGGCAGGCGGCGGCGAATTTCCTCTGGTAGCTGACGCTCATCAAACGACTCGTCGAAATATGCGTAAGGATTGTCGAGTGTCATTTGAATCATATTCTTGCGGTGACTCAACGTGCGGAGGAACTCAAAGGATGCAGGGCCGCGCACGTCAGGGGGGAGCGCGTTGATGGTGTCGACGGAAAACGCGAGCATGCTGCACGGGTTCTTAGGATATTCCTTCGCTCCACGCTCTGGAGGTGTCGCATTGAGGAGTGCATCGGCATCAAGTAACGTTAAGTCACTGTAGTGTTCTTCTGTATGTCCTGAAGCGGCGCTGTTCACCAGAATCTGGAAAATCTCCATTACATCTTCGAGGGTGCGCGGCGAAGCCGACTTCGCCATTGCGATGAAATCGGCTCCTTGCGTCAGTGCGTGACAATCGTATGCCGGCCCGGTCGCGATATCCTTTAATAGTTTCAACATCCGAAGTCTGTCGTCCGATGCGAGCGGCATCGCAAAGAGGGAAATCAGGTCGGTCTGGTTTCGGCGCATTGCGGCCTGCCAGGCAGGATCAGCCGCGAATTTTGTCATCCAACGCTCCAGTATCTGACCTTGTTGGGAGTCAGGGTCTATCCCGGCGGCTATCAGCTTCTGGCGCATCTGGTCCTGCTGCGTCGTTTTGACCGGCGTCGGCGCGTCGCCAAGGGTGACCTCAGCGGACGCATGGCTTGTCGAGCCAGGATTGTTGGCGCAACCGGCCACACCCATCACGGCCGCGAAAGCGATAGTTGGAAACGAAAGCTTCATAGTTCCTAAGCGGGAAGAGGTTACGGTATGGGTTAACGACTCAACATCACGATTACTTTAGTGAGGCATGAATTGCCACGCATAGTCATTCAGTTCGAATTGAAATTGTTGAGGCGAAATCCGCTCCTGAGTGGGAGATTCGGTTGCTGTCCGGGTTGCCGCGAAGCATTAAATTAGCGCCGCCTCTCGCGTTTTGTTTGACGGCAGGCTTTGGAATGACACCGCAACGAGTGGCTGTTTCGCCGCTCATCCTGGCCGCACTTCGCCAGAAGTGGGGAATGCGATGTCGACGTTACACACGATCGTGCCTGACGTAGAGGTTCTGCTGAAGCTAGAACCGGAAGGGCTTGCGCCGATTTTGCTGCGGCTGGGTAAGCAAAACCGCCAGGGCAGCATGTTCATGTTGGGCACGGCGTCACTACGTTCGGCGCAGACGCGATGTTTCGGGCGCCTGCGCGTGGCCTGATCAGAATGGATAGGCGGGAATTTGCGAGCGGGTCGTGATCCACTGCCACTCGCTGAACTGATCGGCGTTGGTCAGCGTGCTGTGATTGAAGCCGTTACCCGACGCACCAACGCCGCCAATCGGACCATAGACCTCGTGGAGCACGGTCTGGTCGTTGATATGGATGACCCTGGAATGGAGCCGGTCCGCTACGGCTTGCGCGCGCGCAAGATTGGCTGATGCCACGGCCGCGACGAGACCGTACTCCGTGGCATTGGCGAGTTCGATGGCTTCGTCGTCGGTGCGAAACGTCGTGATCGGTGCGACCGGACCGAAGATTTCCTCATCGAAGGCTGCCATGCCCGGCGTTACGCCGGTGATCACCGTCGGTTCGAAAAAAGAGCCCTTTGTGAGTGCGCCAGTCAATGCCGTGGCGCCCTTGGCGAGTGTCTCGGCGACGATGCGCTCGACATTGGCGGCCTGCCGTGACAGCTGAGGCACACGCCCGGATGGCGGATCAACAATCCGCCGACGCGCTGCATCTCATCGCGAGGATTTAGCGCATCCCACAGAACGTCCCCTGCGAAGTTGAAGCTCGTCACAGCCAACGTGATCGAGCGGCCGGGTGCGTCAACGACTGTCGGAAGGTAAGGCGGTGGTCGGACGGCGAACCGTGCATACGCAACTCTGGCATATCCGGGCGAGTAAAAGGGGCGTCGGTACGGCGTTGCGTCCGCCCGAAGACGAGCGACTGCGCAACGGAGTATCTGACGCGACAGCGAACAGTACCGCTACCAACAGGCCACCGAACGAGATGCCAGCCGACCGATCGGCGCCCCGTCCTGTGGCGAGCCGCCTCTGCCTCTATCCGGCGACCCTCCGGGAAGATGTCTTAACGATACCGATTGTCGATATGCCCCGCTGTCATACAACAACCAGGATATGGCTTCATGCTCGCGTGCGATAAGACTCCGTGATGGCAGATGCCTGGCAACGGGGGAAGATGTTCAAAGATTTGCGCGATCGACAAAAGGTCGTGGATCGCACGAAGCATGTGCATACGATACTGCTGTGCCTTCAGTCATTTCACTCGCAATACGCGCGCGAGTCTGATCACCTCGCGTGGACGCACCCGATCCATGTGCTCGGGCAATTCCCACGCAGCGCCCAACAGGCGAAGAAACCCGGCTTCTCCCTCGGAGATATGCCTATCCGCGTGAATGGCTTCCTTGCATAGACAGATGATGTCACGCCGAATTTCCCAATCCTGCACGTCGGCCGCGAGTTGCGCGACGACGACGGGATCGAGCCTGCACGCGTCGCCCCAATTCAGATAGGTGGCGCAAGTCAGGTCTTCGCACAGTGTCTGCACGACGGCCATGAACTCACGCGGGTGCAACGACAATCGCCGTTCGATGCCGTGGCGATTGAGCGCTTCGATCTCGTCCATGCTTACGTGTCCGTCCGACAATAAGCATGCCGCGACGATGCGTGCCGCGGCTTCAGGGCTGTCGCATTGATAGTGGCGCATATCTGTTCTCCTTGTCCGTCAATCGTTCAGAGTTCGTTGTCGCGCGGTATGACGCTCGAATGGAGACTGAACGGATAGTCGCCGCTGTCGAGATGAAGCATGCGACGTTCGGGATCCACGAGATCGGACGATGACGCGAGATACGCTCGGCGTTCGTCGCAGTGAGAAGGCGCGAACAACGACCCCAATTTTTCCAAAAGTGCGGCAAACATGATGTGCTCCTTGAGTGGCGCGATGCATGTCGGGCCGGCGGCCCGCGTCATCGCTTCAGTCCGATGCGTGCCAAATGCGTTTTTCGCGTCTGACTAGCGGTTCCAACTTGAACCTGTGCATCGACGAATGGATCGTAGGCACCACAAATTAGCTGGAAATGAGCGGCGTTCCCGGCGCTCCGAAAATGCATCGCGTTGTGATCAATCGTCCGTTTGATACGTCATGAGGCGCTCATTCTTTCCTCATTTTCGATAACCAGAATGCAAGTCAACGGAGGCAGTCAATGCGCTGCACCGGAGGTCAAGGAGAACAAAATGAAAGCAATTCGCCAGGCGGCACTTGCCGTCGCACTAAGCGTCGGCCTCGTGAGCGCCGCCGAGGCTCATGTATTCGTCGGTTTCGGCGTTGGGGTGCCGATGGCGCCAATGGTGGCCGCGGTGCCCATCGCGCCGGTTCCGGTCTATGCACCACCGCCTCCACCGGTGTACTACGCGCCGCCGCCGCCCATGTATGCGCCGCCCGTCGTCGTTGGCTACTACGGACACCCACGCGGTTGGTATCGGCACTACGGATATGGATACCGATACGGCTACTGGCGCTGATAGATGCGTCCGATCCACGTGCTGAATCAATCGCCACGGGCAGGCGACATACCCGAACGCCGGACTTCCATCACCTCAATGGAGCATGCATCATGAAGCAAAGACAGTTGACAATGATTGCCGCAACCGCCGTCGCGCTTTCCCTGATCTCGGGCTGCGCGGTCGCCGACGACGGCTATTTCATGAGCCGTCATCCGAACATCGAAGCCGCCGACTTCAACGCGCAGCAAGCCATCGAACGAATGCGCGCCGCGCAACGTGCCAACGACTACGACATGGGTGGGCATGCTGGACGCGCAATCCGGCTGATGCAGGACGCGCGCTATGAAATGCAGGCTGCAGCCGCATCAGCGACTCGCTGACTCACGTCCAGACGGCCGCTCATTCTTCGCTAATTTTTATTCCTTACAGTGAAATCCATGGCAGAGAACACCCGACTCATCGAATGACCAGAAAACACGACTGGAGGGAAATGTCATGACATCGCTGATCTAAACCATGACCATAACCATTGCCGCTGCTGTTTGTCTTGCGTGTTCGTTCGCGGTGTGATGCGGTGACGCGCGCAGGTGCAGGCCGAACTCGCGCCGCTCGAACAGTTCGGCCACAACACGGATGACGCCGCGGGAATTCAGGTTCCCGAAGCAATCGTCGACCGGTAAGGCGACGCATCCGCCGGTTATCGTGGTGTCGCCGACGGCGCATCGCAAAGCGGGACCGGGATTCATTCGCTGTACGACGTCGGCATGAGGTCGTTCTATAGCGAGCACTGAGCGATCGCTAAATCAGAGCAGGTCTATCGCTCGTTGCAAACGGTGGGCGCGCAGCAAAGGTTGTGTGCCTTTGCCGTGGTTTCAACGCCAGAAAGCGCCTGGTCGCGGGGTGTAGAATCACTTCACAAAAAGAGCCCGTCTCACCCGTCTCTTGCGTTGCATTGAGTGTCCCGGCGTCCACGAATCAACCATTGGACGAAACACTTCTTCTGCGTCTCTATGCTCAAGTCTCTAAGAAATCAGCTTGTCCTCGCGCTTTGCGTGCTAGCAAGCGTCGTCGGCGTGGTGCAGGGCGTCAGTTCGTATCAGCTGTCTAAAGCGGGCATGAGCGCGTTGCTCGACCTTCGGCTTGAACAGGTCGCCGGCCGCATGCGCGGTGCTTTCGCAGATTCGCTGCCCACCATTCCCGCGCGTGGCTCGCAACCGGAACGCGACATTGTCATTACGATCTGGAAGGACGATCAGGCCACGCCTTACCGGTCGACTGAACCGTCCCTGGCGCTGCCGCGTGACGCGCCAGCGGGGTTCGTGACCACAGCCGTTGACGGCGACGCGTGGCGCATCTACACGCTGCGTGAGCCGTCGATGGTGATTCAGGTCGCACAACGCTCAGCGGTGCGGCGCGAGCTTGCGCAAGCGCGTGCAGTCAATACGCTTTGGCCCATGATCGTGCTCGTGCCGCTGGTGTGGATTGCCGTGCTGCTTGTCGTGCGCCGCTCGTTGCGCAAGTTGAATCGTTTGGGTGCGCAAGTGCTGGAAATCGATGTCAGTCATTTTCAACGATTGTCGACGTCGGGCGTGCCGATCGAAATACGTCCCTTCATCGACTCGATCAATTTGATGATCGATCGGCTCGCACACTCCATCGAGTCGGAACGAAAGTTTATTTCCGACGCCGCGCACGAACTGCGCACGCCGCTCACCGCGCTTCAACTGCAGGCGGACAATTTGCAGCCGCATATCGCACCCAGCAATCAGGAGCGCTTTCGCGAACTACGCGGCGGCATCACACGCAGTGGTGGTCTGATCACGCAACTGCTCAGGCTTGCGCGTGCCGATGCGACATTGCAAGCGGATATGCTGACGCGGGTGGACGTGCCCGCCGTGGTCGTCAACGCAGTAGCCGAAATATTGCCGACCGCAATGGCGCGTGGCATCGATATTGGCGCTGACGAAATGGCCAGCGCGTTCGTGCACGCGATCGAAGCCGATGTTGGCATGGCGGTGCGCAATCTGGTCAGCAACGCGGTCCGCTACACCCAGGATGGCGGCAAAGTCGATCTGAGCGTGCAGGTGCGCGAGGACATGGTCTGGATAGACGTGACCGACACGGGGCCCGGGATTGCGGAGGAGCTGCTGCCCCGGGTGTTCAACCGCTTCTTTCGAGCGAATACGCAAATCGAGGGGAGCGGCCTCGGACTGTCCATCGTCGATGCGATCGCGAGTAAATATGGCGGCGTGGCGAGTCTTCATAATCGCCGTGACGGGCAGTCGGGAATTGTCGCGTCGATCGCATTTCCGTCGGCATCTTCCGACTCGTGAACGAAGTAACTCGCTTCTAATTCGCCGCGTGTAACCTGAGATCGTTGGCTTTCGGCGTAAGCCAGAATCCTTTGGCCAACCGTACGAGCGGTCGGCCTTTTTTATTGTGTTTTGCTCTCAGGATTGCGTGCGCCATGTGCGCGGTGCCTGCCACAGGCACGCGTCAGTTATGATGCGAAATGACCCGTGCCCGCGCAGCGGCTGCACTGGCGGGCTCGGCTTGGAATCGAAATCCAATTTCTGTTCCTCGCGCGGCGGCCAACGACACCAAACGTTACTGTGGAAACGACATCATGCGAGTTCTACTGGTTGAAGACGACCTGCAGATCGGACAAAGTCTGCTGCGTGCGTTGCAGGACGCGGACTACAGCGTCGATTGGGTGCGTGACGGAAACGCCGGCAGCGCGGCGATCGCGGCCGCCGAATACACGGTCGTGCTGTTGGATCTCGGCTTGCCGGGCATGGGCGGGATTGACTTGCTGAAAACCTCGCGAGCGGCCGGCAACAAGGTGCCGGTGCTGATCCTGACCGCGCGCGACGATCTGGATGCGCGAGTGCAGGGCCTCGACGTCGGCGCCGACGATTACATCCTCAAACCCTTCGACGTTCCCGAACTGCTTGCCCGCATTCGCGCGGTATTGCGGCGTAAGGCGGGCTATGCGGTGTCGCGCCTCGGCGATGATTCCCTGAATCTCGATCTCGACAAGCGCACGCTGTGCTGTAACGGCGTGACGTCGGTGCTATCGGCGCGCGAATTCGCGTTGATGCTGGCGCTTCTCGAACGCCCCGGCGCGATCTTCTCTCGCGCTCAGTTGGAAGACCGCCTATATGGCTGGGGTAAGGAAGTGGAGAGCAATGCGATCGATGTGCTGATTCATTCGGTGCGCAAGAAGTTCGGTCCCTCGGTTGTCCACAATGTACGCGGCCTTGGCTGGACCGTCATGCTGGGCGGTTCGAGCAAGGCTTGAGGTCGTTTTCTCATACGCCTGTCGCCGCTGCAATTACATTACATCAATAACGCGCAAATGAATTGACCGCACGGGCCATTGCGACCGGGTATTGATACGTCACACGTGTCGTGATCATCCGCAGAGATCGACTACATAGCGGGCGGCGCCACGCACATCACTTCATACGGATAGCTTACGGTTCGTGCGTGAGCGTCGGTTGCTGGTGCGGCGCACGTCAACGCGACCGCGAGTGCCAGAGACCTTGGCGGCTTATTCATGTGGACCCTCCTTGACTCGATGATAGTCGACGTCATGCGTGCGTCGCATCCGGGGATGCGACAGGACCAGTCGCGCTCATTCACCGCTAAGTTTCGCAGCCGATCATGCAGGCAACACACAACTGATTGATGAAGGCACCCGAAATGGTCAAGCACGTACTTGTTGCAGTTGGCCCAGATCTGAGCGCAGGAGCGTTGTCGGCGGGCATCGCCCGCGCGCGTGAAAATGGCGCGCAGCTTACCTTGTTGCATGTGGTGGATTCAATGCCGTGGTGGGCGCTGGCTGCGGGAGAACATGGCTGCGGCGACCTGCTCGTCGCGATCGACCAGCATGCGCATGCAGTCGAACAGCACTGCAAGGACGTAATCGAACGCGCCGCGCTCGACACGCCGGCGCAAACCCTTATCTTGCCGCTGCAACACGTGAGTATCGGCCGCGCAATCGCCAGTGCGGCGGACGAACTCGACGTCGACATGGTCGTGATCGGTGCGGGGCAGGAATCGAGCTGGTGCTTCTGGAGGCAGCGGACTAGCGACGCCGTGGCGCGTTGCACGGGGCGGTTAGTGCTGATCGCAACGGCGTCGGAGCAAACGAGGAAAGAGCGCACCTCTCAGCCGCGGGCGATTCATGCTCGCGTGAGCTGATGACCGCCCGCTCAGTGGGCGCGCGGCGGATCCGGCGAAGTAAGGTCGGTCCACGCGGCACGAGCACCCGATTTCGATGCGGCTATTATAAGAGCGGCCATCCGACCATATAACCGGAACGTGGTCGATGCGAACCCCGAGGCGGCAGGAGCCCCGTTCCAATCGATTTTCGGCTGTTAACACTGGGCTAACTCTGCGCTTTTAAGATGCGCAGAGGTACCGGATGGCATGCACATTGCGGGTTGCCCGGGTCTATAAATTTAGCGGTTGCGACGCATCGGCACCTATTCACGTCATGGGATGTTTTATGAAATCTACCAAAATCTTGGTGATTGTTATCTGCTTGGCCGCGGCTCAGGCAGCTAGCGCACAGGCGAAGAAAATGAGTCCGGCGAAAATGAGCTGCGCCGACTATGTCGCGGTCGATGAACAGTATCGACCTGCCCTGGTTTACTGGGTTGCCGGTGTCGATAAGCTCGGCGTCAAGGAAACGGACAGCATGGTGATCGATACGGCTCAGCCGGTCGGAGAGACTGTCGCCGAAGCATGTACTAAAGATCCTAGTGCTTCGTTCATGTCGAAAGTCAGATCCATGATCAAGGCAAAGAAAATTTCGCTATTCGAGCATTCGTGATGACTCTCACCGGAGCCGCAATGCGCGCGATCCGCGTGAGAGCCTGGGTCACCACTTTCTATTTTTCGCCAAGTGTGCGCGGCCGGCGTTCGTAGTGAAGCGCTTAATTGCGCCTGTGCACGGCACCCGTCGAAGCCCGTAATTGCAGCCTGATCTTCAATGAGAATTTTTCGCACCGTTTTTTTTATATTAAGGAATCCTCGAAGAGGAAGATGATGATGAAACTCAGATGGACCACTGTTCTGATTGCAATGAGTGCGAGCGTTCTGATTGCCGGATGTGCGAGTCCTGTCGAACGAGCCAACGAGCGTAATGACCTTTTGGCGGCGGCGGGCTTCCACATAGTCCCTGTGACGACCGATCAACAACGTTTGCAGTTGCAGACGCTACCGCCGAATCGTGTCGTTCAGAAGGTCAAGGACGGGAAAGTCGTCTTTCTATACGCAGACCCGTATGCGTGTGGCTGCCTGTATATCGGCGACGAAAATGCGTGGGACAACTACAAGCGCGAACAGATTCGACAAAACTTCATCAACCAGGAGCGCATGAATGCGGAGATGAATGAAAACGCCGCGTGGAACTGGGGCATGTGGGGCCCCGGATGGTGGGCTTACTGACGGCCTGTCGAGGCCGGACTATAAGCGAACAGATCGACAACTTGACATTGCCACTTCAAGGCATGCGAACACAGAAAGCGCGCGACGATGCGGACTTGGACGCTGGCAAGGATGCCTTTTGCCAGTCCCGCGCGGCAGAGCGCGCGATGAGAGGGTAGCCACGGTTCTTCTCGGAAACGCGGCCCCCGAAGAACCGTGCATGCGAGCTTTCCCCGCACACGACTCGCACACAGCATTAGCGTCTTGTTGACGCCGGTCTTGCCATTGCAGCGCAAGCCCTTCGCAAACGTCACATCGTTGATTCGCCTCATTACCGAGGCGAAGGGCGCTGACCCGTAGTCAGACCGGCCACTCACAAGCTGCCCTTCGTCGAATCTCGAATGTAGGCCCACAACAATTGCACCACGCGAAAGTCTGCATCTTTTCAGATTGCGGCAAATTTTGAACCCCTATGCGGCCTATTATCAGCCGCCCTTCGCTTTTTCCGCATTCTCATACCCGCTTCCTCACAGCGCCCCTCACGGGTTGCCTGCCTTGATTGCGATGAACCGAAATCAAGGCGAAGAATCGGGCTTACCACGTTCTCTTCCTTGCCGACCCGCCAGTTGCGCGCGCCTATCCGTTTAGCACCTGCCTCTTTCCCGATGGCGCTTCGACGGCGTACGCTCAAGAACCAGGAGCGTAACCAGCCATTCACCTTTTGGTTTGAGCCTGACGGCAGCTTTGGCTCATCTTGCATTACGAGAATTCAAACTGCAGTTCACTTTACGTTGTGCATGCGGAACTTGCCTAGCCTTCACACCGCACGGCGGCTGGCAGTGTCGACTCCTTCCTCGTCGCCGAGGTGAGTATTCTTTCGAGAAGTACATCGTCCCCGGAGCTTCACACCCGACTGTTACCCATCGCGCATGTCCAGATAGGCAACTGCCGTAAAACAGGTCACAGCTTCGATCACCGACACATTGGTCATCGAATGTATGACAAGACAAGAAAGAACTTTGCCATCCATACTGATTGCCGATTAACGCTTGGCGGACGGCGACACTTGTCGCACGGTTCTGCTGCAAATAGGCATTGGATTGGCTAAGGTGGCGATCCAATCAATCTGGTGGCTGGTGATGGGCAAGGGGAAAGTTCTGGCGGGGGTGTTCGCAGGTCAGCATTTTGATCGGGAGATCATTGTTCTGTGTGTGCGCTGGTACCTTCGCCACAAGCTAAGTCAATCGGCTTGACTCATCAGCCGGCTAATGCCCGGTTGCGATTCTGTCGTGGGGTCCTGTTTGGAAATCGCGTGACAGCGTATTCAACCACGCGCGAATGAATCGATCGGGGCGCGCCTTCGCGGCCACCTGGAAACGGCATTCGTTCGCGTCGTGTCTGGGACATTCGAGCGGCTACTAACACTAGCGAAGCGGCCCTAGGCTGTCAGATGACCGTATCGATGCGTGGATATCTGCCGTGCCACCGTTCGTCGGATTTCTGCCTGAAGCCGCGCGGTACCGCATTGTGTATTTTTATGGATGTGATTCAACCGCACCTTATACATTACGTTGTCGTGACCTACCCTCCTGCATTAACCGAAACAGGCACAACATCGTCGCGATCACGCCGCACACGATTAGCGTTCCCCCAAGCGCTTGAGTCGACGCGGTCACCATCATTCCCGCGCCGATCATCAGGTAGTACATCAATCCGAACAGCGCGCCCGCGGAGCCCAGCCTGTCTTTGTAGGCGACAAGCGCATGGCCGAGCACATTGGGGATGGCGACACCGAACGCCACTACAACTAGCAGCATTGGTGCGAGGAACCACGGGCTGTCCTGCAAGGTAGCGACGCCAAGCGCGCTTCCCAGCATCAATACGCTTGCCATTCGCAGCATGCTTTCGGCCTGACTGCCTGCCTTGAGCCTGTGCCGATTGATCCACGCACCCAGCGCTGAGCCTAGCGCCAGCAAGGCTCCGCTGTACCCGTACATCTCGGTGCCAAGATGGAGTCGCTGGAAAACGAATGGGCCGAGATCGTAATAGCTATAAAGCGCGACATTGAATACAGCAACCAGCAGGGCGGCACGCCAGATGAGCGGATCCCGAAGCATCAGGTTTAACGTTGCGGAAAGCGGCTCGGTCATACGACGCGGCGGGCGAGTTTCGGGCAGCGCGGCCACGGTCCAGACAATCAGCACGCACGAGAGTACGAATAGAGCGGCCACCACACCTTCGTAGCCGAAGCTGCGCACCAGCGCGGCGCCCGCGAACAGCCCGATGGCGGGACTGGCGGCGAGCACCATGCCCGCCATCGAGAAAATTCTGGCTAGCTCTGCCCCTGCGTAGCGGTCCCTGAGCACCGTCTGCGTAACAACCGAGCCGACGGCCGCGCCGAAAGCAGCAGCGGCCTGAGATACCAGCAAACCATCGAACGTGGTGACGGCAAACGCGGCACAACAGGCCATTGCATAGACGAACAAGCCACCCAACATCGCCAGCTTGCGGCCGATCCGGTCGCATGCGCGTCCCCAGACCAGTACGCCGAAAGCAAACGCGACAAAGTAAACCGCAAGGGCTTGGCTCGCCGCTTCAGGAGGAACCGAGAATGCCCGTGAAAAGTCGGCCAGAGCCGGGCTGAACAAGGTCTGGGCGATTTGCGGGAACATCAACAACGCGATGGATAATGGGAGCAGACCTCTCGCTTGCATGACACCGTCCTCCTGACGAAAGACGCTATGGTCGATCATTCTCACCAGTCCGGTTACAGGTTTTTGGACAATAAATATCTGAAAAGGGACAATGGCTTGCATGCCCTATCTCGACGCAACTGACGCAACTGACACGTTCGACCCCGACTCCTTCGAGGCCGAGGTCATTGGCCTTGCGACCTCGCTGGGCGATCACGATTCAGGCTCCCATCTGCACCAGCGGGGGCAATTGCTGTACGCGCGGCGTGGCTGCATCCGGATAACCCTGGCTGACCGGTTGTGCCTGCTTCCGCCATCGCGCGCCGTCTGGATTCCACCGCACACGGCGCATCGCGCGGTGATGCAGCAAACGGTCGATTATCGGTCGCTCTGGTTCAGGCCAGACCTGAGCATGTCGCTACCGAACGATGTTCGCGTGATCGACGTCCGCCCATTGCTGCGCGCGGTCCTTGAGTCGATCGCGCTGGCGGATTTTCATGAAGACTGGCGCCATGGTCGGCATGCGCACCTGCTCGGACTCTGTATTCACGAAATAGGCGATGCGCCGCAGGAGGCAATGTTGCTGCCGTTACCCTCCGATCGTCGCCTCGTGAAGCTGACCTCCCAGCCGGATCGCATGCCACCGGAATTGCAGGTGCTGGAAGAAGCGGTCGGGGCAAGTGGCAAGACCATTACGCGCATTTTCCAGAGAGAGACCGGGATGGGGTATCAACAGTGGCGTCAGCAATGGCGTCTGATGCGATCGATAGAACTCCTGGCCACCGGGCACAGTATTTCGTACACGGCGGCGGAACTGGAGTTCTCCAGCGACAGCATTTTCATTTCCTTCTTTCGAAAAATGCTCGGCGACACCCCCAGGTCATATCTCGATCGTTCTCTGCCAATCTAGTCCCCTTTCACCACGGTGCGTGGCCTTCAGCCGGCGAACGAATCTGGAAATACGCTTTTAAACCCCGGACCAGCGTCCGCTGTGACGAGGCGGATTTAACCGGGTGGATGCAATAGTTAGCTGGAATCGTTCGGCTGGCATTTTGTAGCTCAGGGGTTTTCTCGGAACGGTCGTTCAATCGTCTTGCCATGGCATTGAGTTTGCCTGCGAATACACTGACAGGCCGTCGCCCTCGGGAAAATTTCGCATCGCTTCCATTTGATGGCAGTGTCTCATTCGCATTCATTGCAGCGCACAAGCCTCAGAACGTCGAACCTCGCTTTACTGTCGAGGCCGCGTCGAGCATGAGAAAGTAGTAGGAGGGCAATCCGGTGCCGGTCAATCGCTAACGAGTAGCGGACCCGGCAAGGCGAGGTCTGCTTGGCTACAATGAATCTACCGGCCGTTGGCGCTTTGCCGGCGTGGCCGGGACGACGTCTCCTTTTCCTCGGAGGAAAGTCATCATGAAACTCGTTTTATATGCCTTAGCGACACTCTCTGTAGCGGCCGTTCCCGCCGTTTCTTTGGCCCAGTCAGGCAAGCCGTTGACGCGGGCTCAAGTCATTGCAGAGCTTATCGAGGTCGAGCATGCGGGCTTCCATCCCGGATCCGTCGATTATGTTGAGTACCCCGGCAATCTTCAGGCAGCAGAGGCACGTATCGGCGCGAAGCGCGGAAACATAAAAAGCACGCCTAACCGATAACCCAACTGCAAGGGAGGGCAGATGGCCGGTCATCCTTTCACGTCTCCCCAAGCGAGCGACGTTGAGGCCAACGCCGACGCAAACATGCCACACAAAACGCCACCCAAAACGCCACCCTGTAAAGTCCAAAGCAGCGCGTAGTTCAAATCTCGCACGCAGGCGAAAAAGAGCGGCCCGCTTCCAGGGCCTTTAAAACGGGCAGCAAACGAAGCGCGCCATCCTGGCGTTCGGAGAGTGAAAACACCTGGCCGGAAGCTCGCTTGATCACCTCTCTCCTCGCACCGCTCTTCAGTTCGCCTCCTTTTTGTCGACCACATGTGTGCGTGACCGGCAATCGCGCTGATGTGTTTCAGAATAAGTGTCGCAGACCGACCGTATAGCCTGTGCCGTTAGTCGACGTGTTCGTCGCCTGCCAGCCTGTGGTTCCATAAGCGAATCTTCCTGACTTGGAGTCGTAGACGACATCCGCATAGACGCTCGTCGCTTTGGACAGGAAGTAGAAATAGCCCAATGCGCTACGGCATTGAATTGTCTGTCCGTTGGATGCCGTGTGACTGAAGGTGGTCATTACCGCCTGCGCCGGGCCAATGGGGATGCTGAGGCCGGCCATCTGGTTGTGAATCGACTGGCTAAACGTGTTCTGGCCAAAGCCATAGCCGGCATAAAGCCGCGCAAACCCGAAGTCGTATTGACCAGCCGTATAGGCCCAGTGAGCGTGGTCCCCCTGCGGACGGATGAACGAGGCGGCGAGCTTGAGATTCAGACTCTGATACACGATCGACGCGGAATAAGGAATGTTGTCACCCTGAACCGCCGAGTCGCGTGAGGCGACCTGCGCGCGCACAGTCACTGAACCCAGCGTGTACGCATAATTCGCCGAATTGTTCGTGCGCACCGTATCGATTTGTCCTGGGCCGCCGTTTGCCTCGGATATGCCGCCGCGCGCAGCATAGCCCGCCACCAAGCCGTTCTGACCAAAGGGGTCGGCCGATACTTCGGCGTAGTGGCTCGCATTAACATCCCGGCCCAGGGCGAGGTGACCGAACCATCCCTCGAGCCCGACGGTCGAGCGGCCACTGAAGAACGAACTCGAGTTATAGAACGTGCCGTTGTTCGGATTGAACTGTTGTTCCAACTGGAAGATTGCCTTGTACCCGCCTCCCAGATCCTCGACCCCTTTGAAACCCCAGAAGCTGGTCGCCCCGGTGTTCATCCGGATAGCCTGACTGCCGTCGTATTTGCCGACCTCCAAATCGACCAACCCGTAGAGAGTCACTGACGACTGCGCCATCGCAGCGTTTGCGCCCAGCGCGGTCAAGGCAGCCATGAATAATTTTTTTCTCATCACTAACAGTCTCCTCGGTTAGTTCCGTTAAATGGAACTTATGAGTGAAGTTTAGCATTCAGTGGAACCAATGCAAGTTGTTTTAGAGCCTCTTCGGGATACTCCTAGGATTCGCGTTGTCACGATGCATCGAGGGAGCGGTGGGCGGCAAACAGAGGGCGAGCCGCGCGCGGAGGTCTGGCGCGAAGGCGATCAGCGAGATCTTGAAGCGGCGGTAGAGGGTAGGGAAGGTTTCGACATCGCCAGGCGCAGTGCCGGCGATGTCACGCGCGGATGAGCCGAAGAGGCTTATCCGGCGAAGGTCGTCTCGGGAAGACCGCGCACGCCGGGGATATTGACTGCGAAGAGCGATCCGGAAAGTGGAGCGCTATTAAGCATGTCTTCGGTCAGCCGGACGCGCGCACTGGTTACATAGAGCACGTCGAGATTCTGGCCGCCGAAGCAGCAACTGGTCGGGCGTGGGACGGGCATGCGAATGCGCGTCATTTCCCGGCCCTCGGGATCGAAGCGCACGACGCACCAGTCGTCCCACATGGCGACCCACAGGCAGCCCTCCGCATCGACGGTCAGGCCGTCGGGCGAACCCGCCGACGAGTCGAGCGTGATCAGCGGCCGACGGTTGGCGATCACGCCGTTGATCAGGTCGAAGTCGTACTGATAGATAGTTTTGCGGTGCGAATCCGTGAAATACATCCGCGTATTGTCCGGGCTCCAGCCCAAGCCGTTCGCTACTGTGAAACCCGTATCCATCTTCTTCCAGGAACCGTCTGCGTCGACCCGGAACAGGTTGCCTCGATTGGCCACCGCGCCCATGTCCATCGTGCCCACCCACAGGCGCCCCATGCGGTCGCACTTGCCGTCGTTGTAGCGATTGAGCGGCCGGTCGAACTCCGGGTGAGAGAAGCGCGTGAGATTGCCGACCTCGTCGACGGTCATCAGACCGCCCGGTGTCGCGATGAGCAGCCCGCCGGTCGCCTTCGGGATCACGAGACTCAACATTGAGCCGAGTTTGAGTTCCGTGCTTGAGCGGCTGGCTGCATCGAAACGGTGGATGGTGGGCGTGAGAATGTCGACCCAGTAGAGCGCGTCGTCACGCGGCGACCACATTGGCGCCTCGCCAAGCAGCGACGGCACCTGGCTCACGCAGTGAACGTCTGCGTTTGCTAGCGCGGGAGGTTGGCTCTTTGCCGCAAGCGACATAGATTGGCCGCCCGAGTTGTGCGAGATCTTGCGCGCAGCGCCCATCACTGCCGCCGACAGATTGTGTGCGCGCGCCACGTCAAGCCGGCTTGTATTGCCGGAGATGGCCACCGCGCCAATCGGCCGGCCCTCGAAGTCGAACACCGGCGCCGCGAGCGCGACCATGTCGTTTGAGCCCTCCTGGTTGGCGAGTGCATAGCCGCGCGAACGCGTCAGGTCGAGCTCGCTCCTGAGCGCGTCGACGGACGTGATCGTGCGCGGACCGAGCGGCTGCAATGTGATCGTGTTCAGCAGATCCTGCTGCTGGAGCGGGTCGAGATAGGCCGCGATGGCTTTGCCGGCCGCGCTTGCATGAAGCGGCAGGCGCATGCCGACGCCGAGCGAAATTCGCCCGACCTGGCGCGCGTCTTCGCTGGCAATGACCACGGCACTATTGCCGTCCAGAATCGCCAGATGCACCGATTCACCAACGAGATCGCGCAGCAGGACAAGTTCGTCTTGCGCGGCGACCCGCAGGTCGAAGTCGCTCCAGACCTCGTGCGCGAGTTCGAGGAAGCGCAACCCGAGGCGGAACGTCTTGCTGTATGCATCGTGACGCAACAGGCCTTCGCGCTGGAGCGTCGTCAGGATACGGTGCAGCGTGCCCTTGGGCAGGCCGCAGGCCCGTAGGAGCTGTGTGAATGTCATGGGCGTTGGCGCCTGCGAGACTATATTCAACAGGTACATTGCCTTTTCGAGCACGCCGACGCCGCCCGGGCCTTTGTCTTCACTTATGGCGAGCGCCGCCGTCCCCTCACTCTCGAATTCCGCATTCAGCGGATTTGCGGAGGTGATTTCTACTATTTTTCGTTTCGCTTTGGTCAAGTCTTTCGCCTCAGATGGAGATGGCGGGTCCGTTTCCTATAGAACGCGCCTCTTTGGGGCATTGTACGCCCAAAAGTTTGACGGTTAGATTTCTGTTCTATTCAATGGAACTTTTAAAAAAACCATGCTAGGATCGCATCACAAGTTCCAATTATAGAAACAAGGAGACAAGTGTGCTCACACGACGCAAATTCATTTCGGCCGTGGCTGCCTCATCCGTTTTCGCGCCGGCGCTGCTGAAAGCTGCCACAAACGGTTTCACGTACGTGGGCTGGTCCCAGGACGAAGCAGCCAGCAAGGCCACACTGAGCAGGATTTTCGAACAGTTTCAGCAAGGCGACCCTGGCGCGGCGGTTAAGGTCGTGGGGTTCCCTTATGCGCAGATGCAGCAGAATCTTTTCCTGCGGCTGCGTGCGCATCAGCCAGTCGATGCAGCCCAACTCACGCTGCAATGGCTGCCGCAATTCGGCGCGACCGGCAAGATGGTCGACTTCAACGACGTCTACGGCAGGGCGGCGCTCGAAAAGGTCATCGATCCGGCAATCCTGCGGCTTGGCGAATTCAAGGGCAAGCAACTGAGCATGCCGTGGACCGCTGGCTCCATCGGCATGGTTGCCAACGCGACCGTCCTGAAGGAAGCCGGCGTTCCCCAAGCGCCCGTCACCATTGACGCGTTCATCGAATCGCTCAAGGCGGTCAAGGCGAAATTCCCTGAAGCCGTGCCGTACGCCATGTCTACTAAAGACAATGCGTCGATGGCGGCTGACTTCCAGACCTGGCTGTGGACCTTCGGTGGCCACATCTTCAACGAGCAGGGACAGGTCGTGGTCAACAGCCCCGCTGGCGCGCGCGCGCTCGGGTTTATGAGCGACCTCGTGAAAGACCGTCTGGCCGCAAAAGACACGGACCGCTACGACGCCCGCCGCCTGTTCGCGCAGAACCGCTGCGCCTTCTATCAGGATGCGCCGCTCGCCCGCGGTTTCGCCCGCGACAATTCTGGTAAAGGCACCGCCTTCGACGTGAACGTTGAATCTATCGCGACACCGGTTTTAAAGAAAGGTGATGTTCCGCGCTCGTTTGCATGGGGCCATCTGCTCGGCAGTTTCGCGCAAGACAAGCAAAGTTTCGATGTGAAGTCGGCGCCCGCTCGCTTTGTTTCGTACCTCAGCATGACTGACGAGCCGCAACTCGAGTATTTCCAGCGGATTGGTCTGTTCCCCGTCACCCGAAGCGCAATCGCCAAACTATCCGGCGACCCGTATGTCGCGAACTGGACCGCGAGCGCAAAGAGCGCCACACGTGACGAACTTGCTTTCTTCCCGAATGTTGCGGACCTGACGGTGATCGTCGGCGAGCAGGTGCAAGCCGCCGTGCTGGGGCAAAAGACGGCTGCGCAAGCAATTGACGACATGAGTCAGCGGCTGAGTGCCGCCATCGTATAAGCAGGCGTCGCCGCGAATGAACTCGTGCCCGCACGTCAATCCGCGCGTCAATCCTTTACACGAACCCGGTTCCTATGAACAACGCTAGCCTATCCTCGACGCAGTCCGATCTACGGGCTGCAAAGCAGCGTGGATCATTGAAGTCGCACGAAAGAAGAATTGGATTTGCTTTCGCGCTGCCTTCGCTGATTGCATTCTTTGCCGTTATCCTGATTCCGTTTCTACAATCGCTCAAACTCTCTTTCTATCGCTACACGATAGAAATGGATACGCCCCGCTTTGTCGGCCTGCGTAACTTCAGGAAGCTGCTGAGCAATCCCGACACGCTGACAATCTGGTTAAACACACTGACGTTCGTGGTGCTGACGACCAGCATCACGCTCGTGCTCGGTCTCGCGTGGGCGGTCGTGCTCAATCAGTCGTTCAGGGGCAAGGCATTTCTGCGCGCGCTTTCGCTGTTGCCCTGGGTTCTTCCTTCGACCGTTACCGCGTTTCTTGCCGCTTGGATCTTCAATGGTCAGTACGGCATCCTCAACGCGATTCTGCTGCAGTTGGGCGTGATTACGGACCCTGTACCCTGGCTGGCCGAAGCGCACTCGGCTATGGCGGCCGTGGTCCTCACACGCGTCTGGGTGTCGGTGCCGCTGTTCATGGCGTTCTTCCTGGCAGGTCTGCAGGGCGTGTCGCAGGATCAGATGGACGCGGCGCGAGTCGACGGTTGCGAAAACATCGGCGTTTTCCGATACGTCGTGTTACCCCATCTCGCGCCGACGATCATCATCGTGACCATACTCGGCGCCATGAGTAACCTGCAGGCGTTCGACGTGATCTATGCGCTCACTCAAGGCGGTCCGGTCAAGGCCACGACGATGCTGTCCATCGAAGTCTACAAGCAGGCGTTTCAGAACTGGGATGTCGGCAGCGCATGCACGATCGGCGTGCTGTGGTTCGTGACCATTGCGATCCCGTCCGTGTTTTATCTGCGCATTCTGTTCAAGCGGGAGAATTAAGCATGTTACTTCTCAACAACTGGCGAGCAAGAACCGGTTTCCTGATGCTGTTGCTCGTGATTGGCGGCTTTCTGTTTCTGCCGATCGTCTGGATGCTGCTGACGTCGATCAAACCCGAAGGTGAAGTGTTCGTGCGCATTCCGTCAATATTGCCGCACGCACCAACGCTGGAAAACTATCGTTCGCTCTTCGGCCACAGCGGGACCGGGCTGCAACTGCGCAACAGCCTGATCACGGCGGGCGGCGGCGCGCTTCTCACCGTCGCACTGTCGACCTACGCGGCGTATAGCTTCGCCAAGTTCCGCTACATCGGCCGCAAGCCGCTGATGTTCCTGATGCTCTCGGCGCAGATGTTCCCGTTTGCGATGCTGCTGGTCAGCGTCTACCCGATGTTTCAGTGGGCTGGCCTGCTCGACACCCGGCTGGGTTTGATCATTGCTTACATCATCCTCGCGCTGCCGAGCGGTACCTATATGCTTTACAGCTATTTCATCAATATTCCTAATGAAATAATTGAAGCAGCTCGTGTCGATGGAGCGAGCGAAGTCTACATCCTGCATCGAATCGTATTGCCGCTCGCTATTCCCGCGATGGTGACCGTCGGCCTGTATTCGTTCATGTGGGCCTGGAACGATCTGCTCTTTTCGCTCACGCTTGTGACGTCCCCGGAGTTGCGCACGGTTGGCCCCGGCCTGCTGCTGAGCTATCTGGGTGAAGGCCGCGCGAACTGGGGCGGAGCCATGGCCGAATCGATCGTCATCTCGCTGCCTGTCGTGTTGGGGTTCGCCTTTCTGCAGCGTTACTTCATCAAGGGGCTTACCGCTGGAGCGGTCAAATCATGAGACTTGAGAACAAGGTAGCGATCGTCACCGGTGCGGGTCAGGGTATCGGCCGCGCGATCCTCGAGCGGTTCGTGGGCGAGGGCGCCCGGGTGGTCGCCGTTGAACTGTCGGATGCGAGCGCCGGGCGCGCAATCGCCGGCTTGCCGCAAGAGCGCATAGAAATGTTGTGCCTCGACGCGCACGAGCAATCGACCGTCGATGAGGCCATTCGCGTCGCAAGAGCGCGCTTCGGCGGACTCGATGTGTTGGTCAACAACGCGGTTCAGTACACGGCGGCGAGCCTCACTAACGAGACCGACGAAGGGTGGGCCCGCACGATCGATTCGGCGCTGACCGCGACGTTTCGTTTTTGCCGCGCCGCGATGCCGGAAATGATCGCGCGTGGTGGCGGATCAATTATCAATGTTGCGTCGATCAACCAGATTGTCGCGAATCCGGGCCTTGCCGCGTACACCGCCGCAAAGGGCGGCGTGCGGGCGCTGACGAAGCAGATCGCCGTCGAATTCGGCGTGCAGCGCGTGCGCTGCAACTCGATCTCGCCGGCATTCATCGCAACCGAGCGCACGGTCCAGGGACTCACGCCGGCGGATCTTGTAGCCGTTGCGCAGAGCTATCCGATGGGCCGCATCGGCGAGCCAGCCGACGTCGCCAACGCGGCGCTATTCCTCGCCAGCGATGAGTCTTCGTTCATTACGGGAGTGGATCTTCCACTCGACGGCGGCTTGACGTCGCTCGCAGCCAGCGCGCTGTTGTCGAACCATATTCGTACCTCGTGGGGACTTCCTGCCCTGCACATCGTGGAGAACAAGTAATGACGATAACGACCGCCCACATACCGCTTGTCGGCGTGTTTCCGGTGTTGCCGACGCCGTTCGAGGAGAACGGCGATCCTGACGTCGTCAGCCTGCGCAATCTCGTGCGCTACCTGCTCAAGGCTGGGGTGGACGGGATTACCTACCCGGGCGTCGCCAGCGAGTTCGGGCAATTGAGCATCGACGAAAAGCTCATGCTGACTAACATTGTGTTGGACGAAATCGACGGCCGTGTGCCGCTGATTGCCGGTGTTTCCAGTACGGATGCCGAGTTGACCATCCGGCTCGCGCAAGCGACGTCCCAAGGGGGAGCGGCGGCGCTGATGATCGCGGTCCCGCCGGACCGGTTGACCGCGCAGCCACAGATCGAGTTCTTCAGTCGAATTGCAGCGGCAGTGCCGCACATACCCATCATGCTGCAGAACGTGCCGGCACCCGTTGGAGCAGGCCTGGATCCCGAGGTGTTGCTCGAAATCCTGAATGCGGTGCCGGCTATCCGGTACGTCAAGGAAGAAACCCTGCCGAGCGGGCAGCGGCTTTCGATCCTCAAGGGCCGTGCACCGAAAACGATGCTGGGTGTGTTCGGCGGCGCCGGCGGCCGCTACATCACGGACGAACTACGGCGCGGCGCGTGTGGAACGATGCCGGCTATCGAACTGGCAGAGATTCACGTTGCGCTGTTCAAGGCGCATAGCGCAGGGCAAAGCGAACAAGTGAGGGCGCTGTTCACGCGCATGCTGCCGATCCTGAACGTGCAGGCGGTGTTTCGCTGGTCGTTGACGAAGTACGTCCTGCATCGGCGCGGACTGATCACATGCAGATTGCAGCGTGCGTCAGGTCCCTTGCTCGACGCGGCCGATACCTCTGACGTCGACGATTTCCTGCGCGACATCGACGATCTCCTGATTCCTCAGCAAGTGCTTTCCACCATTAGAGGCGAGTTACATGGCACAGCTTGAATTGCGTCAGATTAATAAATCGTTCGGTGTCGCGTCCGTCATTCAGGACGTCGACCTGCATGTTGCCGATGGCGAATTTTGCGTGTTCGTCGGACCATCGGGATGCGGAAAGTCCACATTGCTCAGATTGATTGCGGGGCTCGAGGAAAGCACGTCCGGCACGATTTCAATCGGCGGCAACGATGTCACGGGGTTGCAGCCGGCGAAACGCGGGATCGCGATGGTGTTTCAGTCGTATGCCCTTTATCCGCACATGAGCGTCGCGGAAAACATGGGGTTCGGCCTGAAGATGGCGAGGTTACCGAAGGAGCGCATTGGAGAAAAGGTTAAGGAAAGCGCGCGTATTCTGCAAATCGAGCATCTGCTGGCAAGAAAGCCAAAGGATCTCTCCGGCGGGCAACGTCAGCGCGTGGCGATTGGCCGGGCGATCGTGCGTGAGCCTTCGCTCTTTCTGTTCGACGAGCCGCTCTCTAATCTGGACGCTGCGTTGCGCGTTGAAATGCGGCTCGAGCTTGCACGCATCAAGCAAGACCTTGGCACGACGTTCGTCTATGTGACGCATGACCAGGTCGAAGCAATGACCCTCGCGGACAAGATTGTCGTGCTGCGCGACGGAAAGATCGAACAGGTGGGACGTCCGCTGGATCTGTACCACCGTCCGGCGAACCGGTTTGTCGCAGGCTTTATCGGGTCGCCGAAAATGAACTTCATCGAGGTGTCGGCAGCGCCCATGGATTCGATGTCGGTCAACGTCGAGCTGCCGGCCGGTCATGTGTGCATGCCGGTGGCGAAGCGGATCACCAGCCCGACCCTGACCCTGGGTGTGCGGCCTGAACATATGCGGATCGTCGATAAGCGTGATGCACCGCTGATCGGTGAAGTCAACTTCGTCGAGCGGCTCGGCAGCGAAACGTTCGTCTATGTGAAGACGGTGATGGGAACGATTATGGCGAAAGTCGACGGCACAACAACATGCGCAAGAGGTGAGCTCATCGGGCTCGCATTCGCCGACGAAGCACTGCATCTTTTTGCGGGCGATGGCTCGCGCATTTCCGCTCCCTGACTAATCACGACTCGTTCCATATGACTATCTCACCCAGAATAGCGTCGGTCGAAACCTTCATCGTTTCGATTCCCCGCGATGAGCCTTACCTCGGCGGCCTCGGTCAGGACGAGCAGGTCAACAGCCGCGGCTACCTTATCCGCAGGGGCAATAGAACGATCTATCCGGCAACTGACATGTCAGTGCTCATCAAGCTTACCGCAGACGACGGCACGGTCGGCTGGGGTGAAACCTATGGGATCGTGGCGCCCGAGGCCGTGACAGCAATCATCGACGACGTGCTCGGGCCGGCCGTCCTTGGACGCGATCCGAGAGACGCTGTCGTGATCCAGGAAGACCTGTACGACATGATGCGGGTGCGCGGCTTTTTTGGTGGCTTCTATGTAGATTCCATTGCTGGCGTGGACATTGCGATCTGGGATCTGTTCGGGAAGCTGGTCGGACAGCCGGTGGTCAAGCTCATCGGGGGGCAGCGTCGGACGTCAATTCCGGCGTATGTTTCAGGCCTTCCGGGCCGCTCACTCGACGAGCGCGTAGCGCTGGCGCATTCGTTCGTGGCCAAGGGATTCACCGCGTTCAAGTATCACGCGGCCGTGTCCTTCGACGGAATCGTCGACGAGATGCGCGCACTCCGCGAAGGACTAGGGGAAAGCATGCACCTCATGGTCGATTTGCACTGGAAATTCACGGCCCAGGAAGCGATCCAACTCGTCGACCAACTGACGCCATATCGTCCCTACTTTGTCGAAGCGCCGTGTCAGCCGGAGGACATCGAAGGCCAGGCGCACGTTGGTTCGCATATCCGTGTACCGCTCGCGCTCGGCGAGGAATGGCGCACGGTTTATGAATATCGCACGCGGCTGGAAAAACGCGCAATGTCGATTATTCAGCCTGAAATGGGGCATATCGGGATCAGCCAGTTCATGCAGATCGCGCGGATGGCCAATGCGTTCCACATGAAGGTGATTCCACACGCGAGCATTGGCATCGGAATCTTCCAGGCGGCGAGCCTGCATGCAACCGCCGCACTTCCCAATGCACCGATGCACGAATACCAGCATTCGGTTTTCGATCGCAACCTGCAATACGTGCAGACGACCATGCGTTGCGTCGATGGGGCGTTCCAGTTGCCCGAGGGGCCTGGACTGGGTATCGAGCCAAGTGAGAAGGTGTGGCAGCACATTCGAAAGAAGCCTGCTGCATAGAAACAGAATGGGCGCAGCGCGATTTCGTTGTTTCGCGCTGCGCCGAAAATATTTCAATTATACCAACGCATTAATAAGGATCCCATATTATGAACCCATCATTCATCAGCCTCGACTGGGGAACGTCGAGTTTGCGTGCCACACTGGTGTCGGCAGAGGGCAGAATCATCGAGGCGAGAAATGCCGCGGGCGGTGTCATGTCGGTGAAGGACCGGCAGTTCGAGGCGTCACTGCATGCAATCTGCAGCGACTGGATCGATCAATTCGGCTGTCCGATCGTGGCGAGCGGCATGATCGGCAGTCGTCAAGGCTGGGTGGAAGCGCCTTACCTGGACTGTCCTGCGACGCCAGCCGCCGCCGCGCGCGCGTTCACGACGCTATCAATCTCGAACAAGGTCGAGATGCACATCATTCCCGGATTGCGATGCGGCTCGGCAGCGTCGATGTACGACGTCATGCGTGGAGAAGAAACGCAGATTTGGGGCGCTGATGTGGAGCCCGGCAGCTTGTGCGTTTTACCCGGTACGCACAGCAAATGGGCCTTCGTCGGCGAGCAGTCGATGATCACCCGGTTCGCGACCTATATGACCGGGGAGTTGTACGGCTTGCTCACCAAGCACGGCATTCTCGGTAGATTGATGGAGTTTGATGTCAAGGATAACGAGGCCTTTGCGCGCGGTGCAACGCTTGGCTTGAATCATCCGTCGCATGCCACGCACGTGCTCTTTGCCGCGCGTACTGCGGGTCTCATGGGTGAAGAGCATCCGGCTGCATTGCCTGACTACCTGTCAGGAATTCTGATCGGTCTGGAAGTTGCCAGTGCATTGATCACGGAGAACGTGGATGGCGAACGACCCATTGTCTTGATCGGAGACGACGATTTATGCTGTCGCTACGAGGTTGCTCTGCAGCTTGCAGGCTTGCAGTCGGTTCGCGCGCGAGACGCCGCCACCATTCAGGGTCATGTTCGGGTTGCCAGGGAGGCTGGCATCGTGGTGTGTGAGTCAGCCTGAAAACCCCAACTCGGTACCGTAACGTTGTTGGCATGCTGCAGCGAGCGCGGCGACAATTGCGGTGAACGGCCTCGGGTTTCCCGGAGACGGAAACATTTCGGTTTCCTGTCACGCTGCGCAATTTCCGGATTTTTCATATGAACGTCGATCCCACACGCGTCTTCGATCGCCCCATCGAAAGGAGCCTGATTGCGCAACTGCGCAAGTTTGCGGCGCGGCGCATTCGCTACGAAGTGATCGGGCTGATATTTGTCGTCATGACGATCAATCTTGCAGATCGCGCGGCGATGTCGATTGCGGCCACACCCATGTCTGCCGAGTTGCATTTGAATCACCTTCAGTTGGGCTGGATTTTCTCGTCCTTCGCGTGGGCCTACACGGTCTTCCAGTTGGCCGGGGGCTGGGCGCTGGATCGGTTCGGGGCCAAACGCACTTATACGGGGGCCGTCTTCCTGTGGTCGTTTTGCGTCGCGGGTGTAGGTTTTGCACCCCTCTTCGGCCAGCACGCGGCGAGCGCACTGATTTTCGCGTTGATCTTCATGGTCGGCATGGCCGCGGCGCCTTGCTATCCCGCCAACGCCAAGATCGTGGCTGCCTGGTTCCCGGCAGCCGAGCGCGGGACGGCATCGGCGATCTTCAACGCCACGCAGTACTTCGCGGCCGCAGCTTTCACGCCCGCGCTCGCTCTGCTTGCTGCCAACTTCGGATGGCGCTCGGTCTTCTTTGCGATGGGCGCCATCGGCATTGCCGCAGGCGTGCTATTTGCACTCAGGCTGAAAGGGCCGCTGGATCACCCTCGGCTCACTGCAGAGGAACGCGAGTTCATCGAAGCGGGGGGTGGAACGCTGGATATGGCCGGCAAAAGCAGGGACAGCGGTCCGGCCGCAATGCAGGGCATGCCGGCGCGGCGACAGATCAGCTTCGACACGTTTCGCCGCCTGCTGCAAAACCGCGTGCTGCTGGGAATTTCCTTGGCACAGTACTGCATTAGTACCCTGAGCTTCTTTTTCATCATGTGGTTTCCTGTCTATCTAGTGCAGGAAAGGCATATCTCTTTGCTGCATGCCGGGATACTGGCGTCTGTTCCGGCCATTTGCGGATTTTCGGGTGGAATCCTGGGTGGAATGCTTTCGGACCTGCTGCTTCGACGGGGCCGGACACTGACAGTCGCCCGCAAGGTGCCCATCTACGTGGGCATGCTGATGGCTTCCACCATCATGGCGTGCAATTACGTGAGCGCGGACTGGCTCGTCGTTACGATCATGGCACTGGCATTCTTCGGCAAGGGCTTCGGCGCGCTCGGATGGGCGGTCATCGCCGATACGTCGCCGGTGAATGCGTCAGGTCTGACTGCGTCGGTGTTCAATACCTTCAGCAGCCTCTCGGGTATCACCACGCCCATCGCCATCGGTTACCTGGTCCACACAACGCACTCATTCAACGGTGCGCTCGTATTCGTCGGCGCTCACGCTCTGCTAGCAATCGCCAGTTACGCGTTGGTCGTTGGCACGATCAGTCGCATTGATCCAATTTAAGGTGCGCGTTGGGGCTCTGGTGTAAATAACCGGTTCGGCCGAGATACTTCGTATAGGTATAGATACAAAATACGAAGGATGCTTAATTAAGATTCCGTTGAGTTTGGAAGCCGGAAGCCGAAGATTGGTCATAGTGGCGATGGCGCAAGTCAGACGAGTTTCGTCACATCTGCGTCGTGCGGTCTCACTGACGATAACTCGACAATGCAGTTGTCTCCCATCAAACACTCGACAACTCATCTGCACCGCGGCTTCGATACACGTCCGAAAGCCGCGACCCGGAAGTCTCTGGCATGCGCAACACAGAAACCAGCGAGATAGCTGCAGCAGCCATGAGCAGATAGGCGGGCGAAAGCGCATTGGCGTCAAGATGCATGAACCACAGTGCCGTCAGCGGCGTCAGCCCGCCCAGCACGCCAAAACCGACGTTATAGGCGAGCGACACAGTCGTGCATCGCAAGTTTCCTGGCAGCATTTCCGCCATGTACGTCGGCGCGACGCCGATGAAGCAACCGATCAATGCCGCCAGCACACATTGACCCGCGACCGCGAGCATCGGATCAGGATGATGCATCAGCCAAAAGAGCGGCAGCCCGAGGATGAGCAGACTTCCCGCTGCAGTCAGTAGAACCGGTCGCCTGCCGATCCTGTCAGAGAGCGCCGCGGCGAGCGGAAACGTTCCCATCTGGATGAAGACGGCCAATGTGTTGATGTCGAGCGCGGTGGATGCCGCCATATGCTCAGTTTGTCGAAGGTACGTCGTCACGAAGACGAAACACAGATAGAAACCTACCGAACCGACTGCGTTCATGGCGACGAGAAGCAGCATCGTGCGCCATTGTGTCCTCAATGATTCGCGCCACGGGGAACCTGCTCGCTTCGCGGGTACTTCGCTGTCAGGAAGCGTCCGTCTCAGATACAAGGCAACCCCGCTGATCACGATCCCGATCAGGAATGGAACGCGCCAGCCCCAGGTGTTGATCGCTTCAGCGCTCAACAGCGTTGTCAGCACCGCACCGAGTGCAGAACCGGCCAGCGTTCCGAGTGCCGCGCTCACCATCGCGGCGCTCCCGACCAGGCCGCGCCGCTTTTGACCTGCTTGCTCGACGAGAAACGTCACGGACGTGCCCATCTCTCCAGCGACGGCAAGCCCTTGGAGTAACCGCAACAGGACGAGCAAAATGGGCGCAAGCACACCGACTTGCGCATAGGTCGGCAGCAGACCCATCATGAATGTGGGGACGGCCATACAGACGACTGAGGTCCACAGCGCGACGCGACGCCCGAATTTGTCGCCGATATGGCCGAATACGAGCGCCCCAAACGGTCGCACGACGAAGCCGACCGCGAAAGCAGCAAACGACGCCAGCAACGACCCTAGATGACTTTGAGAGGGAAAGAACAAGCTGCCGATGGTGGCCGCAAAGAAACCATAAACGGTAAAGTCGTACCACTCCATTGCGTTGCCGATGGCGCCCGCGATGGCTGCCCGGAATGAGCGTCGCCCGGGCTGTGAGTCAAGCGTTGTGGTGGCAAGATCTGACATACAAAATCTCCTTGCGTGGCGTCAAGTCCGACGGGTTCGAACGTATGCGTCAATGAGACCGCTGACGAATCAGGCAAGGATAAGGACCCAAACTTAGCTGGAAGTTACGCATGATTTAAAACGCCGGCATTTTAGTGAACACCGACATGCTGAGTCCGGTCCTGATATCGGTATCCGGACTTTCCGTGGTTAATCCTGGTATTGCTACGTATCTGTCCTCCATAAAGCAGGCGCTCATCGCATTCGTGAACAATAAGGCAAGTGCTCGACATGCAACAACATATCACCAGGTTTCGAGTTGGATGTACCGGCTCATGCAGCGCGCACGAAGCCGCGCGTAGCCGAGCAGCTGAACCGGCCGGGTCGGGCATCGACCGCTTCCACGCTTTCCGATCTCCCCTCCAGCGTTAAATTGCGCGGATTGTGCGTCAAGCGGCAACGCAGTAGACTCATTGAGCGCCTACCGTCTCGCTTTTGTGCGGATCTGCGGCCCATAGCCGATGAGCACATTATCTGGCGCGAACCGGCGCGGTTTCCACGCCCGGCGGAACACCACGCGTCATGCGCGTATGCCTCTGTGTTGGACATTCCAGCGAGGTGTTGATACATGAAACTCCGACAGTTGCGTTATTTCGTGACAATCGTCGATGCCGGTAGTTTCTCGCGCGCGGCACAGGTCGCCCACGTAGCCCAACCTGCGTTGAGCCAGCAGATGGCCGATCTCGAAGATCGGCTCGGCGTCACGCTGTTGCAACGGAGCGCGCGAGGCGTGAACGCCACGGCTGCAGGCGAGCGGCTTTACGTGGAGGCGAGTGCGATCCTGCGGCGGGTCGAGCGCTTGCCCGATGTCGTTCGTGGACACGGCGAAGAAGTTGAGGGTAGCGTTTCCATCGGCATGGCGTTCCCCCTGGCGTCGCAGCTTGCAGGGCCAATCATGGCGGCATGCCGAACCGCGTTGCCAAAGGTGCGGCTTAAGCTTTCTTCAGCGGGCAGCATTCAACTGGCCGCACGCATTCGTGAACAGGCGCTCGACCTGGCTGTGCTCTTCGAAAGCGAGCCGTATGGCGGTTGTGTCAGTGTGCCGCTATTCGAGCGACGACTCTTTCTTCTGCGGCGTGCAAACGGCTCGCTTAGTCCTGGATCGATCAAATTCGAGGAACTCGCGGGCCTTCCACTCGTGCTGCCGCATCAGCCGAATATTGTGCGGCTTGTACTCGACCGTCTGTTCGTGGCAGCCGGAATTGAGCCGCATATCGCGGCCGAGGCCGACGTCAGTACCGACATGCTCGCCGCTGTGCAGGCCGGTGTCGGAGATACCATCTTGCCCCTTGGCGGCACGGACGAGTTGCCCGGCACTATTACCGCGCAAGCGATCGACCCCCCCATTTCGCTGACGGCCAGCATCGTTTCTTCAGCCGAGACGCCGCTTTCTGCCGCCGGGGAAGCCGTGCGCGACTTCATTGCCGGCTTTGTAAAACAGCACCTGTCCGAGCACCCGCCAGCCGGGATCGAACCGCCAGGGGGATGACCCGTCGCAAGCTATAAGTGTCGGCTTATACGGGCATCGCAAGACAGTATTAGTCCTGTTCTCAAAACGCGCGCAGACTCTCCCCCCGGCATCTCGAAGACGATATGGTGTCGTCCGATGCGAGTGGGGAAGTTGATATGGCGAAACTAATCTATCGGGTGGTCTCCGCGGGCGGCGCATTGGGCTGCGAATCTTCACTTGAATCGCTGAAAAAGGCGCTGGTTGGGCGTGTTGATGCGGTGATTTCCCCCGGGGGATCGACCGATGCCGGACCGTATTATCCCGGTAGTGGCGGCCAATACGTCGAGCGTCATGCTGTCAAGAACACGCTTCGCAACATGGTCGCTGCCGCAGAACGTATCGAAGGTCCGATGATTCTCGGTAACTGTGGGATCGCAGGCGGCGATCGCAATCTCGACTGGATGCTCGAGGTCGCCCGCGAAGTATTCGAAGAACTCGACGTGCACGATACAAAAGTAGCCGTGATTCAATCCGAACTCGATCCGGCGATTGTGATCGACGAACTGCGCGCCGGGTTATTGCGCCCGGTCGGCGTGGAACCCGCACTCGACGAAGCGTCGCTGCGCGACAGTACGATTGTCGGCCAGATGGGAATCCATCCGGTACTTTCTGCACTGAATAGCAATGCGAAGTATATTTTCACATGCCGTTCCGGTGACGTGGCGCTCTTTGCCGCCGGCATGCTCCGCCGCGGTATCGCGCCGGGGCTTGCGTATCACGTTGGGCACGTGCTCGCGGGCGGCGCGCTCGCATGCGATCCCGGCTCCTCATCCGACTTTCTCGTGGCGGAGCTCTACGACGACGGCAGCGCAGTTTTTATCTCCCCTGACGAGAGTCGCCGCTGTACGCCGGACTCCATCGCCGCGCATATGCTTCATGGGCAAGCTCATCCGCAGTTGCAGTTTTATCCTGAAGGCGTGCTCGCGATGGCCAGAACGGAGTACTTCGCTGTCGATACCCGCACGGCCGGCATTCGCAAGAGTCGCTTTTATCGCATCGGCAAGCCGTGGCCGTTGAGCATCAAGCTCGAGGGCGCGCGTCGCGTCGAGTCGGCAGCCGCGGGGGCGTTACCCGGCCCCGATACAATCGATACAACCGATGCGACCGATGCGACCAATGCGTATAAATGGACGCTCTATCATCTTCTTCAGAACGAGGATGTCATTCGCAACCGGATGTTTCCTATCCATTATTACCGTGCGAACGGCCGCGAATGGAACAAGACGGGCGAGGCGCGAGCGGACTATTTCGATGTAGGCGAACCGGCCGGCGCTCAGAATCTCGACGACAGGACGCTCTCGCTGATCGAGGACGTCCCGCCTGACCCACCGCTGGGAACACTACCGAGAAGCCGGCGTCTGGTCGACATTGCCCGTGTGATCCGAAGCAAGGACGCCGGCATCAACCGGCTGACATTCGACGTGCTGTTCGTCTCCAAGGACGCGTATGAAGCGGCGCTGCGCTCGAACTGCTTTTGCACACGCAATGTGGCGGATGCACTCGGCTTCGAGTTGACCTCGGTTGTGGGCACTTATTTCGTCGACAACTGCAACGCGATCAAGATCACCGTGGAGAAACCGGTCATATCGGCGTCGCCCAGTGAGCGTGATGGTTTCCGCACGCAAAAGCAATCCATGCTGGAGCGGATGATCATTCCGACGGATTAACGACGATCAACGATGGCCTGCAGCGCGCGGGTAACACGAGTGACACGACACACCTAAGCACTTTGCGAATTCGGCTGCGTCACCTGTCGCGCGGTCATCGCTCGCCAGTAGGTAATAAAGCGTCCGCCGAACATGCCTGCGACGACTCCGGACACCGCAGCGCCGATCAACACGACCATCTCGAGCGACGATGCATTGGTTAGCGTAGCCATTTCGAACCCGAGCCAGAATTTAGTGGCGAAGATGGCAAGCATCAGCAGTAACGGCACAGAGGAACCCGGCAGCATCACGGTATTGCGAATCGGATCGACTATGAAGCGAGTCCGGCTCGCGATGGCAATGCCGCCCGCAATGCCAACGATCGCGCCTATCATCCATGCAACGACTGCGAACCATCCCGCTAGTGGATTCGAAGCCAGATGCGCCATGCCCAGGCCCGCTACGATGAGCGGCGTGATGGCGAGCCTCGAGAGCGGCGCCGTGCCGCTATTGAGCGCCTTTAACCCACGAAATAACAGGACGACAAGTAGCACCCAGACCCAGATGGGCGCGCCGTGGATGATTGCTGCTGGTGACATGCTTGCCTCCTTCCGATCGGATTATATTTCGCGCCGCGATTAACGACCGCTCTATCGAACGACTTCATCGTACGGGCACGGAACTAGCAAAGAATGAGGGCGGGGATTTGGCTGAATCGACTCTGGGTGACTACACGCTTGCCCGCACAGACTGAATAATCCACGTGAATAATTAGCGTCGAATTATCTTCTCTCCAACTGAACTGGCCTCATTCATACCTCATATTCGCAGCCTAGATTGCGTCCGTGATCAACAGGCGGGCTTGAGAAGAGAATGGCCGAGTACTTAGACGAAGCGCATGCGTCGGAAATCGCATCGCTGCAAACAACGTTCACAGCGCGTACCGAATGGCCCACGTGGCTGTTGATCGTGCTGATTCATGGTGGCTGGCTCGCCGTCGCGTGGTGCGTGCAAACCGGGGTGCTATCGATAGTGGCCGCGACGCCGTTGCTCATCGTGGTGTGCGCATGGCACTTGTCGCTTCAGCACGAACTGCTTCACGGCCATCCGACGCGTTCCTCGCGCATCAACAAACTGCTCGGCAGTGTCCCGCTTGCGATCTGGTATCCGTACGCGATCTATCGCGACACTCACATCGCGCATCATCGCGATGACAGCCTTACCGAGCCGAACATTGATCCGGAGAGCAACTACGTGCTGCGCGAACAATGGATGAACGCAAAGGCATGGCAACGCGCCCTATGGCGTATGCGCAAGAGTTTCGTTGGCCGGTTGATTGTCGGTCCGCCGCTTGGTGTCGTGACATTGCTCGCGCAAGCGTTCAATGAATGGCGCCGCGGTGACAGTCGTTATGCGTCTACGTGGGTCATCCACGCGGCGCTCGTCACGGTGTTGCTTGCGTGGCTGCAGTTCTATGCGGGCATACCGTGGTGGTACTACTTGCTGGGGGTGACATGGCCTGCGCTTTCTCTGGCGATGATTCGATCGCTGTACGAGCATCGCGCGGCTCGCGATCCCAAGCACCGCACGGTCATCAACGAAGCAGGGCTGCTGATGCGGCTTCTGTATCTGAACAATAACTACCATCTCGTGCATCACGATCTGCCACATCTGCCTTGGTATCACTTGCCTCATGCGTATCGGATTCGGCGTGACGGTTATGCGGCACGCAATGGTGGCTTCTTGATCCAGGGCGGATATTGGGAACTGCTCAAGCGCTATTTCGTGCGTGAAACAGACTTCCCGGTGCATCCGCGACGTGTCGGTTTGATCGCAGAAGGTCGTCTTGTCCAGCAGGCCAAGCTGCTCGCGGTAGTGAACGTCCGAGGGCGCGAGTAGACCAATCTCGCCCGATGTGTCGACCATGCCGCAATCATTTTTGGCTAAGTCTGCGGGTTCATCCTGAGATCGGATGAAGGCCGGGACTTCTAAGGTTTCGACGCCCCATCGTTCGCCTGACGGCAATAACTGCAAGCGTGTGTGTGTCCATGCTCACGCTGCCCACCATTCATGAGGTAAACACATGCATACCGAACTTCTTTACACGGAGACAGCGGAAAACGACATTGTCATTCCCGCTATCGGGGTGAATCTTTTAGTGCGCATTGCTCCGGCCGCGACGCAAGGACGAGCGACCCTCATTGAGACAACGGACGCTCCGGGTTATGGGCCGCCCATGCACAGGCATGAGCGGGAGACCGAGGTCTTTCACATCGTGAAGGGGCGCTATCTTTTCGAAGTCGATGGAAAGCGAACCGTCGCGGAAGCAGGAATGACCGTCGTCGCAAAGGCAGGCAGCACGCACCGTTTCAGCAACATCGACGCCGAGCCTTCGCAGATGTTGATCCTGATCATGCCGGGGCTCGATGCGGCCGCGTTCTTTACCGAACTCGGAAACACCATGAAGAACGGCATTCCTGCTCCCGAGACATTGCAGAAATTCGGGGATAAATGGGGAGTCGAGTTTTTGGGACCCCCCTTGGCGCGGTCTGCAAGTGAAGCGTCAGACGTGCAGACAGGACGTTGAAACATCGCCTGCGGATAAAAATCCCGGAGTACGCGGGCGTCGAATGTCGAGTCCGGCCACGGTCGGACCGACCACCGCATTCCTCTTTCGCGGCCGGCTGTAAAGCCTTCAGGCAGGGTTGAGCCAGACATTGCCTTGCCGCTCTGGCCGGCTGCAGGTGGGCAAATACGTGAGCTATAGGCGCTGCTTATATTGGCATCGATAGTCGGTATTTTCGCCATTCCGAAAAATCCCGCACACTGCGCCCCGTAGTATCAAGACGACCACTTGTCGTGATTCGATCCAGGGCAAAACCATGCGCGAGGCTGCGCACGACGCTTCAAAAACGTGAATTCCGGTGATCTAAGCCCAGCACAGTAGTTTCGCGAATCAACAGGGGGATTTGTATGTTCAATAGCGTGCGGCTGACGTTTCCCGAACGCTATCCAAAACGAATAGGACATCATGCGAGTTTTACTGGTTGAAGAGGATGTGCAGATCGGCCGAAGCCTGCTTCGCGCATTAAACGATGCGGATTGCAGTGTCGACTGGGTGCGCGACGGCCACGCCGGTAGCACGGCCATCAACACCGCCTATTACGCTGTCGTCTTGCTTGATCTCGGTACCTCGGGCGCAGACGGTATCGATCTGCTGCGCGCGTTGCGTGCCTCGGGCAACGACGTCCCTGTCCTGATGCTCACCGCACTGGATGATCTCGATACCCGTGTGCACAGCCTTGACGTCGGCGCCGACGATTGCGTTCGCAAGCCATTCGAAGTCCGCGAACTGCTTGCCCGCATACGGGCGGTCTTGCGGCGAAAGGCGGGCTACGCGACCTCGCGGATCGGTGGGGAGTCGCTTAATCTCGATCTCAACAAGCGCATGTTGTGCTGCAACGGCGTAGCGTCGTCGCTCTCCGTACGCGAATTCGCGCTGATGCACGCGTTGCTGGAAAGGCCCGGCATGATCCTGTCTCGCGACCAGCTGGAGGACAGGCTATACGGGTGGGGCAAAGAGGTGGACAGCAACGCCGTTGACGTGCTGATCCATTCGATGCGCAAGAAGTTCGGGCCGTCCCTGATCCGCAACGTGCGCGGAGTCGGCTGGACAGTGGCGCATTAAGATTTTTGTATCGGTCGAAATTGCGGTCGAGAGCGTGAATAGTTTCCGCACGCCGAATGTGCGGAAACGTTCGACACGCGTTATGGCCGGACGCGCGGCAACCGGACAAACGCCGGAAGCAATCAACGAGCAACCGAGGATTGGGACACAGACGCATCCACCGGGTACTGATCTCCGGCTAGATCGCCAGACCCCGCTTGCGCAACCAGTCGTGCACGATCATCGCGATGGCGTCGCTGTTGTCGTCGGCCATCAGCGCGTGGGAATTGCCCGTGATGCCGCGCGCGGGTAAATCGATCCACTCAACGTCTGCGCCCGCGGCCACCAGCGCGTCGTACCAGCGACGCACTTTCGGCACCGAGTCTACCCAGAATGAGTGCTGATCGAGAAAGTCGCCCCAAACAAAAAGATGAGGGACGTGCCTGAGTGCGGCTGCATCGTTCTGGTCGGCAGAAGGCGCGCCCGATGGCTCAAGCGAGATGACCGCCTTGACGCGTTCCGGCGCATGCAGCGCCGCGGTCAGTCCGAAGTTGCCGCCCTGGCTGTGCGTGAGAATGATGCTGGCGTCGAGCTTGCCGACAAGGGCGTCGTAGGCGCGTTGCGTGCGCTCGTTGTTGGTCGACCAGCGGGGAACGAACTGGTTCATGAAGGTTTCCATGAACTCAACCGGGAAGCGCACGCCCGGGTAAGGGCGTCTCGCTCCCGGGTCGCGATGCCATGATCCAACAGACCCGAACCGGAAGGTCTCTTCCCATGCCTCGCGTGCAGTTCGGAAGTACGGCGCCTCCGCATAGACCTCCGGATAGGGCGCCCACGAGGCGCGGCCTCGCTCGACCGCATCCGAGACATAAACGTCGAATCCCGCCCGCAGGAAGAACATCTGCCAGCCTGGGCGGCCATCAGGCGTAGTTTCCCAGTTGACGCCGCTCATGCCGCCCCCGTGCCATAGCAGCAGGGGCCATTCGCTGGTCGGGCGTTCGAGTTTGACGTACTGGACATACATCTGGCCGGCGATAATCTCGCCGTTCTGATCGACCGGATGGACCGCCCCCTGACGGGTACTGACCCGCTCACGGAACGGCATTCCCTGAAGGCTCAACATCTCTCCGCCCACATGGAAACTGCCCATGTCGCGGATGACAACGGGGCTTGTCGGCAGCCGTGATGAATCCACTTGCGTTTCTTCGCTCATGACCTGAGACCTCCAGAGAGTAGCTGGCGAAATAGTGCCATTTTTTTGGATGGCTGTCCTTTGACATCAATCAGATCCGGCGGAGGGGTGAGCGTCACCAGCGCCAGAGCCAAAAGTCTCGCGAGAATGAGTGACGCACTCTCGACTTCTCAATGAATAGCCAGGACCGGTGCGCGGAAAATGGAGGGGAGCGTGTCGAGACGCGAACGCAGATCATCTTTCACGATCGCTTCGATCGCGGTGCGGTCTGCTTTCCCCTGTTCAGTGAGGGGCACGCGGTCTGTTACGACAATACGGATCCGGTTTGCAACGCGGGCGCCGAACGCGATCTTGAGCTTGCGCATGCAGAGCGCAACGTCCGGACCGGCGACCCACGGCTCGACCAGCGCGTTCCAGCCATATTTGCCGGCGTCGTTGTCGGCGGCCAACACCACGGCATAACGAAGGTCCGGCACGCGGCACAGGACATCCTCGATCTGGGTTGGGCCAATCGCCACGCCATCGATTTGCGCGACGTCGGCCGCGCGGCCGAGTATGTACAGATAGCCTGCCTCGTCGATAAAGCCGGTGTCGCCCGTCAGGCACCAGCCGTCCCGAAACTTTTGCGCCTCCTCGAGCGTCTGGCGGTAATAACCGTCTGCCACGGCGGCGGACCTGACCTCGATGTTTCCGCACTCTCCTGCACGGGCAATCGTTCTATCGGCGCGACGCACGCGGACCTCGACGCCAACTCGGATGCGGCCCGCGCAAGTGAGCCGGTCGCGATCCTCGTAAGAGGATGGCGGCAGAACGCTGACGAGACCCATTTCGCTGGCGCCGTACGCGTGGGTCAGCACCGAACCCAGGCGCAGGGCAGCCCGTTGACGCAGCACCGCAGGCGCCGAGCCACCCACGTGGACGATAGAACGCAGCGACGACAAGTTGCATCGGCCGACGTCCGGGTGATTCATGGTTTCGAACAATTGAGGCTCGACCAGAAGCATGTCGGTGATACGTTCCGATTGAATCGTTGCGAGCGTTTCCGCGGGATCGTAGTGCGGCTTCAGCACGACCGTCCCTCCGCCAATCAACGTGGCGTCGACAAGCACTTGCGACAGGTAGGCAAGCGGACCATTGATGAGCTGACGTCGCTTCTCGTCGTCCGCAGTGCCGACCATCGTCGAGTAGGTGGAGAAGGACCGTCGGCTGCATTTTGGCACGCCTGTCGTGCCGCCCGACGAGACGACTACGGCGAGATCATCGGGCCTGAGTTGTCCGCGCAACGGCAATTCCGACTGCGCCTGCGCGAGCTTGTCGATGCGTGACGATGCGGGGCCAATGCCGACGAAGGCCAGGCGTCCGTCGAACGCATCGGGAATGAAGCGAACCGTTTCCCGAAAAACGACAAGGAGCGTGGGTTGAAGGCGGGTCAACAAGGTGGACATCCTGTTGGCATTCGCAAGCTTAGGCAGGAAGATCGTTGCCGCGCCAAGGAGGTTTGCCGCGTAGCGAATCGCGAGACCATCCGGGCAATTCGGTGAGAGCAGTGCGACCAGGCTACCCCGGCCAATGCCCAGGGCCGTCAGCGCCCGTGCATGGCGAAAGATGGAGCGTCTGAGGGCGTTGCCCGTTACGTCATCATCCAGATAGCGCAACACCGCGCTATTGGATCGTTGTTTGAGTCGGTCGAGCAGGACGTCAATGTAGGGCCGGCATGCTGTTGCGCTGATGTTTTCCATGATCGTTTCCTTTGCGTGATACACGACTCGAGGCGGTAGTCGAGCTTCGATGTGACGCATTGTGAGACCGGAAAATGAGGGAATAATTAGCTCCTTCGCCAAACGGTTCGCTAATCCTAAGTGGTGGCTTTTACCCGAGTTAATTCGCAGCTAACTCTACGTCTATACGATTCACATGAATGACGGATCGCCGGCGAATTTCACGCTGTCCATATCCGCTATCAATGTCGTATTCGACCGTGTTTGCAAACTCAATTTATTGATATTTGGAATTCTTATGAAATATTTGAAAGTTCTGGCAATCGCCGGGTGTTTTTTCGTCGCTCATGCGGCCAGCGCACAAGAGAAGCCGTTGAGTCCTGCGAAGATGAGTTGCGCCGATTTCGTGGCCGTTGACGAGGTTTATCGACCCGCATTGGTCTACTGGGTCGCCGGGGTTGATAAGCTCGGTGTGAAGGAAACGGACACCATGGTGGTGGACACGGCTCATCCGGTGGGAGAAACGGTGATGGAAGAGTGCAAGAAGGACCCGCACGCTCGATTCATGTCGAAAGTCAGATCCATGATCAAGGCCAACAAAATCGCGCTCTTTGACCATCACTGAAAACTGGCTATTTGCCCGTACCGCCTATACTCAACAGAAAGCCGCGCGGACAACCAGGCCGCTCCTCGGACCTAACTGAGCTGCTTTCAACGTTCAGCTGTGCCTTACGTGGCAATGCCCTCAGGATGTCCAGCCACGCGGCTGTCATCCAGATATCCCGGCCCCCTTGTAGACCCGCTCGACGTTGTAGGCGAGATACAGGCGGCCGACGGGCGGCGTAAAATTGAAGTGATTATCTGCCTTGATCGCAGCGCACTATTCGATATCCGGGACACACGGTACATGACCCACAAATGGATGACCGTTTCGAACAGCGCGCGGTTTAATCTGCCTTCGTATGCTCGCAATTTCGCCTGCGTCGGCGCTCATTGCCTGGAGAAGCGATGAACATCAGCACACACAAGCCAAACACCGCTACCTGCCAACTCGTGCAAGCGGGTCCACAGTTCGAGGGGAAGCAAGGGCTGACCTATGCTGTCGGTATCTCAGCTGAAAATGTGGGATCGGAGAATATGCATCTTCAGCTCGCAACAATTCCACCGGGTGCCCGCGCCAAGGCGCATCTCCATGCGGAACATGAGACGGCCATCTATCAGCTGAGCGGCGTCTCGGGTTGCTGGTATGGCGAACGCCTGGAGCACCATGCGGTGGTTCGGGCCGGAGATTTCTTCTATATTCCCGCAGGGGTGCCGCATGTCCCGTACAACGCGAGCGCGGATGAGCCTTGCATCGCGGTGATCGCCCGAACGGATCCCAACGAACAGGAAAGCGTCACGATGCGGCCGGATCTTGATCCCTTACCTGACTGGTCACGGATTACTCGCTTACCGCTCTAATTGCGCTGAGCGCAACAAAGCAGTTGAACTATGATGCGTTGCCACATCACCGCTGATCGGAACAGGCGAGCATCTGGAACTGCACGCACTGTTTGAAGGCTTGCGATCCTAACTCGATTAGAATCTCGACATGGCTCGGACCAAGGCGCATGACAATGTAGCCAACAATGATGTGGTCGATGACCGACCCGGTCACGGCGTCACGGCGTCACTGCCGATCGCGGATACGAAGGATTTGTCGATCTTCAGAGAGAGGGCTTTTAGCGTGTCCAAATCGGACAAGCTAAAGGACCCGGTACCGAATTATCACGACAAAAATTTCCAGGTTGCCAAGCCGTTGGATAGTTGTGGCGAGTTGCGCGGAACGTCAGTGCCCGGTCCCACAACACCGGCGTGCTTCTCCAAATATTCGCCCTGAAGTGTCGCGACTTGGCGGCGTAAATCTTCTTTTTCGAGCGCAAGCAATGCGTAGTCTAACGTGTAAAAAAACGGCCCCAGTAGAAACCAGAACTCGCCGCTCGGTCACCTTCTCCTCGGCGCCGAGACTTAAAAGGTCGTGAAGGCACCATAGCCTTCTAGAGCTCTTATTTCCCGGACCTTGGGGTGCGTATCGGGAAAACGACCATTGCGGCGACTATGCCAAGCGCGCCACCGAGCAGCGTCTCCCAGGCGCGTGCAGCAAGGAGCGCGTATGAGTGCACCCCGCTAGCGGCGAGCGTCACGATCAACGTGAAAGCGAACGCCGCACAGGCAACGTCGTAGCGCTCTGGTAACGCCATCGAATAGATGACCATGGCGATTGCGGCTGCAGCCCAGACCAGTAGCGGCGCGTGCTCGGCGACCGGCAGACAAGCAATGCCTAGCGGAACACCAATCAGCGTGCCGATTATCCGGCGACGCACACGTTCTACCGTCCCGGTCGCCGAACCGGCGACGACGTAGGTGCACGCGGTGATCGCCCAGGCGGACTCCTCAAGCCCGACCAGACCGTTCAGAAGAACAATGACCAACGCGCCTATGGCCGCCTGCAATCCCATGAATAACTCTGGCGAGCATCTGCCCGGAACAACTTGCGGCCCGGCAGCGAGCACCGCTGGCGTGACAGGCCGCTCCGCAGGTCCGCTCAGCATGCGCGGCACGACCGACGCCAGCGTAGCGATCAGTGCGGCGATTGCGATCGCCAGCACGTCGTCCGTAGTCAAACGAGCGCCGTAAGCGAGCAACTCGCCGATATAAATCTGCGATCCGATGCCCGCACCCAAGACGCCGAATCGCTTGAGATAACCGACCAGAAACGCGCCCGTCACCAGAACCATTTCCGGACCCGCTCGACCGGCCACGCGCAGCGGCTCGGACAGGAACACGAACAGAAGCGCACCTAAGCTCGCAGAAAAGCTCAGTAACGTGAGATCGCGGCCTGACTCGGCTCGCGTCGATTTGCCCTCCGACACGCTTGCCCACAGCGCGAAGCTCCCAGCGAGGTAGCTGAGCGGGATGCTGCCCGGCACGTGATGAGCGATATCTTGCAATGCTCCCAGTGCGGCCGCGATGCCGTACGCCGTGACGAGCCGAAGCCCCTTGATGCGACGGTGCGTACCAGGGTCGATTCGGTCCAGCCAGCGGCCGAGTGCAGAGAGCGAAGGTAACACCGGTCGTGATGCATCGCCTTGATCCGGGGAGCGCTGCGGACTGTCGTTCATTGGTGGCTGTCCATGACCTTGTCGGGAAAATGCCGAGCGGCGATGAAAATACGCGGTCCGCCATGAACAGCCTTACGACGCCGCAGGCAGAATGGCCGAGCTGATCGCAATGATGCGCTCAAGATCGCGCAGGCTCACCGCATTCGTCTTGCGCAGAATGGTCTTTACCTGTGTGCGGACTGTATCCAGGGAGACTCGTCTGTGTCGCGCCACGTCTTCGGCGGTCGCGCCGCCGCTAAAGCGCAATGCAACTTCCGCTTCTGCTTTGGTCAGGCCGTAAAGTTCGCTCATCAGACTGGGCGGAGGTAGCCACGCGCGATTCAACTGGCGAACGACCAGCATCGCCGCGCCGGGAGCGACGCCGTAGCGGTCCGTCGCGTGGGAACGCAGGTGACCCAAGGCAGGAGACACGAGCACCGCCAGTTGTGCGTTTTGGGCCGGTTCGTCGCGCGTGGTCCGCAATCTGAACGCACCGCCTGAGCCGCCGGAGGCGGCGTCGGCGACGAGTTTGACCAGCGCCGATTGATCGTCCGGATGGCGCGCAAGCAAGCGGATGTCACCCACACCCGGGCATGGCCCCGATCCGAGCATCGCGAGGCCGCATCGACTGCCGTCCATCAATCTGCTCGCTGCGGCGTTCGCGTGCAAGATTCGCATCGCACGGTCCACGAGCACGACAGCAATTGCGAGTGCGTCCAGCGCACCCGACCCAAGGTGCGTCCGGTCAGCAATTGCGAGCCGCTTTTCCAGTTGAAGCGCGCGCTGCAAATGGGGCAATAGTGTCAGCAAGCGGTGCTTGTCGGCGTCACTGAATGGACCGCTGCTTGCATCGCGCGAAAAGCCTATGGGAGCGAACGACTCCACGCCCGACAAGCCTCCCAGCAGGTAACGAAATCCGGCTGGCCGTGCGTAATCGGCGAAGTACTCGGACTTGTTCAGGGTGCTGTACGGCACGATTTCTTCGTCCACTACCACATTGATCCGAGGCAATCTGGCGTCGCGAAAGTGTTGTTCTGCCGACTGGCGATACGGATCGATCCGGTGATAGTACGCGGCGTACGAGACGGCGAACTCGTCATCGCCGCCGCCCAGAACCTGGCGAATCCTGCCTGGGGCCTCCGGCAGCACCAGACCGACCCGCTGTGCGCCAAAGAGCGTGCATAAGCGTGGGGCGACATCGTCCCACGCCGCCCCGTCCCCGGTCGCTGCGGCATAGATCAGATCGATGACATCGGACAGAGCGGACCCGGGCATAGAAGCCTCCGACTGCCGAAGTAGCGCAATTTATACCCAGTTAAGGGGATGGAATAGCAGTCAAAATTTAACACAATTCTCCCAGGCCGAATTTGCAGGAATGTTCGGCACACACATTGACGGATCGCGTCGACCGGCTCTCCAAGCCGCCACATCGACCGTGAATTGGACGACTCACCTGGTTTGCCGGCTTGACCAATGCGACGGGCGGTCCCGACGGTGTCATTCGGTTCACCAGCGCCAGCAGCAAAGTCCAGACGATGTCGATGTGGAAACCCTGAGACGGTGTGTCCTCGTGTGTCGAGGCCCACCGGCGTCCAGCAGCGACGACTCCGGCACGTGCTTTCACGCGCACGGCGGTGCGAGCAAGTTCGACGCAACTATTTCAACCCATCAGATCCGAGGATCATTCCATGTCGGTCCGTCATTCGTGTCGTCTCAGCAATAGAAGCACTTCCTTATCGGCTCGCGCCGGAACAGCGCGACGCCAGGCGCATGCCGCGCGCGCCTCGTTCGATGGGACGCCGCGCCTCGCGCGCAAGCGTCTCGTGCAACTGATCCACTTTGCCATCGGCGCATCGGCGGGCGGTTTGATGCTCGGCGCGCACGCGCAGACGAGCGGCAACCCGTGCGCCGGGCTCTCGGCAAACATCTGCACCATCGGCGCTGCGGGATACCCAGGCACACCCGGACCGAAGAGCGATCTTGATAAAAGCGGCAATCCGGGCACGAGCGCGGGCACTGCACCTGCGCTAACGGCCACCTTCAGCGAGTCGTCGTCGACGGCATTTCGGAGCGTGGGAAGCGCAGGCGACGAGCCTTCCGCGATTGGCATGCTGAGTATCGGCGGTACGGGCGGAAACGGCAGCGACGCGAGCGGCGGAAATAGCACGCTGGTGCCCTTAACCAATCTGAACGGCGGCGACGGCGGCGCGGCCGGCGCTGGCGGCAGCGTGGCGCTCACCATCACATCGGGCGCGCAGGTGCAGGCGATCATGGCCGGCCCGGCCAATGTCGGCGCGGCGGGACAGGCGCCCGCAATATCCGTCGTTTCGCAGGGTGGCGCGGGCGGCGGCGGCGGTGTGCCCAGCACGGGCGGCACGCAAGGCACATCGCAGATCGGCGGCAGCGCGGGCGACGTGACGGTCCAAGACATGGCGAACCCGAACCAGGTCAACCCGTTGACGGGTAGCACGGCCGCGGTCATCGGCTTTGGCTCGGGCATTTATGCGGCGTCCGTCGGCGGCAATGGCGGCACCGGCAATCCGCACGTGACCAGCTTCAGCAAGTTCGGTGTCGATGGTGCGGATTCGGACGCGCCGGGCGGGAACGTCACGGTCATAACAGGCACGTCGATCGTCGGATTTGCAAATGGGCGCGTCGGCGGTACCGATCCGAGCGACCAGGGCGCGGGCATTTGGGCGGTCAGCGCGGGCGGCAACGGCGGCGCGGGCGGCTCGACCGGCACGGCTCAGGCGGGCGGTCAGGGCGGCACGGGCGGCGCGGGCGCGCCGGGCGGAAACGTCGTCGTGACGGTTCAGTCGGGCAGCGTCGCGACGCAGGCCGGCACCGGCACGAACCCGATGACGCCCGCGGTCTGGGCGCAGTCGCTTGGCGGAATCGGCGGCGCGGGCGGTGCGGGCGGCGGCGTGGACAATGGCGGGATCGCCGGGCAGAGCGGCAACGCGGGTTCGGTTACGGTGACCAACGATGGCACCTTATCGACGGCAGGCGCATCGCATTCGCCGGGCATTCTCGCGCAGTCCCTCGGCGGCGCGGGCGCGAACGGCGGCAAGGGCGGCGGTTTCGGCGCGTCTGGTGGAGAGGGCGCGTTCGGCGGCAACGGGGGCAACGTGCTCGTTGGAGGCAGCGGCAACATCACCACAAGCACCACCGATTCACCCGGCGTGCTCGCGCAGAGCATCGGCGGGGGCGGAGGCAACGGCGGCGATTCCAATGGCTGGATGGCGGTCGGCGGCGCGGGCGCTTACGCCGGTTCAGGCGCGAGCGTGACGATCAATTCGAGCCAGACCATCACGACAAGCGGGCGGTCGTCAGCGGGGATTCAGGCGCAGAGCATCGGCGGGGGCGGAGGCAACGGCGGCGATGCGAAGAGCGGCCAAGGTGCGGAAATCAATCTGGTGATCGGCGGCAGCGGGGCCGCGGGCGGCAACGGATGGACCGTGCAGGCCTACAACAGCGGGAATATTGTCACGAGCGGACAGCATGCGTCGGGCATGGAACTGCAGTCGATCGGCGGTGGCGGCGGCAAGGGCGGCGCGGCCTTCAGCAACGACACCAACGGCGTATTCGGTGCGCAGGAATCGGTTGGCGGTAACGGCGGCGCGGGCGGCTCGGCGGCGTGGGTCGGCTTCGTCGACGGAATGACCGAGACCAACACGGGCGCGATTCGCACGAGCGGGTCGGATAGCTTCGGCATCGTGGCGCAGAGCATCGGCGGCGGCGGCGGAATCGGCGCGGCGTCTGTTGCGACATCGAAAACCTATGCGCCTGACGACACGCCGTCGCTCTCGCTGACAGCGTCGATCGGTGGCTCAGGCGGCACAGGCGGCGACGGCAGCACGGCACAGATCACGAATGCGAGCCTGATCGCGACGAGCGGCGCGGGCGGCATTGGCATGATCGCTCAGAGCATCGGCGGCGGCGGCGGTTCGGGCGGGGATTCGTCGGCCACGTCGAGCACGACTGGCAGCGAACTCAACATTGATGCGTCGGTGGCGATCGGTGGCAAGGGTAGCGCAGGCGGCGACGCCAACGCGATCAACGCCGCCAACACCGGCCTGATTGTCACGACGGGTGAATCGGCGGACGGCATCCTTGCCCAGTCGATCGGAGGTGGCGGCGGCAACGGCGGCAGCGGCGATGCACAGGCTAAGGCCACAGGCGACGGCACGAACATCTCGGCGAGCATTCCAATCGGCGGCAATAGCGGTAAAGGCGGCAACGCATTGGGCTTGGTGCAGGCGAGCAATAGCGGCGCGCTTCTCACACTCGGGGACGGCGCGTCGGGCATCATCGCGCAGGCTGTGGGGGGCGGCGGCGGACGCGCGGGCGGCGCGGCGGGCACGAGCAAGGGCGATTTCAGCGCGACCGTGAGCATCGGCGGCTCAGGCGGCGCCGGCGGTTCGGCGACCGTCGTGGATGCGTCGAACAATCCGACGGCCTCGGTGCAGGTGAGCAACAGCGGCTCGATCGTCACGTTCGGCGCCGACGCCTCGGCGGTCGTCGCGCAGAGCATCGGCGGCGGGGGCGGCATGGGCGGGAAAGCCGCGACGAGCATCGGCAGCAAGAAGTCCACAGGCGACGGCGGCAATGGCAGCAGCGCCACCAACCCAACCCTCGACGCGCTCGCCAACGCCTTCAAGGATGGCGGCATCGGCAGCCAATACACGAGCGTCGCCGCGTTGAGCGCGCTCGCCGGTCAACTTCTCGATACTTCTCCGGCCACCGTTGCCGCAGGCCGTCTGGGTTCAAGCCCGGCGGACGATGCCAGCGATCTTGGCGACCTCGGCGAAGATCAGGGCGACTCGGGCGACGACAGCAACGCCACGTCGATCAAGACCAATATTGCAATCGGCGGCTCGGGCGGCGCGGCGGGCAACGGCGGCATCGTGCAGGTCAGCAATACCGGCAGCATCGGCACGATCGGCGTCATGTCCGACGGCATTCTCGCGCAATCGATCGGCGGCGGCGGCGGCAAGGGCGGCGCGGCGACGAGCTCAGGCTCGCTCAACGTCGATCAGGACAGCGTCAGCGCGCCGGTTGCGGTGGGTGGCTCGGGCGGCGCGGCGGGCAGTGGGTCGGACGTAACCGTCACCAACGATACGAACGCCAGCATCATCACGATCGGCTCGATAGCGAACGGCATCGTGGCGCAAAGCATCGGCGGCGGCGGAGGGATGGGCGGCGTCGCGGGCGGGCGCAACGGCGCGCTGCAAGGACTCAATGTCAGCAACAAGGGCATCAACATCGGCGGCGACCAGATCGGCAAGAGCAACGATGCCGCGACGGTCCTGTCCGGTACTGTGACCGTCAACAATAACGCGGGCGCGAGCATTCTCACGGAAAGCCACGACGCAAGCGGGATCATTGCGCAAAGCATCGCCGGAGGCGGCGGCATCGTGAAGGCGGCGTCGACCGACGCCACGGACAACGCGGGCGGCGGCGCCAACCCAGACCCGGTCAAGAACAATGGCACGTTCGAGTTGAACGTCGTCTTCGGGGGCACCGGCGATGACGGCAGCAACGGCTCGGCCGGTGCGGCCAACGTCAACAACAGCGGCATGATCACGACCCAAGGGCGCAACTCTTACGGCGTGCTCGCGCAAAGCGTGGGCGGCGGCGGCGGGATCGTACTCGGCGGCGAAATCGCGGGCGGTCCGGGCGGATTCATGAACACCGCTGCGATGCGCGGCAATGGCGGCGACGTGACCGTGACCACGAACAGTGGAAGCAGCATCGTCACCGGCGGGCAGGGTGCGGTCGGCATCTTCGCGCAAAGTGTGGGCGGCGGCGGCGGGATCGCGGGCGACACGGGCTTGTCGCAAGCGCATCTCGGTTATTACGCTGCCAACAACCACCCGGGCAGCGGCAACGGCGGCACGGTCGCGGTGACGGTCGGCGCCGGATCGAGCGTGCAGACGAGCGGTGCCAACGCGCCGGCGATCATCGCGCAGAGCGTGGGCGGCGGAGGTGGCTACTTCACGGCGGGCGCGAGCGAATACGCGCAAGGTTTGTATGCGGGCTCGTTCGGCGGCTCGGGCAACGGCGGGCCCGTCAACGTGAACGTGAGCGGCACGGTCAGCGCGACGGGCGCCGCATCGCCGGGGATTTACGCGCAAAGCTCGCAGGCGGGCGGCGCGGACCTGAATGGATCGCAGATCGTCGTCAACGTCAATCAGGGCGCGACGGTTTCCGGCGGGAAGGACTTCTACCACGGCGGCGACGGCACTGCGGCGGCCATTCAGGTCTTCGAAGGCTTGCTGAGCATCGATGGCACGACGCCGCTCAACGCGGTCAACAACAACGGCCTCATCACCTCGACGGTGGGTGTAAATGGCTCGGCGGTCTTCAGTTACAACGGCGAGACGCTCGTGCATAACGGCGCAACCGGCGTGATCGATGGCACGATCAATCTCGAGAACGATGGCGGCGAAGGACAGGTGGTGAACGATCCGGGCGGCACGCTGAATACCGGTTCGACGGTCGCGGCGGCGCTCACGCGCAACAACGGGACACTCGATGTCGGCGGCAGGAGCGCGCCCGGTGCGGTCACGCTCGTGACGGGCGATCTGGCGCAGGGCGTGACGGGCAACATTGTCATCGACAGCGATCACGTCGCGGCCACGAACGATCGTCTGGTCGTAGCGGGTAACGCGACGCTTGCAGGCCAGCTCGTAATGCGCCCGGCGCGCCTCACGAACAGCACGCTCGACGTGATCGACGTGAAAGGCGCGCTGGATGCCTCGCAATTGCAGATGAGCAATCCCTACCTCGTCAAATACACGCTGGCGAGCGGCAAGACGCCTGATGCGCAGTCCGGCGGCCAGTCGCTCTATGTCACGCCGCATGCGAGTTTCGCTGAGAACGCGGAGGGTCTGAGCGCGAACGCGCAGGCGGTCGCGACCCACCTGCAGGCCAATTTCGACGCAGGCGCGAACGCCGATGCGCTCGGTACAGCCTTCGCACAGTTGGCGAATGGCGTTGCGAATCACGCGTCGTATAACGCGGCGCTCAACAGGCTCGGCAACGAAACGCAGCAGGCCGTGGGAATCGCAAGCCTTGCCGCGAGCCACGCGTTCGTCGAGCGCATGTATAGCTGCCCGTCGTTAGACGGCCCGGCCGACGCGATGATGCACGAGCGCGACTGCGTGTGGGGACGCATCATCGATAACCACACGAGCGCGGATGGCTCCGGCACGATCGGCTATTCAGCGAACACGTATGCGATGCAGTTCGGCGGCCAGCACGCTATCGGCGATGGCTGGTTCGTCGGCGGCAGTGTCGGCTACGACACGTCGAACCTCGATGGCTCGGATGGCGTCGGCGATGTGAACGGACACGGCCCGCAAGTCGGCGTCATGCTCAAAAAGGAGATTGGCAACTGGACGATTTCCGGAGGCGCGGATGCAGGCTACGGCTGGTACGACTCCACGCGAAACGTCTCGCTGCCGGGTTACGCAGCTCAAGCGAAGGGCGACTTCAACAGCTACGAGGCCGGCTTGCACTCGCGCGTCGCGTACACGATCCCGATGAACGACTGGTACATGAAGCCTTATCTGGATTTGCACGTCGTCCACTTCCATACGGGTGGATTCACGGAGCAGGGCGCGGGTGCGCTGGACCTTGCCGTCAACGGTTCGACTGCCACGACGCTGTCCGCGTCGCCGATGTTCGAGGTCGGCGGCCGCTGGACTTTCGCGAACGGCATGGTCTTGCGGCCGGACGTCGCGGCCGGCGCGATTTTCCACAACAGGAATCACTGGGATTCGAGCGCGCAGTTCGTCGGCAGCGCGCCAGGCGTTGCGCCTTTCACCGCGGTGTCGTCGGCGCCGTCGGCGCTCGCCAAGGTCAAACTGGACATGAACCTCAGCGTCTCCAAAAGCACGGAGATCAAACTGGAGTATGGCGGCCAGTTTGGCAGCGGCTACAGCTCGAATGAAGGCATCTTGCGCGTGAATCACCTGTTCTGATTCCGCTTCCTGAAGCGCGCATCGGCGGCGTTCGGCTTGTCCGGTGCATTTTCGGAAACACCACCATGAATACGAGTTTCAAATTGACTGAGAGCGCTTGCGTGGCTCTTGCGAACAATCGATGCGTCGCCGTTCCCGAGATCGGTCTGGAGTTAAGGGTCCGCACGCCGAAAGACTTCGCGGGCAGCGGCCTCGAACTGATCGAGACGATTAACGCGCCGGGCTTCGGCCCGCCGCTGCATAAGCATCGCGAAGCCGAGATCTTCTACGTCTTGCAGGGGGGCTATCTTTTCGAGGTCGACGGCAAGTGCTTCGAAGCGACGGCGGGAGATACCGTCGTGGCAAATGGCAACGTGCCGCATCGCTTCGTGAATATCGACAGCCATCCATCAAAGCAACTGGTGATGATCGTTCCTGGCTTCGACGCCATGCAAATCGTCCATCGGACAAACAATCTCAAGGTATAACATCATGCAATCGAATCTCAACACCATCGACATACCCGCGATCGGCGTCAACGTTCAGGTGCGCATCGCCGCGGCAGCGACCGGAAACAAGGCGACACTCATCGAAACTTCCGATGAGCCCGGATACGGGCCGCCAATGCACCGGCACGAACGGGAAACCGAAATTTTCCATGTGCTGACCGGTCAATACCTATTCGAGGTGGACGGGGAGCGCACTATCGCGAGCGCGGGAGAAACCGTGGTGGGGCATGCGGGCAGCACGCACCGCTTCACCAACATCGACAAAGAGACGTCGCGCATGCTGGTGCTGATCACCCCGGGACTCGATGCTGCCGCTTTCTTCAACCAACTTCGCAGCGTAATGGCGAATGGTGAGCCTCAACCCGACGCTTTACGAAACTTTGGTGCAAAGTGGGGTGTCGAGTTTCTTGGGCCCCCGTTGAAGGCTTAGAGGGCTTGTCTGCGCGAACGATTTTGACTTACAAAGCGCTGAACGGCCGATCTGGACTTCAAACTCTGGGAAGCGCGCGGGGAGCGAGTTCGGGCGCTTTCCGTCGTTCGACGCCGTGCGCTCCTCGATACTTGATCGGCGGCTACAAGCGTGTCGTGGCGATCCTCGGCACCGGGACGGTCATACAAAAGATGCGAGTCTAAGGCTATCTGTAACGGCCGATCACGCATCGGCCAACGTTGCTTAGCGATTGACTCTTGTACCCTGAAACCTGCCGTCCGGGCAGACTTTGGCCGACCGGCGGAAACGGGTCGCTATGTAAACCTTTGCATAGCGACCCCTATGCTCAGGTCGCAACTATGCACAGATGGTCGGCGGCCGATGACGCCGCCCCAATCGTGGCGGAACGTGGGCAAGTCGAACACGTAAAGATCTGGACATAGTTTGTGTCTGAGGATGCAGTGGTGGTCCCACTTCTGGAGATCATCATGGGCATCGTTCGCCGTTCCCACCTCGCTGACATAGACCTTTTCCCCGACGGGCCGATCGGGCCATGCGTTGGTGCGTTCAAGCAGTACCTAAACCAACGCCGGTACGCTGCAAAGACGGTTGTTACCTATCTTCGCTGCATCATGCATTTCGCCCGATGGGCGCATTTCGGGCACCGTCGGCGGCAAGGGATCGACGAAGTGTTGATCGCTCAGTTTCTCGACAAGCATTTGCCGCAGTGCGAATGCCCCGGTCCGATCCGACGCGATCGGGGTGACCACAGTGCAGCGCTAGGACATCTGCTCGTAGTGTTGCGCGCGCAGGGCGTCATCGCGGTGCCCGCAAACCGCGCGACACCGGTAGATGAGGAACTGCGCCGCTACGACGAGTACATGGATCACGTGCGCGGCCTGGCGCCTAAGACGCGGAGCATAGCTTTGCGCATCGTCGGACGGTTGCTGACGGCTCGTTTCGGCGAGGGTGCCGTAGACGTCGCCACAATCAAACCCGAGCACGTTCGGCGTTTCTTTGCCGGTCAAGCGAAGCTCTACAGCAAACCGGCGAATGCTGGGTCGGTCGTGGCATCTCTGCGCGGCTACTTCCGCTATCGCGCCTCGCTTGGCGATCTTGTCCACGGACTGATTGGCGCGGTGTCCTATCCTGCTAACTGGTCGCTCTCCTCGTTGCCCAAGTCGCTGACGGCGGAAGAGGTCGAACGGTTGATCAGATCGCTCGGCCAACAGGGCCGCTCGATGAGACGAGCCGACGCCATCGTGCGATGTGCGCTCGACCTCGGACTGCGCAGCGGCGAGATCGCCCGTCTCAGCCTAGACGATATCGACTGGCAAGCCGGTACGCTCGTCTTGCGGCACACCAAGGGACGCCGCGAGGATATGCTGCCGCTACCCTCCACTACCGGCGAAGCCATCGCGGCCTACCTCGAGCAGGAGCGTCCCAAGACTTCCAATCGGGCCATCTTTGTCCGCCATATTGCGCCGCGCGACCAACCTGCCGGCACCGATCTCGTCCGCAAGACGATCCGCCAAGCCTTCACCCGCGCCGGCCTTCCTTACACACGCTCGCATCTGCTGCGCCACACGATGGCGACCCGCTTGCTAGCCAGTGGCTCCTCGCTGAAGGAAGTCGCGGACGTCCTGCGTCACCGCTCGCTGAACACGACTCTGATCTATGCCAAGCTCGACAGTCGCAAGTTGGTCGAGGTCGCGCTGCCATGGCCAGGGAGCGCAGCATGAGCACGCCGACCTCTATGCAAGCACGCGTCGAACAGTTTCTAGTCGAGCGTCGCCAACTGGGATTCTCCGATGACGGCTACGTCCTGCGCAGCTTCGCGCGCCATGTCCACGCTGCCGGTCATCGCGGCGCCTTAACGGTGGAACTCATGGCCGCTTGGGCCCGAAGCGACCGCCGCGAAGGCAATGACCCACGGACCTGGGCGCGACGGCTGAAGAGGCTGCGCACGTTCCTGCGCTGGCTGCAGCAGTTCGAGCCACGCACCGAGGTACCCGACGATTCGATCTTCGGACGGTTGCCGCAGCGGCAAGCACCCCACATCTTCAGCGAAGAAGAGATAGTCGACCTACTTGCTCGCTCGCGCCGACTTGGGCCTTCGCCGGCGCTCCGCGGCGCCGTCTACGAAACGCTGTTTGGATTGATCGCCGCCACGGGGCTGCGGATCGGCGAGGCGCTGGCGCTGTGCAACGACGATGTTGATCTTAAGGACGGGATGCTGACCATCCGTCGGACCAAGTTCGGCAAGTCGCGCCAGGTTCCTATGCACCCAAGCACCGTGGGTTGCTTGCGCCGGTATTGCTTGCAGCGCGACTTGACTGAGGGGACGCCAACGGAAGATGGCCCATTCTTCGTCGGCACCCGCGGTCGACGACGAGGTCTGCCACTCGGCGTGCGTCAAGTGCATCGCGTCTTCCGCGACCTAAGCCAGCAGCTAGGCTGGGCCAACCGCGGAGCGCACCATGCCCCACGCATTCATGACCTGCGGCATACCTTCGTTGTGCGCCGCATTGTGGAGTGGCAGGCCCACGGCGTAGACATTGATCAGGCCATGCTGTCGCTGTCGACCTACGTGGGACATACGATGGTTACCAACACCTACTGGTACCTCTCGGCGGTGCCCGAGTTGATGGCGCTGGCCGCCGTACGTTTCGAGTCGTCTACGGCCAAGTGGGAGGTGCAAGATGCGTGAGACACTAGCCCCTAAGCAGCCATCGTTCGCTGCGTTGGTCCAGACATTCTTTACGGAATACCTGGTCGCGCAGCGGGCGCTCAGTCCGCAGACAGTGGCCTGTTACCGCGATGCCTTGCTGCTGTTTCTGCACTTCGCCTGCCGTCAGCTCGGCAAAGAGCCGACCACGATGCGGCTGGCCGACATCCAACCCAATCTGATTCTGGCCTTCCTTGACTATCTTGAGCAGGATCGGAAGAACTCGGTTCGCAGCCGCAACTTGCGGCTCACCGCACTGCGCGCGTTCCTGAAGTTTGCCGGCCGCCGCGACGTGGCGTCGTTGCACTGCGTCGAGCGCGCACTGGCAGTGCCGATGAAGCGTTTCGAGCGGCCGATGCTGAACTACCTCACGCGTGCGGAGATGGTGGCCGTACTCGGCCAGCCGGGCGAGAGCTGGTCCTCGCGACGCGATCACTTGCTACTGACAATGCTCTACAACACGGGGGCGCGTGTTTCCGAGATTATCGGAGTACGGGTCGTCGATGTGGTCCTCGACGGTGCAGCGTGTGTGCACCTGCGCGGTAAAGGGCGCAAGCTTCGATCGATTCCCCTGTGGGACGCCACCGTCGCCGAAATTCGCAGTTGGTTGCGATCGAATTCAGCGATGCGCGGCGAAGCCGCTTTGCTGCCCAACCGGGATGGGCAGGCGATGTCGCGCTCCAACGTCGCGCAACGCCTGGATCTTGCTGTGAGCCGCGCGAGTGTGGAACAACCCAGCCTTCTTAAAAAGCGCATCTCACCGCACATCTTGAGACACTATGTGCCGTTCCGGACTATGTCGGGTAACGAGAATTGGTTTTTACGAACACCCGATACTCGTGCATCGTGGCGCAAGGCAGCCCATTCATCCCCCGACATAGTTTGCCGGCCCTACAGGCTATTCAGGAAGCCGAGGAGCTGGTCTGTCGGCCGGTAGCGAACCGACTTGCCCTGTGGCGAAGATGTCTTCGCGAGGGCTTGCTCCTTCATCGCAAGGGTTGCTTCGAGATAGATCTGCGTGGTTTCCACCGATTCATGCCCGAGCCACAACGCGATCACTGAACGATCAACGCCAGCCTGCAGAAGGTCCATGGCCATCGTGTGCCTCAAGCGGTGCACGGTGACCCGTTTCTGCTTCAACGAAGGGCAAACTCGGGACGCAGCCTCGCGATGCTTGTTTAGCAAGTACTGCACACCGTGGACGCTCAGACGCTCGCCCTTGGCGCTCGGAAACAGCACTTCATCACTCCCGCGTTGAGGTTCTCGTAGCCAGCCCTTGAGCACCGCGAGCGTGGATCTGGCGATGGGAGTGCAGCGTTCCTTGCGGCCCTTGCCGATCACGCGCACGTGCGCACCGGCTCCGAGGACAAGGTCTTCGCGTTTGAGTCCGGTCATTTCGGACAAACGTAGTCCCGTCTGCACAGCTACCAGTATGAAGGCGTGATCTCGCCGACCTGACCAGGTACGCTGGTCAGGCGCGGCAAGCAAGGCATCGATTTCCGGACGCGTCAGGAAGCTGACGAGCGTGCGGGTGAATCGCTTGCTGGGAATCGCAAGGACACGCTGGATCTGCGCGGAATGCGCCGGCGTCTCGAGTGCCGCATACCGGAAAAACGAATGAATTGCCGTTAGCCGCAGATTGCGGCTGCGAATGCTTACGCCCTTGTGTTTCTCCAGGTCGTCCAGAAACGCGACGATCAACGGCGCATCGATCTCCTCGAAACTCAACCGTGACGGTTGCGTATGCAAACGCTGCTGTACGAACTTCAGAAATTGACGGAAGGTATCGCGATAGGAACTGATTGTGTGAGGACTCGCCTGGCGCTGCTGCATCAGCCGCTGTGTAAAGAAACGCTCGAGCAGCGGGGCGAAGCTGGCGGGCGTGGTCATGGCCGGTTCTCCCAGCGCAGTTCGAGCCGGCGCATGGCCTCGTGCATGAGTTCCGGTGAGCCGCTTAAATACCACTGCGTATCGGCGACATGGACGTGGCCGAGGTAGGCTGACAGGATCGGCAGGCAACGCTCCGGATCCTGTTCAGACCGGTACCAATGCACGAGTGTGTTCGTCGCAAATGCATGCCTCATATCGTGCAGGCGTGGACCATGATGGTCGGAAACGCCGCGCAGACCGACCTGTCGTGACAGCGCATAGAAAGTCCGATGTACCTCTGCGCCATCCAGGCGATTGCCTCGGTTGGATACGAACAGGTAGGAGGACACTGGCCGACCGGCCCAATGACGATTACGTCGCACAATGTAGTCGGCAAGCACCTCGCAAGTCGAGTCGTGCAAAGGCACGAGCCGGGACTTACCGAATTTAGTGCCACGAATTGTTAACACCCCAGTGGCGAGGTCGAGGTCCCGAAGCTCGAGATTGCGTGCTTCCCCGAGACGCATGCCCGACACACTCAGCAACCCAAGCAGGCAATAGAACGTCCAGGGCCGCAGTGCACTGCGCTCATAGCGGCACGGTATTTGAAGGGCGGCTCGCAGTAAGTTGCGAATCTCATCGTCCGAATACAGATACGGTCGAGCCCGCTTCGGTTGGAACGGCAGCAGGCTTTGCGCTGGAATCTCCGTTCGCGAATCGGTGGCGCTGCGATGACGTGCGAACTCGCGTACGAAACTGAGTCGCTTCGCCCAGTGTGCGGGTTGGACGTCGAATGGTTGTTGCGCCCAGGCGAGAGCCAACGCCTGGGTGATACAGGGGGCGCGATGCTGCTCCATGAAGGTCGCGAAATCGAGTAACGATTTGCCCGCATCGTGCAGCTTGAATCCCAAGCTGCGTCGAAGACTGAGATACTCAGCAACTGCCTGCCGGAGCGTGTTCATTGCACACCTCCCGGCCACGGCACAGCCAGCGTACGCAATGCCTTGATGTCGACCTTGGTGTAGATCTTCGTGGTCTGCGGGTGATGATGCCCCAACAACTCTCCTATCTCACCGAGCGAGGCACCATGGCACAGCATCTCGGTGGCCAATCCGTGACGGAACTGATGAGCCCCCATGGTTGGAGCGTCGATGCCGGCGCGCTGGAGTGCGTGCCGCACAACCGAACCAACTCCACTTGCCCCGCTAAACCCTGTGATCGGAGCCCGGGCGCGCAAAAATACACGACGACAAGTGCTTCGCGGTCGCCCGCGAATCAGGTATGTAGCGATCGCCTTTCCGACGTCGGCGGGCAATGGCAATTCGTTGCGATGCCCGCTTTTACCGCGCACGCTCAAACGTCCCGCGCTCCAGTCGATCTCATCCAGCTCAAGCGACGCTACTTCCCCGGAGCGCAGCCCCAATCGAGCAAGCAAAAGCAAAATGGCATAGTCTCGACGACCGGTTGCGCTTCGCTGATCGATGCTGGCTAACAACTGCCGTGTTTGATCTGGGGCGATCCCACGTGCGATTGACGGCATCGACCAGTTGGCCACGACTGGAACTGCGGCGGCCAAATCCAGTGTAATGTCGCCGCGATAGCGCACATAACGTAGAAAGGATCGCAGCGCAGCGGTCAGAAGCTTCGCCCGCTTCGGCTGCAAACGCGGCGCCTGACGTTGTACAAATCTCACAACATCGCCAGCACATAGGCGAGAGAGTGTGACGCGTCCTTTACCGAAACACTCTTCAAGGAAACCGCGGACGAACGGCACGTAGTTGACGATCGTCGCTGTGGCCAAGGCACGCGCTTCGCGTAAGTACGCCACGTATGCCTGTACGCAGCGCTCAGTAGACGGCAGTCGGGGCAGTGGTACCCGCTCCGCAGGAATCAGTTGCTCCTGGCGCAGAAAATCAATGAGGTGTCTGAGCGCAGCCTGATCCCCCCGGCGGGGCCGAACATGTCGAGCGCGATATCGCAAATACCGTATCGCATGGTCGGCGCAGATGCTGCGCACTCCAACACCCGTCTGTTCAAGCCAACGGCTAAACCCTGCTGCGATCCGTACTTGCTGCTTCAGTGATCCTGCACTGTATCCCTGCTCACTGAGCGATCTCGCAAACGATCCGATATAGGCCGCAAGCGGTCCTTCAGGCGGTCGAGAGAGAACGGCCTGGTCATGGACGATGTACTTCACGATGAGCTCCTTCCCGACATGCGGGGGCTAGTGGAAGGAGTCAAGACTATCTCTAGCCGAACGCTTGAATCGCCCGTGAAATCCACGCTATTTCTGGATTACCCGACATAGTCCGGAACGGCACATAGTGTCTCAAGATGTGCGGTGAGATGCGCTTTTTAAGAAGGCTGGGTTGTTC
>NZ_LMUF01000007.1:302503-596330 GCF_009766085.1 Burkholderia sp. S171 | reverse complement strand
GTTTGAAAGCGTTTTCTTTGCTTCGTTTCTTTGTCGCTTTGGACAAAGAAATGACGTGCCGCCACGCACAGTGGCTAACAATGATAAAGAGAAAATCTGACTCTCGTAGACCACTAAGGCCGAAAGCACCAACCCGGCACCAAACCCGGCCGCCCGACCACTAACCCCAAAACCTAACCCGTCGACCCTGCCCCGTCCCCCCCAAAAACCCCTGAACAGTGCGAACGAAACCCCTAAAGTCGATCGCCGCTAGTTTCATCAAAGAGCGAAACGCGCTTCCCGTCAATTGAAAACCCGGTGATTTCGTCAACCACCACGGTCGCCGTATCCTGCGCAATCGACGCAATCTGAGCGCCATGATAATCGAGCCAAATTACCCGATGATTTCCCATCGGTTCAACCAGCGACACTGTTCCGCGATGCCTGAACGCAGGATCGATGGAAACATCCTCGGGACGCACCCCGAGCACGCACGGCTGCTTCTCCGGCGGTGACTGCAGAAACGGATACGCGGTGACATCGATATCAACATGCTCATTGCGAAATCGCACTCCACCGACCTCGCGATGCAACGCGCCCTTCAGGAGGTTCATCCCCGGCGAGCCAAGGAACGTCGCCACGAACAGATTATTCGGATGCGCATACACCTCGGCGGGCGTGCCGATCTGCTGAATTACCCCACCGCGCATGACCGCCATGCGAGTCGCCAGCGTCATCGCTTCAACCTGGTCGTGGGTCACGTAGATCATGGTTGCGCCGAGACGCTTATGCAGTTGCTTCAACTCGCGCCTGAGTTCCGTGCGCAGCTTGGCATCAAGGTTGGAGAGCGGTTCGTCGAAGAGAAACACGTCCGCTTCACGCACGATCGCCCGGCCGATTGCCACGCGCTGACGCTGCCCGCCCGACAACTGCGCGGGCCGACGTTTGAGCAATGGCCCAAGCTGCAACATCTCGGCCGCTCGCGTGACGCGCCGCTCGATCTCGGCTTTAGGCGTACCCGCTATACGCAAACCAAACGAGAGATTACGCTCGACGTTCATGGTCGGATACAGCGCGTAAGACTGGAACACGAGCGCGATACCGCGATCTTTCGGATCGGCCCACGTCATATCCTGACCACCGATTTCGATGCTGCCGCCGCTTACATCGATCAACCCCGCAATGCTGTGCAGCAACGTGGATTTACCGCACCCCGAAGGGCCCAGCAAAACGAGGAACTCCCCCGGTTCGACCTCAAGATCGAGCGACTCGATGATCTTATTGGAGCCCAGCTGGATCTCCAGGTCGCGGATTGAAACGTTCGACATGACTGTAGACATGAATGAGCCCTGGACTAACCCTTGACCGCACCGGAAGCAATGCCGCGTACGAACCAGCGACCCGAAACGAAGTAGATGACAAGCGGCACCATGGACGTCAGGATGGTCGCCGCCATGTTGACGTTGTAAAGGCGCTCGCCCGTCGTCGTGTTGATAATATTGTTCAGTTGTACTGTCATCGGCAGGTTCTTCGTACCCGCGAAAACAAGGCCCAGAATGAAGTCGTTCCAGATTCCGGTGACCTGCATGATGACGGCGACGACGATGATCGGCGTGGACATGGGCACCATCAATTGCAGGAAGATGCGCCAGAAACCGCCGCCATCCACGCGCGCCGCCTGGAAGAGTTCATGCGGCAGCGCTACATAATAATTGCGGAACAACAGGGTCATCACGGGCATGCCGAAGATCGTGTGGATCAGCACAATGCCGGGCAACGAGCTGAATAAATGCACCGTTGCGAGCACGCGCACGAGCGGATAGACCATCACCTGGACGGGGATGAACGCGCCCACGAGCAAGATCGCGAACAATGTAGTAGCGCCGCGCGGTTTCCAGTAAGACAACGCGTAGCCGTTCACCGCACCCACCAGAATGGACAGGACCGTACTCGGCACGACAATGCGCACCGAGTTCCAGAAGCCGACCTGAATGCCCTGGCAATCCAGTCCCGTGCACGCCGATTGCCACGCCACACGCCAAGCATCGAGCGTGAAATGCATCGGCAACGATAAGATATTGCCGAGACGAATTTCCGTCATCGGCTTGAACGACGTGACGAGCATCACGTACAACGGCAGCAGGAAAAACAAGGCCGAAGTCAGCAGGAACGCGTACACGCCCAAGCGCGCGGGCGTGAAGCGCGATCTGCGTTTTAACGGGTGACGTGGCGCGTTCATCGGGAATCCCTGAGCCGCAATGCACGGCTACGAATATAAAAGACCGGCGCCAGGATCGCGAGCACGGTCACTAGAAGAACGATCGACGCCGCCGACGCCAACCCGAGATTCGCGCGTCCGAACAGATAGTCCATGATGAACTTCGCGGGCACTTCGCTGGCCGTGCCAGGACCGCCTTGCGTCATGGCGACCACCGCGTCGTAGAGTTTGATCACCATCACGAACAGCAGGATAAAGGCCGTTGATATGGACGCGCCGAGCATGGGGATGACGATGCTGACGTAGACACGCCAGCGCGGAATGCCATCTATGCGCGCCGCCTTCCAGATCTCTTCATCAATGCCGCGCAAACCCGCAAGCAACAACGCCATCACAAGCCCCGACGCTTGCCAAACAGTTGCAATCACCAGCGTGTAGATCACGCGATCCTGATCGACGATCCAGTCGAAGCGTGCGTGTGTAAAACCGATCCTGTGCAGCACTTCCTGAATGCCCAGTTCCGGATTCAAGATCCACTGCCAGACAAGACCCGTTGCGACGAACGACATGGCGTACGGATACAGGAAGACCGTGCGCAGCGCGCCCTCCGCCATCACCTTCTGGTCGATAAACACCGCCAGCAGCAACCCGATCGCGAGGCATATGACGATGAACAAAACCCCGTAGATCACGATGTTTTGCAGCGACAACATCCACCGGTCGTTATTAAAAAGCCGCACGTATTGCGACACGCCCGCAAAACTATTCGACGCGAACGTGCGTGAGTTCGTGAACGACGTGCGCAAGCTCCATAACATCGTGCCGAGGTAAGCGAACACGACCGTGAGCGCCATCGGCAACAACGCAATGTATGCGGCCAGCGCAAACCGCTTCCTCAGCGGCTTGCGCTTCGCGTGGCTAGCCGGAGCGCGTAGAGTCTTGTCGGCGGACGTCACCGCCATCAGCTCTTCAACCCGCTGGCGAAGGCCTTTTGTGCGTCCTCCACCGACTGGTTCTTGTTCCAGAAGTTGGTGATGACATCCTGCAACGCGCCATTGATATCAGGTGGCGTCAGCATTTCCGGATTCGGCAACTGCCGCGACTTGTCCTTCATGATCGCGATGCCTTCCTTCGCGCACATGTCGAGACTCGAATCGTCGATGTCCGAGCGAATCGGAATCGATCCCTTCTTCGCACTAAACGCGACCTGCGCAGCAGGCGATGTCATGACCGTCGCCAGCAGTTTTTGCGCCTTGATTGCGTTAGGATCGTCGGTCTTCGGGAAGACGAATGCATCGCCTGCGACCAGATACGGTGAATGCGGACCGAAGCCCGGGAAGCAGCCGAAGTCCTTGCCCGCCGTTTGATTGGCTGCGGAGAACTCGCCCTTCGCCCAGTCGCCCATGATCTGCACGCCGGCCTTGCCGGAGATCACCAGCGCGGTCGCGTCGTTCCAGTTGCGGCCCGGCGAGCCCGGATCAATATAGTTATGCAGGCGCTTGAACTGCGTCAGTACCTTCTTGAACGCATCGGATTTGACCGCGTTCACATCGCGATCGCGATATACCTTCAAATAAAGGTCCGGGCCGCCGACATCGGCGAACACGGCGTCGAAGGTAATCTTCTCCTGCCAAGCCTGACCACCGAGCGCAAGCGGAATCACGCCTGCCGCTTTCAACTTGTCGAGATCCGCGATGAACTCATCGTAGTTGGCCGGTTCCTTCGTGATGCCGGCCTTCTGGAACGCCGGCTTCGAATAGAAGAACCATGCCGGCATGTGAATGTCCACGGGCGCCGCGTAGTAATGCCCGTTCGACTTGATGCTTTCAATGATCGACGGCGGGAAGATCTTGTCCCAGTTTTCCTTGGCCGCTACATCGTCCACGTTGTTCAGCAAGCCCTGGTCGATGATGTCGTGGAATTGCTTCGACGTATTGAACTGCGCGGCGGTCGGCGGGTCCCCACCCATGATGCGGTTGATTGCGGTGGAACGCGCCTGATCCGCACCGGCCACGGCCTGGTCGATCCACAAACCGCCGGCCTTGTTATAGGCATCGGCGAACTGTTTGATGGCCGCTGACTCGCCGCCCGATGTCCACCAGTGGATCACGGTCGCCTTCAACGGATCCGCGTGCGCCGCGCTTATCGTCGCAACGGCTGCAATAACGCTGACGACCAGTTTCTTCATGCTGTTCATTGAGTCTCCTCCAGGCTATGTCTTCCATTTGGCCCCGTCATTCATGGGGTCCAATGGCTTTGGCAATGAAAAACGAACTGCGGGTCAGGCTCGGGTATTGGCCTCAGCGTTGCGTTCCTCGAGGAACTTCGCAATCAGCTCGGCGCTATGTTTCATCGTGCGTTTCTGCGTCTTGTAGTCGACATGAAACACGCCGAAACGACGTTCATAACCGAAGGCCCATTCGAAGTTATCCATCAGCGACCAGATGAAATATCCGCGTATATCCACACCGGCTTTGATCGCGCTATCCACGGCAGCGAGATGGCGTTTGAGGAACGAGATGCGCTGCGGATCATCGACACGTCCGTCGACTACTTTGTCATCCGACGCCATGCCGTTTTCAGTGATATAGATCGGCGGCAATGACGGATACGTCTTGTTGAATCCGATCAGCAGGTCGCGCAGGCCATCGGGATGAATCTCCCAGCCCATCTGCGTGCGCTCGACGTCCGGCAACGGCACTTCAGTGAACCCATGCGCACCGTCGCTCTTCACATTCGTACGGAAGTAATAGTTGATGCCGAGGAAGTCGAGCGGCGTGCCGATGGTCTCCATATCGCCGTCGAGCACCAACGGCTCGGTGCCCGGCCACAGTTCGAAAAGGTCCTTGGGATAGGCCTTTTTCAACAGCGGGTCGAGTATCCACGCGTTGTGCTGGACTTCAAAAAGATGCGCGGCGCGTGCGTCGGCTTCGCTATTCGTATCGGCGGTACCGCGGCCCACATTTGCGACAATGCCCTTGAGCGACGCGGGATCGTTGGCGCGCAGTACCGGCACGGCGGTACCGTGTGCGAGCAGCAGGTGATGCATGGCCTGGGTCGCATAGCGGTCGTTCGCGAGCCCCGGCGCATGATGGCCGTTGCCGTAGCCGAGGTACGCGGAGCACCAGGGTTCGTTGAGCGTAGCCCAGGCATCGACCTGACCGCTGAGTTCGCGGCTCATCAGGTCGGCGTAATCGGCGAAGCGATACACAACGTCGCGGTTCAGCCAGCCGCCCCGATCTTCCAGATACTGCGGCAAGTCCCAGTGATAAAGCGTGACAAACGTCTTGAGGCCCTTCTCTTTCAGCCGCCCGATCAGGCGCTTATAAAAGTCGATGCCCTTCCGGTTCGGGCGCCCCGCTTCATCCATCACGCGCGGCCACGCAATGGATAGCCTGTACGCATCGACATTAAGCGTGGAAAGCAGGTCGAGGTCCGATTCCCACCGATGATAGTGATCGCAAGCCACCTCGCCGGTGTCACCCGCCAGCACTTTGCCGGGCGTGGCCGAGAACGTGTCCCAGATCGACGGCAGCCGGCCGTCTTCGTTGACGGCGCCTTCGATCTGATAGGAGGCGGTTGCTGCGCCGAGTAGAAAGTCGCGTCGCCAGAGGGCTGAATCGGACGGCGGGGAGAATGGATCGCTGGAGACAACGGATGCGTCGAGTGCCACGAGGACTCCTGTTGAGCGGTGGAGTGGAAGCGCTTCCACAAGTGCCTGCGAACGATAGCAGCGCCGAATTGACGGGGACAATCCGGGTTTATATGGAGAGGGTTTGGGGTGCGGGAAAGGACGCGATCGTCGCGGGGGTGGCGGGGGTGGCGGCGACGAGTCGAGAAAGGTGGGACGCTACGATCCCGGAGCCGGGTACTTATACCGGCGGACTACGTTCACACCGCCTCACCCACAGGTATCCGTGCCACAAAACAAGTCCCTGTCTGCGCCGATGAACTCACGGACAACGTGCCGCCGTGCGCGTGGACAATCTGCGAGCAAATGTAGAGTCCCAAGCCGAGGCCACCGCCCGGCTGACTGGTTGCCGGCCGCCAATACGGTTCGAAGACTTTCTCCAGGTCGTGCAGCGCGATCGGCGCGCCCAGATTGGAGACGGAGATCGCAAGCTCGCCGGCGTCGATGGACACCTCGACCCGCACCGGTTGATCCGGAGCGCCATGCGTCAACGCATTAGCCAGCAGGTTGGACAGCAGTTGCTGTATGCGCCCGCGGTCGCAATAAACGCAACCGTCCACCGCGGTCTGCTCCAGGACGACGCGTTCCGGATTCGCGTCGCGCAGTTCCGTGACCACATGGCGCAGCGCGTCGGTGAGATCGTCAACCGGAGCCAGCGACACGCCGATACCCGCGCCCAACCGGCCGCGGGCGAAATCGAGTACGTCGTCGATCAGGCGCGACATGCGCCGCGTCGTCGCCCGCAACCGCGTGCCAATGGTCACCAGTTCCGGTTCGCTGCTGCGTCGCGCCAGCCATTCCGCGGTTGCGCCCACGGCGGCGAGCGGATTGCGCAGATCGTGGCCGAGCACGGCGATGAACTGCTCGCGCAACTCGGCGGTCGTCCGCTCGTCGAGGAGCGCGGCTTCGGTCGCCGAGCGCTCGTTCTCGCTCTCCAGTTGCAGCGCGATCAGTTCTGCGAAGAGCGTGAACATGGTGAGCGTTCGTGCATCCGAGATCATGGCCGGACGCGGATCGATTGCACACAGGTTGCCGAAATAATCCCCGTTCGGGAGAATGATCGGCACCGAGATATAACTCTCGATGTTGTAAATGCGGGGCGTATGGTGTTCGCGATAGACCGGATCGGTGCTCGCATGGTCGATAACAACCGGCCGGCGCATGGCGCGGGACTCGCTGCACAGCGTGGTGTGGACGTCGAGTTGACCGCCGGGCAATAGCCCGAACTGAATGTCGTCCTGCACGGCACAGGCGGTCCATGTTCCCTCGGTGACGCGCGCCACCGCCGCGAAACCCAGGCCAGTGTTGCTGCAGATCACGCGCAGCATGGACGGAACGGCGCCGATCCGGCCGATGATGGCCACGTCGCGAGCAATGGCTTCGTCGCTGTCATCCATGGCAGCCTGCAGAACTCCGTAAACGGGATTCAAATTCTACCTCTCGGTGCTCGATATTTTTTGTGCGGTGCTGCGCTCAATTGTACGGGTCTGGTTGCTCGCGCCAAGGGTTTTAAAAACGGCCGCCTGTTGCGAGCCCTGGCGATTGTGATCTTCTGGATTGCATACAGCGTACCGCGATGCCAAGATGCGCTGTCGCCATCGACCAACTGGCGCAGGCATCGAGCCTGGGGCGGCTGGTGCCTTCCTGTTAAACCTTACAAAGAAAAACAATGACCGGAGCAGTGCTTTCAAAATCGCCAACAGGCATTTCGGGCTTCGACGACGTCACTCTCGGCGGCTTGCCAGCTGGCCGTCCGACCCTGATGTGCGGCGCGGCAGGATGCGGCAAGACCCTGTTCGCCATGACGTTCCTCGTGGAAGGCGTGCTGAAGTATGGTGAACCTGGCGTGCTGGTGAGTTTCGAGGAATCGGCGGAGGACCTGGCCGCGAACGTGGCGTCGCTGGGTTACGACGTGATGTCGCTCATCGAGCAGAAGAAACTCGCCATCGATTACGTCAAGATCGACCCGGCGGGAATCGAAGACACCGGCGAATACGACCTTGAAGGCCTGTTCGTGCGGCTCGACTACGCCATCAAGAGCGTGAACGCAAAACGCGTCGTGCTCGACACCCTCGAAGCCCTGTTCGCCAGTTTCCCCGATGTCGTCTTGCTGCGCGCCGAGTTGCGGCGCCTCTTTGACTGGCTGAAGGAACGCGGCGTGACTGCCATCGTGACGGCGGAGCGGGGAACCGGCGATTCGGGCCAGTTGACGCGGCACGGCATTGAAGAATACGTGTCCGACTGCGTGATCCTGCTCGACAACCGGGTCGAAAACCAGGTCACCACGCGGCGCCTGAGGATCGTTAAATATCGCGGCTCGGCGCATGGGACCAACGAATACCCGTTTCTTATCGATACCACCGGCATCAGCGTCCTCCCCATTACATCGGCCGGCCTGTCGCACCTGACGTCGAGCGACGTCATCTCCACGGGCATCACCGATCTCGACGCCATGTTGGGCGTGGGGGGGTATTTTGTCGGCTCCAGCGTACTGGTGTCGGGGCTGGCGGGAACGGGCAAAACCACCTTTGCCGCTAAATTCGTCGAGACCCGCTGCGCACTCGGCGAACGCACGCTGTGGTTCGCCTTTGAAGAGTCACCCGAACAGATCGTGCGCAACATGCGCTCGGTAGGCGTGGATCTTGCGCACTGTCTGGGCGGCACGCTCAGGATCGAATCGGCGCGGCCCAGTTTCTTCGGGCTGGAAATGCATTTGGCGCGGATGGTCCGCGACATCGACCTGTTCAAGCCGACCGCCGTGGTGATCGACCCGATTTCGTCGCTGCGTGGCGCGGAATCCGAAGTGCATGCAACGCTGTTACGACTTGTCGATTTCCTCAAATCGCGCGGTATCACGGCACTTTTTACCAGTCTCAGCACCACCGACCAGGCGTCCAGCATCAATGACCGCAGCATTTCCTCGCTGATGGATACCTGGATTTCGCTATCGCATATTGAAACGAACGGCGAGCGCAACCGGCTTGTCTACGTGCTGAAATCGCGCGGCATGGATCACTCGAACCAGGTCCGCGAATATCAGATCAGCAATGGGGGAATCGCCATGGTGCCGGCATATATAGGCGCGGGCGGCGTGCTGACAGGTTCCGCGCGGCTCGCGCAGGAAGCGCAGGAACGCGACGAATCCGCCGCGCGCGACGAGCTTGTGATGCAAAAGAAACGCGAGCTTGCGCGGCGGCGCAAAGCGGTCGAGCAGCAGGTCGCGGAACTGCAGTCGGCGCTCGACGCGGAAGCGTCGGAACTCGATGCGTTAGTCGAGCAAAGTGACGAACACAAGCGCCTGCAGGAAGCCGACCGGACCCGGATGGCGCAACTGCGGCGAACCAAAGAATGACTGAACACGACTCGCCTTCGCCAGCGCAATTTGAACCGGACGCCGCCGGAACGCCCGGCGCTTGCTTGTATTCGCTGCGCTTGTATATAGCGGGGGAAACGCCGAAATCGTTGGCAGCCATCCGCAATCTCCGCGCGCTCTGCGCCATGCACCTTGCCGGCGAGTATTCGATTGAAGTCATCGATCTGCGCGTCAACCCGCAATTGGCCGCCGCCGACCAGATTCTCGCGATACCGACCGTGGTCCGGCATCTGCCCGCGCCGCTCAGGAAAGTAATCGGCGATTTGTCCGATACCGAGCGCGTGCTCGTCGGCCTCGATATCCAGACGAGGGCCGGTTCGTGAGCGCCCTGCCCGTCGAAGCCTATGGTGGAGGGGGCGGAGACGGTCCACCGCCTCCGCCACCCTCGGACATGCTCGTGCTGCGCCTGTACGTAACGGGGAACACGCAACGCTCAACGCGTGCCGTGGACAACGCGCGGCGTTTGCTGGAAACCTATGCGGCGGGCCGCTTCGAGCTTGAAGTGATCGATATCTACCTGCATCCGGAAGCCGCGATCGCCGCTCAGATCATTGCCGCGCCGACGCTGGTCAAGCTGCGTCCCGGGCCGTTGCGAAGGGTGATCGGCGACCTGTCGGATTCAAACAAGGTGTTGGCCGCGCTTGGCGTGATGGTGTCGAACGTAGCCGGCAGTGCATCCTTAAGCGCGTCCCCGGGCGCGGCCATCAAACCTTGACGCGTATGTCCGATCAATTCCGCTCCACTTCACTCGAAACCGCGACTATCGAAGAGCTGCGCGAGCGGCTGCGCGAGGCGGAAGATACGCTCGACGCTATCCGCAGCGGCGCGGTGGATGCCGTGGTGGTCGGCAGCGACGATGACCGCCGCATCTACACGCTCGAGAGCGCGGACCGGCCCTACCGCGTGCTCGTGGAGCAGATGCAGGAAGGCGCGGTGATGCTCTCCGCCGACGGCACCATTCTCTACGCCAACGAACGTGCCGGGCAGTTGCTCGGCGCCCAGGTCGAGCATGTGGTGGGCTACGCGTTCAGCGCTTTTGTGCTCGATGGCCAGCACGCGCGTCTGCAGGAACTGATCCGAGAAAGCGCTACCGGCACTGCCCGGGATGAACTCACCGTGTTGTCGGCCGGCGGAGAAACCCCCGTCTATTGCAGCTTCAAGGCGCTTGAAGCCGAGCGCGATCAGGACCGCCTGATCTGCGGCGTGATCTCCGATCTCTCGCAGCAACGGCAGATGGAAGCCCGCCTGCACCAGGCTCAAAAAATGGAGGCGGTCGGTCAGTTGACCGGCGGCCTGGCCCACGATTTCAACAACCTGCTGCAGGCTATTCACGGCAATCTGGAACTCGTGAAGCGCTCGCCGTCCGACCCCGAGCGCGTGCTGCGCTGGACCGGCAACGCCATGCGGGCCGTCAACCGCGGCGCCAAGCTCACCGCGCAATTGCTGGCGTTTTCGCGCTCGCAGAAACTCGAATTGAAACCCGTCGGGCTGGCGCAACTCGTGCACGGCATGGCCGATCTGTTCGACCGCACGCTGGGTCCCGGGATCGACCTGCGGCTGGAACTCGGCGACGACAACGCCCTGGTCGTGGCGGACGCGACCCAACTCGAACTCGCCTTGCTCAACCTCGCCATCAACGCACGGGACGCGATGCCGACGGGCGGCGTGCTGCGCATCAGCACGGTAGCGTGGACGATTACGGACGATGCCGATCTCGCCGATGGCGATTACGTGGAATTGAGTGTCGACGATACCGGCACCGGCATGCCCGCCGATGTCGCGGCCCGGGCATTCGAGCCGTTTTTTACCACCAAGGAACTGGGCGCGGGAACCGGTCTTGGTCTCGCCCAGGTGTACGGAATCTGCCAGCAGGCGGGCGGCCATGCGCGGATCGAGAGCAGTCCGCGTGGCACCCGCGTCTCCTTGTTTCTGCGACGTTCGCCCGCGTTAGCCGCCGCACCGGACCCGTCGTCGGCGGCTGTCGTCAATGTGAGTGAGCTGAGTGCGCCACGGATCCTGGTCGTCGACGACGATCCTGATGTTCGGACGTTCATGGTCGAAACGCTGGTCGCGCTGGGGTATCGGGTGGACTCGGCGGCAGGCGGGCGGGCGGCGCTCCACATGATGGCAAGTGATCCACCTGACTTGCTGGTGCTGGACTTCGCGATGCCGCATCTTGATGGCGCGACGGTGGCCAAACTGGCGCGGTCCCAGGGTCTGCACATGCCCATTGTTTTCGCGAGCGGTTACGCGGACAGCTCCGCCCTCGACGCCGCCATGGGCAACAATATCTCGTTGCTTCGGAAACCGTTTTCGATCGGGAATTTGTCCGCGGTCGTTGCGGCGGCGCTGGCGTGAGGCGTGGATGTTAAATCGGCGGTAGTCCTACTGGACCACCGCCCGGGCGGACAAAAGAGTTTTAGCAACAGCGTTGAAACTTGAAAAGCAGACATCGAAAGTCGGTTTATCTTTTGCAAACAGCAGCGGAGCGAGCCGCTGGTCGAAATTCTTCCGCAGCCCGTCATCCGTAGCAGCACGCACCAGAGTGCGACGAAGGATCGCGTAAGGGGCGGCGTCAAAATCAGGGTTCTGTCCTTCGAATTCCTTGACGTCTTCCAACACCAGGGCTTCGAACACTTCTCCAGCTTTGTCGACCGCCTCGGGCAAAGATGTATTGATACGCCACACGTCATAGATATGGCGAACCAATGCTGTATCGAAATCACCGCGTTGATAACCATCCCAATACCAAGCGCAGCGCCTTAATAAAGAAAGAACTTTTTCAGCAAGTGTTTCCGCGATTGAAATGCAGGGCACTTGCACGCGCTCGACTGACTCGCGGCCAATAAACCGGTCGACCAGATAACCAAAGTCCAGCATTTGCTGGTTGAGTTTTGGATGACGGTGTATGAGTTCAACCTTCAACTGAGGCCTTAACACACCCGAGATATCCATAAACTCGGGGCCGTAGTCGACCGCCAGGCAGTAATAGCGCCGATTGTCGCGCGAGACTGGATTGCTCTCCTCCTCAACAACCGTGAGCGTGAAGCCAATCGATTCAAGTTGAGCGCACACCTTTGTCTGGATATCACCAAGCCGTGCCCTGTCCGACTGGCCCTTGGGTAGCGCGTATCCACTCGGCACTTCCCCAAGTACGATCTTGATATCGATGTCTTCGGACATACGCTCGATCAGCCCATGCGCCTTGGAAAGGCAGGTGCCCCCAGCGAAGACGAGTTGGCTTGTTATCTCCAGCGTACCCGGACGCGGGTCGCCCTTTTTCTGGCTGATTTTGTGGGCCGTATGCACAACCTTGATTCGCGACAGTTCCCTTAGCGCGTCAGTGATGTGAACATCCTTTTCCGCCACTGCAGCCGGCAAATTTCCCAGCAAGTCGGCAGTCGCAGCTTGCTCTATGTCAGACTTCCACTCGCTTGTGATCGTTCTCATACTTTACCGTTCGGCGTCCGACCTGGATTTTGCGGCGGATGCGACGCTTTCCCGTGTTGACGATGCTATCCATCGGGATTTGGGTCGACCGCCCATTGTTATATTCGCGGGCCAACCATCCCGGGGTGATCTCAACGCCGAGCTTGCGGAAGGTTTCTGCAGCAATGACTTCGAATGTTGCCGCGGGAGTTGGCGTGCCGGTAAATTTGTTGATTTGAGTTTTCGCGAATACCCCTTTGCTGACGCGGACAAGCTTGCCGTCACTAACCAGCTTCGACAACACGCGTCCAACATGGGCAGGACTTCCCAAGGGGGCGACCTCAGAGCGAAGTATGACGGGCCCCTTCCTTTGTGAAATTGAACGAACGATTCGGTCTTCCAGCTTCATGGCTCCCCTCCATCGCGTCGCTATCCCTTTAGTCACTCTAGCACACAAATTAGGCCAAGTCCTTTCTAACAGGGGCTTTGGGACCGCACGAACTGCTCAAAATAGAGTTCACTGCGCGCTCGCCGCTCGGTCGATCGCTCTTGCGGTCAGCGCGATGACGGGGCACTTGCTCCGCCGGAAAGTGATGAGTCCGCGAAGCACCACTCCTGACAGAAACTGGCAGTAACAACGCTTACGATGGGTTCGACTTCAGCAGCGGCAGTCAATCAGTGAATTGCTGACTCGTTGCTGGATTCCCGGCTGCGCACCGCGGCTAATTCCCATCGACCCTGAGCGAGCGAACACCATGACCGATCCCAACTTCATCATCCTGTACGTCGACAACCCTGCGACCAGCGCCGATTTTTATGCGGGCTTGCTCGGCAAGACACCCGTCGAAACTTCTCCGACGTTCGCCATGTTCGTCCTGGATTCGGGTCTCAAGCTGGGATTGTGGTCAAAGCATACGGTCGAACCCGCGTCGGCTTCAGCGGGAGGCGGTGGCGGCGAACTCGGGTTCCCCGTGAAAAACAGCGACGCCGTGCACAGTCTCTTCGCTGATTGGGTCAAGCGCGGCCTGGAGATCATCCAACGTCCGACGGAAATGGATTTTGGCTTTACCTTCGTCGCGCTGGACCCCGACGGTCATCGGCTGCGCGTTTTTGCGCCTTCCGAGCGATAAGAACGACGGCGCGCGACGAGCGCATTTCTAACATATGGCCGGCAGCTACCACCTGCTCGAAGGCGTGATTGCTCTGGCCGCTTTAGTTGCTTTGGCGGCCATGCGCATGGGCTGATCGGTTTCGTCGAAGGGGCTGTCTCCCCGGCGCCGCGTGTGTTCGAGTTCTTCTGCCAACCGTTGCGCTTCCCAATCGCGTTGCCACGCCTCGGCCTGTTGGCGGCGTTCGATTGCGTGCCGCGCTTCGTCCTCGTGATCGACCCAGGCAGCGAAGATCGAAAATGCGCGGTCTATCGCTTCATATTTTTCGACGGGACCCGTCACCGAAAATAACAGGCGATCACCCTGGCCCGGGTGTTTCCAGTACACGCCAATTGCACGTTCGCCAGCCAGCGTCGTGGTCTCGCCGGTATCGGACGACGGTATTGCCCTCTCACCCGTCCATCGTGCTGCCGAAGCGCCAGACACCGTGCCGAAGCTGCCCGCTTTTGACTCAGGTTCAGGCTCAGGTTCGATCGTCAGCGCCCGGAACGGCCAATCGAAGCGGCCCGAGCGCAAGCGTTGAAACTCGCCGGGAGCGTCGGTCGAAACGAATCGCTTCGCCACCTTGTTGACCGTGAGCGTCCGCGACGCGAGATGCAAGGTGAAATCGACTCCGCCGCCGGCTACCCGAATCCGGCCCTCATCCTCGCGAATCTCGGCGTCGCATTGCGCCGACGCATACGACGACCGCTTGCTTTCGCGATACCCATGCAGCCAGAGCGCCGCGATCACGGCAAGCGACAGTGCAACCTGGATCCCCGATGGTGGCGTCGACGTGAGACCCACATAAAACGCGACAACTGCCGCGCCGCACACACCCATCTTGACGATACGGCCGAACAAGGTTTCGGCGTGGAACAAAGCAAACAGCCACATGAGTTTTCCCGATGTCACATTTTTCTTGGTGTAGGTCGAACACGCGGCGGGCTTGATGTCGGTGACATCGACCGTGAGGCGCGTTTTGCCTCGAAGCGTCTTGATGACGCTTTCTCTCTCAGGTCCGCGATCCTGTGCTTTTCAGCGTTCAAGCGTGGTCACGCCTGAATCCGGCGGAACGGGCATTAAGGTCCGCAACTGCCTGCGCGTGCCTGCTCTCTGCGTCGGATGACCGATGCGGTTTTGGGGACCCATAACCCTGCACAGTCACAGCCTTCGCGTCGGGCGGTATGGATTTGTTGTCGGAGCCGTAGCGGTCTGTCAGCGGCGCTTGTCGTGACCACCCAAGGGCGAGTGCGTCCAACGGGCAAGGCGCCTGCCACACGCGCCGAGAAATAATCGGCCTCATTCTCTTCGCCTCGGCCTTTGCTCAGCACGGCTCACGATGCCTGCGTACGCGCCACGCAATGATGCCCTCGACGTACGCTGCCGCCCTCTCATTCCGTCCGCTCTTTCCGCCCATTTTGTTCAGCGCATCGGGGAAATGTTTATCTGCGTTTACATGCGTTTACGGGTGCTTACGGCCACTTACATCTCCTTTACACACTCAGGCGCCCAAGCTGCGGATCGTCGCGGCGGTCCTGAACCCAACACCGCGCGCGTCGCGAAAACGGCTGCTGTCGTCGGCCGCTAAAGTCGCGCCAATCTGCGCCCCGGCCGCGCGCCTCTTGCGGGCTTCTGTCGGCGTGCAACGGAAACGCTCCTTGAAAGCGCGGTTGAACGTGGATTCGCTCATGAAGCCGACCGCGCAGGCGATTGCACCAATGAGATCGCGCGAATGCAGCGGCGATTCGAGCCGGCGCATGGCTTCATCGAGCCGGCGCGCGCGTACATACTCCGCCACGCCGCCCATCGGTTCGAAAAGTTCATAGAGCGCGGTTCGCGATACCTTCAGGATTTCGCGCAGCCTCGCCGGACCGAGGCTCATGTCGGCCAGATTGCCTTCGATAAAACTCAGCGCCTGCGCGCGGATCACCGGCGTCAGGCGCGGATCGCCGGATTGCTCCCAGCGCTCGGCACGCCGCAGCACGCAGGCAGCGACAAAGTCCAGCGTGGCTTCGCCCGCCACGTGAGCCTGCTCGTCGTCCATCGCGCTCGCGACGCTGACCAGAGTGCGCATATGCGAAGCGATCAGCAGGCCGATAGGGTCAGCCGCCTCCCAGGACAATCCGTGCAGGCGCAATGCGCCGCCCGTGCGCCGGTCGATGGCCTGGCGTGGAATGGTGAGCGTCAGCATGGGCGCGTCGCGGGTGAAACCGACGTTTTCGACGACCAGGTCGCGCACGACGACCGACCCGAGCGACACCTGCTGGATATCGCGGCCAAAAGTCGACATCAGCGTGCCGTCGAGTAGGCAATGCACGAGGTAATGGTCAACGCCGGAGGTCGCTATCCTGCGGCGGGTGCGCTGAAATTCGACGTCTCCACCTACAACATGCGACATGAGCAGCATTGAACCTAAAGACCAGCTTTCCATCTTCGCGCGAAACGGCGCGGGTGGATCTTTCGGGCGCTGGATCTCAAACACAGCGTCGATTCCTTCGCGCCAGATTTCCTCGGCGTCATTCTCGGGGAAATCGGCACTGTCGAATCTGATGGGCGTCGACATGGCGTTACTCAGCCTCCATAACAGGTTCCGACATTATTTTCCAGATTGGCCGTGCCCGGCTTTTGGCATTACCCGACATCGCAAAGAAATTAACGGCGTTTTATCGATAAAACTTTAGCATGGGTTTAAAACGAGCTGAAGGAAACGGGGAGTTGTCGCTATATCCTTATTCGTTCTTTTTCTGGCAGGTCAAGCGGGGCAACGGTTTTACAGGCGTTGTTGTCCATCACCGCTCACGGGCCGGGCAGGATGCACATTGCTGAAAGACGATTGAATCGATAATGCGACTCGCGCGGGATTGTCTGGGTCGGTGATGGTTTTTGACGAAAGCGGTTCGCCTCTCCACGGCCAGAACTTTCATTTAACTTTCATTAAAATAAGCGACGAGGTTGTCTCCCTCGGTTGCGATTCATCAATTATTTCTACCCGCGTAATGTTTAGCAAGAACATCAACGTTTTATCGAAAATCTTTCAATTTTTCTTATGAAACTCAGCCTGTTCTTTTAGCGACCCGACATTAACGGAGAAACGGGCATTCGGTCAAAGCTGCGCCGGACGAGATGCCAGCGCACGCTTTCTTGCGATTGCGCATCGAGTTCCACCAGGAAACGCGTTTTTCCCGCGATAACCGCCCCAACCGGCAAACCATCGCGATATAGCACGCGATTACCCGGCAGCGCCGGCACTTTCTCCCCGGGCAGCAAGGTGCCGGCGAGATTCAAGGGATCGACCGCGCTGATCGCGATGAAACTGCCGTCGGCGGCCCGGTTGCGCATCGTGCGTAAAAGCGGCACGGCTTCGGGCAACGCGAACTGCTCCCCCGCCAGTCCGGCCACGAATCGGCCGCCGCGAATTTCACCGCGTGCTTCCAGCCGATGAAATACCCGCAGCAAGTCGCGCCACGGCGGCAGCCAGTCGGCTTCACGTTCGAGCAAGCGCCAAAAGATCACGCCGTATCGGCGCAACAGGGTCATCGCGACGTGCTCAAGCGAGTCAGTAGTAGTGCCGGGCGCGGCACTGAGTTCAGTGCGGCGCAGCAACGCCCAACGCCCGGCGTCATCCATCCCGCCAATGAAATGGCCTCGCCCGCCGCGCCGTGGCCGCCGGCCAACACTGTTGCGGCGTGCGGCCGGCGTGAGCAACGCGCGCAGGCCGGCGAAACTATCGGCGTTCACCAGTCCCAGCGACACCAGTTCGCCCAGCGCGGTTTCGAGTTCGGTATCCAGCAGGCGAACGTCCGAGCGCAGTTCATCGAAGAACATGGCGCCGTGTTGCGTGAGCGCGTCGAACACGAGCTGGGCACGCGACGAAGGCTCGGGTAATTGCACCGGTTGCATCAGCGGATTCCACGCAGCGAGATTTCGACGCGGCAGCAACACGATCGGCGTGGTGCGCACTGGACCGCCCGAACTGCGCGACCGCGCACCCGGACGGCTCCAGACAACCTTGCCGGAGCGGCATAGATCGTCGAGCCAGGTCATGGAATAAGCGCTCAGGCGCGCAGGCAGGATCTCGTCTTCCCACGCGACCGCGGGCGCTTCGTAGCCTTCGAGTTGTTCGATCGCGCGCATCAGCGCGTCGTGGCCGTCGCCGTGCGGATCGGCTTTCGCGTCCACGCTGAGGTGCTGCCAGTCGAACAGGAAACGCATGAAATCCTGCAACTCGACCGGCTCGATTTCGCGCCGCAAACGCCGCACGGTGTATCGATGGATACGCGCCAGCAGATGCCGTTCGCACCACTCTTCTTCCATCGCCCCCGTCGCGCCCGGCGTGAAGCGGCCTCGCATGACATAACCTTCAACTTCGAGGCGCGTCAGTGCGAGCGCTACCGACGAAACCGGCACGGCCAGAGCGCGCGCAATAACAGGCGCCGGCAGCGGACCAAAGCCGCTCAGCCGGGCGCGCACGATATCGACGAGCGCATCGTCTTCGGTCCACGCTTCGTCGAATCCGGGCAGCGGGTTCAGCGGCGGCTGCATTGATGCAACCGGATGAACCGCGCGCAAGCATGTCAGGCGTTCGACCGGCACCCATAACCCATCCGTCGATGTCACCTGCAAACGCGTCGCACGCCCGGAGGCCGCGAGCTGTTGAAGCCACGCCGGCCAGCCATCGTTGGCTTGCGACTCCGTGTCGGTGATGCACGAAAGCCCCGAGAGCGCCTCGTGCATTTCATCGGCGTTGCAAACGGTTGGCCACGCTTCTTCGCGCACGCCCGCAATAGCATCGGCATCGAGCGCACCCAGGTCATCGCTCGATTGCGGATCGGTCCAGCCTCGCGCAAGCACGGCCTGGGTGCGGCGTTCCTCGATAGGGGCATCGTCGAGAAAGGCGTAAGGACGCGCCGATAAAACCTCCGCCGCCAGCGGTGACGGCGCGGGCAAATCGCGCGTGACGAGCCGCACATTGCCGCTTTCTATGCGCCTTAACAGCGCGAGCCACGCATCGCAATCCATGGCGTCGTGCAGACAATCGTCGATCGTCTGATCGACCAGCGGATGGCGCGGCACGTCACGCTCGCCCACAACGTTTTCGACGCACGCCACCTGGTCGGGGAATACCGTCGAGAGCAAATCCTCGCTTTTCATGCGCTGCAATTGCGGCGCGACCCGGCGACCGCCCGCGTAACGCGGCAACGCAAGCGCGTTGGTCGCGTTCCAGCGCCAGCGCACGCCGAACAGCGGTGCATCGAGCAGCGCCTGGATCAGCATGTGTTCCGCGGTATTGGAATGGAGGTAACGCCAGACTTCATCGAGTGGAAAACTGTGGCTACCGGTCAGCGACAGCACGATTGCGTCCTCGGTCGCCGCAGCCTGCAATTCGAAGTTGAACGTGCGGCAAAAACGCTTGCGCAGCGCGAGGCCCCACGCACGGTTCACCCGGCTGCCGAAGGGCGCATGAATGACAAGTTGCGTGCCGCCGGAGGCATCGAAGAAACGCTCCATGACCAGCACGTCCTGCGTGGGCAAAACGGAGAGCGCGGATCGCGAGCGCGCCAGATAATCAACTATTTGACGTGCCGCTTCCTCGCCAATACCGGTTGTCTCTGCGAGCAGGAGAATCGTTTTGTCGACCGGATAATCGCTCAGCCAAGCGTCCACTTGCGCATGCAAACGCGCGATTGCCGCCGACAATTCATTGGTCCGCCCCGGCGCTTCTCCGAGCCAGAACGGAATGTTCGGCGGCTGGCCGTGCGCGTCTTCCACGCGCACTCGGCCACCCTCCACGCGCAGGATCTTGTACGACGCATTGCCGAGCTGGAACACGTCACCGGCGAGGCTTTCGACCGCGAAATCCTCGTTGACGGTGCCTATCTGCAAACCTTGCGGTTCGAGCAGCACGGCGAAATCGGCGTTGTCTGGAATCGCTCCACCCGATGTCACCGCCGTCAGCCTGCCACCCCGCCGGCCGCGCAAACTATGCGTCACCGCGTCCCGGTGCACGTAAGCCCCGCGCACGCCGCGCCGACTCGTATAGCCCTCAGCGAGCATACGAATAACTGCGTCGTACTGCGACCGATCAAGCGACCCATACGGCATCGCACGACGCACGAGTTCGAAGAGCGCGTCCTCGCTCCACTCGCGGCACGCCACTTCGGCGGCGATCTGCTGGGCGAGAACATCGAGCGGTGCTTGAGGAATATGCAGCACGTCGAGTTCACCACGCGCCACGCAATCGAGCAGCGCCGCACATTCGATGAGATCGTCGCGCGACTCAGGAAAGAGCCGCCCTTTCGGCGTACCGATTACCTGATGCCCCGAGCGCCCGACACGCTGCAGGAAACCGCCGATCGAGCCCGGCGAACCGAGTTGACAGACCAGCTCCACGTCGCCGATATCAATCCCAAGTTCGAGCGAAGCCGTTGCAATCAGCACCTGTAACTCTCCGCGCTTGAGCCGCTGCTCGGCATCCAGCCGTTGCTCTTTTGCCAGGCTGCCGTGATGGGCCGCGACGGCGGGCTTGCCGAGCCGCTCGGTGAGATGGCGCGCGACACGCTCGGCCATCCGGCGCGTGTTCACGAACACGAGCGTGGTGCGGTGCTGTGCGATCAGATCGGCAAGGCGGTCGTAGACACGCTCGCGCACATCGTTCGACATGATGGCTTCAAGCGGGATAGGCGGAAGTTCCAGCGCGAGGTCGCGCTTCCTCACATGGCCGACATCGACGATCGAACATGGGCGCTTACCCGTGAGGAATTCCGCGACAAGTTCGATCGGCTTTTGGGTCGCCGATAACCCGATCCGCACCGGCGCTTCGTGCTTATGTTCAATGCACAACGCGTCCAGGCGTTCAAGACTAAGCGCGAGATGGGCGCCGCGTTTGTTGCCGGCGACTGCATGGATTTCATCGACGATCACCGTACGCACCGTCGATAACATCGCCCGGCCGGAATCGGAACTGAGCAGCACGTAAAGCGATTCCGGCGTGGTGACGAGGATATGCGGCGGCCGCTTTTTGACCGCGTTGCGCTCTTGTTGCGTGGTGTCGCCGGTGCGCACCGCGGCGCGAATCTCGACGGGAGGAAGTCCCAGCCGCTCGAGTTCAGCCGAGATGCCGGCGAGCGGTTCCTGCAAGTTCACGCGGATATCGTTGGACAGCGCCTTGAGCGGCGACACGTAGACCACGGTCGTTTCGTTGGGCAGCGGGTGGGCGCTAGCCAGCCCTTCCCGGACCAGTTCATCGATCTCGGCCAGGAACGCAGTCAACGTCTTGCCCGAGCCGGTCGGCGCGGCCACGAGCGTTGACGTACGGGCCTTGATCAGCGGCCAGGCCCGCGCTTGCGCCTCCGTGGGCGAAGGGAAATGCCGGTTGAACCACGCCGCGACGGCCGGATGGAAGCTGTCGAGCGGATTGGAAGTCGATGATTTTGCAGCGGTCATATCGCTAGTTTATTAGCTGCGGGCAAAGCATGTTCGAGCGCGGTCCGCGCACGAGGAACGATGCGCCGCAGCCGCCCGGCGACGGTGTGTTTTTTGCTGGCGTAGCTATCGAGCGAGCACATCAATGCTTGAACGACCGGTGCGTCACTTTCAGCCAAATGATCAGATCGATCATAAAAACGATCAATTTGCGCATTTCGTGGGACGGGATTACACTTCTTTTTGACTGCTTCAATCAAACACGTGATCGATTCGAGCATTGAACTCGGATTCGCTCGTCAAACAGGAGACCCGTATGGCCCAGCTTCCTATCAAGCGCTCGATCGAGCGTGTTCCCGGCGGCATGATGATCGTGCCCTTGCTTATCGGCTCGTTAGTCGCGACATTCTTGCCCGGCATGCCGAAGTTCTTCGGCTCGTTCACCAGCGCATTATTCACCGGCGCGCTGCCGATCCTGGCTGTGTTCTATGTATGTATGGGTGCGAGCATCAACGTCAAGGCGACGCCCTATCTGCTGAAGAAAGGCGGCGCGTTGTTCGCGGCGAAGATCGGCTCGGCGATTGTCGTAGGGTTCGTGATGGGACATTTCCTTGGGGAGCAGCCCATTTCTTCGGGCTTGTTCGCCGGCATCTCGACATTGGCCGTGGTCGCCGCGATGAACGACACCAACGGCGGCCTCTACATGGCGCTGATGGGGCAATACGGGAAGTCCGAAGATGTGGGCGCGTACACGATCATGTCGCTGGAATCCGGACCGTTTCTCACGATGGTCACGCTCGGCGTGGCGGGCCTCGCCGCGTTTCCGTGGCCTACGCTGGTCGGCAGCATCCTGCCGCTCGCGGTCGGCATGCTGCTGGGCAATCTGGATCGCGAAATGCGCGACTTCCTTGCGCGCGCCGTGCCGGTCATGATCCCGTTCTTCGCGCTTGCGCTGGGGGCGAGTCTTGACCTGCACAAAGTGTGGCAAGCGGGCCTGCTTGGCATCGGATTGGGACTGGCGGTGGTGGTCGTGACGGGAATCCCCCTGTATTTCACTGACCGCCTGACGGGTGGCACGGGCGTGGCCGGCGTGGCGGCGGCCAATACGGCGGGTAATGCGGCGGCGGTTCCCGCGCTGATCGCGGCGGCGAATCCGGTCTACGCGGAAGCCGCGAAAAGCGCGACACTGCTGGTCGCGGCGTGCGTGGTGGTGACTGCTATTGTGTCGCCCATTCTGACGGCGGCAGTCGCCAAACGCGTGAACGCCCGGGCCGAAGAGCGCCGTACCGTGCAGAAAGTCCAGAACGAGGCCACGCGATGAACATCCGCAGCATGCTGATCGTCGCCGACGATCTCTCCGGCGCAGCCGACTGCGCCATCGCGTTCGCCGGTGCGGGACGGCGCACGGTCGTGACGCTTGCGACATCGGGCGTGATGGGCACTGCGGCAGAGGACAACGTTGACGTCATCGCTGCCGATACCGACACGCGCCGCCTCTCGCCGCAAGACGCGGCGCAGCGCACCGCCGATGCATTCAACGCGTTGAGCGCGCCCGGGCGGCGCTTATACAAGAAAATCGATTCGACGTTGCGCGGCAACTGGACGGCTGAAGTGGCCGCGTTGCAACCGCTCGCTGGACTGGCGATTGTCGCGCCTTCGTTTCCCGCGACCGGCCGCACGCTGCACCAGGCTCGCGTGCTGGTGCATGGCGAACCGCTGGAAAACACGGACACGTGGAAGCTGGAAAACGCCGGCAGGCCTGCGAATGTCAGGACGATGCTTGAGGAAGCGGGCTTGCGCTGCGAGTCCATCGATGTGGATGCCTTGCGCGGCAACATCAACGCGCTGCTGCACAGGATCAAGGCAACCGCCGCGCAAGGCGTGCAAGCGTTGATCGTCGATGCCCATAGCGGCGGCGACCTGCAACGGCTCGCACAAGCCACCACGCTACTCGACCCGTTCGAGCACCCGTTGTTCTGGGTCGGATCGGGCGGACTTGCACGCGAACTGGCGTCGCTGCCCGATCTCTTCGATGCGCCGCCCCGCGAGGCCGTCGTCCACGAGAAGCAGGAAGGCGCGATCCTGGTCCTGGTCGGCAGCCTGTCGGCCGTGTCCGAACGCCAATGCGCGATGCTGCGCGAGCGTGCCCGTGTGAGCGAACTGATCGTGCCGCCTGCGGTCTTGCGGGTAGGCAGCGAGCACGCGGACTGGCGCGCGTGGCAGTCGAAGATTGGCGATTATCTGGAGCGGCACCTCGACTTGCTGGTGCGCATCGGCCGGGACGATGCCTTCGATCCAGCCGAAGGCGCGCACCTGTCTACCTCGCTCGCCGCGCTGGTGACGCCGCATTTCAGGCATGTCGGCGGCTTGATCGCGACCGGCGGCGAAACCGCCCGCGCGATGCTGAGCGCAGCCGGTATCGATAGCCTCGATTTGCTGTCGGAAATCGAAGCAGGCGTCGCGGTAGCGCGACCTTGCGGGCGGCATGCGGCACGTCCCGCCATTGTCACCAAGGCCGGTGCATTCGGCAGCGAGCATGCGCTTTTCGGCGCGTGGGAGCATTTGCAGAGACTGCCGCAGCCTGCACAGCCGACATTGCGAACGTCCGACGCGGCCACCAACACACATTAACGCCCGCGAGCGCGAACACAGTAAGCATCTCGCCTCAGAGCGCCCCCACTTACACGGAGTTCAACCAATCATCATGAGCAACACTCTCCCCGTAATCGGCATCACGATGGGCGATGCATCCGGCGTCGGTCCCGAGATCGTCGTCAAGAGTCTCACGCACAAAGTGGTCTACGAGCAATGCCGTCCGCTCGTGATCGGCGACGCACGCCGCCTCGAGCAAGCCAATGAGATCGTGCACGGCAACGCGAAAATTCGCCGCATCAAGGATGCGACGGAAGCGAAGTATGAGACGGGCATCATCGATTGCATCGACTTGAACCTGATCCCCGATGACTTGCCCTTCGGCCAGCTCTCGGCAGTGGCCGGCGATGCCGCGTATCAGTACATCGCGCGTGCCGTGGAACTGGCGCAATCGCAGCAGATCGATGCGATCTGCACCGCGCCGCTCAACAAGGAAGCGCTGCACGCGGGCGGTCACAAGTTTCCGGGCCACACGGAAATGCTCGCGCATCTGACGGGCGTGAAGGAAGTCTCGATGATGCTGGTCGCGCCGCAACTGCGCGTGATTCATGTGACGACGCATATCGGCATCATCGATGCGATCAGGAAGATCGAGCCCGGCCTCGTGCAGCGCACCATCGAGCGCGGTAATGCGACGCTGGTGAAAGCGGGGATTGCGAAGCCACGTATTGGCGTGTGCGGCATCAACCCGCACGCGGGCGAAAACGGCTTGTTCGGTTATGGCGAGGAAGAAGAAAAGATCATCCCGGCTGTCAAGATCCTGCAGGAACGCGGACTCGATGTCACCGGTCCCCTGCCCGCCGACACGCTCTTTTTTCGCGCCGGCCGCGGCGACTTCGATCTTGTGGTCGCGATGTATCACGATCAGGGACATGGTCCGGTCAAGGTGCTCGGGCTCGAGGCGGGCGTGAACGTGACGGTCGGGCTGGAAGTGATCCGCACGTCGGTGGATCATGGGACGGCGTTTGATATCGCGGGCAAAGGGATAGCCGATGAACGCAGCCTGCTCGAAGCGCTGCGTCAGGGCGCGGAACTCGCGACACGGCGCGGGTGATTGGATCGGCGGATCAGCAGGACGGCAGACGCGCTCGTGTAACATCGGCGGCCTTGTTATCAAGCATGAGCATTCACCGATGAAAGCATCCGCCCGTCACCGCGCCATCCTCGATCTTGTCCTCACCCGCGACGCCAATGTAGAGCAGTTGAGCGAGGCGCTGGGGGTATCGGAGGCGACGGTGCGGCGCGACCTCACCATGCTGGCGAAAGAGCGCCGTCTCGTGCGCACGTATGGCGGCGCGACCGCGCTGGTTGGTGCGCATGAGCCGGAAGCGTCGCTGGAGGAACGCAAGTCGACGCAGCGGGAACAGAAGGAAGTGATCGCGAAGGCCGCCGCGTTGCATGTGAAGGATGGCGACACCGTGCTGCTCGACGGCGGCACGACGTGCGCCGCGCTCGCGCGTCATTTGAGTGCGCATCGTGACTTGCATGTGGTGACCAACAACCTGCTGGCGGTGATGACGCTTGCCAACGTGCCGGGCATGCGGATCACGCTGATTGGCGGTGATCTGCGGGCATCGAGCATGAGCACGCTTGGGCCGCTGGCCGAACTTGTGCTAAGCCGGTTGAGCGTGGATCTCGCGTTTCTCGGGGCGGATGGCGTGGCCGCGGATTTTGGTTTGTGCGAGGCCAGCGCGGAACAGGCGTATCTGAAGGACTGCATTATTCGCCGGGCAGCGAGTGTGGTAGTGCTGGCCGATGCCGACAAGCTCGGGCGCGCACGGCAGCAGCACTGGACACCGCTGGAGCGCGACTGGCGCCTGATCACCACCACCCTCGCCGATGAAATCAGGCTGGCGCCATTTCGGGCGCTGGAACGAGTGGTGGTCGAGATTGCGCCTATGGGGGCGGAGCAGGATTTATAGGGTCGTTGGGCTATCTGCGAATTTTCGCTTCGCCCCGCCGGCTAGCTTGCCGCCGTGTAAGCCCGCTTCATTCAGGCGCAACCTTCATCTCCTCCGCCCGCTCAAGCAACAACTCCCTCTCCCGCCCATTACGTGTCATCCCTGCGGCCCGTTCGAACTCCGCCCGCGCCTCCTCACGACGGCCCAGCTTCGCCAGCAAATCGCCCCTCACGCTCGGCAGCCAGTGGTAGTTCTTCAGCACTACATTCGATCCCAATTCGTCGACAATCTCCAGCCCCGCCGCCGGGCCAAACGCCATCCCCACCGCCACCGCCCGATTGAGCTCCACCACGGGCGATGGCGCCACCATTGCCAGCGCGTCGTATAGCGCCACAATCTGCGCCCAGTCCGTGTCCTCCGCCCGCCGTGCACGCGCATGGCACGCCGCCAGCGCACCCTGCAGCGCATAAGGCCCGCGTGCGCCATTCAACGCCTCTGACCGCTCCAATGCAGCGAGGCCGCGACGGATCAACAACAGGTCCCATCGGCTGCGGTCCTGGTCCATCAACAAGACCGGCCGCCCGGTCGCATCGGTTCGTGCACGAGTCCGGGACGCCTGTATCTCCATCAACGCGACGAGCCCAAATACCTCGCTCTCTTCAGGCGTCAAACCCGCCAAGATCCGCCCGAGACGCAACGCGTCATCGCATAACGAAGGCCGCATCCAGTCGTCGCCCGCGGTCGCCGAATAACCCTCGTTGAAGATCAGGTAAATGACCTCCAGCACCGACGCCAGCCGCGCCGCTCGCGCATCCGCTTTCGGCACTTCGAACGGCACACGTGCCGCCGATAAAGTCCGCTTCGCCCGCACAATCCGTTGTGCGATGGTCGGCTCGGGCTGCAGGAACGCGCGCGCAATCTCATCCGTGGTCAGGCCGCCGAGCAGCCGCAACGTTAGCGCAACCCGGGCATCGACGGACAGCACCGGATGACACGCCGTGAACACGAGCCGCAGCAAATCGTCGCCGATATCGTCCTCACGCGCGGCGTCCAGCGCATCCACGAAATCCGGCGTGACGTGCTCCTCGCGCGCATCCATGTCGAGTCCCAACTCCTCGTGCTTGCGGGCGTGCAAGGCATCCTGGCGCAAGCGATCCAGCGCACGATGCTTCGCCGTGGTCATGAGCCACGCGCCCGGATTGTCCGGCACGCCATCCACACGCCAATGCTCAAGTGCCGCGATCAACGCGTCCTGCGCAAACTCCTCGGCGAGCGACACGTCCCGCACCATACGCGCCACGACCGCAATCACCTTCGCCGATTCCATCCGCCACACCGCCTCTATCGCGCGATGCGTGGCCGACTCCTGGCCGCCGCCGGACTCGCCGGAAGCTCCGCTCACGGAGTGCTCTCCGTGTTCGAAACAGCGTGCGGGTCCGCGTTCGGCTCCATATATACGAACTCCCATGAATGGCCGTCGAGATCGTCGAAACCATGGCCATACATGAAGCCGAGATCCTGCACCGGCCGTGGCGTCGTGCCGCCTGCGCGCACGGCCTTGGCCACGATTCCATCGACCTCCGCGCGGCTCTCGCACGACAGGCACGTGAGCGCTTCAACCTGCTGTTTCGGGTCGATGATCGTCTTCGTGGTGAAGGTCTGGAAGAACGGCTTGACCAGCAGCATCACGAAGATGTTCTCAGCGATGACCAGGCACGCGCCCTGATCGTTACTGAAGGTCGGATTAAAACTGAAGCCGAGTTCGTTGAAAAACGTGCGCGCTTTCGGCAGGTCCGCCACGGCCAGGTTCACAAAGATTTGCTTATGCATTTTTTATAGTCCTTCGAGAAATGCGGGGTGCTGGCGTTAGCCGGCTTCCGCGAGTGTGTTCGGATTATTCAAGCGGCGTTCAAACGCGCCGCGCTGATTCGAGTTCGCGGAAGCGCTCGATCGATTCGCCCGAGCCGAAGTCGTCCAGTTCAAACAGTTGCCGCACTTCGATTTCGCCGCTTTCATGCTCGCCCATCGGTGAAGGAAAACGGCGTGCCCATTCGATCGCTTCTTCGCGTGAACGCACCTGGATGAGCGTGTAGCCCGCAATCAGTTCGCGGGTCTCCGCGAACGGCCCCTCGATCACGCTGCGCAGGCCACCCTCGTAACGCACGCGCCAGCCTTTGGCGCTCGGCTGGAGACCGTTCGCATCGAGCAGCACGCCTGCCTTCGCCAGCTCTTCGTGGTAGGTCGCCATCGCGCCGATCAACGCGCCCTCGGGGAGGATGCCCGCTTCGGTTTTTTCGGTCGCCTTGACCAAGATGATGAATCGCATCGTTGTTCTCCTCGTGGTGTGGTCGTGGCGCGAATCCGAGAACGCTGGACGCGCTCTCATTCCCACGACGAACCACGGCAGGAGAAATCGACAATTTTTTAGCTGACGAGGGTTAACTCGTAGAGGCGAACCCAATCGCACCGAGGTGGCGTAAAAAGATCACTCCCAGCAGGGACCGATCTTGCGCACCTCGACCTCGCACCATTCGGCGGCCGGACACGCCGATGCAATCTCGATGGCCTCTTCCTTCGTCGCACAATCGAGCATGTAGAACCCGCCGATCATCTCCTTCGCTTCCGCGAACGGTCCGTCGATCAGGCTAGCCTGGCCGTCGCGCTTCTTGACACGTACTCCGCCCGTTGCCAGCGATTCACTCGCGATCAGCAAGCCACGTTCTTTCAGTTCCGCGCCGAACTCGACCATGCTCTCGTAGAGAAGCTTGCCCTCGGCTGGCGAACGCTCGGCCCGCTGTCCAACCGGTTCGGCGATGAGCAACATATAAGACATGACATCTCCTGGATTGAGGTTTCAACCGGCCTCCAAGGTATCAACTGCGGAGAAAGCTTTCAATCCCCCAATGCACCGATGTCCGGCGCAGCACTGCTGAAAAAGAGCTAAACCGTCGGCCTCTTTTACGGTTGCCCCCATTTTCTTTCATGGTCGATTTTATTGAGCTGGACGTCGGCGATCAGCGACCCTGACGATCGCGGACGTTCTGCGCGAACCCTCGTGCTCGTACCTGCTGATCGAATGGTGTCGAGCCAAAAAGCAAAACGTCTATCCGATTTTGTGCCCACTGGTAACGTGCCAACGGCCGGCGCGAAGGTTGGCATCGTCAAACGAAGAACAATTGATCTGGCGCAAACCTATCCGGGCGCCCAATCACCTCTCTTTCATCCATTCGATAATCGGGTAGCTGACCTCGCGCCATTAACTGGTTGCGTGCGGAGTCAAATAAACCACTTGCTCACATGCACAGAGTATCCCTGCGAACCGCGGCTGAAAAAATCGCGTAATGCCGCAAGCCGCCAGAATTTGCCTTTGCACGAGAGCAGCAGCATTTTCCGATCAGCGTTGAGAGGCATGCCAAAACCCGCAGTTTCAGCCCGATGCGCCCACATGTAAGCGAAGACCCTTCGGTGAATCGATGACTGCGATTCACGCAATTTGGACCCCACGGCCCAACTCCCGCCAACTTCGCGACACAAGCGCGTAGCGCAAGATTAAACTGACGAAAGAGTTTGAGGGATTAAACGTTTGCGCTAACTGTCTGAGTACTACATAAAGTGGACATAACGATTTTTTTGCCCTCTGTTTGCGGCTTTAACCACAGAACTATTTGCTAATGTGCGTTAGGTGGCAAAAACAAATCGCCTTCAAGTAGACTCCCGGCTTACAGGTAAGACGTATCACTATTTTACCGGCCTCACACGACGGCATGGTGTAAATACTACTGGTTACGCTGTAACGCTATTTTCGCATTCATTTAGCTGGAAGCTTTCCTTTCTAACAATATGGCCATGACCCTCGACTATCTGCTTGACCGGCAAATTTCCTCGCAGTGGCGCGGCGTGCTGGTCGCCTTGGCGGAAGAATTCGATACCCAGATCGGCCGCGACGAGTTGCGTCAGTTAATGCAACGGGTAGGTCGCCGTTTTGCCGCCGCTCACCCGCTGCCGCCCTGCGCCACCACGCCTGAACTCGGCGCCGCGTTGAACGCGATCTGGAATGACGTCGACTGGGGGTTTGTGGAGGTGAGCGACGAGCCGGATTATCTGCGCATCGTTCATTGCTGTCCGCCGCTGCTCGCCTTCGGCGCGAATGCATTGCCGTGGAGCCCGGCGTTTCTCGAAGGCGCGTATCAGGAGTGGTTAAGCGCACTCGGCGCGCAAGGCTTGTCGGTGGTCCAGGCTGGCGAATTCGACGAAAGTGCTGCAGTCGAATTCCGATTGGGCCGTTATAGCAACTGAAGGCCATTGAGGGCACATCCAAGCTCGCTTCGCTGGGCAAGCTTCAAGAATGCAGCACAGGTCCGACACCGGATCAGGTGGTCAACCAGGTAGTCAATCAGGCATTGCCAGCATCAGCGCCCAAAGGCGCGCGAGACGTCACTGGCCAGTGGTCGTCGAGGCAAGGCTCGCAGCACAACCGAGAGAGTACGAGGACGCAGCACATGAACCCTTCGCGCGATATTGAGAAGCTGTTCGATAAATTTGGCGGCGATGCCAGCAACTACCAGGAGATCGGCCGCGAAAACGAGGCTATCCACGCCCGCACGCGCTGGCCGTTGCTCGCGACCCTTGACTTCTCGCAGCCGTCGATCCCGAGCATCGCGCCTCGCCGCGATGCTCACCTGTCCCAGACGCAAGATCGCTCCGGCGAACATCGCAACGTGCCAAACAGCCTGACTCAGCCGGAAGGCGCAGCGCCGGTCAATCGCGGCAAACCGCCGCTCTTTGCACGTGCGCATCGGAAGACGGTTCCGCCGGTCGCCAACGTGACATTGCCGGCGGCGCCGGTGGGCGCAGCGCGCTTCTCGGCGCTGATCGATGCGGTTGAAGAAACGTCGAACGCCGTGGAAACCGAGGCCGCTCCGCCAGTCGCCATTCCCGCCGTGCAACAGCCGCAGCAAGCACGACTGCCGCAACCATTGTTTCGGCCGTTCCACACGCAACAAGAGCAGCACCTGCCGCAGGCTCAACAATCACAGCCACAACCGCGCACGCAGCCGCTCGCCACGCCTGCGAGCACGCCCGCGCAACCGACCGGGTTCGCCGCGGCGCTGCAACGTTCGAACAGCGTTGCAAAATCGTTGCCACGCGTGCAGGCAGCCGAAGCCGCGCCGTTGCCGGCATCGGCACAAGCAGCCGAACCAAAGAACCAGTCGATCCTCGGCAAGCTGTTCCGTCCACAAGGGCAAGCTCAGCCTGCACCCCAAGCCAGCGCACAGCCGGATTCGCTGGAGTCGATGTTCCAGCGTCTGCGCGGACCTGTCGCGTCTACGTCGGCATCGGCGCAGACACCCGTCAACCCGGGCGCTAGTTCGTGGCTCGCCAACCGAAATTCGTCCTCATGAAAGTCATCACCGTCGTCTCTGCCAAAGGCGGTGTCGGAAAAACCACGCTCGCGGCGAATCTGGCCTCGGTCCTCGCTGCACGCGGGCGCCGCGTGATCGCGCTCGACCTCGATCCACAAAACGCGCTGCGCCTGCATTTCGGCATTCCGCTCGACAGCATCGACGGATTGTCGCGTGCCACCCTCGCCGGTGATCCATGGCAAACCGTGATGTTCGACGGTGTCGACGGCGTGACGGTCCTGCCCTACGGCGCGGTGGTGGAAGACGATCGCCGCCGCTTCGAAGCGCATATCGACCGCGACCCGCAGTGGCTCGCGCAATCGCTTGAAAGGCTGGGACTCGATGCCGCGGACATCGTCATAGTCGATACCCCGCCGGGTTCGTCGGTCTATACGCGCACGGCGCTGTGCGCGTCGAATTTCGCGTTGAATGTCGTGCTGGCCGACGCCGCTTCGTACGCCGCCATCCCGCAGATGGAACGCATGATCGAAGCCTATGCCACGCCGCGGGCGAACTTTGTCGGTACGGGTTACGTGGTGAACCAGGTAGACCAGTCGCGGCAACTGACGAAAGACGTGCTCAAGGTATTGCGCAACCTGCTCGGCGACAAAATGTTCCCGGGCGTTATCCATCTTGACGAAGGCGTGAGCGAGTCGCTCGCCTGCGACACCACGCTGATCCATTACGACCCGTTGAGCCAGGCCGCCGCCGATCTGCGTACGTGTGGCGAATGGCTCACCAACGCGGTCGACGCCAAGCAGCTCTCGCCGAGGAGCGTCGCATGAGCAAGCCACGCGCACGAACATTGTCCGAGGCCGACCAGGTCGCGTCGCGGCTGGAACGTTTTGTCGATTCAAAGATCTGGGGCAGCCGGATCTTTACGACGATCCTCACGCTGTTTGCCCTCGCGGCGATGTATTTCGTCTGGACGGTACCGCTCGAGACCACGCAGCAACTGGTGTTCGCGTGCTGCTGTTTTGCCATGGCCCTTGCGTTCCGGCGCCTGCGCGGCCAGTACGCCACGCTGGTCATGATCATGCTGTCCGTGGCGGTCACGGGCCGCTACATGTACTGGCGGCTGACCGAGACGACCTATTGGGAACGTCCGCTCGATGCCGCCTGGGGTTTGCTGCTGGTCGCCGCCGAAGTCTATTCGGCCATTGTGCTGATGCTCGGCTATTTCCAGACCGCGTGGCCGCTGCAGAGAAAGCCGATGCCGTTGCCGGCAAACCGTGATGAATGGCCGACTGTCGACATCTTTATTCCCACGTATAACGAGCCGCTCGGCGTGGTGAAGCCGACTATTTATGCGGCGCTTGCGATCGACTATCCGGCGGACAAGATCTCCATTCATGTTCTCGATGACGGCCGCCGTCCCGAGTTCAAGGCGTTCTGCGAAGAGGTCGGCGTTACCTGGACCATCCGTACGCACAACCGGCATGCGAAGGCCGGCAATATCAACGAAGCGCTGAAAATCACGAAGGGCGAATTTCTCGCCATTTTCGATTGCGATCACATTCCCACGCGCTCGTTCCTGCAGATCGGCCTTGGCTGGTTCCTGCGCGACAAGAAGCTGTCGATGCTGCAAACGCCGCACCACTTCTTTTCGCCGGATCCGTTCGAACGCAACCTGGGCACGTTCCGCAAGGTGCCCAACGAAGGCGAGCTGTTTTACGGGCTGGTACAGGACGGCAACGACCTCTGGAACGCGACCTTCTTCTGCGGTTCGTGCGCGCTGCTGCGCCGAACGATGGTGGAAGAGATCGGCGGCATCGCGGTCGAGACGGTGACGGAAGATGCGCATACGGCGCTCAAGCTGCATCGGCTCGGCTACACCACCGCGTATCTCGCGATCCCGCAGGCAGCCGGTCTCGCGACCGAGAGTTTGTCCGGCCACATCGGCCAGCGAATTCGATGGGCGCGCGGCATGACGCAGATTTTCCGGATCGATAACCCGCTCACGGGCAAGGGCCTCAAGCTCGGTCAGCGGCTCTGTTACCTGAACGGGATGATGCACTTCTTCTACGGCATCCCGCGCCTCGTGTTCCTGACCGCGCCGCTGTCGTACCTGTTTTTTGGCGCGCACGTGATCCATGCGGCGGCCGGCACGATCGCCATCTTCGCGTTGCCGCACATGATGCACGCGAGCATCACGAACTCGCGGATGCAGCGCGCGTTTCGGCACTCGTTCTGGGCTGAAGTGTATGAGTCCGTGCTGGCGTCGTACATCACCGCGCCTACCCTGCTCGCGCTGATCAACCCGAAGCTCGGCAAGTTCAACGTGACGGCAAAGGGCGGCCAGATATCCGAGGATTATTTCGATTACGCCATCTCGCGCCCATACCTGATCCTGCTGGTGCTGAACCTGCTCGGGTTTATTGCCGGACTGGTGAACATCTACCTGCACTGGGACGTGAAGAGCGAAGTGAACACGGTCTTGCTGAACCTGGCGTGGACCACCTACAACATGCTGATCCTCGGCGCGAGCGTGGCCGCTGCAAGCGAGCGCCGGCAAGTGCGCACGACGCATCGGGTAGAAATGAAGATGCCCGTGATGCTCAAGTTTTCGACCGGCCGCACCCTCGCCTGCGAAACCATGGACTACTCGGAAGGCGGCGTGGGCGTGAAGTTGCCGGGCAATCTGGAAGTGCCGCTGCACGAGAAAGTCACCGTATCGCTATTTCGCGGCGACGAAGAATATGCGTTTCCCGCGACCGTCGGTTTTACCGCTGTCGGACGCGTCGGGCTGCGCTTTTCGGCGCTCACGCGTGAGCAGGAATTCGAGTTCGTCAAGACCACTTTCGCCCGCGCTGACGCCTGGACCAACTGGTCCGAAGGACGCATCCCGGACGCGCCGTTACGCGGCTTGCGGCATGTCCTGGTGGTGGGCATGGGCGGTATCGGCGCATTGTTCGAACATCTTTTCACCGACGCGCGGAACTGGCTGACGACCCGTTCTCCCGACGTTAAAAAACTGAAGACCAAAGACTGACATGGGTAAGGGAATTTCGATGCTGAGCCCGGGTAATGAACATGGCGAACCGGACACAACGGTTTTTACTCCGTTCAGCTCCCGCCCCATTCCCCGCGCCCTGATGCGCAGCCTCGCTTGCTGGCTTGCGTTGCAAACGGCACTGGCCGTGCCGCTGGCGTCGCTGGCAAGCGCCGCGGCCGCTAGCGCCCCGGCCAGCACGACGGCGAGCGGGACCATGAGCGCAACCGCTACCGGCGTGGGCGCCGTGCCGCCACCCGGCCCTGCACTGCCGTTCAACCGGGCGACCATCGATCAGCCGTCGCTCGCCGTGCCCGTGCCGGCGTTCGCACAAGCGGCCTCGGGCGCATTGGGGGGATCGGCTGTACCGGCCGTGCGCACGCTCGCCCCCAAAACGCCGACCACGGCCGAGCCCGGCACGCTGGTACCCGGCGGCCGCCGCCAGACGCTTACGTTCTCCGACCTGGGCGCGCTCGATCCGCTGCAACTGCGTGGCACGGACGGCCAGAACGGCGTGCCGTTCTCGGTTCGCAGCGACGAAGTCGTGACCGGCGCGGTGCTGCACCTGATCTACAGCTATTCGCCTTCGCTGCTGCCGTCGATCTCGCAACTCAAGGTGCTGGTCAACGGCGAAGTCGCCGCCACGCTGCCCGTGCCGCGCGAGCAGGCCGGCATCCTGGTTGCACGCGACGTGTCGATCGACCCGCGCTTCATCACGGAATTCAATCACCTGAACGTGCAGTTGATCGGCCACTACACGCAGCAATGCGAGGACCCGTCGAACTCCACGCTGTGGGCAACGGTCAGCAACGCGAGTTCGCTCGACCTCACGTATGCATCGCTTGAAAGCAAGGTTGACCTGGCCTCGCTGCCCGCGCCTTTCTTTGATCGCCGCGACGTTCGCCGTCTCGAACTGCCGTTCGTGTTCGCGCAAAAACCGAGCGCCGCCACGCTGGAAGCAGCGGGCGCGGTAGCGTCGTGGTTCGGCTCGCTCGCGGGGTATCGCGGCGCTGTGTTTCCGACGCAGATCGACAACGTGCCGCTGTCCGGCAACGCCGTGGTGTTCGCCACCAGCGACCAGCACCCGGCCGGCGTGAAGATCCCCGATATAAACGGGCCGACCATCGCGGTGATGGATCGTGAATCGCCTTCGCGTGGCCGCCTGCTGCTCGTGATGGGCCGCAACGACACCGAGCTGAAGACCGCCGCGAAGGCGCTTGGTATCGGCCAGAACTCGTTGTCCGGCACGAGCGCGACGATCACGCAACTGAACGACTTCGCCCCGCGCAAACCGTACGACGCGCCGAACTGGCTGCCGACCGACCGGCCGGTGCGTTTCGGCGAACTGGCCGAAGCGCGTGACCTGTCGGTGTCGGGTTATAACGCCGATGCCGTGCGCGTGAACATGCGCGTGCCGCCCGATCTCTTCATGTGGCAAACGAAGGGCGTGCCAATCGATTTGGGTTATCGCTACACGGTGCGGCCTACGCTTGACCGGTCCACGCTGAATATCAACGTGAACGACGGTTTCGTGCAGTCGCTGCGGATCCCGGCGGTGGCCACGTCGACCTTCGATCTCGGCCGGTATTTCAATCGGGTGATGCCCGACCAGACGGCCGCCGCGCGTCATGAGATCTACTTGCCGCCGCTGCTGCTCACGCCGCGCTCGCAGTTGCGCCTGCACTTCTACTACGACTACCCGAAGACCGGCGAATGCCAGGGCCGCGTGCTGGACAACGTGGTGGGTTCCATCGATCCGAACTCGACCATCGACCTGTCGGGTTTCCCGCACTACATGGCGCTGCCCGACCTCGCGGCCTTTGCAAACGGCGGTTTCCCGTTCACGCGCATGGCTGACCTGTCGGAAACGGCGGTCATCATGCCGAACGATCCGAACTCCGCGGACTTCAGCCTGTACTTGCTGGAGATGGGGCGCATGGGGGCATCGACGGGTTATCCGGTGACCGGCGTGACCGTCGCCCAGGCCGATCAGGTCGACAGTCTCGCCGATAAAGACCTGCTGATCCTCGGTTCGCCCGGCCGCCAGCCACTGCTGCAAAGCTGGGCAAAGCACATGCCCTTCTCGGGCGACGGCGAGTCGCGCAATTTCGAACTCTCCGACGTGGCGTTCAAGGTGGTCGACTGGTGGCACGGCTCGCGTGGTGTGGAGCGTCTGCCGGCACGCGCCGACTTGACGCTCGTCAGCTCCAGCGGCGACGCGCTCATCACGGGCTTCGAATCGCCCTTGAAAAGCAATCGCAGCGCGGTGGCGCTGATCAGCGCGGCCGGACAGTCCGACGCCGACCTGTCCGCCGCCTTGCTCGACAACGACATCCTGCCCGAGATCCAGGGCGCCATGGCCGTGATCCACGGACGCGACGTGACCGTGACATCGAATGGCCAGGCGTATTACGTCGGCCGCCTGTCGCCGTTCGAATACATGCGCTGGGCGTTGTCGTCGCACCCGCTCTTGCTGGTGTTTGGCAGCTTGCTCGCGGCCATCATCATCGCGGCACTGTTCTACCGGTCGCTGCGCGCCATTGCCGCGCGCCGTTTGAGGGATTGATATGCAGGCTGGTTTTAGGCGTGGATCGAAGGCTGCAATTCTGGCGCTGGCGTTGACCGGCATGGGAACCACGTTCAGCACATATGCTTCTTCACCCGCGCAATGTACGGACTGGACCGCTTACCGGACCTTCACAGCGCGTTTCGTGCAGGCCGACGGCCGCGTGATCGACTACTCCACGCCGACGCAGCAGACAACCTCCGAAGGCCAGTCGTACGCCATGTTCTTCGCGCTGGTCGCGAACGACCGCGCGACCTTCGACCGGCTGCTCGCCTGGACCCGCACGAACCTCGCCGCGAACCAGTTCGAACCGGGCAATGTCCGGTTGCCTTCATGGCAATGGGGCAGGAAACCGGACGGTTCTTTCGGCGTGCTCGATCCCAATTCGGCCTCCGATTCCGACCTGTGGATTGCCTACGACCTGCTGCAAGCCGGCCGTCTGTGGAACGAGAAAACTTACACGCAACTGGGCATGGCGCTGGCCACGCAGATCGTGCGTCATGAAGTGACCCATCTGGCAGGCCTGGGACCCGTGCTGCTGCCCGGTCCGCAAGGCTTCCAAACCGGCGACGTAACGCGCCTGAACCCGAGCTATTCGCCGCTGCCGGTGTTGCGCGGCCTCGCTCGCGAGATGCCGGACGGCCCGTGGAACCAGCTTGCCGAGAACGGCTACAAGCTCGTGACCACGACCGCGCCGCATGGCTTTTCTCCTGACTGGGCCGCGTACAAGTCGGGGCAGTTCGTTGTCGATCCGCAAACCGCCGACACCGGCAGCTACGACGCCATTCGCGTGTATTTGTGGGCCGGGCTGACATTCAGCGCCGATCCGCTTGGCAAACCGTGGCTCGCGGCGCTCGGCGGCATGCGCCAGGCCGTCGCGCAAAACGGGTATCCGCCGGAACGCGTGAATGTGGCGACTGGAGTGACGAGCGGCGAAGGTCCGCTAAGCTACTGGGCCGCGCTCGCACCGTATTTCAAGGCACTCGGCGACGATCGCGGCCTGGGTCTTGCCCGCACGCGTCTCGCGGTGCTCGACGCGCCCGTGGCAACCTCTTCGGGCGCCGCGCCCGCAAATCCTAACCGTGAACCGGTTTATTACGACCGGGTGCTGGGCTTGTTCGGCGCCGGATTTATAGAAGGCCGATACCGTTTCGACGAAGCCGGTCGACTCGTACCGAGCTGGAGAAGCGCATGTTGAAACGGCCCCTGTTCACGATGAAACCGATGAAACCGCACACCGGTGCGCGAGCGATCGCATTGAGCCTCGCGGCTGGCTGCATCGCTAATGTGCCGCTCACCGTGTTCGCGCAAGCCGCCAGCAGCGCCGCCACTTCAGCCGGTGCCAGTGCAAGTGCCAATTCGCCCCTGGCCGTGCTGATCGATCAGGGCCGTTATTGGCAGGCGCATCGCCGGGGCGATCTGGCCGAGCAGGCGTGGCTGAAAGTGCTGCGCATCGACCCGAAGCAGCCGGACGCGCTCTACGGCATGGGCATCATTCTCTCGGACCGCAAGGACGGCAGCGGCGCGCAACAGTATCTGCAGCGTCTGCGGGAAGCTGCGCCGCAGTATCCGAATATCGATGAACTCGGCCGGCGGCTGGGTGAAACCAGCCCGCGCGACCAGACCGTGAACGACGCCCGGCGGCTCGCGCAAAGTGGACAGAGTGCGTCCGCCGTGCAGGAATATCAGCGCGCGATTGACGGCAAGCCGGCGACGCCCGAACTCACGCTCGAGTATTACCAGGCGCTGGCCGCCACGCCGCAAGGCTGGGATCAGGCGCGTCAGGGCTTGACGCAGCTCGCGCGCCAGAACCCCAACGACCCGCGCTACGCGCTCGCGCTTGCGCAGCACCTGACCTATCGCGATACCACACGGCGTGACGGTATCGCCCGCCTTGCGCAGTTGAGCACGGACAGCACGGTCGGCGAGGAGGCGAAAAAAAGCTGGCGCCAGGCGCTGCTGTGGCTCGGCGCGCGTGCATCCGATGCCCCGCTTTATCAAGCGTATTTGCAGACATCGCCGGACGATCCCGCGGTCAAGGCGCGTTTCGATTCGATGGTCCTGCAAGACAAGCAAGCTCGCGATCGCTCGCAAGCGGATGCCGCCACCGACGCCCGGGGCCGTTCGGTCGCCGATGGTTTCGCGTCGCTGGATCGTGGCGATATCGTCACGGCGCGCGCCCGTTTTTCGGCGGTGCTGGCGAATAGTCCGAACGACGGCGATGCGCTCGGCGGCATGGGCATCGCCGCGTTGAAGCAAGAAAAATTCGACGAAGCACGTACGTATCTCGAGCGTGCATCGCGGGCCGGCAATCCGGCGCGCTGGAAAGACGCGCTCACCAGCGCGACTTACTGGAGTTACACGAGCGCGGGTATCGGCGCGCGCAGCAATGGCGAGATCGCCCAGGCGAAGTCGGATTTCGAGCGCGCGATCGCGCTGAATCCGTCGGACACCACCGCGCAGACCATGCTCGGCGAAACGCTGCTCAATAGCGGCGACCCGCGTGGCGCAGAACAGGCGTACCGGATGGCGTTGCGCCGTCAGGCCGACAACCCCGACGCCATTCGCGGACTCGTCGGTGCACTGGCCGCGCAAGGCCGTGGTGAAGAAGCGCTCACCTTCGCGAACCAGTTGAACGCGGAACAGCAGGCGAAGGCCGGCGGCATCAACAAGCTGCGCGGCGAAGCGCAGGCGGCGCAGGCGCGCGCGGCGGAAGCACGCGGCGACTTGGGCACCGCGCGCAGTCTCTTCGAAGACGCGCTGCTGAACAATCCCGACGATGTCTGGATGCGCCTCGACCTCGCCCGCATTTATGTGCGCCAAGGGGCGGTCGGCAATGCGCGCAGCATGATGGACGGCTTGCTCGCCGCGCATCCGGACATGACCGACGCGCTGTATGCAAGCGCGCTGCTCTCGGCCGAAACGCAGGACTGGGCGACGGGTTTATCGCAGTTGGAACGCATTCCGGTCAACCAGCGCACGACGGCCATGACCGTGCTGCAACATCGCTTATGGGTGCATACGCAAGCGGATCTCGCGAACCGGATGTCGCGTGCCGGGCAGAGGCAACAAGCCGAAGCGATCCTGCAAGCCGCTACGCCGACTGCCCAGGGCAGCCCGGAACTGATCGGCGTGGTTGCGTCGTCGTATCTGCAAGCGGGCGACGCCATGCGCGCGTTGTCGCTGGTGCGCGGCGCGATGGCCGCCGCCCCTGACAACACCGGCCTGCTATTGCAATACGCAGGTATCCTGACCAATATTCCCGTGACTGCGGGACAGACGAATCCGCAGCAGGAAGCCGAGCTGGGCTCGGTCATGCGGCGGCTCGCCGCTTCGCAGCTCACGCCGCAGCAACGCATCGACTTTAACAATCTGAATGTCGGCATTGTGGTGAAACAAGCCGATACCGTGCGCCAGCGCGGAGACCTGGCAAGTGCCTACGATGTAATCGCGCCCTGGCTTTCCGCCATGCCCGACAACCCCGACCTGCAAGGCGCACTGGCCCGTTTGTACACGTCCGCCGGCGATGACCGCAGCGCCCTCGCGAGTTATCGCGCGGCGCTGGCTCGACGTCCTGACGACATCGACTTGCAAGTTGCGACAATTGGCGCTGCCACCGGCGCGAAGGAATTTTCGTTTGCCGAGGCAACGGCGAATCAGGCGCTGCGCGCAGCGCCTGATGACCCCCGCGTGCTCGCTGCGACCGGCCGCATGTATCACGCAGAGGGCAAGCTGTCGCTGGCATCGCGCTATTTGCAGCAGGCGTTGATCGCGGCGAATACGCCCGTGCGTCAAACGGCGCGAGTGACTGGCCAGGGTACGCAACCCAACGTGCCGCGCGGCTGGGAATCCGCCATGCAGCGCATCGGGTCGACGCCGCTGCCGGGCACCAATCCGTTTGAAGGCGTGACCGCCGTCGATACGTCAACGAGCGTGGCGGGTGCACCCGGTGCCCCGACCGGTCCGCTGAGCGGACTGTTCTCGCGCTCGACCACGCCAATGCCCGGGTTGCCCACTTCTTATCCTCAGCCTTCTTCACCGACGCAGAACGTGCCGAACTATTTGCCCCCGCCTCAACCCGCGCCTTATTCGACACCGTATGTTGCACCCTATTCGACGCCGGGCAATGTCGCACGCCCGGTGACGACCGGCGGCGGATATGGTCCCGACACTTCTGGTTCGAGCCAGTCTGGCGGGCCCGCAGCGGCGCCGTTGCAGCCTTATCCGGGGCAAGGGTCGGCTCAGGATTCGGGACAGTATCAGGGGCAATATCAAGGTCAATATCAACCGCAGGGGCAGGCTCAATATCAGCCGCAGGCTTATCAGCAACCGAATCAGCCGCAATATCAGCAGCCCTATCCGGCGCAATATCAACAGCCGTATCAACAGCAGCAGGCTTATCCGGGTCAGTATCAACAGGCTCAGCAGCCGTACAACCCGGCGGCAGTCAGTTCGCCATGGCCCATGTCGCCCGCCGCGCGCGAAGCGCAGGCGAATGCTCAGCAACCGCAACCCGGTACGTATTCCAGCGCACCGGCAGCGAAGTCGAAACGTACGGCAACGCGCAAGCAGGCCACGCTGCGTAACACCCGTCAGGCCGATGAAACGGACTACAGGCAGCAGCCTTATCCCCAGCAGCAGCCTTACCCGCAGCAGCAGTATCCGCAACAGGGGTATGGGTATCCGCAGCAGCAACAACAGCAACCCTATGCGAACCAGGGTTACGGGCAGCCGTACATTCCGCAACCGCCGGCAGGATACGGCTACGCGCCCGCGCAAAATGGACAGCCTTACACCGGCATGGCCGGCAACAATCCGACGACCGTAGCAAATGCACAAACGCTGGGCGTCGCCGATGAACTCGCGCAAATCAACCGCGCCCGGTCGAGCACGGTGTCGGGCGGAATCATCTTTCGCAGCCGTACCGGCGAAGACGGGTTGTCGAACCTGACGGATATCGAAGCGCCGGTTCAAGGTCGCATCGCGGCGGGGAATGGACATATTGTCGTGACGGCAACGCCAGTCTCGCTGGACGCGGGCACGGCCTCCAATGATCCGAACACGCTGGCACGGTTTGGCGCGAGTGTGGTCGGCGGGCTCACGGGCCAAAACCTTTCCGGCGACCAGACTGCGAGTGGCGTGGGGTTATCCGTGGGCTATGAAACCGACAGCATCAAGGCCGATGTCGGGAGAACGCCTTTCGGTTTTCGTGAGGCAAACTGGGTGGGCGGCGCTGAATACAACGGCGGCATCACCGATAAGGTTTCGTACTCGCTCGCCGTTGCGCGCCGCGCCGTCACGGACAGCTTGTTGTCCTATGCGGGCACACGAGATTCGAGCATCAGTACGTATGCCCAAAACAATGCCGCTGCACTGAGAGCGCAATTGGGGGATGCAACCTATCAAAACCTGGTAAACAACGGAACGCTGACCTGGGGCGGCGTAACCTCGAGCGGCGGCCGTGCCTCGCTCGGCTGGGACGACGGCATGAGCGGCGCTTACGTAAACGCGTCGTACGAATACTTCGAAGGCTACAACGTAGAGAGTAATACGGCGGTCAAAGGCGGCGGCGGGGTGTACACGCGTTTGTTCACGGATGCAAATCAGACGCTCACCGTGGGCGTGAACACGACCCTGATGCATTACGACAAAAACCTGTCGTACTTCACGTACGGTCAGGGTGGCTATTTCAGCCCGCAACAGTATGTGATATTGAACTTTCCGATCGAATACAAGGGTCGCAATGGCGCCTTTACGTACGACGTGAAGGGGTCGATCGGCGTTCAGCATTATCGCCAGGATGCTTCGAATTATTTCCCGACCAATGGTGGTAGTGGTCTCCAGTCAATTGTCGCGGCTCTGTCGGCGACGCCGTACACCACCAGCGGTGTATATCCCAGCACCAGCAAAACGGGCGTCGCGTACTCGTTCAACGCAAGCGCCGAATACCAGCTTGCGCCGCAACTGTTCGTAGGCGGATCGGCATCGCTTGGCAACGCTTATCAATACCGGGAATACATGGCCGCCGTTTATGTGCGGTACAGCTTCACGAAACAATTGGGCGCTGTGACATTCCCTCCGACCACGTTGACGTCCCCGTATCTGCCGTCCACGAATTGACGAGCGCGATCAAAACAGTGGCTCGGGCGCAAAGCGTCTGGGCCACTGACATTTTCGCGGCAAGTTAATCACCCGAAGATTGAGATGACGGGGGAATTCGACGTCCCTTGCCGCTACGGCTTTGCCTACTGTCGCGGCGATGTTCGCCTATACCAGCACCGCCCCACCGTCCACCACGACCGTCTGCCCCGTCGCGAATCCGCTCTCCATCAGGAACAGATACGCGGCCGCGACATCACGCGCTTCGCCCACTCGTCCAACTGGAAAATGCTTGCCGGCTTGTTCGTACATCGACTGCCGGTCTTCTTCGGACATGTTCTGCCAAAGGTTCGTCGCGATCAATCCCGGTGAAACGGCGTTAACACGCAACGGCGCCAGCTCCACGGCAAGCGCGCGCGTAAGCGCTTCCATCGCGCCACACACGCTCGCGCCGAATGCCCAGCCGCTGCGCGGACGCAGCGCCGCGACGCCCGTTGTCAACACGATCGAACCACCTGCCGCGATATGCGGCGCACCGTATTTGACCGCGGCGAGCGCGCCCCAATAGCGGATATCGAAGGCGCGTCTTGCCCGCGATAAATCCGTCGTGGCGATCTCGCCAAGCCTCAGCGAATCTCCTGCAGTGAACACCAGATGATCGAAGCTGCCGGTCGCGTTGAAAACCGCTTCAATAGCGGTCTCATCGGTGAGATCGAGCGCATGGCCTTCTGCATTCTTACCCAGCGCCGTGACCGCGGCGTCGACACGTCCCGCATGGCTCGATCCAATCACAACATATGCACCTTCCGCCAGCGCATACTCCGCCACCGCGTAGCCGATACCCGATGAACCGCCGAGCACGATCACTTTCTTGCCATCGAGGCGGCCTTTACCGCTCGCATTTTCTTCCGTTCCAATCATTGCTTGTACTCCTGACTAAATGTGAATGCGCCCGATCGGAATCTAGTGACCGATGCCCTTCTACTACGCTTTTTCGATTAACGATTGCAGCACCGTATCGAGCGGCACACGGCCCTTTCGCACTTCGTTTTCAGCGCCTTCGAAGCAGATCCATTCTTCATTGAAACCATCGATCATCTGCATGCGCGGCATCGGATTTTTCATCCCTTGCGAGCGGAACAGGTCTTCCCATGTATCACGCGGCACCACGGTCATGCTGACGTCGCGGCCAAGCAGACGCGCAAAGCTCGCAGCAATCATGTCGGGCGAAATGCGCTGCGGCCCTTCCAGTTCAACGATACGACGCCCCGACCATGATTCACGCAGCAATTCTGCCGCGACGCGGCCGATATCGGCGGTAGCAACCATCGGCACGGGTTTATCGAGCGGTTGCAGGAAACTGGGAACGATGCCCGAATCGCGTGCGGGAGCAACATCCCACGCAGCGTTTTCGATGAACCACGCAGCGCGCAGGAAAGCCACGGGCATTGGCAGCGTACCGAGTTCCTGCTCGAGGATTTGAAGCTGATTCAACAGATTCGGCTGCGTGGCTTGTGCGCCGATGGTGGACAGCACGACGACCTTGGACGGCTTGGCAGCCGCGAGCGCAGCCCGCAGCGTGGCAATGGTCTTGCGTGCTTCGGGAAAGCCCGGCGTGGGGTCGAATGTTGGTGGCAGCAGGACAAACACGCCTTCCGTGCCTTCGAACGCGTGTTGCAATGCCTGTTGGTCGTTGACGTCGGCGAGCGCGACTTCGCAACCCTGCTTCGCCCAAACCTCGCCCTTCGCAGCATCGCGAACGACGGCGCGAACATCATGGCCGGCAGCCAATAACAAACGTGCAACAACACCACCAACCTGCCCTGTGATCCCGGTAACTGCAAACATGGTCTCTCTCCAGAAAATTAGGCAGCAAGCGCTGCGTTGGAGAGGATTGTGTTGGACCGGACCCGGTTTAGCGATAACCGGGATGTCATTTCATTCATGACACGAGAGCATTGATGGCGAGCGCAGCAATGCTATGCGGTACCGCGGGGATGAACACCGCGAACGCACGTGCGAATTCAGAGCTGGATTAAAAGCCGGATTTAAAAACCAAAAAGCCGTTCCAGCACTAGCTGGAACGGCTTCTCTATTCTGAACAACCGGCGCGTAACCACCTCCACGCCGGCATCCCTCAGTCTATTTACTGCTTCACGCCTTCAGCTTGAATATGCAGCGTCGTCTTCATCTTGAAGCCGTATGCCTTGCCATAGTCCACGCCGAAGTCGCCGCGATCGAACGTCGCCGTCGATTCCGTGCCGCACACTTCCTTCTTCAGCATCGGGTTCGTGAAGCACTTGAACGATTCGATCTTCAGGTTCAACGGCTTCGTCACGCCATGCAGCGTCAACTCGCCGATCACTTCAACCGGCACATCGCCCTTGAACTTTATCGACGTGCCCTTGTAGGTCGCCGTCGGGAACTTGTCGGCGTCGAAGAATTGCGCGCTCTTCAGTTCGCCATTCAGCTTGTCATTGCCGATATCAATCGACGTCATGTCGATAGTCGCATCCAGCGTGCCCTTCTTCGCCGCACGATCAAGCGTCACCGTGCCGCTGCTCTTCGTAAACTTGCCGCGCCAGACCGAGATGCCGCCGAAGTGGTCCGTTTCGAAGCTCGGGTACGTGTGGTTCGGGTCGAGTTGATACGTGACTTCTTCAGCCATCGCGTTGAACGAAACGGCCGCGACAAGCGCGCCAGCGGCTGCAATCAGAAGGTTCTTTTTCATGAGTTTTCCAGGATGAATGTGATGATCGATGAATGCTTATTTCTTGGCTTATTTCTTCGTCGAGACGAGGTGGAACTTGATGACGACCTCATCGGCCACGACCGAGGTGTCTTTCCATTCGCCCGAGCCGACATCGAACTGCGTGCGCTTGATGGGCAATGAACCATCGAAGGTTTGCGTTGCGCCCTGACTCGTGACGGTGACGGGCACAACAACGTTCTGCGACTTGCCCTTGATGGTCAACTTGCCGCTGACGTTGAACTTCGTGCCGCCAGCCGGCGCGATCGCCGTCGACGTGAATGTAGCCGTCGGGAAATGGGCGGTATCGAACCAGTCCTTGTCGGTCGCCTGCTTGTTGTAGCTTTCATCGCCGAGATCGTAGCTTCCCGTATCGATGCTGAGATTCGCGCTGCCCGCAGCGGGCTTGGCCGGATCGAAGTCGAGTTGCGCGGTGAACTTCTTGAACTTGCCTTCAACCGGCACGTTCATTTGCTTCGATGTCGCCGTCACCGTGCTTTTGGTCGTGTCGACCTGGGCTTGAGCGGCGCTGGCAAATAGAACGGTGGCGGCGGAAGCGGCCAATAACCATCGGTACAGGGGAGTTCGCATATCTGGCTTAGGGTCGTAATCGGTACATCATGGTATGCGAGCAGATATGCGGCGGATAGCCACACGGAAAGAACAGATTGTTCTACCGGTGAAGGTAATGGAGAAACCGACAACAAAAACTCAGTCAGCGTCCGGTGACACAAAACCGTCAAAGTCGACCGCGAAAAAAAGCGCAGTGCAAAAAGGATCAGCCAACAATCCCTTCGCACTGCGCATCACCTGCCTAGCCCGAACAAAGAGCCGCGATCAACAACGCTCAATACAACACGTTCTTCGCCACTGGCAGATCAATATTCCCCTTATCGACCATGACGACACCCGTATCAACAAACTTCGGCGGGGCCTTCTTCTCAATCACACCAATCACCGTCTGAATGCCCTTGTAGCCCATCTGATACGAACCTTGCACGGCGATTGCCTGAATCGTCCCGTCCTTCACGAAGTTCTGCAAATCGGAATTGCCATCGAAACCAACTGCAATGACCTTGCCGGCCTTACCCGACTGAGCCAGCGCACGTCCCATCCCGACAGCCGTCGGCTCGTTCGCCCCGAAAATACCCTTTAAATCAGGATTGGCAGCCAATACGTCAGTCGTCTGATTCAACGCATTCGCCATTTGCGACTGCGAGTAATACGGGCCGACCACCTGCAACTTCGAATGCGCCGCCAGATACTTGCGGAATCCGCCCACGCGCCCTACTTCCGAACCCGCCCCAGCCACATACGACATCAACGCAATCTTGCCCGTCTGCCCCACCCGTGCGATCAACGCTTGAGCGCACATCTCGCCGGCCTTTTCATTGTCGGTGGACAAGAAAGCCTGGTAATACGGCTTGCCCGAATCAGACAAGGCCGAATCAATGATCACCACCGGGATATGCGCTTCCCACGCTTTCTTCACGGCCGGCACCAGCGCGTCCGGGTCCGATGCCGCCAGCACGATCCCCGCAACTTTCCGGTTCACCGCGTTCTCGACCATGTTCACTTCGGCGGCGATGTCGGATTCGGCAGCCGGGCCCTGGAAGGTCATCGTGTAACCCTTCTCCGTGGCCAAGGCCGCGGTCGCGCCCTTGTTGACGTTCTGCCAATAGTTCGAATCGGCACTCTTCACGATCACGGCAATCTCGCCACCCGCCGCAAACGCGCTGCTCGCAGCAACGGCAAGCACGGCGGCAAACATCGCTTTAGTAGTCAGTTTCATGTCTCGCTCCTGTTCATTTTGTAAGACCCCGTGGGACCCGTGCTTTCTTTTAAAAACGCGAACGCTGAAGGCGCGTTCGATGAAACTCATCTCCGGTTACGGATCTGGTCAATCCACACCGTCCCCAAGATAACCAGGCCGATGATGATCTGCTGGATGAAACTCGATACCCCGTTCATGTTCAGCCCGTTGCGCAAAATGCCGATCACGAACGCGCCAATCGCCGTGCCGGAGATCGTGCCGACACCGCCCATCAGCGACGTGCCGCCAATCACCGCGCTCGCGATAGCATCGAGTTCATACATCACGCCTTCGTTCGGCTGCGCCGTCACCAGCCGCGACATCAGCACGCAGCCGGTCAACCCTGCAAGCGCGCCAGACAGCACATACGTGAACAGCTTCACGCGATTCACGTTCACGCCGGACAGCCGCGCCGCTTCCGCATTCGATCCGACCGCGTAAATGTGCCGCCCGAGCGAGGTGCGGCTGAGCATGATGGCGACCAACACCGCCAGCACAACCATGATGATCACGGGATACGGAATGCCGGGAAACACGATGTCGGGAAACCCGTCCGAGCCCATGCGGACCACGCGAAAGAGCGAGCCATTACCGAGTTCTGCGAATGAATCGCCGAGTCCCGAGACCGGCCGCGCCCCGGTAATCTGCAAAGCCACGCCGCGCGCAACGAGCATCATCCCCAGCGTCGCGATGAACGGCGGCAAGCCCATGCGCGTCACGAACAAGCCGTTGAACGCACCACAGATCGCGCCCACGACCACGCCGCCGAGCATGCCTATCGGCACGGGCACGCCGGCTTTCACGAGCATCGCGGCGGCCACGCCTGACAACGCGAGCACCGACCCGACCGACAAGTCGATACCACCAGTAATGATCACGCACGTCGCGCCGATCCCGAGATAAGCGATGGACGTCACCTGCAACGCCACGGTCATGCCATTGCCAAGCGACATGAATGCGTTGCTGGTCGCCGAGAACACGACCACGAGCATCACCAGGCTTCCCAGAGCCGCGAACTTCTGGATCAGGTCCTTGCGGCGTTCACGGGCGCGGGCACGGTCGGCGTGCGCCGGGTCGGTAGTCATCTCAAGCATGGGCGATCCGTCCTGATGCGTAGTGCATGATTTCTTCCTGATTGGTTTTGCGGGTCTCGAGCACGCCCGCGATCTGGCCTTCATGAAACACGGCCACGCGGTCCGTCATGCCCATGATTTCGGGCAACTCCGAGCTGATCAATACAACGCCGATGCCCTGTGCCGCGAGCCGGTCCATGAGTTCATAGATCGCGTATTTCGCACCGACGTCGATGCCGCGCGTGGGTTCATCGAAGAACAGGATCTTCGATTCGCGGAACAGCCATTTGCTGATGACGACCTTCTGCTGATTGCCGCCCGAGAGATTGCGCGTGATCTGGTTCACGCTCGGCGTACGAATGCCCAATGCATCGATATATTTGCGCGCGACCTTCGCCTCCTCGTCGAAGCGGATAAAACCGCCCGCGCCCGATACCGCTCCCACGTTCGCGAGCGTGATGTTCTTCGCGACCGTCATCTGCAGCGCGAGACCGTTGCCCTTGCGATCCTCCGAAAGATACGCAATGCCATTGCGGATTGCGTCGATCGGCGAATGGATCGAGAGCCGCTTGCCTTGCAACTGAACTTCGCCCGCCTCCACCGGATCGGCGCCGAACACCGCGCGCGCCACTTCAGTGCGCCCCGAGCCCATCAGTCCGGCAAACCCCAAGATTTCCCCGCGACGCAATTCAAAGCTCACCGGCCCGAACACCTCGCGGCGCGTGAGGCCCTTCACGCTCAGCAGCACTTCATTCGTCGGCTGCGATTTGCGTTCGGGAAAGACATCGTCCAGATCGCGCCCGACCATGTGCGAGACCACTTGCTCGATGGTGGTGGCAGCGAAATCATCGGTGGAAATGGTGCGGCCGTCGCGCAGCACGGTGACGCGATCGGCAATCTCGGCCAGTTCGTCCAGCCGATGCGAGATATAGACAATGCCCACGCCCGCCTGCCGCAACTCCTTGATGATCCGGAACAAATGCACGGTCTCGGATTCCGTCAGCGACGATGTGGGTTCATCCATGATCAAGAGCCGCGCGTTGAGCGACAGCGCCTTGGCGATCTCGATCATCTGCTGTTGCGCGACCGACAACGATCCAACCAGCGTGCGCGGCTTGAGCGACAAACCAATGCGATCGAGCGCGGCTTGGGAATCAGCAGCGAGACGCGTCCGATCGATGAAAATCCCCCGCTTCGGCTCCCGCGCCAGGAAGATATTTTCCGCGATGGACAAGTGCGGAATCAGGTTCAGTTCCTGATGAATGATCGCGATGCCCGCAGCCTGCGCCTCAAGCGTCGACGCGAAGTGGTGCTCGCGGCCGTCGATGTAGATCTCGCCTTCGTCCGGCCGGTATTGGCCGCTGACGATCTTCATCAGCGTCGATTTGCCCGCGCCGTTTTCACCGCAAATGGCGTGCACTTCGCCCGCGCGGACGTCGAAGCTGACGTTCTGCAGCGCGATCACGCCAGGAAAACGCTTGCCGACGCTGTTCAGGCGCAGCAAGGGCTCGTCCGGCATGGCGGGCGAGCGCGCAGCATGGGGCGCGCTGTGCGGCGCGCCTTGTTCGGCTGCTACGTTCATCGCTGAGCCTCGTCGACTCGTATGAGCATGTGCACCGGCATTGTCTCCTCGGCGGGGTCGCTGATTCTGGGGTGGCGCCTGATCATCGGTCTGGCACCAAAGTGGTCAAGCCAATTTTTATGTTTCGTCACGTGGCCTTACCTGTTGTGAATGATAATGGGGTTAGGCCCACTCTGGAATCGCGGTATTTACCCTTATATTCATCGGCATGCCGGTCAAGCGATCCTGAAAGCAATTGGTCAAGCCACCTTACACTTCGATCCCTGCCCGACACCCATGACGACATCTGTAAAACCGGTTGAAACGCGACGGCTATACCAAACCATCGCCGATCAGATCAACACGCTGATCCGGGTCGGCAGCTTCCAGGCGGGGACGCGCCTGCCGCCGGAACGCGAGCTTGCGCAGCAGTTGGGCGTGTCACGGCCGTCGTTGCGGGAGGCGTTGATTGCATTGGAAATTCGCGGTCAGGTCGAGATCCGGATGGGCTCGGGCGTGTATGTCTGCGAAGGCAGCACGGAGGAACCGCCGTTGACCTCCATGGGCGAAAGCCCTACCGAGTTAATGCAGGCGCGCGCGGCTATCGAAGGATGCGTGATCGTGCTGGCTTGCACGCGGCTGACGCCGGACGCTATGGCACGCCTGCAAAAGAGCGTGGAATCGATGCGCGAGTTGATCGCAGAAGGACGCTCGCCGTTGGAACCGGACCGGCAGTTCCATATCACGCTGGCTGAAATTGCAGGGAATTCCGTGCTGACCCGGCTGGTAGGCGAGTTATTCGATGGCCGCAACGACCCGATCGCGGCCAAGGTAAGCGGCCTCGCAGAAAACATAACGACATGGGGCGTCGCGCTCTCCGAGCACGAGCGAATCCTGCGGACGCTGGAAGCGCGCGATCCGATCGCCGCACAGGCCGCCATGCGGTCGCATTTGAAAGCGTCAGAAGAACGCTGGGTGGGCGGCATTTAACGGTCCGGATCTTCTGTCTGAAGGTCCACTTCAGTCGGCTCTTGTCGCACTACAGCCCGTAAACCGCTGCTGAATCGCATTACTCGATCGTCAACATCCTCGGCCAGTTTTCGGCCCTTCCCGGCAAGCCCCTTCCCTCATGTCGCATCATTATTGTTATTGAAACTACGAATGATAACGATTCGCATTCGTGTATAATTTGTCAGCCGATTTCCAGCTTCTCGTAATTTCTTCATCTGGCACAGAGACCAAAAAACATCGCTCGTGGCGCCACGAGCGCGCGGTCACGATCGTCCGCGGCTTAAGTCCACAACTTACGTCCGCTACCTACCTGCTCGCACTCACTTCGCAGCCGCTTCGCGTGCCAACTACCTAATCGCCATGTCCACTTTTACCGGTTCATCGTCCGTTCGACCGTTATCCAACGCCGTCCGCCTCGCATTCCTTTACGCAGCGCTCCCCCTGACAATCGGCGTAACGTCCACCGCTCGGGCGCAATCCACTTCGCCCGAGACGACGGAAAACGTATTGCCCGCCGTGAAGGTTCAGGCAGCCAAAGAACCGCTGCCGGGCGACTTCGCCCCTGCGTACGGTGGCGGCCAGATTGCTCGTGGTGCAAAGTTCGGAGTGCTCGGCAATCAGGAAATGATCAACGTACCCTTCAGCATGACGAGCTACACGTCGAAGGCAATCGAAGATCAACAGGCGCATTCGGTCGGCGAACTCTTGTCGCACGATCCCGGCGTGCGTCCGGCCTTCGGCTTTGGCAACTTCTCGGAGGTTTTCGTCATTCGCGGCTTTCAACTGACCGGGGATGACATCTCGTTGAATGGCCTGTATGGCATCACGCCGCGCCAGCTCGTGGCGACCGAAGTGCTGGAACGGGTGGATGTGTTCAAAGGCGCCAACGCGTTCCTGAACGGCGCGTCGCCGACCGGTTCCGCAGTGGGCGGCGGCATCAATCTGGAACTGAAACGCGCAGACGACCAACCGCTCACGCGCGTGACGGTGGAAGGCAGCGGCTCCGGCCAACTGGGAACGCACGTTGATGTCGGCCGGCGCTTCGGCAGCGACGGCCAGTTCGGCATCCGTGTGAACAGTTCGATCCTCGGCGGCGAAACAAGCATCGACGATGAATTCCGTCACAACACGTCGACGGCTGTCTCGCTTGACTATCGCGGCGACAAAGTCCGTTTATATGGCGATTTTCTCTACCAGCGAAGGAATATCGATCAAGGGCGCTCGACGGTTTCCGTATCCGGCGATCAGGTGCCAACCGTTCCGTCCGCAGCCAGCAATTTCGCTCAACCCTGGACGCAAAGCACGCTTGAAGACACAGTCGGTATCGCGCGAGCTGAATACGACTTCGCGCCCGCCTGGACGGCGTATGTCAGCGGCGGCATTCGTCGTTCGCATGAGGACGGGACGTACTCGTCGCCAACCTATAACGCCGATACCGGCACGACCTCGACGCGCGGCGACGTCTTGCGCACCACCGATGCCTTGTCTGCCGAAGCCGGCGTACGCGGGCACTTCTCCACCGGGCCGGTCAGTCATTTGGTCAGCGCGGGTTTTGCGATCACCACGCTCGAAGATCGTGAAGCGTTCGCGTTCAGCGGCTCGTTCCCGACAAGCCTGTACGGAGGCGGCATCGTGCCTGAGCCTGCGGCCAACGGTTTTGTCGCGGGAAGTTTCGCCGATCCGGGTCTTGCCGACCAGATCCTGACGCGCAGCGTGGCCGTCTCAGACACGCTCGGTTTCCTGAACGATCGCGTCCTGTTCACGATCGGCGCGCGCCATCAGCAACTGCACCAGAACAACTTCACGGTCGGTACCGACACCATCTCGTCTTCGTACGACCAGTCGATCACGACGCCCATCTTCGGCCTCGTCGTGAAGCCGACGAATAATATTGCGCTGTTCGCGAACCGCAGCGAGTCACTGGCTGCCGGACAGAGTGCGCCTTCAACCGCAGCCAACGTGGGCCAGACACTTGCACCGAGCCGCACGAAACAATACGAGGTGGGCGCGAAGTACGATTCGAATCACTTCGGTGCGACATTGTCGGCGTTCCAGATCGAACAGCCGTCCGCCTACACTGACACCACGAGCAACGTATTCGGCACCAACGGCACGCAGCGTCACCGCGGTCTTGAGTTATCGGTATATGGCGAGCCGTTGCACGGCGTTCGCGTGCTTGCAGGCGCGACGATGATCAACGCCAAGCAACTCGATACCAACCAGGGCGCCACCGACGGCTTGCGTCCGATCGGCGTGCCGAGCTACCTGTTCAACGTCGGCGCGGAATACGATCTGCCGATGCTGCCCGGCGTCACGGTCAACGCCGCGTGGATCCACACGAGCAACCAGTATCTCGACGCGCAGAACAAGCTGTCGATACCGGCCTGGGACCGTTTCGATCTCGGCGCGCGCTACACGACGAGCATCGTGAAGCACGTCACCACGTTCCGCGCGACCGTGGAGAACATAACGAACAAGGCTTACTGGGCTTCGGCGACTGGCGCGTATCTGACGCAGGGAACACCGCGGACGCTGCTGCTTTCGATGACCACGGACTTTTGAGGATGGGTTTCGCCGTGAACCGGTTGTTGTAGAAACGCGGCCGGCGGCTATCGAAGTGCGAGACATTGCGAAACGATTCGCGATGTCTCGGACGCTCCAGAGCGCGGTTGAAAGGCGTGTTGCCTTGACGCAGCGCTCTGTTATGCCCGGCTCTGAAAAAAAACGTCGCGATCGAAAATCTGCCTTACGCCTCAAGCGCATTACCTTGTCGAGCAGCGGCAATCTGTAGTCCCCCCTTCCGGTTCAAGACAAAGCCTCACTCAAATCCCGTCACCGGGCGCGAGCGGAATATCTCCATACGCTATCCTGCCGGCCTGTCGCGGCCCGCTTCGCGGTTGCCCGCAGCATCCAGGCAAAACACCCTGCGCCTATCAGCGCGCACACATCCACCCCGGCCGCCGCAGGCTCGAACCACATCCCCGTGGAAGGGAAAAGCCATCCAACGGCTGAAGCCAGCGGCACGAGCAAAGTCGCGCCCGTTGTCAGCGCCAAAAGCTCGACCGATCCCCGCGCTCCGCCTCGCACGAACGCCCACGCAATGCTCGCCAGGAACACCGCGTAATAGATCCGGGCGTGCCACGCCGATAAATCCGCCACGCGGCCATTCAGCAACTTCCCCGCTGCGAGCGTCGCGGAAATACCGGCCACGCAACCCAACGTCACGCCAACGGTTAGCGCCGCCATGAAGTAGGTCGCGGGCCGTTGCCTGGGGGCATCGGCGCCGCGTTCGAGTTTTCGGCGACTCTCAATCCAAAGCAGATTGCCCGAATAGAACAAGAACGCACCGGCCAGGCCGAGAAAGAAATAACCCCATTGGATCGGCTCGCCGCCGTAACTGCCAAAGTGCAATGCGAAGAATGCGCTGGTGGCTGCGGACCACGCGTTGCCATCGGCGGCACCGGGCAGGAATTGAGCATTCAGAAAGCGCCCGGTCACCGGATCCAGCAGCGCAAATCCTCCACTGCGCGCCAGATAACGCGGATCATCGCCGCCGACGAATACGGTCGCGCCCGGTGCCCCCGCGCCGCGATAGATCAACTCGGTCGGCTCGAATTCCGGCGCGTGCTGCTTCACCGCGGCCACGATCTGAAGCGGTGAGGCAAGCGTCGTGGAGCCACCCGGCACCACTGGCGCCTTCGCGTAATACGGGTTCTGCGCCTGCACGGTAGCGCCGAGCGTGCCGCCGTAGATCACGCGATCCTGCACTGAGTAAATAGTGTCACTCAGTCCGAACGCGACCACCGATAACGCCATCACCACATGAAACGGCAAGCTCAGAATACCCACGACATTGTGCGCATCGAGCCACATCCGCTTGAGGTTCTTGCCCACGCGCAACGCAAACAGGTCCTTGATCAGGCTCGGCAGCAGCACGATCACACCGGACACTAGCGCAAGCCCGTAAAGCAGCGACACCACGGCCATCACGCCCATGCCGACATCGAAACCGCCTGGAATGCCGGCCGTCATATGCAGGACGTCGATGAAACTTGCCGCGTTCGACACGCCGTGCGCCTGCGTTTCGAGCTTGCCGTTGGCATCGAGCGTGGTGGTGAAACGCTGCGGTTTGCCGGGCTCGCGCCATGAAAGACTAGCCGCGTTCGCAGGTTCGATCCTCAACGTGAACTGGCGCCGCGCCGCCGGATGCGCGGCCAGCATCTTCTCGATAACGGCAGGCGCCTGAGCCAGCGGAAAGACCCCGGCATGCGCGGTTGGCGGTGTGACCCAGTCGTTCAGCGTGTCCTTGAACATGGTCACCGCGCCGGCATAGAACGCGATAAAAAGCGCAAGACCGGCAACAATGCCCGTCCACGTGTGAACCGTCTTGTAGACGCGGATGACGTCGCTGCGCATGGGGGTTATCGAATGAAAAAATGACGGGCGAGCGCGAGCATCGCAAAGCCGAGCGCGTTCGCGCCACCCAGCCCGATCCAGGCGCGCAGGCCGCTCCGAAATACAAAGCTACCGCTCATCACCCCGATCCAGACAGGCGGCACGAGCCACATCGCGACCTGGAATTTGTTCTGTTCATCGAGGGCGCCGGGTGTCAGGCACGCCAGCAGTCCGCTCGCCGCAATCGCCAGCCCGAACCCACCGATCACGCCGGCCAGCGTCTTCGAGAGCCAGTCCCGCGATAACGTGCTGCGCTCTTTCGCGGGCCGCACTGTGTCCACGGTCAACGTGTCGCCCGCGAAGCGTCGCCAACGCGGACCCGCTCGAGCAACACGCCGATAAACGGACACGCGGTCAGGCACGCCATAACCGCGGTGAACACGATGGCAAGCGACGTGGCGGGATGCTGCCCGCTCGCGCCCACAACAAACGCCGCGATGCTGAAAACCGCCGCGAGCGTTCTAAAAAGCCTCGGCGGCAACGGGGCGCGCAGCCAGCGCTGGCCGGGTGCGGCGAGATAAAACGCGAGTGCACCGACGATCGCGAACAGTACGGATCCCGGCATGAAAAAGTCTTGCATGGAGCGCGAGCAGAGGGTCTGGCTCAATCCGCAAAAATGGACCGAGGCACGTTATTGAGAATCATTATCATACAGAATTTCGCGGTTCGCGGGGCATTGGCGTCTTTCATGGGCCGTTCATCGTCTCAACGGGACGATCAGTTTGCCTCCGTACGAGCGAGGCCTTCACCATGCAAACGGCCCGCTGTTGAGCGGGCCGTCGATAAACCAAACCATACTGCGGGAAGCGGAGAATCTGGAAGCAGAAGCGGGATAGACATCAACCCGGCGGACGTTTGAACGCGCCCGTCTGCAGTCTCGCATCACCTCCAAACTGCCGCTTCCGTTACTGAATTACTGCCGCTTGGACGCCTCCTTCTTCACTTTCTTCGCTTCTTTCTTTTCTTTCGGCGATTTGACAGCGACCTTCTTCTCGGTTTTCTTTGCGTCCTGGCTCTTGCTCATGATGTGCTCCGTGGTTGACCTGACATTATTGCCCGAGCCGTTGCGATTTGGTTACCCGGCGACCATAAAAATGCGTCACAGGGACTGGCTGCACGACTCGATGCTGAAACGATAACAAAGCGCAAACGCTTAATCGATCTTCGAGCGCAGTTCTTGCGCACTCACTCTTAACGCCTGATAACCGGACCGCGCATGCTCCGGCAAATCCGGGTCGCCGATAAGCGTGCCCAGCGTCTCGATCACGCTATAGAGAATGCCCTTGGCCGCGCCTGCAGCCATGACACCCGACGCATAGGAATGATCGACGTGGCTGATGGCGGCATCGAAATGATCCTGTTCGGGAGGCGCGTTCACCGCCGGCTTGACCGGGTTCTCTGTCGAGTTGGGTTCCATGATGGTCGACCTCTTCTGGTTAATACTTCATGACTGCGACGTCTTGGCTAAGACCCAAGACGTTGGTACTGCGGCATTTTGTCGTGCGTGCGAGCCAGCCGGCATCAGTCACTGATCGGCTGAATCATATGCACACGACGCTCCGTCGCGGGTTCTCGAAGCGGCGCACCGCATTCAGTCAGCAGCGAGCGCAGTTCGAGGATGACCGGGAACACCTCATGGTTATGATCGGCGCCTTGCCGGTCATGCGCTTCCTGCTCGCGCTCCACAATCCACCGGTCTTCCTTGAAGATACGCTCGGTGAACCACACCAGCAACGGCCACGCGGCATCAAGAATGCCCGGGATCTTCGGCCGGCGGATAGACAGCAGGCCGAACGTGCGGTTGGTGCGCTGCTCGGCGTCGAGCGGCACGTACGCGATCCACAGATCCATCACCATCGTCTGGTCCTTGGTACGGATCCTGAGCGTCTGGTACGGATACTCCGTGCGGATCGTCATCACGTCTTTGTTGTTATCGTCAGGCTTCGTGCCGCGCTTCTGGCTGAACACCAGCGCCTCGCCGATCGGCTGCTTGCCCTCCTCGCGCGCGAACGTGTAGTTCACTTCCACCCAATCTTCACCGCGGCTGCGCCCGACTGAACGCGCCTTCATCTGCCCCATCTGCTTGCGATGCAGGAACTGATGGTTCATGTCCATCAGGTTCTCGTGCATGAAGGTGTAATGGCACTTCACTTCGCGACCGAAGCGACGGGTTTTATAGGCTTTATCGCCGACAGAACCCAGCGCGGGAAACGGCGTGGTCTCGGCGAGCAGCGGGTCGCCGGGGAAAATGAAGATCAGGCCGGCTTCTTCGCGGCACGGATACGAGCGCACGCCGTTCGGCAGGCGTTCGCGCCCGAGATACGGGACGTCGATACAGCGGCCGGTGCAGTCGTAGGTCCAGCCGTGATAACAGCAGCGAATGGATTCGCCGTCGACTACGCCCGCGTGCAGCGGCACCTGGCGATGCGCGCAGCGGTCTTCCAGCGCGAACACCTTGCCGCTTTCCGTACGGACGAGCACGACGGGGTCGCCGGCAAAACGAACGCCATGCGCCTTGCCGCGTTTTACTTCCCGCGACCAGGCGACCGGATACCAGTGATCGGGGTGAATATCGACACGACGCAGATCGCGCGCCGACGGTTGAGACTGTTGGGACGAAAGTTCGCTCGAAGCGACGTCCTGTTGCAGTGCTACATGCATGTACGATGCCTCCGCTTGAGGGAATCGGCAGAAAACAGACGAAAAAAGTGCTTTGAGGAGACGTTGCAACCAAAGGCCTAACGCAGTCTACACGCCAGACGACAATTGAGGCGCGGCGAGGGGCGGCGGCTGGCATCGGAAGCGGGCTGGATGGGCGTGCGCGGGCAGTGCGGCGGCTTTTTTTGCGGCACTTCGCCGCTCCGCCGGAGGACATTCTTACAACGTCTTTTGCGTCGTGCCTACGGTGCCCCGTGCGCTCTTCATCCAGCCGATATGGAACCGTTCGAAGCGCCCTGCGTTGGATCTGCCAGATTCGGTGCCTCGGTTCGGCTGCCTCCCTCCCGATACCTCAGATTCCGGTGCGCCGGAATATCAGGCAGAAGTTGTTTGCGGGCATGGGCACGGCTTCTTCCATCCACAAATCTGCCGCACGGCCGAGCTGCATAACGTCTTCCATATTTCGAACGCCCCAGGATGGATTGGTCGCGCGAAGCTGGTTGTCGAAGGCTTCGTTGCTCGGAGCGGTATGTGCCCCGTCGCGCTTGTAAGGTCCGTACAAAAACAGCACGCCGTCGTTCGTCAGGCGCTTGCCGGCTCCCTGGAAAAGCCCTTCGGCTGCCGCCCACGGCGCAATATGGATCATGTTGATGCAGACAATTGCCGCAAGGGAATCCGGCACCGGCCAGGGAGCGGACCGGACATCCAGGGCGATCGGTGCGTTGAGGTTGGCGAGTGAAGCGTGCTTGCGCCAGGCGTCGATAGATGCCCGCGAAGCCGCGTCGGGATCGCTCGGTTGCCAGGTGACGGTGGGCAGCGCCGCGGCGAAGTGGACGGCATGCTGCCCCGTTCCGCTCGCGATTTCGAGGACGACGCCGGCCTTGGGCAAAGCGCGGCTCAGCACTTCGAGAATGGGTCCACGATTGCGTTCGGCGGCGGGCGCCACGCGGCGGAGCGTGTCGGGGTTATCGGCGTTGTTGGGGCTCACGGTGCATTTCCAGATTGAAGTGCTGGCGAGCGTAAGCGCGCGATACGCATAGGTCAAGCAAAGAGCCGCCGATAACCTTGCCGGCGAACACGAGCAAAAATCCCAAGGACGGCAGGCTGGGCGATCTGCCGATGAACAACGCTCACGCAAGGCGAAAAGAGACCGCAACGAGGAGCGCGCAACGCCGCTGCGAACACCAATAAACCGCCGGTCAAACTGATCAGTCACATTTAGCGGCACTGAAGAACAACGGCCGATGAAGACGCACCCATTAGAATGACGCTCCGAACACGCGGTCTGGACAGGATGTCAGGTCAGGAAGCCCGGTCGCCCGGACAAGGCGCGATTCCTGCTATCACGGTGCGGGCCGCCGCCAAACCTGTGTATCCTGACGCACTGATGGAAGCCGCAGAAACCAGGAATGACCGCAGGACCGATGCCATATGCAACCGATGCAACCGACGCAACTGAACGACACCGCCTGACATCGACGCTGCACGCAGTACCTACCGAACATCGCCCGACCCGGCGCCCGCCTGCCATCCCGGCATCGAGCAGCGGCCGCGCCGCACCGGTCCGTGCAATCCTAATGGAGCCTCCCATGCAGCCCGACTCATCCGCCGACTCATCCGCCGGCAAGCCCGGTCAAAGCCCGGAACCCATGAGCGACGAACTCATCGATTTCGCGAGCGAGGTCTTCGACGTAGCCCGCCGCGGCGACGCCGCCATGCTCGACACCTTGCTGCATAAAGGCTTGCCGCCGAACCTGCGTAACGATAAAGGCGACACGCTCGTCATGCTTGCCAGCTATCACGGCCATGCCGATGCGGTGCGCGTGCTGCTTGGACACAAGGCGGATCCGAACCTGCGCAACGACAACGGCCAGACGCCGATTGCAGGCGCGGCGTTCAAGGGGTACAAGCCGGTCATCGAGGCATTGCTGGAACACGGCGCGGACGTGGAAGGGGCATCGCCGGACGGACGCACCGCGTTGATGATCGCGGCCATGTTCAATCGCATGGAGATGGTCGAGTTCCTGATCGAGAAAGGCGCGAACCCCGACGCGAAGGACGCGAACGGTTTCACCGCACGCGACGCCGCCGCGAAGATGGGCGCTCCCGACACCGCCGCGCGGCTCGCGCAGGCGACCGAGGCGAAGTCGCGTCCGCCGGGCTTTTGAGCGCGGCCGGACGAAACGGATACAGCCGCTTGCGTGTGCCGCTCGCGCGTTCCGAATCGGACATTAACTCGAACCTCCCCTAACCCACGCGCCGCCGACAACCCGTGCGACGGCGCACGAATTTCGTGAAGGCAGTCCTGCAACATGGAGCTCTTGTGATGAGTGGCGGTTTCCCGCTTCGAGCGTACGAATGGCACTGGCGAACAGTGGCCCGGACGCTTGCGATCCTCCTTGTCCTCGCGGTCATGTCGGGATGCAGCCTGTTCCCGCATCAGGCGCCTGCGCCCATTGTCGATTTGTCGACGCCGCAACCGCCGGCCGAGCCGGAAGTCGTGGAGCCGGAAGAGCCGGCATCGACACCGGTCGCCACGCAGCCCCCGGCCGAACCGAAAGCCCCGCGCCCCGCGCCCAAACGGCGTGTGGTCGTGCCGAAAAAACCGCCGCCGCCCCCGCCGCCGCCCGTCGAAGAAAAAGCGCCGCCTGTGCCGCCGCCGCTGCTCACCACGCGCATCATGCAGCACGAGCAAATCCGCGGTTTGCTCGACAGCGAGATCCAGCGCCCGGACGGCAAGGTGATCGGCCGCGCAGTGGACATGTACGCCGATGCCACCGGCAAACCGAAAATCATGATCGTGAATCTGGCGGGTTTCCTGGGTATTGGAGACCGCAAGGTGACCTTCCCGTGGACCGCGTTCCGCTTCAATCCGGCCACCAAAAAAGCGCCCATCACGTTCGCCATACCCACGCCCGGCAGCAATGGAGCGTCGAGCGTGGCGAAAGCGAAGGCTCAGGAAGCCTCGGCGAGACCGGGATCAGTCAACGATATTCCGCCGACGCTCGCCCAACTTATCGACTCCAATGTTTCGCAGAAAAACGGCGCGCGGATGGGCCGCGTCGTCGACGTGCTGATCGATAGCGAGGCGCAGCCCCAGGCAATCGTCATCGATCTCTCCGATTCCCTCGCCGCCGACAAACGGCAAGTCGCGGCGAACTGGCCCGACCTGCACGTGGTCTCGCGCAACAAGGTAATGCAATTGCAACTGGATTTCACCGACGCACAGATCAAAGCCGCCCCCACTTACTCGCCCGATCAACCGATCAAGATCATTTCGCCCGTCGTCCCGCCGCCGGAACCCGCCGAGTCGCCGGAGCCCGCTTCGGCTGCAGTTCCGGCCGCGGCCGCGGCCTCCGGCCCGGCGTCAGGTGCGAAAGCCGGTGCGGCGGCTGTTGCGCGCCCCTCGAAACAATGAGGACGATCTGAAATATGGGAATTGCACGAAGTCTGCGCGCGCTCGATTGGCTGAACTTCTTTGTCGCGAATGTGCAGACCGGGTTTGGGCCGTTCATCGCTTCCTATCTCGCCGCGAACAAATGGACGCAAGGCGAGATCGGGCTGATGCTGAGCGTCGGTACGATCAGCGCGATGGCGAGCCAGTTGCCGGCCGGCGCGCTCGTCGATGCGTTGCGCAACAAGAAGGGCGCGGCTGCTGCCGCCATCATCGCGATCATCGTAAGTGCGTTGCTGCTTGGCGCGAGCCCCACGTTCACCGTCGTGTTCGCGGCCGAAGTGCTGCACGGCTTTGCGAGCTGCATGCTCGTGCCCGCCATGGCCGCGATCTCGCTCGCCCTCGTCTCGCGTGCCGATCTCGGCAACCGGCTCGGGCGCAATGCGCGCTGGGCGTCCATCGGCAGTGCGCTCACGGCGGCGGCGATGGGTTTGTTCGGCGAGTATCTGTCGCTGCGCTCAGTGTTCTTCTTGACGGCGGCGCTGGCATTGCCTGCGCTCGTCGCGCTGAACATGATTCATCACGAGATGGCACCTGTCGTGCCTCGTATGAAAAAAGCGGCGGCGAAAGCGGGCGCGAGCATCGCGCAAGCGGTGAGCGCGGCCGGGGCCGAGCGGCCTGAAAGCCTGCGCGATCTGCTGCGGGACCCGAGGCTCTTGACCTTCGCGGCGTGCGTGGTGCTGTTTCACTTGTCGAATGCGGCCATGCTGAACCTCGCCGCCGGTGAAGTCACGGCGCACATGGGCGACAACGTTCAACTCGTGATTGCGGCGTGCATTATCGTGCCGCAGTTCATCGTGGCGGGGTTGTCGCCGTGGGTCGGGCGGCAGGCGCAAAGCTGGGGACGGCGGCCGGTGCTGATCATCGGCTTCTCGGCGCTGCCGTTGCGTGCGCTGCTGTTCGCGGCCGCGAGCAGTGCGGCCAGCCCTTACCTGCTGGTGCCGGTGCAGATGCTCGACGGTATCAGCGCGGCCGTGTTCGGTGTAATGCTGCCGCTGATTGCAGCCGACGTGGCCGGCGGCAAGGGCCGGTACAACTTGTGTATCGGATTCTTTGGGCTGGCGGCGGGTGTCGGGGCGACGCTGAGCACGGCGATTGCCGGGTTCGTGGCGGACAAGTTTGGCGTGAACACCAGCTTCTTCGGACTTGCCGCAGCCGGTGCGCTGGCCGTGGCGCTGGTATGGCTCGCGATGCCGGAAACCCGCGATGCCGCCGCCAACGACGAAGCCGCCAAGGAGAAGGAAGCGACCCCGGCGGCTTGACGGCGCCTCTATGAGCACGTGCTGGACTTGGGCTTGATTCAGCCCAGCGCGTGCTCATGCTGCAACACGACCTGCGATGTCAGCCACGCATCGATTTGCTCGTCTGAAAAGCCGTACTCGCCCAGCGCGTCGATCGTGTGTTCCCCCAACATGGGCGGTGGCATGCGAACCGAACCTTCGGGCTCAAGGTCCGCGAACCGCGCAAATGGAAACGCACGCATGCAGACGCATCCGTTGCGGCGCCGAGCCAACAGCCCTTGCGCGATATCTTCTCCAAGCCCTACAGGCAGCGGACCATTGTCAATTCAGTGCTGGTGACGGTCGCCATTCTCGGGCTGTGGGGCGGCTCGATCTATCTGCCGACAGCGGTCATCCAGTTGGCGGAGCGGCAAGGAATCGATGCCATCACCGCAATCAACTGGCCTCTGCGACCACGGCCATTTATTCGATCGGTACGATCATCGGTTATCTGATATTGCCGTTTCTCGCCGATCGCTACGGCCGCCGCCCTACGCTCGCCGCTTATTACGCCACCGCAGCACTGTTCCTGGTTGCAGGATTCGGCTGGGCGTTCTACTTTCATGCAGGGCTTGTTCCGTTCATGGCGCTGTCGTTTTTTATCGGCCTGGACGGGGGTAACGCGGCCATGTATGCACTATGGTTGCCCGAGCAATATCCGACCTCGATCCGCGCTACCGCGTTTGCTTTTCCACGTCGATAGGACGGTTTTTTGCAGCAGGCGTCAGTCTGTGCCTGGGTGTTGCCGTGAGCCATTTTGGAACGCTCGGCATGCCGATTGCGCTGACCGCATGCATATTCATTGTTGGAATCATCACGCTGCGGTGGGCGATTGAAACACGCGGCCAACCGTTGCCCGACTGATCTTTGGCACACTGAAAAACATGACGAATACCCGCACCATCCCAGGTTTTTCCTGTTCGCGGCACGAAGGCGTTGTCACGATCCAGCTCACGCGTGTGGAGCAACATAACCGTATCGATCCGGCTGATCTGACCGGGCTTAGGGAAACGATTGCATCGGCGGCAAACGATGAAACGGCGATAGCGCTAGTCGTCACAGGAACCGGCGCGACCACATTCAGTTCGGGTTATACGTTGTCCGAATTGGCCGCGGGCAATATCGACGATTCGTTCGAAAGCTTCCTGAACGAGCTCGAAGCTTGCCCGCTTCCCACGGTCTGCGCGCTCAATGGCAGCGTCTATGGCGGGGCGACGGATCTTGCGCTGTGCTGCGATGTGCGCATCGGCGTAGAGGGCACGCGCATGTTCATGCCGGCTGCGCGTATCGGTTTGCATTACTACCCCGACGGCATGCGTCGATACGTTCGCGAGTTGGGACTGGCTCAGGCGAAACGGCTCTTTCTTACGGGCATGACGCTAGATGCGCCCGAGATGCTGCGCGTCGGCTTCCTCACCGAGCTCGTCAAACCCGAGCAACTGAGTTCGCGCACGGCGGAATATATCGATGCACTTCGCGCTTGCGTGCCAGATACCGTGCGATCGATGAAGCGCCAACTCATCGCCATCGCCGAGGGTGACACCACGCTCAGCGCCGACAGAACCGCTTATGAGCGATCGCTTCAAAGTCCGGTTATCGCTCAACGCATCAAGCAACGCCGGGCGTAAATCACGTCAGCGGTTTCAGCATGCCGAGCAACGTAGGAATCAACTCACTGACGGTCGGATGAATATGCATCGCGCGTTGCAGCATGGTGTACGGCGCGTCGGCATTCATGATGTCGATGAACGTATGGATGGCTTCATCGGCCTCGATACCAAGCATGGCCGCGCCGATGATCTTCTTCGTTTCGGCATCCACCAGCACTTTCATAAAGCCATCTGTCTCGCCACGTTCGCGTGCCCGGCCAACGCGCGACATCGGCATGGTGGCGATCAGCGTGCTCCGGCCGTCCTTGCGTACTTCCGTCTCGCTCATGCCTACACGAGCGAACGGTGGATCGACGAAAACGGCGTAACACATGATGCGCGAATCCACACTGCGCGTTTCGCCGTCCACCACGTTCGACGCGATGATTTCATAGTCGTTGTACGACGTATGCGTGAATGCGCCGCGACCGTTGACATCGCCAAGCGCCCAGATGCCTTCTGTCCGGGTGCGAAGCTGCCCGTCCACATCGATCAAACCGTGCTTGTTCAACACGATGCCCGCGTGCTCAAGCCCGAGGTCATCCGTGTTCGGCGTGCGCCCCGTCGCGAACAGCAAATGCGATGCTTCGATGCTTGTCTGGTTTTCGAACGTGATCCGAATCCCCTTGCCTGCCGGTTCGAGCTTCGACGCCTCGGTGTTGAACAAGAATTCCACGCCCTCCCGCGATAGGACCTTCTGGACCTGTTCGGCGAAATCCTTGTCCTCACGTGCCAGCACGCGATCGCCCCTGACGAGCACGGTCACGCGGCTGCCGAAACGCCGGAACATCTGCGCGAATTCCAGTGCGATATAACTTCCGCCGACAATCGCGAGATGCGCCGGCAACTCGGTCAATTCGAGAATCGTGGAATTCGTCAGATGTGAAACGCCGGCCAGCCCATCGACTTCCGGCACGGTTGCACGCGTGCCGGTGTTGATGAAGATCGCGTCCGCGTCGAGCGCCTGCTGCTGGCCGCCGGGACCTGTCACGCTGATCGAATGCGGGCCGGTGAAGCGGCCGTGGCCATTGAACACTGTTACCCCTGGCGTGCTGCGCAACCACTTCTCCACGCCATTGCGTGACTCCGCGATTACGCCGTCCTTACGCGCCTTGACCTGCGCCAGATCGACTCGCACCTCGCCTTCCACAATCACCCCGTAGTCGCCGGCATGACGCGCGACGTGCGCCGCACGCGCGCTTGCCACGTAGGTCTTGGTCGGCGTGCAGCCCACGTTCACGCAGGTGCCGCCGAACAGATGCCGTTCAATCACGGCGGTCCGCCGGCCGCTCTCGGCCAGCCTGACTGCCAGCGGGCCACCGCCTTGTCCGGTGCCGATCACGATAGCGTCGAAGTGCTGTGACATTTGCTCTGACATGCGAGTCTCCCCAGTGAATGGTCGGGCCGGATCAACGCGAAACAGTGAACAAACATGGCGTTTTTGCATGGTAGCTCGCCATCGGCTATCGCGCTGCATGGATACACCCGCCTTTCAGTGCGTTTTACGCATGGGCGGGTCGAGTTTTAATCGCTTGTGGCCGAGTGTCACGCCGATAAAACTACCGCCATTCACGTCGCGGACGGCCGCGGCGCTTCACCTTTCATGGCAATCACGATGCGCACCTACCGTAATTTCATCGATGGCCGTTTTGTCGAGTCGCAATCCACCGCTTTCTCCGATGTCGATAATCCCGCCACGTCGGCCGTCATCGCGCGTGTCACGCTCGCTTCGAAGGACGACGCGCTGAGCGCGGTAGAAGCCGCATCGCGTGCGCAGAAGAAATGGCGCGCACTGACGGCGATTGAGCGTGGCGAGCATCTGCGCCGTTTCGCCGATGCCATCGTCGAGCGTGCCCCGCAGATTGGTGCGGCGCTCGCGCTGGAGTCTGGCAAGAGCGTGGCCGATTCGGAGAACGAAGCCCGCTACGCCGCCGACATCACGCGGTATCACGCGGAATGGGCGCGCCGGATTGAAGGCGAAGTCATTCCCAGCGATACCCCGAACGAAAACCTCGTGCTGCATCGTGAACCGATTGGCGTGGTGGCCTGCCTGATTCCGTTCAACTACCCGGTGTACACCCTTCTGCGCAAGATCGCGCCCGCGCTGATCACGGGCAATACAGTCGTCGTACGGCCGAGCAATAACACGCCGGCATCCGCATTCGAGATCGCCGAAGCCGCGCTTCAAGCGGGCCTGCCCGAGGGCGTTTTCAACGTGCTCGCGATGGACCACGCCACCGCCGGCGCCGTCTGCACGCACCCGGCAGTGGGCATGATCACATTGACCGGCAGCGTGAGCGCCGGGCGCATCGTGCTTGAGTATTGCAAGACGAACATAGCGAAGCCTTCGCTGGAACTCGGTGGCAAAGCGCCCGCGATCATCGAGCCCGATGCTGATCTTGAAGCGGCGGCAAGCGCTATCGTGGCATCGAAGACCACGCATTGCGGACAGTTGTGTACCGCGATGGAACGCGTGTACGTCCATGCCAGCGTGCACGATCGCTTCGTCGAACTGCTGCGCACGAAGATGCAGGCGGTGCGTTCCGGCGATCGCTCGCAAGATGCATCGAAGATGGGCCCGCTCGTCAGCCGCTCGGCGCAGCGCAACATTCATGCGATGGTCGAACGCGCCGTTGCCGAGGGCGCGACGATCGCCACCGGCGGCGTGTTGCCCGACGGCCCGGGCTATTTCTATCCGGCAACGCTGCTGGTCAATTGCCGTCACGACATGGAAATTGTCCGCGAAGAAATTTTCGGACCGGTGCTGCCGGTTATCTCGTACGACACGCTCGACGACGCCCTCGCGATGGCCAACGATCATCAATACGGCTTGTCTTCAGTGCTGTACACCGAGAACTATCGCACCGCGATGCATGTGGCCAACGAGATTGAAGCCGGCGAGTTGTACGTGAACCGCACGCCTGCTGATCCGTATCAAGGCTTTCATGCCGGCTGGAAACGTTCAGGCCTCGGCGGCGACGACGGCAAGCACGGCATGCTCGAATTCACGCAGACGCGTCTTGTCGTCATGAAGTACTGACGCCTCAACACATCAACACCCACTCGAACATTTATAAAAACGGCGCTCGTGACGAGCAGCCGAAGGAGACTTCTTATGGAAAAGACCTTGACCGGCATCACCCCGCCAATCGCCGATACAACGCGTGCGCAGCGATACATGCAGCTCGTGCTGCTGGTGATCGCCGCGGGCGCGATCTATCCGCTGCTGTATTTGCGTCAGGTCTACCAGACGCCGATGCTCGAGTTTTTTCATATCGACAATAGCCAGCTTGGTTATCTGTATTCGATACTCGGCACCGTTTTTCTGATCAGCTATTTGCCGAGCGGCTGGCTTGCCGACCGCATCGCGCCGCGTTTCCTGATCTGCTTTTCGTTGATCGCGACCGGCGGGCTGGGAATTGTTTATTCGACCGCACCCAGCTTTCCAATTTTGCTCGCCGTGTTCTGCTGTTGGGGCCTGACAACAGGGCTGACCTTCTGGGCATCCATCCTGAAGCGCGTGAAGACGATCGCCGCGCACGACGAACAAGGCCGGTTCTTCGGCTTGCTCGACGGCGGACGCGGTCTGATCGAAGCGTTGCTCGCGACTGTCGCGTTGGTGATCTTCGCGACCGCCACGGAGAAGCATGGTCTGCCGACCGACGTAGGCTTCAAATACGTCGTCTACCTCTATTCGGGCGTTTGTATCGCGCTGGGATTGTTGATGGCCCTGGTGAAAGAACCGCCCGCAACCGCGCGAGAACAACAGGAAGCAGCGGACAATCTCAAGCAAAAAAACTCGCTGTGGCGCGATCTCCTCACGCTGATGCGCATTCCGCAACTGTGGTTGATGGCGGCCATTGTGTTCTGCGGTTATCAGATCTTCTGGGCCACCTATAGCTTCTCGGCTTATCTGCAAGTGGGTGACCTGAAGATGACCGTGGTCATGGCCGGTACGCTCACCACGCTCAAGCTCTGGATGCGCCCAATTGGCGGCATTGGCGGCGGCTATCTCGGCGATCGTTTCTCCACGCTCGGCGTGTTGACCACTGCCCTTTTTCTCGCAGCGCTTGGATTGGTCGCACTGGTCGTGCTGCCCACGCTCGGCCATATCGATCCGCGTGCAGGCGTTGCGATGATCGCCGTCGTAGTGCTCCTGATCGGCATCCTGACGTACGCCATTCGCGGGCTGTACTGGTCGCTGCTCGACCAATGCGGCATTCCATTGCGTATAACGGGCTTGGCAATCGGCCTCGTTTCGCTGATCGGTTATTCACCCGACGTGTTCCTGCCGCTCGTGAACGGCTGGACTACTGAGCATTTCCCTGGCCTCCTCGGCTACCAGTTCTATTTCTCCTACATCGCTGCGATCAGCGTGATTGGCGGCATCGCCGCACTCGCACTCAAGCGCATGCGCACGACCGTTGCAAAGGACGCCCTCCAATGAAAATCGTCTCTCTCGAAACGCATTTCGTCGCCGTGCCGCCGCCGCATTTGGGTGGCATGTACTGGATCTTCGTGAAGCTGAAAACGGCTTGCGGGATTGAAGGTGTGGGCGAAATTTATTCGGCGACGTTCCATCCGAAAGCGATGGCGCACATTATCGACGACGTGTTCGGCCGCTATCTGCAAGACCACGATCCGCATCACGTCGAGCGTTTTTTCCGCGAAGCGTATGCAAGCGGCTTCACGCAACGCCCCGACCTCACGATGATGGGCGTCGTCAGCGGGCTTGAGATGGCGTGCTGGGACATTATCGGCAAGGCAGCGGACAAACCGGTGTATGAACTGCTGGGCGGCTTGGTCAACGAACGGCTGCGTTCGTACACGTACCTTTATCCGAAGAACGCCGCGGGCGAATACGACTACGACGACGTCGATCTCGCCGCTGAATGTGCCGTGCAGAACGCGGATCGCGGCTTCACTGCGGTCAAGTTCGATCCTGCCGGTCCGTACACCGCGTACTCGGGTCATCAGCTTTCGCTCGACGTATTGGAACGCTGCGAGACCTTCTGCAAGCGCATTCGCGAAGCAGTTGGCAACCGATGCGACCTGCTGTTCGGCACGCATGGGCAGATGGTGCCGTCGTCCGCTATCCGGCTTGCGCAACGCCTCGAAAAGTACGATCCGCTGTGGTTCGAAGAGCCCGTCCCGCCCGGTCAGGAAGAGGCTATGGCGCAAGTCTCCCGCCATACCAGCATCCCCATTGCGGCAGGTGAACGGCTCACGACCAAGTATGAGTTCTTCAAGCTGCTGCAAGCGGGTGCGGCGTCTATTTTGCAATTGAATGTTGCCCGATGCGGTGGCTTGCTCGAAGGCAAGAAGATCGCTGCCCTCGCCGAAGTCTATTACGCACAGATCGCACCGCACTTGTACAACGGGCCCATTGGCGCCGCCGCGAGCATCCAGCTCGCCGCCTGCACGCCTAATTTCCTGATCCAGGAAAGCATCGGCACGTGGGACGGTTTTCACGCCGAGATTCTCAAGACGCCGATCCAATGGGAAGACGGTTATATCGTGCCGTCGAAGGCGCCGGGGCTGGGCGTTGAACTGAACATGGACGTGGTACGTGCCCATTCCCCTTACACCGGCGATCGTCTGCATCTGCAGATGGCGTCCAAGCCTGCCGATGTCCGGGATTCGTCCCCGGCCAAAGGCTGAGGCTGAGTACATAACATGACTTACGACTACATCATCGTCGGCGCGGGATCGGCCGGCTGCATTCTCGCCGAGAGACTGTCCGCGTCGGGACAATACTCCGTGCTCGTGCTCGAAGCGGGCGGCAAGGCCAACTCGTTCTGGTTCAAGATTCCAGTCGGGTTCGCCAAGACCTACTACGATCCGAGTTGCAACTGGATGTATTACACCGAGCCGGAAGCAGAGTTGGCGGACCGGAAAATCTACGCGCCGCGCGGCAAGGTGCAAGGCGGATCGGGCTCCATCAACGCGATGATCTACGTACGCGGCGCGCCTCGCGATTTCGACGACTGGGCAGCGGCAGGAAACGCGGGCTGGTCGTATAAGGACGTGCTGCCGTATTTCCGCAAGCTGGAAACACACGCGGCCGGGAACACGGCCGTCCATGGCGCAAGCGGCCCGATCCACGTGACGTCGATGAAACGCGGCATCCACGCGATCACGCGTCACTTCCTCGATGCCTGCGATGAACTCAAGGTTCCGCGCAACGACGACTTCAACGGCGCGAAGATCGAAGGTGCCGGCGTCTACGATGTGAACACGCACAAGGGCCAGCGTGCGTCGAGTAACGTGGCGTATCTGGAACCGGCGCTGAAGCGCTCGAATGTGCATATCGAACATCACGCGCTGACATCGCGCGTACTGTTCGATGGACTGCGCGCCAAGGGGGTCGAGGTATCGCAGAACGGCGTCAAGAAGACTTTCCACGCCTCGCGCGAAGTGCTCTTGTGTGCGGGTGCGGTCGATACGCCCAAGCTGCTGCAACTGTCCGGTATCGGCCCGAAGGCGCTGCTCGAACGCCACGGGATTCCCGTCTTGCATGCGCTGCCCGCCGTCGGCCAGAACCTGCAGGATCATCTCTGCGCGAGCTACTACTATCGCGCGAACATGCCTACGCTGAACGGTGACTTCGGGTCGCTTCTCGGCAAGCTGAAACTCGGCCTGCAGTATCTGCTGACACGCAAAGGGCCGCTTGCGATGAGCGTGAATCAGGCCGGTGGTTTCTTCAGCACCGACCCGGCGAGCCCGCTCGCGAACCTGCAGCTTTACTTCAATCCGTTGTCGTATCGGATTCCGAAATCGAACCGCTCGCAGCTCACGCCTGAGCCGTATCCCGGCTTCCTGCTCGCGTTCAATCCTTGCCGGCCGACGAGCCGCGGATCGATCGAGATTGCATCGGCCAACGCAAACGATGCCGCGTTGATTCACGCCAACTATCTGACGACGCAAAAGGATATAGACGAAGTGATCCAGGGCAGCCGGCTGATCCGATCGATCATGCAGGCCCCGGCATTGCGCGCGGTCACGGTGGAAGAAACGCTGCCGGGCGAGTCAGTTGTGCCCGAAGGCGACGACGCCGCCATGCTGCAGTATTTCCGCGAGAACAGCGGCTCGATCTATCACCTGTGCGGATCGTGCGCGATGGGCCCGGACCCGCTGACCGCGGTGGTGGATGACCGTCTGCGTGTGCATGGCATCGAGGCTTTGCGGATTGTCGATGCGTCCATTTTCCCGAACGTCACGTCCGGCAATATCAATGCGCCCGTGATGATGGTGGCGGAAAAAGCCGCGCAAATGATTCTCGACGATGCCGCCGCGCCCAGTTTCGTTCAACGCGAAGCGCTGGCCGCCGCCTCGGCCTGAAGCCACTGCTGGAATAGGCGCTGCGTCCCGCTTGCACGCTGCTCGGGACGCAGCACGAACCAGTATGACTGGCGCCCTTCCACCTCCACGTCCAGCACTTGCCGCAATTGCCCGGACGCCAGTTCGGCCGCAATCATGTGGCGATCGGCAATGGTGATGCCCATGCCGTCAATGGCCGCTTGTATCGATAAATCGAGCAGGTCGAATTCGTGACCGTTGTCCGTGTCCACCCCTTCAATCCGCGCGGCGTCCAGCCAGTGTTGCCAGGTCAGGTACCGCTGATCTTCGCCCGATAGAACATGCAGCAAGGTGAAGCGGTTCAGTTCCACCGGCGTATCCACGCCTTCACGATCCAGCAACGCGGGCGACGCCACCGCGATATGCCGCTCGTGCATCAGCAAGGTACTTTCAAGGTTATTCCATTCGCCATCGCCGAAACGCACCGCGCAGTCGAGCCGGTTCGAATCCGTGATGCCATCGTCCACGCGCGTGGTGATGCTCAAGTCGAGTTGCGGAAACGCTCCGCGCAGGCGCCCGAGGCGCGGCACCAGCCAGCGCGCGGCGAAGGTCGGCGGAACGTTGATACGCAGCCGGTTGACGTCATTTTTCTGGCCGATCGCGCGGACCGTCAGTTCGATCTTGTCGAAGGATTGCTGCAACGCACGCAACAACACGCGGCCGCTCGGCGTGAGGACGAGATGCTGATGACGGCGGGAAAACAGCGTCTCGCCGAGCTGCTCCTCGAGTTGCCGGACCTGCCGGCTGACCGCGCTTTGCGTGACGTTGAGCAGTTCAGCTGCACGGGTGAAGCTGCCGGTGGTACCGGCCGCCTCGAAGGCTTTGAGCGCATTCAGCGCGGGCATTTTACGTTTCACGGCGGATCGGAAAGTTCGTTGTCTCGTTGGTACGTGAGCCGCGGGCGGCGAGCGTCAGTTGAGCGTGCGTTCGCGTGATCTTACTCAGCCATCCGCTCGAACTGTAGCGATTTGACATCCTTGTGCCGAATCGATGGAAGAATCGATGGAATACAAGTGCGCCATTATCCGTTCATTGCATGCTCGTGCCACGGGCTGAACCGCTCAATGAAACATACCGGAGAACTGCATGCCTGCTGGATCAACCACCCCAACTACGCTCGACCTGGAACGCTATTCGAAGCCCTCGATTTTCTTTCATTGGGCCATTGTCGTCCTGATTGCGCTGGCTTATTTCGCCATCGAGATCCGTGGACCCAAAGGCAGCGACAGCCGCATTTTCTGGAGCAACGTGCATTTCTGGTGCGGCACGCTGGTGTTATCGCTGGCGGTCCTTCGCCTGACTTGGCGCTTGTGGCACGGCGCGCCTGCGGAGATCGCCGACGCCCGCGTGCTCACTTTCCTTGCCCGCCTGGTCCATCTCGCGCTGTATATGTTCATTTTTGCGCAGCCGTTACTCGGAATCCTGATGATCAACCTGGGCGGTCATCCGGTGACGCTCGCCGGGCTGGGCTGGCAAATACAACTCGTGGGCGCCGATCCGGTCGCACGGCCCATCATCAAGGAAGCGCATGAGTTCCTGGGTAATTTGTTTTACTGGGTCATCGGCGCACACGCATTAGCGGCGATCGGACATCATGTGGTGCTCAAGGACGGCACATTGCGGCGCATACTGTAACGCAGGGCCGCAGCGTTGCAGCGATGAAGTCACAGCGATGCCTGTGGCATGCCTCTTGCTGCTGTTCGGGCACGCTGCATTCATCTCAGGCTCTCATGACCGAAACGATATGGTTTCTCGTCGTTGGCGGTGTTCTCATTTTCATGGGGCTTGCCAGTTCGACGTTCAAACAACTGCCGATCAGCAGCGCCATGGTGTATCTCGCCATCGGTTTCGGGCTGGGTCCGTTTGGGATCGGCCTGCTGAAGATCGATCTGCTGGGCGAAGCCACCCTGCTGCGCCGGATTACCGAAGTCGCCATGCTCGTGTCGCTGTTCGCGATCGGGCTGCGCCTGCGCGTCCCGCCCACTGACCGGATCTGGCTATTGCCCGTGCGCCTCGGCATTGTCGCGATGGTGGCAACGGTCGCCATCATGACGCTGGCAGGCGTCTATCTGCTGCATATGAACTGGGGACCTTCGCTACTCATCGCCGCAATGCTCGCCCCGACCGATCCCGTGCTCGCGCATGACGTGCAAGTACAGGTTCCCGGCGATGTCGACCTCCTGCGCTTTTCGCTCACCGGCGAAGGCGGTTTGAACGACGGCATCGCGCTGCCGTTTGCGTTGCTGGGAATCGCGGTATGCAACTACGAGACATCGCCACAGCAGGCGTTGAGTTGGCATTTCGCCAGCGATGCCCTCTGGGGCGTCGCCGGCGCATTGGCTGTGGGCTGGCTGCTCGGAGATCTCGCCGTGCGGCTGATTGCTTGGCTGCGCAGTCGCCATGGTCTCGCTCTCGGGCCCGAAGGTTTTTACGCGCTGGGCTTGATCGCGCTCTCGTATGGTGTCGCCGAATTGATCCACACGTATGCATTCCTCGCTGTGTTCGCAGCGGGCCTCGCGATGCGGCGCGTCGAACAGAAGGCCAGCGGTGACAAGTCGGCGCATGAAGCGGTGGGTGTCATCGATACCGAGGACGTTAGCGCAACCGCGTCCGATCCCGACCGTGCGCATGCGTTTGTCGCGGAACGGGTACTCGGCTTTACGATAGAACTCGAACGTATCGCGGAAGTCGCGATCATGCTGATGGTGGGCAGTGTTCTCGCCAATGTTTGGGATCGGCTGTTCACGTGGCAAGGCGCTGCGGTGATCGGGCTATTGTTTTTCGTGGCGCGGCCGGTGTCGGTGCAGGCTTCGTTGCTGGGGTCATCGGCGACGCGCTCGCAGCGCTTGCTCACCAGTTGGTTCGGGATTCGCGGCGTCGGGTCGTTTTATTACCTGATGTATGCGCTGGAGCATGCGCCTCGCAGCGTTGCAGAACCGCTTGCGCCGCTGGTGCTGGGCGTGATCGCAGCGTCGGTGATCCTGCATGGCATTACGTCAACGCCGCTGATGAATCGATACGGGAGAAGTTGATCTGCCCGGCCGATGTCCTTGGTCAGCAAACAAGATAGTTGACCGCTCGCATCGCCCCGCGCCCGAAACCAGCCGACCGCGGAGCATCCTCGCGAGAGGAATCTCAGGCGGCCTGCAGTTGCCGGACAGCGCCCAGCGTGCTCGCGCCTTCGTACAACTGTCCGAACCGGTTCGCCAGGAACGCTTCCAGCGGCACCTGTTCCTGCCGGATGAAACCGCTCTGCGGCAACACGCCTTCACGGAACAGATCGAGTTCCGCGCAGATCGCGCCGGCGGTCGTGATCTGGATCGCGCTCATTGGCACGCCGCATATATTCTTCGCGAAGATCTTCCGCGTGAATACATCTTGCATAAGGCGCCCGTCGCGCATCCCCGTAGCAGTGACGAAGACCAGCACCACGTCCTGCACCGTAGCCGGTACGGCACGCCGCAACATCGCCTTCAATCCGTCACGATCACTCGACATGCGCAAGTCGTCGAGCAGGAATTTCATCAGCTCGCGATGCCCGGGATAACGCACTGACTTGTAATCCAGCGTTTCCACCTTGCCGGCCAGCGTTTCGCACAGCGTACCAAGGCCGCCCGATGTATTGAACGCCTCGTACTCGGTGCCATCGAGCGAAAAATGCTCCAGCCCTTCCAGCGGCTGCACCCACTGCGTACTGCCTTCGCGGATAGCCTCGCACGGCTGGCAATACTCGTTGATCAAGCCATCAATGCTCCAGGTCAGGTTGTATTTCAACGCGTTGGTCGGGAACTCAGGCAATGCGCCAACCCGCATCTTGACCTCGCGTACCTCGGCAAAGCGCTTCGCCAGATCGTGCGCCACGATACCGATGAACCCCGGCGCCAGGCCGCATTGCGGCATGAACGCGTGGCTGGAATTGTCGGCGATTTCGCGGATCGCGTGCGTCGCCCGCACGTCTTCGGTCAGGTCGAAGTAATGAACGCCGGCCGCTTTCGCCGCCGTTGCGACGGTCACGGCGAGGTAATACGGCATCGCGTTGAGGAGTGCGTCGAAGCCTTGCAGCGCGAGACGCAGCGCATTCGCATCGGCGGAATCGACGCGGCGGGTGGAAATACCCTGCGCTTCAAGCAGTTCGAGCGCGTGGGCATCGCGGTCGAAAACGACCACGTCGTAGTCGCCGGTTTCACGCAGTAAATGAGCAATGCTCTGGCCAATCAGGCCGGCGCCGATGAGGGCAATTTTCATGTTTATCTCCTGGATGGGCGGTCGAGAGGCAATCTCCGATCCCCAGTTTAGGAGCGCATGAATATTGATAAAAGACACAAAATGATGCGAATCGACTATCAATTTCGACGTTTTGACGACTTCACACGACAAATTGCATGAAATCACTCCGCTAACCTCGCCGAATGAGGCTTTTAACCCAGGCCGCCACGATCCACCTTGCGCGCAAGAATGATCGAGGTCGTTGTGCGTTCAACGCCTTCCAGACCACCGATTTCATCGAGCAGATCGTTCAGCCGGTCCGGGGAATCCGCCCGCAGCCACGCGACATAATCGAACTCGCCGCTCACTGCACAGAGCAGTTGCATCTCGGGCATCCTGGCGAAGCGCTTCTGCACATCGCGGCCATACTTCGGCGCCAGTTTGATGCCCACGTAGGCCTGGATACTGGCATCGAGCACGTCTTGTCCGAGCCGCACGCCATATCCTGCTATCACGCCGGTCTTCTCAAGGCGCGCAAGCCGCGCGATCACCGTCGTGCGTGCAATGCCGAGTTGACGCGCAAGTTCGGACACGCTTTCACGGGCGTTCACCTGCAAAGACGCGACAAGGTTCCGGTCGATATCGTCGAGCTGATCAAGGCGCGGCGGTCGCATGGGGCGTGATCCTTTTGTTTAATTTTGTTTAAGCCATCGAAAGAACGGCATGAGGTCATACGCGACTTCATGCACGACTTCATGCACGACGTCATGCAGGACTTGATGCGCGTGACAAATGCATGAAACATGCAAAGCGATTAAACCACGAGCGCATCAAACTGCGGCTGCCCTCGCTTGTTGGTTACACTCCTACGGCTGCGAAACCGGCTTGCCCCGGGATTACGCCCTCAAGGCGTTTTTTTTCGCAGACGTATCGGTTGTAAGCAGTTGTGGCAACCAGAGCAACGCCGCGTGCTAACGTGATATTAATAGCGGCGTCGGCCAAACATCACACGTTATCTTTGCCGTGTATTGCTTGCCCCTTCTCAATGGACCCAAGGTGTCACCCATGAAAAAAACATTCGTTGCATTGGCTGCCTCGCTGGCCCTTTCCACGGCTTTCGCCCAATCGTCCGCTCCTGCAGCGCCCGCTGCGCCCGCAGGCGCATCGGCACCGGATACGGCCCGTGGCCAGGCGCGTGAAGCACGCGTCGAGCAACGCATTTCGGAACTGCATGCCAAGCTCAAGATCACTCCTGCGCAGGACGAGCAATGGAACAAGTTCGCGGACGTCATGCGCGACAACGGCCACACAATGGGCGATCTGTACCGTCAACGCATGGCGCTGGGCGACAACACGAGCGCGCTCGACGACATGAAGCAGTACGAGCAAATCACGCAAGCGCACGCGGACGGTACGAAGCATCTGGTCGATGCCTTCGAGCCGCTGTACGCTAGCCTTTCACCCGAGCAGAAGAAACTCGCCGACGCCAGCTTCCACCAGTCGGGCAAGCCGGGCGCGCATAAAGGCCGTGCTCCGCATCGCAAGGCGCCGGCAGCCGCGGCAGACGGTGCATCGACCACCAAGCCCTGAGCTTGCGGTAACGGCCTGATCTGAAGGCTGGGCTAGACGGGACTGAGCTTTGCGTCTGGTTGCATGGCTTAAGCGGGGGGATCAGTCCCATGAAAAAGTGCTCGCATCGTGGTTTCGATGCGGGCGCTTTCACATTGCGGTATGCATAATACTGAGCTAGGCGTTACGATCCCGGATCATTAACGTTTCAGTGCTGCCACCCAATTCGCATGACACCCATCACCCTTACTCACCTCGACCTCACCGCCGACCCCGCCGCGCATCGCGTAGTGAAAGACGAAACGGTCGCGGTCCAGTTTGCTGAAGAACCCGGCTCGCTGATGAGCCTGGAAGGCCCGAACCGCTTTGCTCCCGGCGACGCCTTGATCACGGGCGCTACCGGCGAGCGCTGGGTGGTATCGCGGGATCGGTTCGATGCAAAGTACGCGGCGCACGACGGCGTCACGCATGGCCATGCCGGTGCGTACCGGAACGTGCCGGTCGCAGTCCTCGCGAAGCAAATGCAAGAAGTGTTTTCAATCGCGCGTTCTGAAGCCGGCGATGTGCTTCACGGCGAAGCCGGCGACTGGGTCATGCAATACGCGCCGGGCGACTACGGCGTAGTCAAGGCAGCCCGTTTCGCGAAGGTTTATAAGCGCGTTTCATAAGCGTAAGCGCGCAGGCAACGCAAGGCCGGGCTACTCTGTGCCCAGCCTCACGCAAAATCTTCGCCTATATCGATCTCCACCGTGCGCGGCACGGTTTCCCCACCCGCATACATCTCCTCGAGCGAACCGAGCGTGGCTTCCACATAGGCGCGCAACACCGCATAACTGCGCGCGTGCAAACGCGGCGGCATCGCCCGGTAACGCGCGAGCGCGGCGGGATCGAAGCGGATATCGATAGCTATGCGGCGCGCCGTTGCGCCAAAGCGCATTGCCACGTAATGAATCACGAGCGAAAGCTGGCCGTCGTCACCCGGTCGCTCGGAGAATTGCGTCTGCTCCGGGAACAGGTCGCTGACCACGCGCGCCAGCAATTCAATATCGGCGCTCGGGCAGTCGTATTGATATTCGTCGTCCATCTCAGTCTCCGGCCTCTACACGCGCCGTGCGCGCCGCTCGATTCGCAGCGGCCGCCACGCCCAGGAAATAGCGCCGCAGCGCACGCATCACGATTAAGCCGAACACGAGATACACGGCGTCGGCGGCGAGCAGCGGAATCAAGCGCGCCTGATACAGCGCGACCGGCAACGCGATCAGCGCGTGCGCGACGATCATGAACGGCAGCGTGAAGCGGAAACGCTCACGCAGCATGTGCCACATTGCCACCGACAATCCCACCTGGAACACAAACGCCGCTGCCCGCTCGACCAGGAACAACGCGGCGGATTCCGGCGCGAGACTGCCGAGCACGGCATGCAGCCGCAGCAGTGACTCGGCCGGGACGCTCGTGAAATATTGATCGAGCATGCCGCGATCGGCAAGCAGCGCGTAGAGGATCCACTGCAGTTGCACCAGCACGCCGACAAGCCAAGCTTCCGCGCCGCCATGGCCGATTCCATAGCCCAGTGCCGTGCCCGGGCGTTGCAATGAAGCGGGATCGCGCTTGATTAGCCATTTCATGCCCGCGTAGCGCCCGACTTCCTCGCAGATGCCCGTGGCAAGCGCGCCGTAGATCACGAAAATGGCCGGATTCATCAGCAGGCCGACCGTGGTCGCGTTGCTCAGGACGAGTCCGTGCAGACCGCGTTCGATCACCATCGAAAATAGGGCGAAGACGGCGATCCCGACAATCACGTCACGACGCTCGAAGCCAAACCGCGGTTTCGTCTTGCGATACAACCAGATGGGCAACGCGGCAATCAGCAACGTCGCGATGGTGAGACAGACCAGCGTCAAGGCACTTACCATTAATTAAATTTCCTCAAAAACTATGTGCCGCCGTTATGTGTTGGTGCAGACCTTAGTGTCGAACTCGATGCCGATGTCGATGTCCGCACGATCAGTTCGCCCGGCAGAAGGCATTCTCGCGCCGCCACAACCGCGCCTTCTATGCGCTCATGCAGGAACTCGACGGCGCGCTCGCCTATGGTATAGGTCGGCTGGCGCACGGTCGTCATGCCGGCGAGCTCGGCCCACTCGGAGTCATCGATACTCATCAGCGCCACTTGCCGCTGCCAGTCAGCGCCATGAAGCTCCTTCAGATGCAGCGCGACCCGCAACGCCACCGGTGCATTCGCCGCGAACAGCGCCACGTTTCGATTCTGCCGATGCGCGGCGTTGATACGCGCATCAATTTCGGCGAGGGTTTCGTCATTATCCAGATCGAGCACGATCGTGGCGCCTGACACTCCGGAAACGCCAGAAACGCCGAGCGCGCCGATAGTGTCACGAAATGCCGCTTCGCGCACGCGTCGCGAGCTGACCTGCGCGTATGGCTGGACGACAAACAGCAGTTCATCGAAACCCTGGCTCACCAGATGATGGATCGCCATCCGTACCGCTTCCGTGTTGTCCAGCCCGACCATATCGGTCACGAGCCCTTCGACCGAGCGGTCCACCAGCACGACCGGCACACCGCCGCGAGCGAGCGTTTCCAGCGTCTCCTCCTTCACGCCGAGCGCATTCACAATCACGCCCTCCACGCGATACGTGCTCAGCAGCTGGAGGTATCGCTGCTCCAGATCGACCTCGTTCGCCGCGTGGCAGATCAGCGGCATATAACCATACGCGTGACAGGCTGCTTCCACGCCCTGCAGCACCTCGACGGTGTAAGGATTCGTCAGGTCTGCGACCAGCATCCCGACCAGCCGGTTGCGGCCGCGTTTCAGCCCGCGTGCCATCTGGTTCGGGCGGTAATCGAGCTTCGCGATCGCCTCCTCTATGCGCTCGCGCAATTCCGTCGACAACACGCCTGTCTCGCCGTTCAGATAACGCGAAATGCTGGTCTTGCCGGTGCCGGCTTCACGCGCGACGTCGGTGATGGTCGCGCGCCGGTCATTCGAAAAGTTGTCTCTTGCCATGTTCTCGTTCGACATCCGATAAAAACAAAGCGCGCCAAGGCGCGCTTTGTTCAATGCAGCGAGCTTGGCTTCAACCCGCTCAGCGCTTCAATGCTTCCGGATTCACCATGTTGTTCGTCAGCGTGCCATTCAACGCGCCGATCAGGTTCTCCGCGGCGTTCTTGTTCATCGCGTGGCGGGTTTCGTGCGTGGCCGAGCCAATATGCGGCAGCGCCACGACGTTCTTCATCTTGAGCAACGGCGAGTCGGCAGGCAGCGGCTCGTTCACGAACACATCGAGGCCCGCACCGAGGATCGTGCCGTCCTGCAATGCTTGGATCAGCGCATCTTCATCCACCGTCGGTCCGCGTGACGCGTTGATCAGGATCGCGCTGCGCTTCATTTTTTTCAGCTGCTCGGCGCCGATCAGGTTGCGCGTTTCAGCAGTCAGCGGCACTTGCAGCAACACGAAATCCGAAGTGGCGAGCAACTCGTCCAGATCGACTTTCTTCGCGCCATAGTCGCGTTCAGCCTGCGCATTCGAGCTGCGGTTCGTGTACAGCACATTCATGCGGAAGCCAAGCGAAGCGCGCCGCGCCACTGCACCGCCAATCCGTCCCAGCCCGATAATACCAAGCGTCTTGCCCTGGACATCGACACCAAAAGACTCTTCGCCAATGCTCTTCGTCCACTTGCCCGCCTTCACCCATTCAGCAAGTTCCACCACGCGGCGCGCGCTTGCCAGGATCAAGGCGAAGACCGTATCCGCGGTCGATTCCGTCAGCACGTCCGGCGTGTTCGTGAGCACGATGCCGCGCTTGTTCAGGTCGGCGATATCGAAGGCATCGAAACCCACGGAAACCGTCGCCAACGCCTTCAGCCTCGTTGCCCCTTCGAGCATGGCGGGCGTAATCTGCGTGCTCGCACCGATCGCTCCATCGGCATCTTTCAACGCTGCAACGAACGCGTCGTGCTGCTTCGGGTCGACGGTCGTAACGTCCGCGTGTTCCTGAAGGTATGCAAGCACGTCCGCGGGCAACGGCTTATACGCGACGATTTTCTTTTTCATCGAAACAGGTCCTGTGGGGTCAAGAAGGTTGGTGCCTCAATTATCTCAAGCACGTGTGGCCAGTTTGGCGGCGGGTGCGACCGGCTGCGGTTTCACGATCAGCGTCAGTATGACGGCCGCCACCAGCGCGGCGCTCATGAAGACATACGACGCTGCCGGCGACCCCGTCGCGCCGTTCAAATATCCGACCACATACGAGCCGACGAACGATCCAAGCGCGCCCATGCTGTTGATCAGCGCCATTGCGCCGCCCGCCACATTCTTCGGCAACAACTCGGGCACGATCGCAAAGAACGGGCCGTAAGGCGCATACATGGCGGCGCCCGCGATCACGAGCAGCGCATAAGAGCCCCAGAAACTCGTCGATCCAAGCAGGTACGATCCCGCAAAAGCGAACGCGCCGATCAGCAGGAACGGCCACACGAACAACTTGCGGCGCTCGAGTTTGTCCGACGCCCAAGACGCCGCGATCATCGCAATAGTTGCCGCGAGATAAGGCACGGCCGACAGCCACCCGGTCTCGACCATGCCGAACGTGGACGCGTTCTTGAGGATCGACGGCAGCCACAACACGAAGCCGTACACGCCGATGCTCCAGCAGAAATATTGCGCGGACAGCTTGATCACCGCGGGCGACTTGAACGCCTCGCCATAGTTCTTGACCGGTTTGATCGCTGCTTGTTCCGCGCGCAGCGTATTGTCCAGATCGCGTTTTTCCTGCTCGGAAAGCCATTGAACTTGCGCCGGCTTGTCCTGCACGATAAACCACCAGATCACCGCCCAGATGATGGCCGGTGCGCCCTCCACCACGAACATGTGGCGCCAGCCGAATGAATTGATGAGATAACCCGATACCACCGACATCCACAGCACCGTCACCGGGTTGCCCAGGATCAGGAAGGTGTTGGCGCGCGAGCGCTCGGATTTCGTGAACCAGTTGGAGATGAAGATCAGCATCGCGGGCATCACGGCCGCTTCGACGACCCCGAGCATGAAACGCAGCACCATCAACGATGGAATGTTGGTAACCACGCCGGTCAGCGCGGCGCACCCGCCCCACAGGATCAGGCTGACGAACACGAGCTTCTTCACACTGCGACGTTCCGCGTAGATCGCGCCGGGAATCTGGAAGAAGAAATAACCGAGGAAAAACAACGCGCCGATCAGCGATGCCAGCCCCTTGCTGATGCCGAGATCGTGGTTGATACCGGCCGCCGAAGCGAAGCCGAAGTTCGCACGGTCGAGATACGCGAGGCTGTAGGTGATGAACACGATCGGCATGATCGTCCACCAGCGGCGCACCGCGAGCGCTGGCTTACTGTTATTGGCACTGGCTGGCTGCATGATTGTCTCCGTCCTTGGCTCGTTTTCTATGTGATTGCTGAGGGGCTATCAAGGCGCTATGAAGCGTCTCTATAAAGCGGCGCGGTGCTGGTTTGCGTCCCGTTGCCGCCCGCTTGTTCCAGCGCATCGAGTTCGCTGCGGGTCGGCAGGCCTTCGCTATCGCCAATCACCTGGATCGCCAGTGCGCCGATGCGGTTGCCGCGCGTCAGCGCGTGCCGTACGTCGCGTCCTTCCAGCAGCGCGCTCACTACGCCGACGGCGAAACCATCTCCCGCGCCGACCGTATCGACGACATTTTTGACAGGGATCGCCGGCACCGTGCCCTCGTCGTTATCCGCGGTCCGGAAGTACGCGCCATGCGCACCGAGCTTGACCACCACGCCCTTCGCACCCTGATCCAGATAGAAACGCGCGATGTCCTCGGGCTTCGAGAAACCTGTCAGGATCTTGCCTTCGCTGACACCCGGCATCACCCAGTCGGCCAGCGCGGCGAGCGCGTTCAACGCCTCCGCCATCGCTTCGCGCGACGGCCAAAGCGTCGGCCGCAGGTTCGGATCGAAGGAAATGGTCTTGCCGGATTTACGCATCTCCCGTGCCATATGGAATGCCAGCTCACGCGAGGTCGCCGAGATGGCCGGTGCAACGCCCGTCAGGTGCAAGTGGCGCGCGCCCAGCACGTAATCGGCTACATAATCATCGAGCGATAAATGGCTCGCCGCCGAGCCTTTGCGGAAATATTCGATCGCCGGATCGCTACCATCGTCATTCTTCGATTTGAGCTGGAAAGCAGTCGGATAACGTTCGTCGATCGTCACGCAACCTGCGTCGATTCCTTCCTTCGCGAGCACATCGAGTACGTATTGGCCGAATGAATCGTGGCCCACGCGGCTCATCCAGCCGACCCGGAAACCGAGCCTTGACAAGCCGATCGCGACGTTCAGATCCGCGCCGGCCACGCGCTTGGTGAACTGGCCGACCTTCGCGAGATCGCCGGTCTCGGCGGCGACGAACATCGTCATGGCTTCGCCGTAGGTCACGACATCGAGAGGGGTTTTCATAAGCGGTCCTTCGTCATTCATTGAGGGGGCATTCAGGCCGATTTCAGGCCGACTTTCAAGCCGATGCAAGTTGTTTGACGTAGCGTGCAGCGTCGGCGGCGAGATTGTTTTGATCGAATGGAAATTCAATACCGCGCGGGACGTGAGCCGGCAAGTAAGCCAGCAACGCGGCGAGGTAAGCGTCATCCGTCGCGGGAGCCGTTGCAAAACGTCGCGCGCCTTCACCCTCCACCGCCTTGCAGTGCACGTAACCCACGTATTTGGCCAGGCGCTGCGCCGCTTCGAGCGGATCTTGCTGCACCCATCGCCAGTTGCCGGTATCGAAGGTCATCGAGAGCGTGTGTGAGTGATTTTCCAGGGCGTCGAACAACGCGGAGAACGCATCGATCGTACCGCCCGCTTGCAGTTGACCGTTCTCGACGACGATCTGCGCCTTGGAATTCCGGATCCCGGCGATCAGGCGATCGAGCGTCGCTGAATCCGTCGCCGCGCCGGCGCTCTCTGACCCGCCGAGCTGAAATTTGACGATACGCGCATCGAGCGCAGCCGCTTCGTCCAGCGTCTGCTCCATCGCGCATTCGTCGAGGGCGCCGGTTTCGTCGAAAAGCGTCGCGGGCGTGGAATAGACGGGCCAGATGCCGGCCGCCCGGATTCGCTGACCGAGTTCGTACAAGGCAGCAGGCTGCGATTGGGCCTGATAGGAAAACAATTCGCGACGGACTTCGAAACCGGCCGCGCCTGCTTTTGCCGCGGTTTCCGCCCAGGTTGCGTGGCCGTCGCGGCGGATCGTTTCCGCGCCAAATGCGCTCGCCACAATCACGACCGGGACGTTTGCGTTAGCCCGGGTATTTTTGATCAGATTTCCAGATTTACCGTGTTCCACAGTGGAATTTGCCTTTAACCGGCCAATGGAACCGGTTCCAAGAACGAATTTCAAAAAAGACGCGTATTGCGTCGGAATGATTTCGCATCATGCGCCTGGGGATCAAGGGACGCTATTCTGGAATTCCCTAAGGATGGGCGATTTGCTCGCGCCGATGGAAAGTTGGGGTGCTCGAGGCTGTGAATCCGGGCGAGGCATCACTTTTCAACCCCATCCGCCACGCAAAGCGCGTAAAAGCTCGCCGCCGCCCGCGACGCCGCCGCGCCATGTGGCATCAGGATCGAAAACCGCCGCGTCAACGGCTCCGGCCCGATTCGCAAACGCTGCAGCGCGCCGTCCTCATGGCGCATGGACATCGCCGATACAAATCCTATCCCCATCCCCGCCCGCACCGCTTCCTTCACGCCCTCCACGCCCGCGATCTCCAGCGCCACCCGCATTGGCACGCCGGCCCGGGCGCACGCGCGCTCGACCAGTTGGCGCACGCCCGACCCGCCCTCGCGCAAAACCAGCGAATGAGCGCATACCGCTTCCAGTGTCACCCCGCCGGAGGCAGCCGCCAGCGGATGGCCGCTCGGCGCAATCGCCACGATCTCGTCCTCGCGCCACGCCGTGACTTCGGTTCCCGGCGGCAGATCGGCGCCCACCGGCCCTTCGATCATCGCTATATCCAGCGAATCCAGCGCAGCAACAATCTCAGTCGTATTCCCGTCGATCGTGTGCACCGTCACATCCGGATGCTGCCGATGAAACTCCGCGATCAGATAAGGCAGCAGGTAACTCGCTGGCGTCGTGCTCGCGCCAATCCTCAGCGTGCCGCGCTCAAGCCCCCGTAGCGCATTCCGGTAGGCGTGCGCCTGCCCGACGGTCTCGCGGATGCGCGTGGCATAAACCGCGAGCTGTTCGCCGGCGGCGGTTAGCCGGATGCCGCGGCCGGCGCGCTGGTACAAAGGCTCGCCGAATTCGTCCTGCAACTGGCGCAGTTGCCCGGACACGGCCGGCTGCGACAAATGCAGCGCGAGCGCTGCCCGGCTAATGTTGGCGTGCTCGGCGACGGTGGCGAAAGTTATAAGCTGGTCTGCGGTCATTGGCGTTCAACTATCGGCTGAACGGATAGTTTACATCCTAAATGACGATTTCTCATATCGATATATCAAATATAGGATTGCCACATCGAACCAAAACGGAAAAACCGTGAATACCCTCGCCACTCCTGTCGCATCTCGTCCGGCCCCAACCGCTCCACTTGGTCAAACGCGCGGTCAACTCAACGGCATTTTGTTTGTCGCGCTCTTTGCCGCCGCCGTCACGCAACTCGCCGCGCTGCCGTTTATCGCGAATCTGGGACTCAGTCCGCTGATCGTCGGCATTGTTGGCGGCGCTATTTACGGTAATGCGCTGCGTGATGGCATGCCGGAAAGCTGGGCGTCGGGCGTGAACTTCTCCGCTCGCAAACTACTGCGTATCGCAGTCGCTTTCTTCGGGCTGCGCGTGAGCCTGCAGGAAATCGCTCAGGTCGGACTGCCTGGGCTGACGGTGTCGGTACTGGTGGTGGTGAGCACGCTCGCCATCGGCACATGGGCGGGCATGAAGCTGATGAAGCTCGACCGCGATACGGCATTGCTGACCGCAGCCGGCAGCGCGATCTGCGGCGCCGCGGCGGTGCTTGCATTCGAATCGACGCTGCAATCCGAGCCGCATAAGAGCGCGATGGCGGTGGGCAGCGTCGTGCTGTTCGGCACGCTTTCCATGTTCCTCTATCCGCTCGCGCTGCACCTCGGCTGGCTGCATCTGGACACGCTGGGCGTCGGCCTGTTTTTCGGCGGCACGATCCACGAAGTGGCGCAGGTGGTGGGCGCGGCCAGCAACGTGAGCCCGGAAGCGACGCATATCGCGACTATCGTGAAAATGACACGTGTGATGCTGCTCGTCCCGGTGCTGCTCGTGATCGGCATGTGGGTGAACCGCTCGCGTAACAACGCTCAAACCGACGGCAGCGGCACGAAGCGCAAGCTGGCCATTCCCTGGTTCGCGCTCGGCTTCCTTGCGCTTGTTATCGTGAATTCGTTGCACGTTTTGCCGGGTTCCGCTACCCACACGCTGAACACGCTCGATACCTTCGCGTTGACCATGGCGATGACTGCACTGGGTATCGAAACGCGCATCGCGCAAATTCGCCAGGCGGGACCACGCGCGCTGGTGACTGGAGCGATCGTCTATGCCTGGCTGATTGGGGGAGGACTCGCAATAACCATGGGCGTAGAGCGCTTGCTCGGGTAAGGTTCGTAGAGGTGCCGCTTGCATGAAGACAAAAGCCCCGCATGCGGGGCTTTTACTTTCCAGTGGCATTACAAGTGCGATGTCCACGCCATCCAAGCGCAACGGCACGCGTGTTGCTACCCTCTTGTCTTTGGGTTTCCAGCAATCACACCGCGAGGATATTGCCGATGGCCTACGAACTATATTACTGGGATGGTCTTCAAGGCCGGGGGGAATTCGTCCGGCTCGCGCTGGAAGACGCCGGCGCCGAGTACGTCGACGTTGCACGCGGCGCGAAGAAGGATGGGCAAGGCACCGCCGCCATGATGAAGATCATCAACAGCAAGACCGAGCCGCACATTCCTTTCGCGCCCCCATTTCTGAAGGATGGCGAACTGATGGTGCCGCACGTGGCGAATATCCTGCAGTATCTCGCGCCGAAGCTCGGTCTCGCGCCGAAGGACGAAAGCCTGCGTTATGTCGCGCACGGCTTGCAGTTGACGATCGCGGACGTGGTGACCGAGGTCCACGACACCCATCATCCGCTAGCGAGCGGGTTGTATTACGAAGACCAGAAGGACGCCGCGAAGCAGCGCTCGAAGGATTTCATCGAGAACCGGGTTCCGAAGTTCATCGGCTATTTCGAGCGGGTGCTAGCGCAGAATCCTCACGGCGATAAACAGATGATCGGCAACACGACCACGTACGTGGATCTGTCAATATTTCAACTTGTTGACGGCCTGCACTACGCCTTTCCCCGCGCGATGAAAAAATTCGGCAGCCTGTATCCGCGCGTGGCGGCATTGCACGATGCCGTGCTTGAGCGACCGAATATCGCCGCTTATGTGGACTCGGAACGCCGGCTTCCATTCAACGAATCCGGCATCTTCCGTCATTACCCGGAACTGGATCAGGATGCCTAGGATCCCTGAACCGGCCGGTCTGTATCGGATAAACGTATTCAAAAGGAGCATCAGATGATCGAAACAATTCCCTCCTTCGGACTCGGCACCTTTCGCGTGGACGCGGAGAAAACCGCCAAGTCTGTCACGAGCGCGCTGCAACTGGGGTATCGCCATATCGATACCGCGCAGCTCTACAAGAACGAAGAAGCCGTCGGTAAAGGCGTGCGCGATTCGCTCGTTCCGCGCGACGATATTTGGGTGACGACAAAGGTCTGGCACGACCGGCTGCGTCGTGACGACGTGGTGAAAAGCCTCGTGGAAAGCCACAAGAAGCTGAACATCGGCACGATCGATCTCGCACTGGTTCACTGGCCCTCGCCGGATAGCGTGGTGCCAATCACCGAGTCGATTGCGGGCTTTCAGGACGCGCAGAAGCAGCAGTTGATTCGTCATTTCGGCGTGTCGAACTTTACCGTGCCGTTGCTTGAGGAAGCGTTGAACGCGCCCGGTGGCGAGGGCATTGTGACGAACCAGTTCGAAATCAGCCCGTTCCTCGCGAACCGCAAGCTGGTCGAGGCCACGCAGAAGCTCGGCGTGAAAGTGACCGCGTATATGCCGCTGGGCGAAGGGCGCGCGCACAAGGATCCTACGTTGGCTGCCATCGCCAAGAAGCATGGCGTGACGCCCGCTCAGGTGACATTTGCGTGGCTGCTGTCGCGCGATATCGTGGTGCTGTCGGCATCGACGAATCCAGAACATCAAGAACTCAACTGGGACTCGCAAAAGGTCAGACTGGATGCCGACGATATCGCGAAGATCGATGCGCTCGACGAAGGCCAGCGAAATGCAAAGCCACCGTTTGCGCCGAAGTGGTGATTGAGTAGTTTAACGAAACGAAGAACACAACCCGGCTTCGGTATGACGAGGCCGGGTTGTCAGACCCCGGTCGCTCCGCTCCGCTCCGCTACTCAGCCCAAATGGGTCCGCTTCTCGCGTGCAGGCGCGACGTTGTCCGTTGAAAGCGCCTGGACAATGCCACAGTCCGTCGCCGATTCTTCCGTCGTGCATTGGCCCCTCAACGCAACCAGTTGCAACTTGAGTTGCGTCAATTCGTCGATCCGCCTGTCTACATGAAGAATGTGTTCATCGACGAGCGAATTGATTGAACCGCACGGTTCGCCAGGCGCATCGGTCGCGCTGAGCAGATGGCGGATCTCGTCATGCGTCATGTCCAGTGCCCGGCAATTGCGGATAAACCGCAGACGTTCCGCGTGCGCCTCCGTGTAATTCCGGTAATTCGAATCTGTCCGGCCGGCCTGCGGCATCAAGCCTTCTTTCTCGTAAAAGCGGATGGTTTCAGTCGTGCACTGAGCCATTTTGGCCAATTCACCGATTTTCATTGCTTGAGCTCCCGGCCAACGCTTGACCTTGAAGTGACTTCAGGGCGTCTACTAAACCATAGATCCCTTCAGGAAGCCACGATGTCCCCACTCAGCGAAACGAATCACACGGTTGATGAAGCCCCAACGCGCTCACCGTGCTGCCACGGTCATGACCATTTGTCCGACCATGCGCATTCACATACACATGCACATTCGCACGCCGAGGCTAAGCCCGCCGCCGCTCCTCAAAAGCCTTTGAATGGCGGCGAACGCACGGTGTTTCTCATCGCGCAGATGGATTGCCCGACGGAAGAAGCGTTGATACGCAAGAAGCTTTCGGCCATGCCTTCCGTGCAGAACGTGCAATTCAACCTGATGCAACGCTTGCTCACCGTCGACCACTCGCCGCTTGAGCGCGAGGCGATTGCGCAGGCCATTCGATCGCTGGGGTTCACCGCTGAATTACCCAAATCAATGCCGCAAGGTGGAACCTCTGCCGTCGCCAGGAAAGACTCCCACTGGCCGCTCGCGCTGGCCTGCGCCGCGGCGGTTGCATCGGAGATAGTCAGCTTCGCTGCACTCCCCGGCTGGATCGCGGCATCGCTTGCCGTGCTTGCTGTCATTGCCGGTGGCCTTGGAACCTACAAAAAGGGCTGGGTCGCGATTCGCAACGGCAATCTCAACATTAACGCACTCATGAGCATTGCCGTCACGGGCGCGCTGGTGCTTGGCCAGTGGCCCGAGGCAGCCATGGTCATGGTCCTGTTCAGCCTCGCCGAACTGATCGAAGCGAAGTCGCTCGACCGTGCGCGCAACGCCGTTCAGAAGCTGATGCAGCTTGCGCCCGAGCGCGCGACCGTCCAGCAACCCGACGGCACATGGCAAGACGTGGACGCCAAATCGGTATCGATAAACGCCATCGTGCGCCTCAAACCCGGCGAACGGATCGGACTCGACGGCGTAGTGAGTGCCGGACGCTCTTCTGTCAATCAGGCGCCCATTACGGGCGAAAGCCTGCCAGTCGATAAAGCACCCGGCGACTCGGTGTTCGCTGGCACGATCAACGAATCCGGGGCGATCGAGTATCGCGTGACGGCACTCGCCAGCGACACAACGCTCGCCCGCATCATTCACGCGGTGTCGGAGGCGCAAGGCTCGAAAGCGCCGACGCAACGCTTCGTCGACCAGTTCGCGCGTGTCTATACGCCGGTTGTATTCGCGCTAGCGGTGCTCGTCGCGGTCCTGCCGCCGCTGTTGGCTGGCGGCGTCTGGCATGACTGGATCTATAAGGCGCTGGTGCTGCTGGTGATTGCCTGCCCGTGCGCATTGGTGATCTCGACGCCCGTGACCATCGTCAGCGGCCTCACTGCCGCGGCGCGCAAGGGCATTCTGATCAAAGGCGGCTCCTACCTCGAACGGGGCCGCAAGCTGACCTGGCTCGCGCTCGACAAGACCGGCACGATCACGCATGGAACACCGGCGCAGACCGATTTCGACGTCCTCGCCGATACCGACATCAACCGGTGCCGGCAGCTTGCTGCCAGCCTCGCCGGACGCTCGGATCACCCCGTGTCGCAAGCGATCGCGCGTGCCGCCAACGCGGACAACATCGCCCATTTACCCGTGGATGAATTCGAAGCGCTGCCCGGGCGCGGCGTGCAGGGGACGATCGACGGCAAACCTTACTCGCTTGGCAATCATCGCCTCGTCGAAGAGCTCGGACGTTGTTCCGCCAGCCTGGAAGCCAAGCTCGACACGCTGGAACGTGCGGGTAAAACCGTCGTCCTGCTGATCGGTGAAGCAGGCGTGCTCGCCTTGTTCGCCGTCGCGGACACGGTCAAGGAATCCAGCCGCGCCGCCATTGGCGACCTGCATGCGCTTGGCGTTCGCACCGTCATGCTGAGCGGTGACAATTCGCATACGGCGGCGGCCATAGCGACAGCGGTGGGTATCGATGAAGCCCGCGGCAACCAGTTGCCCGCCGACAAGCTCGCTGCGGTGGCAGATGCCGTGGCAAAACGTGCGGCAGACGGCACGGCGGCAGGCATGGTGGGCGATGGGATCAACGACGCTCCCGCCCTCGCACGCGCGGACATCGGCTTTGCGATGGGCGCAATGGGCGCGGACACCGCCATTGAAACCGCCGACGTCGCGTTGATGGACGACGACCTGCGCAAGATCCCGGCTTTCATTCGGCTCTCAAAGGCGACGCACGCGGTGTTGATACAAAACATCGTGTTGGCGCTGGGGATCAAGGCCGTATTTTTCGTGCTCGCGCTGACGGGTGCGGGAACCCTGTGGATGGCTGTTCTCGCCGACGTAGGGGCAAGCTTGCTGGTCGTTGCCAACGGACTTCGCTTATTGCGCCGATAACCAGCCTGTGCCAAGCAACTCAGCAGGCACATCTACGTCCGAGCACTGCCCCGAGGCCCCTTGCGGGTGATATCCTTGCCCCGCACCATTGGCCTCGACCCGCTCCGACATTCAAGCTCACGTGCTTTCATTCCTGCTTAAACTTCGCACCCGGGCACAGATCCGGTTCCGGTTCTCCGAATCCCACTCCATGCTCGTGTGGGCCGTGATTGTCGGCGTGGCCGGCGCATTCGCGACTGCGGCGTTTCGCTTCGGCATCGACGAATTGCAGCGGCTTTTTGGCGGCGATCACGGTAACTTCGTCGAGATGGCCACGCGCCTGCCCTGGCCTGTGCGGGTCGCATTGCCGACAGCAGGCGGGCTGATCGCGGGGCTGTGCCTGCTGATCGCCCGGCGTCGAAGCTCGGGTCAGGCGAATGCCGACTACATGGAAGCAGTGACCATTGGCGACGGTGTCGTGCCGGTCTGGCAAAGCCTATGGCGCAGCATCTCGTCGCTGTTCACCATCGCGAGCGGCGGGTCCATCGGACGAGAAGGATCGATGGTGCAGCTTGCGGCGCTGTGCGCGTCGCTGATCGGCCGCTGGGTCCACTTCGATCCCCCGCGCCTGCGCCTGCTCGTTGCCTGCGGCGCGGCGGCCGGTATCACCTCGGCGTACAACGCGCCTATCGCCGGCGCGTTCTTCGTGACCGAGCTCGTGCTCGGCTCCATGGCCATGGAAAGCTTCGGGCCGATCGTGGTGTCCTCGGTGGTTGCGAACATCACCATGCGCGAGTTTGCCGGCTATCGGCCGCCTTACGAAATGCCGGTGTTCCCAACAGTCACCGGTGTCGAAGTGCTGCTGTTTGTCGTGCTTGGATTGCTCTGCGGCGTGCTGGCGCCCTATTTCCTGCGCCTGCTGGCGGCATCGAAACAACGCTTCGCCAAGCTGCCCCTGCCGTTGCCCATCCGGCTCGGATTCGGCGGCCTGATTGTCGGCGTGATCTCGATCTGGTACCCGGAGGTCTGGGGTAACGGCTACGAAGTCGTCAACTCGATCCTCCATCATTCGTGGACTTGGGAAGCGCTGGCAGCGGTGCTGTTCTTCAAGATCGTCGCGACCGCGGCAACCGCGGGTTCCGGCGCGGTGGGCGGGATTTTCACGCCGACGCTCTTCGTGGGCGCGGTCGTCGGCTGCCTGTTCGGGCTGGCGGCGCATGCGATCTGGCCGCACTCCACGTCCGCGCCGTTTGCTTACGCGATGGTCGGCATGGGCGCGTTTCTCGCTGCGGCCACGCACGCGCCGTTGATGGCCATCCTGATGATCTTCGAAATGACGCTGAGCTATCAGGTCATGCTGCCGCTGATGCTCTCGTGCGTGGTGGCATTTTTCATTGCGCGGGCGTCGGCGCAGACATCGATGTACGAGGTCACGCTGCGGCGTAATCGCGATGAAAAAGAGCGCTCGCGGCTCGCCGCCACGCAAATGCGCGAGCTGGTGAAACCGGCCGACACCGTGGTCCCGCTCGATGCCGACGTGAAGACCATGACGCGGGTGTTTCTCGAATATCCGGTGAAGTACCTTTACGTCGTAGATGCGGACGGGCAATTTCGCGGCGTGGTGGCGCTGAAGGACATCACGTCCGATCTGCTGGATGAACGCGACACCGCCGTCAAAACGGCAGAAGATTATCTGCAACCTCATTTCGATGTCCTTACACCGAACATGTCGCTGGGTGAAGCGTTGCAGCATTTCCTGGCGTTCCAGGGCGAGCGTTTGCCGGTCATCGACTGCCCGACCCGGCCGGTGTTACTAGGCGTCGTCTACAAGACATCGCTTCTCGATGCTTACTTCCGTCTAAACCCGGCATCACGCTGAAATTGCTCGATGCGTGCAATATTGCACGGCGGTTCCAGGTCACCCATGAAGCGCCCGCTTACCAGCCTATTCTAGAAATCGCTCGAAGAACGGCGGCCTGCGCCGTTTAAAATAAGGCGCCGCACGCATGCATCATTCATCAGGTGAACCGCTGGAAAACAGCACTGATCGATTGGCATAGCGTTTGCTCAAATCCTCGCTACTATTCTCCGTACGGCCTCGTGTTTGTGCTGCTCGTGTATCACTTGCGTGAGCTTGTGTACTCAGTGTCTGGAGGGTTGAGCGATGAAAACCTCAACAGCTTTATTGATGGTTCTGGTATCCGTGTCGTGTTATGCCGCGCCGATCCATACGGACGATGCGGCGATCTACGCTGCCCGCCAAGCTGAGGCCATGCGCGCGACGCTCGCCATTCGCGCCAATGCCCCGCCGGTCTCGCCGCCCGCGCCGGAAGTGCGTGCACAGGAACTCGATCACGCGCATTGGTCTCATGTGGAGTTACCGAAGTCTCGCTCTCCCAGCCACGGCATGGCGAGCCAGGTAATAGAGGTGCAGACGTGAAGCTGAGCCGTTAGCATCGCGAACCGGCGGATAAAGACGGATAGGCCACCTAAAACAACCAAGGGCACCAATGACCGATACGCATGTGAATGCCGGCTTGAATGACGAACCGATCAACGACGAAATCGCAGAGGTCTTGCGTGATCTGAAGTTTCCGACCAACAAGGATGGCATTGTCGATGCGGCGCGCGCCGCAGGCGCGAGCAACGATGTGGTCGCCGTGTTCGATGGATTGCCTGAACAGGATTACGCCAACGCCGACGCGGTGGAACAATTGTTAGGCAGTAACGGCGGATCGGGGATTTCTATCTGAGCTATCTCAGGCTTAGCGGGCACTTTGTACGCGCCTCTCTCACGCGACGTCGGACCCAAACACCACGCGGCTGAAAAACTTCGCCAGGACGGCTTCAGACATTTCGCTGCCGCAAGCCTGCGGATCCGACGTATAAAAAAACTGCATTCCATCAATCAACGCCGTCAGCCCCAGCGCTAACTGCTCCGCCGGCATAGGCAACGGGGTCCCCGCGCGCTCTGAAAACGCGACGATATAAGCGGTCGTCGTCTGCAATAATTCCCGGATGAATGCATTGAATTGCGCGCGAAATTTCGCATCGCGGCTCGATTGCAATTTCGCTTCTACCCACAGCAGAAAACACTTGTTGTCGCGGTAGCACTCACTGTAATACTGCAGCAGGCGGGCTTCCATGTCGGCCCGGCTCGCTTCGCCATCGAAGATGGAATGCAGCCGGCTCATGATCCCGTCGTGATCGCGCTTGAGCAGTTCCAGAAACAAGGCAGACTTGCTGCCGAAGTTCGAATAGAACGCTCCGCGCGTATAACCCGCCGCCGCCGCAATGTCTTCGACACTGGCGGCAACAAACCCTTTCTTCATGAAAACAGTTTGCGCGGCGTCCAGCAAACGCTCACGCGTTTGGTCACGGCTTTGCTCCCGGGTGAGGCGAATTCGTTTCATCGGCTGAGTTTAGCATCTCAAAATTGAATTATGATACGGCTTTGATTTCAGATCCATAGTTGTATTAGAATTCATCGTGTATCTGGCGAAGAGGTACTGGAAAGCTTGGTGGCCGTGGCCTGCCGCCTGTTCGAGTATCGTGCCCCGGATAGCGCCACATCTTGAAAATGCGCAGCGACAGGCCGTGTCGACGCTGCGCACCGGCCGTGCCCGCCCATTCCCTGGCGTGCACGGCGAGCCTTTGCGTCGAGGTCATCCGTGATTCTGCAAGTCTGTCGCCGCACGTTGTTGCCCTCATTGTCATTGTCATCGCTCCGATCGCGGTTACTGTCATTCACGTTGTCCGGGTCGGGATCTTTTCGCGCTCGCCGAACCTTTGCCTGGTCGGTCGGCGTGGTGACAGTCGTCGCGCTCAGCGCATGCGGCAAGAAGGAGGCGCCCCCCGTGGCGCTGCGGCCCGTGGTCGCCATGGCGGCCGTCGCCGACACGCACGCGGTGCAGTCATCGCTGCCCGCCACGATCGAAGCGCGCTACTCGACCCCATTGTCGTTTCGTGTGGCCGGGAAGATCATCGAGCGCCGGGTGCGTCTGGGCGACAGCGTGAAAGCCGGCGAGATCGTGGCGAAACTCGATCCCGCCGATAACGCCAAAAACGCCGCGAGCGCCGCGGCGCAACTGTCGGCCGCCCAGCATCAGCTCACGTATGCCGAGCAGCAAGTCACGCGCGACCGTGCCCAGGCGCAGGAAAACCTGATCGCGCGCACGCAGCTCGAGCAAACCGAAAACGCGTACGCAGCGGCACTTGCGCAGCGCAACCAGGCGCAGGCACAGGCCGCGCTGTCGGCCGATCAGTTGAAATACACCACGCTTGTTGCCGACCGCGCCGGTGTCATCACGGCTGAACAGGCCGACACGGGACAGAACGTATCGGCGGGACAAGCCGTCTATAACCTCGCGTGGAGCGGCGATATCGACGTGGTGTCGGACGTGCCGGAAACCACGCTCGGATCGCTCGCGGTCGGCCAGAAAGCCACCGTCAGGCTTGCCGCGCTGGGAGGCAAACCGTTCGCAGCCCGCGTACGCGAAGTGTCGCCCGCCGCTGATCCGCAAAGCCGTACCTATCGCGTGAGGATGACGCTTGAAGCCCCCACGCCGGACGTCCGGCTTGGCATGACCGCGGACGTCGCGTTCGCGCAAGCGCCTGCATCGGGGGCGTCCGCCGCATCAAGCCAGGCCTTCATAATACCCTCCACCGCACTGTTCCACGCCGGCAAACTGCCGGCGGTCTGGATCGTGAAGGCGGACGACTCGCTTGAATTGCGGCGCGTGGACGTGTCGCGATACGGCGAGCGCACCGTGACGGTTTCCAGTGGCATTGCGCCCGGTGACCGCGTGGTGTGGCAAGGAGTCCATACCGTTTCTGCCGGCCAGAAAGTTCGCGTGGTTGCGCCCTTGCATCCGGAAGATTTCGCGTCATGAGCGACCACGAACGGGAATCAGCGAAAGCCGCTGCCAACGCTGCCGCTGCGGCGTCGGGCGATTATCGTCACGAAGAAGGCAGTTTCAATCTCTCGGCCTGGGCCTTGCGCCATCAGGCGCTGGTCGTCTTCCTGATCGCGATGGCGACCATTTTTGGCATCCTCGCGTACACCCGGCTCGCGCAATCGGAGGATCCGCCGTTCACGTTCCGCGTGATGGTCATCCAGACCTTTTGGCCCGGCGCCACGGCACAGCAGATGCAGGAACAGGTCACCGACAAGATCGCGAAAAAACTGCAGGAGACGCCCGCTACCGATTTCCTGCGCAGCTACTCGCGCCCCGGCGAGTCACTGCTGTTCTTCACGATGAAGGACGGCGCACCCGCGAAAGACGTGCCTGAAGAGTGGTATCAGGTACGCAAGAAAGTCGGGGACATTGCGTACACGCTGCCGAGAGGCGTGCAGGGTCCGTACTTCAATGACGAGTTCGGCGACGTCTTCACTAACATCTACACGCTGGAAGGCGACGGTTTTTCGCCGGTGCAACTCCACGATTACGCCGACTCGCTGCGCACGGTCTTGTTGCGCGTACCCGGTGTGGCGAAGGTCAATTATTTCGGCGACCAGGACGAGCGCGTTTATATCGAAATAGCGAACACGCAACTCACGCGGCTCGGCATCTCGCCACAACAGATTGCTCAAGCGATTGACGGTCAGAATGCGGTTGCGCCCTCCGGTACGCTGAATACGCCCAACGACCGCGTGTTCGTGCGGCCGACCGGCCAGATCACCGACATGGCCGCGCTCGCCAATACGCTGATCCGTGTCAACGGGCGGTCGTTTCGTCTTGGCGACATAGCAACCATCAAGCGCGGTTATCTCGATCCCCCGGCCACTCAAATGCGCGCGGGCGAGAAGCCGGTGCTGGGTATTGGTATCACAATGCAGCCCGGTCAGGACGTCGTGCAATTGGGCAAGGCGCTGGACGCGAAAGTCGCCGAATTGCGTGCGCAACTCCCCGCGGGCCTCGTGCTAAACGAAGTGTCGAGCATGCCGCATGCGGTATCGAAGTCAGTCGATGACTTTCTCGAAGCAGTCGCTGAAGCCGTCATTATTGTGTTGATCGTGAGCCTGGTGTCGCTGGGCGTGCGGACAGGCATGGTGGTCGTGATCTCGATTCCGGTCGTGCTCGCGGTCACCGCCCTCTTCATGTATCTCTTCGATATCGGCCTGCACAAGGTCTCGCTCGGAACGCTGATCCTCGCGCTGGGCCTGCTGGTCGACGACGCGATCATCGCCGTCGAAATGATGGCGGTGAAACTCGAGCAGGGTTGGAACCGCTCGCGAGCCGCGGCCTACGCCTACACCAGCACGGCGTTCCCCATGCTCACGGGCACGCTTGTTACCGTCGCCGGTTTCCTGCCGATCGCGCTGGCCAAATCCAGCACCGGCGAATATACGCGCTCGATCTTCGAAGTGTCGGCCATCGCGTTGATCGCGTCGTGGTTCGCGGCGGTCGTGCTGATTCCGCTGCTCGGCTACAAGCTGCTGCCTGAGCGCAAGCGCGAGGCGCATCACGCCCACGATCATGAACACGATATCTACGACACGAAGTTCTACACCCGTCTGCGCGGCTGGCTGACATGGTGTATTGAGCGGCGCTTCGTCGTGCTCGGCATCACGCTCGTGCTGTTCGTGATTGCGCTGGCAGGTTTTACGCTTATTCCTCAACAATTCTTTCCGAGTTCGGACCGATCGGAATTGCTCGTCGATGTCCGGCTGCAGGAAGGCGCCTCGTTCGACGCCACGCTGCGCGAGACCAAACGTCTTGAGAAAGTGCTGGAGGGACGGCCTGAGGTCGACCATATAGTGAACTTTGTCGGCACTGGTGCACCGCGGTTTTACTTGCCGCTCGATCAGCAATTGCCGCAACCGAACTTCGCGCAATTCGTGATCACCGCAAAGTCCGTGGAGGATCGCGAGAAGCTCGCACGCTGGCTCGAACCTGTGTTGCGTGAGAAGTTCTCTGCCGTGCGTACGCGTTTGTCGCGACTCGAAAACGGCCCGCCGGTTGGCTATCCGGTGCAGTTCCGCGTGAGCGGCGACGATCTGCCGACGGTGCGCGGTATCGCTGAAAAGGTTTTCGCGGAAATGAGTGCGGACAACGGTACGGCCAATGTCCAGTACGATTGGGACGAACCGTCGGAGCGCTCGGTGCGCTTCGATATCGACCAGAAGAAGGCGCGTGAACTCGGAATCAGTTCGCAGGACGTATCGGATTTCCTCGCGATGCAACTGACCGGTTATACCGTCACGCAGTATCGTGAACACGACAAGCTGATCAGCGTCGATTTGCGTGCACCGAAAAGCGAACGGGTCGATCCGGCGAAGTTGGCGACGCTTGCGATGCCGACTCCTAACGGACCCGTGCCGCTCGGAACGATCGGGCATGTGGTGAACGATCTGGAATACGGTGTGATCTGGGAACGCGACCGTCAGCCGACCATTACCGTGCAGTCGGACGTGAAGGCCGGCGCGCAGGGTATCGACGTGACACACGCGATTGAGAAGAAGCTCGCGACGTTGCGCGCGGGCTTGCCGGTGGGGTATCGGATAGAAGTGGGCGGACCGGTTGAGGAAAGCGAGAAGGGCCAGTCGTCCATCAACGCGCAAATGCCGATCATGGCGATTGTCGTGCTGACGCTCTTGATGATCCAGTTGCAGAGCTTCGCACGCGTGATGATGGTGGTGCTGACCGCGCCGCTGGGGTTGATTGGCGTGGTGATCGCGCTGCTGCTGTTCAACAAACCGTTTGGGTTTGTCGCCATGCTTGGGGTGATCGCCATGTTCGGGATCATCATGCGCAACTCGGTGATTCTCGTCGATCAGATCGAACAGGACATTGCCGCGGGGCATCCTCGCTTCGACGCCATTGTGGGCGCCACGGTGCGGCGTTTCCGGCCGATCACGCTGACCGCCGCCGCTGCGGTGCTCGCGCTGATCCCGCTGTTGCGCAGCAACTTCTTCGGCCCGATGGCAACCGCGCTGATGGGCGGCATCACGAGCGCGACCGTGCTTACGCTGTTTTACTTGCCGGCGCTATATGCGGCTTCGTTCAAGGTGCGGCGTAACGAGCGCGCGGGGTTTGAAGATCCAGACGCGCCCTCCACGCCTTCCACGCCCGATGCCCGCAATGGAGGTCAGTCATGAACCGCTCTTACCTGACTGCTCTCGGCTTCACGGCCGCCCTTTCAGCGTGCTCTTTCGGCCCGGACGGAAAACCGCCCGTCATGCCGACGGTGGCCCACTACGGCACCGACGCGCAACCCGCTCGCACTGTAACGGCCGAAGGGGTATCGCAGAGTTTCGATGCCGCTGCGAAACCGGTGCCCGAGTGGTGGAAGCTCTATCGTTCGGAACCGCTGAACGCGCTGGTCGATGAAGGGTTGCGCAACAGCCCGAGCCTCGCCGCGACGGACAAGACCCTCGCTGCGGCGCGCGAACAACTGCGGGCGCAAGTCGGCGAGTCGATGCTGCCGAGCATCGACCTCGGCGGCCAGACGGACCGGGAGCGCGCGATCGGCGTGCCTAACTTCGGGCCGCCCACTGTGCTCTACAACCTCTTTGTCGGGCAGATCCGGGCGCAATACACGTTCGACCTGTTCGGCGCGGCGCGACTGGCGGACAAAGCGTTGGCCGCGCAGGTGGACAGCCAGGCCTGGCAATTCGATGCCGCCCGCCGCGCGCTCGCCGCGAACATTGTCACGGGCGCTATCGGTGCGGCGTCGTTAGGTGCGCAAATCGATACGACCGGGCGGCTGATCGTCCTCGCCAACGAAGACGCGCGAGAAACACAGCGCCGCTACGAACTCGGTTCGGCGTCGCGCGCGGACGCGCTCAACGCGCAATCGAACGCCGCCGCGCTCGCCGCTTCGCTGCCGGGGCTGCGGGCCCAGTGGCTTGCAACCCGTCACGCGCTTGCCGTAATGCTTGGCCGCACGCCGGATCAGGCGCCGCCCGACCTCGATCTCGCGTCGCTCACCGTGCCGGGAAATGTGCCGGTGGTCGTACCGTCGGAACTGCTTGCCAGCCGCCCGGATATCCAGGCCGCCGATGCGCTCCTCAAAGCGGCCGCGGCGCAAGTCGGCGTCGCAACGGCGCAAATGTACCCGAGCCTGACGCTGTCGGCATCGATGGGAAAAGCAGGTTTTAGCTGGCCTGACGCCTTGTCCGGAGCAGGCGCGATCTGGGGAATAGGTGCATCGCTGTCGCAGCCGCTGTTTCATGGCGGCGCGTTGCTCGCCCAGAAGCGCGCCGCGCAAGCGAGCTACGAAGCGGCCGTGGCGCAATACAAGCAGACAGTGCTGAGCGCCTTCCGCAACGTGGCGGATTCACTCGCAGCGCTCGAGCAGGACAACCAGGCACTCAGTTTCGCCGATACCGCCAGCCGCACTTCAATGAGCGCGTTCACGGATTCCGCGGCGCGCGAGCGGCTCGGGGCGATTCCGCCTTCGGCAACACGGGCGAGCGAACGCCAGTATCGTAATGCTCGACTCGATGCTATCCGCTATGAAAGCGCACGGCTCAGCGACACCGCGCTGCTGTTTCAGGCAATGGGTTCTCCATCTGGCAGCACGGCGAATCTTGCGTCTGCGGCGAAAGCGACGCAGACGGAGGCAGCGAAATAACCGTCGCTGTCCGATCGCCTGCCGCTCGGCCGGTTCTGTCTCACCGGATGAGCGGAAGCTGAAACGAGCGCCGTACGCAAAGAGCCGTTCCGACGTTAGTCGGAACGGCTCTTTGTACTTCATCAGGACGGCGGGACCGTCCACGCATCGCTGAGGAAAGTCTGGGATCAAAGACATCGAATGTCACAATCGAGCGTCGGCGAACCATCCACTGCCATGCAAACGCGCCCATAGCGCTCATCAACCCGACTTCTTCACCGAAACCTTTCACTATTCAGATAAATCGCGTTATTTTGAACTGCACTTTCCCATAGGCTGCGAGCTTTCGTGTATTCAGAGGAAATGCCATGTCTCGCTCACCGCTCCGTGACCTGTTTCGGCTCGTTCATTCAGGACTGGAAAAAGTCGCGCTGGCGTGCGCTGCCTTGGGTTTAATGCACGCGACCGCCCGCGCGGGGGAGTCAACACCGGCCAGCGTGCCCGCGGGGGAGCAATGGAGCAGTCACGCCGCGCCTCAACCCACAGCCGATGACCCATGGAGCAACCCCGCAGCAGCAAGCGTCGCAGTTGACGATGCCTGGAGCGCACGGGCCGCAGATCGGATTGCATCGCCCGCGTCACTAGCGTCACCAACGCCGGCAGCAGCACAAGTGCCCTGGCCAGCCGCGGCGAAGAGTGCGCCAGCCTTGGAAGCAACAACCGTCCAGGAAACGCCTTCCGCCCTCGTGATGGATCGTTCCGGTTGGAATGAAACACCGCGTGGACGTTCGCCCGGTCTGATTGCATCCCACGACGCGTGGCTCAAGCGCACCACGCCCGTCGCTGAACCGAGCGAACCGGCGAAAGCGCCGGTTCGCAGTGCGCCGCCTCCGCCCGCCGATCAGTGGAGCGCGCCATTGACCGGCCTTGTTGCATCGAACGATGTTGTGACACCTGCCCCGGCGGTTTCTGCTACTGCCTTCGACGCCAGCTCGCACGCGAGTCTCGTGGTCACGCCCCACGTCGGCCTGTCGCGCGTCAGCGAGGCTCAAGGCGTGTTATCTGCTGAGGCATCGCCGACGGTTTTGGCAGCCGCTCGGCCGATGCATCGACGAACCCGTCCGAATGTTCACTGCACCTCTAGCTCGCCCCGATCCTCGGGGACGAAACGCGCAAGGGCGACGAGAGCGCCGAGGCCCGCATGGTGCCGTTCAGTTTCGGCGAGCGCGCGGCATCGGTAAACGGCGCCGCCGGCGCGGTGAATGGAACCGCTCTTCGCGGCCCGGCTTAATTCGCGACTTCCACCCGATTGCGCCCGTCACGCTTGGCCCGATACAAAGCCAGGTCGGCGGCTTCGATCATCTGCTTGATGTCTTCGCCCCGCTGCGGCACCTGCATGACGCCGCCTACGCTGATCGTGAGCCGATCGCTGGCTGAACCCGTATGCGGCACGGCAAGCGCCTCCACCGCCATGCGGATCTTTTCACCGAGCAGGCGCAAGCCGCCAGTCGACGTGGACGGCAGCACCACAGCGAACTCTTCGCCGCCAAAGCGGGCGGCAAGATCGGCGGGACGGTTCAGGGCCGATTCAATCGCGCGCGCGACGAGCTTCAGCACATCGTCACCCGCCACATGGCCGTAGGTGTCGTTGTACGACTTGAAGTTGTCCACATCGATCATCAGGAAACCGAGCTGCGACTGTTCGCGCGCCGCGCGTTTCCACTCGGCGTTCATGTAGTCGTCGAGACACCGGCGATTCGATAAACCCGTCAGCCCGTCCGAGTTGGTCAGGCGCTGAAGTTCCAGGTTGGTTTCGAGCAGTTTCTGCTGCGACTGCCGCAACGCGCGATAAGCCTCGTCACGCTGAAGCAGATTCAGATAAGAGCGTGAGTGATAGCGGATCCGCGCAATCAATTCGATGGTATCCGGCAGCTTCACCAGATAATCGTTGGCGCCCGCGGCAAACGCGGCGCTCTTGATGCGCGGCTCTTCCTTCGTCGACAACACAATGATCGGAATATCGCGGGTCGCCTCGTTCTCTCGATATTGACGCACCAGCGTCAGCCCGTCCACGCCCGGCATGACCAGATCCTGCAGGATCACCGTCGGCCGCGTGGCCTGCGCGACGCGCAATGCATCCTCGGGATTGGCGCAGTAGTGAAAATCCAGCCGCGGCTGATCCGCCAGCGCGCGGCGCACCGCTTCCGCGACAATGGTCTGGTCGTCGACCAGCAACACCATGACCGCGCTGTCGGCGGCGCTTGGCGCATTCAGCGCATCGGCAAAAAGATCGGCGGCTGAACGCTCCTCGCCTGTATCGTCAAGGGGCCTCGCCGGGTTTTCCGGACGGGATTCGGGGCCGGCCTGCTCGCGCCGCGCGCGCTCTGCCAACGGATCTGCATTTCGATGTTCCATGACTCAATCCTGTTCTGTGTCGAGTTCGAGCGCCTCATTTGCGCAACGATGCAAACGCCTTTTGCACGGCATTCGCGATGTTCGGGAGTGGCAGGATGGCTACCGCCGCATTCAACGCGGCCGCTGCTTTCGGCATGCCGTAGACGGCGCATGTCGCTTCATCCTGCGCGATCGTGTGATAACCCTTGGCACGCATGGCGGCGAGGCCCGCCGCACCATCGCGGCCCATGCCGGTCAGCAGCACGCCGACCGCGTTGCCGCTCCAGCGCGCGACCACGCTTTGAAAAAACACATCGATGGACGGCCGGTACGGCGTCGCCAATGGCTCTTTCGTGTATCCGAGCCGATTCCCACCGCCACAGAAATGCAGGTGGTCGTTGGTCGCCGCGAGCAGCACGCAGCCTGGCTCCGGTCGATCGCCCTCGCGCGCCACGCGCACCGGCAACGCTGACTGTTCGTTGAGCCAGTCGGCCATGCCGATCGCAAAGGACTGGTCCACGTGCTGGACAATCACCGTGGCCGGCGCGAAGCTGGCCGGCAGCCCGGCCAGGAGCGTCGCCAGCGCGCTTGGGCCGCCCGCCGACGCACCGATCGCGAGCAAGTCGCTGCCCGAGGTAATACGTGGCGCGGCTGGGATCGGATTCGCGGCTGCTTTCGTGGCCTGCTGGGCGGCAATCTGGTCGATCTTCGCGGTCAGCGCGGCGATCCCGCGTTTTGCGTCCGGGCCTGCCAGCACGGGGGTGTCGACGGCGTCCAGCGCGCCCGCGCCCATTGCCTCGTAGACCCGCCACGAGTTCGCGCCCACATCGATTGTCACAATCAGGATCGCGCACGGCGTCTCGCGCATGATTCGCCGCGTGGCTTCCGTGCCGTCCATTTGCGGCATGACGAGGTCCATCAGCACGACGTCGGGTTTTTGCGCCCTGCAGTAGTCGACCGCCTGCGCGCCGTTGATCGCAACCCAGATCACCTCGAAGTCGTGGCGGGTCGCAAGCGCTCCTCGCAAGGCGTCCACCGCCAGCGGCATGTCGTTCACGATCCCGATCTTCATCGCTCGCCTCTCTTTTTAGTGTTTTCTCACGACTGCGCTTCGCCGATCAGATCCCGCACTGCATCGAGCAAGGTCTGATCGTGGAAACTGCCTTTCGCCAGATAATAGTCCGCGCCGGCATCCAGCCCCCGCTGGCGGTCTTCCGCGCGATCCTTGTACGACACGATCATCACCGGCGTCTCGCGCAGTTGCGAATCGCGGCGGATCAGCGTCACCAGTTCGATACCGTCAAGACGCGGCATATCGATGTCCGTGATCACCAGGTCGAAACGCTCGCTGCGCACTGCGTTCCAGCCGTCCATGCCGTCGACGGCGATGGTCACGTCGTAACCGCGCCCCGCCAGCAGCTTGCGTTCGAGTTCGCGCACGGTCAGCGAGTCGTCCACCACCAGCACGCGTTTTCTCGCGGCGGCAACCACGCGCACCGTGCCCGATGAGACACGGCCGAGTTCACCGTCGACAACCAGCTTTTCAACCGCGCGCAGCCAGTCGTCGAGATCAGCGATCAGGAGCGGGTCGCCGTTTTCCATCAACGCGCCCGCCGCGATGTTCGGTACCTTCCCCAAGCGTTTGTCGAGCGGTTGCACGACCAGCATGCGCTCGCCTAGAAAGCGGTCGACGACCACGCCGTAGCTCGCCGAGCCCTGTCCGATCACGACGACATTGAGGGTGTCGCTGATGGTTTCGAAGGTGCCTGAGCGGAGGATCTGGTGCGCGGTGACGATGCCAAGCCGCCGCCCTTCGAACGCGAAATGCTGATGCCCCTCAAGCAGATCGATGGATGCTCGCGGCAGGACCAGCGTGCGCGTGACGTGCGCGAGCGGCAACCCATACGGTTCGCCGTCCACTTCAACAATCAGGCTGCGGATCACGGACAGCGTCAGCGGCAACTGCATCACGAAACGCGTGCCGACCAGCGCTTCCTGCGTGACACGCAAGTTGCCGCGCACCTGCCGTACCACGTCGTGCACCGCGTCCAGGCCAACGCCGCGGCCGGAAACGTCGGTGACGGTATCGCGCATGGAAAAGCCGGGCAGGAACAGGAATTCCAGCAGTTCGGTATCCGAAAGACGCGCGGCCGTGGTCTCGTTGGCCAGGCGTTTCTGGACGATGGCCCGGCGCAGCGCGGGGAGGTCCACGCCGCCGCCGTCGTCGCTGACGCTGATGAAAAGCGAACCCGCGCTATGGCGGGCTTCCAGCGTGATGGTGCCTTCCGGCGGCTTGCCAAGCGCTGCGCGCAGCGACGGCGCTTCGATGCCGTGATCGACCGCGTTGCGCAACAAATGACCCAGCGGCGCTTCGAGCAGGTCGAGGATGTCGCGGTCCACTTCCGTCGCTTCTCCGGCAATCACGAAGCGCACTTGTTTATCGAGCGAGCGTGCAACGTCGCGGACCATGCGCGCAAAACCGCCGGTGGCATCGACGAACGGCCGCATCCGGCATTCGAGCGCTTCGTCGTAGAGTTGCTGCGACAGATGCGTCGAGCGCCGGTCGTAGTTTTCCAGCTCGGCCAGGCGCTCGCCGAGCTGGCGATGCGCTTGCGCGTTGAGACGGCGGACCTCGTCCAGCGCATCGAGCGTGCGCGCGTCGAGCGCCGCAGTCGGCGCAGCCGATGAACTCGATGCCGAGGTAGCCGCCTCAGTCAACGATTCGTGCAGGAAATCGAGCGCCCGGCTGGCGTCGCGCTGAATCCGCTTCACGCGCAGCATGGATTGCGCGAAAGGCTTGAGCCAACGCGATTCAACCAGCGATTCGCCCGAATGGCTCAACAAGCGGTCGAGGGTGTCGGCACGAACACGCAGCATGCGAGCCGGCTCGCGCAGTTCGACGGAGCGGGCCGGCTGCGGCGACGCGACTTCCACGGTTTCCTGTGCTTCTTGCGTTTCCTCTGTTTCCTCGACCACCGGCGCGGGGAGCGTCAGTTCATTCGATAAATCGAGGTCAGCGTCAGACTGTGGCGCTTCAAACACCGATGAGGACGGCGCAGCGGTCGGGCCGTTCATGCGTGCATTCAGGGAGTCGACGAATGTGTCCACATCCGTCTGCGACAAGGTTTCGTCGCCGGACCCCTGGCCGATCCGCAAGATCAGGTCGACACCGCTCAGCAGCACGTCGATCATGCCGGCATCCACGTTGACGCGCCCTTGTTGTGCGCCGACAAAGCAATCTTCCATCACATGCGCGAGGCTCACGCCGTCCGGTACGCCGACAATCCGCGCCGCGCCCTTCAGCGAGTGGGCTGCCCGCATGCAGGCTTCGAGCATCACGGGGTCGCGCGGGGCGCGTTCCAGCGCGAGCAGGCCGTCGCTAAGGATCTGCGCCTGCGCCCGCGCTTCCTCACGAAACAAGTCGATGAGCGATGTCTGGCCTCGGCTTGGCCCCTGGCCTGTTTCAGCGCCGCTCATGTGAGGCTCCGGTTCAAGGTCTCGAAAAGTTTGGCCGCGTCGAGCAGGCCCACCGTCACGCCCTTCCACGCCGTCACGGCCACCGCGTGGGAAGCCGACATGCTCGCTATGGTCGTCGGCACCGCCTGGAAATCCGCGCGCGCAAAACGATGCACGCCATCGACGGCATCAACGGGGAACACGATCGGGTTGCCGCGCTCGCCCACATCGCCGCCCGGCTCGACGACCAGCAAGCGCGCGAGATCGCGGGCATCGATACCCTGCTGGCCGCTATGTTCCTCCGGCCTGCGCCCATCCTGACCCACCGCCGATGCGATCCCGAACAAGCGCGCCAGCGACGCGCAGACGAGCAACCTCCCGCGTATATTCACCACGCCAAGTACCGCGCGATGACGCCGGTGCGGGAGCGAGTGAATCGGTCGCAACTGGGCGACCTGCTGGAAGATCGTGGTGGGCAAACCCAGCCATTCATCGCCGATGCGAAACACGAGCCACGACGTGGCATCGGCCTCGCGGGCCGCGTATTTGCCCATCGATTGCGCTGTCGGACGGTGCAGGACCTCTTGTCCGATAATCACCGCATCGGCGGATTGTTCACGGTCCAGCACGCGCGCCGCGGCAGCGTCGTGTACAGGACAATTGCGGCAATGAATGTAGTCTTCCAGACGCGGACACGAACCGTCGCCGCGAACGCCGATGCGGTTCCAGCAGTCGTCGATAGGACCCTCCATCTCGGCAAGCAATGACGGCGGTCCGTCCGAGGCTGAAGCCGAAACTGCTTCAAGACGCCCGGCGGTTTCATCCACGTCAAACCTCGCGTCCTGCTGGTCGCGCGGATCACTCATGGCGGCCTCGTGATGCACGTTCAGCACGTTCAGCACGTTCCGCGCGCGCCAACAACAACTGCGAGCCCGCACGATCGCCTTCCAGCCCGAGCACGGCGGCAAGATGCGTCAGCGCCTCACCATGCCCGGGATCAAGATAAAGCGCGCGTTTGTAAAAACCTCTCGCCTCGCTTTGCTCGCCTCGCGCATCCGCAATTACGCCGAGCAAATAGTAGGCGTCGGCGCTGGCCGGATGCGCCTTGAGATAGGTCCGCGTCATCTCGGCGGCGTCAGGCAAGGCGCCGGCATCGGCAAGTGCCTGGGCTTGTTCAAGCGTGCCCGGTATGGCGGCAGCCTGTGCGTTCGCTGCCGTGTCGAGTGCTGCGCGCGGGGTGCCAGCCGCAGGCGAGCCGAATGAAAACGAGCGGTTAAGTGCATCGTTCAGATTCATCGCCGACGCAGTTCGCTGGCCGAACGTATTGGCCAGGCTGGAACCCGCAACCGGCGCCTTGGGCGCCGCTGCTCGCGCGGCAATTTCCATGGCCCGCTCCGCGCTGGCGATGGCAGCGAACAGCGCGCGCGGCCGAACGCCCAAACCTTGCTCGTCCCAGCTCCGCTCACCGGTAAGCGTCGGCGGGGCTCCGCCCGACAGCTTGTCCGATAGTCCACCCTCCGGCCGTCTGAACGCAAACGCCAGCGCCAGCTTCGCCGACGCCATGCCCTCGCGCATCATCAACCCCGTTTCCGCCGGCCCGACAAACAGCGTCCCGTCTGGTGCGAGCAGGCCGTCCAGTACCCGCATGGCCGTGTGCTGTGTCTGCCGGCCAAGATAAATCAGCACGTTGCGGCAAAAAACGAAATCGAAGGGCTCGAACGTCTGTGAATCGAGCGTCAGCAGATTTGCCTGGCGAAACCGCACTCGCTCCGTCACCTCCGGCAGCAACCGCCATTGATCGCCCGCCTGTGCGAAAAAACGCTCGCGAAATCCGAGCGCGCGGCTGCGAAACGCGTTGCTGCCATAGTGCGCGTGGCGTGCAAAGTCGAGCGCGCGGCCGCTGATATCGAGGGCATCGATGGAAAAGCGCTCGGGTGCAATACCCGCGTCGAGCATGGCCATGGCGGCGGTGTAGGCCTCCTCGCCCGTCGAGCACGGCATGCTCAGGATCCGCACCGGCTTGAACGGCTGATCGAGCAGCCGCACACGCGCCAGCATGGCCAGCGCGTTGAACGCCTCGGCGTCGCGGAAAAACCAGGTCTCCGGTACGACCACCGCTTCGATCAAGGCCTGCAATTGCTCCGGCACGCCGTTCACCACAAGCCAGAACGCGTCGATGCTGGCCCGCGATTCATCCAGACCATCGGCACCTGCCGCTAACCAGGCGGCGAACCGGTCCGAGACGGCTCGTTCGATCGCTTTCTCGCCAATCGACGATGGGTCCAGACCGATCGTCCGTTGCAGAAGCCCGGCGAACTGCGCGACCTGCGCGTGCGGAAGCGGCTCGCGACGGCTTTCATGCATCTCGTGGATCTTGTGAAACGCCTCCGCCGCGCGACGGGCCTGATCGGAAATAGAGACGTGCTTCATGCTTCGCCTGGCGTAAAGAGTTGTGCCTGCACGTGTTGCGGCAACAGATGCTCAATGCGGACCCATTGAACGAGTCCTTGAGCGTCGCGTGCAAGCGGCCCGAGATAGCGCGCGTCAGTCGCCTCGACACCGGCATGCCTGAACGCGGCGGCGTCGAGCGTCAGCGTGCGCGTGGCGCGCTCGAGCAAGATGCCGAGGCGCTTATGTTCGATGCCCGTCGGGCTTTCGTGCGGGTAGTAGACCAGCGCCAGGCGCGTGGACAATCGTTCATGCGAACGCCGGCCGAGCGCAAGCGCAGCCAGGTCGATAACCGGCACCGGCAGATCTTCGTAATCCAGCACGCCCGCGACCCAGTCCGGCACGCCGGGCATCACCTTCAGCGGCACGAGCGACAGCATGCGCTCGACCTGCGAACTGTCGATCACATAGCGGTCGTTATCGAGCGTGAACTGGACGAAGAGCATGGTCTCAGCCGCCGGAAGACGCATTGGCAAGCGTGCGGGTCATCACGTCGCCACCTTGAAGCGTGACACGCCGGTGCGCAGGCCATTGGCGGTGTGCGTGAGATCGTCGATCGCTTGCGTCGACTGGCGCAGCGATTCAGCCGTCTGCTGTGCGGCTTCGGACAATTGCGCGAGCGCCTGCGTGATCTGGTCAGCGCCGGTCGCCTGCGTCTGCATGCCTTCATTGACCATCACAAACCGCGGCGCGAGCGTCTGGACCTGCTGGATGATCTGCGACAGTTGCCCGCCGACCTGCTGCACATCCGTCATGCCGCGCCGGACTTCCTCGGAGAACTTGTCCATGCCCATCACGCCCGCCGCGACCGCCGACTGGATCTCCTTCACCATCTGTTCGATATCGAAAGTGGCAACCGCCGTCTGGTCTGCAAGACGACGGATCTCCGTCGCGACCACCGCAAAACCGCGCCCATATTCCCCAGCTTTTTCCGCTTCGATCGCCGCGTTCAGCGACAGCAGGTTGGTCTGGTCGGCGACCTTCGTAATAGTGGCCACCACCTGGTTGATGTTGCTCGCGCGCTCGTTGAGGATGGCGAGCTTGCCGTTCACCGAACCCGCGGCCTCCATCACGAGCCGCATGGTGTCTTCCATGCGCGTCAGGCCTACCTGCCCTGTGCCGGCCAGCAGCGCCGACTGTTCGGCCACGCCGGACACTTCGTTCATCGTGCGCACGAGGTCGCGTGATGTGGCAAAGATCTCCCGCGACGTGGCGCCGATCTCAGTCGTCGTCGCGGCGGTTTCGCTTGCCGTGGCTTGCTGTTCGCGGGCAGTCGCAGCAATTTCAGCCACCGATGTCGTGACTTGCACCGCCGACTTCTGCGCCTGACCAACCAAGCCAGTCAGCTCGTCGGTCATGCGGTTGAATCCCGCTCCCAGCGCGCCGAATTCATCGCCGCGCTCCAGGTTCAGGCGCTGCGACAGGTCACCGGTGCGCATTGCATCGACGACCTCTACCAGCCGCTGCATCGGCACGGCGATCGCCCGGAGCAGCAAGTATCCCGCCCATGCGGCCACCAGAATGGTCACCAGCACGACCACCAGCAACGTGATCTCGGCCTTGCTGACGGAGTCACGAATGCTCTTCGACGAGCGCGTCTGCTGCTCGTTATTGCGCTCGACCAGTGCCCGCACCACGGTCCGCCCCGTTTCCCAGACCGGCGTGAGCTGGGTGTTGAAGGCGCTTGCTGCTGCCGCCTTCGAGGTCGCTACGTCGGCCAGGATCTGCTCCTGGATCGGCGCGTAGAGGGAGCGTTGCTGCTTGAAGTCGCTGAAGAGACGTCGGTCGGTGTCGTCGAAGACCGTGGCTGCGTACTGGTCGATCAGCTTGTCGAGCGAGTCGCGGGTTTCGGCAATGCGCTGGGTGTCGCGGCGGACCTGGTCAGGCGCGGTATCGATAAAAATAAGCCGCTGGGTCACCGTGTAGTTTTCGAACCACGCCGCACGGATAGTCGTCGCGAGATAAACGCCCGGCGACGAGTCTTCTTCCTGGCTGCGCGCATCCCGGTCGATCGCGCCGAGCAGGATGTATGAACAGACGGCCATCACCAACATCAGCGCGAGGATCACGCCAAAGCTCACAAGAATCCGATTTCGAATGGTTAACTGCTTCACGCATGAACCTTTTCAGTAGGGTTGGGCGTCAGCGCCGGCAATGGGCGCACGGCACCCGGATCAAAAAAGGGTGCGGCGCAATTTTAAGACGGAAAACAAAACGTTTTGCGGATAAATACAGGGTTTTGTCTGACGGCTGCTAATCGAACGGCGTCGCAGTCCAAAGTTGTGCACAGAAATTGGGGACCACCCTGTTGACAACCTTCTGACAAACCCGGGAACGCGTTGAACGGAAACGATTTTCAGGCGCCGCTTCAAAGTGCGACTTGCATGCGGATCGGGCCGTTTCAGCCAGCGAAGTTGTGCACACAATCTGTTGAAGGACCTGTGGACAAGCGTGAGGTTATCTTCTTAAGTCTTTGATAAATAAACATAGTTTCAAATCGACCCGTTTTGATCCACGCGTTGCGTGTTATCCGGCGCGTTGCCAAGCCAGTACGACCGGCGAGTTATCCCCAGTAATTGTGGGCAGGCTTGTTGATAAGCACGGGGCTCAACGCTTAAGTCGCTGATGCAGAACGGATTAATAGCGGTGACTCAAAAGCGTGTTGTGCGTGCCAGACGTTTCAGGGCAGACGGAATGCCGGTCGCTTCGCCCGAGCGACAGGAATGGCGCCGGTGCGACGGATGACGTCTCGAATCCGCTCGAGCAGATCGTCGGCTTGGTATCGGGCGTCCTGGCTGAGCCGCTCGGCAACGGTATCGAATGCCTGGTCGATACGCAGCAGGATCGCTTCCGCCTCGGCGCGCTTCAGCCCCAGGCGCTCGCCGTATGCAATGAGCTGCCCGGGCACGGGGAAAACCTTCGACTTGTTCAGGTTCAGCGCCATCCGGCCGTCGAGCAACGGATAGATGCCCGTGCAGACAACATCGTAGATGGGCGAGAGCCGGCGCGGCCCGGTAGGATCGGCATAGAGAATGCCGATGTTCTTCATGTGCGCGTCACCATCGCGAAGAAAACACGACAGCGCGACACGTTCAAAAAGCCGCAGCGATTGCGCGCGAAAATCAGCGCCGGTGTAGACCTCCACCGCTCGCCCGATCATCTCGTAACTGCCGCGGTATTTGTCGTTGCCGGTCAGCACGCTCATGTCCTCGAAGCCAAGCGGCGTGCCGTCCGGCGCACGATCGAAACGCGCCATGACGAACAGCAGGCCATCGTTGGAGAGCCAGAAATCAGGCACGTCGAAACCCGCCTCGCGCGCCACCGACATGCACAGGAATTCGTTGCGGGCGATCCCCTCATAGTCATCGCCTTCTGCCTTCACGATGACCGTGGTCAGTGCCAAGGTCGCGTGTGCGTCGAGGGTGGACGCGCCGGCGGGAATCTCGGGAGCAAGCGGCACCACCGTCTTCGGCTGCACGCCTGAAATGCCCGAGCCGAGCGCATATTTGCTCACCAGCCGCTCGAACAATTGTCCCGATGGCGACGACAGCAACTCGTCAAGCCGCTCGCCCTCACCCTCTGGCACGGTCTGGCCGTGCAGCGCGTAAGTGAGCCTGCCGATCTGGTTTCGCCCGGCGAGGAACAGCAGGAACATGTCGCTAGGGGTGCCGAAGCGCGCCAGCCGTTCTTCGATGATGTATCGCAAGTAACCTTCCGGGCGATTCATCGCGAATACGTTCATCAGCGCACCGCTGCTGTAGCTTTTGCGGCGCACGGGCATGGTCAGCGACACGGCCGCGTCCGGCTCGACTTCTCCGTAGTTGAAGACGAAGGTGCTCTCCTTCGCCAGCAGGCCGGCCATGCCCTGGGGCGTGTGAACGTCGAGCCGGCGGATTTTGTCGAAGAGATTTTCCAGATCGAATGGCGGCGCAGGCTTAAGCGACGACGGCGTGTTCATTCGTTCTCCCGGAAGAAGAAATCCAGATCTTCGAAGACCACCGTATCTTTCGGACGCAGCGTGAGGTCGAAGCCGAGCGCGTTGGCGATCCGGCAAAGCTCATGAAGGCCGACGTTCTGCCCGCCCTCCGCATTGGTGATTGTGCGCCGGGACACGCCCGCGCGATCAGCCAGCGTCTGCTGACTCATGCGTCGCTCACGCCGGAGGGAGCGAAGCTCCGCTGCCACACGCTCGAAATTGCTGATGGGGTCGGTGTATTTGCGCGTCATGATGCGCAATTGTAGGCTTTTTTAATGTTTTGGGCAGTATGATGCGCATTTTTATTGACCAATTTTTTGGTAGGCAACCGATGTAAAATGCGCATCATACTGCGCAAACTACCTATTATTTTTGCGTTTGCGCGTTAAAATGCGCAAATCGATCCCAAGAAACCGAGGTTGCTGACGTCTAAAGCACAAAGCCCCGCTTCGCGGGGCTTTGTGCAAAAACGCAAGCAGTGGGCAATCTATCGCCGGCTATCAACTCCCGCGATAAAGCGCCGCACTGGCCGGCGTGGATACCGCCGGACGGGCCGGGCCACCGCTTGCGCCCTTCGCACCCTTGCCACTATTAGACGACGAAGACGACGCCGGAGACGAAGCCGCCGCCGGATTCGCCACCCCCGGTTCCATATACCCGGGCGCACCCTTCGCATTTTGCTTTTGCCCCGGCGGAGGTGCGGACGGCGCGGCGCGCATGTCGGCAAGCATTTGCGTGCAGGGCAGCGGTTTGTTGTTACTCGGCGCGATCAACGGGATCAGTGCGGCAAACGGGTTGAGCAGACCAAGTCCGACCGCCGCCGCACCGCGGACCGCCAGCGCCCCGGCATTCACGCCCACATGCGGATCCTTGAACGTCCCCTTCACATACAGAGGCGAGCGCAGCGAAAACACCCGGAAACCCTTTGTGTGCGGATGAATGTTCAGGTTCATCTCCTCAGTCTTCAGATTGACGGTGCCGTCCATGTTGATCACGGCGTCGTCGGTATCGAGGGCAAACACGCGCGATTCCAGCACGCCATTGGTCGCGACAAAATCCGCCGCCGCGCAGTTGATCTTCACATCGTGTTTGCCGAAGAGCTTTTCATAGACCGCGTTCGCCACGTTCAGCCCCGCCGCTTCCATATACAGCCGGCTGACCGTGCCGTCGGTGATTAGCGTCTTGAGCTCGCCGTTCATGGTTCCGGCGAGTGCGGCGGGGGAATTGCCCGTCGCCGATAACGCCGCGTCACCGTTCACTTCGCCTAACGCTGATTGCATCGTCTTGACGGTCGGCAGCAACTCCTTGAGCTTCAGATGGCGCGCCGAAGTCGAGAAACGGCCTTGCAGCGGCTCCTTGCTGCCATCGAGATGAATATTCGACGATAACGTCCCGCCCGCCACGCCGAACGACAGCGGTTCGAACGACAGCACGCCGTCCGTCATGATCACGTGCGTATAGAGGTTGGTGATCGGCAGCGCCGGGTCCTTGATGATCTTCCGGCCGGTGAACTTGACGTCGGCATCTATCGCTTTCCATCGATCCGTCTTGAACTCCTCGGTCGGCAGCGCCTTCGACGACGGTTGTTTCTCCGTATCGCCGCGCTTAGCTTTGCTAGCGTTCGAATCGGCGCCGATGATCGGGGCAAGATCGGAAAACTGCAGCAGGTTGGAAACGAGTTCGCCCGAGAGCAAGGGCCGCGGCTTGCGTCCCACGAATGTCAGCGAACCATTCAGGTCGCTGCCGCCCACGCGCCCGGTAAAGTTCTCGTACCTGAAGACATTGCCGTCAGCCTTGAACTGGCCGACGAGCCGCCCTTCCGTTGCATACGGCGGCGTCGCGGGCAGCGTCACGCCGACGATCGGATACAAGTGCTCAAGGCTCACGCCCTGCAGCCAAAGCCGCAAGTCAAGTGCCGCGAGGTGAGCCGGATCCGTCACGGTTCCGACAAAAGCAATATGCGTGTCTCCGATACGAACATCCGCCTGCACGGGGAACGGGCGCATGGCGTCCTGCAGCGCGAGCACACCGCCGACCTTGCCGTCGCCGGACACCGCCACGTTGTTGTATTTACCCTTCACCGACCAGCCGATGCCATAAGGCGGCACGGGCGGCTTCGGCCCTTCCTTCGTGGTGATGCTGGTGTTCGCCGAGACGCTTGCCGGGTTCGGCGCGCTCGCTGCCGCAGCGGCAGCAGCCGACGCTGCGGAGGCAGCAGCGGCCTCGGATGCCGCCGCTTTATCGACTTGCTGGTTCAGCTTGGTCGCGCCGCTCTTGCCGACCATCTGCGCCGATGATTTCTGCGATGCCGCTTCCTGCTGCTTCATGACATCGCCGATGGGAATCATCTGGCCGAGCGTATTCACAACCGCCTGCATGTCCGCTTTCGTGATCTCGTCCGCGTAGGCAATCGTGCCTTTGTTCAGCGCGATGTCATGCAGTTGAAGGTTCCAGGCGGACGGTTCGGTGGACTGCTTGAACTTGAACGTCCAGTTATCGCGGTTGTCCTTGAGTCGCTCGAGATCGACCGACGGGTTCACGAGGTTGATCGATGGAATCACAATGTTGTGCGCGAGCAGCGGCAGGATCTCGACCTGGAAATCGATCTCGTCCAGGGTCGCGAAGAACTTCTGCTTGGTCCAGTCGGGATTCGCGACCGTGATTTTTTCAGCCGAGAAACGCGGCCACGGAACCCAGCGGCGCCAGCCGGTTTCGCCAGGCGGCCGTTGCCAGCCGACCTTCAGGTCGCCGGTAATCTGGAACTGCCGGCCGATAGCCTGCGAGACTTTATCGTCGACCCAGGGACGGGCCCGGTTCCAGTCGAAGGTCAGGAAAACGATGACCAGCACAGCGATCAGGACGATCAGAACCGCGACGATCCAGGCGACTATTTTTCCGATTTTCCGGCCAAGCGCCATAGTGGCTCCCTCTGTTTTTCTTGAAACACGGCACAGCACGTCGCGTGCCCGGCGATGTTACCGGCCAGTTCCTTGTGCAGAGCAAGACCGGTGCTCCGCAGTGCTCGACGCCCGAACCGCCCGATCAAGACTCGCGCACCCCTACGCGCCACGACTCTAAGGATCGCCTAAGCGGCGTTGATTTATGATGGCGCTCCAAGATCATTCCGAGCCTGTCTTCGCCATGTCCATGCAAGCCGACACGCCCCTGATTCGCGCGACCGAGCTCACCCGCTACGACCCGGTGCGCCACGCTGTCTTGCTGCATCCGACCACGTTCAGCTTGTCCGGGGGCCAGCGCGCGGTTATCACCGGGCCGTCGGGCTCGGGCAAGAGCGTGTTCCTGCGTGCGCTTGCGCTGCTCGACCCTGTCGATGACGGTGCGATCCAGTGGCGCGGCAACACCATCGCGCGCACGGGTATTCCGGCGTACCGGCGACGCGTGGCTTACATTGCACAACGTCCGGCCATGCTCGATGGCAGCGTGGAAGACAACCTGCGTTACCCGTTTTCGCTGAAGGTGTATCGCGACGTGCGCTTTGATCGTGAGCGTGTGATCAAGCTGACTCGCCGGGCAGGCCGTGAAGCCGATTTCCTCGATAAACGCGCGAGCGAGCTATCAGGCGGTGAAGCGCAAATTGCCGCGCTGATACGCGTGCTGCAAGTCGACCCCGACGTGCTGCTGCTCGACGAACCAACGGCGTCGCTCGATCCGGCTTCCGCGCTGGAAATAGAAGCGCTGGTCGGTGCCTGGTTCGATGATCGCCCGGGAGAACGCGCCAGCATCTGGGTGTCGCACGACCCGGCTCAGGCGCAACGTGTAGGCGAGCGCCAGCTCGTCATGACCGCGGGTACCCTGTCATGAGCGGCTATCAGAACCTGAGCTTGTTCGACATTGCGATCGCTGCCGGGTTGATCGTGGTAAACGGAGCGTTATCGGTTGCGTTGAAGCTCGATCTGGAACGCAAGCTGGCGTGGGCGGCGGTGCGCAGTGTCGTGCAACTGCTCGCGATCGGATACGTGCTCGGCTGGGTCTTCCAGTTTTCACGCTGGTACGTCGTATTGCCGCTGATGGCGTTGATGACGCTGATAGCGGGACTGTCGGCATCGAATCGCGGACGGCGCACCTACCTTGGACAGCGGGTAGATAGCGTCGTGTCGATCTGGGTGAGTTCGTGGCTGGTGGCCGCGGTGGGATTGTTCGTCGTGATCCGGATTCATCCGTGGTACGAGCCGCAATACGCCATACCGATCCTCGGCATGATTCTCGGCAACACGTTGACGGGCGTGTCGCTGGGTATCGAGCGGATGACGGAGGAACTGACGGCAGGACGCGGCGCGGTGGAAATGTCGCTCGCGCTCGGTGCAACGCGGTGGGAGGCGGCGCAAGGGCCGGCGCGCCAAGCCGTGCGGGCGGGCATGATCCCGACGTTGAACCAGATGACGGTCGTGGGACTGGTGAGTCTGCCGGGCATGATGACGGGCCAGGTTTTGGCTGGGCAATCGCCACTGCAAGCGGTCCGTTATCAGATCGTCATCATGTTTTTTATCGCGGCCTCGTCGGCTCTCGGAACGGTGGGCGCGGTCTTATTGACCTACCGGCGGCTGTTCTCGACGGAACACCGGTTCATGGCGTCGAAGCTCGTGGAGAGGGAAAAGCCCAAGCGCGGATGAAAGACGAGGGCAAAGCGTTGCCCGCGAGAGCTGGCGAACTACGCGCCGCCCGGCCGCCTGGCCAAAGCGTGAATCAGCGACTCTAGCCGGGCGAAGTCGACCGGCTTTGTCAGGTGATCCATAAAGCCGGCATCGCGGCATCGGCGGATATCTTCGTCCATGCCATAACCTGTTATGGCAACCGACGGTTTTCCCGGTTGCAAGTCAGTCCACGCGCGCGCGACCTCGAGTCCGCTGCCATCGGGTAGGCCGATATCGCTGACCAGCAGATCGAACACTTCGCCTCGGGCTAGAGCAAGCGCCTCGGCGACTGTCGTGGCAACGCCGACCTGATGTCCCAGCACCTCCAGCACCTGCGCCATGGCGGACGACGTGTATTCGTTGTCCTCTACGAGCAGCACCTTCAACGACCGCACGATCTCATCCGGGTCCTGCGCGGCGCGCGGCGAAGTTTCATCTTCCGGCCCCGCCTTTACGAGCGGCAACGTCAGCGTGAAGCGGGCTCCTTGGTCGCGCCCATCGCTCTGGGCGGTCAGCGTTCCGCCATGCTTCAACGCCAGTGTGCTGGCGATAGCCAAGCCCAGCCCCAACCCGCCGAATGCCCGGGTGATGGAATCGTCGGCTTGTTCGAAGGCCGAAAAGATCCGCGGCAACGCTTCGGCACTAATCCCGATACCGCTGTCGGTGACCGAAATCGCGATAGTCGACGCATCCGGATTCCACATCCGCACCGCAATACGCCCACCCGCCGGCGTGAACTTCACCGCGTTTTTCATCAGGTTCCACACGATCTGCTGCAAGCGGGCGGCATCGCCGAAAACCAGCGTGGAGGTAGCACCCAACGTTGTTTCCAGCATCAAGCCCTTGCCGCGCAGATCGGACTCCGACATATCGAGCGCGCTCGACATCAGCGTCTCCAGCACCACATTCGCAAAGTTAAGCGAAAGTTTGCCGCGCGCGATGCTGGTCAGGTCGAGCAGATCGTCGATCAAGCGCGCCTCCAGCTCCACGTTGCGCCGGATCAGTTCGAGCGTTGCCTGGGCATCGGACGGCAGCGCGTAACGTATCTCCAGCAAACGCACGGCGGCAACGATCGGTGTCAACGGCGTACGCAATTCGTGCGACAACACCGCCAGGAAATGATCCTTCGCCCGATTCGCGGTCTCGGCCTGTTCCTTCGCCACGCGCAAGGCATCGGCGGCCATGTGCTCTTCGGTGACGTCGCGGATGATCTTCGAATAGCCGATCAGCTCGCCGTTATCGGCACGAATCGCTGTCGTCACGCCCGACGCGAAGAACGAGCGCCCGTCGCGGCGCCAGAGCCAGCGGTCGTCGCTTGCACTGCCATCGACTTGCGCCGTCTCCAGTTCCTGCGCGAACACATGGGTGTCGCGATCTTCCTGGCCGTAGAACACCTCGGCGGACTGGCCGACCACGTCCTGCGCCGCAAACCCGAGAATTCGCTCCGACGCCGCATTCCACGTCCGGATCCTGCCCTCCTGATCGAGCGTGATGACGGCGTAATCCTTCAGCGCATCGACCAGCAAACGGAAGTGCGTTTCCGTCTCCCGCAGCGCGCGTTCGACCGCAATACGCTGCTGGCGTTCGGTGCTTTCCGTCAACGCGCGCCGCACGACGGCAGGCAGACGCTGCAGGCGCTGCTTGAGGACATAGTCGGTGGCGCCGCGCTTGAGCATGTCGACGGCATGCTCCTCGCCGAGCACGCCGGAGACGAAAATGAACGGCGTATGCGGCACGCGCTCGCGGGCGATCGCCAACGCTTCGACGCCGGAGAACACCGGCATCACGAAGTCCGCGAGGATCACGTCGAAGCTGGATGTGTTGAGCGCCGCTATAAAACCTTGCTCCGTGTAGACGATTTGCACGTCGACCGCATAGTCGGCGCGCTCCAACTGGGTCAAGGTCAGTTCCGCGTCGAGCGCGTTGTCTTCTACGAGGAGCAGATGCAAAGGCTGCATGGTCAGGGCACTCAGGCGAACCAGCGCACGCGATACTGCCGGGCAGGTCGCATCGGGCAAAACAACGAAAGGACCAGCGGACCCAGGCCGTTACGCCGGGCACCGTGCAGGAGGAATATGCCAGTGTGCACCAGATTCATTCCGGCGCGGACTGACGGCGAACCCGCATTGACCCGGGCGGTGGCTCGTTGAGCACGGCCCAGAACACGCCGAGATCGGCAATCGCCTGGACAAATTCGTTGAACTCGACCGGCTTCACCACATAAGCGTTCACGCCGAGCGCGTAGCTGCGCACGAGGTCCTGCTCCTCGCGCGACGATGTCAGCATGACTACCGGAACCGCCTTCAGCGTTTCATTGGAGCGGATGGTTTCCAGCACTTCCAGGCCGTCGATTTTCGGCAGCTTCAAGTCGAGCAGGATGACTGCGGGGTTGCCTGGATTGCGGCTGCTCCACTCGCCTTCGCAACGCAGGTAATCGATTGCTTCCTGGCCGTCGCGCGCCACGATCACTTCATTGGCAAGCTGGCTTTTGCCAAGCGCCACGAGTGTCAGTTCGAGATCACTGGGATTATCTTCGACAAGCAAAATGGGTTTCAGCATGGTCCGATATGACGGGTTGAAATGAAAGGTGGCGGGATCGGTCGCTCGCAATCGCTCGGCAATCAGTCACGCCCGACCCATTCAGTTTTGCGGCGATGGCGGTAATGGCGGCGCCGCCGGCCCCGGCCTGCGCGGCTTGCCGGCCGCAGCGTCGGTAGCGGCAGTGTCGGCCCTGAACACCTTCGGCAGCGAAAAATGGAACGCGGCGCCCTCGCCTTCGCGGCCTTCGGCCCAAGTCCGGCCGTCGTGCCGCTCGATGATCCGGCGCACATTCGCCAAGCCAATGCCGGTGCCGTCGAACTCTTCAGCGCGATGCAGCCGCTGGAACACCCCGAACAATTTGTTCACGTATTTCATATTGAAACCAACGCCATTGTCGCGCACGCTGACGATGTATTCATCGGCTGTCGAATACACCGACAACTCGATTCTCGCCGATTCCCGTGTGCGCGTATATTTCACCGCGTTCGAGAACAGATTACGCAACGCGATCTGCAGGAACGCCGGATCGCCGGGCACCGTCGGCAGCTCCGGAATGATCCATTCGACCTGTCGGTTCGCTGTCTCGGCGCCAAATTCCTGCGCGACCGATCTCACCAACTGGTTCAGATCGACGTTCACGGGGCGCAACGCGGCACGGCCCATCTGCGAAAACGTGAGCAGGTCGTCCACCAGCACGCCGGCGAAACGCGCCGACTCAAGCATGTTGTTGAGGAAACGCTTGCTGCGCTCGGACAGTTTGTCGCCTTCGCTTTCCCGCAGCAAATCCCCATAGCCGGCGATATGCCGCAGCGGGGCGCGCAAGTCGTGCGAAACGGAATACGAAAACGCTTCGAGCTCCTTGTTCGCGCGACGCAATTCGTTCGCGAGTTCCGCCAGTTCTTCCGCGTGACGCAGCACGATGTTGAGCATGCCCAGCCGGAATTCACCCGCAATTTCCATTTCCACCGGGTGCCAGCGAATCGAGCGGTTGCGCACGGTTTCAAGCCACGGCGCAAAGTCCTTGCGCGGCGCCACGCTGCCGTCCTGGCTCGACGCCCGTTTGACCGGCTCGCCCGCCCACGTGATCGTGCGCGTGGTTTCGGGGCGGAACCACAGGACGTAGTTGCGAAAAATCTGCGAGATTGGCACGGCCAGGATGCCGCTTGCTGTATCCGCATGACCCGACGCACGCGGCCAGGCTTCCGACAGCGCGTCGGTCGCGTAGACGCCCGACGTGCTCGACGACAACCACTGCGCGAGCGCGAGCACCGTTTCCGGGTCCGGCGTGGAACCCACGAGCGTGGCTTTCCCATCCACTACGATCGCGGCACCCGTCGATCCGGCGAAGCACAGCAAATCGTCAGGCGACGACTTAAGAGCGGAAAGATAGTCGTCCTGCTCGGCCAGGGCGCCCAACAGACGCGACATCGTGCGTCGTAACCTCAGCAGATACGCCGTCTCGGCCCGCTCCTCCTTTGCCTCGATCTGCAATGACACGATCTGCCCAAGGTGCTCGATAGCGACGCGCACCTCGAACGGCACCAGACGCGCGTCGTGGTCGTGGCAGGAGATCAGGCCCCAGAGTTGTCCGCGCACGACGAGCGACACCGACATCGACGCATGCGTGCCCATGTTGCGCATGTACTCGAGATGGATTGGCGAGAAGCTGCGCAGCGCGGCATAAGTGAGGTCGGTCGGGCGGCCGGTCACAGGGTTCAGGGCAGGTACGAGCCGCGCGGCTTTCGCGTGCGCGTTCGCGACGAGCCTCACGCGCTGTTTCACATATAACGCTCGCGCCTGGCGCGGGATATCGGAGGCGGGGAACAACTGGTTCAGGAACGACGCGTAACCGTATTCGATATGCTCGGCCAGCACCTGGCTACGGCCCTCGTCATCGAATTTGTAGAGCAGCACGCGCCCGAAACCCGTCATTGCGTGCACTTCGCGCACGGCCAGGTCACCGAGTTCGGTCAAGGTCCCGACGTCCTGCAGGCTGCGCGTGAAAGTACGCACAAGCGGATACATCGATGCAAACACGTCTGCGTTCGAATGCCGTGCAACTTCGAGTTCGACGATCAGGTTGCCGTCGTGCCGATGCATCGTGATGTCGAGTTCAGGGCCGTCTGCTTCCGTGGCCAAGTGGTCCTGTGCGGCTTCACGCAAACTGAAGAGCGGGTTCCCCATCACGCCGACATAGAGCGGCGCCTCATCCAGCATGGCCGTGGTTGCGGCGTGTGCGACCCGCGCCGCCGCGGGAGCGCCGATCACCACATTCACCGGTTTGCCCAGCACTTGTTCCACTGGACAGCCCACGAGCGCCGCGACATTTTCGCTGGCCTGGACGATGGTAAGTGTGCTGGAGAGGCACAACAGATAACCGTGCGGCTGGATCCCGCCGGGAATGTGGATGGGTTCGGCATCGCACTGAGCGTTCGCCGCGCCCGTCCCGCCCGCCGTGAATGTCCGGCGGCCCGTTTCTGAGGCGGATAGCGCGTCCCGATCCGCAGGTGCGGCGCCCTTCAAATCCGGACTCGATACGCCGGGATCATCTTGCCCGCGCATGGCCGCCGGGTCCGGTGCCATTGGCTCTGCCCCACTGCTCATGCCGTCGCCCCGCAGCTTGTGCGGACTTCCCCGAGCCAGCCGTGCAACCCGTCGAACGTGGCGATCGCGGCATCCACCGCTTCGTCGTGCTGCTCAGGCGGCACGTTTGCGCTCGCGGTCTCGCGGAACGCTTTCCACATGCTGCCCGTGCGCAATCCATAAGCTTCAAAATAAGCATTGCCGGAGCCGCTTTGCAGACCGAACAATGCCGCAACGTGTGGCGCGATAAAGCGCCCTCCTAGCGTCGATCCCTCCATCACGTACATGGAACCGAAAACGCGGCCGATGCCGTCCATCGCAGGAAGCTGTTCAATTTTCGTCACGCTGCTCGCGCGGTCGTTATCGCCGCTCAGGAGCGCCAGGTCCGACGCGAGCAGCGACGCCTTGCGACGCTCTTCGAAAAAGTCGCGCAGACGCTCGGGCAGAAAAGTCGCCACCGCATCCTCCCAGGGCGCGACGTATCCGTAAAAGCCCTCGAGCAAGGCCACATAGTCCTCCCGCGACCACTCAAGACGCATCAGATCCAGTGCGTTTTCCAGCCGTGTATGACACTCGGCAGTTTCGTTTTTCAGACGGGACAGGAGATCGTATTGCATGATCCATTCAATAGGTTTTCCGCGGGTTTGGCCGCGCGAATGCCGCAATGTTGATCCGAATGCCGGATACCGGATGCCGGGAACCACTGTGAACCCGGCGTACGGCGTTGCTACAGGTCGTTGTGGCTGCGGCGTAGACCGGCACAGCACTGCGGCAGACGGGACATCGAGCACTCGTGGCTCGCGCTGAACTCCGCGCCGGTTCGGCATCGATTACCGATACGCCGGTCGATACGCACGCAAAAATGGTAGAAACAACTGCAGCCGATAGGAGTGAACGCCTTTCTCAGCTTGGCTCGCACGAGGCCGCACAGTTCTCCAACGCCGCGCGCCCATTCTACGCAAGAGGCGCTTTGTTGACCACGGGCAACGATCGGCGCCGCCACGTCACGGCTTGCGCTTGCTACTCTGGTCCCGGGCGACCGCCGGTTTGCGTGCGCTCCTGATACTCCGCGCCGCCGCGCCGGTCCGTGTCCTGTAAGCCACGCTCCAGGTCTTCATGCGCCTGCTCGCCGACTTCACGCGGTTCCTCTTCCTGCTGCGACGCGGGACTTTGATCGGTCTCGTGCGGCAGCGGCGCGGCCGCTCCGTCATCGTGTTTTTGCTGGGCCGGATGCTTGCTTTGCAGTTCACGTCCGTCCTGCGCCGGACCTTGGCGCGTGTCGGCGTCGGCGTTTGATGTCTTACCTTGATGGGTCATTGCAACCTCGTTGTCGTCAGCGTAATGCGGTGATCGTTATGCGGTGATCTTGCCCTTCGTTCACTTGATATCGAGCCGCTTCTTCATGGCCGCGGTGATGCGTTGCCGAGTTTTCGGGTACTGGCTCCACGGATCGGTTTTGAGTACGTCGAGGCGCTTATGCAGGTTGCCGATATTCCACTGATCGCCGCTCGTGGTGGCATCGAGTTCATCCCAGCCGATAGGAACCGACGCCCCCATGCCAGGCCGCGCGCGTAGCGAGAACGCGGCGACCGTGCTCGACCCCCGGTTGTTGCGCAAGTAGTCAACGAATATCTTGTCCCGGCGATTCTGCTTGCCCATCTTCGCGGAGAAATACTTGGGCAGCGCGCTGGCCATATGCTGCGCGACCGCCTGTGAGAACCCCTTCACTTCGTCCCAGCCAGCCTGAGGCGTAAGCGGAACGACCACGTGCAGGCCCTTGCCGCCGCTCGTCTTGCAGAAAGATTCGAGACCGAGTTCGGTCAGCAATTCATGCGTCAAACGCGCGGCCTCCTGCATCCGGTCCCAGCCGAGGCCTTCGCCTGGATCAAGATCGAAGACCATCCTGTCGGGCTTCTCAAGTTTGGCCGCCAGCGCATTCCAGGTGTGCATCTCGATCGTGCCCATTTGCGCCGCGCCCACCAGCGCGCCGACGTTTTCTATCGTGATGAGCGCCGGGTGACCCGGATCGATGCCCGGATGCTGCTTGACGTTAGGAATGGTCAGCTTCTCGCTGTGCTTCTGAAAGAACAGCTCGCCGCCGATATCCTCCGGTGCACGCACCAGCGACACCGGCCGGTCTTTCAGATGCGGCAGCATCCACGGCGCGACGGACTCGTAGTAGAGGGCGAGATCGAGCTTGCGAGTGCCTGTGGAGGGATCGATCACACGATCGGGATGACTGATCTTCACGCCTGCTACCAGCTCGGTACCGGCGGGACTGCGCGTGGTTTTTTTAGCGGCTGTTTTTGATGCCGTCTTCGCTGATGGTGTCCCGGAAGCCAGCTTCGATTTGCCATTTGGTTTCTCCGTATTGGCGGTCTTTGCCGAGGTTTTCTCGGTCGCCGCTTTCACTGCACGGGTCGCTTTCGCGGCGCCTTTCGCCGCTGGTTTTTTCGCTGGCTTTTTGTCCTCATCGTTGTCATCGTCCAACGCAACCTCCTTCGTCGATTTCGGCACTTCCTTGACGATCTCACGCGCCGGCTTGTCGTCCCTCAGACTGACGAACGACGCTTGCCGCACAATCCGCTCAGACGTCCATTCAGCGAAATTGCATTCAGCGACGAGGTCCGGCTTGACCCAATGCACCGGTGTCCGGCTACGCTCTTTCGGCGCGCTCGCGAACGGCATTGTCTTGACCTCGCGTGCGTCGAGTTGCTTTTTGACATCGCGTAGAGTCGATGCATCGAAGCCGCTGCCCACGCGCCCGGCGTATTGCAGCTTGCCGTTCGCGTCATAAACACCCAGAAGCAAGGCGCCAAACTGTCCCCGGCTGCCCGACGGCTCCGAATACCCGCCGATCACGAACTCCTGCCGGCGCCGGCATTTAAGCTTGATCCATGCGTTGCTCCGCCCCGGCGTATAAGTGCTGTCGCGCCGCTTGCCGATAATCCCCTCCAGCGCCATGTCGCAAGCGCTCTTCAGCAGATCATCGACGCTGAATTCGAAATCCGCTGAGAAGCGCAGCGCGTCGTCATCGACCGGTTCCAGCAGCGCCTCCAAGATCGCGCGCCGCTGTACCAGCGGCACGCCGCGGAGGTCGTAGCCGTTCAGGTAGGGGATATCGAAGAAATAGACGGCGATATCTTGCGGACGATTGGCGTCGAAGGCGTTCTGCAGTTTCTGGAAGCTGGGCAGGTCGTTGTCGTCGAGCACGACCGCCTCGCCGTCGAGCCACGCGCTTTCCACATCGAGCTGGCTCAGCGCCTTGACCTGACGGCTGAACTTGCTGGTCCAGTCATGGCCGTTGCGCGTGAAGATCTGTGTGGATGTCCCTTTCGATGCAGCCTCGCGATCGATGCGCACGAGGATCCGATAACCATCGAATTTGATTTCGTACGACCAGTCATCGCTCGATGGCGCGGTGTCCACGAGGGTCGCGAGTTGTGGCTTCATGGTTGCAGGAAGCTTGGCGCGTACAGCGTCCTGGATTGCGGGGTTGTCAGCAAGCGTTCGCAGCGATTCCCCGCTGCGGTTCGCCACGATATCCGGCCGTGGCCGCTCAGGGCTGTTGCCTTGATCCTTCACCGCGGGCCGCTTCGGGGATGGTGCGGCCTTGGTTTTGCTCGTCGTTTTGCTCACCTTGGCAGCGGTCTTTCGCTCGGTCCTCTCACGCACTTCACCACTCTTCGTACGCGCTCCGAGCGAGTCGCTCATTACGCTGCCGGGTTGCTTGAGCAGCACGTCGTAGTCGGCCTCGTTGCGAGCTTCATCGTCGCGCTCCTTGATCAGCAGCCATTGCTCTTTGTCGCTGTTGCCACGCATGTTGCTGCGTACGAGCGTCCAGCCGCCGTGCAGCTTGTCGCCGTGCAGGATGAACTTGAGCTTGCCTTTCGCATACGTTTCACGGGCTTCGTCGATGCTGCCGGCCTGCGGCTCCCACGTCCCGCGATCCCACACAATCACGCTGCCCGCGCCGTAATTTCCCTCGGGAATACTGCCTTCGAATGAGCCGTAATCAATCGGATGATCTTCCACATGCACGGCCAGCCGTTTCACCGATGGATCGAGACTCGGCCCTTTCGGTACGGCCCAGGATTTCAGCGTGCCGTCGAGTTCGAGACGAAAGTCGTAATGAAGACGCCGGGCGTCGTGTTCCTGGATGACGAACGAAAGCGCATTCGCCTGAGCCTTTTTCGAAGCGCGCCGGGTCTTGGCCTTATCAGCCGCCTGACCGGATGGCTCAGGCGTCTGGTTGAAGCGCCTCATGCGCTGATAGGTATCCAGTTTATCGGCCATCGGCGGATCGCTTTTCGGGGTGCGTGTAGAGGGTGAACCAACGCGCGACACAACGCGCGACTACAGGTTCAAGCGCGTTTGCGGCGCGTTGCTGTCTTGCGTGCGGGTTTGGCCGCCGGTTCCGCAGCATCGGCGTCAGCCGTGTCGTCCTCGGCGCTGCCGGCGCTGTTGCCGGTTTTAGCGCCGCGTCTCGTCGGCTTCCCTTTCTTCAAACTCCGCTTCAGCAGTTCGGACAAATCGAGAATTTCCGCCGATGCCTTGCGCGGCGAGCCCTCTTCGACCTCCGACACTTCCTCCGTATGCCCTTCCTTAACCTTCTTGTTGACGAGCGCCATGATGTCTTCGCGGAACGTGTCGTGATAATCGTGCGGGTTCCACGTATCGCTCATGTCATCGATTAATCGCTGCGCCATCTCAAGTTCTTTCGGCGATACCCCCGCCTTCTTGGAGTTCTCATCGGGAAACTTGAAGTCATCGAATTCGCGCACTTCATCCGCCCAGCGCAACGTGTTGAGCGCCAGCGCAGGACCCACCGGAATCAGCGCGGCCAGATGCTGTTTGTTGTGCAGAACAACGTTCGCTATCCCGACTCTCCCCGACGCCTTCAGCGCGTCGCGCAACAACGCATACACCTTCTCGCCCTTGCGATCGGGTGCGAGGTAATAAGGGGTATCGAGGGAGAGAAACGAAATTTCGGGCGCTTCGACGAACGCGAGGATGTCCACGGTCTGCGTCGATTCAGGATTGGCCGAGCGAATCTCGGCGTCGCTCATCACGACGTATTTACCCTTCTCGTACTCGAAGCCGCGCACGATGTTGTCACGCGTGACGTCCTTACCGGTGTTCTTGTTAAATTGCTTATAGCCGATAGGGTCCATCGAGCGCTTGTCGAGCAGGTTGAAGCCAACCTTCTCCGACTGCGTCGCCGGATACAGCTGCACAGGGACGTGGACCAGCCCAAAGCTGATCGCGCCTTTCCAGATCATGTGTGGCATCGCGAATGACCTTTCCGAAAGCCGCTCAGACGGCGTCACGGGATAAACGGCTAACAACGATTAACACGCGCCGATAGACGCATGGCCGTTATCGCGTTGCAGAAAACGTGCCAGATGGGAAAGGCGCGGACCGGCTGGAGCGAGCGCGTTCCAACACGCGCTGCGCAGCCTCAAATTGCAGATGCGAATTGTCAACCCCGCTAACCTCGCCAAGCGACGCTACTTGCGGCTTGCGCTGATCGTGAGTTTCGTACCGTCGCTGAGTGTGACGCTCTTGTCGGCGCCACCGGTGGGCATCGTGAAATGGACGAGCTGGCTGAAGAAGTTATCGGTGGGACATTGAAGCTTCTTGCCGCCCACGGTAACGGCGCTCGCCGGGCGCGGCGTGTGGCCCTGGAAGCTCAACTGGACGTCGGCGTCCCCGCTATTGGCGACCACCGCCGCGAAACGGATCTTCACCTGACGCACCGTCGTGCCGCTTGCGTTGCGGATGGAATCCACGTCCGGACATGCATCCGGGACGTTCTGCGAACCGCCGGCCGGCTTGCTTTGCCATGTGAAGTCATCCGTCTGGCCCGAGCGGATCGTGCGCGTTTCCTGCGCATTGCCCCAGTTCTTCGACGCCATCTTCACCGTATATTTGATCGGTCCGTCGTTGGCGACTTCCGACAGCACCTTGATGCTGGGTGTCGCATGAGCTGCCGGTTCAACCACGCAGGCCAGCAGCGCCATGACAGCGCCTGCAGCAATCACACGAGCTTGCGTAGACCAGCCAACCTGAATAAAACCCGAACGATCGATCATGCGAAAACCCCCTCCGTTTGCAGCCGTCACGCCGGGCATACAGCAACGGCGCCGGGGTGGCCGCGCCGCGCGTGTGGCGCGATCAGTCTAGCGCGACGCGCGCCACGGGCTTCTCATGGGAAACCCGCGGCGCGCGCGCAGCTTGCAACGGATTGGGCGATCGAACCGCCCGGCGAATCAGAACCCCGTCAGCACCAGTTTGCCGATCGCGCGCCCTTCTTCCAAAAGGCGATGCGCCTCACGCAGGTTCGTCGCGTTGATCTTGCCGAGGTCGCGGCCCAGCGTCGTCTTGATCGTGCCTGCGTCGATCAGTCGCGCCACTTCAGTCAGCAGCTTGTGTTGTTCGAGCATGTCTGGCGTACCGAACATCGAGCGCGTGAACATGAACTCCCAATGGAACGCGGCGCTTTTCGCCTTCAGCAATTCAACGGGAATCGGCTTGTCGTTTTCGACGATCGAGCAGATGCCCCCTTGCGGTGCAATGACTGCGGCTGCGGCGGGAAAGTGCTTGTCCGTGTCATTGAAAATCAGCACGTAGTCGACCTGCTCGAAACCTGCGTCCTTCAGTTGCTTGGGCATATCCCCGAAATGGTCGACGATATGATCCGCGCCCAGTTCGGTCGCCCACTTCGCCGATTCCGGCCGCGACGCGGTCGCGATCACCGTCAGCTTCGCCACTTTTTTCGCAAGCTGGATACCGATCGAACCCACGCCGCCCGCGCCGCCCACGATCAACACGGACTTGCCGGCGTCATGTCCTTGTGCCGATACGCCCAGCCGGGCGAACAGCGCTTCCCATGCGGTGATCGTGGTAAGCGGCAAGGCTGCGGCGTGCGAGAAGTCGAGCGATTGGGGCTTGACGCCGACAATACGTTCATCGACCAGATGGAACTCGCTGTTCGTACCCGGCCGCGTGATGCTGCCGGCATAAAAGACGGGGTCGCCCACCTTGAAGAGCGTGACGTCCGGACCGACCGCTTCGACCACACCGGATGCATCCCAGCCCAGGACACGTGGCGCGTCTTCGACCTTGTCCTTCGGCGCACGCACTTTCGTGTCGACGGGGTTCACGCCGATCGCTTCGACCTTCACCAGCAGGTCATGGCCAACCGGCGTAGGTTTGTCGATCTCCACGTCCATCAACGATTCCGGGTTCGAGATGGGCAAGTAACGGGTCAGGGCAATGGCTTTCATAAAAAGCTCCTTCAGGGGTGTCAGGCGTTGCTGATGCAATGCATGGACCCGATGTTAAGGGCTTTCAGCTTCGCGTGAAACCGTCATAATCGCTGAAACATTTTATTGAAAATCACGAAGATGACGAAAATGGACGTTCAGGGCGAATTACCGTATGAAGCGCAGCTCGACCTGCTGGACGTCGCGTTGTTCGTGCGATCGGCGGCTTTATCGAATCTGTCTGCGGCGGGACGGGAATTCGGGTTGTCCGCCGCCGTCGCGAGCGCCAGGCTCGCCCAACTCGAACGGCAGCTTGGCGCGCGGCTTTTGCATCGGACGACACGACGCATCAGCGTCACGCAGGAAGGCGAGATTTTTATCGAGCACGCCCGCGCGTTGCTCGACGCCGCCGATGCTGCCCGCGCTTCGGTCGGACGCGCGTTCGAGCAACCGCAGGGGCGTTTGCGCGTGACGATGCCGTCTTCGCTCGGGCGTCAGCATGTATCGCCGGCCATTCCTGAATTCCTGCGCCGCTATCCGGGCGTGAGCCTCGACTTGCGCCTCACCGACCAGATAGTCGATCTCGTCGATAAAGGCATTGATCTGGCGGTGCGTCTTGGCGCGTTAAAGGACTCGACGCTCGTCGCAAGAAAACTCGCCAGCAACCGGCGCGTGCTGTGCGCGTCGCCGGCGTATCTCGCTGAGCACGGCATGCCTCGCCACCCCGCCGATCTCGCTCAGCACGAGTGCGCGATTCTGTCCGGCCAACGCGACTGGGCGTTCGTCACGCCGACCGGGACTATCGACGTGCGCGTGTCCGGCCGGCTTGAGACGGATAACGGCGAAGTCATCCGCGATGCATTGCTGGCCGGCTTTGGCATCGGGTTGAAATCGACCTGGAGCGTGGCGCCGTTTCTGCACAGCGGCGAACTGGTGACCGTGCTCGATAGCTATCCGCTCGCAGAAACGGTGGCGATCTGGGCGGTGTATCCGAGCCGCGCATTCGTGCCGCCAAAAACGACGGCATTCGTCGATTTCCTGACCGAGCATTTCGGCGATCCGCCCTACTGGGACGTGGACCCGCAAAGAGTCATGCGGTAGTTGTCATCCCGTAAATGCAAATAGGAATTTACGTATTCTTAAAATCTTGCGGGAGCGGGATTATTGCAATGCAATGACGAATTGGAGCCGGCGCGCCCAATCGTGTGCATCCTTCGGCAATTCATCCTGCTGTCCTCGTGTTTGTGGCTTTTCAGCCAACAGCACTTATAAATTTTGGGTGTACAAATAATCCTTGTACTCACTGTTTTTTGGGGGTACATTATTCATGAGCATCTCGTATAACACCCCAAAGAGTGAAGCAAATATTCAAGAACGAGGCCTGTCGTTCGAGGCGGTTCGCGACTTTGTCATGGCGAGTGCATTGATCGTCGAGGATTGTCGCAACATTTATGTCGAGCGCCGGTTTCAGGCCCTCGGTTTAATAGCCGACCGGCTACATATGCTGGTATTCACACCACGTGGCAACAAGATTCACGTTATTAGTCTACGGAAGGCGAACCTTCGCGAGGTAAAGCGGTATGAGCAAGCAGAGCAAGGAAGAAGTGCTGGACGAGAACCCCGAATGGGGTGAGGCGGAATTCGCCCGCGCACGACCGGCGTCGGAAGTCTTGCCGGAGTTGTACTGGCAAGAGCGAGCGACGGAAATTCTGCGTCCGCGCGGACGACCGAAGCTGGACAATCCGAAGTTACCCATCAAGTTGCGCATCGACCCAGACGTGGTCGACGCCTATAAAGCCCAAGGCGAAGGCTGGCAAACGCGAATGAACGCCGCGTTGCGCGACTACGCGAAATCGCACGGATTGATGCGGTGAAAGATGGATGAGTGGCTGAGCAAAGGCGCGCCATCCAGGGCGCCTGCAACCACCCTCTCCACCCTCATCCACCCTCAACCACCCTCACCGGCGCCTTCACAAATCCTCGAAACCGCGCCCGGGACGCGCGCACCGGCTCTCCCGCGAGTCCGTAATCCGGGAAGCGCGCAATCAATCGCCCTATTGCTATACGCGCCTCCAGCCGAGCCAGCGATAACCCCGCGCACTGATGAATCCCGAACCCAAACGCAAGATGCCGGTTTGGGTCGCGAGCAATATCGAATTGATCCGCTGCTTCAAACTGCTCCGGATCGCGATTCGCCGCCCCAATGCACAACGTCACCGGCGTCCCACGCGGCACCGGTATCCCGGCAATATCCGTATCCGCCGTCGCGATCCGGTTGCCAAGCTGGTTCGAGCTTTCGTAGCGCAAACATTCCTCGATCGCACGCTCGATCAACGCAGGATCGGCCAATAATCGCGCCCGCTGCTCCGGCCATTGCGCCAGCAGCACGATGCCGTTCCCAATCAGATTCGTCGTTGTCTCGTGCCCCGCGTTCAGGATAAAAATGCAGTTGTGCAGCAGTTCAGCTTCGTCCAGACGCTCTCCGTTGGCTTCGCTTTGAATCAGCCGCGTCAGCACGTCATGCTGCGGATCGCCGGGATGCGCCCGACGCCGCGCAACCAGCGTCACCAGATAGTCGATGAAATCCGCTACCGCCCGATTACCCCGCGCTTCCTGTTCCGGATTTAGCGAAGGTTCCAGCGCGCCGAGAATCGCGAGCGACCATTCGCGCAATGGCGCGCGTTCATCGTGCGGCACGTCGAGCAAATTGCCGATCACTTCAACTGGAATCGCCGAAGCAAAATCATCGATCAAATCGACCTCACGGCGTACCGCAGCCTGGTCGAGAAGGCCATCGATCAGACGTACAAGACCCGGCTCCATTGCCGCGATCGCACGGGCGGTCAGTGCCCCCGCGATCAGTTTGCGCACCCGCGTGTGCCGCGGCGGATCGTTAAATACGAGGCTTGTCGTGTGATGCGCGAACAGCGGAGTATGGACGCCATACTTCGGGCCAAATTCAACGGTTTTGTCGGAACTGAAGGTTTTCGGATCGCGATACACGGCCTGAACGTCCCGATACCGCGTGAGAAACAGCGAGCCGTCGGGCATGGTCTTGATCGGCTCCTGGGTGCGCAGCGCGTCATAGACCGGATACGGGTCGGCGTAAAACGCGGCATCGAGCTTGCGCAGATCGAAGCCGAGCGCGCGTTCGGTTGGGGTCATGCGTGTCTCCGTCGTTTTATCGACAGCCATCATAGCGGCGCGGCGCGCACGTCCGCCATCGGTCGGGACCATTACAATGACGGGTCACGCACTGCGGGTCTCGCATTTTTCCCATCGCTATTTTTCTCGCTCTCCGCCCGTCATGAACCTTGTCATCCAAAGCCTCGATCCGATCGCCGAGTCCCATTTGAAACCGCTCACCGCCCTCGCCCGCTCGCAGCATACTGACCGCGCGGACGCCGGCCGGGTGTTGCAGCTGCGCGGCGCCGATCCTCTGCAGCGGCCGGATATCGATGCGTATTGCGGCACGCATCGGCTGGATTACGCGTTCATCGACCCGGCGTGGCGCCTGAGTGACTTCGGCCTCGTCGCCATGGACATGGATTCGACGTTGATTACCATCGAGTGTATCGACGAGATCGCCGATTTTTGCGGGTTGAAGGCAGAGGTCGCGGCAATCACCGAAGCGTCGATGCGCGGCGAAATCAAGGACTTCAACGAGAGCCTGACGCGACGTGTCGCGCTGCTGAAGGGACTCGACGCAAGCGCGCTGGAACGGGTTTATGAGGAACGGCTGCGGTTGTCGCCGGGCGCGGAAATCATGTTGGCGGGGGCGAAGGCGGCGGGATTGAAAACCCTGCTGGTATCGGGCGGCTTCACGTTCTTCACCGAAAAGCTCAAGGCACGGCTCGGGCTGGATTTCACGCGCGCGAATACGCTTGAAATAGTCGATGGCAAGCTGACCGGGAGGGTGACCGGGGAGATCGTCAACGCTGATGTCAAAGCGCGCACGTTGCGTGAAACTTGCGCGCAACTGGGTATTGATCCACAGCGGTCAATCGCCATGGGCGACGGGTCGAACGACCTGAAGATGATGGCGGAAGCGGGCTTGTCGGTCGCGTTCCGGGCGAAGCCGGTGGTTCGCGAAGCGGCTGGGCTGGCGTTGAACTTCGTGGGGCTGGACGGATTGCTGCGGCTGTTTTGAGCGGGGCGGGGAACGCGCAGTTCGCTAACCGCCTTGCCCAAGATCAGCAAGAACAATCTTGTCATTACAGAATGCTCCCATCGGAAATTCAGGAGGCGACGCGCCGGCACGCGTCAACGAGCAAAGGCGTCTTTACCCCTCCAACCCCGCCAGCGCCCGCTCCAGATCCGCCTGCAGATCCGCCTGATCTTCCAGGCCGATATAAAACCGCACTAACACGCCCTCATGCGGCCAGTCGCCAGCCGTGCGCATCGACTTGATGTCGTACGGCATCGCGAGACTATTCGCACCGCCCCAGCTCCAGCCAATCGCGAAGTTTTCCAGCGCCTCGACGAAGGTATCGATTTGCGCCGGGCTGTAGCGTTTATCGAAGACCACCGAAAACAATCCGCCCGCCCCCGTGAAATCGCGTTTGAAGAATTCATGGCCCGGGCAATCGGACAACGCCGGATGCAACACCGCTTCAATCTCCGGCCGCGTCTTGAGCCAGTGAGCCAGCGCAAGCGCCGTCCGGTCATGCGCATCGAAACGGATTTGCATGGTCGGCAGACTGCGCAGCACGAGCGAACAGTCGTCCGAAGACACGCCAATTCCCATGCGCATTCGCGCGCTCTTCAACTTCATATGGATGGCTTTGTCGGCGGTAATCGTCGCGCCCATCAGGATGTCGCTCGCGCCGGACTGGTACTTCGTCAGCGCCTGCACCGAGATATCGACGCCATGGTCGAACGGCTTGAATGCGAGACCCGCCGAATACGTATTGTCGATAGCGGTCAGGATCTTGCGTGCCCGAGCAACCTTCGTGATCGCCGGCACGTCCTGCACTTCCATGGTCACCGACCCCGGCGCTTCGAGCCAGATCAGCTTGGTGTTCGGCCGGATCAGCGCGTCAATGCCCGCGCCGATCAGCGGATCGTAATACGTCACTTCCAGGCCGAAATCGGCGACCAGCCAGTCGGCGTGATCGCGATTCGGCGAGTACGCGTTGTCGGGAATCATCACGTGATCGCCGGCCTTCACCAAGCCAAAGTACACGTTCGATATAGCCGATAAACCCGACGGTTGCAGCAACGCATGCTTGCCGCCCTCGATCACCGCCAGCCGCTGCGCCAACGCAAGCGACGTGGGCGTGGCGTGAAGGCCGTATCGCCACTGACTGTCGTCGCTCCAGACGAGCGCGCGCATGGCGGCGAGATCCGGAAACACCACGGTCGACGCCCGTGCAACCGGCACCGAGAACGAGTCGAAACCGGGGCTGAGCTGATCGTCCGGATGAACGATGCGGGTCTGCAAGCTGCGCGTACTGGACGAGTTGCTGGAGTCGGTCATGAGTGTCCTGCTTGTTCGAGGCTATAAGAAAAAAAAGCGTCATCGCGGGAAGCCGATGACGCCGTGTTACATCGAACGGCGAGTTCGTGTTTCACTCGCCGATCGTTACGTTGCTGGTTCCGCCCAACGCGCGGCCTGCGGCCGGCGGAGCGGGCGGCGCGGGTTCAAGCGAAGGCGCAACGGATTGCGGCGCTTTCGGCGCAACCGTACCCGCAGCAGGCACAACTCCTGAGCCAACCGGCTTGAGGTCGAACGGCAGCGGATTGGAATCGTCAGCATTCATGCGTTCGCCTGACACGCTGCCATCGGCTGCAAACTTGCCGACCCAATTACCCGTGATATGCGTGCCGTCATTCGACTCTTCGATCTCAAGCGTATCGCCGTCACGGTCGCCCGCGACCACAATCACCGTCGACGCGCCCGCGACGCGGTATTCGCCGTGCACCCCTGTGCGCTCATCCGTTTTTGCGCCAAGCTTCATCTCGATCTGCTTGTCGCCGAGCGTCCCCACATAGGTCGGGAAACGCGCATACGCCGGATTCGGCGTCAGTGGTTTAGCGGGCGGGAGCGCCAGCGTCTCAATGGCTTCGGCCGTACCCGGCGCCTGCAGGCCGAGATCGCCTGGCGTAGCCGCTGCGCGTGCCGCCGACACCGCTCGGGAGCCGTCGGGCGGCATGGCCGAATTACAGCCGGCGAGCAACAGCGCTGCCGCCACCGCCGCCACTTTCATTTGCGTCATCGAATAGTTTCCTGTCCTTACCCTGCTCATACGCGTTCAAATATTGCCGCGATGCCCTGCCCGCCGCCAATGCACATGGTCACCAGGGCGTAACGTCCGCCCACGCGCTGCAACTCGTACAACGCCTTCACGGTGATCAACGCGCCGGTTGCGCCAATCGGATGGCCGAGCGAAATGCCCGAGCCGTTCGGATTGACCTTCGCGGGGTCCAGCTCCAGCTCTTTAGATACCGCGCAAGCCTGCGCCGCAAACGCTTCATTGGCTTCGATCACATCGAGATCGCCAACGCTCAGGCCCGCGCGCTCCAACGCCTTGCGTGTGGCCGGAATTGGGCCGATACCCATGTATTTCGGATCAACGCCCGCGTGCGCATACGAAACCAGCCGCGCGAGCGGTTTCAGCCCACGCGCTTCGGCCGCGCCGCGTTCCATCAACACGACGGCGGCGGCCGCGTCGTTGATGCCCGACGCATTGCCTGCGGTCACCGTTCCGTTTTCCTTGGCAAACACGGGCTTGAGCTTCGTGAAATCCTGGAGCGTCGCGTTCAGACGGACGTGCTCGTCGGTATCGAAGACAATGTCGCCCTTCTTCGATGCCTGCGTGACGGCAAGAATCTGTTCCTTGAAATATCCCGCTTCGATAGCCCGAGCCGCGCGCCGATGGGATTCGAGCGCAAGCTCGTCCTGCGTCTCGCGCGAAATGCCGTACTTAGAGGCGACGTTTTCCGCCGTGACGCCCATGTGGATTGCATCGAAGGGATCGTGCAGCGCGCCGAGCATCATGTCGACGAGACGCGCGTCGCCCATGCGCTGTCCGAAACGCACCGACGGCGCGAGATACGGCGCGCGGCTCATGCTTTCCGCACCGCCGCCGATGGCGACATCGGTGTCGCCAAGCAGAATGGATTGAGCCGCCGAGACGATTGCCTGCAGGCCCGAACCGCACAAGCGGTTGACGGTCAGCGCGGGCGCGTGTTGCGCCACGCCGCCGTTCAACGCGGCGACACGCGCCAAGTACATGTCCTTGGGTTCGGTCTGGATCACATTGCCGAACACCACATGGCCAACGTCCTCACCCGACACGTTTGCTCGCGACAACACCTCCCGCACCACGCGTGCACCGAGGTCCGTCGGGCTGAAGTCCTTCAGCGCACCGCCGAAATCGCCAATTGCGGTCCGCACGCCGCTGACCACCATCACTTCACGTTGCGCCATGAAAGCTCCTTCGTCTCAGTTGTTTTGCCTGCCATGCAAACCGTTGCGCCGAGCGAGAAATCACAACCAGACGCTCAGACTTCGCCCCACAGGTCATGGCCGTCGGCGCCGGTGATTTTCACCGACACGAAATCGCCCGCCTTGTAACGCTTCGATGCCTTCTTTGCCGGCTCGATATACACCACGCCGTCGATCTCCGGCGCATCCGCCGCGGTCCGGCCCACGCCGCCTTCGTTGCTCAGTTCATCGACGAGCACTTTCAGCGTCTTGCCGATCTTGCGTTTCATGCGTTCCGCCGAGAGTTCTTCCGCCAGTTCCATGAAACGCGCGCGACGGTCTTCACGCACTTCGTCCGGCAGCGCGCCATCGAGTTCGTTCGCCGTTGCGCCTTCCACGGGCGAATAAGCAAAACATCCCACCCGATCGAGATCGGCTATACGAATGAAGTCCAGCAGCGTCTGGAATTGTTCTTCCGTTTCCCCCGGGAAGCCCGCAATAAACGTGCTCCGGATCGTCAGGTCGGGACACATCGCGCGCCATTTCTGCACGCGTTCGAGCACCTTCTCGGCGTTCGCCGGGCGCTTCATGCGCTTGAGCACTTCGGGGTGCGCGTGCTGGAACGGCACATCCAGATACGGCAGCACATGGCCTTTCAACGGACCTTCGGCCATCATCGGAATGACTTCGTCCACGCTCGGGTATGGGTACACGTAATGCAGGCGCACCCATGCGCCGTATTGCACGGCGAGCTCGCCCAGCGCGCCGACCAGCTCCGTCATGCGCGTCTTCACCGGCTTGCCGTTCCAGAAACCGGTGCGGTATTTGACATCGACGCCATACGCACTCGTGTCCTGCGAGATCACGAGCAGTTCCTTGACGCCCGATTTGAACAGGTTCTCGGCTTCGAGCATCACGTCGGCCACCGGGCGCGACACCAGATCGCCGCGCATGGACGGGATGATGCAGAACGTGCACCGGTGGTTACAGCCTTCCGATATCTTCAGATACGCGTAATGCCGCGGCGTCAGCTTGATGCCGGCAGGCGGCACGAGATCGATGAATGGGTCATGCGGTTTGGGCAAATGCAGATGCACGTGGCTCATGACCTCGGCGGTCGCGTGCGGCCCGGTCACGGCCAGTACTTTCGGATGCACTTCCTGGATCAAGCCTGTCCCGCTCGCGCTCTTCTTCGCACCGAGACAACCGGTCACGATCACCTTGCCGTTCTCGTGCAGCGCCTCGCCAATGGCGTCGAGGCTTTCCTGCACGGCTTCATCGATAAAACCGCAGGTGTTGACCACGACGAGATCCGCGCCGTCATAGGAGCCGGAGATCTCGTACCCTTCCGCGCGCAATTGCGTGATGATCTGTTCGGAGTCGACCAAAGCTTTTGGACATCCGAGCGAAACGAAACCGACTTTAGGCGCCGAAGCGGTCGGTACGGCGGGGGAAATGGTCTGCGACATAGGTGGATCCGGCGTATAGCGGTGGCGATGGCGACAAATGGGGACGGTGCGGCAAGGCTAAGGGTCCGATGTCCATAAGGACCACGGCCCGGACAGCGTCCCGCGCACGCAACCGCTTATTGTACCGCGCTGGCGGCGGCATAGCCGGTGAAGCGGCAAGGCGTTGCCGCATCGAGCATGCCGAAACCTGCGCGTTGGTGTGCCGGTATCGAGTCGTTGAAAGCCGGAGCGCGCTCGATCACTTCAAGAATTTCGTACGAATCATGCAGACGCCGGATGGCTGCGTGCAGCTCGGTGGCCTGCGGCCAAGTCCGCTTGAGATAGCTGAGCCACATTTTGACGCGTCCGTGCTCGTGACGGACCCCGACACGGACTTGGAGTTTTCTCAGGTAATCGGCGAGTTGACCGAGCACGATCGGCCATTCCTCGCCGGAAGGCGTCGGGTCCATCAGTCCACGGATGCGCAAGGCCAGGAACGGATCCGAGACAGCACCCCGCCCGATCATCACGTCCGCGCAGCCGCTGACCGCCCGGCATCGTTCCCAGTCGGCCACGGTCCAGACTTCTCCGTTGGCCACGACCGGCACGTCCACGGCGGCGTCGATACGCGCGATCCACTCCCAGTGGGCCGGCGGCCGGTAGCCGTCCTCACGCGTTCTGGCATGCACCACAAGAGAGGCGGCGCCGCCTTCGGCGAGCGCCGTGGAACAATCGATAGCGAGCGACGTATCGGATACACCAAGCCGCATTTTTGCTGTCACGTCGATGCCCGCAGGCACCGCTGCGCGAACCGCCGATACGATCCGGTTCAGCTGTTCAGGGTGTGCCAGAAGCATCGCGCCGCCACCGTGCCGGTTGACGATTTTCGCGGGGCAGCCGAAGTTCAGATCGATTCCATGCGGCGACAGACTGGCCGCCTGAGCCGCATTCAGCGCCATCCATTCGGGATCGCTGCCGAGCAATTGGATCACCATCGGCGTGCCGCTGGATGTACGGCCTCCGTGGAAAACTTCGGGGGTATCTCTCTCGTAGACACTTCGGGGAAGCACTGAGCCCGTCACCCTGACGAATTCAGACACGCAGCCGTCGAAACCGCCCGTGCTGGTCAGCACGTCACGCAGCACGTAGTCCGCAAGCCCTTCCATGGGCGCAAGAAACAGCCGGCTCATAGGAGAACGGCGCCTGAGCTGCTTTTGCGAAACTTACGGTTATCCGAGCGAAACAAAATCGACTTTATGAGCGGCGGGCATGGCAATAGGGGACATGTTGTGTTCTGGCGATGTTAAGTGCCAGTCGGCGTTTGGGCACCGGCAGGCACGAAGCTAACGAGCGCAGCGGCGCATGCTGCCGTCGGCGTCGCCCCTCGAAATGGACAAAAGACGTTTCAAAAGCGAAAAACTGCGCGACATCCGCCATAGGGCAAGGATCCGCCTTGGGCGCTACGTTGCAAAACGACATTGTACCGTGACCAAACGCCGGGGAATGCCGTGCACCCAGCCTTAACCGAACGCTTCCGGACCTTCTGGTCCAAGTGATTCCAGCCCCGAATGCCGCGCGGGCATTCTTGCGAATTATACGGCATTGCCGTATAATTCAGTCCGATGTATACGATCATCGAAACTGAAATTTTTCAGCGCTATGCTGCGGACGTCTGGCGCGACGCAGAGCGAGAGGCGTTTATCATCTGGCTTGCCAATAATCCTCTGTCCGGGGATGTCGTTCCGGGTACCGGCGGCTTACGCAAGGTACGGTGGTCACGGCCCGGAATGGGAAAACGTGGCGGCGCACGTGTGATTTACTACAACCTGCTCGATGACGGCTGTATCTGGTTGCTGATCGCGTATACAAAGGCGAAGTTCGACAATCTGCCAGCGTCGTTTCTAAACCAGTTGCGTGAAGAGGTGAAGAATGGATAAGGAAATGGAGCAATTCCAAGCGGACTTGTTGAAGTCGGTCCGCGAGATGAAAGCGGGACGTGCTGGACGCACCACCAAAGTCGCGCCGACAACGGCGTCATTGGCCCGCGCCAAGGTAGGACTTTCACAGAGCGCATTTGCCGCTCTGCTCGGGGTATCGACGCGAACGCTGCAAGATTGGGAGCAAGGTCGACGCGAACCTACCGGGGCCGCGCAGACGCTGTTGCGGGTCGCGGCTCTCCATCCGGAAGCATTGCGAGACCTACAAACAGCGTGATGGGAATGCGGAGCCAGGCTCGGTTGAAAGTGAAGGCGCCGATGTATTGGCGTTCCGTTCTCGATCCAAACGAAACAAAGCTGACTTCCGCGCGCTCAAAAGTCGCCCGTTCAACCCCGACCCGCGCGGCTTTCCAGGCCGTCGGCAACTCTGCTTCAGACCAACGCCGCGCCAGCCTCGCTTATTTCTTCTCCGGCGTGCCGGCTGGCGGAGTAGCCGTAGAGGTAGCCGGCGTTGCGGTCGTAGCAGCCGCCCCAGCAGTCCCCGGCGTCGGAAACGGGAACGTATTGAACATCGACTTCGCCTGGGTCTGCATCTGCTCCTGCATCTGCACGAACATGTTCTTCGATTGCTCGATATAGCTCGTCATCATCCCCTGCATCATGGGCGCCTGCATGTTCATGAACTGCGACCAGACTTCAGGATTGAGCGGCACCGCATTACCGTCGATCAGCCCCTTCGACTGGTCGGTGAGCTTGTGCTGGATATCGATGAACGCCTGGATATTCTTCTCCAGATACGTGCCCATCATGCCCTGCATCGCGTTGCCGTAGAAGCGGATGATCTGCGAAAGCATGACCGATGAAAACATCGGCAGGCCGCCACTTTCTTCTTCCAGAATGATCTGCAGCAGGATGCTGCGCGTCAGGTCCTCGGCGGACTTGGCGTCCATCACCTTGAACTCTTCCTGGTCGAGCACGAGCTGTTTGACGTCGGACAGCGTGATGTAGGTGCTGGTTTCGGTATCGTAGAGCCGGCGATTCGGATATTTTTTTATGAGTCGTTCGGCGGATTTCTTTGTAGTGGTCATGTAACGCCTTTAAACGCAAAACTCAAACTGTGCCGACGGACTCCGCGTGATTGAAAGCGACGCAAGCCGCCGGTTCGTAGTCGGTGCCGACGATCCGGCATCCAGTTGCAACGTCCCGCTCCGACACGGGATGCGCGGCGCGCACAGTCAGATGGCGCGCCGCTTGAAACACCCCTACCCCATGTGCAAACCGCCATTCAGCGAAAAGTCGGCGCCCGTCGAAAAGCCCGATTCCTCCGATGCCAGCCACGCCACGATCGAGCCAATTTCCTCCGGCCGCCCAAGCCGGCGAACCGGAATGGTCGCGACAATCTTCTCCAGCACGTCCGGGCGGATCGACTTCACCATATCCGTCCCGATGTACCCCGGCGAAATGGTGTTGACCGTCACGCCCTTGGTCGCCACTTCCTGCGCCAACGCCATCGTGAAGCCGTGAATGCCGGCCTTCGCGGTCGAATAGTTGGTCTGGCCGAACTGCCCTTTCTGACCATTCACCGACGAAATATTGATCACGCGCCCAAAGCCACGCTCGACCATGCCGTCGATCACCTGCTTCGTCACGTTGAAGAGACTCGTCAGGTTGGTATCGATGACCGCCGTCCAGTCTTCGTGCGTCATCTTGCGGAACACGACGTCGCGCGTGATGCCCGCGTTGTTCACCAGGATGTCGACTTCACCGACTTCGGCCTTGACCTTGTCGAAGGCGTTCTTGGTCGACTCCCAGTCGCCCACGTTACCTTCGGAGGCGATGACGTCATAACCCAGCGCCTTTTGCTCTTCGAGCCATTTGACCCGGCGCGGCGAGTTCGGTCCGCAGCCCGCGACGACCGTGTAGCCATCCTTATAGAGCCGCTGGCAGATACTCGTACCAATGCCACCCATGCCGCCCGTCACATACGCTACTCGTTTAGTCATTGCTCGCTCCGTTTATCGTTATGCGCGCCCGGCGAGCCGGGCTTCTCTGCCAGCCCGTGCCACGGCGCGCGGTGCTTGTCGCACACTGTCTCCCTACGGCCGCTCTACTGCGAGCGCCACGCCCATACCGCCGCCGATACACAGCGACGCCAGTCCTTTCTTCGCATCGCGTTTCTGCATTTCATGCAGCAGCGTGACAAGAATCCGGCAGCCGGACGCACCGATCGGATGACCGATCGCGATCGCCCCGCCGTTCACGTTCACCTTCGACGTGTCCCAGCCCATCTGCTGATGGACGGCCAGGGCCTGCGCTGCAAATGCTTCGTTGATTTCCATCAGGTCGAGGTCCGACGCGGCCCAGCCCGCGCGTTCCAGGCAACGCCTGGATGCCGGCACCGGACCCATGCCCATCACCTTGGGATCGACGCCCGCGTTCGCGTACGCCTTGATGCGCGCGATGGGCGTGAGGCCCAGCGCATCGGCCTTTTTCGCCGACATCACGATCACGGCCGCCGCGCCATCGTTAAGACCGGAGGCGTTTGCCGCCGTCACGGTGCCTTCCTTCGAAAACGCCGGCTTCAGGCCGGAGAGCGATTCGGCGGTCACGCCATGGCGCACGAATTCGTCGGTGGCAAAACGCAGCGGCTCGCCTTTGCGCTGGGGAATTTCGACGGGCACGATTTCATCGTTGAAACGGCCCGACTTCTGCGCCGCTTCCGCCTTGTTCTGCGACAACGCCGCAAATTCGTCTTGCGCTGCGCGCGTAATGCCGTATTCCTTCGCGACGTTTTCCGCCGTGACGCCCATATGGATCGAATTAAACGCGTCCCACAGGCCGTCCACGATCATCGAATCGATCAGCTTCGCGTCACCCATGCGAAAACCATCGCGTGAGCCCGGCAACACGTGCGGCGCCGCGCTCATGTTTTCCTGGCCGCCCGCGATCACGATGTCGGCATCGCCCGCGATAATCGCGTTTGCCGCCAGCATCACGGCCTTCAGGCCCGATCCGCACACCTTGTTGATCGTCATGCCCGGCACCGCGCTGGGCAAGCCTGCCTTGATCAGCGATTGACGGGCTGGATTCTGGCCGGAGCCCGCCGTCAGGACCTGCCCGAGGATCACTTCGCTGATCTGCTCGGGCTTGAGGTTCGAACGCTCGAGTAACGCGCGAATCACGATTGCGCCCAGATCGGGCGCGGCGATTTTCGCCAGCGACCCGCCGAATTTGCCGACGGCCGTCCGTGCGGCCGATACGATCACTACGTCTGTCATTTCAGTTTCCTTTGAGAATCGAAAGTGGTAGCCCGGTTTTAGCCGGCGGACTGCGTGGCCGGCTGGATGCGTGTTCGCGCTTGCCCCTTGTTTGCCTGCGCCCTTTTCAACCGGTGCAGGTGACGCTCTCAACAGCGCTGGCGTTACGGTTACTTCGGGTTTCTTCAGGTTGCTTCGGGTTTCAGCAACTGCAATAAAACGATGCGTTGGATACTGTTGACCGATCGCGCCCGAAATGCAATCGGGTCCGATCCGCATGACCCGCTTTGGCCGTCATTTGAAAAGTCATTCAGCCGTGCAGGTCACGCGCAAACTTCATTGATCCCGCTTCAGGACATAACGTCCCGGCGCCGGCTCAATCACCGGGAAATCGACGGACCCCGGCGCTGGCTTCGGCTTTACCTTCTTGCCGGCGTAACCATCGAGCCATTGCGTCCACGTGGGCCACCAGCTACCCGGATGTTCGGTCGCGCCTTCGAACCAGGCATCGGCATCTTCAGGCAGGGTTTTATCCGCGTTATCGAGAACCCAGAAACTGCGCTTGTTCTTCGACGGCGGATTGATCACACCTGCAATGTGTCCCGATGCTCCAAGCACAAACGTCTGCGGCCCGGTCAGCAAAGGTGCGGACGCATAGGCCGCCGTCCACGGCACGATGTGATCCTCGCGCGATCCATACAAAAACGTCGGCACATCGATCTTCGACAAATCCACCGGCTCACCGCACGTAGTCAATTCGCCAGGATTGCGCAGGCGATTTTCCAGATAGGTGTTACGCAGATACCAGACGAACATCGGGCCTGGCAGATTGGTTGAATCGCTGTTCCAGTAAAGCAGGTCGAACGCCTGTGGCGTGCGGCCCTTCAGGTAATTGTCGACCACGTAGTTCCACACCAGATCGTTCGGGCGCAGATACGAGAACGTGTTGGCAAACTCGACACCGCGCATCAGCGCAGGCGCTTTTCCATCCTTGCCGCCAATGGTCTGCTCGCGCATCTTCACATGCTGTTCATCGATAAACACATCGAGCACGCCCGTGTCAGAAAAGTCGAGCATGGCGGTCAGCAGCGTCATGGATGCAACGGGATGTTCCCCACGCGCCGCCAGCACCGCCAGCGCGGTTGCGAGCATCGTGCCGCCCACGCAGAAACCGAGCGTGTTGATCTGCTCGCGGCCGCTGATCCGCTTGACTACATCGATAGGCGTAAGCACGCCTTCCTCGATGTAATTGTCCCAGGTCTTGTGCGCGATCGATGCATCTGCATTACGCCACGAGATCATGAAAACCTGATGGCCGGCGTCAAGCGCATGGCCGACGAGCGAGCCTTCCGGTTGCAGGTCGAGAATGTAGAACTTGTTGATGCACGGCGGCACGATCAACAGCGGCCGTTCTCTGATGGTCGCGGTGCGCGGCGTGTACTGAATCAGTTGCAGCAGGTCGTTCTCGAACACGACCGAGCCTTGCGTGGTTGCAATGTTCTTGCCGACCACAAAACCGGCTTCATCGCTTTGCTGGATCTTGCCGCGCTGCATGTCGGCGAGCAGATTCAGCATGCCTTTTTGCAGACTCTCGCCACGGCTTTCGATCAGCGCCTTTTGCGCATCGGGATTCAACGCGATGTAATTACTCGGCGATGCCGCTGCTGCCCACTGCTGTACCGCGAAGCGGATTCGTTCACGGGTTTTATGATCGCCTTCGACAGCCTCTGCAAGCTCCTGCAGATAACGCGCGTTCAGCACATACCACGCAGCGGCGAATGCGAAACCGGGTGCGGATTGCCACGCGGGCGTGCTGAAGCGGCGATCTTTCAGCGTCGCCAGGTCGATGCTTTGATCGCTGGCCTGCTTGATCAGCTCCGCGGCCTCACGCGAGAAACTGGCCTGCAGTTCCTGCAGGCGCTGCGGCGCGATAGCGGCGGTCTGAATATTCGGCATCGCAGGCATCGCGAAGGGCAATTGGCCACTAACGCCGCCGCTGCCGCCGTTAATGCCATTAATACCTGGAAAACCGGAAAACCCCGGAAAGTTAGGGAAACCACCCAGCGCCGCAAACGGATTAACCGGCGAGGATCCTGCCGATTCCGTATGTCCCGCATTTGCCTGCGCGGCAAGTTTTTGCCACTGCGCGGGATCGGATACCGCGCGCCATGTGTTGAGCCATTGCTCGAACATGTTTTGCACGGCTGCCGGATCGGCGGCGGCCATTCCAGAAGGCGCACCCGGTGCACCCGGTACGTCAGGCGCTGCCTTGGCAGCAGATGGACGTGATGAACCCGGTGACGATGAAGATGAAGATCTGGAGGCAGCCATATCCGCGTTTGACCTAAGCGTCCCGAGAGACTGAGTTGCTGATGCAGGCGTGACGTGGAGCCGCGTCGTCGTGATCGTCGTGCCGGGCTGCTAAACGCCCGACCGCGATGATGTGACCTTGCCACGCCGTGCGCTTTTGTGAAACATTCTTGCTCCACGGTGCGAGGCGTGTCAATGCGTCGCCTTGATTTTGACGCAGTGCGATATTTTAGTCATCATCGTTTTCCCGATGTGACGCGATGATGAATGTCAAGAATTGTTGCGCAACATAAAACGTGCCCGTCGTGGCCCAGCTACGTTTAAGTTGAGCATCTAAAAGCGTGTGTTACGACATAGGCGAACATCAGGTCATGGGCGGGTTGAGTCGCTTTGCGCGGATCAGGTCCGGGTCTAGTCTTCTAGCCAGATCATTGCGGCCATGCGCCCCGTTGTCCGGTCCCGTCGATACGAATAGAACCGGTCCTCGTCAGTCACCGTACAAAACGTCCCGCCGTGGATATTCTCGGTCGTCACGCCAGCCCGTTGCAGGCGCAAACGCGCGAGCGTATAGAGATTGGCGAGATATTTATGTTTCTCTTCACGTTTGGCGAAAGCGGCAATGGTCGCATTGCAAGATGCAGGATCGGCCGCTGCGGCGAACGCGTCGAGCACGTCCTCGCCCACTTCGAACGCTGCCGGGCCAATCGCCGGACCGAGCCACGCGTGCAACGTGCTGGTCTGGGCGCCCGCGAGATGTGCGACCCGCTGCGCCGTCTGCTCCACGATTCCAGCCGCAAGTCCACGCCAGCCTGCGTGCGCCGCGCCGACGGCCCGGCCGGCAGCATCGCAGAAAAGTACCGGCAGGCAGTCAGCGATCATCACCACGCACACAACTCCCGCGCGGTCGGTCACCGCTGCGTCCGCCTTCACCACCGTCGCGGGAGAACCGACGCAGCGGTCGATCACCGCACCTGCATCCTCGACCTGTGCGCCGTGCACCTGCTCGAGCCACGCAACCGGAGCGCCAGTGAGTTCCACCACGCGCCGACGGTTTTCCATCACCGCTTCGGGGACATCGCCCGTATGCAGACCGAGGTTTAGGCCGCCACGGCCGTTCGCACCGCCATACGGCGCGGCGCTGACACCCCCATTGCGTGTGGTCGCCAGCGCCTTCACGCGTGGCGAAACCACATTGGGACCGATGGACCAGCCGGGCCACAGGCAATCGTCGTTGCGAAGCGGCGGGTAAGCCGCAAATTTCGCGGCGGGGTCAGTCGCAAAATCAGTCGCGGATGGCGTCACCATGGGCGTCATTCCTCGTCGTCATCGTCGTCGTATTCGATTGGCTGCGACTCGTCCCAGCCACCGCGCGCCTGAACGCCACCATCGTCTTCATCGATGAAATCCTCGTCCTCCGGATCGAGATCCGTCGCTTCGTCGCGACCCAGGCCCAGTTCCGCCGCCAACGCTTCAATATCCTCGGGTACGTCAGCGCGCCAGCTGATGTCGCGACCCGTGGTCGGATGGATCAGTCCGAGCCGCCAGGCATGCAGCGCCTGACGATTGAACCCATCCGGCAGCGGCTGGACCGAACGCTTGCCGCGCGCATGGCCATAAATCGGATCACCTAGCAGCGGATGGCGGATATGCGCGCAATGCACGCGGATCTGGTGCGTGCGGCCGGTATCGAGATCACAATGGACCGCGGACACGGGCTGCTGATTCCACATCGCGCGGTCGATGGTGCGGTAGTGCGTACGGGCGTATTTTCCCGATGCGCTCTCCACCACCGCCATGCGCGTGCGGTCGCGCGGATCGCGGCCAATTGGTGCGTCGATCGTGCCTTCGTCTGGCATCGTCCCCCACACCAGCGCGACGTAGCGGCGCTTCACCGTGCGTGCCTGCAACTGACGCGTGAGGATTGTCTGCGCTTCGAGCGTGCGTGCCACCACCATCAGCCCCGACGTCTCCTTATCCAGCCGATGCACGATACCCGCGCGCGGCAAGCCGGCGGCGGCATCGCCGTACCGGTACAGCAAGCCGTTGAGCAGCGTACCGCTCCAGTTGCCCGCAGCCGGATGCACGACCATGCCCGCCGGCTTGTTGATGACCACGAGCGCATCGTCTTCATAGACGATCTCGAGCGGCACCGGTTCCGGCGTGAACGCAAGCTGTTCGGGCAGCAGATCAGGAATCAGCGTGATGGTCGCGCCGAGCGGCACCGGCTGCCGGATCTTCGCGGGCGCGCCGTCCACCACCACGCGTTGCGCGTCGATCCAGGTCTGCAACCGGCTGCGCGAAAATTCCGGGAATAACCGCGCCATGACCTTGTCGAGGCGCTCGCCGGCATACTCGTCGGGGACGAGAATCGTGCGCGGCGTTTCAGCGTCGGCGCGGCGCTCGTGCAGGTTGGTGGGCACGGGTTTGCCGTGAATTTCGCTTGCCGCGTCCGGCGCAGCGGCCGGTTCGGTCAAATCGTCCGGACGTGCGTCGTCGGCCGATGCGCTTGGGCTATAATCTTTGCTGCGATCTTTGGTACGACTTGTACTTGAGCGGGTCATTTAGACTGAAAAGCTGGGAATTAGCCAGAAAGGCATGAGCTAGAAAATGCAAGCACTGATGCGAGCCGTGAATCAAGCTTTGAGAACCGTTTTGAACCCTGTCCGTCAACTGGTCCGACTATCGTCGAACACGTCTGTCAAGGTCATGGCGCTGGCTGCGAGTGCCGTCATTGTTGCGGGCTGTCATGGTTTGCCCGAGAAAACCGACGAAACGGCAACGTGGAATAACGGCAAATTATACTCGGAGGCGCAAGATGCGCTAACGGGCGGTGACTTCGGCAAATGTGCGAAGTATTTCGAGAACCTTGAAGGTCGCGACCCGTTCGGTCATTTTGCGCAACAAGCGCAGATCAACGTGGCTTACTGCGACTGGAAAGACAGTGAAACCGCTTCCGCAGATTCGGCTATCGACCGCTTCATCAAGCTGCATCCGGATCACCCGGACATTGCCTACGCGTATTACCTGAAAGGCATGATCCACTTCAACGACGACCTCGGACTGTTCGGCCGCTTTTCCGGCCAGGACATGAGCGAGCGCGATCCGGTGTCGCTTCGCGAATCGTACGACGCGTTCAAGGTCGTGGTCGACAAATATCCGCAAAGCAAGTATGCGCCCGATGCGGCTCAACGCATGCGCTACATTGTGAACGCGCTGGCTTCGCACGAAGTGCACGCTGCGGATTATTACTATCGGCGTGGCGCTTATGTGGCTGCCATCAACCGTGCGCAGCTCGCTATCCGTGAATATCGGAATGCGCCTGCGACGGAAGACGCGTTGCATATCATGATGCTGTCGTACGGCAAGCTCGACCAGCCGCAGTTGGAAGGCGACACGAAGCGCGTGCTGGCTGCTACGTTCCCCGACAGCCCGTATGTCACCGGCAAATCGCGCCCGGGTAAGGAAAACAAATCGTGGTGGCAGATCTGGTAAGCGGTTTTCCACGCTGAAGGTCAAGCTGAAGGTCATGCTGACTGCTGCAACGAAAACACTCAGCGAAAGCCGTCATGCAGTTCAGTTAGATCCTGTAAGAAGCCGCGCCCATTCGGAGCGCGGCTTTTTTTCGAACACACTCGTCACTAGCTGAACCGGGTTCCACGCAGGCAACGCCTTGCGAGTGCCGCTCTCTCAAAGAGATAGCGCATTGCGTCCTGACATGAAAAGCACGCTTGGCGTACGATTAGCCGCAGGCAAGCAGAAATAACAACTCTGTTGTCGGGTGCGACCGGGGCACGTGTCATGTGCCGTTACACAAAGACGGAAAAATGTCTCCGAAATTCATACACTTGTGAATAGCCGGTCCTGATTCGGGACAGCCTGCCCTGTGCGAGATCCGGCTCGGCGAATCAAATCTGAAATAGCGCGGACAGTCGAGGTGATCATCATGAATGGGCGTAGAGCGTGCCAGCTATTGCTGGTGTTGGCGGCCCTGGGTGCGAGCGGCGCAGCCACGGCCGGCGGCTACTATCACGGTGGCGGCGGTGGCTGGGGGGGCGGCTATCATGGCGGCGGCTATTACCACGGCGGCGGGTACTATCACGGTGGTTGCTGCAGCACGTCAGTCGGGGTCTATTTCGGCCCGGGTTTTGTCGGTGGCTATCCGTACCCGTACTACTCCGGATACTACCCAAGCTACTACGCTTACGGGCCGGTGCCGGTCGCTGATCCCGCTTTGCCGACGCAGTATGTCGAGCAGGGTCAACAAGCGAACATGACTGGCGGGGGCAGTGGCGCGCAGCAAGCAGGCTCCTGGTATTACTGCAGGAAGCCTGACGGCTATTATCCGTACGTCAAGGCCTGTCCCGGAGGTTGGCAGACGGTGCCGGCTCAACCGCCCGGCGGCTGATTGCGTAACGGGTCAGGTTTTGATTAACGCGGCCTGATCCGGTGTCATGTTCACGAGGAAGAAACGCGCCACGGATTGCACGGCAAGACGTTCAACGGGCGCGCGGCGCTTAACACGCCGCGCTCATTCGTCGTCTTGATCCGTCAACTCTTGCCGATCGGAGAAGAAAGCGCGCACCACTTCCAGTTCACGCGTGCGCTTGAACGGCGGCAGGCTTTGCCAGATGCGCCGGCCGTAGGGTTTATCGACGAGACGGGTGTCGCAGATCATCAGCACACCCCGATCCGTTTCCGCGCGGATCAATCGGCCCGCGCCCTGCTTGAGCGTAATCACCGCCTGCGGCAACTGATGCACAGCGAACGGGCTCAACCCCTTCTTCGTCAACGCGTCCAGCCTCGCTGACAACACGGGGTCATCGGGCGGCGCAAACGGCAGCTTGTCGATAACCACCAGCGACAGCGCATCGCCCCGCACGTCCACCCCTTCCCAGAAGCTCTGGCTGCCCACCAGGATGGCGTTGCCGTACGAGCGGAAGCGGTCGAGCAATTCGGTGCGGCTGGCATCGCCCTGCACCAGTAGCGGGTAGTCCCAGCCGCGCTGCTCGATCGTGTCACGCAGCCGCATCGCAATCCGATCGACCGCGCGCAACGTCGTGCAAAGGAAAAACACGCCGCCCTTCGATGCCTCGATCACGGGCAGCGCGCCATCGAACACGGCGTCGGTGAAATTCGGCGACGACGGTTGCGGCAAGTTACGCGGCACGTACAACAAGCCTTGCGTCGGGTAATCGAAGGGACTGGGCAGCGTCATTGAACGACGCGCGTTCAGGCCCATTTGCGCAGCGTAGTGCGTGAAATCGCCACGCACCGACAACGTCGCCGATGTGAAGATCCAGGCCCGCGGCACACCGGCGCGCTGCTTCGAAAAAATAGGCGCGACGGAAAGCGGCGTCTCGTGCAACTGAACCGTATGCGAGAACACTTCTATCCAGCGCACCATCTCGTTTGGATCGGCCTTTGCCGCCGCTTCAGCTTCCTCGGCTACGGCCTTTTCGACAGCAGTCGGCGGTGCGGTCCAGCCACCCAGCAAGCCCTGCAATTCGCGCGCACGGCGCAACAGTGCGCCTAGCGACTCAGCCCGCTCAGCGTGCGCGCCAAGCGCCGCGGTGAGTGCGTCAAGATGCTCTTCAAGCGTGTCGAGCGCGTCAAATAGCGGATGGTCATCGGCAAGCTGGCCAAGCGACATCCGCACCGAATCTTCTTTAAACGCCAGCCGCACGTCGCGCGCCGCACGTTCCAGCGCGGCGCCGAGTTTTGTCCAGTCGGAGAAATCGCGGGCGTGGCTCAAGCCTTCCGCTACGGCGTCACGGGCCAGTTCGAGAAACTGCGTGGTGGATACCGTTTCGCCGAAAAACAGCGTCGCGGTTTCGGGCAACTGATGCGCTTCGTCGAAGATGATGGTATTTGCGGTTGGCAGCAACTCGGCCATGCCGGTGTCGCGCAACATGACGTCGGCGAAAAACAGGTGGTGATTCACCACCACGATATCCGCTTGCTGCGCCTCGCGCCGCGCCTGCATCACGAAGCACTCTTTGTACTGCGGGCATTCCTGGCCGAGGCAGTTGTCACGGGTCGATGTGACCATCGGCCAGACGGGCGAATTCTCGGGCACGCTCGCAAGTTCGGCTTTGTCGCCGGTGCGCGTGATCTTGGCGAAACGAATGATTTCCTGCAGATGCGACGTGTCCTGGCGCGTGGGCAAACGACCGTTGTCGGCCGTGCGCTGCAGATAGTAGTGACACAGGTAATTCGCGCGCCCTTTGAGCATGGCAACCGACACCGGCACGGCAAGCGCGTCGCGCACGGTAGGGATGTCGCGCTGGAATAGCTGGTCCTGCAAGTGCTTCGTGCCGGTCGAGACGATCACCTTGCCGCCCCACAGCATGGCCGGCACGAGGTACGCAAAGGTCTTGCCCGTCCCCGTCCCTGCTTCCACGATCAGCGTGTTTTCGCCACCATCGATGCCAGTCGACACCAACGCCACACCCAACTCGTCCGCACCTTCCTCATGAACGACGGGCGCATCCGATGGCCCGAGCTTGCGTGCGGAGCGGCGTTGCGCGTCGAACATCGCGGGTTCAGGCATGGCGCGCCCGGACGCCTCCATGGCGGCCGCAACCGCGCGGGCCATGTCGACCTGTGAAGCACGCGAGCGATAACCATCAATTTGCCGCGCCAACAGACCCTCGGCGGCGAAAATTGCGTCGAGTTCCGTGCGGCGCTTCGGTGCCAGCGAGAGGGAAAGCGTAGTGTCGGCGACACCCGCCTTCGCGGCCGGCTTCAGCACGGATTCCGCGTTCTCTGTGAGGGCATTGTCGGGCGAATTCAAAGGGACGTTCCTGCTTGTGTTCCGGCTTATGACGCGTGTCAGTAAGCCAGGCTTGGCTACCCTCGCCGATAAGGCGCCAAGGGCGGCTGGCGTAAAAATTCTTCCGGCCCGCGCTTGCATCACCTGTGCATTACATGTGCATCAAGGATTGAGCTGCGCGTCCGGTTCCAACTGCAATTGCAGCAGGATGATGGTGTCCTTGACCTTGAGCTTGCGCTTCTTCAGGCGCCTGATCTCGAAGTCGTTGATGCCGGGAACCTCAGCCATCTTGCCGATAAGACTATCCAGGCCGTGATGCTCCGTTTCCAGCTGCCCAATCCGTTCGAGGATCGTGCCTGTGTCGACTGCTGCTGCAGGATACGCATGCATATTCGCCTCCCCTGGTCGCGGCGAGCCGCTTCAGGTCACTGACGGCGTCGCCCGAGGTTGCTGTCCGGCCCCGGCTTACTTGGATTGCTGTTGTTGCTGTTGTTGCTGTTGCTTGAGTTCTTGCTGATGCGCCTTGTCTGCCGCGTCCTGCTGTGCACGCTGTTGCTGCTTGGCGGCGGCTTCCTTCTGGCGGGCCTGGACTTCCGTCTGATGCTCGGCAGCATCACGTTGCTTGGCCGCAAAGCGTTCTGCCTTGTCCTCGCGGTCCTTCGCGTCCTGCACGCCGCGCGCGGCGGCATCGGCCAGTTTCTTTTGGTAATCCGCCTGCTTGCGGTCGTAATCGGCCTGGTTCGCCGCGCGCTGCGGCGCTTCAGCCGTTCGCTGCGCCTCCGACAAGGCATTCTGGCGCTGCTTCTCTGCAAACGAGTCCGCGCTCGCCTTCTCGTTCGCCGCGCGCTGCGGCGCCTCGGACGCGTACTGCGCGCGTTTGATCGCCGTTTGCTGGTCCCGCTGCTGCGCGTGCAGCAGACGTTGTTCGTCGTCGAGCGCCAGTTGTTCCTTGCGAATTTGCTGAGCTACGTCACGCTTGGCGTCGCGCGCTTTGTCCAGGCAATGATTGACGAAAAAATTGCTGTAGCAATCGTGCTGCTTGACCCCGTAGAGATAGTTGTTCTCCGCGCTGCGAACGTCCAACGCCTTCTGGCGCGCGGTGAAACCATTCGGGTCGGCAGGAGCTTGCCCTGCGTCAGCATCGCTTACGCCGATTGCACCGATTGCACCGATCTGACCCGCCTGCGCGCCCGACGCCGCTTGTCCGGCATTGCCATTGTCCTGCGCGCCGCTTTCGTCAAGCGGCCTTTGCGTGACCGACGTACCCGGGTTGATGGGCTTCGGCGTCTGCGCCATGGCGGCAGTGCCGGCACCCGCACAGGTTAACGCGAACAATATTGCCGCAACGGACCGGGCGAACGGCGAGACCTGCCGTACGATGGCAACACCGCCACCCGATGCGGCCGGACCGGTCGAGGCGAACGAATCGACTGGAGCAGTCGGCAAAGCGGGCGAAAGGCGGAAAGTCGGCAACGTGATAGCCAGCGTGATGGGCAAGGAAACGAACAAGGAGACGGACAAGGTAGTGGAAAAGCAGCTTCTACGATCCTGAAATTCTATCACCGCGCGCCGGAGCCCTCCGGCATTTATGGCAAAATGCCCCGCTTCACCAACCCGGCAAACGTGTTCGCGCGGCTTACAGTGAAATGCGAGTGAAATGCGCGGTACGAAAAGCCCTTGATGAGCCAGCAGGCTGACGCAGACCCCCATGACGGAAACCGTAGCACTCAAGATTGTCCAGCGCATTGCCACCGAGTTGAATGTGCAGCCGCGGCAGGTCGCCGCAACCGTGCAGCTTCTCGATGAAGGCGCAACCGTTCCGTTTATCGCCCGTTATAGAAAGGAAGTAACGGACAATCTCGACGACACGCAATTGCGCAATCTCGAGGAACGGCTCATCTATCTTCGCGAGCTGGAAGACCGGCGCGCGACGATTGTCCAGAGCATCGACGAACAAGGCAAGCTCACGCCCGAATTGCGCGCAGCCGTTGAAGGCGCCGACAGCAAACAGGTGCTCGAAGATCTGTATCTGCCCTACAAACCGAAGCGCCGCACGCGTGCGCAGATCGCCCGTGAAGCAGGCCTGCAGCCGCTCGCGGATGCCCTGCTCGCCGACCCGACGCTCGATCCGCAGACAGAAGCCGCGCGTTATGTGGACGCAGAAAAAGGCGTCGCCGATATCAAGGCCGCGCTCGATGGCGCCCGCGACATCCTCTCGGAACAGTTTGGCGAAACGGCGGAAATTCTCGGTAAGGTTCGCGACTACCTGTTCAAGCAAGGCAGCGTGATTTCGACTGTCGTGCTGGGCAAGGAAACTGAGGAAGGCGAGAAATTCCGCGACTACTACGACTACTCGGAAACCATCCGGACCGTCCCGTCGCATCGGGCACTCGCGCTGTTTCGCGGCCGCAATGCCGGCGTCCTGATGGTCAAGCTGGGACTGGGCGAAGAGCTTGACGCGCAAGTGCCGCATCCCGGCGAAGCGCTGATCGCGCGCCACGTAGGCATCGCGAATCAGGGCCGGCCGGCCGATAAATGGCTCTCGGACGTATGCCGCTGGTGCTGGCGCGTGAAGGTCCAGCCGAATATCGAAAATGATTTGCTGACGAATTTGCGCGAAGAAGCCGAAGCCGAGGCCATTCGCGTGTTTGCACGCAACCTGAAGGATCTTTTGCTTGCCGCACCGGCGGGTCCGAAAGCCGTGATCGGCCTCGATCCCGGCATGCGTACCGGCGTGAAAGTAGCCGTAGTCGATCGCACCGGCAAGCTGCTCGCCACGGACGTGATTTATCCGCACGAGCCGCGCCGCGACTGGGACGGCTCGCTTGCCAAGCTCGCACGGATCGCCGCGCAGACGCAGGCTGAGTTGATCAGTATTGGCAATGGCACGGCGTCGCGCGAGACCGACAAGCTCGCAAGCGAACTGATCGCGAAACATCCGGAACTGAAGCTGCAGAAGATCGTGGTGTCCGAAGCGGGAGCATCGATTTATTCGGCGTCCGAACTGGCATCGAAGGAATTTCCTGATCTCGACGTCACGTTGCGCGGCGCAGTATCTATCGCGCGGCGGCTGCAGGATCCGCTCGCCGAACTCGTCAAGATCGATCCGAAAGCGATCGGTGTGGGCCAGTATCAGCATGACGTCAATCAGCGCGACCTCGCCCGCTCGCTCGATGCGGTGGTCGAGGATTGCGTGAACGCGGTCGGCGTGGATGCCAATACCGCATCGGTTGCACTGCTTGCGCGCGTGTCGGGTTTGAACGCGACGCTCGCCCGCAATATCGTCGATTTCCGCGATGCCAACGGCCCGTTTGCATCGCGTGATCAACTGAAGAAAGTGCCGCGTCTCGGCGATAAAACCTTCGAACAAGCCGCCGGATTCCTGCGCATCAACAACGGTGTGAATCCGCTGGACCGCTCATCGGTGCACCCGGAAGCCTATCCGGTCGTCGAACGGATCCTGGCCAAGATCAAGAAACACGCCGCCGATGTCATGGGCAAGCGTGAAGCCTTGGCGGGCTTGTCGCCGGCTGAATTCGTCGACGAACGATTCGGTCTGCCGACCGTACGCGACATCCTCGCGGAACTGGAGAAGCCCGGCCGCGATCCGCGTCCGGAGTTCAAGACGGCCACGTTCCGCGACGGCGTCGAGAAACTCTCCGATCTCACGCCGGGCATGATCCTGGAAGGCGTAGTCACGAACGTCGCAGCGTTTGGCGCGTTCATCGATATCGGCGTGCATCAGGATGGATTGGTGCACGTATCGGCGATGTCGACCAAGTTCATCAAGGACCCGCACGAGGTCGTGAAGGCCGGTCAAGTCGTCAAGGTGAAAGTGGTCGAAACCGATGTGAAGCGCCAGCGGATCGCGCTGACCATGCGCCTCGACGATGACTTCTCCCCCGACGGCGGGCAGGCACAACAACAGCCACGCGGTGCGCAAGACCGTCGTGGCGGCGCGGGTGGTGGCGGCAGTGCCCGCGATGTCCGGGGCAATAACGGCGGCAAGCGCGAACCGGAAGCCGCCAGCGCAATGGCTGCGGCATTCGCCAAGCTGAAAAAGTGAACCCGCAACACGCTTCGATCTAAACGAAAACGGCCCATCGGGCCGTTTTTTCTATTTAGCAATCTTGAGGGATCAAGTCGGGCAACGCGTGCGGCATGGTCTCAAACACAAACCACCGCACGCCTCCCATCAAATCTCGATCTTTGTCCCTAACTCGACCACCCGGTTCGCGGGAATACTGAAGAAGTCAGTGGGCTTGGCGGCATTCTGATGCATCCACGCGAACACCCGTTCGCGCCACACCGACATACCCGGCAACTGCGTTGGCACAACCGTTTCGCGTGCCATGAAGAACGACGTATCCATGAGTTCGAACGTCATGTCATGGGTACGGCCGATCTCATTGAGCACCGCCTTCACATCGGGCGTTTCGTTAAAACCATACTGTGCTTTCACGAGAAAGAGCCCGCCGCCCGCGTCCTTCACTTCCACGCGCTTGTCGTCATCGACATAGGGCACATCGCGCGTGACGAAATTCAGGAAGATCGTCCGTTCATGCAGGACCTTGTTGTGCTTCAGGTTGTGCAACAAGCTAACGGGCACGAGCGAGTCGTTGCCCGTCAAGTAGATTGCAGTCCCCGACACCCGATGCGGCGGATGTGCAAGCAGTCCCTGCAGGAACGGCATCAACGGGATACCGTCGGCGGCGGTCCGGTCCTTGACTATCATGCGGCCCTTGAACCACGTCATCAGCAGGAAGAACAGCACGCCGCCAATACCCAGTGGCAGCCAGCCGCCCTGCTCGATCTTGAGCAGGCTGGCGCCGAAGAACCCGACATCGACGATAAAAAACACGCTGATGATCGCGCCCACCAGAAACTTGTTCCAGCCCCACAGCTTGGTCATCACAACCGACGCAAGAATAGTCGTGACCAGCATGGTCGCGGTGACGGCAAGCCCATATGCAGCAGCAAGGTTTTCAGAGCTTTTGAAGCCGATCACAATGCACAGGATGACGAACAACAGCATCCAGTTCACCACTGGAATATAGATCTGCCCGATCGCCAGATCCGAGGTATGCAGGATCTTCATGCGCGGTACGTAGCCAAGCTGAATGGCCTGGCTCGTCAGCGAATACGCGCCTGAAATGACGGCCTGGGATGCGATCACCGTCGCGACCGTCGAGAGAATGACGAGCGGCAACAACGCCCATTCTGGCGCCAGGAGAAAAAACGGACTTTCGGCAGCTTCCGGCGAATGCATCAGCAACGCGCCCTGGCCGAAATAATTGACCACTAGAGACGGCATCACGAGGCCATACCACGCGTATCGAATGGGCTTGGCGCCGAAGTGCCCCATATCGGCGTATAGCGCTTCCGCGCCGGTCAGGACCAGTACGACCGAACCGAGCACGATATACGCCTGCAGCACGTGGGAAGCCATGAAAGAAAACGCGTAATACGGATTCAACGCGACCAGCACACGGGGCATTTGAACGATGTGATACACGCCCAGCACGGCCAGCGTCAGGAACCACAGTCCCATGATCGGGCCGAAGAGCTTGCCGACCACTGACGTACCGCGACGCTGGATCCAGAAAAGCATCACGAGAATGACGATGGTGATGGGGATCACCCATTCAGCAAGCGCCGGTGAAACGATTTCCAGCCCTTCCACCGCCGAGATCACCGACATGGCCGGTGTAATGACCGCGTCACCATAAAACATGCATGCACCGAAGATGCCGAGCATCATCAGCACGCCGGTAGCGCGTCCGGACCCCTTCAATGTGCGCAAGGCAAGCGTCATCAGCGCGAGCACGCCGCCTTCGCCGTTGTTATCGGCGCGCATCACGAACAGCACGTACTTGATGGAGACCACGATCATGATCGCCCAGAACAACAGCGAGATAACCCCCAGGATGGAGGCTTCGCTCAGTTCAATACCGTGCGTTTTGCTGAAGGCCTCTTTCAACGCGTATAGCGGGCTGGTGCCGATATCGCCGAACACTACGCCGATTGCGGCAAGTGCCAGGGCAGGTAACGGCTGTTTGCGCTCGTGCGCGTGAGTCATATTGTTCATAAACGCGGGAAGCCGTCCGAAGCGGAAAAAACGAACGCCATTCTAACGTTGCGTGCGGCGCCCGACCGGCCTGTTGTGATACCGCTACGACCGGAGCGAGACGGCAGTTTAGCATTGCGGCAAAGCCATGAAGGTGCATGCCCGGTGCTTTCCGGCTTTAACCCGCTTTAACCGACAATAAGCAAAAAAACGCCGGGCGATCGCACCGGATAGGCGAATCGAACGGCGTTTCGTTTCAGTTTCGTTGTGCTGCGTAAGCACTGATCGCTCACGTAAACCGCTCACGCGCACGACTTGAACAAGCTCAGACCTCGAATCAGCTGCGCTCGTCCTGGACGCCGCGCTTGATCCAGGCGCCGAGGTTGTGCGGGCGGACCGTGTCCCACTCTTCAAACGGTTGATGAATCCACGGGTTCGTTTCGAGAAACTGCACGTGATAGTCGGGCGTCACTTTGGAGCAGCCCTTGTACCAAAGCACAGCGGAACGCACTGCCGTGACTGCCGGATAACGTTCTTTCAGATGCTGCTGCACGCGCGAAAGTGTCACGCCGGAATCGACCAGGTCGTCTACGAGCAGCACATTGCCGGACAGCTCGCCGCGCGTCATGGTGATGTATTGCCCGATATCGAGCGTGCCCTGCTCCGTGCCGGCCGCCTCGCGATACGAACTCGTCGCCAGGATGGCAAGCGGCAAGTCATAGATGCGCGAAAGCTGGTCACCGACCCGCAAACCGCCACGTGCGAGGCACAGGATATTGTCGAACTTCCAGCCCGAGTCATGCACAGTGAGCGCAAGCAGTTCGATCAACCGGTGATATTCGTCCCAGCCTACCCACAGGTTCCGGTCGTCGTTGCGCGGATCTTTCATCGCGATCATGGTGAAACTCTATTAAATATGTACAGCACTGTACGTCTGTTGAATATGCAAAAGTGGCCGCTGATTCGCGGCCACTTTGGTCGATGCTACCCGTCCAGGCTACTTAAACCTTGAACGGATGACGCAGCAGGATGGTTTCGTCGCGATCCGGACCAGTCGACACCATGTCGATAGGCACGCCCGCCACTTCCTGGATCCGCGACAAGTACTTGCGCGCAGTGGCCGGCAAGCTGTCCCATTGCGTGATGCCAATGGTGCTTTCCTTCCAGCCGCCGAACGTCTCGTACACCGGCTCGCAACGCGCCACTTCCGACGCACCGCGCGGCAGGATGTCGACATCCTTGCCGTCGAGCTTGTAGCCCACGCACAGCTTCACTTCGTCCAGGCCGTCGAGCACGTCGAGCTTCGTCATGCACAAGCCCGAGATGCCGTTGATCTGGATCGAGCGGCGCAGCGCGGCGGCGTCAAGCCAGCCGGTACGGCGCGGACGGCCGGTCACCGAGCCGAATTCCTTGCCGACGGTCGCGAGCGTCAGGCCAACCTGCTCCTGGCGATTGGCGTTGTCGGCGTCATACAACTCGCTCGGGAACGGGCCTGCGCCCACGCGCGTGCAATACGCTTTCGTGATGCCGAGGATGTAGTTGAGCTTTTGCGGACCCACGCCCGCGCCGGCAGTCGCCGCGCCCGCCACGCAATTGCTCGACGTGACGTACGGGTAGGTGCCGTGATCGACGTCGAGCAGCGTGCCTTGCGCACCTTCGAACAGCAGGTTGCGGCCAGCATGGTTTTCGTCATAGAGGCGGCGCGAGACGTCGGTCACCATGGGCGCGAGGCGCTCGGCGTAACCGAACATGGTGTCGAGCGTTTCCTGGTAATCCACCGCAGGGGCGCCGAGATAACCGGTCAGCACGAAATTGTGGAAATCGAGGGTTTCGCGCAGGCGCTCAGCGAACACTTCACGGTCGTACAGATCCTGCACGCGCAAACCGCGGCGGCCGACCTTGTCTTCATACGCCGGGCCGATGCCGCGTCCGGTGGTACCGATCTTCGCCGCGCCGCGCCGCGCTTCGCGGGCTTGGTCGATAGCGATGTGATACGGAAGAATCAGGTTGGCGGCTTCGGAGATGAACAGACGCTTCTGGACGTCCACACCTGCCGATTCCAATTCGCCGATTTCCTTGAAGAGCGCCTCAGGCGACAACACGACACCATTGCCGATATAGCAGGCGGTGCCGGCGCGCATGATGCCCGACGGAATCAGTCGAAGGATGGTTTTCTTGCCGCCGATAATCAGCGTGTGGCCGGCATTGTGGCCGCCCTGGAAGCGCACGACGCCTTGGGCGTGGTCCGTCAACCAGTCGACGATCTTGCCCTTGCCTTCATCACCCCACTGGGTGCCGACCACGACGACGTTGCGCCCCGGGTTCACATTCACTGCGCTGGCAGACATGTCAATTTGATAGCTGGTTAAAAAAGCATTTTACCTATGTTCGCGGAAGGTTCCGAGTTTTTCCCGGTATTTGCGAACGCGTATCGATTTTGCATCGATCAGATCTGGCAGAAGTTTTGTCTGCGGTTTGCCGCAATGTGTCGATGAAAAACGCACCGGCAAACCGCAAAACCGCTAGGAACGGGCCTCTACGACCCACTTTCCATCCCGCTCGACCAGGACGCGATCGAACGCGAACTCGTCGAGATCATGGTCGTGGCCGGGCAACGCCTGAATCACCACTTCGCCCGCATCGCGCAATTGCGCGACTGCCGCGAGCAGCGGTTCGTCATGCTTCCACGGAGCGAGGACAGCGCTGCCGCGGGCATCGACGGGAGAAATCCGGGCGACTTCGCGCAGGTCGAGCGAAAAGCCCGTCGCTGGGCGCGCACGGCCGTAGGCTTGGCCGACGTCGTCATAACGGCCGCCCCGCGCCACCGCGTTCGGTACGCCGTCAACGTATGCCGAGAACATCACGCCGCTGTGGTATGCGTAACCGCGGAGATCGGCGAGATCGATCATCAGCTCGGCTCCATTTGCCTGGGCCGCGAGGAACGCGAGGTCGTCCAGCGCCCGGCCGATCACCGGAAGATTCGGCAGCCGGGCCCGCGCTTCATCGAGCACGGAAGCATCGCCATACAACGAAGGCAACGCGCGCAACGCGTCGCGGGTGACATCGCCGAGCTTGGCCGTGAGTTCGTTCAGGCGCGGCACATCCTTGGCACCGAGTGCGTCGAACAACGCTTCACCGAGCGCCGCCGCAGCCGGTTCCAGATCCAGCAACGCCGACAAAACACCAGCGTGGCAGAGGTCGAGGCGCACTTTATCGAGGCCGCTCAGACGCAGAGAATCCAGCATCAGTTGCTGGATCTCGAGATCCGCTTCCAGTCCCGCATGACCGTAGATTTCCGCGCCGATCTGGATCTGCTCGCGCGTAGCGTGCAGACCGCGCGGTCGCGTATGCAACACATTGCCCGCGTAACAAAGGCGCGTCACACCCTGCCGATTCAGCAAATGCGCGTCGATACGCGAAACCTGCGGCGTAATGTCGGCACGCAGGCCGAGCGTGCGGCCGGACAATTGATCGACAAGTTTGAATGTGCGCAGGTTCAGGTCGCTGCCGCCGCTGGTGAGCAGCGACTCGAGATACTCGAGCATGGGCGGCATGACGAGTTCGTAGCCGTACGAACGAAAACGGTCGAGCAGCCGACGGCGCAATTCTTCAATCTTGCGAGCCTCGGACGGCAAGACGTCGGCGATATTCTCGGGAAGTAACCAGGTGGACATCGATGCGTTTCCTACGGAGCGTTTGAGCGCGGCGGGGATTCTCGCCGCGGGTAAGCGCAAGCTTTGAGTCTAAGGGCGACTGGAGACTGTAAGTCGGCCCGCTTTGAAATTTCAGATCGCCAGCGTCAGGTTGCAAGCGTCACGTTGCGAGTCACGTCGCGATAATCAGCAAGATCACGCCAAGCGCCATGGCGATCAGGCCACCGATACGAATCTGGTGCGGCGGCCGTTGCGCGATCCGGCGGAACGTGTCGCGCCAGGAGTTTGGGAAGACGAACGGAAACATCCCCTCAATAATCAGCATCAACGCGATCGCGAGCAGTAACGATGCAGCCATATCCATTCGATTCAAAGCGCCGCGGCTTTCGCCGCGACGCATGGACAAACTCAGCGCTTGCGCGCGAGTGCCGGGGTGGTGGCATCGGTGCCGCTCGGCGCAGCACCGTTCGGGCTGCGCATAAAGCGGAAGAAATCGCTGCTCGGATCGACAACCATCACGTCGCCGGCATTGAAGGTCTTTTTATACGCTTCGAGGCTTTGATAGAACTGGTAGAACTGCGGATCGACGCCGTATGCATCGGCGGCAATGGATGCAGCCTTGCCATCGCCCTCACCCTTGATGGTCTGCGCTTCCTTGTAGGCATCGGCAAGAATGCCTTCCTGCTGGCGCTCCGCGCTTGCTTTCAGCGCATCGGCGTCGGCTGTTCCCTTCGCGCGTTCCTCGGCTGCCGCTTGCTGGCGCGCCGCGATCATGCGTTTGTAGACCGAATCGGCCACCGCCGGCGGAAAGTCGATACGCGTCAGTTGCAGGTCGACGAGTTCCACGCCGAACGCCGCTGCCGGCTGCTCGATCACCTTCTGCGCTTCGCTCGCAATTGCTTGCTGCTCGCCGAGCACATCCGTCAGCGAACGCTTGGTGAACGACGACGTCAACGCCGTGCGCGTGAGCGCGGCCAGCCGGTCCTGCGCCGTCTGCGTATTCTTCTCGTTGCTTTCGACCAGCTTGAGCGGATCAGCCACACGATACTTGATGACCGTATTCACGATCACCTCGTTCTTGTCCGACGTATTGAAGCGGTCCGAGCCTGCTTCGTCGAGCGTGAGCGTACGGGTGTCGATCAGCGTCAGCGTCTGGAACGGCGGCGGCAACTTGAAATGAAGACCGGGCGTGACAAGCGTGGGCGTGCCGCCACTATGTGCAGACACAACGCCCGCATGGCGTTCATCAACCACGAACATCATGGACGAGCCGATGAACAACACGACTACCACGGCGACGACGAGCGCAATTATTCGATTCATGATCGCGCTCCTCATTGCGTGTCGTCTTCGCGCGAACGCGAACGGAACGCATCGCGCGAGCGCATTGGGTCACTCGACGACTGCGCGGCAGCGCCCGAGGCAGCAGCAGAAGCTGCAGCGCTGGCGGGAGCGGCGGCCTGCGCAGTCACGGCCGAAGCCGCCGACGCGCTTTCGGCGCGTGCATCCTGCGTAATCGACCCTCCGATCACACCCGTAGGCGCGGCGCCAACGGGCTGATTCGCGCCCGAAGGCACGGTCCCCGCGGCAACGCCTGACGCGCCCGGAGGCACCGTCCCAGCGGCGGCTGCGTTTGCGTTTGCATTCTGGCGGTTTGCTTCGACGAGCTTGTCGAGCGGCAGGTACACCACGTTGTTCGAGCTCTTGCTGTCGACGAACACCTTCGTCGCACGCGAATAGATCTGCTGCATTGTGTCCAGATACATGCGTTGACGAATCACTGCCGGCGCCTTCGAATATTCTGCGTAGACCTGCTTGAAGCGCTCGGCATTGCCTTGCGCCTGCGAAACGACCCGGTTGCTATAGCCCTTCGCTTCATCGATCATGCGCGCCGCGTCGGTCTTCGCGCGCGGCAACAGCTGATCTGCGTAGGCTTTCGCGGTGTCGACCGCGCGCTCGTTGTCCTGACGTACCTTCGCGGCATCTTCAAACGCTGGCTGAACCTGCGCCGGCACCTGCACGCTCTCGATAGTCACGCCCGTCACCTGCAAGCCCGTCTTGTACAAATCGAGCGAGGCCTGGATGGTGTCGACAAGCTTCGCGCGCAATGCTTCGCGATCCTTGAAAAGCAGGTCGTCGGTGCTGTGGGTACCCGCGATCTCGCGAATCGCGGCTTGCGCAGATTCCGTCACGTTCTGATCGGGATCGACATTGCGGAACAAATAATCAGTCGCCGACTTGATCTGATACTGCACGGCAAAGCGCACGTCGACGATATCCGCGTCGTGCGTCAGCAGCGATGCGTCACGAACGTTGGCTTGCGTCACGGTGTTATTGCGCCCGACTTCAACCGAACGAATCTGCGAGGTATTAACGATCTCGTGCGACTCGAACGGATACGGAAGGCGCCAGTGAATGCCTGCATCCGCCGACTCTTCATACTTTCCGAAGCGCGACACGACACCCACATTGCCATCCTGTACGACGAATACGCCGCTGCCCAGATAGATCGCAATCAACACGCCGACAACGATACCCAGGCCGATCTTGGCGCCACGGCCGTTGTCGGCACGCGGACCGCCGCCTGCCGGTTTCTTGCCGAACAAGCCCGCGAGCTTCTTGTTGAAGTCGCGCCACATTTCGTCGAGATCCGGCGGGCCTTCACCATCCTTGTCCTTCGATGGGCGCTTGGGTTCCTGCGGACGCTTCGGGTCCTGGGTTTTAGCGTCGCCATTGCCGTCGCCCCGCCCCCAGCGCGGATCGTTGATCGAAAAGACGGCATGCGAAAGCTGCCGGTTACTCCGCTCGTTGTAGTCGTTCACTCGGTGATTCACCATTAGACAGCCGGGTCAATGCAAATCGGAACAGATCAGTGCCCGTGTTCGGGGACCTTGCGGTCATCACTTTCGTCGGCTGACCGGTGGTCTTCCGGTAGCGTGGTTCCGTCGTCGGATGTGCTATCCATGGACTCCGGCACGATTGTGCCGTCCGGAAGTTCCGTGTACTCGTTGTTATCTTTGGGTTCGGAAGCCGCAAATTCGGCGATGGCGGCGCGCAGCGCGTCAAGTCCCTGACCGTTTCGCGCGCTTAAAAAGACGCGCAAAATATTACCATACTCATCCCTTTCAACCGCGTCGCCACGGGCCGCCAACTCAGGCACCGCGTCGATCTTGTTGAAAACGAGGATCTGCGGAATGCCATCGGCGCCAATACTGGTCAACACCTTGTTGACCTCGTCGATCTGGTCGAGCCGCACCATGCTCGATGCATCCACCACGTGAAGCAGCAAGTCTGCCTGAACGGTTTCTTCAAGCGTCGCCCGAAAAGCCGCGACCAGCTGGTGAGGGAGGTCGCGAATAAACCCGACCGTATCCGACACCACAGCCTGCCCCGCTTCCTCGCTGAGATAGACGCGCCGCGAGGTTGTATCGAGCGTGGCGAACAACTGATCCGCCGTATACGCCTGCGCTTTCGTCAATGCATTGAACAACGTCGACTTGCCCGCGTTCGTATAACCGACAAGCGAGACCGAGGTGGTCCGGTTGCGCCCGCGCTGGCGCCGCTGCGTGCCATGCTGACGCTGCAGCTTTTTCAGCTTCGCCTTCAACGCCTTGATCCGCTCGCCAATCAAACGGCGGTCAGTTTCAAGCTGCGTCTCACCCGGGCCGCGCAAGCCAATGCCGCCCTTTTGCCGCTCAAGGTGAGTCCACGCACGGATCAATCGCGTGGACAAGTAGGTGAGCTGCGCGAGTTCGACCTGCAGCTTGCCTTCATGACTGCGGGCACGCTGCGCGAAAATGTCAAGGATAAGACTGGTGCGGTCAATCACGCGCCGCTCCAGCGCGCCTTCCAGATTGCGCTGCTGCGCGGGCGCGAGGGCGTGATTGAAAATGACAAGTTCCACGTCGTTGGCTTCGCACGCGAGGCGCAGCTCTTCGACTTTGCCGCTGCCGACAAACATCTTGGCATCGGGACTGGAACGGCGACCGGTCAGGGTGACGGCGGGATGAGCACCCGCACTTTGTGCGAGCAGACTGAGTTCTTCGAGACTGGCATCGAAATCGATTTTTCCGAAGTCGACACCGACAAGCGCTGCGTTGATCAAATCAATGTTTTCATTTTGAAGCGACCGGTGAATTAGCACGTTCAATCATGCCGTGACACCGGACGCAACGAGGTTTAGGGCGTTTCTGCATCCGGGTGGAAATTCACCGGACGCGCCGGCACGACCGTCGAAATGGCGTGCTTATAGACCATCTGGGTAACCGTATTCCGGAGCAACACGACGTACTGGTCGAACGATTCAATATTGCCTTGCAGCTTGATGCCGTTGACCAGGTAGATCGATACAGGCACATGCTCTTTTCGCAGTGCGTTCAAAAACGGGTCTTGTAACAATTGCCCTTTGTTGCTCATAGCAAACTCCGTATTATTTTTGCAGGTTGACGTGATTGCGACGAAGAAAAAGAGATCCGCCGTCAATCGCTACACTATAGCCGATTTTCATTTTCATACCAGCGCGCCACGGCCGTCGAAAACCCGGCGAAACGCTTGGTGCACGCGGGATTCAGCCTTTGTCCGCGTAAGGGTTCGCGCTTGAACGGAACTCTATGCGCAATGGAGTCCCAACGAGCCCAAAAGTTTCTCTGAAGCGGCCTTCGAGGTAACGTTTATAGGTGTCGGTGATCGCGTCGAGGGCATTTCCATGCACGACGATGATCGGCGGGTTCTGTCCACCCTGGTGCGCATAACGCAACTTCGGACGAATCGGTCCACGGCGGCGCGGCTGCTGGAATTCAACCGCGTCGATCAGCGCGCGCGTGAGCTTCGGCGTGGGCAACTTGGCCATGGCGGCGGCGTAGGCATCATCCACCGATTTCATGAGTTGGCTGATACCCGTCTTTTCCAGCGCCGACACGTAATGGAATTTAGCAAAGTCCAAGAACTTGAGCTTGCGCGTCAGGTCGGCCTTGGTGCGCTCGCGCACATGCGAGTCCAGCCCGTCCCACTTGTTGACCCCTACCACCAGCGCACGTCCCTGCTCGACCACGAAGCCCGCGATATGCGCGTCTTGGTCGGAGATGTCCTGCTGTGCATCTAGCAGAAGAATCACCACGTTAGCGTCGGAAATAGACTGTAACGTCTTCACCACCGAGAACTTTTCCACCGCCTCGAACACCTTGCCGCGACGACGCAACCCAGCCGTATCGATCAGGGTGTATTTGCGGCCACTTCGCTCGAAATCAACATAGATGGAATCGCGCGTGGTGCCGGGCATGTCGAACGCGATCACCCGCTCCTCACCGACCAACGCATTGATCAGCGTCGACTTGCCGACGTTCGGGCGTCCCACGATGGCAATTTTCACGCCCCGCGCCGCCTTTTCCTCGGGGTCTTCTTCCGGCTGTCCGGCATACGCTATCTCGAGCGCATCATCGATCATTTCCGAGACGCCGTCGCCGTGCGCGGCAGAGATTGCGCGCGGGTCACCGAGACCCAGTTCGTAGAAGTCAGCGGCGACCGCGCTGTACTTCATGCCCTCGGCCTTGTTGACCACGAGGAACAGCGGCCGGCCGCTTTTGCGCAGGTAGTCCGCAATCGCCTTGTCCTGCGGCGCGAGCCCGTTGCGGCCGTCAGTGATGAAGACGACCACGTCGGCCTCCTCCACTGCCTGGCGCGTCTGGCGGGCCATTTCGTGCAGGATGCCGTCTTTCGCGACCGGTTCGAAACCACCGGTGTCGACCACCAGATAAGGCCGGTCACCGACCCGGCCTTCGCCATAGTGGCGGTCGCGGGTAAGGCCGGGCAAGTCGGCGACGAGTGCGTCGCGCGAACGGGTCAGGCGGTTGAAAAGCGTCGATTTCCCCACATTGGGGCGCCCCACGAGGGCAATTACGGGTTTCATCAGATGGTGTTCACAGTTGAACGCAAGGCGGATGATTCCGGCCCGGCGCGCGCCGGATAAAAGTCCGGAAACGGCGAGCCGCGAGTGTGCGTGGCCCGGCGATGTGTCGAAAATTAGCACGGTTCCAGCGGAGCGACCGCGGCGTGCAGCGATGTTCCACGTTCATGGCGTTTGAAGCGCATGTGGAACGCGCTGAGCGCTCCGCCAAACGACATGATCGATCGGGCACCGTCACCCGAAGGTGTGGACCGGCTTGCACAAAGCTGCTGCCAAAATCCCGATGCCTGTTGTTACTTGTACCGTTGCCTTTACTGCTTCTGTACTGCTTTATATGCTACTTGTGCGCTTATTTGCCGCACGATGATCCTTCACGCGCGGCCTTGATGAATCGATTCTATTCGCACGGCGCGGACTCAAAAAACAAAAAAGTCCGAAAAAACACGAACGGCCGGCAAAACCGGCACGTTCGTCAGAACGTCAGATCAACTCAAACCACCCAATCAGCGCGGACGGAAACCGTACAGGCCGCCGTCATGCGTCAAGATAACCAGGGTATCGCCCGCCAGCACCGGCGCAGCAGTAATTGCGCTGCCGTCGGTCTTGGCCCGGCCGACGAACTCGCCATTTGCCGTAGAAAGGAAATGCACGTAACCCTGATAGTCGCCAAGCACGACTGCCCGGCCCAGGATAAACGGCACGCTGACCATGCGATTCTTCAGCTTGTCGTTCTTCCAGAGCGGTGCGCCGTCGATCCCGCTAAACGCGTTGACGATCGACCAGTCGTCGCCGGCTGCGACTATTTCATTGTCTTGCGCCAGGCCGCTGTCGCTCGAGAACGACTTTTCCCATTGCGGACGGCCCGAATTCGCATCGAAACACCCAATGCGACCCTGGAACGTCACAGCGCACGTTTCCGAACCCACCAGCGTTGGTGCGCCGGTGACGTCATTGATACGCTCCACCTCAGTCACGCCCTTCGGGAACGATACCGGCGTCTGCCAGTAGGCGTCGCCGGTCTGCAGATTGATTGCTGCGAAGGTACCGCCCGGGAACCCCGCCAGGACTGCCTGGGAAGCGGCGAACGTCATGCCGGCAGCCACACGCAGGTTGAGCGGCACAGCGCGCGCCTGGAATATCCATTTCTGTTCGCCGGTTTGCGCGTTGAACGCAATGACCTTGCCGTCGATCGTCCGGACGATGACTACGTCATTGCCGACCAGCGGCGGCGAGATGATTTCGCCCGGCGCGGTGGCCGTCCAGAGTTGCTTGCCGTCCGGTCCCAGTACGTAGACGTTGCCTTTCAGGCCACCGACCGCGGTCAGGTTACCGTCGGTGCCCACGCCGGCCGACAGATCGTCTTTGAGCTTGATGCGCCACACGTCCTGCCCCGTCTTGGCATCGATCTTCGCAACCGTGCCGTTGGCGCCTGCCGCGTAGACGAAATCACCGACTGCCACCGGCGAGAACAGGTAACGCCCGGCCTTGCCGACGCTCGCCTTCCAGGCCTGTTCCACGGTGAGAACCGGCTTGATGTCTACAAGCGGAGTCGGTACGCGGCGCTCGTCCTTGGTGGCGCAGGCGGTGAGCATAACCGTCATCGCGCAAGCGAGCGGGAGAGCGTAGCGTTTCAGAAAGGTCATCGGTGGACGCAACATGAATAAGTGAAATCGGTTGATCGGTGTGCGGCGTGATGCTTGCCAAGGTTGGATTCACCGCCGCAAACCGGTGACTTTAACCTAGTGAGCAACGCGCCTGCATAAGGACGAGGTCGGCTGGCCGCCCTTAAGGCCGGCCGCAAGCGCTAGCCGCCGAGTGCGTCCAGCTTGAACTGGACCAGTTGACGGGCGGACGTATCGGACTTCGGCAGCGTGTCGATCGCGACCTTGTAAGCCGCGCGCGCGTCATCGCGCTTACCTTCGGCCACCAGCAGGTCGCCGCGACGGTCCGACACCACGCCCTTGAACGCGTCGAGCGGCGCGTCGGCGAGCACCTTCAGGCCAGCGTCATAGGATTTTTCGTCGAGCAGCAACAAAGACAACCGCAGTTTCGCGATCTGTTTGTATTCAGCGTCTTTCGCGTGATCGGCGGCCCATTGCAATTGGGCTTTAGCCCCTGCACTGTCGCCTGCGGTATACAGCGATTTGGCAGCGGCCAGCGCCGTCATCTGCGCGTATGCGGTGCCGCCGAACTTGTCTTCCATGTCCGTTGCCGCTCGCGTGACCATTGCCTTGTCACTCGATGCCACTGCTTGCTGCACCTGATCGTAGAGCACGGCAGCTTCTGTAGCCTGCCTGCGCTGCCAGAAATTCCAGCCATTCCAGCCCGCCGCCACGACGAGCACCGCGAGGACGATCCAGGTCGTGGAGTTGCCCCATTTCGCCCACCAGGCTTTCAGGTTTTCAAGTGACTCTTGTTCTTCGTGATAGCTCATGCCCAGCGTATTCCTTGACTGCTTTTGTGTTCGCGCGCAACGCTGCACGCCATTGTTTCAGGCCGCCGCACGGCTTTGTCCGCCCGGCGCCGCCCGACAATTCAGTCGGCGCCGTCGTCGGCGGTTGCCACCATCGCATTGATTAGAAATTCGGTCAAGTCTTCCACCGGCACCGTGGCTTGCTCGTTCTTTTGACCCGTGGTCTCAATCGATGCACTGCGGAGCGGCTTCACACCAACCATGCCCTGCGCCAGCTCGTTCTCACCCAGTACCACGGCAAATGCCGCGCCGCTGGCATCGGCCTTTTTCATCTGCGACTTGAAACTTGCCGGCGTGCCGTCGGGGCTGCAATGCAGGATGACGTCCAGGCCGGTGTCACGCAGCCGCTCGGCGATGATAAACGCCTGCTCCGCCGCCGCTTCACCCTGGTGAACCACGTAGATGTCAGTTCCTTCCGGCGCCGGCACCAGATCTTCTTCTTTCAGCAATTCAAGAATGCGCTCGACGCCCATCGCCCAGCCGCACGCAGCCGTTGCCTTGCCGCCGAGTTGCTCGATCAGCGGATCATAGCGGCCGCCGCCCGCCACCGTGCCCTGCGCGCCGAGCTTGTCGGTCACCCATTCGAACACGGTGAGATTGTAGTAATCGAGGCCGCGAACGAGACGCGGATTAATCTTGAACGGAATGTTGTTCGCCTTCAGCAACCGCTGAACGCCGTCGAAGTGCGCGAGCGATTCCGGCCCGAGGAAATCGACGAGCTTAGGCGCGTTCTGCGCAATCTCCTGCATGGCCGGATTCTTGGTATCCAGCACGCGCAACGGATTCGTGTACAGACGGCGCTTCGATTCTTCGTCGAGCGCATCAACATGTTGCTCGAGATACGCGATCAATTCCTTCCGGTGCGCCGCGCGCTCTTCCGGCTGGCCTAGCGAGTTGAGCTCGAGCCGGATGCCGGAGAGCCCGAGGTCGTCCCACAAACGCTGGCACATCATGATGATCTCAGCGTCGGTGTCCGGTCCGGCAAAGCCAAGCGCTTCCACGCCGACTTGATAAAACTGCCGATACCGCCCGCGCTGCGGACGCTCGTGACGGAACATGGGGCCGATGTACCACAACCGCTTCGGGCCTTCGTAGAGCAGATTGTGTTCGATCGACGCACGCACCACCGCAGCCGTATTTTCCGGGCGCAGCGTGAGATGCTCGCCGTTGAGCGCGTCGGTGAAGCTATACATTTCCTTCTCGACGATATCCGTCACTTCGCCAATACCACGCGTGAACAACTGCGTGGGCTCGACGATCGGCGTGCGGATTTGCTGATAGCCGTATGCGCGCAGCATCGACTTGACGGTGCTTTCGAAGAATTCCCACAACGCGGCATCCTGCGGGAGGATGTCGTTCATGCCCTTCACGCCGCTCAGTTTCTCGAGCTTTTTCTTCTGTTCAGTCATCGGTCTTTAAAGTGTTTCTGCCTGCGCGGTTTCGCGCTTGCCGTAGGTCCGCGTCACATACTCGCTGACGATTTGCTGGAAATCCTGGGCGATATGCTCGCCGCGCAGCGTCTTGACCTTCACGCCGTCGATAAACACCGGTGCCGCCGGATTTTCGCCCGACCCCGGCAAGCTGATGCCGATATTCGCCTGCTTCGACTCACCCGGTCCATTCACGATGCAACCCATCACCGCGACGTGCATTTTCTCGACGCCGGGGAATTGATCGCGCCACACCGGCATTGAGTTGCGCAGATACGACTGGATCTGCGACGCCAGTTCCTGGAACAACGTGCTCGTGGTGCGTCCGCAGCCGGGGCACGCGATCACCATTGGCGTGAATGAGCGCAGGCCCATGGTCTGCAGGATTTCCTGGCCGACGATTACTTCGCCGGTCCGCGCGCCGCCCGGTTCCGGGGTAAGCGAGATCCGGATCGTGTCGCCGATTCCTTCTTGCATCAGCACCGACAACGCCGCCGTCGACGCCACGATGCCCTTCGATCCCATCCCTGCTTCGGTCAAGCCGAGGTGCAATGCGAAGCTGCAGCGCTTGGCCAGTTCGCGATACACCGCGATCAGGTCCTGCACGCCGCTGACCTTGCACGACAGGATGATCTTGTCGCGCCCGAGGCCGAGTTCGACCGCGCGTTCCGCCGACCCGATCGCCGATTGAATCAGCGCTTCATACATCACGCTTTGCGCTTCCCACGGAGTGGGACGCGCCGCGTTCTCGTCCATCATCCGCGCGAGCAGATCCTGGTCGAGGCTGCCCCAGTTCACGCCGATCCGGACCGGCTTGTCATAGCGCGCAGCCGCTTCGATCATCTGGGCGAACTGCGTGTCGCGTTTGGCCCCTGCGCCCACGTTGCCCGGGTTGATCCGGTATTTCGACAACGCTTCGGCGCAAGCCGGATAGTCGCGCAACAGCGTATGACCGTTGTAATGAAAATCCCCGACGAGCGGCACGGTCACACCCATCCGGTCAAGCTGTTCGCGCACCGCCGGCACTGCTGCTGCGGCTTCGGGCGTATTCACCGTGATCCGCACCAGTTCCGATCCGGCTTGCGCCAGTTCCTTGACCTGGATCGCCGTGCCGATGGCGTCGGCGGTATCGGTATTCGTCATCGACTGGACGCGCACGGGCGCATCGCCGCCGATTGTCACGAGTTGTCCGCCCCAACGGACGTCGACGGCATGCGACGCCCGCCGTTTCCACGATCCGCCGAAGACTGGCTCCGACGAACAAATCTTGCTTTCAATAAGGGGGTGTTGAGCTTCGGATTGCATCGAAAGACCCTTTGCGCCGCCGGCTATCACACGGTGACGCGTATCTGGACATGAATAAGACTCGAGGACATAAAAGCGGCGCCGCTACCTTTGCGACGCCTTGATGAAATCTTCGCACAACTCCGTGTCAAGGCTGAGAACCGACCTCAAAGCCCTTCACGCCGTGGGGCGTATTTTGTTCAAGCCCGCGTCCTGTAACGGCGCGGGCTTAATGACACGCGAGTGAACGCTTGGGCGACTCGGGGCTGCGAAATCAAGGCAGCGAAAAACGGGCGACGTTGCCCTTCGCAGGGCCAAATTTGGCTGGATCAACAGGTTGTCCGTCGAACGTCAGCGAATCGAGGCCCGCCCGGTTTCCAACCGTGATCTTGAACGGCGCGTCGCCTGCCACTCGTTGCACGCTGTCAGCCTTGACCAGGCCTGAAAACACTTCCTTGCCGTCCTTTTGACGCACGCTGAACCAGCTGTCTTTCGCCACCTTCAATTCGAGTTCGTTCGCGCCACTACCGGCTGAAGCAGCCGCCGACGCCGTCATAGCCGCACCTGCGGATGGCACGGATTTCACTGCATTCGCCGCCGGCACGCTCGCGCTTTGCGCACGCGCGGCGGCGCCCTGCACGGCCGTAATAGTGGATGAAGACGCGGGAAGCGCGTTCGTACCTAGCGGGCTTGGCATAGGCTGGGCACCTGCCTGCGTTGCAGGCGGAGTTTCAGCTCCATTCGCCGGCGCTTCAGTGACGGCGTCACCCGACGCGACCGAACCCGTATTGGCCGTTGCTTCATCGGTAGCTGCCGCCGACGAACTCGCGCTGGTTGCGCTGTTCGTTGCCAGGGTTGCGCCGCTAGCACTGGCCTTCAGCCGGGCAAACCACGCGGCTGAATCTCCACCCGTATGCCACATTGCGAGCGCAATCACGGCAACGATCACGGCAGCAACGCCCCACAACCAGGACCGGCGTCGCGGCGAACTGCCCAGCGGGACCGACACGCGGCCGCGCGGCAAACCCGCACCCGAGGATGCAGGCAACGACAAATTTTGCTCGACCGGACCATTTGCCTGACGCAGCGCGGCGGTGAACGGAGCCGGATCGGCGCCCATTATTTTCGCGTAGCTACGCACAATGCCCGTCGCGAAATTCCGGTCGGGGAAAAGGCCGAGATCGCCGCTCTCGAGCGCACGGAGTTTCTGCGGCGACACCTTCAGCCGCGCGGACACGTCGTCCAGAGACCAGTTCTTCGCTTCGCGAAGCTGCGTAAGTCGCGCGCCGACTGCGGCGACCGAATCAAGACTCGCTGCCTGCTGAATGCCGCCCGGCGCGGTACTACCGGCGCTCGCGGCGTTCTCGGGCTGACTTCCGGGCAAAGCTCCGGCCTGACTGCCTGATTGGCCACCTTTATGAGCGCCGAAAGGCGTCGGGTGCTGCGGCTCACTCATCCCAATTTCCTCGCATTGATTCTTTTTTGTCGCTGTTCAGCTTCGTTGCTGACCTTAGCGCCACCGCGGACACAACCGAGTCGGCGTCGCAGACGGCTTTATAACAAAATGCACGGCATTGTGTGCCGCCTTCTAGCATTTATTGCCGAATTTTCCGGTTTTTCCGTCGAATGAGGCGCTGCAGGTCGGCAGCGCAACCATCCCGCCCGACACTCAGACGGCGCGAACCTCGATCACCTTCGCGGCCTTGCCCATGCGTTGGGCTAGCCGCGTACGATCCTGAACCTCGCCGGCCAACTGTCCGCATGCCGCGTCGATGTCGTCACCGCGCGTCTTGCGCACGGTTGTCACGACACCAGCGTCCATCAGCACCTGCGCGAACCGCTTGATCTGTTCATTGCTCGAACGCGTCAAACCGGACTCGGGGAAAGGATTGAACGGAATCAGGTTGAATTTGCACGGTACATCGCGTGTCAGCGCAACCAGCTCGCGTGCGTGCGCTTCGCTGTCGTTCACACCGTCCAGCATGCAATATTCGAACGTAACGAAATCGCGCGGCGCAACCTTCAGGTAACGCTGGCATGCGGCCATCAATTCACGCAGCGGATATTTCTTGTTCAACGGCACCAGCATGTCGCGAAGCGAATCGATTGGCGCATGCAGCGACACAGCAAGCGCGACCGGCAGATCCGCGCCGAGCCGGTCCATCATGGGCACGACGCCCGAGGTTGACAAGGTCACGCGGCGGCGCGACAGTCCGTACGCGTTGTCGTCGAGCATCAGCCGCATGGCCGGCACGACGGCGTCATAGTTGAGCAGGGGTTCGCCCATGCCCATCATCACGACGTTGGTTACCACGCGGTCAGCCTTGCCGTTGTTCGGCGCGCCGTAGGTACCGGCCTTAGACGCGCGCAACGCGAATTCAGCCATGCGCAACTGGCCGATGATCTCGCCCGTGCTCAGATTGCGCGAAAAGCCTTGCTTGCCGGTGGAGCAAAACCGGCAATTCACAGCGCACCCCGCTTGCGACGAAACGCACAGCGTGCCGCGATTTTCTTCCGGGATGTACACGGTTTCGACTGCGTTGCTATTGCCCACGTCGATCAGCCACTTGCGTGTGCCGTCGGTGGACACGTGATCGCGCACGATAGCGGGCATGTCAAGACTTGCCCGCCCTTTCAACTTCTCACGCAGCGATTTCGCCAGGTCCGTCATGCCGTCGAAATCGTCGACACCGAACTGGTGAATCCAGCGTTGCAATTGCTTGGCGCGAAACGGCTTTTCGCCCAGGCTGTCGCAATAAGCGACAAGCCCGGCGGCGTCGAGATCCAGAAGGTTGACTGTTGCAGCTGTCATTTCAATTCTGCCATTTCCTTGCTGAGCGAAAAATGGAACGCGTTCTGAGCCGCGTTCCAGCCATTTCGCGCCAATTCCTGCGATAAATCTACTCCCGAATCAACGCGAGTAGACGTTCACTTCGGGGAAGAAGAAAGCGATTTCCTGTCGTGCGGTTTCAGCCGCGTCCGAACCGTGCACCGCGTTAGCGTCGATGCTGTCGGCGAAATCTGCGCGGATCGTGCCCTTGTCAGCCTTCTTCGGGTCGGTTGCGCCCATGAGGTCGCGATGGGTCAGGATGGCGTTCTCACCTTCCAGCGCCTGGATAATCACGGGGCCGGAAATCATGAATTCGACCAGGTCCTTGAAGAACGGACGTGCAGCGTGAACCGCGTAGAACTTTTCCGCGTCAGCGCGCGACAGATGGACCATGCGAGCTGCGATGATCTTGAGGCCAGCTTGCTCAAAACGGCTGTAGATCTGGCCGATCACATTCTTTGCCACTGCATCCGGTTTAATAATCGACAGGGTGCGCTCGATCGCCATGAAAAACTCCAAAAAATGAACGGGTTACGAATATAAATGAATCGACAATTATAGCACGAAGCGTTGTATGATTGCGATGGAAACCTTACTACTTCGTAAGCATAAAGCCGAAGAATGAATTGCAGTGCGGATCGCAGCGTGGGTATGAAATGCGCGGTAATTTTAGCGATCTTGATGCTGCAGAGCAGCATCGTTGAATTCGGCGCAAGATAGACGCATATTTCGCCTGGGAAGGCCCTTCGGGCCGAAAGCGTACAATGCAGCTAAAGGTTTTCGCGGCAAATCATCGAGCGAATCCGCGTGACAGATAAAAGTCTTGTTTTTCGCACAGCAGTGGCGGCGTTTTACGGCAATTGAGCCGGTGTTTTGAACCAGTTGGCTTTACACAAGTTTAGGCAAGGAGCAACCATGAACGAATCCCCTTACGGTTTTGGCCGCAGCGGTAGCGTCACGTCGTCCGAAACCCGCAACCGCGTACTACGGAACACCTACTGGCTCCTCGCGCTGTCCATGGTCCCAACCGTATTGGGCGCCTGGGTCGGCGTAGCGACGGGCTTCTCCCTGTTCGCGGCTACCAGCCCGGCCATGAGTTTCATCGCCTTCATGGCAATCGCCTTCGGCTTCATGTTCGCCATTGAGCGCACCAAGAACAGCAGCATCGGTGTTTTTGTGTTGCTCGGGTTCACGTTCTTCATGGGCCTGATGCTGTCGCGTTTGCTTAGCTTCATTCTCGGCTACACGAACGGGCCGCAGCTCATCATGATGGCGTTTGGTGGCACGGGTGTGATCTTCGCTGCCATGGCGACTATTGCGACCGTCAGCAAGCGCGATTTTTCGGGTCTCGGCAAGTGGCTCTTCATGGGCGTACTGGTGTTGCTGCTGGCCGCGTTTGCGAACGTGTTCCTGCACCTGCCGGCCTTGATGTTGACGGTATCGGTGCTGGCTATCGTGATCTTCTCGGCGTACATGTTGTTTGACGTCCAGCGCGTGGTGAATGGCGGTGAAACGAATTACATCAGCGCCGCACTCGCGATCTATCTGGATTTGTACAACGTATTCACGAACCTGTTGATGCTGCTCGGTATCTTTGGCGGCAACCGGAACTGATTGCGCGTTAATCATGCTTCGCTCGTAAAAACCGGCCTCTTAGAAGGCCGGTTTTTTTATACCCGTTTTTTATGCTCGGAAATCTTGGGGATTCAAAGCTTGAGCATTCAGTCGCGCTCGAACAGCGCAATCGATTCGACGTGCGATGTATGCGGAAACATGTTCACCACACCCGCGCCTTTCATGCGATAACCGGCATCGCGCACAAGCACGCCCGCGTCGCGTGCAAGTGTTGCCGGATTGCAGGAGACGTACACAATCCGCTTGGGCAACACACCCTCGCCGCTCTGAGCAATCTCCCCCAGCGCCTTCGATACCGCCAGCGCACCGTCACGCGGTGGATCAATAAGAATCTTGTCGAAGGGACCGAGCGCGCGAAAATCGTCCGCAGTGATCTCAAAGAGGTTTCGGCAGGCGAACGACGTATGCTCATGGACGCCATTTGTCCTGGCATTTTCCAGCGCACGTTCTGTCAGGCCCGCACTCCCCTCGATTCCCACCACCTCGCGCGCTACGCGCGCGAGTGGCAACGTGAAATTGCCAATACCGCAAAACAAATCCAGTACTCGATCCGTGCGCTGCGCGCCCAGCAGCCGCAACGCGCGGCTGACAAGTACCCGGTTGATCTGATGATTGACCTGGGTGAAATCGGTCGGTTTGAATGGCATGCGGATGCCAAATTCCGGCAGCGTATAAGCCAGTTCCTGCCCGAGCGGATAAAACGGGTATGCCGTCTCCGGCCCCTTTGGTTGAAGCCAGAACTGGACGCTATGAGCATCGGCAAAAGTGCGTACCAGCGCTTCATCCGCTGCCGTCAACGGGTCGAGAATTCGCAGCACAAGTGCGGTTACCTCGGCCCCCACGGCCACTTCGATCTGCGGCACACGGTCGCGAATTGACAAATCGCGGACGAGCACACGCAGCGGCATCAACAGTGCCGATACATTCGGGTGCAGGACTTCGCACGTTTCCATATCGGCGACAAAACTGCTTTTTTTCTCGTGGAAACCCACCAACGCCCCACCCTTTCCCGCGATCAGCCGCACAGCCAACCGCGCCCGATAGCGGTATCCCCACGACGGCCCGTGAATCGGCCGATAGATCGTTTCCGCGTGGAGCTTGCCGATGTGCTGGAGGTTGTCCTCGAGGACGCGTTGCTTGACGGCGATCTGCGCCCGCACGTCGAGGTGCTGCATGGAGCAGCCGCCGCATTTACTGAAATAAGCGCATTTCGGCCGCGTGCGCATGACGCTTTCGCGCAGGATTTTTATTAGCAGCGCCTGCTCGAATGCGGCCTTCTTGCGAAAGCTCGCGTACAGCACGCGTTCGCCCGGCAACGCGCCTTCCACGAAAATAACCTTGCCTTCCGAGCCGTCCTCGGCCATCGCGCGGCCGACGCCTTGGGCTTCCATATCGAGCGATTTAATTTCGATCTCAAGGGGCGCAGCCGACGGGTCCAGAGGAACAATTCGAGTGGGCGGATTCCAGCGATTACGCGATTTTTTTCGAGCGTGAGACACCTGCGGACTTCCTGGCTAATGTGAAAAAAGTGAACAATCGGGAAGTTGAAAACTAACGAAAAGCGGGGCCAAGACCCCGAAAAAGAGCAACGAAGGCGAGATTGTAGACGATGCCGGGAGCGCCCCGGCGCGGTGCTCAGTTGTCGAACGCCGCCAGATATTCAGCCCAATGGGACGCTGGCTCAAGCGCGAGTGCATTCTTTACGAAACTGATCTCGTCGGCATACTCTTCAGGAGAAAACCCACCACGCATCAGTTGAAAGCGGCAGTACATCAGGTACGTGTTGACCACGTCCGTCTCGCAATAATTGCGGATTTCCTCTATCCGTCCTTCCGAGTACGCCTGCCAGACCATGCCGCCGTCCATGCCCAGCTTTCCCGGGAACCCGCAGAGCTTGGCAAGCGCATCGAGCGGCGCGTTCGCGCGCGCCTGGTACATCGCGAGCACGTCCATCAGGTCCGTGTGACGCGCGTGGTAACGGCTGATGTAGTTGTTGTAGCGGAACTCGCGATCGTCGTTGCCCTGGTCCCAGTAGCGGGACGCCGTCACGCCATGCACCATCGCGCGGTAGTGCAGCACGGGCAGGTCAAAACCGCCGCCATTCCATGAAACGAGTTGCGGCGTATATTTTTCGATCACGCGAAAAAACGACTGGATCAGCGACGCCTCGGAATCGGTCGTCGTGCCGAGCGAACGCACGCGAAACCCCGTGTTATCGCGAAACACGCACGAAATAGCGGCAATGCGTTGCAGATGGTGCGGCAGGAAGTCGTTGCCCACCTTTTCGCGGCGCGCGGCAAACGCATGCTCCGCGACCTCGATGTCGGTCAGCGTGGCGGGGAGACTGTCAAGACGGCGAATACCGTCGACATCGGGAATCGTCTCGATGTCGAATACGAGAATGGGTGTCATTATTTTTTAAGGACAGCGTTGCAAGGACGTGTTGCTGGAGCGACGCAGCGGCTAGAGCACGGCGTCTTTTCGCACACCGTTCGATGCGAAGAAACGCTTGAGCCGGACCAGCGCCTCTTGCTGAATCTGGCGCACGCGTTCGCGCGTCAAGCCCATTTCGTCGGCCAACTCTTCGAGCGTGGCCGGCTCAATATGATTCAGGCCGAAGCGGCGCTCGATCACGTGCCGGTGTTTGTCGGAGAGACGGGAAAGCCACAGCTTCGTGAGCGTTTCCAGTTCGCGATGCTGAACTTCTGAATCCGGCGACTGGCTTGCGTCGTCGGACAGCAGATCGAGCAGGCTGCTCGCCGGATCGAGATCGAGCGGCGCATCAAGCGACGCCGTGTGTTCGTTGAGCGCGAGGATGTCCGTCACTTCCTCGGGAGTTTTGCCGGTGAGATGCGCGATGTCATCAATGCTCGCGTCGCGTCGGTCCGGCGCAATGGCCGCCGTCGAATTCGCCGAGCTTTTTTCGAGATGACGTTTCGCACGCAGAACCTGATTGAGTTCGCGAATCACATGAACAGGCAAGCGCACCGTGCGCGCCTGATTCATGATCGCGCGCTCGATGCTCTGCCGAATCCACCATGTGGCGTAGGTCGAAAACCGGAAACCACGCGTGGGATCAAATTTTTCGATGGCGTGCATTAAACCGAGATTGCCCTCCTCGATCAGATCGAGCAGCGGCACACCACGATTCAGATATCCCTTCGCGATACTGACCACGAGCCGTAGATTGCGCTCGATCATGACCTGGCGCGCTTCGAATTCGCCGGCTTTCGCCAGCCGCGAATAGCGCTGCTCTTCCTCGACGGTCAGCAGCGGCTTCACGCTGATGCGGTTCAGGTAATGCTGGATTGTGTCGGCCGTGAGTTCGGCCTGCAAAATAGACTTGAAGTCGTCGACGTCGGGAACGGAATCAGCCGCACCCTCGGCGGCATCCTTGCCGCTCGCGCCGCTCTCTTCGTCTGAATCGAGTTCGGCCTCAGCCGTTTCACCTTCAGATTCGTCTGCCTGACTCGAAGCGCCGTCTTCCACCGTTGTCTGCGTGGGTCGGCTGATTGTCTCAGTCTCGGCTTGCGGCGGCTGGCGCTTCGATTTAGGCATGATGGCTTCGCTTATTGCGGCGGCAAATACTTCAGAGGGTCGACAGGTTTCCCCTGCCGGCGCACTTCGAAATGCAACATCACGCGGTCCGAATCGCTGTTGCCCATCTCGGCGATCTTCTGCCCTTTTGTCACCGCGTCTCCTTCTTTTACCATCAAAGCGCTGTTATGTGCGTACGCGGTAAGAAAAGTTGCGTCGTGTTTGATGATGACGAGATTGCCGTATCCGCGCAGACCGTTACCGGAGTAGACGACCCGTCCATCGGCTGCCGCGTTGACCGCATCTCCGGTTGCGCCGCCAATGTTCAAGCCTTTGTTCTTCGCTTCGTCGAACGTGCCGAGGATCGGTCCGCGCGCCGGCCAGATGAACGCCGGCTGCGCAGCCGGAACCGCGGCCGTGCCGTTGTCGACACCTGTTCCCGGCGGTTGCGTCATGGCCAGTCCTGGCGCCACCGTGCCGGGCATTGCGCCCATGCCGGACGACGTGCCGTAATTAGGCGCAGGCGGCACGCTGCCGTTTGCACCCGGTACAGTCGACGTATTCGCTCCATACGTATTATTGAGTGGCTGAGCCTGCACGCCACCGCCGACAATTGGAGCGGTAGAAACGCCCGGTGTTGCCGCCGCGAGGTTAGCGCCAGGAGGCGCCACGCGCAGCAACTGGTCGACTTCGATCTGGTTCGGGTTCGTCATGTTGTTCCACGACGCGATATCCCGATAATTCTGGCCGTTTTCCAGTGCGATCCGGTATAGGGTGTCACCCGGCTTTACCCGGTAGTAACCTGGCGGCGGCGGACCCGGTGGCAACACCGCTCCATCCTGGGCCGCCTGCGTGCCGATAGCGGACCCAGTCCGGTCGACAACGGGCGCCTGGTCCATCCGGGTCGCGCAGGCGGCCAGTGCGGACAGCGCCACGACGCATACACCGCGCTGAACCACCGACAGACCGGGGTTCGCGCTCACTTCTCGTTTAGCACGCAACATACTCATCGGTGTCAAATCACTCCGGATTTTAAGGGTACAAAGAAAACCCGATCGAGCTGCGACTCGCGCCATTGAGTGGGCGAAACGCGCTCGACGAGTGTCAGTATCTGCGCTTGCGCCGTCTGCGATCCGACGGGCGCAACAAGTCTGCCGCCTACAGCGAGTTGATCGAGCAACGCCTGCGGAACGTCAAGCCCGGCACAAGCGATCACAATGGCGTCGAACGGCGCGGCCGCCGGCAATCCGAGGCGGCCATCGCCGTAATGCAGACGAATGTTCGGCACGCGCAACGGTCGCAGGTTCAGCTTCGCGCGCTCAGATAACGGCCGGATCCGTTCAATGGAATACACGTCCGTTGCAACCTGCGACAATACAGCCGCCTGATAACCGCAGCCCGTGCCGATCTCCAGCACATTCCTGAGCGTGCGTCCGGCCGCGACCAGTTCGATCATCCGCGCGACCACCGACGGCTTCGAGATCGTTTGATGATGACCGATCGGCAGCGCAGCGTCCTCATAAGCCTGCGTGGCAAGTCCGGGATCGACGAACATATGGCGCGGCACCGCGGCCATGGCGGCGAGCACGCGTGCGTCCGTTATGCCGTTGGCACGCAGCCGTTCGACCATGCGCTCACGCACGCGTTCCGATGTCAGCGCATGCGTGCTTTGCTGCCCGGCCTGTGACGCAGACTGTCGGACGACGTTCGATTTGACCGCCGGCTGCGGCGCCGGTTTTAACTTCGCTGGCTGTAAATTCACAGCTTGCGCGTTCGATTTCGGCTCCGGCTTCAGCTGCGTCCTGGACCTTGGCTGAACATCGCGCGTTTCGTTCGGACGCGCACCCGAACGCAGCGCGCCGGGCTGATGATGTGCGACGACCGTGGAAGGCTTCGACGCGGCATGCAATCTTGCGGCCGCACGATGCCCATCTCCCGTCGATGCAGCCGGACTTCCCGCCGCGCCTCGCGCCGCAGTGTTACCCGCGAGCGCCTTTAATTCAGGTTTTGCCGCCGTAGTCGCCTTCATGCCGGGATGCGTACCGGCCGACGGTTTCACTGCCCTTCCGCCCGCCAGTTTCGGGGCAGCTGCTGAGGCCTTGTGGGTGGCCGCCGCGGATTTCAAAACACCGCTGCCGCCCGAAATCGCCTTCAATACCGGTTTGCTGCGCGCATCAGGACGCGCAGTCGCCTTGCGTGGCTCGCGCACCAGATCGGCGAGCGCCAGCGGAAAGCGTTTCGCGCGTTCGTCCGTCATGAACGGCGGCTCCGTGCCTCAGCCCACTCGCGCGTGGCGGGCAGCAGTTTGGTGTGGGTCAGATCGAGTTGCAGCGGCGTGATCGAGATATGGCCGTTCGCCACCGCATGAAAGTCCGTACCTTCGCTTGCGTCGAGCGCGTCACCGGACGGCCCGATCCACCAGATCGGATTACCGCGTGGATCGCTTTGCCGGACAACCGGTTGCGATGGATGACGCTTGCCTAACCGCGTAATGCGCCACTCGCCCATCTCGCCATAAGGCAGACTCGGAATATTTACGTTGAGCAGAGGATGGCCCGGCATGGGGTGCGCGAGATAGTGCGCGACAATCTCCGCCGCCACGCGCGCCGCGTCCTCCAGATGCAGCCAGTCGCGCCCGACCAGCGAAAACGCAATGGCCGGCACGCCGAACATAAATCCTTCGGTGGCTGCGGCGACCGTGCCGGAATACAGCGTGTCCTCGCCCATGTTCTGGCCGTTGTTGATCCCTGATACAACCAGATCCGGCTGCTCGGCCAGCATGCCCGTCAGCGCGATGTGCACCGAATCCGTTGGCGTGCCGTTCACGTAATTGAAACCATTCGCCGCAGTGTGAATGGTGAGAGGCCGCGACAGCGTCAGTGAGTTTGAAGCGCCGCTGCAGTTTTGCTCGGGCGCCATCACCGTGACTTCGCCAAGCGGCTGCATGGCCGCGTGCAGCACGTTAAGGCCGCGTGCCAGATAACCGTCGTCGTTGCTGAGTAGGATTCGCATTCGACGATTGTAACCGAGGAAGGAAGGCCCGCGGATCGACGGCGGGACACTCGGCCAAACGGTCTGCTAAGGCGCTCTACAGTCGCCAAATTGCACGCGTTTTCTAGACCTTTCGGCTAACGCAGCAGCAGCAGAAGGACGCTCATGCAGCCCTGATCTACACTGCCAGATCACGATAATTTCACCGGAGACACCATGCGCGCCATTCGATGCAACCAGTACGGACCACCGCAGTCCCTCGTCCTGGAAACGCTCCCTGATCTCCAGCCCGGGCCGGGCCAGGTTGTGATCGACGTACGCGCGGCCAGCGTGAACTTCCCTGACGTCCTCGTGATCCAGAACAAGTACCAGATGAAGCCCGAACTGCCGTTCACGCCAGGCTCCGAGTTCGCGGGTGTGGTGCGGGCCGTGGGCCCTGACGTCAAGCGGTTGAAACCCGGCATGCGGGTCGCGGCCTACACGGCGCAAGGCGCATTCGCCGAGCAGGCGCTGGCGAGCGAGGCGGCGTGTATGCCATTGCCCGACGACATCGACTTCGCCAGCGCTGCGGCCATTACGCTTGCGTACGGCACCTCGCACCACGCCGTGGTCGACCGGGGTGCATTGAAGGCCGGTGAAACCATGCTCGTGCTGGGCGCGGCGGGCGGCGTCGGGCTGGCGGCGGTGGAAATTGGCAAGGCACTCGGTGCGCGCGTGATTGCGGCGGCATCGAGTCCGGAAAAGCTCGCGTTGTGCGTGGAACACGGCGCGGACGCCACCATCGACTACACGAGCGAAAACCTGCGCGACCAGATTAAGGCGCTGACAGACGGGAAAGGGCCGGATGTCATCTACGACCCGGTCGGCGGCGAGTATGCTGAGCCGGCTTTTCGCAGCATCGGGTGGCGTGGCCGGTATCTCGTGGTCGGGTTTGCGAATGGCGAGATCCCGAAGCTGCCGCTCAACCTCGCGCTGCTAAAAGGCGCGAGTATAGTTGGCGTTTTCTGGGGCCAGCATATCCAGCGCGAGCCCGATCTGGCGACTGCCGCGTTGCAGCAGATTTTTGGCTGGATCAAGGATGGCCGGGTACGACCGCACGTGACGAAGCGCTACGCTCTTGAACAAACCGCCGAGGCATTGAACGACATGGCCAGCCGGCGCGTGACGGGGAAGATCGTGATCGAACCGTGACGTCTTGCGATGGGATGCATGACCGCGGCGCACTAACAACGCTTTTCAGCTTGCGGGATGCGCCAGCCGGCCTCGGGCGCCGAGACCAGGCTCAAAAGCTTTTATTCGTTGGCGGCCTGCCGACGTGGAAAGACTTAAATCGCGTTGTTCGCCCGCAGCCGCGCAATCTCGTCAGGCTCATACCCGAGCGATCGCAGGACTTCATCGGTGTGTTCGCCGAGTTGCGGGCCAAGCCAGCGCGTCTCGCCCGGCGTCTCCGACAACTTCGGCGTGACGTTCGGCAGCGCGATGTCCCGACCATCCTGCCAGGGAAAATGCTGGATCATCTGGCGCGCGATGTATTGCGGATCGGTGAACATATCGGCCACGCTGTAGATTCGGCCTGCGGGAACATCGGCGGCGTTCAGCACGGCAAGTGCCTCATCTATGGAACGGGTGCAAAGCCATACGCGGATAGCGTCGTCAATTTCCCGTGTGCGCGGCACACGCCCGTCATTCGATGCCAGCGTGGGATCGTTGCCCAGATCTTCGCGGCCGATCGCGAACATGAGCCGTTTGAAGATCGGATCGCTGTTGCCGCCAATCACAATGCTGCCGTCGCGGCACGGATACGTATTCGACGGCACGATGCCCGGCAGCGACGCACCCGTGCGCTCGCGGATCATGCCGTACACGCCGTATTCTGGTACGACGCTTTCCATCATATTGAAGACGGCTTCGTACAGCGCAACATCGACCACTTGTCCCTTGCCGCCATTCGCTTGCCGGTGATGCAGCGCCATCAACGCGCCGATCACGCCATGCAGCGCTGCAATGGAGTCGCCAATGGAAATGCCAATGCGCGGCGGCGGCAGGTCCGGGTAACCGGTGATGTGGCGCAATCCGCCCATCGACTCGGCGATGGCGCCAAAACCCGGCCGGTCGCGATACGGCCCGGTCTGCCCATAGCCCGACAGCCGCACCATCACGAGGCCGGGGTTCTCGGCGGATAACACCTCATAACCCAGCCCGAGTTTTTCGAGCAAGCCGGGCCGGAAATTCTCGACAACAATATCGGCTTCCTTCGCCAGCCGCCGGACGATTTCCTTGCCGTCAGGAGACTTGAGATTGACCGTCACCGACTTTTTATTGCGTGCCTGGACGGCCCACCATAGCGATGTCCCGCCTACTTCCGGATACAGCTTGCGCCATTTGCGCAGCGGATCGCCGCCGTTCGGATCTTCGATCTTGATCACGTCGGCGCCGAACTCGCCCATGAAGCGCGCGGCGAACGGCCCGGCGATCAGCGTACCGAGTTCGAGCACCTTGACGCCGGCGAGCGGTCCCGTAGAAACGCTCATGGTGTCTCCTTCGTTGTCGTTTTTACAGCGGTTTTCACAGCGGCTTGAATGGCATAAGTAGCTCAAGCGGCCGGAGCCGCCTTTAGCACCCACCGCCTTTACAGCGGAATATCGAGTGCCTTGAACCGCGGCGAACCGTCGGCGAGCGCGCCGTTAAACAGTTCCGCCGGACGCACCCACAGGCCATGATCGTGCGGCCAGAGATGCTCATAAACAATCATCGGCTCTTCCGTCTCTGAATGCCGCGCCACGCCGATCACGCGATATAAACCGCCCTTGTAATGCCGGTGCGTGGCGAGCGTCAATGCTTCTGCTTCGGTCATGTTGTTGCCTTGTTGCGATGTCACTAAGGTCTGCAAACTGCGCTCTAAACTGAGCGCCGGTCAAGCATTGCACGCGCGATCGTGCCCGCATCAACGTATTCGAGCTCGCCGCCTACCGGCACGCCGCGAGCAAGGCGCGTCACCTTCAGGCCCTTGGACTTGAGCGTCTGTGCGAGGTAATGCGCGGTCGCCTCACCTTCATTCGTAAAGTTCGTGGCGAGCACGATTTCCTTTACGAGGCCGTCGGTGGCGCGCTGGATCAGGCGATCGAAATGGATCTCTTTCGGCCCAATGCCGTCGAGCGGACTCAGCCGTCCCATCAGCACGAAATACAGCCCGCGATACGTCAGCGTCTGTTCGAGCATGATCTGGTCAGCGGGCGTTTCGACCACGCAGAGCAATTCCGGATCGCGTTCGGGGTCGATGCAGACTTCGCAGATCGCAGCCTCGGTGAACGTGTTGCACTTCTCGCAATGCTGCAGATGCTCGGTGGCGAACATCAGCGATCGGCCGAGCTTTTCAGCGCCCGGCCGATCGTGCTGCATCAGGTGATAGGCCATGCGCTGAGCCGACTTGGGACCCACGCCCGGCAGCGCGCGCAGCGCTTCGACGAGCGCCGACAAGGCGGAAGGTTGTTTCATGCGCTTGGAACCCTATGCTCTGAGGGTTGAGAATTTAGAACGGCAGCTTGAAGCCCGGCGGCATCGGCATGCCGGCCGTCATGCCGCTCATCTTTTCCTGCGTGGTGGCTTCGGCTTTACGCACGGCGTCGTTGAACGCAGCGGCAACGAGGTCTTCCAGCATGTCCTTGTCGTCGGCGAGCAGGCTCGGGTCGATCGTCACGCGGCGGACGTCGTTCTTGCACGTCATGGTCACCTTCACGAGACCGGCGCCGGACTGTCCTTCCACTTCGACCAGGGCGAGTTCGTCCTGCATCTTCTTCATGTTGTCCTGCATCTGCTGAGCTTGCTTCATCAAGCCGGCGAGTTGGTTCTTCATCATGGTCGGGCTCCTTGCTGGAAACGGGGTAAAGAGAATGAGCGCATGCCGCGCGGTTCGGGATCGGCTCCGCGCCGGCTTTAAATGGGTGATGGATGTTGCCTTGCTTGCTTTATATGCCTTGCAGCGCGTACTTTATATGCCTTACAGCGCGTGTTTCGATATTCATTCGAGCCGTCCGGCATGAAGGGATTTCTCACCTCCGTGCTTACCAGCTCTCCCGGTCTGACTCGTTCGCCCCGCGGGGGTTCTGGCTTTCTCGCTTCCCATCGTTCTAACGGGTTGCGTAGCATAACGGCTTTCAGCGCTTGAACGCTGCGTGCTTGCCTGCTATGCAGCGTCCGCAAAGTTCTGCCGCCCTACCGCGCCGAACTCTTCGCCCACAGCAAAAACATCAGTTCGCCGATGCCGCGTTCTGGCCGCCATCCTGCGCGTTACCAGAAACCAGCGTCGATACCAGCGGCTTGATCGAACCTTGCACGATACTCGCGCCGAAATCGCGGATCAGCGACTGCACGAACGGGTTCTGCGTAATCTCCTGCTCCGCCTCCTGCTGGCGCTGCGCGCGAGCAGCGGCGTCGACCGCGGCGGCCGTGCGACGCGCCGGGCCGACATTCACGTTCACGTCGATCGACCGGCCGAGCTTATCGGTTAATGCGGCCTTCAGCTTCGCGACCTGTGCGCTCTCGGCGTATTGCGGGACCGGCACGGCAAGCGTGATGGATGCGTCGTCGCACGCGGTCAACTCGCTATTGAAGGCGAGTTGGTAAGCGATACCCTTCAGCGGCAAATCCACGGCAAGCGTTGGCCAGTCACCGTTCACGCCAATGGCATCGAGCGGAACGGCGGGAGGCAGCGGACGTGCATCGACTCTGGGCCCTGGCTTGGCCGCGGGCGCATCGTTGAAGCGCAGGTCGTCGGGGCCGCTGTCAAACGCCGGCATGAAGCCATCGTCGGGCGGCATGAAATAGCCCTCTTCCGACGACACCGGTTGATAGTCGTCCAGCGGCATTTCTTCCCATGGCGGGGTTGCGCCACCGGCGTTCTTGCTGGCGATAGCGCCAGCGCCGTTAGCGCCGCGCGGCGCTCCGGCATTTGTATCATTGCCGTTCGCGTTCGGCTGCGCACCGCCGAACCTGGCGTCGCCCGCTGCGGATGCTGCGCTTCGATCAGCTGAAGCAGCCGGCCGGCGCGGCACAGGAACCTGCACGGCAGGCGTCGCCTTGGGGGTTGCGGGTTTGCGCACGGGTTCGGGAGCACGCGCCCCGCGATCCGACGACACCCGATTGCCGGCGCTACGCAACACATCGAGCGCGGCGCTGGCACCGCCGGTCGCACGTGGCGATGGGATTTTTTCAGCCGGCGGCACGACGCGGGTATCGACACAGTTATCGACCCGATTTTCCGGCCGATCCGCAGCGGCGCGATCGATGAGTTCCTGAGCGGCAGCAGCCAGCGCCGTGGAGTCGGAATCAGGTTCGGACTCAGGCGCAGCCAAGACGTCGGGCGAAGCATGGGAACTGGCAGATGACGAAGGCGTGTCGGCGGAAGGCTGCGGATCTAGAGATAATGCTGCTTCAGGGGACTTGGTTTCAGCAGGAACGGTCGCTGGAGCGTTCTGCACATCCACTGCGCCTACCTTCGCCCCGTCGTCACGCTCGGCGGCAGCCTTGTCCGTCGGCGCTTCGACCTTCCGTTGCAATGCATCTTCCGGGTCGATGACACGAGCCTGCGCAACGGCAGGGGTACCGATAGGCTCCGCGATCGCCCGCGCCGCCTCACTCGCGACGCTTTGCACGACATCGTCACTGGTTGCCGCACGATTTTCACGCGGGACGGATCCTGTCCCCGCCACCGGCGTGGAAGCCGAATCGCGCCCATCCGCAGCAGCACGGTGCCCGGTCACCGCCGATTGACCCGCATCCTGCAGCAACGGCGCTTTTTCGCGATCCGAACCGGTCGCGGCGATAGAGGTCACGCGATTCATCACCGGCTTCGAAGCACTGGCAACCGACAAACCCGCCCCACCGGCTGCAACACCACTCGGCGCCGAGTCACGCGTTCCTACACTGGGCGAACCCACAACCGCTTGCCTCACCCGCGCGCCGCCCCCACTGCCTCCACCCGGACCACCCGCGGGTTCGAACGCAAGCATGCGCAACAGGGTCATGGTGAACCCGGCGTATTCATCGGGAGCCAGACCCAACTCGCCGCGCCCGATCGTTGCAATCTGATAGAACAGCTGCACGTGCTCGGCGCTGAGCAAGTCGGCGAAACGGCGGATATCGGCGGCCTCCGGCCATTCGTCCAGCACCGAAGCCGGCGCGTATTGCGCCCACGCAATTCGGTGTAATAAGCCAGCCAGATCCTGCAGCGCTGTGGAAAACGACAAACTGCGCAACGCCATTTCGTCCGCGATGCCAAGCACGCCTTGCCCGTCGCCCGCCGCGAGCGTATCGAGCAAGCGGATCAGATAACTCTGGTCGAGCGCGCCGAGCATGCCGCGCACGGCCTCCTCGGTAACCTGATTCGCCGAATACGCGATGGCCTGGTCGGTGAGCGAAAGCGCGTCGCGCATGCTGCCGTCGGCGGCACGCGACAAGAGCCGCAACGCCTGCGCCTCGAACGGAATCTGCTCTTCACCAAGCACATGTTCCAGATGCCCCACGATCTGCCCGGCCGGCATCTGCTTCAGATTGAACTGCAGGCAGCGTGACAGGACGGTGACCGGAATCTTCTGGGGGTCGGTGGTGGCGAGGATGAACTTGACGTGTGCAGGCGGCTCTTCCAGCGTCTTCAACATGGCGTTGAACGCGTGGTTCGTGAGCATGTGCACTTCGTCGATCATGTAGACCTTGAAACGCGCATCAACCGGGGCGTACACCGCGCGTTCGAGCAACGCGGCCATTTCGTCCACGCCGCGATTACTGGCCGCGTCCATCTCGACATAATCGACAAACCGTCCCTCATCGATCTCCTTGCACGCCCGGCATACGCCACACGGCGTGGATGTCACGCCGGTTTCGCAATTGAGCGCCTTGGCGAAGATCCGCGACAACGTCGTCTTGCCGACGCCCCGGGTGCCGGTGAACAAATAAGCGTGGTGCAGCCGTCCGCCGTCGAGCGCATGCGTAAGCGCGCGAACCACGTGCTCCTGGCCGACGAGCGAAGCGAAAGATTTGGGCCGCCACTTGCGTGCGAGAACTTGATAGGTCATGCCGAAATTGTATCAGCAACGTCAAGAGGCAAAAGCGTTTCGCCGCGGGGTACGCGCCTATGGAGGCGCGCCCAGAAACCTGCACCGCATACGGGCGCAACGGCTTCTTGAGCGGCAAAAAGGTCGATGGAAAACGGGGAAGCGAGCGCACGAAAAAACACAAACACTGACAGGACGTCCGGGGCTTGGAACAAAGGAAGCTTGAAACGAGGGATAAACCGATGAGACGCTGGGGAAACTACGGGGGTGTGCGAGGGGTGTGACGAATACAACGAAAGACTGAGAACAACTAGAGGATAACGAAAAACAAACAAGAAAAGCGAAGGTGACGAGCCCGACCCTCGGCACTGGTAGAAAACGGCTGTGGCTGCTTCGTTCCCGACCTGACCAGGTTGACCGCGCCACCATGCGAGGAGGCCCGTCACGGAGAATCATATCAGAGAAGGATCGCCGCGCCCACTACCACGGTGAGCGCTATTGCAATTCAGGCGCGCAATCGCAATATGCGTGACCTGCGGCCAGCAGCCTTGTCGGATAGGCTCGCTGTATAAAACAGGCATCGAAATCCCACGCTGGAGATTCACCCAGAAGGGGCCTATCGGTACCCGGCAACAGATAGCAAAGTAAGCTAAGATGACAATTTGAAGCACCGGCTAATCACCGTGTGGCGGGCAGAACGCGGCTTTTCCGGCAACGGTATGCGCCCATCCAAGCGAGCGGCTCTACACCCCGCAGCGCGGCGAACTATTTCCTGTTTTGGTGTATCGTGGCGAGCATTCAAACGCGGGCCTCGAATTCATAGAGGTATTCACATAATGAGCGAATCGATCAAACATATCAGCGACGCATCCTTTGACCAGGACGTCACGAAATCGGATAAACCCGTCTTGCTCGATTTCTGGGCAGAATGGTGCGGCCCTTGCAAGATGATTGCTCCGATCCTCGACGAAGTGGCCAAGGATTACGGCGACCGCCTGCAGATCGCGAAGATCAATGTGGACGAGCATCAGTCGACACCGGTGAAGTTTGGAGTGCGCGGTATCCCCACGCTCATCCTGTTCAAGAATGGTGCAGTTGCCGCGCAGAAGGTCGGCGCATTGTCCAAGTCGCAACTGACCGCGTTTCTGGACAGCAACCTGTGATTTGAAGCGGCAGGGTCGACGTTGTGACTTGAAGTGGTGACTCGAAGCCGGAAAGCCAGCAATGGCATTTCCGGCTCTCGCGGAACAACTGCCTTCCAGCGACACGGCCCGACACTTAAGCCTGGTTCAATCCGGGCAGCATCAATAAAACCAAGTAAAGACAGCAAAAGCAGTTAGCTTCACGTGAGATTCCAGCCGATTGTTGTGATGCCACAACATGAACGAATCACACTGTCACCACGGCCACCCGAGGCCCTGTCGGCATGTGCTATGCTAGAATCCTAAGACTGCAAGATGTTTCTTAAGACGGCAAGACGTTTAGGTCCTTGAGCGTTCAGCTCACTTCTCCTCCCAAATTCTCTGTTGTACCTCTTCTCCCTGGCGGGAAATCCGTATGCATTTATCCGAGCTCAAGTCTCAGCACGTCTCCGCATTGATCGAAATGGCCAATGGCCTGGAGATCGAAAACGCCAATCGACTGCGCAAGCAGGAATTGATGTTCGCGATTCTTAAAAAGCGCGCCAAGACCGGCGACACGATCTTCGGCGACGGCACGCTCGAAGTTTTACCCGACGGCTTCGGCTTCCTCCGCTCGCCCGAGACTTCGTATCTCGCCAGCACAGACGACATCTACATCAGCCCGTCGCAGATCCGCCGCTTCAATCTGCACACAGGCGACACCATCGAAGGTGAAGTGCGTACGCCGAAAGACGGCGAGCGTTACTTTGCACTGGTCAAGGTGGACAAGGTCAACGGCCAGGCGCCGGAAGCCTCGAAGCACAAGATCATGTTTGAAAACCTGACGCCGCTGCATCCGAACAAGCCGATGCCGCTCGAGCGCGAAATGCGCGGTGAAGAGAACGTGACGGGCCGGATCATCGACATGATCTCGCCTATCGGCAAGGGTCAACGCGGGTTGCTGGTGGCATCGCCGAAATCGGGCAAGACCGTGATGCTGCAGCACATTGCGCATGCGATCAAATCGAACCACCCGGACATCGTGCTGTTCGTGCTGCTGATCGACGAACGGCCGGAAGAAGTGACGGAAATGCAGCGCTCAGTGGTCGGTGAAGTGATTGCCTCCACCTTCGACGAACCCGCCGCACGCCACGTGCAAGTCGCGGAAATGGTGATCGAAAAGGCCAAGCGCCTGGTCGAAATGAAGCACGACGTCGTGATCCTGCTCGACTCCATCACCCGTCTCGCACGCGCTTACAACACGGTTGTCCCGGCGTCGGGCAAGGTGTTGACCGGCGGTGTGGACGCGAATGCACTGCAACGCCCGAAGCGCTTCTTCGGCGCGGCACGTAATATTGAGGAAGGCGGATCGCTGACCATCATCGGCACGGCACTGATTGAAACCGGCAGCCGGATGGACGACGTGATCTACGAAGAGTTCAAGGGCACCGGCAACATGGAAGTGCATCTGGAACGCCGTCTTGCTGAAAAGCGCGTGTATCCGTCGATCAACCTGAACAAGTCGGGCACGCGTCGCGAAGAACTGCTGATCAAGCCGGACCTGCTGCAAAAAGTCTGGGTGCTGCGCAAGTTCATTCACGACATGGACGAAGTCGAGTCCATGGAATTCCTGCTCGACAAAATCCGTCAAACCAAGAACAACGCTGAATTCTTCGACTTGATGCGTCGCGGTGGTAGTTAATCCGACATAGTTAATTCAACATAGTTAATCCAACGCGCTGGTTCGAAACATGAAAGCCGTCCGCATTCGCGGGCGGCTTTTTTTCGTCCGTCGAAACAAGTGACTCGATTGTAGACGTGAACGTTCACGTTCATGTTGGTCTATAATTTCGGGACGCCATCATTCGCCGATAAAACCATCGGCCAGCGCCATGTCCACCGAACTGCTCACCGTACGCGACGCCGCCGAACGCCTCGGCGTCACCCCACGCACCCTGAAATACTATGAAGAACGCGGTCTCGTAACGCCCAGCCGGAGCGAGGGGCGTTATCGGCTCTATGACGAAAACGACCTGGAACGCTTTGGGCGGATCTTGAGGCTGCGATCGCTGGGGTTTTCGCTGCATGGCATTGTGGAGATGCTCAAGCGGCCGCTCGAAAAAACGGAAGCTGGCCAGAACCGCTATTCGCCGGATTCGCTGGCGGATATCCGCCAGGGTCTGCAGCAGCAACTTGATGCAATCGATACGCGCATTGAATCCGTGCGCCGCGAGCTGAAAGAAGCGCAGGCGGTGCGCGCCGAACTGCGTCTCGACCTGGACTATGTGGAAGCGCGGCTCGCCGGCCAGCCTGCCGATGCGCTGCTCGAACAAAGATCGAAGGCGAGCGCAAAGGCCGGGAGCAAGAAGTAATGAGCGCGCGGGCGCCGGTGTTCAGCGTCGAGCGTTTGCGCGGTGACTTTTTCCCGTGGGTGCTCGCGCTCGTGACCGGGCTGGATTACTTCGACAACGCCATCTTCTCGTTTTTCGCCAGCTACATTGCAGGCGGCATCAATGCATCGCCTGACGAACTCGTGTGGTCGTCGAGTGCTTACGCGGTCGCCGCCGTGCTCGGGATTTTGCAGCAGCAATGGTGGGTGGACCGTCTCGGGCACCGCCGATACGTGGCCGGCTGCATGCTGCTGTACGCGTGCGGCGCGATGTTGTCTGCGCTCACCGAAACCTCCCTGCAACTGATGTTCACGCGCGGTTTGCAAGGCTATTTCATCGGTCCGATGATGGGCGCCTGCCGCATCCTGATCCAGGTGAGCTTTACGCCGCAAAAACGCGCCAGTGCAACGCGGGCTTTCCTGATCCTGATTGTGGGCAGCAGCGCGGTTGCGCCCTTGCTTGGCGGCTGGCTGGTGTCGCATTTCGACTGGCGTGCGTTGTTCGCCTGCACCGCGCCCGCAGGGCTCGCATTCGCCGTCCTGGCCATGATCGCCCTGCCTGATTCCGGCAATGTGGTGCGGGAGGAACGTGGCGCGACGAGTTTCTGGCCGTATCTATTGTTTGCATTTGCACAGGGCGCGCTGCAGATCGTGATGCAGCAAGTGCGCTTCGTGCACTTCAGTACGTCGCCCGCGCTCGTGCTGCTGACGGTAGCGGGTATTGGCGCCCTCGCCTGGTTTGCGTGGCATCAATGGCATCACCCTGCACCGCTCGTGCGCCTTCATGCACTGCGCGAGCGCTCGTTTCAGGTGGGTCTGCTGCTGTACATGTTCTATTACTTCGAGTCGACGGGGTTCAGCTACCTGATCTCACGATTCCTCGAACAAGGACTCGGTTATCCGGTCGAGAACACGGGCCGGCTGGTCGGGATCACGTCGCTGATCTCGGGTTCGGCGCTGTTCCTGTATTTCAAGTTCACGAAGTATGTGCCGCGAAAGAAGTGGATCATCGTGCCGGGTTTTGCGATTGCGGCGCTAGTCGGATGGCTGATGACGCGAATGTCGCCGGGCGTGGCCCAAAGCGATCTGATCCTGCCCATGCTGTTGCGTGGCTTATTGCTGCTTTTCATCGTGTTGCCGGTTGCGAATCTGACATTCAGGATTTTCGAGATCGAGGAGTTTACGCACGGCTACCGGCTGAAGAATATCGTGCGCCAGTTGACGCTCTCGTTTGCGACGGCGGCGGTAATTATTGTCGAACAGCATCGGGAAGCGTTGCATCAGTCGCGGCTCGCCGAAGCCGTGAATCCGTACAATCCTGAGTTTCAGAACGCCGCGAATGCGCTGGCGAATGGCTTCGCAGCGGCTGGCCATTCAGCCGTCGATGCCCACGCCCTCGCTATTGCGACCATCGCCCGAACGGTCGCGCAACAGGCGAGTTTCCTCGCTTCGCTCGACGGTTTTTATTTCATGATGGGCGTGGCGATTTGCGGTGGCGTGTTCGCCCTCTGGCAGAAACAGATCGATTGAGCTTCAAGAAAACATCGAGAGGACAAGTAGAGAGCTCATGGCCAATTTCCTGACCCGGCTGATCAGCGGGAATCGTCGTGAACGGGCGCTGCGCAAACACGCCATCGACGACACGCTTTGGCAAAACACACTCGATCGCCTGCCGTTTTTCGGCCATCTCGACGAGGCCGAACGCGTCCGGTTGCGCGAATGTACGACGCTTTTTATCGCTGAAAAGGAGTTCTCGACCGCACACGATCTGACGCTCACCGACGCGATGATTGTCGCCATCGCGGTGCAAGCCTGCCTGCCCGTGCTGAATCTGAGCCTGGAGTTGTACCGCGGCTGGGTCGGCGTGATTGTGTATCCGGGCGAGTTCGTGATCCGCAAGACGGTCGAGGACGAAGCCGGCGTGGTGCACGAGATTGAACACGATGCGAGCGGCGAGGCGTGGGAAGGCGGGCCGGTCGTACTGTCGTGGGAAGACGCGCAGATGACCGGCGGCGAGGACGCGTACAACGTCGTCATCCACGAGTTTGCGCACAAGATCGACATGCTGAATGGCGAGGCGGATGGCCATCCCCCACTCTTTCGACGTTGGCACGCGCCGCTCGATTCCAACGCCTGGAACGACGTCTTCGATCACGCCTACGACCATTTCTGCGCTCAGGTCGATGCCGTTCCCACGCGCCGCTGGGGCCGGTTCGAGCGCGAATCGCTGATCGACCCTTACGCCGCCGACCATCCGTCGGAGTTTTTTGCGGTCTGCAGCGAGGCGCTGTTCGTGCAGCCCGTGGCGTTCGAGCAGGAATATCCGGAGTTGTATCGCTTGCTTGCGCGGTATTACCGGCAGGACCCGGCGGGCATAGGGGCGCTGGCCGCGGTGGCGCAGAAATGAGGCGGGAAACGTCGGTCCGGGCGCCCTGAAAACATGCCAAACGGCTGATTTTCTGGCATAATCCACGTTTTTCGACCTCAGGCAAGTGGCTCGCGCTCGCAGGATCGGTTTGCAAGATAGGCTTGCAAACACGCGCAAAACCCTCAAAACGGGTGGGCTGGCTACCAACAGATACCAAGGAAAGACCATGAAAGAAGGCATTCACCCGAATTACCGCGAAGTGCTGTTCGTCGACATGTCGAATGACTTCAAGTTCATCACACGTTCGACCATCAACACGCGCGAAACCGGCGAGTTCGAAGGCAAGACGTACCCGCTGGCAAAGATCGAAGTGTCGTCGGAATCGCATCCGTTCTACACCGGTAACCAAAAGATCATGGACACGGCCGGCCGCGTCGAGAAGTTCAACAAGAAGTTCGCAGCATTCTCGGCAAAGAAGTAATTAGTCGAGAAAACAGCCAAGGCTGGATTCGAAGAAAAGGCAGCGAAAGCTGCCTTTTTTTCGTCTGTGCCCCGCGTCTGGCCCCGTATAGGGTCCCCGCCTTCGGCCCATGCGGCGCGGCAATCCGCAGCCATTCGGGCAAACTCGCCCCGTCAAACCCCTCGTTGACGAGCACCGCAATGACGCGCGCGACGCCGCCCGTCTACAATGCCGGATTCGGTAAAAATCGCACGACCCGCCAAGGCACGAGATTCGCGTGTCATGCACGACCCCAGCGCCGCCGCATTGCTCCCTCAGCGCTCCATCAGTTCTGTTCCATCGCCCAAACGCATGCGAAATGTCGTCCGTCTGACCGCCTCCGCCACCAGCGCCCTGCCGCGCTGGCTGCTGCTCGCCATTTGTATCATCTACGCGTCTTTTGGACTGTTCGGCCGCGACCCGTGGAAAAACGAGGACGCAGCAGGCTTCGGCGTGATGTGGACGATGGCCAACGGCAGCGTGAAAGACTGGCTGCTGCCGAACCTGGTAGGTAAGGCGCTTACCGGCGATGGCCCGTTCATGTACTGGTTCGGCGCGGGTTTTATCCGCCTGCTGAGCCCATGGGTCGATGCAAGCAATGCATCCCGCGTGATAACCGGATTGCTGTTTTGTATCGCCTGCGCGTTTGTCTGGTACACGGCGTATCTGCTTGGCCGGCGCGACGAGGCACAACCGTTCAAATACGCATTTGGCGGCGAGCCCGAGCCACGCGACTACGGCCGCACACTCGCCGATGGCGCGCTGCTGATCCTGCTCGCCTGCTTCGGCCTGGCCGAACGCGGCCACGAAACCACGCCCCAGCTTGCTCAGTTCGCCGGCACCGCGATGCTGCTCTACGGCCTCGTGCGCAGTTGCGACAAGCCGATCCAGGGCGCGCTGGTGTGGGGGGCGGCAATCGGCTTCGTGGGTTTGTCGAGCAGCCCGGTGCTGGTGCTGGCACTCCTGATCTGCACGCTCGCCATGACGGTGATCGTGCGCGAAGTGCGGCCGTTCTACCTGGTCGTGCTCGGCGTGCCCGTGGCAGTGATCCTGATCGGCGCATGGGTGTGGCCGGTGCTGCATTTCTATCCGGACGACGGTGATTGGTGGCTGCGCCAATGGTGGCGTAACAGCTTCGACTCGTTTTCCGGTTCGCCGATCCAGGCGCTCTCCTACGCCCTCAAGAACCTGCCTCTCTTCACATGGCCGGCGTGGCCGCTCGCCATCTGGACCTTTGTGAGCTGGAGTGGCCTGCGCCGCTCGCCACACGTAGCTGTGCCGCTATCGGTGATCGGGCCGCTGCTGGTGCTGGTGATCCTGCAAAGTCATCAGTCGAACCGCCTGTTCATGCTGTTGCTGCCGCCGTTGTCCGTGCTCGCCACGTTCGCGCTGCCCACGCTCAAGCGCGGGGCGATCAACGCTATCGACTGGTTCGCAATGTTGAGTTTCACGCTGCTCGCCACGTTCGTCTGGCTTGTCTGGACCGCGGGCTTGTATGGATTCCCCGCGCCGCTTGCCCGCAATCTCGCGCGACTTGCGCCGGGTTTTCAGCCCGAATTCAAGATCTTGTCGCTCGTGTGTGCGGTTGCCGTGACCATATGCTGGTTCTCGCTCGCGCGCTGGCGTCTTGCGCGTCATCCGAAGGTGTTGTGGCGCAGCGTCGTGCTGTCGAGTGCGGGAACCACGCTCATGTGGGTGCTGCTGATGACGCTGTGGCTGCCGGTGGTGAACTACAGCCGGACGTATCGCGACGTGGCCGAGCAGATTGCCGATCATTTACCGCCTGACTACACCTGCATTTCCCCGGTGCGTCTGGGCGATGCGCAGCTTGCGACCTTCGCGTATTTCGGCGGCATGCATTTCGCCTTCGATGAAGACTGCGACGTGATCCTGCGCCAGGACACGCAGGACTACGGCGAGCCGTCCTCAATCTCGGCGTTCGAGTGGAAGCTCGTTTGGGAAGGCCGCCGCGTGGCCGACCGTGACGAGCGGTTCCGGCTGTACGTGCGCATCGAGCGGCCGGTGGCGCCGGTCAAACGGCCGCGACCGAAGTCGCTGCATCGCGGAAGCAACTGATCATGTGGCCGGACGTCCGCAAGATCGTGGCCCTGGCGTGGCCGGTGCTGATCGGCCAGTTGGCGATTATCGCGTTCGCCGTGATCGATACGGCCATGGTCGGCCGATATTCCGCCACGGATCTCGCGGCGCTCGGCCTCGGTTCGTCGATCTACATCTCGGTCTATATTGGTTTGACGGGCATCCTGACGGCGTTGCAGCCCATCGCCGGACAATTGTTCGGTGCGCGGCGCGAAGCCGAGATTGGCGAGGAAGTCCGGCAGGCGCTATGGCTGGCGGCGGTGTTGTCGGTGATCGGCTTTGTCTGCCTGTATTTCCCGCAACCTCTCCTGCGAATCGCCGATACACCCCCCGCCCTGCACGACCGCACTCTCGCCTATCTGCGCATCCTGTCGTTCGGACTGCCCGCGGGTCTCGCGTTTCGTGTCTATAGCTCGCTCACGAACGCCGTCGGCAAACCGCGCCTGGTCATGTTTCTGCAAGTCGGCGCGCTGATGCTGAAAGTCCCGCTCAACCTGTGGTTCATCTTCGGCGGTTTCGGCGTGCCGGCGCTGGGTGGCCCAGGCTGCGCCATCGCCAGCACGATGATCAACTGGCTGATCGCCATGGTCGGCATAACGGTGCTTGTACGTGTCGAGTTCTTCCGGCCGTTCGGCGTGTTTTCGCGATTTTGCTGGCCCGTCTGGCGCCGTCAGAAAGCACTCCTGAAACTCGGCATTCCGATGGGGCTGTCCTACCTGATCGAAGTGACGTCATACACCTTCATGGCGCTGTTCATCTCTCACTTTGGCACGACCACGCTGGCTGGGCATCAGATTACCGGCAACATTGGCGCGGTGCTCTACATGACGCCGCTGTCCATTGGCGTGGCGTCCGCGACCCTCGTCTCGCAAGCACTCGGCGCGCAACGTTTCGATGCCGCCCGTTCGCTCGCCCGCCACGGCATTGCGTTGTCGTGCGGTATTGCATGCGTGTACGGCGCGGCGCTGTTTGCACTGCGGCCGTACTTGCTCGAAGCCTACACGCCTGACAGCCAGGTGATCGCGGCGGCCATGCCGTTGCTGGCCATTGTCGTGTTCTATCATTTCTTCGATGCCCTCCAGATCACCACGGCTTTCGTGCTGCGCGCCTATAAAGTGGCGGTCGTCCCCACGGTCATCTACGCGGTCGCGTTGTGGGGCATCGGGCTGGGCGGCGGGTACGTGCTCGGGTTCAACGTGGGCGGTTATGCGCCGGCCTGGCTGCAAGGCGCACGCGGATTCTGGGTCGCGAACTCGGTGAGCCTGGGCGTGGCGGGCGTAGGACTGTTTCTCTACTGGCGGCGGATCAGCACGCGGCACATTCCAGACGATCGCATCCGCACCGGAGCCGAGCCAGTTTAGGTTCAATGCAACAACCGCGCGCTCAATGCAATGGGTTTGGAATGTCTGTCATAAATTGAAAACAATTGGCAAGGATGACGTAACACTCCGGTAAAATCGCCAGCGTTTTGGCCACCCTGGAACGAGTGCGATGATCCGCGTCATAAAAAAACAACGCTGGCCGCTGGCGGCGCTTACCGCCCTCTCTTTGCTCACAATGGGCTTCCTGGGCGCCACGCATCGCGCAGACGCCGCGCGCACGCTGAGCGTGTCGCCACAGGGCAAGGTCACGCAGGTGCGCCAGGTGGTCGTCAAGTTCGACGAAGCAATGATCGCGTTCGGAGACCCCGCAGCCAAAGCCCCGGCTCAGGTGCATTGCACCGGAGGAGCAGCGGCGGGTTCGGCTCATTGGATCGACGATAAAACCTGGGCCTTCGACTTCACGCAAGACCTCACGCCCGGCATGCGCTGCTCGGTCGCCCTGGAAGACGGGCTCAAGTCCACTGCGGGCAACGCGCTCACCGGTCCACGTCAGTTCCGCTTCGAAACCGGTGGTCCCTTTGTCACCCAAGTCGAGCCCGGCGGCGGCGAGATAGAAGAAAACCAGATCTTCGTGCTGCGCCTGAACGGCCCCGCTACAGAAGCGTCGGCGTTGCAAGACATCTGGTGCGAATCGAGTGGTTTGGGTAACCGCATTCCTGTTAAAACCGTCGACGCCAACGCACGCGCCGACCTCCTCAAACACTTCCACCTCGAAAAAGACAGCGCACGCGTGCTCACGCTCGCCTGCCAGCAAACCCTGCCGTCCGCCACGAAGATGCAACTCGTGTACGGCGCGGGCGTAGCCGGCCCGAGTGGTCTCGCGAACGACGTGGAGAAACGCTTCGACTTCGATGTCCGCGAACCCTTCACCGCGAGTTTCTCCTGCGAACGTGAAAACGCCAAGGCGCCCTGCACGCCGTTGCGCCCGCTGCGCATCCGCTTCAGCTCGCCCGTGCCGCGAGCGGACGCTGAAAAAATCACCCTGCGCGGCCCCGGCGGCAAGACCTCGCCACAGTTCGATCCCGATGAAAAGGACAACGACATCACCAGCGTCCAGTTCGCGGCGCCGTTGCCCGAGCACGCGGATTTATCGATAGAACTGCCAACTGGACTCAAGGATTCCAGTGGTCGCACGCTGTCCAACGCGGACCTTTTCCCACTGAAGACTTCGACGGCGCCCATGCCGCCGCTCGCCAAGTTTTCATCGTCGACATTCGGGATCATCGAGCGTTTCGCCGAGCCCAACATGCCCGCCATGTTGCCCGTCACGCTGCGCCATGTGGAGGCCGATCTGAAAGTGAACGGGCTCAACGCGGGTTCATCGAGCGTGACGAAACTGCGCGTCGATGCCGACACCGAGATCCGTCGATGGATGAAAACCGTCGATCGTTTCGACGGCTTTTCCATGTCCGTCGCGCAGATCAAACAGGAGATGCCGCTGGCGCTGAATAACGGCATCAAGCCGGTCTACGCACAGGGCAGCACGGCGAAAGATCCGCAAATCGATATCCGCTCGCTGTCGTTGCTGGCAAAGCAACCGGGCGTTGAAACCCTCAGCGTGCCGCAGGCCGATCCCAAGTCGCTGCGGCCTTTTGAAGTGGTCGGGATTCCGCTTCCGAAACCGGGTTTCTATGTTGTCGAACTGGCATCGCCGGCGCTCGGTGCGTCGTTGCTGGGCAAACAGCAAGACATGTACGTGCGCACCTCGGTGCTTGTCACCAACCTTGGCGTGCACTTCAAACAAGGCCGCGAAAACAGCATTGTCTGGGTGACCGCGCTCGATAGCGGCAAACCCGTGCCGAACGCACAAGTGCGCGTCACGGATTGCAATGGCGATCAGGTCGCCGCTGCAAAAACCGATACGCAGGGCATCGCGACGATCGGCAAACCGCTGGCATCGGCACGCACTTGTGATGAAAACAGCATCGACGATTCCGGCTTTTTCGTCTCGGCGCGCGTCGATGATCCGAAGACCGGGCCGGACATGGCGTTCGTGCGGTCGGACTGGAATCGCGGGATCGAATCGTGGCGCTTCAACGTTCCGACCGATATGAGCCGCGATCAGACCACGCGTGCGACGACCGTGTTCGACCGGACATTGTTGCGCGCGGGCGAAACGGTATCGATGAAACATTTGATGCGCGAGGAAACGCTTAACGGTTTTACGTTCCCCTCGCACCTTCCGTCGCGCGTGACGATCCGTCATGAGGGCAGCGGCCAGACATACCATCTTCCGCTCAAATGGGCGGCCGACCGAAGCGCCGATTCCACCTTCCCGATTCCAGCCGCTGCGAAGCTCGGCGAATACAGCGTGACGCTGGACGACGGCACGGCGAACTCAGACAACGACAGCGATAACAGCGGTGACGATCAGGATTCGTCACGGCACATAAGTATCGAAACCGGCAATTTCCGCGTGGAAGAATTTCGCCTGCCGGTGTTCAAGGGATCGATCGGCATTCGCGATCAGAAGACCGGCGCGCTGGTGGCCGCGACCACTGCGCCGCTGGCGGTGCAGATTGAATATGTGTCGGGCGGACCGGCATCGAACCTACCGGTGCAAGTGTCCGCGCTGATGAAGGACACGTCGCCAGCTTTTGCTTCGCAGTTCGAATCGTTTAGCTTCGGGCCGTACAAGAAGCCCACCGATGACGGCGCCAGCGCGCCCGCAACTGAAGGTGAGGACGACACCAGCAACGCGCAGGAAGATACGTCCACGGCCAAACTCATCGCCGATAAAACCGCGCTGACGCTCGACCGCAATGGCACGGGAAGCCTCACGCTCAAGTCGCTGCCCGTAGTCGAAGCACCGAAGCAGCTTGCGCTGGAAGCGACCTTCGCGGACCCCAACGGTGAGATCCAGACGTTGCGCGGTAGCGCCACCCTCTGGCCTGCGGCGGTTGCAGCCGGCATCAAGGCGGGCGACTGGGTATCGGTTGGCAATGCGGTGCCGGTGCAGGCGCTCGCCGTCGACTTGCAAGGCAAGCCGCGAGCGGGCGTTGCGCTCGAAATCCGTGGCGTTGCAAGGACCATGACCAGCTCGCGCAAGCGCATGGTCGGCGGTTTTTACGCCTACGATAATCACACTGAAACCAAGGACCTCGGCACGCTCTGCAGCGGCAAAAGCGATGACCACGGCCTGCTTTCCTGCGAAGCAAAACTGAAGGAAGCAGGCAACGTTGACCTGATTGCCACCGCCAAGGACGGCGATGGCCGGGTGGCGAACGCAATCACGTCGGTCTGGGTCACGCGCGAAGATCAACTCTGGTTCGGGGGCGAGAACACCGACCGGATCGACGTGCTGCCTGAAAAGACAAGCTACGAACCCGGCGAAACCGCCCGCTTCCAGGTACGCATGCCGTTCCGCTTCGCGACCGCGCTGGTGGCGGTGGAGCGCGAAGGGATCGTGGAAACGAAGGTCGTGGAACTCGATGGCAAGAACCCGACCGTCGAGCTGAAAGTGCAGGAGTCGTGGGGACCCAACGTATATGTCTCCGTGCTCGCGATCCGCGGGCGGATTCACGAAGTGCCGTGGTACTCGTTCTTCACGTGGGGCTGGAAAGCGCCGCTCGATTGGGTGCACGCGTTCTGGTACGAAGGGCGGCAATATGAAGCGCCTACCCCGCTTGTCGATTTGTCGAAGCCTGCGTTCCGTTACGGGCTCGGCGAGATCAAGGTGGGAACGGCCTCGCACAAGCTCGGCGTGACCGTCACGCCGGATGCGAAGTCGTACGCCGTGCGTTCGAAGGCGCATGTGAAAGTTCGCGTGACGCTGCCGGGCGGCAAGCCCGCGCCGGCCGGCACGCAGGTCGCGCTCGCGGCCGTCGACGAAGCCCTGCTCGAACTGATGCCGAATCAAAGCTGGAACGTACTCGACGCCATGCTGCAACGGCGCGCGTATGGCGTGGAGACATCGACGGCGCAAATGGAGATCATCGGACGCCGTCACTTCGGGCGTAAAGCCGTGCCCGCGGGCGGTGGCGGCGGACATAGCGCGACACGCGAACTGTTCGACACGCTCTTGCTCTGGAACCCGCGCGTGACACTCGATGCGAACGGCGAAGCTACAGTCGATGTGCCGCTCAACGACGCGTTGACGAGCTTTCGCATTGTCGCAATCGGGGCTGTGGGCGCGGGCCAATTCGGCACAGGCAGTGCATCGATACGCAGCACGCAGGACCTGCAATTGATCTCGGGCCTGCCGCCGCTCGTACGTGTAGGCGACCAGTTCCGCGCGTTGTTCACGCTGCGCAATACGACCGCACGGACAATGCAGGTTGTCGTGACGCCGCGTGTTCCCACGCTCGATCTCGCCGCGCAAAACGTGACGTTGGCACCGGATTCATCGCAGGAAATCTCGTGGGACGTGAAGACGCCGGATGCCATCGGCATGGCGGCAACCGGCGCGTTGAACTGGGAAGTGAGCGCGGCGGAACAAGGCGGTCCGAAAGCCGCTGATGCCGTCAAACTCATCCAACGCGTGGTGGCCGCGATTCCGGTGACCGTGCAGCAAGCCACGATCACCCAGGTCGACGGCACGTTCGCGTTGCCCGTGGCGCCGCCGGAGACCGCGGTGGCATCGGCTGATGGACAGATTCGCGGCGGCATTGCCGTGACGTTGCAGCCGAAACTCGCCGATGGCCTGCCGGGTGTGCGCCGCTGGTTCGAACGTTATCCGTATAGCTGCCTCGAGCAGCAAACGTCGCGCGCGCTGGGTCTCGATGACCTCACGCAATGGCAGACGGTGATCGCACGCATGCCCTCTTATCTGGATAGCGACGGGCTTGCCAACTACTTCCCGCCCTCGGACGATTCGCGGCCTTACGGCAGTCCTGCGTTGTCGGCCTACCTGCTCGCGGTCAGCGATGAAGCATCGAAAGCGGATCCCCGCTTCGCGCTGCCCGGCGACCTGCGCGACAAACTCGCGGCTGCGCTGACCAACTTCGTGGAAGGCAAGATCGAGCGGAAATTCTGGTCACCGCGGCAGGATCTGGACTTCGTAAAACTCTCGGCGATCGAAGCGTTGTCGCGCTACGGGCTGGCTACGCCGCGCATGCTCGGCTCGATCACCATCGCGCCGAATCAATGGCCGACGTCGGCGCTGCTCGATTACTACTCGATCCTTTCGCGTGTCGATGGCATCGCACAACGCGACGATCAGCGCGCTCAGGTCGAGCAGATTCTGCGGGCACGCCTGACGTATTCGGGCACTCGCTTAACCTTCTCCACCGCCGCCGACGACGACCTCTACTGGCTCATGACCGGCCCCGAATCGAACGCGGCACGCACGGCATTGCTCTTCGCCGACAACGCCGCATGGAAGGACGAAATGCCGCGCCTGATCGGCGGTTTGCTCGCGTTGCAGACGAACGGCGCGTGGCAAACGACGACGTCGAACCTGTGGGGCAAGCTCGCCGTGCAGCGCTTCTCCAAGGTGTTCGAGAGCACGCCGGTGAGCGGTCAAACGCGCATTGCGCTGGGCACGACGGAGAAAGCCATCGCATGGAATGCGCCGCCCTCGCCTGCGAATCCGCGCAACGTGACGTTGCCGTGGGCATCCGGCACGCTGAACCTGACGCAAGAAGGCAGCGGCAAACCCTGGGCGACCATCGAGAGCCTCGCGGCCGTCGCGTTGAAAGCGCCGTTCGCGGCGGGTTACCGGATCACGAAAACCATCACACCGGTTGATCCGGCGGTCAAGGGCGCGCTCTCGCGGGGTGACATCGTGCGTGTGCATCTCGACATCGATGCCCAAAGCGATATGACATGGGTAGTCGTCAACGATCCCATTCCGGCCGGCGCAACGATTCTGGGCTCGGGCCTCGGCCGCGACTCCGAAGTGGCGACCGAAGGAGAAAAGAGCCCGCAAGGCGCTTGGCCGGCGTTTATCGAGCGTGGTTTCGAGGGGTATCGCGCGTATTACGACTATCTGCCGAAGGGGAAATTGCAGGTGGAATACACCGTCCGGCTGAACAACGCGGGCACGTTCGGGTTGCCGCCTACGCGCGTGGAAGCGCTCTACGCGCCGTCTGTATTCGGCGCGATTCCCAACGCAACAATGATCGTCGCGCCACTGGCCGCGGCCAAATAACGCGATGAAACGCGCCGCCCTCGCCCTTATCGGTTGTGTGCTTGCGAGCTCGGCTCATGCGCTGCCGAGCTTCGACGAAGTGCGCGCGAGTTGGCGCAGTTCCGACTGGGTGCTGCTCGCCCGCAACGGCGAGCCGCTGCAGCGCACACGCATCGACACAACCGAGCGGCGCGGCGACTGGGTCGAGTTGCAGGATGTATCGCCGGCGTTGCGCGAGGCGATTGTGGTGTCGGAGGACAAGCGCTTCTACGAGCACAGCGGGGTCGACTGGCGCGGCGCAGCGGCCGCCGCCTGGGCGAACCTGTGGAACACGCGCACGCGCGGAGCGTCGACGGTGACCATGCAACTGACCGGTTTGATCGATGAAGATCGCCGGCCTGGGCGCCGATCAATCGGCGAGAAAGCGACGCAGACGGTCGGCGCGTTATGGCTCGATCACGCCTGGCGCAAGGACCAGATTCTCGAGGCGTATCTCAATCTCGTGCCGTTTCGCGGTGAGATCGTGGGTTTGTCGGCGTTGTCGCAGACTTTGTTCGGCAAACTTCCGTCCGGGCTGAACGAACGCGAAGCCGCGCTCACCGCCGCGCTGGTGCGTGCGCCGAATGCGAATTACGCGAAGGTATCCGCTCGGGCATGCGGTATTTTGAGGGACATGAACCGGGCGCGGCCGTCAGCCACGGATCCTTGCGCGAACCTCGACAGCTTCGTGCAATTGACGCTCACGCGCACTGCATCCGCCTCGCCGCGGTCCTTGGATTACGACGCGCTCGCGCCGCACTTCGCGCGCCGTGTGGCCAGCGAAGTGCATCCCGCAGCGGGCGCGCGTGTCCAGTCCACGCTCGACGGCTCGCTGCAGCGGTTCGCCCGCGACTCGCTCGCGCGAACCTTGCTCGAACTCAACTCGCGCGCGCATCAGCGCAACGTGCACGACGGTGCCGCGATCGTCATCGATAACCGCAGCGGCGAGATTCTCGCGTGGGTCGGTTCGGCGGGCGGGTTGTCGAACGCACCGGAAGTCGATGCCGTCGCCGCGTTGCGTCAGGCCGGCTCGACGCTGAAGCCGTTCTTGTACGCTCAGGCCATCGACGAAAAACGTCTCACTCCCGCGTCTTTGCTCGATGACGCCCCGCTCGATCTTGCCACCGGCGGCGGCCTGTATATCCCGCAGAACTACGATCACGATTTCAAGGGCTGGGTGAGCATGCGCACGGCGCTGGCTTCGTCGTTGAATGTACCGGCCGTGCGCACGCTGGTGATGGTAACGCCGCACCGGTTCGCGAAAACACTGGTGTCGCTCGGCCTGCCGCTCACGCAAGCCGGCGATTACTACGGCTTCAGTCTTGCGCTCGGCAGCGCCGACGTGACGCTCGCGACACTCACGAACGCGTACCGGACGTTGGCGAACGGCGGGCTCACCGGGCCGATGTCCGACTTGCCGGCGCATGCACCGATCGCACCGATCGCGCCCGGCACGCGCGTTTTCAGCCCGCAGGCCAGTTTTATCGTGACGAACATCCTCGCCGACAACAACGCGCGCACGCGTACCTTCGGCTTCGACAGCGTCCTTGCCACGCGCTTTTTCAGCGCCGTGAAAACCGGCACGAGCAAGGACATGCGCGATAACTGGGCGGTCGGCTACACGTCGCGCTACACGGTTGGCGTGTGGGTGGGCAACGCGGACGGCGCGCCGATGTGGGACGTCTCCGGCGTCACAGGCGCCGCGCCTGTGTGGGCCGCACTCGTTAATTATCTGCACCGGCGGACCCCAAGCCGGCCGCCCATCGCGCCCCCGGGCGTGGTGCGCACGAAGATTGTTTATCAAAACGATATCGAGCCAGCGCGCGACGACTGGTTCCTGAGCGGCACGCAAATGTCACGGATCGCATTGTCGGCGAGTGCGGAAGGTGCCGCGGTGCGCAATGGCACGGCCCGAATCTCATCTCCCACCGACGGCACTATTTTCGCGCTCGATCCCGATATTCCCGCCGCGCGCCAGCGGGTCTGGTTCGAGAGCGCGCAAAGCTCACCGGCGGGCAGCGTGTGGCGGCTGGACGGCAAATTGGCCGGCCCTTCCCCTGCCATGACGCGCATGGCATGGCTGCCGTGGCCAGGGCATCACACGCTGGAGCTGGTCGACCGCCAGGGCGTGGTGGTCGATTCAGTGAAATTCGAAGTACGCGGCGCGTTTGCGAAAATCAAGACAAAAGGTTAATAAGGTCAAAGCCGAGAGATCAAACCCGAAGCATCAAGCCAGAAGAATCAAACCCGGGAAAGTATCGATTCCGACAAGCTTATATCCGGAAAACGTTAAATCTGAACCGAGCCGCCCGCATCCGCCATGAGTCTGGTGATAATCGCTAAACGGAATCGAAACCGGCCAGTGGATTGGGTACAACCGGCAAAATAATAGCCGGCGATGTTGTAAAAAATAATCCCGTCCACACCGGACGGAGGTCGCTGCCATTATCCTGACCCGCATTTTGTCCTATGCTTATTGGACTTTCTAGCCAGGCTTCCAGTAAGGCCTGCATCGATTCTTCTTTTTATTTTTTTAACCTGGAGCACTTGTCATGCTTAAAAAGCTGTTGATGCTGTGTCTGGCCCTTGCGTTGTCCATAGGCGCCGCGTTCGCGGCCGTCGACGTGAATACGGCAGATCAAACCTCGCTTGAAGCGGTCAAGGGGCTTGGGCCGGTGAAGTCGAAGGCGATCATCGACGAACGGACGAAGAATGGCCCGTTCAAGGATGCCGACGATCTCGCCAGCCGCGTGAAAGGACTCGGCACGAAATCCGTGACGAATCTGGAGCAGGCCGGGCTGACGGTTGGCGGTTCATCCGCACCGCCGACAGGGACAAAGGCCAGCAAGACGCCAGCCGCCACCACCAACGCAGGCGCTGCAGCACCCGCCAAATCGACGGTGAAATCGTCCACGGCCGCAACCGCCGCTACGTCACCCGCCGCGACCACGGCCACCACGCCCGCAGTGACACCGGCCACGACGCCGGCAACAACGGCAGACGCGGCTTCCGCCACCAAGGGCAAGAAGGGTAAAAAAGCCAAGGCCAGCGCGGCAGCTAGTTCGAGTACAGCCACGCCAGCAACAACAGCAACGGCCGACGCCGCCTCGGGCGCGAGCGGCGCCAAGGCGTCGAAGAAATCCAAGAAAAAGAAAGCCGCGAGCGACGCGGCAGCAACCTGAGGACGGCGACGCACTTCGGCGCTGAATCCGAGCGTGGGACGGCCGCGTAGAACAGCCATCAACGCGCAGCTCGAATTCAAGCCGCCCAGGTCGCCTTGCAGCAGAAACACACCGGCCGTCCTTCACGGGACAGCATGTTTTCCGTCCGGCAAGCGCCAACCGGCACGACGCCGGGCGGCATCTAACCAGCATCGTTTTCAAGTGAGACAGCCATGAGCCTACTCGATACCCTCGCCTCTTCTTTCGGCAATTCGTCTCAAGGTGGCGGCGCCCAGTCCGGCCTCGTCGCCATTGCGATGGAATTCGTCAACAACCAGCCCGGCGGCCTGAACGGCTTGATTCAGCGTTTCCACGAAAATGGCGCGGGCGACATCGTCTCGTCGTGGGTTGGCAACGGCGAAAACAAGCCGATCAGCTCGGACACCGTGACCAATGTGCTCGGTTCGGACGCGGTCAGCCAGATGGCACAGAAAGCTGGCTTGTCCGGCGACCAAGTGTCCGGCATTTTGGCTTCGGTGTTACCGCATCTCGTGAACCACGCGACGCCGGACGGCCAAGTGCCGGCGAACGGCCAGCTCGACGTGGGCAGTCTGCTGGGTTCGCTGGGCGGCCTCGGGGGTTTGGCAGGCTTGTTCGGCAAGAGCGAAGAACCGAAGGCGTAAGCGTTTTTTAGCTTAGGTCTTAGGCAAGTAGAAAAAAGGGCAACGGAGTAATCCGTTGCCCTTTTTTTGTGGGACGAACGACGCCCGACCTACTTCGTCGGGCGCCTTCAACGCACGTCTTTAATGCACGACGCGATCGAACACTAGCTCGCCATCCCGCATATCGACGGGGATCACATCCTTCGGTCCGAACTTGCCTGCCAGGATCAGCTTTGCGACCGGGTTCTCGATCTGCTGCTGGATCGCGCGCTTCAACGGCCGTGCACCAAACACCGGGTCGTAACCCACCTTGCCGATGTGTTCCAGCGCGGCCTCCGACACGTCGAGTTGCATCTCCAGCTTCGCGAGCCGCTCATGCAGCCGCTGCAACTGGATCTTCGCGATCATCTGGATGTTCTCGCGGTCGAGCGAATGGAACACCACGACGTCGTCGATACGATTCAGGAATTCCGGCCGGAAGTGCAGCTTGACCTCTTCCCAAACGGCTTCCTTCACGGCCTCGTGCGGCTCGCCGACCATCGCCTGGATCACGTGCGAACCGAGATTCGACGTCATGACGATCACCGTATTCTTGAAGTCCACGGTGCGCCCTTGCCCGTCGGTCATGCGGCCGTCGTCGAGCACTTGCAGCAGCACGTTGAACACGTCCGGATGCGCCTTCTCGATCTCATCGAGAAGGATCACGCTGTAGGGCTTGCGACGCACCAGCTCGGTCAGGTAACCGCCTTCCTCATACCCGACATAACCCGGCGGCGCGCCAATCAAGCGCGCGACGCTGTGCTTCTCCATGAACTCGCTCATGTCGATCCGGATCATGTGATCCTCTGAATCGAACAGGAACGAGGCGAGCGCCTTGCACAACTCGGTCTTGCCCACGCCCGTCGGTCCAAGGAACAGGAACGAACCATACGGACGATTCGGATCCGACAACCCGGCGCGCGAGCGGCGGATCGCATCGGCCACCGCGCCGATCGCTTCATCCTGACCCACCACGCGGTCGTGCAGCTTACTTTCAATCTGCAACAGTTTTTCCCGCTCCCCCTGCATCATCCGCGTCACGGGAATGCCGGTCGAACGCGACACCACTTCCGCGATTTCCTCGGCGCCCACTTGCGTGCGCAGCAAGCGCGGCCGCGTCGGATTGCTTTGTTCCGCGGTCTCCGACTGCGTGACCTGCTTCAATTGCGTTTCGAGTCCGGGCAGCTTGCCATACTGCAATTCGGCCACCTTCTCGAGCTTGCCTTCACGCTGCAAACGCACGATATCCGCACGCACTTTCTCGATCTCTTCCTTCAGCGTCGCGCTGCCCTGCACGGCCGCTTTCTCGGCCATCCAGATTTCCTCGAGGTCGGAATAATCGCGACCCAGCCGCACGATTTCCTCCTCGATCAACTGCAGGCGCTTCTGCGATGCCTCGTCCTTTTCCTTCTTGACCGCTTCACGCTCGATCTTCAACTGGATCAGCCGACGATCAAGCCGGTCCATCTCTTCGGGCTTCGAATCGATTTCCATCTTGACCCGGGACGCTGCTTCGTCGATCAGGTCGATGGCTTTATCGGGGAGAAAACGGTCCGTGATATAGCGATGCGACAATTCCGCCGCCGCGACGATCGCCGGATCGGTGATTTCCACGCCGTGATGCAGTTCGTACCTTTCCTTCAGGCCGCGCAGGATCGCGATGGTCGCTTCCACCGACGGTTCATCGACCAGCACCTTCTGGAACCGGCGCTCAAGCGCCGCGTCCTTTTCGATGTACTTGCGATATTCGTCAAGCGTCGTTGCGCCGATGCAATGCAGCTCGCCGCGCGAGAGCGCCGGCTTCAGCATGTTGCCCGCATCCATGGCGCCCTCGGCTTTACCGGCACCAACCATGGTATGGATTTCGTCGATAAAAACGATGGTCTGGCCTTCGTCCTTCGCAATGTCACTCAGCACGGATTTGAGACGCTCTTCGAATTCCCCGCGATACTTGGCGCCGGCCAACAACGCGGCCATGTCGAGCGACAACACGCGCTTGCTCTTGAGCGATTCCGGCACTTCGCCGTTCACGATCCGTTGCGCGAGACCTTCGACAATGGCGGTCTTGCCCACGCCCGGCTCACCAATCAGCACCGGATTGTTTTTCGTCCGGCGTTGCAGGATCTGGATTGAACGGCGAATTTCGTCGTCCCGGCCAATCACCGGGTCGAGCTTGCCCGCGCGCGCGCGTTCGGTCAGGTCGACGGTGTATTTCTTCAGCGCGCCGCGCTGGCTTTCGGCATCCTGGCTATTCACCTGGGCACCGCCGCGAACCGAATTGATCGCCGCTTCGAGCGCCTTGCGCGTGAGGCCGTGCTGCTTGGCAATACGCCCTGCTTCGCCCTTGTCATCGGCAATGGCGAGCAGGTACATCTCGCTCGCGATAAACGTGTCGTTGAGCTTTTGCGCCTCTTTGTCCGCGCTGTTCAGCAAGCCGGCGAGATCGCGGCTGACCTGCACGTTGCCGTCCGTGCCCCGGACTTGCGGCAGACGCGTCATGGCGTCCTTGAGCGCGGTTTGCAGCGCCTGGACCTGCACGCCCGCCTGCGAGAGCAGCGAGCGCGCCGAACCGTCCTGCTGCGCAATCAGCGCGGAAAGCAAGTGAACCGGTTCGATATATTGATTGTCATTGCCGACGGCGAGACTCTGCGCGTCAGCCAGTGCTTCCTGGAACTTCGTAGTTAGCTTGTCGATTCTCATATTGAGACCTCCAAATCGGGATGTGTTCAAAATGAGGCGTGATCCGGCACTTTCAAGCGTTCCGCCGCCCAAAAACCGCATTTTTCTGCGAAATGCCGGTTGACACGCTGGGGTCGCGCCGAGCGGTTTGATAGCGCTCGATAGCGCTTAATTGCGGCTGGTAGCGCTCATCCTGCGCAAAAACGTCGAGTCGGGAGCAACACGGCGAGTTGGCGTCTGTCGAATGTGCACGTCACAGGACCATTGTGATCGGATCACGATGGCGATGGACTGATCCAGGTCGAAGAACCAGCACGAGCCGCGCCGGGAAGCTCAGTCAGCCATGTCCGGCGATGCGACTGATGCCCGCCGCTGCCGGCATGAATCGCACGATGCCGAGCACGGCCGCGAGCTCGTCAGCCGGCGACGCCAGATCGCCGACCGTATGCTGGTCGAGCTCCGCGAGGAACGCATCGCGCGCGGCGGCGAACACGCCCCGCAGACGGCAATGTGACTGGATCACGCAATGCCGGTGGGGCTCGCTTTCATCGGCGAAACAGCCGACTATCGAAAAATCGTTCTCCGTCTTGCGCACAACCTCGCCGATGCTTAGCGATGGTGTGCGAGGATCGAGCCTCAGGCCGCCGTTACGGCCGCGTACGGTTTCTACCCAGCCCAGCTCCCCGAGCCGCTGCACCACCTTCATGAGATGGTTCTTGGAGATCCCGTAGGCGTCGGAGATCTCCTGGATGGTCGACAGCCCCTCGGGCCGGACGGCCAGGTAGAGCATGACGCGTAACGAATAGTCGGTGTAATCGGTCAGTCGCATGGGTGTTCGCGTAGTTCGCGTAATCAGTCGCAAGAGCCGATCGCGTGGTCACGTCGGTCCGGAGCGTAGTAAAAGCGTCAATCAGCGTCAATCGCACGGATACAGGATACGGCGTCTGGCGGCACAGATAGCCAGGCACATGCTCGACCCGAACCAGGCCGTGCGTGCCTGACCCAACCCCGCATTCCGGTTGTCGAGCATGCCATGGCCACGATCGCCACGGCCAGTCGCCGCTTGCATCATCCGCTGCATCACGAGTAACGGTCGATTATCATGAAAGCAGATAGCCGAATGTCAATCAAACATCTTTTGTTTATTTGCCGCGCATACAGGTCGAACTTATTGTCCTAGCCTGTTAGCCTGGTTTCCTTGTCGGCAGGACTCCTGGCCCCATTTACGGATGGCTCATAGAGCAAACGTTGGCTTCAAGAGCCTGCTATGAGCCCGCTTTAAGCGCCCATTTATATGCCCAATTTATGAGTCCATTCGTCGATAGATTCGTAGTTTATTCCGTTTCCGTCAAATACCCTCTGTGTGTGGCATCTTGGTGATACCCGGCAGACCGGAATTGCGTTCGCCGGTTCGAGAGCCGCTATCTGCGTTTCGCCAGCCATACAAATCCCCCACTGAAACCCGCCATCGAATCCTATGAGCAAGTCACCGACTGAGCCGCCTGGCAAGACGGACCCGCTACCGGCCACATTCGTCCGCATCGCGCAACCCGACGAAACCAATATCCGGGAACTGGTCAACGCGTTCTACCGGCGTGTCGACGATGACCTGCTGCTTGGCCCGATCTTCGCCCGTGAACTCACTGGGCGCTGGGACACGCATTTGGCGAAGATGACGACGTTCTGGTCGAGCCTCGTGCTTGGAACGAAGGGATATAGGGGCAACGTCCAAGAGGCGCACCGGCCTCTCGGCGATATTGAACCCCAGCACTTCGCCCGCTGGCTCACGCTTTTCCTCGATACCGTCGACACCCGCTACGAGCCCGCCGCAGCCGTGCAGTTCATGGAGCCCGCGCTGCGCATTGCGCAAAGCCTGCAACTGAGCAAATTCGGCTGGGACTATGCCATCCCGGACGCACAGCTCGCTTTGATGGCGTCGCTCAAGCGCCTGCGCACAGGCCGCAGCGAGAACGAGCCTTCTTCGACGGAGTTGCCCGACCACAGCCACGGCGAACCCTTTCCGGTCAGGCTGTCCGGCGATGAAAACACCGAGGAACGCGACAAATCGAGCAACGCATAAGCCGCAGCATATAACTGCGGTTTCCCGGTCCGCATACCCAACGGCAGACGGCCGAGCGGAGCGCAAATTGCCGTTGCCCGTTGCCCGTTGCCTACGCCCCCGCCCCCGCCCCCGCCCCTTTTGGCGGCTCCAGATCCCATCGTTTCAGCGCAGCGTCGTCGGATTCACGGGCATCGACCCATTTCTCGCCGTGTTCCGTCTTTTCCTTCTTCCAGAACGGCGCCTGCGTTTTCAGATAATCCATCACGAACGCACACGATTCGAACGCTTGCGCCCGGTGCATGGCGGTTGTCACAACCAGCACGATCTGATCGAGCGGCAAGAGTTTTCCCACGCGATGCACGATCAGCACATCCGAACCCGGCCAGCGTTCTCGAGCCTGCTCCGCAATACCCTCCAGCGACTTTTCGGTCATGCCGGGATAATGTTCCAGCTCCATTGCCTGAACGGTTTGGCCTTCGTTCAAATCCCGCACCGTGCCGACGAAACACGCCACCGCGCCCACCTTGGGATTGTCGGCGCGCAGCGCGGCGACTTCCGTGCTGAGATCGAAATCAGCTTCCTGCACGCGAACTCGGGTCATCTCAGCCTCCCGTGACGGGCGGGAAAAACGCGACTTCGCAGCCTTCAGTGATGCGTCGCGACGGATCCGTCATTTCGTGGTTGCACGCCATGCGCAACGAGCGGCCCTCGGCGAGCGTTTCCGCCCATGCCCCGCCGCGCATGCGCAGCCAGGCCCGCACGTCGCCGACGCTGGACACGCTGTCCGGCAGCTCCACGCTCTCATTCGCTACGCCAAGCGCTTCGCGCACGCCTGCAAAAAACCTCAATTCGACTTTCATGATTGCCTTCGACGCAACTTCAACGCATCAGTTCTGAAAACGGGATAAAACGCACGGTCTCACCGGCCTGGATAGCGTGATTCGGCGGGTTATCGATCAGACCGTCGCCCCAGACCGTGGATGTCAACACAGCCGAACTTTGATTTCCGAATACCTCCAGGCCACCGGCTTCGTTCACGCGGGCACGCAGGAATTCATTGCGCCGGTCACCCTTTTTCTGCGTGAAATCAGCCCGCATGGCGTACACGCGCGGCTCAACCGCTTCGGCGCCCGCCAGCCGCAGGATGAACGGCCGCACGAACAGCAGGAATGTGCAGAAACTGGAGACTGGATTCCCCGGCAACCCGATGAAAAACGCCTCGCCCCCGCTTTGGTCGGCCGGCTCGCGCCGCACTGCGCCGAACGCGAGCGGCTTACCGGGTTTCATCGCGATCTGCCACATGGAAATGCGCCCTTCGGCTTCCACCGCCGGTTTCACATGATCTTCCTCGCCAACTGACACGCCCCCGCATGTGAGGATCAGGTCATGATCGCGTGCCGCCCACCGCAGGGTTTCGCGGGTTGCGTCCAGCCGGTCAGGCACGATACCGAGGTCGGTCACGTCGCAACCCAGTTCGCCAAGCAACGCACGCAGCGTGAAACGATTCGAGTTGTAGATCGCGCCGGGGCGCAACGGCTCGCCGGGCATGGTGAGTTCGTCACCCGTAAAAAACACCGCCACGCGCACTTTGCGCACCACGTCGAGCGCAGCGCTTCCCACCGATGCCGCGAGCCCCAGCGCCTGCGGCGTAAGCCGCGTGCCGGCCGGCAGGATCACAGAGCCGCGACGGATATCCGCACCCTGCTGGGTGATCCATTCGCCCTCCGGCGGCACGTGGGAAAACGTCGCGCCGGCATGGTCGGCGCGAACCATTTCCTGCATCACGATGGTGTCCGCACCCGGCGGCACGGTGGCCCCGGTGAAGATGCGCGCGACCGTGCCGGCAGCCAGCGGCTCGGCCGTCTGGCCAGCCGGCACACGCTGCGACACGGGTAGCGTCACGGCGCTCGCATCAGACGCGCCGGCGAGGTCTGCGGCCCGCACAGCGTAGCCATCCATGGAACTGGTGCGCATGGGCGGGACGTCGAGCGTCGACACGACCGCTGTGGCCAGCACGCGTCCGAGCGCCTCGAAGGTCTCGACGGTTTGTGCGCCGTCCACCCGGCGCGCGGCCGCCAGCAAAGTAGCGAGTGCGTCGGCGGTGGACAGCATTGGCGGGCGTGGAGCGGCGGGCGTGGTGGACATCGTGGGGATCTGTATGGGCCGTGGAGTGGTGCAATGGTGAAAGCGGCAGCGCCAGAAGCGGTGCATCCGAAGCACTTATTGTAGCGAGAAGCCAGCCGCAAGCGTCTGCCCGGTTGCGTCCGATCCGGGCTGATCGGCTATCTGGACAAGTGCAGGACAAGGGCGCGCCCCGTCGCGCACCCCGGCTGCATGGCGCCTTTTTTTGGCCGATGTCCACGCTGCCGCGGGCATCAAGCTCGGTGATACACTCGCACGACACTTTCAGACTTCTCCCCTATGAAATTCTGTTCCGTCTGCGGCCACCAGGTCAGCCTGAGCATTCCGCCTGGCGACAATCGCCAGCGCTATGTTTGCGATAATTGCGGCACGGTGCATTATCAAAATCCACGCAACGTGGTTGGGACCGTGCCCGTCTGGGACGACAAAGTGCTGCTGTGCCGCCGGGCGATCGAACCGCGCTACGGCTACTGGACCTTGCCCGCGGGTTTCATGGAGATGAACGAAACCACCAGCGAAGGCGCCTCGCGCGAAACGCTGGAGGAAGCCGGCGCACGCGTCGAAATCCAGAGTCTCTTCACGCTGCTGAACGTGCCGCACGTGCATCAGGTGCATCTTTTTTACCTGGCACGGCTCCTGGATCTGGACATTGACGCCGGCGAGGAAAGTCTTGAAGTGAAGCTCTTCGACGAGAGCGAAATCCCTTGGGACGAAATCGCGTTCCCGACAGTCGGACAGACGCTGCGCTTCTTTTTCGCCGACCGCGCCGCCGGCAACTACGCCCTGCATACCGGCGACATCTTCCGCTCGCTGCGCGAAGGCTGAGCGCCTCCCCGGATCATGGTTCCATGGCTCGCCTCCGACGATCCGTTTCCCCCCGTCGAGCGCGCGCTCGGCGAGGCAAGCGGCGCGCCCGGATTACTCGCGGCCAGCGCTGAATTGCGGAGCAGCCGTCTGGTCGATGCGTATCAGCGCGGCATTTTCCCTTGGTATTCCGACGGCCAGCCGGTGCTCTGGTGGAGTCCCGATCCGCGCATGGTGCTGATTCCCGATGAATTCAAAGTCTCCGTTTCACTGCGTAAAACGCTGCGGCATGTGTTGCGCGAGGCGTCGTGGGAAATTCGCGTGGACGAAGATTTCGCCGGCGTGATGCGCGCCTGCGCCCAGACGCCGCGCGAAGGCCAGCGCGGCACGTGGATCACGGCGGATATCGTGGAAGCGTATTCCTCGCTGCATCGCGAAGGACGGGCGCACAGCATTGAAACGTGGTTCGAGGGCAAGCGCGTGGGCGGTCTTTACGGCGTGTCGTTCGGGCGGATGTTTTTCGGCGAATCGATGTTCGCGCATCGCACCGATGCCTCGAAAATCGCGCTCGCGGCGCTGATCGGACACTTGCGTCACCATAAAATAGAGATGATAGACTGCCAGCAGAATACGTCGCATCTGGCGTCGCTGGGCGGCCGGGAGATCTCCCGCAAGGCATTTGTGAGACATCTGCGTGGGGCGGTCGGGGAACCGCCGGTCCCGTGGGCATTCGACAAATACGCGCTGCTCGAAACGCTTCGGCCAGCCGTGTTGCCGCCTGAATGAACGAGGCTGGTTTTGAACGAGGCGCGAGGTCCAGGACGCCAACCGATGCACCCTTTGAAATTCGCGAACGAATCCAGAATCATCGAACGTGATGCATCGAACGTGATATATAGCATGCAAGTTAGCGACACAACCGAGGTTTTCCGCCCTGCATCGGACCGCTGCGGCACGGTTGGGACGGTAAGCAAGATAGACGCTTAGAACGAGAGCTGCCAACGTGACTCACCCCAATGAGCTGCCGCTTTCACCGCTTTCGGCGTTGCAATTCTATGCAACGGCGCCGTACCCGTGCAGCTATCTGGATGGACGCATTGCGCGCTCCCAGGTGGCGACACCCAGTCACCTGATCAACTCCGACGTCTACACCGAACTCGTCAAGGCGGGTTTCCGGCGCTCCGGGGTCTTTACCTATCGCCCGTATTGCGACGGCTGCCGTGCCTGCGTGCCGGTGCGCGTGCCTATCGACGACTTCAAGCCGAACCGCACCCAGCGGCGCATCTGGAAGCAGCATGGCGGACTGGTGGCAAGCGTCGCTCCGCTTCACTACGACGAAGAACACTACGCGCTCTATATGCGCTATCAGTCGGCGCGGCATGCGGGCGGCGGCATGGATCGCGACAGCCGCGACCAGTACGAGCAATTTTTGCTGCAAAGCCGGATCAACTCGCGCCTGGTGGAGTTCCGCGAGCCTATGCGCGCCAAGAATCCCGCTGACCCTGCTGATCCCGATAACCCCGATGCAGGCCAGCCCGGCAATCTCGCCGACGACCCGCCCGAGCGCGGCACGCTGCGCATGATCAGCATGATCGACATCCTCGGAGACGGACTTTCGTCGGTTTATACGTTTTTCGAGCCCGGCCTGCCGCACACCAGCTTCGGCACATACAACATCCTGTGGCAGATCGAGCAGGCGCGCAGCCTGGATTTGCCCCACGTCTATCTGGGTTACTGGATTCGTGAGAGCGACAAAATGGCGTACAAGGCCAATTTCCGGCCGCTGGAGGGCCTGATCGACGGCCACTGGGGCTTACTCGATCCCACTACCATGCACTCCGCCGGAACGCCGCCCATGCCCGGCAAGATGCCACTGGATAAACCGCGGCGCTGACGATCCAAGCCGGCCCTGCGATGGCCTGTTCCAAAGGCCCTTTTCATCCACTTGTCATCGCTTTTCGGCGTGCCTCCCCAAAGCCGTTAAAATGGCGCGTCTCAATTTACGCCGCTCCGGCCCTTCCTCCTCGTGTTCAGCTCCCTCTACCCGCTCGCCCGCGCGCAACTTTTTCGCATGGATGCGGAAGATGCCCATCATTTGACGCTGCGTATGCTGGGCGCCGCCGGCCGCACCGGCCTGGCCGGCATGCTCGCCGAGCGCGCCGCCGATTCGCCGCGTACCGTCATGGGCCTGAGCTTTCGCAATCCGGTCGGGCTCGCGGCGGGGCTGGACAAAGACGGAGCGTGTATTGACGGACTGGCGTCGCTCGGGTTTGGGTTCATTGAAGTGGGAACGGTCACGCCGCGCGCGCAGCCCGGCAACCCGCGCCCCCGCATGTTTCGCCTGCCCGACGCGCAGGCGCTGATCAACCGGCTTGGTTTCAACAACCGCGGCGTCGATCAGTTCGTCGAGAACGTCCAGGCCGCGCGGTATCGCGGCGTACTGGGGCTGAATATTGGCAAGAATGCCGAGACCCCCATAGAACGCGCCGCCGAAGATTATTTGTATTGCCTCGAACGCGTCTACCCGTTCGCGAGCTACGTGACGATCAACATCTCGTCGCCGAATACGAAAAACCTGCGCCAGTTGCAAGGCGCGGGCGAACTCGACGCGCTGCTCGGCGCGCTGAAGGACAAACAGCAACGTCTGTCCGACCTGCACGGCAAGCTGGTGCCGCTCGCACTGAAGATCGCCCCCGATCTCGACGACGAGCAGGTCAAGGAGATTGCCGCCACCTTGCTGCGCCACAAGATTGATGGCGTGATCGCGACCAACACCACGCTGTCGCGCACCGCTGTGACGGGCATGAAACACGGCGATGAAGCCGGTGGTTTGTCGGGCAAGCCGGTGTTCGAAGCATCGAATGCAGTGATCCGCAAGTTGCGCGCGGAGTTGGGCAGCGAGGTGCCGATCATCGGCGTGGGCGGCATCATGTCGGGCGACGACGCGCGCGAGAAACTCGCCGCGGGTGCATCGCTCGTGCAGATCTACACCGGCCTGATCTATCGCGGCCCGGCGCTCGTGACGGAATGCGTCGAAGCGCTGGCCCGCACGAGTGCCGCCGCATAATCAGGTCTTCCCTTTTCACTACGCCAGGGCTCATATCCACATGAGCAAACGATCTGAAGACGGTCTTGCGTTTTAGCTATCATCGCCGCACTTCAGATCACTGACAAAAACCAGGACAAAGGCAAAAATTCATGAAACTCTCTCTCTTCAAGAAAGTGCTCGTGGCAGGCTTGATCGGCGCGTCGCTCTCGGCCGCCGCTCACGCGGCAGACCTGCTGGATTCGGTCAAGCAACGCGGTACGTTGCGCATTGGCCTCGAAGGTACGTTCCCCCCGTTCAACTCGAAGACACCGCAAGGTGAACTGGTTGGCTTCGACGTGGATATCGCGAAGGCAGTTGCTGCGAAGCTCGGCGTGAAGCCGGAGTTCGTGACGACCGAATGGAGCGGGATCATTGCAGGCTTGCAGGCTGACAAGTTCGATGTGATCGTGAATCAGGTCGGCATTACCGATGCCCGCAAGCAGACGCTCGATTTCTCGCCTGCCTATACGTATTCGAATGCGCAACTGATTCAGCGCAAGGACGACACGCGGGACTTCAAGACGCTTGACGACCTGAAGGGCAAGAAGCTTGGCGTGGGTCTGGGCACGAACTACATGGACATGGCCAAGGCCGTGCCGGGTATCGATGTAAAGACGTATCCGGGCGCGCCTGAGTACTTGCGCGATCTCGCATCGAACCGTTTGGACGCTGCGTTGAACGACCGCTTGATGCTTGCGTACCTGATGAAGAATTCGCAGTTGCCGCTGCGCACGGGCGCGAATGTGGGCCCGGGCAATCCGTCGGGTATTCCGTTCAAGAAGGGCAATCCGAAGTTCGAGAAAGCCATTGATGACGCAATGACCCAGCTTGAGGCCGATGGTACGTTCACGAAGATCTCGGACAAGTGGTTCGGTATCGACGTAACGAAGCCAGCGAAGTAAACCGGACCCTCAAGCGTTCGGCATCGGGGCGGCTTCTTCGGGTGCCGCCCTTTGCATTTGATGCCCGCCTCCGACGTTACACCTACTCTATTCCTTCATGTCCACGACATCCCTGCTCGTTCAATCCATACCGGCGCTCGCACAAGGCGCCGTCCTGACGATCAAGTTCGCGGTCTATTCGATGTTCTTCGGCCTGATCGCGGGCACGATACTCGCCATGATGGGCATCAGCCGAAGCCGCACGCTGGTCGGCCTGGGGCGCGCTTATGTGAGTGTGATGCGCGGTACGCCGCTGCTGGTGCAGATCTTCGTGATCTATTACGGATTGCCGAGCCTGGGTATTTCGCTCGATCCTACGCCGGCGGGGGTGATCGCGTTGTCGGCGAATGTGGCGGCTTATCTGTCCGAAAGCATGCGCGGCGCTATTCTCGGGATTCAGAGTGGGCAGTGGCTTGCGGCTTATAGTTTGGGTTTGTCGAGGATGCAGACGTTGCGGTATGTGATCGGTCCGCAGGCGCTGCGGATTGCCGTGCCGAGTCTTTCTAATAGCCTCATTAGCTTGATCAAGGATACGTCGCTGGTGTCGGTGATCACGGTTACCGAATTGCTACGGAGTGCGCAGGAAGTCATTGCCGCTACGTATCAGCCTTTGCCGTTGTATCTTGCTGCCGCTGTGGTGTATTGGGTGCTGTGTAGTGTGCTGGAGTTCGTCCAGCGGCTGTTTGAGCGTAGGTTGGCGTTGCCGGGGCGGCATTGAGGGAGCGGGTTCGGAGGGTTAACGCAGGGAACCCACCCTCAAGACCCGTCCACCGGCGCGAGCGTCCCACTTTGGTCCAGCTTGGCCCCAAACCTGTCCATCCGTGGCATATGATGCCGATCCGGATCAAGCGAATACGCTACCCGTCGAGCCCGTCCCATCAATTCGCTGCGTGGGAAAAACCCAAAATACCTCGAGTCCGCGCTGTCATCGCGGTTGTCACCGAGCATCAGATACTCGCCCTTGGGCACCGTCACCGGCCCAAACGAACGCCGCGGACTCGGCGCCAGCACCGACAACCTCACAACATGCGTAACACGCCCGAGCTTCTCGTCGAGATACTCGCCAGGCGAAGACGTATCGCCCTCCACGCCCGTAATATCGACCGGCTGATACCCCGCCCGCTTGCCATCGATATAAAGCACGTTATCGCGCATGGCGATCACATCGCCCGGCACCCCGATCAGCCGCTTGACGATCAACTCATGGGCCGCCGATGAATCCACCGTCACAATGTCCCCACGCTGCGGATCATGCAGGCGCGCAATCGCAATATGCGTGAACGGAATGCGCAGGTCGTACGCCATCTTGTCGACGACAATCCGGTCACCCTCGCGAATGGTCGGCAGCATGGAGCCGCTCGGCACCACATTCCAGTCGGCGATGGCGCTGCGAAACAGCGCCATCAGCACCAGGAACGCAATCAGGTTCCGATTTTCGCGCCAGAGTCGGGGTAACAGTCGCATGGTGGGAAATGCCGGCGGTTGAGGACGACGCAGCTTAACGTCGAAACCTGAAATGACGCTTAAATTAACTCGACGGTCAGCCCGTGCTTACTCGGTTTCGAAAGGGAACCGAACGCCCAGGTCACGGCGAGCGGCATCGGTGATGGAAATCATCTGCATGGATATGGCATGCCGCATGATCGGGCTCTCTGTCGCACCACTGCGCAGCAGCTCGCAAAAATGCGCGGTCTCGTAGTTCAAGCCGCCACCCTCAAACGGTGCATCCAGCTCAACAGTGCGGCCATCCACATAGCGGACGGTTGCGCGCGCAGGATTCCACCAGTTCTCGTGGATAGTCACCGTACCGCCGGTCCCGGCCAGCAACGCATCGCCCTTGCCTTGCAGATCCAATCCGCAAAACAACTGTGCGACGCCACGCTCATGCCGCACGTTCAGGCTCGCGAAGGTGTCCACGCCGGTTTGCCCGATGCGTCCGAAGGTCTGGACTTCCAGCGGCTCACCCAGCCAGTCGACCGCGAGAAACGCTTCGTAGATACCAATATCGAGCAACGCACCGCCGCCCATATTCATCGAATACGAGGGGTGCGAAAGCGGCACGTTCGCGATCGAGCAACCGGCCCGAACCAGACCGATTTCACCAATAGGATCGGCCGCAAGATGGTCGCGCAACTGCGTGTAGAGTGGATAAAACGGCGGTTTCATCGCTTCCATGAACAGCAGCTTCGATGACCGCGCCACGTCGATCATCTCCTGCAACGCCCGCGCGTTGACGGCTGCCGGTTTCTCGCAAAGCACGGCACGTCCCGCCTGGAAAGCACGCAACGCGTACTGCGGATGGCTGTCTTGCATCGTCGCAATGTACAACGCGTCGATGTTGTCGAGCAGCGCGTCGAAGCTCTCATACGCCTTGGTATGAAACTTCCCGGCGAACGCCGCCGTCGGCTCGGGCCGGCGCGACCAGACGCCACCCAGCGTTGCGCCCGGCACAAAGGCCAGCCCTTCGGCGAACCTGTGCGCAATCATTCCCGCGCCAACGATGCCCCATCGGATCGTGCTCTGTGCGTTCATCTGTCCCGCTCCCCTGCATGCTTGGTGAATAGTCGGCCAAGGCCGGCGATGCGCACATTGTCCCATTGTCCGCCACGCAAGTGCTCTGCACGAAGCCTGCACAAGGCATCGCGTTTCGGTCACATAGCTCAAGGGGGATACGGGGGAGATTGTCGTTCGTTCGACGCACAGGCCATCACACGTCGGTGTCAGGCGGGAAGATGAGGTGAAACGTTTGCGTCAGTAAAAACCCGAATCGGGCGCTGCTCGCGCCCGGCCACGATCAACGTGACCAGAAACCTCGGGCCAGCTTCGGCACGCCGGAACCGTCCCGGACGCGAAGCTTCCAGCGTATGTCAGGCGCCGGCAGATTCGGATTCGCCGACCGGCCGCGACGGACTGTCCTCGCGGCGTTCAAGCGCAAAAGCCCCTCCGACTTCCTCCGCGGTGACATCGATCAGCGTGCTCATCGCGCGCTCGGCCAGACCGGCATCGTGTGCCTCGATCGCTTCCACCACGCGGCGCTGCGCTTCGAGCGTCGCGTCGCGCATGGTCGCAATGCCCGCCACGATCGGATAGACCGTCACCAGCGCACCCCGCACGATAGCCGTCATCTGCTGGAAGAACTGGTTACCGCTCGCGGCCACAATACGCGTATGCAGCGCGACATCGGCGGCCTGGTACTCGGGCTCGCTGCCGGTGAGCGACGCAAGCGCGTCGAACGCATCGCGAATCCCGCTTACTTCGTCCGGCGTTGCACGAGTCGCGGCCAATGCAGCCGCACGCGGCTCGATCAGCATTCGAAACTCGATCACGTCGCGCAGGAACGCCTGATCCGGCGTCGCACGGAAGCGCCAGCTCACCACGTCCTCATCGATCAATCGCCAGTCGCTCATCGGCCGGATCCGCGTGCCCGTCTTGGGGCGCACATCCAGCATGTGACGCGCGAGCAGCATGCTCAAGGCCTCTCGCATCACGGTCCGACTCACATCGAACTCCTTCGACAAGACGTCCTGTGGTGGCAGGATCGCGCCGTACTTTTGTTCGACGATGCCCGACACGAGGCCGTCCATCACCTTAGCCACCAATGATCGCTCTTTGTTTTCGTCCATCACCCCTCTCCCCTTGCCCTACATTGTGTCCCTGCGCACCCGGCGGGCTTCCCCAAGCTCACCGGAAGGCCCGGTAAGTGTTGCCTATTCGTCAGACTAATTACATCTATCTGACTACTCGGCAGCCTTTCACCGTGCACGATAAATTGCGTGTCCAATACCGCTAGCGCCAGTCGGAATGTCCCTCGCAAGGGTTATCCCTTTGTCTCGCGTTTCGCGATACTGCGTCGGCAATCGCTGTATTAAGTACTTCTTGATACTTTTGATTTAAGTGCTTCCTGATGCCCGGGCCTGATGCTGATTGCCCGGCAAATCGCCATACGTTCATCGGTGTTCAGCCTGCTGCTTTCTTCTCGGGTACCCGTCCGTACTGATCGTCGAAACGTACGATATCGTCTTCGCCCAGATACGTCCCCGATTGCACCTCGATCATTTCGAGCGGCGTTTTACCGGGGTTTTCGAGCCTGTGCGTGGTACCGAGGGGAATGAAGGTGGACTGGTTTTCGCTTACCAAGAAGGTCTCTTCCCCGCGGGTCACGAGCGCCGTGCCGCGCACGACGATCCAGTGTTCCGCACGATGATGGTGCATCTGCAGCGAGAGCCGCGCGCCCGGTTTCACCACAATACGCTTTACCTGAAAACGCTCGCCATGATCGATGGAGTCATAGAAACCCCAAGGCCGCTGAACCTTGCGATGATCCTGCGCCTCGGCGCCTTTGGCGGCTTTCAGTCGCCCGACCATCGCCTGCACTTCCTGCACACGATCCTTCGATGCCACCAGAATCGCATCCGCGGTTTCCACGACGACTACGCCCGTCACTCCCACGCACGCGACCAGCCGGCCATCGGAATGCGCGAAACTGTCTGCTGACCCTTCGAAGATCACGCGGCCACGAGCAACGTTGCCGTCATCGTCCTTATCCGACATGTCCCATACGGCGTCCCACGCGCCGACATCGGACCAGCCGGCGGCGAGCGGAACCACGACGCCCGGAAACTCCCGCGTGTGCGCAATCCGCTCCATGACGGCGAAATCGATTGAATCGGAGGGGCAGACTTCGAATGCGGCGACATCGAGTTGTGTGAAGCCGTCCTGATGCAGGCCGCGTTCATACGCGATCACGCACGCGGCGTGAATAGCAGGCTGGAAGTGCTCGATAGCCGCAAGCCAGACCGACGCCCGGCACACGAAAATGCCGCTATTCCACCAATACTCGCCGGACGCCAGATACTGTTCGGCAATTTCCCGCCGCGGTTTTTCGACGAACCGTTCGAGCACTCGCGCTTGAGGGGCGCCATCATCCGCAGTTCCCAGGGGCGCGCCGGCCTTGATATAGCCGTAGCCTGTTTCGATCTTGTCGGGAACGACACCCAGCGTAACGAGCGCACCCCTTGCGGCATGTTCGATCGCCTTGGCGATCGTGCGACGGAACGCATCAAGATCGGACATGGCGTGATCAGCGGGCATGGCCACCATGACCGGATCGTCGCCGGATCCGGCAGCCACTGCTGCCAACGCAGCGAGCGTAAGTGCCGGTGCAGTGTTGCGGGCGCAGGGCTCGAGCACAATGCGCGCCCGACGGCCATTACGCTCGATCTGCTGGGCAGTCAGCAACTTGTGTTCTGTGCCACAGACCACGATCAGTTCGTCGTTGCTCGTGTAGTGCACGGTATCGTGGCCATGCGTTGCCACATCAAGTCCGTCGAGGCCGTCAAGACGGCGGAGCGTGGCTTCGAGCAGCGATTCCGCGCCCATGAGTTCGATGAGTTGCTTGGGGAACTGCTGCCGCGATAACGGCCACAGACGCGTGCCGGACCCGCCGGCGAGAATGACCGGCTGCACGCGAACACTCGCGGCGCCCGTCTTGGGGATGCCGGCAAGCGGATAGTGGGACACGTCCACGGTGACTCCTGAAGCGTTGAAGCTGATTGAGGGCCGAGCGCGTCTTACAGGTGCGGACGCGTGAAAAACACGCATCGATTGATGCGCAATTTAAGCAGGTAAATCTATTTCGTTGTGTGCGCGTGCGAACGCCCGCACGCTATTCGGTCGTTCTGCCGTTCAAGGCACTCGGCGGACGAACGTGACCGAGATGCGCGCGTCACCTAGCTTCACCTGTCCGACGGGCCGCGCCCGGGTTGACGAACACGACAGAGCATCGCGACTGCGTGTTAAGTGGTGTGCCCATTACACTTTCACTACGCCGATGATTCAGTGCGCCCGCACACACTGCGCGAGCACACCCTGATATTTCCGCCATCGCGAGCAGTTCCCGCCACCGTTATTCCCTCCACGGTCGATGTTCGATGTTCAATCTCCAACAGACGGCTTTTTCGTTGCCGAGTCAAATAGGGCATCTCGCCGTGTCGCGCATGCGCGGCACAGAACCGGAAAATGCCGGGAAAATACATGGGCGCCGCTGTCGATCAACCCAGTCCGTCTGATGCGCCGCGCTTCCCGGTATGTATCTGCAGGCGCAATCGTCCCGGGAATCTTTTCCGGACGTTGCGTTCGGTCGAAGCCTCCACGTATCCGGCGCATCCCGATCGTGATCTCGGACGACAGCACTGATACGCTCACGCGTGAAATGACGGCTGCTGACTTTCCGCGTGCCGTCTTCATGGACGGCCCCCCGCCGCGGCCTCGGCGCGAACCGCAACTGTGCGCGCGATGCGGTAACAGGCATGCATGTAACGCTCACCGACGATGACGCCACGCTCAGCACTGACTTCCTGAGTCAAATGGCCGAGTCGCTGCGGAACGGCGGGCGACATCTCGAATAGCCAATTGTTACGGTATACGAACTAAATAACGACGAAAGCGTTTATGCAAAATGACGCGATTGGCAATCATCATCTGGGCGTGGGAGTCACGCGCGACGTGGACTTCCTCAAGGGACTCATTCCCAATCAACTGGCCTGGAGCCTGCGGCTGCAAGAGTCCCCTGTCACGCCACCGGCGCACGCCGTGTCGACGGACGGTTTTGTCGGCGCTCGCTCTGGGAAATTGCTTGTTCATAGACCGCCAGATGTTCCGTGCACACGCGCTGCACCGAAAAACGCTCCAGATCTCGCTTTGCACGCGCGGCATATTGCGCACGTACTGGCGAATCCATCAGTAACCATCCCAGTTTGGCGGCCAGTTGCATCGGCTCCTGGGGCGCCACGAGCACCCCCGCACTCCCGTTTTCCAGCATCTCCGGAACGCCACCCACCTTCGTCGCGACGATCGCACAACCCGCCTCCCGCGCTTCGCTGATCACCAGCGGCCCGGGAGCCTGATGGGCAGCAAACACGAATACGTCAGCTTCGGCCAGATACGCGCGGGGATCCGCGACGAACCCTGTGAACGTGACACAGTTAGCAATACCAAGTTGTTCTGCAAGACTTTCCATCAGTCCACGATCAGGTCCGTCACCCACCAAATAGAGCTGCGCGTCTTGTGTCTGCCGCACATGCGAAAACGCGTGCAGCAGGTCGGCAATGCCGTTGCGCTCGAACATCGCTGCCACGCACACTACATTCGGATGCTGTAACTGCAATGATGGCGGCTGTCGTCCGGGAACACGCGGGGAACCAATGGTGCCGCTTGTCACCACGCTCAAGGTGTCTGGCAGCACGCCACGTTCCAGCATGGCGTCCCCTGCGGCGTGGCTCGCCACGATCACGCGATCACCAAAGCGCACCATCGAAGCGCTTTTCTGGATATCGTGATGAACGGTGGTCACCAGCGCGAAGCGGCGGCGCATGTTGCCGAAGCGCGAGATCAACGCGCCGGTCATCATGTGCGCGTGTACCACATCGGGATTGAAGCGCTCGATCAACCGGCCGAACCCCGCGACCATGGCCGGCACACGCCAAGGCTGGCGCGACTGATGCAGCAGCGAATGCGTGACGCCATGGCGCCGCAGCAACGACTCGAAGGCGCCGCCTGCGGAAGCGACCGCGACGTTGTGTCCGGCGCGCGCCTGCATGCACGCCAGATCGACCATCGCGTTGACGGTGCCGTTGCCGTTGCATTGCGCATGCGTGGCCATGTGAACGATTTTCATGACTAGTCTGGTTCGAGGTTGATCGGCGCCTGGGGCGCCGGGGCCCTTCTTGCTTCTTGCGGGTGACTGCGGGGCACTTGTGACTAAAACGCCTCCTTCAATTCGCGTCGATAGCCTCGCGATCACTTCATCCCTTCATCGATACAGTCTCCTGGCGAGCCCGCACCGTGTGGCGAGCGGCCTTGCGCGTTTTCGCAATCTCTTCGAACAGCGCGAGATAGCGCGCTGCCATGCTCCGCCAGGACAATGTCGCGGCCAGCGCCTGAGCCGCCTGTCCCATTTCGCGCGTACGCAGCGGGTCAGATGCAATCAGCGAGATGGCTTCGGCCAGCGAGGTTTCGTTGTCGGGATCGTCGAGCACGATGCCGCACTCCTCAGTGACCACTTCCGCGCCGCCGGTCGTGTGCACGGTAATCACCGGCAACGCGCAAGCAAGCGCCTCGAGCAGCACGAGGCTCATGGCTTCGTAACGCGACGGGAGCACAAACGCATCGGCGCAACGCATCAGCGTGGGCATATCGCGGATCATCCCGACGAAATGCACGCGATCCGCCACGCCGAGCGCAGCGGCCATTGCCGGATACGGACTGCTCGCCACACCGCCGGCCACCGCGAGGTGTACGTTGGGCGAACACTTCACGAGCGCGCGGAGCACGGTGTCAAGGTTCTTGCGCGCGTTGCGCAGGTCGCCGGCGAACAGCAGCATGAACGGGTCTTCCGGCAACTTGAAACGCTCGCGCTGCGATGTCTGCGACAAGTCCCGCGAGAACTCGACGTTATCCACGCCGTGATGGATCACGCGGATCTTGTCACGCGACATGCCAAGCGATACCAGCTCCGCACTCACCTTTTCCGACACCGGCACCAGCACGCGTGCATGCCTGAACGCCCAGCGTTCGCACCACGCATTGAGCCGCGTGCACAGCAGTTGATACGCGGCATGCAACCCGCCGCTCAGGCGAAACGGGTAATGGCCGCTTTTATACCAACCGCTATGGACGAAGTGGATGGCGTTCACATCGGAATGCGTCCACGCGATAAATCCATTGACCTGCACCACGTCGAACTCATGACGATGAGCGCGAATCCACGCAGCGGCACGCAACGCGAACATCTGGTATTGCAGCAAGCGCGTGGGCACCCGGCTCGCGGGTAGGCGAACAACAGTACCGCGCGGATGCTGGCTCAAAGTCTCGTCGACCTTGGTGCTGAGCAGCGTGACCGAATGGCCCGCGGCAAGCGCCGCCTGGACGACCTCGTAGTTGACGCGCCCTTGCCCGTCGTTGCCGACGGTATGCGTGACGATAAGCAGATTCAAACGGTCCTCGTTGGATACTGGGTGTTCTGTCGCGCTGTCGGGTACCTGGCTGGGTCCCGCATGATTGGACTGATCGGGCCGATCGATGACGGCGCTCATGTACGCGGCATCAGCCTGGATGGCAGCGCGATGTCTTGCTGCGCCACTGTCCTCGTGGCTGAACGTCACGGCGTACCCGCAGCGTCCGCGGTGGCCGTATTGTCCGGACGAAGGGCGGCGGCGCGCACCGGCTGTTGACTCTCGTGATGGATACACTCGACATCGTTAAATCCCGTGAAGGCGAGGTCGGCGTCGTGTTCGTGCAATGCACGTCACTCGCGTCCTCTGTGTCATTTGGAAACGTCTATGCCGACGTCAGGTCCTTCAGAGTCGTATTGCAGGAACGTCGTGTACTTCTTGCGCGGCTGCGTTTCGGACAACTTCAAACTTCTTCGACCATATCGACGAAATCCGCTTCGCCGGCACGCTGGCTCATCCGCTCGTTATGACGGCTCTTGCGTATCAGCCCAATCAAGCGCACCCCGCGCTCGACGAACGGTCCCTCATCCTTGCGAAATCCGAATGCCTCGTAAAATCCGCGCAGACTCACCGGCGCCAGCAAGCGCACGCCCCGTCCGGGCCACCGTTCCCCGGCTTCCGCAAGAACACGTGCAATCAGCGCCGCAGCCGTGCCGTCGCCGCGCCGTAGCGGGCTTGTGAGAATCTTGTCCACCACAACCACGTTCGACGCCTCCGGCCCCCTGCTGCGCTCGTGCAAGCGCGCATAGGCCATGACGGGCATCGGCCGGGAGATATCGTCGACTGCAAAGACATGGAGCGATGTTTCATCGCGTCCGTCCAGGTCCAGATGCACATGGGACTGTTCGACAACGAACACAGCGCTTCGCGCCCGCAGGATCAAATACAGCTCCCGTGCGGTTATTTGCTCGAAGTCGAGTGCTTTCCAGTTCATGTGCCGGTCCTGATCCAGATAAAGCCGGCAACACCGGCTTGTTTGATGTTCATACCTTAAGTCGTAGACCACTTAACTTCCGTGCGGCATCGCACCGACGCAACCCCTTGTCAATCCGTCAAATACGGGTAACCGAACCGCAATCGGTGAATGACAAACTGCCGCGAGAAAAAGGCTGGAAGAAAAGCCCGAAAACCGCTTGTACGGATGAGCTTCCAGCTTTCAAAACAAACGTGCGCCAGATTGCCGATTGCACGACCAGTCCGGTTCCGGACACACGACAGAGCCGATATCAAGCGGCTGCCGTCGGTCCTGGGTGAAACACCTTTAGTGACGCTTCTTTGGGGGGCTATTACTTGAAATCCGCACTGCGCCGCATCCTTGCCGAATCCGCCCGGCTTAACGTTCCCGCTGATTCGCTCGCCGATGACGCCGGCCTTGACCCCAGCCTCGACGCCGCCGGCTCGCCGTCGCGTGGGCTCCTCCGGAGCGATACGCCAACGCATATCAGCGCCGGAATCGAGGCGCTGTCATGACTGCCGTCCATAGCGGCGGCGCAACGGATTCCAGCCGCGAGCGCGGCCGGGTCGTGCAACTGCACCCGCATCACATGCGCGTGCGCAAGCACCAATCGCACTCCCTGCATCAGGGCGAACGGGTCTGGGCAGAAACAAATTGCTACGTCGACTTGTGGATCGAGTTGCTGCACGGCTATGGACTCGATCCGCGCGCAGCGCTTGCCTTTACCGTGACGCAAGACTTCGAAGGCGACCAGTTCACGTTCTTCAAGTTTCCGCTGGAGGACCTCGACAAGCTCTATGGTTTGCAGGTTCAGGAACTGGCCATCTACGATTCGCTGGAAGACCGAGTGCGTACGCAGACCCAGCGCGGCCATACGGTGCTGGCTGAAGTCGATGCGTTTTACCTGCCCGATACGCGCGCCACGTCATACCGCAACGATCACACGAAGACGACCATCGGCGTGGATTACATCGATCCGCGCTCGCGCCGGCTCGGTTATTTCCACAACACGGGTTACTTCGTGCTCGACGGTGAGGACTATGAAGGCGTGTTTCGCCGGTTGCCGGAACTCGATGGCCGCCCTGAGCTACTGTTTCCCTACGTCGAGTTCTGCAAGCGCGCCCGGGCGCCGCTGAGCGGCACGGCGCTGGCGGAAGCATCGGCGGATCTGCTGGTTGCGCATTTGCAACGGCGCCCGGCGCGCAATCCGATCACGCAATGGCGTGCGGCTTTTCCCGAGCATCTCGAGATGCTGTTCGAGCGCGGCCCGGAGCACTTCAATCTGTACACGTTCAACGTCATGCGGCAACTCGGCTCGAACTTCGAGTTCATGTCGAGATACCTCGTCTGGATGCGCGAGCGTGGTTTCGCTATCCCTGACGCAATGCCGACAGCCGCGCAACGCATCGCGACCGAGTCGATGGTGATGCAGTTCCGGCTGGTGCGGGCCATTGCGCGTGGCCGACGGGACGCCTGCCACGAATGTTTCGACGTGCTGGAAGAGTCCTACGCCAAAATCGTGGAACCGCTTGCGGCGCTGATTAGTTAAGGGCTCGTTATTCAGCTCTGGGCCTCTTCGGGCGGCCGCAGAGTTTTGACCCGCCAATCAAAAACAAAGTAGCAGCGACGCGTCCAGGGCGGCGCGCCGGCTGCACTCTATAAGAGTGGGTCGCCTCGACGCCACGTTACATCGCCATTCGATGGCAACAACAACCTCGTTCACCTGACGCTTAGTTTTGTCGATCCGCTACCGCCCCGAACTGCGCGCGCAAACGTTATCTACTTAGCGGTTGCCGGCGATTCTGGCTGCTCTACGGCCCGATGTGCCTTTACGCGATGAACTCGCAGGGCACGACTTCTAATTGCCGCTAACGAGATTGTTTGACAGTTGCAGGACCTGCGATCGGCGCGGGCTGGGGCGTAATAGGTGCCCTGGGAGTGCCTAAAAGCGCTTGGCACGGCCTCGCGCAGGTTTAGCGTCCCCACAGTGGCCCTCATCACAGACGAGGGCCTTGACGGCCTCAATGAGCATTTGATCAATGAGACTGCCGTACCTATCGACACCCGTCTGGAACACGCGCGCCTTCGTGACGGCGCAAGGAAAGTGGCCCGTGCGTCGAAAGACATGACACTCGAGGCACACCGCACAGCACGTATCCATGCCTCTGATCTGCTCGGACACATCTTCGATTTCACCGACGCAACAGATTCGGTCCACTCGACCACGATGCAACCGTGAACCTTGCGTGACAAGATCAACGGTGACGTCTTGATCGAAGCGCTCCACGTTCCCGAACACGCATGCACGCAGCGCCATGACCTCGGACTTGAGGTTCGCGTGAAGCAAACCAGCAACGAGAACTTGGAACGGGTAGTGAACGCCAAACAACGCCAAACAACGCCAAACGTTTGGCACGCTGAGTTCATATTGTCGATCCGGACTATCGCGACGCCCGACCGGTTCCCTCTTTCACTCGGCCACGTACGCCGTATTCCGCTGACTGGTCGCCAACGCAACACTTCTCATCCGCCAGAAGGCGAGATTCGTGCGTTCAACGCAACGTTTTCAGTTTTCGACCCGCGTAACGAGAAGCCCATGCTGAGCAAGGCGACATGCCTCCCATCAGGCGGTACCAGCGTGTCAAGCGCCGCTCCGGAGCAACTGCGTTCGTTAGCGCACCAAGTTGATGGAACAGTTCTGAATCAATTTTCAAACAACCGACGATTGGTGGCTTAAGCCCTCGATGCACAACCCCGCGAGCTTGCTTTGCGCACTCGAAAAAAAACTCCAATGGGCCACCAGCAAGGCATTGCGCAGACGAAAGCATGCACTGCATCAATCGCATCAATAGCGTCTGTCCACCGGCGCCATGTTCAAGAGTGAAACAAAAATATCCATCTGCGGATTTGTGGTCACGCCGCTTGAAGCACAGCGCCATGATGGCATTGAGATTCTTCATTGCTGGCACGGTCCTCGCTAAATGAGTCTCGCGGCACCGGCACTGTCCAAAACGAATTTAACTAAATGACGATGCGGGGTTGCTTACGGGGCTGGTCGCGACATGTTTCGATGGGGCCGTCAGATGCATCCACGAAACGAATCGCTGGCCGGTAAATAACAAGTAAGGCGCAATGCGCAAAGTTACGAGAGAAGAACATCATGCTGACCCTTCAGTCCGACCTGCATGGCAATCATTTGTTGGGTGCACTTCCCGCACACGAATGGCAAGCCCTCACGCCGCATCTTGAACTGGTTCAACTTCGCACCGACCAATTGCTGTGCGATTCGGGACAACGTATTCATCACGTGTATTTCCCCACCACCGCCATCATCTCCCTGCTGCACACGATGGAAGACGGCGGTTCGGTAGAGATCGCAGCAGTCGGCCGTGAAGGCATGACCGGCGTGCCGGTACTGACGGGCGGCGAAACCATGCCGACGCGCGTCCAGGTGCAATGCCCGGGCTTCGCTTATCGCATGAGCGCATCCGCACTGCGTGAACAGTTTGGCCGCTCTGACTTCCTGCGCCGCCTGATGCTGCTGTACATGCAAGCCCTTCTCACGCAAGTTGCGCAAACGGCAGCATGCAATCGCCACCACTCGCTCAACAAGCAACTGTGCCGCTGGCTTCTCATCGAAATCGATCGCACCACGTCGAACCAGTTGCAAGTCACGCAGCAGTTGATTGCAGACATGCTGGGCGTACGTCGTGAAGGCGTGACAGAAGCCGCAGGCAAGCTTCACAATGCCGGGCTGATCCATCACAGCCGTGGTTGCATCAAGGTCCTGGATCGCGAAGGCCTTGAGTCGCGTGCATGCGAATGCTACGGCATCGTCAAGCGTGAATTCGACCGGCTGCTGCCGCGTTTGCATCAGGCTGAAGCGGTTCACTGAACACGGGACAAAGTGCTGGAGCGAAGAAGCCAGGGCATGGCCTCAAGTGTTCGGCGCTTGTGTCTCGATGCGACATTGGGCGCTGTTGGCGACTCAGGCTGTTTCGCTGCAACGTGAAGCGAGTCAGCTTCCAAATCTAAGTTGCACTACTGAACAAGACCGCGTTGATCATCGCCGCTGGAGGGTTGCCCCGGTGATGGCGGCGTGATGTTTGCCTTTGTACGACGTGGATTTTTTGCGGGTGTGGACGAGCCTGATCTAAGCGATTGGGGTACGCAGCCGGTAGGCGATGGACCCGGTTCGACACCTGGTTTTTCTGCGAAAATGCCCACGGCAATGGCGCTTTAGAACGCGATAGTTTTGCCGGCTTCAAGCAATGCTATGCAGCCTTTGCTTTCAACGACGCATCCGTTCAACAGCGCACTTCAAGTGTTTCGTCGACTCGCACGTCCGGCTTTCACGGGGCGGTGGCGCAGCAATGCGCCACCGCTACCCGTCGTCGCCGCGCCGAATCCGCGCTGGTACAGACCGCAAGAGGAACGGCCACGAACGTGCATGACATTGTCAAAGCGGACGGTTTGCTGCCCGGCGAGGAGACTGTTGTGTACCGTGATGCGGGCTATCGTGGCATACAAATACTTACGAACACCCCGGCATTGCAATAGATGGTCGCCATGTGCCATGGATAGCGATAAAGAAATAGCCGGCTCGCGTAGACGGCCAAAGCCGAAAGCAGCAACCCGGCATCAACCCCGGCCGCTACGTCCGAAACCACCGGCATCCAAATCCGTCCACTGGTGCGAACGAATAATCGTCGCTCTAAGTGACCTTGACATACGCCGGCGGCATAACACTCGTCAGCTCGCTTTCCCGGCTAGGACTGGCCTTGGCCATCGCGTTCAATACCTCAACAACAAACCGGCGGCGGAAATCAGCGGCACCGAAACGTTCAGCATTCCTGCGGCACGCAGCAATCGTAAAAGCATGCGAGCAATCCTCGAACCGCTCCACGGCATCACACAGCGACGCTGATGTCTGGGTCATGAAATGCAAACCCGTCGCCCCAGGAGATCCGAGCGGAACCACCGACTCCAGCGCCCCACCCTTGCCATAAGCAATGACGGGTGTTCCACACGCCTGCGCTTCCACTATGGCAATGCCAAAATCCTCTTCCGCGGCATACACAAACGCCTTGGCGCGTTGCATGTGATCCTTCAAGACCGCGAACGACTGATACCCCAAAATACTCACATTAGGTGTAGCCTTCGACCGAACCAAATCCATCTGCGGACCATCGCCAATCACCACCAGCTTGCGATCGGGCATGGAAGCAAACGCTTCCACGATCATATCGATACGCTTGTAAGGCACCATCCGCGAAGCCGTCAAATAAAAGTCGTCCTTCTTGTCACCCACTTCGAATGCCTGGACGTCAACCGGCGGCGCAATGACCGCCGCTTCACGCCTATAGCTCTTCATGATCCGGCGAGCCACGAACTGCGAATTCGCAATGATGCGGTCCACGCCGTTGGCCGAGCGTGCGTCCCAGTTACGCAAATAATGCAGCAACATGCGGGCAGCCCAAGACCGCGGCCCATGCTCAAGACGCGCCTCACGCAAATACTGATGTTGCAGGTCCCACGCGTAACGGATGGGGGAATGCACATAGCTCACATGGGTCTGGTCAGGCCCAACCAGCACGCCCTTCGCTACAGCATGCGAACTCGAGAGCACAAGGTCATAGCCGGACAAGTCGAACTGTTCGATAGCAAGCGGCATCAACGGCAAATACCCCCGATACTTTTTCTTCGCGTAGGGAAGCCTCTGAATGAAGGAAGTCTTCACTGGCTTATTATGAACAATCGAGCGGTCTTCGAGGAAGTCCACCAGACTGAAAATATCTGCCTGCGGAAAGCAGGCGATCATCTGCTCCAGTACCTTCTCAGCGCCGCCCGACGTCACCAGCCAGTCGTGAACAATAGCCACTTTCATTATGAAATCCGTCTGCCGCAGCCTTTGCTGCCGATGAAACGAGTTTAAAGATAGTCGCTGCACGCATACGTTCGTATACCCACACAGTTCGACTATCGTATTGCGAAATATTGACCGCTGTTCCCGCTCGCCCGCGGTCAGTAATTCCACCGGCGCGGGATTTGCCTGTCGTTCATTGACTATTCGCTCCGCCCTGTCATCGATGCCCGCAAAATCCGCGGCCAGCTGATCGATTTCATTCGCCATGCGCGGCGAGGGCTAGATCCGCCTGCTGCTACCCGCCATTCAATGCACCCGACGCAGCGAAGTCCTATTGCCATCGGACGGCCCGTTTCGAGAACGGCTCCAGGCTGTAGGTGTGCGGGTATTGGTGGACACGAACGCAGGTATCTCGAACATCAGGAAGGACCGCAGTCGGCGCCAATGCACCGGCGCCGTGCAGCGCTTGAGCTTCCCACCAACGCCTTTCTCGTCGGCTTGTTCGGTCGTTTCAACGCATGGAAGGGTCGGCATGTAGAACGCGACGCGATTGCACGCGCTCATCTTGTTCTTGTCGGCGATGCACTCTTCGGCGAGACCGATCACGCAGAGGGGTTAAGAGCGCAAGCGAAAGCGCTTGGCATTGAGGAGCGCGTGAACTTCGTGGACTTTCAACACGACGTAGCGTCATGGATGAACGTAATGGATGTGGTCGTGCATGCGTGCACGCAACCGGAACCGTTCGGTCTCTTGATCATTGAAGCCATGGTCGCAGGCAAGCCTGTGGTCGCCTCTAACGGAGGCGCAGTGCCGGAAATACTGAAGGATCGCGAGGATGGGTTGATCGTCGAACCGGCCAACGCACAGGCACTCGCGGATGCGACCAGCACGTTGCCGCGTGAACCTGAACTGGCATCACCGCCGCCTAAAGCCGATGTGAACCTGGCAACGCATCGTTGACTAAATTGCTAGTGCTAAGAGAGAGACTAGAACAGACGCAAAAGCTAATTGACCCAAACAGTTAAAGATTGAAAAATCCCGAGACATGAAATGCCAGGCTCTTTCGATAACCTGCTTGCCTGACTCCTTCAACGCTTGCTTAGTTTCCGCGGCATGGCAAGTTGGATCTCGTAGAAGGCGGCCAGCATCGCCAGGTAGGCGCGTTCGCTTTCTGCTTCTTTGACCGACATCCCCTTGCAGGTCTGGGCGCCCATGATCATGCCCAGGCACAGCGCGTAGTTGCCTGCGAATGCCGTGGGTGCCGTAGGTGATGGCTCTATGTGCTTGAGCCGCGCGTAAGACGCATCGAGCGTATTGCGAAGATTGATTTGCATCGCCGAACTCCCTTAATTATTAAGACCTTTGACGTCACGCCCACGCGTCAGTGGCTATACAAGCTATTACGCTTTCTAACGCAGACAGAATGTTCGCGGTCGCGCAATCGAGTGGGCTTAGAGCGCGTGCTCTAGGGACTGGCTTATTTTGACTGACTGCCTGTTCTTCTCGATCGGAGATATCTTACTAATCGCATACTACATAGAAACAGTTTGTTCAGGACAGCCGCACGAACCTGCGATCGGGCGGACTCCTCGGTCGCAACACGTTAGAAAGCGTAAAAAAGCGCGGTCGGTCCGAAGGCCTCCGCGCACGGTCGGAACTGACTGCAGCCGTTAGCGCCGCGTGTAATCGATCCGTTCCACGCCACCCGGCGTTCCGAGCAAACACACATTCGCCCCGCGCGCCGCGAACAAGCCCACCGTCACCACGCCCGGCCACGCATTCAGTTGTGCTTCGAGTGCGAGCGGATCGGTGATCTTCAGCGTCTTCACGTCGATGATCTCGTTGCCATTGTCGGTGATAAACGGGGCGCCGTCCGTGGTCACGCGCAGCACCGGAACGCCGCCCAATGCTGTGATGCGCCGGCCGATCGCCGTGCGCGCCATGGGCACGACTTCGATGGGCAACGGGAACGTGCCAAGCACCTCGACCCGCTTACTTCCGTCCGCGATACAAACAAACACGTCTGCCACCGACGCCACGATCTTCTCGCGCGTAAGCGCACCGCCGCCGCCCTTGATCATCGCGCCATGCGGGTCGATTTCGTCAGCGCCGTCCACGTACACCGGCAACGATTCGATCTCGTTCAACTCCAGCACCTTGAAACCATGTGCTTCGAGCCGGGCGGTAGTAGCAAGCGAGCTCGATACCGCCCCGCGATACCGCGACTTCGTGCTGGCGATGGCATCGATAAAACAATTCGCCGTCGTGCCCGTGCCGACGCCAATCACCGCGCCTTCGGGTACGTTGGCATGGACATAGGCGGCCGCTTCGGCGGCGACCAGTTGCTTCAGTTCGTCTTGGGTCATGGCGGGTGTGACAGCGTAAAAGGGGAAACCTCAATTCTAGCTGAGCGGGGCCGCGCAGCGTTTTCGCGGCAGCGGCGATGCCGCGCGCTCACACTTGCATGAAAAAGCCGAGCGGATTATGCGTGCGCGCTACCGATGCAATGAACGCAAACACAATGATTGCCAGCAGGCCGAACACCGCTCGCGCACCCTTCGTGCGACCGCGTTTGAGCGCGAGCGTGCCAAGCACGATATACACGATCAGCCCGGCAATCTTCGCCGACAGCCACGCCGCATTCGGCCCAAAGCCGATGATTCCCACCAGCCCGATTGCGCTCAACAGCAGCACCGTATCCACGATATGCGGCACGATCTTCACCGCGCGTTTTTGCAGCAGCGGCGATTCACGCAGCATCCAGATATAGCGAATGACAAAACCCAGGATGCTGAGCGCAGCGCAGGTCATATGGACGGAGCGCAGCGGCAAAAAAAGATCGGACATGGAGGCGAAGGGCCTTTTAGGGACGTATTTATTAAGGGACGTATTTATCGAGCAACGCGGCCGCGATTGCATCGGTTTGCGCATCGGGATTGCCCGCGTAATCAGCGGGGCGAAAGTGCATCTGGAATGCGGCGATCACGCGGCGCGATTTGTCGTCGAGCACGCCGTCGGTCGCGACGTCATAGCCGTATCGCTGAAGTTTTTGCTGCAGGGAGGCTACATCGACCAGCGACTTGGGATCACGTCCGGCAAGATGTTGTGCCACTGTTGCGTCATCCGGCCACGCACCAACACCGTTGTCGTAAAGCGTGCGCCAGGGGAATGCCGGACCCGGATCGGTCTTGCGTTGCGGCGCGATATCGCTATGACCCACCACGCGGGTGGGCGGAATCTTGTAGCGCGCGACAATGTCCTTCGCGAGCTTCACGAGCGCATCGACCTGCGCCGGCGGATACGGCTGCCACGTGCGTCCCTGCGGTGTATCGACAGGACCCACGTTGACGTTTTCAATGCCTATCGATGCGGCGTTCAACTCCGTCGTTCCCTGCCATTCGCTTTTGCCCGCATGCCACGCGCGCTCCGATTCGGGCACGAGCTGATAGACCACCGGCTCGCCGTTCTCGATGGGCGGATTATCCGGCACAACGTAGTGCACGCTGACGTCATCACCCGTCAGGACTGCGAGCGATCGCGCTTCGTTACCTTGCGTGTAATGCATGACAAGAAAGCGCACACGCGAGTCGGCGCTGGGCGCGTGATAGCGCGTGTCGGCTATGTAGGCGCCGCGATTGATCTCAGTGCTGGAGCACGCGGCGAGCAGCGCGCAGCACACACTGCAAATGACGGTGGAGCGAAAACGCATGAGGTGCGATTACTTCTTCAGCGACCGTTGCCTGACCGCTTCGAACAAACAAATCCCGCTCGCCACCGATACATTCAGACTCTCGACGCTGCCCGCCATCGGGATCTTCATGATCTCGTCGCAAGTTTCGCCGGTGAGGCGTCGCATGCCCTCGCCTTCCGCACCGACAACAATCGCCACTGGACCATCGAGCTTCGTCTCGTAGACGCTTGCGGTCGCATCGCCTGATGTCCCGATCACCCACACGCCCGCGTCCTTCAACTCGCGCAACGCACGCGCCAGATTCGTCACCGTGATGTACGGCACGGTTTCAGCGGCGCCGCTCGCGACCTTCGCGGCGGTTGCGTTCAGCCCGGCCGAACGATCGCGCGGAGCGATCACGGCATGCGCGCCGGCGGCATCGGCTACACGCAAACACGCACCGAGGTTATGCGGGTCGGTCACGCCATCGAGCACCAGCAGCAAGGGCGTACCGCTGACGCCGTCGAGCAGTTCCGCCAGGTTCTGCGCGAGCGGCATGTCGGTCGCGCGCGCCACCACGCCTTGATGGCCGACGTTGCCCGACAGGCCCCACAAGCGCGCTTCATCGGCGGCGATCAGGCGAATGCCCGCTTCCTTCGCCGTGCGCAAGAAATCCGTCATACGCCGGTCCTTGCGGGTCGGATCGTAGAGAATTTCTTCGATAGTGGATGCGTCGGCGCGAACCCGTGCGGTCACCGCGTGAAAACCATACAAAACTTTGAGACGTGACATGACTGGACCAGACCGTATTCAAACAAAACAAAATGGAAACGCGGCCCGGTGCATGATGCATCGGGCCGCGCATTTCAAACTGAGGCGCGTCGCCTTCGTCGCTACCGCGCGCCTCAGCGCTTCTTGCGTGGCGGGTGACTCTTGGCCGCCGCCTTCGGCGCCGTGCCGCGTTTCTTCGCCACCGCTACATCCTTGGCGATAGTAGGCGGCAATGCAGCAGCGGCGGCTGCCTTGCCCATAGCCTGGGATGCCGCCTTCTTGCCGCCGCGGTCGCGCCGCCGGCTATTCACGCTACTGCCTTCGTCCGACGGGAACGGCCGCACACGCGGTCCCGCGCCCGCACCCGCGCCATTCATGGCGGAGTGCTCGACGGCAGGCGCCGTGGTGCGTCCTGGCGGCTTGACGGGCGTATCGCGGACCAGCCGGAAGTCGATCTTGCGTGAATCCAGATCGACACGGCTGACCTGCACGCGCACCCGGTCCGACATCCGGTACCGGATACCCGTGCGTTCGCCGCGCAACTCGTTCTTGATCTCGTCGTACTGGAAGTAGTCGGCGCCCAGTTCGGTGATATGCACCAGCCCTTCGATAAACAGCGAATCCAGTTGCACGAAGATCCCGAACGTTGTCACGCCGTTCACCATGCCGCCGTATTCCTCGCCTAGCTTGTCGCGCATGAAATAGCACTTGAGCCAGGCTTCCACGTCGCGCGATGCTTCGTCGGCACGGCGCTCATTCGACGAACAATGCAGGCCGAGTTCTTCCCAGATCGCGACATTGTTGCGCTGACGGCTGCGCGATTCGTCGTCGGATTTCTGCATGGCCCGCGCGGCCTTCGTGAGACCCGTGCTGAGCGTGGTGTCGTGGCCAACCTCGGGCTGATACTTCTTGCCTTGCAAGATGGCGTAGATCGCGCGATGCGTGAGCAAGTCGGGATACCGGCGAATCGGGCTCGTGAAGTGCGCATACGCTTCGTACGCGAGCCCGAAGTGGCCGATGTTGTCCGGACTGTAGACGGCTTGCTGCATGGAGCGCAGTACCATGCTCTGCAACATCTGCGCGTCCGGCCGGTCACGGACCATGGCCATGAGCGCAGCGTAATCGCTTGCGTGCGGCTTTTCGCCGCCGCCCAGCGACAAACCTACGCCGCGCAAGAACGCCCGCAGGTTTTCGAGCTTTTCGGGCGTCGGCCCGGCATGTACGCGATACAACCCCGGATGCTTGTGGCGCTTGAGGAAGTCGGCGGCGCACACGTTCGCGGCCAGCATGCATTCCTCGATCAACCGATGCGCGTCATTGCGATGTCGCGGCACGATCTGCTCGATCTTGCCCTGCGCATTGCAGACGATATACGTCTCAGTCGTATCGAAATCGATCGCACCGCGCTTCTGGCGTGCCGCGTGCAGCGACTTATAGACGCCGTACAGGTTCTGCAATTGCGGCAACAGGTCGGCGCGCTTCGCCGCTTCCGGTCCCTTGGTGTTAGTCAGGACCGACGCAACTTCCGTATACGTCAGCCGGGCAGCCGAATGCATTACGGACGGATAGAACTGGTACGCCTTGATCTCGCCGCGCGCGGTGATCACCATGTCGCAGACGAGCACACAACGATCCACATGCGGATTCAGCGAACACAGCCCGTTCGACAACTTCTCGGGCAGCATGGGAATCACGCGGCGCGGGAAATACACCGATGTGCTGCGATCCAGCGCATCGACATCGAGCGCCTCGTTCGGGCGCACGTAATGCGAGACGTCGGCAATCGCGACCAATAAACGAAAGCCCGTACCCCGGCCGACTGTCATGGGCTCGCAATACACGGCGTCGTCGAAATCGCGGGCATCTTCGCCGTCGATAGTGACCAGCGGCACATCGCGCAGATCCACGCGATGCCGGATGTCGACGGGGCGCACTTCGTCCGGCAGCTTCGAAGCCTGCTCAAGCGCGCGGTCGCTGAACTCGTGCGGCACGCCGTATTTGCGCACCGCGATCTCGATCTCCATGCCCGGATCGTCAATGTCGCCGATCACTTCCGCCACGCGTCCGAGCGGCTGCGAATGGCGGCTCGGGAAGTCGGTGAGATCCACCGATACCACCTGCCCCACTTTCGCCTTCTTCGGATTCTGCGTGATCAGGATGTCGTGGCCTATGCGCTTGTCTTCGGGCACGAGGATCAGCGCGCCGTTCTCGCTGATCAGCCGGCCGATGATGCGTTTGTTCGCACGGTCCGTGACTTCCACGATATGGCCTTCAGGCCGCCCGCGACGGTCATACCCGACAATGCGCGCGAGCACGCGGTCGTTGTGCATGACCTTCTGCATTTCGCCGTTGGGCAGGAACAGGTCGTCCTGGCCGTCGTCGCGAATCAGGAAGCCGAAGCCGTCGCGATGGCCTTGAACACGGCCGGCAACGAAGTTCGAGGGATGCGTGAGTTGGTAATAGCCGCGTTTGTCGAGACGGACCTGGCCGTCACGCTCCATGGCTCCCAATCGCTTGAAAAATCCCTCGCGCTCCTGGCGCTTGATCGACAGAGCTTCGGCGATGTCATTCGCGGCGAGCGGAGCCTCGCTCGTGCGCAACACGCCGAGAATTTCTTCGCGGCTCGGAATCGGATACGGATATTTGTTCAAGGGCTTATCGATGATCTCTTCTCGTCTAACTGAATGTCGCGGTTAATGGGGGATCACATCTACTTCTCGGGATCCCATCCCGGCTTTACTTTCCAGCCCCGCCGGGGCCAGATCGGCGCGTTGCCGGGACGTTGCACTTAACGTTGTTCCGGTTCGTTCACGAATAGTTTGCGAGCCATTCTAACACCCGCCAACCGGCCCACATCGGCTCGCAAGCCATATGGGTACTGGCTCGGAGCCGAGTTTCAGTTTGAGTCTCAAAATGCTTGACAGCGCGATACGCCCGGCTATAATTGCGTTCTTTGTTGCACACGCACCCTGCCCAGGTGGCGGAATTGGTAGACGCACATGGTTCAGGTCCATGCGCCGCAAGGCGTGGAGGTTCGAGTCCTCTCTTGGGCACCAAGATTCAAATTCGGAGCAATCCGAAGAAGTCCGGAAAACCCCGTCAATCCTTGTGATTACGGGGTTTTTTGTTTTCTTCGGTCCGGGTTGTTCTAGTAATTTCCAGCATTTTGCCGCGCTCCGGCGTCGGTGCAACGCCCCGCCAGATACGTCGAACCCAAGTCGGAACGGGCGTTTCGCCACAGTAGTCGGCGAGGTCGGCGAGGTCATCGTCAACGAAATGCGTGTGACCACGAAACCGCACCTCCTCTCGCCGCAACGCGACGTCACGCGATCTGCTCCACCCATTGGCTCCGCCAACCCGGTGCTTCGAAGGGATCCGAAAAATACTGGGTCTCGTGAACGACCTTACCGTTGCAGAACTCCATGATGCTCACCGTGTACGCCGCTCGCGCTTTATAAGTGATCGAGTATTCCGTGATCCAGAGATTGCCGTTTCCCTGAAGTCGCCTGACCTCGAAACCCGATGGCTTTTCTGGATGATGACCCCGCAACGCCTGCAGATTGAGCCGCCCGAGGATGCGTTCACCTGATTGCGGATAATCACAGATGGCATCGTCATCGTAAATCTCGTGCTCCGCGTTGAGGTCGCCGGCCGCCGACGCATTCCAGTGCGCATTCAGGGCTTCACGTATTTTTTCCTCATGCATCGGCTGCCTCCGGACGCAGTCCACGTTTCACGATGATTTACTTGGCGGGAGGAAGCCCCCGCTGCCGGTATTGACGACCTCGTTAAACCTCTGCCGGGTCTGAATCCGGTTGATCTCGTCAAACGCGTCTGCTGGCAGCGCGGAGACGTCGAAATTTTCGCGCGCGCGGACCGCAGTCTTGGGGGTGGTAAGCACAGCCCCGCCGCGCTGTAGCGCCCAGGCAAGCAGCACCTGTGCTGGCGTCTTTCCAATTCGCGCGGCAATCTGGGATACGACAGGATCCTCAAGCGGCCCCGGCCTTATTCCATGACCTAATGGCGCAAAGGCCAAAAACACTATGCCGTTCTCCCTGCAGAATTCCAGGAGTTCTGTTTCCGGAAGATACGGATGCGCTTCGACCTCCACCACGGCCGGTTTAATTCGTGCCAATTCGTAAAGGGGCTGCAATCGGTTCAAGGTGATGTCAGACAGTCCGATGGCGCGGCATTTTCCCTGGCCGACGAGATCTTCCATCGCCCTCCACGTGTCGATCAAAGTCACGTCTTTATCGTAGATGACATTGCCATTTTCATCGCGCGGATCCTGTTCGTCGCCTGGCTGAAACGCAAACGGAGTGTGAATGAGATAGAGATCCAAGTAGTCGAGCCCAAGCCGCTCAAGACTCGCCTCGAAAGCCGGTGGAACACGTTCGGGCCGATGGTTGGTGTTCCACAATTTCGAGGTTACAAAGATGTCTTCGCGCACGACTCCTGCAGCCGCGAGCCCTTCCCGCAGGCCATCACCCACTTCCCGCTCATTCCGATATCGCTCGGCGCAATCGATGTGTCGATATCCGGCTTCCAGCGCATCTCTGGTAGCAGTCGTAGTCGTGGCTGCATCGGAAATAAGCGTGCCAAATCCGAGCGCGGGCATACGGCCACCGCCGTGATTGAGCGCCATCTTTTTGCTACGAAAATCGGCCGGCTCAGTCATGACGATACTCCCCCACTCTCGCGCCCAGCGACTACGACCGATGCTCGAGCGTGCGATTGTGGCGCCGGGTCTATGAACAGAAAAAACGTCAACGTGGTTGAGTCGGCTAACTGCTTCATAGCGAATCCCTAGCTGAAGAGTGGGTGAACTACCTACTGAGTTTAGTTATTGAGGCTAGTTACTGCGTCGCGTTACTGAGCCACGTTATTTGAAGGAAGGTGAAGTGTCTCTTCATCGGCAGGCGCGACTTCAGCGCTTTGGAAAGAAGTCAGAGTCGTCGCGGTAATGCAATGCGAGCAGGACAGTGACCGTGAAAATCTTCTCTATAAGACCGAGCTCGGTGTCTAGTGTGCGGAGTAGCAAGCTTCGAGTGGAGTTGTGTTGACTCGCGACTCAGTCGCTGACGCCAAGCTCAAACCGAGCGCCAAATAGAGGAGCTTGAATCCAGTGTAGCAGACGAAATCCAGAGCGGCGGGGAAGCTTCGGGAGGGTGAACGGCAGTTGGTAGGTAGCGGATAGCCTAATCTTGGGAAGCGTGTTTTTGGAGCGTGATCGGCGGCTTTTTGATTCGCATCGGAGAATAGATCCTCCTGCAACGCTCGCGACTACATGGGCTTGCCGAGCGCGTACTTCATGGCGTGTTGCGATTCTTGCGACAGGAGAGTCGTCGTGCGGCAACCGCGCAGACGGATGCTTCCTATTCTCTGCACGCACTGAATTGGCGCCAGGTCACAATCCTCTAGATGATACGCAGGCCATGCTCCGAAATATTTAGGGGCGAAAAACATCCCCGGATATGTCGCGACACAGCAGGAACAGATGTTTCGCACCGTCATAGCGGGATCGAAGGCCGGCGTCTTCTCGGACTGCCGGAACCTCTCCCTGAGACACCTCACTGAGTGCGAAACAAAGACGGCTGGATAAGGAAATCGTCGCGGTTCTTGTCTGCAATCCATTGGGGCGCCCGCCCCCTTCCGCTCCACGTAGCCCCGGTGGCCGGGTCGCGGTACTTTGCGTTCGGGACCGGAGGCACCATTCGGGCATGAGCTTGGGTACCTATCAGCTCCTGCAGGGAGATTTTATATTCCCGCATTTTCGCAACGATCTCGCGTAGCGCGCGATCCGCTTCTTGCTGACGCGCTTGCTCCAATTCCTGTTGAAGCGCTTCGCGCTGCGCCAGTAGTTCCTTCAAACCAGGCATTACCGTTTCCATAATTGTCGAAATAAATTGGCGGAGTTTGACACAGCCACGTGCCCCTGATCACCAAATATTAACCGCTAATGCCGCGACTGGATAACGGCGATCAAGCAGACGCGGCGCGCGCGTATCGGGCAGTCGTGTCCCAAGTGGAGCTTGAGCCGCGGCTAGGTCTGTTGATCATACGGGCCCTTAATATCACAAGCCCCCATCTCAAGCTCGGTCGACACTCGACCAACGCATACCCAGCCCGCGCTAAACAACGTTCCTTTCAACAATGGGACGGCATTCGAGCACGCGCTCCCAGCTCAGCGACGCCAAGTCGAGCGACGTGTACTTCCCGGAGAGAATCAACTCGCTCACGCCGCGACCGGTGGCCGGCCCTTGCTGGAGCCCATGACCGCTGAAGCCATTTGCGAACACACAATTCTCGATGTCGGGGTGATGCCCGATAATTGCATTCTGGTCGAGCACGTTGTACTCGTAGTAGCCGGACCAGCAGTTTTCAACGCGCAGGGCTTCGAATTCCGGAACGCGGTGAGCAAGCGTCGGCCAGATGACTTCGTCGAAGATTGCGTGGTCGACTTCGTCCAGCGGCAGGTCGTCCGGGTCATTGTCTGCGCTCGGCGACGTACCGCAAATATACGTCCTCCCCTCAGGGCGAAAATAAACCCCGGTCGGATCGATCAGCAAAGGGCAGTGTTGCAATCTCGCAGGAGACGACACGTTGAAGATGCTCCGGCGCCGCGCAAAAACAGGGATGTCGATACCCATCATTTCCGATACCTTGCGCGCCCACGCACCTGCGGCATTAACCACGGTGTCGCAGGCATAGGTCTCGCCATTGCTCGCCACGGCGTGCGTGACGCGTCGGCCGTCCCGTATCAGTCCCGTCACATCCGCAGCAATGTACCGCGCGCCCAGCGACTGTGCTTTTTTTCGAAGCGCCTGCACGAGACCGTAGCCGTCGAACCACCCTTCTCCGCTCTCGCCGAACGCACCGGCTACGAGGTCTTCGACATTCAACCAGGGGAACTTCGCGTGCAGCGCGTCCCGTCCCATGAGCGTGATATCCGCTCCGAGCTTCCTTTGTAGCGCGTGGTTTTCACGAAGCGTTGCGTCCCCGGCATGAGTGGCGAGGAAAAGATAACCGCCTTCGTGAAGATCGATAGCCGGCTTGAAACCTTCCACTTCAAGAATGTCGCCAATACCGCGAAGAAACTCGATGCCATACAACGACATTTGAATGGAAAGCGGCGTGGAGAACTGCTGCCGGATCGATGCAGCGGACAGTGCCGACGATGACTTCGCATAGCTCGGGTCGCGCTCAATAACGGTCACATCGACCGTCGGGTCTGAAGCACGCAGAAAATAGGCGATGGAACTACCAATGACCCCGCCGCCAACTATAACGACCTTAGAACTCACGACTCACTCCAAATGGTTGTAAACAAACGGCTCGCGTTCGCGAACACGTTCTCTTTGCATATTTCCCTAAAGCCGCCTTCGCGCCTCATCACAAGTGCCGCAAATTGATACCGTAGCACCAGAGTCCTCACGTGGGTAGATTTAGCATTTCCGCAAGCTGCGCAATGGCTTCTCTCCATGGGGCGTCAAAGTGACTCGCCTTCAAATGATCAAGTCCGGTCTTGGTAAATGTCCGCTCGGTCGCAATGCCAGCAGAGATATCAAGAAGGCTCGTCTTCGGCACGCTTAAGGCAAAGTTGGCTGGGCCCGCAATATTGCCAAGCGTCAGCGCACGGGCAGCGTCCGGCTCAAGACCATGCAGTGCAAGCTCGGCCGCAAGCGCATGGGCAAGGTCGTATATCCACGTCGATGCGCAGAGGGATACGATCGCCGTGTTAAACGCAGCCTCGTTTGGCAATGCAACGACATTCCCGGCGCAAGAGAGCAGCGGCATCAGCGCCGGCGCGGGCGGATAGAGCGGTATGGGCCCCGGCGCGATTTCTATATAGCTCCCCGGCATGATGAGATGGAGGTCCCCAACCCCAGGCAGCAACGCTTGCAGGTCGTCGAGGCGGATACCTGCCATTGCAGAAAGGACGGTGTGGCGATGCTCCCAACGCAGATTCGCCAACGCGACCTCTGCATGTTCCGGTCTTACGCTCACGAGCACTACGTCAGCGCCAGCCAACACCTCGTCGGTAGATGCCGCGACCACACAGCCGTGATTGCGCGCTAGCGTGCTGGCGATGTCGGCATTGCGTGGCGAGAGCAAGACCTTGCCGTCGTATCCCCCTCGACGAAGCGCGGCAATAAAATAGGAAGCGAATTGCCCCGTTCCGACTACGCCGAGAGTGATCATGGATGCGTCCGATATCTGCATGGTTACGCCGACACCACCACCGTATTCCGATAGATCAGCATAACTACGCATCCATTTTCCGACGCCGCCGTATGGAGCGTTCCAGGCGAGCGCACGCAGTACTGCCCACGCAGGTAAGTGCGCGCCTCATCCGAAAACTCACCGTCGAGGACATAGATCTCCTCGAACAAGTCATGACTGTGCGAGGCCGCCCTTGCGCCAGGCTCGACTCTCATCAAGACAGTCGATTCACCAGTGGATGGATTCTCGAACAGCGTCACGATATCGAATCCCGGGGTATCGGACGGCTGCCATTGAAGATCTCTCGCATCGAGAAAATGCGAACCCTCCACATCAGGACCCAACGCCACGCCCACGGCTGAGCTGATCATGCCCTCCTCCTCGATGTCATTGAATCAACCGCGGTTGGCCAACATCGGCGGCTGACGGCTCCAGACCGTGCGCTTTCAAAATCCGCGCGATATCGCCAGACTTGTGCAGATCAGCGATGTCAGCACTCAAGGCATCGCCAAGCGCTTGATTCGACTTCGTGTACGGAAATGCAGTCTGACCCGGTTGAACCGATGCCGGGACCCTGGGGTCCGGCTTCACAGCCATAATCTTGATCGACGAATAACCGCCCTTTTTCTGGTCGTATTGCGCGACGGCGTAGCTGTCCGTGCCCACGTCAATCCGGCCTGCCGCCAGATCCTGAGCCATGGCAACCGGGTTGGGATAAAGCGTCACCGAACTCCCGAGTACCTTCTGGAGGTCGCCTGTCCAGAGATAACCCTGAACCGATCCAACGCGTTTGCCCTGCAAACCCGTGATTGTGTCTATACCCTCCTTGGAGATGACGCCCATCTGATCGAGGTACATCGGGCCACTAAGCCCCAAGACCTTCGCACGGTCGGCCGTTCTGTACCAGTCACCCATTCCGATGTCCGCTTTCCCCGACACGACCGACTGGATGACCGCTGCCGGATCCACCGTGCTGATAGAGAGCTTCAGGCATTCCTTCGCCGCGATGAGCTTGACGATATCTCCGTCAACGCCGCCGATATCCGTGCTGCCTGCTGGAATTGAATACGGCGGAAATACCCATGCTGCAACCGATAAAGTACCGGACGTAATGGTCGGAAACGTATGAGCCGGCTTGCACTGATCCGCGAAAGCAGAATAGGTGACGCAGGATAAAAGGAGACCAGTGCACAGCCTCCTTAAGAATTTCGCAGACGTTTTCATGTCGTTTCCTATTGTGGCTTCAGTGGAGGGATATTCACAGGCAGCTAAGCGGCAAAGATGGAGCGAATCTATCGAACGGCATGACGTCCCAATCGTCGTTCCAGTACGGAGACAAACAGCGTTGCGGGAATGCAGATGACAGCGAACATCAAGCCAGCAAGGATCAGCACCGGCATATATTCAAAGGTCGTGGACCCGATATTCGATGCCCGGCTGACCAGCTCGGGAAGCGCGATCGTGAAGCAAAGAGACGTTGCCTGAAGCATCATTATCGAAAACCCGAGAAGCGCGGGCAGCGCAACTCTCAGGCCTTGCGGAACGATCACAAAGCGCAGTGCGTCGAGGCCGTTGAGCCCAATCACTAGCGCAGCTTCTTTTTGCCCATACGGGACGGCCTCGAATCCGGCCCGGATGATTTCGCTTGTATAGGCGCCTGTGCAGCACGCGAGCGCAACCACCGCCGACGCAAACGATGTCAACGTAAGACCGGCTGTCGGCAAGCCGAAATAAACAAACTGGAGCAGGATGAGAACCGGCGCCCCTCTACCGATTTCAACGAACGTCAACGCGGTGAATCTGATTGCCCTCGACTTGGCCGGCACCGCAAGCGCGAGCACGAGCCCAAGCGGAATGCCTATCGCAAGGCTCAGAGCGCTCACCTCAAGTGAAAGGCCATAACCGCCGATGAGCTCCGGAAGCCAGCCCTTCCAGAGGTTGAGGAGCTCCATCATCTCGATACCCTCGAACGCAATTGAACGTCGGTCCAGCGCGACAACCAGGCGATCGGCAAACTCAAAAGTATGTAGAGAAGCGCCGCAGCCGCGTAGACGCTCAGCCCGCGAAACGTCTGTTGAGAAATGTGATACGACTGGTAAGCCAGGTCAGTTACACCAATCGTCGACGCAACGGCGGAGTCCTTAAGCAAGCCAATAAGATAGGTAGCGCCCGACGGCAATGCGATCCGCATCAACTGCGGCAGGACGACGTCACGAAACTGTTGGCTTCTGGTCAGGTTCAACACCTTTGCCGCTTCGAACTGACCCGGGTGAATTGCCGTCAGCGCGCCTCGATAAATCTCGGACATATTGGCGGCGGTCACCACACCGAGGCCCACCACGGCTGCGGTAAACGGGCTCATGGCTATGAGGCCGTTGCCAATGCCGAAGAACACAAAGAATAGCCAGACGATGGGTGGGATCGATCGGCAGGACACCACTATCGCTGTCGACGTCAATCGCAACGCGCCGATAGTCGACAAGCGCATCGCGCAAAGCGGCAATCCGAGTGCCGCGCCCACAATAAACGACGCCAGGGTGAGCGCAATTGTCCACGGGACACCATTCAAGATTGCAGTGAGATCCATGATCATTACCGGTCCCTCACTGCGCTTAGGAACCGGGCTGCGCGTTCGGTCTTCGGTGCGCGCATGATTTCGGCGCTGGGTCCTTCTTCGAGTATGTGACCTTCAGCCATCAGGATCACGCGGTCCGACACGTTCTCTGCAAAATGCATTTCATGGGTGACGACGATCATCGTCATGCCCGACAACGCAAGTTCCTTCATGACCGCCAGCACTTCGAGACCCAACTCCGGATCGAGTGCTGATGTGGGCTCGTCGAACAACATGATCTCCGGTTCGAGGGCCAACGCACGGGCAATCGCGATCCTTTGCTGCTGACCGCCAGAACACCGCGCGGGATACTGGCTCGCTTTGTCTGCCAGGCCAACGCGCGCGAGAAGATCCATCGATCGCACGTCCGCCTCCTTTCTGGAGCGCCCCATGGTGCGCTCCTGCGCAAGACTGACGTTGCGCAACACGGAGAGATGCGGAAACAGGTTGAAGGACTGGAACACCATGCCGATCTTCCGGCGCAATGCGACGAGATCTCGCCGGGTCGCTGGGCGTTCGGCGTCGATCGTTACGCCTCCGATTGTCACCTTGCCTTCGTTCGGCGGCTCGAGTTGATTGATGCACCGAAGCAACGTGCTTTTTCCGGAACCGCTGGGACCAATGACTGCGATAACCTCTCCGGCTTGCATCTGAAAGGTGATGTTCTCGAGTACCTTGTGCGTGCCATACGTCTTGCTCACCGATTCAACGCAAAGTATCGGCTCGCCCGTTGCTCCCGTGCGCTTCAAGGCGACCGGATCGGACTCTAGAAAAGGAGACGCGATACTATTCATGGAACTCACTCCGTGAACTTCGTGCAAAGTCGGTCCCGGTCGCTTGGGCGTTCAACACTGCCTTCCAAGGCCGCCTCGCAGCACCACTCGAATAGTTAATTTGACTAAGCCAAAAAGCAGACCTCAAGTGATGCTTTCGCACCATGTAGTGCAAAAATTGAATCAACTATTCGTGAGCTGGCTTCGCGGGGTTTTGCTCAGCGTCTTCACCACTCATGGCGAAACTGCATTAACTTGTTCAGCACCTGATCGAGCAAGGCGCGCTCCGATGCGCTCAACCCACTCAGCATGGTCGACTGCCGCTCGATCGCAACGGGCACCACACGTTCATAGAGCTTCCGCCCGCCTTCGTTCAACATGAGCGAGCTCTCACGCCGATCAAGCGGGTTGATCTTGCGGCGAATCATTTTCCTTTCGCTTAGTCGCGTTACCGCACGGCTGATGCTGTTTTTCGGACGGCCGGTCACCTCGCAAATGGTCTTGGCAGCCATTGGACCGTAGGAACTCAGGCAGCTCATCACGTTAAACTCGTCACGGCCAACATCGAAGTCACGACTCATCGCTGAAAAGCACGGCTCCGTGTAGTAGTTCGACCAGAGTGTGAAGCGCCATGCATCGCTGATCGGTCCATTGGTGACGACCGCAGCGAACACGTCTTGTGCCTTGACGGTGCTATCGGACGACTTCAGTTCCGCTTCCTGAACATCCTCAACTGTACTAACCATATCTGTTTATCCTCGAATACAACAACCAGGAAAACCCATAAACAGACCGCATCTGAAAATACGGGAGCCAGCGCTCTCTCCCCTACATCAACGAAAGGACTCGGACAACCACTCCGCCACCATCAGATCCAGATGCCCGCCGCCACCGTTTTTGAACAAGGTAATTTCTTGCGGGTCGCGTCGCCCGGGAACCTGCTTTCTGCACAGGTCAAAGAGGTCTCCCCGGATGTCCAACAAGGTGATGGTTCCGTTCTTCAGAGGTTGAACGATGTCGCCGCAATGCTCAGTCGTGAGCCCTAGATGGTCTACAAAAACGCTTGATCGAAGAATGGCGGCGTCGTTTGTCTCGCGCATGTCGGGAGTGAAGCCACCGACAAGATCGACATGACACCCAGGCTTTAGCCACTTCCCGTCAAGCACTGGCGTAGACGATGACGTCAGGCACACCACGATGTCGGCGTCTGCGACACTCGCCTCAAGATCATTCGACACCTGAAAATTGACGGGCAGAAAACGCTCTTCTACCAACTGCTCTGCGCGACTTCGATTCCGGTTCCACACGTCGACCCGTTCGATGCTCGGGCAAACGGCATGCAGGTAGGTCAGATGGGTCCTGGCCTGCGCGCCGGCGCCGAGCACGACCACTTTCGTCGGGTTGACAGGAGCGAGGTACCGCGCCGCGAGCGCGGAATCAGCCGCCGTCTTGCATCGGGTAAAGCTCTCTCCCACGATAAAAGACCTGAAGTGCCCATCCAACCGGTCGACCAGCGCAAAGGCGGAATGAACCGTAGGCGAAGGCTGGCTCAACTGCCCGTTGTCGGGAGAGATCGAAACAATTTTCGCCCCCATTGATCCGTCCGCCCGTGCGCCCGCCCAGATGAGCAACTCGGCGCTGGGCCGGTCGTCCCTCGAGATCGGCGTATGCAGCCGGCCGATCGTTTCGTAGCCCTCCCGATGCTTCTTTTCCATTGCATCGATCAGTGCAAGAGGGCAAATCCGAGCCAGCACCGAGTCGGAATCAATCACGCGAGGAAGGGTTTCGGTCATTATGAGTACCGGCGGCCTAGCAGCGGACTGTGCGAAAGGACAATCGAACCGTTCGCGGTAATCAGCACTTGCTCTTCAAGCTTGACACCCTCTTTACCGCCCTGCTCGCCGATGTAACTCTCCACCGACACGACCATGTTTTCCTGGAAGGTTCCGTCGTAGCCCCAGGCGTCGAAGTCGACGGCATAGGCGACACTCGGATATTCATCCACCAGTCCGACACCATGCAGCATCATCATGTACCGGTTATGCACGTAACGCTCGGGAACCGGCCAGCATTGTTCGGCGAATTCGCGGAAGGAAAGCCCCGCGCGAAGCAGCCCTACGTTGTGCATGATCTGGTCCTCCGCGAAGCCGAGTAGATTCCCCTGGCTTGCCGCCATACCGCGCCCCGGACAAACAAAACTTCGGGAGATATCGGACAAGTAACCACCGGGGCCGACCATATCCGTGTCGAAGCAAACCATGTCTCCCGCCTCGATCACCCGGTTCGTTGCATCCTGGAACCAAGGGTTGGTCCGCGGCCCGGAATTCAGCAATCGGCTTTCGGCCCACTCGCCTCCATGCGCAATGTTGGTCTCATGCAGGATGCTCCATAACTGGTTCTCGGTCACACCGGCTTGAAGCGACTCGACCATGCGCGATATGGCCAGATCGCACACTGCCATGGACACCTCGTGCTGCGCGATTTCCTCCGGCGACTTGATCAGCCGCGCTTGCTCGGTGAGCGGCTGCGCATCGAACAATTCGATGCCATGCGCCTTCAGGCGCTCTGCGCCCCAAGGATCGCAGCGATCGACCGCAAGCCGGCGGTTACCCGCGCCGTAAGTAGAAACCAGGTCGGCAATTTCCCTGGCCCATAACGTCGCCTTTTCTTCGACTCTCGGACCGGCAAGAAAGTACAACCACGGAATGGCAGGACGTATCTCGTCGATGGTCTCAATGCCTTCGCTATTGTGTCGACTGCTAACGAAGTCAAACAGGATAACCGGCCCGTCTGTAGCGATATAGACGTAACGGCTCGGCGAATGCATGACCCAGAGCCCAAGATTGTTCGTGTCAGTGGCGTAGCGGATGTTCAGCGGATCCGCCAGCAGGATCCCGCCGTAATCATGCGAACGCAATTGCGCGCGAATTCTCTCGAGACGATACGCGCGGAGCGAACGCCGATCGATGCTCTCAGCCCTTTCAATCAGAGACCAGTCGACAGGCGCGATCTGGTGACCCTTGACCGCCTGACCCTCTCGATACTCGCGGCCGTCGCGAGGACGTTGAAAGCTCAGGCCGGAAAGGCGCGCGTCACGATCCATGGTTACATCCACCCGTTTTCGAAGGGCCGCGGCTTGTACGAATTCGTCGAATGCCGACCACCGATAAATTCAGATTAGTCCCACGTGGAACCATGTGTCAAGGTATCAAAAACGCCGATATTGCGCGGATCGCATGCTCTATTTTTGAAGCGTTCACGTAATAGACGCACGCGCCAGAAAATTCATAGGCGTTACAACGCTAACCAAAATGATTAGTTATCCAAATCTCTGTAAAACCCAATACGGGCTGCAAGAAAACAGCCCTCTCCCTACAGATCCTTGACCAGACGAAGCGCATCGTAGATTGCCGCATGCGTGTTGCGCGCGGCCACTGCATCGCCTATACGGAAAAGCTGGAACGCGCCTTCCGGGTTCGACTTGCGCGACTGTTTCGTCCCGCCAATAAGATCGTCGTAATCGAGCGCACCGAGGTTGCTCGACAAGGGCTTCAGTTCAAAATACAGATCGTCCATCGGAATGGTTCCGTGGTTCACCACGACCTGGTCATGACGTTGCTCGTTGCGGATGCCGCCATAGTCGCTGCCCACGACCGCGACAAGCCCGTTATCGTCGCGATGTACCAAAGCGAGCCGGTACGTTACCGTGAACTTCACATCCAGCTTCTGCAGCGATCGCATATAGGGCACGAGGTTCATGCTCATCACTTCGGGCGAGAACGAGCGGTCCGGCGTCATGATCTCGACCTTCCCTCCGGCTTGCGCAATCACTTCGGCTGCCTGCAATGCCGCGTGGTCACCCGCGTCGTCGAAGATCAGAACGTTCGAGCCAGGCTTGACGTCGCCGGAGATGATGTCCCAGGTCGATACAACCAGCTCGTTTCCTTCGCGCAAAACGTCGGTGTGGGGCATGCCCCCCGTTGCCACGATCACCACGTCCGGCGCTTCGGCTTGCACGGTCGCCGGCTCGGCCCACGTGTTGAACTTGAACGTCACCCCGAGCCGTTCACATTGGGACATCCGCCAATCGACGATGCCAATCATCTCCTTGCGCCGCACGTTCTGCGCGGTCAGGCGGATCTGGCCGCCCGGGTGGTTCGTGGCCTCGATCACGACGACCTCATGCCCTCGCTCACCGGCCACGCGGGCTGCCTCCAGTCCCGCCGGGCCAGCCCCGACGATCACCACTTTGCGCCGGGTCGGCGCACGCGCAATGTCGTGCGGCATGGTGGTTTCGCGGCCCGTGGCGGCATTGTGAATACAGTACGCCGCGCCGCCCTGATAGATACGGTCGAGGCAATAGTTCGCGCCCACGCACGGCCGGATATCGTCTTCCCGGCGCTCGATGATCTTGCGAACAATGTGCGGGTCAGTCATGTGCGCGCGCGTCATGCCGACCATATCGATCTTGCCTGACTCAATCGCATGCCGCGCCGTCGGCACATCCTGGATTCGCGCTGCGTGAAAGGTGGGGAACTCGGTCGCCTTCTTGATCTCGCCCGCGAAGTCCAGATGGGGCGCACTTTTCATGCCCTGGATCGGGATGATGTCGGTCAATCCGGCATCGGTTTCCAGATGGCCGCGGATCACGTTAAGGAAATCGACGAGGCCGCTTTCTTTCAGCTTCTTCGATATGTGCAGCCCGTCCTCTTTCGTGAGCCCGCCTTCGATGATCTCGTCGGCGGTGTATCGGATACCGAGCAGGAAGTCCGGACCCACGCGTTTGCGCATAGCCGTCAGGACGTCGAACGTGAACTTCATCCGGTTGTCCAGCGAGCCGCCGTAGGGCGCATCCAGTGTGTTCGTGAGGGGCGACCAGAACTGATCCATCAAATGTCCGTAGGCTTCCAGTTCGAGCCCGTCAAGACCGGCCGCCTTCATTCGCTCGGCGGCGTCCGCATAGTCCTTGATGATGCGCTCGATATCCCAATCCTCGAGCTTCTTCGGAAAGGCGCGGTGCGCGGGCTCCCGATTGTGCGAGGGGGACACCGCCGGAAGCCAGTCGCCCTTGTCCCAGCGCGTGCGCCGTCCGAGGTGCGTCAACTGGATCATGACCGCCGCGCCGTGCTCGTGGCATTCATCGGCGAGATCCTTCATCCAGTGCACGACCTCGTCCTTGTACGCGAGGACGTTGTTGAATACCGGGGGGCTATCTTTCGATACCGCCGCCGACCCGGCCGTCATTGTGAGCGCGATGCCCGCCTTCGCGCGCTCGACGTGATACGCGCGGTACTGCTCCTTCGGCATGCCATCTTCCGCATACGCCGGCTCGTGCGACGTAGTCATGATGCGGTTGCGAAACGTCAGATGTTTGATGGTGTAAGGCTGCAGGAGCGGGTCACTAGACGACATGGCGTGGCCTTTGACAGTTTTGTTTGGGGGACGCAATGAAGATTATTCACTCTGTACATCTGTGTCAAGTATCTCGACTACAATGAACATTGGTTTGCTGCGATGGTCATCAGCGTTCAGTCGCGTGGCGGACTGAGAGGCCGAATGGAAGTCGAAAGCGCTTTGACCGATGCCAGTCGAGAAGCCAGAATATCGACGCTTTCGTGATGTGGCGCCGCTCTGCGGCCTGACGATTCCGGCCGTTTTAAGGAACTACTACCTATGGATCAACCGACTGCCGACGCGGGACGCGGGTCGCCCGAAGCGTGGCTCGAGGTCGCTTACGACAGCCTGCGTGACGCCGGCGTCGATTCCGTGCGCATCCTCCCGTTGGCCAAGAAGCTGAATTTGTCGCGAACCAGTTTCTACTGGTTTTTCAAGGACCGTGAGGAGTTGCTGGCTGCGTTGCTGGAACGCTGGCGCGCCAAAAACACCGGCAACTGGGTCAAGCAGACTGAGGCTTACGCCGAAACAATCTCCGAGGCGGTTCTGAACGTATTTGATTGCTGGCTAGATGATCGGATCTTCGACTCGCGGTTTGAAGCGGCTATCCGAAGCTGGGCGCTGCAGTCGCCTGAGATTGCTGCCGAGATCCAGACTGCGGACCAGCTTCGCATCGCTGCGCTCACCCGGTTATTCGAGCGCTATGAATACGAACCGATCTCGGCCGATGTGCGCGCGAGGGCTATCTACCTGACGCAGATGGGGTACATTTCAATGAAAAGCGAAGAGGAATTATCAGTACGCATGATGCGTATTGCTGAGTACGTCGAGGTCTTTACGGGCCGGCGGCCGGAGGACCGCGAACTCGATCGGTTTTTTATGCGGCATGGTTATCAGCCGGCTTGATCAGTTAAGCGGCATCGATAAAGTAAGAAATCCACGCGATCAAGCGCCACTCCCTTCCCTTCTTTTGATGCATTTCCTGACAGACCATTGACAGCTTCGAATCGTCCGCTAAAATAGCACTCTTCGCTGTATCGGTTGGCCCAGGTGGCGGAATTGGTAGACGCACATGGTTCAGGTCCATGCGCCGCAAGGTGTGGAGGTTCGAGTCCTCTCTTGGGCACCAACAAGAAGTTAGCAAGACAGTCGGCGCAGTAAAAGAAAAACCCCGCAAAGCTTTTTGCCCGCGGGGTTTTTGTTTTTCGGGCGTCCAATGCGTCCACCATAATGCGGTTTACGCGGGCTTTGCAGCGCCCTACGGTATCACTGACTTTACGCTTCCGTCACGAACGTCTTCTCGGCACGATTCCGCAAACTCGATTTATCGATGTCTCGACTTTACGGAATGTCAGCAGTCCCGTTTCAATTGCCCTCGACTTAGCGATGCCGTAAGCGGCCGACACTACGCAATAGTGACGTTTCCACCGGAATATCGCGGCTTTCTGGCATTCGAATTTGGCACTTAACCAACAGACTGTCCAGCACAAGCACGCCCTATATTAGAATATCCCAACGCTCATTTTCGCGGCCGCCTTCAAGGCGCGATTTAAGGTCTAAAGCCGTCGCATTTCCGCCGATCAAGCTGCATCGGTTAGCCGCATCATGGTGTCATACGTCAAAAATTCTGAGGGACAATCGAATGTCAGCAAACAGTGCGCGACTTCTTTTAGTAGACGACGATCCGTCGACAATCCGAATCATGGGGCAGATGCTTGCCGCGTATCCTGATCAACGGTTCGCCACTTCAGGCGAAGCTGCCATTGAGCTTGCAAAGGATTCGCCCCCTGACCTTATTCTCCTCGATGCCGATATGCCCGGCATGACCGGATTCGACGTTTGCGAAGTCCTCAAGGCCGACGCAAATCTGGCGCACGTGCCCATTATTTTCGTGACGAGCCATGACGCGCCTGCGCTCGAAGTCGATGCACTGAGACTCGGTGCCGCTGATTACGTCACAAAACCGCTTGTCGCCGCACAACTCACGGCCCGCGTGCGCGCCCAGCTCCGCGTAAGACAGATCGTGAAAAATATTGATCAGGACTGTCGAGCGGGCACCTTGCGCACATGGCCAGTGACGCCGGAAACGCCGAACCTGCTGATTATCGAAGATGATCCTTCCACTATTCAGCTCATGCGGCGAGCGCTCGAAAATACAGGCGCCTTACATTTTGCGGCCAACTGCGAAGAGGCATTGCAAAAAGCGCATCGCCACGCGCCTACCCTCATTCTTCTCGACACCCACCACTCGCATAACGACGGCTTTGAGATTTGCGCGGCGCTGAAAGCCGTAGTCGCGCTCGAACACGTGCCGATTGTTTATATTGCACCGGCCGCCGATGCCGACGCTGAACAGCAAGCCCTCGACCTTGGCGCAACCGATGTGATCGCCAAACCGTTCAAACCCGTCGTCTTGCAAGCCCGGATTCAAAGCATTATTGACACGGTGCGACGTATCGAAGCGGAAGTTCGCGGGATTATCCAATATTGGAAAACAGCGGACAGTCATTCGTCGCAAGCAAGGGCAAGCGAACGCAAACAATCGGTATAAAGGCTGAATGGGAGACGCTCCGCTCTTGACGCGTGAGTCGAGAGCGGAGCGCAGCATTAGCAGCGTTAGCCAAGATTTCGCAGCCGAGATTCCAAACCCGACTTATGACGTCGACAACGCGCAGACACGCGCACGACCCGTGCGCTTCGCTTCGTAGAGTTGTTGGTCTGCTGCCTTCAATAATAATTCGGGCGTAATGGAAGCCGTCGGCACCATTGAAGCGACGCCCAAAGAGATGGTCACGACCTGATCGACGTCGGAGCCAAGATGCTCCACTCTCAATTCGCTCACGCGCGTTTGCATTCTTTCCGCTATGGCGCTCGCTCCTGCGAGTTCGGTTTTAGGCAAAAGACACCCAAACTCTTCACCGCCGTACCGCGCCAGCTTGTCATACGGACGTCGAAGCGTTTCAGCCAGAGCCTTCGCGACGAGTTTCAGGCACGTGTCACCCGCCTGATGGCCATAACGATCGTTATAAAGCTTGAAATAGTCGATATCGATCAGAATCAGCGAAAGAGGCGCAGTTTCCCTGAGGCACTGGCGCCAGTCAGTCTGCACATCCTCGTCAAACTTCCGACGATTCGCCACGCCCGTCAATCCATCGAGTAATGCGCTTGCGCGCAGCAAATCACCCTGAAGTTTAAGGGTCAAATGGGTGCGTACACGTGCGCGCACGATCACCGGGTTGATAGGTTTCGTGATGAAATCAACCGCGCCTAATCCCAAGGCGATGACTTCATCCGCCTCGTGATTCTGCGACGTCACGAACATGATCGGAATGGCGTTGGTCAGCGAGTCGGCCTTGAGCCGCCGGCATACCTCATGACCATCGATATCCTCCATCACTACGTCCAGGAGGATGAGATCGGGCAACTCAGCGCGGCAGATTTGAATGGTCTGCGCACCGCTCGTTGCCATGAATACGTCGCACTGGTCGCGAAAAAGCTCGTATAGAACACGAATGTTCGTCGGCTGATCGTCGGCAATCAGGATCTTGGGACGGCGATTCGCATGAAGTAACCAGCTTTCCAGAATATGCTCCATTTGTCACGATCGCTCCAGCATGTCGCGTGCGCTGAGCGCCGCGACTGCGAAATCCAATTCCCTTACCTGCATCAGGAACTGATCGAATTGAGTCCGTTGTTCCGAAGCCGTGTGAGCCACCAACGCCTCGGCAAGCGCGATAGCTTGCAGATTCGATGACTCGAGAAATGCCACTATCTCGTTGAGCCGCAGCTTCCATTCTGCCAACGGCAATGCCACCTCGGTGACCGGCACCTCGATTCTGGCATCGCCGAAATCACGTGCCAATGCAATTACACTGTCCTGGAGCAGCGCTCTTAGATCCGCAACGCCCTCGTCGGTGATCACGTCATTCGTTGCCAGGACATCGGCGTGGCGCAGATCGTATTCGAGTTGGCCGGCCCGCGCAGAAAGCGCGCGTGCGCCGACTGTCCCGGCGGTCCCTTTGATTGCGTGCAGCAGCGAGGCAGCGTCAAGAGGATCGCTCTGCGCGATTTGCTGGCTAAGCAACGCTAACTGCTTTTCCGTTTGAGCCCCAAAATTAGCCAAAACACTGTTGATTAACGCAATATTGCCACCAAACCGCGCAACAATCGACGCTTTCGTTTCCAGCAGCGGCTCGGCAACGACGGCTGCGCCGGACTTCGGATGACCGGATGCAAGGCCGAGCGAGATTTTTTTGCCATCGATTTGAGCGTGCAGCGCCGCGACCAGCTGCTCGACATCAATGGGTTTGCCCACGTGATCGTCCATGCCGGCGTTGAGACAGGCTTGCCGATCCGCATTCGATGCATTCGCCGTCATCGCGATAATGGGCAGCGAGGCGAAGCGCGGATTTGCACGAATGCGTCGCGTGGCTTCGAATCCGTCGATATCCGGCATCTGGATATCCATCAGGACGGCATCGAACGGAGTGCCCGACGTCGTCGCTCTTTTCACGCCTTCGATCCCGCCCTCGGCCAGTTGTACCTGGGCGCCCTCTGCTCTCAGCACGCCCTCGGCAACCTGACGGTTCAAGGCGTTGTCTTCAACCACGAGCAGATTCAGTCCGGCGAGGCGAGCCGCGGGTTTGGCCGCCGGCTCCTCGATCTCGGCCTGATGCGTGTCCCCGGCGTGCAGCGCACGCAGTACGACTTCGTTCAACTGCTTAGGCGTGATCGGCTTGGTCAGGAAGCCTGCAAAAGGCGCCTCTCCGCTGTCGCGTGCCTCAGCCAGCACCTCGCGCCCGTAGGCGGTGACCATCACGACCACGGGAAGCGGCAGGCTGTCTTTCGCGCCGCGAATGAGCCGCGCCGCGTTCAATCCATCCAGGTCCGGCATGCGCCAATCCATTAACACGACGTCATAAGGTTGCCCGGCGCGTACCGACTCGCTGATCTGCTTGACGGCGTCGATACCCCCGCCCACCAGGTCCGCTTGCCATCCAAGCGCCGCGACCGTTCGAACCAGCAGTTCTCCTGCCATCTGGTTATCGTCGGCTACCAGCAACCGCAATTGCCGGTTGATGACAGGTGCATCGGCGGCCGGATGCGCGCCATCGACGCCAAGCGTGATGTCGAACCAGAACCGGCTGCCAACGCCTACTTCGCTTTCAACCAGCAGGTCGCCACCCATCAATCCGACGAGGCGCTTGCAAATAACCAATCCCAAACCTGAGCCGCCAAAACGGCGGGTCGTCGATGTCTCGGCCTGATTGAAACCCTCGAAAATACGACCGGTCTGCTCGTCGCTGATGCCAATGCCGCTATCGGTGACCGCAATTCGTACGCGGACAGCCGCATCCAGACGTTGCAGCAACTCGACGCTGACGATGACTTGTCCGGTCAACGTAAATTTGAGCGCATTGCCGGCGAGGTTGATCAAGACCTGTTGCAGGCGAAGGCTGTCGCCGATCAGGGACTCAGGGAGAGCCGAATCCAGATCGAACAGGACCTCGACGTTTTTATCGCCCTGATTGCCGGACAAGACTACGCCCAGATCCTGCATCAGCGGTTCAAGCTCGAACGGATGGACGTCGAGTTGCAGCTTGCCCGCGTCGATCTTCGAGTAGTCGAGAATGTCGTTTAGCAGGCTAAGCAAGGACTTCGCCGCTGTCTGCGCCTTGCTGACATAGTCGCGCTGACGGAGATTGAGGTTGCTTAGCTGGACCAGGTGCAGCATGCCTAAAACTGCGTTCATCGGAGTCCGGATTTCGTGGCTCATGTTCGCGAGGAAGGACGACTTCGCAGCACTCGCTGCATCGGCCTGCTCCTTCGCCTCGCGCAAACGCAATTCGAGCTGATGCTGGTCGGTAATGTCGCGGTTGATTCCTGTCATTACCTCTGGCGTGCCATTCGCGTCCCGCTCGACACGGATGCGTGACTGGATGTACCGGATCTGGCCGCCGGGAAGCGTGATTCGGAACAACGGCAACTCGTCGCCATTGCCCTCAAGCGCGGCATTGAGCGAATGCATCGTGGCGTCAATATCAGCCGGGTGCACGCGCATGCGCCAGTGTTCAAAATTCAGGCCGTTATTGAGCAGGGTCTTTGGTTGTTCGTAGATATCGAACATGCGCGCGTTCCAGTGGAGCGCGTTGTCGGCAAGATGCCACGACCAGATACCGAGCTCTGCTGTCTGGGCTGCCAGTAACAACTGGTCTCGCGCAGCGGCAAGCTCTGTGCGTTGTCCGTGCTGATCGGTGAGATCCGTGATGACGCAGACGAAACAAAGCTCTCCGGCGAGGACCATCGGCGCGGTGGAAACATGCGCCGGAAAAATCGAGCCGTCCGCGCGCAATCCCGCCAGTTCCCGGCCACTGCCGCCGCCCGTCCTTCCTTGTTGCTTGAACTGCGCGATATAGTCGTTGTAAGCATCGACGAAGTTATCGGGGACCAGCGTCCTGATGTTTTGCCCGACCAGCTCGTGCGACGCGTAGCCGAAGGCCTTTTCACCTGCAGGATTGAGCGAGCGCACAACCCCCGTGCCGTCGATGGTGAGAATCGGATTGATCGCTGTATCAAGGATTGCACGCGTGATGTCAAGGCTGGCAGCAAGCCTCTCTTCCGCCGCGGTCCTCAGCCCGATAAGCCGGATAAGCCGGAAACCAAAAAACGCCAACGCGATAACCAGCGCGCCTACGCCCGCCGAATGCCAAAGCGTATCGGTCCACCAGCCGGCCAATATTTCTTGCTGCGATAAAGCCGCGGCGACGAAGAGCGGATAGTCCTGCAGGCTTCGATAGCTATTAAGCCGTACCACGCCATCTTGAGATGACTTTGTAAGGAAGGAGCCCGACTTGTTTAGCTGGTGAGCGTGAAAAAGAACCGTCTCCGATACGTCCGCGCCCTGGAATCGGCTTTCGAACGGTCTGCGCACGACCATGCGCCCGTTATCGAGGACCAATGCCGCAGCGCCGGCATGGCCGATATCCAGGCTGTCATAGAATCGTAAGAAGAAGTTGATGTCGATGGTCGCCACAACGACGCCGGCGAACTTACCGTCGGTGTCATCAATACGCCGCGACACCGGAACGACCCACTTGCCGGTCGCACGGCTAAGCAACGGGACACCGACGCGGGTAGCGCGATCATCGTGAGTCCGGTGGAAGACAAAATAGTCCCGGTCCGCGTTGTTATAACTGCGCGGTTTCCCAGGCTCGGTGCTCAAGATCAGTTGACCGTTCCGATCGAAAACGAACAAACCATTGAGTTGCGGAAGCTCGCTCAACCGGGACGCAAACAATTGACGAAGCCGTTCCAGGGGAACCGGGCCGGTGCCATCGTGTTCAACGCGCTCGGCAATGCCCCTCAGTGCTATGTCGGACTCTTTGATCGTGTCGTTAGCGTGCTGCGCCATTGCGCGGGCAAGATTCGCGGTGGCCGACGTCATTTCCTTCAACTGCACTTGTCGGGCAGCCACACTGCGCCAAATATCCGTGCCCACGAGCAAAGCGCAGACAACGACGATAAACGCAGTCATCCGGATCGTGAGCGAATGCTGTTTTGCCACTGTACGACCTCAAAGTATCAAGCTGGTTCTAGACTGGTATATGACTTTACGGCAAGAGTCGATGGCACTTTAGAAAATTGGCCGAATCTTCCGGAGATCGGGCAGAGAGTGGGACGAGTAATCGGCAATATTGCCCGCCCGCACTGAGCCGCCAATGGCAGAGGCAGGCCGCGTCCAGGTCTTTGCCTGGACCCTTATGGCGTTGCACGCGCCAACCGGGTCGGTCGCTCTGACCCGCCTCATCCCTCTTCCTCGATCCGTGTCATATCATCGCCACGAAGGGCGGTTACGGTGCTGTACCTACACTAATAACTCCCCTCCACGATGTCGTCGACGTCCGAGCACGGCCGCGAGAAGCACAATGCCGCCTTCAAGGCGGCCCAGGTGAGCGTCCTGTTAAACGCGGCCTTGATGGCCATGCAGATTGCCATCGGCTGGCTCGCTTTCTCGGACGGTCTGCTCGCCGACGGCGTTCATACGCTGGCGGACCTGGCAGCAGATGGGATGGTGCTGGCGGTCTTGCGCCTGAGCGCGACGGCCGCGCACCGGAGCGTCAACGATCAATATGATCGCTACGAAACCATAGGATCACTATTGATCTCCTTCCTCTTGATCGCAACCGGAATGGAAACCCTTTGGAGCAGCCTCGGGCACGTGGCCAACGCGGCGACTAATTCCAGCGTTCACGCGAGCGCGCTGGTCGTCGCGGTGTTTGTGATCATCGCCAAGGAAGCGCTGTTCCGGTACATCATGTCGGTCGCTAAACGCACCCGTTCCACCCTTCTCGTTGCGAGCGCCTGGCATGCGCGCTCGGACGCAATCTCGGCGCTGATAGCGGCGGTTGGCATCCTGGGCAGCATGGCCGGGCTGGCGATATCGGATCGCCTGGCCGCTGCCGTCATCGGCATCATGATTGCGCGCATGGGCTTCAACCTCGGCTGGAAAGCCTTCAAAGACTCCTTCGATCGACCGGCCAGCGAAACCGCCGGGCAATAGATCCGCCCTTCACTCTCTGATTAGTCAGTGTGCCCGAGGTCCAGCGTGCTGCGGCTATAGACAGTCGCAATGCATCGCTGCAATACTCGGCGCGGACACTCGGCATGCGCTTTCATAATGCAGCGCATAGCCGAGATCATTCACACTGCACAAGGAACATCACGAAATGAACGGAAGCGGGTTGAGCAACGCAGAATTCCCGGTGCAAAAACAACTCGAGGCTTATAACGCCCGGGATATAGAAGACTTCATGCAGTGGTGGGCCCACGACTGTGAATACTATGAGTTCCCTTCGCGTTTGCTGGCTAGCGGAGCAAACGAGATTCGCGAACGGCACGTCGCCCGCTTCAGCGAAACCAATCTTCACGGCACGCTCGTTAAACGGATATCGGTTGGCAACATGGTGGTCGACCAGGAGATCGTTACTCGCACCTTTCCGGACGGTCCCGGTGAGATCGACGTGGTCGCTATTTACGAAATCGAGAACGGGAAAATAGCCAAGGCATGGTTCAAGATGGGCACGCCGAGGCTGCGTACTCCTGAGACGCGATGACCGCTAAGCTGCGAACGTGATCTGGGGGCGGCCCAATTGCGGCCGGCCCCCAAGTGAGCATTGTTAGCCCTGCTTGCGCCATCGTGAAGCCTCTGCAAACTTTGGCGAGCAAGCGCCCTTGTACCGGCGTCAGCTCTTAGTACCGCGTTACCCTTCCCTCGTCCGGAATCTTGAACACCGATACCGCCGCCTTCAGGTGACGCGTCTGCTCATGCAGCGACGCGGCCGCCGACGCCGCCTGCTCCACCAGTGCCGCGTTCTGCTGCGTCATTTCATCCATCTGCACTACAGCCTGATTGACCTGCTCAATACCCGTGCTTTGCTCAAGCGATGACGCGCTGATCTCGGCCATCATCTGCGTGAGGCGCGAGATTGACGTCGATACGTCGCGCATTGCCTGACCGGCGCGTCCCGCCAGCGCCGAACCATCGTTGACCTGCGAAACCGATTCACCAATCAGCTCCTTGATCTCCTTGGCCGATTGCGCGCTGCGTTGCGCCAGCCCACGCACCTCGCTGGCCACGACCGCGAATCCGCGACCCTGCTCACCCGCACGCGCCGCCTCAACGGCCGCATTCAACGCAAGAATGTTCGTCTGAAACGCGATACCGTCAATCACCGAGATGATCTCCGCGATCTTGTCCGAGCTTCTGGCGATGCTGGTCATCTTCTCGACCACCTGATCGACCACGCCCGTGCCGCGTGATGTCGCAGTCAGCGCGTCGCCTGCAAGGCTGTTCGCATCGCGGGCATGCTCGGCGTTCTGGCGCACTGTCGCGGTCAGTTCCTCCATGCTCGATGCAGTCTCTTCCAGCGATGCAGCCTGGTTCTCCGTGCGAGCCGACAGATCCGCGTTGCCTGTGGCGATTTCATCGGCGCCAAGATTGATCGAGTCCGATGATTCGCGCACCGTCTTCACCGTGTGCGCGACGCTTGCCTGCATCGACGCGAGACCCGCGAACAAGCGGCCAATTTCGTTGCTGCCACGATCGGCAATGTGCTCGTCGAGCTTGCCCTCGGCAATCTGTTCGAAGTGACGGCCGGCCTCTTCGAGCGGGGCAACCACTGCGCGGCGCAACGCGACGTGTACGAACACGACACCGGCCACGAGCGCCGCGAAAATCGCCAGACCGACGCCGCGGAAAAGACCAAGCCGGGCATCGATGGAATCGAGATACGACTGGCTCGCGGCGTCGCCAAACCGGGCAAAATTTTGTTGCTCGGCAAGGTAGCGGTCCTGGAACCCTTGGGTCGGTTGATCGAGGAACGCCTGCAGATTGTTGGCGTCGAGGTATTGCGTCAGCTCACTCAATGCACCGTGATACACCTGGAATTTTTCCTGCAATGCGGCCGTGCGCGCCCGGTTTTCATCGCCGGTCTTGGGCGCATTGACGAAGGCGGTGAACGACTTGTCCGCAACCGCCAACTGCTCGCGCGCATGCTGGACAATGTCGACCGGTTCAGTGCCGCCACGCGCCATGCGGGTGCCGGCGCGCGACAGGTTGATCCGCGCATCCATCAGTCGCTGAGTGGTTTCATTGACCTCGTTGACTTGCTTGAGTGCGATGTTTGACAGGTTATCGACATCTTCGTGAGTGGCGGTCAGCGACCAGAAACCAAGCCCTTCGGTGACGACCTGGAAAAGACAGAACACGACCAGAACGACCAGAAGGCAGGTGGAAACACTCGCTTTTTTAAACATAATGACGACTCTTCGTAACGTTGAATTTGATATGGCCCTTCAACGTGTCTTAGAGTGTCAAACAATAAAACTCTTTCTGCAGCACTCATCCACCGCGCCCGTTCGCGACGGAACAAAACGGCGTGGAAGTGTCATTGGATGCGGATCGAGAAAGCTATTGCAGGATGGTCGTCGAGTGACTAATCAATGGATCTAAGACAGCGTTGAAACCAGGCAGGCTGGCCCCTTGTTAACGGCGGCATCGACGGATACTTAAGCTTGCGAAAGGGGTTCGAGGGTTTTTTGAATTTAGTCTGAACCGGCCCCAAAAATGCCGCTCCTGACAAGATCTGACAGGGCGAGCAGCTACACTCTCTTTCCGGTGTTGTGAAAGCCGCGCTCATGATGAACTTCGGCGCCGGATCATCAACATCATTTGCAGCCGATAGCACCGCCTTGCAAACCCAGTACAACTCCAACAAGAAAACGATCACGATGTCGGACACCGAAACCACCGCACTGAAAGAGATCTTCAACGAGCGCCGATTCCGCGATATGGCGCTCGACGTCAAAGCGGTTTATCCCTCATTCGACACGCGGCGGTTTCTCAAGATCTCGCTCGCCGAACTCGACGACCTGACGCTGATGCAGCGTCTGCGCCGCATGACTCAGGCGCTGCGTGCCACCCTTCCTGCGGACTATCGCCAGGCGCTTGAGGTTCTTCGTGCGCTGGCACTGCGCATCGACAACGGATTTGCAACGCTTGTCCTTCCCGACTACGTTGGACAATACGGCTTGGACGACTTCGATGTATCGATGGACGCGCTCAAGTTTTTCACGGCCTTCGGCTCGTCCGAGTTCGCAGTGCGCGAGTTCCTGCGCAAGGATCTGAAGCGTGCGCTTGCCATCATGGAAATCTGGTCACGCGATGACAGCGACGCCGTGCGCCGCCTCGCGAGTGAAGGCAGCCGTCCGCGCTTGCCATGGTCGTTCCGGCTCGATGCAATCCTGGTTGATCCTTCGCTGGCCGCGCCAATTCTTGAAAACTTGCGCTCGGACACGAGCCTATATGTTCGCAAGTCAGTCGCCAATCATCTGAACGATGTGACCAAGTCGCATCCTGAGTGGGTGCTAGACCGGCTGGCGACGTGGCCGATCGAAAACGCTCACACAGCCTGGATCGCTAAGCGTGCGCTGCGCTCACTGATCAAGGCCGGCAACGGCCGCGCGTTGACCGTGATTGGAGCGGGCGGCGTACCCGATGTAAAGGTCAGCAAGTTTGCCGTGACGCCACGCCAGGTTGCGTTGGGCGAGCGCGTGACCTTGTCATTCGAACTTGCGTCCAAGTGTCCGGACAGCCAGCGGCTGGTGATCGACTACAGGATGCATTACGTGAAGAAATCCGGCGTGACGGCCGCGAAGGTATTCAAGCTCAAGGAGTTGACGCTCGACGGCGGCCAAAAAGTAGCAATAGAACGCACGCAGAACATTCGGGACTTCACCACGCGCGTGCATTATGCCGGGCGGCACGACGTCGAGATCCTGGTGAACGGCGTATGCCTCGCCAAGGGATATTTCGATCTGAGTTGCTAGCGTTCAACCATCAGAGGCCGCGGCAAGGTCCTCAACCAGCGCGCGCTCCGGTCGTTGCAACGCCTTTAGATCGCGAACGCAGATCAGGAGCCGGCGTGTGGCCCAGGGGTCGGTCAACTCCACCGTGTGCACGCCCGGCGTCCCTCTATAGCGCTTCGCAGCGGTTGCCGGCACGATCCCCACGCCGGCCCCTTGCTCGACCATGCAGCATATGTTTTCGAAGGTCCGCACCCGCGCGCGAAAGTAGAATTGCTGCCCGGCAAACAGCGCCTGCTCGCCCAGATACTCCTGGAGTGCACTGCCTGCGCTCAAGCCGATGAAGTCTTCCTCGACCACATCCCCGAGCGCGACACGACGACGCCCGCTGAGCGCATGGTCGCGCGCGACGATCAAAACCAGTTTGTCCGTTGCGAACGGAAATGTCTGCAACGTCCCGTGCTCGACCGCATCGGAAACAATGCCTATCTCCGCGGAACCACTCAGGACGGCCTTGATGGTCTCGACGCTCTGCCGCTCCTTCAAATCGATGTGCACGTTCGGGTGATGCCGAAGAAATCCGCCAAGCGGACGGGGCAGGAATTCCGTAACGGCCGCGGTGTTCGCCCACACCCGCACGCGCGTCCTACGGGCCTCGGCGTGCTCTCCCAGTTCACCCTGCATCCGCGCAATCTGGCCGAGTACCAGACGCGCGTGATGCGCCAACGTGTCGCCTGCCGGCGTGGATTCAACGCCACGGCGGCCTCGGTCCAGCAGCGGCAGGCCGAGTGCGTCCTCCATGCCGCGCAAACGGGCACTGGCCGACGGCAGCGACATGTTCGCCTGAGCCGCGCCATGCGTGATGCTGCCGGTTTCAAGGATGTACAGGAACAGGCGCAGGTCTATCAGATCGAAGCGCATGGCCGGGGAAATTTTTGTTGATCAGCCTTAGTTATACCCTAAGGCAGAGTACGTATCTTCCGCATTGTGCCCATTGCGAATCTGGGGAAAATAAGAGCAGATCATCTTCCTGCGAAGTTTCCTGCAAAGTATCAATGACCTCTCCTGACACCGCGCGTCTCGCTGCCATTACGCTGACCTTCCTGCTAGCAGGCACGGTAAAAGGCGTCACTGGCATGGGCCTGCCAACCGTCGCAATGGGTGTACTTGGAACGCTTATGCTGCCGGCCGAGGCAGCTTCCCTTCTGATCCTGCCGTCGCTCGTCACGAACGTCTGGCAGCTAGTTGCAGGTCCACGACTGGGTGCGCTTGTCAGGCGCTTCTGGCTGATGATGGTGGGCATTGTGATCGGCACCGTGGCTGCGGCTTCGTTCATTGCCGGCAGCGGCGGCGTCTGGGCCTTAACTGGACTCGGAGCCGCACTGACGCTCTACGCCGCCTCCGGATTGCTGTCGTGGCACTTCACCGTGCCGCCACGGCATGAGCGGCGGCTGTCGCCCGTCATTGGCGTGGTGACCGGACTTGTCACGGGCGGAACCGGCGTTTTTGTTGTGCCCGCAGTCCCGTATCTGCAGGCGCTCGATCTAAAAAAAGAAGATCTCGTCCAGGCCCTCGGACTATCATTTACGGTATCGACCGTGGCATTGGCGATCGGGCTTGCCCGTGCAAGCGCGTTCACCACCACTGATCTCACCCGTTCGTTGCTCGCCGTCGTCCCTGCCTTGCTCGGTATGTGGCTAGGTCAACGCATACGTGGCCACATCAGCCCGGCCAGCTTCCGCCGATGGTTCTATATCTGCATGCTGGCGCTCGGTCTTCAACTGCTCTTACGGCATTTGGTTTAAGCGTTGCGCCGGGAGCACGCCACCGGCTTCAACCCTCTGGGAGATCTGCCGCAATGCTCTCGCCAATACTTGAAACGCTGGGCGCGCTGGCAATATTGGCCAGCCTTGCGATCAACCTTCGCACGCTTCTCGGCCGGCATCGGTAGCATGGGCAAACCTCACCCATGAGTGCGACGAATGCCGCCTTGCTTCATGCCGTCTTGCTTACTGCCGCTTTGCGATCCCGGTCAACAATTCAACGAGCGCGTCTGCTTCGTGTTCCGTCGTCCGCCATGACGACACGCTGATCCGGAACGCCGGCCGCCCCTCCCAGACGGTTGCACCAAACCAGGCCTCGCCGGATGCCTGGACCGCTTCGCGGGCAGCAATGGTCAGTTCATCGGTATGAGCGCGAACCAGGATCTGGTTCAGCGTGACGCGGTTCAAAATTTCAAATCCCGCTCGTTCCAGACCCTCTGCAATGCGACGCGCCAGCGCACAATGTTGGTCCACCATTGAAGCCACCCCCTCACGACCCAGCGATCGCAACGCCGCCCACACCGGTATACCGCGAGCCCTTCGCGAAAATTCGAGGGTCAGGTTTTTCTGCGCATCTCTCGCGCCGCTCAGATAGACCGCGTCGCTGTTCATCGCTGCAGCGAGTGCTTCGCTGTCGCGGCAGATTGCCATCGCGCAGTCGTAGGGGGTGTTCAGCCACTTATGGGCGTCGGTAGTCCAGCTATCGGCCCCTTCTATGCCCTTCGTCAGTTCCGCATGCGAGGATGCGCGCGCCCACAAACCGAACGCAGCATCGACATGAACCCACGCACCCGCGGCCTTGGCTAGGGGAATGAGCGTGTCGAAGGGATCGAATTCGCCCGTGTTGACTTCACCCGCCTGCAAACAGAGGATGGTCATGTCATCCAGCGGCGGCAAGCGGTCCGGGTCCACCTGGCCATGGCGGTTCACCGGCGCGAACACGATCTTGTTCATGCCAAAACCGAGCAAACGCAGCGCCTTTTTTACCGTGATATGCACAAGCTCGGACACCACGACCTTGACCTCGGGAGAACCCGCCAGTCCGTCGTTGTCAAAGTCCCAACCCTTGCGTGCAAGCAGCACGCGACGCGCGGCGGCAAGGGCGCTTAGCGTGCATGCCGTTGCACTGGTTCCGAACCCCACGGCGCTTTCGCGAGGCAGATCAAGCGCTTCGAGCACCCAGCCCGCCGCAACCTTTTCAAGTGTGGCCGCGACCGGAGAATTATCGAATGATGATGCGCATTGGTCCCATGCCAGCATCAGCCGTTCTGCGGCAGCCGCCGCCGGCAACGCCGCGCCAATCACAAAGCCGAAGTAACGCGGTCCGTTCGACACCACCGTTCCGGGAGAGCCAATAGTGTCCAGCATCCGCAGGACGTCTTCCGGTGTGTAGCCGCGCGCCGGGAGCGGCTCGTTGAATGCGGTCAGCGCCTGCAACGCCGCCTGATCGGGGAACACGCGGCGGCTTGGAATGGACTCGGTATAGCGTCGGGCGCGGTCATCGGCTTCAGCCAGCAGTGTTAGCTCGTTCATGGACTTTCCGTCGAAATATTAAGGGATGCGAATAGACTCACGGTTCTTGCCAAGCACGTATTGCAATGTCAACTGCCAGAATACCAGCGCATGCAGGTTTGTGCCGGCGGCGGCAAGCAGAACCGCGTTCACTCCGCCCTTTCATTGAGGGAGCTTCGTGTTAAAAGGATGGCAGTGGACGCCGAAGCCGACGCTTGACCATCACGCTTAATCGTTCCAGGAGCGCGCGGTCGCTAGACGAAATATTGAGTTGGCGTCACGCCAAAGGTCCGGCGAAACATTGCAATGAAAGCGCTGACGTTTTCATAGCCAAGATCGAGTGCAATGGTCGTGACCGCCACGCCTGATGCAAGCATCTCCAACGCCCGCATCGAGCGCGCGCGTTGGCGCCATTCGGAAAAGCTGAACCCGGTCTCATCGATAAACCGCCGCGTCAAGGTTCGCGTCGACACGCCGCCCCAGGCGGCCCACTCTTCCAGACGGCGGTTATCGGAGAGATTGTCGGCAAGCGCGCGAGCGATCCGCAGCACGCGCGCATCACGCGGCATCGGCAAGCCGAAAGCCTCGCGCGGCAGCGAGCGAATTTCATCGAGGATAACGCCGGACAGGCGCATCTGCGCTTCGTCCAGCATTGCATCGGGCCAGCTTGCGGCACGGCTCACGGCCTCGCGTAACAGGCCAGACGTGCGAACCGTGCAGGGCTCATTGGGCAGATCCGCGCAAGCACTCTCACTGACGTAGACGCCCCACCCTGAAAACGCGCCGTGCGAACGAACAGAGTGCGCACGATTGGGTGGAAGCCAGACCGCGTGGGTAGCAGGCACGACCCATTGGCTGTCATCCATTCCAACAGACAGTAACCCGCGAACCGCACCGAAGATCTGACCCCGAGCGTGGCGATGAGACCCGGTGACACGCGCGACATCGCCGGACAGCTCGACGGCGAACAGCACCGGGCCGTCGGACGATTCAGTTTTTGCAGGATCAAGAAGCGGAGCGGACATGGCCGGAAAACCCTCTGGAACGGCTCTTATACCGCAGCGCCAGGCCTCCGCACAATATAAAAGTCCCGCCGTCGGGTGACAGGTCAATGGCGCAAGTCATCCGGTCTTGATACATGGCAACGCGGCTCGAATCGAATGGGTCTTTCAGAAGCTGTTGCGGCGTGTCTGATCGACCGGTTGGTTTTCGCGCGGCGTTACCCTTGCCCCGTTATCCGCGAGCGCTCTCTACCGTTGCCAGGGAGCGCCCAATGCCGACGCCACCTTCCCATACTGCTGCGACGCTTTTCGTACGATGGCGATATCGATTTCGCCGTCATCGGCCAGCGCTTTCAACGCAGCAATCACAATAGATGCGCGGTCCACTTCAAAGAACTCGCGCAATGCCTGACGGGTGTCGCTGCGACCGAAGCCGTCGGTGCCAAGCGTCACATAACGACCCGGCACATACGCGCGGATCAGTTCGGGCACAGCACGAACATAGTCCGTTGCCGCGATTACCGGGCCTCGCGATGCGCCAAGCATCGTGGTCACATACGGCGCGGGCGCAGTCTCGCCGAGCCGTGCAAGCCGTTCAGCAGCCATGCCGTCGCGTTGCAATTCAGTAAAACTCGTCACGCTCCATACCGCCGCTTCGATACCCCACTCGTCGCGCAACATCCGCTGCGCCGCGATAACCTCGCCGAGGATCGCACCGGCCCCCAGCAACTGCACCGTGGCTTCCGCTTTTGTTTCTGTCGCCAGCGGATACATGCCTTTAAGAATGCCCTCGCGCAGCGTCTCGAGATCGCCGCCGGGCACCGACGGCTGCGCGTAATTCTCGTTCATCACCGTGACGTAATAGAACACGTCGCGTTGGCGCTCGACCATCTCGCGCATGCCTTCGTCGACGATAGCCGCAACTTCATAGGCGAACGCGGGATCGTATGCGCGGCAATTCGGAATAGTCGATGCCACGAGATGGCTGCTGCCATCCTGATGCTGCAGCCCTTCACCGCCAAGCGTCGTCTTGCCCGCGGTCGCGCCGATCAGGAAGCCGCGTGCACGCTGATCCGCCGCCGCCCAGATGATGTCGCCGATGCGCTGGAAGCCGAACATCGAGTAATAGATGTAGAACGGCAGCATCGGCAGATCGTGCACGCTGTAGGAGGTCGCCGCGGCGATCCATGAGGACATTGCGCCCGCTTCTGAAATGCCCTCTTCGAGAATTTGTCCTTTGGTATCCTCACGGTAATACAGCATGGAGCCAAGATCCTCCGGCTCGTATAACTGGCCCAGCGGCGAATAGATGCCGACTTGCCGGAACATGTTCGCCATGCCGAATGTGCGTGCCTCGTCGGCAACCACGGGAACCACGCGGGGTCCAAGCGTTGCGTCCTTCATCAGCGTGCCGAACATGCGCACGATCGCCATGGTGGTGGACATTTCCTTGCCTGCCGCGTCGATTGCGAACTGGCCCCAGCTAGTAATCGAAGGGACGATCAGCCCCTTCGACGCCGCTCTCCGCCTTCTGGGCAGATAGCCTCCAAGGCCTGCGCGTCGTGCGTGCAGGTACTGCATCTCCGGACTGTCTTCCGCAGGTTTGTAGAACTTGACCGCCTCGACATCGGCGTCCGACAGCGGCAAGCGAAAGCGGTCGCGAAACGCCTTGAGGTCGTCGAAGCCAAGCTTCTTTTGCTGGTGCGTGGTCATCCTGCCCTGGCCCGACGTCCCCATGCCGAAGCCCTTCATCGTCTTGGCGAGGATCACTGTCGGCTGACCTCTGTGGCTCAGTGCTTTCGCATAGGCCGCGTGAAGTTTGCGGACGTCGTGGCCACCACGACGCAAGCCGTCGATGTCCTCGTCGCTAAGATGGGATGCCAGTGCGGCAAGCTCTGGATTCTGGCCGAAGAAACGCTCGCGGTTATAACCGCCATCGTTGGCCGAAAAGGTCTGGAACTGGCCATCGACCGTATGCGCAAAGGCACGCAGCAACGCATTGGTCTGGTCGCGTGCAAAGAGCGCATCCCAGTCGGAGCCCCACAAGACCTTGATCACATTCCAGCCCGCGCCAATGAACTGCGCTTCGAGTTCATCGATAATGCGGCCGTTGCTGCGCACCGGACCGTCGAGCCGCTGCAGGTTGCAATTGATGACGAACACCAGGTTGTCGAGTTGCTCACGCGCCGCCAGCGACAACGCGCCGATCGATTCCGGCTCGTCCATCTCGCCATCGCCGAAGAAGCCCCACACCTTGCGGTCCTGGGTCTTGGCGAGGCCGCGATTGTGCAGGTAGCGCATGAAGCGCGCCTGATAGATCGAGTTGATCGGACCGATGCCCATCGAGCCCGTGGGGAACTGCCAGAAATCCGGCATGAGCCACGGATGCGGATACGAACACAGTCCCGGTCCCGCTATCTCCTGGCGGTAGTGCTCCAGATGCTCTTCGCTAAGAAAGCCTTCGAGGAACGCGCGTGCATAAACCCCTGGCGATGAATGCGGCTGGAAATAGACAAGATCGCCGCCCGTGCCTTCACCCGCGTCCGGCGCAGCAGCGCGGAAAAAATGGTTGAAACCCACTTCGAAGAGATCGGCCGCGGACGCATAGCTCGCAATGTGGCCGCCAAGTTCACCGTAAGCCTTGTTAGCGCGCACGACCATGGCAAGTGCATTCCAACGCAAAGCGCCAGCGAGCTTTTCCTCTATCTCCAGATTGCCCGGATAACGCGGCTGATCTGCAACAGGAATGGTGTTGATATAAGGGGTGACACGTGCGCGCGACGACTCGATACCCAATGACAGCGCATGCTCGGCGAGCCGGTCATAAAGATATTGCGCGCGGTCGCGGCCGACGTGTTCGGTGACTGCATTGAGCGACTCCAGCCATTCGGCGGTTTCCTCGGGATCGGTGTCTTCGCGACCTCGGGATATCGACAGAATCTGTTCGCTTCCGCTGGATAAATCAGTCATGGCACGGCTCCGCATTGAATGGGGGAATAGCGCTGCGTATAGATACAGCTTAACTATTGCGCCGCAGAATGTGCCTCTGATTTGCTTTTAATCAGGCCGCGGGATAGTGTATTTATTCCGTGTACGCCCATTTCTCCAGAATATTCGAGCTATGACCACATCGCCTAAACGCCTGGACCGTATCGACATCGGCATCCTGAACCAGCTGCAGCAGAATGCACGCATCACTAATTCGGAACTGGCGCGGGCGGTAAACCTGTCGCAGACGCCCTGTTTTAACCGCGTGCGGGCACTCGAAAAGCTGGGGCTATTCAAACAGCAGGTCACGTTGCTGAATCCCGAACCGCTTGGGCTAAGGATCAACGTGTTCATTCAGGTCAGCCTGACGAAACAGGACGAAGACGCGCTGCGGCGTTTCGAAGAAGCGATCGGCGAGCGTCCCGAGGTGATGGAGTGTTACCTGATGACCGGCGACGCGGACTACTTGCTGCGCGTCATGATGCCGGACATCCAGGCGCTGCAACGCTTCATCATTGAACGGCTGACAAAGATCCCAGGCATCTCGAACATCCGTTCAAGCTTCGCGCTCAAGCAGGTCAGGTATAAGACGGCGTTGCCGCTGCCGCTGTCCGGATTGACGTTGCATGAGCCTGACGAGAATGCGGATACTGAGTGGAGTTAAGGACGCGTAACACGGACGCGCAAAACGGACGCGTAAAACGGAGGCGCAAAACGGCTCGTGAGCCGCCCTGTTGGCGTGGAAAGCGTATCGAATGGCATGGTTGCCGCAGCGCGTCCGGTTGCCGCTCGATACAGTCGAGGGGGTCAACCACACCAGGAGTACACGATGCGCGCTGCAGATATCCTTCCCGATGACACCAACGTCGTCATGCTGAACGGCGTCTCCGTTCGCAAAGGCACCGTCGGTGCATTCCTTGCCAATGCGCGAGTTTGGGTCGATCCCTTAACGCCTGCGAGCCAGCGCACAGAGGCGGAGCACGATATTGTCGATGGCCTGCCCGCATTACGCGCCCTTGGCTTGTTCGATTTACTGGAGGTCCGCGATCCCGACCTACGCGCGCTCGTCGACTCGCACTAACTTACCGAACGCGTTGGCAACTCACCGCCGCGACGGCGGAAATCCCGAGGTGATATAGCGAAGGCCGCGCGAAAACGCCGGCTGAAATGCGCGGGGTCGTTAAAGCCATTTCGGTAAGCTATCCTTTCTATCGACAGCGATTCCCAAATCGGGTTAGCCAGATCGTCGCGGCTGCGTGCAAGGCGTTCCTGCAATACATAGCTTCCGTATTGCAGGCCCATGGCTTCGAAGATTGTATGGACGTAGCGCTTCGAGACGCCCAGCGCGCTTGCGCATGATGCAACATCCATCTCCGGATCACGCTGGTTCGCGGCAATGTAAGCCGTGAGCTGCGACCATCGCAGCGGATTGAAACAAGGTGCGGTGTCTTCACCAAACTCAGCATGTGTACGATCCCCCGCCTCAAGATACGCAGCGGCTATCAACGCCACCAGCGACTCTTCCGCAGCCGCCACAGTCGCCGGACTCATATGCGCGAAGGCGGGCAAGACGGAGTCGATGAACCGATGAATCGTACCCACAATGCCCGAGGCGGCATCTGCACGGTACGGGGTGAACGACGCATGACGCGACGCCGAATGACCAAGGAAACGGGTGATCGGCAAACGCAGCAGCACGAGATTAGCCGGCTCGTCGATGCGTGCAATCGACGGCACTCGCGCACGGCGAAACGTGATGTCGCCCTTGCTGAAAGGCAGCACGCGACCCTGTTGCGTCACAGCACCCTTGCCATCCAGCGCGACCAGTACGATGACATCGTCGCCTGCCAGTTCACGAAGGTGAGCACTTTCGTGGTGAACCTCCTGATAGCCGAGATGCGCGGTCGCGAGCACTCCGCCCCCTGTCAGACGGCATGCACGCAGTGCGCCGGTCGTTGCATGCGCCGTCATTTGAATGTCGCCGGGCGTCACGATGTCGTCCAGTGACCGCTTCAATTCATCCGCTCCGCAGGCGGGCATCTCGCGCAATCCAGGAGCATACGGCAGGTCGAAACGGGTGATATCGCGCATGGCAGCCCCTCTTGGGACGTCGCTGGAAAGATTGAAGGCCACCGGATCGCCAAGGACGATCCTCGGCGCGGCAACGCAGTCGCGGCCATTATGTCGCAGTCAAAATGAACACGCAAAAGGCGCTATTCCCGGTGCCGCGCGCGCGAGCCGGTTGGCCGGCGCCCTGAACTCAGAACAGCACCTCCGGCTCGCGCTTGATCACGCGGCGGCCGAACAACGCAAAGCTCGCTTTGACAATACTCGGCAGCAGCAAGAAGTCGTGCGATTCGCGCGCGCGCTCAGCATCGATACGCTGAATCTCTCCCACCGACTGCGCGAGTATCTGGCTTCGCGCCGCCCGCTCGATCAGCATGGACAGGTACGCGGACTCCTCAAGCGACCGGGTCGCCGCCAGGAAGCCGTGGTTCGCCAGCAGGATCGTTCGTTTGGACCCCAGCGCCGCCGAGATAATTTCGCCTTCGCTATCGCCGATCGGCAAGCCCGGCCATTCACGCAAGAACGCGCAGTCTTCGAAGAATGGCGTGGCGTCCATGTGCGCGACCCCCAGCGGCGTGCCCGTCATCGACAACGCATTGATATACGGCGGATGCGTATGCACGATGCAATTCACCTCGGGGCGCTTGCGGTAAATCCAGAGATGAAAACGGATCGCCGGATTGGCCATGCCCTTTCCCTCGATCACCTGCATGGCGTCGTCAATTCGAATCACGTTGCTGCTTGTGATTTCGTCGAAGCCGATAGCCATGGCCGTCGTCAGGAACGACCCATCCTTTTGCCGCACGGTGATCTGTCCCGCCAGCGTTTCGGAGTGCCCTTCATGGGCAAGCATTCGGCACGCAAGCGCTATCTTCTGTCGACTATCCCATGTGCCCTGCTCCAGTTTTTCGTCCATCTGCGCCGTGATTTTCTGGCTCAGGTCGTGGTCGTTGTCGTGGTGGTTGTCTTGGTTGTTATCTTCACTCATCACACTCTCCATCGAAGAATTTTTATCGGTTGTCATGCGCTTTCACAATTGATTCGCCTGCGAAATGGCCGCGGCATGGGTGGCTGTTTCAGTGCTTGTTGGCGTGGCCGCAGACGACGCGTGCCGCGCTGCTGAACCGCGCGGAGCAAACGCAACAAAACACGCCGCAATCAACGTGCTGATCGTGATATACAGCGCAACACCCGAGGGATCTCCCGCGCGATGTGCGAGCAGCGACGAACAGATAACCGGGTTGATCCCGCCACCAACCACCGCGCCGATAGCGCCAATGGAAACACCCGAGAATCTCACGCGGACATCGAACATGTCCGCAAAGAAACCGCCTCGCGGCCCGTACATCAGCGGATGCACGACGCCCAGCGCAACCACGATAGCGAGCGTGATAAGCGCCGGGTCGCGCGTGTTCAGCAGGCTGAAATACGGCCATACATACACCGCGCAGACGATCAATCCAAACAGGTAGAGTGGCTTGCGGCCGATCCGATCCGACAGCGCCGCGAACAGCGGCACCATGAATACGCCCAAGGACGCGCCGGCCATGATCGCGCCGAGAACGACCGACCTTGGCAACTTGAGCTGCACCGTCACGTAAGCGACCGAGAACAGCAACACGAAGACTGACCACGTGATCTCGCCGAGCCTCGCCATGAAGACGATCACAACCTCACGACGCTTATCGCGCAGCAGGTCCCGTAGCGGAAACCGCGCGACCGAATCAGTTGCCTGCAACTGCTTGAACTCCTGTGTCTCGGGCAACCGGGCGCGTCCCAACAGGCCCATGACAACCAGCACCGCGCTGAAGAGGAACGGCACGCGCCATCCCCACGACAGGAAATCATGCTCCGGCAATAACGATGTCAACAGGAGCGCCCCCGTAGAGAGCAGCGCGCCGCCATAGCTGCCTGAATTGCTCCAGCTCCCATAAAGGCCACGGCGATTCGCCGGCGCGCTTTCGACCCCAAGCACGATTGCCCCGCTCTGCTCACCGCCGATGGCGAATCCCTGCAACACGCGCAACGTGGTCAGCAGAATGGGCGCCCAGATACCAATGGCCGCATACGTAGGTAGACAACCAACCAGCGTGGAGGCCACGCCCATGACAAGGAGGGTTGTCAGCAACAACGTCTTGCGGCCGATACGATCGCCGAAGTGCCCGCAGATCAGCGCCCCGGCACCGCGTGCGAAGTACCCCGCCGCGTAGGTCCCCAGCGCTGCGATGGTGCCCGCCAGCGGATCGAGATTCGGGAAAAATATCTTGTTGAATACGAGCGCGGAAGCCGTGCCATAGAGCAGGAAATCGTACTGTTCGATTGCGGTGCCGAGGAAAGCCGAGATGAAGACATAGTGCCATCGGGCATGGGGAGTAGTGGACATGTGGGCTCGGCGGGTCTCGTTTCGATGCGCCCAGTATCAATTTTGGCCGGTCAACGCACTTGTCCGTAAGTGAACCGATGTCTTGCCCTCAGGTGAACTACGCCTGATCTTCACCCTCATTAGCGATTTAATACAAAAATAATTCAATTAACTTTCATTTCCTTTAATTTACTGACTTAACCGAAAGCTATCCGATTGACGCATTGCACAGAAAACATGAAACCATACCGGGGTTAATACCAGTTTGCGTGATCGTTGCGAGCATCCAATTAAACAGCGGCGTACACTCCAACCTGCCGACACCAGCCGAGCGCCTTATTCGGCGCGGCGCAGAGAAGGGCTTGGTCACAACGTCATGATTAATCAATTACGCGAATGGGGAGATTACGGTAATGAGCTGGACGCGAGAACAAAGAAACGTGACGATTGCGGCCTATTTAGGCTGGACACTCGATGCCTTCGATTTCTTTCTAATGGTTTTCGTTTTGAAAGATATCGCCGCTGAATTCAATACGAAGATTCCGTCGGTCGCTTTGGGCATTACCCTGACGCTTGCGATGCGCCCTATAGGAGCGCTGATCTTCGGTCGTCTTGCCGACAAGTACGGTCGGCGCCCGACCTTGATGGTCAACATCGCCATTTATTCGCTGTTGGAAATGTTGTCGGGCTTCTCACCGAACCTCTTGACGCTGCTCATATTGCGCTCGCTGTTCGGCATTGCCATGGGCGGTGAATGGGGCGTGGGCTCGGCCCTCACCATGGAAACCGTGCCGACCAAAGCACGTGGCTTTGTCTCGGGTCTTTTGCAAGCGGGTTATCCGAGCGGCTATCTGCTGGCTTCCATCGTCTTTGGCGTCGCGTATCAATATGTTGGCTGGCGCGGAATGTTCTTTATCGGCGTGGCGCCTGCGCTGCTGGTTTTATATGTGCGCGCGCACGTGCCGGAATCGCCGGCATGGAAGGCCATGGAAAAGCGGCCACGGCCCGGCTTGCTGAAGACGCTCAAGGAAAACTGGAAGTTGTCGATTTACGCGATTGTCTTGATGACCGCGTTTAACTTCTTCTCGCACGGCACCCAGGATCTTTATCCGACCTTCCTGCGCGAACAGCATCACTTCGATCCACACACGGTTGCGCTCATTACCATTGTCCTGAATGTCGGGGCAATCTGTGGCGGCCTGTTCTTCGGGTCCATGTCGGAGAAAATCGGGCGCCGCTGGGCAATTTTCATTGCCGCTTTAATCGCGTTGCCGGTATTGCCCCTTTGGGCGTTCTCAACTGGCCCGGTAGCTCTCGCCGCTGGCGCGTTCCTGATGCAAATCTCTGTTCAAGGAGCTTGGGGCGTGATCCCGGTTCACCTGAATGAGATTTCGCCCGATGAGATTCGCGCTACGTTCCCCGGGCTGATTTATCAGTTGGGCAATCTGCTGGCATCGGTCAATGCGACCATGCAGGCGTCTATCGCTATCAAGAATGGCAATAACTACGGCCTTGCCATGGCGCTGGTCGGCGGCACGGTCGCCGTGGTGATCGCGGGGCTTATTCTCTTTAGCCGCGAGCGGCGCGGTATTGACATGACCGAGTCGGCTCAGCAAGTTGGGGCGACAAGTTCGGTTTAAGGATTTTTATTCGATGGGGACGCGCCCGCGTCCCCATTTTTCCACTAGATTTAACTCAGTCGCTCCCCATCTCCCGCACGATCGTTCTCTTTCTAGAGACCGCGCTCCACAAAATGGCTTGTCGATATCGCCAAAGCTTTTTATCTTGATTAGAACGCCCGTTTTAATTAAAGGCTTTACTCGACCATTTCCAGAATGTGGACCGTTTCAAAGGTCCCGGAGACGCCAGTGCCTACCCGTTCCACGCTTAACCCATCCAGTCGCGCGCCTTCACGTGTGTCCTCACGTCTGTTTTCACGAGCGTCCGGCGACACCAAGACGCGCTTGCTCGACGCCGCCGAAGCGCTTTTCATTGACGCGGGTTACGAAGCCATGTCGATGCGGCTCATCACCGCTCGCGCCGATGCAAACCTGGCCGCCGTGAACTATCATTTCGGCGGCAAGGACGCGCTGATCCACGCCATGCTCACTCGCCGCCTCGACGGCCTCAACCAGAACCGCCTGGCCTTGCTCGAACGCTTCCAGTCTTCGCTGGGTTCGCAACTCACCTGCGAGCACATCCTTGGCGCGATGTTCATCCCGGCGCTTCAGCAATCCCGCTGCATCGACAAAAGCGGCCCTGCGTTGCTGCGTCTCCTCGGCCGCGCCTACACCGATCCGTCGCCATTCATTCGTCATTTCCTGCGCGGAATCTATGCCGATGTCGCCGAGCGTTTCTTCTGCGCGTTTCAAACCGTGCTGCCGCATTTGCCTCGCGAAGAACTGGGCTGGCGGCTGCACTTTTGCATCGGCTCGCTGAGCGGCATTCTCGCCGGGGCCGATACGAGCAGCCTTATCGCCGATTTCGCGCAGGGGCAGCGTCTGGAGGACTCGCAATTAATTGGCCGCCTTGCGCTGGTCATGGTGGCCGCGCTCAAAGCGCCTCTCTCTCCCCCAAGCGGAGCCTGTCCGTTCGCCGCCATGTTCGCTGAGCGCGAACCGGTCTCCCATAGCGCAACAGCGTTGACGTCGGCCCCTTTAAGCGCAAGTCCGTTCATGCACGATACCGCGTCGCAACATGCCACTGCTTGAACGGAGAACGCACGCGCCGGGAATGTAATGTGCTGAAGATTAAGCTGCCAATGCACACCGCCTCCGTGCCGTTCCCGCGCACACTATCGAACAACAACAAGAGAGGTCGTCATGACAGCCAGCTTCGTGGTCGCACTGTTTATCGTGAGCGGCGCTTTGCTGTATCTGCAAGCGCCCGCCGCCGCGTGGCTCGCGTGGACAATGATCTGGGTGGCCATCGGCTGGTTCGCGGGGGTAACCGGACCAGTCGTCACAGTGCTCCTTGCAATTGTCTTCGTGCTGCCCGCGCTCGTGCTTGCCATCAAGCCGCTGCGCCGTGCACTACTAACAAAATCCATCTTTGACCTGTTCCGCAAGATCCTGCCGGAGATGTCGCCGACTGAACGCGATGCAATCGAAGCCGGCACGGTCTGGTGGGACGCAGCGTTGTTCTCCGGGCGCCCGAGGTGGGACACGCTGCTCGCACTCGGCGCACCGGTGCTCACGGCCGAAGAGCGCGCGTTCATCGATACGGAATGCACCCAACTCTGCGATCTCGCGAACGACTGGGAAACGACGGCAGTCTGGCAAGATTTGTCGCCGCAAGCGTGGCAGTTCATCAAGTCGAAGGGCTTCCTCGGCATGATCATTCCGAAGCAATACGGGGGCAAACAATTTTCCGCCTACGCGCATTCGCAGGTCATCATGAAACTCGCCACGCGCTGCTCGGCCGCAGCGGTTTCAGTGATGGTTCCCAACTCACTCGGCCCCGCCGAATTGCTGATGCACTACGGCACCGAAGCACAGAAGGACCACTATCTGCCGCGCCTTGCTCGCGGCGATGAAATCCCCTGCTTCGCATTGACGAGCCCCTACGCCGGATCGGATGCGGCGGCGATTCCCGACGTGGGCATCGTGTGCAAGGGGTTGCATGAGGACCGCGAAACGCTCGGCTTTCGCGTGACATGGGAGAAGCGCTACATCACGCTTGGACCGATCGCGACGGTCCTCGGCCTCGCGTTTCGCGCGCTCGATCCCGACCATCTGCTGGGCACCGCCGATGAAGCCGGCATCACCTGCGCGCTGATCCCGACCGGTCATCCCGGCGTGAATATCGGCCGCCGTCACTGGCCCCTGAATGCGGTTTTCCAGAACGGCCCGAACTGGGGCAACGATGTATTCATCCCGCTTGACTGGGTGATCGGCGGGCGCGAACAAGTGGGTAACGGCTGGCGCATGCTGATGGAATGTCTTGCCGCGGGACGCGCCATTTCGCTGCCGTCATCGAACGTGGGCATGGCGAAGCTTGCCGTGCGCGGCACCGGTGCGTATTCGGCCGTACGCCGGCAGTTCCGCACGGCGATCGGCAAGTTCGAAGGCGTTCAGGAAGCGCTCGGGCGCATGGGCGGCAACCTGTATGTGATGGACGCGGCGCGGCGCTTGTCGGCGCAAGGCGTTGATCTTGGCGAGAAGCCATCGGTGATTTCCGCGATCGCGAAATATCACATCACCGAGCGTGCACGCAAAGTGATCAACGACGGCATGGACGTGGTCGCGGGCAAGGGCATCTGCATGGGGCCATCGAATTTCCTCGCCCGTGCGTATCAACAAGTGCCCATCTCGATCACGGTCGAAGGCGCGAATATTCTCACTCGAAGCCTCATTATTTTTGGTCAGGGTGCGATCCGCTGTCATCCGTACGTGCTGAAAGAGATGACCGCTACCCGCAATGCCGACCGCGCCAAAGGCCTGCGTGATTTTGACTGCGCCTTCTTCAGCCACGCGAATTTCACGGCATCGAATGCGGTGCGCAGCTTCGTGTTCGCGTTGGGTGGCAGCGCGCTGATCCCCAAACCCACCCGCGCCGACGCCCGTCTTGTGCCCTACTATCGCGCGGCCACTCGCTTCGCTACGGCATTCGCACTGCTCGCGGATGTATCGATGTTCGCGCTCGGTGGTGAACTGAAACGGCGCGAACGCCTGTCGGCAAGACTCGGCGATATCCTCTCGCAGCTCTACCTGATCTCGGCCACACTCAAGCGCTTCGAAGACGATGGCCGCCCTGAAGCCGATCTTCCGCTCGTGCGCTGGGGTGTCGAAGATGCGCTGCATCAAACGCAAACGGCCTTCGAAGGCGTACTCTCCAACTATCCGAAGCCGCTCGCAGCAGGCTTCGTGCGCGTGCTGGCGTTTCCTTTCGGCATGCCGCATCGCGTGCCGGGAGATCGGTTGGGAACAGCTATAGCCGAGTTGATGACAACGCCGGGTGACGCTCGCGAGCGTCTGATTGGCGACTCGTACGCACCGCCCGTGCATATCGATCCGCTGGGTTACGGCGAGTTAATGTTCGCGCTCAGCCCGCGCTATGCCGAGATCGAACACAAGCTGCGCGATGCGGTCAAGGCCAGGCAGATCCCGCCGATGCCGCAAAGCCTGCCCGATCTCGACGCGTGGGCTGCGGCCTGCGAAACGCGCGGTTTGATCGATGCGACCGAACGTCAGGTACTCTCCGACTATGCACGTTACGGCGTGGAAGTCGTCAAGGTCGATGACTTCGGCGCGGATTTCGGTATGCTCGACGCATTGAAGAAACGCCAGGAAGCGCTGGCGAGCGAGCCCGAGGAAATCCATGCGTGACCCTTCACATAAGCGCTAAACCGTTTTCAGGCAGGCATGAAAGATCGTTATCTCGACTTCGTCAATTCCCCCTTCGGCGCGAGTGTCGCGCGTTCCATCGGCTTGCCTCAGCCGGAAGTATTGCGCCGGCATGCACAAGGCCGCGCGGAATTCGACGGTATGGCAGCGATCGGCGCGGGTCCGTCGCCTACGCTGTTCGAGCCATTGATTACGCTGCTGACTTCCCTCGGCATGACGAGCGTGGCCCACGAAAGCGCGCTTGGCTGGTTGTCCGTCGCGGCAAGACATGGCGCCATGAGCGGACGCTTCGAACCGCGCTCGCCCGGCGGGCCGCCGAACGATCGGGTGGAGGCGCTGATCTTCGACGCAACGGGTATCACCGACAGCACGCAACTTCATGCGCTATACGGCTTCTTCCACGATGCAATCCGGTCAGTGGCGAAGAGCGGCCGTATCGTCGTGCTGGGACTTCCGCCCGAATCCTGCGCTTCACCGCGTGCCTGGACCGCGCAACGGGCGCTGGAAGGCATGACGCGTTCGCTCGGCAAGGAAGCGCGCCGCGGCATTTCTGCGAATCTGGTTCAGGTGGAACCGGGCGCCGATATTGAAGGGGCGCTGCGTTTTCTGCTCTCGCCGCGCTCGGCGTATGTATCGGGGCAAGTCGTGCATATCGACACCACGCCGCTCACGCAGCCCGTCGACTGGAATCAGCCGCTCGCGGGCAAACGTGCGCTCGTGACGGGGGCGGCGCGTGGGATTGGAGCAGCGATCGCGCAAGTCCTCGCCGATCGTGGCGCGCACGTGATCGGGCTGGATGTCCCTCAGGCACAGGACGCGCTCGACCAGACCATGCTCGCGCTGGAAGATGCGTGGCCGTCGCTTGGAGCACACTCGGCGATCGTCGCGGATATCGCCGCACCCGAAGCACCCGAGACCATCGCGGCCGCGCTGCTGGCCATGGGCGGTATCGATATCGTCGTGCACAACGCCGGCATCACGCGCGACAAGACTATCGCGAAGATGGCGGAAGCCGCGTGGGACAGCGTGATCGATGTAAACCTCTCGGCGCAGGAACGCATCGATGACTTGCTGCTTGATCAGAACGTGCTGCATGCAGGCGGCCGGATCATAGGGGTATCGTCGATCAGCGGCATTGCCGGCAATCTCGGCCAGACCAATTACGCGACCTCGAAGGCAGGCGTGATCGGCCGCGTGCAAAGCATGGCGGAACCGCTACGCGCACGAGGCATCACGATCAACGCGGTCGCGCCGGGGTTCATCGAAACGCAGATGACCGCCCGGATTCCGCTGGGACTTCGTGAAGCCGGACGGCGCATGAACTCGATGAGCCAGGGTGGCCAGCCTGTGGACGTAGCAGAGACAATCGCGTGGCTCGCCAGTCCGGCTAGCGCCGGCATCACCGGCAACGTGGTGCGCGTGTGCGGACAAAGCCTGATCGGAGCATGACCATGGGCATGCCGCTTCCATCAAGCTCGCCGTCGGGTTCGCCCCGCATGCGCACGGTAATCCTCGAGTCCCTGCCGCCACCCGTGAAACTCTACGGCCGTGCGCTGCAGGGCATTTTCAAGCGCCCGGAGGGAGTCGCCGAACTACCGCCGCTGCGCCTCGTGCGCCCAAGCGTGGCACTCGATCCCGAACAGATCGGCCGCTATGCGCGCGTATGCGGTTTTATCCCCGAGCAAGGCGTGCCGGTCACCTTCCCTCACGTGATGGCGTTCCCGCTGCACCTGATGCTGCTTACCGATCCGGCGTTTCCGTGGCCCGCGATGGGTCTCGTGCATGTATCGAACAGCGTGCGCTTGCGGCGCACGCTGCACTCCGGACAGGCATTACGCGTTGAAGTGGAAAGCGGCGCGCTGGTGGCTCACGACAAGGGGCAAGCGTTCACGTTGCATACGCGGATCTATCGCGGTGGTGAAGCGGTCTGGGATGCCGACAGTGTGTATCTGAAGCGCGGTGTCGCGGGCCGGGGTTATGCGTCCATACTTCAGGCCGATACGGCGCCGCCTGCTTTGATCCGCGAAGCACGCTGGCAGCTTCCTGCACAACTCGGCCGCGACTACGCAAAAGCGTCCGGCGACTTCAACCCGATTCATCTGCACGCACTTTCGGCGAAAGCGTTCGGCTTTCCGCGCGCCATCGCCCATGGCATGTGGACGCTCGCGCGCTCGCTCGCGGCTCTGCAACCGTCGAAGCAACTCGGTGCCGCGGATGTACAAGGCGACTTCAAGTCACCCATTTTCCTGCCTGCCGAAACCACGTTGTGGACTGCGGCTTTATCTCCGACTGGACGCGACTTCGAAGTGCGCGATATGGCGGGAGAGCGAAAGCATCTGCGCGGCCGCTTCGAGTGGGAATTGCCATGATTCGGGCTTGCGCCTTACACACAATCATACGGTGTTCTAAGCAACTCACACCAACCGAAACCGTTCTTAAAGCGCCCGCCGTATCCTTCGACGAGACTTCATCATGACTGTGAGCGCCCTCCCCGCCGTCCGTCGCGTTGCGATCCTCGGCAGCAACCGGATTCCGTTCGCCCGCTCCAACACGGCATACTCGACGGCATCGAATCAGGACATGCTGACGTTCGTGCTGCAAGGCGTGATCGACCGGTACGACCTGCACGGCCTGCGACTCGGCGAAGTCGCGGCGGGTGCCGTAGTCAAGCATTCACGCGACTTCAATCTCACGCGCG
>NZ_LMUF01000007.1:117048-302404 GCF_009766085.1 Burkholderia sp. S171 | reverse complement strand
CACGCGCGAGGCGTTGCTCTCCACCCCCCTCGCCCCGGAGACACCCGCCTATGATGTGAGCCAGGCATGCGGAACGGGGCTTGAAACCGCGATCCTGGTCGCGAACAAGATCGCGCTCGGGCAGATCGATGTCGGCATTGCAGGTGGCGTGGATACGACCTCGGACGCGCCTATTGGCGTGAACGAGCGAATGCGCAAGATCCTGCTCGAAGCCAACCGAGGCAATTCCACGGCACAGCGCATGAGCGCACTGGCGAAGCTGCGGCCCGGCATGTTGATCAAACCCGCGCTGCCGCGTAACAGCGAACCCCGTACCGGCCTTTCAATGGGCGAACATTGCGAGCTGATGGCCAAGCGCTGGAAGATCTCGCGCGAGGCGCAGGACGAGCTTGCGCTCGACAGTCATCGAAAGCTGGCGGCAGCGTACGAACGCGGTTTTTTCAACGACCTGATGACACCGTACAAAGGTCTTTCACTCGACAACATCCTGCGGCCGGATCTCACACCTGAGCGCCTCGCTGCGCTGAAACCCGTCTTCGACCGCGACGCAGGGACCCTCACGGCCGGCAATTCCACGCCGCTCACCGATGGCGCGTCGGCGGTGTTGCTGGCGTCCGAAGAGTGGGCGGCCGCGCGCAATCTGCCCGTGCTCGCTTATCTCACGCTCTCAGCAACCGCGGCCGTCGATTTCTTCGACAAGAAAGAAGGCCTCCTGATGGCACCCGCCTATGCCGTACCGCGCTTGCTCGAACGCGCGGGACTGGCGCTGTCCGACTTCGATTTCTACGAGATCCATGAAGCATTCGCGGCACAGGTGTTGTGCACGCTCGCGGCTTGGGAAGACGAGGAATACTGCCGCACGCAACTCGGCCTGGACCGCCCGTTCGGCTCAATCGAGCGTAGCCGCATGAACCTCAATGGCGGGTCGCTGGCGACGGGTCATCCGTTCGCGGCGACGGGCGGCCGGATCGTGGGAAGCCTCGCCAAAATGCTGGCGATGCTGACACGGGAGCCAGGCGATACGCGAACCCGCCGTGGCCTCATCTCCCTCTGCGCGGCGGGTGGCCAAGGGGTGGTCGCAATTCTCGAGCGTTGATGCCGGCTGGTGGGCCGAGCAGGATTTGTCGATGACGGTCATCTGAAGAATCTGAAGATAAAACGCGATGCCCCGGAATTTCCGGTCTCCGCGATCCGTTCTAAGACGAGGAAAGGTTTTCGCCGTGAACTGCGCGACGGCAAAGCAGCCAAAGCAGAACGAACGGATCACGGAGACCCTTATGCATCGAGCACGACAGCGCCGTCAAAACTGCAAACTGATCACCGCAAGCGCTTGGGTCCGTAGTCTGCTCGCCGCACTCGCCCTGTCAGCCATCGCGGTGCCCGCCAACGCACAGGAGGCGGCCCGCACGGTCACGGCCGCACTGCCAACGTCCGCCGCGACCTCCGCAGCCGGCCCGGCGCTCTCCGCCGGCGCAACGAGTACGCCGCCGAAGACATCTCCAGCGCAAGTCGGCAAGCTCCCGCTCGATGGCCAGGTCCGCTGGCTGAGTCGCGCCGCACTGAGCGGCACGCTTGCCAACATGAGCGACCCGGCGCTTGTTTCGTTGTTCAAATCGCTGGATCCGCTGGCGCTGCCGCGCTATCTGAAGAACGGCCCGAATGGTTATCCGTCGTATGAGTTCAGCATGCTGCGCCGTGAACGTATCCACGGCATGTGGCCGTCTCAGGCCGACCACATGCTGGTGCGCGTGACACGCGACCCGCTTCGGATCTACGCAAAATGGCTGCCCGATGGCGGACACGCGGGTCAGGAAGTTCTCTACGACGAGACCGCGCGCCCCAACGAAATGTACGGCCATCTGGGCGGCCTGCTCAAAGTGATTGCGATCTGGGCTTCGCTCGATGGCACGCTCGCGCGCTCGCAATCGCGGCATTCTGTCCGCGATCTTGGTACCGAATACATCACGCAACAATTCCTGGCCGAGGGCAAGAAATTCGCCGACGCCGGGGTCACGCGCGCCAATAACATTGAAGTGAAAACGATTGATGGTGCGCGGGTGGTCGCGTTCACTTACGAAACGCCTTCAGGACAGCCCGAGTTCTATGCAAAGAAAGAGATCCTCGGACTGGACCTGCGGCGGCCCTATTTCCGGACGGCGGAATCCTTTGACAACGATGGCAAGATTTTCGAAAGTATCGTGTTCCAGAACATCGCGCCGAAGACATTCGACGATGCGACGTTCAGCCCTAAAAACCCCGCTTACAATTTTTAACCGCATCAATCACAATTTTTTGCCTTGCCAAACGTCTCCCTAGCAGAAGCACGCGTGGCATTTGGTCTGTTTTAAGTTTCGCCTAAGAGTTGATCGATACCCTTGCCCAACTTTATCGAAACTTCACGCGCCGCTGTAGGGTGCAATCGACGCGCTGCACGACACAAAGACAAAGCATTAACGAAAGGAGTTCGTCATGAACCTCCGCAACGCATCGGCTCCAGTACGGGCCATCAAACGATTACTCAGCCACCACGAAATCGCCACGCTGCTGTTGTTGCTGCATGCGCCGATCGACGTGATGGCCGCGCCTCCCGACGTTGCCTCGCTCAGCGAATACGGCTACGTTGAGATGGTGTCGCCTACGCCGGGCGAGTCCAAGTTCCGCCTGACCGACGACGGCAACGCAGTGCTGCGCGGGCTCGGTATCAAGTAAATTCAGCCGGGCGAATAGCGCCGAACTTAGCCGGCTCGTGCTTCCACCCCGCACAGCGATCTCTGGAATAATCGATTGAGTGACGCTTTCCCTCAATCGAAAGGAGATTCGCAATGCCACCTGCAATACCCGCTTCAATGCCTGGTTCAACGCCTGCTTCAATGCCTGCTTCAATGCCGGGTCCCCGGCCGAAACTTGCGCGCGTTCTGCTGACCAACGACGATGGTATCGACGCACCCGGCCTCGCCGTGCTCGAAGCAGTGGCCGCCGAACTTGCGGACGAAGTGTGGATCGTCGCCCCGGAGCACGACCAAAGCGGTACGTCGCATTCCATCAGCCTGCATTCGCCGCTGCGCGTGAGCGAGCATGGCAAGCGTCGCTTCGGTGTGCTCGGCACCCCGGGTGATTGCGTAGTGATGGCCGTGCGGCATTTGATGCAGGACGCGCCGCCCACGCTGATACTGTCGGGCATCAACCGCGGCGGCAACCTGGGCGTGGAAACCATGTTCTCCGGCACGGTGGGCGCAGCCATGACGGGCTTGCTGCTCGGCTTGCCATCCATTGCATTGAGCCAGACCTTCAGTGACCGCGACAACGTGCGCTGGGATACCGCGCGCGAACTCGCGCCCGGCGTGATCCGCTCGCTGGTCGCCATCGAACACGATGTGCCGACCTGCTTTAACGTGAACTTTCCAGATATAGACGCCGCATTGGCCGGCCCGCTCACTCCCACTCGTCAGGGTGTGGGACTGGTTGAAGGTATCGAAGTCCTGCCGCAAACCGATCCGCGTGGTCTGCAATATCACTGGCTGCGTTTCCAGCGCGGTCCGCGCGAGAACACGGCCGATAGCGAGACGGCCGTGGTTGCATCGGGACGCGTCTCGGTGACGCCGCTGCAATTCGAACGCACTGACGAACGCACGTTCGCTGTGTTGAAGAAGGCACTGGCGTAGAAGTCAAACCATGGAACAGCAGCGGGAACGTCGGATGCAACGCCACCGCCTGCAACGTCTCACCCCACGACGCGCGTTTCAGGTTCTTCATCGAAGATCTGGAACTTGCGCATTTTTTCCCACAGCACCTTGCGGCTGATGCCCAGGTGACTCGCCGTGTCCTGCCGCCGCCAGCCGTTCGCTTCCAGCGCGGCCAGCACGCGGTTGCGCTCGTTCATGTCCCACTTGCTGCGGTCAACCAGCACCTCAGCGCTCAGCTCAGGCGGGACCGGCTGCGAGGTGCGGGCAAGCGCGAGCAGGCGTTGCAGCCGCGCGGTGTCCCACGATCCGACTTGCCGCACGGTCACGCCTATGCGCTCCGCCAGATTGCGCAGCTCGCGGACGTTGCCGGGGAAATAACTATCGGCGACCGCATCGGCTAGCCAGTACGGCAACTCGGGCAAGGTCGCGAGCTTTTCCGGCCCCACCACCTGCGCGATAAACGACTTGAACAGCGCAATCTTGTCGATCGCTCCGCGTTCCTCCAGCGACGGAATCTTCAATTCGATCACCGCCAGCCGATAGTAAAGATCCGCGCGGAATTCGCCGTCCTTCACCAGTTGCGGCAGGCTCTTGTGACTCGCCGCGACCAAGCGAAAATCCACCTTGACCGGCGTGGCCGAACCAATCCGCGTGACCGCGCTGTCCTCCAGCACGCGCAATAACTTGACCTGCTGATACAGCGGCATATCGCCGATTTCATCGAGGAACAGCGTGCCGCCGTCGGCCTGCTCGAAGTAGCCTTTGTGCGCGATCACGGCGCCGGTGAACGAGCCTTTCGCGTGACCAAAGAACAGCGATTCAAACAAGCCATCGGGGATCGCGCCGCAATTGACCGGCACGAACGGTCCCTCGGAATAACGCTTGTGCTGCTCGTGCAGCATCTGCGCAATGCGTTCCTTGCCTACACCGGTTTCGCCATGCACGAGCACGCTGGTGTCGCAATCTGCGAAGGTCTCCACTTCATGCAACAACACCTGCATGCACTCCGCATTCGCGATCAGGGCGCTCGATTCCTGCGCTTGCTCCCCATGCGCACGCAACTGCTGGGCAAGCTTCGCCACCATCCGGCGCAGCTCGGCGCCGGTGAAATCGAGCGGCAGGATATGCGAGTAGTCGGAGGGGAAAACGCTCGTGTCGCGCTCACGCGGCGCCGCGCCCACCCAGATCACGGGCATGTCGCGATGCGCTTCCCAATCGCGTAATGCAAACGCGCCTGTGTCGATCACGCTCACGCTCACAATGGCGATTGCCTGGCGCCGGGCGTCCTGGCCCGCGGCAATCGACATGCCGTCGGCGCGGATCACATCGACTTCGAAACTCGACATGCAGCGCACCACCTGCTCGACGATATCCGCCTTGCCTTCCCACACGTAAATATCGAGGTCATCGATTTTTGTCGCTGGTCTCATTGCTCGAGTCTCATGGGTTGCATCTGTTGGCTTCGCAGCCGGTCGCGTGTGTTCATGGGTTGCGTTCGTTACTTGCGTTACTTGCGTTACTTGCGTTACTTGCGTTACGTGCACTCGTTACATTGTTAACGGCACTCAGTGGTCTTCGGTTCAGTCATGCGTTCAATATTGAAGTTGTGACTGGCCGCATGTCAGCGACAGGTCATGCACGGTGCTCACGCCGATCTGTGCGCCGAGGAGTTGCAGCACGGGAGAAAGGACCGTGTCCAGCGCGTTGAATACGGGCGTCAGGAGAGGCAGGACAAAACTCAGTAACGCCTGGGCAACGGCCGAACCAACCGAAAGCGGTGCTCCGAGCAAAATCACGGTCAGCCCATTTTGCGCGGACAACTGCGTGGTGAAACCCGATGTCGCGTTGTACAGCACCCCACCCACCTGGTTCGAGTTCGTTGTCTGGTAATCATCGGCATTGCCAACAATTCCATCAAAAGTCAGCGATGCTGTATTGGCCGCGACAGCAGGAAGCGATGTGGCCATCTTGATGGTAAGAATATTTAGCGGGGTACTGACAAGCGTCGCCGGAGCGCAGCTATAGGGTGCCGTGGCTGAGAGATTGGTGGGACCGTCGCCTATGCAGACACTCGCGATGCCGGTCTGAACGCCGACCACCGAGTTGCTTGCTGCCTGAGTCGAGAGGCACTGCGTGGAAACAAGCCACGCGTAGCCAGTTCCTACATAGACGTTGATTGGCAACGTCACGATCGGTGGTGAAAGAAGGCCCAACAGCCCCAACTGTAGCCCGGGTAACCCTCCGAGCGTCACCACCAAAAACGCCCGCACCTGAGCCGTCGTGGCGATCGTGCGCCAAGCTCCCGTGGACGTTTGCCCGGCCTCGCCTATTGCCAGTACCGGCGGCTGGATCACTTGCACCTGCAATGTCGCTGTCGCCACGCCGAGGTTCAGAGCCGTAGACACATTCACGGCAGACTTTCCCGCCTGTGCAATGTCGGCCGCGACGAACAGCGCGTCTAGCGGGCTGATAGTTGCAGTGAGTGCAGACTGCGTGTCGGCGAGGCTGACTTGTAGCAGACCCGTTGCACCATTCGTCGCTCCAATGGCGAAGGTTTGTGCGCCGGGTATATTTGCGCTCGCGAAAGCCTGCAGCGCACCCAGTGCGAGGGACAGATTCGCATTGGCGACCTGCGTATTCTGCAACGCCGTGAGCATGAGATTAACGAATTGCGCGGCGGTGACGTTCATCGCGAGCAATTGGTTCACTGTGCCTACGCCCGCTGCCGTCACAAGGTCACCAATCTTGATACGCGATTGCGCCAGCCCTTGGTAACCCACAGCCGATATCTGCAGCGTGTTGATATTCGTCCCCAGCATGGCGTTCAGCAGGCCGGTGATAACGGTCGGGTCGACCTTTAACGTCGTCGTGCCGATGGTGAACGACCCCACGTTGACTGTTTGTGCCACCCCCGTCGCGCTGATTACGCGCCCGGTTCCCAGGAAGAAATAAGGTACTTGCTTCGACACCGTCACCTGCACCGCGTTACTCGGCGTAGCGTTTGCCGCGTAGTAGTTCGGACCGGCATAGACCGTCGGGTCCCAGCGCCCGCAGGTCGTGGTAATCGTGTTGCCCGACGCCGAGGAGTTGAAGCCATTCGCGCCCGCACTGCCAATTGCGGTGGTCGGAGCGCGCGAACACGCGTTGTCGACGACCTGGGCGCCCGCATTCGCCGCCATGTCCGCCACGCTTTGCATGACACGTCGTTGATAAAACACATTACCCACATCGATAGCGGCAAGCGCTGCGACCGCTACCAGCAGCCAGAAGGCGGCCAGCACGCTCGCTACACCGCGCTGCCGTTTATGGCTGCGCGGTGTTTGTCTGCCCTGCGATGTCGGCAAGCGCTTCATGTCAGTTAGACGCTCCACCGCCTGCCGCGCCACCGACTGTCCCCACCGACGAATCCAGATGCTCCGGGATCGGGTGGTCGAAGGACTTCAGATAACGCGCATACGCGGCGCTCGCTTCGGCACCCAGCATCGGCTGCGCCGGCGCCGCCATCTGGCCGTTTCGTTGTAACGCGAGTATCGATAGCGTGGCATCGCCGATCAGCGTGACATGACGGGGCACAGTGACAGTTTTCAGCGGAGCCGTAGGCTGTGCCGATGCCTGTGCCTGCTGCTGAATCTGCGTGGTCGCCGAGGGTTCCTGCGACGTCAAAGGTGTCTGCGTCTGCGCCGTCGCGCTGGTTGCGATCACCATCGAGCACAACATGGCGACCCATCCCATAGTCAACACGGTCATCCTGCACGACCTTCGCTTCGTCCGATATTCATTCATGGTTCTTTCCCTCACCGTGCGACCAGTTGCGGTTGTTGGCCCGACATCGCGACGGATGGATTGAACGTCTGGGTCAGCGGCAATTGCGCGTTGAGCAGAGAATCGACCGTCTCCGGTGCGCGGACGGCGGGAGTGGGAACGCGTGCGCGCTCGGTCGTCGCCGCGGCAACCTTCGCCACCTGCGCTTGCGACGCCTGCGCAGCGGCCGCCGCAACACGCTGCGCGTCCGCGCGAATCGCCTGCTGCACTTCAGGGGAAAATTTCTGCTGCGCGATCAGCCCTTGCGCCGCGGCGGGCTGTCCCTCGGCTAACAGGAATAACGCGACGTTGCTCAGGATCTTCGGGTTGTCCTGTGCCAACTCCGCGGCTTTCATCAACGGTACGCGAGCGCCCGCTACATCGCCCAGACGCAAGCGCGCGTAACCCAGATCCGATAGCGTGAGAGCGTCGGTTGGTTGCAGCCGCGTAGCAGCATCAAATTGTTCGGATGCCTTAGCAAATTCTCCCGTTGCACCAGCCAACAAACCGAGACCGCGATATCCCCGCGCCGCTAGCGGCGTGTTCAGCAGTTTTGTGTATGCGTCGGCGCTGCCCTGGGCCTGCCCGGTCTGGCGCAAGGCGTCGGCGCGAAGCAGAATGGTGTCGGGCGTCGAGCCATACTGCTTCTCGTACGCGTCAATATGCGCAAGCGACGCATAAAACAAACCCTGCGATTGCATCCGGTCGATCAGCGCGAGATACATGCCAGGTGTATCGGGCGCGTCCTGCTTCTGCTGCGATTGCTGAAGCGCGGCTTCGCGCTCCGCCTGGATGCCGACCCCATAGCCACTTTCCATCTTCGACGCGCAGCCTCCCAGGCCAGCGAAAACGGTACAGGCAAGCATCAGAACAACAGTGGGCAAGCGGTTCTCGATTGCGATCGATTTCATGGTGTCACTCTCTTCAACGTATCTTCAACATCTATTTATGCATCGTGGACAGCGAATTGAACACGGCGATAAAGCCCGGACCCGCTGTCATGATCAACAGCGCGGGCAGCAGGGTCGTCACCATCACGCCGGTCATCTTCACGGTCAATGCGCCGATCCGTTCACGCAACGTTGCGCGACGTGCCTCGCGCAACCGGTCGCCGAAATTGCGCAGCGGTTCCTGTACCGCACCACCGTGTTTGTCGACCTGAACCACCAGCCGCATCACGGCATTCAGGTCATCGTTTTCGTAGCTCGTCGCAAGCCGGCTCAGCGACTGCTCGCGCGTACGTCCGGTGGTGAACTGCCGATGAGCCAGAGCGAGTTCCTGCGAGAGCACCGGCAGCACGGTCGCGAAGTCGTTGATCATCACCTGCAGACTCTGATCGAGAGACAGGCCAACTCCCTGCAGCAAACGCAGCAAGTCGACAAACATCGGTAACTCGCTTGCTACGGCGCGTTGGCGCGCTTTCGCGCGGCGCCGCACGAACCACTTCGGCAACATGAACCCGAGACCGAGCCCAGCGAGCAGCCACATGGCGAGGCGGGGCTCCCCGTTGAACCAGGCCAGCGCAAGCAGTAGCAGCAGCGCGGCGCAGCCAATCCGCGCTGCAAAGAAACGCGCGCGCGCGTTGGCATCGAGGAAACCGCATCGATCCAGCAATCGCCGGTCTTCAGCCGCAACCACAATGGCGCCGAACGGCGTGTCCAGCCAACTCACCGCCACACGGTTGAGCGCCCCGGCCAGGCGCGACAGGCGGCCACCTTTGAGCCGCTCCCGGCCTGCGTCCCCCGCATCCTTCGCGTCCGTTGTCTGACGCGTCTCCTTGCCACCGGCAGCCGCGCGGGCTGCCGAGCGGGCCGCGCGCTGGTCAAGCGCGTGGTCGAGCGTGCGCGCGCCTCGCTGCATGCGCGCGAGGCCAGTGAACGCGAGCGCGCCCAACAAAGCACAGCCTAGCGCGGCGACGAGCAAGGCAAGAGCGAACACGGTGTGAGCGGTCATCATCAATCCTTCAGGCGCGCCATCCGGTAAAGCAGAAATGCGCCAAGCACTTGCAGCCCGAACGCGACGTACACAAGGCGCTGGCCAAATGAATCGGACCACATCGCATGGAAGTACGACGGGTTTGAGATCATCACGAAGCCGCCCACCAGCGCCGGCAATAAGCCGAGCACCCAGGCGGACAAACGCGTCTCGGTGGACAGCGCAATCAATTCGCGCTCGGCCTGTTCGAGATCACGCATCAGCACCGCCATGCGGTCGAGCATCACGTCGGAGCGCCCACCGTATTTCACCGAGATGCGGAGCACCGAGCCGACCAGTTCCAGTTCGCGCACGCGATATGCCGCGGCCACGTGCTTCAGCGCCACGTCTATTTCGACGCCCGAGCGCAACATCCGTGAAACCCGGTCGAGGCAGTCACGCAACGGCGCATCGGTGGTCGTCAGTGCGGCCTGGAACGCGGCCGGCACGCTGTTGCCAAGAGTGATGAGCCGCACGATGCCATCGAGGAATACGGGCAACTGGCGCGAAATACGTTGATAGCGTTTTTGTGCACGCCATGAGAGAAATGCAAACGCGCAGAGCGCCCCGAAGACGACGACACCCGGCGCAACCAGCCAATGCGTACGCACGCCGATCCAGCACGCTCCTGGCAGGATCACCGCGCCGGTGCTCAACAAAAAGGTGCGCGCACTGGTGATGCCCGCCCGGTTCAGCAGATTGCCGAAGCCATAAACCACGCGCGCCTGCAGATGGCGCATATTCTCGGGAATGCCGCGCTGCATGGCATTCGGCGGCAAAGAAGCAGGCGCGGCAGAACGCGGGCGCTGACTGTTCCGGGGCGTCGCCATGCCCGGTGAAGCCGGCTGTACCGACGCGACGCGCCGGTCAACAAAACGGTCGGTCAGCGCGCGATCGCGATTGTCCTGCGCGCGCTGCCACAGCAGCAGCCCGCCGGCCGCGCACAGCAGCGCCACGACCAGGACGAGACCGATACCGCTAGACATTGAAGCCTCCTCCTGAGCGGCCGAAACCACCACCGCCACCACCGTTACCACCGCCACCTCGTCCGAAACCGTCGTTGAAGCTGTCCGCGCCCCTGTCGTTGCCGAGCGACTGGCGGTACTTGGCAAGCTTCGGCGAGCTGGGATGAATGCCGAGCGAGACCCAGTTGTCCTGCTCCTCGCCGCCGTCCATGATCGGCTCGTACCGGTACAACTCCTGCGTCGCGACAATGTTGTCCGAGAGCCCAGTCACTTCCGTCACCGACAAAATCCGCCGCCGCCCATTGGACAACCGCCCGATCTGTACGATGAAGTCGATGGCATTCGCAATCTGCCGCCGCAAGCTCGACTCCGTGCCCTGGAAGCCGGCAAAACCCGCGAGCATTTCGAGCCGGTAAAGACACTCTCGCGCCGAGCTCGCGTGGACGGTGCCCATGGAACCATCGTGGCCGGTGTTCATGGCCTGCAGCATTTCAAGCACCTCGCCGCCGCGCACCTCGCCCACGATGATCCTGTCTGGCCGCATCCGCAGCGTATTACGCAAGAGGTCGCGAATGGACACCACGCCCGCGCCGTCAAAGCCGCCCGGACGGCTTTCCAGCCGCACCACGTGGGGATGATTGAGCGAGAGTTCGGCTGTGTCCTCAATCGTCACCACGCGCTCTTGCTTCGGAATGAAAAACGCGAGCGCGTTGAGCAGCGAGGTCTTGCCCGAACTCGTCCCGCCCGACACGAGCACATTGCAGCGTGCCGCGACCGCTGCGTCGAGCAACCGGCAGATCTCCTGATCGAAGGTACCGTTTGCGAGCAGGTCGTCGGGGCGCAGCGGGTCACGCCGGAACTTTCGTATCGATACGACTGGTCCATCGAGAGACAACGGTTCGATCACCACGTTCACCCGGCCGCCGTCCGGCAGGCGGGCATCGACCATGGGATTGGATTCATCCAGTCGCCGTCCGATCGGAGCAAGAATCCGCCGCACGATCCGCAGCAAATGCGCGTTGTCTGCGAAGCGCACCGGGATCTTCACAAGGATTCCGTGGCGTGAGACGTAGACGTCGTCGAAGCCGTTGATGAGGATGTCTTCCACGGCAGGATCCGCGAGCAGATCCTCGATCGGTCCAAAGCCCGCCAGCTCCTTCGTCAGCGCCTCCGCGATCAGCCGCACTTCGCTTTCGTTCAGCGGAATGCGCCGCATCCGGACGAAGCCGTCGATCTCCAGGTCGACGAACTGCTGGATCGCCTGGCGCGACCAGCGTCCGAACTCGGCGCCCAGTTCTTCAATCCGCGTAAGCAGATGCTCATGCGCCGCGTTCTTGATGTCCTGGAATTGCTGCGTATGCGCGAACGAAGTGGCGTCGTCGGCGAACTCAATGTCTTTTTCCATCGTCTATGACCGCTTGGTGAAAGTGGGAAAGAGCCGTTTGAGGAATTGTTTTGAGCCGCCCGGCGCGTCGGCGAAATCCGCCGTCTTCTGGTTCAGTGCATCGGAGTCCATACCGTCTGGCAACGGGCTGGATGTGGCCGTGATGCTGTCGGCCGCCGCGATTCTTTGACCGCCGAGCCGCGCAACCAGCGGGTCCAGCGCCCGCACATAAGCATCGCGTTCAGCGATATCCGCCAGCAGGCGCCCCTGGTTCACCGCGCGTCCAAGCGCCTGTGCCCGTGCAGGCAGTACCGCGAGCAACGGTAGCCCAAGCCGCTCTGCAATTTGCTCGGCGCCAAATTGCAGCGTCGGGTCGAACTTGTTCACGATCAGATGCAGCTTCTGCGGCGCATCGGCGGGTTCGCGGTCCTTGGACAAGCGCGCATCGGCATCGTGGACACGCACGCCTTGCAGCAATTCCATGGCGGACACGACGGACGCCACGTTCGGATCGCAGACCAGCCACACATTATCCGCGGCGCGCACCATCTGCGCGACGAACTCGAGGTTGGTAAAACCACCGAGATCGATGATCTGGTGATCGAAGAAAGTCCGCAGCCGATTCACCAGATTCACCGCCGACGCGTACGACACCTCGCGCATCGCCGTGAGATCCGGTGGCAATGTGGTCACCGCCAGACCGCTGGCGTGGCGTCCGAAGGCTGTATGAACGAAGGTCTGGTCGAAGCGGCGCAGGTTGCGCACGGCATCGACGAAATTGAATTCGCTTTGTGTGTCGAGCAGCACTGAACTGTCTGCGGCAGGGATGCCCAGGTCGAGCAGCGCGGAGGTCTTTAATGCCGCCGTGCCACGCTTCTGCAATCTGACCGCGAGGTTCGCAGCCAGCGTGCTCACACCCATGCCGACACGCGCACCCAGCAGCACCGTAATGTGGCCTTGACGGTTGGCTATGTGCTCCGTCTTCGCGGACTGGCTGGCCTGCTCAATCAATTGCTTCGCTATCCGAAGTGCTTCGTCAGGCTCCCCTTCAACATCGATAAAATCGCGCACGCCCGCGCGCAACGCCGCAATCGCGCTGGCCGACTGCTGCAGCGACCCTAACGCAACGATGGCAAGGCCCGGGAAGGCATCGTGTACCGCGGTTGCCATAGCCGTCGCGCTTGCGATGCTGGCTTCAGGCGCTTCAAGCGGTGCGCGCGCGAAGTCGATGAACACCATCGTGGCGCCGAGCGTCGAGATCTTCGGCAGCAACGCAAGAGCGTCGAAAGGCACGTACTCGAGCGCACCCAACGTACCCAGCGCGCGCGCGAGCCAGGCCCGGCGCCCCGCGTCAGAGCAGACGCACAGGAACCGAGCGCCCGGAGAGCGCACTTCCACGTCAGTCAAAGATAGAACTCTTGCGTTCATCGCCGCTTTCTCCTGCCACATCGGCGCGGGCAACACTGCCAGCACACCTCGCTGCACCCATCGTTCCGGGCGGACTTGCACGCGTTTTCACCCCCTGCCCGCCGTCCTCCTTGTCAGACCGGACGCTCATCATTTCGAAAATCCGGGCACCGCTTCGCGCGATGCGAAACCACCGATGAACGAGCGCCACACAGGTCCGTCGCGGCGCTCGGATTGCTCGCCAGGCGTGGCTGGAAGCACCGCCCCCTTCGCAATCGGCGAGACCAGATGCGGCGTCACGATGATCACCAGCTCGCGATCGTTTTGCGAGTACTGCAGGGTCTTGAAGAACGCGCCGATGACCGGTAAATCACCGAGCATGGGCACCTTGTCGACGTTCGACGACGTCTCGCGATCGATCAAACCGCCAATCACGAAACTTTCGCCATCACCGAGTTCGACCGTCGTATCCGCGCGCCGCGTCGTGATCGCCGGCACCGAAATGCCGTTGATGGTCAACGCGTGCTGGAAGTCGAGCTGGCTCGCTTCCGGTGCAACCTTCAGCGCAATTCGGTTCACGCCGAGCACGGTCGGGGTCACCGTCAGTCCGATACCGTAGGGCTTGTAGACAATGCTGATCGTGCCGAGTGATTGCGGCACGGGTACCGGAATCTCGCCGCCGGCGAGGAAACTCGCGCTCTGTCCCGACAATGCGACGAGGGTCGGTTCGGCCAGCACACGTGCGAGGTTGTTTGATTCAAGCAGACTGAGGTTCGCGAAGATGCCGCGAGAACCCAGGTTCACGATCAGGTTGAAGGCGCTGCTGATAGGCGACGCACTTGCGATCTGTAAATTTGTAGTCGCGCCACCCGTAAAAGACGTCAGCGATGACGGCGCGAAGGTGCCGAACGCAAACGCGTTGTTCTGCTTGAAGAGATTGAAGCCCGCCTCCTTCAGCACGGACTTGCTGAACTCGACCACCTTCACATCGACCTGGACAACGGGACTGGTTGCTATCGTCGATGCGTCGAGAACGGAGCCGTCATTCGCGTCGCCCCCCTTGCCGCCCCCGGCTGCGGATGAATCCGGGGAGCTTCCGCTTTGCCCTCCCGAATCCTTGCCCGCCGATGTTGACGCTGTATCGGACGAACCTGCGGTCTTCGCAACCGACTCTCTCGCTACAGCCAATGCGCGCTGATGTGACTCCATGCTCGTGGCCGACCCAGTGACCACCGCCGTGTGGCCGAGCACGTTCACCTCGGGCGTATCGCTGCCGAGCAACTCACGGGCGGCTAGTGTGGTGACGTTGATCGTGTAGGTCTGCGGCGCGCTCTGACCGCGCTCCCAGATCATCATCTCGGTGCGCCCCGCGCTTTTTCCTACCAGCAGCAAACCGCCATTCGCGCTGCCATTGCTCTTGAGCCAAAGCACATCGGCGACGGAAGGATCGCCAACAGCTACCCGCTGCAACGCGTGCCCCATCGCGATCTGCTTCTGGCCACCCACGACAATATCAATGACCCGCGACATCGGCGATGCAGTCGCGTTTGCAGCAGGCTTGGCGGTCTTTGCACTGGCGAGCGGACCGGACGCGCACGCGCATACCAGCACGGCAAGCGCTATCCGCCGGGCGCCAGAGACGCTTCGTCCTCGATAAGACACCTTGGCTCTCATGATCTTTTATAGTCTGACTACATACTGCGTTGTCGCCATACGGCGGCATGGCCCCGACCTTTCCTTTGATGCTGGCTGCTGTTACTCGTCCTTCTACTTACCCTTCTATATTTGTTTACGGCACGGCCATCATTTTCAGTACGTCACCTTTTCCCTATGAGCACCCCGAATCAATTCAAGATCGTTCGACACGGCCTGGACACGCGGCGCACGCGCCGCAGGCAGGGAGGGCATGGCAGGTAACGGAGGCATGACTGGCGTGCGCGCCGAGCGCTCGGCATGAGCACCCGCCAGTGCCTCCAGCGACAAACCCGCAGCCGCGCGCGACGTGCCATCATTCGATGTCCTTATCGATGCAAGAAGGGGCGCCATGGCAAGCGGCTCGGCTGTGTCTGTATCGGCGGGATTGCGCAGCGCCAGCACCAGGCGGCCCGCGCCCTCCGCGAGCGTGAGTGCGTCGATATCCGCGGTGCGCACGGCCAGCACCGCCGTACGCGCACCCGCACTGCGCGGGGCGTTGGCCGCGTTGGCCGCGGTGTCCGTTGCGTCGGATGTCCCGGGAAGGGTCGCATCGCCGAAACTGAGCACACGGACCCTCGATAACAACAGCCGCGCCTGCGTCGCGCCTACTTCCGCATCCGTGCCGGGGCCGGCGGACATATCGCGTTTGAGCATGAAAAACACATCGACGAAATTGCCGGGCCGCACCCGGTTGCCCACCGCATTCCCCTCGTCGACCCGCACTGCGATGGCCCGCTCACCAGGCGCGATGGCATCGGCGAGTCCAGTGGTGAGGTTAGCCTCGGAGAGCGGCGTATTGGCAGTAATCGCGACGAGCGGCACGCGCCCGACGAGCCCGGTGGCATCGGCGAACTCGCCGACTCCACGCGAGGGCACCATCCGCATGGTCAGGGCATTAGCGTCGATCGGTTTGCCGGCAGGCAGGTCGCGCGTTGCCACGACCACCGTAAAACTTGCCTGACCCTGCACGATTTGCGGTATTTGCACTGGAGGGCGACGCGAAAGCGACCACGCGAAAATGCCAAGCAGCACGGCGAGTGCGATCAGGGAAACAGCAAGGATGCGGGTAATGTTAGCCATGATCGTCTATGTTGTTCCAAACGTGAATAACGCTTAAAACAGGTTCTCCGGGTTCAGTTGCACCATCGCACTTGCAGTGAGACTCGTTGGCACCGGCAGCCCGATCAAAGGCAATGGAGGCACCAGCGGCCGGGTTGCGTAGTTGTAGTTGAGGGCGACGCTCACGCATTGCATCGTGGCGTCGAAGCTGCACCCCGCATACGTTGCGGTGCACGGAGCGCTGCCCGCGAGCCAGTTGACGAGCCCCGTCGCCGTCGCGCAGGCCGCACTCGCGCGCAGCGCGAGTGCGCCGGCTGTGCTCGTTGCGCCTGGCTGGTAGCGCAGCGCTGCCCGTGCGCCCTCGGACGCAGCCATCGTGAGCGATTGCTGCGCAACGAAGACCATGCTGTAGGTGACGATCGCGTAGAACACGAGGAAGAACAGCGGAAAAACAATGGCGAATTCCACCGCCATGCTGCCCCGTTGCGCCCGGCGCCGAGCGGTGCGTGCATTGGTATGGGCGAGGGAATGTGAGTGAGCGCGCCGGCGGGCGTCGGGCGAGACAGGTCGCGCGGAGTTGACTCGGGTCATCGGGCGGCCTCGAAGACGTGCAGCGTCAGGCATCCGATTGCGGACACGGCGAGCAACGCGGCATACGGTGTCGCGCGGCGGCCTCCGACAATAAAGGTGTACCGGGACGGTCGCTCGGCTCGGGTCCCGGTGACGTCGTGAGGACCGTTCAGGTAAGCAATCGAATTTGCTGAGGACTCCAACGAACTTGCAGCGCTCGCGCGTCTCCCTTCGATCACCGCTGACGCAAGCAAATACAGCGCATGAATGCCAGCGGCAATACTGGCCACAATCCACAGCGCGGGTAACGCGTGAAAGCCGCACCATGCACCGAGCGTAGCGAAGACCTTGATGTCGGCGGCGCCCATCAGGCCAATCAGATAGAACGGCAAGAGCGCAAGCAGGCCGACTGTGAGACCGAGCGCGGCATCGGACAGGTCGATGTGAAATGGCGAATGGCCGCTGGCAACAAGCACACCGGCCATCCCCAGTCCCGCAATAACGAGCCAGTTGGGTATGCGGCGCAACCGGCAATCGAATAGAACGACCGCGAGTGCCCAGCTAATGAATAACGCGGCGTTAATCATGGTATGAACTCGCTTCGACCAGGCAAACTAATCCCGTCGACCGCCCTTTCAAGCAGTCGATTAGAAAAATCCAGTGTCACGCCCGCGCGCAGCAGATCCCCTACGTGTGATTCGCATTAATGCAAACACACGAGGTCATTCCGCTATACCGGCGAATAAGCCGGCATAGTCAGTTAATTGCTAGCGACAAGAATGTGCGCCGGATGCCCGGTGGCGCGAAGCCCCGTTCCGCTATAGCGCGGTCACAATAGATGTGAACACGCCTTGCAGTTTCGTGACAACGCCACCGACCGACGCCGCGAGTGCAACCGCGATAAGTCCGGCAATGATGGCGTATTCAATGGCAGTCACACCGCGTTCGTCTTTGACGAAGCTCTTGATGAAATTAGACATGATGCTTTCCCTCGGATATTTTTAATGGCCATGTGGCAAATATTCCGGCATTTTTCTGGGTCGCCGCCAGCGGGTTCTCTCTTCCCCGCGGCCGTGGCTCCGCATGCCTGGATGCGCGTCGTTGCGCGCGACTTCATTTGCCGCTTCTCTCAGGTTCTAGACGTGTAATCGATGGTACCTCCATCAGTCAGGATGTTAAATGATGCATCCCTGAAACGATTTATAGCCGAACGCTATCTCGAAATCAACGGGTAACACGCAATAATTTCATCGGTTGTTACCCTTGATCGGTAATGTTTGTGCCGCAACAACACTTTGTACTCAAACACTTACCGGTAACAGTCAATTTTTGTCGCATTAACCAAACGATGCGACGGCTAACTATCTAGTTAACGGAGCGTCTCTTATTACCTTCCTTGGATTTTTATCTAGTGTGTACCCTCTAGTTCATACGCATTATTCGGCCGGCTCAGATGACGGCTCAATGACGGCTTCATATTGCAATCGTTCGCACTACCGTTAAATGAATTCCTGGCAGTGCCCGAAAGAGACACGCACGGTGATCGCGGACGACAACTCGCGTTTTAAGCGTTGAGCGCACGGCCGGATGCGTAACGGACGCAACGAACGTACCGAACGTAACGCGCGTTACGGCTTGGGGCGTAACGACTTAAACCACACGTTACGTTACGTGATGCCTCATTGCGGCGTTACTCCATTTTCGCCAGACCTTCAGACCACCGGAAAAGCCATGCCAGGCTTTATACCGTCTGGTTAACCCGTTGTGCCTACCACGCCGTTTGTCATCCTCCGTACAAATGGCACGCGTCCTGCAATAAGACGATGGCAGTTCTAAAAACTATATTCCATCCGAGGGCGTTATGAAGACCATCCGAATCCAAAGCGGCGCATTGCGCGTCACCTTTCTCACTGCTGCTATCGCGACCATGCTGACTCTTGGCGCCTGCGGCGGCTCAGGCTCGACCAGCAAACAATTAGGCAGTTCAGGATCCGGAGCGATCCCGACCGTCGGCGGCACCGGCGGTGGCACGGGTAGCGGAACAGGCGCCGGTGACGGCAGCGGCGGCGGCAGCACCACGGTTGGCACCGGAACGGGAGCAGGCAGCGGCACCGATGGCTCCGGCACAGGTGCGGGTGGTGGCGTGAGCGTCGGCGGTGGCGGCACAGGTTCTGGCGGAGGGACGGTCGCAGGGGGTGGAGGCACGGGTGGCGGCACGGGTGGAGGCACCGGCGGCGGAACTGGAGGCGGCACAGGTGGCGGCACAGGTGGCGGCACGTCAGTCACGACCCCGGTTGCAGCAGTAGCCGGTGGAGCGGGCAACGTTGTATCGGCAGTGGGCAATACAGTGACGGGCGTGGGCACGATAGTCGGCAATGCAAACATTCCCGGCGTCAGCCCCGCCACGACACAGGCGGCAGGCGGTGTCGTCTCGCATCTCGGCGACGCAGTCGATGCGCTGGGCAACGGCGTCTCGCAAGGGCTCGGCCAGATTGGTTCGAGCGCTAACCCCGTAGGCACGACGCTCGCCAGCACAGGCAACGTGGTTCAACAAGCGGGCGCTGCCGTCAGCAGTGCCGGTAATCTCGTGACGAGCGTCGGCAGCGGTGCGCTCTCCCCGCTTGCACCCGTGACGACGCCGTTGGGCGGCGTGGTTGATACCCTCGGCAATGCGGTCACGCAAGCCGGCGGCGCGCTCGGTACGACGCTTTCGACGGGCGCAGTCAGCCAGATCACGCAGCAAGTCAGCACGGCTATCACGCCGATCACGGCGTTGGCCGGCTCGCTGACGCAAACCGTCGGTTCTGCAACCGGCCTGGGCGCGCCCGCCGATAACCTGCTCGCCACGCTCGGCGGCGTATTGAAGTCGACGGGCAGCACGGTCGCATCAACGGGCAACAATCCGCTCGCAACCGGTCTCGGCAGCGTAGTGTCCACGACAGGAACCACGCTCGCATCGGCCGGCGGCCTGGTGAACGGCACGCCGGGCACGAATCCGTTATCACCCATCAGCGGAATTCTCTCCGGCCTGACAGGTGGCATTGGTGGCACGGGCGGCGCGGGAGGCTCAGGCGGCCCCCTGGCTCCGATCACGGGTCTGGTCGGTGGCTTGACGGGCACCATTGGCGGCGCAGGCTCGACACCCGGCGCAGGCCCGCTCGCTCCGGCCGCAGGCTTGCTCGGCGGCTTGACGAACACGGTGGGCACGGTGGCGACCGGCGCAGTGACGCCCGTGGCTGGCGTGGTGGGCGGTCTCACGGGCGCGCTGACCAACGCGACATCGGGCGGCGCAGCTGGATCGGCGGGGAATCCGCTGGCATCGGTTACCGGGCTTGTGGGCGGCCTGACAGGCGCTGCATCAGGCGCGGGCACGGGTACGGGCGCAGCGAACCCGATTGGCGGGTTGCTCGCGTCGGTAACAGGAGCAGGCGTAGGTGCAGGTGTAGGCGCGGGGACCACGACGACGAAATCGCCGTCGACCGGTGCAACGACGACCACCACTGGCGTAGGCGTTGGGGTGGGCCTCTCGAGCACCACGGGCAGCGGCGCGAGCAGCAGCTCGCCGGGCAACCCGCTGGGCGGCGTGACCTCGCTGCTGGGCGGTCTGCTCGGTGCGCATAACAAGTGATATGAAGTGATATAAACCGCTGCCGCAACGCTTGGGCCTCGAGACTTTTCGCCTGGAGCGAGAACTCGAGGCTACCGGGTCCGTGACCCGGACCGCCCCAGATTCGGGTCACGGTTTGAAGCATTCTTTTGTTACGTCCTCGCGACGAGGAGGGTCGGGTACCCAACCCCTCACTGATCCCTTTTAGTCTCTGGTAACACCTCGTCTTCCCCGGCGCCGCTCTCGGCGCCGGTTTTACATCCGGCGGGATATTTCAAATACCGCAAGGACAACCTACAAAAATAGCCATGACACGCAGGGATAAACGAGAATAGTTTGAGAGAGGTACGAATAAAGCCAAAGGTTATGGCCGCAAAGAGCCGTAATACAGAGGTAGGCAGTAGTAGCAGCACCCAGCATCAAACGATGACGAACGCAGCAGGACCTCGGGTCATATCGATCCGGCCTCCTCCGCAGTTCGCACGAAAAAAGCCAACGAGGGCCGTACCGTGAATATCAAAGAATGGAAATGGACGCTGCTGCTTGCGGCGGTGGCCACGCATGCCGCCCAGGCGCAGACCAGTGGACAGGTCGCGCGGCCCGCGCTGGCGGGCAACCCGCTGGACGCGTTGCCGCAAGTGAACGCGCCGCAAAAGCCACCGGCCGTTACCGTCGATGTCCAGCCGCAAACGCCGCACATCCAGGAATTGCTTGCGCGTCATCTGACACCGCAAAAGATCCAGGTGGAAGGCGTAAAAACCATCCCCTTCGATGAAGTCGCGCAGCGCTTCACTCCACTTGTAGGCAAGGACGTCACCATCGGCGAACTGATGGAGACGGCTAACGGCGTGACCGCGCTCTACAAGGAACGGGGTTACGCGCTCTCGTTCGCCTTCGTGCCCGCTCAGACCTTCGAAAACGGCGTGGTGCGCATCACGGTGGTGGAGGGTTACGTCGCCGATATCAAGATCAAGGGCGATCCCGGCACCGCTGAAAAACGCATTCGCGCGATCGCTGACCGGATTCGCGCCGACCGGCCGTTACGGCAAGAAACCTTCGAACGTTACGTCAATGTGCTCGGCCTCACGCCCGGCGTGAAGATTGCGGCGACCGTTGCGCCGCCGCAGACCACCGACGGCGCGACCACGCTCGATCTGGACGTCGAGCGCAAGCCGTTCAATATCGCGACCGGTATCGACATGAATCATCCCGGCGTGCAGGGCATTGTCACCGCGACGGAAAATGGCCTCCTGGGTCAAGGCGAGACGCTGGGTGTTTCCGCGCTGCTACCGAAGGGCCGCGACGATCAAACCTATTTCGACGTCAATGGCTCATTGCCCATAGGCACCGATGGCTTCACCGTCAAGGCCGATGCATCGCACTACTATGGACATCCTGTCGACAACCCCGGCCTGCCCTCCTACGTCGAGCGCACCGTTATCAACGACAAAGTCGGCTCGTCCGCGTCGTATCCGTTTGTCTTGAGCAACACGCGCAGCCTGATCGGCACGGTGGGTGCCTACGCGTCGCACGACGAGGACCGCTACAAGAACACCATCACGGGCGCACAACTTGGCCAGCGTTCGCAAGTGCGGGTGACGACTTTGCAACTCGACTACACCGGCGTGGATACGGGAACGGTCCGGCGTGCGAGCCTGAACGTGGCGAAAGCGTTCGATGTGCTTGGGGCGTCGAAGTCGGCGGACACGAACATTCCCGGGGTTGTCACAACCAATCCTGCGTCATTGACGTTCGTACGCACGGGCGCAACGGTTTCGCAGACCAATGAATGGCCGTTCAAGATCGGCACCTCGATTGCAGCAACCGGGCAGTACAGCGCGGACTCTCTGCCGACGTCGGAGCAGATCGCATTTGGTGGACAGCGCTTCGCGCTCGGTTACCAGCCTGGAGAAGTATCGGGCGATTCGGGCTGGGCTGCATCGGCCGAAATCAACCGGCCGTTTGCGATCGGACTGGCGTTCATGAAGACCTTCACACCCTACGTTTCCGTCGATACCGCCCACACGTATCTTCACGCCGTTGGTTCAAAACCGAGCCGCCTAGCGTCGATAGGCGTGGGCTTCCGAATCTCCGATGCCAAGTACTACAGCCTGGATTTATCGCTGGCGAAACCGGTTGGCGATGCCCCGCAGGAAGGCAACGGATCACGAAGCCCGCGCGTCAACGCGACCTTCTCCTACCAATTCAATTGACGCGGGACGGACCCCAAGCGAACACCCTGCCGACTAGAGGGTTTGTACAAAACGCTCTCCATGCTTTGTCGTATTCTGTCCGGCACGCGGCTCCTGCGCCTGCTCCTGCGCGGCCGGCAATAATGACAACATGGTCAACATATCAAGAGACGTTTTACCTCAAGGAGGAAGCATGACGGGACTTACCCGACTCGCGCATCGGCATGTGGGACGCATCCTGCTTGCCGGCGCACTACTCGCCTCGGCCGCAACAAGCATGGCGCAGGCTGCATCGCCCACGGGACTTTGGCAAACCATCGACGACAAGACTGGTCAGCCCAAGGCACTGGTGCAAATTGTCCAGGATGGCGACGGCACACTCACCGGCAAGATCCTCACAGGACTCGGCAACAATGACGATCCGAACCGCCGTTGCACGGCCTGCACCGATTCACGCAAGGACCAGTTGATGAAAGGCATGACCATCATCAACGGCATGAAGCCCGATGGCGACACATGGGACGGCGGCCAGATCCTCGATCCCGAGAACGGCAAGCTGTACAAATGCAAGATGCATCTGGACGATGGCGGGCAGAAACTCGTAGTGCGCGGATATATTGGCGTGTCGCTGCTTGGACGTTCGCAAACCTGGATTCGACAGCAGTAGGAACGTCGCGTCCGAATATCTGACGCACAAAAAAACCCGTCTGGAGACGCAAAGTCTCCAGACGGGTTTTTTATACGCTAGCGATCTTCGCTCGCGTATCACGTCCTATGTCACACCGTATATCAGGCCGCGCGACGCACACCGCTTCGCGGGTACTCAACAGGTCCAAGAGGGGTGAGCGGCACGAGCGGAACCAGCGGCATCAGCACTGGCCGGGCGTCGCCATGCATCTCGGCAAGCCGGGTGGGATCCGCCGCAAGCGCATGGCCGCCCAAACCCTCTGGCAACTCCGTTGGCACGCGCATGCGCGAGGTCATCAACGAATACAAACCTTCACTCGCCACGCCGAACAACTGCTGCATCACACGCCCGAGCACACCGGAATCGTGCCATGCCTTGAAGCGCCGGTGACACGTCTGATACGACGGATATTTGCGCGGCAACGTTGACCATGAAGCACCGCTGTACATCACCCAGAGCACGCCGTTGAGCACTGCACGGGTATTGGCGAGCGGCCGTCCGCGCAACTCGGAACGGGGCCGCAACTCTGGCAACAAAGGCGCGACCATTTGCCATTCTTCGTCGGACATATCGCGGTAAGGCTTCATGGTTCTCTCCAATCACAAGTAAGTGATTAGAAGATACCGATCCGCCCGACACCCCGGAATAAGACATGTCCGAATCTTGAAATACGGTCCAGAGCCTTACAGCAGTAAGCTCGCGACGAAATTATGAGTCTCGCATTGTCAACTCGGCCGTTCAGCCAACGCTTTCATCAAGTCAGCGATGTGTCCACCAGCCGACGCTCCGACTCCAGATATTCCTTCGACTGCATCTCGGTAATGCGCGACACCGTACGCGCAAACTCGTTGGCCATCGGCCCTTCCACGTACAACTCTTCGGCAGGCACCTCCGCCGACATCAGCAGCTTCACCTTGTGGTCATAGAACACGTCGATCAGCCAGGTAAAACGCCGTGCCTCCGATGCATTGCGCGGCGACATCTTCGGTACGTCGGTGAGAATCACCGCGTGGAAGCGGCTCGCCAGTTCGAGGTAATCGTTCTGCGAACGCGGGCCGCCACAGAGCGTGGCGAAGTCGAACCAGACAACGCCATCGGCTTTGCGCAGCGCCTTGAGTTCACGCTTCTCGATCCGCAGGATCGGGCTCTCGTCCGGCACCGCAGCAAGCTTGGCGAAATCGGCGCGCAGCGCTTTGTCGGCGGCAGCGCCCAGCGGCGTGTGATACGCGGTCACTTGCGACAAAGTACGCTTTCGATAATCCGTGCCGGCATCGACATTGATCACGTCCAGCTTCGACTTGATCAGCTCAATAGCGGGCAGCAGCCGGTCGCGATGCAAACCATCCGGATACAACAAGTCCGGGTCATAGTTTGACGTCATCACGAACTGCACGCCGGCGCCAAACAAGCGGTCGAGCAGCCGGTAAAGAATCATGGCGTCGGCAATATCCGAGATATGAAACTCGTCGAAGCAGATCAGCCGGTAGCGCTTCGCCACGCGTCGCGCGAGTTCATCGAGCGGATCGGACGTGCCCTTCAGCTCTTCCAGCTCGCGATGCACCTCGCGCATGAACTCGTGAAAATGCAGACGTGTCTTGCGCTGCACCGGCACGACCGCGAAGAAGCTGTCCATCAGGAAGCTCTTGCCGCGCCCCACGCCGCCCCACATGTAGACGCCACGCGGCAACTCCGGATGCGAGATCAGCTTCTTGAACGCATTCGAGCGGCGCGCCTTGTACGCGACCCACTCGTCGTAGCAACGTTGCAAACGTTCGACCGCCGCCAGTTGCGCTGCGTCCGACTGATAACCCCGCGTCTGCAGTTCGTGTTCGTAGTATTCGTTGACGTTCATGGTGCGAGGTTGTTCAAGGCCAAAGAAGCTGAATGCCGTGGATAAAACAAAGGCGAGCGGGAAAACTCCCGCCCGCCTTCGTCCTGCTGCTCAAACTGTGCCGCGTAATGCTACGTTCACATGTTGAGCGCGCGTTTGTCGACGGCGAGCGCGGCTTCGCGCATCACTTCCGACAACGACGGGTGCGGATGGCAGATCCGGCCGATATCTTCCGATGCCGCCTTGAACTCCATCGCCACAACCGCTTCAGCGATCAGGTCCGACGCGTTCGCCGCGATGATGTGGCAACCGAGCAGTTCGTCGGTCTTTGCATCGGCGATCATCTTCACGAAACCGTCCGCCTTGCCGATACCCAGCGCGCGGCCATTCGCCATCATTGGAAACTGACCGGTCTTGATCTCGCGGCCTTCAGCCTTGAGCTGCTGTTCCGTCTTGCCGACCCACGCAATTTCCGGTTCGGTGTAGATCACCCACGGAATGCAGTTGTAGTCGATATGCGGCTTCTGACCGTCGATAATCTCGGCCACCAGCACGCCTTCGTCTTCCGCCTTGTGCGCGAGCATCGGGCCACGCACCACGTCGCCGATTGCGTACACGTTCGGCACGCTGGTCGCGCAGTGGTCATCGACGGGAACAAAACCGCGTTCGTCCGTCTTCAGGCCGATCGCTTCGAGACCGAGGTTGTCAGTATTCGGCACGCGGCCGATCGACACGATCAAGCGGTCAGCGTCGAGCGTCTGCGCGTTGCCGTCCTTGTCCGTGTACGCCACCGAAACGCTAGAATCCGTCGTCTTCACTTCGCCGATCTTCACGCCGAGGTGAATATCGAGACCTTGCTTCTTGAATTGCTTCGCGGCTTCTTTCGCGAGCGAGTCATCGCACGCGCCGAGGAATGCAGGCAACGCTTCGAGCACGGTCACGTCCGCGCCCAAACGACGCCACACCGAACCCAGTTCCAGCCCGATCACGCCAGCACCGATCACAGCCAGCTTCTTCGGCACGGCGTCGAAGGACAGCGCGCCTTCGTTGTCGGCAACAATTTTGTTGTCGACCGTAATGCCCGGCAGATGACGCGCCTTCGATCCCGTCGCAATGATCACGTTCTTCGCCGTCACGGTTTCAGTTTCCGCTTCGCCGCTCACTTCGATCTGCACGCCGGCGTCCGTCTTGCCGGTGAACTTGCCGTGACCCTTCAGCCACGTGATCTTGTTCTTGCGGAACAGGAACTCAATGCCCTTCGTCATCTTCTCGACAATGCCTTCCTTGCGGGCAAGCATCTTCGTGAGATCGAGCTTCACGTCGCCCACGTTGATGCCGTGATCGCCGAGGTGATGCAAAACATTTTCAAATTCTTCCGATGAAGCCAGCAAGGCCTTCGACGGAATACAACCCACGTTCAGACACGTGCCGCCGAGCTTCAGATTACCGGCCGGGTTCTTCCAGCTTTCAATACACGCAACCGACTTACCGAGTTGCGCTGCACGAATCGCCGCGATGTAACCGCCAGGGCCTGCACCAATCACGACGACATCAAATTCTTTGGACATGACTATCCTTCTCTTGTTGGATACACGGCGCGCCCGAGCCTATCGAGCGCGCCATGAGTCCCAAATAAGGTTTTACTGCCTGATTTAAAGGGTCAACGCAACAACTTAGATGTCCAGCAGCAAGCGAGACGGATCTTCAAGCGCATCCTTCATTGCGACCAGTGACAACACGGCTTCGCGGCCGTCGATGATCCGGTGGTCATAAGACAGCGCCAGATAGTTCATCGGACGAATCACGATCTGGCCGTTCTCGACCACAGCGCGTTCCTTCGTTGCATGCACGCCCAAAATAGCCGACTGCGGCGGGTTGATAATCGGCGTGGACAACATGGAACCGAACACACCGCCGTTCGAGATCGAGAACGTACCACCGGTCATTTCCTCGATCGACAGCTTGCCGTCGCGCGCTTTAACGCCGTATTCAGCAATCTTCTTCTCGATGTCAGCCAGGCTCAATTGATCCGCATTGCGAACGATCGGCACCACGAGACCACGCGGCGAACCAACGGCAATACCGATGTCGAAGTACCCGTGATAAACAATGTCGTTACCGTCGATCGACGCGTTGACCAGCGGGTACTTCTTCAGTGCGTGGACGGCAGCCTTCACGAAGAACGACATGAAGCCGAGCTTCACGCCATGTTCCTTCTCGAACTTGTCCTTGTACTTGTTGCGCAGATCCATCACCGGCGCCATGTTCACTTCGTTGAACGTGGTCAGGATGGCGTTGGTTTGCTGCGACTCAAGCAGACGCTCAGCGATACGTGCGCGCAGACGGGACATCGGCACGCGTTGTTCCGGACGATCCTTCAGCCATTGATCCGCACCCGGCGCCTTCACGTCCGGCAGGGACGGACGAGCAGCCTTGGCCGGAGCCGCTGCCTTTGCAGCCGGTGCCGAAACGGCAGCGGAAACAGCCGGCGCGCCTTGCGTAGCGGCCAGTGCATCGCCCTTCGTGATACGGCCATCGCGGCCCGAACCCGATACCTGGTCGCTCGAAACGTTCTTCTCAGCCAGGATCTTCGCAGCCGAAGGCGAAGCCGAGGTGTTCGAAGCCGATGCGCTCACCGTTGCCGGTGCAGCTTCCTGTTGCGGTTGCGCGGCCGGTGCCGGCTGCACTTCAGCAGCGCCTGCAGCGGCAGCAACCGGTGCTGCGCCCGCCTTCGCTTCCGTATCGATCGTCGCGATCAATTCTTCCGCCGTGACAATATCCCCGTCATGCTTGATCACTTGTGCGAGCACGCCTGCAGCCGGTGCCGGCACTTCCAGCACGACTTTATCCGTTTCGACTTCGACGAGAATCTCGTCGATGGCAATTGCTTCGCCCGGCTTTTTCTTCCACGTCAGCAAAGTGCCTTCCGACACGGACTCAGACAGCTGGGGAACCTTGACTTCTACGATAGACATTATGTTTTTTCCTGAATGTATCTGGGTACAACGTCAATTCTTGGAGAGTTTGACGCCGTCAATTCTTGGGTGATCAGAGCGTGTAGATGCAGCGCGCGTTCAACAGGTCTTACCCGTCGCCAGCGCTGCTTGTGCATTCCACGTTCAAAATCGAAACTTGAATCACAGGACAGCGCATGAAAAACCGGGGAGCCGCCAACAGCGGCACTCCCCGGTTACAGCCGCTTACTTCGAGATCGTCTGCGCGCCCTTCAACCGACCAAACGCGCCTTCGATCAGCGCCTTCAGCTGCTCGTAGTGTTTCGCGTAATAGCCGACTGCCGGGGATGCCGATGCCGGACGGCCGCTGTAAGCCAGCTTCTGTCCTTCACGCATGCCTTCACGCAGATGGTGCTCGACGTAGAACCAGGCGCCCTGGTTCTGCGGCTCGTCCTGTGCCCAGACCACTTCGTTCGCGTTTTCGTATTTCTTGATTTCCGCGTCGAACTGCTTGTGGGCGAACGGATACAACTGCTCGATCCGGATGATCGCAATGTCGTTCGCCTTCGCTTCGCGACGATGCGCGACCAGGTCGTAATACAAGCGACCTGAACACACGATCACGCGCTTGACCTTCTTCGGCTCGATCGTGCCATCCACTTCGCCGATGATCGGCTGGAACGAGCCCTTCGCCAGTTCCGACAGATCCGACACCGCTTCCTTGTGGCGCAGCAGCGACTTCGGCGTAGCGACAATCAGCGGCTTCCTGAACAAGCGGATCATCTGACGGCGCAACAGATGGAAAATCTGCGCCGGCGTGGTCGGCTGGACCACTTGCATGTTGTGATCCGCGCAAAGCTGCAGGAACCGTTCGATACGTGCCGACGAGTGCTCCGGACCTTGCCCTTCATAACCGTGCGGCAGCAGCATGGTGAGACCTGACACACGGCCCCATTTCACTTCGCCCGACGAGATGAACTGGTCGATCACCACTTGTGCGCCGTTCACGAAGTCGCCGAATTGCGCTTCCCACGCGACCAGCGTGTTCGGTTCTGCGGTCGAATAACCGTACTCGAAACCGAGTACCGCTTCTTCCGACAACACCGAGTCGATCACGGTGAACTTCGCCTGACCCTCGGCGATGTTCTGCAACGGGATGTACGTACCGTCGTTCCAGCGCTCGCGGTTTTGATCGTGCAGAACAGCGTGACGGTGCGTGAACGTACCACGGCCCGAGTCCTGGCCCGTCAGACGCACGGCGTAACCCGATGCCACCAGCGACGCGTAAGCCAGATGCTCGCCCATGCCCCAGTCGAGCTTCGATTCGCCACGACCCATTGCACGACGGTCGTTGATCACGCGCTCGACCAGCGGATGTACCTTGAAGTTATCGGGAACCGTGGTGATACGGTCCGCGAGGCGCTTCAGTTCTGCCAGCGGTACGGCCGTATCAGCAGCATCCGTCCACTTGCGGTTCAGGAACGGAACCCAGTCCACCGCGTACTTGCTCTTGTAGTTCGAGAGCACCGGATCGACCGTATGATGACCGTCGTCCATGGCTTGGCGGTAGGCCTTCACATAACCGTCAGCGTCTTCCGCCGTGATCACGCTCTGCTGCACCAGCTTTTCAGCGTACAGCGCGCGGGTACCCGGATGCTTCGCAATCGTCTTGTACATCAGCGGCTGCGTCACCGCCGGCGTGTCCTGCTCGTTGTGACCGAGCTTCCGGAAACAGATGATGTCGACAACCACGTCCTTGTGGAACTGCATGCGGTAATCGATAGCCAGCTGCGTGCACAGCACGACCGCTTCCGGATCGTCGCCGTTCACGTGCAGCACCGGCGCTTCGATCATCTTCGCCACGTCCGAGCAATACAGCGTCGAACGCGCGTCGCGCGGGTCGGACGTCGTGAAGCCGATCTGGTTATTGATGACAATGTGCAGCGTGCCGTGCGTGCCGTAACCGCGCGTTTGCGCGAGGTTCAGCGTTTCCATGACCACGCCCTGACCGGCGAATGCCGCGTCACCGTGGATCTGGACCGGCAGCACTTGCAGGCCGTCGATGTCACCGCGACGGTCCATCCGCGCCTTCGCCGACCCTTCGACCACCGGGTTCACGATTTCAAGGTGCGACGGGTTGAACGCCAGCGACAAGTGCACCGGGCCGCCGTCGGTTGAAACGTCCGACGAGAAACCCTTGTGGTATTTCACGTCACCGGCCGGCAGGTCATCGACATGCTTGCCTTCGAATTCGGCGAACAGGTCAGCCGGCATCTTGCCCAGCGTGTTCACGAGAACGTTCAAACGTCCGCGGTGAGCCATGCCGATAATGATTTCCTGCACGCCAGCCGCACCGGCGTGACGCACGACTTCGTCCATCGACGCGATGAAGCTTTCGCCGCCTTCCAGCGAGAAGCGCTTCTGGCCGACGTACTTCGTGTGCAGAAAACGCTCAAGCCCTTCGGACGCCGTCAGGCGCTGAAGAATGTGCTTTTTCTTGTCGGGGGAGAAATTCGGGGTGGAACGGATCGATTCGAGCTTCTCTTTCCACCAGCGCTTCTGTTCCGGATCGCTGATGTACATGAACTCGGCGCCGATCGTGCCGCAGTACGTGTCGCGCAATGCCTTCACGATCTCGCGCAGCGATGCCTGTTCGAAGCCGAAATACAGGTTCTGTGCATGGAACATCTGATCCATGTCGGCTTCAGTGAAGTCGTAGAACGCGGGTTCGAGCTCAGGAATGGCCGGGCGCTCGCGGCGCTTCAGCGGATCGAGGTTGGCCCATTGGGAGCCGAGGAAACGGTAGGCGCCAATCAGCGACTGGACGTAGACCTGCTTGCGCGCGGTCGCCAGATCACCACTGCTTTCGCGCGGCACGAAGCCGTTCGATTTCGCGCGTTGCGCGAACGATTCGACGATCGGGCCGTGGGCCACGTCGTTGTGATTTGTCCCATCCGATGCAGGCACGTTCTGCAACGCATCGAAATAGGTACGCCAGGTCTCGGGCACTGACGCGGGATTATCGAGATATGCCTCGTACTGATCTTCAACATACGGGGCATTACCGCCGAACAAATAGGAGTTCAGCTGGGAATTCTTCATCATTTTTACGCTCACCTTTCTTCGAGTTTCTCGAGAAATAGCGGGTTACTCAACCTTCCGCAACACGGCCTGACCGTTTAGCGGATTGCGCGAATCAAGTCTGCTTGGAAGGACCTAAAACTGGCAATACTTTCTCTAGCATAGCACAGATCAATACGTCGACGCGCCGATAGCCGCACCCGGGATGCTTATCCAGCGGGCTTTCGGGGACCTTTCGCGAATAAGGGACGCATTAAACGGCGTGCGAACACGGGGCGCTTGTACCGCGCTTACGCAATAAAAAAGCCGCCCGAAGGCGGCTTTTCTCAACACGCTGACTCGCGCGGTTTAGTCCCTGCGTTAGTCCACTGCGCCCTTACGGCTGGCGCTGCGACGCTCGTGTTCCTTCAAGTAACGCTTACGCAGACGGATGGACAGCGGCGTCACTTCGACCAGTTCGTCGTCATCGATAAATTCAACCGCGTATTCCAGCGACATCTGGATCGGCGGCACCAGGCGCACCGCTTCGTCCGTTCCCGACGAACGCACGTTGGTCAACTGCTTGCCCTTGATCGGATTCACGACCAAGTCGTTATCGCGGCTATGAATGCCGATGATCATGCCTTCGTACAGTGCGTCGCCCGGCGACACGAACATGCGGCCGCGATCCTGCAGCTTCCACAATGCATACGCAACAGCCGCGCCGTCGTCCTGCGAAATCAGCACGCCGTTACGACGTTCGCCGACTCCGCCTTCCCGTACCGGCTGATACGAATCGAACGTGTGGCTCATCAGGCCCGTGCCGCGCGTAAGCGTCAGGAATTCCGACTGGAAGCCGATCAGGCCACGTGCCGAAATACGATACTCGAGACGCGTACGGCCACGGCCGTCCGACGCCATGTCGAGCATTTCGCCCTTGCGGCGACCCAGCTCTTCCATCACGCCGCCCTGGTTTGCATCTTCCATGTCGACGGTCAGGTTTTCGTACGGCTCGTGCTTCACGCCGTCGACTTCCGTCATCACCACGCGCGGACGCGACACGGCGAGTTCGTAGCCTTCACGACGCATGTTTTCCACAAGAATGGTCAGGTGCAGTTCGCCGCGGCCCATCACTTCGAACGTGGTTTCATCGCCGGTTTCATTCACGCGCAACGCCACGTTGTGGTTCAGTTCCTTGAACAGACGGTCGCGGATCTGGCGGCTCGTGACGAACTTGCCTTCACGGCCAGCCAGCGGCGACGAATTCACCAGGAAGTTCATGGTCAGCGTAGGTTCGTCCACGGTGATCATGGGCAACGCTTCCGGGGTGTCAACGGCGCAAATGGTCACGCCAATGCCAATTTCCTCGATACCGTTGATCAGCACGATGTCGCCGGCTTCGGCTTCTTCAACCTGCACGCGCTCCAGGCCCTTGAACGACAGAACCTGGTTGATCTTGCGGTTCAGGATCGCGCCGTCAGGACCGGTACGCACGGCGACAGCCATGCCCGGCTTGATACGGCCACGCGTGATCCGGCCAATGCCGATACGGCCAACATACGACGAAAAGTCGAGCGACGTGATCTGAAGCTGCAACGGCGCTTCCGGATCGGCCGGGCGAACCGGAACGTGTTCCAGCACGGCGTCGAACAGCGGACGCATGTCGCCTTCGCGCACGTCCGGGTTCAGTCCGGCATAACCGTTCAGGCCCGATGCATAGACGATCGGGAAATCGAGTTGCTCTTCGGTGGCTCCCAGCTTGTCGAACAGGTCGAACGTCTGGTTGATCACCCAGTCGATGCGCGCGCCCGGCCGGTCGACCTTGTTGATCACCACGATAGGCTTGAGTCCCAGCGCCAGCGCCTTCTTCGTCACGAAGCGCGTTTGCGGCATCGGGCCTTCAACGGCGTCCACCAGCAGCAAAACGGAGTCAACCATGGACAGCACGCGCTCCACTTCGCCGCCGAAGTCGGCGTGTCCTGGCGTGTCGACGATGTTGATGTGCGTGCCTTCATACTCGACCGCGCAGTTCTTCGAAAGGATCGTGATGCCACGTTCCTTTTCGATGTCATTCGAGTCCATCACGCGCTCGACGACTTGCTGGTTCTCTCGGAACGTGGCCGTCTGGCGGAGCAATTGGTCAACGAGCGTAGTCTTGCCGTGGTCGACGTGGGCGATGATGGCGATATTGCGGAGGGCGCGAGTCATAGGAGGCTGAGGAGCTTGTACATACAGTTGAGCGCCGTGGGTGGGTGCAAGCAGCAGGCCGCAGAATTAGATCCAAGATCAACTCAGAAAGAAATCTCCACGCCCCCCGCACTCGGCGCGATGGGAACCCGAGAGTGTAACACGCTGGCGTGTCCTCTTCCTCCCCATCGTGCAATAGGACATAACCCGGAAGCGTTTTCCTATTTCAAGACAGCCGAAAACCGGTGTCAACGCCTGCCGTCCAGCCTCGGCAGGCCTACCGCGAATCTCAAAATAACAACACCCTTTCGACAGCAGCATCGAATTAAGAAGATTCTTAATATGCTTTGGCGAAGTACTTGCCGCGTCAACTATGTGATTCTATAATGTTGCATAGTCAATTATTGCAAGCGCACGAGAATCTATGAGCGATGTCCCCCAGCCGGTCCCCGAGATTGCGAACTACGAACTCAGCGAAAGCGTGGGTTATCTGCTTAGCCGCGTCCGCTCGACGTTGTGGAACAACGTCACGCAACTCACCATGGCCGATCTGGGCATCACCAGCACGCAAGCCAGCATCATGTTCATGCTGGCAAGCGGACGGAGTCTCGCCGCCGCGGATCTCGCCCGCGAATACGGGATCGACGCGAGCGCCGTAACCCGCCTGATCGACCGCCTGGAAAAGCGCGGACTCATTACGCGCTTGCGCAGCGAGGAAGACCGGCGGGTCGTCCGGCTGGCGCTGACCGAAGAAGGCCGGGTGCTTGCAGGACAGATTCCGGCCATTTTCACGAAGGTGCTCGACCGTCTGTTAAGCGGATTTACGCCAGAGGAAGTAGGCTTCCTGAAAAGCATGCTACGTCGAATCCTGTTGAATTCGGGCGACCCCATGTCTGCGGCGCTGCTCGGCATGCAGGAAAAATCCGCTTCTAAATCCTCCTATTGATGTCACGTCGCGCGCCGTTAATGACGCCTGCGGGATGACGGCACTTTCCCGTTGCGCGACTGGCGTCGTAATAAAAATGAAAGAAATTAGTTGCAGCGTCCATCTTTACCCTTCCTATCAAAGAGCCGAGCGATGAAACTCTTTTATTCGTCCGCATCCGCGCCCATCGCTGCGCGAAGCGTACTGGCTGCCGCCGTGGCAGCGTTCGCCCTTGCGGGTTGTGCGAACTACGCCGGCATTAAAAGCGACAAGCAAATCGCCCAGCCGCAAAGCGACGCGCTGCAAGCCGCGCAAAGCGTTCCGTCGCAAGGCGGCCAGTGGCCGTCGCTCGACTGGGCGAAGCAGTTCGGCGATCCGCAGTTGCCGCAATTGATCGACGAAGCGCTGGCCGGCAATCCGTCCATCGCGCAGGCACAAGCCCGCATTGCAAAGGCGTCGTCCTACATTGAGTCCTCACGCTCCAGCCTTTATCCGAAGGTGAACGGCTCGTATTCGTGGACGCGCGAACTGTATTCGGGCAATGCGCTCTACCCGCCTCCGTACGGCGGCTCGTGGTATAGCGAAAACAATGCGCTCGTCAGCGCGTCGTGGGATCTCGACCTGTGGGGCAAGAATCGCGCACGGCTGGATCAGGCGGTCTCGCAGCAGAAGGCCGCCGAGGCCGACATGCAGCAGGCGCGCGTGACGCTGGCCGCTTCCGTTGCACAGACCTATAACCAGCTCGCCCTGCTCTACGCACTGCGCGCGGTTGCCCAGCGCGAGATCGCGAACCGGACGGACATCGGAAAGATCACGAACGGCCGTGTGCTGGCGGGCCTCGACACAAACGTGGAAAGCCGCACCGCCGAAGGCAATATCGCGACGAGCCAGACGAACCTGTCCGAACTCGATGGCCAGATCACGACCACGCGTTATCAGTTGGGCGCGTTGCTTGGCCAAGGTCCGGACCGGGGCTTGAAGATCGCCACGCCGGTGCTCAATACGAAGATCGAGGTCACGCTGCCGGACAACGTGCCCGCCGATCTGATTTCGCGCCGTCCGGATATTGTCGCGGCCCGCTGGCAAGTGGAAGCGGCGACGTCGGACATCAAGGAAGCAAAGGCCGAGTTTTTCCCCGACATCAATTTGTCGGCGGCAGCAGGTTTCGATGCCTTCGGTTGGGGCCGCTTCCTCAACTTTGGCAGCCGTCAGTTCCAGGCGGGACCCGCCATCCACTTGCCGATCTTCGACGCCGGCGCATTGCGCTCGCAGTTGAAGGGCCGTTACGCGGACTTTGACCTGGACGTCGCCAACTACAACCAGACCCTGATCAACGCGCTGAATGACGTCGCCACGCAGATCGCATCGATCCGTTCGGTCGATCAGCAAACCAGCGATGCCACGCGCGCCCTCGATGCCTCGACGCATGCTTATCAGCTCGCCGTGATTCGCTACAAAGCGGGTTTATCGCAGCAACTGCAAGTGCTCACCGCCGATCAGAACCGGTTGGCGAACGAGCAGACCGTGACGAACCTGCGCATGAAGCGCCGCGACCTGCAACTGGGTCTCATCAAGGCGCTGGGCGGAGGTTTTGACGCCGCGGACACGAACCTGGCCATCGACGGGCAAACGTCGAAAAGCGCACCGTCGCAGACCGCGTCGGCTGCGGCCAAGACAGCCAACTGAATCGACTAGCAGCAACCCAAGACAGAGAATACGGAGCCATTCATGAGCGACCCTCAACAAAACGCCGCAGCAGCGCCGGCGCCCAAAACCAACAACACCAAGCGCCGGGTGCTGATGAGCCTGATCGTGCTGGTCGTGATCATCGCGGCTATCGCTTACGGGCTGTACTACTTCCTGATCGCGCGTTTCCACCAAAGCACGGATGACGCCTACGTGAACGGCAATATTGTGCAGATCACGCCGCAAGTGGTCGGCACGGTGATCTCGGTGAACGCCGACGACACGCAAACCGTGAAGATGGGCGACCCGCTCGTCGTGCTGGACCCCGCCGACTCCAAGGTCGCGCTCGATCAGGCCGAAGCGAATCTCGCGCAGACGGTGCGCCAGGTGCGCACGCTGTTCGTCAACGACAACCAGTACGCGGCGCAAGTCGCGCTGCGTCAGTCGGATCTCTCGCGTGCACAGGACGACTTGCGCCGCCGGATGACGATTGCGCAAACGGGCGCGGTCTCGGGCGAAGAAATTTCGCACGCCAAGGACGCTGTGCGCGGTGCGCAAGCATCGCTCAACGCGGCGCAACAGGAATTGCAGTCGAACCGTTCGTTGACCTCGAACACGACCATCGCCAGCCATCCGAATGTGCTCGCCGCTGCTGCGAAGGTCCGCGATTCGTACATCAACTATGCCCGCAACACCATGCCGGCGCCGGTGACGGGTTATGTCGCGAAGCGTTCGGTGCAGGTCGGCCAGCGCGTCTCGCCGGGTAATCCGTTGATGGCGATCGTGCCGCTGAACGGCGTCTGGGTCGACGCCAACTTCAAGGAAGTCCAGCTCACGCAGATGCGTATTGGCCAGCCGGTTGAACTCACCGCTGACGTTTATGGCTCAGGCGTCGTGTTCCACGGCAAGGTGATCGGTTTCTCGGCAGGCACGGGCTCGGCGTTCTCGCTGCTGCCGGCGCAAAACGCGACCGGTAACTGGATCAAGGTCGTGCAGCGTTTGCCGGTACGGATCGGACTTGATCCGCAGGAACTTGAGAAGCATCCGCTGCGCATCGGTTTGTCGATGAACGTGGATGTGACGATCAAGGACGAGAACGGCGGCCAGCTCGGCACCGCGCCGAACACCGTGTACCAGACCGACGTGTTCGCCAAGTACGGCGACCAGGCCGACGCCGAGATCGCCCGCGTTATCGAAGCGAACGAAGGCAGTTCGGGCCCAGGTACGGGCGGCTCGCAGAAGACGTCGAAGGAAAATGTTCAGCCCGCGTCAAAGCAAGATCTCGCCAAGCTGATGTAAGCGCTCGCACACGTTTTCCCGGAACTGTTATATGTCTCAACCAAACGCCGCTCATCCGCCGCTAGAGGGTGCGAAACTCGTGATCGGTACGATCGCGGTGTCGCTCGCGGTGTTCATGAACGTGCTCGATACGTCGATTGCCAACGTGTCCATTCCGTCGATCTCCGGTGACCTCGGGGTATCGTCGGATCAGGGCACGTGGGTGATCACGTCGTTTGCGGTCGCCAATGCAATCTCGGTGCCGCTGACCGGCTGGCTGACGCAGCGCTTCGGACAGGTGCGCCTGTTCATGACGTCGATCGTGCTGTTCGTGATCGCTTCGTGGTTGTGCGGACTTGCGCCTACGCTGCCCTTTTTGCTCGCTGCGCGCGTATTGCAAGGCGCGGTTGCCGGTCCGATGATTCCGCTCTCGCAGACCTTGCTGCTCGCGAGTTATCCGAGAGCGAAAGCGCCCATGGCACTTTCCATGTGGTCGATGACCACGCTGATCGCGCCCGTCGCCGGGCCAATCCTGGGCGGCTGGATTTCGGACAACATCTCCTGGCCGTGGATTTTCTACGTCAACATTCCGGTGGGATTCGTTGCGGCCATTGCGACGTTCATGATCTTCCGCGACCGCGATTCGGTCATCCGCAAGGCGCCTATCGATACCGTGGGTCTCAGTCTGCTCGTGTTGTGGGTCGGCTCGCTGCAGATCATGCTCGACAAGGGCAAGGATCTCGATTGGTTCAACTCCACCACCATTGTGGTGCTGACGCTGATCGCCGTGATCTCGCTGGCGTTTTTCATCGTGTGGGAATTGACGGCGGAACATCCGGTCGTCGACCTGTCACTCTTCAAGCTGCGCAACTTCACCGGCGGGACGATTGCGCTCGCCATCGGCTATGGACTTTACTTCGGCAATCTCGTGCTGCTGCCGCTGTGGTTGCAGACGGATATTGGCTACACCGCGACCAACGCCGGCCTCGTGCTCGCGCCAGTCGGACTGTTTGCGGTCCTGCTCTCGCCAGTGGTCGGCAAGTTCCTGCCGCGCATCGATCCGCGAAAGATCGCAACCGTCGCGTTCCTCGTCTTCGCACTCGTGTTCTGGATGCGTTCACGCTATACGACCGGCGTCGATACCTTCTCGCTGATGCTGCCCACCGTGATCCAGGGCATCGGCATGGCTGGATTTTTCATCCCGCTCGTATCGATCACGTTGTCCGGGTTGCCGGGAAGCCGGATTCCGGCGGCATCAGGCTTGTCGAACTTCGTGCGGATCATGTGCGGCGGTATTGGCACATCGATTTTTTCGACGGCATGGGACCATCGGTCGAATATTCATCACGCGCAACTCGTTGAGCAGGCAAATTTGTACAACCCGAACTTCACTGCTTCCATGCAGCAGTTCGGTGCGGCCGGCTTCAGCCAGTCGCAGGGTTACGGGCTCTTCAACAGCATGGCCACGCAGCAGGCCGCGCAGTTGGGCGTGAACGATCTGTTCTATATATCGGCGGGAATATTCGTCGCGCTGATCGCGTTGATCTGGATCACCAAACCGGAGAGATCCGGCGGTGGAGATTCAGCGGCCGCGGCTTCGGCGGCGCATTGAAGCTTGTTTGATCTGCAAAGAAAAACGCCACGAAATTTCGTGGCGTTTTTTTTGCATTGCACTGGCCGATCTTCAAGCCACCGATACCACCAGCCGCTCCGGCGCCAACACGCCCTCACCTGCTCGCGCGACGCCGAGCAAACGCTGGTCATCGCGAGAATAGACACGCACGCGGTCGGCCTCAGCCGGCGCGTTTTCAATGTCCGATAGCTTGAGCCGCTGTCCTTGCTGGAAACGACGCGTTGCATCAGCGTCGAGGTGAACCGCCGGAAACGTGGACAACAACGCATCCACCGGTTGCAGCCAGCCATCGCGCTCTGCTGGCGAAGCTTCTGCAAGCGCGTCGAGCGTCACCGCGTGTTCAAGTGTCAACGCGCCCACACCCGTGCGCCGTAGCGCAACCAGATGCGCGCCGCACCCCAGCATCTCGCCGATATCCTCGGCCAGCGTCCGCACGTAAGTGCCTTTGCTGCACGTCACGCGAAACGTCACATCCGGCAACGCACATGCAATCAAATCGAGCGCGTGAATAGTCACGTTGCGCGCTTCGCGCTCGACCGTCTGTCCGGCCCGCGCATACTCGTACAACGGCTTGCCGTCGCGCTTGAGTGCGGAATACATCGGCGGAACTTGCGCGATCTCGCCACGGAAGCGAGCCATGGCCGCGTGAATAGCGGCTTCGTCACAGGTCACATCACGCGTTTGCAGTGCTTCGCCTTCGGCATCCCCAGTGGTTGTACGCACGCCGAGACGCATGGTCGATTCGTAGGTTTTATCGGCTTCGAGCAGATCCTGCGAAAACTTGGTCGCTTCGCCAAAACACAACGGCAGCAGACCCGTCGCGAGCGGATCAAGCGTGCCGGTATGCCCGGCCTTCTTCGCGAGATAGATTTTCTTGGCACGAATCAGCGCGTCGTTGCTCGATAGTCCGAGCGGCTTGTCGAGCAGCAACACGCCATCCAGCAGACGACGCGGAATCTTCGGGCGGGTAGAACCATTCATCGATCAGGCGCCCTTCTCGTCGGCTTTGTCTTCGTTGTCGTCTTTGTCTTCTTCCACGTCGTCGGCTTTGGTTTCTTCTACGTCGTCGTCTTTCGCGCGCGTGGAATTCGCTTCATCGATCAACTTCGACATTTCCACCGCCCGCACCACGGTCTGGTCGTAGTGGAAATGCAGCGTCGGCACGGTATGGATATGCAGGCGCTTGAACAGCAGGTTGTGCAAATGCCCAGCCGCGTGATTCAACCCGGCTTCCGTTTCCTTCGGGTCACCGGTCAGCGTCGTGAAATACACCTTTGCATGAGCGTAATCAGGCGTCAGTTCAACGCTCTGAAACGTCACCATTCCAATGCGCGGATCTTTGACATCGCGCACCAGTGCGGAGAGGTCGCGCTGGATCTGATCCGCGATCTGCACATTGCGGTTGGGGGAAGTACGTTTCTTGGCCATGATGTTTCCGTAAATTTGTATGCGCCGGACGCCGCAAATAAAAAGGGCGGAGCGGGCGTGAAGCCCCCTCCGCCCTCGAGTCCAGCGGTGAATCTTTTATAGCGTACGCGCGACTTCGGTGACTTCGAAGATCTCGAACTGGTCGCCTTCCACCATGTCGTTGTAATTCTTCAGCGACATACCGCACTCGAAGCCCTGACGCACTTCCTTCGCGTCGTCCTTGAAGCGCTTGAGCGAATCGATTTCGCCCGTGTGAACGACCACGTTGTTGCGCAACACACGCACCATCGAGTTCCGCTTGACGACGCCGTCGGTGACCATACAACCCGCGATCGCGCCGATCTTCGGTACACGGATGATCTGGCGCACTTCCACCATACCCGTGATCACTTCGCGCTTCTCCGGCGCCAGCATGCCGGACATGGCCGCCTTAACTTCATCTACAGCGTCATAGATGATGTTGTAGTAACGAATGTCGATACCATTCGACTCCGCCACCTTGCGCGCCTGAGCGTCGGCACGTGTGTTGAAGCCGATGATGACCGCCTTCGACGCCGTTGCCAGGTTGACGTCCGACTCGCTGATCGCACCGACCGCGCTGTGCACGATCTGCACACGCACTTCGTTGGTCGACAGCTTGATAAGCGACTGCACCAGCGCTTCCTGCGAACCTTGCACGTCGGCCTTGACGATCAACGGCAGGTTCTGCACGTTGCCTTCCGTCATGGACTCGAGCATGTTTTCGAGCTTGGCTGCCTGCTGCTTGGCCAGCTTGACGTCGCGGAACTTGCCTTGACGGAACAGGGCGATTTCACGCGCCTTGCGTTCGTCCGGCAGGACCATGACTTCTTCGCCCGCACCCGGCACTTCCGACAAACCTTGGATCTCGACCGGAATCGACGGACCCGCCGACTTGATCGGCTTGCCGGTTTCGTCGAGCATGGCCCGGACGCGACCAAAAGCCGAACCCGCCAGCACAATGTCACCACGATTCAACGTGCCCGACGTCACCAGGATGGTCGCAACCGGACCCTTGCCCTTGTCGAGTTTCGCTTCAATCACAAGACCCTTGGCAGGTGCATCGACAGGCGCCTTCAGCTCCATCACTTCCGCTTGCAGCAACAGGTTTTCCAGCAAGCTTTCGATGCCAACACCCGTCTTCGCCGACACTTCGATGAACGGCGAATCACCACCGTACTCTTCCGGCACGACGCCTTCGGCCACGAGTTCCTGCTTCACGCGCTCAGGAGCGGCACCCGGCTTGTCGATCTTGTTGATCGCCACGACGATAGGCACGCCACCCGCCTTCGCGTGAGCGATGGCTTCCTTCGTTTGCGGCATCACGCCGTCGTCCGCTGCGACCACCAGAATCACGATGTCCGTTGCCTTTGCACCGCGAGCACGCATGGCCGTGAAGGCCTCGTGACCCGGCGTGTCCAGGAACGTAATCACGCCGCGCGGCGTTTCCACGTGGTATGCACCAATGTGCTGCGTAATCCCGCCCGCTTCGCCCGACGCGACCTTCGCGCGGCGAATGTAATCGAGCAGCGAGGTCTTGCCGTGGTCGACGTGACCCATGACCGTGACAACCGGAGGACGCGGCAGGCGTTCGCCCACTTCTTCCTGCGTTTCACCTTCGACCAGCATGGCTTCCGGATCGTCCAGCTTGGCCGCAACCGCGCTGTGACCCAGTTCTTCGACGACAATCATCGCCGTTTCCTGGTCCAGCACCTGGTTGATCGTGACCATCTGGCCCAGCTTCATCATCACCTTGATGACTTCCGAAGCCTTCACCGACATCTTGTGCGCCAGATCCGCCACCGACACGGTTTCCGGCACATGCACTTCCCGCACCACAGGTTCCGTCGGCGCCTGGAAGTTCGTCTGATCCTGATGCTTGCCACGACCCTTCGGGCCGCCGCGCCAGCCGCGATCTACGCCACCGCTGGTGTCGCCACGCGTCTTGATACCGCGGCGCTTGGCTGCATCGTCCTGCCAGCTGCTCTTGCCACCGGCCTTCTTCTTGTCCGGTCCCAACGACGGTGTGGTCGCCGCCGGTGCGCCTGCAGCCGGCTTCTTCGCGACTGCCGGACGGGCAGGTGCCGAGCCTTCCGGCCGTGCTGGCTTGTGCAACGTACCCTTGGCTTCCGCAGCCTTCGCGCCTTCGGCCACCTTGGCGGCGACAACCGCTGCCGCGGCAGCAGCCACGGCGGCAGGCGACGGCTCAGGCGGTTTCGCCTGTTGAGCCTTACGCGGCGTATTCATCATTTCGCGGATAGCACGCGCTTCGGCTTCAGCCGCTGCACGGCGCTTCGCGATCTGGTCATGCTCGGCACGCGCCTTTTCAGTCGCAGCGCGAGCGGCGTCTTCCGCCTTCTTCGCAGCTTCGCGTTGAGCGGCACGCTCGGCGGCGGCTTTCTCGTCGACCTGCGGTGCGGCAACTTCCGCCTTCACCGGTTCGTCAGCGACGTGTTCCGTCTTCGACTCCGCGCGGGAATCCTTGCGCGCCGTAGACGCAGCACGCGAGATTTCCGCGGCTTCCGCCTGAGCGGCAGCACGCTTCGCCTCTTCTTCCTCGGCACGGCGACGCTCGGCTTCAGCAGCCGCTTCATGCGCGACCCGCTCAGCCTCTTCGCGTTCGAAGCGTTCCTGGCGTTCCTTCAACTCCAGCGCTTCTTTCTCGAGCAATTCGGCCGCGTGACGCGCCTCTTCGTCGCGACGCTGCAATTCGGCTTCGTCCACTTCGTCTTCTTCGACGTGGTTCGCACCTTCAACGACCTGTTCAACACCGCTCTGATCGCGCTGCACAAACACGCGCTTCTTGCGGACCTCGACCTGAATGGTGCGAGCTTTACCCGTAGAGTCGGACTGTTTGATTTCCGACGTATGCCGGCGGGTCAAAGTGATCTTGCGTTTGTCGGCATCGGCGGAACCGTGGGACTTCCGCAAGTGTTCGAGCAGGCGCGACTTGTCCGTCTCGGACAAATCGTCATCCTCGCTCGCTTTCGTGACGCCAGCCGCCTGCAACTGCTCGAGCAGGACGCCCGCAGGCATTTTGAGTTCCGCGGCAAATTGGGCTACGTTGTTACTCGCCATTCATTCCTCTTGATGCAAGGACAAATTCCCTGCTGTTTGATCGGGGTCATGCGGCCTAACGGCCGCGATATGTCAGTGCGCCATGGTCATTTCTCACTGGAACCAGTGTTCACGTGCTTTCATGATCAACGCCTTAGCGGCATCCTCTTCAATACTGGTCATCTCGACCAGTTCATCCACAGCCAGCTCCGCGAGATCGTCGCGTGTCCGGATTTGATGTTCTTCGAGCTTCGCGTACAACTCGTCGGTCATACCTTCGAGGCTCTTCAGGTCGAGCGCCACACCCTCGACCTTCTCTTCATTCGCTATCGCCATCGTCAGAAGCGCATCACGAGAGCGGTTTCGCAATTCGTGAACGGTATCTTCGTCGAAGGCTTCGATTTCGAGCATTTCGTTGAGCGGCACGTACGCGATCTCTTCGAGGCTGGTAAAGCCTTCGTCGATGAGAATGTCAGCCACTTCTTCATCAACGTCGAGCCGCGCCATAAACAGGCTGCGCAACGTGCCACGCTCTTCGTTCTGCTTCAGCGCGGACTCGTCCGGCGTCATGATGTTGATCTGCCAGCCGGTCAATTCGCTGGCAAGACGCACGTTCTGGCCGCTACGGCCGATGGCGACCGCCAGTTCGTTCTCGTCAACGACGACGTCCATGGAGTGTTTCTCTTCATCGACGACGATCGACTGTACGGCAGCCGGCGCGAGCGCGCCGATCACGAACTGAGCGGGGTCCTCTGACCATAGCACGATGTCGACGTTCTCGCCACCGAGCTCATTTCGCACCGCCTGGACCCGCGAACCGCGAATCCCGACGCAAGTACCAATTGGGTCAATGCGCTTGTCGTAAGCAATCACCCCGATTTTCGCACGCACGCCAGGATCGCGCGCGGCCGCCTTGATTTCGAGCAGGCCCTGCTCGATTTCCGGCACTTCCATTTCAAACAGCTTCATTAGGAACTCAGGCGCCGTGCGCGAGAGTTCGATCTGCGGACCACGTGCCGTACGGTCAACCTTCGCGATGTAAGCGCGAACCCGGTCACCGACCCGCAGGTTTTCCTTCGGAATCAGCTGGTCGCGGCGCAACAGCGCTTCCACACGACCCGATTCAACGATGAAATTGCCCTTGTCCAGACGCTTTACCGCGCCGGTCATGATCTTTTCGCCGCGTTCCAGGAAGTCGTTCAGGATCTGCTCGCGCTCAGCGTCGCGAACCTTCTGAAGAATCACTTGCTTGGCAGCCTGCGCACCAATCCGGCCGAACTCGATGGACGGAATGGGCTGCTCGATGTATTCATCGATTTGCGCGTCGGGCTTATCTTCCTTCGCTTCGAACAGCAGGATTTCCTGGTCAGGTTCCTGCAGGCCGGCTTCGTCCGGCACCACTTTCCAGCGACGGAAGGTTTCGTGCTCGCCGCTTTCACGATCGATTGCCACGCGGATGTCCACGTCTTCCTCGAACAGCTTCTTCGTTGCCGAAGCAAGCGCTGCTTCGAGCGCTGCGTACACCACGTCCTTGTTGACGTTCTTCTCGCGCGCCAGCGCATCCGCCAGCATCAAAACTTCGCGACTCATTGTTTGCGGCTCCTAAAGTCAACTTTGGGGACGAGACGTGCTTTATCGAGGTCTGCGAGCGTGAAATCGAGCATCGCAGCGCCGCCGTCCTTCCCTTCGAATTCCAAACCGATCGACTCGCCGTCCGGGGCATGCAGGATGCCACGGTACGACTTGCGCCCGTCCAGCGGCTTCTTCAATGTGATAGTGACTTCGCTGCCTGCGAAGCGTTCGAAATCCGCCAATTTCTTGAGCGGACGATCGAGACCCGGCGACCCGACTTCGAGCCGTGAGTAATCGATATTCTCGACTTCGAACAGATACTGAAGCTGACGTGTGACTTTCTCACAGTCTTCGATCGCGATGCCGGCGGGCTGGTCGATGGAGATACGCAGCAAACCGCCCCCCGCGCGCTCGATATCGACAAGTTCGTAGCCCAGGCCCGAGACCGTGGTTTCGATGATTTCCGTCAGTTGCACAGTGAAAGACTCCAAGATGTTCGCGCGCTCCACGCCGAACACCTGCGGACCGCGCCTTGAGCTGGCGCACTTTCGTTGCCCCAAGATGCTGAACCGAACGGCCAAAAAAAAATGGGCGCAACGCCCATCCTTCTGTACCGAGATCACATCCGGGCGGCGAAACAAACACCATGCCCAGCGACTTCGTGATTTTAGCCATTTTTCGGGATAAACGCAACCAATGCGCCCTGTATATAGCCATTTGACGGCCATTTACAAGGCAAATCGAAAGCATTCATCACGTTTTTGTCGGAGTTTCCCGAGGCTAAAGTCATCGTGCTGAATTTTATGGACAAGCGAGCAATGCGACTGTCCGCATGCCCGCCACTCCGTCCGAGTCGCGTGTCGCGCCTTTTCGAACACGCTAGCGCTCGTGTCAGGCGCGCCACCTGACCTTTAGCGTCCGCGCGTCCGGTTGCGCGGAGCCGGGCGCGCACCGCCGCGGCCTGCGCCGCCTGCGTTACCGCCATTACCTTGCGCACCCGCGCCAGCCGGACCTTGACGGCCGCCCTGACCGGGGCGCTTGCCGCCGCCATTTGCCGAACGTCCGCCTGCACCATTGCCGCTACCCATGGCAGGTGAGCCGGGCGGACGACTGCCGCGCGGGCCGCCAGCGGAGCCGCCTGGACGCGGCATTGCGCGGTTGCCATTTGCTTCGCCGCCCGCACGATTGCCGTTTGCTTCCCGGCCGCCATTGCTGCCACGCGCACCATAACCACCGCCGCTGCCGCCGTTGCCTGCGTAACCGCCGCCGGAACCGGAACCGCCGCCGAAACCGCCGGGTGCGCCGCGCCGTCCGCCCGGACCGCCCGAGCCACCGGGGCCGCCGCGTGTAGGCGTCGTCTGGGCGAACCGGCCATGCGAACTAAGCACCGGCTCACGCGTGATGATGCCCATCGAGGTTTGCAGCGGATCCGGCTGAATGCGCGGTGCAGCGCTGCGCGCGCCCCGCTCTTCGGCCGGCGCTTTCAGTCCGACCGATGCCAGAAGGCCACGCACTTCATTGTCTTCGAGTTCTTCCCAACGGCCACGCTTAAGCCCCTTCGGCAACGCGATCGGGCCGTGCCGGGTACGAATCAGACGGCTCACCATCAGGCCGGCCGCTTCGAACATGCGGCGCACTTCGCGGTTCCGGCCTTCAGCCAGCGCCACGTGATACCAATGATTCGTGCCCTCGCCGCCGCCATCGCGGATACGCAGGAAGTTCGCCGGGCCGTCTTCCAGCTCCACGCCGTGCAGCAACTTCTGGCGCATACCTTCCGACAATTCGCCCACGACCCGCACCGCGTATTCACGCTCGACGCTGTATCGCGGATGCATGAACCGGTTGGCCAGGTCGCCCGATGTCGTCAGCAGCAACAACCCTTCCGTGTTGAAGTCGAGTCGTCCGACCGCAAGCCATTTGGCCGTTTTCATCGGCGGGAGGTTGTCGAAGACCGAAGGACGGCCTTCCGGATCGGCGTGACTGACGATCTCGCCCGTCGGTTTGTGATACAGCAGGATGCGCGGCGGTTTGCTCGCGAGCTTGCGCTTGACGGGCTTGCCGTTGATGCGGACCTGATCGGTCGGCATGATGCGCTGGCCGATATGCGCCGGCTCACCATTTACCGATACCCGGCCGGCGACAATCAGTTCTTCCATGTCGCGGCGCGAACCCATGCCCGCTTCGGCCAGCACCTTGTGCAGCTTCGGCGTGTCGTCATCCGCTTCGAGCACACGTTTTTGAGGAACGGGGCGGCCACGACGCAACATGGGAGCGTTCACGCTGCCCGAGGTGTTGTCGGCGTCGAATGCAGGCGATGTCACATACGCGAAAACGTCGTCCTCGCTGCCTGCTGCGGTTGTAGTTGCTGCCGGCATTGCCTGTGTTGCAGCGTCATCGCGGCGACCACGCTTTTGAGCTTGTCCAGGTTGTTGAGCCTGGCGCGCCGGGCGACGGCCGCCTTCACGCGGCGCCTGGCCTTCGCGAGCGCCGTCAGCCGAACCTTCACGCGGAACACGGGGCTTTCCGCCGGACCCGGTCCGTGCGCCGTCTGCACCACCCGAGCCACTGCGTGGCCCACGTGAGCCAGCATCCTTGCGCGGCATGCGCACCTGCGCCGCGATCACGCCATCCGGAGGTGCCTCGGCGATCACGCCAGCCGGCGCCGCTGACGACGCGCCGTCGGCGCCCTTCGTCTTGGCGACGGCGCGACGGCGGGCGATCAGGCTGCGAGGCCCGCGCCGCAAGCCGCGACGCGGACGGTCTTCGCCCTCGCCGGGTTCGTCGTTGCGTGTGCGTTCGCCTGCATCGGCCTGGCCATGTGCTTCATCGGCACGAACGGGGCGCTCGGATTCGGGCGAATCGCTGTCGTGGGAATGTGTCAAAACAACCTCAATTGTGTCGGGTCGCGCGCCCGTCGCGGGCGCGTCAAAAAATCCGGCCGATGGTGATTAGCAGCCGAATGAAGGTTCGGGCAAACAGGCCTCAGGCGCGGCGCGCAGTCTGGTCGTCCGGTGCGTTGAATTCGTCGGTTTCGCTTGATTCGTCCGGCGCATTCGATGCGTCGAATAGCTTCGATGCATCCGGTGTATTCGCGTTGTCAGCGCCATCGGATTCATCTGCGGCGTGCGGTAATGCGTGTCCCGCAGCGTCGCTTGTCAATGCACCGGCATCCGGCGCCGCCTCGCGACGGTTGACCGCGTCGCCGGGCGTTGCTTGTAATGGGTCCCCGCTGGCACCCGCTACCGCTTCGAGCGATTCCGAGCCGGTCAGGGACGCCGCTTGCTGCGGTTCAAATTGCACCGGTGCGTTCGTATGCGCATCGGCGTTTTCCGCATTCTCAGGCTCATCAGCGCCGTTATCCGTGCCGACTGGTGAATGCAAAAACGCCGTCTCTTCCAGGTGGACTGCTTCGGCCGCGACGGGTTCCTGCGAATTCGACGACTGAGTCGCTTCATGCGTGATCGCGCTCGAGGCGTCCGGCAACAAAGCGGGTTCGCGCTTCGATTCCAGCCCTTGCACCAGCGCAGCGCCGATTGCCGCAGCGTCGTCGCCGGGGAAATCGATAGCGTGCTGGGCGAGCAACGACGCTTCCAGTTGCGCCGACGGGTTGTCGAGCGCGGGCAGTTCATCCAGCGCGCTCAACCCCAGGTCATCCAGGAACTGCTTGGTAGTGGCATAGAGCGCTGGCCGGCCCGGCACGTCGCGATGACCGATCACCTCGATCCAGCCGCGGTCTTCGAGTTGCTTCACGACCTGCGTGTTCACCGTGACACCGCGAATTTCTTCGATGTCGCCACGTGTCACAGGCTGCCGGTAACCAATGATCGCGAGCGTTTCGAGAACGGCGCGCGAATATTTGGGCGGCTTTTCCGGGTGTAGCCGATCGAGATAGGCCCGCATTGCAGGTTTGCTCTGAAACCGCCATCCGGACGCCAGCGCCACGAGTTCCACGCCGCGTCCCGACCAATCCTGCTTCAGGGCGTCGAGCAAGGTGCGAACCGTGTCTGCCGAGATATCGTCGGCGAAAAGCTTGCGCAACTCGGCGAGTTTCAGCGGCTCCTGCGCGCAGATCAAGGCAGTCTCGAGGACGATCTTCGCCTCTTGGGTATTCATGCAGCTAGATAGGACCCTGTATGGTCTATGAACCGGTCAAGTCAGGCCGAATTGAATGACGCCGACTACTCGAACCATTCGCAACGTTCAGACTGGAAAACCGTGGACGAGGATACTGACGACGCGCTCGCCCGATTTCTGATCGGTCATATTGATTGGGAGCACGCACCGGGGGGAGCTAAAACACGGGATCAGATCCTGATCGCCGAATTTTTCCCAGCCGGACGAAGTAGCACTTTCCAAGGCGGAAGCGCGGGACTGGACGCATATTACGCAAAAACAAACGATGCGTAAAGGTGAAACATTGGGTCGCCTCCAGACTCACGTCTGGCGGCCTTCCGGCGCCGTCTGACGCCGGAACCTTGCCGCCGTGTCCCTGTTTTACCTCGACCCTTGCGACCAGCCAACCGCTTAGCCAATTACCCGCTCACGCGGCCGAGTGCGCTTCCATGAACGCTCGCAGGCGTGCGACCCCAGCGTCCAAGCGAGCCGTGTCGCAAGCGTAGCACCAGCGCACAAACCCCTCTCCTTCGGGGCCGAACGCGCTGCCGGGCGCAAGGCCGAGCGCGCTCTCGCGCACGAGCGCCTTGCACAGGTCCAGGCTGTGGTTCGCACCCGGCAGCCTGAAAAACAAGTACATGGAACCGGCCGGCGCCCGCACATCGACACCCGGAATCCGCTGCAACGCCGTCACGAGGTAATCGCGGCTGGCGCGCAGGTCGGCAACCAGCGCTTGCGTAAATTGCTCGCCCTCCTTCACCGCTGCGATCCCTGCCGTCTGGACGAACGATGGCGCGCAAGAGGTGTTGTACTCAACCAGCTTGCCGAGATCCTCCATCAGGCGCTCGGGCGCCACGATCCAGCCGAGCCGCCAGCCCGTCATCAGCCAGGCCTTCGAGAACGAATTCACGGCTATTACCCGTTCGTCGCGACTCGCCAGATCGAGGAACGAAGGAGCGACCGCGGCGTCATCGCCGTAATAGAGGCGCTCGTAGACTTCGTCGGCGACCAGCCAGATGCCGAGTTGCCTGCACCGGTCAAGGACCGCCTGCTGCTGCTCGCGTGTCATGACCCAGCCGGTGGGATTGTTCGGCGAGTTGATCATCAGCATGCGTGTACCGGGCGTGAGAGCGTCCAGCAATCGATCGAGATCAAGCGTCCAGCCGTTGCCGCCGTAGGTCAACGCGACCGTTTCCACCGAAGCGCCAAGAATCTTGGGAATTTCCACGAGATTCGGCCACAGCGGGGTGACCGCCACCACACGGTCGCCTGCCCCCGCGACCAACTGCGTCGCAAGCATCAATGCATTGACGCCGGCGCTTGTCACGGCAATTTCAGCCGGCCGGGTGGCGCCGTGCAGCTTGCCGACGTAGTCAGCAAGCGCTTCGCGCAGCGGCGCAATGCCCAGGTTGTGCGTGTAGAAGGTTGCGCCATCGGCAAGCGCGCGGCTGGCGGCATCGCGGATGAACTGCGGCGTGACCTGATCTGATTCGCCGAACCAGAAAGGCAGCACGTCGGGGACACCGAAACCCGCGTTGGCGACTTCACGAATCTGCGACGGGCGCAGCGCACGGACGGCGTCGCGCGCATTCGGTGCACGATCGTCTTCTGTCTGCACGCTCTGCGCACCCGCCTGTGCGCTTGCATTGGCATTTGCATTTGCATTTGCCAGCGCGCCAAGTTCCGAGATAACCGCCCCTTCAGACTCGCTCATTACCGCCTCCGCCGATGGAAAGCGAAAGTCTAACGCGCCGCCCTTGGAAAAGCGCTGTACGGCGGGCGCGTTAGCCATCAGGCCAGTTCTAGCGCCCGTTGCGGGCCTAAGAATCCCTGGATCACACGAGAACGGCCCACGAACTGAGGGACCACGCGAGCAAACAATCGGCTAAGCCAGTTCTTCAACGCGTTTCGGCAATCCGGCGACCAGCCCCCACACCGACTCGGCCGCAGGCGATAACGACCGGTCGCGCCTGCGCACCAATTCGACGGTTCGCTCGACCCGCGGCACCAACGGCAGCGCGATTAACGACGAGTTCGCCGGCAATGGCAAGGCCAGCCAGGGCAGTACGCTAATGCCGACACCCGCCTCCACCAGCCCGAACACCGTAGCGGAGTGACCCAGTTCCTGCACCACGTCGGCGATAACGTGATGTTCGCGCAGCACGGCATCGATTATCGGACGGCTTCCGGAAGCATGGTCCAGCATCACCAGACGTTCGCCGGACAAGGCGGCCCACGGTACATCCTGCGCCGCGGCAAAGGGATGGTCCCGCCTCGCGACCGCGCAAAACGAGTCAGTCATCACGACCTCTCCATACAGGTCGTCGTTGGCGTACGGCCCGATCGCCACACCGAAATCGACTTCGCCGGATTTGACCTTGCGAATCACGTCGCTCTGGAGGTCGTCACGCAAACCCAGTGAAATCAACGGAAATTCCCGGACACAGGCTGAAATGACGAGCGGCATCAGGCGGCACGCAACGGTCGGACTGGCGGCGACAATCACCCTGCCGCGCCGTTGCTGCCCAAGATCCCGGATTTCGCGCAGCGCTTCATCGAGGTCCGACAGCAGCCGTGACACACTGCCCACGAGATTCGTGCCGACGTCGGTGAGCTGAACCTCACGGGTGGTCCGGTCGACCAGTTTCAGGCCGATTTCCCCCTCGAGTTCGCGCACGCACCGGCTCACCGCCGACTGCGTCAGGCCGATTTCATCGCCGGCCCGGCTAAAGCTTTGCAGCCGGGCAACTTCAATAAACACACGTAGCTGGCGCAACGTCACATTGAGCGCTCGACTCATACTCTTCCCTCATCAATCCATCTCATAGATGCAAATTGTAGATCAAGGGGCGCTAAGAAAACGGTTTCATCGGGCGACACGCTGCGGTGCAGCAAAAATGCATTCGCGCACGCAGGATGGGCTTATTGCACTTGATTGGTGATTGTCCCGATTTCATTAACTGCACTTATAGCGTCTCATACGGGCCATGCTGGCACCGCGCCAGCCTACTGCCGCGAGGCTTTCCGTCCGATCGATACACGCATGGCACGGTTTTCGCATTTACTTGCGCAGAGGTCGGGGCCATTGCAGTTTTAAACGCAAATCGTCCGTCGCAATGTCTGCCCCGACCTTACCTGGGTTCGATCTTCGAATTCCGACCAGAGTGCGCGGCGCGGGGCAGCGCACCGGGGTTAGCTTCGCTGAGGTGAAACATGATGTTCGACGATTTAAGAGATAACGAGTGGGCGCTGGTAGAGGCCTTGTTTTGCGCAGAACCGGCACGCAGCGAACGGCGCGGCCGTCCGCGCGTGGAAGCACGTGCGGTCGTCAATGCCGTCTTGTGGGTCCTGTCCACGGGCGAAGGCTGGTCGAAGTTGCCGGGCCGCTACCCGTCGCCGCCGACTTGCCGTCGACGGTTCGACGAGTGGCAAGCAGATGGTACGCTCGCCGAAATCGTAAAACGGCTGGGCAACAACGGTCGTGAGGTGTCGTTGCGGGGCCGGATCGGTTCCACTGCTGCGAAACCGCCTGCACCGCCGAGCCGCGACCGTTTGCGTGGCGCATTCTGGACGAATCCGGAATCGTGGCGGGCGCCTGTCAAGATGGCCTGACAGCCTCCTGGCACAACGCGGTAAGCAGCACGTTCGGATGGGTTGGTCGATCGCTGCGCGACCCTCGCTTGACGACCAGCGCTGTATGGCTAAATTTACGCGAAGCACCCGCGCGCAGGTTTCCTGCGTTTTATCCCGGTTCTCACCGATGTATCTCCTCGAGTGATGCGCCGCCGGTCTGCGCTCGCAGACCGTTTTAGTCAGTCAATAATCTGCCGGCAAGCGCTCACCTTTCGTTGATTGAAAGGGAGCGCATGGCGTGCATTGTCTCCACGCACACGGACGTTGCTGTCGCTCGAACTTGAGTCCGACGACGACTTGTTGCGTTCAGTCTAGAACCCGGGAAACAACTCTTTACCATTATTTACAGCATGCTTTCGCGCCCTGGCATAGCTTATGAAGCTGGCTAGCGGACCAATACCGGTCCGAGGGGGAGTTCTCATCATGAAACCAATGTCACTGCTAGTGTGCGGCATTGTGTTTTCATCGCTGGGTGCGGCGACTTCGGTGCGCGCGGAATCGTCGGCGGGCAACTTCGCGCTGCGCGCCAATACAGTGAATACGCAAGCCAGTCCGCAGGATTGGAGGAAGGAACCGGTACGCGGCAGCAACATGACCGAAACCGCGCCGCGCGGGGATTTGCGGGGCGATATTGCGAGTAATGCACGCGCACGGCCGGAACCGGATCGCGGAGGTACGACGCGTAAGCATTGAGGGGTGTCAAAGCGCGAAGGCGCCGGAATACCGCGCATTCAAGCAAAATTAAGTCGATGGAGGTGCTTACGGGAACCCTTCCTTGTCGCGCCAGTCCGACTTGATGCCATGAGCACAGCGTGGCAGTAGCAGATCCGGTATGCCCGTATCCTCGTGATACGGGCTTTTTTTTGTCGGCGTTTTGCCGCTGTCATGAGCGGGCCGCTTTCACAGCCTCATTCAATCGACGCATAAATCGCGCTACGGCAGCCGCAACCGTTTGCCGGGTCGTTGAAGCGCAAGACGCGCTTTAACGGGAAGTACGGAGGAAGACCTTTAAGCGCGTGCTTCGGCCAAGGGTTCCTGGATGACAGCCGGAGAATAAGGTAAGGCGCGGTGCAGGTCCCAGTCCATCGAACGCTCGTCGCGTGCGAGACGGGAAAACTCAAGTTTGCCCCTCTCGGTCACCACGGCAATGTCCACGGGAGCGTGAAAACCAGGAGCGGGTGCTACAGTGCGCTGCCGGACCAACTCCAGCAGGCCCAAGTCGCGTAGATGGCTGAAAACGTTTGGGCGTCTTGCCCACGGAACTTGACGATACTGAGCTCGCCGGAGCGCTTCAAGTACGGCTTCGTTTGAATACGTGGTCATCTCGTTATATCTTCCAGTGCAGCCGTGACGGCACCGCATGGCAGTAACTGACTGCCAGCGGCACCGACTAAACGCGGCACGCCCCGAAACCAGTCAAAATGCCGACTTCGCGGCCCCTGACCGGAACTCGCAGCCGCCGCTTGCGCTAGGTGCTGCTTATTTCTGCTTACCGCTACTTATAATTCCGAGCGCCCGTTAAACGCGCACTACACAACGCGTTCCGCAGTTCCGGCGATGCATTCTCACGAATGCGATGACCACGAAGCGGATTATCTCGAAAACCTATACGTTACCTCAAACCAAATTGGTTCTTATAACTTTATTGCTGCTTTTCTTTGCACTGTTCGCAGTTTGGCGACAACGCCGGCGCGCGGTCGCGCTTGTTTGCGTCGTGCTGTTCTGGGCGCTGGGCGCGAGTTGGCTTTCTGCGCCTCTGCTTCACCTTGCGCAACGCGGATTCGAAGAGAAATCGACGCCGCAGGACGTGCATTTCGCATCGCGAACGACTTTTATCCTGCTGGGTGGCGGCACACGTTACGACGGCGACAAACGCCTGATTCCAAAACGTGATGCGTTCACGCGTATTGTTGTCACAGCCGAGTTGTATCGTGAGTGCCGGCGCGCGGGCGGCGCTTGCCGTGTGATCGTAAGCGGCGGCAATCCGCAGCATCACGAGCAAGCTGAAGCCGATAACTACGGACCCTTCCTGCTCGCTCGCGGCGTGAGCGCCAGCGATCTCGTGCTCGAAAACGAAAGCCTCAACACGTACCAGAACGCTCGCAATGTCGCGAGCATCGTGCAGCCCGAGCGCGACGAAACCCTTGTGCTGATTACCTCTGCGTATCACATGCCACGGTCATTGCTTGCCTTCAATGCCTTTGGCCTCGACACACAAGCGTTCACTAGCAATGTGCGGCGACCCGAGGCTACTTTCTTTCCCCGCTCGCGCGGTTTCATCGATGCTGAAACTGCCCTGCATGAACTCGTCGGCATCGCACGCTTTCATGTGTACCGAAAGTTGGGGCTGTATTGAATCGACTCGACTTGATCGAATCGACTTGATGCTGCCGGTCGCGTGTCAAGATCGTTACTTATCTCGAAATTCAGTACTAGAAAGCAATGCGCTTCGCCGGTATTATCGCCGGCTCAGTCAATCGACTGGCCGGGATGATGCTCTGTTAGAGTCGAATCGCAGCGTCATTGCTGAAATGTGACGGCGCTGTAACTACATGTAACGATTCGCGGGCAGGATCGGTATTTGCTACGCAGCGTGTAATGTCTCGCTAATCGGGACAGGCCAACCCGGGTTCAACGAGTCTATGGAGGTAACAATGAAGAAAATGTCCCTGGCAGTCTTGTTTTCCCTGAGCGCAATGACGAGCGCGGCGTTTGCGCAATCCGATCAGGGCGTCACGATGAGTACGGATCCGGCCAAAATCTCGGATATCGAGCAGCGCGCGCAGGACCTGCAGACACGCCAGTCGAACATGCAGACCGAAATGCCGATGCACAAGAGCACCATGCATCACAAGAAGTCAGGCATGAAGCATTCGAAAGGCACGGCCGAATAAGCGATCGGGTTTAAACGTCGCAATGGCGCGCAAACGTTAGCGGTTTTGAAACATTCCGCAAGCCGTCTCGCGATGCGTTCGCCAAAAAAGCCGGATATGACGCACGAGGCGTTGTATCCGGCTTTTGTTCGTTAGCGACGACTTCAGGCAACGATGGGTTCACCGGCGCGGCGTATGCTACATTCCGCGTCGATAAATTGAATCGCACTCGTGTGCGGAGGATCGTATGAGCAACATCCAGCTGGACATCGAATGGACCGAAGCAGCATCACGCAAGATTGAAAAGCTGATGCCGCGTAACGCAAAGGACAAGGACGCGTATCTCGCGCTGCCGCCGGTGGAGTGCCTGCCCATGGAAGGCGACGTGCTGTTTCTCGGCCCGGACGGAAAACAACAACCGTTTATCGTGGCCGAACGTCAGTACCATCATGACGGCGACGCCGACTGGACTATCATCCTGATCCTCGACGTACCGCACGAGACTCATTAAGGCTGACCGGCAATGGGCTGCTGAGATAGGCGCCGATGATGCACGGGGCCATTGCCGCGCGGACGCACTGACGTCTGCGTGGTTCCTTCAGCCTGCTCAGAGCTTTGTCACCACGTTGATTTCTCCGTGTTCGATCAGGTCCGGCAGTGTTTTGCCGAGCGCCTGGATGTGCGGTGTCTGATTGTGTTGCGCCAGCGCAGGCTCGCTCAGCCAACGCTCAAAGAATACGAATCGACGGGGCTCCTTGATGTCGCGATGCAGGTCATATTGCAGCGCACCCGGTTCCTTAAGCGTCGGCGCCACGATGCCTTGCAGCGCTTCCTTGAGCTTGTCTTCGCTGCCCGGTTTGGCGACAAACGTTGCGACCACGGCAATTTCCGTCATGACTTGACTCCAGATTAAAGGGATCAAGCATAACGTCGACGCTTCATACTCGCTGAAACGGCTATTGAACGGACAAGAAAAAAGCCCGCGTTCCCTTTGGGGAGCGCGGGCAAAAGCCGTCGCCCTACGAGGATAGGCGACGGGGCCATCGAGATCCGCTTGGCCAGCGGACCGCAATTCGTGAAATAAATGGGTGACACAGGGCGGCGAGAAGCAGGACACCGCTTCACGCAGGCGTCACGCAGATTACATGCCACAGATGCAATGTAATCCCTATGCAGTTGATTCCTATAAGCTTTCCCGCACATAAAAACGCAGAAACAGCGTCTGAACCGAACAATGTAACTGCTTGCTGTAACGTGACACCGACATCATCAGAGGTCCGAGCCCTTCCCTCTGAGGTCCTCGCCCGAAGCGTAACGCGGTGACCGCATTCACTCACGCGCGTTACCGCGCATTTGAATGCAAAAGGCATTTTCAAATGCTTCAACTAATCTCAGACGCAAAAAAACCCGCCTGAACTTCAGGCGGGTTAGTCGCGTATTAGTCACCACGCGCAGTCTTCGCGTGACAATCAGCTTATTGGTTCAACGTTCCGACTCAGCCTGCCGACGGTCACCGCGATATGGTTCAACGCAACTGGTCGTCGAGCAAGCCCATGATCTGGCGCGCTTGCGGCGAGGAATCGACGGCGCCCTTGCTGTCGATGATCGACACACGCGTCTGCGTTTCCGTCAGCGCCCGCACGTTGATCTCATAGTTCTTGGCCAACTTCTCTTTCTTACCGTGGAACACCTGGTTCCAGAAGCCCTGCTCAGCCGACGTCATGTCCTTCGGGTCGACATACCGGACGAAATAAATGCCGCGGCCACGATCGCGGTCGTCGACGGTGAAGTTCGTCCGGTCAAGCGCCAGACCCACGCGTAACCAGGCGCGATCGTAGGGCTCAGGCAGGTTGATCTCAACCGAGCTGGCTTCCGGCACCACGTCTTCCTTGATGGGTGTCTGCGCCGCGAGGGCAGCGTTCTGTGCCGCCCTCTGTGCCGAAGTCGTTGCCGTGGGTGAACTCGCTGCTGCCGCCGCGGCCATGGCAGCGTCTGTCGCGCCGGTCTGGCCGCTAGCCTGACGTGCATCAGACAGTGCAAGGTTCGCCATCAGGCGCTTGAGGTATTCACCTTCCAGCGCGGGATCGTTAGGCTTGGCCTGCCACTGGCTTTGATCGTTGTTGGTTCCCGTCAGCGCTTCGCGCATGCCTTTCTGACTGATGAACACATACGTGCCGCCGTTGGGCGCTACCTCAAGCCGGGTGCGGTACTTGTTGCGTTCCGCCGCAACGTACGAGTTGCCCGTTGCCGTTGACAGCGTGTTGCGAATCAGCCCGTCAGAGATCTGCGGATGGGTTTCGTTCCAGTCGGTTTCCATGACGCCCTTGTCGCGCGCGTCCACGACCAGCAGAAAGCCCTGTTCCTGCCAGAAACGACGAATCTGCGGCCAGACCTGCTCGGGCGCTTTGGTGTCGATGACCAGCCAGCGCTCCGTGCCGTCACGCTGAATATGCATGCCTGACACCGGCGGGATGACCGTAGGTGCGTTCGGTGCAGCCTTCTGCACTTGCTGGAGGTCCGATAGCGACGCCTGCCCGCCTTGCGGCGGCAAAGAGCGCTGATCCCCCGTTTCGTCGAGCAGATTGGGCGGGACCGCGAGGGACGCCTGTTTTGACCGCGAATCGCTCTTGTAATTGATTGCATTGGGAGACGACGTACCGCATCCGGCAACAAGGCCTCCCACCATCAAGAGGGCCGCGACCTTCAAAGCCGGCTTGTTCACACGAAAATCTGTCATGTTTGGGAAATCCTTCCGCTACGCCACGGCGTTTTCCGTGGATCAACCAAGCATTTTACCGGTCCGACGCGCCGCCGTGCAAAAACAGTGCCCCTGACGTCGTATGGCCCGGATGACACGACACGCGCCAGGACGCCGGAGCACGAATTCCATCCGGGAGAATTGAACCGGAATCGCGCCACCCGAAGACGCGAATCAGGCCACGCTTGCCCGCGCCGGTGCGTCCGTTTTCAACGCCCTATCTGACTTCCTTTCCTCACCAACCGAAGTCCACTTTCAATCTCATAAATCGATCTCCGGATGACCACCAAGACAATTTGTGACATTCACTCTTGCTTTGTCTTAGTCTTATTTTCATAACCAACGCATTGTTTAATAAGCACTTTTAACTAATTTTTGAGACGTTTTTAAAGACCCTACAAGACAATTCCTATCTCGATTTTTCAACGCACCGCTATCCTAAAATTAGTTCTCGATAACAAGAACGGCCACGAGAACGGAGTAACACCATGCCTCATGTCAAGTCCTTCAACCTTCTTCGGGCAACCGCTGCCGCATTGGTGATTGCGGCAAGCGGACCGGCGCACGCACAACTTGGCACCACCGTCGCGATCGCTGCAGCAGGCACATCGAGCTCGTCCAACCCAGCGGATGCCACTGCTCCCGTATTGCATCAGGCCGCGAACAGCGCGGTGCGCTGGCAGGAATCGACCGATACCAATCAGATTCGCGTGCGCCAGTACGTGTCTTCTTCGGGACAGGTCTATGCCGTCAGTTGGGCGGCCCGGCCATGCCCGATGTCGCGGTACTGCTCGGCACCTGGTTCGATCGATATCGGCAAGAAGCGAGCGCGGCTCTACCCAACGCGAGCGGGCTGCACTCATCGCGGGTGAACAGCAGTGATTTGATGGTGGAAACAGCAGTGCGCCTGCGCGATTTCAGCGGCCGGGCGTGGCTCCCCAGCGCGTTGCCGGCCGGCGTCGCGGCCGCAGACATTGAATAGGGGTGACCATGCGAAATCTGACTTGTGTACTTATCACGGCGATCGTTGCCGCTAGCGCCATGATGTCCGGCTGCGGTGGTGGCGGTGGCAGTAATGATTCAACCAGCGCCGCAGCGCCCGGGGCAAGTTCCCCGACCGCCGCAAGTGCTCCGCTGACATCTAGCGGCGCATCCGCTGCCAGCGCGCCTGCTGCCGCGGCCCCCGCCCAACCTGCCAGCGCACCAGCCAACACGGTCGCCCAGTCGACCACGCCCAACGTGCTGCCCATCACCGTTGCACAAATCGCAACCGGTACGAGGAACATGCTGCAAACCAGTGTGACGATCTGCGTTCCGGGAACCAGCACGTGCCAGACGATCAGCAATATCCAGGTAGATACGGGATCCCAGGGACTGCGCATCCTGGCTTCCGCGCTAGATCCAACTTTGGCATTGCCCTCCGTAACGAGCAGCACGGGTACGACCGCGGCAAGCTGCACCGTATTCGGCTCGGGTTACACATGGGGTTCAGTGCGAACTGCCGACGTGCATCTGGCCGGCGAGGTGGCCGCTGCGACATCGATCCAGGTCATCGCGGACCCGGCTATTCCGGCCGTGCCCACGGACTGCAGTAACTCCGGCCTGCCGATGCTGACCGCTACGGCGCTGCGAAGCAACGGGATTCTCGGCGTAGGCCCGTTCAGCGCTGACTGCGGCAGCGGCTGCTCGGCTGCCGCGCTGCCGCGCTGGTACTACGGCTGCTCGTCGGGCGCGTGTGTAGCAGCGGCGATGCCGGTTGCGCAGCAGGTGACCAATCCGATAAGCCGTTTCGCCACCGACAACAATGGTCTTGTCATCGATCTCCCGGCGGTCGCGGCCACGGGCGCAGCGAGCGTCACTGGCACCATGACATTCGGCATCGGCTCACAGTCGAATAATCTGCTTGGCAGCGCTCAGGTCCTCCCAAGTAACTCGATGACAGGGTTTGTTTCGACCGTCTTTCAAGGGAAAACTTACAGCACGAGTTTCATCGACAGCGGATCGAATGGCCTGTTCTTCCCGCTGAGCTCCGTGCCCACGTGCGGCTTCTGGTTCTGTCCAACCGCCGTGCAAAGTCTGGCGGCAACTGTTGCCGGCATCAATGGCGCAACGAGCAACGTGACGTTCACGATGGGCAACGCGACGTCGCTGTTCGCAAGCGGCAACTATGCGCTCAGCAATCTAGCGGGTACAGCAAGCAACTACTTCGACTGGGGCCTGCCCTTCTTCTTCGGGAGGCGCATCTATACCGCGATCGAAGCGAGTGCGACACCCGCGGGCAACGGTCCGTACTATGCGTTCTAGGCGTTGATCCTGTGCGGCGACAGCTCGTGATCGCCAAGTCGTCGCCGCACATGTCGAAGGGTTCTTCACCATTCGTGCGTGCTCGAGCTCTCCTGGTTCCCGGTGCTCGCGAGCGTGATTATTGTTGCCTGCAATAGCGTCGCTCGCCGGTCCTGTGAAGTACGTCCACGTCCTTCCAAAATACGTTCTGAAGCTAACCGTTTCGGAGATACCCGTGCATGACTGGATCAACGTGCCTCACGCCCCCTGATCTTCCTTGTATAAAAAGCGCAACTCGACCCGCCGGTCGTTTGCCAGACAAGTTACTAGCTTTCGTCGGTCCCGCATCCGGCAATCCGTTCCCGGCGATGCCCGGCCATAACCTCGTGCCTGAACGGTAGTCGCCACGCCACCTGATACCAGATAACGCTGGACAGTTTCGGCACGCTGATGCGAGAGCCGCCGGTTGTGGGCCTCACTACCTAGACGGTCAGTGAAACCTGACACGGTAATCGACGACACGGCGCCGTCACCCTTCACGGCCGCGATCAAGCCATCGAGCCGCTCACGGCCTTCCGGTGTAATCGATTCAACGCTGCTGCCGTTGAACGCGAACAACGCGTCAACAGATAACGCGACAAGTTTGGGCAATGGGTCCGTCGAACTCAACTCTTCCCGCGGTATCACGCAACTGTCAAGACTCTGCCGTGCTTCACCAACCGTTGACTCGACCATGTCGACCTTGATTTTTGCCTTGCCGAACTGGCGGGTCCACGCATCATGGCCCGCATGCGTCAATTTGACTTCAGCGCATGCTGTCTGCTTTTGTGCGTGCGGACAATAGACAAACCGTGGGTCGGCAATGATCGCCTGCAGGCTTGTCGTCAGGTCCGGGCGCAGCACCGCGACCGTGCGCAGCGGAGGATTATCGGGCGACAGCGGCTGCGTACCTTCAAGCCCAGCGGTCAAGTGCGCAGCTTCGCCGATCGACTCCTCTACAAAACCCCAACGATCTCCCGCGTCGATCTCGCTTTTTGCTACGTCGATCCAGCATTGGTCTTTGTAGCCAAAATAGTTGTCCTTGCGTTGATCCAGTTGGTCGAGGCGTGCTTGCAGTTGTACCAGCAGTTCACGAGGTTTCTCAATTTGCCCATAGACACTCCCCCACGGCGCCACAGCCGCACCTGCTTGCGTGCTCTGCTGGGTGCCAAACCCCGTTTGCAGAACGGTAGGATCCTGTATGCCCAGGCTGTCACGTAGTTCAGTGTTGGCGCAACCCGCCAGCGCATAAGCGCAGGCTACGGCGAAGATAACGTTTTTCATGGTTCGACCCGGTGACATCCACGGCGCCTCAGGCTCCGTGGACTTGCTGTGCGTACCGCCCGAGACGGCGGCAATGTTCAATTCGCTACGCTGGTCAACCGCCGAACACGTAACCCACGCCCGCACGCACGATGGTGCTGTTGCCACCCGACGACGACACTCCGCCATTGAAATTAATATTGCCCTTGTCATTCCAGCGCGAAACGCCAATACCCATTGCCGCCTGCCCGCGATAAGCTGCGACGCCCGCATTCAACGTCGTTCGCCCCGGCAGGTACGGTGTTACGACGTTAAGCGCCGACGCAGACGCAATCCCCTTGCGCGTGTTGCGATCGAGGTCGCGAATTTGTTGGTCGGTATTGTTGAAACGCTGGTCGGTATAGCTGTTGGCCTGACTGAGCGTAGAGCTGGCTGACTGGTTTAATTGGCTCAGGTTGACGGCGTCCGTTGCCGACGTACCGGCCGCGACATTGGTGATCTGCCGCTCGCTGCCCACCGCTCCCACCGATACCGATGACGCGCGATCTGCCAGCGATCCCGCCCCCAGCGCCACCGAATTGGCCGCGCTGGCCGTGGCGTTCGCCCCCATTGCGACGGCATGCGTGCCGCTTGCAGTGGCTGCTTCGGTTGATGTATCTCCAGCCGCGCTGTAAAGCGCGCTGCTTGATGTCACGAAGTTGCTGACATGGGTGACGATATCGTTCAACTGACCCAGGTTCACGGCGTCGGTAGCGAGCGTCGCGGCAGCCACGTTATGGATTGCGGTGCCACCGGCAATGCCCTGCCCGAGCGTGACATTGCCGAAATCCGTCGCGCCACTTGCGTTCTTGTCATAAGCGAGTGCTGTGACTGCCTTGCCAGTCTGGTCGACCAGGCCTGCACTCTTCAATTGCCCGACGTTGACGGCATCCGTGTCAGCCGTGCCTGCCTGCACATTGGTGATCTGCCGCTCGTTGCCCGGTGCGCCCACCGACACGCTGTTCACGCGATCCGCCACCGAGTTCGCGCCGAGGGCGACCGTGTTGCCGGCAACGGCTTGCGCGTTACCGCCGATCGCAGTGGCATTGAGGCCACTTGCGGTTGCTGCGGCAAGCGTTGTGTTCGATACAAAATATTTGAGCGCGCCGCCGTTCTGAAGGCCGTCGACAAGTTGCGCTGTCTGAAACAACTGATCACCGTTGACCGCGTCCGTACTGCCTGCTTTTACGGCGCCAGCTGCCACGTTGTGTAGTGCGACGGGCGACGTCGCGTCCGAACCACCCAGCGTCACGCTGCTTCGATTCACCGAGCCATCCGCTTTAGAGTCGTAGGTAATGGCAGCAATCGTATTGCCCGTTGGATCGATCAGGCCTGCGTTCTTGAGTTGCTCCACATTGACCGCGTCGTGATCCGCGCTGCCGGCCTTAACGTTAGTAATCTGCCGTTCGTTGCCCGTCGCACCCACCGATACGCTATTCGCGCGATCGGCTACCGAGTTGGCGCCAAGGGCGACCGTGCTGTCCGCGCTGGCTTGCGCATTCCCGCCGATCGCGGTGGCGTCCTGGCCGTTTGCTTTGGCTGCTGCGAGCATTGTGTTCGAGTTGAAGTACTTCAGTGCAGCCCCGTTCTGCAGGCTGTCCACAAGTTGCGCTGTCTGAAACAACTGATCACCGTTGACCGCGTCCGTGCTGCCCGCCTTCACGTCCCCGGCGGCGACATTGCGCAATGCGACCGGCACAGCGGCACCTGACCCGCCAAGCGTTACGCTGCTTCGATTAATCGTGCCATCCGCTTTAGTGTCATAGGTGACGGACGAAAGCGTATTGCCCGTCGAATCGATCAACCCCGCGTCCTTCAGTTGAGCAACATTCACCGCGTCCTGATCCGCCACGCCCGCCTTCAGGTTCGAGAGGACGGTGCCACCGATTCCACCCAGCACGACGTTCGATTTGTTGTCGCTCGTGTACGCAAGTTTCAACGGCTCTGCTCGAGTCAGCGTGGCGAGCGAGGATGCTACGTCTTGTACGTTTGTATTGGTCGCGTTCAATTGGGCACCGTTGACCGCGTCGCTGCTTTGCGTGCTCAACACGCCCGCCTTGAGGTTCGTGAGCGTCACGGCGGCCACAGTTGCCTGCCCCGACGTTCCCAGCGATGCCCCGCCCAGCGTAATCACACCTTTATCGACGCCGTCATACGCCACAAAGGCATTGGTCATTGTGCCCAGGGTATTCGTGGTCGCACCAAGTGCGTTTAGTTGGCTCATGTTGACCGCGTCCGTTGCAGTAACCCCGGGCGCCATGTGCACGATGCGCCGCTCCGACCCGACGTCACCCACGGATACCGCGTTATCCAACGAACCATCGCTGTTCGCGCCGAGCGTGACGCTGTTTTTTCCTCTCGCCGTTACGTTGCTGCCCAGCACGAACGAATCTGCGCCAAACGCTTCGTTACCGTTTCCGACCGCGTAGCTTCCCGCTCCGCCCACGACGTTGTCCTTGCCGATCGCTCCCGCACTTGCGGCATGCACCTGCGTAGCCGAGCCAATTGCAAGTGAGTCCGTGGCATCCGTGTCGACACTCGTGCGCCAGCCCATGGCAAGTCCATGGTCGGAACCAGCACTTGTGCGAACGCCTAGCGCAGTTGATTCGTTGCCGGTTGAGGACACTCCCATTCCAAGTGCCGCTGAGCCTGCGGTCGCGCTCACGTAAGAGCCCACCGCAACGGAATAATCCCCGGCCGCGTGAGCGTTCACGCCCATTGCAACCGCATTCGTGCCGACCGCGGCAGTTGGCGTTGAGCCGTCGATCGCCCCGGACACAATCAGTTGATCCGGTGTAAGGCCGGACCCGTATAAGGCAACCGCCGCAAGCCGGCCTGCATTTTCACTGCCCGACCCAGAAGCGTGCGGAGCAACAGCGCTCAGTGCCGCCCCCGATTGTGATGAATAGACCTGAGCGCGTTCGTTCGACACCTTCGCCAGGTTGTCGACAAGCACAGCCCTTGATACTTGCGGCACCAACATCAAGGAGACGGGAACAAGCGCCAGGAATACCGCGATACCCATTCTCGTTCGCCGACTGGAGCACGCGATCTCCGAAAGGCCGTACAAGCTAGCCTCACACAGGTCGACTGACACTTCATTTTGTTTCTTCAATACCACGCGCTGCGTCTTATTCATTTTCTTTTGCTCACTCAGGTCTTAGACACGCGGACGCGCCCTCGGAATCATTGGCATCGGGTCCCGGATAGTCGATCGATCGGGACCAGCGACTTGAGCGTGCGCAGGAATGCACCCAGGCACCGAATTGCTTCGAGAGCCAGAAACGGTCACTGATGTGTTTCCTGTCAGGCAGAAAGCCAATGGCACGCTCGTGTGCCACTGTGACAGGTCAAGATAAATTTCCCCTATCAGTAAACTCTTAAAACGAGAGGCGATAGTCCATTCGGTAGAGGTTTAGAGCCTTTAATGCGCGGATTTTGTGTTTATTTGAATGGAGCGATCAAGACGAGATTCCCAGAGGCGATCCTCCGATGTATCCTGAATACGTTAAATTAATCAGTTAAGTGCGTGAGCTGAGATCGATCACGTGTTCAGACAAGCAACGCGCCGCAAACCAAAACCCGTTACCCCAAATGCAAAGACGGCGGCGTGGTAAACCACGCCGCCGTCCTGATCGTCCAACATCCAAGCAACATCCGAGCAACATCCTACAAACCGTCACACATCCAGCGAGGCCATGCTTGTCTCTACCCGAATCTTTAATTCGCCCCCGGACGAGCGCTACGCTGCGCGATCATCCTCATCAAAGATCTTTTGTGCCAGATGAAACGCCGAATTTGCCGCCGGCACCCCACAGTAAATGGCGGTCTGCAACAGCACTTCCTTGATTTCCTCACGCGTGACGCCGTTGTTTTTCGCTGCCCGCAAATGCAGCGCGAGTTCTTCGCTGCGGTTGAGCGCGACCATCATCGAAATGGTCAGGAGGCTGCGGGTATGGCGCGGCAAGCCGGGACGCGTCCAGATGTCGCCCCATGCGTAGCGCGTGATCAGGTTCTGGAACTCGGTCGTGAGGTCCGTGCGGTTCTCGAGCGAGCGCGTGACATGGGCATCGCCCAGCACCTCACGGCGTACGCTCAAGCCCGCTTCGTAACGTTCGTCTTCGGTCATGTCAGGCTCCCAGGAAATCGAGCAACGTTTTTGTGTAGATATCCGCTTGCTCGATATTCGACAAGTGCGCGGCATCGAGTTCGACGTAACGCGAACCCGCGATGTATCTGGCCAGTTCGCGTCCTTGCGCGGCAGTCGTCGACTGGTCGTGCGTGCCCGAAATAACCAGCACCGGCGCCTTGATGGTCCTCGCTTCTTCACGCGAATCGGCGTCACGAATCGCTTCGCAATTCGACGCGTAACCTTCGCCCGATGTGTGGCGGAATACGTCGCGAATACCCGATAGTAAAAGGGGCTGTGCTGCCATGAAGCCAGCCGTAAACCAGCGGGGCAGGACGGCATCGGCCAGAGCAGGCATGCCGCCCTCCTCGCGGGCCTTCGCAGCCCGAGGCGTCCATACTGCGTCCGAGCCAATCAGCGCCGCCGTATTCGACAGCACCACGCGCTCGAAGCGCTCCGGGTGGCGTGCAGCGAGCGCGATGCCGGTCAGGCCGCCCATCGAAAGGCCGCAATAATGCGCGCGCTGGATGCCGAGTGTGTCGAGCAAACCGATCACGTCGCCTACGAGTTGGGCGAGTGTGTACGGACCCTTGGGCGCGTCCGAACGGCCATGACCGCGCGTGTCGTAACGCAACACGCGATATTTCGCCGCGAGCGCTTCGACTTGCGGTGTCCACATCGAGACATCGGCGCCGAGCGAATTCGACAACACGAGCCAGGGCGCGTCGCTGCCTGCAGTGGCGTCGATGCGATAGAAGAGTTGAATACCGTTGACGGCGGCAAAAGGCATTACGGAAGACTCCTGGATGAAGGGAGTCGATGCGCGCGCAACGCGGCATCGACAAAAGCGTGCGCTTGACCCACGTAGTTCGCCGGATCAAGCAGCGCTTGCAGTTGGACAAGGGAGAGATGGTGCGTGACACGCTCGTCGCTCACGAGCACATCGTAAAGGGTCGCGCCAGTCGCCACGGCTTGCTTCGATGCATGTTCCACGAGCGAGTGCGCGTCGAGCCTGCCAATCCGGTCGCCGAGCGCGAGCATCACCGCTTCGCCGAGAATCAGCCCATGCGTGAGCTCCAGGTTGGCTGCAAGCCGCCCGGCGTTCACTTCGATGTTCGACACAATCACCGTGATCTGCGCGAGCGCGCCGCCCGTCAGGCGTGCAAGATCGGGCAGCGCTTCCCATTCGGCCTGCCAGCCGCCGAGCGCGCGTTCATGCTCCTGAACCATGCCGCTGAACACGGTCGCGACCAGATTCGGCGCACGCATGGCGGCCGTTAAAACAGCAGCGCAGCCTACGGGGTTGCGCTTGTGCGGCATCGTTGATGAACCGCCCTTGCCCGCTGCAGCCGGCTCGGCCAGCTCGCCGACTTCCGTTTGCATCTGCAAGGAGATATCGCGGGCGATTTTCCCCAGCGTACCGATCAGGATGCCGAAAGATGCCGCTGCTTCCGCTATGCGATCGCGTTGGGTATGCCACGGCAACGAAGGAAGTTGCAGGCCGAGGTCATCGGCAAGAGATTGGGCGACCAACGGTGCCTTGTCCCTCAAACTTGCCAACGTGCCTGCCGCGCCGCCGAATTGCAGCGCGAGCACACGCGAGCGGCACTGCGCAAGACGCTCGCGATGCCGCGTCAACGCATCGAGCCATTGAGCGAATTTAAGGCCGAGCGTGATCGGCAAGGCTTGCTGAAGCCACGTCCGGCCGATTGCCGGCGTTGTTCGATATTTCTCCGCCTGAAGTGCAAGCGCCTCGCACGCGTCATTCAAACCGGCGTCCAATAGATCGAACGTGGTGCGCAGTTGCAGGACCGTACCGGTATCGATGATGTCCTGGCTCGTCGCGCCCCAATGCACGTACTTGGCGGCATCGGCGTCCTTAAGTTTGACCGCCGCGGTCAGCAATTTCACTAGCGGAATCGCAAGATTGCCGCCGGACGCAGCGCCGATCATCAACGCGTCGGCATCGATCAGATCAGGGCTGCAAGCAGTCACGATCGCATCGACCGCGCTCGCCGGAATCACGCCATGCAACGCCGATGCCCGCGCGAGCCCCGCCTCGACATCCAGCATCGACTGGACGGTCTGGCGCGCGGACCACACGGCGTTCATTTCGCGCGTGCCGCAGATCAGGTCCGTCAGCCGTCCCGCTGCCGAAAATGTCGGCTCAGACATCACACACGCTCGATGACGATCGCAATGCCCTGACCCACGCCGATGCACATCGTGCACAGCGCAAAGCGTCCGCCGGTCCGATGCAACTGATACATCGCGGTCGTGACCAGGCGTGCGCCGCTCATGCCGAGCGGATGGCCGAGCGCGATCGCGCCGCCGTTCGGATTGACGCGAGGATCGTCGTCGGCAATGCCAAGCATGCGCAGCACAGCCAAACCTTGCGACGCAAACGCCTCGTTCAACTCGATCACATCGAATTGATCGATGGTCATGCCCAGGCGCTTCATCAGCTTCTGCGACGCCGGCGCCGGCCCGATGCCCATCACGCGCGGCGGCACGCCAGCGGTCGCAATGCCCAACACGCGCGCACGCGGCACGAGGCCGAAGCGCTTGGCGCTGTCTTCATCGGCGATGAGCAAAGCCGCCGCGCCATCGTTCACGCCCGACGCATTGCCCGCCGTCACCGTGCCATCCGGACGCACGACACCCTTCAGTCTCGCGAGCGCTTCCATGCTCGTTTCACGCGGATGTTCGTCTTGCGTGACCAGCACCGGATCGCCCTTTTTCTGCGCGATCGACACCGCCACGATCTCTTGTGCAAGCGTGCCGTCCTTCTGAGCGCGCGACGCTTTCTGCTGGCTGCGCACAGCAAACGCGTCCTGGTCTTCGCGGCTCACCTTATAGTCGGTCGCGACGTTTTCGGCCGTCTCCGGCATCGAATCCACGCCATGCAGTTTCTTCATCAGCGGATTGACGAAACGCCAGCCGATGGTTGTATCGAAGATCTCTGCCTGACGCGAAAACGCCGTCGTCGCCTTGCCCTGCACGAACGGCGCACGGCTCATGCTTTCCACGCCGCCCGCAACCATCAGCGTCGCTTCGCCCGACTTGATCGCCCGCGCGGCCACGCCGATTGCGTCCATACCCGATCCGCACAAGCGGTTGATCGTCGAGCCGGGCACGCTGTCGGGCAAACCGGCCAGCAACGCCGACATGCGCGCGACGTTGCGGTTGTCTTCGCCCGCCTGGTTCGCGCAGCCGAAGATCAGGTCATCGACGGCGTTCCAGTCCACGTCCTTATTGCGCTCCATCAACGCTCGCAGCGGCACGGCGCCGAGGTCGTCGGCACGAACTGAGGACAACGCGCCGCCGTAACGGCCGACCGGCGTGCGAATCCCGTCGCAAATGAAAGCTTCTTTCATGCCCATCTCCTTGAATACTCTTTGATTACGCGTCGAGCGTAGTAGCCGCTTCGAGCGGTTCAAACGTCAGCGGCACCTGCGCCAGTTTCTGCAGTTCGTCGAACGACAGGCCTTCGATAATTTCCCGCACCACGAACCCGTTCGGCGTCACGTCGAACACGCCGTGATCCGTGTACACGCGATTCACGCAATTCACGCCCGTTACCGGATAGGAACATTCGGGCACCAGCTTGCTTTCGCCTTGCTTGGTGAGCAGCTCCATCATTACGAAGACCTTCTTCGCGCCGATCGCCAGATCCATCGCGCCGCCAACAGCGGGAATGGCATCAGGTGCGCCCGTGTGCCAGTTCGCGAGATCGCCCTTGGCCGACACCTGGAACGCGCCGAGCACGCAGATGTCGAGGTGGCCGCCGCGCATCATCGCGAACGAATCGGCGTGGTGGAAATACGCGCCGCCGGTGAGCAGCGTCACGTGTTGTTTGCCGGCGTTGATCAGTTCGTCATCTTCCGCGCCTTTCTCCGGCGCCGGGCCCATGCCGAGCAGACCGTTTTCGCTATGCAGGAAGATTTCGCGATCCGCCGCGAGATGGTTGGCGACGAGCGTCGGCACGCCGATGCCCAGGTTCACATACGCGCCTTCCTGAATGTCATGGGCGACGCGTTGCGCCATTTCGTCACGAGTCAGTTTTTTCATGTCGATGTCCTTGCTTGATGCATTCGTTGTTGCGGCTGGGCTATGGCGTTGGTCTAAGAAGCTAGCCTTAGCGTCGCCGCATGCGCTGCGTGCACAAAAGCGGCGCTATTAAGCCGCTTTTGCCGCCGCCAGCTCTGCCGCGTGCACCGCTTGCGGCACCTCGATCACGCGCTGCACGAAGATGCCCGGCGTCACGATGTCTTCCGGATCCAGCGCGCCGAGCGGAACAACTTGGGAGACTTGCACGATGGCCGTTTTCGCTGCCATCGCCATGATCGGCCCGAAGTTGCGCGCCGTTTTGCGATACACGAGATTGCCCCACCGATCGCCCTTGAATGCTTTGATCAGCGCGAAATCGGCGTGCAGCGGTGCTTCGAGCACGTAATGCCGGCCATCGATAAAACGCGTCTCCTTGCCTTCAGCCAGCTTCGTGCCGTAGGCCGTGGGCGTAAAAAATCCGCCGATACCCGCACCCGCCGCGCGAATGCGCTCCGCGAGATTGCCCTGCGGCACGAGTTCAAGCTCGAGTTCGCCCGCGCGATACAAGCCGTCGAACACTTGCGAATCGCTCTGACGCGGAAACGAGCAAATGATCTTGCGCACGCGTTTCGCTTTTAACAGCGCCGCGAGGCCGATCTCGCCATTGCCCGCATTGTTGTTCACGATGGTCAGTTCGCGCGCGCCCTGCTCGATCAGCGCATCGATCAGTTCCGACGGCATGCCCGCCGTGCCGAACCCACCGATCATCACGGTCGCGCCGTCCTGAACGTCCTTCACCGCTGAACTCAGCGAGTCGAAAATCTTGTTGATCATGCCGTCTCTTCCTTTGACGAGTGCTGAATGCCGAATGCACCAAAGCCGCATTGCAACTGAATCAAAGCGCGCCGGGTGACTTGATTTCGACCGGCGTCGCTTGCATTTTTAAGTTCGCTGTGCGAACATCGATTCGTTTAGCGAACAAACGTATGGTATTCCCGCATTCGTTGCGCTGTCAATGATCCTCGGGTTTGTACCGATGTGCTCACGATTTGCTCGCAATTTGCCCGATTTTTTCAGGACCAGACAGCGATGACCACGTCCCCCGCCGAAGCCGATACACCTGATCCGGAGTCTCCGTCGCGGCCCGGCGACGCTTATGTGCAATCGTTCGCGCGCGGTTTATCGGTCATTCGCTCCTTCGATGCTACGCGCCCGGCGCAAACCTTGTCGGAAGTCGCCGCCGCGTCGGGGCTGACGCGCGCCGGCGCGCGCCGCATTCTGCTGACCCTTCAGGCGCTCGGTTACGTCGATGCCGACGGCCGCCATTTCACGTTGACCGCGAAAATCCTCGACCTTGGCTTCGCCTACCTGACATCGATGCCGTTCTGGAATCTGGCCGAACCGGTGATGGAAGAACTGGTGAGCCAGGTGCACGAGAGCTGTTCGGCGGCCGTGCTGAACGGCACGGAAATTGTGTACGTGCTGCGCGTGCCCACGCATAAGATCATTACGATCAACTTGTCTATCGGCAGCCGATTACCCGCGTTTTGCACGTCGCTCGGCCGCGTACTGCTCGCCTCGCTCGACGACGACAAACTCGACGCCGTGCTGGATGCCAGTCCGCTGGAAGCCCGCACGCCTCGCACGCTTACCGACAAAACCGTGCTGAAAGCCGCGCTGGCCGTGGTGCGCAAGCAAGGCTGGTCGATCGTCGACCAGGAACTGGAAGAAGGCCTCATTTCGATGTCCGCGCCCATCCGCGACCGCCAGGGACGCGTCATCGCGGCACTTAATATCAGCGGCAACGCGCAGCGCAAGAACGCGAAGCAAATGGTGAAGGCATTTCTCGACCCGCTGCTGGACGCGGCCCAGCGTGTCTCCGAGATGGTCGCGAGACGCGGCTAGGCGGAGGCCGACCGAATCATGATGATCAAACCATGGCGATGAAACCCGGGGATCTCGCGCTACACGACCTCGATCTCAACCTGATTCCGTATCTGGTCGCGATCGAGGAGACGCGCAACGTGAGCCGGGCAGCAGAACGGCTTGGCGTGAGCCAGCCGCGTGTCAGCACGGCGCTCGGCCGCTTGCGCGAGTATTTCAATGATCCGTTGTTCGTGCGGACATCGCGCGGCATGGAGCCGACGCCGCGTGCCTTGGCGCTCGTGCCCGTTGCTCGCGAGGCGCTTAACCGGATCGAGCGCGGATTGCTCGATACCCAGCACTTCGATCCCGCGGTCACCACCGATACCTTCGCCATCGCGCTCTCGGACGTCGGTGAAATCGTGTTCTTGCCACGTTTGTTGCAGACCCTCGCCAGCGTCGCGCCTCGGGCAAACCTGCGCTCGGTATCGTTGAAACACGATCAGGTCGAGCGTGCTCTGGAGAGCGGTGACATCGATCTGGCCATCGGTTATTTTCCCGATCTCGCCGGCAACAATTTCTTCCAGCAGCGGCTCTTTTCGCATCGCTTCATTTGCCTGATGCGGCGCGATCATCCCTATTCGCGCGGCCCGCTGACGCTTGCGCAGTATGTTGAATGCGGCCACGCGGTCGTGCGAGCCGAGGGCCGAAGCCAGGAAGTCCTGGAGAATTTCCTCGATAAGAAACGTATCCGCCGCCGCGCTGTGCTTGAGACGCCGCACTTCATGTCGTTGCCGTTCATTCTGTCGCGCACCGACCTGATCGCGACCGTGCCGCACGCCATCGGCTATGCGTACGTGGCTGAACATGCGTCCATCACGCTCGCCGAACCGCCGCTGCCCTTGCCGAACTTCGATCTGAAGCAGCACTGGCATCGCAAGTTTCACAACGATCCGCGCACCCTGTGGCTGCGCGGCGTAGTCGCTTCGCTGTTCAACGATGAACTCGACGAGTGGCCTAAGCTTCCCGAGCACCCTCGGCGTGCCGACAAACACCGCTAAACGCCGATAAGCGCCGATAAACTAAGCACTTTGTTTCCTGCCAGGAAGTGTCATGGATGCCGTGTCATGGATGCATTAACCAGCCTGCGAGTTTTCCGCGATGTTGTCGAAGCCGGCAGTTTTGTCAAAGCCGCCGAGCGGCTGGATATTTCCACGGCGATGACCAGCAAGCACGTCGCCAATCTCGAGCGGCAACTCAGCGTTCGTTTGCTGAACAGGACCACGCGTCATCTGAGCCTGACGGAAGCCGGTAGTGTTTATTACGAGCAGTGCCGGGAAGCGCTGGATATTTTGCAGGCTGCTGAAGCCGCGGTCGGGTCACAGACCGATCAGCCGCGAGGTGTGCTGAAGATCACGGCGCCGGGCTGGTTCGCGACCGCGAAGTTCGCCGATATCCTGGTTGCGTATCGGGCGCGTTATCCGGACGTGCTGATCGATCTGCGCCTGGAAAACCGCTTCGTCGATCTGGTGGAAGAAGGTTATGACATGGCGTTGCGAGCAACCTCCGAACCGTCCCCTACGATGATCGTGCGACCGCTCTGCAGAGTACCGTTCGTGCTCGTTGGCTCGCCAGAGTATTTGAAGCGGCGGGGTTATCCGCTGCACCCCAGTGAACTCAGCGAACGTCATGAAATCGTGCTGCCGACTTATACGAGTGTGGACACGGTCGAGTTCTCGGGGCCGGATGGCGTGTTCGCGGTGAAGAACAGCGCGGTGCTCAAGACCAACGACAGCTCCATGATGCTGCAACTGGTGCGCGCTGGAATTGGCCTCGCCTACTTCCCCGAATGGATCGTCGCGCAGGAATTGGCGTCGGGCGCGCTGACGCGCCTTTTCCCCGATTACACGACATTCGCCCCGCGCGTGTACGCCGTCTACACGAGCCGCAAATACATGACGACGAAGGTGCGGACGTTCATCGATTTCGTCTCGGCAGCACTCGCCACCGATGATTCCGTCGACGGCTCCATGCCGCGTCCGATTCCACCCGGTCGCTCACGCGTTTCTTCGCCCGCGCCTGGAAAACTAGGATAAATCGTATTCAAATCACATTACCGCTCGTGTGAAGATCGCGCCACTTCGCTCATTCGATTCTCTGGAATCGTTGACCGATGGCTCTTTCCCTCCACTACCAAGACTACCAAGCGGGCGTGTGATGAATTTCCCCTGGTTTCCGTTGATCCTCAATTTCGTGCTGTTGGGGGCGTTTGTGTTTGTCTGCAACACGCTGAACACCGGGCGCCGCACGTCAATGTTCAACGGCGCGCTCATTTTCATGGGCTTCTGCTGCCTGGCGATGCTGCTGGATTTCACGCTGACTTTCGTTTTCGCTTCAGCTACCACGACCGATCGTGAGCGATACATCGATTTATCGTCGTTGTCCGCTTGCGGTGAGCGCGCGGTGGCTTACGCGATTCCGTGCGTAGTTGCCGCTGTGATGGCCTTGAGATTTCGCGCGAGGAGCCGAAGTTCGGTCGATCCGTCGGTGACCATCCAGACGTCCGAATACACGCAGTCGGAGTTGCGATATTGAGTGCGGACGGGTTGCAGTCTGAGCCGAATCGCGGCGCTGCGTTCCGGCATGCGGCACGGTGGCGGAATGAACGCAATTTGCTCGATGGAAGAGTGAAACTGACGGGCTTTTACTTCGAACATGAGTCTGCAGGTTCTAAAATTTAAGAGTCTCTGATATACTCTTCCTTCTTTCGGGGCGTAGCGCAGCCTGGTAGCGTACCTGCATGGGGTGCAGGGGGTCGCAAGTTCAAATCTTGTCGCCCCGACCAAGACAGCAGTAGGAAAATCAAGGACTTAGCTCTCACGGGCTAAGTCCTTTTTTCTTTGCTGCGTGCACTCCTCCACCCCGAAGGAGCTCACGTGAATCAACTGCGTCTGAGCAGATCGATTCAGTTCGCCGACAGCACCAGTGCCGCTCAGCTTGCAGTCAAAGCGTCGACTGGCAAATCCTGGGATATCTCTTCGGCTGGTACCACGCCGCTGATCAAATCGCGCAAAGCAGTAAGCCGCGCTTTATCCTGAACCCGAAGTCCCGGACGCGCTAGAAAACTCTCTATGTGCGTAGACCAGTAGTTGCTGCGAATCAAGCGTGGACGCCGAACGAGTTCATACAGCGTCTTTTCCACCATGTCGATTTCTGCGCTTACCGACTTCATTACGGTCTCCGGTCTAATAGGTAGCGCCCGGTATAACGACAAGAATCGGGAAAACTTTAGCCAATCTGCGGGGCGCGTCGCGTATCTTGGCAGTAGTGCAGCAGCCACAGAGTGACCCGCGAACTGATTCGCGAATGGGTCGGAACAGCGATTGAAGGAGGACGCGCCATGGGGAACAGATATGAACGCTCGCGCATGTCGCGTTCGTTCACGTACAACGGTGTCCAATACCATCCAGGATTACTGGCGGTTCTCGCCGTGCAATTGCTCTGTCTGAGCGCGTTCGCGTTTTCACCGGCCAGTGTCGATCACAACAAGTGGCTGTCTGCGGCAATCGCATTCAGCCTGCTCTTCGGGCTAATTTTGTCGCTCGGTTTTGTCGGAACCTGGAACCAGTTCAGAGACGATATCGGTCTTTGGACGTTCCTCAGCACGAACCCGGTTGAATCCGCCATCGCGATAGCCGCGGCAGGTGAAGCCCTTGTGATTTTAGCGAAACCGTTAGGCTAAGAGATGGATGGTGAGGTTTGAGCAATGCTCGGCGGTTACGACGTGCACTTTAGCGAAACTGCTTTGACGCGATGGAGAAATCACGTTGATTGATTTGGATAACTACGTACAACGAAACCGATTTTTTTAGGTGGCATTCCGTTCGAACTGTGTGAACGGCACAATGCCCGGCGTTCTTAGCGACTTCTGATCTGCCCAGATACTTGTACCGCCTGAATTTTTACATCTGCCGCGCCAAACGTTTGCGCATCCATGCCGAACTCATTTGCATTTTCTCGATGAAACCCGCGTCGGAAAATTATCGCCCTGCAGTCAGCAATTTGCTGCATTGCACGCATCCAATTTCGCCCCCGCCGCGTATTGACCTATGGATGACCGCACCCTGTTTGCAGCGGCATCTATAACGTGTCCAGCCGGCGCACTGCTGTAGCAAACACCCGTCTGAACACATGCATCCAACACACATAAAAATTACCAGACAGCCGCGGATTGCATTTACCGCGGCCTGATCTGCTGAAACGGGGTCACACACATGAAAACCAGTCAACAAAGTCGGACGCATAGAACCAGTCGGGCAACTAGCATCAGCGCCAAATTCGATATCAAGTTGTCGCCTGTTCAAGCGATGACCGTATCAAGGAACGCTTCGCATATTGCGAGCACGTTGTCCGCGTCACAGCGTAACAACGCACTGGCCGAAGCCGTTGCGGAAGTCACGAAAGACTACGGCGATAAAGCCGTCAATGCGTTCCTGGACGCGTTGAAAGGCTGGTTCAACCAGCGCGACTATCAGGCCGCAGCCGAATTAGTCGACTACTTTCAAATGCATGGATGCCTGCCGGAAATTGCGCGGCCCGCGCCGCCGCGACGCCGGACCTCGCGGAATACGTCGAAGGCGGATAGCGCATGTTCGGCTAACGCAGCATGACATCGCTGCATCCGGCACTGTAGCTCGCCTCGTTAAGTCAGTCGCAAAAACGCCCGGTTATCGAATCCGATAACCGGGCGTATCGCTGCATCATCGCGACATTTACTGCTTAAAGCTGCATCAAGCCATCAACGCAAGGTGGAATAAGCTGTCGGCGACAGAAAGTGATTTTCAATCCGCTCGACAATAGGCTGCTTAGCCTCGGTTTCGGCACGCTTCGCGATCCACTCGGCGTCGGCCTGGAACGCGTTCCACTTGGTTTCGCGCTCAGCCAGGCTGTCCCATTTCAGCAAGTAGGTCAGCGCGTGGTTGCTCGGACCGGCCAGCGTGGTCCAGAACCCGATCGGTTCGATTCCGTATTTCTTGAAAAAGCCCAGCGTAATGTTCGCGAACCGGTCGTTCAATGCGGGCAGACGACCCGGCGCGCAGTGATAAATACGCATTTCTACGATCATTTTTTCCTCATGGACTTGAAGTAATGCAGCGATCAAACCCGCTGCGGTTGGAATTCACCATGAGGGAATCGTACCGGCGTTTGGCTCAGGCCGCACGCGGCCAATCAAACATCGCCTGCCGGCTTACTAACATCAAGCTTGTTTAACGGTGACGGAAGCCGTATCGAAATCCTCAGCATCGACGTCATATCCCGACGGTTCCCACCGGATCGCCAGCAACGCGATCAACCCGGCGAGCGGCGCGACCGCGATGATCCAGAAAACCTTGGTGCCAAGCGCCGCCGAAAGCACGGGGAACAAAAACAGCGAAACGGTCGAACTCGAGCGCATCAGCGTCTGATTGAAACCCACGCCCACACCACGCAACGACGTCGGATAACTGAGCGACGCAAACGTCATGCTGTGTGAACCCGGACCGAAGCCTTGCCCAAGCAGGAAAACCGCGAGAAACCCAATCGCAAGCGCGACCTGCGCCCCACCCGAGGGACGCCCGACAACCGCCAGCCCGATCAGCGCCGCCAATTGAAACGCGTAACCCAGCACGGTCAGCTTCCACGCTCCGACCTTCGGCACCGTTCGCACAGCGATCAATCCACCCACGAATGCAAAGCACAGATTCAACGCGAGCGAGGCGAGAATGGTGGTGAGCATCGACTGCGCGAGGAAGCTGGAAATGATGACCGGCAGTCCGAACGCCACCGCGTTGTAAGCAAACGATGAAGCCACCGCGATGACAGTCGCAAGCACCGTCCGGCGCAGATATACGCCCCGCAGCAACGCGCCGTAATTGCTCCAAGTCGCTTTATGCACGGGGTTCTTGGAGCCTTGCAGTGCGGCCGGATCGACCTCGACATCTAAGCCATACGAGCGCTTCAAAATCTGCGCCGCGCCACGCAAGTCACCTTGGTTCGCAGCCCAGACCGGTGACTCGCTGATATATCGGCTACGAACTGCAATGATCACGAGCGCCGGCAGCGCACCGAAACCCAACGTCAGCCGCCACAGCCAGCCGGAATGGCTGGCTGGCAGTACGGCGTATAACGCGAGCACGAGCAAATAGGACACGCTGATGGCGGCGTACCAGGTCGGGGACCACATCGCGATGCGTGCCGCCTTGTTGCCACGCCCGTTCAGGCGCGAAAACTCTGCGAGGAAAGCCATCGCGACCGGCAAATCGATGCCCACGCCTAATCCCATGACAAAACGTGCCCCGCCGAGCACCCAGGCGTTGGGCGCAAGTCCGCATGCAATGGCGGCGACCACGAAGAAGAACATGTCGGCCATGAAAACGCGGTATCGGCCGATCTTGTCGGTCAGATAGCCTCCCAGGAACGCGCCGATGATCGCGCCAAACGTAATCGCTGAAGCAACAAAACCGGTCGCGGCCGGCGTGAGCGAAAACTCCCGGGCGATGTCCTTCACGCCGAACGCGAGCGCGCCGAGATCATAGGCATCGAGGAACACGCCCCCGAGCGCAATGGCGATGACGATGCGCGCGTCGCTGCCGACTGCGGCGCCACGATTGACGAGCTTCGAAACATCGGCTGCGCTGCGGATGACGGGGCGCGCGGCGGCGCCTGCTGAGGCGGATGCAGGCGCTAAGGCGGGCTCTGGCGCAAAGGATATCGACATGGAGACGGGGTGCAATGGCAGAGGCTGCGGAACGCGCGATCCTACCGGCGTACGCTCGTCATCCCAAATTCATTTTTGTTATTTATTGAATGACGGCTGACAGAACGCTCATGGCCGCCGCTTGTCTCTTATTCACTCGCCGCGATAAACCGATCGAGCCCCGCGATATCAAGCTTGACCATGCCCACAGAACCCACCAGCGCACTAAAGTGGTGCGCCGGGTTGACGCCACGAACTATCGCCCCAGACGCGGCTATACGCGGCGCCCCGCTGCCTTTCGAGCTTAACTCGCCGGCAATTACGTCGGCATCGCCTTTGGCATTCCTTCGCGGATCTCGTCCTCGGTCAGGTCGCGGGTATGCGTTGCGAGCGACCAGTGATGACCGAACGGATCTTCGATCTGGCCATAGCGATCGCCCCAAAACATATCGGCGACGGGCATGGTCACCTTTGCACCGGCCGCGACGGCTTGCGCGACGGCGGCATCGACGTCTTTCACATACAAATGCAGCGTGACGGGCGAGCCCTTGAGCGTCAGCGGCCCGCTATGGCCACAATTCGGGAATTCCTCAGCCAGCATCAGCGTCGAGTCGCCGATGCCCAGCATGGCGTGCATTACCATGCCGTCGGGCGTCGGCAAACGCATGTGCTCGACCGCGTTGAATGCTTTTTTGTAAAATTCAATGGCGTCGGGCGCGCCCTTGCAAACCAGGTGAGGCGTGATCGTATGCATCCCTTCCGGGATCGGTTTCACAGCTGAATTGGACATTGCTTTGCTCCTGGATGTAACGGGTTGACCAACAAACTAGAGAGACCGCGCCGAACCGCGTCCCCTGTCGATATGACGCGCGATCAGCCCGCAAATCGACACGTCAGGCAGAATTTTTTATTCAAACTGGCGTTTGGTTACCGAGAGATGCGGGATTGTTGGCGCACGACACCGCGACGACGGCACAAACAGCCAACGTGTCTATATCGAACCGGTTCATGCGTCGATTGTCCTGCAATGAAGCGGTCGTTTATTTGACAGCGCAGTGTGAACAAGTCATTTAGAAGATTTCATCAGCATATTCATTCGTATTTCCTTGCCACGCTGATAATCCTGTCGCCACGAATCAGCGAGTAAGTGTTTCACGATGAACGCCTCGAAACATTGCGCAGAACTTGCCCATGACACACCGGCAAAGTGGCGAAGCAACATACCGTTGCGCCGGCGAGACAGATCGCTCACGTATGAACTTTGCCCCTCACGCCCGCGTCGCTGATCGCGACGCCAATGCCTCCGCCGTGCCGCGCGGCTTTCCCCTGTTCTCGAAGCACGATACCGGCTGAGCGCAGACTGGGGCAATCAGGGGAACCGTGTCGTTATGGGTTATGTCCCCGTTTTGCGCACTTCCGGCCCTGTTTTGCTTGTGTACACTCATGTTCCGGCGCCTTCCGGCGCGCAAATCTTTTTCGCCAAATTCACCCTAAAGTTTTTTCACCCGCTGCCGAAAGCCCATCTATGGACCACGAAATCAACCCGCCAGCCGACTCAAACGATCCGACCTTTCTGAGGGCGCGAGCGTTGAGTCTGAGCGTCGGCGCAATCCGGAAGGCGCAGGGGAAAAAATGCCCCGGCGATTTTCCGGTCGGCACGATTGAATGGCATGCGGTGGTTGAGGAGTTTGCGAATGATGTACTGAAGGCAATGCTTTCAGAACCTGATTTGCCGATCCTCGAATTCAAACGCGATAACGCTAGAAAATAACGGCTTCGGGCAAAGCCTAAAGCGTGTAAAACCGAGCGCACACTCCTGCTTCGATCAAACATGAAAAAGGCGTCGCTGATTAATCGCGACGCCTTTTTGCTTGAGTTTCTGCTTGATCCCAGCGAGCTGTCATTCGCCCAGTAAATCGATCACTTTCAGAATGTCCTTACGCAATTGATCGACATCGACCGCGACATTCATTTGAGGAATCGCACCGCTTTCCTGCATGTCCTCGATATCGCCAGCCGAGCCGTTCGGACGACCATGTGAATCGAGCCGATTGCGCGCGCCATTGATCGTGAAACCCTGCTCATAAAGCAATTCACGAATGCGGCGGATCAACAGTACTTCGTGATGCTGATAATAGCGGCGATTGCCACGTCGCTTTACCGGCCTCAGTTGCGTGAATTCCTGTTCCCAGTAGCGCAGCACGTGCGGCTTGACGCCGCATAGCTCGCTGACCTCACCGATGGTGAAGTAGCGCTTGGCCGGAATCGGAGGCAGGACGACTTTTTCCATCGTCAATCAACCATCGTGGTGAATGTCGCGAATGGGGCAAATGTCGCTAAAAAGCGCTCGGGCAGCACAAGGCAAATGCCCGTCACTTCAGCGGCCGAAACTGTTTTCAGCACCGGCTTCGACCAGTGCTTTCAACTTCTGACTCGCATGAAACGTGACAACACGACGCGCCGCGATGGGAATGGCTTCCCCCGTTTTAGGATTACGTCCGGGACGCTGCGGTTTGTCGCGTAGCTGAAAGTTGCCAAAGCCGGATAGCTTGACACTGTCGCCGCTTTCAAGCGCGTCGCGAATGACCTCGAAAAATGCTTCCACCATATCTTTGGCTTCGCGCTTATTCAACCCGACATGGTCAAATAGCATTTCGGCCAATTCGGCTTTTGTCAGCGTAGGCGTTTCTGCCGTTGCCGCACCGTTCGAAGTGGGAACATCTCGGATCATGGCGCTACGTTGCGCCGAAAGAAGGGCTTCGAAATCACTCGAGTTCATTTGGTTCATATCGAAAAAATGGCGTGCCGATGAAGACGGAGGGGGCCAACTGCAGGCTATCCGCGCAATCGCGCGCCATGTACTCGAGCCAAGCGTTCCACCAATGTTTTGATGGCCGTTTCGACCGTTTCGTCCTGAAGCGTCCCGCCAGTATCTTGCAACGTTACACGGAAGGCAAGGCTTTTCTCATGCGCGTCCAACCCACCGGAAGTGCTTGATTTTGGACGAAATTCGTCGAATAAAGCAACCCTGGTGACATGCTTGCAGGCGGGCTCGGAACGGGCACTTTCCAGCTCGTCGATGAGCGCCTGCAGCTCGACCTTCTGGTCCACGACAATCGCAATATCGCGGCGAACCGGCGGAAATTTCGACACGTCGGACGGCACCGGCAACGCGCGTTGCATCAATGCTTCAGATTCGATTTCGAACAAAACCGGCGCGTGCGGCAAATCGTATTTCTGCATCCAGCGCGGATGCAGGTCGCCGATCCAGCCCACTGCCCGGCCGTCGATTTCGATCCGTGCGCTGCGTCCCGGATGCAGCGCCGGATGTTCCGCTTTCACGAAACGCGGCACGACCGGCGCGAACAGCGCTTCCACGTCGCCTTTTACATCGAAGAAATCAACGCTGCGTGACGGTTTAGCGCCCCACTGCTCTTCGAACGCCGGACCATAAGCCAGTCCGCCAATCATTTTCGGCTGATCGAAACCTTCAATGGCCAGCTCGCCTGCTTTGATCGCCGGATCGTGCAGGAACACGCGGCCCGCTTCGAACACGCGAATCCGGTCCGCGCGCCGGTTCAGGTTGTGGCGCAACACGTTGATCAGGCTGCCGAACAACGTGGTTCGCATGACCGAAAGCTGGCTGGCGATCGGATTCAGCAATCTCACAGGATTCGTGTTGCCAGCAAAATCCGCTTCCCATTCAGCATCGACGAAACTGAAGTTCACCGTCTCCGCGTAATCCCGCGCGGCCACGGCGTGTCGCAGCACGTGAATCGAACGCTTCGTCTCGTTGGTCGGACGCATTTCGCTGGTCGCGACCGGCGGACGCGCCGGGATCTTCTCGAAGCCGTAAATGCGCGCGACTTCTTCGATCAAATCTTCTTCAATCTCGATGTCGAACCGATACGGCGGCGGTGTGACCGCGAACGTGTCGCCATCGTGCGTGAACGTGAGGCCGAGTCGCGTGAAAATCTGCGCAATTTCTTCAGCGCCAATCGCCACGCCGATAATCCGGTTCGCCCGCGATACGCGCATGCTCACCGGCTCGCGTGTCGGCACGTTGAGCGTCTGGTCGTCGACAGGACCGGCGTTGCCGCCGCAAATATCGAGGATGAGTTTAGAAACGCGCTCGATATGCTCGACGGTCGTCGAATAATCCACTCCGCGCTCGAAGCGATGCGCCGCGTCGGTGGAAAAGTTGTACTTGCGCGCGCGGCCACGAATGCTGTCCGGCCACCAGAACGCGGCTTCCAGGTAAATGTTCGTCGTGTCCAGCGACACAGCGGTGCTGTCACCGCCCATGATTCCGGCGAGGCTTTCGACGTGGCGGTCATCCGCGATCACACCGACGTTTTCATCGAGCTCGATCGTATTGCCGTTCAGCAGCTTGAGCGTCTCGCCCATCTTTCCCCAGCGCACTTCAATACCGCCGTGGATCTTGTCGAGATCGAACACGTGCGACGGCCGGCCGAGCTCAAGCATCACGTAATTGGAGATATCGACGAGCGCGGAGATGCTGCGCTGGCCCGAACGTTCGAGACGCTCGACCATCCAATGCGGAGTTTTTGCGTGCGCGTTCACACCGCGAATCACGCGGCCGGAGAAGCGTCCGCACAGATCCGGCGCCAGCACTTTGACCGGCAAAATTTCATCGATAGTGACAGCGACCGGTGGCATGTCGAGCGCGCGCAACGGCGCGCCCGTGATGGCGGCGGTTTCCCGCGCCACGCCGAAAACCGACAAACAATCGGCCTTGTTCGGCGTGAGTTTGATCTCGAAAACGGTATCGTCGAGGTTAAGCGTCTGGCGAATGTCCTGGCCAATCGGGGTATCGGCGGGCAGGATCATCAAGCCGCTATGATCTTCCGACAGCTTCAGTTCGCGTGCCGAGCACAACATCCCCTGGCTTTCCACCCCGCGCAGCTTGGACAGCTTGATCGCGAACGGCGCACCGCCGGCTTCGGCCGGCGGCAGTTCGGCGCCGACCAGCGCGACCGGCACCTTGATTCCCGGCGACACATTCGGCGCGCCGCACACAATGGTCAGCGTCTCGCCGGTGCCGGCGTCGACCTGACACACGTTGAGCTTGTCGGCGTTCGGATGCTTCGCCACTTCCAGCACCTGCCCGACGACGATCTTCGTGGTCGGCGGCGCGACGGGCGCGAGGCTTTCCACTTCGAGACCCGCCATGGTCAGCGCGTGCGAGAGTTCATCGGTCGAGAGCTTGGGATCGACGAAAGTTCTAAGCCAGGATTCCGGGAATTGCATGTGTGTCTAGGTTCGAAATGAGGTTCGACATAAGTCGTGTCTGCGTCCGGACGTAACTGTCCGGACAACGGCTCGCAGCAACATGCTCAACGTACGTCAGGCAAATTGCTCGAGGAAACGCAGATCGTTTTCGAAGAACAGGCGCAGGTCCTGCACGCCATAGCGCAGCATCGTCAGGCGCTCGAGGCCGCTGCCGAATGCAAAGCCGATATACCGTTCCGGATCGAGTCCCATGTTGCGGATCACGTTCGGATGAACTTGCCCCGAACCCGAGATTTCGAGCCATTTACCGGCATTCTTGCCATGCTCGAACATCATGTCGATTTCGGCCGACGGCTCGGTAAACGGAAAATACGACGGCCTGAAACGCACCAGAATGTCGTCGCGCTCGAAGAATTTCTTCAGGAAATCAGAGTACACGCCCTTCAGGTCGGCAAAGCTGATGTTCTCTTCGATCCACAAGCCTTCGACTTGATTGAACATCGGCGAATGCGTGGCGTCGCTATCCACCCGATACGTCCGGCCCGGCACGATCACCTTGATCGGCGGTTTGTTCATGCGCGCGTAGCGCACCTGCATCGGGCTGGTATGCGTGCGCAGCAGCAGTTGCCGGCCATCCGCATCTTTCCCGTCGATATAAAACGTGTCCTGCATCGAACGCGCCGGATGATTTTCCGGGCTGTTCAGCGCAGTGAAGTTGTACCAGTCGGATTCGATCTCGGGGCCGTCGGCCACATCGAAACCAATCGTGCTGAAAATCTGTTCCACGCGTTCCCACGTGCGCATCACCGGATGCAGGCTGCCGGCGCCGAGACCACGGCCGGGCAACGTGACATCGATCGATTCCGACGCAAGCCGCTGATTCAGCAACACGTCCGCCAGCGCCTGACGGCGCGCGTTCAGTGCCGCTTCCACCTGCTGCTTGACCGCATTGATGCGTGCGCCTTCGGTCTTGCGGGCCTCAGGATCAAGTTTGCCCAAGCCTTTCAGCAGGTCCGTGAGCACCCCGGACTTACCAAGAAAGCGGGCCTTTTCATTTTCGAGCGTGGCCGCATCGGCGGCGTTTTCGAAGGCATTTCGCGCGTCGGCGACAATCTGGTCCAAATCCATTGATCCCATCATTTCCGCGTCAAAGTTCTTCTGATCGTTCCCGGGCCGATGTTTGCGCAACCGGTGCATCTTTGCGCGTCAGCCCAGCTTCACCGGCTTCACCAACAAAAACGGGGCTCGACAAGAGCCCCATTTTTTAGTTGTTGCGCCGTCAGGTTAGAGACGACGCCACAACGAACCACGCAGTACCAATCTTGCTAACAAGCTCGATCAGGCTGCAACGGCGGCTTTTACCTGCTTGACGATCGCAGCAAAAGCAGCCTTGTCGAACACAGCCATGTCGGCCAGCACCTTGCGGTCGAGTTCGATCGAAGCCTTCTTCAGGCCGTTGATGAACACGCTGTACGTCATGTCGTGCTGACGCACCGCAGCGTTGATACGCGTGATCCACAAAGCGCGGAACACACGTTTCTTGTTGCGGCGATCGCGATAGGCATATTGCCCTGCGCGCATGACCGCTTGCTTGGCGATGCGATAGACGTTATTGCGACGGCCGCGGTAACCCTTGGCCAGCTTGATAATCTTCTTGTGACGGGCCCGTGCGGTAACCCCACGTTTGACTCTAGGCATAGTGCGCTCCTGTGAGTGTCAGTTAAGGGTTAAGCGAACGGCAACATTGCGCGCACAGAGTTCATATCAGCTGCATGAACTTCCGTGGAACCGCGCAAATGGCGTTTTACCTTGGTGGTCTTCTTGGTAAGAATGTGACGCTTGAAGGCTTGACCACGCTTGATGGTACCGCCCGGACGCACCACGAAGCGCTTTGCAGCACTCTTCTTGGTCTTCATCTTCGGCATGAAACTACTCCAGTTTATTAGATGGATATGGGTGTGCGGTCGATCCATTCGATCCTGACCCGCCCTTCGAAACCCACATGCCACTTATGAGCAGCAGGCTTTTGACAGCCGCCGCTTTTTCATGAGCGCCGCCATTATCCGGCAATGCCCTGAAACCTGCTTATTCGATGCCGCGCAGACCTTTGAAGACTTTCCCGGCCACGCGATCCATCGATTGATTCTTCAACTACTTCTTTTTCTTCGGGGCCATGACCATGATCATCTGGCGCCCTTCCATCTTCGGCATTTGCTCGACCTGACCGTGCTCTTCGAGATCGGTCTTCAACCGCTCGAGCACACGCATGCCGATTTCCTGGTGAGCCATTTCCCGACCGCGAAAACGCAACGTGATTTTCGTCTTGTCGCCATCTTCGAGGAAGCGCGTGAGGTTACGCAATTTCACGTTGTAGTCACCGTCGTCGGTGCCCGGCCGGAACTTGACTTCCTTGACCTGAACGATCTTCTGCTTGAGTTTCGCCTCGTGCTGCTTCTTGGCTTCCGAGTACTTGAACTTGCCGTAGTCCATCAACCGGGCAACAGGCGGGACAGCCTGAGGCGCGATTTCGACGAGATCCACGTCCTGTTGTTCCGACATACGGAAAGCATCGGCGAGCTTCACGATTCCCAGCGGCTCGTTGTCCACTCCGACCAGGCGCAATTCAGGTGCCGTGATTTCCCCGTTGATGCGATGTGCAGACTTATCAGTAGCGATGTTACGTTTCCTCTAAAAATCTAAAAAAACTAGCCGCGCTGCGGGTGGGCTTACTTGTACGCCTGCACGTCCTGCTGCAGACGCTCAAGGAATGCATCAACGGGCATCACGCCAGCGTCAATACCGCCACGAGCACGCACGGCTACGGTTTGTGCCTCACGCTCTTTGTCCCCGACGACCAGCAAATAGGGGACCTTCTGCAGCGTGTGCTCTCGTATTTTATAGCTAATCTTCTCGTTGCGCAAATCGCTCTCTACTCTAAGCCCTTGTTTTTGCAACGATTGGGTCACTTGCAGTGCATATTCAGCCTGACTTTCAGCGATATTCAAGACCACAGCCTGCACAGGCGCGAGCCAGGACGGCATTGCACCAGCGTGGTGCTCGATCAAAATACCAAGAAAACGTTCCATGGAACCGACGATCGCACGGTGCAACATCACCGGCCGCTTGCGGCTGTTGTCTTCCGCGACGTATTCGGCGCCCAGGCGCTCCGGCAGCACCATGTCAAGTTGCAGCGTGCCGCATTGCCACGAGCGGCCAAGCGCGTCCTTGATGTGGTACTCAATCTTCGGACCATAGAACGCACCCTCGCCCGGCAGTTCTTCCCACGTGAGACCGCACGCGGTCAGCGCGTCGCGCAGGCCCTGTTCCGAGCGATCCCAGGTTTCGTCGGTACCGGCACGGGAATCGGGACGCAGCGACAGCTTGATGTCGATGTGATCGAAGCCGAAATCCTTGTAGATGCTCATCGCGAGCGTATTGAACGCGATCGACTCTTCGATGAACTGGTCTTCCGTGCAGAAAATGTGAGCATCGTCCTGAACGAAACCACGCACGCGCATCAGGCCATGCAATGCGCCCGACGCTTCATTCCGATGACACGAGCCAAATTCCGCGTAACGCAGCGGCAGATCGCGATATGAACGCAAGCCATGGTTGAACACCTGCACGTGTCCAGGACAGTTCATCGGCTTGATCGCGTAATCGCGCTTCTCCGACTCCGTCGTGAACATGTTTTCACGGTAGTTCTGCCAGTGACCCGACGCTTCCCATAGCGAGCGATCCATGATCATCGGCGTCTTGATTTCAAGATAACCAACTTCGTTCAGACGATGGCGAATGTATTGCTCGACCTGTTGCCAGATCGCCCAGCCCTTCGGGTGCCAGAACACCATGCCCGGCGCCTCTTCCTGCAGATGGAACAGGTCGAGTTGCTTGGCGAGCTTGCGGTGATCGCGCTTCTCGGCTTCCTCGAGCATGTGCAGATACGCTTCCTGGTCTTCCTTCTTCGTCCAGGCCGTGCCGTAGATACGCTGCAATTGTTCGTTCTTCGAGTCGCCGCGCCAGTAAGCGCCCGCGACCTTCATCAGCTTGAAGACCTTCAACTTGCCGGTAGACGGCACGTGCGGGCCGCGGCAAAGATCCGTGAAACTGCCGTGCGAGTACAGCTTGATGTCGTCGGTGGAGGGGATCGATTCGATGATCTCGGCCTTGTACTTTTCGCCGATGCTCTTGAAGTAATCGACCGCTTCGCCGCGCGTTACCACCCGGCGCGACACCGGCTCGTCTTTCTTCGCGATTTCGGCCATGCGCTTTTCGATCTTCTCGAGATCTTCCGGCGTAAACGGACGGCTGTACGCGAAGTCGTAGTAGAAGCCGTTTTCGATCACCGGGCCGATCGTCACTTGTGCGTCCGGATACAGATCCTTGACCGCGTAGGCGAGCAAATGTGCCGTGGAGTGACGAATGATGTCGAGACCGTCAGCGTCTTTTTCAGTGACGATGGCAAGCGACGCGTCGTGATCGATCAGCGTGGACGTATCGACGAGTTCGCCGTCGAGCTTGCCGCCCAAGGCAGCTTTCGCGAGTCCCGCGCCAATCGACGCAGCGACTTCCGCGACCGTCACAGGGTGGTCGTACTGTCGAACTGACCCGTCGGGCAAACGTATCGAAACCATTTCGTTCTCCAAGACGCCGGCAGCCGACGCCCAAGTTCATTCAACAATGCCTTGCAAACGCCAAGTCGACCGCGCGAAGGCAAAAAAAATGCGGCCCCACATTTTGAGGGGCCGCATTCACTTTCCTACAACTGCAAAGGCGAAAGTGGTCCTCGACTAGCGTCGTTCCGAAGTTGTTTCGGTCAACGTTCGCGGTGCCATCTTATTCATTTGCCTTTCGCGCCAAGACGCTTGCTGCAGTTTTGAAAATCCAGCGTGAACCGGATTTTCACTTTCGTTGGTAGGCTCGATTGGACTCGAACCAACGACCCCCACCATGTCAAGGTGGTGCTCTAACCAGCTGAGCTACGAGCCTGAAGAAGCGAAATTATATGGAGCGTTTTGAATCTTGGCAAGTGCTTTCATGCGATGACACTGCAGATATTCGTCGATACGTTTAAGAAGCCTCAACAATGCGCTTCAAATTCAACGCCTTATCAACGCATCAAGCGCGTAGGTCAAGCAGGAATTTATACGTCGGTGCGGCTCACGCCCGTCGCGACGCGCGCATCACACCCTGCACTTCCCCCAGCAACAAGCACGCGCGTTGAATTTGCGCGGCACTCGACACCTCGACCGTAAATTGCATGTACGCGACGTTACGCCGGCTCTGCGTCTTTACGCCAGTCACGTTCATTTTCTCGCGCGCGAACACTTCGGAGATATCGCGCAGCAAGCCCTGCCGATCGTTCGATTCCACGGCGAGATCGACCGGGTACACCGACGATCCGCGTCCGCTCATTACGTCCGCGGACCACGCGGTCTCAAGCACCCGTTCGGGTGAGCGTTCGGCCATGCGCTGGAAGGTCGCGCAGTCACTGCGGTGGATCGACATACCCTTGCCACGCGTGACAAAGCCCGCGATGCCGTCCGGCGGAGCCGGACGGCAACACCGTGCCAGTTGCGTCAGCAACGCATCTACGCCGACGACCAGCACGCCAGTAGACGCACCCTGCGCCACGCTTTGCCCGCTGCTGCGCTTCTCGAACTGCGCCGGCGCTTCGGGTTCAGGTTCCGGCGGCGGTGTGTCGTGCAGCGCTTGCTCGACGTTGCGCAGACTGAACTCTTCCTTGGCGACGACCGCGTACAGATCTTCAGGCGTCTTGAAGCCGAGTTTCGATGCCAGTTGATCGAGGTTGACGGACGTCTTGCCCTCACGCTGCAGGGTCTTTTCAACGAGCGTGCGCCCGTTCGCGATGTTTTCCTCGGAATCGACCGCGTTGAACCACGCGCGCACCTTTTGCCGCGCTCGCGGGCTGTGCAAGTAGCCAAGCAACGGATTGAGCCAGTCGCGTGACGGGCCGCCCTCCTTCACCGCCACGATCTCGACCGTCTGGCCGTTCTGCAGGGGCGTGTTGAGCGGCACCATGGCCCCGTCGACACGCGCGCCGCGGCAACGGTGCCCAAGCTCGCTGTGCAGGTGATACGCGAAGTCGACAGCGGTCGAGCCTTGCGGCATGGCAATCACGCGTGCCTGCGGCGTGAGTACGTAGATGTGGTCGTCGTCGAGTGTGGCCTCGCGCAAATGCTGCCAGGGCTGCGCGCCCGGCTGATCCGCCTCGGAGACGTCTTCTTTCCACGCCAGCAGTTGGCGCAACCACGCAATCTTTTCGTCGTATTTGTCGCTGGCAGTAACCTGCCCGCCGTATGCGCGCGCGCCGGCTTCCTTGTAGCGCCAGTGGGCCGCCACGCCATATTCGGCAAAGCCGTGCATCTCCTGCGTGCGGATCTGGACTTCAAATGCTCGCCCGTCGTCGCCTACCACGACGGTATGCAGCGACCGGTACCCGTTCGCTTTCGGCCGTGAAATGTAGTCGTCGAATTCCCGCGGCACCGGCTGCCACAAATTGTGGACGATACCGAGCACCGTGTAGCAATCCTTGATGTCGTCGACGATCACGCGAAACGCGCGCACGTCATTCAGCTCGGAAAAATCCAGTTCCTTGCCGCGCATCTTTTTCCAGATGCTGTAGATGTGCTTCGGCCGGCCGCTCACTTCCGCCCGGATAGTCGCGGTGGCCAGTTCCTTCTGCAAACGTGCGATAGCGTCGGTCACATACGCTTCGCGCTCGACCCGCTTTTCGTCGAGCAACTTCGCGATGCGTTTGTAGGTGGGCGGTTCCTCGAAGCGAAACGCGAGGTCCTCCAGTTCCCACTTCAATTGCCAGATGCCCAGCCGGTTTGCGAGCGGCGCATAGATCTCGAGTGTTTCACGCGGCACGTCGGGCGAAGGTTCGAGCTTGTTCGCCGCGTAGTAGCGCAGTGACTGCAGCCGTGACGCCAGGCGGATCAACACCACGCGAATATCCTGCGCGAACGCGAGCAACATCTTGCGCAACGCTTCGACCTGGGCACGGCGCGCAGCTTGCGCTTCACGGCCTGTTTCCGGCAACGTTGCCTGCGAGGCCCTCGAGCTGACCGAACCCAGCCGCCACAGCTTGCGGACATCCGCAACGAGGCCTTGCACTTCCGCGCCAAAACGCTCGCTGATGACACGCTCGGGGTCGTCGATATGCGGCGCAATTGCGAACAGCGCCGCCGCCAAAATAGCTGCAGGATCGACGTTCAACGTTTGCATGATCCGCGCCGTGCCGGCCGCGTGCTCGACCAGCAATTCCCCGCTGGTCAACCGCGCATCTCCCGCGTGTTCGCGCACGAACGCGAGCGCGTCGTCCAAGGACGGCTCGGGTGTCAGCGCAGGAGAAACGGCGGTATCAGGCATACGGATTAATCTAGTGCTCCAAATGTTCCCGGCTTAGCTGCGGACCGCAGCCACGACCACCACTTCCACGAGGCACGCCGGGTTGGCAAGCTTCGATTCCACGGTAGCGCGCGGCGGCGCATTGCCTTCTGGAACCCACATGTCCCACGCTGCGTTCATGGCCGCGAAATTGCCCATGTCGGCGAGATAGATCTGGACCGACAAAAGCTGCGTCTTGTCGCTGCCGGCTTCTTCCAGCAAACGGTCGATATGGCCAAGCACTTCACGGGTCTGGCCCGTGATGTCCTGCTCGGTGTCTTCCGCGATCTGGCCGGCAAGATAAATGGTGCCGTTGTGGATCGCGATTTCGGAAAGACGCGCGCCGACATGGTGACGAATGACTGCCATGAGTGTTCCTGAGAGTGAATGGTCAAAAAAACCGTACGAAGCTCAATATTATGCCTCGGACGTTTCCGTATTGAGGAAGAACCGGTATGCGATCGCGATCTGATCAGGTGTCAAAAACGCTGGCGCGTGACCCACACCCGCGAATTCCCTGGCCGTCACGGCCTGCCCGCTTGCGACCATTTTTTCGACGGTCTCGCGCGACAGCAAATCCGAATGCTCACCCCGAACGACCAGCACCGGATGCTGGATCGACGCCAGCGAATGCCACAAAATCGCCTCGCCGAGCGAAGCCGCATTTGCGTCGGCCGCGGCAAATGGGACCGCGACTTTCGGGTCGTACCGATACCCCCAGCGCCCCTCGTGCTCCCGCATCAACGGCGTGTTGATTGCGCGCCATTCATCGGCGGTCAAGGGTCCGAACGACGCAGCGAGCTGCGCCGCGTTGTCGATACCTTCTTGCAGCGTCGCGAAGGTATCGCCGCGGCCAAGATAGGTACCAATACGCTCGAGCGCCACCGGTTCAATATGCGGCCCCACGTCGTTGAGCAGCATTTTCCGGATCGGCGAATTCGGCAGTCCGGCAAGCCCAAGGCCGATCAACCCACCCATGGACGTCCCGAACCAATCCACCGTTTCCACGTTCAGCCGTGCAATGAGCGCGACCATGTCAGCTACGTACTGTGGCACCCCGTAATGCTTGGGATCGACCAGCCAGTCAGACAAACCTCGCCCCACCACGTCCGGGCACACCACCCGATACTCGCCAGCGAACGCTTTCGCCACCGCGTCGAAATCCCGGCCGGAGCGCGTCAGCCCATGCACACACACGAGCACGCGCGGGTTCGCCGGATCACCCCATTCGGTATAAGCCATCCGATGCAGGCCCGACGGGCTGATGCACTGCACATGACGTTGGCGTGGCGTGGGAACAAACGAAAGCGCAGCTTCGACGATAGACGCGGACATAAGATTTTCCTCTGTGCGATGGCGCTGCGACATGCGAACAACTCAACCGAAATCGATTGTAAACGCTTTGCCGGGTGCGCTTCGGCGCGATGCCGCAGCGTTAGCCGAATGGCCTGTACGAAAACGCACCATGCCTCGCAGAAAACGCGGACCACGAGCCCCCAAAGAGCCCCTTTACGGCCCGCCTCGGCTTTAACAAACGCCATCATCCAAAATAAAAAAACCGCCCCGACTCACGTCGGAACGGCTCGTTTCGGCCGGAAAACAAACTGGCGCAGATGCAGAAAAACCTTACTTGACGCCGCTCACATCCAACGGTGCGCCGGTTTTCTGCTGGATCTCTTCCACACTGACGCCCGGCGCCAGTTCGACGAGTTTCAAACCTGCGTCGGTGACATCGATCACGCCAAGATCCGTAATGATCCGGTCGACCACGGCCACACCCGTCAGCGGCAGCGTGCATGCGTCGAGAATCTTGTGCTGGTCGCCCTTCGCCACGTGCTCCATCAACACGATCACGCGCTTGACGCCCGCGACAAGGTCCATCGCGCCGCCCATGCCCTTGATCATCTTCCCGGGGATCATCCAGTTGGCGAGGTCACCCGTCTTGCTGATCTGCATGGCGCCAAGGATGGCCAGGTTCACGTGGCCGCCACGAATCATCGCGAACGAATCCGCTGACGAAAAAATCGACGACCCCGGCAGCGTGGTCACCGTTTGCTTGCCGGCGTTGATCAGGTCGGCGTCGACTTCTTCCTCGGTAGGCGACGGCCCGATACCGAGCAAGCCATTCTCCGATTGCAGCCACACTTCCATGCCCTCCGGCACGAAATTCGCCACCAGCGTGGGCAAGCCAATGCCCAGATTCACGTAAAAACCGTCCTGCAATTCCTTGCCCGCCCGCGCGGCCATCTGGTTCCGGTCCCATGCCATGATCAGTCTCCTTTTGCGCGCACGACGCGTTGTTCGATGCGTTTTTCCGGATGCGCGTTCAGCACAATGCGCTGCACGAAGATGCCCGGCGTGTGAATGGCGTCAGGATCGAGCGCGCCGACTTCCACGATTTCCTCCACTTCGACCACTGTGATCTTGCCGGCCATGGCGCACATCGGGTTGAAGTTGCGGGCCGTGCGGCGATAAATCAAATTGCCTGATTTATCGGCTTTCCACGCCTTTACGAGCGCGACGTCAGCGGTCAGCGAATGTTCGAGTACGTAATGGTTGTCGCCGAATTGGCGCGTTTCCTTGCCGTCTGCGATCACCGTGCCGTAACCCGTGTTGGTGAAGAATGCCGGAATGCCCGAGCCGCCCGCGCGCAGCTTTTCGGCCAGCGTGCCTTGCGGCGTGAATTCAAGCTCGAGTTCGCCGGCCAGATACTGGCGTTCGAATTCCTTGTTCTCGCCGACGTACGACGAAATCATTTTCTTGACCTGACGGGTTTCGAGCAGCAGCCCGAGTCCGAAGCCGTCAACGCCCGCGTTGTTGCTGATGCACGTAATGCCCTGGACGCCCGTGTCGCGCAATGCCGCGATCAGCGCCTCGGGAATGCCGCACAGGCCAAAACCGCCGACGGCGAACGTCTGCCCGTCCTTTACGATGCCATCGAGCGCCTCTTTCGCGCTGGGATAGACCTTGTTCATCTGTTTGTCCCTTCCTGATCTGGATGAAATCCGTTTATTTAAGCCGTCCGCGCGACCGGCTTGCATAGCGCGAGACGACTTTCTGACGTGGCAAAAGAGTACGACGCCGGATCGATCCGGCACAATACGCAAAAATACATAAGTAATTGCCGTACTGCACGGCGATGAAATAGTTAAACGCGGGTTAAACCCGACACGTGCGAGCCAAATGCGTCAACTGGATTACCAAACAGCGTTTCATCTTGCGCCAGTCGGACTGGTGTTGTCACGGGAACGGATCATCGAAGACTGCAACGAGCAGCTCTGCGCGATTTTCGGTGTTGCGCCGAAGGCCCTGCTGGGCCAGTCGTTCCAGGTTCTGTATCCGTCGCCGGTGGAGTTCGAGCGGATCGGCGCCCGGATCGCCGCATTGATGCAGCGGCAAGGCAGTTACGCCGACGACCGCATCATGAAACGCGCAAACGGGGAATTGTTCTGGTGCCATGTGACCGGGCGCTCGCTCGATCTGAGCGCGCCGCACGCCGCCGGTGTCTGGACTTTCGAGGATCTGAGCGCCACCCGCCGGGTTGCTATCGAACTGACGCCGCGCGAACGTGAAATTGCCGCGCAGCTCGTCACCGGCAAGACCAGCAAGCAGATCGGCCGCGCGCTGGATATCAGTTCGCGGACCGTGGACGTCTACCGTTCAAAGCTCATGCGCAAATACGACACGGGCAACGCGACCGAGTTGTTACAGCGGCTGCTGGGAGACTAGGCGCCCGGTTTGATGCCCACTGCAGCCGTTTCAATGGCATGGCGCAACAGGTCAGGAATCTGCACCGATTTCGCCGCCGCGTAGTCGATCCACACGCATTTCGCTGTGCCCCGGGCGTAGAGCGTCGCGGGATCGTCGGCACGAAACAGCTCGAAACGTGTGTCGAAACTGCTGCGGCCCGGCGGCCCCACGAACATGCTGCCGATGACATCGCCGGGATAGTGGAGCTGTCTCAGGAACTCCATCGACGCATTCACAATCACCGGTCCCTGCCCTTCAACATTTGCACCGGCAAGGGCCAGTTGCCGGAACCACGAAATCCGCACTTCCTCCATGAAACGGAAGTAGACCGTGTTGTTCACGTGGCCGAATGCATCCATGTCGCCCCACCGCAACGGCATGGACAGATCGATTACGCGATGAAAACCGGGTGTTACGGCCGCCTGCTCAAGAACCTGGCTCATAGACCAAATCCGTCGTCGGCCGCGATCACCGAGCCATTGATGAACTGCGATTCGTCCGCGGCAAGCAGCAGCAGCAAGCCATCCAGGTCTTCAGGCGTACCCACCCGGCGACGCGGCAGCATGGCGAGCAGTTTCTGGCCCGCCTCGCTTTTCCAATGATGGTGATTGAGTTCGGTATCGATATAACCCGGGCAGATCGCGTTCACATTGATGCCGTGACGGCCCCATTCCTGCGCCATTGCCTTCGTCATATGAATAATGGCGGCCTTGCTCATGGAGTAAACGCCGATCTGCGGCAAGGTCTTGAGCCCCGCCATGGACGCGATATTGATGATCCGATAACCCGGCTTGACCGTGCCGTTGCCGCGCATGATCATCCGTTTCGCTACTTCCTGAGCGACAAAAAACGCGCCGCGCGTGTTGGTATCGAATACAAAGTCGAAGTCCGACGGCGTCACATCCGTCAGTTTTTGCTGGGTAGACACGCCCGAATTGTTCACGAGGATGTCGATCGTGCCAGCCTCCGTCTCCGCGTGCGCGACGGCCGACTTGATGCTTTGGTAGTCAGTGACGTCGAGCGACACAACGTGCGCCGCGCCGCCAGATGCTTCGATCTCGGCGCGCAGTTCCTTCAGGCGCTCCGTGCGCCGGCTCGCCAGCACGACCCGTGCGCCCGCCTGCGACAGCACTTGCGCAAAGCGCTTGCCAAGTCCGCTGGAGGCGCCGGTGATCAGCGCGCATTTGCCTTCCAGGTTAATCGAACGGCCCATTGTTTTTCCTTGGTTGAAAGCGATTGAGGTGCCCGAAAGCGGACCGGCTTGACGTCGTTCGCCCCGCGGCTCGCCCCAAATAAGCATCGAATCGACACAGCCGATATGCTATCCTAAAATAATACGGTCGTGCTAATTTCAGGATCGTCGGTTGCACCCCGCGAAGGGTTCCCTGACAATACGCGATCCCCAAAAAAAGCATTCTAACGTTAGACAGGAGCATTGGATGACCCCGGAGAGTCTCATCGAGCAGTACGGTCCCCGTGAATCCATGGAGTACGACGTCGTGATCGTGGGCGGCGGTCCTGCGGGGATATCGGCGGCGATCCGGCTGAAGCAGCTCGCGCAGGAAAAAGGCGTGGAACTCGGCGTCTGCGTGCTGGAGAAAGGCTCAGAGATTGGTGCGCACATCCTCTCGGGCGCCGTGATGGACCCGCGGGGTTTAAGCGAACTGCTCCCCGACTGGAAGACCCAGGGCGCACCGCTTAATGTGGAAGTCACCGAAGACCGCTTCCTGTTTTTGTCGAAGGACAGCGCAAAGCAAGTTCCGAACTGGCTGCTCCCGGACAACTTCAAGAACCACGGCAACTATGTCGTGAGTCTCGCGAACGTCACGCGCTGGCTGGGACAACAAGCTGAAGCGCTGGGCGTCGAGATATTCCCGGGCTTTCCTGCGGCCGAAGTGCTCTACACTGAAGCCGGCGCCGTACGCGGCGTGGCGACGGGCAACATGGGCGTGGGCAAGGACGGCGAGCCGACCGGCAACTTCCAGCTCGGCATGGAATTGCACGCCAAATACACGCTGTTTTGCGAGGGCGCACGCGGCAATCTGGGCCGCCAGCTCATGGATAAATTCAAGCTCGGCCGCGACGCCGATCCGCAAGTCTACGGCCTCGGCATCAAAGAGCTGTGGCAGATCGATCCGTCCAAACACAAGCCGGGCCTCGTGATTCACACCGCCGGCTGGCCGCTGGAAACCGATACGTATGGCGGCTCGTTCCTCTATCACATGGACGATAACCAGGTGATGGTGGGCTTTGTCGTCGGCTTGGGGTATTCGAATCCGTACCTGTCACCGTTTGAGGAATTCCAGCGTTACAAGACACATCCGGCGATCCGCACATTCCTTGAAGGCGGCAAGCGCGTGTCGTACGGCGCACGGGCGATCACGGCCGGAGGGTTGATGTCGTTGCCGAAGCTCGTATTCCCGGGCGGAGCACTGGCGGGTGACGATGCCGGGTTCCTGAATGCATCGCGGATCAAGGGCAGTCACGCCGCGATCAAGTCCGGCAAAATGGCCGCTGAAGCCGCGTTCGACGCTGTGCAAGCCGGTCGTCAAGCCGATGAACTGAGCGCCTACCCTGACGCGTTTAATAGCTCGTGGCTCAAGACCGAGCTCTATCGTGCGCGCAATTTCAAGCAGTGGATGAGCAAGGGTTTGTACCTCGGCACGTTCATGGTCGGGCTTGAGCAGAAGGTCCTGGGCGGCAATGTGCCCTGGACGCTGCATCATCAGCACGCCGATAACGAAACGCTTAAACCCGCTTCGCAATGCAAGCCGATCGTGTATCCGAAGCCCGATGGCAAGCTGACGTTCGACCGGATGGCATCGGTGTTTATATCGAATACGAATCACGAGGAAAACCAGCCGGCACATTTGACGCTGAAGGATGCATCGGTGCCGGTGGATGTGAATTTAAGGACCTATGCGGGACCGGAAGGACGCTATTGCCCGGCACAGGTATACGAGTTCGTGAAGAACGATGATGGCAGCGAGCGCCTGCAGATCAACGCGCAGAACTGCGTGCACTGCAAGACTTGCGATATCAAAGACCCAACGCAGAACATTGTGTGGGTACCGCCGGAAGGCGGCGGTGGGCCGAATTATCCGAATATGTGAGTGTTCGGAGTTGAAGCTTTAAAAAAAATCGCCGGTTCTTTATGTTAAGAACCGGCGATTTTTTATTTGGCGATATGCGCAGCAATATGAGGCGTTGTCGTCACCACGTCGCCGTTCTGCGCGCGATGCCGCAACGCATGATCGATCAGCACGAGCGCGAGCAGCGCTTCAGCGATCGGCGTCGCCCGGATGCCAACGCACGGATCATGGCGACCGAAGGTTTCGACCGTCGCGGAATGACCGGCTTTATCGATGGACTCACGCGGCGTGCGAATGCTCGACGTCGGTTTGATCGCGATCGATACAGTAATGTCCTGCCCGCTCGAAATGCCGCCCAACACGCCGCCAGCGTTGTTCGCCGCGAACCCCTCGGGCGTCATTTCGTCGCCGTGAACCGAACCGCGTTGCGCCACGCTCGCGAAACCCGCGCCAATTTCAACGCCTTTCACCGCATTGATGCCCATCATCGCTTTCGCGATATCGGCGTCGAGGCGGTCATAAAGCGGTTCGCCCAGCCCGGCCGGCACGCCAGTCGCCATCACGCCGATGCGCGCGCCAATTGAATCACCGTCCTTGCGCAGCGCGTCCATGTATTCCTCGAGGCGCGGCACGATTTCCGCATTCGGCGCGAAAAACGGGTTTTCGCGCACGTGTTCCCACGCAACGAACGGAATGGGGATCTCGCCGAGCGCGCTCATGAACCCGCGTGTTTCGATGCCCATACGCTCACGCAGCCATTTCTTCGCTACAGCACCGGCCGCGACAGTTGGCGCCGTCAACCGCGCTGACGACCGTCCGCCCCCGCGATAGTCGCGGATTCCGTACTTCTGCCAGTAGGTGTAATCGGCGTGCCCGGGACGAAAGGTCTCGACGATATTGCCGTAATCCTTGCTGCGCTGGTCCGTATTCCGGATCAGCAACGCGATAGGCGTACCGGTCGTTTTACCTTCGAACACGCCGGACAGAATCTCGACCTGATCGGCTTCCTGACGCTGCGTCACATGCCGCGACGTACCCGGTTTGCGCCGATCCAGCTCGATCTGGATATCCGCCTCTGACAACTCCATGCCCGGCGGGCAGCCGTCGATCACGCAGCCGATCGCGGGACCGTGCGACTCGCCAAAGTTCGTGACGGTGAAAAGCGTGCCGAGTGTATTGCCGGACATGAGCGTCGTCCTGAAAAAAGCGAAAGAGCCGATATTATGCCAGCCGACAGATGATGCGCCCACGCTCGAAACCGGTTGTGCGCAGCCCTTTCGTCGGCAAAAACACCGCTTAACGAAGACTCTTGGCTGCGCGAAGCCCCTTTCGCGCCTTATTTACGAGCGCCTCGCAGCGCTGAGACCAACTCTTGCAAGTGCTCAGGCGTGGCATCGGCTGGGGCAATCGGCTCACCAACCGCCAGCGTCAAGCGGCTCATCACCCCGCGATGAATAGGACGCGGCCAGCGGTTGTCGTCGTGACGGGAGAAAACGCTGCCCCACAAGCCGCGTAAAGCGATAGGTACAACCACTGCCGAATGGCGCTTGAGAATCTCGCTGATGCCATGGCGGAACGGGTTGATATCGCCGGTTCGGGTGAGCTTGCCTTCCGGGAAGATGCAGACCAGATCGCCGTCGGCGAGCGCACGGCCGCAGGCGTCGTAGGCTTTTTCCAGCAGTCTTGCGTCCTCGTGAGCCGGTGCAATCGGAATGGCCTTGACGTGACGGAACAGCCAGCCGACCAGCGGCGAGCGGAAAATCCGGTGATCCATCACGAAGCGGATCGGCCGCGGACTTTCCGACATGATCACGATGGCATCGACGAAACTCACGTGATTGCACACCAGCACGGCAGCGCCGTGCTCGGGAATGCGCTCGGCGTTCACGAGCCTGATCCGGTAGAACGTATGCACGAGAATCCACGCGAGAAAGCGCAGCAGGAACTCGGGCACGAGCGAATAGATATACGCGGCCACCACAATATTCAACAACGCCGTGATGAGAAACAACCCGGGAATGCCAACGCCCGCCGACGTCAAACCGACCGCCATCAACGCCGACACGATCATGAAAAACGAGTTGAGAATATTGTTCGCGGCGATGATGCGCGCGCGATGCGTCGGCTGGCTGCGCGACTGGATCAGCGCGTAGAGCGGCACGCTGTAGAAGCCGCCGAACATGGCAAGCAGGAACAGGTCGGCCAGGATGCGCCAGTGCACGCCGATCTGAAGGAATTCGCCGACGCCCATGAGATGACCAGCCGGCACAATGCCGTGGCTGGCAAAAAACAGGTCGATGGCAAAAACGCTGATGCCGATTGACCCGAGCGGAACCAGTCCGATCTCAACACGGCGTTTCGAGAGCTTTTCACACATCAGCGAACCGATGCCGATACCGATCGAAAACGTGCCGAGCAGCACGGTGACTACGTCCGGATTCGCCGACAGGACGTCCTTCGCGAAGTTGAAAAACGACGTGAGAAACGTCGCACCGACGAACCAGAGCCACGAAATCCCAAGCAGGCTCAGGAATACGGTGCGGTCCTGGCGCGCGAGCGCGAGATTGCGCCACGTCTCGGTGAACGGGTTCCAGTTGATCTTGAGATCAGGCTGCAACGCCGCTGTTTTCGGCACGAAACTCGACGCCACGCGCCCGATCAGTGCAACCGTCACACAGCACGCGGCAAGCATTATGGCGCCGTGCTCGGTCAGCCCCGCCGCCGCGCCGCCGATGATCGTCCCGATTAAAATGGCCACGAACGTCCCCATTTCGACGAGGCCATTGCCGCCAACAAGTTCTGATGGCTGGAGGTGTTGTGGCAAATACGCGTATTTCACCGGTCCGAACACGGTCGAATGCACGCCCATAAGGAACGTGCAGACGTAAAGCAGGGGCGCGCTGTGCAAGATGAAACCCGCGCCGCCGATCAGCATCACCACGATTTCGAATGTCTTCACGAAGCGCGTGAGCGTGGCCTTGTCGTATTTATCGGCGACTTGGCCGGATGTCGCGGAAAAAAGCACGAAAGGGATGATGAAGATGGCGGAAATGAGGAAAGCGGCGGTTTTCGGATCGACACCCGAAAAGCGTGCGGCCTGAAACGTGACCAGCGACGTAAAGCCGACCTTGAAGACGTTGTCGTTGAGTGCGCCGAGAAACTGCGTCCAGAAGAACGGCGCGAAACGACGTTCACGCAACAGGCGGAACTGACCGTCGCCATGTTGGGCGCCGGCCTTTTTCGCGCGGGGTGATGCAGATGTTTCGCTCATGGATTATTGGAATTGGTCGCTGAGAGAGTGGTGATCTGTTGAGTCTGACGGTTACAGGCGAATCCGTGATGACCGGGCCCGATACCGAGCGCAAAGGACCGAAGGGACGAAAAAAATGCGCGCCGCTCGGGCGCGCATTTTGTGCGTGACGTTAGGATGCGTTTCGACCGGGTGGCGTAACTCGTGCAGCCCGTGTCAGTCGCGCTAATCGCGCTAACCGTGCGCGCCCTCGATCAACGCGCTTCTTCTTGCTGCTCCGGCCAATCGCGAATATAGGCCTTGAGCATCTTGTTCTCGAAACCCTGCTCTTCTACCACGGCCTTGGCCACGTCGTAGAAAGAAATAACGCCCATCAGCACGTTCTTTTCCATGACCGGCAGGTAACGAACGTGATGCTCCAGCATCATCCGGCGCACCTCGTTCACGTCCGTTTCCGGCGTACACGTGATGGGGTGATCGTCCATGACCTTGCGGATAGTGGAAGTACCCACGCTGCCGCCGTTCTCGCTCAGCGTGAGAATAATCTCGCGGAACGTCAGCATGCCGGCGAGATCGCCGTACTCGATCACCACGAGTGAACCAATGTCGTGTGACGCCATTGTATTGATGGCTTCGTGCAGCGGCGTGTCCGGTGTAACCGTGAAGAGCGCATTGCCCTTGACGTTCAAAATGTCGCTGACTCGCATGATTGTCTCCTCGCGAAAAGCATGAATATCTGTCGATCCTAGCGGAAAGGCACTTAAAAAGAAAGCGCGCAAGAACCCCGTGTTTTGTCTGCAAAAGCCAAGCGTGGCGGGCTTTTGCACCGGGTCGGCGCATGCATCGCCAAGGCTGCCCTTGCGTGGCATGGCGCCGAATGGTGCAAACGCCGACGCTGGCGTCTACCCCAAGTTTGTCGGGCCACACCCGATGTTACGATAAATGACTCTTTTCCACTGGTAGCCCGCCCACGATGCCCGCCAACCGCTTCGACACGCTCGTGCTCCACGCCGGCGCTGCGCCCGACCCTACCACCGGCGCCCGCGCCACGCCGATTTACCAGACTACGTCTTTCTCGTTCCGCGACACCGACCACGCTGCGTCGCTCTTCAACATGGAGCGCTCCGGACACGTTTACTCGCGCATTTCCAACCCGACCGTCGCTGTATTCGAGGAGCGCGTAGCCGCGCTGGAAGGCGGCGTGGGCGCTATCGGCACGGCCAGCGGACAGGCCGCGCTGCATCTGGCGATCGCTACGCTGATGGGCGCGGGCTCGCATGTGGTCGCGTCGAGCGCGCTGTACGGCGGCTCGCACAACCTGCTGCATTACACGATGCGGCGCTTCGGCATAGACACCACTTTCGTGCCGCCCCACGATCCCGACGCCTGGCGCGCGGCTATCCGGCCCAACACGCGCCTGCTGTTCGGCGAAACGCTGGGGAACCCGGGTCTCGATGTCCTCGACATCGAGACCATTGCGGACATCGCCCATTCGAACCATGTACCGCTCCTGGTGGATTCGACCTTCACCACGCCCTATTTGCTTCGTCCGTTTGACCATGGCGCCGACTTCGTCTACCACTCGGCGACCAAATTCCTGGGCGGCCACGGCACCACGATTGGCGGCGTGCTGGTGGACGGCGGCACGTTCGACTTCACCGCTACCGATCTCTTCCCCGAATTCACCGAACCCTACGACGGATTCCACGGCATGGTCTTCGCCGAAGAAAGCACCGTCGCACCGTTCCTGCTGCGCGCCCGTCGCGAGGGGTTGCGCGACTTCGGAGCCTGCCTGCATCCGCAAGCTGCGTGGCAACTCTTGCAGGGCATCGAAACCTTGCCCTTGCGGATGGATCGGCACGTCGCCAACACCCGAAAGGTGGTCGAATTCCTCCTCGCTCACGCGGCCGTTGAAGGCGTGGCTTATCCGGAACTCGACAGCCATCGCGACTACGTGCTCGCCAAACGCCTGCTGCCGCGCGGCGCGGGCGCCGTGTTCAGCTTTGATCTGCGGGGCGACGTGGCGGCAGCGCGGCGCTTCATTGAAGCGTTGACGCTGTTCTCGCATCTTGCGAACGTTGGCGACGCACGCTCGCTCGTCATCCACCCCGCTTCGACCACGCATTTCCGCATGGATGCCGCTGCCCTCGCTGCAGCGGGCATTGCACCGGGACGTATCCGGCTGTCGATCGGCCTGGAAGATCCCGACGATCTCATTGACGACCTCAAACGCGGTCTCAAGGCTTCACAGAAGGCTTCGCCCACTGCCCCGCGGAGCAACGACGGGAGCCGCACATGATGCTCGAAGTCGAGGGCGCTCCGGCCTACGCCTACACCGGCGGACACGCGTTCGAGCCAAACCGCCCCGTGGCCGTGTTCGTGCACGGCGCACAGCACGATCACAGCGTCTGGGCACTCCAGACACGCTACTTTGCCCATCACGGCCTGAACGTGCTCGCCGTCGACCTTCCCGGTCACGGCCGCAGCGCGGGGCCGGCGCGGCGAAGCATTGCAGCGCTCGCGGACTGGCTTGTTGCGTCACTGGACGCTGCCAACGTCAACGAAGCGATGCTGATCGGTCACAGCATGGGCTCGTTGATTACGCTCGACTGCGCCGCGCGCTATCCGTCGCGCGTTACCCGTCTGGCGCTGCTCGCCACCGCGTATCCGATGACCGTGTCCGACACGCTTCTCGATGCCGCGCTCAATCGGGAAGCCGACGCCATCGACATGGTCAACCAGTGGTCGCACTCGTCGATCGCCGCAAAACCGTCCTGCCCCGCGCCGGGCTTCTGGCTGCATGGCGCCAACCAGCGCCTGATGGATCGAGTAGCCGCACTCGGTGAGCCCCATCTCTTCCATACCGATTTCAGCGCATGCAACACCTATGCCGAGGGCCTTGAACGGGCAGCGGCGTTACGTTGCCCGGTACAGGTCATTGCCGGCCGCCACGATGCCATGACACCGCCCCGCGCCAACCGGGCGCTGATTGACGCAATGAAACAAGCGGGGGTCCCGGTCGAAACAATCATGCTGGACGCCGGGCACGCCCTGATGAGTGAACAACCCGATGCGACCCTCACCGCATTATTCAGCTTCGCGACGCGACCGGTTTAGGTGACAGATCGCTCTGCGCTCGTAGACTCAATCCGCGAACCCGGCTCATGAACGCAGCCAATGAAGCAAGCTTACCCGCCCTCTCCCCGCTCCGCTATTAGCCGGATGGGAGGGGGTGTCCAACTTGTTTCCAGACCAGAAAACGCAGTTGCGCAGAGGGTCCAATCGCTGGAGAATGAATCTTGCTGAGCCGATGCTGCAACCTGCTCGAAGGAGACTGTCATGGCCCAAACCGCGCATTCCGATCACTTCGCGAGTTTCGCCGAGTTCTATCCGTATTACCTCGAAGAGCACCGCAACGTGGTTTCGCGTCGGCTGCACTTCATCGGGTCGCTAGGCGTGATTGGCTGCCTTGCAATGGCCATCGCCACAGGCGACTGGCTCTGGCTTCCGGCAGCCGTGATTTGTGGCTACGGCTTCGCCTGGGTCGGCCATTTTTTCTTCGAGAAAAACCGTCCGGCGACCTTTCGCCATCCGCTCTACAGCCTGATGGGCGACTGGGTCATGTTCAAGGACATCTGCATCGGCAGGATTTCGCTTTAGCCCACTTCGGCGCGTGAGGCGCCTTAGGAGGTCGCTTCAGGCAGTTTGATGCGGCATGGACGCGACCCCTTGCGCCGCGCGAGTGTCTTCCTGACGAGACGCGGCGCGCGCAGCCAGCAACGTAGCCAACGTGACGTCAAGCTTCTCGTTGCTCAGCGCGTTCATCAATACAGCACGGTCAATGTGCGACGAATCGAGGCGCAACTGATAGTCCAGCTCTTCACGCTCGATCACGAACAGGTCGAAGAGGCGCGCCACCGTGATCTGTTGCGGATTGGCAATCAGCACATAGCGCGGCACACGAAGGTTCTCCAGCCGCGCGATCCATTCCAGGGAGTCAAGCTTTCGAACCAGGCGCATGGAGGTATCCATGTCACATCGCAGCATCCGTGCAAGCTCCAACCCCGTGTAACCCGGCAAGCCGGCTTCACGCGCCTCCGCAAGGCGAGCAAGCAATTCGAGGGCATCGAGCAGATCGCTCCCCGGAAAATCATTTCGATGAAACTGGCCGATCCGAATAGCCGGCAACGCCGACGTGAGCATCGCGCCGATCAGCGTGATCATCCAGCACAAATAGACCCATAGCAGGAACACGGGCAACGCCGCGAACGCGCCATACACGGCGGTATAAGTTGGAATACGGCGCACGTAATAGCCAAAACCGCGCTTCGTCAGTTCGAACGCGATCGCCGCGACAAGCCCACCAACCAGCGCGTCGCGCCACTCCACTTTGCAATTCGGCAGGAACACGTAGAGCATGGAGAACGCCAGCATCGTGAACGGCAACGTCGCGCTGGCAAGCGCCCACTCGACCACCGGCGGCAGGAGATTATGAGAGCCGGCGAATGCAATGGATTGCGCGAACAGGTAGGACGACATGGACAGACTCACGCCGAACAGGATAGGCCCGAGCGTGATGATGGCCCAGTACACCAGGACGCGTTGAGCGAATGGCCGCGATTTACGCACGCGCCAGATCACGTTGAACGCGGACTCGACGGTCATCATGGTCATCACCGACGTGACGAACAAGATGATCATGCCGACCGTAGTAAGCCCCTTTGCCTTCGACGCAAACTGGTTCAGATACTTGAAGATCTGGCTGTTGATCTGCGACGGCATCAGGTGCGCGGCAAGAAAATCCTGCAGCGACATCTGGAACGAAGCGAAGATGGGAAACGCGGTAAAGAGCGCGAACGCGACCGTCGCAAGCGGCACGAGCGACAACACGGTGGTAAATGTCAGGCTGCCGGCTACCTGCGGCACGCGATCCTCACCCGTACGACGGGCGACGAATGCGGCAAGCCGCTTCGTTGTGTCGAGATCGATGGGAAACTTCAGCAAGAATCTCTCTCCTTGAAACACTACAACAGATCCGCAACGCGGCTTGAATGGCAGGCGAAACCATGCCAAAACGCCATGCCCACGCACCTGATCCTTATAATACCCGTTCACCGAAAAGGCTCATGAACGACATTCTCGTGCTCTATTACAGCCGCAACGGCGCTACCCGCGAACTCGCCCAGGCGATCGCTCAAGGCGTCGACAGCGTGCCCGGCATGCAGGCGCGCGTGCGCACCGTGCCCCCTGTCTCCACCGTTTGCGAAGCCACGCAGCCGGATATTCCCGCCGACGGCCCTCCCTACGCCGAAGTGCGCGACCTAGAAGAATGCGCCGGAGTCGCGCTCGGGTCGCCCACGCGGTTCGGCAATATGGCCGCCCCGCTGAAATATTTCCTCGACGGCACATCGCCGCAATGGTTGTCCGGCGCGCTCGCCGGCAAACCCGCCAGCGTCTTCACCTCAACCGGCAGCTTGCATGGCGGGCAGGAGACCACCCTGCTTTCCATGATGCTGCCCTTGCTTCACCACGGCATGCTGATCGTGGGCATTCCGTACACGGAGCCGAAGCTGACCACCACGCAAACCGGGGGCACGCCTTATGGCGCATCCCATTTCGCCCGCGCTGAAACGGCGGACAGCGGCATCTCCGCGGACGAGAAAGCCTTGGCCATGGCCTTGGGCGCACGCCTGGCCACGACGGCGCTCACGCTTCAACGCGGCGCCTGATTGATGACCACTACGCCCGTCCTGGATGCGGACAGCACCCAACCCGGCTTTGCACGCGGCGCGCTGTTCAGCCTGATTGCGCTGATTGCGTTGTCGATCGCGTGGGAGCTTTGGCTCGCGCCGCTGCGCCCGGGCGGCTCCGCTCTAGCGCTCAAGGCTGTCCCGCTGCTGTTCGCGCTGCGCGGCACGTTCCGGCGTAACGTGTACACGCTGCAATGGGCGTCGATGCTCGTGCTGCTATACCTCGCTGAAGGCATTGTGCGCGGTATGACGGACGGTGGATTGTCAGCACGCCTTGGCTGGCTCGAAGCGCTGCTCGCTCTGGTTTTCTTCGTCTGCGCGCTTGGCTTTGTCGCGCCGTTCAAACGCGCTGCACGTGCCGCGAAGCGAGCAAAGGCCGCGACGGCTGCGACAGCCTCAACGCAAGACTCAACGCTCGACGGAAATCATTTGTAGCACGGAACAGTCAGCGTGAACGAGACCTATGCCATCAGGCCAGGATTCGCCCGGCCCGACGTTACGCGATACTGTGTCACCTGTCGTCCACGCCACTGCTACCGAACCTCATGACCGCATCCGACCGTTCAAATTACTTTGTTCAAGCCTGCATCGAAGCGATCGGCGGCGCCCATGTGCTGACCGACGCCCACGACACCGCGCCGTTTCTCACTGACTGGCGCAAGCGTTATCATGGTCAGACGCGCGCCGTGGTGCTTCCCGGCACCACCGAACAGGTCGCTAAAGTTGTGCAGCTTGCGCGGGAATTTCGGGTTCCTATCGTGCCGCAAGGCGGCAACACTGGTCATTCCGGTGGGGCAACGCCAGACGCCAGCGGCACACAAGTGGTCATCAGCTTGCGCAGACTGAAGCGGATTCGCGATGTCGATCCGCTCAACAACACCATTACGGTGGAAGCCGGCGTGATCCTCGCCGATATCCAGTCGCGCGCCGAGCAGGAGCAGCGACTCTTTGCGCTGAGCCTGGCCGCCGAGGGCAGTTGCACGATCGGTGGCAATCTTTCAACGAATGCCGGCGGCACGGCCGTTCTGCGCTATGGCAACACGCGTGAGTTGTGCCTTGGGTTGGAAGTGGTGACGCCGCAAGGTGAAATTTGGGACGGTTTGCGCGGGCTACGCAAGGACAACACCGGTTACGATCTGCGCGACTTGTATATCGGCGCGGAAGGGACGCTCGGCATCATCACCGCCGCGGTCATGAAACTGCATCCGGCGCCGGTCGCTCGCGTAACGGCACTCGCGGCGCTGGCTTCACCGCAGGCCGCGCTCGCTTTCCTTGCTACCGCGCAGCGTTATGCAGGCCCGTTGCTGACCGGCTTCGAACTGATGTCGGATTTTTCGCTTCATCTCGTCACCACGCATTTCCCGCAGATGCGTTATCCGTTCAATAAGAAACACGGCCAGACCGTGCTACTTGAGTTGTCAGATAGCGAGAGCGAGGAGCACGGCCGCGCGCTGTTCGAACGGCTGATGGAACATGCGATGGAGCAAGGCCTGGTCGAGGACGCAGTCGTAGCGGAGAATTTGTCGCAGTCGCGGGCGTTCTGGAACTTGCGCGAACATATTCCGCTTGCGCAAGCAGCGGAAGGGCTCAACATCAAGCACGATATCGCGGTGCCTATTTCCCGCATCGGGCATTTTATTCAGGCAACCGATGCGCTCATCGCCCAAGCCATTCCGGGTGTGCGCATGGTGACATTCGGCCACCTCGGCGACGGTAATCTGCACTACAACGTGCAGGCGCCGGAAGGGGTCGATCCCGAAAGCTTTCTCGCCGAATTCCAGGCGCCGGTCAATGCGCTGGTGTATGAAAGCGTGCATGCGCATCGCGGCAGTATCAGTGCAGAGCACGGGTTGGGGCAATTGAAGGTAGCCGAAGCCATGCACTACAAGTCGCCGGTGGAATTGCGCCTCATGCGCGCGCTCAAGACAGCGCTTGACCCTGAGAACCTGATGAATCCGGCCAAGGTGTTGCCGGACGTGCGTGCGCCGGGTGCGGTGCTTACGCCGAATGCGTCAGGTGCGTCGCACCTGCCTTCGTGAGTGCAAGTAAAAACAGTATTGAGGAGATAAGCGCTGTGAAGATTCGTGTTCTGTCCGACCTGCATCTCGAGCACGACGAACCGCTCGCCATTCCGTACGCGGAGGCTGATCTCGTCGTGCTGGCCGGTGACATCCACAATCACGCGGAAGGCCTGCGCTGGGCGGCGGAAAACTTCGGTTCGCAAGTACCCGTTGTTTATGTGCCGGGCAACCACGAGTATTACGACGGCGAATTCGGCGCACTTGAAAGCGCGATGCAGGACGCCGCGCGCAGCCTGCCCAACGTGCATTTCCTGAACAACACCGCCCTCACCGACCGATACGGCAAATGGCGCGTACTCGGCACTACGTTGTGGACAGATTTCAGGCTGTTCGGTGCGAGCGATGAGGCGTTGCGCGAGTCCATCGCCGCGGCCGAGCGGGTGATGCTCGACTTCCGGGGCGTGATCCAGGTCGCATGGCCCGAGCCCGAAGACGAGCCACGCTCGTTTAGTCCCAGCGACTCGCTTGCCCTCCACGAGCAAGCGCGGGCATGGCTGGAGGATGAGCTGGCAAAGCCCTTCGATGGCAAGACGATTGTCGTCACGCATCACGCTCCCCTCAAACCAAGCCTTGCAGAAAAGTTCGCGACGGATCGGGCATCGGCAGGTTTTGTGAGCGATCTACCCTCGCTCGTGCGCGCGCCGGTTTCGCTGTGGATTCATGGCCACACGCATACCGCATTCGATTATTTCGCGGAGGGAACCCGCGTGATTTGTAATCCGCGCGGATATCGCGACCGGCGCACGGGGGCGCCTGAAAATCCGTTGTTCAAATGGGACAAGGTGGTCGAGATATGAGCAGCCAGCGGCAATGATTCGCTAAGAATCGCGCTTTCAGGGAATTTCGGTTAGATCCGCTGGAGACGCGAGCGGCCGGTGAGAACGCTAACCGATCACGGAGGAACCGCCCGCCCGTCAGCGTTATGGGCAAAAAACACCCTTTCCAGGCCGAGAAAGCTCGGCCGCTGGATACAGCTTACCCAGCGCAGGATTAAACCTCGCTGCGCCACATGCAAACAAAAAGACCGATAGATCGGTCTTTTATCTCAGCGATCCGAAGAATCGCGCGATTGGCGGTTCTTGCGTTCGTCAATACGAATCGGGATCAGACGCGCGCGTTTCGCGTTTTCGCGGGCCGTACGGAGCAGTTCACGGGTAGCGGGCACGGCGATCAGAGCCAGCAGTGCATAGATGGCGATCATCAGCGGCGTATTCATAACTTCCTCGGATGTTGTCGAATCGGTAAAAGCGTATCGGTGAAACTATAAGGCATGTAAGACAAACCACAAGCTATCAAGATGAGGCTGAAATAGACGTAAGCAAGTGTTGCGTCGCGGCAAACGAAAAACCTGATGAAAGCACATCAGCCGGCTTACCCCCATTCTCCTGCTCATAAGCTTACGACGCCACAAATTCTTGCAGCGATTTTTCGTCGGCGGCGAGTGCGGCGGGCAACTCTGCGCGCAAATACTCTACCCAGGTCCGTATTTTCGCATCCAGGTACTGACGTGACGGATACAGCGCAAACACGTTGAGCATCTGCATGGTGTATTGCGGCAAGACACGCACCAAGGTCCCTGCACGCAATGCAGGCAATGCGGACGAAGTGGGCAATATTCCCACGCCCATGCCTTCGCTAATTGCCACCGCCATGGCTTCGGCCACATTCACCGTAAAGGTTGCCGGTCCGAGACTGATGGTTTCCTGCCCGTTTGGACCATCAAAGGTCCATTTGTTCGGCGGAAACGCGGGCGTCATGAGTTGCAAGCACGTATGCCGCACCAGATCAGACAAAACGTGTGGCACGCCGTGTTCCTGAATATAGCCCGGCGATGCGCAGGCAATGCTGAACGCACTTCCCAGTCGTTGGGAAACCAGTCCTGAATCAGGCAGTTCGGTGCCAAGCACAATGGACACGTCAAAGCCTTCATCCAGCAGGTCGGGCACGCGCTGCGCGAGCGTCAGGTCGATCTGCACCGACGGATGAAGCTTCTGGTAGCGCGAAATCATCGGCACGATGTAATGCTGGCCGATACCCGCCATGGCGTGCATCTTGAGTTTGCCGGCCGGGCGCGCGTGCGCATCGCCCGCTTCCGCTTCGGCTTGATCTACGTAAGCCAGAATTTGCTCGCACCGCTGCAGGTAGCGCTCGCCGGCTTCGGTCAGCGCTATCCGGCGCGTCGTCCGGTTGAGCAAGCGAGTCCGCAAATGCGCTTCGAGATCCGAGACCGCGCGCGAAGCGTAGGCGGTGGTCGTGTTCAGTTGCTGAGCCGCGGCCGTAAAGCTGCCGGCTTCGACAACCCGTGAAAACACACGCATGTTTTGAAGCGTATCCATGAGCCTTCAGTCTCGTCCAAATGATCTAACATTGTTGCCCTATTGTTGCAATCTGAGCAATGATTATTATCTCATAACGCGTAACAATGCTTTGCATTTTTACCGGTTACTCGCCAATCAGGGCAAAAATATAATTCTGGTCTGTGTCTCAATCCATTTTGAGAAATAATTTTGCCCGACCGCACGATCAGAAAGACCATCATTACGATGGTTCTTACATTTATTCTAACAATCGCAGGCTGCGCGAGCACTAAAAACGTCGCTCCCGAAGATACTCTCAAGGACGCGTCTTCGCTCGATGCCGGCGCGACGCTGCGCGCGGCTAACGCCGACGCGGCGTGGCCGGCGTCGACATGGTGGCGCGCCTACAACGACCCGCAGCTCGACGCGTGGGTTGCGCGTGCGCAGGCCGGAAATCCGACCCTGGCGCTGGCCGCCGCGCGCGTACGCGAAGCCCATTCGATGGCAGGCGTGGCGCAAGCCGCCCTCGCGCCTCAAGTCGACGGGTCGCTGGCGATCAACCGCCAACAGTGGCCGGAAAACGGCTATTACGGTCCCGGCCCGTTCAACAACGTCAACACGTGGGACAACACGGGCGCGCTGCAACTGTCGTACAACCTCGACCTCTGGGGTCGCGACGGTAACGCCGCGGAACGCGCACTGGATGCCACCCACGCTCGCGCCGCCGATGCCCGCGCCGCGCAACTCGAACTCGAAGCGAACGTGGTGCGCGCATACATCGGTTTATCGCAGGGATTTGCGCTGCGCGACATCGCTCAATCCACGCTCGACCAGCAGCAGAAAATCGCGGCGCGTGCGCGTCGGCGGCTGCAGGGCGGGATTGGCACGCAGCTTGAAGTCGCGCAGGCGGAAGCGTCATTGCCAGACTACGAGCGTCAGGTAGAAACCTACGACGAAGCCATCGCGCTCGCCCGTAATCAGCTCGCGGCGCTTGCCGGCGCTGGGCCAGGTGCGGGCGATTCGATCACGCGCCCCGTGCTTTCGCTGGCAACCCCGCTCGGCTTGCCGTCGGCCTTGCCCGCTGAGCTGATTGGACGTCGTCCGGATGTGGTGGCGGCGCGCTGGACGGTTGCAGCTCAGGCGCGCGGTATTGATGTCGCGAAGGCACAGTTCTATCCGAACATCAACCTCATGGCGTCGCTGACGCAAATGTCCGCGGGCGGTGCGCTGCTGACGTTCCTCACCGGCAATGGCAGCGGTTGGACTGCAGGACCCGCGGTGACTCTGCCTATTTTCGAAGGCGGCCGGCTGCGCTCGCAACTGGGGGCGGCATCGGCGCAATACGACCAGGCCGTGGATCACTACAACGCCACGCTGGTTGCTGCATTGCGCGATATCGCCGATCAGGCCGTGCGAATCAAATCGCTCGATCGACAGCTCGATGCGTCAGGCCGCTCGGTTGCGGCGGCGCAGAAAAGTTATCGGCTGGCGGACGAGGGGTATAAGCGCGGCCTGACCGATTACCTGAACGTGCTCGTCGCACAGACGCAATTGCTGCGCGCGCAGGATGGGGAAGCGCGCGTGCGCGCTGAACGGCTCGCGGTGTACGCGACGTTCTCGGCAGCGTTGGGCGACGGCATCGATAGTTCCAGTGAAAGCCCCGCCGACACGCAGATGAACCCCGCGAAGCACATCGGGCCGTTTGCGGAGCACAAGAACGCGTCGTCCAGCGAGCGGAGCGAGTGAGCATGTCGACGCCCTCCTCTACGCCGAACAGGCTGAACCGTTTCTACCCCCTGCTCGCGGACTGGGCGGCTACCGACGGTCTCGCGTGGGTTCACATCTTCAAGGCCTCGCTAGCAGCGTTCCTGGCACTGTGGATCGCGATGCGTCTCGATCTGCCGCAACCTCGCACCGCCATGACGACGGTGTTTGTCGTGATGCAGCCGCAAAGCGGCATGGTGCTGGCGAAAAGCTTTTACCGTTTCTGCGGGACGCTCGTCGGCCTCGTCGTGATGCTCGCGCTGATCAGCTTGTTCTCGCAGCAACCTGTCCTGTTTCTGTCGGCGACAGCGCTCTGGGTCGGCATCTGCACAGCGGGCGCGGCGCGTAACCGCAACTTCCGTTCATACGGATTTGTGTTGTCGGGTTATACCGCCGCGCTCATTGGCATACCCGCCGCGCAGCATGCGGATGCTGCCTTCCTCACAGCGATGACCCGAGTTGCCGAAGTATCGTTAGGGATCCTGTGTTCTGGCGCAGTCAGTGCGCTCGTCTTCCCACGGAATGCCGGCGAGCAAGTCCGGGCTACCGTGCGAAAGCGTTTCACCGCGTTCGTGGACTATGTGTCGAAGGCGTTGGGCGGGGGTATCGAACGCGCGCAGATCGAGCGTATCAACGCAGCGTTCGTCGCGGACGTAGTCGGGCTCGAGGCTGCGCGCAGCGTGGCCGTGTTCGAAGATCCCGACACGCGCATGCGCAGCGGCCGGGTCGCGCGGCTGAACGGCGAATTCATGAGCGTATCCACGCGCTTTCACGCGCTGCATCAGTTGATGAACCGGCTTCGGGTCAACGGCGCAGCGCCGACGGTCGATGCTTTGGAACCCTATTTCCGCGAAGTCGCGCCTTTGCTGAGCGCAGCGGGCGCGCCGGTGGAGAAAGCCGCCGATGCCGTCCACGCCGCCGCGCAACTCGACACGTTCAAGGCGGCGCTGCCCAAGCGCATCCGGGCAACGCGGCTCGCGCTCGATCCGGCAATCGACCTACTGGAATTCGATACCGCCGCCGAACTGCTGTATCGATTCGTCGATGACCTGCATGCCTACACGCTGACCTACGCCTCCCTCGCGGTGCCCACGCACGAACGCGAGCACCGCATCACGCGTTATGTACCCAAGACCAGCCTGCTCGCGGCGGGCGTTTCCGGACTGCGGGCGTTCATCGTGATCCTGATCCTGAGCGGCTTCTGGATGCTGTCGGCGTGGCCGAGCGGTGGCACCGCCGTGCTCGACGCGGCAGCGGTGATTGCACTGGCCTCATCGTCGCCGCGACCGACGCAAATGGCTTTCCAGATGGCAGGGGGAACCGCGCTCGCAGCCGTCGCCGGAATGATCGTAGTGTTTGCGCTGTATCCCCATATTGACGGATTCTTGCTGCTGTCGGCTGTGCTCCTGCCGTTCCTGATGCTCGGCGTTTTCATCAGCACGCGGCCCGGCATGATGGGCATTGGCGCCGGTTACTGCATCTTCTTCTGCTTCCTCGCCGGGCCCGACAACGTCACTCAGTACGATCCGTCAGCCTTCATCAACGACGCTATCGCGCTGGTCGTTTCCATGCTCGTTTGTTCGATGGCCTTTGCCGTGCTGCTGCCCACGGACGCACCGTGGCTGCGCCGTCTGCTGATGCGTGAACTGCGGCGGCAAGTCGTGATGACGAGCAAGGGCAACTTGACCCGGCTCGCGATGCGTTTTGAAAGCGGCGCGCGCGATCTGCTTTCGCAGATCGATGCGCTCGCGGCGGGTCGAGAGGATTTGCAGCGCGAGGCGTTGCGCTGGTTGTTCGCGGTGCTTGAAGTGGGCCACGCGGTGATTGATCTGCGTACCGAGTTGAGCCTCTCGGGCACTCGCTCGGACACGACCGCGCTGGCATCCAGCGCATTAATCAAGCAGGCGCTGCATCAGGTAGCCCGCCTCTTCGATCACCCCACCCCTCGATACTTCGATGCCGCGTTGTCGGCGACCACGCTGGCCATCGACGATCTGCGTGCGCAGCTCGATACCGTGCATGAGCCTCGCGAGGAACGCCATCGGTTGCAACGCATGTCGAGTCACCTGCATTTCATTCGTACGGCCTTGCTCGATCCACAATCGCCGATAGGCCATCTCAACCAGCCCGCACGCTCGCACGAAGGAGCGCCCCATGCCGCGTGATATCGCCATTCTCGATGCCTACGTACCAACGATCCTGCTGCTGTTTATCGCGGGCGGCTTGTTGACTTGGTTCATCGACCGGCTGCTCGCGCTCACCGGTTTGTATCGCGTGGTGTGGCATCCGTCGCTCTTTCGCGCATGTCTGCTCGTGTCTGCCTGCGGCCTGCTCGGGCTCGCGGTGTATCGCTGAAATATTGAAGGACTAGAACCGCATCATGATCATCAGGAAAATTTTCGGCATCTTCATGACCGCGCTCATTTTCTGCGCGGCCATCTTGATCGGGCGCGCGCTGTGGGTGCATTACATGGACCAGCCGTGGACCCGCGACGGTCGCGTGCGCGCCGACGTCATCAACGTCGCGCCGGATGTCTCGGGCGCCGTTGTGACCATGCCGGTCGCCGATAACCAGTTCGTGCACAAGGGCGATCTGCTGATGGAGATCGATCCGTCGCATTACAAGATCGCGGTGGAACAGGCACAGGCCACCGTCGCAGCACGCAACGCAGATCTACGCATGCGTCGCGACGACGCCGCGCGCCGGGCGGATATGGACAACGAAGTGGTGTCGAAGGAGTCGCGTGACAATGCAAGCCAGGCTGCATCCGGCGCGGCTGCGAACTTGCAGCAAGCGCAGGCAGCGCTCGACGCCGCCGAGCTCAATCTGGCACGCACCAAGGTGTTCGCGCCGGTGGACGGCTACGTGACAAACCTGAACGTGCATCGCGGTGACTATGCGACAACGGGCGCAGCGAAGCTCGCTATCGTCGACAGCCATTCGTTCTGGGTCTATGGATATTTCGAGGAAACGAAACTGCCGCGTGTGCGTATCGGCGATAAAGCCGAGATGCGGCTGATGAGCGGCGGCATGTTGAAGGGCCACGTGCAGAGTATTTCGCGCGGCATCTATGACCGCGATAATCCGCAAAGCCGCGAACTGCTCGCCGATGTGAACCCCACGTTCAACTGGGTACGGCTCGCGCAGCGCGTGCCGGTGCGGATTCATATCGACGAGGTTCCAGAAGATGTCGTGCTGGCTGCGGGGACGACGTGCACGGTGGTTGTCGAGCCCACCGGCAAGACGAACCGTTCATAGCGAGTCGAACGTTTCCTGAGTCGTATCGATGACCATGAGCCCCGCCCTCAAACCCGGCTTCACCGTCGGATTCGGAAATACGATGCGCTCCTCGTCGCGCAGCACTTCATACGTGTAACCGTCATCCTCGGCGAGCACCGTGCCACGCGCGAATGGCGTGAAGTTGGCGACATCGCCGGCTACGTGGAGCTTGAACGCCTCGCTCTGTTTATTGATTTGTCCGACGACCGTGAACACCTTCAACGTCTGGCTGGACGGTTCGACAGGTCCAAGCCCCGCGATCAACCGCCGCAATGCAGCGTCCGATGCGGCGAAGCGCGACAGATCGTTATGCCCGAACGCCCGCACCTTGCCGAGCTCCAGCGTGCAGGCGAGCGCGCCCGATTGCTCCGCCGTGAAATGCGTGAACGTGTTCGACTTCTCTTTATGCAGCAATACAGCCGACAACCCCGCGTCCTGCAACCAGTCGAACATCAGGCGTGACAGCGGCTCGCCCGTGTACGGCAGCAACGCAAACTGCTCGAACACCGAGGGGCGGATAGCCGTGTGCATGTCAATGTGCCACTTCGCGTGTGTAGCGTCGCCGTCAGCTTCGGCAAAAAACGCACGCGTCACATTCTCCAGTTCCGCTGCACGCGGCGCTTCATGACTTGCTGCGAGTTGAAGATAGCGGCCGTTGAACAGCCGGTTGAGATCGTCGTCGCGATACCGGCAAGACGCACGCATCGCGTCGATGTTGCCGAAGATGACCAGCACGCGGCTCTGCAACACCGCCTTGCCGCTCGCGATATCCGCGACAAGCATCGACAGGATTTCGATCGGCGCGGTTTCATCCCCGTGAATCCCCGCCGATGCCACCACGCTCTGCCGCACCGCGCCCTCGGGTTCAAATCGAACAATGCCCTCGCCGAGCCACGTCCACTTCACGCCGCTTGGCAACGTGCCTTCAGTCAGCGCGGGCTTTTTTCCATCGAGCACAAAGTCGAGAAAGTTCGCGAACATGGCCGGCTCAACGCTGGAAGTCATAGATAGCACCCAACTTGAGAATGCCGGTCAGCGCATCAAGCGCCGCGCGTGATTCATCGAGGAGTTTCAGATCGGCGAGATCGGCGGGCGCAATGCGGTCGCGATAATGCGTGTCGATCCAGGCATCGAGTTGCGCGAACAACGTGTCGTTCATCCACACGCCGGGGTTCACTGCGACGCGCTCCGCCTCATTGAGCACCACGCGCAGGCGCAGGCAGGCGGGACCGCCGCCGTTCTTCATGCTTTCGCGCAGATCGAAGACGAGGACGTCGTCAATAGACGTGGACCGTGCATGCAATGAATCAAGGTACTTGGCGACCCGCGCGTTTTCACGGCACTCCTGCGGCACGACCAGCACTTGCCGGCCGTCCGGACGTGTCAGCAACTGGCTGTTGAACAGATACGACGAGACGGCATCGGCCACGCTGACTTCGTCTTCCGGCACTTCGATCGCGGTGAACGCGCCGCCGTGGGCATCAAGTTTCGCGCGAAGCTGGTCGTACACGTTGTCCTGATCCAGGAACGCCCGTTGGTGGCAAAACAACGTATTGCGGTTGCCGACTGCGATCACGTCGTTATGAAACACACCGGCATCGATCACGTCAGGAAGTTGCTGCGCGAACACGGTAGCGTCGTCGGAAAGACCATGAAGGCGCGCGACGGCACGGCTTGCTTCCAGCGTTTGGCGTGCGGGGAATCGCTTTGGTTCAGCCGCGCCCTGAGCGTATTCACTGCGTCCGTACACGAAAAATTCCACGCCCTTCTCGCCGTACTCGCTGCAAAAACGCGTGTGATTGGCCGCGCCTTCATCGCCTAATGCGGGCGTTCCTGGCAACGCATGATGAATCCTGAAATGCTCCTCATCGGAGAAAATGGCCGAGAGCGAACGGCGCGTTTCTTCATGCTCGATCGCACGATGCAACTTCGTGCTCAGGTTAGCCGGCGTGAAATGCACACGGCCATCGTTCGTATCCGCCGATGGGCTTACGGTCGCCGCGTTCGCGGTCCACATTGCCGAAGCGGAACTCGCAGCGGCGAGCAATTCCGGCGCTTCTCGCGACGCACGTTCGACTACCGCAGCGTCGTCACCGGTGAAACCCAGGCTGCGCAGCAACTTGAGCGACGGCCGTTCAAGCGGCGGCAGCACGCCCTGGTGAAATCCAAGGTCGGCCAGTTGCTTCATCTTGCGCAGACCCTGCTTCGCCGCGGCCTTCGGATTGGCAGCCGATTTCTCGTTGTTGCGCGACGCGACATTGCCGAACGACAGCCCCGCGTAGTTGTGCGTCGGGCCGACCAGCCCGTCGAAGTTCGCTTCGAATGCTTGCATCGTGGTTCCTCAGAACTGAAGGCCGGGCGAGACGCTCGCGGGCATTTGCAACTGGGTGCTTTCGACCGATGCCATAGGATACGAGCAGTAATCCGCTGCGTAAAACGCGCTCGGACGCTGATTGCCCGAACGTCCGATACCACCGAACGGCGCGGCTGACGACGCGCCGTTAGTCGGCCGGTTCCAGTTCACAATGCCGGCGCGAATCGTGCGCTGAAAATGGGTCCACGCGGTTTCATCGTCGGCCAGCAAACCCGCGGATAAACCGAACGCGGTGTCGTTGGCACGCTCTATTGCATGATCGAAGTTGCTGTAGCGCGTGAGTTGCAGCATTGGGCCGAAGTGCTCTTCGTCGGGGATGTTGCGCGCATTCGTGACGTCGATTATCGCCGGGGTGACGAAGCCAAGTTGCGCAGACCGTTGCGTCATTTCAAGCAAAGGCTTGCCGCCCGCTTCGATCAACTGCGTCTGCGCCTGCACGAGCTTCGCGGCTGCGCGTGCCGAGATCACCGCGCCCATGAACGGTTGCGGATCAGCATCGAAAGCGCCCGTTTTAATCTTCGATGTTACGTCGATCAATCGCTGGGTAAAGCGCTCGCCGAATGCGTTGTCTGGAACGAACAACCGACGCGCGCACGTGCAGCGCTGCCCTGCCGACAAATACGCCGACTGGATCGTGTGATGCACGGCGGCATCGATGTCTTCGACCTCAGCCACGACCAGCGGATTGTTGCCGCCCATTTCCAGCGCGAGCACGATCTCCGGACGTCCGCCGAATTGCCGATGCAGCAACGTGCCGGTATCCGAGCTGCCAGTGAAGAACAAGCCATCGATCTGCCGATGATTCGCCAGCGCAATGCCGGTGTCCTTCTCGCCCTGCACAAGATTCAGCACGCCGGCAGGCAAGCCGGCCTGCGCCCACAAATCCACCGTCAGCGCAGCCACGCCGGGCGCGAATTCCGATGGTTTGAACACAACCGTATTCCCCGCGATCAGCGCAGGGACAATATGCCCGTTCGGCAAATGTCCGGGGAAGTTATACGGTCCAAACACGGCAACAACGCCATGCGGGCGATGCCGCAATACCGCGATGCCATCGGCCATTTCCTGGCGCTTCTCGCCGGTGCGGTCGTGGTACGACTTGACGGAGATATCGACTTTAGCGGCCATGGTCGCGACTTCGGTCCGCGCTTCCCACAGCGGCTTGCCGGTCTCGAGACCGATGGTGTGAGCCAGCGTTTCCTTGTGCTCGGTCAGCAGCGCCGCGAACCGCCGCGTGATCGCAATGCGTTCGTCCAGCGTCAACGCGGACCACGAAGCGAACGCGCGTCGTGCTGAAAGCACGGCACGCTCGACGTCTTGAGCCGCTGCGCTCGCGCCTTCCCACACCACGTCGCCATTGCCCGGGTTACGTGATGCGAACGGTGCACCCGTACCCTCGCTCCACGCGCCATCGATAAACAATTGAGTCGAAAACTTCGTCATGTTCCTTGTCCTTAACTTGCGTTCTTCAGGCGCGGTTGCGATGCCAGTACACGCACCGTATCGCCGGCTTGCACGCGCAGCGCGGCGGCTTCCTCCGGTGTCAGCAGGAAAGTGCCGTCCTCGGGCACGCCGAACGTCGCGCCGCAGCGGAAGTCCTCAAGCGATGTATTCGATACCAGGCTGCGAGCCTCGCCGTGCTCTGCACGCTCACCAATGCGCACCGTCACCAGCACGCTCTCGCGCACCGTGCGCAAATCCGCGACGTGGCATTCGAGGACGGGACCGGCGTCGAAGATATCGACGTGATTTTCATAGCGCAGCCCTTCCGTTTCGAGCATCTTCCGCGCGGGCAGGGTGTCGCGATGCGTCAACCCAACCGCCGCTTGCGCATCGTCGGGAAGCATTGCGAGATAGACCGGATACCGCGGCATCAACTCGGCGAGGAACGACTTCTTGCCGTGTGAGCTGAGATAGTCGGCGGCGTTGAAATCGATCTGATAGAAGTGCGATCCCACTGCCTGCCAGAATGGCGACGCGCCGGTTTCATCGAAGTGGCCACGCAATTCAGCGCACAGGCGTTCAGGGAAACGCTCGAGGAATTGCGCCATAAACATGAAGCGCGAGCGCGACAGCAAACCGCCCACGCCTGCCGTGCGATATCGCGGACTTAAGAAAAGCGAACAGACTTCGGCGTAACCGGTGAGATCGTGCGAAATGTTGAGCAGCGACATCTTGGTCCACACGCCCAGATCGCGGCTGGCATGAACGACCGTCGACACACGATAGTTATAAAACGGTTGCTCCAGCCCGACTTCCGTTTCAATACCGCACACCCCCGCAATATCGCCTGTAGCAGTGTCTTCCATCGCGAACAAATACCCTGCTTCGAAGGCGTCCGCTTCGTCGGCGAGCGTGCGTCGTGCACGTTCAACGCGCGCCGTCAGCGCATCGCGATCCGGCTTGAAGGTGGTGAGTCCCGGTCCGGTCTCGTGCGCGAGCGCGACGAGCGCGTCGACATCTCCAGGCTGCACGCAGCGGACAACAATCATTGCAATTCTCCCGAAGCCTGATGAAGCGGCACACAACGCACCGTATCGGAATCTTTCACGCTTAAAACCTTGCACAGTTCCGCAGACAGCGGCGCACCGGTCGAACGCGAGGACGGCAGATTGACTACAGCGCAACGAAACGCGTGCGCGCCACCGGCTGCGATCAGGTACGGCGTCCCTGACGTGCCCGTGTCATCCTGAGCCGTTCGCACGGCGCGAACTTCGTTCGCCAGTACGGACGCGCTGCGTTCCACCGCAACGGTCAGGACCGGGCCGGCATCGAAGATATCGACAAAACGATCCGGCTCGAATCCTTCCTCAAGATGGATGTCATACGCGAGCAACGCGCCGTCATCCGGCTCGCCCAACACGCGTTGCGCTTCAGGCGGCAACAGCGGCACGTAGAGCGGATAACTCGGCATAACTTCTGCGATAAACGTCCGGCTGCGGCCGCCCGATTCCAGTTCGACCTGCTCGAAATCGCGACCGAAAAATTTCCGCCCCACCGCTTCCCAGAACGGCGATACGCCGGCTTCATCGGTAACGCCGAGCATCAGCGAGAAGACGTCGTCGGAGAAACGCTTGCGGTTCGCGGCCACGTACATCATGCGAGCGCGCGAAAGCAGATGCGCGGCGGCATCGTGCGTGGCTTCGCGCACCGATGGCTCAATGTAGAAACCTGTCAGGCGGCTCTTGCCGGTGAGTTCATGCGACATGGTGAGCGCGTGGATCTTGCGGTTCACCTTGAGTTCGCGCGATGCGTGGATCAGCGCGTCATTGCGGAACGCATAGAACGGCTCCGAATATCCCGCCGATGCCACGATGCTCGACGTGCCGAGCAACGCGCCAGTCGTGGTCTCTTCAAGCACGAAGAGATAAAACTCCTCGCCCGGAAACTCGACTTCCGCACGAAACGAATCTTCGGAAAGCGCAACGCGCGTTTCCAGTACACGCCGGTCGCGCGGCAACGAATGCAGCACCGGATGCGCGGCATTCGCCATCCGTTCGAGCGCGTCGAGATCGGCGAGTCTTGCGGGGCGGACGATTAACATCGGCGGTTCCATTGGTTGAGAGGATGGACCGAAGTCCGCACGTTCATTGCGCCACGTCGGCGATAGCCTTTTCGATGCGCGCGAAGCCCTCGTCGAGGTCGGCCATGGGCATGATCAGCGACGGCGCGAAACGCAGCACGTTCGGCCCGGCGATCAGCATGATCACGCCGTGTTTCGCGGCAGCGGTGAGCACGTCCTTCGCGCGGTCCTTGTAGGCATCGGCGAGTTCGGCGCCGATCAAGAGGCCCTTGCCACGGATCTCCTTGAACACGGAGAAACGCTCATCAATGCGCTTCAGATGCGCCTTGATCGCAGCGCTGCGTTGCTGCACGCCTTCGAGCACGGCAGGGTCGCTGATCAGTTCAACCACCTTCTCCGCGATAGCCGCGCCCAGCGGATTGCCACCGTACGTCGTACCGTGCACGCCCACTTTGAAATGCGCGGCGATCTTGTCCGTGGTCAGCATCGCGCCGATCGGGAAGCCGTTGCCGAGCGCTTTCGCGGTCGTCAGGATGTCCGGCGTGACGCCGTATCCCATGTATGCGTAGAACGTGCCAGTACGGCCCACGCCCGTTTGTACCTCGTCAAAAATCAGCAGTGCGCCGTGCTGGTCGCAAGCATCGCGCAGACCCTGGAGGAACGCGGGATCGGCGGGCAGCACGCCGCCTTCGCCTTGCACCGGCTCGACGATCACCGCGCAGGTTTGCGGGCCGATTGCTGCACGGGCAGCAGCCAAATCGTTATAGGGCAGATGCGTGATGCCTTGCGGCGTCGGGCCGAAGCCTTCGGCGTATTTCGGCTGGCCGCCCACGCTGACGGTGAACAGCGTCCGGCCGTGGAACGACTGCGTGAACGAGATGATTTCGACTTTCTGCGGACCGGTGGTGTCGATCGCGTAACGGCGCGCGAGTTTCAGCGCGGCTTCGTTCGCTTCCGCGCCGGAGTTGGCGAAGAACGCACGGTCAGCGAAGGTCAGGTTGGTGAGGCGAGTCGCAAGCCGCAGCACCGGTTCGTTGGTGTAGCCATTACCGATATGCCAGAGCTTCTGGCCTTGATCGTGGAGCACTTTCAACAGTTCGGGATGCGCATGGCCCAGCGCCGTCACCGCGATACCGCCAGCAAAATCGACATAGTCGCGGCCTTCCGTGTCCCATACGCGCGAACCCAGTCCGCGATCCGGCACGAAATTCGCCGGGGAGAATAGAGGCACCATTACTTCGTCGAACGTACCGCGCGTTACATTGAGATCCGTCATGAACCGCTCCTTTGCTTGTTCGGGTATTCCAGCTTATGTTCCAGCTTACGCATCGTTATCAGATGGTAGGCGTGCGCGGGCGTCGCGTCTTGCGGGAACGCGACAAGGTTTCATGGTATTCGAGAGGATTGACGTGTGTAAGTCAGCCGAAAGACATAGGCGTCTGAGGCGCCACGGCGCATTGAACGCGGAGCGATCACGCTGATCGCCCCGCCAGGCTCCCGCAGCCATGCCGGAGCCCGCGCCGAAAAGCCCAGCCTTACTTAAGACTGCCCGACAAAAATTGCTGCAGCCGCTCGCTCCTGGGCGTGCTCAGCACTTCACCCGGCGCGCCCTCTTCTTCCGTGCGGCCCTGGTGCAGAAACATCACATGATTCGATACATTGCGCGCAAAGCCCATCTCATGCGTCACAACGATCATCGTGCGTCCTTCTTCAGCCAGTTTCTGCATCACTTTCAGCACTTCGCCCACCAGTTCGGGATCAAGCGCGGAGGTGGGTTCGTCGAAGAGCATCACATCAGGATGCATGGCAAGCGCGCGAGCAATAGCCACCCGCTGCTGCTGCCCGCCCGACAAATGCGACGGATATTGCTTCTCGACCTTCGGCGCCAGCCCGACCTTCTCCAGGCATTCGCGCGCCCGTTCGCTCGCTTCCTTCTTCGATAACCCCAGCACGTGCATCGGCGCTTCCATGACGTTTTCAATCGACGTCATATGCGCCCACAAGTTGAAATGCTGGAACACCATCGCCAGCTTCGTGCGCACGCGCTGCAACTGCTTGTGGTCCGCGACTTCGAGATTGCCCATGCGATCGGCTTTCGTGCGCACCGGCTCGCCGTCGACGATAATCTCGCCCGCGTTCGGCCGCTCGAGGAAGTTGATGCAGCGCAGGAAGGTACTTTTGCCCGAGCCGCTCGAGCCGATGATGCTGATCACATCGCCGGCGTTGGCAGCGAGCGACACGCCCTTGAGCACCTCGTTCTCGCCAAAACGCTTGTGGATATCGCGGGCGACGAGTTTGACCGCTGCGTTTTGCGCGGCAGCCGATGCAGCATTTTGTGCGGATGATTCCAACGCATTCTCCCCGGAAGGTGGGTCTGACGGGTCCAAGAAACCCGCCCTAGGTTGATCATGGCTGCGGATTCTACCGAAAGCCGCCAGCGGGCAGGCATAGGGACAAACGCCCTCGCCCGGCGGCCGGCGGTCATTGATCCCTGGTCACTCCTTTGCGTCCGGGGCAGGCGGCGGCGCCGCTGCCCGCACTTGCTGTGCCACGCGGCCATTGGCCATCGCGATTTCGGGGCTGGTTTGCAGCATTGGCAGGTATTGGGTATCGAATGCGGCGTTGCGATCCTTCGCGCCGAACATGGCCGTTACCGCGTGCGCCATGTCGATACGGCCGTCGGGCGTGGCGTCGGTATCGTCGAGTACGTCGTCAAGCGCCGCAATCAGCGTGGAGAGCGGACCAAGCCATTTGTAAGCGCTGCCGTTGATCACGATCTGCAGGAACTCGCCCGGCGACACCGCGCCGAATTCGGCTTCGTGGCGGGTGCGCAGTTCGTCGAGGATGCTACGGTGCAGCGCCAGCAGCGGATGGCGCACGTCCTTGAGAAACGTGGTCGCGACCGGGTCGGTCATCCTGATGACGGTCATGGTCATTGCCCCGAAGTGGAAAATGAGCCAAGCCTACACCGTCACCAGACCGCGCCCTACATAGCGAATAAAATCCGGCGCGGTCAGCGGCGCGGAAAAGAGCCAGCCTTGCCCGAATTGAGCGCCGCGCGTGCGCAGGTAACACGCCTGTTCCTCGCGCTCGATCCCCTCGGCGACCACCTGCACATGCAGCGTCAGCGCCATGTCGATAATGTGCGACGCCACGCTGCTGGACGCCGAATCTTGATCGACGGTATCGACGAAAGACTTGTCGATCTTCAGCGCATCCACCTGAAAATTCTGCAGATGCGAGAGGCTCGAATAACCCGTCCCGAAGTCGTCGATATACACCGGATGCCCGGCATCGCGGAATGCCTGGATCACTTCCTTAGCGGCGTCGGCATCGAGAAAACAGCGCTCGGTCGCCTCGATCCGGATCTGCCGTGGAGAGATGTTCGCCGCCGCGAGCGCGGGCGTCAGGCGCTCCAGGAACCGCCGCGAGGTCAGGTCCGGCGCGCTCAGGTTGATCGACACGTAGAGCTCGCTGTAGCGCTGCAAGAACTCGCCGAGTTCGAGCAGGACCGTATCGAATACCTGGTCCGTGATGGCCTGGATCAAGCCACGATGTTCCGCGAGCGGAATGAAATGATCGGGACGCACGATGCGATCCTGGTGCTTCCAGCGCACCAGCGCTTCAGCGCCAATACATCGCCGCGTCGTGAGATCGACGATCGGCTGGTACGCCACGATGAACTGATGCCGGCGCACGGCGTCGCTAAGCTGCCCGACCGGCGAGAGACGGCGCACCATCAAGAGGCCGAGCCACGCAGAGAGCGTCAGGCCGCCCGCGACGCCTGCAAGCAGCCAGGTCCAGGGCAGCGCGCGCAGGCGTTCAGCGAACGTCGCGTCCGATGTGTTCGCTGCGTTTGATGCGTTTGATGCACGCGCTGACTCGTAAGCGCGGTGGGCCGTGCTGGGGATCGAAGGCATCGCCGTCGCGGCGAATGCAGGTACCGGAAACTGGGCAAACAGCCTGGAAGGCGCGGCCACCGACGTGTTGGCAATCAAACGTATCGCGCCGGTATCGACCATGCGCACAACATAGCTTTCTAGCGCCGCGGCTTCCCGGGCTGCAGCGACGCGCTCGTCCACGCCGGGCGCAAACAGGACGCACAACACCCCCGGCAGCAACGCCACGATCAGCACGATGCCAGCCAGGAACGCGACGCGCCCGCTGCGTTTGAACGTGTTCATCGTGCGCTTTTCATGAAGCGACGCCTTTGCGCCGGATGCGCGCTGCATAATCGTTTTTAATGAGGCACCTGATGACATCTGTGTCGTGCGCGATTGGGTCAACGTGGGTCGCTCGCGCTGTTAGCGTCGTTGTTTATGGTCCGGTTGTTCGCGCCGTAAGTCGTGTCCACTTGGCTGACAATCGTATCCCTGTTTGTATCCTTGTTCCTTGCATCGTCCCTGCAAACAGCCCAGTGTAGCGGCCGGGTACGTCGGGCTTCAATGCTTCGCTGCTCACGAAATGCCCGCTTTGGTGGGCTGGCGCACGCCGGCTCGATGCTTTTCCGGCGCGCGTGCCCAGACGTCTGGCAATTGGCGGATGAGTCCGTTAGTCGTGAGAAAATCAAACCTCCGGTTGATGACCTTTCTCACTGGCCGATTGACACGATCAACCCGATTAAGACGATCAACACCCGAACCACGGAGGCACTCGATGACATTGCACCAAGCCAACGCTCTAACAATCCGCGACGCGAACGCCGCCGATTTCGATACGATCACCCGCATTTACGCCCACTACGTGCTGCATGCCCTGGCGACCTTCGAGGAAACGCCACCGGGTGTCGACGAAATGCGCGCCCGGCACGCATCGATCACCGGCGCGGGCCTGCCCTATCTGGTGGCTGAAATGGACGGCGTGGTGGTGGGTTATACGTATGCGACGGCGTATCGGCCCAGGTCGGCGTACAGGCACACGATTGAAGATTCGGTTTATATCGCCGATGGTTTCGGCGGGCGTGGCCTCGGTCTCGCGCTGTTAACGGCGCTGATCGAACGTTGCGATGCCGGGCCGTGGCGCGAACTTATCGCGGTGATCGGTAACAGTAGCAACGCCGGGTCGATCGCATTGCATGCGCGCCTTGGATTCGAGCATGTCGGCGTGTTGCGCAAGGTGGGCTACAAACACGGCCAATGGGTGGACACGGTGCTGATGCAACGCTCCCTCGGCGAAGACAAGGCGTTGATTGCGCAGAAATGAGACGCAGCATAAGCCGCAGCGGTCCGAGCACGGGGTTCATCGCCGGATAGTTCGCAGCGGCAGCGCTTTCCCCATACCATTGCATTGCATTACGTTGAATTGAATTACGTTGCGACCCGCTCGTCGCCTCTCTTACCCCTTGAGCTTTAGTTGCCCACTTACACCCTCGCTGCCGCCGTCAGTGCCGAAATCGACATTCGCAAAAGCCGTTTTATCGCGCTGGCAATTCCTGTCGCCGACCGCGCAGCCGCGATGCTCGAACTCGACACGCTGCGCGCCTTGCATCCCGGCGCAACGCACGTCTGCTGGGCGCTGCTGGCGGGCGGTGAATCCGGCATGTCCGACGATGGCGAGCCTTCCGGCACAGCCGGCCGACCAATACTCGAAGTGCTGCGGCATCATGAAGTGGATGGCGTACTGGCCGCCGTCGTGCGCTACTACGGCGGCATCAAGCTCGGTGCTGGAGGCCTGGTCCGTGCGTACACGGACGCCATTGCCACCACGATGCAACTGGCCGAACGCATAGAACGCGTCGCGCTCGGCCTGCTGCAAGTGGAAGTGGATTACGCCGATGAAGCGCGCGTGCGGCGCTGGGTCGAGCAGGAAGGCCATGCCCTCGATGAACCCGGCTACGGCATGACCGTCCGCCTGTCGATCCAGATGCCGCTTGCCGTGCGTGACCAGGCCGCCGACGTTATCCGCGACCTGACCCACGGTCGCGCGGTCATTACCAAATCGCACTGACCATCATGAGCACCGCCGACGACCCGCACTCTTTTGCGATCACGCTGCTTCCCTCCCGGCGGAGCTTTGCGTCGACCGGGCAGACCACGATCCTCGAAGCGGCCGCGCTCGCTGGACTACGCCTGTCGAGTTCGTGCCGCAACGGTACGTGCCGCGCGTGCCTGTGTCGTCTGCTCGATGGCACCGTGCAGTATCGGATCGACTGGCCGGGTCTGAGTGCGGACGAAAAAGCCACTGGCTGGATCCTGCCGTGCGTGGCGCTGCCCACGTCCGACCTGCTTATCGATCAAGTGGATTTTCTGGAAATTCCAAATTCCGCCGACACCGGCGACACAAAACGAGGTCGCGGCCGGGGCTTCTGAGCGCTTTAAATCGGGCTCGGCACGAGCGCGCGCGAATCGCCGACGCCCTCAAGCCCGCCCCCGGGTAATCCGGGATTGTTGTCTTTTATCAAAGACATACGATGACAATCCCGAGCGGCGAAGCGCGTCCGATTGTTCAGCGGCCTGTAATGAAGGCCCCGAAAAGTGTACAATTGCGTTTTGCCCAATTTTCTGGCAGGGCCAGACCAACTGAGATCTCAATGACTAAAGTATTGTTGAAAGAGAACGAGCCTTTCGACGTCGCCATGCGCCGTTTCCGCCGCACCGTCGAACGTACCGGCCTGATTCAGGAACTGAAGTCGCGTATGGCTTATGAAAAGCCGACCACCGAGCGCAAGCGCAAGAAAGCTGCTGCTGTTGCTCGCCTGCGCAAGCAGATCCGTCGCGCACAGTTGCCGAAGAAATTCTATTGATGTTGTTGCACGTCTGACCGGCGGCTTGCAGGTCGAATCACGTTCGATCGAAGCGCCGAGTAGCCGGGAGCTTATTCGATACCGATAAGTCCCGGGGTATTAGGCCGGATCAGTGCCGGACCTCAGTTACCGGCCGAGGCGCCCTAGCCCGGCGGCCAATTTGTGGCTCGACCCACGAATCAATCATGAAGCACTTCGCCCATCGAGGCGAACCCGGGCGAAGCTCAGGCGGCAGCCGCATTGAGCACCGTTTAAAGCGCAGTGGCTGAATCAATCATGACGACTCGTCCGCATGAATAGATCGCGCGAATCATAAAACGCGCTCCATGCTTCCCTGCGCTACTTCCGTTGAACTGTCATTGAGCTGCGAACCAGTCTCAGGGCGTTGAGCACTGTATCGACCTTGCCCGCGCATCGAGAATTCGACAGCCTGCACGTTTCATATCGTGTAGGCTTTTTGCACTTCCCTGCGTGCATTCATGGGTTCCCTTCTGCGCTTGATGATCACTCATCGAAGCATTTTCCAACCAAGCACGACCGTAAACGCATAAAGCCCGGATAGACCGGGCTTTATGCGTTGAATCTCTGGTTGCGGGGGTAGGATTTGAACCTACGACCTTCGGGTTATGAGCCCGACGAGCTGCCAGACTGCTCCACCCCGCGAAAAAGATTATAGCGCTAAGGGTATGACAGGTCAAACCGAATCGAAGAATATTGATATCGAATGCGAATACGTTGAATTTATTGCAGCGATGCCGGCTTCGGCCGAGGGTACGGGTCAGCCCCGCGACGTACCGCCTCCACGCAACGCCGATGTTCTCGCGACAACCGGCTCAACAGCGGCAACAGAATGATTGCCACCGCGGCACCACCCGCGGCGAGCCAACCGAGTCCGAAAAAGAGCTTCGTATAAAGCGGCAGCGACTGCAGCGAACTCAAGTCGTTGGACGGCATGCGTGCAAAGTTGGCGACCACGCTGCCCAGATACTGCGACACACCCGTCGCGACGTAATACGCGCCCATCATGAAACCGCTCATGCGTGCAGGCACGTAGTGGGCGATCATCGCGAGGCCCAGCCCGGACACCAGCAGTTCGCCAAGCGAATAGAGCCCGTAGCCGCCAACCATGAACCACGACGACACACGGCCATTGACGGCATAACGGCCGCTGAACGCGAACACGAAAAAGCCCAGCGCGACCACCATGAACCCAAGCGCGTACTTTGCGGCGATGGGGATATCGTGGCCGCTATTCGCGAGCCGCGTATAAGCGATCGCGAGGAACGGACTCAGCCGCATGATCCAGAGCGGATTCAACGCCTGGAACTGCGCGGCGCTCCATGAGAACAAGGTCACGTTGAAGAGCGTGAACGACGCGTCCACGTTGCGCAGCGCGAACAAGGTCAGCGATGTGGACATCTGCTGATAAAAGATAAAGAACAGGATGACCTGCAGCGTGAGGATCAACGCAGCGAGCAAACCAGCGCGTTCGCTTCGATCGCATTTCAACAGCATCCAGCCGAAGATCACGAGAACGGCAAGACCTGCTGCGTACACGCAGATCGCTGCCACGTGTTCGTTTTGCAGCACGAATACTGTCGCGAGACCCAAGGCCACGCCGCCCACCGCGACCGCTGCAAAGCGGCCCCACTTCATGGGCTCGTCGTCAGGAGCGGAGCCGATGTTCCCCACTGTTCGCCGCATCACCATGAAGTTGATCAAGCCCAGCACCATGCCGGCAAAACACACGGCGAAGGCGGCGTGCCAACCCCAGTGATCCTTGATCCAGGGCGTTGCGAGCATCGAAATGGTCGAGCCGATATTGACTGACATGTAGTAGATGGTGAACGCGCTGTCGAGGCGCGCGTCATCGCCTTCGTAAATACGTCGCACGAGATTCGCCGCGTTCGCCTTGAAGAGACCGTTGCCGACCACGATCACACCAAGCGCGGCGTACAGGTACCCCAATGAATCGAACGGAATAGAAAGCATCAGATAACCCGATGCCAAAACGCACGCGCCGAAGATCATCGTGCGCCGCGCGCCCAGCACCTTGTCGCCGATCCAGCCGCCTATTGCCGGCGCCGAGAACACGAGCGCGGTGAACGCGCCCCACGTGAGGTTCGCGTGGGAATCGGCGAAACCGAGCTTGTCGATCATGAACAGCACGAGTAACGCAGCCATGCCGTAATAACCGAAACGCTCCCACATCTCGATCAGGAAAACAGTCGTGAACGAGCGCGTCTGAGACGCGCCGGACGGATGTGGAGTCATGGGTAAATCTCGATAGGGTTGGACGGCACCCCCTGCCTTCGAACCGTTCGCGACCCACACGCCCGACGGGCGATGTGGAAAAAACGCAATCGGTTCATTAATACAGGAGTCCGATACATTGGAAGTCGCGATTATCCCAGCACCCTTTGGAAATGTGTGGCAAAGGCTTGCACATACAGCGTTCAGTTTTTCGAGACTAAGGCGACGGATGAAATTTGGATGCCACGCGGGAGGAGTTTGCGATGTTATTGGTTGATTGCCGTTAATTCTTCTTCAGATTGAATGCGTTTTTGTATACCTTCAATCATTTCGGATAACGATCTATTCAGACGGTAGATTACCGGTTCGGTGACTTTTTTAAACTCGTGGTAACTTTGTGTCTTCAATCCACCCTCAGGTTGCATCGACATGAACACTATCAAGGCGATTCTCACCGGTCACACACGCGGTCTCGGTGCGGCGCTGACCAGCCTCATGCTGTCGCGCGGCATAGCAGTGCTTGGGGTATCGCGCACACGCAGCAACGTGCCCGCTTCGCCCCTCCTGCAGGAAGTCGAACTCGATCTCGCGAATCCCGCCGTGCTCGGTGAATGGCTTGGAACTGAAACGCTAGCCCGGTTTGTCGATGGCGCACATACCGTCCTGCTGATCAACAATGCCGGCATGTTGCAGCCGGTGGGAGCAATTGAAGGACAGGACGTGAACGCGATCGGGCGATCCGTGAGCCTGAATGTTGCCGCGCCGTTGATGTTATCGGCGGCAGTGGCAGCAGCAAGCTCGTCAGCGTCTGATCGACGTATCGTGCATATCTCGAGCGGCGCGGCGCGCAACGCGTATCCCGGCTGGAGCATCTATTGCGCGACGAAGGCAGCCCTCGATCATCACGCGCGCGCGGTCGCGCTGGATAACAACCGGGCGTTGAAAATATGCAGCGTTGCACCGGGTGTGGTCGATACCGACATGCAAGCCGAGATTCGCGGCACGGGTTTGGAGCAATTCCCGTTGCGGGAGAAGTTCGAAGAGCTCAAGCGCAGCGGCCAGCTTTCCACCCCGGCCGACGCTGCGCAAAAAGTGCTCGACTACGCGTTGAGCGATACGTTCGGCGACACGCCCGTGGTGGACGTACGCGAACTGTCGTGAGCGTCTAGCAGAGAGTCCGCATGAGTGTCACTGCGAACTGCGTGCTGCGAAAGCGCATCGGCAGCGGCATTGCGGGCGCGGGGAATCCACTGAAGGCGGACATCGGCGAGTTGCGCGATCAGACCGCGCGCCTGCGCCGCGTAGGTGCTTAGCGCAGGCGCACTGCTGGCTTCATCACGCAGCACGTCTTCAATGACGACCTGACTGTCGCCATGAATCACCAACTTGGCCGGCGCGGGCTTTCGTGACACCGCGGCTTCGAGCACGGCGATCAGCGCGAGATATTCTGCCTCGCAACTGTCGCCATGACCGGCCCGCGCGCTGATTTTCACCACATCGCCGTTTGGGCCCTCCAGCAGGCCGCCAATGCCGATCTTGCCCGGATTTGGATGCGCCGAGCCGTCGAACCAGGCGTGCCAGGCCACGGAATCGCGGACAGCAGGCCGCACTTTTCTGGCCGCGCGAGCCGCGGCGCGTTCTTCTTCACGATAGTGTCGCGCCAGCTCCGTCGCGGCCCTTTCCCGGCGCCGATCGCTCACGAGTTCCGCGAGCGTCTGCGTGCCGGCGGATTTTTCCAGCGTCTGCGCCAACGCGGCGTGAGCGGAGAGCGAAGTGAGCTTCGATAAGCGCCGGCTCGTCGCGCGCTCCTTCTTATAGGCAATGAGCAATAGCTCTTCGAACTCGAACATGCCGGGCATTAAGTGATCGAATGAAGTGATCGAATGCCGAGCTTAACAAGTTTTTGCAGCGGGTCGAAAATCGGACCGCTGAGGACGTTGGCGGTTGATATGAAGCGCCTATGGCGAGGGTGCCGCGATTACCACGCTGGCGTGGCGATTCTCCAATCCCTTGGCGTCGCCTCGTCCGGTCAAGTCGTTCGTGCCCGATACCGAAACAATCCGCGCTGCCACCACAACTTGCTGGTGCGCCGAGAGCGTGTCGGTTGCATTGATGGCAAGCGAGTCATCAAGAACAATCGTAGTGGGAAGTTCACCTGCAGACAGCCGACGCTCGGCGAGCAACGTGTTGGGCGCGCTCGCCGGATTCGTCGAAGCCGGTGCGTCGCTCATGCGAGCCGTCACGATGACCGCTGCATCGGACGCGACGTTCGCGCCATCGGCCAATCGAATATCCACGGTCACCGCGCTCAAGCCCACAGCCGCATCGATATTCTTTTGCACCTTCATCGCATCGAGCGAATCCGCCTTGAGCGTCGCGAGCAACCTTCGCCAATACCCGATCGCATGGGCATAATCCCGCGCGTCAAACGCCGCCGATGCCGCCAACGCCAGCGCTTTCGGATCAGCGGAATCGATAGCGAGCGCTGCCGCGATCTCCTCTGAGGCTCGCCCGGCGAGCCGGCCGTCATCCGCGCTGGCGATTGCATCGGCGAAATCGGCCCGCAGCGCTGCGTCGCCCGGATCGAGCGAGACCGCCTTCGTGTAAGCCGTGACTGCGTCCGTCGGCCGTTCGAGCACAGTGTACGAGCGCGCGAGCGTGGCCCAGGCGGCGGCATCGCGAGGATCTGGCGCATGATCGCGCAGACGAAATGCGAGACGGGAAACCATCATCTCCACCGACATCGACGACATGTCGTGCGAAACACCCAGCGAGTCGTCCAGCGGGTTGTTCAGTTTAAGCGCGGCCGGTTCGCCGAGCTTCAGATACAGCAGGCACGCAGCGCTCGGGAACAGCGCAATCAGCACGGCACACGTTGCGGCGCGCGTAGCCGTACGCGGCGTGGACCTGCGTGCAAGCGAGGGCGAAGCGGCGGTATCGTCCAGCACGCGCTGTTCTATATCGCCGCGCACGCTTGCATATTGGTCGGGCGATAACGCGCCTGTGCGCAGATCCGCGTCGGCATCGGCCAATTCCCACTGATACAGCGACACGCTCAACGCGCTAACCTTCGGTGCATCGGCTGCACTTTCCCGCTGCATGAGCGGCACGACTGCGCACAGGACGGCAGCGATCAACATCACGGCTGCGATGATCCAGAAGGTAATCATGGGTTGCCCAGCAGACGTCTGGCGCGTTACTGCTCCAGGTCGGTGAGCGGTGGCGGCCTCATCTTCCGGCGTTGCAGAACGATGCCTGCGAACACTCCGAGGCCAAGCGCGAGGAGCACGAACGGACCGAGCCAAAGGACCCACGTCAGCGTTTTGAACGGCGGATCGTAAAGAACGAAATCTCCGTAACGCGTCACCATGTAGTCGCGAATCTGCGCATCGGTTGCACCCTGCTGGACTTGCTCATGGATGATCAAACGTAGATCGGCGGCGAGATCGGCCGTGGAATCCGCGATGGTTTCGTTCTGGCAGACAAGACAGCGAAAATTCGATTCAAGGCCGCGGATGCGGGCGGCGAGCGCCGGGGTGGCGCTCGCCATCACGGCGATTCCGGCGCTCGTGCCGGCAGCAGCTTGCGTTCGCGCGTTGCTTTGACCCTGTGTGGCAACGTCAGCGGGAAAGGTAGTGGCTCCCTGAGCGCTGACGTCGGCTTCGGCAATCATCACGACACCGGAATTTGCGACTGCACTTGCCACACTCACCACGAACACGCAACACAACCCGACCACGATCCTATTCATCACTGCTCTCGCCTTGAAGACTTCGCACGAGCGGCAAGATTTGCGTGTCGAGTGCGGCTTGCGTCAGTGGTCCTGAGCGTTTGAAGCGGATCACACCACGACGGTCGACGACAAACGTTTCAGGCACGCCATACACTCCATAGTCGATAGCCGTCTGCCCCGATCGGTCCATCATCGATGCAATATACGGGTTGCCCGCCTGCTTGAGCCACTGTCGCGCGGCGTCCGGTTCATCCTTGTAATCGAGCCCGTAGATCGGCACGATATTCTTAGCCGCGAGCGCCACGAGTGCTGAATGTTCATCGCGGCACGACTCGCACCACGAAGCCCAAACGTTCATCACCCATACCTGGCCGCGCAACGCTTCAGGAGACAATTTCCGGTCGGTGGCATCGAGACGCGGCAGGTCGAACGTGGGCGCTTGCTTGCCGATGAACGTCGACGGCAAGCGTCCCGGATCGTTCGATAGCGACGCAGCGAGCACGACACTCAAGCCTGCGAAGAGAACCAGCGGGAGCAGGAAGCGTTTCATGATTTCGTCTCCTTGATGTTGGCTACGTTGGCTACGTTGGCTACGTTCGCCGCCGCGATAGCCGCCTGAGTTCGAATACGCACATGCGGCGCACCCGACGCAGCCTGCCGACGCTCACGCATGGCCAGCCGATACCGCCGATCGCTTGCCGCCAACACACCGCCGAACGCCATCAACAAACACCCGGCCCAGATCCAGTCGACGAATGGCTTGATCTGCACACGCACGGTCCACGCGGTGTTGCTGTTATCGGCTGCATCGCCGAGTGCGACGTAGAGATCGCGGAACACGCCGCGGTCGACGGCGGCTTCGGTCATTGTCGTTTTCTGCACGACGAAGAAACGTTTCTCCGGATGCATTACCGCGATCACGCGCCCTTCGCGACTCACCACTATGTTCGCCCGCAGTGCGCGATAGTTCGGACCGTCGACCGGCTTTGTGCCATCGAAGCGAAAGGTGTAGCCGCCGGACTCGATCGATTGCGCGATATCAAGCCGCGCATCGCCGGCCGTTTCATAGCCTTTGACCAGTGTCACCCCGGCGATAAAAATGCCGATGCCGAAGTGCGCGAGCAGCATGCCGTAGAACCCGCGCGGCACATGAAAGAATCGCAAGATCCATGCTCCCTGCTGCTCCGCGATACGTCCGGCCAGCGCAGTGAGCATGGTCGTCGCGCACCACACGGCCAGCAGCATGCCGAGCGCGACCATCGGTTTCCATCCGCCCGCGAGCCACGGCAACGCAATCGCCGACGCTATGCTGACCACCAATGCCCAGCACAAACGCACGGCAATATCGGGCAGGCGTGCGGACTTCCACCTCGCGATTGGTCCAATGCCCATGAGGAATACAGCGGGCGTCATCAACGGCACGAACACTGTGTCGAAATACGGCGCACCGACGGAAATTTTTCCGAGCCCGAGCACATCGAGTACGAGCGGATACAACGTGCCGAGGAATACCGAAGCGGCCGCGACCATCAGCAAGACGTTGTTCGATAACAGCAACGATTCACGCGATATCGCGGCGAACCCCGGACCCAGTCCGATCTTTGGCGCTCGCCATGCGAACAATATCAACGCGCCGCCGGTCACTATTGAGAGAAACATCAGGATGAAAATGCCGCGCGTAGGATCCGAGGCGAATGCGTGCACCGACGTAATGACGCCCGAACGCACAAGGAACGTGCCGAGCAGGCTCAGCGAAAACGCGCAGATGGCAAGCAACACGGTCCACGCGCGGAAACTGCCGCGTTTATCGGTGACGGCGAGCGAGTGCATTAGCGCCGTACCGACGAGCCACGGCATGAACGAGGCGTTCTCCACGGGGTCCCAGAACCACCAGCCGCCCCATCCGAGTTCGTAGTATGCCCAGCCGCTGCCGAGCATGATGCCTAGCGTGAGGAAGGTCCACGCCGCTGTGGTCCACGGGCGCGACCAGCGCGCCCAGGCGGCATTAAGTTCGCCCGACAACAACGCCGCGATAGCAAACGAAAACGCCACCGCAAAGCCGACGTACCCCATATAAAGAATGGGGGGATGGGAGACCATGCCCGGGTCTTGCAGCAACGGATTGAGATCGCGGCCATCCATTGCCGGTGGCAGGAGGCGTGTGAACGGGTTGGAAGTCCACAGCATGAACGCCAGGAAGCCCACGTTGATCCAGCTCATCACGCCGAGCACGCGCGCGACCATGGGAAGGGGAAGCTGCTTGCTGAATACCGATACCGCCGCCATCCACCACGTGAGCAGCAAGGTCCAGAGCAACAACGAACCTTCATGGCCGCCCCAGACCGCCGCGAAGCGGTAGATGAGCGGCAGCATCGAATTGGAATTCGATGCGACATACGACACCGAGAAATCGTTGTCTACAAACGAAACCGCCAGGCAAGCGAAGGCCATCGTGACGAATGCGCATTGGGCACGCGCGAGCGCCCACGCGCTTCGCGTCCAGCCGGTGATTCCGCGAGCCGCGCCGACCAGCGGCAGCACGCCCGTTGCAATGGCGAGCAGCATCGCGACAATCAACGCGAACTGGCCGAGTTCGGGGATCATTGCTGCCGCCCGGCAGAAACAAGTACGTTGTCCGAAACTCGCATTGAGCGCGCACGTTTGATCGCTTCAGAGGCGTCCGGTGGCATGTATTTCTCGTCGTGTTTGGCCAGCACCTGATCCGCGAGGAACACTCCGTCCGGCAACAACCTGCCCTGCGCAACCACGCTTTTGCCTTCGCGAAACAGATCAGGCAGCGCGCCGCGGTAAAGCACTGGAATCTCGTGAGCGGTATCGGTGATCATGAAACGCACGGTCAAGCCGCTGGCATCGCGTTCGACCGAACCGCGCTCCACCAGGCCGCCTACGCGCAGTCGTGCCACGTGTTTCATGCTGCCCGAGACTAGCTGCGAGGGCGTGACGAAGAACATCACGTTGGCGTTGAACGCATTCAACACGAGCGCGGCCGCGCCGCCGAGCGCCACAAGCCCGGCGGCGACACCGCACGCGCGCCGCGTGCGCCCTTTCACGGTTTCTCCGTCAACGTGCTGCCGCGCGTGCGCGGCTGGACAACATGCCCGCGCCTGCGCTGCCGCCTGTTCGAACCGACGGTTATTGCAATCTCGATGGCAAGCACAAGGAACGTGATGTCAAACGCGACCCACAGGTACCAGAGATCGCCACCGCGGCCGGTCAAGCTGTTCATCATGTTCATCACGCCGCCTCTCGTTCATCGATAATCCGCCGCACCCGTACGAGCACAATGGCAATCGCGTAACACCAGAATGCCATCGTCATTACGACGAGGCCGGCGAGCATCGAGCTGTCCATCGATACACCACTGCCGAACGAAAGCGATGCACCCTGATGCAGCGTGTACCACCACTGCACCGAGAAATAGATGATGGGCACGTTGACCACCCCGGCGAGCGCGAGCACGGCACAGGCACGATCGGCACGGCGGGTGTCGTCGATGGCGCCATGCAGCGACATGAAGCCCAAGTACAAGAACAGCAGAATCAGTTCAGACGTGAGCCGGGCGTCCCAGACCCACCAAGCCCCCCACGTCGGACGGCCCCAGAGCGCGCCCGTCACAAGCGCGAGGGCCGTGAAAAGCGCACCGGTCGGGGCGATTGCGCGGGCCATCATCGCGGACAGGCGTGCGTTGAGTATCAAGCCGAGCGCTGCGTAAACGGCCATCACGACATAGAGCAGCATCGACATCCACGCCGCCGGCACATGGACGAACATGATCCGATAAACGTCGCCCTGCACAGCATCCGTGGGCGCGATGAACAACGCGATCTGGATGCCCGGCATCACGAGCAATAACGCTGCAATAGCGAAGCCGGGAATCATCCTCCCCGCCAGCCGGTGAAAGGGTCTCGGCGATGCGTATCGCAACCAGCCGGTCAGCGCGATAGACGAATTCATGATCGATGTGTCCTCATTGGCCCACTCATTGTGCCGACTCATTGCGCCCACTCATTCAGCCGAAATCCGTAACGCCGCGACGGTTGCGACCGGGCACAGCGCGAGCGCAGCCAGCAGGCTTGCGCCGAGCAGCGAAAAGTTGGCCGTTGACCATGCGCCGGCGCGTGATGGATCGGCCGCGTTGGTACCGAAGATCAGCACCGGCGTTTCGAGTGGAAGCACCAATACCGCGAGCAGCATGCCGCCGCCCCGCACGCCGAGCGTCAACGCCGCGCCCATCGAACCGATGAGGCTCAGCACGGGCGTTCCGAGCAACAACGCTGCGGTGAGACGGCAGACGCTATCGAAGGGCAAACCGTATTGAAGTGCGAGAACTGGCGCAAGCAACACGAGCGCGAAGCCGCTCGTTAGCCAGTGCGCGCCGATCTTCGCTGTGACTATCGTCAGCAGCGAACGTGGCGAAAGCAGCATCTGGTCAAGCGCGCCATCGGCGAAATCGGGGCCGAATAAACGCCCCAGCGAGAGCATCGCGGCGAACAGCGCGGTCACCCACAACACGCCGGGCGCGATAGCTTGCAACAGCACAGGGTCCGCTCCGACCGCGAGCGGAAACAAGCTCCCCGCGATGACGAAGAACAGCAGGCAGCCGAGGGCGGCGGTGCGTCGCCGCCACGTCAGGGCCAGTTCGCGCTGCACGATACGCACCGTCAGTCGGAACATCGGCCGCACGGTTCGAAGTAGAGATTGCGGGTGGCCGAGGGCGCGGTGGTGATGAGCTTATGCGTAGTCATCAATACGATGCCGCCCCGCTCCAGGTGTCCCGCAATGCAGCGTTCGAGCACGCCGGACGACTCTTCGTCCAGCGCTGCCGCCGGTTCGTCGAGCAACCACAGCGGCTTGTGTTCGAGCAACAGCCGCGAAATAGCGAGCCGGCGCTTTTGTCCCGCGGACAAGCCGCGCACAATCGCGTGCCGGTAGCGGTCAAGTCCCACGCTCTCCAGCGCTTTCTCCTCGACCTCTATCCGCTCTTCGGCTACCTCGCCTAGCACCGAGCTGAAGGTCAAATTCTCGGCAGCGGTCAGATCGTCGCTGATGCCGTTCAGATGCCCAAGATAGGCTAGTGACTGCCGCCACACTTCCGGACGTGCCTGCGCATCCCTGCCGCGCCATCGCACCGTGCCCGCGCTCGGTTGCAACAGACCCGCGAGCACGCGCAGCAGCGTGGTCTTGCCGCTGCCGTTCGGGCCGTGGATCTGCAGCACCTGGCCGGCGTCAACGTCGAACCCGACGTCGCTAAAGAGCCTTTGCCCCCCACGGTCGAAGGCTAGTTTGTCGACAGACAAAAGTGCATTTGCCGATCGTGCCGAAGAGAATTCCGACGGGATAAACGTGTTCTGCTTCATCGTAGACCTCTCAATGTGAACGCGCTTCGCGCAGCTGTTGATCTCGCATTGCCTGAGTCATGTCCGGCAATTCGTGTGCAATACCCTTGTGACAATCGATACACGTTTTCTCGCCCGTGCCGAGAAAACGCTGATGCGCGTTCTGCGCCCGCGGACTCTGGCGCGTGAAATCCATCGACTCGAACGAGTGGCAATTTCGGCACTCCAGCGAATCGTTTGCTTTCATGCGGCGCCATTCGTGTTCGGCGAGTTCGAGCCGTTTCTCCTGGAACTTCTCACGCGTGCTGACCGTGCCGAACACCTTCGCCCACACCTCTTTCGACGCCTGCATCTTTCTGGCGATCTTGTCCGTCCAGTTGTGCGGCACATGGCAGTTGGAGCAGATCGCACGCACGCCGCTACGGTTGCTGTAATGAATCGTGCTCTTCAGCTCTGCGAACGTGTTGTCGTGCATCTCGTGGCAACTCGTGCAGAACGCCTCAGTGCTCGTCACTTCCAGCGCCGTGTTGAACGCACCCCAGAACACCACGCCCGCGATAAACCCGCCTAGCGTCAGGAAGCCCAGGCTGTAGTAAGTGCTTGGACGGTTGATCGTCTGCCAGTAGCGCTTTATCAGGTCGAACATCGCACACTCCTACTTCTTCCCGGCCGCATTCGGCCCGAACGAACCGAGAGGCCCGGGCGCGACGCGCACATCTTCCGCATCCTTGAACGTGTTGCCGACAAGCGGCTTCGTATCGGCTTGCGGGACATGACACTGCGTGCAGAAATAGCGCCGTGGCGAGAGGCTTCCGAGCGTGACGTTGTCTCGGGTGAGGTAATGCGATACGCCGATGGGCACGGCTCCACTCTCGGCCGCGCGGCTCCTCGCATGGCACGCGAGGCAGCGGTTGGCGTTCTTGTCGAGTTGATAACCGTCGATCTTGTGCGGGATCGTCGGCGGCTGCTGTGCATAGGCGCGGCCACGGATGACATCCTTATTTTCGATAGGTGCAATCAACGGCGGTTTCGCCTCTTCATCGATCGGCGTCGTGCCGCGCATGGCGTCGTGAAACGGTTCGGCAGGAATCACCGGCTGGGTCGACGCCGCCTGGGAAAAAACGCAAAGACTTGCTGCAACCACCACGGTCCACGCTCGCATGGCCGCCTCCTCAGACTCGGACAATCTTGACGGCGCACTTCTTGTAGTCGGTCTGTAGCGAGATCGGGTCGGTGGCGTCGAGCGTTACTTTGTTGATCAGCTGGCTCGCGTCGAACCACGGTACGAACACGAGACCGCGCGGCGGTTTGTCACGACCGCGTGTCTCGATCCGCGTACGGATAAAACCGCGTCGCGACATCACCTTGACTTCATCTCCGCGTCGAAAGCCGAGTGCTTTTGCATCGTCGGGATGCATGAAACATACGGCGTTCGGGAATGCTCGATATAACTCCGGCACACGGCGCGTCATCGATCCGGAATGCCAGTGTTCGAGCACGCGTCCCGTTGCGAGCCAGAACGGAAATTCCTTGTCGGGCGCCTCCGCCGGCGGTTCGTACGGCAACGCGAAAATCACTGCGCGGCCGTCCTTGTTTCCGTAGAACTGGTAACCGGTGCCGGCTTTTACGTAAGGATCCGATCCCTCCTTATAACGCCAACGCGTTTCCTTGCCATCCACGACCGGCCAACGCAAACCGCGCGCTTCGTGATAAGCGTCGAAGGGGGCGAGATCGTGACCATGCCCGCGGCCGAAGCTCGCGTATTCCTCGAAGAGCCCCTTCTGCACATAAAAACCAAAGGCCTTCGCTTCATTGTTCTTATAGTTCGGATTGCTATCTTTACTGGGAAATTTATCGACCTGGCCGTTGCGGTATAGCACGTCGAATAGCGTCTTTCCCCTCAGTTCCGGCTTCTTCGAAATCAACTCCGGCGGCCAGACTTCCTCGACCTTGAAGTACTTCGAGAACTCCATCAGTTGCCATAAATCGGAGCGCGCGCCATTGGGCGCTTCCACCAGTTGATGCCAGAACTGCGTCCGGCGCTCGGCATTGCCGTACGCTCCCTCCTTCTCCACCCACATCGCCGCGGGCAGGATCAGATCGGCGGACACGGCCGTTGCGGTCGGATACACGTCCGACACCACAATGAAATTCTCTGGGTTCCGATATCCCGGCAGCGTCTCTTCGTTCAGGTTCGCGCCCGCCTGAACGTTGTTGTTGCACATGACCCAATACGCGTTCAGCTTGCCGTCCTTCAGCATGCGGTTCTGCATCACCGCGTGATAGCCAGGTTTCTCCGGAATCGTGCCCGCGGGCAGCCGCCAGATCTGCTCCGCGTGTGCCCTGTGTTCGGGGTTGGTCACCACCATGTCCGCCGGCAGCCGATGCGAGAACGTCCCCACTTCCCGCGCCGTGCCGCATGCCGACGGTTGGCCCGTGAGCGAGAACGGGCTGTTGCCTGGCGTTGTGATCTTGCCCGTCAGCAAGTGAAGGTTGTAGATCATGTTGTTCGCCCACGTGCCGCGCGTGTGCTGGTTGAAACCCATGGTCCAGAACGACATCACCTTGATATTCGGATTGGCGTAAAGCTCCGCAAGCTGATCGAGCTTCACCTTGGGCACGCCCGACAACTTCGTCACGTAATCCGCGTCGTACTTCGAGACGAAGCGCGCGAACGCATCGAAGTCCATGGGCTTCGAACCATTCGGATCGCCTGCATTTTTAGCGGCTTTCTGCAACGGATGATCGGGACGCAGGCCATAGCCAATATCCGTATTACCTTCCTTGAACGTCACGTGCTTCGAAACAAAGTCCTTGTTCACGCGATTCGTCTTGATGATCACGTTCGCGATGTAATTCATGATCGCGAGGTCGGACTGGGGCGTGAAGATCACCCGATAGTCGGCAAGATCAAAGCTGCGATGTTCGAACGTTGACAGCACCGCGACCGTTGTCTTCGGGACGCTCAGCTTGCGGTCCGTCACGCGGGTCCAGAGGATCGGATGCATCTCCGACATGTTCGATCCCCACAGCACGAATGCGTCGGCTTGCTCGATGTCGTCGTAGCAGCCCATGGGTTCGTCCATGCCGAAGGTGCGCATGAAACCGGTCACCGCCGACGCCATGCAATGCCGCGCGTTCGGATCGAGATTGTTGCTGCGAAACCCCGCCTTCATGAGTTTCACCGCCGCGTAGCCTTCGAACACCGTCCACTGACCCGAGCCGAACATGCCGACCGCTGTCGGCCCCTTCGCTTTCAGCACGCGCTTGAACTGATCGGCCATCGTGCTGAATGCCTGGTCCCACGAGACCGGGGTGAACTCGCCGTCCTTCGCGTACTTGCCGTCCTTCATGCGCAGCAGCGGCGTGGTCAGGCGGTCCTCGCCGTACATGATCTTCGAGAGAAAATAACCTTTTACGCAATTCAGGCCGCGATTCACCTCGGCGAGCGGATCGCCTTGGGTAGCGACCACCCTGCCGGCTTTTACACCTACGCTCACACCGCAGCCCGTCCCGCAAAAGCGGCATGGCGCCTTCGACCAGGTCACGTCGGCCTCGGCGACAGCGGCGACGGCCTTGTTCACACTAGCGGAGAGCACCGGCAGCGCGACGCCGGCCGCTGATGCGGCGGTAGCCGCCGCGGTCTGTTTAATAAAGCTTCGACGCGTCAGGCTCATCACGAATCTCCTGGTCGAGCGCTTCAATATCCTCGTGATGCTGATAAACAAGCGAAGCCGAATACACACCCGGAAGCGCATGGATGGCATTCAGTTGATCGACGATGTCAACGGAGCGGCGCGCCTCCAGGGTCACGATTATTTTCCCTTCAGGACTGGTCACGTGGATCTCGGACCCCGGCAGAAGTGAAATAGCCTGCTTGATATTTTCAAGATTCGATTGACTTGCATGCACGACAATTCCCGCAATATGTGCCTCGGGAATTGAAACGAGTTCAACGAATGCATTTTTCAGGCGTGCAGACATAAATCGACTCCTGTCGCTTTCAATTACATGAAACGAATTAATCCGCGCGTTATTCAGTGAGGCGGACCGCCGATCAGCATTTGATAGAACCACACGCTGAAGCCATAAATGGCAACAAACATGATGGTCAATACAGGAACCATGATGATGGTCAGAAAGAGGAAGCTACGGAGCTCTTCCGTCTTTCGAAGGGGAGTTTCGGTTTCCGTCATGATTATGAAATACCAGAGGCTGTGCGATTAGCATCCTGTTTTTGAGATGCTGTGGGGGTGATTGTTGGCGCACACGGAGAAGGCGTCAAGGGATTTATTGTTTTGGTCGGAGCATGATTCGGCTTAATTATTTCAAGATTTTTAATCCTGAAATTTTATAGATTGAATCAGAATTTCAAGAGGTTTAGAATAAACAGGTCATCCCACCTAAAATCAAATACCAGCTGCGGCGCCGGCATTTCTGGTTGTGTGAACACATGCACTTCAACATGTTGGCGCCTGACAACACCGTTGTAAATAATGTGTCCGACAATGGATTCCACTGATAACACCTGTCTCTCGCGTGATTTTTGCCAGCCGATCCTGAAAATAATTTTCCCGCATTTTATTTCACGTGATCGACTCAAACGTTAACGCTATTTTTTAAAAAAATAGATTACTGAAATACAATCAGATCAAGCAGCATTTCGATAATGTTCAGAATTTCCAGCATATGTATAAAAACGAAATTTTGAAATCAATGGGGATGTTAAAAATGTAGCAAACTATTCTTCAATTCAAGATACTTCCCCCGCCGAGCGTTTCTGCGCCGAAAGGTTTGAGCGATCAAGACATCCTGGGTTCGTCCGAAGATTACCAACATGCCTAAATCGTGTTCGCCAAGACAGGTAACTATCCTTAAATTGCGCTATCCATTGATCAGCGCAACAATCAATGCGCTTGTCATCGGAGCTCCGTTTTTACTGGGGTTGACTCCTTCAGGAAGAACTTACGCAACGACAATCAATAGCTCGACCACTACCGTCGTCTTGCAAACGCTGGACCCAACCACCGCTACCTTTGTGGCGCCAGCCGCCACCACGATCAAGGTGACCGGAACGGGCATTTCCGGAAACAATTCGAAGGACTGGCAGTTGACCAACAACGGCTCGATCACGACGACTAGCAGTGGCTTCGATGCTGGAATTCAGCTCGATTCAGCCACGGCCAGCGGCGTTAAACTGGATAACTTCGGTAGCATCAGTGCCCCGAATCAGGTTGCCGCAGTCCAGTTGAACAATGGTGGCACCATCGTCAATCATGGCGGAGCCAGTATCAGTTCGGGTCAATTTTATGGCATCTTGGCCACGGGCCGTACCGCGGCGGCTGTGACCAATATTTTTAATGACGGCAATATTTCCGGCAGCTCGGGCGCAGTCGCACTCACGTATGGCGGGTCTGTCACACAATCCGCTACTGGCACGCTTAGTAGTAGCGCTCCCGGTATCATAAATAATAGCGGACCCATAACGATCAACAATGCCGGCCTAATTACTTCCTCGGCATCGTTTGGGCTGTATATACGCGGCACAAGTACCGGGACGATCACCAACACGGGCACTATCTCGGGTGCTGGAGCAGGTGTCTTCCTGCAAGGCACCGCGGCAGTCACGTTAACCAACTCCGGCACCATCACCGGAACGGGCGGCATCGCCGTCAATTTCTCCACCAACAATAACCAGTTGATCCTGCAGACCGGCAGTGTGCTGAACGGCTCGGTCACCAGCAGTGGCAGCAACAACACGCTCGCGTTACAAGGAAATGGCAGCGCGGGCAATACGTTCAGCGGTTTATCCACTGTCTCTGCACTGGGCAGCGGCACATGGACATTGAGCGGCAACGTAGGGACGACAGCAGCCAGTGCTGCCGCGCTCAACGTGCAAAACGGCACGCTGATCATTACGGGCCAGGTCACGAACGGCGGTGCGGGCAGCGGCTCCAGCGTCTCCAACGGCGGCACGCTGCAAATAGGTGACGGCGGCGCCGCCGGTAGCGTCAACGGCAATGTAGTCACCGACAGCGGCGGTCAGTTGCGCTTCAACCGGTCTGATTCGGTGACTTACGCCAATGTGGTCAGTGGTTCCGGCGGCCTCACCCAGGCGGGCCAGGGTGGCACCTTGATTCTGACAGGCAACAACACCTATACCGGCGGCACCAACGTCAGCGCCGGCTCTTTGCAAATTGGCAACGGCGGCAGCATTGGCAGTGGCGCGGCGAACATCGGCGCCGCCGGCACGCTTTTAATCAGCGCCCCGGCCGGTGGAAACGCCACCTTCGCCAATGCCCTGACGGGTAATGGCGCATTCGACGTCACACTGGGCAGCGGCACCGATATCTTCAGCTTCGGCACAGGCGTGGGCAGCGCCTTCGCCGGCACCGTTGTCCTCAATCAGGGCACCTTCAACCTGTCCGGCAACAACACGAATACGCTGCACAACGCCACCCTGCAACTGAACACCGGCAATATCACCAACGTGTCCGCGACAGGCACTCAAGCAGTCGGCAACCTCACACTGAATGGCGGCGCCGTGTCGTTTGCCGACCTGCCGGCCGGCAGCATCAGCACCCTCGCCCTCGCCCTGAATAGCGGCACGGTCAGCATCGACCCCGTCAGTACGGTCAGCCAGGGAGCCTCGTTGCTGCAGCAAGACGACGGCGCGGCCACTCAACTGATCAGCGCCGCCAGCGTGAGCGGAAGCGCCGGAAACCTGGCGCTCACTGACCTTACCGGCAAGCCCCTGATCGAATCGCAAGTCGGCATCCGCCAAAACAACGACACCGTCGCTATCGGCAGCTACAACTACGGCCTGAGCAGCGGCAACGGCACCGGCCTCTACGCTGCCTACACACTCAGCCAGCTGAACTTGCAGGCTGGACAGACCCTCGCCCTGGCCGGCGATACAGACACCGTGGCCGGCGGCGCCGACATGAAAGCCAGGATCACCGGCAGCGGCGGCTTGCTCATTAACGCCACCAACAGCATCACCCTGAACAACGCCGCCAACGACTACACCGGCGACACCACGGTTGGCGGCGGCACCCTCGTGCTCGGCAGCGACAGCGCGTTGGGCAACACCGCTTTACTGGCCTTGAATGCGGGCACCGCGGCAGACATCAACGGCAAGACCCAAACAATCGGTGCACTCGGCGGTGCGGGCACCCTCGACATCAACGCTGGCAACCTCACCATCAACAACGGCGGCACCTTCAGTGGCCTTATCAGCGGCACCAGTGGTGCGCTGACCAACAACGGCGGCACCCTCATTCTCACCGGCGACAATACCTACACAGGGACCACCAACGTTGCCGCCGGCACCCTGCAGATCGGTGATGGCGGCGCCAGTGGCAGCTACGCTGGCGACATTACTGACAACGGCGCCGTCGTGCTCAACCGCAGCGACGCCAGCACGTATGCCGGTGTCGTCAGCGGCACCGGCACCCTGACCCAAAGCGGCAGCGGCACCACAATACTCACCGGCAACAGCACCTACAGCGGGGGCACCACCATTGCCGCCGGCACCCTGCAAATCGGCAACGGCGGCGCCAGCGGCAGCATCGTCGGAAATGTGACCGACAACGGGGCATTGGTCTTCAACCGCTCGGACAGCCTGCGCTTTGACGGCATCATCAGCGGCACGGGATCGGTGACACAGGCGGGTAGCGGCAAGGTCATCTTCAACGGCTTGCAGACTTACAGCGGCAGTACCAATATCACGGCCGGCACCCTGGCTGTCGGAGATCCGGTACATACCGGAGCCGAACTGGCGGGCGGGGGCCTGGTCACGGTCGACGCAGCCGGTGCACTGGGCGGCTACGGCAAAGTCACGGGATCCGTCATCAACAATGGTCTGATTGGCGTGGGCAATGCGTTGCCCGCCTTCGCAAATGGCCCGGATGCGACCTTTACCGTTGCGGGCAACCTTGACAATCGCGGCACGATTACGATGTCCAATGGCGTCAGCGGTGACCGCATGATTGTCTCGGGCGGCACGTATACGTCGAACGGAGGGAAAGTCCTGATCGACGCTGTGCTGAACGAAGGTGGCCCCGCTTCGAACTCCGATTTGCTGGTGGTCGACGCCACGTCGGTTGGCGCTAAAGGCGCGACGCAGATAGCGGTGACCAACGTCGGCGGCGCGGGTGCCGGGACCTTGGGAAATGGAATCCAGGTGGTACAGGTTCAGGACCCCAGCCACTCGGCGGCAGGCGCTTTTGCGTTGGTCGGCCGCGCAGTGGCTGGACCGTTTGAATATCAGCTGTTTCAGGGCGGCGAAAAAAATCCGGACGGGAACTGGTACTTGCGCTCCGAACGCGATCCGATCCCTCCGACACCGCCTGCTCCACCTTCGCCACCTTCGCCACCCACACCGCCCGGCCCGCCTCAGCCGCTCTACCGGCCAGAAGTGGCGGCTTACCTGGCTAACCAGCGTGTGGCAGCGGAAATGTTTGTTCACAGTCTGGACGATCGCGACGGGGACACCTCGCAAAGCGCCAGCTCCGGCGGTAAATCGACCAGGCCAGGCACGGTGTGGTTAAGGGTCGAGGGACGCTCGGAAGGCAGCGATAGCCGTGACGGGACATTCAACGTGAACACCGACTCCTTCCAGATGCAAGGGGGCGCGGAAGTCGCCCAAAAAAGGCTAACCAACGGTGGCGATCTCCTGCATCTCGGACTGACGGCAAGTTACATGACAGCCCGGAGCAACGTAGACGCAGCGGACAACCCTGCACGCGCACACGGAAACGTTCAAGGCTACAGCGTCGGGGGTTATGGAACCTGGTATCAGAGCGACGAGCGTCGACTCGGAGCCTATGCGGACACCTGGGTCCAGTACGGCTGGTTCAACAACAACGTCGAGGGCGACCAACTGCCCACGGTGAACTACAACGCCCACGGCTGGGCGATATCCAGCGAGCTGGGCTATGCGCTCCCCCTGATTGGCGATTGGGTATTCGTGCCACAGGGACAGCTCATCTACGTTGACTATCAGGAAAACTCGCTGACCGAGCCCAATGGCACTTACGTGGACGGAGCCAATTCCAGCGGCGTAATCACCCGCCTTGGAGTCCGGCTGCAACGCACCTTTCAACGCAGCGCGGACAAAAAGGCGCAGTTCTACGCGACAGCTAACTGGTGGCATACGAACACCGACAGCACCGTCTCGTTCAATCAGTTGCCAATCGGTAGTCTGTATCCCGCCAATCGATACCAGCTCAAGCTAGGCGTAAATGGCGATCTTGGAAAACGATGGGCGGCGTGGAGCAACGTCAGCGGTGCATGGGGCGCACAGAGCTATCACGAGTACGCCGTGCGCCTCGGCGTCAAGTACGCGTGGTGAGGTGTCAACCGGGGAATCGCATTAAGGGGTTCCCCCTGTCCTCATCTTCATAGAGGAGGCTTACGCCTGAGCCACTCCGCCCTCGAACCCCTCACCCCCGCTTCGGGATATTCAGTCCTCGTGCCACCGCCGGCCGAGCGACGAACGCATCGAGCACGCGCCTGACGTTCGGGAAGTTTTCGATACCGACCAGCTCGCCCGCCTCGTAGAAGCCGACCAGGTTTCGTATCCACGGAAAGCTTGCGATATCAGCGATGGTATAGGTATCGCCCATGATCCATTCGCGCCCTTCCAGCCGTTGCTCGAGTACGCCAAGCAGACGCTTCGACTCAGCCACGTAGCGGTCGCGCGGGCGCTTGTCCTCGTAATCCTTGCCGGCGAATTTGTTGAAGAAGCCGAGCTGGCCGAACATCGGGCCAAGGCCGCCCATCTGGAACATCACCCACTGGATCGTCTCATATCGGCCGGCCGCGTCCTGTGGGATGAACTGGCCGGTCTTGTCGGCAAGATAGATCAGGATCGCGCCGGACTCGAACAACGGCAGCGGCTTGCCGTCCGGGCCATTAGGATCGAGGATTGCGGGGATCTTGTTGTTGGGATTCAGCGATAAAAACGCCGGCGACATCTGGTCGTTCGTCTCGAAGCTCACCAGATGCGGCTCGTACGGCAGCCCGGTCTCCTCCAGCATGATCGAGACCTTGACGCCGTTGGGCGTGGGCAGCGAATAAAGCTGAATCCGGTCGGGATGCTGCGCAGGCCATTTCGCTGTGATGGGGAAAGCGGACAAATCGGACATGGTTATCCTTTAGACAAAAGCATGGAGAGCGCGGCAATAACGCCTCGGCGGAGCGGTTTATTGGACTGTTTCGACGCACAGGACGACAAATATAGTCACTCCTGCGGATCTTGTCTTGACGCGCCGCGGCCGTATCGAGGTGATCGACTACGCCGGAATCGGATCGAAGCAATCAAGAAGCGTTAACATGGCAGTACATTGCTGCAAGGCGTCGAACGCTTTACGCGGACAGAATACAAACAGAGCTGGAGTTACCCATGAGTCAAATGATCAAGCGAAACGGATTGCAGGTTGCAGCCGAACTGAGCCAGTATGTCGATGACGAAGCGCTGTCAGGTATCGGTATAGAAAGCGAAGCGTTCTGGAAAGGCTTCGATGCCCTGGTTCACGACCTCGCGCCGAAGAACCGCGCGCTGCTCGCTGAACGTGACCGGTTGCAGACCGAGCTGGATCAGTGGCACAAGGCGAATCCTGGACCGGTGCGGGATCTGAAGGCGTACCGCGCGTTTCTGGAAGGCATCGGCTATATCGTGCCGGCAAGCGCGGCTGTGCAGGCCACGACCCAGAACGTGGATACGGAAATCGCCGAACAAGCCGGACCGCAACTTGTCGTGCCGCTGTCGAACCAGCGCTATGCGCTCAACGCCGCGAATGCGCGCTGGGGCAGCCTGTACGACGCGCTCTACGGCACAGACGCAATCCCCGACACCGATGGCGCCGGGCGTACCGCGCAATTCAACCCGGCTCGCGGTGCGCGCGTGATCGCACGCGCTCGCGCGTTCCTCGATGAAGCCGCGCCGCTCGCCAACGGTTCTCACGTCGATGCCACCGCTTATCGCGTAGAAAGCGGCAAGCTTGTGGTGACGTTGAAAAACGGTTCGTCGGCGTTGAAATCGCCGGGTCAATTCATTGGTTTCCAGGGCGATGCGGGCGCGCCTTCTGCCGTGCTGCTCAAGCATCACGGCCTGCACTTCGAGATCCAGATCGACGCAACCGATTCCATCGGCAAGACCGATGCCGCGCATGTGAAGGACGTGCTGATGGAGGCTGCGGTCTCGACCATTATCGATTGCGAGGATTCGGTTGCAGCCGTGGACGCCGCCGACAAGGTCGAGCTCTACCGCAACTGGACCGGCCTGATGAAAGGCGATCTGGCGGAGGAAGTCACCAAGAACGGCAAGACCTTTACGCGCCGCCTGAACGCCGATCGGGAATACACCGCGCCCGATGGTTCGACGGTGAAGCTGCATGGCCGCTCGTTGCTGTTCATTCGTAACGTCGGGCATCTGATGACGAATCCGGCTATTGTCGATCGCGACGGGCACGAGATTCCCGAGGGCATTCTCGACGCCGTGATGACGTCGCTCGGAGCCATGCACGACTTGCAAAACAAGCTCAATTCGCGCACGGGATCGATTTACATCGTCAAGCCGAAGATGCACGGCCCGGCGGAAGTCGCATTCGCCGATGAGCTGTTCGGGCGCGTGGAAGACCTGCTCGGCCTGCCGCGCTACACCATCAAGATGGGCATCATGGATGAGGAGCGACGCACCAGCGTCAACCTGCAGGCATGTATTGCGGTGGCATCGGCGCGGGTGGCGTTCATCAATACGGGCTTCCTCGACCGCACCGGCGACGAGATGCACAGCGCGATGGAAGCCGGTCCGATGATGCGCAAGGGCGACATGAAATCGTCGGCGTGGATCACGTCTTATGAGCGCAATAACGTGCTGGCGGGGTTGAGTTCGGGACTGCGTGGGCGCGCGCAAATTGGCAAGGGCATGTGGGCCATGCCCGACCTGATGCACGCGATGCTCGAGCAGAAGATCGCGCATCCGAAAGCGGGCGCGAATACGGCATGGGTGCCCTCGCCGACCGCCGCGACGCTGCATGCGCTGCATTACCATCAAGTCGATGTGCAAGCCGTGCAGCAGGAGTTGGAGAAGACCGGTTACAGCGGTGCACGCGATGAACTGCTCAATGGGCTGCTGACGATTCCCGTTGTCGAAAAGGCGCAATGGTCGGATGAGGAAATCCGCCAGGAGATCGAGAACAACGCGCAGGGGATTCTGGGTTACGTGGTGCGGTGGATCGACCAGGGCGTGGGATGTTCGAAGGTGCCGGATATCCACGATGTCGGGTTGATGGAAGATCGCGCGACGCTGCGGATTTCAAGCCAGCATATTGCCAACTGGCTGCATCACGGGGTGGTGTCGGAAGCGTTGGTCAACGAGACGTTCGAGCGGATGGCTAAGGTCGTTGATGCGCAGAATGCCAGCGACCCGCAGTATCAGCCGATGGCCGGGGATTTTGAAACGTCGCTGGCCTTTAAGGCGGCGAAGGCGCTGGTTTTTGAGGGGCGCGCGCAACCGAGCGGGTATACGGAGCCGTTGCTGCATAAGTTTCGGCTGGAGGTTAAGCACCAGGGGTGAGTGACGGGTGGCGAGTCACGTCGCCGCCAGATTTCAACCTCGATCACCTCTTCTCCACTAGGGGGCTGGCACAGACGCGGGAGTTTGCTATAATCCGCGACTTGCCGGAGAGATGGATGAGCGGTTTAAGTCGCACGCCTGGAAAGCGTGTTTAGGGTCAAACCTAACCGGGGTTCGAATCCCCGTCTCTCCGCCAGAATACGTTTCACCTTGTTGAGCATCCCCGAAACCCGCATCGAGCCTTGTGCCGACGCGGGTTTTTTGTTTTCCTGTGCGACCAAAAACCGCAAAACCATCGCCTCACGGATGCCGAATATAATCCACCAACGCCCGCGTATACGCGTCCGGTTTCCGATCGAACAGGCTCACCACGACGGCCACCACAAACCCCGCCGGCACCCCGAACACTCCTGAACTGATCGACTCGATCCCAAACCATCTTGCTCCCGCGAACCCCGTGATCTGCGTGAAATACGGATACGTCGACACGATGTAATAGACGCACACGCTCAAGCCCGCCAGCATCCCCGCGACCGCTCCAAGCTTCGTCGTCCGCTTCCAAAACACGCCCAGCACAAGTACCGGAAACAACCCGGACGCCGCCAACGAAAACGCCGCCCCCACCAGGAACAAGATGTTCCCCGTATTGAGCGACGCCACGTAAGAAGCAAACAGCGCCACCCCCAGCAACAATATCTTCGATAGGGTGACCCTTCGCTGACTACTCGCGGTCTTGTCGACCATGCAGTAATAGACGTCGTGCGAAAGCGCATTCGCAATCGTCAGCAACAGACCATCGGCGGTAGAAAGCGCCGCGGCCAACGCCCCCGCCGCGATCAAGCCCGACATCACATACGGCAGCCCCGCAATCTCCGGCGCGGCGAGCACCACCATATCCGGCTGCATCTGAATACCGGACCAGCGCACGATGCCGTCACCGTTCACATCGGCGATACGAATCAGATACGGCTCGACCTTGCGCCATTGCATGACCCACGTAGGAAGATCAGCGAACTTGTGCCCGACAATTCCCGTCAGCATCTCGTACTTGATCAGTACCGCGAGCACGGGCACGCTCACATAAAACAGCGCGACAAAAAACAGCGTCCAGCCGACCGAGCGCCGCGCGGAAGCCACCGATGTGGTCGTGTTATAGCGGGTCAAAATATGCGGCAAGCTCGCCGTTCCCAGCGACAAGCACAGCAGCAACGACAAGAAATTCCGCCTGTGCAATCGCGAGTTTTCATCGTCGGAAGGGGGAAATGCTTCAGCCATTGGCACCGGCGGCGCAGCGCGTTCGAGCATCGCATCACGAGCGCGGCTCCATTGAACGTGCGCCTCGGCGGCTGTCTTCGGGAACGACGCCAGTTCGCTTTCCCGCTCGCTAATATCGCGCAAAGGCCCGTTATGCCGGCGCAAGTCCGCTATCTCCTCAACAAGCCGCGCCTGCCCGGTATGAAACGACGCCGGCAACTCATCAATCTGCGTCTGGATCTGCTGCGCCTGACGCCGGTAATCGTCGCGGACCCGGGCTTCTTCGGGCGAGCGTTCAACCGCCCGCTCAAGCACTTCCACACGCTCCAGCAAGCGTCCATACGAGAGCTGCGGCAACCAGCCGAGCCCCTCGCGATGCGCGATCATCGAGACGGGGATCAGCATGGCGCTGATCAGGATGATGTACTGCGCGACCTGCGTCCACGTGACCGCACGCATGCCGCCCAGAAACGAGCACACGAGGATACCGGCGAGCCCGCAGAAGATCCCGATAGCGAAATCGATACCGATAAACCGCGACGCAATCAGCCCGATGCCCTGGATCTGCGCGACGAGATAAACGAACGAGCACAAGATGGCCGCGAACGCCGCGATCCCGCGCACGAGGTTGCTCGAAAAGCGTGTGCCGAGGAAGTCGGGGATGGTGTAGCGGGCAAGCTTGCGAACGTAGGGCGCGAGCAGGAACGCAACGAGACAGTAACCGCCGGTCCAGCCCATCATGTAGGCAAGACCGTCGTAACCGGTTGCGTAGATGGACCCGGCCAGCCCGATAAACGACGCCGCCGATAACCAGTCCGCCGCGGTGGCCATGCCATTGAACGCGGACGGCACGCGCCGCCCGGCCACGTAATACTCGACCAAATCCGATGTCCGCGACAACAAACCGATGACGGCATACACGGCTATTGGCACGAACAGGAACACATAGCCGATCCACATGCCCGGCCCGGTCACGCGCTCGATCCGCGCCATCACATAGATGAACAGGAAGAAGCCGAGCGTGTAAAGCGCGTAGGCCCGGATGAGTCGATGGGTGAGCTTCATCGGCGCTTCATGGCTCGGTCTTAGCTACGGCAAGCGTGCGTTGCAGGCGTGCATCGGCGAATTGCATCAGCACGATATACACCACGATCAACGCGACATACACCAGGATCGCGCCCTGAGCGCCAAAGTAAAACGGCAGCGGAAAACCCGCGAAACGCACGTGAGCGAGCCGCGTTGCCATGAGGGGAATGCCGAATGACACCACGAAGCCGATCAGCATCAACACCGAGATCAGCGCAAGATTCGTTCGCCAATACAACCGATGCGCGTGCGCCATCGCCGCCGTGACGGGCGGTGGTTCGGCAGGACTCGAAGCAGGCGGTGGAATCGAGGGCATGTGCTTATCTACCAAATGCTTTGAGAAGCGGCAATCGGGATCGACATCGTGCGCCGGCCCGGGATACAAAAACGGCTCCCTGAAACAGGGAGCCGTTCTTTCAAGCTCGATGATACTAGCGCAAAGTCAGCGCGCTTCGCCGAGCTGATCAAGAATCGCGGGATTCTCGAGCGTGGAGATATCCTGCGTAATCTCCTCGCCTTTCGCCAGCGAGCGCAGCAACCGCCGCATGATCTTGCCTGAACGGGTCTTGGGAAGATTCTCGCCAAAACGGATGTCCTTCGGTTTCGCGATCGGACCGATCTCCTTCGCGACCCACGCGCGCAATTCGTTGGCGATCTGCTTCGCTTCATCGCCTTCGGGACGCGAGCGCTTCAGCACGACAAACGCGCACACCGCTTCGCCGGTTGTATCGTCAGGACGGCCGACCACAGCCGCTTCCGCCACGATCGGATTCGATACCAGCGCCGACTCGATCTCCATGGTCCCCAGCCGATGCCCGGAGACATTCAGCACGTCGTCAATACGGCCCATGATCGTGAAGTAACCCGTCTCTTTGTCGCGCACGGCGCCGTCGCCGGCGAGATACAACGTGCCGCCGAGCTCCTCAGGGAAGTAGCTCTTCTTGTAGCGGTCCGGATCGCCCCACACATTGCGCAGCGCCGACGGCCACGGCCGCTTGATCACCAGGATCCCGCCCTGCCCGTTCGGCACGTCCTGACCGGTTTCATCGACAACCGCCGCCATGATGCCGGGCAACGGCAGCGTGCAGGAACCCGGCACGAGCGGCGTTGCGCCCGGCAGCGGCGTGATCATGTGGCCGCCGGTTTCAGTCTGCCACCACGTATCGACGATAGGACACACGCCGCGGCCCACGTTCTCGTGATACCACATCCACGCTTCCGGATTGATCGGCTCGCCGACCGTACCAAGAATGCGCAGCGACGAGAGATCGAAGCTCTTCGGATGCACTTTTGCATCGGCTTCGGCCATCTTGATGAGTGAACGGATAGCGGTCGGCGCGGTGTAGAAAATCGTGACCTTGTGCTTCGCGATCATGTCCCAGAAGCGCCCGGCGTGCGGGTACGTCGGCACGCCTTCGAACACGACCTGGGTCGCGCCAATAGCGGTCGGACCATACGCTATGTAGCTATGCCCCGTGATCCAGCCGATGTCGGCGGTACACCAGAACACGTCGTCAGGCTTGGCGTCGAAGGTCCACTTCATGGTCTGTGCAGCCCACAGCAAAAAGCCGCCGGTGCTGTGCTGAACGCCCTTGGGTTTGCCCGTGGAACCGGACGTGTACAGAATGAATAACGGATGTTCGGCGCTGACCCATTCTGGCTCGCACTGATCGGATTCATGCTCGACCAGCTCGTGCATCCAGAGATCGCGGCCCTCATGCCATTGCGTCTTGCCGCCCGTGCGCTTGTACACAATGACGCTCGTGACGGCTTCGCATCCGCCGGCTGCGATGGCTTCATCGGCAATGCTCTTCAGCGGCAGCGCCTTGCCGCCGCGCATTTGTTCGTCGGACGTGATGAGCGCGACCGCGCCCACGTCCACGAGCCGTTCGTTGAGCGACTTCGACGAGAACCCGCCGAACACGACCGAATGCGTCGCACCGATACGCGCGCAAGCTTGCATGGCGACGACGCCTTCCACCGACATCGGCATGTAGATCACCACGCGATCGCCCTTCTTCACGCCGCGCTTCTTCAGCGCATTGGCGAAGCGGCAAACGCGCTGCAACAGATCCTGGTACGTGACGTTCACGACGGTTCCGTCATCGGCTTCGAAGATGATTGCGTTCTTCGCACCGTGCCCGGCTTCCACATGACGGTCGATGCAGTTATACGACGCGTTGATCTCGCCGTCTTCGAACCACCTGTAGAACGGCGGATTCGACTCGTCGAGGACGGTCGTGAACGGCTTGTGCCAGCTGAGCGTTTCGCGCGCGAGACGCGCCCAGAAGCCTTCGTAATCGCGTTCGGCTTCGGACGTCAAAGCCTTGTACGCGTCCATGCCAGAGATCGCTGCACCGGCCATTGCTTTGGCCGAAGGCGGAAAAATACGGCGTTCCTGGAGTACGGATTCAATCGCAGACATCGACAACCCCTTCTTTGATGGTGAATCTGATAACCGCGACGCCGGAGCCCAAGCTCCGAAGCCGCCATGTCTTTTCGGCGTGAACGGCGCACGCTTTGCAATCGCTGCAAGCGTTGTGCCGTGTCTCCTGCCTCTATGCGTTGCCTGTTCGATGCAGCGCAGCATGCGCGCCAGACTTTATACGGCGAAGATAAGCCGCGCGCCTTACCCACTACTTACGCAACCCACCCGATGACCACGGGGTATACACGTACGGACCGGGACTTTTACGCTGCGGGACTTTCAACGCATCAATCAATGATGCGCTTTGCGCTCACGCGCTGCTTCCGCCGCGCGCAATCCGTGACGCGCCACGCCATGTTAACTGAACTCGTCGTCCGGATTCCAGCTTGAATCGTTACGCGCTCTGGCGTGCATGAAGGCGAAAACGGCACCATCGATGATTTCTTAACCAGGGACGGCTTCCAAACGGCGTTCGTACGGATTTCGCATGTCACGCACCTTCGGCGGAACCGCCAGCGAGTAGGTGGGCGGAACCCGCCGCGCGGGCCGACTTCCTCAGGGTTGACCCGCAACCCCCTGGCGGCGTCGCGCTACAATGACGCGCTTTCTCAAAAAAATGCGCGCGAATGACGTTTTGCCGTTTCACCGTTTCGCGCTCGCCTCGTCCAAAGCACGTACTCGATTCAACCAACCTTCCACGACCCGGCACCGCTCATGTCCGCATCCCCGAACATCCCCGGCACCCGTCCTCCCCGCCGTTCCATGAAGCCCCTTCCAGCAGTCATCTTCATGAGCCGCTGGCTCCAGGTGCCGCTCTATCTCGGCCTGATCGTGGCGCAGGGCGTCTACGTCGTCCTGTTCCTGAAGGAAGTCTGGCACCTCGTCACCCATATGACGACGCTCGACGAAACCAACATCATGCTGGTCGTCCTCGGCCTGATCGACGTGGTGATGATCTCGAATCTGCTGATCATGGTGATCGTGGGCGGCTATGAGACCTTCGTCTCACGGCTCGGCGTGGAAGGCCATCCCGACCAGCCGGAATGGCTCGATCACGTGAATGCCGGCGTGCTGAAGGTGAAGCTATCCATGGCGCTGATCAGCATTTCGTCGATCCATCTGCTGAAAACCTTCATCAATCCGGACCAGTACTCCGAGCACGCGGTGATGTGGCAAGTGATCATTCACGTGGCATTCCTCGCGTCGGCGCTGATCATGGCGTGGGTCGACCGCCTGACCACGCACACGCACCCGGAGCATTTTCACGAACCTTCCGGCACGCCCGCGAAGGCGCACGAGTAAGCACAGGCAAGCAGTGGCACAACACCATGAGCGCTATTCAAAGCGCCGCAAACAGTCCCGATAACGTCCCGTTCCCACACACGTTCAAGCCATGACCATCATCAAGCAGGAAGACCTGATTCAGAGCATTGCGGATTCGTTGCAGCACATCAGCTATTACCATCCGCTCGACTACATCCAGGCATTGGGCCGCGCATACGAACTCGAAGAGAGTCCGGCCGCGAAAGACGCCATCGCGCAGATCCTGACGAACAGCCGCATGTGCGCGGAAGGTCATCGGCCGATCTGCCAGGACACCGGTATTGTCACGGTGTTCGTGAAGGTGGGCATGGACGTGCGATGGGCGAGTGAGTCAGGTTCGGCCACCATGGGCGTCACCGACATGATCAACGAAGGCGTGCGCCGCGGCTACCTGAATCCGGACAACGTGCTGCGCGCCTCCATCGTGAGCCCGCCCGAAGGCGCGCGCAAAAACACGAAGGACAACACGCCGGCGGTGATCCACTACGAAATCGTCCCCGGCGATAAAGTCGACGTCCAGATCGCGGCCAAAGGCGGCGGCTCGGAGAACAAGACGAAGTTCGCGATGCTGAACCCGTCGGATTCCATCGTCGACTGGGTGCTGAAAACCGTGCCGCTGATGGGCGCCGGATGGTGCCCGCCCGGCATGCTTGGAATCGGCATTGGCGGGACGGCAGAGAAAGCGATGGTCATGGCGAAGGAATCGCTGATGGACGCCATCGATATCCAGGACGTTATTGCGCGTGGACCGCAGGACTGGATCGAAGAATTGCGCGTCGAGTTGCACGAGAAGGTCAACGCGCTGGGTATCGGTGCGCAGGGTTTGGGCGGCCTCGCCACCGTGCTCGATGTGAAGATCATGGCGGCACCCACGCACGCGGCATCGAAACCCATCGCGATCATCCCGAACTGCGCAGCTACGCGCCACGCGCATTTCACGCTTGATGGTTCAGGCGTGGCGAAACTCGACGTCCCTTCGCTCGACGCATGGCCGAAAGTCGAATGGGTCGCGAACACGGAAACGAGCCAGCGCGTGGACCTGAACACGTTGACGAAGGAACAGGTCGCCGCGTGGAAGCCGGGCCAGACGCTGCTGCTCTCGGGCAAGATGCTGACCGGCCGCGACGCTGCGCACAAGCGCATTGCCGACATGCTGGCCAAGGGCGAAAAGCTCCCCGTCGATTTCACGAATCGCGTGATTTATTACGTTGGCCCGGTCGATCCGGTGCGTGAGGAAGTCGTTGGCCCGGCGGGCCCGACCACGGCCACGCGCATGGACAAGTTCACGGACATGATGTTGTCGCAGACCGGCCTGATCTCGATGATCGGCAAGGCAGAGCGCGGCCCGGTTGCCATCGAGGCGATCAAGAAGCACAAGGCCGCCTACATGATGGCCGTGGGCGGCGCGGCATACCTGGTGTCGAAGGCGATTCGCGGCGCGGAGGTCATCGCGTTCGAAGACCTGGGCATGGAAGCCATCTACGAATTCGATGTGCAGGATATGCCGGTAACCGTCGCCGTTGATTCGACCGGAACCTCTGTTCACCAGACGGGACCGAAAGAATGGCAAGCGAAAATCGGCAAGATTCCGGTCGCGACGGTTTAAACTAGCGCCTTAGCAAAACGAGCTAAAAAGAGCCGGGCCACGCGCCCGGCTCTTTCATTTTCGGGCTGTTGTGAAGAGAACTGTTTGCATTCTCATTCCACTCGCGTAAATACGAAAATCCCCGCTCAATAGCGGAGAAAACACCATTTTTCATCTTGGCTTTTTAAACTTGAGCGGTTATGTTTGAAAAGCTGAAACGCCCACACAAGGAACAAATATGCAAGGCGATATCAAAGTCCTCGAATACCTCAACCAGCAGCTGAAGAACGAGCTGACTGCGATCAACCAGTACTTCCTGCATGCACGCATGTACAAGCACTGGGGGCTGGAGAAGCTTGGCAAGCACGAGTACGACGAGTCGATCGGCGAAATGAAGCATGCCGACTGGCTGATCCAGCGTATTTTCATGCTCGACGGCCTGCCGAACCTGCAGGACCTGCACAAGCTGCTGATTGGTGAAGAGACCGAAGAAATCCTGAAGTGCGACTTGAAGCTCGAACAGATTTCGCAGAGCACGTGCAAGGAAGCGATCGCGTATTGCGAATCGGTTCGCGATTTCATCTCGCGTGAAATTTTTGTGAAGATTCTCGACGATACGGAAGAGCATATCGATTGGCTGGAAACGCAGATCGATCTGGTGGCGAAGGTCGGCATCCAGAACTATCAGCAAACCATGATGGGCGAGAACGAGTAAACTTCCGGCCACCATGCCCTTTGATGCCCTTCGTTCAGCGGCTCGCTCCGCTGTCAGTTCCGCTGTGAGCTCCTCTCCCGAGGCGCTCGGTTCGAACGCGCCCGTTGCTATTTTCGATTCGGGCCTCGGCGGTTTGTCCGTGTTGCGCGCGGTACGTGCCGCCTTGCCGGACGAACGGCTGATCTACGTGGCGGATTCGCTGTACGCCCCGTACGGCGAACGCGATGACGACTTTATCGCCGACCGGACGCTCGCGATCGGCGAATGGCTGGTGTCGCAGGGCGCGAAGACGCTGGTGGTTGCGTGCAACACGGCGACCTCGCAGTCCATCGCTCAAACCCGTGAACGCTTGCCCATTCCCGTGATCGGCGTGGAGCCGGGCATCAAGCCAGCGGCGCTTACGTCGCAAACGCGCGTGGTGGGCGTACTGGCAACAGCCGTCACGTTACGCAGCGCGCGCTTTCAAGCGCTGGCTGAGCGCCATACGAGTGACTGCCACTTCATCCTGCAGCCGGGGCACGGCCTCGTGCAGGCGGTGGAACGCTGCGACACGAACTCACCTGAACTCGTTGCCCTGCTGCGAAGCTATGTGCAACCCATGCTCGACGCCAACGCCGACACACTGGTGCTCGGCTGCACGCACTACCCCTTCCTTGATCAGGCTATCCGCTCCATTTCCGGCGACCGGCTCACGCTGATCGACACCAGTATCGCGATTGCGCGGCAACTCGAACGGCAACTGGATTCTTTTGGACTGCGTGCAGCACCCGTGCAGGATCAGGCTCACGTTCAAGCTCAAGCTCAGGCAATCGAATTGCCGCGCTTTTACTCCACCAGCGACGGCCACGCTCTGCGACAACTCGCCGCGTCGCTGCTCGGACTGGACGTGACCGTCGAACGCGTCGTGATCCCCTCACGACGCACGCTGGCACTGGAATCCGATCCGGTCTGAGACCGCGGCTCCAGGCGACTTCGAACGATTCCGAGCCGCACCACCCTCTCTCCAAGCCATAAAAACCTGCTTTAGCGGCTCAAAAGCCCTTTCGAGCGTCCGGTTTTCAGTTTTTTACATCAACATGGCACCTTGCGCGGCAAGGCTCTCCGCCCCGTCCCTTTTTTCCATCCGCCGCACCCCGAAAAAAACTGTTCACCCCTATTGCCAACCTTCGCATAAGGAATGATAATAATTCGCATTAACGTTAGCTATCGCGGTTAATCATGATCGTCTGTGTGTGCAAGTCAGTGTCGGACAGAAAGATTCGCGCCTCGATTGCGGATGGCGTCGCTACGTTCGACGAACTGCAATTCGAACTGGGTGTTGCCATGTGCTGCGGCAAATGCGAAGAAACCGTGCGCGACGTCATGTTGCAAAGCGGTTGCGCGTCGCATTGCGGCAGTCGTGGCGATCAGCATCAGGCCGTACCGCTCACGTTCTACGAACGCAAGGCCGCGTAAGCACGCTACAGGTCAACGGCGAATCGTCTGGTGCTTGATCACCACGAATGCTGACCATGAATGCTGCCGTGTTAATGCAATGACTATGCGGCCACTCCGAGGCGCGGTTTTCAAGCCGATCGTCACGGCCGCTAGCGTTGCCAGATGTAAATCGCAGTCCCCGCTTCTCCGCCCGCAAGCCAGGTCACATTGAGCCAGCCCGCCAACCCCCATCCAAGGAGGGAATGATGGAATTGCTGATCGGTTTCGTGACCACGCTGTTTATTTCTCTGCTCATCTTTCGAAAATGAAGTCCTCCAGTCTTACATGCTGCATGGGCTTTCGCCGTTCGTACGGCGTCGCCGCCGTTCAACCACGCTGATATGCCGTCTCCCCTGATCTCGCCCGCCAATTCGGCAGCGGCGCTTAACGCTCACTCCTCCCGTTCGATCGAATCCTCAGGTTTCAATCCGCGCGTGATTGCCGCGAGTGTTGCCGTGGCGGCGATTCACGTGGGCCTGTTGGCTGTCGTGCTCACCCTGCGTAACGAGCCGCCGCCGCGCCCGATCGAATCGAAGACAATCACGGCCGAACTGATCAGCCCCGCGCCGCCGCAACCGCTTGCAGCGCCTGTGGCCATTCAGTCGACGCCCGTTCCTCCGCCGCCGAAACCGGTTCCACCGAAACCGCAACTGAAGCCCAAGCCCGTCGTTCAGCCGCGCGTGAAGGCCGCACCAACGCCGTTGCCGGAAACCACGGCGCCGTCGCCTGTGGCGGCAGCCGCGCCTGCGCCCGCTCCCGCTCCGCCCACGCCGCCGGTTGCGGCAGCGCCGGCCGCCGCGGCGCCGGCCATCGGGCGTCCGACCATGGAGCTGAACGCGCCGAAGGACGTCGCTCATCTCGAGTGCAACATCGCGATGCCGGACTATCCGGCGTTATCGCGGCGTCGGGGGGAATCGGGGACGGCGCTGGTGAAGTTTGTCGTGGGGCTGACGGGGAAGATCGAGAACATCGAACTGAAGAAGAGCAGCGGTTCGTCGCGACTCGATGACGCCGCGCTCGATGCCATGCGCTCAAGCGCATGCAAGCCCTACAAGGAAAATGGCGTGGCGATCCGCGCTGCATATTCCCAGCCGTTCGTATTTGGGTTGAACGACTAGCGCCACAGTCGGGACCGATCCAACGAACGCTGAATAACACCAAAAAAATTCGACCTAATTTCTAGATATCTACAGGAACTGCAATGCAAAACTACGGCTTGGCGCATGTCTGGGCGCAAGGGGATTTCGTCACGCGGGGTATCGCGCTCGCGCTGGCGATCATGTCGATCCTGTCGTGGACAGTGATTTTGGTGAAGGGCCTGAACGTGGTGCGCCTGAAGCGCCTCACGAAGAACGCGGAGCTGGCGTTCTGGCATTCGGACGATTTCGCCGACGGCATCAAGAAGCTGAGCAGCCATTCCTCGAACGCGCAGGACAATCCGTTCCTCGCGCTCGCCCTCTCCGGGCAGGATGCAGCCGATCACCATCATCAGACGCAACCGCATCTGCACGACCGCATGGACGTGTCGGACTGGATCACGCGCTGCCTGAAGGACACCATGGATGAAGGCGTCGGACGCATGCAAGCGGGGCTCGCCGTGCTTGCATCGATCGGCAGCACGGCGCCGTTCGTCGGCTTGTTCGGCACGGTGTGGGGCATTTATCACGCGCTGTTGACCATTGGCGCAACGGGTCAAACGTCGATCGATCAAGTCGCAGGACCGGTCGGCGAGTCGCTGATCATGACGGCGTTCGGCCTGTTCGTCGCGATTCCGGCCGTGCTCGGCTACAACGCACTGACGCGCGGGAACAAGACTATTGTCACTAAGCTGAACCGTTTTGCGCATGGACTGCACGCGTTCTTCGTGACGGGCACCAAGCTCGCGTCCAGCAAGCGCGGAGACGGCCTGCGCCTGGCCACGCAGTACGCTGCGAGCACCGCGACGGTGGCGGCTGCCGGATCTGCGTCTGCGTCTGGATCCAAGCAGCCTGCATCGCGTGTGAGCTAAGGGGACGTCGCCATGGCCATGAGCCCTTTCTCCAGTGACGAGGACGACGGCATGATGAGCGAGATCAACATGACGCCGCTCGTCGACGTCATGTTGGTTCTCCTGATCATTTTTCTCGTCACTATTCCCGCGATTAACCATGCGGTGAAAATCGACTTGCCGAAGGCGAGCAGCCAGCCGCAGGACACGAAACCGGCGCACGTGGACGTTGCCGTCGAAGCGGACGGCACGGTGCTCTGGAACGACCAGAAGGTCGACGATACCGCGCTGGCATCGCGCATAGCCGATGCCTCGAAGCAGACGCCGCAACCGGAATTGCGTTTGCGCGCGGACCGCAAGGTGCCGTATGAGCGTGTCGCCGATGTCATGTCGGCCGCGCAAGGCGGCGGGTTATCGAAGATAGGGTTTGTCACCGAGCCGAAGGCCGGCGGCAAGTAACGCATCCCGACGGACGCGTTTGCATCGCTTAAAAAAACCACAAAGGAAAAGGCCTTCATCGCAATGATGAAGGCCTTTTTTTGTGTGCGCGCCGGCACATTCGGGCTAGCGGTTACTTTGGCGTCGAGACATTCGAATCCGCAGTATCGCTGCATGCGACAGCCGTGCTCGACACGGACAGCGCTATTAGCCCTATCAGGCCTACTATAAAAGTGGCCGTGAGTTTTCGCATAAGCAGCTCCTTAGCGAAGAGATTCCAATATAGCGCCCGAGCACAGCACGTTCAAGCCGGCGCCGATTGAATCTGACCATCGCAAGCGCCCGCTTCAATGTCAGAAACTTGCGGCTGCGCCGAGATTAGTCACACTGTTTCGCGAGCAGGCTCCGTGGTGAGAGGACATTCTCCCGGGAAGCGATTGCTGTCATTGATCGACTCGACAAGAAAATCGACGAAGGCGCGAATTGCCGGCACCATGCCCTGCCGCGATAAAAACACCGCATAGAGCTGCGGTGTCGGAAAAGTCCAGCCGGGCATCACCGGCGACATTTGTCCGGTCCGCAGCGCCGCGCCGTACATCATCTCCGGCAACGCCGCGATACCCACACCCCGCAGCACCGCTTCCCGGATCATGCCGAGGTCCGCGGTCACAAGGCGCGGTTCGTGCTCGAATTCGTGACGCGTGCCGTCTGGCGCGATCAGGCGAAAGACGTGGCGGCCATCGGTGGCCGGGACATCGATGGTATCGAACTGGGCGAGCTCCGACGGCGTGAGCGGCGGCGCGTTCGGCTTGAGCAGCGAGGGCGCGGCCACCAGCATCTGTTCCGTGCGCCACAGCGGGCGCGCGACGATTGTCGAATTGACCGGTGGCTCCGAGCGCACGCGCAATGCGACGTCAATAGCGTCTTCGAACAAATCGATCACGCGGTTCGTCACGCTCAGGATGACGCGAACCTCGGGGTATCGATGCAGGAAATCAGGCATCACCTCCGACAAGAACGTCTGCGCGATCGTCACCGGCACGCTAACCCGCACACTGCCGCGCGGTGAATCGCGCAAGCTATGCACGATATCGACAGCGGCTTGGGCTTCGGCGAGCATCGCCTTGCAATGCTGGTAGAAGAGTTGGCCAGCCTCGGTCAGTGCGAGTTTTCGCGTGGACCGCTGCATCAGACGCACGCCGAGCGACGTCTCAAGCTCGGACACGCGCCGCGACAAACGCGACTTGGAGATACCCAATACCCGCTCCGCCGCTGAGAAACCGCCGTGCTCGACAACGTACGAAAAATACATCAGATCATTGAGGTCATGCGAATCAGGTTTCATGCGGCCAGGGCGCTCATTGGTGTTTTCGTTGGAATCTCGTTGTTCTACAGGTGGGACAATCCATTGCGGTTTGACGGCTTTTTCTGCGAAATAGCGTCCATATAATAGCGCTATGTTTTAAATTTGGCGCTAATGCCTCACCCGTTGCATCGGCCACGCTGGCCCGACCCAAGCGAGGACAAAATGGAAAGCACACGCAGTATCGAACGCACGATTGCCGCGCTCCGCACCGTCGAAGGCGGCGGTTTTGTCGTACATCGCCCGTTCCCGACGCGGCTCTTGATGGATTTTGATCCTTTCCTGCTCCTCGATGAAATGGGTCCCGTCGACTACGCGCCCGGCGAGGCGAAAGGCGCGCCGGATCATCCGCACCGCGGCTTCGAAACCGTGACGTACGTGCTTGAGGGCCAGTTCGGCCACAAGGATTCGGCCGGGCATTCCGGCACACTGCGCCAGGGCGACGTGCAATGGATGACGGCCGGCGCGGGCGTAGTGCACAGCGAAATGCCCGATCCCGAATTCACCCGAACTGGCGGCCGCGTGCATGGCTTGCAGCTCTGGGTGAACCTGCCCAGGCGCGACAAGATGATCGCGCCGCATTATCAGGAAATCGCGTCGGAGCGGATTCCGGTCGCCACCAGCGATGACGGCCGCGTGCGCGTGAAGGTCATCGCGGGTGAAGCGCTTGGCGTTAAGGCAGCAATCGAAACGCGTACGCCCATTCTTTACCAGCATTTTTCGCTGCAACCGGGCGCGTCGATCGTGCATCCGGTGCCACGGGATTTTCGAGTGTTCGGTTATGCGTTGTCGGGGAACGGTCTGTACGGCGAGGCGAAGCAAGCCGTGCAGGCGCAGCAGATGGTCGTGTTTGCGGACGATGGCGATACGGTCACGTTCGCCGCCGGCGACGAGCCGCTTGAACTGCTGCTGATCGGTGGTGTGCCGCTGAAGGAACCCGTGGTCCGCTACGGCCCGTTCGTGATGAACACGGAGGAAGAGATCCGCCAGGCCGTGGTCGATTACCAGGCGGGACGCATGGGGTCGATCAACCACTAGACTGGCCCAAGCCTTCGAGCGCCCCGACCGTGCATGTTTCACCGGCGCGGCACGAATGACACTATTTGCGTCACAATAGTCGTTCGTGCCGCGCCGTTTTTTATCGTCTGCGTTTTTTCCTGCACTGCCCATCTGCTAACTCTGGAGTACCGCATGTCCGAAAAGTTTGTGACGCCGTCTGTCAGCGCCCGCATCGGTGCAACGGCTTTTCAGGTTTCGCTGAGCGACGGCCAGCATGACTGGATCGCCGACGAACCGTCAACACTCGGTGGCGCAGATACCGGCCCAACGCCCCACAGCTTGCTACTGTCGAGCCTGGGCGCGTGTACGTCGATCACGCTGAAGATGTACGCGAAGCACAAGGGATGGCCGCTCGAAGCGGTGCACGTGACGCTCACGCTGGACATCACGCCCGAAGGCACGGTGATCGACCGCCAGATCCTCTTGACCGGCGAATTGGATGGCACCCAGCGGGAACGGCTTTTGCAAATTGCGAATGCGTGTCCCGTGCACAAGATTCTCAGCGGCGCGATCATGATTCATTCGGGCCTGACGCCTGCGTAAGCGGGCTACAACGCGGACTACGCGATCGCTCACTCATCGAACAACCCAAGGAAACTGTCGTTTTGAATTTCGAACACCTCATCCAGATCAACGACCCGCTCAATCCATTCGTGGAATCGATGACCCGCGAACAGGTCTGGCACGGACTCGTGCTGCGTGCGGAACAGCCGCAATTGTTCGTGATCGGCCTAGACCGCTGCGTGATCCTGTCGCGTGCCGGCGATGTGCTCGAACGCGAACTGCACTACGGTCAGGCCGTCGTGCGTGACCGCGTAACGCTGATTCCCGAAGCCAGTGTTCGCTACGACATCCTGCCGACCGCCGAATACGTGGGCGGCTCGCTGACCATGGCAATCGAGCAACCGGACGAGCTCCAGTTGTTCCTGCGTTTCACCTACGCCACCACCCTGCCCGTCGCCGACGATCCAAACGCCAGCCCCGACGCACTTCAGACGCAGGAGATTGTGAAGTCTGCGTATCGGGAAGCGGATATCGACACCGTCCGGCTGATCCGGCAATTCGCTCACAGCAATCTCGAAGGCCCGCTGCACTGAGGCGCCACACCGTTTCGATAGCCAGACAGCCAATGACTATCGAAACGTGTGATCGATGAATACTTCGTTGTTGTAAATGGGAATGGTTATCATTAAGATTACTCCATCGACTCAACGAACGGACTCTTCGACATGACCGACCTCCTGCGCTCCAACACGCTTCGGCTACGTCGTCCCGTCGAACGCTCCGCGGCAGCCACTATCTCACGGCCCCGGACGGCAGCTGTCACGACCGCGCGCCCTGCGCCGTCGGGCAGCGTGTCGGAAAGCGGCGAGCGTTCCGATCGATCACTGCGCAGCGACACGTTGCTGCAAGGTCATAGCCACATCAGCATCATGCATAACGGTGAAACCTATCAGTTGCGCGCCACGCGACTGGGCAAGCTGATTCTCACCAAGTAACGCGCAGGAGCACATCGACACGCAGGACGGGATTTCAGTACCGGGTATTGTGGGGACCACCTCTTCGAGAGGTGTTTGGCACTAGCCAGCAATGACGGCTTGCACGCGAGAATTTAGACCCCTTCGTGCAAACACCAGCCAGTCGTCGATAGCCAGCGAAGCCGCTTTTTTTGGTTCCCATCGTGTGCTTTGAACAGCACCATTTGATAAGCAAAAAGCACGTTTTCTCGCGAAAACGTGCTTTTTTTGTTTAGGCCGACCAGTTTGATCGTCGCGAAGCAAAGCTGCTCCGAAGAACGCGTCAGAAACCTTAAACGCTTTCGATCCCCAACGCCGCGATACCCGCTCGCGCCACTGCCGCATCCTGGTCCGACTTCACGCCCGAGACGCCCACCGCGCCGACAATATCCGTACCCACCACGATCGGCACCCCGCCTTCCAGCATGGCAGTCATCGGGGCGCTCAAGAACGCCGTGCGGCCTTGCTTGATCATGTCTTCATACACTTTCGTTTCGCGCCGTCCAAGCGCAGCGGTACGCGCCTTGCCCGCGGACATCTCTGCCGTGCTTGCGCCTGCGCCCTCAAGCCTATGCAGGTGAAGCAGATGGCCGCCGTCATCGACGACAGCAATTGCTACGCACCACTTGTTCGCCAATGCATGCGCTTCAGCCGCGGCCGCGATGGTTTTTACGTCCGCGTCGGTCAATACGGGTTTTGTTCTCATTCTCGTCACCTGTTGTTGGAGGATAGTCGTTGCGTTGATAAAGGGATTGGCCCCGCGATTAGCTCGCGACTGGCGCGATACCCGCAACGTTACCGCGAAAAGCCCCAGAACATCAGGTACCAGGCGCTATCTACCACGGCGAGAGCGGCGATAAACCACAGCATCGCAACGCTTTGCGAGACAAAACGCCCAGTTGCATACCGGCCGATGACGCGCCAGGCGAGCCACGCGCTCCACAGGTTCGCAACGCCGAGCAAGCCCAGGCGCACATCGGTCACCCACCAGAGCGGCAGATGTTCAGCGCGCAGCAATGACACGGTAGTCGCCGATAAACCCAGGAACACGCCGCATCCTGCCACGGGTATCAGCGCCTGCGTCAGGTGATGCAGGCGAGTGAAACTGAAACGCCCGAGCATGCGGGTTCCAACGGCCAGCAAGGCCAGAAGCGCCGTGCCATAAACGAGCCCCGTGACCACGATATAACCCACGACCATCCCGCCGTCGAGCCACGAGAAAACATCGTTTTGTTCGGGATAATGCGTGAAGAGGAACCAGGGCGCGTTTGTATCGAGCGGCCAGAGGATGTTGTGATCGATCAGCCACGACGCAAAGATCTGCTTCAAGTCGACGAACCACGTGCTCACGGTCCAGTGGAACGCGCCAATAGCGATGCCCAGCAAGCCGTACAGAATCAGCGCGGTGTCCCACGGATTCGCTTGTTTATCGCCGAGTTGCACGACTTCGGCCGAAGGCGAGCGCCACTCGAGCGAAATAGCGTCCCGATGACCGCTGCAACGGCCGCACATGTGGCAGTCCGACGCGCCTTTCATGGCGCGCAGCGGCACGAGCGGCGCGCAGTTGACCGGGATCACGCGATGCCCGTGCTCGCCCTCTTTATACGAGCGGCGCCACGCGTCCTCGTTGACCTTGAAGTGGAAGGGCGCGAGCCGTGCCAGAAGGGAAAATACCCCGTTCACGGGGCAGAGATACTTGCACCACACGCGTTTCTCGCGCCCATACAGCACGCCAACAATCATGGCGCCGACCGTCGAGCCCCCTAGTACCAACAACACGGCTTTCGGATACTGATAAACGCTGACCATCTGACCATAGATGGTGGTGATGCCGAACGCAACGAACGGCCAGCCGCCCCAGCGCAACCAGCGTGGAATCGCCCAGCCGCGGCCGAACTTGCTCGCAAACTCGGTCAGTGCGCCTTCGGGACACAGCACGCCGCACCACACGCGGCCGAGCATCACCATGGAAAGCAGCACGAACGGCCACCAGATACCCCAGAACACAAACTGCGCAGCCAGCGTGAGGTTGGTCCAGAGATGCGCGGTACCGTCCGGCAGCGGCAAGACGGCTGGAACCAGAATCAGAAACGCATACACGGCAACCACGACCCACTGAATGCCGCGGATCAGGCTGCCATGTTGTTGCATCCATTGCCCGGCTTGCTGCAGCCGGCCGGGCCGATTCATCGCGTCGCTCATGCCGCTCATGCCACCCTTCGCGCCGATTTTTGCGCCATCCGGTTTTTCGATCGACGCAGCAGCAGGAAGATCACCGCCCAGTACACCGCGTACGCAATCAGGTTCATGCCGGCCGGATGCGCGCGATAACCCGTGAGCGTGGCGACCAGCGAGCCAAAGGTGCTGGAGTCATCGAGCAGCCAGGACGTGTCCCACACCTGATTCATGACGACAGGCAGGATCTCCTTATCGATGAGTTTATCGACACCCGTTTGAAACAAGCCCGCCGCGAGGAACAACAACATGATTTCCGTCACGCGGAAAAAGAGCCGCCACGAGAAAATCTTGCCGCCAAGCTGCAGGAGATAAAACGTCAGAAACGCCAGCGCCAGACCAATCGCGACCGCCAGATACTGCATGGGATCGACGTGGCCCGACTGGCCGAAGCCGAGGCCGTACAGGAAAATCACGGTCTCGCTGCCTTCACGCGCAATCGCAAGCGCGACCAGCAAGGTCACGCCCCACCAGTTCGCGTCCTGCTTGCTCTTTTGCAGCGATGCTTCCATGTCGCGTTTCATTGACCGCCCGTGGTGCTTCATCCACAGCACCATTTGCACGATCAGTACGCACGCCACCAGGACCATGCCGGTCTGGAAATAATCCTGTGCATCACCGGATAACTCTTCGGTGAAACCGACCAGCGCCGCGCCCAGCGCCACTGCCGCCAGCAACCCCGCCGCCACACCCGCCCACAAATACGGTATGCCGCGACGCGCATCGGCATCGCCATTTTTCAGCCATGCATACAGGATGCCGACGACCAGCAGCGCCTCGACACTCTCCCGCCACACGATGAAAAGAACCTGACCCATCACTTATCCCCCGCTCTTGCAGGCCGAAGCAGGTTGCGCGTGACGCTGAACGGACAGCACGCAAACCGGCCCGGCGTGACCTTACTTCGCGACGATGACGCCTTGCGCCGATTGATGAAAATCGTCGAAGAATTTGTACTCACCCTTCTCCAGCGGCGCAATCACGACGAAGGAATCGGCGCCCGGCGCGAGCACTTTTTCCTTGCGCAACTGGATGCTTTCGAATTCAGCCGCACCTTTGCCGATGTTGTGCACTTCGATCTTGATGCGCTGCCCCGCCGGCACTTCAATACGCGTGGGATTGAGCTTGCCGTCGTTCATTTCCAGCTTGAAGGTCGGCAGGTCGGCGGCTTGCGCTGCCGCGGCACTGGCGAACCATCCAGCCGCCAAGGCTAGCGAGGCGGCGATCAACTTGGTTTTGCGTTGCATGCATGCTTCCTGGCTGCGACGCCCGGCGCGACGTTTCGCTTCGTTTTCACGTCATGTCACGGTTGCCGGACGCCTGACTCGACTACTCAGTAACCACCCTTCTTGCCGATGCCGGCAAACGGGAAATCGTATTCGATCGTGTAGGGCTTGAACCACGGACCCACGCCGGTTTCCTTGTCGACGTGACGGCCGAACGCCATGTGGCCGGTTTGCATCGGCGGCGCGATGTTGAGTTTCAGGTGGTATTTGCCCGGGCCGAACAGCTTCACGTTGTCGCCGTAGTGCGGGCCGTCGCTCGCGACCATGCCCATCATGTCGCCCTTGATGGTTTGCGTCGTGCCGACCTTGGTCAGCTCGTACGTCACTTGCAGGTAAGGCATCCAGTCGCCTTCCGCGAAGCCGTTTGGATTGTTCTTCACGGCGTGGATGTCGGCTTCGAGGTGCACGTCGGAATCCGAGGCTTTGCGCATCATGCCTTCCGGTTCCATGGTGATCGGCTGCAGGTACACCGCGCCAACTTCCATGCCGTTCTCGATATGCTGCTTGCCGATCGGATATTCGGCAGCCGATGCCGACGCCATTGCCGCAAGCGCGACTGCGGCTACCGCGCCGCGTGCAAAAGTTGAAACCTGCATCCGTCACTCCTTCTTGTTATTGATCGGTGATGCGCTGCGTGCGCTCGCTCCAATCCGGTCAGTTCATCGATCAATTTGACGTCGATGATAGGAAATCGCAATGAGAACGTAACCAACAACGTTAATACGAACCATTCTCAATGGGTGTGGAGTTTAGCACTGATCGGAGGACGGAACAATTTGATGGAAATCAACAAGCCTTGTGCGTGTTGGGTTGTTGAGAGGGCGGGACGTTCTTACGGCGAAATTTCGGGCAAAAAAAACGCGGCGAACCCGTTTGGGTTGCCGCGTTCCCTGCCCTGAATCCCTTACGTTTAGCTGATGCCCGTAATGTGGTCACCCACATTCGCGCCGAACACGCGCTGCCTCAGAAGCGACAGTTGGTCGCGGGTTTGCGCAGCTTTTTCGAATTCAAGATTTTTCGCGTGATCCATCATCTGCTTTTCGAGCCGCTTGATTTCCTTCGATATCTGCTTTTCAGACATGTCCTCGAACTTCGCGCGGGTCTGGGCTTCCTTCAGCTCGGCGCGGGCATCGTCGGCGTTATAAACACCGTCGATAATGTCCTTGATCCGCTTGGTCACGCCACGCGGCGTAATGCCCATCGCGAGATTGTGCGCAATCTGCTTTGTGCGGCGCCGTTCGGTCTCGCCGATCGCACGTTTCATTGAGTCCGTGACTTTGTCGCCGTAGAGAATCGCCTTGCCGTTCACGTTACGGGCAGCCCGGCCGATCGTCTGGATCAGCGAACGTTCCGCGCGCAGGAAACCTTCCTTGTCGGCGTCGAGGATCGCGACCAGCGACACTTCCGGGATATCCAGCCCTTCTCGCAGCAAGTTGATCCCGACCAGCACGTCGAACGTGCCGAGACGCAGATCGCGGATGATTTCCACGCGCTCGACCGTGTCAATGTCGCTATGCAGGTAGCGCACTTTCACGCCGTGATCCGCGAGAAACTCGGTCAGTTGTTCAGCCATGCGCTTGGTCAGCACCGTCACCAGCACACGCTCGTGCACCTTGACGCGCGCATTGATCTCGCCGAGCACGTCGTCCACTTGCGAGCGTGCCGGACGCACTTCAATATCGGGATCGACCAGACCGGTCGGCCGCACAAGCTGTTCGGCCACCTGCCCCGCCGTGCGGTTTTCGTAATCGGCCGGCGTGGCTGAAACGAAGATCGCCTGGCGCATCTTGCGTTCGAATTCGTTGAACTTGAGCGGCCGGTTGTCCAGCGCCGACGGCATCCGGAAACCGTAATCGACGAGATTCTCCTTGCGCGCCCGGTCGCCGTTGTACATGCCGTTCAACTGGCCGATCAGCACATGCGACTCGTCGAGCAACATCAGCGCGTCGGGCGGCAAGTAATCGACGAGCGTTGGCGGCGGCTCGCCCGGCGCCGCGCCGGAAAAATGCCGCGAATAGTTCTCGATGCCTTTGCAGAAACCCAGCTCCTGCAGCATTTCCAGATCGAAACGCGTGCGCTGTTCCAGCCGTTGCGCCTCAACCAGCTTGCCGTCCTTATGGAAGAACTCGAGCCGCTCGCGCAACTCCAGCTTGATTGTCTCGATGGCGCGCATGACCGTGTCGCGCGGCGTCACATAGTGAGACGACGGATAAACGGTGAAACGCGGAATCTTGTTGCGCACGCGGCCAGTGAGCGGGTCGAAGAGTTGCATCGACTCAATTTCGTCGTCGAACAGCTCTACGCGCACGGCCATTTCGGCGTGCTCCGCCGGGAAGATGTCGATGGTGTCGCCCCGCACGCGAAATGTCCCGCGTGAAAAATCGGCTTCGTTGCGGCTGTACTGCATCGCGATCAGGCGCGCGATGATGTCGCGCTGCCCCATCTTGTCGCCAGTGCGCAGCGTCAGAATCATCTTGTGATATTCCGACGGATTGCCGATACCGTAGATTGCCGATACCGTCGCCACGATCACCACATCACGCCGCTCGAGCAGGCTTTTAGTCGCCGAGAGCCGCATTTGCTCGATGTGTTCGTTGATCGACGAGTCCTTCTCGATAAACAGATCGCGCTGCGGAACGTAGGCTTCCGGCTGGTAGTAATCGTAGTAAGAAACGAAGTACTCAACGGCATTGCGAGGAAAAAACTCACGAAATTCCGCGTAGAGCTGCGCGGCGAGTGTCTTGTTCGGCGCGAACACAATGGCAGGGCGGCCCATACGCGCAATCACGTTCGCCATGGTGAACGTCTTGCCCGAGCCCGTTACGCCAAGCAGTGTCTGGAACGACAAACCGTCCTCGATCCCTTCCACAAGCGTTGCGATCGCCGTGGGCTGGTCGCCCGCGGGTGAATAGGGTTGATAAAGCTGGAACGGAGAGCCTTCGAACCGGACGAATTTGGATTCGTCGAGGGTTTCGGCAGTTTCGAGTAGCGGGGTATCGGACATGAGGATGAAGTGCCTTGGCCGAGAGCAAACACCCATTCTAGCGGTTCGCGCTGGAGCGGGTTTGGACGGCGGATGAGGATTGTCAGAAGAGGTTCGGGCGATTTGCGCCAAGCTTTCGCAGAATGCCCAATGTTTCCAAGATGGGGCAGCACGGCGAAATCGCAAGTGATTGTTTTGGTTAGTGAAAGCTTGAGGACAATATTCCGTCACGCGGTGGCTCGTCGTGCTGATTTTCGTAAAAACCCAGAAAATTGCCCGAAAAAAATAGCCAAAACCCGCGTTTCTTCCATTTCGTCAGGCCGAAAAGCAGCGGCCGATTCGTTACAATGCCGAACTGGGGTTTTCATCGATGGGGACGGAGTTTTGTTGGCTCCTGTTGGCTCCTTGAGGTCCGGTTTGCACCGCTTTCTGCGGTTGAACAGCCGATTTCCCATCCCGATCGCCCGTGCCGCCTTATCCACTACCGCCGATAAATCATGTCTCTTTTCTCAGCCGTCGAGCTTGCCCCCCGTGACCCCATTTTGGGCCTGAACGAAGCCTTCAACGCCGATCCGCGCACGACCAAGGTCAATCTCGGCGTGGGCGTGTATTTCAACGAAGAAGGCAAGATTCCGCTCCTGCGCGCCGTTCGCGAAGCCGAAAAAGCGCGCACGGAACTCGCCGCGCCGCGTGGTTATCTGCCCATTGAAGGCATTGCCGCTTATGACGCAGCCGTGCAAAAGCTGCTGCTCGGCAATGATTCACAACTGATCGCTGACGGCCGCGTGATCACGGCTCAGGCACTCGGTGGAACGGGCGCGCTCAAGATTGGCGCCGACTTCCTGAAACGGCTGAATCCCACGGGCAAAATCGCCATCAGCGACCCGAGCTGGGAAAACCACCGCGCGTTGTTCGAATACGCGGGTTTCGACGTGGTGAACTACCCTTACTACGACGCAGCCACGCACGGCGTGAAGTTCGACGCCATGCTGGAAGCATTCAACAACTACCCGGCGGGAACGGTCGTCGTGCTGCACGCGTGCTGCCATAACCCGACCGGCGTCGACCTGACCCCGGCGCAATGGCAACAGGTCGTGGAAACGGTCAAGGCACGCTCGCTGGTACCGTTCCTCGATATCGCTTATCAGGGCTTTGGCGAGAACATCGACGCTGACGCTGCGGCCGTACGCCTGTTCGCCAAAGCGGATATCAACGTATTCGTGTCGTCGTCATTCTCCAAATCGTTCTCGCTGTATGGTGAGCGCGTGGGCGCACTGTCGATCATCACGAGCTCCAAGGAAGAAGCCACGCGCGTGCTGTCGCAACTCAAGCGCGTGATTCGCACGAACTATTCGAATCCGCCGACGCACGGTGGTTCGGTTGTCGCTGCGGTGCTCGCATCGCCCGAATTGCGCGCCACGTGGGAACAGGAACTCGGCGAAATGCGCGACCGCATTCGCGCGATGCGCAACGGCCTGGTCGAGCACATCAAGGCAGCGGGCGTGGAGCGCGACTTCAGCTTCGTGAACCAGCAGCGCGGCATGTTTTCGTACTCGGGCCTGACCTCGGCGCAAGTCGATCGCCTGCGAGAGGAATTCGGGATCTACGCCGTCAGCACGGGCCGCATCTGCGTGGCCGCGCTGAATACGCGCAATCTTGAAGTGGTGGCCAACGCCATTGCGACCGTGCTGAAGTAAGTTTGCTTTGGGTGTTCTAAAAACGGCGCTCCGTGTGAGCGCCGTTTTTTTTGAGGTCGCGGGTGTGTTGCAAACACTTTACCGGCCACGAATCCACTCTTGCGCCCTCTCGATAAGCTTGACGCCCGATCAACGCTCGTCGCGATGAATGTCGTGCGTGATGAAACCTGCATCGTTGTTCGGCATGTCGAGCCAGTTCCGATGCGTGAGCGTGCCGCGAATGTCCGACAAGCCGCTTTCCCAATGCTCGCGCATGGTCGACAGCCCAAACTGAAAGTCCTTGTAGTTCCCTTCGTACTCCTTGTGCCTATATATGAGGTGAATCACGTTAAACCGCTTCGAGCACGCAAGTTCCTCCGCCGTCTTGCACCACGGGTCGCTGTTGCGGATATCCACCGGCACTTTGTCCAGCACTTCCCTCAATACGTTGCGAAACCGCTGTGAGCGCTGCAAGGTGTCAGTAACAAGCCGCGTCCGGCTGGAGTACTGAATGTCCTTGACGCGTCCCATCACATCGACAATGCTGTCCGGCACCGGCCCGCGCGCGCTCCACAAATCGACTTGGAACGCGAGCGTGTCCCGACGCGGCGTAGCATGGACGATCTCGTACAGCGGCGTATTGGACATCAGGCCACCGTCCCAGAAATACTCGCCATCGATCTCGACGGCCGCAAAACCCGGCGGCAACGCCCCCGACGCCATGAAATGCTCCGCGCGCAACTTCATGCGAGTGTTGTCGAAATACGCGAAATTGCCGGTAGCAACGTTCACCGCGCCCACCGATACATGGGTCTCACGCGAATTGATCCGATCGAAATCGCAGAACTGTTCGAGCGTTCCCTTGAGTGGAAGTGTGTCATAGAAGCTCGCCGTGCCCGGCTCTCCCGCAGCCAACGGTGACGGCGGCGGAAACCGCGGAACGAAAAATCCTCTCTGTCCTTCGACCAAGGCACTCGTGGCCTGCATCGCGGTGAAAGCCTTGCGGATCTCGTCAGTGGAATTGAAGAACGCGTGTTCTATGAAAGCGGGCAACGGCGGCATGAAGGCTGGCTGGCAGATCGTCTCCCAAAACTCGAGCAGACGCGGCACGCGATCCTCGGGCGCGTTCCCCGCGATGATCGCCGTGTTCAACGCGCCAATGGAAATCCCGGCAACCCAGTTCGGATGGATGCCAGCCTCGTTCAACCCCTGATATACGCCAGCTTGATAAGCACCGAGCGCCCCACCGCCCTGCAACATCAACGCGATAGTTTCATAAGGCGGCAACTTGATGCGCTTGTCCGTTTCAGGACCGCCCAAGGCAAATGCCTCGGACGGTTCGCCAAGGTCGAGCGACGTCATCTTGCGAGGCTCCTTCGCCGCCTTCGCCCGTTTCGTTCCTGTCGTGTCATTGAGTCTTCGCGCACTGCCCGTTCGCTCTACCATCGAAACTCCTGTTTGAAGCCTTACTGCATGAACCAGCCGTGGCTGACCACGACCGATTGGCCCGTGAGGGCGGCCGTGGGGAAAGCTGCCAGGAACAGAACCGTTTGGGCCACGTCTTCCACCGTTGTGAAGACGCCGTCGACCGTACCACCCAGCATTACGTTCTTAACCACGTCTTCTTCGCTGATACCAAGTTCCTTAGCCTGCTCAGGAATCTGCTTGTCGACCAGCGGCGTACGCACGAAACCAGGGCACACCACATGCGAGCGCACGTGATGCTTCGCGCCCTCCTTCGCCAATACACGCGCTAGTCCGAGCAACGCGTGCTTGGCCGTGACATACGCGGACTTGAGCGCCGACGCCTCGTGCGAATGCACCGATCCCATATAGATCACGACACCACCGCGATCGTCCTTGTACATATGCTGGAGCGCAGCTTTCGTGGTCAGGAACGCCCCGTCGACGTGAATGGCCTGCATCTTCTTCCAGTCGGAATACGCGTAGTTTTCGATCGGATTGACGATCTGCACACCGGCGTTCGACACAAGGATATCGACCGAGCCGAACTCCGCCGCCACCCGATCGATACCCGTATTCACCGCCTGCTCATCGGTAACGTCCATGACCACGCCTAATGCTCGGCCGCCCTGCGACCTGATCTGCTCCGCCACGGCGTTAGCGGCGTCCTGGTTCAAATCAGCGATGGCGACCGCTGCGCCCGCCTCGGCCAGAGTCAGGGCAATTTGCTTACCGATCCCGCTCGCCGCGCCCGTGACCACCGCCACCTTGCCCGCCAGACTCGTATTCAGTGATGTCATTTGCCACCCCTCCTCTGTTCAGGTTCGAACTATGAAACCACGCAACGCGGCGCCGATCAACCTCGATAAATGTCATAGGCCGTTTGGTCAGGTATCCGACGCCACCGCGCCGGGTTATTGTTCGATCACAAATGCAATGAACGCAAAGCTCGGCAAGCTGGGCATCGCCGCGCGAATCCTGAAATCGGATTAAGCTTTGAAACCCGCCTGGTGCAACTGAAACCCAAAAACTGGAGATCATGAACATGAACTATCGTCGGCTAGGACGTTCCGGCCTGCAGGTCAGCGAATTGTCGATCGGCTCGTGGGTAACCTACGGGACGCAGGTCGACCATCGCGCGGCGCGCGAGTCGCTCGCTGCCGCCCGCGATCACGGCGTAAATTTCTTCGATAACGCCGAGGTCTACTCCAAAGGCAAGTCCGAAGAAATCATGGGCCGTGCGTTGAAGGAGCTCGCGTGGCCGCGAGTCAGCTACGTGGTGTCGACCAAGTTTTTCTTTGGCATCAACGAAGGACCAAACCAGCAGCAAACGCTCAGCCGCAAGTACCTGCATAACGCCATAGACGGCTCGCTTGCGCGTCTGCAACTCGATTACGTCGACCTCGTGTTTTGCCATCGGCCCGATCCGCATACGCCGATCGAGGAAACCGTGTGGGCAATGAGCGACATCATCGCGCGAGGCAAAGCGTTGTATTGGGGCACATCGGAATGGAGCGCCGACGAAATTCGCACCGCGTATGACATTGCCGAGCGGCATCATCTGCACAAACCCGTAATGGAGCAGCCCGAGTACAACCTGCTGCATCGCAAGCGGGTCGAGAACGAATACAAGCGCCTCTATGAAGACATTGGACTGGGTCTGACAACCTGGAGCCCACTCGCTTCGGGGCTGCTCACCGGCAAGTATCGCGATGGTGCTCCGTCGGATAGCCGCGCGCAGCTTCAAGGTTACGAATGGTTGGCCAAGAAGCTGACTGACAAGGGCGCGAATAACATTGTCGGGCGCCTCGCGGAAGTGTCCGACCAGCTGGGCTGCTCGCTGGCACAGCTTTCACTCGCTTGGATTTTGCTGAATCCGAATGTCAGTACAGTGATTACGGGCGCATCGCGGGTCGAGCAGATTCACGAGAACATGAAGGCCATCGACGTCGTGCAAAAGATCACGCCGGAGATCAAGCAGCGCATTGAAGAAATCGTGGGCGACGCGTTTGTCTGACGCTTGATCTTGGACAGGCAGGGTCGTCGGCTACAATAACGACCCTGCCGCGTGTGCCTTGTAGTGCCGCGGCGCGCTTTTGCATCTTGGCGCTTAGGCACTTTCTTCGTCCGTCTGGCTCAGGACGCGCTCATTCTCGTCTTGCTCACTCATTTGCCATGCTTAGTTACCGACACGCCTTTCACGCAGGCAACCACGCAGACGTGCTGAAACACGCGGTCGTCGTGCAGTTGCTGCAACACCTTGCCCAAAAGGACAAGGCGTTCTGGTATATCGACACCCACGCGGGCGCCGGCGTTTATTCTCTGACCGATGGCTTCGCGACCAAGACGGGCGAGTTTGAAACAGGCATTGCCAAGATTTGGACCAAGCGCGATTTGCCGGGCTTGCTCAAGGATTACGTCAAAGAAGTCAAAGCGCTGAATGCAGACGGCTCGCTGCAGTTCTATCCCGGCTCGCCCTATCTCGCATGGCGGGTAATGCGCGAGCAGGACCGCATGCGGTTGTTTGAGCTGCATTCCACCGAAATCGACGTGCTGCGCCATAATTTCCGCGATGCAGGCCGGCGTGCAGTGCTCTTCGAAGGCGATGGTTTTGAGGGCATCATCAAGCTGTTACCACCACCGCCGCGTCGCGCGCTTGTCCTGATCGATCCGTCGTACGAAGACAAACGAGACTACGCGCGCACGTTGAACTGCCTTGAGGAAAGCCTGAAGCGCTTTGCGACCGGCACTTATGCAATCTGGTATCCGCAAGTGACCCGGCTGGAGTCCCAGCGTTTCGCCGATCAATTAAAGCGTGTGCAACCCAAGAATTGGCTGCATGCGTCATTGACCGTGAGCAAGCCGCCCGTCGACGGCTTTGGCCTGTTCGGGAGTGGCATGTTTATCGTGAATCCACCATATACGCTCGCGGCTGAATTGAAAGAGACGCTGCCGTATCTCGTCGACGCACTCGGTCAGGACAGCAAGGCGGCGTTCAAACTCGAACATCGCGGCGACTGAAAACGTCTGTACCCCTCGCCGTTAATCAAGCGACGTGGAAACCACGCCGGTTACGGTATGCCGGTCCGACGATCGGGTTGGCACGGTCGGCGCGGGGCTCGGGGTCGCGATGGATCGAGGCGTTGCGATGGGTATCGGCGTGATGATGGGAGGCTGGCCCGGAGATTGTCTCGCTTGCGGCACTGCCGGCTGCATCGAAGTGGGGGCTTGGGTTTGAGTGCCGGTAGGCACTCCGTAAGAAGCGCCGGAATGTGGCGACGAAGTACGTGGTCGATGCTGGTAATTGGAAGACGACGGCTGCGAGCCCGTTGCTGCTCCATACCCCTGCCCTGCACGATTCCCACCCTGCTGAAGGTCGATGTAAGGCGAAACGATGATCGTCTGCTGATCTTGCTGCGGCAATTCGGGCAACGTGGCCGTCGGACGCGCTGGCACGATGCCAGAACCAGTGAGCGGCCCCGTCTGCAAAACGGTGCCCCCTGCGCCACTATGAATCCCTGCCTGCGTATCCAGAATGAGCGGCTGGCCACCTGCCTGTCCGGCTGCGTTGAATGTCGTCAACCCCGAAACAAGCCATAGCGCCGCGGTCGCCACATATTTGACAGGTCGAAGTTCTGGACTCATACCGCCCCCTTAGCGAATGAATGACAACCGACACGCATATCGGGCCGATTCAGTTCATATCATACAAAAGCGCTTTACCTTACCGCGATGGCAAGCTTTAAGCTAGCTCTCCCGAAAGTCGATATTCAAGGAGATTCGATGACGTTCCCGAAAACCTTTCTCGCTGGCGCAGCCGCGTTTGCAGTCTCAATCGTTGTCTCGATGCCCGCTGCGTTTGCCCAGACGCCGGCATCCTCAGCATCGATGGCGGGCATGGACATGTCAGCCGCCAGCGGCAGCCAAGGAGATTCTGCGTCGACGAAGGAGTTCCAGGCAGCCGATCATTCGATGATGTCCAGCATGTCCGGTGTCGAATACACCGGTGACGCCGATCATGATTTTGTAGCGCACATGATCCCGCATCACGAAGGCGCGGTCGCGATGGCAAAGATCGAGTTGAAGTACGGCAAGGACGCCAAGTTGCGGGCCTTGGCAAAGGAGATCATCGCTTCGCAGGACAAGGAAATTGCGTTCATGAAGCGATGGCTCGCGACGCATCCTCAGAAAAAGTGAGCGACGTGGCCTGATCGGCGAAAGGTGCCCGGAAATGACAAAGCCCCGCATGCGGGGCTTGTTCAATTTTCGACCGGGCGTTTTCAGCTGAAATTACAGCGAGTAGCCTTCGGTTTCCAACGAGCGGATACGCTTTTCGAGCTGGACGATATCCGACGATTGCGCCAGATATTCTTCGCGACGATTACGTTCGGCGGTTTCAAACCAGATGCTGACTTTTTCGAGCAAGAATGCAAACATGATTATTTCTCCAAGGATTTCAAATGAATCCCCGGCGGTTCGGGTCAGGGATATCCCTCGAAAGGGTTAACCCGGATTATAGACGAACCGTGCCGCAGGTGTTAGTGAAATGCCTGCATTGGGTGCATTCTTTTTTGGAATGGTGCATGCACCGCCTCGGAACAAGTAGTTGATTTCTCTACTCTTCTCGGGAATTTTCAACCCGGCCCTTTTATTTCGCACATTTATTGTGCACAAGTAAGATGAACGGTTTACCAATATGCACCAACACGATCACTCTGCCAGCCTTTCCAGAATAGGGCAATCGGGCCGTCCGTCACCGTGGCAATTAACCGCCAAATGAGCGAGCGTGTCCCGCATATCCGTGAGCTCCGCGATCCGCCTGTCGAGCTCCGCGACATGCTCCAGCGCGATCGCCTTGACCTCTGCACTGGCACGCTGCCGGTCCTGCCACAAAGCCAGGAGCTTGCGAATATCGTCGACCAGAAAGCCCAGCCGGCGTGCTTGCCGAACGAAGCGTAGTGCATGGACCTCCTGGGACCCGTACATGCGGTACCCAGATGTTGTCCGGTCCACCGGTGGCAAGAGGCCAACGCTCTCGTAATACCGGATCATCTTGGCCGTCACCCCAGACGCGCGAGCCGCTTCGCCAATGTTCATCGCCGATACTCCTAAAATTTTCCATAGACTCTACACCTTCCAACGATAGGAACGTATAGCATGGTTCGCTCTTACAAAAACCAGGCAAGGAATTGATATGGCTGAATTCAAGGTGGAAGGCATGAGCTGCCAGCATTGCGTCGCCGCCGTCACGCGCTCCATCCACGAAATCGATGCCGCCGCGCAAGTTCAAGTGGATCTCGAGCACGGACGTGTAGTGGTGGCATCGACCGAAACTATCGATGCGCTCAAGGAAGCGATCGATGAAGCGGGTTACACAGTTGTATCGGCGACCGCCGCATGACTCGCGGGCCGCACTTTAAGGTTGCGTTGATTGGCGCGTCCGGGTTGCTTGGACGCGCCGTTTCAAATGAACTAGCCTCGATAACCCGGTGGCAGGTGGTGCGAACAGCTTTTCGTCATGGGGACGCGAGTACTATCACGCTCGATATCCTCGATGAAGGCGCTGTTCGGGAGTTCATTGTTGACCAGGTGCCTGACGCGATCATTGTGGCTGCGGCCGAGCGACGTCCGGACGTTTGTGAGAATGACCCGATGCTCGCACGAGCGTTGAATGTCGACGCGTTAGGCTCTATCGCGAGCGCCGCACATGAAATCGGTTCGTGGATCCTCTCAATCTCGACCGACTATGTCTTCGATGGCACACGACCGCCCTATCATCCGGACGATGCACCGAATCCTCTTAACGCCTATGGCCGCAGCAAGCTTGACGGAGAGCGAGCGCTGCTGCGAGGCGGTGCGCGGTCCTGCGTGCTGCGTTTGCCGCTCCTGTACGGTCCGGTGATCGACCGGGGTGAGTCAGCAGTGACGAGCTTGACGCCAGCGATCGTGGAATCGGCTCGAGGGATAGCGCCCGCGCTAATGGACGCTTGGGCGACGCGCTACCCCACCTTCACGCCCGACGTGGCGGTTGTGATCCGGCAGTTGCTGGAACGTCACGAAATTGGCGAAGCGGTAACGGGCGTTCAGCACTGGTCCGGTAATGAGCCAATGACAAAGTTCGACATTGCGCAGCGGATCGCGCAAGTGCTGAACATTGATGCCCGTATCACGGCACAGCACACGCCGACCGATACTACGCCTCGACCGCGGAACTGCCATCTGGCATCGGATGCGTTGGAGGTTTTGAAGATCGGGCAACGAACGCCTTTCGATACCGCAATCCGCACGGTGCTGCAAAACTGGCCCTGGCCAACCAGCCTGTGAGAGGCCGTCAAATTCGGGCGTAGCAGACCAAGTGACGCCCGAATTCAACGCACTGTCGAGTTGGCACTTGGTCGATTGACGAATACTCAAGGACGACTAGGGCTGTCTGTTTTGAAGTCAGCCTGAGATATCGGTCTCCTCGCCCGGTTGAGTAAGCTTGTAGGCTGACTGAAGAGCCCGTGGTCATCTTGAGCGAGCGATTGGAACGTGGAGAACAGTCTGAAACGGC
>NZ_LMUF01000007.1:115099-117038 GCF_009766085.1 Burkholderia sp. S171 | reverse complement strand
TCCCTGATCGCGCGCCCCCTACATCATCCACACTCCAACGGCGTGCACCCCCAGAGAGGCGTCGTTGATGGATCGCATACGATCATTTGCAGTCCCGCGCCAAGGCAGCACGAAAAGTAAATCTGCCATTTCGTGCGGCAACCGTGCCTCACCCGCGGGTAACCCGTCGGGCACCGGCGAATAAATACGTCGTAACGGCCAGCAAGTGAACCGGCCGACGCGGCACAGCGCCTAACTCACCATCATTTTCAACGCGAGCGCCTCGGCCACTTCTATTCCATCGATCGCGGCCGAATAAATACCACCGGCGTATCCTGCACCTTCGCCCGCGGGATAAAGACCATCGACATTCACGCTTTGGTAATCGTCTTTTCGCCGAACTCGTATTGGCGACGACGTGCGCGTCTCCACGCCCGTCAATACCGCGTCGTGCATAGCGAAGCCGGGGATTTTTTTGTCGATCTGCGGTAATGCTTCACGAATCGCCTCAACCACGTATTCCGGCAATGCGCTGGTCAGGTCAGTCATACGAACGCCAGGTTTGTACGACGGTTCGACGGACCCAAGCTGGGTAGACGGCCGTCTCGCAATAAAGTCGCCCACCAGTTGTGCCGGCGCGCAGTAATCACTGCCGCCAAGCTCGAACGCCCGTTCTTCCCATTGCCTTTGAAACGCGATCCCTGCTAGCGGACCGCCCGGGAAATCGTCCGGCGTAATTCCGACGACAATGCCCGCATTTGCATTACGCTCATTGCGCGAATATTGGCTCATTCCGTTCGTGACGAGGCGTCCCGGTTCCGATGCTGCCGCAACCACGGTTCCACCTGGACACATGCAAAAACTATAGACCGCCCGACCGTTGCTGCAGTGATGGACGACTTTGTAATCGGCCGCGCCTAGTAGCTTATGGCCAGCAAATTTGCCAAACCGGCTCCTATCGATCAACCCTTGCGGATGCTCGATCCGGAACCCGAGCGAAAACGGTTTTGCTTCCATGTAGACGCCGCGATCGTGCAACATCTCGAACGTGTCTCGCGCGCTATGTCCCACCGACAGCACGACATGCTCGCAAGGTAGCGTTTCGCCATTGGAAAGCGTGAGACTTCGCACCTTGCCGCCATCGATCTCAATATCTTCGACACGCGATTCAAAGCGCACCTCACCACCGAGTTGGTGAATGGTCGCGCGCATTTTCTCGACCATCCCCACCAGTCGGAACGTACCGATATGCGGCCGGCTCAGATAGAGAATGTCTTCGGGCGCGCCGGCAAGCACGAACTCTTCGAGCACCTTACGTCCGTAGTGCTTCGGGTCTTTGATCTGGCTGTAGAGCTTGCCGTCCGAAAACGTCCCGGCACCGCCTTCGCCAAACTGCACGTTCGACTCGGGGTTCAGCACGTTTTTTCGCCACAAGCCCCAAGTATCCTTGGTCCGTTCGCGAACAGCCTTGCCCCGTTCCAGGATGATTGGACGAAAGCCCATCTGCGCGAGAATCAATCCGGCGAACAAACCGCACGGTCCCATGCCAATCACGACGGGTCTCGGCGATGTCATCGACACCGGCGCCTTCGCGACAAATTTGTACGCCATGTCTGGCGTCACGGTGCAATGCGGCTGATCGTCCAGGTAACGAAGCGCGGCGGCTTCGTCCCTCACTTCCACATCGACAATGTAGGTGAGCTTGATGTCCGCCCGCTTGCGTGCATCGTGCGCACGACGGAATACCGTATAGCGGATCAGGCCATCGGCAGGGACATGAATAAGCGCGAGACGTGAGCGAATTGCCGACTCGAGTTCGCTTTCCGAATGCTCAAGCGGCAGCTTGATTTCGCTTAGACGTAGCATGGGGACCTGTTTTGCAAAAGCAGTGAACACATCTTGGCTAAAGCACTATTTTAGCGTGTTGAAGAAAGCGCCAGCCGTGCGGTTCTGGTGTTCG
>NZ_LMUF01000007.1:114316-115089 GCF_009766085.1 Burkholderia sp. S171 | reverse complement strand
GTGGTCTTGCCATGGTCGACGTGACCAATCGTGCCTACGTTGACGTGCGGCTTGGTCCGTTCGAATTTACCTTTTGCCATTTTCGACTCCTAACAGGAATTTTTCCGTACCTTGCGCCGCGCGCAAACAGTGTGGACTAGTGTTGCTGGTGCCCATGAGCAGGATCGAACTGCTGACCTCTCCCTTACCAAGGGAGTGCTCTACCACTGAGCCACATGGGCGGACCTTGATGCTGGAGCGGGTGAAGGGAATCGAACCCTCGTCATAAGCTTGGAAGGCTTCTGCTCTACCATTGAGCTACACCCGCTTGGGTCTAACGATTCCCGACGCTTGCTACATGTTCTGGTGGAGGAGGCTGGATTCGAACCAGCGTAGGCGTAAGCCAACAGATTTACAGTCTGCCCCCTTTAGCCACTCGGGCACCCCTCCGCAGAGAACTGACGATTATGGGGGAACATCGCTGTTGTGTCAAGCCTTCAGCGAGCCCACCGTAATCGATGTCTCTCACTTATAGGAGTTCAGAAACGCAAAAACCCCACCTTTGTGGGGTGGGGTTTGTGCGAGCTGCGCTGAATTGCAGCGAATGAGGAGCCTGACGATTACCTACTTTCACACGGGTATCCGCACTATCATTGGCGTGGAGTCGTTTCACGGTCCTGTTCGGGATGGGAAGGGGTGGTACCAACTCGCTATGGTCATCAGGCATAAGGGGGTGTTGTGGTGGGGTTAAGTCACCACAACCAATCTGGGGAAGAAGTAGTCGAGTGCATGTA
>NZ_LMUF01000007.1:108796-114306 GCF_009766085.1 Burkholderia sp. S171 | reverse complement strand
CGTTTCACGGTCCTGTTCGGGATGGGAAGGGGTGGTACCAACTCGCTATGGTCATCAGGCATAAGGGGGTGTTGTGGTGGCGTTAAGTCACCACAACCAATCTGGGGAAGAAGTAGTCGAGTGCATGTGTTGAGCACGCCTCGTTGTTACTGGTGTTGCTTGGGTTGTGTTTAGTACTGGCACAACACTGATCTCAACCTTGGCGTGTGTGAGCATTTCGCTCATTAAGACCCCGCGCGTGGCGCGGGATGGGGCATCCATAAGTGCTGAAGCACTCACAGCTGCCGACACACACTGGTTATAGGATCAAGCCTTACGGGCAATTAGTATCAGTTAGCTTAATGCATTACTGCACTTCCACACCTGACCTATCAACGTCCTGGTCTAGAACGACCCTTCAAGGGGCTTAAAGCCCCAGGGATATCTCATCTCAAGGCGAGTTTCCCGCTTAGATGCTTTCAGCGGTTATCTCTTCCGAACATAGCTACCCGGCGATGCCACTGGCGTGACAACCGGTACACCAGAGGTTCGTCCACTCCGGTCCTCTCGTACTAGGAGCAGCCCCCTTCAAATATCCAACGCCCACGGCAGATAGGGACCAAACTGTCTCACGACGTTTTAAACCCAGCTCACGTACCTCTTTAAATGGCGAACAGCCATACCCTTGGGACCGGCTACAGCCCCAGGATGAGATGAGCCGACATCGAGGTGCCAAACACCGCCGTCGATATGAACTCTTGGGCGGTATCAGCCTGTTATCCCCAGAGTACCTTTTATCCGTTGAGCGATGGCCCTTCCATACAGAACCACCGGATCACTATGACCTGCTTTCGCACCTGCTCGACTTGTCGGTCTCGCAGTTAAGCACGCTTATGCCATTGCACTATCAGCACGATTTCCGACCGTACCTAGCGTACCTTCGTACTCCTCCGTTACACTTTGGGAGGAGACCGCCCCAGTCAAACTGCCTACCATGCACTGTCCCCGATCCGGATCACGGACCAAGGTTAGAACCTCAAACAAACCAGGGTGGTATTTCAAGGACGGCTCCACCGAAACTAGCGTTCCGGTTTCATAGCCTCCCACCTATCCTACACAGATCGGTTCAAAGTCCAATGCAAAGCTACAGTAAAGGTTCATGGGGTCTTTCCGTCTAGCCGCGGGGAGATTGCATCATCACAAACACTTCAACTTCGCTGAGTCTCGGGAGGAGACAGTGTGGCCATCGTTACGCCATTCGTGCAGGTCGGAACTTACCCGACAAGGAATTTCGCTACCTTAGGACCGTTATAGTTACGGCCGCCGTTTACCGGGACTTCAATCAAGAGCTTGCACCCCATCATTTAATCTTCCGGCACCGGGCAGGCGTCACACCCTATACGTCCACTTTCGTGTTTGCAGAGTGCTGTGTTTTTATTAAACAGTCGCAGCCACCAGTTTATTGCAACCCCTTCACCCTCCTGGCGCAGGCCAGTCAAGCTACAGGGGCGTACCTTATCCCGAAGTTACGGTACCAATTTGCCGAGTTCCTTCTCCCGAGTTCTCTCAAGCGCCTTAGAATACTCATCTCGCCCACCTGTGTCGGTTTGCGGTACGGTCTTGTTAAACTGAAGCTTAGAGGCTTTTCTTGGAACCACTTCCGATTGCTTCGCCACCTAAGCGGCTCGCCTCACACCCTTGAATTCCGCGCCCGGATTTGCCTAAGCGCCTTCTCCAATGCAAGGACCGGGACTTCCAACACCCGGACAACCTTCCGCGATCCGTCCCCCCATCGCATTTAACAATGGTGCAGGAATATTAACCTGCTTCCCATCAGCTACGCATTTCTGCCTCGCCTTAGGGGCCGACTCACCCTACGCCGATGAACGTTGCGTAGGAAACCTTGGGCTTACGGCGAGGGGGCTTTTCACCCCCTTTATCGCTACTCATGTCAGCATTCGCACTTCCGATACCTCCAGCACACTTTTCAATGCACCTTCACAGGCTTACGGAACGCTCTCCTACCATGCGAGATAAATCTCGCATCCGCAGCTTCGGTATATTGCTTAGCCCCGTTACATCTTCCGCGCAGGACGACTCGATCAGTGAGCTATTACGCTTTCTTTAAATGATGGCTGCTTCTAAGCCAACATCCTGACTGTTTTAGCCTTCCCACTTCGTTTCCCACTTAGCAATATTTGGGGACCTTAGCTGGCGGTCTGGGTTGTTTCCCTCTTGACACCGGACGTTAGCACCCGATGTCTGTCTCCCGTGATTGCACTCTTCGGTATTCGGAGTTTGCTATGGCGTAGTAATCCGCAATGGACCCCACAACCATGACAGTGCTCTACCCCCGAAGGTGATACACGAGGCACTACCTAAATAGTTTTCGGAGAGAACCAGCTATTTCCAAGTTTGTTTAGCCTTTCACCCCTATCCACAGCTCATCCCCTAATTTTTCAACATTAGTGGGTTCGGTCCTCCAGTACGTGTTACCGCACCTTCAACCTGGCCATGGATAGATCACTTGGTTTCGGGTCTACGCCCAGCAACTGAACGCCCTATTCGGACTCGCTTTCGCTACGGCTGCCTTAATCAGTTAACCTTGCTACTGAACGTAAGTCGCTGACCCATTATACAAAAGGTACGCAGTCACCCCTTGCGAGGCTCCTACTGTTTGTATGCATGCGGTTTCAGGATCTATTTCACTCCCCTCCCGGGGTTCTTTTCGCCTTTCCCTCACGGTACTGGTTCACTATCGGTCGATCACGAGTATTTAGCCTTGGAGGATGGTCCCCCCATCTTCAGACAGGATTTCACGTGTCCCGCCCTACTTGTCGTACACCTAGTTCCACACATCCGCTTTCGCCTACAGGACTATCACCTGCTATGGTCACACTTTCCAGAGTGTTCGGCTAACGGTCGTGCTAAAGAGTACAGGCTGATCCCATTTCGCTCGCCACTACTTTGGGAATCTCGGTTGATTTCTTTTCCTGCGGTTACTTAGATGTTTCAGTTCACCGCGTTCGCTTCACTAGACCTATGTATTCAGTCTAGGATGACCCAGAAGGGCCGGGTTTCCCCATTCGGACATCGACGGATCAAAGCTCGTTTGCCAGCTCCCCGTCGCTTTTCGCAGGCTACCGCGTCCTTCATCGCCTGTGATCGCCAAGGCATCCACCACATGCACTTGTTCGCTTGACCCTATAACGAGTGTGTCTCCGAGAGTTTTAACCCAACAAACCGAAGTTCATTTGGTTAAACACCTCTTTCACACCGCTACAGGTTGAGTATTCGTGTTGCGCCGTATTCCAAGAGCAATCTTTCGATTCCCCTTTTCATACATTGATACAATCACAACCCTGATCCACCTACTCACACACTCATCTCTAAGCATGCTTTCGTGAATCTCTTTACTACTTCTTCCAGATTGTTAAAGAACGACAGCACGACTCTAAGCGCTATGCTTAAAATCGCTTACTGACTGGCTCAATCGCCAATGCATAATCACTCTCTTTATAAAGAATGCTATGCGTTGGTGATTGGTGGAGGATGACGGGATCGAACCGACGACCCCCTGCTTGCAAAGCAGGTGCTCTCCCAGCTGAGCTAATCCCCCAGTACCTTGATGCTGAAGGGTCCGACAATCCTCTTTCGTGACGCTTAACGCATTCGTTAATCACCACTCAAGCGAATCATGGTGGGTCTGGTTGGATTCGAACCAACGACCCCCGCCTTATCAAGACGGTGCTCTAACCAACTGAGCTACAGACCCTTAGCCTGTCTTCTTACAGCCGATAAGCGTGAGCGCTTTAGCACTTCACTTTAATACGTTTGAGCTCGAGAAAGGAGGTGATCCAGCCGCACCTTCCGATACGGCTACCTTGTTACGACTTCACCCCAGTCATGAATCCTACCGTGGTGACCGTCCTCCTTGCGGTTAGACTAGCCACTTCTGGTAAAACCCACTCCCATGGTGTGACGGGCGGTGTGTACAAGACCCGGGAACGTATTCACCGCGGCATGCTGATCCGCGATTACTAGCGATTCCAGCTTCACGTAGTCGAGTTGCAGACTACGATCCGGACTACGATCGGTTTTCTGGGATTAGCTCCCCCTCACGGGTTGGCAGCCCTCTGTTCCGACCATTGTATGACGTGTGAAGCCCTACCCATAAGGGCCATGAGGACTTGACGTCATCCCCACCTTCCTCCGGTTTGTCACCGGCAGTCTCCTTAGAGTGCTCTTGCGTAGCAACTAAGGACAAGGGTTGCGCTCGTTGCGGGACTTAACCCAACATCTCACGACACGAGCTGACGACAGCCATGCAGCACCTGTGTATCGGTTCTCTTTCGAGCACCCCCACCTTTCAGCAGGGTTCCGACCATGTCAAGGGTAGGTAAGGTTTTTCGCGTTGCATCGAATTAATCCACATCATCCACCGCTTGTGCGGGTCCCCGTCAATTCCTTTGAGTTTTAATCTTGCGACCGTACTCCCCAGGCGGTCAACTTCACGCGTTAGCTACGTTACTAAGTCAATGAAGACCCAACAACTAGTTGACATCGTTTAGGGCGTGGACTACCAGGGTATCTAATCCTGTTTGCTCCCCACGCTTTCGTGCATGAGCGTCAGTATTGGCCCAGGGGGCTGCCTTCGCCATCGGTATTCCTCCACATCTCTACGCATTTCACTGCTACACGTGGAATTCTACCCCCCTCTGCCATACTCTAGCTCGCCAGTCACAAATGCAGTTCCCAGGTTAAGCCCGGGGATTTCACATCTGTCTTAACGAACCGCCTGCGCACGCTTTACGCCCAGTAATTCCGATTAACGCTCGCACCCTACGTATTACCGCGGCTGCTGGCACGTAGTTAGCCGGTGCTTATTCTTCCGGTACCGTCATCCTCCCACCGTATTAGGGCAGAAGTTTTCTTTCCGGACAAAAGTGCTTTACAACCCGAAGGCCTTCTTCACACACGCGGCATTGCTGGATCAGGGTTTCCCCCATTGTCCAAAATTCCCCACTGCTGCCTCCCGTAGGAGTCTGGGCCGTGTCTCAGTCCCAGTGTGGCTGGTCGTCCTCTCAGACCAGCTACAGATCGTCGCCTTGGTAGGCCTTTACCCCACCAACTAGCTAATCTGCCATCGGCCGCCCCTATAGCGCGAGGTCCCGAAGGATCCCCCGCTTTCTTCCGTAGATCGTATGCGGTATTAATCCGGCTTTCGCCGGGCTATCCCCCACTACAGGACACGTTCCGATGTATTACTCACCCGTTCGCCACTCGCCACCAGGGTTACCCCCGTGCTGCCGTTCGACTTGCATGTGTAAGGCATGCCGCCAGCGTTCAATCTGAGCCAGGATCAAACTCTTCAGTTCAATGCCTGTTACTGTTTTCTATTCTTGCGAATAGGTCGCTCACTCAACGTACTGACAAGTTCCTCCCATCTTCCGGTTACCCGAAAGACGCTCAAAACCTACCTTAATACTAGTGTGAGACTTGATACTTTCGCTTCACGGCAGCATCCCCCG
>NZ_LMUF01000007.1:18539-108786 GCF_009766085.1 Burkholderia sp. S171 | reverse complement strand
TTCAGTTCAATGCCTGTTACTGTTTTCTATTCTTGCGAATAGGTCGCTCACTCAACGTACTGACAAGTTCCTCCCATCTTTCCCTTCATCGTTAAACTTAGGAAAAGACGCTCAAAACCTACCTTAATACTAGTGTGAGACTTGATACTTTCGCTTCACGGCAGCATCCCCCAAGTTGCCCCGGAAAACACCACCACGCTTAAAGCCAAGCACCAAGCGCCCACACTTATCGGCTGTTAGTTTTTAAAGAACATTCGCTACCCGCCGCACAGTCCCAACCCTCAGAACCCTGCCGCTTTCGCGTCGCTGCATCTGCAGCACAGAAACGAGATTATGTCGTGCGTTTCGCTTTTCGTCAACAGGTTTTTTACCGCTTCGTGACAACCATCATCTCGACCACCTGGACTTTCCAATTCCGTCGAAGCGCCGTCCTGCTTGGCTCTCCGGGTACCGAAATTGAACAGCTAACGCCCTTACTTCCCGCTTCTCTTCGCCTCATCCAGAAGCGAAGAGGCCGAATTCTAGTGCCCCACCAGATGTTGCGCAAGGGGTTTGTGAAAAGAATATTAAGAGCACGTGAAGAGCCCGCTCGAATCCAGTGAAATGCGTGGAAGAACCAGTTGGGTGCGCACGTGATTGCCCATGAGAAGACCTCCTAAAGGAACGTCCGGAGCAAATCGGAACACAGCTCGTGATCGTTCACGTTCGGAAGCGCCGAGCTCGCCCAAATAGCCCCGCCCGAAAGAACGCGCGGTTTGCCAAGGTCGCGTTCAGCAAAGTGTCAAAAATTTGCATCCTGACGCTATCTCGGAAACTCGCCCGCCCTCGGACCGGGTGCCGCTTGAAGTGGCCGGCGACGCGGAGGCCCAGTCAAGAACAACGCCAATCACGCGATTTCCTCGCCGGGCGATTGGTGCCCGCCGAAAACAAAAAACCCCGCGGACCGTTACCGGGCGCGGGGTTCAACAACATCTTGGTACTTCATGAAAAGCTAAACTGGTGCCGGCTGCAGGACTCGAACCCGCCACCTTCTGATTACAAATCAACTGCTCTACCTGATGAGCTAAGCCGGCGAAGTCAGCGATTTTACTTCATTTGACGACCTTGAGGTGGCCTCGACCCGATGATTTAGATCCATCGTCGTCAGGAGGCGACTCATCGTCATCTCGTGCGTCTCGCGCAGACACCGTCGTCTCACGACGCTCGATGCGCTCAGCCCCACTTTCCTCCGGACCCAACTCCGACGAACGCGGCCCGTTTTCGCCCGACACGTCCGGCGCAGCGCCAATCGCAGCGGGATCGACGGGAAAGGCCATGCCCTGGCCATTCTCTCGTGCGTAAATAGCCAGCACGTTGGTGACCTGCACCTCTATCTTGTGCGACTTGCCAGAAAAGCGCGCACTGAACTCGATCCACTCATTGCCCATCTGCAACTGGCTGGTGGCCTCGAAGCTGATGTTCAGCACGATCTCGTCGTTGCGCACGAACTGGCGCGGCACGCGTGTGCCGTTGTCGACCCGCACCGCGATATGCGGCGTAAAGCCGTTATCCGTGCACCACTCGTAGAGCGCGCGCAGTAGATAAGGCTTGGTGGATATTTCTTGCATCGACTTGCCCTCTATCGAAGGGAGCGACGCCGGTCGAGCCGGGCCGCCCGCCAATCGAAAATATTAGCGACGCATCACTTTTTCCGAAGGCGTCAGCGCTTCGATGTAAGCCGGCCGGCTGAAAATCCGCTCGGCATATTTCATCAACGGCGCAGCGTTCTTCGACAGCTCGATGCCATAGTGATCCAGGCGCCACAGCAGCGGCGCGATGGCGACGTCGAGCATGGAAAACTCTTCGCCGAGCATGTATTTGTTCTTGAGGAAAATCGGGGCGAGTTGCGTCAGGCGATCACGGATGGCGTTGCGCGCCTTCTCGTGATTCTTTTCCGCCGCCTTGCCCTTTTCGTTTTCCAGCGTGCCGACGTGCACGAACAGTTCTTTCTCGAAGTTCAGCAAGAACAGGCGAGCGCGAGCGCGCTGCACCGGATCGGCGGGCATGAGTTGCGGATGCGGAAAACGCTCGTCGATGTATTCGTTGATGATGTTCGATTCGTACAGGATCAGGTCGCGTTCGACCAGAATGGGAACCTGGCCGTACGGATTCATCACCGCGATGTCTTCCGGCTTGTTGAACAGGTCAACGTCGCGGATTTCGAAGTCCATGCCCTTTTCGAACAACACCAGCCGGCAGCGCTGGGAGAACGGGCAGGTAGTGCCGGAGTACAAAACCATCATGATTAAAAGTCCCTTCAGAAAAACATAAGGGCCAGCGTGCGAAAAGCGCCTGCTAGGAGGCGCTTTGACGACGCTGACCCACACCGATCGCGGCGTGTTATTTAATTTGCTTCCAGTATGCCGCGTTGAGGCGCCACGCCAGAAAGCTCAAAACCCCCAAGAACATCAGGACCCAGACACCCAGCTGCTTTCGCTCCTGCTGGGCCGGTTCCGCCATCCATGAAAGGTACGAAACCAGATCGGCCATAGCCGAATCATAATCTACTGGCGACATCGTCCCCGGAGTCACTTGGGTATAACCCGCGAAATGTTTGACCTTTTCGCCGGTTTTTTCGTCGACTTCGGTATCGAATTTCGCCGTCCTTACACCCTGCAACTCCCACAGCACATGCGGCATGGCGACGTTTTCATACACGAGATTGTTCCAGCCGGTCGGCCGGGTATCGTCGCGATAAAAACTGCGCAAGTACGTATAGATCCAGTCCTTGCCGCGCGCCCTCGCCTCCACCGACAAATCCGGCGGCGCCGCCCCGAACCACGTTTTTGCATCGTCGGGACGCATGGCGATGGTCATTGTGTTGCCGACCTTGTCCGTGGTGAACAGCAAATTCGCCTCAATCTCCTTTGGATCGATGCCAATGTCCGTCAGCCGGTTGTAACGCATCAAATTCGCGCTGTGGCAGTTCAGGCAATAGTTTACAAACAATTTTGCGCCATGTTGAAGCGAAGCAAAATTTTCTGAGCTATCGGGCGCGGCGTCCAGCGGCACTTCCTGCGCGTGCGCCGGCGCCAAGCCGAACGACAGCAGCGCCGCGCCCATTACCGCGAGGGTAGAAAACCATTTTTTCATCGTCGTGTCTCCTGTCACTGTCTGGGCGCGGGTCAATGCGGCTTGTATCGCACGCGGTCGGGCGGCTGTTTGAAGCGGCCGCGGGTCGTCCAGAAGGGCATGCCGAGGAAAAACGCGAAATAAATCAACGCACAGATCTGCGCGATCAGCGTACTGGCCGGCGACGGCGGTTTCGTGCCGAGATAGCCGAGTACCAGGAACGCGAACACGAAGACGCCATAGAACACCTTGTGGAACAGCGGCCGGTATCGAATGGATTTGACAGGACTTCGGTCAAGCCACGGCAAGAAGAACAGCGACACCACGGCCGTGCCCATCACCACCACGCCCCAAAACTTCGATTCCGTCAGCGCCATGAACACGATCATCAGCAACGCCAGCACTGGCAAACCGAACCGCCATTTGCCGCGCGCTCGCAGCAACGCCAGTACACCCAGCAACGCAACCACGATCATCAGCACAATCTTGAACGGATCGGTGGTGGCACGCAGCATCGCGTAGAAGGCGGTGAAGTACCACACCGGCGCGATCTCGTTCGGCGTCTGCAGAGAGTTGGCCGGCACGAAGTTATTGGCTTCGAGGAAATAACCGCCCATCTCCGGCGCGAAGAAAATGATCGCGGCGAAGATGAACAGGAACACGCACACGCCCATGAAATCGTGGACGGAGTAGTACGGATGGAACGGGATGCCGTCGAGCGGAATACCCTTCTCGTCCTTCTTCGCTTTGATCTCGATGCCGTCCGGGTTATTCGACCCCACTTCGTGCAACGCGACCAGGTGAGCGACCACCAGACCGATCAGCACGAGCGGAATCGCGACCACATGGAACGCGAAAAAGCGGTTGAGCGTCACGTCCGACACAACGTAATCACCGCGAATCCAGAGCGACAGATCCGGGCCGATAAACGGAATCGCCGAGAACAGATTCACGATCACCTGCGCGCCCCAGAACGACATCTGGCCCCACGGCAGCAGGTAACCGAAGAACGCTTCGGCCATCAGGCACAGGAAAATCGCGCATCCGAAGATCCACACGAGTTCGCGCGGCTTGCGATACGAGCCGTACAGCAGCCCGCGGAACATGTGCAGATACACGACGACGAAGAACATCGACGCGCCCGTGGAGTGCATGTAGCGGATCAGCCAGCCCCACGGCACTTCCCGCATGATGTATTCGACCGATGCGAACGCGAGCGTTGCATCGGGCTTGTAGTTCATCGTCAGGAAGATGCCCGTGACGATCTGGTTCACCAGCACCAGCAGCGCCAGTGAACCGAAGATGTACCAGAAGTTGAAATTCTTCGGTGCGTAGTACTCTGAAACGTGCGCCTTCCAGGTCGATGTCAGCGGAAAGCGCCGGTCGATCCAGCCCAGGAGCCCTGTTGTTTCCACTTCCTTATCGGTAGCCGCCATTACGCCTCTCCCTTTTCGTCCTTGCCAATCACGAGTGACGTCGCCGAAGTGAACATATAGGGCGGAATGTCCAGGTTGTCCGGCGCGGGTTTGTTCTTGAAAACACGGCCGGACAGGTCATAGGTCGAGCCGTGGCACGGGCAAAGAAAACCGCCGGGCCAGTCGTCAGGGAGATTGGGCTGGGCGCCTTCCTGGAAGCGCGGCGTAGGCGTGCAGCCGAGGTGCGTGCAGACGGCCACGGCAACAAGCAGGTTCTTGTGTTCGGCGCGTGAACGGTATTCGTTATTGCAGTATTCCGGCAGCGGCAAGCTGAATACTTTCTTCGATTGCGGATCCGCGAGTTCGGGATCGGCCTTCTTCACGTCGACGAGCATTTCGTCGGTACGGTTCAGAATCCAGACCGGCTTGCCGCGCCAGGCGACTGTCATCAGGTCGCCAGGCTTGAGACCTGATATATCGACTTCGACCGGCGCGCCCGCTGCCTTGGCTTTTTCCGACGGTGCAAACGACCCGACGAACGGGACGCAAGCCGCTACGCCACCGATTCCGCCCATTACGGTCGTCGTGATCAGCCAGGTTCGGCGGCTGCCGTCGACGCGTTGATCTTCGTTGTCTCGCATCACACGCCCCACTTCTGAGTTGGATTTATACCGTCAGTTCGTTCTACCGACGCTAGTGTGCGCGAATGGAGTCGTCATTTACAAGAGTTGAATAGCAAAAAACGCTCGAAGTCCTTCATTCTTAAGGGTTTCCCCGCACTTATCGTGACTATCGAATGAAGGGGTTATTTAAGCCATTCGATTATTTATTGCACTGCAAGATAATCACACCGGATTATCGATATCAATAAAGACGTGTTCGATATCGAAATGCTCGGCCACATGGGCGCCGAGCGCCTGAACGCCGTACCGCTCAGTGGCATGATGCCCTGCCGCAACGTAGGCGACGCCGCTTTCCGCGGCAATGTGCATGGTCTGCTCGGAGACTTCACCGCTGATGTAGACATCGGCGCCAGCGGCAATGGCTTCGTCGAAGTAACCTTGCGCGCCGCCTGTGCACCACGCCACGCGACGCAATTCCCAATCCGGGTTACCGAACACGAGCGGCTTGCGGCCGACTTCGTTTTCGACCGTCGCAGTGAAATGCTCAAGCGATAACGGCACGGGCAACGACGCGATCCAGCCAAGATCCTGGTCGCCGAAGCGGTTGTCCGCGATCAAGCCGAGACGCGCGCCGAGCTGGGCGTTGTTGCCGAACTCGGGGTGCGAATCGAGCGGCAGGTGGTAAGCGAACAAGTTGATGTCATGGTCCAGCAGCGTCTTCAGCCGCCGGTATTTGCGGCCGGTGACCTGCGGCGCTTCGTTTTTCCAGAAGTAGCCGTGATGCACGAGCACGGCGTCGGCGCCCCACTCGATGGCCGCGTCCAGGAACGCCTGCGACGCCGTTACGCCGGTCGCCAGTTTGCCTACGCGACCCGAGCCTTCAACCTGCAGACCATTCGGGCAATAGTCCTTGAAGCGCCCGATTTCAAGCAGATTGTTCAGATACAATTCTAGTTCGATCCGATCCATGAATTCCTCTATTCCATCAAATGCTTAGACGCTTCTGGCTGTTTTTTGCCCAAGCGGTGACCGTGCTTTTGGCGCTGATGTTCATCGTCGCGACCTTGAAACCGCAGTGGCTTCAACGCCAGGGAACGTTCGGCAAGCAACTCGCCGAACCGATCGTCGCGTTGCAGGAAGTTGCGCCGAGCATCGGTTCCCGGCCCGCCCAGTCGTCCTATGCGGATGGCGCGCAGAAAGCGATGCCCGCCGTGGTCAACGTGTTTTCGAGCAAGGACGGCACATTACCGCCCGATCCGCGCGCGAAAGACCCGCTGTTCCGCTATTTCTTCGGCGACAAGAACAAGCGTAAGGGCGACGAAACGCCCGCGTCGAATCTCGGCTCAGGCGTGATTGTCAGCTCCGAAGGCTACATTCTAACGAACCAACATGTCGTCGATGGGGCTGATCAGATCGAAGTTGCCTTGGCTGACGGACGGACGTCGTCGGCGAAAGTGATCGGCGTGGATCCGGAAACCGATCTGGCCGTGCTGAAGATCAACATGACGAACCTGCCCACCATCACGCTCGGCCGCATGGACCAGACGCGCGTGGGCGACGTGGTGCTGGCGATCGGCAACCCGTTCGGGGTCGGGCAGACGGTGACCATGGGGATTGTCAGCGCGCTCGGGCGTAACCACCTCGGCATCAATACCTTCGAGAATTTTATCCAGACCGACGCGGCCATCAACCCGGGTAATTCGGGCGGTGCGCTGGTGGATGTGAACGGTAATCTGCTCGGCATCAATACGGCAATCTATTCGCGCAGCGGCGGCTCGCTCGGGATCGGCTTTGCTATTCCTGTATCGACTGCGCGCAGCGTGCTGGAAAGCATTATCACCACAGGCACGGTCACGCGCGGCTGGATTGGCGTGGAACCGCAGGACGTAACGCCGGAGATCGCGGAATCGTTCGGACTCGAGCAAAAGTCTGGTGCGATCGTGGCGGGCGTATTGCAAGGCGGACCAGCCGACAAAGCCGGCATCAAGCCGGGCGACATCCTGATCAGCATCAACGACGACACCATCACCGACACCACGCGCCTGCTGAATGTTGTCGCGCAGATCAAGCCGGGGACGTCGGTGAAGGTGCATCTGATGCGCAAAAGCAAGGAACTGGACTTGAGCGTGGTGATCGGAAAACGGCCGATGCAGCCCAAGCAACCCCAGCCGCCGGACGATGACAACAATGGTGGAGATCAAAACGACGAGTGAGATGATGGCGTTGACTGCCGCTCGTTGATTTGCAGCATCGCTTGATGTGTGCAAAACCATGCGCACAAATACAAAGGGGCCGTTCCAACTCACGTTTGGAACGGCCCCTTTGCTATCCTGCCCGTTATCCGGTGGCTGCTAAAACCCTCAATCCTCGTCCCGTTTCGCGTCCTCTGCGGCTTCCACTTCCTGCTCCTTGATCTTGTCCTTGCCCACGATCAACCGTGCCGCAATGATGCCGATCTCATAGAGAATGATCAGCGGCACCGCCAGGATCAATTGCGAGAACACGTCAGGCGGCGTCACGACCGCGGAAATCACGAACGCGCCGACAATCACATACGGCCGGATCTGCCGCAACTTCTTGATCGTCACAAACCCCATCCGCGCCAGAATCACCACGATGATTGGCACCTCGAAGGTCACGCCGAACGCGAGGAACATGGTGAGGACGAAGCTCAGGTAATTGTCGATATCCGTCGTCATTTGCGCGCCGAGCGGCGCGTTGTAATGCGCCATCACGCGGAAAATGGTGGGAAATACGACGAAATACGCGAACGCCATGCCGCACAGGAACAGGAAGTAGCTGCTCCCGACCAGCGGCACGACCAGCTTCTTCTCGTGCTGATACAACCCCGGCGCAATAAACGCCCAGATCTGGTACAGCACAATGGGCAGCGCTATGACAAGCGCGACCATCATGGTCACCTTCATAGGCACGAAGAACGAGCCGGTGACGTCGGTGACAATCATCTTGCCGTCCTTCGGCAAGTTTTGCATTAACGGACGCGCGAGCAGCCGGAATATGTCCGGCGCCCAATAAACCAGCCCGATAAACACGACGATGACTGAAGCGCCTGCGCGGATGATGCGGTCACGCAGTTCGACCAGGTGCGAGATAAACGTCTCTTCGACGGGCTCGTCTTTAATCTGTTGCGGGTCGCTCACGCCGGCCCTCTGCTGGGATTCATCGATGGAAGGGAAGTAGGTGTTCGCGCAACGAAAGCGACGCAAACATCAGAGAAACCGCGTGGGACGACGCAGCGCTTCGGGCGTATGCCGCGCGACTCGCGCCGCGCCTGATTGAACGCGCGTCTTGCGCAACGTGGTGCGCTTGTACCAGTTCGGAATGGCGGCCTGCTTGACACGCCAATTCTTGCGTTTCGCGGGCGACGCGTTGCTGCTGCTGAACGTGTTGTCCGGGCTCGAACGCCAGGTATCGCCGGAAACGTGGGGCAGACTCGGGTCGCCACCGCCCGCCACGCTGTCCGACACCGACGTGCCTTGGTTCCAGGCGTCGTTGAGTTCGTTTTCGTGCTGGCGAAGATTATCGTGAATCTTGTTCTCGACATTCGATGCCGCCGTTTCGAATTCGGTCCGCATCTTTTTCAACTCATCAAGCTCCATCTCGCGCGAGACTTCGGCCTTGACGTCATTGATATACCGCTGCGCGCGCCCGAACAGCGCACCTGCCGTTCGTGCCACGCCGGGCAAGCGTTCCGGCCCGAGCACTACCAGCGCGACGACGCCGATCAGCGCCATTTTGGTCAGACCGAGGTCGAGCATGGAATCGAAGATCCTGAGGGTGGCGAGTGGAGGTGGCCGGGGCCGGGCTTACCGTGCTGAATCAACTCAATCAGCTTGATTAGCGGTAGTCGCTCGAACGGGTCTTGTCCTTCGCTTCCACGTCGACCGTACCGTTGCGCGGCAATTCGCGCTGCTCGCCCGGCGTCGTTTCGCCTTCCTTCATACCTTCCTTGAACCCCTTTACCGCGCCGCCCAGATCCCCGCCGATGTTGCGCAGTTTTTTCGTACCGAAAACCAATGCCACGATCAGCAAAACGATCAACCAATGCCAAATGCTCAACGAACCCATGACTGAAAACTCTCCTTAGCTTCGCCGCGCATGTCTCTCGCGACGAACAATGTGGACCTTGCGGCCCGAATCGAAGCACGACGCTCCGATGACTAAACCTATATTTTGCGCGCCCAATATTGCGATGAAAAGACGCTTTCGTTTTCATTACACATTGACCACGCGATCAGGCATATTCGTTAGATGATTCTTCAGCCCATCCGGCGCCACGGCCGTTTCCCGGCAAGGATATGGGCATGAATGTGATACACCTCTTGTCCGCCGCCGGGCCCCGTATTGATGACCGTGCGAAAACCGGTGTCACCACCGGTGTACGCCACACCCAGTTCGTCGGCAAGCCGCGCCGTCAAGCTCAACATTCTACCAAGCAGCGGCGCATCGGCTTCGGTGCAGCTCGACAGCGTCTCAATATGTTTACGCGGGATCACCAGCACATGGACGGGTGCGGCCGGGTTTATGTCGTGAAAAGCAACGAATTCATCGTCCTCATGGACTTTTTTGCTCGGAATTTCTCCCGCAGCGATCTTACAGAAAATGCAGTTCTCTTGGCTCATGTGTGTCGCGGGGTATCCCGATAGGAATGCATGTTGAAGATCAGGCGTTCGGCCTCAAACCCAGGCACCCGGTTGCAATGGCTTGTTCTCGTACAAAAACAGCCAGCCCTTTATAACGCGATAAAGCGTCCAGATGCCGACCACGAACAAAATGGGGAAACCGATAAACACCCAGATCAACGCCACGCCGATCACATGCCCGAGCAACGCCCACCAGAAGGTGCGGATTTGCCATCGAAAATGTGCTTCGTAGGGCGTTCCCGCGACGTCATCGCGTTTCAGGTAATTGATGATGACCGCGATCAGCACGGTCAGTCCACCGGTGAGCCAATACGCGGCGTATAGCGCGTACAGCACGTGGGTCAGCGTGCGCAAGCTGCGCAGACGCTCGGATTCGGGCGAGTTTTGATAAACAGGCGGCGGATAAGGCTCGTACGACTGACTCATTTCATCCTCCTCGGCGACCGGTCGAACGTGATCCAACCGTCCAGCTTAGCCGCCGTTTTCGTTCTGCTCGCGATCGCGGGATTTGCGTAACGCCTTTTCTTCGATCCCCGACATCCCTTCTCGCCTTTCCAGTTCAGCAATGACATCTGCCGGGCTAAGGTCGAAATGGGACAGCATCACGAGACAATGGAACCACAAGTCGGCCACTTCGCCGACAAGCGCCTTGGGTGCGCCGCCGTGTCGCGTGTCCTTGGCGGCCAGCACGACTTCGGTAGCTTCCTCGCCGATCTTCTTGAGAACGGCGTCGTCACCTTTATGAAAGAGTCGGGAAACGTAGGATTGTTCCGGGTCTCCGCCCTTGCGGCTATCGATAATCGCAGCGAGGCGCAGCAACGTGTCTTGCGTGGAAAGCGTGGCTTGAGTCATTACTTATAGATATGTTCGGGGTCCATCAAGACCGGTTCAACAGCGACCCAGTCGCCCGTTTCTACCGATCCTTCGAATTTCTGGAAAAAGCACGAATGACGGCCGGTGTGGCACGCAATGCCCGACACCTGCTCCACTTTCAGCAATACGACGTCTTCGTCGCAGTCGAGCCGGACTTCGTGCACATGCTGAACGTGTCCGGACTCCTCGCCCTTGAACCACAGGCGCTGGCGCGATCGCGAGTAATACACCGCGCGCTTCAATTCGATGGTTTTCGCCAACGCTTCGCGATTCATCCACGCGAACATCAGCACGTCGCCCGTTGTGGATTCCTGCGCGATCACCGGCACAAGGCCGTTCGCGTCCCACTTGACCTTCTCGAGCCAGCCCGCTTCGTCAGTTTGTGCAGTCACCGCTTAAATCCTCACCGAAATACCCTGATCAGCCATGAAGCGTTTCGCCTCGCCGACCGTGTGTTCGCCATAGTGGAAGATGCTGGCGGCCAGCACCGCATCGGCGTGACCTTCGGTGATGCCATCGGCGAGATGCGCGAGCGAGCCCACGCCGCCTGACGCAATGACCGGAATGGAAATAGCGTCGGACACCGCGCGCGTCAGCGCGAGGTCAAAGCCGCTTTTCGTGCCGTCGCGATCCATGCTGGTCAGCAAGATTTCGCCAGCGCCGAATTCCGCCATCTTGCGCGCCCACTCAACCACATCGAGCCCCGTGTTCTTGCGGCCGCCGTGCGTGAATACTTCCCACCGCGGGGTTTCGCCCGCGGCGCTGACGCGCTTGGCATCGATAGCCACCACGATGCACTGCGAGCCATGTTTGTCGGAGGCGTCGCGCACGAGTTGCGGATTCGACACCGCAGATGAATTCATACTGATCTTGTCGGCGCCCGCGTTCAGCAGCCGGCGCACGTCTTCTACCGCGCGCACGCCGCCGCCAACGGTCAGCGGGATAAAAACCTGCGACGCCACTTGTTCGATGATCGGCAGGATCAGGTCACGCTGGTCTGAAGTCGCCGTGATATCGAGGAACGTGAGTTCGTCGGCGCCTTGAGCGTCGTATCGACGAGCAATTTCGACGGGATCGCCCGCGTCGCGCAATTCGAGGAAATTGACGCCCTTGACCACGCGGCCAGCGGTGACGTCGAGACACGGGATGATGCGTTTAGCGAGAGCCATGTTGGTACGAATGCCGTTGCGCTGCGAGTGAGTGCTTAGGATAAGCGGGACGATTGAATCGAAATTGACCGTCGCGGAAAGAAGCGAAACGAAACGCCGCCCCGCGTGAACAGACTTGCGGCGCGGCCTCGATCAGGCTGAGCGGAAAGCCGTCCAGAAGCACATAAGGCGCTTAAATCACGCGTGCGGAAAAGGAAGCCGCGTTGTCAGGTTACCCACGACCGCGCGGCGCCCTCGCAACATGCGGCGACTTAGGCTCAGGCGTCGTCGGCTTCGCGTAGCTTGTCGGCGCGCGCTTGCGCCGCGGCGAAATCCAGATCGCCGGAATAAATCGCGCGCCCGCAAATCACGCCGGAAATGCCTTCGTCTTCCACTTCGCACAGGGAGTCGATGTCGCCCAGGTTCGACAATCCGCCGCTCGCGATCACCGGAATCTTGACGGCTTGCGCGAGGCGCACAGTGGCTTCAATGTTGATGCCCTGTAACATGCCGTCGCGGCCGATATCCGTATAGATGATCGCCTCGCAGCCGTAATCTTCGAACTTGCGGCCGAGGTCGATGACTTCGTGGCCCGTCAGCTTGCTCCAGCCGTCGGTGGCGACCTTACCGTCCTTCGCATCCAGCCCGACGATGATATGACCCGCAAACGCGGTGCATGCATCTTGCAGGAAGCCCGGATTTTTCACCGCTGCCGTGCCGATGATCACGTACTCCAGACCGTCGTCGAGATAGCGCTCGATGGTGTTCAGGTCGCGAATGCCGCCGCCGAGCTGCACCGGGATGTCGTTGCCGACTTCCTTGATGATCGCGCGAATGGCTTCTTCGTTTTTCGGCTTGCCGGCAAACGCGCCGTTCAGGTCGACGAGATGAAGCCGCCGTGCGCCCCGATCGACCCATAGCCGGGCCATTGCCGCCGGATCTTCGGAAAAAATGGTCGCCTGGTCCATATCGCCTTGTTTGAGGCGTACGCACTGACCGTCTTTTAGATCGATGGCCGGAATGAGCAACATAGGAATAGCGTTATCGGATAAGGGTTAATCGAACGGTTGCAAACTTGGGCGCAACGCCCTTGTTTTGCTTGCCGTCTCGCTAGTGTAGTACAACTGATGCGAGGCTCGCCGCTGCAAACGGCATAAGCCAAAACGTCAAACCGCCGCTAAAACAGCACCAAAACCGCGCACTTCACGGTTTCCAGTGTACGAAGTTTCGATACAGCCGCAAGCCCGCGTCCGCGCTCTTCTCCGGGTGAAACTGGGTCGCGAACAAATTGTCCCGGGCGATGGCCGAGGTAAATGGCGCGCCGTACAGCGTTTCGCCGGATGTATGCGCCGGATTGTCCGGGACGCCGTAGTAACTGTGCACGAAATAGAAAAACGATTCGTCGGGCACGCCGTCCCACAGCGCATGCTGCTGCGTCTGACGCACGCGGTTCCAGCCCATCTGCGGGACTTTGAAACGCGAACCGTCATCTTGCAACTGGCCTTCCAGCTCGAAGCGCACGACCTTGCCGGGTATCAGTCCGAGGCCGTTTGTGCCCTTGACGTCCCCTTCCTGGCTCCAGTCGAACAGCATCTGCTCGCCGACACACACGCCCAGCATAGGTTTGTCGCGAGCGGCTTCCATGACGGCTTCCTGCAAACCCGACGCGCCAAGATGCGCCATGCAGTCACGCATGGCGCCCTGTCCCGGCAGCACGACGCGGTCAGCTGCGCGGATCGCTTCGGGCTGCCCAACGATCGCCACGTCCGCTTCCGGCGCGGCCTTGCGGAGCGCCTGATACACGGAGCGCAGGTTGCCCATGCCGTAGTCCACGATTGCTATCGAAGTTTTCATCGAAGTATTCAATTCAGCACGTTTCAGAACGCTATTTCAAAGAGGGCAGCAACGCCTTCAATCCATTAACGATAAATTCCACCGCCAGCGCCGACAGCATCAAGCCCATCAGCCGCGTACCAATGTTAATGCCGGTGCGTCCGACCCAGCGCGCAATGGGTTCGGCGAGCATCAACGCGCCGAAACACAGCGCCGCCAGCACCGCGCCGATCACGACCAGCCCGAGCCGGTCATACCAATGCGCCACACTTGCAGAATAGACGATCACCGTGCTGATGGAGCCCGGCCCCGTCAGCAGCGGAATGGCGAGCGGCACGACCGCGATGCTGTTTTTCATCTCGGCTTCGTGCCGCTCTTCCGGCGTGGAGCGCGCGTTGCCGACCTGGGCGTTCAACATGTTGATCGCCATCAACAACATGATGATGCCGCCGCCCACTTCAAGGGAGCCAACGGAAATCCCGAAGAACGCGATGATCTGCTGCCCAAGCAGCGCCGTCACGGCAATCACGCAGAAGACCGAAATGGACGCGATCCGGATCGTGCCGGCCTTTTCCGAGCTCGACATGTCGGTCGTCAAGCTCAGGAAAAACGGGATCGCGCCGACCGGATTGATCAGCGCGAGCAACGAAATGAACGATTTGAGTAGATTCATCGCAGGCCGGCATGGCTCGTATCGACGCGGACGGCCCGGACGCGCTTGGAAACACGTCCGATAAATGCCGGTTTCGCGTTATTTAGAAGGCGCTTAAAGGCTGCCCTTGGTCGATGGAATCTGCCCCGCCGCGCGCTCGTCCAGCTCAACAGCCATGCGCAACGCGCGGCCGAATGCCTTGAAGACGGTTTCCACCTGATGATGCGCATTGATACCGCGCAAATTGTCGATGTGCAGCGTCACGCCCGCATGATTCACGAAGCCGCGGAAGAATTCGATGGTGAGATCGACGTCGAACGTACCAATGCGCGCACGCGTGAACGGGACGTGAAACTCCAGTCCCGGGCGGCCCGAAAAATCGATCACCACGCGTGACAGCGCTTCGTCGAGCGGCACGTAGGAATGGCCGTAACGGCGAATGCCCTTGCGGTCGCCGATCGCCTTCGCCACCGCCTGACCCAGCGTGATACCCGTGTCTTCCACCGTGTGGTGGTCATCGATTTCGAGGTCGCCATGCGCTTCGACTTCGAGGTCGATGAGCCCGTGACGCGCGATCTGGTCGAGCATGTGGTCGAGAAACGGCACACCGGTGGCAAGCTTTTGCTTGCCGGTGCCATCCAGGTCGAGCTTCACACGGATCTGCGTTTCGCTGGTGTTGCGAACGACTTCCGCAATGCGCATGGTGTTTCCTTCGAGACTTTTAAGAGATTTCAGTGCAGCGCGAGTTTCAGAGCGGCGATCATTTGCGCATTCTCTTCTGCCGATCCGACCGTCAAACGCACGCAATTCGCCAATAACGGATGCATTTTACTCACGTTTTTGATCAAAACCCGCGATGTCAGCAGGGTTTCGAAGACGGCAGCGGCATCGGGAACGCGGACGAGCAGGAAGTTGCCGGCACTCGGGAAAACGGTCGCGCCGGGCAGCGCCTTGATGGCGTCTTCCAGACGCGTGCGCTCGGCACGGAGTTCGGTGGCCTGGGCATCGAGCACGTCGAGGTGATCAAGCATGAAATCCGCCGCAGCTTGCGTCAGCACATTGATGTTGTACGGCGGGCGCACTTTGTCGAATTCCGTCGTCCATGACGCCTTTCCCGCCAGATAACCCAGGCGAATACCCGCCAGACCGAGCTTCGACATGGTCCGCATCACGACCACGTTGTCGAAATCAGCGGCGCGCGGCAGCCAGCTTTGCTGGGCGAACGGTTGATACGCTTCATCGATCACAACCAGGCTATTCGATGCCGCCGCGATCACGCATTCAATGTCCGCGTCGTCGTAAAGCGTGCCGGTCGGGTTGTTCGGATACGCGAGATACACCAGCGCCGGATTGTGCGTTTCGATTGCGGCGATCAGCGCATCGACATCGAGTGTGAAGTCTTCATTCAACGGCACGCCGATAAACTCAAGCCCCGCGAATTTCGCCGACATCTCGTACATGACAAAGCCGGGAACCGGCGCAACGACGGCGCCGCCGGGTTTCGCGCACGCCATCGACATCATGCTGATCAATTCGTCCGAACCGTTGCCGAGCAGCAATTCGCACGCGGCAGGCACCTCCATGACGCGCTTGATCTTCTCGATTAACGCGGTCGGGCGCGGTTCCGGGTATCGGTTCAACGCGACGTCCGCTAGCCGTTCGCCCAATTCAGCAGCCAGCTTCTCCGGCAACCGATACGGATTTTCCATCGCGTCGAGCTTCACGAGGCCGGTTGAGTTCGGCACGGGATAACACGTCATTGCAAGGACGTCGGGGCGCAGAATGTCTTGTGGTCTTGTCATGGTATTGCCGGACTCCAGCGCCGGACGTTGGGCGGCTCTAAGGCCGCCTCTGTGTTTAACTCGATTGGCGTCGTTATTTGTTACTGCGACGTATTTTTCATCCGATATTCAGCGCTGCGCGCATGCGCCTGCAGGCCTTCGCCATACGCCAGTTCGGCTGCAATCTCGCCGAGCGTCTGCGCGCCTTCCGCGCTGACTTCAATGACGCTTGAGCGCTTGATGAAGTCGTACACGCCCAGCGGCGATGAAAACCGCGCGGTACGTGATGTCGGCAGAACGTGGTTCGGTCCCGCGCAGTAATCGCCGAGACTTTCGCTCGTGTAGCGGCCGAGGAAGATCGCGCCCGCGTGCCGGATCTGCGCCGCCCAGTGATGCGGATCGAGCGCGGAAATTTCGAGGTGTTCCGGTGCGATGTCGTTGGCGATCGCGCAGGCTTCGTTCATATCCGCGACCTTGATCAGCGCGCCGCGGTCTTCGAGCGAACGCTGGATCACATCGCGACGCGGCAACGTGGGCAGCAATTCATTGATCGCGTCTTCCACGCGCTGGATAAATGTCGCGTCCGGACACAGCAAAATGGATTGCGCGAGTTCGTCGTGCTCGGCTTGCGAGAACAGGTCCATCGCGACCCAGCGCGGGTCCGTAGTCCCGTCGCAGATGATCAGGATTTCCGACGGCCCCGCGATCATGTCGATACCCACCGTGCCGAACACGCGCCGTTTCGCCGATGCCACGTACGCGTTGCCCGGGCCGCAGATTTTATCGACGGCAGGAATGGTTTGCGTGCCGTAGGCCAGCGCGCCAATCGCCTGCGCGCCGCCGATGGTGAACACGCGATCCACGCCGCCCAGCAGCGCCGCCGCCAGCACCAGCGGATTTTTCACGCCGTCCGGCGTGGGCACGACCATCACGATTTCCTTCACGCCGGCCACACGCGCGGGAATCGCGTTCATCAGCACCGACGACGGATACGCCGCCTTGCCGCCCGGCACGTAGATACCAGCGCGATCCAGCGGCGTGACCTTCTGGCCGAGCACCGTGCCGTCGGCTTCCGTGTACTGCCAGCTATGGCTGCCGCACTCAATTCGCTGTTTCTCGTGATAACCGCGCACGCGCGCCGCCGCTGCTTCCAGCGCAGCGCGACGTTTCGGAACGAGCCCTTCAAGCGCCGCTTCCAGTTGAGCCTGGGGCAATTCCAGCGACGCAACGCTCTCGGCTTTCAGCCGGTCGAACTTGTTCGTGTAGTCCAGGACAGCGTCGTCGCCACGCGTTTTGACATCGGTCAGAATCTGCGCGACCGAGCGCTCAATGGCTTCGTCCTCGCTCGCCTCGAACGCGAGCACCGCGTGCAGCGCCGTGTGAAAACCGTTGGCGCTGGAATCGAGTTTGCGAATCTTGATAGACATGCTGGTATCCGGTTGTTTGCCCTGCTTGGTTCTGCTCTGCTTTTACGCGCCAACCGATGCGCGTTCGAACGCATCGAGATACGGTTTCAATGCGGCGCGCTTCAACTTCAGCGCGGCCTGATTGACGACCAGACGCGACGATATTTCCATGATTTCTTCAACTTCGACCAAATCATTCGCGCGCAATGTATTACCTGAACTGACCAGGTCGACAATGGCATCGGCCAGGCCGACCAGCGGCGCCAGTTCCATCGAACCGTACAGCTTGATCAGATCGACGTGAACGCCCTTCGCCGCGAAATGCTCACGTGCCACTTCAACATATTTTGTCGCGATGCGCAGCCGTGCACCCTGGCGCACGGCGGTTTCGTAATCGAAGCCGTTCTTCACCGCCACCGACATCCGGCAGCGCGCAATGTTCAGATCGATCGGTTGATACAAACCGCCGCCGCCATGCTCGATCAACACGTCCTTCCCTGCCACGCCGAAGTCGGCCGCGCCGTATTCGACGTAGGTCGGGACATCGGTTGCACGCACAATGATCACGCGCAAATTCGGGTTCGTGGTCGGCAAGATCAGCTTGCGCGACGTCTCGGGATCTTCCGTCACTTCCACCCCGGCTGCGGCGAGCAGCGGCAGGGTTTCATCGAAGATGCGTCCCTTCGATAACGCCAGCGTCAACATCGCGCTAGCCGGCACCGAACTCAACGACTGGGAAGTTTGCAGCGAACTCATTGCTCGCCTCCGCTACCCTTGATGCGCCGCACGTTCGCGCCAACTGCCGTCAGCTTGCTTTCCATCCGGTCGTAGCCGCGATCAAGGTGATAGATACGATCAATCAGCGTTTCGCCTTCCGCGCACATGGCCGCAATCACCAGACTCGCCGATGCCCGCAGATCAGTCGCCATCACCTTCGCGCCCGACAGTTTCTGCACGCCGGTGACCAGCGCCGTATTACCGTCGACAGTGATGCTCGCGCCCAGCCGGTTCAATTCCTGCACGTGCATGAAGCGGTTTTCGAAGATGGTTTCCACCGCTTGCGACGTGCCGGTCGCAAGCGTGTTGAGCGCCATGAACTGAGCCTGCATGTCGGTGGGGAACGCCGGATATTCCGATGTCCGGAAACTGACCGCTGTCGGACGTTTATCCATCCGTACGCGAAGCCAGTTCTCGCCTTCTTCAATAGATACACCCGCTTCGTGCAGCTTTTCAATCACTGCTTCGAGCAACGAAGGATTCACGTTGCGCAACGTGACGTCGCCGCCGGTAGCCGCGACCGCGCACAGAAACGTACCCGCTTCAATGCGATCCGGCACCACCGAATGACGCGCGCCATGCAACTTGTCGACGCCCTGAATCACCAGCCGGTCCGACCCGATCCCATCGATCTTCGCGCCCATCGCGACGAGCAGATTCGCGAGATCGCTGACTTCCGGCTCGCGCGCCGCGTTTTCGATGACCGTTTCGCCTTCCGCCAGCACCGCCGCCATCAGCAGGTTTTCCGTGCCGGTGACGGTAATCATGTCGGTGACAATGCGCGCGCCCTTCAGCCGCTTCGCCCGCGCTTCAATGAAACCGTGTTCGATCGTAATCTCGGCGCCCATCGCCTGAAGGCCCTTGATGTGCTGGTCGACGGGACGCGCGCCGATTGCGCAGCCGCCCGGCAACGACACCTTCGCTTCGCCGAAACGTGCGAGCAGTGGCCCGAGCACAAGAATGGATGCGCGCATGGTCTTGACCATTTCATACGGCGCGACCAGATTGTCGACCTTCGATGCATTCAGCCAGACTTTCCCGTCCGCTGATTCGGAACGCACGCCCATCTGGTTGAGCAATTTGAGCATCGTGCGCACGTCTTGCAGGTTGGGCACGTTTTCCAGATGCACGTCGTCCGCCGTGAGCAGACTGGCGCAAAGAATGGGCAGCGCCGCGTTCTTCGCACCCGATACGACGATTTCGCCCGAGAGCTTTGCGCCCCCGACAATCACGAGTTTGTCCATGCTTGGCGTTCCTTCTACGGAGCTTCCTGCTGCGGCGCCGTTATCGGCGCTGCGGTTGTCTTGAGTGAATCGCACTAAATTTTCAGCCAGTCGGTTACGGGTGATGCTTTAACAATAAATGTGAAGAACGCTCAGACGGGTTTCCACTCGGCCGGAGTCAGCGTTTTCATGCTCAGCGCGTGGATTTCCGCGCGCATGCGGTCGCCGAGCGCCGCGTAGACGAGTTGATGGCGAGCGATGGGCCGCTTGCCTTCGAATGCGTCGCTCACGATGGTCGCGAAGAAATGCTGGCCGTCGCCTTCTACTTCGACATGCTGGCAAGCGAGGCCGCCAGCAATGTATTCCTTCACTTGTTCCGGAGTCGGCAACATGGAAGTCTCCTGAAAATTAAGCGAATTGATGGATAACGATCAATGACGCAGTTTGTAACCACTTGCCAGCAAGCGCACCGCGATTGCCGCCAGGACGATGAAGAACCCGCCAACAATGCCCAGGCTCGCGAGCGGACTGACGTCGGACATGCCGAAGAAGCCGTATCGGAAACCGTCGATCATGTAGAAGAACGGATTCAGCCGCGACACTTCGCGCCAGATCGGCGGCAGCGTATGGGTGGAGTAAAACACGCCGGACAGGAAAGTCAGCGGCATGATCAAAAAGTTTTGGAATGCCGCGAGCTGGTCGAATTTATCCGCCCAGACGCCGGCGATCAATCCGAGGGTTCCTAGAATTGCAGAACCGAGGATCGCAAAACCCAGAATGTAGAACGGCGCGGCGAAACTCATGGGAATGAACCACACCGTGACGACAAACACGCCAAAACCAACCGCAATCCCACGCACGACCGACGCGAGCACATAGGCAAAATACATTTCCCAGTGCGACAGCGGCGGCAACAAGACGAACACGAGGTTGCCCGTGATCTTCGACTGGATCAGCGACGACGAACTGTTCGCGAACGCGTTCTGCAACACGCTCATCATGACCAGGCCCGGCACGAGAAAGCTCGTGTAGGCCACGCCCGGATAAACCTCGACGTGATTCGTGAGCGCGTGCCCGAAGATCATCAGGTACAAAAGCGCCGTGATAACCGGCGCGAGCACTGTTTGAAACCCAACTTTGTAGAAGCGCAGGAGTTCTTTGTAGAACAGGGTACGAAAGCCGCTCATGAAAGGCCCTCGATCACTTCCGGCTCGTTCATTACCTGCACGAACACATCCTCAAGATCGGCTTTGCGCACATCGATTTCATCGAACGTGCAGCCTGCTGCGCGGCATTTCGCCAGAATCGGCTCAACTTCATCATAGTTTGCAAGCCGCAACAAATGATTGGTCCCGGAGGTTGCACGCGGATCGACTTCCAGCGCGCGCAACTCGGCGGGCAATACGCCCTGCGAGAAACGCAACGAAAGCTGCATTCCAGCAAAGCGCTGCAACAACGTGCTCGTTCGTTCAAGTGCGACGACTTCTCCACGACGCAGCATGGCGAGCCGGTCGCACAGCGCCTCGGCTTCTTCAAGATAGTGCGTGGTCAGCACGATGGTATGGCCTTCGCGGTTCAGCCGGGAGATGAACTTCCAGAGCGTCTGGCGCAATTCGACATCGACGCCCGCGGTTGGCTCGTCGAGCACGATCACCGGCGGCTTGTGGACCAGCGCCTGGGCCACCAGCACACGACGTTTCATGCCGCCTGAGAGTGCGCGTGTGTTGACGTCGGCTTTCTCGGTGAGATCGAGATTGGCCATGATTTCGTCGATCCAGTCGTCATTCTTGCGCAGCCCGAAATAGCCTGACTGGATGCGCAGCGACTCGCGGACGGTGAAAAACGGATCGAACACGAGCTCCTGCGGCACCACGCCCAGCGAGCGGCGCGCCTGGCGGAAGTCGGTGACCACATCGTGGCCGAGCACGGAAATGGCCCCGCTATCGGCGCGCGCGAGTCCCGCGAGGATGCTGATGAGGGTCGTTTTACCGGCGCCGTTGGGGCCGAGCAGGCCGAAAAACTCGCCTTCTTCTACGACGAGGTTCACGCCTTTGAGCGCTTGCAGCTCTTTATAGCGCTTTTTGACGTTGCGTATTTCTATGGCTGACATGACTTGTGCGCGCGCCGGCGGGGCTGCGCCTCGATGTGTGCGGATCGGAACCGGAATCGGCCTTTACAGAAGTGAAAGGCGGATAGCAGGCCGAAAAAACGGTTGATTATAGGCCAAACGGGGTGGAGGTTCGCCGACAAGCGAGTCCAGAACAACCCTGCAAACCCTGCAAGGCGCGTTCGATGGATATCGAAACGCGCCGGTGATTCAGCGGGACAGGATCAATGTCGGAAGGTGAGGAGCGTATCGACGCCATAGGCTTGCGCGAGACTGGCAAGCCCGGAGGGAAGGTTGACAACCGTGAGCGCCGCACCGCGCGACGACGCCGCGCGCTGCCATGCGAGCAGCACGGCGAGCGCCGACGAATCGAATTGCTTGAGCGACGCGCAATCCACTTCGGTTGCGCCGGCGGCGATCCGCGACAAACCTGCGTCGAGCGCGCTTCTTGCGCTCTCGTGCGTGAGCGTCGCGGCGGTTTCGAAGCGACTCACGATGCCTTGCCGCTCGCCAGTTGCTGGTTACGCTGCGTGAGGAATTGCACCAGCCCGTCCACGCCGTGTTGCTGGATCTGCTCGTTGAACTGCTGCTGGTAAGCCTGGATCAGCCACGCGCCCAGGACGTTGATGTCATAGACCTTCCAGCCCTGCGGCGTCTTGTACAGACGGTAGTCGAGTTCGATCGGCGAACCGTTGTTCAGCACCACCGAACGCACCACCACGTCGGTGTCGCTCGGATCTGCGCGGAACGGCTTGTATTGAACCTGTTGATCGCGAACCTGCGCCAGCGCACCCGAATACGTGCGGATCAGCAGCATCTTGAATTGCTCGACGATGTCTTTCTGCTGCTGCGGCGTAGCCGTGTTCCAGTTGCGTCCCATCACGAGACGCGTGGTACGCGTGAAGTCCGTGTACGGCAGGATCTTCTCGTTCACCAGTTGCGTGATGCGCGTGATGTTGCCCGACTGGATCTGCTTGTCAGCCTTGATCTGGTCGAGCACTTGCGACGTTACCGTCTTGACCAGCCCGTCCGGGGTGGACATGTCGGCAGCCTGCGCGAACGCACCGCTGCAAAACGCCATCAACACAGCAAACAGGGGAAGTAGAAATAGTTTTTTCATTACGGACTCTGCAAAAAAAGTGGCCTGAGTTTGAGCGTGGTGTTCAGCATGAGTTCATCTCCCACGCCCATTCAGCCATCGAAATGCTTTCGTTATATTACCGGGCCGTCATCTTGCGCGCTTAAAGCACCCTAACGCAGCTTGAACGACGGGAATGACGGAATTCGCGGAGGCACCATCTGGTCCGGCCGCACTGAAGTCGCGCCGGGCTCGCTCGCGGCAGCCGCATCGGAGGCCGCTACCGGTCCCGAGGCCGACGCAACCGGCGCCGCTGTGGTTGCTGAAGCAGGCGCCGCGCCTGCTGCCGGGGTACTGTCTACATCTTCGTACTTCGGCAGAGCGTCGTTGCTGTCGCTCGTTCCGTTATTGCCGCTAATCAGGTACTGACGGCGTTGCAGATACGCATTGCGAATGAACGAATATTTGTCGAGCGCAGCACCTGACAGCACATCGCCGGCGCCCAGCAGGTTAGCCCGCGTGTTGACCAGTTGCACGCCAAAGAGCGTGGTGCGGAACCAGGTCGGATCCACATAGCTCGTCACGCTGCCGAAATAATCGACAACCGTGCCCGCTGTATCGCGCACCGTGCTGGGTCCCAGCAACGGCAACACGACATACGGACCCGCGGGCACGCCGTAATGGCCGAGCGTCAAGCCAAAGTCCTGGGTGTGCTTCGGTAGCCCGGCAACACTCGCCACGTCGAACAAGCCCGCCACGCCGAAGATCGAGTTCATCACCACGCGCATGATGTCCGACACGCCGTCTGCAATCTTCAACTGCACCAGATTGTTCGCAGCCGTATAAATATCGCCGATATTGCCAAAGAAGTTCGTGACGCTGTCGCGCACCGGCTGCGGCGTAACGTACACGTAGCCCTTCGCAATCGGCTTGAGCGCGACTTCATCGATCTTGTCGTTGATCGTGAACATCGTCCGGTTGTAACTTTCGAACGGATCGCCCTTGGTCGGCGTGGTGACGGTTGCACACCCGGCAAGCACCGCCACCGCGACCATCACAGCCGCGCTACTTATGCGCATTGCCTGCATTTGTTTTTCTCCTTATTGATGCTGACCCGAAGGCCGGCCCGTACTGCGAGATCGGCTTGCCTTCGACTGCCTGGAATCTGGAATTACCCGGCGCGGCTCACTGAGCAGCCGCGCTCGCACCCATCGCGCTCGCGGCGCCCGGGAATGCAGGCGCCGCGGGGGCGGCAGGTGCAGCCGGCGTTGCGGGGCTCTTTGATGCGCCCGAATCCGCCGCCTTGTTGTACAGGAACTGCCCGATCAAATTCTCAAGAACAACCGCCGATTGCGTCATCGAAATGGTGTCGCCCGCTTTGAGCATCTGGTCGTCGCCGCCCGGCTCCAGGCCGATGTACTGCTCGCCGAGCAAGCCCGACGTCAGGATCTTCGCGGACGAATCCTTCGGAAACTGATATTGCTTGTCGAGATTGATGGTGACCAACGCCTGATACGTGTTCTGGTCAAAACCGATCGAATCCACGCGGCCGACCGTCACGCCCGCGCTCTTCACCGGCGCGCGCGGCTTCAGTCCGCCGATATTGTCGAATTTCAGCTTGACCGGGTAGGTCGGCTGAAACGACAGCGAACTCATGTTGCCCGCTTTCAACGCAAGGAATAACAGCGCTACGAAGCCCAGCACCACGAAGAGGCCGACCCAAAAGTCGAGAGCAGCAGTCTTTTTCATCGTCTTCCCAAAGAATCTTGTCGCAGTTTTTTGTGTGAAGGACTGTGCCCTTCACAACGTCCACGAACCGGTGAACCGAATCGCCACGCAACGAGCGCCGCGATTCCGCCCGGAGTAGTCAGTTGAACATCAGCGCGGTCAGCAGGAAATCCAGCCCGAGCACGGCGAGCGACCCGTACACCACCGTTTTCGTGGTCGCGCGCGACACGCCTTCCGGCGTCGGCTGGGCTTCATAACCCTGGAACAACGCAATGAACGTGACGGCGAAGCCGAACACCAGGCTCTTGATCACGCCGTTGCCTACGTCGCTCCATACGTCGATGCCGCCTTGCATCTGGGACCAGAACGCGCCCGAATCCACGCCGATCATCAGCACGCCGACCACATAACCACCGAAAATGCCGACCGCGCTGAAAATGGCGGCCAGAACCGGCATGGCGATGATGCCCGCCCAGAAGCGCGGCGCGACCACCACCTTGAGCGGATCGACGGCCATCATTTCCATGGCGGTGAGCTGCTCGCCGGCTTTCATCAGGCCGATCTCGGCCGTCAGCGACGTCCCCGCGCGGCCCGCGAACAGCAACGCGGTCACCACCGGCCCGAGTTCGCGCACCAGCGACAGCGCGACCAGGAGGCCGAGCGCTTGCTCGGAGCCGTATCGGTTAAGGGTGAGATAACCCTGCAAACCGAGCACGAAACCCACGAACAAGCCCGACACCGCGATGATCAACAGCGAATAATTACCGACAAACAGGATCTGTTTCGTGACAAGGCGCGGCCGGCGCATCAACGGAAAGAATTCGACGACCAGGCGCAGGAACATGCGCGTGGCGTAACCAATAGTGCCGAAGCTGCCGAGCACCGACCGTCCGATGGCGCTGATCATGGCTTTGCTCCCAGTCCAAAGTCCGCCGCCAGCGGCGACGTGCTTGGATAGTGAAATTTGAACGGCCCGTCCGGCGTACCGTCGATAAATTGCCGAATCGACGGATCCTGCGACGCCCGCAACTCAGCCGGCGTGCCTTCAGCCAAAACGCCGCCATTCGCGATGAAATACACATAATCGGCAATGGCGAACGATTCCGGCACGTCGTGCGTCACCAGAATGGACGTGGCGCCGAGCGCACTGTTCAGCGTGCGGATCAAAGCAGCCGTGATGCCGAGCGAAATGGGATCGAGACCGGCAAACGGCTCGTCGTACATCATCAATTCGGGATCCAGCGCAATAGCGCGGGCAAGCGCCACGCGGCGAGCCATCCCACCCGATATCTCCGACGGCGCGAGATCACGCGCACCGCGCAAACCGACCGCGTTGAGTTTCATCAGCACGAGGTCACGCAGGAGTTCTTCGGGGAGATCGGTGTGTTCGCGCAGCGGGAACGCGACGTTATCGAATACGGATTGGTCGGTGAACAGCGCGCCGAACTGGAACAGCATGCCCATTTTGCGGCGAAGCTCGTAAAGGCCGTCGCGCGTCTGGGTGCCGACGTCCTTGCCGCCGAACAACACCTGGCCGCGTTTAGCCTTCACCAACCCGCCGATCAAGCGCAGCACGGTCGTCTTGCCACAGCCGGAACCGCCCATGACAGCCACGACCTGACCGCGCTTAAAGCGCATGTTCAGGTTCGATAATACGAGCCGGTCGCCGTAGCCGAAATCGACGTCGCGAAGCTCTAGCAAGGTCTCGGGAGGAGCTGACACGGGGGCTGACAATCCTTTTACGCAAGAGGCCGGATTATAGGGCCTCTACGCAACAGGTGTCGTGGCGGCCCTTTCCGACTGGTTGAACGGCTGAATTTTTTTCCGAATCCGGGCCATTATCGCCCGAATTCCTGTTGCAGCGCAGAAATGGCGGCCGCCAGATCCGGTGCTTCTGTAACGGCCCGCACGACTGCTGCGCTTCCGACGCCGGTTGACATAATTTGTCGCAAAACCGGGCCGTTGATGCCGCCAATTGCAACGAGCGGCACGATGCCGTCGAGCAAGTGCACATAACGCGCCAAACGCGACACACCTTGTGGCGCCGTCGGCATGATTTTCGTCGTGGTCGGGAACACCGCGCCGAGCGCGAGATAGCTCGGCTTGAAATGCAGCGCCTTGAGCATTTCATAGTAGCCATGCGTCGACAGGCCCAGGCGTAAGCCCGCTTCGGCGATTGCGTTCAGGTCGGCCGTCTCGACGTCTTCCTGCCCGAGATGCACGCCGTACGCGCCCGCCTTGATCGCTTCCTGCCAATGATCGTTGATAAAAAGCTGCGCCTTGTGCTTCGCGCCCGCAGCCACCGACCGTTCGATTTCCTGCTTCAGATCGCCGGAATCGGTAGTCTTGCGGCGTAATTGCGCCGTTTGGACGCCCTGGTCGAGAACGCGTTCAACCCAATCCGCACTCGGCAGGACAGGATATAGGCCCAGCCTGTCCGGGCATTGGGGGAAAGGCTTTGAAGGCGGCGCCGGCAAATTTGCGACCTTCGGGAACGTGAAAAAATCGACGGGCCACGCATCGAGTTGGTCCAGATTGGCCGGGCGCCATGCAAGCGCCAGCACCAGCGCGTCGTGGGGCTCAAAACCACAATCAAGGAACGCGGCCAGCGCGGCCGGCCAATCATCCGACCATTCGCCCTGCAGCGCGTAGTCGACGTTATCTAAATGTAGCGTCGCCCGGCCCGGATCTACTTCCAGCCGCCCGACTCCCTCCGGCAACGGCTTAACGCCTGAGCCTACGATCAAATCACCCGAGCGCGGATGATCCGGTTCGCTCAGGCAAATGCGCCATTGCTTCGATCCCGCCGGCCACTCGCCCAGCCGCCGCCGGATTCGCTCGGCGGCTTCCAGCAGTTCATCGGCGGGGGGCCAAAATACTTCCTTATCCAGCAACACCATACTCATGCAGCACTCCCGTCTTGATGCCAGAACGGCATGCCGACCACCGGCGTGCTCGCTTGTGCGCTATCACGCTCGGCCATCGGCCCGGCGAGATAGGCCATCCGCCCCGCCTCGACGCCCAACGCAAACGCACGCGCCATCTGCGGCGGAAACGTCGCCTGTGAGACGGCCGTGTTCAGCAACACGCCGTCGAAACCCCACTCCATCACCTGACACGCATGCGACGGCACGCCAAGACCCGCATCGACGATAAGCGGCACATCCGGCAGCCGCTCACGCAGCGTGCGCAATCCGTAGGGATTCGTCACCCCTTTCCCGGTTCCGATCGGCGCGCCCCAAGGCATCAACGCCTCGCAGCCGACATCAAGCAGACGCCGGCCGATGACCAGGTCCTCCGTGCAATACGGCAGCACTTTGAAACCTTCGCGGATCAGGATTTCCGCCGCTTCCACGAGGCCGATGGGATCGGGCTGCAGCGTGTAGTCGTCGCCGATCAGTTCAAGCTTCAGCCACGGGGTATCGAAGAGTTCACGCGCCATGCGCGCCGTGGTCAGCACTTCGTCCACGGTCTGGCAACCGGCCGTGTTGGGCAGCAACGCGACGCCGTGACGCTTGAGGACATCGAAGAAACCGGCTTCGCCCGTGTTCGATTGCCGCCGCAGCGCGACGGTGACCATGCCGGGACGGGCGGCATCGATGGAATCCGACAGCGATTGCAGCGACGGATAGCGCGACGTTCCCAGCAGCACCCGGCTCGGGAACGACGTGCCGTAGAGCGTGAGGGTATCGGCTGTGGTGATGGTGGAAGTCATGATTCGATTCCTGTTAGTTACGCTCAGCCGCCGGCGACCGGCGAGACGATGTCAAGTTTGTCGCCGGCGGCAAGCGCCTTCGATGCGTGTTCGCCACGCGCGACGAATTGCCCGTTCAGTGCCACGGCGAACGGCGGTTTTGCGCCGAAGGCCGCGAGGGCGTCGGTGACGGTGGCCGCGTCGGGCATGGAGAAAGGCTGCTGATTGATGTGAATGTTCATGATGAAAGTCAAAGCACGGGCGCCGCGTGTTCGCAGCGCAGCAAGGCGGGCCAGCGGGCTTGGCGGCGCCAGTCGTCGAAGGAATCCGGGTCGGTGATCGCGCCGCCGAGCAGCGCTTCGGCTAGCGCACGGGCGGTGTCGGCGACTTCGGGCGCGATCATATAACCGTGTCGATACAGCCCGTTCACCCGCAAAGTTCGTGCGCCATCCCAGACAATCGCCGGACGATGATCGGGTAACGTCGGACGGCATTGCGAATTGAGCTCGAGAATGCGCGCCTCGCCGAAACCCGGATGCACCGCGAACGCCGCGCTCAGGAGTTCGAGCGCTGAGCGCACGGTCATCGGCGACATGTCTTCCCCTTCCACTTCGGTTGCGCCGATCACATAAAGGTCGTCCTGTTTCGGCGCGATGTAGAGCGGATAGCGCGGATGCAGCAAGCGCACCGGCCGCGTCAATCCGATACCCGGCGCATGCACACGCGCCACTTCGCCGCGAATACCTCTTAACGCGGGCCATGCCGGCTTGCCGCCGAGCCCCCGGCAATCGATAACGAAACGCGCGTCCGGCGGGGTATCGATTACCGTATTCCAGTGAAGATCGACGTTACGTTCGGCCAGCCCCGCGGCCAGCGCTGTCAGCACTTGCCGGTTGTCGAGCTGGCCTTCGTTCGGTAGCAGCCAGCCTTGCGGAAAACGCGTGCCGAGCGACGGTTCCGCCGCGGCGACCTGCGCGCCGGAGAGCTTGACGAAGCCGTTCTGGAACAGTTCCGAAGGCGCATTCGCCCGCAACCGGCGCTCGAACAGCGGCGCCTCGGCGCGGTCGCCGGCATGCCAGACGACCAGCGTGCCATTGCGCTGGAAAAACACCGGTTCCGGCATATCGGCGATAAAACCCGGCCAGCGCTCAAGCGACGCCGCTCCGAGTTCAGTGATCAGCAATTCAGCGCTCGCGGCCTCGGCGAGCGGCGCAAGCATTGCCGCTGCGACCCATGCGGCCGATTGCGTGCCGGCGGCGTCGCCACGGTCGTACAGCGCCACACGGTGCCCCGCCCCCGCCAGCAGCCAGGCGACCAGCCGCCCGCACAAGCCGCCGCCCACGACGGCAAAATCGTCCCGCCCGGACGCGCGGGAATGCGTGGCGTGCATAGCGGAATGGGAATGCACAACGGTGTTCACGATGACGATGCCTCCTCAGCAGACGCTGCAGAACGCACGGAGCACACAGCACGGAAATCGAGATCGGGAGGAATGCCCGTTTCGAACCCTGGTTGCACGCGCGGCGCACAAAACATATTTCAGGGACGAAACCACGGCGAGAAAGCGACTCGGGAGCGCATTGCCTGCGGCTCCTGTGCCAGCCAAATACTGGAAGAAACTGGAAACGCGGGGTTTCCGGAAACTTCCCTCGCCGGTATTACCCGGATCGGGTGCAAAGGGACTCTCTCAGCCTCGCCGCGCGTTTCTCCGATCTTTCAAGGAGGCAGACGCGTGCCGAAGCACCCCTGTTTCGTCATCGATCATTAAAACATAAAAGCGAAACGACCCGCAAACCGGGTGGCCCGCACTAGGGAAAAGCCGGGGGCTTGACGCGTGCAAAAACCGGACAGCCTTCCCTTTCGTTCCCGGTGCGCGCACTCTGGCACAATGCCGCGAACACCGATTCGTCTTGGTTGGCCCTTGCTTGGCCTACGGCACACGCGTACCGCAAGCGCCTCGCTGTTGCATTGCACCGGTCGCGCAGTCGGGCGAGGATTAAGGAACAATTAAGCCACGCCCGAAACAATGCTCCGACGCGCGCCGTCTTTTGGCCTCTTAAGATCATTGGGCCGGAGCAGGACCATCCGCATCGATACTCCCAAGTTACAACCTGCCGCCGAGCCGGCACGTCTTCAGGAAGCTCATGACCACCACACCTCCCGGCAACACAGAACAAAACGCCGACAAAGTGTCAGCGTGGAGTCTTATCAAGCCTTACTGGGTATCGGAAGAACGCGGCATTGCATGGCTTTTGTTGATCGCGATCATCGCGATCAACATGACGGTCGTGTACATCAACGTCCGCCTGAACACATGGAGCGCGGACTTCTACAACACGCTGCAAGCCAAGCGGGTCGCTGAATTTCCGCGCTTGCTGCTGATCTTCGCAGGCCTCGCATTCGCGTACATCCTGCTCGCCGTGTATGGCCGGTATCTGCGGCAAATGCTCGGCTTCCGGTGGCGCCAATGGCTCACGCACCGATACCTCCAGGAATGGCTCGGCGATAAAGCCTTCTACCGTATAGAACGCGATCGTCTTGCCGATAACCCCGACCAGCGGATCAGCGACGACCTGCAGTCTTTCGCCGCGACCACGCTGTCGTTGTCGCTGGACTTGTTATCCACGCTCGTCACGCTCGTGACCTTCATCACGATCTTGTGGACGCTGGCGGGCGCGCTGAGCTTTTCGTTGTTCGGCACGCCGCTCACCATTCCGGGGTACATGGTCTGGGCAGCCGCGCTGTACGCGGTGCTCGGCTCGCTCTTGATTCAGCGTTTCGGCCATCCGTTGGTATCGATTAATTATCAGGCGCAGAAAGTGGAAGCCAACTTCCGTTTCGGCCTGATCCGCATTCGTGAGAACGCCGAGCAAATCGCGTTCTATGACGGCGTCGCGACGGAAAACACCAACGCCCGGGGCATCTTCGAAACGATCCGCCAGAACTACTGGCAGATCATGAAGTACACGCGGCGGATGACCTTCGTGCTGTCCTTCTACGGCCAGATCGCGATTATTTTCCCGATCATGGTCGCGGCTCCCCGCTACTTCGCAGGCGCATTCACGTTCGGCGTGCTGATGCAGATCAGCTCGGCGTTCGGCACCGTCAGCGACTCGTTTTCGTGGTTCATCAATAGTTACTCTACCTTGGTCGAATGGCGTGCCACCGTGAACCGGTTGCGCGAATTCAAGCGCGTGATGCGCTCCACGCACATCAAGGAAGCGATTTCACCGGCGACCGTCCACGGCGGCATCAACCTGCATTACACGAGCACCAAAGCGTTGACCACGACTGGGCTGAAGCTCGCGCTGCCGAACGGTACGCCGCTCGCGAGCGTCGCGGATGTGGTCGTGAAGCCGGGCTCGCGCTGGCTCGTGCAAGGTGCGTCCGGGTCGGGAAAGAGTACGTTGATGCGCGCGCTGGCCGGCCTGTGGCCGTTCGGTGACGGCACGATCGATGCCCCCGTCGACGCCAAGCTGATGTTCATTCCGCAGCAAAGCTACTTGCCGATCGGCACGTTGAAGGCGGCGCTGAGTTATCCGTCGACAGCGGAAGTCTTCTCCGATGAAGCCTGCCGCGAAGCCTTGCGCGCCTGCAACCTGAACGCGTACGGCACGCGTCTGGAGGAGTCGGGGCACTGGGCGAAGATGATGTCGCCGGGTGAGCATCAGCGGCTGGCGGCTGCCCGCGTGTTGCTGCACAAGCCGGACTTCATGTTCCTCGATGAAGCCACCAGCGCGCTCGATGCCGAGAACGAGTTGTTGATCTATACGGCGATCATCGATGCGTTGCCGCATGCCGCGATCGTCAGCGTCGCGCATCGCGAGTCGGTGTCGGGGTTCCATGAGAACCGGATCGAGATCGAGCGCGCCGGGGCTGAAAGCCTGGTGGTTTGAGAGGATTTGACGACACCGAAGCGCCTGTTCGAATCTCCACCAAGCAGGTTCTTTTTGACCTGCTTTTCCCGCTGAACGACGCACCGTAGAATGTTCCTGCGCCTGCATGACAGGCTTTGAACGGGAGACGGAATGCGGGCGTTCGAGTGGTTCACCGAGTTGACGACGCGCGAGCGCCGCACGCTTTACGCAGGTTTCGGCGGTTACGCCGTCGATGCCTTCGACTTCATGATCTACTCGTTCCTCATTCCCACGCTGATCGCCACGTGGGGCATGACGAAGAGTGAAGCCGGGATGATCGCGACGAGCTCGCTGATTTCATCGGCTATTGGCGGCTGGCTCGCCGGCATTCTCTCCGACCGATACGGCCGCGTCCGCGTGTTGCAGTGGACCATCGGCACGTTCGCGTTCTTCACGTTTCTTTCCGGCTTCACGCATTCGTTCGGGCAGTTGCTGGCCACGCGTACGCTGCAAGGCGTGGGCTTCGGCGGCGAATGGTCCGTGGTCACCGTGATGATGGCCGAGACCATTCGTTCGCCGCAGCATCGGGCGAAAGCCGTGGGTACCGTGCAGAGCAGCTGGTCATTCGGCTGGGGGGCGGCGGCGATCCTGTATTGGGCGTTCTTCGCGTTGCTGCCTGAAGATACCGCTTGGCGCGCGTGCTTTTGGATCGGCATCTTGCCGGCGCTGTGGATCCTCTACATTCGCCGCAACGTCAGCGACCCGGACATCTATCTCGCCACGCGCCGTGCGCGCGATGCCGGCACTGAAACCGCTACTTTCTCCGATATCTTCAAAGGCGCGCACCTCAAGACAACCGTGCTTGGCAGCGCGTTGTGCACCGGCATGCTCGGTGGTTATTACGCCATCACCACATGGCTGCCGACCTATCTCAAGACCGAGCGCCATTTGTCCGTGTTCAATACGAGCGGTTATCTCGTAGTGCTGATCGTCGGCTCGTTTTTGGGCTATGTCTTCGGGGCCATTCTCTGCGACAAGATCGGGCGGCGCGCGTCGTTCGTACTGTTTGCGATCGGCTCGTTTCTGCTCGGCATGATCTACACGATGATCCCCATCACCGACCACGCCATGCTGCTGCTCGGCTTTCCCCTAGGCATTGTCGTGCAGGGGATTTTTGCGGGCGTGGGCGCGTATCTATCGGAGCTTTATCCGAATGCGATACGCGGCTCGGGACAGGGGTTTTGCTACAACCTCGGGCGCGGATTGGGCTCGTTTTTCCCGATTCTTGTCGGCGTGCTTTCGCAGGGAATGTCGCTGGTTAAAGCGATAGGTATGGTCGCTGGGACCGGGTATTTGCTGGTGATCGTCGCGGCGTTGCTGCTGCCGGAAACGCGAGGGAAGGTGTTGGGTGCGGTGACGGGGTAGCTTTCTTGACGATGAAAACGAGGCCGTTTTAACTTGCATTAAAACGGCCTCTTGTCTTACAGTGCGCCGCCTTTCGTAAAGCAGCGTACTAGCGCAGTCTGATCACTCCACTTCCCAGATCTCACGTCCGTTCAACGCTTGCACCGGGCGTTGATTGCCGTGATAGAACCGGCGCATGGCATCGAGTTGCTGCTGGGTAATGCTCACCCGTTCCTTGAACTCGATCCACGTCACGCCTTCCGAACAAGGCGGCGTCGTCAGTGAACCGTTGTACGTGTAATAGCTCATTTGCTTGGGCAGCAGGTCGATCGGGTTGACCATGACTGCGTTCACCTTGAACTCCGCCCCTTTTTCCTCCGGGATGCGGTCCAACATCGCCTGGATGACCGGGTTGGGTTGATTGCCGAGCTGGAATTGAACAGCTAGCACGAGCAGCTTGCCGTCTTCAGAACGGTGCACGAGGTGCGCGTCCATCACGCTGTCCTTGCCGGCGAAACGCTCTTCGCCCGGCGAATGGAAGTGGAACTGAACGAGTTGATAAGCTTGATTACCGAGGGTGATGCTGTCGGTACCGGGCGTCGCGTTGAATTGAACTGCGTGTCCCGTGTTGATGATATCGATAGGAAGGGGCTGGTAGTTGACCTTCAGACGAGGCATATCGGCAGGCGCTTTCTTTGCCTTCTCGATGTCTATCGGGGACTCGGCGCGACCGCTTTCGCATGCGTGGAAGGCTTCGCCCATGGCGCCCCAATGGGCGGGACCGTGTTCGCCTTCGTAGGCCCAGCCGTGGCCGGTGGTTTCAGCCGATGCAGCGAGTGCAACGAAGGCGGTTAATAAGACCGCGCCGCTGGACAACCGTGTGATCCTGTTCATTCCATGCCCCTGAAATTGTGAGGGCATGAGCATGCGCTGATAGGCGCCTGGGTGATATCGGAGAAGTCGTAATAGCGGGGGGTGAAAAGGAAAACAGTGAGGAAAGAAAACAAATTTCGGTTATTCAGTGCGCAAGAGTTTTTGACGCCCTACGAACGCGCGCTTAAGCGCGGAGCCGTGGTCCGATGGTGATAGGAGCGCGAGCGCGAAACATACCTGATCGGCCTGCGACAGGCGGACGGCATTCACGCACTCATTGGTGTGCCAAATTAGGTCTTTAGAACTCAGTGGGACGGAGGCGGTCGTAAATAAACGATTCCCGGTAATTCATATACCAAATGAGATTACTGCTCTACTCTTAAAATTCACGACATGTCGCAAAGCGCGATGATCGTGTCGTCTGCTTGACAATCTAGACTATCGCATTGAAAACGGCGCGAGCCATGCTCACGCCGATCACTGCAATGCGCGCCCACGGTTTTCGTTAGGCAGCGGATCTTGAGGCGCCGGCCCAGTTACGGGTAAGCACGCCAATGCGCAGGCGTAGCTCTATCTAGCAAGTGCCGCTCCCTTGCCACGTGCACCGCGTAATTCATTGAAACCGCCCAATCTGCAGCTTCCTTTTGCGTGATCACGCTCTTGACTTCCTTATTATCAACGATGACGACGTGATGAGTCGGCGCGGCGCCTTTCTCGCTTGCCAGTGGCCGATGCTCAACATACGCGTTGGTTTTGCTCATGTGATCTCCTGGTTATGAGTAAATGATTACTGCCAGACACATGTGCGGATGTTTCGTAAAGCTTCAAGCCATAAATCAGAGGAGTTCTAAATTTTGACATTTTATTACGTATCGCAAACTATTTTCACCATTGCATACGTGTTGATTCGTGCACCACCATCGCCTGAAAATAACGTCCAAACGCCGATTAGAGACAGGTGCTTTCTTCCTCTATGAATCAGCGCTGAAAAATAGTTATAGTGAAATTGATTTGACTGAAGTCGGTCGGCTTTTGATCATGCTATATTTTTTCCGCACGAAAATCAGTCGTAGTCGAGAAATCGCTCGCCGCTTGCGCTTATCCATAGCAACGCGCGAACCAATAAAAAACCGGACTCCACATCGAGCCCGGTTTCCTGTAAAGCACCGCGAGAAAAATCCTATCGCGGCAACTCGCTACACCCCATCAAAAACGCATCGACCGACCGTGCGCACTGCCGTCCTTCCCGAATCGCCCACACAACCAGCGATTGCCCGCGCCGCATATCGCCGGCGGTGAAAACCTTCGGCACCGAAGTAAAGTAAGCCTTCTCCCCTTCGGTCGAAGCCTTCACATTGCCACGCGCGTCTTTATCGACACCAAACGCCTCGAGCACCGGCGACGTGGGCTGCGTAAAGCCCATCGCGAGCAGCACCAGATCGGCCTTCATTTCAAACTCCGATCCCGCCACTTCCTGCATCTTCCCGTCCTTCCATTCCACGCGCACCGCGATCAGCTTTTCAACCTTGCCATTCTTGCCTTCAAAGCGCTTGGTAGCCACCGACCAATCACGCTCGCAACCTTCCTCGTGCGACGACGACGTCCGCAACTTGATCGGCCAGTACGGCCACACCAGCGGCTTGTTTTCCGTCTCAGGCGGCTGCGAGAGCAACTCGAACTGCGTCACGCTTTTCGCACCATGCCTGTTCGATGTCCCGACACAATCCGAACCCGTATCACCGCCGCCGATCACCACAACGTGCTTGCCCTTGGCAATCAACTGATCGACGACCGTATCGCCGGCATTGACCCTGTTCTGCAGCGGCAGGAATTCCATCGCGTAATGGATGCCCTGCATTTCACGCCCGGGCACCGGCAAATCACGCGGCGTTTCCGAACCGCCCGCAATGACAACAGCGTCGAACTGTTCACGCAACTCGTCGGGGGAAATGGTTTCACGCGATGAATTCGCGATATGCCCCGGCAGCGGATCCTTCCCGATAAACACGTTAGTCCGGAACGCTACGCCTTCGGCTTCCATCTGCCGCATACGGCGATCGATCAGCCACTTTTCGAGCTTGAAATCGGGGATGCCATAACGCAGCAATCCGCCAACGCGATCGTTCTTCTCGAACACCGTCACGTCATGTCCTGCGCGCGCCAGTTGCTGCGCAGCGGCCAACCCGGCGGGACCCGATCCGACCACAGCCACCTTCTTGCCGGTCTTGTGCTTCGACGGCAACGGGGCGACCCAACCTTCGGCCCAGGCTTTATCGATGATCGCGTGTTCGATCGACTTGATGCCGACCGGATCGTCGTTGATACCGAGCGTGCAAGCCGTCTCACACGGCGCCGGACAAATGCGGCCGGTGAACTCCGGGAAGTTATTCGTGGAATGCAGCACGTCAATGGCCGTCTTCCAGTTTTGCTGGAACACCAGGTCGTTGAAGTCCGGAATAACGTTGTTCACTGGACAGCCGTTGTTGCAGAACGGAATGCCGCAATCCATGCAACGCGCGCCCTGGATCTTCGCGTTCTCGTCCGACAGCGCGTGAACGAATTCCTTGTAATGCTTGACGCGAGCGAGCGGCGCTTCGTACGTCTCATGCTGGCGCTCGAACTCGAGAAAACCGGTTGCCTTGCCCATGTGGTTCTCTTTCTCTGTATTGGGGGTTAATCCACCCTTCGGCGTCTGACGCCGAAGGGCCGTACTAGTCACTAATCGTTAGATCTCAGCAGAATCAGCGGAAAACTCAGGCCGCGATCGCATCCTTCGCTTTCTTCGCACCCATCTCGCCAAGCGCGCGCTTGTATTCCGTCGGGAATACCTTCACGAATTGACGACGCGACGCATCCCAGTTCTCGAGCAACGCTTTCGCACGCGTCGAACCGGTGGACTGGAAGTGCTGCTCGATCAGTTCCTTGAGCAACGCTTCGTCAGTCTTGCCGGTGTGCCACAAAGCGCGGTCCACCGTGCGTTCCTGTTCTGCCTGCTGCAGGACCGGATCGAGTGCGACCATCGCCTTGTTGCACTTGCCGCCGAAGGTGCCGTCGGCATCGAAGACAAACGCCACGCCGCCCGACATGCCCGCCGCGAAGTTGCGCCCGGTTTCACCGAGCACGACCACCGTGCCGCCGGTCATGTATTCGCAACCGTGATCGCCGGTGCCTTCCACGACCGCCGTCGCGCCTGAGTTACGCACGGCGAAACGCTCGCCCGCGACACCCCGGAAATACGCCTGGCCTTCAATCGCGCCGTACAACACCGTGTTGCCGCAGATGATGTTTTCCTCCGACTTGCCGCGGAAGTCGTTAGTCGGGCGAATGATAATGCGCCCGCCCGACAGACCCTTGCCGACGTAGTCGTTGCCGTCGCCGACGAGATCCAGCGTGATGCCCTTCGCCAGGAACGCGCCAAAACTTTGCCCCGCCGTACCCTTCAACTGAATGTGAATAGAGTCGTCGGGCAGGCCGTCGTGACCGTATTTCCGTGCGATCAAACCAGACAACATCGCGCCGACCGTGCGGTTCACGTTGCGCACCGGCTGGATGAACGAGACGTGCTCGCCCTTTTCGATAGCCGCCGCCGACTTCTCGATCAACACATGATCCAGCGCCTTCTCAAGCCCGTGATCCTGCGTCTCGACATGCTTCGTCGCGATGCTGCCGTCGTTCGGCACTTGATAGAACACCTTCGAGAAATCCAGGCCCTTCGCTTTCCAATGCTCGACGCCCTTCTTCGTATCGAGCAATTCGGCGTGACCGATCAAGTCGTCGAACTTGCGGATGCCCAGTTGCGCCATGATTTCCCGCACTTCTTCCGCGATAAAGAAGAAGAAGTTCACCACGTGTTCCGGCTGCCCCGTGAACTTGGCGCGCAGCACCGGATCTTGCGTCGCGACGCCGACCGGGCAGGTGTTCAGGTGACACTTGCGCATCATGATGCAACCCTGCACGACGAGCGGCGCGGTCGCGAAACCGAATTCATCGGCGCCGAGCAGCGCACCGATTACTACGTCGCGGCCCGTCTTCATCTGGCCATCGGCCTGCACGCGGATACGGCCGCGCAGACGGTTGAGCACCAGCGTCTGTTGCGTTTCGGCAAGACCCAGTTCCCACGGGGTACCCGCATGCTTCAACGATGACAACGGCGAAGCGCCCGTCCCGCCATCGTGGCCCGCGATTACGACGTGATCGGCCTTCGCCTTGGCGACGCCGGCGGCAACGGTTCCAACGCCCACTTCCGACACGAGCTTCACCGACACGCTCGACGACGAGTTCACGTTCTTCAGGTCGTGAATAAGCTGCGCCAAGTCTTCGATCGAATAAATATCGTGGTGCGGCGGCGGCGAAATCAGGCCCACGCCCGGCACCGAATACCGCAGCTTGCCGATGTACTCGCTGACCTTATGACCCGGCAGTTGTCCGCCTTCGCCCGGCTTCGCGCCCTGCGCCATCTTGATCTGGATCTGATCAGCCGACGACAAATACTCCGCCGTCACGCCGAAGCGACCGGACGCCACTTGCTTGATCTTCGAGCGCAGTGAATCGCCGTCTTTCAACGGGATATCGGTGACGACTTCATCGCCGATAACCGAGCGCATCGTGTCGCCGTTCTTGATCGGAATGCCGCGCAGTTCGTTGCGATACCGGTTCGCGTCTTCACCGCCCTCACCCGTGTTCGACTTCCCGCCGATACGGTTCATAGCCACAGCCAGCGTGGCGTGCGCTTCGGTGCTGATCGAACCCAGCGACATGGCGCCGGTCGCGAAACGCTTGACGATGTCCTTCGCCGATTCCACTTCATCGAGCGGAATCGCCTTGGCCGGATCGACCTTGAACTCGAACAAACCACGGAACGTCATGTGACGCTTGGTCTGGTCGTTGATCAAGTGCGCGTATTCCTTGTACGTCTGGTACGAGTTGCTGCGCGTGGAATGTTGCAGTTTGGCGATGGCATCCGGCGTCCACATGTGCTCTTCACCGCGCACGCGATACGCATATTCACCGCCCGCATCGAGCATGGTCGCGAGCACTGGATTTTCGCCAAACGCCTCACGATGCAGGCGAATCGCTTCCTCGGCCACCTCGAAAATGCCGATGCCGCCGACCTTCGATGCCGTGCCCTTGAAGTACTTCTCCACGAGTTCGCTGGAGAGCCCGACCGCTTCGAAAATCTGCGCGCCGGTGTACGACATGTACGTGGAAATGCCCATCTTCGACATGACCTTGTACAAGCCCTTGCCCACGGCCTTCGTGTAGTTGTAGATGGCTTTATCGGCGGAAAGATCGCCCTTCAGGCCTTCGGCCATTTGGGCGAGCGTTTCCAGCGCGAGGTACGGATGCACCGCTTCCGCGCCGTAGGCAGCGAGCAACGCGAAGTGATGCGTTTCGCGCGCCGATCCCGTTTCCACGACCAGACCCGTGCTCGTGCGCAGACCGTGCTGCACGAGATGCGTATGAATAGCGGAGGTCGCGAGCAGCGCCGGAATAGCCAGGTTGTCGCGATCCATCTTGCGATCGGACACGATCAACATGTTGTAGCCGGACTTCACCGCGTCCACCGCTTCCGCGCACAGCGAAGCCAGGCGCGCTTCCACGCCTTCGTTGCCCCACGCGACCGGATAGCAGATGCTCAACTCATACGAGCTGAACTTGCCGCCGGTGTATTTATCGATAGCGCGAATCTTCGCAATGTCCTTGAAGTCGAGCACGGGCTGCGAGACTTCGAGGCGCATCGTCGGGTTGATGTTGGTCGTATCGAGCAAGTTCGGCTTCGGACCGACGAACGACACCAGCGACATCACCATGTTCTCGCGGATCGGATCGATCGGCGGGTTCGTGACCTGCGCGAAAAGCTGCTTGAAGTAGTGATACAGCGTCTTGTTCTTGTTGGACATGACCGCGAGCGGCGAGTCATTGCCCATCGAACCGACGGCTTCTTCGCCCAACTGCGCCATCGGCGCCATCAGGAACTTGACGTCTTCCTGCGTGTAGCCGAACGCCTGCTGACGATCCAGCAACGCGGCTGCTTCACGGCGCTGTGTATCGACTTCTTCCGCCTTCGGCTCAATTTCGTCGAGCTTGATGCGCACGGCGTCGATCCAGCTCTTGTACGGCTTGCCGTTCGCGAGATTGTCCTTGAGTTCCTTGTCGTCGATGATCCGGCCTTGCTCCATGTCGATCAGGAACATCTTGCCCGGCTGCAGACGCCACTTCTTCACGATCTTCGATTCCGGCACCGGCAGCACGCCCGATTCCGATGCGAGGATCACGAGGTCGTCGTCGGTGATGACATAGCGCGCCGGACGCAGGCCGTTACGGTCGAGCGTCGCGCCGATCTGGCGGCCGTCCGTGAACGCGATCGCGGCGGGGCCGTCCCACGGCTCCATCATGGCAGCGTGATATTCGTAGAACGCGCGGCGGTTGTCGTCCATCAGCGTGTGCTGTTCCCAGGCTTCGGGAATCATCATCATCATGGCGTGGACGAGGGGGTAACCGGCCATGACCAGGAGTTCAAGGCAGTTATCGAACGATGCCGTGTCCGACTGGCCCGGATAGATCAGCGGCCAGAGTTTCGGCAAGTCGTCACCCAGCACGTAGCTGGCGATCGCGCCGGTACGCGCGTTCAGCCAGTTGACGTTGCCCTTCACGGTGTTAATTTCACCGTTGTGCGCAATCATGCGGTACGGGTGCGCGAGTTCCCACGCGGGGAACGTGTTCGTGGAGAAGCGCTGGTGAACAAGCGCGAGCGCGGAGACGGTGCGTTCGTCCTGCAAGTCGCGGTAATACACGCCAACCTGACCGGCCAGCAGCAGACCCTTATAGACGACCGTGCGCGCTGACATCGACGGCACGAAGTATTCCTTGCCGTGCTTGAGCTTGAGCGCCTGGATCCGGTGACTAGCGGTCTTGCGGATCACGTACAGCTTCCGCTCGAGTGCATCGGTCACAACAATGTCTTTGCCCCGACCGATGAAGATTTGCCGGATCAGCGGCTCGCTGGCCTTCACGGTCGGCGAAATGGGCATGGTGGCGTCCACAGGAACATCGCGCCAACCGAGCACGACCTGGCCTTCGGCCTTCACCGTGCGTTCCAGTTCCTGCTCGCACGCGAGACGCGACGCGTGTTCCTTCGGCAAGAAGATCATGCCGACGCCGTACTCGCCTTCCGGCGGCAGCGTCACGCCCTGCTTCGCCATTTCCTCACGATAAAACCCGTCAGGGATCTGGATCAGGATGCCCGCGCCGTCGCCCATCAGCTTGTCGGCGCCAACTGCGCCGCGATGGTCGAGGTTTTCGAGGATCTTCAGACCCTGCTGGATGATTTCGTGGCGCTTCTTGCCCTTGATGTGCGCGACGAAGCCAACGCCACAGGAGTCGTGTTCGTTCTCGGGGTCGTACATACCCTGCGCGGCGGGAGCGGAACCGAGAGTCGGCGGCAGTTGATCGTTCATGGGTCACCGTGTTCTGTGGGGGGCCGCGGGCGGCCGTTGAACATGTTTTGTGCTGCTTATGCGTATTTGCTCGCGCCATCGGCAGGCCAAGACCCTGAACCTGGACGATAAACGCGAAGCCGGTCGTGCAAACGGACGCGATGCATCCTGAACTGCCGGAAAACGAAATATACGCGATGAATCAAAAAGTTGGCAATCAAAACGCGTTGATCTGACACCTATTATCGAGTTGGTGCATGTTTGCCCCATTTAATTAGTTCCATATCAAATGAGGCTAAAAATAAACGGCGCGCCGATTTTTGTCGTCACGCCGTTCAGTTCATTCTTCAGTTCCGATGCAAAAACTCCGTTAACAGCCTTAACAACCGTTGCCAACGCTAACGAGTTTGAGGCGTCTCACGAATCTTGCGTGGACGGCCGCGAGGCAGCGGCGAGACGCGCCGGTTGGCGGCGCGTCCTGCCCACTCCCTGTAGGTATCGCTGCCGAGCACCCAGCCCTTGAGCGTCGCCTGAAGCAGCCGGTTGGCTTCGCGCTCGTCAAGAGGCTGCTCGCACAGCTCTGTATAGGCGCGCTGGCGTTCGAATGGCGTATTGCCGAGCTTCCAGTACAGCGGGTGATCGGTGATGAGGCTGTCGAGCGTCAAGCCGATGTGATGGCGGTAGCTGGACCATTTGTAGTCTTGCGGGAAGGCGGCAAGCTCGGCATGCACAGGCGCCATCTCGACTATGCGGCTCGCGAGCAGGAAGTAGGTTTCACCTTCGATCACCGTTGCCCGGTAGCGGCCTTCCCACAAGGTGCCGCGGCGGGCGTAACGGCGATTGAAATGCGCGACGTAGCGCCGGCCGACCGCCTGCATGGCTTTCGGGAGACTGGCTTCGTCGCGGGGAGTGACGAGCAGATGCACCGCGCCGGGCATCAGCGCGTACGCGTGGATGGCGAGATGGTGGTCACGGGAGGCCGTGCGCAGGCATTCGATAAAAAGCTCGTAGTCCGGAGCTTCGACGAAAGCGGGCTGCTGATCGAGACCGCGCAAGATGACGTGCTGCGGTTGTTCGGGAACGTAGAGTCGTGCAAGCCGTGCCATGCTGGATTTTCCGTTGGTCGAGCGTTGGTCGGATTCAGATATTCCGGCGGTCCGTCAAAGCCTCATTCTGGGCCACCTTGAAATTTTTCGTTTAAGTCCTTCGGGGATGCGTCAGCCCGCGCATTAACCCATGCTTCAACCGGGAAAAATCAGGAGCCCGGCACCGCGCTAACCCAATTGGAGCCAGCATTCTTCTTAGGGAAAACGCTCTGAGGCGAAGCATGGTTTGTTTCAAATGTTCTGTTCATAATTAGCGTGCTTTTACGGAGGAGCACTCAATGAAAATAAAACGGGTTGTTACGGGGGTCGCGGCATTCGCGTGCGTGTCTGGCGCAGCGCATGCACAGTCGGCGAACACATTCTTCGTCACTACAGGCTGGTTCCATTTCGCTCCTATCTCCAGTAGCGGCCCGCTCAAGGAAACGAGCGTAGGTGGATCGCCAGTCGGCATTGAAGTACCCAACACTGGCGCGAGCCTCTCTAGCGGCGACACCGCGGGCTTCACCGCCGGCTACTTTGTCACCGACCATATCGCTGGCGAATTCGTTCTCGGCATTCCGCCCTCGTTCGACTTGAAAGGCGAAAAGTCATATTCGCAATATGGCACGCTCGGTTCAGCCAAGCAGTGGAGCCCTACGCTGTTGCTGAAGTACTACTTCATGCAACCACAATCGAAGATTCGCCCGTACGTGGGTATTGGCGTGACGCGCGTGTGGTTCACCGACGCAAAGATCACGAATACCGCCTTCGAAGCCAACGTACTGCATGGTCCGACCGATGTATCGACGGATAGTTCGTGGGCGCCCGTGTTTAATGCAGGCCTTACATACGCGTTCAACGAACACTGGTTCGCCGGTTTCTCCATCTCTTTCGTGCCGCTCCACGCCACAGCCAAGCTGACGACCCAGGCGCAGACGCCGGTTGGCCAGCTCACCGTGAACTCGGAAGCAAAACTGAAGCTGAACCCGATCGTGACGTACCTGAACGTCGGGTATCGGTTCTAAGCACCCGGTTTTTTCGCTCTTCCGTCAAAGCAAGCCAAGAACAACGCCGTTGCGAGGAATCCTCGCAACGGCGTTTGTCTTTGAGCGTTTGTAAATATGACTCGCAGCAGCCACATTTGCGGGCCTGTCCGGGCAGTTTCTACTTTTTCCAATTTTCTACTTTTCGCCAGATGCCTTGCCTGGCAATGCTCGAGCGCGCAATGTTGAACGCGGCGGGCGAATCGGCATCCAACTTGCTCACCTTTTGTTTTTCCGCACTTTTGCGGCCCATCCACGATTCATCCATCGACGGAGCGATCCTATGAACGCATTCCCCAATACGCGAGATGCCCTCGGAGATTCATGGAACTCCACCAGTCGCCGTGCACGACGCATTTCGCGTCATAGCCGCGACGCGGCGCAGGACATTGGCGGCGAATTGCGCACGCTGATTTCGGAGATTGAAGAAACGCTGTCAGAAGGGACGTCAGCCGACGTCGCCGCGCTGCGGGCCCAACTGGGCAAGAGCGTGGACTCAGCACGCGCACGTTTGAACGACACACAAGACGCCGTTCGCGCCCGCGCGAATGCGGCGCTAGCCGATGCGGACACCTATATTCACGACAAACCCTGGCAAACCATCGCCCTGGTTGGCGGCCTTGCGCTCGTAGCGGGCGTCTTGCTGGCCCGCGCCCGATAAGCCTTTTGCTTGTATCGATGAAAAACGCGCGCCGAATTGCTTCCGGCGCGCGTTTTTTACTTGTTCGCTTGTTTCAGCTCAGTTCAGAAAATCCGCGCCGATCACATCGATCCGGTCCGTGCAGATTGCATCCACGCCCCATTTCGCGAGTTCGCGCGCCCGCTCCGGGTCGTTGACGGTGTAGGCCAGGATCCGCAAGCCGGCATCCTTGATCTGCGCGACCAAGCGCTCGTCCAGCGTCTTGTGATCCGCATGCAGCGATACACAGGCCAACGCCGTGGTTTGAGCCCGCCAGTCGCCGGGAATGGCTTCGTAGAGCATACCGCGCGGCAAATCCGGCGCCGCGCCGGCAGCGGCCTCAAGCGCCGCGTACGAAAACGACGACAACAGCGGCGCCGTTTCTGCGCCCGACCATAGCCGAGCGGCTTCCTGCGCCACTAAAACGCCTGTCTCGACATCCCGCCCTTCGCACGGCTTGATTTCGATATTCGCCGCTAATCCGTGCGCAAAACACCGTTCCGCGACCTGAACGAGCGTCGGCATGCGCGCACCGGCAAAACTCGGATCGAACCAGCTCCCGGCATCGAGTTGCTCGAGTTCTTCGTAGCGAAGGTTTTTTGCCAGGCCACGCCCGTTCGAGGTGCGGTCGACGAGGTCGTCGTGTAGCAAAAACACAACGTTATCCGCTGATAACTTCGCATCGAATTCGATCATTTTCAGACCGAGACGCGCGCCGGTATCAATTCCGTCGAGCGTGTTTTCCGGCGCGACTTTCCCGCCGCCACGATGCGCCACGATGCGCGGATAAGGCCAGGTTTTCATGTTCTTGTACCCTCTCGTACCCTTTAATTGACGCGTAAGCCCGTTGCCGGATCGAAGATGTGAAGGCGGTGAGCCGGCAGCGCCACTTCCAGCGCCTCGCCGCGCGCCGGACGATGCTCATGCGGCAAACGTACGGCGACGTCGTGTTTGCCCCAACGGCCATGTGCCAGATTGTCCGCACCGAGGAGTTCGCAGGAATCCACCGTCAACGAGACATGTGCGCTCTGCTGCTCCGGCAGCATGTGTTCCGGCCGAATGCCCAACACCCACTCACGACCCTTCAAATCCTGTTGCAGCGACTGCATGCCCGTGAGCGGCAGGCGTGGCCCGTTCCCCGCGACATCGAAGCCCAGGCCGTCGTCCGAAACACGGCCTTCCAGCAAGTTCATGGCCGGTGAGCCGATAAAGCTCGCGACGAACACCGTCGCCGGCCGCTCGTAGACTTCGGTCGGCGGCCCGATCTGCTCAGCCCGGCCGCGATTCATCACGATCACGCGCTGCGCGAGTGTCATCGCCTCGATCTGGTCGTGCGTGACATACAGGCTCGTGGTCGCAAGGCGCGCGTGCAGCCGCTGGATCTCCAGCCGCATTTGCACGCGCAGCTTGGCATCGAGGTTGGACAGCGGTTCGTCGAACAGGAACACGGCCGGTTCGCGCACGATCGCGCGGCCCATTGCCACCCGTTGCCGCTGGCCGCCGGACAACTCGCGCGGCTTGCGCGCGAGCAACGGTTCAAGTTCCAGGATCTTCGCGGCGTTCTGCACGCGCCGGTCGATTTCCGATTTGCTGACACCGCCGATCTTCAACGCGTACGCCATGTTCTGCGCGACGCTCATGTGCGGATACAGCGCGTAGTTCTGGAATACCATCGCGATATCCCGATCCTTCGGCTCCAGCTTGTTCACCACTTTCTCGCCAATGGAAATCGTCCCTTCCGACACGCTTTCCAGCCCCGCAACCATCCGCAGCAAGGTCGATTTCCCGCAGCCCGACGGGCCGACCATCACGACGAATTCGCCGTCCGTCACTTCCACGTCGATGCCATGCAGGACAAACTGCTTGCTGTCGTAGGTTTTCTTGACGCCTTGAAGGCTCAGTGCAGCCATCGACCCGCCTTCATTTAAGGGCGCCCGCGACCGTCGCAAAATGCGCGACCGCGACACCCGGTTCATAGAATTTATGCAGCAATTCGCGCCACGTCTGGTAGCCGGCGGAGTTGCGGAAGCCTTCCTGATGCGCCGCGACCGTTTCCCAGCGTACGAGCAGCACGTAGTGCGAGCCATTGTCCGCGTCAGCGCCACGCACCAGTTCGTGCGAGAGAAAGCCCGGTTGCGCCGAGATGATTTTCTCGGCTTCAGCGAACGCCGCTTCGAACGCGGCCTCTTCGCCCGCCTTCACCGGCAATTGAGCAACTTCAAGGATCATTGAATGAGCCTCCGTTATTTTTCGGAATCGACGAGACCACGCACGAACCAGCGCTGCATCGTCAATACAACCGCGAGCGGCGGCAACATGGCCAGCAGCGTTGCAGTCATGACCAGATGCCATTCGGTGGCGGTGTCTCCTGAGGCGATCATGCTCTTGATGCCGACCACCGCCGTTTGCAGCGATTGATCGCTCGTGATCAGGATCGGCCACAAATACTGGTTCCAGCCGTAGATGAACGTGATCACGAACAGCGCGGCAATGTTCGTCTTCGACAGCGGCAGCACCACGTCCCACAGGAACCGCAATGCGCCGGCGCCGTCGATGCGCGCCGCCTCCATCAACTCATCAGGCAGCGTCATGAAGAACTGGCGGAACAGGAACGTCGCCGTCGCCGATGCAATCAGCGGCAACGTCAAGCCCGCGTACGTGTTGCTGAGGTGCATCGACGAAACGACTTGAACCGTCGGAAAAATCCGCACTTCCACCGGCAGCATCAGCGTGATGAAGATTAGCCAGAAGGCCAGGTTTTTAAACGGGAAGCGGAAGAACACAATGGCGTAAGCCGACAACATGGAGATAGCGATCTTGCCGATCGAAATCACCAGCGCCATGACCAGGCTGTTCAGCAACATGTGGCCGAACGGCGCCGCCGCGTTGCCGCTGCCGTGCGTCCATATATTCGCTACGTTCTCGAACAAGTGCGTGCTCGGAACCAGCGAAAGCGGCACGCTGAATACTTCCGCCTCGCTCATGGTGGCGGCGCAAAAAGCGATGTACACCGGAAACACGACCAGCACCACGCCCACGATCAGCACCGCATGGCAAAACAGGTCAAAACCGCGACGGTTCTCGATCATGAGTACTGCACCCGACGTTCAATAAAGCGGAATTGCACGACCGTCAGCGCCACCACGATCACCATCAGCACGACCGACTGAGCGCCGGAACTGCCGATATCGAGACCTTGGAAGCCCTCGGTGAAAATCTTGTAGATGAGCGTCTTTGTGGACTGCGCGGGACCGCCGCCGGTGGCTGCATCGATGACCGGGAAGGTATCGAAGAAGGCGTAGACCACGTTCACGGTCAGCAGGAAGAAACTGGTTGGCGAGAGCAACGGCAGCGCAATCCCGAAGAACCGCCGCACCGGCCCGGCGCCGTCAATGGCCGCCGCCTCGATCAACGACCGCGGGATAGCCTGCAGCCCGGCATAGAAGAACAGGAAGTTATAGCTGACCTGCTTCCACACCGAAGCCAGCACGACCAGGAACATGGCCTGGGAACCGTTCAGCGCGTGGTTCCAGACAATGCCGTATTTCGCGAGCGCATAGGTCACGAGACCGATGCTCGGATTGAACAGGAACGACCACAGCACGGCAGCAATAGCCGGTGCAACCGCGTACGGCCAGATCAACAGCGTCTGATACAGCTTCCGGCCTCTTGTCACCCGATCAGCGCACGCGGCCAGCAACAGCGAGATCACCAGGCCCGACACGGTGACCAGCGTGCAAAAAATAATGGTCGTGTTAAATGACGAGAGGTAAAGCGGATCGGTGAAGATCTGCTTGAAATTCGCCAGTCCGACGAACTCGCTCGATGTACCGAACGCGTCCTGGGTCTGCGTGGCCTGCCACAGCGCCTCGCCGGCCGGCCACAGGAAAAAGAGCGCGGTGATGGCGAGTTGCGGCGCGACCAGCAGATAGGGCAGCAGGCTCGTATTGAACCGCGATCGTTTTTCCATGGCGAGTTTAGTTTCCAGCCTTTTCGAAGCGGCGCAGCAGGTCGTCACCGCGCGATGCCGCCGAATCAAGCGCATCCTTCGGCGATTTCTTCTGTGCCCAGACCTGCTCGAGTTCTTCGTCAACAATCGTGCGGATCTGCGGCATGTTGCCCAGGCGCAAGCCCTTCGTGAACGGCAGGGGCGGCTTGTTCAGCATCTGTTTGATGGCGGTATCGGCGCCAGGATTCTTTTCATAGAAACCCTGCTTTTGCGTCAGCTCGTAAGCGGCGGTCGTGACCGGCAGATAGCCCGTGTCCTGATGCCACTTAGCCGCGACGGCCGGCGAGGTCAGGTAAGCCAGGAACTTGGCGACACCCTTGTACGTTGCCGGATCCTTGCCAGCCAGAACCCAAAGACTCGCGCCGCCGATAATCGCGTTCTGCGGTGCGCCCTTCACGGTCTGGTCGTACGGCATCATGCCCGTGCCGAAATTGAACTTCGCGTACTTCTTGATGTTGGCAAGCGACCCCGACGAGTTGGTCACGATGCCGCAATCGCCGCTATAAAACTTCGATACCGCTTCGTCCTTCCGGCCGACATACGTGAACGTGCCGTCCTTCGCCATGTTTTGCAGGCGCTGGATGTGCGCGATCTGCAGCGGCTTGTTGAATTCGAGCACGGCGTTGGTGCCGTCGAAGCCATTATTCTCCGATGCAAACGGCAGGCCGTGCCACGCGCTGTAGTTCTCCAACTGAATCCAGCTCTGCCAGCCCGACGAATAGCCGCACATGCCGGCTGCCTTCAGCTTTTTCGCATCGGCTTCGAGTTCGTCCCACGTCTTCGGCGGCTGGGTCGGATCGATACCGGCTTTCTTGAACGCGTCCTTGTTGTAATAGAGGACAGGCGTGGAACTGTTGAACGGCATCGAGATCAGCTGACCGGTCTTCGAGTCGCTGTAATAACTCGCGATGGTCGGCACGAACGCCTTGACGTCAAGCGGAACGCCCGCTTGCTTGAAGACATCGGAAACGGGAATGACGGCCTTCTTGGCCTGGATCATCGTGGCCGTACCGACTTCATACACTTGCAGGATGGCCGGCGCGTTGCCGCTGCGATACGCCGCAATACCCGCCGCCAGCGTCTGGTCGTAGCTGCCCTTGAAGACCGGCACGATCTTGTAGTCGCTTTGCGATGCGTTGAAATCGTTTGCGATGTCGTTCACGCGCTCGCCGAGCGCGGATTCCATCGCGTGCCAGAACTGGATTTCAGTGGCGGCCTGTGCCTGACTGGCGCCAAAGGCGAATACAGCGGCAATGGAAAAGGCGCTGACCAACAACTTGCGACTACTCATGAGTAACCTCTCCTTGAACCCCGGTGGAGTTTTTTTGATTGGACAAACGCGGAACGCGTCTGGACGCGGCATTCTAATTGTCGTCTATGACGAACAGACGTCCATATTCTTTTAATGCATACCGATCAGTCATGCCCGCGATGTAATGCGAGATCAGCCGTGCCTGCGGGCTGCCGGAAGCAGACTCGCTGCCGCGGGGGTCGTTGGCAGACTCTTCCGCGATCGGTCCGCGTGCCTGGTAGGCCGGCGGCAGCAGGCGCGGGTCGTCGTTGAACGCCTTGAACAGTCCGCTCACCACGCGCCCCGCTTTGTTAGCCATCCGCATGACCTGGTAATGGCGGTACAGGTTCTTGTAAAGGAAGCGCTTGAGTTCGGTCGCCTGGGCCGCAACGGTCTCGCTGTGCGTGACCAGCGCCGGGGCATCGCGCACGTCATCGACCGATTGCGGATTCAATCGCGCCAGGTTCTCGCTGGTCGACTCGATCAGATCCACGATCAACGTATTGATGATCCGGCGAATGGTCTCGTGTATCAGGCGGCGCCCTTCAATGTCCGGATATTCGCCGCGCGCTGTTTCGTAATGCGTCTGCCACAGCGTGACATCGGCGAGTTGATCGAGCGTGATCAGGCCGGAGCGCAGGCCATCGTCGACGTCATGATTGTTATAGGCAATTTCGTCGGCGACGTTCGCGATCTGGGCTTCTATCGACGGCTGCTTGCGATTCAGAAAGCGCTCGCCCAATGCGCCGAGCTTCAGCGCGTTTTCATGCGAGCAGTGTTTAAGAATGCCCTCGCGGGTTTCGAAGCAGAGATTAAGGCCGTCGAACGCGCCGTAGTGTTCTTCCAGCTCATCGACCACCACAAGGCTCTGCAGGTTGTGCTCAAAGCCGCCGTGATCGCGCATACACTCGTTCAGCGCATCCTGTCCGGCATGGCCGAACGGCGTATGGCCAAGGTCGTGCGCCAGTGAAATGGCTTCGACCAGGTCTTCGTTCACGCGCAGGTTACGCGCCACGGAACGGGCGATCTGCGCGACTTCCAGGCTGTGCGTCAGGCGCGTGCGAAACAGGTCACCCTCGTGATTCACGAAAACCTGCGTCTTGTATTCGAGGCGGCGAAACGCCGTGGAGTGAACAATGCGATCACGGTCGCGCTGGAATTCGGTGCGCGCAACGGGCGGTTTTTCTTCGAAGCGGCGGCCACGCGACTCGGCCGAATGCGCGGCATAAGGCGCGAGATGCGCCTCAAGCGCGAAGGACGTCGGCGTCATGCTGGAAAACTGGTCTGTCTTGTCGCTCACCGGCTGCTCCGAATCATCGTTGCTTTGTTGTTTTTGCTTGGGTCGTGGCTTGGTCGTATTTTCCGCGGCAAGGGCTTAGCTTGGATGCCGCTAAAAGAGCCGACGCGATATCCCGATCTTTCATCTATCGCGGCTTGGCGGTTATTCCGAATCATCATCACCTTCTTCGCGGTGACGGCCGCCCCTGAAACAGGATCAAGCAAGCCAGCGCGAATGGCTTCAAATCTGGAATGCCCTGCGGCTCACCTGTTGCCATGAACCATGATGTTCTTCGCCGCCGTGGCAACGACGGCTGCCGAAGTTAAGCCGGCACCACAGAGGTCAGCGCGCTGTTAAACCCGGACGTCTCGCGACTGAGATTCGTCGCAACAACCCACCGCTGAACGCAGCCGCTCAGACGCTGGCCGCGAGCGTTGCGCGCACCGCCTCGTCGGGTGCACCCGTGATCTTTGTATTGCCGAAACGCTCGAGCAGGATGAATTTGATCTCACCTGCTTCGGCTTTCTTGTCGACCTTCATCAAGTCGATATACCGATCCTCGCCGAGCGCCGGCGCCTTGACCGGCAGCTTCGCTGCGGCGATCAACCGCGTGAGGCGCTCACGTGACGTTTCATCAAGCCGGCCGAGCCGCACCGACAGATCCGCTGCCATCACCATGCCGCAACCGACCGCCTCGCCATGCAGCCATTCCCCGTAACCCAGGCCAGCCTCAATCGCATGACCGAAGGTGTGACCGAAATTGAGAATGGCGCGCAAGCCCCCTTCGCGTTCGTCGGCCGCAACCACCGATGCCTTCACCTCGCACGAGCGCTTCACCGCGTGCGTCAGCGCGGTGGCGTCGCAATCGTTCAAAGCCGGGATGTTCGCCTCGATCCAGTCGAAGAACTCGCTGTCTGCAATCGCGCCCGTCTTGATCACTTCCGCGATACCCGCGGCAAGTTCGCGCGCCGGCAGCGTCTGCAGCGCGCCTATGTCAGCGAGGACCGCTTGCGGCTGATAAAACGCGCCGATCATGTTCTTGCCGAGCGGATGATTGATGCCGGTCTTCCCGCCCACCGACGAATCGACCTGCGCCAGCAGCGTGGTCGGCACCTGGATAAAGGGCACGCCGCGCATGTAACTGGCGGCAGCAAAACCCGTCATGTCGCCGATAACCCCGCCGCCCAACGCAATCAGCGTGGTCTTGCGGTCGGCGCGTTCGGTCAGCAACGCGCTGAAAATCTGGTTGAGCGTCTCGAGGTTCTTGTGCGCCTCGCCATCGGGCAGAACGATGGTCGTGACTTTCTTGCCGAGCGGCGCGAGGGCAGCGCGAAGTGCATTGCCGTAGAGCGGATCGACAGTCGTGTTAGTGACAATGGCGACCGACGAGCCCGCAATATGCGGCGCGTACAGCTCGGTCCGGCCAATCAGCCCGGCACCGATATGGATGGGGTAGGCGCGATCGCCCAGTTCGACGTTGACGGTAATCATGGCGGACATTATGACGTAGCCGGCTTGGCGATGCCGGCCATCTCCAGTTGCATCAACACCATGTTGACGAGGTTATTCACGGTCGGCCGGCCGGTTTCCACGATGAAATGCGCGCACTCCTGATACAGCGGATCGCGGGTCTTGTAGAGCGCTTCCAGCTTGCCGCGCGGGTCGTCGGTCTGCAGCAGCGGCCGGTTTTTATCGCGCCGCGTGCGCTGCCACAATTCGTGCGGCGTAGCGCGCAGGTAGATCACCAGCCCGCGACTCTTCAGATGTTCGCGATTTTCCGGCCTGAGAATCGCTCCGCCGCCGGTTGCCAGCACAATATTCTCGCGCCGCGACAAATCGTCGATCACATCCGCTTCGCGCTGCCGGAAGCCTTCCTCACCTTCGACCTCCCAGATTACCGGGATGCGCGCGCCCGTACGCGCCTCGATTTCGTGGTCGGAATCGATGAAAGAACGCTGTAACCGGCGCGCGACCGCCCGCCCCACGGTGGTCTTTCCAGCCCCCATGAGTCCGACAAAAAATACGTTTGCGTTCGCTTGCCCGGCTTCCAACTCGCTTCCTTGTGCATTGATTCCGGTCCCGATTCTGGTCCCGTTCGTGCGGGAGCTTAAGGGCAAAAGGGCCGCTTTGTCGAGTCGGAAAGGCTTGCCGGCGGCCCTCACAGACGCGCCGGAACGATATGCGGGGTAATGAAAATGACCAGTTCGCTGCGTGAATTGCGGCGCGCGGTGTGACGAAAAAGCCAGCCCAATACCGGGATTTTACCGAGCAGCGGGACCCTCGTGACATCTTCGCGCTCGTCGGTGGAATATATCCCGCCGATTGCCACCGTGCCGCCATCCTCCACTTCCACGCGCGTCTGGACGTGCTTGGTGTTGATCGCCGGGCCGGCGGCCGTCTGCTCGCCGACGCTGTCCTTCGATACATCGAGATCAAGGATGACGTGGCCATGCGGCGTAATCTGGGGTTCGACCTCCAGTTTCAGCGCGGCCCGGCGAAACTGGACGCCCGATACGCCATTGCCAACTTTCGCCTGATACGGCAATTCCGTGCCTTGCTCGACCACTGCCCTCACGCGATCCGCCGTGATCACGCGGGGACTCGACACGATCTCGCCGCGGCCTTCGTTTTCGAGCGCGCTCAACTCGACGTTCAGCAAGCGCGTAGCCTGCGCGGCGAATAGCGTCAGGCCGGCGGTCGCGGCGTCAAACCCGCCAATCGGCCGCGCCGATAAATCGAACACTGCACCGTCCGCGCCGCCCACAACGCCCCTCGCGGTGGCGTCACCGGTGGGCGTCATAGACAGTTTCACGCCGAGATTGCGCGAAAAACCGGTGTCGCCCTCCACAATGCGCGCCTCGATCATCACCTGCGGCGTCGGCTGGTCGATCCGCGCGATCAGCTCGGCGATCTGCGCGACGCGGGCGTCCAGGTCAGTGACGAACAGCAGGTTCGTGCGGGCATCGGCCATGACAGAACCGCGCTTCGATAACACCCGCTGGCTGCCCGAGCCCGTGAGGAGCTTGCGAACGTCGTCGGCGCGCGGATAGCGCAAAACGAACGTGCGGCTGGCGAGCGGCTCGAGATCGGCTGCACGGGCGTGCGCTTCGTAGCGAAGTCGCTCGCGCGCGGCCAGTTCGCTAAGCGGCGCCACCCAGATGACCTCGCCGTGGCGTTCCATCGCCAGACCGTGGACATCGAGCAGCGTGTCGAACGCGCGCCGCCACGGCACGTCGACAAGATTCAGCGAGACCAGCCCGCGGATCTTCTCGCTCGTAACAATGTTGACGCCTGAAAACTTCGCGAACGTTTGCAGCACGGCGCTCAAGTCGGCGTTTTTCAGGTTCAGCGAGATTGGCTTGCCGTCGTCCCGCGACGTGACGGCAGAGTCCGCTGGACCACGGCTCATGCGCTCGATGGGCGGTAGTGGAGTCGGCGGGCCTTCTAGCGGAGGCGTGGCGTCAGGTGTGGCCGATGGAGCGGATGGAGCGGACGTTGTGACCGGCGTCAGCCAGGCTGTGTCGTCATCGGACGGTGGCGCGACGACGGCCGCAGGAACGTCAACCGCGAACTGGTCCGTGGGGAGCGTGTCGGGAAACGGCTCGGGCAGTGGCGGCAAAGGGGGAATTGCTGCGTGGGCGGTAACAGCCCTCAGCAGCAACGCGGTTGCGATACCACACGCGCGAATTCGCCACCGCAACGAGAACGAGCCGAGGACCGGCGCCCCGCGAGCAACCCGAAGCTTCACGCTCACCGAACGGCCTAACAACCGAAAAACCCGCAAAATTCGCAGCATCTTCATGGCCGGTCATCCGCGAAGCCAATCGTCCGCATGGCCCCATCAGGGCGACTTAGCTCAATCGAACGCGAACGGACATTGCCAAGCCGCTCGTCGCCAATCATCTGGCCCGGCAGAAATCCATCGACTCCCGCAGTTGTCTCGACCAATGCCATCTCACGACGCCGAGCACGCAAAGTTCCGACAAGCAGCATCGCGCCTCCATCGCCCACGCCTGCGCCGTTCTTCACACCAAACGGATCGATAGCAAACGCGTCCCGGCGCGAGGGCTCCGGCCGTGCGACCGCCGGGAGATCCTCGAATACTCGCAGCGTCGCTTCCAGGGAAAGCGCATTCGCCACTCGTTTCATTTGCACGTCTGCCGGAACGACGAGTCTCGGCAGCCCTTCCAGCGCGTCGAGAAACCGCCGAATTTCGCCGAACGAACCCTCGGCGCGAAATTTCAGCGGCCGCTCGACCTCGATCCCGTCGCCCTTCTGCGCCGACGGTTCGATCATGCCGATCCGCAAGCCGCTTTGAGCGGCGAGCGCGGTCAGTTCGTGAAGTGCGTCGGCAACGGTCCAACGGACGAGCGGCGCGCCATCGCCTGAACGCACGCGCATCGCGGGCAACTGCGTAGTCATTCCTCGTGCGCGGTCCAGACGTTGTTGCGCTTCGTGCGACGCCAAGCGGCTCGCTTCCGTGCCGCTGAGATCGGAGGAGCGCCACAACGACACGCCTGCGGCAAATACCAGCACGGCGATCAGGGCGCCCGTGAACGCGATCCGATACCCACTCCAGCTATCCAGAGGCTGTAGCAATTGAAACCCGCGGGAGGATTGAGTGAGACGGTTCATCGCGTGCTCCGGCTGGCAGCTTTCGGCTTCGACGATGCCTCTCGTCTAACGGCCTTTAGCAGCTTCGGCGTTGCGTCCCCGCCGGCGCTCTGCGTCCAACGCACGACCGCGATGAAATCGTAAGGGCTCGCCTTGCCCTGCGAATTGACCGCATCGGGTTGCGCGGCGACCGCGACGGCTGAAGGCCGCACAGCAACGACCCGCTGGCGCATTTCCACGATCTCCACGGCCCGTACGCCCGTCACTTTTTCAAGCGCTTTCAGCCACGCGGCGGCCGTATGTGAATCGGGCGCGCTGGCGGCAAGCTCCACCTCGCTCACGCGCTGCGTCACCCGCTGCAAGCCAATATTCCCCTGCGATGTTCCCCGCGCGAGCGCGTCGAGCAAGCCGAGAAACCGGGCGCGCGGCTCAGCTAGCGGCACGGCAGCGCTCTGTGCCCTGCGCCCCAGCGCTTCACGCTCGACCAGCCGCGCATGCTCCGCGATCGGCGCACTCAACTGCTTCAGCGCCCGATCGAGTAATTCTCGTGTCTCTTCTATATGCACCCGCTCCAACGCGTCCCAACCCGCCACGACGCCGACCGCCGCACATCCGGCCAGCCCCGCGCCCGCGAGCAGCGCCAACGCCCGGTTACGGGCTCGACGCCGTGCACCCGACCGGTACGGCAGCAGATTGAAGGCATGCAAACTCATTGCGCTCATGGCATCACCTCGCGCAGTGCAAGCCCCATCGCCACCGCGAACAGCGGCGAATGTGCGAGACGCTCGTCCACCCGTTGCGCGCCGTTGCAAAACGGCGCGCACTCAAACGGCATGACCGGGCAGCCGAACAACGCGGCCAGCATTGGCGTGGAAACGCCTGCGCGATTAAGCAGCTCGATATCCCCGCCGATATAAATCCAGTGCACCGGTAGATCATTGCCAACCAGATCGGTCAGCGCTTCAGTCGCGCTTGAATATTCCGGCGACGGATAACGCACCTCGTTCTCCACGCCCTCCTCACCGACAAGCCACGCATGCAGCCCCGCACTTTCCACCCAGCAAGCGACGAAACGTTCCAGCGGATCAATCTCCAGAGCCGCCGAATACCGGAGAGCGCGCAACGCTGCGCCCGGTTCGCCATCGATCGCACTCAACACAATGTTCGCGGCCGCCGCCGTCTCCACACGCGACTCCACGTATTGCCGCCCGGTGGCCGCAATCGATACCTCAGCGTCGCCGTTCTCGAGCGCCTGGATAGACCAGTCGACTGCCAGAGCGCTACGCTCGATCCCCGCCACGCGCTCGGCTTCTGCCAGCACAGCGGGTTCGAGCAAGCCGCGTGGATCACGCCCCGCCGCCGCTGAAATAGAAACCTGGCTTGCCTACGTAAGCCGCGCCAACGGTACCCGCGTGGTCAGTGTCGCCGACGCCGGCAACGCCATTGCACACCGCAGTGAGCGAAGGGCGCCTCGCGCGGGCAGCCGTGAAAACACTTCTCGCAACGCCGCCGAGACAGCCATCCGGTCAATAAAATCCCCGCCGATTACCACGCCCGGTTCAAGCAGAACCTCCTCTAGCCGCTCGACACAGACCGGCCGGTTCGCCTGCAACCGCTTGCTGACAACGGCCAGCCTCACGGCCCCTTCGGTAATGTCGATACCCGCCGCGAACCGGCGCGTAACGGTCAAGACCGATCCGCGCAATAGTGTTTGCGTACCCATGCTCATCCTCTCTTTCCACGCTGCGCACCGAACTGTTCGGGCGCTGGCAATGAAACGATTGTGGGCAGCGGCGGTGGTTGCCACCATTCGTCCAAGTGGCTAACGTAAAGGGTGAAGCAAAGGGTGGAAGGGCTTAAAAAACGCAGATGAGGGCGGGCATGAAACAAGCGTGGAAACGTTTCAAAAGAGGCGATGCAAACGTTAGCAGTCTCAGTCCGTCAACGCATATCGTGAGGAAAGAGGGGTCACCGCACCCAGCGCGCAACACCCCAAGTAAGCCAGACGAAAGCCGCAAAGTCGGGCAGCTATAATCGCGGGACCGTTTTTTGGTGGTGCCATGCAATCTCAGTCTCCGTCGTCCCCTCCGTCCCGTCATCCCGATTCCACGAAGCGTGTTCGCCCGCTTTGGGTCAGGCTTCTGCTCGGATTGTTAATTTGTATTGTCGGGCTGATTATCAGCGCGGGGCTCGTGCTCGGTTACGCGCTGGTGGTGGCTCAGCCCAATCTGCCGTCGCTCGAAGCGCTCACCGACTACCGCCCGAAAGTACCGCTGCGGGTCTACACGGCAGACCACGTTCTGATTGGCGAATTCGGCGAGGAACGGCGCAGCGTCGTGCGTATCCAGGACGTGCCGGATTACCTCAAGAAAGCGGTGCTCGCCATTGAAGACGCGCGTTTCTACGATCACGGCGGTGTCGACCTGACCGGTATTCTTCGCGCCGGCACGGTGGCATTGACGAACGGCCATGCGTCCCAGGGCGCCAGCACGATCACCATGCAAGTCGCGCGAAATTTCTTCTTGTCGAGCGAAAAGACCTACACCCGCAAGATCTACGAGATGCTGCTCGCCTACAAGATCGAGCGCGCGTTGACGAAAGACCAGATTCTCGAGGTCTATATGAACCAGATTTATCTGGGACAGCGTGCCTACGGATTCGCGAGCGCAGCGCGGGTTTATTTCGGTAAGGACCTGAAGGACATCACGCTTGCCGAAGCCGCCATGCTCGCCGGCTTGCCGAAAGCGCCCTCGGCGTACAACCCGGTCGTCAACCCGAAACGCGCGAAGGTGCGCCAGCAATACATCCTGGAACGGATGCTCGAACTGCATTACATCACGCAGCAACAATATGAAGACGCGGCGAAACAACCGCTCGTGGTCAAGGGCGCCGGGCGCGAGTTCAGCGTGCACGCCGAATACGTGGCGGAAATGGTGCGCCAGATGATGTACACGCAGTATCGCGAAGAGGCTTATACGCTGGGCCTGAACGTGGTGACGACCATCGATTCCGCCGATCAGGACGCGGCGTATCGCGCCGTGCGCAAAGGTTTGATGGACTATGAACACCGGCATGGGTATCGCGGGCCGGAAGCGTATATCGATCTGCCTACGGACCCCGACGATCGTGAGCAGGCTATCGACGACGCCCTGGTCGATCATCCCGACAACGGCGAGATCGTCGCGGCGGTTGTCACCGAGGCGAGCCCCAAGCAGGTGAAGGCGAGTTTTATCGATGGCAACGTCGCGGTCGTTCAAGGCAACGATCTGCGTTTTGTCGCGAGCGCGCTCAGCACGCGGGCGCAGCCGAACCAGCGCATCCGGCCGGGCGCGATCGTGCGCCTGATGAAAAACGACGACGACAACTGGATCATCACGCAACTGCCGCAAGTGGAAGGCGCGTTCGTTTCCATCGTGCCGCAGGACGGCGCGATCCGCGCGCTGGTGGGGGGCTTCGATTTCAACAAGAACAAGTTCAACCACGTCACCCAGGCGTGGCGCCAGCCGGGCTCGAGCTTCAAGCCGTTCATCTATTCGGCGTCGCTGGAAAAGGGTTTGTCGCCGGCGACCATCATCAATGACGCGCCTTTGTACTTCAGCGCAGCTGAAACCGGCGGCCAGGCGTGGGAGCCAAAGAACTACGGCGGCGGTTTCGACGGCCCGATGGCCATGCGCACGGCGTTGATGAAATCGAAGAACCTGGTGTCTATCCGGATCCTGAACAATATCGGTCCGAAGTATGCGCAGGGCTATGTGACGAAGTTCGGTTTCGACGCCTCGCGTCAGCCCGCGTATCTGCCAATGGCGCTCGGTGCGGGCCAGGTCACGCCGCTGCAAATGGCCACGGGGTACTCAGTGTTCGCGAACGGCGGATATCGCGTGAATCCCTACCTGATCGCCGATATCACCGACCCGCGTGGCGCCGTGGTCTCGCATCCGCAGCCGCTGGTCGCTGGCGACACCGCTCCGCTCGCCATTACGCCGCGCAATGCCTACGTGATGAACAGCCTGCTTCAAAGCGTGGCGCAACGCGGTACGGGCGCGAGAACGAATCAATTGAAGCGGACTGATATTGCCGGCAAGACCGGCACGACGAACGACTCGCACGACGCGTGGTTCGCCGGCTACCAGCATTCCTTGGTAGCCATTGCGTGGATTGGGTATGACGCGCCGCGCAGTCTCGGCGATAAGGAAACGGGCGGCGGACTCGCGCTGCCCGTGTGGATGGACTACATGAGCCGGGCGTTGCGCGACGTGCCGGAATTCAAGTCGACCATGCCGCCCGATGTGGTCTCGCTAGGCGGCGAACTCTATTTCGACGATATGACGCCGGGTCACGGATTCGTGGCAACTATTGGCGTGAGTCAGGCCGTGCCGGAAGATGTCAGTGGCGGGACACCCTCCGCGCCCGCGCCGCAGGTTGGCGAGCAGGAAAAGCAGGACATCATGAATCTGTTTAAAGGACAGTAAGCAGCGTCATTGAACTCAATTGAACTCAAGCCCCGGCTAGTCCGGGGCCTGAGCGCCAAATCAAGCTGCAGATCAAACCGCAGATCAAGCTGAAAAACGGATCGGTTCGCCGGCTTGTTCGCTGGCGCACTGGCTGAGCGCTTCAAAAAACTCGCTGCCGTCGCGCGTGTTGCGCCATGCGCCGTCCACATACCGGTAGTGAAAACCGCCCGATTTTGCCGCGAGCCAGAGCTCGTGCATCGGTGGCTGCAAGTTCACGATCAGCTTCGTGCGGTTCTCGAATTCGAGCGTTAAAACATTACCGCTACGCTCGAATTCGACATCGGCTTCGAGGCCGTCCACGTCCCGCTCGATGGCCGCCAGTGCAGCCTCGGCGAGGGTCAGGTATTCGTTGTCGGTCATGCTAAACTCCATCGATTAATTAGTCAGGGACAGCAATGCAAGTCGTCTTCCGGATGAGCGCGATTGTAGCGGTTTTGGCCATTTCCGCCGGCACGCTGCTCGCCGCCTGTGGTCAGCGCGGACCGCTCTATATGCCCGTCGCACCGCCACTCCCGGCTCGTCCCGCCAGCATGCCGCCGTTGCCGGCAAGTAATGCAAACGCGCCGGCAGCGGCGTCGTCCGCCTCGTCTTTCGATACAACCGGTGACGTTCCCGACACATCAGGCACGGCGCTTTCGCTTTCCCCTGACGACACCATGAAGTCACCCTCGTCGGCATCGGCACCCAAAGCCGCGTCTTCCGGCGAATAATCGTTGCCCTATCGCGCTTGAGGCCAACCGGCCAAGCGCGTCAGCAGAACCAGAAAACTCATGACTCAATCCGTATTCTCGCGCGCCGATGGCGTGCTGCAGGTCGAAGGCGTTTCGGCCGCGTCGCTGGCCGACCAGTTCGGCACGCCGCTTTACGTGTATTCGCGCACCGCGTTGACCGACGCGTATAAAGCTTACGCCGATGCCTGCATTGGCCACCGCGCCACTGTCCACGTGGCCGTGAAAGCCAACAGCAACCTCGCTGTGCTGAACGTATTCGCGCGACTTGGCGCGGGCTTCGACATCGTGTCGTCGGGTGAACTGGCGCGCGTGCTGGCCGCGGGCGGCAAGGCCGAAAACACCGTGTTTTCTGGCGTCGGCAAGACAGCAGCGGAAATGCGTGAAGCACTCGATGCCGGTGTGAAGTGCTTCAACGTCGAGTCCATTCCGGAACTGCACGTACTGAACGAAGTGGCCAAGGCTGCGGGCAAACAAGCGCCGGTGTCGCTGCGCGTGAATCCCGACGTCGATGCCAAGACGCATCCGTATATTTCCACGGGCCTGAAGTCGAACAAGTTCGGCGTGGCTTTCGCCGATGCTCGCGCGACCTACGCGCAAGCGGCTGCCATGTCGAATCTCGACGTGATCGGGATCGACTGCCATATTGGTTCGCAGATCACCGAAGTGAGCCCGTATCTCGACGCCGTCGACAAATTGCTGGACCTCGTCGAGCAGATCGAGGCGGACGGCACGAACATTCATCACGTCGATGTCGGCGGTGGACTCGGCATTACGTACGACGACGAAACGCCGCCGGCTATCGGCGAATTCGTGCGTGCGGTGCTCGCGCATATCGATGAACGCGGACACGGTCATCGCGAAGTGTATTTCGAGCCGGGCCGCTCGCTGGTCGGCAATGCGGGCGTGTTGCTCACACGCGTGGAATACCTGAAACCGGGCGAGGAGAAAAATTTTGCCATCGTCGACGCCGGCATGAACGACCTCGCGCGTCCCGCGATGTATCAGGCATTTCATCGCATGGAAGCCGTGGAAAAGCGCGCGACGAAAGCGCAACTCTACGACGTGGTCGGTCCTGTCTGCGAAAGTGGCGACTGGCTCGGCAAGGATCGCGAACTCGCCATCGAACAAGGCGATCTGATCGCAATCTTCTCAGCGGGCGCGTACGGTTTCGTGATGAGCTCGAACTACAATACGCGCCCGCGCGCCGCCGAAGTCATGGTCGATCGCGAACGTGCGCGGCGAGTGCGTGAACGCGAAGAAGTGACGCAGTTGTTCGCGGGCGAATCGATTTTCCCGGACTGAGTTCGGTTCGTCGGATCCGCATAAAAAAAGGGCGACGCCATTCAAGCGTCGCCCTTTTTTCATGTGCGTTCCTATCATGCCGGCATCATTCGCGAGCGCAGCCAGACAATCACCCGCCACGCCAACAACACCACTACGATCGCGCCATAGATCTTCGGCAAGATGAGATCGTGCTTGCCCGCTTTCATCCACCAGAAGTGCAGGATCGCGAGCACGGCGATTGGATAGATCAGCTTATGCAGCGTTTGCCACCGGCGGCCGAGCTTCCTGACCATCGCTTTCGGCGACGTCACGGCTAGCGGGATCAGCAGCACGAACGCCGAGAACCCAACCAGGATGAACGGCCGCTTCACGATGTCCTTGAGGATCGCGAAGACATCGAACCATTTGTCGAACCAGACGTACGTGGTGAAGTGCAGCACGACATAGAAGAACGCAAATAGTCCGAGCATCCGCCGAAAACGCAGCAGCGCGTTCAGGCCAGTCAGCCTGCGAATTGGCGTGACGGCAAGCGTGATACACAGGAAAACGAGCGTCCACAACCCGGTCGAGCGGGTAATGAATTCGATCGGATTTGCGCCTAATCCGCCCGTGAAGCCCAACAGAACGATGCGCGCGAGCGGATACAAACCGCCGAGAAATACCGCCACTTTCGCCGGCACGATCCAGTTCGTGCCGCCTGCGGCAACGCGCGTTATCGGCTTTGTTGCCGGCTTTGTTTTGACATCGGAAGCCACTGCCATCCTTGCCCCCTGAACCTTAAAAATTGGCCTTGAGATCCATGCCACGATACAACGATGCAACCTGATCGCCGTATCCATTGAACATCAGCGTCTTACGCTTGGGCGTGAAGAAACCGTCCTCGCCAATCCGCCGTTCCGTCGCCTGGCTCCAGCGCGGGTGATCGACGTTCGGATTCACGTTCGAGTAAAAACCGTACTCTTTCGGCGCATATTCACTCCAGCTCGTTTTCGGCTGTTGCTCGACAAACCGGATCTTCACGATCGATTTCGCGCTCTTGAAGCCATATTTCCATGGCAACACGATACGCACCGGCGCGCCGTTCTGATTCGGCAGCACTTCACCGTACAAACCAACGGTCAGCAGCGCCAGCGGATTCATCGCCTCGTCCATGCGCAAACCTTCGGAATACGGCCAGTCGAGAATGGGGTCGGACAGTCCCGGCATCTGCGAGGGATCGGCGAGCGTGATGAATTGCACGTACTTCGCGTTGCCCGTCGGCTGTGCGCGCTTGATGATTTCGGCCAGCGGAATGCCGATCCACGGAATCACCATCGACCACCCTTCCACGCATCGCATCCGATAAATCCGTTCTTCGAGCGGCGCGAGTTTCACGATTTCATCGATGTCATACACCTTCGCGTTCTTGATCTCGCCTTCTACCGAAATCTTCCACGGCCGCGGCCGCAGCGTATGCGCGTTTTGCACCGGATCGCCCTTGTCCGTGCCGAACTCGTAGAAGTTGTTGTAGCTCGTGATGTCCTTGAACGGCGTCACCTTGTCCAGCGCGACAAACCTCGCGTTCGTGCTTGCGGCGAGCCTCTGACCCTTTGCATCGGGCGATGTCATCGTGGCAAACGCTTCGCCGTTCACACCGATAAGCCCCGTCGCCGCCAGCGCCCCCGCAGCCCGCAACACGCGACGGCGGTTCTCGAAAAACGCGCGCGGCGTGATTTCGCTTCGGGCGATGTCGTCGCCGAAAAGCTGGCGTGTATGTTTCATAACCATTTCGATACTCCTGAAATTCGTGTGGCGGTCCGCGTCAACGTCACCGCTCTGCCATAGCTATATTCGTGGCAAACACCGAATCGGTTTCAGCTATTCCGCCCAGGCAATAAAAAAACCGCCAGCAAATTTTGCATGGCGGTTTTTTAGCCGGTGTTTAGCGGCAGATGTTACAGCTTGCCGTAACTATGCAGGCCGGAGAGGAACATGTTCACGCCCAGGAACGCGAACGTGGTGACCAGCAAACCGGTCAGCGCCCACCATGCCGCCACGGATCCCCGCAGGCCCTTGATCAGGCGCATATGCAGCCACGCGGCGTAATTCAGCCAGACGATCAATGCCCACGTTTCCTTCGGGTCCCAGCTCCAGTACCCGCCCCATGCTTCGGCGGCCCACAGCGCACCCAGAATGGTCGCGATGGTGAAGAACGCGAAACCGACCGCGATCGACTTGTACATGACGTCGTCGAGCACTTCGAGCGACGGCAGGCGATCTGCCAGAATGCCGCGTTCCTTGACCAGGTAGGCCACGCCGACCATGGCGGCGAGCGCAAAGCTGCCGTATCCGATGAAATTCGCCGGCACGTGGATCTTCATCCACCAGCTTTGCAGTGCGGGCACGAGCGGCTGGATCTGCTGGGCATCGCGAGCGATGGAATACCACATCAGGAAGCCGACAGCCGCGCTGATCACCAGCAGCACGAAAGCGCCCATTGCGCGCGTGTTGTAGTGCTGCTCGTAGTACAAATAAAACAGCGACGTAATCAGGCAGAACAGCACGAATACTTCATACAGGTTCGAAATGGGGATATGACCCACGTCCGCGCCGATCAGGTAAGACTCGTACCAGCGCACCATCAGGCCGGTGAAACCCATCAGCACCGCGGCCCAGGTCATCTTCGAGCCGATCGCGCCGCCCGTGGGCGAGCGCGAGAGCAAGCCGATCCAGTAGAACACGGTGGCCAACACAAGCAGCGCACTCATCCACAAAATGGCCGACTGGCTGGACAAGAAGTATTTGAGGAAGAAATTGGTGTCGGCGCGGGCGAGGTCCGCGTGATAAAGCTGCAACGAGAACAACGACATCACCGCGATGCACGCAATCAGCAGCCGTATGGGCTTCCAGCGCCATCCGAGCACCACGAACACTGGCACGGCGCAGCAGAGCACCAGTTTGTCGTAGTAGTTCATGAACGGGTGATACCGATACAGCGCGAAACCCGCGCCGGCGACCATCGCCAGGGCGAACAGCCAGTCGGTCACACCGAGACGCTTGAGAAACGGCCGTTCGTCGAAAAGGTTCGGGTCAACGGGCACTTTTCCCGCGCGCTGCTGCGTCAGGGTCGAAGGCGAGGAGGCTTGAGTGAGGTCCATGTTCTTACCGAGTTGAATCTTGCGAGCCGGTGGACCTGGGGTCCACGGGCGTTTCCGGTGATGACGTTTCCGGCTGTGACTTGACGCCGAGCATGGCGCCGATCGCGTCGCGCGTTCGCGCGAATTCCTTTTCGAAATCGATCGTACGTCGTGCGGTGGACATTGCCATCAACACGCTCGTGCCGCCCGTTGACGTGTCTTTGAGCCAGAACCAGAGACGACGTTCACGCACGTAAAACATCGAGAAAATGCCGAATACGAGCAGAAGGCTGCCAAGATACACCACTTTTTTACCCGGCGCGCGCGTCAACTGGAACACGGAAGCCTGGATCTGCTTGAACGAATCGAGTTGCAGAAAAACCGGCGATCCGTATAGAAAGCTGTCCGAAAGAGCATTGATCGACGATTGCACGAATTGCGTGTTTTTCGCGTCCGGCTGAGCCTCAGGCTGGCCGTTCTGAGCACGCGAAATCTGCCACAGATCCCACGTCGCGCCTTCCAGCATGCGCAGCAATAAACCCGCCGCCTTTTCCTGCTCACCTTTGGGCACGGATTTATCGATAAAACCCGCGATAGCCTGGAAACCACCCAGCGTCGCACCTGGTTGCCCCGGATTGGCTGCTACACCGGTTTCATCAGCGCCGGCGAACAGGTTCAGCACCCGCGACGCGCTTTCTTCCAGATGTTTCTGCAGATCCGCATTCGCTTCCGGCACTGAGCGCTTCGCGAAACGACGCGCCGCTTCGTCGCGCATGGCGGGTGTTTCCAGCGCGGCGCGCAGATTCATCCACTGCTTGATCGAGCTTTGCTCGTCGGCGGGAATACGCAAATAGCGGAACGGATCGTTCGGGCTGAGGCGCATGCCGGCGAGGAACATTGGCTGACCTTGTACGTCGACGGGCAGCATGTAGTTGTTGAACTCGCGCGCCTGGCCGTCCGTGCCCCGCACCTTGTATTGCACCGATGGCCCGACGTTACGCAGATCCGTCGGCTTCGACGTCTTCGCGCCGGAACCCAACCGTTCATCGAAGGCCTGCTTGAGCGTCTGCGTCTGGCCGACACCGCGGGTATCGATTGAACCGCTGCCGTCGGTGACGTTTTCCACGTTGATCGCGCGGAAATCGGTGAACTCAACGGTTTCGCCGGTACCGCCGATGATCTGCGGGTTCATCGGCACCGTGCCGCCAATGGCGCCGTCGAACGGCGTGGTCTTCGCGCTGCCGCCGGACATGGGCCAGGCGGTCATGGAAAGCTTCGAACCGCCGTCCTGGAAGCTCGATTGATAGATCGAAATACCATCGTAGGTAAACGGCTCGTTCACCTCCACGCGTGCCGGAATACGCTTGCCAGTCGCATGATCGATCACGACGATATCGCTCGCAAACAGCTTCGGCATACCCGTCGAGTAATAGTCGACGATGAATTTATTGAGCTGGATAGAAAACGGCAGATCCTGGATCAGCGAGCCGTCCTGCTGATTCAGGATGGCGGTGGCGACATGCTGCCCTTCCGGCACCCAGGCGTAACCGCGGAACGTTGGATTCGATGTCGGCAGCCGGTGATTCGGAGCGATGTCGTTAATGACTTCGTTCGATGCAATCGGCGTCTTGTTGAAGAGCAGCATTTGCAGCTTGATCGGCAAATTGCTGTCCAGCAAGCCGCCAATACAGATGATCACGAACGCCAGATGCGCCGAGATATAGCCGAGCTTTGTCAGCGCGCCACGTTTGGCCGCGATCAGGGTCGCGCCGCTCTCCGTTTCGCGCGTGACGAACTTGTAGCCCATCTTGCCCGCGAGACGTTGCAGCTTGGCGGCGGTCTCGGCGCGCGACTCAGGCACCAGCGGGAATTCGCCCTTGTGATGGAACGCGCGCAGACTGCCTTCGCGCACCCGATCCTTCCAGCTCTTCATGTCCGCGATCATCTTCGGACCATTGCGGATCACGCAGAGCGACACCGAGATCACCAGGAACGCCAGGATCAGCAAGAACCACCACGCGCTATACACGTTGTAGAGGCTTAGGCCTCGGAAGATGTCGGCCCAGAACGGACCGAACTGATTGACGTAATTCGGGTACGGATCTTCTTGCGTAAGAACCGTACCAATGATGCTTGCGATTGCAAGAATGACGAGCAGCGAAATAGCGAAGCGCATCGAACTAATGACTTCGATGGCCTGACGCACACTGCTACGGCTCGACTTCGACTGCAATCCCGACGTGGTGACGCTCATTCAAACTCCGGCTGAACAGCAAAAAAGGGTGGAGACGCAAGCGGTCTGTGACCGGCGTCCCACCCTTTTTCTTATTTTGCGCGCCGGCCTCGTCGGACCGGCTTCGTAACACATTCGACTATGACTTCTCGACTATGACCCGCGCATATGACGTCCGGGCGACGCTGCGCGCATCTTAATGCAGACCCGCGCTTGGTGCAGGCGGGTCATTCGGACCATTACGGACCGTCAGTGACGATCAGTGAAGGCCCGCAATGTAGTCTGCCACCGCCTTCACTTCCGCTTCGTTCAAGCGCAACGCGATAGTGTGCATCGGCTCACTGTTGTTGCGCGTCCCCTGCGCAAACGCGGTGAGTTGCGCCGCCGTGTAGTCGGACCACTGACCCGACAGCCGCGGATACTGCACCGGTACGCCCATACCCGTTGCGCCATGGCACGCGGCGCACGCCGGGACGCCCCTGTCGGCAATGCCCCCGCGGTAAATCTTCTGCCCAACCGGCACGGTGGCCTTGTCGCGCGCATAGCCCGGCTTGGCCTTCTGCGTCTCAAAATAAGCCGCCACGTTGACCATGTCCTGATCGTTCAACGCGCCCGCAATGCCCGCCATGATGGGGTTCTTGCGCGCCGGCTCTTTCGCGCCCGGCTGCGTCTTGTAGTCCTTCAACTGCTTGACGATGTACTCGGCATGCTGGCCTGCGAGCTTCGGAAACGCGCCGCCGGCACTGTTGCCGTCTGCTCCGTGACACGCTGCGCAAACCTGGGTGGCAATTGCCTGGCCCCTTGTCACATCTGGCTTGGCGGGTGTAACCGCGTCTGCCGCCTGCGCTGTGACTGTCCAGCCTACCAACCCCGCTCCTAATGCTGCTGCTAATTCCAGGACCATCAGAGTCTTGTACAGTCGGTTCATTCGCGTACCCTGTTATTCGTCTTGTGAGAATTGTGAGGTTCTGCAAAAAACGACGGTTACCGATGCACTGCAAGACACCCGACAGAGGACTCGATACGGGTTCAAAAGTCACCCGGCCCGTGCCCTGAAATCTGTCTTCAAACCTGTCTCACTCCTTATCCCGCTTGGGTCTTGCGTGCCCTGGCTGGTCTTCGTACAACCGTCGTATTGTACAATAACTCGCTAAACGCAAAGACGCCAGTCGGGGCAAGCCCAGTATTCAGTGGCTCCTTACAGCTCGAGTTTCCACAGAATTTCACTTTCGGTCTTCCCATGTCGTCATTTCTGCTCCACCAAGCCCGTTTTTTTACAACGGTCAATCACCTGAAGGACCTGCCGCCGACGCCCCAGCCGGAGATCGCTTTTGCGGGCCGCTCGAACGCGGGCAAGTCCACGGCCATCAACCTGCTGTGCAATCAGAAGCGGCTGGCGTTCGCCAGCAAGACGCCCGGGCGCACACAGCACATCAACTACTTCGCCATCGGCCCGGCAGACCAGCCCAGGGCGCACGTGGTCGACTTGCCGGGGTACGGGTACGCTGAAGTTTCGGGTAACGCCAAGCTGCATTGGCAACAGTTGCTGTCTACGTATTTGCAGAGCCGCGCGCAGCTGGTTGGCATGATCCTGATGATGGATTCGCGCCGTCCGCTGACCGAACTCGACAAGATCATGCTCGACTGGTTTGCGCCCACAGGAAAGCCAATTCACGCCTTATTGACCAAATGCGACAAATTGACGCGGCAGGAAAGCATCAACACGTTGCGCGCGACCAAGAAGGCATTTGAGGAATACACAGCAGCCGGATATCGCGGCGAATTGACGCTGCAGCTCTTCTCGGCGCTCAAGCGCGTCGGGCTCGATGAAGCCCACGAGAAAATCGAGAGCTGGCTGATTCCGAAGTCAACTGAAGAAATCGCGCCGGAAGACGAAGCGCAGTGAGATAGACCAAGTGCCGGCTGGAGACAGGCTGTGAGGGGAATGTGGCGATGATTCGTGGTCGCCTGGCATAAAAAAACCCGCCGCATGACGGCGGGTCAAACAGCCTGATCGAATCCTTTACGATCATCACAGGCACCCGCTCAGGGAGGAGAAGCGGGGAGCTCGGCGCCAAGCGCCTACCTCGATCGGTATGATATACCATTGTCTCGAAAAGGTTCTGGAGGCGGCCCTGCCCCTTACCTGTGGCGGTTGCGGCAGTTGAGCCGGCAGCCGTTTCCCCTGATCGCGTCATCCATCATTCTCCAAACAAAGTCATGAGCTTCTATCCGCATCATCGTCCGCGCCGCATGCGCCGTGACGACTTTTCGCGCCGCCTGATGCGAGAAAACCTGCTGACCACAAACGATCTGATCTATCCCGTTTTCATTGTCGAGGGATCAAACGTGCGTCAGGCCGTTCCGTCCATGCCTGGCGTTGAGCGCACATCGGTCGATTTGCTGATGAAAGTGGCCGAACAGTGCGTCGAACTGGGCGTGCCGGTCATTTCGCTGTTCCCGGCGATTGAACCCTCGCTGAAAACGCCGGATGGCCGTGAAGCGACGAACCCCGAAGGCCTGATTCCGCGTGCCGTGCGCGAGTTGAAGAAGCACTTCCCCGAATTGGGCGTGCTCACTGACGTGGCGCTCGATCCGTACACCAGCCACGGACAGGACGGGGTTCTGGACGAACACGGCTACGTCATCAACGACGAAACCGCCGAGATTCTCGTCGACCAGGCGCGTGCACAGGCCGAAGCGGGCGTGGATATCGTCGCGCCGTCGGACATGATGGACGGACGGATTGGCGCAATTCGCGAAATGCTCGAGAGCGATGGACATATCCACACGCGGATCATGGCGTACGCCGCAAAGTACGCGTCGGCGTTCTACGGCCCGTTCCGCGATGCGGTCGGCTCCGCTGCGAACCTCGGCAAGAGCAACAAGATGACGTACCAGATGGACCCGTCGAATTCCGATGAAGCCCTGCGCGAAGTGCGGATGGATATCGAGGAAGGCGCGGACATGGTGATGGTCAAGCCGGGCATGCCGTATCTGGATATTGTGTATCGCGTGAAGGAAGAATTTCGCTTTCCGACGTACGTGTACCAGGTCAGCGGCGAGTACGCGATGATCAAGGCCGCCACGCAAAACGGCTGGCTCGATCACGACAAGGCGGTGATGGAGTCGCTGCTGGCGTTCAAGCGCGCGGGCGCCGATGGCGTGCTCACGTATTTCGCGCTGGATGCCGCGCGGCTATTGCGGGCTGCTTCGAAGTAATGGGGTCGGCGGGGTGTGGGGAGGCGGTGATGCGGTTGCTTGATAGCGGTTGCTGATAGTGTCGCCACCCGGTCGCGGGGACGTCGTTAGAACTGAGGCTCGATAGCGGAAACTCCTTCGGGTCCACCTGCGACGGAGGGCTGTCCGGGCTGATCGACGCGGCTGTATCCGACCTGTGCCGCCTTAGGTCCGGCCGGCCATGCTCCGTATTCGACCCGCGCAGCAGGAGGTCCGGCCAACCGGGAGCGGACATTCTCCAGCCAAACGGACCCTCGCGCCCCATGCCTGACTCGTTTTAAGTGGGACGGCCGCCCCCCGCCGCTCACATCAGCGGCAAACATATCTCCGTCAGCAAGTCGGCAGGCGCCGTTTCCTTGGGGTTGTTCAGATATTCCTCGAATACCGGCGCATCAGCGGCTTCGCGGCCCGACTGCACGAGCCACGTTCCATATAGCCACTCATAGGCCGCGTGCATGTCGCTATAGGGCCCTTTATGTCGGAGCACCGCGTACTGACCGCCGCGCAACGGCGTCACGCCAACCGGCTCGGCGACGTCGACATTCGCCGGCAACACCACCCCAGCCTTCGATCTCAACTCCGGCTCTGCCACGATCCCCGGATCGTCATAGTAGATGCCGATCGTCCGGAACTCGTCCGACAACAGATTCCTGCTTGCCAGCCAGCCGAACAGCGAATCGAACGCCTTGCCAATCTGCATATACGACCCGACGTGGTTGAGAGACACAACGTTCATCGCCGGTACGTCACGAATCACCACTTCACGCATCACCATTTGATCGTCTCCTGATAGCGCCGGCCGAAACCGGCTGTGAGTGCCCTGCTTGCGGTACTGCGCCGGAGGCATGCCAAACGCCGCCCTGAACGTGCGCGAAAACGACTGCAAGCTGCTATACCCTGAACGCTCGGCAATCTCCGCAATCGGCATCGATCCATTAGCCAAATAGCCGCCTGCGCGATGCAGCCGCAACCGGCGCACGGTCGCGGCGATTGTCTCGCCGTACATTGCCTGATAGATCCGATGCCAGTGATACGGCGACAAACACGCAATCTCAGCCAACCTGTCGATATCCAGCGGCTCATCGAGGTGATCGTAGATATGGTCGAGCACGCGGCTCAGTCGCGCTTCGTAACGGGCTTGATAGGTGAGATCGTTCATGAGCGTCTCGGTAAGAGCGGGCGTTGAGTACAGACAAAAGTATCACGACGCGATTTACCAAATCCTGCGGACTTGATCGCGGGAGATCGAGACTTCAGTGGGGGTTGGCGGTGATGGCGGCCCGAAAGGCCGCTTGAGTGTTGATGGTGCTCCGTTAATACGGCGACGGCCCGAGGGCTCGAATCGCGAATCCCGGAGAAACGCGACGTGCGTCCGGGGTCCGAACGCACATCAGGTTCCGCACGTGGAAAGTCACGTCGCAGGTGCGGAAAGCTTGTCCAGGCTCTTCAAGAACGTATCCGCCGACTCGTACCCGACGACCCGCACCACTTCGTTGCCTTGCGCGTCGAAGAAGATGATGCCTGGCGGCCCAAACAGCTTGAAGCGCTTGAGCAACGCCTGATCGTCGGGATTATTCGCTGTGACGTCAGCGCGCAGCAGGTTGAGTTGCGCCAGGCGCGCACGTACCCGTGGATCGCTGAACGTGAGATGTTCCATCTCCTTGCACGACACGCACCAGTCGGCATAGAAATCGAGCATCGCGGGGCGGCCCGCAGCCTTGACCGCCAAGTCCAGCTCCGCCGATGATCTGACCGGTGCGAACGTCTCTCCCGGCGCGGATTGCTGCGCGCTGGCCTCGGCGCCGGAACCTGCCCGCGCCGTAAATACGGCGAGTGGTCGAAGTGGATCGGTGGAACCCGCAGCGAGTCCAACGAGCAATGCAGCGCCCCAGATAGCCAGCGCGGCGCCAATACCCCGACCCAGCTTGCGCCATATCGACACCGCCGAAGCGCTCGACGTAAAAAGTCCCAGCGCCGCAGCCGCAACGAGCAGCCACAACGCCGCCAACGCCATCTGCGTGACCGCGCCCAGCACCGGCCACACGATCCACAGCGCTGCCGCCAGCAACACGACGCCGAAGAACACCTTCACGCCGTCCATCCAGTTCCCTGCGCGCGGCAGCAGCGTCCCGGCTCCAAGCCCGATGATCAGCAGCGGCACGCCGAGCCCGACGCCCATGGAAAACAGCGCAGCACCACCGAGCAGCGCATTGCCCGTATGCGCGATGAATGCGAGCACGGCGAAGAGCGGCGCGGTCATGCACGCACCGACCACGAGCGCCGACAACGCGCCCATCACGACAACCGCTACAACCTTCCCGCCCGATCGCTTCTGCGACGCCTGGTTGACGCTGTTTTGCCAGCGCGCGGGCAATGCAATATCGACACCAGCTATCAGCGTGAGCGCGAATACCGCCAGCAGCACGCCGAACGCACCGAGCACCCAGGGGTTCTGGAGCCACGCGCCAAGACTCTGCCCGATCATCGCGGCAAGCACGCCCAGCGCCGTGTAGACGAGCGCCATGCCGAACACGTACGCCGCCGATAACCCGAACCCGCGCGACCGCGTCACGCGCGAGCCTTCACCAATGATGATAGCCGAAAGAATGGGAATCATCGGATACGAGCAAGGCAGCAAGCTCAGCACGACGCCCGCCACGAAGTACAAGCCGACGATTGCGAAAAAGCCCCCGCTTTCCAGCAAGGATTGCGCATAGTCGGCGTTGGTCGCGCGGTCGTACCAAGGCACGTCACTGGCGCTGGCCAATGGCGTCTGACCACTAGCACTGGCGGCTTGCAGCGCTGCGCCAGTTACGTGGTACACGCGTTCCATTGGCGGATAGCAAATGCCCTGATCGGCACAACCCTGCGACGTGACCGCAATATCAAACGGGCCGGACGCCTGCTTCACCGGAATTCGGATCACAAGTTCGCCGCGATACGTTTCCACATCCTTGTTGAACGTCTGATCGAAGTGAACCTTGCCGGCGGGCAATTGCGGTTCGCCGAGCGTCGCCGTGCCATTCTTCACCGCAAACGCAAAACGCTCGCGGTACATGTAATAGCCATCTGCGACCTTATATCGCACGTCGATCTCGCCCGGCTTTTCGGAGGCGCTGAATTTGAATGCGACCGCAGGGTCGAGAAAGTCGTCGGCGGCGTAGGTAGGCGAGATCGAGCTGAGCAGCAGCGCGAAACACGACACCAGCATGATGAACGCTGCGTCGAGCGGCCGGCGCGCGGAGAAGGCAAAGGGCTTAAACATTAAGAGGACGTTGAGTTTCCGCGGTAATCCACTGCCCATAGGTAGCCGATGCATCAGCCTGCCACGAGACAATTTCGGGTGTTTCATAAGGATGATTCGCTTCGATAAAGCGCGTCAGTTCGTCGCCACGTGCGACGCTCGTCTTGAACAGGAGCTGAAGCTCCTCAGCAGCCTCTACCTTGCCGTTCCAGCTATACCGCGACTTGACCGTGCCCAGCTCCGTCACGCAGGCGGCAAGCTGTGCGTCGATGGCTTGTTGTGCGAGGTTTGACGCCGCCTCGCTGTCGGGCAACGTCGTAAGAACGAGGACCACGGGCGTATTCACGGAAAGCTCCGATGTAGGGGATATGCACGCAATCCTAGCACTGCACGCAGACAACCCGCATTCAGCCAATTGGCCTATGACCTGAACCGCAAGCCCGTCGAAACTCGCCGCGCGAACCCCGCGCACAATACAAAAAGGCCAAGCAAAAGCTTGGCCTTTCTTCGATCAACAGCGTGCTAGCTTATTCAGCTTCTTGCACGTCGTCGCCTTCAGCGAGTTCCGGACGATCCATCAGCATGACCAGCGCCATCGGCGCATTGTCGCCCTGACGGAAGCCGAACTTCAGGATGCTCAGATATCCACCCGGACGCTTTTCAAAGCGCGGGCCGAGCACTTCAAACAGCTTCGCGACGGAGTCACGATCGCGCAGGCGGTTGAACGCCAGACGACGGTTTGCCAACGACGGCTTCTTGCCGAGCGTGATCAGCGGCTCAACAACCTTACGGAGTTCTTTGGCTTTCGGCAGCGTCGTCTTGATGACTTCGTGCGCGATCAGCGAGTTCGACATATTACGGAGCATAGCCAGACGGTGGCTGCTCGTGCGGTTTAGTTTCCGCAAACCATGTTTATGGCGCATTTTGAATTTCCTAATTAACCAAGTTTAGATCCAGCTCTTCTATTGCGTCTCTTTTGAGCGCACGGGCCGGTCGTAGAAAAAGCAAGATGCGGATTCTAAAGGAAAATCCGCATCTTTGCCAGTCAAGCGTACTGCTTGAACCTTACTTGTCGAGACCAGCCGGCGGCCAGTTTTCGAGCTTCATTCCCAACGTCAGACCACGCGAAGCCAGGACTTCCTTGATCTCGTTCAGCGACTTGCGACCGAGATTAGGCGTCTTGAGCAATTCGTTTTCCGTGCGTTGAATCAAATCGCCGATGTAATAGATATTCTCGGCCTTCAGGCAGTTCGCGGAACGAACCGTCAGTTCGAGATCGTCCACCGGACGCAACAGGATCGGATCGATCTGCGGCGCGCGCGACGGTGCTTCTGCCGCTGCTTCCGTGCCTTCCAATGCGGCGAACACCGACAACTGGTCCACCAGGATGCGAGCTGATTGACGAATGGCTTCCTCAGGCGAAATCACGCCGTTGGTTTCAATGTTCATCACGAGCTTGTCGAGGTCGGTACGCTGCTCAACGCGAGCGCTTTCAACGGCGTAGCTCACGCGGAGAACCGGCGAGAACGACGCGTCCAGCACGATACGGCCAATGATCTTCGCCGAATCTTCGCCATAACGGCGCACATTGCCCGGCACATAGCCGCGGCCCTTTTCAATCTTGATCTGAACGTCGAGCTTGCCGCCCTTCGACAGATGCGCAATCACGTGATCCGGATTGATGACTTCGCAATCGTGAGCGAGTTCGATATCGCCGGCCGTGACAACGCCTTCGCCTTCCTTACGCAGCGTAACCGTGACTTCGTCGCGGTTATGCAGCTTGAAAACGACGCCCTTCAAATTCAACAGCAGGTTGACCACATCTTCTTGCACGCCGTCGAGCGTCGAATATTCATGCACGACGCCAGCAATCGTCACTTCGGTCGGTGCATAACCAATCATCGACGACAACAGCACACGCCGAAGCGCGTTACCCAAGGTGTGACCATAACCGCGTTCGAACGGCTCCATGACCACTTTCGCGTGACTGTCGCCAAGCGATTCAACTGCAATAATCTTGGGCTTCAACAAACTGGTTTGCATAGGTTTTCCTTTTCAATACCCTCGGCTCGTTACGCCGATAAGGCTGACCGGTGACAACCCGAAAATAGACAGCCGAGGTAACCCCTTGCCTTCGGCAATCAGGGCTCCCCGGCCGTTAATCCGATTTACCGCGAATACAATTCGACGATCAGGCTTTCGTTGATGTCGCCAGCGATATCGCTGCGTTCCGGCATCGACTTGAACGTGCCTTCGAACTTCTTGGCATCGACCGCAACCCAGCTCGGCATTCCGCCTTGCTCAGCCAGATTCAGCGCTTCCAGAATACGCACTTGCTTCTTCGACTGTTCGCGAACAGCAACCACGTCACCTGCCTTAACTTGCATCGACGGGATGTTATTCACAACGCCGTTCACCGTGATCGACTTGTGACCGACCAGCTGACGTGCTTCAGCGCGCGTCGAGCCGAAGCCCATGCGGTACACGACGTTATCGAGACGCGATTCAAGCAATTGCAGCAGGTTTTCGCCCGTCGGGCCCTTGCGGCGATCGGCTTCAGCGAAGTAACGGCGGAACTGACGTTCGAGTACGCCGTAAATACGCTTCACTTTTTGCTTTTCACGCAACTGCGTGCCGTAGTCGGACGTACGAGCGCCAGACGTGCGGCCATGCTGACCCGGCTTGCTATCGAGCTTGCACTTGTCAGCGAGGGAGCGGCGTGCGCTCTTCAGGAAAAGATCAGTACCTTCACGGCGGGACAGCTTTGCTTTAGGACCGGTATAACGTGCCACTTTGCATCCTTAATTATTGATCACGCGAAACTCGTTCGCGCTAGTTCGAACTCGATGGATCGAACGGTGGGCTTAGTCAGTATTCTTAACGCTGATTCCATAACGCAAGCAACCTGTCGACGCGCGAGCGTCAACAGGTCAAGGCGCTACGCGACGTCTTAGATACGACGACGCTTCGGCGGACGGCAACCGTTATGCGGAACCGGTGTCACGTCGGAGATTGCGGTGATCTTGATCCCAAGACCATGCAGCGCACGCACCGCCGATTCACGGCCAGGACCGGGGCCCTTGATCCGCACTTCGAGGTTCTTCACGCCGTATTCCATCGCCACGCGACCAGCCGATTCGGCAGCAACCTGAGCAGCAAAGGGAGTCGATTTACGCGAACCCTTGAAGCCCTGGCCACCCGACGTTGCCCAGGCGAGTGCATTGCCTTGGCGATCGGTGATCGTGATGATGGTGTTGTTGAACGACGCGTGAACGTGAACTACGCCCTCGGCGACGTTCTTCTTTACCTTCTTGCGAACGCGTTGCGCCGCGGAGTTGTTCGAAGCCTTAGCCATTACGTTTTCCTGTAACTATCAATTCCGCTTACTTCTTCAGCGATTGCGCTGCACGACGCGGACCCTTACGGGTACGAGCATTCGTACGTGTGCGTTGACCACGCATGGGCAGGCCCTTGCGATGGCGTACGCCACGGTAGCAGCCCAGGTCCATCAGGCGCTTGATGTTCATCGTCACTTCGCGACGCAGGTCGCCTTCGACGATGAACTTACCCACTTCTTCTCGCAGCTTTTCGAGGTCTGCGTCGGTGAGGTCTTTAACCTTCTTCGAAAACTCCACACCAGACGAGACGCAAATGTTGCGTGCGCGCGTGCGGCCTACACCGAAAATAGCCGTGAGGCCGATTTCAGTATGCTGGTGATTCGGGATGTTAACCCCTGCGATACGAGCCATTGTTTTTCCTCAAACAAAAAGCGCAAGCAAAAAGCGCGGCGTTCAGCCTTGACGCTGTTTGTGGCGCGGATCAGAGCTGCAAATCACGCGCACAACGCCCTTGCGCTTGATGATCTTGCAATTGCGGCAAATGCGCTTAACCGATGCCATCACTTTCATGATATTACCCTTTTTTCAAATCACTTCGCCCGGAACACGATCCGTGCACAAGACAGATCGTAAGGCGTCAACTCAACCGTTACCTTGTCGCCAGGACTGGTGTCCAGCGGCGGCAAAGCCATTCTTCAACTCATGCCACCACTGATCACGGTCCTTATCAGCGCATCGGGACGTTGCTGCCCTTGAAGTTCGCCTTCTTGAGCAGCGATTCATACTGTTGCGACATAACGTAGGACTGAACCTGCGCCATGAAATCCATCGTGACCACCACAATGATCAGCAGCGACGTTCCACCGAAGTAAAACGGTACGTTCCAACGCAGCACCAGAAATTCCGGTAGCAAGCAAACGAACACGATGTAGATCGCACCGGCCAGCGTCAAACGCGTGAGGATCCGATCAATATATCGAGCCGTCTGGTCACCAGGACGAATCCCAGGGACGAAGGCACCACTTTTCTTCAGGTTGTCGGCCGTCTCTCTGCTGTTGAACACCAACGCGGTGTAGAAGAAGCAGAAGAAAACGATCGCCATTGCGTACAGCAACACATACACCGGTTGACCAGGCTTCAGAGCCTCAGCAACGCCGTGCAGCGTGTTCGCAAACCAGCCGGTCCGCGTACCCGAACTAAACCAGTTCAGGATAGTTGCCGGGAACAGGATGATCGACGACGCAAAGATCGGCGGAATCACACCCGACATATTCAACTTCAGCGGCAAATGCGAAGACTGACCGCCGTAAATCTTGTTTCCGACCTGACGCTTGGCGTAGTTCACCAGGATCTTGCGCTGACCGCGTTCGATAAACACGACCACGAACGTGACCGCCGCAATCAGCAGGACGACAATAATCGCCGAGATGATACTCATGGAGCCGGTGCGAACCAGTTCGAAGAGACCACCGATCGCGTTCGGGAAGCCCGCCGCGATACCGCCGAAAATGATGATCGAGATACCGTTACCCAGTCCGCGCTCCGTGATCTGCTCACCCAGCCACATCAGGAACATCGTGCCGGTCACCAGCGTCACGACTGTCGTCAACCGGAACACCATGCCTGGATCAATTACGAGTCCAGCCTGATTTTCCAGCGCCACCGCAATACCGAATGCTTGAAACGTAGCCAGAACAACCGTGAAGTAACGCGTGTACTGCGTAATCTTCCGCTGCCCCGCCTGCCCTTCTTTCTTCAGCGCTTCCATTTGCGGCGAAACGATCGACAGCAGCTGCATGATGATCGATGCCGAGATGTACGGCATGATCCCAAGCGCGAAGATCGTGAACCTGGACAGTGCACCACCCGAGAACATGTTGAACATGCCTAGAATGCCGCCTGACTGGCTCTGGAAAAGCTTCGCCAGCTGATCCGGGTCGATACCCGGCACCGGAATATGCGCACCGATACGGTAGACGATCAGCGCCAGCAGCAAGAACATTGCACGCCGACGCAGATCGCCGAACTTCGCAGCGCTTCGACCGGATTTTGCGAGACTCGGGCTATTAGCCAAGAACCTTCTCCGATGCTTTCGCTAACAACGACAACACGCGTTCGTTACTCAGAGACCGAGCCGCCGGCGGCTTCGATCGCAGCACGGGCACCCTTCGTAGCAACGAGGCCCTTAACCGTGATCTTGCGCGTCAGTTCGCCCGTCTTGATGATCCGTGCGCTCGTAAAGAGCACGCCGAGCAGACCGGCTTGCTTCAAAGCCAACAAATCGATTTCGTCGACCGGCAGCTTTTCGAGATCCGACAGGCGCACTTCACCAACGAACTCATGCGTCAGCGAGCTAAAGCCACGCTTCGGCAAACGACGTTGCAAAGGCATCTGACCGCCTTCGAAGCCGACTTTATGAAAGCCGCCCGAACGCGATTTTTGACCCTTGTGACCGCGACCCGCAGTCTTGCCGAGGCCGGAACCGATACCGCGGCCAACGCGACGCTTTGCGTGCTTCGCGCCTTCTGCCGGCTTAAGGTTATTCAAATCCATATTCAACTCCTTGATCCCTGGTCAGCCGCTTAGCTGAGGACTTTGACAAGGTACGAAACCTTGTTGATCATCCCGCGCACTGCCGGCGTGTCCTGCAGTTCGCTAACCGAGTTGAGTCGGCGCAGGCCCAGACCACGCACCGTTGCACGATGCGTCTCACGGGTCCCAATCAGGCTCTTCACGAGCTGAACCTTGACAGTTTTATCAGACATGGTGACCACCTGGCTTAGCCCAAAATATCTTCGACGGACTTGCCGCGCTTCGCCGCGATGTCACCCGGCGTCGACTGCTTGCGCAGACCGTCGAGTGTTGCACGAACGAGGTTGTACGGATTCGTCGAACCGTGGCTCTTCGCCACAACGTTTTGAACGCCCATCACGTCGAACACTGCGCGCATCGGGCCGCCGGCGATAACACCCGTACCGTCCTTGGCCGGAGCCAGGAGAACTGCGGATGCGCCATGCTTACCATGCACTTCGTGTTGCAGCGTACCGTTCTTCAACGGCACCTTGAACATGTTGCGGCGTGCTTGTTCCATTGCCTTTTGAACAGCAACCGGAACTTCCTTCGCTTTGCCCTTGCCCATGCCGATGCGTCCGTCGCCATCGCCAACCACGGTCAGTGCGGCAAAACCGAGAATCCGGCCGCCCTTCACCACCTTGGTCACGCGATTGACCGCGATCATCTTTTCACGGAGGCCGTCGTCGCGTTCTTCAGCCTTCACATTCGCTTGCATCTTTGCCATGACGAATTCTTCCCTTAGAACTTGAGTCCGGCTTCGCGTGCCGCATCAGCCAGCGCTTTCACGCGGCCGTGGTAACGGAAACCTGAACGGTCGAAGGCGACGGATTCGACGCCGGCAGCCTTGGCTTTTTCAGCAATACGCTTACCGACAGCGATCGCAGCATCGACGTTGCCGCCTTTGCCCGACTTGTCTGCCAGTTCGGCGCGCACTTCAGCTTCGAGCGTCGACGCGCTTGCCAACACCTTGGTGCCGCATGCCGAGAACACTTGCGCATAAATGTGCGTGTTCGTGCGATGCACAGCCAGACGTGCGACCTGCAGCTCAGCGATCTTGACGCGCGTCTGTTTAGCGCGGCGCAGGCGAGATTGAGTCTTATCCATGATTGCGCACCCTTACTTCTTCTTCGTTTCTTTGAGGATGACGACTTCGCCGAAGTAGCGCACGCCCTTGCCCTTGTAGGGCTCCGGCGGACGGTAACCGCGAACTTCCGCAGCGACCTGGCCAACTTTCTGCTTGTCGATCCCCTTGATCACGATTTCGGTTTGCGTCGGGGTTTCAACTTTGACGCCTTCCGGCATCGCGTGCACCACGGGGTGCGAGAAACCCAGCGACAGATTCAGCTTGTCGCCCTGCGCCTGCGCGCGATAACCAACGCCAACCAGCGTCAGCTTGCGCTCGAAACCCTTCGTAACGCCATTCACCATGTTCGCCACAAGGGCGCGCATCGTGCCCGACATCGCATTCGCTTCACGGCTTTCATCAGCCGGGGCGAAGTTGAGCGTGCCGTTGTCGTTTGCTACCGTAACAAGCGGATTAGCCGCTTGCGTAATCGTACCCAGCGGGCCCTTGACGGTGATTACTTCGCCGCTAAAGGCCACTTCCGCGCCTTGCGGCAGCGTAATCGGGCTTTTACCTACTCGAGACATGTTTCTTCTCCTTTTCGGTTTAAGCGACGTAGCAGAGGACTTCGCCGCCGACGCCGGTCTGGCGCGCCTTGCGGTCGGTCATCACACCCTGGGGCGTCGACACGATTGCAACGCCAAGACCGTTCATCACAACCGGAATGTCGTTACGACCGCGATACACACGCAGACCAGGCTTCGAGACGCGTTCAATGCGCTCAATAACCGGACGGCCAGCGTAGTACTTCAACGCGATATTCAATTCCGACTTCGCACCTTCAGACTTCACTGCGAAATCGTCGATATAACCTTCGTCCTTCAAAACCTGCGCAATCGCAACCTTGACTTTCGACGAGGGCATTGTCACCGATACTTTCTCAACCATCTGCGCATTGCGGATGCGAGTCAGCATATCGGCGATAGGATCACTCATACTCATTTAGATATCTCCTATTACCAGCTCGCCTTGGTCAGGCCAGGGATTTCGCCGCGGAAAGCGATTTCGCGAATCTTGCTGCGTGCCAATCCGAATTTGCGGAACGTGCCACGCGGACGACCCGTGATCGCGCAGCGGTTACGCTTGCGAGTGGGGTTCGAGTTGCGGGGCAGTTGTTGCAGTTCGAGACGAGCGGCATAACGCTCTTCGTCCGACTTGCTCGCGTCATCAATGACCGCCTTCAGCGCCGTACGCTTGGGAGCGTACTTTGCAGCCAGGCGAGCACGCTTCTTTTCACGTTCGATCAGTGCCAGTTTAGCCACGGTAACCTCAGTTTCTGAACGGGAACTTGAAGCTGGCGAGCAGTGCCTTTGCTTCATCGTCAGTCTTCGCGGTCGTCGTGATGCTGATGTTCAGCCCACGAAGCGCGTCGATCTTGTCGTAATCGATCTCGGGGAAAATGATCTGCTCTTTCACACCGATGTTGTAGTTGCCGCGACCGTCGAACGCACGACCCGATACACCGCGGAAGTCACGAACCCGGGGGAGCGCAACCGTCACGAAACGATCGAGAAATTCGTACATGGCTTGGCCACGCAGCGTAACCATCGCGCCGATCGGGTAGCCCTGACGAATCTTGAAGCCAGCGATAGCCTTGCGTGCCTTCGTGATAACCGGCTTTTGGCCAGCAATCTTCGTCAGGTCGCCAACGGCGTTTTCGATGATCTTCTTGTCGGCGACGGCTTCACCAAGACCCATGTTCAGGGTGATTTTGGTGATGCGCGGCACTTCCATTACGGACTTGTAGCCGAACTTCTCAACGAGGCCGGGTACAACTTTCTCTTTATAAAACTCATGCAGACGTGCCATTTATTACTCCGCGTCAGACGCTAAGCGTGGCACCGGTCGACTTCAAGAAGCGTACCTTCTTGTCGTTCTCGACCTTGATGCCTACACGCGATGCCCTGCCATTTGCGTCGACCAATGCGACGTTCGAAATATGCAAGGGCATCGTCTTGGCTTCTACGCCGCCCGTCGTACCCTTCATCGGGTTTGGCTTCACATGCTTCTTGACGAGGTTGATACCCTCGACCGTCACACGTTCGTCCCCAACGAGCAGCACGATACCGCGCTTGCCTTTGTCTTTGCCAGTGATGACGAGAACCTCGTCACCTTTGCGAATCTTGTTCATCGCGACTCCTTACAGCACTTCCGGCGCGAGCGAAACGATCTTCATAAATCGTTCACTACGCAATTCACGCGTAACCGGTCCGAAAATACGCGTACCGATAGGCTCGAGCTTGGCATTCAAAAGTACGGCGGCATTACCGTCGAACTTGATCAGCGAGCCGTCCTGGCGGCGCACGCCCTTGGCCGTACGAACGACCACAGCGTTGTAGATTTCGCCCTTCTTCACGCGTCCGCGCGGCGTTGCTTCTTTGACGGTCACCTTGATGATGTCGCCAATGCTAGCGTAACGACGCTTCGAGCCGCCGAGCACCTTGATGCACATCACTTCACGTGCACCTGTGTTGTCGGCAACTTCAAGCCGAGTTTCGGTCTGAATCATGGTTTATCTTTCCCAACTTAATCCAGTTACGCCACCATGGCTTAACCGGTCAGTCTTGGTCCCGTCAGCCTGGTGGCTGCTTGGGTTAGAACAGGCAGCGAGGGCAGACGAAACCCGCCATCGCAATCCGGTGAATCTGTCAGCACAAGCTTGGCGCCTGCACTGGCTTCCCCCACCAACTTCGCCCGCGATGGGGCTCCCACAAAGAGGGAAGACCGAAATTATAACGCATAATTTCGGTCTGGCAAGCGAAAGTTACTGCGATACTTCTTTTACCGCTTTTTGACGCTTAGATGACGCGCGCCGACTCAAGCAACTTCGACACAACCCAGGCTTTCGTCTTCGAAATCGGACGGGTTTCCTGGATCTCGACGAGATCGCCTTCGTTGTACGTGTTCGCGTCGTCGTGAGCGTGGTACTTCTTCGACCGTACGACGTACTTGCCGTAGATCGGGTGCTTTACGCGATGCTCAACCAGCACGGTGACCGTCTTTTCCATCTTGTTGCTGACGACCTTGCCGACCAGCGTCCGCTTGAGCGAGGTTTTTACGCTATCGTTCATTTCTGGTTCGCCTTCTCAGTCAGGACGGTCCGCACACGAGCGATGTCGCGACGAACCTTCTTCAATTGACTGTTGTTGGTCAATTGCTGGGTCGCGAGTTGCATGCGCAGGCCGAATTGCGCCTTCAGCAGGTCCGTCAGCTCTTGGTTGAGCCCAGCCTGGTCTTTCTGGTGAAGTTCGGAAGCCTTCATCATTGCTCCTTAGGCGCCGAGCTGGCGTGAAACGAAGTACGTCTTCAGCGGCAGCTTAGCTGCAGCCAGACGGAACGCTTCACGTGCCAACTCTTCAGTAACACCGTCCATTTCATACAACATCTTGCCCGGTTGAATCTCTGCGACGTAGTACTCAGGGTTACCTTTACCGTTACCCATCCGTACTTCAGCCGGCTTTTGCGAGATCGGCTTGTCCGGGAAAATGCGGATCCAGATACGGCCGCCACGTTTAATGTGACGCGTCATTGCACGACGCGCCGCTTCGATTTGGCGCGCGGTCAAACGGCCGCGACCGATAGCCTTCAGACCATATTCACCGAACGACACTGCGTTGCCGCGCGTCGCCTTGCCGGTGTTACGACCCTTTTGCTCTTTGCGATACTTTCTGCGTTTCGGTTGCAGCATCGTTATTCTCCAGTCTTCCCGTCGCCGCCGGCACCGCCAGCACGACGGGGAGCGCCTGCGCCACGGCGCGCACCTGCGTTTGCCGGACCACCACCTTCACCGTCACGACGCGGACGGCGATCGCCACCCGGACGTGCGTTGCGGCGCGGACGCTTGTCTTCGGCTACTTCTTCGACCACCGGTGCATCATTGCGGCCCAGCGTGTCGCCCTTGTAGACCCACACTTTGACGCCGATGATGCCGTAGGTCGTCTTCGCTTCCGAGGTTGCGTAGTCGATATCAGCACGCAGCGTGTGAAGCGGAACGCGACCTTCGCGATACCACTCGGTACGAGCGATTTCGATACCGTTCAACCGGCCCGCGCTCATGATCTTGATGCCTTGAGCACCCAGACGCATGGCGTTTTGCATCGCACGCTTCATCGCGCGGCGGAACATGATCCGGCGCTCGAGCTGTTGCGTGATCGAGTCGGCGATCAGTTGCGCATCGGTTTCCGGCTTACGGATTTCTTCGATGTTGACGTGGACCGGAACGCCCATGCGGCGTTGCAGTTCCGTCTTCAACAGTTCGATATCCTCACCCTTCTTGCCGATCACTACACCCGGACGCGAGCTGTAAATCGTGATGCGTGCATTCTTCGCCGGACGCTCGATGACAACCCGACCCACCGAAGCGTTTTTCAGCTTCTTCTTCAGGTATTCACGAACGCCGATGTCTTCCTGCAGCATCGATGCGAAATTGGTGTTGTTCGCGTACCAACGCGACGCCCAATTTCGGCTGACAGCCAGACGGAAGCCTGTCGGATGAATTTTTTGTCCCATCGTATGGCTCCTTAATTCCCGACTGTCACAGTGATGTGACAGGATTGCTTCTCAATGCGGTTACCACGGCCTTTTGCGCGCGCGGTGAATCGCTTCAGGGAAGCTGCCTTGTCGACCATGATGCTCGTTACTTTGAGCTCGTCGATGTCGGCGCCTTCGTTGTGTTCCGCATTCGCGATCGCTGACAGCACGACCTTCTTGACAATACCCGCCGCCTTCTTCGGCGAGAACGTAAGAACGTTCAGCGCCTTGTCGACCGGCAAACCACGGATCTGGTCAGCCACAAGGCGCGTTTTCTGCGCCGAGATGCGGGCACCGCGATGAATAGCTTTTACTTCCATCTTGATAGCCCCTTATTTCTTGGCCTTCTTGTCGGCTGCATGACCCTTGAACGTACGGGTCAATGCGAACTCGCCAAGTTTGTGGCCGACCATGTTTTCCGAAACATAAACCGGGACGTGTTGACGGCCGTTATGAACGGCGATCGTCAGACCGATGAAGTCCGGGAGGATCGTCGAACGACGCGACCAGGTCTTGATCGGCTTCTTGTCACGCGCAGCTGCGGCTGTCTCAACCTTCTTCAGCAAATGAGCGTCGCAGAACGGACCTTTTTTAACAGAACGTGCCATTGCTTACTCCTTAGCGCTTGTGACGGCGCTGAACGATCATCGTCGTCGTGCGCTTGTTGCTGCGTGTACGATAACCCTTAGCCGGGGTTCCCCACGGGCTGACCGGATCGCGACCTGCTGCCGTCTTACCTTCACCACCACCGTGCGGGTGATCGACCGGGTTCATTGCAACACCACGCACCGTCGGGCGGATACCGCGCCAGCGGTTAGCACCCGCCTTACCGATTTGACGGAGGCTATGCTCTTCGTTGCCAACTTCACCAATCGTCGCGCGGCACTCAACGTGCACACGGCGAATTTCACCCGAACGCAGGCGAACCTGAGCGTACGTGCCTTCACGAGCCAGCAGCATCGCGGACGTACCAGCCGAACGCGCCATTTGCGCGCCCTTGCCCGGCAACATCTCGACACAGTGAATCGTCGTACCGACCGGAATGTTGCGGATCGGCAAGGTGTTACCCGAGCGGATCGGCGCTTCCGAACCCGACATCAACGCTTGCCCCACCGTCGCACCCTTCGGAGCGATGATGTACGTGCGCTCGCCGTCTGCGTACAGAACCAGCGCGATGTTCGCGCTACGGTTCGGATCGTACTCAAGACGTTCGATCTTTGCGGGAATGCCGTCCTTGATGCGACGGAAATCGACGATACGATACTGTTGCTTGTGACCACCACCCTTGTGACGGACGGTGATACGACCGGAGTTATTCCGGCCGGCAGTCACGGACTGTGAGTCGAGCAGCGCTGCGTGCGGCTTGCCCTTGTACAGATCCTTATTGACCACCTTGACCATCGCGCGGCGACCCGGCGAAGTCGGCTTAACTTTTACGATTGCCATGATTACTTGGCCTCCGCTTCAAAGTTGATTTCCTGGCCGGGCTTCAGGCAGACATACGCCTTCTTCACGTCTTTGCGCTTGCCCATGAAGCGGCCAAAGCGCTTGGCTTTACCCTTCGTGACCAAGACGTTGACAGAATTGACTTCTACCTTGAACAGCAGCTCGACAGCAGCCTTAACTTCCTGCTTCGTGGCATCGGGCGCGACTTCGAACACAACTTGTTCGTTCTTGTCGGCCACCAGCGTCGCCTTTTCGGAGATCACCGGCGCGAGCAGGACCTGCATCAAACGATGATCGTTCTTGCGAATCTCGCTCATGACAGCAACTCCTCGATCTGGGCGACCGCAGCCTTCGTAATCACGATCTTCTTGAAGTAGATCAACGAGAGCGGGTCGGCATAACGCGGCTCGACAACGGCCACGTGGGCCAGGTTGCGCGACGCGAGGTACAGGTTTTCGTCGACCGTGTCAGTAATGACCAGGACGGACTCGAGACCCATTGCCTTGAATTTTTCGGCCAACAGCTTGGTCTTCGGCGCTTCGAGGGTCATCTCATCGACGACTACGATGCGACCTTCACGGGCCAGCTGCGAATAGATCGAGCAGAGACCTGCGCGATGCATCTTCTTGTTGACCTTGTGCGAAAAGTTTTCTTCCGGCGAATTCGGGAAGATACGGCCACCGCCGCGCCACAACGGGCTCGACGACATACCGGCACGGGCGCGGCCCGTACCCTTTTGACGCCACGGCTTCTTGGTCGTGTGCTTGACTTGCTCACGATCCTTCTGCGCGCGGTTACCGCTACGTGCGTTGGCTTGATAGGCCGTGACGACCTGATGGATCAGGGCTTCGTTGTAATCGCGACCGAACACGACGTCCGATGCGTTCACACCCGCGCCTTCCTGACCATTGGCGCTCAGGAGCTTAAGTTCCATTATTTCGCTCCTTTCACAGCGCGTGCCTTGACAGCCGGCGTCACGAAAACCTTGCCGCCCTTAGCGCCAGGAACAGCGCCACGGACCAGCAACAGATGACGGTCAGTGTCGATACGAGCGATCACGAGGTTTTGCACCGTAACCGTTTCGTCGCCCATGTGACCCGTCATGCGCTTACCCGGGAAAACACGACCCGGATCCTGCGCCATACCGATCGAACCAGGGACGTTGTGCGAACGCGAGTTACCGTGCGATGCGCGACCCGAAGCGAAGTTGTGACGCTTGATGGTACCGGCGTAGCCCTTACCGATCGACACGCCTTGCACGTCGACTTTCTGGCCTACTTCGAAGATGTCCGTACCGATCACGGTACCGTTCGACAACTCGGCAGCCTTAGCGGAATCGATCTGGAATTCTTTGAGGACTTCACCAGCTTGTACGCCGGCTTTGGCAAGGTGACCTGCCAGCGGCTTCGTCACGCGCGATGCGCGGCGAGTGCCGAATGCAACTTGAACGGCGATGTAACCATCCGTTTCTACAGACTTGATCTGCGTCACTCGGTTGTCCGACACGTCCAATACGGTGACGGGAATCGAATCCCCTTCAGGCGTAAAGATACGGGTCATGCCAACCTTGCGACCTACGAGTCCAAGGCTCATCGTTTTCTCCATTCCCAACTGCGATTGGTCGGGGCTGATTTACAAAATGCCGGTCGATTCACGAGAATCGCACCGACTTTTTTGCGCAAATGCGCGAAAAGCCTTGGAGTATAACAAGGCTTTTCGTTTTCCGCAAGCAATCAAAGACTTAGCGCCACTCCTCGCGAGAGCGGCGCTGGGTGAAACTTACTGCAACTTGATTTCCACATCGACGCCAGCCGGCAGGTCGAGCTTCATCAACGCGTCAACGGTCTTGTCCGTCGGATCGACGATGTCCATCAGGCGTTGGTGGGTGCGGATTTCGAGCTGATCGCGCGACGTCTTGTTGACGTGCGGCGAACGCAGAATGTCAAAACGTTGGATACGGGTCGGCAGCGGCACCGGACCACGTACGATTGCGCCAGTCCGCTTAGCCGTATCGACGATTTCAGCTGCCGATTGATCGATCAGACGATAGTCGAAAGCCTTCAGGCGAATGCGGATTTTCTGGTTTGCCATGACAATTCCTTGAAAGAACGAGACGGTGTTGCACCGTCGATTTGGTAAAAGAGCAAGGAGCCGAGCACGCGTAAGGTACGTGCGCCCGGCTCCGGGCACGACTACGAACTACAGCTTTTGAAGCAAGCTCAGGATGTTACGCCAGAACCTTGGCCACGACGCCGGCGCCGACGGTACGACCGCCTTCACGGATAGCGAAGCGCAGACCTTCTTCCATCGCGATCGGAGCGATCAACTTCACCGTGATCGACACGTTGTCGCCCGGCATGACCATTTCCTTGTCCTTCGGCAACTCGATCGATCCCGTTACGTCCGTGGTACGGAAGTAGAACTGCGGGCGATAGTTGTTGAAGAACGGGGTGTGACGGCCGCCTTCGTCCTTGCTCAACACATACACTTCAGCCGTGAAGTGCGTGTGCGGCGTGATCGAACCCGGCTTAGCCAACACCTGGCCACGCTCCACGTCTTCACGCTTCGTGCCGCGCAACAGAATACCCACGTTGTCGCCCGCTTGACCTTGGTCCAGCAGCTTGCGGAACATTTCCACGCCCGTGCACGTCGTCTTCACCGTCGGCTTGATACCGATGATTTCGATTTCTTCGCCAACCTTAACCACACCGCGCTCGATACGACCCGTCACCACCGTGCCGCGACCCGAGATCGAGAACACGTCTTCCACCGGCATCAGGAACGAACCGTCGATTGCGCGTTCCGGCGTCGGGATGTACGTGTCCAGTGCGTCGGCCAGGTTCATGATCGCCACTTCGCCCAGCTCGCCCGTGTCGCCTTCCAGCGCCAGTTTGGCCGAACCCTTGATGATCGGCGTTTCGTCGCCCGGGAAGTCATACTTCACCAGCAACTCACGCACTTCCATTTCAACGAGTTCCAGCAACTCGGCGTCGTCCACCATGTCGCACTTGTTCAGGAACACGATGATGTACGGCACGCCAACCTGGCGAGCCAACAGGATGTGCTCACGCGTTTGCGGCATCGGGCCGTCTGCAGCCGAACACACCAGGATCGCGCCGTCCATCTGGGCAGCACCCGTGATCATGTTCTTCACATAGTCGGCGTGTCCCGGGCAGTCAACGTGCGCGTAGTGA
>NZ_LMUF01000007.1:0-18529 GCF_009766085.1 Burkholderia sp. S171 | reverse complement strand
CACTTGTTCAGGAACACGATGATGTACGGCACGCCAACCTGGCGAGCCAACAGGATGTGCTCACGCGTTTGCGGCATCGGACCGTCTGCAGCCGAACACACCAGGATCGCGCCATCCATCTGCGCTGCACCCGTAATCATGTTCTTCACATAGTCGGCGTGTCCCGGGCAGTCAACGTGCGCGTAGTGGCGCGCTGCCGTTTCGTACTCGACGTGAGCCGTGTTGATCGTAATGCCACGCGCCTTTTCTTCCGGCGCTGCATCGATCTGGTCATACGCCTTCGCTTCGCCGCCAAACTTCTTCGACAACACCGTCGCGATTGCTGCCGTCAGCGTGGTCTTGCCATGGTCGACGTGACCAATCGTGCCTACGTTGACGTGCGGCTTGGTCCGTTCGAATTTACCTTTTGCCATGATTACCTTCTTTCAAATTTGTTGATCGGTTAAAGACTTTCGGCTTGCCGAATTACTTGGACTTCGCGTTGATGATCGCTTCTGCCACGTTTCGCGGAGCTTCAGCATAGTGCTTGAATTCCATCGTGTACGTAGCGCGACCTTGCGTCGCCGAACGCAGCGACGTCGAGTAGCCGAACATTTCCGACAGCGGAACTTCAGCGCGCACGATCTTGCCGCCGCCAATCATGTCTTCCATGCCCTGGACGATACCGCGACGGCTCGACAAGTCGCCCATCACGTTGCCCATGTAGTCTTCCGGCGTTTCGACTTCCACAGCCATCATCGGTTCGAGGATGACCGGGCTTGCCTTGCGCATTGCGTCCTTGAACGCCATCGAACCGGCCATGCGGAATGCATTTTCGTTCGAGTCAACGTCGTGGTACGAACCGAACGTCAGGTGAACCTTGACGTCCACCACGGGGAAGCCTGCCAGCACGCCAGCCTTCAGCGTTTCAATAATGCCCTTGTCCACAGCCGGGATGTACTCGCGCGGAATCACGCCGCCCTTGATCTCGTCCAGGAACTCGTAGCCTTTGCCCTGCTCATTCGGCTCAAGCGTAATGACAACGTGACCGTACTGGCCGCGTCCGCCCGACTGCTTGACGAACTTGCCGTCAACGTCTTCAGCCTTGCCGCGGATCGTTTCGCGATACGCAACTTGCGGCTTGCCGACGGTTGCTTCAACGCCGAATTCGCGGCGCATACGGTCAACCAAAATTTCCAGGTGCAGCTCGCCCATACCCGAAATGATGGTCTGGCCCGACTCTTCGTCAGTCTGAACGCGGAACGACGGATCTTCCTGAGCCAGACGATTCAGCGCAAGGCCCATCTTTTCCTGGTCAGGCTTGGTCTTAGGTTCCACGGCCTGCGAAATCACCGGCTCCGGGAAAATCATGCGTTCCAGGACGATCGGATGTGCCGGATCGCACAGCGTGTCGCCAGTGGTTGCGTCTTTCAAGCCAACCGCAGCGGCGATGTCGCCTGCGTGCACTTCCTTGATTTCTTCGCGCTGGTTTGCGTGCATCAGCAAAATACGGCCGAGACGTTCTTTCTTGTCCTTGGTCGCATTCAGCAACGTGTCGCCCGACTTGGTCGTACCCGAGTACACGCGGAAGAAGATCAACTGGCCGACGAACGGGTCGGTCATGATCTTGAATGCGAGTGCCGAGAACTTCTCGTCATCAGCGGCACGACGTTCAGCACGCTTGCCGTCTTCGAGTTCGCCCAGAACCGGCGGAATGTCGATTGGTGACGGCAGGAAGTCGAGCACAGCGTCCAACATGCGCTGTACACCCTTGTTCTTGAACGCGGTGCCGCACAACATTGGCTGGATTTCACAAGCAATCGTACGGTCGCGAAGACCCTTGATGATTTCCTCTTCGGTCAACTCGCCCGTTTCGAGGTACTTGTTCATCATTTCTTCGTTCGCTTCAGCCGCGGCTTCAACCATCTTTTCGCGCCATTCAACGCACGAATCGAGCAGTTCAGCCGGGACTTCTTCGTACGAAAACTTCGTACCTTGGGACGCTTCATCCCAAATGATCGCCTTCATCTTGATCAGGTCGACCACGCCCGTGAACGTGTCTTCTGCGCCAATTGGCACCACGATAGGAACGGGGTTTGCCTTCAGACGCAGCTTGAGCTGATCATAGACCTTGAAGAAGTTCGCGCCGGTACGGTCCATCTTGTTGATGAACGCGAGACGGGGAACCTTGTACTTGTTGGCCTGGCGCCATACGGTTTCCGACTGGGGCTGAACGCCACCCACAGCACAATAAACCATGCACGCACCGTCGAGCACACGCATGGAACGCTCAACTTCAATGGTGAAGTCAACGTGTCCCGGGGTGTCGATGATGTTGATGCGGTGCTCGGGGCGGTCGCCAGCCATGCCTTTCCAGAAGGCCGTCGTTGCTGCCGACGTGATGGTGATGCCGCGCTCCTGCTCCTGCTCCATCCAGTCCATCGTTGCCGCGCCGTCGTGAACTTCACCGATTTTGTGGTTCACGCCCGTGTAAAACAGGATGCGCTCGGTCGTCGTCGTTTTGCCGGCGTCGATGTGAGCGCTAATACCGATATTACGGTAGCGCTCGATAGGTGTCTTGCGAGCCACTTTGAATCCTTAATTGGGTCGACGCAACCGACACATGCCAGTCGCGCCCTAACACAAACGGGCGAGGCGCTTTGTAAGCGCACCCGCCCGGAGGTTTTTCCGTTCGTCCCAGGTCGGGAGGCCTAAAAGCAGCCTTAGAAGCGGAAGTGCGAGAACGCCTTATTGGCTTCTGCCATCCGGTGAACTTCGTCGCGCTTCTTCATCGCGCCGCCGCGGCCTTCCGCAGCTTCCGAAAGTTCACCTGCGAGACGCAGGGCCATCGACTTCTCGCTGCGCTTCTTCGCAGCTTCGCGCAACCAACGCATCGCCAATGCCATACGACGCGACGGACGCACTTCGACTGGAACTTGATAGTTCGCACCACCAACGCGACGGCTCTTCACTTCCACCACCGGCTTCACGTTGTTGAGCGCACCCGTGAACACTTCCAGCGGGTCCTTGCCACCCTTGGTCTGGATCTGTTCAAAAGCACCATAAACGATACGCTCGGCAACCGACTTCTTGCCCGACAGCATGATCACGTTCATGAACTTGGCTACATCTACGTTGCCGAATTTCGGATCCGGCAATATGTCCCGTTTGGGGACTTCGCGACGACGCGGCATGTTTCTTCCTTTGATTTTTCAGTTGGAGCCATATCGGCCCCGCGGTCACCAACTAACCCGATCCATCTAAACCCGCAATTGCGTGCGCACTGTCCTGACTAACCAGCTCGGCCGGGTGACCACTTACTCGACAGCACCGGCACTTCCGGCACCACCGCTTGAACGCCCTGTTAAGGGCAACCTGTATAACTCAGCCAGCAAGAAAACTTACTTGGCCTTAGCGCGCTTCGCACCGTACTTCGAGCGAGCTTGCTTACGGTCCTTGACGCCCTGGGTATCAAGCGAGCCGCGAACCATGTGATAACGCACACCCGGCAAGTCTTTCACACGACCGCCGCGAATCAGCACGACCGAGTGTTCCTGCAGGTTGTGGCCTTCACCACCGATGTACGAAATGACTTCGAAACCGTTCGTCAGGCGAACTTTTGCAACTTTACGAAGTGCCGAGTTCGGCTTCTTCGGCGTCGTCGTGTACACGCGAGTGCACACTCCACGACGCTGGGGGCAGTCCTGCAAAGCCGGCGACTTGCTCTTCACTACTTCTGAAGCGCGGCCTTTGCGAACCAATTGATTGATGGTTGGCATTGTCTATTCCTAAATTGATCAAAATCGACGCCTCCGTTTCGGGCAAAGCAAAACGAATTGCGCTCGAACACTCCGATTCTTGCTCGTGCATGCGAGGAAAGACCTCTTAGCAGATCCAAGAACGAGAACCTAGCATCATAATCTGAAATTCCTAATGCGGTCAACAGCTTGGGTGTCGTTCGGCGTGATCAGACCGCTAAAAGCTAGTTCGCACCAACGACTTCGAGCAATTCGTCGCCGAAACGCTCGAGTTTGCGCGCGCCGATCCCCGGAATCTGGCTGAGATCCTCGATTGAATCCGGCTCGTTGCGCGCGATCTCTGCAAGCGTCGCGTCGTGGAAAATGACGTACGCCGGCACGCCGTCGCTTTTGGCCATGCTTGCACGCCACGCGCGCAGCCTTTCCCAGCGTGCTTTGATGCGCGGCGACATACCTGCCGTGGGATCGGCGCGTTCGCCGGTTCGGCTGGAAGACTGACGCGTACGCGTTGGCTTCACGTACTTCCGGAGCGTCACGTTTTGCTCGCCCTTGAGCACCGCCTTGCTTGCCTCAGTGAGAATCAGTGCACCGAAACCGTCATGGTCGACGGCCAGATAGCCGAAGGCCACCAACTGGCGAAACACCGCGCGCCATTCCTGCTCCGACAACGCCGCGCCAAGTCCAAACGTGGATAATTTTTCGTGACCACGTTGAAGTAATTTCTCAGACCGGCTGCCGCGCAGGATATCGATCAGATGGCCCGCGCCGAAATGGAAACCACTGGCCTTATACGCCCGGTAGACGCACGAAAGGGCCATCTGCGCCTCACGAGTGGCGTCCCACGATTCCGGCGGCTCGAGGCAGGTATCGCAATTGCCACAGGGCTCGCTGGCCTCGCCGAAGTAGCCGAGCAAACGCACGCGTCGGCATGAAGCCGCTTCGCAGAGCCCAAGAAGCGCGTCGAGCTTGCCACCCTGCACGCGCTTGTGGGTATCGTCCGCGTCGGATTCGTCGATCATCTTGCGCTGTTGAACAACGTCGCCCAGGCCGTACGCCATCCACGCGTTCGCCGGCATGCCGTCCCGGCCCGCGCGCCCGGTTTCCTGGTAATAGCCTTCCACGCTCTTGGGCAAATCCAGATGCGCTACAAAGCGCACGTCCGGTTTATCGATACCCATACCAAAAGCGATCGTTGCGCACATCACGATGCCTTCTTCGCGTTTGAACATTTCCTGATGCCGCTGACGGATTTCGTACTCCATCCCCGCGTGATACGGCAGCGCGCGCACGCCCTGACTCTTGAGCCAATCGGCGGTTTCCTCCACCTTGCGACGCGACAAGCAATAGATCACGCCAGCGTCGGTGGTTTTGTCCGGATTCGTGTGCTCGGCGCGAATGAAATCGAGCAGTTGCGCGCGCGCATTATCCTTTTCGACGATCCGATACCGGATATTCGGCCGATCAAAGCTTGAGACGAAAATACGCGCATCGTCCAAAGCCAGGCGATGCACGATTTCATCGCGCGTAATGGCGTCGGCGGTAGCCGTCAACGCGATCCGCGGCACCGATGGAAACCGCTCATGCAGCACCGACAACTGGATATATTCCGGCCGGAAATCGTGCCCCCATTGCGATACGCAGTGCGCTTCGTCAATAGCAAACAGGCCGATGCGAACGCTCTCAATCAGCTCGAGGAAACGGGGCGTCATTAGCCGTTCCGGGGCGACATACAGCAGGTCGATTTCCCCGTTACGCAACGCTCTTTCGGTTGCAGCAGCTTCGGCGCCGGTGAGTGTCGAATTCAGGCACGCAGCACGCACGCCGACTTCGCTCAACGCCGCCACCTGATCCTGCATCAACGCGATCAACGGCGACACGACGATCCCAGCGCCGAAACCGGCTTCGCGCCTTAATAAAGCGGGAATCTGGTAACAGAGAGATTTACCACCGCCGGTCGGCATGAGCACGAGTGAGTCCCCGCCGGCGGCCACATGATCGACGATATCGCCCTGCTGCCCCCGAAAAACGGGGTAGCCAAATACTTCCTTGAGAATTTCGAGCGAACGGGACATGGAGAAGACGGAGTGCGCCAGAGCGTGAGTGTTTCGATTTTACCAACGACCGGACCCCAAGGCGGCCGCATGACTCAACGTTAGCCAATCGATAGAGCAAAAAAAACCGCCCGGTATAAACCGGGCGGCTTCTATTACAAGCAGATCAGTTGCTAAAGCCCGAACCTGTAAAAAGGCCCGAACTCCAAAACTTACTCCGCCGGATGTTGCTGTTCTGCAGGCGCGACAGGTGCGGCTTCGGGCGTGCCGAAATCGAACGATTCTTCCGCTGCAATCTGGTCGAAACGTTGACGATCCGACAACTCGCGGCTCTTGCGTGCCTTGTGGAACGCGAGACCCGTACCGGCCGGAATCAACCGGCCGACGATCACGTTTTCCTTCAGACCGCGCAAATCGTCGCGCTTGCCCATGATGGCCGCTTCGGTCAACACGCGCGTCGTTTCCTGGAACGAAGCTGCCGAGATGAACGAATCGGTCGAGAGCGATGCCTTCGTAATACCGAGCAGCACGTTCTCGTAGGTCGCGGGGATCTTGTCTTCCGCGGCCATCCGGTCGTTCTCGTCCAGCATGTCCGACCGCTCAACTTGTTCGCCCATGATGAAACGCGTATCGCCGTTGTCGACGATCTGCACACGGCGCAACATCTGACGCACGATCACTTCGATGTGCTTGTCGTTGATCTTCACGCCCTGCAGACGGTACACGTCCTGCACTTCGTCCACGATGTAGCGAGCCAGCGCTTCGATACCCTGCAAACGCAGAATGTCGTGCGGATCGGCCGGGCCATCGACAATCATTTCGCCCTTGTTGACGACCTGACCATCGTGCACCAGCACCTGCTTTTCCTTCGTGATCAGGAACTCATGCTGTTCCCCTTCCACGTCGGTAATAACGAGACGCTGCTTGCCCTTCGTGTCCTTACCAAACGACGTCGTACCCGTGACTTCCGCCAAGATGCCGGCGTCCTTCGGCGAGCGCGCTTCGAACAGTTCGGCCACGCGCGGCAGACCACCGGTAATGTCACGCGTTTTCTGCGCTTCAACCGGGATACGTGCCAGCACTTCACCAACCTGCACTTGCTGACCGTCCTTCACGGTGATCAGTGCGCCGACCTGGAAGCCGATCTGCACCGAATGCTCGGTGTTCGGGATCTTGACTTCTTCGCCTTGCGCATCGAGCAGCTTCACTTGCGGACGAACGCTCTTCGCCGCTTGCGAACCGCGACGCTTCACGTCGATCACGACGAGCGTTGAAAGCCCCGTCACATCGTCGATCTGCTTCGCCACCGTCACGCCTTCCTCGACGTTTTCGAACTTCACCGTACCGCCCCACTCGGTGATGATCGGACGCGTCAGCGGATCCCATTGAGCCAGTTGTGCACCAGCCTTGATGACTGCGCCGTCCAGTTGCAGCAACGTTGCGCCGTACGGGATTTTGTGACGTTCGCGCTCACGACCGAGGTCGTCGGCAATGATCGCCTCGCCCGAACGCGAGATGACGATCTGCTCGCCCTTCGCATTCGTGACGTAACGCATCGTTGCCGTGAAACGCACCGTACCGTTCGACTTCGCTTCAACCGACGAAGCGATCGCCGCACGCGACGCCGCGCCACCGATGTGGAACGTACGCATGGTCAGCTGCGTGCCCGGCTCACCAATCGACTGCGCAGCGATAACACCCACCGCTTCGCCGACGTTCACGCGCGAGCCACGACCCAGGTCGCGGCCATAGCACGAAGCGCACAGGCCGTAACGCGTTTCGCAGGTCAACGGCGTGCGCACGCGCACTTCGTCGATACCCAGGCGTTCGATTTCGTCGACCATGTCTTCGTCGAGCAACGTGCCCGATTCGTACAGCGTTTCCTGCGATTCCGGATTGACGACGTCTGCCACCGTCACTCGGCCGAGAATCCGGTCACGCAAGGCTTCGACAACTTCACCGCCTTCAACCAACGCCTTCATTGCCACGCCGTTCGTCGTGCCGCAATCGTCTTCGACCACGACCAAATCCTGCGTCACGTCAACGAGACGACGCGTCAGGTAACCCGAGTTCGCCGTCTTCAACGCCGTATCGGCCAAGCCTTTACGTGCACCGTGCGTCGAGATGAAGTACTGCAACACGTTCAAGCCTTCACGGAAGTTCGCCGTGATAGGCGTCTCGATAATCGAGCCGTCCGGCTTCGCCATCAGGCCACGCATACCGGCCAGCTGACGAATCTGAACAGCGGATCCACGAGCGCCCGAGTCGGCCATCATGTAGATCGAGTTGAACGATTCCTGCTTCGTCTGATTACCGTCGCGGTCGACCACAGGTTCCGTAGCCAACTGCTCCATCATCGCCTTGCCGACCGCTTCCGACGTTGCCGACCAAATGTCGACCACGTTGTTGTAGCGCTCTTGCGAAGTCACAAGACCCGACATGTACTGACGGTCGTATTCCTTCACCTTCTTGGCTGCATCGCCGACGATCTGTTCTTTCTGCGGCGGCACGAGCATGTCGTCGACGCAAATCGAAATACCGGCGCGCGTAGCCAGACGGAAACCCATCTGCATCAACTGGTCGGCGAAGATCACCGTTTCGCGCAGACCGCACTTGCGGAATGCCGTGTTGATCAGGCGCGAAATTTCCTTCTTCTTCAGCGGTCGATTCAGCACCGAGAACGGCAGTCCCGGCGGCAGAATTTCCGACAGAATAGAACGGCCAACCGTGGTTGCGTACAGCGTGATCTTCGGCACGAACTTCGGTGCGCCTTCGCTTTGATCCGGGTTGTGAATGTTTTCCGTAATCCGGACATTCACCCGCGACGCCAGCTCGACTTCCTTGTTTTCGTACGCGCGGATCGCTTCCGACACGCCCGTGAACGTCATGCCTTCGCCCTTGCCGTTCACCGCTTCACGCGATGCGTAGTAAAGACCCAGCACAATATCCTGCGACGGCACGATCGACGGATCGCCGTTGGCCGGGAACAGGACGTTGTTTGACGCCAGCATCAGCGTGCGCGCTTCCATCTGCGCTTCCAGCGACAGCGGCACGTGAACGGCCATCTGGTCACCGTCGAAGTCGGCGTTGAACGCCGCGCAAACGAGCGGATGCAACTGAATAGCCTTACCTTCGATCAGCACCGGCTCGAAAGCCTGAATGCCAAGACGGTGAAGCGTAGGCGCGCGGTTCAGCATCACCGGATGTTCGCGGATCACTTCTTCCAAAATGTCCCACACCACGGCTGTCTGGTTCTCGACTTCCTTCTTCGCGGCCTTGATGGTGGTAGCAACACCCATCACTTCCAGCTTGTTGAAGATGAAAGGCTTGAACAGTTCGAGCGCCATCAGCTTCGGCAGACCGCACTGATGCAGCTTGAGGGTCGGGCCCACCACGATCACTGAACGGCCCGAATAGTCAACGCGCTTACCGAGCAAGTTCTGACGGAAACGACCGCCCTTACCCTTGATCATGTCAGCGAGCGACTTCAGCGGACGCTTGTTCGCGCCGGTCATTGCCTTACCGCGACGACCGTTGTCGAGCAGCGAATCGACGGCTTCCTGCAGCATCCGCTTTTCGTTGCGGACGATGATTTCAGGCGCCTTCAACTCGAGCAGACGCTTCAACCGGTTGTTACGGTTGATCACGCGGCGATACAAGTCGTTCAAATCCGACGTCGCGAAACGGCCGCCGTCCAGCGGCACGAGCGGACGCAGTTCCGGCGGCAGCACCGGCAGCACTTCCAGCACCATCCAGTCCGGCTTGATGCCCGAACGCTGGAATGCCTCGAGCACTTTCAGGCGCTTCGCGTACTTCTTGATCTTCGCTTCCGAACCCGTGTTCTTGAGTTCGGTGCGCAGCACTTCGACCTGTTCGTCGATGTTGATCGCGCGCAGCAGTTCACGCACGCCTTCCGCGCCCATCTCGGCACGGAATTCGTCGCCGTATTCTTCGACCTTATTGTAGTAATCCTCTTCCGTCATGATCTGCCGCGCTTTCAGCGGCGTCATGCCCGGTTCGATCACAACGTACGCTTCGAAATACAGCACGCGTTCGATGTCGCGCAGCGTCATGTCGAGCACCATGCCCAGACGCGACGGCAGCGACTTCAAAAACCAGATGTGCGCAACCGGCGAGGCCAGTTCAATGTGGCCCATCCGTTCGCGACGCACCTTGGCGAGCGTGACTTCAACGCCGCACTTTTCGCAGATCACGCCGCGGTGCTTGAGGCGCTTGTACTTGCCGCACAGGCACTCATAGTCCTTGATCGGGCCAAAAATCTTGGCGCAGAACAGGCCATCGCGTTCCGGCTTGAACGTCCGGTAGTTGATGGTTTCAGGCTTCTTCACTTCGCCGAAGGACCACGAACGGATCTTGTCCGGCGAGGCCAGACCGATCTTGATCGCGTCAAAAACTTCAGGTTGTTGGACTTGCTTGAATAGATCGAGCAGAGCTTTCATTGCGTCTCTCCAGTAGTCCGATTAGTTCCGGTCCAGGTCGATGTCGATACCGAGCGACCGGATTTCCTTCACCAACACATTGAACGACTCAGGCATGCCGGCATCGATCACGTGGTCACCCTTGACCAGGTTCTCGTAGACCTTGGTACGACCGGCCACGTCATCCGACTTAACAGTCAGCATTTCTTGCAGCACATACGAAGCGCCATATGCTTCGAGCGCCCACACTTCCATCTCACCGAAACGCTGGCCACCGAACTGCGCCTTACCACCCAGCGGCTGCTGCGTGACGAGCGAGTACGGTCCAGTCGAACGAGCGTGCATCTTGTCGTCGACCAAGTGATGCAATTTCAGGTAGTGCATGTAGCCCACCGTGACCGTCCGTTCGAACGGTTCACCCGTGCGGCCGTCGCTCAATTGCACCTGATTCTTGGACTTCGTCATGCCCAACTGCTTCGCGATGTCGTCCGGGAACGCCAGATCCAGCGCACGTTCCATTTCGCCTTCCGTCGCGCCGTCGAACACCGGCGTTGCAAAAGGAACACCTTCGCGCAGGTTCTTCGCCAGTTCGACGATTTCGTCGTCGGTGAAGTTTTCCAGCTCTTCCTTACGGCCTGACTCGTTGTAGATCTTGGTCAGGAAAGCACGCAGCTCTTCAATCTTCGTCTGACGCTGCAGCATTTCGCCGATACGCCATCCCAGACCCTTCGCAGCCCAGCCCAGATGCACTTCGAGAATCTGACCCACGTTCATCCGTGACGGCACGCCGAGCGGATTCAGCACGACGTCGGCCGGACGGCCATCGGCCATGTACGGCATGTCTTCGATCGGCACGATCTTCGACACAACACCCTTGTTACCGTGACGGCCGGCCATCTTGTCGCCCGGTTGCAGACGACGCTTAACAGCCAGGTACACCTTGACCATCTTCAGCACGCCCGGCGGCAGTTCGTCGCCTTGCGTCAGCTTCTTGCGCTTTTCTTCGAACGCCAGATCGAACTGGTGACGCTTTTGTTCGATCGAGTCCTTGATGGCTTCGAGCTGAGCCGCTGCTTCTTCGTCCGCGAGGCGGATGTCGAACCAGTGGTAGTGATCCAGATCTTCCAGGTACGGCAGATCGAGCGCCGTGCCCTTCGCCAGCTTCTTCGGACCACCGTTCGCAATCTTGCCGTTGAGCATACGGGCGAGACGCGAGAACGCGTCGCCTTCCACAATGCGCAACTGATCGTTCAAGTCCAGGCGATAACGCTTCAGTTCGTCATCAATAATCTGCTGTGCACGCTTGTCACGCGTAATGCCTTCGCGCGTGAACACTTGCACGTCGATCACCGTGCCGCTCATGCCCGACGGCACGCGCAGCGACGTATCCTTCACGTCCGACGCCTTCTCACCGAAGATCGCGCGCAGCAGCTTTTCTTCCGGCGTCAGCTGGGTTTCGCCCTTCGGCGTGACCTTGCCGACCAGCACGTCGCCCGCTTCCACTTCCGCGCCGATGTACACAATGCCCGACTCATCGAGACGGCCAAGTTGCACTTCAGCCAGGTTCGAGATGTCGCGTGTGATTTCTTCCGGTCCGAGCTTCGTATCGCGTGCAACCACATTCAATTCTTCGATGTGGATCGACGTGTAGCGATCTTCAGCAACGACCTTCTCCGAGATCAAGATCGAATCTTCGAAGTTGTAGCCGTTCCACGGCATGAACGCGACGAGCATGTTCTGGCCAAGCGCGAGCTCGCCCAGATCGGTCGATGCACCGTCGGCCACCACGTCGCCACGGCCAACCTTGTCGCCGACCTTTACGATCGGACGCTGGTTGATGTTCGTGTTCTGGTTCGAACGCGTGTACTTGATCAGGTTGTAAATGTCGACACCGACTTCGCCGGCAACCGCTTCATCGTCGTTCACGCGAATCACGATACGGCCAGCATCGACGTAATCGACGATACCGCCGCGTTCCGCCTGAACCGTCGTACCCGAGTCGACCGCCACGGTGCGTTCAATACCCGTACCGACGACAGCCTTTTCAGGACGCAGGCAAGGCACAGCCTGACGCTGCATGTTCGAGCCCATCAATGCGCGGTTCGCGTCGTCGTGTTCAAGGAACGGAATCAGCGAAGCAGCCACGGACACGATCTGCGACGGCGCCACGTCCATGTACTGGATGCGGTCCGGCGTGACCATCAGCGTTTCGCCCGCTTCACGCGACGAAACCAGCTCGTCGGTCAGCGTGCCGCCTTCGCCCAGCGACGCGTTCGCCTGAGCGATCACGTAGCGGCCTTCTTCAATGGCGGACAGATAGTCGATCTGATCGGTCACCTTGCTGTCGACCACTTTCCGATACGGCGTCTCGAGGAAACCGTATTCGTTCAAGTGCGCGTACAGCGCCAGCGAGTTGATCAGCCCGATGTTCGGACCTTCCGGCGTTTCAATCGGGCACACACGGCCGTAGTGGGTCGGGTGCACGTCGCGAACTTCAAAGCCTGCGCGCTCACGCGTCAAACCGCCCGGTCCAAGAGCCGATACACGGCGCTTGTGGGTGATTTCCGACAACGGATTCGTCTGGTCCATAAACTGCGACAGCTGCGACGAACCGAAGAACTCGCGAATAGCGGACGAAATCGGCTTCGAGTTGATCAGGTCGTGCGGCATCAGGTTTTCGCTTTCAGCCTGACCCAGACGTTCCTTCACAGCCCGTTCCACGCGCACAAGGCCCGCGCGGAACTGATTCTCGGCCAACTCACCTACGCAACGCACACGGCGATTGCCCAAGTGATCGATGTCATCGACTTCGCCCTTGCCGTTACGCAGCTCGACCAAAATCTTGATCGTCGCGAGGATGTCGTCGTCCTGCAGCGTCATCAAGCCAGTGATTTCGTCACGGCCCACACGACGGTTGAACTTCATACGACCCACCTTCGACAGGTCGTACGCGTCTTCGCTGTAGAACAAACGGTTGAACAGCGCTTCGACGGCTTCTTCCGTCGGCGGTTCGCCCGGACGCATCATGCGATAAATCGCAATACGTGCAGCCATGCGGTCGGCGGTTTCATCGATACGCAGCGTCGACGAAATGTACGGACCTTGATCCAGATCGTTCGTGTAGAGCGTCTGGATGTCCTTGACCTTCGATTCGCGCAGCTTCTCGAGCACCATTTCGGTGATCTCGTCGTTGGCGTTCGCGATCACTTCGCCCGTTTCGCCATCGACCACATTCTTTGCCAGCACGCGGCCGAGCAAATAGTCTTCCGGTACCGAAATGAACTTCGTCTTCGCAGCTTCGAGATCGCGAATGTGCTTCGCGTTGATCCGCTTGTCCTTCTGGACGATGACCGCGCCTTCGCGATCCTGGATGTCGAAGCGCGCGACTTCACCGCGCAGACGCTCCGGCACGAATTCCATTTGCGCGCCTTCGCCCATCAACGCGAAGTTATCGAACACGAAGAAGTTCGCGAGGATCTGTTCCGGCGTCAGGCCAATGGCCTTCAGCAAGATGGTCACAGGCATTTTCCGGCGACGGTCGACGCGGAAATACAGCACGTCCTTCGGATCAAATTCGAAGTCGAGCCACGAACCACGGTAAGGGATGATACGAGCCGAGAAAAGCAGCTTGCCCGAGCTGTGCGTCTTGCCCTTGTCGTGCTCAAAGAACACGCCAGGCGAACGGTGCAACTGGGACACGATCACGCGTTCCGTACCGTTGATCACGAACGAACCGGTCGGCGTCATGAGCGGCATTTCGCCCATGTAGACTTCCTGTTCCTTCACTTCCTTGACGACCGGCTTGCTCGGCGATTCCTTGTCGAGCAGCACCAGGCGGACCTTGGCACGCAAGGCGGAACAGTACGTCAGGCCACGCTGCTGGCATTCCTTGATGTTGAACGCCGGCGGCGAGAGCATGTAGCTCACGAATTCGAGACGCGCAAAGCCGTTATGCGAAACGATCGGGAACACCGATGAAAAAGCTGCTTGCAGTCCTTCTGCCTTGCGCTGAGTCCCGATGGTCTCGGCTTGCAGAAATGTGCTGAATGATTCAAGCTGGGTTGCCAGCAGGAAGGGAACCTGGTGAACGATGGGGCGTTTCGCGAAACTCTTGCGAATACGCTTCTTCTCGGTGAAGGAATATTGCATACGATCTCCGAATCACGGCGGGCGTTGCCGAGGCGGGATACCTCGATGACACGACCCGGTGTTCACCGACTGAGACTCGTCATACGCCCAGGGAGGGGCGAACGAGCCTAGAAGCTTGGTGGTTGGCCGCTACCAACCGCTGGCTGACGGCAGCGGATGCCTATGTTGCCCGCTACCCGACCAAACTTGCCTTCTGCAGTCGCTTCAGAAGACAAAGAAAAGAATCGGCAAAATTGTCCCGCCGATGTTTTTCTTTGGCTTCTATAAGGTTCTTGTTGCCGAAACCGGCGACTCGAAACATTGTTCCCACAAAGCAGAAAAAGGCCGGCGGTCATAGACCGCCAGCCTTAGCAAAGCGCAGTGAAACTTACTTGATTTCAGCCTTCGCGCCTGCTTCTTCCAGCTTCTTCTTCGCTTCTTCAGCAGCAGCCTTCGGTACCGATTCCTTAACAGGCTTCGGTGCACCGTCAACCAGGTCCTTCGCTTCCTTCAGGCCGAGACCCGTCAGTTCGCGAACAGCCTTAATCACCGACACCTTGTTTGCGCCGATTTCGACCAGGTTCACCGTGAACTCGGTCTGCTCTTCAACAACAGCAGCGGCACCAGCGGGGCCAGCAACTGCAACTGCTGCAGCCGACACGCCAAACTTTTCTTCGAACGCCTTGACCAGCTCGTTCAATTCCAGAACCGACATCGAGCTTACTGCTTCGAGGATGTCATCTTTTGCGATTGCCATTTGAAATACTCCTAAATTGAATTCGGATACAGCCAGCGATCTTGTAAGCCTAACCAGGCAACCAAGCGCAGTACGTTAAGCAGCAACTTCCGGCTCAGCTTCAGCCGGAGCTTCAGCGCCGCCACCCTTTTGCGCGGCGAGCGCGGCCAGAGCGCGCGCGAAGCCAGCAACAGGAGCTTGCATGACGTACAACAACTTGGAGAGCAGTTCTTCGCGGCTCGGGATGTTGGCGAGTGCTTGCACAGCCGCCTTGTCCATCACGTTGCCTTCGTAGGAACCGGCCTTGATGATCAACTTGTCATTGGTTTTGCCGAAGTCGTTAACAACCTTGGCAGCAGCAATTGCATCTTCCGAGATGCCGTAGATCAAAGGACCAGTCATCTGCTCGGCCAGCGGAGCGAACGGCGTACCTTCCACGGCGCGACGCGCCAACGTGTTTTTCAACACGCGGAGATACACTTGTTGCTCGCGAGCCTTTGCGCGCAGCTTGGTCAGATCGCCAACCGCAATTCCACGATACTCAGCGAGCACCATCGTCTGAGCCTTCGCGACTTGCGCGGCGACTTCAGCGACAACTGCCTGCTTGTCTTCTTTGTTCAGTGGCACGGTTAAACCTCCAGATTCGATGCGCCAACTTAGCGCACCGCGTTCAACAACGGCGTCCGACCTGTCAGGAGTATTTCGACCGGCTGGTGCGCACCTCACAGCACGCGACAACCGACTTCAACCACACCAAAACTGTTCCGGGTTCGCCATCTGCGTTGGCTTACATTAAGGTCACGCCCAATTGCTGCGCTTCCGCCAACGGTCTTTGACAACCGGCTGCTCGCCAATTTCAGCTTGCAACCGCCCAAAGCCCTTAACGCAGGTTCACGCGAGATCGCGTCAACCTGCGCATGATTCTTTACTGCGAGAGCGTGGAGTGATCTACGCGCACGCCGACACCCATGGTGCTCGACAATGCGATCTTGCGCAGATACACGCCCTTGCTGGTCGCCGGCTTAGCCTTTTGAAGGGCCTCTACCAGTGCCGACAGATTCTTACGCAACGACGCCGGCTCGAACGAAGCACGGCCAATAGTTGCGTGGATGATTCCGCCCTTGTCGACGCGGAACTGCACCTGACCAGCCTTTGCGTTGCGAACAGCTTGCGCAACGTCAGCGGTTACCGTGCCAACCTTCGGATTCGGCATCAGGCCGCGCGGGCCGAGGATCTGACCGAGCGTACCGACAACGCGCATTGTGTCCGGCGAAGCGATCACAACGTCGAAGTTCAGGTTGCCGGCCTTGACTTGTTCAGCCAGGTCTTCCATACCGACGATTTCTGCGCCGGCTGCACGAGCTTGCTCAGCCTTTTCGCCTTGCGCAAACACAGCAACACGAACCGACTTGCCGGTGCCTGCGGGCAACACAACCGAACCGCGAACCACTTGGTCCGACTTCTTCGCATCGATGCCGAGTTGCACAGCTACGTCGATCGATTCATCGAACTTCGCGCTGGCGCATTCCTTGACCAGCGAAAGAGCGTCGTCGACGGGGTACAGCTTCATACGATCCACCTTGGCGGCGAACGCTTGAAGACGCTTAGAAAGCTTAGCCATTTATACGCCCTCCACGGTGATGCCCATCGAACGGGCGCTGCCCGCGATCGTACGAACCGCTGCGTCCAGATTTGATGCCGTCAGGTCAGGCATCTTGGTCTTGGCGATTTCTTCAGCTTGAGCGCGCGTGATGTTGCCGACCTTGTCAGCATTCGGCTTCGGCGAACCCTTCGCAATACCTGCTGCCTTCTTGATCAGAACGGTAGCCGGCGGCGTCTTCATGATGAACGTGAAGCTCTTGTCCGCGAATGCCGTAATAACCACCGGCACCGGCAGACCCGGCTCCATCGCTTGAGTCTGGGCGTTAAACGCCTTGCAGAACTCCATGATGTTCAGGCCGCGCTGGCCCAGTGCCGGACCAACCGGCGGTGACGGATTGGCTTTACCTGCAGGAATCTGCAGTTTGATAAAGCCGATGATTTTCTTTGCCATGTTGAAAACCTCTGCAGAACGCGTTAGCGTTCGATGAGTGATAACGCGCGCTCGCCAAAACGGCTACTGACGCTCCTCAACAGCCATAACGCGGACTGTAAGCGCGAACCGCGCTACGAAGTTAACACCTCGAGCGCGGCGAAAAACGAATGCTTTTAAACCTTCTCGACCTGGCCAAATTCCAGTTCAACCGGGGTCGAGCGTCCAAAAATGGTGACAGACACACGAACGCGCGATTTCTCGTAATTCACTTCCTCAACGTTGCCGTTGAAGTCTGTGAACGGACCGTCCTTGACCCGAACCATTTCACCCACTTCAAAGAGCGTTTTCGGACGCGGTTTTTCGACGCCTTCCTGCATTTGCGACATGATCTTTTCCACTTCACGCGGAGAGATCGGGCTCGGACGATTGCGCGCCCCGCCAACGAAACCGGTCACCTTGGCAGTATTTTTTACCAAGTGCCACGTTTCGTCTGTCATTTCCATTTCAACGAGCACATAGCCCGGAAAGAAACGACGCTCTGTCACTGACTTGTGACCGCCCTTCACTTCCACAACCTCTTCGGTCGGGACGAGAATTTGACCAAACTGATCCTGCATGCCAGCACGGTCGATGCGCTCTTGAAGCGCACGTTGCACGCTCTTCTCCATACCGGAGTAGGCGTGCACGACATACCAACGTTTTCCGCTCGGTGATGCTGGTGCTTCGCTCATATCATCTCCAACCCAGAATTACCGAGAATATCACCCACTCAATCGACTTATCGCTAAGCCACAAGAAGATTGCCATGATCAGCACAAATGCGAAGACCACCAGCGTGGTTTGCGTGGCTTCCTTACGTGTCGGCCACACCACCTTGCGGACTTCTTTGTACGAATCTTTGGCAAAGGCGATAAAACCCTTTCCCGGTGCGGAGAGAAGACCGACCGCAACACCCGCGATCAAGCCGACAGCCAGCGCGGCGCCGCGAACGTACCACTCCTGGCCACCTAGCCAGAAGAAACCTACGAACCCGGCCAAGACCAACAATACGCCCGCGGTCAACATCAACTTGTCGCCGGAAGTATTTACAGTTTCGACGGAAGGATTCGCCATAACACCTTAAGCAGCGCCCGGAGACGCAAGATTGTGGCAGGGGCAGAGGGAATCGAACCCCCAACCTTCGGTTTTGGAGACCGACGCTCTGCCAGTTGAGCTATACCCCTAAACCATTTTGGGGTCGGCGATTTCGCCAACCCCGAAAACTACAGACTATCGAGCAATTTCTGGCTTTGCTCGATTTACGCCAGAACCTTGGCCACGACACCGGCGCCGACGGTACGACCGCCTTCACGGATAGCGAAGCGCAGACCTTCTTCCATCGCGATCGGAGCGATCAACTTCAC
>NZ_LMUF01000059.1:32387-47664 GCF_009766085.1 Burkholderia sp. S171 | reverse complement strand
AAATTGCAGCGCTACATCGAATATGAATGAAATTAAAACCTGAACAACACCGCTTGACACGGAAAGTCATATCAGAAATGCGATCCACCGTCCTTGAGCATCGAGATCAATTTCTCACGCCGTCTCACGCCGCACGTCGCCGCACACCGTCGGGTTGCATGCCGCTGCAAGCAGTTGCGCACGCTCGGTATTTGTCAGATTCACGATCGCCCATAACCTGAATCCGAACACACATGCGGATGCTAAATCAATGCCGCAGTGGACTAGTAGATCTGTGCTTGCAGAGACAGCTTATTAGTAACTGATGTGACGCCCGGTACGCTATTGGCGACTTGCGCGGCTCTATCGATCTGCGAATTTTCTGGTACCGAGCCCATCAAGGTGACCGCACCACTGCGCGCGCGCACGAAAATGTTCGTCGCCGTAATTTCCTTGCTCTTGCCCAGCGCGCGGCGTACATCGGAGCTGAGTTTGCGATCGGCTTTCCGCGTGCTTGTCTGGCTCGCTTTGGCAGACGCGGCTGAATCCGCCGATGCTGTAGGCGTGCTCGATTGGGACTGGGCGCACACACTCGACACCAGCGCGAAACTCACCACTCCGCACAGTGCCTGCAACGTTCTGTTCGCTTTCATAGTGTCTCCTTTCTACGTTGAATTTGAGCATGACGCTCTTTTTTTAACGGCGAAAGCGCGGTGAGCGAGGCCACCGCGTATTCGCCGTCCAGCCATTGCCTATTGATCCAATGCATTCTGGAGCCAGCCCTCGGCCACAGCAGCAATCTCGTGATTGTTGAGTTCCAGCATCATCATGTGTCCATTGCCATGAATAGAACAATCGTCGGCCAACCGGATGTGCGTTGTATTCACGCCCGCCTGTTTCAGGTAGCTGACCGTACAGTGATCGTAAAGCCCGTGATACGACGCCTCGCCGGTTACAACAAGTACAGGGACCTCGCGTAAGTGGGCAAGCTGCCGTGCAGGTTCGGCCTGCAGCCAGCCTCCGCCCGAATCCGCCTGCGATCCTGTTTCCTGTTTGGCAAACGTCAACGCTTCGTCGTCGGCAAGCGGCGGATCGTAAGTCAGTGTCGATGCCGTCAGGCCGAATGGCTTGGTCAAGGCACCGTCTTCATTCCATCCCGCATGGATCGGTGCGGGACTCGGGCCGCGCGCGGTGGCTGCGCTCGCCTGTGCACGCTCATACACGGGCGGCCCGGACGGTTCGATCGCAATGATCGCCTTGACGTGACCTGGGCGCGCATCGGCCATCAACCAGCCATACGCGCCCGCTTGCGAATGGGTCAGCAGGATCGCCGGTCCGATCCGGTCAAGAAGCGCGGCGCCGGCGTCGCGCGAAAGTTGTTCCTGTAAAGGCGTTTGCACAATCGATGGATAAACCTGGTCCATGAACTGATCGAAGATCGGGTCGCCGGCAACACCGGTACCCGGCCATTGCGTGTGCAACGCCGCCTGGGGCCACAGTCCGGCAAGTTTCGGCGCGGTGAAATAACGCTCCATCATTTTGCTCGGGACGACCCGCAACGTCTCCTTGTCGGCGTTATGCGCCGAGCGCGCGCGCGATGGTGGATCGACCACATAGACTGCATAACCCCGGCGCAGGAAAAACTGCGCCCAGCCTGCACGGCCATCGGGCGTGCCGGTGTAGTTCAACCCGCTTTGCGTGTTGCCGGCCAGCATCACGACAGGCCACGGTTGCGTCTGGTTTTCGGGAATCTGATATTCGACGTGCATCTGCCCGGTACGCACCTGGCCGCCATTCGATTCGACGTAACATCCGCCGACAAAGAAATAACCCTGGCGCGCGAGCCTCAGCGGCTCGAGCGTGGTTTCATTCGCCAATTCACTTCCTCCTACCGCATTCGAGCGATGTTTACGCTGCATTGCCTGCTCACTCAGCCACATCGATGGTAAGAAGCGGCACGTATTGCTGGCCACCGTAACAATCACCGTCGCCTTTCGCGCATTGAATGAATGGCCGCGGAATCGAAGCCTTGATGGCCAACGCGGCGTCGTGATAAACGAGTGTCACGTCCTCTTCCTTTGCGCCGTAGAAATCGACCATGTGCTGTGCGGTCAGCGCACGCGTGCGTTTGGCTCGTTCATAGAACTCCTTGCTGGAAAACATCAGATCGAAGGTCAGCACGAATGGCCCGGCGTTTTTCGAGCGAATCAAACTACACATATCGAAGAGCGTGGTCATGTCAAACCTCGATGAAAGTTGTACGGAACATATCGAGCGGCGTGCCTGGCACGTTGACGTGATTCAACGTGAAGCGATAGACCGCGCCACGCGGAATTTCCGGCGGCGAATACGGATAGGCGATCGTGCTGACAATGCCTTCATAAGCCGGTACGGGCAGATGCGCGCTGACGTGCGCCACCAGGCTCGCAATCTTGTTGGCCTGTTCCTGGCTTGGCGCCGTGACGGTAATCAGGATACCGAGTTCACGCGGCGTTGCGCTATCGCGCTGTGGCTCCAGATGTCCCATCACGCCGTCGATGCCATAGAGGCGGTATTCGATGTCGTACTCGCCAGGCTTGAGCGTATCGCCGAACAGATCGGTCACGCGCTCCCGGAAGTAAGCTTGCGCTCGTTGCACGAGGCTCGGAAGCGCCTTGATCACATGTGGATCGCGCACGCCGCCCACGATCACGGTCTGATACCCGGCAATGGCCGCGCCTTCAAGCTTGATGGTGTACTCGTCCGACGGGTGAAAACGCGAGCCACGCACCCGTACGCGGCGCTCATCGAGTGCTTCGTAGGTCGCGGCCTCCGTGTCGATCACACCACCGGGTTCGGTCAGCAGGAACGGGTTGGCATTCTCGTAGAGTGTGTGAGCGGCAATGCCGAGCGGCGTGCAACGCGCTTCAGGGTCCAGTGGCTCGATATCGAAGTGATCGTCACGAATGGTCGCGAACATGCTGTCGGCAGCGGGCACCACGGCGCACGCCGCGCCGCACTCCAGTGTCTTCGCTGCGTGCCATGCGAGGCCGGGATCTGCGCCAAGCGCAACGGGCACGGCGGCATACAGCGCTGAGTCGCTGGCACGCCCGGCGAGAATCACTTGCGCGCCCTGCTCGATCGCAGCCATGATCGGTTCCGTACCCATCATGCCGACGACCGGCGAGTCGAACGTACTGGCGTCGATCGGCGGTGCGGATTGCAATGGCCGGACGAGTCCATTGGCAAGCTGCTGCTTCAGATAAGCCGGCTGCTGGTCGGACTTGATCGCCGCGAGGCGGAAGCTGAGATTTTCTTCATCCGCGATTTCGAGTGCCATCTCCGTGACCCATTCGACGCCGACGTCGCGCCCGCTCGTGCCGCATGAACCAACGATCAGCGGTACTTGCAGGCGATCCCGCGCGATCAGCAACAGCCGGAGATCGCGCTTGCACGCTTCGCGTGACAGTTTGGGCCGGCCGGCGCCCAGCGACGAAGGCCCTGAATCCGTCGATCCGGCGTCGCAGGCGATCACGTGCGGCTTCATCGTCACGCCGCGCTCCAGAGACTCGGGCTTGAACCCGGTGCCAAGACAGCCATTTCCCGCCAGCACTCTGATTTCCATGATTTTTGATTTAATTTGTATAACTAATTAATAACAATTTACGCCTGGCGTGGAGTGCCGGCAGAAATAATGCGTCCAGCTAGTCAAGCGTCTGGACACGGCGTCCATTCAGCGCGGCGTCACGCGCACAATTTCAGCCAGTCGCTCTCCGTTTCCGTTCGACGCTCGAATTCCTTACGCAAACCCGCAATATGCCGACGACCGGCAAGCTCGGCCATGTCGGCATCGCGCTCCGCGATTGCCTCGATAATCCGGTTGTGCTCAATGACGCTTCGGCGCCCGCGGCCCTCAAGGTCCTTGAATCGATACAAACGCGTCAGGCGATTGATGTCGCTCTGAATCAGCGTCTCCAGCAAGGCGACGCCCGAAAAGCCTGCGATCATCGCGTGAAAATCCTTCTTGCCGTACAAAGGATTGGTTGCGTTCGCGAGTTCGACCGAACCCGTTTTGTCGGCGAGCTCCGAGTAGGCGCGAATGCCTGCTTTCTCAAACTCCGCATGCTGCCGCAAGGCTTCGATCTGTTCGTCGGTTGCATTGAGTGCGGCGAGCCGGCATGCCATGCCCTCCAGTGCCTCGCGCACCAGGAACATCTCCAGAACTTCCCTGCGTGAGAGCTGGGCGACGCGCACACCCGCGTGCGGCGTACGCAATACGAGTCGTCTCTCTTCCAGTCGGGCGATGGTTTCGCGCAACGTCGCACGGCTCACTTCATAGCGCGCCGCCAGATCGACTTCGACAATCCGGGTGCCAGGCGGCAGCGCGCCCGAGAAAATGTCCTGCGCCATGCGATTCAGGAGTTGATCTCCAACCGTAACCGGCGTTTCTGCGATTCGTTCAATCCGATCGACCATGCTTCATCCTATTCGTTGATACGTTGATCGCGATATGCGCCGGCCGGCGTCGCGCTGGACCCACGGCGTTTGAGTGTGCGCGGTCCCATGACCGCCACCACGACCGCGACGATGATCTGACTTCCGGCAAGGAAAACAAACACCGCATCGATACCGCTCCGCTGCAACAGAAAGCCCATGATCAAACTGGAAAACACGGCGGCAAGTCGGCCCCACGAGCACACGAAGCCAATTGCCTGTGCGCGCACGGCAGACGGAAAAAGCTCCGACTGATACGCGTGAGTCGAGTAGGCACTCAGTACGTTGAACATCGTCACGCCGACGCCGAACACAATCAGCATCGCCGATGTTTCCTGGCGTGCGAACAGCAAGCCACATGCGCCCGAGCCCAATGCGGCGACAACGATCTGCCATTTGCGCTCGAGCCGGTCGGCAAATAACAGGAACAATAGCGGACAGACGGGATAGCTGAGCCCGATATAAACCGTGTATTCGAGGCTCTTCACTGTCGGGTGCCCTTGTGCGGCAAGCAGCGCAGGAACCCAATTTCCAAAGCCATAAAAGCCAATTGCACTGAACACATTCACGGTCGACAGCATCGTCACGATGCCAAGCCACGGCGCTTTGAAGATCACGCTCGATGTCAGTTCCGGCTGTGCCTCTTCCGTCGCGGCGCTTCCGCGCGAGATGAGCTGCGGCAGTTTAGCAGCGGCCACTTTGCCGAAGCAACGCTCTTCCAGCATGGTGACGATGCGGTCCGCATCTTCTACCGAACCTTGTTGTGCAAGCCAGCGCGGTGATTCGGGCAGGCGCGTGCGGGTGAGCCACACGAGTATCGCCCCCGAGCTGCCGATGAAGCAAAGCCAGCGCCAGCCTTCCACGCCCAACGGGCTACGCGCAATCAGTACGAGGCTCAGCACGCCCGCGATCGGTACCGCCAACAATTGCACGAACGTTGAAAAAGCAAATGCACGCCCGCGATAACGCGCCGGGACAATCTCGGCGATGTAGGCGTCGATCGTGACCATCTCAACGCCCAAGCCGATGCCAGCGACAAAACGCCAGACATCGACCTGCAAGGCGCTATGCTGCAACGCCATCAACACGGTCGCGCCGGTGTAAATGAGCAGTGCGACGTTGAAGGTGCGCTTGCGGCCGGCACGGTCGGCGAAGCGTCCAAACAGCAATGCACCGACGAACAGACCAAGGAACGTCGCGGCACCGAATGCAGCCTGATCGGGTAGACCGAGCAGACCACCGCTGGCCGCGAAGATGCCCGCTCGCACGAGGCCCGGCGCGGCAAGCGCCGTCAACGCAAGGTCATAGGTTTCAAAGAACGCGCCCGATGCAAGTAGCGCCACCAGATACCAGAGATGGCGTGTCATGGGCAATCGGTCGAGCCGCGCTTCAATCAGGCGCGCGGCCGCGGTGTTGCTGGACCCCTTCAATGTGAACCTCTATGCGCTTGTGGCACGGTCGGCTGCCAGTCTGCGACCGGCTTGGATTCGCGTCTTATATTGTAGGACAATGAATGGGTATTCATCAAATATTACCTGATAAAATCGACGACCAGCGATTTTTTGTCGGACAGATGCAATTTTTAGAATTGGTGACGGATGCCGGCCATAAGACCAAGCTGGGTCCCTTGTTGCGCGGCGCCTATGCCATTGACGCCCTGAATCTGCGCGCCGACCAGATCGCCTCGATACAGCCCGTAATTGCCCTCGATATACACGTCGGTTCGCTTCGACAAGTTGTAGTCCGCCAGCAGTTCGAATTGCGAGGCCGTGCCGTCGAGACGCTCGGTCTTGCCGGTCTGCAGCGTGCGCCAGTAGTTGAAGGACAGCCGCATCGCCGAGCTGAACGAATGGACGGCGCCCAGGCTGAACATGCGGCGCGAACTAAAATCGGTGAATTTCAGCGCGGCAAGGACAGGGGCGGTAAAGGGTCCGTTCAGATACGATTGAAAGCCCGGGTCGAGACGGTTCTCGTAGTAACCGGCATGAAACTGCATGCTTTGCCAGGTGTACGACGCGCCCGCCGTCCATGCTTTGGAATGCGAACCGTTGGTCGAATCGCGCGAATCAAGATAGCCCGCCCCTAATGTCACCGGTGCCGCCGGCAAATACGCGGCGCTCACGCCCGTCTGCGAACCGTAAGACATGTGCCCCGGCGTGTTGCCGAACGCGTACGACGCCTGCCCGAGCACGTCGCCCAATTTGATCGAGTATTTCGCCGTGTTGCTGGACCACGGACCGCCGAGCATGGTGAACTCCGGCTGGAAACTGTAGTTGAACGGTACCGACGGATTCGACGCATAAGTCCGTTCCACCAGGCTCGCGAGCACGTTGCTCATGCGTCCCATGGCCAGCGTGCCGAATGTGTCGGACTTCAGTCCGACGAACGCCGTGTTCCAGAATGGCAGGCCAGTATCGGACTGGCCGTTGTTGATATCGAAGCGGTTTTCGAGGCGAAAGATCGCCGCATTGCCGCCGCCGAGATCTTCGGTGCCATTCATGCCGAAGCGGCTCTGCGACAGCCCGCCAATCCCCATTCGCACGACGGAATCGCCGGCGCGGTCGACGTGAGTCAGATATTGCACGCTTTCGTCGGCAAGTCCATACAACGTGATGCTCGACTGCGCCATTGCTTCACCCGCGCCCAATGCTGCGAGCACTCCAGCTACGTAAATAACTTTCACATCGTCTCCGTTTTTATCTTCGGTGCCCCGATCAGGATCAACGCAGCAGGGCCATCGTCCAGAATGATCATCTTTGATTGTCCGACAACAATGATTTTATTATAGGTTTTTTGCCTTATATATTCGGGAAACTACCTGGATTGTCGGACATTAACGCCTCGCCTAGGTTGGGCAGCGTGCGAAAAAGACTCGATTGCAGCGAAGCGAGGGGGAACGGATAGCGCGGTCGGCCCGTGGCGTGTCGGCGCTGGGATGGACTCGAATGAATTGGGTTCTGGAAACAGACGCTGCGCGGCGGTCGCGAAGCGGGTATAAACGGCGGCGTCTAGTTTTCACAATTCACATTGAGTAAGACGCATTGCCTACCGGGATTGGAAAGTAAGCGCCCGGCGATCCCAGGGGTTCGGCAGCCGACGTCAGCCTACTGTTGAAGCTGAGGCTGCCAGAGATGCGGCAACAGCTCATCGAGCCGGCTCGCGGGCTGTGTGGGGGAGTCGTGCCGGGATGTCTTTCAGATAGACATAGGGATCGTGCCCATTAAGCTTAGCCGACTGGATGAGACTCATCACTGCGGCCTGACGCCGGCCCGCGCGAGCTGAACCCGCGAAGAGCCAGTTTCCCCTGCTAACGGCAACCGGCCTTATTTGGTTTTCGCACCAATTGTTATCGATGGGAAGCTGGGGATCATCGAGATATCGGGTGAGCGCTGCCCACCGCCGCAGACTGTAGTCGAGCGCCTTCGCTATGGACGAACCTTCGTTCACGCGTGCACGCTGCAGAACCATCCAGGCGTGCAGCGCTTCGGCTACGGGACGCGCGCATCGTTGGCGAAGTTCCAATCGATTTTCGGAGGAGAGATCACGCGCCTCGCGCTCGACATCGTACAGCTGGCTGATGTAGCGCAACGCATCTTCGGCAATCTGGCTTCGACTGGCGACATGCAAGTCATAGAACTTACGGCGCGCGTGGGCAGCGCAACCAACTTCGGTCACGCCTTGGGCGAACAGCTGCTTATAGCCCGCGAAGTCATCGCACACTAAGTGACCGCGCCATGGATCGAGGAAGGCTCGCGCATGCTCGCCGGCGCGGCTCTCGGCGAAGTCGTAGACGACCGCCTTCATCTGTTCGAATGCCCCGGGGCAATAAGTCCAGAGATAAGCGCGGTGCGTCTTCCCCTTTCCCGGACTGAGCATCGAAATCGGTGTCTCGTCGGCATGCAACACGCGATGCTTCAGGATCTTCTCTTTCAGCGCGTCAACTAACGGCTGCAGTTGAACGCCACACATGCCAACCCATTGGCCCAGTGTCGATTGGGGAATCGCCAGGCCGGCGCGCGCGAAGATGCGTTCTTGTCTGTACAACGGAAGGTGATCACCGTGTTTCGACACGAGCACGTGTGCCAGCAGGCCGGCGGTCGGAATGCCCTTATCAATGACATGCGCTGGCACCGGCGCTTGGGTCAGGGTCTCGCAGTGGCCGCACACCCATTTGCCACGAACGTGACGCTCGACAGTGAACACGCCTGGCGTGTAATCAAGCTTCTCGCTGACATCCTCGCCGATCCGCCCGAGTTCGCATCCGCAGCCGCAGAGGTTCGACTGCGGCTCATGATGAACATTGACACGCGGAAGGTTTGCCGGAAGCGGCGTTCGGCGTGGTTTGTTCGGTGCATCTTTCGTCTTTGGCTGCGGGGACAGTCTCTCCAACTCGAGTTCGATTGCGGCCAAGTCGGCATCGATTGTTTCATCGAGCAGGCTTTGCTGCTCGTGACCGAGCCTCTCGCTTCGGGCAGCAAACTTCCAGCGCTTGAGTATTGCCATCTCGTGCGTAAGTTGCGCGAGCTTCGCGTCGCTAAATCGTGGTGCCGCTTCCGCGCGATCGACGATGTGTTGTTGCGCCTGAACTTCGGACATCAATTCCAGAGCGAGTGCGCGCAGTTCATCTGCGTTCATGTCCTGGAGTTGTGCCTTATCGATCATGACCAATAGTGTGCCAAAGCCCGTGCGACAAGGGTATTGGGTATCCGTCAGCGGAACCCGTTAGGGCGGTTTTTGCGCGGCTAAATGTCGACGATCTTTCGCAGTAGAGAGTACGAAACGCGCCAGTGGCCATCGGTGTCATTAACGGCGACCGACGCGGTCTTGGCATTCAGCCTCACGACAATTCCGACGCGCTCGCTTAGATGCTTGTCAGTGAAGCTAACTGTGTCACCGATGAAGAATTCTTCACGCTGCGTTCTCGGCGGCGGTGTCGGTTCGACGTGAGGCTGAGCACTCGAAGTTTCTGGGATGATCGCTGCGTAGAGCACGCCCCAGCGGCGTCGAGTTGCACTGTCTTGAACCACGGCCTGTGTCTGGCGAAGTTCAACTATGGTGCCTTGCGCCGGCGGTCCAAGCGGGTTGTCGCCGATGTAGTTGACGGCCATTCCCAGGTGCAGGCGTTGACGTATTTCGAGAATACGTCGGGGGTCATCAAGCATTTTGCCGATCGCAAGATAGAGGCGATAGAGCTCGGCGCTAGGCGCCTGCCGAAGCGAGTCGAGAATGTCCATGGTTTGGAGGTGTTTTAACGGCGAGCGGCAAGAGCTCGTGCACGCGATTGATGGGATACGACGGCAGTTTCTCAAGCGTTCGTTCGAGCCACGCATAGGGTTCGATACCGTTAAGGCGAGCCGTCCCGATGAGGGAATACATCGTTGCCGCCGCCCGGGCGCCTCGTGGAGAACCCGCGAACATCCAGTTCGATCTTCCGACGGCAATAGGCCTGATCTGGCGTTCTAGAGCATTGTTGTCTGGCAATAGGACGCCGTTCTCCGTGTACCGGATCAGCGCCTCCCAATGCCGTAACGCATAACCAAATGCCTTGGCAAGCGGCGCTCGTGGGAGCAAACCGATGCTGTTCGCCTCGAGCCACTGAAGAAACTGTGCAAGCACCGGCAAGGCTTCGGCTTGCCGTGCCGCCAGCTTGATGTCTGGTGCCTGGTCTTTGACTCGCGATTCAATCGCATATAGCTTGGCGATCCACCGAAGGGCTTGCGCCGCAAGCCCCGGCTCCTTCTGATCCTTAGCAATTTCGAAGAACCGTCGACGGCAATGCGCCCAACATCCAACCTCGATAATATCGCCTCGCTCGTATAGCGCACCATGGCCGCTATACGCGTCAGCCTGCAGATACCCTTTGTATTCGTTTAGGTACAGCAGCGGATGTGCTCCTGCACGCGACTCGGCGAACTCGAACACGACTGCCGGCGGATGGTCGATCCAGACGCCGTTCTCGTTGCGCTGGCCCGCGCCCAGATAACCCCATAATCGTGCTGTGCGCGTTGACGGGTGCCCTCGCTCAAGCAGAGGTAGCGTCGTGTCGTCCACGTGCATGCGCGGCGCCTTCAACTGGTGAGCGCGCAAGCTAGGCAGCAGTACCGAGAGTAGCTCAGCAGATGCCAGCTTCCATTCGCACAACGTGGCGCGTGGTAAGTACACGCCCCGGCGCGCGTAGCGCATTTCCTGACGATTCAACGGCAAATGATCGACATAGGTGTTGACCAGGACGTTGGCGAGCAGGCTGGCGCTTGCATTGCTCTTGGGCAACGGCGACGGCTGAGCGCTTGCGGTCACGATGGTCGATTCGCCGTCCTTCTTCGCCACGTATTTGAAGCGGATGTGCTCAATGACGGTGAGCTTGGACGGCTCGTAATGCAGCGTCTCGCTGCGCTCTTCGCCAATGCGTTCGAGCGTATCGAACGCCATCTTCTGTTCGTCGCTCAGATCGTATTCGATGCGTGTGCGTGGCAGATCCTTGGGCAGTGCAGGACGCCCTTTACGGGTGTGACTCTCTACAGGAACGGCGTCGATTGCTGGCGGTACCGGGATATCGGTTGCGGCGTCAAACAGCTCGGCTTGGCCCGCCAGGCGCTCGGAGCTCACGCCGAAGCGCGCCCGGTTCAGCTGTGCAATCTGATGCTGGAGGATCTCCAACTGCTCCCACAACGCCCGCGCGAGCCGGTTCTGTTCGAGCGCGAACGCTTGCAGCGCATCGGGCTCGACGGGAAGATCCGCGACAGTGACGGCGTTGGGTGGCATGTGCTCCATGATGCCTAACTCAAGCCACGTTTACAAGCTCGGGGCTGCGCTGGAGCACCTCACGTCACGCGCGTCACTGCCACGGTGCGGTGCGGCTCTCGCGCCGGGATCTCGATGCCTTCGAGCCATGCGTTGAGCTCCGCGAGCGTGAAGCCGCGCTGAGCAAGTAACGAGGGTGACGGGAAACGGCCTCTTTCGAGACGCTTATACCAAAGCACGAAGCCGGTCCGGTCCCAATAAAGAATCTTCACTTTGGAGCGGTCTCGCGCCACGAAGACGAACAGGTTGCCCGATGCAGGCTTCTGAGCAAGTAACGGCTCGACGAGATAGGACAGCCCATCAATCGCCTTGCGCATGTCTACCGGATCGCGACAGATGTAGCGCGAACGTCTGAGGCAATCAGCACCGACCACCTCCGAGCTGTCCAAGCACAAATCGCACGATGCGCTCGGCGTGAACGCCGCCCAGTTCGATACGAACGCCCGCGAGCGAGAGCGTCACCCGATCACGTGACGCCGGGACGTCAGCCATTGGCATTGCGACGGCCGGTACTTGGTGAGCCAACTCGCCATCCAGATTCGAAGCGATGAATGCCGCGTCCGCAGTAACCGCGATCGGCCGCTTAATCTCTTTGATGTGGGTCGAAAGCTTCTTGCGCCACAGGCTGAAGGTGCTTACCGCCAAGCCCTGTTCCCGGCAAAATCGCCGAGCGCCGATCCCACTCGCTTTCCAGGTGGTGACCATTTCGCCCCAGAACGCTTCCCCTTGCCGTGGGCGACGTGTACCCATCGCCGTTGCAGCCTTAATGTTCTCGTCTTCCATCGCATTGCCCTCGTTCTCACGAAAGCACCACCTTCACATTCGGAATGCCGCGATTCAAGACGGGATCCGCTGACGCTTACGGTATTGGCACACGCACCAATTGTCGCGGGCCGGCTTACACGACGCGAATTACGCCGTCCTGGCCGATGCGTTGCCACGGCAATCCGAGCACCAGTCCAGCCAGTTGCTCCTGCGTGATCGCCCGACGCGTGTCGGTGCCGGGCTGCGGCCAGCCGAACTGTCCCTGGTTTAGCCGCCTCGCTGCCAACCAGATTCCGATTCCGTCGTGGACTAGCACCTTCAGGCGGTTGGCCCGACGGTTGGTGAAGAGATAGGCGTGGTGGGGATGCGCCGCGTCAAACACCGTGACCACGCGCGCAAGCACTGTATCGAAACCCGCTCGCATGTCCAGCGGGTCAACTGCGAGCCACGCCTCGTCGATGCGGATCATTTCAGCCACTCGCGTAACCACGCTGCGCACTGAGCCGCGTCGGATGTCGGCCAACTGACCGTGATTGATTGTTGGCCGCGCCGTACCTCGACGCGAATTTCTCTTTGATGATTTGTGTCGCTTAGTTGAAGTGGGACGAAAGCAGGTGGTATGGGCGCCGCCGCTGACGGCTTCATTGCTACGACGTCACTGACCGTCGTCGTTGCGCCGCTCTCGGCTTTCTCCAACCACCGCCGAAGCAAGTTGGCATTCAGTTTATGCATCAGCGCGATCGCGGCAACCGACACACCTGGTCCTTGGCAGGCAGCCACCACCTCCGCTTTAAATTCGTCTGTGTATCGGCGCCGTTTGCGGCGACCCAAGGGGGCATCTTGGTCAATAGTGTTCACTTGTCCACCTATTCGTTAAGTGGACACGATGCTCCCAAGGCTGCTGCGTCGATTCAAGATGCCATCACCGGGTGCTTACATTGGAAACGCGCGGCAAGTCGTTTTCGGATTGGATTTGGTGCGTCGAAGGGGGAAGCGGCTCGTGACGGCCATCGTCTATCGCGCATGCGCTTAGGCTCGATGATCCAGATAATTCGGGATAGACCGGGTGAGATCCTGCCCACGATCGGTTGAACGTAATCGCGAATTCACGCACACCCTCAACGAGCCGGCGCGTAGGGCTCGATCACGCGGGAACTGAAACGTCGCGCGGATCGGCAACGTTAAACGGCAACAGATCGCTGATATCGGCATCCGCTGCACGCTGCGAGCCACCAGTGTATCGGTACGGTGGCGGTGGTAAATCTCATTGCCCGCTGTTGTTCGGCATGCAGATGGATCGCGTTCATGATCGACAATCGTGGACGCGATCCATCAGCCCGCACGCTCGGCCGCTCTGTCGATATCGCCTCGGCATTGATCGAATTCTTTGATGCCGACCAGACCGCTTTTACGAATATGCACGTTGCCAGGTGCAAGTGACTGTCAGCCGGCTTTGCATCGCGGCCAGATCTACTGCGATGCGACTGCGCGTGACTGCTCGGCGCAACGGTGCTAAAGGGACGGGGCGCCGATACCAACCAGCCGCCTTGAACGCCTTGCGTCGCCGAACACATGCGCCGCTTTCGGCTCCACATAATAAGACGACACAACAGGGTTCCGTAGTCGCTGCCGCCGATGCCTTACTGAAAGCGAACACGACGAAATCGACCAAAGTAACCACGCCGGACATTTGTAGGCATTTGCCTGCTCGCTGCCATTTCTGTCATCCCGTGCGCCTTTGACCATCGGTATTTGGGTTTTCCAACATGTTCGTACGTCTACAAACTTACCAGGGAAAGATTCATAGGGAGAATGTCTTCGCCCCGCACGATCACCTCAGCGGCCGTTAGGCGTGTGGTCATCCTTTCTTGTAGTTGCCGCTTGAGCCAGTTCCTCAATCATTTCACGTTTTGTTATCGTGCACCGTATGTGTCTATGTAGATTCATATTGCGGAACATGGCGCCGACTTTGCGCTACGCGGAATCGATTTGCGACAAATGCGGCGTCGCAAAGACTGGCGTTGGCAGCCGGGTTCGCGCCGGTAGCATGAAAATCCGAATATGCCGCTGATTGATTCACGAAGATGCCACCTGTAAGATTGATAGACAAAGCAACACCGCCGCTGACAGCAGCGTCTTCGGCCATTTCGAGCACGTGATCGCGAGTGCTGTAGAGGGACAGCGTCAGCGCACCACGAGTACGAGCGATCCGCGCTGCAAGTTCAAGTGAATGGTGGGTCGAGTCGGTAGCGATCACAAACGCAATTGGGCCAAACCATTCCTGAGTGAAGACAGCCTCGTCTAGATTGGCGTCGAGCTTTCGCAATATCGGCGTGCTCACCTTCGCGGCCGGATACGTTGGATGATTTATGCTCGCGCTGTCAAGCAGCGGCGTGCCGTAGGCGCTAACTTCTCGCATCCGATCAAGCACGCTCCGGTTTTGGATGGCCCCAGTGAGTTCGACGGTCTTTGCCGGATCAGCTGTTAGCTTTCGAACGGCATCGGCAATAGATTGAGCGACCGCGTCAAATGATATCGTGCCTTCGGCTGTCTCCACACCATCGCGTGGTACGTAGATGTTTTGCGGTGCAGTGCACATTTGACCCGAGTAAAGCGAAAGCGAAAACGCGATGTTGCGGACCATCGGCTTCAACTCGTCCGCAGAATCAATCACGACCTGATTGACCCCTGCTTTTTCTGTGTAAACCTGCGCCTGCGGCGCATGGGTCTCGAGCCAATTGCCGTTAGCGCTGCTGCCGGTAAAATCGATTAAACGAATCTCATCGCGCGTTATCAGTGATTGGACCATCGGCCCATCATTTGGCGCAGTCGCAAGCAACGTCACAACGTTCGGATCGAAGCCTGCCTCTTTGAGCACCTGCCTCGCGATGCGCACTGTAATCGCAAGCGGCAGGATCGCTGCTGGATGAGGCTTGACGATGACCACATTGCCCGTCGCCAGATCGGCGAACATTCCTGGATAACTGTTCCACGTCGGAAACGTGCAGCAGCCAATGACGAGCCCGATACCCCGCGGTACAACCGTGAAGCGCTTTTCCATTACAAGTGGTGGGTTCTTACCTTGAGGCTTTTCCCAATAGGCCGAGCCGGGAATAACGCGCATAGCATTCCATGCGTATGCGACCGCCTCCAACGCGCGGTCTTGAGCGTGTGGGCCGCCCGCTTGGAACGCCATCATGAATGCCTGACCAGTCGTATGCATGACACTATGAGCGATCTCGAAGCTTGCCTGATTTAA
>NZ_LMUF01000059.1:1124-32377 GCF_009766085.1 Burkholderia sp. S171 | reverse complement strand
GCATTGCCCTCGTTCTCACGAAAGCACCACCTTCACATTCGGAATGCCGCGATTCAAGACGGGATCCGCTGACGCTTACGAATAAAGAGCTCTTTCTTTCGACTTTTCCGGATGACGCTGTACGGCAGCCAGATTTCAACCGCTCCACTGAGGTCCTAAAAGACTAATCAGACTCAAGAAATAGGCTAAACCAAACACTTTTGGAGATATTCAATGAAAAAGTCACTTCTCGCACTATTATCATTGGGTACATTGTCAGGCGTTGCTCATTCGCAAAGCGTCGTGACGTTGTACGGCATCATTGACGAAGGCTTAACATCAACACCAACGCTGGGGGCTCTCACCTGTACAACCTCTCCAGTGGTGTTATACAAGGCAGCCGTTGGGGGCTGCGCGGTGTCGAAGATCTAGGTGGTGCCCTGCAGGCGGTTTTTGTTTTAGAAAACGGCTTCGACGTGAATACCGGAAAACTAGGACAAGGCGGTTTAATGTTCGGGCGCCAGTATGACTCCGTGGTTGACTATCTTGAGCGTTAGAAGTGGGCGATCAGTGGGGCGGCTATATTGCTGCCCATCCGGGTGATGTGGATAACTTCAACAACGATTATCGCGCCAACAATGCGGTCAAGTTCACGAGCGCACACTATGGCGGTCTAACGTTCGGTGGAACGTATAGCTTCGGCGGACAGTCGGGCAACATCGCCGGCAATCAAGTTTGGTCGTTGGGGGCCAGCTACAACAAGGGTCCTGTCTTATTAGGCCTGGGTTACTTGAACGCACGTCAGCCGGCCCAAGCTAACGGCTTCTTTGGCAACAACCAATCGACGGGTACAGCATCGGCTGTGACGACTCCGGTCTTCAGCGGGTATACATCTGCCAATACTTATCAGGTCATTGGAGTCGGCGGGGCTTACACGTTCGGCGCATCGACTGTCGGGGCCACATATTCAAACACGAAGTTCGAAAATCTAGGGGCGGTCGCCACGTCTGCATTCCAAAAGGGTGATACTGCAACGTTCAATAACGCCGAAATCAACTTTAAGTACCAGTTGACGCCCGCTTTGCTGCTCGGTGTGGCGTTCGACTACACCAAGGGTAGCGAGGTTACGAATGCAAACGGCAAGGACAACGCGGGCGCCAAGTATTATCAAGCGGCGCTTGGAGCCGATTACTTCATCTCGAAACGCACGGACTTGTACATAATTGGCGTGTACCAAAAGGCCACCGGTACGGACTCAACGGGCAAGGCCGCGGTAGCTGCAATCAGTAACCTGACGCCGTCGGCGAATGACCGCCAATTGGCAGCCCGCGTCGACATACGCCACAAGTTCTAGCAAACCCCGGAAAAAACTCTTGTTATCAAAGGGGGCGCACATCCGAAGCAACGGTGTGCGTCCTCTAAGACTGAGTCACGCGAAGAGGTCGGCTCAGTCTTTTTTGAAGTCCGGGATTGAATTACGAAAGAGGGTACTGCAAATCTTTTGAGGATTGCGCACCGAGAGACGCGCAGTAAGCGTCGCGCGAGGGCCGCACTTGATCTTGCTACCATGAGACGCCAAAGTGGTTCCCACTACTTGAATGGTGGGAACTACTTTGACATTAGAAAAATCGCACTCGGGCAGTCGTAAAGGCTGCCCGAATCATAGTCCGGAGTTTCGGCGCCGAATGGTCGATGCGGCCTGTGAGCCCGGTGTGTCGGTTTCAAGTCTTGCTCGTGAGAACGGCTTGAACGCTAACCTGCTGTTCAGGTGGCGACGAGAACATAGAGTTAAACAGCAGGGCAAGGTTAGCGGGCTTATTCCCGTGAGCGTGGTGACAGACGTAGCGAGCGTGGTTGCGCCAGAGGCGTTGATCGAACCGGATAAGGCGAAGGCGACATCACCGGGCGGCACGATCGAAGTACGAATTGGCCGTGCAATGGTCAAAGTGGATGGCGCGGTCGATGTCGAGACGCTTCGAGCTGTGCTGGCGAGTCTGAGATCGTGATCGGCCTGCCGGCGGGTACGCGAGTGTGGATTGCAGCAGGTATCACCGACATGCGCTCTGGATTCCCGGGGTTAGCTGCCAAGGTGCAGACAGCGCTCGGTGAGAATCCGCTGAGCGGCGACGTGTTCATCTTTCGTGGGCGCCGTGGCGATTTGATCAAGATTCTATGGGCGACTGATGACGGGGTCTGGCTGCTCGCGAAGCGCCTCACAAATGGCCGTTTCATCTGGCCACAGGCTGATGGCGGCAAGATCCATTTGACGAGCGCCCAGCTATCCATGGTCCTCGAAGGGATCGATTGGCGCCAGCCTCGTCGCACAGCGGCATTATTGATGGCGTAGCGGTTGTAAACCGCACGGGATACTCGTAAACTGCGTCGTATGCCGAGCGACGCCGATCTCCCCGATGATGTTGTCACCCTGCAGGCCTTGCTAAGCGAGGCCCTCGCGTCAATTGCCGATCGGGATCGCGAGATTGAACGCCTGAAGGTTCAGATCGACAAGCTCAAACGGATGCACTTCGGCCGTAAATCCGAGCAGTTGGATCGGCAGTTGGATCAACTCGAGACACAGCTAGAGGATCTGGCAACTGGGCAAGGCGCCGCCGACGTTCGCCGGGCGCGCGCGCGATCTCCAAGTTCGGGCATCTCCGTGCAGGCGCCCAAGTAAGCTCTGCCACCCCATCTGCCACGCGAAGATCGCGTGCTGGAACCCGATCCGACATGCCCCAAGTGCGGCAGCGCCATGCGCGCGCTTGGCGAAGACGTGTCCGAGCAGTTGGCGCGCGTCACCGCTATGTTTAAGGTAATCCGCACGATTCGACGCAAGATGGCCTGCCCCAGTTGCGGTCACATCGAACAGCCGCCGTGCCGGGGCTGCCGATCGAGCGCAGCATGGCGCATCCGAGCTTGCTCGCTGACATCCTGGTCTCGAAGTACGCCGACCACATTCCCTTGTATCGCCAAACGGGGATCGCTGCGCGCGAAGGCGTACGCCTTGATCGCGCCACCACAGCGCGCTGGGTTGGACAGTGCGAAGAACTCTGCAGGCCGCTGACCGAAGCGCTGCGCGCCTATGTTATGGCGGCCACCAAGATCCACGCGGATGACACACCGATCCCGGTGCTCGCGCCGGGCAACAAGAAAACCCGCACGGGTCGGCTCTGGGTCTACGTTCGCGATGACCGCCGTTCGGCTTCCATAGAACCGGCCGCCGTCTGGTTCGCTTACTCACCGGACCGCAAAGGCATCCACCCACAAACTCATCTTGCTAAATTTGGGGGCATCCTTCAGGCGGACGCGTATGCGGGCTATGCTGATCTGTACCTCGATGGGAAAATCCGTCCGGCCGCCTGTTGGGATCATGCTCGGCGGTATGTCTTTGACGTCCATGAGAAAACGCCGTCGGAAACCACCACGCAATTGCTTGACAGGATCGGCGAGCTATACGGTATTGAGGCTGAGATCCGCGGCAAGCCTGCAGATGAAACGATTGCGCGTGCGCCAGGAAAAGAGCAAGCCGCTGCTCGTGACTCTCGAAAAGTTGATGCGAGAAAAACTTGCCACGCTTTGGGCGAAAGCACCGTTGGTCGAAGCGATTAACTACTCTTTGAACCGCTGGGATGCGCTCACGTTGTTCTGCGACGATGGACAGGCAGAAATCAGCAATGTACTTGCGGAAAATGCATTGCGTTGTGTGGCGCTCGGCAGGCGCAACTACATGTTCGCCGGCTCCGACAGTGGAGGAGAACGGGCCGCGGCGATGTATTCATTGCTCGGCTCGTGCAAGCTCAATGGCATCAATCCACGTGCTTATCTTGACTACGTGCTGACCCGCATCGCAGACCACAAAATCAACGTCATCGACGAACTAATGCCTTGGAACATCGCCAGACTTCTGCCCTCGTTCCCACCGGCATCAAACTGATCCGCTCGTCTACGAAAATCTGAAGGGCCCCCACGAGACGCTTACGACGCGCACGACAAGCGAGAAGACATACTCTTCTTGGCGCTTAAGCGTAAAAAATGAGATGGAAATATTCTGCAAATTGTGGCTGAGTAAATATAGAACGGTTATGTGGAAGGAAAATTGAGGCTTGGTTTAAGCCCCAAACGGCCTAATGTCGTTCAACGGTAACCGGCCGTCGAACTGGGCATTAATATCAGAAAGGAGCTGTTCACGCCGACCGGGTAGGTTCAAAGCCGCGTCGTCATCGACTAGCGCTTGCGGGATAAACTCGCGTAAAAATTCAATGAACGTCCGAATCTTGGCGTCTAAGTACTGCCGTGATGCGTACAAAGCGTAGACGGTCAACTTCTGTAGTCGATACTCAGGCAGTACCCGGATCAACGCGCCCGTGCGAAACGCGTCCAGCGCTGTAGCCGCAGGCAGCGCGCCAATTCCCACACCAGCGCTTAGCGCCGCCCTTAGCGCGTCAATGACATTAACCTGAAACGCAGAGGGCTGCAGCTCCACAGTTTCGCGGCCACGAGGACCATCAAGATGCCAGCGGTCTCGCGGAAATGCCGGCGAGACGATCTGCAGACACGCTTGCCCCTCCAACTCCTGAGCTGTACGAGGGGTGCCATGATCTCGCAAATATGAAGGTGCGGCACACAACACGTTGTGCACATCGCCTAGCCGATGTGAAACAAGCCCCGAATCTGGCAGTTGCGTCGAACTCAATTGGATTGACACGTCATATCCTTCGTCGAGCAGATCCGGCAAATGCTGCGAGAGCGTCAACTCAACGGTCACAGCGCTATTGCGTTCCTGATAGCACACTATGGCTGGAACCATGTAAGTTTGGCCAAAGCTTGTCGTCGCATGAACGCGCAGCCGCCCCGACGGTATCACATGGGCGTTCGAGGCTTCAGCTTCGGCTTCTTCAACATAGGCGAGTATCCGCTCGCAGCGTTCGCGATAGCGCTGGCCCGCCTCGGTGAGGGCTACACGACGGGTACTGCGATGCAACAGTCGTGTGCGCAAGTGGGCCTCCAGATGTGAAACCAATCGTGAGGCAGAAGCTGTCGAAAGGTTCATGCGTTGCGCAGCGCCGGTAAAGCTACCCTCTTCGGCAATCCGGACAAATACCCGCATCATCTCCAGCGTATCCATCAGTTATTTCCTGTGATTGAAGTTGGCGCTAGTGGCACTGCCCCTGCGCCAATGAATTCGGTGAAGCGTATTATCAAACTTTGATCCCAGCCTAGGCACCGCACGATGGCCCGACATTTAATGCAGCAGTCTACTTCCTGAGAGACGTTAGCCGCTGCGGAGACGCGTGTTCGAATGCTGGGCATCGGGCATCTTGACGACAAAGGGGACGAGGCGGTGTACGGCTGTATCTGCATCATCCCCCGTAGGAAACGTGTCCTTCCATTGTTAGCTGCGGTACTATCGATCGCCTAGAGCGCCTTTTGACCTTGCGTTGCGTTCTTTTTTGAGCGAAACGTTGCGTGACCTTTATCGTTTTCCCGTGCTCGCAGAACGAAAATGTTACCTGCAATAACGGCTGCCGCACCGATTGCAATGTGCGTGTCAGGATGTAACCCTTCAAACAGCATCGATAGCGTAAGCGCAACAACGGGGACTCCCGCGAGCGTGTAGGCCGCCTTACCGGGACCCAATCGACGAACTAACTCAAAATAGAGCATAAACGTGATGCATGATGCTGCGATGGCAAGGTAAAGGAGACTGCCTAAATAACTGACGGATAAATCAAAGGTAAAGGGTGTACCGGAGATTTCGGCCCAGGCGGCGCTGAACACTGAGCCAGTGATCGCGCCCCAGCCCAAAATGGCAACTGTAGGGATTTGAGCTTTCTGATTTCGAGCGCCGATAACGGTTCCAGCTGCAGTGGCGATCGCGGCGGCCAACGCCCACGCGAAGCCCACAGCCACACCTGCCTGCAGGTTCTCAAGCGCGGGCGCGACTATGATTCCGACACCTGTTATTCCGAAAAGTGCTCCGATAAACAGCGACGTCGGCAGCGGCGTGCCGAGAAAGAAACGCCCGATCAAGGCCGCAAATATCGACGAGGTCGAAAGCATCAATGCGGCGAGGCCGCTCGAGATATTCCGTGTCGATTCATAGAACGAAATGAAAGCGAGCGAGAAGAATAGAATACCTTGCAAGGCTACGAAAATTCGGTGCCGGCCCGGGATACCCAGAGGTATTCTTTTAATGGCGCCATAGCAGAGAAGAATTATTCCTGCCAGCCCCATGCGTAGAGCTACCGACCACGGTGCCGGAGTTACACCGACTTGCATAGTAGTTGCGAGCGCACCTGCGCCCCAAAGTACCGTCGTAAGTGCGAACATCAAGGCGTTCATAAGACTTTCCCGTCGAGCAGGGCGCGCCACCCCATGGATTCGATATGCGCACTCTCATCGTCAAGCTTTCGCAACATTCGGCTGATCGACTGTTGTTCATCCAGCGAAAGACTTTTTAGAAGCCTTTTCTCGATATTAATCGCGAGCAGTGCGATCTCTATCGAAGCAGTCGCGCCTTTCTTCGTGATGGAAACAGATGCATAGCGACGATCATTTTTGGCCGATGTTCGCTCGGCGAATTCAAGGGCGACGAGTTGCTTGATGCCACGACTAACCGCGAAAGGGTCGAGCGCGCAAGCGAAGCCTAACTCCGATGCACTCGCTCCAGGGCGTTCGGAGATTGCAGCCAGAATTCGCCACGCAGATTGGGTCAAGCCGTAACGCTCTCCATAGAACTCCTCCAGTGGGCGGGCAATTCGCGCAGTGACTTGGAAAAATCGATAGGGTAACCACTCGCTGAGTCGCAAGTGGACGCTTGCCGACGACTGTTGCAATGCCATAAAAATGCCTCTGCCAATTAATTGCATAGTGCTAGCATAGCGCAAACTATTGTTTGATGCAAAATTAAAGAGACCAACTCATTAGGGATCGCCCTGCATTTTTGCCGAACGAACGCTACATACATGCTGTACGGTGCGTTAGGTCAACCCGACAGGCCCGCAGAGGCCCTCGTGGCAGCAGGCCACAGATTTAAAGGCGCAAGGAGTAGACCAATAGGCGATCAGTGCTCGAGTGCGATGCGGTCGAACAATGTGTTTCCGTTGCGGTCAACCAATTTGCAATCGTTGTCTACCCCAACGGGTACGAATAAGCGAATGGTTAAAACGACCCGAACGCGGCTGTAAGCAAGGCACTTACGACTGCATTAGCCAATTAATACGCGTACGTTGATACGACCCCCGTGGGTTGCGTTTGCGTCGACTGGAGGAAAGATTTTCGAGCGGGCAGTTCAGTTGAACATCCTCTGGTGCGCAGCGTGCTGTAAAGCTGTCCTTAAGCTTTGTATGGTCTCCGGACTGGGGCAAAAGATTGACAAGACTTGTTGGAATGAATGAGGCCTACATTAAGGTTCAGCATAATGTATGTACCTGCATGAAGCCGTTGATAAGGAGGCGACACGATGACACTATGTCCAGCGCCAGGCATTAATGCCGCCCCCCGGCGCTGTTTCAAAAATGCGGTTTCTGCAAATGGCATGTCGGAGACGACGAATGACAAAAACCGGCAAATCAGCATGTCTGAATGCCCTCGACGCCGATTGGACCATGACGGTCGAAAGTTCGATAAATCGAAGTTTGTGCACACATGGCAGAGCGCAACGATCGAATGATCAACGACATGATGTGATCAATTTCAGGATCAAAGAGCGTTCGTTACGCTTGCCTTCGTGTAGAGCGTATCGAGCTTATGTAATTTGATAGCCAGAAGGCAGACAATGAGAGAACTTGCTCGGAGCCGATCAGTCGCCGAGCAGTTATGCCATCTGAAGAAACAAACGTCCCTAAGAGATTTAACTGGACCGGGTCATGATTTCACTATTGCGGCTACACCTCTGCTCGCCAATCGAGGTCTTCACCACGAACTTTCTCTCAGTAAGTCAAATCTGAGGCTTCAATCTGTAAGGCCTCTATTGCGCTTCTCTTTGAAGCTGTCCGACCAAACACCAAGTACCTCAAACTCTCTCCCTTAATCGATCTTAAATTGCCCCACCGTTCGAGTCAGTTCATTCGCCTGAGTCTGAAGAGTCGATGCCGCAGCAGCAGACTCTTCCACCAGCGCCGCATTCTGCTGAACCATTTCATCGAGCTGAGCGATGGCGCGATTCACTTCCTGGATACCTCGCGTCTGCTCGTCGGCGGCGCCTGAAATCTCGCTCATGATCGTCGTTACGCTATTCACCGATCCTACAATCTCTCGCATCGTGTTGCCGGCAAGGTGCACCTTGGTGGACCCGGAAGCAACGCTTTCCGCCGTCGCTTCGATTAACGCTTTGATCTCCTGGGCCGCCAGCGCGCAGCGTTGCGCGAGGCTGCGAACTTCGCTTGCCACTACCGCGAAACCGCGTCCCTGTTCGCCTGCCCGTGCTGCCTCCACAGCCGCGTTTAAGGCAAGAATATTGGTCTGGAATGCGATGCCGTCAATGACGCTGATGATGTTTCCAATCTTGGCCGACGCAGCTTCGATCGCCTCCATCGTGTCGATGACCTCGGTCACGACCTGGCCCCCGCGAGCAGCAACTTCGGCCGCCAATGCTGATTGACCGTTTGCCTGCTTTGCAGCGCTCGCCGACAAGGTGATTGTAGAGGTGATTTCCTCGATCGCCGCTGCTGTCTGCTCCAGGCTGGCCGCCGCGGCTTCCGTGCGCCCCGACAAGTCAACGTTGCCCGTCGCGATTTCGTTTGCGGCGAGGCGAACCGACTCACTGTTTGTGCGGACCTGCTTCATGACGATCGAAAGTTTGTCGACGAATTGATTGAACGCATGTGAGATCTGCGCCACTTCGTCCTGACCGGCGTTCGGCAGGCGCTGCGTGAGATCGCCGGAGCCAGAGCCGATCTCCGTCATCGCGTCACGTATGGCGGAAAGCCTTTTCAGTGACATCGTCGTCACTGCGCCCATCACGGCCGCCGCCACAAGTACGATCACGACCAGCGAAATGAGCGCGCTTATTACCTGAGAACGCATGCCGGCGGTGGCTTCGGCTTCGTCCAGTGCCACAACAGCCTGCCAGTCCGTGCCCGCGATCGGCATTGCTTTGAGCAGCTTGCTGACGCCGTCGATCTTGACGCGTAAGGGCTCGCGAGCTAGGGTCAGTGTGCCCATCGTCAGGTCGGGATTCAACTCTGTTATGACCTTGCCAATAAACTTCGCATCGGGGTACGCAATGATGGTTCCCCGCCCGCTAATTAGAATGCCGAAGCTGTGCGGCGTCGGCTGGATCGAATTTACATTCGCGCTGACGGTCTCCATACTGACGTTGCCGCCAAGCACCTCCCTAACACCAGCGGGACCATCAACAGGAGTGGCGAACGCCACTGCCAGCTTGCCATCCGTCACGCCGATAATTGGCTCCGTAACGATCAGCTTCCCCGCTGCCATCGCCTCTTTGTACCAAGGGCGTACAGTCGGATCGAAGTCGGAGGGAATTCCTTGCGGGTCGGAAAAAAGCGATGTCTTGTCGGCTCGGCCGATGAACACGTTTTTAAATCTTCCGGCGTGCCCAATGTTGAGAAGTGCAGGAAGGGGATTGGTCGTTCCAGCTGCTTGTTTCAGCGAATTGATCATCTGCGCGCGCGTGGCCACCCAGTCGTTGATGCCCGCGACGTGACCAGCGGCGGTAGACTCAAGATTGGCCGAAATGGAATCGTCTATGTACGATTTTGCGACGGTGTAGTTAAGGGCAGCATTGGCGACTAACGCCGAGACGACAATGACGAAGCTGGCGGCAAGAATCCGTGCACGAATCGATGCAAACATGAAAGTGGACCGTTAAGAGGGAGTGGTTTTTAAACGGCGTGCCATGCGGTTTCTGGAAGGAAATCACGCTGAGATGAGTAAAAATGCGACTGGCATTACGTGTAACGTTCCGGCATGCCGTAGGGCAATCTGCTCGAGTTCATAAGGTCAAACGGTTCGCACCGTGCGCTTAAAATATATTTCGCTTCAATTACGATGCACGGCCTGGGAGACAGAGAATACGAACTGCCAAAATAGACATGCATTCGACGACAGGGCGGTCGTACTGTTGCTGCCGCCGGGAAGCGAGACGTTGGAGACATTGCACGTTGGGAATGGCGTACGAGTGGCGCGAAACAGAGGCACATGCTGCCCAAAAGGGCGCAGAGCATGTGTGCGAATTATCAACTGACGACTCAAAATGGCCTTCATGTCCATTTCGGTGCTCGCCCGACAAAGTCGGCCACCGTTAGCGGCCGACTTCTGGACATCCCATGCGGTTAGAACAGATTGCGCATACCAATGGCAATTCCAGTCTGGTTGTTGCGGCCGGGGTAGTCGGCTAAGAACGCGCCGTTCCCTCGGGTAAAGTCGACCGTGCCATATATTTCGGTGCGTTTTGAAAGCGAGTACTCTGCAAGGATCGTAGCTGAGTAGTTGACTCCAGTGCCAAGGCCGCCGCCGAGCGTGGCTGCATTGCGGGCATGGTCATAATAGAGCGCCCCCGTCAACGCAAGCGGTGGGGTGGCCTGCCATGTGGAACCGACGTAGAAGCTATCGTCGATTCGGTTCGGGCTAACTTGAGGTAGCAACGGTGTACCGACCTGCTGCATGTCCACATCTGCAAGGCCGGTGTTGTCTTGCGAATGGAGCCACCCTGTTAGGAGCTTCACGGCTGGAGTAACGGAGTAGACAGCGCTCACATTGACTATGTTGAACTTCTTACTCGAGACGTCGTTTTGCTGAAACCCAACGTCAGCCGATAGCGGTCCCAGCGTGTACGAGGCAGTGAGGCCATACATGCTATTTTCGCCAACGCTTCCTGGCACACCGCCAAAACCATACATCCCCTCGACCTGCAGCCCGCCGAACTTTCCACTGTATTTGACCGAGCTGTTCGTGAAAAGAAACGGGCCGACCGGGTTATACACGTAGCTGTCTTGCCAGAAGTCGCCAATGGTCATTGGGTCATAGACGCTACCCATCATCTCGAAGAACGGCGAGGTTTGGCGACCGAAGGTAAGCGTTCCATACTGCTGACTTGACAGTCCAACGTACGCCGCACGCTGGAACAGTTGGTTGTTGCTATTGTCGAGCTTGCCCGACCACAACTGGAACTGGTTTTCGAGTTTGAAAACCGCCGACAGACCACCCCCTAGATCTTCGGTACCTCTCAAACCGAAGCGACTTGGTGATTCAACGCCTTCGCCCATCGCGACCTGAGCGTCGTTTTTTGAGTTTGCATTCGTGAGGTAACGGATCGTCGTATCGACGAGTCCATACAGTGTGACTGAGCTCTGAGCAAATACGTTAGGAGCGAACAGTACCAGTGCTGCCGCGCCGGTATATGTCATTAGATGAAACTTCTTCATTTTCACAGCGTTCTCCAGGTCGTCGTTATGAGCATAAGTTGGTGTGGCACCGCGCAAGCGGCGTCCACATCAACCCGATGCGGTCGCAGTATAAATTAACCGTCCGGACGGAAAAATATAAAAATGTGCACCTCGGGTTTTTACTCATGGCAGATGGGGACCTGCATCTGACGATAGGGCGCAGGGCGCCGAGAATGGCCCGGGCTATGCTGTTTCAGCTAAAATACAGTGCTCACTTACAAGGAAGTATCCAATATGGCACGGACGCGCGCGGAAAACTTCGACGATATTAAGTCCGATATCCTGACCTCGGCGGCAACCCTTTTTGCCCAAAAAGGCTTCCGGAACACGAATATCATCGATATTGGAATTGCATGCAACGCGTCGAAGTCGAGGATGTATCACTATTTTGCCTCGAAGGAACTGATACTGGAGGCGATGCTGCTAGAGCACGTCAATGGACTGCTTTCTACTGCGCGCAGCATCACCGAGTCTAAATCAGTGCCGGAAGATAAATTTCGTCGGTTTCTGCTTGCCCACTTGCGGTACTACTATGCGCAGAGTGACACACATAAAGTTTTGCTGGCCGACTCCGAGTACCTTCCCCCAGCAGCGCATGCGGAGGTGCGTCGCGCCGAGCATCGGTTGATGGAGCATCTGGCGGCAGTGCTCAAAGAACTCAATCCGTTGAAATTTTCCTCAAAAGGTGAAGCATCCGCGCATGCGATGCTGATCTACGGGATGCTGAATTGGACCTATACGTGGTACCAACCGTCAGGCAAGCTTGGGATTGACTCGCTCGCGCGTAAGGCTGCTGACATGTGCCTCCAGGGTCTCATTTAAAATTTCTAAATTAATTGACCGTCCGGACGGGTAATGCATATACTTGTACCCAAGGAGGATGCGACGCATGAATTTTCTGGGAAAGTATTACGACGAGATAGAAGTTGGCGAACGGCATGTCACGCGTGGGCGCACAGTAACTGAAACGGACATCGTGCAATGGTGCGCGCTGACCGGGGATTGGTACGTATTGCATACGAATGCGCACTATGCGGCTCAGTCACGCTTCGGCCAGCGCATCGCACCGGGTCTGTTAGTGCACGCAATTGCCGCAGGCCTTGGCGTGCCGGCGGATGCGCCGGCGATTGTTGCCAACTACGGTACAGACGCACTGCGGTTCACGGCCCCCACCTTCATTGGCGATACCGTGCGGCTGAAAAGCGAAGTGCTCGCCAAGACCGACAAACGTAGCGGTCAGGACGGAGTCGTCAAGATCGGCTGGAACGTCTACAACCAGAATGACACGCTGGTTCTTGCGAGTGATCTGCAAATCCTGATGAACTGCCGGGGGAGGCCCAATTAATGGAATCTCAAACGATCCGTTGCATAGTCGAAGCCGGCTTGGCGACAATAACGCTTAATAAACCCGAGACCAAGAACAGCCTTTCGGTTGACGAGATGGAAGCGCTCGCCGTTGCCGTTCAGCGCGCATCCGGGGCGGGGGCGCGGTGTATCCTTATTTATGGGACGGGCGGCGCATTTTGCGCTGGACGTGATCTGAAGGACACCAACCCGGAAACGGACAATACGTACGATATTCTGTCAAAACGTATTAATCCGGCCTTGGAAACGATTCGTCGTTGCAAGGTGCCGACCGTCGCCGCAGTGGCAGGTCCCGCGCTGGGCTTTGGATTTGGCCTCGCGCTCGCGTGCGACATCACTCTTGCAGCAGACAACGCATTGTTCGGTAGTCCTTTTCGCAAAATCGGCCTGCTACCTGACTCTGGCGGTCACTATTATCTGCGCGAGCGCCTTGGAAGACACCGCGCCGCAGAACTAATTTTGACTGGGCGTTTGATCAGCGGTCGTGATGCTGCTGCCATCGGACTGATCAACCGCAGCTATGGGGCTTGCGATCTAGACGGCGCAGCGTTGAACTTAGCCGCAGATATTGTAAAGGGGCCAACGGGTGCTTTCCGAGCCAGCAAGCAGATTCTTGATTGTCCCGGTTCGTACGGTGACATGGCTGAGCTTGAGGCAGTCTTGCAGCACGAAGCGATGGACGAGCACGATGGACGGGAAGGTATCAAGGCATTCCAAGAAAAGCGGTCTCCCACTTTCATCGGGAAATGAGCATGGACACGGCTACCCCTGAATCGGCACGGACGACCCATCTTACAGGCCTGCGCAACGCTCAACTGCTGTATCAGTACGACACCAACGCAGGGATGGCTGTTTTTTATCCACGCGAGGTCGGACCATCAGGAATACCCGGTGCGCTGGAGTGGCGATGTAGTAGCGGCCGCGGAGTAGTTTATTCGACGACCGAGGTCTGCCCGAAGGGCAAGCCTCCCTACAATATCGCGCTGGTCGAAATGGAGGAAGGCTTCCGTATGATGTCTACGGTAGTCCTCGATACGCTGGCCGATATGGCGATAGGCATGCGGGTGCAAGCGGCTTTCGAAGATATCGCGGGCACGCCTCGCGTCGTTTTTAGGTTAGCGTGATGCACGATTCGCTTCGCGGTTCGACTGCTATCGTCGGTGTCGGCATCAGTGGCTTCCCGGCGCTTCCAGCTGAGAGTTCCCCGCTTGATGCCATGGCTCTCGCCGTGGCCGACGCACTTGCTGATGCTGGCATGTCTCTGGCCGACGTTGACGGCGTATTTGCTGCAGGTCTGCAGTTGTTCATGCCGACATTGAGTCTTTGTGAATACTTAAATCTAAGTCCACGTTATACAGACTCGACTCAGGTAGGCGGCGGGTCGTTTGTTGCGCATCTGAATCATGCTCAGGCGGCAATTGCGGCTGGGCTATGTGAAGTCGCGTTGATTGCTTACGGCAGTACGCAACGGTCAGCCGGCGCGCAGTTTGTCACCCACGCTGAAGTGAACCCTTACGAATCGCCCTATAGATATCCAGGGCCGGTCGCAGGATATGCAATGATCGCCGCGCGACACATGCATGAATTTGGTACGACGCGCGAAGAGCTTGCCGGCGTCGCCGTTGCGGCGCGCAAATGGGCGGTTCTTAATCCCCTCGCGTTGGACAAATCCCCTCTCACCGTTGAGGACGTCGTTTCTGCTCGGATGGTCTCAAGCCCGCTGACCGTCCGAGACTGTTGCCTGGTGACCGATGGAGGAGGCGCCGTCATCGTGACGTCTGCAGCGCGGGCGCGCACTCTGCGGCAAGCTCCCGTGTACGTGCTCGGCGTTGGCGAAGTGGTTTCGCATCGAAGCATCGCCCAGATGGCGAGCCTTGCTACCACCAGCGCATCAGAATCGGCAGCGCGGGCTTTTGCACAGGCCAAGCTCACGCCAGCGGAGGTAGATGTCGCGCAGTTATACGACGCTTTCACAATTATGCCGATCGTGTTTGCCGAAGACGTTGGTTTTTGCAATAAAGGCGAGGGCGGAGCATTTCTAGGCGACGGGCGTAGTGAACCTGGTGGAGACTTCCCAATGAATACCAATGGCGGAGGCCTTTCGTTCGGGCATCCGGGGATGTTTGGTATCTACACCATCATCGAGTCTGTACTTCAGTTGCGCGGTGCATGCGGCCCACGACAGGTTAAAGGTGCGCAAGTTGCGCTGGCGCACGCGCCCGGTGGCTATATGTCTAGCCACTCCACGGCAATCTTCGGTACGGGTGACACCCTATAGCGTTCAATAAGAAGGAGACAGATATGGAGACGATAGCGGTACGAAGTCGCGGGGGTGATTATGCCACTCGGGAGGATGTGCTCGCGGTGCAGAATGCCAAGCTCGCTGGTCTTGGTAAGCGGCTCGCTGCTTCGGGAGCCTGGCGTGAGCATTTTAGCCGCGCTGGGCTTCGCCCAGACGATCTCGCGGATCGCCAGGCGCTTGCGGTCCTGCCGACGCTTGAAAAAGCGGATGTTCACTCGCGCTATCCCTTTCCCTTTTTGACTGTTCCTGTTGCCGAGATCGTGCGCTTTTGCGCCACTTCCGGCACTACGGGACTTCCGGTGCTCTTCGGCTTCACGCGCCACGATTGGCAAAGTACGATGTGCGATCAGTTAAGCCGGGTTTTTAGGACAGCAGGCATTGTGCCGGGGGATCGGGTCTATCAAGGCTATGGCTATGGACTGTGGATCGGTGGATCATCTATGGACGAAGCGTTACGCGCCTATGGCGCGGTTAATTTCCCAATTGGGCCCGGTCGTGGCGAATTAGTGGTGCAGTGGATGCGCGACCATGCGTACACCGCGACCACAATGTCGCCGCTTTGGCTGATGACGCTCATATCGCTCGCCCGCAAAGCCGGTATTGATCCAGGGCGCGACTGGAAAATGCGCGTCGGATTGTTTGGTGGTCAGTCCGTGTCGGCAACATTCCGCAGTGAATTGGAGGCGGCAATGCCGTCCGGGTTTATTGCTCACAACATCTACGGGTCGACGGAAGCCGGTGGCCCTATCCTCGGAGTGTCCTGCGAGCATTCGCATGCGAATGATGAAATGCATCTGATCAATGATGACTCGGTGCTCACAGAGGTACTTCATCCAGAAACTCTTCTTCCCGTTGGCCCCGGGGAAATCGGGGAGATAGTGATTACGACGCTAGACAAGGAGGCGTCTCCGGTTGTGCGATGGCGCACTAGGGATCTAGTGAGGCTTGCGGAGCATCCGTTCGAGTGTCCATGCGGGCGAAGCGGTTTCCCGTTAATCGGACGGATCATTGGTCGTTCCGATGACATGCTGAAAATCCGTGGCGTTATGGTTTATCCGTCACAGATTGAGGACGTTATCGCCCAGGTGGGGGGTACGGTCAAGGAGGCGTGGCAAATTTATCTCGAACAGACGGCCGGGCGGCTCGATTCGCTTGAAATTGCGATCGAGCGTTCACAGCATTGCTTGAGCACCGACGACGCACTGGTGCGGGAGGTCGAGGCGGGATTGAAGGCGCGCCTCGGATTGTCGTGTCGGGTTACCTGTCACAGTGAGGGAGTGTTGCCTCGCTACGAATCGAAAGCAACGCGGGTCATCGTGCGTGCGTCCGCTGATCATGGGAGGAAGGCTCAATGACATCGCTGCTGGGAGTCAAGGTGATTGACCTTTCGCGCGTACTGGGAGGGCCATTCTGTACGCAACTGTTGGCCGATCATGGTGCGACGGTCATCAAAGTCGAGCCGCCGCAGGGCGACGAAACGCGTGGCTGGGGTCCTCCGTTTGAGGGTCCCACGGCTTCATATTTTCTCGGCGTCAATCGCAATAAGCTCGGAATGGCACTCAACCTTGGGCAGCCCAACGCTAGAGAAATCTTGCTCGATCTCCTGGCGCAAGCGGACGTGCTTGTGGAGAATTTTAAGCCAGGAACGATGGAAAAATGGGGGCTTGGGTTCGAAGTACTAAAGGAAAAGTTCCCGGCGCTCATCCATTGCCGTGTTTCCGGATTCGGCGCAACCGGCCCGCTAGGCGGCCTACCGGGTTATGACGCGGTGGCGCAGGCAATGTCTGGCCTAATGTCTGTTAACGGCGAAGCGGGCGCCGGACCTCTCAGGATGGGCGTGCCTGTTATTGATATCGTCACCGGCATGAATGCCGCGATCGCCATACTGCTTGCTTTGTACGAACGAAATCACTCTGGTTGTGGTCAGTTTGTCGAAGCTACGTTATACGACTCAGGAATATCGTTGATGCACCCGCATTTGCCGAACTACTTTCTTTCTGGGAAGTCGTCGGGACGCACTGGCAATGCCCACCCCAATATATGTCCATATGATCTTTTCCCTACCGCAGGAGATTCAATATTTCTCGCAATTGGGAATGACAACCAGTTTGTGAAGTTCGCAAACATGCTCGGTGCCGCTTGGCTGTCTGAAGATCAACGGTTTCTAACAAATTCTCGCCGTCTCGAGCACCGGGGTGAGCTGCGCCACGAAATTGAGTCTTTACTGTCGGACCAGGACGGCGAGTCCCTCGCGCAGTCATTGATGAACGCGGGAGTGCCTTGCGGTGCAGTAGCTGACACTAAAAAGGTAGCAAACCATCCGCACACTGACCATCGAAAAATGATTGTCGATATCGGTGATTACAAAGGCACGGGATCACCAGTCAAGCTGTCCCGGACGGCTGCGACATATACCAAACCGCCGCCCAAATTCGCTGAGCATGCCCGCGAAATTCTTCAGGGTTTAGGGTGCGAGGAGGAAAAGATCGCGCAATTGATCGAAAGTGGTGCAGTACCGATGTCGATGAGCGGGGTCAATAGTGGCAACACATAGTTTGGCGGGCATACAGGTAGTCAACTTCGGTTTGAATTTGCCGGGCCCGATGCTGGCCGCTCGTCTCGCGGAGAGGGGCGCGGTGGTTTTGCATATTGAACCTCCTGATGGTGATCCCACCAGGAGGATGTTTTTGAGTGACACAGGTGAGCCACTTCTTCACCGCGAATTGCATCTGAGTTCGCAGATTAAGAGTCTAGATCTAAGGGATGAAGCGCAACGTTCGGAAGCGCTGTCGTTGTGCGCAACCGCAGATATAATCATCGACAGCTTCCTGCCCGGGACGCTATCGCGTTTAGGGATTGACGCTGAACGGCTGCGGCATCGAAACCCCCGGCTTATTTATTGTTCTATTGTCGGCTTTCGAACGCTAGGGACGCGGTCAGACTTGCCCGGGCATGACATTAACTTTCTCGCGGCAAGTGGAGTTGCTGCGTCGCTCGGCTTGACTCCTGATGGAACGCTACCGGTTTTTCTCGTCGGCGATATTGTCGGTGGCGTTCTTTGCTCGGAGATTGAGATACTAGCGGCCCTGATCGCTCGGACGTCTAACGGGCGTGGGGCGCACATTTCAATAAGTATCACGGAGGCACTCAGAGACTTGAATATAGTGTCCCGTTTGCGGGAAAAGGTGCCCAAAGACAACTCTGCAGCATTTATGTCGGGTACATATCCCTGTTACCGCCTTTACACTGCGGCGGATAACACGACGCTCGCGCTTGGTGCACTCGAGACGAAGTTTTGGCGACGCTTTTGTGACCTCATAGACAGATCGGATCTTGTTTCGTGTCAGTTCGCGACTCGCGAGGACTCAAGCAGTGCGCACGCGGCTGTTGAAACGGCTTTACTCGCGCATGATGCTTCCTACTGGGAGACCCGTTCCATGAGCGCGCCCTGTTGCCTAACCGCGATCCTCAAAAACTAAACAAATTAATTAACCGTCCGGACGGTTAATGTATATAATGTTTTCATGTGCGGTGATGTACCGCGCCCTCACACGGAGCCTATCAATGACCACAGTGAACACCGAAGAGCTGCTTCAGCAAACGTCCGCACCTCCGATCAGATTGAATGAAATGCCGGATCCAGAGAAACTCCTTTTCGATCGAACTGACGCGCCGGCCATCGATCCGAAGAATATTTTTCCTCTTGAATGGAACGTCGAGACGCCAAAGCTTTACGATATTTACGATTCCGCAAGGGATCCAGGATGGGCACCCAATACCTTGCCGTGGGATACGCTCGACGTAAACTCATATTCGCTGGATCAGCGATATGCGATGGCCTATTGGTGGTCTTTGTTGTCAGTATTCGACGGATCGGGGCCGACAGTATTCGCTCGGGCTATGATCCACACCTACGAGAGTAAGCAGGAAGACCCGATCCGGAAATGTTTTTTCTCAGTAGTGCGCGACGAAATGAATCACGAAGAGGTCTGCGGCCGAGCAATCCGATTACTCACGCCGGGTGGACCGCTAGGCTATGAACCTGAAACAGCACTGGGAAAGCTTGCTCGGAACAATATTGAGTGGCTGTACTATAACGGTTCACGTTACTGGACAGGTTTTAACAAGGCTGTCGACAAGTATCCGTTGCCAATCCTGTTCACATCTTTCCTGTTTGGCGAGGTAGCTTCATCGACGCTGTTTCATGGGATGTATAAGAATACGACGATTCCCGTTTTCAAAGAGGCGTTTCTCAGAATTGGGCAGGACGAAGGACGGCATCTTGGCATTTGCTTGACCGTTCTGCAAAAGCTGCTTCCCCATCTTTCGGAAGAAGATAAAGAGATGATCACAATCCAGCTTCGTGCCGGGTTTGTGTTTTTGTCTGGAATCTTGCACGAACCACCAGCGCACTTCTGGGACCTACCGTCGACATTTATTCCGTCTCAGCGTCACCTTGACGAGGTCGCGCGGTCGGCAGGCCTTGGAGTGCTAACACTTGACGAGCGGGTGGAAAACTGGCGAACCGCAGTGCTGCGCATGAAGGCAAATCTCGACCCGTATGGCATTGAGTTTCCGGCACTCCCGGAGGTCGGCATTAGCGGCAAAGAGGTTGTGTACGATCCTGAAAAAGTGATTCCGATTTTCTAACGCACGCAGCAGTGTTTGATCCTGGAGCGTGCGGAAGGACGCTGGCAATCGGTAGAAAGCCCATCAACCGGATCAACTGCACCGGTCCGTGATCATTCACGTGGATATTAATTTTGCCGCTAACTGTGTGTCTAATATTTTTTAAGATAGCGTAATGAGTATTGCTGCGATGGTAACGTGGCGTATCCGACTGGCGTCGCTCTCTTTGACGCCGTTAGCGATTAGAGGACAAAAGGCATGGCAACTTGTGAAGTCACCGAGATCAGATCCGGAACCACGTTCTCGATTGACCAAAGCGAAATCATCCTTGACGGCGCGCTGGCAAAAGGGATATCACTTCCGCATCAATGCAGGGGCGCATCATGCGGTACCTGCAAGGCGCGGGTCATAGAAGGCGCGGTCGACCATGGATGGTCGCTTGGATTTGCTTTGAGCGAAGAGGAGCGCACACAGGGATATTGCCTGCTTTGTCAGTCGCGGGCGTTGACACCCACGCTGCGTCTTGAGACCGTGAGCCCTACTCCAACAGATAGGGAACAAGCAATCGAGGCTGACGCCGAAGTGCTAAGCGTGGTGAGCCTCACCCCGAAGGTAAAGAGGGTTGTGATGGCCCTGCCATCGGGCGCCCCGACCTCGTATCCAGCGGGCTGCTACGTGGAAGTCGCTATACCGGAAGTTCATCCAAATCGGATGTATAGCGTTGCATCTCCCTACAACCAATCAGATCGGATGCTGGAATTGTTTGTGGCGCGTCATCCTGGCGGAAGAGCTAGTGGATTTATTCACGACGAATTGAAAGCGGGCGACATCATTAAGATCCGCGGGCCTTTTGGGGAGTGTCGCCTTCCGGGCGGTGTAGGGCCGGTGATCGGGTTGGCAGGTGGGACGGGGCTGGCCCCGGTCCTCTCGATCTTCGAGGAGCACCTTAGTCGAGGCGGGGATGACCAAATGCTCCTGCTACTGTCCGTGCGAGAAGTCTGTGAAGTGTTTGGGCTAGAGCGGCTTGTACTGCTGGAGCGGTGGTACGAAAACTTTAGATACCAGGTTCTCGTAACTGACGAGCCAAGTCGCTACACTGAGGGCGCGATGTTGGCGCCGTCGTGGCTGCGATCAAATTACTCCTCCCTCGCTGGTTACCGCGCAGTTATAAGCGGTGCGCCTGGATTTGTCGAAGCATGCGTGCAGGAGTGTGTAACTTTAGGGGTCGGCAAAACTAATATTGCGACCGACAGTTTCGTTCCAATGATTCCTACACCGAGCGGAGGCTCTGCAACGTCGCCTGCTATGGTGGTCATCTAGTTGTACGAAATGGGATTGGGTTTGACCGAGTAAGGTAAAGATGCCCTCACAAGCGCAGTGTCCAAATGCGGACCGCAAAAGCGTGTTAAAACTGCGTCAAATAATTAACCGTCTAGAAAGACTATTATTTATATTGGAAGTTCGATGCGAAGCACGGAGGAGACAATGAGTAGCCAGGGACTTGATGTGCAGAACATCGATCGCGATTACCGACTCACAGACAATATGACCAAACGCGACGGTCGGGTCTTTGTGACCGGTACACAGGCTTTGGTGCGCCTATTGATTTCGCAGCAACTTTTTGATGACAGTCGGGGCCTTGAGACTGCCGGGTTTGTGAGCGGATACCGCGGGTCGCCCCTCGCAGGGGTCGACTTTGAACTGTGGCGCTCGAAAGTTCTCCTTGAAAAGCACAAGGTCAAGTTCTTGCCTGCACTCAATGAGGATTTGGCGGCAACCGCCGTGATGGGCACCCAGCGTGTTGAGAGTGATCACTCCCGTAAAGTTGAGGCGGTATTCGGGATGTGGTACGGGAAAGGCCCAGGAGTAGATCGAGCAGGAGATGCGTTGCGGCACGGCAACGCTGCTGGTGTGTCGCCGCATGGGGGCGTTCTAATGGTCGTCGGTGACGATCACGCAGCAACTTCCTCATCCATACCGAACGCGAGCGATTACTCGTTAGTGGGTTGGGGCATTCCAATCATCAACCCATCAAGTGTTGAAGAGTACGAACAATTTGGACTTTGGGGGTGGGAGTTATCGCGTCGCTCGGGATTGTGGGTGGCATTCAAAGCGATCTCGGAGACGGTAGAAAGTGCCCGTTCGATCGATGTGCAACCGTGGCCGGTTTTCGTTGATCCCGACACAAATGAGGGCACTGTTCAAAGTCTCCACTACCAGACAAGTGATTTCTTGACGGTGGCGATCGAACACCGTCTCGCAGCGCGCCTCGACGCGGCGTCTGCATTCGCGAAACTAAATAGCATCGACAAGCTGATCGCTCCGGCGCCCGAAGCCAATATCGGGATCATTACAGTTGGGAAGGCGCACCACGACGTAATGGAGGTACTGACGCACGTAGAGCAGGTGTGGGGCAAGGAAGCAGTTTCCGGGATCAGGATTTACAAACCTGGACTAACATTTCCGCTTGATCGGCAACGACTTCTTTCATTTACTTCTGGATTACGGCATATCTTAGTCGTTGAAGAAAAAGTCAGCGTTGTCGAGCAGCAGGTAAAGGATATTTTATTCAATTTGCCGCAGGAGGACCGGCCCAGCGTGGTCGGGCGCCGCGATGCGAATGGTTTGCTCATGATGCCATGGGTTGGTCAGTTGCGACCCGCGTTGATCGCCGGCGCATTGATCAACTGGCTCCGGGAGAAACTCGGCCATGACGGCGAGATAGAACTCGGGAAATACGCCAAGAACCCCGCTCTGTCGAACGCCGCCGACGGCGTGAAGCGCCTGCCATATTTCTGTTCCGGATGCCCCCATAGTTCTTCAACTAAGGTGCCTGAAGGCAGTCGTGCGCTCGCCGGCGTTGGATGCCATTATATGGCTTCATGGATGGACCGAGAGACCGCTGGCCTTACACAAATGGGCGGGGAAGGTGTCGATTGGCTTGGGACGGCACCCTTCACCAATGAACCTCACGTATTTCAAAACATGGGGGAAGGTACTTACTTCCATTCTGGCTATCTCGCCATCAGACAGTCTATCGCGGGTGGCGCGAACGTCACTTACAAAATACTGTTTAACGATGCCGTTGCAATGACGGGTGGGCAGCCGGTCGACGGACAGCTCTCGGTTCCCCAGATCGCCTACCAAATGGTTGCTGAGGGCGCGCGTCGCGTCGTCATCGTCACCGATTACCCGGAGAACTACGCTGCTGTAAAACTGCCTGCAGGTATTCCGATCCATCACCGCAACGAATTGGATGTCGTCCAGCGCGATTTGCGCACGATTTCTGGCACGACGATACTGATCTATGACCAGACTTGCGCCGCGGAAAAGCGTCGCCGTCGCAAGCGTGGCACCTATCCTGACCCTGCGCGCCGACTGATGATCAACCATGAGGTATGTGAAGGATGTGGAGACTGCGGGGTACAGTCGAATTGTCTGTCCGTTGTACCGCGTGAAACATCGTTTGGCCGTAAGCGCCAGATCGACCAGTCGTCCTGCAACAAAGACTACTCCTGTGTAGAGGGTTTTTGTCCGAGTTTCGTGTCGGTAAGAGGCGGCGAGCTCAAAAAGGGCACCAGTACCGTAGCATTTAACCAGCAAGCGCTTGAAGCGTTGCCGGCACCGTTGCTGCCGGCGCTTTCAGCGCCGTGGAATATTCTTGTTGCGGGCGTGGGCGGAACTGGCGTAATCACAGTCGGTGCGCTGATTGCAATGGCAGCACACCTTGAAGGCAAGGCTATTTCCCTTCTTGATTTTACTGCGTTGGCCCAGAAGGGCGGGTCTGTGCTCAGCCATGTGCGGATTGCCGGTCCGGGGAGCTCATTGCACCCAGTTCGAATCGAGTGGCAACAAGCTGATTTGCTGCTTGCCTGTGACGGCGTCGTCAGTATTTTGCCCGATGCGTTAGGCACGGTTGCGACCAATAAGACCACTGTTGTGTTGAATAGCCACGCTGCGCCGCTTGCTGAATTCACGCGTGACGCCGATGTAGCGGTGCCGATGAAGCAGATTGCCGAGAAGCTCACGGATGCTGCGGGGGGCGATCACGTCGAGATACTCGATGCTCATGCAGCGACGACGGCAATTCAGGGTGACAGTATCGGTAGCAATATTTTTCTACTTGGCTATTGCTGGCAGCGCGGGAAGATTCCGGTCTCACTGGATGCTTTGATGCGCGCGATTGAACTTAATGGGGTAGCGGTAGCGAAGAACATTGAGGCGTTTGGAGCAGGTCGTCTGGCGGCAGCTAACTCTGTAACTGGTACGGGTGTGAGCGCTGCTCCGCAAAAAACGATTGAGTTTCATGTACCAGAGCGGATCGAACAAGTCATCGCGCGCTGCCACAAACATCTAACTGAATATCAGTCCGAGCATTACGCCGATTCGTATTCAGACTATATTCAGCGGGTATTGAATCGAGAGCGAGAGCAATTTGCGACAAAACGGTCCACTCCGTTCACGCTCGCTGTAGCGGTTAATCTGCATCGGCTGATGAGTTACAAGGACGAGTATGAAGTAGCGCGATTGTTGACATCAACATCGTTTCAAAAAGAGCTGGGCGAAACATTTTCCGGGCAGGCTCAGGTCAGTTTTCACCTAGCGCCGCCGTTGCTTGCGCGAAAACACCCTTCTACTGGTTTGCCAATGAAAAGAGAATTCGGCCCGTGGATAAAACCTTTGTTACGCGTGGTGGCTAAAGGGCGCGTCCTGAGAGGCGGTCCGTTCGACGTTTTCGGCTTGACTGCTGAGCGTAAACTCGAGCGATCGTTGGTTGAAAAATACATAAATCTGGTCGATTTTGCCTTATTGAAAATGACCGAAAAAAATTTGGATGACTTACTACCGTTGATCCAAGCGGCTTCGATGATTCGTGGTTATGGTCACATCAAACATAGAAACGTTATGGCGTACTACACGAAAATAGAGCAATTAAAAGCTGTCCTGAACACACAGGAGCAACGGGTCGTTCAAGCTGCATAGATAGCGCTATCAATTTTGCTAAAAAAGGTAAAAGGGGAAACATAGATGGGCCAGAAAAACATGCGTTTTATCGCCACGGTCGCAGTTTTGTGTGTTATTAGTAGTCCTGCGTTTGCTGAGATCGTAAAGATCGGAATCGCGGGACCGCTTACTGGCCCGATTGCTCATCTGGGCAAAGATGCGGAATCCGGAGCGAAACTTGCCATAACAGAGGTAAATCAACGGCACATCGTCATCGGTGGATCACCGATTACTTTTGAGCTTGTATCGGAGGACGATCAGGGTGACCCAAAGACTGCGATCCAAGTAGCACAACGACTTGTGGATTCTGGTGTTAAGGGAGTAGTTGGTCACCTGAATTCAGGCCCAACGATCGTCGCGGCAAAGGTATATGCAGACGCCGGAGTGCCGCAAGTAGCGCCAGTTGCGACGAATCCAACGCTTACGACCCAAGGTTACAAGACTACATTTCGGCTGATGGCAACTGATAACCAGCAGGGCGGGACAATCGCTTCATTCGCTAGGCGACTTGGTGGTACAGGAGGCATCGCTCTGATTGACGATCGTTCTTCCTATGGCCAAGGTTTAATCGACGAGGTTGAAAAGGATCTGCGTGCGCAGGGTATCAAACCCGTTGCGCGCGAGTACACGTCTGACAAGGCCGTCGATTTTTCAGCAATTCTGACTTCGCTCAAGGCAGCGCGCCCTGCTGTAATTGTGTATGGCGGTGCTGACGCACAGGCGGGGCCTATGGTCAAGCGCATGACGGAGCTTGGAATCAAGGCAGCGTTTGTCGGGGGTGATGGCGTTTGCACGGGCGATTGGACCTCTCTTTCGGGTGGAGCAGACGAAGGGCAATATTGCACGCAGGCAGGCGCACCGCACGACCGAATGCCCCAATACAAGGCTTTCGAGGAGAGATTTGAGCGTAGCTTCGGCAAGGTGGTCGTTTTTGCTCCTTACTCGTACGACGCGACAATGCTCTTAGTCGACGCAATGCAACGAGCTAATTCTACCGACCCGAAAGCATACGCGCCTGTACTGGCTGCATCCCAATACAACGGGATTACCGGTCGGATCAGCTTTACGTCAAACGGCGACAATAAGAACGGGTCCGTGTCGGTGTACCAGATTAGAAAGGGCGCGCTTGTGCCTTTAACCAATTGATCGAGAAAGATCACATGCCCTACTTAATCACCTGCCGTTATGTGCCGGGTGGCGCCGAGCGCCGCCTAGACATGCGCGACGTACATATCGAATACATATTACGCCATAAAGTGCTGATTACACTTGCCGGTGCAATCGTTAATAGCGACGGGACCGCGAATGGGATGTTCCTGACGCTGGGTGTGGAAAGCGAAAGTGCAGCAGACGCTTTCGTTCGCGACGAGCCCTATAACCGAGCGGGTTTATTTGAAACAGTCAGCGTTGATCTACTCAAACAGTTCATACCGCACCCGAACGAAAACTTCCTCATCGAGGAGTTGGAGCGAGAAAAAATCCGTCTTAGAACGGTTAATGACCCGCTACGTTGAAGGACATGTAGGGAGCGAGGATAACGCATGCATACCTCAAGCCCTCAAGGAGGGCCCCTTGACGAGCGTCAGAATAGGGGAGGTCCAGACGTAAGCTCGCTGATGTGAGCTTGAATACGCTACAAAGGCATACAAAGATGGACATCATCAATAGCGCCGCTCCATACGTTCGGTCTAGCGTCGCGTACGTCGCAGGCTTGTCGGTATCGGAGGTGGCGCTGGAGCGTGGAATTCCCGAGGGCCACATTGTCAAGCTGGCGTCGAATGAAAATCCGTTAGGTACATCGGCGGCGGTGGGCGCAGCATTGCTTGGCCATTTAGGCGATTTGAATAGATATCCCGACGCAAGCGGCTTGCGGCTGAAGCGGGCAATCTCTGAACGCTATTCAGTACCCACGGATTGGATCACACTTGGTAACGGCAGCAACCATATTTTGGAACTCGCAACCCGAGCATTTGTCGAGCGAGGGCAGAGTACGGTGCATTCCGAATTCTCGTTTGCCACCTACGCGAAGTCCACACAAGCGGTCGGCGGACGCGGCATCGTAGTTGCGGCTCTCAACTACGGTCACGATCTCGAAGCGATGCGCCGCGCAATTGTGGGTGATACAAAGGTGGTTTTCCTCGCTAACCCTAATAATCCTACGGGAACCTTCATTGATGGCGCGGAACTCGAGTCGTTCATCAACGATGTTCCTCGGCGCGTTTTGGTTGTGTTGGATGAGGCCTACACCGAATATCTGTCAGAGAACAGGATATATGACTCGCTCTCTTGGCTAGTCAAATTTCCCCATTTGCTTGTATGTCGGACTTTTTCTAAGGCGTTCGGATTAGCTGCGCTTCGAGTCGGTTTCGGCTGTGCGCAGCCGGAGGTGACCGGCTTGTTAAATAAGGTTCGGCAGCCGTTCGCTTTAAGTGGAATGGCGCAAGCGGCGGCGATCGCGGCACTGCATGATGAGCAGTTTTTACGGGTGACCTTGACAACCAACGACGAAGGTCGGTGTCAACTGTATTCGGCGTTCGAGACACTTGGACTTGGGTATTTAAAGTCGGAAGGCAACTTTGTCCTCGTGCGTGTCGGCGATGCAATAACTTCTGGGGCGATCGTGCTTCGACGTCTACTGGAGCACGGCATCATTGTCCGTCCGGTCGAGGACTACGGTCTTCCTCAATGGCTGCGCGTTTCGGTCGGACTCCAGCGAGAAAACGGCGTTTTTCTTCAAGGACTTGCTTTGGCGCTCGATCGGGTAAAGGGCGAATGTGACAGTTCATAGGTGGATTAGCAGTTTCGTGGTGCAACACGGTCTGAAGATTAGTTTTTGGTTGGAAGATAGGCCAAGCGCCGACGCCGTTGTCTGGATAACTAGCATTGGTGTGTGCCGGCGATCCCAGCTCTGTTGATACTGTAATGTCGTGCGGGTGATTCCCGCTGCAAATGAAGGAGCAGACGTAAATGAGCATAGCAAGCGTGAAGTCTTTTCAGTTTGAACCCAATGCGAATCCGGTTGAAGCAAATCAACGCATTGAAATGCTCGAGAATCCCGGATTCGGTCGCGTGTTTACCGACCATATGGTCACAATCCAGTATTCGGACGCACGTGGTTGGTATGACGCGAAGATTTTGGCGCGCGGTCCGTTCAGCCTAGATCCGGCGACCCTGGTGTTTCACTATGCGCAAGAAATCTTTGAAGGGATGAAGGCTTACCGTTTGCCGGATGGCGGTGCTACCTTGTTTCGCTCTGACGCAAACGCGCGACGTTTTCGCAATTCTGCCGAGCGGCTTGCGATGCCGCCGTTGCCCGAGGGGCTGTTCGTCGAATCGGTTCGCCAACTGGTACGTGTTGACAAGGACTGGATCCCGTCGACAGAAGGGGCTGCGCTCTATCTCCGCCCTTTCATGATTGCGACCGAGGCGGTACTGGGGATGAAGCCATCGCCCGAATATCTTTATTGCGTAGTGGCGACGCCTGTCAGCGCTTACTTCAAGGGGGACGCGTCCGCATTGACACTCTGGGTATCTGAAGAATACACCCGGGCCGCACCTGGCGGGACCGGTGACGCGAAATGTGGCGGCAACTATGCAGCAAGTCTCGCTGCGCAGGCTGAAGCGATTCGCCAGGGCTGCGATCAGGCCATCTTCCTCGATGCCGTGGAACGGCGCTGGGTCGAAGAGCTTGGTGGCATGAATGTCTTCTTCGTCTTCGATGACGGTTCAATTCAGACGCCACCCTTGACCGGCACGATTCTTCCAGGGATCACGCGGGCTTCGTTGATAACGCTTGCGCGTCATCTTGGGATCACCGTGTTAGAGGAACCCTATTCGATCGACCAGTGGCAGTTAGATGCGAAGAGCGGACGCCTAGTAGAGGCATTCGCGTGTGGCACGGCAGCCGTTGTTGCGTCGATAGGCACGGTGAAAGCGCCCAACTATCACTTCAAGATCGCGGACGGAAACGGCGGGCCCGTAACTGAGCAGCTGAAGACGGCACTTCTTGATATTCAGAACGGCCGCGCTCCGGACCATTTTGGCTGGCTGGATCGTCTGCTGTGACTTACCGTTCAGACTGAAAATACACATTTGCGTGTACCACTACGATATCACTCGGCTCACACCAGGCTTTCAGGAGATAGAGATGTTCTCGCACGTTAAGCCGTACGCTGGCGATCCGATTTTAAGTTTGATAGAGAAGTATGCTGCGGATTCGCGATTTGACAAAGTCAATTTGGGCGCCGGAATCTATTATGACGACCAGGGAAAGATTCCAGTCCTTTCTTCAGTTCGAGACGCCGCCAAGCTCGTTTTCGATGGCAATCGTCCTGCATCCTATCTGCCTATGGAAGGCGACCCCGCGTATTGTCTACTCGTTGGAAGGTTGATCTTTGGCAAAGCTGCTGAATCAATGAAAGATTCGCTGGCTATTGTGCAAACTGTAGGAGGGAGCGGAGCACTTAAAGTGGGCGCAGATTTTCTGCGAAGCCATTTCCCGAGCAGCTCAGTGTACGTCTCCGATCCGACATGGGATAACCATGTGGGTATCTTCGAAGGCGCCGGATTTCCTGTTCGCAAATATAGGTACTACGACTCCGCGACAAAAGGTCTTGACCTGGATGGAATGCTCGCAGACCTGCGTAAGCTTAAGCCCAAGGACGTCGTGGTGCTTCACGCCTGTTGCCACAATCCGACGGGAGTCGACCTGGAGCCGGCGCAGTGGACATCTATTCTGGCGGTGATTGAAGAGCTGGACCTCATCCCATTCGTTGATATGGCCTATCAAGGCTTCGGAAGCAGCCTAGACGACGACGCGTATCTGGTTCGAGAGCTTTCTCGGCGGCGAAGGAATTTCCTTGTTAGTAGCTCGTTCTCGAAGAATTTTTCAATGTACGGAGAACGAAGCGGAGCGCTTGTCATCCATTCTGCGGACCCGTCAAACATCGGCAATGTACTTGGGCAGCTCAAGTTGACCGTGCGCCGAAACTACTCTTCTCCACCTGCGCACGGGATGTTGCTAGTGAGCACGATATTAGCCGACGGTTCGCTCCGGGAGAAATGGGTGCGAGAAGTCCAGAACATGCGAGATCGTATTCTAAAAATGCGGCTGCTGCTGCATGCGATATTACTTGAGCGTGCTACGAAGCACGACTTCGACCACATTATCAGGCAGCGCGGCATGTTTGCATACACGGGACTCGACGCGGGTCAGGTTGAAACGTTACGCAACGGCTACGGAATTTATGCGGTAGCGACTGGGCGTATTTGCATCGCGGGATTGAATGAAAAGAATGTTCGCTACGTAGCGGAGTCAATCTCAAGTGTCGTGGGTTGATTGGCGGGACGCGTTGAATTTAAAGACCGAAAAAATTGCGGGTGACGTCCCCTTGTAAGCTGATTAACGAGGGGATCGCGCCTATGGCAAAGCACGCGACAAGCGCGTTTTTTGCCAATTGGTTTCGCTTAGAAGTCTTTTGCTAGAGCTAGGGGCGGCGTCGTTGACCTCTAGCATTGGGATATTGCTAGCTCGTGTTCGGCGCCAAAATCAAACGCGCGCGATTGCCCGCGCACGAATAAAGAGAAATATAGGATGGCGAGGTGTGGAGGTGTCAATTTACCAACCAGTGATCAAATCGTCGGAATTTTCGGCGAGCGCACATTGATAGGCAACAAATTCCTATAAGGCGATGGTTCCTCTATGAAAGATGATCTCTTTTCCAAACACGAAGAAACGCTTGACAATGCACTGCAAGCGATCAAGACACGCGGCTATTGGACTGCTTTTAGCGAGATGCCCGACACCCGCGTGTACGGCGAAGCATCTGCCAAGGAAGGCGAAGCGGCGTTCAAGGCGCAACTTGATACTCGGTTCGTACTCGATCAACCAGGTTTTGGCTGGGTCGGGGAGGAGCGGTCGCCATTCGGGTTCCCGCTAAACATCGAATACCCGAAAGCCGAACCCGATGCATTGATTCTGGTGGCGCAGAAAGCACTGGGTCAGTATCGGAAAGCGGGTCCGAAAGCTTGGGTCGGTGTAAGTTTGGAAATCGTTGCCCGGTTAAATCCATCTCGTTATACAGAAGTGTCATAGCCGTCGCGCAAGATCTGGATGGTGATCACAGCATCCATGACTCGCTGCATGCCAATCCACAGGGTCTTCGCGCCTGGTTCGCCGTCGCTCTTGCGCCCGAGAAATCCGCCCAGTGAGCCGACCATTCGTATGATCTGGTTGAGCGTCGGCGGCTTTTTGGGACGCGCTTTCTTACAGAGCACATGGGCGCCGTGTATCTCGTCAGCCGCAAATAACAGCGACGCGTCCAACTCCGGACAGTTCTGCCCACACGCATGAGCCGCGCGATACGCCACGACACGACCATGTACAGCACGAGCGCCTTTTCCACCCGCTCCATCTGTGAGAGTTGCAGTGCCTCGACCCCGCAGGCGTTCTTCAGGACGTTGAAGAACATTTCTATTTCCCACCTCGCGCGGTACCAGTCAACGAGTTCGATGAGGGCATGCGCATCACCTGCTTCGCGGTTGGTCACAAGACGCCAGATAACGGG
>NZ_LMUF01000059.1:750-1114 GCF_009766085.1 Burkholderia sp. S171 | reverse complement strand
TGTCTTTCGAGGTACGTTGTTCCCAGAGCTTCGCACCCGACCGTTACCAGTCGCGCACGTCCGGGTAGGCAACTGCTGGCCGTACAGCAGGTCACGGCACGACGAGTCGCGCGTGACAAGACAGAAGCAGACTTTGCCATCCACTACCTTGCCGATTTACGTTCGGCGGACGGCGACACGTGTCGCACATACAGAAGTGTCGTAGCCGTCGCGCAAGATCTGGATGGTGATCACAGCATCCATGACTCGCTGCATGCCAATCCACAGGGTCTTCGCGCCCGGTTCGCCGTCGCTCTTGCGCCCGAGAAATCCGCCCAGTGAGCCGACCATTCGTATCATCTGGTTGAGCGTCGGCGGCTTTTTT
>NZ_LMUF01000059.1:0-740 GCF_009766085.1 Burkholderia sp. S171 | reverse complement strand
GATACGCCACGACACGACCATGTACAGCACGAGCGCCTTTTCCACCCGCTCCATCTGTGAGAGTTGCAGTGCCTCGACCCTGCAGGCGTTCTTCAGGACGTTGAAGAACATTTCTATTTCCCACCTCGCACGGTACCAGTTCACGAGTTCGATAAGGGCATGCGCATCGCCCGCTTCGCGGTTGGTCACAAGACGGGTTCTGTCGCAATATCGCAGGCTGGTATATCTGCGAGACCTTACAGAATGATGTGAACGACAATGAAAGCGCTGAGTCCGCGGTGACCGAAGTGCTGAGGTTCTATTTTAGTAAGGCGGTCCGCTATGATGTGCGGAACGAAACGAATGGCTGAAAGCTCGATGAAGACGTTGAATCTGCCGGTGGCCCAAGTGCTCAAACGGCTGCACTATCCGCTCGACGTGATCCTGACTTGCGTGCGCTGGTACGTGGCCTATCCGCTGAGCCTGCGGCACCTCGAGGACATGATGGCAGAGCGCGGTGTTTCGGTCGGTCATTCGACGGTCCACCGCTGGGCCATCAAGCTATTGCCGGTGCTGGAAAAAGCGTTTCGCGGCCGCAAGCGGCCAGTTGGTAAGAGCTGGCGGATGGACGAGACGTACATCCGCGTCAAGGGCGAATGGCGGTATCTTTACCGGGCCGTCGACGGTTCTGGTGCAAATGGAGGATGTGAATGGGTTAGAGTCGTCGAACTACACAAACTGATGACGGACGATGAGTAAGC
>NZ_LMUF01000006.1:220211-274917 GCF_009766085.1 Burkholderia sp. S171 | reverse complement strand
ATTTGAAGGACACGCACGAACTGAATCAGCATATGTTGAAGCTGGCATTGCAGGGTTCGGAGCTGACTGCTGCTGAAGGCGCCACGCCGATTACCGGCGACGCGCTCGGTGAATTGGCGCGTGCGTATTTGCTCGCGCAGGCGGTGGTGGATCGTCTCAGCCGGTTTTACGACGTCAATGCGCTTGGCGCGGTGATGGATGGCATTGAGCTGGATTTGTCGACGCAAGAATCCACCGTGGTTTCGGCTGCCGCTTTGCAGGCGGCTTTACGTGCTGATCCGTTGAAGCCGGAAGTGACTGTTGAGCCGGCTTATGACACGGTACGCGAGGTTCGGTCGTTGCATATCAATCGCCGGCATCATGGGAACGTGAAGGTGTCAGTTATCGATGAAGACTTCCAGCTGACCGCGGATTACAAGCAGCTGCAAACGACCGCGAATACGTTCAAGGGTTTGATCGGGCCGGGTGCGGTGATTAAACGCGGCGAGCGGTCGATGGCGGTGACCGACTTCAAGAGCGCGATGAAATGGTTGATCGCGGATGCGGAGCGTAACGTGACCAAGCAGCGATATAAGGGCTTGGGCGAAATGAACCCGTCGCAGTTGTGGGAAACAACGATGGACCCAACCGTGCGCCGTTTGTTGCGTGTTCAGATTGAAGACGCCATTGCAGCCGATGGCATCTTTACAACGCTGATGGGTGATGACGTTGAGCCGCGTCGCGCGTTTATTGAATCGAACGCGTTGCGGGCGGGGAATATTGACGTTTGAGATTGTGATTATCGTAGGGCGCCAGAGTAATTGCGACTGGCGCCACAGTTTTGCGACTGTGGGACAGAGTTAATGCAACTGGCCTACTGCGATGAGGCAGAAATGGTTGGTGTCCGGGTTGTCGGGTGCGACAGAAAGTGAAAGCTGTGCCAGGCAAGTGAAAACCTGAAAGACTGCTGACACAGATAGTAAAAAAAGTCAGGCAAGTTTCCGTGAGCCTTCACATTCGCCGCTTGAGACTTTGGTCGAGCTAAGTGACTGCAAGCGCAGACGTCAGTTATTGCGACGGACTGACGGGGCGAGAGGTCAAGCAAGAGGGAGGGCAGCCACGTCGGGCGGCGCAACATACATGCTCGCGCGGTCGAAAATGGCATCTTCATCTAGTTCCGGGTTTGCATTGCGCAGTTCCTCTGCGTATCGCGCAAACGAAGCCCGCTGTTGGGCGAGAGGTCGGTATCCTTCCGTGACAAGAAGGCGAAACTGACCCGGCAACGCCACGGATGCCGTAAGCAAGCGCGCAGCGATCGGTTCGCGAACCCAAAGAAAGTATTCGCTCTGGCTCGAAATGAGCCTGCGACTGACATCAACTGAAATAAGCTGCGAGAACGATCCCAAGTCAACGAACGGCGCAGCACCTTCTTTAAGTTCAATGTCTCGGATGCGAGGGTCTGCCAGAGTAAGCATGGATCCGTTATTGCGTTCTTTTTAAAACGCACATTGTCGCGAAATTAGCCTGCGCTGTCGAATGACTAAAAGTGGCCGCACAGAGCCCGACGCGGACCTCAATCGATCTCTGATTGCAGCGCGGATGCAAAAGGCACAAAGCGACCCAATTCGGTCTGTCGAATTTCTACAAACCGGCCATTCGTTCGTCGTGGCGTGCAATAGGCTACTGTCCTATCGCGAGAACGAACCGAAGCGAGAAATGGCAAACTCCTACGCCAATCGCAGATCCCACAACACATCGAGTACGTGTTGCGTGGAACGTTCGACGTACCCCGCACGATGTGCAACACCAAGGCGACGCCACAACGCAGGGCGCAGCGGACGCATGGCAATGCGCGGGTCAGGCAATGGCGTAGCGGCCTCATGGGGCAACAGCGCTGCGCCATAACCTGCCGCTACCAGGCTCTTGATTGCGTCGTTGTAGTTGAGCTGAATGCGCGGCGCGGGATGGTGCCCTCCGGTCGCAAACCACTCCGCAGTCAGACGGGAGAGACGCGTGGTCGCATCATTAAGAATGAGAGGTTGAGCGGCGAGCCATTCAGGCGTAATGCGAGCCGGACACCGCCAATGCGCCGGCACAAAGGCCATCACGGGGTCGCGGCGCCAAGGCTTTATCACGAGTCCAGCCGCCGGAGGCTGAGGCAGTGCGACCAGCCCGATATCCAGCGTCCCATCCGCTAATCGGGTTAGCGTTTCATGCGAGGTGAGTACCGCGATCTGAATATCGATAGCGGGATGGTGCTGACGCAGCACTTCAAGCGCTTGAGGCAGAAGGTGCGCAATCGCGCCAGTCGATGCTCCGAGCCGAACGCGTCCGACAAGCCCTTGAACCTGGCGGTGAACATCGTCTAACGCCTGTTCCGCGTCGGCCAGCAGTCGACGCGCGCGCTCGACCAACAACTCGCCTGTTGCCGACGGCCGAACATGTCCACGCTTGCGCGACAGGAGCGGAGCCCCGATACGCTCTTCCAGTTCAGCGATGTGGAGGCTGACCGTTGGTGGCGCCAGATGCAACGTACGCGCCGCGTCGGCGAATGAGCCACGGTCGGCAATAGCGACCAGGGTGCGCAAACGGTCCAGGCTGATCTCTCGCATGTCGGCGTCCAGATTCAGAAAAACTGAATATCTAAGTTATGAAATTCAACTTTCGCTATTCTAGCGGTGCGCAGAAGATAGCAGGCTCGTTCTACTTGTTATTACCCAGTCACCGGAGTATTCCGCGCATGAGCTCTCCCCTTGTTTTCATCGACGGCGACCAAGGCACCACCGGGTTGCAAATTCACGAACGGCTTCGCGACCGGACCGATCTGAAACTGGTCACGCTGCCCGCGGCGGAACGCAAGGATTCCAGGCGTCGCGCCGAAGCCATCAACGCCTGCGACTTCGCCATCCTCTGCCTGCCCGATGGCGCCGCGCGCGAGGCGGTGGACGCCATTGTCAATCCTGCCGTCAGAGTAATCGACGCAAGTTCCGCCCACCGCACGCAGCCGGACTGGACATACGGCTTTCCGGAAATGACTCCGGGTCAGGCTGAGCGCATTGCGACCGCACGTCGGGTCACCAATCCAGGTTGCTATCCGACCGGTGCAATTGGCCTGCTGCGTCCCCTGCTGCACGCCGGGCTTATACCAGACAACTACCCGGTCAGCATTTACGCGGTGTCCGGCTACTCCGGACGCGGACGTGCCGGCGTGGAGGAACACGAAGGACAGGGTGCTGTCAACGCACCGTCATACCAGGTATATGGTCTGGAGCTCGCGCACAAGCACACCCCGGAGATCCAGCAGCACGCCGGACTCGCGCAGCGTCCGATCTTCGTCCCTGCGTATGGTGGGTTCCGCCAGGGCATCGTGCTGACGGTGCCCTTGGATGTGCGGCTGCTGGCACCCTACGTAGACGGCGCCAAGTTACACGCGTGCCTCGCACGCCACTATGCCGAGGCGGCCCACGTACATGTCCTGCCGCTGCACGAATCGCGCGTTTTAACGCAGCTGGATCCGCAGGTACTGAACGGTACGGACGATATGCGCTTAAGCGTGTTTCCTAACATGGAGCACGGGCACGTTCTGCTATCCGCGGTTTTCGATAATCTCGGCAAAGGCGCAGCCGGCGCTGCGGTTCAGAACCTGAACCTGATGCTCGCGCAGTAATGGTGGCCGGTCGAATGTCGCTTATTGGCCGCAATGGGTCTGACGGCGATCCACTGCGCTCTCATGGTCGATCACAATCGAACTTCAAACGGATGTCGCGACCCATTCTTGTGTAGCGGGAATCCTTAAGTTTTTCGCTAACGTTCCGATAAAAGCGTGAGTGGACGAATAATCGATAACGACTCTTGAATGGGATGATTGATGCGACTCATGTGGAAACTCTTGAACCCCGGTGCGATCACGGTGCTCAGCGTCCACTCCCCACCTTTTTGCGGGACGATCATAACCACTGGCACGCAAGCGGCCCCGTCTACCGCGAGAGCGACGCGGTGCTCGTGATTTACGTGTCGCCGGCGTATAGCTCCAGCGGCCCGATGAGCGCCTATACGCGTCTGATCATCGGCGAAATCGATATGTTCACTGGCGATACGCACGAAGCGGTTTTTCGACAGCCCGTCCATTGGATGAAGGCTATCGATCCGTATACCTACCACTTCATGGATGCGATCGTAGCCGATCTTCCTCACGCAATCAGCGGGCTCGACGAGAGCATGATGGCGCAGGTGGACGTCTTCGATAAGTCGTTAGGCAGTATCCAACCTTGACGTCGGGAGTTGAGCTAGAGATTGAAAGCGCCTCACTCGACACTCAATTCCCGTAGGCGACCCGGCAGTTCAGGTCCAGTGCCATTTTCCTCGCTATTCTAAGCGTTGTTGTCGTGTCCTGTCGGGCTGGACGCGTGGCGCGCATTTCCGCAGTTCTCCCGAGTAATATCGAAGCTGCAGTTGAACGCGCGCATGAAACTTGATCGTCAACGACCCCGACGTGATTGTCGAAGGTCCGTTCATGGCCGAACATCGTCTCATGCAATCAGCATGTTTGACGTGCCTTTCCTAAACGATTCGATTCCCTGGAAGGGCCAACGACAGTCGTTGCGTGATTGCTTCGACGGCCTGCTCAACCGAAAATTTCGCAGTGTCGACCACGAGATGCGCTGATTCCCATGGTTCGTATTGACGTTCAAGCACGCTCTGCCAAGTCGGCAACTGAAAACTCGGGATATCGGCCTTTCGCCCCTCAACCCGATGCCGGTGCATTGCAACATCCGAACAAACCAACTCGATCTCGAAAATCAGCACACCTGCGTCGAACGCCACTTTTCTCCAAGCGCCGCGCGTAATTTGCAGCGAATTGACCGAGTCCGCGACGACTGTCGACCCGAGCCGCAAGTTGTCCCCGGCGACCGCATATGCGGCCAGATAGCCGGCAGCCCCGATATCCGCGTGGCCGCTTTTGCACGCCTTGATTGCCTGTTCCAACGTATCTATGCGCAGATAAACGGCTGCGAGCTTGCGCGCGAGCGTTTGCGCTACTGTTGTCTTCCCGGTGCCCGGTAGTCCGCCGAAGGCGATCAACACTTTCAATGCTCCCTGATTAGTAGACCCAGACAGATTGTCATCGATCTACGTCCCGAGGTCGACAGTCTCCTTGTGGCCGAACACGGTCTAGCGCAATGCGGCATGCTAGAGCACCTGTTTGCACATATGTTCTTCGTCATAAAAACGATCTCCAACCTTCATGGCGCGGGGTTCCAGGCCAAACGTCTGAAAGCCGTGCGACGCATAAAGCCTCTTTGCCGGCAGGTTCTCTGCATTGACGCAAAGCATCAGTTGGACGGCGTCCCACTGTTCGGTCGCGTGCGCTGTTGCTGCCGACAAAAGCGTTTGTGCGATTCCTTGTCCACGGGATGAAGGGTTGACAAACACGCCCCAAATCGTGGCTTTGTGATTCACCTGACGCAGCGATTCACGACGGACGCCAGTGATACCGATCAGCACATCGCTCTCAAACGCTCCGAACACTGCCTGTGTCGGCGTCGAACGAATGCGGGCGGCGATCTCCTCGATCGAACGTGCTAGCTCCTCCTCCCTGGTCGGCCATATGGCGGTGGGGGCGTTATCGACAGCAACGAGACGCAATGCTTTAAATTGCTCCGCATCGTCGGGATCTAGTAGGCGGACAGTGACCATGCGATATGAGAGGATGACCAAAGAGCGCTTACCGTACCCGATATCAACCATGCCATGCAAGTTCTGACAGTCAGGCGTTTCGCCATCCCGCATAGGCCAATGTTGTCGACGATCTGGGCGAGGACGACGAAGGGAGGATATTGGCCGGCCCCAGCCTGTCGGCTACCGGTGGCACACCACCATCTCGGATCTTGTGCCCGCGTTATTATGCGAAGAAACAAAGGAGCTACGATGGACGCCAAGAGCTGAAATTGACTGACATGGCGGAAAGCAAAATCTTACTACGCGAGGCTGAGCGCGCCGATGCGTTGCACATAGCTAGACTGCATACCCAAAGTTGGCAGGCAGCTTACTATCACATCCTGCCCGCCGCGTATCTACTTGAAAAAGTGCCGGCTGAGCATGTCGCTCATTGGGAAAACTATATGGCGAAACCAGCAAAAGCGCGAGGCCTCGTCATGTTGGCCGAGCATGAAGGAGCCCCGGTTGGTTTCGTTAGTGCCGAGAATGTGGATGACTCGTCCCACGGAACACTGCTTGACTGCCTTCATGTGCTCGCAACTCATCAAGGATGTGGAGCCGGAAAGCTAATGATTGACGCGGCGCGTAGATGGACCAGAGAACAAAATCAGAATCTGATGCATCTTTATGTACTCGACGCTAATGCTCGTGCGATTGCCTTCTACGAGCGAAACGGCTGGCGATTTGCAGGCACTCAAGCTGGTTTCATCGATACAACGCCAGTAATCGACCGTCGGTACCTGATGGAAGTATAGATTGTCGTCGATTTGGGAGGGCGCGATGACAGTCCGTTCCTGGCCGCTATGCGCCGGTCCGGGAAGCGTTGGCCTCCACCGCATCGTTGCACCTTTGCCAGATGTGCCCGACCAGTGGGTTTTGATAGTTCAGCGTCAGCTCATTCGTGAACAGCGTAAGCACATCCGATTGACGTACTGCATGCACACCGGTCAAGTGCTCGCGGGACAACTTTAGCGCCATTTGTCCAAGCATCAGACGGTCAAGCCAACTCGCCGACATCCGATTCCTAACCAACCAGATGCGTGCCGATTCGACCACGTGGTCGACGCGCCATGTTTTCGTCAAAGCGTGCGAGGCGAGCGCACTCGTCACTAAATAGCAAAGTAGGTGGATTCGTGCCGCTGGGCTAATCGACTGTTGTGGGCGTGGCATGGTTGTTGATTCAGACTCCGGCGAAGGGGACACGAAAAGGTAGACGCATGTTATCTGCACTCGCACTCGCGATCCACGACGACGTGCGCAACAATGACGACTAAGAACTGAATTTATCGGTCGCATCCCCCGACATACGCCTCGCCGGCATTTGCCCCTGGCCGGTCGCCGCCGCGCACGCATGTGTTTGCAGTGTCAGCCGGCAATGCTTAAAGGCTCTCTCCTTTAACGACACGCTTCGCGCATCAAATGTGATAGGTCGAGATCCGTCGCGATCTTCCAGACATGGCCGCGAGAATATCGAATGCCAAAGCGGCGTTCGATCGCCGCGCGAAGCTGCTCGACACTCAGGCGATCTATGACTCCGTGCGAAACCTGTTGATACGCTTGGCATGCGGCGTCTGCGCCTGAGCGTAAGCCGACATCAAATGGCCATCGGACCCTTGGCTAATCGTCACAGTCGACTACGGTAATATCCCCTTTGAAGTTGCCGCAGTACTGATTGCGGTTGGCGTCTGCCACCAATCTGCTCCGCCTCGTAGCGGCGCACATGAGTGGCGAGACCTTCGTCGCGCGTACCCTCATAACTGGGCGCATCCGCACCGCCTCGAAACTCGGATCAACCGACCTAGCGACACGCCACTCGCGAAGTATGTTCCCAATGACTTCTGCCTCAGATGAACTTGAAAAACTGCACGCCGAGAATGCGCGACTTCTGGCGTTGCTCGACGCGCATGGGATCGATGCGCGGCCGCATCTACCCGCGCCAGCAGCACCGTCGCAACCTGAGCCTGCGCGCTTGAACACGGATGAGAAGGTCGTACTGTTCCGCCGCCTGTTTCAGGGGCGCATCGACACGTACCCGATCAGATGGGAGAGTAAGACGGGCAAGTCGGGCTACTCGCCGGCGTGCGCCAACGAATGGCGACCAGGTGTCTGCGAGAAACCCCGCATCAAATGCGGTGATTGCGGTAACCGGCTCCTGATACCGCTGTCCGACCAGATCATCTATGACCATCTCGCCGGCAGACATACGATTGGCGTTTATCCCTTGCTGGCAAACGATACCTGTCGCTTTCTCGCCGTCGATTTCGACGACGCCGACTGGCGCGAAGATGCACAAGCCTTCAGATCTTCGTGCGTTGAATTGGGCGTGCCCGCCGCGCTGGAAATCTCGCGTTCAGGCAACGGCGCCCACGTCTGGATTTTCTTCCTGTCTGCCGTACCCGCCCGCGATGCGAGACGCCTCGGTACCGCAATAATCAGTCACACCTGCGCACAAACGCGGCAACTGAAACTGGCGTCCTACGACCGACTGTTCCCAAGCCAGGACACGACACCCAAGGGTGGTTTCGGCAATCTGATAGCACTCCCGCTGCAGAAAACACCGCGCGAGCGTGGTTGCAGCGTTTTCGTGGACGAACAGCTGCTGCCTTACGCCGACCAATGGGCATATCTGGCCTCCCTCCAGTCGCTTGCCCCTGACGCTATCGAATCGGCGATTTCAGGTGCCACAGGTGGGACACACCCACTCGACGTCACGTTCATCACTGACGAAGACAAGCAGGAACCGTGGAAGTCCCGTCCCATGTCGGGGAACACGCTACCGGGTCTCATGCCGGAGTCGCTCTCTGTCACCTTGGCAAACCTGATCTATTTCGAGAAAACGAAGCTTCCCCAGCCTCTGCTTAACCGGCTAATTCGCCTGGCTGCTTTCCCAAATCCGGAGTTCTTCAAGGCACAGGCGATGCGCTTCCCCGTATGGGACAAACCACGCATCATCGGCTGCGCCGAAAACTACCCGAAGCACGTTGCATTGCCGCGCGGATGTCTCGACGCGGCGCGAGATCTACTTCGTGACAACAAGATCCGGTGCGATCTTCATGATGAACGGTTCGCGGGAGAACCGCTCGATCTCGCGTTCGCGGGCACGCTACGTCCAGACCAGGAAACCGCCGTAACCGCCATGCTGCGATATGACACCGGCGTGCTAAGTGCGCCTACCGCGTTTGGCAAGACAGTGAGCGCGGCTGCGCTGATAGCGCGACGCGGTGTGAACACGCTTGTGCTTGTACATCGGACCGAACTGCTCAGGCAATGGCAAGAAAGACTGCAATCATTTCTTGGCGTTGGAAAAGGCGTCGTCGGCACGATTGGCGGCGGCAAAGCGAAACGAAGCGGCAAAATAGATATTGCTGTCATGCAGTCACTGTCGCGACAGGGCGAAACGAGTGAGTTGGTCGAGCACTACGGGCACGTGATTGTGGACGAGTGTCACCACATATCAGCGGTTTCGTTCGAAGCACTATTAAAGCGGGTCAAGGCGAGGTACGTTTTGGGATTAACGGCGACGCCGATCCGCCGTGACGGCCAGCATCCAATCATCTTCATGCAGTGCGGTCCAATCCGACATACGGCATCTCGCGCGGAGACAGCCCCTCACGACCTTGAGGTCATACCAAGGATGTGGGGGGGCAAAATCGATTTACCAGCCGAGGCCGGCATTCAGGACGTGTTCCGACAGGTCGCTACCGATATGCAGCGGACGGCAGCGATCGCAGACGAGGTCGCGGATGCATTCTCCCGTGGACGCAAGGTTCTCGTGCTGACCGAGCGCACGGATCATATTGCGGCCATCGAAGAGGCCTTGGCCGGACGAATCGAAAAGATTTTCACGCTACATGGCCGGATGTCGAAGAAGCAGCGCAATCTGGTGACTGCTGAACTCGATGCGCTACCGGCTGATGCACCACGGGTGCTCCTCGCGACAGGCAAGCTGGTCGGCGAGGGGTTTGATCATCCGCCGCTCGACACGCTTGTTCTTGCCATGCCAATCTCATGGAAAGGCACCCTCCAGCAATATGCGGGGCGTCTGCATAGGGAGCATGCGACGAAGGTCGACGTGCGGATCATTGATTTCGTCGACACCGCGCATTCGGGGCTACTGCGCATGTGGGACAAGCGCCAGACAGGCTATCGAGCCATGGGCTATAGCTTGGTAAACGCGCGCCCGGCTGAACAACTATTGTGATCTAACGTTCGGCCCCTTAATCGATAGAGGGCACGACGACCTTTATGCCGCTGCTTCAAGCGCGGGCTGATCCAAGGCGATCGTATCCACGATAGCCTGGAACTCGACGAGCAAATCCGCCTGCTGTGCTTGCAGGTACTGACGCACCGATTCGTTCTCAAGCAGCCGCGCGAGATAGCCTTTTGCAAGGACAAGGTTGAGCACGTCCTGCCCGTAGGTCTGCTCCACTAGCTTGTACTGCCCCTGCAGATTACTCATCTCCCGTTCCATTTTCGCCATCTGCTCGGGGCCCACGCCCGTCAGTTTCTTCGGGTTTTTTCCGTCGACCAACCGGGATGCCGGTGTTGCGACGAGCAGTGCTTCGGCATACGCCACGGACAGGTTGTTCGCCGCGGTCATCAGTTCCACGCACTCGACCTGACGGGTCGTTTTCATCTTGCGTAGTGCGCGAACCAGCTCCGGTGAAAACTGCCGGTCCTTCAGCAACTCGGCGGCCTCCGCGCAGACCCCGTCCAGCAACGCCATCCGCTTGAGGATTTGGGTCACATCGACGGCAAGTGCCTTCGCCAGCCGTTCGGGCGATACGCCTCGCTCGACCGCTCGTCGGATCATGCGATGCTCCTGGATCGTCGAGAGCCGGCTCACGCTGACGAACCAGGGTCGCTCTTGCGTTCGCGTTCGTGTACCCCGGACGAGATCATCCGCAAGCGGCGCTTTCGTTCGCCCATGGGTGGGTGCGTATCGAAGACGCTGACCGCCGTGCCGGGGTCGGTGAGCAGGTTCAGCGCGGAGATCATGGCCTCGGGCGAGGTCATCTCGGCCGCGCGTGCGTCGGCGGCGAACTCCCGCTCGCGGCTATAGCTGCAGAAAACCCGATGCAGGACGTAATCAAGCGCGATAAAGGCCACGACGCATAGCCCCGCCTTCCAGGCGATAGGCGCAAGACCTCGCGTGAGCAACCCGAGGAAACTGAAGGCCTCGGTCGATCCGCTGAGCAGAGCGATGGCGACGAAGCCGACGAACACGATGAGCCCGACAGGAATCGCTGCCTGCCGGACACTTCGCCGCGATAGCTCGGCAAATAGCCACGGATATACCTTCAATGCGTGATTGAATGCAAGGATATATGCCTTATTTCTCGTGTCGCCGTGCCGGAGATGCGCGACCTCGTGTGCTGCGATCGCAAGCAGCTCTTCTCGCGATGCCTTGTCTACCAGTTGCGTGGAAAAGCCGATCAGGGCCTTTTTCCCGAATACGGAGGAAATCGCAAACGCATTAAGGTCGCTGGAGGGGTACTGCCCGATTCTCACGTCGTAGTCTAGATCGATCAGCAGCGGCGCGACGAGTTCACGCAGGTTCTCGGCTTCCCGAAACGAACGATTGCCGGCTTCCACGTCGTTGATGTTCAAAAGGTACTGCGTGGTCGACATCAGGGGAAACGCCAGAAGCACAAATACGATAGCGGCAAAGGACGCAGCAGTGTTGGGCGGAAGCGAAAATTTCTGTTGCACTATCAAAAGCGCCGTGGACGCCGCAAATAGAATAAACAGCACCGCCAGCATGTTTCGGGCAAATTTCGGGTAGACGTTAATGCGTTTCATGTGGTTTTTTTGGGAATCAGTCTTAGGTTAACTGCCGGCATATCCGAAACTTCAGGCGATAGCATGTGCGACCGGGACGGCGGCGGACACCTAAGGGTTCGAGCTCGGCGACGATGGCGCAGGTAGTGCTTCATCCGGAGCGGCCGATCGAATTTCGCAGCGGAGACGCCAACTTGCCGTGGCGTCGACCCGATGCAGTGGCGGGCCGAAGCGGGCGCCGTTCTTCGTCTTGGACCAGTGTGGCGAATGACGGCGAGACTATCGACCCGCCCGGCCGTCATAGGTCGGTGCGTCCCGCCTCTCCTTCTCTGGACTTTCGCCTGTCTCGTTTGCTACCATCGCGAGCTCCCTCCGTGCCCGGTAGCCCTCAAACGCGATCTGGATTCCCAGGGAGCCAGCATCCCGATCGCCCTCCGACCTCTTTACCGTTATTTACACCGCCAGCAATAGCGAGGGCCGAGAGCTCCGTGCCGCGTTAATTTTTATCCTAAATTTTAGAATTGCGAAGTCAGCTGAAATCCCACCGTCACCCGCGCGGTTGGAAAGATTCGCGGTTTGTAAAGGGGAGTTCCCGCGAACAGGTCATAAGCAAAAGAACCGAACTTGGCCGCCGCTGAACCTCTAAAGCCAATAACCGCGCCGGCCAGTTGTGTTCCTGCCAGCACAGCAGTGTTTTGCCCATATACGTGCCCATAGTCAATACCAGCGTAAAACGATTGTCCCGTCGATCCGATCGGAATTTGCAGTTCGTTGCGCCAGAAGAAGCCGCGCTCTGAGGCCAGCAACGTCTCCCCGTCAAATCCCCGAACCGTGTAGCGGCTGCCGATCGAAAGGTCATCGATGTAGAACAGCTGGTCGTTGGTGAACTGCCCGTGAAAACTGGTCACGTATCGCAGCGCCTCGCTTGCGATCTGAAACGGTACAGAGAGGTTCGCGTCAAGCACAGCCATTTTGAAACGATAGGTGGGACCGCCCGTTTGCGCTGACGTGTCGGGTGTCGCCCCTAGCCAGCCGATGCCCTGCCGGTACGCGAGGCTGCCGTCGAACTGCGTCGATCCGAAGAAATGCCGGTCGGTCAGCCCGGCTTCAACAAAGGTATTGTCCCGGCGCTGCTGGGTAATCTCGGTGTCTTCGATATAGCTCGCGCCAAAGCGCTTGTTCAATCGCATCTCCATGCCGAGCACATCGGCCTGGCTACGGCTTAGCACGCGCTGAATCTTGAGATCGAGGGTTTGACTATTGCCGCTGGAGACGAACGTCTGGTTGACGCCAGCGATCTGCTGGTAATACGTGTTTGTGTTGCCCGAAAGCGTGACCGTCCAGAATCCATAAGGAATCGAGTAGAACGCATTCCAGCCGTGCGAGCCGCGCGTCTTGTCGCCAAACTCAAGATCCTGATTCGCGCCCGCATTGAGGATATCGTTCAACCCCAATAGATTGTCGATACCAACGCTCACGTTACCCTGCAGCTTGCCTGTCGCCCGCGTGCCCGAGTTGTCGACAGATGCTATGAACGTCCAGGGTTTCTGGCGCTTCACCGAAATCACTACATCACTTTCGCCAGGCTGCTCGGTGGGAACGATTTGCATATCTACGTCTTGGCTGGACACGTGCTTCATCTGCTCTAGGCCCTGCTCAAGTGCGCGCAGGTTTAGCAAGTCGCCTGAGCGCGCGGGGAAAGCAGTTTTCCACGTGCCGCGCATCGACGGATCGGCAAAACGCAGTGCACGGATGACGCCCGGTATCAGCGTGAGTTTCAGTTCACCACTCGACACGTCCTGCTGAGGCACGAGAACCCGCGTGGTGACATAGCCGCGGCTCAGGATGGTCTCGGTCAGCGCGCCAACAATCGTCTCAATGCCTCGCTTGCCGATACACTGTCCTGCGTAATGCGATAGCCAGTCCTGCGCGAAAGCGAAGGGGTCCAGAGGCAACGCCGAGGCGCCTAGCCTGCGCGCTGCATCGGGTAGCAGCGTTGGCACGTCAAGCGAGAAGCGGTCGATAGGGAAGCACGGTGTTTCAGCCGGAAGGCTGGGATAGGCGCCCGCCCGCGGCGCGCTTGATTGAACCGAAGGCGCATTCACGACACGTGCGCGTTCCCGAGCTTCGCGCTGCTGGTCGAGGAGCTGATTCTGCTGAGCCGCTGCGCGTGCTGCGTTTGCGGCATCGGTCGAAGCAGGCAGGGTTTGCGCCTGAGCACCGAAATTGGCGGTCAACAGATCGGCGCTTAATGCGACGTTGATCGTCGTGGATGCGATTTTGGTTGTTTCCAAGAAGCAGCTTGCGGGAAAATCACTAAATGCTTAGCGAATAAAGCGACGCACAGAAGTTTGTTTTAACGGCATCGATTGGGAATTCTTTAGTGCGAAGGAGTTTTGACCGTGACTCGCATTTACATCGTTCGATGAACCACAGCAGTTTTCGTTGTGGCCTGACGTCCCCGGGCTACTGAGACAGGAACGGTGCGTTCGCTTCCAGCGATTCCCGCGCCTCGCAACGCGTGTTCTTCCCACCTCGATAGAATTGTCTTCAGTGTTCCGACCTGCTGAAAATGGCCCCGTCGCATCAATAGTGGGCGTCGCTGTTCCCTGTAGAGTCAGAGCACTCCAGCAGTACGGGAAATTTGTCCTGACCGTGCTGAATAAGGTTTATCACAGTCGACAATGGCGTATTCAACATGCACTGATTTTTCAAAAAGGAGTCGTTCCGTGCAACGTCATTGGTAACATGCAAGCCAGTTGTGTCACGCACCGCGCTCGCCGGAGTCGAAGCATTCACCGGCAATATCTTCTACGCTTATTCGAACGCGACCTCTGACCGGTCCTTTCCTCGTAGACCTGTGCAAAGTCCTTGGCGCTGTCGTTCGCCCAATTGGGTTCGTGGGTACAGTGGCCAATATGCCGGTCTAACTACGGGCTACATAACCAAAAAATTCATCGAGCAACGCTAGATTGCGGGCAATTGCTTCTGTCGAAGCTTCTAACGTAAAGCGTTCTGAATCTTTGTATGACCAGAAATCTGCCGGCCCGAAATACTGCGGGCCGATCCCCAGAGATAGCCCGCTCAGACAAATATTTCGGTCCTTAACGATTGCATACTCAGCAACATGCTTTCTATCCACTAAAAATCTAACGTAGTATCTTTCACCGCTCCCCGGTGCTTGGTCAGCAAAAATAGAAACATGTCTATTTTCATGCGCTTTGTAGAAGCCGTTTACAGTTTCATAGAGCTGGGCGAAGCTCGTCATGTCATCATTTAGTTGCACGATGGAATCCCGATTTGTCCGGCACAATACGATTTGCATTGTCTCTTGCCACTTGCGTTTATCCGGAGGCAACTGGCGGATACACAGATCTCTCGCGATAGCCGCATCGCCGTCGATCATCGTCGTTTAACAACCAAATCTGTTCCTGTCGTATAGACACCTGACACCGATCGTACCCGTCGACAATTTTATTAGTCTTCCCGAAGCCATCGAACGCCCCAGCGTTCTTAAGCGTAGCCTGCTCGGCTGCGTACTGCTGGCCATCGTTCTGCACCTGTTGCGGAAGGGCCTTGTTCGGATCACTGTCGGGTATACCGGCGGAGCACTGTACCAAGGCGCATTCAGCCGCAGCGAGCCGGTACTGTTCTTCCGGACTTTTGCCTTGCTGTAGTTGCTTCAGCTTCTGCTCTTCCGCCGGATGCAATTGCCGGTTGTACCGAACTATCGATTCGGCATTTCGAGCTTAGTCATCGTCCCAGTTAGGAGGGCGGCGGAAGCGTGGATTGATTTTCAAAGTAGAACATATGTGGAGATATGCGCCCACTGCAACAAATGGTAGGCCCATTAGAAACAACACAACTCCAACTCGATGATACCCAAGTGCGAACGCCAAAGCTCCCGAAATCGCGAACGGATACGCCCAAACTGCGACTTTTAGCCCCCTATATCGGTCGTCTAACTTGAACTGCGCAATGTAGAAGAAGATCCCGAAAACAACTACAACGGCAGGAAAAAGGGTCCAGAAGGTCATTGCGCATTTCCTATGATGCATCCAGTAGCTTGCTTGCATTGCATCGCGCCGGCGGCTCCTCCGAGTCCAACCCCGAACACTCCCTTTCCACCAGCGATATTGCCGTCCGCGTCTTTGGTAACGTTTATATTTGTCAGTGCACCCTCTCCTCCGGCGACGAAAGCACCGGTGCTGTTCGTGATGCCAGTGCTAGCGCCGCCTTGGCCTACAGTCACTGCTACACCTGCGGAGGCGGTAAAACCAAGCCCCATTGTTGCGCATGCTTGAGCATAAGCGCAGATATTCGGGCGCGCGCCTACAGATACTGCAAGACCAACTTCGCCCGTCCCACCAAGATCGAAAACGTGTGCCCCCGCGTTCCCTCCCAATTGAATCGTGAAAGTGCCACTCGGAGTGACGCCGTAGGTCAGAGCATTTTGGGCCGGAGTAGGTGCCCCGTTCGAATTTGCACCGAGAAGCGGCTTACCTCGATCGGCCGGAGTTGCATAAAACAGATTTGTTGGCGCGTATTGAGAAATGAAGGCCACTGCCGCTGCATTCCCGCCGGGCACACTGGCCGCCGCGCTGTCCACGAGGCGCAGACCATTTCCCAGCAAGAGCTGCGTTGCTTGGTCGTCGGTAATGGTTTGACCAGTAGTCTTGTCATAGTAAGCCTCGAACGCCTTCAACGTATCCTGCCTCGTCACCCATGCTGTTTCATCCGGATGCAACTGGCGGTTGAAGCGATCCGCATTCGACGCCCCCACCGCACCGGACGATCCTCCCAGCGCCGCGCCAATCCCACCAGCCTCGACGTTGTTCACAAGGTTCGTCACCGCCGCGCTCACATCCGGGTTCGTAATCCCGAGTTGACCCGTCACTTGTTTCGCCAGATCACCCGTGGTCTGAGAAGCAAGCACTGAACCGGCTGTTCCGGCAGCGGCGCCCAACGCATTCCCCCCACCCAATCCCACGACCAGCGCAGCGCCAGCCCCATGAAGCGCTGCCCGATACGCGCCATTGTCAGCCCAACCATCCGCAGTGGTCTGGGCTGCATCGCGTGCAGCCTTGTTCGCATCACTCGGATCTGCTTGATAAGCTTGCTGCGCAGCCGTCAATTGCTGATCGGCGGCCTTCTCTTTCGCCGTCGCAATATCTCCAACCGTTTTCGAAACCGCTTCACCTGCCGCACTGGCGGCGGCGGCCATATCGGCTTGATTCGTGAGGATATTATTCAGGTCAGGACTCTTGTTCAGAACGGTGCTTGTACCAGTCGTATCTCGCGACAAGCTCGCCAGAGCCTGCGTTTGCTGCGTCCCGTTGGTCAACACAATACTGCCGTCGCTCACGGCGCTTCTGGTTGTGCCGTCCTGACTCCCGTTGGAATTCTGGGGCAAGGCAGGCAAGATACTGCCCGTGTTCGTGCCCGACGTGGGACCCGTCGGCTTTTCGACCGACTGATTACCGGTCGTCATGGCGCCGCTAATTCCCTTCGTCGACGCGCTGTAGTCCGCATGATTCTGAATGTCACTAAAAGTCAGCGTCCCGGTCGTCAGGCTGTTCTGGTCCGCGCTCGCCGTGCTGGAAATAATCCCGCCCTTCAGATCGGTATTGCCCTTTACCGCGATGTTGAATCCACCATCTCCGGCCGAGATGCCGGTCTGCTCGGCAACCTCTCCACGCTGCTGCGCGGTTTGCTCGCCGATCGCGCCCGCGCCGAGGCTCGCCGAGTGTGGACAATGAGTCTGCTGAGCGCGGGATCGGTGGGCCTCGCACTCTATCTGTTCTTCGCCTTCGCTCAACGCACGGGCGACGACGTGAGGGAGATCGCCGAGTGCATGGCGAGCGCGGGCGCGGGGGACCTCAGGAACCGGCTGGACGTCACCGGCCGCGATGAACTGGCTTCGATTCGCGGCGGCCTGAACACGCTGCTCGTCGCGCTTAACGACATGATTGTCTCGACCAAGGCGAGCGCCGAATCCGTGCTCGCGGGTAGCGAGGAGATTGCGTCGGGAAACCTCGACCTGTCGCGGCGTACGGAAGAACAAGCGGCATCTCTCGAACAAACTGCCGCGAGCATGGAGGAGCTCACATCGACTGTCCGCCATAACACCGACAACGCGCGCCAGGCGGGCGCATTGAGTCGCGATGCATCGACGAAAGCGACCAGCAGCGGCGAAATCATCACGCGTGCGGTGGCCGTCATGAACGAGATCGGCAAGCGCTCGGCCGAGATGGGCGACATGATTTCGACTATCGAGAGCATCGCTTTCCAGACCAACATCCTTGCGCTGAACGCGGCAGTGGAAGCGGCACGCGCGGGCGATCAGGGTAAAGGCTTCGCGGTCGTGGCCGGCGAGGTGCGGACACTTGCCCATCGCACGGCTGTCGCTGCCAAGGACGTGAAGGGCTTGATCGAGCGTTCGGCCGAACGCGTGCAGGGCGGGACCGTGCTCTTCCATGAAGCCGACGCGGCGATTCAAAGCGTCATTACGTCGATCAGCGACGTCGATGTGATCATCAACGAGATCGCCGGCGCCTCCGCACAGCAGGTCGATGGCATTGAACAGGTGAACGTCGCGATCGCACAGCTTGATCGCGTGACGCAACAGAACGCGGCGCTGGTGGAAGAGGCGGCCGCGGCAAGCGCTTCGCTCAAGGAGCAGGCCTTGCGGATGGAAGGCGTGGTCGCTGAGTTTGAGGTGGCGCGGTAGGCGGCGGGTTGTTTCGAACGGTGCCGTGGACGCTTGCCCGGCTTGTCCACGGCACCGAGTATCGCCCTCTCTTTATGCGTGACGCCCTTCCGTAGTCCTCCTCGCTAAGGCCCACGCGCGTCATTACACGCCGCGAAATTGTGAAAAACGATCTCAAGCGTCGGCAATAGGCATCGCGCGGTTTACAGTCCACGGTTACATCGAAGCGGTTCGGCGCTGCGGCACAAGCGCGCGTACGAACAATGCTCGTTCGCTAATAACCGATAAGACTTCATGGCCCGACCTAATTTTCAACAAGCGAAACAATCCGGCGGCATGCGCCAATCCTCTGCGGCTATGCAAGCGCGCCTGGCCAACATTGCCGAACAGTTCCAGACGGCGTACGCGGCCGGGGATTTTCAGAACGGTGCGAAATTCGCCGAAGAAGCGCTTCGAATCACACCGGACAACATGACGATTTTGCCGGACTACGCGCTGTGCCTCATGCGTATCAAAGAGTACGACCACGCGTACAAGATATACATGAGCATCCACAACGCACCCGCGAGCAAGCGCAAGCTGGCGTCGTCGACATGGCTTGATGGCTTGGTCGAAGTGTGCGGCTGGCTGGGTAAAACTGAAGAAATGCGCGAATACGGATTGCGCTCCTTACGCGCTTCCGACGCCAAATGCGGCGCTAATCCGAGCGAGCTAATTCCCGATTCCCCACCGCCCGAATTTAACCCGGCGAACCCTGCTGAAAACGTGATCGCGTATTCGCTGTTTGGATCGAATCCGCGATATTGCGAGCCTGCTGTCATGAACGCGGAGATCACGCGCGACATGTTCAAGGGCTGGACGTGTCGTGTTTATCTGGACGCAACTGTTCCTGACCATGTTCAGCGAAGGCTCAAGGAAGCCGGCGCCGAAGTTGTTTTCATGGACCATGACTCGGGCATTCATCCGCTGATGTGGCGCTTTCTCGTGATCGATGATTCTAGCGTCAAACGCTTCCTTCTCCGCGATGCCGACGCGCTGTTGTCCGAGCGCGAATACGCAGCGGTACAGGAATGGGTCAATGGTCCGTACTACTTCCACGTCATCCGCGACTACTTCACTCACACGGAATTGATTCTGGCGGGACTTTGGGGCGGATGCTCAGGCGTCCTGCATAACGCTGTTGGATCGATGCAGCAATTCGTCGCGAAGAACACGAACAGCGGGCGCTTCATCGACCAACATTATTTACGCGAGAACGTCTGGCCGACATTGCGCAAAAGCGTGTTGTCCCACGACGATCTGTTCGGTTTCCACGATGCCAAACCGTTCCCCCCGCACGCGCCGAACAGATGGAACACGGAAAAATTCCACGTCGGCAGCAATGCCAGCTATCAGGCGATCGGCGGCGAAAGTGCGCTGCCGGAGGGCGCTGCGCAACGGCTGATTTTCAGCTCGGCAGATGGCAAGCCATTGTTCGATTACCAAGCGACCGTGCAGAAAGGCGAATGGCGTCTGGACATGCCGTTCTTCGTGATTGAGAAGATCGCGTCACAGGAGATCGTGGTCCGCCGCGAGGAATAAGCGGCCACTAGCGCTCACTAAGCGCTCACTAAGCGCCCACAACTTCCACCGTCGAAAAGCCGATGCCCACGCTTTTCGTCACTCTGATCTGCAGCGGAATGCGCTCTTTGAGCGCTTCCACGTGGCTGATCACGCCAATCATCTTGCCGCTTGCGTTCAACGAGTCGAGCGCGTTGAGCGCAATCTCCAGCGTCTCGCCGTCGAGCGTGCCGAAACCTTCATCGAGGAACAGCGAGTCGATGGAAGTCTTGAAGCTAACCAGATCCGATAAAGCCAGCGCCAACGCAAGACTCACCAGGAAGCTTTCGCCGCCCGATAACGTACGTGTGTCGCGCGCAATGTCACCCTGCCACATATCGAGCACTTCCATTTCCAGATCGCCGGCGAGCTTGCGGTTCAACTGGTATCGCCCATGCAATTGCGTGAGTTGCCGGTTCGCGAGATAGATCAAATGATCGAGCGTCAGGCCTTGCGCAAACTTTCGATACTTCGCGCCATCGGCGGAACCGATCAGGCTGCTCAAGCGTTGCCACAAGTCGAAGCGAACGCGTTGAGCATCGATCTGTTGATACAGCGCCTGCTTTTCCACGCGCAAGCGGTCGTCGTTCTTGAGCGTCGCGCGAAGCTCGCCTTGTTTTTCGCTCAGTGTCTTCAACGTTGCAAGCAGTTCATCAACCGTGCGTTGCAATGCTTCTGCGTCTTGTTCGGTCTTAGGCTCTTTCAGCAATTCCGCACGATGATTTTCCGCGCTCGTGCGCAGCGTGCGCACCGTCGTCAACAGATCATCGAGTTCGCGTTTCAACGTTTGCAAGCGCTCGCGTTCTTCGTTCGGCAACAGCGCTTCGGTGAACGCTTGTTCATCGGCGAAGATGCTTTTGGCCAACGCGCTCGTCCACGCTGCTAATGTTTTCTCCGCGCGTTCAGTGTCTTCGCTCAGGCGTATCGTTAGCGTTCTCTGCGTACCTTCCAGCGCGGTGGTTTTATCGCGCGCGGCTTCGTAGTGTTTTATAGCCGATGAAAACGCGGCGTCGGCATCGTCCGTCGCTGCAACAACCTCAGTCTGCGATTCGACAAAATCCGCTTCGCAAGCGGCCCATCGCGTGGACCATTTTTCCGCCTCGGACGACGAAGCCTCAAGCGCTTGCCGCGCTCGATCTGTCTGCTGCGCCAATGTGCGGCTTCGCTCCGATGCCTGCTGCCACGCCTTCCATTCGGCATCACGCTCACCGAGCCACGTTTGCCATGAAGCCCACGAATCCGGGCGCAAGTAGCCGACGGACGTCACGGATTCGTCAAGCGCCTGCTCTCGCTTAACTAGCGCGCCCTGCAATGACGCTGCGTGATCGGCGGTTTCTTTAAGCGATTTTTCCGCAGCGCTTTGCTTCTCTTCAAGCAGCTTGAGATCGTGCAGATGCTGGACTGATTTCCGTTCCGCCGCATTCGCGGCGTTCGCGTGCTGCTCAATCACCGTCTTCTGTTGATCCACCGCGGCAAGCGTTTCTTGCGCGTGCTTCAACTTGGTCGCGTGTTCGTGCGCATGGTTATCGAGCGCGCTTTGCTCAATGGTTTCCAGTTCAAGTTGGGCGCATAACTGCGTCCAGCTTGCAGCGTGCGAACCAGCGTCGGTGATCCATGTAGCGATACGTTTTCCGAGTTGCTCGATCGCCACATTCAACTCCGCGATAGCGACATTGATCGCCAAAGCTTCCTTGCGTTTGCTATCCAACGCGAGTTGTTTGCCCTTCAACGCTTGCTCGGTCGCGGAGACATCGAGCGATGCATACGCACTGATCGACGGATGCTCCAGCGATCCGCATAAAGGACAGGCTTCTCCAGGCTGTAACGCTGCGCGGTGACCGGCGAGATCAAGAATGCGCTGTTCCTGATGCATTAATTTGCGCTTGTCCTCAATCTGCTCAACGAGCGTTTCAATCTCTTTGGCGAGGCGATCGCGTTGCTCCGGCAGCGGTTTGAACGATGCGTTTTTCAGCGCAAGTTCTTCGCGATCCAGTGCGAGTTGTTTGGTCCCCCGAGCAATCGTTTCGCCGATATGCGCAAGCTTGCCAAACAATTGATGTTGATCCTGAAGGCGCTGACACCGCGTCTTTAAAGCAGATTCGTGCTCGCCGTTCAACAGCGTCAAAAGCTTCGCGCGCTGCTCGGCTTCGCCTTTGCGCGCGTGCTCGGCTGCGGTCGTTGCGTCCCGCACGGCAATACGCTGAACATCGATCGCTTGGGCTTGCTTACCGATCGTGAGCGTTAGCTCATCACGCTTTCTGCCGGTCGTCTCAATGTCGCCAAGCGTCTGCTGGCGCATCGCGAATTGCTGCTGCCACAACACAATCTGCTCGCCAAGTCTGCTTCGATGCGGATGTTCATCGAGCGTGGACTGCACGGCTTTGGCGTCGGCCAGAATCTCGTTCAGTGTGCGTTGTCGAAGTTCCGTTATCCGTTCACCCATCGCCGATGCCACACGTAGACCACGCGCCGCATCGATCGACACAGCCTGCTTGTCTGCTGTGGCGCTCGCTAATTGACGCGATGTCTTCACATGCCCGTCGCGTGCCGTGAGCATGGCCGCATGATCCGCACGCAGCTTTTCGGCAGGCTCACTCGCGGCTAAACGATCGAGCGAAGGCTTGGCATCGGTAATCTTCGCTTCCGCTTGTCGTTGATTCGTCAGCGCCTGTTCAAGCTGCACGTCCGCTGCCGATAACGCCGATCGCCACGCCTGCATCCCACGCGTTGTATCGAGTTGCTTGACGTGCGCCGCTTCTTGTTCACCGACCGCGATCTGTTCTTGCTGCAACCCGGACCGCTGCTCTTCAGTCAGCAACTGAACACCATCGGCGCGTACGAGCAACGTATCCAGCGCAAGCTTCTCATTGCGCGTCCGCTCGAATACGTTCTGCGAAATCGTGCCGTAGATATCGGTGCCAGTGAGTTCTTCGAGCAACTCGGCGCGCTCGTTCGCCTTCGCTTCGAGGAACGCGGCGAAACCGCCTTGGGCGAGCATCATCGACTTGGTGAAGCGGCCGAAATCGAGTCCGGTGATCTCTTCGACTTTCCTCAACTTGTCCACGATCCGCTCGGTCATGATCGTGCCATCCAGACGCGCGAGTTCCACCTTGGGCGCTTGCAGATTGCCGTCGGCTTTATCGCGTGCGCGACGCTGGCTCCAGAACGCCCGATACCCTTCGCCCTTCACCTCGAACTCCACTTCCGCGAGGCATTCGAACGTGTGCCGCGTCATTAGCTCGTTGGTTCCTTGCGAGACGGTGTCCATGCGCGGCGTGCGGTGATAGAGCGCAAGGCAGATCGCATCGAGCAAGGTGGTTTTGCCCGCGCCGGTCGGGCCGGTGATCGCGAACAAGCCGTTATCGCGAAACGGCGGCTGGCTGAAGTCGATCTTCCATTCGCCCTTTAGCGAGTTGAGATTCCGCAAACGCAACGACAAGATCTTCATGCTGCATCCGCCTCGCCAATCTCAGCCACAACCTCGCGATACATTGATAAAAGCTGCAAGCGCGTTTCCTCGTCGATGGTTTCCGTTTGCAGCCGGCGCGCGAATACATCATCGGGCGTGAGTTCGTTCAAGGTTTCCTTGGCTTGCGACTGCAGTGCGGCAGAGAAAGAAGAACGCTCGCGACGAATGCGCAGTACTTCGACCGGCAGGTCTTCGGTAATCTTCTGGACACGCGACTGGAGATCGCTTAGGTAGTCATCGGCAGAGACCACGATTTCGAGCCACACGGTCTCGCCTTCAACTGCCTGGGACGCAGCCACGGAGACTGCAGCCTCAAGCTCCCTCAACGATCCTTTCACCGACAACAACGGCTGAAAGCACGGCACGTCGAGGACAGTCACGCGTTCAAGTCCGTCCGACGATACATCCACCAGCAGCATCTCTTTCTGCTGCCGGGCTTCGTCGAAGCTCAGTGGGATTGGCGATCCGCTGTAGCGAATGTGCTCCAACCCGCCCACTTTCTGCGGCCGGTGAATATGCCCGAGCGCGATGTAATCGGCTGCCGGAAATGCGCTCGTTGGAAAGGCTTCCAGCGCGCCCACATAAATCTCCCGTACCGATTCACTCGCGCTCGCGCCGACCGTCGTCAAATGACCGGTCGCGATAATCGGCAAATGCACGCCAAGCTCCACGCGCTTCTGCTCGGCCAGCGCGAACAGCGCCTGATAGTGCGCGTGAATCGCGTCTTGCAGCGACTGCTGTTTCTCGCGTGCGCTCTGTCCCGCGATGCTCTGCAGCACATCGCGCGGACGGATGAACGGGATGGCGCAGACAATCGCGCCGGGCTTGCCGTCGCGCGTGGTGAGCACACGAACCTGTTCGTTCGGATCGTCCTGCACGGAGGGAATGACGACGGTATTCAACGCCGTCAGCAAATGGCGCGACTCTTCGAGCACGGCGACGGAATCGTGATTGCCCGCCAGCAGCGTCAAACCAACGCCCGCATCGCGCAAAGCAAGAATCAGCGAGTAATACATCTCGCGGGCGTAGCTGGGCGGTGCGCCGGTATCGAAGATATCGCCGGCGATCAGCACGGAATCCACCGCGTGCAGCCGCGTTTGCTCGACGAGCCACGCGATCAGCTTTTGATGTTCGGCCTGGCGGGAATGCCCAAGAAAGTACTGGCCGAGGTGCCAGTCCGAGGTGTGCAGGATTCGCATCGGGGAGGTGGGTTGAAGGCGTTGCCGCGCATCGTTTTAGTGGCTGCCAGTTTAGCCGATCGACTTGCCCCAAGCGCCGGAACGGGCCGCTAATCGACCTATAAGACCCCGGAAAATGCCGTAAAACAAGGCAATTGCGCCGTGTACGCGTACACTTCGGCTTCTAATTGCGCGTAAAACAGCGCGCGCCGGCCTTGGCCGATGCCCTTTTCACGCCGCAACCCCATCAATTACGCTCAAATCAATCATGTTTATCTGCCGAAACCAGCCGTGCGGCGCCGAATGGCAACTCGCCGACGTGCTTATCAAGAATGAAGGCCAAGGCCTGATGTTCCGCTGCCCTATGTGCGGCGCGCGCAACAAAGTGCTGCGCCACGATGCGCCCGACGGCACGATCACCTACGAGCAGGACAATTCGGTCCCGCCGAAACCTGCTGCAAAGTAACAACCTAAGCTCATGACCACCCCAACTTCATTCAACGCCTTGCCGCTTTCGCCGGCGATGCTGGCGAACCTCGAACAACTCGGTTATCTGACGATGACCCCGATCCAGGCCGCCAGCCTGCCGATCGCGCTCGCAGGCCACGATCTCATCGCGCAGGCGAAGACGGGTAGCGGCAAGACGGCCGCATTCGCGTTGCCGCTGCTCGCGAAAATCGATCCGCGACTGTTCTCCGTTCAAGCGCTTGTGTTGTGCCCGACGCGCGAACTCGCCGACCAGGTGACGCAGGAAATCCGCCGCATTGCGCGCGCGGAGGACAACATCAAGATCCTGACGCTGTGCGGCGGCTCGCCCATGCGCCCGCAGATCGCCAGCCTTGAACATGGCTGTCACATTGCCGTGGGAACGCCCGGGCGGATCATGGATCACCTCGAACGCGGCACGCTGCCGCTGACCGCGCTGAAAACGCTGGTCCTCGATGAAGCCGACCGCATGCTCGACATGGGTTTCTTCGACGACATCGTCGCGGTGGTCAAGCAATGTCCGAAGGATCGCCAGACGTTGCTGTTTTCCGCGACGTATCCGGAAGGCATCGCGAAACTGAGCCAGCAATTCCTGCGCAAGCCGCAGGAAGTCAAGCTCACCGAGCAGCACACGAATTCGAAGATCAAGCAGCGCTTCTACGAAGTCCACGACAACGAACGCCTGCACGCGGTAGGCCAGTTGCTCGATCACTATCAGCCGGTGAGCACGCTCGCGTTCTGCAACACGAAACAGCAGTGCCGTGACTTACTCGATGTCCTCGTCGCGCAAGGTTTCAACGCGCTCGCGCTGCACGGCGAACTCGAACAACGCGAACGCGATCAGGTGCTCGTGCAGTTCGCGAATCGTAGTTGCTCGGTGCTGGTCGCGACTGACGTGGCCGCGCGTGGGCTGGACATCACGCAACTGGAAGCCGTGATCAACGTCGATGTCACGCAAGATCCCGAGATCCACGTTCACCGCATTGGCCGAACGGGCCGCGCCGATCAGGAAGGCTGGGCGCTGAGCCTCGCGAGCATGAATGAAATGGCGCGCGTGAGTTCGATCGAACAGGCGCAGAAAAAGGAAGTGGAGTGGCACAAGCTGAGCGAACTGACGCCGGCGACGCCGGGTCATCTTCAGCCGCCCATGGCAACCCTGCAGATTCTGGGCGGCCGTAAAGAAAAGATTCGTCCCGGCGATGTACTTGGGGCGCTGACCGGCGACGCCGGTTTCGAAGGCTCGCAGATCGGCAAGATCAACGTAACGGACATGGTCACGTACGTGGCGGTCGCGCGGGATATTGCCGATCAGGCGGTGAAGAAGTTGTCGGCGGGCAAGGTGAAGGGCAAGAAGGTGAAGGTGCGGCGCATTTAAGCGCATTTAGTTTTAGAGCGCCGGGCCTGCAATTTGCACCCATGAATCGATGAAACCAGTCAGGGCGGATATGCGTATGCATTCATATCCGCCCTTAATCGATACCTTGGTGCCCCATGTCCCGCTATTCGCGCGTTGTTGTCGCTGTTTTGTTCACGCTGCTATTGACCGCGTGCATGTCCTCCCCGCCGAACCCCAATCCTCGCGCGAGCGTAGAGCCGAAGCTCGCCTCGGTCGATTTGCCACGTTATATGGGACGTTGGTATATCGTCGCTAACATTCCGTATTTCGCCGAAGACAATTTCGTCGGTAGTTACGCGCAATGGAAACTTCGCGATGACGGTAAAATCGACGATTCATATTACGCGCACAAGGGCTCATTCGACGCCCCGCTCAAGCATTATCAATTCACGGATTCAATCGTTCCCGGAACGAATAACGCCGAATGGAGCGTGCGCATTTTCTGGCCGATCTACGCGAGCCAGCAAACGCTTTATGTCGATCCGGATTATCAATACACAATCCTCGGTTATCCGGGGAAGAAGCTGGCCTGGATCTTCGCGCGCTCGCCGGACATCAGCGACGCGAAATACCATGAACTGCTGGGCCGCCTGGACGAGATGGGTTACGACACCTCGCGATTGCGTCGCGTGCCGCAGACGCCGGAACAAATCGGCAAGCCGGGCTTCCATTCCCCCGGTGATAAAGATTGATGCCCCCCATCAGCGAAACTCATAACCTCAACCAGCGAAACAAGGGATAGGAGGAATCCGATAGCTGGACGGGAAGGCAGCGCTTAGCATCGAGAGGTTATCCACTTTGATGAATACGCCGCCATGAATCAACTTTCCGCACCCCTCGCTGCCGCTTTGGATCTCCATCAGGCAGGCCATATGGCCGAGGCGGAAAGTGGCTATCGCGCGATTCTCAAAGAACGTCCCGATCACGTCGATGCGTTGCATTACCTCGGTGTGTTGCTGCATCAACGTGGCGACAACGAAGACGCCGCGACGTTGCTGGATCGTGCGCTTGGGCTTGCTCCCGGCGGGTCCGCGTGCTGGAGTAATCGCGGGCTGGTGGCTACGGCGCTAGGCGATCTTCCTCATGCCGTGGCGTGCTACGAGCGCGCTCTCGCCATCGATCCGGCGTTCGCCAACGCACGCAACAACCTTGGCACAGCGCTGCAAAAGCAGGGCCGCTTCGACGAATCCATCGAACAGCTCGAGCTGTTGCTTGCTCAAGATCCTGATTTCATCGACGCCCGTTTAAACCTCGGTTCAACGCTCGCTTCCGCGAAGCGCTACGACGAAGCGTTGGCGGTATATCGCGAGGCGCTTGCACGGGATCCGGTCAACTTCCACGCGCATTTCGGCGAAGGCAACGCGCTGCGCGAACTGAAGCGATTCGACGAAGCGGTCGCGAGCTTGCATCGGGCGCTTGCTTTGAAACCGGACCACTTCGAGGCGAACGTGAATCTCGGCACGACGCTCGGGCTGTTTGGGAAATTCGTGGAGGCGGAGGCGCAGTATCGCCGGGCGCTGACCTTGCGTGACGATCCGCAGATTCATGTCTGCGTAGGCGCGGCTATCGGCTCGCAGGGGCGTTTTGAGGAAGAGGAGCCGCATTATCGGCGCGCGCTGGAACTCGCGCCCGACCACGCTGACGCACAGCACAACCTGGCGTTGTTGGAGTTGCGACGCGGGAACTTCAGGGAAGGCTGGGCGCTGCACGAAGTGCGCTGGCGCTCGAGCAAGTACACGCCGATGAACATTCCCGGGGTGCCGGAATGGCACGGGGAATCGCTGCAAGGCAAGACGTTGTTGGTCGCCGGCGAGCAGGGGCACGGCGACATGATTCAGTTCGCGCGCTATGCGCCGGTGCTTGAGCAAATGGGTGCGACCGTCGATGTGTGGGTGCCGGAGAACATCGTGGAGCTGATCCAGAGCGTGCGCGGGGTGCGTCGGGCGCTGCGCATGGGTCCGACGAACGAATACGACTACTGGACGCCTTCAATGAGCGTACCGCATCGCGTGGCACATCTCGTTCCTGGCGTTATCGCCGACACGCCCTACATGAGCGTAAGCGCCGAGCGGATTGGTTCGTGGCCGGCGCGTGTGAAAAAACTGGCGGGCGCTCGCAGGAAGATTGGCATCGTGTGGGCGGGCAGCCCGACGTTCGGCAACGATCAATTCCGCTCGATGCCATTCGCCGCGTGGTCACCCTTCGCGGAGGTGGCGAACACCGAGTGGTTTTCGCTGCAGAAGGGGCCGGCCCGGGAACAGCTTTCAAATTCGGAGTGCGCGCTGAAACCGCACGATCTGACCGACGACATTCACGATTTCGCCGATACCGCCGCGCTGATCGAGCAACTCGATCTGGTGATAACAGTGGATACATCGGTGGCTCACGTGGCCGGTGCGCTTGGCAAACCCGTGTGGGTGTTTTTGCCGGCGAATAACGACTGGCGCTGGATGCAGAACCGCGACGACAGCCCTTGGTATCCGCGCACGCGGCTGTTCAAGCAGACTACGCTGGGAGACTGGACTGACCCGGTGGCGCGGGCGAAAGCGGCGTTGATGGCGGGGTGAATGTTTTGCGCGCGGCCTATTTCTCCGCTGTCCGCATCGCTTCGATGGGTTTATCGCGGGTAATCAGCCGCAAGCCGCTTGCAATACTCGCCACGCCTGCGAAGCCCGCGCCAATCGCGAGCGCCAGCGCCGGTCCATGATGCCCCGCAATGCCAAAGCTCAGCGCGACCAACGCCGCGCCGGTCGCCTGGCCGATCAGCCGAGCGGTTGCCACCACGCCGCTTGCACCGCCGCTCCGCTCGCGCGGCGCGCTCGCCATCAGCGCCTTCAGATTGGGCGATTGAAAGAACCCGAAACCTGCGCCGCATAGGGCCATGCGGATACAGATATCGAGTGCATGAGGATGTGCCGGCAACAACGCCAGGGACGTCATGCCTACGCACATGATTGCGAGGCCGATGCCACCCAGCAGCCCGGGTTGATATCGATCCGATAAACGCCCGGCGACCGGCGCCAGCAATGCGACCATCACCGACCATGGCGTCATCAGGAAGCCGGTCTCCACCTGGCTGCGCCCGAGCACGCTTTCGAAATAAAACGGCAGCGACACGAACGCCAGCCCTTGCGCGGCGAACGAGCACACGGCGGTTGCCGTTGATAACGCGAACATCGGGCGCTTGAAGAGATCGACGGGGAGCATCGGCGCCGGATGACCACGTTCCCGATGCAGCATCAACCCGCCCGCCGCAATCGTCACTGTCAGCGCGATCAGCACGATATGCGTGGGCGCGCGCTGCGCCGCTTCGCCAAGCGCGAACACCAGCGCGGCGAAGGTGATTACGTTCAGCACAGCCGCCACGCGGTCGAAGCCGTGCGTGGCGCGCGGTGTTTGCGGCAGCGCCGTCCAGCCGATAGCCAGCGCCACTAATCCGATCGGCACATTCACCGCAAACAGCCACGGCCAGGGTCCGAGTGAGAGCACGACGGACGCGACCGTTGGCCCGACTGCGAACGATATCCCGACCACCAGCGCGTTCAGCCCAAAGCCTCGTCCAAGCCTGTGATGCGGATAGATTGCCCCGATCAGCGCCGTGTTCACGCTCATCACGGCGCTCGCACCCACGCCCTGCAACAGCCGAGCCGCGGTGAGCGACGGCAGCGACCACGACAACGCGCAGGTCAGCGACGCCACCAGAAACAGGATCAGCCCGCCTAGATAGATCTTCCGATGCCCGACGATACCGCCCAGCGCCGCGAATGGCAGCAGCGTGGCGACCATCGCGAGCTGATACGCGTTGATGATCCAGACGGATGCGGCGGGCGTAGCGTGGAGATCGGCGGCGATTACGGGCAGCGCGGTATTCGCGATGGCCGTATCGAGCGTGGCGAGCGAAACGGCGAGCAGGAGCGCCGCCATGCCGCGACGCTGGAGCGCGGTCATGGGACCGTCGGTAGGAAGAGTGGTTTGGTCTGACACGGTTTTTAGGATTGGACGTGATCGGCGATAGACCGACACGATACGGGATCGTGGCGAAGCTCGCCGGGCACCCCCGTGGGAGCTTTCAAACAGGTGTCAGTACGGCCTCGCCGGCGAAGTGCCGCGTGGCGTTATCGACGAACATCTGGACCGACGCCGCTACCGCTTCCGGTGAGCGTCCGCCCACATGGGGCGTCAGCACGACGCGCTCGGAGCCTGTCAGCAACGCGGGCGCGGCGGGCTCGCCTTCGTAGACATCGAGTCCCGCGCCGGCGATCACGCCGCGCTCCAGCGCGTCCGCCAGAGCGGCGGTATCCACGACACTGCCGCGCGCCACGTTCACCACGTAGCCTGTGGAGCCGAGCGCGGCGAGCACGCTGGCGTTGATCAGATGCTTCGTCGATGCACCGCCGGGTGTCGCGACCACGAGGTAATCGGCCCATTCGGCCAGCGCGATCACTGAGTCGAAGTACGTATAGGGCGAGTCCGGTTGCGGCCGGCGATTGTGATAGCCGACCTCGATATCGAAGCCTTGCGCTCTTCTAGCCACCTTCTTGCCGATATTGCCAAGCCCGATCACGCCGAGTTTCTTGCCCGAGAAGTTCGGCTGGAACGGCAGGTCGTCGCGCCATACGCCCGCGCGGCATGCGCGGTCGAGCACCGGGATCTGGCGGACGACGCCAAGGAGCAGCGCGAAAGCGTGATCGGCGACGCAGTCGTCGTTGGTACCCGCGCCGTTCACCACGGTGATGCCGCGGGCTTGAGCCGCGTCGCGCGCAATGTTTTCGTAGCCTGCGCCCAACGCGCCGATCAGTTCAAGGTTCGGCAGTTTCGCGACGGCTGCCGCATCGATGCCGATGGTGCCGTTTGTCAGGACAGCGCGGATTTCGTCGGCATGGTTGGTCAGCGCCTGATCGATCGCGGGTTGATCGAGTGCCGTAATAACGTTGAAGGCGTTGGCAACGGTGGTTCGGCTCTCGGGACGAAGCGGGACCAGAACGAGGACAGTGGGGAGCATGGGCGCGAGGGTTGAAGGAGCGAAGGGCCAAGTTTCGCATTTTTTGAGATGACGTCGGGACCTCTCTCGCGCGTTTAAACGGTTTAAAGCGTCCAGGCACGTTGGCGATTCGGCCAACCCTCTGCTTCTATAGTGCTTTCGATGGCTGAAGCAGCGATTCGATCGCGTCCACCTGATGACGGCCTTCGCAACCATCTAATTCGTAGTTCTAACATTTTTATATGCTCTGAAAAGGATAGCTACGCCTCAGCCACCTCGAAAGGAAAGGGTGGCTTACTCGCGGCAAACCTGCCTCCAAATCCCTCACCTACGCCAACAACACCCCCCCACCACCAAACCCGATCCCTACGCCGGCTGTTGGCGCCGCGTAATACCCGGGCGCATAGGCGTATCCATATCCTGGCGCTGGGGCATACCCTTACGGAGGCGCAACTACGCATCCCGAAAGTCCAATCGCAAGTCCCACGACAAGAAAGAGCCTGACCATGATTTATCTATCTGTTAGTTTTTAGAGAGATCGAATCGGGCCATCGTTCAGCTGGATTGTGTCGCTAGATGCGAGCTAGTTTCGGAAAATTACGGGACACGCCGACTTTACATCTGCTCCCAGATAATCTCAGGGTTTCTACCTAAAACAACAATAATCTCTTGCGCGCATCGTAGTTAATTTTCGGAAACAGCTTACCTACACTTGAATCAGAGAACGCGAACAAGGTTGTTCGCGACAAAACAAGATTCGGAGGTAAGTATCATGAAGTCGCTCATTCAAGCCGTTGTAGTTGCCGCAGTGCTCGCCGTCCCGGCCGTTTCGTTTGCTCAGTCGAGCCAACAGCCTTTGACCCGCGCCGAAGTGAAGGCACAATTGATCCAGATCGAGAAGGCCGGCTACAACCCGGCAACAGCGAACGATTTCGATTACCCCGCTAACATTCAAGCTGCAGAAGCACGCGTCGCGGCGCAAAACGCCGGTGCCAGCAGCTACGGCGGCGTGGCTAACGGCTCTTCAGATTCCGGAGTCGCTGTCCAATCTTCATTTGGCGACAGCGTGCACTCTGTGTATATGGGCCATTAATCAGATCAATCACATTAAGCATCACGCAGTATGAGAAGACGCCGACGACTAACCGAATATGAGTCGTCGGGCGGCGTGGCCCGAGTGGACAAAATGGCTGCGCGCATCGCCTAAAAAATTGAATCCGCACCTCCTCCAACGGGTCCGATCCCGGTTGGACTTGCCCAGCTCACTGTCTGGGCTTTTTTTGCGTATTTCGGCTGCACGCGGAAGGGCGCGCTCCGAACGCGGAGCGCAGACAACGCTTGCACGCGGGAAGGTTCGCATTTCAAAAAGCGTGACCTAAAATATAGGCAGGCTGTGACGCATTAAGGAGGCGGCCATGACTGAGTCGATGATCGGTTTTGTGGTGGTCCTTGCGGTCCTGATAGTTATTGCTGCCATATCGGGCCGCCGGTATCGACGGGAACATCCAGAGGACGGCACCGGATGGCTACGCATGCGTGAGTGGCTCGATGCGCACCACATGAGTTGGATGCACCATAAGCATTAATGCGTCGCTAAAAGCAAAGAGCCCACTCGCAACGTGCGGCGGGCAAATGATAAGTTCATGGGGCGGCGACGGAACCGCAGCGGGGAGCGGTTTGGCTCGTTCCCAGATCAGTATCAGCATGCGAGTCGGCATGCGACTTCACTGCTCTGGGACGCCTCCTTCCGTCGACCTCTGCTTTTCCATATTCGATAGCAAACCGGCAGGCATCGTCCGCTTCGGCGAAGTGACCGAGCACGCCCGATGCCCAACGCGCGCCGTTCGGTTTGGTGACTATGACCATAGCCGCAAAACTGCCGCGCTCACCGGCTGCAAGGGGCACCAAAACATGATCGTTATAGTTGAGTGGAATGGCGTGCATTCGTGCTCCCCGTTAAACGAGATTTTCGATTAATCATTTTCTCGTGTTCGGGTAAACGTGGTTGTTAGTAATTGAAAAAAACGGAAACAACGCGTGCAAATAGGAAAACACGCGCCGGGTAAGGGTTTGAATCTAAATTTCTGATCCCGTGGGATATTTACAGGCCCTAAAATACAATGTTTACGGGGAATAGTTCTGCTTCAGCAATTCTTCATTACCGGCCATAAAACCGGTAATGCTTTCGGGAGGATTTTTTGCCAAAGATAAGGATTGCGTAGCGTTATTAATCTGACTTAATAAGCGAATTGTTAGCGAAGGATTGGATTTATCGCCCCCGGGTTTGCGCTGTCATTTCATTGACAGATGCATAGCGACGCTCATTGGACGATTCACGCTGGAAACGCCATTTACTATCACCGAGCGTGTAACGCATGCTACCGGCATTCGGATCGCGTGCTCCGCAGGCGACAGCCAAGCGCTCACATTTCTACGATTTTCCATGTTCCGCCCGATCGTCGTCCATCGACTAAATACAAAGTTTAACTTGGTAGTTTGACTTCGTATATGTTAACGTTCCGACATGAACACGAACGAGAAAACCCAACATACCGATCCCGAAGTCGCGCATGCGCACGCTGTGGCGGGGGAATTGCGCGTGGTGCTTGGCAAGCTGAAGCGGCGGTTGCGCGAGGAGGCCAGTCTGGGGGAGTTCACTCTGTCCCAGATGTCCGCGCTTAGCCGTCTGGAGCGCGAGGGCCCCGCGACCGTGACCACGCTCGCTCGCGCTGAAGGTGTGCGCCCGCAATCCATGGGCGCCACCGTGTCGGCCCTCGAGGCGGCCGGGTTTGTGACCGGCACGCCCGATCCGGCCGATGGACGTCAGACCATTTTGTCCCTCACTGACGCATGCCGCGAATGGATCAAGGCGAGCCGAGCGGCCAGGGAGGACTGGTTGTTCCGCGCTATTCGAACCAAGCTCACGGCCTCGGAACAAGAGGCGCTTGTGACCACCGTGGCGCTGCTCAACCGGCTCGTCGATTCCTGAGTGCTCCGAACTCGCGTGGCACAAGCGGCGCCGCCGGCTCACTTACCCTCTTTGACGCGTCTCATGCCAGACGCGTCGCAGTTCAACTCGCTGAAAGGAAAACACCATGACCATCACTACACTCGATCCGAAGACGGCTCTTGTCGTCATTGATTTGCAGAAGGGCATTGTTGCGCTTCCCACCGCGCACCCCGTCAGTGACGTCGTCAAGCACGCCGTTGAGTTGCTCGACGCGTTCCGTAGCCACGGCTTACCCGTCGTGCTCGTCAACGTTGCCGGCGGCGCGCCGGGCCGCTCTGAGCAGGCTCGCAACCTCGCCGGTCTTCCCGCCGATTGGGCCGATCTTGTCCCCGAGTTAAAGCAGCAGCCGGAAGATCACATCGTCACGAAGCGGACGTGGGGCGGGTTCACGAATACCGATCTCGATGAACATCTGAAGCAACTGGGTGTCACGCAAGTTGTTATTGCCGGAGTGGCGACCAGTGTGGGTGTCGAGTCGACCGCACGTTATGCGCACGAGCTGGGATTCAACGTGACACTGGCAATCGATGCAATGACCGACATGAACGCCGATGCCCACACCAACAGCATCACGCGCATCTTCCCAAGGCTGGGCGAGACCGGCACGAGCCGGGAGATCATCGACCTGCTCGGCAGCACGCGCGCGTGAGTTCGTTCAGCGCGGAGATTGCAGCCGCGGGAGCCGTCCGGTGAACGGCACCTTCCGCTCGCTGAACAGCTTTAACTATCGGGTCTGGGCCGGTGGCGCGATCGTCTCCAATATCGGAACGTGGATGCAGCGCACGGCCCAGGATTGGCTCGTGCTCACGCAACTGACCCATCACAATGCGACCGCGGTCGGCGTGGTCATGGCGCTCCAGTTCGGTCCGCATCTGCTTTTGCTGCCGTTCACTGGTTTTGCGGCCGATCATCTCGATCGACGCAAACTTCTGATTGGCACTCAGGCCGCTTTGGGAACGCTCGCGCTTGGGCTGGGACTTCTCACGGTCGCCGGATGGGTCCAGTTGTGGCACGTGTACGTATTCGCGTTTTTGCTCGGCAGCGTCAGTGCCTTCGATGCCCCCGCGCGGCAGACATTCGTCGCCGATCTCGTCGGTGAAACCGATCTGTCGAACGCAGTGGCGCTGAACTCCACATCGTTCAACGCTGCGCGAATGATCGGTCCCGCCATTGCCGGTGTGCTGATTGCATCGGTGGGGACCGGATGGGTGTTCCTGATCAACGCGGCGTCGTTTGTCGCGGTGCTCTGCTCGTTGGGTTTTCTTCGTGTTGACGAATTTCATCTGAGCAAGCGGGCCGTCCGCGCGCGGGGGAGCTTGGCGGAAGGGTTTCGATATGTCTGGAAGCGGCCGGACTTGAAAGCGGTGCTGCTCATGCTGTTCCTGATCGGCACGTTCGGGCTCAACTTCCCGATTTTTATCTCCACGATGTCCGTCACCGTCTTTCATGCCGGAGCGAGTCAATACGGACTCCTGACATCAATCATGGCGATCGGAACGATCGCGGGCGCGCTGCTTGCCGCGCGGCGGGCGAAACCTCGGATTGGCGTGTTGTTCGCGAGTACCGCTGTCTTCGGGGCCGGTTGTGCGCTGGCGGCGATCGCGCCTAGCTATGGGCTTTTTGGTCTTGCGCTTGTGGTCATTGGCGTGTCCGCGCAAACCATCACCACGACGACAAACAGCACGATGCAGCTATCCACCGAACCCGCCATGCGCGGCCGCGTGATGGCGATCTTTTTGGCGATCGCGTTGGGCGGCACGCCTTTGGGTGCGCCGGTTGTAGGTTGGGTCGCCGATACGTTCGGCCCGCGTTGGGCGCTTGGCGTTGCGGCAGCGGCGGGGTTTGCTGCGGCGATGGTCGGGGTTCGGTATCTGGTGAGGTATCGGCAACTGCGCGTGTTTATCGATGCGGGGAGGGTACGGATTAGTATCGATGAGGGGGATGCGGTGGTTTGAAGGGGGGTGTTTTTGAATATTCCGAGCGACAAACCGACGCCAAAATGAAAAAGGGTTTGCAAGCTAAAAGCTTGCAAACCCTTTTAAATACTTGGTGGGGCGTGACAGATTCGAACTGTCGACCTACGGATTAAGAGTCCGAGAGAGTCGACATTTCTTTACGTTGATCGGCTTCCATCCAGATGCATGAATGGCTTGATGGTAAAGGGTTTTAGCGCAATTGAGTGAATTCTGGCATTGACCAACATAGATCGATTACCCTAGGATTTGCCTACATGGTGCCTACACAGATCGTTTGATGAAAAAATTAAGCTTCACGGCAGCACGGGTCGACGGTTTTGAGTGCGAACCGGGAAAGCAGCAGAGCATCTACTGGGATGCTAAAACGGCGGGATTCGGGTTGCGGGTTACGGCAGCGGGTTCGCGCGCGTATATCTTCGAATCGCGTCTTTTCGGCAAAACGATCCGTGTAACCATCGGGGATGCTAGGGCTTGGGAACTTGGTAAGGCTCGCACTGAGGCGAGCAGACTCAGGACCCTGGTTGATGACGGCAAAGATCCGCGAGAAGTCCGCGTCGAACAACAGGTCGCTCACGAGGCGCGCCGGGCAGAAGTGCGGCGGCAAGACGTGACGTTTGGCGAGGTGTGGGACGAGTACGTACAAGTGCGCAAACCCTTTTGGAGCGAGCGACACTATCGCGATCATCTGCAACATGCTGACCAGGGCGGCATGCCGAAAAAGCGAGCAGAAGGCTTTACGCAACCTGGACCGCTTGCCGCATTGCGTCCACTCAAGTTGCCTGAGCTGACTGGAGCGCGCATTGCTGCATGGCTTACGACGGAAGCTATGGACCGTCCCACCATGTCAGCGCTCTCGTTCCGGCTGCTGCGCAGTTCTATTCGCTGGGCAGCCGAGACCCCGGCCTACCGCGGCATTATTCCATCTGACGCTTATAAATCGCGCGACGTGAAAGACGCTACACCACGCGTGAAAGCGAAAGACGGGGATTCGCTGCAACGCGAACAATTGGCGGCGTGGTTCGGCGGCGTACGCGAGATCGGCAATCCCGTCATCAGTGCGTACCTGCAAGGCTTGCTGATTACCGGAGCGCGGCGCGAAGAACTCGCGGCACTGCGTTGGGACGACGTTGATTTTCGATGGCGTAGCCTTGTTCTCGATGACAAGGTTGAGGGATCTGGAGGTCGTGCCATTCCGCTCACGCCTTATCTGGCAAGCTTGCTGCTGAATTTGAAGCGACTCAATGATATCCCGCCGAACAAGCGGCAGGCGGCGCGACTCGCGGAAAAGGGTGAGCAGTGGTCGCCTTCGCCTTGGGTGTTTGCAAGCAAGACCGCCGCGGACGGCAAGATCGCGGAGCCACGGATAGCGCATAACCAGGCGCTTGCCGCCGGGGATTTGCCTCATGTCACTTTGCACGGTTTGCGCCGTTCGTTCGGCACGTTGTCGGAATGGGTCGAATGTCCGGTGGGAGTCGTGGCACAGATTCAGGGGCACAAGCCATCCGCAATCGCCGAGAAGCACTATCGTCGACGCCCGATCGACTTGCTGCGCATGTGGCACGACAAGATCGAGGTCTGGATGCTGGAGCAGGGTGGAATCCAGTTTCAGGCCGACGCGGCTTGATCCGCAACGGGTGGCGCTTGATGGGCCACCACTCCTGCGGCTCATGGCACGTTAAAATCTCAAGATGACTGCGAGAATTGACCGCCGAAGACTAGGGACCGCGATGGGGCTATGACGGACGACCAATCACCACACGAGCGACCACAAGAACGCATTGCTGCCGCGCGGCGGCTTTATGCCGTGATGCAGGAGTACCTCGATCGGCCGACCTGGACGCCCATCGAGGGAACGCTGATCCTGTCGGGAATTCATCCTCTGCCTGGTTGCGCTGATATTCCCGCTGGTGGCGTGGGGCTCGACGGCAAGCTCTTCCCGAATGTTGGAAACGAACGCTTTTCCGACGCCCGCCGAATCTGGCGGAAGTGGAGTTGGCGATGCGAAGATGATCAGGAAAATGGTGAAGATACGCCGACCGAACTCCCGCCAGACGAATTTTTGATCTGGTGCGAAGAGATGGACATTGAGACCGAGTGGTTTCGGCTTTACCGCGCGCTCATCGACTACAAGTCCCAGGCCAATCAGGTTGACGTGATTCCCGCGGCAATCGTTGAGTACGCTACTAATACCGCAATCGCCGTCGATTCAATCCTGATTCGGCTTGGTGCAGGAGAGCCCAACGCTGCTGCGGATACGAAGGGTGAGAAGTCCTCACCTCGGTCGCCCATGCCTGTCCCGGAAAACCGGGAACACCTGTCGACGGAGGAATTCGCCGCCGCTCTGGCGGTCGACCCGCAATCGGTCAGGAAGCGTTACTCGGAAACTGGAAGCTATCACGGAGTGCGACCGACCAAGCTTCCGAGTCGTCGGTTGCTCTGGCCTGTAGCGGCGGTAAAGCGGCTGCTCAATGGCGATACGATCGGCGACTGATCAGATCAGCCAGATTCGGCCATCGTGAGACCGGCGCGTCCATCAGCGATGGCGATGGCGGATCTTCGCTCGGAAAACGTCAGACGAGCGCCGATGGATTTCGGTGGCTATGCAACGTATGTGTGACGAGTTAAGAGCGGCGATCTCTGTTGCGACGTTCGGTCAATGACGCTTTCATGTCGTAGGCTGCCTTGGTTGCCAAATATCGTCGAGCAGATCATGAAAGGTGACATGCCCGTCAATGGGTGGTCCGGGAGATTACCTTCTTTACTTCGAGGGAGGTAATCGCCGAGGGAACAGATGACGGCTATTTTCTAATCAGGAACGGTTCCCGGTCTTTGCCTGCAATCCAGCTAGGCGGTTGCCCCTTCCCTGTCCAAGTAGCGCCGGTAACGGGGTCCTTGTATTTCGGAGGGTTGGGCTTACTCTTGCCGGTGGACTCCTTCTTGTGCGCCGATTCTTTCGGCCATTTCAGGTCTTTCGCGGTGATGTCATACTTTTCGATCTTCGCATTCATGTCGGCAATCACTTCAGCCAGCTCTTCCTTTCTGACCTCTTCGGCTCGCTGCAGTATTGCCTCGGCCTGCGCCTTCAATTCCTCGTAGGTTTCTTTCTTCGTATTCTGCGCTGACATAGCTGGTTTTCAACAATCAAGTTATCGTGGCAATTGCCGTTAGACGGTATGCCGCGTCGCACCGTCGTGGCGCATTCTAGCAGTTAAGACTCGTACGAGTTCAGGTAACACATGGCCAACGAAAACGACTTCGCGGAATCCCCCGGACTGAACAATACCGACTCCAGCCAGAGGCCGGAAGAATCCCAGCGCGTAGGAGAGTTGCCGGGAAGTGCAACGATCTCAGAATCCCGTCAGAACGACGCTAATAGGGCGTCCGCCGATGTAGAGCTTCGCGAGGGCAGCTGGGTTCAGAACAAAAGCATACTTCGATTCCCCGATTTCACACCCGAGAACGAGACGTTTCCCTGGCAGTCTCTGCCTGAAACAATCAGAGGTGCAGTTATCGAGATTTGCAGGAACGACTGGGTCGCGGTGCCGATTGCTGTACAGGCAGTGTTGTCAGCGGTGTCGCTTGCCTGCCAGGACCTGATTTGGGTAAATCGAGGAATCGAGAAGAACGAGAGAACCGTGTGCTCGCTCTATATGCTGACCGTGGCTGATACCGGATCGCGCAAATCCAAGGCGGATAGCGTAGTGACCTCGTCCGTCGAAACTTACGACCGTATTAGGAGGGCCGAATACGCTCGACAAAAGGAACTCAACGAGTACGAGCTGAAAGAAAGACTACGAAAGAGAAGTGAATTAGAAAAAGCCTCAGGTACCTTGCGACGAAAATCGCATACCCTTGCTATCAGTGGTAAGAAGGATGCTGATCAACTCGCCAGAATTGCGCAAGACAAGCTGGAAGAGGTCGAGCAAGAACTCACTGAATTGCGCCAGCAAGATTTCGCTTATCGTGAACCTCGCTTGCGGCGCGTCCTGTACTCGAAGATACCTATTCGCCAACTGGAGCAAAACCTCGCCGAGAACTGGCCATCAGCCGGTTTGTTCTCCGATGAGGCGGCGGGTATTCTGAATGCCAGGGGCGAATCCGATATGTCAAGCCTTGACAAGCTATGGGAAGGAAAGGCGATCGACGTCGTCGGTCGCACTGCTCGGGAAAGCTATTTTGTTGAGGATCCGCGACTGACCATCTCACTGATGGTGCAGCCCATCGTATTTGATCGATTTCTGGAGCGCAAGGGGGAATTGGCAAAGGGGATTGGGTTCATGTCTCGCATCTTGCTATCAAGACCGGATACCCCTTACGGCAAGCGGAAGATCAGCGGCTTCGATCCGAGACTGACCGACTGGATCAAAATCTTCAACGAGCGCATCCTCGCACTCCTTGCTCATGCCCATTCCGATATAGCTCTGCGGGATCAAAACAGAAAGACCTTGTGCTTTGCGCCGGCAGCGCAACAAGCTTGGGAGAACGACTTTAATGAAATGGAAGCAGCGACCGCGGATGGAGGGTTGTTGGTTCACGAGCGCGAATTTGTCAATCGATACTCTGAGCACGTTGCGCGCCTTGCTGCGTTATTTCATTTCTTCGAGAACGGAAAGCTCCGCGGCTCTGACGGAAAGGGCGATGGTGATAGCGATTCTAGCGAACTGGTAATCCCGGAGCCTACCGTTACGTCAGCCATGCGCGTAGTCGAATGGTATTTGAGCGAATTTGGCCGGGTATTCAACCCAGAGATTGCCATGAAGGAGATGGCAACCCACGTACTTCAGAAGCTGAAGGAACGGTTGGAAATACAGAATAGCCCATATGCCCTTGAATCGCTCACGCCAAATGAAACAAATCTGGAGTATCCGGCCAACCGACTTCGGGTGTTCTGTACGAAATATGGTCTGAAAGGAGATGCTCCCCGTTACAGGGAAGTGCTGATCTGGCTGGAAGAAAGAGGGAATATCTCAATTAAGTCGAGGGCGGTTGGTTCATCGAAAAAACCGACCGATATGATTCACATCAACTACGAAGCAACATACGCTCGCGATCCCTCGAGTAACTTGGCGGCTAAGCGGCACTTCAAATTCCGGGTCGATGAAGAACCTAAGCCTTCGCCGAACTACCCGATCGAACTAGATCCTCCGCGTGTGATTACAATCAGCCGTGATTCATAGAACAACGGCAAATACGAGGCGCGGGAGGTCTGTTTGTGCGCATCGAAGTTACATGGGCGCTGCCGTCACCACTCCCCGGACACTGCTTCTCCGCGCGGTTCCTTAAAAATGGAAGGAACTGACGACAGGGGCCGCGTGGCTGAAACGTTCTGGAAAACGAACGCAGAGAGCCGCCGTAGTTGACCACACCGTCTCCTCCTAAAGATTGTGGATGGTTCTCGTATATAAATTTATGTGCTCAAGTGTCGAATAAAAATATGCTTTTTTTGCTTTTTAGATGCAAGAAAAGTGGAAATATTAGAATCGTTTTTCGGAGAAACTAAAAAAGTAATCTTCCATACGGCGATGGCACGGCGCCCGGCGGCGTAGCGCGACGATCCGGAACGGGTGCCATGTCATGCACAGGTATCGATCGAGTTGGTGGTAGCCCCCTTGTGAGGCACGCTCGCCGCGCCCACTTAAGTGCTTGCCGTGCTGACTCGCGGCCATCTTCACCGCATTGTCTGCACCCTAACTCGTTGAAGGCGATAGAGCCTCAAAACGTCTTTTCTGATCGTATTTGAAAGTCGAATGCGGCATTTCCTCGACGGTTCCATTGCACTCTAATTCCGGATTTAAATAAGTTGATTTTGATTCTATTGTTTTTACTGCATCCAAGTTAGCGTACCTGTGTTCCCGCGGAGCTTCTATTGCTCACTGAGATTCCATATCATCACAATCAATAAGTATCGTCCGAGATCCCGACAGAGGATCGAGTACCTCATCTCTACTCCCCAGTTCGAGTTAAGGCAATTCCTACTGCTGTCCTGAATGCTACGAGGAAGACGCTTCCAGTACTGGAATGTCGATCTTTCCAATGGGCACGAGTCGATCTCGATGATCGACCACTATGCACACATAGACTATTAGGACAGCCAGAATGAACGCGGAAGAATATAGCAGTGACGAGATGGAATTCGATTCCATCGAGATGCAAGATGGCGAGCCTCACCAGACGCTTATGTTCGACATCAAAGATGGCAAGGTTGAGCCTGTTCTTGAGCTATTCGAAGACTCGATAGCCTCTGACGTCTATCGCATTACCGCGTGCGTGAAGAAGATCATCCAGTCAAGAGATGTACTCTTTGATCTAGAGAAAGAGAGATTTCCTGCAAGAATGAGGCCGAATACGCTTAGCGTCAAGGCCGGTTCTCACGGCAATACGGTTCTCAGGTGCTTAAGACTCGATCTGGATCGAGTCATCGATAAGTATCCCGAGATTGGCAAGTACAATCGCTATTTCGGCATCTACTACGACGCAGTCATGCGAGAAGTTGATTTCGAGGGTTGCAATCAGCCATTCGCGACTGCCGCAAAAGAGAAATGGCTGTACTCCCAAGACAAGAATTGTTGGCTAGACACGACGCTCAGGCTATTCGTTGAGCGTTCGAATTCAATAGTAGCGGAGATTCGTCGGCAATGTCGCAGCGAGAGCTTCTCGCAGTGGAAAAGAGCCGTTGAGAGGCAATCGAAGGACAACTTCGATACGCTGTGGTCACTGGTACTCGCCTGTCTGACTGTCAATCATCATGCTTTGGTACTGCGTTTCGATTTGGGGTATCCGCAATTCTATCGCGACTCGGAGTTATCTGGTGTGCAGGTGGTGACCTATGAGGACATCAGATGCCATCGAGTGGCCTTGAGACTATTTCTGAAACGTGAATTGAAAAAGAGGCTTCCTAATGGCGCCTGCAAGGGAATGGGGTTTGCCATCAAGCTCGAATACGGGCTGGATAAGGAGTGTCATTTCCATGTCATCGTCATTTTGAATGGTGACGTAGTGCGCGAGGATGTGACGATTGTCGACATGATCGGTGACTATTGGCAAAACGTCATCGTGCGGGGAAAGGGCGGTCTGTACAACTGCAATAAGGCCAAGTACGTCAGCTGTGGTATTGGGTCAATACGGTACGACAATGCTGAGAAGCTCGGCATTCTTGAGACCGTGGTAGTACCGTATTTGGTGAAGCCCGATTACTATATGAAGATGGCCAAGCCTGACGCTCACCGCTCATTCTGGTCGAGTCATCCGCCGAAGATCGAAGCAAAAAGAAAAGGCAGAAAGCGTGGCAAGACCGGAGTACCGTGCCCCCTTTTGAAGGCGACGCAAGTAGCAGATTTCGAGGCATGTCTGGGGCGTTTATCGAGGAGTACGGGTGGCCACGTGCCGCCTCGCCGCACTGATTCTGGTGCTCAAGAGGATGGAGTCGGCGTGGTTGCTCGATCGATTGACAAAGCTGAGTCCGGCGACATCCCTTGGGAGTATGCAGTCGCGTAGCGAGGCAGGGCGTATTGGATGAGGCAATGCCCTTGGAGAGCACATAGTGAACGCTGTAAGCCTTTCGAATGGGTTCACCATGCTTGGCCTTGGGCATCGCATTGGAAGCCCGTCAGTGGCTCGATATGGGGTTCTATCGGGCTTTCCTATTGTGTCTGAGACGCCATGCTTCGAATAGGGTAAATGGCTTTATCAGGATTCATACTTGCGCGCCTGATGCCGCTGATGCCCATTGCTTCGATCATGTCAGTCGAGTTGTCCAATACCTGATTGAGATATCGAGATTCGATCCCGCTCCGGGTAATTCATATTGAATGCAGCCATGTCATGACCCGTGTCATCACATGGGGCATCGTCGCTTTCTTCCCGTATCTCACTTCAAGCCTGGCCACGACCGCCCAGTCACGGGATCTGTTCAATTGCACGGCAATTTGAGAGGTGAATTTTGCAATACGACTCAATTCTGGACATCGATCTGGTGGTCTCGCGTGCTCACGCCGGTGATTCTGACGCCCAGTACCAACTAGGTCTTTGCTATCAGTATGGCGGGACGTTTGCCCAATCGTGGACAGAAGCGGTGTCCTGGTACAACAAGTCCGCCGCGCAGGGCAGTGCGTGGCCGTTGAACAACCTCGCCATGTGCTATGCGACTGGCGCGGGTGTCCCCCCGTCGATGACCGAGGCAGTAAAGCTATTTCGTCAGGCCGCCGTACGAGGGAATGCGACCGCCCAGTTCAATCTTGGCGTGTGCTATGCAAATGGCAAAGGCGTTTCGCAATCGATGACTGAGGCGGCGATGTGGTATCGCCAGGCGGCCGAGGGCGGACATGTCAGCGCGCAGTTCAATCTGGGAATGTTCTACGAGAGTGGGGAAGGTGTCGCGCAGTCGTGGAGCGACGCGATCTATTGGTATCGAATAGCCGCCGAACAGGCAAGCGCTTTGGCGATGAATAGGCTTGGCCGATGCTGTGCGCTCGCCGAGGGTGTCCCTCAGTCGCACGTGGAGGCGGTGAAGTGGTACCGGGAGGCCGCCGTGCAAGGCAACGCCACGGCCCAGTTCAATCTTGGCGTGTGCTATGCGTATGGCAAGGGTGTCTCGCATTCCTGGGCCGAAGCGGCCAAGTGGTACCACATGGCCGCGGAATCAGGGGATGTCGATGCGCAGTTTAATCTCGGCTGGTGCTACGGGAGTGGCAACGGGGTGAAGCAATCGGGGGGCGACGCTGCACGGTGGCTCCAAAGGGCAGCGAGGCAGGGGCATGCCGAGGCGCAATTGATTCTCGAGCGGCATTACTGGCGCGGCGGTCGTCCCACAGGCTCGTGGGTGGAGGGGATACGCTGGAATGCGCCTGGCGCCGAGTAAGATGATCGATCCGTTCTGGAGCATGTTGATGCACGGCGCTGCATCGGCGATGGTCCGGAAGACGGCGCTGTCGGCCCAGCTTGTAGCACTGCATGCTGAGGCGAACGAGGCGAAGCATCATGAGGCCGGGCGCGACTGGCTTCGCGACCAGGCCAGTCGCGCGGAAGAAATGCGTGAGTCGCGCCGTGCCGATCCCGCGACTTTGATGGTCGCGCACTGGCTCGGTACGACCGAAGCGCGACTGAATCTGCTGCAGGATTTCGCGTGTGTAGTCGTGCTCGAAGGCACTGCCTGCTTCGCCTGGTATTTCGCAGGACTCGGGGGGCTCGCGCCTAGTCGCGCAGCAGTCGTATTCGACCGGAATGCGACCGTGCCGCAACAGGAAGCAGTCGCGCCGGTAACGAGAGCGATGCGGGCTGGTCGCGTGGAGCAGTCCCCGACTCAGGTCGCGACCGTTGCCGAGGAGGAGCCCATCGAAAGCGACTCGACTCGCGGTCCTGTCATGTCGAACGACGACTGGTTGCTCGCGGAGATCCACGAGGCCGTCCTGGCGGGTCGTCTGAAGCGAAATCTGATAGCGATCTGTGAGTTTGTCGGCTTGCGGAAACCAACGCCCGCGTTCAAATGAGTTAACGGCCCCTGGTTTGAGACTTTATGGTTGGGTCTTTTGCACGATCAGCGCTGAGAGCGGGTTGGCTGGTCGACGAGACGCACAACAAACATGCAAAACGCTTTCCAGTTTCGCGCAACGACCTGCACAGGGCTTTATCCACTAAGCCCTTTGATTTTGCGTTGATGCTGCTCCACGAGATCATCTGGCATTTTCTCGATCGCGCCAGCCCGCTTGACCAACAACTCGCCCCTCGCGTCGTTGGGCGTGCATCCAAATCGCTCCCTGAAGGCCCGGCTGAACGTCGAATCGCTCGCGAATCCCACTGAATAGGCGATTTCCGCGACTCGCTCGCGGGCATGCTTCGGCGAGGTCAGTCGCCTCAGCGCTTCATCCAGGCGCCGGTCTTTGATTCGTTTGGCCACTCCGCCCGACTCGCCCGACTCGGCACACAACTCATAAAGTGCGGTGCGAGATATCCCCAATGCTTTGCAAAGCGCGGCCGGCCCTAAATCCGGATCCAACAGATGCTGCTCGATGTAAGAAGCCGCTTGCGCTCGAAGCATGGGAGCCAGGCGCGGATCTCCCTGCGAAACCCGCTCTTGTGCTTTTGGCAGCAGGCACGCGGCCAACAAGTCCAGCGTTCCATTAACGACGATCGGTATCTGCTCTTCGCTCATCGTCGCTGCAAGCCGAGCAAGGGCATGCATATGCGCGGCGAATAGCTCTCCGATCGCGTCATCCGCCGCCCAACTCACGCCATGAATTTGCGAACGCTGTGGCAGCCGTCGATCCAGCGCCGAGCGGGCGACGCTCAGCGTGATCATTGGGGCATCGACGGCGAACCCAACGTTTTCGACGGCAAGGTCCCGAATGGCGACGGAATTCAACGGCACCCGTTGCTGACCCTCGGCGAATTCCGACGTGAGCTGCCCGCCAACCAAGCAATGCACCAGATATTGGTTAATGCCCGACAGAGCGATTTTGCGACGCGTGCGGTGAAACTGCACCTCTCCCTGAGCGGCATGGCGCGTGAGCAAGATGGGTCCCAAGTCCCAAGTCCCACGTGTCGACGCTGGCCGCGAAAGGAACGTCCTTTGGCCGCTTCACGTCATACATCGGCCTCAACGCTTCCCGCCAAATCTCCTCTGCTTCGTCTTCTTTGAAATACGTGCTCTCGAAACGAATGTGCTGCGGCATGGTTTTTTTTCGGCGCTGGATTTTTCCGAATAGTAGCTGCGTATCTCAACCGGCGCAGGACGAGTTCTCACGTAAAAGCCGTGAATCGCCCAAATAAAACACCCTCAGGACGGATCGTCAATTTTCCCCGGATTTTTCGCCGGAAGGGTGCGACGCGTCGTGCCGATGATTAAGGACATGAAACGCGGCATTGATTTGCCGTGGATTTTCCAAAGGCCAAGAGGGGAAGAATGTTTAACCACGAGGAAGACCTGTCCGAAGGATTGACAGGCAGGCTGCCAGACGCGCGCCGGATTGTCCGTGCCAGTCGTCGATCGCGGCTCACAACCACACCAACGTCGTTCGCCTCATGTCTTTGCGCGCGAACGTGGACGCTCCCGCGCAGCAGACGCCATCGTTTCGAGTTCCGGGCGCTCGCGTTCAGCAGCACGTTGTCCCACAGCGTCCAACCGGGATCGAAGGATTTCTCGCTCTCGCGCAATTGCGGCGACGTCCTCGACGATTCGCAGGATTGCCCGGCGGTCATCGCGGGGCAAGTCCCCGATCTGCGCGGCGATCGCCCCCGCGTCTTCGCCAGCGGCGCCTCGATAGTCGCCGAGCAGCGCTCTCAACGGATAGTTGAACAGATCGGCGATCTATGGACGCAGTGGCCAGATGGGAAGGGATTTTGCCTGGCTGTTCGCAGGCGCTGCCCTTTGCATGTTCGGCTTCGCCCTTCCGGCGATCGCAGAAACTTGGCATATGGGCTTCGGCAAGGGCTGTGCTCTCGAGGTCGGCGTGAACCTTTTCGTTTGCCTCTTTGTCGTCGGCGGGCGCCTTGGGCATCTTTTCGCCGCCGGTCCGCGATCTCAAGAAGCGGGGGTTTGAAACAGCGGAGACTGAAGGTTCCTGCGTTCTATCTGCGATTGAACTGTGGCGTATGGCCCGATTCCGTTGACTGCTTTCAATGACCCACGATATCCGCTGCAGCAGAAGGTCGAGCGTTGGAGTGATTGAAGCTTTACGCTGGAGCGGGCGAATCGCGACGATCTGAGCCGGGGCCGTGCATTTTTACGAAGGCGCCCTGCGCCAAAGGCTGAGGTTAAGATTGCATCAGATCAGATCACCTAATGCTTAAAAGGAAAGAGATGAGCGGCAAATACGCGGAGAAGATCAAGTCGGCGCTTGCAAGCGAGGAATATCGAAATCGCCTCATGCGCATCCACTTCTATTATCAAAACGTGAAGAACGAGGCGCGGTACCGCGACGCCTTTCTCGAACAATTCAACGAGACCTATGGACACGAAAACCTTCGCGCCTACGCTGAAGTCGATAAGGTCGATCTTTTGATTGTTGATATTGAATCGAAAGAGCGAGTCAAGGTGGAGTTCAAATACCAGTACACCTTTGACATGGCCAGGCGCGTGTCCAGCACTATGCAGGACTTTGACCAATTGCTAACAAGGGTGGCCACCGGAAGAAGAGGCGACGCAGAACGCATTCTTGCAGACTGTGACGAGTGCGACTTTTTCGTGTTATTTGTGCAGGACCGTACTGGGCAAGGATCGCAGCACACATTGCCCGGCGAAATTGAAATCAATTTTAAGCATGAGCAACTGAAGCTGGACCGAGAGTTTAGCCCGCGTTCCGCAGAGAACAAGATCGCGTGGATCGTGCCGACCGTTGATTTTCTTAGCCAGATCTGCGAGCGACGAGCCGGTGTGGAAATGGAACCGATCATCCATGAGATCGGGCACGCGCCCTTTCCATTGACGAGCCATATTTTCGTGCTCGATTTTAGTGACAACGACGGGAGCGACGCAGGGACATGCGTCGTGCCCTCGCAGAGTGCACACATACAGAGGCTCGTTTGATCAGTGACTAACCCGGAGAAGTAAGCGAAACCTTTTCAATTCGGCTCTTGATGGCCCGCGCTTTAGCGCTGTATCCGTCTATGCTTCGGTTATGTGCCGTGGTCTGTGTCGCGCCCACAGAGCGCCGTATATTACGTATCGGGCCCTCCTCCCTGACACCATTGCGAGTCTCCAAGTTGTTCTGCAAATCCGTCGCGGGTTACGGCAATGATAAACAGCCGCTCCGCCTGGGCTGTTAGGGGCATCTATCCTGCGATGCCTCGGTACCTCTTTTGTAATTTCTATGTGTGGTACGTTTTGTCGTTATGCTTTCAGGAGTGTTCCTTCAAAGGGGTATGGTATCCCGCCTCCGCGCCATTCCCCCGTCACTTGCAACGCGTCATCAGTTTTGTGCAGAGACATCGCCAGAGTGAATAGCGTACCCTTCACCCCCTGGCCGTTTCCGCCGACTTGGGTGATGTTCTCTCCCGAATACTGAAATTGATCTCCTTTCTTTGTTTCGAAAAGACGCGTCTCAAACCGCCAGTGCCCAAGATAGTAAACCGACGTGGCAAAAACAAGTAGGCTGCCCTCAAAGACGCGCAGCTTCTCTATCTTGATCACGCCCTGCGGGGCATTAGGGTATCCAAGATCCCCTGTCCGAGGTTGCCTGGCGTTTTATACAAGCGGCCACCCCGTGGATATTCACTTTGGCTCGTCAGACGGTGGGAAGAAGATGCCGAAGTGTTCTATCCGGACATGGTGGTTCAATTATCGGAAAGCCGTCGTGGAGCAATGACGTTTAGCACATCCGGTTACGTAGGCGGTCAGCATGGTGATAGTCGGTTCCTGGAGCTCTGGCTTTTCGGGCCACAAGGTGAGGCCGGATCGATGCCTGGATGAACGGAAACAATCGCTTCGTGCAGTTGCAGGGAGACGATTGAGATCACAGGTTTCTACTACCCGGGGCTTATAAAGCGGACCGACGATATGACCATCCTATTCGCCAGTCGGCGGGTGAAAATCAGGCTTGCAGAAAGCGCCGCTGCCACCAGCCAATTACAAGCCGCACCTGCCTCGAACTAGGTTGACCGATGCTGTCTATGACAACGACTCGTATCACGGCGAGTCTATCGGAGCTATCGACGACCGCTACCGTTGCTTTGGCCGTCCCGCCCTATGTCGATGGGCCGATATACCGAACGACCTGCGTGGGTGGCTGAGCAGCCTTCACTATACGTCTTCGAGAGGAAGGATGTCGGTCGACAAGAGTTGGGCATATATTAACGAATTTGGTCCCGGCCGGATTACGGCATGGGAGATCAGCCAGGAACGCGCGGAGCGCGGGGGGAAACCACTTGGCAAGCCGTATTGGAGTAACAGTTTCTGGTTTCACCAGAGCGGAGTGATTGCTATAGAGCTGTATCGTCATGAGCAATCGTTCTGCTTAACGGGCGAATTCCCCCTTGCACACGGCGCGTATCTGCACCACCTTGTAACCGGTGTGCAATAGGCCGCTATTTGCCCGGATCGACGCGTTCGATCTTAACGGAACGAGGCGCATCCAACGCAAGCCGAGATTTCGACGACGAGTCCCAGTCTCCGACCACTCCGCAGATGACAAACACGGACGGCAATATCTCGATTTTCTGTTGATTTCCGACATCGAAGGTTTGATCGTTGAGCTTAACTGAAATAGACTTTCCCCCATTGGAGATCTTCAGTATGTGGAGGATAGAGCTCCCGATCTTCACCTGACTACCTGCTTGCACACCAAGGCTAAGCGCCATTATCCGTTCTCTCCTGTTCTGTTTTTTTGTCCGTTGCGGTTCGGGCATTCGATGCAGCACTGCAGACGTTTCGATATGTATCGATTGAAACTGCCAAGCCCGGTCATCTTAAATGCCGGGCCCGGCTAGGCGTAGTGCATAAGAACATTCTTTTGTGCGGCAGCACGCCGTGAGTAGCGAAAACCGAATTCGCAGGGAGCGGGGGGCGCGGTTAGCCGCCGCAGCGGAAATCCATTCGCCGATCCCTAGCCTATATCAAGGCGGTAACCGGATTGCATAGTTTCACCGAACACTCGAAAAGCAGTGGTGCAAGTTCATGATCAAGATGGCCGGTGCTGAATCATGAGTACTCCTTTTGGTGAAAAGTGATGCTGATACAAGCGAAGAAATTCATGCATCGCCGCAGCTTCGACCATCGTGTTCTTGAGAAAGGCAATAATTTCGTCGTTGACGTCCTGCTTACTTTTCCTCGCAGCAAATTCTGCGCGGCCCAGTGGTGTGAGGCCTCGGTCGTCCTGAGCGAACACGTCCGCGCCATTCTCCACCAACGCCTTCACGATCTTTAGGTTTCCGCGCTTTGCGCCAAATGCCCCCGCTCCCTTTGTAGCCTGCATGAGCGGCGTAACTCCGGAGCGATCCGCAATATTGATGGCTCTTGAGAGAAGCGTAATTAACTTCTGATTCCAGCCTGCGTCCCTGAACACAATGGCCGAGAGGAGCGCGGTTCGGCCAGAGTGATCTTGATGCTCAGCCCGAACTCCATTATCCAACAACCACTCACACATCTCAGTTTTCTGACTTGCAGCCGCAGGGAACAGCAGCGACTCGCCCCTCTCGAAGACATCCCGAGACTCCAGCCCTTCCGACGCACAAAGCTGTTCCAGTCGAAGGATGTCACCGGTCCGCGCAGCATCGAACAAGCGCTTGGCAGGTGTATGCGGAACTTGCGACTCCGCAAAGTGAAACTCGATCATTTGTTACCTCATGAAGGTTGGTCTATTCGGGCAGTGAAAGGAGGCGTCGGCGCTGGCGCCGCAGAACAGCCTCATTTGATTTGATTAAAGCGAGCATCGCATCCCTTGTGCGCACTTTTTCCGCCTGTCCCGATGACCGCTCGCGCGGTGGACGCCGCCACGATCGATATGAAGGGTATGCCGCCGGTTACAAGATCTGCCGCCCCGCCAGTGAGATACGCCATCACGTAGCTGCCGGAGCGTGAGCCAAAAGTGCGGCTGCGTTCATACGCCGATAAACTATCGTCGCTGTAAGATGTGAACGCGAGGAGCGCTAGCATGATTACGGACGGCTCGCCAAAGCCGTCTTGAGCTGCCTTTGATGCGTCGCCCATCTGTGACCAAGTCTCCGTGAGAAATTCCGCTGTCAACGATGTGCTCGGAATATCCCCTCATCACGAGTTCAGCGTGAAGTTCCGAGGGCACGACAACGTCAATTTCCGGGTGCAGCATCAGCGCCTGCTTCACACGCGCAACCGAATCCGTCGCCTTCAGTTGCAGCAGCCTAACCATATCTCCGTTCGGCCCTTCGATCGCAATGTCCCATCCCGGTTGCGTCACACTTTGCGCCATGACGGCATGGAAGCCGTCGGGAAGAACCCCGGAATTTAGATGGCCCATGTACTGAATCTCGAAAAGCTTGCCTTTTACGCCACCCACCAATCCTTGTATCTGCTCTTCGCTAAAGTGCCGGACTTTTTCCTTAAAGCTCTCGGTTCCCCCGGGATATTGAGTGGCGTAGGCGTCGACGACGTCTGGCGGAACGAAGCCCTCAAGAGCTGCGCGTCTGGCGTCGCCACCGGCAAGCACAGCGTCGAGAAAGGTGCTCCCATCGGCAATTTGCCCAGCGACCGGTGCCCGTTGTCCCAAGGCGCGATATTCTTCGCACTGGCAAAAAATACGCGCATTCAGTTCCCGAAAATCGGCGCCGCCCACCAGAACGTGGCCGGCTGCGCCCCTAGCCGAGTCCACCACTCCACGACCAAATCCCTCGGCTACCGCTTGGGCCGCCCGCGCCGCTTCGGCGGGGTTCCGGACTGCGTCGCCCAAAACTTTCTTGCCGGTGATCGCAGCATCCTTGGCCTGTGCCGCGTATTGCGTTCGGTTTTCCACGATGGTCGTCACCTTCTGCTTCGCAGCGGCCGCCTTTTCCTTCATGAAGTCGATTGTGATACGGGGGTTCTCTGCAATCGTCGCGGCGATGTCTTTCGTGCGCTTTGCAACCTTTACGCCGACCTCCGCGATGCCCTCTGCGGCCTCGACCAATGACTCACCACCGTTCCTGGTCATCCGGCCGGCGCGTGTCACCACGGGCTTCGCTGCGTTCCCGATACTCTCAACAGCTTCCGTCGCGGAATCTGCCAGGCGCTTGCCTGCGTTGCGCCAATTGCCGTTTTTGCCTTTTGCTGCTCCGAAGGATGCCATTTTTAGTAGTTTTTGTAAGGTTAGCGAATACCAACGGCAAAAGTGCTAGCGCGGGAGCACGATATGCTCGCCGACTGTCCGCTCGGCGAATCTGCATTTTGCATCAATGGCGCTGCTTGTTGGAAGGCAAAGAAGTTGCGTCCCGTCATCGACCTGAGTCAAGAGCTTATGACGCGTTGTGCCACGAACACACAGTCGGACTCGCGGCTATCGTCGTCGGCCTTGGTGACCGCATCTGGGCCCTTATGCTCCGGTTTGCGATGCGCTGGAGGCCAGCGCATCGCAGCACCGTTGCCAGATGCGTCCAGCGAGTGGGCTTTGATAGTTCAGCGCTAACTCGTCGGTGAACAGCGCAAGGGCGTCCGATTGACGTACTGTTTTGGAAGCGACCAAGTGCTCGCGGGACAACTTTAGCGCGAGTTGTCCGAGCATCAGACGGTCAAGCCAGCTCGCCGACATCAAATTTCTAGCCTGCCAGATGCGTGCCGATTCGACGACATGGTCGACGCGCCATGTTTTCGTCAAGGCGTGCGATGCGAGCGCGCTCGCCACTAGATAGCACAGTAGGTGGGTTCGTGCTGCTGGGCTGATCGACTGTCTCGGGCGTGGCATGTTTTGGCTCAGACTCCGGCGAAGGTGACGCGATAAGGTAGGCGCATCTTATCGGCACTCGCGCGCGCGATCCACGACAAGGTGCGTAATAATGACGACCAAGAACTGAATTTATCGTCCCGTCCCCTTTGCGTTTGTGCTCTTGGAGGATCTCCATCAACGCCCGTTCAATGTGCGTCGCGCGGTCTTGATGGTAAAGCACGCAACTAAAAGACCATTGCGTGCGCGTTCAGTTCACGACCGACGAACTCAACGAAAGATCGAGTACGGCGATACTTCGCCTCGGTGCGAAACAGGAGGGTGTTATTCGGAATGATCGAATAATGTCCGACGGTCGTAGGCGAAATTCACTGCGGTTCAGCATATTAGATTCCGAATGGCCGCAGATCAAACTAGACTTGAGGCAAAAGCTTAAGTCGGCTCAGCATTCGAACTAGGCCTTAACCAGTTGAGTTTGAAGTCAGCCGGAAAGGGTCGACGGGCTATAGTGGTTAGCAAGTGCCGCCGTTCGCTGACAGGCGGCGGCCGGCCAACAAGGGACATTCGTGCATGTAGGTAGAATCGTCGGCAATCGGCTCTAAACATTGGAGTCCACGCCCATTTCTCGAGACACAGCGATGAAGGTAACGATTGCGTACATCGACGAACCACCGTTCGGTTGGACGAAAACGGATGGTACCGCAACTGGTGCTGACATTGATCTGGCCGAGGAGGTGCTTCGCGCGATCGGCGTCACACGGATCGAGCATCGCCTGACTACGTTCAGTGAGCTACTGCCGGGTGTAGAAGCCGGCCGCTGGGATATGAATGTTCCGCTGTTCGTTACGCCCGAACGTTCCCAATCGGTCGCGTTCAGCATGCCAGTATGGGCGATCGGAGACGGCTTCTTAGTTCGGGCCGGAAATCCGAAAGCGCTCAACAGCTATTCGTCATTCGCGGAACGTCGCGACGCGCACCTTGGAATCATTGCCGGGCAAGTGCAACACGACGCCGCGAGAACATCAGGCGTGAGCGAGGATCGGATAGCCATCTTCGAACACCAAGCCGACGCTATCGAAGCGGTTCGCTCGGGCGCGATCGATGCT
>NZ_LMUF01000006.1:0-220201 GCF_009766085.1 Burkholderia sp. S171 | reverse complement strand
GCGAGCACCGCTTTGGGAAATCGCATACTTGCGGATCGAATCGGCGGCTCAGTGCTCGAAGCCGTGGAGCACGAACCGATTAGGAACGGCAGACAGCAAGAGCTCCCGGTTGGAGCTTTCTCGTTTAACAGAAGTAACAGCGATCTATTAAATGCCGTGAACCGGCAACTTCGTGCATATCTGGGCTCACCAAATCATCGCGCTCGGATGGTGATATTCGGACTGACTAGCAATGAGATCGATCCCGCTCTTACCCATCACGCATGAGACGGTCATCGGCCAATTTCAGCCGGTCGACAACGTTCCGTAGATCGTCAATCGGCCCGTAAAAACGGGTAGCCTTGTACGTTTCTTCGAGGACCGCCACATGTAAGACAGCATGCAAGCCTTACTCAACTGAAAGCCTTCCCTCGGTCTTCCACATGCGACTAGGGTTTAGCGTAGCTGAGAATTGAACAGCTATCGGAGATAGGACGAATGGCGATTCTCACTGCTCTTGCCTTGGCGGCCGCGATTCAATCGGGCACCCAAACGCTGCCTGTGCAGACGGACATTGACGCGTCAGGTCCCACCGGCCCCCTGCGAGGAACACTGCTCGCACCAGCAACCAGCGGTGTCCCCGTGATCCTGATCATTCCCGGATCAGGACCGACCGACCGGAATGGCAACGGTCCCGGTATGAGAGCTTCCACGTACAGGTTACTGGCAGAGGGTCTGTCGACGCACGGTATCACCACAGTTCGCGTGGACAAGAGAGGCATGTACGGCAGCGCATCAGCGGTACCCGACGCCGACGAGGTCACGATCAACGACTACGCAAACGACGTGCATTCGTGGGTTGCGACGATTCGCAAACGGACTGGCGTTACCTGTGTGTGGGTGTTGGGGCATAGCGAGGGTGGCCTGGTCGCGTTGGTTGCCGGACAGAACACGAACGACATCTGCGGTCTAATCCTTGTAGCTACGCCAGGGCGTCCGCTAGGTGACGTGCTGCGCGAACAATTCCAATCGACCCCAGCATTCGCTCCATTCGTTGATCATGCGTTGTCGGTGCTCGACGTACTCGAAGCCGGACAACACGTGGACGCGGCCAGAATCGATCCCGCTCTGATGCCGTCGTTCAGGCCACAGATACAGGACTTCGTTATGAGCGAACTGTCGCTCGATCCAGCCAGACTGATCGCCAGCTATACAAAACCGGTGCTTATCGTGCAGGGCCAGCGAGATGTGCAGGTCAAACAGAGAGATGCGAAGCGACTCAAGCAGGCAGACCCAGAATCCGAACTCGTTCTTCTCGCTAACACCAACCACGTCCTCAAAGTCGTCACCACAACCGATAGGGCTGAGAACATTGCGACGTACTTGAACCCGAATCTTCCGTTGGCAAACAATGTGATAGATGTGATAGCCAACTTCGTGACAAGCTCGTTAATGAACCGTTGATGTAGATGACAAAACGGTGCTTGAATCTTGAACCCTATAAAGTTAAATGAGTGAAAAGCGATGGACATGGAGGAAAGTTCGGGACGAGAGTGAGTTCCAGCGACCGTAGCTCCGTACTTGCCGAATCGCGAGCGTATCCTCGGTGATCAATGGGTTCGCAACCATTGTCCTAACGGTCATCATTGACCCGCAGATATCGGTGATGACCGGCGACGTCATAGAAGGTCGTGTCATTGAAAGTCGATTCCACCGGGCGATTACAACGTTGATCGGCGCTCGTGTCGTCGGTACTATCGTCGCGCAGGCGATGCTGATTCCAGCGGCGCTGTTAATCGTACGTGTGGCAGAAGCCATCTAAGCGAGGTTGATCAGTCGGATACTGGCCGGTTGGCGGCCTATGCGGTGCGTTACAGACGACCAATGCGGAGCCATTGGATGGAGGGATGTTCGCCGGTAACAGCTTCCGGTATGACCGTGTGTATCAGACGCATACCGCGCGCCGAATTCGCGAACCATACAACCGCATCTTTCGTCGCGCGATTGGCGAGAACGAACGCCCGGAAGCCGGGATTATTTCCCCAATGGAAGAAACAATTCTCGGATGGTTCGAGACCCCAACCTAATCCCCATGCAACGTTGTGATCGGGCGGGTTCTCGCCGCACAGGTCTTCGGCGTTGTCGCCTTGCCGCGCGTCGACGCGCGGTAGGAACCACTGATCGTAGCTTGCGGTCGTCAGACCGCGGCCAGCCAGCACATGCTGAACGAATCCGATATAGTCGGATGCCGTTGTCAGGAGCGACCACGAGGCCTCCGCCGTTAGTACTCGACGCTTTGGCACCGGCTCTCCCTCCCACTCGTGACCCTGCGCATGGTTTTCGGAGAAGCGTTCCTGCCATTCCAGGCTCGAATGAAGCATTCCAAACGGCTCGAACACACGCTCGCGCGCCAGTGTTTCCAGTGAACGTCCACTTACGGTCTGCATCGCGCGCTGAAGCCATGCGAATGCGCTGCTACCGTAGCTAAATCTCTCGCCAGGGCTGAAGTACGTGCGAAGCGGTGCTTCGTCGCGGACGATATTAGGAAGGCCGCTTGCGTGAGTCAGAACATGAAAAGCCGTTATCTGGCGCGCCCTCAAGTCGCCCGGCACGTATTCCCCGCAGATGTCGAACAGAGGTTGTTGCATGTCCAGAAGCCCTTCTTCGGCCAGTTGAAGAGCAATGAAGGCGGCGACTGGTTTCGTGAGGGACGCTGCCTCGAAAACGGTATGTGCGTTGACAGGAGAGCGGTCATGCGCACCCCGGATGCCGAAGTAGTGTTCAGCGCCTTTCGCGCCCGCGCGAAGCGTGGCGAGCGACACGCCGGGAATTGGGCCGCTGGCAGTCGTTTCCGCGAGGAATTTATCCAGTTCCGTCATCTGCTCTTCACTCGGAGAATTCGGGGCGAAAGAATTGTACAGTCCGTGCGGGGAACATGCACTTCGACCCGGCGTCCGGTACCGTCTGAGCGCGCGGTGCCGCATATCGAGGTTCGCTTAGTGATCGGAAGCAGCCGAGCGTCGCGATTGCACTGACGCAGGGCGCCAGGTCCGTATGCGCCGGACGCGTCGGGTAATGCGCGCCGCCGAACTTCATTCAGGCAGCCATGCCATGCTAAATTGCTAGCAAATAAATTGTGGGCTCAAGCCTGTAACGCGGTGGGCTGGCAGATAGGGGAGCATTGAGCTTTGGGGCATACTGTAAGAGTGGCCGCCGCCCAGGCCCACGATTTTCGTGAAGAGGTCGACGCGGCGTTGCTCTGCCTAAGAGAATCCACAGCCAGCGCCGAGAACGACGGTGTATCGCTCCTATGCTTCCCGGAAGGTTTCCTCCAAGGCTATCTGACCGAGGAGACGGTCGCGCGCCGTAACGCGTTTGATCTCGCATCGTCGGCCTTTCAGGCCATTCTCGCCCAGTTTCCCAGAACGGGGCCAATGATCGTTTTGGGTTTGATCGAGAAGGATGGAGAACGGCTATTCAACACTGCCGTCGTGATAAAAGGCGGCGCCCTAGTGGGGCGCTATCGTAAGGCGCACCTGCTCAGAAGAGGAGAATTTTTAAAGCCGGACTCGATGCGGCCATCTTTGAGGCGGACGGTCTGCGTTTTGGCATCAACATTTGCTACGACACCAACTTTCCCGAAGCTGCACGGAAGGTTGCGAACCTCGGCGCATCCCTGATCGTGTGTGTTGCCAATAACATGCTCCCACGCCAAGCCGCGCAAGCTTGGAAGGACACGCATAATTCGGTGCGAGGTGAGCGATGCCGCGAAACCGGTCTATGGTTGATCTCAGCCGACGTAACCGGTGAGCGAGACGACTGCATTTCGTTTGGTCCCACTGCCATACTCGACCCGGCCGGAGAGGTCGTAGCTCAACTGCCGTTGAACAGCCCTGGATTGTTGGTGTTCGATCTCCCATGCCCTTGAGGAAACAGCCTCCGCCTAGAACTAAGGAGCAGTCGTCGCGGATGACTGGCTCGGGGACTCACGACTGCCTGCTCGGAGTCGCGTCGCGATGCATACTCTACTTCTATTAACATCTACCTTCGATTGCATCCCATGCGCGAACGCCCTTCGGCCAGGCTACTGATCACCACTCCAAAGCCGAGGGTGTTGCTGTTCCGATTCGTGCACAGGACTGGCGCGCTAGCGGGCAAGGAATACTGGGCAACGCCAGGCGGCGGTATGGAGCAGGGCGAGACGTTCGCGGACGCTGCGAAACGAGAGCTCCGTGAAGAAACAGGCATTCGCGAAGCGCGGGTATCGAAGCCGATAGGACGGCGCGAAGTGCCCTTGCAGTTACCAGATGGCGAGCGCGTGCTCGCGGTCGAACAGTATTTCGTCGTTCACACGGACCGAGAATCCATTTCACGTGACGGCTGGACTGCGCAAGAGATGGAAGTGATGGCGGATCACCAATGGTGGAGCCGGGAGGAACTGTCCGTCACCACCGAGACTATTTATCCGGAAGGGCTGATAGAGATGCTAGACGCGGCAGGGGTTTTCGACGCATGAGTGGCCGCTTTGGAGCGAACCGAGGGACGGACTATCTATAATGGGTCGACGGTCTGAGAAGGTCGGCATCGATCTCAGCGAGGCCCTTAAACAAGCAGCGGAAATGGTTTCAAAAGCAACCTTCAGGATATGTTCTCCATGTTCCCCGATCCTTGGCTAGACCGATGGATGACATTGATAAATGCGCGCGCCGGTAAACGGCCTGTACTTGAGATTGGCTACGGCGACGACACCGCAAGCTTGGTTAAAGCCGGTCTACGCGTGATCGGCTTTGACCTGTCACGCGCCGCGGTAGCGGCGACCAGGATCAGAGTACCCTCTGCGAGCATCGAGCGACGAGATGTTCGTGATCCGCTTCCCGAAGATGCCACGGACCTGGGCGTTGCATTGGCGAGTTTGTCGCTTCACTACTTCGCTTGGGAAGAAACGGTGTCGATCGTGGGTCGTGTGCGATTGGCGCTACGACTGGGTGGCGTACTGCTATGCCGTTTGAACTCAACCGAAGATAGAAATTTTGGTGCGTATGGATGCGAGGAAATCGAACCGAACTATTTTCTGGTGAACTGACAGCAGAAGCGATTCTTTGACGAAAGCGCAGTGCGTCGACTCTTTGCAGATGGCTGGAACACGATCGCGTTAGAGCATATTACGACCAACAAATATCAGCAACCCAAGGCCGCTTGGGAAGTCATTCTTGAGCGGGTGCGGTGATCCGTTGCCGAACGGGTCTTTAGCGTTCTGAATACGATTTATGTATCTCGGCGGAAATGATGGGTAAGGCTCTTACGTAACTGAATGGGCGAGCGTTCGCCACGGCTCTCGAATGACCGCTATCGATAAATGTATAGATTAGCTGAGGGTCGCGTGCCGCCGATCGCCGACAGGCAGGGGGCGGCCAGTTGCGGACCTTCGGCCCCAAGGCGAAGATCGTTAACAATCTGTGCCTCTACGGGTCATCTGGATAGAAGTGCGAATTCAACATGCAAATTGAAAAATACCTGGCTCGGCTTGATTTTCACGCAGCTCTTGGGCGCGACGTGGAAACGCTTAAGAATTTGCATCTTGCGCACATGCTGACGATCCCCTTCGAAAATCTGGACATCCATCTCGGTCGAAAAATCGTTCTTGAGGAAGATCTCCTGTTTAAGAAGATCGTGGAACGCCAACGCGGCGGAATCTGCTATGAACTGAACGGACTGTTCGCACGGTTGCTGGCTGATATCGGCTTCGAAGTGAGCATGGTTGCGGCGGAGGTGTTCAGGGAGGACGGTACAACGGGTCCGCTATTCGATCACATGGCTCTGCTGGTCCGTATTGGTGACGACCGGTACCTCGCCGATGTCGGATTTGGCGATTCGTTTAGCGTCCCGTTGCTGCTGTCCGATACTACCGATCAAACGCAGGGCTGTCGCATATATCGCCTCCAGAGAGATGCGAACGCGTACACGGTGATGGCCGGGAGTAGCGCCAGGACGGATTCGATCAAGCCATCATTCAAGTTCTCGACGAAGCCGCGCCACCTCTCAGATTTCAATGAAATGTGCACATATCACCAGACCTCGGATCAGTCTCATTTCACCAGGAAAGAAGTCTGCTCGCGCGCTACATCATCCGGGCGGATCACACTGAGCGGCACGCAGTTGATCGAGACCGACAATGAGTCGCGGGATGTTGTGGAACTTACGTCCAGCGAGGAGAGACAGCACGCACTGATCAAACATTTTGGGATCTTTCTGTGAAAGTAGCCGCGCTTGGTAGCAGTTTGCGGCCGAGACTGTGTCAAAACGCGTAGCACTACGACTTAGCTAGAAAGTTGGCTTGTCAGAACGCTCTATACGGGCTTCGTGACCCTTCCCGAGGGGTCAAGCGACCCCATAAAACCTGGTGTTTTTGAGTTTTGACACAGCCTCGGCCATGAACGGTCACTCCGTGCTGTCGCCAAAACGAACCAACCGAGACATATCAGCATGCACACGAAACTGAGTTTTCGTGTCAATATTGCCAGCATGGAACTCCGTAACTTCCCGAGCAAGTCTCACCATCATCACGGTCGCAGTCCAATGCGCCGTGGTTCGTTACGTCCATAGCAGGAAACCTGGGACTTCATATCTCCCTCTCCATGCACAAACGACCAAGGCGCCCCAGGCGCCTTTTTTTATTTTCTACATTGAAGAGGATTCACATGACCATGATTCGCGGAACCCGTTTCATCGTTGGCAAGGAAGCCGCACAAATACGCGCTCTGGAAAATCAGTTCCGGAGCTATCTTCATTGACGTTGGAGCCGAAGAGACTATCGTTCCGGCCTTATGGTCGCAGGATACGTTCATCCAAAAAGCCGGCGGCAGCGAGATCATCGGCCAAATGTGGGCCTTCCCGGATAAGAAGGGACGGCCTTGCTGCCTGATCCCGGAGGCGACGGCTCTATTCCAGGAGCGGTGTAGCGAATTGCTGGGTCGTCGACAGGAACGTATGTTGTTTTACATCGCACGATGCTATCGATATGAACGACCGCAGGCCGGCCGGTATCGAGAGTTCTCGCAGCTGGGATTCGAATACCTGTGCCCCGATCCCGAACTAGCCGTCAAGCGTAGTCAGGAGATAGTGATTGCCTTTTTCGATTCACTCGGACTTAGCTATGAGATCGACGGCGCAGCTCGGAGAGGCCTCAGCTACTATCTGAACGGTCAGGGTTTCGAGATACGCTGCACTGAGCTTGGGGCGCAACAGCAAGTCGTAGGCGGTGGGTCATATCGGGAAGGTGCCGGCTTCGGCATCGGCGCAGAACGGCTGTTATTAGCGATGACGGCTCAAGGACTCGTATAGCAACATGCAACGCGGAAGAAGGCTTGCTGGTTGCGAACAATCTCAACAACTCAAATCTAGCTATGAATCCATCGCTTCGGGTGCCAACAAATAGCGACTACGCTGCCATTGCATCTTGGATCCCGGATGCCGAGGCTGCCGTTCGTTGGGCTGGTCCGCATTTATCATTTCCATTTGGTGCTTCAGAGCTGCCAGCCCTGTTAGCCGTGCCTGGCGGCGGCGAGTCCAGCTACAGCTTGATAGAGGGCTCCGTCAATCTTTGCGGTTTCGGCCAACATTGGGTTCTGCAACCAGGTGCCGTTCATCTAGGTCGGATCATCGTTGCTCCAGACGCTCGTGGACGGGGCCTTGGTCGGGAGCTTTGCCAGCGGCTCATCTCCGCCGCACTCAAGTCGACTGCTGCTGAAGCCGTCACTTTGCGGGCGTAGAGGGATAACGTGGTCGCGTTAAACCTGTATAAGGACCTCGGCTTCGTTGAGATTGCCTCTGAATCCACTGAGGACATGCTCTTTATGAAAATGCCGGCTCAACCGGCCGATCTGGAGCAAATTGGGTGACAGCAACGGGTCGGGCAGCGCCTCTCGTGCGGGCACAAGCCGGCCCAGGAGGGGTCAGTCAGGGAACGTTCTGCTGCTTTGCATTGCCGCCAAACGGTTATTTTTTGGCTCGCGCCTTCGTAACTTGATCGATGGCTGCATCAAGACTGGCCAAGTAATCTTGTCGGTTCTTTTCGGCCAGAGCCGGCCATTGCTCTTTCGGCAAGGACAGCGGTTTGTCATCCGCTGCGGCGTCGCCCATTCCGCTTGATATCGCGTTCAAACCGCTGAGATTGATCCAGCGGTATTCGTAGTTATATGGCGTCGACCTATCCCATTCCACTACCTTATGGATGGTATCTTCCAGCTTCGTCAGATCGTTGAACTGTGCCCGTCTCAATTCGACGGGCATCGTACTCACCATCGCTGACACTGCCGACCGCGCGGTAGGATCGGCGCAACGTGCTGCGTCGAATTCGCCGCGTAGCCGACCAGCATTGAACCAAAACATAGCATTGTCTAAGTCCCCCTGCTTGAACAGAGTTCGGGAGAGTGCAAAGAACACCGGTGGTGCATAATTTCCCGGTGCGTCTTCGATCTCGACAATTAAAGCGTCGTTTTCATGCCCTACAGTTTTCTGCAACCGGATCATTACCGCAGCGATAGGCTTTGTATCGATCGACGCATACTCCCCATGCATAGCAACCTCTACATTCTGCTGGTGCGTAGTTGTCGGCATCGTGAATGCAGGTGATGCGAGCGCAACGGAGGAGGTCAGATTCAATACGCCGACAGCCACTGCACCGACACACAAAATCCGGCGCCACGAGACGGTATCTCCTTGCCCCATATTTTCGTTTAGCTTCTTCATGGCGTATTGGCCCAGTTCCATATGTTTGCCCAATACAGCTTTACGGCGCGAAAGCAAATCTCTTAAGGATTTTGTTGTTGACGTCTCTCAGAGCCGATGCATGAACCCGTGCTTTTGGCCGAGGTGACATTGATGAAGGCTCACTCCACACGAACCGCGACACCCTCGTCTATGAAACACCAGAACTTAGACGGCCGATCAAAAACCCTTCTGTTACGACCGCCGCGAATGACCGTTGTGTAGAAAGTTGGCTGACCGCTTCGGGTCGACTTCGGCCCGACGCGGATTGTTCGATGGTGGCCAACTCGGCCGGTTCAACGTCGGACCGGATGTGGTCAGTAAGTGAATCGTCCGCGCGAGTTGACCACGCAACCCCACCGCACACGTACTACATCGCGTTGCCCTACTTGCGAACAAAAACATCACGATACGCGCCGTAGATCGCCAGCAGCGGCAGTGCAGTCAACACAGGTGTCGTGACAAAAGCGCGCACTGCGAACGGCATCGTTGGCATGAACAGCACAGCAAGCGTCATCAGGAGGAAGCAGCACAGCGTCACCGGCCAGTTACGCAGTGCGCCGCTGAGACTGGCGATCATGGCGTCAAGCGGTGTCATGTCGTGCAGTATCACGAGTGCTGGAGCGAAGCATGCAGCAGCAACGGCGATGGCGTAGATCGACGCGCCACACATTGCTTCGAGTGTGCCGCGCAGGCCCGGGGCGCCGCCGTAGCTGATTGACAGGCTATGGACGCCGTTGGCCGTAACCGAGGCCATCAGCGAGACATTGAAAGTCGCCAGCAGGACAACGTAACCGATTGCGACGATCGCCACCGCATACAGTCCGATCACGCAAAGCGCGTTGCTACGGCGCACAATTACCGTGCACATGTCGCGAAACGACACCGGCTCGTTCTGGCTTGCGCCCTCTTGCACGAACATCAACGCGCCAACCACGAGGGGTGCCAGCAACACTGCCAGCGGCCGCAACAACGGCAAGAGGCCGAGCAGCGTTACGAAATCGGCGCAGAGAAGCGCGATGCTGAGCCACAACACCGGCTGCATGCTGGCCGCACGCCAGCCGGCTGCGAGCCACGCGAGAAAGCGCAGGGGATTGACTTCATGGCCAGCGGGGAAGCGCAATGCAGGGGCGCTATGAATGCGGGTTTCCCTTGAAACGGCGCTCGGGTAATCGATGTTCATGACGATTTCCTCTGATAAAGCGAAAGTGGGAGTGTTGCGACAGTGTCCGGTTATTCGATCATTCAATAATTCTGTGATTCAGTGATTTGCTTCTCGTCGCCTCGTGTTCAAGATGTCGGGTCGCGATCGAGACTTGCCGAGACCACGTCGATTTGCCGCTTTACATAGCGCGTCACGGCGCGCCAGCTCATTCGTGTCAGCCAGACCCAGAACAGCAGACCCAACACGCCTATCGGCAGCATCGCGACCAGATGGTTGTATTTACCGCCCGATGCGTGGACGAGAATTCGGTCATGACCATCGGCGATGTCGACGCTGCCGTCGCGGATCTGCACCGAGTCCGGACCGCTGTTCGCGCTCAGACTGCTGGTGTTGCCGTGCGCGTCTTCCTCGATCTGCACGTGGTCGCCATCGTCGCCGGACATCTTCCATACGTCCGACTTGCCGTCCGGACCGGCACTGGCAAACGACACGCGGTCATCATCGTCATTCCTCACGTCGAGCGTCAGCACCTCATCACGGCTTACACTCAAAGTACCGTCCTTCTCTTTGGTCAGAAGTTGCCGCGCGCCATCGCTCGGGGTCTCGATGTTGAGCTGGTCGTCTTCCTTGCGCATCTTGATCGGACCGGCACGCGTCACCATCGACACCCTGCTGCCGTCCTGTAGATCGAAGACAAACCGGTTGCCGACGATCTTCAAATCTTTCAGGTTACCCGGCGATTCCTCGCTGTCCTTGTCCTTGTCGTTGTCGGGGGTGGCGCTGGCGTTGAGGCTATTCGCGTCGGCAGACTTGTCGTGTTCGCGACTTCCGAAGTGGATGGACGGAATGCCGTGCGACGGCGTGCTAAACAGGTGGTGCCCGCTCAACGCGACCACACCTACGATCCCGGCAATGGTCAGCCCCGTGAAGGTTACGTAACCGATGGTCAACACCACTAGGTACAAGATGAAAGGCACCAGTAGCAGTAAATTCAGCAGCCCCAGCCCCGCGATCGACACTATCACGCGGAACAGATTACCGAGCGAACGGCGGCTTTGCCATTGCCGGTAGTTCGCCTGCGCCTTCAGTTCGCGAGCCAGCTTGACCGGATCTCCCAGCGCGGCGACCACGTCTTCCTCGCGGCGTCCGGCGGCGATCGCATCGCCGATGTACTCGCGGTAGTCCGCCACAATTTCGTCGACCGCTTGCTTGGGCAGACTGCTGAGTTCCCGACGCAGCGCTTCGATGAATTCGTCCTGCTTCATGGGTTTTCCCCTGTGTTCTGTTTGCCTTGTTGTCCTAGCACGCAGTTGACTTCACTCACAAAACTGCGCCACTCTTCTTCCATCTCTAGCAGACTGCGCCGCCCCGCGCTCGTCAGTGAGTAGTACTTACGGGATGGTCCCGAATTCGACTCGACGAGATAAGTCGACACCCACGCTTCTGCCTGCAAGCGACGCATCAGCGGGTATATCGTGCCTTCGCTGATTTCCATTGTTTCCGCCAGCGTCGACACAAGTTGATAGGCGTAGCTATCCCCGCGGGCCAGGACGGCCAACACGCACATATCGAGCGTTCCTTTCTTTAACTGCGTTTTCATTAACCGCCACGTTTGTAGTGTGCGTTGCACGGTACCGTGCAACGCACTGTTGCCGGGTACACTTACAGCCGCGGGAATCATGATTGCACTGTAGCAGGGGCTACTATTTTATGCAAGGTACTGTTCTATGCATGCTTCCTTGCGTCGGCGAACGCGGTTGGCGGGGCGCAAAATGGCTTCGCCGTAAGTATCCTGCGGGCATTGCTTAGTCAATGGTTGGGCATTCGACGGTCCGCTTCCGAGAATAGCGACGGGCTGCTCAGGGTCGTCATCCTTCTCTGGACTGCAAAAACCGGTCACTGACCTAGATCGCGAAAATTAATAACTGATCCGACTGCAAGTGAAAATCAGAGCCACATGTGAAGGACTGGCCGGGTCCAAGGGACCGAGACGGACGAAGGCTTGGTTCCTGCCACTTGAGCGCCCATACGTTGATAAAATCCGACTGATGGTGGGTGCGATACGATGACAATCTTCGTTGCGCCGATCACCTGGGCACGGGCACACATATGCTGAAAGAGGAGCTTGCCCACACTTTTGCCCTGCGCAGCGTCGGAGACGAACAGCAGGTCTAGTTCCGCTACGGGCGAGGTGACTAAACTATAGAAGCCTACAATGCCGTTTTCATACTCGGCAACGAAAATCTCGTCTTTTGCAATCTGTGCGGGCGTCACTTCATAGGCCGCCAATATCTGCGCATAACGACCAACGTAGGCCGTAGACGAACGCATCAAGGTGGTCAAAGAATCGGCGTCTCCGCCAATCGCCCTTCGAATTGTCGCAGGATATTTCATCGCCAGATAATAACGGAGCCTGGTGGACCGCGTCCGGCCACAAGCGGACCTTCGACAATGCCGCCCTGATCGTCGACAATGTCATTTCCTTCGAGACAACGGATATCGAATGAGTGAATTTCCCCGCGACATTCACGTGACCCTGACATGCAATTCGCTACCGCCGATCGGAGAGGCAGCGAATGTCGGTTTGCAGGACAAAGAACAGCATGTCCATGCGGGCACGCGCAAACGCGACGGTTCCTTCGAATTCGAGTGCGTGGTTCAGGTGCGCGACAAGGGAGACGGCAGCATCGATTTCGCTGGACCTTTCGTCCACGGGACACCAGCGGCGCGCTTTGTCTACCTTAGCTGGAAACGTACTGTCGCCAGCGCTACACCGTGGGTGCAGCGTGTAAAAATACCGCTTGTATTCAATGCTGCCGATCTCGGCACTGCCACGGCAATCCACGCCGATATTACGGGACGTCGGCCGCATGCGACCGAGCTGATCATCTGGACCATTGCAGAGCGTCACTGAATGATGACACCGTCTGAACCGCTACGAACCGACAGACTGCATCTGCATGCGTTGAGTCCGGATGACGCGCCGGCGTTGTTCGACCTATTCCATGACCCCGATGCAATGCCTTATTGGCACACACGTCCGCATCAGACGTTGGAAGATACCCGAACTGCTATTGAAGGGATGTTGCGTCCACGCCATGCCCGCTGGTGGGCCGTGCGGACCGCCGCGACGCAAGAGACGATCGGCTTTTTGGGTTTTCTCGGCTTTGGCACGATTCCAGGCTTTGGTTATGCGCTCCATCCTGCGCATAGGTCTCACGGATACGCGGCGGAGGCGGCTCGGGTAGCGCTGAATTTCGGCTTTCAGCAATTGAATCTCGACCGTGTCGAGCTATGGATTCACGAGGCCAACACGGCGTCCCGGAGATTGGCGGAATCGCTTGGTTTTGCGCGACGCGGTTGCTTCCGCCAGCTTTATCCGCGCGAGCGTCTATCGCGAGAAACGGCGGTGTATGGCATCACACGCACGCAGTGGTCAGGAAGCGATGCGCCGACGGATGGAGTGCCGATCATATCCACGGACAGCGAGCCGGTGTTTTATGGGGTTGAGCCGATATTGGAGGTAGCTGACGTCGCCGCAGGCGTGCAATTTTACCGCGACCAATTAGGTTTCACGGTGGAGTACGCGTCTGGCGATCCGGCTTCGCACGCAGGATTGTTCCGGGGTGATTGGTCCACCCAGGGGCTGAGGCTGCAACTGACGCGGCGGATCTTGCCCTCGGGTATTCCGTCTGGTGCCCTGTACATCTCCGTTGCACCGCGATTGGACATGCTCTATAGCGAGTACCAGCTAAAGAACGTGACGATCGTGGAGCCGCTTGCAATTAAGCCTTGGGGACGCCGGGAATTCACAATTCGTGATCCAGACGGGCATCTAATGCGATTCGGGGAACCGGTTTAACTTTCGGTTCTTGACGGTTTTCCCGTGACGCAGTGGCCGACCAGAAGCCGACCTTCGACGGACGCACGCGAATCGTCGACAATCCGGACCGTATGCGGATGCTGGCTAACTTTCAACGTACGGGGGCTGTGAGCGAACCATGGCTAGTCTGTCGGAATCCTGCACGGAAGAACCTTCTAATGTTCACCGGCTGGTGATCGTCGAGGGCATCATGGGATCGGGCAAGTCAACGACCATGCGGTTCATCGCGAAACACCTGCAAGAAGCGGGGCGACCGGCGGTATATATCCATGAAAGGACCGACCCGCATCCGGTGCGCGCGACTGACGAACTCGAACACTGGTTTGAACCGTGGAGGGACACCACACCTGAGGATCTCGCGGACCGTGCATTGGCGAGATGGACCGCCTTCGTCGAGTACACGCAATCAAGTACTGATATTCCGGTATTGGATGGTCAACTTTTTCACGGAGACCTGACTCACTTGCTGCTAATGGAGGCCGATACCGCGTTGATTTGGGGCTACATACGGAAGCTAGCAACAGTCATCGCCCCGCTGAATCCGTTCGTCGTTTACCTTTGGCAGGAAGATGTCGAAGAAGCCATCATAACGGTCTGCGCAGAACGTGGTCCCGAATGGATCGATTATCAGGTCAACTGGAAGCTCGCGGCTCCCTACTGCGCGCGCCATGGTTTCGTGGGACTGGACGGGCTGATTTCCCTGTACTGTGATTACCGTCATCTTACCGACGGCCTGTTTCAGGAACTGCCGTTAGCCAAGCTCGCCATTGAAAATTCAGAGAGAGACTGGCCGGCATATGAAAGTCGAATTCTTCCCGAGTTGGGGTTGCCGACAGGGTAAGGACGCGGGCAGTGATCGGCCATAAACCGACGCTCGACGTTATCGGGCAGCTCGCCGACAACTAACGCGTCGGCGGGCTAGGGCATTGATTAGCATTCGGGAGCAGGATATTGAAAATTGAAGTCGAAATCGCGCCGAGGAAGTCCCAAGAAGTTTTGATCGAGATGGTTGTCGATTATCTGCAGGAACTTGGAGCCGATACAGAGTATCCGTACCTTCCGCTCTACTGGGAAGAGGCAGAAAGACACCCTTATTTTATTCTTGTGGACGGAAAGGTAGCTGGGTTTGCTCTGGTTAGAACATTGACCAATGCCCCGTTGTTCGAGATGGCTGAATTTTGTGTCTCGAAGTCGTATCGCGGACAATCAATAGGGCGGGAGGCCGTGCGCGCACTCTTCGAAATGCATGCAGGTGATTGGCGAGTAACAACGATGCTCGATAACCCTGAGGGTCTAAAATTTTGGCGTTCGGTCGTGCCGGTTGGTACGCCCGTTGTTCTCAGCGATGGGCCCGACGAAGATCCTTGTATGCTGATGTTGTTTAATACGGGGCCGCGTTAAATCGTAGCGGAATTCAGAGCCATCTTGTCGGCTTCGGCCGAGAACGTGTGCGCCGCGCAGCCGACTTGCGAATCATCAACGGACCTTTGAAGCGGCCATAGATGTAGCGTTGGCTCCAATAGCGGCTGCGGATCGGCCCGCAACGGCCATCATCTGGCTGAGTGCGGGCCAACAACGGCCGTTCGACAGCGATGGCCAAATCGAAGACAATCGACCGACGTCGAAACTGAAAGCGGCAATCAGGCGACCACATTGGACGATCAGTCAAAATTATCGGCCTGGCTGTTCGCCGCAGGACACGAACTTTTTCTCAAAGTATTCGACGAATAAAGCAGGCGTTGTTTCACTTGAACTGTGTTCATGAAACCAGAAAACAATTTCTCGCGTGCCTTTATCGATCTTGCCAAAATGGGGCGAACCGACTGGCGAAGGGTTGCTTTGACTATCCTGCTAGTCAAGTTCCTCAGCATCCTGTTTGTCATGACTAGCTTGATCGTCGCGGTTTCGCCAACTTTTTTCAAACATCCGTTTTTCCATATCCCGGACGCGGACCGGATTGTCGTATTGGAATTGGCGGAGGCCGCTGCCTCCATTTTCGGATTTTGGCTCGCATGCAAAAAATTCCTGCGGCGTCCGTTTCGGTCTTTGATCTCTACAGACGTGACGTTCCATATCCGACGTTGTTTGCTGGGTGCTGCGTTATATCTACCCGCGAACGCGCTCGGTCTCATGGCTATGTCGCTTTTCTTTTCGATGCGAGCTGGCGCCTGGCTGGTTCCATTTCGTCACTTCGAATGGCCGCATCACAATGCCGAGATTATCCCATCAATAGGTATGCTAATCGTCATCCCATTCCTCGCATTCGCAGAGGAACTGTTTTTCCGGGCTTGGCTGACCCAGACCCTCAGGCACTATATACGCTCCACGATTACTGTCGTTGCGTTGGTTGCCGTGCTATTTGCGGCTTACCATACGCAATATGACTTGCGAGAGAAGATGCTGATGGTGGTTTGTTCGCTCGGCTTTTCTGCCTTGAGCTTGCGCGACCAGCGCCTTGAGCTTGCGATCGGTGCGCATTCGATGATGAACGTCTGTGCGACGCTGCAATCACTGTTCTTCACGGGTCCCCTGCCTCATGCGCAGGTCCCGGCAACAATGCTCGATTGGTGCACCCTTGTCATCCTGAAAGGCGCTCTCCCCCTCGTGGTGATGTATGGGGTCCTGCAGAAAACGGGCGGTTGGTCTGCCCCAACCGACGCTCGCCTGGCGAGTCCGGGCAAGGTTCAGCCAGGATACCTATGAAGTTGACGACGTTTATCCAGGGGCGCGCCCGATAAGCAAATGTCCGCTCCCTTTCGTCAGGCGCTGAATGTCCGGTTTCCGCGAGATTGAAGGGCGGCTCCGGGTCGCGTGCCGCCGATCGCGGACCGGCGAGAGTCGGCCAGTAGGCGATGTTCGACATAGGAACATAGCCCGTTGACAATCGGCAGCATCACTTGGGTCTCTCCTCGTGCGCCGTAAGATGTGACGCGCATCGGATCATCTTTTCACCGCAGTCAGGTCAAAAAAGGAGCCTTTCGCATGACGAACACCGTGCCCGAACATCTCGACACCCTCGTCCGCGAAGTAATGGAGGAATGGCAGGTCCCCGGCCTGGCGCTGGCGGTCACGCGTGACGGCGCGGAAGATTGGGTGAAGGCTTATGGATTGCGCGACGTGGAGGCAGGTCTACCCGTCACAGGAGATACTCAGTTCATTCTTTGCTCGGTCACCAAGTCCTTTACGGCGCTGGGTCTGGCGATGCTGGTCGACGAGGGGCGGTTAGATTGGAACAGGCCGGTGCGCGACTATCTGCCTGAGTTTCGCCTGCATGACGCGGTCGCGACGGAGCGCGTCACTATCATCGATCTGCTTTCTCACCACACCGGATTGCCGCGTCACGACTGGATCTGGATGCCGGCCGACATTTCGCGCGCTGAGATGCTCGCAGCGCTGCGCTATCTCGAGCCGAGCAAAGACATTCGCACCACCTATCAATATTGCAATCTCGGTTATGTCGCGGCTGGGATGGTCGCCGAGCGGATCTCTGGTCAGACATGGGAGGATTTCACGCTGGAACGGATCATGAAGCCGCTCGGAATGGTCAATATCGGATTTTCTGACATAGACCTGGAGCGCGCTCCCGACAGCGCGCGTCCTTATATCGTGCATGATCAAGAGAAGGCCGGCGAATTCGTGCGCCGACGTGCGCGACTTTGGCCAATCGCCGATACGCCAGCCGGTGGTATCAATATTGCCGCGTCTGATATGGCGCGATACATGCAACTATATCTCACCGACGGCAAGGTCAATGACGCACGGCTCGTTTCCTCAGCGCGGCTGAAGGCGCTCTACAAGCCGCGCGTCTATACCGGCAAGTCGCCCTTCGCCGAAATGGGCGAGAGCCATTACGGGCTTGGCCTCGCGACCCACCACTATCGCGGCGAGCGGGTTGTCAGCCATTCCGGCGGCTGGATCGGCTGGGGCACGTTGATGTCGCTTGTGCCCGAGCGGCGCTTCGGCGTCACGGTGCTCATCAACCGCAACTGCTCTCCGGTCACCGAAATCGTAAGGAACGCAATCCTCGACCATCTAATAGGTAAGGATGCGATTCCCTGGTTTGATCGTTTCCGCGAGTCCCGGCGCGCCCATGTGGCGCAACGTCCGGCCGATGTCGCAGCAAAGTGCGCATCGCGGCGGACCGATGCGCCGAGCCGAACTTTGGGCGAATACGTCGGGGACTATGTCGATCCCGCCTACGGCCGCGTGACGGTCGAAGCGGCGGGAGACGCGCTCGCGTTTCGCTATCGCGGCATGTCGGGCGCGTTAATTCATCGTCACTACGACGCGTTCGAGCTCGACGAGCAACCGGAAACGTTGTGGCCGGACGGTCTTGCCGTGACGTTCCTCTATGACCGCGAGGGGCGAATCGATCGCCTCTTGGCCCCACTCGAGCCCAATGTCACGGATATTGTGTTTCACCGCAGCGCCTCGGGCGAGACACTCGACGCAGCATTTCGCCAAACCTGCGTCGGCACTTACCGCGGAGGCGCGACTGTGCACGTGGTCGCGATCGACGCTGACGGTGGCCTCACGCTCTCGCCTACCGACCAGCCGACTTATCGTCTTGATCCTTATCGTGATCGCGTCTTTGCGATTCGCGAGCTGAAAGGCTACCGCTTGGAGTTTGTTCGCGATGAAGGTGGGACCGTAGCTAAGATCATCTTTCACCAGCCCAACGGAACGTTCCAGGCTCAGCGAGAGATCCGCGCCGGATAGCCGAATCTGACACAACTTGAATGACTGTTTCGCGGAAAATTGAAGGACCGAAACGGGTCGGTTAGCGACGCTCGAAAGGCGCAGATCCGAAAAAAATATATCTACATTGGTGTGCCAGATGCACCGGTGGTGCATCTGGCATCGATCGCGCCCCCCGATCGGGAGATACTCGTTTATCGCAGGCTCCCTTCGGGTTCACAGGTTGACCTTGTAAGAAAATTCCCTCCAAGTATTTTGGTAACTTGCATGGCTTCCTTGTTGGTCTCAACAGTCAAGCAACCACAATAGGAAGAAGTTGATACAACTTTAGGCATGTTTTTATAGCCTCGGGCTCGGGCTTCCCTCGGAGGCTGAATATACGTGCCGTCGCGGTGAAGGACCGCGCCATCCGCTTTGTTAATCCAGCCACAGCGCCTAGTTGCCGCGCTGTCACTGATCATGACGATTGAAGTGGATAACGCAGCCGTTTTCGGGCGCACTCAGTCCGCAGCTTGTGGAGCAGTGGCAGAGTTACGGCATTGGTCGCGAAATGCAAGAGTCTTCTCTACTGGAACATAAGCGGTATTGCCCTGTTCCGTAAGGTACGCTTGGCTCAGTTGGTTGATACAACCGGAAATGCTAGGGTCACTCAGAGCCTGCTGTGCCTCTTCGGCCTGCTGTTTCTCGATGACCTGCTTCTTTTCGACTTCGACATCGGTTCCGTGATCGTAGGTGATGTGCTTGACCACGTTCCCCTGTAGATCCCACTGAGTGTAATCGCCATTGGGCTTGCCGACGTCCCATTCGGCATGGCCTAAGTGCTTCCCCGTCGCAGCATCGTAGGCATCTTCCGGGCCTTGTTCGATTCCGTCTACATAAGTGTTGCGATGGATCAGTTGCTTGCCATCAGGCGAGTATTTCCGCACTTCGCCGTCAAGCTTCCCGTCCGTATACGGTGCATTGAAAATCAATCCGCCCGTATTGGGATCGTACGTCTCGTCATCGCCAGATCGCGTTCCATTGTCCCAGCGGGTCAGATGTACGAGCTTGTATGTCGTAGGGCTGTACGTTTTCACTTTGCCATCTGGCATACCTTTCTTGAAGGCGGCTTCGACAAGATGATTCTCCCCCGTCTTGTCGTAGACAACGAAGTCGCCGTCTAACGTCCCATGCCTGAAGGTCATTTCCATGACGACGGTATCGGTATTAATCGCCTTGCATTTGGCATCACCGTCGAGCACCCCATCCTTGACATGCACATCACAGACGGGACTTGCCATGTAGGAGAATTCTACAGACTTGGAATAGCCTTGCTGCCTATCCAGGATGGCTCCGGATAGGATGTTGGAAAGCTTCCCAGAAAAAGGAGTATCCGAATCTCCCGCATAGATTTTGCCATTGTTGATCTGTGCATTCCGATAGTCGAGCACTCGATTTCCGCACGCGCTCAGCATTGCTGAGAAAGTTATGCACAGCACGAGCCATGCAATCCCCGTATGGCGCTGGTTCTTCATTTTTATATGTTCCTTTCAAGGAAGTGAGTTATCCGAACGGCCCCTTTTGTTGGGTACCGTTCGGAAGTTAATCGGCAAAACAACTGAGTACAAAGGTTGCGATCCATACCCAGAAGTAGGCTGGGCTCTGCTGAAGCGCCTTGCATCGCTTCCACAGATAGACGGGGACAAGAAAGGCGAATCGATTGATCTGAATCGTGTCCACTCCAGCCTTCTTCAACTGGCGCACGTCGAAGATGCTCAGGCCAACGTTGAGGATCACCGTGGCATACCAAAAGTGTCCCCAATCTAAGTCGCTAAAGTCGCTGCCACTGTCTGAAAACATCGCGGCTAGCACCCCTTGTAATACCAAGCCGAGCAGGGGGCCGAAGGCAAGCGTCCACACGATGCCATTGTTGATCTTGCTTCCAGGGAGTGCCGGTGGCGCGCTGGCATTGTTCAGGTGGGCAGCCAAGTTGGTTTTTGACAGCGGCGTCCAATCCGGAAACCCCTGCTGCCAGACGAGCGTCCGGGCGTCGATCGCGCGGTTGTTCACCAATGCGGAGATATCGGCGTCGGACACCGGACCGTGGCGTTGGCCATTTTTTTCGTAATGCCATGAATCCATGTTTTTTCCTTTGAGATGGTGAAGCTAAGAGTTCCTTTACGGCAAAACGATTGAATCTGTCGCGAACAAAAAGCCGGCGCATCTTTGGTAATAACGGCAATCATCCTTAAAAGTTGACAGTCAACCTCAAAAGTCCTTCATATGCTGAAGGCGATGCTCAACCATTCAGGTCGAAAATGGAGAGCGCATGCCGGATACGGACATTGAGCGACTGGCTGAGGTGGTAGGACGGGTCATTGCGAGGCACCGCGTGGCGAGCGGCCTGACTCAGGAGCAGGTCGCGGAGCAGTTAGGGATTGGGAACGAGGCGGTGTCGCGCATGGAGCGGGGCCTCGTCATGCCGACCTTGGCCCGCTTGGTGGAGTTGGCCGACATCTTCGAGTGCGAGGCGGCAGACCTGCTGACCGGAGCCAGTGGCCGAACCAGTGACCAGGCGAAGTACCTTGGGCAATTGCTAGCGAAGCTGAACGGTAACGACCGGGCCATGGTCATCGAGATTGTTGAGCGCCTGGCCGGAAGGCTGGCCAGACGCTGACTTTCCTCCAATCAATAGCCATCGGGTAAGAGGATCGTCGTCACCGAGCGATCCGCCTCGGTGATAATCGAGACCTTTCCTCCATCCAGCAGCGCGTAGCTCGACAGCAGGCGCATGCCCAGCAGCAGCGCCAGATCGTTCTGAAGCTGGTCTTCCTTCGACAGATCGCCCCAGTCGCCGTGTAGATGGCGGGCTAGTAACAGGACGCCCGGTATGCCGGCCGCCTCCAGCGCTGCCTGTGCGGCTGGGGTGATGATCGGCTTGCCGATCGGGAAGCGCGGCCCATCCTTCGTGCAAGTGCTCATGCGTGTGTGCTCCAGAGCTGGGTAGGTTGCAGTTGGGCCGGATGCCAGCTCCGGGCAGGCTGCGGGGTGTGCGGGACCGCCGGCTTGAGCCGGTTCTCGTCGACGAGCTGGATCGTGGTGCGCGAGCGATCCCATTCGGTGACAACCAGAACCCTGGCACCGTCGGGCAGACGATAGAGGGACAGCAGGCGCAGGCCGGCAGCGATCGACAGGTCGTTCTGCTGGCGGTCCTCGTCAGATAAGTCGCCCCAGTCGCCTGCAATGTGGCGCAGCAGGACGCTGATGACCGGAATGCCGTTCGCGCGTAGCGCAGCGTGTGCCGCAGGGGCGACGAGCAGCCGCCCGGGATGGAACAGCGGCTTGAGTCTTGTGAGCTGATGCATGATGAATATCTCCAGATAAAGGGCGAGCAAGGACCTCCGGTCGTGACGGATACGAGGTCGCGATAAATGAAAGAGCCGGTGAAAATTCACCGGCTCAGGTCGGGTAGATCGTTGGAGTGGGGGTGCCGCGCGCCAGCAGAGGGCGTTCTCGTAGCAGGTGGCACCCGCTTGCTCAGGCTGGCAAGGAGCGCCTGACTGTTCGCGTCGAGATACGGCAGGATGATTCCTGCGACTGGCATCGCGGCTAGTGCATGGGCAGCCCGCCTTTTGCGGTACTGCTCGTAGCAGACGGCAACGGCCAAACTGGCGACGGCGACGCCAGCGATGACACCAAGCAGCTTCAGCGTGCTCGAGGGCGGCGTTTTGCGGCAGATCAGCGTGATTGCGGACATGAATTTCTCCGGATGAAACGCGAGCACATGCGTCCGACACCGTCGGATACGGGACTCGCTAAACGAGAGGGAAAGACGGAAGGGAAGAACAGCCGGACGCAGGACGCGTCGTGAACGGCGTGGATGAGGCAGGAAACTACCGCGCGTTGGAGGCGAGCGCGTTGGGGTGATGCTTCGCGAGGATCAGGTTCATCTGGTCGACCAAATCGGGCCGCCTGAATGTCAGGTGGCCGTTGCCGTTTTTGCACCAGCGCAACCGCAGGTAGTCGTTTTCGGCTTCGGTGCGCCGTTCCTGCCGGGCGTCCGAAACCAGGCAGTAGGCGCCGTGCCGATGATCGGGTTCGGGCTTGCCGTCGAGCACGCAGAACACGCGGATCAGGTCGTCCAGCTCATCGGTGACGCGGTGATTGGGCGAGCCGTGATCGAACAGATACCGCACGATGATCCGCTTGCCGAATTTGAGCGGTTGGTTGGTTTTGTAATCCCACGACAGCCGGCGGAAGCAGGCGATCACGCCGCGCTCAAACATGTCGCCACGCGCGCCGTAGAGCTGTACGAACGTGGCCTCGATGTTGGCGGCTGTCAGCTCCGGCACATCGCCTCGGCAATCTGCTTGTTCCACTGCTCGCATGCGCGGGCGTCCATGAAGGTGCGCAATCCCGATTCGGACAGCAGGAAGCTCCAGCCGTGCGTATCGATGGTGTGCAGGATGGCTTTCTCGGCATCGGCGCGGTTCGCGTATTCACCGGTGACGACCGGTGTTCCGCGCCGCGAGTAGCTGTTGTCGATCACGAGCCGTGGAAAACCGAGTGCACGGCGCGTGCGAGCTGTTCTGCTTCGGCGAGCAGGTCGAGGGCTGAGCGGACGCGTTCGACCACGGCGGCGCGCTGGTTGGCGAGGTTGGCGATGCTGATGCTCTTTACAAGATCGGTGGTGGTGTCCATGGGCCTCCGGCCGGTATGGCATTAAGGTGGTTGAAGGTTGGAGAAAGAAAGCCGGGCACGAGGCCCGGCGGTTATGCCGTTACGTTGCGCTCGGCGAGCTGCCTGCGCAGTGCAACTGCCCTGGCCTGGGAGCAGCGAAGATGGCGGCGAATATCAGCGACCGTCGCGCGCACCTGTCTTGCCTGGACGGCTTGCGCGAGTTTCACCAGTTCGGTCGCTGGTTGACCTGCGGTCGCGGTGCCTGCGGGCGTGACCGCTGGATGCGAGGGCATGACGCCCGCGTGACTCGCTGTGACCGGCGACGAACCGGGCGTGACTGCGCTGATTGCCAGCGAGTCAGCGCAGGTGACTTCCGGCCTGACTGACGAGGCGTCACGACTCGTTTCCTTTACTGGGTCATGTGCCGGTGTCGGCTCACGTGTCGAGTCGGGCAGCCCCAACGCCAGAAACCAGAACAGGCACGCGACGCATTCGAGTACACCTGCGAAGACGAGTCCCGATGCGAGGTCTACGCGCGCGGCCGTGACACCGAGCGAAGTCGCCAGACGACTCGTGACCGGATCGTCACGTACCGAGTCACGCAAGGCGTCACGCGTCGCCGTCGCACGTTCCGTTTCATCGCGCTGGCGGTCTTCGGCTGCCTGCCGCCGTTTCGCTTCGTTGGCCTCCACATCCAACGCATCGAGTTTCGCGGCAAGCGACACTCGGGTGACGCGTAATGCAGGACAGTCACGGATGCAACGCCGCATATTCGCGCGAGAGAGAGCCGCTATCACGTCGGCGCGTTCTGCTGCAATGATGGGCAGACCGCGCGCAGCCGATGGAACCGGCGGCGAGATCACCGGCGCCGCGGGCACGACCACAACTGGCAATGCTGCTACGCGCCTGGCCCCGGTGTGTTCTTGCGCGAGCAGGAAGAAAGTCGCGTGGCCGTAGCACGTCACCGCCATGCAGACGACCCAAAGTCCGCCCCCGACGACACGCACCATCATGGGAGCCGTGCGACAGAGCGCGGGCAACACGTGGGCGCTGACCACCAGCACGGCGCCGATGGCGACCCACGCAACGCGCTCGGAGAACCAGCCGCCGCGCTGCCAGCCCGCGAGCACTGAGATGCACAGCGCTGTCGCAGTCGAGGCGAACGCCAGCCAGAGCGCGCATCCGGCGGGCGGAGCGCGACGCTGGACACGGTTGATCAACTCCATTCTCGATTTTCCTCCCTGGTTGTGTTTGCGCTGCCAGATCGTGGTTCACGCGTTTCCGGCGGCTCCTGCGCCTGCTGCGCTTCCTGCATTTCCTCCTTGTGGTAAAAGACCGTCCAGTCGCCGAAATACCGCTCATCGAAGGCAATCAGATCCTGCACAATGCTCAGTACGGCCTCCGGGCATGGCGTGCATTTCCCCGTCGTCATGTCGGTGATGTCGCCCGTATCCGCGAAGTACAGCGCTGCGCGTTGGCCGTCGATGAAGCACAGCTTGACCTCCGACGCGTAGGTGGTGTGCGCGTATTCGAGCGGACCGATGACCGGGCCTGCAAAGCCCCAATCGTCCATATCGGCATCGGGCGCATCGCGTCCGTGAAAGAGACCCAGATACAGTCCCGCTGGCAGTTCAGGGTCATGAGCCCCGTACAGCGGTAAGCTCCGGCCATCCCGGCAGATAAAGCAGGGGATGTCGGTGGGGTGAGCGGCGGCGTTCATGCTGCGTTCCCCGAAAGCGACGCCGCTTTACCGTTGAGCTTGTCAAGCAGGCTCGGCTTGCTACTGTGCTGGCTGCCGCCCCTGCCGCCGGCTTTGCGCGCCGCAGTCCTCTTGCCGGACCTCGCTGGGACAGCCGGTGCGTTTGGCCCAGTTTGATGAAAGCCTTCGCCACGCTCGCCGCCTTCGCCGTCGCGCTTATCCGATGCGCCCGGATAGAACTCCTTGGCCACTGCAGCGCTTTCTTCGGCGCTCTCCTCAAACGCACCGTTAGCGAAACCGGCCCGCGCCGCCGCATCGAGCGCAGTCTGATCGAAGCCCGCCTCCCGGCGGCGCGCATCCAGCTCGCGCGCCTGGACGATGGCTTCCTCCAGCGAACTGCCGAAACGCACACCAAGATCTGCGTAGTAGATAGCTGTTCGGTAGCTTTGCGTGGTGCTCTTGCCACGCAGCTTGAGCTCCAGTGGCAGACACGCGAGCAGCCCACCCGACACTGCACTGAAGTAATGCAGCCGCGCGGAGAGTGTGCGGATCGAGTTGTACGACGTGGTCCGGAAGATGAACGAACCCGTCTCGTCTTCCTCGCCGATCAGCACGTTGAGACGCCCATACGGCTTGCAGCCACCCGCCTGGGCGAACGCGCAGCCGTCTGGCGATGGACACGGCAGGCTTTCGATGCCGTTGTCACCCGCTCGTTTGCAGGTTTCACCGTTGCCCACGCAGATTGGACGACCGGTGTCGCGGTCGAACAGCGAATACTCGGCCCGCAGGCTCAGATCGGGATCGCTGAACAGCAGCCGGACCGGGATCGCGCGCAGCTTCCCGGTGTTCGCTTTTCTCAATTCCTCGTCGAGTGGATGCAGGACCCATCCATCGCGGTTTTGCACCTGGCTGGTGACCGTGAATTGGTCGTCTTTCTCCGGCAAGCGCTTGCCGTTCTTCTCGACAACGCGCCCGATCGAAATACGCCCGAGAATCGGAGGCGTGATAGCAAGTCCTTTGATCATTGCTGCTCCTTTGAATGAGATGTGGTTTCGTTGATCGTTGGGTTTTCGGTCGCTTGGATGGCGTCTATTTGGGCTTCCACGCGAGTAGACGTTGACGATTCGGCAACAGGTGTATCGAGCGCAGGCACCTTCGGTTTTACGTCTTTGCCGCTAATCATGATGAAGCTGCCCGAAACCAAACCGCCGAGCCGCCTAATCCAAGGACGCGCCCCAATCACCACTGCGTCCGCTATGTAATTCCGAGCGAGTGATTCCGACTCAAAAATCTCGGGCCACTCGCGAGCCCTGGCTGCTTCGAACATAGAAACTCCGATTTTAAAAAGACGCACAGTGACCCCGCACGGTCAGTGACGCGCAGGGTCAGCGCAAAGCCCTCGAAGGAGGCCGTCGAGATGTGCTGGTTACAAGGAACTTAGACGCTGACGAGAAACCGCCGACTGCCGGGTTTGTTGAGGGGATAGTGGGTGAGCAGGTCTGGCTGGGCTTGAAGGAGCTTTTCGATGTCCAGGCCGTTGCCGTCCTTACTGCGTTTCCAACTGACCGATCCGGTCTCAAAGACTGCGCGCGTCGCGTCCGCCATACGCTGCTGGATCTTTTGCTTTAATTGCGCTTCCAGCCTTACGCTGTTGTCGATCGCTTCACGCACCGTCACCAGATCGGCAAACGTTGACGAAAATTCACGGTCGCTGGTCAAGTCAATCGTATTCCCCGAGTCCTGGGGATACAGCGCCCGTAGCGCGACATCAGAAGATTCGCTTCCATCCGCAGGTGGTGGAATATCCATCTCGACGTGAGACCAGAAACGCCGCTCGAGTTCGATGAGCCGCGCAATCAGCGCGTCGTCGCGATCGATTCGATAGATCCGAATCTCTTGGCCACGCACCAGCACGCACACGTCGGCTGCCGACTTTCCGGTCACCGCCAGTTGGTGCTGGACTTGACACACGACGTATTCCGGCACCCCATCGCGCCATAGCCGAGCGCCGAATTCCCCGGCTGTCTTACACTCAAGAATCTTGACGTCGCCTGAGCCGATCACTTCACGATCGACGTTGGCGAGCATCCACGCTTTGTCCGGGTCCGGATGCTGTAGAACGGCGTTGATGCGTCTGACGCGATTGCCCGTTCGCTTCGTGTAGTGCGCAGCTACTATCGGTTCTAGCAATGTCCCCCAGTACATCGGGCTTGTCTCGTCGTTGAGATCGATCTTGGGCAAACCGCCGTCGCGGCCTGTTTTGATCATCCACAGTTCGAGCGGTGACTGATAGGGATTGACTCCCACCGCGGCTCCGGCGTCGCTACTGCCGATCCCGCGTTTGCGAACCGTCAACCATTCGTCCCGGTTCAACTGGTTGGTTTTGACTAGTTTTAATGCCGGGCGCCCCTTTCGCGGCCCGGCGTCTTCAACAGCGCTCATATTCGGCTCCTTATAAAAACGAAGCCCGGCGCAAGGTGAGTGCGGCCGGGCGGGTAGGGAACAAGATTTAACGGATCAGCTCGCCATCACCATGGCTTGATCAAGTGCCTTCTGTTTAAGCGTCGCGCCTTGACCGAACCACGCGGACTCCAATCGATGGTCGGTTGACCGCGCACGCCGCTCGTGATCAACGTACTCGGTGACGGCATTCAACAAACCGAACGCGGTTCCCTTGGACGATGCCAACTCAGCACCCTTACCATCGCCTTCATAGAGCGCCATGACCTTCTTCATGGCGCGCTCATTGGAGAGGCCCGCAGCCGTCGTCGTCGGATCGGTGAATACGCGTAAAATGTAGTTCATTGCCTCATGCGACTTCACGCGACGTTCGGACAGGGTCTTCATGCGGTACATGAACGAATCCCATGAGGAGATCGAGATTCCCAACTGCTTCTTGACCGCTTGTGGATCAAAGCTCGTGCTGTGAGGAACTTTGACCGCGCTGCTAGCGTTGGAGAGCGCGACTGCGAGCGTGTTGTTGCAAACGACGCGCACACTCGTGAATTGGGCAGTCGTCGCAAGCGTGCCATCGCACGCGGTGGCTAGAAGCAGATAACCGTTGACCCGGTCGTTACCCTTTAAGACGGCCGACTGGTTCGTCTTCGCCAACGCCCAGATCTTGCGGCCGCCTTTTAGAATGCCGGCCGTTTCTAGTTCGAAACCAGAGACCTCGGTGAGATCTTTGTAGAACTCGAGAATTTCGCGAGGCTGGACGACCTGGTAGCGGCTGCTGACGACCGACAGGGGCGCGTTTGTGTCCGAGCGATACAGCACTTTCTGTTCGGGGAAGCTCTTGATGGCGCCGAGGCCGCCGGCGCTTTCCGTCATGAAGCGAACCGGTGTTTCCTTGATGTCGAACGAGATACCAGATTGCTGCGCCCAGACTTCGATGGGTTGTTTGGTGCTTAAACGGTTTCCAATACCGTGCCAAGGCACGGCATTCACATAAGCCATTGATTCGACGAGATGAGCCATAAATAAAATCCTTTAAGATGAGCTGTATAGACGCGACAACGCCGCCAACGGGAGTCGGCAGAGATCGGTGCGCACTGCTGGCTAGCTGGGCAAAGGTGAGCTAGTACGGGAGAGCGAATAGACGTTCGAGCGAAACGCTCCAGACGCTTACTTCAATTGAAACGAGAGAAATGAGGCGGGTGAAATCTGCAGAATGAAGAGTGGTGATGACCGGGCGATCAACCGCGTGGTTTGCTGAATAGGTAGTCGCAGGCGAGACAATGGAAGTTATCGAGAACGTTGTCATCAATGACCTCGCCGACCGCAGCACCTGCGATGCAACCCGCGGCTCCGCCGATCAAGGCGCCCACGACTGCGCCAGCGATGCCGCCGATTGCTGCGCCTATCGGACCGCCACTCAATAGACCGACAGTCGCGCCGATTTCGGCTGAGGGCATACAAGCCGCAGCCGCGCTAGCGGCTCCGGCGACGGTTCCGATGGTGCTAGCGAGCTTACGTGCGCGGTTCTTCGCGGTGATCTGCTCCGACGCGCACTTTGGACAGCAAATAGTGGTGCGAAACTGTCGCGCGTTTGCTGCAGTTGAAAACGAAGTTTCGCCATCAAATTCTTCTCTGTCGTCCATTACTTGATGCCTCCGATTTAATGTGCTTGATGTAGTTACCGATCCCGATAGCAGAGAGAGCGCCAAATGTAAGAACGATGGCGAATGCTGCCAGCAGCTCGATGGGCGAGTTGTTCGATGGCATGATGACTCGCTGAGTATGAAAGACCATGGATCAATCGATCTGAACGGGCCTAAGCTGATGAGCCAGTTCAGTGTCGTGATATAGGGCTCAGATTATTTTCAATCACTGTGGTGAGGGCATAAAGCGCAGAGGATTTTCCTCTGCGCTTTATGCCGCTTCTTTCAAAGCCAGACAGGTTGGAAGGGCCTCGAAGGGGCACACCGTCGAATGCATCTGTTTTGGACGGGTCCGCGAACAGGCCGTAATGCGCAGGCGCTACAAGCCAGCGCACAAGATATGTCGTAACGCCATAAGTGGTTAAAGAACTCAGTCACACGGACCGTCAATCGTCTTGTCGCGAGCGCACTCGGTGCAGCAATCGGTCCCACGAAACGTGACTCCTTGTTCGTTCGAGGCGAGACACCGCCGATCGAAAATTGCTACACGCCCGGCTTTCAGTGGAACGTGTCGGCCTCAACGTCTTTTTTGACCGCCTGAATCATGCTCCGCTGCAACGTGCTCACCATCTTTGCGGCGCCCGTTGACCAGTCCCCAATCGAACGCGCTTGGTCGAACCGCGGGTATCGGCATAGCGACGAGCGCGCTGCCTTTGCCATGCTCGCGTCGCGCCGTGTATTGCCGGTGGGTAGAAACTGTTCGCTTCGTTCAACTTGCGGGCCAGCCGCGCCGATCCAGCATTAACTCCAGCCAAGCCGCGGCGCAAGATAGGCTGGATTATCCCGCCCAAAGCGAACGCGGAATTCGTGGCGGCGATGGAAAACGTGCTCGATGTCTACGACAAGCCATACGACGCGGCGCGCCCCGTGGTATGTATGAACGACACGCCACGGGCAGTTGTTCGCCCGACCTCCTAACGGGTCAAAGCGGCACCAGGGCGTCCTGCGCAGAAGGGCTATAAGTACGAGCGCTGCGGCGTGTGCAATGTCTTCATGGCATCGGACCCCTGGCCTGACGGCGTCTGACCAAAGTCACCGAATCCCGGACCAAGGTGCAACGGTCACGCTTTGTGCGGAGTATTTGCCGAGGCCTACCCACGCGAGCACCGTGTCGAGGGTGCATCTTGGTCAATAGTGTTCACTTGTCCACCTATTCGTTAAGTGGACAACATGCTCCCAAGGCTGCTACGTCGACTCAAGATGCCATCACCGGCCGCTTACGCTCGTTCCGTGTCGATGAGCCAATTCTGGACCGTTCTTTCGCTCGCGGCAGTTCAGCGGAGTGGCCTTCTTAACTGCTGACCTGGAGTTAGCGCCTCCTGGCATGCGATCACCCCCTTACGGTCTGCTGCCCGTCGGGAACGGCCACGCGGCGCGTGGGTTGAGTGTTTCGGCCTTAAGATTCGCCACTGTCTGTTATTTTGCGGCGGCGTCCGACACCCCTTGCGACGCTTCGCTTGCCTCCCGTGCCAGGCGAGAGAGGCTTGCGAGGATCCGCGAAAGGAGCCCATCCGCCCGGTTCGTGCGCGCGAGTTCCGGAATTTCGTTGTTGACGTCCTTTTCGACTGCGGACTCACGGGCTCCATCGCGTGCGGCATCTTCGACGCTCGCGGCTTTGCTTGCCGCGGGCTTGGCCATGAGCGCATCAATGTCTTCGAACGACGAGTCGTCGAAGTACTCGGCGCCGTGCGGTTGCCCTAAGTTTCGTACGTCGGACGCGCACATCGTGGCATGCACGGCGGCCTTAAGCTGCGCCTTGACCCGCCGCGCGGCCTTCAGGTGCTCGCGCAGTTCCATTTCGCGTGCCGCATGTCCAAACGCCGCAAACTTGCCGCTCAGTACGTTGATCAACTCGTCGCTCGCATGCTGCTGCAGGTCGAGGCTCATCGACTTGAACGTCTTCTGCGAGTGAATCGACTCGGCAATATCCTGTGCGATTGCGTTGCGATACATGTCGAATACGCGGTCGATCGTATCGTAAAGCTTCGACCCCGCACTAACCGTCTGGTTGTGCCGCGCAAAGAACGCCTGCAACGACTCGCGCCGGTATGCATGTTCGCGCGCCTGGCCCGAGCTGTACGCGTTTACGCCGACGAATGCAATGCCTTCGCCCTCAAGCACGTTTTCGATGTCGTCAAGAATGTCGTCGATGTCGGACGTGCTGCGCAGATCGGCCTTGTTGGCGACGACGTACAACTCCTTGCCGGCGAGGTCCAGACGATGGATGAACTCAAGATCGGACGCCAGCAGCGTGCCGGTCGAATCGAGGCCGATCAGCCAGATCAGGGCATCGCCTTGCGTCGCGAAGGTAGAGGCTGTGCGCTCGTCGTCGGTCGTGTAGCCGCCCGTGCGAGGCGGGTTGAACCCAGGCGTGTCGATCAGGCAGAGATTCTCAAAGCGCACATCCGTCATCCGCGTGGCAATCGACATGAATGACATGATCTTCTTCAAATCGAAGCCGAGTGACTTCAGGAAGTCATGGGAAATCTTCTTGTAAAGTCCGACCTCCAGTTCGATCGTGCCCCCCGCTGTCGCATGCGCCTTGATTGCAGTCGAAGACGCATGCCGCACATAAGTCGGTATCGCCGTAACCGGCCGCATGCCGACCGCCAGTTTGATTTCCGGCGCTTCAATGAAGCTATTGACGAACGCCGACTTACCGCTGCTGAAGCCGCCCGCAATCGCGATATTTTTTTTCGTGTAGATGTCCGGCTCGTTCGCGATCAGTTCCAACTGCGCCTCGACGGATTGCAGCATCAGGTACGCCTGTGCTTCGTCTGCCAGCGACGATTCGGCGCCCGCGAAGGCCAGATAGTCTTCGTTGAGCACCTTCCTGTAATGCGCGAGTCCCGTGGCGTATACCGGTTTCGCAGCCAGTAGGCGGGCCACCAGATCGTAGCGCTCCGATACTTCATCGAGTGAGGCCCGCACGCCGGTGAGGGACGACTCAACATCGGCGAGCGTCAATTGGAGAGCGTTTGTGCGATCTGTTTCGACATGCAGGCGCTGTCGAAGACTGACGGCCTTGACCCGCACTTTCTGGTGTCGCGCAACCAGGGTCCCATGTCGGCTCTCGGCCAGCGCGAGGTGCGCATGGATCTGCTGCGCGAGCGGCTGGCGTCGCCAGACGAAGAAGCACGAGAGGCGCTGAATCAGCCCGGCGACCTGGGGCGACAGCAACGTGGTTGACGTTTTCATTGCGTCACCTTGTCAAGATCGATGGCCAGTTGCGCAAGACGTTCAGTGACGAGCTTCTTATTGCGAATTTCGTTTTCCAGCGCTTCTACCTGCTTGCTATAGCCGGAGAGAAAGAGGCCCGCGACGTCGGTGTGTTTAAGTTCGTCGGTCTGGTCGATGTATCGCTTGATGCCGCTCTCGAAGCGCCGCTCGAGATCACCGATGTAGTTCTTCGCAGCATTGATATAGTCGTCCGCGGCGCTACCCTGCAGCTTTCCCTGCGCCGTAAGGTTCGCAGGAAGCTCGAGGTTCGGTTGGAGCGAGGGGCGCTTGAGGTTGTCCACCAGGTCGTGGATCGTCCGGCGTTCGAGGTAGCCGTCGATTTCCTCTTCGGGTACGTTTTCACGCAATACGCGAAAGAGGGTTTTGCGTAGGGCTTCTTCCCACTGAAACAGATGCTCCTTGACGATCCGGTCAACCGACGCCTGAATCCTGTCCGAAATCGCAATAAGACCGTTACTGACGTTCGGCGTCATCACCGTTGTTTCGCTATATGTCTGGTTCGTGTACCCGCCCAAGCTGAGTTTGCGTGCCAGATAGCTGATGGCGCCGTCGTTCTCGGTGCGATACGAACCGTTGTAGGTGCCTTGCTCGTCTTCGAGCGTCCTCTTCAGTGCATTGAACGTTTCTCTGATCTTTCCGGATAGCTGTCGGTCCAGTTCGGATGTGAACCCGTGCAGTTCCACGCGAAACGCGACCACCAGCACATCGGTCAACCTGACTCTGCGCTTTTCCAGTTTCGTACACTGCTCATTGAGCTTGCCGATATCACCGTCGCCGATCCGGCGGTTGCGCTCCTTGATATAGTTCAGCAGATCGTTGCGATAGTGTGCGAGCGCCTCGCCCTTGGCCGCCGCTAACGCGTCGCGACGCTCAGCCTTGATGACCTCCTTCTGACCGCGCACGTCTGCGATGACCGCATGCAGAGCGCCGATGTTGGAGAGCTTGTCCAGGTTCGAAGTCGCAATCGGCACGTTGCCCGCGGGGAAGTAATCCGGGAAGTACGCCGAGAGGTTTTCCCACACCTTGGCCGCGCCGTCGTCCCAATCGTCACGGCGCTCGAATCGAGTGCTCAAGCTGTGCGAGAGCCCGGACGAGTGCAGCAGCTTCGCCGCGCCGCTTGCGATCAGCTTGTCGAAGGTGGTCCCAACCTCGGGGTGAGCGTCGCGGAACGCACGGAGCGTTTCCCGCATCTGCGTACCAAGCTCGTCGGAGATGGTCTTGAGCGCAGCGTCGAGTCGCCCGCCTGCGTAGTTGCTGCCGAAGAGCTGCGTATCGACCTGACTCGCGAGCAAGTACAACTCCCGCACGCCTTCTTTATGCGTGACCCGGCCCATCAGGTCGAGATCCTCCGCGTTAAGGAATTGTCCCGCCGGACTTACTATGAAAATGACGTCGCAATACTTCAGCAGTTCGCAGGTGCGCTCCTCGCGAGAGGCGACGGGGTCGTTCAGGCCTGGAGTATCGACGATCGCGATGTCGCGCAGGTTCTCGAGCGGCAACCGGATGTGTACGCTCTTCGTGAAGGGCATGAAGCGTCCGTCGGCACTCACGTAGTCTTGCAACTGATTCCGTAGATCCGTCAGATCGCGCGCCTGAAGTGTTTGCGTTGCGCCGAGTCCTCGCAGGCTCATGCCTGCGCGGCTAATGCGCGCGAACTGATCGTTCGCCGCGCTCAACGTCGGGCGCTCGCTCAATTGCCGCTCGGCGAAGCGGCTCGCTCGCTGCATCAATGCCTCGTCGCTTTCCGTGGACGCGAGATCAGCGTCCCGCCTCTTTCGCAAGGTTTTGAACTGTTCGCTTGTCAGGGTTTCATGCATTCCCGCGTAAAGCTCGGCATTTGCGCGAATGTTGTCAATGTCGGCCGACGAGTAAAACTCCACTTCCCCCGAGAGCGATTCACCCCACGATAGCCGGGTCAGCGCCGCTGTCATCGGCGTCGCAGCCTTCGGCAACACCGTTTCGCCGCCGAAGAGCAACGCGTTGATCAGCGACGACTTACCGGCCTTGACCCGTCCGACGACACCGACCTGCAGCAACCGTTCGTCGTCGTCGATCTTGGTGAACGCACTGGCGAGATCTTCCACACGATCGACACCATGCTTGCGTACAAGGCTTTCGTGTTCGTCACCGAGCAGGTCGTGATTCTTTCTGACGAGCGTATCAAGACGAGCACGCAGTCCAAGAACGTATCCCGCCGTCACGCCACCACCTCGCTACCATAGAGCTGTTCGTCGGCGAGTGTGTTCAGACGCTGCTGCAGATCGCGCAGTCCGGCTACCCGTTGCTGGATTGATTCTTGATGGTTTCGACGTTCCTGCTCAAGCTTTTCGAGGGCTTCCTTCTTTTCGGCGATAGCGGATTCGAACTGGCCGCTCACCTGCCTCACTAGCAGTTCAACCTGTTCGCGAAAAATGTCCGGCAATTTTTCGCGCAAAGAAGCCTTGATGCCGGGAATTATCTCGGTCCTCACGTTGGCCTCGATCGTTTCTCGGCGGCGTGCTTCGAAAAAAGGCTGCAACAAGTCAGGCAGGAAGATAATGACCAATTCGAGCAATGGAAACACAACATTGGTCGTGACCGCCAGAATAGTCGTCGCGACCTTATAAATAGTCTGCGTTCCGTTCTTCTTGACCATATATTCGCTCAGACGACTAACACCGCGATTGGCCTGTTCAAACAGTTGAGTCGTATTCGTGGTGACCCTGCCGACCCAGTCTGCGTCTGCCGTATAGACGGACATCAGCGCGTTGAGATCGTCGAGTTCGAGCGCAAATTCAGCGACGATCTTCTGGCTGATCTCGCTCATCTGGGCCTTGATCTTGCGAATCAAGGAGCCGCGGACGATTTCAGTGACCGCTCGCGACAGCGTTTCGCGATTTCCCGACATGCCGGCTGCGACGAGTTCCGGCACCCCCGCTTCGAGCGCGTGGCCAACTGCGTCGACACAGTTTCGCACCGCACTTGACGAATAGCGTGCCTCGATATCCGCGACCAGATCCTCCCGCTTGTGTTCGACCTTTACAAGACCCGCCTTCATTTCTTCGACGGCGTGCAAATTGTCCGTGGCATTGGTCTCGAGTCCGGCAAGCGCGACGTTGATGGCCTCCGTAATCTCGAGATGAGTGCGCTTCACGTCGCCTTGAAACAGGCTTTCGACGAGTTGCTCCGGGTCTATCGCGTCCAGCGCCGACTGCAGCTTGGCCGCACCGTCCAGACCGATCTTTCGCACCGCGCGATGAGTGCCGAATGCGTCCTCCGCCTGCTCCTCAATCTTCGCGGCGACTTCATCAACCTCTGACTCCGCGCGCACGTTTGCCTTGCTCAATAAGAGCGAGAAGTCACGATCAAGCTCCTGAATATCGGCAAGTTGCCGCTGCATCGACCGTGTGACGCCGCCCGTCTCGACGCTGACGACCACGAGATAGTGTGCGCCCTTGTCGATATAGTTCGCGATAGCCTTGTTGTGGTTTGCGAGCGTGGAGTCGAAGCCAGGCATGTCGACCAGCACCAGTGGTGCAATGCGAGCGAGTGCCTCGCATCTGGCCCACAGACGCAAATGGGAGAATTCGTTGGCGCGCGCCTTCAGCGAGGACATTTCGGCAATGTCAAAGCGCAGTGTGCCTCCGCTCAACAGTACGGCTTCGATGCGCTCATCTTCGGCATAGCGCAATTCCGTCGCGAGTTCGGTTTCTGGCTTGATGCCGACCGGAAGCATCTCGCGGCCGATAAACGTGTTGATCAGGCTGCTCTTGCCCGCGCTAAACGAGCCAATGACCGGAACGAGTAGTTCCGTATTTGCGATGGCTTCCCGCAGTTCGCCTGCATGAGGGCATTGCACTGTACTGCCTTCGAGCGCTCGAGCTTGTTGGTCGAAATAGTCTAGATATCGCTTTTGATTTTTTAGCATGTGTGTGCAACGCGTCCGGAAATCGTATTGAGCCCCGTTCTCTGGCTTCATGTCGTCAGAACCTACCATTGACCTATAGATAACGGAAGTTCCAGCGGTTTCTTGAATTGGGCTGATATATTCAAGCGCCATTGGCAAGCTGAACGTTGACTGTGTCTCTACTTTTTATACTCACGCTTTGATCCAATAAGTCGCCCAAAGCACCACACTGCATCGGCAAATATATCGAACGGCTTGGCTACCGTGATCGAAACGTCTTGGCTGCAGCAAGCGGCGCATTCGCGCGGCACAATAAGTGCATCGCTGCGTTGCGGCCACAACCGTTGCTTGCCGCACCTCCTGCATGTTGCTTTCATCGTTGGCGCGCGAATGGGCATTGCGTTTCCTATCTTGATTCAGGTCATCGCACGGCGGCCCGCGCGTCGCGGCGCACCTTGTCGATGTATTTGCCCAGCACTGCGGTGGACAATACGCCCGCAACGAAAACAATCGCAAAAGCAGCAAGGCTCTCGAGTGGAGAGTTATTTGACACCATGTCGGCTCCTTCAGGGCTGATCGGTTGGAATAGGCAAACCTGCTCACGTCGCTATCTTATATCTACGTAGGATGTTTCGCGGCCACTGTCGTCCGTCACCGGCACTGTAGCGGTATGTCGCGACAAATCGTGTCTGATAGAGCTGCACACTTTCGTCGTGACGGAGCGTAGCGATGTGCATACCGTTCAATCCATATTTTCTATCCATGGTGTCGGCTGCACGCAATGGTGGCCGACTGAAGCGCCTCGTGGCAATGACGCTCTCACAAGACAGTCGATGTCTCAATCGTGATTTGTCACTTGTCTTTCTCCTGATCCACGCAGTTCGAGGGCTTGCAATTAGGACGCGATATGTCCCGAACCGCATTCAAAATGGTAATCCTGCAATGCCCGATGTGAGCGTGCGGAGCGCGATCTATATACAGGCGCGAGATGAAACACGACATCGCGGCATGGATCAACCTAAGAGGGTCAATGAAAGAGAAAACGAAAATCAGCCTCGCCAGTATCAGTCCGTATACGATCAAGAACGTCGATGCCGCAATCGCACATCTTGAACAGGTGCTTTGCGCCGAATGCGCCGACTCCGTGTTCGGCCAGAGCTATTGGCGAGCCCGCGTGCTTCAGATCAGCCGTACGTCGGGTCTGATGCAGGCGCAGTGGAAACGCCTGCAACACATGCTCGAACTTCTGTCAGATGTCTCGACGCCCGCCCCTTGAGCAGTCGTTGTGCGAACCGAGGCCGCGATCCGATGGGCTTCCTATGCGCAGCGCTCCAGCAAGATCCGCGTTGCTCGTTCAGACATCACCTCGATGAGTTTCATCGTCGCGCGCGTCGTGCCGACAAACAACCGGCGCAGTAAACCCTCATCAAACGCTGAAAAGTCGACCTCGGTGAGAATCACACAAGGCGCGCATTGTCCTTTGAAGCGATCGACGGTTTCTAACAGAAAGTCACCGTCCCGATAGAGCGGTATGCCCGCCGCATCGTAGTTACCGGTGAAACTGCGGAGCCGGTGGCGACCGAGTTGGTCGAGGTTAGCAAGAAGCGACTTTTACCGTCCCTGGAACGTTATCACCGCAATATCGGCCGGACGATATCCGAGCGCCAACGCATCGACTAATGCCTGGTTCGTGGCCTGCACCGCGCTGCCTCCGGCTTCGTTGGCGACGGCTTCGCACAACTGGTGGAACGTCATGGCGTGCGCTTCGCGCGGCGCGATCGCGCACACGTGGTCGGCGAGCGGCCGGTTGTAACAGACATACAAGCCCCGATGCCCCGCCGCTACGGCGTCGTGCAGCACGCCGATTGCCAGTTGCGTCTTTCCGGAGCCTGCTGTTCCAATCACGCGCAGCCGGAACGGCTTGACCTCAATGCGACGCGCCCACGTCGTAAGGCCGTCCGACAACTGTGTGACAAGTTTCGATGCTTCGCCGATCATCGCGCCGGCATCGGGCATCAAAGATAGCTTTCCCGCGAAAAATGAATGGATCCGGCTATTGCAGGGTAGCGGTTCTTCGAGGGCAGGCAATATCTGCTCGATCACACTGGAAAGCACGTCACGGCGCGACGCGTCCACGACGCGCGAAGGATTGACTCCAGCGATGGCGGCATAGCGGACCGTGTAATCCGGACAATAAAGCAGTTCCTCGACGCGATAGTTGTTCGGGCCGAACGCCCCGTCGAGTCGACTACGAAGCCCGGCGACGGCCCGCCCAGTTAAATCGCGACATTCTTGCTATTTCCGGAATACGTTTTCGTCAGACCGTCGTCTGTTTCTTCGAGTGCGCCTGCTTTTTGCTCGATTGCCGCGACGCGTCCAGTGAACTGAATGATCAACCGTGTATTCGTCGGGAAGTCCTGCCTCGAACTGGACCAAGGTTTCGATTTCGCGCCGCGCGCCTCCGCTGAGGCGCAACGCTTTCCAACCGTGAGGCAGTATGCGAGCCATTGTTTTTATCGTATCAGGAGAAGCACTGTTTCCTGCTCATTTGCGGTACATGGCCGCGAGCACATGCGCTTCACTCGCCAGTTCCGCGCGCAAGCTTGCCGGTTCTAGCACTTCCACCGTCGGCCCAAACGAGCGCAGCCACCAGCGCAGTCGCTGGCTTAGAAGCGTGGTGCCTTGTACTTCGAGGCGCTCGTCCGCACGCTCGTCTTTCTGGTCATCGGCGAAAGGAGTTTCGAGAAGATGATCGCCTGCGCCATGCGAGAAGCGCAGTTTCAGCAGGATTTCGCCCTCTACCATGAAGTCAAATTGCCGCTGCTGCCTGACGTAATTGGCGAGCTGGAACGATTTCGGGTAGGCAAACGATTCGAGCATCATGGCCGCGCGCCAAAGGCGGTCCAGACGATACATGGTCGGATTCGGACGTCCTTCCGTGCCGCCTATCAGGTACACGAGACCGCCTACTTCTACGAGCCCTAGCGGAAGAATGACCTTTGCCTCTTCATTGTTTATCTTGTTGCGCGGCCGGTAGACGATTTCGAGCTTGCGCTCATAGAACAACGCCTGTGACACCGCGGAGAAGATGGCACCATCAACGACCGGGTATTTCAGTGTGAATGCGCCGCTTTCAACCGCGACTTTATCGGCCCATTTCAAGTAACGCCGGTCGTCCTCGCTGTGAACGATTTCCAGCCGGTGCTGCGCAACGTGGAACATGGCGGACAAGTGCTCAGCGACCAGTACGGGGATCTGCCGCGAGGAAAAGCGCTTGAGCGTCTGCAGCGCGAGCGCCTCATCGCGCGTCATCATCGAGCCCGCCTTTGCTGCCATGCCGCTTGCACCGGCACGCTTTCGCCAGTGCAGCGCAACACCCCGCTTGTCTTGCTCGACGAGGCCTTCGTCGCACATGCGCTCGAGTCGTCGTTGTACCGTCTTGATGACGGGCATTTCGGGCTCGAATACACTCAGCCTTCTATGAACTTCCGGGGTGCTGATGTATTCGTTACTTGAGGCGCCATCTGGCAGTACGCTAATGATCGAGCGATCGAGCATGGACATGGGGAGTAAAGTTCTTCACAACTGGTTATCGGCACTATCGGCCCAAATCTTGAGCGGTCGTGGAGGCCCGTTTTACGGATGGGCGATCCGCACGCGCTGGCTGGTCGTGCGAGAAGGACGATGCAACGCTCACCAGCGTCGAGCGCGCTTGGGGCGCACTTCTTCACCAGGCATTCGAGGAATTGAAAAGCTTAGTAGGAGGGCGGCTTCCGGTTGTAAGCCGCGATGAGTATGAACGCCCGCGAGAAAGTGGTAGTGATGGCCGGGAGCGCCGTGGAGCGTTAGCGAATCCGCCACCAATCGAACGAAATTACTTCCTTTATTAACCTGATTTCACTGCGCCATAGTGAGAAGCAAATCTCGCAATTTGGCGGTTGCCTCCGTCGCCATGTGAGGCAACGTGGCGAATACCACCTGCTTTCTGTTGTCGAAGATCCATGGGCTGTCCATTTCCGCTGGGGGGAGGGCGGCGGCCGAATGGGCCTGGACCCCCTTGCTAACTGCCTCAGGCTCACGCGCGAGCGTCCCGTAAAAAGTCTCGTCTCCGATAGCGCAGAAAGTCCGCGCTTCATGCTTCGCCCGGACCTTTGTGTGCACTTTGACAATCAGATGCTTGCCATCCTCGATACAAAGTGGAAGCGTCTGCTGCCGGACGAGCAAAATGCCGGTGTTGGTCAATCTGACCTCTACCGGATTCAGGGCATCCCAGTCAACATCGTCGAGAACGATCCAGGCCAAAAATAACGTGCGCGGTTCCCGGATCGTTGTTTTAGGTGGCCGCAAGAGTGGGCGTGGGCGAAACGGGCAAAATAAGGCCCGACGTCACGAATACGATCAGCCCGAGTTCAGTACCGGTCATATCGAGATAGTTCCGGACCTGTGCGCGGTAATGCTCCGTCGTCTCCGGGCTCGGCTGAATATCGCTTTTCCAATCGATGACAGTTTGCGGCTTGCCATCCGGTCCTATGCTCGCGGCGTCGATAACGCCCGCCGTCGCCTGTTCAACGTTATCGACAAGCACTGAGGCATAGACTGAGAACTCCGGTACAAGAGTCGGCCGAAGTTCAGCGATTTCTGGCAAGGCGAGGGTACGGGTCACGCACCCTGCCAACTCTAAGGGCGAAAGGCCCTGAGCTGAGTCATCAACGACCAGTTTGCCCATCGCCGTGGTGAGCAATAGCGCACGTTCGGTCAATGAGACCATGTCATCTTCGGTTTCGCCAGTCAGAACCTCTTCCAGGAGCTTGTGCAGAATGAGCCCGCGTTCGCGGCCGCCCTGGATGGTGGTCGCAGAGGCATCCTCGTCCGCCTGACCAAGGCCGTTTGCTGCCCAGATTTCCATCTCTTTCGGCGTCAGAACAGGCACAGTGCTGCCTTCGTCACGGCTTGGAGCCAACCAGGTCAAGCGGTGGTGACAGTCGGCGATCGCTGCTGCTTCTGCCACAAAGACCTCGCGAGTCTGTGAGTTGCCTTGGGCGGTCGCTGTTGCCCCCATGTCCGACGGAAGGTGAGACAGATCGAGCGCTGGAAGGTCGGCGAGCGAGAGGTCAAGCAGCGATATCCAGGCCGATTTCGATGGGGTTGAATCAAGCCGGGGCAGGACAAGCAGTTCACGCGCCCGCGTGGCGGCAACGTACCACAGGCGGATGCGCTCCCGGTCGAGCTCGGCTTTTTCAGCTTCGCGAGCCTTCTCATAGCCGGCCGGCCGCACACCGAAGACTGGACAATAGAAGATGTCGCTCTCACGATCGGTCACCGCGGTTTCCGGCACCATGATCCCGGTCATGGTGTTGACTGGCACGACGATCGGCCACTCGAGGCCTTTGGCTGCGTGCATTGTGTAGAGGGCGATGGCTTCTTCCTGGGCGTCGGGGCGCCCTTCAACCGCACGTGATTCGTCGGCCCATGCTGCCGTCATAGTCTCGGCAAAGGCGCGAAGGCCCCGAATCGCGAAGGCGGTCGTGAGACTGAGGTAGAGGTCAACGTTGGCCAGTGCGCGCTCGGCCTGTCCGCGGTGCCGTTCGAGCAGGATGGGGCGCACCCGCATCACATCGACCGCTTGCGACAGAAGATCGTGCGGGGTGGTGCCATTCGCCCGACGATAAAGCGCCTGCAGCTTCTCGAGCGCCGTTCGAGCTAGCGGGTGCTCGATGCTGCTGGCGTCCAGGCCGAGATGGAGCCTGGGTATTGCGTCGGGATGATCCTTGGATCGCGGCAGCCCCCAGATGATGTCGAGAAGCTCTTCTTCGGTCAGCCCGACGAGCGGGCCGCGCAGCAATGCGCCCAAGGCGAGGCTGTCGCGCCGGTCGGCGAGGACGCGGGTCAGGGCGATCAGGTCCTGAATCTCCTGGCGGCGAAAGAGTCCCTTGCCCGCCTGCGTGGCTACAGGGATGCCTTGCCGTTCGAGCGCCTCTTCATACCGCCAAAGGTCGCTCCCGGTGGGGGCGAGCAAGGCAATGTCGCCCGGCCGGCAGAGGCGGCCGGTGCCGCTGCGGCGATCGAGTATCATCTCGCTGCCAATCAGGCGGCCACACATCTCGGCGACGGCTTCGGCTTCGGCGTCACGCTGCTGTTCGGCGGATGCCTTGCCAGTTTCGTCGGCGACAGCCACATCCAAAGCCGCGACACACAGCGCCTCGCCGCGATCTCCGTGAAAGGAATCGAGTGCGACAAAGCCAGGCTGTCCCTCGCTCGACAGTAGGGCTTCGAAGCGCTCGTTCACATAGGTCAGAATGGGCGCGCAGGAACGAAAGTTGGTCGAGATCGAAAGAACGCTCTTGGGATCCTGAGCGAGAAACGCATCACGCGCGCGCACATATGCGCTCACGTCAGCGCCGCGAAAGCGATAGATCGCCTGTTTGGGGTCACCGACCAGAAATAAGGCCCCGGGACGGATGCTGAATGCCACCCAGTCATCGGTTGCGCCGTCCGCGGGTGGCTCGCCGCAGAGACGCCAGAAAATCTCCGTCTGCAGCGGATCAGTGTCTTGGAATTCGTCGACCAGTACGTGAGCGAAGCGTGCGGCGAGCGCGCGGCGAACAGCATCGTGGTCGCGCAAAAGTCCGCGCGCCGCAAAGATCAGATCGTCAAAATCAAGCAGAGCCGCTGAGCGCTTATGAACACGGAAGCGGTGTAGGACCGGCTGCACCTGGGCAATCAGATCGGACAGAACCCGACTGGCGACATTCTCGAGCATGGTTTGCCATGCGCCGCAGCACGCCGCGTAGTGGTTTTCAGCCGCCGTATTAAGACGCTCGCCATCAGCCTTGGCCAAGCCCTCGCGCTTGGCGGCATCGACCCATTTGCCCTTCTTCTTGAAGGCTACGAAAGGTCCGCTCTTGGTGCAGAGGTCGCCGTGTGGCCGGGAAATCAGCAGGCGGACCAGCCCGGCTGGCGTTTCGGCAACTTGCGCGTCATTGAGGGCCCGCGCCATTTCGGCGAACCGCTCGGCGAACGTCGCCGTTTCTTCCTCGACCGCAGGCGCTGTCTTGATGAATTCAGCGAAAGCCTCTGCCGCGTCGTGAAACGCTCGTAGGCGCGGCGCGAGGGGGAGTACCGGCGGGGCGGACACCGTGCGCCGCCGACGTAGGTTCCCGACGATCTTGTGGATCAGGCCGACGGTCTCGCCCGGATTCTGAAGGACCATCTCGGCGATGATCCCGCCTTCGGCGCCCGAGAGCTGCTCGCGCAGCCAGGTCTCGACAATCTCGATAAAGGCGAGGTCGGCCTGGTTGCGATCCATCACGCTGGCACCTGGATCTATATCAGCCTCGACCGGGTAAGGCTTGATCAGTCGCTGGCAGAAGCCGTGAATCGTTGAGCAGGTAATCTCGTCAATCGCTGCGCTGGCTGTCGCAAGGTTGTCCTTATGGGTATACGAGAGACCGTCGGGCAAGGCGATACGCAAGTCGGTCGGGATGTTCCCGGCCGCGAGGTCGCTGACGAAGTCGCGCACCCGGACCAGTAATTCGCTGGCCGCTAGTTCCGTGAATGTTACGGCCGCGACGGATTTGGGCGCGATGCCCTCAGCCAACATAACCGCGATCCGACCGGCCATGACAGCCGTCTTACCCGACCCGGCTCCGGCCTCGACCAGGATAGAGCGATCATGCACGCTGATCGCCTCGCGGCGTGCGTCGTCATCGCGAAGGACTTTAACTGTGGTGGTCATCAATGCGACTCCCAGACTTGTACGGCAGATCCGAATATTTCGGTAGCGGCGGAGAGCTTGCGCTTGCAATAGGTGACGCCCGCGTTCGCCGGTAAAGCGAAAGCCAGATCGTCATAGGTCCCGCCGGTGTCCGGTCCGATCAGCGCGTTGCCGGCTGTAAGATTGGCACGCGCTGTCTGAAGATAACCAGTGATTTCGACCAGGGTGGCTTCGGGATCGGCGAGCTGCAGATCTATCTCGTCGCGCGGGTAGAGCAGAGATGCGCTGATCGATACGTCCGCACCAAGCAGCGCCTTCACGGCGAAGGCGTAGAGGCAGCGTTGCAACTCGCGGCCGCCGTCGAGGCTTATGTTGTCCTTGGGGGGGCGACCGGTTTTGTAGTCGCGGACCAGGGCGCGCTTGCCGTCGCCTGAGAGATCGAGGCGATCGATATAGCCGGCGATACGAAACCCGGTGTCCGGGATCTCGACAGCGGTTGTGGGATCCCACGGGCCGACGGTGGCTGATTTGGAGCTGGCTCCGCCAAACGCCACCTCGCCATATGATCGGGCGTCGGTGAGGCGCTCATCGCCATATGTGAGCGCGCGGGTGGTGAGCACACTTGCTTCATCTAGCGTCCGTCGCCAGATGACGGCTGGAGGGACGGCTCGTTCACTCTCCCAGGCACCCGTAACTTCGCCAGCGGCGTCCCGCACTGCCGTTGCGATTTGTTTATCGTCGGCATTGGCGAGACCGCCTGCCGCCTCTAGTTTTTGGAGTGCGACCTCCAGCATCGTGTGGACGAGGTCGCCCATGCTCAGCGCATCGAGGACGAGCGGATCGGCCCCGCTCTCGGGCATCTGCATATGCATTCCGTATTTCCAAACAAAGCCTAGTGGGCTCCGCAGAAGGAGCTTGAGCGAACTAGCCGACTGCGTCCGGCCCAAAATGGCAAGCAGTAAAGGATGATCGGAGCGGACTAGGCCGTCATGGGACGTGATCTCCTTGCGGTGCCAGTCGCGCCAGCAGATCGCTGCACTGACCGCCTGCGGCTCATGCGCAAACTCTTGCGGTCGGGCCATCAGTCGGTCGGTCTCGCTGAAAGCATGGTTCGGAATCGCGTTGCGATGGATGTAGATCTCGTCGGAGTGGCCACCGAGCAGTGAACTGCGTCCGAGGAGGCGGCCCTCGCTGTCACGGCGAGACCGCGACAGGACTATCTGAGACGAAGTCGTCGCAAGAATTGTCTCGAAATTTCGGCGATCGCCCGCTCCCACCGGGATCGGATCGAGCTCGACGGTGGGAATGATGTGATCCGAGATCAGGCGGTCTTCGGAAATGCCGCGTGGCCAACGCGATGAATTGAGACCTACTAGCCGAACGAACCGGCGCGGCGACGCTGCCAATGCGCTGGCTGGCATCCAGGTGACGGAGACGCAGGCCTCTAAACCGTCATCCTGATTCAAAGTTTCGATGGTCGTGTCGAGAGACCCGGATGGACCGGCCAGCAGCGCCTTGCGCCAGATGGCCAGCGCTCGACCGTTAAGAAGCGCAGCGCCGATCTCTTCTGCCGCAGCGTGGCCGTTGGCGAGGAGGCCAATGATGCCGCGCAGCGTCGCGGAGTGATCCTGCTCGTCGGGCCAGTTTGCCGCCGTCAGCCGATCAAGCAAGCGTGTCCAAGCGACGGCGGAAGTCAGCGGCGCGTTGGTTGGCAGGATGCGCATCCAGCCGACGGGCAGAGCCTGAAACGGACCTGCCTCGGATCCGCAGAGCGCTGCTAAGCGACGCATACGCGTCTGTGACAGACCACGGATAAGAATGTCGGCGAGCGCGGCGGCGGCTTGGCCGTCCCTTGTTGTCGTGACTTTGACGCCGTGGATGAAGTGCAGATCGAGGTTGGCGTCCGCGCGAAGCGATAGGAAGTGCTCGTCGTACTCGGCCGTCGAGGCAGCGGCTATGGCAATGTCGGCGGGCTTGGCCTCGCCGGACGCCAATAGGCTCCGAGCCCAGCGAACTGCTTCGATAGCCTCATGGTAGGCGGTGGCGGCGCTAACGGCGCTCACGGCGGGCGCTTGAGGCTCGGTTCGGGTGATGGGGATACCGCTCCTCTCGAGCCAGGCGGGCGTAGTGCGCGGTCCCGCAGTCCATGTCACTGGGGTATACGCGTCCAGTGCCTGCAAGAGCGGACGCCAGCAGGGCGAAAGCTCAGTCATTCCGACGATCTCGACGGGGCCGAAGACGGCCTTAGCATGATCAAGGCGCAGACAAGCTTCCGCAACCAAATCGGCCGGCCGCATCATCCCAGGGGGCAAGTGCGCCAGGACCGCAGCTTCAAGTCGCGCGATGGAGTCGAGACGGGGATGATCCGCGGCACGCGCCGCTAGATCGATGCCCGCGCGCCACGCTCTTTGAAGGGAGTCGGCCGACGCATCAATCATACCGGGCAACAGTTTGATGCTCTCCAACTCGCCGAGCGGAGTGGCTGGCAAGACAACCTGGATCGCGGTGCGGAGACTCTCATCGTCGATCGGCCTAGTAAAGCCGCCTGCAAGACGCACCGCCAATTGCTCAAACGACAGGATTTGTAAGCCGTGTCGTCGATTGCGCGCGGCATCGAGGCGAAGCTCTCGTATGGCTAAGCGTCCGTGAGTAATGATGGTGTGTCGCCCCGATATGGTCATCGCCGATCTCCTCAATGTGGTTATTATTTTGTTGCCTAGTGGCACGAGCGATTAGGAGGTCGCCGCAGATCTCGATTCTCAACTCTAGAAATATCGCGTGCGGAGCTTCAGCGGCACTTCGCTGTGAAGGTCGGCCCATTCGCTGAATGCATTCCCTGGAAAATACCAAGCAATTCTCAATTGACTGTTTCCTTGGAGGGTAACCGGCAACAATTTGTATACCGGCGCGATCTGACGCATCGAGTTTAATTGATTTGATCGCGGTCACGAGAGAGTATGTGAGGTGAATAAGACAGAAAGTGTCTCGATTGCAAACGATTGGTTCCGATTTTTGATTGATCGGCGAACTCAAGCTCGGCAGACAGCAAGCCTTACAAACGAGCGTAATTGCCGCGCTCTGCGTGATTCCCTTGCTGCTGCAGCCTACTGTTGACGTCTGCAGCAATCGTCAACGGTAAGATGGAACGAAACCTAAGGCCTCAAATCACAGTTCTCGATGTCAAGACCGCGAACCGCTATCGGCTATAGCACTTGGCCAATTTCTTGTAGTCGTCGGCAAATTCTTTCCTCAACGATTCAGGTGCGAGGATCTCCACGTTCGCACCTAACGATCGAAGCCACCAGCGCAGCTTGAGGCTCGGAGTAACCGTTCCTGACACCCAGAAGCGACCATCGTCGAGCATCCTGCTTTCCTGATCCTTCGCCATGCGCGACTCTTTCAAGTGATTGCCCGTGTTATCCATAAAGGCGATCTCTAGCCGCACAGGCGGTTCAGTCTGAAAACTGAACGCTTGATCTTCCTGAATGTATTTCGATAACCGAAAGTCAGCAGGGTAGTTAAACGGGGCGCCGGATTCGCGCACCGCTACGATCCTGTCTAGGCGATACAGCGAGCGCAGCCATTCAGGTTTGTTTCTCTCTGGGCGCGGTGGCCGCATCGGATCCTGAGCGACCATATACATGACGCCCGCTGACTCGACTAACGCGAGCGGCCACAGTGCTTTTTCATCCGGTGCAGTGGGCTGCTCACCTTTGTGAGCAGCTCGATATCTGACGAGCAACTCGCGTTCGTAGAACGTGGCAGTCGCGACAGCCTGAAAGACGTCGGGCTTAATGGACGGCCGAATCAACGCGAACGTCCCGTCAACCGAGGCGATCTTTTCGGGCCATGATCGATAAACGTCGTTGTCGTCCTTTTCCTGCGCGAGTCTGGCCTGAGCTGCCTGAAAGAGCGGCTCTATATCCCGCGTAACCGCTCCTGGAAGCTTGTTGCTCGAGAACTGCTGCAATACGTGAAATGCGAGGGCTTCAGACGCACCCATGAGTTTCATGCCATCGCGCGCGCCCTGTAGCCATGGCTTTCGCTGCCAAAGTAACTCGCGGCCGTTTTCCGCTGAAATCACCAGCTTGTCGCGTTCTAGCGCCGACAGATGTCGCAGCACCTTCCTTACATATCCTACGCGATGACCTCGCTCTTCAAGCCGCCGGTAAATATCCGGAGTAGATAGCCAAGCGATTGCGTCGCGTTCGCTCGGCAGAATTCTAAGGATCGCTTCGTCGAGAGTCGAGGACATGGTGGGGCGAATATCTGAATGTTTAGAGGAGACGCTTTGCGGGACGCCGTCGATTATAGATTCGACCCCGACAAAAAAGGTGTCGCTATCCGCTCACTTTAATTGAGACGCCGTTTGTCTCATTTGTGCGCCACTATGGCCTCATTGACGTGACGTAGGTAGTCGCGTTCCCAGTCTGGCCGTGCGTTAAGGAACGGCGGATAAAGTCATATTCGGTGGTTGACGGATATATCCAACCCGTTAGCAATTTCCCGTGGCTGGAGGTCCATCAGCGTGATCAGTGGCGTCGATGCGCACGACCGCGCCGTGGCTGTTCCAGTACCGGTGCTCAGCTTAATGAAAGGTCTGCTCCGTCGCATTGAAGCATCTTCAAGTGCCTGCAGGGCCCACAGAGAAACGCTCATGCCGTTCGCAGACGATAAGATTGGATTGCGAAAGCAGGTATGGACATCTTTCGATGGCACTTTTCAGGATCAGTCGCCTGGCGCGAGCGGCATTTCGCCGTACGTCTGTTTCAGCAGCGATGGACCCGCACGCTGTGCTTGGACTGAGCAGAGATCGAAGACTTTTTGTAGCGATCAACCTTGAGGAGGCGTGATGCCCGTATTGCGCGAGTACATAGATGCCATCGGACGCCAGCGTCAGCGGGACGTGCTGTTTCTGGCTTTTATGCGCGCTGAGCGACCATATCGTGAGGATTATAAGACGGTCGAGGTGCGCACGAGAATCCTGCAGTGGTTCGATGACGAATTGATTCCGTGGCAGGAATGTGGACCCTATGCATCGGAGACCACGCTGCGTTCCTATGCGGGCGAGATTTTCATTGATGTCCGGTTTGATACCGATGATTGGCAGTATCAAAAAGTGCAAGCATTCCTGGAGCATCCGAACGGCACAGGGCGTTTCGAGGACGTCCGGTTTTACGCCGTCCCGCTGGACTTCGCAATGAAGAATGCCCATCACGATGAACCGGGCTTTTGGGAAGCGTGGGCTGAGAAGTTCTAGATAGCCCAAATCCGTATATCCGTCCACCGCATTGAACACCACACAGAGAGAGGTCTTACGTGAGCAGAGAAATCGTCCGCAACAGTCAATACACCATGATCGGCGTAATCGACACGGAGGCAGATGGCAAGCGAATTGCGCGTGATGCGCAATTCAGCCGGCTTGGAGAATACGATCCGAAGACCAACATAACGCGCGACGTCAACTTCAGCGTAGTCGGAACAGGTAACCAACTGGCGGCGCTGATCTGGCAAGCCGCCGACTAGAAAGGCGTCGATTCACTCCTTGAGGGGAAACCTTTGGCAATCCAGTCAAGGTTTGCTTCGCCGTGCGGGTAGTGAGTCGATCCGTGCACCAGGATCGTCTTTTGGGGGTGGTCCCATTCTGACGGACTAACGAAGAGACAGCCGACTGAGTGCCGTGGGAGCCTGAGGCTGCTTATGCTAGAAACGTTTGTAAAGCCGCCCAGTGGTGAGCGCATATCGGAAGATATTTATGGACGCTGAAGAGAAAATCGACAAGGCAGCTAACTGGCTCCGTGAAGCAGACGGGCTGCTCATCACCGCAGGCGCAGGCATGGGCGTGGACTCGGGCTTGCCCGATTTTCGCGGCGCCGAGGGATTTTGGCGCGCCTACCCGGCGCTCGAGCATCACCGCATGTCTTTTGAAGACATCGCTAATCCGGCGAGCTTCTCGAAGCTGCCGACGCTTGCCTGGGGTTTCTATGGGCACCGTCTTGCGCTCTATCGTGAAACAGAGCCCCACGCTGGTTTTGGCATTTTACGGAAATGGGCGGCCAGGATGCAGCATGGCGCTTTCGTGTTTACGAGTAACGTCGATGGGCAGTTTCAGAAGGCTGGGTTTGCTGCGTCGCAGGTGGCTGATTGCCACGGCACCATTCACTCGCTTCAATGCACCGAGCCTTGTTCGACCGACGCCTGGCCGGCGCAAGGTTTCAACCCGGAAATCAGCGAAGCCACGGGGCGGCTCACGAACGGAATGCCGCTGTGCCCGCACTGTGGAAAGCTGGCGCGACCCAACATTCTTATGTTCGGAGATTGGGGGTGGGTCGAAAAATACGCCGAGCGCCAGATAAGCCGACTGGATGCCTGGTTGCAAGCGCCCCAGCGACTTGTTGTTGTCGAACTAGGTGCAGGCAAGGCATTGCCGACTGTTCGCCGATTCAGCGAGAGGCATGGCCCGCGTGTTATTCGAATTAATCCCCGCGAGGAGGCGATTGCGCCTCACTTTGGCGTCGGATTCGCAGATGGTGCGCTAGACGGTTTGCGGCACCTTGATGAACGCCTGAATTCTCTATAGGGCGATAGTCTTCAGGAACCGACATGTCAATTCATCGGTGGCAACAGCGAAAGTTGGCAGGAATCGTTGAACTTTGAAAACAAGGGGCGAGCATGACGGAGACATTCTTCATCGACCCAGAGAAGCTTGAGCCCCGGGCGAATATCCTGTATCTGGAGGTGAGCCACGACGTCTCGAGCTGGATTGGGCACCCAATAATGATGGCGCTGCCCGCAGAGTCCCTCGGCATCTTGGAGAAGATGCATCGGGAGACGCTCGAGCCTAGCAGCCCGTACGGCGTCGGCGGGCGTTGGGCAGAACATTACTTCGATGGGCAGCTGCTGCTCGCTTTGCCGTTTGGCGGGGTGCGCGATATCAGCACGGGCGAGCATTATCCTAGTGTGGTCTCGAGCGAAGAACGGCGAACGTGGGCGAAGTCATGGAAGCGTGTTCACGGCACCGCGTGGGGGCTCTATGACAACAGACCGCTCTGGCCACTAACCCAAGTGAGAGCCACCTGCGAGAAGGAAATGTACGTGTCGCGCGATGGCCTCGTCACCCTGCGGTGGGCAAGCAACGCGCTGGGCGACTACCGGTTCATCGAGCCCGCACTCTTTCGCATAGGCGATTGGCCTGCAATGGCACTTAAGTATCCAACAGCGCCACCTATCGTCCACAGGGCGCGCCGCTTGGGTTTGCCATGGCGTGCGCCGCTACGCCCAGGTCTCTTACGGTTGAGAGAAGGCTGGGTGGGCGTGGCAGTCTCCCAGACGTTGCCGGAATGGGCTAACTCGCCGATTGTCGCGGCCATCCCTGAAGAGTCGCTGGAATTACTTGCTGCGCACGAAGGGCGTGAGCTTTTGGGGGCAACGCTTCTCACCGTAGGCAATGGGCGCAGAGGAGCAGTCGAATGGGGCAGCTATGGACCGCTTCGGCTAATTCCATTTGCTGACCCACATTTCCCACTGCGGCAGAAGGTCATGCGCTGGAGCGGAGGAAGCTTTACGCTGGAGTGGGAGAATCGCAATGACCTGGTGTTCGGGCCATGCATCGTTGGCGTGGCACTCCACACTAAGGTCTGATTCGAGGCCCTAACCAAGCGAAATAAAGGCGGCTGGGCGTCGCATCGCTTTTCCACATTACAACCGAAATCAGGACTTCTCCGGCGAGAGTCTATGTTTCGGCAGGTGCGGTCTGCAGCACATTGAGCATGACCGCTACTTGCTAAACTGCCTCGCACCTTTTGCAGGAACACCTCGTGAGCGCAATCGATAATTACTGGCACGCTGTCCAACGGCGCGTTAATGAACGGGCAGAGCATTTAGATTCCGACGGGGAAAGAAACAATCGCTCCTTGGAGCCGGCAGCGCGACCGGGCGGTGGTGATTCAAACCCGCAAGAAACCGAGGGGTTATCAACCCCTCTATTCGGAAGTCCGGCGCACTTTTACTGCTACAAGTCAATCCGGTTCAGCGGCGCGCCAGGTGAATGGGGGGTCTACGTCATGACGGCCGGCCGCGACCATGTAGCTAAATTGTTTGGTCCATATTGCTCGTCTGAAGAAGACGCGGAACAAACAGCAAACGATTTTTTGATGGCGTGCGGAACAGCGCATTACCGCTTTGATGTGTTCGCCATGTCACTCGAGGCAATCCAACGACGCTTGCTATATGTGCCTTACCGCAAGGCAAGCGTGGGCGTAAATGCGCCTGCTCTGGAGGCGGCTTTTGTGCACCAGGCCGCCCTAGAATGGGCGGCAACGCATGGGCTGGCAGCGCCTGTCACCGGAATTCTTGGGTTATGGACGACCAACACGGTTCTGCATCATATTCCCAAGCGGGCGCTCGGAGCATACATGGCGACAGCACTCGCCGAAGGGTTTGGCGCGTTGCTTGGCCCAGCGCGGTACGACCAGGCGGAATGGGTAAATACAATTCCCGAGGCACTCAGAGACGAGTGTCCTGGTCCTCGCGTTCTCAGTCGACCGCTTACGGCCGACCATAACGGCGAAGCTCAGTCCACGAATCCGACTCCCGAGAATTGGCTCGCGCGGTGGGGCATACGGAACTACACCAAATTTAAGGGCGGCGAGTATCGCTTGGGTGAAAGCCTAGTTATATTTGGAGACGTTTTTCCAGACGGGCAGTTCCCGTTTCACATCACCGAGATTGATGGCGATTTCGTTTGTCAGGAGACCAATCTGTCGACAGTAGTCCAGCTCCCGACGTCAGTCAGCGGGAACGCGGACATATCACGAAACCGTCATTTACATGACTTCGGCGGCATCCATAAACACCTGAAGTCAGTCCGAGGTGGTGTCCTGCGGGTTAGCGAAGAGTTGGTCGATTCAGCAGTGCTGGGACTTTTGGAAATCAAAGGGTTACGTCATATCGAGGCGACGCGCGATGCTGGCAAGCCACCCGTGAAAAGCTGGGCTCAGATTGTGAGCGACTTCCTTCCTGTCCCTGACGCTGGAACCTCGGGCATAAGAGGATCCTGTCAGTGCGAGCTAGTCTTGGCTGGATTAAAAGGTCACGGCCGAATCTAGCGACGGGCGTCGGCTCTTGAAGCATCCCTCAATTAGGCTGGAAAGCGCAGACCTAACACTTGTTCAACGTATGCGGGAAGTCTGGGGCGATGCCTTACGCCGAGAATCGCACGCGAGTTGCTGCGCTTTCAGGTCGCGCGGAAGAACGCCCGTAGGCCATAGTGAATGAGTGCAAGGAGTAGTGCATTGGAGCGTATTGATCGTGCCGTGGCCTTCTACAACCCGTTCTTCCGAAAATCTGGCAAGCCCGAATCGACGCTCATTCCCGCGCCGGCAGCAATGATGATCGAGTCAGCTTGCCGAATATAGTCTGCTGCGCAGACCAACGCTCTTTCACTGGTCATCGTTTTTCCTGTCCTAATAAGAACCGTGCAGGCTGCGCTCATCGCGCTGCGTCAATCTGCTGAAGGGCATCTAAGGCACCCATCGCGATCCCGATACCGGTTCGTGGCGATATCGACGATTCGCGGGGGTTGATTCGAACCACCCGCGGCGGATTGCGCTCACTCATCGCGCGCACGGTCGGGATAGCGGAGCCCGCACCAAGCTCGACGACCAACAGTTTCTTTGTACCGGATAGCCACGCATAAAGCCGCGAGCGCTGCCGTTCGAAATGCGTTTCGATCCAGTCGTAATCACCGAACATAACGATGTTTGGCCGTGCGATTTCTCCACAATGCGGGCAGCATGGCACCGGGTCTTCTAGCCGGCAGGATATGGCCTCCAAGCGCGGCACAAACTGATTGGCGGCCCACGTCTCGCCTGTGCATGCGTCGATACATTGCAGGCGGTGAATCGAGCCATGGCATTCATGGATGCGCTCTTCCGTGAAACCTGCCTTCTGAAACTGTCCGTCTACGTTGCTTGTGAACACGAGGCTCCTTGCGTCATGCGCGCGGCCCAACTGGCGAGAATGCGAAAACCTTCGTGGGGTTCCGTCGCCCGATACAACGCAAGCCGATGCCCATAGAAGCTCCAGCCCAGCGTTGGCGACTTCTTGAGCGCGGCTGGTGATGCGATGTCGTGGAAGCACATCCCGTGTGCCCTCAACGCGGGATAGGCACGCCAGAATCCTTCTGGACCGAGGAAATCCGGCAGTCCGGAATCGACGCCCATTCCTGCGCCTGCGGTGATAAGAAGGCCATCCGCTTCATTCAGCCACGTTGCAACCAGGGCGATTTTGTCGTTGTCGTCCATGACCGTTATTCTCAAGTGGATCTGCGGAACAGGGATTAGCAAATTCATCAAAGTATTGAGACATTGGATGTCCCGGTGAGCCTGTAATTTTGTGGCGTGGCAGACAGAACGGCGGCTCGGATCGAGGCATTGTCTGACGGCGCCATTTTTTGCGAACAGTCCGAGAAAAACTCTGGAGTCAACTTATCTGCGCGTCCGTCACGACGCGTCAGAGATAGAGGGTAATGCTGTTAACCCGAACAATTCAATCAATGAATCGAATCCAATTTCTCGCGCAACCCCAGGTCGCAGCCTTCATAAAATGGTTGTGCGACACGCTTCCGGAACTGCCGGTCAGCTTGCGCATCGAGCGCAGTCGCTTCAACTCGAAGGAAATCGACATCGTTGCAAGCGGTCTGGAAGACGTCCTCCGGCAATACAGTTGGAACGCGAGTTGGCAGGACGTGCGCACGGGTGAACGCGTGGCATCGTCGGACTGGGTGTCAACTCGCAAGGCACTTGTTCGTCTCAGTGAGTGGCTGCGTGAAAGCGTCGTGAGGGGAGACGATAGCGGGGCTCGCTCGGCTGCCATCGAGGTTTTGCGCTGGGGTGGCGTGCGAGGTGCGATAGCGTTTATAGAACGTCTGGCACGTGAAAATGCTCTCTGCGGCTATCTGCAGCGACTCGGCCCGCTCTTCGCGCTCGACGGGAATCAGGACATCAGTGCGCTCGATGCGACGATCGTCCAGCGCTTCGATGCTGGACTGACCAAAGTCCATGCATTGTTCGATAAAACCGGTTCCCCGATCTATGATAGCCGCGTGGGCGCCGCATTCGCGATGCTGTATGAAATGTTTCGCTCGGATGTCAAACATCCTGATGGTCGACCATTTTCACCACTCGGCTTTCCGTCAGGAAGCGCTCGCGGCCAACAGATTCGGGATCCGGGAGAATTTGGTATGGCGAGTGCACCACAGTTTTATACAAATCGCGTGACTCGCGACGAGTGGGCACGCTGGCAGTTGCGCACTGGGTGGATCATTCGCGAAGTGCTAGCAAACACGTCGCTGTTCGCGAGTGAGGCTTCGGGTCACGGGGAAAGCGGCTTGGCTGCACGCGCTCACGCATTTGAGGCATCAATGTTCATGATCGGTTATGACCTACGCTGCTTGAATGCCGATGCGGATCAACCTATCGAAGCGGTTAGGTCGTCGCGGAAAGCCACCGGGCGCAGCCGTACCGGTAATTGGGTGCCAACTTCGCATCCGTTTGGTCGCGTGATGCAAATATATCGCACGTATCGAGAAGCAAATCCACGTGATAACGAATTGTTTGGCCTTGAGCAGTGGGTCAGCAATTTTCCAATTGGCACGGCTGAATGGGCATTCTCAACGTCTTTCAAGAACTACATCTACCCGCTGCAGGACCGCGAGTTTAGTCTTCTGGATAAGTCACTTGATGACGTTCGGGTGATCACTGATGGCGGCCGAGAAGGGCTCTATAGGGCCAATGACGGTGCTACCGAATTCTTACCGGGCGACGAGCGAGAACAGGTCTGTCTGGTTTGCGCAGGGTTGACCGGTTATGTGTACGGCGTTGACGGAAATCGAGATGCACGCGTGCGCCAACTAGTAAACGCAGAGTTCGCTGGCAACGAGGGCGGTGCCGAAGTGCTCATGTATGTGGGTCGTGGAGTGGGACAGCATTTTGGCTTGCTGGATACAGACTTCCAATCAACCGCTTTGTTTCATCGCTTCTTTGGTGAAGGTTTCAGCGATTTTCGCGGGCGGTTGAGTTTAGGTCCAGGTACTGAGCGGCGTAGATAAACACTCACTCCTCCTTCGCTTGCGTGGACAGTTGCGTCTGCACGGAAAAAGCCGGTCGTAGCAAGCCCTGGATATTGCCGGCGATTGGACCGAAGGGAAGATCGAGTTCGCGTGCCGCCGATTGCGTGAAACCGGCGGTCAGCTTAGTGGTGGCCGTCGAAAAATCCAGTGCGATGAGTTCGCATTGGCTATCCTGGATGTGCCGCCACGTCGTTGGCTTGACAATTTTTGATGCAGCTTTTCATGGGGGTTGCAGTTGATACAGGAAGCGCTAGAAAGTTATAAAGCACGACTCGTTGCAGCCTTTCCTACTTTTCGGAAATTCGGCGATGGCGATGAGGCGCTCGCCGCTGAGGAGCGCCAATACAAGCTGGAGCTGGTGGATTTGTTTCGTCGGAATGCTCAGGCGTCGCTACAGGACATGCCGGCCGATGAGACGTCTCAGACACGCATCGGCGCCGAACTTCTCGACCTTTTCACGCGTAAGTTGACCATAGGACAGTCGCAAAATCTCGTCGGCTGGCGCTATTGGGGGCCACTCGTCAAACTAACCGCCAGTGGCAAGGCCGTGCTAGCGCGTCTCGTCGCTGACTTGCTCTATGGACCCGGTGGTATTGAAGGGCGCGTCGATCGATTCGTCCCAGGGTTGAGGGAAACGCTCGCCGAAGGCGTCATAGATTCGGGCTTTTCAGCCATGTCGCGAAGCGTGACAAGCTTTTTTCTGATGTTGTCCGATCCTGGTGAGCACGTCATCGTAAAGACACAGCAATTCAAGCGGGCGCTGAAAGCGTTCAAAGGAGAAGTACTGCCGAATCGGGCACTCACTGGGCAAGATTACCATCAGATTCTCGGCTTTCTAAGCGAGCTTAGGGCGGCCATGTTTGACGATGGACTCGCGCCACGCGATCTGATCGACGTCCAGACACTGATATGGGTGGGCGATCCCAATTATGCAACGGACGACGATCCGCGGCTGTATTGGGTTGCTGGCGCCGATTGGGACGGCAAGGACATGACCCAGACGTTCGTCGAGGAGAATCGTTGGGCCAATGGCTATGACGGTCAGTTCCTTGCTCAGGTCAATACGGTAAAGATTGGGGATCGTATTGCGATCAAGGCTGCCTATACGCAAAAACACAATCTGCCCTTTCGTTCTTATGGCCTCACCGTTGGCTGCATGAGGGTCAAGGCTGTCGGAACGGTCACTCACAATCCGCATGATGGAAAAAACCTGTCGGTTGAATGGGATAAGGACTTCGAACCTTCAACCATCTACTCGTTCGCCTACCGAAAAACGATTGATCGAGTGAGCCATCAGAAATATCCACAGCTGGTTCGCTGGATTTTCGATGGCGAGCAACAGCCACTCGGCCCGGTTGAAGAAGACCTTCTCAAGCGATCCTTGCTGGAAAAGCCAAAGAAGCTCGACGACGGGGAGGCCGCTGCGGTGGAGGTAGTCGAGCCAGTTAACGTAATTTTTTACGGGCCGCCCGGGTGTGGCAAGACGTTTCGACTTCAAACAGAACTCATCCCGCAGTATCTCGGCGAAGATGGCAAGCGTTTCGAATTCGTCACCTTCCACCCGTCTATGAGTTACGAAGAGTTTGTGGAGGGACTGCGCCCAGTAATCGACGAAGCTTCGAAGGAACTCCGATATGAGGTGAAACCGGGTATATTCCGCGAGATTTGCGATGCGGCCCGGAAGAATCCAGAGCAGCGGTATGCCTTGTTCATCGACGAAATTAACCGCGCGAATATCGCGAAAGTCTTCGGTGAATTGATCACCTTGATCGAGATCGACAAGCGGGTACACCCCGACGATTCGCGAAAGGGCTTGCAAGTCAATCTTCCATATTCGCGCAAACCTTTTGGCGTTCCTGCAAATCTCGACATCTTTGGCACGATGAACAGCGCGGACCGGTCGGTCGCGTTGCTCGACACGGCCTTGCGCCGTCGCTTTCGGTTCGAAGAAATCGGTCCCGACTCGACGATTCTGAATAAAGATGTGGAGGGCGTCGATCTTGGCTTGTTGCTGGATACGCTCAACGAGCGGATTGAACTTCTCATCGATCGCGACCACCGAATCGGTCACGCATACTTTGTGAATGTAAACACGCTGGAAGAGCTCAATCTGGTTTTTACCGATCAGATTCTTCCGCTGCTGGTCGAATATTTTTATGACGACTGGTCGAGAATTGGCCTCGTTCTTAGCAATAGGGAGCTTGGAAGAAGTGAATTTTCACTATCCGAGGAAGTCGATCCCGCCAAGATTTTTGGCAAGAACTGGGACGTTCAGGGAAAGCGTGGCCATGATGTCTTTGTTCGCCATCGGCTTAAACGCATATTTACCGCGGACATGTTCAAGGGCCTTTTGTCGTGAATCGTCGCCATCTGATCGTTCGGGAGCATCAGACTCTGCGGCGCGAACCATATGGTCTCTTAAGCTCCGATGCTCACACTGCGTTCTTGCGTCACCTGGCAGCATTACCCCCAAATGCATTGACACCGACACACGACGGACTGCGCACCGGATCACTATGTGGGCTGGTAAGCGTCGATGGATGGACGCTGGAGATCTTGCCAAAAATATACGATCAAGCAGACCACACGCCGGACCGCGGTCTGCTTGTCAAAATGCTCGCAAGTTGTTTTGATATCCCGATATGGCACGGTGACAACGCCGAGAGCGGGCAGGCAGACCTGCTGACTGCGATCGTTCGTGCATACTTGGAAGAGGCCAGCACTCAAATGAGCGCTGGCTGGATCAAGTCATACGTGACCGAAGAGGACCAACTGACGCGTCCACGCGGTCAACTAAAGATCCATGCGCAGGTACGCCGAGGCCGTGCGCAAGGCCATATGCTGCATTGCGAGTTCGACGAACTAACGACGAACAACGCCCACAACCGGTTGGTGAAAGCAGCTCTTAAGGTGGCAGCGAGCAAAATTCCGACGGGCTCTCGCCATGCTGTTATGGCGAGGCGGTTAGCGCTATCGTTGAATGAAGTCGATGACTCGACGCGGTCTTGGCGCGAGCCAGATAGTCTTGCCAAGCATCGGCTGACTCAACGCTATGAGCGCTTGCTTATTCTATCATCGTGGCTCTTGCGTCTCCTTGGGCCCAATGTACATCGAGGGCCAGAGCGAGGTATCTCGTTGTTGTTCGACATGAACCGGTTGTTTCAGGACTATGTCGGCAATGCCCTTGATCGGGCCATTCGTCGACATCCCCTTGCTAACCGCCTCAGGCTCACGCGCGAGCGTCCCGTAAAAGGTCTCGTCTCCGATAGCGCAGAAAGTCCGCGCTTCATGCTTCGCCCGGACCTTTGTGTGCACTTTGACAATCAGATGCTTGCCATCCTCGATACAAAGTGGAAGCGTCTGCTGCCGGACGAGCAAAATGCCGGTGTTGGTCAATCTGACCTCTATCAATTGCTTGCGTATGGCCATACTTACGGCTGCCGACAACTGACGCTAATATATCCGGATCACCCGTGCCTCGAGCAGTGGCCGCGACCCCGTTTCAAGTTCGCGCCATATGAGGACGCGGCAATTGGACTTTCTATTGAGACGTTCGATATTCAGAACTCCGATTTATCGGCGGACAGAATTCTCGTCGCTCTTTCACCGCAAATCGAACCGGCGCCCCGATAAACTGGCAGCCCCGGTGCAAGCCCCAGTAGGCCATCGATGGACGTCGCCCGCAACGCCCGCATGCAAGCCGTCCTGCTAGCCATACCCGCTCCCCCGCGGCCCGACTTCAGCTCGCCTAGCTTGCAATAGGCATTGGCAGCGCGCTGCTTCTGATTGGGTTCGAACTAGCCCTGTTGATGTAGCCTGCGCGGTGTGAGCCTCAATTAGGGCCTCCCCTTCTTCCACCAGCGTGCTGCGTCGGTAACTCTTGTGGGCACGACCATCCCTGATTGCGGTATTTTCTCTCGCCTTTGCAGTACGCGAAAGCTTCACCATAAAAGGATTTTTCAGTGCTGCAATCACATTGCGGAAGCGTATCGGCAGCCCAGTCCGGTCGAAGGACGTTAGAGTGCTGCCTTGCGAGGGCAGCGAGGGCCGTGGTAAATGAATCTGCTCGGCCCGTAGGGACAACAGAACCCGCCTCGCGCTGCCCAAGTCTCGAAATCAAGCGCAGATCAGCCGCGTTACCTCATGCGGTCGCAGATTTGGATCTTGATCCAAATCTGCTCCGCGCTTCATATTTCAATTGGAGAAACCACACACAAAGCGTATCGCGCGAGTCGGGCGGCGACGGTCTTCTGCAATCCGGATGCGCTTACGAGTCGACTGTCACCACACCCACTGCTTCGATAAGCGCATCGCGGCAGCCCTTTTTTTGAAAAGTTGCTAACGCCTGCATCTTTATCCGCACGATTTGCCACGCTTCTAGCAACTCAACCCGTGCGTTGTCCCACGAGGCCGGGGCGTGGTAGAGCGCCACAAAGCGGTACTTATCGCCTTTCCAAGTGAAAGCACTGCACCCATCGGAGCGATCTCCTTCCCATGCGTCCATCGAGACGTGAGGAAATTCATGGAGTTCCGATAACGGCAAAACGGGTCTTTGTCCTCGAGAAATTGGACTTGCAGCTAGTTCCCAGAGCATTTTGGGTCCCGGAAACACGCTGCCGCCCGACATTGTGTCATTCAAGTCCAGATAAGCCTGCAGTCGGAAATGCTCTGCTCCGTTGGTGCTCAAACGCAGGACTCCGCCTTCCAGAAACTCAAGGGGCGTCACGGTCAATCGACGCTCCGCACCGTCAGCGTCCGCCTTATACAACGCGTCTAGAACCGCAGCGAAAGCCTCCGAAAACCAGGCCCGAACTCCAGCAAGCACCTGTCCACAAACAATCAGATCTTCGTGTTTCATATTGGAGATGTCACCATCTTTTGCGTTGTTGAATAGTCGCGAAACATGCGGGTCACCGCCATCAGAATAGGCAGCAGTCAACGTATCGACAGAGGGAAAAGCGCTCCGCGACCGATACGTAGGCTCAATATGCTCTGCCGCGTTTGCAACCAGACTTCGGTAAAAGAGTGCCACCCGTCCTGCGTGCCCAGCGAGATGCGCGAGCAGGCGCCACTCGGCGCCGCCGGCCTCGCGCACCATGGCCGTGAACCAGATGATGCCCGCGTCCTCCATTAGATAACCCCATCGCCGCTCGCGGTTTTGCCCCGCAAGCCATCGCGGCACGTTTTTCCCATCTTGAGTCCCGCGCACCGCTTCGGTTGCGCATACGGCCGCACGCAGCAACCAGAACTCATCCCCGATCGACTCCAGCAACACCTTGCCGGCCACGCTTCCAGCAGCAGTGAAGGCGAACGACACGTCTACCTCGCACGCAACTGTGTTGCGCGAACGATCGAATACGAATCGGCTGTCGGGTACGTGACGTACGCCCGACGGACCGCCGTCGCGAAGCGCTGTGGCCGGAGACACGGCCAGATCGGCAGTGTGCGGAACCAGAAACTCTTCCGTACGCAGGATCTGCGGATCCTTCGCGGATGCTCTAGAGAGCCGCAGGACCGTCGATCCACCAGTGGCCACGCGGCGCACGCGCGTGCTATTGAGGGCCGGCAAGTACACGGTCGATTCCGGCAAAGTTTCGTCGGCGAGTTGTGTGGGCAGAACGTTCTCACCCGCGCGCTTGTGCCGTATCCCAAGCGGCAATGCAATCGGCATCGCTTCGTCGCCGTCCTGCACAAACTTCGCGCTGTCGGGATAGAACACAGCATTGCTACTCTTCACGCCCGTTGCGGCAGTGACGAGGATCGAACTATCGGCGTCGAACGAGTCGACATCAACTTCGCCAATCTCATCCTTACGTTTGCCAAGATCCATCCGCAGGTCGCTGTCGATCTTTGCCCTGATCACGCGGTCCACCTGATAACGATCAAGCGTACCGTCGAGATAAGGGAATGCCACACCGAGGCGCGGCAGCCCTTCAGTTGTGCCCGGTTGCACACTCGCGTAGTTTTCGATCCGTCGCCCGATCAGGCTCCCAAGGCGGTCGATCCGTCCGATACGCTGCTCAAGGTCGCCCGATGTCCACGCGACACCGTAATGCACGATGTTGTCGCAGAAGAGGTGCATGTCGACACCTTCCTTGAGCACGTCCGTGCACACAAGTACGTTCGGGTGGGTCGGAAACTTGAACTGGGTAACGGCGTTCTGATTTTCCAGTCGACTTGATCGCCCGATCACGGGCGACATCAGACGAAACGCCATGTGTACGCGTTCTCGGCAGATTTGTTCCCAGTCGACCGCCGCGCCACTGCGCAAACATTTATCGACGATCAGGTCAAAATGCTCGATCCAACGGCGGAACTTCTCCTTCCAGTTGGCGATATACGTCGCCACCCCATGCAAAACCGTCGTCTGGGCGTTCTCGAGCATCCACAGCAGCTTGTCGGGCAGTTCAGTTTCACCATCAGGCGTGCTCGAGACGTGCGTGTTGAGGATGTAGAGATCGACAATGAAATCGGTTTGCCGCATCGACTGCAGTATGCACAGCTGCAGGGCGGCGAGCTTCCACGCGTCGGGCGTCGAATGGATGGTGTTTGCGAAAAGCCACGCGCGTGTGTTGTCGGCGCGAAGCTGGGTCACGCGTTCTGCGCCCAGAATCGCCGCGAGGAACCGCAGCCAGCGTTGACTGTTCTTTACCCAGATTGCGTCGAGGGCGCGGCCCGACTCATCGTCGCTGCTTTCTGGGCATTTCAAGAGGAACCCGCGCAGGGGTTTCCGCGATGGATCCTTCGCGCTCAGAAGTCTCGATCCGAATGACACGAGCTTCCCGTGGTGCTCCTTGATACCCGAGGCCCGTTTCAACGCCTCGAAGTAAGGCAGGCTGACCGCGTCGCGAAACTGGCTGCGGCGCAGCGTCTCGCCTGAAGCGCCGAAATCGTCGTCCTCATCACCGTCGAACGACTGCTTGGGGATGTCGATGCTGTCCTCTTCGACCGCCTCACCTGGGTCATCCGCTCGGTTCCACCAGGACGCACCCGAATCCCATAATGACTTGCTCCGCTGCTCGAAATCCGGCTCGACGAGCAACGTTCGCCACACGGCAATCCGCTGATCGACCTGCTGCTGGAACCGCGCGTTCAGCAGATCGCGAATCTCCTCGACTGTGTCGATGCGACGGACAAACACCAGCGTCTTGTCGTTGCCACCGTCTTTCAAACTGTGCTCGAAGAGTTCGTCGGCGGTACGGTTCAGCTTGGCGTGAGGCAACGCGACAGACTGCGATGCGAGCGGTTGAGGGTGGTTCAGCGGCGTCATCGCTTTCACAAAACTGTGATTCAGGTCATCAATGACGGTTCGGTCTAGCGCCACGTTTGGCTCGTCGTTCCGCTTGCCCTGCTTGCCGTCGCGAGCCGCTTCATACTCACGTGCCACCTCGGGTGCGGCCACGACAGCCCTCTTGCGTCCGATGATCCGCCCAACCGACGTCGACAGCGACTCAAACGACGCGCACTCGCCCTGCCGGAACTTGTTCTGCTTACCCGCAAGTGCACCGACCAGCTGCTTTTGCACGAGTGCCATGGTCAGTGAGAGGAACGGATCATCGGCGCCTGAATAACGCACGCGCTCGTATTTCCGGTACTGGATTTTGCCGTAACGATTGTCCTGGCTGTCGGCATAGGTTCGCGTGCGACGCACCATCATCTGGCCGAGCAGTTCCACCACGTCCGGCTTGGTGCCAGGCTGGGAATCGAGCTGCCACGCGACGCGACTGCATCGGGCCTGATGTTCGCAATCGCCACAGTCGCGCGGGATTTGCACGGCGCGCTCACGACCGCCGGCTTCACCGACAGACACCTTGCGACACAAATAGGTGTCGAGACTCCTGATATCGCGCGTGCTGGAGTGCAATGGCGTGGCACTCATGAAGAGCCAGCGGTCGACATGGCGCCGAAAGATCTGGGCGATGTGATGATTTTGATAGTTTCCGGTGTGGCGCAGGTACTGCGCTTCGTCGAAGATCACGAGGTCGAGCGGCTGGTTCGGCATCGGTTCGCAGTTTTCGTCGATTGTCGTGCCGTTGGTCAGCAACGCTCCAATGCGCTGGCAGTAGGCCACGCCGAGCGCGTGTGTCGCGTCCTCCCTCCACGTGTCCGATCGCTCGGAGGAATTTTCTGCGATTGCCCTTTCGTCCTCATTCAGCTCCCCTGAGTCCGCCACGCCGACGAGCGCCGCATATTCCGCCAACATCGATTCGAAATCGACGCCTTTGAGCGTGAGCGGCCGGCTGAAAGACGAATACCGCAGCAAGTGAATCCGTGCATCGCCGAGCCGCAGCGCTTTGATGAAATCGCGCAGGTTATGGTGGCAGTGCAATTCCTCGAGCTGGCTGGCGTCGGCGGAACTGAGGAGCCGATCATCCAGCAGGGTGTAACAGGTGCGCAGGAACTCCGACCATTCGCTTTGCCACTGGCGCTGCAGCGTTGCGCTTGAACAGACGATTACGACCCGCGAATCCGGCTTGCGCAGGAATTGCGTCGCGATCACGCCCATCGCCTGGCGCGTTTTTCCCATGCCGACTTCGTCGGATAGATAGGCGAAACCCTTTTGCTCGAGAAGATGCCAGAGTCCGGCGACGCCTTGGCTTTGCAGCTTGGTCTGCAGACTGGCCGTCGTCGAGCGTGCCGCATCGTGTCCGTCGAAGTCGATGTATGACCGCACCATTCCCGCAGTCAGTCGGGCAGGGATGACGTTTCTGTTATTCGGCATGCGTTACTCCGGTTTCCTTACTCATCTCCTTACTGATCTCGCCGCGGAACCACCCGAGGAAGTCTTTGATCCGATCGGGCGTCGCTGTCCCGAACATCGAGATGAACGATGGTGAATTGCCGAGCAGTGACACCATGGCTTCATGAAGTTCTTCGATCTCGTCGTCGATATCCTTCCGGAATGACGGGCTTGACACGTGCTGTCCAGTCGCATCCAGTCGATCCACGACGTCACGCATTTCCGTCAGTTGGATATAACGGCCGATCTTTTCCTCGACGGTCGCGGCGGGTTGCAGCGTAATTGCGCGGTACAGATTCGTCGCACCATATGGCGCCTGCTTGTCATAGGGATCGCGCTTCTTACCCGCGCTGCCCGGCTTCTGGTAGTACTCGAGCAACTTCCACGTGCCTTGGAACAGGCCGAAGAAATCGAACGTCGGCTCGGCCGGTTCCTCTTCGCCGTCGCCGCCGCCAAGGCCAAGCGCGGCACGTTCACGCGTCTTGCTGTCTGGGACATCGGGATTGAGACTGCGCAAAAGTTCGAGAACTTTCTTCAAGCGCGGACGCGGCTGGTAGCCGAGTTCGTCGGGCAACGCGTTCATCTGCGTTACGAGTCCGCGAAATGTCGCCGTGTCATCTTTCCCAGACGTGTATGAGACCGAGAACGAACGTACCGGCTGCGTGCCCTTGAACGCCAGGGGTGGCATCGCCTGCCTTTCGCCTGCCGGCGTCACGGCAAACTGATGCTCGAAACCATCGACGCGCAGAACGATATCGCGAATCCATTGGTCGCTCGTAATGGTCAGTTGAGCGCAAAACACGCGTGCTCTCCAGTCACACAACACGATGGCATCGAAGGGCGGAAGAGGCGGCGCGTTGTCCTCATCTTGTCCCGGCTCGGATGGCGCGAGCTCGTCTTCGTCCAGCAGCTGAAAGCTACGTTTCCAGGGATCGGGAGCGTTCTTCAAGTCGTAACGGAGCATCGCCTCGACGTTCGCGAGCGACTGGCCTTGAGGTGCGAGCATCGCTGCCTGCGTGAAGTTCGCAGAGCCGATGCACAGCACCCGTGTTTCGTTAGCGTCTTCGAGCATCAGCGCCTTGGCGTGCGTGTAGCGCTCGCCATCCTTGCAGAATTTGCGGAAGCCACGCAGATAGCCGGGCGACGCGCTGAGCGTTTCGACTGGGAACCGGTACTTGCCGTCGGCACTGAGCGATGGTACGAAGCTGCATTTCTCGACTCCGAGCTTTTGAACGAGGGTTTCGACGCCGCTCCAGTATGGAGATACAACCGTCGCGGCGCGCCACGATCGCGGCCCTTTTAACGTGTCAAGCAACGAGTGTCGGTTATCGCGCCCAAACGGCACGGCCAGATGCAACGTCGGCATGTCTGCGGTGTTGGGCACGAGTTGGCTGGCGTCGGAGAGCGCTTCGAGCAGCGCCGCGAGGATCGCGCGCACATCGCCTTCTTCCTCGAGCGGCTTTCCATCCGTGGATTCGAAGTGGCGCTCCGCTTGGCTGGCGAGCCATTCGAGCAACGGGCGCAACTCATTGGCGTGCTGGCGTGCCACGGCGGTCATGCCAACGACCTCGCGATTCACCGCCCAGCCGGACAACGTGAGATTGCCGCTGCCAACGGACAGCCACAAACCCTTTTCCTGCGTTTGCTTCAGCGTGCCGGCCATCAGCATCAGCTTAGGATGGAAGCGCCCTTTGGGGAGCCCGACCGGCAGCAAACCGTAACGCATATCACCTTTCGGCTCAGGGCACGTCGAGCGATCACACGCAACCAGGCACTTTATGACACTCAGATCTTCGTTGATCACATAGCGCGTTTCCGACGTCCCTTTCAGTTCATCGGCGGTATCGCCTACCAGCAGCGGCAATACATTTGCCTCGAAGAACTGCGACACGAAGTTAAATGTCGTGAAGAGGACGTGGCGCGGATGGTCCGTTGAAAAGCGATCGCGGATATGTTCGAGCGTGCAGCGCATCACGGGATCGATCTTGGCAGGCGCTGAGCTCATACCGGCTCTCCAAAAACTTGCGCGTAAAGATTCGATGCAGTGTTGAGGTAATAGTCGTTCATCCAAGGAAAGCCGTCCACGAGTCGTTTTTTCGCGTCCTGCGGATCGCGGTCGCCTGCGACCGGCAGCACGATGACGTCGCCTTCGATCAGCACCAGCGGATCGCGCCCGCGATCGGTCATGCATCGCTTGTGATAGTCCACCAGTTCGTGCGTGAACGCGATCAGGCACGTGCGGTTCGCAGCGGAATTGGCGGAGGGAGCGCTGGCCGCGAGGATGTCTGCGAGCACCTGCATCTGCTTCATCCGAGGTGTTTCGAGTTCGCTTCCGAGCTGCTGGAAGGCCGCAGCGCGCTCGCGCATCCGAGAGAACATCGCTTCGAGTTCCCGTGCGAGTTGCTCAAGTCTCTTGCCGGGCGATCCTCGCAGAAAGTCGAACACGTCCTGCATCACTAAGAGAAACGGCTCGCAGCAGAGCACGCAGTCGATGTCGTCTTCCAGTGCTTCTGACTGAAGAAGGCGAATGCGCTGATCAAAGCGCAAGTTTTCCGTCGCGGATGTTCTTCTCAGCACCAGGAAATCGCGCGCGAGCGTCCGCTGGAAGTCTTGGCCGAACAGACTCTCCTGCAGTGTGGGCAGCAGGGTGTCATCGTCGAAGATGCGCTTGAGCGCCTTCGACAGCGCTGTGCCATCAAGGTGGCGATCCGGAACAAGAGCGGTCTTCGCATTTCCGATAGGGCCTGTCAGCGCACCGAGCAGTTCATCTGTGGCTTTCGCCGTCCAGTGACGATTCAGCTCTTTGCAGAGTTCAGGCTTGACTTTCCAGTTGTCGTTGACCAGACCGGCGCGTCGACTGGTGCCCCGGTAATACTGGTACAGGCCATTCGCGACGGTTTTGCCGGTCTTGGTCGTCACATAAAAGTCGTTCTTTTCGGCCGCGAGCGTGATGTTGCCGAAGCAGTAAGGGCGATCATTGTGATAGAGCCAGAATTCGACAAGACCTTCCATTAGCCGGAAGAACTTGCGGGGCGCATCGTCGCCGGCAAGCAGGGGTCGAAGTTTTTCTTGCTCATTCGCGAGCCATTGAATCAGGACGACAGCCTTTATACCGTTGACTTGCGCTACAGGCGACGCCACGTAAGGGACGAGTTTTCGTCCAAACGCGCTCCATACCGGCAAGAGCCCGAGTGGATCGCGGCCACCGGACGAGCGACTCAACGCAGGATCGGGTTCCGTGAAGTAAGGCAAGCCGATGGCGGTACCGCTGGCGGCCGTGCTGCTGTCGAGTTCAGTCATCGAGCGGGGATCGGATTCGTGGTAGGGAAGGGCGTAATTGATACGGCTGTTGGTGTAATTGGGTACACGTAAGTAAGCCGAAATCGTCGCTGCTGGCTGGTACGCGAACGCGGCCCCTTCAACCCGCTATCGGCATTGCGGACAACAACTTTAATGGAACGCTGAATGAGTTGGTCTACGTTCAAGCTTAAGACGCGTCCATCCGGCGTTCCCAGAACCCGCGCTCATCGCAATGTACGTTTTCGAATGCGTAGTCGAGCGGAACTCCGAAGAAGCGCATTCCTGAAGTCGCTCGGTATCGCCCTGGTGTCATATGCGGGCCTCGGCATGCGCGGGTTCAATTACTGATGCTGCCATGGGGCCGGCGAGTATGGTCCTTATGCCTCCGCCATGCTCGATGAAACGATCTTGATCGTCATTCGCAAGCGTTGCCGCATGCTCCAACGCCTCGGCCAACGTGTGCCCATCGTACGGATTACCGGGCATCGAGCAAGCGCGGCGCCTTCCTCATGCGCTTATACTGATTGGCGTACGTGTAGCGGCCAATCTGCAGCACCACGTGCAGCGCTGTAGCCTTGCCCAGGTGTTCGCAACACCGCGCCAGCAAGCGTGAATCAGTTGGATGGGCGATTGCCTACGACATCACGGCCGTGTCGACGATCACGCGCTTCACGCTCAGCACGATAATGTAACCGCGAATACGTCGTTTTTCGCTCGCGCCTGTAGTTTGCACAGAGCCGGGACTTTGACAGACCCTCCGGGAACCAAGTCAAACGGAGCCACCCCGCTATGTCTAAGCTGGGTTATAAAGATTTCGGGCGGGTGACCGTAAACGGTAGTAGTCGCTAGTTTCTGCATCCGACGTTGTCACCTCGTTAGTACGCCTCTTAGGAGGCGCCAGTTTTTAACGCGGTTGTTCACGAAAACGCGGATACCGATCTCCTTGTTTTTGCGTTGCGTTGTAGTCTTTCAGTCCGTACGATGACGCAATTGCGGCATCGCTCTCACGTTGGTTGCGACACGAAGAAAGGCTCGCGGAGTCACCAATGCTGAACCTTGAATATTTAGGCATCAATCCACCCAAGGCAGCATATGAACAATGTCATCAAAGCATTGGCCTTTGCCGCTGACAAACATCGCAACCAGCGGCGAAAAGATGCAGATGCGTCTCCGTACATCAATCATCCTAATGCGCTGGCCAATGTGTTAGCGAACGAAGGCGGTATCGAGGACGAAGATGTGCTTGTTGCTGCTGTTCTTCACGACACAATCGAAGATACAGGAACGACGACGCACGAGCTTGTCCGTCTGTTCGGGAAGGATGTCGCTGCTATCGTATCGGAAGTATCGGACGACAAGTCGCTGCCAAAGGCAGAAAGGAAACGCCTGCAAGTCGAGCATGCTTCGCATGCCAGCAGCGAAGCCAAGCTCGTCAAACTAGCTGACAAGTTTTGCAATCTCCGCGACATTGCGGCTAACCCGCCGGAAGGCTGGACGGCAGAACGCAAGCGTGACTACTTCGACTGGGCCAAATCCGTAGTGGATGGCCTTCGTGGGATTCATCCCGTACTGGAGCAAGTCTTTGACGAAGCGCACAAAGCGGGACCGGCTGCTCTAGTCGAAGGGCACTCCTGGCATAGCCTGCGGAAGCTTGGCGGTCGAGGCACAACCCGAGTGTCATAAGACGGGTGCTGCGTCCCACCGCTGCCAGCCATGCATCGCTGCCCTACAGATATCTAAAGAGGGACGAAAGTCAGCTCCGCCAATACTCGCGCGCAGACCGCATTTTTGCGACCCTCCATGGTCTTCTAAAAGGCGATTTACCGGCGACTCGATGAGTTCCACGACACATCCGAAACGAAGCTAATATTCCGACCGCTAGGCTGTAGCGTAACTACCATCGAAAAACGGCGCCCCGCAGACGGCAGCTGTAAGAAAAGACGAATCTTGAGAAATTAGCCGTTTAACAACGGCCTCTATCCGGAGCGCGGGCATGGAGCAGCAACGGGGTAGGACAAAATTGCGGAGCCTCTCGAATGACGAGCTGAGTGCTTTGCGATTGCTGAACGAAAAACTTCGCGAGGCAGAAACATGGGTGGCAAAGCGCGCCGCTCAATGTGTTGCTGACTATCAAAACGCGGGTGGTCTGACTCGTGCGCAATTGGACCCGCAGACGTTCGAGGACTTCAACATCGAAGCGAAGGTGCACTGCCTATTGAGCGAAGCTCACCCTGATTTTGACCCGAATGAAGACAACTTCGTTGCGACGCTCGATGCCACCCACGTCATTCGTGGCGATGTCGAGATCGCGACGTTCAACTTTGACGAGGTGCGCGACACAATGCCGCATCCGCTCGACGACATGCATTTCTGCTTTCTCTTCCACGACCTGTATGACCACACTTTCCGCGGTGATTGGGACAAGACTTTGAGCGTGGGCGGCCTGTGGGTCGATGTGGAGCTTGTTCAGCAGAGAATTGTGACGTGGGACTTTGGAAATTTGACCTTTCGCAGCAAGCCAGACATCTTCCGTTGAACCATACGACGGTGCTGTTTAGGCGGTATGAGTTCCAGTGAGGCACAGGTTGGCCAGCCGCGACGAATCAGATGCGGGTTAGCAATGCTGCCAGAGCTGCCAGAGCTGCCAGAGCTGCCAGAGCTGCCAGAGCTGCCGGTGTGGACGGTGCCGCACCCGCGATTCTTCTCACGGAGGCCGGCGTAGCAGCAGCGTATTTACTACACCACCGTCTCGTAAGAAGGCAGCGTGCGACTTTGCCGACTCGCACATCCAGCAACGGCTCGCGAAATTGGCGAAGCGTCGGCACCCCGTGAACGGAGCCCGGTAGGTCAGGCAACGGCACTTCCGGCGCGACGGATAGACCCATTCGGCGCACGAAATCGTTCGATAAGTAGGCGGATGCATCTTGCCATGCTTGTCACCTCACGCACGCAACCCGACCCAATAGATGTCATCTCAAGCAAGGAAATGTTACGCCCCACGCGTCCCGGGAGGTTTGCGGTTCAGATTTCGCTAGCCGACCCGACTCAGCCCTTCGGCCGATCACACATCATCAAACTGACGACGAAGACGCCGACAGAGACAGCGGCAAGTCATGTACTAAAACGAAGGTGTCCCATGTGGATTTCGCTCTCTAACGGTTTTTCTCTCCATCGTCAGCAAACCGAATGATGTCGCCACCCTGCTGGTGCGAGCGCGCCGCAGGGGCGATATTTAAGCCGTATTCGGTGCGACGTCGAGATGATGACGGTCTAGGCCGCAGTTAACAGTTCCGCGCGTTACCCCCGATCGTTGTTTTAGGGAGCCGCAAGAGTGGGTGAAACGGTGCAAATCAACACCCGATGCGTCATAGTGTTGCTATGACGCATCCTCCGCTATTTGATAGGTGGAAGGCTTATCCTTTCGAATAGCGTTTCCAATGCCGCTGAGATCTGTGTCTTCGCGATGTCGATTTGCTCCTGCAAGTTCTTGACGCGTTGTTCTTCTAAGATCAGCAAGCTAAGAGCCTGTTTCGCGAGCGCTGGCGTGGAAGGAATTTGGGGATTCAACGCATCGACCTCTCCTAACGTAGTGCCTTCCGGGAAAGTTAGTAGTTGCCGTCGAAGCCATTCGATCGCTTCCTCGGGCGCCGACGCGGCGATATGGGCCACTTGCTGCTTACCTAAAAACAGCCGGTGACCGCTGCGAATGAGCTTACGGACCTTCGCGGCAGGCTCCGTGATGACGAGCCCCCATACAACCCTCGCGCCATCTAGGGAAAGCGTCGGTATGCCTATCGGAATAATCGCGGGTGCGACAGTTCTATCATCGCCAATCAACCACCCAGCAAGTCGCAGTGGCAGCATTTCCTTCTGAAAACGGCTCGCTTTCTGGGCTAGTTCCGAGATTGTCTTCGTGACCCCTTCGTCGTCAGGGATGGGAACAGATATCTGTCGAAGGTCATCCGGCTGTATCTCCCCGTTGATCGCACTGGACGACACCGACGCCAACATCGCCAGCACTTGCTGACTGTTCAAAAAAGCCAAGAGGTACCACGGATCAAATCGCTCCGATCGATCCTCCACCGCGCTTCTCACCACTTCTCGAGGACCAAGCTGGCTTGAAATGGATTTGTTCTTGACACCCCTCAAAGAAGACCAGGGCATCAATATCATAACGGTGTGATTGCACTTTAAAAATTCAGTGGGGCCGTCGTCGTACATGATGCCGCCGAATCTGGCCATCAGAATTTTTGGGCGGTCGTACAGTTCAGGAAACGTCGGGCGACTGACCTGTGACGGCACGCGATAGCCAGGACCGTACTCAATGTATTTCAGCGACAAACAACCATATTCGCCTAGGTCCTTACCGCCCACATACGGGGTGACGTGACTACCCACCTTCTTCTTCGAAAGAAGGTCGTCAAGCACGAACTGCCCTTTATGTGTCTTTTCGTTAGCATGAAGAACCATTCCCTTCGAGATATAACAAATCTCTGCGAGTGGAACGGTTTCGATACCGTCTCTAAACTTTATCGATGGTAGTAACTGTCTAAACAACTTGGTCCCGAACTGCGATATTTTGAGCGTCTGTTTCAGCGCTTGTGAAAGACTGCCCCATTTCGGTGCCGTGTCGTGCCAAAAGCGCGTCGAGGACGCATGGGTGCCGGGCGGCCGATTGTTGACAATAGTGATGGTGTTGCGGACAGCGGCATCTGCAAAAAGCTTCACACTCGGGAAAAAGTGAACTTCTTCTACCGTCGCTTCAGTAGCAAGCAGGTGACGCAACGGCTCACAATACGGAACCGTTTCTATGGCGCTACTCGTGATGATCGCCATTTTCCCCGCTTGTCCATGCTCTGTCTCACGCTTGAGAAGATTCAGGCTCGCGGAGACAAAAGGGACAAATAGATCCCACTTCTGGACCATCGTGGCTCGCACGGAAGGGCTTGGATATTCGCGCTTAATTCGGTCACGATACGAGCGCACGGCTTCGTTTTCGTCGGCTCTTACATACGGCGGATTTCCGACCACATAGTCAAACTTGCATCTCCATTTCCCGATGCCGGCCTTCATTTGATCCTCCACGGGAAGATCGTCATCGGGGAAGGGAAGCGTGCCCGCTTGGCTGGCGAGGGTATCGGCGCTGAACGATAGGCTATCCGAATTGTAAATATGAAAGCGTTCAATCGTTGCTGGCTGCTTGCCCTTATGTGCAACACTGAACAAATCGATCACTTGTATCAACAAATTTGTCTCGGCCAACGCGCACGCGAAGGGATTTAGGTCAATGCCATGTAGGCTGTCTCGAATCTCATCAAGCACGAACTGCACCTTCTCGGCGGGAACATTCGCATGTCCGAGCGCTTTCCAATAATCCCTGTGAGCGGTTACAAGCCTTGTGCCAGCTTCCACTAGGAACCCACCGGATCCACACGAGAGATCGATCAGGCGTTTGCCGATGATGCCGGTTCCTTTGTACCCAATGCGGTCTAACATAAACGAAACGACTTCGGGCGGTGTGAAGTACATTCCGCTTTCGTGTTTGTGTTTCGCCTCAACGTATTGATTGTAGACAGCACCGATGATGTCGCGATTGATATCTCTCAAGTTAAATCCCGCGAGCGTATGTAAGACCCGGACCACTGCATTCCTATCGGGTGTGTACCAATCGAGGACCGTTCGCTCCGCGAAAAAATGCGCATACACGTGCTGCGCGGAGGTATAGGCTAGCTCTAATAGGAAGTTGGCACTGCGTCCCATCGCATGAGCAAGGTAGTGAGATTCAACCTGCCTAAACCACAGCGCGAGACCTCCATTGGTGAACATCCGGTTCACCAACCCCTTGTCCTCCATAATGCGAACGAGCAGTATTCGGATGATCACCAAATATGCGGTCTGCGCTAGGAATTCGCGACGCAGCAGTCCGGCGTTATCAGACTGAAATACAACTGCGGCAGTCTTTTCTTTCCAAGTTTCAATGTAGCTGCAAACTTTGATGCTCTCACGGTGCTGCGCTTGAAGTTTGGAGAGGTAACGATACCGTTTATCGGTGAAGGCCCGAACTCGGCTTAGTAAGGTAAAGATCGGATCGCGATCCGTGCCCCTCCCTGCTTTGATGGGGTGAAGGGAATATAGCCGACGTTCGATCTGCTTCAGCTCGCCGGTCAGCACTTCCCCCCGCATGATTTTACGTAGTAGTCCATCGTCATACTCCTTCGACTCCTTATCTGCGCCCGCCATCAACTGCAAGGCGTCCTCGACAAGGCGATCTTCCTGATGTTGGAGTGTCGTAGTCTCGCTAGGAATCTGCATCGATGCTGCCAAATAAACGTTATATTCCGTTTCAATTGCTGCAAGCTGAGCATCTGCGTCATCTTCGAATTCAGCGATTAAACCCTTGATCGCGTCGGTAAGCTGATCAGCATTCTCGTTGTTTACGGGAAGAATAGGGATGCGGCAATAGGTATTGGTCCACGTCTTCCCATTTGTCTGGTGAGGTTGGTTGTGGCCTTTGTCGTTCTGTAGCGTCAGATCATCAATGAGATTTGGCAAACCCGAAAAACTTTCGCGCCTGAATCTGCGCCACAAGGCGGCAAATAGCGCGATGAAACCGCAGGATTCAAGCGCGCTGATCCCGGACTTCCCTTCTACAAAAAGGCTGTCGCCGAGCCAGGCAGCGACTGCATCCCCTAGTGGGATTTCAATCGCCGGCGTCCGTACTCCTCCCTCCATCTGGTCGTACACAAGGACGGCATGACCGTTCACAAGCATCCCACGTGAGGCTCCAAACTGCGTCATGTAGCCCTGAAGCTGCGGTCTATGGATTCGCAGCTCCAACTCAGTCGTATTTTTATCTTCGACGATGAAGCAGGCTTGTCGAGGGTACTCTTTAATCGATATCACGAAATCAGGCCGCTGTTTGCCCGCCTGCGCGTTATATTCGAACTCGTGGTCGGTGTAACCTAGGGTCTTGATCAACGAGGCCGTGATGCGCATGTCGACGATACTCGCTTCGTCCCCCGAGCGTTGTTCGCTCGGCGTAGCAAGATAATCATTCAGATTGCCGGAAGTACTGAATTTTGGACTGGCAAGTTGCCCCAAAAATGCCGTAAGGAACTCGTCAAGTGTTGCGCCAATCGCGATTTGCTCGTTACCCGCTCCTTCTACACTCATTTCATTTCCTCGTAATCACTTGATTTCTTCTTCTCGGCTTGCGGCCCGCAGGGCCGAATGCATCGACAATCCTCCGTGATTCTATTATCTGATTGAATGGTGCGCGCGATTAACGTCAATTTGGCGAACGTTCGAAGGGTCCCATCGACCGAATGCCCGAAAGTGCGACCGGTGCCGGTCGCTTGTCGGGTCGCCACGCATTTCTAGTTCGAGCGAGGTCGGGTACCAACGAGACTACGCACGGACCAAGCGCAATGTGGATGATCTGTTCGGGGACATCGAGGAAGCACTTGAGGTCGGCGGTAGCTATTACATGGGAACCTTCATTCTTTCCCAGAAAGACAAGTCGGCCCCCTTGCATGTGGTCGATGGGCAGCAGCGGCTCACTACTCTCACCATGCTGCTTGATACCGATGAGTCATTGGCGTATGTGCGCCGGACCTTTGGATGCTCTACTCCGATGACCCGGCGGCTCCTGCGTGTGCTGGTTCTTCGGCCGGGCCGTGGTGCCTCAATGCGTGCGGAACGTGTTCCAGGTGTCGGTGTCCAGGTGCATCGCCGCCATCACCTCGAACAGGTATAGCTCGAGATCGTTATCAATCTGAACGAACGCCACCGACATTTCTCGCAGCCGCCCTTGGGCGGTCAGGAACACTTCGCGGAACTGGTCGTCCTTCATCGCTTGGTCGCGCTTCATTTCGTGCGGAAAATCATCTGTCGCCATTTTGTAAACCAGGCTTGCCGTGAAGTGGGATTCGAAGTTCAGATGCTGCGCCAGGCGCTTAACCACCCCGCGCGAGATTCCTACGTACACGGGGTGGTCCAGATCGATGAACACGTAGCACCCGGGGAAATCGGTGGTGCGTCCGAGCCGGGACAGCACCTCGCGCGAAGCACTCTTGAATCCGACGAACGTGGAGGCCGGCAGCGGCGATTGAAGGGCGGCCTTCAGTCGTTCCAGATGAGCGGGCAAGACTGTCGTCGAGAGGTCGGCGAAGGTGTGGGTGCAGTTGTCGATGGGCATGACCGAGGATCAGTAGGGCGGAGAGGCGCTGATCTTACCTTGAGCAATGCGGCCAGTTCGCGAAGCCGATGTGCGTCGACACGATGGCATGGTGCTCTACCGGAACGGCATCTATGCGGTTCCGTGCGTTGCTGCCGATAGTGGACTGCCAAGCAGACGTAGACTGTTTGCGCGCCCCGATTCCCTTGGGTGCCACGTGCCGCGTGTCGGCATCGTGGTCTATAAACGCCGCTAATTTCCGATAATGGCCGGCACCAAACCATCCTTGCCGGCTGCTGACTAGTAACCAGCCGTACGGGCAATCAGGAGGTCGCGAAACTGTACTGCGGCGAGCTGGAGCTGTTCTTGAATCTTCTCTTGCTGCCGATCGCCAGAGCAAGATGGGTGCGAGGGTAAACACAACGATCTTCGATATTTATTCTGGACGCATCAACGCGCAATTCGACATCGGGATGGTCTCGAAGAAAGCGGCGATCATGGAACTGATCAATACGCTTTAAGGACGATTTGCACCGGCAAGTCGCCCCAATGCTTCTGTGCAGGCGTACCTGTCAGCGATCCGACATTCGGGCCTCACTTGGGAGCGTCGCCCGGATAGTGGCAGTCAACTTGGTTGCAGCATCCTGTAAATCATCCGGGGACCAGATTATGGTCACTAGGTGACTGGTATCAAAGTGCACCTTACGTCGTCCGCGTTCGTCGATCTCATTCCACTCCGATCTGCGGCAGGTGTAGATAACTGGTCGGCCGAGGCCCTCTGCAAAACCCGCTTCCCAATAGGCGCCATTGTTCGCGTGTGTTAGATCCGCGATCACGAATCGAGCAGTCCGAAGAGCAACTCGCAACTGATCGTCGATCAGACCAGCAGGCTGGTTGTCTGTTAGCAGCTTTAATTCGAAACCGGCTCGCGCCACAGCAGGCTTGAAATATTCATCCACTATTCGCAGTAGGTCTGGGTCAAACTGCATCGCCATGAAGGCGGTTCGTGAGTCGATCTGTAATCGCTTTGCCGCCTCGTAACGAATCCACCCATCCATTTTTAGACGAAGTACCAGATTGCCGCCTGCGTCGTTATCGCGATCAATCGCACTTTTCACTTCCTCCTGGCTCAACGCCCAAGAGAGTCCCGCCGATGGATTCTCCGGCGTTATTGATGCTCCAATCCAAGCCGATAATTCCGACGCCGAAGCCGCAGTTCGCTCAGCCGGCGATTTCTGATGGTCACCGATCCAAGTGATGAGGCGATCGATCTGTTCTGCTGGCTTAGGCAGCGGCTCATCCAGCCCGAGCGCTGCAAAATCCGATTCGAATATTTGGACGGGATTCGAACTGGGGCGCTGCTGGCATCGGAGGCGGTGACTGAGAACGGCGCGCTGCCGCAGTGTCAATTGCTGGACTGCGCTCGCAGCGGTGCCAATTAATTCGAACTGGCCACATCTGCGGCAACTGTATTCTGTGCCTATGACGCCGTTCCCTGGCTCAGAGCTCAGTGCTTGTTCACACACGGGACAATTTCCCATAGCCACTTCTCCTTATCTGCGCCCTTGATGGCAACGTGCTCGGATAATATCTTCGGCTCAGGTTTGTCGGAGCGTTGGAGGGAGATACACGTACGTGCAATGCCCAAGCTCTGCCGGTACCGGAGATCGCGCTTGCGTCACGGACCGGCCCACCCCATGGTTAATGCCATTGAGGCACGACCCCTCCCACCGTCGATTATTTATGGACGCTGTTGGAGCAGGCTGCGCGAACAGCTGCGAACGCTGATCGCCATGTTCCGTCGGCCAACGGCCGGCACGCTGATCAAGAACGTACATTGGCTTATGATGGCTTGCCTCTGGATCGATCTGGCGATGAGATACGCGGCAGATGTTCGGGATGGAGGAGGCGAAGGGCGATAGCGACGAAGAATTGCTTCCCGATGAATCACAGGCTCGGCCGACCCGGGATTGAATAGAGGAGTCGTGCCTATAATTCCGTGGACAACGTCGTTCGAGAGGTAAGTCATGGTGATTACTACCGCACTGGTCGTAGCCGGCGCAGCAGATTTCGCATTGGACAAGGCGAAGGATGCACTCTTTGACATGGTCAAAGACAAGGTGATCGGACGGTGGAGCGAGCATCGAGCGCGGCAATTCTTTAACGCCTTCATCGACGAGGTCCGAAAAGAAGATGACGTTTTAACCACGTCGGCGGAACTGAACGATATGCTTCAATCAATCGCAAATAATGACGAACGAACGAGCGCTATATTCGACGCGTACCGCCGGGTAGCGCTTTCAGCAAGCAAGGACATCGGCCCGATGGTGATCGGGCTTCTTACTGCCCGCATCGTACTGGAGGAGCGCGCCGCGGACGAGATCGAGGAGATGGTCTTCGAGGGTGCCGAAGTACTGAACGATCGGGACTTCACCTCGTTGCAAGCGTGGATGCGGAGGTTTGTCAACAACGACAGCAGCTATAAAAGCGAGCTGGCTCTGCAGCGAACAGGAGTAACGCCACGTGGATCGATAGCTGTGCTGGTCAAGGGTGGCTATCAGCCTCCCGTCACGATCACCCAGACCGGAAGAGCGCCGACGGTGTCATATCAGCCGAGGGTGCCGATGATCAATGATGAAGGCCCATTGAATCTGTTCACCGATATCGGCCCATTTGCTCTGAAGCTCAGGAATATCGGTCTGTTGGAAGAATCAAGCTCTCCGCGCGGACACCCACGAAACCCAGACGGCACGCTCTACTATGTTCGCGTGAGTCCGGCTTGCGAACAGTTATATAACCTTGTGGTGCGCGCCAGCGAAGCAGCTGCGATCAAGCGTGTCCCGGGGCAAGATCAGTGAGATCCAGGGGCGCCGCACGCTAACCTGCAAGAGCAACTGGGAACGCTTGTCCTAAGCCTTTCGGAGCCTTGATGTTGCCACGGGGTTGATTGACTTTGCCGTAACGATGGCGTATAGCCCAAAACCGTGCTATTTTTCGGCAACGTCCAGCGTTACAGCACTAACACAATGACGCTCCAAAGAGAAGCGGTGACCATCAAAAATCAAGGGCCTATGCGAACAGCTGTGCATTTTAAGCGGCCACCGGTGTTCGAGGTTGCGTGTGGCGTCCTCTTTTCTACCCAGAATCCAGTGCTCACGGCACACATTGGGGCTTACTGGCAGCGTGTGCGCAGTAATTTTCCCCGCGTCGAGGATGCTGCGCCCTTAGCCAGCGTCGTTGAGCAACAGGGATTCGGAGCTATTCCGGTTTTCGAGTTTGCCAATGTACCTCCGCTTCGTCGCGCATGGTTCTTCAGTGCCGATGGCAGGAATCTGATCCAGTTGCAGCAAGATCGCTTCCTGTTCAACTGGAAGCGCGCGTCCGATTCCGACCCTTATCCGAGCTATCCGGTAGTCATCGAGCAGTTCGATAAGTACTTGGCAGATTTCATGGACTTCTGCGGAGAGGTCGGAATCGGGGAACTTTCATTTCGTCAGTTTGAGCTCGCCTATGTGAATCACATCTCAGCGGCTAATGGACTTGAAGCGGAAGGCATCGATCGGTTGCTAATTGATCATGTGCGTTCAAATTCGAACGAAAGGTTTTTGCCCGAGCCAGAAGGCGTTAACTGGGCTTCTGCCTATCCGTTACCCGATGGATTTGGCCGACTGCATATTGCCGCACAAACAGCGGTTAACTTGCCCACGCAAGACCGAGTGGTTCGCCTCGACTTGACCGCGCGCGGTATTTCACCAGACACATCCGCTGAAGGGCGCAAGCGCTGGTTCGACGTTGCACACGAGTGGATTACTCACGGCTTCGCCGATGCTACGTCTCCGACGCTTCATTCTGACGCTTACTGGCAGAGGACATCATGACTGACGCCTGGTTCCAAATGGACGCGTATTCAGACGGGATAACCGCCTTCTCAAACACGAACTACAGCCAAGATGTTGCGCCAACTCCTTCTAAGCGCTATGTGCGAATGCTGGATTCGAGTGATGCCGTGCGGGTGCGCGATATTCGCGCCCGTGACGGCGTTAAAGTGATTCCCGCTGGAATGGCAGACGTTACCGTCCTGGCCGATGTAGGAACCGCCGATGGGGCTGCACGCGCGCTGGAGAAAAAAAACATTCTGACGCTTATTGAGCAATTTGTCAGTGATGGGTTTTCTTGCGTAAGAGAACGACCAAGCATGGTGTCACGAGACAGTGCTGATGCAGCAAAAGCGCTTTTTTCGATCTTGCTTCCAAGTCGGCAAACACCAAAAATTGCTCCTGATGGGGAAGGTGGCCTCATTGCTGTTTGGGATGTTAAGACGCCGCATGCCGTTCTCGTGATTGACAATTGGAAGCTGCATCTGGTGACTGCTGCAGCTACCCAAGAGGCCCAATATTTCGATGAACTATCGTTTGATGGGGAAAGCGTGCCAGATGCGATCTCCGAATTTATTCCACGGTGACTGAGACTGACCTGTGGCGGAAAATAATACGAACGAACAGGTGTCGCCTGAGCCAGAGATTGAGGTCATCCCGGGGACGGCGGTCCTAACACGCCTCATCGACTCGCCGAGAATGTACCGGTCAGCGAAAGGGCTGCTTTGGCCCAGCACGTTTGAATTTCCCCATGGGGAAGGTGAATCTGTTAATTGGGATAAGTACGCGCCGCCACCCAATGAGGTGCATCGGCTAGGACGTGCCCGAGAAGTGGAAAAGCGGTCGGTTCATCCGGAATTTACCTATGCCGGATATATTCCGACCTCGGCTGAAGCAGTGCGCGCAATTCGAACAGCTCGGGGTCACGGGTTAGCAGTCGAACACGTCCCTTCTGAAGGAGTTCACCATTCAGAGATTCGCTATGCACCGAACGAGGAAGCGCCGCTTCACAAAGGCGATAAGGGCGAACTAAAATTTGCCTTGGGAAAGGTTTTCGGGCCTCTGGTCGCGTGTCCCAACGATCCAGCCTGATTAAGGCAGAGTAGGATTTTGGTACACATTTCCACAGTCTGTTTCGCTTCGCCATGTCTGGCAAGCCTGTTCAGACTTTCAGCCGGTTCTGTATTGGCGCCTCCAAGCCTGCAAAAATTTCAGGTTAGTCGGTTAGTCACTTAGTCAGTTAGTCGGTTAGCACGGCAACAACTAGGCCTCATTGGACGCCAAAGATCAGAACTCGTCCGATGCGCGAACATCTAGCGGCGATCCCGCCAGTCCCCCGACGCAGAACCGGTGATTTCGCTTTTTGTAAACACAGGGGAGTATCACGGCACACCGTATCCGTCGCCAATGCGAGGGTCTGTCTGCGCAAATGCAAACGAGATAGGGCAACCTGCCGCGTGCAACCGCTTGAGTGAGCGCTCGGCATCATGGGAAAGTCCATACCGGCGGTCATCCTGGTGTGCTCGAACAGACGCATCCGTGTCGGACAAATCGCGAGATAAAGGGCAGACAGCTACCATTCCTACATGGGCTGCAAATGCCGGGAAAAACCTACATGGTGCCTACACGCATTCCACAAAACAAAAAGCCCAGTCACGAGGACCGGGCTAAGTGCTTGATATCTTTGGTGGGGCGTGACAGATTCGAACTGTCGACCTACGGATTAAGAGTCCGCTGCTCTACCAGCTGAGCTAACGCCCCGAAAAACTGAATCCGAATTATAGCGACGTTTTCGCCGATTGCGCAACTGTCCGCAACGCAAAACCTGAAAAAACCGTCTCGCAGATGCCTGAAAGCCGCACGACGCATGGCGCGGGCGCTCATCGACCATCCCAAAAAAGCCTCGCTTCGGGCAATTGTCACGAGCCGTTATCATGACGGACGCATGAATCACGACTCGTTGCGGCCCGGCAACCGCACGAAAGCAGCGACAAAAACAGTCGCGAGACCACCATCAATAAAACCAAACCCATGGACGAATCCGCCATTCGCGTTCTGCTCGACACCACCTTCGCGCCGTGGATCCGCGACTTGGGCCTGACCCCGGCAAGCTCCACCGATACCACCGTCACCCTGCGTCTACCGCACGCGGACAAACTTCGCCACGCGGGCGGCGTGATCTGCGGCCAGGTTTTCATGGCCGCAGCCGACACCGCCATGATCGTCGCCATTGCACACGCGCTAGGCGGTTTCCAGCCGATGACCACCGTCTCGCTCACCACAAGTTTCCTACGCTCGGTAAAAGCCGGCGATGTCCTGGTAACCGCGTCAATCCTGCGCCGTGGCCGCAACCTGGTCTTCGGCGAAATCGAACTCCACGACGAAACCGGTGCGCTCGCCGCTCACGCGACCACCACGGTCATGCTTCTCACATAAAAACCTATGTTCGATCAAGTCGTATTCGCTGGCGGCGGTAACCGCTGCTGGTGGCAAGCCGGTTTCTGGGACATCGTCCAGCCGGAACTCAAGCTGCGCCCGCGCGTCATTACCAGCATCTCGGCTGGCGCGGCCACGGCCTGCATGCTGTACATGAACCGCTCCGAATGGGTGATGGATTACTACGCGCATGTGCTGCGCGACAATCCGAAGAACGCGTATTGGGGCAATTTGCTGCGCGGCGAATCGGTGTTTCCGCACTATCGGATCTACCGTCAGGCTTTACTCGATATCTACGGCGCCGAGTTTCCGTCGCTGCAAAACGCGCCGGAAATTCGTATAGGCGTATCGCATTTACCGCGTTGGCTCGGCGCACGAAGCGCGGTGGCCGCGGGGCTGATCGCCTATAACATCGAAAAGTACGTGCGCAAGAAGCTGCATCCCACGCTCGGTCAGTCCCTCGGTTTTCATCCGGAATTCGTGAAGGCGCAAGAGTGCGCGACCGTCGATGACCTCGCCGACCTGATCCTGCAATCGTCGTGTACGCCGCCTTTCACGCCGGTCATGCGCCGACACGGACGGCCGGTGCTCGACGGCGGCATGGTCGACAATGTCCCCGTCGGCGCGCTGGACCCATCGCCGGGACTGGTTCTGGTCATGGTGACGCGCGTGTATCCGCGACCGCAGATGTTTGTCGTGGAGCACGGCGCGAACCGCGACCAGCGTCGCGTTTATGTGCAGCCGTCACGGAAGGTGCCGATTTCGGCATGGGATTACACGAGTCCGTCACTGATGCGGCCCGCGTACGACCTGGGTCGTGCCGACGGTGAGCAATTCCTGACACGCTTGCCCGATCTGCTTGGCGCAGCGGCGCATCTCTAGCATCTCTAAAAGGAGTGTTGAATTGATGACCAAACACCACAAATACACGCTGCAAGTCGTCTGGACCGGCGATCAGGGCTCGGGCACCTCACACTACGACGCGTACTCGCGTGATCATCTGGTACGTGTCGCGAACAAACCGGCCATCGAAGCATCGAGCGATCCGGCGTTTCGCGGCGACGCCACACGCCACAACCCGGAGGAGTTGTTCGTCGCGTCGCTTTCGTCGTGCCACATGCTCTGGTATCTGCACCTGTGTTCGGTAAATGGCATCGCGGTGACGGGTTACGTGGATGATCCTGTTGGCACGATGGAGGAAACGGCGCAAGGAAGCGGCCGCTTTACCGACGTCGTGCTGCGCCCGCAAGTAACTATTGGCGCGGGCGGTGACGTGGAACTGGCCGGCCGTTTGCACGAGGAAGCGCATAAGTTCTGCTTTATCGCGAACTCGGTCAACTTCCCCGTCCGATGCGAGCCGTCCACTGACATCTCCACGATTTAACTATCGCCGGCGTCCACCCACCAGCGCTTCCGGATTGGCGACACTCGATGTGTCGCCGGCATCGAAGGCGAGAATGTTCTTAAACGCCGCCGTGAAATAGAGCTCGTAGCTTTCGCGCTCCACATACCCGATGTGCGGCGTGCAAATGACGTTTTCCATGCGCAGCAGGCTATAACCCTGCAGGATCGGCTCGCTTTCGAACACGTCGATAGCAACCATCCCCGGCCGGTTGTGATGGAGCGCGTTGAGCAGCGCGTTTTCTTCCAGCAATTCGGCGCGACTGGTATTCACAAACAGCGCGGTGGGCTTCATGCGCATGAGATCGGCGGCTGTGACAATGCCGCGCGTTTCGTCGTTCAGCCGTAGATGCAACGAGAGCACATCGCTCTGTTCGAACAACGCTTCCCGGCTCTCGGCGATATCCACGCCGTCCGCACGCGCGGCGGCCTGCGAATGCTCCCGGCCAAAGACCACCACTTTCATACCAAACGCCTTGCCGTAACCGGCGAGCAGTTGACCGATTTTTCCATATCCCCAGATCCCGAGCGTCTGGCCGCGAAGCACTTGGCCCAGGCCGAAATTCGGCGGCAGCGCGGACGTCTTCAGACCGGACTGCTGCCACGCGCCCTGCTTCAGGTTCGCGACGTACTGCGGAATCCGGCGTTGCGCGGCCATGATCAGCGCCCAGGTCAGTTCGGCCGGCGCGACCGGCGAGCCGGTGCCTTCCAGCACGGCGATTCCGCGTTCGGTACAGGCGTCGAGTTCTATATGGCCGCCGGCCTTGCCTGTCTGGCTGATCATGCGCAGCCGGGGCAGCTTGTCGAGCAGTTGCGAGCTGATCCGGGTGCGCTCGCGGATCAAAACGAGCGCTTCTACTTCCGAAAGTCTGCTAGCCAACTGTCCGAGTCCGCGCACCGTGTTATTGAATACTTTCACCTCGTGATCGGCGAGCAGACTGAAGCAATCGAGCTTGCGAACGGCGTCTTGGTAGTCGTCCAGGATGGCAATTTTGATTGGCATGGGTTGGCTTTTGATAGGCATCAAACGTGCTGCAGAAATTCGAGGATGGACAGGAATCAACGCGGTAAGTTCGGGTAATTACGGATAAATCGGGTAATTACGTATAAATTTGCCGAAATACGGACATCGCGTCGCGTTAAGCTGCTGTGTAATCCGACGAATTTACCGGTCGCCGGATGGATGTTTGAAAGAATTCGAATGCGGAATATGGCAGTTTGCCATTCACGCGTCGCCAGCGCCGGAAAACCGGCAACGATGGAGACAATCCCTATCCCTTTTTAACAGTTTGTTCCGTGCCGACGCAAGCCGCGATTCAGACGGCAGTCGCCATCAGACTAGACAACTCCCCGACGCATGCCTTGTTTTTGTGTCGCCGTCTGCCACGTGAGTTCCTCCGTGCAGGTAACCGGTGACTCGAAATGCGCCTCTCGCGAGCAGCGCCGGCGGGTTGCAAACCGTTTTCTCATCTAAGAACGGAGTGTGCTCGATGAACCAGCCCGCAGTAGTAGATCAAAACGTGGTCGCCGACGGCGACGTACCGGCGTACGTGAAGAACCGGAAACTCATCGACTGGGTGCAGCAGGTCGCCGCGCTGACGAAGCCGGATCGGATTGAATGGTGTGACGGCTCGGAGGAGGAATGCGATCGCCTGTCACAACAGATGGTCGATGCCGGCACGCTCAAACGCCTCAATCCCGCCAAACGGCCCAATTCCTACCTTGCCTGCTCGGACCCATCCGACGTCGCGCGGGTGGAAGACCGGACGTTCATCTGCTCGACGCGCCCCGAACAGGCCGGTCCGACGAACAACTGGATCGATCCTGCGGAAATGCGTCTCACGCTGGACGGTCTGTTCGACGGCTGCATGACCGGCCGCACGATGTTCGTCGTCCCTTTTTCGATGGGTCCGCTCGGCTCGCCGATCGCCCATATTGGCGTGGAACTGACGGACAGTCCGTACGTGGTGACGAATATGCGCATCATGACGCGCATGGGCCGCGCGGTGTACGACGTGCTGGGCGCCAGCGGCGAGTTCGTGCCCTGCGTGCATTCGGTTGGCGCGCCTTTGCAGCAGGGTAAGCAGGACGTTCCCTGGCCGTGCAACGACACAAAATACATCGTTCATTTTCCAGAGAGCCGCGAAATCTGGAGTTTCGGCTCGGGTTACGGCGGCAACGCGCTGCTCGGCAAGAAATGTTTTGCGTTGCGGATTGCATCGACGATGGGACGCGACGAAGGCTGGCTTGCCGAACACATGCTCATTCTTGGCGTGACGTCGCCGGAAGGGCGCAAGTATCACGTGGCGGCGGCGTTTCCGTCGGCGTGCGGCAAGACCAACTTCGCCATGCTGATTCCGCCGCTGGACATGGCGGGCTGGAAGGTCTCCACCATTGGCGACGACATCGCCTGGATCAAGCCAGGCCGCGACGGCCGGCTGTACGCAATCAACCCTGAAGCGGGCTATTTCGGCGTGGCGCCGGGCACGAGCGAAAAGACCAATTTCAATGCCATGGCGACCCTCAAGGAGAACGTGATCTTCACGAACGTGGCGCTCACCGACGACGGCGACGTCTGGTGGGAAGGCATGACGGACAACCCGCCGGCGCATCTGATCGACTGGCAGGGTAATGACTGGACGCCGGAGTCGGGCAAGAAGGCCGCGCATCCGAACGCCCGTTTCACGGCGCCGGCTGCGCAATGTCCGTCCATCGATGCAGACTGGGAGAATCCCGCCGGCGTGGCGATTGATGCGTTTATCTTCGGCGGCCGCCGTTCGGACACCGTGCCGCTCGTCACTGAAGCGCGCAGCTGGAACGAGGGCGTCTACATGGCCGCGACCATGGGCTCGGAAACCACCGCCGCCGCAGCCGGCCAGCAGGGCGTGGTCAGGCGCGATCCGTTCGCCATGCTGCCGTTCTGTGGCTACAACATGAGCGACTATTTCGGCCACTGGCTGAAAGTGGGCAAACAACTGGAGCAGCTCGACGCCAAACTGCCGAAATTCTTCTGCGTGAACTGGTTCCGCAAGGACGCGGACGGCAAGTTCGTGTGGCCGGGTTTCGGCGACAACATGCGCGTGCTGAGCTGGATGATCGGCCGTATTGAAGGCACCGCTCACGGCGATGAACACGCGTTCGGCCTCTCGCCGCGCTTTGAGGACATAGACTGGGGCGCGCTCGATTTCACCCGTGAGCAGTTCGAACGCGTGATTTCCGTGCAGGACTCGGCATGGCGGGCTGAGCTCGAACTCCACGACGAATTGTTCACGAAACTCGCCCAGGGTCTGCCTGCCGAGCTTGCCGAAACGAAAGCGGCGTTCGAAAAGAGGGTCTCGGCGTAATTTTTCGTTAAAACATGATTAACGCGATTAGTGACGTAAGTCGACATAATCGATGAAATAAGGGCCGCATTAGCGGCCCTTCTGCATTTCCCGCCATACAGCGTCAAAATTGCTTCAGCCAGCTTTTCAGAATGATGTCGGCGCTTACTGGATAGTTACATCGTTCCGAATTTAGCAACAATGCACCGGGTTTCACTTTGCCGAATGGTAAAGCTGAAATCTTTTGTCAGAAAAAGTCACATTTAAGGCAACTTCTGCACGAAAACGGGAGTCCTAGGATAATTCCGAATTGCTTCTGGAATTTAAAAGAGGCCGTCTAGCAGCAGGAGTTGTCTCATGGATCATTTGCAGTCGATGAAAGTATTCGTCCGAGTGGCGGATCTCGGCAGTTTTGCCCGCGCGGCCGGCGCAATGGATATCTCGAATGCAGTGGCGACACGTCATATCGCTGACCTGGAAGGGCGTCTCGGCACTCGCCTGCTCAACCGCACTACGCGCAGCCTGTCGCTGACGGAATCTGGCCAGGTCTACCTGGAACGCGCCCGCCAGATCCTCGACGAGCTCGAGGACGTCGAACAAATGGTGGTTGCGCGTAACCACGAACCGGTTGGATCGCTACGAATTGTCGCACCCGTGGTGTTCGGCCTGCACAACCTCGCGCCCGTGCTGCAGACCTACACGGCACGTTATCCGAAAGTCGTGCCTGACGTCACGCTGGTCGACCGGCAAGTCGATCTGGTGGAAGAAGGCTTCGACGTGGGCATTGTGATCGCGCGCCAGATGCGCAGCGCGAGCATTGTCACGCGACGCCTCACGACGGGTTGCCTCACCGTATGCGCCACGCCGGAATATCTCGAAAGACACGGCGTGCCGACGCGGCCGGAAGACCTGTCGGAACATCCTTCGCTGAGTTTGCCGTCCGAATATTTCGGCGATGAGCGCGTGTTCACTGGCCCGGAAGGCGAAGTGCGCGTGCGGCCGACGAACGTGATCGTCGCGAACAATACCGAGATGCTGCGCCAGTTCGCGCTGCTCGGCATGGGCATCGCGATCCTGCCGAGTTACCTGATCGGTAACGACACCACGCGCGGCAAGCTGGTGCGCCTGCTGAGCGACTACGCGCTGCCGCAGGTCGAGATCAATGTTGCGTATCCCAGCCGGCGCCATTTGCCGGCGAAGGTGCGCACGTTTATCGATCACCTTGTCGAGCATTTCAGCCAGACGCCGAATCATCAGCTTGGCGAGCAGTGGGTGAAGGACGGCTTCGTCAAGCCGGGGGCGCCGGCAATTGATGAGCGCGATTCCGAGCCGCTGGTCGCGCACGCGGCCTATGCGGAAGCGGAAGGCGGCGCACGCTTCGAAGCTGACGTGACTACTGCCGATGACAACAAGCTGGGTGGCAAGCCTGCGAAGTCGCGCTCGCGTTCCACGCCGGCGATGCCCTCGCCGTTCTGACGGAGGTCGGTGTGGTGAGGTTTCCTGAGTGGTTAAGCGTTGTCCAGCATGATGAACGAAAAAAAGCCCGCGAATGATTCGCGGGCTTTTTTTATACTGCCGTGCCTAAGCTGCCGGCCCTGAAAACTAACTTGCCTTGCGAGCTGGCGCCTTCTTGGCCGCTACCTTCTTGGCCGCCACTTTTTTCGCCGCAGGCTTCACGGTCGTCTTCTTGGCCGCCACTGCGACGTCGCCGTCACCTTCGTCTTCCGCTTCGGTCGCTGCCGCCGCACCGCGCTTGACGGCGGGTTTCGCACCTGGCTTCGGTTCCTTCTTCTCGAATTCGAAGCCGATCTTGCCGTCCGGTTGCTTCACCAGGAACGCCTTGAAGTTCCGGCCCGTACGCGATGACTTGAAGCCCGTCAGCAGGTCCGTGCGTCCTTCTTCGAGCAACTTCGTCATCTGCTCGCGCGACATTTCCTGCTGCAGGATCACCTTGCCCGAACGGAAATCGCAGGTCTTCGGATTCGCCACCGAGTTTTCACAGATATAACTCATGCCGTGCTCGTAGACCTTCGAGTGACATTTCGGGCATGCGCCAACCGGCGTCTGCTCCGAGAAGTCCACTGGCTCGCCGTCTTCACCGCCGGCATCCTGACCGAAGTCGAACTCGAGCTTCCAGTTCTTGATTTCGTCGTCGAAAGACAGCTTCAGGATTGCCGAAAACGGCCGGCCCATCTTGCTGCGGAAACCCGACAACGGCCCGATGGTCTTGTCCTTGATCAACTGCTCGACTTCCGGAATCTCGAACTGCCGTCCGCCAGGAATTTTCGACATCGAGAATTCGCACTTCGTACAGGCGAATCGCCGATAGTTCTCCTTGATCTGGCTGCCGCAATTTGGGCACGGCGTTTCGAGCGTCGTATAATCGCCGGGAATGGTGTCGGAGTCGTATTCCTTCGCGCGCTTCACGATGGTCTGTGTCATGCGCGCGATTTCCTGCATGAACTCGTCGCGCGGCAGCTTGCCGCGTTCCATCTGCGAGAGCTTGTGCTCCCACTCGCCGGTCAGTTCCGGCGCCGTCAGTTCCTCTACGCCGAGACCGCGTAGCAAGGTCATCAACTGAAACGCCTTCGCCGTCGGAATCAGCTCACGGCCTTCGCGCACCATGTACTTTTCACCCAGCAGCCCTTCGATAACTGCTGCACGCGTAGCCGGCGTGCCCAGACCCTTCGCGGCCATTGCCTCGCGCAGTTCTTCGTCCTCGATAAGCTTGCCCGCGCCTTCCATGGCCGAAAGCAACGACGCTTCGTTGTAACGCGCAGGCGGCTTCGTGACGAGACCGACTGCCGCGACCTTCTCGACATCGACCTTCTCGTCCTTCTGAACCTGCACGAGATTGGCTTCTTCTCCGCCCACTTCCTTGCCGTAGACCTGCAGCCAACCCGGTTCGACGAGCACCTTGCCTTCGGTCTTGAAATGATGGCCGGAGACTTCGGTGATCCGCGTGGTGACCAAGTATTCGGCCGCCGGGAAAAACACCGCGAGGAAGCGCTTCACGACCAGGTCGTACAGCTTCTGCTCCGGCTCGGACAACGCTTTCGGCGCTTGCAAGGTCGGGATGATGGCGAAGTGATCGCTGATCTTCGAGTTATCGAAGATGCGCTTGTTCGGCTTCACCCAGCCCTTGTCCAACACCTGCTTCGCATGCGGCAGATAGTTGTTGCTCTCCTTGAGCATCGCGAGCGTGTCTTTCACCGTCGGGATGTAATCCTCGGGCAGTGCGCGGGCGTCGGTACGAGGGTACGTGAGCACCTTGTGCTTTTCGTACAGCGCCTGAGCCAGGCCGAGCGTGTTCTTGGCCGAAAAGCCAAAGCGGCCGTTGGCCTCGCGCTGCAAGCTGGTCAGGTCGAACAGGAGCGGCGACATCTGCGTGGTCGGCTTCGCTTCTTCCGTTACCGTGCCAGTCTTGCCACGACAAGCCGCCACAATGGTTTCAGCAGCCGGCAAGCTCCAGAGCCGCGAATCGCGCTGCTCCGGATCGCCTTCGACGCGCTTGAATTTCGGGTCAAACCAGCGACCCTCGTACATGCCCTTCGCGGCGATAAATTCCGCACGCACTTCCCAATAATCGCGCGACACGAAGCGACGGATCTTTTCCTCGCGTTCCACAACGATAGACAACGTTGGCGTCTGAACGCGGCCAACGGTCGTCAGGAAGAAACCGCCGCCCTTGCTGTTGAACGCGGTCATGGCGCGCGTGCCGTTGATGCCCACAAGCCAGTCGGCTTCGGAACGGCAACGGGCGGCGTCCGCGAGCGGCTGCATGTCGGCGTCGCTACGCAGGTTCGCGAAACCGTCGCGGATAGAACCGGCGGTCATCGACTGAAGCCAGAGGCGCTGCACCGGCTGCTTGGCCTTTGCGTGCTGCGCGATCAGGCGAAAAATCAGTTCGCCTTCGCGCCCCGCGTCGCAGGCGTTGATCAGTCGGTCGACGTCCTTGCGCTTGAGCAGCTTCGTCAGCACTTTGAGCCGGGATTCGGTTTTCGCGATCGGATTCAGGTCGAAATGCGGCGGAATCACGGGCAAATTGGCGAAACTCCACTTGCCGCGCTTGACCTCGAATTCCTCGGGAGCGGCAATTTCGAGCAAGTGGCCGACAGCCGACGACAGCACGTAGTCTTCGCTTTCGTAATATTCGTCATGCTTGGTGAAGCCGCCCAAAGCGCGCGCGATGTCGTTCGCGACAGAAGGCTTTTCAGCAATGATCAGGGCTTTGGACATGACTCGATTCTAGTTAGGGACTGGCATGAGGCCGGTTTCGGGCGGCTTGCGCCACCGCGGTTCGGACCCGTTAACGTCCGCTTTATAGCATATGGCGTGCGGCGCGCGGTCTGGCATTTGGTGAAACGCGGGATGCCGAACGGTGAATGTGAGTGCTTTGTGATGCAAGCGCGAAAGCCGTTTCAGCTTACGAGTGCGCCGGGTTGCGCATAGTGGTCTTGCCGGTTAATTCGACTTGCGCGTCGATTCAGGCGTCGATTCAGGCGTCGATTCACACGTCAATTCATGCGGCGACCAGCGCGGGCCGGATCTTCGGTGCGCCCACCACACCCGGCAACGCGCTCAAGTCCGTCAGCATGCGCGCGACAATGGCCGTTTGTGGCAGCACCGTTCCAAAAAAACGGGTTGTCACGGCGTCCTCGATCAAAACAGTCGGAAAATTTTCCACATCGAGGTCATCGAAGCGATCCGCCTGGTTTTCGATGTCGATCCACGCAAAGCAGATGTCCGGATGGGCATCGGCGAGCAGGTTGAAACTCTCCCGATAATCCCGGCACGTCCCGCACCATTCGGCGCACAGGCAGGCGACGAGCAGCGTGCCTGCGCTGGCCAGACGCTCGGCAATCTGATCGGCGTCGGTGTCGAGATTCAGCGCGGGCATGGTTCCTTGCAGTCCTTTTCGTCAGTAATGTGTAGCCGGTGCAGGCAGCGGATTTTGTGGCGAATGTAGCATGGCGTCGAAAAATCAGCGTTCAAGCCGGGCAAATCGGCCTCCCGGCAACGTGCCAACCCGCCCCGATAGTTCGAGTTGCAGCAGCAGGCTTTGTAACGTTGCGCCATCCATGTCGGTCCGCTCGGCAAGAATTTCAAGCGTCGCGGGCGAGTGCCCGAGTGCATCGAGCAGGCGTTCAGCTTTGGGGTTGGCAGGTTTTAACGATGCGGACGCCCAGGACGCGTTTGCCGGTTTGCCTCGGGTGGCGGCGGAACTCGCGCTCGGCGAGTCCTGAAGCTCCAGCGCGAATTCGCCGGTAACGGGTTCGGTGCCGGCGTCCTCCGATGAACTCACTTTCCCACGCCTTCGCGGTTTCGATACGGGCGACGCCGCCGCTTCGCTCTGAACCGCAAAACCAAACTCTTCGAGAATATCGTCGGGCGTTTCAACGAGCTTCGCCCCCTGCTTGATCATCCGATGACACCCGCGCGACAACGGCGCATGGATCGATCCGGGAATCGCGAATACATCGCGCCCCATTTCGTTGGCGAACCGGGCGGTGATCAGCGACCCCGAGCGCATTGCCGCTTCGACAATCAGCACGCCACTCGCCAGCCCCGCGATCAACCGGTTACGCTGCGGAAAATTCGCCTGCCGGGCCGGCGTGCCGAGTGGCCATTCCGACACGATCGTGCCGTTCGTCGCAATCTCGTGCGCCAGCGCGTGGTGCAGCGGCGGATAGACAAGATCCGCACCCGTTCCGATGACCGCAATCGTGCCGCCGGGACCACTGAGGCCGCCGCGATGCGCCGCGCCGTCGATACCCAACGCGAGCCCCGACACAATCGCGAGCCCCGCGTCCGAAAGAGCGTGCGCGAAGCGGCGGGCGTCGTCAGTGCCTTGCGGCGTTGCGCTCCGGCTGCCGACGATCGCCACCGCCCGGGCGTGAAGCAGGTCCAGCCGTCCCTTTACATATAGCAGCGGTGGCGGATCGGGCATGGTCAGAAGCGCCGGCGGGTAAGCGGAATCCGCCAGCGTGACGATTCTGTTGCCGGGAACCGACGCCCACTCAAGCGTGCGCGCAAGGCATTCGTCGAATGAGCCGAGTTCCGAGCGTGGTGGCGCGCCAAGCACGGCATAGGCCGCCTTCTCGCCGGCGATAGCCGCGAGCGCGCTGAATGACTGGTTCAACACCGCTTGCGGGCCGCTGAATTCGGCAAGCAGCGCACGCAGCGCGATGGGCGGCAAACCGCTCGCATTCGCCAGCCGCAGCCAGGCTGAAATGTCCTGCAAATCGGTTTCTCCCAGACAGGGCTTGGTTTCGGTCGTCGGCAACGGGAAAGGCGTCATGTTAAAATTTTCATATTCCGAAATACGAAAGGATTGCCGAACGGCCCTGTTCCTGGCCGATCGGGCAACGCGTTGCCGCCCCACGAGCGGCACTGAAACGACGTTGAAGCGCTGCGTTTCGGCCCAATCATCTTCTCGATACCGGCACTCTTTTACAACCTGGCCTAATGGCCGACTATCGCGCGCTGCGGCGTGCGTCGATAATCTGAATCATGGCTCTGCTCAACATACTCAAGTACCCGGACAAGCGGCTGCACAAGGTCGCCAAGCCCGTAGAGGTCGTCAATGACCGGATTCGCAGGCTCGTCGCCGACATGGCTGAAACCATGTACGCGGCGCCTGGCGTCGGCCTTGCCGCAACCCAGGTGGACGTGCATGAACGCGTGATCGTGATCGACACATCGGACACGCACGACCAGCTCCAGGCCTTCATCAATCCGGAGATCGTCTGGTCGAGCGACGAGAAGAAGGATCACGAAGAAGGCTGCTTGTCGGTGCCGGGCATTTACGACTTCGTTGAGCGGCCGGAAAAGGTCCGCGTGCGGGCGCTGAACGAGAAGGGCGAGACGTTCGAAATCGACTGCGACGAGTTGCTCGCCGTGTGCATCCAGCATGAGATGGATCACTTGATGGGGCGCGTGTTTGTCGAATACCTGTCGTCGCTTAAGCAGACCCGAATTCGCGGCAAGATGAGAAAGCTCGAAAAGGCGCTGTGACGCGTCGATTCACTAAGATGGATGCTGGAATTTGCAGGTTGCTGAATCGATGACTCAATCGCTGCGTGTCGTATTTGCTGGAACACCTGAATTTGCCGCTGCCGCGCTGGCCGCCATTCATTCGGCGGGTTTCCATGTGCCGCTGGTGTTGACGCAGCCGGACCGGCCGGCGGGGCGGGGGATGAAACTGGCCGCGGGGCCGGTGAAGCGCTTCGCGATCGAGCACGGCTTGCCGGTAGCGCAGCCGACATCGTTGCGGCGCAAGGGCAAGTATCCCGAGGAAGCTGCCGCTGCTATTGAACTGTTGAAGGCTACGCCGCACGACGTGATGGTGGTTGCGGCGTACGGGCTGATCCTGCCGCAGGAAGTGCTCGACATCCCGCCGCTGGGTGCAATCAATATTCACGGTTCGCTGTTGCCCCGCTGGCGAGGCGCAGCGCCGATTCATCGTGCGCTTGAAGCCGGTGACGCCGAGACGGGCATCACGCTGATGCAAATGGATGCAGGGCTCGACACCGGCGCGATGATCGTCAAAGGTCACATCGCGATCATGCCCACCGACACCACCGCCACGCTGCACGACCGGATGGCGCAACTCGGCGCTGATCTGATCGTCGAAGCGTTGCGCGATATCGAGCGGGACGGCGCCTTGCCCGTCACACCGCAGCCGCAAGACGGCGCGACATACGCTGAGAAGATTGCCAAGCACGAAGCGGCGCTCGACTGGCGCCGGCCGGCGAGCATGCTGGCGCGTCAGATTCGCGCGTTCGATCCGTTTCCCGGTGCATTTGGAACGCTCGATGGCGTCGTCGTGAAGATCTGGTCTGCAGAGCCGGTGGAACTGACGAGTGATGCCGACGCCGGCGTGATTGTGGACAGCGGCGCGGAGGGCGTCGTGGTGGCGTGCGGTCAAGGCGGCCTGCGACTTACGCAGTTGCAAAAGCCCGGCGGCAAACGACTTCCCGTGCGCGAGTTTCTCGCTGGATCGCCTATTGTTAAAGGGCAGCGATTCGAACTTCAGAAAGTCGCGCCGGGTGCCTGAAACGCTGTCCGCGTTGGTTTTCGCCTATTTCCCGCGCCGTCGCTGACACCGCTAACGCCAGCCAAAAAAAACGAGACAAAGGTCCCGCGATGCTTGGAATCACCGGTTTCACGCTGTTTATCGTCGCGGTTATGTTGCTCAGCGTTACGCCGGGGCCGGATACGGCGTACATCGTTGGCCGAAGCGTTGCTCAAGGACGGGGCGCGGGCGTGGTGTCGGCGCTGGGCATTGCTCTCGGCTGCATCGTGCATACGCTAGCCTGCGCGTTTGGGCTGACGGCGTTGCTGGCTGCATCGGTGACGGCATTCACCGTCGTCAAGTTCGCGGGTGCGATTTATCTGATCTATCTTGGCGTGCGGCTGATCTTCGCGAAGCCAGCCGCCGCGAAAACCCGCAACGAGCAGAGTGAAGCAACCCGCGTTCGCGCTGCGCCAAAATCGCTGCAGCAGCTCTTCACACAAGGCTTCGTTACGAACGTGCTGAACCCGAAAGTGGTGCTGTTTTTCGTCTCATTCATCCCGCAATTCGTTGCCGTCGACAGCGCGCACAAAACCCTTGCGTTCCTCGCGCTCGGTTTCGTGTTCGTGCTGGTCAGCACCTTCTGGAACACGTTTGTGGCGTGGATTGCGGGTAGCGTGACGAAACGCTTCTCCGGCAAACCGAGCGTCAAGCTATGGCTGGACAGGGTGGTGGGCAGCGCATTCGTCGGATTGGGCATCAAGCTGGCGACTTCGCACAGGTGATTGAATTTTTCCGGGATGCCCTTATCTAACATTTTGCTTACAATCTGTGGCTGACTTATCGCTGAACGATTGTTCGGTTGGGCAAAAAGGCCGCTTCGGCCGTTCGCGCTTACAGCGCATTGATATTGGGTGAGGAGTTCAAGACATGTTCAATTGGGTCAAAACGGCGATGCTGATGGCAGCGATCACGGCCCTTTTTGTCGTGATCGGAGGAATGATCGGCGGCAGCAAGGGGATGATGCTTGCGTTGCTCGTCGCCCTCGCCATGAATTTCTTCTCGTACTGGTTCTCCGACAAGCTCGTGCTGAAGATGTACAACGCACAGGAAGTCGACGAAGCCAGCGCGCCGCAGTTTTATCGGATGGTTCGCGAGCTCGCCACGCGGGCGCAACTGCCCATGCCGAAGGTGTATCTCATCGACGAAAACGCGCCTAACGCGTTCGCAACCGGGCGCAATCCGGAGCACGCGGCGGTCGCGGCAACAACCGGCATCTTGCGGGTGTTGTCCGAGCGCGAATTGCGCGGCGTGATGGCGCATGAGTTGGCGCACGTGAAGCACCGCGACATCTTGATCTCGACGGTGTCGGCGACCATGGCCGGTGCGATCTCGGCGCTGGCCAACTTCGCCATGTTCTTTGGCGGCCGGGATTCCGACGGCCGGCGCAGCAACCCGATCGCCAGTATTGCTGTCGCCATGCTGGCGCCGCTGGCGGGTGCGCTGATCCAGATGGCGATATCGAGGGCGCGGGAATTCGAAGCCGATCGCGGCGGCGCGCAGATTTCCGGCGATCCGCAAGCGCTCGCCAGCGCGCTCGAGAAAATCCACGCGTATGCGGCGGGCGTCCCGTTCCCGACCGCCGAGCAGCATCCCGCGACCGCGCAGATGATGATCATGAACCCGCTGGCGGGCGGCGGCATCTCCAAGCTTTTTTCCACGCACCCGGCCACCGAGGAGCGTGTCGCACGCTTGATGGAGATGGCGCGAACCGGGCGGATGGAGTGATGGTGCCTGTCTAAGGCCGCAGCCACGGACCCATCGCCGCGCAAGCGACGATGGATTTTGTCATAAACGATAAACAGCGGGCTGCCTCCAATCCCGGCCGTTCGGCCAGCATCCGGGTCCCAATCTCGGGCTAAACCCCTCGCAAGTTACAATGCTTCGTTTGTGCGGACCGGCATCGGCCGGCTCGAACGCCTTCGCCCCGACATGACCGAAAAGCCTTCCCGACGCCGCGCCATTTCATCGGCGGATAGCAGCCGAACGTCGTCCGACGCCCGTCTGGCCACGCTTCAGCTCGCTCCCGATTCACTTGCGTTCGCGCTCGATGCCGCCGCGCAAGCGGTCGGCGCGGTGCGTGCCGGTTCGGCGCTGCCCGCAGCCTTGCAGACGGTTATCGCGGCAACGCATGTAGCGGTATCGCGCGGGGCGACGCAGGACATTGCGTACCGCACGCTGAGGCGTCTCGCCGTGGCCGACGCGCTGCTCGCGAAACTGGTGCGCAAGGCGCCGCCGCCGCATGTATCGAATGTGATGGCCTGCGCGTTCGCGCTGCTTGTCGATGACGAAGCCAACGCCGCGTACACACCTTTCACCGTTGTCGATCAAGCCGTCAACGCGATCGCCGCGAGGCACGAATTCGCGTTTGCGAAGGGCCTGGTCAACGCGGTGCTGCGCTCGTTCCTGCGTGAGCGTGAAGCGTTACTCGCCGAGGTTCAAAGCAACCCGGTCGTCCGCTTCAACTATCCCGCGTGGTGGATCGACGCGGTCAAGCGCAGCCAGCCTGACGAATGGGAAAACATCCTGGACGCCGGTAATCGGCAAGGGCCGCTCACGTTGCGCGTGAACGCGCGGCGCATGAGCGTCGCGCAATATCTCGACGTCCTCAAGGCCGAGAACATAGAGGCGGACGCGGCCGGCCTCCACGCTGTACGCCTCAAGACCCCGATGGCGGTCGACAAGATCCCCGGTTTTGCTGACGGCGTCGTCTCGGTTCAGGACGCCGGCGCGCAACTCGCCGCACAGTTGCTGAACGCACGAGACGGCATGCGCGTGCTCGACGCCTGCGCTGCACCCGGTGGCAAGACGGGTCACGTGCTGGAACTGGCGAACGTCGAGTTGATCGCGGTAGAAAGCGATCCGGGACGCGCACGGCGTATCGGCGAGAACCTGCAGCGCCTGAGCGTGCAGGCGGAAATTCGCGTAGGCGATGCCGGTGAACCGTCGGGCTGGTCGGACGGCGATCCGTTCGATCGTATTCTTGCCGACGTGCCGTGTTCGGCATCGGGAATCGTACGGCGTCATCCTGACATTCGCTGGCTGCGCCGTCCCACTGACATTGCCGCGTTGGTCGAAGAGCAGCGCCGCATTCTCTCCGCGCTCTGGCCGCTGGTCGCGACCGGCGGCGAGTTGCTTTACGTTACGTGCTCGATCTTCCCCGAAGAGGGCGAGTTGCAGGCGCAGTGGTTTGGAGAGGTGCACGAAGATGCGGTACGATTGGACGCGCCGGGGCAACTATTGCCGACAGCCAGCCGCACCGGCGCGGCTGGTTCGCAAGTATCACCGGACCCGGTTACGAACTCGCTGACGGACAATTCAGGCGAGGCGCAACGTACCTGCTCAACATCGACGCGGGACGCGGAAGCCTTTGCGGACCATGACGGATTCTTCTACGCGCGCTTTCAGAAACGGTGACGATCAAACGTTTTTTCTCGCTGCGGCTCGCGCCTGCCGGTCAGGCCGTGCTGGCCATGTTGTTGAGCCTTGCGCTTGCGTTCATGCCGGCTTCGGCCGCGCAGGCCGACCCCATTGCTGTGCAGCGCGCGTCGTTGCAGGCGGACGGATCGGGCTGGAGTCTCGACGCTCGTTTCGACTTCGATCTCAACAGCAGCCTTGAAGACGCCGTGAACAAGGGCGTGCCGCTGTATTTCACAACCGATTTCGATTTGTCGCGACCGCGCTGGTATTGGTTCGACGAAGACCCGGTGAGCGTGTCGCAAAGCATCCGGCTTTCGTTTCAGCCCCTGACACGCGAATATCGAGTCTCCACAGGCGGCTTGCAGCTCGGTTTCCCCACGCTTGAGGAAGCGCTTGCTGTCATCAAGCACGTGACATCGTGGCATGTGATCGATCGTAACCAGGTCAAGTCCGGCGAAACCTATAACGCGTCAGTGCGCATGCAACTCGACATTGCGTTAATGCCCAAGCCGTTCCAGATCGACGCGGTCAACAACCGCGACTGGAATCTCTCTTCCGACTGGAAGCGTTTTACTTTTACGGCGGCGACCAGTGCTAAATAAACTACGCCGCCGGCCGATGCGCCGCACGAACATGACGGGCATCGTGGTTCGCGTGCTCGTGGTAACGGTCGCGCTCACGGCCATATTGCTGCTGGTCATGCTGGCCTTGGCCAGCGCGAACACCGAGTTCTTCGATCGTTATTACCAGTGGCTCTACGCGGCGAATCTCGCGGTGGCGGTCGTGCTGATTCTGATCGTGATCGGGCTGGTGGTAATCATTATTACCAGGGTGCGACAGGGCAAGTTCGGCACGCGCTTGCTCGCGAAACTTGCGTTTATCTTTGCGCTCGTGGGGGTCGTGCCGGGCGGGATCATCTACGTGGTGTCGTATCAGTTCGTGTCGCGCAGTATCGAGTCATGGTTCGACGTGAACGTGGAAACCGCTCTTACGTCCGGGCTGAATCTCGGGCGCGGAATGCTTGATGCATCGCTGTCCGATCTGCAGAACAAAGGCCGCCTGATGGGCGATCAGCTCGCCAGTGCCGATCCGACCAGCCTCACGCTTACGCTGCTGCGCTTGCGCGATCAGTTCAACGTGCAGGATGCGACTATCGTCGAGCCGGCGAGAAGCGGCTCCGGTACTGCGCCCGATGTGCGCGTGGTGGCGCAGGCATCGAGTAATTTCGCGGCGCTCGTGCCCGACGACCTGCCCACTCCGCTGCAACTGAATCAGGCACGCAGCAGGCCGTATGGCGCTATTGAAGGCGAGGTCGACGGCGATTCGAGTCAGACGGGGCCAAAGGGTGCGTTGAGGCTGCGGGTGATTGTGAAGATCCCCGATAGTTCGACCACTGAACTGCAGCCGACCGAGCGTTTCCTGCAGATCGAACAACCGGTCAGTACCGGGCTCGCCCGCAATGCCGACGCCGTGCAGCGCGCGTATCGCGAGTATCAGGAAAAGGCGCTCGGACGGACCGGCTTGCGCAAGATGTATATCGGCACGCTGACGCTGGCGTTGTTCCTCGCGACCTTCATCGCGATGATGCTCGCGCTCGCGCTTGGCAATCAGCTCGCGCGGCCGTTGTTCCTGCTCGCGCAAGGCACGAAGGAAGTCGCCGAGGGCGATTACACGCCCAAGCGCGAAGTGAAGTCGCGTGACGAACTCGGTTTCCTCACGCAGTCGTTCAACGCAATGACGCGGCAATTGTCCGAAGCGCGTGCGGCGGTTGAGAACAACCGGATCGCGCTTGAACATTCGAAGGCTTATCTCGAGAGCATTCTCGCGAACCTGACCGCTGGCGTGTTCGTGTTCGACCGGCAGTTTCGCCTGACCACGGCGAATCGCGGCGCCGAGCGGATCTTCCGGCAGCCTTTCAATGCGTCGCTAAATTTGCCCCTTGAACAGATCGGCGTGCTGTCCGAATTCGGCGCGATGGTGCGCAAGGCATTTGCGGATCGCGATGCAGCGGCAAGCGGCAGCGGCCGGCCTATTGGCGACCGTGGGCATTGGCAACAGCAACTCGCCGTTCCGGTGCCCGGCGAGACTGACCCGTTGACCTTGTTGGTACGCGGCACGCAGTTGCTGACCCCTACCGAAAGCGATACCGATGACGCTGAAACCACGGGCTATGTAGTCGTATTCGACGACATCTCCGACGTCATCTCGGCGCAGCGTTCCGTGGCCTGGGGTGAAGTGGCGCGGCGGCTCGCGCATGAGATCAAGAATCCGCTCACGCCGATCCAGCTATCGGCGGAACGGTTGCAGATGAAGCTCGCCGACAAGCTTGCTCCGGCGGACGCCGAGGTGCTCAAGCGCGGCGCGACCACCATCGTGAATCAGGTTCAGGCAATGAAGCAGATGGTCGACGACTTCCGCGAATACGCGCGTACGCCGCCGGCTGTCCTGGGCAACCTGCAACTCAACGAGCTTGTGGCCGAAGTGCTGACGTTGTATGGCATTGAAGAGGGCAAGAGTCATATCACCGTGGAGCTGACAAAATTGCCCGTGATTCGCGGCGATGCCACGCAGCTTCGGCAGGTGATCCACAATCTTTTGCAGAACGCGCAGGATGCGGTGGCCGATGTGGCCGCACCGCGCGTGCTGCTTGAAACGAAGACAGTAGAATATGGCGACCCCGATGCCTCCGGACATGCCCGCGTGGCGGTGCGGTTGACGGTATCGGATAACGGTTCTGGTTTTCCCGCGCGAATTCTCTCGCGCGCGTTCGAGCCTTATGTGACAACGAAGGCGAAGGGCACGGGTCTGGGTCTTGCAACGGTAAAGAAGATCGTCGACGAGCATGGCGCGCGCATCGACATCCGCAATCGTTCGAAGACCCCTGACGTGATCGAAGGCGCGCAGATCTCGATTTTGTTCCTGCAACTCGCGGAAGATTCCGCCGAACCGGGCGCAACACCGCCCTCGGCGGCGGCGAGCCACGGAACGACAAAAGCATTAGTGCAGACAAGGGCAGCGTAAATGGCAACCATCCTGGTGGTAGACGACGAAATGGGTATCCGGGAATTGCTCTCGGAGATCCTGAGCGACGAAGGTCACGTGGTGGAGACGGCGGAAAATGCGCAGCATGCGCGGGAGTATCGGTTGCGGCAGGCGCCGGATCTCGTGCTGCTCGACATCTGGATGCCCGATACCGACGGTGTGACGCTGCTGAAAGAGTGGGCAGCGCAGGGCAAGCTCACCATGCCGGTGATCATGATGTCGGGCCATGCGACTATCGATACGGCGGTTGAAGCCACGAAGATTGGCGCGCTCAACTTCCTTGAGAAACCGATCGCGTTGCAAAAGTTGCTCAAGGCGGTCGAGCAGGGTCTTGCGCGTGGCACGGCTGCCGCGCCGATCGCGAACACGGCCACGCGGCCGGCGTTGCCGGCGAGCGGTTCGACAGTGCCGGCTTCGGCCGCGTTGCCGGTGGCGTCGTCGTTGAATCTGACGAGCGGCGATGCAGGCGCGCTGGGAGCAGCGGCGGGTCCGGCAGGCGCGACGGCATCCATCTCTTTCGACATCCCGTTGCGCGATGCACGCGACGCCTTCGAGCGCGCGTACTTCGAGTATCACCTGGCGCGTGAGAACGGCAGCATGACGCGGGTGGCTGAGAAGACGGGACTGGAGCGCACGCACTTGTATCGCAAGCTCAAGCAACTCGGTGTGGATCTGGGCAAGAACAAGAGCGAGGCTTGACTGGCGGGCGTTCCACGATCGTTACAGTAAAAAGGTGGCAAAAAGCACTTGAGCGACATAATCCCCTTTGATATACTTTCGTTCTTCGTGGCCCGGTAGCTCAGTTGGTAGAGCAGCGGATTGAAAATCCGCGTGTCGATGGTTCGATTCCGTCCCAGGCCACCACAGTTGCAAAAAAATGCCCGGAAACCGCAAGGTTTCCGGGCATTTTTCATTGATTTTCGTACGTATTTGGCCGGGGCGGTTTTGGCAGGTGGTGTGAGTGCCAGCCGCTGCTTGTAAGCAGACCGGTAGCCCATCCCCGGCAGGCCGAGCTCCAACCAAGAGCGAACGTCCGCCTTCATGATAAAATCCTTGGTTCTTCAAAGACTTGGCTAAGATAGGGCAGGATAAAACCGCGCGCAGCGGCCCCTTCTGAACATTAGCCAAATCGCGCACCCCATCCTCTCCATCGGAGTTTCACGGTGACTCGGACAGACGCTAAAGACAGCGCACTGGTGCTGTTTTCCGGTGGCCAGGATTCGGCCACATGCCTCGCTTGGGCGCTCGATCGTTTTAAGACCGTCGAGACGCTCGGCTTCGACTATGGCCAGCGCCATCGCGTGGAACTCGAATGCCGGGAGGGCTTTCGTGCATCGCTCAAGCAGCAGTTTCCGCAGTGGGCCGAACGGCTCGGCGAAGACCACATGATCGACCTGTCCGTGCTCGGCGCCATCAGCGACACCGCCATGACGCGCGAGATCGAAATCGAAGCCAGCGCGAGCGGCTTGCCCAACACCTTCGTGCCCGGCCGCAATCTCATGTTCATGACGATCGCCGCTGCGATCGCGTATCGGCGGGGATTGAAGGTGCTCGTCGGCGGCATGTGCGAAACGGATTTCTCGGGCTATCCCGATTGCCGCGACGACACCATGAAGGCGCTGCAAGTCGCCCTCAATCTCGGCATGGACAGCCGCTTCCTGCTCGAGACGCCGCTGATGTGGCTCGATAAAGCCGACACCTGGCGTCTGGCCGAACAGCTAGGCGGCGAGGCACTGGTGGAACTGGTGCGCGTCGAGACGCACACGTGTTATGTCGGCGAGCGTTCCGAGCTGCATGAATGGGGTTTTGGTTGCGGCCAATGCCCGGCCTGCAAGCTGCGCAAGCGCGGCTACGAAGCCTATAAGTCGGGTGAGCAAGTCACCACTGAACCGGTCTGATCATGACGTACGCAGTAAAAGAAATTTTCTATACGTTGCAGGGCGAAGGCGCAAACGCCGGGCGCCCGGCCGTGTTTTGCCGCTTCGCCGGCTGCAATCTCTGGTCGGGTCGCGAGGAAGATCGCGCGGACGCCGTCTGCCAGTTTTGCGATACGGATTTCGTTGGCACGGACGGCGAGAACGGCGGCAAATACAAGACGCCCGCCGACCTCGTTGCCATGATCGCGTCGCAATGGCCGGAAGGCGAAGCGCACAAGTTCGTGGTGTGCACAGGCGGCGAGCCCATGCTGCAGATCGACCCGCCTTTCGTCGATGCCTTGCATGCAGCCGGCTTCGAAATGGCGATCGAAACGAACGGATCGCTGCCGGTGCTGGACACTATCGACTGGATCTGCGTGAGCCCGAAAGCCGGCGCGCCGCTGGTCGTAACGAAGGGCAACGAGTTGAAGGTCGTGGTGCCGCAAGACAATCAGCCGCTGGCCGATTACGCCAAACTCGACTTCGAGTATTTCCTCGTGCAACCCATGGACGGTCCGTCGCGCGACATCAACACGAAGCTCGCTATCGACTGGTGCAAGCGGCATCCGCAATGGCGCCTATCCATGCAGACGCACAAGTACTTGAACATCCCCTAACGCGAATCAAGCCCTAGCTGAGCAGACGTGCAGACGATCACCCGAAAACTTGAATTCGATGCGGGCCACCGCATCCCCGATCACCGCAGCCAGTGCCGTAACCTGCACGGTCATCGGTATGTGCTGGAAATCACGCTGCAAGGCGAGCTCGTCGAAACGGAAGGTGCGCCGGATCGCGGCATGGTGATGGACTTCGCCGACGTCAAGGCGCTGGCCATGGAGCATCTGGTCAACAAGTGGGACCACGCGTTTATCGTCTATGCGCGCGATGAAGTCGTGCGCAGTTTTCTCGAGAAGATGGCCGACCACAAGACCATCGTGCTCGACCGCATTCCTACCGTTGAGAATCTCGCGGCCGAGGCGTTCCGGATTCTCTCCGGCGTCTACGACGACCACTACGGCGTCGATCTAAAGCTCAAGCGCGTGCGTCTGTACGAAACACCGAATTGCTGGGCAGACGTCGAAGGCGTCTGACGCTCCATCGTTCTCGAAAGCGGGCTCCTGCCAGCGCTCTTTTGTCACGGTATGATCTTTGGACAAGCCGCACGTTTTGCTGCGGCGCATTCCAGCGACATAGCCCAATTGGAGCGAGACATGACTGCCAACCATCCCGCCGCGTGTGATCTAGCGTGTCATCTATCAAGGACCACGCGATGAGCACCTACACCAACCTCCTCAAACAGCGTTTCACCGAATCCGGCACCTTGTACGGCCTGTGGCTGTCGCTCGGCAGCGCGGACGTGGCCGAAGCCTTGGCGCACGCAGGCTTCGACTGGCTGTGCATCGACATGGAGCATTCGCCGAACGACAGCCATGACGTCGTCGCGCAACTTCGTGCGATTGCCGCCGCGCACTTGCCGACCGAACCGATCGTCCGCGTGCCGGCGCATGTAGGCTGGCTGGTTAAGCGTGTGCTCGATGCAGGCGCGCGCACGCTGATGTTCCCGAACGTCGAAACGGCGGAAGAGGCAGCACATGTCGTGCGTCTCACACAGTATCCGACCGCCGATGCCCGCGATGGCCTGCGTGGCGCAGCAGGCGCAGTGCGCGCAGCGGCATACGGCATCCGGCGCGATTACGTGAGTTCGGCGAACGCGCAGATATCGACGATCGTGCAGATCGAATCCGAGCAGGCGCTCGCGAATGTGGAAGCCATAGCGGCTACGCCCGGCGTCGATTGCTTGTTCATTGGGCCCGCTGATCTGGCCGCGAGTCTCGGACATCTCGGCGATACCAAACATCCCGACGTCCAGACGGCAATCACGAAAATTATCGATAGCGCAAAACATGCAGGCATCGCGAGCGGCATTTTTGCGCTCGATGTCGCGAGTGCGCGTTCCTATGCAGAAGCGGGTGTGAAGGTCATCGCGTTATCGGCCGATGTGGGCTGGTTGTTAAAAGCGACGCGACAGGCGTTGCAGGAGGCAAGGGCATGAAACCCGGAATATTGGGCGCAGTATCGGTAGCGTTGGTGATGGCGTGCAGCGCGGCGAGTGCGCAGACCGTCAAGGGCAGTGACATGGCGACGCAAAACGCGGTCGCCGATTACAACGCGGGCAATTTCGGCGCCGCGCGCTCGGAGTTTTTGCATGCGGCGCAGAAGGGTAGCCGTCTTGCCGAATTCAATTACGCGATGATGCTGGTCAACGGTGAAGGTGGCCCGGCAGAAGTGGAGGAAGGCAAGAAGTGGTTGCGCAAAGCCGCCGATTCCAACATGACGCAAGCGCAGTACGTGTACGGCAAGATGTTCGATGACGGCGAGTTTGTCGACCGTGATCCGGCCGAGGCGCATCGCTGGTTCTTGCGAGCGGCGAATCAAGGTCACGTCTTGGCGGAGCTTGCACTGGCGAACCAGTTCCTCGATGGCCGCGGAACGCCTCGTGACAACGGGCAGGCCTTCGTCTGGTACAAGAAGGCCGCCGAAGGCGGGGACATGACGGCGCAATACGTGGCTGGATCGTTTTACGAGCGAGGCGGCGACGGTGTAAAGAAGAACATCAACGTGGCGCGCGCGTATTACGCTGCGGCGGCGGCGCAGGGCGATCCTGCGGCGAAGCTGAAGTTCCAGGAACTCAGCGCGGAACTCGCGCACGAACAACCGCAATAAAATAAAAAGCCCACGATGATCGATTCATCGTGGGCTTTGCTTTGTCTGTTTGAACAACGCTAGCCTTTCATCAGCCGCTTCTGTCGCGACACGCTCATGATGAGTCCGACCGCAACGCCGAGCGTCGTCAGCGCGGTGCCACCGTAACTCATGAACGGCAATGGCACGCCGACCACCGGCAAGATCCCGCTCACCATCCCGATATTCACGAACGCATAAGTAAAGAACGCCATGGTCAGCGATCCGGCCAGCAGGCGTCCAAACAGCGTCGCCCCGTTCGCCGCGATAAACAGCCCTCGCGCGATCAACGCCATGTAAAGGAATAGCAACACCAGTCCGCCGGCGAGCCCGAACTCCTCCGAAAACACCGCGAAAATGAAGTCGGTATGTTTTTCAGGGATGAACTCCAGATGCGACTGCGTACCCTTTAGCCAGCCTTTTCCGAAGGTCCCGCCCGAGCCAATCGCGATAACGGCCTGAATGGTGTGAAAGCCTTTGCCGAGCGGATCGGAGGTTGGATCGAGCAGCGTACAGATCCGATGCTTCTGGTAATCGTGCATCAGCGGCCAGTTCACTTCCGGCTGGCAAATGCGCTCCTGGAATATGCCGATACTCGCGACCACCAGCACAGCCGCCACGAGCACCGGCACGATCAGCTTGAAACTCAAGCCCGCGAAATAGATCACGAAGAGGCCCGCCGCGAACACCAGCACGGCGGTGCCCAGATCGGGCTGCTTGGCGATGATCGCGACCGGCAGGATCAGGATAATGAAGCCGACGATGTAATCCCACCACCGGATGCCGCCCTCACGCCGCTGGAAATACCACGCGAGCATGAGCGGCATCGCGATCTTCATGATTTCCGAGGGCTGGATCACCACGCCCACGTTCAGCCAGCGTTTCGCGCCTTTGCGCGTCAGCCCGAACGTGGCGACCGCGATCAGCAGCGCCATGCCAATGGTGTAAAGCGGCACGGCGAAACGCATTAGCGTGGGCGGTGGCACGTTGGCGAGAATCCACATCAGCCCGAACGTCAGCATGATGTTACGCAACTGGTCTTCTACGCGGCCGGGGACATCGAGACTCGCGCTGTACAGCGTCACGATGCCCACGCACAGCAGCAGGAACACAATCAGCGCGAGCGGTTTATCGAAGCCCGCGAACATGCGCTTCGTGCGTTCGAGCCAGACGCGCTTGTCGAATTGCAGCGCTTCCATAGCGATTCTCCTTTACTCGTCGATGCCGCCAGACGGCGTCAACGTCTGGATAGCGCTTTTGCCGGTATTGCGCGGGATAGCGGCGGTCGGCGCCGGCTCTTTCGGTGGTGAGGGCGGCGTAGGTGCGGTCGGCGCCTTGCGGACCTCGGCGGTACGCGTTGTTTCTTTTACGTTGACCACGCCCGGCGCTTTCGATCCCGTTGCGGGGCGCACTGTTTCCCGCGCTTCCGTGGCAATAGGCGCGACCGGCACGCGCGGCGCTTCCAGCGCGCGCAGCATGCTCGGCGCGACAGGAACGGCCGATGCCGCCGGCGCACTCGATGCCGCCCCGGCTCCGCTGCTTGTAGCCGCAGACGCAGCCGAATCAGACGCCGCGGCACCCGCACTGGCGGCCGCTGAACCGGATGCCGAATCAGACGCCACTTGTGGCTTGAACGCGGGCGACACACTCGTCACCGATGCCGGCAGCGCCGCGTCCAACGGGCTTTGCGCGCCGCCGATCACGGGTGCGCCCGCATCTTCCGTCGCCGATGCCGCTGCTGCCACGGCCGCCGCTTCCGCACCCGGCTTCAGCCGGTCGACGAGATAATAATCGAGCACTTTCCGCGCGATCGGGCCGGCAGATTCCGCACCCCAGCCGCCGTTTTCCACGATCAACGCAACCGCGATAGTCGGATGATCCGCCGGGGCGAACGCGATAAACAACGCGTGATCGCGCAAATGTTCCGCTATGGCGTTGTGCGAATAATTCGAGCCTTGCAGCGAGTAGACCTGCGCCGTCCCGGTTTTACCCGCTGCCTGATACGGTGCGCCGCGGAAGATCTTGGCGCCTGTACCGGTGGTCACCACGCCTTCCATCGCGCGCTTGATGAAGTCGATGTCCGCCTGCTTGACCGCAATCTTGTCGCTCGGATCGCGCACGGTAACGCGCACCGCTTTGGAAATCGGATTCTCGACTTCCTTGACCAGATGCGGCTTCATGACCACGCCGTCGTTCGCGAGCGTCGCCGTGGCGTGCGCAAGTTGCAGAATTGTGAACGAGTTGTAGCCCTGTCCGATACCCAGGCTGATCGTCTCGCCTTCATACCAGCGCTGCTGTTCGGGCTTCCGATACGCCTTCTTTTTCCAATCCGTCGACGGAAGAATGCCGCGCGCTTCGCCGTTGATGTCGATACCCGTGATCTGGCCGAATCCCCACGGCTTCATGAAGCCGGCCATCGCGTTCACGCCGAGATCGTGCGCCAGCATGTAGAAATAGGTGTCGTTGGACACCACGATCGCGCGGTTCATGTCGACCCAGCCCTGGCCCGCGCGCACGTCGTTGCGGAAGGTGTGACCGCCGAACGTGTACGAACCCGGGTCCTGGAATCCCCAACTGGTCGTGCGTTTATGCAGCGTCAGCGCGGCCAGCGCCATGAACGGTTTATAGGTGGAGCCGGGCGGATAGGTGCCGTGCAGCGGACGGTTCAGCAGCGGGTGATCGGGCGAATTGTTGAGCGAATCCCAGGTCTGCTGGTCGATGCCATCGACGAACGAATTCGGGTCAAAACTAGGGGCCGAGACGAACGCGAGCACGTCGCCTGTTGCCGGTTCGATCGCGACCAGCGCGCCGCGCTTGCCCGCGAAGGCCTGCTCGGCGACTTGCTGTAAGCCGATATCCAGCGACAACACCAGGTTGTTCCCCGGCGTGGCTTGTGTGCGCGACAGCGTGCGCACGGGCCGGCCACCCGCCGTGACTTCCACTTCCTCGAAGCCGGTCAGGCCGTGCAACTCGGTTTCGTAGCTCTGCTCCACACCAATCTTGCCGATGTAGTCCGTGCCCTTGTAGTTGTTCGCGTCAATACGCGGGTCGTAGTGATCCGTGTCGGCGTCGTTCTGGTCGCTCGCTTCGTCGATACGTTCCTGATCGCGCTGCGAAATCCGCCCGATATAGCCGATCACATGCGCGGCAGTCGGTCCAAGCGGGTATTGACGGAACAGCCGCGCGCGCACTTCCACGCCCGGGAATCGGTATTTCTCAGCGGTGAAACGCGCGACTTCTTCGTCGGTCAGGCGGGTGCGGATTGGCAGGCTCTCGAAATTCTTCGAGTCTTCGAGCAGCTTTTTGAAACGCCGCCGATCGCGCTGATCGACAGGAATCACGGTCCCGATGCGGTCGATTTCATCGTCGAGCGTGGTGTTGATCTTCGATGGCGTAATTTCCAGCGTGTAAGCCGAATAATTCTTCGCCAGCACCACGCCGTTTCGGTCGGTGATGATGCCGCGGTTCGGCACGATGGGCGCCACCGAAATGCGGTTTTCGTCGGCTTGCAGCGAGTATTTGCTGAAATGCCAGACCTGCAGATACAGGAAGCGCACGCCGATCAGCCCGAAACAGACGAACACGAACAGGCCGGCGGCAGCCACACGCAGGCGAAACTTCGACAACTGTTGTTCGGCGTTCTGAAATTCGGTCATGCAATGTTCGCGGGGGGCCGCGTGTGTGGCGTTTACGGCGTGCAGCGGTTGCAGCAGGCGCTTAGTTAACTCGCTGGGCTAACTCATTAGTCAACTCAGATTGGCCGCGTGTCGTCAGGATCGGTGGCGCGGCGCTGTGGAATCAGCAGCAGGAAACTGGCGATCGGCCACAAAATAGCCTCCACGAAGCCGTCAATCAGATAACCCCAGCCGGGAAACGCCGCGCCCGTCAGCAGGCGAATCACGAACGGCACGATTTGCGCGCCGATCAGCAAAGGCGCCACCACGAACGTTTGCACGGGCAGTGACATCCACAATACGCGCCTGTGGATCGTGATGGCGCCATACGACAACAGCGTATACGCAAGCGCGTGCTCACCGAGCAGACTGGCATTGTGGACGTCCATGAGCATGCCGAGCATGAACGCGATACCCATGCCCACGCGACGCGGCTGGTGCACATTCCAGAACAGCAGCACGACCGCGACGAAATCGGGGATGCCGAACGTCCGGCCCCACGGCATCAGGTTCAGCAGGAACGCGGCAGCCAGACTAAACGTGATGAAGTACGGATTGACCGGCTGCAGGATGTATTGCGGACGGTTCATGGTGCTACTCCGGGCGCGGCCTTGCGGGCAGCTTCAGCTTTCTTCGCGTGCTCGGATTTTTCAGCTTTCTTCGCGGCGGCGGGTTCGGTTTTCTTCACTGGCGCTGCTGCCGGTGGTTCGGGCTTTTTCGCAGCCGGCGCACTTGCCGCAGCCGCAGGGGCAGCCGCGCTGGCGCTTTTCGCTGGCGCTGCCTTCTTCTTACCCTTGTTGTCCTTCGCTTCCTTGGCTGCGGCCGCTGCCTCGACTTCTTCAGGATTCGGCGGCTGGTTAACCTCGTAATGCAGCACGAGCAATTGCCGCGCACCACGTACCGGCGCGATCGGCAGGCAGACTACGCGGGCGAACGCGGTATCCGCTTGTTTGTCGACGCGAACGACTTTCGCCACCGGCAATCCCGGCGGATAAATGCCATCCAGACCGCTGGTCACGAGTTCATCGCCAGTCTGCACGTCGGCGCTGATAGGGACGAACCGCAGATCGAGCGTATCGCCCTTCGGCGTGCCGTAGATCACGCTGCGCAATCCGGTCCGCACGATCTGGACGGGCACGGCCTGGTCTTTGTCGGAGAGCAGCGTGACTTCCGATTGCAGCGGGAACACACGCGTAACCTGCCCGATAACGCCGTCTTCGTTGACCACCGGCGCGCCGTCCTGGATGCCTTGCTGCGAACCCTTGCCGATCACGACTTTCTGCGTGAAAGGATCGCGGGTGTCGTACTGGACTTCGACAGGCGTGGTTTGCGTGCTGGCGCGCGAGCCGAGTTCGAGCAGCGAGCGAAGATGCGTGTTCTCGGCGGTGAGCTGGGCCGCATCGCCTGCTTTCACCGACAACTCGAGGTTCTTTTCTTTCAGCTTGGTGTTCTCAGTGCGCAGGGTTGCGCTGGTGACGGCCAGATCGGCTGCACCCATGAAAATATCGCGCGGTACGAGCGCCGCGCGCTGCAGCGGATACAAACCCGCTCCCAGCACGCCGCGCACGATCTCGAGCGTGTTGAAGCGTGCGTCGGAGATTAGCAGGGCGAGGGCAAGCACCACGAAGAAGATCAATCGCGCTAGAGCGGATGGACCTTGCTTAAAGAGTGGCGGCGGACTGTATTCCATGGTCGGCGCCGAGGGCGTGATCGGTTGGTTCGATGCAACGGGTTCGCGTGGGGACGCGGCCCTGCCCAGCGCTGTTCGCCGTGGTCCGGACTAAGCCGGGCCACGTGAACCGTTGCGCAAGTCGCATACTTCGCGCACGTCGCCGCTGTTGCCTTGAGCGAGTGCGTGCTGTTGGCGCCTTAGTGAAAGGCGTCAAGGCTTACTCGTAAGAGAAGATGCTGCCGAGCTTGTCCATGCGTTCGAGCGCCATGCCCGAACCGCGTACGACGCAGGTCAGCGGATCTTCAGCAACGAGCACCGGCAAGCCGGTCTCTTCAGCCAGCAACCGGTCGAGATCGCGCAGCAAAGCGCCACCGCCGGTCAGCATCATGCCGCGCTCGGCAATGTCGGCGCCCAACTCCGGCGGCGTTTGCTCCAGCGCGATTTTCACCGACGAAACGATCTGGTTCAGCGGATCGGTCAGTGCTTCGAGAATTTCATTGCTCGAAATGGTGAAGCTGCGCGGAATGCCTTCCGAAAGATTACGGCCCTTAACTTCCATCTCCTTGACTTCGGAGCCTGGGAAAGCCGAACCGATTTCCTTCTTGATGGCTTCAGCCGTCTGCTCGCCGATCAACATGCCGTAATTGCGACGGATGTAATTGACGATAGCTTCGTCGAACTTGTCACCGCCAACGCGCACAGAACCCTTGTACACGATACCGCCGAGCGAAATCACGCCCACTTCGGTCGTGCCGCCGCCGATGTCGACGACCATGGAGCCCGTTGCCTCGGACACCGGCAAGCCGGCGCCGATGGCCGCAGCCATGGGTTCTTCGATCAGATACACCTGCGACGCACCCGCGCCGTGTGCTGCTTCCTTGATCGCGCGGCGCTCGACCTGGGTCGAACCGCACGGCACGCAGATGATGATGCGCGGCGAAGGCGAGAACATACGCGATTCGTGCGCAGTCTTGATGAACTGCTTGATCATCTGTTCCGTGACGGTGAAGTCGGCGATAACGCCGTCCTTCATAGGCCGGATGGCTTCAATGTTGCCCGGCACCTTGCCGAGCATCTGCTTCGCTTCGCGGCCGACAGCCTGAATGGTTTTCTTACCATTGGGACCGCCTTCCTGGCGAATGGAAACCACCGATGGCTCGTCAAGGACGATGCCCTTGCCCCGCATGTAGATCAGCGTGTTGGCGGTGCCGAGATCAATCGCCAGATCGTTTGAAAAGTAGCTGCGCAAAAAACCGAACATTCAAAATCCTGTCTCGCTGGGAGCCGTGCCTCGCTTCGAGCGCCAAAGGACGGCAGCGGAAAAAAATGACAGCCTGCAGCGGGACCCATTTTTGGCCACGCAAATTGCAAGACTGCGGAGAAATCTACCGGAGGATGCAAGCGAACCAGGCGTGCACTTTTCTTAAAAATCTGAAACTAAGAAGAGGCTGCTGGTAAGTCGATCCGGATTTGGGTCGAACGCGTAATGATACCTTATAATTTTGGGGTGTTCGAAGGAAAAGGACGGTACATTTTGCCACCGTCAAGCCTGCTTTTTAGGGCTCCTTTATCTCGAATTGCAGTCGCGCTGTTTGTTGCACTGTTTCTCAGTGTGTAAGTCGAAAAAACCCGGTGATCGAATGTCTCTGACCCTGACCGATGTAAAACGCATTGCGCACCTCGCGCGGCTCGAATTACCCGAGCACGAGGCCGAACCCACGCTTGCGCGACTGAACGACTTCTTCGGTCTCGTCGAGCAAATGCAGGCGGTGGATACCACGGGTATCGAGCCGCTTGCTCACCCGATCGAACAGATCGAGAAAGCCGAGCTGCGTTTGCGAAACGATGTGGTTACAGAGCATGTAAACCGCGAAGAGTTCCAACGACCTGCGCCTGCCGTGCGCGACGGGCTGTATCTCGTGCCCAAGGTGATCGAATAAGTGTCGTGCTTTGAGCCAGCGCTTTCGGGACGGTACTTCTGAGGCCAAGCAATATATGCACGAAGAGCACGAAAACAAAAAGGCGCGCGGTACCCGCTACCCGGTATCCGGCGCCCATCAGGAAGAACGCAATGCATCAAAAAAGCTTGACCGAACTGCGCGCGGCTCTCGACGCAAAGACCCTTTCCGCCGTTGAACTCGCGCAGCTCTTTTTGCAGCGCATCGACGCAGCGAAGGATCTCAACGCGTTCATCAGCGTTGACCATGAACTCACGCTCGACCAGGCGAAAGCAGCCGATGCGCTGATCGCCAAGGGCGAAGCAGGCGTGCTGACCGGCCTGCCGATCGCGCATAAAGACGTGTTCGTCACGCGCGGCTGGACCTCCACGGCCGGTTCGAAAATGCTCGCCAACTACGCGAGCCCGTTCGATGCCACCGTGGTCGAGCGCCTCAAGAACGCAGGCGTGGTCACGCTCGGCAAGACCAATATGGACGAATTCGCGATGGGTTCGTCCAACGAGAATTCGTATTTCGGCCCGGTCAAGAACCCTTGGGATCTGAAAGCCGTGCCGGGTGGATCGTCGGGCGGCTCGGCTGCCGCGGTCGCCGCACGCCTCGCGCCCGCTGCCACCGGCACGGACACAGGCGGCTCGATTCGCCAGCCCGCGTCGTTCACCGGCATTACGGGAATCAAGCCAACGTACGGGCGCGTTTCGCGTTACGGCATGATCGCGTTCGCGTCGTCGCTCGATCAGGGCGGACCGATGGCCCGCAGCGCCTCGGATTGCGCGCTGTTGCTCAACGCCATTGCCTCGTTCGATCCGCGCGACTCGACCAGCCTCCAGCGCGAGGATGAAGATTACACGCGCTATCTCGGCCAGCAATGGTCCGGCACGGACGCGGCCAAACCACTCGCCGGCTTGCGCATCGGCTTGCCGAAAGAGTTCTTCGGCGATGGCTTGAGCGCCGAAGTGCGCAGCGCGATCGACACTGCCTTGAAGCAATATGAAGCGCTCGGCGCAACGCTCGTTGAAGTCTCGCTGCCGAAGACCGAATTGTCGATTCCCGTGTACTACATCATCGCGCCGGCTGAAGCGTCGTCGAACCTGTCGCGCTTCGATGGCGTGCGCTACGGGCATCGCGCGGCTGAGTACACCGACCTTCTCGATATGTACAAGAAGTCGCGTGCCGAAGGTTTCGGGCCGGAAGTGAAGCGCCGGATACTGGTGGGCGCGTACGTGTTATCGCACGGTTATTACGACGCGTATTACCTGCAGGCGCAGAAAATCCGCCGCATCATCGCGCAGGATTTCCAGGAAGCATTCAATCACTGCGATGTGATCATGGGACCGGTCGCGCCATCGGTGGCATGGAATCTTGGCGAAAAAGCCGATGACCCCGTCCAGATGTATCTCGCCGATATCTACACGTTGTCGATCAGCCTCGCCGGCTTGCCCGGCATGAGCGTGCCGTGCGGCTTTGGTGCTGCGGGCAGCGCGCATTCCACGCGGCCGGTTGGCTTGCAGATCATTGGCAACTATTTCAACGAAGCCCGGTTGCTCCAGGTCGCCGACGCGTTTCAACGCGCGACAGACTGGCACGTGCAATCACCGGCAGGAGTATGAGTATGGGTAAGCAATGGGAAGTAGTGATAGGTCTTGAGACGCACGCGCAGTTATCCACCGTCTCCAAGATTTTTTCGGGCGCGTCCACGCAGTTCGGCGCTGAGCCGAACACGCAAGCTTGTCCCGTCGATCTGGCGTTGCCGGGCTCGTTGCCCGTGATGAACCGCGGCGCTGTGGAGCGCGCAATTCGCCTTGGCCTCGCCGTCGGCGCGACCATTGCGCCGCGCAGCATTTTTGCGCGCAAGAATTATTTCTATCCCGATCTGCCGAAGGGTTATCAGATCAGCCAGTTCGAGATTCCGGTCGTGCAGGGCGGCAGCGTCACGATCCAGGTTCCGGCGAATGAGAAAACCGGTACGGCTGGTTACGAAAAGACCGTCAACCTGACGCGCGCCCATCTGGAAGAAGATGCAGGCAAGTCGCTGCATGAAGACTTCGCGGGCATGACGGGTATCGATTTGAATCGAGCCGGCACGCCGCTGCTCGAGATTGTGACGGAACCTGAAATGCGCAGCGCCGCCGAAGCGGTGGCCTACGCGAAAAGCCTGCACAGTCTCGTGCAATGGCTCGGTATCTGCGACGGCAACATGCAGGAAGGTTCGTTCCGTTGCGACGCGAACGTCTCCGTGCGCCCGGTCGGACAAGCCGAATTCGGCACGCGCGCCGAGATCAAGAACCTGAACTCGTTCCGTTTCCTTGAAGAAGCCATTCAGTACGAAGTGCGCCGGCAGATCGAGTTGATCGAAGACGGCGGGACGGTCGTGCAGGAAACGCGTCTCTACGATCCCGACAAGCGCGAAACGCGTTCCATGCGAAGCAAGGAAGATGCGCACGATTACCGCTATTTCCCCGATCCCGACCTGATGCCTTTAGTCATCGATGAAGCGTGGATTGCACGGGTTCGAAGCGAATTGCCCGAATTGCCCGAAGCCATGCAAACGCGTTTTGTCGAGCAATATGGTTTGACGCCGTATGACGCGGCGGGATTGACGTCGTCGAAGGGAATGTCGGCGTATTTTGAAAGTGTCGTTGGCGTTCTTGAGCCGACGCATGCGAAGCTCGTGGCGAACTGGCTGATGGGCGAAGTATCGTCGCAACTGAACCGCGATTCGCTCGATATTGCGAACTCGCCGGTTTCTCCCGCGCAGCTCGGACTCGTGATTCAGCGCGTGGCAGACGGCACGATTTCCAACAAGATCGCCAAGGATATTTTCCAGGCGATCTGGGAAGAGAAAGCCACCGACGACAGCGCCGCCGACCGGATTATCGAAGCGAAGGGGTTGAAGCAGATCTCTGATACGGGCGCGTTGGAAGCCATCATCGACGAGGTGATGGCCGCGAATCAGAAGTCCGTCGATGAGTACCGTTCGGGCAAGGAGAAGGCGTTCAACGCGTTGATCGGTCAGGCGATGAAAGCGACCAAGGGCAAGGCGAATCCGCAGCAGGTCAACGAGCTTTTGAAGAAGAAACTATCCTCTTGAGCTGACGGCTGGACAATTTCGCGGGTTGCTGCCGGGTCTTGTCTGGCAGCAACCCTTTCTTTTATCAACCGGGATCAACCGAGAACCGCGCGCGTGGCTAAAAAACCTGAGCTGGACGATTATCGCGTGCCGTATTTCGACGGCAAGAAGATCAAGCCGTTTGATCTGGCTTCCATTGATACCGCGTCGAAGCCGTTTTCGTCCGGTGCGAAAGATGCGGATCGCGAGCGGTTAAGCGAGCTGAGTACCGCACTCGATGGCTTGCAGGAAAAACTGCATGCACAGCGCTCGCATCGCATTCTGCTGATCCTTCAGGGCATGGATACGAGCGGTAAGGACGGCACGGTTCGCGGTGTCTTTCACGAAGTCGATCCGCTCGGTTTGCGCGTCGTGCCGTTCAAGGCGCCATCCGAAACCGAAGCCGCGCACGATTTTCTCTGGCGCGTTCATTCGCAAGTGCCGGCGTCGGGCGAGTTCGCCATTTTTAATCGCAGCCAGTATGAAGACGTGCTGGTGCCGCGCGTGCTGAAACAGATCGATCAGGAAGGATGGGAGCGCCGATACCGGCAAATTCGCGACTTCGAAGCGATGCTTGCCGAAAACGGCACGACCATCGTGAAGTGCTTTTTGCATATATCGAAGGACGAGCAGAAGTCGCGTTTGCAGGCGCGTATCGACAATCCGGAGAAGCACTGGAAGTTTGATCCATCGGATCTCGATGCCCGCAAACTCTGGGACGACTATTGCAAGGCCTATGAAGACGCCCTTGGCGCGACATCGACGGACATTGCGCCTTGGTACGTGATTCCCGCCGATTCGAAGACGCACCGCAACGTCATGATTGCTGAGTTGATGGTGCGCACGCTGCAAGGTTTGAAGCTCGAATATCCGCCGGCGAAAGAGTCGCTGAAAGGGATCAAGGTCGAGTAGTTCACCAACATACAAGGATGCTTCATGTTTCGTGTCATCACCGCTAATTTGAACGGCATTCGGTCGGCCGCCAAGAAGGGTTTCTTCGATTGGTTTGGCGAGCAGGATGCTGACGTTGTCTGCGTGCAGGAGATCAAGTGTTCGCAAGACGATCTCACGCCGGAATTTCTCGCGCCGCACGGCTTCCAGGGTTACTTCCAGCACGCAGTGAAAAAGGGTTATTCCGGTGCCGGGCTTTATACGAAGCACGAACCGGATGAAGTAATCATCGGGTTTGGGAGCGAGGAATTCGATCCGGAAGGGCGTTATGTGGAGGCGCGCTTTGGTGATTTATCGGTGATCTCGGTGTATGTGCCTTCGGGGTCCAGCGGTGAAGAACGGCAGCAGGCCAAATACCGTTTCATGGCCGAGTTCATGCCGCATCTTGAGAAACTGGCCAAAAAACGCCAGGTGATCTTGTGTGGCGACGTGAATATCGTGCACAAGGAAATTGACATCAAGAACTGGAAGAGCAACCAGAAGAACTCGGGTTGCCTGCCGGAAGAGCGTGCGTGGCTCACGCAACTCTTCGATGAAAAAGCGTATGTGGATGTATTCAGAACGATCGACCAGCGGCCTGAGCAATATACGTGGTGGAGCAATCGCGGCCAGGCTTACGCGAAGAACGTAGGGTGGCGGATTGATTACCAGATCGCGACGAAGGGTGTTGCGGACACGGCGACGGCGACTTCCGTTTTCCGCGATATCAAGTTCAGCGACCACGCGCCGCTGATCATTGACTATGAGTGGAAGGTTTAAAAGTCTTTAAAGCTTCGGCTTTTTAAACCGGCCCATTCCCGCGTAATTGGGTAATTGGTCCACCGTTTTTCCGATCGCTTTTGCGTAGAGCGGCATCATGTCGGGCAAGCGCTTCATCAGATCGTGTACGCGTGCAGCGTCATACGGATGCATCCAGATAAATCCGTTCGGCGTGCGCCGCGTCCGCGTATCAATCTTCTTCCATAACGTGATGGCGGCGCGCGGATCGTAACCGGCGCGCGACGCTATCTCGCTACCGATTACATCGGCTTCGGTTTCATCGGCGGGTGTGTATCGCATGGCCAGCAACTGCTCGCCAATACCAAGCGGGGTCGAGCTGATATCGGCGAAACCGAATAACGGCGGGATCGTTCCCGTACTCAATTGCGCCGCTTGCTGACGCCCTAGCCGATCGCGCGCATGTTCGCGCAACGCATGCGCAATCTCATGGCCGATCATCATGCCGAGTTCGTTATCGTTAAGACGCAACCGGTCGATCAGCCCGCTATAAATCACAATCTTGCCGCCCGGCAGGCAATACATGCGGATCTCGTCCGAACGCACCACATTCACTTCCCACTTCCAGTTCTTCGAGCGGTCATTCCACTTCAGTGCAAACGGAATCTCGCGATTGGCAATTTCGCGTGCACGCTTCACGAGCGGATTGTCATCGCCGAGAAGATGCTTCGTGCGCCGGGCTTCGCCGAGGATTTGAGCGTATTCGTCGGCGGACTGCTGCTCCAATGTCGCCGATGGAATCAGGTTGCGGAACAACGCTGCATTGCCGAACCTGATCTGGTCGCTGGCCGTGGAATACGGCGATTGGGCGTTGGGCGCAGCAGCCGGCGCTGCATCAGAAGTCCCGGACGCTGCGGACGCCGCAAAGCTCAAGCCAGCATGTAGCCACACAGCGCAAGCGGCGACGCGGATCAGGGCGTGCACCTTCATCGGACAGGTCTCCAGGGCGCGATTTTCGGCAACAGTAACATGCCCGGAATAGACAGCGCAGCGCAGATCATGAAGTACTCGAACCAGCCGGTTTGCGCGACCACAAAGCCACTCGATGCCGACGCCAGCGTCCGCGGCACCGATGCAAGGCTCGTAAAGAGCGCGAATTGCGTGGCGGTATATCGCGGATCGGTCGTGCTCGCGATATAAGCCACGAATGCGGCCAGGGTGAGGCCAGTGGCGAAGGTTTCGAAGCCATAGAGCGCGGCCAGCGCCACGGGCGACGGGCCGATTTTCGCAAGCCACGCAAAGCCGAGCGTGGAAACGATCTGCAGCACGCCAAAGATCCAGAGCCCGCGCGAGATGCCGATCTTCACCAGGCACACGCCACCTATGATCCCACCCGCCAGGCTTGCCCAAAGCGCCACTGTCTTCGCGATCACGCCGATCTGCGTCTTGTTGAAGCCGATATCGAGGAAAAACGACGTGGAGAGCGTGGTCGCCATCGTGTCGCCGAGCTTGTACAGGAAGATGAAGCCAAGAATCAGCAGCGCCGTGCGCCAGCCATCCCGGGCGATGAATTCGCGGAACGGCTGAACGATGGCATCGCGGAGATTCTTGGGCGGCGTGCCATATACCTCTGGTTCCTTGACCACGAGCGTCAACACCATGCCCGGCAGCATGAACGCCGCCGTGACAAGGAAGACTGCGGACCATGGGAAAAAATCGGAAAGAATCAGCCCGAGTGAGCCGGGCACGAGCGCCGCAATCTTGTACGCGTTCACGAAGACGGCGTTGCCGAGTCCCTGCTCGGTATCGGCGAGGAGTTCGCGGCGGTAGGCATCGATCGCAATATCCTGGCTCGCCCCGAAAAACGCGACAAGCGCGGTCAGCGCGGCGACGGTCCAGATTTGATCTTTCGGCGATGTAAATCCAAGCGCACCAATCGCGACGGCCACGAGCAACTGCGTGACGAGCATCCAGCCGCGCCGCCGTCCGGGATGCCAGCCGGGCAGCCGTGGCACGTAGCGGTCCATCAGCGGCGCCCAGATAAACTTCCAGGTGTAAGGAAACTGGATCAGCGCGAACAGGCCGATCTCTTTCAGGTTCACGCCTTCGGTGCGCAACCACGCCTGGACCAGATAGACGAGCGTGAAGAGCGGCAGCCCCGACGTGAAGCCGATAAACACGCAAATCAACATGCGTTTGTTGAGAAACGCGCGCCAGCCGGGGTGGTCTTCGTGAGCGGAAAGAGCGGGCGCCTCGTGTGGCGAGTTGGACATAGGGTCGATTCGAAGCAGTAAGCGGTGCGCGAGCGACGAACCGGCAAGCTCAGTTCAGCTTCGCTTTACGCGATAGACCGCAAGGCTACCACGCCAGTTCGCCCCCCAACGGATGGACTGACCACCGTGCAGCACCGCACGATCGAGTATTTCGATACCCACTTCCGGCGCCAGCGCCTCGAAATCCTGAATGGTGAGAACCCGCACGTTCGGCGTGTTATGCCATTGATACGGCAGCGTTTTCGACACAGGCATGCGTCCCTGCAAAACGGTCAGCCGATGCCGCCAGTAGCCGAAGTTAGGAAACGACACAATGCACTCGCGGCCGACCCGCACCGTTTCACGCAGGATCGCGGCGGTTTGATGGATCGTTTGGAGTGTCTGCGACAGGATCGCGAAGTCGAAACTGTCGTCTTCGAAGAGGCGCAGCCCGTCTTCCAAGTTCTGCTGAATGACGTTCACGCCTTTCTGGGCGCACGCGAGGACGCCAGCGTCGTTGATTTCGATACCGTAGCCCGTGACGTCGAGTTCTTCCGCGAGGAGCGAAAGCAGCGACCCATCGCCGCAGCCCAGATCGAGCACCGATGAGCTCGGTTCAACCCAGCGCGCAATTGCCCGAAAGTCCGAGCGCAAAGAGAGAGAGTCCAGCGTGATTTGGTTCATGCGCCCACCTCGGCGGCAATGCGTTCGTAATAGGCGCGCATCAGGTTGTGATAACGCGCGTCGTCGAGCAGGAAGGCGTCGTGGCCGTGCGGGGCATCGATTTCGGCGTAGCTCACCGTGCGTTTGTGATCGAGCAGCGCTTTCACCAGTTCGCGTGAACGGGCCGGCGCAAAACGCCAATCCGTTGAGAAGCTGGCGATCAAATATTTCGCCGTGGTGTGGGCGAGCGACTTGGTCAGGTCGCCATCGAATGCCTTGGCGGGATCGAAATAATCCAGCGCGCGAGTGATGAGCAGATACGTATTGGCATCGAAGTATTCGGCGAATTTATCGCCTTGATAACGCAAGTACGATTCCACTTCGAACTCGACGTCGAAGTTGAAGTTGTACGCATCCAAAGCGCCTTCGGCACGACGCAACGCGCGGCCGAACTTGGCGGCCATGTCATCGTCCGACAGATACGTAATGTGGCCGATCATGCGCGCGACTCGCAATCCGCGACGTGGCTTGATGCCGTGCGCGTAGTAATCGCCGCCGTGGAAATCGGGATCGGAGAGGATGGCGGAGCGCGCGACTTCGTTGAACGCAATGTTCTGCGCGGAGAGTTTCGGCGTCGATGCCACCACGATGCAGTGCGCCACGCGATCCGGATACATCATGCTCCAGGCCAACGCCTGCATGCCGCCGAGGCTGCCGCCCATGACCGCGGCGAAGCGCTCGATACCGTATAAATCCGCTACGCGAGCCTGCGCGTGGACCCAGTCTTCAACGGTGACAACGGGGAAACTCGCGCCGTAAGGTTTGCCGGTGACGGCGTTCACGCTCATGGGCCCGGTCGAACCGAAACACGAGCCCAGGTTATTGACGCCGATCACGAAGAACTTGTTCGTATCCAACGGCTTGCCCGGACCCACCATGTTGTCCCACCAGCCGACATTCTTGGGGTCATCGGCATACACACCCGCCACATGATGCGAGGCGTTTAGCGCATGGCAGACGAGCACGGCGTTCGAGCGGGCGGCGTTGAGCGTGCCGTAGGTTTCGACGACGAGATCATAGTCACCGAGCAAGCTGCCATTTTGCATGCGCAGCGGTTCGGTGAAATGCAGTGTTTGGGGAGTGACGATGCCGATTGATTCCATTCATTCCGCCTAAAGAAAACAGGGCGGCTAAACGGCGTCGGCGATGCGCTGGAAGAGATAAGGGCGCGGCTGACAACCTCTTTAGCCGCATTTATAGTGAACCGGGTCAGGGTTCGCGCGCCCGCAATCGAGTCAGCAAATCGGCGCGTTGAAACAAATCAAGATAGCGATGAAGTATATCGGAAAAACGGGAAAGGGCGCTACGGGTGCTCTCCGGTGTGCTCAGCGCAGCAAGGTCAAGCGATGAAGTTTGAAGTCCGTACTACTTTCGCGGTTTAAGCCGACTCGGAATACGCCGGGTCTAACGCAGACCGCGCAAGCCCTTCAAAGACCGGATCTTCAGGTCGACGTAATGCGGCCGGCCGCTGGTCGGCGATCGAACCGACTTCGCTCCACTGGCATTCAGAACCGACGGCAAATGCCCCGTGATCCAGACCGTGCGAATCCCCAGGCGTTTATAGCTTTTCAAATGCCCACGCGTATCTTCGACAAGAACCGCGTCGGAAAGCGGCACATGAGCGAGGCGCATCGCGCGCCGAAGCATTCCAGCATCGGGCTTCGCGCGCCAATAACCGCCTCGATCCTGCATATCTTCGATAGCAATCACGCGCTCAAACAGCTTGGCGATACCCAGTTCGTTCAGCACGGCGTGGGCATACACCGAAGGCGCGTTGGTCAAGATGATCTTCCGCCCGGGAAGCCCGCGGATCATTCGCGCGAGGCCGCGTTCGGCACGAACCATCGATCCGAGATCGGCGAAGGTATGGACGACGTGCAGGAAGTCGGTGGCATCGACGGGATGATGGCGCACAAGGCCGAGCAAGGTAGCGCCGTATCGCTGCGTATAACCGGTGCGCAGCCGATTGGCTTCATCAATATCCACGCCCAGCCGGTCGATGATGTACTGCGTCATCCCGCGATTGATCGCGGGAAAAATCTCATGCGACGCGTGATGCAGCGTGTTGTCCAGATCGAACAGCCAGACGGGGCGTTTGTGCGTGTTCGTCCGGCGTCGGGAAGAACGCAAAAGCTCAACTCGAGCGCCGGCAGGTTCCACGTTCATTGAGCCATGTTCAATGTGAGCGAATCATGGTTCCGAACGGCTGCTCGGTCAGGATCTCGAGCAGCACCGAATGCTCGATTCGCCCATCGATGATATGCACCGAGCGCACACCGCTCTTCGCCGCGTCGAGCGCCGATGAAATCTTCGGCAGCATGCCGCCGGAAATGGTGCCATCGGCAAACAGTGCGTCGATTTCGCGCGCCGACAGATCGGTCAGCAGATTGCCTTCCTTGTCCATCACGCCGGGGATGTTCGTCATCATCACGAGCTTCTCGGCGTTCAGCACCACGGCCAGTTTGCCCGCGACCAGATCGGCGTTGATGTTGTACGACAAACCGTCTTCACCGAAGCCAATCGGCGAGATGACCGGAATGAACGCGTCATCTTGCAGCGCCTTCACGACAGCCGGATTGATGGCTTCAACTTCACCCACCTGACCGATATCGATGAATTCGCCCGGGTTGTCGCGATCCGGCATCATTAACTTGCGTGCGTGGATCAGGCCGCCGTCCTTGCCGGTGAGGCCGACCGCATGGCCGCCAAAATGATTGATCAACGTGACGATGTCCTGTTGCACTTCGCCGCCGAGCACCCATTCGACCACTTCCATGGTCTCTTCGTCGGTGACGCGCATGCCCTGGATAAACGTGCCCTGCTTGCCGATCTTCTTGAGCGCCTGGTCGATCTGCGGACCGCCGCCGTGCACGATCACCGGATTGATGCCGACCAGCTTCAGCAGGATCACGTCGCGCGCGAAGCCCTGTTTCAGGCGCTCCTCGGTCATGGCATTGCCGCCGTATTTGATCACGATCGTCTTGCCGTGATACTGGCGAATATAGGGCAACGCCTCGGCCAGGATTTCGGCTTTCAGGGTCGGCGCGATCTGCGTAAGGTCGGGAAGCTCGGACATGGCGGCGATAAGGCGAGGAGCAGTTTAAACAGGCGGAATTGTACAGGACTGACGCGCTGCATCATGCGTTTCCGATAGCATTCCGGTGACGGGTGAAAGTTAGGCTCTGGTCGCACCAGTATGGGGTTGGCGCGTGAAATAATAATGCGATCGGGCATGCACGGGCGGGTCGAAAACGTGGCGCTTCGGCAACGGCCGGACCGCGCGCAATGCGGCTCGTGACTGGGTGCTGCGTTTTCAAAAGGCTTGGTCCATCATGCGTTCCACCGACCCCGCTCTTCAACGCTGTGCTCTGTGCGGCGCGTTTTTCAGCTGCGCTCAGCAAACCGGCGATGCGCAATGCTGGTGCGCAGCGCTTCCCGCTTTGCCGGCCAAGCGTTTGAATCCGGGCCTGACGTGTCTTTGCCCGGATTGCTTGCGTGAAGCAACGCAACGTAGCACAAACATGTGAATGGCGCGTTCGTCGCTGAGTGGCTGGAATCTGGGCGCATGTGGTTTTCGTGCGGGCGGAATGGTCTAGTTGAAGAAATCGAGCACGTAAAAAAAGCGGCAGAACGCCGCTTTTTCTGACTTGAAACTCTCTAGGTGCTTACGCAGCCGCTTTCTTCGCCATCCGCTTACGCGGCGCCGCACCCGTATGCGTGGCCGCGAGCGCGGCCAAATCACGCGCGACATCGTCCATCACCGGCTCCCACGTCGAGAATTCCTTCTGCCGATACAACGTCGCCGTCGGATACCACGGGCTGTCCGTGCGCTCCAGTTGCCAGACCCAGTGCGGATTGGTGTCGAGGAGAATCCAGGTCGGCTTGCCGAGCGCCGCCGCTAAATGCGCCACGCTCGTGCAAACGGTAATCACGAGATCGAGTGAATCGATGAACGCTGCCGTGTCGTCGAACGTTTCGAACTTGCCGGTCCGATCCGCAATCTCAAAACCACCGTCCCGAGCCGTGGATACCGCGCCCGACGCATCCTTCTGCAGCGAGAAGAACGCGACGTTCTCGATTCCGCTGAACGCCTTCGCATATCGCTCGATGCCCACACTGCGGAACATGTTGCGCTGATGGCCTTCGCTGCCGCTCCATACAAGACCGACGCGAAGACGTTTGTCGGCGGCGAACTCGGCGCGCCAGTCGGCGGCGAGGTCGGCATCGGCGGAAAGATACGCGCGCTTTGCCGGAATGGTGTCCGCGTCGATGCCGAAATGCAGCGGCAGGCTCAGCAGCGGGAAATGGAAGTCAAACGCGGGCAAGGGTCCGTCGTGCGGCAGGCATTCGACGCCTTTCGGCGCCATGCGCGCCATCAAAGGATGCACTGCTTTGAACGCAACCCACACTAGGGTGCCGCCTTGCGCGTGAACCTTTTTCGCGAGCATCGGGATGAAACGCGAGAACTGCAGCGCGTCGCCGAAACCCTGCTCGCCCCACAGCAATAAAGTCTTTCCGCGCAGTGCTTCGCCATTCCATCGCGGCGCCTCGAAGTTGGGATGCGAGTTGCGCAGTTCGTTTGAACCGTCCCAGCGCGACTCGAAATTGGCCCAACCGCGCGCGTAATTGCCCTGTACGAGATCGAGAATGGAGAGATTGAACGGAAGACGCCGCATGCCGGGCGCGATCTTGACCGCCGCTTCTGCGGCTTCAGTGGCCTCGGGCCAGCGCTGCGCTTCTTTCAACGCGAGACTGTAGTTCGACAACGCGAGCGCATTCGACGGATTGCTCTCAACCGCGCGCTTACCGGCTGCCAACGCCTGTTCGAGTTCCCGGCGGCGCGGATAGATGCGCGACAGGTTCGTCCACGCTTCGATATCGTCGGCATTCGCCGCGACAGCCTCTTCCAGCATGGTCAGCGCTTTAGCTTCGCTGCCCGTGACTTCGTAGGCGACCGCCAGGTTGTTTCGCAGTGTGGGGACGGCCGGATTGATCGCGTGGGCGCGTTCGTAGAAAGGAATTGCGTCGGCGTGACGGCTGGCGAGTTGGAGCGCATAGCCGAGATGCCAGAGCGCGAGCGCGTGTTGCGGATGACGATCGACGAGTTGAGCTGCGCACTGAATGCCGTCGCCAATGCGGTTCTGTTTCAGCATTGCATCGATCAGGTCGAGGCCAATCTCCGGCTGGCCGGATTGCAACATCATGGCGGCCTGCAGCCACACAGCGCGCTCGATTTGGTTGCCTTGCGCGTTCGCACTGCGAGCGTTGTCAATGAACGCGTTCAGCGCACGCGGGATAATAGTGTCTTGAATGGCGCCGGTCTGCGGCGCTTCGCTGACAAGCTGGTTGGGGCGGGAGGATGAGCTGTTAGTCATTTTGTGTATGCGGCCTGGCCGCCCTGTACGAGACAACCTTGGATGGTGCGGCAATCCCCTTTGTCCAACCATTAGACTAATCTGAAATTTGAGGTGAAATTCACCGAGATGCATCGAATAACGAACACAGGCCGCGTCAATCTCGGTCACCTGTTTTGGCTTCGCAGCCTTGCGATCATCGGTCAATTGGTGACTATCGCCGTCGTACAGGCGTTTTACGGTGCGCATCTCCCGCTGGCGGCCATGTTGACCATCGTCGCGCTAGAGATATTGTTCAACGCGCTGACATGGGTACGCGTGGCGCGTGCACAGCCTGAAACGAATCTCGAACTGTTCGGGCAGCTCTGGGTCGATCTCGGCGCGCTATCTGCGCTGCTGTTCCTGAGCGGCGGCGCCACGAATCCGTTTGTCACGCTCTACCTGCCGTCGCTGGCGATTGCCGCGGCCGTGTTGCCGTGGCGTCTGATGAGCTGGCTCGCGTTGTTCGCGGTCCTCTGTTATTCGTTGCTGACGGTCAGCTACGTGCCGCTGAACATGGAAGATCCGCTGAATCTGTTCGAATATTTCCGCATTGGGCTGTGGGTGAATTTCATGGTCAGCGTGGGGCTGATCGGCTGGTTCGTCGCGCGGATGTCGCGGGCGCTGCGCGCGCGGGATTTTGCGCTGGCTGATGCCCAGGAGCGGCTTCTGCGAGACGAGCGCGCCGTGGCGCTGGGTGTCCAGGCGGCAACGGTCGCACACGAAATCGGCACGCCGCTGTCGACCATCGCGATGCTCAGCGAGGAGTTGCGCGATTCCGCCCGTCACGACCCGCATCTCGCCCCCTATTCCGCCGATATCGAACTCCTCGAGCAGCAAATGACGTTGTGCACGTCCGCGCTCGCGCGCCTGCGCAGTCGCGCGACTGGGCCCGCGCCGCGGCAACCGCTGGATGACTGGCTGCATGGGTTTGTTGAACAGTGGCGGTTGCGCCATCCGCATGTGCGTTTCGAATTGATTGAAGCGAAAGGTGGATCGAAAGATGAAGCAGCGGAGCAGAAGAGCGCGGGGCTGTTTCTGAGCGATCCCGTCGCGGTAGGGCAAATACTGACCATTCTGCTGGATAATGCGGCGCGGGCCAGTAGCGATTCGGTGACGCTGATGACATCGGCGAGCCGGCACCTTGGCGAGCCCGTGATTCAATTCGATGTCCGCGATCAGGGCCCCGGCATTCCGGCGGCATTGCGGGGTTCGCTTGGCGCGATGCCCGTCGACAGTACGCAAGGCGGCCACGGCGTCGGCTTGTATCTGGCATTCTCAGCGGCAACGCGGCTTGGCGGGTCGATCGAGCTCACGCCAGCCAGTCCGCACGGTACGCACGCCATCCTGCGTCTCGCCGACACAAGCGCCCCCGAATCGCGGGAAAAAGCAGCAAGGACGGGCCGCGGCGGCGTCGCCGCTTCCGTCACTACGGAGAAAAGAGCATGAGCGATACAAATTTTTTGGTCATCGACGACGACGAGGTTTTTGCGGGCATTCTCGCGCGCGGTCTGACGCGCCGCGGCTATACGCCGCATCAGGCACATGACGCCGCATCGGCATTGAGATTGGCGAACACGCAGAAGTTCGGCCAGATCACCGTTGATCTGCACCTCGGCAACGATTCCGGATTGACGCTCGTCGCGCCCTTGCGCGATCTTCAACCCGATGCACGGATTCTCGTGCTGACGGGTTATGCGAGCATCGCGACCGCGGTTCAGGCCGTGAAAGACGGCGCTGATAACTATCTAGCCAAGCCGGCGAACGTCGAGACAATCCTGTCCGCGTTGCAGGAAGAGGCCAGCGAGCAGACGGCCGAAGAGGCGATCGAGCACCCGGCGCTGCTGTCAGTCGCGCGGCTGGAGTGGGAGCATATCCAGCGCGTGCTGGCCGAGAACAGCGGCAATATTTCAGCCACGGCGCGCGCGTTGAACATGCATCGGCGGACACTGCAGCGCAAGTTGGCGAAGAAACCCGTCCGGCAATAAACGTTATCGTGAACGTAAAAGGGCGGTTCCTTTGATTCCAGCGAGTGGCTGAAATCAAAGGAACCGCCCTTTTTTGATTGAGCGCTTTTACAGCACGTAGCGCGACAAATCTTCGTCTTCGGCTACATCGTTCAACGCGTTATCGACGTAAGCGGCGTCGATCTTCACCGGATGACCCGTGTGATTGCCCGCCGAGAACGACACTTCTTCGAGCAACTTTTCGATCACGGTATAAAGTCGCCGCGCGCCGATATTCTCGGTTTTCTCGTTCACTGAAAACGCAATCTCAGCCATCCGGCGAATACCGTCCGCGCTGAAATCCAGCTCGACGTCTTCCGTTGCCAAGAGTGCCGTGTACTGCTTCACAAGGCTGGCATCGGTCGTATTCAGAATGGATTCGAAATCCTCCACGGACAGCGAATCCAGCTCGACGCGAATCGGGAAACGCCCTTGAAGCTCGGGGATCAGATCGCTCGGCTTGGCTAGATGGAACGCACCGCTGGCGATAAACAGGATGTGATCGGTCTTGATCATCCCGTATTTCGTATTGATGGTCGTGCCTTCCACGAGCGGCAGCAGGTCGCGCTGCACACCGGCCCGCGACACTTCCGCGCCACCCGTTTCGCTGCGCGAAGCGATCTTGTCGATCTCGTCCAGGAACACAATGCCGTTCTGCTCGACGTTCTGAATGGCCTTCGTCTTGACCTCGTCGTCGTTCAGCAGCTTGCCGGCTTCTTCGTCGGTGAGCATCTTCAGCGCGTCCTTGACCTTCACCTTGCGCTGCGTCTTCTTGCCGCCGCCGATATTCGCAAACATCGACCGGATCTGGTCGGTCATTTCCTCCATGCCCGGCGGCCCCATGATGTCCATGCTGGCCTGAGGCGCTTCGATGTCGATCTCCACTTCCTTGTCGTCGAGCAGTCCTTCGCGCAGGCGCTTGCGGAACGTCTGGCGTGTGCTGTTCGCGCTGTCGTCGGTCAACTCGGCCGTGCCGAAACCCGCCGCCGGCCGGGCGCTGGGCAACAGGATGTCCAGGATCCGGTCCTCGGCGCGATCGGTCGCACGCGAACGTACTTTGCGCATCTCGGTTTCGCGCGTCTGCTTGATCGAAATTTCGATCAGGTCACGCACGATGCTGTCCACATCGCGGCCCACGTAGCCGACTTCGGTGAACTTCGTTGCTTCGATCTTGATGAACGGCGCGTCGGCGAGTTTAGCCAGACGCCGCGCAATTTCCGTTTTGCCGACGCCGGTCGGTCCGATCATCAAAATGTTCTTCGGCGTGATTTCCTGACGCAGCGGCTCGGCGACCTGCTGACGCCGCCACCGGTTGCGCAGCGCCACGGCGACCGCTTTTTTCGCGCGGCCCTGGCCGATGATGTGTTTATCGAGTTCCGAGACGATCTCGGCGGGAGTCATGGTGGTCATCGTTGGTCCTTGTCCTGTGCTCGCGAATACGCGAAAGCGGTGTTACTCGATCGTCTCGATGACGCGATTGTGATTCGTGTAAATGCACATATCGCCCGCGATTGTCAGTGCCTTTTCGACGATATCGCGCGGCGAGAGTTCGGTGTTTTCGGTGAGCGCCTGCGCCGCGGCCTGCGCATATGCACCGCCCGAACCGATCGCGCAAATGCCGTTTTCCGGATCGAGCACGTCGCCGTTGCCCGTGATGACGAGCGTGGTTTGCGCGTCGGCGGCAATCAGCATGGCTTCCAGCCGACGCAGCATGCGGTCCGTGCGCCAGTCTTTCGCGAGTTCCACAGCGGCACGCGTCAGGTTGCCCTGGTGTTTTTCGAGCTTGGCTTCGAAGCGGTCGAGCAGCGAAAACGCGTCGGCCGTGCCGCCCGCGAAACCGACCATGACCTTGCCGCCATAGATGCGGCGCACTTTCTTCGCACCGCCTTTCATCACGATATTGCCGAGGGTGACCTGGCCGTCGCCACCGAGGGCGACCTTGTCGCCGCGTCGTACGGAGACGATGGTCGTGCCGTGAAATTGTTCCATGTGCATTCCTTTGAAAGCGGAGTGGGCGCGGCAGCCGGAAGACCTGTGCCGCCGCGCCGCCGGGGAATCCTTTGGGAGCGTGAGGAGCACGAGCGCGCTGCAAGGTTGCGCTCGATCAGACTCCGGCCACGCCCGCGCCACAAAAGCGCGTTCAGCTCATTTTAGGGCGCGGTGGAATTTATCAAGACGCTGCTTGCGGCATCTTGCGAACGTTAGCCATTGGGACATGTTTTGGGCTTGCCCACGCGACGGATCCGTCTTGCCGGGTGCAAAAATGCAGCACAAAAACAAAAAGGCACACGATTTTTCGTGTGCCTTTTGTGTTTTCCAACGTGTTCCACTCTCTTCGATGCAAAACCCGGCCGGCAGGTTTCCCGCCGCGGCGGAGGCCGCAGCGTACGCTGCACCGGCAGATCAGTCGCCGAACAGCTTCTGGCGCAGTTCGCGTCGTTCCTGCGCTTCGAGCGAGAGCGTTGCCGTTGGGCGCGCGATCAGGCGCGGAATGCCGATCGGCTCGCCCGTTTCCTCGCACCAGCCGTAATCGCCGGACTCGATACGCGCAAGCGACTGCTGCACTTTCTTCAGCAGCTTGCGTTCACGATCACGCGTGCGCAGTTCGAGGGCGTGTTCTTCCTCGATCGTCGCGCGATCAGCCGGATCCGGAACGATGACCGTTTCCCGCAGGTTTTCCGTCGTCTGGCCCGCATTCTTGAGAATGTCGGCCTGCAACTGTTCCAGTCGGACCCTGAAGAACGCGAGTTGATCCTCGTTCATGTAGTCCTTGTCGGCCATCTTCTGGATTTCGTCTTCAGTCAACAATCGTTTCGTCGTCATCTGGCTTGCTTCTTCAATGTGGGGCGATGTTGTTCGCCATCTTCGCGGTCGCTCGCCGCGCTCGCCGCCGCCGTAGTTCGGTTTACCCGCACTTCGGCGATACTCGCCAACAATTACTGCATGCACTTACTACGCTAAACGGGCTGCGACTCTCGCGGCGCTGGACGGCACCACGTGGGGCCAATTCCTCTAGACCACTGCATCTAGGTCAATTCGTCTGGACTGATTTTCAAGCGATTCAACGGTGCCCGATGTTCGGAACAGCACCTTACTTTTCACTTCCACCCGATCGCCAGGTTTGCAATACAACGGTGAAATTGCTGTTTGCGGCGCCGGCAGGAGCGCGTTTCAAGCTTTTTTCAGCAGCACTTGCGCCGGGCATTGTAGTCGAGGCTGGGCGGTGTGCCGGCTTCTCCAGTGGGGCTGTATTGTAACTGAATCGCAAATGCGCACTACACCCAAGCAAAACACTGTCGCGATTCGTTCGTTATCTCAAAAATATAACGCGCTGACGTTTAAAAAGCGATGGTTCTTGGTTGGCGTGAACACATATTGCAACGACGTTCATCGCGGAAAAGCGCCGGCTCGCGGAGGCGCAGGGATTTTAGCCTCGCTTAACGGTCGCAATGGTTGCGCTTCAGGAGAGAAATAGCGAGAACTGTGCCGAAACGAGGTTTCGATTTGAGTGGCGGCGCGAAGCCGCCGTGTGAGGGCTTCGCGTTTCGCCGGTTTCTTCTGCTTCTTTGGTTTTCCAGCGTGTTCAGCGTGTTCAGCGTCTTCGATCAGACCAGGCAGGCGTTCAGCCCGTCGATGATCAAATCCTGCGGCAGTTCAATGCCAATGAACACCATCTTGCTGTTCTTCTTTTCGATCGGTTGCCATTTCGCGGCAAGATCGCTGCCCATCATCTGATGCACGCCTTGGAACACGACCTTTCGATCGACGCCCTTCATAAACAGCACGCCCTTGTAGCGCAGCAGGCGTTCACCGTAGATCTGCAGGATGCCGCCGAGGAAATCTTCAAGCCGGTTCGGATCGAAGGCGCGGTCGCTGCGGAATACAAACGACTTGATCTTGTCGTCGTGATGCGCGTGGTGATGATTCGCGTGGCCATGCTCATGGTCGTGGCTGTGATCGTGGCCGCAGGTGGCGTGGTCGTGATCGTCGTCATGCGCATGGTCGTGCTCGGCGTGCTCGTGCGCGTGATCGTCTTCCGCCAGGAAATCCGGATCGATTTCGAGCTTCGAGTTCAGGTTGAAGCCGCGCAGATCGAAGATTTCCTTGATGTCCGCATCGCCGAAATTCACCACTTTGATTGCGGCGCGCGGGTTCATGTGAACCAGCCGGTGCTTGAGTGCGTCGAGCGCGGCGGCATCGACCAGATCGGACTTCGTGATGAACAGGCGATCCGCGAAACCGACCTGGCGCTGCACGACTTCATGTTCGTCCAGCTGATGGTTGGCGTGCTTTGCATCAACCAGCGTGATGATTGCGTCGAGCAGGAATTCGTCGGCGATCGTGTTGTCCATAAAGAACGTCTGAGCAACCGGGCCAGGATTTGCAAGCCCGGTTGTCTCGATCACCACGCGATCAAAGTTCAGCGTGCCGGCCTTCTTGCGGTCAGCGAGATCTTCCAGCGCGCGCGCCAAATCGCCGCGGATCGTGCAGCAGATACAGCCGTTGCTCATCTGGATGATCTGCTCGTTCGTTTCCTGAACGAGAATTTCATTGTCGATATTTTCTTCGCCGAACTCGTTTTCGATCACGGCGATCTTCATGCCGTGCTTGTCGTTCAGGATGCGCTTGAGCAACGTGGTTTTGCCGCTGCCTAGAAAGCCGGTCAGGATGGTAACGGGAATCATGATGGTCGCCCTGTTCTTTAAAGTCGAAGGATCGTGCGGCATGTTTTCGGGCTGCGGGCGTGATCTGAAACGCCTGCGCTACGCTCGAAAACATGCGGTCGGTCGATTATTGAAACATATTTGTCAAGCGGACGCTCTGTGCTTCCCTGAATGCGCGCTGTCCGAAGCGCTCAACTATGGGCGATCACGCGATTTGCAACAATAGGCCTTTCAGGTATTCCCCTTCGGGAAACGCGGTTAAAAGCGGGTGATCGACGCCTGCGCCAAGGCGCTTCAGGATGCGCGCGTCAACTTTCGCGTCGGCCGCGGCGCCTGCCACGATCTTCTGGAACAGATCGGCGTCAATAGCGCCCGAGCACGAATAGGTGAACAGCAGGCCGCCCGGGCGCAACAACTTGAAGCCGGTCAGGTTGATGTCCTTGTACGCACGCGCTGCGCGGTCCACGTGTTCCCGCGAAGGCGCGAACTTGGGCGGATCGAGCACGATCAGGTCGAAGCGCTCGCCTTCCTCGTGCAAGCGACGCAAGGTCTTGAACGCGTCGGCGTCGAGCCACTCGGCGCGTTGCGGATCGAAACCGTTCGCCGTGACGTTTTGCTGGGCAAGGGCCAGGGCGTCGCCGGAGGAGTCGATCGATACCACGCGTTTTGCACCGCCTTTCAGAGCGGCCAGCGAAAAACCGCCGGTGTAGCAGAAGCAGTTGAGAACGTCGCGGTCGCCGGCGTATTGCCGCACGAGCGCGCGATTGTCGCGTTGATCGACGTAGAAGCCCGTTTTATGGCCCCGTTCGACGTCGATGTGATACCGCACGCCGCCTTCGTTCGCGATCAGGGTGGCCGGTGGCGGATCGCCGGCCAGCACGCCGGTGATCTGTTCGAGCCCTTCCTTCTGCCGAATCGACACGTCCGAGCGTTCATACACGTTCGGGCAGCCGGTTGCGCCGATCAGCGCCTGCACTATCGCCTCTTTCCAGTGTTCCACGCCCGTGGCCATGAACTGGCAGACAAGCTGGCCACGCTGGCTTTCGTCGTCCGCGATGTAGTAATCGACGATCAAACCCGGCAGCCCGTCCGCCTCACCGAAAATCAGCCGAGTCGCGCCGGTGTCGCGCACCATCGTTTGCCGGTGCGCGATCGCCCGTTGTACGCGTCGCTTGAAAAACGCGTGATCGACGGGCTCGCTTTCGTCGAAACTCCAGACACGGGCGCGAATCTGTGACACCGGGCTGTATGACGCGCGTGCCAGAAACCGGCCATCGTGGGCGCGGATCAACACGGTTGCGCCGGGCGCGGGTTTGCCTTCCACGTGTTCGATCGCGCTTTCGTAGATCCACGGATGGCGGCGCGCGAGCGATTTGTCTTTCGCCGGCTTCAGCGTAATGGTGTTCATTCGGGTCTTCGGTGAAAGCGCCAACTGGACGGGGGAGTGAGCGCTAGGGAGGGTTCGGGCCGCGTTTTTGTTTCTGTTTCTGTTTGTAGCGAGAGAGTCGGGCGGTTACGCGGGTTTCACTGTGAGTCGGCGACATTTCGGGCGCGGCGTCGAGACCGCATCTTGTTGCTCGCCGCCATGCCGCCACGCTGGCTTAATCGCGTTTTTTGGCGCGCGGATGCGTTTCGTCGTAGACGCGAGCCAGATGCTGGAAATCGAGCGACGTATAAACCTGCGTGGCCGCGATACTCGCGTGGCCGAGCAATTCCTGCACGGCCCGAAGGTCGCCGCTGGACTGCAGCACATGCGTGGCGAACGAATGCCGCAAGACGTGCGGATGCACATTCGACGGCACGCCGGCCAGCAAAGCCATGCGTTTCACCCGATCACGCACCACGTTCGGCGACATCCGGTTGCCGCGCACCGACAAAAACAGCGCGTGCGGATCGTCTTTCACAAATTGCCCGCGCACTTCAATCCACGCGCGCAGCGCGGTGATCGCCTTGCTGCCCACAGGCACCGACCGCCGCCGGTTTCCCTTGCCGAGCACATTGACTTCGGTGCTGGCAAGGTCGAGCCAGCCGGCCGACGAATAGCCTTCGGATTGCACAAAATGCACGTCCAAGCCAACCAATTCGGCGAGCCGCAAGCCAGACGAATAGAACAGTTCGAGTATGGCGTGGTCCCGCAGCGCTTCAGGCGTGTCGGCCTGGGGCGCTTCCATGAGCGCGTTGGCGTCATCGACGGAAAGCGCCTTGGGAAGGGACTTCGCGCGTTTCGGCGCGCGCACGGTCGCGACCGGATTGGCCTGCATTTCAACCTGCTCAGCAAGCCACCGATAAAACGCCCGCCACGCCGATAACCGATGCGCAATTGAGCGCGCCGATAACCCGCCGCCGTGAGCGCGCGCTACGGCGCCACGCATGTCGGTAGCGGTCAGCGATTCCAGCGCCCGGCCGTTGGCCAGCTTCTTCAGCTCGTCGAGTTCGTGCGTATAACCGCGCAACGTGTGGTCCGATAATCGCCGCTCGTGCTCAAGCATCGACAAATAGGCGCTTACCGGATCGTCGGTCATGTCAGTGGGGCAGCAAGCGGCTGAGCGCGGCGCTGGCAAGCGTGCCGATCTGTGTAAGGAAGTCGGTGGCCATGCCTTCGTGGAACCGGCGCGGATCGGGCGAACCCATGACCAGCAAGCCGAATGCGGGCGCTTCGGGACCGGCCGACGGATCACGCAGCGCGAGCAGCGCGATGGATTCCGTGGTGTTGGCGGTATCGACGACACCATCCGTTGTAGCCGATGCCACCGAGACCGAACTCGCCGATGTCAGCCACTGAGCGGCCTCGAAACCGGTGTTCGGCCCGCAATACGGCGTAGTCAGACCGCTCGTGAAGGAGCGGACTTCCTCGCTCGTCGTCCGCGCGAATTCGGCTTGCGCGTAGGGCTCCGCGACATCCCACACGCGCAATGCGGCTTGGGGCACCTCGAAGATTTCACACAGGCCGGCGGGAATGGTTTTCGGCAGCGCATGCGGATCGCGCTCGGACATCACCCGGATTGTCCATCGATGAAACTTCGCGGCAATGCTGTCGTTCTCATGTCCGTAACGAAGCAATTCGGCCAACCGGCGCTCGATCTGCTTGTTCTTGTCGCGCAGCATCTGCATCTGCCGCTCCTGCAGCGACACCGCGGACTTGCCATGCGGATTGGACAGCCGGATCGCGCCCAGCAACTCGGCATGCTCGGCAAAGAAATCGGGATTGGCGATCAGGTAGTCGGCAACTTCACGTTCGTTCATGGTATCGGGCAGCATCGGGTTCCTGACGGTCAGTCGGCGTTATTCAGCATTCGCGAGCGTGGGATCAAGCTCGATCTCGCCTTCGAATACGGTGGTGGCGGGGCCGCCCATGAAGAGCGGGGCCGCGGCGTTGTGCGCGCCGTCCCAGGCGATGGTCAGCATGCCGCCGTGCGTCTCGACCTGCACCGGCGAGTCCAGCAGACCGCGCCGGATACCCGCCGCGACCGCCGCGCACGCGCCTGTGCCGCACGCCAGCGTTTCGCCCGCGCCACGTTCAAAAACACGCAGCTTCACCGCACCACGGTTCACGATCTGCATGAATCCCGCGTTCACGCGATTCGGAAAGCGCGCGTGATGCTCGATCACCGGTCCCTCGGTCAGCACGGGTGCATTTTCCACGTCGGCCACAATTTGTACGGCGTGCGGATTACCCATTGATACCACCGATATCCAGCGTGTTTCGCCTTGTACGTCGAGTGGCCAGAGCGTGTCGGCGACTTCAGTGCGGCCTTGCAAACCTTCCGCTTTGAAGGGCACCAGAGCGGGTTCGAACTCCGGACGGCCCATGTCCGCCACCACGTCGCCGTTCTCCTGCATGGTCAGCACAATCACGCCTTGATGGACCTGTACCCGAATGCTCGTCTTGCGGGTGAGGCCCCGGTCGCGCACGAACTTCACAAAGCAGCGCGCGCCGTTGCCGCAATGTTCCACTTCGCCGCCGTCGCAATTGAAGATGCGGTATTTGAAATCAACGCCTTCAATGTCTGGTTTTTCGACCAGCAGCAACTGATCCGCGCCGACACCGAAATGCCGGTCCGCGAGCGCGCGCACCTGAGCTCCATTCAACGAGAGCGGTTTGGAATAGCCGTCGAGCACGACAAAGTCGTTGCCCGCGCCGTGCATTTTGGTGAATTCGAGTTTCATGACGCTATTGTAAGTGACGCGCAGCAAGGGCATACACTAGACCGAATGGCGGATGAGCCCGAACTTGTGTAGCAATCCCCCCGTGTTTCCCTGAGACTGGCATCAGCCCGTTAATAAAAGCCCGGCTCGCCCGGCGGTCGCGTCTTGAAGCGTTTGTGCACCCAGTAATACTGCTCGGGCATCAGCCGGACTTGCTCTTCGAGGAACGCGTTCATGCGGCGGGCGTCGGCTGCATCGTCGCCGGTCGGGTAGTCGTCCCAGGGCTTGAACACACGCAGCCGATAACCCTTGTAGTTCGGCAGCACTTCACCCACGAACGGCATGATTTGCGCATGTCCGGTCTTGGCCAGGCGGCCAACTGCCGTCAGCGTGCACGCTTGCACGCCGAAGAACGGCACGAAGGTGGAATTGCGCATGCCGTAGTCCATGTCGGCGCCAAGCATGACGGGCTTGCGGTCGCGCAGCCAACGCAGCACGATCCGCGCGCTGTCCGCGCGGCTCGCCATTTCGGCATCGAAACGGCCACGCTGCTTTTTCGCGATGTCGTCGAGTGCTTTGTTCGACATCGGCTGATACAGCGATCCGCAGGTTCGGTGCAGCGAGTAGTTGATCCACACGGAAGCCGCCTCGATTGCGACGAAGTGAAAGCCGAGCAACAACGTGGGCGGCATGTCGGGATCAAGGAGATCGACTTCGCTGTCCACCTCGATCAGCTTGGCGAGTTTTTCCGCCGAGCCGAACCATTGCACGCTGCGCTCCACGTAACTGCGGATCGCGTGCCGAAAATGCTTCTGGGCGACTTCTTCCCGGCGCTCGGGCGTCCACTCGGGGAAACATAGGTTGAGATTGATATGCACAATGCGTTTCCGGTGGCTCGGGACTTGATAAAGCAGCCAGCCGAGACCGTCGCCGAAACGTGCGGTGATGCCGTAGGGAATGAGGGCGAGCAGTTTCAGGAAGCCCACTGCGAGGGCGACGCCAATGCGGCCTAACATGCGACGCTCCCAAGGGTCCGAAAGGAGGGGTTTCGACTTTGCCGGGGAGCGTTCCGGGCATGACGCGGTTGAGGGTATGTCTTGATTGGCAGCAAGCGTTCGGCTCTGTGACAAAAGTGAGAAGCCGCTATAATAAAACCTTCGCCGAGTTAATGGACAACTTGCGGGGCGAAGCTGGATAGCGTTTAACGGCGCTTTCCGGACCATGTTTTCCGCTAAAGCGTCGCCGCTTCAGACTCCAAACGAAGTCGGCTACGTGAGCAACTTACCCGTACTCAAATGGAGTCTGAAGCGTGTCAAACGATTACTTCTTTACCTCTGAATCCGTCTCTGAAGGCCACCCGGACAAGGTAGCTGACCAGATCTCCGACGCCATCCTCGACGCCATCCTGGCGCAGGACAAGTATTCGCGTGTCGCCGCCGAAACCCTCTGCAACACGGGTCTTGTCGTTCTGGCGGGCGAAATCACCACGCAGGCGAACGTCGACTACATCCAGGTCGCGCGTGACACCATCAAGCGCATTGGCTACGACAACACGGAATACGGCATCGACTACCGCGGTTGCGCGGTGCTCGTGGCGTATGACAAGCAGTCGCGGGATATTGCGCAAGGTGTTGATGCTGCCCATGACGACAACCTCGATCAAGGCGCCGGTGACCAGGGCCTGATGTTCGGCTACGCATGCGACGAAACGCCCGAACTGATGCCGCTGCCTATTCACTTGGCCCACCGGCTGGTCGAGCGCCAGGCGAATATGCGTCGCGACGGCCGCCTGAACTGGCTGCGTCCGGATGCGAAGTCCCAGGTGACCGTGCGTTATGTCGATGGCAAGGCGCACAGCATCGACACCGTCGTGCTCTCCACGCAACATGCGCCGGACATTGAACTGAAGGCGCTGCGTGAAGCCGTGATCGAAGAGATCATCAAGCCGGTCCTGCCGCCCGAGCTGATTAAGGGCGACATCAAGTTCCTGGTCAATCCGACCGGACGTTTCGTGATCGGCGGCCCGCAAGGCGATTGCGGATTGACGGGTCGCAAGATCATCGTCGACACATACGGTGGCGCGGCCCCTCATGGCGGCGGCGCGTTCTCGGGCAAGGACCCGTCGAAGGTCGATCGCTCGGCAGCTTACGCCGGCCGTTATGTCGCGAAGAACATTGTCGCGGCAGGGCTGGCTTCGCGTTGCCTGATCCAGGTGTCCTACGCAATCGGCGTGGCGCGTCCGACTTCGGTCATGGTCAACACGTTCGGCACGGGTCGCGTGTCGGATGCACGGATCCAGGAACTAGTGCTCGAGCATTTTGACCTGCGTCCGAAGGGCATCATCCAGATGCTCGACCTGCTGCGTCCTATCTATGAGAAGTCGGCAGCGTATGGTCACTTTGGCCGTGAAGAGCCGGAATTCTCGTGGGAAGCCACGGACAAGGCACTGCTGTTGGCGGAAGCCGCCGGTACGGAACCGGTTGTTGAAACGGCCTGAGTGTCGGGTTTGAGTATGTAAAAAGCCCGCTGAGCGTGATGCTCAGCGGGCTTTTTTTGACCTTGTTGCTCGCGAATCACTGTGAAGTAGCGCGACGATCCCTCAGACGCAGGCAAACGCTCCGCTTCGTCCGGCGCTCATAGCGGCAAAACCGCGCACATATGAGGAACGCCAGCCGCAGACCAAGGCTTTGCATCTTCAGAAACAATCAGCGGATAGCAAACGCAAACCATCCGTCGCTGGTCGAAAGCCTGCGCGGACGACGGCTTGTCGTATTAATTACACCGGGCGCCGATTTCAATTTAGCCACGGGCGCGCGTAATTGCGCTGGTTTTCGCAATAGCGCTTTAAATGCGGCCTGTCGCGATGCCGCCCTTAATCGCAGATTCGAAAAAAATCCGTGAAACCAAGAGCGAATGCCATCGACGGCATGGGTATTCCTGAATTGTCCGGCGAGCAATTGAGTGCGCGCGGAATGATGGCGTAAGGCCCGAACAACGCTGCGTCCGGCAGGGCGTGCAGCGCGGACGGCGGCACGGGTAAGACGATTCGTGAAACGGATATTCATGGATTTCACAGGCTCGGGTTCGCAATGGCTGCAACCCGACATTAGTCGGATCAAAAAAAGCGTTCAACAGTTTGATCGATTGAACACAATAAAAGTTGCCAGCCTGAAGCGCCCACTTATTTAATAGATTTTCATCGAAAGCGATTTTCGATGGGCTCTCTCAATGCACGACGGCAGGTTATAGAAGAAATGTTACTGCCGGAAGTCGGCATTTTCCCGCACGGGTGTTCGAGCAAGTGTTCGACCTCCCGAAACTCCTGGGACGGAGCGCCGGACGGCCCGGGCGATTTACAATTGATGTATTCGCCCTAAATTAGCCGGCTTCCTGACAGGATGGTTGCCTGATGAAGCCGGCCGGCCAGATGCTTTCCCTGTGAGTCGATATGCCGAATCAATCGAAGATGGAACAAGTCCGTGCATTGCGTGAGAACGGCTATGTCGTGGTGCCCGGCCTCGTCACGCCCGAGCGCTGCGAAGCCATGCGCAACGTGGCGCAGCAACAGTTGGTGGAAGCGGCGGCGCCGGTGGAGTTCGAAGCCGATCTGCAATATCCCGGCGCGCCGAATTCGAAAGACGCGCCCGGTGGACACACCGTGCGGCGCTTGCTCGACGCCTACTCGCGCGATCCACAGTTCGCCGCTTGGGCCACGTCGCCCGATGTGCGCGGCTGGATGGAGGTGTATTTCGGCGAAACGCCGACGCTTTCTCGTGCGCATCACAACTGCGTGATGACGAAACATCCAGCGTACGGCAGCCTGACTGGCTGGCATCGTGACGTGCGTTATTGGAACTTCGAGCGGGACGATTTGGTGTCGGCGTGGGTTGCGCTGGGTAACGAGACGGTTGAAAACGGCGCGTTGTGGTTCGTGCCGATGTCGCACAAATTGCCGTTCACATCCGAACGTTTCGATAAAGCCAAGTTCTTCCGTTCCGACCTGCCCGAGAACGAAGTGCTGATTCGAAGCGCCGTGTCGCCGAAACTGAATGCCGGGGACGTTGTGTTTTTCCACTGCAACACACTGCATTCGGCCGGCAAGAATCTCACCAATCAGGTGAAATTCTCGCTGGTCTACACCTTTCGTGGCGCCAGCAACTTGCCGCTGCCGGGAACACGGTCGGCGTCGATGGAAGACGTGCCGCTTATTTGACGCGTAAGCGTAAGCCTGAAAGCGTCAGTGCTTGGCCGGGATTGCCAGCCCGATCAACCCGGCCAGCATGGCGACCGCGCCTGCTGCGATCAGCCAGATCGTTTTGTTCGTCGGCGAGCCGGTGAAGAACCGTGAGACGTCGTTGCTTAGCGAATGGAAAGACTGGCCGCCGAAATACAGCAGCACGACGCCGCCTACGATCAGCGCAATGGAAATCGCCTTGGTCATGAAAATCTCTTCAATGTGCGGACGGCAAGCTTATTGGGCCTTGGCCGGCGAGTCCAGCGCCGCATCATTCCCAGGCGCGGGTGGCTTCGGGGCTGGCTTGATCCCCGGCTTGATCTGGCGCAGCAAGTCGGCCTGCACGTTCGCGTAATCGGTCCGGTTCGTCCAGACGGCGACGTTCAACTTCACGCCGGTATCGGTGTAATCGGAGACGGCGATCCACGGTTTGGTTTTGTCATCGTTGATGATGCGCGGATCGGTTTCCACAATCCGATGCAGCGAAGCCAGCGATTCCTCAATATTTTGATCCTCCGGGATGATCACGTTCAGCACCACGCGGCGGCGCTCGTTCGCGGTGAAGTTGGTGACCGGATTCGCCCAGATCGTGCTGTTCGGCACGAACATGATCACGCCGTCGCTTTTCGTCAGACGGGTGGAAAAGAGGCCGATTTCGTTGACCGTTCCAGCCGTCGCGCCGGCCCCTTCAATGTAATCGCCTACCTTGAATGGTCGCAGCAACAACAGCATCAAACCGGCTGCAATGTTCTGCAACGTGCCTTGCAATGCGAGGCCGATAGCCAATCCAGCCGCGCCCAGCACGGTCAGGATACTGGCCGCCGCGACGCCGAATTTGCCCAACGCTGCAACAATGGCGACCACCCGGATCGCCCATTGCACCAGGCTTGCCATCACGGGCGTGAACGTGGCGTCCGCGTTCGTGCGGCCGAGCGCGCGTTTCACCGCGTTCGCCACGCGATTCGATACCCACCAGCCGACCAGCAAAATCAGGACGGCCATTAGTACGTTGAATCCGTACGTCACGCCCGCTGTCAGTAAAAAATTGTAGACAGGGCGTAGTTTGTCCAGCGGGTCCATGAAACCTCTCCTCATTCGAATGAACACGGTTGGGCTCGGTCCGCCCCCTAATCGTTCCCTTGTTAGCCATTTGGTCGTGTCCTGAATATCGGGATAGCCTTGAACTGTTTCAGGTCATGGCCAACGCGAGTCCGCGCGATTCGCTAACATGACGAACTCGGCGCACGTCAGACGACATGTCCCGCGCGATTGTTGCTTGCCTGTGCTTGCACATCCCTTTGTCCCTTCACCAATTCGAGGATTCCGTCATGGCTTACGAAGCAGCTTCCGAACGCTATTCGGAGATGGCTTACCGCACCTGCGGCAAGAGCGGCCTGAAGTTGCCGGCGCTGTCGCTGGGTCTTTGGCACAACTTCGGCGACACCACGCCGATCTCCACGCAGCGCGACATCCTGCGCACCGCGTTTGATCTCGGCATTACGCACTTCGATCTCGCGAACAACTACGGCCCCCCGTATGGCAGCGCGGAAACGAATTTCGGGCGGTTGTTCAAGGAAGATTTCCGGCCGTATCGCGACGAATTGCTGATTTCGTCGAAAGCGGGCTGGGACATGTGGCCGGGGCCGTACGGTCAGGGCGGCGGATCGCGGAAATACGTGCTGGCGTCGCTGGATCAGAGCCTGCAGCGCATGGGCCTGGATTACGTCGATATCTTCTATTCGCATCGTTTCGATGCCGACACGCCGCTCGAAGAAACCGCGGGCGCACTCGCGACCGCCGTGCATTCGGGCAAGGCGCTGTACGTGGGCATTTCGTCGTATTCGTCGGCCAAAACGCGCGAGATGGCGAAGCTGCTGGCCGAGCATAAAGTGCCGCTGCTGATTCATCAGCCGTCGTACAACATGCTGAACCGCTGGATCGAGGAAGATCTGCTCGATACGCTCGATGACGTGGGCGCCGGCAGTATCGCGTTCACGCCGCTGGCGCAGGGGCTGCTCACGGGCAAATACCTGAACGGCATTCCCGCCGATGCACGCGTCAACAAGCCGGGCGGCGGGTCGCTGAAGCAGGAGCATTTGAGCGGGAAGAACATCGAGCACGTGCGCAAGCTCAACGAGCTCGCGCAACGGCGCGGTCAGAGCCTCGCGCAAATGGCGCTGGCGTGGGCGTTGCGCGGCGGACGCGTGACGTCGGTGCTGATCGGCGCGAGCCGTCCGGAACAAGTGACGGAGAATGTCGGCGCGTTGAAGAACCTGGAGTTTTCGAGGGAAGAACTCGCCGAAATCGATCAGCACGCGACCGAAGGCGGCATCAACCTGTGGGAAAAGCCGTCGACGGATCAGCGGATTTAAGTTCGCGCCGACGAGCCGGCGAGGCGACGAGTATAAGGGGGCGCGGCATGGGCTGCGTTCCCTGATTCCTGACTTCTGATTGAAGCCGCAACCTTGCTTCGATACTGACAGCCGGCGCGACGTTGCCAGCAAATCAAGCTGAAAACCGTCTCGCCCGGCTGTCTTCGCATTTCGACAAAAACCAGCCTGACGGCAGCAGGGCCTTTGCCTTGCTGCCGTCATTGCGTTGCTATCATGCGGACTCCCGAACGCTTGCTTCGTTCGCGATCGAGTTCGTTGTCCGGTTTCCCACGCTATATGCGCGTTGTCCCGACGAGTCCCCAACGGATCGTGCCTATGGGTCGAACATTTCCGCGCCGCAGGTTGAAAAACGCGCCTCGAACCCAGAAATCGCGTGTGCGGTAAAATAGCCGATTACGCGTGAGGAAAGCGAGGAATGCGGAACATTCGCTCCGAGCGCGCGGGTTTTGCAGCGACGAGCCCGGTTCTCGCGTATCGCCGGAAATTCCGCTTTAGCAGCATCACGCATTGCTTTCGTTGCGCCTTCGAGGTGTTGTCGCCGGAATCGAGCCCGAGTTTCTCAATGGCTGCCGGAACGCACTACTGCGCCGCCCTGATTCCGCACTATCCATGAAGCCATGAGCAACCTTAATCCTCAAACCGTTCTAAGCGTCCATCACTGGACCGACACGCTGTTCAGCTTCACTTGCACGCGCGATTCCGCGTTCCGTTTCGAAAATGGTCAGTTCACCATGGTCGGCCTGGAAGTCGATGGCAAGCCGCTGCTCCGCGCTTATAGCCTGGCGAGCGCGAACTACGAAGAGCACCTCGAATTTCTCAGCATCAAGGTGCAGGACGGTCCCCTGACATCACGTCTTCAGCATTTGAAGGTCGGCGATCCGGTGTTGATCGGCAAGAAGCCAGTGGGTACGCTGGTCGCCGATAACCTCCTGCCCGGCAAGACGCTGTGGCTGCTGTCGACGGGCACGGGCCTGGCGCCGTTCATGTCGATCATCAAGGACCCGGACGTCTACGATCGTTTCGACAAGATCGTGCTCACGCATACCTGCCGTTTCGTCGATGAACTCGCGTACAAGGATTTCATCACCGAGCACCTTCCGGCGCACGAGCATCTGGGCGAGCTGATCCAGGAAAAGCTGGTGTATTACCCGACGGTTACCCGTGAAGAGTTCGCCAATCGCGGCCGGATTACGGACCTGATCGAAACGAAGAAGCTGTTTGCCGACCTGGATGTGGCGCCGTTCTCCGTGGAAAACGATCGCGTCATGCTTTGCGGCAGCCCGCACATGCTGCGCGACACGCGTCAGCTCCTCGATGAAATGGGCTTCCAGGAAGGCAGCAACAATCATCCGGGACATTACGTCGTGGAGAAGGCCTTCGTCGGCTGAGTTCTGCTGCTTTTCCGGCGTGCTGGAAAACGAAAACCGAAGCCCTTGTGCTTCGGTTTTTTCATTTGGGCGGCTCCATCAACCAATCGCGATATGCAACTCAGCGTTGCGACGGAACGCCCTCAAAAGCGGCTTTCACTTCCGATTCAGCTTACAAAAGCTGATCTCATCTCAAATTCCTTTTAATACGCAATTTTCAAACGATTTTGTCAAAATAGCGCTGTCGACAGGAAGTCAAAATTCAATTGTCTGCAACGTTTTGCGACGCTTAACTTCCTCAATCCGATAAAATCGCGGGTTTTCCAATCGATTTAGCGCACTGCGCTCGAGGTTTGAGGAGTCATCGTTCATGTCCCTGTTCCGAAAGAAAAGCATCGAGCACATGCTCGCCGGCGCCCAACGCGCCGGACTCAAAAAAACGCTGGGGGCGCTCGATCTGACGTTTCTGGGTGTCGGCGCGATTATCGGCACGGGGATTTTCGTGCTCACCGGGACCGGCGCGGTGCAAGCCGGACCGGCGCTGATGGTGTCGTTTATTCTCGCGGCCATTGCGTGCGCTCTCGCGGCGCTCGCCTATGCGGAGTTTGCATCGACCATTCCCGTCGCCGGGTCCATTTATACGTATTCGTATGCCACGCTCGGCGAACTGGCCGCGTGGGTCATCGGCTGGGACCTGATGCTGGAATACGGGCTCGCGACCTCTGCCGTGTCGGTCGGCTGGTCGGGGTATCTGCAGTCACTGCTGTCGGGCTTCGGCATTGGCTTGCCCACCGTGCTCACAGCGGCGCCCGGCGCCGTGCCCGGACATTTCACGCTGTTCAACTTGCCAGCGTTTCTGGTGATGATGGTAATTACGTCGCTGCTGTCGATTGGTATCAAGGAGTCGGCGCGCGTGAACAACGTGATGGTCGCGATCAAGGTCGCGGTCGTGCTGATGGTGATTGGCGTGGGCGTGTTCCACGTCACGCCGGCGAACTGGCATCCGTTCATGCCCAACGGCTGGAACGGCGTGTTCGGCGCGGCGGCTGTGATGTTCTTTGCGTTTATCGGCTTCGACTCGGTGTCGTCGGCGGCAGAAGAAGTGAAGAATCCGAAACGCGATTTGCCGATCGGCATCATTTCGTCGCTGGCGGTTTGCGCCGTGCTTTATGTGGCGGTGGCGGCGGTGGTGACCGGTATTGTCCCGGCGGCGCAGTTCGCCAATATCTCGCATCCGGTGTCGTACGCGCTGCAGGTCGTGGGGCAAACGTGGGTGGCGGGTTTCATCGATCTGGGTGCGGTGCTCGGCATGCTGACCGTGATTCTGGTGATGAGCTACGGCCAGACGCGCGTTATCTACGCGATGTCCCGCGATGGCTTGCTGCCCGCGCGTCTGTCGACGGTGCATCCGAAATTCGGCACGCCGTTCTTCACGACGTGGCTCGTGGGTCTGTTCTTCGGGCTGATCGGTGCGCTCGTGCCGCTCAACGTGCTGGCGGAACTGATCAATATCGGCACGCTGGCAGCGTTTTCGATGGTGTCTATCGCGGTATTGATTTTGCGTCGCACGCATCCTGATCTGCCGCGTGCGTTTCGTTGCCCGGGCGTGCCGGTCGTGCCGGTGCTGGCGGTCGCGGCTTGCCTGTTCCTGATGCTGAACCTGAAGGCGGTGACGTGGATGGCGTTCGTGGTGTGGCTCGCAATCGGGCTGGCGATCTATTTCGGTTACTCGCGCCGGCATTCGAAACTGGGACGTGGGGTGGAGTGACTTTCACTTAGCCAGCGGGCAACTGTCGAGCCCGGGGCCTCGAAGTACACAAAAGCCGTTTCAACGTAAGTTGAAACGGCTTTTGTACAGTTGCGCTCAGTTTCAGGCGAGACCGTAACGCGTTGCTCATCCGTTTCGATAACGACTTTAAGATTTCTCTGATTCGCTATCGAAGACAGCTCCCGCTAAAACTCATGGTTCCAATCCAATAAATAAGGGCAAAGAACCTGTGAGACGAAACTACCTCAAAGTTGGTGACGTAGCGACCAACGGTGCAACGATCATCGAAGGTATCGATAAGGTCAAATTCGGCGGCGTGTACCTCACTTATCTGTACGCGAAGGTCCGTTGTCCCGTGTGCAATACCATCGGCGTCGTCGTTCCATGGGGGCCGCGCCGTCCCGGAAAATGGATCGGTAAGGAGCCGGCCTTAGATAATGATCTCTGCGCCTGTCAATGCGATCCCAGACCGCATTTCATCTCGTCGCAGAGCGGCATGTTTATGTCGTTCGAGTCTCACGAATTAGCTGCAATGGGTTTTTCGCCGACTGAGTCGGGAAATATGTATTGGTCCAGCAAAGGGACACCGTGCGAGGCAGAGGGACGGAAGCGGTATCCGGCCAGATTTGCTTACTTCGATTCAGTTAGCAAATGACGAAGCTGCTTACGTTAGCCACGGCCGTTGCAACGTTAATCGTCCTCGCAAATGGATGCTCGACCCAAACAGAAGGAACAATAATGCCAAAAGATTTTTCGTTGGAAGGGTTTCAGCCGGCAAGTTTGCCGCACCCCGGCACGATCGCATTTATCGAGTCGTGGAACGACGTTCCCAAGCGAAAAAGCGCTGACGAATATCCCGACTCGTTCAAATTTCTTTGCTTGGACGAGAACGAGAAGGAAGTGTCTCGTGACAAAGCGAAGTGGTGCATTCCAATAGTGGAATTCGATGTTTTTTCAGTGGATGACAACGGAAAATCAGTTCCTTTCAAAGAGGGATCCTCCATTTCGATAACGGCGTATGGACCCGGCCATCGATTTGTCCGATCTCTGTCGAGCGCGCCGCGTCCCCCATTGCCTCCCGTTCCGAAGTCCGGCGCAGGAAGTGCCGTGCCGCACGGGGATATTGGCGACGCTTCGCGAACTGCCTGGTCGTCGAGCGCTAACCTCCAGAACTCGGACCCATCGGCTTCCGGGTCTTCCGGCGGCGAACTGGATAAAACGCAGATGTCATTCTGGGAAAAGCTCAAAAGGACGATTCGCGACATTTAACCTGCCCCCACCCCGCCTTTAGCCCAATAGCGACGGTCTTCGTTTTGTGCTTTACTCATTGCTACAACAAATAAACACGAACCCAGCCAGACACTCACACTCGTGAAGTCGCAAGGCCAGTGAAACAAAAACGGTGAGTGAGCTTCGGCTGTTTATCCCCCCGAAGGAGACAGAAGCATGGCGCTCAGCATCAGTCTGACGGTCAACGGCAAAGCCGTTACCGCCACCGTCGAACCCCATATCCTGCTGGTCCAGTTTCTCCGTGAGGAGTTGTGTCTCACGGGCACGCACATCGGCTGCGACACGGCTCAGTGCGGCGCGTGCACCGTTCACCTGGATGGCCGCGCGATCAAGTCGTGCAACATCCTCGCCGTGCAGGCCGACGGGTCGTCGGTGACGACTATCGAAGGAATGGCGACGGACGGCGAACTCCATCCCATGCAGGCAGCGTTCAAGGAGTGCCATGGCCTGCAATGTGGCTTCTGTACGCCCGGCATGGTGATGAGCGCGACTTCCCTCGCCGCGCAAAAACCCGATCTCACCGAAGCCGATGTCCGCGAACAACTCGACGGCAATCTCTGCCGATGTACGGGGTATCACAACATCGTGAAAGCCATAGTGCAGGGCGCGCAGGCCATGAAGGCCTCGCCCTGAGCCGCGGTCCGCGCGTCCAGCTACGCCTCACCGAAGCCGCACTCACCTTTCCGATGAAGATTCGCGCCTGAACAGGAGTCCGCGATGAACGCCCCTGAAACACCCGATACCCACCGCCTGATCGGCGCTGCCATTAGACGCAAGGAAGACTATCGCTTCCTGACGGGCAACGGCCAGTACACCGATGACGTCGTCCTCCCGCAGCAAACCTTTGGCGTCTTCCTGCGCTCGCCTTACGCGCACGCGACGATCCGCAGCATCGATATCACCGCGGCCAAAGCCGCGCCCGGCGTTGTCGCGATCTTCACCGGCGCCGACATGGCCGGCGAAAGCGTCGGCGGATTGCCGTGCGGCTGGCTGATCCACAACATCGATGGCAAGCCGATGAACGAACCGCCGCATCCCGTGATCGCGCATACGAAAGTGCGGCACGTGGGCGATCAGGTGGCGTTGATCGTGGCGGAATCGGTGAAGGAGGCGAAGGACGCAATCGAGTTGATCGAGGTGGACTACGACGTGCTGCCGGCCGTCGTCGATACCGCCACTGCTGCCGACCCAGGGCAGCCGCAAGTCCACGATGAAGCGCCGAACAACCTCTGCTACACATGGGGCCACGGCGACAAAGCCGCCACCGACGCCGCCTTCGCCAAGGCCGCGCACGTGACCACGCTGGATATCGTGAATCAGCGCCTGGTGCCGAACGCGATCGAGCCGCGCGCCGTGAACGCGAGCTATTCGAGGTCCGACGACAGTTACACGGTGTACGTCGCGAACCAGAATCCGCACGTAGAGCGTTTGCTGATGGCGGCGTTTGTGTTGTCGCTGCCTGAGTCGAAACTAAGGATCATCGCGCCGGACGTGGGCGGCGGCTTCGGCTCGAAGATTTATCTCTATGCGGAAGATGTGGCGTTGACGTGGGCGTCGAAGAAAGTCCGGCGACCGATTAAGTGGACATGCGAGCGCTCGGAAGCATTTCTCACCGATGCCCACGGCCGCGATCACGTGACGAAAGCTGAACTCGCGATGGACGCTGACGGCAAATTCCTGGGCCTTCGCGTTCACACGACGGCCAACATGGGCGCGTATTTGTCGACGTTCGCGTCCGCGATTCCGACCATCCTGTACGCCACGCTGCTCGCCGGCCAGTACGCCACGCCCGCGATCTACGCCGAGGTAAAGGCGGTCTTCACGAACACGGTTCCCGTCGATGCCTATCGCGGCGCCGGACGTCCTGAAGCGACCTATGTGCTTGAGCGCATTGTGGAGACGGCGGCGCGGGAGATGAACATCGATCCGGCTGAATTGCGTCGGCGCAACTTCATCCGGTCGTGGCCGTACACCACGCCAGTTGGCCTGACCTACGATTCCGGCGATTACTCGGCGTTGCTCGACCGGGCAATGCAGATCGCCGATGTGGAAGGGTTCCCCGCACGGCGTGAGGAATCGAAGAAAAACGGCAAGCTGCGCGGGCTTGGATATTCCTGCTACATCGAGGCGTGCGGGCTGGCGCCATCGAATCTCGCGGGTGCGTTGGGCGCGCGGGCAGGCTTGTTCGAAGCCGGCGAAATCCGCGTGCATCCCACGGGTTCTGTCACCGTGTTCACCGGCTCGCATAGCCACGGTCAAGGGCACGAAACCACTTTCGCGCAAGTGGTGGCGGACCGGCTGGGGGTATCGATGGATAACATCGAGATCGTCCACGGCGACACCGGCCGGATTCCATTCGGCATGGGCACGTACGGCTCGCGGTCCATCGCGGTAGGTGGCTCGGCGATCATGAAGGCGCTCGACAAGATCGAGGACAAGGCCAAGAAGATCGCGGCGCATTTGCTGGAGGCATCGGCGGAAGACATCGAGTTCAAGGACGGCATTTTCCGGGTGGCGGGGACCGACCGGACGAAGGCGTTCGCGGAGGTATCGCTGGCGGCTTACGTGCCGCACAACTTCCCGCTCGACAAACTCGAGCCCGGTCTCAACGAAAACGCGTTCTACGATCCGAGCAACTTCACGTATCCATCGGGCGCGTATTTGTGCGAAGTGGAAGTTGATCAGGACACCGGCGAAACGCGCATCCAGAAGTTCACCGCCGTGGATGATTTCGGCAACATCATTAATCCGATGATCGTCGAAGGTCAGGTGCATGGCGGGATTGGGCAGGGCATTGGTCAGGCGATGCTGGAGCGTGCCGTGTACGACAACGAAAGCGGCCAGTTGATGTCCGGCTCGTTCATGGATTACGCTATGCCGCACGCGTCCGACCTGCCGAATTTCGATGTGGAAACGTCGAAAGGCACACCGTGCGTGCATAACCCGCTGGGCGTGAAGGGCTGCGGCGAAGCGGGCGCGATTGGATCGCCGCCGGCGGTGATCAACGCGATCATCGATGCGCTTTCGCCGCTTGGCGTGACCGATCTGCAGATGCCTGCCACGCCGCATCGCGTATGGGCTGCGATGCATGCCGCCGCCGATGCGTCGGCCGCTCGCGGCGTTTCGACTCCCGCTTAAGAGGACTTCGACATGTACTCATTCGATTACCAACGGCCGGACAAGTCCGACGCAGCGGTGGCGTTCCTCAAGCAACACGAGGACGCCAAATATCTCTCGGGCGGGCAGAGCTTGCTGCCGACCATGCGCTTGCGGCTCGCGCAGCCGTCGGCGCTGGTGGATGTGACGCGGATCGGCACGATGAAGGACATCACCGTGACGGGTGACAAGGTGACGATTGGCGGCGCGGTGTGTCATGCGCAGGTTGCCGCGAACCCGGAGGTGCAGCGCGCGCTGCCGGGGTTGGCTGACCTTGCCGGTCATATTGGCGACCGGCAGGTTCGGGAGCGCGGGACGATCGGCGGATCGCTTGCCAACGATGATCCGGCGGCGTGTTATCCGGCGGCGGTGCTGGCGTTGAACGCGACTATCGTGACAGATAGACGGCGTATCACCGCCGATGACTTTTTCCTTGGCATGTATGAGACGGCTTTGGAACCTGATGAGCTGATTACATCGGTTGAATTTCCGATTGCCGAGCGGGCGGGGTACGAGAAGTTTCGCAATCCCGCGTCGCACTTTGCGCTGGTGGGGGTGTTTGTTGCGAAGCATGCTGGCGGTGTGCGAGTGGCCATCACAGGCGCTGCAGCGAGCGTGTTTCGGGCTTCTGAACTGGAGGCGGCGTTATCGAAGGATTTCTCGGTTGCGGCGGCGCGCGGCACATCGATTTCTGCCGATACCCTCAACGAGGATATGCACGCGAGTGCGGAGTATCGGGCGCATTTGATTCCGATTCTTGCCGGGAGGGCTGTTGATCGGGCTAATGGGTTTTAGGTCGTTCGCACTTGGGGGGGCGGTTCCGGGTTGATGCTTTCAGGGTTAGTGGTCGGGGTCAGTGCCGGGGTGGTGCTTTCGGCGGTGGTGGTCTGCGAGAGTCGGATTTTCTCTTTATCACTGTTAGCCACTGTGCGTGGCGGCACGTCATTTCTTGGTCCTTAGCGACAAAGAAACGAAGCAAAGAAAACGCTTTAACCGCACTACCCTAAGTGTCCACAGCGTGCAGTTTTGATTCATAGGTGCCCCATAAGCACGGTGCTCGCCAGAACGAAGGATGTTTGAACCCCTCCTTCTCGCGAATCCCGACATAGACACGCTTCGCCACCAGTGCTCTCGGGCAAGCACCAGTTGTCTCGGAACCGCATCGCATCACGCGTCTTTAGTGCTTGGTTTCTTGGTCGGTTAGCAGTGTGGTCTGACGGTTGCCTTCGTGGGTTACGACCTCACGCGTCCTTGCGGCCCTGCTTCCAGGAAGGTTGGCGAGGTGGTTCGACGTGCGTACAGATTTGGTGGTTGGTTCACGCGGATAGCGCGGGGTGCCCTTGGGCAGGTTCAGTCACTGGTGGCGAAGCGTGTCAGAACCTGAGTTCGGAGAAGGAGGGTTTCAAACATCCGTGGCTCTGGCGAGCACCGTACTTTTGGGGCACCTATGAATCAAAACTGCACGCTGCGGACACTTAGGGTAGCGTGGTTGAAAGCGTTTTCTTTGCTTCGTTTCTTTGTCGCTTTGGACAAAGAAATGACGTGCCGCCACGCACAGTGGCTAACAGTGATAAAGAGAAAATCCGACTCTCGCAGACCACTAACGCCGAAAGCAGCAACCCGGCACTGACTCAACCCGCTAACCCTGGAACCTGGCAACCCGGCACTGCCCCCGACCACTAACACCGAAAGCACCACCCCGACACTGACCCAAACCCCTGACCACCCAAAGCCCCCCAAACCCGTCCACCGGCGCGAGCAAATCCATGACCCCGGCATCGATCGACGAAACCCTCGCCGCCCTGAGCGGGCAGCAATACTTCGCCAGCCGCGAACTCGCAACGGGGCTTTTCCTCGCGTTGAAAATGCAACGCCCGCTTTTCCTCGAAGGCGAACCGGGCGTCGGCAAGACCGAACTGGCAAAAGCGGCGGCCGGTTTCCTCGGCACGCAAATGCTGCGGCTGCAATGCTACGAAGGTCTGGACACCGCCAGCGCGCTCTACGAATGGGACTACCCGCGCCAGATCATGGCGCTGCGGCTTGCCGAGGCAGCAGGCGAACAACCCTCGAACGATTCGCTCTATAAAAGCGAATTCCTCCTCAAGCGCCCGCTGTTGCAAGCGCTCATGCCGGACCCCTTGAATCCGGCCGCCCAACGCGTTCTGCTCATCGATGAAATCGATCGCGCCGATGAACCGTTCGAAGCTTTCCTGCTCGAGTTACTGTCGGATTTCCAGGTATCGATACCCGAGTATGGAACCGTGCGCGCCGAACGCCCGCCGCTGGTCGTGATGACATCGAATCGCACGCGCGAAGTCCACGACGCGCTCAAGCGACGCTGTTTATATCAATGGATCGGCTATCCGGCCCGCGATGTGGAACTGCAGATTGTGGCGGCGCGTGCGCCCGAAGCCGGCGCGGAGTTGCAGGCGCGTGCGGTGGCGTTTGTGCATCGGCTGAGGACGCTCGATTTGTTCAAGGCGCCGGGCGTGGCGGAGACCATCGACTGGTGTCGTGCGCTGGCGGCGCTTTCTGTCAGTGAACTTGACCCGCAATCGGTGCAGGACACATTGGGCGTGCTGCTGAAGTACCAGGACGATCTCGCGCGCGTGGACGCCGCCGAGATCGCGCAATGCCTCGCCGCGCCGGCCTGAACGAACATGGAAACGATTGGAATACCCACGCTTGCTCACAACGTCGTGCACTTTGTCAGGCTGCTGCGCGGCGCGGGCTTGGCGATGTCGCCGGCGCACAGCGTCGATGCGCTCGAAGCGTTGCGCTGGATCGATATCACCCGTCGCGACGATGTCCGCGCCGCGCTCGCCGCGCTGCTGGTTCATGCGCCCGACGAGCGCGAACTCTTCCACCAGGCTTTCGATCTTTTCTGGCGCGATCCCGATTGGGAAGGGAAACTGCGCGCGCTGTTGTTGCCGAAGGTGACGAACGGCGTGCCGCCGCCCAAGCGCAACAACCGCCTCGCCGATGCCCTCGCCGCACGCGCGGCCGAATTGAAGCGGGCGAACCAACCGCCGGACAACGTTGAACATCTCCACGCGCGCATTACGTTCAGCGCGCAGGAACGCCTGAGCCATCGCGATTTCGACACCCTTACGTCCGATGAATGGCGCGCGCTTCGACACCAAATTCGTTCGCATAGAATGCCGCTTGCCACGGAGCCGACACGGCGCTTAAAAACCGCATCGCACGGCACGCATGCAGATCTACGCGCCAGTGCCCGCAGCGCTGTGCGTTCCGGCGGCGACTGGACGACGTGGAAGTACAAGAAAGTCGTGGAACGCCGCCCGCCGCTTGTCCTGCTGCTCGACATTTCCGGGTCGATGAGCGCGTATTCCCGGGCTGTGCTTTACTTCTGTCATGCATTGCTGCAATCGCGCGAACGCCTGCAGGTCTTCCTGTTCGGCACGCGCCTGACCAACGCCACGCGGGCATTACGCGAACGCGATCCCGACGTCGCGATTGCCGCGATCTCGGATCAGGTGGTCGACTGGTCGGGCGGCACGCGGATCGGCGCGGCGCTGGCCGAATTCAACCGGCGCTGGGCGCGGCGGGTGCTCAACGGCCGCGCGACGGTGTTGTTCGTCACGGACGGCCTGGATCACGAAGCAATCGATGTCCTCGAAACCGAGATGCTGCGTCTGCGCCGGTTTGCGCATCGGCTGGTATGGCTCAATCCGTTGCTTCGATACACCGATTTCACCCCGCGCGCGCGGGGCGTGCGGGCGATCCTGCCGCATGTCGATGCGATGCTTGCGGCTCACAATCTCGACAGCCTAAACGCTGTCGGCCGGGAGCTGGCGGCGGTGACGCGTCGAGCGGACCGGAAATCAGCCGGAGACACGTCATGGAACTGACCGAAACGCATAATCTGCCGGTGCCGCAGAATGTCGCGTGGGAAGCGTTGAACGATACCGAAATCTTGCGCGCGTGCATTCCGGGTTGCGAAAGCATCGAGGCCGATGGCGAGAATGCGTATGCGGTGGCCATGACGGCATCGGTCGGTCCCGTGAAAGCGAAATTCAAAGGACGCATGAATTTAGTGGACATCGACGCGCCGCGCACGTACACCATCGTGTTCGAGGGGCAAGGTGGGACGGCCGGTTTCGGCAAGGGTCAGGCGAAGGTCAATCTGGAACCGGGCGGCAATGCGGATTCGACCGTCTTGTCCTACACGGCGACCGCGCAAGTGGGCGGCAAGCTCGCGCAGATCGGCTCGCGGCTGGTGGATGGCGCGGCCAGGAAGATAGCCGGGGAATTTTTCAAGCGCTTCAGTGCGCAGTTGACTAAGGGCGATGAACCCGATGGTGCGCCCGATTCCGGGGCGGCGGACGGTGAAGGCGAAGAGAAGAAAGGGAAACGATCATGGACAGCGTGGATCTCGAAGTCCTGAGAAACAGCGCACGATGGCTCGAACGTGGGCATCGCGTGTTGCTGGTGACAGTAGTGAAGACGTGGGGCTCGTCGCCCCGGCCGGAAGGCGCGATGCTCGCCGTGCGCGATGACGGCGCGGTGATGGGATCGGTGTCGGGCGGGTGCATTGAAGACGATTTGATCGAGCGCGTCAGGCAGCGCGGCATCGAGCAGACGAAGCCTGAGAGCGTGAAATACGGCATTTCGGCGGAAGAAGCGCATCGGTTCGGACTGCCATGCGGCGGGACGATTCAACTGGTGCTTGAACCGTTGTCAATGGCAAGCGGTATTGCTGAATTGTGCGAAGCCGTTCTCGCCGGGCGGTTAGTGACGCGCACGCTTGATATGGACAACGGCGCGGTCAAGTTAGAGCCAGCGCAAGCAACGGATGGCGTTACGTTCGATGAAACCACGCTCTCGACTATTCACGGTCCGCGGTATCGGATGCTGGTGATTGGGGCGGGGCAGTTGTCGCGGTATCTGTGCAGTATCGCGGTCGGGCTGGATTATCACGTGACGGTTTGCGACCCGCGCGAGGAGTACACCGACGAGTGGGATGTGCCGGGGACGAAGATCGTGCGCACCATGCCCGACGATACCGTGATGGACATGAAACTCGATGAGCGTTGCGCGGTGATTGCGCTGACCCACGATCCGAAGCTCGACGACCTGGCGTTGATGGAAGCGTTGAAGACGCCGGCGTTTTATGTCGGTGCGTTGGGATCGCGGAAAAATAACGCGGCGCGCAGGGAACGGCTGAAAGAGTTCGATCTCTCCGATGCCGAGTTGTCGCGGTTGCATGGGCCGGTGGGGATTTATATCGGTAGCCGGACGCCGCCGGAGATAGCGGTGTCTATTCTTGCTGAAGTGACGGCGGCGAAGAACGGTGTTTCGTTGCCGACTATTTTGCAGGTTGAAGGGGCGAAGGCGGCGCGGGAACTTGAGGGGACGGGGGAGATTTGCGGGATATAGTTTGTTTCAGCGGCGCCGCGCTTCATGCAATAAGCGCGGCATTTGTGAGCGTCAGGTAACTTTGCCGTTGAGTCGCATGGCTTGAAGATATTGACCTGATACCTCCGAAGCTCCGTAATGAACCACCGTCTGGTCGATCAACGCCCAGATTGTTAATCCGGCTTGTCGTGCTCGAAGGCAAAACGATACGTCTTCGCCCAAGTACACACCATCCTCTTCGATCGTTTCAAAGAATCCATAGAACTTTCCGTTTGCAATCGACGATTTATATTGTGCAGGCGGTGCGTAGCATTCGGAGAGCGGCATCGTTGCTTCGAACGCTTCTCGTTGCGCTAGAAAAACACCCGTTCCGACATGCCGCGCTTCAGCAAATCCATTGATGAAATTAACGTCGCCGTTTTTATCGGTGATGGGCGCGAAGGTGTAGTCGGCGTATTTTTCTAACCACTGGCGCATGGTCAAACCGGTATCGGTTGACGAGATAGATCGGTCCAGATCCTGTCTTCTGAACGGGTACGCGACACCTGCGATCGCCTTGTTCGCGGCCAGAAGCTTGATGACGCCTTCGGCTGGAAATTTCATGTCGGTATCGAGGAAGAGCAGATGTGTGAATTTAGGGTGATTCAGGAAATAGTTGGCGAAGAAGTTGCGGGCGCGAACGATCTGCGAGGACGCAACGTGCAACATTTCGTAGGTTGACCCTGAATCTGTCAATGCACGCGTCAGATCGAGCAGTGAAAAGGCGAAGTTGATGTGCACTTCTTCGCTGTAGGTGGGCAGGCAGATGAGTACGTGGTGGGACATGGTATGCGTCTTTGAGAAATATTTAGGTATGCCGTAGGCTATCGGAAAATCACACCTTGAATCTGTAAAAAAATGAGTCAAGGCGGGTTGTGCGCCATTCAGGGAATACGACCCTGATGATGCAATGCCTTCATGTACTGTCCGGAGACCTCAGATGTTCCGTAATGCTTAATAGTCTGGTCGATTAAAGCCCAGATTGAGAAGCCTGCTTGACGTGCCCGATGGCAGAACGACAAGTCTTCGGACAAGTACTTGCCGTTATCTTCGATTGTTTCAAAGAAGCCATAAAATTTGCCGCTTGGTAGCATGGGCGCGAATTGATCTGGCGGCACGAAACAAATCGTAAATGGCTTTGTTGCCTCGAAGACGTCTCTTTGCACGAGAAGAATTCCAGTACCAATATGTTCTGTTTCCACAAAACCGTTGGAGATAGCACTTTTGCCGTTTGCATCACTTTTCATCGAAACGGTGTACTGCGCATGCTTTTCGAACCAGTCACTCATGCTGAGGCCATTGTCGGAGGCATTGATCTGGCGGCTCATGTCAAATCGACGGTATGGATAAGCTACGCCGACAATGCTCATGTTGGCAGCCAGCATTTTGAGGATGGATTGAGATGGGAATCCCATATCGGTGTCGAGGAAGAGCACGTGCGTGAATGTCGAATGTTCAACAAAATAATTAGCGAAGAAGTTGCGCGTACGGATGATGTGTGCCGACGCGACATGTAACGTCTCGAACGTTACGCCAGCGTCGTTGAGGGCGCGTGTGGTCGCCATGAGTGACATCGCGAAGTTAATGTGGACCTGCTCGCTGTGGGTCGGCAGACAGATCAAAACGTGATAGGGGGCCATCAAAGCATCCGCCTCAAAATGGGCAAGCTTACCCTCCTGATTGCGACCGTGCACGGGTGGAGTACGATTAAAGAATGTCGGAGTACAAATTATTAAATAATTGTTACGGATGAGTGAACGGCTTGGCTATCCGGGTGTTTGGAACGGAGGTCGATCCGTCCTGGATCACCCAGATCCAACGCTTCCCATTTCTCATCCTCCAAAGACACAATATTTTCGTCACGTGTAACGCTTCCACGCCACCAGAGGAATGGGCACTCGCGGCAAGCCAGCGCGATATTGACCGACGTCATTCCTGCCATTCATCATCGTTATCCTATGCAATAATAGTTCTCATTTCGGTATCGCAAACCCACTGTATCGCCGGATCGATCGGTTTTACCTACCCCGGCATCTGTTCCGATCAGTTCACCAGCGACGCCACTCATCGGCGCTGTCACGCTGCTCCTCGCGATCCAACAAGAAAACCACCGCATTCCGCTCCATGCTCTCTTCGCGTTCCTTCCGCACCTGGTCCTTCGTCCATCGATGGACAAGTATTGTTTGCACGGCGTTCATGCTGTTGCTGTGCCTGACCGGGTTGCCGCTCGTGTTCGGCCACGAGCTCGATGTGCTCCTGGGCGACGCCATCGAGGCGCCCGAACTTCCCGCGCATCAATCAAACGCCCGCGCGAGTTACGACGCAATCCTGAATTCAGCGCTGACGAAAAATCCCGGTCACGTTCCCCAATACATGATTTGGGAACCCGATGAGCCGATGCTCCCCATCATCGTCACCGCGCCACGCGCCGATACCCCGCCTGACGATACCCAAAGCACGACCATCGATGCCCGCACGGCCCAGGCGCTGGGCGCACCGCCGGGCAAAGGATCGCTGAAATTCATCTTGCTGAAACTGCACGTCGATATGTTCGCCGGCTTGCCCGGCAAACTGTTTCTCGGCACGATGGGCGTGAGTTTTGTCGCCGCGATTGTGTCGGGCGTGGTGGTCTATTTGCCCTTCTGGAAGAAGGTCGGATTGGGTCGCGTGCGAATCAGGAAATCACGTCGGATCGCATGGCTCGACGGTCATAACGCGCTCGGCATGTTGACGCTCGTCTGGGCGTTATTGGTCGGTGCAACGGGTTCGATCAACACGCTTGCCGATCTTCTCCTCGATGCCTGGCGCAACGATCAACTCGCGCAAATGCTCGCGCCTTATCAAGGCAAGCCGCCGGTGAGGACAACGGCGTCCGTGGATGAAGCCATAAAGATCGCCCGAGACACCGCACCCTCGATGATTCCATCGTTTGTCGCATTTCCCGGCACGCGTTTCAGCAGTCCGCACCATTACACGGTGTTCATGCGCGGTGACGGTATTCTGACGACGCGATTACTGCGGCCGGTTCTCATCGATGCAGAAACGGGCGCGCTCACGGATTCGCGTGAATTGCCGTGGTACCTGAAGCTGCTGCTCGGTTCGCAGCCGCTGCATTTCGGCGATTTCGGCGGCATGCCACTGAAGATTTTCTGGGCCGCATTCGATGTACTAACCATCGTTGTACTGAGCAGCGGGCTTTATCTTTGGCTCTCGCGCGGGAATAAAACGAAAAGCAAAATGGCTTGAGGCGGCAGCCGCCCCAAAGCTAAATATCAAAAAGCAAAACCCCGCGTTTCGCGGGGTTCCACATTCAAGCGCTGGCGCAATCAAAGACCGCAGCCCTTACATCAACCCCATACAAACCATCGCGACAATTGACGCCATCACAATCACCGCGCCCACCGTCTTGCGTTTATTCAACTCGGTCCACAGCAGTACTCCCGTCAGCGACAGCAGGATAATGCTGCCCGCCAGGGTATCGATGAGCAACACCCAGCCTACGCTCAACCCCACGCCTTTGTGCAGATTGCTCATGGTCGCGAGAAAACTGTTCTCGCTCTTCTTCACCGATACAAACCCGTTCCCCACCCAGTATTCCGCCGATACCGACCCGCCCGGCGACGCCACCGCCACCGTCCACAACTCCGGTTGCAGGGTCTTCTGATCACCCCAACCCACCGCGTGCGCCGCTTCACGTTTCGGCCGGCCGATATTGCCGTCTAGTTTGAGTTCCTGCTTGAGCCACTTCCCGAGTTCCATCGGCGACTTGAGGCCCTGCGCGGGCACGGCCATTTGCATCTGCGACACCTGCGGTTCTCCGCTCGAAATCTTCAGCGGACCGGCGCGATGATTCAGCAGAAATCCCGTCGTCCCGAACAACAATCCCAGCACGGCGCCCCACAAACCGACCCAGCCATGCACCTTGCGTAGCCATTTGATGAAGGTTGCGCGGCAGCGAACGCTGCTTGCGAGCGAATTGTTCTGCGTCGTCGATAAGGCGGCCGCGTGGCGCGTACGGCATGGTGGTCACGTTGGACGCGGGTTCAAAAGTTTCAGGCGCGTTCACGCGTCTCTCCAAGGGCAATAGCGATAAGGGGATGTTGCGAAGGGATTTCTCACCGAGCCGTCAACAAGCGCGTCGGCGAAGTCGAGCTTTCAAATGATAATAGTTATCATTACACGAACATTAAGAATCTTCAATAGTCCCGTCACGTGGCTGGCGCAGGAGGGGCGCGCCAGCCACGGCAAAGAGACACCGGCAAACGACGCCGGAAAGCCCGTCAAACCGGCCAGAGCGGCCCTTCTTCCATCGCGCCGACCTGCTCGCGCAACTCCAGAATCCGGTCTTCCCAATACCGCTGCGTGTTGAACCACGGAAACGCGGCGGGAAACGCGGGATCGTTCCAGCGACGCGCCAGCCACGCCGCGTAATGAATTAACCGCAGCGTGCGCAGCGCTTCGACCAGATGCAGCTCGCGCGGCTCGAAATCCCAGAAATCTTCGTATCCCGCCAGCAAATCACCCAATGCACGCGATGCCTCCGGGCGGTCGCCCGGCAGCAGCAACCACAAATCCTGGATAGCGGGCGCCATGCGGCTATCGTCGAAATCGACGAAATGCGGACCGGCATCCGTCCACAACACGTTGCTCGGATGACAATCGCCGTGCAGCCGGATGCTTTTGACATCGCCGGCACGGTCATAACATCGCTCGACACCTTCCAGCGCCATCTTCACCACGGTTTCATACGCTTCACGCACGTCCTTCGGCACAAATCCGTGAGTCAGCAAGAATTCGCGCGGTTCGTATCCGAAGGTCTGGATATCGAGTGAAGGCCGTTCCACGTACGGCTTGATCTGCCCGACCGCGTGAATCCGCCCGATAAAACGCCCGAGCCATTCCAGCGTCTCCGGCCGGTCGATATCCGGCGCCCGCCCGCCGCGCCGTTCAAAAATGGAGAACCGGAAACCTTCGAAGGTATGCAGCGACGCACCGTTCAGCACGCGTGCCGGTACCGCCGGAATCTCGCGCTCATAAAGCGTCGAAACGAAAGCGTGCTCTTCGAGAATGGCGTCGTCGGACCAGCGCAACGGCCGGTAGAACTTTGCGACCATCGGCGGCCCGTCCTCCATGCCAACCTGATACACACGATTTTCGTAGCTGTTGAGCGCAAGCATGCCGCCGTCGGTGCGTTCGCCAAGCGGCATCAGGACGCTGTCGAGCGCATCGAGCACGCGCTCGGGCGTGAGATCGGCGAAAGGAGGCGGCGGGAGATTAGCGTCGTCACCGGAGAGAGACAGATTGTCTCCGGACGCGCGCGATGCATCGGAATGGTTCGAGTTCATCCCTGCATTGTGACGCGCATCGCGGGGGGAAGCATCAGCGATGCGCGGTTACAGCGAAACAGAGTTCTGAAACGCGCTAATTCCTCAATGCATGAGGGCGTTATTCGGGCGAACGAGTTCGCCGGTATCGATCAGATCTTCGAGGAAGAACGGTTCCGTGTTCAGCAGCTCCGACGTGCCGGGTTCCTCCGCGTACCAGGCCACCATGGCCATGTCGCCGAGAATCCGCATGACGATCCCGCGTGCGCCTTGTGGCACCGCGATATGGACGGAGCGAACGATTGAACCAATTTGCATGATGACTCCCCGAGGTGTGCCGGCAAAACAGTGCGCGTGCCGGTCGGTTCTGCATGAAGCACAGGCACGTGAGGCCCTGTGCACGAAACTGAAGTGCCGCGCGTAAATACCTCGAATGCCTGCAAACCGCAGTCCCGTTCCAATGATTTCGGCTGAAACGATGTTCTACTTTAGCGCATCAATTCACATGGGTCGAAAACTTGCATCGCGTCGAAACAACGTATTCGCATCTCAACCCATTTTCGAAAGTCGATTGAAAGCGTTCGGTGTGCTCTCCGGCAAAACCCTGACGATCACTGTATCGTTATGGCCTTCGCCACCGGAGATCCACTTGTGACTTCATCGCCGGCGCCGTCCCGGTCAGCTTCGTCCTCTTCGCTTCCCCTCGATCCCTTGCCGTATCTCGAACGTGGCTCGCGTGCTTACTGGCACGCGGCGATTGCGTTGCTATTTGCAGGCTACGCCACCTTCTCGCTCCTCTACTGTGTGCAGCCGCTCCTTCCGGAGTTCACGAAGACGTTCGGCGTGAGTCCGGCGGAAAGTGCGCTGTCGGTATCGGTGACAACGGCTTCACTCGCCGTGGCGATTTTTATCGCAGGCTTTGTGTCAGAGGGCTGGAGCCGGCACCGCTTGATGACGCTGTCGCTGACCGCGTCTGCGCTGCTGACGATCATCGTGGCGTTCTTGCCGAGCTGGCACGCGATGTTGTTTGTGCGTGCGCTCGAAGGTCTCGCGCTTGGCGGCGTACCGGCCGTCGCCATGGCCTATCTCGCGGAGGAAGTGCATCCCGATGGCCTCGGTCTCGCGATGGGACTCTATGTCGGCGGCACGGCAATCGGCGGAATGGCCGGGCGAGTGATCAGCGGGATTCTCGCGGACTTCTTCTCGTGGCGCGTGGCTATCGGCGGGATCGGGGTGCTTGGGCTGCTCGCCACGCTGGCGTTTCGTGCGCTCCTGCCACCGTCGCAGCGTTTCGTGCCACGCATCGGGATGGGATTTGGCCATCATCGGACGGCGTTGGCCGGGCATCTGAAAAATCGCGGCCTGCGATGCGTGATCCTGATGGGCTTCGTGCTCATGGGCAGTTTCGTGACGCTTTATAACTACGTTGGGTATCGGTTGATCGCGGCGCCGTTCAACCTGAGCCAGACGGAAATTGGTGCAATCTTCGTGGTGTATTTGACGGGCGTGGTGGCATCGCCCTGGTCCGGAAAAATGGCCGATATATTCGGCCGTGGCCGCGTCCTGATTGCCGCGCTCCTGCTCATGATCTTTGGCGTGGCGTTGACGTTGTCGAGTTCGCTACCCGTGGTGATTGCCGGGATTGCGTGCATGACGTTTGGATTTTTCGCCGGCCATTCGGTCGCAAGCGGCTGGATCGGCTTGTTGGCAAAAGGCCCGAAAGGTCAGGCGGCCGCGCTTTATCTACTGGCGTATTACATCGGCTCCAGCGTGCTGGGTTCGTGGGGCGGGCACTTCTGGACGGTTGCCGGCTGGCCGGGCGTCAGTGGCTTCGTATTTGTGCTGTTGTTAATCGGCTTGGGCGGCGCGGAATACTTGCGTCGAAGAGAACGGCATATGAACGTTTGATCGTTTAGATGCACGCGCGAACGTAATGAAAGTTAATCGTAAATTCCGGTGAACAAGGGTTTTTCCGTATCCGCTTAAAACATCTGGCCCGAAAGTCCCGTCCCGTAAGGCGTTTCGTTAATTGTTCGCTAACGTTTGCGGAAAGCGGCACAAATAAAGCTCAAACAACGGCCTATACTCAAATCGACAGTGCGACGTCTCACGCAGCCAGGTGGACGCTGAGCACGAATGATGGGAGACGTTTATGACCACCTACTTCACGATCGGTGACTTCATCCTGATTATCCCGATGGCGCTTGCAGGCATTCTGTTCCTAGGCGCCGTCCCGTGCGCCACGCAATTCCGCAAAAACACACTACGCGTATTTGGCGCGCTGCTGGGCGTGCTGATTGCGTTCTTGTTGGTGGAAGGATTGCCGGCGCTGGTTTAGCAGTCCGATGGGCTGATTGGCGCGGCGGTTAATAAGTAAAGTCGAGGCTTCGGCTTTTACGCTCACGCCTGATGATCGGGAACAGGGCGTCGAAAGACGCACCGTTCCTGCGTTCCCGTTTATCGGCGGGAATATCTTATGCTCGCGTTCGTTCTGAACGTCGACGCTTGTTTTGCTTCCACACTCGCTTGGTTACTCGCCTCGGCGCATCCGCCGGCGGACAACGTGCGTAATTACTCCAAGTCGTAGTTGCAATCGCTCTCCAGTCGATGCCATCTATATCTAACGAACAAAAAATCGACATCGAGGACTTTATGCCGCCGCTCACCGTTGCCGTTATTGCTTTTATCGCGCTCATCGTTGTTTTCACCGCGGTTTGGGCGTGGCAGCTTAAATCGAAGAATGCCGGGATGGTCGATCCGATCTGGGCAATGTCGCTCGGCGTGGTCGCCGTGCTGGTCGCCGTACTCGCCGAGGGTGATCTGCACACGCGGGTTGTCGTTGGAATAGGCGGGTTCGTCTGGGGCATTCGCCTGGGTTTGCATTTGTGGAAGCGCAATGCCGGTCACGCCGAAGATCCGCGTTACCACAAGTTCCGCGAGCAATGGGGCGCCGACGCGAACAAGAAAATGTTCTGGTTCTTCCAGATGCAAGTCGTGATTTCGATGCTGCTCTCGCTCGCGTTTTTCATACCGGCCTATCGCGCAACGCCACCGGGCGCTGCCTGGGTCGCGCTGGCGGCGGTGATCTGGATAATCTCGATTGCGGGCGAAGCGCTCGCCGACCATCAATTGCACGTATTCAAAGCGGACCCGTCGAATCACGGCAATGTATGCCGCGCGGGATTGTGGCGTTATTCACGACACCCGAATTACTTCTTCGAGTGCGTGCATTGGGTCGCGTACATCCCGCTCGCAATCGGCGTTGGCGCGTGGATTTTCGCGATGCTGTTGCCGCCCGTGCTGATGGCGTGGCTGCTGATGAAAGTCTCGGGCGTACCCATGATTGAAGCGGAATCGGCTAAAAAGCGCGCGGGATATGCCGACTATATGCGTACGACCAGTGCACTGATTCCATGGCCGCCGCGTCATCCTTAAATAATAATAGCGAGGAGTTTCCACATGAGCGACCTGCCAGCGCGAGCGGTTATGTCACAACCACAAGAAAAAGAAGTGCCGTCGGAGGGCTGGCTGATCGATTGGTGCGAGCGCGGCCGGCTTCCGGATTCGTTCGTGCGCCTGGGAATGCGCCGCCTGATGAAACAGCGCCTGCGCGATGAAGGCATCGACGATGGCGAAGCGCGTTCGAAGCGTTTTAATCGCTTGGTCGATGAACTGCGTGCAAGCCCCATCGCGATCGAAACGCAAGCCGCGAACACGCAGCATTACGAGGTGCCGGCGGCGTTTTTCCATGGCCATTTGGGCGAGCACTTGAAGTACTCGTGCTGCTTGTATCGGACGGGGAAGGAAACGCTCGATCAAGCCGAGCGCGCGATGCTCGAAGAATATGCCGTCCGTGCGCAACTCACCGACGGCCAGCGCATCCTCGATCTCGGTTGCGGCTGGGGTTCGCTCTCGTTGTGGCTGGCGGAAACTTATCCGCGCTCGCAGATCGTGGCGTTATCGAATTCGCAGGGGCAGCGCGAGTTTATCGAGGGCGAAGCGGCCGAGCGCGGCATAACCAACCTGAGCGTGGTGACGGGGAATATTGTCGATCATCAGTTCGATCCGGCATTACTCGTCGATGGCTTCGACCGCGTTTTATCGATCGAAATGTTCGAGCACATGAAGAATTATCGACTGCTGTTGAACAAGATCTCTGGCTGGATGCGCGAGGACGGCAAGCTTTTTGTGCATGTGTTCGCGCATCGCACGCTGGCTTATCACTTCGAGGTGAAAGACGGCAGCGACTGGATGTCGAAGTATTTTTTCACGGGCGGGACCATGCCGTCCGAGGCGCTGCTGCTGCATTTCCAGGACGATCTCACCATTGACCGTCAATGGTGGGTGAGCGGCGCGCATTATGAAAAGACAGCCAATCATTGGCTCGCGAATCTGGACGCGGCGCGCAGCGAGTTGATGCCACTCATGGTCCAGACGTATGGCGAGGCTAACGCCGGTATCTGGTTTCAGCGCTGGCGCATGTTTTATATGGCGGTGGCCGAGTTGTTCGGATACGCCGGCGGCAACGAATGGGGCGTCGCGCATTACCGCTTTTCCAAGCGCTCAGGCTAGATGTTCATCGCTTGGGTCGGGCAAACCCAAGCGTTCACCTCGCCGTCATCAACGCTGGGCGGCGCGCGAACCATGGTCTCGCTGCCTCTAGCTGCGCCGCAAGCCGGAACAACGTGGCATCGTCGTTGATTCGTCCCGCGAACTGCACGCCAATCGGCATGCCGCGCGCATTCCAGTAGAGCGGCACGGACATGGCTGGCTGACCGGTAAAGTTGAAAAGCTCCGTGCAACCGGCCCAGTCAAACGCCTTCTTCGCCGACACTGACAACATCCGCTGCAACAACGGTTCAATAGGAACCGCCGAGAGCACGTGCATCTGGAAACGCTCGAATTGGCTCGGCTGCTTGGCGCCGATCTTGAACGGCGCGGCAGCCAGCGTGGGCGTCAACAACACGTCATATCGCGTCATCAACGTGGCCATCTTCGCCTTGAACTGACGTTGAGTTTCCAGCGCCGCCGGCAGATCGCGCTCGCCAATCTTCCGGCCGATATGCGCCATCGCCCACGATGCAATTTCGAAATCAGCGCGCTTCGGCTTCTGACCGCTGATGCGGTCGGCGTGCAGCACGATCTCTTTGGCCAGCACCGACCACATCACCAGAAAGCCATACGCGAGGTCGCGGAAGTCGAGCCCGAAAGACGCCGGCTCCACATGATGACCCAGCGATTCAGCGAGCCGGGCGGCATCGTCGAGCGCGGCTTTTACATCCGCCGATAACGCCCCCGCCAGCTGCGGCTCTTCCATATAGCCGATGCGCAACGGCCCGCACGGCTCGCCCATGGCCCGGAAGAAAGCGCCGGATTGCCCAGACGATGTGAGATCGAGCAGCAGGGCGCTGTCGCGGACACTGCGCGACACAGCGTGATCTACCGCTAAATCGCCGGGTGCGGGCAGCGGTTGCGGCTGGACCTCGTTCGATGGCTTGAAGCCGAACAGTCCGCAGCACGACGCCGGGATGCGGATCGACCCGCCGCCATCCGCAGCGTGCGCGAGCGGAACGACGCCGCCCGCGACCGCTGCTGCTGCGCCTCCGCTTGAACCGCCCGTGGTGTAGTCGAGTCCCCACGGGTTGCGCGCCGGGCCGAACAACTCGGGTTCGGTGTACGGCATCTGGCCGATTTCCGGCGTGTTGGTCTTGCCGAAAATGTTGAGCCCCGCCTGCCGTGAGCGCGCAACGATCGGCGAGTCTTCAGTGGGGATGAAATGCTGGAAATGGCGGCAGCCCATCGACATCCGCAAACCCGCGACCGGCGCACCCAGGTCCTTGATGAGGTAGGGAACACCCGCGAGCGGACCTTGGCCCAAGGTGCCGGCGCCGTCGTGTCCGCCACGGCTCGCGCGGTTGCGAGCCGCCTGATAATCCTTCAGGACGATAGCGTTAAGCGCCGGATTGACGGCTTCGGCGCGCGTGATTGCCGTATCGATTAATTCCCGCGCGCTGACCTGGCCGCTGCGCACGAGCTCGGCCAAGCCGATCGCGTCATAGTCGAGATACTCGGACTGCACGCTTCCCCCTACTTGAATGCGGTTGTGTACCGTCTTCTCAGGCGGCCAACCGTGCAGTCCGCGGAAGCAGTCCGCCGAGTCAGGAATGCTCGCCGAGGAACGTGAGTGTGCGGCCGTGCGCCAGTGCCGACGCCGCTTGATTGTACGATGCGCGGTCCGTGCAATTGAAGCCGTGATCGGCGCCTGGGTATACGTGGACTTGCGCGTCCTTGCCCGCGAAGCGCTGCTTCACCGAGTCGACCGCGTCGGACGGGATGTGGGCGTCGAGTGCGCCGTAGTGGAATTGCATCGGCACCTTGACCTTGTCGGCCTGGTCGAGCTCGTTCTGGATGCCGCCGCCGTAGTAGGCCACGGCGATATCGAACGCACCTTGCGCCGCCGACAAATACGCCAGCCGGCCGCCAAGGCAATAACCGACAGCCGCGACCTTGCCCGTGACTTCCGGCAGTGCGCGCAGCGCGGCGGCGGTGGCGGTGACATCGGCGACTGCATGCGCCACGTCGAGCTTGCCGTAGATTTCCATTGCCTTCTCGCGATCTGCGCCGTCATAGCCGAGTTCCACGCGCGGCTGGACGCGCCAGAAAATGTCCGGTGCGAGCGCGACGTAACCATCGGCCGCGTACTGGTCGGCCACGGCACGGATATGCGAATTCACGCCGAATATTTCCTGGATGATGACGACGCCCGGGCCTTTGCCACCTTTGGGCAACGCAAGATAGCCCTGGAATGTGTCGCCGTTTGCAGGAATGTCGATCCAGCGGGATGTTACGGTCATGATGAAGCTCCTGGCTGACGCCTGAATTAAGTGAGGCGAAATGAGTGGGGACGATAGGGGTCGAACCGCAACCGGGAAGTGTGCCACCATTCGATGCGCCTTGCTGGCAAGGGCGCGGGCTGTAAAGCGGCTGCAGGCGTTGCACGCGGCGGCACGTTTTTATCGATGCTTCTGCAACTTTCCGTTGTTGTTATCGAGCGCGATGTGAGGCTTTAAGCGGCGACTAGTTAATAGTGCTAACCCCAATGTGTATCTCAGTTCTCAACCGAGTTCTTATCCCGTGCAATTGACCTGCGCAATTGACCTGAAACAAGCGGACCGGATAATAACGGCGTGGCTGGATAAAACTAAAGCGTTACCTCTAGAATGCCGTGAACGCTCACTCGGGAAAACCTGACAATCTGCTGAAGAACCGCATGAACAGGACCTTTCCGCACTGCACCAGCACACTTTCAACAGCTTCTCAACACATCTCTTATTAGTAGTCGCACCACTATCCTAAAAAACTTCCCCAAATTAATTTGACAACCCTACACTTGCGCGCAGTACGGATGCTGGTTGTCATAAACGGCCTGCGGAAGTACAAGCCAAGTGCATGACGATGCATCCGGCGTGGTCGTCCACGGGGCTGAGCAAAACGTGACGAAGACGGAGCACAGGGCGACACCGTTGTTTTTGGGACCGAAACTGGAGACTTACATGAACACCAAGCTTCACAAATTGTTGCCTATCAGCGCTGCAGCGCTAATGTTCGCCTCGATGGCAACAACCGCTACGGCCGACGAGGTCGTCAAGATCGGTCACGTTGCACCGTTGACCGGCGGTATTGCCCACTTGGGCAAGGACAACGAAAACGGCGCGCGCCTCGCAGTTGAAGAAATCAATGCCAAGGGTCTGACGATCGGCGGCCAGAAGATCACGCTTCAACTCGATCCGCAAGATGACGCAGCTGACCCGCGTACGGCTACTCAAGTGGCGCAGAAGCTCGTCGACGATAAGGTCGTCGCCGTGGTCGGTCACTTGAATTCGGGCACCTCGATCCCGGCTTCGAAGATCTACAGCGATGCAGGCATCGTGCAGATTTCGCCGTCGGCAACGAACCCGGTGTACACGCAGCAAGGCTTCAAGACGACGTATCGCGTTGTGGCAACCGATGCACAACAAGGTCCGGCACTCGCAAACTATGCCTCCAAGGACTTGAAGCTGAAGAGCGTCGCGATTGTCGACGACTCGACCGCTTACGGCCAGGGTCTCGCGAACGAGTTCGAAAAGACTGCCAAGTCGCTCGGCATGAACGTGATGTCGCATGACGCGACCAACGACAAGGCTGTCGACTTCCGCGCAATTCTGACGAAGATCAAGGGCGAAAATCCTGACGCTGTGATGTTCGGCGGCATGGACGCAACCGGCGGCCCGTTCGCCAAGCAAGCCAAGCAACTTGGCCTGCGCGCCAAGGTATTGGCAGGCGACGGTGTGTGTACCGACCAGTTGTCGACCCTGGCTGGCGATGCAACCGACAACATCGTTTGCTCGGAAGCCGGTATGGCGCTTGAGAAGATGGCTGGCGGTGCAGAATTCGCAGCCAAGTTCCAGAAGCGTTTCGGCGCGCCGATCCAGATCTACGCTCCGTTCACGTATGACGCGGTGTACATCATTGTCGATGCTATGAAGCGCGCCAATTCCACCGATCCGGCGAAGATCCTGGCAGCAATGCCGAATACGGATTACAAGGGTGTGATCGGCGAAACGACCTTCGACTCGAAGGGCGACCTGAAGCACGGCGTGATCTCGCTGTACGACTACAAGGGCGGCAAGAAGACGCTGCTGGACGTGGTCAAGATGTAATTATCGCGGGCGGTCAGGGGCTTGATGTTTCGACCCGGACCGCCTTCGACGATTTTCATTTTTAAAAAAACGCGCTGATTTCGGTCAGCGCGTTTTTTTTGCTTGGTGGCTTGGCTAATATTGGCCAATGCAGATGACACGGTTGGCGCTCGTGGCTGATTAGCGTTTTGCAGTCCGGCTAACGCGACGGTGTGCGTTCACAGCTTTAACTGCTTCATGATCCTCGGTCCCACAAGCGCAATCAGCGCTGCGCACGCCGCGACCACCGACAATCCGATCGGCAACGTGCTGAACTGCGCCACACCGCCTATCAGCACCGGCCCGAACAGCAAGCCGAAGTAAGCCAGCCCCGCGACCTGCGCCAGTCCTTCCGCCGGACTCACGCCCTCCACACGCGCCGCCGCGGCGAACAGCACCGGCATCATGTTCGCGAGTCCGAGCCCCATCAGCGTGAAGCCTGCAAGCGTGACGACGGCGTCAGGCACCAGCAGCGCCGCCACCATGCCGATAAACGCCAGCGCCGCGCTCGCGAAGATGAGTTGAGGCGCGCCGAAGCGGGCACGCACAGCGTCGCCGCCGAAACGTCCTGCCGCCATGCCGCCGGTGAAGGCTGCGTACGCTGCACTGGACAGGGCAGGCGTGGCAAGCACCACGTCGCGCATGTAGACCGTTGCCCAGTCGTACATGGCGCCTTCGGCGATCAATGCGACCAACGCCATGCCGCCGAGCGCCCACAAGGCCCTGGAGCGCCATCGATTCGACGATGACTGCCCGCCATGCACATGGTCTGCGTGGGGGACGTGCGGCAGCACGGCGGGCATGGACACCAGCAGCACGATCAAGCTCACAACCGACGCGAGCGCCAGATGCGCGGCCGGCGGCATGCCGTGCGCGAGCAACGCGCCGCCGGCGGCCGCGCCGGCCATCCCGCCGACGCTGAACATGCCGTGCAGCGACGACATGATGGGCCGCTCCAGCGCTTCTTCAACGGCGCTGGCTTCCGCGTTCATCGCGACGTCGAGGGTGGCCATGCTGAAGCCGAATAGCGCCAGCACGACCAGCAGCAGCCAGTAGAACGGTGCGACCAGGATCAGCGCCCCGCAAATCGACATGCCGATACCGCCGGCAAGGCACGCGCGGCGAGTGCCGACGCGCGCGATCCACGGCGCATTGGTGAGCATTGCGACAATCGAGCCGACGGCCACCGCCAGGAGCGCAATGGACAGCGATCCGGCGCTCAGGTGAAATTTGTCGCGCACCGTAGGTACGTGCACGCCCCAGGAGGCGTACAGCATTCCGGCGATAAAAAACACGGCCATGGTCGCGTAGCGCGCACGCTCGCGTTTTGCCGCGGGCAACCGCCGATGCACGGCGTTCGGGGTGTCGTGCCCGACGGCACGGGCACTTGATACAGATTCGGACACGGGAATTGCTCTCTTTGCTTTCTTGTTTTTAACAGCCGGCCCTTGGGTTGGCCTGCGAACCTTTCAATTCTATCGGGTTGCGGACGTACCTGGTTTTAGTGCTTTAAGATCGCAAAGGCCGCTCGCTCATCATATTTAGTTCGCTTGCATGGCCGTTGGTGAGTTCTTTCGTGAGGTCCCGCTTTGAATATCCCGTTGCATGCTCCGTTGCATCTGTTGCATCAAGTGCCGCACGGCACGCTTGCGACGCATTCACGCGAACCGCGCGGTTTTCCCTACCCGACCGCATTACCGTTCGCGCCGACTTCCCGTCACGTGCCCATGGTGCTGATTAGCCATCTGGCCGAACACACGCGCAATCTGCAACTGGACGCGCGTGCGGGTTTCCTGATTACCCAAACGGCTAGCGATGCCATTCTCGAAGGCCAGCGTCTTACCATGCTCGGTTCGTTTTCTCCGGCGCCGCCTGAATCCGTCGATGAACTGGCGCGCCGTTATCTCAGATATCACCCGGATGCCGCACGTTATCTCGAATTAGGCGACTTCACGTTCTGGATCATGTCGCTCGAACGTATGAGGTATATAGGCGGCTTTGGCGCAATGGGCTGGCTGGATGCAACGGCGCTGGATCCACTCGAACCGTTATCCGAGCAGAATGAACTTCGGCTTCTGGAATTATTTGCCGATTCTCCTGAGCGGCCGGCAGAACTCGAACTAATGGGTATCGACAAATATGGTTGCGATTTGCGAACTCCCCGAGCGCGCAATCGTTTCACCTTCGATAAACCGAAACAAACTCGCGCAGAACTGAATGCTGCGTTGATCGATTGTATTGAACGGCATAGGTGATTGTCTGAACTTGTGATCGGCCGATACGTGTCCTTATGTCGCTAAATTACGAGATGGTGTTACGGCGATGAGAGGATTTGAGCAAACTCGCACGAGATGGAAGGTTTAGCCGATATGTATCGGGTTATTTTCATTTGATGAAAGACTTTGTGGGTTAATTTAACGATGTAAGTAAGATGAATGCGTAGTTTCGGTAGTGTTAACCGGATATCACAAATTGTTACGGACGCTCGTTCGACTGAATCGATTTAAATCGACAGCGTAGAAACGCGCGCAGAATCCTAGTTGTGTTAATCTGCGATTCATTGAGAGGCTTAACGTTATAACCGGAACGAGCGACGACTCGTACACTGCAAACCACAAGGAACAGATCATGCCGTCTTACAAGGAACTTCTCGCGCAGCGCGAAAATCTCGAGCGACAGATTGAAGAAGCGAAGTCGCGGGAATATGCCGAAGTTCTCAATGAAATCAAGCAGAAAATGGCTGACTATGGGATCACGCTTGCTGAATTGGCAGGTGGCCGTGGTGGCAAGAATTTGAAAAACGCCGCACGTCCGCGTGCGGGCGTTGCGCCGAAGTATCGCGATCCGGACAGCGGCAGCACGTGGTCGGGCCGCGGCAAGCCGCCAAAGTGGATAGCAGGTCAGGAGCGCGACAACTTCCTGATCCAGAAGTAAGACGTGGATTGTTTAAAAAGCCGCACCGTTAAAAGGTGCGGCTTTTTTTTTGCGCCTGCAAGGAGGGCTGCCGATAGACGAGACGGTTGAAATCGACCGACTGCCCGGAATTGCGACGAAATACGAGGTACGACTGAGAACACGTCGCGTTTAACATAAATAGATGATTTTTATAGGGTTTTCCAATTTTTAAGCGAATGCATCGAAGCGCGGCTTGGTAAAATTCGTCAAACGATAACTTCGAGTGATGACATGTCGCAATCAACCGCGCGCGCCGCAGAAAAACAGGACGTAGCCCGCAAAACGACCTTCGCGAGTATCGCGGTGAATTCCGTGCTGATGGTGGCGCAGATTGTCGTAGGCGTGTTTGCGCATTCCCAAGCCTTGATTGCCGACGGTATTCATTCACTGTCCGACCTGGTGTCGGACTTCATCGTGCTCCTGGCAAATCGGCATAGCACCGCTGCTCCTGACGACGATCACAATTACGGCCACAATCGTTATGAAACAGTTGCTTCATTATTTCTCGGCGCGCTTTTAATTGCTGTCGGCGTGGGGATGTTATGGCGAGCAGGTGAGCGTATTACCAATCTTGACGCTATCCCGGAGGTTCACGCAAGCGCACTGATTGTCGCGGTGATCGTTCTGATTTCTAAGGAGTTATTGTTCCGCTATATGCTGCGCGCGGCCGAACGCGTCAGATCCGCACTCCTGATCGCCAATGCGTGGCACGCTCGTTCGGATGCGGCGTCGTCGCTGGTTGTTGCTATAGGCATTATTGGGAGTATGGCCGGATGGCGTTTGCTCGATCCAATCGCGGCCGCAATCGTCGGTTTTATGGTTGCTCGGATGGGATGGACTTTTGGATGGGACGCTCTGCAGGATTTGTCTGATCGCGCGCTCAATCACGCTGAAACCGAGAAGTTACGCATGTTGCTCCGCAGCACACCGGGTGTTCGCGGGGTGCATGAATTGCGCACGCGAAAAATGGGCGATCTCGCGATTGTCGATGCGCATATTCTCGTTGATCCCCTCATTTCAGTTTCAGAGGGGCACTACATTGCAGAATTGGCGCGAGCGCGTTTGCTGACGAATACTTACATTTTGGATGCATTGATTCACGTCGATCCGGAAAATGATGAAATCAATCCGCTGCCGGGCAGAATGCCGACGCGTTCGGCCGTCAGCGATGCCATAAGTGCTGAATTGAGAGCTCATGGTGCTGCCTACAGCGCGCTAAACCTGCATTATCTGAGTAGCGGCTTCGATATCGATGTGACGCTTCCCGCAGATCTAAACGACGATCATTTGGCGAGCCTGGAGACCAGCGATTTTGACGCGCTCAAGCGAAAACTGGGCGCACGCGAGATTCGGTTTACCCGAACTGTAAGAAATACGCCGGGCGTTGTCATTATTGAATCTAATGCCGTTTCACGCCCTGATTAGAGCGTCGGCATTGATGTAATCGAAAGATATCTTAAAGCGGCAATTGTGTATCAAATTTGATTTCCCGCAGGACTACGCTGGTCCGGACTTGCGCGACGGCCGGAATCTTGAAGATGCGGTCGTGGAGAAAAGCGTCGTACGACTTGATATCCGGCGCGACAATTTTCAGAATATAGTCGGCCTCGCCCGTGGTGCTGTAGCACTCGGTGACTTCCGGGCACGTGGTGATCTCACGTTCGAATTGCTCTACACCGCCTTCGGTGTGACGTGTGAGATGGATATGAGCGAGCGCGCAGACATGCAAGCCCAGCTTTTCGCGATCGAGCAACGCGGTGTACCGCTGGATTACCCCCGATTGCTCCATGTCCTTGATACGCCGCCAGCACGGCGTGCTCGAAAGCCCGACCTGGTCGGATATCTCCTGAACCGAACGACGAGCATCCAGCTGCAGAAGTCGCAGGATTTTTTGTGAAAACGTGTCGAGAGTCAACTGCGCCTCCTGTCGGTCGCTACCAAGTCCAATAGTAGAGGCGGCAGAAAGGAAGCGCAATGTCAAACGCCCAACCTGAGCAATATTGCCTAACTCAACGCCCAGACTGCGCGTTTTGTCCTTCGATATCAGTGTCGTCTGGCGTTTCGCCTGTCGCTTTCAGCGACGCCAGCAGCGTCCGTTGAGTCCGCAACTCGGCGAGCATGTTGCAGAAAAGAGCGCCTTGTTCAACGGCGTCATCCAGCGCGACGTGAGTGTGCGGGAGTTCATCGAACCAATGTTTCGGCAAACGCGGTTTGATCGCCTTCCGATATGGCAGATCGGTCAGCGCGAACGCTAGGGTCTTGATGTCGAGCGCGGACCATGAGAACGGACAGCGTTCAGCGAAACGCATCATGTACCAGAACATATAGGTGAAGTCGAAACCCGCCGGATACGCAACGAACACCGGCTTGCCGGGCAACGCCTCGACCCATTCCACATAGGCCCGCAATGCAGTGAGCGGTTGCTGCAGGTCGGTCCGGCAGGCGGCCCATGCCTCGGGCTGGGTTTTCCACCAAGCGGCTTGAACCGGGTGAGGCGCTGCGCCCTCCAGCGTTTCGAGATTCGCCGAAAACGTGCCGATCAGCTCCTTGTGTTCCGTGTAGGCCGCGGACGCGAAACTCAACATGGAGTGCGGTCCGGGGATGGGGCCATCAGCTTCGACGTCCGTACTGACGTAGATTTCAGGAATAGCGGTGCTCATGCGGTCATCCGGTCGGCGACAAACGGGTTGGTGAGGCGTTCATGCCCAAACGTGGACGTGGGACCGTGCCCCGGTACGAACGTGACGTCATCGCCCAATGGCCAAAGCTTTTCCCGCACGGAGCGAACCAGGTCCGAATGGTCGCCACGCGGAAAATCCGTACGGCCGATTGAGCCCGCGAACAGCACGTCGCCGACCAACGCCACGCGATTCACGCGGCTGAAGAAGATCACATGGCCCGGCGTATGTCCGGGGCAGTGATAGACCTCCATGGTTTCGTCGCCAAACTGAACCGAGTCACCATCTTGCAGCCACCGGTCAGGCGTGAAGGCCTGCGCGTCGCCGAAGCCGAAGCGTTTGCTTTGCGCCGGCAACTGTTCGATCCAGAAAGCGTCTTCGGTGTGCGGTCCATGGATCTCTACGCCGTAGTGATCCGCGATCGCCCTTGCTCCGCCGCAGTGATCCAGATGCCCGTGCGTGAGCAGCACCTTGTCGACGGTCACATCGAGTTGTCCGACTGCGCTAATGATCTGATCGACGTCGCCGCCTGGATCGACGACGACCGCACGGCCCGTTGTCTCGCACACAACGATCGAACAATTTTGCTGAAACGGTGTCACGGGAATAAGGGTGACCTTCATGGTGGGCGACTGGGACGTGTAAAAACGTCCATTGTAACGGGCGAAAACCAGCGTTGCCGCCGTGCGCCCGGCGTTAGCCAAACGGTCGACCTGTGCTCAAAAAACAGGCAAAAGTCGCAATTTTTACACCGGTAGAGAAAATGAGTAACATTTTGTTCTTCTCCGGGCGGTCCGACTCGGTGTTTGGGTATAATCCGGCCAGTTGTGCATGGTATGACCATGCCATCAATGGGCATTGAGAAACACGAGTAGCGCGTTTTTACAATTGTCATCAAGTACGCAATTCGGAGCGAAAACGCTTCGCAATCGCAATCAAGCATCGGTTTCAACCGATGTACACGTCTTGTCCAGCCAGGTGCGATGCACCTGCCAACGGCCTTAGCTGCCGTTACGTTGGATGGGGCCTACGCCGCCGTTCCTGCGCAGTTGAGCGCGCAAGAATGTGTGATCCACGTTCGATGGCGGCATGTGGGGTCTGGTCAGGCTGCCGGGGACAGGTTGCGCCAGACGTGAAAACTAACCGGGCATTTGCGGCGAGGTACGCCGCTCCCGAGCACTGGCTCGTCGTTCGATTATCGAGCGGCGCGCACTTTTGCGCGGAAAAAAGCCTTGAGCTGCCTGCGCACGTCCGCGTTTTGTCGGATGGTTAGGCGGCTCTAACCGTTGATTACACGTCTATGAATGTACGACTAACCCGACGTCTCGGGAGTCTTTTGGTCTTTGCAATCCTCACGGGTTGCGCCATGCCGCCAAGCGGCAGCGATCAGGCCAGCGCGCTGAAAACCGGCTCGCAGCTGACCACCGCAAGCAGCGTTGCGAACTCGGGCCGAGGTACGGCGCCGCTCGCCTATGACTCCCGGCTGAACACGTTGCCTCCGTCAGCCAGCAATTCGTCTGATACTTCCTCGCTCGCCAACGCAAAGCCCATTACTGCCGGACCCGATGTCAGCGATTTCGAGCAGCAGGGTCGCGCCTCCTGGTATGGCCGCGGTTTCCACGGTCGCAAGACGGCCAGCGGCGAACGTTACGACATGCACGCGCTTACGGCAGCGCATCGTACGTTACCGCTCGCGTCGTGGGTTCGTGTGACCAATGAGGCGAATCAGAAAACAGTGGTCGTCAAGATTAACGACCGCGGTCCGTATGCGCGTGGCCGCGTGATTGATCTGTCCTATGCGGCCGCTGCGGTACTGGGCATGCGTGGCGCGGGTGTTGGAAAGGTGAAGATCGAAGGCCTGACGCAGCAGGAAGCGCGGGCGGCAGCACGAGATCAATCGCTGGCATCACTCAACCCAACCGACTGATCATCGTCAACTTGTTGCGTAAAAAAACGGGCCGTTTCGACGGCCCGTTTTTTATTGCCCAGCGAGATTTACCCGCCTTATTCCCGCTCGTCATTCCTGCTCGGTTTCGCCCTGTTCTCCGCGTGCCTTATCCATTGCCAGCGCCCTCGTGTAAAGCGCGTTGCGCGATGCGCCCGTCAGCGTTGCCGCCAGTCGTGCAGCGCTACTTACCGATAACTCCGCCAGCAAAGTCGCGAGCAATGCATCGTGAGCGTCGTCCGCGGCGTCCTTTTGCGGCGCGCCTTCTACTACGAGAACGAACTCGCCGCGTTGCCGGTTTGCATCGCCGGAAAGCCACGTTGGCCCTTCGGCCAGGGTGCATCGATGGATGCTCTCATGTAACTTGGTCAGCTCACGAGCAATCAGCAATTGCCGATCGCCACCGAACGCGCGCTCGAGCGCCTGCACCGTTTCCACAATCCGGTGCGGTGCTTCGTAGAACACGAGTGCCGGCGTGTGCGTGAGCAGCGACTGCAATTGCGTGTCGCGCTGCTTCGGTTTGGTGGCAAGAAAGCCGATGAACGAAAACGTGTGAACCCATGCGCCGGCTACGCTGAGCGCGGTGGTGAGGGCGCTTGCGCCCGGCAAAGGAATAACGGGAAAGCCAGCTTCGCGCACGGCATCGACCAGTCGCGCGCCGGGGTCGGAAATACCCGGGGTGCCCGCGTCGGACACGCACGCAATGCGCTCGCCATTGCGCAGATGTGCGATCACGTTCTCGGCAGCGCTGCGCTCGTTGTGCTCGTGTACGGCGATGGTCGGCTTCGAAATGCCGTAGCGCGACAGCAGTTGCGACGTGTTCCGTGTGTCCTCGGCAGCCACACGGTCGACGAGTCCTAGCACATGCAGCGCGCGCACCGTGATGTCCGCGACATTGCCGATCGGCGTCGCGACTATATAGAGCGCGCCAGCCGGAAACTGCTGGCCGTTGGCAAGTTCGGAGAGTGGAGTCATGAGGGCGGGTGGCATACGGAGGACGTCATTGTGCCATGCGGTGAGGGACAACTTTTTGGGGAACGGGGTGTCGAAAACAATCGGAAGCGCGTTCGAGCAACGCGCGCTTGAATATCTGCAGCGGCAGCGCCTGCGTTTTGTCGCCCGCAATTTCGCCTGTCGCGGCGGCGAAATCGATCTCGTGATGCGTGAGATCGGCAGCCAGCGTGCACTCGTATTCGTGGAGGTACGCGCGCGCCGCAGCCGACAGTTCGCGGCAGCGGCGGTGAGTATCGGCGCGCATAAGCAGCGGCGGCTGGTGCTCGCGGCGCAGCATTACCTGATGACGTGGCGCGGTGCGTTGCCCGTGTGCCGCTTTGACGTGATCGCGTTCGATGCAGGCCGTATCGTGTGGTTACGCGATGCTTTTCGCGCCGATACGTCGTGAAAACGGCCTTATCTTAAGTGATGCGGACAGCGAGTGCGGTAAACTGCGCGGAGCCTGCGCGCCGGGTTGATCCGGGTCTTATGGTCTTATGGTTTTATGTTGAACCGCTGCGCGAGAGCGCGTTGCAAAGAACCATGGATCGCGCGGCGCCGGCGCTTAAGTATTGAAGTGGGTGAAGCATCGGCTTCGGAGACCTTGGCAGCAAGCCGTCGAAGCCAGCCGTTGAAGCAACTCATCGAAGCAGTCCGTCAATGAACTACCGCGCATGGCGCGGCCGATAACCGAGAGTCGATGTCCGTCGAACGTATCCAGCAACATTTCCGCGAAAACGCGGCAGTCCATCGTGAAGCACTCGACACGCTTGCTTTCCCCATCGCCGCAGCCATCGACGTGCTGTTCGGCGCGCTCGCCAACGGCTCGCGAATCCTCACGTGCGGCAACGGCGGATCGGCAGCTAACTCACAGAGGCTTGCGTCTGCGCTGGTGGGGCACTTCGAGCGCGAGCGGCCTGGCTTGCCGGCCATTGCGCTGGACGCGAATGCCCTGACGCTCACGGGCATTGGCAACAACTCGGCGTTCGAAGAGATCTATTCGAAGCAGATCCGCTCACTCGGGCAGGCCGGCGACGTGTTGGTCGTCATCTCAACGTCGGGCAACTCGGTCAACCTGCTCTCCGCGATCCAGGCCGCGCATGAGCGCGAAATGTTCGTGATCGCGATGACCGGTGCGGGCGGCGGCGTGATCAGCGAAGTGCTCGCCGATACCGACATCCATATCTGCGTGCCGTCCGAACGGCCGGCACGAATCCAGGAAGTCCATCTGCTAACCATTCACTGTCTGTGCGATGGCATCGACGCGATGCTGCTGGGCGACGAATGATTCTTAAGGGGAACGAGTTGATGAAAAAGACACGCGTCAGGTCGACGCTAGCCAGAGCCACGATGCTGGCGAGCCTGTTGTCAGGCGTTGTGCTGACGCTGCAAGGCTGCCCGCTTGTGGTTATCGGTGCAATGGGTGGTGCGGTGGGCGGCGGTACGCTCGTGGCCACGGACCGGCGCACGCTCGGCGCGCAGACCGAGGACCGCGAGATCCAGGTGAAAGCCAAGTCGCGTATCGGTGAAAGCCTGCCTGATCAGGCGCACGTCAGCGTGACCGTGTTTAACCGGCGTGTGCTGTTGACCGGCGAAGTACCGAGTGATCAATGGAAACAAAAGGCCGAAGAGGTGGTGCGCGGCATCAACAATGTGAACAGCATTGTGAATGAGCTCGCTATCCAGGGCGCGAGTTCGCTGTCATCGCGTACAAACGACGCCTATCTCGAGAGCCGCGTGAAGGGTGCGATGGTCGGTGAGAAAGATATGCGGGCGAACTTCTACAAGGTGGTGTGCGAGCGCGACACGGTGTACCTGATGGGCCTCGTCACGCGTGACGAAGGCACCGCCGGCGCGAATGTGGCGGCGCAGGTCCCGGGTGTTGCGCAGGTGGTCAAGGTGTTCCAGTACATCAAGCCGGAAGATGCTCAGGCGTTGTCGGCCGCGGCTGCATCGGGCGCGAGTGCGCCGGTGGTAACGCCTATCGACAGCGATAATCCGACCGTCGGTGCAGTACCGGATTCCTCGGTCAGTTCAAAGCCGCTCGATGGACAGTCGGCCGCCCCCGTCGTGAATTCTCCTGTGCATCCGGGTAATCCTGCGCCCGCAGCGAAATGAAGCGGTGGCTTTCCATGACCGTGCTCGCCATCGCGATCACGGCCGCGACTGGCGAGGGTGCGCTCGCGGCCGACGCACCCGCCGCTTTTTCTCCCGCCGATGCCATGAACATCGCGGGCAAGAATGCCTGCATGGGATGTCACGCGGTGGATCGCAAGATTGTGGGGCCGTCGTTCCAGCAGATCTCCGCGAAGTACAAGGGCGACACGCAGGCGCAAGCGCGGCTTGAAACCAAGGTGAGGGACGGCGGTAGTGGCGTCTGGGGCGTCTTGCCCATGCCATCGCATCGAACGATGAACGGGGCGGATATCAAGACGGTTGTTGGCTGGATTCTGGCGGGTGCACCGTCGAAATAAGGCGGCCCGCCGGCGGCTTTTGGGCCTTGTCAGACGGTCTTAAGGCTGTGCTATTATCGAGATACGTTGGGGGGGTAGCTCAGCTGGGAGAGCGTCGCGTTCGCAATGCGAAGGTCGGGAGTTCGATCCTCCTCCTCTCCACCATGGTTAAGTTTCACGGTATATGACGACGTGATGTTAAGAAGCCCGCACGGCGCAAGCTGTGCGGGCTTTTTTTGTCTCGCGGCGCATGAGCTGGACCACCGAAATTGGTCGTGCGCGGCCGTGACATTTCTCGATCCGACACATCGGCGCGACTCGATAGTCGGCGAACACATTCCCTCGAAAAACTTAAGCCCGCTTTGAACAGGAGCAACGGCAGCGTCGAATCAGGACGACGTAAGTTCAAGCCTGAACTCGTTCGTTATCCAGAAAAAAACCGCAAAAAAACCCTAAAAAAAACCGCCCAGAGCCGGAGGCTGTGAGCGGACAAGATCGGAGAGTTACAACGACATCATGCACACTCATGGATTGCGCATGAGATGAAGTATGCGGCGGTGGGCGCCTGCGGCGAATACGAAAACTCTTAAAAATTCAGTCGATTGATTCGTTCACGCACATTGTGTCCAAGCCAAGCAGCGGCACGCGGTGGCTCCCGATGCGACAGATCGCACGAAGCAACGAACAGGAAACGTCGACTACGCCGTGCTGCCTTTCTTGCGATTCACGATCGCCGTCTCCGACAAATCGATTTCCCGCATCAGCTTGTTCAAGGTTTCATCGTTGATCGCCTGCCGCGTGCGCATCTTGAGCAACTCCGAGCGCTCCGCCCTCAACGCGGCCATTTTCAGCTTCGTTTCCACCATCTCGCTTTGACGCGCGGCCCGGCGCGGTTCTTCATCTTCGCCGAGCCCTTCAAGACGCCGCCGATACAAACTCATCACGCGCGCGGCCGTATCCGTGCAGCGTGCCGATGCCGCTTCATCCATCTGCTCGCTGAGATTTTCCTGCGCGGTATCGATAGCGCGGATCGCGGCCTGCGCCGCATGCCGGCGCGCGATGCGTTCCTCGGCGGCGTGCGGATCGCCGCGTTTTTTCAGGCCGTTCAGCAGCAAGGGCAAACCGACCACGCCAATCAGCAGCGACATCAGGATAGTCGCCGATGCAATGAAAATCGCGAGATCGCGTCCAGGCAGTACCGACCCATTCGGCAGCACTTCGGGCAACGACAGCACGCCCGCAAGCGTGATTGCGCCGCGCACGCCGCCGATAGTCGTCATCGCGACAGTACGCACGCCCGGCACCGCGTTCGCTACGCCGTGTTTCGCAGCGCCCCGGCTCGAGACCCAGCGCAGTACCCATACCCACGCAAAACGCAGCCCGTACAACCCAATGACCACCGCAGCCACATAAGCGAGCAGCAAGCCGACCTGCTGAAGGCCGTCGTGATGCGCTTCGATCAACGCGCGTCCAATGATGTGCGGAAACTGCAGCCCGAGCAGAATGAACACCATGCCGTTGAACACGAATTCGATCATCGTCCACGTGCTGGTCATCCGGATTCGCGCTGCCGTGGGTATGCCCTCGCGCAGGCTCTGGAAGTTCATCATCATCCCGGCTGACACGGCCGCGAGAATGCCCGAGCAACCGAACCGTTCGGCAATGAGATAGGCCGCGAATGGAATCAGCAGGGTAAGGATGACGCCGGCGGCGGGATCGTCGTCTTCGGACAATTTCGCGACCCGCCCCGGAATGGATGTCACGAGCCAACTGATTGCCGCGCCGATCACCAGACCGCCCGCCGCTATCAGCACGAAACTGATCGCGGCCGCCCGCAACGAAAACACGCCCGTGAGTGCCGCCGCGATAGCGAATTTCAGCGCAACCAGGCCGGACGCGTCGTTCATCAGCGCTTCGCCTTCCAGGATGTGCATCAGGTTCGCCGGAATGCGGCCCTTGCCGGCGATACCGCTGAGCGCAACGGCGTCCGTCGGCGATAACACCGCGGCCAGCGCGAAGGCGACGGGCAGCGGCATCGCGGGGATCATGAAATGCAGAAACCAGCCGAGTGCGCCCACGGTCATGAATACGAGACCGAGCGCGAGCAGCAGGATCGCGCGGCGCTGCATGAAAAATTCGCGTTTCGGGATGCGCCAGCCGTCGGCGAACAAAAGCGGCGGGATGAAGAGCATCATGAATAGCTCAGGATCGAACGTGACGTGCAGGCCGAATCCCGGCCACGCGAGACACGCGCCTATCGCTATCTGGATAAGAGGCAGCGGCAGCGTGAAGGGCAACGCGTTGGGCAACAGGCTGGTGGCGAACCCGGACAGGGCGACCGCCAGCATCAGGATCAAGACAGTGAAAACAATTTCCATAATTTATGCGATCGGGCAGGAGCGCGGCGAGTCGCCAGCGACGCTCCCTTTTAACGAGGAAGGGGCAAAGTTTAGCTTGGACATGCTTAATAGGTCGCCGAAGGGCTGGTTAAAAGGCGCGGACGGCAAATGGAGACCGCACTGCCTTGGTGCATTCGCACGCTGCGCTGCGAACCCGGCGGCCCGTGGCGGTGCACATGCGGGCAGGCACTCAGGAAACGCTAGGACTTGCGTTAGCACGGAGCTTGCTTTATCGAAGGGCGACGGGACGGGTAGATTCCGCTTGAAGATAAACGAGGGCAGTGTATGAAATCAGGATTGAGGGCTTCGGTTGCGCAATGTGGAGCGCAATCGATTGCGTTGATCGACCATGACCGCGACTGTGACCGGTTGCATGAACAAGGATCAAATGCGGGCATCCGGACGGGGAAGGCAAGATGGCAATAGCGAATCCTGACAAGGTGAAGCCAGTCTCGCCGCGAACATTCGAACTGAGCGTGACGTCGGGGTTCGACCGGTATTCGGTCGAACACGGCGGCTGGACTTTGTCGAGTGTGTTTCAGCCGGTGTTCAGCCTGTCGCATATGCGGGCGGTCGGTTACGAAGGTTTGCTGCGAGCGCACGATGCGCTTGATCGCGTGGTGTCGCCGCTCGATGTATTCGGCCAAGCCGCGCGCGTGGGCGAGGCGATGCAGGTTGACCGGTTGTCGCAGGCGCTGCATCTCGAGAATTTCAATGTGCTCGGCACCGGGAACGAGTGGCTGTTTCTCAACGTGCATCCGGCGGCGTTGACCGAGCCGTATCACATGGCCGCGCTGCTGGCGAATCTCAAGCGCTTGCAGATCGAACCGCGCCGCGTGGTGCTGGAGGTGCTGGAGCAACGCGCCGATGACATCGAAAAGCTCGCGGACGCCGTGCAGCATTTTCGCGAGCACGGCTTCCTGATCGCGCTCGATGATTTCGGCGCGGGGCATTCCAATATCGAACGGATTTGGCAACTCGATCCGGATATCGTCAAGCTGGATCGCGTGATGTTGTCGCATGCCGCGCACTCGGCGCATTCGGTCCATGGGACGAGCCACTTGAAGCATCGGCGCAACATGGAAGCAATTCTGTGTGGCGTCGTGTCGCTGCTGCACGAGGCGGGCAAGCTGGTGCTGATCGAAGGAGTGGAGACCGAGCACGAGGCGCAACTGGCGCTCTCGAGCGGTGCGGATTTCGTGCAAGGATTCTTCTTTGGACGGCCAAATCCCGGTCTCGCCGATGCCGCGCAGGCGCACACCTTGATGAGCGAGTTGACCGAGCGTTTCCGGTTGCAGACGGAGGCGAAGGAACGACGCGTGGCGACGCGGCTGCAGCCGTACGTGCGAGCATTCGAGCGCGCGGCAGAACGGCTGGCGGCGGGGGAGCCGCTGGAGGAAGTGTGCTGGAATTTCCTCGCGCTGGATAACGCAGCGCGGTGTTTTCTCCTCGATGCCAATGGACGGCAGGCTGGGCGCAATGTCGTGCTGAGGGCCGATCGCGCGGCGCATGAGGCGCGGCTGCTGCCGCTTATCGATGCGCAGGGGGCGAACTGGTTAAGGCGACCGTATTTTCGGGCGGCGCTGGGCGACCCGGATAGAGTGCATGTGACGAAGCCGTATTTATCGATTAACGAAGCGTTGCCGTGCGTCACGCTGTCGGTCGAGACGCGCATGGGCGGGCAACGGTGCGTGCTGTGCGGGGATATTGACTGGATGGCGGAGGAGGAAGAGTAAAGGGCTTGGTTTCACGACATAACGAAAAAGCCCGCGAATCGCTCTTACCCGTACCACACAGGTGTTGGTAAACGGGCAGGCCTGGTGATTACTGCGAGCCTGTTCGGAGGCTCGCTCTTTACGGGCATTGAACGCCCGTACGAGCCCAGGCCAAGTGGTGCCGAGCGCTGCTGCGCTGGCGATGGCTGAGCTGCGCGGCGTCGACGAAAGAACGGTCGTGCAGGGCTGTACACGCAACAACGCAAAGCTCTTTGTGCCTGTCATAAATGGCTCGACGTCCTTCTTGTCCGTGCGACGGCTAAGAAGTACTCCGCACGAAGACTAAGAGCAAACTGTAGTCACCTTTGTCGGCCGCACGCAAGGCGGTCAAGTAATCCGACCGGGCGTTATCCGCTTCAACCAGTGTCCCGCCGCCTCCCCACGAAAACGGTTCTTGTTTCATGCTGCGCAAGAGCGCGTCAGCCATCATTCGTGAGTGTCGACCATTGCCGTTTGGAAAGGGATGAGTCCACACCAGCTCGTGGTGAAATCGTGCGGCAATCTCATCGGGCGGGAATGTGCCGTTGTCGCCCCACCACCGCGTGTTATCGAAAAGGTTTCTCAGTTTGACGCTGACCTGCGTCCATTCACATCCGATGTTTTTGTCGGACTTGCGGAACGTGCCTGCCCACAACCAGGTCTGATCGAACATTTTCTTGTGAAGGTTGCGACAGAACTCTTCACTGAGGACATCGACCTTGCGTTGACGGCGAGCCCATTGCACGGCTTGCAGGATGTTCTCCTGTTCCCAGTCATTCAGGTCGCCCTTGGTGGCCAGGTGCGTCGGTATCAGCCCTGCAAGCTCGTCAGGGTCGAGCGGTGTCTGGCCGTCCTGTTCGTCTAAAACTATCGCCATAGGTCGGACCAGCGGCCTCGGAGTAGTTCTGCCGTTCGATGCTCAACCTGTTTGCGAAGTCGGTCGGTTGTCGGACGTTGGTCTTCCAGACTCATAGTGTGCGCAACTCCACTCACTTCCTGCAGCGCGATTGAGCGTGCCCGGTCTTCGACCACTTGAGTCAGTGGCTTTCTGGGCATCAGAGCGTAGACCAGCTCGCAGTCCAGCCCGTTAGCCAACTTACGCAGTTGTCCGAGCGTGATTCTCTCCTCAGCTTCCGCCGACTCCGACTTGTGCAGGGTCGAACCGGTAATGCCTAGTCTGTCGGCTTGCTGTCGCTCGGTGAGCCCTAACGACTCTCGGATGACCTTCAGCCATCCACGCGGCGGCGGCCGACGGTTGATCATATCCGAGTACGCTGCGACCGACGCCTGAACCTGCTCAAGCCGGAGCTGCCTCATTCTGGAATCCATTTTACTGCCCTATAGGCTATCAAAGATGAAATAAATGATAGCCCATAGGGCAGTGATTGTGCAGTTTTTGCTTCTCATAAGAGAAGCTAATAAAATCGCATTGCATCATCATAGAGACGCAAAATAGAATAACTTGCTTCATTTTGTAGAAGCAAGCGTCTCTGATTTGCCTGTACTGCAATCCAGCGGTTGCGAGGCAGTTTGCTTCGAACATCGGTCGCACGGCCCGATAAAAGAACGCCGAACATTGACGCTTTGCGCATGTAGCACCTGATCGTGGCCCTGTATTTCCGCAAATTCTTTCAGTCCCGCCGGTTTGCCTGGTATTTCGGAAGTGGGCCTCTGAAGCTGGTCTCGAAGGTCTTTTTTCCGGTTTCTGCTCGCCATGGTCGGACTCGACGTCGAGAAATCGCGCCCGTCAGCTCCCGGAAATGTTTCCGGCAAGAAAAAGACCCGCAATCCCCTTTGGGACGCGGGTCTCAGCGCTAAGTAGCTCAAAAACCAACACCTTTGAGGTTCCGGTAGGAATCGATCGCGGGCCTTTTCGTTTGTGCGGGATATGGCCTATGGTGCGGCTATCCAACTGTTTAGGGCACGGTCTTCACTTCGCCACCACGACCGGAATCCCTCTCAACGCTCCAGCACCTTTGACCTCATCGAGTGATGCCTTTACATACTGTCCCGTCTTCACCTCGATTCCCAACTTCACTCCAAGATCCCGCTCCCGCCGCTTCACCATCGACAGATTCGCCAGCTTCACGTGTCCATAACCGCGAATGCGTTCGTGCAGCAGCGCGAGGGCTTCAACATCTTTCGCGTTGTCCGGCGTCATTGCTTCAAGCGCTTGTTGAATGGTGATTTCATAGTCTCCGGGAAGCTCGCGTTCCATTTTCCGTTCGAGCGATTTACCGAACGGATCGATGACCGTTCCCCGCAATCCGCGCACCTTCGACATCATCCCCAGCACTGGCCAGAGCCATTGCCCAAACGTCATTTTCCTCGGTTGGCCACCGTTTTTGGCCTTCGATAAAACCGGCGGAGCCATATTAAATTTCACCGCGAAATCCTGACCCGCCGTGCCTTCGAACTGCGCTTCCAGCGCTGCCCGGAATGCAGGATCGGTGTGAAGCCGCGCGACTTCGTATTCGTCCTTCACAGCGAGCAGCCGATAAAACGTCGAAGCTACCGCTCGCGTCACGGCATCGTTGCGATGCGCCGCCGCAGCCGAAACCAACGCCCGATATCGCGTCACGTAACTCGAACCGCCATAAGCCAGCAACCGTGCTTCTCTATCCGCGATCAACACATCCAACGGCATCGCAGCCATCTCGACACGCGGCGTAACAGCCGCTTTGCGCAGCGCTTCCAGCGCATCCAAATCCGCCGCAGCCAGCCGGCCGATCGCAAACGCCAGCTTGTTCATCGGCACGGCGACATTGTTCAACTCGATCGCGCGCATCAACGCGGCATGCGACACCGGCACCAGTCCAAGCTGCCACGCATAACCCAGCATCAAAATATTCGCGCCGATGGTGTCGCCGAGAAAACGCGTCGCCAAAGCTTGCGCGTCGCACGTGTTCATGCGCTCGGCGCCCGCCGCGTGCTGCATCTTTTCCAGCAGCGACCCGGCGTGAAGGTTCGCATCAGGATTCTGCACGAACGTCGCGTTCGGTATCGCGTGCGTGTTCACGACAATCCGCGTACGCCCATGACGCACCGTTTGCAGCGCGTCAGCGCTCGCGCCAACGACCATGTCGCAGGCGAGCAGCACATCGGCTTGCTGGGTATCAATGCGCACCTGGTTCAGCAACGCATCGGTGGAAGCGAAGCGCACGAACGACAGCACCGCGCCGCCTTTCTGCGCGAAGCCCATGAAGTCGAGCACCGACGCGCTCTTGCCCTCCAGATGTGCAGCCATGCTGATCAGCGCGCCAACCGTTACCACGCCCGTGCCGCCGACGCCGGTAATCAAAATGTCGTAAGGCGCGTTATCGAGTTCGAGCCTGGGTTCCTGCAACGCATCGACACGTGCCGCGAGCGCTTCAGGATCGAAGACATTGCCTGCGGCTTTCTTGAGCTTCGCGCCTTCGAGCGTGACGAAGCTCGGGCAGAAACCATTCACGCACGAGTAGTCCTTGTTGCACGACGATTGGTCGATGCGGCGCTTGCGTCCGAGTTCGGTTTCAACCGGTTCCACCGATAAACAATTGCTCTGCACGCCGCAATCGCCACAGCCTTCGCACACGGCTTCGTTGATAAACAAGCGTTTATCCGGATCGGGGAACTCGCCTTTTTTCCGGCGACGCCGTTTTTCCGCTGCGCAGGTTTGATCGTAGATAAGGACGGTAACGCCCTTGATATCACGTAACCGCCGCTGGACTTCATCGAGTTCGCGCCGATGATGGAACGTCGTGCCCTTCGGAAACTGATCGTGATGGCCGTCGTATTTCTCGGGTTCATCGCTGACTACAACGAGCGTCGCAATACCTTCCGCTTCAACTTGCCGCGCGATTTGCGGCACGGAAATGCTGCCGTCGACGGGCTGGCCGCCGGTCATCGCGACGGCGTCGTTGTACAGGATCTTGTAGGTGATGTTGGTCTTCGCCGCGGCCGCCTGGCGAATAGCGAGGATTCCTGAGTGAAAGTAGGTGCCATCGCCGAGATTCTGGAACACGTGCGGCGTTTTCGTGAACATGGAATGCGACGCCCAATCCACGCCTTCTCCGCCCATTTGAATCAGACCAGTTGTATCGCGCTCCATCCACGACGCCATGAAGTGGCAGCCGATCCCGGCCTGCGCGATGGACCCTTCAGGCACTTTCGTCGATGTATTGTGCGGACAGCCCGAGCAAAAATACGGCGTGCGTTTGACGGCATCAGCGGCATTCGACAGGATTTGCGGCGCGACGAGATCCACGACTTTATCGCGACGATCCAACGCCGGCTTGTGCCGCGCGAGCCAGTCCGCGAACACGGGTAATACACGCGATGGGCGCAGTTCGCCGAGCGCGCTCAGCAGCATTGCACCGTCCTGCGCGTTCTTGCCGACCACGATCGGTCGCGCGCCTTGTGTCCGGTTATACAAATGGTCCTTGATCTGCTGCTCGATCACCGGGCCCTTTTCTTCGATGACCAAGACCTCGGAAAGACCTTCCACGAAGGTATCGAGACGCGTGGTTTCCAGCGGAAACGACAGGCCCACTTTATAGATGCGCACGCCGGCGTGATCGAGGTCATCGACGGTGAGATCCAGGCGGCGCAACGTTTCCATCAGGTCGAGATGCGCCTTGCCGCACGTGACGATGCCGACGTTCGCATGCCCGCTCGGTGCGATCCATTTATCGATGGAATGCGTTTTGGAAAAATACCGCACGGCGTCGAGTTTGGCGGCCAATCGCGCTTCAATCGTCAGGCTCGGCAAGTCGGGCCAGCGATTGTGCAGGCCGCCTTCGGGCGTGACGAAACCCTGCGGCGCGGGCCACACGGTCTGGAACGCATCGAGGTCCACAGTCGACCCAGATTCCACCGTCTCCGATATCGCCTTGTACCCCACCCACGCGCCCGAAAAGCGCGACAACGCCCAGCCGTAAAGACCGAACTCGAGCATATCGGCAATATTCGACGGGTTCACGACCGGCATGTGCCAGCCGATCAGCGCCTGATCCGACTGATGCGGCATGGACGACGACACGCAGCCGTGATCGTCGCCCGCCACGACCAGCACGCCACCGTGCGGCGACGAACCGTACGCATTGCCGTGCTTGAGCGCATCGCCGGCTCTATCCACGCCCGGGCCCTTGCCGTACCACATTGCAAAGACACCTTCCACGGTCCGCTCGGGATCCGATTCCACCCGCTGCGTGCCCAGCACAGCCGTGCCGCCGAGCTCCTCGTTGATCGCGGGCAGAAAACGCACGTCATGCGACGCGAGGAGTTTTTTTGCTTTCCACAATTGCTGATCGACCATGCCAAGCGGGGAACCCCGATAACCGCTGACAAAACCTGCTGTATTCAGCCCGGCGGCGCGATCGAGCTGGCGCTGCATCAGCACCAGCCGAACCAATGCCTGCGTGCCGGTGAGAAAGATCCGGCCGTGCGCGGCATTGAGGTTATCGGTAAGTTGGTAGTTGGCTAGCGGAGGGTTATCTGAAAAAGGCACACGCGCGTTCATGGATGAGGCTCCGGCGTTTTATCGATGAATTGAGAGGATGTCGCCATTCTTCCTCGACATAACCGGAAGGTTTTTGCGTTCTTGGCGATCGAACGCCCGTACCAGAAACAAAATCGATCTTTATTGAGATGAATGAGCGGAAATCACCTGCCGGATGGCTAACGTGTGGTTAACCCGCGCCTCGAAACGCTCAGGAGCGGGTAATCTGGACGCTCCCTGACAATGCCGCGCCACAAGAAAGGAATCCGCCCATGAAGCTCTACTACTGGCCGAAGACGCGTGCGTTTCGCGCGTTATGGATGCTTGAGGAACTGCGCGTGCCGTACGAGTTTGCCTACGTGAACATTCGGGCAGGAGAGCAGAATGCGCCTGCGTTTTGCTCGGTGAACCCCATGTCGAAGTTGCCCGCGCTGGATGACGACGGTGTGTGCGTCGCGGAATCGGGTGCGGTGCTGCTCTATCTCGCCGATAAATACCCGCAAGCCGGGCTGGGCGTCCCGCTTGACGATCCGTTGCGAGGCCGTTTTCTCCAATGGATGTTTTTCACGGGCGCTTGTCTTGAGCCTGCAATGGCCGAAAAAATGACGGGCGCACCGGGCAACAGCGTGAGTTTCGGCTGGGGCGATCTGAGCCGCGTGGAAAAGGCGATTGAATCGGCGCTGGACGACGGTCCGTGGCTGCTTGGCGAGCGCTTTACAGCAGCCGATATCCTTGTATCGAGCACGCTGCAGATCGCCTATATGGCGAAGCTGATCGCGCCGGGAGGGGCGTTGTCGGAGTATGTCGCGCGGGCGACGTCACGGGACGCACACGAACGCGCGGCACTAATCGATAAAGAGGAAGCGCAGAAGGTGCCGTCAGCCGCCTCGCAGCAGCAGACGGGCACGGTGAGTCTGAAGCCCTGAAGTCCGTCTGGATCAAGGTTTAGGGAAAGGTCTTCGGCTTGGGAATGCCCGCGCCGGCTTCAATGTCGGCGACGGCTTGCACGTGCGCGGCACCAATGGCGTCGGTGGGGCTCGACAAGCCGTTATCGCCGCCAATGGTTTTCCACGGCTGCACCGCTTTGTCGAGATGGCGGATTTCGTATTCCGCGTCCCAGCGCGTCCCTTGCAGTTCGATGGGCCGAACGTGGATGGAATAGACGCCGTAGAGGAAGAGTTGTTCAGGCATTTTGGTTCTCCCGTTCAAGCGAAGTGGCAACGGCGGCGAGCAATCCCCCCGTTGCCGGCTTCTCAGAGTTCGAGCTCGCCGAGGATCCGGTGAGCGAGCGCTCGGGCTTCTTCCAGCGCTTCTTCTTCGGACAGCGACGTGGCGGCGACATCGTACTGTTTCGGCTCGGAATCCTCGCCGTCTTCGCCATCGTCCCGAACCAGCGTGACAACGCCTCGAAACTCGCCGCCGTCTACGGCATGCGCGCCGATGGTCGCGGTGTAAATGCCTTTCGTGTAGATCGTATCTTCCATGATGTACCTCCGGCAAAGGTTGAATCGATGCTAGCACGCGCATTTATCGCGCGTGTGACCGTCTCGCATTGCCGGGCTAGCGGTATGGGTGGGACCCCGCCGTCAGACCCCGCCGTCAGGCCAGCAAATTCTCCACTTCTTCCAGCGACGGTGAGTGCGCCCCCGACCTCCGGCACGCTGCCGCGCCTGCCGCAAGCGCGAAACGCAGATGATCAGGCCAGCCGCCGGCGCGTGTCATCAAGCTGTAGAGCAAGCCCGCAATGGACGCATCGCCGGCGCCGACCGTATCGGCGACATCGACTTTGGGCGGGCTCGCCTGCCAGGTTTCGCTTCCGACGTGCAGCGTGGCTTCGGCCGATCCTCGTGTAACAAGCACGGTGGCTTGCGGGTTCATCGCACGGATTTCGGCGAGGGCGTCGGCTTCATTCGGGATCGATGGGAAGAGCTTGTGCAGGTCTTCATCGGAAACTTTGATCAGGTCGGCAAGCGCGGCCATTTTGCGCAAGGTTGGCTCGTAGCCATGCGCCATCAGGTTTCGATAGTTTGGGTCGAAGCTGATCTTCACGCCGTGCTCGCGCAACTGCGCGGCAAGACGGGCGAGCGTGTCGCCGAGCGGCTGGCGCACGAGGCTGATACAGCCGAAGTGCGCCCATTTCACCGAGTCCATCCAGCCGGACGGCAGAAGGGTGGGATCGAAGGCGAGATCTGCGCCGTTTTCACCCATGAAGTAATAGGTCGGCGGCTGCGTTTTATGGACGATCGCCAGCAGCGGCGGCCGCTCGACGCGCTGCATGAAGCGCATGTCGAGGCCGGCCGCGACGCTCGCATCCCAGAGTTCATCGGAGAAATTGTCCGTACCGAGCGAACCGGCACATGCCGTCGGCAAACCGAGATGCGCGACGGCGCGTGCGACGTTCCAGCCGGCGCCGCCCGGTCGCGACAGCCAGTCTGACGGCCCGGTGCGGATCAGGTCGGTCAGGATGTCGCCGGCCGAGACGAATTGGGGGAAGGTTGAGTTGGAAGTTGAGTTGGAGGTCATCGTGCTCACCGTTTAGCTTGTCGCTTTCGCTGTCTCGCGGCTTTGTTGGGGTGCGTCCGCTGCGCTTATCGCGTTCAGCACTTCGTAGCACGCGCCCATCGTGTGGTAATCGGTCTTGCCGGCGGGACTCTTTTCGTCGCCGTACTTGCGGTTGTCGCAGGTCAGGATGCGGAACCACGCGCCATATTCGTGATCGACGAAATGTGCCCAGCTATACCGCCAGAGCTCGTCGTAGCAATCCCAGAATCGCTCCAGACCTGTCCGCTTGCCGAGCAACGCTGCGGTGGCGAAGGTCTCGGCCTGCACCCAGAAGTATTTGTCGTGGTCGCAGATGGAATTGTCCGGGCCGAAGCCGTAGTACAGGCCGCCGTGCTGGTCGTCCCACGCGCGGTTGAAGCCGGCATCGAATAGTTCGATAGCGCGCGGCGCGAGCCATGGCAACGCGCGATGCCGCTCCAGGATCAGCAGCAGCTTCGCCCACTCGGTCTGATGGCCGGGCTGAAAACCCCACGGACGGAAGATGTTGGAACTGTCGGATTCGTTGTAATGCCAGTCGATTGACCAGTCGGTGTTGAAGTGCTCCCAGACGAGCCCGTTGCTCAATCGCGCCTGGCGCAACGTGATGTTGCCGGCGATTTTCTCCGCGCGATCCAGATACAGCACATGGCCGGTCGCTTCGTACGCGGCCAGCAACGCTTCGGTCGCGTGCATGTTGGCGTTCTGCCCGCGATACGGCGACAGCTGCCAGTCGGGCGTGGCTTCATCGGCGTATAGACCGGCGTCCGTGTCCCAGAAATGCTTGTCCATCAGCTGGAAGGTTTCATCGATCAAAGGCTTGGCTTCATCGATACCCGCCATTGCCGCGTGCGCGCACGCCAGCAAAACGAACGCGTGGCCGTAGCAATGCCGCGTGCCGTCGAGCGTGCGTTTCGCGCCGTCGCGCCATTCGATTTCCCAGTCATAGCCTTCATTCACCGCGTCCCAATGCGCGTTGCGCAAGAACGCGAACGCGTGACGGGCGTTGTCCTGATGCTCCTGACCGCCGAACTGACGGAACGCCATCGCGTGGTTGAAGACGAAGCGCGTGCTGCTGACAAGGTGACGCGTGGTGTGGTCGTAGACCGTGCCGTCGTCCTTGAAAAAATGAAAAAAACCGCCCGAGTCGTCGCGGGCGGTTCGTGCGTAGAACGCAAGTGTGTGGCGAACGTGGTCGAGGAGGAAATCGCGGCTGCGAAAGTCCGGTTCTGCCGAACCCGCCACGTGCAGAGCGGTTGAGTTCATACCGATGTCTGTGTCCGTGTTATGGCCGAGCTCGCGCGGGGAATCAGATGCACGGGCACGAGCGTGTCGGTGGTATTCGCGTCGTCGTGGTTCTGCGCGGTTTCCAGCAGCAATTCCACGCCGCGCCGTCCCAGCGCTTCCTTGTCGACCGTGACCGTGGTGAGCGGCGGCGTGTTTTGGGCTGCGGCGGGAATATCGTCGAAACCGACAAACGCAATGTCTTCCGGCACCCGCAAACCGTGCGCGAGACAGACGCGCATGGCAGCGAGGGCCGCAGCATCGTTATAGGCGAAAACGGCGTCGGGGAGCGGTGCGGATTGCGCGCGCGCCTGCGCGATCAGGCGCTCCATGGCGTCGGCGGCGGCCAGGTCGGCATCGATAGCGGGCTGCGTGGTGACTTCGAGCGTCGGGTTAAAGAGTAATCCTGCTTCGAAATACGCCAGCCGGTATCCCATTGCACGCTGGGAGATGCTGTAGTGCGCCAGCGATCCGCCAATGAACGCAATCCGCTTGCGTCCGAGTGCGAACAAGTGCTGCATGGCGAGCGCGGCGCCCCGGGCGTTATCGACGTTGACCGAGCGAAAACCCGGTGCGCGCAAATCGATCAGTACGACTGGCCGGTTCATGGAGCGCAGATGCGTAAGCAGCTCCGGCTCGATAAATCCCGCAACCGCGACGGCGTCCGGCGCGTGCAGGCGCATTTGCTGGGCGAGATCATGTGTTGGACCCGCTGTCAGTACTGACGGCACCAGCCGCCGCTCGCGGCAGGCTTCTTCGAAACCGTGCAACACATGGGAAAAGAACGGGCTGACCGCGAAATTATTGTGCTGGCGATGAAGCAGGAACGTGACGCGCCGGATTCGAGTACGAAGCTGGGCGGCGTCGTAGCCAAGCTGCCGCGCCGCTTCCACCACGCGTTCACGCGTTGTTTCGGACAAGCCCGGCTGGTTTTTAAGCGCTCGCGATACCGTGCCGATCGACACACTGGCTGCGCGCGCGACATCGCGAATGGTGGTGGCCATCGGGTCTCTCGTCTCTGCGTTGCGTGGATTTGTTTTTATCGGCGCTGAGGCGTTGTACGCACGTCTTGTGTTTACTAACGACGCCCGGTTCGCACGAGTTTGGCGATTGTATAGTAAACCATCGCGAAAACTGACCCGCAGATTCTAAGAGAAAACCCGTAAGCTGTTTGCTGATATGGCTTTCAGTTGCCTTTATTGTTTAGTCAATGCGATGAGAAAATTCCACTAAACACGCGTTGGCGAGCATTGGAGCACCTAGCCGCAGGGCGCTTACCATTAGCGCGCTTCCCGCTGATGGACGGATTTCTCATTCGATGACCATACGTCGAGCACCATGTCGTCGTCCTGATAGCGGGACAATCGCGGTAGCGCGAGATTTGCGCAAAGCACTTGATGTACATGATCACCTGAATGCGGCCATCCCTCGATTGACCGCCGCCAATGGCAGGCGAGCAGCGTTCCGCCCGGGGCAAGCGAAACGCTCAGCTTCGTGATGAGGCTGGCGAGTTGCGCCTCAGTCAGGTAATACGCCACCTCGCTGATTACGATCAGGTCGAACTCGCCATCCGGCCAGTCGTCAGGCATGACGCGCTGCTCGACCTGAACGTGCTGAAGATGCGCGACTCGCTGGCGCGCAAGGTCGACTGCGGCCGGATTCAAATCTGCCGCGAGCAGCGTTTCGCATCGAGCGGCAAGTTCGACGGTCAGTTCGCCGCTCGCGCAACCGGGTTCATATGCGCGACGGTAACGTTCGTCAGGGAGGGCGGCTAGCGTTAACGCGCGCTTGCGCCGCTCGTACCAGCGGTCGCGAAGTAACCACGGGTCGTCGCTGCGTTGATAAAGACCGGCGAAATAGTCTTGTGCGTTCGGCCCCTGCGTGCTCGGGTCCTGTGTCATATCAGCACGACCTCATAGGGCCGGGTGAGACGTTCGAGTACATGGTCGGGCAGGATGGGTGCGCGGCCCGTGGAGTCGTCGGCTTCGATCTGGCTCCGAAACGCCTGGACCGCGTGAACCTTGCGGGCAAGCGTGGCCGCATCCAGCACGATGCGGCGCGCTCGGCTCCACGGCACGCGGGAATCCTCCGGCGTCGCCCAATGCCAGGTCCACACGGGGACTTCAACAAACGGCAGGTCGAGCGCATCAGCCACCGTGGTCACCGCCCGCCCGACTGACTCGTGGTCGGGATGACCATCGAAACGCCAGGTTCCAAACACGATGTCGCCCGGTTCGAGAAGCGTTTCCAGCGCTTCCGTCAGTTCCGACTCGAACGTTTCTCCGCCGCCGTCCGGAAGATGCAGTCGCATCAGCGCGACATGTCTCATGCGCAGACGTTGTAGCGCGTCGTGCGTTTCTTGCGGACGGGTTTCGGCGAGCCTCGCCGTGGGCCATTCCGGCGAATCAGGATGGCTCGCAGTGCCGTCCGTCACGGCGATGATCAGCACCTTGCGGCCCAGATCGGACAGTTGCGCCAGCAGGCCGCCCGTGCCCAGAACCTCGTCGTCCGGATGCGGCGAAACAATCACGGCGCGCGCGCCGGGCGGCACGAGGATCGCCGGATCGACTTCAGGCAGGCTCGAGAGCAGCCCGGACTTTTGCCAAGTTGCTTCCGGCGTGCCATTCCCCTCGATGGCGCGATCGTTTGCCGGGTGAGTTACTACAGGTTCCATGTGCCGCATTCCCCATTGATAAGTCGTTCGGCAAGCGCGGCTTCATCGCGTTCGGCATGGCTCTGACGGATAAAGACGGGTAGGTCGGCCATCAGGCTGGCGAAATGGCGGTTGCGGCAGAGCGGTCCGGCGCCCAGCGCACGGCCGGCGCGCTCGACGACATCAATCGCCGCCCGTTCCGCGGCCAGGCGGACTCGAAAGGCGTCAGGCATTGCGTCGGCTTGCGGCTCGCGGTCAATCCGTGCGGCCGCTTCGCGCAGCAGGCTGGCTGTGCCGCAGAGCGCCGTGTCAATAGCCCCCAGATGGGCAAGCTTGTAGGGGTCGGCTCGGCGCGCGGCATCCTGTTTGACGAATTCTCCGATTGCCGCCGCCGCCCCGAACCAGCATGCCGCGATCCCGCCGCCGCCGTGCCAGAAGCCTGCTCGTTCCAGATAGGCGCGCGGTGCGCCGATGCGGGTGGCTTCAACGTGATCGAAATGGACGTCCACGCTCGCGCTCGCTGACATACCGACAGCCATCCAGCCATCACGCGTGACGCGCACGCCCGGCTGACGGAGATCGACTGCGGCGAGGATCGGTTGGTCCCGTTCGTTCCAAGCTGTGACAAGGGCATGGGTTATTGAGGCTGCTCCGGAACACCAGGCCTTCGTACCGTGCAACGTGACATTGGGCGTGTCAGACGCCGCGGTCGCGGCGAGGCGTGCCGAGGGCGGTTCTGCTGCCCAAACGCCCCACGCCTGACCGCTTTCAGGGACATCTGCTTCTCCTAGTTCAGCCATGATGGCGAGTGCGTCCGTATGGCCTTCGAACAGCTTGACCAGCGCGAGATCGCACGCCGCGACCGCCGCCAGCGTTCGCCAGCGCTCGATCGTTGCGCCATGCCCGGGGAGTGGCAGCCGGTCAAAGCCGGCATCGATCATGGAGTGAAGCGCCCGAGCAGTATCCGTGTCCGAGCCGCGCTCGAAGCGGAGTTCGTGCAAAAACGAACCGAGAAGGGATTGACTCGCGGCTCCGTCAGTCATTGCTTGCATGGTGGTCATTCCTAACCGCTTGAGTGGATGAAGTCACGCATGTCGTTGTTCGTTGCCTGGTGCCATCAACAGCTTATGGACACAAGTGTGGCAAGGCACATGCCCGATCACCAGTCCGCCAGACGGCATAGGAGGTGTGAGGAGACGAAACGCGTTTGCTGCCGGCTCCCAACGAGCTGCCGGTGGGCTCCCAATATCAAGTCATAGGCCATCGGGCCGAATCGACTGATCGCCTGAATGGGTTCCAAATAGCAAAAAAGCCGCACAGGGCGGCTTCATGCTTGGTTAAGTTGGGACGGGAGAGTCAGTCATGCAACGTGTTTTCGCACTATTGCCAGTGGCGGCAGCGGCGCGGCGCTTACTAGCGGCGCTAATGAGGCTAATAGAGCGAATAGAACTAACGGACTTGCGCGCGGGCGCCTTCTTCTGCCTGTGGCGCTTGCTCGCCGGACGTGTCGCGGGCTCCCCAGCGTTGCGCCAGCACAGCGCACGTCATCAACTGGATCTGGTGAAAAAGCATCAACGGCAGCACGACCGCGCCCACTGCATGCGAGGCAAAAATCACCTTCGCCATGGGAATCCCCGAGGCGAGGCTCTTCTTCGAACCGCAAAAAATGATTGTGATCTGATCTGCCCGGTTAAAGCCCAACCGCTTGCTGGCAAACGCCGTCACACCGAGCGCGAGTGCGAGCAGCACCACGTTCACTACAACCAGTCCACCGAGCGTTTGCAGGGAAATGGTGTGCCAGATGCCCTCGTTCACCGCTTCACTGAACGCGACGTACACAACCAGCAGGATCGAACCCTGATCGACGAAACGCAGGACGCTGCGATTCTTGTCGAGCCATTTGCTGATCACTGGCCGCAGCAATTGCCCGGCAATAAACGGCACGAGCAGTTGCAGCACGATATTGCCGACCGTATGCCAGGCGGAGCCGGCATGGCCGCTGCCGTCCGTCACAACGAGACCAACCAGCGCGGGCGTGATGAAAATGCCAAGCAGGCTCGACGCCGAGGCGGCACAAACCGCAGCCGGCACATTGCCCTTGGCAATGGATGTGAAGGCAATAGACGACTGCACGGTGGACGGCAGCGTGCACAGGAACAGGATGCCCATATACAGCGCGGGCGTGACGAGCGGCGTGAGTACGGGTTTCAGCGCCAGGCCCAGCAGCGGAAACAGCGCGAACGTGCTGAGCAGTACAACGATGTGCAGACGCCAGTGCGTCATGCCTGACACGATCGCTTCGCGGGAGAGCTTCGCGCCGTGCAGGAAAAACAGCAGTCCGACGGCTATGTTGGTCAGCCAGTTGAAGCCAACCGCCGCAGCGCCACGGCAGGGCAGCAGGCTGGCAAGGATCACCGTGCCTACGAGTGCGAGAGTGAAGTTATCGGGGAGAAACTTGGGGCGGGTCATCGGGGATTCGCATGTTCATGAAAGTGCATGACGACTTCCGGCGATCACATTTCGTGCCTTCAAAAAGGCGAACGGATACGCGCGAAATCATCGCGACCGCTATTTTGAGCGCATACCGATTCAAGATGCAAATTCATTTAAGTGATCTATTAATTCTGTAAGCGCATGAATGACCTGTTTTGAGCACGTGACGCGGGCGCATATAGCGCTGCTGCGAACCAGTTGCGGACCACTGGCTAGCAACCGGAATCAGGCCGATTTGATAAGAAGGAAGTACCACAATCCATCTCGAAAAGAGCCAAAAAACAGTGAAGTAACATGGTGTTACAACCCTCAGGAAGGCCTAACACTTTTTGGCTCGACTCCAGTCGCGCAGCACAATAAATTGAATGACAGACCGGTCGGCAGGCGCGTTAGGAAACGCGGGCCTGATGTTCCGACAATTGACCGGTCGGCGATGCTGGCGGATCTCCATTTTCTGCTAGCGCGCTCGAACAGAGTCGGACATCTTGCAGTATCGACATGTTGCTCACCCGATTTCGACCTATCGCTCGCTTGATCCTCGCCGCTGCTGCCGGTTTGGTTGCGGCGTCGACATTGTGTGCGTCGCTCGCTTTCGCTGGCGGTAACAACGGCGGGATGTTCAACCACGGCGACCACGGCGGCATGTTCAACCGCAACGGCGGTCAGGTTCAAGAGCCGTGGAGGGCCGCGAACCGGCATGCGATGCGAGTGGATGACGTCGAGCGTGGTGCCCAGTCATTCCGCTACCAACGCGTCGCGGCCGGCTCTGGCCTGACGCCGATTAGCGCGGAAGTGCGTGGTGGGCCGCGCGCTGATCAGGCTGCGCAATTGCGCACCGGCGGATCGATCCGCGCCGACATCGCACGTTATAACGAGGAGCGCAGCGGCCCGCGTCCATCAGGCCGTCAGGCCGATGACCCGCGCTCGCCCGCGAACGCCGCGTACCGGAATTGATCGCTGAAGCGAAGGGGCGCGTGGGATAGGCCGTGATCCGGGGGGGCGCGGCCGACCGAGGTCGTGGGCGATCTTACGACGTCTAGTCTTATTGCGAACCGAACCGCCCCGCCTGCAGAGCGTCGCGAGCCAGCACTCGTTTAGGTCTTACGCGAACCAAATCGCGCTGCCTGCGACGCTGAACGAACGAGCGCCCGGTTAACTTGCTCCTTACATAACAAAGCAACGCTGCACACCTTCCATCTCCGCCGCGCATTGCTCGCACGCCAGTCCCAAAGCGAATCCCCAACTCAATTCCAAAGCGCAAGGTCAAAACCGTAAGTTCGAAAGCGGGCTGACCCGTCGCAGTTGACGCGCCCCAGTTGACGCGTCAAATCCGACTCGCCACAACTTGCTTGCGAGTGCAAAACAAAAAACAATTCCCCCGTCTATGGCAAGCGTCGCAATGACGTAATCCCGCCACAGTCTGATCGCCAGAAGCCCTTCTTCATTCCTCTCAAAATTAGTCGCATTAACAATGCGTCCGACTGACGTTTCTGATCGCATTTTTATTGTTGCCGGAATGCAGATTGCCCGGGTGCACCGTGGCATATAGCATCGCGGGCTATCCACTTGCATGCCGGCTCCTCCTTCAAGCGTCCTTTTCGCATCGCGTTACATCGGCCGATAAAAGTTCGTCGCGCGCAATGTATTGAAACCGCTATAGACAGCATAAGGAAAGTTATTTTTGTCCAGAAAAATGATCCGTAAAGATGGTCCCGCCCTAAGCCATCTACATGCATAGCGGACATTTATAAGAACAGTCCGATAAAGCGAGGCGATACCCCTCGCCGAATCCCGTTTTAACGTTAATACGACAGGAGAGTCCATGAAGCCACCCGTGAACCGCGTGCTTAAGGCCGCGGCCAAGGCTACCGTTACTGCCGGCATGTTCGGCTTGCTTGCCGCCAGTTCCGCTCAAGCGCAATCGAGCGTCCAGTTGTACGGACAGGTCGACGAATGGGTGGGAGCCACTAAATTCCCGGGCAGCCCTACGGCCTGGAACGTGGGCGGCGGCGGTATGTCGACGTCATACTGGGGCATGAAAGGCAGCGAAGATCTGGGCGGCGGTTATAAGGCGATCTTCACGTTGGAAAGTTTCTTTCGCGCGCAGAACGGTAATTACGGCCGCTTCCAGGGTGATACATTTTTCGCGCGCAATTCGTATGTGGGTATCGAGTCGCCGTACGGTACGGTCACTGCCGGCCGGCTGACCACGCAGCTTTTTGTATCGACGATTCTGTTTAACCCGTTTATCGATTCGTACACGTTCTCGCCGATGGTTTATCACGTGTTCCTCGGGCAGAGCACGTTCCCGACGTACACGACGGACCAGGGTGTTGTCGGCGATTCGGGTTGGGACAATTCCGTTCAGTACACCACACCTGATTTCAGCGGTTTGTCGGGTAGCGCGATGTACAGCTTCGGCAATCAGGCCGGACAAAACGGCGCCAAGAAATACAGCGCGCAATTCCTGTATTTCCATGGCCCGTTTGCGGCGACGGGCGTGTATCAGTACGTGAATTTCAGCTCAACGCCGGGTGACCTGACGTCGTTCGTGGCCGGTTACAAGAGCCAGAGCGTTGGCCAGTTGGGCGCGTCGTATGACATGAAATTTGTGAAGTTCTTTGCGCAGTACATGTACACGCACAATGACATCGATCCAGGTTCGTTCCACGTGAACACGGGTCAGGGCGGCGTGACCATTCCGGTCGGCGTGGGTTCTGTGATGGCGTCGTATGCGTATTCGCGCAGCAATGGCGGGCTCGACCAGACGCACAAGAGCTGGGCGCTCGGATACGACTATCCGCTGTCGAAGCGCACCGACGTCTACGCTGCGTACCTGAACGACAAGTACACGAGCATGTCGAGCGGCGATACGTACGGCGTAGGCATTCGCACGAAGTTCTGAGCGAAGCCACCGGGCGTTATGCGCTGGCGCCCGGCAACGCAAAACGCCGCCCCTGAAGCCAAGGGCGGCGTTTTTGTTGACAGGCGCGCAAGTGATTTAAAGAGATTCGCGAGCCAGCCGCTTATTGGACTGTTTGCGAAGCGAGTGCTTTATCGCGAAATACCCAAGCGCGTTTTTGCATCGTTGTATTCGTGCTTGAGCCGCGACACGAGTTCCGCCACCGTCGGGACGTCGTCCATTAGGCCGACGCCTTGTCCCGCGCCCCAGATTTCTTTCCACGCTTTGGCTTTGATCGCGGAGTCGCCGAAATTCATCGCTGCTTTATCCGATGCCGGCAGCGCGTCCGGATCGAGTCCCGCATTGAGAATGCTCTGACGAATGTAGTTGCCGTGCACGCCGGTGAAGAGGTTCGTATAAATGATGTCGGCAGCCTTCGACCCCACGATCGCAGTCTTGTAGTCTTCCAGCGCATGCGCCTCGCGCGTGGCAATAAAACGTGTGCCGATATACGCGAAATCCGCCCCCATGGCTTGCGCGGCGAGAATCGAGCCGCCGTTGGCAATGGCCCCCGACAACGCGATCGGGCCATCGAAAATACGCCGTACTTCACCCACCAGTGCAAAAGGCGAAGTCATACCCGCGTGTCCGCCGGCGCCGGCTGCAACCAGGATCAGGCCATCGACGCCCGCTTCCAGCGCCTTCTCGGCGTGCCGCAGGTTGATCACATCGTGCAATACGATGCCGCCGTAGCTGTGCACGGCGTCGATCATCTCCTTGACCGGCGCGCGCAGGCTGGTAATGAAGATGGGCACGCGATGTTCCACGCACACTCGCACGTCCGCCTCAAGCCGCGCGTTCGAGTGATGCACGATCTGGTTCACGGCAATCGGACCAACCGGTGCGCCCGGATTCGCCGCCTTATGCGCCTCGATTCCTTCGCCGATCTGCGTGAGCCATTCGTTGAGCAGCTCGGCCGGTCGCGCGTTCAGCGCAGGAAACGAGCCGACGATCCCCGCCTTGCATTGCGCGAGCACGAGCTCCGGATAGCTGACGATAAACATGGGTGAAGCGATGACGGGCAGCGCGAGGTGTTGCAGAGCGGCGGGGAGTGCCATGACACGAGTCTCCTGATTGAATGTGAAAGCCGGCGATGCGCGCATCCATCTGACGTGGGATCACAATAACTGCGCATGGCGATTGCTGCCGGACCTGGGCGTTGGGCAAAGCTCAAGCGCATGCGCTACAAACATGCGAACGACCGTTCGATTATAGGCGAATCTTCCGATGCGCGATCATCAGGAACATTGGAAGAAGTCTTCAGCTTCTACGAAAGCGGCTGCCAGCAAGCAGTTTAGTATCGTCGAGGACGCCTACAATGCTTTTCCCGTCACGCTGAATATTCACGCCATGCCGTTCGAAGACTACGAGCCGTTCACCTTCGATGCCGCGGGCGTCGAACTCTTCGGCATGAAGGGCGGTAATGGGCCGCCGCTTCTGCTGCTTCACGGCCACCCGCAGACACATGAAATCTGGCATCGGCTGGCGGGCCTCCTGGCGCAGCATTTCACCGTGATCGCGACCGATCTGCGCGGTTACGGCGCATCGGCGAAACCGCCCAGCGACGCGCAGCACACAACCTATTCGAAACGCGCAATGGCCGCCGATCAGGTCGCGGTCATGCGGCATTTCGGCTTTGAGCACTTCATGGTCTGCGCGCATGATCGCGGCGCGCGGGTGGCGCATCGGATGGCGCTGGATTTTCCGCAGGCGGTCGATCGCCTGATGCTGCTCGACATCGCGCCGACGCTCGCCATGTATGAGGCCACCGATCGCGCCTTCGCGACCGCTTATTTTCATTGGTTCTTCCTGATCCAGCCCGAGCCGCTGCCGGAATTGCTGATTGGTGCCAATCCGGACGCGTATGTCGAGCGTGTGATGGGCAGCCGTCACGCGGGTCTCGCGCCGTTTGCACCGCATGCGTTACAGGCATATCGCGACGCGTTGCGTCAGCCGGGCGCGGTGCATGCAATGTGCGAGGATTACCGGGCGTCGGCGAGCATCGATCTCGAGCATGATCGCGCGGATATTGAATGCGGCAACAGGCTCGCGTGTCCGCTGCGGGTGCTGTGGGGGCAGGAGGGCGTGATCGAACAGTGCTTCGAGCCGTTGACCGAATGGCGTCGTGTCGCGCGCGATGTCAGTGGCCGGGCGTTGCCTTCGGGCCACTATATTCCGGAGGAAGTCCCCGACGAATTGCTGGCAGAAATGCTCGCGTTTTTTGAGGCGACCGAGGCCGCATAAGGGCGCGCCGCGTGCGCGTCATGGCGCGTTTAGCCGCCTGTTATAAGTTTGTAGGGAAAGCACCGATGCATCTCAAAAACAGGCGCGCTACGATGCAGTCGGCGCTGATCACGTCAACAAAATTCCGCCGCTTGGGCTTGGCCGTTCGACGATAAATCGATAGCTGACAAGCGGCTTTCTTTTTGGCCGTTTGGTGTCATGCCTCTGCGTTCAGACAACGCTCACTGTCTCGCCTTCCATCCTCAGCACGCCGCTTGCCGCCAGTTCGGCGAGATACTTGTGCACTAATCCCGGTCGATCATCGGAGAGCAGAGCCGCGGCGGCGCGCATGGCCCCGGCTTTCTCTACGAGTGGCAATAACTCGCTGACCGGCATCGAGCGCAACTCCATCAGCTTGAACACGATCAGCACCTTCAGCGCATTCTTCGCGTTGCGCACGGGATCGGCACGCAGATAATCGATTCGTGAGAACGCTATATCCAATGCCTTCGATACATCGGTGAACGGCGCGCCATGGCCGGGAATCACCGCCCGCACGTCCAGCGTGGCGATCAGGTCGAGCACCGCGCGTTGTTCCGCGAAACCGCTCTCGCCTTCCAGTTCGGGAAAGATCACGCCAAAGCCGTTTTCCCATAGCGCGTCGGCGCTGATCAGCAGCCGTTCTTCGGCGCAATACAACATCAGCGAATGCGGATCGTGTCCGGGCGCGCCGAGCACCGACCAGTCGAGGCCGCCGAGTTCGAGCGTCGCTCCCGGCGCGATCGTGCCGGTGAAACCGAAACGATCGCAGGTCTGCCCGGTCGCGCGGAACGTGAGCCGGTCTTCGTCCCATTCACGCACGGCATCGGCTTCCGTTTGTGGAATCAGCGTCTCGCAGACGAAGTTGGATTGCAGCAGCGCATTGCCGCCGCAATGGTCCGAATGCAGATGCGTGTTCACAATCAGATCGAGCGTGCGTTCATTACGTTCACTAGCAAGCGCTTGCCGCACGAGTGCCAGCGTCTGCGGTGCGTGCGTGGCGTAGCCGGAATCGACTAGCGCGGTGCGGGCATCGTCTATAAAGAACACGTTATTCGACGACAGCCAGCCGCGCTCAAACACCCGCATCGATGCCGGTAACGTGATCATGCACTCGGTCCCTTCGGCATCACGACGATAGTCGCGCTCGCCTTGACCACGATCTCGCCGTGCTGGTTCAGCGCCAGGCCTTCCAGCTTCACGAGATCGCCGTTCAGGCTTGATTTCCAGTGCGCTTCGATGACTTGCCAGCTCATCGCGAGCACGTCGTTCGCCTTGACTGCCCGCACGAGCTTGATGCCGAATTTAAGGCCGAGCGGCTGGGCGTAGACGGAGAAATGCGTCGCGAGCATCGCCATCAAATGCGCCGTCGGTTGCGTGCCGGATGCGATCAGCGAACCGAAGCGGCTGGCTTCGGCGTAGGTATCGTCGTGATGCAGCGGGTTGTGATCGTTGACCAGCGTGGCGAACGACTTGATGGAATCGGGCGGCAACGCCAGCGTGGCCGTGAAGCGCTCGCCGATACGCACCACACGCGGCCCTTTTTTCCGCGCTTCCACCTGCGCCAGAATTACCGCCCGTTGCGGATCGTCAAACGAAGACCAGCCCGCAATTTCGTCGATCGTACGAAAACAGCCGTCGCAAAGTCCTGTGCATGGATTCATCCTGCATACATCGATACACGGCGATGCCACGGCCTCAGTCATCACGCCGTCTCGCGCAACGCGACATCGGCGACCGGCGCACCCGTCAGCGCGACCAGTTCCTGCGGCGTCAGGTTGAACACCGCGTGCGGATGACCGGCGGCGGCCCACAGGCTGTCGAGCGCGAGCAGGTCTTCATCGATCAGCGTCAGCGGCGTGGTTGCATGGCCGATCGGACATACACCGCCGATTGCGTAGCCAGTTTTCTCGCGGACGAATTTGGCGTCGGCGCGGGCGAGTTCGCCGACCCGTTCAGCCACTTTCTTCTCGTCCACACGGTTCACGCCGCTGGCAATCACGAGCACCGGCGCGTCGTCTTTCTTGCGGCGGAACAGAATCGATTTGGCGATTTGCGCGACCGAACAACCAAGCCCGGCCGCCGCTTCAGCCGATGTCTTGCCGGTTTCGGCAAGCATCACGACGGGGCTGGCGTGCCCGCGCTCCTGCAGCAGCAGCGCTACGCGGCGAGCGGATTCGGGCAGGGCGTCGAGTGTTTCGTTCATCGTGTTTTTATCCAAAAAATATGCCGATCATCAAACGCAGGCCGCTACGCCGTCGCGCTTTTTCGCGAGCAACGCGCGTCCCACTCGCGACGCGCTCGGCTTGCCGATCGCCCGCGAAATGAAATCGCCGATCTCCACGAGCTGATCGAGATCGATGCCCGTATCAATACCGAGTCCGTTCAGCAGGAAGATCACGTCCTCGGTCGCGACGTTGCCGGTCGCCCCTTTCGCGTACGGACAACCGCCGAGGCCCGCCACGGAGGCGTGGAAAATCTCGATGCCTTCCTGCAGCGACGCGTAGATATTCGCGACCGCCTGACCATAGGTATCGTGGAAATGGCCGGAGAGCCGTTCGCGTGGAAATACCTTCGATACCGCCGCCATCACCTCGCGCGTGCGGCCCGCGGTGCCGACGCCGATCGTGTCGGCGATATCGATTTCATCGCAGCCGAGCGCCTTCATGCGCTGCACGACATCGACGACAGCATCGACCGGCACGTCGCCTTGATACGGACAACCCAGCGCGCACGAAATGCTGCCGCGCACGCGCAAGCCCGCTTCTTTCGCCGCCTTCGCGACGGGTTCGAAGCGCGCGATGCTTTCCGCGATGCTGCAATTGATGTTCTTCTGCGAGAACGCTTCGCTGGCCGCGCCGAAGATCACGATCTCATCGACTTTCGCGTCCAGCGCGGCTTCGAAGCCACGCAGATTCGGCGTGAGCGCCGAGTAAATAGTGCCCGGACGCCGCTCGATGCCGGCCATCACGGCGGCGCCGTCGGCCATTTGCGGCACCCATTTGGGCGAGACGAACGACGCCGATTCGACGTTCTGCAAACCGGCGTTTGCCAGCCGGTTCACCAGTTCGATCTTGATGTCGCTCGCGACGAATTCCTTCTCGTTCTGCAGGCCGTCACGCGGCCCCACTTCGACAATTTTTACCTTGGCGGGTAGCATGCCTGTCTCCTTTGAATACGTGTCTGTCTTCGTCTGCGTTGGCGGTTTTAGTACCCGCGTTTCACATCGACTATGCCGGATATCGGCTCGCCGCGCGTGAGCGCCTTGATCTTGTTCACGATCTGCTCCGTGCTTTCCTCGCGCAGCGTTTCGGCGGCAATATGCGGCGTGATCGTGAGGCGCGGCGTGGTCCAGAACGGATGATGGTCCGGCAGCGGTTCGGTGTGGAATACATCGAGTGTTGCGGCGGCGATCTGACCGGTTTGCATGGCGTGAAGCAGGTCGTCGTCGACCAGATGCCCACCGCGCGCGATGTTGACGAGATACGCGCCCGGTGCAAGCCGTTCGAACGTGCGCCGGTTCAAGATGCCTTCGGTATCCGGCGTATGGGGCAGCAGGTTGATGAGTACTCTCGTGCCATCGAGGAACGCGTCGAATTGATCGTCGCCAGCGAACGTCTTGACGCCTTCGACTTCCCGCTTGGTGCGGCTGAAACCGCGTATCGGCATGCCGAACGGCACCAGCGCCTGCGCAACTCGTGCGCCGAGAACGCCCATGCCCAGCACGCCGACCGTAAAGTCCTTGAGCGCAAAGGGCGGTAGTTTTTGCCAGCGATGCTCGCGCTGAAGCGCATCGTATTCGTCCAGGCGACGCAGATAACGCAGCACCGAGTGTGCTGCGTATTCGACCATCTGATGGCCCATGCCGCTGTCTTCCAGGCGCACGAGCAGCGCGTTTGGAGGCAGCGTGCCGGGAAGCTTCCGCTCGATATCGAGAATTGCATCGACACCCGCGCCCAGATTGAACACCGCCTTCAGATCCGGCCGGTTCGCGAACAACTCCGGCGGCGCGCGCCAGACGATTGCATAGTCGGCGGGAGCGTTGTCGCCGGGTTGCCACAGGCGTACATCGGCGCCGGGAAGCGCGCGGGCCAGATCGTCGAGCCAGAGCGAGGCCTCGGTGTGGTGCTCGTAGAGGATGATCTTCATCGAAGGTTCGTATTCACGGGGGAAGGGCGCGCGGATTGAGCGTTGAATTGTTTCCGAAATTAAGCCTATTTTACGGATTTGCCGTGATTTCGCCGTGGTTTCGCCGATTCGCACGCGTAGCGCCGTGCACCACGCCACTTATTTCGCCCGATCGCCGCCGATAACCAAATGACGAAAACTTGGTTCGCGCCGATGCGCTTACACAGCAGAATTGTTCCTCACCATGCTGGCTACAAGCTGGCAGCGAGGTTCACATGAGTTCATGCAGCACATCCGCCTGGCCGCCGCGGCTCGTTACCGTACCGGGTTTGCACGGCAGCGAGGGCACGCATTGGCAAACGTGGCTGGAGCGGCAATTGCCGAAATCACGACGCGTTGAGCAGGACGACTGGGACGCGCCTCAACTCGATGCGTGGGCGCAATCCGTCGCGGATACGGTGGCGAGCGTTCGCGGCCCCGTCATTCTTGCCGCGCATAGTTTCGGTTGCCTCGCGGCCGCGCACGCGATCGCACAAGGGCTGACCGGCGACGCCGTCGCCGGCGTGCTGTTTGTCGCGCCCGCCAGCCCGGACAAGTTCCGGTTCGCCGGCGCGTTCGAGCCGCGTCGTCTCGGCGTGCCATCGGTGCTGATTGCGAGCATGACTGATCCGTGGATGCCCTTCGACCAGGCGATGCGCCTCGCGAGCCAGCTTGGCAGTGCGTTCGTGAATCTCGGTGATGCCGGGCACATCAACACCGCGGCGGGTTTCGGTCCGTGGCCGCGCGCAAAATATTTCGTCGATACCCTGATTCATTGCGCGGCCCCGGCGCATTTCGCGGAGCAACCTGATGTGTTCGACCGCTTGGAGCACATTGAACAGGTGGCCTATGGATGAGGTGTCCGATGCATTCCAGCCCCGGCTTTTCGATAGAATCGCCGCTTCGCAGCGGTTTTCACTATTCGAATAATCGGGGGATGTATGGCGGGTTTGAAGCATTGGGCAGCAATCGCGGGGCTGAGTTTCGCTGCGTTCACACCGTTCGCGCACGCCGATACGGCGTTGCTCAACGTCTCTTATGACGTCACGCGCGAGTTGTACAAGGACATCGATACCGCGTTTATCGCTGACTATAAGCAGAAGACCGGCCAGACGCTTTCCGTGCGTCAGTCGCATGGGGCGTCGAGTGCGCAGGCTTTGTCGGTGATGCAGGGTCTGCAGGCTGACGTGGTGACGATGAACCAGCCGAACGACATCGACTTGCTGGTCGAGCGCGGCGGCCTTGTGCCAGCCAACTGGCGCACGCTTTTGCCGAATAACGCGGTGCCGTACACCACCACCATGGTGTTTCTGGTGCGCCATGGGAACCCGAAAAACATCAAGGACTGGAGCGATCTCGCGCGTCCCGGCGTGCAGGTCGTGATTGCGAATCCGAAGACATCGGGCAACGGGCGTTACGCGTATCTGGCGGCGTGGGGTTACAAGAAGCAGCAGGGCGCCACCGATGAACAGGCGCAAGCGTTCGAGAAAGCCATCTTCAAGAACGTGCCGGTGCTGGATACGGGCGGTCGCGGCGCAACGACGACGTTCACGCAACGTGGTATTGGCGACGTGCTCGTGACGTTTGAAAACGAAGTCGCGTTGATGAACGCGGGCGCATCGGCAAAGGATTTCGATGCGGTGTATCCATCGGTGAGTTTGCTAGCCGAACCGCCGGTCGCGGTGGTTGCGAAGGTTGTGGACAAGCGCGGGACGCGCAAGGAGGCGCAGGCGTACCTGGATTATTTGTGGACGCCGGCGGCGCAGGAAATCATCGCGCAACATCATCTGCGGCCGCGTAACGCCGAGGTGCTGGCCAAGCACGCAAGCGAATTCAAGCCGATCAAGACGTTCACGGTGGAGCAGGTCTTCGGTAACTGGCAGAAAGCGCAGCAAACCCATTTCTCCGATGGCGGCACGTTCGATCAGGTGATTGTGGATAAGAACTGAGGGAGCGTGCGCCGGGTGATACCAATAAGGTATTGCCCTCTTTCTTCAGCTGCTGGCACTCGGACGTAGTCACGTTTGCGGCTAGCACCATCAGACGATAGGCGTAGGCAATACATTCATCTCGCTGGATCAGCCGTCGCGGCAACAAGCACAATTGATTCTTTCGATGCTACGCGACAAAACAGTCGGTTTTGGAGGCGCTACGCGACATTTTTCCCGATTGTTGGACTTCTTCTTCGCTGGAAAGCGACATTTCTTTGTTGACGTAAGAAATACGTAGACCGCTATTTTTCGCTGCTACGCGACAAATAAGCCAGTTTCGGAGACGCTACGCGACAAAATGAAACGTTTGGTCTGTAAGATGTGACGTTAAACGACAAACCGTTCCGCTCCCATGTCCGCCACGATCACCAACAAGACCGCTACCGTCATATCTGCGACAGAGGACATTATTTTCCTGTCGCGCCTTACCCCCGCTGCGCGGCGCAAGGTGCAACGCAGCGCATCTGCTGGAGAGCTGACCCGCGTGTTTAAAGGCGTGTATGTCAGCAATGAGGGCGGCCAGGTCGAAGTAGAGCGGCGAGTGCGTGCGCAATGGGTGAATATCGGCGGCATGCTTATTCCAGGGGGTGTTGTCTCGCATATCAGTGCCTTCCACGGCCAGCCGCAAGATCATGTCTGGACGGTCTCGCATCCAAGCCTCGTGCGTAAAAGACTCGAATTGCCCGGACTCACTTTCCAGCTCATCGAGGGGCCCGGGCCGTTGCCAGGAGATATGCCTCTCAGTCAGAGCGGACTCCACTGGGCGAGCCAGCCGCGGATGCTGCTTGAAAACCTTGGACGCAAGGCGCCGCGTCGCGTGGGTCAGGTGCAGGTAGAGAAGTGGCTAGTTGAGCGCTTGAACGCATCAGGAGAGAGGTTTCTCAACGAGTTGCGTGACAAGGCTGCGTCGCTGGCGGAGCCACTTGGCATGAACGAGGCACTTGCAACGTTGCGCAGCATGATTGGCGAACTTATGGGGACACACGAGAAGGGCGAACTGAAGACGACTGACGGAATTCTCGTGTCGAAAGGCAAACCGGTCGACCGGGAGCGTATGGAGCGCTTCAACTTGCTCGCCGCTTACCTGCGTGGGGCTGCTCTGCCCCGCATCGAAGACGCTGTCCCGGCTGGCGTCGCACGGCATAACCGGGCATTCATCGAGTCGTATTTTTCGAACTACGTAGAAGGCACGAAATTCTCTATTGAGGAAGCGCGCGACATTGTCATTAACAACAAGGTCGTGACGACGCGGCCAAAGGACTCGCACGACGTTCTCGGTGTATATCAGTTGGCGGTCGAAGCGCCGTACCGGCACAACCCTCCGGTATCAGGAGAAGAGTTTCTGCCCGCGTTACTGGAGTGGCACGCAAAAATGCTGCATGCGCGCCCTGAAGCCAGCCCTGGAAATATTAAGACGCAGACGAACTACGCCGGTACAACGCAGTTCGTGCACCCTGCGCAGGTACGGGGAACCTTCGAAGAAGGTTCGCGCATCGCTCTCAGCGTTCCGGAGGGACTAGCTCGTGCTGTTTTCTACATGTTTCTGGTTGCGGAAATTCATCCGTTCGTCGACGGCAATGGGCGGATCTCGCGTCTCGTGATGAATGCCGAACTCTCGCGCACAGGCTTGCACCGAATCATCGTGCCCACTCTGTTCCATCCGCAATTCGTCGATTGTCTGCGCAAGCTCACTCAAGAAAATGAGCCCATCGACTTTGTCCGGAGCCTGGCCAAAATGGCGCGCTGGTGTGCGCAGTTTGACTATAGCGACCTGGACATGGTCATTGAGAATCTGAAGAAGACCCATGCGATGGAGGAATCTCCGGCGCGTTTTCAACTGCATAACATTGACGGAACTCGTACGCTTGCGGAGTGACTTTGTCAGCGGCTGACTGTGCATGTAAGCGCCGGTGAACCGGAGGCCAATAGTGCTTGACTGGTGAGCCTAAGGGCGGCTCCAGTTAGGTAGTGTTATGACGAGCACAAGCGGGCGCAATCAAAAAATCCCCCAGGATCTAACGATCGTGGGGGATTCTGAACATCAACAGCGTTTCACCGTGCCATCACGGCAAAACGACCTGCCGATCACTGCACCTGCGCGTGCCCGCACTTCACGTCACAAGCCTCGGCCGCTTGCATCTGCTGCGACGCTTCCGCGCGCATCCCCAAACGCTCCAGCAATTTCCGGTCGGCTTCAGCTTGCGGATTGCTCGTCGTCAGCAACTGGTCGCCGTAGAAAATCGAGTTCGCGCCAGCGAGGAAACACAGCGCCTGCAGCGCTTCATCCATCTGCTCGCGTCCCGCCGATAACCGCACCATCGCCTTCGGCATCGTGATCCGCGCAACCGCGATCGTGCGCACGAATTCAAACGGATCGAGCGGAGCGGTGCCCGTCAGCGGCGTGCCTTCCACCTGCACCAAATTGTTGATAGGCACTGATTCCGGATACGGCTCCATGTTCGCCAGTTGCGTGATCAGCCCAGCCCGTTCACGCCGCGTTTCGCCCATGCCGACAATCCCGCCGCAACACACGTTGATGCCGGCATCGCGGACGTGTTCGAGCGTATCCAGACGATCCTGATACGTGCGCGTCGAGATGATCTGGCCGTAGAACTCCGGCGATGTATCGAGGTTATGGTTGTAGTAATCCAGGCCCGCGTCGCGCAGACGCGTTGCCTGATGCGCTTCCAGCATGCCGAGCGTCACGCAGGTTTCGAGGCCCATGGCCTTCACGCCGCGAATCATGTCGGCGATCGGCTCAAGATGCTGGTCCTTCGGATTGCGCCACGCCGCGCCCATGCAAAAACGCGTCGCGCCGTTTGACTTGGCGATTTCAGCGGCCTTGAGGACTTCATCGACGGCCATCAGTTTGTCGGCCTTCAACCCCGTATCGTGATGCGATGACTGCGGGCAATAGGCGCAATCTTCAGGGCAACCGCCGGTCTTGATCGACAACAGCGTGGAGAGCTGAACCGTGTTGGCATCGAAGTGTTCGCGATGCACAGCCTGCGCGCGAAACATCAAGTCGTTGAACGGCAGGTCGTAAAGCGCGACGATATCCGCCACGCGCCAGCGAGCCAGCGATTGCGGAGCAGCGGGTTGAGCGGCGGGTTGAGTCGTCTTGTCGGTGGATTGCGCTTGCGTCATGGGAGGATCCTTTTCGTTTTGCAGATAACGATGAATTACTGGCCCGCGCCGGCTGAACGAAGCGTGTCCAGCAGCAGGGAGGTATCTATATAAGTCGTAGCCGCGCGAGCGTCCGGCGGCGTGAGGCGGGGAATCGTGCCGAGCAGCGGGGCGTTGTATTGACTGTCCAGCCGCAGCCGGATCGCTTCGATATTTTCAGCAGGAAACAGCATGGCGGGATCGATCTGGTTAGCCACCCAGCCCACCAGATACAGCCCCCGCGCCGCTATAGCCTCAGCGCTCAGCAACGCGTGGCTGATGCACCCAAGCCGCATGCCGACCACCAGCACGACTGGCAGGTTCAACGCGAACGCGAGGTCGGCGGTATCGTGGACATCGGTGAGCGGCACGCGGAATCCGCCCACGCCTTCCACCACGACCACGTCCGCTTGCTGCACGGCGAACTGGTGCGCTTCCACGATCCGCGCAATATCCAGCGACACGTTTTCGCGCGCTGCCGCGATGTGCGGCGCGGCGGCTTCTTTCAGCAGGAACGGCGTGCGTATCGATGGCGGCAGCGCGACGTTCGCGGCGGCATCGAGTTGATCGGCGTCTTCGTTGTGCCATTCGCCGTCGCGTTCGAACGCGCCCGCCGCGATGGGTTTCATCGCGGCGGCGCGCAAGCCGAGTGCGGCGAAGCCATGCAGCAAAGCAGCCGATACCAGCGTCTTGCCGATCTCGGTATCGGTGCCGGTGACGAAGAGTGAGAGTGGCGCGGTCATGATCGATTGCTCAAGGTTTGCAGTGCATCGTCGAGCTTCGCGAGGTCGTCGTGACTATGCGCGGCTGAAAGCGAAATGCGCAAGCGCGATGTCCCCGCCGGAACCGTTGGCGGCCGGATCGCGGGCACCCACATGCGGTATTCATCGAGTGCAGCGGCGAGCGTCAGCGTCTCTTCATTGCCGCCGATAATCAACGGTTGAACCGCTGTATGAGAGTCTACGGGTGACCATCGCGTGCGCTTCAGGATGGCGCGCGTACTGTCGATCAGCGTAGCGAGATGCGCACGTCTTGCGTCGCCTTCCTGTCCGCCGATAATCTTCAAACTCGCCGATACCGCATGCGCCACGGCCGGCGCCGATGCCGTCGTAAAGATGTACGGCCGCGCGCGCTGCACGAACCATTCGATCACCGTCTCGTGCGCGATCACGAACGCGCCGGACACACCCGCTGCCTTGCCCAACGTGCCAACGTACACGAGATGCGGCGAGCGCAACGCGGCCTCAGCCAGCGCGCCGCGGCCTTGCGGACCGAGCACGCCGAAGCCGTGCGCATCGTCGACAACGAGCCACGCGCCGTGACGCTCCGCCAGTTCGAGCAACGCGCCAAGCGGGGCGATATCGCCGTCCATGCTGAACACGGAATCCGTCACGATGATCTTGGTGCCGCCTTGATTCGCCGACGCTTCAAGCATGGCGTCGAGCGCTTGTGCGTCGGCGTGAGGATAGATGCGAATTTCCGCACGCGACAAGCGCGCGCCATCGATCAACGATGCATGGTTCAACGCATCGCAGAACATCAGCGTGTCGCGACCGCCTGACGTACCAACAGCACTTAGCGTAGTCAGTGTCGCCAGATTCGCCATATATCCCGTGCTGAAGTACAGCGCGCGTGCCTGGTCGACGAAACCACCTGAGAACGCCGCGAGGTCATCTTCAAGCTTCGCATGCGCGCGCGAATGGCCGCCGAGCAGATGCGATCCGCCGCTGCCCGCGCCGTACTTTCGTGCGCCTTCCGCCAGTGCTTCGCGCAAGGTTTCATGCGCTGCGAGCCCGAGATAATCGTTGCTTGCAAAGCCGATGATTTCGCGCCCGTCCACCGTCATGTGAGCGGCACAGGCGCTGTCGGCGATACGTCGGCGACGACGCAATCCGTTGCGCTCGATATCGGCGAGCCCTTGTTTCAGCGACTCGAAAAGTGCAGGCGATGTGTTGCTCATGCGGCCTCCGATAACGTGGCGTCGAAGACAGTGCGCGTGCGTTCGGCGAGCAGCGCGAGTTCGTCGTCGCTGAGAATATACGGCGGCATCAGATAGACGGTCTTGCCAATCGGTCGCAATAATAGCTCGTGTTTCAAGGCATGTTCGAAGAAACGCCGCGAGAATGAGCGTGCTTGAGCGGGGTCTTCAATGATCGCATCGAAGGCGAAGATCGTGCCGCGCTCGCGCAGATTGCTGACGTCTGGATGATCCGCAAGCGGGCTCAGCGCAGCGCGCAACACGGACGATTTGCGTCGATTCTCTTCAAGCACATTCGCGCTTTCGAATAGATCAAGCGTTGCCAGCGCGGCGCGACAAGCAAGCGGATTGCCCGTGTACGAATGCGAGTGCAGGAAGCCGCGTGTCATGTCGTCATCGTAGAACGCGGCGTAGATTTCATCGCGTGTCAGCACGATGGATAGCGGCAGATACCCGCCGCTGATTCCCTTCGATAAACACAAGAAATCCGGCCAGATCGCAGCCTGTTCGCATGCGAAGAACGTGCCGCTACGACCACACCCGACAGCAATTTCATCGGCGATGAGATGGACGCCGTAGTCATCGCAAAGCGTACGCAGGCCCTTCAAATACGAAGGATCGTGCATCGCCATGCCGGCGGCGCACTGCACGAGCGGCTCCACGATCACGGCTGCGAGCTGCGAGGCCTTCGCGTCGAACAGCGTTTTCATATCGGCGAGCGCGCGTTGGGCGACATCGCGCGCTGTCTCGCCTTCGCCAGCCTGGCGAGCATCCGGCGATGTCACCACATGCGCATGGCGAATCAGCGGATCGTAGGCGTCCTTGAACAATGCGACATCGGTTACGCCGAGTGCGCCGATGGTCTCGCCGTGATAGCTGTTCGCGAGGCACACGAATTCGCGCTTATCCGCGCGGCCGCTGTTGCGCCAGAAGTGGAAGCTCATCTTCAACGCGATTTCGACTGCCGACGCGCCGTCAGAAGCGAAGAACGCATGGCCCAGCGTCTGCTGCGTCAGCGCGTGCAGACGCTCGGCGAGCAGGACGGCGGGCTCGTGCGTGCAACCGGCGAGCATCGCGTGTTCGAGCGTGTCGAGCTGGTCTTTCAGCGCTGCATTGATGTGAGGATTCGCGTGACCAAAGAGGTTGACCCACCACGAGCTGATGGCATCGAGATAGCGATGGCCGTCGTGGTCGTAGAGCCACGCGCCCTTGCCGCGAGCGATGGGCACGAGCGGCGTGCGCTCGTGATGTTTCATTTGCGTACACGGATGCCATACGGCGCGTAGCGAGCGTGCGACCCAGTCATCGGGTGCAGGCTTTGGCTGGTTGTTCAGGTTCAAAACGACTCCAGGGGAGCGGCCAATCATGGGCTCGGTCGAGCACTCAGGCAGCGCTCCCGATTACATTCAGGCAAGCCACGACGGCTTGCTCTTTTCCAGAAAACTGCGCACGCCTTCGCGCCCTTCTTCCGAGGCGCGAATGCGTGCGATACGGTCGGCGGTGTCCGAGATCAGCGTTTCATTGATCTCTTTGTCCGCCAGATCGACCACGAGTTGTTTGCACTCGCGCACGGCGTTCGGGCTATTGGCGACGATCGCGGCTGCGACTGCATCGACGGTGGCTTCCAGCGCGTCTGCTGCAACGACCTGATGCACGAGGCCGATGCGCAGTGCTTCGGCGGCATCGAAGCGTTCGGCGGTCACGAAGTATCGATGCGATGCGCGCGCGCCGATTGCCCGGATCACGTACGGCGCGATGGTGGCGGGCATCAGCCCGAGCTTCGCTTCAGACAAGCAGAAGTGCGCTGATTCCGCGCAGATTGCTATGTCCGCGACGGCCACAAGGCCCATGCCGCCTGCATACGCGTCGCCTTGGACCTGGGCGATCACGGGTTTGTTGCAGGCGTAAATGGTGTTGAGCATGGTGGCGAGGCCGAGAGCATCGGCGCGATTTTCTGCGTCCGAGTACGTAGCCATGCGTTTCATCCAGTTGAGGTCGGCGCCTGCGCAGAATGCGGGGCCGTTTGCGGCGAGGACGATGACGCGAATGGCGGAGTCGTCGGCGAGCGCACGGAAAGCTGCGGTCAGTTCGACGATAGTGGCTTCGTCGAAGGCGTTGCGGACCTCGGGGCGATCGAGCGTGACGTGTGCTACGAAGCCGTCGACGGAGACTTTCAGGCGCTGCAGGTTCATTGCATCGGTCATGGGGGTTTCTCGATGTGCGCGACTGGGTGTTTCGCTGAGCACCAATTATCTCTAAATTCGTCGCGGGATTCGATTCTGGGATGCCGGAGAACCTAAAGCGGCGCGTGGGGTGCCAGGGTCGATTGCGTGGCGACGTTGCTAACTTCGCTTATCGTGGAGAGTCTTGGAGGGGTATGGCGGCTATTTCGCGCAAAAGCGGGGCCAAAGGTTTTTTGTTTGCGTGCAGGGGGCGGGGCGTGATGGCGCAACGGTACGTGATTGGAGATTGGTTGTCCGCGGATAGCGCGGGGTGAACCGTAGCCAGGTTCAATCACTGGTGGCGAAGCGTGTCAGAACCCGGGTTCGGAGAAAGAGGGTTTCACACATCCGTGGCTCTGGCGAGCACCGTGCTTTTGGGGCACCTATGAATGGGAACTGCACGCTGTGGACACTTAGGGTAGTGCGGTTAAAAGCGTTTTCTTTGCTTCGTTTCTTTGTCGCTTTGGACAAAGA
>NZ_LMUF01000061.1:209162-240568 GCF_009766085.1 Burkholderia sp. S171 | reverse complement strand
CGTTTCTTTGTCGCTTTGGACAAAGAAATGACGTGCCGCCACGCACAGTGGCTAACAGTGATAAAGAAAAAATCCGACTCACGCAGACCACTAACACTGAAAGCACCAACCCGGCATAGACCCCGACCACTAACCGCAACGACCAAGCCCACCCCAAACCAAACCCAAACCCCGAGTGAGTGCGAACGAAATAGCTCAAGCGGCGTTTTGAGCAATGCCCATCGGCGCAACAATGGCCAGCGGCGGCAACTGGCGCCGCCGTTCCCGCGTCGGCGCTGTGCCAAACGAATCGCGATAACTCTTGCTGAAGTGGCAGGCCGACTGAAAGCCGCAAGCCATCGTGATGTGCATGATCGACATGTCGGTCTGCAGCAGCAACTCACGCGCGCGGCGCAGCCGCAGTGTCAGGTAATAATGCGTGGGCGTCATGCCCAGATGCTCGCGGAACAGCCGCTGCAATTGCCGCTGCGACATCCCCGCCAGCCGCGCGAGTTCTTCGCGCGACAACGGCTCCTCGATGTTGTTCTCCATCAGCGAAATCACTTCGAACAGCGACTTGTTCGCCGATCCCAACCGCGCAACCAGCGGCATGCGTTGCTGCGCGCTAGTATCGCGAACGTGCTCCACGATGAACTGTTCCGCAATCTGCGTGACCTTCGCCGATCCCACGCGCGTGGCGATCAGGTTCAACATCATGTCGAGCGGCGCGACGCCCCCCGTGCAGGTCACGCGATCCCGGTCGATCACAAATAGCTCTTTGAGGAAGCGTGTTTCCGGGAATTCCTCTTTCAGCGCCGACATGTTTTCCCAATGAATCGCACACGCGTATCCGGCGAGCAAGCCGGCGCGAGCGAGGGCATAAGTGCCGGTGCAGAGGCTGCCGAGCACGCTACCCAGCCGGGCGAAACGGCGCAGCGCGGACAGATGCGCGGGCGTGGTTTCGCGCTGGACATCAATGCCGCCGACGACGAACACGATGTCCGGTAGCCCGACGCACTCGACTGGTCCGGTATCCACAGAGAGGCCATTGCTTGCACTCACGGGACCACCCTCCGGGCTCACGATGGACCACGTGTACAGCTTCTGCCCGGTCAAATAATTCGCCATGCGCAGCACTTCGATGGCGTTGGTGAACGCGATCATCGTGAAATTGGGCAGCGGCATGAACGCGAAATGCGCGAGCGACGCGGTTCGGTCGGGGGACATGGAGGAGGGAATCCTTCGAATCTAAGGTGAGGCTATGTCGTGGGGACACGACTATGGACATTTTGTAGATGTTTGCAACTAGCATGCCATCAGGCTAAACCCTATCGGCGTTGAAGCTTACGGCGGCGTAAGTGATTTGTTGCGCACCGCGACGGGGATCGCAGACGGGGTTCGCACCGCAGAAGAGCGCGAACGGTTCGCCGCAGTGCAGCATCGAATTCGCGTTCACGACGTGCCTCGGGCGACTTGTGTAAAACGGACGCGGATGTCGGAAAAGGCCAAGAACACGTCTAAATTCATAAATTGGCGCGTGGGGTGAAAGTCAAGAATAGACGCATCGGAAAGCGGTTCTCAGCGTGGTTTCAAGTGCCTTTGCGTAACGCTGCATCAGGGCTCACGAAGCAAACCGCCTTTCAAAAACGACTTGTCCCCGAACCCACGGATGCTTCAATGTCAAATTCCTCGACTCGCCCCGCCGCCCCGTTCTTCGAAGAACCGCTTGCCACCCGCGACGCACCCGTGCGCAGCGCCATCCTGAAAGAGCTGGAACGTCAGCAGTCGCAGATTGAATTGATCGCGTCGGAAAACATTGTCTCGCGCGCCGTGCTTGAAGCGCAGGGTTCGGTGCTGACGAACAAATATGCGGAAGGATATCCGGGCAAGCGTTATTACGGCGGCTGCGAATTCGTCGATGAAATCGAAACCCTTGCGATCAATCGCGTTAAGCAACTCTTTAATGCGCAGTTCGCGAACGTGCAGCCGCATTCGGGCGCGCAAGCGAACGGCGCCGTGATGCTCGCGTTGACGAAACCCGGCGATACCGTGCTCGGCATGTCGCTCGATGCAGGCGGGCACCTGACGCACGGCGCGAAGCCGGCAATGTCCGGCAAGTGGTTCAACGCGATCCAGTACGGCGTGAACCGCGAGACCATGTTGATCGATTACGAACAGATCGAAGAACTTGCGATGCAGCACAAGCCGACGTTGCTGATCGCGGGTTTCTCGGCGTATCCGCGTGAGCTGGACTTTGCGCGTTTGCGTGCTATCGCGGACAAAGCCGGTTCGAAACTGATGGTCGACATGGCGCACATTGCCGGCGTAATCGCGGCAGGGCGGCATCAAAACCCGGTCGACCACGCACACGTAGTGACGTCCACCACGCACAAGACGCTGCGCGGCCCGCGCGGCGGTTTTGTACTGACCAATGACGAAGACATCGCCAAGAAGATCAATTCGGCGGTGTTCCCGGGCCTCCAGGGCGGTCCGCTGATGCACGTGATAGCTGGAAAGGCCGTGGCCTTCGGCGAAGCGCTGCAGCCCGGTTTCAAGACTTACATCGATAACGTGCTGGCCAATGCGAAAGCGCTGGGCGAAGTGCTGAAGGCCGGCGGCGTGGATCTCGTCACCGGCGGCACGGACAACCACCTGCTGCTCGTCGATCTGCGTCCGAAGGGCTTGAAGGGCAACCAGGTCGAGCATGCGCTGGAACGCGCCGGCATCACGTGCAACAAGAATGGCATCCCGTTCGATCCGGAAAAGCCCACGGTCACCTCGGGCGTGCGCCTCGGCACGCCGGCCGGCACCACGCGTGGTTTTGGCGTGGCAGAGTTCCGTGATATCGGCCGCCTGATCGTGGAAGTGTTTGACGCACTGCGCGATCACCCCGAAGGTCATGCTGAGACCGAACACCGCGTGCGCCGCGAAATCTTCGCGCTGTGCGAACGCTTCCCCATTTATTGATTACGCCCTCCTTTTCCGGAGCAAGAGATGAGCACACTTCACGACAGCAGCATCATCATCGATGGCCTGAATATTTCGAAGTTCGAGCCGTCGGTATTCGAGGACATGAGAAAGGGCGGCGTGACCGCGGTGAACTGCACGGTGTCCGTCTGGGAAAGCTTCCAGAAGACCGTCGACAACATTGGCGAAATGCGTCAAATGATCCGCGAGCACAGCGACATTCTCACGCTCGTGCGCACGACGGACGACATTCGCCGCGCGAAGCAAGAGAACAAGACGGGCATCATTTTTGGTTTCCAGAACGCGCATGCGTTCGAGGACAACCTGGGCTACATCGAAACGTTCAAGCAGCTTGGCGTGAACGTCGTGCAGCTTTGCTACAACACGCAGAACCTCGTAGGCACGGGTTGTTATGAGCGCGATGGCGGTCTCTCGGGTTTCGGCCGCGAAGTGATTCAGGAAATGAATCGCGTGGGCATCATGGTCGACCTCTCGCACGTGGGCGGCACAACGTCTTCCGAAGCTATCGCTTTCTCGAAGAAGCCGGTGTGTTATTCGCATTGCTGCCCGTCGGGCCTGAAAGAACATCCGCGTAACAAGTCCGATGAACAACTCGAAGAAATTGTCGATGCGGGCGGTTTTGTCGGCGTGACGATGTTCGCACCGTTCCTCAAGCGCGGCGCGGATGCGACGGTGGAAGACTACCTTGAAGCGATCGAGTACGTGGTCGACCTGATCGGCGAAGACAACGTGGGTATTGGTACGGACTTCACGCAAGGCTACAGCACGGAATTCTTCGACTGGATCACGCACGACAAAGGTCGTTATCGTCAACTGACGAACTTCGGCAAGGTCGTGAATCCCGAAGGCATCCGAACGATTGGCGAATTCCCGAACCTCACGGCAGCGATGGAACGCGCCGGCTGGAGCGAGTCGCGCATCAAGAAGATCATGGGCGAGAACTGGGTACGCGTGTTCGACAGCGTCTGGAACGTCTGACCCGGACGTCCGACCCCGCTCACCCAATAACAAGGAACCCACACGATGCAACCGCAACTGCCCATTGATGTCGATCCGGAAACCGGCGTCTGGACCACCGACTCGCTGCCCATGCTGTACGTGCCGCGCCATTTCTTCACGAACAACCACTTGGCCGTTGAAGAAGCGCTGGGCCGCGAGGTGTATGCGAGGAGCCTTTATACGGCGGGTCACAAGTCGGCGTATCACTGGTGCGATAAAGAAGCCAAGCAGCATGGCATTAGCGGCATGGCAGTGTTTGAACATTACCTGAAGCGCTTGTCGCAACGCGGCTGGGGTTTGTTCTCGATCGTTGCAAGCGATCCGGCCGCATCAACGGCCACCGTGCATCTGCATAACTCGTCGTTCGTGCTGGCGCAGCCGGGCGCTGAAGGCAAGCTTTGCTACATGTTCGCAGGCTGGTTCTCAGGCGCAATGGACTGGGTCAACGACACCGCGCTGGAAGGCACGAAGAAAGGCCCGAAGTCGTTTTCAGTCGAGACGCAATGCGCCGCTGAAGGCCACTCGCATTGCGTGTTCGAAGTGACGCCGCTGGCAGCGTGAACGAGTAATAAAGCAGCGTAGTACATAGATAATTCCGAGGTCCACCGCGATGCGTTACCCCAACCTTTTCAAGCCTCTTACGCTGAACAAACTGACCTTGCGCAACCGCATTGTCAGCACCGCGCACGCGGAGGTCTACGCGGAGCCGGGTGGTTTGCCCGGTGATCGGTATATTCGTTATTACGAAGAAAAGGCCAAGGGTGGGGTGGGATTGGCCGTGTGCGGCGGCTCGAGCCCGGTGTCTATCGATAGTCCGCAAGGATGGTGGAAGTCGGTGAATCTCTCGACCGACAAGATCATCGATCCGCTCGCGCGACTGGCCGAAGCCATGCACAAGCATGGCGCGAAGATCATGATCCAGGCGACCCACATGGGCCGTCGTACCGCGTATCACGGCGAGCATTGGCCGCATCTGATGTCGCCGTCCGGCGTGCGTGAACCGGTGCATCGCGGTAACGCGAAGATCATTGAAGTGGAAGAAATCAAGCGCATCATTACCGACTTCGCGGCGGCGGCCAAGCGCGTGAAAGATGCGGGCATGGATGGCGTCGAAATATCGGCGGCGCATCAGCATTTGATCGACCAGTTCTGGAGTCCGCGCACGAATTTTCGTACCGATGAATGGGGCGGCTCGCTCGAAAACCGCCTTCGTTTCGGTAACGAAGTGCTCCTGGCCGTGCGTGAAGCGGTGGGTCTGGATTTCTGCGTTGGTCTGCGTATGTGCGGCGATGAATTCCACGAAGACGGTCTCGATCACACGCAGTTGAAAGAGATCGCGCAGTCGATGTCGGAATCGGGTCTGATCGACTACATCGGCGTGATTGGTTCCGGTGCGGACACGCATAACACGCTCGCGAACTGCATGCCGCCGATGGCGCTGCCGCCCGAGCCGTTCGTGCATCTCGCGGCGGGAATCAAATCGGTGGTAAAGCTGCCGGTGATGCATGCGCAAAGTATTCGCGACGCAGGACAAGCCGAGCGCCTGCTCGAGTCCGGCATGATCGATCTGGTCGGCATGACGCGTGCGCAGATCGCCGATCCGCACATGGTCATCAAGATCCGCGATGGCCGCGAAGACGAGATCAAGCAGTGCGTGGGCGCGAATTATTGTATCGACCGGCAGTACAACGGTCTCGATGTGCTGTGCGTGCAGAACGCGGCGACATCACGTGAAGAAACCATGCCGCACGTGATCGAAAAATCGCGTGGGCCGAAGCGGAAAGTCGTGGTCGTTGGTGCGGGTCCTGCGGGACTCGAAGCGGCGCGCGTGGCGAAATCGCGGGGGCATGACGTCGTATTGTTTGAGAAGAACGAGCACGTGGGCGGCCAGATCATGCTGGCGGCGAAGGCGCCGCAGCGTGAGCAGATGGCGGGCATCGTGCGCTGGTTCGACATGGAAACGAAGCGCCTTGGCGTGGATCGCCGTCTGGGTGTGGCAGCCGATGAAAAGATGATCATGGCGGAGAAGCCGGACATCGTCGTGCTGGCGACGGGCGGTTCATCGTTCACGCAGCAAGTGCCGGCATGGGGCGTAGAGCAAGGTCTGGCTGTTAGTTCGTGGGACATCCTCTCAGGCAAAGTCGAGCCGGGCAAGAACGTGCTGGTCTATGACGGCGTGAGCATGCAGGCAGGCGCGGGTGTGGCGGATTTCATGGCGAGCCGCGGCTCAAACGTCGAGATCGTGACGCCGGACGTGAAGGTTTCCGACGACGTGGGTGGCACCACCTTCCCGATTTTCTATCGACGTCTATATGCGCAAGGCGTTATCTCCACGCCGAACTATTGGCTCGACAAAGTGTATGAGGAAGACGGCAAGAAGATCGCTGTAATCCGCAATGAGTACACGGAAGAGCAGGAAGAGCGCGCGGTCGATCAGGTGGTGATCGAGAACGGCATCGTGCCTAACGACGAGCTCTACTGGACGCTCAAGCCGGAGTCGCTGAATCGCGGCCAGATCGATGTGCACAAGCTGTTCGCCTCCGAGCCGCAACCTTCCTTGAGTGAAGAATTGGGCAACGGCCGCTTCCTCCTGTTCCGCGTAGGCGACTGCATCTCCATGCACAACATTCACGGCGCGATCTACGACGCGCTGCGCCTCGTCAAGGACTTCTGATAATGAGCCCGGTGTTTGTCATTACCGCGTTGTTGTGGTTGTCGGTGGCGGGTCTGGCATTTGCACTGTTCAAGCGTGCGGCGTATTGGCGTGAGGGTCGCGCGACGGCAGCAGGTGCGTATGGCTGGGGGAATTTGCTGTCTATCCCGAAGCGCTATTTCGTGGATCTGCATCATGTGGTCGCACGCGATCCGTATATTGCGAAGACGCACGTGGCAACAGCCGGCGGCGCGATCGCTGCGATGGCGCTCGTGTTCCTCAACTACGGGCTGGCTATTTATTCGCCGTGGCTCGACAAGCTGATTTTTCTCGCGGCGCTCGTGATGCTGGTCGGTGCGGTGTTCGTGTGGCGTCGCCGGCATGGAGCGAAGGCAGTGCCGGCGCGATTGTCCCGTGGTCCTTGGGACAGCCTGCCGCTGCTGTTAGGTTCGTTCGCGCTTGGGCTCGTGCTGTTTATCGTGTTGCCCGCTGCGGCAATGTCCGGCGCATTGGCGATTATTGTCGCATTGCTGATCGCTGCGGGTGCCTTCACGATGACCTTCGGCGCAGCCCGCGGTGGCCCGATGAAACACGCGCTCGCAGGGTTGCTGCATCTCGCGTTTCATCCCCGGCAAGAACGTTTTACAGGGCGTAGCCACGAGCATGACGTCGTGCCGCCGACCGCGCTCAAGATGCCTGTGCTCGATGCCAAGGAGTATGGCGTTGGCAAGCCGGTCGAGTTTCGCTGGAATCAATTATTGAGCTTCGATGCCTGCGTGCAATGCGGCAAGTGCGAAGCAGCCTGTCCGGCGTTCGCAGCGGGTCAGCCGCTGAACCCGAAGAAGCTGATCCAGGATCTGGTGACCGGGATGGTCGGCGGTACGGACGCCGCATATGCAGGCAGCCCGACGCCGGGCATTCCGCTTGGCAAGCATTCTGGCGCACCGTCGAAGCCGCTGATTTCCACGATGATCGAAGCGGATACGATCTGGTCATGCACCACCTGCCGGGCATGCGTTCAAGAGTGCCCGATGCTGATCGAGCATGTGGACGCCATCGTTGACATGCGTCGCAATCAAACGCTGGTCGAAGGCATCGTTCCTGGCAAGGGTCCCGAAACGCTCGCGAACTTGCGCGAGACGGGCAGCGCGAATGGCTTCGATATCGGCGCGCGTTACGACTGGGCCATAGATTTGCAAGTGCAGGTCGCGCAGCCGGGACGACCGGTGGACGTGTTGCTCATTGCAGGCGAAGGTGCGTTCGACATGCGCTACCAGCGCTCCCTGCGCGCGCTGGTAAAAGTGCTGAACAAGGCCGGTGTCGACTACGCGGTGCTTGGCGGCGTGGAGACGGATACTGGCGATACGGCCCGTCGTCTGGGCGATGAAGCCACGTTCCAGCAGCTGGCGACGCAACTCATCGCGACATTATCGAAGTATTCGTTCAAGAAGATCGTTACCGCCGATCCGCATGTGATGCATAGCCTGCGCAACGAGTATCGCGCGCTGGGCGGCCTGTACGAAGTGCAGCATCACACGTCATTGATCGCGGAGCTGGTCGCCAGTGGCAAGCTCACGCCGGCCGCTGAAAGCGCGCTCGCGGCGGGCAAGACCGTCACGTATCACGACCCGTGTTATCTCGGCCGATACAACGGCGAGACGGAAGCGCCGCGCAAGCTCCTGAAATCGATCGGCATCAAGGTGGTCGAGATGGAACGCAACGGCATGCGCGGCCGATGCTGTGGCGGCGGCGGCGGCGCGCCGCTCACGGACATCCCGGGCAAGCAGCGTATTCCGGACATTCGTATCAACGATGCCCGCTCGATCAATGCGGAGATCGTGGCGGTCGGATGTCCGAACTGCACGGCGATGCTGGAAGGGGTAGTCGGTCCTCGGCCGGAGGTGCTGGACGTGGCTGAACTCGTTGCAGCGGCGTTGGAGTAAGCAATGGATACCATCAAACGAATCGATCCGCGTCGGCCATTTTCGATCACGGCAGAAGGGCTCAAACGCATTACGCTGGGGTTTGTCGGCGTGGCGGGGGACGTTCAAGCGGGCGCCATGGGCGGGCATCGTGAACAGGCGAAGCCACGTCGTACGACAGCAACTGCGCAACGTTCATTGCTGGTGGCAGCGCACAGCGACCGTGGTTCACTCGATGACCATGCACGGCAAACGCTTGCCGCAGCCGCGTTACTGGCGGACTCGACAACGCAAGTCGTATTGCTTGTCCTCGGCGAATTGAAGGACGACGTGGCTGCGCTCGGCGCGGACAAGGTGATCGAGATGTCAACGTTCGATCGTCGTGCGTTCGCTCCCGATGCCGCGCTGAATGCGCTCGCCGCGTGTGTCGCGGCGTATTCACCCGCGCATGTTTTTCTCCCCGATAACGCGACCGGCGACGGCGATCTTGGTCGCCGATACGCGGCGCAAGCGAAGGCATCGGTGGTGACGCATGTGGTCGAGATCGACGCTATGCACGTGGCGGTTTATACCCAGGCGCGCAAGGCGTTTGCCGCGCGCTCCCTTCCCGACGTAATCCTGCTTGCCCCGAACGCGGTCGATACAAGGTTGCCATTCGTCGGCGCAGGCGAGCGGGTCGCGGCAGAGCAATTCCTCGTTGAAGACCACCAGAAAACGAGTCCTTACAAAGACCTGGGCATCGAAGAAATAGATGCCGCGCAAGTTGCGTTGGAAGAGGCGGATTTCATCGTGTCGGCGGGTAATGGCGTGACGGATGTTCCGGCATTCGAGCGTCTCGCCAGCACCGTAGGCGCTGCAATCGGCGCAAGCCGGGTCGCAGTCGACGATGGCAAGTTCCCCCGCGACAAACAGATCGGCGCAACCGGCAAGACGGTCGATGCAAGCATCTACATTGCGTTCGGTATCTCGGGCGCGGTGCAGCACTTGCAGGGCATCAAGGATTGTCGTCACGTGATTGCGGTGAACCTGGACGCGAGCGCACCGATCGCAAAACGCGCGAACCTGACGATCATCGGCGACGCGCAGGAAACGATCGCGGCGTTGACCGATGCGGCGGCTGCGGCGCGTAACGCGCGTGCGAACCCGGGCGCACTCACAACGTCCGGCAACACAGCCTCGAACGCTGCGAAGCTGGAAGGAGCGCTCGCATGAATCTCATCAAGCACGCTCGGGGAGCAATCAATTGACTAGCGTGAGTAACGTACGGACAACGGCATCGGCTACGAAGCGCCTGAACAAGATCGCCGTCCTCGTCTCGGTTGGACGCCACCCGGTGAGCGGAACGGCGCGCTATAGCCGCAACGACGCCGCGGCGCTAACGCTGGCAACGCGGCTCGCCGCCCAACATCAGGCGACGCTCGACGTGCTGCACGCGGGCGATCCGACCAATCCCGCATTGCGCGAATATCTGGCGTTGGGCGCGGCCAAGGTGGAAGTGCTGGCCGTAGCCGCAGGAGATGAAATCACGCCGGCACTGACCGCACGTTTGAAGGGGTACGACCTTGTGCTGACCGGCACGCGCGCGGAAGGCACGGAAGACAGCGGCATGCTGCCGTACCAGCTCGCTGACGCATTGGGTTTCGCGCTGCTTGCATCGGCTGTGGATATTGACATTGAAGGCGACGTTGAACCCGCACACATCACGGTTCGGCAATTCCTGCCGAAAGGGTTGCGCCGGCGCGTGCAGGCAAGCTTGCCCGCCTTGGTCGCGGTGCATCCCATGGCCAACGCCACGCCGCGATACGCCTACGCAAAACTGCGCGAGGGCGCCATTGAGCCGGTGCGGGTGAGCGCGGACAACACACGGACAGGCGTGCCCTGGTCGATCAAGCCCGCAACGGCAAAACCCGTGCGGCTGGCAGCGGCCGAAAAGCGTTCGGGCCACGCGCGCATGCTCTCGGCCACGACCACGGAAAGCCGGGGCGGCAGCGTCGTAATTGAAGGGACTTCCGTCGAAAAAGCACAAGTGATCCTGGCGTATTTGCGCGAGCATCAACTCGTCGATTACTGATTTTCGACACGAAAATTCCCGCACGATTCCCGCACGTTCAAGGTCGGGCGGGGCACCAAAACACGGAGTACACGATGAAAGTTTCCGCAGACGTTCGCGCAATGATCGAACGCCGCAAGAAGGGTCACACGCTGGAAGCGCCGTTCTACGCGAGCGAGGAAGTCCACGCGCTCGACATGGATGCGATCTTCCGGCGGCACTGGATCCAGGTCGCGGTCGAACCGGACGTGCCGGAAGCGGGCGACTACATGACGGTGGAACTCGGCAACGATTCCATCCTGATCGTGCGCGACGACGATATGCAGATCCGCGCGTTCCACAACGTTTGCCGGCATCGCGGTGCGCGCCTGTGCAGCTCGGAGAAGGGCTCGCTGGGCAATATCGTGTGCCCGTATCACAGCTGGACTTACAACCTGAACGGCGACCTGATGTTCGCCGAGCACATGGGCGAGCAGTTCGACAAGTGCAAGCACAGCCTCAAGAAGATCCACCTTGAGAATCTCGCGGGATTGATTTTTGTCTGCCTCGCTGAAACGCCGCCGGCCGATTTCGCCGTCTTGCGCGCTTCAATGGAACCGTATTTGCTGCCGCACGGCCTTGCCGACTGCAAGGTGGCCGCCGCCATCGACATCATCGAAAAGGGCAACTGGAAGCTCACGATGGAGAACAATCGCGAGTGCTATCACTGCGTTGCGAACCATCCTGAGTTGACCATCTCGCTGTACGAATATGGCTTCGGTTACCAGCGCTCCGCGGACAATGAAGAGGCCATGGCCGCCTTCGACAAGACCGTTGAAGAACGCACGAAGCAGTGGGAAGCCATGAACCTGCCGTCGAAGGAAATCGACCGGCTGGCTGACCTTGTCAGCGGTTTTCGCACACAACGTTTGCCGCTCGATCGCAGCGGCGAGTCGCAGACGATGGACGCCAAGGTGGCGTCGAAGAAATTGCTTGGCGGCTTCCAACAAGCCGATCTCGGCGGTCTCTCGTTCTGGACCCAGCCGAATTCATGGCATCACTTCATGAGCGATCACATTGTGAGCTTCTCGGTGATCCCGTTGTCGGCCGGCGAGACGCTCGTGCGCACGAAATGGCTCGTGCACAAGGACGCGAAGGAAGGTATTGACTACAACGTCGACAACCTGACCGCCGTCTGGCGCGCGACCAACGACCAGGACCGTGCGCTGGTGGAATTCTCGCAACTCGGCGTGACGAGCAGCGCATACGAACCGGGTCCTTACTCGCCTTTCACGGAAGGCCTGGTTGAGAAATTCTGCGAGTGGTATATCGGCAGACTCGACGACTATGCGAAGACGCCTGATGAAGCGAGCGTAAACACGCACGGCGAGAAAGTCGTGTCGTTCAAGCGCTAGGCTCATCTAGCAAACAAGCGAACCAAAACGTCGCACTCAAAGCTACAGCGGAGAAACAGATGATGCGCGATCAGGCGACGTTCGAGCCTGCCCCGAACCGAGTGACTCAGCCCGAGTTCTGGGGCACGCTTCCCGCCCGTTGGGATAGCGACACCGACGAGACGCTCGTCTGCTGCCACGTTCGTCAGGAAACGCACGACGTAAAGAGTTTTTTCTTTCGTGCGCCGGTTGAACGGACCTTCGCTTTCGAGCCGGGCCAGTTCATCACGCTGGAGCTGGAGATAGACGGCGAATCCATTAATCGCTGCTATACGATCTCCTCGCCGCCTACGCGTCCGCACACCATCTCCATCACGGTGAAGCGGGTGCCGGGCGGCAAGGTGTCGAACTGGCTGCACGACAATCTTCAGACGGGTGGCCAGGTTCGCGTGCTGGGACCCGCGGGTGAGTTCACCTGCGCACGGCATCCGGCGCGTAAGTTCCTGTTCTTATCGGCGGGATCGGGTGTCACGCCGTTGATGTCCATGAGCCGTGCGCATCACGAACTGGGCGAAGATCGCGACATCGTGTTCGTGCACAGCGCACGCACGCCCGATGACATCATCTTCGCGCGCGAGCTTGATTTGATTGCGTCGAACCAGACGAACTTCCGCACGGCGTTCGTATGCGAACGAGTCGGTGCACGGACAAACTGGGCCGGCGTGACAGGCTTCCTCACGCTGCCTTTGCTCAAGCTGATCGCGCCGGATTTCCTCGAACGGGAAATCTTTACCTGCGGTCCTGCGCCCTACATGAAAGCAGTGCGCGATCTGCTCGCGGAAGGCGGTTTCGACACCACGCATTATCACGAGGAAAGTTTTTCCTTCGAGACGATCGCGGAAGTCGCTGCGCAACTGACGACTACGCATGTGGCCGATGCATTGCGGTCCACCGAAACATTCGCGGAGATGCGGGAAAGTGCGGTTGGTTTTGATCCATCGCCTGAACTCGCGCCCATTGCCGCACCTGTAGAGACCACGTTCAAGGTCAGTTTTGCCAAGAGTAATCGCGAGATCGAATGCGGCAGCGGGCAGCATGTTCTGGACGCCGCCAAGAAATCGGGCGTGCGCTTGCCGGCATCGTGTACGCAGGGAATGTGCGGCACGTGCAAGGTCAAGCTGCTGTCCGGCGAAGTCGAGATGAACCATAACGGCGGCATTCGCCAGCGTGAGATCGATCAGGGCATGGTTCTGTTGTGTTGCAGCAAGCCGCTGACGGATCTTGTCGTCGATAAGTAGGGTATTCATCAGGGCCGGCGACGCAGCCGGATAAAACGAGGTCGCATCCAGACAACTGGATGTCGAAAAATAACCAGTCGGCGTATTTCTGGCCGGTGATTCTAAAGCCTCAATGGTGTGGACCGCAAAGGGGAGTACGACAATGAGACTGATCAAAAAACTGCTTGTTTTAAGCACTTTAAGTGCTGCGCTGGCGGCAACCAGCGCGGGTGTGATTGCCGCTGACGCGAAACCGACCATCAAGATCGGTTACGTGGAAGGCTGGGACGACAGCGTGGCCACGTCGAACGTGGCAGCGCAGATCATCGAGAAGAAGCTGGGTTATCCCGTGCAACTCGTACCGGTCGCGGCCGGCGTGATGTGGCAGGGCGTGGCGCGCGGTGACCTCGACGCTACGTTGTCGGCGTGGTTGCCGGTCACGCACGGCGCGTATTGGGACAACTTCAAGACGAAGGTCGTCGATCTCGGTACGAACTTTCCTGACGCGAAGATTGGCCTGATCGTGCCGGAAGATGCGGACGTGACGAGCCTGACGGATCTCGAAGCGAAGAAGGACGAATTCGGCGGCCGCATTGTCGGTATTGATGCAGGTGCCGGCGTGATGTCGAAGACGAGCGAAGCGATCAAGGCATATGGTCTGGACTACACGTTAATGCCGAGTTCGGGCAGTGCGATGACGGCGGAACTGGCGCGTTCGGAAAACGCGAAGAAGCCGATCATTGTGACGGGTTGGAAACCGCACTGGATGTTCGCGAAGTACAAGCTGAAATTCCTGGAAGATCCGAAGAAGGTGTTCGGTGAAGCCGAGCACGTGGACAGCGTAGTGAATCCGGGACTTGAGAAGAAGGCGCCTACGGTGGTCGCTTTCCTGAAGAAGTTCCAGTGGAAACCGGGCGAGATCGACAGCGTGATGCTGGCGACCACGAACGGCGCAAAGCCGGCCGCTGCTGCCGACGCGTGGGTGAGCGCGCATGGCGATCGTGTGTCGACCTGGACTGCTAATTAAAAGCCCCAAGCTTCAGCTTTAGTTTCAGCTTCAACGAAACAACGCCGCTTTTTAGCGGCGTTGTTTCGTTTTCGGAGCCTTTGTTCAACGGCTGGTTACAGCACTACCGTCCGGTCGCCGTTGATAAATACGCGCCGTTCAATGAACGCCTTCACAGCACGAGCAAGCGTGATGCATTCCACGTCACGCCCCGTCGCCAGCAAGCGTTCTGGCTTGTACGAGTGATCCACGCGCTCAACCACTTGCTCAATGATCGGACCTTCATCCAGGTCATCGGTCACGAAATGCGCCGTTGCGCCGATCAGTTTCACGCCACGCGTATGCGCCTGGTGATAAGGCTTCGCGCCTTTGAAACCGGGCAAGAATGAATGATGGATGTTGATCGCACGTGCAGCCAGTTTGCGGCTCGTCTCACCCGACAGGATCTGCATATAGCGCGCGAGAATCATCAACTCCGCGCCGGATGAGTCGAACAAGTCGAGCAGACGCGCTTCCTGTTCCGGTTTGGTATCGGCGGTAACAGGGAGGTGATGGAAGGGCAAGCCGTGCTGCACGGCAAGCGGTTCCAGATCGCGGTGGTTCGACCCGATTCCCACTATGTCCATCTTCAGCTCGCCCATGCGCCAGCGGAACAATAAGTCCGCGAGACAGTGCTCAAGCTTCGACACCATGATGAGGACCTTCGGCCGCGCGGCCACCTTGTGGATCGCCCACGTCATGGAGAAACGCTCGGCAATAGGCGTGAATTCCTGCTGCAACGCGGCGATCTGCAGCGTTTCATCGTGATCCACGCCGTGGAAGACGCAGCGTACGAAGAAGCGCTGGCTGAGGTCGTCGTCGAAGACGGTGAGTTCATCGACGTAACACTGATGCCGGTCAAGGAAACCGACCACGGCGGCAACTTGTCCCGCCGCGCTGGGACAGGCCACGGTCAGCACGAGTTGATGAGAAAGGGTGTCAGTGACGCTACTAGTGACATTGCTGCCGGCCATGCGGTTCTCCACTATGCGAATGGCAGCGCCGCGAACGCAGCGCGCATACGTTGCAGTAGAACAAATTGCATGGCGCCGCGGCTAGAAGCTAAACGCCGTGACGCTGGTATCGGAGCGTCAGGCTGGTTTGGGCGGTCTCAGACTGTCACGCCGCACTCAATCAACAGCCAATCGCGAAACGCACAGACGGCCGTGGTTTGTGCGCGTGGCGCATTCAAAAGATATCCGCCGTCCGTTGTGACCGGTGTGTCGAACAACTCGATCAGTTGGCCGCTCGCAACGAGTTCATCCACCAGCGGCGCCCAGCCTAACGCTACGCCTTGGCCCATGATCGCCGCGTGCGCGACGAAGCCATAACTGGTAAACGTGATGCCGCGATGCGCGGGCGGCGCTCCCAGCCCGTGCGCCGCGAACCAGCCATGCCACGACAGCCAGCGCTCCGGGTTCGTGGGCTCAAGATGAAGCAAGGGCAGACTAACAAGATCCGAAGGATGACCGGGCTTGCCGTGTCGCGCGAGGAATGCGGGGCTGCACACCGGCGTAACTTGCTCGGGAAACAATTTGACCGTGCCGCGTCCGGCCCAGTCGGATGTCGCGTGACCAAAACCGATCACGATATCCGCATGATCGTGATCGGCGGCCAGTACATCTTGCGCAGTGGTGATCTTTACATCCACATCCGGCATCAGCGCCTTGAATTGCGACAGGCGCGGCATCAGCCAATAAGTCGCGAAGCCGAAGTCAGTCAGGAGATTGAGCGAGCGCTGCGCGGGCGACGCGTGGCGTGCGCGAATGTCATTCGTGGCAATGCGGATGGTGTCGAGGCTCTGGCGTACCGCTTCGAACAGGCGCACGCCGTCTTCGGTAAGCGTCACCCCCCGATGCCCGCGCTCGAACAGCGCTGCGCCGAGGTTCTCCTCGAGCTGCACCACGCGCTGGCTGACCGCCGGCTGCGTGGACCCCAGTTCGCGGGCAGCAGCGGTGAAACTGGCGAGACGCGCGGCGGACTCGAACATCGACAGCGCCTGCATCGGCGGCAAACGATCCTGTCTCGACATAAGTCCCCCTTATGAGCTCATAACGTTTTGCTCTCTTCACAGCCGCGAATTGAACGGCAATAGTGATGCGCGACACAGGCCGTTCGCCGTGCGATGCCATCCATTCTGCGCCACCCTCCTGATTCTATTCGAGCCTTGCTCCGATGCTTAAACGCAAACAAAATATCCTTATTCTGATGGCTGATCAAATGACGCCGTTCGCGTTGTCCGCGTACGGCCATCACGTGACGAAGACGCCGAACATGGACGCGCTCGCGGCCCGGGGCGTGGTCTTCGATTCGGCCTATTGCGCGAGCCCGCTCTGCGCACCGTCGCGGTTTTCGTTCTTGTCGGGCAAGCTGCCCTCGGCGATAGGCGCCTACGATAACGCCGCCGAATTTCCCTCGCAAACATTAACGTTCGCGCATTACCTGCGCGCGGAGGGGTATCGGACGATTCTCTCGGGGAAGATGCATTTCTGCGGTCCGGATCAGTTGCACGGTTTCGAGGAGCGCCTGACGACCGACATCTATCCGGCGGATTTCGGCTGGACGCCGGACTGGGACGACTTCGAGACGCGCCCGAGCTGGTATCACAACATGAGTTCGGTGATCGATGCGGGGCCGTGCGTGCGCACGAATCAACTCGATTTCGACGATGAAGTGACCTACACCACGCGCCAGAAGCTATTCGACATCGCGCGCGAGCGGCAAGCCGGGAAAGACGAGCGGCCGTTTTGCGTGGTGGCGTCGCTGACGCATCCGCACGATCCTTACGCGATCCCGCAGAAATACTGGGACATGTACCGCGACGAAGACATTCAAATGCCGGCGTACCGCGACGCGCTGGACGCTGCCGACCCGCATTCGAAGCGCCTGCGTTATGTGTGCGAGACCGACAAGACGCCGCCGACCGACCAGCAGATCCGCAACGCGCGCCATGCGTATTACGGCGCGATTTCATATGTCGATGCGCAGTTCGGCGCGATCCTCGAAGCGCTCGATCAGGCGGGCATGGCCGACGACACCATCGTGATCGTGACATCCGATCATGGCGAGATGCTGGGCGAACGTGGCCTCTGGTACAAGATGACGTTTTTCGAAGGCGGCTGCCGCGTGCCGCTGATCGTGCACGCACCGGGACAATTCGAGGCGGCGCATGTGAGCGCTTCCGTCTCGCATCTCGACTTGCTGCCGACGCTGGTGGAACTGGGCCGTGGCACGCCGCGACCCGAATGGCCCGATACGCTCGATGGCCGCAGCCTCGTGCCGCATCTGCTTGGCGATGCGCAAGCACACGATGAAGCCATCGGCGAGTACCTGGCTGAAGGTGCAATTGCGCCGATCGTGATGCTGCGCCGCGGCGACTTCAAGTTCATCCATACGCCCTCGGACCCCGACCAGCTCTTCAACGTTACAGACGATCCATGGGAACGCACCAACCTCGCCACGCTGCCGGAACACGCGGCGAGCGTCTCGTTGTTCCGCGAGGAAATCGCTGGCCGCTGGGATCTCGACGCGCTGCGCGAAGAGGTCGTGCAAAGCCAGCGGCGCCGGCAATTTCACTTCGAAGCGACCACGCAAGGCCGTATCGAATCATGGGACTGGCAACCGTCGGTCGATGCCAGCCAACGTTATATGCGCAATCACATTGACCTCGACACGCTCGAAGCCATGGCGCGTTTTCCCGCTGTCACGCGCTAAAGCCCACGCCACTGAACTACAACCAAAACCACACCACTCACAGGAAGCCAACATGAAAAAGCCCTTACAGCACGCGCTATTCTGCATTGCGGCACTCTGCGCATCCATCGGTACGGTCGTCGCCGCCGAGCCCCAAAGCTGCCAGCAGGTGAAGATGGCGGACCCGGGCTGGACGGATATTGACGCCACCAACGCCATGGCCGGGGTCGTGTTGAAAGCGCTCGGATATAAGCAGAGCGTCTCGAACCTTTCAGTGCCGATTACGTACCAAGGCTTGAAGAAAGGCCAGGTCGACGCGTTCCTGGGTAACTGGATGCCCGCGCAAGGGCCGCTGGTCAAGCAGTTCCTTGATGAGAAGTCGATCGACGTGGTGCACCCGAACCTGACCAACGCGAAATTCACGCTGGCCGTGCCTGACTATGTGGCGGCTGCCGGCGTGCACACGTTCGCCGACTTGCAGAAGAACCTAGACAAGTTCGACGGCAAGATCTATGGCATTGAACCGGGGGCGCCGGCGAATCAGAACATCAAGAAGATGATCGATGAAAAGGCCTTCGGACTGAATGGCTGGAAGCTGGTGGAGTCCAGTGAGACCGGCATGCTGACGCAAGTCGAACGGTCCGTTCGCGACAAGAAGTGGATCGTGTTCCTTGCTTGGGAACCGCATCTGATGAACACGAAGTTCCATCTCACCTACCTCGATGGCGGCGATAAATACTTCGGCCCGAACTTTGGCGGTGCGACGGTCAATACGGTCGCGCGGGCGGGATACGTGGGCGAATGCCCGAACGTGGGACGCCTTTTCAAGCAGATGACATTTAACGTCGACCTGGAGAACGGCATCATCACGGACGTCCTTCAAAACAAGACCAACGTCGATACCGCTGCTGCAGCGGCACTCAAACGCAACCCGGATTTGGTGAAGGGTTGGCTCGACGGCGTTACCACGATAACGGGTGGAAATGCGTGGGAAGCGGTGCAAACAGCGCTTGATTCCAAATAACAACAGTGGGTCGCAACTGGACAGATTTACGTCGCAAAAGGTCGAGCCCCAGTAAATATGGCCTCTTACTTTTGCAAGGCTGGTGCATGCGCTTGAAGCTCAATGCATGCACTAGCGCCCCATGCGTCAGATCACTGTAGTACGCCAGTCTCTGCAATAAAAATTCGAGCGAGCAGCGTTGCGCGATGTCAATCCATCGCCGGAGCAGCGCGGACCTCGCTTGGTCCAACGAAACGTGCAAACGGGTATCAGGGAGAATCAACGATGAAGAAGCGAAATGCCGTAAAGCTGGCGGCCCTAGCGTTGAGCGCAGGCGTCGTGTCCGCACCTGCTGTGGTTCGCGCGCAAAGCAGCGTGACGCTGTACGGTATCCTCGACGCCGGTATTACCTACGTCAACAACACGGGCGGTTCGCATGTCGTCAAATTCGACGACGGCATCTCTTACGGCAACCGGTTCGGCCTCAAGGGCACGGAAGACCTGGGCGGTGGCATGAAGGCAATCTTCGTGCTCGAGAACGGCTTCCATCTGGGCAACGGCACCTTTGCCCAGGGCGGCGCGGAATTCGGCCGGCAGGCTTATGTGGGCTTGCAGAACCAGTGGGGCACGATCTCGGCGGGTAACCAGCTCGACCTGACGAACGAGTTCATGGAGGGTTACAACATCTCCTCGTTCGGCAGCGGCTACGCGATCCACCAGGGCGACTTCGACCGCATGAACGGCGACCGTTTGCCGAACTCGATCAAGTACATGTCCCCCGACATCAGCGGCCTGACGTTCGGCGGCTTGTATTCGTTCGGCAATGTTTCGGGTGATTTCCACGAGAAGAGCGCATACAGCTTGGGCGCGCATTACGCGCACGGCGACTTCACGATCGGCACCGCGGTTACGCGCCTGAACAATCCGAACGGTATCTACGCATTCGACCCGTACGCGATGATCGGCACGAAGACCTTCCTGGGCCAGACCGTTGCCACCACGAACGCGGCAACGGGCGCCGTGACCGACCTGTTCAGCAGCGCCGCGTTCGACGTCGACAGCCAGATGACTTACGGCATTGGGTCCTCGTATGCGCTCGGCAACCTGACGCTGTTGGGCAACTACACCTACACCACGATCAAGGGCTTTGGACAGTCGTCGCACATGCACGTGGGTGAGGGTGGTGCGGAATATAACTTCACGCCTGCGTTGATCCTGTACGGTGGTTATCAGTTCACGGCGTTTGAAGGCCACAAGTGGAACATGGGCTCGCTCGGGCTGCATTACCTGTTGTCCAAGCGTACCGACGTCTATGTGTCGGGCGATTACCTCAAGGCATCGAGTGGTGTGAACGCGGTGATCGGCTATAGCTTTACGCCGTCGACGTCGAGCACCCAAAGCGATGTTCGCATTGGTCTTCGGCACTCGTTCTAAGCGTTATCTGTTTGTTTCAGCCTGCCGCGACGGTGTCCCCAACGGGCGCCGTCGCGCGTGGCGAGCTTCGGTCCTGACGCGGGCTTGAGCCGAAGCGCGTGCGGTAGGTGCGTGAAAAGTGCGAGGGTGATTCGAAGCCGCATGCCACGCAGACCGTGGTAATGGACATGTCGGTTTGTTGTAGTAATTCGCGGGCGCGTGCAAGGCGCAGTCCGAGATAGAAGTGCGTAGGTGTGTCTTTCATTGCCGAGCAGAACAGGCGTTCCAACTGACGCCGCGTCACGCCGATTTCCTCTGCCAGTGCATCTGGCGACAGGGGTTCCTCCATGTGTTGTTCCATCACGCCGATCACCTGGATCAGCTTGCGATTGTGGATGCCGTAGCGCGCTGCGATCTGCATGCGCTGGTGGTCCGAGCGTTGCCGGATGCGGCCGAGCACGAATTGCTCGGAGACCTGGGCAGCGAGTTCGGCACCGTGGCGGCGCCCGATCAGGTCGAGCATCAGGTCGATGGACGCGGTGCCGCCGGCGCACGTGATGCGCCGCGCATCGATTTCGAATAGTTCCTGGCTGACCGTGAGTGATGGATAGCGTTCCTGGAACGCCGATGCCGCTTCCCAGTGGAGTGTCACGCGCTCGTGCTTGAGGAGTCCTGCTTCGGCCAGGACGAAACTTCCTGTATCGATACCGCCCAGCGTTGCGCCTTTGCGATCCATCCGGCGGAGCCAGTCGCCCATTTCGCGTGTGTAGCGGCTTAGCGGGTTGAAGCCTGCGACGACGATGACGTTGGTGGCTTCGTCAACGTCGGTCAGGGCGCTTTCTGCGTTGAGCGAGATGCCGTTGCTGGCGCAGACGGGGCCGCCGTCGAGGCTTAGGATGTGCCAGCGGTACAGTGCGCCACGGAAGCGGTTGGCGACGCGTAGCGGCTCGATGGCCGACATGAAGCCGATGGACGAAAACTCGGGCAGCAGCAGGAAGTGGAAGTCTTCGGTGGCGGGCATTACACGGTGGGGGCGATTTGCAATCGGACTAGCACGCTAACAAGCTGAAATTGTGGGCGCAATGGGGCCAAACCTAGGTTTTTCGTTCGCACTTGATTGGGGGGCGGGGCGGGGTGTCAGGTTCTGGGGGTAACGGTCGGGGTTTGTGCTGGGTTGGTGCTGGGTTGGTGCTTTCGGCGTTAGTGGTCTGCGTGAGTCGGATTTTCTCTTTATCACTGTTAGCCACTGCGCGTGGCGGCGCGTCATTTCTTTGTCCAAAGCGACAAAGAAACGAAGCAAAGAAAACGCTTTTAACCACGCTACCCTAAGTGTCCACAGCGTGCAGTTCCATTTCATGGGTGCCCCAAAAGCACGGTGCTCGCCAGAGCACCGGATGTGTGAAACCCTCCTTCTCGCGAATCCCGACATAGACACGCTTCGCCACCAGTGCCCTCGGGCAAGCACCCTTGCCAAGCAACCAGGACGGCCTCTCGCGTATATGCGGCTTCGTTTCTTGGTAGGTCGACTGAACCGTCTGCGTGGTCTGCGTGGCTAGTTTAGTGGGACATATGGCTGAACATATATTTACGGCTTATTTTTTGGGTAAGTCGGCTGCGTGGGGATGGTCGTTTTCGTGGAATATGGCTCACGCATGCTTGCGGCGTCATTGCGTAGTCGCTTGGTGGGTTGGCGATGTGGTTCGTCATGCGTACAGATTTGGTGATTGGTTCACGCGGATAGCGCGGGGTGAACCGTGGGCAGATTCAGTCACTGGTGGCGAAGCGTGTCAGAACCAGTGTTCGGAGAAGGAGGGTTTCACACATCGGTGGCTCTGGCGAGCACCGTGCTTTTGGGGCACCTATGAATCAAAACTGCACGCTGTGGACACTTAGGGTAGCGTGGTTGAAAGCGTTTTCTTTGCTTCGTTTCTTTGTCGCTTTGGACAAAGAAATGACGTGCCGCCACGCACAGTGGCTAACAGTGATAAAGAGAATATCCGACTCACGCAGACCACCAACCCCGAAAGCACCAACCCAGCACAAACCCCGACCGCTAACCCCCGGCCCTACCCCCTGAACAGTGCGAACGAAAAAACCGTCGCTAATAGTCAACTCCCGGTCGCACCCGGTCGCCTCCCCACCATTACGCGGCGGTACTTTTACCCACGGTCGGACAACTCCGAACGCGTCTGTCCCACACAAAAAATCACCGGAACAGGAAGCCAAGCCATGACATCACTCCCGACAACGAAAAAGCTGCTCGCCTGTCTGTTACTCGCGTTGACCTCCTTCGGCGCATCCGCGCAAAGCAAGGAAGACGCAAGCTGCCGCACCGTTCGATTCGTCGATATCGGCTGGACCGACATCACCTCGACCACAGCACTCGCATCCGTCGTATTCCAGGGCCTCGGCTATGACCCGAAGATCACCCAGGCCTCAGTGCCCATCTCGCTAGCGGGCCTGAAGACCAAGCAGATCGACGTCTCGCTGGGCTACTGGTGGCCAGTGCAGGAAAAGGCGGTTCAGCCGTTCATCGACGCGAAACAAATCGATAAGCTCGACCCGCCAAATCTCTCGGGCGCCAAGGCAACACTCGCCGTACCGAGCTATGAATACGACGCAGGCCTGAAGACGTTCCAGGACATCGCGAAGCACAAGGACGACCTCGACGGCAAGATCTACGGCATCGAACCGGGCAGCAGCGCAAACGCCCAGATCCAAAAGATGATCGATACCAACCAGTACGGCCTGGGCGGTTTCAAGCTGGTGCAATCGAGTGAAGCCGGCATGCTGGTTACAGTCGACCGCGCTGTCCGCGACAAGAAGTGGGTCGTGTTCCTCGGCTGGGAACCGCATCCGATGAACATCCAGATCAAGATGAATTACCTGTCCGGCGGCGACGAGGTGTTCGGCCCGAACTACGGCGAAGCGCGCGTCTATACGCTGACCAACCCCGACTTCCTGGCGCGCTGCCCGAACGCCGGCAAGCTGGTATCGAATCTGCGGTTCACCACGCAACTGGAGAACCAATTGATGATTCCGGTCATGGCCAAAGTGCGTCCCGCCGATGCAGCCAAGGATTATCTGAAGAAGAATCCGCAAGTTCTGGATGCCTGGCTCGCAGGCGTCAAGACGGTTGACGGCAAGGACGGCCTGCCGGCAGTTAAGCAATATCTGGGTCTTTGAAAGGACGACGCAACATGAACTATGAAGTGATCGTGACGTGCGCGGTAACAGGCGCGGGTGACACCACGAGCAAACACCCGGCCATTCCGGTCACGCCCAAGCAGATCGCGGAGGCGGCTATCGAGGCCGCGCGAGCAGGGGCAACCGTTGCGCATTGCCACGTCCGCGATCCACGCACGGGCCGCGGCAGCCGCGACCCGGCGCTGTACCGTGAGGTGGTCGATCGCATCCGTTCGTCGGATGTGGACGTGATCATCAACCTGACGGCGGGCATGGGCGGTGACCTGGAAATAGGCGCGGGCGAAGCGCCCATGCAGTTCGGCGCGGGCACCGACCTAGTTGGTGGATTGACCCGGCTTGCACATGTGGAAGAGTTGTTGCCGGAAATCTGCACGCTGGACTGCGGCACGCTGAATTTCGGCGATGGCGACACGATCTACGTATCCACTCCCGCGCAACTTCGAGCAGGCGCGAAGCGGATCCAAGAGCTGGGTGTGAAGCCGGAACTCGAGATCTTCGATACAGGCCATTTGTGGTTCGCGAAGCAAATGCAAAAGGAGGGTTTGCTGGACGATGCCCCCCTGTTCCAGCTATGCATGGGCATCCCCTGGGGTGCACCGGCGGACGTAGGCACGCTCAAGTCGATGGTCGACAACATGCCCGCGGGCGCGCAGTGGGCGGGGTTCGGGATCGGCCGCATGCAGATGCCGATGGTCGCGCAGGCGATGCTATTAGGCGGCCACGTGCGCGTGGGTCTTGAAGACAACCTTTATCTGGATCGTGGTGTGCATGCAAGCAATGGCACGCTGGTTCAGCGCGCGGTAGAAATTATCGAGCGTCTGGGTGGTCGTGCGTTGACGCCGGCAGAAGGCAGAAAGAAGCTGAACCTGCCGGCGCGCGGCGAGCGGTTGCTTGACCGCCGCAAGATCGAGCAGTTCGCGTAAGGCGGGAAAGTCGCGAACCTGAAACCCGCCGACGCAGGCAGTGCGAAAGCGGGGATTCAAGTTAAAAGCAGGCACAAGATACTGAAGCGTCGAAGCAAGTTGGAAGCTAAATTAATAAGGAATCCGGTATATGCAAGTCAAGACGTTTGCTGCGTTGGGCGTAGGGGTAATTGGAGGCGGCTGGGTATCGCGAGCGTTAGCGCATGGGCTTGACGTCGTAGCGTGGGATCCGGCGCCGGGCGCCGAGCAGCAATTGAGGGCGAACGTCGCCAACGCATGGCCGGCGCTAGAACGAGTGGGACTGGCCGAGGGTGCATCGCAGGAAAGGCTGCGTTTCGTTGCCACCATCGAGGAATGCGTCGCCGAGGCCGACTTCATTCAGGAAAGCGCGCCGGAGCGTGAAGACCTGAAATTGACGCTTCATGAGAAAGCATCCAAGGCAGCAAAACCGGAAGCCATCATCGCGTCGTCGACCTCGGGCTTGCTCCCGACGGATTTCTACGCGAGCGCCAAAGACGCATCGCGTTGCATCGTGGGCCATCCGTTCAATCCTGTCTATTTGCTGCCGTTGGTGGAAGTTGTTGGCGGCGAAAAGACGTCGGAAGCAACGTTGCAAGCAGCATCGACATTTTATGAATCGATAGGCATGCGCCCGTTGAGAGTCCGCAAAGAGGTTCCGGGTTTTATCGCCGACCGTTTGCTGGAAGCGCTCTGGCGCGAGGCGCTCCACTTGGTGAACGAAGGCGTGGCGACTACCGGCGAAATCGACGATGCGATTCGCTTTGGCGCAGGCATTCGCTGGTCATTCATGGGCACGTTCCTGACCTATACGCTCGCGGGCGGCGAGGCCGGCATGCGTCATTTCATGCAGCAGTTCGGACCGGCGCTGGAATTGCCGTGGACCAAGCTGGTTGCTCCAAAACTCACGGACGAACTTATCGACCGCGTGGTGGACGGGACCACGGATCAGCAGGGCACGCATTCCATCAAGCAATTGGAGCGTTATCGCGACGACTGCATCACGAGCGTGATGACGGCTATTGCGGAAGCGAAATCCCGCCACGGCATAGTGGACTAACGAAGGCATTCGAGTGACGTAAAAGTGACGCAAAATCGAACGATCTACCGCGACACGGTGAGGCCCGAATGGGTCGACTACAACGGCCATCTCCGTGACGCGTTCTACATGCTGATCTTCAGCCTCTCGACCGATTCCTTCATGGACCGCATTGGCCTGGACGAAGCCGGCCGCACATCTCGCGGCCGTTCGCTCTTCACGCTCGAAGCGCACATCAACTATCTGCACGAGATCAAGGAAGGCGCAGCGGTTCGCGTGGAGGCATCGGTGCTCGCGTTCGATGCCAAGCGTGTCCACCTGTACATGGAAATGTTCGCCGACGAGGGAACGGAGCCCATCGCGGCGAGCGAACAAATGCTGCTTCACGTCGATACCACCAACGGCGCGAAGTCCGCAGCCTTCGATACGGATATCGCCGGCCGTATCGAAGCGATGTTCCTCGACGCGCCGAAAGAAGCGCCGAAGGAAGCCCGTTATGCCGGCCGCGTGATCGGCTTGCCGTCGGGACCGCGGGCGGTGGCATCGGCATCTGCAGCCACCAAACCCGCCTGAGCACGCCACGTCCGTAACAGCAACGCGTTCGTCACTACGCTCACGCTTGAGAACGCCATGGCTGCGCCCCCGAGCATCGGATTGAGCAGTCCGAACGCGGCGAGCGGAATGCCGATCAGGTTGTACACAAATGCCCAGAACAGGTTTTGCTGGATCTTGCGATACGTGCGCCGCGCGATATCGATGGCATCCGCAACCAGGGCCGGATCGCCGCGCATCAGCGTGATGCCGGCGGCTTCCATGGCGACATCGGTGCCGGTCGCCATCGCGATGCCGATATCGGCGGCGGCGAGCGCGGGCGCGTCGTTGATGCCGTCGCCGGCCATCGCTACCGCTCCTTGCGCCGATGCCTTCAGTTCCGCGATCACGCGGGCCTTATCGGCGGGGAGCATGTGCGCGTGAACTGCATCGGGTGCAATGCCGAGTGATTTTGCGACGCTGGCCGCGCTGCCGGCGTTATCGCCGGTGAGCAGGACGCTCTTGATGCCCATCGCGCTCAGCCGTTCGATAGCGGCGCGTGCGCCGGGCTTCAGCGAGTCGCCGAACGCGAGCAGGGCGAGCACGCGCGGACTCGCGGGTGTGCGCTGCAAATCGCCTGAACGACCATCGCCGCCCAGTTCCACCAGCCAAGACACCGTATTCCCAAGCTGTTCCAGTTCCGCCGCCCGCGTAGCCAACCGGTTCGGCGCGACCAGCCGCAACTCATCGAGCCAACGATCACTGGCGATTGCCAGGTGACGCTCGCCCACCCGCGCTTCGACACCACGTCCCGCGACCGCTTTTGCATCGCTCGCGGTAGCAGTAATGGCCGGAATCCGCTCGTCATCGGCGGCAGCAACAACCGCGCGCGCCAGCGGGTGATCGCTAAGCCGCTGAACGGCCGCCGCCAGCCCCAAAGCCTCTGCGCGATCCACGCCTTCATCCGCCTCGAACGCTGTCATGGAAGGCTTGCCGACAGTCAGCGTGCCGGTTTTATCGAAGGCGACAATCCTGATCCGATGCGCCATTTCCAGCGCCTGCGGGTCCTTGATCAGCACGCCGTGCCGGGCCGCGACGCCCGTTCCGGCCATGATCGCGGCGGGCGTCGCCAGCCCGAGCGCGCACGGACAGGCGATCACGAGCACCGCGACCGCGTTGAGCACGGCCGTTTCCACGCCCGCGCCCATCAACAGCCAGCCGATCAACGTGGCCAACGCGATCACAATAATTACCGGCACGAATATCGCCGATACCCGGTCCACCAGCCGCTGAATAGGCGCCTTCTCCGCCTGAGCCGATTCAACCAGCCGGATGATCCGCGCGAGCGTGGTTTCAGCGCCGGTCGCGGTTGTTTCGACAGCGATCACCCCTTCGCCGTTGATCGACCCCGCGGTCACGCGCGCTCCGGTTTCCTTCGCTACGGGCAGGCTTTCGCCGGTAATCAGCGATTCGTCTACGTGCGTGCGGCCTTCGCGAATCAGGCCGTCGACCGGCAGGCGCTCGCCTGGCCGCACGATTGCCACGTCGCCGTTGCGCACATCGGCCAGCGCGATGTCGCGTTCATTCCCGGTCGCCGCGTCGCGGATTCGCGCGCGCTCAGGGCGCAGCGCGTCGAGGGCGCGAATGGCGTCCGTGGTTTGCCGCTTGGCACGTGCTTCGAGCCATTTGCCGAAACGCACGAGCGTGATGACCACCGCCGCCGCCTCGAAATAGAGATGGGCGGACTCGCCGGGATGCGCGAACAGTTCGTACACGCTCAAGCCCCACGCAGCCGAGGTTCCGAGCGCCACGAGCAGATCCATGTTGCCTTCGCCCGAGCGCGCCGCCTTGAAGCCGCCGACATAAAATCGCGCTCCGAGCACGAATTGCACGATGCTGGCGAGCGCGAGCGATACCCAGACGCCGAGATGAAGATCCAGCCTCAGCATGGGCAAAACCAATGGCAGGGTCAGCAGCGCGGACACGATCACCGCCACGAGTTCACCCGTGTGCGCGGGCGCGACGACAGGCGCGGCTTCCGGTTCAATGAACGTCGCTTCGTAGCCCGCCTTGGTCACGGCGGCAACGAGTTGCTCGCGCGACACGGAGGGTTCGGCGTGAACGGTCGCTTTTTCGGTTGCCAGATTGACTGACACGTGTCCCACGCCCGGCACCTTCGCCAGCGCCTTTTCGACTCGCCGAACGCACGACGCGCACGTCATCCCGCCGATAGCTAACTCAGCGGTGGTGGACGCAGCTTCGGCGGCAGCCGGATTGATAGTTGGAACAGACGGTGCGGACATAACAAGGCTTCCCGGTTCAGTGCGAGCCATGAAATTCAACTCGATACAACCAGTATCGACATTCCAATGATTGGAAGGTCAAGGTGTATTTTCAATAGGAGGAGGCGCGTTGAACATGGCGTCGGCGAGCGCTGTCGCGGCATCTGTTTCGCGCTGACGCACGCCGTTGATTGCACCGATCCGGTCGGCCGGCACCTTGTTCTGGCTCAGCTTCGCCTTTCCAACGAGCCGCGTAACCTCAATTTCGATCCCGACAATGGCTTGCAGCATGGTCTGGATGAAATCCGGCGGCGCGTCGCCCATTTTCCACGGCGCCGCTTCGCCGGCTTCCATTTTCCGGGCGAGGCGTGCGACCACGCCGCGCACGAAAGTCTCGTCGTCGCGGATTGTGATCCGGCCGTGTGCGTGCACGACCAGATAGTTATAAGTGGGCACTTGCCGATGTGTTTCCTGCTTGCTCGGATAAAAAGTTGGCGAAATATAACCGGACGCCGCCTGGAAAATAACCAGTGCGTCAGAATCGCTCTCAATCTCCTGACAAATAGAATTGGCTCGTGCCACATGTGCGCGCAAAATGCCGTGTTCGCCCTGATCTGCGTCGAATTCGAATGGCACGTGGTTCGCGTCGAGACCGTTCGCGCCATGCGTGACAAGGGCTGCAAGCGGATTGTCAGCCATTAGCCGATGTAAAACCTCGGGGCGCTTTTCTTCGAAATAGGGCGGCAGATACATCGGCGGCTCGTGGACGGATTAGAAAGAACTGGCTAAAAAAACCGAAAAAAATCATGTTACGCAATGCACCGGCCGGTCGAAACCTTTCCGAAACCCCGGCGGGGGTGTTCAAGGGCGTTACGCGCTCCTTGCCTATCGTCATTGGATAAGATAAAAACCGGTTTCAAGATAGATTAAGCGCCGCGGCGCGGATTGGCAAAAGACCGGGAAACGAGGACCGGCCCGCGTACTCGACGAACGAAGTGAAAGCCTTAAACAGATCCTTAAATCGAATGAAAAATAATCGACGCTGGGCAGTTTCGTTGTACACGGCGCTATGGATGGCCGCTGGTTTGAGCAGTTTGGCAGTACTTGGCGGCTGCGCGACGCAGGCGCCCGTTGCGACCAGCGGGGATGGCTGGCGTAAGGATCAGGTTGCTGACGCTTATGTGTTTGGATATCCGCTGGTGGTGTCGGATATTGCACGGGAGAAAGTCACGGGCGGCGATGCGTCGCGGCCCGGCCAGGCGCCCGTGAATACACTGCGGCATGCTACGGCACTGCCGCCGGTTGGCGCGTCGGGGCGGCCGAGCGTGGATACGCTTGAATCGACCGCTTGGCTGGATGTCTCCAGCGGACCGGTCCTGGTCTCGCTTCCCAATGTGCCTTCCAATTCGCCGCGCGGCCGTTATTACGACGCCCGCGCCTTCGATGCCTGGACCAACGTGATCTACTCCAGCATCGCTCGCGGACCGGATCAGGCCGCGCCGGTGAAAAAGCTGACCGGGAAGGCGGCGCGAGCGGCCCGGCTGGCGGCGCAACAGGCCAATGTGCTGGCGTTTGTCCCGGCGGGTTATACGGGAACGCTGCCTGACGGCGTGACGCGGGTCGAAACGCCGACACGTTATGTATGGCTTTCTCTTCGTGTGCGCGTGAATGGCCAGCGCGACGTGCGTGAGGCACGCAAGCTGCAGACGGCGATGACCATAGAGGCGCCTTCCGCCGATAAAACCAGCACCGCCACAGCCGGCAGTGCGTGGCCGAACGTGACGGCCAGCACGCCGACGGTGGTAACAGGCGCGGGTGGCGATAAAGCCGATTCGCTCGATGCCACCGCGTTTTTCACGCGTCTTGCAAAAGCGTTGCAGGACAATCCGCCGGCGCCGAATGATCCGCACGCCGTTAGTTTGCTGGGTGATCTTGGCGTGAAGGCGGGCGAGCCGGTGCAGTTCCGTCCGGCCGATTCGGATTTGCTGGCGACGGGTCTGGCCGATGGCCGTACGCGGGTGGACACCATTCCGTCGAACGCGATCAGCCGTAACGGCTGGGTATGGTTCGGCGATGGCGCCGGCAATTACGACACTGACTACACGTTGCGCGCGTTCCTGGCGCGGCGTCAGTTGGGTACTGGCACGAAGGACGACGAGGTGAAGCCGGTGGCGTTCTCCGACAGCGACGGCCACGCGCTCAACGGTGCTAACGAGTACATCTTGCACTTTGCGCCGAACCAGTTGCCGCCGGTGCGCGGGTTCTGGACGTTGACGGCCTATACGAAGGATGGCGCGTTGATCGACGACAAAGCGCTGCGGCTTTCGCTGAATGACCGCGACCGGTTGAAGAAGAACCGTGATGGATCCGTCGATATTTCCGTGTCGGCTGCGGCGCCTGCGAAGGCGCGTGCGTCGAATTGGTTGCCGGCGCCGGATGGTGATTTTCAGTTGATGTTCCGGTTGTATGCGCCGAAGCCTGACGCGTCGAACGGGACGTGGGCGCCACCGGCCATCGAGCGGCAATAATTTTTGGTTTTTCGCTCGCGCCGGGAAGGGGCTGGTGGGGTGGGCGGTTCTGGGGTTTGGGGGTGGGGTCAGTGCTGGGTTGGTCGGTTCTGGGTTAGCGGTCGGGGTTGGTGCCGGGTTGCTGCTTTCGGCGTTAGCGGTCTGCGTGAGTCGGATTTTTTCTTTATCACTGTTAGCCACTGTGCGTGGCGGCACGTCATTTCTTTGTCCAAAGCGACAAAGAAACGAAGCAAAGAAAACGCTTTTAACCGCTCTACCCTAAGTGTCCACAGCGTGCAGTTTTAATTCATAGGTGCCCCAAAAGCACGGTGCTCGCCAGAGCGTCGGATGTGTGAAACCCTCCTTCTCCGTACACAGGTTCTGACACGCTTCGCCACCAGTAATTGAACCTGCCCACGGTGCACCCCGCGCTATCCGCGTGAACCAACCACCAAATGTGTACGCACGACGGACCACGCCGCGAACCCACCAAGAAATGCGGCC
>NZ_LMUF01000061.1:208785-209152 GCF_009766085.1 Burkholderia sp. S171 | reverse complement strand
CTTCTCCGAACTCAGGTTCTGACACGCTTCGCCACCAGTGATTGAACCTGCCCAAGGTTCACCCCGCGCTATCCGCGGACGACCACCCTCCAAATCTGTACGCACGACGGACCACACCGCGAACCCACCAAGAAATGCGGCAGCGAACATGAGGCCCCGTAACTCACGAAGCAAACCGCGTAGACCAAGCCGCTAACCCCAAAGAAACGAAGCATGCAGAACACGTGAGGCCGCGCGGGTTCCTTGGCAAGGGTGCTTGCCCGAGAGCACTGGTGGCGAAGCGTGTCTATGTCAGGATTCGCGAGAAGGAGGGGTTCAAACATTCGTCGCTCTAGCGAGCACCGTGCTTTTGGGGCACCTATGAATC
>NZ_LMUF01000061.1:177350-208775 GCF_009766085.1 Burkholderia sp. S171 | reverse complement strand
CGCCACGCACAGTGGCTAACAGTGATAAAGAGAAAATCCGACTCTCGCAGACCACCACCGCCGAAAGCACCACCCCGGCATAAACCCCGACCACTAACACCGAAACCACCTGAACCACCGACCAGCACGAACCCTGCCCACTAACCCTAGAACCGCGCCCCCAATCAAGTGCGAACGAAAATCACCGCCCGTTTAACCCGCGCTCCAGATCCCCGCGAATGTCCCCGGCATTTTCCAGTCCCACCGCTAGCCGGATCAACCCCTCGCGAATCCCCGCCGCTTCCCGCACCTCGGGAGTCAACCGTCCGTGCGTAGTCGTCGATGGATGGGTAATAGTCGTACGCGTATCACCAAGATTGCCGGTAATCGAACAGATCTTCGTAGCATCAATCACTCGCCACGCATTCGCACGCTGCTCTTCACGCGTCTCGCCCTTCAACTCGAACGACACAATCGCCCCGCCCGCCTTCTGCTGCTTCTTCGCAATCGCGTATTGCGGATGCGACTCGAGTCCCGGATAAAACACGCGCTCGATCGCCGGATGCGTCTCAAGCCAGCGCGCGATTTCCAGCGCATTTGCCGACTGCTTCTCCACCCGCAACGACAGCGTCTCCATCCCCTTCAGCAACACCCACGCATTGAACGCGGACAACGTCGGCCCTGCACTGCGCACGAACGGAAACACCTTTTCCATGATGAACTGCTTCGACCCGACCAATGCGCCACCCAACACGCGTCCCTGACCATCGAGGAACTTTGTCGCCGAGTGCATCACGACATCCGCACCCAGCTTCAGCGGCTGCTGCAGCGCCGGACTGCAGAAACAGTTATCGACGACAAACAACGCGCCCACTTCCTTCGAAATCTTCCCGATCGCCTCAATATCCGCAATCTCGGTCAGCGGATTCGAAGGCGTCTCCAGGAAGAACATCTTCGTCTCCGGACGCACGGCGGCACGCCATTCGTCCAGATTGGTGGCATCGACGAACGTGGTCGTGATCCCGAACTTCGTGAAAATTTGCGAGAACATCCCGATCGTCGATCCGAACAAACTCTTCGAACTGACCAGATGGTCGCCTTGCTGCATCGAGCACATCACCACCGACATGATCGCGGCCATGCCTGACGCCGTCGCCATGCACGCCTCGCCGCCTTCCAGTGCCGCCAGGCGGTTCTGGAACATCGCGACGGTCGGGTTCGTGAAGCGGGAGTACGTGTAAGCCTCTTCGGAATTCTTGAAACTCTCCGCGGCATGCGCGGCGCTCTCGAACACAAAGCTCGACGTCAGGAAAATCGCTTCCGAGTGCTCGTTGAACTCGCTGCGCAGCGTTCCCGCGCGGACGGCGAGCGTATCGAAGTTGAGGTTTTCATCCATGTTCGTGTTTTCCATTCCCGTCTATTCCCATCTATTCATTAGCCCGGCCAAAAAAACCGGGACGCAAAAAAGCCCGCCTCTGCGTCAGCATGAGCGGGCTCGGTGCGGAAAAGCCTGTAGCGTCGCCGGCGTGTGGTCCAGATTCGCCACCGGTTCGCTTTAGCTGTTTCGGGTTCCGACTCAAGCTAATGATCTAGCCCGTTCATCAAAACCCGCGTCCGCAAGCTGATCTCAAATCGACGCAAACCCAATCCTATCACGCGTTTCCTTGCGCGGTCACTCCACCGACAACTGCAAGTGCAACTGCGAACGCGATACACCGCCTTCCATCGCCTCGCTCGCGGCATCGCGATCCGACTGCGCTTGCGGCGCAAGACGCGCCTTCTCGAGACGATCCAGATACGCCGAGTCAATGTCGCCGGTGATGTAGTTGCCGTCGAAGCACGAAGCATCGAATTCACGCAGCGCCGGATTGATGTCGCGAATGGCTTGCTTCAAATCGGCCACATCCTGATAAACGAGGTGATCCGCGCCGATCATGCGCGCCACTTCCTCGTCCGTGCGTCCATGCGCGACCAGTTCGCCGCGCGTGGGCATGTCGATGCCATACACGTTCGGGTACTTCACCGGCGGCGCAGCAGACGCGAAAATCACCTTCGCGGCGCCTGCATCGCGCGCCATCTGGACGATTTCATGTGACGTTGTACCGCGCACGATGGAGTCATCGACGATCAGCACGTTCTTGCCCTTGAACTCGATCGCCATCGCGTTCAGTTTCTGGCGCACCGACTTCTTGCGCACAGCCTGGCCCGGCATGATGAAGGTGCGGCCAACATAGCGATTCTTGAAGAAACCTTCGCGATACTCCACGCCCAGCTTCGCGGCCACTTGCATGGCTGCGGGACGCGATGAATCGGGGATCGGCATGACCACGTCAATATGCACGTCCGGCAGCACGCGCTTGATCTTCTCGGCGAGGTAATCGCCCATGCGCAGGCGCGCGTTGTAGACCGGCACGCCGTCGAGGCACGAATCGGGACGCGCGAGATACACGAGTTCGAAGATGCAGGGGTTCAGGCTCGGATTCTCGGCACATTGCTGGCTGTGCAGGTTGCCTTCGTTATCGATGAAAATGGCTTCGCCCGGCTCCACGTCACGCACGAACTCGAAGCCGATACCTTCAACCGCCACCGATTCCGACGCCACCATCCATTCCACGCCCGTCGCGGTTTCCTGCTTGCCGAGGACCAGCGGACGGATGCCGAACGGATCGCGGAAAGCAACGAGGCCGTAACCCGCGATCAGCGAAACGATCGCATACGAACCCTTTACTCGCCGATGCACACCGCTCACCGCCTTGAACAGCGCGGCCGGATCGAGTTCCAGGCCGGAGCTCGACAACTGCAATTCATGAGCGAAGACGTTGAGCAGGACTTCCGTATCGGACGCGGTGTTGATGTGCCGGCGATCAATCCGGAACATCTCTTCCTTCAGCTGCGGCCAGTTCGTCAGGTTGCCGTTGTGGGCGAGGATGATGCCGAACGGCGCGTTCACATAGAACGGCTGGGCTTCTTCCTCGCTCGATGCCGATCCGGCCGTCGGATAGCGCACTTGGCCAATGCCAACATTACCCGGCAGGCTGCGCATGTTGCGCGTGCGGAACACGTCGCGCACCATGCCATTGGCCTTATGCATGTGGAAGTTATTGCCGTCAGCCGTTGCAATGCCAGCCGCGTCCTGCCCGCGATGCTGCAGGAGCAGCAAGCTGTCATAGATCAACTGATTAACGGGAGTCTGGGAAACTACGCCTACGATGCCGCACATGGCATGGTCCTTCAAAGAGTCGAAACGGGTCCAAAAGGCGTATCGGTGCAACAATTGCAGGCGGCCCCTGGCGGGGTGGTCAGACTGCAGAGTGTTGCGCCGAGCCGTAGCAAGGTTCTCGGGTAGCGGGCCAGGACGTCATTGCGCAGGCGTGGCGGGCGGATCTTGCGGGCCGTCCGGCGTGGTGCGCAGGTACGCGGCGAGCGTATCGGGAAGCAGCGGTTTCAGTTCTCGCACGCCTTGTTCGGCTGCGGGCCGGAACAACGCGTTACGCCAGAAATCGTGTTGCGGCAGTTCGGTCAAGCCCGCGAGGGCGACCAGGATCACTACCAGAATGGCCCCTCTCACGAGGCCGAACAACAGTCCAAGCGACCGGTCGATACCGCGGAGCCCGACCACTTCGGTCACGCGCGTCAACAACGCGCCAGCCACGCTCGACACCACCAGCACACCCGCGACAATCAGCAAAAATGCAATCAGCCACTGCGTCAGCGCCCCGCCCGGCCAATGCGCCGGAATGTAAGGCACGACCAAACCGACAAACCGTCCCGCGATCAACAGTGCCGCGATCCAGCCGATCAGGCCGAACACTTCGGCCAGCAGGCCACGCCACATGCCGCGCAACGCGGAAAGGCCGATCACGGCCATCACCGCGTAGTCGAAACTCGTAAACATCTACAGCTAGTTCGCCGACGCGTTAGTGCTGCCGCTGCTGCTACCACCACCCAGTCCGGCTTGCCGCACCTTGACCAGCGCCGCCGACGCCGCCGTCCGGTCAGCGAACGGTCCGGCACGCAACAACGTGCGGGTGCTGCCGTCAGCCTGTTTCCGATGTTCGATATATGCGGGCACTCCCGCCGCCTTCAACTTGGTCACCCAGCCTTGGGCTGCAGTGTCGTCATCGAAGGTACCGATCTGGACCACAAAACGGCTTCCCGCCGGGGAGGCCGGTGTGTTCGGTTTCGCGATGGCTGCGGTGGCTGCAGGCGTGTCCACTGGCGGCTTGGCGGCCGTTGCTGCCGGCAGCGGTGCGACCGGCTTCGCTTCGGGCTGCGGCGTCGCGGCCTTGGCTTGCGCTTGCGTTTCTACGGGTTTAGAGGTTTGCTTCGAGTCGGGTTTTGCAGCGGGCTTTGAGTCCGGCTTTGAATCGGGCTTTGAAGCCACCGCCGCCGCATTGTCCGGAGTCGCTGCAGGACCGTCCGGCGCTACGCCGGCTTGCGTATCCGCTGACGAATCAACCGCGCCGGCATCCGTCGCATCGTTATGACTCGTCTTGGGCAAAGGCGCGGCCGGGCGGGCTGGGATATCGATGGAGATGTCGTCGGTGACGGGCTTCGGATGCGAATCCAGCACCATGGGCAGGACGATCACCGCCGCCGCGACCAGTGCGAGCGCGCCGACCAGACGCCGCCGCGCACGCTGCTTTTCGGGCAGGGTGGGGTCGAGCATCATTGCGTCGGCTTCAGGACGATCGCTGCGGCGGGTCCGGCGTTCGGTACGCACGGTCTGACGCGAGCCGCTCGGGGAGTCGGAGTATGTGTCGCGACCCGAAGGCGCGTCGTCTTTCTTGCCGAACGAGAAAAAGGACATGGTTGGCTTTTGCGAGAGGCTGGCCGGCCGTCCGTTCAATGACGCTGCGATTTACGGTAAGCCATTACACCGGCCACCGTATGGAAACTGCCGAAAACCAAAATTCTATCATTTTCGGACGCTCGCTTTAACGCATCTTGAAAAGCGTCGGCCGGAGTATTGAATTGTGTAACGCTGCTATCACCACTGTCGTTGACGCCGGCATCGCGTAAAACGCTTTCCAGCATGGCTGGCGAAGCGCCGCGCGGGGTCGGCAAGGCCGTCACGTTCCAGTGATCGATCTCGCCCTTCAGATGCTCCACGACTCCGGCGATGTCCTTGTCGCCCATCGCGCCAAAGACGGCGTACGTGTAGGGGAAAAAGCCCATGTTGCCGAGATTCTGAGCCAAAACGGCTGCGGCGTGGGGATTGTGAGCGACATCGAGGATCACTTGTGGTTTGCCCGGTACGACCTGGAAACGCCCTGGCAACTCGACGTTCGCCAGTCCCAGCCGGATATCCTGCGCGGACACCGGAATGCGCTCGCGCAGCGACTCAAGCGCGGCCAGCGCCGCCGATGTATTGATCAGCTGATTCGCGCCGCGCAAAGCCGGGTACGCGAGTGCCGAGCGCCGCTGCGTCCGGCCGATATAACTCCATTGCTGGCGCTCGTTGCCGCCTTGCGCTTCGTAGCGGAAATCGCGGCCGACCAGCCACAGATCCGCGCCGATCGCCTTTGCGTGGTCGATCAACGACTGCGGCGGCGAGGGATCGCCGCAAATGGCGGGGGTATTCGGGCGGAAAATTCCGGCTTTCTCGAAGCCGATCTTCTCGCGCGTGTCGCCCAGATATTCCGTATGGTCGATATCGATGCTGGTCACGATCGCGCAATCGGTGTCGATGATATTGACCGCGTCCAGGCGCCCGCCCAAGCCTACTTCGAGGATCACTGCATCGAGGTCACGCGTTGCGAACAGCCGCATGATCGCCAGCGTGGTGAATTCGAAGTACGTAAGCGAAACCGGTTCGGTGAGACTCATGCGCGCTTGTTCGACGGCTTCGAAATGCTCGATCAGTTCATCGTCTGTGGCATCGACGCCATTTAGCCGCGCGCGCTCATTGAAGTCGAGCAGGTGTGGCGACGTATGACAGCCCACGCGATACCCCGCGCGCACCAGGATGGTTTCGATAATCGCGCAGGTCGAGCCCTTGCCGTTCGTTCCGCCGACCGTGATCACGGGGCAGGTGAATTTGAGTTTAAGCGCGTCGCGGACTTGGCTGATGCGCGCGAGGCCCATGTCGATGCCGACAGGATGCGCCGATTCCAGGTGTTCTAGCCACGCGCTGAGGGTAAGGAAAGTCGCCATGAAGTGATCGTGGTTAGGGGTTGAACTGGTTGGGCGGGGGTCGACTGGTTGGGCGGGGGCTGTGTCGGGTTGGTGCTTTCGGCGTCAGTGGTCTGCAAGAGTCTGATTTTCTCTTTATCACTGTTAGCCACTGTGCGTGGCGGCACGTCATTTCTTTGTCCAAAGCGACAAAGAAACGAAGCAAAGAAAACGCTTTCAACCACGCTACCCTAAGTGTCCACAGCGTGCAGTTTTGATTCATGGGTGCCCCAAAAGCACGGTGCTCGCCAGAGCGGAGGATGTTTGAAACCCTCCTTCTCCGAACACAGGTCCTGACACGCTTCGCCACCAGTGATTGAACCTGCCCAAGGGACACCCCGCGCTATCCGCGAATAACCAACCACCAAATGTGCAGGGTCGTCGACCACGCAGCCAACCCGCTAAGTAACAACGCACCGAAATAGGTAAGGCGGTTACGGACGAAAATAACCCGGTAGACCGCACAATCAACTCACCAAAAACTGATGCGGTAAATACGCGTCAGCTGTAACAGATTAAGCCGCAATCCACTCGCATGATCGCGCGGACGAGACAGCTAACCTACCGAAAAGCCACCGCAGTAGCGACGCGTGAGGCCGTGCCGGTTCCTTGGCAATCGTGCTTGCCCGAGAGCACGGGTGGCGAAGCGTGTCTATCTCAGGATTCGCGAGAAGGAGGGGTTCAAACATTCGTTGCTCTAGCGAGCACCGTGCTTTTGGGGCACCTATGAATGGGAATTGCACGCTGTGGACACTTAGGGTAGCGTGGTTTGAAAGCGTTTTCTTTGCTTCGTTTCTTTGCCGCTTTGGGCAAAGAAATGACGTGCCGCCACGCACAGTGGCTAACAGTGATAAACAGAAAATCCGACTCTCGCAGACCACTACCGCCGAAAGCACCAACCCCGCATTGACCTCGACCGCCAACCCCAGAACCTAGCAACCCGGCATCAACCCCAACCACCAATCCCAAAAGCACCCGCCCCAAAACCCCGAGTGCGAACGAAAACCCTCAGGCTACAGCGTCAGCAGGCTGCAGCGTCAGCAGTGCAATCAGCCGCGCAATTTCTTCGCGCATCTTCCGGCGATCCACAATCATGTCGATTGCGCCCTTCTGGATCAGGAATTCCGAACGCTGAAACCCTTCCGGCAGCTTCTCACGCACCGTTTGCTCGATCACGCGCGGGCCCGCAAAGCCAATCAGCGCCTTCGGTTCAGCAATCACCACATCACCCAGAAACGCAAAACTGGCGGACACGCCGCCCATGGTCGGATCGGTGAGAACGGAGATGAACGGCAGCTTGGCTTCGGCCAGCTTCGTGAGCATGGCCGTGGTTTTCGCCATCTGCATGAGCGAGAGCAAGCTTTCCTGCATCCGCGCGCCGCCCGATGCCGTGAAGCAGATGAACGGCGTGCGCTGCTCCAGCGCGTTACGCGCGCCGCGGGCAAAACGTTCGCCGACCACCGAACCCATCGAGCCGCCCATGAACGAGAACTCGAAGCACGCCGTCACGACCGGAATAGTGTGGATCGCGCCGCCCATGACGACCATGGCGTCGGTTTCGTCGGTATCTTCCATCGCCTCTTTCAGGCGGTCCGGATACTTCCGGCTGTCCTTGAACTTGAGCGCATCGACCGGCAGGATTTCCTGGCCGATTTCGTAACGGCCTTCCGGATCGAGCAAACCGTCGAGCCGTTCGCGCGCGCCGATCCGCATGTGATGGCTGCACTTCGGGCAGACATGCAGATTCGCCTCGACGTCATTGCGGTACAGCACCGCCTCGCACGAAGGGCACTTGATCCACAGCCCTTCCGGAATGCCCTTGCGGCTTTTCGGATCGGTTTGCTTGATCTTCGGCGGTAACAGTTTGTCGAGCCAGCTCATCGTGTGTCCTTCCTGTTTGTTTCACGTGTTTTGCGGCCCATTTGGAGGGGGTTTGAACCTCCGGGCCGCAATAACGGGTTATTTTGCAGAATCGAGCGCAGAGCGAATTTCGGCGATAAAGCTCGTCAGCATCTGCGCAGCCTTCTCCGGCGGCGCTTCTTCGAGCAATTGCACGAGACGGCTGCCAATCACCACGGCATCTGATACATCGGCCACCAGCCTCGCGGACGCAGCGTCGCGGATGCCGAAACCCACCCCCACCGGCAACGCGACATGCGCCTTGATGGCCGGGATTTTACTCGCGATGCTGGCCACGTCCAGATTTGCCGAACCAGTTACGCCTTTCAGCGACACGTAATAGACATATCCGCTCGCCACTTTGCCGACGGCGGCAATGCGGTCATCAGTCGATGTGGGCGCAAGCAGGAAGATCGGATCGATACCGGCAGCGCGCATCGATGCGCTGAATTCCACCGACTCTTCCGGCGGGTAATCGACGACCAGAACGCCATCCACGCCTGCTTCCTTCGCCGCTTTGGCGAAGACTTCGGTGCCCATCCGCTCGATCGGATTCGCGTAGCCCATCAGGACCACCGGCGTGATGGCGTTGGTCTCGCGGAAGCGTTTCACGTCAGCGAGCACGTGCTTCAGCGAGACGCCCTTGGCCAACGCACGCTCAGACGAGCGCTGGATCACCGGGCCATCAGCCATCGGATCGGAAAACGGCACGCCCAATTCGATGACATCCGCCCCGCCCTTGGCGAGCGCGTGCATGAATTCAACGGTTTGCTCGGGATTCGGATCGCCGGCCGTGATGAACGGGATCAGACCTTTCTTGCCCTGCTCGGCCAACGCCGCAAATGTGCTTTTGATACGGGACATGAGTTAATCTCTTTGCGCGAAATCCGCGCCTTTTAGCGTTTTTTAGCAGTGACTTTGCAGCGTGTTAAGCGGCGTTCGCTTGACCAATGGCTGTGTCCGTGGACTCGGCGTTCGGTTCAACCCGGATCCCGACGGAACGCGTCTCCGCAACTCGCCTCTCGGCGATCGCGTGATAGTCGCCGTTGATCTCGTAACCAACGAACTCGCGCCCATGACGCGCACAGGCCACCGCGGTCGTACCGCTGCCCATGAACGGGTCAAGCACGCGCCCGCCACGCGGACAACTCGCCAGGACCATCCGCTCGATAATCTCAAGCGGCTTTTGCGTCGGATGGTCGACGCGCTCGGCGTGTTGCCTGTGCAGCCGCGACACCGACCATACGTCCTTCGGGTTGTAACCCAGCTCCAGCCACTTGCTGCCTTCGAACAATTTGCGCGAACGCGCCTTCTTCGTCACTGCGTCGTAGGGGATGCGAATGGGATCGAGATCGAAGAAGTAATCCTTCGATACCGCGAAATAACCGATGTTGTCGTGCACTGACGTATATCTGCGCACCGTTCCACCCATGCTCGGCACGCGCCGGTCCCACACGATCTCGTTGACCATCGTGAGGCGGCGCTTGAGGAACACAAAGATCTCCGGCGCATATTGCCACGTGCAAAAAATGTAAAGCGAACCGCTTGGCTTGAGCTTCGGAATAGCCAAATCAAGCCAGCCATAGGTCCAGTCGAGGAAAGCATCGCCAGAACGCATGTCCGAATCGTTGCCGTAATCCTTGCCCAGGCCATACGGCGGATCGGCCACGATCAGGTCGATCGAGCCGTCCGGGAGGTTCGCTGCATCGGTTAGGAAATCGCGGTGATGCAAGTGAATACCGCGCTCGGTGCTGCCGTGAACTTCGCTATCGGCGGCGCCGAGCGCACTTGCATGATCGATTTCATCGCGCATCGGTTGCGGGCTCAGAACGTGATGCCGGTGCGCTCGGCGACCGTATGCATGTCCTTGTCGCCACGGCCCGACAGATTGACCAGCAGCAGCTTGTCTTTGGGCAGCGTGGGCGCGAGCTTCGCGGCGTAAGCGAGTGCGTGGCTCGATTCCAGCGCGGGAATGATCCCTTCAATCCGGCAGCAATCGTGGAAACCCTTCAGCGCTTCTTCGTCGGTAATGCCCACGTACTCGGCGCGGCCCGCATCCTTCAACCACGCGTGCTCCGGGCCAACGCCGGGATAATCCAGCCCGGCTGAAACCGAATGCGTTTCGATGATCTGGCCGTTTTCATCTTGCAGAAGATACGTGCGGTTGCCGTGCAAAACGCCCGGACTTCCGCCGATCAGCGAAGCCGCGTGACGACCCGTGCTGATGCCGTCACCGGCCGCTTCCACGCCAATCAGCTTCACATCTTTATCGTCGATATACGGATAAAAGATGCCCATCGCATTCGATCCGCCGCCAACGCACGCGATCACCGCATCCGGCTGACGACCCGTCATTTCGGGCATCTGGACCTTGCACTCATCGCCGATCACCCGCTGGAAGTCGCGGACCATCATGGGGTAAGGATGCGGCCCCGCCACCGTACCGATAATGTAGAACGTGTTTTCCACGTTCGTCACCCAGTCGCGCATGGCTTCGTTGAGCGCGTCTTTCAGCGTCTTGGAGCCCGATTCGACCGGCACGACCGTCGCGCCGAGCAGCTTCATGCGGTACACGTTCGCCGCCTGGCGCCGCACGTCTTCCGAACCCATGTAGACCACGCATTCCATGCCAAAACGCGCGGCGATGGTCGCCGTGGCAACGCCGTGCTGTCCCGCGCCGGTTTCCGCGATCACGCGCGGCTTGCCCATCTTGCGGGCGAGCAACGCCTGGCCAATCACGTTATTAACTTTGTGCGCGCCGGTGTGATTCAGATCTTCGCGCTTGAGGAAGATTTGCGCGCCGCCGAGCATGTTGCTCCAGCGTTTGGCGTGATAAATCGGCGACGGACGACCCACATAGTGCTTCAGTTCGTATTCGTATTCCGCGATAAAAGCCGGATCCTTGCTGCATTCAGCGTAGGCATCGCGGAGTTCATCGAGCGCGTGGATTAGCGTTTCAGATACGAATGTGCCGCCGTATGAGCCGAAGTGGCCCCGATCGTCTGGTAAGTTGTACATGTGTCACTCTCTCGGTACGTGGAAGCGTTGCGCTTGCCCACGTCATTTCCCATCTTGATCATCCAGCGTCTGCTTCGCGCACCGCGCGTACAAACGCCGCCATTCGGGCGTGATCTTTCACGCCCTTCGCCCCCGCTACTTCGATGCCGCTAGAGACATCGACTGCGTAAGGGCGCACGCGCCGGATGGCCTCAAGGACGTTTTGCGCGTTCAACCCACCACTCAAAACGGCCCGATGCCCGAGATCTGTTGGGATAAGTGACCAATCGAATACCCTTCCACCGCCACCGTAGCCGTCGACGAGGGTGTCGAGGAGCAAACCGCTGGCTGCTGAATAATTAAGAGATGATTCTACCAAATCGCGTGCAGTGGCATCAGGCCCTACCCGCACAGCCCGCCACCACGGCAAACCGGCCACTTCAGCGAGCGCCGCGCATTGCGCCGGGGTTTCATCGCCGTGAAATTGCAGTAACGACAAACGCACGTTCGACGTCACTTCGCGAATCCATTCAGGCGTGGCGTTGACGAACAAACCGACCGCCGAGACGAGCGGCGGAACGTGCTCCGCCAGTTCGACAGCCTGCCCCACGCTCACCGAACGCGGGCTGGGCGGGTAGAACACAAAACCCACGGCATCCGCGCCGAGTGCGACGGCGGTATCGACGTCTTCCGTCTTCGACAAACCACACAGCTTGATTCTCGTCCGACGCAAATCGCTGCTAGTGCCATTACTCATGCTTTTGTCTCGTTCTTGTTGTCCTGCCAGACCGCGCTCCACGGATAACTCCCCAGACGCGGCGCGGGCACTGCGAAGTTATCAGGATAGCCGACCTCGGCCAAATACAGGCCATCGGGCATGAACGTGGGCGCGGCGCGTTTGCGGTCGCGCGCTTCCAGCAATTCCGCCATCCACGACGCCGGATGTTTGCCGCGGCCGATCGCAACGAAACATCCCATCAGGTTGCGCACCATATGGTGCAAGAACGCGTTCGCCCGAAAGCGGAAGTGGATGAAATCGCCCTGCTCGATAATATCGATCTGATGCAGGTATTTCACCGGCGTCTTCGCCTGGCATTCGGACGAGCGGAACGCCGTGAAATCGTGCTTGCCGATAATGCTGGCGGCGGCTTCGCGCATCGCGTTGGCATCGAGCGGCGCGTAGCACCAACCGGCGTGACCGGTGGTCATCGGCGAGCGCACGGGGTGGACGTAGAGCGCGTAGTAATACGTGCGTTCATAGGCGCCAAAACGGGCGTGGAAGTCGTCGGGCATGGGTCGCGCCCACTGCACCGCGACGCTCTGCGGCAAGAACGCGTTCGTGCCGCGCACCCAGGCGAAGTCGGTGCGCTCGAGTTCGGTATCGAAATGCACGACCTGCCCGAGCGCATGCACGCCGGTATCCGTGCGCCCTGCAACGACCGTCTGCACGCGCGTCTGCGTGAACTTCCCCAACGCGCGTTCGAGGACGTCCTGGACGGTCGGCACGTCCGATTGGGTCTGCCAGCCGCTGAACGCCGAACCGTCGTACTGGATGCCTAATGCAATGCGTTTCACAGGCATGTCAGGACAGCGGCGCCAGTGTCGATAACAGCGTGGCCGCAGGTTGGCGCGTGGCCGGATCGTTCGAATCGATCACTTCCTGCAGCAACGTGCGGGCCCCGGATAAATCGCCAAGCTCAATGTATTCCACGGCCAGTTCGAGCTTGTTGCGGGCTATCGTCGAGACTTGTTCGGGGGTGAAGGCCGGTAGCGGCTCGGTCTGGCTCGCGGGCGAGTTGTAGTCGAAGTCGAGGCTCAGGGGACCGAAACGCGATGCGCCAAGGCCCGCCACCGATGCCGCGCCAGCCGTGCCGGATTCGATTTGCTCGCTTGCCGATGGCGAGGTCGTGGCTGATTCAGGATGGCTATGCTGCGCGTTCTGACGATCGAAGACCGCGGGGTCGGTGATCGGCTGAGGCGTGGCGGGCGCGGGGGCTTCGTTTTGCGAGGGGGCTTCGTTTTGCGCGTTGGATTCGGCGAAGGCAGCGGGAGTCGGTGGCTGGACGTGGACGTCGGACGGTACGGACGCTTCCTGACGCGGCGGCAAACCGAAATCGAGCGCGCTCAGGGCCTCGATAGCCTCTTGCGGAAATTTGGGCTGCGGAAAGCGGGAAGCCGGCGACGGCTCGTCGTCGTAGGCGGACGGGGCTTCCGCGTGGTTTGACTGGCTCGTTGCCGGCTCTGGTGCGATGGCCGACTGGGCCGGTGCTAGGTGTTCGCCGCTTTCGTGTTCGTTGGATGCGCGCGTCGCTGCTTCTCGGGCGGATGCTTCGCGGGATTGCGCTTCACGCGCTTGCGCTTCGAGAGCGGCAGCTTCACGGGCGGCGATCTCGCGGGCTTCTGCTTCGCGCGCTTCCGTTTCGCGCGCCGCAGCTTCACGGGCGGCGACTTCGCGCGCTTCCGTTTCGCGCGCCGCAGCTTCACGGGCGGCGACTTCGCGAGCTTCCGCTTCACGGGCCGCAGTTTCACGGGCGGCGACTTCGCGGGCTTCCGCTTCGCGAGCCTCCGTTTCACGTGCGGCGACCTCACGGGCTTCTGCTTCACGTGCGGCAACTTCACGAGCTTCCGCTTCACGAGCTTCCGCTTCGCGTGCCGCAGTTTCACGCGCGGCCACTTCACGCGCTTCTGCTTCACGTGCGGCAACTTCACGGGCTTCTGCTTCACGTGCTTCTGCTTCACGTGCTTCCGTTTCACGCGCCGCAGCTTCCCTTGCAGCAACTTCGCGGGCTTCAGCCTCACGAATTTCCGCTTCTCGCGCTGCCAACTCGCGCGCTTCTGCTTCCCGTGCCTCAAGCTCACGCGCCGCAGCTTCGCGCGCCGCGGCCTCTCTCGTCGCTTGTTCTAACGCCGCTGCCTCGCGAAGCTCGTTTTCCCGAGCCTCCATTTCAGCGCGCAATGCCTCGGTGCGATCCGCCGCCGCCCGCTCCGCCGCCAACGCTGCCTCAATCGCTCCCGGGCGCGGCGGCGTGAAATTGCGATGAAGCGCTGCGGGTGCATCCGGCATGAACGGCGCGCGTTTGGTGTCCGCGTCGCGGGTCTCACCTGCGGCATCCGGCGCACGGCTCCCGCCCAGCGTGACTCGCGCACCGTCGGCATCGTCATCTAGTGGGTTGATCTCGGCCAGAGGAAACGGCTTGTCTTCGGTCGGGGTATCGAAGGATTGCGCAGCATCATAGTTTTCCAAGCTCGCGGCCACCCCGTTCAACTCGCTCTGACCGCGCTGAACCGACGTACCCTCGAGATCTGCGGCGCCTGTGGAAACTTGCGCGTGACTCGTCGATCCATCGTGAGGAGGCACAACGGTCGTCTCAGGCGCCGTCGATACCACCGGCGGCTCTTGCGGCGCGCGCTCATCGGCAGTGACCATAGCGGCGGCGCTTGCAGCACGGCGTCGTTTAGCGCCACGCATAACAAGCAGCAGCAAGCCGATCAACACAACCGCCCCGACAAGCCAACCGATCGGCCCGTTCGCCGACATAGCCGTAGAACTCGTCGTCGACGGCTCGCTTGCCGGTGCAACGATCGCCGCGGGTGCACTCGATGCACTCAACGCCGGAGCCACTGCAGACGCAGGCGCCGCTTCGCTCGCGCTCACAGCCTCGCTGGCACTCGCCGCGGGTTGAGCTTCCGATGTCGGCAACGCCGCGTTCGCCTCGCTCGATGCGCTCGGCGCAACCGTAGCGACCGCGCCACTCGCCGCCGTCGCGGCTCCGTTCACCGCTCCGGCAGCATTCGACGCCCCCTCGGCCGGCGCCGTAGCCGCTGCCGAACCGCTAGCCCCGACTGCCGGCGCCGATGCCGATGCCGCCACAGGCGCAGAAGCCCCAGACGCGGCAACCGCTGCCCCTGCATCCTCAACCGCCGGCACGTTCAGTACCGATCCGAGTTTCAACCGGCTTGGGTCGTGGCCCATAAACGCGTTGGGATTCGCGTCGAAGAGCGCGCGCGACATCTTCTCGCGCGTCGCACGATCGTTCGAGCCGGTGATCTGGGAGGCGATATCGCTGAGCGACTGCCCGGGTTTCACGCTGTACTGCGTGACGGGCGCTGCAGCAGACGCAGCCGCTGGCGCCGAGGCCTCCGAAACGGCCGACGCGCTGCTGGCCTGGGCGGCGGCATCGGAAGAAACGAACGTTCCGAGCAGCACACTCGCGACGCTTGCCGCGATTAGCGCCACGCGCCGCGAGCGGCTGAGGAAGCAAGGCTGTGAATGAAGCGGCCGACTCGGACGAACAATCATTGATACTCCAGGCGAGTGGACAGCGAACAAGAAACCAACAAAATGAGGCGACATCCAAAACTGGCCGCAGACCGGTTGCGCAATACCGGCAATCCAGCCGCAAAACGACAAAGCGCCGCGCAAGCGCGACGCTTCATTGAACTACAGCGCGTCGTGGCGCGTAGTTTACTTTACTTGTCCAGCAGGATGCGCAGCATCCGGCGAAGCGGTTCCGCCGCGCCCCACAGCAACTGGTCACCGACCGTGAACGCCGACAGATATTCACCGCCCATGGCGAGCTTACGCAAGCGGCCAACCGGCACCGTCAGCGAACCCGTGACCACCGCCGGCGACAAATCGCGCATCGACGCTTCACGTTCGTTCGGGACAACCTTCACCCAATCGTTCGCCGACGCCAAAATGCCATGCAATTCGTCCAGCGGCACGTCCTTCTTGAGCTTGATGGTCAATGCCTGCGAGTGGCAGCGCATGGCGCCAATCCGCACGCACAGGCCGTCGACGGGAACCGAACCCGGCTCGCCCATAGCGGGCAATCCCAGAATCTTGTTGGTTTCCGCGCCGCCCTTCCATTCTTCCTTCGACATGCCGTTACCGAGATCTTTGTCGATCCACGGAATCAGCGAGCCGGCCAGCGGCACGCCGAAGTTATCGATCGGCATACGATCGCTGGACATGGCTGCCTGAACACGCTTGTCGATATCCAGAATGGCCGACGACGGGTCCGCCAGATCTTCCTTGGCCGCGCCATACAGCACGCCCATTTGCTGCAGCAGCTCGCGCATGTTTTGCGCGCCTGCGCCGGAAGCCGCCTGATACGTCATGGCGGTCGTCCATTCGACCAGGTTCTGATTAAACAGGCCACCCAGCGCCATCAGCATCAGGCTGACCGTGCAATTCCCACCGATGAAATTCCGGCCGCCCTTAACCAGCGAATCCTTGATGACGCTCAGGTTCACCGGGTCGAGAATGATGACCGCGTCATCCTTCATGCGCAGCGACGAAGCCGCGTCGATCCAATAACCCTTCCATCCGGCCGCGCGCAGCTTCGGGAACACCTCGTTGGTGTAATCGCCGCCCTGGCACGTAATGATGACGTCGCACTTTTTCAGGTCGTCGATGCTTGTCGCATCCTTGAGTTTCGTCTCGTTTTTCGCGAACGACGGCGCATTGCCGCCCGCATTGCTGGTGCTGAAAAACACCGGTTCGATCAGGTCGAAATCGCCTTCCTGCTGCATGCGTTGCATCAGGACGCTGCCGACCATGCCGCGCCAACCAACGAGACCTACGTTCATGACTAACCTTTTTTGTGGACATTTCCCCGCTTGGCCCAGACCCTCCGCCGGCGTGGCCGCGCGGGGAAGATGAGCGGGCACGACAGGCGATCAGCTGAACGTGATCGTTTTGAGGGAAGTGGTTTTCGTAATGCGTTTGGACAGCGCAACGGTACCCAGATGCATGTCCAGACGCGTAATGGCGAGACGAGTCGTGCGGGCGCCTGAGCTAATGCCGCCGCATGAAATCGAGTCCAGAGAGATTGAAGAGATCTTCGCCATAACAAAAGAGTCTACACGATAACCCGCATATTCGTCCCTCCGCGCGAGCGTTCCACGCCTTTTGACGTGGTTCGTGCGCTAAAAGCGACGAATCGAGATGAAATATCGCGATCGGCGGCATCTTAAAAACACGTCCGCCGCGAGACGCTTTCCCACCGGAATTTTTCGCTAACGCGTGGAGTCAACCCTTCCGATGAAAAAGCGCGTTGCCCGATTTAAAGCGCCGCGATAACCGCGTCGCCCATTTCCTGCGTGCCGACCGTACGGCCGTCCGGTGTCGCGATGTCGCCGGTACGCAGACCCTGCGCGAGCACCTTCTTCACCGCCGTTTCAATCCGGTCAGCCTGCTCGGGCTTGCCGAGCGAGTAGCGCAGCATCATGGCGGCCGAGAGAATGGTCGCCAGCGGATTCGCCACGCCCTTGCCCGCGATATCCGGCGCCGAACCATGCGACGGCTCGTACAAGCCCTTGTTGTTTTTATCGAGCGAGGCGGACGGCAACATGCCGATAGAACCCGTCAACATGGCGGCTTCGTCAGAGAGAATGTCGCCGAACATGTTGCCGGTCACCACCACGTCGAACGCCTTCGGGGCCTTCACCAGTTGCATGGCCGCGTTGTCCACGTACATGTGCGACAACTCGACGTCCGCATATTCCTTCGATACATCGATCATCACATCGCGCCAGAATTGCGACGTTTCCAGCACGTTGGCTTTATCGACACTCGTCAGCTTTTTCGCGCGCTTTTGCGCGGCTTGAAACGCCACGTGCGCAATGCGACGGATTTCCGGCTCGGAATAACGCATGGTGTCGAAGCCTTCCTTCGCGCCTTCGAACAAGCCATCCGGCGATGACCGCACGCCGCGCGGCTGCCCGAAATAGATATCGCCATTCAGTTCGCGGATGATCAGGATATCCAGCCCCGCCACGATCTCCGGCTTCAGCGACGAAGCCGCCGTCAATTGCGGATAACAAATGGCCGGACGGAAGTTCGCGAACAATTGCAGATGCTTGCGCAGACCCAGGATGGCTTGCTCCGGACGCAGCGGGCGTTCGAGCGAATCGTATTCCCAGTCGCCCACAGCGCCGAACAGGATCGCGTCCGATGCTTTTGCCAGCGCGAGCGTGGCTTCCGGCAGCGGATGGCCGCTCGCCTCGTAGCCCGCACCGCCAACCGGCGCTTCTTCGAGCTCGAACTTTTCGTCGAGCGCATTCAGGACCTTGACGGCTTCCTTGATGATCTCCGGACCGATTCCATCGCCGGGCAGCACTGCAATCTTCATGGTGTTTCCTTCCTTTTCTGATCTTGTTTATTCAAGCGCGTTCGCACGTGCTCGTGCTTGCCCCTGCTTGCTCGTACTTAGCCGACGAGGCGGTTATTCAGCCACGGCTGCTTCACGAGGCGCTCGTTTTCAAACTGACGGATCTTGTCGGCATGGCGCAGCGTCAGCGCGATGTCGTCGAAACCATTCAGCAGGCAGAACTTGCGGAAGCCCGGGACTTCGAACGAGAATTCCGTGCCGTCGCCGGTCAGCACCACCTGGCGCTCCAGATCGACCGTCAGCTTGAACCCGTTGAACGCGTAGGTTTCGTTGAACAGCCTGTCGACCTGACTTTCGGTCAGGACGATCGGGAGCAGACCGTTCTTGAAGCAGTTGTTGTAGAAGATGTCGGCGAAACTCGGCGCGATGATCGCGCGGAAACCGTACTGGTCCAGCGCCCAGGGCGCGTGCTCACGCGAGCTGCCGCAGCCGAAATTCTTGCGCGTCAGCAGGATTGACGCGCCTTGGTAGCGCGGCTGATTCAGCACGAAATCCGGATTCAGCGGCCGGTTCGAATTGTCCTGGCCGGGCTGGCCGACATCGAGATAACGCCATTCGTCAAAAGCGTTCGGGCCGAAACCCGTGCGCTTGATCGACTTGAGAAACTGTTTCGGAATGATCGCGTCCGTGTCGACGTTGTCGCGATCCAGCGGCGCCACGAGCCCGCTATGTACGATGAATTTTTCCATGATGCTTTACCCGTTTGCGGTTTGGTTAGCTCGACCGTTCTTTGGAGCCGCTTACTTGTCGGCCGCGTTGCTGATCGAGTTGCCGAGGTGATGCAGATCCTCGCCAAAGCCGTGGACCGTATTGCAGCCCGCAGCGCCAGTGACGACAGCGATCAACGCCAGCACAATAAAGACGCGCCTCATGCCAGTTCGCGGATATCGACGAAATGACCTTCAATAGCCGCTGCCGCCGCCATTGCCGGGCTCACCAGATGCGTACGGCCGCCTGCGCCCTGACGCCCTTCGAAGTTGCGATTCGATGTAGATGCGCAGCGCTCGCCCGGCTCCAGCCGGTCGGCGTTCATCGCGAGGCACATCGAGCAGCCGGGTTCGCGCCACTGAAAACCGGCATCGAGGAACACCTTGTCGAGCCCTTCGCGTTCCGCTTGCGCCTTCACGAGACCGGAACCCGGCACGACCATCGCCAAACGGATGCTCGGTGCAACGCGACGACCGAGCGTTTTCACCACATACGCGGCAGCGCGCAAGTCTTCGATCCGCGCATTCGTGCACGAGCCGATGAAAATCTTGTCCGGCTTGATTGACTGCATCGGCGTGTTCGGTTCGAGCGCCATGTACTTCAGCGCGCGTTCGATCGCATCGCGCTTGACCGGGTCCTTTTCGCGCTCGGGATCGGGCACGCGGCCGTCGATGGACGTCACCATTTCCGGCGACGTGCCCCACGTCACTTGCGGCACGATTTCAGCAGCGTTCAACTCCACGACACGATCAAACGTCGCACCCGGATCGGACGTGAAGGTACGCCAGTAGGTTGCTGCCTGCTCGAACTCCGCGCCGTGCGGCGAGTACGGACGATCTTTCAGATAGTTGATGGTGGTTTCATCGACGGCAACCATGCCTGCCCGTGCGCCCGCTTCGATGGCCATGTTGCAGACCGTCATGCGGCCTTCCATCGACAGTGCCCGGATGGTCGAACCGCCAAACTCGATGGCGTAACCGTTGCCGCCCGCCGTACCAATCTTGCCGATGATGGCCAGCACGATGTCCTTCGCTGTGCAGCCGCGCGGCAGCGGTCCTTCGACCTTGACGAGCAAGTTCTTGCTCTTCTTTTGCAGCAGCGTTTGCGTGGCGAGGACGTGCTCGACTTCCGACGTACCGATGCCATGCGCCAGCGCGCCGAACGCACCGTGCGTGGAGGTATGCGAGTCGCCGCAGACTATTGTCATTCCCGGCAGCGTGGCGCCCTGTTCCGGCCCGATGATGTGCACGATCCCTTGCCGCAAGTCGTTCATCTTGAACTGCGTGATGCCGTAGGCGTCGCAGTTGTTGTCGAGCGTGTCGACCTGCAGCTTCGAGATCGGGTCAGCGATGCCGTGCGAGCGGTCCGTGGTGGGCACGTTGTGGTCGGACACCGCCAGGTTCGCGCTGATCCGCCACACCGGCCGTTCGGCCAGTTTCAGACCCTCGAATGCTTGCGGGCTGGTCACTTCGTGGAGCAAATGACGGTCGATGTAGAGGATGGACGTACCGTCTTCTTCGGTGTGGATCACATGCGAGTTCCACAACTTGTCGTACAGGGTCTGGGCCATGGTCTTTTCAGTGTTGTGACTGCGGGGGTGTTTTTTGGTTTGATGATTATGCCACGCAGGGCCGTGGATTGCGCTAGTAAACGCGAAAAAACTTATATAAAACAGTGAGTTAGGGTGGTAGTGGAGCTACCTGTATGCGGAGTACCGGGATGGGCTGTTCGACCGAAATGCAGAAAAGAATCAGCCGTTTAGCTGCCTCGATGGCTTATTAAGGAAGCAAATCAGGAGAAGTCAGCGGCGCGGAATAACCGGCCTGATTGTGGCGCCTCGAATTCGATATCTGCGGCGTCTGGCGCAGCTAACCACTCGACGATGCTCGCGTCGGAAGCGTCGGCGCCGCATGGAAACTGTTCGATGAGCGGCAGCACATGGCCTGGACGGCCACGGCCTGCGATGAAAACGGGGTCATCGCTCGCCATACGTGTTGCTCTATTTGCGTCTTGATCGGTCATATCCGGCTCCCAGTGACTTGGTGTAGAAACAGCGCCCAGGGAGCGAACTTCCGGACATAAAAATGGGTGTAAGCGCTGATTGCACCTACACCCGTCGAACGTATCAACAACCCCTCACCTACCTACAAAGCCCGCCCCACGATCAACGGATCAACCGTCCCAATCGCGCGAACATCCCGATTCGCATACGGCAGCTTATGCAGGATATGGCGCATCGCATTGAGCCGCGCCCGTTTCTTGCAATCCGAGCGGACCACCGCCCACGGAGAATCCGCCGTATCCGTTTGCGCGAACATTGCTTCCTTCGCGTCCGTGTATTCATTCCACTTATCCAGCGACGCAAGATCGACGGGACTGAGTTTCCATTGCTTGAGCGGATGAATCTCCCGCTCCTTGAAACGCCGGCGCTGTTCTTCCTGGCTCACCGAAAACCAGAACTTGACGACGTGCATGCCGCTTCGAACAAGTTGCCGTTCGAACTCGGGAACCTGCTGCATGAAGTCGTTGTATTCATGTTCCGAACAAAACCCCATCACCCTTTCAACGCCCGCCCGGTTGTACCAAGAGCGATCGAACAGCACGATTTCGCCCGATGTCGGCAGGTGTTGAACGTAACGCTGGAAGTACCATTGACCGCGCTCGGACTCGGTCGGCTTTTCGAGCGCGACAACCCGTGCACCTCGCGGATTCATGTGCTCCATAAAGCGCTTGATAGCGCCGCCCTTACCGGCAGCGTCTCGCCCTTCGAACAGGATCACCAGACGCTGCCCGGTCTCCCGTACCCACGCCTGCAACTTCAGCAACTCGACTTGCAGCGCATACTTCTGCTTCTCGTACGCGTGGCGCGACATCAGGTTCCGATACGGATACCCGCCCCCACGCCAGTCACGCGCGAGTTCGTCGTCGGGATGCCGCGATGCGCGAGCGTGCCAAAGCGCCGGATCGCCTTCCAGCATGACGCTGCGGAGAGCAGTGGTTTCATCGGGGGAGAGGCCGCTCATCAATGTCTTGATAGTGTCCATCAGCGTGCCCGGGTCCTGCGCCGCACCCGTCGACAGGACATGCTGCAAAGTGCTCGAAATTTGTTCGTTGGCGGCCTCGACGGCGCGGCCAGTTTCATCGATCTGTGCGGCACGCGGAGTGCGGGTCTCTAGAACGTCGCCGCGAGCGACGCTTCGCACGGCTGAATGGCGAGCGTCGGATTTGTCGTGCTGTGATGTCAAAGTCTGTTCCTTATAACTAGGCGCCCCGTCTCTCAGGTTTAACGAGGCGCTGCCTGCTTAAGCCGGCGTCGCGGCCTTCTTCAAGACAACGTAGAGCTTGTCCTTCAAAAGCAGTTTTTCCTTCTTGAGCGTTTCGATGGCGCGACCGTCCGCGGGCAGCGGCCCGGTCTCCCGGTTCTTGATCTCATGATCCAGTTCGTTGTGACGCTGAAACAGTCGGGCGAAGTGGGCATCTTCTGTCTTGAGCGTGGAAATCAGATCGCGAAATTCTGGAAACATCGGTAGCTCCTCGTGCAATTTGCGGGCAAGCCCGCAGGGTCAGTAAGCCTGGATATCTTGGCATTACTACACAAGTCGCATGTTGATATTGCTCGTGTTTGCGTGAGTTTTGGCTTGGGCAGGTGGGGTTTGGAGCGAGCGCGAAGGACGAACAGAAGCCAGAGAAACAATCAGGCTCAACAATGCAAAAAGCCCCGGCAGACATCCGCCGGGGCTTTCCTCAAACCACTACTTAATGCAACTTACCGCTTATCAATCGCCTTCGCTTCGCGCGGTGTATCGCCGATAAACAACTGACGCGGACGGCCAATCTTCTGTTCCGGATCAGCGATCATTTCGTTCCACTGTGCAATCCAGCCCACCGTCCGTGCCATTGCAAACACGCACGTGAACATCGCCGTCGGAATGCCCAGCGCGCGCTGAACAATACCCGAATAGAAATCGACATTCGGATACAGCTTACGCGACACAAAGTACTCATCTTCCAGCGCGATCTTTTCCAGCGCCATGGCCAGCTTGAACAACGGGTCATCGTGCAGACCCAGCTCTTCAAGCACTTCATGGCATGTTTCACGCATCAGCTTCGCGCGCGGATCGTAGTTCTTATAAACGCGATGCCCGAAGCCCATCAGCTTCACGCCCGAATTCTTGTCCTTCACCTGCTTGATGAACTCAGGAATGTTGTCGACCGAGCCAATCTCTTCTAGCATGTTCAACGCGGCTTCATTCGCACCGCCATGCGCCGGGCCCCACAAACAAGCAATCCCTGCTGCGATACAAGCAAACGGATTCGCACCCGACGACCCAGCCAGACGCACGGTCGACGTCGACGCATTCTGCTCATGGTCCGCATGCAGGATCAGGATCCGATCCAGCGCGCGCACGAGCACGTCGTTGACCTTGTACTCTTCGCACGGGTTCGAGAACATCATGTGCATGAAGTTCGCGCTGTACGACAGGTCGTTCTTCGGATAAACGAACGGCTGGCCGATCGTGAACTTGTACGCCATGGCGACCAGCGTGGGCAGCTTCGCGATCATGCGAATGGCCGACACTTCACGATGACGCGGGTCGTTGATATTCAGCGAGTCGTGATAGAACGCCGACAACGCACCGACTGCAGCCACGAGCACCGCCATCGGGTGTGCATCGCGACGGAAACCGCGGTAGAAGAAATGCATCTGCTCGTGAACCATCGTGTGCTTCGTGACGGTTTCAACGAAGTCTTCCTTCTCCTTGACCGTCGGCAGATCGCCGTGCAGCAGCGCGTAGCAGGTCTCCAGGAAGTCGGCCTTGACCGCGAGTTCCTCAATCGGATACCCGCGATACAGCAACTCACCCTTATCGCCGTCGATGTACGTAATTGCGGAATTGCACGCCGCCGTCGACATGAAGCCCGGATCGTAGGTGAACTTGCCGGTCTGGCCGTACAGCTTGCGGATGTCGATTACGTCCGGGCCCAGGGTGCCCTTGTAGATCGGCATTTCAACGCTCGGCGAGTTGTCGCTGAACGATAGCGTGGCTTTAACATCTGACGGGGTCATAGCACATCCTCAATCGAAGTATGGAAACAGGTTTTCGATAATTCGCACGACTCTTGCACGCGCCGCGTGGGCTGGCTCAGTGGACTAACTCAGGCAGAGCGCAGCATCTCCAGCACGCGGGTCATATCCGGCGAGGCCAGTTCGCCTTCAGGTTCCTTGCGTGCAAGCAGCAAGTCCATCAGGTCGTTGTCGCTCAGTTCCAGCAGTTGCGTCAGCACACCAACGTCCGCGTCACTGAGGTCATGCTCATATCGGCTGAAAAAACGCTCAAAGATCAGATCGTTTTCCAGCAGACCGCGTCGCGCGCGCCAGCGAAGGCGCGCGCGACGTAGAGGGTCGGACTGATGCCCGGAGTCATTCATGACACAAGTCCTTCTCAGACAGCGCGGCGCACCATCAATTCTTTGATCTTGCCAATAGCCTTCGTGGGATTCAGTCCCTTGGGGCACACATCGACGCAATTCATGATTGTGTGGCAACGGAAAAGACGGTACGGATCTTCCAGGTTGTCGAGACGTTCACCCGTCGCTTCGTCGCGGCTGTCCGCAATGAACCGATAGGCTTGCAACAAGCCCGCCGGACCCACGAACTTGTCCGGGTTCCACCAAAAGCTCGGGCATGAAGTCGAGCAGCTAGCACACAGGATGCACTCGTACAGGCCGTCGAGTTCGTCGCGTTCTTCCGGCGTTTGCAGACGCTCTTTTTCCGGCGGCGGCGTGTCGTTGATCAGGTACGGCTTGATCGAGTGATACTGGTTGAAGAACTGCGTGAAATCGCAAATCAGGTCGCGCACAACGGGCAGGCCCGGCAGCGGCCGCAACACAATCTTCTGCGGCAGGTCATTCATGTTCTGCAAGCAGGCCAGACCGTTCTTGCCGTTGATGTTCATGGCGTCCGAACCGCACACGCCTTCACGGCACGAACGGCGGAACGACAGTGTTTCGTCGACGGACTTCAGCTTCAGCAGCGCGTCCAGCAACATGCGCTCGTGCGAGTCGATCTCGATCTCGTACGTCTGCATGCGGGGTGCCGCGTCCTTGTCCGGATCGTAGCGGTAAATTTCAAAAGTACGCTTTGCCATTTCGATTTCCTTAGAAGGTACGCGCTTTCGGCGGCACCGATTCAACCGTCAGCGGCGTCATGTGCACCGGCTTGTAATCGAGCTTGTCGCCTTCGCTGAACCACAGCGTGTGCTTCATCCAGTTCTCGTCGTCACGCGTTTCGAAGTTGCTGTGCGCATGCGCACCGCGGCTTTCCTTGCGTGCTTCGGCCGAGATCATGGTCGCGCGCGCCACTTCGATCAGGTTCGCCAGTTCCAGTGCTTCCACCTTCGCCGTGTTGAACACCTTCGACTTGTCCTTCAGATGCACATGCTTCACGCGCTCGGACAATTCCTTGACCTTGTCCACGCCTTCCGACAACAGCGCGGACGTGCGGAACACGCCGGCGTGCGCCTGCATGGTGGCTCGGATGTCATTCGCAATCGCCTGCGTGTATTCGCCCGACGACGAATTCTCCAGCACGGCGAGGCGTTCAAGCGCGGCGTCGGCGGCATCGGCCGGCAGCGGCTTGTGTTCCTTCATGTCCAGCGCATGCTTGATGATGTGGTTACCGGCCGCGCGGCCAAACACCACCAGGTCCAGCAGCGAGTTCGTGCCCAGGCGGTTCGCGCCGTGCACCGATACACACGAGCATTCGCCGACGGCGTAGAAGCCGTTGACCGGCTCTTCGTAGCCGCCCTTGAGCGTACCCACGACCTGACCGTGAATGTTCGTAGGAATGCCGCCCATCTGGTAATGGATGGTCGGCACGACCGGGATCGGTTCCTTGATGCAGTCCACGTTCGCAAACTTCATCGCGATCTCGCGGATCGACGGGAGACGCTTCATGATGGTCTCGGCGCCAATATGCGACAGATCCAGCAAGACGTGATCCTTGTTAGGACCTACGCCGCGGCCTTCTTTAATCTCTTGGTCCATCGAGCGCGAAACGAAGTCGCGTGGCGCCAGATCCTTTAGCGTCGGTGCGTAGCGTTCCATGAAGCGCTCGCCATCCGAGTTACGCAGGATGCCGCCTTCGCCGCGTACGCCTTCGGTAATCAGCACGCCCGCACCCGCTACACCGGTCGGGTGGAATTGCCAGAATTCCATGTCCTGCAAAGCGATGCCCGAGCGGGCCGCCATGCCAAGTCCATCGCCGGTATTGATAAACGCATTGGTCGATGCCGCGAAGATCCGGCCCGCGCCGCCCGTGGCGAACAACGTGGTCTTGCCTTCGAGGATGTGGACGTCGCCCGTTTCCATTTCCATGGCGGTCACGCCGAGCACATCGCCGTCGGCGTCGCGGATCAGGTCCAGCGCCATCCATTCAACGAAGAAGTGCGTCTTGGCAGCGACGTTCTGCTGATACAACGTGTGCAGCAGCGCATGGCCGGTACGGTCGGCGGCGGCGCAAGCGCGCTGCACCGGCTTTTCGCCGTAGTTCGCCGTGTGGCCGCCGAACGGACGCTGATAGATCGTGCCGTCCGCGTTACGGTCGAACGGCATGCCCATGTGTTCAAGTTCATAGACAGCGCCGGGCGCTTCACGGCACATGAATTCGATCGCATCCTGGTCGCCGAGCCAGTCGGAACCCTTGATGGTGTCGTAGAAGTGGTAATGCCAGTTATCTTCGCTCATGTTGCCGAGCGACGCGCCAATACCGCCTTGAGCCGCGACGGTGTGCGAACGCGTGGGGAATACCTTCGACAACACCGCGACCGACAGACCCGCACGGGCGAGTTGCAGCGACGCGCGCATGCCGGAACCACCTGCACCCACGATAACGACGTCGAAACGGCGACGCGGCAGGGACGTTTTAATTGCAGCCATTCTTTACACTCTCCAGAGAATCTGTGCCGCGTAGCCGATACAACCGACCAGCCAGAGGATCGTCGCCACTTGCAGGAACAGGCGCAAGCCAACCGGCTTCACGTAGTCCATCCAGATGTCGCGAATGCCGACCCACGCGTGATAAAAGAGCGAGAGCAAGGCTACGAAGGTGGCGAGCTTCATCCATTGCATGGCGAAAATGGATGCCCAGCCGTCGTACGAAAAATCACGTGCACCGAAAAACCAGAACAGCAGGACCAGCGTGTACAGGGCCATCACGACGGCGGTAATGCGTTGCGCCAGCCAGTCGCGCAAACCGTAGTGCGCGCCAACGACGAGGCGCTTGGGACCGATTCGATTGTTGTTATTCGCTGCCATTCTTAGAAGGCTCCGAAGAGTTTAAGCGCAACGACGATTGTCAGCAGAGATGACACCACGAGCACGACGATGGAGGTCTGCTTGCCGCCTTCCTTGCTCACTGCGCGATGGGTGTCGAGCAGCAGGAAGCGGATGCCGGCGCAAAAGTGGAACAGGAAGGACCACGAAAGCACGAGGACGACTATCTTGACGAGGGGATTGGCGAGGAAGCCCTTGAAGGAATCGAAACTGATCTCCGACGTCAGGCTTTGGTCCAGCAGATAGAGCAGAAACGGCAGCGATACGAATAGAAGCAGACCACTGATGCGGTGAAGAATTGACACCTTTCCCGCTAGTGGCAGGCGGTAGGTTGCTAGCTGAGCAATTCCGATATTCCGGTACTCAGGTCTTGGTTTTTTTGCGGCTTCAGCCATGCTAGACCCCAACTTTGTTATCACACTAGTCCGCGATTTTAGCGCCTTTTTATATCGCGCTGCAGCGAAATGCCGCGCAAGAGGCTATTGCTAATCGCGTGAGAAAAGCTTTTAAGGCGCCCTTTGGGTCTGCCGCCAAGCCGTCCACGTCCCGTTTCAACTCAAATCGTTTTGATAGTAATAGCCGTTCGTGACATACCACCCGCGCCGCACTTCCACCGGCCGGTCGCCATAGGTGTACGACACCCGCTCGACCGACAATAACGGCGAGCCGGCAGCCACGCCAAGCAGTTCCGCCACTGCGTCGTCCGCGCCCACCGCCCTGATTTTCTCCGATGCCCGGATCATGCGCGTGCCGAACTCCGTTTCGAACATCGCATAAAGCGGACCTTTGTAATCTGCCAGGCGCTCAGCCGTCAGCCCGCGGAAAACCATGCCGGGCAGCCAGATTTCGTCGAAGACGGTGGTTTCGCCGTCGAACTGCAGCAAGCGTTTGATACATACAACCGGGTCGGCGGGTTTCAGGTCCAGTTGGCGAGCGATCTCGGCGGGTGCGCGCAAACGGCGGCACTCCAGCAATCGGCTCACGTGGGGATGAAGGTCGCCGTCTTCCGGCAGCAACCGGAGAAAGCGGAACTGTACGCGATCTTCGTTGTGCGTTGCAACAAACGTGCCCTTGCCTTGGCGCCGCACGAGCAGGTTGTCGGCGGCGAGTTCGTCGATGGCTTTGCGCACCGTCCCCTGGCTCACCTTGTAGCGAGCGGCCAGTTCGACTTCACTGGGGATCATTTCGCCGGGCTTCCATTCGCCCGATTCAAGCCCCTGGGTAATCAGGGCCTTGATCTGCTGGTATAGCGGGCTGAACGTCGGCGACGAAGCGGGCACGACTTCCGTCGCGCCGGCAGCGCCGGGAAGGTTCGTGGTGCTCGCTGGGTTCGAATTCATGCGCGCATTTCATCATAAAGCGCCAAGTCGCGTCTAGCGTTTTCCCGGACATTCCTATGTCTTATATAAGACATATGATACGGTTGACTTTGCCTTCATCGAATCCTACACTCCTTGGCGAGCAAGGGTTTGCGGGATGCTGCGCGTGTCATGCAGCGTGCCCGGTGCGTCGGCCGGCCTTGTGCCAGCTACCAGAACGCCCCAAAACGCCCTACCGCTCATCGCTTCAAGCCGAACGGCTTTCGTGTTCGCTGCCGCTGCCAGTGCCCCGCTCTTGCAACGCCCGCGCGCTTTTCGAAAACGCGACGCATGGGGCGAGAGACATGTAAAGGCGTACAAGCGGCGCTGAACCAGCAGGATCCGTCGCAAATCCCATGCTCACCGCGCCAGATTTCCAGCACGAGGGTTGGGCTGCGATTGCCGGCATGCTACCGGAAAGACAATGACAATCTCGCTTCAGGCGCGACGCCATTGGGTTTTCAGGGCAGCCCGCGCAGTTCGATTCACTTGCTTCATCAACGCTTCGCGTAACGCGCCTAAAATGGCGTTTTCCCCTAGCGTTTCACGCACCGTTCAGGAGTGTCTCAATGGCTAAGTCCGCAAAGCGCGTTGCCGTCACCGGCGCCGCAGGTCAAATCGGTTACTCGTTGCTGTTCCGCATCGCCAATGGCGACCTGCTAGGCAAAGACCAGCCGGTCATCCTTCAGTTGCTCGACCTGCCGCAGGCGCAAGGCGCCGTCAAGGGCGTAGTCATGGAACTGGAAGACTGCGCATTCCCGCTGCTGGCCGGCGTGGTCGTCACCGACGACCCGAAAGTCGCGTTCAAGGACGCTGACGTCGCGTTGCTGGTTGGCGCCCGTCCCCGTTCGAAAGGCATGGAGCGTAAGGACCTGCTGTCCGCCAACGCAGAAATCTTCACGGTGCAAGGCAAGGCGCTCAATGAGGTGGCAAGCCGCGACGTGAAGGTGCTCGTGGTCGGCAACCCGGCCAACACGAACGCGTACATCGCGATGAAGTCGGCACCGAACCTGCCGAAGAAGAATTTCACGGCCATGCTGCGTCTGGACCACAACCGCGCGCTGTCGCAACTGGCGTCGAAGTCGGGCAAGCCGGTCGCATCGATCGAAAAACTGGCCGTGTGGGGCAATCACTCGCCGACCATGTACCCGGATTTCCGGTTCGCTACCGTCGACGGCGGCTCGCTGACCAAGCTGATCAACGACGACGAATGGAACCGCAACACGTTCATCCCGACGGTTGGCAAGCGCGGCGGGGCGATCATCGAAGCGCGTGGTTTATCGTCGGCAGCGTCGGCAGCTAACGCGGCTATCGACCACGTGCGTGACTGGGTGCTCGGCACGAACGGCAAGTGGGTCACCATGGGCGTTCCGTCCGACGGTTCGTACGAGATCCCGGAAGACATCATCTACGGTGTGCCCGTGACGTGCGAAAACGGCGAATACAAGCGCGTTGAAGGCCTGGAAATCGACGCGTTCTCGCGCGAGAAGATGACCGGCACGCTGAACGAATTGCTCGAAGAGCGTGAAGGCGTTGCGCATCTGCTGGGCAAGTAAGCGCGTCTGGCAGTCTTTGCGTTTCACGCGAGCGCCCGGCCGCAAGGCCGGCGCTCGCTGCTGATTCGAGTGCGTTTGGCGGTTGATCTTTAGCGTTTGACATAAAGTCCGAACCCACCCGAATCCGCGGTTTCCACCCTCTTTACAAGCAACCCGACGCCGACGATGCGCGCTCTCACCCCCGCCGAAGTCCTGTTTAAAGGCGACGTTCCACCCGCTGTGATGCCCCCTTGCGATCACTACGCAGGAAGCGAAAAGCTGATCCGGAAATCGCTCGCCCTGCAGGCGCAACTCGGCCCGGTGTTCGACGTCACGCTCGACTGCGAGGACGGCGCGCAAGTCGGTCAGGAAGCGTCGCACGCGGAACTGGTGGCATCGTTTCTCGGCAGCGAGGACGACCGCTTTGGCCGCGTTGGCGTACGTATTCACGACTTCCAGAACCGCGCATGGCGCGACGACGTGCGCATCATCCTGCGCGCGGCCAGGAAAGCACCCGCCTATATCACCCTGCCCAAGATTCGCAGCGTCTTCGACGCTGTCGAGATGGTCTCGTTCGTCGAAGCGTCGCGTTGTGAGTTTGGGATCAAGCAAGCTATCCCGTGTCAGTTGCTGATCGAAACGCATGGCGCGCTAGCCGAGGTCTTCGAACTCGCGGCGCTTCCGGGCGTCGAAGCGTTGAGTTTCGGGCTGATGGATTTTGTATCGGCGCATAACGGCGCGATCCCCGACACCGCGATGCGCTCGCCCGGCCAGTTCGATCATCCGCTCGTGCGGCGCGCAAAACTCGAGATCGCGGCGGCTTGCCACGCGCATGGCAAAGTGGCGTCGCATAACGTTTCCACGGAAGTGCGCGACATGAGCGTGGTCGCGGGCGATGCCCAGCGTGCGCGCAACGAGTTTGGATACACGCGCATGTGGAGCATCCACCCGGATCAGATCCGGCCGATCGTCGATGCCTTCCTGCCGCGGCAAGATGAAATTGCGACCGCTACGGAGATTTTGCTCGCCGCGCAAAACGCGCAGTGGGGACCGACGCGCTATCAGGACACACTGCACGATCGCGCGAGCTATCGGTATTACTGGTCGGTGCTGCGCCGCGTGAAAGCGTCGGCCCAGGCGCTGCCCGAAGGCGCAGAGACGCTTTTTTCACAAGACAAGTAACGCGTTCTACATATCAGGAGACTGGGTCGAATGAGCGATACGTTAGCGAAAGAAGCACCCGCCACCGGCGGCTTCAAACCGAAG
>NZ_LMUF01000061.1:151948-177134 GCF_009766085.1 Burkholderia sp. S171 | reverse complement strand
TACAAGGCCAAGCTCAAGGGTTTGCGTGGCTTGCCCGCGAACCTGAAAGCCGCGCTGGAATGGATTCCCGCGTCCGCCCATCCGATGGATGTGATGCGCACCGGCGTCTCCGTGCTTGGCACCGTGCTGCCCGAGAAGGAAGACCACAACATCTCGGGCGCGAAGGATATTGCCGACCGTTTGATGGCCTCGCTCGGCTCGATTCTGCTGTACTGGTACCACTATTCGCATAACGGCCGGCGCATTGAAACCGAGACCGATGACGATTCCATCGGGGGGCATTTCCTGCATTTGCTGCATGGTGTACCGCCGTCGAAGTCATGGGTCGATGCGATGCATGCATCGCTGATCCTGTATGCCGAGCACGAATTCAACGCATCGACGTTCACCTGCCGCGTAATCGCCGGCACGGGTTCGGACATGTACTCGGCGATTACCGGCGGCATTGGTGCATTGCGTGGTCCGAAACATGGCGGCGCGAATGAAGCTGCGTTCGATATCCAGTCGCGCTATCAAACGCCGGACGAAGCGGAAGCCGATATCCGTCGACGCGTGGAAGCGAAGGAAGTGGTGATCGGCTTCGGTCATCCGGTGTACACCATCTCCGATCCACGTAACAAGGTGATCAAGGACATCGCGAAGAAGCTGGCGAAAGAAGCCGGCGACACAAAGCTTTACGACATCGCCGAGCGCCTGGAAACAACCATGTGGGACGCGAAGAAGATGTTCCCGAACCTGGACTGGTTCAGCGCTGTTTCCTATCACGCGATGGGCGTGCCCACAGCCATGTTCACGCCGCTGTTCGTGATCTCGCGGACCTCGGGCTGGAGCGCTCACATCATTGAACAACGCATCGATAACAAGATCATCCGGCCGAGCGCAAATTACACCGGGCCCGAAAATCTGAAGTTCCAATCTATAAATAAGCGAAAATAGCGCGCTGCGTGCGCCGGATGGCCAAAATCGGCGCGCGTGCTTTCGCAAAACGGGCCAATGCAGCCGGTCATTTCACCCACGAAATGGCGCTGCAAACGCTCCGATTGAACATTTAAACGAAATTTAGAAAGGCTGTCATTGATGAATAAACTCCTGATCGCTAGCGTAGTCGGCGCCCTATCCCTGTCGGGCATGTTCGCCGCCACGAGCGCGCTGGCCGCAGATGCCACAACGACCACCCCGGCCAAGTCGACGACGGCCAAGAAGGCCGTGGCGAAACGCCCCGCGCCGGCACGCCGCCTGATCAAGCGCAAACCCGCCGCTGAAGCCAAAGCTGCAGCAAAAGTCGATGCAATTCCGGAAGGCGCAACGAAATGGTCCTGTAACGAAGGCCTGGCTTTCTACCTGAAAGGCGACATGAAGCGCGACCAGATCGTCACCGTGAACTGGGCGAAGAAGGACTATCAACTGCCGCGCGAAGCAACCACCACCGGCGCGGATCGTTTCCACGATGCAGCAACGGGCATGGACCTCGTCGTGATCCCGAGCAAGGCCATGTTGTTCTCGGACAAGGATTCGTCGCGTCTCGCCGACGAATGCAAGACGGATGAAATGGCTGCAGCAGGCACGCCGGCACCGACGCAATCCAACGAACTGATCAAGAACGTCAAGTAAGTTTTCGCCAGAGGTTTTTCGATGTCCGCACCGATTTCAAACGTCCGGCCCGAGCCGGATCGAGTATTAGTCGATATCGTCGACTATGTTCTCAACTTTCAAGTCGACAGCACGCTCGCGCTCGACACCGCGCGCAACTGCCTGATCGATACGCTCGGTTGCGGACTCGAAGCACTGACCTACCCTGCCTGCACCAAGCTGATGGGACCCATCGTGCCCGGCACGATTGTCCCCAACGGCGCCAAGGTGCCCGGCACCTCTTTCCAGCTCGACCCGGTTCAGGCCGCGTTCAACATTGGCGCGATGATCCGCTGGCTCGACTTCAACGACACATGGCTCGCTGCCGAATGGGGCCATCCGTCGGACAATCTCGGCGGCATTCTGGCAACGGCCGACTGGTTATCGCGTAACGCGGTCGCCACCGGCAAGAAGCCGCTGTCGATGAAAGACGTCCTGATCGCGATGATCAAGGCGCACGAAATTCAAGGCTGTATCGCGCTGGAAAATTCGTTCAACAAGGTCGGCCTCGATCACGTTTTATTGGTGAAACTGGCTTCAACCGCAGTGGTCGGTCAGATGATCGGCCTCACGCGTGATGAGTTGATCAATGCGGTATCGCTGGCTTTCGTGGATGGTCATTCGCTGCGCACGTATCGACATGCGCCGAATACGGGTTCGCGCAAATCGTGGGCAGCCGGCGATGCAACCTCCCGCGCCGTGCGTCTTGCGTTGATCGCGAAGACCGGCGAGATGGGCTATCCCTCGGTTCTGACCGCTAAAACATGGGGTTTCTACGACGTGCTCTTCAAGGGCAACGAGTTCAAGTTCCAGCGTCCATACGGTTCGTACGTGATGGAAAACGTCTTGTTCAAGATCTCGTTCCCGGCTGAATTCCACTCGCAAACGGCCGTGGAAGCGGCAATGACCTTGCATGGCAAGCTCGCGGAAACGGGTAAGAAGGTCGAGGACATCAAGAAGATCACAATCCGCACGCACGAAGCGGCGATTCGGATCATCGATAAAAAAGGTCCGCTCGATAACCCCGCCGATCGCGATCACTGCCTTCAATACATGATCGCTGTGCCGTTGATCCATGGTCGCCTGACCGCTTCGGATTACGAAGACGGCATAGCGAAGGATCAGCGCATCGACACCTTGCGCGCGAAGATGGAATGCGTGGAAGACCCGCAATTCACGAAGGATTATCACGATCCGGAGAAGCGTTCGATCGCGAATGCGCTGACGGTCGAGTTTAATGACGGCAGCAAATTCGACGAAATCGTCGTCGAATATCCGATCGGACACAAACGCCGTCGCGAAGACGGCATCCCCCTTCTGGTCGAGAAATTCAGGACCAACCTCGCACGGCGTTTCCCAGCCAAGCAGCAAGAGGCGATCCTCGCGGTATCGCTGGATCAGGCAACGCTCGAAGCAATGCCGGTCAATGAATACGTTGATTTGTACGTGATTTAGTCAGGATTCTTCACCCGCTTTTAGATCTACCGTCTAACGTTTCGAAGGTATTTCCTCGTTTAAACCAAGGAAAAAAAACATGGCCCACAATCTCCACAAAACGCTCAAGGAATTCGACAGCGGTTCCGGCAAAGGCAAGTACTACTCGTTGCCCGCACTCGGAAAGGCGCTGAACGTCAAGATCGAACGCCTGCCGGTGTCGATCCGCATCGTGCTGGAATCGGTGCTGCGCAACTACGACGGCAAGAAGATCGGCGAGGAACACATCAAGCAACTGGCGACCTGGAAGCCGGTCGCGGATCGTACCGATGAAATTCCGTTCGTCGTCTCGCGCGTCGTGCTGCAGGATTTCACCGGCGTGCCGCTGCTCGCCGACATCGCTGCAATGCGCGGCGTTGCACAGCGCGCAGGCAAGGACCCGAAGGCAATCGAGCCGCTCGTGCCGGTCGATCTGGTGGTCGACCACTCGGTGCAGATCGATTATTTCCGTCAGAAAGACGCGCTCGACCTGAACATGAAGCTGGAATTCCAGCGCAATAACGAGCGCTACCAGTTCATGAAGTGGGGCATGCAAGCCTTCGATACATTCAAGGTCGTGCCGCCGGGCGTGGGTATCGTCCACCAGGTGAACCTGGAATATCTGGCGCGTGGCGTGCACAAGAAGTCGGTTGACGGCGATACGGTGTATTACCCGGACACGCTCGTCGGCACGGATAGCCACACGACGATGATCAACGGTATTGGCGTGGTCGGTTGGGGCGTGGGCGGTATTGAAGCTGAAGCCGGCATGCTCGGCCAGCCGGTGTATTTCCTGACGCCGGACGTGGTGGGCGTTGAGCTGAAGGGCAAGATTCGCGAAGGCGTGACGGCGACCGACCTGGTGCTGACGGTTACCGAAATGCTGCGTAAAGAGAAGGTTGTCGGCAAGTTCGTCGAGTTTTTCGGCGAAGGCACGAAGTCGCTGTCGCTGCCGGACCGCGCGACCATCGGCAACATGGCACCGGAATACGGTGCAACCATGGGCTTCTTCCCCGTCGATGAAAAGACCATCGACTACTTCAAGGGAACGGGCCGCACCGACGCAGAAATCTCGGCGTTCGAAGCCTATTTCAAGGCGCAGAACCTGTTCGGCGTGCCGAAGGCCGGCGACATCGATTACACGAAGACGCTCACGCTCGACCTCGGCACGGTTGCTCCGTCGCTGGCTGGCCCGAAGCGTCCGCAAGACCGTATCGAAATCGGCAATGTGAAGTCGAACTTCACCGAACTGTTCTCGGCGGCTGTGAGCGACAACGGTTTTGGCAAGAAAGCTGCGGATCTGAACAAGCAATACGTGACCACGAACAAGGTCAACGTGAAGAACGGCGACATCCTGATCGCCGCCATCACGTCGTGCACGAACACGTCGAACCCGAGCGTCTTGCTCGCCGCCGGCTTGCTCGCGAAGAAGGCCGTGGAAGCCGGCTTGACCGTGGCGCCGCATATCAAGACGTCGCTGGCGCCAGGATCGCGGATCGTCACCGAGTACCTGACGAAGACCAACCTGCTGACGTATTTGGACCAGCTCGGTTTCACGCTGGCCGCTTACGGCTGCACGACGTGTATCGGCAATGCGGGCGACCTGACGCCGGAATTGAACGACGCGATCACGAAGAACGATATTGTGGCGGCCGCCGTGCTGTCTGGTAACCGTAACTTCGAAGCGCGTATTCACCCGAACATCCGCGCCAACTTCCTGGCCTCGCCGCCGCTGGTCGTGGCTTACGCCATCGCCGGAAACATGACCGTCGACCTGATGACGGAACCGGTCGGCAAGGGCAAGAACGGCAAGGACATCTTCCTCGGCGACATCTGGCCGACGAGCGATGAAGTCAACGCGCTGCTGAAGTACGCACTCGACGCCGATGCGTTCCGCAAGAACTACGCCGAACTCACGAAGACCGGCGATTTGTGGAGCAAGATCGAAGGCGAAGCGGGTCAGGTTTATGACTGGCCGAAGTCGACATACATCGCTGAGCCGCCGTTCTTCGGCAAGGACTTTTCGATGACGCCGGCCGACAGCATTCCTGAAGTCAAGGGTGCGCGTCCGCTGGGCATTTTCGGTGACTCGGTCACGACCGATCACATCAGCCCGGCTGGTTCGATCAAGGAAAGCTCGCCCGCAGGCGTGTGGCTGAAGGCGAACGGCGTGCAGAAGGCCGACTTCAACAGCTACGGCTCGCGTCGCGGCAACCATGACGTGATGATGCGCGGCACCTTCGCCAACGTGCGGATCAAGAACCTCATGATCCCGCTGAAGGAAGACGGTTCGCGCGTGGAAGGCGGCGTGACGATATTCCAGCCGAGCGGCGAAGAAATGTCGATCTATGACGCGGCCATGAAGTACATCGACGAAGGCACGCCGACTATCGTGTTTGCCGGCGAAGAGTACGGCACGGGTTCGTCGCGTGACTGGGCCGCCAAGGGTACGCAATTGCTCGGCGTGAAGCTGGTCGTGGCACGTAGTTTCGAGCGGATTCACCGTTCGAACCTGGTCGGCATGGGCGTGCTGCCGCTGCAGTTCAAGGGGTCGGACAGCGTGCAGTCGCTGGGTATTACCGGCGAAGAGACGTTCGATCTGGAAGGTCTCACGTCCGATATCAAGCCGCAGCAGGAAGTGACGCTCGTGATCCATCGGAAAGATGGCAGCGAGCAGCGCGTGACGGTGTTGCTGCGTATCGATACACCGATTGAAGTGGATTACTACAAGCACGGCGGGATCCTGCCGTTCGTGCTGCGCTCGCTGCTGGCAGCGTAAGTATTTAGTATTTGTTGCAGGTGACCGCGTCCTTTTGAGATCAGGGCGCGGGAACATTGAACCCGGCTTCGGCCGGGTTTTTTTTCGGGTTTTCCGCTTTGAATTCAGCGACCGATTCGCGCAGCCGTTGTGCATTCTTCGCTGTACCAAGGAGATGCAGTGTCTCCAGCATGCTGTTGTACTCACGCTCCGAAATCATCACGATGCTTTCCCCGTTCCGCCGGGTGATCAACGTCGGCGCGTGCTCGTTGCTGACCTCCTTCAGTATCTTTTTGAAGTTGCTACGAAGCTCTCTGAGCGTGCAAGATTTCATTCTTGGTCCAAGTATGCGATATCGTATGATGATTACACGATCTTCGACGCAATCATGCGTCTGGTCAGTCACATCCGCAAGAGAGAATGAAGAAAGTCGTCACCAGAAAGATCAGCGTTTCACCCGCCGAACGAGCGGAAGTGGCTAAAACGCCCGAGGGCAAGGCCCGACATTCGAGGTTCATCAAGCTGCTTATGTCGATGCCGAATGTCGGGTTGGATTCCGACTTTGAACGGATACAAGGCGTCCGTAAAAGTCCGGGCGAAACCGCCGAACAAAGAAAAACGCGACGCGCCGAAAGGCCGCGTCGCGTTTTTACCTAAGAGCTAACTGCTATTCGACTTACCGCGCTTCACTCACAAACTTGGTCACCAAATACGCTTCCATCGCTTCGCTGCCGCCTTCCGAGCCGTAGCCTGAATCCTTCACGCCGCCGAACGGCGTTTCCGGAATTCCGAGCCCGTGGTGGTTGATCGACACCATGCCGCTTTCGATGTCCTCACCCACTGCCGCGGACGTCGCGCTCGAGCGCGTGTACGCATACGCTGCCAGGCCATAAGGCAAACGGTTCGCTTCCACGATCGCTTCGTCGTAAGACTTGAAAGTCGAGATCGGTGCTATCGGGCCGAACGGCTCTTCCGTCATGATGCGAGCCGACATCGGCACATTGGCGAGTACCGTCGGCGCGAAGAAATAACCCTCACGGCCGATGCGTTCGCCACCCGTCAGTACCTTGGCACCCTGCTCTACGGCATCGGCGACCAGACGTTCCATCGCCTGCAAGCGGCGGCCGTTGGCAAGCGCCCCCATTTGCACGCCTTCTTCCAGGCCGTTGCCGACCTTGAGCTTCTTCGTCGTCGCGACGAAATGCTCCGTGAATTCCTCGTAAGCGGATTCCTCGACGATAAAACGCGTCGGCGAAATGCACACCTGACCGGCATTGCGGAACTTGGCGCTGGCCAGGAGTTTCGCGGCGCGCGGAATGTCGGCATCGGCGAAAACCAGCGCAGGCGCGTGGCCGCCGAGTTCCATCGTGGCGCGTTTCATGTGCTCGCCGGCCATCGCGGCCAGCAACTTGCCGACTGCCGTCGAGCCCGTGAACGAGATCTTGCGGATCAGCGGATGCGCGATCAGGAACTTCGAGACATCGGCGGGAACACCGAACACGAGGTTCAGCACGCCCGCGGGCAAGCCTGCGTCGATGTAAGCCTGAACCAGCGCCGCGCAGCTTGCCGGCGTTTCTTCCGGTCCTTTCAAGACCACCGAGCACCCTGCCGCCAGCGCCGCCGATACCTTGCGCACCGCCTGATTGATCGGGAAATTCCACGGCGTGAAGGCGGCGACGGGGCCGACTGGCTCACGCGTCACGATCTGGCGCACATTGCCGGCACGCGCCGGGATCACGCGGCCGTACGTCCGGCGCGCTTCTTCAGCGAACCAGTCGATGGTGTCCGCTGCGCCCAGCACTTCAATGCGCGACTCGACCAGCGGCTTGCCTTGCTCCATGGTCATGATCGCGGCCACTTCCTCGGCGCGGTCACGCAGGTTTTGCGCGGCACGGCGCATGAGTTTGCTGCGATCGAACGCGGATACCTTGCGCCATGCGGCGAAACCGCGTGCGGCGGCTTCTGCAGCTTCGGCGAGATGCTGTTCGCCTGCCAGCGAGAGACGGCCAATTTCCGCTTCCGTCGCCGGGTTGACCACGGCGGTGTCGCGGCTGCCCGCGCGCCATGCGCCGTCGATGTACAACTGCGTGCTCGGGTAATGACGCGATGATGTGCTTTCGCTCATGCTTGGCTCCTGATGTTCGTGGTTATCGGGAAAACGGGGAATTGGGGAAACTGCCGCCGAGGTCGATTCAACATTTTCAGCATTCGAAACCCGGCGAATCAACCGTTTATGGTAACGCGATCACGCGGGTTTTGCTGGCCGCGGAGAATCGAGGCGTTGTCGTGGGCCGCAGCGAACGGATTAACGTCGGACCTTTTTGCCGGTTTGAACTTAAACTGGCCGATACGGCTGGCGGCGGGAATGTAGATTGCACCACGCTGCTGCCGCTGGCAAAACGGCTCGCCAGCCGCGGGCTCGAGCGGGACAACCCTGAAAGAACTCAGCCAATAAACCCCTAGTGCTCACGAAAAAACTCACGTCTACGCCCGAACTTCGGCGCTTCGCCCGCACGCTCGTCAGTTGCCTGCTCAGCTACGCCGTCGCCAAACTCGCGACGCTTCCAGAGCTTTACTGGGCGGTTATCACCACGTTGATTGTCGTCACGCAGCCCAGTCTCAACCAGGCGTTGAACACCGGCCGCGACCAGATCATTGGGGCGGTGATCGGTGGAGTCGTCGGTGTGGTCGGCTTGTTCGCCATCCTGCACGGCGCACAGCCGCTCATCGTGTTCGCCGTCGCGCTCCTGCCGCTCGCTGCCCTGGCCTCCTGGCGCCCAACCCTCCGGCTTGCCTGCGTCACGCTCGTCGTCGTTGTGCTGGTGCCGGCAAGCGGCCTCGGCTCGCCGTTCGCACGGCCGATCGACCGTGTGCTTGAAATCCTGATCGGTGCGGGATCGGCGCTCCTCGTCGCGTTCCTGATGCCGAATCGCGCGATCAATACAGCCCACGATCGCGCGAGTGAAATCGTCCTCGCGTTGGGCGAACTGATCACGCTGACTCTACGCAAGCCCGACGACGCGAACGAAGCCGAGCGTCTGCATCGGCGTTCTGCCGCCGCGGAGCACGCACTCGACGATGCCATCACCGAAGCGGGGCGTGAGCACATCATCGTGCCGGTGAAGCGCACGCGCGGGGACGTGATCGACAAGGTCGCGCCGATGCTGACGCGGCTGCATCGGGATGCGCTGTTTTTGGGTAAGGCTTTTACCGGCGATCCCGAGTTAGCGGGGCGACTAAGCGCGGCCAACCGCGACGCGCTGAACGTGACCGCCGATGCTTTCACCGAAGCTGCGCAGACGTTGGCCGCCACACTCGATGCCGATCAAAGCCATCAGGACGAGAACGTCCGGCTTGCGCGGGCATCGTTCGAACGACTGCGATCGGCATCCCATAGCGCGTGCGAAGCGATGGAGAAAAACGCCGTCCTGCCTTTCGTGCTCAACTTGCTGGTGCAGGATTTTGGCGACCTGATCGCGACGGTCGAAGTGCTGGATAAACGCGGGTAGGAAAAGAACTACCGCTCTACAGGTCCGCCATGGACCCAGCCAGCAAATCCCGTAGCCAACGCGCAAAAGACGGACCGCCCTCGGGCAACGCATACGCGCGTGCGCCATCTTCCCGCCATCTCTCGGCCATCTTGACGCCACTGCGGTTGCCTATGATGTGTATCGAACGCTAGGACGATGTCAGTCCTCTTGATGTCAGTCCTCTTCGATCCATGCTTCAACGGGAATTCGACTCATGAACGACAAGCCTCAGCGACCGGACACTCCTGACAATGAGCCGACGACGCTCTTCGAGCGCGTGACGCGGCGCTCTTTTTTGACACGCGTCGGCGCAGCGGGTGTCGCAGTGGGCACCGGGCAACTTCATGCTCTTGCACTGGCGGATTCCGACGACGCAATCCAGACCGATGCGCCAAGCGATGTCGTGCCCGCAGCCGATGGCAACGTTCATGTGCAATTGAACGTCAATGGCACGCTCCATGAACTCGATATCGATCCACGCACTACCCTGCTTGATTGCGTGCGCGAACATCTCCGTCTCACCGGCACCAAGAAGGGCTGCGACCATGGCCAGTGCGGCGCGTGTACGGTCCATGTGGATGGCAGGCGCGTGAATTCGTGCCTGAGCCTTGCGGCTACGCACGAAGGCGAGATGATCACCACTATCGAAGGCATTGGACGGCCAGGCAACCTGCATCCGATGCAAGCCGCATTCGTCGAACATGATGGCTATCAATGCGGCTTCTGTACGTCGGGGCAAATCATGTCCGCCGTCGCGCTGCTCAAAGAGCCCTACGGTCACGCCGACGAAGACGTCAAGGAAGCGATGAGCGGGAATATCTGCCGCTGCGGCGCCTATTCGAATATCGTGTCCGCGATCCAGCAAGTTCGCCGGAAAGCATAAGCGGAGCGAACGAATGGAACACTTTCAGCTTAAGCGCGCGGCCGATGTCAAACAGGCGCTCGACATGGCGACGGCGCAGACCAATGCAGCCAGTCAGCAAAGCACGCCATCGATACGCTTTCTGGCCGGCGGCACGACACTGCTCGACTTGATGAAGCTCGATGTGGAGCGTCCAACGCAGGTCATCGACATCCACCGCCTGCCGCTCGATAAGGTCGAAACACTCGACGACAGCGGCGTCACGATAGGCGCGACGGTGCGCAATGCCGATCTCGCGAATCATCCGTTAATCAAGACGCACTATCCCGTGCTTTCTAAAGCGTTGCTGTCGGGTGCATCGGCGCAATTGCGCAACATGGCGACGACCGGCGGCAATCTGCTGCAACGCACCCGCTGCGTCTATTTCCGCGATACGAACACCCCATGCAACAAGCGCGAACCGGGCAGCGGTTGTTCTGCGATCGGTGGCTTCAACCGTAATCTCGCGATCCTGGGGACGAGCGACCACTGCATCGCAACCAATCCGTCGGACATGAATGTCGCCATGACGGCGCTTGAGGCAACCGTCCACACTGAAAGTCCGCAGGGCAAACGAAGCATCGCCATTGACGACTTTTTCCTGTTACCCGGCACTACGCCTGAGCGCGAAACGTCGCTCAATGCCGGGGAGCTGATCACCCACGTGACGCTTCCCCCTCCGATGCCCGGTAATCGCAGCGTCTATCTGAAACTGCGCGATCGCGCGTCGTATGAGTTTGCGCTGGCATCGGCCGCGGTTGTGGTGACCGTATCGGCGGGAAAGATAGATCACGTGCGGATCGCGCTGGGCGGCGTGGGCGTGAAGCCCTGGCGTTCACACGAAGCGGAAGCGGCGCTTCTCGGACGCGCACCCGACGCCCCGGCGTTTCGGGCGGCAGCCGAAGCCGCGCTTCAGGCGGCGCGCCCACAAAGCCAGAACGGCTTCAAGGTCGAGTTGGCGAAACGATGCATTCAGCATGCACTCACGCTTGCCACCCAAACTGCCTGACTCGACGTTCGCGTCGCGGAGAAGACAATGCAATTAGCTTCGAAGAAAGCGCAGCCATTGATTGGCGGCGACTTCCAAAGAATTGATGGCCCGCTCAAGGTAAGCGGCCTCGCAACCTATACGTCGGATTTCGCGTTGCCCGGGATGCTCTATGCGGTCCCCGTTTGCGCGGCGATCGGCAAGGGCCGCGTGACACAGCTCGACACCGTTGCTGCCGCAAAAATGCCCGGCGTGAAAGCGGTCTTCACGCGCGAGAACATTGGCAAGTTCTATAGGATCGGCTTCGCGTCAGAAGCGAGGATCGACGAGAAACGCCCGCCGTTCGAGGATGACATGGTCTACTATTACGGCCAGTATATTGCCGTGGTGGTCGCCGATACCTTCGAGCAGGCCACCGCGGCGTCCGGTGCGGTGAAGGTAAGCTATTCCACCAGCCAACCCGATACGCGCACGGAGATGTCGGCGGAAGACACGCCTTCAATCGATACGCAGCGAGGCGACGTTGACACCGCCTTCGCCAATGCGCCCGATGCGCTCAAGGTCGATCAGACCTACACCACGCCGATCGAAACGCACAACCCAATCGAACTGCACGCGACTGTTGCTGCATTCGACGGAACGAACTATACGTTCTACGAAACATCGCAATCGATTGTCAACCAGCGGCAAGTCATGGCGCTGATGCTCGGCGTGTCAGAAGATCAGGTGCGCGTGATCATGAAATACCTTGGTTCCGGGTTCGGCGGCAAACTGTTTCCATGGTCGCACTCGTTGCTCGCCGGCGCTGCGGCGCGCAACCTGCGGCGCCCTGTCAAGTTGGTCGTAACCCGCGAGATGATGTTTCATAACGTGGGCCACCGTACCAGCACTCAGCAGCGCATGCGTTTGTCGACAACGCCCGATGGGCGTTTCACCTCCTTCCAACAGGACTATGTCTATCAAACGGCTCGGCGGGAAACGCGCAAAGAGAACTGCGGAGAGACGACGGGCTACCTCTACAGCTCGCCTAACCTCCGCGTGACAGCGTCCCTTGCACGCCGGGACATTGCTCCCAGCACGTCGATGCGCGGCCCAGGTGCGGTGCCGGGCCTGTTCGCAATCGAGTCGGCCGTCGATGAACTCGCCATCAAGCTCAACGTCGATCCGCTCCGGTTGCGGCTGATCAACGAACCCGCCATGGACGAAAGCCGGAACGTGCCGTTCTCGTCCCGGCATCTCAAGGAGTGCCTGACCGTCGGCGCTGACAAATTCGGCTGGTCGAATCGCACCACGCCGGTCGGTTCGATGCATCGTGATGGCTTAGTGGTGGGTTGGGGTATGGCAGCGGGATCGTGGGCGGCGAGGCGACAGCCTGCGGAAGTGATCGTCGAACTGCATGGCGATGGGACCGCTCGCGTAGCGACGGCGACGCAGGACATCGGCACGGGCACTTACACCATCCTGGCCCAGATGGTCGCCAATCTGACGGGCATCGCGCTCAACAAGATTTTCGTGATCATCGGCGATACCCGTTTGCCGCCGGGACCGTTGTCCGGCGGTTCGATGGTGACCGCGTCGCTAGTTCCCGCCGTGACGCAGGCCACCCAGGCTGTCGTTCAGCAGCTTCTCGCGACTGCCGCCGGGACGGACAACTCGCCGTTCAAAGGGCAGCCGGTGGACGTGCTGGGCTTTGAACAAGGCATGGTCTATCGCAAAGGAACCTCACCCGGAGCAGGCGTGCCATTCGAACGAATCCTTGCACCTGCGCAGATCGGCACCTTGATGGGCAGAGGTCGTTCCGGCGCGAGCCAGACAGATGCCGATGCAAACAAAGTGTCGATTCACTCGTATTGCGCGCACTTTATCGAGGTCACGTGGCAGCCGGAAACCGCACGGTTACGCGTGAGCCGAGTGGTGAGCGTAATCGATGGCGGCAAGATCATTAACGCGCGCACGGGCCGGAACCAGATTGAAGGGGCGATCGTGATGGGTGTCGGTATGGCGCTGTTCGAGGAGACGCACTACGACTCGCGTTCAGGCGCGCCGCTGAACCGCAACCTCGCCGACTACGTGATGTCGACGCATGCCGACTCGCCCAAGATGGACGTGACGTTTCTGGACTATCCGGATTTCGCACTGAATCCACTCGGTGCGCGAGGAATTGGAGAGATCGGCATGGCAGGCATTGCGCCTGCCATTACCAACGCCGTCTATCACGCGACGGGCGTTCGTGTACGCAATCTTCCGGTGCGGATCGAAGACCTGTTAGCCGCGCCGGGATCCACGTGAACGTGGCTTCACGCCCTTACATCGGCGGCGCAACACCATCCTTCTCAACCACAACCCGCGAAGCCGCAAACTCAGTACCGCTCACCGGCGACGCAACGATAAACACCTTCTTGCCCGCGACCAGATCCGTGCGCGCAGCTGGCGCGAACGTCACCACCGGCACGCCGTCCGGCACCGTCACCGTGTTGCTGCCGCCCTTGTACGACAGCTTCAGATCACGCCCGCTCGTGCCCGTCACGATCTGATCGACGTTCGCATTCGTCATCGTGCTATTCGGCGAGAGGTCCCACGCATAGTGGCCTTCACCCGATCCGCGTGCCGCTTCCGGGAACACAAGCACTTCGGTCGCCGTCATCTTGCCGTCGGTTCCCGTAGTCGCTGCCGTGCCGATAAACGAGCCGGTCTTGATGTCGGAGAGCTTGATGTTCTTCACGGCCGTGACCTGCGTGTCCTGCTTCATGTCGATGGTCACGGTGTCGCCGCTGCGACGATGCACGGTCAGCGTATCGCCAGACAACGAAACAATATCGCCGCGAATACGCGCGGGCTTGGCGGCTGGCGCCTGGGCAAACGCAACGCCGGCAAAGGCGAGCGCTGCAACCGATACACCCATTTTCAAACGCAATGAAGTAGATGACGCAATAGACATGGAAGCTCCAGTTTTGGTATTTGACGCGAGAAAATTCAGGCCCCACCGAACCAGTTGTAACCCTGGTTCTCCCAGTAACCACCGGGATATTCGTTCGTCACGGTAATCGAGACAATGTGCTTCGGGTTCTTGTAGCCAAGCTTCGTCGGCATGCGCAGCTTCATCGGGAAGCCGTACTTTGGCGGCAAGACCTGGCCGTCGTACGTCAGCGTCAGCAGCGTCTGGGCGTGCAGCGCAGTCGGCATGTCGATGCTGGTTGAATAGTTATCCGCGCAGTGGAATGCCACGTATTTGGCGGTGGTATCGGCACCGGAGCGCTTGAGGAAATCGGCGAAACGCACACCGCCCCACTTGCCGATCGCGCTCCATCCTTCAATGCAGATGTGCCGCGTCACCTGGCTTTCCTGCGGCAACGCGCGCAGTTCTTCAAGCGTCCACACGTTCTTGCCCTTCACCAGTCCACCGACAGGCAACTTGTACGTAGCGGCATCGACGATAGGGACATCGTCGATGTCATAAAACGCGTTGAACGGGAACGGCCGCGTGATCATCGACTCGGGATAGGTCGGTGCGAGCTTGTTCGGATCGAAGAGGAATGCTTGTGCTTCATCGTTGAAACGCGACATGGTCCGCAGCACGGCGTTGACGGATTTATCGTCGGAGATATTGCAGCCCGAGAGCATCATGAGACCGCCAAGCGACAAAATGCGCTTGCCGAAAAGACGCCGCGCCGGCGCCTTCAGTTCATTGCGCGCATCTTTAAGGATGTTGTCGACATCAAGCGTCGATGCAATCAGTTCGCTCTTTCTGTTCAGCATGGTTCAGCGGCCCCGGATCATCAGCAACAACGAGCGTGGAACGAGCGCGACCATCACCACGTGCAACACGAAAAACGCCACCAGGAAACTCATCGCGAAGAAGTGGACCACGCGGGCGTTGTTGTAACCGCCCATGAGGTCGCGCAGCCACGGGAATTGCACCGACTTCCAGACGGCCATGCCCGACAGGATGACAACCACAATGTCCACGATCACCGCCAGATACGCAGCCTTCTGCACGGCGTTGTAGTGCGTGAGATCGTCGTGCTTGAGCTTGCCGGTCAGCGCGGCCCGCAGATCGCCGAACAGGCTTTTTATGCTGAGCGGAAACAGCTTGCGGCGGAATCTTCCGGAAATGATGTTCAGCCCCACGTACACCAGGAAGTTCGCGACCAGCACCCACATGGCCGCGAAGTGCCACAGCAACGCGCCGCCCAGCCATCCGCCCAACGTGATGCTTGGAGGAAAAACAAATGAAGGGAAAATCGGCGAAGCGTTGTAGACCTGCCAGCCGCTCGTCACCATCACCACGACCGCCAGCGCATTGATCCAGTGCGTGATGCGAACCCAGCCCGGCTGGGTGATGGCTTGAGTCGAAAGTTGAGTCGAAGATGGATTCAAGCTCGCCTCGTGATGGGATGGATCGAACAGGATACGCAGATACTGTGACTCAGGGGAAACCGGGGGACTTGATAGGCACATGGCCGCAGCGCACAGTGCCACGCGCGGAGGCCTCGTCTGGATTGCATCTTAGCTACCGTACGCTGATCTACGCATGACACGTTAATGACTTTTTTGTCATCTTTTCCGCGCACCGGGGCAGGTGGATAGAATGGACTTATTTCCGACGCAAACCCGTACGCAAACCACACGTAAAGCGAAGCGCCCGCAGCATGACCATCCTGGTTATAGAAGACGACCGCAAGACCGGCGACTATCTGAAGAAGGGGCTCACCGAGTCCGGGTATCAGGTTGACCTGATCCGCAATGGCGCTGATGGCTTGCATCAGGCGTTGGCGCATCCCTATGAGCTGATCGTGCTGGATGTCATGCTGCCCGGTCTCGACGGCTGGCAGATCATGCAGGCGTTGCGCGCGAAACGTGACCTGCCAGTCATCTTTCTGACCGCGCGCGATCACGTACGGGACCGTATTCACGGCCTGGAACTGGGCGCGGACGATTACCTCGTCAAGCCGTTCTCGTTCACCGAACTCGTGCTTCGCATCCGCACATTGCTGCGGCGCGGTGTAATACGCGAGTCGGATGTCTTCCAGGTCGCGGATCTTCACGTCGATGTCCTGCGCCGTCGCGTGACGCGCCAAGGCACGGACATCGCGCTCACGAACAAGGAATTCGCGCTGCTTCATCTCTTCTGCAAGCGGCAAGGCGAAGCGTTGTCGCGGACCTTGATTGCATCGGAAGTGTGGGACATGAACTTCGACAGCGACACCAACGTAGTCGATGTCGCCATCAAACGCCTGCGCGCGAAGCTCGATCAGCCCTTCGATATCAAGTTGATCCACACGGTGCGCAGCATCGGTTATTCGTTCGGTGCATCCGGGGACGCGCATTGAGTCCGCTATGGCGTTCGCGTTCGCTGGTCGTCCGGATCACCTGCCTGTTCGCGTTGATCGTGTGCGTGGTGGTCAGCATGGTCGGCGGGTCGCTGTATCACGCGACCAGCGCCACGCTGTCCACGCGCGCTGATTACCAGTTGATCGGGCGCGTCGAACACTTTCGCTCGCTGCTGCACGACCTCTACACGATCAAGGAAATTGAAGCGCGGCCCAAACTGTTCGAGACCATGCTCGGCGACAGTCAGGACGTCATTATTTTCCAGCGTCCGGGCCTCGCGCCGTTCATCAGCGTGAACCCGGAAAACATGCCGTTGCCGCCGCTCGTCCCGGTGCCGGTGCAACGCGCCGTCAACCTCAACGCACTCTATGAAGGCACGCGCCGGGACGGCGTACGCATGCGCTGGGTCGCGGCGCAAGCCCAGGTAGGCGCCAGCGGCGAAGTCATCGAGATCATCGCGGCACACGTGATGACGCAGGAAGCGCGAGTGTTGTCAGCCTATCTTGTGCGCGTCTGGATCACCGTGGTGAGCGCGGTGCTGATCACCGCGCTGCTCGCGTGGTGGGTATCGAGCCGCGGGCTTGCGCCGTTGAGAAAAATGGCCGACAGGGTCGCCGGAATCTCGCCTGACACCTTGTCCGCGAGACTCGATATCAAGAACACGCCGACCGAACTGCAAAGCCTCGCGATGTCGTTCAACGCCATGCTCGACCGCTTGTCGACCGGTTATGAACGGCTGCTGCAGTTCTCCGCGGATCTGGCGCACGAGGTGCGCACGCCTATCGGCGTGCTGATTGGACAGACGCAGGTCACGCTCGCGCATACGCGCAACGAGAGCGAATACAAGAGCGTGCTGGAGTCGAATCTGGAGGAGCTTGAGCGGCTGGGACGGATTGCGCAGAACATCCTGTTTCTGGCGCAGGCGGATCACGAACGGCAGGACATAGAGCGCACGCCGCTGAACATTCACGAACAACTGGAAACCATTGCGACGTACTTCGAAGGACTCGCCGACGAACGTAATCTCAGTTTCGAAGTGCATGCCGAAGGCGAGATGTGGGCTAACGCAATCATGTCCCGGCGCGCAATCAGCAATGTGGTTGTCAACGCAGTGCGCTATGCCGAAGGCGGCACTACGATCCGGCTGACCGGCCGCGAGGACGCGCAGGGCGCAATTATCGTGATTGGCAATCAGGGCATGCCAGTCGCGCCCGGCAACCTCGCTCGCCTGTTCGACCGTTTTTATCGCGGCGATGCAGCCCGTAGCGAGTTCACGGAATCGAGCGGCTTGGGGTTGTCTATCGTGCAGGCGATCATGCGGCTGCACGGCGGCTCGGCGTCGGTGAGTTGTTCGGCCGACGGCTGGATCGAATTCACGCTCCGGTTTGCCGCCGCGCCGCAGCGCCTCGTCTAGCCGCGTCTACTCCACCGCCCCAGCCTTGAGCGCCAGTTCCTGACGCTCGGCCAGCAAGCCGTGAATCTGCGATACAACCGCCGCGCCCTCGCCCACCGCCGCTGCCACGCGTTTCGTGGATGCCGAACGCACATCACCAATGGCAAACACACCCGGCACGCTGGTTTCCAGCGAGGTCGAGCCGTCTGCGTGGCCACCATGTGCAGCAGGCCCCGTCAGCACAAAACCCTTGCCGTCGGTGTTGACGTTGCAGTCGCGCAGCCACGCCGTGTTCGGGTTGGCGCCGGTGAAGAGGAACAGATGCCGCACATCGAGCGTGAGCGGGCCGTCAGGCGTCTTGCAATGCACGGCGGCGAGCGTACGGCCATCGCCTTCCAGCGACTCGATCTGCGTGCGTGTATGCACCGTCACGTTCGGCAATGCCGCGATCCGGTCGATCAGATACTTCGACATGCTCAGCTCCAGCCCCGGTCCGCGGATCAGCAAATGCACCCGCGCCGCGTGCGAGGCGAGATACACGACTGCTTGTCCGGCCGAATTGCCGCCGCCCACCAGCACGACTTCCGACCCCTTGCAGAGCTTCCCTTCCACCGGCGACGCCCAGTAATACGTGCCACGCCCTTCGAATTTTTCGAGCCCGACAATGTTCGGCCGCCGATACGCCGCGCCGGTCGCGATCACGACCGTATGCGAGCTCACGCGTTTCCCGTTCATCAGCTCGATCTGGATCGGCATGCAGTTGCAGTGAAGCGCCTTGATCTCGGTCGGAATGGCGATGTGCGCGCCGAACTTCTGCGCCTGCACGAACGCACGCCCGGCCAACGCCTGACCGGAAATGCCGGTCGGAAAGCCAAGATAGTTCTCGATCCGTGAGCTCGCGCCGGCCTGTCCGCCGGGCGCGCGGCAATCGAATACCGCCACCGACAACCCTTCGGACGCCGCATACACCGCCGTCGCCAATCCGGCCGGCCCGGCGCCGACGACCGCGACATCGTAGATATGCGCCGGATCGAATTCCGGTAGCCAGCCGAGTTGCGACGCCAGCTGGTTTTCATCGGGCGCGCGCATCACGGTGCCGTCGGGACATATGACCAGCGGGAAATCCGCCTTCGATGTCGAGATCCGTTCGAGTAACGCAATGGCTTCGGGATCCGTACACGCGTCGATCACGGTATGCGGATAACCGTTGCGGCTCAAAAATCCTTGCAGCGATACCAGCCGTCCATCGTCCGACTGGCCGACGAGAATCGGCCCGCTACCCTTTTCGATCAACCCGACGCGGCGCAAAATCAGCGAGCGCATGATCCGTTCGCCGAGTTCCGCTTCCGCCACCAGCAGCGCGCGCAGCCGCTCGGGCACGATCAGGATGGCTTCCACATCTTCTATCGCGTGACCATCGACCAACGCGGGCTTGCCCGACAACTGGGCGACTTCCGCCAGATATTGCCCGGGCTCCGCCTCGGTCACCAGATGCACGTGGCCCAGTCCGTCGCGCCGCGTAATCCGCACCCGGCCGTTCAATAGCACGAACATGCCCGGGCCGGGCACGCCGACTTCGAACATCAGCTCGCCCGCGCGCCAGTACTGCACGTTGCCGAAGCGCCGCATGCGGTCGATTTCCTCGGCGGTGAGATACGGATACATCTGATGCTTGCGGCTTTGGAGCGGCGAGAACGGGGCGTCGGCCGCGGCTTCTGCCGGCGCTGCGTTGGCCGTATCGTTCGTGATCGCGTTGAGATTTTCCGATGCAGCCGGCGAGCTGTCACGCCATTCCGGATGGCCTTGGCCATGGTTGGGCGCTTCGTTCGTCCCTTCGGGCGTAGTGCTCATGCGTGGCGATCTCCATGCAGGTAGACGGCGTCATGCAGGGCGCCTTTGTCGGCGGCCGGCGCTTTCGCGGGCCACGGGCACATGGCGGCCATTTCGCCCAGGTCCTCGCGCGCGCCGCCGAAGTCGGTGAGCGGCTTGAGGTCGAGACCGGCGAGACGCCAGGCGTCGAGTCCGCCGGTCAGCGGCACGACATCCTTGAAACCCGCATTGCGGAGTGCCTTGGCCATCCACGCCGCCGACACCTCGTTTGGACACGAGCAATAAATGATGATCTTCTGATCCGGCTGGTAACTTTCCACGATCTTCTGCAATTCGCGTTCATCGGCGAAAACGGAGCCTGGAATCACGAAGGGATCGAGCACGCGTTTCTCGGCGGAACGGATATCGAAGATAGCGGGCAGCGGTTGGTTCTCCATCAACGCATACAGTTCGTCGACGGTAATGCGCGCCGTTTCCAGCGTCTTCATCAGCATCTTCCGGCGCCAGTAGCGGTACGCCACGTAAAACGCCAGTGCGATCGCCACGACCAGGAGCGCTTGCTTGCCGAGCCGCGCGATCATGGCGAACACCATGTCGAGCTCGGCCGCGAAGACCACGCCCACCGCGAGTCCCACAGCGGCCCATAACGCCACGCCCACACCGTCATGCGCGATGAACGAGCGCATGCGCACGCCCATTGCACCGGCGAGCGGCACTGAAACCAGCGACAAACCCGGAATAAATTTCGCGACGAGCAGCACGCGCACGCCCCATTGACCAAAAAAACGTTCGGTCTTTTTTACGCAGGTATCGCGCGACAAAGACAGTTTGCAGATGGTCTTGAGCGTGCGGTCGCCGTAGCGCCGGCCGCCCTGGAACCAGACGAGATCCCCCAGCACCCCGCCGAGCGTGGCAATGCCGAGCATCAGCGCGAGATGGGGCAACAAGGCCTGGCCGTTGACGCCCATCATGGCCACCGACGCGCCGACCACGATCAGCGTCGGCATCGCGGGAACGGGCAGGCCGAGCGCCGCGCCCATCACGTTGAAAAAGACGATTGCCGGACCATACCGGTCAGCCAGATCATGCAAAAGCATGGGATTCTCCTGCAGGTTGTGCAGCGCTGGATTCGGGTGTGGAGAGCCTGAATGCCGTGGGCGCTTCGCGCGAAGCGCTTACTTTATACGGCTCGTTTGACGGTTTTTGCGATGAGGCGCGGTGAATTCGGGAACGCGGCTGGACGCTTGGCCACTCCACGTTCCTGTCATGCGCGCCGCGATGCGCTGCCGCATTCATGAAATGAGTGTAGCGCGGATTCGCGAGAATGCCGATGGTCCCGGCCATTCCCAAGGATCCGGGTTCTTCGGCGTGCACCGTCTAAAAGCGCGGGCCTGAATCCGCCTGATTTCGCTTCGTTATCACTTCAGCCCGAAGTCTACCCGCGTAGGTGCACCCTTGTCCTTGATGCCCTCGGCGTTGAGGTGCGGCGCGACGATGAAGATCCGCTTGCTGTCGATCTTGCCCTCGAAATATTGCTTCACACCTTCCGCGCGCCGCTGCGCCAGCGCACCAAGCGCGCCCTCGTCCACCGGCGCATGCTCCGCGAGCGCGGCTTTCATGTCCGTGTCCGGCACGGTCTTCGTCATGCCGATCAGGTTGCGCGGTTTCTTGAAGTCCGCGCTTTTATACGCTTTCGTGAGGAATTTGCTGTATTCATCGGCGGAAATGGGGATGCTCGACGGATTGATGTTCGGATTGTCTTCGCTCGCGTCCTGCATCTTCGAAAGACGCACTTGCCGGTCGACATAGGCCGCGCGCAACCCGGGTTCGTCCAGCGCCGGGTCCACCCGGGCCGATATCTCCAGCGTGATCGACGGTTTGTCGGCCAGCGCCTTCGCGATGGTGTCGAGTTTCTCCTTTGACGCGTCGCTCAGCGTGGCCGAGCCCGGATCGAATTCCACGTAGCCGAGTTCTTCGGGGTTCTTGCCGCCGAACGCGTTTGCAATCAGCGAGAACGGCGCGGTCACCGCGCGCTCGAGCAAGTGAACGATGGCTGTCCACACCAGCGCGCCTACCGAGAATTGCGGATCCGAGAGCGAGCCGGAAATGGGGATGTTGACGTCGATCTCGCCTTTCGAATTCTTCAGCAGCGACACCGCGAGCCGCACCGGCAAATGGGTCGCGGTGGCGTTGTCGACGTGATCGCCGAACGTCAGCTGATCGATGAAGAGATGGTTGTTCGCGCTGAGCTTTTCGTCGGCCAGCATGTAGTGCAGATCGACGTTGAGCTTGCCCTTCGTGATCGGATAACCCGCATATTTTGTCGAATACGGCGAGATATTCGGCAACTCGACGTCGTGCGCGCTCGCGGTGAGATCCAGCGACGGTTTCGCGATCAGCGGATTCACGACCCCTTTAATCGATACCGGTCCGTTCGCGGACAGTTTCGCGGCGACATCGACGGGCGCGGGCGTGGTCGAGTGCGTGCCGAATGCGCCGATCGTGCCGGTGATCGAGACCAGGTTCGCGGTGAAATTCGGCTTGATGAAGTTATCGGTGTAGGTCACGCGGCCGTTTTGCAGCACCAGCTGGCCAAAGCGCAGATTCGCCGATGACGACGCGGGTTTCGGCGCGACAGGCGTTGCGACCGGTGCGGAGGCTGCCGGTGCGGAGGCTGGCGTCGTGGCGGCGGCCGTGGTGACCGCTCCTTTGTCCTGCGCCACGATATCGCGAAGATTGAGCTTGCCTTGCGCGTCGAGCAGCACACGGCCGTAGAAGTTCGCGAACGTGACGCGCGCAGCCTCGACATCGGCGCCGCGTTCATCGTAGCGAGCGTTCAATTTTGTCAGGCCAAGCAATTTCCAGCCGGCCAGCGGGTCCGAATTCGCCCGGTCGATCAGCCGCACGTTCGACAACGACACATCGCCTTTGTAACCGGCCTTCAGCGAGCGTCCTTCCCCCGAGAACGATGCGTCGCCGTTCGCGCTCAGCAGCGCGCTGGAAACCGTGGCGTTCAGGTTGCTGCCGAAGTACGGCTCGAACGACGATGCATCGAGTTCGCTGGCGTCAACGTGCAACGCGAGGCTCAGCGGTTTCGCGGTCAGCGTGCCTGCTACGGCCAGCGCGCCTTTGCCGTTCATTGTCAGCTTGCCGTCGATGGCGAGCGGTTTCGTCAGGTCGTCGGTGACCTGCCTGACGCCCAGCTGCAATGGCGCAATGTGCAGTTTTATCGGGCGCGGCGTGGATTCGTCGGTGAAGTCGGCGCTGCTGTCGTTGAGCGACACTTGCGCGATTTGATAGCGCCATGCCGGACCCGCCTCATTCGCCTTTTCGACCTTGCGCGTCGCGCTGGCTTCCGGCGCGGTTTCGTGCGGACCGGCGAGCGCGGCGAGATCGATACTGCCGTCCTTCAGGCGTTTTGCATCGATGGAAAGGCCGGTCAGCACGACGCTGTCCAGCGCTGCCGTGCGCGCCGCGACATCGATCTTCCGGATCTTCGCTTCAGCCGAACCCAGCGCGATGGGGGCGGTGTTGCTCGACTGCGGCACCAGCTTCAGCGACTTGAGCGTGACATCGCCGGCGCCGACCTGAACGGACGGTTCCGGCTTCGACCAATTTACTTGCAGCGGCAAATTTGCGCCGAGCGAACCATTGGTGATACGAGCCGCCACCGCGTTCGCCACGTAGGGTTGCAACGGCGCCAGCGGCAAGTCGTTCAGCGCGAGTTTCGCGTCGGCGTTCTTGCCTGGAAGCGTAAAACTACCCGATGCGTCGAGCCCGCCGCCGTGATCGAAGGCCGTCTTCAGCGTATAGCGCGCCGGGGCCTTGCCGAGCGTGGAGAAGTCGTCGAGCGTCACGTTTAACGCAGTCAGGCCAAGCGTGGCGGGTTGCGCCATCAAGCGGTCATCGAAGACGATATGGCCCTGGTCAATCGCCAGATGTTTGATCGCGAGGTCGAGCGGTTGCGCGGCGGTGTCGGCGGGCTTGGCATCGCTGGCGGGCGTGGGCGTGGCGGCCGGCTGTGCAGCGGGCGTTGATGCGCTCAGTTTTTCGAAGTTGAATGCGCCTGATTTATCGCGGGAAAGTTTTACGTCCGGCTGCATCAACGTCACTTCATCCAGTTGATACACGTTACGCAGCGGTTCCAGGTTCACCGCGTTCACATGCAGCGACTGCGCGGCGAAAAGCGGCGCATCCTGCTTGTCCGTCACGGCCAGACCCGCCAGATCGGCCGTCCCTTTGATGCGAACCACGGGGGCGTCGGCGTTGAGCTCAAAGCTCACATTGAGGTTCGTCGACAAGCGTCCGCTCTTGACCGCGACCGGCAGCGAGGCCGGTGCGTACGACAGCATTTGCGGCAGGTCGAGGCCATCGAGTTGCAGCGCGATCTCCGACTCGCGCGACTCGGCGAACGGCTTGGTGCGCCCGGTGATGGATAACGGCGACCCGTCGATACGCGCCTGCAGCGACGGCGTCACGAACAACTCCGTAGTCGACGCGAGATTGGCGATAAACGGAATCCCGATCGACCAGCGATCGATTACGTGGTGCGTTTTAAGCAGGCGGTCGTCGAAATCGATCCGGCCATTTTCCACTCGAATATTCGATACCGAAAATCGCGCCGGTTTGGTGGACGGATTGGCTGACGGCTTCGAGAATTTTTCGACGAGATCGGAGAAATTAAAGCGTTGCGCGTCGAAGCGCACGATATGAAAGCGCGGTGAATCGATCTTGAGTTCGTTGATAATCGGCGCGAGACGAAACAGCGACGACCATGAAGGGTGCACGATCAGGCGTTCTATATCGACAAAATCGCCGCTTTTTGTGCCTGCGTCCATATTGGCGGGCGCTTCGCCAATATGAACGCGGTCGGCTTCAAAACTGAGCGTATAGGGATTAAGCGCGATTCGTTCGATGCTGGTTGGGCGATCGAGTTGCGCGGAGAGTTGTTGTTCCGCGATATGTCGGATGAGTGGCGGCGCGGCGAAAAACCCGAGCAGCCCGATGACGATGAGAGCAAGCAGGAGCCCGATCACAATGCGCCGGGTGCGTCGGGCTTGCGCTACCGAGTTCGCGCGTTGGAGCAGGCTACGCCCGGCGGATGTCAGGGAAGTCTTGTTCAGGCTTGCCATGCGTGCCTCGTAGCGCGGCTGCGCACGCGGGCACGAGCCACGCGCAGCCATGGGAAACAGGAGGCCTGAGTATACGACTGTGCGAAGGCAAATTGAACCCCAAGGGTTGTTCGTTCGCACTTTGGGGGTTTGGGGGGTTTTTGGGGGGTGGTGCTAGGCGGTGGGGTTAGTGGTCAGGGTCATTGCTGGGTTGGTGCTTTCGGCGTCAGCGGTCTGCGAGG
>NZ_LMUF01000061.1:7834-151938 GCF_009766085.1 Burkholderia sp. S171 | reverse complement strand
CGACGAAATCGTCGTCGAATATCCGATCGGACACAAACGCCGTCGCGAAGACGGCATCCCCCTTCTGGTCGAGAAATTCAAGACCAACCTGGCACGGCGTTTCCCAGCCAAGCAGCAAGAGGCGATCCTTGCGGTATCGCTGGATCAGGCAACGCTCGAAGCAATGCCAGTCAATGAGTATGTTGATTTGTACGTGATTTAGTCAGCTGACCAGCGCCGACTAAAACAGCCGTCCGTGAAGTGCACCCCAAAAGTTGGACACCGATCCAACCTTTGGGGTGTTTTTCATGCCAAATAACAATGTGCAGGGAAGTCCCTGACATGCGTCAGCAACTCCCCACGGAGCCGGTCTAGTTCCAGCCAGATACATGGGGACCGCTGACCGAAACGCTTCACCAAATCGGCAGACGGCCGACCACTATCCTGATCGACAAGAGGTAAGTTCGAGGTCATCGTGCAGGTTGCTCCCGTGGCACTTCATTGGCAGCTACGAGTTCCTGCCCGACCAAATCGAACTTGAGCGGCTCACTCGCCGACAACGATTTCCTCGGCACCACTCGACGCCAATCGCGATCGTTCTTCGGGTTGCGAAAGAAACCCACAACGGCTATGAATTCCGTGTCCGGCCGCATTGGCTGCGACAAGCTCGCCGCACTGCCGGGGTTAACAACCACTCCCGCCGTGTCTTGCAGGTCCGCACTCAAAACGGCACGCTCGTTTTTCAACAGGTCGTCGTAGGAAGCGCCATCAAACGATTTACGATCCTTTAACTGATAAACGCGAACGGCGACAGACACCGGCCGGTTAGCCTCGTCAGGATTCAGCGAAGCACGCGCATTCAGATCGACATTCAGTATCTTGACCTGCTTGTGAAAAACCGCCTGATAGGCGCTGGACGACGTGTCAGAAACGCCTTGCCATGCGCCGCATGCGCATAGGCTCAGGCTAGCGGCGACGGCTGTTATAACGTAAGTAACGTGCATGCAAACTCCTGGTTCATCCAGCTTGGACAACGGGTTCCGGACGCGCGACATTTTCTGTCGGGATCGCTTCGTATCGGCCCAACGGGATAGTGATGACGCGGTCATTGGCTGGTTTCAATAACGTGGTCCAGGCAAGACGACCCTGATGGCCTCTGCCGATTGCGTGAGCGTGCGCCGGCCCCAGCTTTAGTACCGGCACAACGGCGGCCGATACCTCCATACGCAGCACGACGTCCGCCTTGTTACCCACGTACACACGCAACATGCTGATCAACTCGCGATAAAGGGGCGCGTCGGGCAGGAGTTCGTGCGCCTGTTCGGGGGTCGAGGGACGCAACGTCAGCCGCACCGCCTCGCCGCGATTCTTGACACGCCTTCCCAGCACATGCCCTTGACCAAGGCCCTGTCCAGCGGCTTCCCGCGGCGTGCCCAACGAACGGCCTGAACGCAGTCCCGGCTGATCGTGAAGCCTCACCCATACGGGAAAGCGCTCATCTATCTTTACACCCGCACCGGGCAGCGTTAGCGCAACCACGCCGGCCAACCCTTCCACCGTTCGCGTGCGCTGGGTCAAGAGACCGAGCAATCCGAGCACGCGCGCGCCAGGCAAACCCGCGCTGGCCGACTTGTCGCCGAGACCGAAGCCCGCGAGGCACAACAACGCGCGTGACGTAGTGTCATCGCCTCGTTCGAATCCCGACGGATACCGATACTTGCGCCAGGTGCGATAGAAGAGCGTTGCAATCCGGTGATTGAAGAGGTCGAGAAAGGACATGACTTCCTCGTGCCCTTCCCGCCTCAGCACGATGTCGTCGATTAAATGTGGCGGCATAACCGCATTCACGCCGTACAGTCCAAGGAAGGTCGTCCGGATCGTAGGTGGCCGATCCGGACGCTCGGGGTCGAATTCCACGGCGGCAAGTTCAGTGCCCGGAAAACCCACCTTGGGATACGACCGAAACCGGACCGTCTCGCCGGCCGGCGTGTCACGCGCGCCAAGGCCCATGCCCTGCGGCATCAGACGCTCGATCAGTTGGCATAACTGAAAGAAGTTCATCTGTGGCGCGCGCGCGAGGAGAGCGCGTACGAGCGGCGTCATGCCATCAGGCAAGTCGGGCGCATTCATAACGGTGAACGCTCCGCATGACTTGCTGCCCATTCGATGCGTTTCCCCGAAGGCAAGCTGATAATCGCCAGTTGGGTGAAGAGATTAATCTCGGCGTACAGCGTAAAGAACCGGTGCAATAGCTCACCGAAAAGGTACACATCGCCGCTGCCGGCGAAAGCGTGGCTATCAAGCGTGACTTCGATCAGCACGCCTCGCTCGATGCCTCCGCCTATCACCTTGCGCAGCAGTTTCTGCGATACATGCTGAATACCCGCGAGGCGACGACGGTTCAGTTCGTCCCCCGTCCAGTCGTACAACGCCAAGGCCCCACGCAAAACTTCTGCATCCATCAACGATAAGAAGTTAGGCGCGAGATGCGACAGCACGCGCCATTGGAAGCGGTCGTTCACCGGCGGATAAACCGGCAGCGTGGGTGAAGTAAGATTGCGGACACGCCCGACGTTGGGTGCACTCGCGACCAGTTGGTTGATACTCGCTTCGCGCAAACCCTTGCGCGGCAGCATTCCGTTGGTACCCGTTACGCGCAGCGAAAGCGTCTCCTCAGGCAAGTCCGGCATCGACTCCCATGCGTGACCGCCGAGGATGATCCATGTGTCGAACAAACCCTTTACGCCTTGCCTGACGCGCGTATGAAAGTAACGCTCCGGGGCCTCATGGCGGAGCATCCCGCCCCGATGCCGAAACGTTGAAAACGGCACATATTCGAAACGCTCGGCGGTATCGTGATCGAACGCCTCCACCGCTTCGACCGAATACGTTTCCACGAAGTCGCCGTGGTGATGCATTGGCTTCACGCGATACTCGGTTTCGTGATGATCGATCCGCACCGGCTCGGCATCAAGTTCGAACAGGTTGATAATTGGCGTGCAGAACAATCGTACGTTAGCGGCGGTGAAGCGCAGGTCGGCGGGGTAACTTTCGTTAAGCAACACCTCGACCTCGAAGCTCCAGGCGTCGGCTGGCAATGCGTCCATGCTCAAGCCGCGCAAGTCGACAAACAGGAATTTCTCGCGGAACGTAAAATATTCCAGGAGGAGTTGATAACCCGAAAATGCAATATCCGCCTTCGGCCACAAACGCTCTTCCGCAGAGAATCCCGCCGCTTCGATCCATGCGCTTTTTAGAGGTATTGCTGCACCGTCTTGCACTTCGGGCGTTCGCAACGAAAGTGATTGCACCTGACGTGTGAGCGCGAGATGCAACGCGAAGGCAACTGGCAAATCGGCATTCAGATAGAGCCGGATGCTCGACAGATCGAGCGCCTCACGGCGTGCGGATCGGTCGATTTCAAACTTGAGCCGGATGACGGAACGGGCGTCATGGCGCACAGTCGGAGTCGCTTCGGTCAGCCGTATTGGCATGAGCGTCACGGCTTGCGTCGTGCGATACAGGCATTGCACGCCGCTCGCTCCGACCTTGCCAGAGCGCACTGCGAGGCCCGCTGGGACACGTTCGGTCTCTGCAGCGTTTCAGGCGCGGGTGTCATCTCGAGAATCGATAGCGACGGAATCATGCGCAGATAGTGCGGCCATAGCAGGCTGACCAGTCCTTCGGTCAGCTCGGGCAGTTCGTCGTCCAGCTTCTGGCGCAGCCGGCCGGTGAGAAACGCAAAGCCTTCAAACAGCCGCTCGACGTACGGGTCACGATCGCCGACGCGATCAAGGTTCAGCATGCGAGCGCGGTCCGGGTGGGCGTCGGCGAACTCCTTCGCTGCCTCGCCTAGATAGCGCATCTCGGCTTCGTAATAACGCAGGATGGCGTCATCCATTTGGAATCCTTATGTTCATTTGCGGCTGCATCGCAGCGGTGATTCGCGATCGCTGATGATCTACAGCGATTTGCGCGGATCAGCGAAAGAGGTTCAATCGATATCAGGCGAAGCGCCGCGAGGGAGCGGCGTTGAAGCGCGTTTCGCGGCTTCTATCGCCGTCACCGGCAAAGGCGGTGGATTTGATCCAGTGGCGACTAGACGGCCACCCGCGTCGCTGCGGAGAAAAATCCGCGTCGGCAATGCGAAATGGCGAAGCTTCAAGACATCGAGTGGACCTGCTCCCACTTCGCTGCGCAATTGCACCTGCAAAAAACGCGGTTTCACGGGTCCGAGCGGCTGCGGAGAGGGACGGCTAACCTTGCTTTCGTCCGGTTTCCAGGCTGCGTCCGGCGCGGTGACGCTTGTCTTGGTTCGAGCGGCCCAGTCGTCATTCTCTCGCGACACCGGGCGCTTCGAAGGCTCGGGTGAGCTGGCCTTCGCGACCTGCACCTGCGGCGCTACCATTGCTTCAGGTACGACGCCTTCCGCCTCCTTGCCCAACGGCCATCGCAACAAATAGCGGGCGCCGTCTTGCTGCGAAACCGTTGCTCGTTCGAGCAAACGAATCAGCCCAAAACGTCCCGAGAAATCGAATGCGACACGCGGACCCGCCTGCTCAGTCTGCCACTCGATGCGCGTTCCGTTCTCCAGCGCCTCGCCCGGCCAGACGAAGGGTGTCCATTCCTCGCGTTGGTTGAAGTAGTGCAAATCGCGCCCCGACAGTGCGATTTTTACGTCCGTGATTCCGGGTGTGGGAATAGCGCGCAGTTCGTAGCGCAGGGTAGCGTCACCCGTTGGGAACAGCACGTTCGATACACGAGTGAGCCGGTTCAATGCACTCACGAACTCGGGATCAACTCTTAGCGTGTTGCGACCGGTGGCTTGCATGACCACCCATTGATCACCCTGCCGCTCGATGATGCCGCCAAGTTGCGTCGATACAAATTGGGAAATCACGCCACCATCCACGCGAAGGAAGCGCGCCATTTCAGGCAACGATGCATCGCTGTCCGAGTCCGCGAACGGATAGCGGCCGCCGAACGACTTGTTCCAGGCGGTGACAATGACCGTGCGCCACGTTTCGTTCAGACTCGCGCTAGCCGGTTGAAGCACGACATCCCAGGTTTGATCGAGCGGCCTCTGAAAGACTGCGTCGCCAAAGCCCGACCATTGCTCGCCAAGGCTCGCGGAGACACGGCTCGCGTAGTCGCGGCTGTCACCAATATCCGATGTCTTTCCTTGCAGGATTGCCTGTGCCGCAGTGCGCGACATCGCGTCGGGATCCGGGCTCATCATGATCTGCTGGAGCTTGAGGCGTACCCCTGTGACGCGTTCGAGATACCGCGGCAGGCTGATATCGGATGTATTGGCAGGTTGAGCAGCAGCGGGCTTGGCGGGACTCATTGCTGCCAGATCACTGCCCGCCACGCGTAGCAGAGGGCCGAAAGCCGATGCAAGCGGTGCTTCGGGTTGTGAGGCGGCATTGGAGGGATCTTTATCTTTGTCGTCGCCGCTTACGAGTAATCGGGCTCTGTTGACGAGCGTGTCCGATAAGGATTGCCCCACCGCGCCCGTGCTGGCCTGATACACGATCACCTTGAACAACGCCGATAGCGGTGAGCGTTGCGGGTCGGCGTAAAGACTCAGTTGATCGACGGTGCCGGATAACGATGTATCCGCCTGCCAGCGCACGCTGTTCAGGAACTGCTGCCAAGCACGGCCGTAATCGGCGAAGTAGCGTTGACGCAATTGCTCCTTGAGTGACGCGGTGGATGCGGTTGCGCTTGTTGTTGCTGTGTCGGAGAGCACCCAGTCGCCGGTGACGGTGCGTTGTTCATCGGCTTCGTCAATAGCTTTGCCGATACGCTCGTCCCACGCTTGCCGCGTGTAGACGCCGGGTACGGTTTCGCTGGTTGTGAATACGCCTCGGCTGCTGGTGTCGCCCAATAGCGACTGTAATGACACGGGCGGATACTTGACGCGGGTTTCATCGAGGATCTGCTGGTAGACGGTGTCGGTGGAATTCTGCAGACCCATCACGCTCACGAGCGTCTGACGGGCTGTAGCGATCAACGTCGTGTCGGGCGTGATGGCAAGTGACGGGCGTTGGTGCAAGTGGTTCGCATGGAACGCCACGAGACGCTGCGTCAGGTCGCGCCAGTTGCCCGGGTTGACCGATGATCGCTCAGGACGCGCAGGTTGATCCGTGGCCATCAATTGAGGGATCAGGAAGCCCGAATCAGCGTGCTTAGGCTCGGCTAGCATCAGGTAGGACTTGAGGGTGCTGTAGGCGCCTTTAACCTGCGCCTCGCCACCACTTGCCAGTTCCTGATCCGTGAGTGAGCCGAGTTGTCGTAGATCGGATTCGAGCTTCGTGCGGATCGGCTGCATCAGGATGCGATTGTTTGCGGCTTCGTAGGCGGGCCACGTGGCGCTTAACAGCGCGGCGTCATGGTTCAGTCCGAAGCGGGTGTACCACGGGGCACCATCGCGCTGACGTGCTTCGAGCGTGGCAATCTGCTTTTGCAGGGTGTCGAGGGTTTGCGTGGCTTGGGTGGTGTCATGTGGCGCTGCTAGTTTTGCGATCGTCGAAGAAGCGGTTTGGATAGCGTTGCGATTGGCCGCAACCGATACCAGCGTGCCCGCAATCCATACGGCCGCGAGCGCGGTTGCGCTCCATGCCGCGACGCGTAAGAGCGAAAAACCAACGCGGCGGCCATGCACGGTCCGGCTGTGGGCAGCGATGGCATGCCACGTAGGTTGGGCGAATGAAGACGGCGCATGTATTACGTTAGCGGCGTCGGCCGGCAGCTGTTTGAACAGGGGCGTGAAAATTACGCCGAAAACCGTCGTGCGCCAAGTCTGCGCGTTGCATAGCTGCGAGACAAGACGCGACAGTGTCTCCGCGCGTCGAGTTACCTGTTGCGACAGCTGCGCAATGCAGGCTTCATCACTACGTTCAATGAGACGTTGCACCCCTGCATCGGCGAGCCGACCAGACAGATCGGTGAGCGACGCTCCGACACCGCGCGCGTTATTGGAACGAGTCGACCACGAACACATAACAGGCTCGATCAGCGCAGGAACCGAACCGTCGACTTCCACCGCGTTCAACACATATGCCGGTGCGGAGAAACCGAGCGTTCGGTTTTGCTGCGCCAAACGACTGACGAGAGCGTCGGTATCGAGTGGTTCAGTGTCCAGCGCCTTCGTGCTTAGTTGACTGGCGGAGATGACTGCGACCGTCGCGTCGATCGGACGACAAAGACGCATACGGCGGATACGTTTGAGCCATTCCTGGCCGCCGCTTCCCGCGTGTAGCAGAACTGTGCCCTCTTGGATCACATAACCGTTCTTTCTTAGGCCCGGCGCCAGTCTGTCAATTAACAGGTCATCACCGGATACCAGCAACCAGCGGTCGCGATAACGCCACCGAAAACCATGCATGGAACGAAGACGATCTCGGAGGCTGGCGAAGGCTATAGGCGCGGCGTCGATGGGCGCACTGCCCGGTTTCGTGGAGCGATAGTGGTCGTAGCGCTGCTGCCATCGCATCAAGTGAAGCGATGCTACCCAGAGCGTGACGGCTTCGAAGTACTTCACAAGTATCAAGCACAGCAGCAGACCCGAGAGAAGGCACAACTCGAGCATGATGCGCGAATCTCTCGACCAACCGTGCGACTGCCCTTTGAACCAGACAACAACCGCGGCTATCAAGAAGACCAGAAAAATGCAGACACCGATGATGAGCGCGACCGGCGCTGCCTTATGTTCTTTCATGTGTGCTTTTTACAGGTGAGTGCAATGAGTTCTTCGCCTTCTTGGACGATGATCGATTGCGGGAAACCGCTATCGGTGGATTGGCGAGCGGCTAAAGCCAATGTCAACCACTGATTGGCGTAACCGCAGTCGCCGATCGTTGCATTGAGGTCGCACAAACCCGTGCGTGGATCGAAGTGTTTCGATGATCGAATAGACAAATAGGAATTCGGCGACACGTCACATGTCCACGCCGTATCAATTTCTGACATGGCGGACCGCCCCCAGCGCGCTGCGCTGGCCAGGATTTCGTCAGGCGTTTCGCGTGGCCCCCTTTCGGGACGATGTACGCGCACTGACGACCCATCGGCATACACCGCCGCGAGTGACGAATGTCCCACGAGCAAAGCGACGGCCGCCTCTGCCATTCGCTTTTCGAGTAAGTTACTGATCGCATTGCGCAACTGCAGTGCCACTAACAAGTGCACTGTGCGATCGTTAATATCGTCGAGCCATGAATCGACTTCAAAAAGCGAAACCTTTTCATTTGTGGCGTCCACTGTCACATCTATGCCCAAATGAAGATTGGCCAGCATAATCGCCAGTCGTTGGCCTACGAGCTTTTCATCAACGTGGGCGCTGAGACTCAGCGTCACTCGCAGTGAGGTAGATGATGGCAATCTGCGAAGCTGCGGGGCAAGTCGAGTAATGAGGCACTCCAACAACCATTCGATAATTTCTATATGGCGCCGACGTTCGCTAAACGCGTTGCCCGCGTTAAACGATCGACCGGGTATATCGATCCATCGAGCGGTGACATCGCTATTGGACGACGCTAAGCTCGCGCGTGGCTTCAGTTGCACCGCACCGTCGGTGATTCCGGAAGCCTCGTTCTCTTCATCTACCCCCGAAAAGATCCACGCATGGCCGATTAATGCCAAAGGTTCGCTCGCACGCGCGTGACACTTGTCAAGTTCCCGATCGCTAACCCGATTGGTTGCGATTGCCGTGGCCCGTTGCACATGCAAGAAAGTCAGTCTGGCAAATAGAAGGAAAGTCCACGCGAGCACTGGAAAGACGGCAACGCAAATCCAGAACCAAGCAGTGTCAGACGATGTACCGGGTGGGAGCGTATAGATCGCAAAGCCAGCACCGCCGCTTGTGACAAGCACAAATAAAAAAGCCCAGACCGTAAGGGAAAGGCGGGGAAGTTCTGGAACCGCCACCTTCGGTGGAACCCGCGCGAAGTCTATCGGCATTGAACCAATACCAATACTCCGAGCATTTCGTACCGAACGGCCATAGTCTCGCCTATAGTTTTTGCCATTTATATCGGAAACTAATTAATTTCTTTGCAAAATTGCATTTAACGGAGCATAGGACTCACCGCCTTGAGGAACTTGCACAACATGCCAGATCAGTTGACCATTCCTTCGGGCAATGGTCGCTTTTCCAGTTGTTGCACCAAAAAATGACGAAAACGTCAGACTCGCGACGCTCAAACCATCATTAACAACCCCCGTGATATTAGGGTTATTTGCAGGATCGCAATCAATTTTATTACCATTTTTTGCAATTGCGCAATATTGCCCGGTTATTCTTGAACCTGTTTGCCGCAACGACATGGAGAATGTTCCAGAAGCCACATTGGATTTTTCCCACTCTCCATCAAAAATTTTGGCGTTCGCGCCTTTGACTGCGGTTCCTTTAGATTTTAGATTTTTTTCGACCACCATCATTTGCAATGGTTTTTTATGGGCTTCCAGAACAGATGTCCCATAATCGCGCGCAGAGTCATTCGGCAGAATTATTTCCCGAGCGAAACTATAGTTCATCTGGAGCATTTCGCACAACACTACCGCGATCAAAAGTACTAATGCTTTTAGTCTCAATTTTTATGTCTCAACTTATTAAAATTTTCACATATGGTCGGAATTCTTAAGATATTCTCTTTAAGAGTTCTGTAGCTCATACTAATAACCAATTTTATTCAATCTCGATCGTATGCTTTTAGCATCTTTATATCGATACAAAATCTTTTTTCCATTTAGAATTCCATCCCAACCTTCACCAAATCTCTTGTCTATGTCGTTACGACCCACAAATGGCTTTTTTACATTGTTTTTTCTGTAATCGTAAACATATACTCTGTAGTAATCGCCTTGAAAATCTGATGCTTGTGAGCTTGTCGCCCATCTCACAAGAATAACTGCCCTTTGATGCTTCCAAAAAAGCACTGTTAAAATCTCAGGACTGCTTCCTTCAATCTCGTATCGATCGATTGCTATCTGCTGACTTCCAACACACATCCAGGAAGCTTGAATATTAAAAATATTAGAGCTCAATGGATCGCTATCAGAGTATTTGAAGTCTTTTTGAAAGAAAATTGAACACCCTTTGCGAAGATCGTTGGCCGAGATAGTCGGCGACGTAACATAACCAACTTGCGCTAACGAGGGGACCGAAACTAAGGTGCAAACTAATAATAAGGTAGACGCAGCTCTTACCGTCCAAGCCGTTGATCGAGTGTTGCTTCTCATTTTTTCTTGCATAATTGACTGTACATATTCACGACACGAAAGGTTGATCTGACAGCATTCTTCCAGACAATATCCATGGCTTCTTCACCGATGCGCGATATCAACGCTTAAGAACTCGCGAGAGTGCCCGGCCGTGAGTTTCGCAGTTAACTGCGACTCGCTCAATTCAATTTCACGTCATATAAGCCGGCGTAGTGTGAGCGGCTTGGCATCGTCACTGCGTTTGTATGGCGTTGAAATCCTCCTGTCGCATCGCCTCGTAGGCTTCGGCGCTGATAGAAGCATTGTTTTCACAACTTAAATTGGCGATTTTCTTTCCCTTTTTGTAAACAACGATGCCGACCGAGGCTTCAGGACCATTATCAGTTTTCACCGATTTATCGTATAAGAGGTAAGTGACTCTGCCGTTTGAAAATCTGATATGCGATTCGTATCCCCCAGCATATTGAGCATTGCTTAGCAGAAATACAGCCCCTGTTCCAAAACGGTTTTCGTCTAGCACCAGCTTTAATTCCCCTGGAGTTCCCTTCCGATAGGCCAATAGGCTATTGGTGCGGGAAATACAAAGAGATGCAAGAGCCCCCTTTCAGACCGCAATTAAAAATTATGTTTTCCCCGTCTAAACACATGCTGGGGGACGCATTGGCATTTGCGGCGAGAAAACCGACAAACGGCAAAAAACCAACGGCTCTCAATTTTCACTTACGCTCCAGCAACAGTGGCATCGGCTTAATTACGTTCGCAAACAATTCAGAAAAGTGGTCGAAAAAATAAAATTATCTTAGTCCACGGATTGAGGCGCGAGTAATATAGAAATTGTTTGCCTCGTTTAGTGGTTGGGTTTGAGTCGAGCGTAGACTTGCGACGGAATACGGGCGCTCTTCCCCAATTGCTTCATTTGAGCAACATACAACGTGTACATACCTTGAGCCCGTTGAATTAGCTGGCTGTCCCAATATGCATCTGCGAGGTTTAACTTGGCAACTACCCTGTCAGGAAACCCTCGAACCAAGGTTTCAAGCAGTTGAATAGAATCATCTGAGCGCCCGCTTTCTAGAAGATGATATGCAAAATCGTTTGCTGCTGCTACATTATCGACCGTAACATTCTCTGAAATTTCTATCGAATCGTAAAAAGGGACACTTGCGAAATAAGCGGTAAGTAATTTTTTGTTATTCTTTATCTGATTGAGAAAGGCGAATTTTCGTCTTATTTCATCCGAAATCGCTTTCTGGGGAGGGTAAGAATACGGGCCGTCGTTGCCTATCCGCGGACATCCAAGAACCCGGTTGACCTGTCGAGACCCTGCGGCGTCATTTGAATCTAAATCCGCCTTTTCTCCTGTTATCTCTCGAATCAGACACCAATCTGCATTTTCGCGACTCCACTCATAGATATGTGTGAAAATCTGTCCTCCTTGGCTGGAGCAAGAGCCATCGATCGCAATCTGAGGGGTATTGACCACTTGATACAATGCCATTGAACTGCATTCGTCAAAAGCCTTTTGCTCGTAGTGAATTTTTTTCCTGTTGTCGAATAGTAATCGATCTCCATTCCCGAACGATCGACCGCGTATTCAAATTTATTTAACTTTCCGTTTCCTTCAAAATCACCGCTTACGGCCATATCTATGGCTTTGGCGTTAACTCCGGATGTTGCAGCGAAAATTATCGCCAAAACTAAATAAATTTTTGCGTGTTTAGGCATATTAATCATCCACTGGTAATATTTAGCTGCTTAGTACGAGTAAGCGCATATTCGCGTACGTCGGTATTTTTACCAATTCCGTACCAACCGGTGTCTTTAGAGCCGCCTTTGGACCCAGTCGAGAGCCTTTTCTGATCATCCAGTTCAATGTAACGCGAATATCCGGCAAGCGATTCAGCCTTATCCTTCGTCTTACCGATTTTCTGAAGCCCAGGGTCGCTCCATAATCCCCAAGCAAATGACGCCCGCTTCTCGTTGAAAGCCCTACTCTCCTCAAATTTGTAAATTCCATGTCGATTTAGTTTCAAGCATGATTTTGCGTCGAAAACTCCGATCGCGCGATTTAAATACCGCAGGCGGTCATCATAATTATTGAATCCGCCGTTTACTATTCGTGTGATCCAGATAAAATCGTCATCGATACTTGCGCCTAGTAGATTACTGTTTATACAGAAAAACCATGCTGCGGAAAGCACCGCATGCGGGGACACTTCGAGTTTCGCCATTGCAACAACGTTGGAAGTAAAATCTTCGCCCGAATATGTTTGATAGGCACGATAATCTGTTTCGTGCGTGAGCTGGATAAGCCCGCGACCTCTCCATGGGTCATACTCTTTTTTTGCGCCAAGTTCACGCGTAAATTGCATCTCCCCACTTTCATGAAGCAGTTGGGCGAGAAAATGGGCTCTTGCGACGCAGCTGCTAATTTTATAGTCGTTAAACGCTCCGATTAAAGCATCGACGTACCTGTTGATCAATTGCTCGGACGCGCTTGTTGCAATTCTGTGCAACTGGTCTGCAGTTAAATCGCTGACGCAAATGCATGAGCGCGAAACGAAGTTACCCAACAACCCAATCGGATGGATGTGAAAGACCTCCGGTGACGACGGAAACCCTTCAATCTCCCCCGCCGCCGCATCGCTCCACCACACGAGCTTAGCGATCCGTTTCTTCTCCTCATCCAGCGACGGATCGTGTGCGGTCCGCTCTTCGACCTGCGCAAATAGAGAATCCCACTTCGCCGGATTAGCCCACTCGCTCTCATGGCGCACGATTAATCGCGACAAGATCAACTGGCGCCACTTATCCTTCGACGCTTTACGCAATTCGTCCGCAGCTTGCGCCCCTGACCCCGTCGGATACGCCGCCCGATATATCTCGTTCGCGGCGGGACTTAACTTGGCCAATGCAGCAACGTCGGGTACCGGAGCGTCCAGCTTGTAGTCGATCCAACCTTGCGCACTAGCGAACATCGTATGCGTAGGATCGTGAGCCTCTTCGAGCGTCTTGAAGTCGACCCACTGATGTGGCGCTTCCAGCGTCACCCTTCCTCCCGCATGATTTGTTTCCCGCACCCAACCTTCAATGGAAGCGTGACGCACGTCCGCGCTGTCGATCATCCACCAGTGCGCTTTCAGTCCATCGCTTCCGGCTACGGTTTCCTGGGCCTGATCCTCCTTCTTGCCTGCGGCCAGAACCGATACCGGATAGATTTGCACTACACCCGTCTCCGGCGCACTCACGCCCTCCTGGCCCATTTTCTTGTAAAGCTTCACCTGCTTGTCGACGCGAACAATCGTGTGATCTTCATCTTTCGCATGCTGATCTACATACGTTCTACTCTGCTTTATATACGACTCCACCTCCTCATCGCATAGCACCTCGATGTGTACCATCCGGTTTCCCGCGGTCGGCGGACTCAACAGGTCATACTGGCCGAGGTGGCCGATAAGGTCACCAGCATTAATAGGAAACGGTTTGGGCAAGACGACCACGCGGTCTAGCTGCGTGTCCGACAAAACCTGCTTAACAACCGGCTTGCCGTGTTCCTCGCCTAGAAAAATCCATCCGGTCTTCGCATCGTCGGCGGCATATGCCCCGGCCTGCGGGGGATACATATCGCCGTCCGATTCGATCTCGACAATTTTTCCCCACAGATCTTTCTCTTTTTTTTCACCGATCCTAAGCCGCGCTCCTTGCGGCAGAATTGCAAGAATCTGTCCACGCCGCGGTGCCGCACGAACTCGCAAACCGACTTGTTCTTCAGGTGCAGCTATGCCGGTATTTGCGTTAGCTTCTGGCCGATCCATAGCCGAATCTAAGATTTCGTACGCCAAGTCCCAATACGCAGGCTTTTTCAGCGTGCTGTCCTTCTCATACTCTTCAACACTTTGCAGATGCATATACAAACTGAAGAACGTCAGCTTTTGCCCGCGTGGGTATTCCATGCTGTGCCTAACTAGCGTGAACCCTGTGCTATACGGTGCTTTGACGGTCGGCGAACCCTCTTGCGCCGGCAGTTCGCTGACTGGATAGACGCTATCGACCCGGTACGCCACCACATCGCCTTTAGCGATACAACGAACCCCATATTTCAGATCTAGCTGTTTTCCTGCGCCGGCTGCCGACACATGGATACCACCGTGCCACATGCCGGAATCGCTTATGGGGAAAAAGCCAGTGCTCTCGTCTGCCAAGAGCTTATGGAACTCATGTTCGTCAGTGAACTCCTTCTCGCCAGGCTTCCTGAACGGATAAGAGAAAGGCAGTTCGGTCAGCGGACTGTCTTTTTTGGGAGGCGATTTTGCAGCGTTTGTCATAAGGGTGCCTTTAGATAGAAAAACCAGATTTCATACGGTCCTTTATGACCTGTACGGGTACGCCGTCCCAACTGGGAAACGTAAAACTCCCGCCCCCTGGCCCATCCACATTCAGCCCACCCTTAACGTCGACTTCGCTCGTACTCACCAACTCGATCTTCCCGTTCGCCACCTTGAGATAAGCCCCGGATCCATCGCCCAACGTGATGCCCTTCGACGCAGTGATCTTGACCTCACCATTCGACGAACTGATCAAAAGGTCCTTCAACGACTGGAGTTCCATTTCGTCGCCCTGCGCCTGAATCTGGATCTTCCCCTTCGCTGCAAAGATCTTGATACCGAGTCTGGCTGCGAATAGCGAGATCGCATCGCCAGCCGCGGCCGTGATGCGTTTGAGGACACCTATATCGAGACCATCGCCAGCCGTCACGAAGACGTGTTTCTTCGCCGACATCTGCACATGTTGACCGCTCGCAAGCGCAATACCCTGCGGGGCGGACGCCAGTACAACCGGTGCTTGAAGTTGCGACAGCTTTTGTTCGAGCAAAACGCGCTGCGCATTGATCTCCGCAACCCAAGCCTTCGCGGCCGTCGCCGAGTCGTTCAGCGTGCTCATAATCTCCAAAGCTTGCGTGAGCGTGTCGCTGGCGTTCTGCATGTCCAATTGCTTACCAACGGCATTCGGCTGCGCCTCAGCAGAAACGAGAACCCCCATCCCTCCCCGTACAGCGACATGCTCGTCCGATCTCAGCTCACCACCCAGCCCTCGCTTCTCCCGCTGGTCATTCACCATATGACCCAGGTTCAACTGACTCGCCTGAAACGGTGTTGTCAGATGAACGTGTTCGGTTCCCTCGCGGTCCTCCATCCGCATTTCATTACCGCCAGCAGTACGAAGGATGTTGCGAGCGTTGTTCTCGTTATTAACGTGGTCCTGATGCTGACTGTCATGCATTGCGCCAATAATAATGGGGCGATTCGGATCCCCATCCGTAAAAATAACGGCCACCTCCGTCCCGTCGATCAACGGAAAGTGATGCCCATAATCTCTCCCCGCGTACGGCTTCGCCAACCGAACCGGCCGGCTGGTCCCACCCGGACTCCATTCATCGAGATCGAACGGCGACTTGATCCTGTACCCGCTCTGCGGCGTCATGTACGCGTACTTGTAGTTATCGGGTGACATGACCCGCGCCGGCAAAATGCCGGTAATGCGCCGCTTGGCAGCAGGATCCACCATCGACCGATAGATACGATCCGACGGAATTGCCGTGAACTCGCAGGTGTACGCCTCCTTGCGCGACGCCTTGTGCTTGACACGCGTGATCATCAATCCATGTTCAGCATTGTCGAGCTCGCGATTGGTAAAGCGGAAGACAGCGCCAGGCGTCATGCCAATCACATTACCGGTCCCTTCAAAGATAACTTGCTGGGCCAATTCGGCCTGATGGCGCAAGGTCGCTACGCGCTTGCCGGCATCGGGCGTGGTGTAATGCTCACCCCAGCGGTACTGATTGCCGACAGTAGTTTCGTCGTCGCGTGCAGTATTCACCTGCGTGAGCAGCGCTACGCCTGCAGTCCGATGGTTATAGTCATCGACCGTAATCGATTGCGCCACGCGCTTGCGGCGCTCGACCAGTGTCATGACTGAATCTGCACCTCGGCTGGCAAAACCGCCTTCCTCGCGATACGGCGCCGAGAGTTTCGGATCACGCGCGTACGCATCGAGGTCGTCGCCAAACACAATGACTTCGTGCTCGGGCGTCTGTTCGAACCGGAACCAAATTCCCTCTTCAGCAGCAATACGCTGGATGAACGCCAGCGCCGATTCGGCATACTGCGTAATGTATTCATGGGTTTCGTACTCGGCTCTAAGCTGGAACTTGAAATCAACGGCGGTATTACCGTAGTGCCGCAACACTGATTCGATAACAGCGGGCACCGTCTGGTTCTGAAACAACCGGCTTCCAATCTCGGAGCCAAGATTGGACACACGCGGTACAAGCTTCACGCTGTACCGCGTTTCATCGGCAGATGAGCTCAATTCATCGAATTCGATGACAATCCCACTGATCAGCCGCTCGGGTGGCTTCACCACGCGCGCGGCCAACGCCGCCGGCAATCCCGCGTTCGGATCTACCGGTTCAACGAGGAACTTGGCTCGTTTACCCAGAACGTCTGCAATTGGAAGTCCGGCGCGGGCGCACGTGAACTCGATCACATGCTGGTAGATCTGGCTAATTGCCTCTTCGCCCTCCAAAGACAGCACGGAGAAAGCGGCGGGTTGCTTCGAGATGCACAGGCTATAGGCTTGCGTCGGTAGAACCATGATTCCCATTAATGGGCGTCTCCAGTTGGCCAATATGTCTTTGCAAGACATCGGCTGATTATTGAGGTGTGCTGTCCACAGCTACATTGAGTCGCTTTTATCCCGCGGCATCTGCGAAACCATCGAAAGGCCGACATCCATCCCTTCCACCTGAAAGTGCGGGACGACAAATAGCCTGACGCGAAAGAAACCTGGGTTGTCCTCAATGTCTTCTACCGTTACTTCCGCTTGACGCAGCGGATGCGCGGCCTGGAGGTCATCGGTGGGATCAGTCATCTCGGTGACAAGCGTCTTGATCCAGTTATTGAGCTCGACTTCGAGCAGACGTCTGTCCTTGGTCGTACCAATGTTTTCGCGCTGAATCAATTTCAGGTGATGCGCAATGCGTGACAGCAGGAACAGGTAGGGCAGGCGCGCGTTGATCCTGCTGTTGCCCGTGGCTTCCGGAGTGGCATAAAGCGCAGGCTTCTGTGCGGAATTTGCGGAGAAGAAACAAGCGAAGTCAAGGTTCTCAAAGAACGACAGCGGAATGAAACCCAGATTCGCGAACTCGAATTCCCGCGTTTCAGGGATCAACACCTCTGCTGAAATCTTGTTTTGAAATCCAATGCCCAGTTCATACTGATGCACGGGCAAGCCGGCAACCTTCCCGCCTGCTTGCGGTCCCCGGATCTGAACGCACCAACCGTTGCGGACAAAGCTATGCACCATGTTCGCCGCGAAAGCGAACGATGCGCTGACCCAAAGGAAGCGATCTGGATCTGTACCCTTGACGGTTTCCCGATAGTTCAGGTCTCGCACGGGCGTGTTAGCTGGACCATACGGCTGCCGACCGAGAACGCGCGGCATCGTAAGACCGATGTAGCGGGCATCTTCAGTGCGGCGAAAAGCCATCCACTTGAGATAGTCCGCACGATCGAAGTAGTCGCCAATATCCTGGATCGCTACAACGTCCTCCATCGACTTCTTGCCGAAAAATGCCGGACCCACGGCACCGATAAACGGCATGTGCGCAGCAGCCGCCACCTTCGAAATATTGCGCAGCAGCGCAATATCCTTTGCCGAATTCACGAACTCGAAGGCGGAGATGATCGCGCTGATCGGGTGGCCGCCGGGCGTGTCATATTCCTGGATGTACGCGTGGTGGTACAACCCACTCTGGATCACTTCCGGCGTATCGTCGAAGTCTTGCTGCAAAGTCTCCTTTGCGCAGTCAAGCACTTCGATCTTCACGTTTTTACGGAAATCAGTGTGGTCGACCAGAAACTTCAACCCGCGCCACGCTGACTCGATCGCCTGAAACTGCGTTGAGTGCATCACGGTATCGAGGCATTGATTGACGCGCCGATCAAGTGCATCAATATGAAAATCCAGCAGCGATTTATCGAGACTTCCGACCGGGCGGCCAGAGTCGGCCACCATCGCCATGAGCACGCCAAGCGCTCGGGACAAGCGTTCGTCGACTGGCACGGCGGATAACGCATCGTTATCCTGAAACCCTTCTAGTGGCCGCACTTTGTACGCCGGAGTCAGGTCGATTTTTTCAAACAGATTGGCTAAAACGCTGAGGCTGTTGTGTGCAGATGGCGAAGGTTGCACAGCGCCTACTTGTGGATCATCAGTGCGCGTCACGCTAACTCCGCAGTGCCGAGGCGCCCGAGCTCGGCGATCAGGCTTTCGGAAAGCGACTCACTTTTGACGATTCGCTCCAGTTCGATCTGAAACGCGCTGTTATCAAGCAGGTTCGATTTAAGATCGCGTAGCAGATTGCGCATGGCTATGAGCCTCTGCAATTGCGGAATCTGAGCTGCGACATTTTCCGGTTCGAAGTCCTTCATCGACTTGAAGCCCAGCGCTACGCGCGAGCCCGGGTTTTCGCCGTCCAGCGCGTTCTCCAGATCGACGTCAATCTTCGGGTTCAGCTCAGCGAGAACCGCATCAAAATTACTTTTATGGACGTCGATCCTTTTCCGCTGGGCAAGTGCGTCACTCGCCTGTCCGGCGCTGTAGTCACCCATGACGAGGAGCTTGAGAGGCAGTTCAACTCGCTGCAGCGCGCCGCCAGTGTGCAAGTCCACGGAGATGGAAATTCGGGCCTTGGGAATTTCCCGTTCAAAGTTATCGGACATGACTTCGTGGCCCTGTATTGATGACTGTGCAGCCCGCGTATAACGCTAACCACGAAGTACGAAAAAGGAGAACGCGAACACGGCTGACGATGTGACGAAGCCTTCGACTGGAATAAGTCGAAAATAAAATTCAAATTGGCTCATGCATACCTTTTGATTAAAACAGCACGAACGAACGTTCGTCAACCGGTTAGGTATCCGATTCGATCTAAATGACGAAGCTATGTTTGCAAAATCAAACTCAGCAAAGAGATGTGTTAAATTTCAACACCAACCGATTGACGCCACGTTTAACCGCCCCGCCCTAACACCTGAAATACGGTTTCAACTTAATCCGTCATGTCCGCTATCTCTTAAATAGACGACACCGCATGGTTCGTGTTTAGATTGCTTCCCCCAATAAGCCAACAATAAATTAAATCGCGATGCGGACTTTCAAACCGCTCTGGCATGAAGGTCTGATACTCACGCCGCAGCATTTTCAACAGCAAGAACAGTGGCTCAATTTTTCTCACCGGCAGTTTGACTCCCTGGTCGTCGCTGAGCCTTGGGGCGTTATCGACGTGGAAATCGATGAGGAAATGCTCGACGCCGGTCGACTGTCTCTTACGCGGCTTAAGTTGCGGTTGCCCGATGGAACCCTGATTGATACGTCGGTCACTGACGTGTTGCCACGTCCACGGGATCTCGGGCGTGACGTGGCGGCTGATATGCAAAGCCTGATCGTGGTCGCGGCGCTCCCGTTGCTCAACGCGGACGGCAGCAACTGCAGGTTCGACAACGAGACGCTTTCGCGCCCACGCCGATATTTCCGAGAATTCATCGAAGTACCGGATCTGAACGGGACGGGAGTGGAAGAGCTTTCGGTGGAGCGACACGCGGTTCATCTCTTGTTCGACTTCGAACCGCACTCGGACGATGTCGTATGCCCGGTCGCGCGGCTCACGCGCGGGGGACGAGGCCAGTTCGAGATTGATCGCGCTTACGTCCCTCCTTGTCTCACGCTTTCAGCCAATACACGCCATCAGGAACGCGTCGCGCGCCTGTCCGATATCCTGCTGGCAAAAAGTACAACGCTTGCTGTGCGGCGAAGCGAGCGCGTTGATCAAATTGCAGAATTCGGCGTCTCCGATGTATCGCTCTTCTGGCTTTTGCACTGCATTCATACGCACTGGCCCAAACTGGCATTTCTCGGCACCCATCCTAATCAACCGCCCGAGCGCCTTTACGAAATCCTGGCCGGACTGACCGGCGCATTGATGACCTTCTCGACTGGCACAGCGTTGACGTCCATTCCCATGTACGAACACGATAAGCAAGACGAAGTATTTTCAACGCTTGAATCCCTGATCCGCGATCTACTCGATGCCATCATTCCGTCCCGCGTGATTCCAATCGGCCTGGCTCGCAAGAGCGCGACTACCTGGTCGGGTCAGTTCAAAGACGATCGTCTGCTGGAGGGCGCGGACTATTACTTATCGGTGAATTCTTCCGCACCCGCATTCCAGATTGCAGAGCAAATTCCGAAATTGTGCAAGGTCGGGGCGCCAGACGACATTGAACGGATTGTCAATTCGGCGCTCGCCGGTATACCGCTGAAAGCGGTGTTGCGGGTCCCGGCCGCCATTCCGGTGCGTCTAGAAAACCAGTACTTCGCGCTCGACGCCCGCGATCCCGCGCATGCGCGGATGCTTGCCGCACGTGCATGCCATGTCTATCTTCCAACCACCTTGGCCGATGCATCGTTTGAACTTTACGCGGTGCTGACGTCGTGAACGGGGCGACCCAGCGCGATCCCGACGGGGCTTCAATGCGTGCACTGCTGCGCGACACAGCCCTCGAAGTCTCTCTGCTTTCGCAAGACACGGCCGAGCGGTCCGCCTTCGAGTTGCGGAAACGCTGCCTGCAAGTAGTCGATAATTTCGATCGGGCACTTCAAGCGGGGCGGTTTCCCGAAGACGTACGGCAAGACGCTGTCTATGCGCAATGCGGACTACTGGACGAGATGGCGTTGAGAGGTCTGTCGGAAGACGAGCGGTCGAAATGGGACGCGCAACCGCTGCAGGTCGAACGCTTCGGGAATCATGACGCCGGCGATCGGATTTACGAACGAATTGCCGTTCGCGCGCGGGAGATACCCCCTAACGTGGCACTCCTGGAGTGTTATGCAACAATCCTGGGTCTCGGATTCCTCGGACGCTACGCGAACGACGGTGAACTCCGGCGTGCTGAATTAGCGGCCTTGTTGAATGAGCGCATTCCGAGAGCGGAACCACGACGCGGTGGCCTGATTATTGACCGTGTTAGCAACACCCGCCTTGATTGGCTACGCCGGCTCTCACCCTGGACCATCGCTGGAATCGTAGGCGTTACGGCTGCCCTGATTTGGTTCGCACTCGGACAATCGCTCGACGTGCAACTGGCTAACCTGCCCCGTCTGAAGCCATGACGAGATCCGGGCCTTCCCTTTACGACATGCTGCTCGGTCATATCAACGGGGACGCACTCGATGATCACGACGACAACACGCTCGAGATCCTGAGCGTGCTGGAGAACCTCAGGCGCATCCTGAATACCCGCGCAGGAACGCTCAAACACCTGCCCAACTATGGGCTCCCTGATCTGACCACCGTCTACAGGAATCTGCCTGTGTCGGCGCATCAACTCAAAGCCCAGATGGAAGCGACGCTACTGGTCTACGAGCCACGCATCCGTTCAATAGACCTGGAATTGATGACCGCGCAGCCCGGGATGGTAGTCAGCTACGAGATGACCTGCCACCTGAAAAAGCGCGGTCTGGTGCGCTTTGGGACGCACTACGAGCCGGAGGGACGGACCGTTCTGGCATGGCTCCGGCCGACCGCCGGCGACGCTTAGATCCTGCTGCTACGGGAATTTTCATCGTGCCAGCGGCAGTGTAGATGTTGTCTCAACTCTCCCAGTCAACACACCCAGTCAATGCACCCAGTCATTCCAAAGCACGACCAAAATAGTCATCAACGCCGGCCCAATAAACAACCCCACCAATCCGAACGTTTCTGCTCCGCCCAGAATCCCGAACAGCACCAGCAAAAACGGCAACCTCGCCGCGCCGCCGATTAGCACCGGCCGCACCGCGTGCTCGGCGACGAACACCACCACAAACCCGAACACCGCGACACAGACCGCCGCCACCATCGAGCCCTGAGCAAGCAGCCACAATGCCGCGCCAATGAAGACAATCGGCGCGCAAAACGGCAACATCGCGGCGATGGCAGTCAGCATACCGAGCAACGTGGCGTGCGGCACGCCGGTCACAACATAAGCCACGCCAAGCAGCGCACCCTCGCCCAACCCCACCACGACCAGCCCAGTCACCGTGCTGCGAACCGACTCGGCCATCCGCCGCACGAGCGATGCACCATCCGAACCAAACCCGCGCCTCGACGCTTCAAGCAACTGTTCACCAAGTTTCGACCCTGCCCTGAACAGGAAAAACAGCGTAACAAGCATGAAGCCAAACACGACCAGACCGTGCGCCACACGACCGCCGAAATGCCGGGTCATGGCGACTACCGTCGCGCTATGGAAGTTCTTTACCGCCGGTGAGGACCCCAGCGGCGTAGCAAGATTTTCCTGCCACCATGTCGATATCTGCGTCGACCCCGCAGGCAGATGGTTGACGAGATCAGGCATGGGAATGCCTGTCCGCAGCGATTCGTGGAACCATCGGATCAGGTCGCGGGCCTCGTTGCCGGCCTGCGCCGCGACCAGGATAAACGGCACCACGAACACCAGCCCGATCACGACCGTCATTCCCACCGCAAGCCAGGTTCGGTGCTCCCTGAACATCGGCCGCTGTTCGAGCCAGGTCAGCAACGGCCATAACGCAATGGCGATGACCGTCGCCCACACCACGGCAGGAATGAAGTCGCGGATCATCCAGATCGCGATGGCGACAAGCACCGCATACAGCAACCCCGACGCGGTTCGTTGCAGACGCCGCGTGCGGTCCTTTTCGTCCGCAGAGGTTTGATCGCGTGGAATCATATAAAACGCCCTTGTTATTTCTTCTTTAAGTAAAAGTCCGCAAGCCCGCTTCAAACTCAGTCGCACCGGGACTTCCAACTGAGTGCCAACCCTGCATTGTAAGTCGGGCCGGTATCGGCCAGAATCAAGGCAAGGGCGCTTTCAACCGGCTTTCCGTGTGTTGTTCTAATTTCACACTCGGCCATTTCCGTTTCCCTATAATCGGAGCCCTCGTTCCGGCAACCGTTCAAGAGACACGCAGTGAAAGCCATTCAAACGATTGTGAACGCGTGCGCAACAACCGCGCTACTCGCCGGCTGCGCTTCCGGCCTGAATCGGTCGAAGGAAGACGCGCTCAACCAGAAGGTCGGCATTGTCGTCCATCCGGTGCGTGAGGGCGTGGAACTGCGTCTTCAGGACACGGCGCTATTCGACTTCGACGAAGCCTCCATGCGCCCCGAAAGCATTGCCGTGCTCAATCGTGCAGCCGTGCTCCTCAAGCGCAGCACGCGCCCGATCATGGTCGAAGGACACACGGACAACGTCGGCGCGTTCGACTACAACCAGGCACTGTCCACGGCGCGTGCGAATGCAGTGGGCGATGCGCTAGTCGCACGCGGCGTTCCTGCTGCGCGTATCAAGACAAAAGGGATTGCATTCCTGCAACCGATCGCGACCAACGACACGCCCGAAGGGCGTGCGTTGAACCGGCGCGTGGAAATCCTCGTAAAGACGGAAACCGAAGACACCCTGCTGGGCAGTTTGAAAACGAAATAACGTGAAGTGTTATTTCGCGGGTTGCACTTGCATTACCAATAGCTGGGCGCCATCGGTCACCTGATCGCCCACGCTGAACAAAATCTCGCCCACCGTGCCGCTCGCCGGCGCAACAATGGTGTGCTCCATTTTCATGGCTTCCATCACCAGCAGCGGCGCGCCCTTCTCGACCACCGCGCCCGCCTCCACCAGCACCGCGATCACCTTGCCCGGCATCGGCGCCGTCAAGCGGCCTTCGCCATGCTCGGCATCGGCGGCATGCGCCAGCAGGTTCTGCCATTCGAACGCGAGCGATGCACCCGCGTAGAACACATGGAACACATCGCCGTCGATAAACACACGCCCCTTGATCCGCTTATCGCCGATCAGCACGACGAATGCATGCGGCTCGTCCCCATGCGACCAGTCGAACGTGAGCGTTTCGCCAAGCAATTCCAGTTGTTTGTTATCGGCGCGGCCTGACGTTGAATCGCGGGTAAAGACGGCCAGGATTTCATCGTCTGAACCGACCAGGCGCCAGTTCAACGCCTGCGTGTAGCCACCACTCATGCGCCAGTGGGACAACGCATCCCACGGCGACACACCATGCGCCTCGCCGCCTTCACGCGTGAGCAACGCGGCGCAAGCCAGCGCGAGAGCCTGCGTTTTTGGCACTGTCGATGGCGCGAACAACGTATCGTGATGACGTTCGATCAGGCCCGTATCAAGATCGCCCGCCGAGAAAGGAACGCTGACCACAATCCGATGCAGGAACTCGATATTCGTCGACGGACCCACCACTTCGCATTGTTTCAACGCCAGCGCCATGCGCAGCAGCGCATCGTCACGATCGCGGCCGTGCACAATCAGCTTGGCGATCATCGGATCGTAAAACGGGGTAATGGTATCGCCTTCGCGCACACCGCTATCAATGCGCACGTTGCCGTTCAACTGGAACTCGACAGCTTCAGGCAGACGCATATGCTTCAGCGTTCCCGTCGACGGCAAGAACCCACGCGATGGATTCTCCGCGTAGATACGCGCTTCGATCGCGTGGCCGTTCACCTTCAACTGATCCTGCAACAATGGCAACGGTTCGCCACTCGCCACGCGCAGTTGCCACTCGACCAGATCGAGACCCGTCACCATTTCGGTCACCGGATGTTCAACCTGCAACCGCGTGTTCATCTCCATGAAATAGAACTGGCCGTCGGCGGTCATGATGAACTCGACCGTGCCCGCGCCGACGTAATTCACCGCGCGGGCAGCCGCGACTGCGGCTTCGCCCATGGCTTTACGCACTTCGTCCGAGAGGCCGGGAGCAGGTGCTTCTTCCAGCACCTTTTGATGCCGGCGCTGAACCGAGCAATCGCGATCGAAGAGATACACGGCGTTGCCATGCTGATCTGCAAACACCTGGACTTCCACATGCCGCGGACGCTGCAAATATTTTTCGATCAGCACACGATCGTTGCCGAAACTGCTCGCGGCTTCACGCTTGCATGACAGCAGCGCCGATGCAAAATCAGCGCTTTTCTCGACCACGCGCATGCCCTTGCCGCCGCCACCCGCGCTTGCTTTCAGCAGCACGGGGTAGCCGATGCCGTCCGCTTCCTTTTGCAGCAACGCGGGGTCCTGGCTGTCGTCGTGATATCCCGGCACCAACGGCACGGACGCCGATTGCATCAACGCCTTGGCAGCGGCCTTTGATCCCATCGCGGAGATGGCCTCGACCGGCGGTCCTATGAACACCAGTCCGACCTTCTCGCAAGCCCGCGCAAAGTCCTCGTTCTCCGACAAGAATCCATAGCCCGGATGCACGGCTTGCGCACCGGTTGCCAACGCAGCGTTGATGATCTTTTCGATCCGCAGATAACTCTCGGACGCAGCCGCGCCGCCTACGTGCACGGCTTCATCGCAGACGGCAACGTGCTTCGCCTGGGCGTCGGCGTCCGAATAGACCGCCACACTGCCCACGCCTAATCGTTTGCAGGTTGCAGCCACACGGCACGCAATCTCGCCGCGATTCGCAATCAGTATTTTGTTGAACATGACGAAGCCTGGAAGAAGGAGATCACATGCGGAACACGCCGAAACGCGTGTCCTCGATAGGCGCATTCATGGAAGCCGCCAGCCCGAGCCCCAACACATCGCGGGTCTGCGCCGGGTCGATCACACCGTCGTCCCACAGACGTGCGCTTGCGTAATACGGATGCCCCTGTACTTCGTACTGCTCGCGAATCGGCGACTTGAAGGCTTCTTCCTCTTCCTTCGACCACGTACCGCCCTTACCCTCTATGCCGTCGCGGCGCACGGTCGCGAGCACGGACGCGGCCTGCTCGCCGCCCATCACGGAGATGCGCGCATTGGGCCACATCCAGAGGAAACGCGGTGAATACGCGCGGCCGCACATGCCGTAATTTCCCGCACCAAACGAGCCGCCGATAATCACCGTGAACTTCGGCACCTTGGCCGTCGCAACGGCCGTCACCATCTTTGCGCCATTACGCGCAATGCCTTCGTTTTCGTACTTTCGCCCGACCATGAAACCCGTGATGTTCTGCAGGAACACGAGCGGAATCTTGCGCTGGCAGCACAGCTCGATAAAGTGCGCACCCTTTAACGCCGACTCGGAAAAAAGGATGCCGTTGTTCGCAATGATGCCAACCGGATGGCCCCAGATATGCGCAAAACCGCATACCAGCGTCGTGCCATAACGGGCCTTGAATTCATCGAAAGCGGAGTCATCGACAATGCGCGCGATCACCTCGCGGATGTCGAATGGCTTGCGGGTGTCTGACGGAATCACACCGTACACGCTATGCGGATCATGGCGTGGCGGCAGCGGTTCTTTAAGCGCCAGCGGCAAGACCTTCACGCGATTCAGATTGCCGACAATGCTTCGTGCAATCCCCAGCGCGTGTGCATCGTTTTGCGCTAGATGATCGACCACGCCTGACAACCGCGTATGAACGTCACCGCCGCCCAGATCCTCCGCGCTCACTTCTTCGCCCGTTGCCGCTTTCACCAGCGGCGGACCGCCCAGGAAAATCGTACCCTGGTTCTTTACGATGATCGATTCGTCGCTCATCGCAGGCACGTAGGCGCCGCCGGCGGTGCACGATCCCATCACCACGGCGATCTGCGAAATGCCCTTCGCCGACATGTTCGCCTGGTTGTAAAAGATGCGGCCAAAGTGATCGCGATCGGGGAATACATCGTCCTGATTGGGCAGATTCGCGCCGCCGGAATCGACGAGATACACGCACGGCAAGCGGTTCTCTTCCGCAATCTCTTGCGCACGAAGATGCTTCTTCACCGTCACCGGATAGTACGTGCCGCCCTTCACAGTTGCGTCGTTGCAGACGATCACGCACTCCTGCCCGGCAATCCTGCCAACGCCCGTAATCACGCCGGCACCGGGGGCGTCGTCGTTGTACATGCCGTAGGCGGCCAGTTGCGACAACTCGAGAAACGGCGTGCCCGGATCAAGCAATTGCGCGATGCGGTCACGCGGCAGCAACTTGCCGCGCGACAGGTGTTTGTCGCGGGCAGCTTGTCCGCCGCCCAGCGCAATCTTCGCGACCTTCTCTTTCAGATCCGCGACAAGCGCTTCGAGCGCCGCCGCGTTCGCGCGAAATTCGTCGCTGCGTGCATTCAGTTTCGATTCGATGATCGGCATAAGTTTGTCCGCTCGCTCAAGCTGTTTCAGCGAACAGTTCGCGGCCGATCAACATGCGGCGAATTTCACTGGTGCCTGCACCGATCTCGTACAGCTTTGCATCGCGCCACAAACGGCCGACCGGATACTCGTTGATATAACCATTGCCACCCAGGATCTGGATCGCTTCGCCCGCCATCCACGTCGCTTTTTCAGCCGTATAGAGAATCACGCCCGCGCAATCCTTGCGGACCTGGCGGCCATGACCGGCGCCGAGCGTATCGAGTTGACGTCCCACCGCGTAGAGATACGCGCGGCACGCCTGCAAGGTCGTATAGAGATCGGCGACCTTGCCTTGAATCAACTGGAATTCGCCGATCGCCTGACCGAACTGCTTGCGGTCGTGAATGTACGGCACGACCGCGTCCATGCACGCGACCATGATGCCCGTCGGGCCGCCCGCCAAAACCGCGCGTTCATAGTCGAGGCCGCTCATCAGCACCTTCACGCCGCCGTTCAATTGGCCCAGGATATTTTCCTTGGGCACTTCAACGTTCTCGAACACGAGTTCGCCGGTATGCGATCCGCGCATGCCGAGCTTGTCGAGCTTCTGCGCGACGGAAAAACCCTTCATGCCCTTCTCGACGATAAACGCCGTAATGCCCTTCGCGCCAGCTTCGATATCGGTCTTCGCATAGACCACGAGCGTGTCGCAATCCGGCCCGTTGGTGATCCACATCTTCGTGCCGTTGAGCACGTAGTGGTCGCCCTTTTCATCGGCGCGCAGCTTCATGCTCACCACATCGGATCCGGCGTTCGGCTCGCTTATTGCCAGCGCGCCGATGTGCTCGCCCGAGACCAGCCCCGGCAAATATTTGCGTTTCTGCGCTTCAGTACCATTGCGATGAATCTGGTTCACGCACAAGTTGGAATGCGCGCCATACGACAAGCCCACCGACGCCGACGCCCGCGAGATCTCCTCCATCGCGACCATGTGCGCCGTGTAGCCCATGTTCGCGCCGCCGTACTCTTCCGACACCGTCATGCCGAGCACGCCCAGATCGCCGAATTTCTTCCAGAGATCCATCGGGAACTGATCGGTTTTATCGATTTCAGCGGCGCGCGGCGCAATCTCCTTCGCGGCGAAATTGGCGAGCGAGTCGCGCAACATGTCGATGTCTTCGCCCAGAAAAAAATTCAGACCAGGTACGTCGTTCATGCGGGTCTCCTTGTTCGGTGTATCGGCTTGAGGTCAGCAGCGTGGTGTTGGCAGAACCGAATGACGGACCCATATTTTGAGTCACACTCACACTCGATAATTTCCATGATGGACGGCAGTTTCGCGCCGAATACTACTTCCCGTCAATAGGGATTTGAGCTACGCTCACATCTGGTTCATTTTCGCGCACGCATTCTTATGTCTTCCACACCCGTCACCGGAAATCGCCGCACGCCCGCCGGCGTCAAGTCGCAGCAGCGCGTGAAGGACATTCTTCAGGCCGGCCGGGACGTCTTCGCCGAAAAAGGCTACGACGCCGCAACCAGCGCCGAAATCGCCCAGCGCGCGGGGATTTCAGAGGCAACGGTATTCAGCTATTTCAGCGGTAAACGGGAGTTGTGCGCGCGGGTGATCGCGGATTGGTATGACGAGATCATCGATGCATTCGAATCCGGACTGCCCCGCGACAGCAGCGTGCGCCAGCAGTTTGCGTTTATCGTGAGGACGCATTTGCGGCTGATGCTAGTGAACGGGACGGGGTTGTGCGCGCTGGTGTTATCGGAGGGGCGAACGAAACATCATGATCTCAGCGACACGCTCACCGACCTGCAACGCCGCTATACCGCGCCGTTGATGAACGTGCTCGCGCATGGCCAGACAGTCGGTCAGGTGCGGGCGGATTTGCCGTTGCGGCTGCTGCGCTCGCTGGTCTTCGGGCCGATGGAGCATGTCCTGTGGGACGCGACGCTCGCCAGGCGGCATCTGAGTCAGGCTCAGATCGATACGACCGCCGATGAACTCATCGACGTGCTGTGGACCGCGCTACAGCCCCCCGCTGCCAGCCTGACTGCGCTTGCGCAGTTCAGACAGGACGTGGAAGAAGCATCGCGGCGGTTCGAAGAAGCGGCGAGCCGGGAGAAATGAGATTGCTGACACTGGCGGACGTGGATCGGGCCGACAGTTAGTTGCAAATTCGACCAATGAAGTAAATCGCTGGCCCCGCCAATCCGCAGGGCTAAAACGTCAGATAGTGCGTTGCTTTTAATGAACCGCCGTGCGGTCCGGGCGAGCCATGACACCGTCACCGGCGGCAAACGAGCGTATGGCCTGGCGCACCCGCCAGGCCATATATAGCGCCCTATAGCGACGAGATCACGCTCAAAGGCGTGATCGAAATCTTAATGCGAGATTTGTTCCAGCGCCAGGTCCCGCGTCTTCGGTCCCATCAGTCCGATTGCCAGCATCACCACCGCCATCGCGCCGGCGATAAACATAAACACCCCGGTCGTGCCGAACGCCTTCAACACGCCCGCGATGAAGAACGACGTGAAGATGGCCGAAAAGCGGCTCCACGAATACACGAAGCCGACCGCGCGCGCCCGGATGCTGGTGGGGAAAAGCTCGGTCTGATACGCGTGGAAGCTATACGACATGATGTTGCTGGCGAGCGTCAGTCCCACGCCCATGCAGACCAGGAGCGCTGCGCCCGAGACCTGGCTGAACACCAGTCCGCAGACCACGATCGCCCCCGCCATCGCGACAATCACGCTCTTGCGCTCGAATTTATCGGCCATGAACAAGCCGATGATCGGACCAACCGGCGCGGCAAGCGCGATGATCGTTGAGTACATCAGGCTGGTCGTGATCGTGATGCCCTGATGAATCAGGAGCGTCGGCACCCAGTTGGCGAAACCGTAGAAACCGACCGTCTGGAAGACGTTGAAGATGATCATCATGGTCGCGCGTTTCCCGTACGGGGCGACCCACATGTCGCGGAACGACCCGCGCGTGCTGACCGGTTCCGGCGCGGCAGGCAGTGGCAATGGCCGGCCATACTCTTTCTCGACCTTCGCTTCCAGCGCCGTCATCACCGCGTCCGCTTCCGCGAGCCGCCCTTTTTGCGCCAGCCAGCGCGGGCTCTCAGGCAACGCACGCCGGATGAACCAGACGAACAGCGCGCCATGTGCACCGATCAACACGACCCAGCGCCAGCCATCGATACCAAAGGGCTTGTTCGGCACCAGCGCGTAGGAGAGGAATGCGACAACCGGCACGGCCGCAAAACCCACCGCTTGCTCACATGCAAAGGCACGGCCGCGAATGTGTTTGGGCACCAGTTCGGAGATATACGTGCCGATGGTTACCAGCTCCACGCCAATGCCCAATCCCGCCATGAAGCGCCAGAAGTTGAGACCGCCTGCGGTGTCCTGAAACGCCATGATGACGTTCGCGGCCGTGTACCAGAGCAGCGAGTACGTGAAGATGGCGCGACGCCCGAAACGGTCGGCGAGAAAACCGCAAGCAATCGTGCCGATAAACAAGCCGAGGAACAGCGAAGCGATAAAACTCGCGACGCCCGTCATGCCAAATAGGCCAACGGTGGTAGGCGTGAGAATGCCGCTCTTGACCAACCCCGGCGCAACGTAACCGGAGTACAAGAGGTCGTAGAGTTCGAAGAAGAACCCGAGGCTCAGCAAGACGACAAGTGTCCACATCGAGCGGGTCGCCGGCAGGCGATCGAGTCGTGCGGAGATCGTGCCCGCGCTTAATGAGTTCGACCCGGGATGCGACCCATGGTCATTGGCAGATCGGGATTGAGCGAGGTCCTGAACGGTTGTCATCGATTTATGTCTCCTTGTCGTGGCCTGTTTTCCTGCCGGCGACGCGCCCTTTTTTATCGAGCGGCCAGGCAGCGTGCCCGGCGCGCATTTTAACGGCGTAACTGCAAATTTGTTACAGGTACCGGAACATTCTTCCCAATCTATGGCCTGACGCGCCCAACGCGAATGATTCGACCCACGCAAAGCCGCGTTACCTTCTACTCGACGAACTAACCGTCGCGCCCGCTGCCTGCTACCCCCGCTGCCGGTCACATCGGCCCGACGCCGTGCATCAGCAATGCCACCGCGTGCTTCGCGATCTGGTCGCGCCTGGGCGCACAAACACCGCTCTCCTCGGCCCACGAATAAGTCACCGCCAGCGGCAACACGGTCAATCCGAATAGCGATACAAACAGCAGCGACGGCTCCAGGTGCGGGTTGAGTTTGCCCTCCTTCTGCCATTGCGCAATGCGTGCGATCGATGCCCTCTTATTGGCATCGCCGAAACGCTCGGCAATACGCTGGCGCAGCAATCCGCCTTCGCTGATGACTTCGCGAACCCACAGCGTTGCAAACCACGGATACCGCTCACACACCGCAATAAGCCCTTCGGCGAACGCGCGCAACGCTTCAGCCGGCTCCGCGTCCGAGTCCGCGAACGCGCGACCGAGTTCAGCGCGCAACGGCACGAATCGCTCATCGATCAACACGTCCAGCAGCTGATCGCGCGTCTTGAAGTAGTAATGGACCATGGCCGGGGTCACGCCCGCCTCGCGCGCGATCGCGCCGAGCGTGGTCTCCATGATTCCCTGACGCGCAAATAAAACCAGTGCGACGTCCAGCAGGAGCGCCCGCGGCTCGCCGTGCTGCGCGCCGGTCGGCCTCCCAGGCCGGCGACCAGGCTTCGGCGGCGCGACGGGGACGGCAGGAACGGACGGTTCGGAAGGATCGGTTACATCTTTAGTCATAGTGGCAATTGACCCCGGGATCGGCGTCGCCTAATATTAACTCCAACATTAATTTAACTCATCGGGCAGCTGAATGGAATCCCTGCAACCCTCTGTCGCACTTCCCGCCATTGAAGAGCGGCCGCCAATCCGGCTGCTTTTCACGGCGCTGCTGCTCGTCATGCTGCTTGGCGCACTCGACCAGACCATCGTTTCAACGGCGCTGCCAACCATCGTGGGCGAGCTGGGCGGGCTCGAAAGCCTGTCGTGGGTCGTGACGTCATATCTGCTGACGTCGACTATCGTGGTGCCGCTGTACGGCAAATTCGGCGATCTGTTCGGTCGCAAAGTCGTCATTCAGGCGTCAATCCTCATTTTTCTTGCCGGCTCGATCCTGTGCGGCGTGGCGCAAGACATGACCCAGCTGATCGTGTTGCGCGCGTTGCAGGGTCTCGGCGGCGGCGGTTTGATGGTCGTGACCATGGCTGCCATTGCCGACGTCATTCCGCCCGCCGAACGCGGCCGTTACCAGGGCCTGTTCGGCGGGGTGTTCGGACTTGCGACAGTCGTCGGACCGCTGCTGGGCGGGTTTATCGTCGAGCATCTTTCATGGCGCTGGATCTTCTATATCAACGTGCCGCTGGGCGTGCTGGCGCTGATCGTGATCGGACTCGTGTTCAAACCGCACGTGGCGCATGTAAAACATAAAATCGATTACATGGGCGCCGCGTTTTTAGCTGCTTCGCTCACTTGTATCATCCTTTTTACCAGCCAGGGAGGCACGCTGCTGCCGTGGAGTTCGCCGCAGCTTTGGTTCACGCTCGCGCTCGGATTCATCACGCTGGGCGGTTTTATCTACGAAGAACGCCTCGCCGCCGAACCCATTATGCCGCTTGAGCTTTTCAGGGAGCGCACGTTCGTGCTGAGCGGGCTGATCGGTTTTATCGTCGGATTTTCGCTGTTTGGCGCGATCACGTTCCTGCCGCTGTATCTGCAAGTGGCGAAGGGTTCGACCCCTTCCCAAGCCGGTCTGCAAATTTTGCCGATGATGGCCGGCATACTGTCCACCTCCATCATCAGCGGCCGCGTGATCAGCCGAATTGGAAAATATCGCTGGTTCCCTATCTGCGGGACCGCGCTTATCGCCTGCGGCATGTTCTTGCTGTCAACGCTTCAACTGGATACCCCGCTTCGCACCATGTACCTGTTCATGCTGCTGCTGGGACTTGGACTCGGCATGGTCATGCAGGTGCTGGTGCTCGCCGTGCAGAATGCGGTGCCCTTCAAGAATGTCGGCGTGGCAACATCCGGCGCGACGCTATTCCGGTCGATCGGCGGTTCGGTGGGGGTCGCAACATTCGGCGCTATCTTTACGAACGGTCTGCATTCGCGTCTGGCAGACGCCATGCCGCCGGGGGCGGAATTACCGCGATCGATGGGGCCAACGATGGTCCAGCATCTTCCCGCCGCTTTCCGCGAGACTTATCTCAACGCGTTCTCGGGATCGATGCATGTCGTGTTTCTCGTGGCCGGCGCAGTGGTGCTGCTTGCTTTCGCGTTGTCCTGGTTCATGCAGGACAAGCCGCTTCGCGGCAAGTGACGGGGATGAGATGAAGTGCGTCACCAGCGCTTTGGTTTAAGCTGACGCACTTTAACTTTGGAACGCCCGCGCAATGAAGCTTACGCACATAGTGATTGCCTCGACCCTCAGCGCTTTTGCTTTTATCTCAACCGCTGCATTGGCGGATACGTATCACTTCGGCGAGGGACAGTCGTCCATGTCGGGAAACGGCGGCGCTTCGCGGCACGCGCCGCCGCCCAAACATAAGAAGCACAAGAAGACGCGAGGGGCTGCGAATACCAACAACGGTACCTATACGCATCCTTGAGCCTCGGCTTCGGGACACCTGACGCCGCCGCTACGGATACGATTGACACTAACGCCGTTCAGTAAGGCACAAGTTGCGCTTTCCTGAAGGTGTAGACCGTGGTCGGTGCGCCCTTAAGATTCCCGCTCGAGTCGAATGCGTAATGCCCCGCAATACCGTCGTACTGCGCACCTGCCAGATACGCCCGGACCTTCGCGCGATCGGTTGTGGTATTCGTTGCCTGCATGGCCTGGGCGATCATCATCGTGCCATCGTAGAAATTGGCGGCATAGACGAGCATGTCCATGCTGTACGTCGACTTAAAGCGTTTGATGAACGCTCGTCCCGCCTCCGTCTTATCCAGTGCTGATCCGCCTTGGGCACAATAGACACCCGATGAAAGCTCGCCCGCCAACTGCGCCATCTCTGCGGAACAAATACCGTCGCCGCCCATCAGCTTCGCGTTCAGCGCGATCTGGTGCATCTGCTTGACCATGGGGCCCGCCTGCGCGGTATATCCGCCGTAGAAGATGGCATCCGGTTCTTTCGCCTTGAGCGTCGAGAGAATCGCCTTGAAGTCCACCGCATTCGAATTGGTGTAGTCCTGCTCGACCACCGTCAGACCGATCTGTTTCGCTTCGCGCAGGAACTCGGTCGCGATACCTTCGCCGTAGGCAGTGCGGTCATCGATCACAGCAACCTTGCTGGCCTTCAAGACATTCTTCGCGAAGTCGGCCATGGAGCCGCCAAGCTGAGCATCGCTCGCGCCAATGCGGAAGATGTTGTTGAAACCCTGCGCAGTCAGCGCCGGATTTGAAGCGACCGGAAGGATGGCAACGCCCGCTCCGTTAAACACGCGAGACGCGGGAATGGCGACACCGGAATTGTTCGGCCCAAGTATGGCAATCGCACCGCTGTCCACCAGCTTCTGAGCGATCTGCACCCCCACCTTCGGGTCGCCCTGATCGTCCTCGGAATCAAGTTTCAGCGTGACCTTTTGGCCGCCGATTGTCATCGGTTTCGCGTTCAGGTCCTGAATGGCCAGACGCGCGCCATTCTCATTGTCCTTGCCACTACCGGCCTGATTGCCCGTGAGCGGCCCCGACAGACCGATTGTCACGGTGGTATCCGCGAGAGCCGACCCCATGATTGCCGAAAGACCGCAACAGACAACGAAGTTTCTGGTTAAGCGCATTTTCTCTTCCCACAAATAATGTTCTATACGGAGCGGCTCGCGATTCCCCGGAGCAGCCGTCTAATAATTAGATATCCGAAGGAATAACCGGACGGGTTTCAATAGCATGCCGCACCAGCGCTTCAATGGCCGTCCGGCGCGCGCCTTCGTGGGCCATGCGCGGCATCCGCACACGGTCATTGGAGTTCGCGGAAATCGCCTCTACCAGCTTGATGTTCTGGACGAGGTAGGTACTGACATCAAGGTCGAGCAACGGACGGAACCAACGGTAGATGGACAGCGCTTCGTTGTAACGGCCCGCTTTCATCAAGCGGTAAATGGCGACCGTTTCAGCCGGAAACGCACAGCACAATCCCGCTACCCAACCATGCGCACCGACGGCCAGCGCCTCGAACGCGAGGTTATCGACACCAGTCAATACATCGAAGCGGTCGCCGAACGTGTTCAGGATTTCGGTGGTCCGGCGAATGTCGTCGGAGGACTCCTTGATCGCGACAAAGTGTTCGTCCGATGCAAGCGCATCCAGGATGGGCGAGGTCACGTCCACCCTGTAAGCAAGCCGGTTCGAATAAATCATGACCGGCAATTCCCCAGCCGCAGCCACCGCCTTCAGCGTGGCCACTGTCTCGCGCTCGTCCGTGTGATACACCATGCTGGGCACCACCATCAGACCCGCGGCACCCGCTGCACGCGCGCTCCGGGCCAAAGCACAGGCGTCCTGGGTCGACGCCTCCGCCACCGTCATCAGGATAGGTTTGCCGCCTGCAATCGAGAGTGCTGTATCAAGCACTTCTATACGCTCGGCGTGGGTCAACATCGGCCCCTCGCCCAGCGATCCGCAAACGATCAGTCCATCGCAGCCTGCATCTAGCTGGATCGAAAAACCCAACGTCATTTCATCGCGATCCAGCTTGCCGTCCGGGTGAAATTTCGTCGTCACCGCAGGATAAACACCATGCCACATGAAAAGTACTCCTAGTTAGTTAGCCGTCGGCTAATCGATAAATTCGCGTTGCTGCTGACTACACCCTCGATTTGATCAGTTTGTGGTCGACCGCTTCCAGCCAGGTATCGGACAGGGTAAAACCGGTTTGAAAGCGGTCCGATGGATCAACACCCACCTGGGAAATTGCGCTGATCCACGCTTGTCCCGATACAACCGGCACGACAGCCGGATAAGAACCGAGCTGCGTGACCGACTCGATCCGGCTTTCGAACACCGAGCCAATAATCGACTCATGGATGAACTTTTCCCCTACGCCGATCTGGCCTTTTGCGTGCATGACCGCAAGGCGCGCCGACGTACCCGTGCCGCACGGCGAGCGGTCGCAGCGGCCGGGCGAAACGATCACTGTATTGCGCGACGTCAGTACGCCGTTCTCGCGTCGCAGCGGCAGGACGAATTCCGTTTGCGTAATGCCTTTGATAAGCGGATTCAGCGGATGCGGTGAAGGTAATTGTTCCGCTGCCGCGGCTTTGATCGTCTGGCCGAGCTCGCATAAATCCCGCGCCTCGTCGGGCGTTATGCTGAAGCCCAAGGTTTGCGCATCGACCAATACGTACGTCATGCCGCCATAGCCCACGTCGACCGTAATGCTGCCGAGGCCTTCAACCTCAACGACCTTGTTCAGGTGATTCGCAAAGGCGGGCTGGTTCGTGAACTCGACCTTGGTGACCTTGCCCTGTGAACATTCGCAACGAACCTTGATGAGCCCCGCCGGCGCTTCGAGCACAAGCTCGGTGACGGGTTCAGTCATGGGCAGGATGCCGGTCTCCAGCAACACCGTGGCGACGCACATGGTGTTCGAGCCGGACATGGCGGGATATTCCGTCGACTCGGCGATCACATAGCCCATCTGCGCGCGTGGATCGGTCGCCGGCAGGATGAAGTTGACACTCTGATTCGCAGAACCACGCGGCTCGAACAAGCAGAGCTTGCGCAAGTCGTCCCGGCTTTCCTCCAGGTACATCATTTTTTCGAACATGGTGGCGCCGGGAATATCGAAAACGCCCCCGGTTACCACGTTGCCGACTTCACCCTCGGCATGACAATTCACCACAGTAAGCACCTTGCTCCAACGCATGAAAATCCTCTTGAATTGGCCGTTCTGCGCTGGAAATCGTCCTCAAGCGCGCCGTTGTTTTTACTCCCGAGTACTGGAGATTGTATCCAATATGATGTTTACAAAAGATCGTGTCAAGATGATTTTGTCGAAGAACAAAGGCGTCAGAGACGGGAAATCGCGACTTAAAAATCGTCAAGCCCGGCCGGGCGAGGTCTCCGGGGAGATTGGCTGAAAGCGGCGTGTGGATACACTATCCAGTTGTGGCATCATGTTCGTGACGAAATTCTTCTGGAACAGACTTTATGCAGCGCCCATCTTCCGCTCCAACTTCCGTGGACGAGATTCTTCTCGAGGAAGCGCCGCCGTCTCTTATCGCCCCGCGTGCACCCAAAATTACCCGCGCGACTACCGTCGATCTCGTGCTGGAAGCGATTCGCGGAAAAATCCTGCGGGGGGAACTCGGCTCAGGAGAGGCGTTGCGGCAGGAAGCACTTGCCGATGAACTTGGCGTCAGCCGCGTGCCTATTCGCGAAGCCATCACGCGCCTGCACGGCGAGGGATTGGTGACGCTGATTCCGCACAAAGGTGCGTTCGTGTGCGGCATCTCCGCCGACGAAGTGAGGGAAAGCTTCGAGATACGCCTGCGGCTGGAACCCTGGATCTTTGGCGCCGCGATGGCATCCACCAGTGACGAAGTCCTCGCCAAGGCGCTCGACGTTGTCGACGAGATGGAGAACGCCACTGAAAGCACGTGGGGCCAATTGAACTGGCGCTTTCACGAAACGCTGTATGCGCCGTCGGGGCTTCATCTAGCTATAGAGACGCTCAAGCGCCTGAACGACCGGAACGAGCGTTATTTCCGTTTTCAGGTGGTCAATGTTCCGATCAGGGAGAACACGCGCCGTGAACATATAGAAATGATCGAGGCGAGCCGCGCGCGAGACGTCCGCCTCGGCACGCGCATTCTTCGAGACCATTTGAAGAAGGCGATGGACCAGATTGTGTCGGTAGCGGAAGCGCTGTTACGGCGCGAAGCGTCGCGTTCGACGCGAGTTTGAGCGGTCATCGGCCGGCGCGAAGTCCAGGCCTTTTAAAACGGCACGGACGGTACTCGCGTTTTAGCGCGTCAATAGCTGGCGAACGCCCAGCGCCACGATCAACCCGCCGCACACGCGGTCGATCCATGCCCGGTAACCGCGGTAGCCTGACGCAATTCCCGCGTGCGACAGGACGAGTGCGACGAAGCCGTACCACGTCGTTGCGACCAGAGCGACCATGGCAAGCATGGCCACGAAGGTAACCGGCGACATATGCGCGGGCGTGGCGGAAGCGAAGATAGCGGCGAAAAACGCTACCGACTTCGGGTTCGTGATGTTTGTCGCGAAGCCTTGCACAAATGCCTTGCGCAATCCGCCAGGCACGCTCGCCGCGGTCATGCCCGACGACTCGCCAGCTCGCGCCTTGATGATCAGCCGGCAGCCGAACCACATGAGATACCCTGCGCCGCCAATCTTGACGACCAGCGCCATCCACGGGAAGGCGGCGAACACAATCCCCACGCCAAGAATGGCGCACGTCGCCCAGAACAGGCTGACCAAGACGATGCCCGCGACGACCGCCAAGGCCTCGGAGCGTGTCGACGAAGCCGCCTTGTGCGCTACCGCGACAAAGTTCGGTCCGGGAATAACCACACCTGCAATATAGACAGACAAAACAGCCAAGACTGCGGATGAATCGACCACGCCGACGCTCCCTCAAAGATCGACGCGCGGGAAGGCAGCGCCGGGGAATGCATTATCGCTGAGGTCTGTTCAAGCGATTGCTCACCCCTACGTGCTGAATGGTCGCCTCGTTTGCGAAGCCGTTAGTCGCTCCTGCCGTTGACCACGCGCTCAATCCGACTCCACTCATCAAGGCGCATCGCGCACCCCGCGTGGGCACGCCTGCCCGTCAATGCACCCTATTCCGTCCTGAACCTGAAGCTGGGCAGATTCAAATTTTGTCCGTTATCTCCCGTTAATACCAATACGGTCATCAGAGCGGGGCAATCGAGACAGAGCGCGTTTCACTCAAGCCGTCCGGCAAAACCGGGCCTGGTACTCGCTCTTTACAAGGCCAAATCCCTCAGGCCCTTGTCGAGATCAGCCATGCACCAACCTCAACCCAAGCCGCAGCGCAAGATTCCCGTCACCGTGATTTCAGGCTTTCTAGGCGCCGGCAAGACCACGCTGGTCAATCACCTGATGCAGCACAGCACGGCCGGACGCATTGGCGTTGTCGTGAACGAGTTCGGTGAGGTCGGCATCGACGGCCAGCTGATCGTCGCCGAAGAAGAAGCGTTGATCGAAATCAACAACGGCTGTGTGTGTTGCACGGTGCGCGCTGACCTGGTCTCGAGCGTCAAGGAACTGCTGATGCGCACGCAAGGCAGCACGCACGCAAGACTTGATCGCCTGATCGTGGAGACGTCGGGACTTGCCGATCCTGCGCCCGTCTTGCAGACCTTCCTGGCAGACCCGGATTTGCGTGAAGCGGTCGAACTGGAAGCGGTGATCACCTTGGTCGATGCACATCATTTCGCTCAGCAACTGCAGGACGAGATCGTGCGCGAGCAGGTAGCGTTCGCTGACATTGTGGTCATCAACAAGGTCGATCTCATCGACGCTCACGCGCTGGAGAAGCTCGAACAACAGGTGCGTGCACTGAACCGGACCGCGGCCATCACCACTGCCAGCCATTCGCGCGTCCCAGCCGATTCTCTGCTTGGCGTACGGCGTTTTTCCTTGCCCGCGCTACTTGAAATCGAGCCCGATCTGCTCGATGAAAATGCTCACGACCACGAACATGATTCATCGATTCAATCGTGTGCGCTGGTTGAAAGCGGCGCCCTCGATCCGGATCGCTTCAATCGCTGGATCAACCAGCTCGTGCAGCAGTCCGGCCTGCAACTGATGCGGATGAAGGGCGTGCTGCACTTCCAGTCCGAGCCGCGGCAGTTTCATTTTCATAGCGTCCACATGCTGCTCGAAGCACGTCCCGGACGCGTGTGGCGCGCCGATGAAACACGTGACAGCAAGTTCGTATTCATCGGTCGCGACCTCGACATGCCGCGCCTGCGCGAAGCCTTCCTCGATTGCCTGCATCAATCCTGAACCACTACCCTCAAGGAGCCTGCAATGAAAAAGTCCGAAGCCTTTACGGTCAGCATCGGCGTGTTGGCCGTAGTCGATACGTACATCACCGCCACGGTATTTCCCGTCCCCGTCTGGGTGACATTTATCGCATGGGCATCGTTCTTCGTGGTCGGTGGCGGCTCGGCCGGATTCGTGCAAAGCGTTGCTTCGAACCTCACGGGTCTTGTCATTGCGTCGCTGTCGTTGCTGGCCATCGCGAGTTCGGCGCAGACACCCGCCATCGCGGCGATTTGTGTAGGCGCGGGCAGCGCAGCAATGGTGCAGGCATCGAAGGTCAAGTTGCTGAGCGTGCTGCCCGCGGTCGTGTGGGGTTTTGCGTCGACCGTGGGCACGACCGTGGCTACCGGCCGAGCCATCACTACGGCCAGCATTCATAACCCCGCACTCGTTGCAGCGGCCGCGTTGATCACGGGCGCGCTGTTCGGGATCGTGTCGGAATTCGTCGGCGACGCCCTGACCCGCAAACCCGAGCCGCAACTCAACTGAGCGTCGACTGAACTTCGACTGAACTTCAACCCCCTTTCGTCCGGGACCATCGAATGAAACTACAGCACAACTTAGGCGGACTGGAAAATCTCGGTCCGGTCAATGGGGACACGCAAGTGTTCGTCGAGCCGTGGGAGAAACGCATCTTCGGCATCCATACCGTGATGATGGCCGAGAGCACGCATCTGGCCGACGCATTACCGCGTTATCCCATCGCCGATCTGCCCACTACATTCAGGAATACCTGGACCTGGGCGTCATTGCGCACGGGTGCCGAAGGCATGCAGCCGTTCGAGTATTTCAAGTACCGCTACTACGAAAAATGGTTGATGGGCATCTCGCAGTTTTTTATCGATGAAGGGTATTTGTCGGCTGATGAACTCGACGAAAAGACCCGCCACTACCGTGCTGATCCGCAGGCCGCGCTTCCCGCCAAGCCTAATCCCGCGATTGCCGCGCAAATCAACGCGTACCTGGTCAACGGCGATTCCGGTTTTCACGCATTCGAACAAGCGCCACGTTTTTCGCAGGGAGCGCAAGTGTGCGTGGCGGACCCGGATGCTGTCGAGCACACGCGCTTGCCCGGATATCTGCGTAACAAACGCGGCAAGGTGGACCTTGTTTATCCCGGCGCATTTTCGTATTTCGTTTCGACGGGACCCGATGGCATCGGTCAGGCCATGCCGGTGTATCGCGTCGCGTTCAATGCCGCCGACATCTGGGGCGAGGAGAAGAGCGAGCCCAATACGACCATCTACGCCGATCTCTTCGATGCCTATCTGCTTGCAGCCAACTGAACCATGCCAGGAACCACGACCATGAGCGAACTATTCAAATACGACGATGAGCGCGAAGCGGCCAGCGCCGCAAAAGTGCGCGCGCTCGAAGCGCTGTTGATCGAGAAAGGCGTGCTGGGCAGCGACTCAGTGGATACCGTGCTCGGCCATTTCGAAACCGTGGCGGGCCCCTTCAACGGCGCGCGCATTGTCGCGCGTGCGTGGGTCGATCCCGCGTTCAAGCAGCTTTTGATCGAAGACACGCCCAAAGCCATCGCGACAATGGACTTGCCGCAAGGGATGGACGGCGCGGAAGGCGAACACATGGCCGCAGTCGCGAACGGCGACGGCGTGCATAACCTGATCATCTGTACGCTGTGCTCCTGTTACCCCTGGCCGGTACTCGGGCTGCCGCCGTACTGGTACAAAGACCCCGTATTTCGTGCGCGCGGCGTGCGTGAACCGCGTGCGGTGCTGCGCGAATTCGGCGTGCCTGTAACGGCGGACACCGAGGTCAAGGTGTGGGACAGCAGTGCGCAGATTCGCTGGTTTGTCGTACCGGAACGTCCAGCGGGAACGGATGGCATGAGCGAAGAGGCACTGGCTGCACTCATCACGCCAGAGGCGATGATGGGCGTTGCGTTGGTACCGTCGCCATCACTCGCCGCGGGCTGATCATGTTCACGCGCTTCGAGGAATACGCTGCATCAAGCATGCTGGGTCAACCCGATTCACCGCCTCGCCAGCAAGGCAAATTTCTCTTCGACAAACCTTGGGAGCGCGATGTGTTCGGCCTCGCGCTGTCGTTATCGAAGGCTGGCTACTTCGAGTGGGAAGGCTTCCGGCAGAACCTGATCGAATCGATTGCCGAATGGGAAGACGGCTATTGCGCAGGCCAGCCGCGCTGGGACTATTACGAACGTTTTTTCCTCGCACTCAAGAAAACCCTGGTGGAAGCCGACGTGCTCTCGGCGGCGGAAATAGCAGCGATCGATGCTGCAGTCGTCACCGCTGACGCTTGAACCGGGCCGCATTTTTTAATGTTTTTGGAGATCCTTATGACCGACGCTGTTCTGGATTCAACCGCCATGCCGTTGCCGCCGTTACCGCTTCCCACTCGTGAGCTGATCCCGTGGGCGATTTTCGGTGGCTTGCTGATGCTGCTCGCGATCTATTTCGTGGGTGCGGAAGAAGGCGCGACATCGCTGATTCCCGGCATGTATGTGCATGAATTTGTACACGATGGCCGGCACCTGCTTGGCTTCCCTTGCCATTGATCCGGAGACTCCCATGGTCGGAAAATTATTGGTGCGCGGCATGCTCGCTGGCATTGCCGCCGGGCTGCTTACGTTCGGTTTCGCGAAAATAGTCGGCGAGCCTCAAGTCGATCAGGCGATCTCATTTGAGGAAAAGGCGGATGCGGCAAAGGGCGAAGCGCCGGAACCGGAACTCGTCAGCCGTCACACGCAAGCAGGCCTCGGTTTGCTCACGGGCGTAATGGCTTACAGCGCCGCTATTGGCGGCCTGTTCGCGCTGACCTTCTCGGCCATGGTTGGCCGGGCCGGCACGCTCAGCGCAAATGCTTTGTCGGCGTGGCTGGCTATCGCGGGATTCATCGCTTTAGTGATCGTGCCGAACCTCAAGTATCCCGCCAATCCACCTTCGGTTGGCGACCCGGCGACCATCGGCTATCGCACCGGCCTGTTCTTTTTTATGATCGTGATCTCGCTAGCCGCCATGGTGTTTTCGCTGAAGGTTCGCCGGGCGGCAATTGCCCGCGTCGGATCATGGAATGCATCCATTGCTGGCGCAGCGGTGTTTGCCGTGATCATTGCCGCCGTGCAGATTGGCATGCCGGCGATCAACGAGGTGCCAGCCGCCTTTCCTGCCGTGTTGCTCTGGAAATTCCGCGTTGCTGCCATCGGCATGCAAGTGATCATGTGGACCACGCTGGGTTTGCTGTTCGGCAACCTGGCACAACGTAGCTTGCATGCCGGTTCCCAGCCGGCGAATGCGCGTTCACTTCAGCAGGCTGTCTAAGCATTTTGTTAAAACAGAACGGCGCGGCGCATTCCAAGTGCGCCGTGCTCATGTTGATCAATTGGCATCACGTCCCGCTGGTCATCGAAATTCTGTCACCTTAGAATAATTGTTCCTGGCGTCGGCTGGGGCCAGCCTGCTTTCCGGCGTGGTTTCATCGCGTGAACGGGTGCCGCAGCGGCGCAAGCTTCGCCTGCCCGGATCCCGAATTCATCGGACTCGCATATGCGCAAGATCACCGTCGCCATGGTGTTGTTTCCCGGCTTCCAGTTGCTCGATATCGCCGGGCCGAAAGATGCATTCGCCGAGGTCCGCATCTTGAGCCAGGGGCAGTGTGAATACGAAATGCTGACCGTCGGCACGACGCGCGGATCCGTGCTCTCGTCCAGTGGTCTAACGGTCGTGCCGGACCGGACGATCTTCGACCCCTGCCCGGAATTCGATACGGTGATCATCCCAGGCGGTCTCGGCATTTTTGAAGTTCTGGAGGACTCCACCCTCAGCGAATGGCTGGTGAAACAACGTCGCATCAGCCGTCGCGTTGCCGCTATTTGCAACGGCGTATTCGCCTTCGGTTCGGCTGGCATGATCGATCACAAGACCGTGACGACTCACTGGATGGATGCGGCAAGACTCGCCGCCATGTTTCCAAAAGCGAAAGTCGAACCGGATCAGATCTATGTCAAGGACGGCGGTCTTTACACGACCGCCGGCGTGACCGCGGGCATCGACCTCGCGCTTGTCATGATCGAGGAAGACTTCGGCAAGAAGATGGCGCTGGACGTAGCGAAGTACCTGATTGTGTATGTGCGGCGCGCGGGCGGCCAATCGCAATTCAGCCCTCTGCTGGAAACGCAAGCTGCCGCCGATTCACAGATCCAGCCGGTTCAGCAGTACCTGCTCGACAATCTTCAACTGCCGCACACCATGGCCTCTCTTGCGCAGCGGCTGAACATGAGCGCGCGTAACCTGTCCCGCGTCTTTAGCAAGGAGTGCGGCGTCAGCCTGATCGCCTTTCTCAATGACGCACGCATCGACGCCGCCCGGCGATATCTGGAAAGCACGGACCATCCCGTTTCAAACATCGCGCGCCGATGTGGATTCGAAAGCGCTGACACCCTCAGGCGAACCTTTAGCAAGCGCCTTCATATCAGCCCGATGGAATACCGGCAGCGTTTCCGTTCGAGCGACATGTCGAGTCCAGGAACCTTGCTCAAGCAGACCAAGGTCCCCGCGAAAGTTTGACTGTCGGCAAGCATGTGATTGGCGTGACTGCACCGCGCTAGGAGCCCGGTCGCCCACGCCTTCGCCACCGTCGCACTCATTTCGCGATAGCATGACCTCCAGCCGATTAATGACAGGAGCGCATGTGCATGAGTTTCGATGAAAGGACGCTGAACGGCATGGGTGTATTTAGCGCGATTGTCGACAGCGGCAGTTTTGCCGCGGCCAGCGAAGCGCTCGATATGTCGCAATCCGGCGTGAGCCGCTCGGTAGCACGGCTCGAAGCGCGACTGGGTATCCGGCTATTCGACCGTACTACACGCTCAGTCAAGCTCACCGACGAAGGGCGGCGTTTCTACGAACAGATCGTGCCCTTGCTAAGCGGACTTGAAGAAGCGGCTTCGTCTGCGTCGCAAGGGGCAACGGCAGTGCGCGGGCGCTTGCGCGTGAATATCGATCCGTTCTTTTCGCGCCTATTCCTTGGGCCCCGGCTCGGCGCGTTCGTGGAGAAGTACCCCGAACTGCAACTCGACCTGATCACGCGCGATCAGCTTGGCGATATGGTCGCGGACGGTTTCGACCTCGCCGTTCGCTTTGGTCAGCCGCGCGAATCCACGCTGGTTGCGCGCAAGCTGCTGGATACGCGCGTCATTACCGTTGCATCGCCGGGGTACATCAAGAAACATGGCCGCCCGCTCGCCCCGGCCGATCTCGAACGCGAGCCACATACGTGCATTCATTTCCGCGATCCGGAAACGGGGCGCCCCTTCCAGTGGGAATTTCATCGCGGCAAGAAGAAGGTTCTGGTTGCCGCCCGGGGACGCCTGACCGCGAACGACGTCGGGACGATGCACGGCGTATGTCTCGCTGGACACGGGGTTGCGCAAGTCCTCGCGCTCGGCACCGAGCAATTGCTGACCAGTGGCCGCTTAGTGGACCTGTTTCCCGATTGGCCCGACGAGACCTTTCCGCTCTATGCTGCCTACCCGTCGCGTCATCATCTGCCGGCCAAAGTGAGGGAGTTTTCCGATTTCGTCGTTTCGTTGACGGGTACGTCAATAGAGGATCTGACTGCATAGGATGCCTACTGGACTTTTCGACTCACGCAAACGTCCACGTGTTCGCTGACGCAGAAGGCGGCCGAAAACGCGGCGAAGCACGCGATAAAACACCATTCGACCTGAACGGCCGCAACGCCGGGTTTATTCCATCGGCTCCGATCGACGGCCGGAACGTCCCCGCCGCGCGCGATAGGCCGCCGCTCATAACAAGACGCATCGTCGGACCGACCAATCGGACTTACAATCGTGTTGCAGAAAATTAATTCAACTATCTGCACAGGCCGAGATGCCCATTCGCATAAGGGTTGCAAGATTAGCTATCGGGATTTTCACCAACTCCCTTATTTTTTTGGCTTGGTAACCTGCTGCGGTTCTATGGCGGACACAATCCGCTGAATGTAAGCTGTCCGGCGCCGAGGGGCCTCACGCCGGACGAACCCGGATGCTCACCTATCGACCTATCCGGGATGTACTGACCACCTTTGGAGTAAAAACAGTGAAAAAACTGCTCGCGGCTTTGACGATTTCCTTGCTCGCCGTCACATCGATCACCTCCGTCACCGCCAATGCGAAGGATTACTCGACCATCCGTTTCGGCGTCGACGCCTCCTATGCCCCGTTCGAATCGAAAGGTCCGGATGGCAAGCTGGTCGGCTTCGATATCGACCTCGGCAATGAAATCTGCGCACGCCTGCATGCGAAGTGCGTATGGGTGGAAAACGATTTCGACGGCATGATCCCGGCCTTGAAGGCGAAGAAGTTCGACGGTGTGCTGTCGTCGATGTCCATGACGCCGCAACGCGCCGAACAAATTGCGTTCTCGAGCAAGCTGTTCAACACGCCGACCCGCCTGATCGCCAAGAAGGGCAGCGGCATCTTGCCGACACCGGATGGCCTGAAGGGCAAGACGGTGGGTGTGGAACAAGGCACGATCCAGGAAACCTACGCCAAGACCTATTGGGCGCCGAAGGGTGTGACGGTTACGCCGTACCAGAACCAGGACGGCGTCTACGCCGACTTGCAAGCTGGACGCCTGGATGCAGCGCTCCAAGATGCCGTGCAAGCTGAGGTGGGCTTCCTGAAGACACCGCGCGGTACGGGTTACGAGTTCGTGGGCAAGGATCTGGTCGATCCGACGATCCTCGGCAATGGCGCTGGTATTGGCCTGCGCAAGGAAGACACCGACCTGAAGGCACAGATCGACAAGGCAATTGCCTCGATCATCAAGGACGGCACGTACAAGAAGCTTGAAAAGAAGTACTTCGACTTCGACGTGTACGGCAGCTAAGCAGTCCCCAAGCCTGACTCCGGAACGCGTTCCGGGCACAGCTTGAGCGCTTGAAAAAACGGGCTCCGCGGCAAACGCGGAGCCCGTTTTGTTTTCGGCGTCCTGGCCGTCTTTTTCGCCCGGCGCGGCAAAACCCTCGTTTTCAGCTAAGATCGAACGTCTGGGGCAGGCGCCGCTGCAGGCATTGGCAGGTATCCGCAGGCAATAGCCAGCGCCACCGGCATCGGCAAACCCGGTGGCCGTCGCGAACGTTCCGCCCCGCTCTCCTGAACACGCCGACACTTTTCCCAAGCGCGACGCGTATCCAGCGCGCCATGCACCGACAATCATGCAAACCAAAACGCACACCCTGATTTCGCCGTCGATCGGCACCACCCGCAATATCCTGAGTTTTCACTACGGCCCGGGCGGCGGCGAAAAGATCTATATCCAGTCCTCGCTGCATGCCGATGAACTTCCCGGCATGCTGGTCGCCTGGCGTCTGCGGCGCCAACTGGCCGAGTTCGAAGCGGCGGGCAAGCTGCACGGCGAAGTGGTGATCGTGCCGGTGTCGAACCCGATCGGCTTGAACCAGAACATGCACGGCACCCTGCTCGGGCGTTTTGAGCTGAACAGCGGCCACAACTTCAACCGCAATTTCCACGATCTGGCCGCGTTGATCGCGCCGCGTATTGAAGGCCGGCTGTCCGGCGACAGCAATGCCAACAAGCTTGCCGTGCGCCGTGCGATGCGTGAGGTACTGGACGAGCAAAAACCGCAGACCGAGCTTGAGTCGCAACGCCTTGCATTGCAGAAGCTCTCCTACGATGCCGATGTCGTGCTCGACCTGCATTGTGACCTCGACGCAGCGCTGCACATCTACACCAATCCGGATATCTGGGACGAAGTCGAGCCGCTGGCGCGATATCTGGATTCGAAGGCATCGCTGCTGGCGTTGAATTCAGTGGGTAACCCGTTCGACGAGATTCACAGTTTCTGCTGGTCGGACCTGCGAGCCAAGTTTGGCGATCGCTTTCCGGTGCCTAATGCCGGCATTTCGGTGACGGTGGAACTGCGCAGCCAGCACGACGTATCGTATGAATTCGCCGATGCCGACGCCCAGGGCATCATCAATTACCTGATGCATCGCGGCGTGATCGATGCGACTGCGCCCGCCATGCCGGCGCTTTCGTATCCGGCGACGCCGCTTGCCGGCGCCGAGCCTATTGTTGCTCCTGTGAGCGGCGTGCTGGTGTTTCGCGCGAAGGTCGGAGCGCTGGTCAAAGCCGGCGATGCCATTGCCGATGTGGTCGATCCGCTGACGGACACCGTTACGCCCTTGAATTGCGTGACCACCGGTGTGCTGTATGCACGGCAGATTGCACGGTTTGCTACCGCGGGAATGGAAGTGGCCCGAGTCGCCAGTGCTACTGCTTATAGGACAGGGTCGTTGCTGTCGGCGTAGAAGTGGGAGAGCTCTGCGGCTCTGAAAAAGCAAAAGGGCTACCAACCTCGGTAGCCCCAAAAATTCCAACACCCCTTAAAAACTTAAAATAACAGCAACGGGTCCTGCGGCCACCCCATCAAACGATGGTCCTCGGGGCCGCCGGTCCGCTTACCGCTCAAGCAGCCTGTGCAATCAGGCTTTCTGTGCGCGGCTGTAACATCGCCGCGTGTTCGAGCACCGTCGATTCCGGCACTTCTTTGTTCGATACCAGACTCAACTCCAACAGCGCGGTCTCAAGGCTCGCCTGACGGGCGGCTGCCGCTTTCTTGGTCTTCCCCGCGCGTGACGGCGGCTGACAAGCCCCGCACACCACGTTTTCTTGCAAATCATGTTTGTGCGCGATGAACTTTCCAGTGCAGCGGCAGCATTTCGTAAGCTGCAGCATGCCCGCATCGAAAAAGCGCACAAGGGTCCAGGCCCGCGTTAGATCAAGTACCGCCTCGACATCGCTATTTCTGCAGTGTTCGAGATACAGCCGATACCCCTTCGTCAGGGCATCGAGGTGCGAGCAACCCGCTTCTTTCTTCAGGAACATGTACGTGTTGTAGAAGAGCGAAGCGTGAATATTCGCGAGCCACGTCATATACCAGTCAGCCGAGAAAGGCAGCATGCCCTTGGGCGGCGATACACCCTTCACCTCGCGGTACAACCGGATCATCCGGTCGCGCGACAGTGTCAGTTCACTTTCGAGCACTTGCATCCGCGCCCCGAGTTCGATCAATGCGATCGCGCGGAAAACTTCCTGTGCATCTTCGGTGAGGCTCTTCTTAAGCATGGCGAGGCCTCGTGCTTAGAGGAACTGTTCTGCTGGCTGACCGGCCAGCAAGATGGCTGCGTGCGTCGGGGCAATATCCGCATGCTTCGCGGGCGACGTGAGTGCAGCCAGCATGGTGTGATCGTTGAAACGGAAAAAACACAGCAACTGGTCCGAAGCCGCCAGTTTGACAACCTGCGCGAGCGTCAGCCCGGACAGAAGGTCGGCGAGTTCCTTGGACAAACCCAGTCGAAACATCCCGATGGCACGGTCCTCTCGCAGCATGCGCTGGGCGAGCATGATGTACGACAAGTTGATTTCTCGAATCGAGTCCAGCGTTTCGCGACCGTTCATGATTTTCCCGCGTTCTATATAAACCCCGAGTACCCTGCCGGCATTTTTTGCCAGCTATCTTTTTTGCCTAGCCAAACGTTTGTTCTGTTCGGCTACGTTTAAACTTTGTTTCAGTGAGTTACATCTTGTAACAACACTGTGAAACGGATTGTAAGTACCACGCAGCGGGAAATCAAGAACATCTCAATAATAAATTTCCATAAAACAACAAAGAGAAACGGTAATTTTTTCCTAAAGATGTAACAGGAAAGGGTGACCGATTTTTGGCGGCACTTTTGAAGCGAAATGCACTGCCTCAATTGACAGGGGATTTGCTTGGCGGTTGATTTGTTAGGGAAAAAACGGATGGGGCGGAAAGTCGGTTGACATGCCCGCTGAATTAATCGGATTGCGATGAATGGCGAAGTTGTAACAGCCAGTCATTGGACTTTCAGAATTGCAGAGAAGGAAAACCCTCGGATAAATGCTGTCGATTCCCTTTCATTTTTAATGCGGAAATTCGGCTAACAAAATGTCCGACTGACAGTCGGACGGCACATGTTGCACTTAGTTGTAACAGCGTCCGCAGAGACTATGAAAACTAGAAAACCGATAGAGATGGGTCCTCCCAAGCGCCTTGCGTCGCTGCGCAGACGCCATCGAACGCTCTGCAACCGCTAGTGTTGCGGCACGCCATCGCGCCATTCAGTCCAGTGAGTTGCAATCTCTTGCACCAGCGGATTACCCGCCCTATACAAGTTGTCGATAGCCGGCGCGAAACCGCCTTGCGCCGCATAATTGAGGAGGTTATCGGAGGCTGATTGCCCGTCATATGGCCGATCAAAATCCGAACCCGAACGCACGGCCGCCACCCGGTTCAAATCCACGCGATGCACACTCGCCGCCCGCGACAACGCCTCGTAAGTCGCGTTGTCCTCTTGCTGCGTCGTGCAATACACCCCCTTGCCGTCAGTCACGCGCTTCGTCCAGTCGCGCGCCCGCTCGCCGATGTATTTCCCCGACCACCACGTATCGCTCGCCAGCGTGTCGCACTGGATCACCTTGGGCGGCTGGTTCGCCGGCGCGTAGTTGAACCTGGCGCGCGCGGCCTGCGCTTCGGGACTGTCTGCAAGCATCACGTTCTTCGACAACGCATAAGCGGCATCGGCCAGATCCGGATTCAGCTTGAACACTTCGGTCTTGTAATCGAGCGGTGGTTTATCGGTCGGGCTCTTCGTATTGATGCCGAGATAACCGCTTGGCCAGCTATCCGGCTTTTCGCGCGCATCGAGTTCCCATTGAATACCGAAGTCGACGAGGTATTTCGCCCATGCGGCAGACCCGATCGTGCCTTGCATCGGGTCGATACCGGCGATCCCCGCGATCATGAAATAGGTCCGGCGCAGATCGAATTTATCGGAGAAAGTGAGCGCCATCAGCGAAGCGGCCGCATTCGCGTGCCCCATGCCGGTGGTCATCACGCAGACCTCCTGCCGGTTGCAGTTCACAACGGGATAATCCGGAGAGAGTCCAGCCACGTGAATGGCCTTCCAAGGGCCGAGCTTGTCGCGCCAGACTTGGGCCTCGGGGCCGAACATGGAAATGATCATGACCTTGACGAGCTGACCGTGGCCGGTGCTATTACCGCTATGAACGCTAAACGGCTCCCGCGCAAACGTTGGCTCACACGCGCTGAACAAGAGCGAAGCCGTCGCGACCGTCAGGCTTAATGTCGCGAGTCGTGCGGGGATGGGCGTGGGCTGACTGACGATGCGCGCGCGGCTGCGAGGAATATGAAGGAGCAGGTCGAGCGAGGAACGGACAATCGATTTCATCTGGGCGGCACCGTAAGTGGAAGGAGAACGCGAGGTGAAACGCACGGCAAGATGCACGACTGAACCATACGCCCGTCTCGTCGATACCGTCAGTACCACTCGCCGGGTGTTCATGCATCGGGCGCATTATAAAAGGACTACGAACACCGTTGTAAGGAACATAAAATGTTCCGGTAACGGCCATCAAGCACTAGTCTTGCTGTTTCACTTACTTGCTTGTTTGCACGTTCGCTGTTCAGTCCACTCCCCTGCAAGGCGCCCATGTCCGACACCGCCGCTTCACGAATGATCGATGCATTTCACGCCAGTCATGTCGAGGACCGCCAGCACGTCGAGATGTGGCTCGAAGTTACCGGCGACTGCGCCGTCGCGCTCGAGGCCTTGTGGTCCGAGGGGGAACATCATCGGGGACATGCACGCGCGGCCATGGACCGGCTGGTCGCGCTGGCGGACAAGCACGGCGTCATGCTTTCACTCGTGCCGCGGCCGCTCACGCAGAAAGGGGAAGGCCCCGCCGCGCCTTCCGTCGATCACACCGCACCCGATAGCGCCGCGCTCGAAGCGTTTTATGGCAGGCTGGGCTTCGAACCATCGGGCGGCAAGTTCGAAGGCTCGCCAGTGATGGTGCGCCCACCGCGTTGATCGGCGTTGTCATTAGCGTTAGCGTGCGCATTCACGTTCACATTCGCATCGGTTGAGGGATCGTCACGCTGATCTCCCTTGAAGGCTGCAGCCGACTCACCCGCATCGCCGCCCTTCACGATCACGAAATTGCGCTGCGGATTCGCTATCTCGATACCGCGTTCCGTGAAGCGGTCCACAATGCGCCGGTTGAATTCACGCTGCACGCCCCAGCGCGCGCTATCGCGGCACTGGATCTGACCGGCGAGCGTGACGCTCGACCCATCCACCGCGTCCACGCCCCACAGGCTGAAGTCGGAGAGAATGCCGTCCTTGAACGCGTCGTCTTCACGCAGCGACGCCCCGATTTCCTTGAGCGTATCCCCAGCCAGGTTCACGTCTTGTCCGAGCGCAATGCTCACGCGTACCGCGGCGTTGCCAATGCCGCGATTCGTGTTGTTCACCGTCGATACCGAACTGAACGGCACCGTGAACAGCGAGCCGTCGCTGCCCCGCAGACGCACCGTGCGGATCGACAAATATTCGACCGTGCCCGACACCCCCGCGAGCGTGACCGAGTCACCCACCTGCATCGCATTTTCCATCAACAGGAAGATGCCAGTGATCAAATCCTGCACGAGCTTTTGCGAACCGAAACCCAGCGCCACGCCGAAGATGCTCGCGCTCGCGAGCAGCGGCGCGGTGTTGACACCGATCTCGCTCAACCCCGTCAACACGACGACCATCGCGATCACAATAAAAAGCGCGCTGCGCATCATCGGCAGCAGGGTCGTGAGGCGCGCGGCCCGCAAACGGTCGCCGCTCGTGGTCCACGTTTCCAGCCGCTGCTCGACCATCACATTTGCGCCTTCCCACACGATCACTGCGAACGCGGCGGCCACCCCGATAGTAATGAGTGCAGACGCAAGCCGATGACCCACGCCGCCCGACGAGAACAGCGTCAGGACGTGAAGCCCCCAGACCTGCAGCAGCGTCAGCAAGGTAATGACAATGATCACCGTCTGCACGGTGCGCCGCAGCAGCGGGTAATAGCGATAGGCGTGCCGATGCGCGATCGACTTGCTCGACAAGTCGTCTTCACCGCCCGCCGTATGAAAGAGTCGGCCGAGCGCGCCGAACGCGACAATGGCGACCACGCGCGCCGCCACCAGCACGAGCACCGAGATGCCAAACAGATGAAATAGCGTGCGATACCCGTTGCGTACATCGAGCGCCCAGACGAACCATAGCGCCAACACGAAAAACACCGAGAGGCCGGCCCAGACATCGGCGATCCAATTACCGAGCAGTACGAATGACCGACGTCCCTTGACGCTTTCGCGAATCCAGGCAGCAACCGGCACGCGGCATTTGAGGATCACGATAGCGATCAGCACGTGCACGACCAGCGCGACCGCCTTCAGGATCGCGTCGTGAGCCGTGTCGGTCATGCCTAGCGGTTCCGCAGCCTCAGCGAGCGCCGAGCCCGCGCCCGCCACCCACACGATGCGCACGAGCCAGTCGTGCGAGAAGCGTGCGGCATCGTCGCTGATCTGGATCAGGCGCAGGCCCGGCGCGCGCGGCGCGATGAAGAAACCGCTCGCGATCACCAGGCCGCGGCACACCAGGTACACGTCGATCAACGCGCCGACGGAACGTCCCTGCGGCGTGCTGTCGTCGATGAAAATAGACATCAGTACCGCAGTCGCAATCGTGAACACGATCAGCGGCAGCAACGCGAGCAAGCTGTGAAGAATGGCGCTTGGCAGCCGCTGCAACAGCGTCCAGTGCCGCGCTGCGTGGCGCACGCCGCGGGCGGTATCGGTCTTGCGTTCAGCGACCTCGATAGCCGCCTCGTTGCCTGAGCGCTCGGCCACGGCTTCGGCGTGCACCGCCGCCCGCTCGTCCTTCGCCAATTCCGGCTGGGTTGCATCGACATCCACGACCCCGCGGGCCGCGATCCGTGCGCGCCACCGGCGCAGCCATCGCGAACTCAGGTATTCCAGCACCAGGGCGGGCAATAACGAGATCGAGATTGATCCGATCACCTGGCCCACCAGATCGCGCCCGCTGGCAGTGGCAGTGCGCTGGTGCCACCACTGCATCACCGAGCCATAGTCGAGCAACGCGGTGACCGAACGGCGCAAGCCGCCGCTGAGTTCGCCGAGCCAGGAACCCGCCTCATGCGAAATCTGCGATGCCAGCCCGTTGCTCGTGAGTGACTTCGCCAGAACGCCCGCCGCGCCCGATGCTCCGCTTGCAGCCGAGGCGATCGCCGGCGCAGCGCTGCCTGAGGCTGCCTGGACGGGCGTAGAGAGTGCTCCGGCAGCCGCGACGGCGCGTAGGGTGTCCTCGATCTGGCTGCGGCGTGCGGGGTCGTTGAGGACCGCCAGTGCGGCGCGCGCCTGTTCGGGGGTCAGTGTGACGGTTGATGCACCTGCGGCAGCTGTGGCTGGCTTGGCGGCGCTGGCGGCGTTCGCGGCAGATGCAAGCGTGCCGCTCAGCACGCTCAGGACAAAAAGAAAGACAACGAGAACAATTTTGCGCATGGGCGAGGATGAGGAACTCGGTTAGGAAAACCGCCACGGATGCGCCCGGCATGCAGCGCGATTGAACCTGCGGTGATCACTCTCAAGCGGTGCAAACTGGACAAACTAGACGAACTGGAATGGTTCGTGCATCAAACGTCTGATCATAACTACCGGATTCGGGCATGCACGTCCAAATTCCGCGAACTGTCCGATCCACGCGATCCCGCCGAATGGCCCTTGCCGGCACCGCCATGTTGCTGTCGGCGACCGGACTGCTGGTAGCACTTCTTGCGCCCGCACGCGGATCCGCCGCCGAACACGCCAACCTTGAGCACGCCGCGAAGCCCATCCCGCCCTCGGCTGCGGGAGTGAGCAAGCACGTGGACAGCGTTGCGCCGCCGGATGAAGGCACCACGCTACTTCCCGCCAGCGGCGACACTCAGCTTCCCGCCACGCCCGATACCCCGCGACCGCATTACGACAAGCCACCGGCACATTTGCCGTGATGCCGGATTCTCCCCAGCGTCCCTGCAGTTCCGAAGTTTAGTGGAACCTTTGTTGGACGTTACCTTGCCTGCTCAAGCACGCGCCTCTGCCACGCGGGGAATATCCGGCTCGAAGAAGACCCAACGCGCTTCGGGGAACGCGCGCTGCAGGTCCGCTTCGATCACATTGATTGCATCGACCATCGCGCGGCCGCTGTCGTAGTCCACCATCTCCGCTTGCACGGCCACCACGATCTGCTTGCCCCACTGCAGCGTAATCAGGTTGATCACGCGCACAATTTCGGGGCGCGCGCTCAAGTGCGCGTCGATAGCCCGGCGCACTTCCGGACTCGCCGATTCTCCGACGATCATCGACTTCACTTCACGTGCGACCAGGTACGCGATCACCATGAGCAGCACGCCGACGCCAATCGATCCCGCTGCGTCGTAGACGGGATTGCCGGTGATCATGGTCATGAGCACGGCGCAAAACGCAATGGCGAGCCCCGCCAGCGCGGCGACATCTTCGCCTGTAACCACGATCAATTCGGACTCGCGCGTCTCGCGAAACCATCTCCAGAGAGACTTATTCCCCGACGTCTTGCGGATCTCGCGCAACGCGCCGGCCAAGGAAAATGACTCAAGTACGACCGATATCCCCAGCACGACAAGCGCAACAATCGGGTTGCTGACCACCTCATGCCGGGCAATCCGATGCACGCCTTCGTACACCGAAAACGCGCCGCCGACAAAGAACAGCAGCAGCGCGACGAGCATGGAATAGAAGTAGATCTCGCGGCCCGAGCCGAGCGGATGCAACACGTCGGCGGGCGCCTGTGAACGCTTGAGCCCGAACAGCAACAACAGTTGATTGCCGCAATCGGCGGTGGAGTGGATAGCTTCGGCAAACATGGAGCCGGAGCCGGTGAACGCAGCCGCCCCGAACTTGCAGACGGCGATGCCGAAGTTGGCGGCGAGCGCGTAGAAAATGGCTTTCGGCGATTCTTCTTTCATCGTGCTCCTGGCGGCGGTGAGTCCGGGACGCTCCCGGACATCAACAACGAACAAACAACCAACGCGTCAAACGACTTCCACGCGGCTTTCGCCATCGATCATTTCTCCGATCACAGCCGCCTGATCGAAGCCGTCCGCGCGGAAAATGGCGAGCACTTCGTCAACTGCTCCGGGCGCGCACGACACCAGCAATCCGCCCGAAGTCTGCGGGTCGGTGAGCAGGCTTCGTGCCACATCGTGCAACGATGACGCCAGCATGATCTCGTGCCCGTATGCAGTCCAGTTACGCCCGGATGCCCCGGTGACCACGCCCGCTTTCGCGAACGCCTCCACGCCGGGCAGCCATGGCAAGTCGGCGTATCGCAGGCGTGCCGTCAGCCCGGCACCGCGGCTGAGCTCCAGCGTGTGGCCCAGCAGGCCGAAGCCGGTGACGTCGGTAAGCGCGTGCACGGCGTCCAGTAGAGCCAGATCCGCGCCCGGGCGGTTCAGCTTGGTCGTGGCGGCGATCATCGCGGCGTAGCCGGCGGCATCGAGTTGATCCTTCTTCAGTGCCGCCGATAAAACGCCCACGCCGAGCGGCTTGCCGAGGATCAGTACGTCGCCGGGACGAGCGGAGGCGTTACGCTTCACGCGCTTCGGATGCACGATCCCGATGGCCGCCAGGCCATAGATAGGCTCGACGGAATCAATGGAATGCCCACCCGCGAGAGGAATGCCCGCTTCGGCGCAGATCGACTCGCCGCCCTTCAGAATGGCCGCGATCACCTCGTGCGGCAACACATTGATCGGCATGCCGACGAGCGCGAGCGCGAGGATCGGTTTGCCGCCCATCGCGTAGACGTCGGAGAGTGCGTTGGTTGCCGCGATACGGCCGAAGTCGAACGGGTCATCGACGATCGGCATGAAGAAGTCAGTCGTTGCAACAATCGCCTGCTCGTCGTTCAAACGATAAACCGCCGCGTCGTCGGCGGTGTCGTTGCCGACCAGCAAGTCGGGGAAGAACGGCATTGGCACGCTGCGCTTCAACAGGTCGGCGAGAACGCCCGGCGCGATCTTGCAGCCACAACCGCCGCCGTGGGACAGGCTGGTCAGTCGGGGCGACGGGGATGCATTCAGCTTGATGTCAGTCATTCGCGGTTATCCGGCAAAGTGGCGTGTGACCGATATTATGGTGGTTGTGACGTCCGGACGTGGCAATCGCGATTCAACACGCCATGCTGATGACCAGGGCGCCGAGTCCGCGTCAATGTCGAAAACTGTCATGCAAACGCTCACGCGGTACACTTCGAGTCACGGTCCCATGCCGTCTTTCAACGTTACCCATCAACCGCCTTGTGCCCCGTACCTTTACCCGCATGAAATCTTTACCTCTTGTTTTCGGCTTGATCCTCTGCGCGTCGCTGTGTCAATTCGGGCAATTCGGGCAACTCGCTCACGCTCAGGAATCGCCTGACCCCTCGCAGGAAGACTACGCCTACCTGACCCGCATGCGCGTCCCTGAACCGGTGATTCGCTGCGTGGCGGCGTTTGATCGCTGGGTCGCGTTGACGCCCAAGTACGACACGTTCATCGTCCCCGACCGGCGTGTGCTGCGCGCAAAGATCGATAGCGACACGACTATCTTCAGCGCGGGCAATCCCATTCCCGTCGACGAAGTTATCGCCATGCGCGCGTTCGCCAAAGTCCGCGGCCAGGCGCAGTGGACGCGCGTTGACAGCCGCTGCGGCGTGCGCGACGGCCGTGTGGTCGGTGTTTCGCTCACCCCAAATGTAAGGCCCGCGATCGTTCGGTAACAGCGCCGGGGCGCCAAGCCTTCGCTGCCTCTCCCGAATATTTCCGGCCACACTTTTCCTTACAAACGCAAACGGCTTGTCATTTAGCTAATCGCTAAATTGATTTCACGGATTTCACTTGGAGAAACCGATGAAACGATTAGCGATTCTAGCCACGCTCGCAGTACTCCTCGGCAGCACCCTGGGTGGTTGCATCGTCGTACCGGATGGCGGCGGATATCACCATCACGACTACTACGGCCGCTACTAAGCGTGGCTTTGCGGGATAAAGCAACAAACCAAACAACAAGCGCGAAGGAAACCAACATGTTGACACTCAAAAAAAGCTTGGCAGCCGCATCGCTCGCGGTGGCGGCAGCAACGAGTCTCGGCTTCTCGAACATCGCATCCGCCGACGACCACTTCCACCCCGGCTACGTTCATGTCGACAGCCGCGGCTGGCACGGCGACCGGTACTACGACGGGCATCGCTATTGGGAACGGCGCGAGTGGGAGCGCCATCACGCACCGCGTTATGACGGCCCTCCGCATCGTTACTATTGATTGGTCGCGCAGGCCTTAAAAACAAGCGTTAAAAACGAAAAAGCCAGGGACGTCCCTGGCTTTTTCGTTTTCTGCTGCTGCAAAACCGCACGTCCTGATCACGCGCTGGCGGTCTCGCGCCATTTGCGGGTATCGCGTAATGGCGGCGCACCGAACAGGCGGCTGTACTCGCGGCTGAATTGCGATGCGCTCTCATAACCCACGCGATGCGCCGCTGTCGCTGCATCGGTCATGTCGATCAGCATCAGGCGGCGCGCTTCCTGAAGCCGCAACTGCTTCTGGTATTGCAGCGGGCTCATCGCCGTGACGGCCTTGAAATGATGGTGCAGCGACGAGACGCTCATATGCACGTCGCGGGCGATCGACTCCACGCGTAACGGCTGATCGAAGTGCTGGCGCAGCATCATGATCGCCTTCGCAATGCGCTGTGTCTGGCTGTCCTGCAGCGCGATCTGACGCAAGCGCGCGCCAGGACCGTTCATCAGCAGCCGATACAGGATCTCGCGCTTGACCAGCGGCGCGAGAATCGGAATGTCCTCCGGTGTATCCAGCAGGCGCAGCAAACGCAAAACGGCATCCAGCAGCGACGTGCCGAGCCGGTTGACATAGAGGCCGCGCGAGGCATCTGCGGGCGTCGACGGCGGCAGGCTTTCATCGCGGATCAATGTGGTGATTTCCTCGACATCGAGATCAAGCCGCATGCCCAAATACGGTGTTTCCTCGGTCGCGCCCGTCACCTGCCCCATCACCGGCAAATCCACCGATGAAACCAGATAGTGCATGGGGTCATACACATACAATTCGTCGCCAACCATGATCCGCTTCGACCCTTGCGCGATCACGCCAAGCGCGGGTGTCTGAATGCCGTGGCTCGGGCCGCCGCAATGCACGATCCGGTGCAGGAACAAACCGTGCACCGCCGTCTGGAACGTGCCAATGGTGTCTGCCGTGAAGCGGTCCAGTAACGCGACCAGATCTAGCCGGGCGTGATCGAGGCCCGGATCAAGCGGCGTTGATGCACCGCCGTGGTCAGCGTGGTTCGTTGGGTCGATGGCGGAATCCGCCGTCTCATTCAGGGCCATGATTCGCAGATAGTGAGTTTGCGCGGCTGCTGCCCGGAAACGGCCACAGTCTTGCAAGGATGGAGAAGAATTGCCGTCAGTCAGATGCTAGTCAGGTTCAAATCGCGATCAATCATGCACTGCCGGCGAATGGCACCCAGCTTACTCGTGCCTGCGGGTTTTCGCCCAGCGCTACGCGCGGCCTTTGCAGGATCGGGCAAGGATCTGACAGGATCAGGCTAGCCGGGCGAGACGCCACAGGCAGATACTGCTTCATCGCGGCGTTGCTGAAACACCGAACGGGCGTTCGGGCGTTCGGTTGTTCCGCCGTGAAGCGGATGACGACACAGTCGAACGTGAAGTCTACAGCCCGCTAGTTCAAGGACGAATTCTAAGGAACCCAGCATGCGTAACAGAAAATTCGGCAATACCGGCTTGTTCGTTTCGGAATTATGCCTCGGCACCATGACCTTCGGCGAGGGCGGCATCTGGACCAATATTGGCGGCCTGCAGCAGGCGGACGCGGACAAACTCGTCGGCCGGGCATTGGATGCGGGCATCAACTTTATCGATACCGCCGACGTCTACGCCGACGGCGCCTCGGAGATCATGACCGGCCAAGCGCTCAAGAACCTGAAGGTGCCGCGCGAAAACGTGGTGGTCGCCAGCAAGATCCACGGCGAAACCGGCACGAAAGGCGTCAATTCGCGCGGAGCGTCGCGCTATCACATCATTGACGGCGTGAAGGCGAGCTTGAAACGCCTGCAACTCGATCACATCGATTTGTATCAGCTGCATGGCTTCGATACCGCTACGCCCATCGAAGAAGCGCTGCGCGCACTCGACAACCTCGTGCAGCACGGTCATGTCCGCTACATCGGTGTATCGAACTGGGCGGCGTGGCAGATCGCCAAGGCGCTGGGCATTTCGGAGCGGCTCGGCCTCGCGCGTTTCGAGTCGCTACAGGCGTATTACACGATCGCCGGGCGCGACCTTGAACGTGAAATCGTGCCCATGCTGAAGAGCGAAAACCTCGGCCTGATGGTCTGGAGTCCGCTCGCGGGCGGTTTGCTGAGCGGCAAATACAAGCGCGACGGAAGCTCGTCGGAACCGGGCCGCCGTACGAACTTTTCGTTTCCGCCAGTGAACATGGATCGTGCATTTGATTGCATCGACGCCATGACGAAGATGGCCGAAGCCAAGGGCGTGACGGTCGCGCAAATCGCGCTGGCTTGGCTGCTGCACCAGAAGGTGGTGACGAGCGTGATTATCGGGGCGAAGCGGGTCGGACAACTCGACGACAACATCGCAGCGACGCAAGTGAAGCTGAACGACGACGAACTCGCCGCACTCGATGAAGTCAGCCAGCTCGCTAGTGAATACCCGGGCTGGATGTTCGCGCGGCAGGGTGAATACCGTCTGAAACAGTTGCAGGAATCGAGCGGCGGCTAGTCGGTTGATAAGCTGGCGACACGTTGGAACGGCAAGGTCATGAGCACGGCCTCCTGATATTTGCCGTCTATTTTCAGCGAACGCGGTTCACGCGCGTACTCGACGAATCCTACCGAGCGATACAGGCGTTGCGCCGCTTCGTTATGCGGCGCAACCGTCAGCTGGACCTCTTCCACCACCGTGCGTGCGTGGCTCAGGACGGCTTGAACGAGCGCCAATGCCATTCCCGTTCCACGAGCGGCCGGGCGCACGTACATGCCCATCAAGACGCCCTTGTGTCGCAGTTTCGCGCCTTGCGGAACAATCAGCCCGGCCACGCCGGCCAGCTCGTTTTCATCGCCTAAAAAACCGCCGAACACGACCGCGTTCACAATCCGTTGCTCGAACAACGCGAGCGGCTGCTCGACTTCGTCTTCCCACGCCGACCCAAAACCGTCGGGGTGTCGGGCGAGACCTTCGAGCCTGACATCGCGATAGGCACTGGCGTCGGCGGCAGTCAGACGGCGGATGGTGAATGGCATGGGCATGAGCGTGGGTACCTTGAGCGGCGTGTCGTGATTGCGAGCGCGAAAACACGAGTTTCGCACGCACGGCGCGTCCGCTCCAAGCCGGATTGCTCAAGCCGCCCGTCGAGATGATCGGCTTGCCACCCGTCACCGCGATGGTCGCGCCGGAGATATAACTTGCTTCATCCGATGCGAGCATCACATAGGCCGCCGCCAGTTCTGCCGGCTGCCCGGGGCGTTTCATCGGGACTTGCGAGCCGAAATTCTTGACCTGCTCGGGTTTCATCGTAGATGGAATCAGCGGCGTCCAGATCGGCCCCGGCGCCACGCCGTTCGCGCGAATGCCCTTCTCCGCCAGCAACTGCGCGAGGCCGCCTGTGAAGTTCTGAATGGCGCCCTTCGTGGTGGCATACGCGATCAATCCCGGATTCGGACTGTCCGCATTCACCGATGTCGTGTTGACGATCGCGCTGCCCGGCTTCATGTGCGGCACAGCGGCCTTCGTGATGCGGAACATTGCGCCGATGTTCGTCGCAAAGGTCTTGTCCCACTCTTCGTCGCTGATGTCCTCGAGGCTGTCGTAGACCATCTGGTAAGCGGCATTGTTGACGAGCACATCGACGCGCCCGAACGACTCAACCGTCTTCGCGACCAGCTCGCGGCAAAACGCGGGGTTGGTGATATCGCCGGGCAGCAGCAGGAATTTCCGGCCCGCTTCCTCGACCCAACGCGCTGTTTCTTTGGCGTCGTCGTGCTCGTTCAGGTAGGCGATCGCGACGTCCGCGCCTTCCCGGGCGAACGCAATCGCCACCGCTCGGCCGATGCCGCTGTCCGCGCCGGTGATCAATGCGATCTTGCCGGCAAGCTTGCCCGAGCCCTTATAGGTTTTCTCGCCGTAATCAGGCGGAGGATTCATCGGTGCGCTATGGCCGGGTTGCCGGTCTTGCTGCTGGTCCGGAAAGGGTGGCTTGGGATAGGAAATCTGGGTCATGTGCGGTCTCCCTGAAAACGATGGTGGAAGACCGGGTTTCAGCAAGCAGCGGACCCAGGGGTCGATTGATGGTTCAGGTTTGGGAATTGGACGTTGGCGGGTCGGCAGCAGCTTTGAAGTGATTACGCCCACGGTCGGACAATTCTGTCCAAAACCGAAATATGGGCGACGACCTTTATCCGCATTCCAGATATAGCCTATCCACGTTATCGCGTTGCGCGATACCTTGCCGATGCGCAAGACTGTGTCCACAAAATCAACACGCATTACGGAGACATTCATGCGTACACAAGTCGGCATCATTGGTGCAGGTCCCGCGGGCCTCCTGCTCTCCCATCTTCTCCATCTTCGCGGTATCGAATCGGTCGTGCTCGAGGCACGCAGCCGAGGCGATATCGAATCCACCATTCGTGCGGGCGTTCTCGAACAAGGCACGATGGACCTGCTGAACGAGGCGGGACTCGGCGCGCGCATGCTGGCCGAAGGTGCGGTGCATCATGGTTTCGAACTCGCGTTCGAAGGGCAACGCAAGCGCATTGCACTGACCGAACTCACCGGCCATTCGATCACCGTCTACGCCCAGCACGAAGTCATCAAGGATCTGGTCGCCGCGCGCGTAGCCGCCGACGGTGCGTTGAAATTCGGCGTGAGCGACGTGTCGCTGCATGATTTCGACGATGCCCCTGGCACCACCCGGCCGCGCATCCGTTACAAGCACGAAGGGTTCGAGCACGAGCTGGAGTGCGACTTCATCATGGGTTGCGACGGCTCGCAAGGCGTCGCGCGCGGGTCAATGCCCCAGGCACTGAGGCACGACTATCAGCGCATCTATCCGTTCGGCTGGTTCGGGATCCTGGTCGAAGCGCCGCCTTCGGCGCACGAGTTGATTTACGCTCGCCACGATCGCGGTTTTGCGCTTATCAGCACCCGCTCGCCGAACGTGCAGCGCATGTACTTCCAGTGTGACCCGAAGGACTCAGTCGATGCCTGGTCCGACGACCGCATCTGGTCCGAACTCCACGCACGCGTGGACACGCTGGACGGCTGGCAGATCACGGAAGGGCGGATCTTCCAGAAGAACATTGTCGGCATGCGTAGCTTTGTCTCCACGCCGATGCAATCCGGCAAGCTGTTCCTCGCTGGCGACGCCGCACACATTGTCCCGCCGACCGGCGCAAAAGGTATGAACCTGGCCGTGTCCGACGTTCGTATTCTGACCGCCGCCTTGCAGGCGTTCTACGAAGAAGGCGCGAGCGACAAGCTGGATCGCTATACCGAGACCGCCCTGAAACGCGTCTGGCGCGCAGAGCATTTTTCGTGGTGGATGACCCGGATGCTGCACAAACTCGACGACACCTCGCCGTTCGAACAGCGCCTGCAAGTGGCCGAGCTCGAACACGTGACCACATCGCGCGCCGCCGCCACGGCGCTGGCCGAGAACTACGTCGGCAGCGTCGCGGTTTAAATACGCGGTTCAAATAACCCGGCAGCTAATGGCGGCGGCGAGGTTCGCGGTGCGGTTAAAGCACCGCCACCACGCGGATATCGCCTTCGATAGACGGCACGATCTGCCCTCCCACGCGCCGGAAAGTGATAGACACGGTCTTGTCGCCGACCCGCAGTTCACCAATCTCCAGCCAGTCGATACCATCCGGCAACTGCGGCCGGTCGATACGCACTTCGTGGTTCTCGGCGTCGATCGTGATCCCAAGACATGCCTCGAGGATCATGAACGGCGATCCGGCCGCCCAGGCTTGCGGCAAGCAAGCGACCGGGTAGCCGATCGGCCGCTCGCCACGTTGCCGGGTGAAGCCGCAAAACAGCTCGGGCAGACGCATATCGAACGTGACAGCCGCTTCGAACAGTGCCTGCAACAGGCGCACTGCGCCGCTGCGGTCACCGTAGCGTGCGAGTCCACGCGCGCACATGGCGCTGTCGTGCGGCCACACGGAACCGTTGTGATACGACATAGGGTTAAACCGTGGCTGGCCAGCCGCCAACGTGCGCACGCCCCAGCCGGTATTGAACAAGGTCGACTCAAGCTGCCGCGCGACGGCTTCACCGCGGCTGCGTTCGACGAGGTCAAAGGCGAGCAAGTGTCCCGCATTCGACGCCAACACCTTGCACAGCTCACCCTTGCCGTCGAGCGCGATACCGTAGAACTCCGACTCGGGCATCCAGAACATTGTTTCCACGCGTTCACGGATGTTTTGCGCGCGCTGCTCAAAGTCCGATGCTTGGTCCGGTGCGTTGCGCTGTCTCGCGAAGCGGGCCATGGTGGCAAACGCGGTGGAGGCGTAAGCCTGAACTTCAACTAGCGAAATGGGTCCGATCGGGAAACTGCCGTCGGCGTGAAAGACGGAGTCGCCGCTGTCTTTCCAGCCTTGGTTGGCAAGCCCCGCTTCCGTTGCGCGCTGGTAACTCAACAGGCCGAATTCGTTCTTGTCGCAATGACGCGCGATCCATTGCGCGGCCAGTTGCAACGCGGGCCACAATTCGTCGATCAACGCCGTGTCGCCCGTTCGTTCGGCGTATGCGCCGGCCAGCGCAACGAACAACGGCGTGCTGTCGACCCCGCCGTAGTACATCGCAAACGGCACTTCGCCCGTCGCAGCCATTTCGCTATTGCGGGTCTCGTGCATGATCTTGCCCACTTCCGCATCGCGGAACGCTGAGTCCTCGCGCGCCTGATGCGCTGCGAGAAACCGCAGCACGCCGCGGGCAAGCGACGGATCGATCCACAACATTTGCAGCGAAGTAATGATGGCGTCGCGGCCAAAAGCCGTGGAAAACCACGGAATGCCCGCGTACGGATACGGTCCCGTTTCAAGGTCAGTCGTCAGCAGACCGAGATCCGCGAGCGAACGATCGATCCATTCGCTGAACAACGGATTGCTCGAACGCACGCGCGCCACCGAACGCCGCCGCTCGCGCATCCGCCGATGGGCATCGACAAGTGCCTCGCGAATAGCCGGCCGCCCCGATTCCGGCGCGCATTCGGCGCCTTCCTCAGCAATCTTCTTGCTCTCCGCACTGGCGTCGCTCAACGCGTGCGTGACGGCCGTGATCGACAAGTAGATCGACATGGCCGTTTCCGACTGGATCCGCAGTACGTAATCCGCACGATTGACCGAAAGCGAATGCGGCGCAGGCGAAAACTGAATGCGCGCGGTCCGCTCGACTTCATCCAGACCCGTGTAACGCAACACGACTTCACCATTTTCGATGCACGGCTCGCGCATTGTTCCGCGTTTCGGGCGGGTGGACCCGCGCACCTCGAACATGTCGTGGAAATCGGCGGCGAAGTTGATTGAAAGCGGCACGGTGGCCGGTTCCGTGCCGTAGTTGGTCAACACAATGGCTTCGTGCAGGACATGGCGCGACAACACCCGGCGGCGCTCGACGTGGATCACGCCCTCAGGCGTGCTCGCCCCGCCGATAAGCGGCAGCGGCCGGTTGGTCAGATGCGCTGTAAAGACAGCGTTGTCGCTGGACACGCTGCCCGACAAGAGCGACGGCGAGCGTCCGCCAAAAGTCAGGCGCAACTGCGACAGCACGCGTGTGTCGTTGACGAAGAGGCCGTCGTCATTGCCACGGATGTCGCCGTTTGCGTCGTTGACCACAAAGGTATTGCCGGCCTTGAGCACAAACTGACGCTCGTTCGCGTAGCTCGTATGCTCGGTCGCGATAAACGCGCCGTCCGTGTTTGTGACGGGCGTCGACGGAGGAACCTCGCGAACGCCGGCTGTACTGCGGATAGGGTCGGGCATGTCGTCATGAGCGGGGCCATGGGCACCTTCGCGAGCGATATCACTGGCCTGCCGGTCGCTGAGCGCCTGCTTTGCTTGCTGTTGTTCCTTCGTTTCCATTACACCTTCCTGAAAGAGTTGCCTGGACACTCGGGCGATTGTACGGCCGAAGCCTGCGAATCAATTTTTGCGGACCGGAGGCAAGCGCACCGCGGACCCGCTATCATCGACCGTTTTTCGACCGACGCTCACCCAACCGGTTCTCCTCGCCGCATGTCTTTTCCGCACATCAACTTACTGTATTCAGCATCCGGCCTGGCCGTCGGCTTCCTCGTGGGCTTGACGGGCGTGGGTGGCGGCTCCCTGATGACGCCGCTGCTCGTGCTCCTGTTCGGCATCCACCCAGCCACCGCGGTCGGCACCGACCTGCTTTACGCGGCCGCGACCAAGACAGCCGGCACGCTGGTCCACGGCATCAAGGGTTCCGTGGACTGGCGTATCACGGGCCGGCTCGCGGCGGGAAGTATTCCTGCTGCGGCCATCACCCTGCTCCTGCTCAACCGGTACGGTTTGAACACACCCGCCGCCGCCCGGGTAATCCAGCTCGTGCTTGGCTACGCGCTGCTGGTTACAGCCGTCTCGCTCGTGTTCCGTCCACAGCTTGCGCGCCTGGCCTACAAAACCGGGATGGCCCGTGAGGCGAGCGGAAAACCAGGAGCGGCGAGCCGTGAAACCCGCACAGTCGCCTGGACCGTGCTTACCGGCGCAATCCTGGGCGTGCTGGTGTCGATCACCTCGGTCGGCGCGGGCGCCATTGGCGTGACCGTGCTCTTGCTCCTCTACCCGCGACTGCCGACCGCGCGAATAGTTGGGTCGGATATTGCGCACGCGGTTCCGCTCACGCTAATTGCAGGGACCGGCCACTGGCTGCTCGGTTCCGTCAACTGGGACCTGCTAGCGTCCCTGCTCGTGGGTTCGCTGCCCGGGATTGTGCTGGGCAGCATGCTTTCCGCCCGGGCGCCGGAGGTGTTGCTGCGCAACGTGCTGGCTGCCACGCTGGTGATTGTCGGCGTGAAACTGGTACTCAGCTAGTTTTTTGGCGCGAAGAAAAACTTAAAAACTTGTTTCAGAACAAGGCGTTAGGGCGTAACGCTATCACTTTTTTGCGGCACCGTCATGTCCGTGTCCGGCACTTGGCTGAAATCGAAATCGTGCCCGAAATCAGCATGGCCAGAGCGCTGCCATCAGGCTACAACCTATTTGACTAACCGCACGATTGCCGCGGCGAAGAACCGCCGTGAGCTGCACTTGCGCCTATTGCCAGTTTCCACCTCCGATCAAACGACCAAGAACCAGATGCAGGAAATCGAGGCTGCTGGATTCGACGTACAGCCCTCGCGCGTCGTGTGCGAGAACATCAGCGGTAGCACCGCTGCCGAGGCACGATCGGGCTTATCAAGCAGTTAGAACGGATGAAGTCAGACGACATAACGTACTGATTGTGACCAGGTTCGCCAGGTCGGGCCGCAAAAGCATTGATGTACGGCAAGACTGTGCAGGCGCTGGAAAGCGGCGGTGTACGCGTGCACTATCTCGCCCTTGTGGTGTGGACCTGACGAGCAGCGCCGGCGGGATGACCATGGGCGTGCTGGAAGCAACGGCACAGTTTGTTTAAGCGCGACCTGATTACCAGCGAACATAACCGTCTAACGCGTGCCAAAGCCGAGAGCCCCACACTGGGTAGTTCGTCAGTGCAGGACATCAGTACCGGGCAGAAGTACTTGAACGTCTTGCAGCGAGCGAAACGCTCTACGCAGTAACCAAGACATACAACACCCGTAGGCAAGTCATCATTCGGGTACGTGGCAACACCGACACCGCCTCGGTCAAGCAATCAATTGCGAGGACGAGCTTAGGGAAATCAAAAAATACGTTCGGACTACTCATATGAAGTTTTGATTCGGTGACAGAAGGGGTCCGCGGTCTCGTTTTTAGCACTCCCCCCAGTCGTTTAGTACAATTGCAGCCCATGCTACAGCTAGCAATCATCCGACAAATAATATGGTGAACTCATCGACAGGACTGCCAATGCACGCACTGATTGACAAGGAACTGACCCACATTGAGGCGATCATTCGGCATTCGCTCTCCGAAATAGAACTGAATCCTTTCTTAACCTCAGATTACTGGCGAAAACGACTCTCCGACATACTGGATTGCATCGAACGGTCGCCCTCCCTACTACGTCGCGCTGACGCCCTATTCATCGCACTTGATCAGTTCGATGAGCAGTGCGCATTCTCGGAAAAGCGGTAAAGAGTGTCCTAGAATTTATGGGTGGGGACACCCGTAATTATTAAGCGGACGCCGAGAACATGCATGCCATTCCTGTTCCATATAAGGGTTGGATCTTGCTGCCCTTGGCTGTCGGTTCTGCGGGGTCGTTCGCTTCGATGTTAGTTCTACGAGGACCCGACGGCAACCGCCGCGCTCTCGGCTCGCTAGGGGATTTCGCCACTGAGAAAGAAGCCTGCGAGTGCGCGATCAAATTTGGCCAGACGGCAGTTGATAAGCATTACTACACCAAATCCTCCGCGACGCGAGGGGCTATAGCCTGAGTTTACCGGTGAGGGTGCCAGTTGCGGGGACTTGCGCCGTGGGTTGCAATCCGATTGCAATCCGTTGCCATCGATCAGCTTGTAAGGCCGATCTTGTGCCTTCGCCGCAGTTATTTTTCTGCCTCAAGCGCGTTCATTTCCCGCCTCCTCGTCTCCCATGTTCGGCACGTGTCCGAAAATTCCTGGAACACGGCGTACAGCGATGAATAATATTGGACTACTTAGTTCTTAGCAAAAGCCATCCGATCAAAGGGAATGGCAGTCTTGAATGGACCGCATCGGAAACACGTTAAAATCATTACTCAGTTGATTCCCGGGCAGTTCGAACGATAGTAGTCGCCCAGCGTGTTGCTTTCCAGTCGACCGAACGGCATACGACGTCTGCGCAAACACCTTTTTTTCAACACATAGGCCGTTCGGTCAGCTATCGGCAACCAAGCGTTTCCGGGCAAGATTCAGGTAGACGACAAGCGGATGAAGCAACCTACAGACGCTCTTCGCCATAGGTGATCGAGTAGCGCCTCGCACTGTTGCATTGCCTTGATTCGCGGGTTTGATTTAATGCTTTAAATCGCTGCTTTGATTCAAAATAGTCAGCCGCAAGATTGAGTCACAATATATTTAGCTGCATCAATAGACACATTGATGAACCGCCAGACAGCCAGACATTCCAGGAGCTGCGATGAGCCACACTGATGATCCCCGCGACGAACAACCCGCGTCCGACCTGCCTCACGATCCCGTACGCCGCCGCCTGCTTGCGGCTGGGGTCGGGCTGGCTGGCCTCACCGGATTGTCGCTGAGCGGCTGTAATCTCTTTGACTCGCGCCCGGTTACACCCAAGACCGCCGCTGACATCGCGCTCGACAAAACGCTGCAGGCGCAGGTCCGTCATATTGTCGTGATCTACGCGGAAAATCGCAGCTTCAGTAACCTCTGGGGTAACTATCCCGGCGTGCAATATCCGCTGGAAGCCGTGCCCGCGTCGCGCTACGTGCAACTGGACCGTGACGGGCGCACACCCATGCCTGTGCTGCCGAAAATCTGGGGTGGCCTCGTGCCGCAAGCGCAGGAAGTGGACGGCAAGCGCTACATGATTTCGGAAAAGCAGATCGACGGCGTGCCGAACGGTCCGTTTCATCTTGTCGATGCGCAGGGGCAACCACTGCCGAACGGCGTCATCACGCGCGATCTTGTGCACCGTTTCTATCAGAACCAGATGCAGATCAACGCGGGCCGCAACAACCAGTTCGCCGCATGGGGCGATTCCGGCGGCCTGGTCATGGGACATTACCGCAACTCGGCTGACTCGCTGAAGCTCTGGAACATCGCCCGGGAAAACGTGCTGTGCGACAACTTCTTCATGGCCGCATTCGGCGGTTCCTGGCTCAATCATATTTATTTGATCTCGGCACAGGCCCCGTTTTATCCGGATGCACAGAACGGCCCCGCGAAAAAGCTGCTGTCCGTACTGGACGGCGACGATCCGCTGGGCACGCGCCTGAAACTCGCGGCCGAGTCACCGGCATCGGCGCTGGATGGTCCGCCGTCCTACGTCAACGACGGCGCGCTCACAGCCGACGGCTACGCGGTCAACACCATGGCGCCACCGTATCAGCCGAGCAATGTCCGCCCAGCGGAAGGCGGCGATCCGGCGCTGGCGGATCCATCGAATTATCGCGTGCTGTCGCCGCAGAGTTACGCCACCATCGGCGACCGGTTATCGGACAAAGGCGTGGACTGGGCGTGGTACAGCGGCGGCTGGGACTATGCGCTCACGCATCGCGACACCGGCATGGTTCCCGATTTCCAGTATCACCACCAACCGTTCAATTATTTCCGCAGCTTTGCTCCCGGCACGCAGGCTCGCACGCAACATCTTCGCGACGCCGGTCTGGGCGACGATCCGTCGACCAACAAGCTCATTGCGGATATTGACACAGGGCGACTGCCGGCTGTGACGTTCTATAAGCCGCAAGGCAATCTGAACATGCACGCCGGTTACGCCGATGTCGAATCGGGTGACCGGCATCTCGCCAACATTGTCGAGCGAATCCAGCGTGGACCGCAGTGGGAAAGCACGGTGGTCATCATCACGCACGATGAGAACGGCGGCTGGTGGGATCACGTGCCGCCGCCGAAAGGGGATCGATGGGGACCGGGGTCGCGCATTCCGGCCCTGATGATTGCGCCCTTCGCGAAGAAGGGGCTCGTCGACCATACGGTCTACGACACAAACTCCATCCTGCGTTTCATCACGCGCGTCCACAATCTGGTGCCACTTGACGGTGTTGTCGCGCGGGACCGGGCATTCGCGGCAAACGGCGAGGCGCCGCTAGGGGACATGACGGCCACGCTCGATCTCGCGTGAGCCGCCGAGAACGCTGGCGTTCCAAGCGCTTGATTTGCAAACGCCTGGGCCACGCACGCGGAAGCCGCAAAGGCCTCAGAGGAAAATGCCTGAGCTGCAAACGCTTGAGCCGCGCCGCCCGGGCCGGCCCGACCCGGCAACGATAGCGCTCGCCGCCGACAACAACTAGCGAACGGACTTCGCCAATCAACGACGGCGGCGCACCGAGAAGTTGCACCACGAGGTCACGTCGGCGAACACCGGCTATGAAATGCGCGAGCCATCCATGCGGCTTGCGCGGGCGTCGGCCGCATCGGCTGCTTCCTGTCGCCACTCACGCCGCGAGCGCAGCATCTTGCGCACTGCGAGCCGCGCCATCTTGAGATAGCCAAATGGCCGGGGATCGGCCAGCATGCTCAGCGCCCGCGCGTAGTCGAGCGTCAGACCGGGGGTCCAGGCCATGGTGGCCGCGCGCTTGCGGATCTGCGCAGCGACCCACAGCTCTGGCGTGACGATCAGGCGCAAGAACGCGCGCCAACCGGTATCGCGACCATGAAACGTGCCCACCGACCCTTCGAGCGCCGCTTCCAGCGCCTTGGAGACCGTACTCGAACAATTCCGGTAGGTAAGGTTATAGGTCGGATCCTGCCGATATTTCTCCCAGAACGCCTTCAACCTGTCCGGCCGGTAATTGCGAATACGTACCCGGGTCGTAGATTCGCACCATGCCTTCGATTCCGTCGCGTAGTCCGGCTGAAACGTGCCCGGCACGTTGTTCTCGCGAGTCGCGCGCAAGATCCGTCCGAACTCGTCCGGCGAACGGTCGAGTTCCACGCCCGGATACAGGCTGATGTAAATGCCCTCGGGTGACTCCAACGCTGCGTGGCCCGTCGAGATGACGCCGTTCGCATCGACAGCGGCAATGTAGCGGTCCACGATCAATCGCCGGTTGGCCTGCGCCCTCGCGGATCCGACGGGCGTCCACACATGCACGGTGAGCGCTTTTTCATCGGCGGCGGGCGGCCCGTCCCATTCGAACGGGCTGTCGGCCTCGGTTGCCACCGCCACCGCAGCGGCCTTTGCCGTAGCGGACTTTTCAGCGAGGGCGGGATCGGCGATGACATCATCGGAAAGCGCCAGCGCCTTCTCGTTTTCAGGCGGCAGGCTTTCCATGCGGCGAACGCGAAACGCAATCCACAGCATGTTCCAGCCACCGAACGCGAGTCCGAGCCCGATCGCATAAGGCGCGGTGCCAACGTAATGCGTGGGATACGGTTCGAAGAAAAAGATTGCGAGCAGGATTTCGACGATAGCCAACGCCAGCACGATCCGCCATCGGCTATAACGCACCACAACGGCCGACACGCTTTGCAGCAAGCCATCGGCGAGAAAAAGCGTACCGAAGATCATCGACAGAACGAAGTTGCCGTGATGATTGCCCGCCATGATCAGCAGCGCGGCGAGCGTGAACGCGCCACCTTTCACGTAACGCAGCGTGCGCTGGCCGCCCACACCAACACGGGCAACAGCAAGCGTCGCCAGACCCTCAACAAGCAGCAGCCAGGCGAAGACGTGGATAGGAAAATACAGGACACCGTCGAGGGCATCGATAAACACCGACACCCCGATCACCAGCCAGATGCCTCCCGCCAAGGCCAGCGTAAGCCATCGGCGGCGCAGGTAGTCCACGCCCAGCAGAAACAGCACGAGTTGGATCATGACGCCACCTGTGAGGACACCTGTGAGCACGCGACCTCGCCATCATAAAAGCGCCGCCGCTTTACGCCAACGGGATTCGAACGCCTGTGCGCTCGCCCCGATCCGTCTCTACCAATAACGCAAACAACAATTCAAGCCGGTTTCACCCAAGCCCGCGCCGCGATTTCCAGCAGATAACCATAATGCAGCGCGCCCACGGGAACCACTGCCCGCGCGGGTTTCCAGTCGCCGAAATGACGCGCGTAGATCTCGTTGAAGGTTTTCCAATGATCCACGCCAACCAGATACACCGTCACCTCGATCACGTCCTTCAACCCCGCTCCAGCCGCCGCCAGCACCGTGCTGACATTGTCCAGCGCCTGCTGAGCCTGGTGTTCGAACGGCAAGTCACCGGTATGCGTGCCGTCTGGACGCATCGGCAATTGACCGGACACGCAGACGAGATTACCCGCGCGAGTCGCGTGGCTGTAGTGGCCTGCGGGAACCGGAAGACCTGGCGCGTTGATGAGTTGAATAGGCATACGAACACTCGCGAAGGGGAACAAAGGAAAGGGACATCGGCAGCATACGTCGCGTGCTTCAAAGCACCAACCGTCCGGCGATGAAATCGAGGAAGGCTTTTGCCCGTCCCGCCATGGATGCGCTCTGGTAAAACACCGCGCTGATCGGTTGCCGGACATCGAGCAAAACGGGGTCCATCACGGTGTGCAGGCGTCCGCTGGCCACGTCGGCGCGGGTCATGTACGCGGCGAGGCAAACGACGCCGCCGCCGGCCAGCGCCAGTTGCCGCATGGTTTCGCCACTCGATGCGGCTATTTCCGGCACGATCCGAAAGCGCGCGCCTGTGTCCCGGTTTTCGGTGTCGTCATCGATTAACGGCCAGTCGTTCAGGCTCTCGGGCGCTGTAAAACCGATCAGCCGATGCCGACGCAATTCCGCTACCGTACGCGGTTCCCCATGTTCCGCGAGATAAGAAGGACTCGCCAGAATGCGCAACCGGCTGCTGCCGAGCGAACGTGCGTGCAGCGTGGAGTCCTGCAAGGCGCCAATCCGGATCGCGATATCCACGCGCTGTTCCATCAAGTCGACAATCCGCTCATTGCTGCTTAATTCCAGCACGATCTCCGGATACGCCGCAGCGAACGCCTGCACATGCGGCACGATGCAATGCAGCATGAACGGCGACGCAGCATCCACCCGCAGCCGCCCCGCTGGCCGCGCGCGTTGCCGGGCGATCGACTCCTCGGCGTCCTCCATTGCGGCGAGGATGGCACGGGCGCGTACCAGGAAAAGTTCGCCTTCGTCGGTGAGCTGCAAGCGGCGCGTGGTTCGACGCACAAGCGTGGCGTCAAGCTTGTGTTCCAGCCGCGTCAACGCCCGGCTCACGCCTGAAACGGTTTGCTGCAATGCCTCGGCGGCCGCTGTGATTGAGCCGCTATCGATCACGGTCACGAACGCCAGCAGTTCTTCGGTGGTCGTTTTCATCTATTCATTGTTGATTTTCAATCAAGATTCATTTGAGATTAACACTGTTTTTGCGAAAGCCGGAGACGGGGATACTGCATGCATCGACTCAATGGCTCAATTCAGAAAGGAGAGCGGACATGAAAATTTTTGTGACTGGCGCAGGTGGTTTTATCGGCGGTTCGATTGCGGCGCGTCTGGTTCGCGACGGCCATCAGGTCAGCGGCCTTATCCGCCGCCCGGAACAGGCGGACGAACTCAAGGCGCTCGGCATTGAGCCCGTGATCGGCAGCCTGGACGACCAGGCGTTGCTGATCGCGCAGGCGAAAGCGGCTGATGGCGTCATCAACGCCGCCAGCAGTGACCATCGCGGCGCGGTGGAAGCGTTAATCGAAGGGCTTGCAGGCTCGAACAAACCCCTGCTGCACACGAGCGGCTCGAGCATTGTTGGCGATGCGTCCGGCGGCGAAGGATCGGACGCGATCTACTACGAGGACAAGCTGCCCGAACCGACCGCCGATAAAGCCGCACGCGTCGCTATCGACACCCTCGTGCTCGACGCAGCCAAGCGCGGCGTGCGCGCGTCCGTGCTGTGCAATACGCTGATCTACGGCCACGGCGCGATGGCGAACGCGAAAAGCGTGCAGTTGCCGCGCTTGCTGGCTCAGGCGAAAAAGAGCGGCATCGTGCGGCACGTGGGACCGGGACGCAATATCTGGTCGAACGTGCATATCGACGATGTTGCCGATCTGTACGCGCGTGCGCTCGAGAAATCCCCGGCCGGTACGTTCTATTTCGTCGAAAGCGGTGAAGCGTCCTTCCGGGATATGACGACGGCGATGGCTAAAGTCCTCGGCCTCGGAGCGCCGCAAGACTGGCCGCTCGACGAAGCCAAGAAGGAATGGGGCTACGAAATGGCGTCGTACGGACTGGGATCGAATAGCCGGGTGCGTGGCAAACACCCGCGGGAACTGCTGGGCTGGGAACCAAAGCGGAAATCCGTGACAGAGTGGATTAGCAACGAGATGGTGCAGACGAGCTAAGCGGCGTTTTTACGTTGCATGTGCGAGGCTGGACGCCAACGTCCAGCCTCCGCGTCGGCGGGGCTATACATGCACAACCCTCGCTTACGTGCCTACGCCCCGTGAACAACCAGTCTCACTTCAACGCTTGCACAAACCCTTCAATCTTGCCCGCCGGCATGCCCGATTGCTCGGCCGCGGTGCGAATTTGCTGCCACGTGGTGGGATCGATGGGAATGCCGTTCGCGTTGAGATCGGCCCGCCGCGCCTGTTCCGGCTCGCCCGGCACCATGATCCTGTCCGTCCCGGCCGCGAGCGGCGACGCCTTCACCCACTCGACGAACGCATCGGCTTCGGCCTGCGCGTTGGGGGCATCGAAGGCATTCGGGTCCACGATCACGGATGTCATGCAATTGATGATCGCGTTGGTCGTGTCCAAGGTGTCCGCGTGCGTGGTGAAGCCGCCCGACAGCGCGCCGCCGAAAATCTCGCACATGGCGGCGAGGCCGTATCCTTTGTGCGCGCCCATCGCCGTCAGCGAACCAAACGGTGCTTCGTGCATGACCTTCGGCTCGATCGTCGGCACGCCCGCGTGGTCGATCAGGTAACCCGGCGCGACCTTGACGCCCTTGTTATAGGCCACGCGCGTCTTGCCGTAGGCAATCCCGGCGGTCGCAAAGTCGAGCACCAGCGGCGTGTTGCCTTCGCGCGGAAACGCGGCGCAGAACGGGTTCGTGCCAAAGCGCCGGTCGATACCGCCAAACGGCGCAACCAGCGGATCGCCCGCCACGTTGACGAAGTGAAACGAGACTAGACCGGCCGCCGCGCACTGTTCGGCCCAATGCCCGATGCGTCCAATGTGATGCGCATTGCGCAAGCCAACCGCACACACGCCGAGCTTTTTCGCCCGCGCGATGCCATGCTCCATCGCTTCGTACGCCACGACTTGCCCGAAACCCTTGCGACCGTCGATAGTCAGCACCGCGCCGACATCGCGGACAATTTCAGCGTGCGTATTGAGCTGCAATTCGTTGTCCGCGAGCGACGCCATATAGCGCGGAATCATGCCGACACCATGCGAATCGTGCCCCGACAGATTGGCCATCACCAAATGATCTGCCACCAGTTCAGCTTCACGCGGCGTACTGCCGGCGTGGGTCCATATCGCGCTGACAAAGGCGTGCAAGGTGTCCGGGGCGATGCGCGACTCGCGCGTGGTTTCAGTGCTCATGCGACTGCGTCTCCTGATATAAAAATGACTGCGCTTCAAGTTCAGCGGCATACCGGTTCATCACGTACCGTGCAAATAAAACGGCGCGCAAGAGCTGCGCGCCGTCTGAAAGTCAGGGTAGGCCCACGCCGTCAAGGCGTCGCCGCGATCACCTCGGCTACCGTCGCCGTGAGTTTCTTTGCGAAAGGCACATGCAGGAACTCATTCGGCCCGTGCGCGTTAGACCTTGGTCCCAGCACACCGCATACCATGAACTGCGAACGCGGAAAACCTTCTTGCAACGTGCTCATCAACGGAATGGTACCGCCCTGACCGAGGAACGCGACATCCGCGCCGAAATGCCGCCGCGACGCGTCGTTCAACGCATCGCCCAGCCACGGCGATAATTCGGGCGCGCTCCAGCCGGTCGCTTCGCCGCGCTCGGGCTTGAACGTGACCTTCGCGTTGTAGGGAGGATCGTCTTCGAGCATGGCCTTGAGTTCCGCAAGCGCTTTCGTGGCTTCGACCAGCGGCGGGAGACGCAGCGACAACTTGAACGCGGTCCGCGGGCGCAGCACGTTGCCCGCATTGATCAGGGACGGCAGCCCTTCCGCCCCGGTCACGGCCAGCGACGGCCGCCAGGTGGAATCGAGCAGCGCTTCACGCGGATCAGTTGTAACAGGCAACACCGTGCCGCCATTCTGGCCGCAAGTCCACGGGAGCTTTTTCCAGACGTCGTCGCCGAGAATGCGTGCCGTTGCTTCCGCTTCGCTCAAGCGACGCGGCGGGATATCGCAATGAAAACCCTTCGGCAGCAGGTTGCCCGTGCTCGAATCTTCCAGCCGTTCCAGCAGCCTGCGCATGATACGAAACGTGGACGGCGCAATACCGCCGTTCGTGCCCGAGTGAATGCCTTCGTCGAGTACCTGCACTTCCAGGTCGCCCGCAACCAGACCGCGCAGCGACGTTGTCAGCCAAAGCTGATCGTAGTTGCCCGCCCCGGAATCGAGGCAGACCACCAGGCTCACATTGCCGAGCCGGTCACGCAGCGCGTCAATGTAAGGCAGCAAGTCAAAGCTGCCCGATTCTTCACACGTTTCGATAATGCCGACACAACGCGGCCGTTCGACGCCTTGCGCATCCAGCGCGGCGATCGCGCTGATGGATGCATACGTGGCGTATCCATCGTCCGCGCCACCGCGTCCGTAGAGCTTGCCGTCTTCGTATTTGGGCGACCACGGCCCAAGGTCACGACGCCAGCCGTCGAACTCAGGCTGTTTGTCGAGATGGCCGTACAGGACGATGGTGTCGCCGCTATTCGAACGCGTAGCCGGTGCTTCGAAAAAGATCACGGGCGTGCGATTGGGCAAGCGGATGACTTCCACCTTCAGGCCACGCACAGGTTGCCGCTCGGCCCATTGCGCAGCATCCGTAATGACGCGTTCGATAAAGCCGTTGCGCACCCAGTCGAGGTCGAACATCGGGCTTTTGGCGGGCACCGCGATGTAGTCCGTGAGTGCGGGGAGAATTTCGTCGTCCCACTTCCGGTCGATGAATTCGCGCAATGCCTGACGATCGAGTGGGTCGGTGCGTTGTATTTCTTGAGTTATATCGTCTGAGATCATGACGGGCGTCCCGGCCGTTTAAATGTCAATGATAGCCGCGTTTAGCGGTATTTCGAATGCACAGTTTCTCACGACCCGACGATCGGCGGCTCGGCTTTTCGCCTTGAGCAGCGAGCGCGGCCGCCATTTCGCAAGCTTGAAAAATGGCACGTGCGTGCGGGGCGAATGCGCGTTCGAGCTGCGGAAAAAGCGCTATCTGCAACGTCCCGGTATGCTTGTGGCCCGATCAAATCAGGAGCTTCAACATGTCCGTTTCAATGTATCGCGCAACCGTTCCGGTTTTCATCCGTAGCCTCGAGGTCCTCGCGTCCCTGCTCGATAAAGCCGCCGCCCATGCGAAGGAAAAAGGCTTGAGCGACACCGACGTAACGAGCGCGCAGCTAGCCGACGACATGCTGCCGTTCTCGGCTCAGATCCAGCGCGCAAGCGATACATCGAAGGCGTCGGCGCTACGGCTGTCGGGCGTCGCCGCGCCCAGTTTCGACGATACCGAAACGACGTTCGAGGAACTGCGGGAACGCATCGCGAAGACGACGGCGTATCTGAAAGGGATTGATGCCGGAACATTCGAAGGCGCTGATACGCGTGTTGTAACGATCAAGCAAAAAGGCTTCGAGCTGCAGTTCAGCGGCGCAGAATATTTGTTCCAGTTCGGGCTTCCGAACTTCTATTTCCATATTGTCACGGCTTATGACATCCTCCGGCACCTCGGCGTGCCGGTAGGAAAGCTCGATTTCCTCGGGCCGCTCCAACCGGCTTGATCGTCCAAAGCGCGCCACACGATTCGAGCTGAAGGGCAACCGTCACCCGGATCAGGTCCGCGCGGCGATCTGCTTCTGCCAGCTAGTCAGAATGTGCCGCGCGAGTTCGTTGTAATCGCCGCCAAAGTGGTGATCGCCCGTGGTCTTCACCACTTCTATGCCGGTCTGCGTCAGCGCCGGACACAGCGTATCTTTCTCGGCTGCCCCGTAGATGCACTGCACGATCGACGGCGGCAGTTTCGCCAGTTCCGGCTGAACATTCAGCGCATTCTTGCTCGCCGGCATGCCGAGCCAGCCCGTGACGCGAATCTGGAAATCAGCGTCCGGCGCAAAGCCCATCAACGATACAAACGACACCTTCGCGCGCACCGAATCCGGCAACCGGTTATAGGCGAACGGCATCACGTCCGCGCCGAACGAATAGCCGATCAGCGCAACGTGCTCCGAGTGCCAGCGGGCGCTATACGCCTGGATCACGCGTGCAAGGTCGTGGGCAGTCTGCTCGGGTGTCTTCGCGCTCCAGAAATAACGCAAGCTGTCGATACCGATTACGGACACTCCGTCCTTCTGCAACGACTCCGCGACGGTTTTGTCGAGATCGCGCCAGCCGCCGTCGCCGGAAATCACAATGGCAAGCAGGTTCGTCGGACGCGCGGCGGGCAGTTCAATGAGCGGCAAATCCGTCACATCTTCGTCACGCATTTGCTCGACCTTCAGATGCGGCGTGGCGAGCGCGAGCAGCGCATCGGCTTGCGAGCTACCGGCGGGCTGCGTGGTTTTATCGAAGAAACCGGGCAGGCCCTTCGCGTGCGTGATGGTCGGATCGGGCGGGCACAGGTTGAAACGTGCGTCCAATTGCGGATCGGGATTCAGTGCGAGCGCGCCCGCCACCGTATTGTCCGGCGCCTGCGCCAGGATCTTCGTGGCCAGCACGCCGCCTTGACCCGTGCCCATCAGGATGGGCGCGAAATAACGGCTGGATTGCACTTCGCGTTCAAGTTGATGGCTCACCGACTCGGCATCACCCACCAGGTTGTGGCAAGTCTCCTTCTCTGCCGGCAATTTCGCCGCGTAGCGCGCCGTGTCCACGCCCACCACCATTGCGCCGTTTTTGGCCAATGCATCGGCGGTCTGGGTATCGGCGGGGGTCCAGTTCTTGTCGGAGAACAAGACGACGAAACCGCGCATTGGGCCGGCAGGTTTCGTGAATGTCACGTCGCCATACCGGCCGCCCGGCAAGGTGCCGGCATGGGCCATTGAAACCGACAGCACACACCACAGAGAAACAACCGCGAACTTCTTGAAAAATGTCATGAACGCCAGCCTCCCGCCAGCAACGAGAGATCTGCAAGCGTGAAAAACACGCCGACCGAGCCGGATGCCGCGAGATAACGCGGTTCCCAACGCGGCTGGAACTTGCTCTTGAAACCGCGCAAGCCCCGGAAATTATAGAAACGACCGCCAAATCGCCAGACCAACCCAGCCAGCCGATGCCACGGCGAAGCAAGCGGTGTCGGCTGCATGCCGGACAAAGGCGCAATGCCCAGGCTCAAGGTCTGGAACCCGGCCTGCTTCAAATGGAGCGCGAGCTTCGTGAACAGATATTCCATTGCGTAAGGCGACGCGTCGGGCAGATGCCGCATCACACCCACTGTGGCCTCGGTGTTCAGATCGGTCGTCATGAAGGTGACGAACGCCACCGGCTTACCTTCCTGACGCACCAGCAACACGGACTGCGCGGCGAGGTAATCGTCAGTAAAGGCGGCGACCGAAAAGCTCTTTTCCCGCGCCTCGCGGCTTCCAAGCCATGCATCGGAAATCTCGCGCAGGACGGGCATGGTCTCGGGAACACGCGGTGAATCGATGACTTCCACGTCGAAACCGTCGCGTTCGCCACGCTTCAGCGCGTATCGCAAATGAGCGCGATGCGATCCCTTCAAGTCGAAATCTTCCAGCACGACGTGGGCTTCCTCGCCGAGCTTCATCAGCGTGAGACCGGCATCGAGGTAAAGCGGCAGTGCGTCGGCGCGAACCTGGTAGAACGCGGCGCGGCCATTGTGCGCATGCGCCATTTCCACGAACCGGCGGATCAGTTCCGCCCATTCGCGGCGCGGCCCGACCGGGTCGTGCAACGCCGCCCAGGTGCGCCCGTGTTTCGCGTACATCAGGAACGCCTCGCGCGAGGTCGAGAACAGGAAACTCTTGTCGCCCATCATCGCGAGGCCGGCGTCACTGCGCTCCTGCGCGCGGAAAATGCGCGCGGCATCGAGCAGATCCTGAGGCGCGGGTTTCTCGAACCGGCCAGCCGCCGGACGCAGCAACTGCCACACGGCGAACAGCGCAGCGGACAACCCGGCCGCGAGCGTCGCGCGCAACGCGCGCGGCGCGCGTTCGTCGAAGGCGAATTGCCACCACAGGTCGCGGCTGTAATTGACATCGCGAAAAGCGAACAACATGATCCAGACCGCCAGCCCGATCACGATCGCGACCGACACCAGCCAGCTCACCGTGAACTGCTCAGCGAGCAGCGACGAGCGCCGGTTAAAGCGGTCGCGGGTCGCCAGCAGCAACGCGATCAGCAGCGCGAGCACGCCCGTTTCGACAAACGCCAGCCCCTTCGCCATCGACAGCGCCAGGTTGGCCACCGCGAGCGCGATGGCGAGCCACCAGGCGGCATCGAGACGGCGCAGCAAACCGCGCGCAACAAACAGCAGAACCACGCCCAGCACACTTCCCAGCAGTTGCGAGCTTTCAAGCACCCACAGCGGCAACACGGCTTGCAGCACTGCAATGCGTTTGCCGAACGCGGGCGTTGCGCCGGAAATCACGAGCATGCCGCCGACCACGAAGGTCACCACGCTCAGGAATACGGGCGCGAGCTGCGACACATTCGATGGATTCAGGAACGCGAAGCGCCCCTTGAGCGCACGGCCTTCGAACGCTGCCAGAACGAACGTGGCGGCGATCAGCGGCAGGCCGAAATAGATCGCGCGATACGCCAGCAGCGCAGCCAGCATCTCGGGCGTCTTCACGCTGTCGCCGAGCGCGAACACCATCGCAGCCTCGAACACGCCGACACCGCCTGGCGTATGGCCGATCATGCCGAGCAGCATGGCAGCGGAAAATACCGTGAGGAATTCGCCAAAGCCCACCTGGGCGTGCGGCAGCACAGCCCACAGCGCGAGCGCAGCGGCGCATACGTCGAGCGCGGCGAGCACGAGTTGCGCAACCAGATCGCGGCGCGCCGGAACGGTGACGGCGAGCCAGTTCCAGCGTGTTTGCAGCGTTCGGGGGGCGGCGCGGCACAGCACGATCATCACCGCAAATCCGGCCAGGACCGCGCCGCCGCTGACTCGCAGGATATCCGGCGATACATGCAGCATGGCGGCCAAAGTATCGGCGGCGCACAGCATGCCAACGGCTGTCATCAACACCAGGGCAAGCGCCAGCGTGACGCTCGTGAACACCGTCAGGCGGCCGACCTGCACGGGCGTAACGCCCGCGACGCCATACACGCGGCAACGTACGGCGCCGCCGGTCAGCGCGCCAAAACCGGTCGCGTTGCCGAGCGCGGAGGCGACCGTCGAACCGACCCACAGCACGGAACGCGGCACTTTGACGTCGAGATAACGCAGGCCGACCGCGTCGCGGCCGGCCAACGCTACGTAGCTCAGCACGGTGGCGGCAAGCGCCCCGGCCCACGCCTCGAAGCGAAGCATGCGCAATTGGTGAACGACCGTTTTATAGTCGACGGCGTGCGACAGATGCTGGAAAACCACCAGCAGCAACGCGCACACAACCAGCGCGAGCACGGGCGCGGTGAAACGCTGCAATCGCCACGCTTTCGGCAAACGAAGCAGCGATTCCAGCAAAGGAACTGAACTGACACTATTTCTGCGAGACATGCTGATTACCGGACTTGCTTCAACGCCTTCTGGCCTTGCGGCTTGTAGGCGTTTTGTTGGTTCTTGGTTCTGGCGGCCAAATGCCGGACCGTTTCGAGACTATCCGGCGTTCACTCAGATTTCAAAAGCCTGAATAGAACGTTACGGTTAGCAACGGTTGTATAACGGCCTAGGTTGACGGGACTTAAGAAAAGTGTGGGAGTCTATGCCGTTCGGCCGGGTCCAGCAGCGGTTTTGCGGCCGTTCCGGTCGTTTTCTTCACACCTGATCGGGCGAGCGGTTAGCATCTTGGCTCCGATGCCCGCTCGTAGGCACCGCATTTATCATCGATAAAAAGGTTCTACCGTATGAAAACGCAACGCCTCGCCGCCGCTGTGACCTTCGCCCTTTCCGTCAGCGTCCTCGCCTTGAGCGCCTGCGCGACCCAATACGATTCGCTGATCAAGACGGTGCCGGTCGGCTCGGGCACGTCGCACCTCCCCGTGCTGCCGTTCGTTGCATGTGTGAAGGCGAAATGGGCCGTGCGGCCGTTGAAGATCAGCGAATACTCGCCGAACGCAGACGGCGACGTGATCGCCGTACACGGCGCGAACGGGCAGACCCTGTTGCTGATCGACGCGGAACCGTCGGCGAACGGTACGGGATATACGATTTACGGCGATACCGTGAGCGCGTCAGCCTACGTGGCCGACGCCCACAAATGCGACTAAACGACGCACTGAAGGATTAGCTCGCGGTGGCCTTGAGGTCGGTGGAAGCCCGGTGTGTACCCACGATGCGCCCGATCAGATAACCATCGGACGCACACGCATTCACCCGCTGGTCGCCGTTCCACACGATTTTGTACTGCTCGTCCTGCAAACGGATGGATGAAGGATCGAACTGGGGCGGCGGCGCACCGGCAGGCTTGGCGCCGTCGCGTGCCTGTTCCATCACGAGGCGGTTCCACGTGTAGGCATATCCGTACTGGACACCGTCGGCGAAGGCGTCGAGATCGCATACCTGCTTCGGCGGCGTAATGGAGACTTCCGTCCGGTAACCGCTTGGGCCGCCCACTTCTATGCGTTGTGCGGCGGGAGCGCCGGAAGCATCGACTTGGGCGGTGCGTCTCTGGGGGGGTTGCGGTTTGGCGGCCGCCACCTGCACGGGGGTCGACGCAGGCAGCGCGCTGCTGGCGCTGCCGTCCGGAGGAAGGGGCGCACAGGCGCCAAGAACAAGAATCGATGCGGCGAGGGAAACGCCTAGAGCCTTCAGATGGGTGGTGAAAATCACGCTTTTGCTGTCCGTCTCAAAATAAACCGAGCCCTACCTTAACATTTTGAGACGGAGGCGGAGAGTGTGTCGCTTTTGGAAAAGGTGATCGAACGGTGACGGGGTTGGGGAAAACAAAGGCCACCGACGCTGAAGTACGGAACGGCCCTTGTGTTGATCCGTCGACTTTGCACGGAAGAAAGCGGCGCTGAGCGTCAGGGTTCGCCTGGCGACCCGTCGTGTTCGCGACTCATGCGGCAATGATTCATGCGTCAATGATCATGCTCAAGCGGCCTTCAACGGATGCTCGCTGAGATAGGTGCGCAACGCATTGTTCATGCGTGTCTGCCAGCCTTCGCCCGTCGCCCGGAAGGCCGCAATCACATCCGCGTCATAACGCACGCTGACCTGCTCCTTGCGATGCTCTTTCGGCGGGCGCCCCATGCGTCGTTCGGCCATCACCTCCGGGAGCGGGCGCAACGCCTTCATCTCTTGCGTCGATAGTGCTGCGGTGTCGGGATCAGCAGCGATGCCGCGATTGATCGCGGCTTCTTCTTCCGGCGTGTTCCGCCTCAATTTAGTTTTGTTCATAGTCGTGTATCTCCCGGTTATTTGCTTTTCGAAAGCTGATAACCCGCATGGTGTCGTCACGGGGTGTGAACGCCACGAAGTACAACCGGCCGCCGATAACGCCAAAGCCCTGGTACCGATCTTCGCCGTAGTCACGGCGGGTATCGGTCGTAGTGAACAGGCTCGACCGGTCAAGATGAACTGCATCCGCCAGCGAGACGCCGTGCTTTTGCAAGTTAGCGGCGTCTTTCACGCGATCGAATGCAATTTCCATCTACTTATTGTAGATGCATAAAGCCATGCTTACAACTACTTTTTGTAGCTACTGAAAGTAGGCGTTCCGTATGCAGTCCCCGCTGGGTCCAAAAAAAGGCCGCCTGCACAATGCAAAGCGGCCTCTTGAACCAGCGCTTGTTTTCAGCCGCTGCAGTTGCTACAGCTAGCCCACGTTCAAGTCCCCTCCTCCAGCACCAGCAAATTCTCATGCGAGAACCCGAGCGCCACGGGTTGCCCACGTTCCGGCAAGCGCCGGTTCGGGTCGTTGAATACATCGAGTGAAATCACTGACTGATCCACGCGTGTCCTGATCCGCACCACGGCACCGAGGAAATTGACCTCTTCCACGGTTGCCGCAAGCGTATTGCGCCCGTTCGCCGGCGCTTCCAGCACGATGGCCTCGGGCCGGACCGCGAGCATCCGCTGCTTGCCGGTATCGGCGGAATTAAGCGCGTGCGAGGTCCGCAATTCCTGGCCGCCGACCACGATCTTTCCGCTCGCCGGATCCACCACCTGCCCCGACAACAGGTTCAACGTTCCGACAAACGACGCCACGAAACGCGTGCGCGGGAAGTTATAAATCTCCGACGGCGTGCCGATCTGCTCCACGCGCCCCTCGTTCATCACCACGATACGATCGGAAATAGACAGCGCCTCCTCCTGATCGTGCGTCACGAAAATCGAGGTAATGCCGAGCTCGCGCTGCAGGCTACGGATGTCCTCACGCAACGAGACGCGAATCTTTGCGTCGAGAGCGGACAGCGGTTCGTCGAGCAGCAGTACCTGCGGCTTGTTGGCCAACGCGCGCGCAAGCGCCACCCGTTGCTGCTGACCACCGGACATTTGCCACGGATACCGGTCGGCCAGGTGAGGCAGCTTGATCAGTTCGAGCATTTCCTTCACCCGCCCCTTGATCTCGGCCTGCGGCCGCCCCAACACCTTCAGCCCGAAGCCGATGTTGTCCGCCACCGTCATGTTCGGAAACAGCGCATACGACTGGAACACCATGCCGACCTTGCGTTGGCGCGTGCGCACATGGGTGACGTCGCGCCCGGCGAGCTTGATCGTGCCGCGCGTGGGCGTTTCAAAGCCCGCAATCATTCGCAGCACCGTCGTCTTGCCGCAACCCGAGGGCCCAAGGAAGGTGATGAATTCGCCACGCTCGATCTGCATATCGAACTGATGCAGCACGGTGTTCGTGCCGAACGTCTTGGAAAGGTTTTCGATCTCGAGAAGTGCCATGACAAGCCTGCCCTTTAAATTTTTTGTCCGGCGAGAGCGCGCGCCGAGCCGAAGACCTGAATAAGCCCCATCGAGGCCCACGTAATAGCGAACGCGATGATCGCGAGCGCCGAAGGTTCATACGCCCGGTTCGCGCCGATCAACTGCAGATACGGTCCGAACGCCGGCCGGTTGAGCAAGCTCGCCAGCGTGAATTCGCCGATCACCACCGCGAACGTCAGGAACGCACCCGACAGGATCCCGGAGCGCACGTTCGGAAAGATGATCTTGAAGAGAATGGTCGGCCAGTTCGCGCCCAGGCATTCAGCGGCTTCGGTCAGCGAGCGGACATCGACGGCGCGCAAGCCCGCATCCACCGAGCGATACATGTAGGGCAAACACAACGTGACATAACCACAGATCAGCAGGAAATCGGTCGCGCGCTCGTTGCCGGTGAGCGGCAAGAACGAACTGCTGTTGTAGATATGCAGATAGCCGAACACGATCACGATGGCCGGTATCACCAGCGGCAACAGCGTGATGAACTCGATCAGCGGCCGCAGCTTCGGCAAGCGCAACTGCACCCAGTAGGCGGTAGGGACCACCAGCAACACCCCAAGCACGATGGCGAACACGCCCATCATGATGGAGTAGCCGAACGACGCCTGGAAATGCGGATCGGTTAGGACAACGCGGTAAGCGTCGAAGCTGTATTCATTACGGCGCATCTTCAGGCTGAACTCGACGGTCGCCGCCAGCGGCAACAGGAAGTACAGCGCGCCGATGACCATCGCGATCCACGCGCCCGCGCGGGTCTGGGCCCGGACCTTGTTGTCCGGTGCCGGATTGACTGTGGTGACGGTGCTCATCGACGGCCCCTTTCAGCGCGTGAGCGCAACCAGATATAACCGCCGTTGGACAAGCCGGTCACGAGGACCATGCCGAGCGCAAGCGCATAACCGAGATTTTCGTTGTGCAGCACGTCGCCGCGAATCTGCGCGTACAGCACGATCGGCACGATGTTGAGCGAACTGCCGGTAAGCGCATACGCCGTTGCCACCGCGCCGAACGCATTGGCGAACAGCAGCAGCGTGGCGCCGAGTACGCTCGGCCAGAGAACAGGCAGCGCGACGAACATCCAGTAGTGGTAGGCACTGCCGCCAAGACAATCGCAAGCCTCGCGCCATTCGCGCTTCAGGCCGTCGAGCGCCGGCGTAATGATGAGAACCATCAGCGGAATCTGGAAGTACAGGTAGGTCAGCGTCAACCCCGTGAAACTCAGCACGCTGAAGCCTGTGGAATACAGGTTGATGCCGACATATTTCTTCAGCAGCACCGTGACGAGGCCAACGCGCCCGAGCGTGCAGATGAACGCAAACGCGAGCGGCACGCCCGCGAAGTTCGACGCCACGCCGGAGAACGTCATCAGGGTCGGGCGAATCCACACGGGCAGCTTGCCCTGTACGGCGGCCCAGGCCAGCAGGAGCCCGAGCACGCCACCACCCAGTGCCGATGCCGCGCTGACCTTGAAGCTGATCCAGTACGCGTCGAGCACGCTGGGTTGAAGCAACTGGCGGAAATTCTCAAGCGTAAAATGGCCCTGCGGGTCCTGGAACGCGCCGACCATCAGCCACGCGGTGGGCAGCAGCAGGAACAAGACCGCGAACGCGAAAAACGGTAAGACGCCGAGATAATTCCACGCGGGCGACACGCGTCGCGCCGCCTTCATGCCGGGACCGAGCGACGGGTTCGACTTTTCCTCGCGCTCCTCATGTCCGGACATGGGCGTGGCGATCTTCGATGAAGTGCTCATGATGTCGCTCTTGACTGACAGGCCGCGCTGGGGACCAGGCACAAAGCGCGAGCCGAAAGGGTAGCCGGACTTCAAGTCCGGCTACCCGTGCACTACGTTACTTCACGTGACGACTGCCATGACTACTTCAAGCAGTTACTTCACGTTGGCGCCGACCACCTGATCCCACTGCTTCGTAATGAGCGCCTTCGAAGCGTTTTGCTCGTCGAGCGTCGGGAACACCACGTTCTTGTAGGCCGACGGAGGCGGCAGTTTGGCGAGCAGCGCTGCCGGGATCTTCTTGTTCGCTTCGAGGTCCTTGAAGCGGATCGGATGGCAGTAGCCGGTGAGCCAGCCAATCTGGCCTTCGTCCGAATACAGGTATTCCATCCACAGCTTCGCGGCGTTCGGGTGCGGAGCGTAAGCACTGATGCCCTGCACATAGACGCCGGCCACGACGCCCGTCTTCGGCACGACCACCGCCACCTTCGGATTGCCCTTCAGCGTATCGCGATCCGACAGCGCGTTGTAGTCCCAACGCACGATGATCGGCGTGGTGCCCTGCGCCAACGAGGCCGCCTTGCCGATCACCGGCACGAAGTTGCCGTTCTTGTTCAGCGTGCTGAAAAAGCTCAGGCCCGCAGCGCCGGCCTTCGATGCATCGCCCTTGCTTTGCGACAACCCGGCTGCATAGACAGCTTGAATAGCCTGGTTAGCCGAGCGCGGATCGCCCGCGAGTGCAACCGCATTCTTGTAGTCCGGCTTGAGCAGATCGGCCCAGTCGGTCGGGACCTTGTCGATCATGTCAGTGTTCACTTCAAACGACAGCACGCCGTAATAGTCGCCGTACCAATAGCCGTCCTTCTCCTTGGCCGAATCCGGAATCGACGCCCAGGTCGATACCTTGTAAGGCTGCAGCAAGCCGGCGGCCTGTGCCGTCGGACCAAACGACAAACCGACGTCGATCACGTCAGGTGCCTGCGGACCCGTGTTGCCCTTGTTCGCCTTGATGGCTTCGACTTCGTCACCCGAACCAGCGTCCGGATTCAGCTCGTTCACCGTGATGCCGTATTTCGCCTTGAAGCCCTCGATCAGCGCGCCATAACCGCACCAGTCGTGCGGCAATGCGATCGTGGTCAACTGGCCTTCCTTCTTCGCAGCAGCGATGAGAGAAGCCGGCGGCGCCGCCACGGCCTGCCCCGCGACCGCGGTCAGCGCGGCGATCGCTGCCGTAATGGATGCCTTGCCGCCCAAGCGGCGAAATGTGGTGGTCACTCGCAACCCGTCTTGATTCATGGTGTTTCCATCCTCTGCCTGCGTGCTTACGTTTTTGGAAAGTTGCGTGCTGCGTGCATGCTGCATAGTCCGAAACTTGTTTTTTAATGCGCACTCACATCTGGCGCGCACGCGACTCTGGCGGCCAAATGTTTAAGAACAATGACGACGGTGAAAAAGACAGCAATTCAGGACTATTTTCAGGCACTGCGGATGGTCCAAGGGAACTATCTGCGAGTGTGACGAAGAGACTAAGTTCAAATACCCAAATTCGCAAGTATCCAAAAAAATACAACATCGGCAGCGCCAGTTCTTGTTAATCTTTCAGCTGGATTTTCCAGTAACCGAAGAAACATGCGGTGCTCGGCAGCCAATTAATATTGGCGACAGACGGGCGACACATAGTCCGTCCACAAGACTTTAAGCTGCCAAAGTGGATCGGCGGCCGAGCAGCTTCTAATCGTTTTCACTAGTACTCGTTCGACTTCAACGCTCGGGAATAAAGCATGTGGCAGGAAGATCGTCATCAGAGAATTCGCGCGCTGCTTGCCACGCTTGAACGCGTGTCGACCGAGCGCATCATGGCCGAACTCGGCGTATCGCGCGAGACGGTCCGGCGCGATCTGGTGGATCTGGAAGCATTAGGTGAATTGCGGCGCGTGCATGGCGGCGTGACGCGTCCGGCCGACGAAGCACCGATCGCCGAGCGCAGCCATACGCACGTCAAGTCGAAGAACGCCATTGCACGGGCAGCTACCGCGCTGGTCAGCAGTGGACAAACCTTGTTCATCGATGCCGGTACGACCACCGCCATCCTGGCTGAAGAACTCGCCAAGCTGGCCAACCTGACCATCATCACGAACTCCATCGACGTCGCCCAGAAGATGCGGGCGACGGGCGAAAAGACCGACTCAAGTAACGAGATCATCCTGCTCGGCGGCTCGATCAGCGACCGCGCGTTCGCCACTGTGGGCGGCACGACCGTCTCCGAGATTCTCAGGTACCGCGCCGACGTGGCCTTGCTCTCGCCCGTCGCCATCGACCACCGGCACGGCGCGACCAACTTCGATCACGCCGAAACCGAGGTGGCCCGCGCCATGGTCGCGCATGCTGACCGGGTAGTGATCCTGGCCGACTACAGCAAGATCGGGCAGTGCAGCAGGATTGCGTTCTGCCCGATCAATCGTGTGGACATATTGATTACCAACAAGAAAGGCGCCGAAGGTCCGGCGCTGCTGTCATTGTGCAAGAAACTGCCGCAAGTCATTCTCGCCTAGCGTTTTAAACGCTGTCGTTGCCGTAAGTGGCGTCGAGCACACGGCGGCGCAGCCGTGTGTCGCGCAGTGCACCGGCAGCGTCGAGCACCGGGTAAGCCGTCGAGCAGAACAGCGAGTTGAGGCGCTTCAGGTCGCTAATGATGTCGAGATGCAACGCACTGGTCTCAATGCTGCGCGCGCTTTGCCCGGCCAGCCGATCCAGGTGCGCATAGGAATAGCTGCGCTCAAGATCACGGAATCGCTCCTTCTCTGCCAGCAAGCGCTCGGCGCTGCGCAAGTCGCTGTTGAGAAATACGCTCAGGCCCAGTTGAAGATTGAGGATCACGCGTGAGTGGAGGTCCTCCAACTCGCTTAAGCCCTCCGGCGAAAACGCCAGCCGGTGCATGATCTTCTTCTCCTGGATGTTGGTCACCACGCGCTCGATGATGTCCCCCGCATGCTCCAGGTTGATCGTCAACGTAATGATGTCGGTCCAGCGCCGGCTATCCGCTTCGTCGAGTTGCTCGCGTGAGATGCGCGCCAGATAGGTCTTTACAGCCGCGTAGAGCTGATCGACGTCGTCGTCCATGCGGATGGTCGAGCGCGCCTTGGCGGGGTCGTTGGCCCGCATCAGGTCGAGCAGGTTGTCGAGCATCGTGCGGATGATGTCGCCGATCCTCAGCGCTTCGCGTGCAGCATTTGCCAGTGCGAGCGTAGGCGTGGAGAGCGCGACAGGATCAAGATACAGCGGCCGGAGTTCCGGGTTCGCTTCGGGCCGGTCCGGCAGCAACCGGTAGCACAGGCGCGAGACCGGATCGATCAGCGGCATGCACGCGACACAGCGCACCATGTTGTAGACGAGATGAAATGTGATCACCGCTTCGCGTGGATACGGGATCAACGCGCCGATTCCCTGCGCAATCCACGGAGCGAACGGCAACACGATCACCGCGCCAGCAAGCTTGAACAGAACATTACCGAGCGCAAGGCGCCGGCCCGCGGGGTTTTGTCCCAGCGTGCCGATCACGGCCAGCAGGCCGCTGCCCAGGTTCGCACCAATCACGAGGCACACCGCTACCTTCAGCGAAATCACGCCCGACGATGCCAGCGTCGCGGTCAGCAGGACCGCTGCAAGACTGGAGTAGGAGATCATGGCGAAGGCCGCGCCTACCAGCGTGTCGAGCATGGAGTCGCCCGTCAGCGCGCCGAACATGATCTTCACGCCCTCGCCCTGCATGACCGGCTGCGCGGCCTCCACAATCAGGTGCAGCGCCAGCAAGATCAGCCCCAGCCCGATGACTGTGCGCCCCACCTGGCCCGTGCGGGTCTGTTTGAACGACAGGAACGCGATCACGCCGCCCAGCAACAGAACGGGCGACAGCCACGAGAGATCGAGCGTAAGCACACGCGACATCAGCGCCGTGCCAACATCCGCGCCGAGCATGATTGCCAGTCCTGGCGCGAGCGGCAGCAGGCCTTGCGCCGCGAACGACGAAGCCAGAACGGCGGTCGCGTTGCTGCTCTGGACCAGGCTTGTTACGCACAAGCCCGCGCCGAACGCCCGGAAACGGCTGTTCGCACTGCGTCCCAGCACGCGCCGCAACTCAGCGCCGAATACCCGCAGGATGCCGGTCCGGACAATATGCGTGCCCCATACCAGCAACGCCACGCCCGACAAAATATTCAAGAGAATCAACATGAGGCTACGTCCGTTGTTCGTTCCGACTGTACTGCCATTCGTGCCATGATGCCACGCAAATGAGTTGTACAATTTTGCTTTGTTGTAGTTTTGGGTATTTAAAGCTACGATCCGATCGTATTGGGCGACCTGCGCCAGCCGGCATGGTCTGGCGCGCTTTGTACCCGCTTTTTACCCGCTTTTACCGTTAATCAAGGGCTATACGGATGAGTCGTACTCTGGCGCTGTTCGATCTGGATCACACATTGCTGCCGCTCGATAGCGATCAATCGTGGGCACGGTTCTACGCCACGCTGGGTTTCGAGGGCGGTGCGGACCATGCAGTGGAAATCGACGCGTACTATCAGCAATACGTCGCCGGCACCCTCGACATGGACGAGTATCTGGGCCTGACGCTCGCGCCACTCGCCCGTCATCCGCGCGCGCAACTTGACGCGTGGCATGCAACCTTCATGAAGACGGTGATCGAACCGGCCATCCGCCCTGAAGCGCTTGCGCTGCTGCGCCGCCATCTGGACGCGGGGCACTTGTGCTGCATCGTGACCGCGACCAATGCGTTCATCACGGCGCCCATTGCGAAAGCGCTTGGCGTTGAGCATTTGCTGGCTATCGACCTGGGCACTGAAGGCGATGATCCGCTCGGGCGTTACACCGGCCGCTCGGTGGGTGTGGTGACTTTCCGGGAAGGCAAGATTGTTCGCACTGAGCAATGGTTGGCGTCCCAGGGATTGAAACTGACGGATTTCGAAGCAAGCTATTTCTATAGCGATTCCGTCAATGACGTGCCGTTGATGGAGCGCGTCACCCATCCGGTTGCAACCAATCCCGATGCGAAATTGCGAGTCATTGCAGCCGAGCGTAACTGGCCGGTCATCGAGTTGTTCGCATAGGGCTTGGTTTTCGTTCGCACTCGGGGTTTGGGTTTCGGGTTTCGGGTTTTGGGTTTGCGGGTGGGGCTCAGGGCCGGGCTTGGGCGGTCGGGGTTAGTGCGGAGTTGCCAGGTTCTGGGGTTAGCGGTTGGGGTCTATGCCGGGGTGGTGCTTCCGGCGTTAGTGGTCTGCGAGAGTCGGATTTTCTCTTTATCACTGTTAGCCACTGTGCGTGGCAGCACGTCATTTCTTGGTCCTTAGCGACAAAGAAACGAAGCAAAGAAAACGCTTTCAACCGCACTACCCTAAGTGTCCACAGCGTGCAGTTTCTATTCATGGGTGCCCCAAAAGCACGGTGCTCGCCAGAACCACCAATCTGTGAACCCCCCTTCTCGCGAATCCTGACATAGACACGCTTCGCCACCAGTGCTCTCGGGCGAGCACGATTGCCCAGGAACCAGCTCGGTCTCACGCGTATTTGCAACCTCGCTTCCTGGTGGGTTGGCTACGAGGTTCGTTATGCCTACCAATTTATGGATGGTTGTCCGCGGATAGCGCGGGGTAAACCTTTGGCAGGTTCAATCACTGGTGGCGAAGCGTGTCAGAACCTGAGTTCGGAGAAGGAGGGTTTCAAACATTGGTGGTTCTGGCGAGCACCGTGCTTTTGGGGCACCTATGAATCAAAACTGCACGCTGTGGACACTTAGGGTAGCGTGGTTGAAAGCGTTTTCTTTGCTTCGTTTCTTTGTCGCTTTGGACAAAGAAATGACGCGCCGCCACGCGCAGTGGCTAACAGTGATAAAAAAATTAGCCAACTCAGGCAGGCCACCAACACCGAAAGCAGCAACCCGGCACTGACCCCGACCGCTATCCCTGGAACCCCAACCCCAACATAAACCCAACCCACCGCGCCAGCAAACCCAAAGCGAAACCCGAGTGCGAACGCCCCCCGCACTATTCTCTAAACGCTGCACATGGCGTAGCATCCGCCCATTCCTCTGATAAACATAAATAACGAGACATGGCCCTGATCGCACGCAATCTGCTTGGCATCGCCGTCCTGCTGCTCATCGCTTTCATCTTCTCCACCAATCGCCGCGGCATTCGCCTGCGCACCGTCGTGCCCGCGTTGCTGGCGCAGGTCGGCATCGGCGCCTTCATCCTGTTCGTGCCCTTCGGCAAAAGCGTGCTCTCCGCGGCGGCCGCGGGCGTCAATCATGTACTCGGCTACGGCAACGCAGGCATCGAATTCCTGTTCGGCGGTCTCGTTCAATCGAAGATGTTCGAACTCTTCGGCAACGGCGGTTTTGTCTTCGCCGTTCGCGTGCTGCCGGCCATCATCTTCGTGACCGCGTTGATCTCGGTACTCTATTACCTCGGCATCATGCGCTGGATCGTGATCGTGCTCGGCACGATCTTCCAGAAGCTGCTCGGGGTATCGAAGATCGAATCGTTTTCGGCCGTCACCACCATCTTCCTCGGCCAAAGTGAAATGCCGGCGGTCGTGAAGCCGTTCGTGCGTGACATGACCAGCGCGGAACTGTTCGCCGTGATGTCGAGCGGCATGGCGGCAGTCGCCGGTTCAGTGCTTGCCGGTTACGCGGGCCTTGGCGTGAAGGTCGAGTACCTGCTCGCTGCGTCGTTCATGGCCGTGCCGGGCGGACTGCTGTTCGCCAAGATCATCCACCCCACGAGCGAAGCCAGCCGCGTCACGCTCGAAAACCTCAACTTCGACGAAAAACGCCCGGCGAACGTAATCGAAGCGGCCAGTTCCGGCGCAACCGTCGGCCTGAAGATCGCGGTCATGGTCGGCGCCATGCTGATCGCGTTCGTCGGCCTGATCGCGATGCTCAACGGGATCGTGGGCGGCATCGGCGGCTGGTTCGGCGACCCCAATGTATCGATGCAATCCGTGCTCGGCGCTGTGTTCGCGCCGCTCGCGTATCTGATTGGCGTGCCCTGGGACCAGGCCGCACTCGCGGGCAACTTCCTCGGTCAGAAACTCATCCTCAACGAGTTCGTGGCCTACGCGTCGCTGTCTCCGTATTTGAAGGACTCCGCCAGCGTCGCCGCGGCTGGCTTGCAGGTGCTTGATCCGCGTACCATAGCGATCTTGTCTTTCGCGCTGTGCGGCTTCGCGAATTTTTCGTCGATCGCCGTGCTGACCGGCGGCTTCAGCGCGGTTGCGCCGGAGCGTCGCGCGGAAGTGGCACGTTACGGCCTGCGCGTCGTGCTCGCCGCCACGCTCTCGAACCTGATGAGCGCGACGATCGCGGGCATGTTCCTGACGCTGAACTGAGGAGAAAATCATGACGATGGACGAATTGCTCGAACGCGCGAAGCACGCGCGCGAGCACGCTTACGCACCCTATTCCAGGTTCAAGGTCGGCGCGGCCTTGCTCACAAAAGATGGCAGCGTATTCGATGGCTGCAACGTCGAGAATGCATCGTATGGTTTATGCAATTGTGCGGAACGCACGGCGTTTTTCAGCGCGATTGCCGCAGGTTACGCCCGCGATCAATTCGCAGCGCTCGCCGTGATCGGTGACACCGACGGGCCCATTGCGCCCTGTGGCGCGTGCCGTCAGGTGATCATCGAACTAGGTGGACCCGAGTTGACCATTCGCCTCGGCAATCTCACTGGCGCGATCCGAGACACCACCGCTCGCGAACAACTCCCGGACGCGTTCTATTTATGACAACGCATAAGGTTATCTACGATACCGACCCGGGTGTCGACGACGCCATGGCCCTAGTGTTCCAGGCGCTGCATCCCGAGATCGAACTGCTTGGCATCACAAGCGTGTTCGGCAACGCGACCATAGAAACGACCACGGCTAACGCGCTCTACCTGCGCTCGCGTTTTGCCCCCGGCGTGCCGGTGGCGCGCGGCGCGGCGGCGCCCTTGCATCGCGCGCCACCCGCGCCGCTCGGCTGGATTCACGGCGACAACGGTCTCGGCAATATCGAACTGGACCAGCCCGACGATACAACGCTCGACGCGCGTCCCGCGCATCAATTCGTGATCGATACGGTTCGCGCGTTTCCCGGCGAAGTGACGCTGATCGCGGTCGGTCCATTGACGAATCTGGCCCTCGCGCTGAAAGCCGACCCGGGTATTGCCGGGCTGGTGAAGCAGGTTGTCATCATGGGCGGGGCATTCGGAATTGCGGGCGTGCTGGGCAACGTTTCGCCGGCCGCGGAAGCCAACATCATGGGCGATCCCGATGCAGCGGATCTCGTGCTCGGCGCGGCGTGGCCGGTCACGCTCGTCGGCCTCGACGTCACGCAAAACACGATCATGCCCAACGAATGGCTTGCATCGATTCGCGATGGCGCGGGCGAGGCCGGCCGTTTTGTCTGGGATGTATCGCGGCATTACGCGCAGTTCCACCATGACAGCGCCGGACTCAAAGGCATCTATGTCCACGATGCATCTGCCGTGGCGTACGTGCTGGCTCCGCATCTCTATACGGTGCGCAAGGGTCCCGTGCGGGTGCTGACCAGCGGCATCGCGACCGGTCAGACGATACAGAAACCCTCGACCATGCGCGTCCCGGCGCCCGACTGGGATGACCGTCCGGCGCAGTCGGTCTGCATCGGCGTGGATGCAGCCGGCATGCTCGATTTGTATAAAAACACCTTGTTCAAGGCTGTTTAATCAGAGAGTCTTGCGCCTAGCCACACGCGCAAGGCCTCGATTTCTTCGGCACAGACCGAGTGCTGCATCGGGTAGGTATGCCATTCCAGCTTGCAACCATGCGCGAGCGCGAAGTCGCGGCCTTGAACAGCCAACTCGATCGGCAACACGGGGTCCTGCGTGCCATGCGCGGCGAAGATCGGCGTGTCGCGGTTCGCTTCGCTGAACGCCGCATCGATCAAACCAGTCGACGGCACGTAACCGGACAGCACGATCATTCCCGCCAGTTTGTCGGGATGCGTGAGCCCCGCGGTGTAGGTCATTGCGCCGCCTTGCGAAAACCCCGCCAGGAAGATCTTCGAAGTCGGAATACCGCGCTCGTTCTCCCGCGCGATCAGGTCGCGAATCCGTTCGCACGATGCCTTCAATCCGGCTTCATCGACCCGGCGGTTCACACCTTCGAATGACAAAATGTCGTACCACGCCCGCATCACATAACCGTTGTTGCCGGTCACCGGCATTTCGGTGGCGTTCGGAAACACGAATCGCACAGCGGGTAAGTCGCCCAGGCGCAGCTCAGGCACCAGCGGGATGAAGTCGTTCGCGTCGGCGCCCAGGCCGTGCATCAGGATCACGGCGAACTCGGGATTCGGCGCGGTTTCCACGTCGATGGTGGTGAGCAAAGCGGTCATTGACTGGACTCCGGTTTCAAATGGTTTCAGATAATAGGGACGAGAACAAGAATGATGCCGAAAAGCGAGACGAGCCATACAAGCGAACGCAGAAACGGAATCCCTGCCGCGTACAAGGGCAGGTAGACCACGCGGGCGACGATATACAACCACGCGCCGTAAAGCGTCAGCGTCCCTTCGCGGCCGGCCAGGTGCGCGATCAGGATGGCGATGGCGAACACGGGCAAGGTCTCGAACAGGTTGTTCTGGGCGCGCATCAGGCGGCCAGTCAGCTTCCCGACCGGCGGCCCTGCCTTGTCACGCGGCCCGCCGTTATATCCCAAGCCGGTTTCGCGGCTACGTACCACCGAAGGCAGCAGCACCTGAATAAGGGCAAGGACAAGCGTCCAGGCGAGGATATGAAGTTCGGTTGTCATGGGCAATGTCGGTTTGATTGGAGGGCGATGCGCGAAACCGGAATCATCATGCCATCATTGATGCACCGCGTAGCCTTGGGACTTTACTTATGCAGACACTTCCGGTGCGCCTTGTGCCCGGTGACGACCTCCGTGCCGCGCTTGAAACAATCGCGCGGGGCCAGGCCATGGGCGCCGCGTTCGTGATGCAGGGCATCGGCAGCCTGAGCGTGGCAAACCTGCGTTACGCGGGCCTCGACCAGCCGACCCGGCTTGACGGTGACCTCGAAATCCTGACGCTGGCCGGCTCACTGTCAGCCGACGGCGCGCATCTTCATATGGCCGTCTCGAATGCCGAAGGCCGCGTGATCGGCGGCCATGTATCGGCGGGATGCATTGTGCGGACGACCGCGGAGATCCTGATCGTTTGTCTGGAAGGCGTGCGCTTCTCACGCGATGCAGATCTGCGCACCGGCTTTCCCGAACTATCGATACACCGCCATCAGGACTGACGCTGCGTCGGCCTCGGCCAGTACCTACGCGTCAACTCGATACTCAAGATACACGCCGCCAGCCAGACCGTTCCCAGCGCAAAGCCTGCCAGCACGTCGCTTGCAAAATGCACGCGCAGAAATACGCGGCTGCTTGCCGTGGTGACAGCAATAAGCGTGGCCCCCACGATAACGGCCAAGCGCCAGCGGTCCGGCAAGACCCGCACGAGCACATACGCAATGATGCCGTAGGTGACGAGCGACCCCGATGAATGGCCACTCGGGAAGCTCCATCCGGTAGCGGTGGCGATCGATTGATCATGCACTGGCCGCACACGTTCGAAAATATGTTTGATGGTGCTGTTAAGCAGGCCGTTTCCGACTATCGCCAGCGCGAAGCCAATCGCGAGCGCGAACCTTCGACGCAGCGTCAAAATGGATGCGCCTAGCACGCACCAGACGCCGAGGACCCATGCGTCGCCCAGATGCGTGACGAGTGCGAACGCGCGGATCACGCCGATGGGAACAGCGCTCGCGATGCCGTCGGCAAAGGCCTGATCGGCGCGGCCGAGTGTCTCGCCCGCGCCGATCTCGTCGGCGATCGCAGCGAACAAAGCCGCCGCGCCGACGATGATTGCAAAGCTCACAGCCAAATTGATGATCAGCAGGAACCTGGCCGACGGGCCGCCGTTTTCCCGCGGCAAACCGTAGCGCTGCACAAGCTGCCATGCCCCCAATACCACGACCATCGCAAGAACGAGAGACACCGCAAACAGCATCAGTGCGTGCTCGCCAGCCATGTGCGCCACCTCGAACAAGCCGGCGTATTGCCCTTCGATTTGTTTCATAAATGCGTTGCTAACGGAGCCTTGAGTGACTCGCTATCCAGATCAAGTTCGTGCTGCATATTGCGTTCAAACGATGCGCTCGCCTGATTGAAATCCCAGCGCGCAACAGCCGCACGCCGTGTGCCCGTATGCGACGCATCGTAGTCAATCACGTTCACCGAATTGGGCACGCTCCCGCGCACACGCGACGACAACGAGGTTCCCGCCTGCACGGCCCACATCGGACGCGGCAAGTTCTTGTACGCAACGTGCAGCGGCGTTACATAGGGAAGATGAATGTGACCGCCCAGGATCAGGTCCACGCCCACTTGCGACCAGCGTTCAATCGCGTGTTCGCGGCCATGCAACAGGTTGCGGATGTCATTGGCGCGCGCAGCCGCAACAGGCTGATGCGTCACGACAACCCGCAGTTGCCGCGCCGTCGCATGGCCGAGCCGGCGGACCACGCGTTCTACCTGCTGCGCCGATACTTCGCCATCCTTATGACGGTACGCCCGCGTAGTATTCACGCCGATCACCAACAGCGCGTCCGATTCGAACACGGGTTCGAGGTCATTCCCGAACACGCGCTGATAATTGGCGTAGGGGTCGACAACGCGCGCATAGAGGTTGTACAGCGGAATGTCATGATTGCCCGGCACGACAATGAAAGGCGTTGCACTGAACGTACCAAATGACTTGATGAACGCCCTCGCGGCGTTGAATTGCGCCCGCCTGGCGCGCTGTGTAATGTCGCCGGAGATGACAACGAGATCGGGCTGCAACGTATTGGCGAGACGCAGTAACGCGGCCACGACAGGCGGTTGTTCGGTGCCGAAGTGCGGATCTGAAATCTGAAGCAACAGGGTCATGAGCGATTGGCATTGGACACATCGGCCTCGGGTTTGAGCAGGAACAACGGCTCCGGGGCGACGGGAAATTCGAGCGGGATAGTGTTCAGTTTATCTCGCCATCGGTCACGAGCTTGACGGCAAGAACGTGTCGCACGCGAGGACACACGAACTGCGCGAGCACAAAAAACCCCGCACGCAGCGGGGCGAGAAAAACGTAGCCGGACCACCTAAATCCAGTGAAATCCTCGTGCCATCAGGCCCGCCAGTCCAACGGCCACGCCAATGATGGCCCCAAACAGGAGGCGAAAGTCAGTGGTGCGGATACCGTTGATCTCTCCGTAGATCGCGCGAACGTCGTCCTTCAGGTCCCTAATGTCCCGTTGGATAAATTCCTGCCCTGCTTCCAGTTTTGCGATTCGAGGTTCCATGCCGCCATCATCGCCGCCACCGCTTGAATCGTCAATACTGACTGGCGGTTTAGGTCCCGCGTTACTGCCGGTCCATTCTAAAATCTTATTTCGACTCATATTGACGACGTCCGTACTGGATTCTGCGCAATCCAAAATGCTACCTTATTGGTGCTGTAAAACCGCATGTAACCGCAATGTGTACATTCCATCGCAATCACGTTGAGCGGCTCTAGCCGCGCCTTTGCGTCCCATCCGTAAGTGCCGAACCATTGGTAGGTTGGCCCACCCTCTGCCAGTAGACCGATGGCCCAGTTTGGTCGGCTGCACGAATTGCACACATTATTTACATCGTGAGCTACCAGGTAACGCAAAAAATCAGCGTAGCGCGGCGCCGTCGGTAATACATCGGTTTGAGGCATCGCTCAGCCCGCCGATTTTTTATTGCTGGCATTGCCCGGTAACGGCAGCGACTCGGGCAAGTCCAACCACAGCCTGATCCGGCTGTATTCAGCAAGCATTGCGGGACCGCCGGTTTTCATCGCACGCTGCAAATCGGCACGGCAAGCAGCGCCGCCAACGTTTTGATCGCACGCCGACGCGTCCGGCATCGCCGTTCGGGCGACGTACATAGCCGCTAGTGCAGTTCCGCTCTTATCGTCGCCAGGCCACTTCCCGCCGTCTGCGAACCACGTTGCCAGCTTTTTGCGCCACTCTTTGTCTATCCTCGCCGCGTACCGGTTAGCCGGCGTGCAATCGCGGAGCATGGGAGATTGGATGATCATGCCAGCGCCGGTGCATACGAGCATCACGCTCGCGTTCCGCTTATATGAGGCTGCATCGGTCGCTCCCTCATCGTCGAGGTGGGCCTGGACCTGGGAAAAATCATCAATTCCGGGAAGCGACAGGTAGGCGGAGTCAGAAAAGTCCTTGTTAATCGACTTGATTCGCCCACTGATCAACAGAAGCTTCCGTTTGTATTTGGCGTCGGCGGCGACTTCGTTGTCGCTATATTCCCTTGCCAACTGCAACGAGGAAACGGAGTAGTCGATGCCCAGACTCGGCAGCCCAATGTTGGACTTTCCTCCGTTGAGGGCGTCCGCTATGTCATCCGACAGCAGTGCCTGGGCAAAGGCCAGGCCGAGCTGGTTGATCTCGGGCCTAGGGTTTGCGCCGCGCGAAGTTCCAGCCGGCGCGCCGCCGGTCGTCGAGTCGACGTTGCTTGGGTCGGGTTTGTGCTTTCCACCGATCACCCCGATAACTATCAGGACTGCGCCTGCGACCAGGGACCACTTTAATTTCTTGTTCATTCACACCCTCGCTTGTAGGGCGGCGTATGCCGCTCTTTATGATGGCAAGCGTGTTGTGGCGGGTGGAATCAGATGATTCTTAAATGATGAAATGCACATGCAGCGGCAACACCAATAAAACACAGCGCGGCGTCTTCACGCCGCGCTGCATCCCTCCCGGGCGAGCTACATGTGCTCGCCTCGTATATATCCCTCGAGCTGGTGAATCGTGAGTTGCTGCTCGGAGATAATATTCGCCACCAGATCGCCGATAGAAATCATGCCCACCAATTTTTCGCCATCGATTACCGGCAAGTGCCGCATGCGGCGCTCGGTCATCAACGCCATGCAGTCGTCTGTGGTCTGGTCGGGACGCACGAAGCGCACTTGCGAGGTCATGATCTCGCGCACGGGCGTCTGTCGCGAGACACGATCCATCAGCACCACTTTTCGCGCGTAATCGCGCTCGGTCATGATGCCGACGATCGCTTCGCCATGGGTCACGATCAACGCGCCAATGTGCTTCTCCGCCATCATCGCGATGGCCTCGTAGACCGATGCCGTGTCGGCGATCGTGAAGATGGTGTGATCGGGTTTCGAATTAAGAACTTGTGCGACTGTTGCCATCGAACGCCTCCGTTAAACCGCGCGACGCCCGCCGAATGGCGGGCCGTTCCACAGGGATGGGGTCGCTGGCGCCCGGAGCGCGGCACGTTGGCTGACACTCCCCAGCCCGCCGCGTTGAACCATTCGCCTTGCATCCAGCGCCTTACATTCATATTACCCAGCCCATTCAAAAAGTATAGGCCAGACACCTGCTGCGTGAACGCTGGAAAACACTGCTTTTCAAGCGTCCGAGGGTCTATCCCGATGCTGCCGCGCTCGCGACCCGACCGGCATGAAATAGTCCCGTCACAATGCGCCGAAAAGTGCTTCAGTTTCCCCGCGCCGCGCCGCTAATCAGGAACCGGCTATTTAGAAGCCCGGCATAAATCGATCAGGAGAACCACCTTGAGCAGTTCACAACACGACATCGAACAGCGGGTTCGGCTCGCCGGCAACAACATGTTCGAACTGCTCCTGTTTCGCCTGGGCGAAGCGCCGGACTCCGAACAGCGCGAGCTATACGGCATCAACGTGTTCAAGGTGCGCGAAATCCTCGCGATGCCACCGATCACCGTGGTCGCGGGGGCAAACCCCGAGATTCTTGGCGTCGCCGACATCCGCGGCCAGATCATCCCCGTCATCGACCTGGCGCAGGTCACGGGATGCAAGCCGAAGAACGGTCTCAAGATCCTGCTGGTCACCGAATTCGCGCGCACGACGCAAGGTTTTGCCGTCGAGGAAGTCGACGACATCGTGCGTCTGGAGTGGAATCAGGTTTTGTCTGCGGAATCGCATTCGAGCGGGCGGACCGTGACCAGCTTCGCGCGCCTGGATGGCAACGTGGACGGCTCGCGGCTTGCGCAGGTACTCGATGTCGAACAGATTCTGCGAGACGTGCTGCCGTCGACGGAAGTGGAAATCAATGAATCGAGCACCGGCCGAATAGTCCTGAAACCGGGTACCAAGGTCCTCGCCGCTGACGACTCCGGCGTCGCGCGAAGCCTGATCGAACAAAGCCTGACCGCGATGGGCGTGCAGTTCATCATGACCAAGAGCGGCCAGGAAGCGTGGAACGTGCTGGAAGACTTGCAGAGCAAGGCGGAAAAACACGGCGGCTGTGCCGCGGATGAAATCGCGCTCGTCCTGACCGACCTCGAAATGCCGGAAATGGACGGATTCACGCTGACACGCCGTATCAAGGCAAACGCCGGCATGCAGGCCATTCCGGTCGTGATCCACTCATCGTTATCTGGCTCGGCAAACGAGGAGCATGTGCGCAAAGTGGGCGCGAACGCCTATGTAGCCAAGTTTGCCGCGGGAGAACTGGCGACGGTGATGCGCGATGCGCTCAAGATGACAGGCACCTGAAGCGGTCGTTGTTCACGCACAAACACAAACGCCCGCTGAACTTTCGTTTAGCGGGCGTTTGTGCGTTTCTGTATTACCTAGCCATCAAGCTTGGCGCGATCACGGCGGCACGCTTGGTGCCGGCCGTGCGCGTAGGAGCCCGAGAGCTACTGTATTACTGACCGAAGAAAACGGATTGCGCTTTGTTCGTCCGGTCGCTGCTCGAACCCGATTGCGACACCGTGTTGCGTGCGCCACCGTAGGCGTTCGCTTCAGCATTGTTTTGCGCAGCGATGGTTTGCGTGTTCAGGCCTTGTTGCGAAACCGGAGCGCCGACCGACGGGCGATACGAAGGTGCCGGACCGTAGCCGCTGGCAAATGCCGGAACAGCGATAGAAGCAGTAGCGGCGATGAGTAGCGATGCGAGAAGATTCTTTTTCATGGTGAGCTCCGATATACGTTGGCTTTCGACTGGTTCAGAAGGCGTCGCAGCGGTCAAACTTTGTTTCGGTGGCTGCTTCGTCAATGAAATGCAGTGTATACCCCTACTATCAGTTTTTTATCCCCATAAACTTCAATACACTTTTCGCAATATGCCAATAATGGATTGGGGGTTGGATCGGAGAAAACCGGCGCGAGCAAGCTAGGACAAGGCTCGCCCGGGAGCGGCGGTAAGAAGATTTTGGGGGCGGACCGATAAAACTAGGACGGTTTCAATCGGAGGCTCATATGCCCCGCCAAACGCTCAGTGAACTTGAACCAGCCGGCTGATCAGGTCGACCAGCACACCGGGCGCGTTACCCTTCTGGCAATAGCCGTCGAACCCTGCGTGGAGGCCCTTCGAGCGCACGTAATCCTCGCCGAGCGCCGTAAATGCAATGATCCCGGCGTTTCGAGTGGGAGAAATCCTGCGTAGGACCCGCGCAGTCGCAAAACCATCGTGTTCCGGCATGCTGATGTCGAGGACCACGACATGCGGTACCCAGCCGTCAATAGCCTGCAGCGCGTCAACGCCGCTCAGCACGTAACGCGCGTCGCAACCGTCCGCGCTCAGCGCCGCAGCAAGGCCTTCGGCGCTTGCGGCGTTATCGTCGACAACCAGAATGCGCCAACGTTCGGCGTCCGCGTCGACATTCCGATCGGTCCATAACACGCAGCTTGGGGTAGAAGAGACTGAAACCATGACCGCTCAGATTTATGCATTGCAGCAAACGCAGCATTTTCCGCGCCATCCTGCTCATTTGTTGCGAACGGTTTGTGTCGAGGCGATGAAAAAACCGCCAGATCACTTGTCCGATAAAGCCAGACGCGCTTAAAACTGGCGCCGCGCCCGGTTGACAGGGCGACGGCCAACCCGGCTTCAGGATTTCGTTTTGGCCTTTTTGTTGGAAGATTCGTCCGTTGAGCGTAGTTTTGCGTTCGCCAATACCAACAGATTGGCATCGACCTGACGCACTGCATGTTCGAGCCCGTCGAGCGCCTCGCGCAAACCGCGTTTTTGAGTCTTGTTCAACGGCTGCGGTCCCGATTCCTCCACCAACTTCGCTTCTTTTTCCAGCCGTTTGAGCAATTTGGCTCCCAGACGACTGTCGATGGCTTGCTCGCCCAGCAATTCGACGATGCTCGTTGCGAGCCGCGCCAGTCCGTCTGCCGTGGTTTGCGTAGGTTCGTCCTGCTCGACGCGATCTTCCATTTGTGTTTCCCCGATGAAGCGAAAAGGGTCGGGCTGCGCCCGACGGCCTTCTTGCACCGCGCGAGTTTACCCACAGGGCGTGACAGCCATAAGTACTTTCCGTGTCACGCGGCATTTGCCCAACAATAACGCAAATCCAGGCGAACGTTGCTTGATTCGACTTGCGCGGCAGGGACAATCGAAATCCAAATTACCTTTCAATTGCCCTGGCCGATGACCCACGCACAATGACTGAACTACGTACCGCCGCCCTACCCTACGCCTCCGATTTCTCCGGCATCGTGTGCGGCTTTCGTTTCACCCCGGACGCGGCCGGCGTGCCCATCGATTCCGCCGGTACGCTGGAGTGGCTGGCGCAATGCAGCGCCGAGCCCGCTTTGAGCGACTCTCCAGGCGACTTCATCTGGCTGCACTTCGACCTCGCGAACAGCGCAAGCGAGCGCTGGATACGCACGCATCTCGACCTGCCGGACGCCTTCTTCGAGAACCTGCGCGACGGCTCGCATTCCACGCGGATTGAACATCAGGAGGGCGCGCTGCTCGCCGTCATCAACGACGTGATGTTCAACTTCGACGTAACACCATCCGAAATTGCAACGTTATGGGTCTACACGCACGAAAAACTGCTCATCACCGCGCGGCTGAAACCACTGCGATCCATCGATACGCTGCGCGAATCGGTGCGCAACGGCGAGGTCTTCCGGTCGACGGCCGAACTGCTCATTCATCTGTTGCGCGACCAGGCCGATCTGCTGGTACAAATCGTCCGGCGGACGAGCATTGATATCGACCAGATAGAAGACCGGTTTCTTTCGATGCGGTCCCCCGCCACACGCTCGGAACTCGGTGCATCGCGACGCGTGCTGGTCAGGTTGCAGCGTTTGCTCGCGCCCGAACCGGGATCTGTTTTCCGGCTGCTCGCACGGCCGCCGCGCTGGCTGCACACGCTCGATCTGCAGGATCTGCGCGATGCCACCGAAGAATTTTCGCTCGTGCTGGGCGATCTGGCGGGGCTGGTGGAACGCATCAGGCTGTTGCAGGAAGAGATCGCCGCACGCACGGACGAGCAAAGCAACCGCACGCTTTTCACGCTGACGCTGGTTACCGTACTGGCGCTGCCAATCAATATAGTCGCGGGAATTTTCGGCATGAATGTTGGCGGCGTGCCGCTGGCCGACAACAAACACGGGTTCTGGCTGATGGTGGCGATCGTTGCTACCTTCACCGTGCTCGCGGGATGGTGGGCGTTTTACCGTCGGCGAGGCCGGTAAAACGCTGGCGGTCAACCGATGCGATGATCGAAGAGACTGCCGGTCAAACTTCAATCAAAAGCCCAGGTCGCTCAAGCCGGGATGATCGTCGGGACGACGTCCGAGCGGCCAATGATATTTACGCTCGGACTCCTTGATCGGCAAGTCGTTGATGCACGCGTGCCGATGCGTCATCAAGCCAGCTTCGTTGAACTCCCAGTTTTCATTGCCGTAGCTGCGAAACCAGTTTTTGGAATCATCGTGCCACTCGTAAGCAAAGCGCACCGCAATCCGTGATCCGGTAAACGCCCACAACTCCTTGATCAGCCGGTAGTCCAGTTCACGTGCCCATTTGCGCGCCAGGAACGCCTCCACTTCAGCGCGTCCCGACACAAACTCTGCGCGGTTGCGCCAGCGTGTGTCTTCGCTATAAGCAAGGGCAACCCGCTTCGGGTCGCGGGAATTCCAGCCGTCTTCCGCGAGACGGACCTTTTGCCGGGCGGTGTCGGCATCGAATGGCGGCAGCGGAGGTTTGCTTTCCATGACGTTTCCTTTGATCGTGGAGCGTTAATTGGCGGGTGATGTATCGTCGATTGTGTTGTCGACCGGTAAGATGATCAGCAGCAGACAGGTCTGTCTACCTCCTCACTCTAGCGCAGGGAGACAGACCTGTCTACAATGATCCGCTATGAACAATCATTCATCAAACCCTGCTCTTGCGGCAGACCTCTCGCCAGCCGAGCGCATTCTTGTCACGGCCCACGCGCTGTTCTATCGGGATGGCATTCGAGCGACCGGAATCGACCGTGTGATCGCGGAATCGGGTGTCGCGAAGAAGACGTTTTATCGCTACTATCCGGCGAAAAACGATCTGATCGTTGCGTTCCTGGAGTATAGGCACCGCAACTGGATGACCTGGTTCGAAGATGCGGTGAAGCGTCATGGCGCAGACGCGAATGCGCTGGTGCCGGCGCTGGCAGAATGGTTCGAGAGCGATGTGTATCGCGGCTGCGCTTTCATTAACGCGGTGGTGGAAGTGGGCGGAACCTTACCCGAGGCGGTCGAGATTTCACGGCGTCACAAGCTGGATATGGCCACGGTCATCAGGACGCTGCTGCCGGCATCGTCGAGGACCGCGAAGGCCGATGCGCGGGCATTGGCGATGGCGGTGGATGGCGCCATAGTGGGCGCGCAGTTTGAAGAATCGCCCGACGTGGCATTGAAGTCGCTGGCGCGCGTGGTGAAAGCGATGACCGATACCGCAAAGCTGTAACGCGGCCTGTAACGCGGCGGCGGCGTTGAAGAGACCACGCCGTCCACATAAAACAAGGCCGGTCCAGACTCACGTCTGGACCGGCCTTGTCGATTTAGCTCGCGGCTATGTGGACCACGTTCGCTACGGCAATGGTCCGCGGTTAAAGGCTTAGTGCCCGTTGCTCAGCACGATCTGCGCGATCACGCCGGTTGCAATCGCGGCAAGCACGTAATCGCCGTTCACACCCACCCAGCGATACCCGCGCGGAGGCTGACGCAATCCGTACCCGCGATAGTCGTCGACCACGTACTGGCGATCACGATAGTCGCTCGGCAAGCGGTCGCCGCGGTGCCAATCACGTGGACCTTCGCTGCGCGGACCACCGGGACCGTTGCGTCCCGGGCCATTGTCCGCATGCATTGGCATGGGCGGACGGCCATTGTTGTGATCCTGAGCCCCTGGACCGCCTTGCGGGCCGTGAGGTTGGTTCTGAGCCTGACGTTGGTCCTGACGTTGGTCCTGACGTTGGTCCTGATAACCGCCGCCGTTGTGGCCTTGCATGGCGGGGCCGCCCGGACGCTGTTGTTGTCCACCTTGCTCACCCGGGCCGCCAGGACCATTTTGGGCAAACGCCGTGGCCGTCAGGCCCAAACTTGCAAACAGCACCGCAGCAGCAATATGACTTTTCTTCACGAACACCTCGTTCAAACGTTGTAAGTATGTAGCTAGTATGACCTACGCAAGTCGCATTCCACGGCATGCGCCGAAACTTGACACCTTACGCATTGCATACAAATTGTCGGGATTGGCACTGCCTGGTTCGCGAAACACTCGCTGACCGGCGCCACTATCGATCCCATTAAAACGTTCAATGAAGCGAACACCTTGTTCGCGCGGCGTCGCACTATCGGGCAAAGCCTTATTGCATAAAGCGTCGTTGTGATTATTCGCGCTAACAAGACAGTGTATTCACCTTAATGGTATTTATCCGAGCAGGCTGATTGCGTAAGTTCGACCATGAACCATGCCAGGAACGAACCATGACAGCGTTAGCGAGAAGCGCGGACCCGTGGCTGCAAACGGTCCGCTCATTGACAGCGACCCACAACCGCGCGGCAGAACCTGCCCCGCAGCAAAGGGCCGTGCACCCGTTTTTAGAGCGGCTTACGCGAGCGTGGGAGCGTGATCATCCGCGCGTCCCGTCGCCATCGCCGCAATCGCCGCGGCCGTTTCCTGAGGCGGTGGTGCGCGTGATCGAGCGGCCAAGCAGCGCGACGGCGATCGTATATTGGTCCGACGCGGCAACCTGCCACTATGGCTACCAGGGGTGGCGCGTGACCACGGCCACGGCTGACGGCGCCTGCGCACTGACCGGCGCAGCCATTCATCGAGGCGACTCGGTGTATCGGCCGTCACAGCGCGACCCGAAACCACAGAACGCATCGGCGATGATTCTTGCGGCTTCCATGCCACAGGACGAGACCAGTGACGCCGATTTGCAGGACCAGCACGCCTGAACGCGTCGCCGGATGCGTTTAAATGGCCTGAAAGCACGACTGCATCATGCGGTCGTGCTTTCCGTCATGTGGAACATTCGCATCCAGCATGCCCATTCTGAGAAACAGCTTTAACTGTTTCCGGCGATGGTAATGCACACGCGGATAAGTGCAGTGCCGAGCGATTCCCACCGTTGCCCCGACACCTCTGCTGACCTCTCGAGCGCGTTCGAACCGCCCGCGCAAACGCTTGCGACAAAGGCAAGTTTCACGCCCAAAGTCGCGCTGGATGCTGATAATGCCGGCATCGTTTCATAAGCCAGAAGTACGAATCTCATATCGCAACGCCATTAAACTGTAAAGCCGCGCTTTCATTGCAGGGTGCGCAACACGGCCAGAGGCGAATGGTCCGCCGCCGTTACAGTCGTGCACCGAAAAGCGTCAAGCGTCGTAAATCTGTCATGGCAGTTCCGTAGCATCGCAGTCTCCCGCCGCTCCATCACTGCAAGGAGTTCATCGTGAAGAGTTATCAAGCGCAGCGCGTCGAAGTCATAGACCCTATTCGTTCAGGTGACACAGCTTACGAATCGCCGGTACGCCGCGAATCGCAAGAAGCGCGTGCACAAGCGGATCAGGACGTCTATGGCGATTCACTCGACATACCGCTGAATCACGGCGGCATGATGGACGCCGTCCGCGACGCAGTCAGGGCCAACCTATAATAGAAGCATGAAAAAGCGGCGCCTCAGAAATGAGCGCGCCGCTTTTTTTTTCGTTCTGCTTTTACGTTGTACGCGTTGTGCCGTGGACCGGCACGCGCTCAGCGCTTCGCTTTTACCGCCGGACCCAACCTCGCAATCACGGCCTCGTGCTGCGGATACGCTTTTGTTAAAGCGGCTACTTCAGCGAGTTCGAACTCGCTGAACTCGAAACCGGGCGCCACCGTGCAGCCCACCAACGCAAACGCCGCCGGATCACACAACTCTGCCGCAAACCACTGCCCTGCTGGTACGACCGCCTGGAAGACGGCGTCGTGATGCGTCAGCGCGTTGCCCAGGCGATGCGTGAGCAACTGCCCGGCGGTATCGATCACATGAACATCGATTGGCTCTCCTGCATAGAAGTGCCACACCTCGTCCGAGCGGATTCGATGCCACGCCGAATGTGCGCCATCGCAAAGCATGTAGTAAATCGCCGTCGATGCGGAGCGCGTTTCGCTCGGTACCGCATCGCGCGTCGACTCGCGTACTACCCGGTCCGCACCACGAAATGTCTCGCGAAAATAGCCGCCTTCAGGGTGCGGCTGGAGCCCGAATCGTTCGATCAGCACGTCACGCATCAGCCACGCTCCCTATGATTTCAGCCGGTAACCCGTCTTGAAGATCCACGCGACCACGCCGATAAACACCGCGAGGAAGACCAGCGTCATAACGAGGCTGATCTCGACGCTGACATCGGCGGTGCCGTAGAAACTCCAGCGAAACCCGCTGATCAGATAGACCACCGGGTTGAACAGCGCGACGGCTTTCCAGAATGGCGGCAGGATGTCGATGGAATAAAAACTCCCGCCCAGGAAGGTCAGCGGCGTAATGATCAGCAGCGGAATCACCTGCAGCTTCTCGAACCCGTCCGCCCAGATGCCAATGATGAATCCAAGCAGGCTGAACGTCACTGCTGTCAGCAGCAGGAACACGATCATCCAGAACGGGTGATCGACGTGCAACGGCACGAACAACCGCGCGGTTGCAAGAATGATGAGGCCAAGGATGATCGACTTGGTGGCGGCCGCGCCAACATAGCTCAGCACGATCTCCATATACGAGATCGGCGCTGACAGCAGTTCGTAGATAGTCCCCGTAAATCTGGGGAAATAGATGCCGAATGACGCGTTGGACACGCTCTGCGTGAGCAGCGACAACATGACAAGCCCTGGCACGATGAACGCACCGTAACTCACGCCGTTCACTTCGGGAATGCGTGAACCGATCGCCGCGCCGAACACGACGAAATAGAGCGACGTGGAAATCACCGGCGAGATGATGCTGCCCATGATGGTGCGCCAGGTGCGCGCCATTTCGAATACATAGATTGCGCGGACTGCATGAATATTCATTTTTTCTCTCCGACCAGGCTCACGAAAATATCTTCCAGCGAGCTTTGCGTCGTGTGCAGGTCCTTGAATTTGACGCCGTTATCGGCGAGGTCTTTCAGCAGCGTAATGATGCGGCCCGGCTCATCCTGCGCGTCGTAGGTGTAGGTCAGCTCACTCCCGTCGGCGGACAGATGGAGCCGGTAAGCACTCAGGCCGGCGGGAACGTGCTCGATCTCGTCTTCCAGTTGCAGCGCGAGTTTCTTCTGGCCGAGTTTGCGCATCAGTTCGGCTTTTTCCTCGACCAGGATGATCTCGCCGCCGTTGATCACACCAATCCGGTCGGCCATTTCCTCGGCTTCATCGATGTAGTGCGTCGTCAGGATGATCGTCACGCCGCTCGCTTTCAGGCCGCGCACGAGATTCCACATATCGCGGCGCAGTTCGACGTCAACGCCTGCGGTCGGTTCGTCCAGGAACAGGATTTCCGGTTCGTGCGAGAGCGCCTTGGCAATCAGCACGCGCCGTTTCATGCCGCCGGACAGCGTGACCAGCTTGTTGTCCTTCTTGTCCCAAAGCGACAGCGACTTCAGCACCTTTTCTATGTGCGCCGGATTCGGCGGCTTGCCGAACAGGCCGCGGCTGAATGAAACGGTCGCCCAGACGGACTCGAAGGCGTCGGTAGTCAGCTCCTGCGGTACGAGGCCGATCATCGCGCGGGAGGCGCGGTAGTCGGAGATAATGCCGTGACCGTTGACCCGGATCGTGCCTTCCGTGGCATTCACAATGCCGCACACAATGCTGATCAGGGTGGTTTTACCGGCGCCGTTCGGCCCCAGCAATGCGAAGATTTCGCCACGGCGGATATTCAGCGTGACGTTTTTCAGCGCCTTGAAGCCGGACGCATAGCTCTTCGACAGGTTCGAAATTTCGATGATGTTTTGCATGGCCGTGAAGATATCAGAAAGCGGAATATCGTTCGCAAATGGCCGGGATTGGATACGGGACCGCGTGGTCGGATGACCACGAAAAAACGCCGGGAACGTGGTTTGCGGCACGGTCCGCGGCAATATTCGGGAACATCGGCCAAGAACGGAGGCGCGCATGACCGATCCTTTTGACTTGCAGCGTTTTATCGATGCCCAGGATCCGCTGTTCCAGACGGTGACCGCCGAGCTCGAGGCCGGCAAGAAACGCACACACTGGATGTGGTTCGTGTTTCCGCAGATCCAGGGACTGGGCCATAGCGAAATGGCGCGCCGCTACGCGATTTCATCGGTGGACGAGGCGCGGGCCTACCTCGCTCATCCCGTGCTTGGCGAGCGCCTGCTGATCCTCACGCAAATCGTGAACGCGCTCGACGGGCGCTCGGTGGAGCAAATTTTCGGTTACCCCGACGACCTGAAATTCCATTCATCGATGACCCTCTTCGCCCACGCCGCCAGCAACAAGGCGCCGTTCGAACTGGCACTGAATACCTATTTCGGCGGCGAGCCGGACGCAGCAACAGTAGCGCGCCTGAAGTAGACGAGAAATTCTCTCGGGCAGGTCTCTTCCGACGAAACGTTACAATTCGCCTCGACGCACATTCGCCGCCTGCCGGTCCCACAAGGATCCGTGACGGCTTGCGTCACTGGCCGCATTTATCGATAGTACGGTCAGCCAAGCTTGGAACACCCTTCGCTTTATCGTTATTTGCCCGGCACCGTGTGCCCTCTGCACCCGGACGCTCTGGGCGAGGCCCCTATCAATCAGCCAGAATTGTCTCTCCATGCTTTCGCGCGTTACCCGCTTGTTCCCTCTTTGGGCCGTTCTCATTTCGGTCGTCGCATACTTCTCGCCGACAACGTTCACAGGCATTGCGCCGCACGTTACCCTGCTACTCACCATCATCATGTTCGCGATGGGCGTGACGCTTTCGTTCGCCGACTTCCGGCGCGTTTTCACCCGGCCGGCACCGGTTATCGCGGGGATCGGTTTGCATTATCTGGTCATGCCGCTCGCAGCCTGGGCAATAGCCAAATTGCTGCGCATGCCGCCCGACCTGACCGCGGGCATGGTGCTGGTCGGCAGCGTTGCCAGCGGCACGGCATCGAACGTGATGATCTATCTCGCGCGCGGCGACGTGGCGCTGTCCGTCACCATCAGTGCGCTGTCCACGCTGGTCGGCGTGTTCGCTACGCCGCTGCTCACGCGCCTTTACGTGGACGCGTCGATTGCCGTCGATGTCCACGGCATGCTCATGAGCATTCTCCAGATCGTCGCGCTGCCTATCGTGGCCGGGCTGATTATCAACCAGTTGTTCAACAAGACCGTGCGCGCGATCGAACCCGCGTTGCCCATCATTTCGATGATCGCGATCCTGCTGATTATCTCGGCCGTGGTGGCGGGAACGCAGAAAAGTATTGCGTCGGTCGGCTTGCTGGTCATGCTGGGCGTGATCCTGCATAACGGTATCGGCTTGCTTGGCGGATATTGGGGCGGCCGCCTGCTTGGTTTCGATGAAGCCGTGTGCCGCACGCTGGCAATCGAAGTCGGCATGCAGAATTCAGGACTCGCTGCCACGCTGGGCAAGCTGTATTTCACGCCAATCGCAGCGCTCCCGGGTGCGCTGTTTTCGGTGTGGCACAACTTGTCGGGATCATTGCTGGCAGGGTACTGGGCCGGACGTCCCGCCAAGGGCTCGACGCGTGATCTTGAAGCGATGCAGTTGGCGGAAGGTTCGCGGCTGGAGAGCTGACGCAAAGCATCCTCGTCTGCGCCGTCTCGTTTCAACTTATATTAGTAGGTGAACAAACACCGGCTAGAAAGGGAACGATCATGGAACGCGACGATTTCATCGAAATGCTCGCGCGCGAGGGTTTTCAGACCACCGTGCTAGTGGAGCGCGAAGCCGGCGCGTCTCTCGACGACCACGCGCATGCGTTCGAAGCCAAGGCGCTGATTCTCGAAGGTGAGCTGACGCTACGCGTCGAGGATAAAGACACGCGCTACCTGTCAGGCGACGTCTTCCATTTGAGGGCAAACGAAACGCATAGCGAGCGTTACGGTCCCGAAGGCGTCTGCTATCTGGTGGGCAGAAAATAGGAAAGTGGCCGGAATAACACCGGCCATTCCTTCAATGGAAACGAGCGAAGCCGGAGAACACATCGGCTTCGCCCCGCAGCAGGGTCACTCCTTCAGGGCCGAACCAAACGGCATGTTGGCGACCGCCGATGCATGCTTCTCCTTGTGCGCCTGCCGCATTGGCTTGAGCACAAAGAGCGCCAGCAGCGCCGACGCCGCAGCCATTCCCGAAGCCAGCATGAAGACCGCATGCCAACTGCCGGTCGCGGCCGTAATCACGCTGCTGAACGGCACGAGCAAGGCCGCCGTCCCCTTCGCCGTGTAGAGCAGGCCCGCATTGGTGGCTGCAAACTTTGGCCCGAATGTATCGCCGCAAGTCGCGGGGAAGAGGCTGTAGATCTCACCCCAAGCGAAGAAGACAATACCCGTCAGCACAACGAATGCTACCGGACTCTGCCCGTATTTCGACAGCAGCAAGATGCCGACCGCCTCAATCGCGAACGCCATGAACATGGTGTTCTCGCGGCCGATGCGGTCCGAGATCCAGCCGAAGAAAGGCCGGGTCAGGCCATTGAGAACACGGTCAATCGTCAATGCGAATGTGAGCGCGGGCAACGTCAGACCAAGCAACGAGACGGGCGAGTCATGCAGGCCGAAGTCCTTCGCGATAGGCCCAAGCTGCGCGGTCGCCATCAAGCCGCCGGCTGCCATCATGACGAACATCAGGTACATCACCCAGAAGATCGGTGAGCTTACGACCTGCCTTGGCGTCGCGTTATAAACGGCGCTCTTCAAGGCGCTTTTAACCGATGCCAGCAGGCTTGCGGGCGGCGCATACAGCGCCATCCCGAGCAGGAACACCACCAGCCCCTGGCCGAGGCCGAACCACAGGAAGGTGGCTTCGTAGCCGCTGCTCTTGATCATGTGCGCGATCGGCACGACGGTTGCGGCCGATCCCGCACCGAAGCCGGCGGCGGTGATCCCGGCCGCCAGACCCCGGCGAGTGGGGAACCACTTCAGCGCATTGCCGACGCACGTGCCATACACGGCGCCCGCGCCGACGCCGCCCACGGCCGCCGCAAAATACAGCAACGGCAACGACGAAGCCACCGAGTTAAGCGCCCAGGCGATCGCACAAAGCAGCCCACCAGCAACGACGACCGGACGCGGGCCGTACTTGTCGACGAGATAACCTTCGATAGGAACCAGCCAGGTTTCCGTGACCACGAAGATCGTGAACGCGACTTGAATCGCTGCTCGACCCCAGTGATGCTTTTCATCGATTGGATTCACAAACAAGGTCCAGCCGTACTGCATATTCGCGATCATGGCCATGCAGATCACGCCAAACACGAGCTGCATCCATGGCGACGCTAGCCGCGACGTACTTTCCTGGCGATTCGTTTCCATCACTGTCTCCTTGGCATTTGCTGCCTTGTATTCGGGACGCCGAATGGACGTCTCCGTCATCGCCCGACCTTGGTTTTGATGGCGATGGAATACACAATATGTAATATATCAAGTAAGTACAATGAAAGAATTGACAGGGTTTTTACCAGATCGGGTTAATACCGAAAGAAATATGAAAGTATTTCTCCGATTGTTTCGTGCGATAAAAAAAGGCCCGCAGGCATGCCTGGCGGGCCGAGACATGATGCGTGACATGGCTGTCCGCAACACGTGTGACAGTTATAGTAGAAAGTTAAATGTAATGTAAGTGTTTTTATTCACGAATTGAAGAAAGCCACGCGACTCGGGCGTCATCTAAACATTGAACAGCTCACTGCGCGCCGTACTCATGATCGACGATATAGCGGGATGGCTGATCCGACGTTCAATGGAGATGGCGAAGAACTCCTCAACAATCGTGTCGATGTGTCCAACCGCAATCAAACCGTGTTCTCGTTTGAGTTGTGCCGCCAGGACCGTCGGTGCAAACAGCACGCCCCTCCCCTCGCGGCCAAAGGCGAGCGTCAGTGCGCTGTCGTCGAACTCTCCTACAACGCGCGGCGAGATCGTGCGTGACTTCAGCCAGTGATCGAGTTTTCTTCGGACTGCTGAGTCTGTGCCGGGCAGCAGTACCGGCATGTCGCTCAGCGACGCAGGAAAAGCTTTTGCGGCGCGTGCCGCCAAGGCTTTGGAGGCGAAGCAACTGAGCGTCGAGCGGCCAAGCGAATGATTGAACGCCTTGACATTCACATCGGGCGGAATGGGTGCATCGGCAATGATCAGGTCCAGCCTATGCACGGCTAATTGCGAAAGCAGCGCGTGCAGCTTGCCTTCATGACAGATCAGCCGCAGTGAGTCCGACAGGTTCAATGCCGGCTCAAGCAGCCGGTAGGCCACCGTCTTCGGAACCGAATCCGCCACGCCCACGCGCAGTTGCGCCCGCGCGGCTTCCTTCTCCTGCCTGACCGCGCTTTCCAGCTCGGCGCCAAGCGAGAAGATTTCATCGGCGTAGTCAAGTGCAAGCCGGCCCGCATCCGTCAGTTCAAGGTTGCGGCCGCTCTTTTTGAAAAGCTTTTTATTGAGCGCGTCTTCAAGCAGTTTGATCTGGCCACTCAGCGTTTGAGGCGTGATGTGCAACTGCGTGCCGGCACGCGCAATGCCGCCCGCGTGCGCCGCAGCCCAGAAATAATACAAATGCTTGAAGTTCATTCATGCCTCCGTGGCGACGCTCAAGGTGTTCGGATACATCGGTTTTCTCGAGGTATTAACGCCTAAAATACGAATTTTACAATAAGCCTACATCCGCTACATTGAGGCTTCGCTAAGGTGTTTGACGAAGGAGACAAGGCAATGAAGTGTCCAGTGTGCAAGACGCCGGATCTGCTGATGGCGGACCGCCAGGGAATCGAGGTCGACTATTGCCCGACATGTCGCGGCGTGTGGCTGGAACGGGGTGAGCTCGACAAACTGATCGAGCGCGCCGCTGACGAATCTGTCAGCCAAGCGCAGGCGGCGGCAGCAAGTGCACCGGTCGCGCGCCGGCATGACGATGGCCGTCATTACAACGACCACGATCGCCGCCACGGTTACGGCGACGATGATTATCGCGACCGGCGGTATCCGTACAAAAAGAAGAAGTCGCTCCTCGGCGAGCTGTTCGACTTCGGCTGACGATTGTTGACGATTTTTTATGTCCGCGCAGCCGCTCAAACCTATTTCTTAATCGAGGCACATGATGGCAACAGTCGCACAACTGCTCAGTTCGAAAACAGATCAGTCATTTCACACGATCGAGGCGTCGGCAAGTGTCTTCGACGCGATCAAGCTGATGGCGCATAAACAAATCGGCGCGCTCGTGGTCACGTCCGGAGAGCACATCACTGGCATCGTGACGGAGCGCGACTATGCCCGGAAAATCGTGCTGCACGACAGGTTGTCAAAGGAGACACCGGTGGGCGATGTCATGTCGAAAGCCATCCGATACGTTCGTCTCAATCAAACGACAGACGAGTGCATGACGATCATGACTGAAAACCGCATACGTCATCTTCCGGTGATCGACGGTGGGCTGCTGATCGGCATGGTGTCGATCGGCGATCTCGTCAGGAATTTGATCGTCGAGCAACAATTCACGATCCACCAGTTGGAACACTACATTCGCGGCAACAGCCATGCAGCAGAGTTGAATGTCGAAACGCGCTAGACATGCGCTGCGGTTGTTGGGAAAAACGTTACCGGACCGAAATAAAACCGAATGAATCTCGTGGCGAGGTTGCATTGCATCAGGCGCGAAAACGCCAGCAACAACCCTCGCCTAAATTTCAAGCTTAGCGTGATCGGCCGGTTATCCAGTGCGAGTCCGCTGCAGATGCGTTCCATTTCTATCCAGTCGAAGGCTGAAATGAACGGCTTCTGGTAATCCACGCTCGACCCCGTCATCACTTTGCTACAAGGCCGATGCGCATGGGCTGCGCTTCAGCGAGGGTCAATGAGAAAAGCGCCATGCGATCGAACGCAATGCGCGCAAGCCCTGCTCAAGCGGTACTGCCTTGCCCCACGGCTCGCTGGGGCCAGCGGCGCCTCCCGTTCTCTGCCATAATGGCGCTTCGCCGTTTGCCACTTTTTGCCATCAAACGCCTTGCCTTGCCACGCATGTGGTCACCGATGTGATCACTCATGCCGTCGCCCTTCCCGCGATCCTGATGCAGCCTTTCATCGTCTTGCTCGTCCTGTTCTCCGCGCTGCTGCACGCAACCTGGAACGCCTTCCTGCACACCAGCGGCGACCGTGTCTGGCAGTTCGGCATGATGTCTTTTCCCTATCTCGTGTGCTCGGCGATCGTGTTGCTGTTCGTGCCCGCGCCAGCGCGCGAAAGTTGGCCGTACATCGCGGCATCGGCCGCTTTGCAGCTCGGTTATTGCGTGGCCTTGGCCAAGGCCTACAAAGCGGGTGACTTTGGGCAGATCTACCCAATAGCACGCGGCCTCTCGCCGCTGCTCGTATTCGCGGGCGCGTTCGTCTTCGCGGGCGAACACCTTCGGCCGCTCGCTCTGGCGGGCGTCGCATTGGTGTCGGTCGGCATCATTTCACTGGCATTCCGCAAGCGCCGCTTCGCCACCGCGAGCGTGCCGGCCGCGCTGGTAACGGGCGCGTTCATCTCGGCTTATACGATCGTGGATGGCATCGGCGTGCGCGTAGCCGGCAGCAGCTTCGGATATATCGCGTGGGCGTTTATCCTCTTCAACGTGCCGCTCGCCGCGATGGCTTTCTATCGATACGGCGGACCGCGGCGCCTGTTCCTCGACGACCCGCGACGTTCGCTGCAAGGCTTGGGCGGCGGCGCGATCGCGATGGTCGCGTACACCATTGTGATCATTGCGTTCCGTTACTTGCCCATTGCGATGGTCTCGGCGTTGCGCGAACTCAGCTCAATCTTCGCCGTGCTGATCGGCTGGTTGTTCATGCGCGAAAAACTGACCGCGCGGCGCGTGCTGGCTTGTGCGCTCGTCACCGCCGGCGCGGTTTTGATCCGCATTTAACCGGCGGTGTGCCAATTCTCAACCACGTCCACGCATTATTTCGCCGAGGGCGTGACCTCCACCGCAGTCGCTGAGATTAATACGGCGTGAACGGTGTCGCCCGGTTTCAATTTATATGCGGCAATTTCAGAGCTTAAATCGAAGGTCTCGGTATGCCATGGACCACGCAGGGTGATTGTTTGCTTCTTGCTGTTGATACTCTGCACCGTTGCAACAATCTCGGTTTCGTGGACTGCGCCGAAACCCTGAGAACCGGATGCGGGCGCATAAACCTCGGTATCAACACGTTTTCGCAATTCATCGCCCTTCGCTGACGCTTTTGTTGCCCTGACCAGCATTGAGTCCCTGACCTGCACATCGACACGATCGCCTATCTTCAAGGTATCGAAATTCGTCACCTCCTTGCCGACCACAACCGTTATCACCCGGCCCTTCGCGCCTTTTAGCGTCAAGCTCCTGGCGCCGGTGTCGATACCGACAATCTGCGCATGAAGCTGCTTCGGCGGGGCGTTCAGCGCGGATTGAATTGCGGCGCTGGAAAGCTGTTGATCGGATTGCGCGCTGACGTGCGCCGCCACCGTTAATAAGGCAATCGATAAAGCCACAGTCCATTTTGCGTTCATGCAGTTTCTCCGGGCGAAGGGCAATTAAATCGCGAATCGAATTGAATAATCAATTCGACCCGATTTGGTAGTGTCAGTAATTTGCGAACACTATTTATACAGCGCACACCGGAGTTCTGTCCACGAAACCGCATTAATTACTCATTATCGCGCAATCGAATAAAGCATTTATTTAAACGAATTAATTCTATTTTTTTAATAATCAATTTGATTCAACTAAAACTCGACGCAAAAAAACCGGCATCCTTTTAGGATACCGGCCAAAGCTCGCATTTTTGAAACTAGCTGGTAATCGGGACTTAGGCGGAACGCGCGCCGCTCGCGTTCACCAGACGCAAACGCGTGATTTCGGACGGGGCGCCAATCCGTATTGGCGGTCCCCAGTAGCCCGTGCCGCGGCTGGTATACACCCACAGGTCATTGAGCTTTTCGAGTCCCGCCACAAAGGGCTGCTGTAACCGGACGAAGAAATTCCACGGCACGAACTGACCGCCATGCGTGTGACCGGACAATTGCAGCGTAAAGCCCGCTTTCGATGCCGCCGGTGCGCTGCGAGGCTGATGCGCCAGCAGCAGACGAAACGCGATGTCAGTCGGTGCGCCGAGCATGGCTTTAGCCGGATCGCTTATATGGGCCGGGTCGAAACTGCCCGCGCCGTAATCGGTCACGCCGGCCACGACTGCACGCGCGCCGTCGTGCTCGACAATCACATGTTCGTTAAGCAGCACCTTCAGGCCAAGCCGGCGGAATTCAGCAATCCACTTGTCCGCGCCGGCGTAATACTCGTGATTGCCGGTGACCAGGAACGCGCCATGCCGCGCCTTCAACTCGGACAGTGGCCGCGTATGTGCGGCAAGATGCGGCACCGAACCATCCACCACGTCGCCTGTTACCGCGATCAAGTCTGGCGACAACGCGTTGACCGCAGCCACGATCTTTTCGACGTAATGACGCTTGATGGTCGGGCCCACGTGAATATCGCTGATCTGCACGATGGTGAAACCATTCAACGCGGGAGGCAGGTTCTCGATGGGCACATCGACGTTCTTCACCCCGGCACGCCGCCGAGCGCTATAGATGCCGAGCAGCGTGACCAGCACGGCGAGCAGCGGCACACCAAGCGCGCTCCAGGCGATAAAACCCGGCCAGCCGCCCGTCTCGTTTTGTGCTTTGCTGATCAGGTGCAGGACGAGCAACACGATATCGCGGAGAAAAGTCAGCGCCAGCAGCGAGGAGAAGAACCCCATGGTGAGCAAGCCGATCCACGCCAGACGATCGGACAGCGGTTGCTGACTGATGTTGCGCGCGGCCATGCCGAGCGGAATCAGCAAGCACGAAGCCACGAGTGCAAGCACCGCGAGCCATCGCAGCGGCGCGCCAACGGGTGCAGCCAGAATCAGGCGTACGCCGATATATACGTGAAACAGAATCCCGATACCGATGACGCGGATGAAAAACGCGGAACGTCGCATAGACCGCCTGGTAGAAGATAAAGCCGGTAGGTTGAACCGAGATTGAGACTGGCGACCCGCTACGTCGATACGTCTGACCGTCTGTCCATCTGTTATCAAGCCCGGCCGAAACGGCATCCGATTCTACCGGTTCAACGAAGAATCTGCCGGTGCGTGGCCCTTGCCGGAAGGTTCACAAGGGGCTCGCAACGCGCATGCCATAAAGGATTCGTCAAGGCTCGCACTTCGTGAAAACGGCGGCAAGCGTAGCAAACCGCTGCCTGGAACCGCAACAGAATCGTGCTTAGCCGGCAGTCCTGCGCGGGCAAATTGAATTGCCGCGAATTGATTTATTGAAAAAATAACCCGCTTTCAGCGGGTTATTTTCATGCGATCACACTACGTGCAAACCCCGCGTTCAGGGTGCCGAAGCTGCCTTGGCTTTTTCAGCCGCCGACTTCTTCTCTGCATTTTGAATATTTTGCGGGTAGTTGGTCTGGTCACCGCCTGGCTGGTAGCCGTTCTTTTCCAGATCCTTCAGTTCTGCGTTCTTCTTTGCGCGGGCAGCCTTGCGAGCGGCCTTGTTTTGCGCCTTCTTCACTTGCTTCGGTGTGGAAGCGGCGGCGGTGTCGCTGGAGGCGGTTTGCGCCATTGCGAGAGGGGCAGTCAACCCGGCAATCGATACTGATACGACAAGAGCCATTGCAGCCATGCGGATTCGGTACATAACGAGATTCTCCACGAAAAGCGGTTTTTTTTGGTGCGGCAGCGCCATTGGCGTCCACCGCGTTTGTCGTGCTGGACCTGCATGCTTCGCTACGTGCCAGACAATCCCACGCTTACCACCCTGTTCGCGAGCCATCGGACACGCGGAGATATCTTAACCAACTCTTTGTAAAAACGTGTAGCACATCCGTAAGAACTAAATCACAAAACCGCGTTTTTTTCGATGCCGGCCACGCTTGTCACCTCATTCAACTCAAGAACCGCACAAAGTCGTCGACCTCCTCGCGCCTGCTGACGAGAGCGTTCTCCGGTTGCGACAGATCCGCGTAACCGATGCTCATGCCGCACACCACGATCTCGTTGTCTGGCAGTGCAAGATGTTCCGCGATGATCCGGTGATATCGATTGAACGCGGCCTGCGGACAGGTATCGAGCCCGAACGCGCGCGCCATCAGCATGACGCTTTGCAGGAACATGCCGTAGTCGAGCCATGAACCCTGCTCCATGCTGCGATCCGTGACGAAAATCACGCCGACCGGCGCACCGAAGAATTCGAAATTGCGGCCGAGCTGGGCCTTCATACGGGTTTTATCTTCGCGTGTTATGCCGAGCAGCGCGTACAGCGACCAGCCGAGTTCGCGCCTTCTGTCGATAAACGGTGAGGTCCACGTGCGCGGGTAGTAAGCGAATTCTTCCTCGTGCAGCTTGTCCGCCTCGGGATCGTTGTACACGGCGAAGATTTTCCGTGAGAGCGCGTCGCGCGCTTCGCCGCTCAGCACGTAGGCCTTCCACGGCTGTGTATTGCTGCCCGACGGCGCGCGTCGGGCGTGATCGAAGATCTGGTGCAAGGTGGTTTCGTCGACCGCGTCGGGCAGGAACGCGCGAATGGAACGGCGCGACATCAGCGCCTGCATCACGGTCACGGCTGCATCGTTGTTCATTGAAAGCCCTCGTCTCGGGATTAGATGCCTTGAGCGCACTGGGTTGTTGGCGCCCAAGCGTTCGCCGGATACTTTATCGCGACCCGGCCGAACGCGCCCGGCGCGCTCATCTGAAGTGTGTGGTCGCCAGCTCGACGACTTCATCGGAGCGGGCGTTCAACACCGCGCAACATGTAGAGACTGAAACCCTTCGCCCGTCGCACCCAGATACGCTGCACGCCGGCCGCTTTCAACAAACGGCTGTCTACGCGCAAGGCTTAAAAAAAAGTCCACCCGGCTTGCGCCGGATGGACTTTTTTGCGACAACGCATGGTCGCGGAGGTACCTTGATTGCCGCGTTGCCGCGCTTCCGTAGAAGCTCGAAACCGACCGGTTTTAGCCGGGCAATTCGCCGTTCGTCATCCAGCGGGGATCTGGATCACCAACGATGTACACATGATGAAGTTTTGGCGAATCGCCGGCTATCGGAGAAATCCGACTGCTTCACTTAAGCGCTTTTCCAGAACCCAGCGCAGTCGGATTCGGAAGATTGACCAGCACGCGCGTACCCGGAATAACCGAGGCTGTATCCGCTGGCGAATTTGCCTGCACCGTCAGTACGGCGCCTTGCGTGTCCTTGAGCGTCATCAACCCGCCGTCAACGCGTGCCACGCTGGCCACGATCTGGCTTCCGTCCGCCGTAGGCAGGGCTGCCAGCGACGACGCGTCGAGCACCGTCAGCCTGACCGCGCGCTGGGACGTGCCGACCACATTCGTGCCAGCTTTCAGTTTGTCGAGGTTCGGCACGTCATTGCCGACCTGGAATGCTTCCGTGTGGCCCTGTGCGTTAATGACCGTAACCTGGTGCGTGCTCAGATCCACCGACTGTACCCGCCCGCCAATATGCACTGACGTCGTGCCGTCAATAGTCGCGGCAAACGCGCCCGTCATTACCATTGACGATGCGGCCGCGATCAGTGCGGACTTGAATGACCAAAGGGCCTTCTTTGACTTCGATTTCATGTTCTTACTCCTGCCGGACAAATGAGGTTCCGCTCGTGCGCTGTCCGATCTAATCGCACAAACTGTTCAAATAACGTGAATCCAGTTTGTTTTTCGAGATGGGACCTGTCAATCAACCGGGCTTATTTTTAGGTATCCTCCTATTTCAAGACTGCGGTTTGAGCTGTGCACCAAAACAATCAATTTCGCAGCTTGTTATAAGTCGTAAAGCACGCAGGCCGTACACTGTTGCAATCATGCTCCGCGTACTTATTTAGGATGACGCAGTCCATTACAATAGGCACCTGCAATCTTTTGCCCGGCATCGGGCGCTGGGGAAATACCATGTCTCTTCTCGACGTGGACACAATCGATTACGTCGGCGTGAACATTTTGTTCAAGCGCGTGTACGTCGGCATTTTCGACGACCTCGGCTGGGACGACGAAGCAATGCATTTTGCGCTGCTGACCAAAAAAATCGATCGTTACACGCAGTACATCCGTTCGGGCCAGTTACTCGCGGCTTACCCGCGGGTGCGCGGTTATCCGGTGGTTATTGAATATGTCGCCATGCGACCGATGACCCGCTCCGCCGAGGTCTTCTGGAAGACGCGCGAGACGCTTATCCGCGCGAGCGGTTTCGACGTCCGGTGCCGTACCGTCGACGTGCGTCATGCGCCGGCGGCGGATGCGGAGGATGCCCAGGCGAAGGTGGGCGACGCTGAAGTTGCTGCAGACACACGACTGGAATCGGTTCAGTCGGTTCAGTCGAACGTGAATACGCTCGATCTTGCAACGCAGCCGGCGCCTGAAGAGAAGCATCGTGAGGATATCGTCCATGCTGGGAGGCGCGCAGTGCTGGTGATGCGCAAGAAAACGTCTTCTGGACGATGAGAATGCGCGAACCGGCCAAATAATGGCCTCGGGCGAATTGTGACAAATTGGTGAAAACCAATAGAAAAAGGCGAAGCCCAATTGGGCTTCGCCTTTTTTCATCTGTCTGCGGTGGATTCGGGCCGACGCAGCAGCGTTTCCCCTGCTCCCGCGCATCCGTTCCAAGCCTTCTACGGCTCATCGATACAGCGCACCGTGACCGACCTTTCACGCAATACCGTGGCTCACACGCCGGTTTCACCCTGGCCCATGAACCAGACACTTCATTCGTTGCCCATATTCGTCGGCAAGCGCCGCTTATGGGAAATGGCGACGGGACGCTTTGAATCTGCATCCCGCGGAGCGCCCGTGCCGGTGCGTGCCGCTCCGGCGTTGAATGCTTTGCCGGTGTCTTCCTGGATGGTCGAAATCGAGTGCTTGTAGACCGCCTGGATACCCGCGGCGGAACTCAGCATCACCAGATACTGGTCGAACGATTCGATGTGACCAACCAGCCGTACCCCGTTCACGAGGAAAATTGCGACACGCTTGCGCTCTTTGCGGGCGGCGTTAAGCACGTCGCTCTGACTTTGCTGCTGGGGTTCTGTAGCCATTCTCATTCGACCTGACGTTAGTATTTCAGACTGTTCCGGCAGACATCCACCAGAATCTTGATGCATTCCACAATGCGCGGTCGCCGGACTCACCATTGAGTCCCGAGAAACGACTTGCGCTGCCGAATGCTACCGTTTCTTGCCGCTCGGTAACACCATGATGCCAGATGGCGGCACCGCGCACCGTTTGCCCCCGTTCGAGCAATGCCGCTCCCGGGAGTTCAAACTTCGCGCGAAAAATCAGTTTCCAAATATTCGCGAGCCGATAAAAACGCCCGCGCATGTTCGATACTAACCCGCTGGAATATCTCGTGGGCGCGACTGTTGACGACGAACAAGATTAACCGCGGACAAACTCTTGTCGACTGGCGCCACGCAATGCGACGGCTAACAGCGAGGAGCGAGCGACTTCCAGGCGGTTGCTGAAAAGTCCCGCAGGCTGAGTTCTGTCGAACATGGAATCGACCGGAGCGTAGGATTTCCCGGGCGATCCGCCATTCAAACAACGGAAGAGGTCAAAAAAGGCCGTCACGCCCGGTTTCCCGGATCGCAACAGCCTTTTGCGTTCGCCACCGGCTAACACGAGTGGCGCCTGGATTCCACCGTCCAGCGTTATTGAGCGGGGGTTACGGGGGTTTCCGGCTTCTTGTGCTTGTGCTTGAAGAGGTGGGGCTTGCCTCTCGAACTTCCTGGCGTGGAGCTATTGTCGCCACCCATGGTCGGACCGGCCGTTGCGGCGCCATGCGCGTTGCCGCCACCCGAGCCGCCGTTGCCGTTGCCCTGGGCCGCGGCCATGCCGGACGCGCCGAGCAGGATTGCGGATACGCAAATCAGGTTAACCACTTTCATCGTCAATCTCCAAAGGGGACGCAAAGAGCACAATTCAGCATTCGGTTGCCGGCCACCCAGATCCATGCCGATGACCGACAGGCATACAACGAGTCGAATGTAATGTATTGCAGGTACTGCTTCAAGACTTGTTTCCACTAACCCGGCACCCCGCTCGACTGCAGCGCGGCTAGCGTTGATCTATATTCTTCAAGCTGGCGGTCCCGGCAGCAAGGGCATCAGTTGCCCGGCAACGCAGTCCAGAATCTCCTTCGACAAAACCGGGTCCGAGACCGCTCGCGCCAAGCCGATTGCGCCGAGACAGGCGCTCAGTTGCAGCATGGCGCGGGCACGGCGTTCAGCCGGATCCGCGATGTCGAGCAACCCTTCGGTGAACGCGAGATTGTGCTTGACCCGCTCAGTGAATACGTCTCGCGTGGCGTCGTTGCTGCGCCCGACATCACCCAGCAACGCACCGAGCGCGCAGCCTTGGCCCGGGGCATCCCGATGCGCCTCACTCAGGTAATCGCGCACCGCCTGCGCGAGATTTTCTGCACGTGCTTCCCATGCGTCGAGGCTCTCGAATGCGACCTCGAGCGCCTCGGTCACGAGTTCGTCACGCGATTCAAAATGCTTGTAGAAACCGCCGACTGTCATGCCGGCTTCCTTCATGACGTCGGCAACGCCAATGCCGTCCAGCCCAAGTTCCCGAAAGCGCCGCGCCGCCACATCGACAATCCGCTGATGCGTTGCCGCCTTCTCTGCCTGTGAATGTCCCATGACCTTCGTTTGTCCTGTGATGGGGCGACCATAGCGTGATCATAGGCACCCCGGGATATCAATCTTAATGCAGAACTGGAATGGCACAGACGCGGGCTGGCTCGACGCAGTATTCATCGCTGCTTGCCTGTTGGCCTCATTTCCCGCGTTACGATGTTATGTTATTCAGGAATACAGAATAATTTACGAAAAGAAATCTTTGTTTTCTGATGACGCTTCAACCAGACGGCGCCATCCGTTCTTCAGGCCTCGAAAAAACGGTTCCGGGGCCTCGGTAATCCGAGATTCTCTCGCAGGGTCACGCCTTCGTATTCACGTCGAAAGATATCTCTCGCCTGCAGTTCGGGAACGACCTTGTCGACGAAATCGTCGAGTCCGCCCGGCAGATAGGGGAACATCACATTGAAGCCATCAGATCCGTTCTCCACGAGCCATTGTTCCATCTGATCCGCAATCATCGTGGGTGTACCGATCATTTCAAGCCCCGAATAACCGCCGACCCGCTGCGCAAGCTGGCGGATCGTGAGATTGTCGCGGCGCGCCCATTCGATCACCCGCTCGCGGCTGCTTTTGCTTGCGTTGGTTTCAGGTATCTCGGGCAACGGCCCGTCGGGATCGAAGCTCGAGACATTGTGACCAAGCATGATTGAGAGCGAGGCGATGCCGCTGTCGTAATGAACAAGGCTATCGAGAAGCGCCCGCTTTTCCAGTGCCTCGTCCAGGGAGTCGCCAACCACCACGAACACCGCCGGCAGAATCTTGAGATGCTCGGGATCTCGCCCGAGTCTCGCCATGCGTGCTTTGATATCGGCGTAAAACCGTTGGCCGTCTGCTAGCGTGGTTTGCGCGGTAAATACGGCTTCCGCCGTCTCGGCCGCGATCTGCCGGCCCGCTTCCGACGACCCCGCCTGCACGATGACCGGCCAGCCCTGCACGGGTCGCGCAATATTGAGCGGCCCACGCACCGACAGGCTCTCACCCTTGTGGTTCAGCACGTGCATCTTGTCTGGCTCGAAGAACGTGCCGCTTTCAACGTCGCGAACAAAGGCGTCGTCAGCCCAGCTATCCCATAGACCGGTCACGACGTCAAAGAACTCCCGGCCCCGTCGATATCGCTCGCCATGCTCCACATGTTCTTCCAGACCGAAGTTGAGTGCTGCGTCCGGGTTGGCCGTGGTGACCAGGTTCCAGCCCGCGCGGCCGCCGCTCAGGTGGTCGAGCGAGGCGAAGCGGCGCGCGACGTGATAAGGCTCGTCGAACGTAGTGGATGCGGTCGCGATCAGGCCGATGTGCTCGGTCACCGCCGCGAGCGCCGACAACAACGTCAGCGGCTCAAATGACGTGGCTGTGTGGCTCCGCCTCAACGCCTGGGTAGACATGTTGAGCACGGCGAGATGATCGGCCATGAAGAAGGCGTCGAAACGGCCGCGCTCCAGCGTCTGCGCGAAACGCTTGAGATGCGCAAAATTAAAGTTGGCATCCGGGAATGCACCGGGGTAGCGCCAGGCTCCGGTATGAATGGTGGCCGGGCGCATGAAAGCACCGAGCCGCAAGCGACGTTGCGTGGTCATGGGTTTCCGTTCCTGCGTTGATAAGAATGCCTCGGCGGCGAGGCAAGCGCTTCGCTCGCGGCGTCATCGATAAAATACGTCGAATGGCGAAAGCGTGCTCAAAACGGCAATCGATGCAGGAACGGTTGGGCCGGGCGTCTTTGGGCAAGCATGCGGCGGCGCCGACGCGTGCGTTTGCGCCGGTAACGCCATTTACACGCGTCAGCCCGCCGGCTGCACGTCGAACTTGTCTACGCGATCCGTATAGAACGCCAAATGGTCCTTGATCTCAGCGACCGCAGGATAGGTGTCTTCGTAGGTCCACACCGCGTTCACGGAACGTTCGCCACCCAGCGGGATGCTGTAGTACGAACAGTCCCCTTTGTATGGGCAATAGGTCGCGTGATCCGTGCGCTGCAACAGGGACATGTCGACGTCCTTGCGCGGAATGTATTGGACCGCAGGGTACGACGCTTCGCGCAACGTCAGCGCCTCGCGCGTGTCTGCAAGAACGCGGCCACCGATAGAGATCGTGATGCGCGCCGGGTTGGGCTCGATCGTGATCGGATGATCGGGCCCGGGAATCCTGACTGTTTTGGTCTGCATGGCTTCGTGCTCCTTAAAGCGGGGGTGAACGGACTCAGCGTAGTGAGACAGTCGTTACCTACGAATAGTGCAGGGTATCGGAAAGCGCGTTTTTCTGCCGTGATCCCACGTGTTTGTGCGCCGGCACTTGATCTCGGAGATCGGACCTGGGACGGGACGGTTCCGTTAAGGAAGAGAGAACAGTCAGTCAGCGCAAATGATATTGAAAGAATTGTTAGGCTTGCCCAACGCCACGCCGCTTGTCGAATTGACAATGACGAACCGCATGAAAGCAACGCAGTGCGGCCTATAGATAACCTTTGCCATCCACATACGCCTTGCGCCAGCGTGTAATCGTTACGCGCTCGAATAAACCGGCAAGCGCGAACGGGTCCTTCGCAATGAAACGTTCGACCTCCTCACGCGTGTCGAGGTCGACCACATACACGCCACCACCCGCGTTACTGCCGTCGTCCTGGAGTTTCGCGCCGCACGCAAGCAACAGTGCCTTGTTCGCCTCAAGATAGGCCAGGTGCACATCGCGCTCCTGAAGGCGCAGCGGGGCATGACCTGGCTTGTCCCACGTTTCGATGATGAACGCCATGTCACTCCTCTTATCGAACTCAGTTCTGCGCGATCGCCGACGGATGTTGCGCAAGCGGCGTGACCTGGATCGCCATGTAAGGAAAGAGCGGCAGCGAGCTGAGCAACGTATGCAGCTCGTCGTTGGACTCAACATCGAGGACGCTGTAGTTCGCGTACTGCCCTGCTACGCGCCACAAGTGACGCCACGTCCCTTCCTGCTGCAGTTTTTGCGAGAACGCTTTCTCGTCCGCCTTCAGGCTATTGATGAGCTCGGTGTCGGCGTCGAGAGGAATCTGTACCACCATATGAACCAGGAACAACATGATCGAACCTCCGGAAGATGATTGAACCGCTTAGCCCCACGCCAGGATCGCGACGGTATAAACGATACCGATCCAGAACATCATGATGACGGTATAACCCATGATGTCCTTCAGCTTGAGCTTCGACAACGCGAGCGCCGGCAGGATCCAGAACGGCTGGATCAAGTCGTTCCAGGCGTTGCCAAGCATGACCGCGGTGGCCGTATGCCCTACGGAAGCACCAATCGCCTTCGCCGCCTCAATCATGAACGGCCCCTGGATGACCCAGTGGCCGCCGCCTGAAGGTGCGAAGAAATTGATGAAGAACGAACTGATAAGCCCCCAGAACGGCAAGGTATGCGGCGTCGCGATCTTGACGAAGAACTCGGAAAACGTGTTGACCAGTCCCGACGACGCCATGATCGCCATGATGCCCGCGTAAAACGGATATTGCAGGATGATGCCGCTGATCGTACGAATGCCTTCGTTGAGTTTCTCTACGTAACGGATAGGCGTGCCCAGCAAGATGATGCCGAGAAACAGGATGATGAAGTTGATCAGGTTCAGGTCCATCGTGCCGCCGCCGTGGAAATACAGCACCACGTAGATCACGCCGATCAATCCGATCAAGCCGCTCAGCAGCCGGCTGTTGTTCAGGCGGTTGGCGAAAGTTCGTTCGTCGTCGGCGTCTGCGGGGACGGCCGCTTGGGCTGCTCGCGTGCGTTCCTCAAGTGTACGGTCGATCTCAGTCACCGGCTGACCCGGCTTCGGGTGCAGCCACGCATTCAGCAACGGCAGCGTGATCAGCACGACCAGGCTGGTAATAAGCATGGTCGGCGAAAAGATGGTTTCCGAGAGCGGAATCACGCCCATCTGCGCTTCCATAGGGTGACCTTTGGTCGAGATGAGCACGGGAATGCTTGCCGACAAACCGAGACCGTAAAGCGTGAATCCGCTATAGGCCGATGCAATGATCAACGGGTAATGCACGCCCTTCACACTGAGCGCCAACTTGCGCGCGACAATGCCGCCGATTACCAGCCCGAAGCCCCAATTGAGATAACTGCCGATACCACCCACCAGCGTTGCAACAATGATCGCCATGCGCGGATCGTGCACCCGCATCACGATGCGATCAAGGAATCGCTCGGTCAGCGGTGCCGTCGCGAGCACGTAACCCATCGCGAGGATCACGGCCATTTGCGTGGTGAATGCCAGCAGCGTCCAGAAGCCCTTGCCCCAGCTTGTTGTCAGCGCCACGATTCCCTGGCCCTGTACCAATACGGCAAGAACCATGGTGAGAAGGGTCAGCCCGATAGCAAATACAAACGGATCGGGCAAATACTTGCGCATCAGTTCGGTGAAGAATCCCGTTATTTTCTGCATTGCACTGTCTCTTGAGTATTATTTAGTTTAGCGAATTGTTTGATTACTTCGGCGCCAGAAATAGGCCGACGGCTCGACTATCAGGATTCGTTGCTTGACTCCGCCGACCGTCGGTGGCGGGCCAGCGCCATCAATGCGCGGTCGCGCCATGCCACGCGTTCTTCCCATTGCTCAAGCGGTACCGCCGCACGCCTTGCCGCAGCCACCCTCTCGACCAGCTCCGGTGTCCATGGATCGTGCTGGCCGCGTTCCGCGCCCATCCGTTCGTATGCAGGCCCCATCTTCTGTGCGTGCGAACTGATGCCGCCGCGCGTATTCAAATCCACCGTTTCAAATGGTCCGATCACGGACCATCGAAAGCCAAGGCCGTCACGCATGACCGTGTCGATGTCCTCGACAGTCGCAACGCCGTCGCGCACGAGGCAATACGCTTCGCGCAGCACGGCGCCCTGCAATCGGTTGAAGACGAACCCCTCGACTTCTTTCGATACCAGCACGGGTTGCAGGCCGGCATCGCGGAAAAGTTGCAGCGTGCGTTGCGTGACGTCAGGCGCGGTAAAAGGCGCGGGCACAATCTCGATCACGGGAATCAAGTACGGTGGATTGCCCGGATGCGCAATCAAGCAACGATGCCTTCCGGGCAAGTCGTCAACAAAGCTCGAGGCCGTCAAAGCCGATGAAGCGCTGGCGAAGATCGCGTCCGCAGGCGCGGCGGCATCGAATTGCGCAAACAGCTCACGCTTGATGTCCACTCGCTCGGGGGCGCACTCCTGCACGAAATCCGCATCGGCGACCGCTGTTTCTATGGACGCTGCCATCTGGACCCGCGCTGCCACCGTATCAGCGGCTTCATCGAGTAGTCCAAAGCGCGCTAGCTCATCCAGGCGCTGCTTGATCTCTCCCGGTGCGGTTTCGCGGCGCGACACATCCGGATCGAACAGGCGCACGGGCCACCCCGCGCGCGCAAACACCACAGCAAACGCGACGCCAATACTCCCCGCCCCCACGATCGCCACACGCCGAATATCCGTCGTGCTCATCTCAGACTCCCGCTACGCCGACCGTCATGCCGCCGCAGACATAGAGCACCTGGCCGGTGACGAAACCGCTGCGGGCATCGAGAAAATAGGACACGGCATGCGCGATATCTTCCGGCGTGCCCACGCGTTTCACCGGCACGCTTTCCACAATTGCACGGGTACGCGGACTATCCGGCGGGTTCGCGCGATCGAAGAGTTCAGTGCGGATCGGGCCAGGGCCAATCGCGTTCGCCGTGATGCCATGACGGCCGAGTTCCAGGGCCCATACGCGTGTCATGCCGATCAACGCGGCCTTGGTCGCCGAGTACGCCGTACGTAGTTCCTTGCCCAGCGCCGCACGCGAAGACATATTCACGATGCGGCCGAAACCTGCGGCCTGCATGCCCGGCAGGAGCGCCTGCATGCACTGCATGGCGCAGCGCACGTTCAAGGACCACGCGAGCTCGAGTTCTTCTAGACTTTGTTCACCTGCACCGGCCGGCACCACCACGCCAACGTTGTTGATCAGCCGCGTGATCGGACCGCCCGCAAGCGCCTGATCCAGTGCTTTCGCCGTTGCTTCGGCATCCGAAAGATCGGCGATAAAACCACTGCCCACCCGGTCAATCACAACGGCCTCAAAGCCGTCCGCTTCACAGCGCTCGGCGCAGGCCGCACCGATCCCGGCCGCGCCGCCGGTAATCAAAACTCGTTCTCGTGTCATGTCGTGTGCTTTATGAAATCAGACGGTTGCGATCGGCGTCACGGGCGAACCCATTGCGCCCGGCAGACGCAGCGGCGGCGCCGTGAGCATGAAATGCGAGCGCCCGTTGGCGCGTAGCCACGCCGCCAGATCGCGCAGATACCAGAGCTCGCCAAGCGGTAAGCCGAGCTTGAACAAACAATGATGATGCAGCGGCATCAGCGGGTAGTGACCGTCCCGACCGTCCTGGCCTTCCGCCGGACGCGCGGGATAACGCTCGACCGCATAGTTGTCCGCCACCAGCGCGGCAATGCCCGAATCGGTCAGCCACTGCAACAGCCGCTGATCGCGACCGTCGAGTGCGCAGCACTGACTGTTGAGCACGGCTTCATCGGGATGACGGTTCATTTCCAGCACAAGCTCAGCGAAGCCGGTGCGCAGCAGCAGCATGTCGCCGAGATCAATCTGTACCTTGTCTGCGTCAATCGCGAACATCAGGTCGTCGTAACCCACGGTGCGATGCTCACGCCCGTAATGTGCGACCAGGTCGACAAGAACGCCACGTCCCTGCATGCCCTTCACCGCGAGATTCTCAATGCCGAGCGCGTCCGCGTGGCTATGCTCGTTACCGCAGGCGTGCGGCGCGAACGCGTCATCGCGACGGTATTCCATTGGCCCGACGACGTCCGTGTTCGCCTTGTAACCGTTGTAGTAGACGCTTTCCGCGACGCCGTCGCCATCGGCGTCGAAGAGCGCGCCAACATGCGCAAGCGAGTCCCATTGAGTGGAATATTGCAGGCTCATCAGGACTTGATCGTCGCTCACCACGTCGGTCGCCTGCTCCTCCATGCGCGCAAACGGGAAGTTCACATAGGGCAAACCGTCCTTCATCGTGGGCCGCAAAACCGGTGGGTGACGACGCACATTCAGCTTGCTGTCGCCGGGATAATCGAGCGGCAGGGACAGGCAAAAACTTAAGCCCGCGCGAATCTCGCGAGCGCCTTTCAGCACCTGTTCCGCGGTGATCAGGTTCGGTCGTCCGAGTTGATCGTCGTGGCCGAAATCACCCCAGTTCGACCCGTCAGGCCGATTTTTCCAGCGCCTCTGATCCTGCATGTTCTTCTCCTTGCGCGACGTCTTGAACCGTCGGCCCGACCAAAATCCCCACTGCCCTAGCCGATCAAGGTCTGCGGTATCCGGTCGAAAATATCGAGGAGCGCCGCGACCGCGGGCTCCTGGTTCTTTAGCAAGCGCGCCTTCGGGCCGCCGATAACGAGCGCAAACGCTTCGCCGTGGATCGAGAATCCCTTCGCAAGGCCGGCAACGTCCTCGACGTTCTCTCCTGTCGAACGATGCCAGCCAAGCGTCACGCCTTGCTCCACTTCCACTTCGAGCGATGCGCGATCGATCACCGACCCGTCCGTTGATGCGCTCAGCGGCTCGCAACTGTCGAGCAGGCGCCGGCGCGCAACCAACGGCAACGCACCGAGCAACGCCTTGCCGGCCGCGCTGGCGTGGACGTACATGAAACCGCCGGGTTCGTCGCTGTAGCGAATCTTCTGGCGCGATTCCATGACATCCAGATAGACCACCCGATTGCCCGCGAGCGTCGCAAGCGCGGCCGTCTCCCCCGTCGCGTCCCGCAACGCTGTCAGCAACGGCTGGAACAGCAGCGTCAGCGGGTCCTCGCTGCAAATGTCGCGTGCGACATGCAACAAGCGCTGCGTCGGGTAATAACCTGCTTTTACGCCCGGCGCGTAGAGATAACCCTTCGCCACCATCGTCTGCAAAAGCGCATGACAACTCGACAAAGGGATTTCGGTTCGACGCGCAATCTCGCTGTAGATCATCGGCTGCCGGACTTCGGCAAACAGGTTGATCACGTCAAAGACGCGCACTGCAGTTTTCACATCCATGACAACATTATCGGTATATCGATAACTCTAGCGCAAGTGGTTTGGGGGTATACACCTAGAAATGGGCGCAGTTCACCGCTCTTGGGTCTCAACCGACTTCGGACGAAGCCTGGAGAAATCAGGCGCCGACCGTCACGGGAATCCGATCAACCTCTTTCATTGCATGGGCGATTCTTAACTAGTCAGCTATCCTTATAAATATCCTCGTTCTGGATTTGGCCACCCACTCCCCAGACATTCGTTTCTCCCCGAGATCGAAGTTCGTCGACCGGTGAGAACTTTCAGGATGAGAGTGGTGAGTCTATTCGGGAGCCTGATCCGCAATCACAGTGAGCCTTTGCGGGACCTGAAAGTGAGGGGATCCGGGAGCCATAAAAAAGCGGCGAGGCCTATGTGCAAGGCTTCGCCGCATTTGAACCGCCTGAACCGAAGGTGTTCATCAGAATGACATCACCCGGACCCCGTGCGCCCTAAAGCTGCCGCGCGATCACCATACGCTGCACTTCGCTCGTGCCTTCGTAGATCTGCGTGATGCGGGCGTCGCGATAATGACGCTCGACCGGATAGTCTTCCAGATAACCATAACCGCCGTAAATCTGGATGGCCTGCGAGCAAACGCGCTCCGCCATCTCCGACGCAAACAGCTTGGCCTGCGACGCTTCGCTCAGGCATGGCAAACCTTCGGTGCGCATGCGCGCCGCGTGCAACACAAGCAGACGCGCCGCGTTCAGGTTGGTTTGCATATCGGCGAGAAGGTTGGCTACCGACTGATGCTCCTTGATTGGCTTGCCAAACTGCACGCGCTCATGCGAATACGCGCGAGCGGCGTCGAAGGCCGCGCGCGCAATGCCCACCGCCTGCGCCGCGATACCAATCCGCCCTCCCTCCAGGTTAGCCAACGCAATCTTCAATCCTTCGCCACGCGCGCCGAGCAGATTGGCCGCAGGAATCGCGCAGTCGTCGAGTGAAATCGGGCAGGTATCGGAGGCGCGGATGCCCATCTTGTGCTCGGGCCGCCCGACGTTGAAGCCCGGTGTATCCGTCGGCACGATGAACGCCGACAAGCCTTTCTTGCCCAACTCCGGATCGGTCACGGCGAACACGATCGCCATGCCCGCGCGCGCGCCGTTCGTCGTGAACTGCTTCGCGCCTGAGAGCACCCACTGGCCGTCGCGTTCGATAGCGCGCGTCTTCAAATTATTGGCCTCCGATCCGGCTTGCGGCTCGGTCAGGGCGAACGCGCCAATCATCTCGCCCGTTGCCAGTTTCGGCAGATATTCAGCCTTTTGCGCTTCAGTGCCGAACGCGAGAATCGGGCCGCAGCCGACAGAATTGTGCACGGCCATCAGCGTGGAACACGATGCACAACCCGCCGCGATTTCTTCGATAGCCAACGCATACGCCACGTAGTCGCTGAACGTACCGCCCCATTCCGCAGGCACGATCATGCCAAGCAAGCCGAGTTCGCCGAGTTGCCGCACGACTTCGTCCGGCAAGGCGGCATCGCGGTCCCATTGGCCCGCGTGCGGCGCCAGCACTTCGGTGGCGAAATCGCGCGCGGCGTCACGGATCATGCGTTGGTCATCGGTGAGGAAGCTGTCGATCATGATGGTCTGGCTCGTGTGAAATACAAGGAAAACACAAGGAAGGCACTGGGCTTACACTGCTGCGCTTAAGTGGTGAAGTAGTGAAATGGATGGCAAATAGCCTCACGCCAGATTTTAGGCGCGACACATCCGTCTGCCGATGCCTGAAACGATCAAGCTTCCTGAGCGAATGCGCCACCTAGTGACTACCCCAACACCGAAAAATTCGCGTGATCAGCGGCCCCGGCCAGCGGTGACTGCGGTCCCTACCGCTTTCAGGACACCACGCGGCCAAGGCAATGAGCGCGGGACCATCGCGGGAGATTTCGTCGAAGAAGCGCTGCGGTGCGCCGAGCGTCGCGGCGTATCACGCGCCGCGTTACTGGAGCAGGCGGGCATTAACCCCGCCACGCTCGCGGCACCGCTCGCGCGTGTATCGGCGGCGCAATACGGCCGCTTGTGGAGCGCTATCGCAGACGTGCTCGATGATGAATTCTTCGGCCAGGACAGCCATCCGATGCGCCGTGGCAGCTTCGCCCTGCTTTGCCATGCGGCACTAGGTTCGCGCGACGGAGGCCAGGCGCTGACCCGCATCGCGGGTTTCCTGCGGCTCGTGCTGGACGACCTGCGATGCGAAATCGACACCGATACCGATACCGATACCGATACCGATACTGCTCGCATAAGAATTCGCCTCGTCGACACCGCTACCGAAACCCGCTCACCCCGCCCGATGTTCGCTTACGCAACCGCGTTCATCATGATCTACGGCTTGTTGTGCTGGCTGGTCGGCCGTCGCATCCCGGTGCTGGCCGCGTATTTGCGCTGCCCGGAGCCGGCGGCAACTGCCGAATACAGGCTGATGTTCTGCGACGCAATGTTCTTCGACCAACCCGCGTCGTATGTCGATCTCGCGCCGGACTGCGTCACGTTGCCGGTCGTTCAGACGGCCGCGACGCTGAAGGTTTTCCTGCGCGAGGCGCCGGCCAATTTCATCGTGAAATATCGCAATCCGGATTCGCTCGCCGCGCGGATTCGCCGCAAATTGCGCCAGGCACCGCCTATCGACTGGCCGGATAGCGAAGCCATCGCGGCGGCGCTGAACATGGCCGAAGCCACACTACGACGCCGCCTGAAACAAGAGGGCGCGACCTATCAGTCGATCCGTGATGCGCTGCGGCGCGATCTCGCCATCGCGCGGCTTGCCGACACGACGCAGACCATCGCGGAGATAGCGCATGCGCTCGGGTTCGCGGAGTCCAGCGCATTTCATCGCGCATTCAGGAAGTGGACGGGGGTGCGGCCGGCGGCGTATCGCAGCATGCGTGCCGACGCCAACGCCAACATCAGCGCCGATGCATGACAGCAATCGCCGCGTCGCGCTGCTATAGTGAAATCTGCCGGTCTATTGAAGGAGCGTTGCCATGCCGCAACCGAAAACACCATCGCACAGCAAGCGTGAAGCGCCGGTCGACGCGAATCATCGCGAGGACGCCCTGGACGAAGCGCTGGACGAGAGTTTTCCCGCAAGTGATCCGGTCGCGATCTCGGTCGATCATGAACGTGCCCCGGAGCCGAAGCGTCATGCCAGTCACGACAGCCGCAGCAAACGGCCTCGCTAGCCCGCTCTAGTCGTCGAGACCGGTCAGCAGCAGGCCCAGCTTCTCCACATGCTGCATCAGCATCGCCCGGTGTTTGTCGATCTGCTCGATCCGTCCGGCGAGATCGGCCTTCACCGGATCGTCCAGTTTTCCCGACACGCGCAAATCCTCGGCCTTCGCATTAATACCATCGAGCTGGACCATCGAAAGCTGCCGCTCCACGCGGCGCAGGTCCGTCAATAACAGGTCGCGGTTGCGCCGGAACATCTGGTCGCGCCGATTCGTCTCCACTTGCTGGAGCGCCTGGTCGGCCACGCGCCGGGTTGCTTCGGTCTGAGAGAGGAGCGGTTCCGGCCCACGCAGGACGGGCCGCTTGGGCGCCGGGTGTGCATTGCCGCGAAACACGGCCGCGGGCGTTTCCTCATCCATTGCGCGCTGGGTCTCGGGCGGAATGTCACGCCGGTCGCGGCGCTCGTCCAGCCAGCGCGGCGGCAAGCCGGTAACGGTTTCCACCCCGCGCACGAATTCCTCACTGAAATCACGCCTTCCGGCCAGAATCAGTTTCATGTACGACGGGGAAAAACTCATCATGCGGGCAATCCTCGCGCCGCCAGCCGGCGATCCTGCGAGCACATTCAGGTTGGCTTGCCACACGAGGTACAGCGTTTCATCGAAATCTTCCATGGGCTAGTCTCCAAGCAGACGGACTCGCAACGCCGGCGCAGCTGATTCACATGCGCTTGACGCTTAGGTCCTGGCGAGCCCGTCATCACGGCGACGCGCCGGATCGTGATCGGGCGTCGCCTAAGTGGGCATCTGACCGCAATCTTACCGTTATCTCAATAATGCGCGTTTTGTCTGCGCAGGCGGTAAAAACCTGCAAAATCAACGGTAAGCGCGTGGTTTAAGGGCAACCCGCGCGAAAATAGACGCGAAATTGCGGGTAGAGGTGCAAATTGGCTCCATTCAATCCGCTCAATACTCCGGCGTCGTTGATGTCGGCATGTTGCGCTCAAGAAAGCAAATCACACAAATAAACGGAAATTATGCGTGTGACAGATAATCGTCGAATATCTCTCACACGCATAATTGACAATTATCTGCCAAAGGAATAAATTGCGTTTATTCGTGTGAGAGATAATTGTCATGCAACAGACCATCGCAACGCCGTTCCAGATGGGTCAGATTCTTGCGGCCGGCCGTCGACGTGCGGGGCTCACCCAAGCCGAAGCGGCTGCGAGGCTTGGCGTTAGCCAAAGTCGCATATCCGCACTCGAGACCGATTCCAGTGCGTTGACACTCAATCAACTGCTGACGCTCTTTGGTGCATACGAACTGCAACTTCAGGTTCTGGACAAAGGCTCATCCGCTCCAACCACCCCCGCGCCTGCGCTGGAGTGGTAATGGCTGGGCGCAAACCACATTCCCGAGCGCTGTCGGTATGGGTCAACGGCGTACGAGTGGGCATCTGGCATATGCCCACTCGTGGCCCCATGGAACTTGCCTACGACCCTGAGTGGGCCGCCTCCGACGTCAGCCGCCCCCTCTCGCTGTCGTTACCCATCCCGCTCGATAACGCCCCGCTCAAAGGCGATCGGGTACTTAACTACTTCGACAACTTGCTGCCGGACAGCGAAGCCATTCGAAAGCGAATCGGCCAGCGATTCCGCACCGACACGCTGGATGCATTCGATCTTTTACAAGCCATTGGCCGGGACTGCGTTGGCGCAGTCCAACTTCTGGGTGTCGACGAGGAACCCACGGGTGTCGAACAGATAGATGGTACTCCGCTCAGTGACGGGGAAATTGAAACGCTCCTGAGCCAGACGGCCGGGAGCGGCACTTTCGGCCCCCAGGACGACGAAGACGACTTCCGGATTTCGCTCGCCGGTGCGCAGGAAAAGACAGCGCTTCTCTGGCACGAGGGCCAGTGGATGAAACCCCACGGCACCACGCCCACTACGCATATCCTGAAGCTTCCGCTCGGCCTGGTGGGTAACCGGCGTGCGGACCTCACGAAGTCAGTCGAGAACGAATGGCTGTGCATGCATCTCCTGCAGGCCTACGGCGTACCGGTCGCTGAAACGGAGATCAAGACTTTCGGCCGGCAACGGGTGCTGAGCGTCAAACGCTTCGACCGCCAGATGCACTCAAGCGGCAAGTGGATATTGAGGTTGCCGCAAGAGGACTTTTGTCAGGTAATGGGGCTACCCTCGCACAAAAAGTATGAAAACGAAGGCGGCCCGGGGGTCATCGATCTGGCACAAGTGCTTCAGCAGTCCGGAACGGCTAAGGAAGACATTGAAACATTGCTGACCGCGCAGATACTTTTCTGGTTACTGGCGGCCCCGGACGGGCATGCAAAGAACTTCAGCATCCGGCTCTTCGCGGGCGGACAGTATCGGCTGACGCCGCTTTATGACGTCATGTCTATCTGGCCGGTCGAGGGGAAGGGGGCGAGCCAGTGGTCGTGGTACAAGGCCAAACTTGCTATGGCTGTGTCGGGCAAAAACCGTCACTATGCTTTTCGCGATATCCAGCGCAGGCACTTTAACGCGATGGCACCGCGATGCTCATATGGAAGGGACGCGGAACCGATCATCCAGCGGCTGATTGAAGAAACGCCCAGCGTGATCGAGCGTGTGTCGGGCGAGTTGCCGGAGGATTTTCCGGCCAGGGTCGCAGACCGTATCTTCGAGGGACTGCGCAGAACCGTGGCTGAACTCGACGCAATGCCCGCCCGATTAGTTGCCTGAGCGGCAAACCCGGCGTGAGCCGGGTTTGCCTCACATCCATCACGCCATCAAGGCACGTCGCGCAAGTACCCTTCCTTCGACGAATCGCGCATCCGCCACGAGACGACCCACGAAATCGCGCACAGTGCCGTCACGTACCAGTAGAAGGTCGACTCGCTGCCTATCGATTTCAGGAAAAGCGCCACGTATTCCGCCGAGCCGCCGAACACCGCGTTCGCGACCGCATACGACAAACCCACCCCCAGCGCGCGCACTTGCGCGGGGAACATTTCGGCCTTGATCAGTCCGCTGATCGATGTGTAGAGACTCACGATGGCCAGCGCAATCACCACCAGCACGAACGCCATGACCGGGCTCGTGACGTCCTTCAACGCGTGCAGGATCGGCACGGTGCAGAAAGTCGCGAGGCCGCCGAACCAGAGCATCGACTTGCGCCGGCCAATCCGGTCCGACAACGCGCCGAATGCGGGCTGCATGATCATGTAGATGAACAACGCCGCGGTCATCACGGTACTGGCCGTCTTCGCATGCATGCCGGCAGTGTTCACCAGATACTTTTGCATGTACGTGGTGAACGTGTAGAAGATCAGCGATCCGCCCGCCGTGAAACCCACCACGGTGAGGAATGCGCCTTTATGTTGCATGAGACCGCGAAGCGTGCCCGCCCCTTTCGCCTTGCGCGTTTCGGCCGTGGTGGTTTCATCGAGCGATTTCCGCAAATACAGCGACACGACCGCCGCGAGCGCGCCGATCCCGAACGGAATACGCCAGCCCCACGCCCTCAATTCTTCCGTGGTCAATAACTGCTGCAACACGACTAGTACGAGCAATGCGGCAAGCTGTCCGCCGATCAGCGTCACGTACTGGAACGACGCGAAGAAACCGCGCCGCCCCTGCAGCGCCACTTCGCTCATGTAGGTCGCGCTCGTGCCGTATTCGCCGCCCACCGACAAGCCCTGGAACAACCGCGCGATCAGCAGGAAGAACGGCGCCCATGCGCCAATGCTCGCGTAGGTCGGCAAGAAGCAGATCACGAGCGAGCCGGCGCACATCATCAGCACGGAAATCATCATTGAGGTGCGGCGGCCGTGTTTGTCGGCGATACGGCCGAACATCCAGCCGCCAATCGGCCGCATCAAGAAACCCGCTGCGAATACGCCCGCAGTGTTGAGCAACTGCGTGGTCGGGTTTCCGCTTGGAAAGAACGCTGGCGCGAAATAGAGCGCGAGGAACGAGTAGATATAAAAGTCGAACCACTCGACGAGATTTCCCGATGAAGCGCCGACGATCGCGAGAACGCGCCGGCGGGTATCTGCAGAAGTTGAGAGGGCGGTGTCGGCCATGCTGGGTGAAACTCCTGTCGCGTGTTGAAAACGGCGGCTTGTGGCCGCTCTTGCACCGGTCCGATGCCGGCGACGATCCGCCCTGAGGGGCGTTGGCGCGCAACTTTATACGACGAGAATCAGGTTGATGCAATATGACGATCAGCAAAAATTCAGCTTACAGATTGACTTGATAGGAAAGTTTTTTGTTAGAACGCGGATCGAGAGGAATTCCGTACAAGCCTTTTTATATTTGAATTCCCGCTAGATCAATGGTTTGCGGACGACCGGGCAAAGAATAGAACGCTTAGCATGAAACCTTACAATTATAAAAATTGAAAGCACATAGTAATTACCCTGAGAGGAAAAAAAACTAACCCCTGCCCCCACGTTTGCCCTCTCTATTCACGCGATCCCTGAGCCAAAGTCTTGCCATAATTGCGGACGCCTGGTTTTTTCTGGAGAACCGCATGAACCCGCAGTCCGATCAAACGCATCACACGCTCGACGCCGCCCTGGCATCGAAATTCGCCCGGCTCGCACTTGGCCACCTGACGCGCGAATACCCGAACAAGCTTGACCACGTAATGGGCAGCGCCGCCGATGCACAAGGCCCGCGCGCCCTTCACCCCATCTTCTACGGCAGCTTCGACTGGCACTCGTGCGTTCACGGATACTGGCTGATCGCGCGGCTTGTCGACCGCTTCCCCACGTTGCCGGAAGCCTCGGACATTCGCGCGTTGATCGACGCGCATTTCACCAATGCCAATGTCGCCGCGGAAGTCGCCTACCTGCAACGTCCAGAGGCACGGGGTTTCGAACGTCCGTACGGCTGGGCGTGGCTGCTCTCGCTTGCTGGCCAGCTTCATTCGATGCAATCAACCGAAGGCCAACGCTGGTCCGTGGCATTGGCGCCGCTTGCGCACGCGTTTGTCGAGCGGTTCACGGAGTACCTGCCGAAATTGACGTATCCGCTGCGCGTGGGCACGCATTTCAATACGGCGTTCGCGCTGACGCTGGCTATCGGCTATGCGCGCCAGGTGGGTGACACGGCGTTCGAAACGCTGATCGCCGATACCGCGCGCCGCTGGTATCTGAACGACGCGGCTTGTCAGGCGTGGGAACCGGGCGGCGATGAGTTTTTATCGTCGTCGCTGATGGAAGCCGAGTTGATGCGGC
>NZ_LMUF01000061.1:0-7744 GCF_009766085.1 Burkholderia sp. S171 | reverse complement strand
TCGCCGGCTGGTTCGACCGCTTCCTGCCTCGGTTGGACGCGAGCGAACCCGCCACGTTGTTCGTGCCGGCCACCGTGACAGATCGCAGCGACGGCAAGCTTGCCCACCTCGACGGCCTGAACCTCAGCCGCGCGTGGTGCCAGCGTTCGCTCGCGCGTGCGCTGCCGGCAGGCGATGTCCGTATCGGCTTGCTTGATGCCACAGCGAATGCTCACCTTGCAGCGGGTCTCGCGCATGTGGTGGGTGATTACATGGGCGAGCACTGGCTCGCGACCTTTGCGTTGCTGGCGCTGGAGGCCTGACCGCTTCGACGCCTTACGTTCTTGCGTTGTTAACGCTCGATCTCACCCGCGCGGCTGAAACGCGATCACGCTCATGCCGGCCAGCGCAATCGCGACGCCGGCGAGATCCCAGCTGGTCGGGCGAATCCGCTCGACGATCCATAGCCACATGATCGCCACGGCGATATACACGCCGCCGTACGCGGCATACACGCGGCCGGCGGCGCTGGCATGCAGGGTGAGCAGCCATGCGAAAAGTGCGAGCGCCAGCGCGCCGGGAATGAGAAGCCAGGGCGAACCGTCTTCCTTTAACCATCGATAGGGCAAATAGCAGCCCACGATCTCGGCAATGGCGGTCACGACATACAGCAGGAATGTCTTCATAGTGGAAGTCGGGTTATCGTGTGCGCGAGGTGGTTTTTATGGGCGATTTCTACAAGCGCTCTCACTTACCACTCTCGCCAAGCGCTGCCAGCCCCGCGAGCAATGCCTGATGAAACGCGCGCGGGTCCTGCATCTGTGGCGCATGCCCCAGCTCTGCGAACTCGACCAGCTTCGCCCCGGGAATCGCCTCCGCCGCGCGTTTCGCCAGCTCCGGATAACGCCCGAGCGTCGGCCGGATCTCCGGTGGCGCGAGATCCTTGCCGATCGCGGTTGTGTCCTTATCGCCGATCAATAACAAAGTGGGCGTCCTGATCTGCCCAAACTCATACACGACCGGTTGCGTATAAATCATGTCGTAGAGCAAGGCCGAATTCCAGGCCACAACGTCCTTGCCCGCCCCACGATACATGCCCGCCAGCATCTGAACCCATGGCTCATAACGGGCGTCCCAATGACCCGCGTAATACGTGGCTTGCTCGTATTTGCGAATGCCGTCGGCGCTGGTCTTGAGCTCGCGCGCGTACCAGTCGTCGATAGAAATGGACGGCACGCCCTTCGCCTTCCAGTCCTCCAGCCCGATCGGATTCACCAGCACAAGCTGCTCGGTCTCTTGCGGATACATGAGCGCATATCGCACCGCAATCATGCCGCCCGTGGAGTGCGCGACGAGCGTCGCTTTTTTCACGCCAAGCGCCGCAAGCAACGCGTGCGTATTGCGCGCCAGTTGCTGGAACGTGTACTGATAACGCACCGGCTTGGTCGATTTGCAAAAACCGATCTGGTCCGGCGCGATCACGCGATACCCCGCTTCGGTGAGCACGTCGATGCTCTCCCTCCAAGTCGCCGCGCAAAAGTTCTTGCCGTGCAGGAGAACCACGGTCCGTCCGTTAGGACGCTTGGACGCGACATCCATATACGCCATGCGCACGATTTGCCGCTGCGATGAAATCGCAAACCGGCCGACCGGATACGGATAGTCGAAGCCCTCGAGTTCGGGGCCGTACGCAGGACCGTCGTTGTCGGACGGCGCAGGAGATGACGCGATCGACGGCGAGGACGCGGCCTCATCGTTGGGAGCGGTGGAAGCGCTGGAGTCGGCGAAAACGGGCGATGCAGTCAACAAGGCTAAAGCTAAAACGGCGCAAAGCATGCGGCTAATCGAAGTCATGGGCGCGGAAGCTCGCAAATGGAAATAACGGAGAAACCAGCAAAGTCGCAGCAAGTCGGAAAGGACCGTCGCGGCCCACGATGCACGGATGCGCGGATGCACCATGCGACGGCGGGGCAATTTTATCGCGTGTGCGTTTTGCGCGTTTCGCACGTTTTGCGCTTATTGCGCAACTTGGCCGCCGACAGCATGAATACCATCGGCAGCACCGATCTCATCGCCGCGCGATGGTCCCCAGCGCCTTATACTCCCGCCTCGACGAAACCCGACCTCCCCCGCCGCATGAAAATCCGCTTCACGTTTTTTGCATCGTATGTTGCGCCGCTACTGGCCGCACTCGCCGCTACCGTCTCCCTCAATGCGCTCGCGGCCAGCGACTGTTCCCAGTTCAGCCCCGATGGCCGCGCGCCCGTTGTCGCCAATGCGAAGATGCGCGTCTCGACGCAGCAACTCTGCTATTCCGACTTCGCTGTCCTGCATTCCGGCGTGACGCACGGGCCGTTGTGGTCGGCGGAACACTTGACGGCGGAGCACATGGACGACGCCCGCGACAACACCCGCACCAACCGTTTTTTCGTCGATAAAAAACTGGCGCCCGGCGACGGCGCCACGCTCTCGGACTATAAGAAGAGCGGCTACGATCGCGGCCATATGAGTCCGGCGGGCGATCGCTGGGACAAAAAGGGCATGGCAGAATCGTTTTCGCTCGCGAACGTGGTCCCGCAAAATCCGTCGAACAACCGGCGCATCTGGTCGCGTATAGAACAGTCTGTGCGACGGCTGGTGGAGCAATCCGGCGATGCCTACGTGGTGACGGGACCGCTGTTTTCCGGAAGGCAGTTGCAGACGATTGGTGACTCGCGTGTGCTCGTGCCCACGCAGTTGTATAAGGTAGTGTATTTGCCGGGCCGTGACCTGGCGTTCGCCGTGGTGGTCGACAATACGCCGACGAACGAATACACCATCAAGACGGTCCGTGAACTCGAAGCCATGAGCGGGCTGCAATTCCCCGGCATTCCGGACACGCTGAAAGACCAACGCATTGGAGGACTGAAAGGTGTCTAAGCCATTTGTACCCTTCGCCAACGATACCGATACGCTCAACATCAATGGCGACGCGCTCGTGATCGCCAACGACACCGTTCGGCTCTCCATTTCCGGTGACTTGGAAATCGCACGCGACAAGACTGGCTTGACCACGGCGCTTGCGCTGCAAAGGGCGGTAAACGCTATTGTCGATGCCTTGCAGAATGAGGCAAGCCTACCCGTGAAACTCGCCGATGAACCGCCGAAGCCAGCGGGCAAGACGGATAATCCGTTCATCTGAGCGTTAGAAAAAATTGGCCGGAGACGTATCTTGATCGAATGCCACATAGCAGCAAGTCCGCTGGGCCACCTAGCGTATCGCGCGGAGGACGATTGCCTGACGGGATTATTCTTCGTCGGCCAGAAGCACTTTCCCGCCGGTCTTATCGATACGGGGGCGCCAAAGTCACGTGCGATCGTCGCGGCGAAGGAACAGGTCGCCGAGTACTTCGCCGGTGAGCGCACGGTGTTTTCCGTACCGTTGCGGCTCAATGGCACCGAGTTCCAGCAGCGTGTATGGGCTGCGTTGCAAGAGATCCCGTTCGGCACCTCCTGGACCTACGGCGATCTCGCGCGCCGGATGGGTGTGGCTGCGGGGGCGTCGCGAGCCGTGGGCGGAGCGAACGGGCGCAATCCCGTGGGGATCATCGTGCCATGTCATCGCGTAATAGGCGCCGATGGAGAGCTGACCGGTTACGCCGGTGGCGTCGAGCGCAAGCAGCATCTGCTGACGCTTGAAGGTGGCCCAGGACGCGCGCAACTCACGCTGTTCTGATTGTTCTCAACCATTTGAAAAACCCCCGCAGGCGCGGCGCGCCTGCGGGGGTTTTACGCATCTGGACGCCAGGCAACAGCGTCCGGGGCGTTGAGACTGCTACACCGATTATTGCTGCGTGCTGACGCGAATTTCCACGCGGCGATTCTTCGCGCGGCCAGCGACGGTCGAGTTCGATGCGACCGGATTCGACGCGCCAAACCCTTGCGCCGTGTAGCTTTGCGAACGCAGGCCATGGCTCTTCAAATACTGCATGACCGATTCCGCACGGCGTTGCGACAACTGACGGTTGTGCGCTGCCGGGCCCGTCGAATCCGTGTAACCCGCAACTGCGACCTGGCGCAACGTCACACCTTGGGCAGCAGACACGAACTCATCGAGCGTGTCGGTCGCTTTAGCCGTCAGCGTGGCGCTGTCGGTCGCGAAGTTAGCGTCGCCGCTCAAATCGATCTGACGGGGCATTTCTGCAGCAGCTTGCGGCACAGGTGCCGGCACCGGCGCCGGGGCTACTTCAGCCTGAGCGGGCGCGCCGCACTGGAAAGTCAGGACACGCGGATCGGCGGCGTCTTCAGACGGAGCACGCAGGCGTTCCATGGTTTCGAGCTTGTATGCGGGCTTGTCGCCGCAAATTTTCTGGGCTTGCTTCACGCATGCCGCCACGCCTTCGAACAAACCATGACATTCCACACGATAAACCTGCGCGCCATTGGCCGTCTGGATCTCGTTGGCATTGAAAGTCGGACCGGAAGCAGAAGAGCAACCTGCGAGTGCGCCGATTGACACCAGACCTGCAGCGATTAGTTTTTTAGACATCTTGTTTACCATTCTTAAATTGACGTGTGACTGAGATATCGAGACAAATGCGTACTGGATGGGTCATCAGACAGTTACCCGATTTTCACAGCCACCTTATTCGCCTCAAGCCTTCGATCCGGATCTTGAAAATGATCTGGAATCCGAAATCGCGCGGCATGTTAGCACGTGAAAACTAGCATTCCTAACTGGATAATTCCTAATTAATGAAACACTTTCGAGCGATTTAAGAAACACCCGATAAACGTGAACAATCAGAAAAATTTTGACGCATCATTACTGCGCGGGAAATGAAAAGCGGCCGCGAATGCGGCCGCTTTTTCACAGTTTGAAATGCGCTGCGAGCGATCGATGCGCAAGCAGCAAAGGCGACTTCGGGAAGCCTGATCTGTCAGGCGCGCTTCATTTTGGCAACGGCATCAGATCGACATCCGACTGGCGTTGAAGATCCTGCACCTTTGTTTGCAATGCACGCAATTGCGCTTGCGCGGCATCTTGTTCCGCACGCAGTGAACGGATCGCTTCCTGTTGCTCCGCCTGCCGGTCGGCGACCTGGCTTTGCTGCGCCCGCGCGACATCAAGGTCGGCCTGCAGACGATTCGCGCGTCCTTGCTGGACTGCGATCAGCCGGTCAGCAAAGTTCTTCTCCGCTTCGAGCTTGGTCCGGCGGATCTCGGTATCGGCTAGCGCGGCGCTGTTCTTCGCAAAGTCCCCATATATTGTTTCCGCACGCGAATCCACTTGAGTCTTCACCACGCGCCAGAATTTCTTTTGCTGAAACAATGCAATATAGAACGTCATTTCATCGGGGTAAAACAGCATGCTCGCGCCGTAGCTGCCGTTATACGTGGTGCGCAATTCCTTTACTTTCCCGTCGCGAATCATTTGCTGTAGTTCCGCGATGTTGCCATTCACGGTTGCCTGCGGTTCGTCGGCTGCGCCGTTGGTCAGGAGACTGCGGCGCGCGCTTGAGTCCCCGAGTGCATCGGCTGCCGGGACACTGCCTTGCATGGGCGCTGTGGACCCGGCGGCACACGCTGCGCCGCACAGGACGAACCATGCCAAGACCAGTGCCCCGCCTCTCGTTGTATTGTTGGAGTTCATGGAATTTCCGGGTTGAACGCAATTAAGAATGCGAAAGCACCGGAATTATGGCAGATAGAAAAGCTAAAGCGGAAAATGCGTGAAGCGGCTTTTTACAGTCTTACCATGACCTGAAAACACTCAACGGTTTGAAACGATTCATGCATCGATTCATGTAACGGCTCATTGCATAAGCATTGCGCACTGCATTGACACATTTCATCGAAATTCGTGCCGTCTTTTATAGATCATGCCGCAGGCGCACGTGATCCTGAACGCGCTTCGAGGCATGCGTGTCGCCCGGCATGTCGACAGGCGAGAAAATGCGTCCATCAACGGGTTGTGTCGGCACGCCGGAAAAGACGCCGCGATCCGCCTTGAAAACAAGTGGCGCGTCGGAGTAGATACCCGGGTCGACGGAGGTCGCTGCCAAGCTCGGCGAGACCTGCAACAAACCGCCCAATGCAATCAGGCCGGCGGAAAATAAAACTGAACGGACATGCAAAGACATGAGAAGGACTCGCCGCAAAAAATGCCTGCGCGCGAACAACCATTGAACCGCGTACTCGTGACAGGCGTGAATCAGATGTGGAACTCGCGTGCGCCACAGGACAGCGCTCGCAACCAACCAGCATGAGACCATCGCCGCGCCGCCCGGACCATGAGCGAGTTCCGAATTTCTCCTGGATCGTGTCTATCGTTTCAATCTTTGCGGGTCAGTTGACCCAGCGCAAAATTATCGGCAACAAGACCGGCACCACGAATGCCGTGAACAATCCGTTCAAGCCCATGCCGAGGCCGGCGAATGCGCCCATTTCATCGCTGACCTGGAAAGCGCGCGCTGTTCCTATGCCATGCGATGCCACGCCTAGCGCGAACCCTCGCACATCAGGCTCTTCGATACGTAAAACATTGAGGATCGTGCGCGCCGATACCGCCCCGAACACGCCGGTGCAAATCACCAGCACGGCGGTCAGCGACGGCAGTCCACCCAGACGCTCGGCAATAGCCATGGCGATCGGCGTGGTCGCGGACTTGGGCGCGAGCGATATCACCGTCACGCGCGACACGCCGAATAACATCGCAACGGCGGTCGCGGACACAATCGCCGTCAACGACCCGGCGATCAGGCCGCCGGCCAGCGGCACGGCGGCGCGACGCAGCTTCGGCAGTTGCCGGTAGAGCGGCAGCGCGAGCGCGATTGTCGCCGGGCCGAGCAGAAAGTGCACGAACTGGGCGCCCTGGAAATAAGTCTGATACGGCGTATGCGTAATACTCAGCACGGCGACAACCAGCGCTACCGCAATCAACACCGGGTTCGCCAGCGGGTTGAACTTGGCGCGAGCGTAGATGCCTTGTGCAATGAGGTACGCGAATAGCGTCATGGTCAGACCGAGCAGCGGTGTAGCGGCGAGGTAGACCCAAAGGGCACCGAGTTGTGTCATGGCGTAGTCCTCAAAGCCCTGGAGGGGTATCGACACGCGCCCGGCGCATCTGACGCCGCATCAGCGCCCGCGTGACAAGCGCGGTGACGGCAATCGCGAGTGTCGTGCTGACGACCAGCGCAACTGCGATGGCGATCCCTTCGCCGCGAACCTGGCCGGCGGCGGCCATGATGCCAACGCCCGCGGGCACGAACAGCAAGGACAAATGCCGGAGCAGCTCGAGGGCGGTTGGCTCGATCGAATCGACGGCGGACGGCCTCATGAGCAAATAGCCGAACAGCAGCAACAACCCGATCACCGGTCCCGGAACGGGCACATGCAGGCCCATCGAAAGACCTTCTCCAAAACACTGGAACAAAAGCAACGTAGCAAGAGCGCGCAGCATGGCGGGTAAATTGAGTGGTGTTTGACGAGTGAGGCGGTGTGGCCTGGATGATGACACGCGTAGTGCCCGGCATGGCGCCAAGCGCCTCGCACGCACACAAACGCGACCGGGCGCGAAAAGTGCGCGCATCGGGCTAGCGCGGCAGCGCTGATGCGGCGCGGACGCGGCTCAAGCCCTCTTCTCCCGCTTCCGGTCGATTAGTAGACGGGTCCAATCGGCTTCGCCATAAAAATTTACAAATGCCGACATCGCTCGCCATCTCGGCGATAATCCGCTTTTACGCGAATACGAACGAGCCGGGCGACGGCACACGAGATATCCATG
>NZ_LMUF01000005.1:8662-25542 GCF_009766085.1 Burkholderia sp. S171 | reverse complement strand
GAGTTCGTGAAGAACGATGATGGCAGCGAGCGCCTGCAGATCAACGCGCAGAACTGCGTGCACTGCAAGACTTGCGATATTAAGGACCCAACGCAGAACATTGTGTGGGTACCGCCGGAAGGTGGCGGTGGGCCGAATTATCCGAACATGTAAAAGGGAGTTCTCACTCGGTCTAAGGGTGAGCGCAACCCATGCCCCAAAAGGCCGGTGCCCAATCCAGGATTAGGCACCGGCCCTCAAGCGCGTCTATCTTCCCCACCAACGCTTTCGTTCCTAAGCAGACTTCACTTTAGAAATTGAAGTTGTCGATATTCGAAGAATCGAACGTGGTCGGCGGTCCAAGCACGACTTCGCCGCTCTTGCCCACTGTGCGCTTGCCCAGCTTGCCTGCGTCGAAGCTGTCGCCTTCCTTGCCCGTGATCGTCCCTGAAGCGAGGTTAGCCGCCGCGTACGCCGCGAGGTAACCAAGTTGACCCGGATCCCACAACTGGAACGCCTTTACGGTGCCGTTCTTGATGAACGCGCGCATCTGGTTCGGCGTGCCGAGTCCGGTCACTTCGACCTTGCCCTTGGCTGGCGACGTCGAGATATAACGCGCCGCTGCTGCGATACCCACGGTCGTCGGGGAAATGATGCCCTTCAGGTTCGGATAAGCCTGCAACAGACCCTGCGTTTCAACGAACGATTTCTGATCGTCGTCGTTACCGTAGGCAATCTTCACCAGCTTCATCTTCGAATATTCCGGCTTCTTCAGTTCCTCCTCCATCCACTTGATCCAGGTATTCTGGTTCGTGGCATTCGGCGTAGCCGAGAGAATCGCGAACTCACCTTCGCCGCCGATCAGCTTCGCCATCAACTGCACCTGCCCCCGTCCGATGCCTTCCGAGTTCGCCTGATTGACGAAAATCTGGCGGCCATCGGGTGCGGTATCGGAGTCGAACGTGACGACCTTCACGCCCTGAGCCATCGCTTTCTTCAGGTACGGAACGACTGCGTTGGCATCGTTCGCGGCAATCACGATCGCGTCCTGGCGCTGCGTGATCAGCGTGTTGATGTACTGGACCTGCGACGACGCGCCCGCGTCCGACGGCCCCACTACCTTGCCCTGGCCGCCCATCTCCTTGATGGCCGCCAGACCGCCGTCGTCGGCAATCACTTCGTACGGGTTGTTGATCTGTTTGGGCAGGAACGCTATTTTCAGGTCCTTTTTCAGATCCGCGGCGTTCGCGCTGATCGGAATCATCGCCGCCGCGGACACCGCGATCAGCGCGGCGCATAGCGCCGGACCGCGAATGGACTTAAAGGGTTTGAACATGCTTGTGTCTCCTGATGTCGCGCGCTGCTCCGGTTCAATGAATGGCCGAAGTCTTCACGCTGGTTTTAAAAAGCCAAGCTTCAAGTAAGCGTCTGCGTCATCAAGCGCTTTTCGCGCATGACACGCCAACGTGCAACAAGATTCGGAATCAGCACCGACGACAACAACAAACCACCGGTCACAATGGTCAGCGTCTCGCTTGATACATCCGAGAGCGTCAACGCATTGCGCAACACGCCGATGATCAGCAACGATAGAAGCACGCCGATCATGGACCCGCGTCCACCGAAGATGCTCACGCCGCCGAACAGCACGGCCGCAATCACCGACAGTTCGAAGCCCTCTCCGTTGTCACCGCGAGCGCTGGTAAAGCGCAACGTGTAGACCACGCCCGCGAGCGCGCTCATCGCGCCGGACAGCATGAAAAGCTTGAGCTTCGTACGCGCCACGTCGATACCGGAAAACTGCGCGGCAACGGGATTCGCGCCGATCGCGTAGAGGCTGCGTCCGAACGGCGTAGCTTGCAGCAGCACCGTAAAAACGACCGCCCCAATGATCACAAGGACAAACGGCATGGGCAGGAACGCGGCGACGGTATCCATCCCGAACGCGGTATAGGACGCCGGAAAATCCGCGACAGCCTGGTCGCCGAGCAGCACGTACGCCAAGCCGCGAAACAACGCCAGCGTGCCGATGGTGACGGCGAGCGAGGGAAGATTGAAGCGCACGATCACGAGCCCGTTGAAGAGGCCGGCAAGCGTTCCCGCGACCAATACAATGGCGATCACAAGCGGCATGGGCAGCCCCATGTGCCAGAGCACACCCATCAGCGCGCTCGATGCGCCGAGCACGGACGCCACCGACAAATCGATTTCAGCCGCGACAATGATCAATGTCATCGGCAACGCGATCAACGCGATCTCGGTGAAGTCGGCGAGCATGTTCGAGAGGTTGGCGCTCGAGAGGAACACGGGCGACAACACGCGCCCGAGGATCAGTCCCAACACGAGCACGACCACGAGCATGGTTTCCCACGACAGATGCCGGCGCTTGGTCAAAGCGAGTGCGGAATCGGGTTTAGCCATGATCGCGTTTCCTCATCATGCGGCGCGCGACCGAGCGCGCCAGCAGTGTGTCAAGCGTGATCGCCGCGACGATCAGCGCTCCCTGAATAGCCTGCTGCCAGAACGGCGATACGCGCAGCACCACCAGCGCAATGTTGATCACGCCAAGCACGAGCGCGCCAAGCGTTGCGCCGAGGATGGTGCCCACGCCGCCCGTAATCGCCACGCTGCCCACCACGGCTGCGGCCACCACCTGCAATTCGATGCCCTTCGCCGTACTCGCTTCGACCGTGCCGAAACGCGCCAGCCACAACACGCCCGCGAGGCCCGCAATCGCACCGGACAACAGGAAGCCAATCATCACCCGGCGCTCTACGCGAATACCTGCAAGCCGTGCAGCTTCCGGGTTCGATCCGATCGCGTAATGCTCGCGTCCGCCGCGATATTGCTTGAGATAGATGCCCATCGCGAACAGCACGACCACCGCGATCAACACCAGGTTCGGCAAGCCGAGCAGCGAACCCGTCGCGATGCGCGAAAACGCATCGGGAAGGCTGGTCGCGTTGATCTGGCCACCGTGGACCCAGGCGTAATCGGCGCCGCGCACGATGTACAGCGTCGACAAAGTTGCCACCAGCGAAGGCACGCGCCCGAACGTGATCAGCGTGCCATTCACCGCGCCAATCGCAAGGCCGATGGTTATGCCCGCGAGCATCGCAACCACGATCGGCATGTGCGGGAACATCACGAAGAGACTACCGACCGAATACGCGCTGACACCCACAACCGACGCTACCGACAGATCGATATGCCGCATCAGCATCACGACCGTCATGCCTGCCGTGAGCAAGCCGATGATCGATACATTGAGCAGCACGTCGCGCAGATTCTGCAGATTCAGGAACTCGGGTTTCACTGCAGCGGTCGCTGCGACCAACGCAATCAGCACGACAAACAAGGTCGCCTCGCGGCTGCGAACCAGGTCCGCCAGCAGGTTGCGGCGTTTGGGCTTGGGCGCGTGCACGGCAGGCATGGCGGGAGAATGTCGGGTCATCACGCTGCCTTTCCCAACATGGACGGCGATGCGCCGAGCGCGGCGCTCATCACGCGTTCTTCGTTTGCATCGGCGCGTGCAATGTCGGCGCTGATACGCCCTTCGTGCATGACAAGAATGCGATCGGCCATACCGAGCACTTCGGGGAGCTCGCTTGAAATCATCAGGACTGCCATGCCTTCGCGCACCAGTTCGGCGAGGGTCCGATACACCTCCGCCTTCGCACCGACATCGATACCGCGAGTAGGTTCGTCGATGATCAGCACTTTAGGCCCTGTGGCCAGCCACTTTCCAAGTACGACCTTCTGCTGGTTGCCGCCCGACAGCGTGCCTACCGGCGCGTCCAGGTCGCTCGCTTTGAGCCGCAGGCGTTTGCCCCAATCGGCGGCGAGCGTATTCTCGCTGCGTGATGAGATCAGCCCATGTTTGACAAGGCGCCCCAGCACCGTCAACGATGCGTTGCGCGCAATGCTCAGTTCCAGCGCAAGACCTTGCGCGCGGCGGTCCTCCGGCACCAGCGCGAGTCCCGCGCGGACTGCCGCTTGCGGCCGGCCGAGTTGCAACGGCTTGCCCGCGATATGAACCTCGCCCGCATCCACCTGATCGATGCCAAAGATCGCTCGCGCGACTTCGCTGCGCCCTGCGCCAACCAGCCCCGCCAGCGCCACGATCTCGCCTGCTCGGACCTCGAACGAGACGTTCTTGAACACGCCGTCGCGCGTCAGGTTACGCACTGAGAGACGAACCTCGCCGGGTGCGACATCGGCTTTCGGATAGAAGGTATCGAGGTCGCGTCCGACCATCTTGCTGACGATCGAATCGATGGTCATGTCGGCGGTCATGGCGTCGAAAACCTTCAGGCCGTCGCGCATGATCGTCAGGCGCTGTGTCAGCGCGAATACTTCGTCCAGCCGGTGCGTGATGAAAAGAATGGCGGCGTCGCGTTCGCGCAATGCACGCACAATGGAGAACAGGCGCTCCACTTCAGTCAGCGACAACGCCGCCGTCGGCTCGTCCATGATCAGCACATTCGCGTTCAGAGACAGCGCTTTGGCGATCTCGACCACTTGCTGATCGGCGATGGACAAACCGCGCACCAGGCGTTCGGCGCGAAGATTAACGCCAAGCGATTGCAACAGCGCGTCCACTTCGCGATTCATTTCGTCATAGCGAATCCGGCCGAGCCGGTCGCGGGGCTGACGTCCCATGTAGATGTTTTCCGCGATGGATAGATCCGCGAACAGCGTAGGTTCCTGATAGATCACGGCGAGGCCCGCATCGCGTGCTTCGGCGGGATTCGCGAACGTACGCGCCTGTCCGTCGACCAGCAATTCGCCCGAGTCCGGTTGATACACGCCCGCAAGCAGCTTGACCAAGGTCGACTTACCCGCGCCGTTCTCGCCGAGCAATGCATGCACTTCACCCGGCCATAACGCGAGGCTGCCGTCGCCGAGCGCACGCACGCGGCCAAACGACTTGCTCGCGTGCCTTAGCTCAAGCCGAGGCAGATTGTTATTACCCATACTGTCTCCTTCAGATGCGATAGATACGTTCTGCGTTGCTCTTCACGAGTGCATCTTTCTCCGTATCGCTCAGGTCCGCCACAATGGACGCATACGCGTTCCACAGCCCTTCATACGTCGCAAACAAGCGGTCGACCGGAAAATTTGACGCGAACATCGCACGCTCGCAACCAAACGTATCGATCGTCTCCAGCACATACGGCCGAAAGCTTTCGATGCTCCACTGATGATCGAACATCGCGAGCCCACTGATCTTCACCGCTACGTTCGGACATGCAGCGAGTGCACGCAAACCATCACGCCATACACGAAAGCCCTCCACGGACGAACGATCCACGAACATGCCGGCATGATTCACGATGAACTGCGTATCGGGATGTTCCTGTGCAAGCTCAGCCGCTTCTTTCATCTGCGATGGGTAGAGCTGCAGATCGAACGACATCGAATACCTCTTCAGTAACGCGAAGTTCTTGCGCCACTGCGGTTCACGCATGTAGTGCCGGCCGACGTAGTCATAAAGCGGATTCGCATGCACGTTGAGTATCTGCCGGATGCCACGCGTGTTGGCGAATGCAGCATGCCCTTCGAGCACTTCCTGCACGTTATCCTCGGATAAATCCGCGCCCGCCACGATCGCGTTCGGTAACCCGTGGCCTTCGTTATCGGCAACCTGTTGGAGCCACCTCGTTTCTTCCACCGGATCGGCGGGATCGTGGTTGGCATCCACGTGTACTAGCTTAAGCACCTGGACCGTCCCGGCATCGCGCAGTAAATCACTGATGAGGTAGTCGTGCTTCAGCTCGCGTGCATCGCCGACGAACGACTTACCCGGGTTCTCCAACCACGGATAGTGATGCGTCTTCAGATCCCAAAGGTGAATGTGCGGATCGACAACCTGCATGGATATGTCCTCGTGCCGCAAAGGCTAAAAACGAAAAGCGAAAGCGTCAGGGTAGATGGAAGACTGGCACGAGCGCGGCTTGCACCGGCGAGCGGTCAGGGTTTGTTTCCATCAGGTCGGCCATGCTGTCCCACCATTTGCGCATGATGGGCAGATCGGGTAAGGCGTCCATGGTGTGGTCGCGCTCACGCTTGAACGTGGCGAACAGGTGCCCGGTGGTGTCGTCGAGGAAAATCCAGTAATCGCGGATCCCGGCGTGACTCAACGCCTCGGCCAGCTCGGGCCATATGTCGCGATGACGCCGCTCGTATTCATCGCGCTGGCCCGGTTTGAGGGTCATCCTGAACGCAATCGTCTCCATTGCGGCTTGCCTTTTTATAGGTGTTGAACCGGTTGATTTCCGGCTGTTACGTTACGACTATAATTCGCCGACTGATAACATGACAATCCGAAGTCAGGATCAGCCGATCGCAAAACCGAATCGCATAATAGACGCACGAGGACGCCCGATGACTCAGAACGTCTCCCAGATTGCCCTCGTCAATCGCCTGAAATTCAAGCATCTCGCGCTGCTTGTCGCTCTCGACGACGCCCGCAACCTGCACCAGGCCGCCGAGGCCATCAATGTCGCCCAGCCAAGCGCCAGCCGCATGCTCAGCGACATAGAAGAGGCGTTCGGCTTCCTCCTGTTCGAGCGCAACGCCCGCGGCATGCAGCCCACGCCGCTCGGTGTCGCCACGCTCGCCTATGCGCGCCGTTCGCTTGCCGACCTCACTCGCTTCGCCGCCGACCTCGAAAGCAAGCGGCGCGGTGGTCATGGTCAATTGACGGTGGGCGCGATCATGGGCGCGGCGCCCGACGTGCTTGCCATGGCCATCGCCGAACTCAAAAGCGAACGGCCGCTGCTCAACGTTCGTATTCTTGGCGAGACCAGCGACCAGGTGGTGCAATTGCTGCACCGCCGCGAAGTGGATCTCGCGCTCGGCCGTCTCACCACGCCGCTCCAGCACAACGACTTCGACTTCGAACCGCTCTCGCGCGAGGCCATGCGGCTGGTTGTGCGCGCCGCGCATCCGCTCGTCCATGAAACCACGCTCTCGCTCGACGCGCTGATCTCCTGGCCCTGGATCCTTCAACCCATCACCAGCCCGGCGCGCGCGTTGTTCGAAGAAGAGCTCGCGCGGGCCGGGCTTGCTTCGCCTTCCAACGTAGTCGAGTGCGCTTCGATCTTCGCTACGCTTCAGCTACTGCAGAACTGCGACGCCGTCGCCATGCTGCCGGAATCCGTCGTACGCGATTACCTTCGGGCGCATTTGCTGGTCGAACTGCCCATTGAGATCGGCAAAAGCCTGTCGGGCTTCGGTCTGCTCCGGCGCAAACATGAAACGCTCAGCGAACCCGCCGAATACTGCATCGCGTTGCTGCGCAAGTACTCGGCGGGCTCGTTCACTGAAGGTTGACGAACAAGCCGCCGTCCACCAGCAGCGATGCCCCCGTTACGTATCGCGCACGGTCCGATGCAAGAAACGTCACGCACTGCGCGACGTCGTCGGGTTCACCCAGGCGTCCCAACGGAATGCGTTTTTCGAAGTACGCGCGCTTCTCGGTATCGGCGAGATCTTCGGCGTTCAGGTCCGTCGCGATTGTGCCGGGCATGACCGAATTGCAGCGGATGCCGTAAGGCCCCAATGCGATTGCGCACGACTGCATCAGCGAATGAACGCCCGCTTTGGTCGGCGTGTAATGCGTCTGCATGCCACCGCCAACGAGTGCGCTGATCGAACTCGTCGCGACGATCGCGCCGCCTGTTCCTTGCAGTTTCATCTGGTTAGCGACAGCCTGAGTCACATAGAACGCACCGTTCAGGTTGACGCCAATGGTCGCTTCGTACACCGACGCCGGCATATCGAGGAACGAGTGGAATGGACAGATACCGGCGTTGCTGGCGAGGACGTCGACGTGACCGAACGCATCGACTGCGTGCTTCACAAGCTCTAGCCCTGTCTCACGCTGCGCCACGTTTCCTTCGACAGCGATCACTCGCCGACCGAGCGCTTCTATCTCACCGACCACCTCTTGCACGGCCGACAACCGTCCATATGAGCGGTCGTTATCGCCCCAATAGTTCAGCACGACGTCCGCGCCTTCCTTCGCGCACGCCACGGCAATCGCGCGGCCAATGCCTCGCGATCCGCCCGTGACAATCACCACTTTGTTGTCGAGCAGCACGGTTAAACCTCAGCGTTTCAATGTTTCAGTGTGTATAAGGACGCACAAGGGTGCATTCGGGATTGAGCCGCACGCCAAAACCCGGTGTATCCGGTACCTTCATCCGGCCATTCACGGGCACGGGTTCATCGAGCAGCAGCGGATTGAACATGGGCACGACTTCGTCGGCTTTCGGCGCCATCATCAGGAACTCCGCAAACGGCGAATTGTGCCGCGTCACCACGAAGTGATAGCTATAGACGGATGAACCATGCGGCACGACCAGTACGTTATGAGCATCAGCAAGCGCGGAGATCTTGATCAGTTCCGTGATGCCGCCACACCAGCCCACGTCCGGCTGGACCAGATCGGCACAGCCCATTTCAAACAGCATGCGAAAACCCCAGCGCGTGGCTTCATGTTCACCGGTCGTCACCATCATGCCGCGCGGCACCGAGCGCCGCAGTTCGGCGTAACCCCAATAGTCATCGGGTGGCAACGCTTCTTCGAGCCACTTCAGACCGTACTCCTTCGCCGCGTGCGCGAGGCGCGTTGCGTAGTTCAGGTCGAGGCTCATCCAGCAGTCGAACATCAGCCAGAAATCATCGCCTACTTTCGAGCGCATATCGGCAAGCTTCGCGATGTTCTTCGCCAGCCCTTCCTCGCCTTCCGCGGGTCCATGCTGCAACGGCATCTTGCCGCCGATAAAACCCATCTCCTTCGCCAGGTCAGGACGTGCGCCGGTTGCATAGAACTGCAGTTCGTCGCGTACAGGTCCACCTAAAAGATGAAACACCGGCTCCTTGCGAACCTTCGCAAGCAGGTCCCACAATGCAAGATCGACGCCCGAAATAGCATTCAGCACAATGCCTTTGCGCCCGTAGTAGAGCGTGGCGAAATACATCTGGTCCCACATCTTTTCGATGTCGGTTACCCTTTGGCCTTCGAGAAACCGCGCCAGATGTTTCTCAACGATAAACGCGCCTATCTCGCCGCCGGTGGTGACCGCGAAGCCGACGGTGCCGTCGCTCGCTTCAATTTCGACAACTAACGAACCGAGCACATTGATGCCGAACGACTGACGGCTTTGCCGATACTCGGGGTAACGCCCCATGGGCGTAGAGATATGGTCGTCGATCCAGTGATCGGCGCCCTGGTCGTGATAATCGGCGCCACCGCCGCGAACGGTGAACGCGCGAACGTGGCGGATGGTAGGCATGGACATGATCGGACTCCGTTAAGGTTCTAATGTTCAGGACGCTTTGGCACGCTTGTCGTGGGGCTTTGCGTGAGGATCGTGGGCATGCGCGGATGCACGTACAGGCCGCACGAACACGATGATTGCCAACGCTGCGAGCATCGCGACGAATCCGAGCAACACGAGGCCGGCACTCGTCGATACATAGATGCGTTCCGCGGCCGTGCGCACCATCGGCGCAACGAAACCGCCGAGGCCACCAAGCGAATTGATCAGCGCAATGGCGCCCGCCGCGGCAGCGCCAGTCAGGTAATGCGTGGGAAAGGTCCAGAACAGCGGTTGTGCTGCAATCAAGCCGCTCGCCGCGAAACACAACGCGATCAGCGAGATCACGGGTTGACCTGCGAGTCCCGATACCGCGATACCCGCACCGGCTACGACCAGCATCAGCACGGCGAGCCATCGATGCTGGCCATGACGATCCGCATATCGCGGCACCACCCACGTAACAAGCACCGCGCACAACCACGGGATTGCAGTGACGAAACCGACCTTCGCACCCACGTTCGCGCCAAGCAATGCGGCCACTTGTTGCGGCAGATAAAAGATCACGCCATACACGGACATCTGAATCAGGAAATACACCCCCGACAAGATCAGCACCCGCGGATCAATCAATGCTGCAAGCACACCGCGCGGCCCATGCGCCGATGCTGCCTGTGAATCCTGGGAGAGTCGCGCGAGCAGCAGCTCACGTTGACCGGCATTTAACCAGCGGGCTGTGGATGGATCGTTGTCGAGATACCAGAATGCCCATACGCCTACGATGGAGGCAAGAACGCCTTCCACCAGGAAGAGCCATTGCCACCCTGCAAAACCGAACGCGCCATGCAGGTCGAGCAACGCGCCAGACAACGGGCTGCCGAAGATGAAAGCGAGCGGCGCGCCGAAATAGAACACGCCTAATGCCCTCGCTCGCGCCGATTGGGGAAACCAGCGCGTGAGGTAATACACAATGCCGGGGAAAAAACCTGCCTCAGCCACACCCAGCGCAAAGCGCAGGACATAGAACATGGTAGCCGTGTGCGCGAATGCCATGGCTGCGGACACAAGCCCCCATGTCACCATGATCCGGCACATCCAGAGCTTGGCTCCCACGCGATGCAGCAGCAAGTTGCTCGGCACTTCAAAAATCGCATAGCCGACGAAAAACACTCCTGCGCCGAACGCAAAGGCCGCATTCGAAAGACCCGTATCGTGCTGCAGCGCTTTCTGCGCGAAGCCGATATTTGCCCGATCGAGAAACGCCAGCATGTACATCAGCAGCAGGAACGGCAGCAGACGGCGCATCACGCGGGCGACGACGGCGTCCTCCGCAGTAGCGGGTTCGCTCATGCGTGTCTCCAGATATTTTTATATGGCGGATGCCCAAAGAGACACCCGAGAGCGGCTTCAGTAGGTCGCGCGGCCACCGGACAGATCGAACACGGACGCTGTGCTGAACGCGCAATCTTCCGAGCTGAGCCACAGGATCAGCGACGCCGCTTCTTCCGGCAGGAGGAAACGGTTCATCGGAATCTTCGACAACATGTAGTCAATATGCTGCTGCGCCATGGAATCGAAAATCTCCGTCTTCGCTGCAGCCGGGGTCACCGCGTTAACCAGGATGCCGCGCGTGGCGAGTTCCTTGCCCAGCGACTTCGTGAGCCCTATCAGGCCAGCTTTCGAGGCGCTATAGTGCGACGCATTCGGATTGCCTTCCTTGCCCGCCACTGAAGCGATATTCACGATCCGTCCGTAGCCTTCCTTCAACATGTGGGGCACGACGGCGCGACACGTGAGATATGGGCCAATCAGGTTCACGTCGATCACACGGCGCCATACGTCCGGCGCCAGCTCCCAGGTCGTGCCGTTGCCGCCGGTGATGCCCGCGCAGTTGATCAAGACATCAATCTTTCGATGCGCTTCCAGAGTCTGCTGCGTCGCTTTCTCAACCGATGCCTCTTCCGTCAGTTCGACCACGGCGACGCTGACCTTGCCGGCCTTCGCGAGTTCGCCGCGAGCGCGCTCAAGGCGTTCGGCGTCGATGTCCCATAGTGCGACTTCGGCGCCGGAGGCAAGCGCGCGTTGTGCCACCGCATAGCCAATACCGCGTGCGCCGCCAGTAATGACCACGGTCCGTCCAGCCAGATCGATCTGGTTCATCGTGTCTCCTTTTGTATTTAGGATGATTGTTTGTTTCGGCACCCTGTTTCGGCACCTGCTTAAAGCCGCTGATTGATGAACTATAGGGGCGCGCTCATAGCAAAACAATCCGACTATTCGATGGTCCGATAGCAAAAGTGGATCACAAACTACTAGAGGGAGTATTCGGGGTCGGGTTTAGCCGGATGACGCCCATTGACGATAAGCGCCAAGCTGGTGAATCGGTCGTTCTTTCCGCATTGCTCTTTCAGGCATGTGGTTTGCTCCAGCCGAGATGTCCATTGATCCAGGGGGAAGATGGAAACCACAGCAGTGACACTCCCCGAAGTATCGTTAAACACCATGCCGGTAGCCCGCTACGCGGATCTCACCTGACGGAGAAAGCTATGGAACCTGTTTCGCACGGAATTATCTTCTGGCTGATCATTGGCGGAATTGCCGGTGCGCTCGCTGGCCGGATCGTCGATGGAGGCGGCTTCGGAATTATTGTGGACATCATCGTCGGCATTGTCGGCGCGTTTATTGGCGGTTGGCTGGGCGGCCTACTCGGCCTGCACCTGGGCGGCGGCATCATCGGGTCGCTGATCACTGCGTTGATTGGCGCCGTGATTCTGCTGGCTATCGTGAGGCTCTTTAGCCGAGGGCGAAGCGCTCTTTAGCCGAAGGCGAACCGTTTAGCTGCAAACGCACCGGGCCGATTCTTTAGCCGGGTGACAGCCACCGCAGCTCGCTTGACCAAAATCCCGCACAGGCGCGTCGCCCGTGCGGGATTTTTATTTGGCCGCTCCAAGTCTTTATATTCTTTCATCTATATAAGGCATCCTGATTAATTTAGTTAAGAGCTAACTAAAAACCAGCCACCGCCCGGCTTGGTCATTTCTTTTCGCAAAGACTCTACGCGCCAACACTAATAGTTTGAAAGCGAGCCTTCTGTCATTCTCGACCATATTCCCTGCGAAACATCAAAGCTCCGCCGAGCCCGGTTTTTAACACTCGGCTCATGCATTTCCGTGCCGACACGTCTGAGGAAAATACAATGATCGGATTGAGCCCTTCACACTGAGTTTTACACCCTTCATTCATTGCGCAGAATTTAATTCAACATGGGTAAGAACAAGAACATCGAACGGTTTCATGCTTCGCGGAAAGCGCATGAAGCGTTTTTCGGGCGCCTGCTTGCCTTACTTGCTGCACTGTTGACCTGTGCAGTGCTCTGCGCGCCGGCCGCGGCCGACGTGCCGTCGCTTAAAGGCAAGCGGATTGGCATCTCCGTCGCAGGAACCGAGCATTACTGGGACTTGAAGGCTTACAAGGGACAAATCGATGAAGTGAAGCGGCTGGGCGGGACACCCATCGCGATGGACGGCGGCCGCAAGGATAGCCAGCAGATTGCCCAGCTTCAGGCGCTGATCGCGGACAAGCCCGACGCCATTATTGAGCAGCTTGGCACCGCGGTCGTGCTCGAACCGTGGCTCAAGAAAATCCGTGAAGCGGGCATCCCGCTCTTTACCGTCGATACCGCCAGCCCGTCGAGCATCAACGTAACGACCTCGGATAATTTCTATATTGGCGAGCAGCTTGCATTGAAGCTCGTCAGCGACCTGCATGGCGAAGGCAATATTCTCGTCTTCAACGGCTTCTACGGCGTGTCGGTCATGGCGATGCGCTACGACCAGTTGCGCGAAGTGCTGAAATGGTATCCGAAGATCAGGATCATTCAGCCCGAGCTGGTCGACGTGATTCCGAATACCGTGCAGGACGCCTACTCGCAGGTCAGCGAGTTACTGAGCAAATATCCGGCCGGCACCCTGCAGGCTATATGGGCAGGCTGGGATATACCGCAGGTCGGTGCGACGCAGGCTGTTGACGCGGCGGATCGTCTGGAGATCAAAACCTATGCAGTCGATGGCAGTCCCGACTTCGTCGCGCTGGTCAAGAATCCGAACTCCAGCGCTACGGCTGTGGTCGCGCAACAGCCTTATCTGATTGGCAAGACAGCAGTCGATAACGTAGCGCGCTATCTGGCAGGCGATCGCACGCTGCCTCCCGCCACCTATGTGCCGTCGATTCTCGTCAGCAAGGACAACGCCGCGCAGGCGCAGAAGACGCTGGGCCAAGCCGATACCAAGTGAGTAGTGCCCGCGAAATAGCGAGCGCCTACCATCAGGATAGCGAATCAACTGTCCTTTAATCTTGGACCTCGGGAATCCATCCCGCCTTGGCCACATCTGCCCGCCTGAAATCCACGAACCGGGACTCAAGATCCGCAATCGTACGGATGTCATTCTTGACCAGATCGTCACGCGTGATCAGCGCAGGCTTTATTTCGATCCTGTGTCCCGGGTCCTGACCCGCCACCAGCAGCGCAGCGGCTCGCACCGAAACCGCGCCCACTACCGCCGGATTAGTTGCGGCAGTGGCAACCCACGGACTCCCGGGCGCCCGGATCGCCTCAATATCAGCCGTCGATATATCGGCGCTATAGATGCGGACCTTCGAAGCGATGCCCGCCTCGTCCGCAGCCAGCTTCGCGCCGCGAGCGAACTCGTCATAAGGCGCAAACACTACCCGTACATCCGGATGCGCCCTATACGCGGCCGCTGCCTGGTTGGCCACCGACTGCGCAATCGGATTATCCACCGTGCCGAACCGTGCCGCCTCCCTGACCTTCGGATGCGCGGTCTTGAACGCCTTCCAGACAGTGTCGCGCCGGTCAAGCGGCGCAAAACCCGGCACATAGACGTAGGCTGCGGCAAACGCATCGCCGTTATCTTTCACTGCCTGATCGAGCAACAAAGTCGCGAGATCGTGGTCACTCTGCTCGATCTGCGGCACCTTCGGATTGCCGAGGTCAACGTCAAATGCTACGACCTTGATGCCTTTATCGAGCGCCACCTGCACCACGTCCTTCAAGGACTCCGGCAAACCATGATTCACGATAATGGCGGAAACGCCCAGATTGATTGCCTGCTGGAACTGGTCACGTTGCTGGGCAGCGTCCTGACGACCCTCGTAAATTCGCAAATCGATGCCGAGCGCCTTGGCCTGCTTTTGCGCACCCGCCTCATAAGCCTGGAAGAAATCGCCGGTCGAAAGATAGTTGACCAACGCGATCCTGACGCCGCCTTTATCGAAAGGTGCGGGAGCGTTGGGTAAGCCGCCTGCTGCATAGGCGGAGATGCTGCCGGCAAGCAACGCCGCGACGAACAAACGGCCGATAGGTTTAAGCATGAAGGGTGGTTTCCGTTTCCGTGGAGTGAGAGCGTGGGGACGACGTCAGGCTGAACGCGCGCGGCCATACGGCTTTGCTGATCGGGGGCAACGGGTTCTTTATCTACAACCTGATTTCAGTTCCACGGGTGGCGCGCCGGCTTGATACCGTTCAGGTAGTAGTTGCCCACAAGGTGATATTTCCAGCGCACCGGGTCGTGCAGCGTATGCGTGCGCGCATTGCGCCAGTGGCGGTCGAGGTTATGCGCAGCAAGCGTCGACTGCGTGCCTGCCAGTTCGAACAACTTTTCACTGGCGAGCAATGCGATCTCGGTGGTCAAGACCTTTGCTTCGCCAACAGCCACCGATGCACGAGCGATATCGTCTTCGCTTGGGGCATGTCCTTGCGTTGCAATGGTGTCCAGCGTGAGCGCGGCGCGTTCGAGCAACGCCTCGGCCGCGTGCAGGTGAATGTGAAGATGACCCACTTCACGTATCACAAGCGGATCGTCGCTTGCGCGCTCCACGCCGCTATCGATCCACGGACGCGAACGCTCACGTACAAATTTCAGCGTGTCGTCCACCGCCGCCCGCCCGATACCCGCATCGATAGCCGCCTGGATGATCTGGGAAATCGGACCATTAAGCGTCGGCTGGTCCGATACGCGAAACGCAGGAAATACGTGGGAGGCCGCCACCCGCACCTGGTCCGCGATAACCGTGCCGCTAGCGGTGGTGCGTTGACCGAAGCCCGACCAGTCATCGATAATCTGCAACCCTGCCGTACCCGCTGGAATGTAGGCAAGCCAGCTACGGCGTTCGTCGTCGAGACCGAGGATAGGCACGTAGTGCGCGAACAGGGCACCGGTCGAATAGAACTTCGTGCCGTGGACGACATACTCGCCACCCTCGGCCGTGACGCGCGTCTTCAGGTCGAGGACGTGCTTTGTGCCTTTCTCCGAAAAGCCGTTGCCGAAGCGCTTGCCGCGCAAAATCTCGCCGAAGAAAAACTGCTTCTGCTCGGGAGTTCCTGTTAGGGCAATGACGTCGACAAGACCCAGGTGGTTCTGGGGCAACTGTGCCAGCGACGGATCGGCTGCAGCGATGATCTTGATGACTTCGGTCAGTGTCACGTATGAGACGCCCGCGCCGCCAAACTCTTTGGGTACGGTGATCGCCCATAAGCCAGCTTGCGAAAACCAGTCGATTTCCTCGTGCGGTAAGCGTCGCTCGCGATCCCGATCGCTAGCGTGTACGGTCAAGCGAGTGGCTACTTCGTGAGCGCGTGCGATGGCTTCGGCGTCGTCGCGGATGATATGCGCGAGTGTTTTTTCTGACGATCCGTCTGGATGGATTGGTGCAGGACGCGTTGCTGTACTTTGCGGAATGGCTGACATGCTTACCCTTTTATGTGTCGGATCGACACCAATCTAGCAGCGCCATGACCGGGTTCAAACCGAACGATAACGCTAAGGACATCAAGGGGTCGCTTCTACGCTTAGCTCCATTGCTGCTTAGGTTTTGCTCGCGCGGGTGGATGGGTTTGGTCGGGGTGGGGAGTTGGGGTTGCCAGGTTCCGGGGTTAGTGGTCGGAGTTGATGCCGGGTTGCCAGGTTCTAGGGTTAGCGGTCGGAGTTATTGCCGGGTTGGTGCTTTCGGCGGTAGTGGTCTGCTTGAGTCGGATTTTCTCTTTATCACTATTAGCCACTGCGCGTGGCGGCGCGTCATTTCTTTGTCCAAAGCGACAAAGAAACGAAGCAAAGAAAACGCTTTCACCGCTCTACCCTAAGTGTCCACAGCGTGCAGTTCCCATTCATAGGTGCCCCAAAAGCACGGTGCTCGCCAGAGCGGAGGATGTTTGAAGCCCTCCTTCTCCGAACACGGGTTCTGACACGCTTCGCCACCAGTGATTGAATCTGCCAACGGTTCACCCCGCGCTATCCGCGGAAAACCTCCCCGCCGAATTTGTACGCACAACGAACCAAGACGCCAACCCACTTTGAAACGAGGCCCCGAGATATCTCAGGCCGTAACTCACGAAAATAATGTGCTGACCAAGTCGCTAACCCACCAAAACATGAAGCAGTAAAGATGCGTGGGGCCGTGCCGGTTGCGGGGCGAATGAAGCTTGCCCGAGAGCACTGGTGGCGAAGCGTGTCTATGTCAGGATTCGCGAGAAGGAGGGGTTCAACCATTAGTGGT
>NZ_LMUF01000005.1:905-8652 GCF_009766085.1 Burkholderia sp. S171 | reverse complement strand
AACTGGAAGCGGAAATACCATCGAACAGCGCAGCTGATGACACCAGCTGGGAAACGGTGACCGTGATAGAGCGATTTCGATTTCTTCATCGCGCCATCTTTTACGACCCGTCACGCAACCTGACAACGCAAGATTAACTACTCGAGTTATGGAGAACCGCACGTACGCTCGGCGAGTGATGCAAGGAAGCTCGCACCGACCGGGAGTATGTTGTCGTTGAAATCGAAGTATGGGTTGTGGAGCGCCGCGTGGTCTTCGCCGCAACCAATCCACGCATAGGCACCGGGCTTCGCTTGAAGCATAAAAGCGAAGTCTTCAGCGGCCATGCTGGCATTGAAAGAAGTGCTTACGCGTCCAGCCCCAAATGTCTCGATTGCAACCTTGGCCGCGAATTGTGCCGCATCGGTTGAATTAATCGTCGGAGGTACGCGGCGCTCGTAGCGTACCGCCGCCTCGACGTCAAACGACGCAGCAACACCCGCCGCAATCTCGCGCATCGATTCTTCGATTTTATCCTGAACAACACCGCTCATTGCGCGCACGGTCCCACGAATTCGCGCTAGATCAGGAAGTACGTTCCAGATAGTTCCCGCCTCCAGTTGTGTCACGCTTACGACGGCGGGTAATAACGGATCAAGCCTCCTTGCAACAATCGATTGAAGACTATCTACGAGCCGTGACGCAGCAAGGACGACATCTCTCGCAAGATGGGGCATGCCCGCATGACCGCCTCGCCCTGTCAATTCGATCTCGAATACATCGAAGCAAGCCATCATCGGCCCAGGCTGAACCGCTATGGTGCCAGTCGGTAAACCGGGCCAGTTGTGCAAACCATAAACTGTATCGGCGGGGAACTGTTCGAAAAGTCCGTCTTCTACCATTACCCGTCCGCCGCCTTCATTTTCCTCGGCGGGTTGAAATACAAAAAAGACGGTGCCGTCGAACGAACGGGTCAGAGCGAGATAGCGGGCGGCACCGAGCAGCATTGCAGTATGTCCGTCATGCCCGCATGCATGCATGACGCCTGGAGTCTTTGAGGCATGTGCAAAGTCGTTCTTTTCCAAAATGGGTAAAGCGTCCATATCTGCGCGAAGCGCAATTGACCGGCCGTTACCGCTTCCGGTGCGAAGTGTCCCCACTACGCCAGTCCCCGCGAGTCCGCAATGCACCTCTATCCCAAACTCTCGAAGCTTGGCTACGATGATCTGGGAAGTCCGGAATTCGTTAAATGCCAACTCAGGGTTCGCGTGAAAATCACGGCGCCAGGACGTCATTTCCGCGTGAAATGCCGAGATCTCGTCAATTATTGCCATCGTCTGACTCCGAGAGACGTGCCAACTTTATCCAGTGCCGAGAGGGCTTCGTCTATGTCGCGGTCGTTAAGCGCGGCACTCGGTTGAGCGCGCAGGCGTGCATCTCCCTCAGCGACGATTGGGAACACCATCGCCGGGATAAATACGCCAGCCGCACGGAGGCCGCGCGCGAACTCGACAGCCAGATCGTTGTCTCCAATCAAAATGGGCGTAATGGGGCTCTCGCCTGATTCAGTCATGAATTTGAGCGCGGCAAGACCCGAACGGAAACGTTCGGTGTTAGCCCAAAGTCGCTCATAATGTTCGGGTTCGCTATTATGGACAGCGAGTGCCGCTACCGCAGATGCAGCGACTGCCGGGCTGATGCCGGTGGTAAAGATAAATGCGCGGGCGCGCTTGCGAAGCTCGTCCACCAACTCATACGATCCTGCAATGTAGCCACCCCCTGCACCTCCGAATGCTTTAGAAAGCGTTCCTGTGTAGATGAGACCCTGGCGCTCTTCTGCGGAGAGTCCGAGTGCTGCCGCAGTGCCGCGTCCATGTGGACCTACAACTCCGGCAGCATGACTTTCATCGACTGCCACCATTGCATTGTTACGCTTGGCTAGCGCAATGATTTCCTTTAGCGGAGCCAGCGAACCTTCCATGCTGAACACGCCGTCGGTAATGATGAGACGGTGTGGGTGAGTATTCGAGGCCAGCTTCTCTTCCAGGCTGGCGATATCGCGCGACTTGTACACAAAAGTTCGTGCACGACTAAGCCGACAACCGTCGATAATACTGGCATGGTTCATCGCGTCACTGAAGATTGCGTCGTCAGCCGTCATCAGTGTTGACAGCAAGCCGTGGTTTGCCGCAGTGCAGGAGGCGAAAAGTAGAACGGCCTCCACTCCCATAAACTTGGCAAGCTCTTGAGACAATTGCTCGTGGACCGGCGTGGTAACGAAAGGCGGGTTGATTGCCATCCCCGCACCATATGCCGACAGGGCCTCCAATCCGCGAGCAATAACCGTTGGGTGAGACGATAAGCCAAGGTAATTGTTTGAACCCAGCATGATGGTATCGACGCCGTCCATAACCACCCTTCCTCCCTGTGCGCTAGTCTGCAGTGACGGCATATAACGGCGCGATTCATCGTGCTTTTCCATGATCAACCTTTCCGAAAATGGGCGTCGCTGGCAACAGCGTTTCGACAAGAGAGCACCAGTACGACGCTCCAATAGGTAGAATCTCGTCGTTGAAGTCGTAGTGAGAGTTATGTAAGGTGCATCCGCCGTCACCCGGGCCGTTACCAATCCATACATAACACCCCGGCTTTGCTGCCAACATGAATGCAAAGTCTTCGCATCCCATGCTTGGCGCCATATCCCGGCACACCTTGTCACCACCCACTACCTTCGTCGCCGCAAGCGCTGCGAATTCGACTGGACCCGCTGCATTGACGGTCGGAGGGCAGCGATGGTCATAGTCGATAAAAATCTCTACGCCATGTGATTTCGCCACGCCGTCTGCAATGCGTCGCAATGTCTTCTCGACCATGGGCTTCACGTCCGGATTGAAATACCGGCAAGTCCCGGTCAATCTAACCTCTTCCGGCACGATATTCCATGTATTACCGCCCTCAATCTGGGTCAGGCTTAGTACGACACTATCCAGTGGATCGGCAGTACGGCTAACGATCGTCTGGACTGCGGTAATGAAAGCGCCCGATGCGACGATAGGGTCATCGCCTAAATGTGGCATGGCAGCGTGTGCGCCCTGCCCGACTATCTTCACTTCGAATAGATCGACCGCCGCCATCATTGGCCCAGGATGAACAACGAATTCACCCGTTGAAAGGTTGGGCCAGTTGTGCATGCCATAAATCGCTTCTACAGGAAATAGCTCGAAGAGCCCTTCTTCCACCATGACGCGCCCGCCTCCCTCGTTTTCTTCCGCAGGCTGAAATACGAAGTGGACGGTGCCGTCGAAATTGCCTGCTTTTGCAAGTTGGCGGGCAGCCCCCAATAGCATTGTGGTGTGGCCGTCATGGCCGCAGGCATGCATCACTCCCGGGTTCACGGATGCATGAGCAAACGAATTTTTTTCCTGAATAGGAAGCGCGTCCATATCCGCACGGAGGGCAATCGCGCGCCCCGACCCCGATCCAAGACGCAGCGTGCCGACGACGCCTGTACCAGCGAGCCCGCGGTGGACTTCGAGGCCAAATTCCTGGAGTTTGCCGGCAACAAAATCAGACGTTCGATACTCCTTGAATGCCATCTCTGGATGCGCATGGAGGTCGTGGCGCCAGGCGATCATGTCTTTTTGATTCAACTCGATTTCAGATAGGATATTCATGGTCAGCTTTTCTCGTGACGTATTAGGCGCTATAAGATTAAGTGTCCAATAGGGGTGTGTCTTGGAAGATATTGACGTAGATGGAAGTGTCCGGCCTCCGTTGGGAGGTCGACGCAATCCGGTTAAATTCTGGAGATCCGAGGCGCTGGGCGGCCTCGAAATGTTGACCGCCAATTTCCATAAACAGCGTTTTGGAAAGCACTGGCATCCGGGATATGCATTAGGCGTGGTGACTCGCGGCGCAGAGCGATTCTATTGCCGGGGCCAGCATCACGTCGCCGACTCGACAGGCGTCATTGCGGTCAATCCCGGCGAAATACACGATGGAGAATCGGCAAGTAGTGATGGGTGGAGCTACCGTATGATCTATCCATCGGAAGCACTCATCAGCAGTATCTATCAGGAGTTAGTCGGATCTGACAAACCGCTCGACACGCCGAAATTTCGCCAAAGCTTCCTCAATGACGCGGTCGCCGCCTCGCGGTTCATCATTGCACATGAAGCTGCGGAGGCCGCCGATGGAAGAGTTGGCGGGTCGCTTGTTGAAGCCGAGACGCTTATCCTGCTTTGGATTGAAGATCTGATCAACACCCATACTGATCGCAATCTGGTCTCGCCACCGGTTTTGGACCTGAACAATGTAAAGCGCCTTGCTCCCGCCCTTGAGCTTATTGAATCTGATTTATCCAGCGATCTTTCTCTCGACGCGCTTGCGCAAGCAGTCGGTATCGGTCGTTTTCATTTTTTGCGATTGTTCAAAACAAGCTTAGGGGCACCGCCTCACGCTTACATTATGCAGATCAGGATTGCCCGGGCGAAAGCTTTGTTGGACGGCTGTGCTTCTGTAGGAGACGTTGCGCTAGCGACGGGTTTCTTCGATCAAAGCCATTTCGCAAACGCATTTCGTCACGCATACGGTATGACCCCGCGCGATTACCAACGCGGGATCGCGCGCAATTCACAGAGCGAGCGAACAAACACTTTCCGAAGCAACGACATTCGAAACAAATAGATCGCGGGACCTGCTTAGCGGATTCCGCTTTTCTTCGCTGGGAAAAATGTTGCACGGTAAGCGTACGCGCCAAAAACTCTATACTTTGTATTTTTTGCATGCATCATTTTGTTGGCCGCGCACATGGATATTCGAAAAAGGACGAAATTCATGAAAACGAAAATCGAATTTTTCCATGCTAGCTTCGTATCGGAATAACAAGTTTGGAGGCTATCTGTGATTTCCGAGATCTAGATAGTGTCATCAAATATCTTTGAAATCGCTGAGTAAATAAAATAGCGTTCGTCTAGCTAGCAAACCGTGGACGCGTTGATTTTGTTACCAGCGTTGCTACTGCAATAAGACTAACCACATTGGCGCTGATGACGTAAAACGTTGGTGCAAGACTGCTTCCAGTCCAGGCGATGAGCCCCGTCGATATGAAGGGAGCAAAACCACCAAAAACGGTCACGGCGAAGTTATAGGCGAGCGACAACCCGGTGGAACGAACGGAAGTCGGGAAAAGCTCACTGAGCAAAGTAGGCGCGGGACCCGTGTACATCGCTGTCAGCGCTCCAAATATCAGTTGCACGGTCACCAGCGACTCAAACGAGGGAAAGGAGGTAATCCAGACGAAAAGCGGATACGTGAGGACAGTCATCAGGGACGTCGCAATCAGCAAAGGCAAACGCTTTCCGACCCGATCCGACCAGGCTCCAAACAGCGGCGCTAACACAATCACCGCTACCAACCCGATGCAGTTGGCGAACAGTGAACTCGATTGCGGCAGATGAAGTTGACGTACTGCATATGTCGGCATGTACACTAGGAAACAGTAAGTGCAAACGGTCCACGCAACGGTGATTGCCAGGCCCAGGAAGACGCTTTTACTGTGGTTTCTGACAGTATCGGCAAGCGGTGTGGCGGTGCGCGTTCCCTGTGCCAGAAAGGACGGGGATTCTTCGATATTCCTTCGTATCCAGAACCCGATCGGGGCAATGACCAAGCCTAAAATAAATGGCACACGCCATCCCCACGATGCAAGTTGCTCGCTGGATAAACACGCGGTCAGCAGTGCGCCGACAAGCGAGCCGAGTAACAACGCCGCTCCTTGGCTCGCTTGTTGCCAGGCGCCATAAAATCCTTTTTTCTCGGGAGGAGCATATTCAACAAGCAATGCTGTTGATCCCCCTATCTCGCCACCCGCCGAGAATCCCTGGATTAAACGCGCGATCACGATCATGATCGGCGCGAAGATTCCAGCTGTGGCGTAGGTGGGTGCGAGTCCGATCAATGCCGTTCCCAGGGCCATCAACATGATCGTTATCATTAGACCTGCCTTGCGCCCTGCTCTATCTGAATAGGATCCTAAAACAATCGCACCGACCGGGCGCATGATAAAACCAACTCCAAATGTGCCTACGGTCAGCAGCAACGACATCAATTCGCTACCTGTAGGAAAAAATAATCGAGCGATGGTGACAGAAAAAAAACCATACACCGCAAAGTCATACCATTCCATGATATTTCCTATGACGGCTCCGAGTGCCGCTTTCCGGACATAGGATCTGGAGTCATTCGTTAAATCAATTCCTCCACAAAGCGTTGTTTCGTTTTTCATTTGCGGTATTCCGAAGGTTAATTTCGCTGTGGGCGTTCAGAACAGGCTTTCTTCGCGCATTCGGGATATTGCTTCATGATTTATTGGCCATTGAATCGTCCTTTACGATCGACTGACCAGAATCCGAATACTTTGTTCGTTTCATTTACATAGTTCGATGTCGTTACGCATGTACAGTTTGAAGACTAGGTGTCGTAAATAACCGCGTCTTGGAAGATATTGACTTGGAGGGAACCGACTGAGGTAGTGTCCAACTCTTGGCATAACTAAGCCGTGAACAAGTCGAACAAATTTGCTGCTCAAGTCCCGAAATGTGCATGGCGCAGGCGCTTCGGGGCGAGCATCGGTCATAGTAGGTCGCGATCGAATCCATCGCCCCTAAAGATCGGCTGCACAAGCCAGACATTATTTGCGTGGGTCAAACACGATGAAGTTGATTGCAGCGAGCGCGAGGACTTGAGCACGTCGGAATGCGAACGTGCTGTATCGGTACGTTGAACCGGGGGCTAGCTTGTGCTCTAGGGCGTGGTAAGTCCACGCACTTTCCATTTACTAGTCGGCTGCGCAGGATCGCGCCTGGAGTAGCGAGCGTAGATTCCGGCTAGTCGATTGTTGAGGACGCGTCTGGTCAACGTGTAAAGTCAGTATGACTTCCGTGGAAGTAAGGGCTGGCCCCGCGGGAAGGGTTGAACCGCGCGGGTTAGCATAAAGCCAGAGCCGTAAAAGTGAGAGGCGAACCCGTCACTTGAAGTGTTCATTTACAACCCGGAGGCCAGCATGCAAAACGTTAGCACATTGTTCGTCGGACTGGATGTTCATAAGGATTCCATCACCGTGGCATACGCGCTGGACGCCGGCGAGGTAGAGGTGCTGGGCAAGATCGGCACCACTCAGGCCGATCTTGATCGCCTGTGCAAGCGGCTGTTGTCCAAGGCCAAGCACGTGCGTGTCGTGTATGAGGCTGGCCCCTTTGGCTACGTCTTGCAGCGGCGCCTGAGCGACAAAGGCATCCAGTGCATGGTGTGCGCGCCCACGCTGATGCCGCACAAACCCGGCGATCGCGTGAAGACCGACCGGCGCGATGCCATTAAGCTCGTGCGCTCGCTGCGCGCCGGCGATCTCAGCGCCGTAAGCATCCCCACCGTCGAAGACGAAGCGTTTCGCGATCTCGCCCGAACCTGGGCAAAATCGCGCGACGAGCTTAAGCGCGCGCGCCAGACACTGAAGGCGTTTTTGCTCTCGCACGGCGTGCGCTACGTGGGTGTGGCCAATTGGGGACCGGCGCACCGCAACTGGTTAAGCAAATTCTCGTTTGGCAACGAGTGGCAGGATTTCGCGTTTAACGAGCTACGCCGCGCAATCGAGGATCGGTTTGCACAATGCCAGCGCCTGGAGTCGGCTATGCGCGATGCCGTGCCGCGCTGGGGGTTTTATCCCGCCGTGCTCGCTCTGCAATCGATGCGCGGTATCCAGTTCACCGCC
>NZ_LMUF01000005.1:0-895 GCF_009766085.1 Burkholderia sp. S171 | reverse complement strand
TCGTTTGGCAACGAGTGGCAGGATTTCGCGTTTAACGAGCTACGCCGCGCAATCGAGGATCGGTTTGCACAATGCCAGCGTCTGGAGTCAGCTATGCGCGATGCGGTGCCGCGCTGGGGCTTTTATCCCGCCGTGCTTGCTCTGCAATCGATGCGCGGTATCCAGTTCACCGCTGCGGTGGGCTTGCTCTCGGAGTTAGGCGACTTGAGCCGCTTTGCGCACCCCCGGCAGTTGATGGCCTGGCTTGGCGTGACGCCCTCGGAGTATTCCTCGGGAGGCAAACGGCGCCAGGGCAGTATCACGAAGACCGGCAATTCCTTTGCCCGCAAACTGCTCATCGAGGCGGCCTGGAGTTATCGGCATACGGCCAAAGTAAGCCCCGAGATCCAGCGTCGTCATGAGGGCTTGCCCAAGGTGATCGTCGATCGGGCGTGGGACGCGCAGGTGCGCCTGTGCCGGCGCTATCGAAAGCTGGTGGCGCGCGGCAAAAGCACCAATGTGGCCATCGTCGCGGTAGCCCGTGAACTGGCGGGCTTCATCTGGGACATCGCCCGGTTGGGCATGACGCAGGCCTGTGCGCGTGCGGCGTGAGAGAGGTGAATGCAACGAAAAGCAGCTCGCAATGAAACGGTAGTTTCCTGAAGGCGGCGTAGCCCGGTATTCGAGTTATCCGCGTCATTTCTTGGCAACGGTTCATTCCGACTTGCGTTCAAAGTTAGCGGCAGACTCACGAAACGGATCTCTGTAATGCGGTAACCAACCCGCGAATATCAGCCTGATTCACCGTCGAGTTTTACTGCTACGCCGCCCTCAGGAAATTGCAGCGCTACATCGAATATGAATGAAATTAAAACCTGAACAACACCGCTTGACACGGAAAGTCATATCAGAAATG
>NZ_LMUF01000060.1 GCF_009766085.1 Burkholderia sp. S171 | reverse complement strand
CAGAGCACCGGATGTGTGAAACCCTCCTTCTCCGAACACAGGTTCTGACACGCTTCGCCACCAGTGATTGAACCTGCCCACGGTTCACCCCGCGCTATCCGCGTGAACCATCCACAAAATCAGTTCGCAGGACGAATCACAGCGCCAACCCACTAAGCGACGAAGCGACTGTGCAAGCATGCATGAGCCATATTCCATGAAAACGACCATGCCCTCACGCAGCCAATCCACCAAAAATTAAGCCGTAAATATATGTTCAGCCTTATGGCCCACTAAACTAGCCACGCAGACCACGCAGACGGTTCAGTCGACCTACTAAAAACGAGGACTCAAATACGCCTGAGGCCGTGGGGATCCTTTGGCAAATCGTGCTTGCCCGAGAACACTGGTGGCGAAGCGTGTCTATGTCAGGATTCGCGAGAAGGAGGGTTTCACACATCCGGTGCTCTGGCGAGCACCGTACTTTTGGGGCACCTATGAATCAAAACTGCACGCTGTGGACACTTAGGGTAGTGCGGTTGAAAGCGTTTTCTTTGCTTCGT
>NZ_LMUF01000022.1 GCF_009766085.1 Burkholderia sp. S171 | reverse complement strand
GGCCGAGCCCCGTGCGTCACAAAAGCTTCCGGCTATTGAAATAACCTGTGCACCAGCAATGCTTACCGCTTAACGACTAAAGATGTAATTTATGCAGGAACACTGATGAGCCGGTAGCCACTGAATGCGTAACACGGTCAGCAACACGGCTCGCCTCGGGCGCCCGTGCGCGACCACCTGACTCTATTTTTTTCAACCGTGATATCCCGCGAGCCGCGCTGCCGAGACGCTTCGAGGCAGAACCCTTACGGTCGCCCAACCGCGTTCGGCAACAGGCATTTTTGACGCTGCAGCATGCTGCATCAACTTCATTCATCTGCAGGAAGGATCGTATATGCGCGGGTAAGACAGGAATGTACGGCGACGCACGCTGAGCAATATGCTCGGGGCAGCACGCCCCCCTTGCACCTCGCGAGGCGCCCGACCGCCCCTGGCGGGCCTTTACCGGCGCCGCGATGACCTGGTTTTCAGTCTTGTATCTTCGACTGCAGCACTACCGCGCTCATTGAGGCGAGCGGTTGCGCCTGCTGACGGCCGCCGCTGCGGCACTTGACATACCGACAGTGGCTGCACGTTCGAAAGCGCCGCTTCCGAGCGGAAGCTCGCCAACCGAACTTCCACGAATGTACTGAGCGCCGCCTTAAAATTTGCAGCAGAGAAGCGCTCGGCGTTTTCGCGACAAAATATCGAATGGAAGCGGTCCGAATGCCGCTCGAACGTGTCGACGGCGCTAATTAGCGACTCGATCGTTTGTTCCCTGAAAAATACACCTGAGGGCCGCTCGTCCGGCAAGCCAATCACCGCCTCCAGCGCACCGCCCTTGCCCAATGCGATAACCGGTGTGCCGCACGCCTGGGCTTCGACGAGTGAAGTGTCGAAATCCTCCTCGGCCGCAAAGACAAACGCACGCGCGTGCTGCACGTGATCGTGCAGCACATCGAGCGGTTGGTACCCCAGGATCTCTACATTGGGCCCCGCAACAGCCTTGATCCTGGCCATATCAGGGCCGTCCCCGATCACGACAAGGCGTCTCTCCGGCATCTGTGAGAACGCCTCTACGATCAGATCGACGTGCTTGTGCGGGACCATGCTCGACGTCGTTACATAGAAGTCCTGCTTATGTATGCCGACCGATAATCCGCGAACGTCGACCGGGGGATAGATCACGGTCGATTCTCGTTGGTAAGCCTGGTGAATCCGCCGCGAACTGGAACGCGAATTAACAATGAGATGATCGACGCCATTAGCCGAACGCGCGTCCCACGCACGAATATAGTGCAGCAGCATGCGCGCATAGATCGATTTCGCACTTGACGAAAACGCGGATTTCTTCAAGTTCTGATGCTGTAAATCGCGGGCATGGCGGAGGGACGAATGCACGTAGCTCACATGCAACTGGTCCGGGCCGACCAGTACGCCCTTGGCGACCGCATGCGAACTCGAGAGGACAAGATCGTAGGCCAATAGATCGAATTGTTCTATCGCAAGCGGCATCAACGCCAGATAGTCCTTGTAACGCGCGCGCGCGAACGGGAGCTTCTGGATGAACGAGGTGGTCACCTGCCGGTTATCGAGGAACGAACGATCTTCGAGAAAATCAACAATGGTAAAGATGTCTGCTTGTGGGAAACACTCAAGCATGGACTGTAGAACCCTTTCGGCGCTTCCGGCGGTCACTAGCCAATCATGGACAATTGCTACCTTCATGATTTCTCACCTTAGCGCTTAGCCAATCCGGTGAGCGCGCTTGCCACGTCATGTCAAGCCGCGTCACGTCACGTCACAAACAGCACCTGAATTGGGCGCAAACCACTGGCACAAATAGGCTCGCCGTATTGATTAGACTGCTGCGCGCCGGACAGCACTGTTCGATGGCGCACATGCGAATCCTGCCGCAAGCAGGACAATGCTTAGCCCTTTACGAATTCCATTCGTCCACACAATGTTGCGCAGCGCACCGAGCCTGCCAGCAACGGGCGTCTACAATCAGGCTCACAATTCGAGGGATGAACCCAGTATTTGTACGAGGAAACGGTTGTGCGGCGGTGCGGAGCCGGACGACCGGCGGATTCGACACCTATGCCGGTTCCACGTCATTGCCACGAGCTCCCCGCATGCCTCTCACAGGCGATGCGAGAGTTGATAGATTCATGCTAGCTTGGTGATGGCCGTCACCGTCATGGCGACCATCACCAAGCTGGCATGGCAGGTCACCTCGCGTCGTTTTCTAGTTTCTTGTCGCTCGGCTGGGCGTCGCAACGCGGCGCAACGCTTAGGCACTAATCAAGTCAGGATACGCAGTCGATGGCTTCTTTTCGAAAGAATTTTGCGGTGTTAATGATGCTGCAAGTTTCGACCTATGCGGCGCCGCTGCTTACCTTGCCGCTGCTTACGCGGGTGCTCATGCCAAGCGGTTATGGGCGCCTCGCGTTTTCAATGGCCTTCATCAACTACTTCGTCATACTGACTAACTACGGTTTTAGCCTGACCGCAACGCCGCAGATCTCCATCAACCGCGACAACCGGGCAGAGCGTTCACGCATTTTTTGGGAAACCATCCTTTCGCAAGCCGTCATCACGGCAGTTGGGTTTTTCGTGCTAGTGGCGCTGTCGTTCACTTTCGAACGGCTCGAGCAGGATCGTGCCTTGCTGATTCTTGGCTTTGGCACGGCCATTGGCGCCATGTTGATCCCTACATGGTATTTCCAGGGAATTGAAGACCTTCGCGTGATCAGCATCATCGTGTTCGGGGGTCGCGCGCTGAGCGTGCCGGCCATGTTCCTGCTGGTGCGCACTCCCGAAGACATCTACTGGGCGATGGGCGTCAACACGCTCGTGCCGTTGTTGTCCGGAATCGCGATCGTCACCGCCTTGTATTTCCGCCGCGAACTGGATTTCGTTGCGGTGCCTGCGCGCGACATTGTGAAGGCGTTGAGGAACGGCTGGGGCGTCTTCATGGCGACGGCTATCTTCGATATTTACACGTCAAGCAACGTTGTGATACTCGCGTTGATCTCGGGCAACGTCACAGCGGGATACTTCTCGGCCGGTGACAAACTAATACGGGCCGCGCTCGCCATGATGACGCCGCTAAGAAGCGCTGCCTATCCGCGAATCAGCTACTTGATGCATCACGCCCGCGAGGATGCATTCGATTTCCTGCGTAAGATGCTTGCGTTTCAGGGCGCTCTCCTCGCAGTTGTGTCGCTGACGATTTTCCTTGGCGCGCCGTTTGCGGTCAAAATACTCTATGGCGCGCAGTTTGCGCCGACCGTGAACGTCCTCCGTTGGATGGCCTTCATACCGTTCATGTCCGGGTTCTCCGACATATTCGGAGTCCAGACCATGCTTCCGCTTGGGATGAAGTCGCAGTTCAGCCGCGTGTTGATTGTCTCCGCTTTTTTGAATTTCGGATTGCTGGCTTTGCTTGCGAGGCTCTATGGCGAGCAAGGCGCCGCGGCAACGGTGTTCGTGGTCGAGACGTACATCGCGGTAGCCATGGCTGCAACGCTGTATTTCGAGAAAGTACCGTTCCTGAAACGACGTCCCCTTGCGTCCTGAGTGGAACTCGCGTCCTCCAACGTCCTATGTTTGCCTGACGTCGTCAGCCGGTTTGGTTATGTGAACGGCTGCGCATTGCAGATAGACAGCTAGTGTCCGTTACGCCTCAAATTCCGGAAACCGCCTAGACAGCTCGATGCGGGCGTCGTCGATCGTGAGATGCCCGGCGCCGGCCCGAGCGGCGACGTCGCCGCGAAGAGGCGTCGCGATTTAACAGAATGAGAACGTTGATGGACTTCTGCGTTTAGCGCGAGCCCTCACTCGGTCCGAGTTGCTCTCGTTCTTCAGCAGTCGGGCTAGTGATGGTTTTTCATTCCCCGATTTTCTCCCTAAGATTGCTTTCGCTTACAGCGTCTTTCCCCAAGCACAACTCTCAAAGACAGTTCACGTAAGTCACGACGCATGGGTGTCGAGTGACGGGAGGACGCGCGGGATTGCTCTCAGGCTAGCTGAAGTCAGAAGCGGGTACGTGTGTTCACCTGTAGAGGCACACGACGGCTTTAGACGTTTTACAAGTGCGCGTTGATTGCGTTGCGATCCGGGCCGCCCAGGGAGCACCGAAGGATCAGGCCTCTGTCTGACGATGAACGGTCGCGAGACTGCGGACGTCAGTGGTTGCATCGGCAAACTCGCCGCTTGTTCCCCCAACGTAAAAACCGGCACCTGCATCCAGACGTGTCTGGATGCAGGTGCCGGTCAGCAGCAGTGCAGCTTCCGGTTGACTTACCCGACCGTTGGACGCTCCGTGAGCTGCGGCGCTGTTGCATAAGCCTCGCCGTATAGCACTTGCAGCAGCTTGCTCGCGGCGCGGTCCCATCTAAATTGCTGAGCGTGGCGCAAGCCCATCTCGCGATACCGCTGCTGTAGTTCCTTGTCACCCATCATCAGCGAAATCTTGGCGGCGATGTCGTCGATCGATTTCGCATCGCAATACATGGCTGCATCGCCGCAAACCTCAGGAAGCGAGGCCTCGTTCGATACGATCACCGGACAACCGCAGTACATTGCCTCCAGCGGCGGCAACCCAAACCCTTCGTAAAGAGAAGGAAACACAAGGCATGCAGCGTCGCCGTAGAGCGCTTTCAACTCGCCGTCCGAGACGAAGCCCGCCCATACAACTTGATCCGATTGATGCTTCTCCACGGCCAGGCCCGAACCGAAGATACGCGGGTTGGCAGCGCCCACGACAACAAATTTTATGTCACGCAGATGATCGAGTTGCGGCAACGCATCGAGTACGCGCTGCAAGTTCTTGCGGGAATCGAGACTGCCCACGATGACGCAATACCCGCCTTTCGTCAGGTTCAGCCGCGAGAAAATGGCGGGATCGCTGGTCACACGGTCGAGATGATCGGCCCCGTTGGGGATCACCGCCACACGCGCCGCGTCAATGCCGAGGTGGTGACAGATGCGCTCCTTCGAGAAGGCCGACACCGTGAGGATGACCTTCGCCTGCCGATGCAGGATCGAAAATTTCAGCTTGTACCAGAGCCTGAATTTTTTCGAGAATGCATAGGGGACGTCGTAGACAGCCATGTCGTGAAGCATCACGATCTGGTTGCTCTTGAAAAGAGGACCGGTATTGCACAGGCTGATGAGTGTCTGGTGATTGGTCGCCAAGGGCAGCGTAATTTGCTCCCAGAGGTTGCCTTTGAACCATGCAGACATCCGCTTGCGCTTAAGCGACAGACCGGCGCCGGCCGCGTTCGGCGGAACCACCACTTCGAGTTCGTCGGCAGGAAGGTCACGCGCCTGCAAGGCTCGCGTTAGTTCATAGGCGACCCGTTGGACGCCGGTGATACGCTGCGCAGTAAACTTGCCATTGATTGCAAATTTCACGAGACCTCCCCCACGACGGTACTTGCCGACCGTTCGATCGAGGCCGCAGTCATGCCCCGCCCCGCAAATGCGTTTTGCATCATGGGTTCCCTCGCTGAAGATTTCCGGGCGCGCCCATGAGCGACTAGCCGTGCTTTCATGCGACCCTCTCCAAAAAAAATCTGTCGATAACGTCAATTGCGGGCATCGCGGTTTGTCATCGAGACACCGAAGGCACCGACCGCGGAGAGCACGACATGGCAGTCGTTACGCTCGCGATGGTGCCGCTGGACTCGCATGTATCCCGGCGTTGCATGCATACAGACGCAACGATAGTTGCGGGCCGCGGCGAGCACCGTGCGGACGGGCACACAGCGTCAACGCAATTCGAACTGCAAGCTAACGGGGGGCAAATCGGTGGCGTGCAAAACGCTCGCGGCTGCGAGCGTTCGCGCTTTAGTCAATTCGACGTAGAGCGCCGCGGCGATGGCCGCACGGCACGGGTCAAGGCGCAAGGGGCGGAGGGCCACTTCGCTTGCGATGCGGGGGGAGTTCGGTGAGAGCGGCGACCATCTCGTGGAGACACGACAGCGCATGTCTGGATGGATTGCCGGAGTCGGGCGCTTGCTAATCCAGCAAGTCTTTCGGCACGCGTGCAAGAATCGCTTTGCGAATTAGGTCAGTTTTTCCGCCGCTCGCGTTGACTTGTGCGCTGGGTCGTAACGCACGTGGAGGGCATTGCTCGAAGAGGGTTGAATCGATGCGCGCCGTTTGGTGCCGCTTTGGGGCGTCTGGCTCGATGCATCCGCCCGCAGTAAAGCTCTGACGAATCGGGTATCTCTGCGTGCTTATGCGCGCTGGGTCGGTCGTCGGTGCCTGCACCGGGATTACCGGCGCCAGTCGTAAACGAACCTAGCCGCAGCGGTCCGCTGCGGCTAGTGCTATCAGCTCACAAATGCACTCAATGCGCCGTCGCAGCCACCGGGCTAGCCGAGATCATCGACTTTAAGGTCGAATAAGTCGCTTTCTGGGCGGTGGCGCTGGTCAGTACACCGAAGGCGTCATTCGGATAGTCGTACAACTCGTACCAGGTGGCGCCGATCACGTTGTATGTCGCTTTGGCGGCGGCAAGTTCCGCGATGGTCTTCGTGATGTACGTCTGCTGCGAGGCTGTCGTCTGGTCCGGACTGGAGCCGATTTCGGTGAAAATAATCGGCAAGTTGTACGTAGACTTCAGCGTTGCAAGCACGTTGTAGGTGCCCGACGTGCCGATGGCGTTCTCGAAATCACCGCCATCCTGATACCAATGCCACTGGATGATATCGGGCGAGATCGTCGGATGCCCCGTGCTGCCGTCCGGCTGCGTGCCGTTCATCAGACCTGCGAGGAAGCCAAAGTGCAGCCAGCCGGAGGTTGCGTTCGCAATCACCTTGGTGACATGACCGGTATCGACCGAGCGCCAGCCGTCTTCAGCTCCGCGCAGCGAGCCACGCCATATCGGGAAAGTGGAATTATCGTAGTCCGTAATGCTCTCGCCATCGCTTGCAATAGGCGCGTTATGGCTATCAAGGTCGTACTCGTTGCCGAACTCCACCACCGGGATGCCCGCGAGCTTGGTCGCGGCGTAAGCGGAGATGGTGTATGCATAGGCATACGCGCTCGCTTCGGTCGGCGTAGCGCCATTCAGAGACGGGTCGTCGTAGGGGTTCGCGATGATAACCGGCTGGACTTGCACCTTGGAGCCCAGCCCAGGAATCACTGTGCTTACGAAGGTATCAATGTCCTGTGTCGAGTACATGTCCTGGCGGAAGTTAGTCACTCCCAGGTCCGCAAGCGACGCGGCCTGCGTGCTGAGCGGGACCGACGTGGACAAGCCGCCCTGCACGTAGTGGCCGTTGATCCCATAGAACGGGATTGCCGGACCCGTCGACGTTGACGTGGCAGCGGACACTGCCGGCGTAGACGTTGTAGCCGGGGCTGCGGCGGCGGCTGGTGTCGCAGTGGTGGTTGCAGCGGGTGTCGTCGTTGCGGGCGCCGCAACTGCAGCTGCCGCCACGCGCGGATCGGTTGATGTTGCCCAGCTGTTGTTCGACCATACCGACCAAACGTTAGCCGAATTGCTCATATACATCTTTCCTGCGTACCAAAGTACGAGGGTGGCTGTACCTGCCGAGTTAGTCGTCTGGCCCGCCCGGAAGACCACACCATTGTTGAGGGTCCAGACCGCACCCGATGAATCGTTGATTGAGGTAGCGGGCGGAATGACGCTTCCGCTAACCGACGCGGGATGCTGTGCAATGTCGACGTTGGTCGCTGAACCTGCAACATTGGCATCACTTGCTGAGCCCCCGCCGCCACCGCCGCATGCAGCCAGTGAAAGGCAAAGCGCGGATAGGCCGATAAACTTTCGTTGTACTAACATAACAAAATTCTCCAACGCCGAAGGATCCGACGAAAATGGTTAAAAAAGAGCATCTGGATCTACCGTATAGCGGCCTGATCAACACGAGCCCTTCCATCTCTCAGTTAGAAATCCTGGTCGCAGCCGCTGAGATACGGCCTCCCAATTCATTTATTTTGGGGTCCTAACAGATAACGCAGCAGTAACAGCAATAATTACAACTGCCTGTCACCAGGTGGTGCTAGACGCTCAGAACGGCGCGCAAAAATCGGTGTGCGGAATAGTCCGTCGATGCCACAAACGAACTGACGGGAGGCGATTTTTGGTCCGGACGAATTTGCGGGATGGGCCGTGGGCGCCGAGGCACAGAACACGACCACTGCGAGGTACCGATCACGCAACCTTACCGGCCTGCCGGCGATGATCTGCATGCCCGCGTCCACCGCTAGGAAACGCTGGATTCGCAAGCCCCGGAAGTACTGGAGGCGGCGAACCGGAACGAACTTTTGACGCACCCCGCTCCTGCGGCGATCAGGCCGCTGGCGAAGGCATTGAGAACCCGCAAGATCGAGTCGGCGAGATGTAAAAGCGTTCTCATCAAGAAACCCACGTTAAAGCGACAGAGGCGGAAACAGGCAAAGGGAAACCACCGGACGCTGCGAGAGCGTTCGTCCTTTGACCTACTAGGCGAATTAGCTTGAACGGCAAAAACTACGCGTCGCTTCTTGCGTCGGAAATACGCTTCCCGCGCCGCACAATTCCCGAATGTTACACGAACGAAACGTTTTAACGCAGTAGTAAATACGTAACGCAGTGTAACTGAAAAAAATTGCGCGGAATTACATACCGCTACCGTATTCGGGCGGCGGCCAAAGCCACGCCAGCAAAGGCTCCAGGTTGTAGCGATATCGGAAAGGCTATATCACCTAATTTCTCTTAATCTTCATAACTATCATTTTTGAATCAAATTCAAATAATCTGATTAATAAGGAAAGTTTTAAGTGAATTGATAACCTATTACTACGACATTTTGATGTAAAGATCGCAAGAGCCCCGGCATTGATACGTTCCGCGTAAAAATTGGTGGAAAGCTTGCGGAATGGAGAGACAGGCAGCCGCGTCTTCTCGGCCGGGTACGTGGGGTCAGTGGTGAAGCGGCCGAGGTGTCTATCGCAAGCGGCTCACGCTAGGTACGGCCCGGGAAATGAAAAAAGGCTCTGCATCAGCAGAGCCTTTTTTCGTCTTCGCCGTTCCGGCGCAACAAGACGTCTTAGCTTGTCGCCATCGCCATTTGCTCATCAAGACGCATGATCTGCACGAGTCGCTGTCCGTAACGAGCCGGGGAGAATTCACGCACGTCGTACTCCCGCGCGGGCTTTGCCAGATGCGCGGCAAGCGCGTCCAGCGCCTCGCGCAGCGCCTGCGGGTCGCTGCGGAACTTGATCTTGTTGCCAACCTGGTCGCCGAAGGTCGACAGGCTGCCGATATCGTTGACCAGCACCGGTAGGCCGAGCAACGCCGCCTCGATAATCGCGAGCGGCGCGTTTTCCGGCCAAACCGACGGCAGCACGACCGCGTCGGCCGAGCGCTGCAGTTCTTCGAAAAGTTTCTCCTGCGGCAGTCGGCCAAAGAACAGTATCTTCCCGCTTTCGATCAGCGACGCGAAGCGCTTCTCGAGCATTTCCCGCTCCGGTCCATCACCGTAAATCGTGAGGCGATTGATCCGCGCGAAGTCGATCGATTGTGCGAGCTCGATAAACTGCGCCAGCCCCTTCTCCGCCGCCACCCGGCCGATAAACGCCAGGTTGATGCTATCGCTCGTGCACACCTTCGGGCGCAAAGCCCGTACGTTGACGGATGCGGGGTTGAACACCAGGTCGGACTTATTGATGAGGCGGCTCTTCACCAACGCCTGCTGCATAAAGAGGCTGGGGCAAAGGAATACGTCGAAGATGCGCTCTGGTTTGGCCAGCATACGCATTGCGTGCCAGTGCATTTTCTTGAGGACATCGTGCGCGAAACCTTTGGGACTGGATCTCAACCAGAGCGCGCGCGACGTGCGCAAGGAATCGAGCGGCAGGGTTCCAACACCCAGCTTCGTGTAGCTAAGCAAGTTGGGGTTGTAGTAGACAAGGTGGAAGTCGTGGCAGGTCATGTACGCGGTGTAGCGGAGTTCGCGCTTATATTTTGCGATTACGCCAAGCACCGATGCCGATAGCACGCTGTGATAGTTGTGGACCAGTACGCGATGCGGCTTGAAGTCGTCCATCACCTTTGCGAGTGCACGCGCGGCCGCGAAGTTCCACAAGCTCACGCGGCCCTCCACGGGCTCGCAGAATGTCGTCTGGTCAAAGCATTCGACCTCAACGCCTTCCACTGCGCGCAAAAGCTCCGCAGACTGCCGGTACACCTCCTCGGCCCCGCCTTTCTCGGCAAAGTCGTTGATCACCAATATCCGGCATCGTTGCATGCTTGAATCTCCAATATTTCCAGTTCGATGCGGTTGCGTGCGTTGCGAGTCGAGGCGTCGCCCATCGGATCTCGTGGGTCCGCGTGGGCGTCGGATTCGAAACGAAAGAGACGCCGGCAGCCGCTCAAGCGTGGCGACCCATGCGGAGCAGACATATCGGATTTCCCGCTCAGATTGATCGCCATCGCCTATCTCCCGGTTAAACACCGAAAGCATGTGAAGCATACGACGAATACCTCGTTTCGAAGGTGCGTTTCGACACCGTTCAACGCGATCATCTGATGTTTCCAACGCTATTTCAGTCAATAAAAGGCATTCGACGCACTCTGCCGGCGTACCCGTAAAAATGGGCTCGTAACTAACGAGCCCGTTTCCTTCTTACATGCCCGTCCACGACGCTCGTTATCACGCCGGAATCAGGCGCCCTCGTATTCAAACCCGCTCATTCGAACCTGCTCAAAATTCGGGTCCGGGCGGATTTTCCTTAAGCCGCCCGGATGCCCCTCTCAAGTCCACACATCCACACACCATCTTGTCTAATGCAGCTTGCGAGCAAGGTAGAGGCCGTACTCATCGCGTTCACCGTACCGACCCGGCAAGAAGCCGTTGAAGATATGGCCTCCCACCCTCGCCCCGACGTTCTCCAGCCGCCGGATCGTTTCTTCCAGCTGGCGTGCACCGGTATG
>NZ_LMUF01000058.1 GCF_009766085.1 Burkholderia sp. S171 | reverse complement strand
TTCAAACCACGCTACCCTAAGTGTCCACAGCGTGCAGTTTTCATTCATGGGTGCCCCAAAAGCACGGTGCTCGCCAGAGCGAAGGATGTGTGAACCCCTCCTTCTCCGAACACGGGTTCTGACACGCTTCGCCACCAGTGACTGAACCCGCCCAAGGAACACCCCGCGCTATCCGCGGAAAACCTTCCACCGAATTTGTACGCATGCCGAGCCACGTCGCCAACCTACCTCGAAACAAGGCCGTCGGATGGGTGAGGCCGCGCCGGTCGAAAATGTCCATGCAACTCGTCAGTCGACTCACCAACCATTGAAACAGTAAATGCACATCGGGCTGTGATTGGCGAGCGTCGCCTCGCGGCTCGCTGCGCGGAGCGCTCAACCAAGCTATCAAGAAACGGGGCCTCGAAAACGCGTGGGGCGGTGCGGGTTCCTGGATAACTCGTGCTTGCCCGAGAGCACGGGTGGCGAAGCGTGTCTATGTCGGGATTCGCGAGAAGGAGGGTTTCACACATCCTCCGCTCTGGCGAGCACCGTGCTTTTGGGGTACCTATGAATGAAAACTGCACGCTGTGGACACTTAGGATAGCGTGTTTTAAAAGCGTTTTCTTTGCTTCGTTTCTTTGTCGCTTTGGACAAAGAAATGACGTGCCGCCACGCACAGTGGCTAACAGTGCTAAAGAAATTAGCCAACCTAATCAAACCAATAACCTTAAAAGCAGCAACCCGGTATTGACCCCGACCGCTAACCTCGGAACCTGGCAATCCGGCACCAACTCCCACCACCAACCCGCAACCGCCAACCCCTAAAACCCGTCCACTGGCGCGAGCGAACCCGTCCACCGCGAGCGAACCCGTCCACCGCAAACCCTCCTCCTCAACTCTTCCCCCTCCACGGCACCAACCGTCGCTCCAACCCTCGCATACCGAGATCGAAGGTCCACGCAATCAAACCGATCAACACAATCCCCATCACCACGACATCGGTTCTGAGGAAGCTCGACGCGTTCAGCACCATCTGCCCGAGTCCCGCTGTTGCCGCCACCATCTCGGCCGCGACGAGCGTTGTCCAGCCAAATCCAATCGCGATCCGCAAGCCCGTCAGGATCTCGGGCAACGCGGCCGGCAGCACGACAAAACGCACAACCTGCGCAAAGCTCCCGCCAAGCGAATACGCGGCGTTTACCTGCTCAGCGGTAGCGCTCCGCGCACCTGCCCGTGCAGCCATCGCAATCGGCGCGAAGCATGCTAGATAAATCACGATCAGCTTCGCGGTTTCATCGATACCAAACCAGATCACGACCAGCGGTAAATGTGCAAGCGGTGGCAGAGGCCGGTAAAACTCCAACGGCGGATCGAGCAGACCCCGCGCAATGCGGCTTACACCCATCAAAATGCCGACAGGCAAAGCCGTCACGCTCGCCAATGCGAACGCGACTATCTGTTTTTTGTCCATGATCGTCACGATGGCAACCTCGACGCCGCTCGCCAATATCTCGGCTGGGAGACCGGTCTGATCGCGCAGTGCGCGCCGGATGAGCTCGCTGTTTTCCGTTTCGATGCACCCGCCACAGAAAGTCCCAGCCAATGAAATTTCGCTTCGCCGCCTTGTTAAGCTTTACCTTGACCGCGCTTGCGCTCTCGCAAACCGTTCACGCCGATGCCACCCTCGACCGGATCAAGGCACGCGGCACGCTCACCGTCGGGGTCGTGCTCGACGGCACCTACGGTTCACTCGACCCGCAGACTCGCAAGCCCGTCGGCTACAACGTCGAACTTGCACAAGACCTCGCCAGACGTCTCGGCGTGAAATTTGAAGCGGTGGAGGTCACGCCTCCGAACCGCGTGCAGTTCCTTCAGCAGGGCAAAGTTGACGCGCTGATCGCGAGCATGCAGTACACGAAAGAGCGCGACGAGATACTGAGCTATGTGCCCACGCCGTTCGAGGAGATTGGTGGTTCTGCGATGGTTCACAAGGGCGCGGGTATTCACAACTGGAACGACCTGCGCGGCAAGCCTGTTTGCGTTTCGCAAGGCAGCAATTACACACGGCCGCTGATTGAACAATACGGGGCACAGGTCAAGGGTTTCAAAGGCATGCCCGAAGCGCTGCTGGCTTTGCGCGGCGGGACTTGCGTGGCGCCGGTTCATGTGACGCCCGGCATTCAGGCCCGCCTTACCGGTACGTCGGGCGAGTGGCAGGACTATGAGTCTCCCATCGCTGATCAACTGATTCCGTCGCCGTCAGTGATCTGGGTGCGCAAGGGCGAGACGGACACCGTGGCCGCGCTCGACAAGATCGTGAAGGAGTGGCACCGGAGTGGTTTTCTCATCGATGAAGGCAATAAGTGGCACATGCCTCCCTCAAAGCAATTGCTCACGTGGCATCAAGAGTATTCGTCGAAATGAAGCGAGCGGACGGTCATGCAGCACCGCCCGCAAACTCGCATGCGCCTGATCGCATAGTCCCGACCCGGCGGTAAGCGCAGCCTGCCCGGCCGTTTCGTAAAAAGCGTCTAAGCAAAGTTGAATTGCTTGGTTGCCAGCGCGCGTGTCCCTTTTCAATATCTCGATCATCCCTCCATTTTCTGATCGAACCCGCGCAATGACAACTACCTCCAATCCCGATGCCAACGCGCTTGAAGCGCTACGCCTGCTGGGCCCCGACCCGGATAACTGGGTGCCGGACCGGGCGGGTATCGACCATAACGTCGTGATCGTTGGCGGTGGACAGACCGGCGCCGCATTCGCGTTCGCGCTGCGACGGGCGGGTATCGGCAAGGTGTCGGTGATCGATGCGGCGGCCGACGAAGCAGGCGCGGGCGTCTGGCTCAATCGGGCGCGCATGAACAAACTGCGTACACCAAAGACGCTGATAGGGCCGGAACTCAGCGTGGCGGGATTGAGCTTTCAGGTCTGGTTCGAAGCGCGTTGGGGCGCGGCGGCCTATGCGGATATCGATCGGATTCCCCGCGCGCGCTGGGCCGAATATCTTGGGTGGTATCGACACTTCCTGAAGATTCCGATTCGCTATGGTACGCGTCTCGCACGGATAGAACCGGTGGACTCGCACTTCCGGTTGCGCCTGCTGAACGCGGCGGGTGAAGAGCACGTAGAGACGGCGCGCAAGGTCATTTTGTGCAATGGCGTAGCGGGGAACGGCGCCGCACAGATACCGGCCGTATTGCACGAGAACTTGCCACGTTCGCTCTACGCGCATACCTCCGACGCTATCGATTTAAACTTGCTTAAAGGGAAAGTTGTAGCGGTCATCGGCGGTGCCGCATCCGCTTTCGACGCGGCTGCCACTGCACTCGAAGCGGGAGCTGCGCAGGTGCATCTTTTCGTGCGGCGCGCCGCGATTCCCGCCGTGCCTATTACGCGTACTCGGGCGTATCCGGGCGCGTACGACAACTATCCTGCGTTACCGGACGCCTTGCGCTGGCGTCAGGCGTTGCGCTTCCGCCAAGCAGGCTCGACCCCGCCAATGGACGCCGTGGAGCGCGTAACGAAGCATCCGAACTTCCATCTGCATCTGGGTGCGGCCTGGAGCCAGGCAAGCGCGGAGGGTGGGCGTATTGCCGCCCAGGTAGGCAATCAGCATTTCCATTTCGACTTCGCAATCGCGGGTACGGGCTATCTTGTCGATCCGGCTGTGCGCCCAGAGCTTTCGGCTGTATCGAAGGACATCCTGCTATGGCGCGACCGATACGTCCCCGCGGATAACGAGCGCGATGACTATCTCGGCGCACATCCCTACCTTGGTGCAGCGCTCGAGTATCTGGAGAAAATCCCGGGAACAGCGCCTTATCTCGCGAACCTTCATGTGTACAACCCCGCGGGCCTCGTCAACTCCGGCGTGCCGGTAGGTGACGTGCCAAGCATGAAGCGCGATATCCCGGCGGTGGTAGGCCGCATCAGCCGCGATTTGTTTCTCGCCGATCTCGATCACCACGAGCAACGCCTGAACGGGGATGTGCCTCCCGACTTCAACGAGACGCTCTACGCGCATAGCGTTTGGCAAGGCGAGAAGGCCGACATCGTTTGAACAATCATGCAATCGATAATGCAGGTGGCCTCATAAACATATCGAAAACGAATAATTGTTAAGAGGCCGAAGCATCGATAGTCTTGATGTTTGTTGCTGTGCAACGCGCCGTGGCAGCATCCGCCTCCGGAGCCAACGCACAGGGTTCATTCCAACCTAACGAGGGTCTTCTCCATTATGTCCGGCACTCCTCATTTCGATCCCGCTTCCGGACAAACCGGTATCGGGTTCCAGCCTCATGCGGCAAGCATCCGGACGCAACCGGCCCGCGTGAGTGCGGCGTCGTTAAGCCAGGCAGGTCCGAGCCTGTTGCCGGCGTGGCTGGCAGCACTGGCATGGCTCGCGAGCGCAGGCTTGACGCGCTGGTGGCCTGACGCGGACGAGTGGCCCCACACCGGCCATCTGCTGGTGCTAAAACTGGTGCTCGCGGCGACGGCACTGCTAGTAGGCGCGGCGGCGCGCAGAAGCCTCGTGGCGCGTCAGCCGGATGCATCTCCGTCACGCGCTGAACGCTGGCTCAAGGCCATGCCCTGGTTTGTTGCGCTCGCGGTGGGCGTGACCGCATGGGAAGTACTGACAGCGAAACTCGAATGGTTACCCCGGCCGTTTTTTGCGCCTCCCCAAGCGCTGATCGCCGTTTATTTCGATGACTTCCCGCGCCTCGGTTCAAGCGTCGCCCATTCGTTCGGATTGCTTGCTTATGGTTATGTGATCGGAGCGGTCGTAGGTTTTGTCACGGGAGTCGGCATCGGCTGGTCGCGGGCGGTGGGGTACTGGCTGCATCCGGTATTGCGGTTAATCGGTCCGTTGCCCGCTACCGCCTGGTTGCCGCTGGCGTTCTTCTTCTTTCCGTCCAGCTTCAGCGCGAGTGTGTTCCTGATCGCGCTTGCCACCGGCTTCCCCGTGGCGGTGCTCACGTGGTCAGGCGTGGCGGGTGTCAACAGCACGTTCTACGACATCGCCCGCACGCTTGGCGCACGGCCCGGTTTCCTGATCCTGAAGGTTGCGATACCGGCGGCGTTGCCGTCCGTGTTCGTCGGACTTTTCATGGGACTGGGTGCATCGTTTTCCGTGCTGATCGTAGCGGAGATGATGGGCGTTAAAGCAGGACTCGGCTGGTATTTGCAATGGGCGCAGGGATGGGCGGCATATTCGAACATGTACGCGGCGTTGCTAGTCATGGCGCTGATGTGTTCCGGGCTAATCACGTTGCTGTTCCGCTTTAGAGATTGGTTGCTCGCATGGCAGAAGGGGTTGTTGAAATGGTAAGCACGCAAGGCATTGCTCAATCGGCGCAATTAACGCAGCCGGCATTCAAGGCCGCGGCAACCGGTGCGCGTATTGACGTCAGCGACGTCAGTCATCGGTTCTCGCTGCACGGCGCAGCGTTGCCCGTTCTCGACGATGTCAGCTTCTCAGTCGCCCCGGGTGAATTCGTCGCGTTGCTCGGGCCCAGCGGCTGCGGCAAGTCGACCTTGCTCAGACTGGTGGCCGGACTCGATGCTCCTGCGGTTGGTACGGTGTCGTCGAACGGCGTGGCTATACGCGGACCGGACCCGTCGCGGGTTGTCGTCTTCCAGGATCCGACCTTGTATCCGTGGCGTACGGTACGCGCCAATGTTGGCCTTGGACCCGAGGCTCAGCGAAGACGGCGGCGGTTTCCATGGACCCGTGCTCGCGCGGTCGAGTCTCTTTCTGACCAGGAGCGTTCGGCGGAACACCGTATAGATGCCGCCTTGCAATTGGTCGGCCTGACCGACTTTGCCGCAGCTTATCCGCATCAGTTGTCGGGAGGCATGGCGCAGCGTGTTGCGCTTGCGCGAGCGCTGGTCAACGATCCCGAGTTGCTCGTACTTGATGAGCCCTTCGGCAAGCTGGACTCCCTCACGCGGCTGCGCATGCAAGGCGAGTTGGTGAAGTTGTGGCTGGACGCACGCTTCTCTGTCCTGCTCGTGACACACGATGTGGAAGAGGCGTTGTTCCTGGCGAACCGGGTGATCGTTTTCAGCGAGCGTCCGGCACGCGTGACTGCGGAAGTGCGTAATGACGCGCCGTATCCGCGTCATCGCGACGATCCCAAGCTGGTTGAACTCAGGCGTGAAGTGCTTGCGTTACTCGGTCTGGTTGCGTGAGGTTACGAGTGAATCTCCCGACCAGAATCACACAGATAAAACATCAATAACAAACGACCCGTGGAGAATGTTTGATGAATCGTCCTGATGCCGATGGTGGCGAAAGAGCCGCTGTGCCGGAGAACCTGTCGCGCCGAGATTGGTTGCGAAAGACCGCGTGGACTGCTGGAGCGGCGGCACTGGGCGGGGCGTCGTTTGGCCTTGTCGGACTGCCTGCCCGAGCCGACGACGGCAAGTTAAAGCAGTTGAAGTTATCGTGGAATGCTGGCGCGATTTGTACGGCGCCGGTACCGGTGGCGGTCAAGCAAGGCTTCTTTACGAAGCGCGGCCTGGACGTTGAGCTGATCAACTTCGCCGGGTCGACGGACCAGTTACTGGAAGCCATTGCAACCGGAAAATCGGATGCTGGAGTTGGCATGGCATTGCGTTGGATCAAGCCACTGGAACAGGGCTTCGACGTCAAGCTGACTGCCGGCATTCATGGCGGCTGCATGCGCTTGCTTGCTACGCGCAGTTCGGGAATTGTCGATCTACCCGGCTTGCGCGGCAAGATAGTGGGTGTGAGCGACATGGCCAGTCCTGCGAAAAACTTCTTCGCCATCACGCTGAAGAAACTCGGTATTGATCCGGACAGCGAAGTTCAATGGCGTCAGTATCCCGCCAACTTGCTGGGCGAGGCGTTGAAGAAGGGCGAGGTCCACGCCGTGGCAGACGGCGATCCGACTATCTGGATGCTGCGGGAATCGGATCACCTGTACGAAGTATCGAACAACCTGTGCGGCGAGTATCAGACGCGCGTGTGCTGTGTGCTCGGCGTGCGCGGGACGCTGGTGAGGAAGGATCGTGCGACGGCGCAGGCATTGACGCAGGCTTTGCTCGACGCAACTGAATGGACGGCGAACCATCCCGCGGAGGCGGCGACTATTTTTGCGCAGTACGCGCCGCAAGCGGACGTGTCTCAACTGACCGCCATGCTCAAGAGTCACACGGATCATCATCATCCGACGGGCGACGCGTTCAAGAAGGAAATTGCGCTGTACGCGGATGACTTGAAGACTGTGGGTGTGTTGAACGGCAGCACGGATTCGAACCACTTTGCTAACCGGGTGTTCTCGGATGTGCTGGTTTAGAGATTGGTTTTTCGCTCGCGGTGGTGGATGGGCGGGCGGGCGGGTTTTGGGGGCGGTGCTTAGTTGCTAGGGCTGGGTGAGTGGCCGGGGTCAGTGCCGGGTTGGTGCTTTCGGCCGTAGCGGTCTGCGTGAGTCGGATTTTTTCTTTACCACTGTTAGCCACTGCGCGTGGCGGCGCGTCATTTCTTTGTCCAAAGCGACAAAGAAACGAAGCAAAGAAAGCGCTTTTAAAACACGCTACCCTAAGTGTCCACAGCGTGCAGTTTTGATTCATAGGTGCCCCAAAAGCACGGTGCTCGCCAGAACGACCGATGTTTGAACCCCTCCTTCTCGCGAATCCTGACATAGACACGCTTCGCCACCAGTGCTCTCGGGTAAGCACCACTGCCAAGGTACCCGCACGGACCCACGCGTCTTTGGGGCGCAATTTTTTTGTTGGTTGGTTGTGTAGTCTGCGCTGCAATCTTCCTGGGCGACATGGCCGGGCACACATTTATAATGTCGTCATTTAAGAGCTGGACGGTTATCCCTCGATCAGAACTTCCCACATTTTGCGGCTTCGTTTCGAGGTAGGTTGGCGAGGTGGTTCGTCATGCGTACAAATTCGGTGGAAGGTTGTCCGCGGATAGCGCGGGGTGCACCGTGGGCAGGTTCAATTACTGGTGGCGAAGCGTGTCAGAACCTGTGTACGGAGAAGGAGGGTTTCACACATCCGGCGCTCTGGCGAGCACCGTGCTTTGGGGGCACCTATGAATGAAAACTGCACGCTGTGGACACTTAGGGTAGAGCGGTTAAAAGCGTTTTCTTTGCTTCGTTTCTT
>NZ_LMUF01000057.1:28911-141713 GCF_009766085.1 Burkholderia sp. S171 | reverse complement strand
TCTTTGCTTCGTTTCTTTGTCGCTTTGGACAAAGAAATGACGCGCCGCCACGCGCAGTGGCTAACAGTGATAAAGAGAAAGTCCGACTCTCGCAGACCACTAACACTGAAAGCACCAACCCGGCATTGACCCCGAACGCCCCTAACCCGAAAATTGAACCTCGGCCGCAAGGCCCCTCGCCCCGGGGCCATCATCAAGCCTGATACTCGCCCGGTGCGCCCGCACGATCTCCCTCACAATTGCAAGACCTAACCCGCTGCCCTCCTCCCCCGATGCCCTGAAGAACGGCTCAAACACGCGATCGCGGACATCGGCCGGAATACCCGGACCATCATCGGTAACGGCAAGCACAATCGCCTTCTCGCGCCGCTCGATCAACAACGTCACATGACCTGACGCCGGCGTGTATCGAATCGCGTTATCGACCAGATTAAAAACCAGCACCGACAATAAACGCGCATTCCCCAACACGATCGCATCATCGGCAAGCTGCGCGGCCAGCTCAATCCCGCGACGCTGCGCCAGCAACGCCAACTCCTCAATCACAGTCGTCGCGACCTCGCGCAAATCGACACGTTCGCCTTCGAAATGGCTGTAGTCAGCGGTCTCAGCCTGCGCGAGCAACAGCAACTGGTTGGTCAGCGATACCAGCGCGCCATTGCTCTTGTGCATCGCGGAAAGAGTCTCTTTGACGGTAGCAAGGTCATCGTGGCGACGCGCGTATTGCAATTGCGCACCAAGCAACGTCAGCGGCGTTCTCAACTGATGCGCGGCATGCGCAATGAAGCGCCTCTGCATGGCGGTCTGCCGTTCGATCCTCGCAATACACTGATTGATCGCATCCACAATGGGCCGCAACTCGCTCTGAAGATGCTCGGAGCGCAACGGCACGAGTTCGTTCGGCGCACGGTCGCGAACGTCATTGGTCAGCGCCATCAAGTGCCGCAACTCGAACGTCAGGCCAACGCATACCAGCACGATTGCAATCGCAATGATCTCCGCGAAATGCACCAGTTGTGGCCGCCATAGCTCAGTCGCCAAGGCATCGCGCTCCAGCTCCGTGCGGCCCACCGAAACAAGGATGCGCTTGCTTTCACCCGAGTCGTACATCGGCCGGATGATGGAGACGGCGCGCACCGGCTGACCATCGATCTCGGTGTCGTACCAGCCGGGTGAACTCGGCGGCTCGACCTGCTCAAGATCCGACGTGCCCGCAATCGCCGGCCCGTCGATCACGCGGATACGAAAAAACACGCGGTCGCCATAGGGCGAACTAAGGATCTCGATAGCGCTCGGCGAAATGTCCGCATGCAGGAAACTGTCGTCCCACTTGACGTCGCCGGCCATCACGCGGGCAGACGCAAGCAGTGCATTGTCCTGGATCAGGCTCGCAGTTTTCTGCGCGCCTTCACGGGCCATGTAACCCGCGGCAAGCACATAGACCGTCAGCGGTAGCAGCAACCACAGCAGAAGCCGCAGCCGCAGGCTATTCGTCATCGCTGCTGGCTTGCAACAGATAACCCAGGCCGCGAAGCGTAATGATGGTGGCCGTGCTTTTCTCGAGTTTCTTACGAAGCCGGGAGACATAGATCTCGATGGCGTCTTCGCTCGTGTGGGTGGTCGAACTGCCGAGCGAGTCGGCGAGCATCGGCTTGGAGACTGTCTTCTTGGCCTTGAGAATCAAGGTCTCGAGCACAGCATGCTCTCTTGGCGTCAGGCTCAGCACTTCGCCCGCTACCGAAAATTGCCGCCGGTCGATATCGTAGGAAAGATCGCCGCAGCGCATGCTGTTCGAGCGCGAGGGCAACTGTCGCCGCACCAGCACCTTGACCCGTGCAACCAGCTCGCGCGCATCGAACGGCTTGACAACATAGTCGTCCGCACCGGCGCTCAGGCAAATTACCTTTTCATCCACTGAGCCGCTTGCGGTCAGGATCAGGACGGGCGTGTCGTCGCCCCGTTCTCTCAGCCGCCGCAACACGCCCTTGCCGGACAGGTTCGGCAAGTTGAGGTCGAGCAGCACGACGTCATAGCGCGTGATGCGCAGGAACCGGTCGGCCGCGTCACCGTCGCTGACGCGATCGAGCACAAAACCATCGTCTTCCAGAATCTTAGCGAGCCAGTGAGCCAGTTGCTCATTGTCCTCGACCAGCAGTAGCTTCATCACGTTCACCGCGTTATCCGTGGGCATTGTCCGCCAGCCCGGCATGCGTATGCTTCGAATGAGCCTCACGCCACGCCGGGCCACGGCCCTCAGGCGAAGTGTATCTCGCTCGGAGCGTGGCCATGCGCTGGGCTGGCGATGTGCCGCCCGTCAAGCGGTCTTGTACTGGCTGCGCGCTTCCGTGGATCGATACAAAACCAGCGTCGCGATCAACCCGCAGACTGCGGCAACGGCCATCCATGCACCCGGTGCGGCCTTGTTGCCGGTCGCGTGAATCAGGTACGTGGAGATGGCTGGCGTGAAACCACCGATAGTCGTCGCCAGACTGTACGCCAGCGAAAAACCCGTGGTACGGACTTCGACCGGCATGACTTCGGTGAGCGCCACGACCATCGCACCGTTATAGCTGCCGTACAGGAACGAGAGCCACAACTCCACGCCGAGCAAGCGCAGGAACGATGGATCGGCGACGAGCCATTGCACGGCCGGATACGAAGTGAGAATGGTCAGTATCGTAAAGAACAGCAGTACCGGACGGCGCCCCACACGATCAGACAATGCGCCCGAGAGCGGCAGCCAAACGAGGTTCGACAAGCCCACGAACACCGTCACCACCAGCGCATCAATGGAAGACAGCTTGAGCACTTCCTTACCGAAGGTCGGCGTATAAGCCGTGATCATGTAGAACGACACCGTGGTCATGATGACCATGCCCATGCCGGCAAGCACGATGCCCCAGTTCGAGAGCATCGACTTCATGATCTCGCCCATCTTTGGACGATGCTTGCGCGCGAGAAACTCTTCAGTTTCCTGCAGCGAACGGCGAATGATAAACAGGAACGGCACGATCAGGCAGCCGATGATGAACGGCACACGCCATCCCCATGAAGTCATCTGGTCAGGCGGCAAGATCCGGCTCATGCCCACGCCGATCAACGCAGCGAACACCACGGCCACTTGCTGGCTACCCGACTGCCATGAGCAATAGAAGCCCTTGTTGCCCTTGGTCGCGATCTCGGAGAGATACACCGAGACGCCACCCAGTTCCACGCCAGCCGAAAAGCCTTGCAGCAGACGTCCGAGCAACACGATGATCGGCGCGGCTATGCCGATAGTCGCGTACCCCGGAATCACTGCGACCAGCAAGGTGCCGACGGCCATCATGGCCAGCGTGAGGATCAGGCCTTTGCGCCGTCCATGATGATCGATGTAAGCGCCGAGCACGATGGCGCCGATCGGCCGCATCAGGAAGCCTGCGCCGAATACGGACAACGCGAGCATCAGCGACGCAAATTCGTCACCGCTCGGGAAGTAGGTCTTGGCAATGGCCGAGGCGTAATAGCCGTAGACCATGAAGTCGTACATTTCGAGGAAATTGCCGCTGACAACCCGAAATACCGACTTGAATTTCGACTCGTTTGCGGACATAGCGTGTGAGGACATGAACTTGACCTTCTCAAAGGATGCGGTGTGCCGGCGCACGATGGCGACAACAGTCACTGCATTCGACAACGATTAACAACGACCGGCGCGACTGCAACGGACGCATTGATACTACCTATCCAATCATCAAAACTGACTTGCCCACCTGGCGCCGTGTCTCTAGCTCGGCGTGCGCCTCTTCAACCTTATCGAACGTATAGCGAGCGCTGATGGCAATGTTGAGCGAACCATCAGCCAGTGCGGCGAACACGTCGTCAGCGCGGCGCTGCACCGTTTGCGCGTCGGCGAGATGATCGGCCAGCCGCGGACGCGTCAGGAACAACGACCCGCTTTCGCCCAGCTCAATGGGATCGAGATCGTTCAACGAACCCGATACGGATCCATAGTTGACGACCAGTCCGCGCACACGTGTGGCGCGGAAACTGTCGCGCAGTGTCGTGCGGCCAACCGCGTCATACACTACATCTACGCCCCGGCCGCCGGTTGCTTCGCGCACGCGGTCAGCGAAGCGGCCATCGTCGTAGAGCATCACGTGATCCGCACCGAGCTTGCGGGCGATGTCGGCCTTCTGCTCGCTACTGGTCGTAGCAAATACCGTCGCGCCGCGACGCTTGGCGAACTGCACCAGCAACTGGCCGATACCGCCGGACGCCGCATGGATCAGGCACGTAGTCCCGGCGTTCACATGGCCGACATCGTCGATCAGATAATGCGCTGTCGATCCCTGGAAGATCGCGGCAGCGGCAAGGTCATAAGAAATCGAATCCGGAATGCGCGCCAGCCGTGCGGCCGGCACGACAGCATATTCGGCGTAAGCGCCCCACGAAATACACCACGCGACCCGCTCGCCCAATTCGAACGACGTGACGCCCGCACCCGTTTTAACAACGTCGCCAGAACCTTCCATGCCGAGCGTGCAGGGAATGCTCACGGGGTACGTGCGCGATGCCTTGTATTTCCCCTGGCGAGTGTGGATGTCCATGAAGTTGATACCGGCGCACCTGACCTTGACCAGCACCTCACCCTGTCCTGGCTGAGGAACTTCGATATCCTGACGAATCAGGACTTCGGGTCCGCCATACTGTTCTATGCGTATCGCTTTCATTGCATCGCTTCGAATAGAGGGAAATGAGTCGCCGGTTTCATTTCATTTGGCGCCGAGCTGAACGCGATCCACGAACTCGTTCGTGTAGGTCCTCGACAGGTCGATATGGCGCGGATCAATCGACGAGTTGGCCAACGTGAGCACTTTCAGCACCGCCGCAGGCGTACCGTCCGGCATCCGCCCGTCCTTCGTAAACATCGGCATGGAGGACTTCAGGGCGCTGATATAAAGCGCCTTGCCCTGTCCCGGTCCGTAAAAGTCGGCCGGCACTTTGGCCGTTATCTCTTCAGCGCTATGGCTCGCAATGAACGCCAGCGAGCGCACCATTGCGCGCACGAGCTTCTGCGCTTCATCGTGGTGCGAGTTGACCCAGCTTCGCTGGGCGTAGAAACACGGACCTGTATATGGACCACCCAACGCAGCCGCAGTACCCGCGGCGCTGCGCATGTCCACCAGCACTTTCGCGTCGCCGCTGGCCAGCAGCCGGCTCGCGACCGGCTCCTCGATCATGCCCGCGTCGATACCACCCTGATTCAACGCCGAGATGAAACTATCGTCGGAGCCCACCGGCAACACCGAGTATTCCTTCGGCGATAATCCCGCACGTGCCGCAAGATAATGGGTCAGGAAGTTTGTCGACGATCCCAGTCCCGTCACGCCCAACGTCTTGCCTTTCGCGTCGGCCATGGTGTTGAAACTCGCCGCGGATTTCTTCGATACCAGCTCGACCAGCCCCGCGCTCTTGCTGAACACCATGAGCGCTTCGACGTCCTTGCCGCGGCTCTGCAGGTCGATGGTGTGATCGTAAAAACCGACCGCACCCTGGATCGCGCCAGCGAGCAGTTCCGTCGCAGTATCGACGCCGGCCGGCTGGGACAGGATCTCGAATTCGAGTCCTTCGTCCTTGAAATAACCAAGTTGCGATGCGAGGATCAAAGGCAGATAGACGATCTTGGAAGTACCGCCCGCCATCAGCGTCAGCTTTTCCGCGTGGGCAGGCGTCGCGCCGCACAAAAGCGCGGCCAGCGTGCAAGCGAGCGGAAAAAAGCGGGGGGAAAACTGCATCGAGAAGCGTCTCCTTCTATCCGTGGCAAACCGGCATCTTGTTCTAATGTGCGGCAAGTATAAGAAGGCAAAGCCTTCTGCCTGCTTTCTGCAGGGTCGGAAAAATATCGGCGTTTACCCTCGGCGAGCCGAATTGGCCCTGTTTAAACGACTACGCGCTCAAACCCGTGAGGGAGAGAGCGCGTTTATATTCAGATTTTGTTACCGGGTCTTGCCTGAGCCGGGGCTCACCAGGCGGCGATCACCGCACCCGCGTACTTCGCTTCAATAAACTGCTTCACTTCCGGCGAGTGATAGGCGGCCACGAGTTTCGCCACCCACGGCTTGTCCTTATCCACCGCGCGAATCGCGATGATGTTCGAGTACGGACCGTTCGGATCTTCAATCGCAATCGCGTCCTGCTTCGGCTTCAACCCGGCTTCCATGGCGAAGTTCGTGTTGATCGCGGCGGCGTCGACATCCGCGAGCGAGCGCGGGATTTGCGCAGCGTCGAGTTCGACGATCTTCAGCTTTCTCGGGTTATCGATAATATCGAGCGGCGTTGCTTTCAAGCCTGCATCGGCGCGCAATTTCAGCAAGCCGTTCTTTTGCAGCAGCAACAGCGCCCGGCCGCCGTTGGTCGGATCATTCGGCACGGCAATGCGGGCGCCCGCCGGCAAATCGGCCAGCGTCTTGAACTTCTTCGAATAGATGCCCATGGGGAACGTGACCGTCTCGGCAATCTTGATCAGCTTGTAGCCGCGATCCTTCACCTGCGCGTCGAGATACGGCGCGTGCTGGTAGCTGTTCGCGTCGAGATCGCCCGAAGCCAGCGCCGCATTCGGCTGGACGTAATCGGCAAATTCGACAATCTTGATGTTCAGGCCGTTCTTCGCGGCCACCTGCTTCACGACTTCCATGACCTGTGCATGCGGACCGCCGGTCACACCTACCTTGATGGTTTCGTCGGCTTGCGCGACGTTAGCGAGCAATGCTGTTGCGCTGAAAACAGCGGCCAGCTTGAGAATGAATCGACGTTGCATGGACTACCCTTTGAGCTTTGTATAAGAATTTATTTACGACTATTTATTTATGACTGAGACGGCGCACGAGCCAGTCACCGAACGACTGCACGAGCTGCACGAAGACGATCAGGATCACCACCACCGTCAGCATCACTTCCGGCAAAAACCGTTGATACCCATAGCGAATGCCCAGGTCGCCCAGACCACCACCGCCAATCGCGCCGGCCATGGCCGAATACCCGACCAGTGACACGAACGTAATCGTCAAACCAGCAACCACGCCCGGCAAGGACTCCGGCAGCAGCACCTTGAATACGATCTGGCTCGTTGTTGCGCCCATTGCCTGCGCCGCTTCAATCAAGCCGCGATCGACCTCGCGCAGGGCGGTTTCGACCAGCCGCGCGATGAACGGCGCAGCGGCGATAGTCAGCGGCACAACCGCGGCCATGGTCCCGATCGACGAGCCGACCACCAGCCGTGTGAACGGGATCACCGCGACGAGCAGAATGATAAACGGTGTGGAGCGCACCGCATTCACAACGCCACCCATGACACGGTTCACCGCGAGATTGCGCAACACGCCGTCGCGGTCGGTGAGATACAGCAGCACGCCCAACGGCAGCCCCAAGGCCGCGCCGACCAGCCCGGAAATGCCCACCATCACGAGCGTTTCCCAGAACGACTGGACGAACATATCGAACATTTCACTCAACATGGGACATCGCCTCTACCACCACACCTTGTTCACGCAAATATGCGATGGCCTCGGCCACGTTCGCCGGTTTTCCGGCCGCGAGCACCGCCAGCGAGCCGAACGCTTGGCCCTGGATCTCGTCGATCTGGCCGTGCAGGATGTTGAAATCGAGTTCGAAGCGGCGGATGGTTTCAGAGAGGATCGGCTGGTCGACGCCGGAGCCGGTGAACGCCAGCCGCAGCAAATGACCGCTGCCGGTTTTCAGGCGCTCGGCCACGCGCAACTTCAGCGCGGGCGGCAACTCGTGCGCGATCACGTCGCCAATCAACGCGCGCGTGACTTCGTGATGCGGCTGCATGAAGACATCGACCACGTTGCCCTCCTCTACCACGCGGCCGGCATCGAGCACCGCGACGCGATCGCAGACCTGCTTGATCACGTCCATCTGATGCGTGATCAGCACGATCGTCAGGCCGAGCTCCTTGTTGATCTTGCGGAGCAGATCAAGAATGGAGCGGGTGGTTTCAGGATCGAGCGCGGACGTGGCTTCGTCAGAGAGCAGCACTTTGGGCTTGCTGGCAAGCGCCCGGGCGATCCCCACGCGCTGCTTCTGGCCACCGCTGATCTGGGCGGGATAACGATCTTTTTGCGTGGTGAGCCCCACGAGTTCGAGCAGCGGCAACACGGTCGCCTCGATCTCGCTGCGCTTCATGCCGACGAGTTCGAGCGGCAACGCAACGTTGTCGAACACCGTGCGCGACGACAGCAAATTGAAGTGCTGGAAGATCATGCCGATGTCACGGCGCGCCGTGCGCAATTGCGCGGCGGGCAGCGTGGTGAGGTCCCGGCCGTCCACGATCACGCTGCCTTCGCTTGGCCGCGTCAGCAGGTTGATGGTGCGTACCAGCGTACTTTTACCGGCACCGCTACGGCCGATGATGCCGAACACTTCGCCCGGCGGAATCGTCAAATTGACGTTATGCAGCGCTTCGATCCAGCCTCGTGGGCCCGCGAAGCGTTGCGACAGATTGCGTATTTCGATCATGTAAACAAAAAAAGCGGCGGACTTCCCGTTGAGCGAGTTCGCTCGGGTAGCCGACCGCCGTTCATCCCTGGTTCGCGAGAGGCGAAAGTTTAACGTAACCTGCGCCGCGGCTTAATAATCTATTGCGCAAGGCTAATTACTTATCCGTATGTACGTTGCGTGACGGGGCCGTCAAGGGCGCTGGCCGGCTTCGAAATACGCAATGCTCATATCGATTCAAGCAAAGCTCGGTTCCATCGCGCAAAATCGATAGCTAATATGGCGGCATGATCCATGCGTGGTCTTCCTCGCCCGCTCGTTAATACGCTGCGGCGTTCTTGCGTACAAACCGGTGCGCCGAGCGCGGCTCCACTGCACTCCTGGGAGTATTTCGTTGAAGAGCTTTGAATTTCGCCGGCCGCTCGTGGTCGGCATTGGCGGCACGACCCGCGCAGCTTCATCGACTGAACGCGCACTTCGCCTCGCCCTGCGCGGCGCCGAAGCCGAAGGTGCGCGCACGCGCCTGTTCGGCGGCACGTTCCTGCACTCGCTTCCGCACTATGCGCCCGAACACGGCGAACGCACGGCGGAACAACTCGAACTGATCGAAGCGGTGCGCGAAGCCGATGCGGTGATCATTGGAACGCCGGGCTATCACGGTGGTGTCTCAGGGCTGGTCAAGAACGCGCTGGACACGCTGGAGGAACTCAGCAACGACAAGCGCCCCTACCTCGACGGCCGGGCAGTGGGCTGCGTGGTAACAGCCTATGGCTGGCAAGGCGGTGGCGCCGTACTCACGTCCCTGCGTTCGATCGTGCATGCGTTGCGAGGCTGGCCGACGCCGTACGGCGCGGCGGTCAACTCGCTGGAAACGCGCTTCGAGACAATTGATTCCTGCTCCGACCCGAAGGTCGCGGAGCAGTTGGCGACGGTGGGCAGGCAGGCTGCTCAGTTTGCGCTGGCGTTCAATGCCCGCGATGCGCTGGGTGATTTGGATCTGCGTAATGAAGGATCCGCAGGCTCCACGGCAATCGCATTGAGCATTGCCGATTGAACATCGTCGATTGAAGCCAATTAAAAGATCGCCCGGTTGATGCCGGGCGATTTTATTTTTATCAGGCGATTGAGTTGGAAACACGGCCAACGTTCCATTTCCGGACGGCCTCAATCTGCGCTGCGCGCAGTTCCTCGACGCTTGCGCCGATCGAATCCACACATTACTCAGTAGTCCACGCCGATTCTTCGTCCGACACCTGTGCCTAGTCCCTGAACGGCAACTCCGGCGTAAAAACAAACGGATCGAGCGCATAACCCGTGTGGAAATAACCGCTGCATGCACACGTCGCGATCCGTTCGAGATCGTACGGCTCGCGCGCCGCCTCGTGCGACTGATTCACAGCCAGCGTTCGCCGCTCGCGCCAGTGCCGCAGCACTTCACTGCCCCAATTTCTAAAAATGGCTCTCGGTTCAGACATCGCAGTTCTCCTTGAACGCGTCCCGGTACGGGCAACCGCTAAGTACAAGGTAGATCAAACTTAAACATACGGGAACCATCTTTTATTCATTTGCATATCTGACGATGAATACGAAATGTATCGATCCCTATTAAGCCAGTACTTCATGGAATGTCCGGAGTTTAATTAGGGTCCCTCATAAAGGCCCCACGTCCGGTGTGTAAAGCAAAGTCAAATCGCTTCGTTGCCGCGACCGCGGACGAATGCTTCAATTTATTGCCGCTGCGATTTCTGCCTGCCCCAGCGCATGGGCATCCCGATACGCGACGACCCACAACAACACCTGACGATATCCACCGATTCCCCAAGGAGCACCCCGATGACCCTCATCGCCACGCCTGCCGTTGCCGCCGAACCCTCAACCGCGCTGGAGCTCGACGTCCATGCAGTGGGTGGCCGGATCGGCGCCGAAATCCGGGGCGTGCGCCTCGGGCCGGATCTGGACGACTCGACCATTGCAGCCATTAATGCCACCTTGCTGCGGCATAAGGTGATCTTCTTTCGCGGTCAGTCGCATCTGGACGACGCCGCGCAGGAAGCCTTCGCCAGCCGCTTCGGCGAAACCGTCGCGCATCCGACCGTGCCATCGGTTGCCGGCAGCAATCGTCTGCTTGAACTCGACTCGAAGGGCGGCACGCGCGCCAATTCCTGGCATACGGACGTGACCTTCGTCGAAGCCTATCCAAAGATCTCGATCCTGCGAGGCGTGGTGATACCGCCCGCTGGCGGCGATACGGTCTGGGCCAACACTGCCGAGGCCTACAAGCGCCTGCCGGACCCGCTGCGCGCCTTGGCGGACTCCCTGTGGGCCATTCATACGAATACCTACGACTACGCGGCGAACCGTAGCGCACCCGCCACCGACGTCGAGCGGGCGCATCGTGAACAATTCACGTCGACGGTCTATGAAACCGAACATCCAGTCGTGCGCGTGCATCCGGAGACGGGCGAACGCAGCCTCGTGCTGGGGCATTTCGTGCAACGCTTTGTCGGCTTGTCGCAGCGGGATTCGGATCGTCTGAAGGAGCTCTTCCACGACCACGTCACGCGCCTTGAAAATACCGTGCGCTGGCGCTGGACACAAGGCGATGTGGCGATCTGGGACAACCGGGCGACGCAGCACTACGCGGTCGCGGATTACGACGAAAGCGCACACCGCGTGGTCCGGCGCGCGACGGTGGCTGGTGATGTGCCCGCGGGTATCGACGGCCGGCGCAGCCGCGCGTTACGCGGTAAGCCTGCGGTGAACTGATCCTGCACCCGGCAGCACGGCCAAACCGCGCTGCCTTTCGTCTCCCCTGCGTTGCGTCTTCTTTGCGTCTTCTTTTCGAATTCCATGACCCCACGATCCCTTCTGCATTCCCTCATTGTCACGCTGGGCATGGTCGCCGCCACGAGCGTCCTGGCCGCCGCCCCTGCTGTTGTCAGGATCGGCGTGGCCACCCAAGGTTATGGCGACCCGCCCGTGTTCGGCGGCTCAACGGCCGCAACCGCCCAGCTGCAGCACCTCACGGAAGACGCGCTCAAACCCGACGGCGTCAAAGTGGAATGGCTGTTCTTCAAAGGCGCCGGACCCGCGGTCAACGAGGCGCTGGCGAATCGCCAGATCGACTTCGCCTATCAGGGCGACCTGCCTGCCGTGCTCGGCCGCGCGAATGGCCTCAAAACCAAGTTGCTGCTCGAATCGGGCGTGCGCACCGGTGTCTACCTGGCCGTGCCGCCCGACTCCGACATCAAAAGCGTCAAGGATCTCAGGGGCAAGCGGGTCGCAATATTTCGCGGTACTAACCTGCAGCTCGTAGTCGACAACGTGCTGAAAGCGAACGGTCTCTCCGAACGCGATCTGCGCGTGATCAATCTCGACGATGCCGCGTCGCAAGCCGCGCTTGCATCGAAGGGCGTGGATGCCGTGTTTCTCGACTTCAAGCTTTTCAAGCTCCAGCGGCAAGGCCTCGCGAAGATCATCTACGCGTCGCGCGACGGCGGCCTGCAGTACACGCGGCAGGCGCATCTGCTGGTTCTCGACGACTTCGAGCATGAGCATCCGGACATCGTGCAGAAAGTCGTGACGTCAGTCGTACAGGCGGCTCAGTGGTCCTCGGACGAAGCCAATCGCAGCGCGCTCTTCGAGCTATGGGCGAAGAGCGGTGTACCGGTGGAATCGTGGCAATCGGAGTACGCGAACCAGACGCTCAAGGACCGTACTTCGCCGTTGATCGATCCGTTTATCGTGGCCCGCTATCAGGCCGTGGCCGACGACGCGCTGCGTCTCAACCTGATTCGTCAGCCCGTGAGCGTGAATGGCTGGTTCGAACCGAAGTATCTCGATCAGGCCTTGAAGACGCTGAAGCTCGATAACTACTGGCCGCGTTTCGATCAGTCCGGCAAACCGCTGGCATCGTGAACGTCTGAACTTTTTTGGAGAATCCGGTCATGGCGAACAGCATCGCTCGCACTTTGAACCCAGGCCAACGGGCGTCGCTCGGGGGCAGCCACGGCCACGCTGCGAGCGTGGCGCGCTCGCTGGGCTGGATCGCGTTGCCCTGGCTCGTGCCAGTGGCCTGTGCCGTGTTGTGGGTGCTCGGCTCCCACTACGGCTGGATCTCGGCGCAGATCCTGCCCTCACCCACCCTCGTCTTCGATACCCTCGGCGGCCTCGCCAGCAGCGGCGAACTGTGGATGCATATTGGCGCGAGTGTGTCGCGGATCGCGGTTGGCTTCACGGGCGGCGTCTTGCTCGGCTTGCTGCTGGGCGCATGGCTCGGACTGTCGCGCACAGCCGAGGCTTACATCTTGCCCAGCTTCAATGCCGTCGTGCAGGTGCCGGTGCTGGGCTGGCTGCCGTTCCTCATGATCGTGGTGGGTATCGGCGAGCCGTTGAAGTATTTGCTGATCGGGCATGCCGCGCTCGTGCCGGTGACCTTGAGCACGCTGCAAGGGTTCCGCCGGACACCGCTCGCGTATCTCGATGTTGCGCGCGTCTTTCGCTATTCACGCCGCCAGACCATCTTCAACGTGATCCTCCCTTCCGCGGTGCCGGTCATCGGCACGGGTATCCGCCTTGCATTTACCAAGGCGTGGCTCACGCTGGTCGTGGTTGAACTGGTGGCATCGTCGGAAGGGCTGGGTTATCTGATCGTGTACGGACGGCAGTTGTTCCAGCTCGATCTGGTGCTTGCATCGGTGCTGATTGTGGGTGCGATCGGATATGCCGCGGATCGCCTGCTTACGGTTCTCGAACACAAGCTGTCGCCCGCGCGGTCGGCCTGAAGGAGTATCGACATGTCCACGCCGTCTCTCGAACTTGAAACCGGCTCCGGGGCCATCGCCGCTTCGGGCGAACCGGGCAAGGCCGGACGCTGGCGCGGCTGGGTCATTCCGGCTGTCGCCCTATTCGCCTGGTGGTTTGTCTCACGCCATGTGGTCGCCGGGCACGGCATGATGACCTCGCCTGCGCAGGTGTTGCATACGGCTATCGATCAGGCGCGAACCGGTGCCCTGTGGCGTGCGCTCTCGGCATCGCTTGCACGCGAACTGACGGGCTTTACGCTTGGCGCAAGCCTTGGGCTCGTGCTGGGCGCGTTGCTCGGTGTATCGCCCTTCGCCAACCGGCTGATCGGTCCCAGCTTTAATGCGTTCAAGCAGGTCTCCTTGTTTGCCTGGATACCGCTGATCTCCGTATGGTTCGGTCTCGGCGATGTCGCGAAAGTCGTGTTTCTCTCGCTCGCCGCGCTGGTGCCGGTGGTCGCGCATACAAGCGACGGCATCCGCGCGGTCTCCCCTGCGCTGCTCGATGTCGCCCGCGTGTTCCGATACAGCAAGTTACAGACTGTCAGACAGGTCGTTCTGCCCGCTGCATTGCCGTCCATCTTCACCGGCATCTATCTCGCGCTCATTTATTCGTGGCTTGCGACGCTCGGTGCGGAGTATTTGCTGGTCGCGGGTAGCGGCATCGGCAATACGCTGGTCGACGGCAGCGAACAGTTCCGCATGGATCTCGTGGCGTTCGGTGTGATCGTGATCGGCATCACCGGATGGGCGTTGAATGCGGTAGCCCGCGCCATCCAGCAACGCTGGTTCCGTGATCCGGCTGCTTGATTGCACATTTCCCCCATTTCATAAAGAGTCCATATCATCATGGCGACCGTCTCCAGTACCCGAACAAGTGATCTCAACCTGCATCACGTCTCCAAGCGTTTCGCCGGCGACGACCACGCAGTGCCCGTGCTCGATCGCATCGACCTGTCGGTGAAGAGCGGCGAGTTCGTGGCTATCGTGGGCGCGAGCGGTTGCGGCAAGTCCACGCTGCTGCGCCTGATTGCGGGGCTCGACGATCAGTTCGACGGCGACATCGAATTCAGCGGCGAGCGGGTTCGCACCACCGATCTTGCGCGCGGTATCGTGTTCCAGGATCACCGGCTGTTTCCGTGGCTCAACGTCGAGCAGAACATTGCGGTTGCGCTGAAGAATTCAGGGCGTAGCAAAGAAGAGAAACGCCGTGCGGTCGCCGAGCATATCGCGCTGGTCGGCCTGAAGGGTTATGAAGGGCATCATCCGCATCAGCTATCGGGCGGCATGGCGCAACGCGTGGCGATCGCCCGCGGACTCGTCAACCGGCCGAAGCTTTTGTTGCTCGACGAGCCCTTCGGCGCGCTCGATGCACTTACGCGTAGCCGTCTGCAAAACGAGTTGCGACGCATCTGGGAGCATGAGCGGATCACGATGATCCTGGTCACCCATGACGTTGATGAAGCCGTGTTTCTCGCGGACCGCGTGGTCGTCATGCAGGCGCGGCCGGGGCGCATTGGCAAGGTGGTGAAAGTCGACCTGCCTCGGCCGCGCAGCCGTAGCGACGTCGCGTTCGTACGCTTGCGCGACGAAATACTGGCTGACTTCAGCGTGCCGCAGGACGAGGCCGCAGCCTGATCAAACGCGTCTCTCATGCACATGCTTCGCAACGTTTTCTTCTTTCCAATCGCTGATGCCAATGGGTTTGCTTTTGCCAAATGCTTGTTTCCACTGTTCTTCGAGGCTGGTTAATCTGGGACATATGCATTCCATTGCATTGTGTACCTGAGGTAAAACAAGCATGCATTATAAGGGTTATGAAGTCGCTCCCGCGGCTCAAGCGCTACCCAGCGGATTGTTCGCCGCTAATCTCGTGATTCAGGACGAAGCGTCGCTGCAAAAGCGCGCTTATGTATTCGACGCGCTGGACTACTTCTTCGAATCCGATCTCGCCATTGCTTATGCCGCGCGCTGGGCTCGCATGTGGATCGATAATCGGCGGTTGCCACGCGCCTGACATTGGCTTTCGTTCGCACTCGGGGGTGGATGGGGGCCTGGTTCTGGGGTTAGGGGTCGGGAGTCGGGGTCTATGCCGGGTTGGTGCTTTCGGTGTTAGTGGTCTGCGAGAGTCGGATTTTCTCTTTATCACTGTTAGCCACTGCGCGTGGCAGCGCGTCATTTCTTTGTCCAAAGCGACAAAGAAACGAAGCAAAGAAAGCGCTTTCAAACCACGCTACCCTAAGTGTCCACAGCGTGCAGTTTCTGTTCATAGGTGCCCCAAAAGCACGGTGCTCGCCAGAACCACCGATGTTTGAACCCCTCCTTCTCGCGAATCCTGACATAGACACGCTTCGCCACCCGTGCTCTCGGGCAAGAACAAGTGCCATGGAACCCGCACGACTTCATGCGTATTTGCCGCTGCGGGTCTTCGTGGGTTAGCTGTTGGTCGGTGCGATCATATGAGTGGATTACGGCTTGATCCGTTATAGCTTGGCGTGTATTTATAAATCGGTTTTTTGTTTAGTTAGTTATGCGGTGTATCAGTTTATTTCCGGCCGTAACGGCCTTAGGTATTTTGGGGCTTTGTTACTTAGCGGGTTGGCTGCGTAGTCGACGACCCTTCATATTCGGAGGGTGGTTCACGCGGATAGCGCGGGGTGCTCCTTGGGCAGGTTCAATCACTGGTGGCGAAGCGTGTCAGAACCTGTGTTCGGAGAAGGAGGGTTTCACACATCCGGTGCTCTGGCGAGCACCGTGCTTTTGGGGCACCTATGAATGAAAACTGCACGCTGTGGACACTTAGGATAGTGCGGTTAAAAGCGTTTTCTTTGCTTCGTTTCTTTGTCGCTTTGGACAAAGAAATGACGTGCCGCCACGCACAGTGGCTAACAGTGATAAAGAGAAAATCCGACTCTCGCAGACCACTAACCCCGAAAGCAGCAACCCGGCATTGACCCTGACCGCTACCCCTCAAACCTACCCCCAAAACCACCCCTACCGCGCAGCAACCAGCTCCCGCGCAACCGGTGCGTCCGCGTCCCTTGTATCCCGCCCGGACCGCGCCGCAAACAACGCCAACGCACCTGCAAGGCGCGCACGGGCTTCATCAGTCGCAGCAACGGCCGTCCCGCGTGCCATCTCCCACGCCAGTTCACGCGCGGCCTGAACGCACGCAAACAACGGCCCGACTGCAAGTTCCATCCGCGTGTTCCATGCAAACACCCGCTGCGTTTGCAGCGGCCTCAATGCGACACGTAACTCATGCCAACGCCGGTCAAGCACGCGCATGGCGGTAATCGGATGAGACCCAGACCCATCGCCACGCGTAGTGCAAACCCGCAAGACCTCCTCGAGGGCATCAAGCACACCGGTCACCTTGACATCAACGTGATGCGACGTGCGCAACGGCATCATCGATACCGCTACGGCTATCGACACAATGCAGCCAACGAACACTTCCTCCACGCGCATCTCGATCAGCGGTCCAATAGCAAAACCCAACTCGCCATAGACCAGCCCGACCAGCACGGTGATGAAAAACACGCCCTGCCCATACGAGGTCAGGATGAAGTACGCCCAGCCGAACACGCACGCGGCCATCGCGGCAACCAGCAGCCAGGGAGAGCCGTGAAACGCGCTCACGAGCGCTGCACTGACGGCCACGCCCGCAAGCGTACCCAGCACGCGCTCGCCGGTCTTGCGGATCGTATCGCCGCGCGAACGCGTTCCGAGGAACACCACAAAGGTCGTAATGACGGCCCAGAACCATCGCTCAGGCGACACCGAATGACCGATCAACATGGCGATCAACGCGGCCGTCGTCGCGCGGCAGGCAGGCAGCCAGGAAAGCGCATCGCGCCAAACGAGCACCGCGCCAGCTGGCCGCTTCACGCCTGCCTTCGCTGCGCGTGCGGTCGACGCCACCGCGTCACGGCCTGCACGCGACAAACGCCGAAGGGCAACCCGCAAACGAACATCGCTTCGATCAAGCCGGCTGGCATCCACCGCATGCTGGGCCGCCGCAACCTCGACATCGATCAGGCACGCCCGCAGTCGCTGTGCGCCCGTGAGATCGAGCAGGCCAAGCTGCTCTTCTACCGCGAGCGCCGCTTCGTTTAACAGCGACAAATGACGCATCGCGCCGGGCTCATCAGCGCGACGATCGGCAAGCACGGTCGTGGCACGCTGCATCACCGCAGTCAGCGCGCGACGCAACGTAGCCTCGGGCCGGGTCGGCACCAGCACGCGACCGGTGAACGCCACGCAAGCAAGGGCGATCACCGACAACCCGAGCATCGCGAACACATGCGCGAACGTCGGATGGAGATACAGTCCTAGGTAGAACGAAACAACTGCCGTCATCGCGCCGCCAAGCGCTCGCGGACCGCATGCCTGAACCAGCATCGCCGCGAACAGCACCGCGAGGAATGCCGCGTCCGCCACGAGCGGCCAGGCCGCGAGCGCGCTCGCCGCGATCAGGCTCGCGGAACCCGCGCCATAGATAACAGCAAGTGACCGGAACCAGCCACGCGGCGTGGCATCGCGAAGAAACAGCGGCGCGACCATCGCGAACAGCAACGCGAACGCGGCAAGGGTCGGCGGTAAATGGGTGTGAACGGTCCAGCCGATCGTGATTACGCCCGTGAGCACGCAGGCAATCGCACTGCGAAGCGCGGTGTGAAAACGCAGAAGGCCTGGATCGGAGCCGAGCAGGCGGGTAAGCAGACGAGAGGGAGGAGAGACAGCGCCACGGGTTGAGGACCGGTGGTCGCGCGCGCGGCGCAAACCTTGCGCGAGGAAGCATAGGGATGCTGCAATGGACATGTGTAATACCCGGGACAAGTGTCGGTAGCGGCTTGTGGCCAGTTCCGATACGACGAGTCCGCCTCGCGGCGAACCCTCCTGTTTGGTGCGTCAGGCAAAACGTTCGACCGGGATCGCCGGACCAAAGCACTGCATGAGACGCACGCGAAGCGTATTGCCGCTTCACGTATACCCGCATATTACCGTGTCAAAATTCCTGGACGGGGTTTACCCGATTTGCGCGGGCCGCCGCATTTCGTTGACGGCGCCACACGCTTCCGCCACGACTTGCGCAAGCTCGGCAAGCTGGGCTTCAGCGGTCGACGTTGCTTCGGCCAGCGACAGGACCGCGGCTTCGAGGTCCTCAGCGGCGCCTTCGTTATCGGAGAAAAATTTCAGGGGCAAAGCCGCGAGCGCTTCGGCATTGGCCGACGCCTGGTCGGTCAGCGCGCACAGCCGCACCAGGTTCTCGCACAGGGATTCAAGGGCGTCGGCCGCATAGCGGCAAAGGGCGGCATCGCTTGCAGGATCCTGGGCCACCCCGTTCAGCGTGGCTTGTGACTTCTCGACTTCACGTGCGAGCGCGTAGCTCCAGTCACGCGCGGCGCCAAGGCGCACCGCATAGTCGCTGAGTTGCAAGACCCGCTGCGCCGTATCGGTGAACATCGTGTCTCCTGTGTCGTCCGGTCGGCCAGATGCGTTTTAGATGACTAATTCTGGCGCGACCGGACCGCAACAATGTTGTTATGGTCCTGCCAGCGTTCCCCGTCGAACACGCAGGAGTCGCCGTTGCGGGATTTCGGATGACAGCCAGTGGCACTCGCTTAGCTGCCGCTGCCCACATCTTTACGGCATGTAAATCGTAAGCTTTAACGAATTTTTCACAACCCTGTGCTTTTGGGTCGCGGTGACTTGGACAAACCTTGGTCGGTGTCCTCACGATCAGTAAATCCCGTTTGGCCGGCGATTTACCCTCTCTCTCATTGACTAATATTTCCTACTTTAATCAAACATATTAATTACGGTTTAATTACGATAAGGACATTATTTCTATTATTTAATAATTCCTACACGTGTAATTTCTATCCTCTGGCTTGCTCTTTCCCGACGCCATCTGCATGCGCATGGCGCCTCGTCGAACCAACACGCAGACCGTCCAGAGGACGCTTGTGCTCAGCAGATTACTTAGCCTCGACTGGCTGTGCGGCGCCGTGCTCGTGTGCACGATGCTCGCCGCATGCGGTGACCACGATCAACCCGCGGCATCCACGCCGGAGCCGTCCTCCGTTTCTTCGTCTTCACCCGCTTCTTCCATTCAGCAAGCCGATGCACCCGCTTTACCGGGATCGTCGGACATAGAACGCTGGGCCCTGCAGCAAACCCAGCCGGCAACAGCGACGTCCAGCCTTACCCAAGCCACCCCGCCCGCCGCCGCTTCCGATCCCTTGTTGCCCCCGGTTATCCACGAGGCCGAGTAACACACAAGCGAAACGAAAGAGACCGGCGAGCCCGATCAAGCTTTCCCCCCACGACCGACAGAGACCCATGAACTTAAAAAGCCGACGTGACTTTCTCAGGGCCGCCGCACAGGCAGCCGGTTCCGCCACAGCACTAGGTATCGTGCCGGCGGGTATTCGCAATGCGCTCGCGATACCCGCCAATAATCAGCACGGCAGCATCAAGGACGTTGAACATATCGTCGTGCTGATGCAGGAAAACCGTTCCTTCGATCATTACTTCGGCACGCTCCAGGGCGTGCGCGGTTTCGGCGATACCCGCGCCGTGCAGCTTCCGAATGGTCAGCCCGTATTCAACCAGCCGATAGCCGGAGGACTCGGCGAAGTATTGCCGTTCCGCCCGAGCGCGCCCGATCTCGGCAATCAGTTCATCCAGGATCTGCCGCACGACTGGACCTCGGGCAAGGGTGCTTACGACCAGGGCCGTTACGATCAGTGGGTGCCTTATAAAGGCACGACGACGATGGCATATCTCACGCGCCAGGACATTCCGTTCCACTATCAGCTTGCCGACGCCTTCACCATTTGCGACGCGTACCACTGCTCGATCAACTCATCGACGGACCCGAACCGCTATTACATGTGGACCGGCTGGGTGGGCAACGACGGCAACGGCGGCGGCCCGGTGATCGACAATGCCGAAGTGGGTTACAGCTGGTCGTCGTACCCGGAAGTGCTTCAGAACGCGGGCATTTCGTGGAAGATCTATCAGGACATCGGCACCGGGCTCGACGCAAACGGCTCGTGGGGCTGGACCAACGACGCGTACATCGGCAACTACGGCGACAACGCCCTGCTCTACCTGAATCAGTATCGCAACGCGCAGCCCGGCAATCCGCTCTATGACAAGGCGCGCACCGGCACGAACGCGGCAGCCGGCGACGGTTATTTCGACATCCTCAAGCGCGACGTGCAGAACAACGCGCTGCCGCAAGTCTCATGGATCGTCGCGCCGGAAGCGTTCTCCGAGCATCCGAACTGGCCGGCTAACTACGGCGCGTGGTACGTCGACCAGGTGCTGCAGATCCTGACGTCGAACCCGGAGGTGTGGAGCAAGACGGTGCTGCTGATCAACTACGACGAAAACGATGGTTTCTTCGATCACGTCGTGCCGCCGTTCCCGCCTTCATCGGCTGCGAACGGCAAATCGACGGTCAGCACGGTCTATGAGATCTTCCCGGGCAGCAGCAGCTATCAGGCGGGTCCCTACGGGCTTGGAACACGGGTGCCCATGCTGGTTGTCTCGCCCTGGTCGAAAGGCGGTTACGTGTGCTCGGAACTGTTCGACCATACCTCGGTGATTCAATTTATCGAAAAGCGTTTTGGTTCGCAGGCAAACGTTACCGAATCGAATATCACGCCGTGGCGCCGGGCGATCTGCGGCGACCTGACATCCGCGTTCAATTTCAAGAACCCGAACGCCGCGTTTCCGACGTTGCCGGACACGAGCGGTTATGCCCCGACGCAACAGATTCGTCATCCTGACTATGTGCCGGTGCCGCCCGCAGTTCAGGCCGTGCCGAAACAGGAGCCCGGCGTGCGCCCCGCCCGCGCGTTGCCCTACGAGTTCTTTGTTCACGCACATACAAACACGGGCAAAGGCGTCACCTTCGACTTCATCAACACCGGCGACGCCGGCGCAACCTTCCTCGTGTACACCGCCAACAGCCAGACCGCGCCGAACTGCTATACCGTCGAAGCCGGCAAACGCCTGCAGGATCAACTTCCGTTGACCGCCGCCAACACCTACGACTTCATCGTGTACGGTCCAAACGGTTTCCTGCGCCGCTTTACCGGCACCGCGGTCCAGCAGCATTGGTGGAATGACAAGCAGGCGCTGCCGGAAGTCGCCGAGGGCTATGACGTCGCCAACGGCAACCTGCAATTGCGCCTGAAGAACCTCGGCACGACGAGCTGCCAGTTCAGCGTAGCGAACGCCTATACGCCCGGCACGGTCATCACGCGCAAGGTGCGTGGCGGCGACACCGAAAGCCTCTATCTCGACCTGCGCGCGTCGTATGGCTGGTACGACCTGAGCGTCACCGCCGCGTCGGACACGACCTTCGTGCGGCGTCTCGCAGGACACGTGGAAACGGGCAAGAGCAGCATGTCTGACCCGGCACTCGGAAGCTGAAACCGGGGGTATCAACAAAAAAACGCTGCTGCGAGTTCGCTCGCAGCAGCGTTTTTTCTTTCAGCACAGAATCCAAGCGTCAGGTAGATGGCGCAACGCTCGCAATCTTTTGCCAACGGAATAAAGGGGCAAATAATCCGACGGCACCGGTCTCGCCAAAGCGCGCGCAACCGCTTCTGCCCGGGCAAATCCGCGTTGCCTTTATAATCCGCCATGATTCCAATTTCCTGCCTCCCCGCCTGCCACCCCCTTCGCGGCTTCCGCGAAGTCCTCCCTTATGCGGTGGCCGTATGAAAACCCCAAAAAGGCTGCTGCCGCTGCTGGAAGAGGGCCTGATCGACGAAGTGATCGGCCAGTTGATGAGCGGCAAGGAAGCGACCGTCTATGTCGTGCGCAGCGGCGACTCCACTCGTTGCGCGAAAGTCTATAAAGACGCGAAACAGCGCAGCTTCCGGCAAGCAGCGTCTTACCGCGAAGGCCGCACGGTGAAAAACAGCCGGCAAGCCCGCGCGATGGAAAAAGGCACGCGCTACGGCCGCCAGATGCAGGAAGAAGCGTGGCAGAACGCCGAGGTCGACGCCCTGTTCCGCCTCGCCAATGCCGGCGTACGTGTGCCGCAGCCCTACATTTGCACCGATGGCGTATTGCTGATGGAACTGGTGGTAGACGCCCATGGCGACGTAGCGCCGCGTCTGAACGACGTAGACATGAGCCACGCCCGCGCGCTCGAGTTGCACGAGCTGCTGCTGAGTCAGGTCGTGCGCATGTTGTGCGCCGGCATGATTCACGGTGATCTGTCCGAATACAACATTTTGCTGGCCGCCGACGGTCCGGTGATCATCGACTTGCCGCAGGCCGTGGATGCCGCCGGCAATAACGAAGCGGCAGCCATGCTGCAACGTGACGTCGATAACCTCGCGACCTACTTCGGACAATTCGCGCCCGAATTGCTGAAGACGAGCTACGCCAAGGAGATGTGGGCGTTGTACGAAGCGGGTTTGCTCACCGTCGATACCAAGCTCACGGGTCACGTGGAAGTCGACACCACGCCGGTGGATCTCGAAGCCGTGATGCAGGAAATTGAAGATATCCGGCTTGAAGAGGACGCCCGAGTAAGACGCGAGCAGGGTCTCGACCCTTAAGCGCTTTTATCGAGTCGCTGGCCGAGTTCGCTCGCCAGCGCATCGAGCGTCGGCCCGCACGGCGCTTCGACCTTCAGTTGCAACAGCGCGTCGGCCCGCGTCTTCCCCAGATTGACCGCCGCGATCGGCTTGCCGGCGCGCGCGGCCCACTCGCAAAAGCGAAAGCCCGAATACACCATTAGAGACGAACCGAGCACGAGCATGGCATCGGCCTGCTCGAGCGCGGCTGCGGCCGCCTCGACGCGGGTCTTCGGCACCCCTTCGCCAAAAAACACCACGTCAGGCTTGAGCAGACCGCCACAGCACGTGCAGGATGGCGCCAGGAAAGCCTCGAAGTCATAGCCTTCGAGTTGCGCATCGCCGTCCGCCACCGGCAACGCAGCCAAGCCGACGAAACTCGGGTTATCGGCGATAAGCCGCGGCTGGAGCGCCGCACGCGAGGTCTCGTCGCCACATTGCATGCACCGCACCCGACCGATATTGCCGTGTAATTCGATCACGTCCGTATTGCCCGCGCCCGTATGCAGTCCATCGACGTTTTGCGTGACAAGCCTTTCAAACAGGCCCAGGCGCTCGAGCCGGGCAACCGCGAGATGCGCGGCATTCGGTGCGGCGCTCGCGACCAATGGCCAGCCGATCATGCTGCGTGCCCAATACCGTTGGCGCGTAAACGCCGAGTCCAGGAAGTCTTTCAGCAAGATAGGCGCTCGACCCGTACGCTGCCCCTCGGTATCCCGATAGCAAGGTATTCCGGATTCCGTACTAATTCCGGCACCGGACAAAACGAACAGCCGCGGATGCCGTTCGACGAAATCATAGAGTGGGTTTGACAGCGTTCGAGACGCGTAGTCCGGCAGATTTTTCATCTTCGGAATAGTAGCGGCAACACGCTTTTTCTGCTGGCGCGCGGAAACGGTCCGGCGGGTTTGCATTAAGGCAATGATCTGAATCGTCTAGGTACAAGCCTTAATCTGCAGACGAATAGCCGGCGCGCCTTCCTTCGATACCTCGACATTCCGGCCGTCTGTTTCCAACCATACCCAATGGGTTAGCGAACCGCTGACCTCACGAACCACCGGGCCCTCAGCCAAATCAGTCACGACACCCGAGCCACGAGCTTCATTGACTTCACGGGTTTCGGAAACAGGGGATACGCCACCAGCGCACAAGCAGCCGCCGCGAGCCAGACCACGCCCCACGATCCGATCGCGAGCAAATGCGGAATGCACAGCGGCGTCAGGAACAGGCCAAAGTACACGACCGTGTTGACCATTCCGAGCGCCGTGCCCGCTCGATCCTTGCCGGCCAGCGTCGCAAGTTCCGTGTAGGCCACGCCGTGCCACGCGGACACGCAGATTCCGGCGAACGCGATCAGCGCAATAAGCAACGCCTCAGGCAGCCGGTGACCCGACGCCACCACCACGCCCAGCACCACGAACGACGCCACCGCAACCAGCGTCGATCCGCGCAGATACGCCCGCCGGTTGCCGCGTTTATCGGTGAAACGGCCGCTCCCTACGCGCATGATCATCGCGCCGAGCTGGACGGTGACCATCGTTGCGGTAATGCCTGCTATGCCGACATGCCCGAAGTCATGCAAAAACACGGTGGCGAACGTCACTATCGCGAACTGCGGCACGCACAAGATGCCGATGCCAGCCACAACACGCCAGATCGTCTTGTCGCGTAGCGGACCGACCGTGGGCGCAGCCGGCATAGACGAACTTGCGTTGGAACCGGCATGCGCTGCGGCAGGCGCCTTCGGCGGCTCATGCAGCCAAAGCCAAGTAAGCAGGCCCGAAACCGCGCACATGGCGGCCAGCACCCCGAAGACCGGCCTGAATCCCCCGGTGGACGCAAGCCAGGGCAGGATCAACGCGCCCAGGCCGCCGCCAAGCGGCACGGCGGTCTGGCGAATGCTCATGGCAAGACCCCGTTCGCCTTCCTGGAACCAGCTCATCACCGCACGTCCGCTGGATCCGTTCACGCTCCCGCCGACCAAACCGACCAGGCACATCGACATCACCAGCCATAACAAACCCGGAACAGCCGCATGCGACGGCACGACGAACAGCATCATGGAGAGTAACGCGGCGGCGGTCGTGGTTAATCCGGTCAGCAAGATGGGGCGGTCTCCCCACCGGTCAGTCGCGACACCCCACGGCAACTCCGAGAGCGCGGCGCCCAGCCCCATGGCCCCAAGCGCCAACCCGAGCGCTGCGTTGCTGAGGTGATAATCCGAGCGCAACCAGACGGCGGTCGTGGGAATCCCGGACGCGGCAGCCGAAAAGCTGACGTTCGCGGCCACGCCGACGCCCAGCACTTTCCATCGGTGCGACGCGCCCAAATCGCGCTGCGCCTTTGCCGGCAAGGGGATTGCACATTGAGTTTCCATGCTTTTCTCTCTTGAATGCTTTCGATGGACTCAGTGTCGGGGATTATCATCGTCCTGAATATCAAGTAATATCGAAATAACGATTCGATAAAATAGGACGATCAACCATGTCGCAGACCAATTTCGATGTCGCTTCACTGCGGACCTTCGTGGTCGGCATGGAGCTGGGAAGCTTCGCAAAGGCGGCAGACCGCGTTGGGCGCTCGACCTCGGCCGTCAGCGCGCAGATCAAGAAACTGGAGGAGCAGTCGGGCGCGCCGCTGTTCAAGAAAGCCGGGCGCAACCTGGCGCTGACCGAAGCGGGTGAAACCATGCTGCGGTTCGCACGCAGGCTGGTCGATCTGAACGACGAAGCCGCTGTCGCCGTGCGCGGCCCTGATCTCGAAGGGTGGATCAGGCTCGGGCTGCAGGAGGATTTCGGCGAAGTCATGCTGCCCGACGTCCTGGGCCGGTTCTCACGCGCGCATCCGAAAGTGCGCATCGAGGCACGGGTCGCGCGCAATACGGAACTGCTCAGCCGGATCGATTCGAACGATCTCGACCTTGCGCTGATCTGGGACGACGCGGTTTCGTCAGCCCATGAACTGCCCGGCAGCGACCGGCACGAGATGATCGCTGAGCCGGCTATGTGCTGGATCGGATCATCGACCTTGCCGTGGAATCCTGATTCAGCAGAACCATTGCCGCTGGTCGCGTTCGATCGCGCCTGCCTGTTTTTCAGCGCGGCCACCGAAGCGCTCGATCGCACGAATATCCGCTGGCGGGTGGCGTTCACGAGTCCGAGTCTCTCCGGCCTGTGGGCGGCCGCGGCAGCAGGCCTTGGACTGACCGTGCGCACGCGCTATGGCTTGCCCGCTTCCGTCAGGGCATTCGAGGGCCGGGATCTTGGCTTGCCCGCGCTGCCGTCGCTGCCGCTGTCGCTCGTGCGCGCAACGGCCACGCCTACGCCACCGGTGCAGCAGCTCGCGGCGCTTATCCTCGAATCCGTGCGCGGCGGGTCGGCATCGCTCGACCGGCTCGCGGCGTAAGCCGAGTTTAGATGTCTCGATGTGTCGTTCGCAGGAGAAAGAAGCTTCGACGCCTTCACGCATTGCCCGATGTTCGTATTCAACGGCCCGCTTTTTGCTGAAAGCTGGAGAACGACAGACGGGAGTGCAACATGGCCAGTTCCATGCAGCAAGCAGCAAAATTCGACGATCTTCGCGAGGACCGCGGCACGCGGGTAAGCATTGCCGATACCCCTATCTTGCTGGTCCGGCAAGGCGATCAGGTCCATGCGTTTTCAGCCGATTGCCCGCATGCCGGCGCACCGCTTGAGCAGGGGGCGATATGCAATGGACGCATTGTTTGTCCGTGGCATAAAGGGACGTTCGCGGTTGCCGACGGCAGCCTGATCGAGCCGCCGCCGCTGGCCGGTTTGAAACGCTACCCGGTCGTCATCGAAAACGGCAACGTACTGGTTTCGCCGGACGCGCAAACCGGGCCAGCGCATACGCCCGCTCCGGACACACGCACGATGGCTGTGATCGGTGCGGGCGCCGCGGGTGCGGCCGCCTGCGCCACGCTGCGCGAAGCCGGCTTCAATGGCCGCCTTGTGCTGATTGGACCCGAGCACGGTTTGCCCTACGATCGCACGGCGCTCAGCAAATTCGTGCTGGCCGGCGACATGCCGCCGGAGAAGATCCCCCCACTTTTGCCCGACGATTTTCTTTCGACACAGCGCATTGAACGGCTTGAGGCAAACGTCGACAAACTCGATGCCGTCACGAAGCAAATCGATCTGTCTAACAAGACCACCTTAAATTACGACGCCGCGCTGATCTGCACAGGCGGTATCCCCAAGCCGATGGATGTGCCTGGATCAAACTTACCGGGCGTGTTCCTGCTGCGGTCGCGAGACGATGCAGAGACGATTCTTGCGTCGCTCGAAGGGGCAAAAAAAGCGCTGATCGTGGGGGCAAGCTTCATCGGGCTGGAGGTGGCTTCGTCGTTGAGAAAACGAGGGATGGACGTGATCGTTGCCGCGCCGGGAAAGGTGCCGCTCGGCTCGCAATTCGGCGATGAACTAGGCCGGATGTTTCAACGCCTGCACGAGAAAAACGGCGTGGTGTTTCGTATGCAGTCCAAAGTCGCAGCGTTCCTGGGCGATGGGATCGTGAGCGAGGCAGAACTCGACAGTGGAGAAAAACTTCCGGTCGACGTGGTGATCATCGGCACGGGCGTGCGCCCTGCTACCGATTTTCTGCACGGCGTCGAATTGGCAGATGACGGCGGCATCCCCGTGGATTCATCAATGCAGGTCGCCGGTCTCGCACCCGACCTTTACGCCGCCGGTGACATCGCGCAATTCCCCTTGCCGCGCTCGAACAAACCGCTACGCATAGAACACTGGCGCGTCGCCCAACAACACGCGCGTGTCGCCGCGCTGAACATGGCCGGCGGCAACGAGCACTACACTGGCGTGCCGTATTTCTGGACCTATCACTTCGAAAAGCGCATCGAATATCTTGGCCACGCAAGCGAGCACGACGAAGTGGTGATCGACGGCGATCTTGATGCGCAAGCTTTCATCGCTTATCTGATGAAGGATAATCAGGTCGCCGCAGCGGTAGCGTGCGACCGCGAAGCCCCTGCCGCGCGGCTGGCGGAAGCCATGCGCTCCCCCTTGACGCTGGCGCAAGCGCGCAGCGCCGCTGCCGATTGATGCGGTCATGGCGACTCGACCCATAGGCATTCGTCCGGACCAGCAACCGGAGCGACTCGATCAATGCCGCCGCTGCATCTTGTGGGAGGCGGCCACGCAAGCGGTCCCCGGTGCGGGGCCAAAGCATGCGTCGCTGATGCTTGTCGGTGAACAACCCGGCGATCAGGAAGACCTGCAGGGCAAGCCGTTTGTCGGCCCCGCCGGCGCGTTGCTGGATCGCGCGCTCGATGAAGCCGGCGTGGACCGCAGCCGGGTGTACGTGACCAACGCGGTCAAGCATTTCAAGTGGGAACCGCGCGGCAAGCGACGCCTGCACAAGACGCCGGCGCAACGCGAAGTGGACGCGTGCCATTACTGGATCGAACGGGAGTTGGCAGAACACGATCCCAAGGTCGTTGTTGCATTGGGCGTGACTGCGTTGAAGTCCGTTCTGCAAAAACCAACCGTGAAATTGCAGGCCTCGATGGGAGATGCGATCGAACACGACGGGCGTTGGGTCATTGCAACCTTTCATCCATCGTATGCGCTTCGATCCCCCGATGCCGCGACGCGCGAAAGTGCATATCGCGCGATCGTGGAGGCTTTCAGACACGCCCATCGATTGATTGAAAAGCACGCTAAATAACCCGGGAGGGACGACATGGCGACGGCATCGACGAGCACCACGAGCAGCAACGGCAAGCGCAAGACCACGCGTCAGAAACATGCGCGCGCGAAGCCAAAACCGAAGCAGCGTTCAAGCAGCTCGAACGCCAAGCGCTGGTCCCACCATGTGATGGAAACCAGCGATGCAATGGATATCCAGCATGAGATCTTTAAGGAAGGCAGCGCGCAGGAGATCGCCGATTCGCTGAAGAAATCATCCACGCGCAGCAACCGGCGCAAAGGTACGCCGTTCCAGTCCGCCATGTCGATGCTGAACTTCTACATCAATCGCGCCGGACGAAACTTGCCGAAAACGCGCCGGACCGTCCTGGATAACGCGAAGAAACGCCTGCGCGAAGCGTTCGGCCGAAAGCCCTGATTGCTGCATGAAAGCAAAGGTGGAATGCGCCTTGCTACCTGAGTGCAGACGCGCAAGCGTCAGGTACATCCGCGCGCTGCGTATTGCCGGTCACCCAAGGAGGCGCCATGCCCGATAACACCGAGTTGAATCCCGGCGACGAAGCTGCGCCCGGCACGCCGGGAACCGGCGAGAATCTTTGTCCTGCATGCAACGGATCAGGAAAGAAGGACGGCCAGAAGTGCGAACAGTGCAACGGCACCGGCAAGGTAATCGAGGGCATTGGCGATGCGTGAATACCTTCATCGCAGAGCATTTGTCTTACGCCGACGAGGCGCGTTCGAGGCAATCGCAAAACGCATTGCTGATAGCGTAGACGGGTATGCCATGCCGTCTTTGGCGCGCTCGCCAAACTGATGGCAAAACGTCCCACCCCGGCAAACGAATTGTTCACTGCTGCCGAAGCCACGCTGATCGGTCTTTACGACGGCGGCGTGCTTTCGCCCGCCGTGCTACAACGTGTCATAGCGGGTTTTGCTAACAGTACGATCGACTGGGACACCCCACCCCGGCTTCGTACCGTTGACAACAAGTCGCTGCACGAAGTGATCGCCATGACCATGATGCCGGGACGGACCATCCGCCAGGCATCGAAGGAATTTTTTACGGTGATCGGGCATATTGGTGGTATCAGTGCTGAAGAGCACGACGACCCCGGCGACGCTGAGGAGCCCGATGAACCGCCTGAAGACGAACCCGACAGCGATCTGATCAACCAGTTGTCAGGCGGCCGTCGCGGCAAAAGAGCGGCTAAAACCGCGCGCAAGACAGCACCGTCTGCAGGTTTCAACCCGCTCCTGCATGCGACATCCCCGCGTCGAGACAGCAAGTCATAGCATTGCCCTTGATCCATGTCATGGTCTTGACTGACCGTGATCCTGCCGCACGCGGCACAATACAGAATGCCTTAGCGCACGAACGCGCCCGAACGCCTTAGCAAGAGTGACCCGCCGGATCGAGTGACACCGCCCTCCAACCAATGGATACAACGGACACGATATGGACACACAGGCAACGCCCCGCTCCCTCCCCCTTTCCCCCGAAGAATTGCGCAAGATCGACGCCTACTGGCGCGCCTGCAATTATCTGTCGGTAGGCATGATCTATTTACGCGCCAACCCGCTCCTGCGCGAACCGCTCAAGGCAGAACACATCAAGCAGCGCTTGCTGGGACATTGGGGTTCAGACCCCGGTCAGTCGTTCACATGGGTGCACCTGAACCGGCTGATCATGAGGGACGATCTGAACGTCATGTACGTCTCGGGACCGGGGCATGGCGCACCCGCCACTTTGTCGAACTCGTATCTGGAAGGTTATTACTCCGAGGTCTATCCGGACCGCAGCGCTGACGAGACCGGCATGCTGCGGCTGTTCCGCGCTTTCTCTTCGCCCGGGGGCATTGGTTCGCATTGCACCCCTGAAACGCCGGGGTCAATCCACGAAGGCGGCGAGCTGGGTTACAGCCTCTCGCACGGCTTCGGGGCGGCATTCGATAACCCCGACCTGATCGTGGCGGTGGTGGTGGGTGACGGCGAAGCCGAGACCGGCCCGCTCGCTACGTCGTGGCATTCGAACAAATTCCTGAATCCGGTAGTGGACGGCGCGGTGCTGCCCATCCTGCACTTGAACGGCTACAAGATCGCGAACCCGACCATCCTCGCGCGCATTCCGCAAGAGGAACTCGAAGCGCTGATGACGGGTTACGGGTACAAACCGCACTTTGTTTCAGGCAACGATCCCGCCGTCATGCATCAACTGATGGCCGAGACGCTGGAGACTTGCATCGGCGAGATTCGCGCGATCCAGGCGCATGCGCGTTCGACGGGTGACACCACGCGTCCGCGCTGGCCGATGATCGTCTTGCGTTCTCCGAAAGGATGGACCGGTCCGAAGGAAGTCGACGGCCACAAAGTCGAAGATTTCTGGCGTGCGCATCAGGTGCCGGTGCTCGATCCCGTGACCAACGCGAAGAGCCTGAAAATTGTGGAAGCGTGGATGCGCAGCTACAAACCCGAAGAACTCTTCGACGAGAACGGCACGCTGATTGAAGAACTTCGCGCGATTGCCCCGAAGGGTGACCGCCGTATCAGCGCCAATCCGCATGCGAACGGCGGCCGTTTGAGGCGCTCGCTGGACCTGCCTGACATCCGCGATTACGCGTTCAAAGTCAAAGCCCCAGGCGGCACTTACCAGTCGCCCACCGCGGTACTCGCGACCTGGCTGCGCGATGTGATCAAGCGCAACATGAGCACCTTCAAGCTGTTCGGTCCCGATGAAACCGCCAGCAACAAACTTGACGGCGTATATGAAGCATCGGGCAAACGATGGATCGCCGAGATCAAGCCGGAAGACAGCGACGGCGGCGCGTTATCGGTTGATGGCCGAGTGATGGAAATGCTCAGCGAGCACACGCTGGAAGGCTGGTTCGAGGGTTACGTGCTGACGGGCCGGCACGGGTTGCTCGCGACCTACGAAGCATTCGTGCATGTGATTGATTCCATGTTCAACCAGCATGCGAAGTGGCTGGAAAAGGCAAAGAGCGAACTCGACTGGCGCGCGCCGGTGCCTTCGGTCAACTTGCTGATTACCTCGCTGGTATGGCGTCAGGATCACAACGGTTTCACCCACCAGGACCCGGGCTTTCTCGACGTTGTCACGAACAAGAGTCCCGAAGTCGTGCGCATTTACTTGCCGCCCGATGCGAACTGCCTGCTGAGTGTGATGGATCATTGCCTGCGTTCACGCGACTACATCAACGTGATTGTCGCGGACAAGCAGCCGCACTTGCAGTACCTCGACATGGACGCTGCGCTTGCGCATTGCACCAAGGGCATTGGCATCTGGGACTGGGCATCGACTGATCAGAACAGCGAACCGGACGTAGTGATGGCCTGTGCCGGCGATATCGCCACCATGGAATCGCTCGCCGCCGTCGAGATCCTGAAGGAACATTTCCCCGACCTCAAGATCCGCTTCGTCAACGTGGTGGACCTGTTCCGGCTGATGCCCGACACCGATCATCCGCACGGTTTGTCCGGTCGCGATTTCGATTCCATTTTCTCGCGCGAGAAGCCTGTCATCTTCAACTTCCACTCGTATCCGTCGCTCGTTCACAAGCTCACGTATAACCGCACGAATCACGAAAACATGCATGTGCATGGGTATCGGGAACGCGGCAACATCAATACGCCGTTCGAGTTGGCGATCATCAACCAGGTCGACCGTTTTTCGTTATGTATTGACGTGATCGATCGTGTGCCGAGTCTTCGCGATACCGGCGCGCACACCAAGAACTGGCTCAAGGACCAGATCAACGCGAGCATTACTTACGCCCACGCGGAAGGCATTGACCGCGATGAAATCCGTAACTGGGTTTGGAAAGGCTGAGACCATGACCCTGGGCATTCTGGTGCTGAACAGCGGTTCATCGTCGCTTAAATTCGGCGTGTATATGCCCGGCAAGACGTCGGGCACTACCGCGGACGACAACGACGAAACGCCGTGGCTGACCGGCAGCGCGAAGGGCATCGGCCGCGATGATGGCTCGCTGACCATGCGTTCATCGGACGGTGCGATCGATGTCACGCAAAACCACGTCATGGAGTCGCAGCATGACGCGTTGCAGCGCGTGGCCGACGTGCTGCACGAGCACCTTGACCAGCCACTGGCCGCAGTGGGGCATCGCGTAGTGCATGGCGGTCCGCACCTGACAGACCACGCGCTCATCACGCCCGAGGTGAAGCAGATCTTGCGCGATGCGGTGCAATTCGCGCCGTTGCATCTGCCGCAGGCGCTCGAACTGCTTGATCTGGCACAGCAGATTTTCACTGATGTGCCGCATTACGCCTGCCTCGACACCGCGTTCCACAGGACCATGCCCGCGCGCGCCACTCACCTTGCGCTGCCGAAACACTACGCCGACGAAGGGGTAGTCCGGTACGGCTTCCACGGCCTGTCATACGAGTCGATCGTCGCAACGCTCGGCAACGATCTTCCCGCACGCCTGGTGGTCGCGCATCTCGGCAGCGGTGCGAGCCTGTGCGCGATCCGCGATGGCCGTTCAATCGATACCAGCATGGGTCTCACGCCAACGGGTGGTATCCCCATGGCAACGCGCACCGGCGACCTCGACCCTGGCGTGCTGGTTTATCTGATGCGGACCGGTTCGCTTGACGCCGACGCGCTAGAGCACCTGATCAATCACGAAAGCGGTCTCAAGGGTCTCTCCGATTCTAACGACGACATGCAGGCGCTTTTGCAACGCAGCGACGCAGAAGCGGAACTGGCCATCGATATCTTCTGTACTGCTGTGCGTAAGACTATCGGCGCATATGCTGCGTTAATGGGCGGTCTCGACCGCGTGGTGTTCACTGGCGGTATCGGCGAGCATGCCGCGGCCGTGCGTGAACGCATTTGCGACGGACTCGAATTTCTCGATGTGCAGTTCGATGTCATCGAGACGCAGGAAGAACGGCAGATTGCGCGTCATTGCCGCGCATTGCTTGGCCGGGCGGCGGGCTGAAAGCGAGTCGTCAGGGTACGTCGATTGCTGCCGGGTTCGTCGATTCACACTCGACACCCCCGCCCGGAGCACCCGATGTCAGATCCCTGCCGCCACGGCCGCAATCCTTCGCATTGGTCCTCAGCCACGCCTAAGCTGAGTTGAGATGCCACTCGCCGGGATGGCCTCTAACGTGCACGTCGGCGACGGCGCACCGCTCAACTACTTCCTCCACGCGGCCGGGCCGGCCGCCGGACCGACGCTTCGGCTCGACTGGGTTTTCACTGCAATCTGCGTTGCGGTCTGCGTGATTGTCGCCGGCTTGCTAAGCGCCGCCATCCTGCGGCGGCGTCCGGACGTCCCGCTGCATCAACTCGCTCACGGCACGAGCGGGTTGCGCTGGATCGTGATCGGCGTGGGTCTCTCCGTACCCGTGCTCGTCGCCATGCTGGTCTATGCGCTGTTCACGCTCGATCAAGTTGCTACGCCCGCCGACACTGCCGCTCTCACGATCACGGTGACCGCTTACGACTGGTGGTGGAAGGTCGCCTACGACGATGCGCCCGATGCCACTGCGCGTTTCGTCACAGCCAACGAAATCCATATCCCCACCGGCGAACCCGTCCGGTTCAAGCTGAAAAGCGCCGACGTGATCCACACGTTCTGGGTCCCCAGGCTTGCCGGCAAGACCCAAGCGATTCCAGGCCAGACCAACGAACAATGGCTTCAGGCCGATGCCCCCGGCGTGTATCGCGGGCAATGCTCGCAGTTTTGCGGTGCGCAGCATGCACATATGGCGTTCGAGGTTGTCGCCGAGAGCCGCGCCGATTTCGCCGCATGGAGCGCGGAACAAGCGCGTGCGGCAGATGCGCCAAACGACGCCGCCGTGACCACGGGCAAAGCACTCTTCCTCGATAAATGCGCAGGCTGTCACGCGATCCGCGGCACAGATGCGCAAGGCGCGCAAGCACCCGACCTGACGCACCTGAACTCGCGGCGGCTGATCGCGGCCGGCACGCTGTCTAACACCGCACAGAATCAGCTCGCGTGGATCACGGGTGCCCAGCGCATCAAGCCCGACTCGCTCATGCCTTCCATTGCGTTGAAACGCGACGAAGCCGCGAGTTTGTCCGCGTATCTTGCGACACTCAAATAGTCATCGAGGAGCGACGCTTCATGAGTGACCTGCCATCGGATGCACGTGTTCCAGAGCGCGGCCGCGTGCCGCCCGGGAGCGCCAGGCAAAAGCGCCTTGCCGATATCTGGGAAGCGCCCCCGGGCTTGCGAGGATGGATATCGACAGTCGATCACAAGAGCATCGGCCTGCGGTATCTGGTCACCGCCTTTGTGTTCCTGCTGATGGGCGGCGTGGAAGCGTTGATCATGCGCGTGCAACTCGCGCGCCCCGACGCCACCGTGCTTACGCCCGAGCAATACAGCCAGCTATTCACCATGCACGGCATCACGATGATCTTCCTCTACGCGCTGCCCGTACTGTCCGGATTTTCCAACTATTTGTGGCCGTTGATTCTGGGCGCGCGCGACATGGCATTCCCTCGCCTCAACGCGCTGTCCTACTGGTTGTTCCTGTTCGCAGGCATCTTTCTCTATTCGAGTTTTCCCTTTGGACAGGCGCCCAATGCCGGCTGGTTCAACTACGTGCCGCTCTCGGGACTCGAATACAACACGGGTCCGAATATCGATATCTACGCGCTCGGCATGGTCTTGCTCGGCGCATCGACCACGGTGGGCTCGGCGAACTTCGTGGTCACGCTCATCCGCATGCGCGCGCCGGGCATGTCCATTGACCGTGTGCCGGTGCTGGTATGGGGCACGCTCACGGCATCTGGCGGCAACCTGCTCGCGGTGCCCGCGGTGAGTCTTGCGTTTTTCCTGCTCTGGCTCGACCGCCAGTTCGGTACACATTTCTTCGATGTCCTTAACGGCGGTCGGCCGCTGCTCTGGCAACATCTGTTCTGGATGTTCGCCCATCCGTGGGTCTACGCGGTCGTGCTGCCCGCCATGGGCATTGTCTCCGACGCCCTCCCGGTCTTTTGCCGCCGGCCGCTGGTCGGCTATACACCGGTCGCCCTGTCGACGGTCGCTACCATGGTGATCGGTTTTATCGTGTGGATTCATCATATGTTCGCCACCGGCATTCCCGCGTTAGCGCTGGCGTTTTTCGGCTCCGCGAGCATGGTTATCGCCATCCCGAGCGCGGTCGCCACGTTCGCGTGGATCGCGACAATCTGGACCGGGCGTCCCGTGTTCAAGGTGCCCTTCCTCTATTTCGCGGGGTTTGTGCTGCTGTTCGTGATTGGCGGGGTCTCGGGCGTGATGACGGCTGCCGTGCCGCTCGACTGGCAACTCAACGATACCTACTTCGTCGTCGCGCATCTTCATTACGTACTGCTCGGCATCAACGTGTTTCCGGTCATCGGCGGCGTGGTGTTCTGGTTCCCGAAATTTACCGGTCGCATGATGACCGAGCGCTTCGGCAAGCTGACGTTCTGGGTCTTGTTCATCGGCTTCAACCTCGCCTTCTTCCCCATGCATATAGCGGGGCTGCTCGGCATGCCACGGCGCATCTATACCTATTCCAGCGACATGGGTTGGAATACGGTCAACATGATCACGTCGATAGGCTCGTTCGTGTTCGCGGCCGGCGTGCTGATGTTTCTCGCGGACCTGCTATGGAGCTATAAACGCGGTCCCGTGGCCGGCGACAATCCCTGGGATGCGCCAACGCTCGAATGGTCCGTTTCGTCGCCGCCGCCGCCCTACAACTTCGCGACCATTCCGGTCGTGGAAAGCGGCCATCCACTCTGGGAAGAACGGCTATTTTCGAGCGAACCAAACCGCGCGCGATCCCAACTCGACGAAGGCCTGATCCTCGATCACGGCCGCGAGGCGCTAGCCACCCGCGCGCTCGACGGCCGCCCCGACGCCATCCTCAAGATGCCCGGTGATACATATGCCCCCTTCCTGCTCGGCTTGTTCTCCACGCTGATCTTTGCCGCGATGCTGCTGCACGTGTGGTGGCTGGCGCTGCTGATGCTGGCGGGTTTCGTCGCGTCGCTGACCGCGTGGATGTGGCCCGAAGCGCCTTTGGGCCAGCGTGAACCTCAAGGAGAAACCCTTGGCTGATGTCATCGACATGGAGCGCCCTCTGCCGGTTGGCGGCCAAGGACGAAGCGCGGGCGGCTGGTGGGGCATGTGGACGCTGATCGGGACCGAAGCAGCGCTGTTCGGATACCTGATCTTCAGCTATCTGTACCTGTACTCGCAAGGCGGTGGCAGGTGGCCGCCCGACGGTTTGCCCAAGATGGGGCCAGCGCTTTTCAATACGGCCGTGCTGCTGACCAGCAGCGTGTTTGTCGTGTTGTCCGAGCGTTCGGTCAAGCGGGAGCGCCGCCGCATGGCGATGCTGTGGATGAGCGTGGCGATCGTGCTCGGCGTGCTGTTCGTCGGCGTGCAGCTCAATGAATGGCACGACCATCCGTACGGACCCTCGTCACACCTCTATGGTTCGCTCTACTTCACCATTACCGGTTTTCACCTGCTGCACGTGGTGGCCGGGCTCGTGGTGCTGCTCCTGCTGCTCGCGTGGACGGCGCTCGGGTTCTTCGACAACCGCCGCCATACCGTCCTGAGCATCGGCGGCATGTACTGGCATTTCGTGGATATCGTCTGGCTGTTTATTTTCACGACGCTTTATATCAGCCCCTACGTGCTCTAGGAGATACGCCGTGACGGCACGCCGCGAACGCATCCTGTATGCCCTGCAGCAGATCTACGCACTGCTGGGTGCACCGCTCGCGTGGATCGTGCAGATCTGCGTATGCGAAGCGCTGGCTGCGCAGGCTTGTTACCCGGCGCAGGATCCGCTCGCACATCCGGACTTGCATGCGTTGAGTGCTTACATTGGCGCGGTCAGCCTCGTGGGTCTGGCGGTGGCGCTGGGCGGGCTCACAGCCGCGTGGCGGGGTTGGCGGGCGCTGCGACGGGGAGCAGGCACTGACCCCGACCGCCGGGCCGGGAGATTCCTGTTTCGCGTGGCCATCCTGTCCAGCCCGATGTTTGTTCTCGGATTGCTCGTGACCGCAATGGCCGCATTGATCGTCTCGCCTTGCAAACCATGGTGACACCGATGAAACGCGCCGCCGCCCTTCTCGCTTGCTTAATTGCTTGCCTTCTTGCTTGTCTTCTTGTGCCAACGGAACAAGCGCACGCGCAGGCAGCCGCTCAATCGGCTCAATCAGCTCAAGCGCTGATCGCACGAGGCGCATACCTGGCCCGGGCCGGCGATTGCGCCGGTTGCCATACCGCACCCCAAGGCGGCGCACCGCTCGCGGGAGGCTTGGGCATGGCGTCGCCGTTCGGCACGATCGTCAGCAGCAACATCACGCCCGACAAGCAATACGGAATTGGCGAGTACACCTACGAAGACTTCGCACGGACGCTGCGCGAAGGGGTCGCGCGCGGCGGCAAGCATCTCTATCCCGCGATGCCGTACCCGTCGTTTTCGAAAATCGGCGACAGTGACATGCAAGCGCTGTATGCCTATTTCATGCATGGCGTGCAACCGGTCCCGAAAGCGCCGCCGCCCACTCGCCTGCCGTTTCCTTTTAACCAGCGCTGGGCGCTGGTGTTCTGGAACCTCGCCTTCGCGCCGAACGAAGCGTATGCGCCGCACCCGGAGCACGAAGCCCAATGGAATCGCGGTGCTTATCTCGTGCAGTCGCTGGGACATTGCGGTGCGTGCCATACGCCACGCGGTCCCGCGTATGAAGAACGCGGTTATACCGAGTCATCGGGGCATTATCTGACGGGCGGCGCAAACGATCACTGGTTCGCGCCGAACCTGACCGGCGACACGGGTTCTGGCCTTGGCCGCGTGCACGAACAGGAGGTCGCGGCGTTCCTCAAGTCGGGACATGGCGGCGGACTGGTCACGTTCGGCAGCATGGTCCAGGTGGTGGAAGACAGCACGCAGTACCTGAACGACGACGATCTCAACGCGATCGCGCATTACCTGAAAAGCTTGCCGCCGCAGCGTGCATCGGGCGGGTCGGCCACATACGTGCCGCAATCCCTCGCTGCCCGGCAGACGACTGCCGCCGCGCGCACGGGCAACATCGAACGTCCCGGCGCCGGCATCTATCAGTCCTTCTGCGCGAAGTGCCACGGTTCGGAGGGAGAAGGCAAGCCGCAAAAGTATCCGAAGCTCGCGGGCAATCCTGCCGTATTGAGCGCCGATACCACCTCGCTCATGCGGCTGATGGTCGAAGGCGGCAATTCTCCCGCCACGCAACAAGGGCCCCCGCGCGAGAACATGCCGGCTTACGCCGACAAGCTGACCAACACGGAAATGGCGCAAGTGCTGACGTTTATCCGGACGACGTGGGGCAATAACGCTTTACCCGTCACTCCACGCGATGTGGCGCAGTTACGCGGCGACATTCACAAATAGCCCGCGTGAAGCACTCTGCCACACCCATCACCCGTCACTCATCAGCCATGCTCATGCGTGCCGCCATGTGCGCCGCGCCAGAAGAACACCTGTTCGGCGGCGGCAATCAGCGCGTCAAGAGACACCGGCTTGGTCAACGTCAGGTCAAAGCCCGACGCGCGTGCACGCTGGTCGTCCGAACCTACCGTATAGCCAGTCAACGCAATGGCCGGCAACTGGGCCAAGCGCGGATTCGCCCGCACCTGAGCCATGAGTTCGTAGCCGTTCATGCCGGGCATGCTGATGTCGCAGACGAGCAGGTCCACATGGTTGCGCTCAAGTAGCGCGAGCGCGTCCTCGCCGTCGTGTGCGGTCGCGACCAGCGCACCTTCGAGTTGCAGCAAAGCCGCGAATGCGCTCGCGGTTTCAGAGTCATCGTCGACGACCAGCATACGCACGCCCGCCAGCGACCCGCTGCGCTCCTCCTGTTCATGCGTCCCCACCGGATGGCTGTCGACCAGCGGCAGCCAGACGCTCATCCGCGTGCCGCGCCCCGCCCCGTCCGAATGCGCGAGCACGCTTCCCGCATGCATCTCCACGAGTTGCTTGACCAGCGCCAGGCCAATACCCATGCCACCGCCGGTCTTGCGGCGGGCTTCGCTTCCCTGGGAGAACATCTCGAAGATATGCGGCAACAGCGGCGCTTCGATCCCCATTCCGGTATCGGTTACGTCAATGAGCAGTTCGCCCTCCTCGCACGTGAGGCGAACAGAAACCGAGCCGCCACGCGGCGTAAATTTCAGTGCGTTGCTCAGCAAGTTCCATACGATCTGGTCGAAGCGTACGGGGTCCACCTTGGTCCAGACCGGTTGGTCCAGGCCCTCGAATGACAGCACGATGCCTCTCGATGCCGCGTCCGCTTCGATTGCATCGGCAATGGTCCGCAGCATGGCCGCGACGTCACCCATCGCCAGGTTCAACGCGAGCTTCCCGGTACGCACGCGCGACAGGTCCAGCAAGTCGTCGATGATCTTCGCCTGACCGAGCACGGCCCGCTGGATCGCGTCGGCCGCAAGCTGGATTGCCGGTACGCCACGCGCCTCCGGGATGCGCGGCAACATCTCCGCCTTCACGTGAATCAGGTTGAGCGGGTGCTTCAATTCATGCGACAGCACGGCGAGGAAATCGTCCTTGAGCCGGTTCGCCGCCTCCGCCTGCGCCCGCACCGCACGCTCCTCCGCGAGTTGCGACTGACGCGCGTCTTCCTGCGTCTTGCGGTCCGTGAGGTCCCTCACGATCTTCGCGTAGCCCGTGAATTTCGGATCGGACAGCGGTGTCACCACGCCGCTGCAATACACCTTGCGGCCGCCCTTCGCGACATGCCAGCGATCGTCGTCGGCACGGCCGTCGCGTTGCGCGGCCGCGCGTTCGTGCGCCGCCATGCGCGCTTCCTGATCCTCAGTCGTAAAGATCACGTCGATGTTCTGCCCGACCGCTTCCTCTGCCGTATAACCGAAGACGCGCTCGGCGCCGGCATTCCAGCTAACGATGCGGCCGTCGGAGTCCTGCACGATGATCGCGAAGTCATTCGTGGTCTGCGCCGCGAGTCTCAGGCGCTCCTCGCCCGCCCGCACGTTCGCTTCCGCGCGACGCCGCGCCGTGGTTTCAACCAGACTGAGCACCGCGCCGTCAATACGATCATCCGCCGTCCGGTAGGGCAGCACACGCGCGAAGAACCAGCGGCCGTCGGAGGTGGCGACCTCACGCTCGGTCAGCCGCAACGACTGGAACGTCGCACTCACGTCGTCGGCCAGCTCGGGATAAACCAGCCGGTGCGTGATGTCGAACAACGAGCGCCCGACATCCGCGGCGATCAGGTTGAACACCGTGGTCGCGCTCGGCGTATAGCGTTTGATGCACATCGCGCGATCGACGAAGATAGTCGCAATATCCGTCGAGGTAATCAGGTTCTGCAAGTCGTCATTGGCCTTGCCGGTTTCCTCTATCCTCGCCTGCAACTCCGCGTTGACCGTGATGAGTTCCTCGTTCACCGACTGCAATTCTTCCTTGCTGGTTTCGAGTTCCTCTGTCGCCGATCTCAACTCCTCGTTGATCGCCTGCAACTCCTCATTCGACGCTTTCAGCTCTTCAGTGGATGTTTCGTACTGCTCGATTGTGGTCTGCAGTTGTTCCTTGCTCGCATGCAGCTCTTGTTCGAGTTGCTGCATCACGGTGTCATTACCCGTTTGACGCTCCACGACCACCGTGCTTTCCGTCATTGCTTCCTGGACCTCGTCGAACAGCACGAGGAGGAAGTCAGCGTCGGCGGCAGCGTCGTGAAACGGGCGCACGGTCATGTTGACGTATGAAGCGTGACCGTCGCGCTGCAGCTTGACGCGCCGGGCCTCCACGCTATTGCCCGTCTGCACGGCCTGGAACAGCGCGGTACGCAGGTCGAGCCGCAGCTCGGGCAATACGACGGCAATCATGTTGCTTGAGGGCTCGCCGCCGACATACCGCAGGAAGCGTCCCGCGTTGTCCGACATATGCACGATCTTCGAGTCGCGGTTCACGATCACACTGGGCGGCGCGTATTGCTCAAGCACACGCTGATGTAACGCACTGAACGAGAAATTGCGGCGCCCCGGGAGCAGCGCGGACCCCGCCTCTTCGTCGTGTGTGTAACGTCCTTGCATCAGCAGCGAAGGCGAGGTCAGCGCCGGGCGGTTCGGTAGCTTCGCCGCTTTCGCCCGGTAGATCCGGTTCTTCTTGTCGACCACGCTGAACAGCTCTTCGACCGAGTCCGCCGACTCCGAGCTGCCGAGAAAAAGATACCCATTGGGGTACAGCGCGTAGTGGAACATCTCCAGTACCTGGTTCTGCACGCCCCGGTCCAGATAGATCAGGAGATTGCGGCAAGAAACCAGGTCGAGCCGCGAGAACGGCGGATCGCGCAGCACGTTGTGCATGGCGAACAGGATCTTCTCGCGCACGCTTTTCACCACCTCGTAGCGCGAGTCCGTCTTGACGAAAAATTGCCGCAGCGTAGAGGGGCGGACGTCGGTCATGATCGACTCGGGATACAGTCCGGCCCGTGCGCGCGCCACCGCGCTTTCGTCGATATCGGTGGCGAACACCTGGATGCTGGCGGTGGAACGCAAGACTTCGCGCTGCTCGCACAAGAGCATGGCGAGCGAATACGCTTCTTCGCCCGACGAGCATCCGGCGACCCACGCGCGAACCTGGTCGCCATTGGCCTTGTTATGGAACAAGGTCGGCAGCACGCCACGCTCGAGCGACTCGAACGCTTCTCGGTCGCGGAAAAAACTGGTCACGCCAATCAGCATGTCCTTGAGCAGGGCCGCGGTTTCGCGCGGGTTATCCCGTAGCAGGTCGCGGTAGGCAATCAGGTCCGGCACGCCGTTGACCTGAAGGCGCCGCTCGATCCGGCGCAGCATGGTCGCCCGCTTGTAGAAACGGAAGTCGTGACCGGTGCGGGCGCGCAGCGTCGCCAAAATGGTCTGCAACGCACGTTCGGCTTCACTCCGGCGATCGGCCCGATCGTCCGGACCCAGCGTCGCCGGTTCCAGTTCAGGCAGGGCGATGCGCTTGGCGTTATTCCAGATGTCGAGCAGCCGTTGCGGCATCTCTACCACCGGCAGCACCAGGTCGACCTGGTCTGTCAGGATGGCGTTCTGCGGCATTTCGGCGTATTCGGCGTCGTTCGGCTCCTGCGCGAGCGTCACGCCCCCTTTTTCCTTCACGCTGGCAATGCCGACCGCGCCGTCGCTGCCCGTGCCGGACATCACGATGCACATCGCGCGCTGACCGTGCGCGTCCGCCAGGCTCCGGAAAAACCGGTCGATCGTGACCGGCCGGCCCGCCGTGGGCTCGGCGTTGCGCGCGTTCAGGTGACCGTCGGCCATCGTCAGGCTCTTGCCCGGCGCGATGACGTAGACGTGGTTAGCTTCTATTTGCGTCGGCCCGTTGACCTGCGATACGCCCATGCGGGTGACGTTCTGCAGCACCTTGTCCGCACTGCTGACATGCTTCGCCGACAGGTGGAGGACCACGACAAATGCCATGCCCATGTCGGCCGGCGCGTTCTCGAAGAAGCGCAGCAGCGCCTGGACGCCCCCCGCGGACGCACCGATCCCGACAACGGGAAAACCCAGCGAACTCGGGCTATAAGCGGCGCCCGGTGCGTCCTCTCCCGAGGGCGGCGCCGTTGATGTTGTAGTTTCGCTCACTCCAGGGGCCTCGGTTCGGGGTGCTTCGATGGATTAAAGATACCACTACGCGTGCGAACGAACGCGCTAAACAGCGCCGGGCAAAGCGATACGCAGCACGCGCGCGTAGGCCGCGCCGGGATCTTTGGGGCGCAGGCGGCGCTTATTATATTCACGCATCATTTCTTCGGCACAGGCGGGCGCGCTATTTATTGTGTACGTTGCGGCTGCTCGCCTCACACGCGACAACCGGTGTTGGTGATTGCGGCGGCACACTGCCGCGAGTGCTCGTCCCGGATTCAGGCTTGAGCATCGCGGAGATTGGCGGATTGGCTTCGGGTCGCCCTGCAGCGCTTAGCTTTTCGATCCAGGAAGGATGCTGGACAGGACCTGCTTCGCTGTGTCGACAATCACGTTGCCCTGGTCGGGATCGCCTTGCAACAACGTGGACGCAAACGCCTTGGCTTGCTTGACCGTAATATGCGGCGGCAGCGGCGGCACATTCGGATCGGTCTTCACTTCCAGTACGACGGGCCGATCCGATGCAAACGCCTCATCCAACGCGGCACCCAGCCGCGCGGGGTCATCGACGAAAATTCCCTTCAGGCCGATCAACTCCGCGAACTTGTGATACGCCACATCCGGAATCTGCTGGGAGACTTCGAATTTCGGATCGCCTTCCATCACGCGCTGCTCCCACGTCACCTGATTCAGGTCCTGATTATTGAACACGACGCAAATCCACGCCGCATCAGTCGGCTTACGATACTTCGCCAACGTAATGAGCTCTGCCATGTTGTTCATCTGCATGGCGCCGTCGCCGACCATCGCGACCACGGGCCGGTTTCTGTAGGCAAGACGCGCTGCGATGGCGTAAGGCACGGCAGCGCCCATCGACGCAAGGCCGCCCGACAGCGAACACAGCATGCCGCGCTTGACTTGCACGTCGCGGGCATACCAGTTCGCGCATGAGCCGGAGTCGCTCGTGACAATAGCGTTGTCCGGTAATCGCGACGACAACTCCAGCGCCACACGTTGCGGATTGACCGGTGTGGCAGCCTGCATTGCGCGATCCTCCAGCGTCTCGTGCCAGCTGCGATTCCATCGAAAGATGCGGTCGCGCCAACTCTCCGTCGTCTTGTGTTCGAGCAGCGGCAGCAGCGCGCGCAAAGTCTCGGCGGCATCGCCCTGAAGGTTGACTTCCATCGGGTATCGCAGACTCAGCATGTCGCCTTTCAGATCGATCTGGACACCCCGCGCTTGCCCTTCCTTCGGCAAAAATTCCGCATACGGAAATCCCGATCCGACCATCAGCAGCGTGTCGCATTCGGTCATCAGCTTGTAGCTGGGTTCGGTGCCGAGCAATCCGATTGACCCGGTCACCCAGGGCAAGTCATCCGGCAGCGCGGCCTTGCCGAGTAGCGCCTTTGCCACGCCCGCCCCGAGCCTGTCTGCGACCGCGATAAGTTCTTCCGTCGCGTTCAACGCCCCCGCGCCGGCCAGAATGGCGACGCGCCGCCCGTCGTTCAGCACGGCCGCGGCCCGGGCGAGATCGGCAGCGTAAGGAACCACCTTGGGCGCGGTCCATCCCACCCCCGAGTGCACCGTTCCGTGCGCGCGTTCGGGCTCTTCGTAAGGCATCTCCTGCAAGTCGTTCGGCAGGATAATCGCCGTCACGCGCCGCTCCGACAAAGCCGTGCGGATCGCCCGATCGACGAGATGCCGTACCTGCGAGGGCACGCTGGCCTGCTGCACGAACGACCCGGCCACGTCCTTGAACATGGACGCCAGATCCAGTTCCTGCTGATAGTGCCCGCCCATTGCCGAACGCGCTTGCTGCCCGACGATGGCAAGCACGGGCATATGGTCCATGCGTGCATCGTAGAGACCGGTAATCAAATGCGACGCGCCCGGCCCGGAGGTGGCAATGCACACGCCCAGTTCGCCCGTGAATTTCGCGTGCGCACACGCCATGAACGCAGCCATTTCCTCATGCCGCGTCTGGATAAACTCGATCTTGTCCTGCGCTCGACGCATTGCGCCGAACACGCCGTTGATGCCATCGCCCGGGTAACCGAACATTCTCCGCACGCCCCATTCATGGAGCCGTGCCACGATAAAGTCGCCTACTGTCTGCGCCATTGCGGCCTCCTGCACGTTGCGTTATCTATCTCTGTATCTATCTCTGTATCTATCTCTGTCGCCAAGGCGTGGCCCTCGCGAGCAAAAAGCGCGGCCCGAAGGTCGCGCCCTGCTTGTTTCACGCTCGCGGTTTTATTGGCCCTTCGTGTCGCTGCTGGCGTCGGCCCCCGGCATGTTGGTCGTATCGGTCGCCGACTTGTGCATCATCTTGCGATGCACCTTGCCGCCCTTCGACATGGTCCCGGAGGCCGGGTCTCCGCTGCTTGTGGCTCCTGCCGTCGCAGCGCCATGCGCACTGCCGCCGCCCGTTCCACCATTGCCATTGCCACCACCGCTCTGTGCAATAGCGAGTGGTGCGCTAGTAATCAGGCAAGCTGCGAGCACTGCAGATAATTGGGTCGTTGTCATTCGTTTCTCCATGAGTCGATGGCGGGAACCGCGTACCTGGAGCGCAGCAACCGGCGTTCCACGCGATGTTTCCGGCCGGCCGCATCGTGATAGTATTTACTGTATATCCATACAGTAATCATGTCCGATCAACCCGCCTACATCATCGCGGTACGCGCGTTGTGCGAGTTCACCGCCAAGCGCGGCGACCTCGACTTGCGCTTCACGCCTTCGCCCACCGCGCAGCAGGGCATGGCTGGGCACAAGCTCGTCACCGCCCGTCGCGGCGAACGTTACCAAGCTGAATTAAGCCTCTCCGACACCTTCGGTCCGCTGCACGTACGCGGCCGCGCGGACGGCTACGACCCTGGCCTGAACCAGTTGGAAGAGATCAAGACGTACCGCGGCAAGCTCAGCGCCATCCCCGACAACCATCGGCATCTGCACTGGGCGCAAGCGCGCATCTACGGCTGGCTGTGCTGCAAAACGCTGAACCTGCAGGAGATCCGCGTTGCTCTCGTCTACTTCAATATTGGCGACGAGAAGGAGACGGTCTTCACCGAACTGCAATCCGCCGACGCACTCCGCGATCACTTTCGCGAGCACTGCGAGCGTTTTCTGGCGTGGGCGCAACAGGAACTTGAGCATCGCGCCAAACTGGACGGCGCGCTGGCGGAACTGGTTTTCCCTCACGCGTCCTTGCATCCGGGGCAACGGGAACTGGCGGCGGCCATCTACCGTTGCGCGCTGCATGGACGAAGTCTGCTGGCGCAAGCGCCAACGGGAATCGGTAAAACGCTGGGCAGTTTGTTTCCACTGTTGAAAGCATGGCCTGCTGCGAAGCTCGACAAGATCTTCTTCCTCACCGCGAAGAGCTCGGGCCGCCAGTTGGCCCTTGACGCACTCACCACGCTTGGCCGCGGCACACCGCTGCGCGTGCTCGAACTGGTCGCGCGCGACAAGGCCTGCGAACACCCCGACAAAGCCTGTCAAGGCGAATCCTGCCCCCTCGCACGCGGCTTTTATGACCGCTTGCCTGCCGCACGACAGGCCGCGCTGAAGGCTGCGCAACTTGATCGTCAGGTGTTGCGCGAGGTGGCCCTTGAGCACACCGTCTGTCCGTACTATCTGAGTCAGGAACTGGCGCGCTGGAGCGACGTCATTGTCGGCGACTACAACTATTACTTCGACACCAGCGCCATGCTGTTTTCCCTCGCGGAGTCGAAGGAATGGCGTGTCGGCGTACTGGTGGACGAAGCGCATAACCTGGTTGAACGCGCCCGCGCCATGTATTCGGCCACGCTGGATGAAGCGCGTTTTCGCAGCGTGCGCCGCACCGTGCCGCCACATCTGAAGCGCCCATTCGACAAGATCGCCCGGGCGTGGAAAACCATATCGGGCGAGCAGACGGTCGAATACGAGGTGCACGCGGAACTGCCCGGGCGCTTCATTGAAGCGCTGGAAAACATGATCGCAGCAGTCACTGAAATGACGGAGTTCGTAGGCGAGCAACCTGCCGCGCTGGATCGCGAGATGCTGCGCTTTTACTTCGATGCCATGCATTTCGTGCGTATTGCCGAGCGCTTCGACACCCACTCTCTCTTCGATACCACTCTATCTCCGCAGGCCAGCACAAAGCGCAACACTGTGCTGTGCCTGCGCAATCGCGTGCCCGGGCCGCATCTGAAATCGCGCTTTGCGCGCGCGCATTCAGTCGCGCTTTTCTCGGCTACGCTCACGCCCATGCATTTCTACGGCGACATGTTGGGCCTCCCCGAAACCTGCCTGCAGATGAATGTGGAATCGCCTTTTCACGCGGACCAGTTGCAGGTGCGGGCCATAGCGAACGTGTCCACGCGATTTCGCGATCGCGAGCAGTCCGTACCACCACTCGTCGATCTCATCACGGCTCAATACCGGCGCGCGCCCGGCAACTACCTGAGTTTCTTCAGCAGCTTCGACTACCTCGATCAGGTCGCCAACGCGCTGCTTCGCGAGCATCCCGACATTCCGGTGTGGACGCAATCGCGTTCCATGAGCGAAGTGGACCAGCAAGCCTTTCTCGCACGCTTCACACAAACAGGCCGCGGTATCGGCTTCGCCGTGCTCGGCGGATCGTTCGGGGAAGCTATCGACCTGACCGGCACGCGGTTGATCGGCGCGTTTATCGCTACGCTTGGGCTCCCGCAACTGAATCCGGTCAACCAGCAGATGAAAGCGCACATGGACGAAGAGTTCGGCGCCGGGTACGACTACACGTATCTGTTTCCCGGGCTGCAGAAAGTGGTACAGGCTGCCGGGCGCGTGATTCGAGGGCAGACGGATGAAGGCGTGCTGTATCTGATCGACGACCGTTTTGCCCGTGCCGACGTGCGCCGCCTGCTGCCTTCCTGGTGGCGGGTGGAGATCGTCCGGCACACCACAGTCCCGGTAACCGTCACGCGGGCATCGGCTTTGCTGTGAGTCTCGCGAGCGAGCCGCCCCGGCGCGCCCCCACCCACGCGAGGAATTATCATGGCCGCAACCCCTACGACCCGGCAGGATGCACTGACGCTGCTTGAAGACGAACATCGAGCGGTGGAGAAGCTGTTCGACGCATTTGAACGCGCGGATGATGACGACCTGGAACGCAAGGCGACCCTCGTGCAGCGCGCATGCGAACTGCTCACCATGCACGCGATTGTGGAAGAGGAAATCCTCTATCCGGCGGCTAAGGAAGCGCTTGGCCGGGACGACAAGGACGACGTGAATGAAGCGGTCGTAGAGCACTTTCTGGTGAAGACACTGATCGAAAAATTCTCGACGATGAAAGCCGGCGATGAAGGCTTCGACGCCACCTTCAAGGTCCTGACCGAAAGCGTCAATCACCACGTAGAGGAAGAAGAGTCCGAGCTGTTCCCGGAATTGCGCAAGACCCGGCTCGATCTCGCGAAACTGGGTGAGCGGATCGCCACACGCCGCGAAGCGCTGCAAAGCCGGCTCACTCAAGTCGCGACGCAGCATTGACACCGCGCGATGCGCATCCTCCGGCAGTTTGCTAACATGGTCCAAGCCGCAGCTGCCGGTAGCGCCGCTGCGGTGGCGCCGGCGGCTCGTGCAAGGCAATATCGGAGCGCGCCTCGTGACCCTCATCGTGTACATCAATACCGCCGGCAATCAGAACGCACGTGACAACGACCTGTTCCAGATCGACGCGGCCGGCTTCCTCGTCGACATGGGTTGCGTGCTCGTCGATCACTGCAGCCATGCGGTGAATGCCGCGTCGCGCATCGCGCTCCAGCGAGCTATCCGCCGCATCAAGCCCGGCGACACATTGGTCGTCGCGCGCCTCGGTTACCTGGGCAGCAGCATCAACGACGCCGTATCGACACTCACCACGCTGTCTGCCAAAGGGGCCCACGCCATTTGCATCGATGCAGGCAAAACCGATCTTTGCGCGAACGGGGAAGGCTCACCCATCCGCATGCTTCAGCTTGCCGCCGAACTTGAGCGCGATGCCAAACGCGCCCGCGCGCTCGACGCCGCCGCGATCGCCAAGAAGGACGGCATGCATCAGGGACGTCCCGCCTCGTTGTCCGACTCACAGCGGCAACAAGCGTTGAAGGCGCTTGCCGCAGGCAGCACCGTGACGGCAATTGCACGGGTGCTCAGCACGTCGCGGCAGACGATCATCCGCCTGCGCGACGCGGCGTCGCGCGACACCGCCGTGATGCAGTCACCGCCAATGGAGCACTGAGCCGCGCGAGCGGCAAGGCTTCACGACGGGATCCAATTATTCATCAGATTATTTGGTCGATCACCAATATGAACGCAACATCCGGAGTGTTTTGAAACGCCGGGCAGCGGACACTGGGGGTCATCGAAACCTGCATGGAGAACTGTTAATGGATGCCCTGGCGACGAATATCGAAGCACGCGTGAATGCTGTCGACTGGCATGGTGTCCAAGAGGATCTGGATGGATTCGGCTGTGCGACAGTCGAGCGCCTGCTCACGCCGGCGGAATGTGACGCGCTGAAAGCGCTTTATGTGCGCGACGAGTTATACAGAAGCCGCGTCGTCATGGCGCGCCACGGTTTCGGCCGCGGCGAGTACAAGTACTACGCTTATCCGCTGCCTGAGGTGATCGGCACCTTGCGCAGCGTGGTGTATCCGCATCTTGTCCCCATTGCTAATCGATGGAACGAGATCATGCGTATCGAGACCCGGTATCCCCCGGACCACGCCGATTTTATCGACAGATGCCACGCGGCCGGCCAGCTTCGCCCCACACCGCTGATCCTGCAATACGGGCAAAGCGATTACAACTGCCTGCATCAGGACCTGTACGGTGAGCACGTGTTCCCGCTTCAGCTCGCGATTCTGCTGTCGGTACCGGGACGTGACTTTACGGGCGGCGAATTTGTAATGACCGAGCAGCGGCCGCGCATGCAGTCGCGCGCCGAAGTCGTGCCGCTAGCACAAGGGGACGCAGTGATATTTGCCGTGCATAACCGGCCGGTGAACGGCACGCGCGGGGCATACCGGGTGAATCTCAGGCATGGGGTGAGCCGGCTGAGATCGGGGCACCGGCATACGGTTGGCATCATTTTCCATGACGCAACCTGAGACCCGATGTCCCGCAGCTACTAGTCACTCATTCTCATCAAAGTAGTGGCCAAAGCGCACCTGCTTCGTCTTGATGTAGCGCTCGTTTTCCTCACGCACGGGAATGGCCAGCGCCACCCGTTCGCAGACCGGGATATCGTGCTTGAGCAGCGTGTCAAACTTCGACGGATTGTTGCTCATCAAGCGCACCGACCGCACATCGAGCGCTCGCAAGATAGCCGCGGCTGAATCGTATTCCCGCGCGTCGTCGGGCAGACCGAGATGCAGGTTGGCGTCGACCGTGTCGTAGCCCTGCTCTTGCAGCGCGTACGCGCGGATCTTGTTCGCCAGCCCGATGCCGCGCCCTTCATGACCGCGCAGATACAGCAAGATACCGCGATTTTCAGCCGCGATATAACGCATGGCGAGGTCCAGTTGCTCGCCGCAATCACAGCGATACGAGCCGAATACATCGCCGGTGACACACTCGGAATGCAGCCGGCACAACACGGATTCGCCATGGCTGACATCGCCCATGACAAGCGTCAGATGCTCTGCGCCCGTGCTCATCACGCGATACACATGCGACTCAAACACACCGTAACGCGTGGGAATGGTGGCCTTGGCCACGAGTTCGACGCGTTCTTCGTGGGCTGCTACGGCAGTGGCTGCCGGTGAATCAGAAACGTTTTTCATGTTCTCTTGTACTGCATAGGAGGGCGTGGGCCGCATGCCGGTATTTAATCGATAACTTTAGCAAGAAGCCGGAAAAAAGCGGGAGCGCCCGGTCCGACATGTTAAAACGCCCGGGAAATATTTGCAGCCCGCAGGCCTCAATCCGCCGCAGCCACGTTGGAAATTGGGTGCAAGGTGCAGGAACCAGTCCAAATTCCCACGACTGATTTCCATATATCTAAAGAAGAACGTATCGCTTCGTCAAAAATTCCCTGGTTGGTAAAGTACATGATTAATTAGGCACGCCCGTTTGCTCCAGGGCACCGCTCGTCAACCTTCACCGACCTTACATGCCATCTAAACGCCTGACACCCGGCTCGTTTCTCGCTCCAGCCCGCAAAATGGCGCTGACTGCGGTTTGCACCCTTGCAGCCTTCGGCGCGCTCGCCGGCACCGCCCAGGCAGCGGGCAAAACCCTGGTGTTCTGTTCCGAAGGCAGTCCGGCGGGCTTCGATTCCGCGGAATACACCACCAGCACGGACTTCGACGCCGGCGCGCACGCAGTCTACGACACCCTGGTTGAATTCGAGCGCGGTTCGCTCAACCTGGTGCCGGGTCTGGCCGAGTCATGGGACGAGTCGCCCGATGCGAAAACCTTCACGTTTCATCTCCGGCACGGGGTCAAGTTCCAGACCGCCTCCTGGTTCAAGCCCACGCGCGACTTCGACGCGGACGACGTCGTCTTCACGTTCAAACGCATGATCGATCCGGAGAATGCGTTCCAGAAAGCGCATCCGGTCAGCTTTCCGTATCTCAGCGATCTCGGTTACGACAAGAACATTGCATCGGTTGAAAAACTCGACGACTACACGGTGCGCTTCACGCTGCACACGTCAGACGTGGTGTTCGTGCGCAACATAGCGATGGAGTTCGCGTCCATCGTGTCGGGCGAATACGCCGACCAGTTGCTGAAGGCCGGCAAGACGGAGGACCTGAACCAGAAGCCCGTGGGCACGGGGCCGTTCGTGTTCCGCGAGTATCAGAAAGACGCGATCATCCGCTACGACGCGAATCCGGACTTCTGGAACAAGAAGGACGTGCATATCGCGAAACTGGTGTTCGCCATCACGCCGGACGCCGCCGTGCGCATGCAAAAACTCGCGAGCGGCGAATGCCAGATGACCGCCTTCCCGCGCCCCGCCGACATCCAGACCGCGCGCAGCAATCCGAAACTCGCGGTGCTCTCGGGAGTGGGATTCAACGTGGCCTATGTCGGCTACAACACCACCCACAAGCCGCTCGATAACGTGCTGGTGCGCCGTGCGCTGGACATGGCCGTCGATAAACCGGCCATCTTGAAGAGCGTCTACGAGGGGGCGGCGACCGTGGCCTCGAATCCGATGCCGCCGTCGCAATGGTCGTATAACAAGGCGTTGAAAGATGCGCCTTACGATCCCGTGAAGGCCCGTGAGCTGCTGAAGCAGGCGGGGTTTCCGAACGGCTTTTCCATTACGTTATGGGCCATGCCCGTGCAGCGCGGCTACAACCCCAACGCACGCCTGATGGCGCAATTGATTCAATCGGATTGGGCGAAGATTGGCGTGAAAGCGAATATCGTGACCTACGAATGGGCCGAATATAACAAGCGCGCGAAAGAAGGCGGCGAGCACGACGCCATCCTGTACGGCTGGATGGGCGATAACGGCGACCCGGACAACTGGCTCGGCACGACCCTCGGCTGCGACGCGGTGCATGGCAGCAACATGGCGAAGTGGTGCAACAAGCAGTTCGACGATCTGCTCGGGAAAGCGCGGCTGATCACCGACCAGCCGACCCGCACCAAGCTGTATGAGCAGGCGCAGGTCGTGTTCAAGGATCAGGTTCCGTACACGCCGATCGCCCACGCGACCGCGTTCCAGCTGATGACGAAGGACGTCAAGGGCTATGAGATCAGCCCGCTGGGCGGTCATCGTTTCGACGGCATCTCGCTTGACTGAGAACGCTGACTGCAGTTGGCTTAAATACGCGGCGACGGGCTTTCAACGGTCCGTCGCCGCGTGGCTTCATGCGGGGTGATCGAAGCTGCCGGGGCTCTTGTCCGTCGCGCTCCATTGCGGCTTGCGAGTCCGCTCGGCCTTCTGCAGACCGGCCTTCAGGCCTTCTCTGTCGAAATCCTTCGTGTAGACCGGCGTGCCCGGTTGCTGCCGCCAGGAGTCGTCAATACCGCCGTTGTCCACGGGATCGAACCCCATCTCGCTGACCAGTTGCATGACGACAGCTTTGGCATCGGCGGCATCGCCCGAGACCGGCAGCGCAACGCGTCCCGGCGTGCCTTCAGGCTTGCCGAGATCGCGCAAATGCGCCGCGTAAATGTTATTGAAAGCCTTGATGACCGGACGCCCGATCTGCTGCGCGACCCAGGCGCTTTCCATCATGCCGGACTCGATTCCGTCGATACGGCCATCGCGCTCGCGCGGATAATAATTACCGGTATCGATCACGACCGTGGTTTCCGGCACGTCGTCGAACAAGCCCGCCGGCAGATTCAGCACTTTCTTTTCGGGAATCGTGACCACGATCACGGCGGCGCCGCGGACCACGTCGGCGAGTTCAGCCGGCTTCGCCCCGGTTTCGCCGGCGACTTCCGCCAGCGTATCCGGCCCCCGCGAGTTGCCGATCAGGACCTCGTGCCCATGCTCAACCCAGCGCAGCGCCAGCACGCGGCCAATATTACCCGCGCCAATGATGCCAATTTTCATACACCCTCCTGTTGATTCAGTTAGCTAAAGCAGGATGTGCGCAACGCCCATGCCCGTGTTTGTTGACTTGCCGGCCATCCCCGAACTGGCAGCAGGTTCCAGGTAACGATAAAATGCGGCCCCGCTGGCGCAGCGGACAGTTGCAACCGCCTCGTTAACCCTGATAGCCTCACCCCATCGGCCCCATTAAATCATTCGATTTTCCATATTGGGCGTCTCCCTGCATACTTCATGCACTTCTCCTTAACCACTTAACACAAGGACTTACGCAATGCCGATCATCAACAGCCAGGTCAAACCGTTCAAAGCCAACGCTTATCACAACGGCGACTTCATCACCGTGACCGAAGAAAGCCTGAAGGGCAAATGGTCCGTCCTGGTGTTCTACCCGGCTGACTTCACGTTCGTTTGCCCGACGGAACTCGGCGATCTGGCCGACCGTTACGCAGAATTCAAGAAGCTGGGCGTGGAAATCTACAGCGTGTCGACCGACACCCACTTCACGCACAAGGCATGGCACGACACGTCGGACACGATCGCCAAGATCCAGTATCCGATGATTGCCGATCCGACGCTGGTCATCTCGCGCGCGTTCGACGTGCTGATCGAAGAAGAAGGCCTGGCGCTGCGTGGCACGTTCGTGATCAACCCGGAAGGCGAGATCAAGCTGTGCGAAGTGCACGACAACGGCATTGGCCGTGACGCTGGCGAACTGCTGCGCAAGGTTCAGGCAGCGCAATACGTTGCGGCACACCCGGGCGAAGTCTGCCCCGCCAAGTGGACGCCGGGCGCTGAAACGCTGACGCCGTCGCTTGACCTGATCGGCAAGATCTAAGCTTTAAATCCTCGCTGCTTCAAATCCTAGTTGTAAGCGCTGTACAGTCCGGGCCGCTCGCGGCCCGGATGACGCTCGCCTCGCATTCCTTGCCTTAATAAACACCCCTCGTCACGGACTTCAAATCGCCATGCTGGAAGCCAACCTCAAGACTCAGTTGAAAGCGTATCTGGAAAAGGTCAGCCGGCCGATCGAGATCGTCGCTTCACTCGACAACTCTCCGAAATCCGTCGAGCTGCAAGGCCTGCTGCATGAAATCGCCACGCTGTCGGACCGCATTGCGGTGATCGAGAAGCGCGACGATGCACAACGCAAGCCGTCGTTTTCCATCGGTGAACCGGGCAAACCCACGGGTATCCGTTTCGCGGGCATTCCGATGGGCCATGAATTCACGTCGCTGGTCCTGGCGCTGCTCCAGACCGGCGGCCATCCGGTCAAACTCGACGACGCGGTGATCGAACAGATCCGCGAGCTCGACGGCGACTATGAGTTTGAAACGTATATCTCGCTGTCGTGCCAGAACTGCCCGGAAGTCGTGCAGGCGCTGAACGTGATGGCGCTCATCAATCCGCGTATCCGCCAGGTCACCATCGACGGCGCGCTGTTCCAGGACGAAGTCGAGCAGCGCCAGATCATGGCCGTTCCCACCGTCTACATGAACGGTGAAGTGTTCGGGCAAGGCCGCACCGGCGTGAAGGAAATTCTCGCGAAGCTCGATAGCAACGCCGGCGCTCGTGCTGCGAAAGAGCTCGAAAAGAAAGGCGTATTCGATGTGCTGATCGTCGGCGGCGGACCGGCCGGCGCGGCGGCTGCCATCTACTCGGCGCGCAAGGGCATCTCGACCGGCGTGGCGGCTGAGCGCTTTGGCGGGCAAGTGCTGGATACGCTCGCTATCGAAAACTTTGTCTCGGTGCAAGCGACCGAAGGACCGCAGTTCGCAACCGCGCTCGAGCAGCACGTCAAGAGCTATGACGTCGACATCATGGACGTGCAGCGTGCCGACGCGCTCGTGCCGGGCAAGATTCACGAAGTGCGCCTCGCCAACGGCGCGGTGCTGAAAGCGAAGACGATCGTGCTGGCGACGGGCGCTCGCTGGCGCGAAATCAACGTGCCGGGCGAGAAGCAATATCGCAATCACGGCGTGGCGTATTGCCCGCATTGCGACGGCCCGTTGTTCAAGGGCAAGCGTGTTGCAGTGATCGGCGGTGGCAATTCCGGCGTTGAAGCTGCGATCGATCTGGCTGGACTGGTCAGCGCGGTGACGTTGCTCGAATTCGGTACTGAACTGCGTGCCGATGCCGTGCTGCAACGCAAGCTGCGCAGCCTCAAGAACGTGACCATCATTACGCAGGCACAGACTATGGAAGTCACCGGCGACGGCAAGAAGGTCAACGGCCTGTCGTACAAGGACCTGAGTTCGGGCGAAACGAAGCACGTCGAGCTGGAAGGCGTCTTCGTGCAGATCGGGCTGGTGCCGAATACGGAGTGGCTCAAGGGCACGGTCGAACTGTCGCGTCACGGTGAGATTGTGGTGGATGCGCGCGGCGCGACGTCGGTGCCAGGCGTGTTCGCGGCCGGCGACGTCACCACCGTACCGTTCAAGCAGATCGTGATCGCGGTCGGCGAAGGCGCCAAAGCATCGCTCAGTGCATTCGATTACCTGATCCGGAATTCGGACACGGAAACGGTTGAGGCTGGAGCCGAGGAAGTGGCGGCCTGAAGCCGGCGGGCAGCGGTTCACCTTACGGATAGCTGTTTAGACGCTTCGATCTAATCGTAGTATCAAACGCCCGATAATCACCTATCATGTTGATTATCGGGCGTTTTTTCGTCCTTTCTCCAGCTTACATCGCGTAACAAATACCGTTAATTAGACGGCCCATAAATTGTCTAAAGAATTGCCCCGAGTTGCCGTAGATATCAAGAGTGAGATTCGGTTCTCGCGTCGAGTGCACACCTGCGGCCATCGGACAGCACGTGCCGATGCACAAATCACCTCGAGGTCATGACGGTATGGGAATTCTCGGAAACACCTTCAGCACGTTCTTTCGCGGCCACGGGCGGTCACACCCCGGCATGGCACAAAAACTTGAACGCGCGCTTCGCCGGGAAGGCGATTTGAAACGCGAGCTGACGCAATTGCAGCTCAGGGCATCGGGGAACGAGCCTGATCTCGACGTCAAGATGGACCTGATGAAATTCGATGTCGCGCAGGAAAAAGCCGCGGTCGCGAGTTTGACAGCGGCGTTGCTCAGCGCGCAGGAAGACCTGGAACTCGAGAAAGCGAACCGGTCGGCTGCGATTCATCTGTTGAAGAAACATGGCGTGATCGATGGTATTTCTTACGCGAGTTTTACGCGCGAGCAACGGGTCGAGTTGATCGCCGTGGCAATGGACGAGGTTGCGGGGAAAGAGACCACGAGCCGGTGGAGAGCGCGGTCGCCGGCTAGTGCGAAGTCGGGGTCGTCGGGTAGGAGCAAGGGGTCGTAAGGGCTGCAAGGTGGGCTCGACGGAACCTCGCTCTCACACCCCCCCATTCGCCCCACCCCATATCTTTAGCTCGTTTTGATATTTAAGATCTGCGTCAGCCGATGTTAGCCTTTAAAGCTATCGGCAGCGTCCTGAAGCGTCTCTTCACGCACTGCCTTCACAGTGTGAATCAACGAGGAGCGTCTTTCGTGAGCGTCGAATTTATCGGCATGATCCAGCAGCAAAAAGTGTCGGAGACGTATCTGGCGCGCGGTCCGGCAATCGATATCGACTATCTCCGCGACTTCGCCCAGGCGCACGAAAAGGCCGGTTTCGACCGCATTCTCGTGCCCTATCAGTCGACCAGCCCCGACGCCATGCTGACCGTCGCTTACGCGGCCGGCGTCACGCAGCGCATCCACTTCATGCTCGCGCATCGCCCCGGCTTCGTCGCGCCGACCCTGGCCGCCCGCCAGCTCGCCACGCTCGATCAGCTAAGCGGCGGCCGCCTCGCGGTCCATTTCATCTCGGGCGGCAGCGACGTCGAGCAACGCCGCGACGGCGACTTCCTCTCGCACGACGAACGCTACGCCCGCACCGACGAATACCTGCAGATCCTGCGACGCGTGTGGACCGAATCCGACCCCTTCGATCACGAAGGCCGCTATTACCGCTTCGAAAAAGCGTTCTCCGAAGTAAAGCCCAAGCAAGCCCCCTACGTACCGATCTATTTCGGCGGCGCATCGGCACCGGCTATCGAGGTCGCGGGCAAGCATGCAGACGTCTACGCGTTGTGGGGCGAATCGAAAGAACAGGTGCGCGAACAGGTCACTCGCGTTCGCGCTGAAGCAGCAAAACATGGGCGCAACGTGCGTTTCTCGGTGTCGTTCCGGCCCATTCTTGCGGCAACGGAAAAGGCCGCGTGGGAACGTGCTGAACATATCCTTGATGAAACGCGTCGGCTGCGTGCGCAGCAAGGTCTCGGTGAAGCAACGCCGCAGCAAAGCGAAGGCGCGCGTCGCTTGCTCGCCGCAGCAGGCGACGGCGTACGTGCCGATGATCGCCTGTGGACCGGCGTAGCGAAGGAGATCGGGGGCCGCTCGAATTCGACTGCACTCGTTGGCACCCCAGCTCAAGTAGCGCAAACGCTGGCCGAATATCACGCGCTCGGCGTCACCACCTTCCTGATTCGCGGCTTCGATCCGCTGGAAGACGCGCTCGATTACGGCCGCGAGTTGATCCCGGCCACGCGTGAACTGACCGCGCAAATAGCGCACGCGGCGTGAAGCGACAATAAGCGATGAGCCATGTAAAACTGCGCGGATTTATAAGCGAGATTGCGCAACTCGTCGATAAAAATTTACCAGAAGCGCACCTGCTTGAACACGGGGCGGTGTCGCTGAGCAAGCTGATAGCCGAAGATGACTGGCTACCCGATGCCTACGCGCAACCATCGCCTGATCGCTATCAGCAATTCCTGCTTTACGCCGATGCCCGTCAACGTTTCTCGGTCGTCAGCTTCGTGTGGGGACCGGGGCAACAAACGCCTGTTCACGATCACACGGTGTGGGGCCTCGTCGGCGTGCTGCGCGGCGCGGAAGTCGCACGCTCTTATGCACGCACCGATCAGGGTGCGCTTCTGGTATCAGGCGAAGACCAGTTGCTCGAACGGGGTGCAGTGGCGGCGGTGTCGCCGTCCATCGGCGATATCCATCGCGTAAGCAATGCGTTCGACGACCGGGTATCCATCAGTATTCATGTGTACGGTGCGAACATCGGCGGCATCTCGCGGCACGTCTATCCTTCTGACGGCCCGCCAAAACCGTTCGTCTCCGGCTACACGAACAACACGCTCCCCAACCTCTGGAACCTCTCGAAGGAACGACTCGACTCATGAGCGCCATCTCCCAGCGCAGCTTCAACGACGTGCGCAACGCCCTGCTTTCAAAGCGCGAAATAGCCTTCCTCGATGTCCGCGAAGAAGATCCGCACGCGCAACGTCACCCCTTGTTTGCAGCGAACCTGTCGTTATCGAAGATCGAACTCGACGCCTTTACGAAGTTGCCGCGCAAGAACGTGCCCATCGTTCTCCTCGATGACGGCGAAGGTCTGGCGGAACGGGCTGCGCGACGGTTCGAAGAACTCGGCTATACCGATGTTGCGTTGTTCGAAGATGGTTTGAAAGGCTGGGAACGCGCAGGCGGCGAAGTGTTCCGCGATGTCAACGTGCCCAGCAAAGCGTTCGGCGAATTCGTCGAATCGAAGCAGCATACGCCGGCGTTATCGGCTGAAGCCGTTGATGCGCTACTGAAAAGCGGCGAGGACGTGGTCGTGCTGGACGCGCGCCGCTACGACGAATATCAGACGATGAACATCCCCGGCAGCATCAGCGTTCCGGGTGCCGAGCTCGTGTTGCGCGCTCGTGCGCTCGCGCCCGATCCCAAGACGCGCGTGATCGTGAATTGCGCGGGGCGTACGCGCAGCATTATCGGCACGCAGTCGCTGGTGAATGCGGGGCTTCCGAACCCGGTGGCCGCGTTGCGTAACGGCACGATCGGCTGGTTGCTCGCGGGTCAATCGCTCGCCCATGGCAGCGCTCGGCAGTTCGCCACCGGCGACGGTCGCGCCGACGCGGCTTCGCGTGAATCGGCACGAGCCGTAGCCGATCGCGCAGGCGTGAAACGCACGACGCTCGCAGAGGCGAAGCGCTGGGCAGAAGATGTTGAACGCACGACGTATCGCTTCGATGTCCGCACGCCGGCCGAATATGAACACGCGCATGCAGCAGGTTTTCAAGGCGCGCCGGGCGGACAACTGGTGCAGGAAACGGAGATGTTCGCGCCGGTCCGAGGCGCTCGCGTGGTCCTCTTCGACGACGATGGCGTGCGCGCCAACATGACAGCGTCATGGCTCGCGCAGATGAACATCGACGTGCATGTGATCGACGGCGCAACGAGCGCCGACCTGACCGAACAAGGCTCGTGGCGCGCCGCGAAACCGCTGCCCGCAGCCATACCAAAGATCACCGCAAACGAACTCGCCGCCCTGCTCGACGATCCAGCGAGTCAGACGATCGTGCTCGACTTCACAGCGAGCGCCAACCATGTGAAGGGACACATTCCCGGCGCATGGTGGACCGTGCGATCGCGGCTTGCGCTCGACCTCCCTGCGCTACCGGATGCGAAGCAATACGTGGTCACGTGCGGATCGAGCGCGCTTGCCGCATTCGCCGGACCGGAAGTGGCGGCGATTACATCGAAGCCTGTCTTGTTGCTCGAAGGCGGTACCGCTGCATGGACCTCGGCAGGCTTGCCGCTTGCGCAGGGTGAGACACATCTGGCGTCGCCGCGCATTGACCGGTATCGGCGTCCGTATGAAGGCACCGACGCCCCGCACGAAGCAATGAGCGCGTACCTTGAATGGGAGTACGGTCTCGTCGCGCAACTCGAACGTGACGGCACGCATGGCTTCTTCGTAATCTGAAACATCTGATTTGACGCGGGCCGCCCCGATCCGCGTCATTCCAATTCTGGTGATTAGCAAAGCAGAACAACGCGTTTGTCTAATGCCGCGTCGAACCGTATCGTGAATCTTTTCCCTGCCTGGAAGATTCATGAAACGACGCAGTCTCCTCCTGATCGCCGCGCTGACTGCATTCACCGCGCTGCACTCTCTTGCTTCGGTGGCCGAACCAGTTCTGAAAGTCGGCGACCAGCAGTTGCAGGTACGCGGGATCCTGGAAGCGTCCGGCCAGTTGAAAGACGTGCCGTACAAGATCGAGTGGTTCAACTTTCCCGCCGCGCAACCGCTCGGTGAGGCCTTGAATGCAGGCGCAATCGATATAGGCGGTCTGGGCGACGCCCCGCTGATCTTCGCTTACGCCGCCGGTGCACGCGTGCGAGCGGTAGCGGCAACGCGTTCACAACCCGTCGACCTCGCGATCCTTGTGCCGGCCGGCTCCCCCATCAAAAGCGCAGCCGATCTGAAAGGCAAACGCATAGCGACCACGCGGGGTTCCATCGGCCATTTTCTGGCCATCGCGACGCTGGAACGTGCGGGCATCAAGCTCTCTGACGTGACGCTGGAGTTCATGCAGCCGGCCGATGCCAAGTCCGCGCTGGAGTCGGGCAACGTCGATGCATGGTCTACGTGGGACCCGTATGTTGCGCTCGGTGAATTGCGCGATAACAACCGCAGCGTGGCGAATGGCGTGGGACTTTCATCGGGGCTGAGCTTTCAGGCCGCCACCGACGAATCGATCAAGACCAAACGCGCGGAAATTGATGACTTCGTGCGTCGCGTAGCAGCCGGTCAACAATGGGCGTTGTCCCATCCTGACGAAGTTGCGGCCATCCAATCTCGTGTCACCCACCTGCCCGCCAATGTACTGAAAGTCGTCTATCAGCGAGCGCAGTTGAAGCCAATCACGATCGACAGCAAGGTGATCGCCGAGCAGCAACGCACGGCCGACCTCTACGTTCGCGCGGGCGTGATCAAGACCACGCTCGACGTGACACCCAGTTTCGACGCCCAGTTCACGGCGCATTAACATTCGTCAATAACGGACCTTCCGATGACCGTACGGCATCCTCCCACTGCCTTGCAGGACCCTATCGCGCTCGACGCCCTCGCCGATCTCGACAGCAACGCCGCCGATCCATGGCTTGCCGCGCTTACTCAGGATTTCGCTGCGAGCGCCGGTGTGCTGGATCGCGATGCGATCTTTCCCCACGACAACCTCGCGCGTTTGCGAAGCGCCGGCTTGTTGGCCCTAACAGTGCCGCAAGCACTTGGTGGCCGGCAGGCGACGCTCCCGCACGTGCTCAAAGTGATACGAGCGGTCGCACGTGGGGAGCCGTCGACCGCGCTGATCCTTGTGATGCAATGTCTTTATCATCTGCGTCTGCAGGCCAATCCTAACTGGCCGCAAGCATTAAAGGAACAGGTGGCGCGCGACGCGGTGGAACACGGCGCGCTCATCAACTCACTGCGCGTGGAGCCCGAACTGGGCTCGCCCTCTCGCGGCGGTTTGCCCGGTACTATCGGTCGTCTGACCGACAGCGGCGATGCCTGGATTCTCAACGGCAGCAAGATCTATTCAACCGGCAGTCCCGGGCTGACATGGTTCGCTGTTTGGGGCCGCACCGACGAAAACCCGCCGCGCGTGGGGACGTTCCTCGTGCATCGGGATACAGAGGGCATTCGATTCGGCGAGCCATGGAACCACCTCGGCATGCGTGCAACCGGCAGTCACGAAGTGATCTTCGAGAACGTGCGTGTTCCGGCTGCTCGTGCGGTCGACCTGAATTCCCCAGAGATCGCCGCGAGCGGCATGGACCCGCTGACGACGCTGTGGATGAACGTGCTGCTCTCATCGATCTACGATGCCGTCGCCCGGTCTGCGCGCGACTGGTTTGCATCATGGGCCACGGATCGCAAACCCGCCAACCTCGGCGCACCGCTCTCCAGCCTCGGCAGTTTCCAGCAGACCCTTGGCCGTATCGACGCATTGCTGCTCAACAATCGCGTGCTGCTGGACGCCGGTTCGCACGGCAGCGTTCCGCTGCATGAAGCACCCGCTATCAAATACCTCGTCACGCAGAACGCCATCACCGCCGTTGAACTCGCGGTCGAGGCAAGCGGCAATCCGGGGTTAAGCCGCAACAACGCACTCGAACGCCATCATCGCGACGTGCTGTGCTCGCGCATTCATACACCGCAAAACGATGCGCTGCTCGGCGCATTCGGACGCGCAGGATTCGCCGCGCACCAAGCCAACTCTTCTCTTAAAGGAGCACCACTATGAGCGTTGAATTCATCGGCTACGTGAGCCATCAGGAATCAAGCGAAATCCACTTGCCGCAAGGTCCCGCGGTCAATCCGCCCTACATTGCTGCGGTCGCGCAAGCGCATGAATACGGTGGTTTCGATCGCGTGCTGATCGCGCATTCAAGTGCATCGCCGGACGGCTTCCAGATCGCGTCGTTCGTCGCGCAACAGACCAAGCGTTTGGGCATCCTGCTTGCGCATAGGCCGGGCTTTGTCGCGCCGACGCTGGCCGCCCGTCAACTCGCCACGCTCGATCATTTCAGCGCAGGCCGCACCGCCGTGCACATCATCTCCGGCGGCGACGATACCGAACAGCAACGCGACGGCGACTTCCTCGATCACGACGACCGCTACAAGCGCACCGATGAATATCTTGATGTCGTGAAGCGGTCATGGACAAGCGAAACGCCGTTTGATCACGAGGGCGAGTTCTATCGGGTGAAGGGTCACCGATCGCTGGTTCGCCCCGTGCAGAAGCCGCATCTTCCGGTGTATTTCGGCGGTTCGTCAGAAGCAGCAATCCAGGTCGCGGGCAAGCATGCCGATGTTTTTGCGTTGTGGGGCGAATCGCTAGCCCAGGTCGCCGAGACCATCGCCCTTGTGCGCGCCGCCGCCAAACCGTATGGCCGTGAGAACGCAATCCGCTTCAGCCTTTCGCTACGCCCGATCATCGCTCCAACAGAAGATGCCGCGTGGGCACGCGCGGAATCGATCCTCGCACGCGCGACGGACGTGGTGAAAAGCAATCCTAACTTTACACGTCGACCGACCGAACCGAAGAACGTCGGTGCACAGCGTCTGCTCGCCGAAGCAGCGAAGGGGACCGTGGTGGACAAGCGTCTATGGACCGGCATCACCGCGCTGACGAAAGCGGCGGGCAACTCCACATCGCTGGTCGGCACGCCCGAGCAAGTGACGGAGGCGTTGATCGAATATTACCGTCTGGGGATTTCCACGTTTCTGATCCGTGGTTTCGATCCGCTGGAAGACGCGCTGGGTTATGGCCGCGATCTGTTGCCGCTGGTACACGCAGCGGTTGCAAACGAGGACAGCAAAGCGAACGTGAAAGAACTCGATACGGTTCAGGCCTGAACGCAGTCTGCGACGTGAACGGCGGTGACGTCGGGCAGCTACCGCTGCAGCGCCGTCCACGTAACGCCTAAAGCGCCTTCGACCTGTTGCAGTTCCACCATCGCGCAGTCGCGAACAATAAAGACCGCCGCAAGTTCGTCGAACGCCGTTGTTGCAAGACGTCTGGGCGCAGCAAACGTTGTTCCAACGCTCTGAAGTAAAACGCGATCGGAGCCGTGAGGGCCGGCGACAATCGCCTTCATTCGCAGCAGCCGATCACCGGTCATTCCGGCTATATTTTCAAGCCATTCAAGAACATCTTCCCAGTTCGGTTTCTCCGCAAACCGAGCGCGGAATACGCGCACGCGAGGATGAAGCAAGGCCTCGCTGACCTGCGTTGGCTCGCTGCCTCCGATCAGCGGCGACACCGAAGTATCCACCTCTGCGAAGGCCTCACGCGCCCGGATCGACGGCGCAAATTCATCGACAATACGAGCCATCGGATTGATGGCCGCGACGACGCTGCGTGCCTGCGCGCGCCGCTCCGCACTGACAAGACCGATCTTGGTCAGTACTACCGTATGAGCCGCACTGAGTTGCGCAGAGGCATCGTCGAAATCGTGGTCAAGTGGCGGCCGGCTACAGTCGTAAGTGGCCACGATAAGCAACCGAAAGCGTAATTCAGCAAGTTGCTCCAGCGAACGCATGACAGCCCCAGGCCGCGACAACCCGCTGCATTCCAGAACGATCCGCTCGAATGCCGGTTGGCCCGCCTGCGCACGCAAAGCGACCAGCTCTTCGACCGTCGTCACCAGATCGTCAGTCAACGAACAGCATACGCAACCGTTGCTGAGGGTTGCCATCGTCATGCCGCGGGCCGACTCCGAAAGAATCGCCCCATCGATATTGATCGCACCCACTTCGTTCACGATGACAGCTGTCGACGCACCGCTACCCGCGTCAAGCAGCGCCTCGAGCAAGGACGTCTTGCCGCTTCCGAGAATTCCGGCGAGGATGAAAAATTGCGTGGAGGCCGTGTTCATACCTTTGACCTGCCGGTTGGTCCGAAGGGCGTTTCGCCATCGGGCCACGTAGCCGACACCATCGCGCGCACATCAGCCAATAGCTCCTCGACAGAAAACACCACACCGCCCTTGATGGTGAGTTCAATCGAGCGCTTTTGTTCCAAAGAGCGCAACTCATCGTTCAGCCGCAAGGCGCCGGTTCCGTAAAGCAGCTTGAAATCGGTCAAGGGATTCTGGCCGTGCACAAGAATGTCCGCACAGCGACCGACTTCGAGCGCGCCGGTCTCGTCTTCTATGCCCAGCAGCTCGGCAGATTGAGCCGTCGCCGCACGCAGCACCTCTAGCGGCGAGAATCCTGCTTCCTGAAAAAGTTCGAGTTCCCGGACATAACCGAACCCGTAGATCTGGAACATAAACCCGGAGTCGCTGCCCGGGCATACGCGGCCGCCCCTGTTCTTATATTCGTTGAGGAACTGCATCAGCATGCGGAAGCTCTCGCGCCACTCGACTTCGTTCTTCACAGACCAGCGATAAAAATACGCACCATGACCCCCGCGCTGTGGCTGGAAATACTTCCACGTGGTGTTATCCGTGTACGCGTCATGCCATTCAGCCCTGCGCGCACGCATGAGATCCCGGTTGCCGTCATACACGTTCATCGTAGGGACGAAGGTATGGCCGACGGCCAGAAACGCATCCAGCACGTCATTCCATTTCTGACTGCCCGGCTTTGCCGCCTGGAGGAATGTCTGGCCGGCCGTGGAGAATCTCAGGTACTCGTCGTTATAGTTGTAGTCGTCCCCAATCGTTTGCAGCGTCCGCCCCTCGAAGAGCGCCTCTGGCAAGCCATACGCGTGCTCGGTGCTTGTCAGCCCCCATTGCGCCGTCTTGAGCGCGTTCATACGGCCCACCGAGAGCTGCGCATGATGACAACACGTACGTAGTCCTAGTAACTTGCACTCATCCAGAGCCGCTTGCATGATCGCCGGCGGTGCTCCGAAAAACTTTACCCCCTTTGCGCCTTTCTCACTGACTCTTCTCAGCCATTGCCGCCCTTCTTCGGGGCTGTAGATCGTCTTGAGGTAGTCGTTGACAGCGGGAAAGTAGACGTAAGGGTACAGGTGCGGCGCCGCGATGCGGTTCGCGTCGGCTGCGGCCTTTTGCTCACAGGTCCATTCGAGTCCGTTCATGCAGCCCGCTTCGCGCACTGACGTCACACCATGTGCAAGCCAAAGCTTGTACACATAGTCCGCCGGCATCATCTCGCCATTTTCTGCATGAAACGGGGTGCCGATATGCGCGTGACAGTCGATGAATCCCGGTGTCACGAACTTGTTGGTGCAGTCGATCTCGTGATCGCCCGCGGCTGGCCTGCGTTGCTCGTTGATTGGAAGTCCCGGGACGCCCACGGCGGCAATTTCCGTGATCCGATCGCCCTCGATAACGATATCGGCGGGGCCCCAAGGAGGCGCCCCGGTGCCGTCAATAACCGTGGCACCGCGCAGGACCAGCCTGCGAAACGGGCCAGCGCCGCGGTCTCGCGACGAGGCAGGACGAACCTGGCCAAGCCCCTTCTTTGCAAAGCCCGCGACCATCTCTTCGCCGACTTCAATCGTGATGTTTGGTGTCGTCATTGTTCCTCCCGGTTCCCACTACGGACGCAACCAGTTCGACCTTGATCGCGCGAGCGCTGATTTTTGAATGCTATGTCAGAAGACTTTCGTCCGGTGGATAGGGTAGAAATTCAAAAAAGCAGGAGATACCTATCAAACATACAAAATAGACAACGATATTTCCTTTTTCCCGGCTCTTATTCTATGTTTGATACAAATCCACCCGTGTTCATTACGTTGTTTTGAGGGTAGTTGCGCGAATTGTGGCTGAGTCCAATGACCAACAGGGAGCGCACGGACAACCCGCGCGTTCAACCTCATAGACGAAGTCACACGCATGCATCAGGAGTGGAGATGAACACGGCAGATCTGACGGCAACCTACGACGAAGACCGGGCAATCCGGCGACGCGCCATTGTCGCGACCGTACTGGGCAATGGCTTCGAATGGTTCGACTTCATGGTGTACGGTTTTTTCGCCATCACTATTGCCAAACTATTTTTCCCGACCGGTAACGACCTGAGTTCGTTGATGCTGTCGGTTGCGACCTTCGGCGTCGGCTTTCTGGTCCGCCCGTTCGGGGGCATTTTGATCGGCATTTACTCGGATCGGGCCGGCCGTAAGGCGGCACTGTCACTGACCATCCTATTGATGTGCGCGGGCACCGCGCTGATCGGCCTTGCCCCAACCTACTCGCAGATTGGGGTAGCCGCGCCTTGCTTGATTGTGATGGCACGGCTGCTTCAGGGATTTTCCGCTGGTGGAGAAATGGGCACGGCTACCGCGTTCCTGACCGAACATGCGCCGAAGGGGAAAAAAGCCTATTACTCCAGCTGGATCCAGACGAGCATCGGCTTCGCCGTGCTGCTCGGCGCGTGTTTCGGCACCGGTATCACGCTGGGGCTGTCGGCGCAGGATGTCGAAAGCTGGGGGTGGAGGATTCCGTTTCTCTCCGGTTTGCTGATCGGCCCGATCGGTTTCTTCATCCGGCGCAACCTGGAGGAAACGCCCGTCTTTCTTAACGCCACAGACAAGTCCAAGACGCCGCTTGCCGACGTGCTGCGCGACTATCCGCGGCAGACGTTCGCAAGCTTCGCGATGGTCGTGCTATGGACCGTGTGCATCTACGTGATCCTCTTCTACATGCCGACGTTCTCGGTCAAGGTGCTCAAGCTGCAGCAGTCGGCCTCTTTCATTGCCGCGATGGTGGGTGGCGTAGTGATTACGGTTTGCTCGCCAATCACGGGCTGGTGGTCCGACAAGATCGGCAGGAAATGGCTCTTGGCGGGTTCAGCGGCGGCAATGCTTCTGCTCGCGTGGCCGATGTTCGCGATGATCGTGTCGTCCCCATCGCTTGCCACGCTATGCATCTTTCAGGCCGTATTTGGCGTGCTGATTGCGATCTACACTGGCCCGATTCTCGCCGCGCTTTCCGAAACGTTTCCGACGAAAGTATTATCGACCGGCCTGTCAGTTGCGTACAACCTCGCTGTCATGACGTTTGGCGGCTTCGCCTCGCTGATTCTTACCTGGCTGATCGCCAAGACCGGCACGGCAATGGCACCCGCGTTCTACGTGATGTTCGCAGCCGCTTTCAGTCTGTTCGGCGTGCTGTTCGGATACCGGCAACCTGTCGCTAGCAGATCACCCGACATTGCTGTGCCCTGCTAGCACGCCACGCTGCATTTACGGAAAAAAATGAAACTCGATACCGCCATAAGGGAGACCATATTACGTGACGCCGAAGTGGTGGCGGGTTCGCAAACGCTGGACCGGGAGATCACGTGGGTTCACATGGTTGATCACCCCGACATTGCGCAATGGGTGAAGCCCGGGGAACTGTTGCTGACGACCGGATACAACTGGCCAAGCGACGAGGTTGCCTCAAGAGAACTGGTCAGGAACCTCAGCAAGGTGGGGCTGGCGGGCGTGGTTCTCGCCGTGCCCCACTTTCGCGAACACTTCCCGCCTGAGGCGCTTGAAGAGGCCAACCGGGTTGGCCTGCCGCTACTCGAACTGCCCTGGGATGTCCCATTCAGCGAGGTCACTCACGAAATACTCGCGAAGATCATCAACTTCCAGGGCGATATCATCGAGCGGTCCGAAAAGCTGCACCGGGCGCTCACCCACGCGGCCGTCTTCGCTACCAGCCTGTCGGACATCGCAGCCGCGCTGACCAGCCTGCTTGGGCGCTTCGTGACATTCACCGACCCGGCTGGCGGCATCCTGGGTGGATCGGATACGGTTGACGCGCTCACACGGCTCGAACCTCAATTCGTTGACGCAGTGCAGAGTGGTTCGCTACCAATCGACCTCACAGCACTGCAACGGCCTCTCGTGGTGAAGTTCGCTACAGGGGCCGCAGCGCTGCATCGCATCGTCTTCCCCGTACGTTTGCACGATATCGTCGTCGCACTCATCTGGCTCGATCTTTCAGGCAACGAAACCCAGGAGCTCGATGCACGCGCGATCGAACATGCGAGCGTGGTCGCAGCGCTGCATATGATGCACCAGCGGCAACTCGCGCAACAGGAAGATCGCCTTGGGTATGCGCTCGTTGCTGGCCTTCTCGACGGCGAATTTTCGGCGTCAGCCGGTGCCCTCGAACGCGCCCGGGTGTGCGGCTGGAGCGATTCAAAAGCTTATCGCGTGTGCCTGGTTCTGCTCGACGAGCCGATTCCGCTCACGACCGAAGGGCTTGAACGACGCGAGCGCTGGATCGAGTCGCTCAAGCGCGAGTTGCGTGCAAGGAAGCTCCCCGAGCTCATCGCGATATGGCTGAACCAGATCAAGTTTATTGTTCCGGAAGACGCATCGACGTCGTCATTGTGGGAAGCCCTGTCAGATAAACGCTCCGCCATGGCGATCAGCCGGATTCACACTGGCGTCAAAGGTATGGCAGTTGGCGCACAGGACGTAGACGCGCTCGTGCCAACGTTGCGCCCTGGACGCCTGCATCAATTCGACGAGATCCTTTTCCCTCGCGCGTTGATGGGGGACCCGAATGCACGCGATCTGCTTATCGAGCGATTGATCGGGCCGCTCTCGGAGAAACGGCGCGGGGAATCGCTGCTGGAAACCTTGTGCACGCTTGCGGATGAGGGCTTCCAGCTCGCCAACACAGCGAAGGCGCTCGGCGTTCATATCAGCACGCTGCGTTATCGCGTCGAGCGTATCGAAAGCATACTGAAGTTGTCACTCGAAGATCCTAATGTGCGGTTTCAGCTTCAAGTAGCGGTAGCGCTGTATCGGCTTCGAGAAGATTAACTCGGTTTTTTCATACGCTCCGTAGGATGACCGCCGTCCTGTTTCACGTTTTAATCTGAGAAACCGGCTCAGCTATCTGCCTCGCCGCTTGCGCCCCGTCTGGGACGGTCGCATCAGCTCATCACTCAAGCACTTTCGAAACGAGGTCACCTCCATGTCGATCCAGTCACTCACCGAAGCCGACCGCAAGCACCTGATCCACCCGGTCGTCAGTTATCGCGCACATGAAGCACGCGGCGTCACCATTCTCGAGTCCGGCCGGGGCGCTTACCTGCGTGACGCAAACGGCAATGAACTGCTGGATGCCTTCGCCGGGTTGTGGTGCGTCAATGTCGGTTACGGGCAGGACAGCATCGTCAAAGCTGCATCTGAACAGATGGCCCGCCTCCCCTACGCCACCGGCTATTTTCATTTCGGCTCGGAGCCGGCAATCGAACTGGCGGAACAACTCGTCAGTAAGGCGCCCAAGTCGTTGCAACACGTCTATTTCACGCTCGGCGGCTCCGATGCAGTGGACTCCGCAATCCGTTTTATCACGCACTACTACAACGCGACGAGCCGTCCGTCGAAAAAGCACATCATCGCGCTCGAACGGGGGTATCACGGGTCATCATCCGTCGGTGCCGGCCTGACCGCGATTGCGAGCTTTCATCGTAACTTCGACGTACCGTTGCGCACCCAGCACCATATTCCATCGCCCTATCTTTATCGGAGCGCGACACCTGATGATCCACGGGCGATCATCGCGGCTTCAGTCGCCGCCCTCGAAGCTAAAGTTGCCCAGCTCGGCGCCGAGAATGTCGCGGCATTCTTCTGCGAGCCGGTGCAAGGATCCGGCGGTGTCATCGTGCCGCCTGCAGGATGGCTCAAGGCAATGAGCCAAGCTTGCCGCAAGCTCGACATCCTGTTCGTGGCTGACGAAGTGATCACCGCATTCGGCCGCACAGGCCCCCTCTTCGCGTGCGAGACAGAAGGCGTTGAACCGGACTTGATGACCGTCGCCAAAGGCCTGACCGCCGGCTACGCGCCGATGGGCGCCGTGCTGATGTCCGACGCGGTCTATCAGGGCATAGCAGACGGCGCGGATAAATCAGTGGTGATCGGACATGGCCAGACGTATTCCGCGCACCCGGTGAGCGCCGCTATCGGACTCGAAGTCATGCGTCTGTATCACGAGGGCGGTCTGCTGGCCAACGGTATCGCACAAGCACCGCACTTTGCGAATGGGCTCGACGCGCTGCTGACGCATCCGCTAGTGGGCGACTCACGCCATATCGGCTTGCTCGGAGCGCTCGAACTGGTGTCGGACAAAGACACCAAACAAGGATTCGATGCGTCGCTCAAGCTGTCGGAACGTATCTTCGAGACCGCATATAAAAACAAGATCATCTTCCGCGCATTCGGCGACAATATCCTCGGTTTTGCGCCCGCCCTCTGCTACACGCAGGACGACTTCACGCTGATGTTCGAGCGTGTCAAGAAGACGCTTGACGACCTGCTCGAACACGCCGACGTACGTGCAGCATTGCGCAGCAAAGTAGCCGCTTAGTAGCCGCTTATTAGCCGCTTAGCGACACGCGTGATTGACGTGACGGACGTCATTGTTCGTCCGTCAGCAACTTGTCCAACGGCGCGGCGTGCTTGACGAAAGGCGACCTGATGACGATATAGCTGAAGTATTTCTCGATGCCAATGTTGAGATCCAGCAGCTTTTCCACTACCTCCTGATAGTGGCCAATATTGCCGACCAGAAACTTCAGCAAATAGTCATAACCGCCGCTGACCAGATGACATTCGATGATCTCGTCGATCTCCCGGACGTTCGCTTCAAACCGGATGAAATCCTCCCGTCGATGGTCTTTCAGCATCACCTCGGTAAACACCGTCACCGTAGTCGTCAGCTTGGCAAGATTGAGATGCACGCCGTATCCGGCGATGATGCCCGACGACTCAAGCCGTTTGACACGCTGAAGGCATGGACTCGGCGATAGCCCGACTGCATTGGCCAGGTTCGCATTCGTTATATTGCCGTTCTTCTGCAGTTCCGCCAGGATCTTGATGTCGATCCGATCCAGTTTCTGTCGAGTGGTCATGTCGTGCTCTCGCGTCCGGTGATTTTTTTTCAGGCGGGTCTGTCCGTCACCCTTTGCTGAGCTCTTCGTGGTGCGCCTTCACCAGTTGCGCCATGCTCGTGAACTTGAACTCAACCGCGGGCTCCTTGACCGTGCGCATGGTGGCACCAAAGCCCCGTTGCTCGAACCGACGATAGATCCAGCAGGATTTTATGCCGAGCTTGGCCGCCGGTTCGTGATCATGAAACATGCTGTCCGCAATGTGCAGCGTCTCTTCCTTGCGCACACCCAGCGAAGGAAGAATATCGAGCATGTAATCGAAGTTTCGCTGAGAGGGCTTATACGAACCGACATCTTCCGCGGTGATGACTGCATCGAAGTCTACTTGCAGCATCGACCTGCTGCCGGCGAAACTTTCGTTGTCAACGTTGGACAGGATGATCAGCTTGAAGTACTTCTTGAGATATTGAAGCGTACTCGCGGAGTCGGGGAAAGCGGGCCACTGCCCGACTGACTGCCCGTATGTCGTGGCTTCTTCCGTCGTATGGGGAACGTTCCATTCCTCTGCGAGCCGCTTGAAGACGACCGCGAGTAGATCCCGATACGGCATCTCCGGCGTGTAACGCTGCTGAGAGGATTCGTGACGCGCATGCGCCTCGAGCACTTCGTCACGCGTCAACGGCTTCTCAGCGCGATTGACCAGAGGCGCGAGACCGGCCGTAATACCGCGCTCCCAGTCGATCAGCGTGCCGTAACAATCGAAGGTGAGCGCCGTGAAGTCAGTAAGTCGCACCTGAACCTCCTAAAAAGATAAATCGCGTTGGACTGCGCGGCCCGCGATCTGCCGCGCAAGTCCCTCAGAAGCGGCGGATGCTATTCAGGCGTTACTTTTGCAGCGAGGCTTCCTGATGCGCTTTCACAAGAGCCGCCATGCTGTTGAAGCGGAAATCAATCTTGGGCTGCTGGCCCGGATTCATTGTCGCACCGAAGCCTTCCTGCTCATGCCGGCGATAAATCCAGCACGACGTCAGACCAAATTCGTTAGCCGGCTTGTGATCGTGAAACAGGCTCTCGGCGGTATGCAGGATCTTCTCTTTTTTGATCCCACGGTCGCCGAGCTTTTCCAGCATGTAGTCGAAATTACGCGGCGACGGTTTGTACGAACCGACATCTTCGGCTGTGATGATCGCGTCGAACTCAACCTGCAGTTTGGCATTGCTGTAGGTGAAGCTTTCGTTATCGATATTCGACAGAATAACGAGCTTGTAGTGCTTCTTGAGGTATTGCAGGGCTTCTGCGGAATCTTCGAACGCCGGCCAATTCTGCACCGACTTTCCGTACGCTACGCAGTCACTTAGCGTAAACGGTACTTGCCATTCTTCCGCCAGCCGTTTGTACACGATAGGCAGCAGTTCCTGGTACCGCTTGGCGGGCGTGTATTTCTGCTGCGAGGATTCGTGGCGTGCGTGAGCCTCAAGGACCTGATCGCGCGTCAGCGGCTGCTTGACGCGCTCAAGAAGGGGACGCAGGCCTTCGAAGATCCCGGTCTCCCAGTCAATCAAGGTGCCATAGCAGTCAAACGTCAGCGTATCGAAGTCAGTGAGTTTCATATTGGGTGCCCCTCGGTTGTTCACAGGATGAACTCACAGTGTATTGACTCATGGCAGCAGCCGTTACTGAAGTCGAGATCAGCATCAGCAGCGGGTTTCGTGCGATAGCTGTCTGGCAGCAGAATCTGCTGCCACGTTTTCTGCTTCTCTGTTCGGGTCGGTTAACATTGGATGCCCTGAATCTGCCAGCTCTCTCCTACTTTACCGGCAAGATACCGCACGCCTCCCCCTGTGACACGCCGGATGACTGGAAAGGAAATGTCCCGCAGAGTCGAGCGTTGACTCGGCATGGCCATATCGGCTCATCAAACCTTCGCGAGATAGTCCGACACATTGATCTTCTGCGGCAGCACGCTGCGCGCCGCGAGCCAGTCCGCCGCTCTCTGCAGATCCTGCACGAAGGCTTTATCGCCGACGCCGTGCATGTTGAACTTGCGCTTCATGCTGCTGAGCGTAGTGCGGACTTCGTCGCTGTAATGACCCTGCTGCTGGGCGATTTTCTCGGCTTCAAGCGAGTTATCCGATGCCCATTTCGCTTCCTGTCCGTAAGCGGCATTGACGGCCTTCACCAGATCGGCGTTGTCCTCGGCGAACTTGCGCGTGGTCACATAGGAATTGAAATCGATCTGGAAATCCAGGTCCCGCCCTTCAAGAAAGATGTTGTGGCCTTTGTAATTTGCGCGCGCAATGTCCACGCCGGGACTCCACATCGACCATGCATCTATCTTGCCTTGCGAAAACGCGGGCGCCGCATCAGGCGGATTCAGATAAACGAACTTCACCGCATCGCGTGGCACCTTGTGTTTTTCAAGCGCGGCCACAAGCAGGAATTCGCCAAGTCCTGAACGATTCACCGCTACGGTCTTGCCGACCAGATCCTCCACCCGATCGATACCCGATCCGTCCTTCGCGATGATCGCCGTGCTGCGCGGATCGACGACGCAAAACTGCGTGAACACAAGCGGCGAACCGGCAATCATGGCCGCGAGCGCGGGTGTCGTGCTACCGCCAAAGCTGAAGTCCGCGCTGCCGCCGGTGACCGCTGCGAGCGATGGCGCATGATTCGGGAATGGCCCGATCCACTCCACTTTGATATTGTCTTTCGCGAGGGTCTTTTCGAATTCGCCGCGGACTTTTGCGAGCATCGGCAAACCGCCGAGTCCCCAGCCAAGGCGAACCGTATCAGCTTTCCGGCTGCCGCAGGCGGAGAGTCCCGTGGCCAACGCCGAAGCAGCCACCGTGGTTTGAAGAAAGCGGCGACGCGACCAGATAGAAGAACTTGGATTTGACATGGCGGAATGGAGTCGAACGGATGAACGGAATCGCGCGCACCGTTGAAGGCGAGCGAGAGGCAAGATAAATTGAATGGGATGAGACGATGCGGATTAGTGAGTGGCCGTGTCAGCGTCCACGCCGAGTTGCGCGAGCAAAGTCTCCCGCAGTGCGGGCCTGGCGGCATCCGTCACGCGATACTCCGCAGCAATCGCACCGCCACGCATGATCAGCGCACGATCCGCGAGGGCAATCGCTTCATCCACATCATGCGTGACGAGCAATACCCCTGGCTGATGGCGCTCGATCAAATGCTTCACCAAGCGCTGCATCTTGATGCGCGTCAGCGCGTCGAGCGCGGCAAACGGTTCGTCGAGCAAGAGCAGTTGCGGCTCCTGCACGAGCGCGCGTGCCAGCGCCACGCGCTGCGCCTGACCGCCGGACAAGTTACGCGGCCATTCTTCCAGGCGCTCGCCCAGGCCCACTTCCGCCAGCGCCGCTCGCGCGGCCGCCAGGCTTTGCGGACCCGGGGCAAGCCCGAGCGCGACGTTGTGGGAGAGCGTCTCCCACGGCAACAAACGCGGCTCCTGGAACACGACAGCCGGTAAGCGCGGCCCGTCGATCGAACCACCGTTGATAGGATCAAGCCCCGACAACGCCCGCAACAACGTAGTCTTGCCGCAGCCGCTTTCGCCCAGCAACGCGACGAATTCGCCCCGCTCGATTCGCAGGTTCAAACTATCGATAACGATTCGCTCTCCGTACGAACGCCGCAGATTACGAACGACAACCGCCGGCCCCGACGACTTCAAAGCTGCGCTCATTAGCGTGACACCTTCGCAAAATTCACGTGCCACGAGAGCAAGCGGCGCTCGAGGAAACGCGCAAGCTGATCCGCCAGCACGCCGATCGCGGCATAGATCACGATGGTCATCACGATCACATCGGTACGCAGGAATTCGCGCGCGTCCATAGCGAGAAAACCGATACCTGTACTCGTCGCAATGGTCTCGGCGACCACCAGGGCGAGCCAGGCCGTAGCCAGCGCATAACGCACGCCTGCCAGCACCGAAGGCAGCGCGCCGGGCAACACGATGCGCCGGATCAGCGTCCAGTTCGACAGCCCGAGCACGCGACCGAGTTCAATGAGTTTGGGATCGACCTGACGAATCCCGAGAACGGTGTTGATATAGATCGGGAACATCACGCCGAGCGATACCAGGAAGATCTTGCCTGCCTCGCCTACGCCAAACCACACGATCACCAGCGGCAATACCGCAAGGAACGGAATGGCGCGCAGCATCTGGATGTTGCGATCGAGAAATGCTTCAGCCACTTTGGAAAAGCCGACAGCCGTGCCGAGCACAAACCCGATCGAGCCGCCAATCACGAAGCCGGTTGCGGCGCGCAGCAGACTCACGGCCATGTCGCCAATTAACCGCCCTTCTTTCACAAGCTCGAATGCGGTGAGCGCGACCTTCGATGGCGCCGGCAGCACGTTCGGCGACAACGCGCCAAGACGCGCAAACAACTCCCACACGATCAGCAGCAGAACCGGCATGCCCCACGACACATAACGCAACCATGGAGACACCGGACCTGCATGATTCGGTTTTTGCGCGACGGCGGGACGTGCGTCGGGATCAAGCTGCGAATGGAGAGCGGATGCCCCTCGGGCGAATACGTCTGCCATCGGTTGAAGACTCCTTTTGTCCGGGTGGCTCGCCGCGGCCAACGCGGCAACGAGCATCAGCAAATGCTAGCCACACGATGTTAAACAAAAGGAAAAATACTGGAACCACATAAAACTTCTATGCTTAGCAGCGGTGTCGGGAAAGATCAGGTACCCGCCCGCTATAAAAAAACCGCCTCTGGGGCGGTGTGGATGAGACGACTGCGCGTCAGGCTGCTCGTGCCAGTTCGGGAAATGGCTCAACCTTTCGGTGCGGTTTCCGTTGTGCCTGCCACAGATCGTAGCGAGCCTGCATGATGGTCCACATTTCGGCCGAGGTTCCAAGCGCGGCACCCAGCAATATCGCCATATCAGCCGAAATGCCAGCGTGACCATTGAGAATGCGCGACAGCGCGGCACGCGTAACACCAAGCCGCTCCGCAACTGTCGTAATGCTGAGTTCGCCCAGGTAGTCGCGCAACACCAGTCCGGGGTGCGCCGGGTTATGCATTGATGTCATCGTCGGCTCCTTAGTGATAGTCCTGGTAATCAACAAGAACAGCATCTGTTCCTTCGAAAAAGAACGTCAGACGCCAGTTGCCCGTTACCCATATTGACCAGTGGCGTTCGACATCCTGCTTCTTCGAGTTCTGCCCGCTGAGCGCATGGAGTTTCCATGCCGCCGCGTTCATATCTTCTGGACCCGTCGCGGCATGAAGCGCCGTCAGGCGAATCTGCAGTTTCACAGCATGAGCGGCGGTAACGCCAGCTTTTGATCCGGTTAGGAAAAAACGCTCCAGCCCTTTGTGTCGAAAGCTCTTGATCATTCGTATAGTGTACATGAACGCTATACGCTACGCAAGATCGGTCGTGCGCCGCCATTGGGAACCGACTGCAGTTTGGGTACAACGGAACATTTTAATCCTCCGCCCCCTAACCCCCGTCATCGATTTCAAGCGCCAGCGGAAAACGCACTTCGAACACGCTGCCGCGACCCTTATACGATTCAAATCGGATCACACCATGCAGTTCGCGCGCGAGTTCCTTCACGATCGCGAGTCCCAATCCGGTGCCGGGAATCTCGTCGGAAGCCGCGCGTTCGAATTCCTCGAATACCCGTTCGCGATCCTCCTCGCTGATCCCCATGCCCGTGTCCGACACACGCAGCGTCCAGTGTTTCGCGTCCGACGTGATGATCGCCAGTTCCACCTCGCCCGTGGTGGTGTATTTGATTGCGTTGGATAACAGGTTCAGCGCAATCTGCTTCATCTTCAGGCGGTTGGACGTGATCATCCTCAAGGCCGGATCAACGCGCCCCTTGAGCGTCAGTCCCTTCCCCTTGGCGGACTCATGACAAAGCAGCATGAGTTCGTCAAAGAGGTCGGTCAGGTCAAAGCGTTCGACCGTCAGGATGGAATCATCGCCGAGCACTTTCGAGTATTCGCCCATTTTATCGACGAGCGCGGCCATGTCGGTGACTTGCCGTTTCGCCAGCGCGATCGCCCGGTCGTTTTTCGCCTGCGAGCGGCCGATCAATTGCAGCGCGGTCGCGAATACGTTCAGGAAGTTGCGCAGATCGTGAGTGACACGTCGCGCAACCTGCATGCGCGTTTCGTAAAGGTCGCTGATCAACCGCTGCCGCAACGTCAGTTCCTGATTCGCGCGCTCCAGCATGCCAGTGTATTCGTCGAGTTTCCGGTCGCGTTCGCCCACGGCCTCGCGAACGGAGGTGAGCGTCACGAAACTAAGCGTCTGATCGGCGATCAGGCGCGCACGTTCCTCGCGCTTGCGGTCGAACGAAGGATTGCGCTGCGCGTAATCGCCAATGGCCGCGAGCAGGACCTGGCGGAACAAGTCGAGTTCTCGAACCAGTTCATCAATGCGATAACCCTGCTGCCAGCGCCATTTCCCATGCTCGCGCGCGTCGTTTTCGATCGCATGCTCCTGCGAATCCATATCCTGCGATTCGAGCACGAGACAGATTTCGTCGAAAATGCGCGGGACATGGTCGGCAAGCTGCCGGTAGGTGAGATCGTCGGAATGCTCTACCTCGGCGTCGCCAAAAACGAGTTGCATCCAGCGGTCGGTGAGCGGCTTTTGCTGCCGACGCAAGGCGGTGGCGAGGCCCTTCAAGGCGCCAGCGGTGATTTGGCTCATGCCCGAGATCCGTAGGCTGCGGCGCGCCGGGTCGGCGCCTAGGGTCATCTGATGCCGGTGGAAGCGGATAGTGCCGACCGGAACGCTCGGTCCGGGCATTGGACGCGAGTCACTAAAGTATAGGACGACACAATGGCGGGAGTACGCCGTTCAGTTTCGCCAGCCTTGGGGCCACCTCAGTCCCGGCCTGCTGCTGTAAGCGACATCGACGTACTGGCGTCCATCAACCGCTGAACGAACTGCCGCGCCGACGGCGACAACACGCCCACCTTGCGCGTCACGATTCCGAACGTCTGCGACTTCGACTTGAATCCGATCGGCAGCGTGCGCAGCATCCGATGTTTGCAAAACAGGCTGGCAACGCCCGCCGGCAGCACCGACACCAGGTCGGCGCTACATTGCAGCAGCGCGACGGTCACGAACGTCGACGCCGTCGAGATCGCGCTGACCGGCACCTGCGCCCCCGCCAGATCCATCTCACGCTGCAACAGCGCCTGCATCGGCATGGCGCTCGGATACGTGATCCACCGATGCCCACCCAGGTCGGCAAACGTCAACTCGCCGGCCGCGAACGGCGGATGATCGTAGCCCACCACCACGGACAAGGGCTCGTCGCCAAGCGGCTGATAGAGATATCTCGACGGTTCATCGCTGACGATCGAGCGGCCGACGACAAGATCCAGCCGTCCTTCGTCAAGCAGCGCCAGCATCCGCGCGCTCGTGTCCTCCACGATTTCTATCGATAAACCCGGATTGCTCACCTGCAACTCATTCAGGATTGGCACGACCAGATCCGGTACCGAGCCCATGATCGCCCCGACCGCCAGACGGCCGCCCGTGCCCGAGCGGATATCGGCGACTTCCTGGCACAGCGATGTCAGGTCCGCCGCCAACAGCCGCGCGTAGCGGATGACGCAAAAGCCGAACTGGTTCGGCACCAGCCCTTTCTTCGCGCGCTCGAACAACGGCGCTTCCAGCATGGACTCCAGCTCGGCGAGTGCCTTGCTCGCGGCCGATTGGGTCATCGACATGGCGCTCGAGGCTTTATGAAGCGACTTGTGGTCATCGAGCGCGATCAGCAACTGCAATTGCTTCATGCGCAAGCGGCCCATTAATACGTCCAGCGTGGATTTCATGGGTGAGTCGTAAAAGCGATCACTAGATGGAAAGGTTTCACTATACAGCGCCTTCTGCCAGCACCTATAGTTCCCTCAAACAGACAATGGAGACTTCCGATGCCCAATCCGACCCACCGCGCAACCTATCGCGGCGTGTTTCCGGTCGCCCCGACCGTCTTCGACGCCTCCGGACGCCTTGACCTGGACGGCCAGAAACGCGCGATCGACTTCATGATCGACGCCGGATCACACGGCCTGTGCATCCTCGCCAACTTCTCCGAACAATTCGCGCTCACCGACGACGAACGCGCCACGGTGCAGAAGGCCGTGCTGGAACACGTGGCCGGCCGCGTGCCGGTGATCGTGACCACCACGCATTTCAGCAGCGACGTCTGCGCGGCCCGCAGCCGCGCCGCACAAGACGCAGGCGCCGCGATGGTCATGGTCATGCCCCCGTATCACGGCGCGACCATCCGTGTGGGCGAACGCGGGATCTATGAGTTCTTCAATCGCGTGTCCGACGCCATCGATATCCCGATCATGATCCAGGACGCGCCGGTTGCCGGCACGCCACTCTCCGCAGCGTTTTTGGCGAAGCTCGCGAAGGAAGTCGCGAACGTGTCGTACTTCAAGATCGAAACGGCGCAAGCGGCGTCGAAGCTGCGCGAACTGATTGAACTGGGTGGCGATGCAATCATCGGCCCGTGGGATGGCGAGGAAGCCATCACGCTGATTCCGGATTTCGATGCCGGCGCGACCGGCGCGATGACCGGTGGCGGTTATCCGGACGGGATTCGCAAGATTGTCGACGCCTACACTTCCGGCGACACGGAAGGCGCCGCCAAGCTGTATGAGCAATGGCTGCCGCTCATCAACTACGAGAACCGCCAGTGCGGTCTCGCCGCCTGCAAAGCACTCATGATGGAAGGCGGCGTGATCCGCTCCGACACCACGCGTCACCCGTTCGCCGCGATGCATCCGTCGACCCGCGCCGGCTTGCTGAAAGTCGCGCGCCGCCTCGATCCGCTCGTGCTGAGCTGGGGCAAGTAAGGCTTGCAAGCAACATAATCCGGACACCGTAGTATGGGCACTTTGATTACACCAACAGGATTCGAACCATCATGGAAATTTCCGGCGATCTGCTGATCGGCAAACAGACCCTTCGCGGCACGAACGGCTCGATCAAGGGTATCAATGCAGCCACGGGCGAGCCGCTCGAACCGGCCTTCGGCGGCGCTTCGCTCGACCAGCTGGAGCAAGCCTGCGCGCTCGCCTGGCAAGCATCCGATATCTACCGCGAACTGCCGCTTGAAACCCGCGCCAAGTTCCTGGAAACGATCGCGCAAAACATTCTCGATCTCGGCGATGTCTTGGTCGAACGCTGCGTGGCTGAAAGCGGCCTGCCGCGCGGACGCATTGAAGGCGAACGCGGCCGGACCGTCGGCCAGTTGCGCATGTTCGCAGCCGTTGTACGCGAAGGCGATTTCCTGGGCGTGCGTATCGACCCGGCGCAGCCGCAGCGCCAGCCGCTGCCGCGCGTCGATCTGCGGCTGCGTTATGTGCCGCTCGGTCCGGTCACTGTGTTTGGCGCAAGCAACTTCCCGCTGGCGTTTTCGGTAGCGGGCGGCGACACCGCTTCCGCGCTGGCCGCCGGTTGCCCGGTAATTGCAAAGGCTCACTCGGCGCATCCGGGTACGTCGGCGCTGGTCGGAAGCGCCGTGCAAAAAGCGGTCGCGGACTGCGGTTTGCCGGAAGGCACGTTCTCCCTGCTCTTCGATAGCGGCCGTGACATCGGCCAAGGTCTCGTCTCGGATCGTCGCATCAAGGCTGTCGGGTTCACCGGTTCGCGCGGCGGCGGCACGGCGTTGATGAAGCTGGCGGCGGCACGTCGGGAACCGATCCCGGTCTACGCCGAAATGAGCAGCATCAACCCGGTCTTGCTGTTCCCGCACGCGCTGAAAAATCGCGGCGCGGCGATTGGCAAGGCCTTCGCGGGCTCGCTTGCGCTCGGTGCCGGCCAGTTCTGCACGAATCCGGGTCTGGTACTCGCCATCGACGGTCCCGAGCTTGATACGTTCATCGAAGCAACGGCTGCCGCCCTAAGCGAAACACCCGCCGCCACGATGCTGACGCCGGGAATTCATAAGGCCTACGAATCGGCTGTGAACAAAACGGCGGAGCACGGCGACGTCAAGACGCTCGCGCGAGGCTGTGCGGCGAAAGGCGCGACGCAGGGCCAAGCAGCGCTGTTTTCAACCACCGCTGCAGCGTTCCGCGCGAATCCGGAATTGCACGAGGAGATTTTCGGCGCGGCTTCACTGATCGTCCGATGCCCGGACCTGGCCACGGTGTTGGAACTGGTCGAACAACTGGAAGGTCAGTTGACGGCGGCGCTGCATATCGATGAAGCGGATTACGACGATGCCCGCCGTTTCCTGCCGGCGCTGGAACGTCGCACCGGCCGGATCCTCGTGAATGGTTTCGGCACGGGCGTTGAAGTTGGCCATGCCATGGTCCATGGCGGCCCCTTCCCGTCCACCGCCGACGGCCGCTCGACGTCCGTGGGCAGCCTTGCCATCGACCGCTTCCTGCGTCCGGTGAGCTATCAGGACATGCCCGAAGGCCTGCTGCCGGACGCGCTGAAAACCGCCAATCCGCTCGGACTAAACCGGCGGCTGGACGGCAAACTGCAGTTATCGAAGTAACCAGAAGTAAAGATGTAAAGCGGCAGGCAGTTACGCTTCGAGGCAACAGTTCAGGCTGACCTCGAAGTATTCATAGCTGCGCTGAATGCCGCGTTTGACATCGCGGATCTCGGTCGCGCCCGGTGCACGGCCCAGCAAAGTGGCGACTATATCGAGTGCTTCCCACGGATGTGCATCGTCGTAATGCGCGTGCATCCTGAGCCAGCGCATGGTCGCCTTGCGGATCGGTTCAGGGTAACTGTGCGCGAGCGTGTCGCGGCTGCAGAGCAGTGTCGACCATTCTCCGGTCACACCTTCAACAGCGAAATTAGTCGCCGCTATCGACGCCGCCAGCGAGTCCGCATTGCTGCTTTTCCAGCACCAGTGGCTCAGTGCAAACGCAAGCGCGGGCGCTTCGCCGGCTTGCAGATCCTCGCGTGAAACATCGTGGGCCGCGGCCCAATCGACCCAATAATCGGCGTGATTCTGCTCGACGCGGATATTGCGCGTGAGATACCGCCGCGCCATGCGCGAGCCCGGCGTTTCTTCGGGTCCGATCTTCTGCAAATTCATGCCCATGTACTGCGGAAACTGGTTGATCACCGGCCAGCCGTTGATCAAAAACGCTCGCATTTCACGCGGGCCCAGTTCGCCGTCGCGCAAGGACCGAAAAAGCGGATGAGCCGTCACACGGCTTTTTGCCGCGCCGGTTTCCAACAAAACTTCCTGTAACCAAAGTGGGTAGCTTGCTGTGTTCTTGAGGTCACCCTCTCTTGTAAACCCACCCCCCATCACGCCTCCTTAGCTAATGTCAAAACGGCCGGCTCTGTCCAAAGCGTGGGCCGTCCGATGTAATACCCTTGTGCATAATCCACCCCGAGCACATGCAGTGCGCGCAGGATTCCTTCGCTTTCCACATATTCCGCGATGGTCCGGCATTTCATCGAATGGCCCATCTCGTTGATGGCCGCGACCATCTCGCGGCTCACCGGATCGAGCACCATGTCGGTCACGAAACTGCCGTCGATCTTCAAATACTCCACCGGCAGATGCTTCAGGTATCCGAACGACGACATGCCTGCGCCGAAGTCGTCGAGCGCGAAATGACAGCCGAGCGCATTCAGCTCGTGCATGAACCGCGCCGCCGACGCCAGGTTGGCAATCGCCGTGGTTTCTGTAATTTCGAAGCAGATCATGCTAGGCGAGACGCCCGTGCGCTGGAATTGCTCGCGCACGAAACCGAGGAAACGTTCGTCGCCCACCGACGCGCCCGAGAGGTTGATCGCGTATTCCTTGAAACGCTTATGACGGGTACGCGAAAGCGTATCGAAGGCAGTGCGGATCACCCACCGGTCAATAGCCGTCATCAGCCCATACCGCTCGGCGGCAGGAATGAACAGGGTCGGCGCGATCACGCCGTTGGGCACGGCCGGGTCGAGCATGCGCAGCAGCAATTCGGCGCGCTGCCCTTCCGCCGACGCGGGCAAGCCGTCGCCAACGGCCACGATGGGTTGCACGTAGAGACAGAAGTGATCGTGTTCGAGCGCCTGCTTGAGCCGTCTTCCCCACGATACTTCGCTCGCGTGGCGCGCCAGTTCGCGGTCGCCCAGATCCGCCAGTTGCACCCGGTCACGGCCGCGTTCCTTGGCCATGTAGCAGGCAATATCGGCGAGCCGCATGGCCTCTTCCACACTCATTTCCGTGTTGCGCAGATCGACCACGCCGACGCTCACGCTGGTCGTGAACGGTTGCGCCTCCCAGTTGAAGACAAAGTCATTCAGGCACGCGCGCAGGCGTTCCGCGACCGCCTGGATGCCCGGGGTGTCGTATCCCTGCAGCAGCACGCCGAACTCGTCGCCGCCCAGCCGCGCGAGGGTGTCGTCCGGTTGCAGGCTGGCTTCGAAACGCAACGCGACTTCACGCAGCATGGCGTCGCCGGCCGCATGGCCACAGGTGTCGTTGACCACCTTGAAGCGGTCGAGATCGAGAAACAGGAGCGCCGATGCGGCCGGCAGCCACGACGCCACCTCGCTCCAGCGAGTGCCCAGCGCGTGTTGCAGACGCCGCTCGAATTCGGCGCGGTTCACGAGCGCCGTGAGGCCGTCGTGCGTGGCTTGCCAGGCAAGGCTTTCGATATATTCGTACTCGCGGGTCATGTTGCGCAGGATCAGCACGAAGCCGGATTCCGCATCGGCCGTGGTGGGACTTGCGCCGGCCGCGCTGATCCGCGACGTCACCGCCTGCACGCGGATCTCGGCACCGTCACGCCGTTGCAGCAGCATTTCGGCCGCTTCGCCATCCGGGCGCATGCCCGCCCGGGCGTCGTCGATCGGGTTGAGCGGCTGGCGGCTATCGGCGTGCAGCAAGCTGAAGGTCTGAACCAGCGGCCGTCCGAGACAGTCGTCCGCCCGGCATCCGGCGATCCGCTCGGCCGCCGGGTTGATGAATTCGATATGCCCCGACGGCCCCGTCGCAATCACCGCCTCGCCGATCGAACCGAGCGTCGCCTTGGCGCGCGCCTCGCTCTGCTTGAGCGCGGCTTCAATGCGCCCTCGCTGCCTGATCAGCCGCCGCACGTGCACGGTCGAGAGGCACACGAGCAGCAGCGCGGCGACCAGATCGACGGTCAGCAACAGCGACGCCGTCTTGCGGAAGGCGGTACTCAATACCTGGGAGAAACCCCATGACAGCGGCGCAATGGTCGCGTTGATGGTCCATATCTGCGATTTGTAAGCACTCACCAGGGTCATGGGCAAGCCACCGGCCGCGACTCGCGCGTGCAACTCGTCGCCGACGCGCTCCAGCTTCGCCACCTCGGCGTCGCCGCGCGACCAGTAACCTACCGCTTCGCTGAAATAACTGACGTGGCGAAACATTTTGAAGGTCCAGATGACGTCGCTGACGTCGTCGGGATGCACGCCGCTCGCGATCAGCGCCCGCCGTGCGGTGGTCGGATCGGGCGTGCTCTGGTCGAGCGCCAGACGGGCCGTGCGCAGGTTGCGCGGGCCTTCCATGGCGGTCAGATATTGCTTGTAGGTGCTGTCGGAGCCGGTTTCGGCGTACAGGTTCAGATAGAAAGCTGCGTCTTTCTGGCCCTTCGACCAAATGCTTTCGCCGCCGATATAAGCCCGTACCGACGACATGATGTCGATACTGAAAATGGCGAGCGAAACGAGGACAAGAATGACGACGAGAAACGGCCAGGTGATCCGTATGAGCTGCGCATTCTCGCCCTTAGACGGCATGTGCATCGGTATGTCCCTTCTCCAGACCCGATGCCAGGGTGCACTGCCGAGGTCAGGCGGCGAGCATCGGATGGTGAGTCATTTGTATTTGTGGCGGCTTTTGGGGTGGTGCGCCCTGCGCGCTCGGTGCGTGCTTACATCCTACCAAATTGCGAGTCTGGCTCAAATTTATTACTGAATGCCCTAATAGGCGTAAACACCCGAAAACAATTGGGCGGCGGCCGTTGTTTTCGAGCCCGTGCGGACCGGTTTCGAAGCGCCGCAAAGCGCCATATTCGGACAGAACCTAGGCTCCTGCCGACGAAACCGACGGCCGCTTTTACCGGTTCGCCCGTGCCTTGACCGGCGGGGCCAAAGCAGGCATTTGAGCAAGGCGGGGCGGCTGTTGCGGCGTTGTTCCCGGGCGTGTTGACGCCGTCGCGGAGATGTCACATATTGGTTCCGGCTCCCCCGGTGACTGTCCAGCCTAGGGAGTCCGAAGCATTTCATCACATGAGTGACCGTTTTGTCCGATTAAACCGGACACGCAAGCGGGAAGGACAACCCTGGTGTCCCGGGAGGTTTCTGGCATGGCCCGTCTCTTCTTTCCCTCATCGTCCGATGCCGTGACCTGCAAGCGTTGCGGCAGCGATATCCCGGGCGATGCCGATTCGTGCCCGCAATGCGGCGCCGAGCCTGGCCCGACCTTCGGCGCGGTGAAGACCACTGCGCTCTCAACGAGCCTGCGCCTGCCCTTCGGCGCGCGCCGTGAAGCCCTTAACATTCCGTCGTCGTACCCGAGCATGCCGGAGGAGTCCGAACTGACTGGCGCTGGCGAGCAGCGCTGGGAGATGTCGAAGACTGTCACTGTGTGCGCCATTGCACTGGCGCTGGTAGCGGGCGGCGTGATCTATTCACAGCGGGGCGGCAGCAGCGGTGACAACGCCGCCCGTTCCGAACAGCCGGCGGGGCATAGTGCGTACGGCGCCATCGATATGAAAGACGTGCATGGCACCCCCGGGCCTGCGGGCGCCCCGGCCCGGCCCGCGGCCGCCGCCAGGCAGGCGCAAACGGCGGCAGCGCCCTCCGTTGCCGCCCGCGAAGCCATGCCTGCCGACACCTCCTCCGGCCGCACGGCAGCGGGGCTGGCCGGCGCGACGGATAACCTGCAGGCCGCGCGTGAGGCCATCTCGCGCGGCGACCTGACCATGGCGCGCCGCCGCTTCTCGAAGATCCCGGCGTCGCAACTGAGTGCCGCTGATGTGCAGGACACCCAAGCGGACCTCACCGGCCTGGAACACGTACGCGACGTGATGCTCCAAGCCGCACGCGATTGTGCCGCGACCGGCTCGTGGTTATGCGTGCGTCAGAACGCCCATGACGTGCTAACGATCGATGCCGGCAATGTGGAAGCGCAAGCGCTGGTCGAACACGCGATCGCACGGTCGGGTTGGCTCAATAAAAACCCGTCCGCGAAAACGGCGGCGCGTGGCGCCCCTCGCAACAACGCTCAGGCGGCTGCCGCATCTGCACCCCTGTTTGTGCCAGGGCCGCGCGTTGTGGCCTCGCCTCCCCCCGCGTCCGCTCACAGGCCCACCGTCACGGTCTCGGGCGCCCAGCATGCGCGTGCCGTCGCCGCGATGGGCGTGCCTGCGCCTATCGCGACGCCCGCGCGGCTTGTACCGGGTGCACCCGTGATCGCTACGACCCTGCGCTCGCCTGTTGCCCCGCAAGCCGTTCCAGAGCCGGCGCGCATAGGCGCGGGCTCGCAGGCTCCGCTCACGTCGCAGTCGTATTTTCCGCCGCCAGCGCCGCAACAGGCCGCCCCGCCTCGTCCGCCCGTACCCGCGTTTGTTCCCATGCCAGACGGCACGGACGCGATGCCCGCCACGGCACTGGTACGCAGCGCACCGGTGACCGCCACGGCCCGCGCACCCGCGCAGCCCGAACCCGCGGCCCGCCGCGCGCTTGCGTCAGGAGACAACGCGGCGAGCCCGGCGCAACCGCGTGTGTCCAGCTTCAACGCCAGCAATCCCGACGATGAAGAGCGCGCGATCCTGGAGTCGGGCTGGAGCAAGAGCCCGTCGTCGGCGCAACACGCTCCCCCGCAGTAGAAGCAAGGAGGAAGGAAGCAGGAGACAAGGCACAGGAGACAAACAGAAGCAGACTTTGAGGAGATCGAAGGTCGCGCCGGGAGACGCAGGCCACCGTGGTCTATCCGTGTAATGAAAGTTGGCCAACACATTAAAACGAATCACACGACATCATGCACAAGACTTTCCTCATGCTGTTCGCCCTCTTCGGGCTCGCTGGCCTCGTTGCGGAGGCTCATGCGCAAGCCGACTACAAGATCGTCACCGGGCCGGAACGCGGCACTTACATCCAGATAGGCCAGGATCTGGCGAAGATGGTGGCTGACCCGATCGGCATGAACCTCGATGTGCTCGCGTCGAAAGGCTCCGCCGAAAACGTGCAGCGCATGCGTTACGAGCCGGGCGTGAAATTCGCGCTGGTGCAGTCGGACGTGTACCAGGCTTACCTCGATATGGCGAAAGCCGGCAACGAGGAAGCGGGCAAGATCATCCAGCCGCTGCGGCTCATCATGCCGTTGTACAACGAAGAAATTTACTTCGTTGTCCGGTCCGATTCCCCGTTGAACTATATCCACGAGATCAAGGACAAGAACATCAGCGTCGGGCTGATCGGCAGCGGCACGGCGCAATCAGCGACCACGCTCTACAGGCTGATGTTCAACGAGCCGATTCCCGAGCAGAACGCGCAGCACTACAGCAACGAGGACGCGCTCGCGAAACTGATCGTGCGCAAACTCGATGTGGCGATCATCGTGGTGGGACAGCCGGCCAAGCTGTTTCAGGATCTGAACTCGGAACTGCTGGGCCAGCTCAAGCTGCTCAAGCTCGATCCTTCCGTCCCCGAAACCGCGCGTGCCGAGCAGACCTATTTCCCGGCTACCATCCGCACGTCGAGTTATCCGAACTGGATCAAGGAAGACTCGCCGACGCTGACCGTGAAGGCGTTTCTCGTCACCTACGATTACAACCTGCGCGGCACCGTCGGCGCAATGACGCAATTCGCCGACTCGCTCTGCACGCACTTCGATGAACTGCAGGCCAACGGCCATCCGAAATGGAAGCAGGTGAAGATGGAATTGCCGCCGCTCACACGCGGCTGGAAATACTATCCGCCAATAGAGAAGCGCCTGCGGGCATGTATTCGCAAGATGGCGTCGACAGGAGTGGGTGACACGGCAACGCCCGCGACGCAACGCGCGCCGAAGCGCGCATGCACCGACGCGGAGAAGGTGTTGATGTTGTGCAATAACGAATGACGCGGACGCTGCTACTGGATTGGCGGCAGCGGGCGGACTGAACCCGCCCGTTGCCTTGCCAGTGCGTTACTTCGTGGCCAGTTCCACTTCGGGCTGAACCTCGCCGCCTGCCGGCAGGTTCTGCGCCACGGTGCTCACGCGCGGCTGCAACAGCAACGCGACCAGCCCGCTCCAGCCCGTCTGATGCGAGGCCCCCACGCCGCGGCCTGTATCGCCATGAAAGTACTCATGGAACAGCACGAGATCGTCCGAGCGCGGGTCAGCCTGCAGTTGCGGATACGCGGCCATGACCGGGCGCACGCCGTCCTTGTTCTTCAGGAAGAGGCGCGTCAAGCGCCGCGCGAGTTCGTCGGCTATGTCGCTCAGCGACAGTTTCTGGCCCGACCCCGTCGGATATTCCACGCGGAAATCATCGCCGTAATAACGATGGAATTCGTATAGCGACTCGATCAGCAGATAGTTGACCGGCATCCAGATCGGCCCGCGCCAGTTGGAATTGCCGCCGAACACGCGCGAATCCGATTCCGCCGGCAGATATTTCACGCAGAAGCGGTCGCCGTTGTGCTCAAGCACAAATGGATTGTCCCGATGCACCCGCGACAACGCCCGCACGCCGTAGTCGGACAGGAACTCGCTTTCGTCGAGCATGCGCCTGAGCAGCGCCTTCATGCGGTGTCCGCGCAGCACCGAGAGCAGCAGGCTATTGCCCTTGCCCGGCTCGTTCCAGCGCGACACCAGCTTGGCCAGATCAGGCCGGTGCTCGAGGAACCACGTCAACCGGTCCCGCAACCCCGGCAACTGGCCGTGCAAATGCTCTTCCAGCACATGCACCGCGAACAGCGGAATCAAGCCGACGATAGAGCGAATACGCATCGGCACGCTCTTGCCGTCGGGGAGCTGCAGCACGTCGTAGAAGAACTCGTCGCGTTCATCCCAGAGGCCGGTGTCACACGTATCGCTGCAACTGACCGCCTCGGCGATATACAGGAAATGCTCGAAGAACTTCACGCCGATATCGACGAACACGTGATTCGCCACCGCCAGTTCCAGCGCGATGCGCATCAGGTCGAGCGCATACGCGGCCATCCATGCGGTGCCATCCGACTGGTCGATACGGCCGCCCGTGGGCAGCGGCGCCGAGCGATCGAAGATGCCGACGTTGTCCAGCCCGAGGAAACCGCCCTGGAAAATGTTGCGGCCGTCCGCGTCTTTGCGGTTCACCCACCACGCGAAGTTCAGCAGCAACTTGTGGAACACGAGCTCCAGGAAGTCGCGATCCGCCTTGCCCGTAATCGCTCGATCGATTTCATAAACGCGCCATGTCGCCCATGCGTGAACCGGCGGGTTGGCGTCGCCGAACGCCCATTCGTAGGCCGGCAGTTGCCCGTTCGGATGCTGGTAGCGATCCTTCACCAGCAGCAGCAATTGTTTCTTCGCGAATGCCGGATCGATCAGCGCGAACGCGGCGGCATGAAACGCAAGATCCCACGACGCGTACCACGGGTATTCCCACTTGTCCGGCATCGAGACAATGTCCGCATTGCACAGATGCCGCCAGTCGGCATCGCGGCCACGCTTGCGGCCGGCCGGCGGTGTCGGCTGCAACGGATCGCCGTCCATCCAGCGAGTGACGTCGAAGAGGTAATACTGTTTCGACCACAGCATGCCCGCCAGCGCCTGACGTTGGACGAGCCGCTGGTCGGCGTCATCCATTTCGTGCTGCAGGCCCGCATAAAAGGCATCAGCTTCAGCGATCCGGCGGGCGAACAGCGCGTCGATATCGAGCGGTTGCCGCTCACGGTCTGCCTCCGACGCCGGGCGCCAGCGCAGGGTCACTACCGTGCGGCTATTCGGACCAAACTCCAGATGTACATGCGCGGCGGCGCGCGTGCCGGTATCGCGTCGGATCGCGCTCTCTTCACCGTGCACAATGTAGTCGTTGAAGCCGTCCTTGAACGGTCCCGCGCCTTCCGAGTTGAACAGGCGCCTGACATTGGTGTCGTTCTCGCAGAATAGCCAGTTGACCGTAGCGTCGCCACGGGCTTCGGCCGTCACCACCAATGGCTCACGGCCGTCGCTTTGAGCGATCAGGCGGCTGCCCTTCGCGTCGGATTGCAAGGTCAGCGAAGGTTTCTTCGAAGGCTGCCACGACCACGTATTGCGCGCCCAGATCTGCGGCAGAAGGTCGAGTGACGCGGCGCGATCCCCGCGATTCTCGACCGTTACGCGCATCACGATATCTTCAGGCGTGTTTTTCGCATATTCGACATGGACATCGAAATACGCGTTGTCTTCGAACACGCCTGTATCGAGCACTTCGTACTCCGGCATGTCCGCGCCGCGGCGGCCGTTTTCGGCAACGAGATCGTCATACGGAAACGCGGCGTGCGGGTACTTGTACAGCATGCGCATGTAGGAATGCGTCGGCGTGCCGTCGACGTAAAAGTACAGCTCCTTCACGTCCTCGCCGTGGTTCCCCTGCGCGTTCGTCAGCCCGAACAAACGTTCCTTGAGGATCGGGTCGAGGCCGTTCCACATCGCGAGCGAGACGCACCAGTTCTGGTGGTCGTCGCTGAATCCGGCAATGCCGTCTTCGCCCCAGCGGTAGGCGCGACTGCGCGCATGATCGTGCGGGAAATAGTCCCAGGCGGTGCCGTTCTCGCTGTAGTCCTCGCGCACCGTGCCCCACTGACGCTCGCTGAGATACGGCCCCCAGCGTTGCCAGCGTGTGCAGTCGGTGGAATGGAGCCGGGCTCCTTCTATGGTGTCGAGTGACTTGGTGGCGCGCAGTGGCGGCATGGGACGTCCTTGACTAAAAGCGTGACGGAAAGACCGATAATCTAGCGCGTTTGCGGCATCTCGGCAGGATCGGCGGTATCGGTATTAAGCAGACGTTCGAGACGCATGAGTTCGCCGAGCGACCACGCCTGGAATGGCGTGCCACCGGGCGTATGCGGCGCATCGCCGTCCGCGACTTCGGAAACGTGGTCCAGCCCGGCGTGATGCAGATGGTTGCGCAGCGGCTTGAGAAAACGCTCGCGGGCCACGGCTTTGGATGCTTGGTCGTCGCCATGAACCCGCAGCCACGCTTCGACAAACGGGCCAATCAGCCACGGCCAGACCGTGCCCTGGTGGTAGGCGCCATCGCGCTCCAGCGGCGTGCCGGTGTAGCGGCCCTTGTAGGCAGGGTCATTCGGTGACAGCGTCCTGAGTCCGAGCGGCGTCAACAGGAGCTGCTCGCATTGATCGACGATAGCGCGAGCCGTTGCGCTACTGTCGATCACCGCGAACGGCAGTCCGCCCACGGCAAAAAGCTGGTTCGGACGAACGGAACGGTCAAGCTTGCCCGGCTCGTGATCGGCGTCGACTACGTCGTAGAGCGCACCGCTGGCGGGATCGATGAAACGTTGCTGGAAAGCCTGGGTCGCGCGCGTGGCCAGTTCGGTCCAGCGCGGGCTCCACGCAGCCGCGATGCGCAGCGCGTTGATCCACAGCGCCTGCACTTCCACCGGCTTGCCGACGCGCGGCGTCACCACCCAGTCGCCCACTTTCGCGTCCATCCACGTCAGTTGCACGCCGGGAACGCCGGCCCGCAGCAGCCCATCGTCCGGATCGGCGGCGATCTGGAAACGCGTACCGCTTGAGTAACCGTCGAGAATGCCATCGACAGCTTGCTGCAACCGGTCCTGCGTTTCACGTTGCGCGTGGCCTGTCGCGAGATAGTCGTGCACGGCGATCACAAACCACAACGATGCATCCACCGAGTTGTATTCCGGCGCACCGCTGTCCGGAAAACGATTCGGCAACATGCCTTCGGAGAGGGTCCCGGCCCATTCGAGCAGGATCGATTCGGCGTCGCTGGATCGGCCGGATGCGATCAGCAGACCGCGCATCGCGATGAAGGTATCGCGGCCCCAGTCAGTGAACCACGGGAAACCGGCGAGGATTGTGCTGCCCTCGTTTCGCGCCACGATGTAAGCGTCCGCGGACCGATGCAGCGGCGTCAGGAAGGCTGTGCGACGTGCTCGTTCAATGTCAGCAAGCTGCTTCGCCGTATCGATCGCATTCGTCGTCGCGCCCTCGTTCGCGCTGAACACGAGCACCGCTTCCCCAAGCGATAAATCGAACGAAAAGACGCCGGGCGTGGCGAGGTCTTCGTTGAAATCCATGCCGCGTTCGCGCTCGACGGTGTAGCAGAAGTTGCGATACCAGTCGGGCGCATGAACATACGATCCATTCGATGCCGCGACCACCGCCGGCACATCGCCATACGCTTGCCAGCGCACCTGATCGCCCCTGGCGGCGTAGTTGAAGTTAAACGCGGAGTTCTCGTGATGCAGCGCGTGATAGTCGCGACCGGAAAGCAAGGGCCGAACCTTCAGCGTAAATGCCTCGCCGTCGAGCCGCCAGCGCAGCACCGTCTGCGCGCTCTGCTTCGCGACGAATAGTTCGGCGGTCAGGATATGGTTATCGCCGACCTGGAAGCGCCACGTGGGCCAAGGGTCGGTATCGAAGGAAAGCAGGCTTTCGGATGGGTCCGGCCAGACCGAACCGGCACCATAACGCTGCATGGACAGCGGAATGCGCGTCTGCCCCGACGCGTCTTCCAACCAGGCTTCCACGCCGTTCACCAGCACCATGCGTCCCGCCGGCGGTTGCGTGGCCGTTAGAAGCAGTGCGTGATATCTGCGGGTCCGTTCAGTGCCGGCTGTGCCCGATGCAAAACCGCCAAAAGAATCGGCCTCAAGCCATTCGTCGTTGAGACAGCCTTCGCTGGCCGGACATTCGAGGCGGGTCATTTTTGGGGTTGCTGCCGGTATGCGCGAAGACCCTTGGTCGCCTGAGCCCGAATCTTGTTCTGCACGAACGACGACCAGCCGAGCAGCCAGCCCTTGAGTCCGAGCGCCTGGCGGCTCCAGGTCCAGAGGTCGAAGCTGTCGTGATGTTCGACGATCAGGCCATCGCGAATCGCAAAACGCGCATTGATACCATTGACCACGTTGCGCCCGGTCTGCGTGAAACGATAAGTCGCGACCCATTTCGCCGTCGCCGTCTGGCCGACGGTCTGGATGTCGCTGAACGTCAGTGAGAATTCGCTGGCGCGCGAGATCAACATGCGCCACATGTCGCCTGCTTCGCGGCCTCGCAGTACGCCGAACACGGGATCGCTGAACTGCACGTCCGGCGCGTAGCACGCCGCCATTGCTTCGGCGTCGGAACGCTGAAAGGCTTCGTAGAAGCGCTGGATCAACGCGGCGTTCGGGTCCGTCATATTCGGTCTCTTCTGGAGGAAATTAGCTGACCGCGGCTACAAGGCTTCGATTGTGCAGCTTAAACCATGAACATGGACACTGCGTGAATGATCAGGCCCACCGCGCCGCCCACCAGCGTGCCGTTCACCCGGATGAACTGCAAGTCGCGGCCGACGCTCAGTTCCACGTCGCGCACGAGCGTAGCGTCGTCCCAGTTGCGCACCGTCGCGGCAATATGCTTGGCGATGCCGTCGCGCAGATCCGGTGCGAGCGACTTGAGCGCGTCGCGCATGTGTTCGTTGATCGATTCACGCAGCGCCGGATCGGTCCCCAGCGCGGTCGCGAACGACGCCGATGCACCCGTGACTTTTTTGTGCAGCGTCGAATCTGCCTGAGCGAGATCACGGCGCAGCCAGTCCTTGAATTCGTCCCACAGGCCGTTCACGTAGGTTCGCAATTCCGGGCGTTCGAGCCATTCGCGCTTGTGCTGGTCGATACGGGCGCGGAACGCCGGATCCGTCTTCAGGCGTTCGATAAACCCTTCCACCGTCCGGTCAAATGCCTGACGGCGCTCGTGTTCCGGGTTTTCGCTGATGTCGTGCAGCCACTTGTTCGCGCCGCGCACGAGGCCGCCCGCGAACTTGTTACCGAGGTCTTCGGCGCTCAGGCCCACAAAACCGAGCATACCGATCAATTTCGGATATTCCTCGCCGGCCACGTCCAGGATCTTGGCCGCGAGGATGGCCTGCACTTCCTCGCGATCGAGCCATTGGGCGAGTTCACGCAAGCCCTCGTCGAGCAGCATTTGATGGCGCCCATCCGCCGTCAGCGTGGACAGCAATCCGCCTACCGCGCCGGCCAGGTCGAATTGTTCGGCGCGGCGGCGCAGGGCTTCGTGAAGCATCGTTTTGACGCGTTCATCGTCGACGAAATCGAGCATCTGGGCCGCCGCCGCGACCGCTTTTGCACCCAGGAGTGCCGCGTTTGCGGGTTCCGCCAGCCAGATCGCGAGACGGCCGGCGGGGTCGAAGGCGTTCACGCGAGCGACCAGCGCGTCGGTGCCGAGAAATTTGTCGCGGACGAATTCGGCGAGGTTATCAGCTACGCGCGCCTTGTTCGCCGGGAGGATGGCGGTGTGCGGGATCGGCAGCCCGAGCGGGTGTCGGAAGAGCGCGACGATCGCGAACCAGTCGGCCAGTGCGCCGACCATGGCGGCTTCGGCGAAGGCCGAGACCCACGCCCACGGGCCGGCGTCGTGTTGGCTCTTGGCGAGCACGAATAATGCCGCTGCCGCGACCAGCAGGCCGGCGGCGAACCATTTCATCTTTTTTAGTGCGAGTGCTTTGTCCTGCGTTGGCATCGTGGTCTGGGGGTTTCTTGGTGGAATAAGGCCGCCAGCATACCAGTGACAATGGCCGCAGGTGAATGGTCGTGGGGTGCGGTTCCGGGGCTTTAGGTTTTAGGGTTAGCGGTTGGGGGTTGATGCCGGGTTGGTGCTTTCGGTGTTAGCGGTCGGGGTCTATGCCGAGTTGGTGCTTTCAGCGTTAGCGGTCTGCGAGAGTCGGATTTTCTCTTTATCACTGTTAGCCACTGCGCGTGGCGGCGCGTCATTTCTTTGTCCAAAGCGACAAAGAAACGAAGCAAAGAAAACGCTTTCAAACCACGCTACCCTAAGTGTCCACAGCGTGCGATTTCTATTCATAGGTGCCCCAAAAGCACGGTGCTCGCCAGAACCACCAATGTTTGAAACCCTCCTTCTCCGAACACGGGTTCTGACACGCTTCGCCACCAGTGATTGAACCTGCCCAAGGTTCACCCCGCGCTATCCGCGGACAACCACCCACCAAATATGTATGCGCGACGAGCCTCGTCGCCAACCCACCCACAAACCAAACCAAGCCGCGCCGCGCCGCGCGGTGCATGAGGCCCTACCGACGAGAATGGCTGGTCAGAGCACGTTGCCAACCCATCTAGAAACGAAGCGTCGAAGACGCGTGAGGCCGTGCTGGTTCTTGGGCAATCGTGCTTGTCCGAGAGCACTGGTGGCGAAGCGTGTCTATGTCAGGATTCGCGAGAAGGAGGGCTTCAAACATCCGTGGCTCTGGCGAGCACCGTGCTTTTGGGGCACCTATGAATCAAAACTGCACGCTGTGGACACTTAGGATAGCGTGGTTAAAAGCGCTTCTTTGCTTCGTTTCTTTGTCGCTAAGGACCAAGAAATGACGCGCCGCCACGCGCAGTGGCTAAAAGTGATAAAGAGAAAATCCGACTCACGCAGACCACTGACACCGAAAGCACCAACCCGGCCCAAACCCCGACCGCCAACCCTGAAACTAACGCACCCCGCCCATCCGCCCATCCGAAACCCCAAGTGCAAACGAACACCCCTGTGAAACCAAACCCGTGCTGGACTTGCTATCATCGTGCGATGGTCGAAATCCGGCCACACGGCCGCATTCAAGTGCACAGCGGGCGCTAACCCGCCCCGTCACCACGACCAACAACGCGAACACGCTCGACACGTCGAGCACCCACAGGCAGACATAAAATGGCAGCAGACATGGACGTCAGGCAACGCTTTTTCCCGCACACCCAGGACGAGCTGAAGGAAATCGCGTCCGACATCCTGCGGCATGCAAAGGAGCTCGGCGCCACCGACTCCGCCACCGAGATCTCGGAAGGCGACGGCCTCTCAGTCAGCGTGCGCCGCGGTGAAGTCGAAACCATCGAGCACAATCGCGACAAAATGGTCGGCGTGACGGTGTTTATCGGGAATAAGCGCGGCAATGCCAGCACCTCGGACTTCACGCGCGCCGCGCTGAAAGACACGGTCGCCGCCGCCTACAACATCGCGCGTTTCACCGCCGAAGACAGCGCCGCGGGTCTCGCCGAAGAAGAGCTGCTGGAAAAGGCGCCGCAAGATCTCGATCTCTACCACCCATGGGATATCGACGCTGAAGAAGCCGCCGATCTCGCCCGTCGAGCAGAAGATGCCGCCTTCGCCGTCGATAAACGCATCCAGAACTCCGAAGGCGCGAGCGTCTCGGCGCAGCACTCGCAGTTCGTGCTGGCTACATCGCGCGGGTTCATGGGCGGTTATCCGTTCTCACGTCACTACGTGGCGTGTGCGCCCATCGCCGGTTCCGGCCGCGACATGCAGCGCGACGACTGGTACACATCGAAACGCAACGCAGCCGATCTCGCCGAGCCGGAAGCCATCGGCCGGTACGCCGCGCATCGCGCGCTTGCCCGCATGGGCGCACGCGGGCTCGATACCCGCAAATGCCGCGTGATGTTCGAAGCACCGCTGGCAGCCGGCATCCTGGGCGCCTTCGTGCAGGCGGTGAGCGGCGGCGCGCTATATAGAAAGACCACGTTCCTTGTCGATAGCCTCGGCAAGCCGGTGTTTGCGCCGCACATCCAGGTGCTGGAAGACCCGCACGTGAAGGGCGGCATGGGCAGCGCGCCTTTCGACGAAGAAGGCGTGCGCACGCAACGCCGCAACGTCGTGGAAGACGGCGTGGTGCAAGGCTATTTCCTGTCGACGTATTCGGCTCGCAAACTGGGGATGAAAACGACGGGCAACGCAGGCGGTTCGCATAATCTCTCGCTGCGCAGTTCGCTGACCAAACCTGGCGATGACTTCGAGGAAATGCTCAAAAAGCTGGGCACGGGCCTGCTGCTGACGGAACTGATGGGGCAGGGCGTGAACTACGTCACCGGCGACTATTCGCGCGGCGCATCCGGCTTCTGGGTGGAGAACGGCAAAATCCAGTATCCCGTTGAAGAGATCACGGTCGCCAGCACGCTGCAGGAGATGTTCCGGCACATCGAGGCGATCGGCGCGGACACGGTCGTGCGCGGCAACAAGGAAATTGGCTCCGTGCTGATCGAAAAGATGACGATCGCGGGGCAGTAAGGGAGCGTCTGCGGAAGAGAAAAAGCCCGGAACGATGAGCGTCGTTCCGGGCTTTTTCAATGGCAAAGCGTGAAGCGCGATGGATTAGCCCACAAGTGGATTGAGACCGCGAAATCCGAGGCTAAGCCGTGCGGCGCTCGTAAACCACGAACGAATAGTCGAAATCATCTGGCGCTGCCGCGTGATGCGTCTCCCGCGAGACCTCGTTCCAGACGGCTGCATCGGGTGCGTCGATGGAAATGTCGCCAGGAAAATCGGCATCGATTTCGGTCAGGATCAGCTTGTGCGCGAGCGGCCACCCTTCGCGAAACAACTCGGCGCCGCCAATCAGGAACACTTCACCGGCGTTGTCGCGAGCGGCGAGCGTCAGTGCATCGGCCAGCCGGGTCACCGTATCGCAGCCGTCGAAGCGGCGCTCGGCGTCCCTGGTCACGACAATATTGTGCCGTCCCGGCAACGCGCGCCCAATGGACTCATGCGTCTTGCGTCCCATCACAATGGGCGCGCCCATCGTCGTGCGTTTGAAGAACGCGAGGTCTTCGGGCAAGCGCCAGGGCAATTGGTTGTTGCGTCCGATCACGCCATTGCGCGCGCGGGCGACGATCAAGGTCAGCGTCGTCATGATGTGTAGATCCGTATCCGGCTTCAAGATAAATCAAGCCGCAAATTCTACCCGACGTCTGCCGGCCACCGCCGCGAACCTGCTCACCCCGCGTCCGGGCCGCTCACCATCGCCGCGCCGCGCAAGCCATGCGCGACCATCAGCCTGTACAGCGTTACCCGCGAGATCCCCAATTCCGCCGCCGCTTCGCTGAGCTTGTGCCGATGCCGCAGCAACGTCAGTTCGATCGCGCGCTTCTCGGCGGCATCGCGGGCTGCGGCCAGCGTGGTCGATTCAATGCCCGTGCAGTGACCGAGCCCGAGATCGTCGGCCGTGATCAGCTTGTTCTCCGCCATCACGATCGCTCGCCGCACGCGGTTGATCATCTCGCGCACGTTGCCGGTCCAGGCGTAGCTGTACATCGCTTCGATTGCGGACGGCGCAAAGCCGATGATCTTGCGCTTGCCGTCGATCCTGAACTTGTGCAGCACGTGCAGCGCGAGAATTTCGATGTCCTTGCCGCGCACCCTCAGCGGCGGCTCGTCCACGCGCAGCACGCACAGCCGATGGAATAAATCGGTACGAAACCGGCCACTGGCGATGGCGGCTTCCAGATCGATGTGGGTCGCGGAAATGATCCGCACGTCGACGGCGACAGGGTCGTGCCCGCCGAGCCGGTCGATCTTGCGTTCCTGCAGGAAACGCAGAAGATGCACCTGGCTGTCGAGCGGCAGGTCGCCGATTTCATCGAGGAACAACGTACCGCCGTCGGCTTCTTCCACCCGGCCGATCTTGCGCTGGTTCGCGCCCGTGAACGCACCGCGCTCGTAGCCGAACAGCTCGGACTGAATCAGGTGATTGCCGATCGCGCCGCAATTGATCGCCACGAACGGGCCCTTGCGGCGCGGCGAGCGTTCGTGAATAGCCACGGCCGTCAATTCCTTGCCAGTCCCCGATTCGCCGGTGATGAACACGTTCGCGTCGGTGTTCGCGACTTTGCGGATCGTGCGAAAGAGCTGCTGCATGGCCTCGCAGGTGCCGACCATCTGCTCGTCGCCGAACACGGTCGGGGTATCGGCGAGGTCGATGTCGCCAAGGCTCACCATGCCGTACGCGTGGTCGACGAGGTAACCGATGATCGGGTTTGAGAACGGACCCTTCACGAAGTCGAAGCAGAAATGCCGGATCAAGTGGCAGACGACCGGATCCGCGAGATGGGTGTCGTCGGTGAGGGCAATCCAGCCGGCGCGCTGATGACGCAGCGCAGGCTCGAGCGCGGCCAGCTCGCGCGCCGAAAAACTGGTCATGTCGACGATACCGGCGACCGGCGTATCGGTTTTGAGCACGTTGGCCTGGGTGGCGAGCGGCCCCGCGGATACCTTCCAGCCAAGGCTCTTCAAGTACGCGACAAGCGTCTCATTCGGCGCCTGGGCGATGTAGAGCAGGTTGCGAACGGCTGTCGCCGCGTGGGGCGACGGGATGATCGCGGGAGCCGACACACCGGAGAGCTCAGATGTGATCCGGTTGTCAGCAGGGAAGGCTGCGATCGGCGGCATTGACGCCAGTGCGGTTTTATCGGATACGGGTACGGACACGGCGGCGGATTCGAGCACGAGCGACCTCCTTTTTGCAACGGACGCACACGCTGTCCCGGCGGACACGGCGGTGCAATGCGCTGTCTATCCATATGGTCGTCGAGCAGGACACTGCTTTAAAGCCCGGTAAGCCCGTGAGCCCGGCTAAGTCCGATGCCTTCCTCGCGTGAATGCGCGGCAGGCCTATGTGTATGCCTATGAACCGCGTGAACACGCGGCCCTGCACTCCGCTACCCGGTGAGCAATGCAGTCAGTGTCCTACTGTCCGTCGTGTCGTTCAAATCCTGTTTGCCTGCGTTGTTGCGAAGCTGCATAGCCGCATCGCGTATCTCGCGGTCCGTTCTTCAGGCGAACCGCTTTGCGCCGGTTTGTACATTCCCGGCTACTGCGTCCTCTGGGCGCCCGCGCTTGCGACGTCCCCCGGTGCGGAGCGGCTGGCTGCATCAACGGGAATGGGAGCAGGCAGTGGCGGCTTGATCTCATCCCACAGCGTGACGCTGGTCGTGTGCACCGTGGCGGGCGACTCTTCCGTCGTCGCCGTGACTTTTTCAAGCGCTGTGCCGGCCCGGACCGCAGGCGCCGACGCAATGGGTTGAATCGATGCGGGCAGAGCCCGTTCCATTACAGGATTAACAATAATGCGCTCGTTCGATGCGCCTTCGCCAGCATCGGCGCTTCCAATTTTTCTTTCCATAAAAATGTCTGGCGGATTTGGCCTGGTTGCGAATGTTTCATATTCGGACACTACCGGCGCAGAGGTGAGCTGGATCACGCGATCATCGTTTGCAGTATTTTGGGCGCAAACGTTCTCCGTTGAGCTGCCCAGTACAAACCACACGGCACTAATGACGGCAATCTTATGGGCCGTCGCAGTATTTTCTTGTTTGACAACGCAGCCGGTGCTTTCCATGGCGCTCTCCCTGATTCACAGTCATTTAGCGAAACATATGCCATCGCATGCAATCCGTTGCTGTCATTGGGCGTGCGGCAAGCTAACTGAAAAACTGAATCAGAAAAAACGCGAAAACGTTTCAAGAGTGAAACGACAGCCGGTTAACGGCCATTTTTATCAAAAATTGCGTAAATCGTATTGTCTTATTTAAACTATTTGCAAAATGCTTATTAAAACCCGGCCTCGTTGTTGAAACGCACAGTGACCCTGCTTCAGGAGGGGTTTGCAGACATTGTTGCGGATATTTGTTTTCGAAGTATTCGCTTTATAGTAGTCTCTCAAAAACAGCATCTGAAACAAAACAGGTTCGCATAGAACCACGCGACAGTACTCGTCGCTTCCGGGGTTTCACCGTTTGCAGTTTTCCGAATGACCGTTCGCTTGGGGCATGCGAGTCTTCGACGTCTGCAGCGTGGTTGAGGGCAATTACCGGCGCGACCTTTTCAACGACCGTTGACGAAAGGATCAGAACAATGGAAGTCGCTCGGCGGCAACTAATCTACGTGACTCGTGACCCGAGTGCGCCGTTGTGTGCGCGGTTTGAGGAGAGGGGCTGGCACATAGAGGTGGTATCGAACGCGAAGGACGCACGCCGTTGGCTTCGCAACGACCTGGCAACCGGTGGCTTGCTCGATCTCTCAAGCAGCTTTGAAGCACACGAACTCGCAGCACTCGAAGCGTCGCTGACGCTGACCAATGTTGGCTGGGTCGCGGCCACCGTGACAGGTCAACTTGAAGATGCGGCCGTGCGTCGGCTGATTCGCGACTACTGCTTCGACTACGTCACCTTACCCACATCGAATGATCGCGTAGTGGACGCAGTCGGCCATGCTTATGGAATGGTGGCGCTGCACGAGAACGCCTCGAACGACGCACGAGACGGCCGCGCCGAGGGCGAAATGGTCGGTTCGTGCGACGCCATGCTCGCGTTGTTCCGCTCTATTCGCAAGGTTGCCATGACCGACGCGCCCGTGTTCATCTCGGGCGAATCGGGCACGGGTAAAGAACTCACTGCAGTCGCCATTCACGAACGTTCGGTAAGGCGAGAGCAACCGTTCGTCGCCATCAATTGCGGCGCGATTCCCGCTCACCTGTTGCAATCGGAATTGTTCGGGTATGAGCGCGGTGCGTTTACCGGCGCAAATCAACGCAAGATTGGCCGGGTGGAAGCGGCTAACGGCGGCACGCTGTTCCTCGATGAAATCGGCGACTTGCCGCTCGAAAGCCAGGCAAGCCTGTTGCGTTTCCTGCAGGAACGCAAGGTTGAACGGCTTGGTGGGCATGGGTCGACCCCGGTGGACGTGCGCATCATTTCGGCCACCCACGTGGATATGCAGACGGCCATGATCGAAGGCCGGTTCCGTGCCGACCTGTATCACCGCCTGTGCGTGCTGCAAATCGATGAACCGCCGCTGCGGGCACGCGGCAAGGACATCGAGTTGCTCGCCAAGCACATGCTGGATCGATTCAAGAAGGACGCGAGCCGGCGCCTGCGGGGTTTCGCGCCCGATGCCATTGCGGCCATTCATAACTATGGCTGGCCGGGTAATGTGCGCGAGCTGATCAATCGCGTGCGCCGCGCTATCGTAATGTCGGAAGGGCGGCAGATCAGTGCGCGTGATCTTGAGCTTGGCGAGTACGTGGAAGTGGCGCCGGTATCGCTGGCACAGGCACGGGAGGCTGCGGAACGGCAGGCCATCGAACTCGCTTTGCTGCGCCATCGCGGCCGTCTTGGCGACGCCGCGCAGGAACTCGGCATTTCGCGGGTCACGCTGTACCGCCTTCTGAGCGCGCACGGCATGCGGCACATTGAAGTCGATGCACCGACGGAGCACGTCACGCGCGGCTAAGGCCGCGTTTGACGGCCGCCCGTCGGCCGCTTGCCGGTTGCCAAAAGTCGCCAAGGTTTCTACCTGATACATTAAAGCCCGGGGTTCTCCGGAACGCCGCGGATCGCTCACATTCGACCCCCCGAAAGACGCCTTCGCACCTCGCCCTCCGGCGCTTGGTAAAATCGTGGTCTGGTTTTATCGGCGGCTGCATTTCCCCCAACTTCCCGCATTTTCCATGGTTAGAGGAATCTGGCGCGAAAGTGCGCCGCAAACGCGCGGAAATGTTCTGCCAGAATAGCGATACGCCCTCTTTTTACGAACGACTCTCCTCATGATCCAGTACCAAGAACTGCTCAAAGACATTCTCGAACGCGGCGCTCGCAAGATGGACCGGACCGGCACGGGGACGATCAGCACGTTTGGCCGTCAGTTGCGTTTCGATCTTGCGGAGGGGTTTCCGATCGTCACGACCAAGCGCATCCACATGAAGAGCGTGGTCTACGAGCTGCTGTGGTTCCTGAACGGCGATACAAACATCAAGTACCTGAACGACAACGGCGTGACCATCTGGGACGAATGGGCCGATGAAAACGGCAACCTCGGTCCAGTGTATGGGCATCAATGGCGCTTCTGGCCCAAGAGCGACGGCACGGTGGTCGATCAGGTGAGCGCGCTCGTGCATCAGATCAAGACGCGGCCTAACTCGCGGCGGTTGATGCTGACCGCCTTGAACGTGGCGGATTTCCCGGACGAGTCCATGTCGCCGGTCGATAACGCCCGTGCCGGCAGGATGGCCTTGGCGCCTTGCCATTGCCTCGCGCAGTTCTACGTGAACGAAGGCAAGCTGAGCTGCCTCTTGTATTGCCGCAGCCAGGACGTGTTCCTGGGCACGCCGTTCAATATTGCGAGTTATGCATTGCTCACGCACATGCTCGCGCAGCAATGCGATCTGGATGTAGGGGAGTTAGTCTGGACCGGCGGTGATTGCCATATCTACCTGAACCATCTGGAGCAGGTGGACTTGCAATTGAGCCGCGAGCCGTATCCACTGCCGAAGCTCGCACTCGCGAGAAAGCCCGCGTCCATTTTCGATTACCAGTACGAAGACTTCGTGATCGAAGGGTATCAATATCATCCGGGCATCAAGGCGCCGATCGCGGTTTAGATCGGTATGAGCGTGCAACGACCTCAGCCTTCCCGCGTTCCGGCTTCAATCAACTGAAGCCAGAACGCCTGCCCTTCAAAACATCACGGCGTAACGATGTTGAACATCGGGTCGAAGGTGTCGAGCAGGGCTAACAACTCGCTGACCTTCTGGCCGTTGCCGCTGATCTTGGCCGCGTCCAACGGTGCTTGCGCGCCGCCCATCAGCAACCTGGTGAAATCACTCTTGCTCATGGTGAGCGTAGCGTCCGGGTTCGCGAGCGTGACGCCTTCGGTGTAAATCAGCACCGAATTACGCAACTCAATGCCGTACTTCCGGCTGTCGCCAAGATTCCAGTTGATGACCGCGTGCTTGCCGTCCGCCTTCGGACCGTTGAGCCGGATACCCATGTAGTCGAGCAGCATGTCAGGGCTCATGGCGGCAACGGCATCGGCAGTTGCCGTATTGATGCCTTTGCCCTTCGGCACGCCGTTGCGCAACTCGAACGCGCCCATCAGGTATTCATTGCGCCAGGTCGGGTTCTCAGTTTGGTAGCCGAGTTGCTCGAGCGCATCCGCTTCAAGCTCGCGCGCAGCCTTGTTCGACGGATCGGCGAATACGACCTTGTTCATCACGGTCGCGACCCAACGGTAATCACCCTTATCGAATGATTCTTTTGCCTTCGCCGTCACCGCGTCGGCGCCCCCCATGAACTCGACGAAACGCACCGATTCTTCTTCCGGCGGCAGCGGGTGCAGGTTAGCCGGATTCGAGTCATACCAGCCAAGATAGCGCTGATAGATGCCCTTCGCGTTGTGATTCACGGACCCGTAGTAGCCGCGGTTAAACCACTTCTTGCCGATGCCGTCGGGTAGCTGAACCTGTTCTCCGATCTCCGTCATGGTGTAGCCGGCATTGGCCAGGCGCAGCGACTGGTCGTGGAGATACTTGAGCATGTCGCGCTGGTCCGCCATGTAGTTCACCACCTTCTGACGGCCCCAGGTCGGCCAGTGATGCTGCGCGATCACCACGTCCGTGCGGTCGCCGTAGCGGAGGATGGCTTCGTTGATCGTCTTCCACCATTGCACCGTATCGCGCACTTGCGCGCCGCGCAGCGTGTACAGGTTATGCATGGTGTGGGTGGTGTCTTCGGCCGTGTCGAGCAACTTGAACTGTGGCATGTAGATCAGCATCTCGGAGGGCGCTTCGGTGCCGGGCGCCATCTGGAACTCAAACTGAATACCGTCGATAGTGCGGGTATCGCCAGTTTTTTCCACGGTGTCATTCGGCTGGATCAAGCCGAGATTGCCGCGCGATGTGGTCTTGCCGAGTCCCGCATCAATTTGGCCTCGGGCGCTTGCCGGCAGCATCGCGCCGTATTGATACAGCGAGCGTCGGCCCATGGCGTTGCCCGCATAGATGTTCTCCGCCACCGCTTCCCGCAGGAAGCCTTCGGGGGCGAGCACCTTGACCTTGCCGCTCTTTACATCAGCTTCGTCGATCACGCCTTTCACGCCGCCGTAGTGATCTGCATGACTATGCGTGTAGATAACGGCGACCACCGGTTTCTTCGGCCGATGCTGGAAGTAAAGATCCAGCGCAGCGCGTGCAGCTTCGCGCGTTGTCATCACGTCGATCAGGATGATGCCCGTGTCGCCTTCAACTATCGTCATGTTGGCGAGGTCGAGTCCGCGCACCTGATATACGCGGTCCGTTACCTTGAACAGGCCAGTGAACATATTCAACTGAGCGATACGCCACAGGCTCGGATTGACGGTGTCCGGCGCCTCGCCCTTCAGGAAGTTGTACTTGTTCAGGTCCCAGCTGGTGCGGCCGTCATCGGTTGGGAACGTGCCGGTCGCGAGCGTGCCGATGAAACCGCGTTGCGCGTCGTCGAAATCGGTTTTGTCGGCGAAGGGGAGTTGCTGGTAGACCGCCAGATTGTCCTGACGGGTGATGGCAGTGGCATCCTTGGCGGGCGCGAAAGCGGCTTGCTGCGCGAGCGCGAAGGGCGTGGCAAGCAAGCTGAGAGCCGCGAGCGCGGTAAGCGTGAGCCGGTGCGGCATTGCGTTCATTATTATCTCCATTGACAGGCTGTGTTTTTTTGCGTTGCTCATGCCTGATCTGATGCAAGGCGCGGTATGGATTTCGCGGAGGATTCCGTTACGATGTTTTTTCGTTGATTCAGGTCATTGAATTCAGTAATTTTGTATTCCTAATAATGTTGATTTGGCATATTTCCTTCTGAATCAACAAGCGGATCGAGCTCGCGCCCTGGATACGAAAGCCAGCCAAAAACTTTACATGTGAATGGATTGTGTAAGTGTCATATTTCGTCGGCACGTAATTACGGCCCTTCGGCCTGACCGTTCAGGCGGAAGGGCCGTAGCCGTGTGGTGCGGGAGCTTTTTATGCCCGCGTTATTGCCTGTTCTGTGCCGCTAGACGCCGGTAAGGACGGCGGCGAAATGCCGCTCGCCAGCGGGCGTAACTCGCAGGACCCGTCGCTTGGCGGTCGTCTCAAGCCAGCCGTGTTCCGTGCACGCATCGAGAAACGCCGCGCCCAGTGCGCCGCCCAGATGCGGCCGGCGCTCGCTCCAGTCGATGCACGTGCAGGCGAACCGCCGACGGCGTGCTTTCTGCGCGGTGAGATCAATACCGAGCCGCGAAAATTCATCGACTCCCTGCGGCGTTGCATCGAGCGAGGTGGGACCGGGCCGCTTTGAACCATCCGGCACGCCGCCCTGTGCGCCCTGCACGACTTCCAGCCACTTCGATGTCAGCATCCGGTCGAACAGCCGCACAGCCAGTTCGCCCGCGAGATGGTCGTAACAGGTCCGCGCATAGCGCATGTCGAGCGGCACGGCGGACGCCGGCCGCGGCGGCGGCCGATGCGCCTGCGCCGCTTCCCGCAGCGGCGCGCTGGCATGCGCCAGGTTAGCCAACGCTTCAATTGCCATCGCGATGTCGGGTGTTGCAATGCGGTAGTACCGGTGCCGTCCGCTCACTTCGAGCGCCAGCAGGCCGCTCTCGACCAGCCGGGTGAAATGCCCGCTGGCGGCGGACGGCGAGATACCGGCGATCATCGTGAGTTCACCGGCAGGCCGGGCAGTGCCGTCCATCAGCGACCAGAGCATTGCGGCGCGGCCGGGGTCCGCAAGCAGGGCGCCTATGCGCGATAAACCGGGAAACGGGCGTGCATCGTCGTGATTGAGCGTCATCGCGGCCTCCTTGGATTGACTCTACTTTAGCCGCTTGGTGCACGCGATGTTTCATCGAAACGTGAAGTATCGATTCCACGCCGGAACTCAACCTGAGCGCCGCGCAGGCCCCGCGCTAGAATGATGTTTCGCATTGAGTGAAGGTTGTGCAGGGGATTCCCATGGTGAAAATTTTGATAGCAACGCTGCTGATGGCGGCGTTTGCGGGTTGTGCGGGAACGTCGGGCGGGTCGTCGTCGGCAGGCGGATCGAGCGGCATCACCATGTACGGGGTGATCGATCAGGGCGTTTCCGTGCGCAAGTAAGTGTCGAGCAGTGTCGGAGCGCATAGGAGGGCATCCAGCGCGACGCCGAGCGTTTTTTTGAGACTCGTATAATTCGGCAATTCCACTTACCAGGCAGGCCCGTCCGGCTTGCCTTACATCTACATGAAACCTGCCGCGTCCATTTCCCCATCCACCGATGCCCCGATCACCGACCGGTCCGAAACCACGTTTCGTTTTCTGGCCGAACCCACCTCCGTCAATTTCGGCGGCAAGGTTCACGGCGGTGCGCTGATGAAGTGGATGGACGAGACGGCTTACGCGTGCGCCGCGGTCTGGTCCGGACGCTATTGCGTGACGGTCAGCGTGGGCAATATCCGTTTTCGCCGGCCGATCCTGGTGGGCAACCTGGTCGAATTGCGCGCCCGCGTGGTCGCAACGGGGCGCACGAGCATGCATCTGCATATCTCGGTGCACGCCGGCGATCCGAAGAGCGGCGTGCTGCAACAGACCACGGATTGCCTGATGGTGTTCGTCGCCGTCGATGAACAGGGCAAGCCCGTGCCGGTTCCTTCGTTCGTTCCCGTGACGGATGAGCAAAAGCGATTGGCGAAATATGCGATCGACGTCAAGGAGGCGTTGGACGCGATCGTGGAATTGAAGCCGGAAGAAGTGGCGGCCGGGAAGGTTTAAAAGAAGGCGCGCCGGCAGGAAGATCTGCCGGCGCAGCGTTTCCGTACCATAAGCACGTTGCTGCTTACGATCCGGTGGTTAGTATTACTACAAAACTGGAACGAGGCTTCGGGCTCGCAAGTCACGTAAAACCCATATATAGCCGCTGAATCGGCCGTCGTGCGGCGTTATATCGAAAGACGGAGCAAACAAATAGGACGTTTCTCATTCATGAGTGTGTGCGTTATCGGCATAGTTCTGCGCACTGCGTAGAAGGTCTGGAAAGACCGCCGAACGGTCCCCGAAGGGACAGCGACCGGCTTATCGCGCAAACATCCAACATGAACTGAGGAAACGCCATGAAGCGGACGGCCGGCTACAACAATTCGGTTGCCTACACGGCTGGCTACTTTCAAGAGCAAAGTCCGACGTTCCTGAACGCCTGCCTCGCGATGCAGCGCGTATCGCCGCCTTCCGTTGAAAACTTCACCTACTGCGAGCTGGGGTTCGGCCAAGGCCTGACTTCGCTGATTCTTGCAGCAACGCATCCGAACGGCGCCTTCTACGCCTGCGATTTCAACCCGGTGCACGTACGCAGCGCATCCGCTATACGCAATGAAGCCCGCTTGTCGAATCTCACCTTGCTGGAGAACAGTTTCGACGATCTCGCGCAAGGGAAGGTCGAGCTGCCCTTGTTCGACTACATCACGCGGCACGGCATCGTCTCGTGGATTTCCGATGAAACCCGCGCGCAGATCATGAGATTCCTGACGCGTTATTTGAAACCGGGCGGTGTCGTGCAAGTGAGCTACAACGCGATGGTGGGTTGCGCGCAGGTGCTGCCGTTGCAACGCTTGCTGATGATGGGAGCCGGGGGAGGAAGCGCTGCGTGGACCAAGGCGTCCGACTTCGCCCGGAAGATGGTGGATCTGGACGCGCTGCACTTTAAGCGCAACCCGGATTCGCTGGGCCGGGTCGAGGGTTTCGACAACCAGGATGAACGTTACCTCGTTCACGAGTATCTGCACGAGAAGTGGACGCCGTTTTACTTCACCGACATCGTGCGCGAAATGGCTGAAGCGAAGCTCGTCTTCGCCGGCAGCGCGCGTTTCGCCTACATGTCGCCGGTGGGATGGCTGGGCGAACAACAGCGGGAAATGCTGGAGACGGTTAGCGATCCTATCGACGCGGAAGAGCTTCGTGATTACTTCGCGAACCGCGGGTTTCGCTCGGACATCTTCGTACGCGCAAAAGCGCCGCTGAATGACATTGGCTTGCGCAAACAGGCTGAATACATTCATTTGTGGGGCAATTCGGCTGTCCAATACAAAACGACGGTGGCTCTCGAACATGCCACGCTCACGCGTAGTGACACGTTTCATAAACCGCTTTTCGATCTGTTGCGTCGCTCGGAAATGACGCTCGCACAGGTTTTCGATGCACCCGAGTTCTCCGGCCTCACGCTCGACGCCATCTTGAAGCTGCTGCGTTTGTCGATAGCGGTTGGCGAAACGTTCGTGCGCTACGGCGAGATGCACCCGCGAGCGGCGGCTGACCGGCTAAATGCCGTTTTGCTTGCACGGGTCGAACGGGGCGAAGCTTGGGGTGCGCTGGCGTCGCCCCGGCAGGGTGGCGGCGCGGGTATCAGCGTGCTGGACCAACTGATGCTGGCGTCGCTGCACGCTAAGGCTGATCCGATAAAAGCGATTCCCCGGGACATCGACGAACTGGTCGACCGTGTCACGCGCTCGCTGGCTGCAACCGGCCTCAGGCTGCAAGTGGGAAATGCCGATGTACCGCCGGAAGAGACGCGCACACGCGTGCGTCATATTTTTGAGGATTCGGGCAACGCGCTCGTGGAGCACGCGATCGGGCTGGACTTCCTGGCTGCGCAAAAAGCATCAGTGCGCTAACCAGAGGCAGCGGTCGATCAAGCGATCAAGCGATCAACCGATCAACCGCCGCTCCCTATCCAGACGTTACTTCTTCCCCACCATGTCTTCCGGCTTCACCCATTCGTCGAATTCCGCTTCGGTCACATAACCGAGCGCCAGCGCGGACGCTTTCAGCGTCGTGCCTTCCTTGTGCGCTTTCTTGGCAATCTTCGCAGCCTTGTCGTAACCGATATGCGGATTGAGCGCCGTCACAAGCATCAGCGATTCATTCAGCAAGCTCTCGATCCGCGATTCGTTTGGCTCGATCCCGACCGCGCAGTTGTCGTTGAAACTTTGCGCGCCGTCGGCCAGAAGACGCACCGATTGCAGCACGTTGTGCGCGATCATCGGGCGGAAGACGTTGAGCTCGAAATTGCCGCTCGCCCCGCCGATATTCACCGCCACGTCATTCCCAAACACCTGGCAGCAGAGCATAGTGACCGCTTCGGATTGAGTCGGGTTGACCTTGCCCGGCATGATCGAGCTGCCCGGTTCATTCTCGGGAATCGACAACTCTCCAAGCCCGCAACGCGGTCCGCTCGAGAGCCAGCGGATATCGTTGGTGATCTTCATCAAGCCCGCCGCGATGGTCTTTAGCGCGCCGTGCGCGAACACGAGCGCGTCGGCGGCGGCCATGACTTCGAACTTGTTCGGCGCAGTTTCAAACGGCAAGCCGGTCAGCTTGCCGATCACGCCGGCCACCTTCACCGCAAACTCGGGATGCGCGTTCAAACCCGTGCCAACCGCCGTGCCGCCCAACGCCAATTGATACAGGTGCGGCAAAGTCGATTCAACGTGCCGGATGCCCTGATCCAGTTGCGCGACATAACCCGAAAACTCCTGTCCGAGCGTAAGCGGCGTTGCGTCCTGCAAATGCGTGCGGCCGATTTTCACGATGGAATCGAATGCCTTCGATTTTTTATCGAGCGTCTCGCGCAAGGTCTTGAGCGACGGCACCAAATGCTTGACGATCGCGACCGCGGCGGCAATGTGCATCGCGGTCGGGAAGACGTCGTTCGACGACTGCCCGCGATTCACGTCGTCGTTCGGATGCACCTTGCGTTCTTCGCCGCGCACGCCGCCCATCAGCTCGCTTGCCCGGTTTGCAATCACCTCGTTGAGGTTCATGTTGGTCTGCGTGCCGGAACCCGTTTGCCACACGGCGAGCGGGAATTCATCGGGGTGTTTGCCTGCCAGAATCTCGTCGGCAGCGGCGATGATCGCCTTTGCTTTATCGTCGGCGAGCACCTTCAATTCGGCATTTACTTCCGCCGATGCCCGCTTCACGATCGCGAGTGCATCGATCAGTTCCGGCGATTGTTTCTCGCTCGAAATCTTGAAGTTCTGCAAGGACCGCTGGGTTTGCGCGCCCCAGAGTTTTGCGTTCGGCACGGCGATTTCGCCGAAAGTATCCTTCTCGAGTCTTGCGTCGTCCGTCATGGCTTCATGCTCCTTCGGCTTGGCTATCAGGTTCGGGGTTCAGTCGGGTTCTGCACGTTTCAGAATCTAAAAATTCAAAGCTGCGAGTCGACGGGCAGCAGCATGAACAAACCCGTCAACACGTTGCGATATAGGCCCGCTTGCGGGTCGAAATTGTAGGTACGGACCTGGCCATCGTCCTCGGTCGTCCAGACGAGCGGGGACATTGGCGAGCCGGTGTACTTCAAGCCCGCAAGCACCGCGGGCGAAGCGAGTTCCACACGATACGCCCTTGCTGGCGCAGTGCCGGCATCGAACAATCGTGCGGCTTCGCTCGCAATTTGCTGGTTGTAGATCACCAGCGCGAGTTCCGTGTTGAGCGACGCCGAGCGCGGGTCCAGGTTCATCGACCCAATCACGAGGATACTGCGATCGATCATATAAGCCTTGGCATGCAGGCTTGCGCGCGATTGCGAGCCGAACAGCCCGGCGCTTGGCCGTCCGTCACCCTCGGCCTGCACCGGCTTGAACTCGTATAACTCTACGCCCGACTTCAGCATCGGTACGCGATACGGCGCGTAACCCGCCTGCACCGCGACGGCGTCGGTGGCCGCCAGCGAATTGGTCAGCACCTTCACCTTCACACCGCGCGCCGTGATGGCGGCGAGTGCTTTCACGCCCTCGTCGTGCGGCACGAAATACGGCGAAATGATGAGGACTTCGCTACTTGCGTGATTTGCCAGTTCGATCAGGCGCTGCATCGGCGGGCTTTTGTAGTCCTTGTCGGGATGCTCGATCTTTACCGGCGAGTCAGCTTCGAACTCCGTGCGTGTCCAGGTCAGGCCCAGTCCATCCTGTGTTATCTGCTGCGCAATCGGCGTGGCGGTGAGCGGCTTGGCGTTCAGCGGATCGGCTTGTTCTTTCCAGTGTTGACGCAGGTCG
>NZ_LMUF01000057.1:0-28740 GCF_009766085.1 Burkholderia sp. S171 | reverse complement strand
AACTCGCCGATATCTCTTGCGTCACCGGGCCCGCCACGAACACGTCGAGATCGCGAAACTGAATGGTCGCGCTCGCGCTGAAGTATTCATCGCCGAGATTACGGCCGCCCACAATCGCGATCTGGTTGTCCGCGATCATCGCCTTGTTGTGCATCCGGCGCGTGAAATGATCGACTTTCGTGAACAGGTTACGCGTGCGTTCGCCGAAACTCCGGGTCGCGCTGCCGTAGGGATTGAAGACGCGGATATCGATGTTGTCATGCGAATTCAGCGCGGCCATGATCTGGTCGATGTCCTTGAAATTCAGGTCATCGACGAGCATGCGCACCTTGACTCCGCGATCCGCCGCGTAAAGCGCCGCGCCGAGCAGCAGCTTGCCCGTGTTGTCCTCGTTCGCAATGTAGTACTGCATGTCGAGCGTCCTGGTCGCCGCGCGCGCGAGCGCGATGCGGGCCTGCAGCGCCTCGGTGCCGGTGGGAAGCAGCCGCACGCCGGATTCATCCGGATGCGCCGCTTCTTTCGGCAGGAGGGCGGTGCGCAAGGGGGTGTCGGCGGTGGCGGAAAGTGCGTGCGTGGCGGGGCGGTCGAACGCGGTCGCGGGCGGCCGCGTGGCGCAGGCGCTGAGCGCCAGCGCCGTGAGTGCGGTGGCGATGAACGCGAGCCCGCGCGACAGCGGTTGGGCGCGCCGGGCCCTAGCCGAGATCATCGGCGGCGATGAAACCTGTCCTGCTCGCGTGCCCTCTGTGCGTCCGCCGGGGTGATGGCCTTGTGCAGCTTGAGAAATACATGACAGAGACAATTGCTTGCTGCTTTCCGACACGTCCATTCCTCTTGTTTGCTCGAGCGATTTTTCTGAACTGCTTGCGGTTGTTGCGCACGCAGTGGCCGCGTGCGGAGCCGGATCTTGCGGGAGCGCGCCAAGGATCATGCGCGGTTATTTTATGGGAAATCGGTAATGGACACGGCGGAAGGGTCGATTTGCGAAATAGCCGAGAGGCGGCGAGGCGGGAACGGTAGAGGTCTGCGACGCTTGCTCGCGTCGTTTCTGGCGGCCGGCATTGAGTCGTTGAACGTTGGATTGACGGCCACGAGGAACCGCGGTTTTACCTTTTGCGCAGACGAAAAAAAGCCCGCTTCGTCGAAGCGGGCCTAATACCCCTGCTACTGGATGAATCAAGGAGACGGCTTGATCGTATCTTCACGCCGCTCCGATTCCAACCAACAATGTCTGCTTACCTTATGGCGCAGCGCCCTTGGCAAGCGATTCAAGCCGTATGCCGGGGCGCTTGTGCGGATTTACCGGGTTCAGGCGCGCCGCGCGTGACCAGGCGGCGGCTCATGCGATCGAAGCGAAGGGTCATCAGCACCGCGACGCTCGCGAGTCCCGCAGCCAGGCCCCACCACAAACCTTTTGTGCCGCCACCAAAGTGAAACGCCAGCATGTAGCCCGTCGGAAAGCCGATGCCCCAATAACCGAGCGCTGCCGCGAGCATGGGGACACGCGTGTCCTTGAGCCCGCGTAGCACGCCCGACGCGACGGTCTGCATGCCGTCGACGATCTGGAACACGGCCGCCACGCCCAGCAGCGACGCGGCCAGCGCCACGGTCTGGGCATTCTTCGGGTCGTCGAGATGGAGATACAGCCCGACAATCGCGTGCGGCGCCAGCACCAGCACGCAGCCCGACATCGCCATGAACGCCACGCCCAGCGCGATGGCTACGAAGCCGGCGTGGCGCGCGGCCAGCGGCTGTCCTGCGCCGATCCAGTAGCCCACGCGCACGTTTGCCGCCTGGCCGATAGCCAGCGGCACCATGAACGCCACCGACGCCACGTTCAGCGCGATCTGGTGCGCGGCGAGCGGCGCTTCGCCGAGCGTGCCGACGGTCATCCCGGTGGCCAGGAACAGCGTGGATTCGACGCCATAAGTGATCGCGACCGGCCAGCCGATGCCGAATAATTCGCCCATCAGCGGCAGGCGTGGCCTCGACGCGATAACAAAATGCCGGTAACGCGGCCGCAAATGCAGGAACGCGATCAGCACCAGCGCCGTTGCCCAGACGGTGATCGTGGTGGCGACTGCCGAGCCGAGAAAACCAAGTTCGGGCAGACCGTAGGCGCCGTGGATCAGGCCGTAATTGAGAAAGGCGTTCACGAACACGCCGCCAATCGATACCCACAGCAGCCGCTTCGCCGCACCGATAGCCGGCAGGAACGCGCGCATCATGCCGATCCCGAGCAGGCTGCCCGGCGCGCCCCAGCGCAGGATCGCGCAATATTCGCCGACGTTTTTGGCCAGCATGGCGGGTTCGTGGAACGCGAGCAGGATCGGTTCGGCGAAGCTCAGCAGCGTGAAGGCGGGGATCGCAAGGAGCAGCGACAACACCAGCCCGGTCCAGTAGATATTGGGCACGAGGTGATCGTTGTTCGCGCCACGCGCGTGCGAGACGGAGACGCTCACCGACGTCAGCACGCCTTGCAGCAGCACCACGACCACGAAGAACAGGTTGGCGCCCAGGCCGCCGGCCGCGAGGGAATCGGGGCCGAGCGAGCCGAGCAGGATGGTGTCGGTGACGCCCATCGCCATTTGCGACAGTTGCGAGATGGCGAGCGGCGCGGCGAGCCTGGCGGTATCGACGGCGTGACGGGAAAGGCTTGGCGGCGCGTTCGCGCGGATCATTCTGGATGGCATGACGGATTATCTGGATGCTTTGCTGCACGGCAACAACCGCGCAAAAACGGCAACGGGCGATGCAGCAAACCGTTACCGGTCCTGCATCGCCCGCTCGTTCCGGCCGCGCTTCAGCGTGTTGGCGTGAAGCTCCGCTTTGAATTTCTGCTATGAATTTCAGCGATGAAACCCGGCTTCGAATCTCAGCTTGGAATTCCGGTTTTGAAGTCCGCCAACTTGAAAAGCTGGCTTCAACCGGGCTGTAACCGTCAACAAGCTGAAAGCGGCGAAAGGGAACGAAAGCCGTCTAGCTTATTGCTTGATGGCGCTTCTGTCGATCACGACGCGGTATTTAACGTCATCCAGATCGCGCTCATGCGGATCTTCATGACGACCCCATGCCGATCACGACGGCTTGAGAACCTTGATCGTGGTGTCTTCAATAGTCACCGTCTGGCCCGCGCGGATCTTGCACGTCTTGCGCAACTCGATCTTGCCATTGACCTTCACTTCGCCCTCGGCGACGCGTACTTTCGCCGAGCCGCCGCTGTCGGCCAGGCCCATCAGCTTGAGCAGGTTGTGCAGTTCGACGTAGTCGCCCGTGAGCGTGAATTCGAGTCGCGGCATGTGAGCTTCTTCGCAGGATGGGAGGCGGAAAGGGCGCCCATGATAAACCAGCCGGGCACGCGACGTGCGTCTACAGCCCGGACTCCCGGATATCGGAGCGTTTGGCTGTTTGCAAAATGTCAGGAAGTGAAACCTTCGGTAACAATGACGTGTTTCAGCGAACTCCAGGCTCCGGTGCCGGGTCAGTCATAGTGATCGGCGCGGTTTTTACGCATTGCCAAGCGCAGACGCTGGTCACTAGAAGTCTAGACGGGTATTTGCGGCGCGCTGCTCCAGGCGCGGTGTTTGAGGACACAACTCACATCGCTTGGGCGCCGCTGCCGGTTGCGATGACTGCAAATGATCGCAATCGACCACCCGGAATAAAAACTGCCAGAGAGGAAATCAACATGTCGCAAGTCAAGAAAATGCTGTTGGGTACCGCTTTTGTCGCCATGGGTCTGTCTGCGTCCGCGTTCGCGCAGACCGCGCAGCCTTCCGCCGCCGATGCCGGCCAGATGTCCGCGCCGTCCGTGCAAACCGCGCCGCCGCCGCAGAATATCGTCGCACCGGCACCGACCGATCCACTGGTCGTGAAGCGTAATGCCAACGCGCAGGCTAGCGCTGAATACAAGGCGTCGAAGAAGGCATCGAAGCAGGAATTGAAGGCGACCAGCAAGGAAGCGAAGGCGCAATACAAGGAGCAGGTGCGCAACGCAAAGATCAACAAGAAGGCCGACAACCAGACCGCCAACGACGAACTGAAGTCCACCGAACCGGATGGTCCGAAGGACACGGGCCTGCAGCACTAAGTTTTCAGCTCGATGAACTGAACGCGGCCCCTTGAGCGGGGCCGCTGGCAAGGAGGAAATCATGACCACGACCACGAAGCGTTTATTGGCAGCGTTGCTCGCGGGAACGTTCGCGACGGCTGCTACGGTGTCGGTCGCGCAGACGCAAACCACCGCCGAACCCACGCACGCCGAGAAGAAAGCGGCGAAGAAGCAGGACGAAGCGGACAAGGACGCGAATGTAGCGCAGGCCAAGGCCGACAAGAAAAAGACGGAATCGCAGTCGAAGGCGAATGAAGCCGCCGCCGACGCGAACCTGAAAAACGCGAAGAAAGCAGACTGATTCGCAACAGATACCGTTGCGGGAAAAATGATCATGGCCCGATGCGTGCAAGCGCAACGGGCCATTTTTTTATAGGGCCAAAAGCCTTCTGCATCAGTCGCTTGCGTGGAAGAGTTGTATGGATATACAGTGTGCGTCACCCTTTTTAAAGCCGACGCGACGTGCTCACGCTTAACTCCGCCACCGACGAAGATCTCCCGCCCAAGCCGGCACAGGAAGAAATCGCGTCGTATCTGACCAAACTGAACGACGCGCAGCGTGAGGCGGTCGAGTACGGCACGCAAACATCGAACGTGAGCGACCCGGCCGGCGCGCTGCTGGTGATCGCCGGGGCGGGATCGGGCAAGACCAATACGCTCGCGCATCGCGTGGCGCATTTGCTGGTGAAGGGCGCGGACCCGCATCGAATACTTTTGCTGACTTTTTCCCGGCGCGCAGCCAGCGAGATGACGCGGCGCGTGACGCGTATCGCCGTGAAGGCTTTGGGTAATCGCAGCGTGATCGCGCAAGGCCTCACCTGGTCAGGGACCTTCCATAGCGTGGGCGCGCGTTTGTTGCGCGATTACGCGGATCTCGTGGGGTTATCGCCGTCGTTCACCATCAACGACCGCGAGGATTCAGCCGATCTCATGAATCTCGTGCGGCACGAACTGGGGTTATCGGCGAAAGAGAAGCGCTTTCCGGCCAAATCCACGTGCTTCGCCATCTACTCGCGCGTGGTCAACACCGGAGTGTCGCTTGCCACCGTGCTCGATCAGGCGTTCCCGTGGTGCCGTGAATGGGAAGACGACCTGCGCCGGTTGTTCGCCGCGTACGTTCACGCGAAGCAGCAGCAAAGCGTCCTCGACTACGACGACTTGCTGCTCTACTGGTCGCATCTCGCCGCCGAGCCGTCCATCGCCGCGGATTTGTCGAGCCGTTTCGATCACGTGCTGGTCGATGAATACCAGGACACGAACAAGCTTCAAGCGTCCATCCTGCTGTCGATGAAACCCGACGGCCGCGGCCTGACGGTAGTCGGCGACGACGCCCAGTCCATCTATTCGTTTCGCGGCGCGACGGTGCGCAATATCCTCGACTTCCCGGATCACTTCAATCCGCCCGCGAAATGCGTGACGCTCGAGCGCAATTACCGTTCGACGCAGCCCATTCTGGCGGCATCGAATGCGGTGATCGGACTCGCCGCCGAGCGTTATACGAAGAACTTGTGGACTGACAAGGCATCGGCGCAACGGCCGCGGATTGTTTCCGTCGCCGATGAAGCCGATCAGGCGCGTTATATCGTCGAGCAGGTGCTGGAGGCGCGTGAAGGTGGCATGACGCTCAAGCAGCAAGCGGTGCTGTTTCGCGCCGCGCATCATAGCGCCGCGCTCGAAATCGAACTCACGCGGCGCAACATCCCGTTCGTGAAGTTCGGCGGTCTGAAATTCCTCGACTCCGTCCACGTGAAGGACGTGCTGGCGGTATTGCGCTGGGGCGAGAACCCGCGTGATCGTGTGGCCGGGTTTCGCGTGCTGCAGCTGCTACCGGGGGTAGGGCCGGCCATCGCCGGGCGTGTGCTCGACCAGATGGCTGAGCGTAGCGACACGCCGGCCGCGTTAGCCGCATTCACCGCGCCGTTGCGCGCGAGCGAAGACTGGCCGGCGCTGGTTGCGATGATGTCGAAGGTGTGCGCGCGCGAAAGCGGCTGGCCCTCTGAATTCGAGATGATCCGGCGCTGGTACGAACCGCATCTGGAGCGCAATCACGAAGACGCGTCAATTCGCCATGGCGACGTGCTGCAGATGGAAAGCATCGCGTCCACGTATCCCACGCGGGAGCGTTTCCTCACTGAACTGACGCTCGATCCGCCCGATGCCACCAGCGATGAATCGGGTGTGCCGCTTATCGACGAGGATTATCTGATTCTCTCCACTATCCATTCGGCCAAGGGCCAGGAGTGGAAGAACGTGTTCGTGATGAATGGCGTCGATGGCTGTATCCCATCCGATATGGGCACGGGCAGCGACGAGGAAATCGATGAAGAGCGGCGGCTCTTGTACGTCGCCATGACGCGTGCGAAAGAGGATTTGCACATTGTCACGCCGCAGCGTTTCTACGTGCACAACCAGACGCATATGGGTGACCGGCATGTCTGGGCGGCGCGTACGCGTTTCATTCCGGCGCATCTGATGCCGCAGTTCGAAGCGTGCGCGTGGCCACCGGTCCCTGAACCCACCGCGCCGACGGCGGCGGGGCTGGCCGCTGCGGCGAAAGCGAAAGTCGATATCGCCGCGCGGCTCAAGAAGATGTGGGAGTGAAGGGCGTCGCGGTGCGGGCTCAGTACGAGTTCACCGTTCAGCACGCGAAGGCTTCGGCACTTTCCGCTCAGGCGTGAAGATCGTACGAAGCCAGTTGCCGAAACGCGTAAAACCGTCGTACGGCTCTTCGATAAAAATCTCCGGCTTGATCATGCGCAACTGCTCGAGCACTTGCTGCGCTTCCTGCTTTGAAATCGAGCCATGAAACATGCCGAGGCGCAGCAGGCAGCGCAGTTCACCGAGCTTCTCGCGCGACGTCGATCCCACACTGTGTTCGGTCGCAATCTTGGTTTCGTACACGCGTTGACGCAGTGAATCGGCGAGACGCCATGCGGGCGTCTGCATTTTCATCTCCAGCTCCTGGATATCCGATGCCGCTTCCTTGATTTGGGTCGCGAGCGTGTCTATCTGCGTCGGATCGCCGTTCGCTTCGGTCACGATAGCCGTCGCCCACGCGCGTGAGGCCTTCATCACATCGTCGGGTTTCCAGTCCGAGCGCACCGCGAAGCCGAAACCGTGTTCCGCGGCCTGACGCATCATCATTTCGACTACATCAGGAAATTCCTTGTCGAGTGCTCGTTTTGCCCACGCGTACTGACCGTTTTGCAGCATTCGCTGGACCGCTAGTTCGGTGAGCGGCGTCGGATTGTCGAGCAGCTTTGCACGCAGGAAATCCTCGAACGTCGGCGTGACGAATTGCGGGTCGAACTTGAGCGACAGACGAATCAATGTCTCGAAGTCACGGCGTAGCGCCGCGATCGTCTCGTCTTTAAATGAAAGGGTGATCTGACCCATGATGTTTCCCGGTTCCCGATCCCGCTGGCCGGTTTGAGCCGGCGCGGGAAGACAAGTCGGCGTCGCCATGAGGGCGACGGCCGTTCGTCTTTATAACGGCGCGGCGAGGGAAAACTTTAGGCCTGGTTTGACCCGTGCAGTCCGAGGTTGACTCACCGGCGCTCCCGTCTTATTTGACCGGAATGGTCGTCCCTGCGGGCATGGGCACCGCTGTCACGCTGTTCTTCGCGCTGCCGGTCGTAATCCGGTCGCTGTACGTCAGATAAACCAGCGTATTGCGCTTGGCATCGACAATACGCACCACGTGTAACGTCTTGAAGATAAACGACATGCGTTCCGAGAACACATCGGATTTCTGCTTGAGCGGCGCATCGATTTTAATCGGCGCAACCTGGCGGCAAGCTATTGATGCCTCAGACGGGTCTTCGGCTATCCCCAGCGTTCCTTTAACCCCGCCCGTGCGCGCACGGGAGACGTAGCACGTGACGCCCGCGACTGCCGGGTCGTCGTACGCCTCGACCGAGACGCGATCCGAGCCGGTAAAGCGGAAATTCGTGTTGACGCTGGCTATCTCCTCGGCATGCAGGGCAGGCGCAGCGAGCAACGCAACGAACGACGTCAGCCACGTCAAGGCGAAGATAGCGCGTTTCATCGGAATCCTTCGAGGAGTGAGGAATTAAAAAAGGCGTCGTATTGTAACGACGCCTTCGTTCAACTCACGTGAAACCGCATTCCGCGCGCTTTCGCGTTTAACTTTCGCGTTCAATCTTGCGCGCAATACGGCGGTCAGTGAAAGATCAGATACAGGATCACCAACACGATCACCGGCACACCCAGCAGCCACCCCAGTAGATAAGGCATTGTCTTCCTCCATTCGATCTCTGATTCGATGAGTCCAGTATCGATGAGAGGCCGACCCGCCGATACCCGCGTGCGTCCTATTCGGCTGTAGGCGGGTTCCTATCGACGGCATGGCGGGTGGAACGCCTTTTACCTCACACGCATGGCGTAGCGCGTGATTTGCCGATATCGCTCGTTGGGGCGCAACACGACGTCTTCCGCGTCGTCCATATTGATCTGGTTTGGAAACCCGCCCGCTTCGAGGCACAGCGCGCCGTGTTTTTGATAGGTCACGCCGCGCTTGCCCGGCACGCCTTCAAGACTGTTGCTGGTGTAGAACACCAGCCCGCGTTCGGTGGTGGAGACAATCAACTCACGTCCGCTGTCCGGATGATAAACAGCCGCGACACGCCGCATTTCCGGCAGTTCGGTGACCGGCGCGGCGGTGCGCAACACATAACAATGGTCGATACCGCCGCCCGCCAGCGTGACTTGCTCGTTGTCGCGGGTTGCGAGACGCGGTCCGAGAAGCGCGGCCGTACGGAAGTCGAAGGGGGTATCGGCGACGTCTTGCAGATGGGTCGGAATCGTATGTTCGTCGATGGCAAAAAACTGATCGGCGGCGAGTTCGATCTCGTGGTCATCGATAGTCGTCAAGTTCACGCCCGACAAGTTGAAGTACGCGTGGTTCGTGAGATTGAGCGGCGTGGGCGCGTCCGTGAAGGCATCGTAGGTGATCGTCAGTTCGCCCGCGTCGTTGAACGCGTACGTCACCTGGACGGTGAGGGCGCCGGGAAAACCGCTGTCGCCGGCAGGCGATTCCAGCGTGAGGACCAACGCGTCTTCGGTGTGCTGCGCCTGCCAGAGTTTGTAGCTGAAGCCCTGGAAGCCGCCGTGCAGTGAGTTCGGCGGCTGATTGGCTTCGAGCGGGTACTCCATGCCATCCAGGGAAAAGCGCGCGTTCGCGATGCGGTTCGCCCAGCGTCCGACGATCGCGCCCATGTAGGCCGGACCGGTGGTGTACGCGGCGGGGGTGTCGTGGCCGAGCAGGATATCCGCCAGATGGCCGTCGCGATCCGGCGCGAACCAGGAGACGAGGGCCGCGCCCAGATTCGTCACCGATACCCGCACGCCGTTGTCATGGCTGAGCGTGTGAAGATCGACGGGCGTGCCGTCCGCGAGATCGCCCCAGTGGGCGCTGGAAATTGTCATGGTGTGGTCTCCGGATTCTGGTTTTTTGCAGGATAGCGGTTTGCTTCCGGCTTGGGTAAGCGGGGTAAGCGCTCGCGATAAAGCGTGCTGACGTAGTCCAGGTGCGCGCCTGCGGCCTCGCGGGCGCGTTGTGGATCGCGAGCGAGGATGGCATCGAAGATCGCCTGGTGTTGCGCCAGCAGGTTCGCTTCCACGTCGTTGTCGTAGTCGACCAGCCGGTGCGATGTCAGCATCGATTCGCGTACGAGTTCGTGCAGGCCATGCATCACGTGGGCGAGCGCGAGGTTGTGGGTAGCGTCGGCAATGGCAAGATGAAACGCGGCGTCGTGTTCTGCTATGCGGGTGCGTTTTGGTTCGATGGCGGCGGTTTTGAGTGCGTTGAACGCTTCGGTGATACGCGCCAGATCCGTCGCGGTTGCGCGTTCGGCCGCGTAGCCCGTTGCCAGGGATTCGAGGCCGTGACGGAGTTCCAGCACGTCGGCGCTGGCGGTTGGGTGCTGGCTCAGCAACGCGGCGAGCGGCGCGGATACGAGCGGCGCGGTGACATCCGAGACCACGAAGCCGCTGCGCGCGGCAGCCTGGATAAATCCATCCGATTCCAGCCGGATCAGCGCTTCACGCAGCGATGGGCGCGAGACGTTGAGCTGTTCCGCGAGATCGCGTTCGGCCGGCAGGCGCTGCCCGGGGAGCAATGCGCCACTTGTGATCAACGCCCGGATCTGGTCGGAGACGACATCGGCGATGCGGGTGCGGGTGTAGGAGTGGACAGGCTTAAATGGCATGAAAGGAGAGATAGTTCGCACTCGGGTTTGGGGCGGGTCGAAGCGTTTTGAGGGAAGCGGGTCCATGCTGCGACGCCTAACCCCGGACTAACCAGTAACGCAGCGCCCGCAGTTTGACATGAAACGCCACAAACTTTAAAGTCTTGGTCAGACCAAGCTTACCAAACTCGGCAAACCGTTTTTCCTCCAGGCTCTCCACATTTTTCTATCCGATGAAAGTCGCCCTGTTCGTTCCTTGTTTTATCGATGCGTTCTATCCCGAAATCGGCATCGCGACACTCGAATTGCTCGAACGTCTCGGCGTAGAAGTCGATTACCCGGAGGAACAAACCTGCTGCGGCCAGCCGATGGCGAACAGCGGTGCGCAAAAAGAAGCGGCCGGTGCCGAGCGCGTGTTCGCCCGCAATTTCGCCGATTACGACTACGTGGTTGGCCCATCGGCGAGTTGTATCCACCATGTGCGCGAACATTTGACCGCGATCGAGCAGACGGCGTCCGTCCGCAAAGTTCGAACGAGCGCCTACGAACTCGTTGAATTTCTCCACGATGTCCTCAAGGTGCGCGAATTCCCGTGGGCCGAATTCCCGCATCGCGTGGGATTGCACAATAGCTGCAGCGCCATCCGGCATTTGAAAGAGGTATCGGCATCGGAGATCAACGGTGCGCCGTTTTCCAAACCTCGTGCGTTGCTGGAAGGTGTCAAAGGCATCGAATTCGTCACGCCCACACGCCCCGACGAATGCTGCGGTTTCGGTGGCACGTTTTCAGTGACGGAAGAGGCGGTATCGGTGAGGATGGGGCAGGACAAGGTCCGCGATCACATCGGCGCGGGCGCGCAATATATCGTCTCCGGCGATATGTCCTGCCTCATGCATCAGCAAGGCTGTGCCGAACGCCTGAAACTCGATGCGCGATTTATACATATCGCCCAGGTCCTGAACGGAGCACGTTCATGAGCGACGTCGTGAAGGGGAAAAGCAAGCGGCTTGATCACGCGAAGGCGGCGAGCGCGTTTATCGCGAAGGAAGATCACGTCGCTTTCCACGATAAACGCCTCTGGGACTTGCGCAGCAAACGCGACGCCCAAGCCCACGGCATGCCCGAATGGGAGACGCTGCGTGACTTGGCATCGGGGATCAAGGAGCACACGCTTTCCAATCTCGCTGATTACCTCGACCAGTTCATCACGCAAGCCGAGTCGCACGGCGTGATCGTGCATTACGCGGCAACCGCCGAAGAGCACAACGAGATCGTCTACAAGCTCATGTCCGAGCGCGGGCTGACGACCCTCGTCAAAAGCAAATCCATGCTCACCGATGAATGCAAGATGCGCGAGTACATTGAGCCGCGCGGCATCACGGTCATGGAAACGGATCTCGGCGAGCGCATCCAGCAACTGGATAACCAGGACCCGAGCCACATGGTCGTGCCCGCCGTGCATAAACTGCGCGCTGACGTGGCCGAGTTGTTCGGCCGAACGATCGGCACCGATCCCAAGAACAGCGACATCCACTATCTCGCCGAAAGCCAGCGCATGAACACGCGGCCGTATTTCGTGCGCGAAAAGACTGCCGGCATGACGGGTTGCAACTTCGCCGTCGCGGAGACGGGAACGGTCGTCGTGTGCACGAACGAGGGCAACGCGGATCTGTCGGCGAATGTTCCGCCGCTGCACATTGCATCGATTGGTATCGAAAAGTTGATTCCTCGGATTTCCGATCTCGGCGTGTTCATTCGCATGCTGTCGCGCAGTGCGCTCGGCTCACCCATCACGCAATACACCTCGCATTTTCGCGCGCCCCGACCGGGCTCGGAGATGCATTACATCCTCGTCGATCACGGCCGTTCCGAACGCCTCGCGATGGAGGATTTCTGGTATTCGCTCAAATGCATCCGCTGCGGCGCGTGCATGAATACGTGCCCGGTGTATCGGCGCAGTGGTGGCTTGTCGTACGGTTTTACGTACTCCGGGCCGATCGGCGCGATCATCAATCCTACTTACGATATGAAACGCTTCAGCAGCCTGCCGTTTGCATCGACGCTCAACGGCAGTTGCACGAACGTCTGTCCCACGAAGGTCAACATTCACGAGCAGATCTACAAGTGGCGCGAAGTGATTGCGGCGAACCATGAGGTGCCGTTCGTGAAGCAGGAAGTGCTGAAGATGGCAGGGCGCCTGCTGGCGAGTCCGACGCTGTATCGAGGCACCGTTGCGTCGCTGGGCGGCGCGCTCAAGCGGTTGCCGAACTTCGTGCTCTATAACCCGCTGAACATCTGGGGCCGGCAGCGCGACCTGCCGGAAACGCCCGCTGAAACCTTCCACGAGTGGTACAAGAAAAATCGCAAGGCAGCCAAAAAATGACCACGCGTGACACTTTTCTCGCCAAGATCCGCGCGGCGCAACCGGCTGCAAGGCCGCGTCCCGACGTGCCGCTCTTCGATACCCCGCCCGGTGAACGCCTCGAACGCTTTCGTACCGCCTTGGCAGCGATGGGCGGGACGGTGGTCGAAGGGGAATCGCTCTATACGGTGCGTGCGCTGCTCAGCGAGCGTTTCGGTCCAGATGCGATAGTTGCGTCGGCCGTGCCGGGTATCGAGGGGAACCGTGTGCTCGCCGCCGATATGTCGCCTGCATTACTGCAGGACGTCGATTCAGGCGTGGTGCGTGCGCGCTTTGGCGTGGCCGAAACCGGCTCGGTGTGGTTCAGCGAGGACGAATACATCGTCAATTCGATCGGCTATCTCGTGCAGCATCTTGTCGTGCTGCTCGATCCCGCGCACATTGTGGATGGGCTGCAGGATGTGTATCGACGCGATGACTTCAAGGCCGCGCGTTATGCCGTCCTGGTGACGGGGCCATCGGCGACGGCTGATATTGAAGGCGTGCTGATTCGCGGCGCGCAAGGCGTGCGGTCGCTGACGGTGGTGTTGCTGGCGGCTTAGGTCGAACGCGTTTCGTTTATACGCGGCGAAGATGCAAGAAGGCCGTTCCAACGTAAGTTGGAACGGCTTTTTAACTGGTGCGGCGCTTACTGTGCGCCGAGGTTCTTGATCAGCACATCGAGTTGCGCCATTTCATCTTCGGTCAGATCGGTCAGTGGTGCGCGGACAGGACCGGCGCTGCGGCCAATCAGCTTCGCGCCCGCCTTGACGATACTCACCGCATAACCCGCCTTGCGGTTACGAATCGCGAGGTACGGCATGAAGAATTCGTCGAGCAGACGGCCGGTCGTCGCGTGATCCTGCGAGGCGACCGCTTTATAAAACTCCATCGCGGTCTTCGGAATAAAATTAAACACCGCCGATGAATACACCGGCACGCCCAGCGCCTTATACGCTTCCGCATACACCTCGGCCGTCGGCAAGCCGCCAAGGTACGAAAACCGGTCGCCCAGCCGGCGACGGATCGTCACCATGTTTTCGATCTCGCCCACACCGTCCTTGAAGCCGATCAGGTTCGGGCAGCTATCGGCGAGCCGTTCGAGCATGTCGGCGTTGAGCTTCGAATTAGCGCGGTTATAGACAATCACACCAATATTCTTTACCGCCTTGCACACCTGTTCGACGTGCGCAGCAATGCCTTCCTGGCTGGCTTCAGTCAGGTAGTGCGGCATCAGCAAAATACCGTTCGCGCCCAGCCGTTCGGCCTCCTGCGCATAAGCGATCGCAACCCGCGTCGCGCCGCCCGCACCGGCGAGGATCGGCACCTTGCCTTTGCAGGTTTCCGTCGCTGTGCGAATCACATCCGAATACTCGCTCTGCGTCAGCGAGAAAAACTCGCCCGTGCCGCCAGCCGCAAACAACGCCGTCGCGCCATAGGGCGCAAGCCACTCGAGACGTTCGGCGTAGGTGTCGGCGCGGAAGTCGCCTTGTTCGTCGAAGTCGGTCAGCGGAAAGGACAGCAGCCCTTCGGAAACGATTTGCTTGAGCTCTTGAGGTGTCGTCATGATCGGTCGTGAATTGGTTTTGGGGTAAGTCGATGCATTTTGAGAAAATCAGCGCACGAGGCACGGGCGCTTGTTGTCGAAGGTCCAGTTCGGAATCAGGTACTGCATCGCGATGGCGTCATCGCGGGCGCCGAGACCGTGTTCCCGATACAGCGCGTGGGCTTTCTCGAGTTCGTCCATATCGATATCCACGCCCAATCCCGGCCGCGCCGGCACCTTCACTTTGCCGCCCACGATCTGCAGCGGTTCGCGCGTCAGGCGCTGGCCGTCTTGCCAGATCCAGTGGGTATCGATGGCAGTAATCTTGCCGGGCGCCGCCGCCGCGACGTGCGTGAACATGGCGAGCGAAATGTCGAAGTGATTGTTCGAATGCGACCCCCACGTAAGCCCCCACTCGTTGCACATTTGCGCCACGCGCACCGAGCCTTGCATCGTCCAGAAATGCGGATCGGCAAGGGGAATGTCCACCGATTGCAACTGGATCGCATGGCCCATCTGGCGCCAGTCGGTCGCGATCATGTTGGTCGCCGTCGGCAAGCCCGTGGCACGGCGGAATTCAGCCATGACCTCGCGGCCGGAATACCCGTTTTCGGCACCGCACGGGTCCTCGGCGTAGGCGAGCACGTGATGCTGGTCGCGGCACAGGCGCACGGCTTCGGACAGCGACCACGCGCCGTTCGGGTCCAGCGTCACGCGGGCGTTGGGGAAGCGTTCGGCGAGTGCCGTGACCGCTTCGATTTCCGCATCGCCCGAGAGCACGCCGCCCTTCAGCTTGAAGTCGTTGAAGCCATAGCGCGCGTGCGCGGCTTCCGCCAGTCGTACGACGGCTTCGGGTGTCATCGCTTCCTCGTTGCGCAGGCGGGTCCAGTCATCGGTGGCGTCGGTCCCGGCGGAGTAGAGCAGATCGGTCTTGTTTCTATCGCCGATATAAAACAGGTAGCCGAGCATTTCCACTTCATCGCGTTGCTGGCCTTCGCCGAGCAAAGCCGCGACGGGCACGCCCAGATGCTGGCCGAGCATGTCGAGCAACGCAGCTTCGAGTCCGGTCACGGCATGGATGGTCGTGCGCAGGTCGAAGGTTTGCGTGCCGCGTCCGCCTGCATCGCGATCCGCGAATTGCTTGCGCGTGGTGTTGAGCACGGCATGAAGATTGCCGATCGACTGGCCGACGACGAGCGGACGCGCGTCGTCGATCGTCTTGCGGATGGTCTCGCCGCCCGGCACTTCGCCCACGCCCGTGTGACCCGCGCTGTCACGCAGGATCACGATGTTGCGCGTGAAGAACGGGCCGTGCGCGCCGCTCAGGTTCAGCAACATGCTGTCGCGGCCGGCAACCGGGATCACGCGCAGTTCGGTGACGGTGGGCGTGGCGTTCGCAGCGGTTGAAACGCTTGGGTTCGTGGACATGGACGTGGTGGGTATGAGTTGATCGAGGGCTCGCGAGGGAGCTCGTGAAGGGCTTAAGCGGCGCGGGTTGGATTCGGTTCGGAAGCGTGTTCGGGGCGGCCGGTCATCCGGTCCTTCGCGAAAAACGCGATTGCAGCCGCGATGAGCGACGCAACGCCCAGCCCATAAAGGCCGCCCGATATCGAGCCCGTATGTTGCTGCAGATAGCCGAACGCCGCTGGCGCGAAAAAGCCGCCCAGATTGCCGACGGAGTTGATCAACGCGATCACGCCGGCCGCGACGCGTACATCGAGGTATCCCTGTGGCAGCGGCCAGAACAGCGACGCCGCCGCTTTGAAACCGATCGCAGAAAAGCAGATGGCGACGAACGAAAAGACCGGGTTCGCCGACGTCGATGCAAACAGTCCGCAGGCGGCAATGACCAGCGCGAGCGCGAGCCACGCTTGCTGGAAGCGCCATTTCGCCGACAACATGGCGAAGCAGTACATCGCGAACATGGCGATCAGCCACGGCACGGCGTTATAGAGGCCGACCTGAAAATCGCTCAGGCCGCCCATCTTGCGGATGATGGTCGGAAGCCAGAACGTCGCTGCATAAATAGTCAGCTGGATCGCGAAATACAGCACGCAGAAGAGCACGATCTGCGGGTCTTTCAATAGTTTTGTGATCGGCAGATGCGCGTTGCCGGCCGCTTCCCGCTCCGCCTGTTCGCGGGCAATAGCGGTGCTCAGCGCCTGTTGTTCTTGCGCGGTGAGCCATTTGGCATCGCGGGGATGGGACTTGAGCATGAACCAGCTCACACCGCACAGCACGATCGAAAACATCCCTTCGACCAGGAACATCCACTGCCAGCCATGCAGGCCGAAACCGCGTATTGAGAGCAGGGCGCCTGACACGGGCCCTGATAACACCGATGCCAGCGCCGAGCCGCCCAGAAAGATCGCGACCGCCTTGCCGCGCTCTTTTTGCGGCAGCCACTGCGTGAAGTAATACACCACGCCCGGAAAAAAGCCGGCTTCGGCCACGCCCAGCAGGAACCGCATGACGTAGAACGACGTGTCGTTCCAGGTAAAGGCCATCGCGCCCGCCACCAAGCCCCACGTGAACATGATTCGCGTGAGCCACGCGCGTGCGCCGAAGCGCGCCATCAACACGTTCGACGGCACTTCGAACAGCGCGTAGCCGATGAAAAACAGGCCGCTTCCCAACCCATAGGCCGCTGCGCCAATCCCGAGGTCCGTCTGCATATGCGTGCTGACGAAGCCGATGTTCACCCGGTCGATGTAGTTCGCGATGAACATGATCAGAAAAAGCGGCAGCACGTGGCGTTTAACTTTTGAGGCCGCCGATGTCAGCGCGTCGGATTGCGATAGAGCGAGATCGGGTGTCACGAATTCCTCTCCGGATGGCGACCGGTCAGTTCCAGGCTGTCATCGCGAACGCTCATGCGGGTGGGCACCGGCGAGGAGGTTCGCAATTTTCAACGTGAGATACGTTGTCTGATGACATTTTAAGAGCGAGAAGAGAACTGTAAAAATGGGTGTTAACCCGAAAGTGCCGTGTGTTTCTGGATTGAAAGGCTGATGATTACATCACTCATGTGGACGAGATTATGAATTAAAGTCGGACGTCAGACAAGATAATGGGCGTTAAGAGATTTGTCGGGGTGGGACGGGGGGGCTGCGTGATGTGGCTGCAGCGCCCGTCCGCCTGCTTGCGAGATTGATGCGTCCGCGCTTAGTTTGGTGGTTCGCGCCGGTCACGCCTCTCGGCGCCCTCGGCGGACACAAATAAGCGGGTGCTAAGCATGCCCTTTCAGCCGTTCGCTTCGCTTGACTGATTCGCGCGGCGCAACCGTTCCCGGCTGTTCGACAAATGCATGCGCATGGCGGCGCGCGCACTTTCGGCGTCGCGTCGCGTGATGGCTTCGAGAATGCTCTCATGTTCGAGATTGACGAGCGAGACGTACGCTTTCGGGTCCGCTTTCGCGATCCCCGCTGAGTCGATGCGGTTGCGCGGGATCAGGGCGGTGCCCATCTGGGTCAGGATATCGACGAAATAGCGATTTCCAGTCGCCTGGGCGAGCGCTATGTGGAACTGGAGGTCGGCGGCGACGCTGTCGCTGCCGTTGCGGCTGGTGGCTTCTATCGCGTCGAGTGCCGCTCGCATGCGCACAAGATCTTCCGGCTGTGCGCGTTGCGCTGCCAGGCCGGCACATTCGGTTTCCAGGCTGATGCGCAATTCGAGCACGGACAACACGTCGCGCAGCGTCGTGGCCGGCACCATGTCGATACCCAGTTTCTCGCGGCGTGGTTCCAGCACGAAACTGCCAATGCCATGACGTGTTTCGATGACCTCGTTGGCCTGCAGGCGAGAAATGCCCTCGCGCACGACGGTGCGGCTCACCCCGAGCGTCACCATGAGTTTTGCTTCGGTGGGCAGTTTGTCGCCTGGCTTCAGCGCGGCGGATTCGATCTGTTCGATCACGTAGTCGAACACGCTCTCCGCCAGGTTACGGGCGCGTCGGGGTGTCACGACGGATGTGAGGGATTCGACCATCAGAAACGCTCCTTGGGGCAGCCGGCTGGCGATGTCGTAGTTCGGAAATGCGGCGGATAGACAGATTATACCGTTGTCTGACGACTATCAATTTTAAAGATTGGTGGAGGTGGGTGGTCGGAGTCTCCTCGGGCACGATGGAACCAGGTGAGCCAGGGGGAGGGGAATTGAGCGAGGCCTCTGCTTCGAGTCTTTTAACGTGGCAGCGAAGGGCGCGCTATATGTCGGTTGGGTATCGACGTGGAGTCGGCGCAGTATCCAGCCTTCATGGGGACCCCGTGCGTTCGTTCTGCGCCGGGGTCCGGCAGGGCCCTCCCATGCGCAGCGGTCAGATCTCCCAGTCTTCGACGCTTAAGCCCGACACGTTTTGGAACTTGCGCATATTGTGAGTCACGAGCGTGAGCGATCTCGCTAGAGCCTGCCCTGCAATCAAGACATCGTAGGGCCCGATCGGTGTTCCGGCCGAAGCGAGCTGCGCGCGCACTTCACCGGCGTGGCGAGCGTCTTCCGGATCGAAGTCGAGAATTTCGAATTGCAGCGCTTCAACGCGCCTGAGATTGTCGGCCGCATGCCGGCTCTTGTAAGCGCCGAAATAGAGTTCATGAGCGACGATCGACGGCATGGCGAAATCCCGCGGCTGGTGCTGACGGAGCCGCGTCAAAAAACCGGTATGTCCCTTCATCAAGGCGATAACGGCATTCGTGTCAAGCAAATAATTCACTTAAAAAAAGTCCAAATCCGGGCGGTCCTGTTCCGGTAGCTTCTCGCGTACGGCTTCGGCAAAGTCGTCGTCGAGCGGACCAACGACCGAATTCAACCACGTCCAATCGTTAGCAATCGGTTCGAGAATGATCGCGCGGCCATGACGGCGAATTCGCACTTCCTCGGCATCCAGCCGAAATTCCTTCGGCAGGCGCACGGCTTGGGACCGGCCCGACCAAAAAACCTTTGCGGTATCCATAAGGACCTCACGATTTGGTATATAGCAAAAGTATATACCGCTGAATGTTGGCTTGGTGAGCCGACAGCTGCTATCGGATGCGCGGGATGCGCTCGTTGATGACCGTGCATTTCGCTGCTGGATCGATCGTGCAATATCGTTAGCAGTGCGTGAAAAAGCGAGCGGAGAATTTTCAGAGGCGCCCGGCCGATTTGCCTCGACCGAATGGAACCGATGACACAACAAATCGATCCATGCGCCCTTTCGGCGTAAGCCATTCTGAATCTCGCGAAAACGTAGGCAGGCGTCGAACGTCAGCGCAAGTTTGACAACTTGATTTGTGATGCCTGGAAATGCAAAAAGCCCAATCTTTCGATTGGGCTTTTCGAGCTTAAATCTTTTTGGCTCCTCGACCTGGGCTCGAACCAGGGACCTACGGATTAACAGTCCGGCGCTCTACCAACTGAGCTATCGAGGAACATCTGCAGCAGAGAAACGAAATTATATGGAGGGGAATCTAACCTGTCAACACCCTGCGTTCATCTCAATTCAAAAAGTCACAAACAAGCGAAGCGTTACCATGAGCGACGACATGCGGCGCTTCAGGCTCAACGCGCCAGCAGTTCCAGCTTGTCTTTCACGTCCTTGAATTCGTCGGCTTCGGGCAACGGCGCCTTGGTCTTGGTAATGCTCGGCCAGCCGCGCGACAAGTCGGCGTTCAGTTCAATGAAATGCTGTTGATCACCGGGAACATCTTCTTCGGCATAGATTGCATTGACTGGACATTCGGCGACGCACACGGCGCAGTCGATGCACTCGTCAGGATCGATCGAGAGGAAGTTGGGACCTTCGCGGAAGCAATCCACCGGGCACACGTCCACGCAATCGGTATAGCGGCACTTAATGCAGCTTTCGGTCACAACGTGAGTCATTCAGGCTCCTGCATACGGAATTCGTGGGGCGGCGGCGAGGGCGACATAAAGGTCGGGGTTCAACCAGCGAACCGAGCGTCTCAAACGGAGCTTCTCTATTCGGGGCTGTATATAACCCGACTGTGCACGATCTGCGCGCCAAAACCGATATTGTAGCGTACCGGTATATTTGAGCGCGACCCCGGGCCAGAAGGCCTTATATCGTTTAGTGATTTGTTTATGGGCCGCCGATGGGCTTCCATGCACATCCTGTCCAGCGTGTTCGGGCAGAGCGTGGAAGGCGCTCCGGGCGGACACTTCGGGTAACATGCGCTGGAGGCCGCCGGGGGCAAAGCATCCAGTGCGTCGGGGCGTGCCGGGTCCGTTTGCGGTTTCATCCCCGCTCTTGTGGGCGGTTCTACCGCGCCTTCACCCGTTTTCCTAGCCGTTCGTCTGGAACCATGATTATCCATTCGCTGCTCGATACCGATCTCTACAAGTTCACGATGATGCAGGTCGTGCTGCATCACTTCCCGGCGGCAAACGCGGAATACAAGTTCCGCTGCCGCACGCCGGATGTCGATCTCGTGCCGTATATAGATGAGATACGCGACGAAGTACGCCAGCTCTGCCATCTGCGCTTCAAGGAAGAAGAGCTCGAATATCTTCGCCGGATGCGCTTCATCAAGAGCGATTTCATCGACTTCCTCGCGCTCTTTCATCTCAACGAGAAGTCCGTCACGATCAAGCCGTCCGCCAAGCAGAACGGCGAGATCGACATTGATATTGTCGGGCCGTGGCTGCATACCATCCTGTTCGAGATCCCCATCCTCGCCATAGTCAACGAGGTCTATTTCCGCAACACGCAACGCGAACCGACCTTCGATACCGGCCGCGACCGCCTGCGCGACAAGATCCAGTTACTCCGCGGCCGTCCGGAAGTCTCAGACTGCAAGATTGCCGACTACGGCACCCGCCGCCGGTTCTCCAGGCAGTGGCAAGAGGAGGTCATCCTCAAGCTGAAGGAAGGCCTGGGCGAACAGTTCACGGGCACGAGCAACGTCTACTACGCCATGAAGCACGGCTTGCGTCCGCTCGGGACCATGGCGCACGAATACCTTCAGGCTTGCCAGGCGCTCGGCCCGCGGTTGCGCGATTCGCAGGTCTTCGGCTTTGAGATGTGGGCGAAGGAGTATCGCGGCGACCTGGGTATTGCGCTCTCGGACGTCTATGGCATGAAGGCGTTCCTGAACGACTTCGACATGTACTTCTGCAAGCTCTTCGACGGCGCCCGCCACGACTCCGGCGATCCCTTTGACTGGGGCGAACGCCTGATCCGCCACTACGAAGAGAACCGTTGCGACCCGCGCACCAAGGTGCTCGTCTTCTCCGACGCACTCGACATTCCGAAGGTCCTGCGCTTATACGAACGTTTCCACGGCCGCTGTCAGCTCGCTTTCGGCGTGGGCACGAACCTGACCAACGACCTGGGTTATCAGCCGCTGCAGATCGTGATCAAGATGGTTCGCTGCAACGGCCAGCCCGTGGCCAAACTCTCCGATTCCCCCGGCAAGAACATGTGCGATGACCAGGCTTATCTTGCTTATCTGCGTCAGGTGTTCGACATCGCTAAACCCGTGGACGAACTGTAACCCGCGCGGGTGTTCTTGAGCTCCGGTGCTGCTCAGCGTTAGCCGTTTGGTCAAGGGTATTCGAGCGCGAGCGCTCGTTATAATCAAGTCCTTGATCGACGCACAGGCCAACGAGGACAGCATCATGAATACATCGGCCGCAAGCCGGAACTCAAGCGAGCAGGGCTTACGGTTGCGCGCTCCGGCCGCAGTCGCCGCCAGCGGTGTTCGCGCATGAGCGGATCAGTGAACATGCGACGCTTATGGCAAGGGCTGGTGCTCCTCTTGTCGCCGTTGACTGCATCCGCGGCGTCTCTTGATGGCGCCACGCTGTCTCCGCTGTGGGGGCTTCCGTTCGCCGGCATTCTCCTATCCATCGCGATCGTGCCGCTGATCGCGCCGCACGCCTGGCATCGTCATTTCGGCAAGATATCGGCGGCCTGGGCGCTCGTGTTCCTGGTGCCTTTTGCGCTTGGCTTTGGTACGCAGATTGCATTCGCGACCTTCGTACATGCCATGCTGGAAGAGTATGTGCCGTTCATCGTCCTGCTCACTACGCTCTTCACCGTCGCGGGCGGTATCTGCTTGCATGGCGACCTGCATGGGTCCCCTCGCCTGAATACCGGGCTGCTCGCGCTTGGCACGGTGCTCGCCAGCATCATGGGAACGACGGGCGCGGCCATGCTGCTGATTCGCCCGCTGCTGCGTGCCAACGAACAGCGCAAGCACGTTGTGCATCGCGTGGTGTTCTTCATCTTTCTCGTGGCCAATGCCGGCGGGTCGCTCTCGCCACTCGGAGATCCGCCGCTGTTCCTCGGCTTCCTGAATGGAGTGAGTTTTTTCTGGACGACGGTGCATCTCTTCGCGCCAACGCTTTTTATCTGCGTGGTTTTGCTGGCGCTTTTCTACGTGCTCGACCGCTATTACTTTGCGAAGGAAGAAGTGGTGCATCGGAGTGAAGTGAAAACACCATTAAGCGTGGACGGCAAGATCAATTTCCTTTTGCTCGCGGCGGTGATCGCGCTCGTGCTGATGAGCGGCTTGTGGAAACCGGGCATCGAGTTCGATGTATTCGGTACGCACGTCGCGTTGCAGAACGCCGTGCGGGATGTGCTGCTCGTCGTGGTGACGCTCCTGTCGCTCATGCTCACGCCGAAAAGCGCGCGCGCCGGCAATGCGTTCAACTGGGGGCCTATCGAAGAAGTCGCGAAGTTGTTCGCCGCCATCTTCATCACCATCGCGCCCGTGATCATGATCCTGCGGGCGGGTGCGGACGGTGCGTTCGCCGGCATCGTGCATTTGGTGACCGATGCAAGCGGCAAACCAATCGACATTGCGTACTTCTGGGCGACCGGTTTGCTGTCATCGTTCCTTGACAACGCGCCGACTTATCTCGTGTTTTTCAATCTTGCCGGCGGCGATGCTCCAACGCTGATGACAACTGGCGCCACCACGCTCGCCGCCATTTCGGCCGGTGCTGTGTTCATGGGCGCGAACAGCTACATAGGCAATGCGCCCAACTTCATGGTCAAGGCGATTGCTGAATCGCGCGGTATTGTCATGCCGGGATTCTTCGCGTATCTCGGCTGGTCGACAGTCATTTTGCTGCCCCTTTTCCTGCTTACGGGATGGTTGTTCTTTTAGGAGAAGTCGATGAAGAAAGTGCTGGTTGCCCGCCCCATTTTCCCGGACGTGATCGAACGTCTCCGGCAGTATTTTGAAGTCGATGCCAATCCGGGCGCACCGCTTGCCGCCGACGAATTCGCGCGCCGCATGGCGGATCGCGATGGCGCTTTGCTTGCAGGCGATCCCGTCACGGCGAAGGTCCTTGAAGGCGCCCCGAATCTGAAGGTCGTGTCGAATATGGCCGTGGGTTACAACAACTTCGACATGCATGCGTTGAACGCGCACGGCGTGCTCGGGACCAACACGCCTGACGTATTGAACGAAAGCACAGCGGACTTTGGCTGGGCACTGATGATGGCCGCCGCACGGCGTATTGCGGAGTCGGAGCATTTCCTGCGCGCGGGCAAGTGGGGCACATGGTCCTACGACGCGTTCCTCGGTACCGACGTATGCGGCGCTACGCTCGGCGTGCTCGGCATGGGACGCATCGGCCAGGCGCTCGCCCGGCGCGCGCGCGGATTCAACATGCGCGTGATTTATCACAACCGTTCGCGCGTCGCGCCGGAGATCGAGGCGGAACTGAACGCGGAGTATGTATCGAAGGCTGACTTGCTGAAGCGCGCCGACCACGTCGTGCTGGTGCTGCCGTACACCGCAGAGAATCACCACACTATCGGCGCGGCTGAACTGGCGGCCATGAAACCCACGGCTACGCTGACGAACATCGCACGCGGCGGGATTGTGGACGACGCCGCGCTGATCCATGCGTTGCGTAACAAGACCATCGCAGCCGCGGGACTCGATGTCTTCGAAGGCGAGCCGAATTTCAATCGCGATTTCCTGACGGTGCCGAACGTCGTGCTGACGCCGCATATTGCGAGCGCGACCGAATCCACGCGCCGGGCGATGGCGAACCTCGCGGCGGACAACCTGATCGCCGCGCTGGGTGAAGGGCCGCGCGCAGGTAATCCACCGAACCCGATCAATCCGGACGTCCTGAAGAAATGACCATGTTGTTGCTGTTGAGCGTGGGTGTCGCCGTCCTCGCGATCGCTTTGGTGATCACGTTGATGCTGTTGTTGCGGCCGAAGCGCGATACAGAGGTCGAGGAGCAGTTCGAGGCGCTGTCCGATCGGATTATCGATATGGGCGAAGCGCATGCGCGCGCCCAGGAGCGGCTTGAACGTAACGTGCGGGGCGAAGTAACAGAAACGTCCCGTGCTTCGCGTACCGAGGCGGGTACAGCGTTCGCTCAATTCCAGCAGACGCTCGCGACGCAACTCGCGAGCATGGCGAACGTGCAGAACACGCAGCTTGAGGCGTTCTCCCGGCAACTTGTCACGCTGACGGAAAGCAACGCGCTGCAAAGCCAGCACGCACGCGACGAACAAAGCCAGGCGCTGAAGCGTTTCGGGGATGCGCTCACGCTGCAGCTCGCGCAGATGTCGGAGTCGAATGACCGCCGTCTGAGCGAAGTGCGCGCAACGCTCGAAGCGCGGCTGAAGGATATTGAAGCGAACAACGCGGCGAAGCTTGAAGAAATGCGCCGTACCGTCGATGAAAAGCTGCATGCCACGCTGGAGCAGCGGCTTGGCGAATCGTTCAAGCTGGTGTCGGACCGGCTTGAACAGGTACATCGCGGATTGGGGGAAATGCAGACGCTGGCGGCGGGTGTCGGCGATTTGAAGAAGGTGCTGACCAACGTCAAGACGCGTGGGACTTGGGGCGAAGTGCAGCTCGAATCGCTGCTCGAGCAGTTGTTGACGCCGGATCAGTACGCGAAGAATGTCGCGACCATCCCGAAGAGCAATGATCGCGTGGAGTTCGCCATCAAGCTGCCCGGTCGTCACGACGCGCCGGGCCAGAGCGGCGCGAATGCGGTGGCTACGCCGGTGTGGCTGCCTATCGACGCCAAGTTTCCGCGCGAGGACTACGAACGTCTGATCGATGCGCAAGATCGAGCAGATGTGGTCGCGGTCGAGGAAGCGTCACGCGCGCTGGAGGGACGCATTCGCGCGGAAGCGAAGGCGATTGCACAGAAGTACGTCGCGCCGCCGCACACCACGGACTTCGCGTTGTTGTTCCTGCCGACCGAGGGCCTGTATGCGGAAATCCTTCGCCGTCCGGGGCTGACCGATTTTCTGCAACGCGAATACCGGGTGAGCGTGACAGGTCCGACCACGTTGACTGCGCTACTGAACAGCTTGCAGATGGGTTTCAGGACGCTGGCAATCGAGCAGCGTTCCAGTGAAGTCTGGCAAGTGCTCGGCGCGGTGAAAACGGAGTTCAGGAAGTTTGGAGAAGTGCTGTCGAAGACGCGATCGCAGCTTGAAGCGGTGACGCGGTCTATTGAATCGGCGGAAACGCGTACACGACAGATGAGCAAGAAACTGCGTGATGTGGAAGCGTTGCCGGGCGAGCAGGTGGCCAACCTGCTCGGGGATGAACGTGAAGAACCCGGCGCTTAGTCGGCAGCGGGCGAAGCCAGCGTAGCGAGCGCGTCGCCGGTGATGCGCACGATGCGCCAGTCGGGCAGCACCGTTGCGCCCATCTTCTCGTAGAAGCCGATGGCGTTCTGATTCCAGTCGAGCACGGTCCATTCGAAGCGGCCGCATTGACGTTCCACCGCAAGAGCCGCCAAAGCGCGCAGCATCTTCGTGCCAAGTCCGCTGCCGCGAATGGCCGGCTTCACATACAGGTCTTCCAGGTACAAGCCACGCTTGCCGAGAAAGGTTGAATAGTTCTGGAAGAACAGCGCGTAGCCCACTATGCGTCCGTCCTCTTCGGCCACCATGGCTTCAGCGCACGGCCGCGCGCCGAACAGCGCGTCGTGCACGCCGCCCTCGGTCGCAATGAACATATGCATGAGCTTTTCAAACTCGGCCAGCTCGATCATCAAGGCGAAGATCGCGCCGACATCGGCGGGGGCGGCGGGTCGGATCTGAGCGCTCATCATGCCTCTTCCGGGGCGTCGGACAAGACGATCTCAATGCCGCCGAATCGTGACGCCACCCAGTTGTATGCGTGACATGCAATCCACAGCAAGATGAAGCCAAGGATCGCATTGAGCAGCAGCGCGCTTGTCACGGTGCTCAGCTCGACCGAGCCGTATCGAAAGAAAGCGACCAGTACGCCCAGCAGCACGATTGGCACGCTGAAGGTGAGGTACACGAGAATCAGCGCTTTGGCGGTTTGCCCCGGCGCGATGAACGAAATCTGTTTTTTCATGAAGGAAAAGCCCCGTCAGTCATAGTGCAATGCATTCGAACCATCCGTTTTAGCCGCTTAAGTCGTGGCAGCGCGGCGGTTCAGGTTCTTGAGGTTCAGGTTCTTGAAGCAGGTTGTCGAAGCGCCTTTGAAACTAGATCAGGCCGTCGAATGGCAGGATATCCACGCTGTCGCCTGCATCGATATTTCCTGCGTCGTGCTTCAGGACAATGAAGCAATTCGCTTCGCTCATTGAACTCAGCACGCCCGAGCCCTGCGGCCCGGTTGTCACCACATGCCAGCGCCCGGCGCTGTCCCGGCGTGCAATACCGCGTTGAAACTCCGTGCGCCCGGCGCGCTTGTTGATCGGTTGCGAACTCGTCGCCACTATCAAAGGCAGCGAAGAGGGCGTCGCGCCCGACATGGCGAGCAGCGCCTCGCGCACGATGAAATAAAACGTTGCCATCACCGCAACCGGATTTCCCGGCAAGCCAAAGAACAAGGCAGATTCGCCTTCGCCCGGACGCTTGCCCGACCACAGGCGGCCGAACGCGAGCGGCCGGCCGGGACGCATCGCGATCTTCCAGAACGCCACGTCGCCAAGCGCGTTCATCAGGTCGCGCGTGAAGTCGGCATCGCCTACAGACACGCCGCCCGAACTGATCACCACGTCGGCGTCCTGCGTAGCTTGTCGCAACGCCCGTTCAAGCGATGCACGATCGTCGCGCACAATCCCCAGATCCACCGGTTCCACGTTCATCCGGCGCAGCATCGCGAAGAGGGTATAGCGGTTGCTGTCGTAGACGCAACCCGGCGCCAGCGCTTCACCAACGGAACGCAATTCGTCGCCGGTTGAAAAAAACGCGACACGCAAGCGCCGTTGCACCGCAACGTTACTAATGCCCAGCGACGCAAGCAAACCAAGATCCGATGCGCGCACAATCCGGCCCTTGCGCAATGCTGCCTGGCCTTGCGCGAGATCTTCGCCCGCGAGCCGTCGATTCGCACCGCGTACGAGATGCGCCGAGGCGAACGTAACGGCATCGCCTGTGCGCTGCACGAGTTCTTGCGGCACGACGGTGTCGCACCCCGGCGGAATGAGCGCACCGGTCATGATGCGCACGCATTGCGCGGCCAGCGGACGGCCTTCGAACGGTTGCCCGGCGAGCGCGGTACCCGCGACCGTCAAGCGAAGCTGTACATCGTCCGATCCATTCAGCAACGCCGCGCCATCGAACGCATAACCGTCCATGGCCGAGTTGTCGTGCGAAGGAACGTTGATTGGCGAGATAACGTCTTCTGCCAGTACTCGATCAAGCGCGTCGAAAAGACTCACCTGCTCCACCTCGGTACGACCGCGCGGCAACGCCCACTGGCGCACGATCTCCTGGGCCGCGCTGACGGGCAGCGCGTTCGGATCGTACTCGGCGACGCAGCTCGAAAAGTGCCTGGGTGTGTTCATTGATGGATAAAGCGGAAGTCGCGACGCAAAGCCCGCGGGCGCACCGGTAAAAAGGGTTGGCACGTCGAGGATGCTGGCGCAGCCGCTGCCTTAGTCGCTGCAAAGCGGCGCTGACGAAGCCGAGGCCTCGCCGCACACCGAAGCATGGAGCGAAACGAACCTGTGCTTAGTTGCGCTCGAGATCGGCTAGCTGCTGCAAATCGTTGACATTGTAAAACGCACGGTCGTTGGCGAAGGTCACATCTACCGCCTTGTGGCGTGCGTACCACGCGCGGACCTTGCGTTCGCCGGCGCGGATAAACGCGTCGAGATCGTCGGTCAGGGACGCGCGCATCAACGCGAAAACGGGGTGCACGTGGCGGTCGCCCGTGGCGTCGATGACTGCTGCCATCGCGATATCTGCTTGTCCGTCGCTCAAGCCTTCGAATAGCCGTTCGGCCAGATGAGGATCCACGAACGGCGCGTCGCAGGGCACGAACAGCACGAATTCAGTTTGCGCTGCATGCAACGCCGCCGATATTCCCGCAAGCGGGCCGGGAAAATCGGGGAAAGCATCGACAATGACCTTTGCCTGGAACGGCATGCCAAGCTGCGCGTAGATTTCGAGGCTGCGATTCGCGCTGATCAGCATCGCGCCGCATTGCGGCTTCAGCGCCCGCAGCGCATGGAGCGCAAGCGGTTCAAGGTTGAGCGGCTGGAGGCCTTTATCGAC
>NZ_LMUF01000056.1:152705-153276 GCF_009766085.1 Burkholderia sp. S171 | reverse complement strand
CTGGGGGTGAGCGTGCGCAGCGTGCAGCGTTGGAAGCACAAGCCCGAAGATGCGCGCACGCTGAGTGGCGGGAGGTCGCCACCCAACAAGTTCAGCGACCTTGAACGTCAAGCGCTGATCGATGCGGCCTGCCGGGAAGAGTTTGCCAGCCTCACGCCGCACCAGATCGTGCCGAAGCTGGCCGATGAAGGAATTTACCTGGGTTCGGAGTCGACGTTTTACCGGGTACTCAAGGCTGAGAACCTGAGCCGGCGACGTGGGCGCGCCAGCGTGTCGCAACGACGCGCGCCTACCACGCATCGTGCCGATGGTCCGAATCAGCTTTGGTGCTGGGACATCACGTGGATGCCCACCACGATCCGTGGGCGCTATTTTTACTGGTACATGATGAAGGATGTCTACAGCCGCATGCTGGTGGGCAACGAGGTGTGGGAGGTCGAATCGGGCGAGCACGCGAGCGCGTTGCTGACCAAAGCATGTCAGATTGAAGGCACGGTGGGTCGTCCGCTCGTGCTGCATTCGGACAACGGCAGTGCGATGAAGGGAGCGCTGATGCGCGCAACCATGGTCG
>NZ_LMUF01000056.1:152186-152695 GCF_009766085.1 Burkholderia sp. S171 | reverse complement strand
AAGGCACGGTGGGTCGTCCGCTCGTGCTGCATTCGGACAACGGCAGTGCGATGAAGGGAGCGCTGATGCGCGCAACCATGACCCAATTGAGAGTTGAATCGTCGTTCAGCCGGCCACGGGTGAGTAACGACAACGCGTACGCCGAGGCGCTGTTCCGCACGGCCAAGTACTGTCCGATGTGGCCCGAACGCCCGTTTGACACGTTAGATGAGGCGCGCACCTGGGTGCACAAGTTTGTGGCCTGGTACAACGATGAGCATTGTCACAGCGGGTTGAAATACGTGACACCAAGCCAGCGCCACAGCGGACAAGCAGAGGAGTTGCTGAGCAAACGACGGGTTGTGTATGAGCAAGCCAAGGCAAAGAATCCGACGCGCTGGTCAGGCGACACGCGCAACTGGCAACTCGCAGGCTCGGTCTATTTAAATCCCGAAAGAACCGAGGAATCAGGTACTCGATACACAGAAGCTGCGTAGCGGTGCACGCGACAACTACCTTGACATACACCG
>NZ_LMUF01000056.1:151651-152176 GCF_009766085.1 Burkholderia sp. S171 | reverse complement strand
CTTTAACCGCTCTACCCTAAGTGTCCACAGCGTGCAGTTTTGATTCATAGGTGCCCCAAAAGCACGGTGCTCGCCAGAGCCTCGGATGTGTGAAACCCTCCTTCTCCGAACACAGGTTCTGACACGCTTCGCCACCAGTGACTGAACCCGCCCATGGTTCACCCCGCGCTATCCGCGTGAACCACCCATCAAATCAGTACGCATGACGAACCACATCGCCAACCCACTAAGGGACTAAGCCGCAAGCATGCGTGAGACATATTCCATGAGAACGACCATGCACCCACGCAGCCAATTCACCCAAAAAATAAGCCGTAAATATATGTTCAACCGTATGGCCCACTAAACTAGCCACGCAGACCACGCAGACCACGCAGACCACGCAGACCACGCAGACGGTTCAGTCGGCCTACTAAAAAACGAAGCCTCAAATATGCGTGAGACCGGGCAGGTTCCTTGACGAATCGTGCTTGCCCGAGAGCACTGGTGGCGAAGCGTGTCTATGTCGGGATTCGTGAGAAGGAG
>NZ_LMUF01000056.1:96639-151641 GCF_009766085.1 Burkholderia sp. S171 | reverse complement strand
TTAAATCCCGAAAGAACCGAGGAATCAGGTACTCGATACACAGAAGCTGCGTAGCGGTGCACGCGACAACTACCTTGACACACACCGCTTTGGACAAAGAAATGACGTGCCGCCACGCACAGTGGCTAACAGTGATGAAGAGAATATCCGAGTCACGCAGGCCGCTAAGGCCGAAAGCAGCAACCCGGCAATGAACCCGCCCGCTAACGCTAAAAACCTGGCGACCCGGCATCAACCCCGACCACCAGGCCCAACCCCAAACCCCAACCCAACCCCAAGTGCGAACGAAAATCAATGCACTACACCCGCATCAATCGCCTCGCTATAAACCGCAGCCACCCGCTTGGCGATCACCGGCGTATCGAAATTTTCGCGTGCATAGATCCGGCACTCCTGCTCCGTCGGCAATTTCAGCGAACCACTCAACGCGCCAATCAAGCCATCGGCAATAGCATCCACCCCCGTCGACGACAAAACAAGATTCGCCGATAAACCCGCCACCGCCTCCGGCAAACCGCCCACCGGCGTCACCAGCACCGGCGTCCCCGAGGCAAGCGACTCCACCGTAATCAAGCCAAATCCCTCCAGCGCGACCGTCGGCACAATGCTCACATCGGCTGCACGATACAGCGCCGCCAAATGCCGGTCAGGCACGAATCCAAGCAGCCGCACATTGTCGTCAAGACCCGCTTCCGTAATGCGCGCCTGCAACTCCTCCGCAAGACGCCCCTTCCCCGCGATCAACAGCAACACATCCGGTTGCTTGGCCTTCACACGCTTCATCGCTTCGATCAAATCCTCCAGCCCCATCCGCCTGACCAGCCGCCGCACCGCAAGCACAATCGGCCGGTCTTGCGGCAACTGAAGCCTGCGACGAGCATCGGGACGGCTCAGCGGTACATTGAACTGCGAGACATCGACACACCCCGGCACCACTCGAATCCGTTCAGCAGGAATGGCATAACGTGACTGCAATATCTCCCCAAACGCCTCGGACAAAACGATCAGCCGCGACGAACGCGCATACACCCGCTGCTCCAGCATCCGCTTGGTCCGCTGACCAATTGAATCGGCACCCTCAACATGACTCTCGTCCGCCCACGGTCCCTGGAAATGCGAGACCTGCGGAATGCCGCGCGTGACATCGAGACCCGGGAAGGTATAAAGCGCGAAGTGCGACGAGACCACATCAGGCCGTTCACGGCTCAACGACGCCCGCAACGCCCGGCGTGCCGCCATCAAGCGACGCGGCAACGACTGCGCCGCCGGACCGAAGCCGTGAATGGCCCCTTCTGTGTCCGCCGCCACGCGTGGCGACCCCGCGACCACCCCACGCACCGTGACACCCGCACCCGGCAATGCACCGACCAACGTGTGATACATCCGGTCCAAACCGCCCGCACGCTCGGGGAACCAGTGCATTCCAATTTGCAGCGACTTGATGGCTTGCGTGCTCATGTCCACGACCCTGATCGAAATTGTTGATGGATAACGACAACCGTCAAATTGCTCATACCGGCGATGCGTGCGATTCGTGCGATGCGTGTGATTCATTCGACATACCCGGCAGCATGGGATGGACCACAACCGCCGTTGTGCCTGCCGTTGTGCCCACCATCCCGCTCTTCATCAGCGCCACCGCTTTAGGCGCCCCGCCGTCTGCCTGCACTTCACCCGACGCGGCCGCGCCGGCCTGATTAGCAAAATCACGGTACAGATCCAGATACCGCCGCGCCATACGCGCCCAGCCAAATTGGTCCGCCAGCAACCGCGCTGCGTGACCCATGTCACGGCGCAGCTCGGGTGCATCAGCAAGCTTGGTGATCGCGCCCGCGAGCGCGGTGGCGTCATCGGGATCGTCGAGCACAATGCCGCAATCCGTGCCGATAATCTCCGCCCCACCCGCCGTCTTCGCCGTAATGATCGGCAGCCCCGCCGCGAGCGCTTCCAGCAACGAGAGGCTCATCGCTTCGTAACGCGATGGGAAGACGAACGCATCGACGGAATGCATCAGCGTGGGCATGTTCTTCACCAGCCCCAGGAAATGCACGCGATCCGCAATGCCCAGCGCCTTGGCTTCATCGGGATAAGGACTGCCCGGGAGATAACCCGCCACCACCAGTTGCACGTGGGCGGGAAGCTGCACCAGCGCCTTCAGCACCGTGTCCAGATTCTTGCGCGGCGTGCGCAGGTCGCCAACAAACAGCAACAGGCAGGCATCGTCTCGTAGTCCGAATGATTTTCTGTCAGCACCGTTCACTCGGGCCGCACTGAACGCGCTCGTATCCACGCCGTTATAGACCACTTCGATCCGCTCGCCGGCCACACCGTTCGCGCGAATCTCGATAGCGACTTTCTCGGACACAGCGGCAATGATCTTCGAACGCTGATACGCCCAGTGTTCAAGCCGCGCATTCACGCGGCTATACACCACCTGATAAGCGGACCACAAACCACCGGTGAGCTTGAACGGATAGTACGGACTGCGCAGCCAACCGCCATGCACGAAATGCGCGGTATTTACGTCGGCTTTGGCCCACGATATAAAACCGTTGACATGAAGGACGTCATATTCCTTCTTGTGCGTCTTGAGCCACAACCCCGTTTTCAACGCGAAGATCTGCTGCTTGAACAGCTTGGTCGGCCAGAAACGCCCGACATTGATCGCGACCCATCGCAAGCGCGCCTCGGAAGCAAGCTCCGGTGCAACGTGCGATGCCAGCAGCGTGACCTGATGGCCTTCCGCCAATGCAGCGCGCGCGATTTCGTAGTTCACGCGGCCTTGCCCATCGTTGTGACGCACGACATGAGTGACGATGGCGATTCTCATCGGAGTGCCTTTTCAGGGAGGGAGTGTGCGGAGTGTGCAAAGAGCGCTTGCTCCCGGCGGCGGCCGAGCCGCTGGTGATGGCGCGCGGCGAGGACCGAGCAGAGACCCATGTAAAGGATCATTCCGCCAATCGACGTGAACGTGTTCGTGAACACCAGCATGCCGACGATCGCAAACGCAACGCTCAGGGAAGCCTGCGCGTATTTGTCGTCGCGCAGCGAGAACGAAGCACGGAACGCACGGGCGAGCAGCAAGCCCAGCCCGGCAAGGTACATCAGCGAACCGGGCCAGCCAAGCACGAACGGCACGTTCATCACGCCGCTATCGAAGCTGCCATATTTACCGAGATCGCCGTTGGAGGTAGAGAGCTTCGTCGATGAACCTGTGGCGCCGAAACCTTCGCCGGAGACGTCGGAAAAGGCGGTTTTCGCGAACGACGCGTAGAACTCGTTGCGCGCGGCATAGCTGTTGTCATCGCTGAGATTGGTGATGGACTGCAAGCGCGTCGCCATCTTGTCGGCGATCGGCCCGAAGGTGAGCAGCGGTACCGAAAGTCCCGCCAGCACCACCGCGCCCACCAGGATCCGCACGCGCACCTTGTTGCTCGCCTTGATGATTTGCAACACCATCGCGATGACCCAGCCGCCCCACGTCGAGCGGACCATGCACAGGCCAAACGAGATGAACCCGAGACCGCCCGCGACCCAGCGCACGCTTTGCGTGCCGGCCATGGTGAAGGTGAGCGCGGCCATCATGGCGAGCGCGAACGGGCCCGATGAATTCATGGTGCTGAACACCCGCACGCCGAGCCGGACCGGGTCGCCTTGCGAAGCCATCTGCGAGCCGATCATCCACATGGCGTCCCAGGCCGGCATGAGGAAGAACTGCACAAGACCGTAGCCGCCCATGAACAGCATGCCCCAGATAAACGTGTCGAGGATCGCCTGGCGATACTTCGGATAGTCGCGGGCATGGACCATGATGTGAAAACCGATCAGCACCGGATACAGCCACGCCGCGAGATCATAGGTGGCCGCCATCGGGCCGTTGGACATCACACCGATCAGGTACGCGTAGGCCAAGCCCATGAAGATCAGGAGGAACGGCAGGCCACGCCGCTCAGCCAGCACACGATAATGCCGGACCACGGTCAACGCGCAGATCATGGTCACGACTACCGGCGCGACCTGGATCACGCTGGTGGCCGTGAAGCCGCCCTTCGCGAAGTCCGCAAGCCGGCGCACTTCGGGACTGAGGAACCACTGCCACCAGACAAAGCCGATATACCGCGCGGGACTTTTGAAATACAGCCATAAGCCAACCGCTGTCGCCATGGCCGGGAACCCATACGTCAGCGCCGTTCCCTGGTGCGCAAGGATAAGCAGCAGCGTGAACGTCCAGAACCCGCTTTGCGGCACCCAATGCTTGGGGTCATCGCGGAACAGGCCGAGAAAACCGGCGCGCAGGGGCCGGCCGCCGTTCTCGATCAGATCGGCCAGATACTTGGGCGTACGCGCAGCGGCCGGTGTGCTCATGGATCAGTTCACCCGGCGTTGAGGCGCGACATGCAGCGCGGTTTCCGAGGGACGCGTGGGTACGTCCGTGGGGATGTCCATATGCCGCGCCCTCATGAACTCCTGCGTAAGACGGACATGCTGCAGCGCGAACTGCCGAGTCGTGTAATCGCGTGCAGCGAAGTGGCGGCTTGCCGCTTGCGCGCGTTCCAGCGCGAGTGCGGGATTGGCGACTATCGTGTCGAGCACGTGCTGCAACGCGGGCACGTCGTGCGGCGGCACATAAAACACATGCTCGGGGCCGAAGTAATCGCGTAACGAACCGACATCGGAGACGATCACCGGCTTGCCGAGCGCCACCGCTTCGAGCACGACGGTTATGCCCGACACATGTGAGTTCGGCCGCAGCGGCACCACGATCACGTCAGCCCAGTCATACAGTTCACGCGCCGCTTTCATGCCGATTGCCGGCGCGATCTTCACGTTGCTTGCATGCAGCGTTTTCGATACCCGTCGACGCGTCGCGATCCGTACTTCACGCTCCGGGTTCTGCCGGAACGCCTGAGCAAGCGACTCCCAGTCGCGATCGCGATCGTTGCCAATCGCGCCGATTCGGACCGGCGTGTGCGGTTGCCAGGCGGTCGGCTCCTGCAACGGGAAGTCGATCGGATTGATACCGTAGAACACCTGCTCTACATCGCGCTTGAAATAATCGCGCGCCATTTGCGCGTTCTCGCTTGCGTGTGTAGTCAGGACATCGGCACGGGAGAGCAGCTTTTTATAGGCCCACTTCCTGAGCGCACCGAAGCCGGCCCACTTGTCGACCAGCCACACGCTTTGCGCGAGCAACATCGGATTGCCACGCGCGCGGCCTTTCAAAAGCAGCAGCAACGCTGCCGATAAATGCTCGGCCTCCGTATGCGTCCACACCACATCGGCGTTGAGAATCTCTTCACGATTGCGCCACGTATGAATGAAGTCGAAGCCCAGCGCCTCCTTTAATCCACGCCGTGCGAGCCGCACGAATTTGTTCTCGGGTTTGTCGCGCGAATACGTCAGCGTCAGTTCAGGAGACTCCGCATGGTGATAACCGTACAGGCAGCCGATGTTCTCCCCTTTGCGATAAAACCGGGGGTCTGCGCCGTAAAACAAATGCACGTGAACCTTGGTCGCCTGCATACGGGAAACCTCCACATCGATGTGATCCTGCGAGTTCCGGACCCGCGACAGGCGGCTCATGCGGCTGTCGCGCCGTCGGTACGGTTGCGCATGGCGAGCGCATAGGCCGCAGGTTCATGTTGCGCGTCGCGGCGCGCGTCTTGAGCGCCCTTGCGCATCGCCCGATAACGCGTCCAGCAGGCTGTATCGCGGGTGTGCGAAAGCGCGAGCAACGCATGCGCTAAGCCGGGCATTGCACGGGTGCCAATGGCGGCATACCAGTACCACGCCACATGCCGCGCCACCGGACCCAGATGCTCGCGCAGTACCAGATGCACGTTGTATGCGGTGTCGGCGAGTGCGCCAAGGGTCTGCGCATCGCGGCCGTTGTCGTCGAAACGTTCGGCGGGAAAATGATCGACCGCCACGCGCGGATCGTAGACCATCTTCCAGCCCGTGCGCCGCACGCTCAAGCTGAACGACAAGTCGTTGCCGTGCTGCGCACCCTTGCCACGCAGACGCGTATCGAAGCGCAATCCGCCCACCGCCGAGCGTCGATAAATCATGTTCGCGCCCTTCAGCATCGAGACCGTACGCGGCTCGCCCACACCCAGATGATGGTTGCCGCAGACCTTGCCGGTGCGGCGGATCACGCCGACTTCCGTGCGCTCACCATCGAGCAGCGCGCCGCGTTCGAACACCCAGTCACGACCGCCGAGCGCACCCAGTGATTGATCGTTGCTGAAGGCCTCGTCAATACGCAACAGCCAGTCGACGCGCGGCGCGGCGTCGTCATCAGTGATCGCGATGATGTCGCCACGCGCCGCATCAAGCCCGCGGTTCAGCGCGGCGACCTGCCCGCCCAGACCCGTCTCGATCACGCGCAGCAGGAACGGATTGTTCGCGGCTAGCTCTGTTTCGAGAGCGCGATGCGTCGCATCGTCTTCGGGACGCGCGACGACCAGCACTTCATCGGCCGGACGTGCCTGCGCACGCAACGCGTCGAGGCAACGCTTCAGGTCGGCGGGACGACGATACGTCGGCACCATCACGGAGATGGTCAGGGTCGAAGCCGGGGTCGAGGTCGATGTCATGCAGCGCTCCGCTCGCGTTCAAACATTCAAGTAGTCTTCAACCGCTGCATAGTGTCCGCGGTTATAACCACGCGAACGTACCGGCATGCCGTTCATGATCGCGCCATGCAGCGGAATGCCCGCTGAGCGCAAGCGCCGGATGGCATCGGAGATTTCCATTTCGTTGTGCGCGCCCGAGCGCATCACGAAGAAGTTCGTTCCCGCAAGCTTGCCGATAATCGATGCATCCGTGACAGCAAGCACCGGCGGGGTATCGATGAAAACCACGTCGTACACGCGCCCCAGGCCATCGAGATATTGCTGCAAGCGCGGTGACATCAGCAGCTCCGAAGGATTGTCCGGACGCTTGCCTGAAGGCATGAAACTCAGGAACGGCGTGCGCGTGGTCCGGATGGCCTGCTCGAGTCCGATCGTGCCGGCAAGCAATTCAGCCAGGCCATTCGCTCGCTCCAGACCAAAGGAACGTTCCAGCTTGCCGCGCCGCATGTCGGCGTCGATCAGCAGGACTTTCTTGCCCGACGCCGCGAGCAGCACGGCGAGGTTCACCGCCAGGAAGCTCTTGCCGACACCCGACGCCGGGCCTGTCAGCATCACCGTATGATTGCGCGCTTCCATCAGCGTGAATTGCAGCGACGTACGCAGGCTGCGCATGATTTCCACGCAGACATCGTTCGGACGCATGGTCGCAAGAATGGGCAAGACACGGTCGCGATCTCGCTCCGTACGCTTCGCTTCTGCGTCGAGCTTCACCTGCTCGGTGCTCATGGGAATGAGACCAATCAGCGGCAAACCTGCCAGGCGCTCGACCTTGTCCGGGTCCACGATGCCCGCAAACATGGCGCGGCGCAGGAACACCAGGCCAGTTCCAAGGATCAGGCCAAGAATCACGGCCGCCGACATGATCAGGAATTTCTTCGGCTTGATCGGCGCACCCGGGCGCAGCGCGGCATCGACAATATGCACGTTGCCGCCTGTGCCGGCCTTCTGCACCGACAGCTCCTGCACGCGATTCAGCAACAGCACGTAGATGTCTTCGGCCACCTTCGCATCGCGTTGCAGCGACACCGCTTTGACTTCCGATGCTGGGAGATTCTTGAAGCGCTCGCTGAAGCGCGCACGTTCAGCTTCGAGTTGGCCAAGCTGCTGCTGCGCGACGATAAGCGCCGGATGGCTGCTTTCGAAGCGCTGGTCCAACGTGGCAATCTGCAGCTTCAATGCAGAAATCTGCGCTTCGTAAGTGATGCTGCCTTCGAGATAAACCTTGGCTTCGTCGCTTGCGTTGATCGACCCGGACTTGCTTTGATATTCCGTCAGCGCGGCTTCGGCGTGCTCGAGATCACCCTTCAGCCGCGGTTGCTCGCTCTTCAGGAACGCGAGCATTTTTTCCGCATCGGCTTGCTTGCTTTCAATGTGCTGGAGCAGATACGAATCGGCCAGCGCATTCGCAATTTCAGCCGCGCGTGCCGGGTCGCCGTTATCGAGCGAGATCTGGATCACGCCCGTCGACTTGCCCTGCTCGACAACCGTAATGCCCGACTGAAAGGCGGCGATGGCATCGAGGTCATTGGCTCGCAACACCACGAATCGTGTACCCGGACGCGCCACCAGTTTCGTGACATCGATGGATACGCCATTACCCTTCGCCATTTCACCCACACGGCCTTCGAGCAGCGGCATACCTTCCGGCGTTGCCAGCGAATAGCGATCGTTACCAAGCGCGGTCATGGTCAACTTCACGCCTTCCAGCGGCTGGACCACTTCAATTGAATCGACCGTGGCTTGTTCACCGCCCCACGCATAAGACGTCATGCCGAGCCAGGGCTTCGCCGGTTTGCCGGGCGTCGCGATCCGTGCAGCAATGCTGCCAAGCACCGGTATGGTCATCGGGCTCACCGAGAAGTTGAGCTTCTGCTGCGTGACGACTGGCGCCACCACACCACGGCTCTTGATGATCTCGATCTCGGCGTCGGTTGGCAGCGCGCCCGACGAATTGCCGATCGCGGCGCCCGTCTGCGTCTGCGTGAGCGCTTGCGACGTGTTGTCGGACTGCTCCACGCGAACGTGCGCGTCGGCGGAATAGACGGGCTTCGCGACGTAGCAGTACGCGGCCGCGGCGAGAATGATGAACGCCGCGGTGCCGATCAGCCACCAGATGTCGTCGAGGACCACCTGCAGCAACTGCCCAAGGACGACGTCCTCTTCTTCGGTCTTGCCCTGATAGGAATTCGCTGGCGTGCTCACGATTCAACCCCGGTTGGTTGGAGGCATTCGACGTTATAGATAGCGCTCATCGCGTCAATTCCTTCAGGTAGAAGAGTGTCTGCAAGCTCGGCAGGACCTGGTTGACCAGACGGTTGAACTGGACGGCTCCAGACGTGCCCACATACACCACGTCGAGCGGGTGAAGCTGGAATTGCGAGGACAGGAGCAACGAATCCGGTTGCGTCAGATCCAGCCGATAGATGTCAGGCGTTGACGGCTTGTCGCGCGCACCGCGCACCACGTAGATTTGCCGTGCGTTCGCGTCCGTGTCCAGAATGCCGCCTGCTTGCGTCAGCGCATCGGCGATCGTCAGGCGGCCTTTCATCATCGAAACAGGCAGCGGTGTCTTGACTTCGCCCATTACGAACACGCGGCTATCGGTACGATCCGGCACGTTCACGATGTCGCCCGACTGCAGCATCACGTTCTGCGAAATCTCGCCGCGATCAAGTACGCCGTCGGCATCAAGCACGTAGAGTTTGCCGTTGCGCGTGAGCCGCACGCGTTGCAGGTCGGCGTCGGCGTTCGTGCCGCCCGAACGCGTGAGTGCATCGACCAGGGTAAGCGGCACATCGCTCATCGCGAGCGGTCCGGGCGACTTCACCTCGCCGGTCACAGAAACCTTCTGGCTGCGATAAGCAAGCACGCGAACGTCGACTTGCGGTTTCTTCAGGTACGGCGACAAACCCGCTGCGAGCTGATCGCGAATCTCGCCAGCCGTTTTGCCCGCAACGTGCATCTTGCCGACGAACGGAAAGTAGATCGTGCCGTCAGGAGAGACTGTCTGCCCGAACGGATCGGCCTGTCCGGGCAACGCAGTGGTGTACGGCTGCGCGAGCGCGCCAGCGACCGTTTGCGTGGTGTTGCCACCCGCCGACATGGTCTGCCCCTGCTGCGTGGTGAGCTCCGGGTGATCCCAGATCGTGATGCCGATCACGTCTTGCGGAGCCAGGCGATACACGTATTGCGCCGGATCGGCAAAACGCGCGGGCGGCAGGACCGCTGCCGGACCCGGCCGGTTCTGCTGCATGATCACGTCCGCCGTGATCAGGTGCACGGGATAGGTCGCGGTCGGCGTGGGGTCCGAATCGTTCAGGCGCGACGTGTTCAGGTTGTAACCTGGCAAGGCGCCACACGCCGACAAAAAGGTCGTCAGCGAAAAAACCACGGAGACAGATAAGACTAGAGACCGGTTCACCATATTTTATTCAGCCATCCCTGGACCAGACGTTCAATTAGCCCGAAGCTCTCGCGATAGGCAACTTCGTGACCGCCGTGCGGATCGGCCACTTCAGAGTCTTCCCACTTGCCAAGCAGATGCACCTTGCCGCGGGTGTGCGGCGCCATCTGTTCAATTGCGGCAATCTGCTGCCTTTCGGGCACGAGGATCAACTCGGCTGCGCGTGCCATGGACTCGTCGAGCCGGCGCGCGGCGTGTCCCGATGGATCAAGATCGCGCTCCACCAGCAAGCGGTGCATCGTTGGATCGATGTTGCGGCCATCCACTGCAAAGAGGCCGGCAGAGCGGAATTCGATCGGACGTCTTTCGTGCTTGCCCGCTAGCTTGCCGGCATGCGCGCGGAACAGCATTTCCGCGACAGGGCTTCGGCAGACATTCGCATGACAGACAATCAAGACGCTTCGAAACATAGGTTGTATCCGTTAAAACGGCACAGTCGCGGCATCGGGTCCCTCGACCGAAGCCGCGCTCGCAGCGCCTGGTGTGTCGATATCGTTGTTATTGGCCAGCTAATGGTGCTGGCCTTGCCTTGCAAAGCCGGTCAGGCCGTGACGGGTGCCTTCACCGATTGCCGTACGCCACGTCCAATCGCGTGATACTCCACACCGATCTCGTTCATGGTTTCCGGCTCGTAGAGATTGCGGCCGTCGAAGATCAGTGGCGTCTTCAGGCGGCGTTTCATGCCATCGAAGTCCGGACTCTTGAACACCTTCCACTCCGTCACGATGATCAGCGCGTCGGCGTTATCAAGGGCTTCGGTGTGATCGTTCGCGTAAGTCAGGCGAGCGAGCAGCGCGGGCGTGTCGCGCAAATCGAGCGCAATCACGCGGCGTGCTTCGTCGGTTGCGACCGGATCGTAAGCGCTGATCGACGCGCCGCGTTCCAGCAGTGCCGCGATCAATACGCGACTCGGGGCATCGCGCATGTCGTCGGTATTCGGCTTGAACGCCAAGCCCCATAGCGCGAATTTCTTGCCGCGCAGATCCTCACCCAGGCGCGCCACGATCTTGTTGGCGAGGGTTTGTTTCTGCGCCTCGTTCACCGACGTCACCGCCTTCAGGATTTCCATCTGCTCGTCGTACTCGCCCGCCGTCTGGATCAACGAACGCACGTCCTTCGGAAAGCACGACCCGCCATAACCGCAACCCGCATACAGGAAGTCGTAGCCAATGCGCGGATCGGAGCCAATACCGCGACGCACCGCCTCAATATCCGCGCCCACGCGGTCCGCGAAATTCGCGAGTTCGTTCATGAACGAGATACGCGTGGCAAGCATGGCGTTGGCCGCGTACTTCGTGAATTCCGCCGAGCGCACGTCCATGTAAAGCGTGCGTTCGTGATTGCGGTTGAAGGGCGAGTACAGGCGCTTCATGCGTTCGCGGGCCCGTTCGCCGGGTACGTCGTCGTCGCAGCCCAGCACGATCCGGTCGGGCCGCGTGAAGTCGTCAATCGCCGCACCTTCCTTCAGGAATTCAGGGTTCGATACAACCGAGAACATGTGCTGCACACCACGCGTGGCGAGTTCCTGATCGATCGCCGCCTTCACGCGACGCGCCGTGCCGACCGGCACCGTCGACTTGTCGACGATCACCTTGAAGTTGTTCATGTAGCGGCCGATATCGCGCGCCGCCGCGAGCACGTATTTCAGGTCGGCGGAACCGTCTTCGTCGGAGGGCGTGCCCACCGCAATGAACAGCACTTCGCCGTGTTCGACCGCAGCCTGGACATCGGTGGAAAAGCTGAGGCGTCCTGCCGCACGATTGCGTGCAATCACGTCCTGCAGGCCCGGTTCGTGGATCGGCACGCCGCCGCCGTTCAGGATCGCGATCTTGCGTTCGTCGAGATCGAGGCACAGCACGTCGTTACCGATGTCGGCCAGACACGCGCCCGTCACGAGGCCTACATAGCCGCTACCGATGATGGTGAGTTTCATAGCACGCGCTCCAGGGTTGGCAAATTATTCAAAGGATTTTTAGTAAGCATTCGCACCAGCAAAACCCTTCCACAACGTCATTGCAACAATTTTCATGTCGAGTCCGAAGGTCCAGTGCTGCATGTAGTACAGGTCGAGTTTCACGCGCCCCATCATCTTTTCGATGCGGTCGGTCTCACCGCGAAAGCCATTCACTTGCGCCCAGCCGGTGATGCCGGGTTTGATGCGATACCGGTACATGTAGCCCTTCACGAGATCCTTGTAGATGTCGTCGTGTTCAAGCGCATGCGGACGCGGCCCGACCACCGACATCTCGCCTCTGAGCACATTGATGAACTGCGGCAACTCGTCCAGGCTGGTTCTGCGCAGAAACGCCCCTACGCGCGTCACACGCTTGTCGCCCTTCTTCGCTTGCGTGACGTGACCGGCCGTTTCCTTGTGCACCCTCATGGAGCGAAACTTGTAGATCTCGAACTCGTAACCGTCGATACCCTTGCGCTTTTGCTTGAAGAACACGGGCCCCGGCGAGGAGATCTTCACGGCCACCGCCAGCACAATCAGCAACGGCGCGAGACACAGCAGCACGCCTGCGGCAAACAAACGGTCGAACACCCGCTTCGGCAGCACCTTGAGGTCCGTGATCGGCGAAGCGGCCAGGTTGATCGCCGGCACACCAAGCAGATCCACCACCGCGTGGTTAAAGAACGACAGGCTGCGCACGTCCGGTATGAAGCGGATATTCACGAAGTCGTCGCGGAACTCCGTGACGAGCTTGTGGATGGTCCGCTCCTGCGAAATCGGCAGTGCCAGCCACAATTCGCGAATCGCACGGCCGCGCACCAGTTGCGTGAGGTCGTCCAGATCGCGGCTCACCGGCACACCGGCCAGCGTGAGCTCCGGGAAGGTTTCATCGAACACATAGACCGGGCTGAAACCTGCCTCGGGCCGGCTGCGCATCTGCTCGATCAGGAACTGCCCGTAAGGCGCCGCACCCACAATAGCAACCGCCTTCTGGTTAAACCCTTCGCGACGAAGCAACTTGAGCGTGGCGTGCACAACCGCCTTCGAGAGCATCAGGAACGCCGCTGTCGCCGCGCCCCAATACAGCAGCCACATACGTGACAACAAATCTGCGCGATGCACGCTGAAGGTCAGCAGCACGCCCGCGCCTTCCACCATCAGCCACGCCAGCGTCACGCGCCACAGCAGGTCGTACACGGGCTTGCCGCGCCACGATTGGTATATCCCGAACGACGGGAACGTCATGATCACCAGCACGCAATTGAACGCGAGCAGCGTGCTTTGCATGTCGTCGAGCCAGACGGCATTTCCCGCGTGCAGCGACGCGGCCAGCAGCGCGCCCAGCGCTACCATTGCAATGTCGATCATTCTCGAAAGCACGCTCAACATGTAAGACACCTCGGTGGGAAGACACGGTCTGCTTGGGTCCCGCTTCAGCTTCACTCATTTGCTTCGCAAGACAGGCCAGCAAAGGCGGAGAAACGAGAGCGCCCGGCGCCTTGGTACATACCCGTATGAGGCTGGAATTAAATTCATGCTGCAACCGCAAAATAATGCGCGTGTTAATTCACGTTTTTTCGCGTATTTATTTTCGTCACGAAAGGATTTGAAAGGCGTGGAACTAGTTTACCGGCGATGCATTGATGAATTTTTTTCAGATTGTTACTGGGCGCCGAGAAGCTTATAGATAAAGGCTGCCGGGCCGAATTTCAGGTATTTAATTTTCGAGAAAAAATTCCGAAAAAGTAAGAAAAAAATTCAGTCTCCGATTTTCGTTACGTTTAATGCCCAAGTTACCGATTTGAGTATGTCGAGTGATTATTTTTCGGTTTTTTGATTTATCAGCTATTTAGTACGTGCTAAAAATTGTAATACCCGATCAAGCTCAAGGAGCTCCCTCGTCATGACCGCTCTCGACACGACTCTTAACACCAGTCCACTCACCCCTGCCGCAAATGAAACGAAGCTCAGGATCCAGCCGGTCATCCTGGCCGGTGGCGCGGGCACACGCCTGTGGCCCATGTCGCGTGAGCACTTCCCCAAGCAGCTGATTGGTTTGATCGGTGACCAGTCGCTGCTGCAATCCACCGCCCAGCGTCTGGACGGATTGACCTACGGCACGGCGCGTATTGACGACGCAATCATCGTGTGCGGCGAAGATCATCGCTTTACGACAGCCGATCAATTGCGAAGCGGCGGCAGGCGCGCGCATCTCGTCCTCGAGCCGCTTGCTCGCAATACGGCACCCGCGCTGACCGTTGCTGCCATGCACGCGATGGCGGCAGGCGAAGACGCTATCCTCGTGGTGATGCCCGCAGATCATGTTGTTACGGATACCGAAGCATTTCACAAAGCGATTGGTGCGGGCGCCAAGTGCGCGCAGGACGGTGCGATCGTCACCATGTGTATCGTGCCGACGCATGCAGAAACAGGCTACGGTTACATCAAGGTTGGCCAGCAGATGCTTAGCTCAGGGGCATGGCAACTCGAAAAGTTTGTGGAGAAACCGCATCTCGAACTCGCGCGCCAGTACGTCAGCTCCGGCGAATACTGGTGGAACGCAGGGATTTTTATTGTGCGTGCGTCGGTATGGCTCAAGGCCATCGACCACTTCCAGCCAGCCATCTACGCCGCCTGCCGCGCCGCTTGCGACGCCGGCACGCACGACGGTGAGTTCTTCCGGCTCGACAAAGAGGCGTTCGCGGAATCGCCGTCGGACTCCATCGACTATGCCGTCATGGAACAATTGGCCAATGACCAGAGCGTCTGCTCGGGTGCCGTCGTGCCGTTGAACGCAGGGTGGTCCGACGTGGGATCGTGGGATGCAATCTGGAAGATCCTGCCGAAGGACGGCGAAGAAAACGTCGCGCGTGGCCGCGTGATGTTCCAGGGGGCAACATCCACGTATGCGCATTCCGAAGGCCGGCTGATCGCGTGCGTGGGAACGCATAACCTGGTGATCGTGGAAACGGCGGATGCCATTCTTGTGGCGGACAAGGAGTGCGTGCAGGACGTGAAGGCGATCGTCGGGCGCATCAAGGCAGAGCAAGGCAAGGAGGCCGCGGACCATCGCAAGGTGCATCGGCCGTGGGGTCATTACGACTCCATCGACAACGGCGAGCGTTTCCAGGTCAAGCGGATCGTGGTGAAACCGGGCGCACGGCTGTCATTGCAGATGCATCATCACCGCGCCGAACACTGGGTCGTGGTGCGCGGAACGGCGCTTGTCACGCGCGGCAGCGAGACGTTTATCCTTGCGGAAAACGAATCCACCTACATCCCGATCGGGGTCCAGCATCGACTTGAGAATCCGGGCAAGATGCCGCTTGAAATGATCGAGGTGCAGTCGGGCACGTATCTGGGTGAAGACGATATTGTCCGCTTCGACGACAAGTACGGCAGGCAATAAAAATGCCGAGGGGCGCGTGATTCACGCGCCCCTCGGCGTTTCAAGTCGAAACCATTTTGAGCCAAACCAGACAGACCGGAAGAGACGTGGTCCTGTGCCCTATCCAGCGTTAGCCTTGCACGTCCGCATAGCGGCGAATCTCAACGCGCTCCGGCGTAGCAGCGCTTCGTTCATGCTTCGGATCGTTCTGCACGTGACTAGCTGCGTGGTCCGCATTGGCCACTGGCGTCGCACGATGCGGCATATCAGCGGTGGTTTGCACGGGATGCGTCACGCGTGTAGATTGCGCCGCGATCCATCTGCGGGACCATTCGAGCGCGTATTCCGCCGCTTCCTGCGGGTTCTCGTAGCGCGGACCGATCAGGCCCGAGCGCTCCACCCGACGCCCGTCCTTCACGATCTCAGCCCAGCCGCGGAACATGCTGCCCGCGACCGGCCGCGGGATGGCATAGATTGCGTAACCGTGGCCGTCATGCACGGGCGCGCAGTCGGGCTCGAAGGCCATTGGCAAGGGGTCAACGGAATGGGTCCCTGCGCCCATGCTCGACGCTTCACGCTGCAGCGAACGCGAAGCTGTACTGACCATGGCCGCCCTGCCCGCCGACAACGGCGTTGGCGCATTGGCGCGAGCAACGTCATGCGCTTCGGCAATCCGGCGCGGGACGCCGGCGAACAGCGCGTCCACCGAGTTCGCGCTGTTTCCGTCAGACCCCCCCCACGACTCCGGGTTCTGCCAGAACACGCCGCGCAGGCGGTCGCATTCGTAAGTAGCCTGCGTCTGGCGCGGTGGCGCTTCGGTTGGCGTGGACGGGACGATGGCGAACGACCGTCCGCGCGATGCGAGCCGCGTCACCATTTCGATCAGCGTGCCATTCATTTGCCAGTCGTTGAAACGACGGCGGCAGGTGGGCACGGTCGGGTAATGACTGGGCAGCTTCGACCAGGTTTCGCCGGTAGTGAGAATCCACAGCACGGCATTCACGATCGTGCGCGGGTGCGCACGCGGACGGCCGCGACGGTGTTCACGGACTTCGCCTTCGGTCACGAGCGCGGCAACTAGTGCCCATTCTTCATTACTGAGTTCGTCGAAAAACATTGCGTTGCTCCATGCAGCCGGACCGCGCCGCGAATGTTGAACCAAGCGTAGCAGGCGTTTTTTACCCGCAAAACGGATGAATCAAGAAATTCAGGGTGTTCGCAAACGTTTGCTGAAAACGACAAGATGGTGCATGTAATCTGCATCAAATCCGCTACCTGGTGCAAAACAGGTTCCAAAGCGGAGCACAACCGATCTTTTTCACTTGCGTATGAAGATTATTGCAGGAAGCATACCACCCTAATGGTTTGCCCGAATATGACAAAGCAGTAGATTTTCAGCGACCGTTATCAGGAATAATTCTTACACATTCAAGTAATTTATTCCGATTTACGGATTGAAAGTATTCAAAATGCTTATTAAGTAAATCCAGAAAAATCAGCATCTATCTTTAGTGTTCGATAAGCGCGTTCGACCTGATCCACTTCTGATGCCCGGTTACTCGCTTGTATGCCTTCCAATTCAGGAACCGGCAAGGAAACGGGCTTGCATCGTGGATAGTCGCGCACCCGCAAATCTGGCGCGATGGTGGTGAAGAACGCCGTTGTCGGAATACCAAAACCCGCAGCTATATGAACGGCAGCTGTATCGGGCGTCACTACATACGAAGCGTGCTTTATCCATGCGAGAAAATCTGCCGTATCGGGCGCTCGCGAGGTGACATCAGTGTAAAGCCCATGATCGATCACGCCAAAACCCACGACGGGCCGCCTGTAGCGCTGCCATACCGCTTCGACAAGGTCTTCATGCACAGACGCCGGGATACTTCGCACGGGCGTACTTGCAGCCGGGCACAGTAATACGTAGTCGCCCTTGAGTCCTTCAGGCCGCGGCAGCGCCAATTGCTGCAGCCAGTGATTGCGCTTGTCTATGGACTGGACGTCGTCAGCCTTTATCCCCATTGCGTCGAGAAAGAAATCGATCATCGGCAGCGAAGCAAACTTGGGCCAGAATAAATGATTGCCTAAATCGATGCGTAACTCTGTGTAAGGGAGTGTGTCAAGATTCACCGGTAAGTCGATGACCGTACCCAATAGCGGTTCGGCCAGCTCGTAAAGACGCTTTACATAGCCCGGCGCGTGAGCGGGTCGATAAATCGTGAAGGAAATGTGCGGGAATCGCGTCTTGATGGCAATAAGAGCGGTCACGCCGATAACGGAATCGCCCAGTGTCACACCCATGCCATTAATCACGTGTACGCGCGATACCGCGGCATAGTCAGGATTGAATGGGCTCAATGCGGCGTTGTTGATGTTATTGGACTGACCGAGCGCGCGATATCCGAGAGCGGGTGTATTGGTCACTTCCAGATCGTACGACGCCACGATCTCGCCGCCCGGCGAAAGTAGTGAACCCGCGTTCGTCAGCGCTGATACTTCGTCTAGCACCATCCGCGGCGCTCCTGGCGCGTCGCCCGGGATGCGAGCGCTCCAGCCGTTAACCTTGACACTTGATATGGACTCATCCGTGTGGACCTCGACGTTGGCCGGGAAACAGGTCTAAGCCGATTCCAACGGGGATCGGCGACCCGGTGATATGGGCACGCCAATTCTCTCACCCGCAAGCGCTCCCTCCCTGAGGGTGGGCAGAAATTTCCGCCAGCGTTAGGATACCGCGGTTTCGCGCGGCACCTCATCGTGCTTACGGTCCGGGCGGACTTCCCCAAAGCCGCCCGACGCCCTCTCAAACCCACATACCATTCTGTCTAATGCAGCTTGCGAGCAAGGTAGAGGCCGTACTCATCGCGTTCACCGTACCGACCCGGCAAGAAGCCATTGAAGATATGGCCTCCCACCCTCGCCCCGACGTTCTCCAGCCGCCGGATCGTTTCTTCCAGCTGGCGTGCACCGGTATGATCGGCACGGGACACCAGCAGGACCAGATCACAGTCCTGCGAGGCGATCGACAACGCATCGCTCACCGGAAGCACGGGCGGCGAATCGATCACTACATAATCGTAAGTATCCCGTAACGTCGCCAGCATCTGCTGGAACGCAGGACGCCCCAGAAGCTCCGACGGGTTCGACGGCACAGCCAGCCCCGCATTCAACACCGAGAGGTTGCTCTCATCAAGCTTCACGATCGCATCTTCCACCCGTGCCGTTCCCTCCAGCACTTCCGCCAGACCTGCGCCGCTGCGCTCTTTCAGCAAATGCCTCAACCGGCCCTGACGCATGTCCGCATCAATGAGCACTACCGACGCGTTCGTCTCCGCCAGCAGATACGCAAAATTAGATGACACAAAGCTCTTGCCCACTCCCTGCGTCGGCCCAGTGAACAGGATCACCTTGCCCGCGCTCAAGTCGCCCGTCTCGAGCAACGCCCTCATGCTGCTGCGCAACGAGCGTAATGCTTCAATACCAGGGTCCGTCGGGCTATTGGCCGCCAGCAGCTTGGCCGGCGTGCCCAGGCGACGGCGCATGTCGCTGCTGTGCTGCAGTTGCGCCTGCGATTGTGCGACCACCGCCAGACGCGGCACATGCGAAATGTAATCAATCTCTTCCGGTGTACGAAGTTCTTTTCGATTCAGCGAGAGGAGATGCACTGCCGCCGCGCTCACGAACAATCCGCCAAGCAGTGAACCCAGCAACACAATCACATTGCGCGGCCACGACTGCTTCTCCGGCGTAATCGCCCAGTCAACCACGCTCACCCCGGGCGCCGTGCTCGCGGCGGCCACTTCCAGTTGCTGTGCGTTGGTCAGCACGCTCGTGTACAACTGCGTACTCACGGCAACATCGCGCGCAAGCCTGACATATTCGCGTTGAATGCTCGGCAGCCGCGTCGCTGTGTCGCTGAGCGCCTGTATCTGCCGATTCACCTGATCAAGCTGCGAAGCCGCCGCCTGGTAAGTCGGGCTATCGGGGCGGAACTTTTGCTTCTGCTCGTCGAGCAGCAGTTGCAAGCGCGTCTGAGTATCGGCGAGGGTACTTAAGCGCGTGATCAGCGCCGTGCCTTGCTGACCCATGTCGACCATGCTCGTCTTCGTGCGGTAATCGTTGAGGCGGTTCTCCGCGCTCTCCAGGTCCGCCTTCAGGCCGGGCAGACGCCCGCGCAGGAAGTTCAGGCTCAGCTGGGCCTGCTCGGCACGGTATTCCTCGTCACGCTTCAAATACGTCTTCACGATCGTGTTGACCAGCATTTGCGCGATCAAGGGCGAATCGGACTGGTAACTCAGGCTCATGATCGAGGGGTCCCGGAGCGTCGAACCCTGGCTCGCCACCGTCGACTTCAGTTGCTTGTTCACGTTCTCAAACACCGCCTGCGCGGACTCCCGGCGCAGCGTGAATTCCACGCCCGGGCGCGCCCGCAGCGTGTCAATACGTAACTCCCCAGGCGCATTCCCCTCGGGCGTGGTCACACTAAAAGGAACCAACTGCCCGACACGACCCTGCGCAAGCTGCGTACCGTCCTTGTCATACAGCGTCCATTGCCCCGCCTCGCCTGTCACCACGCGAAACTTGTCTCCCAGGGCCGCTTCCGGCACCGTAAAGACGCCCGGCTTGAGCAGCTCGCCTCCCCACGCGTATCCGCTCAACCCCAGAAACGGCGGCACCAGTTGCTGGGCGTTGACATGCCGCGAGGCCATGAACTGGCCAATCAATGGAAAGTGGCTTCCCGTTTGCACGCTCGTTTGAGCACCGGTTTGAGCAATCGCGTCACTCACGATGCTGCGCGATGTCAGAACCGCGCTTTCGTCGCTTGCCGATACGGTTGCGCTCATCGTGCCCGCTACATCCGACAGTGCGCTGATCGACGACCCGGGTTTGGTTTCGACACGCAGCATCGCCTCGGCGCGGTATTGCGGCGTCGCGAGCAACACGTACAGCGTGCCCGCGACACAGAACGTGCACGTGATCGCGGTGAATAACCGCCGGTGGCGAACCACGCTGCGCCACAAGTCAATCAGCCCGTCGCTCTTCTTCGGCGCCGCACTAAACGACGAATGCCCGATGTATGAACTCATGTCAAAACCCCTGCAATAAAAGATAAAGGCCGAGCCCCGTGCGTCACAAAAGCTTCCGGCTATTGAAATAACCTGTGCACCAGCAATGCTTACCGCTTAACGACTAATTTATGAAGGAACACTAATAAATACCGGACCCAACGTCTCAGGGACTGCCTGGATACCCGTGGATGCCCGCGGGGTGCCGTACATATCGGTCACGCTTGCGTTCCCGGGCAAACGAGACGTGTCCAGGTCAATCGTGCTGCCGTCGCCATAGCACCAAATCACATATTTGGTTGCGCTCGCGGTGATCAGTTTCAGAACGATGTACTTGTCGTAATCGTTAATGAAATACCTGGCATCGCTGACGTTTGCCGTGAACGAAAATAAATACTTTGTTGCGTTGTAGACCGGCAATTTGATGTTGTTCGCGTCCAGCAAGCCAAAGTTGTGTTCCCGATCGTGGGGATTGGGACCGTCGTCGCGCATGTCGTAGTACGCCGTGAGCCCGATCTGCGCGATCCAGTTGGCGAGAAACAGACGTACCGCGTACTTGGCCTGGCGTGCGCGCGCTTTCGGCGAGTGCCCGTCTTCAATATCCGATACATAGGCGTAACCGTAGCTGGGGTATCCCAACTCAGTCGCCCAAAGTTCCGGAACCTTCTTATAAGCCGACAGATCCTGATCCAACGTGCGGTAATCGGCTAGTACCGTCTCGGGGTATTGCTGCCGGTACGGATGCACGCTCACCGCGTCGGGTCCTACTTGAGTCGCGCTGATGTCGCCAACGGAACGAATAAAACTGCGGTTGGCCTCCGTCACGCCACCCGTGGCAATAATCGCTTTCGGATTGGCCGCCTTGGCCGCGGCTACTGCGGTCTTCAGCAGATTCCGATAGGCCGAGGGTGACGGCTCGGCCAACCAGAATTGCTTGGAATCTTGCTCGTTCCACACCTCGAAACGAACGGCCGCCTTTTTGTAGTGAAGTGCCGATTGATAGACATAGGCATGAAACGCTGCAAGCTGGGCGGGAGTCGTCGGTGCTTGCCTCGGGCTATACACATCATGGTCATAGCCAAGGATAAAGAGCGCACCTAACCCCCTCTCCGCCAGATTGGAAACCAGCGTGTCATACGGCGCAAAATTCCAACCGTTGGCGGTCTGCACGGTTCCCCAAAAAAGGTCGGAACGCACGAACGAGAATCCAACATCCTTGACCGCATCCAGCAACTTCGGATCATTCAGTTCGTGGACCGCCACGCCGGTGTCGGCACGGGAAGCCGGAAACAAGGGCAGCGGAATATACGTTCTTTCGGAAGAGTTTCGCGCGCCGTCCGGGGCGATCATCGGTGTCGCTAACGCTGGAATAGCGAGGATAGCGAAGTAACCCATGAAGACCATGATCGCTCGGCGAAACAGGGCGTCTTTTCGATTCTTCATTCCGAGGCGTCCGTTTTTGTTTGCGCGACGGTCGGACTCCACGCACGGCGTGCGGCTCGATCTGCTGGAAACGTGCCGCGGTTGCGCCAATTTTCCGAGTATCGCGCACGATTAAACGAGCGTGCAGGCAGGACCTGCGATGCTTGCGTGCCCAACAAAGAACGGATGGTGACGCCCAAAAATAAAAGACAGCCAAGGGACTCGACAACATCAGTCGTGATGCCGCTGAGCAACAAGAAAAACAGCATCACCCAAAGACCCTTGTCCTCCGACGTACGCAACAGTACGAACTTCGTCAGCAAGAACGCGAGAAGAATCCCGCCGAACAGCCCGAAGTTAGCGACTGCATAAAGAGCCAGGTTGTCCGCGTAGCCAACGTTGAAACCAAAACTGCCCTTGTAATAACCGGCAGCAGCGCCGAATCCACCAGGACCGATCCCCAACCAGATGAGCTTTTCCCGAAGCATGCCTGCCAGGATGTTAGGCCAGGTTTCCACGATCCGGTCCTGGAACGAAGAGAGCGCGCCGGAACCGACCACGAGATCGTTCACGGCAGAGGTGGCAATATAAGATGCGAACGGAATGAAGATCATCAGTGCCGCCACCCAGATGCAAGCCTTTCTCAGTGTCGGCGCGCGTGCAAAGCTGTATAGCGCGACCACGAGTGCCAGTGCGACGACCGTCGTCTTGTTGGTTGTTTCCCAAATGGCGACTGCCGACGCGACCAGCAACACGAGCAGGAGGATCCGCGAGCGGACTCGGGACAGCAGCCACGTCATCATCAGTCCGATCAGCAGTCCTGTTGCAGCACTGCTGCGCCCGAACCCTGGCAACCGCTTGACGAAGCCGGTGTACGACTGCTGGGCGTTGCCGATATCAACCCCGCCTACATCCGCTTTTGTCCCCACCCACGGCAAGGGCATGAAATAGTTCACATAGACGCCGACCATGCATATCACCGCGAGAATCACAAATGCGATCCGCGCAGTGCGCCCGTTCAGTACGGCGAGGGCTCCCGGGGGCGCCAGCATGGCGAACAGCATCGGCGAAACCAGCCACAGCCAGAAAAATATAGCCGTCAGCTGGACGCCGTTGGCCAGCGACACGCATGCCTGTACCGCGATGTACAAGCCGGCCAGGAGGTGGCCGATCCTGGGCGGCTGTTGCACGAGGAGCACCACGATGCAAATCAGCATCAACACCTTCGGCGCGTAGAAAATCGGCGTCGCTCCGACGACCGACGCGTAGTAGCGGAACGCTCCTGCCATTACATCGCTGGCAACCGCGATAAAGAAGGTGAAAGCCCAAAGTCTGTTTATCACTGGAGATCCATTCATTTTTTCACCATCGCGCGATCGCCCGGGGATGCTTAACCGTCTGAGATGCTTCAAGAAATGACGGACTTTTATAATTCCTTACACGCCCGATATCGCACGGGCCCGAACCAGAGACCGTTCGAGTTAGCTGGCGCCGGTCAACAGCAATGCGTTAAACCCGCTGCGTTCGGCATGCGCGGGGCATTCAGCGCTAATGAGCGCGCCGACGATGCCCTTCGCCTTGTGAAGAATCGTATAGGTGTGAGAAATCGCCGAATGTACGGCGACGCACGCTAGGATAATTACGCCTAAAACACACCTGTTATTCCGCCATGTGAGCGGCGAATAAAGGGCCAATTCGAGCCGGAAGGCGGGGCGCGGCGCTGGCCGGAAGCGCGCCGCCATTGAGGTGAACCCTCTAGCCAGCGCGTAAGAGGCGACCCGCCGACCGGTCGTGGATAGCGTGCAATTTCACAACACAAGGAAGAAACGCGAGAGCCCGGACAATGCCGTTCCGAGCGGGTGTCGTGTGTACCGTGGAGATCAGATCGCGGCGGTGTCGTCGACCGCAGGGGTGTCGGTCGCCTCGCGCGGGGCACTTCTATTGCTCTGCTGCGACGCACCATCGAACGAGGGGTCGATGAACCGGCGCACCACATTGCGCGTAATCCGCTGCACGACAAGATTGCTTTTGGCCTGGGGGTCGAGCAACACCCTCGCCCAGTCCGTCGTTCCGCAGTTGAATACCTGACCTTCGCTCAGCGTGCCCGACGGATTCTTCGGGCGGAACATGCCGAAAGAGCCGACACCGCCCATCTCCCAACCGGTGAGCTGCCGGGTGTTGGCGAGCGTCTCGAAGCCATTGTGCGGATCGTTTGTTGGCAAGCCGTCGACTTCGTAACCGACCAAGCGGTCGTCGGCGCCGAAGGTCTCGCCTTTTTTCAATCCAGTGCCGGTGAAGACCCAGTGTTCAGGTTGCGTGACCGTAAAGCCGACTGCCTCGCGCTTGCGGTTTATCCAGCCGCCGCGCCAGCGTTTCCACCTGCCGTAATGGCCGCCTCCGTAGGTGTAGCTCAGGCCGATCAGGTGGCGTTCATTTCCGCATGCCCGTGGATCGTCGTTCGGCTTTTCCGTCAGCAAGTCCCAGTCGCCTGCCAGCTTGCTCATGCCGACAGGGTCGCCTAGGGCGTCACAGGTGAACTTCACAGGCCGGTAGCACGTGTTGCCGCTGAACACCGCGAGATTGCCGCCCTGTTCGACGAAGCGCGCCACGTGTTCGCGCATTTCGTGGCTCCAGTACTCATGGTGGCCGACGCTCAGCATGCAGCGATATTTCGTGAGATCGAGCGCGCTTCCCTCATGAAGATCAAGGTCGGTGTAGAAATCGCAAGCGATGCCTTCCGCCCGCAGCCAGCGAATGAACTTGGCGTCCCAATGCAAGAACTGCTGGCGTGGAGAGGCGGGATCGTATGGATCGACAGGCTCGCCGAGCTGCGCACCGAAGCCACCGCCCGGACGACGCAAGCTCACTTGCGTGGCGGGCGGACGGCGGTGGATCGGGTCGTTGTAATAGCAGCCGCCGCCAATGGAGTTGTACGCGTGGTAGGTTGCGACCGGCACGATGTAGGCGATCGGCGCCGATGGAATTCGCGGGCGCGCAACGACAAGCGCCATGCTGTCGCTGGCAGGCGGCGCGCCTGACACCGGCTTGCGGCTGAGGCAACGACGCCCGGTCTCGTCACGCGGCTTTCCCGCCGCCGAGACTTCATAGGCGATGGCCACGTAGGCACCGCTTGAAAGCGTCTCGTGAGCGGGAACATCCGGCCGGATGCGGATGGTGGGCCAGTTCCAGTCACGGTCGAACTGCGCAGCTTCATTGGCTCCAGCCGATTCGAAAATGTAATGCCCGTCCACCAGCGACGCTTTTACATTCTTCTGTCCCTCAACCGCCACGCTGCTGCAGAACAGCAGCAGTTCGTCGCCGGCCTGCTGATAAATCGCCACCCCGAAGCGGCGCTTCGGTTGCACTGCAAGTTCAAAGGATTCACCGGCCGTGAAACTCGTGTGAATGGGGTAAATCTGCATGATCGTTCCCAAGAGACGAACCCGCTCAACGGCCGCTGACGGTCGCACGCGTCGAAAGACCCGCCAGTGGCTCGGGCTGGATTATCCGCGGCGCTTGGCGAGACGGCCTGAGCTGAAGCCCGAACGTGTGCTTGACCAGTTTCTTGGCCTGAAAGATCCGCCGATCGATAAAGATCCGGGACCGATAATGCAGCGCAGGAAGCGTCCCGGCGGCTCGCGTTCCCGCCAAGCGGCGGTATCGAGCGGCTATGCCGTCGATCATCTTCATCGATTCACGCATCGCATTCATGGGTACGCGTGACGCCTCTACGCATGCATAGCGAAACGCCTTGTGGAAGACCGCAAGCCAGTAGGCGTCAAGGGGTCCTATGGAATCTCCTTCGCAACGTTCAAGCGCTTCTTCGGCACAGAGCGCAATGCCCTCCACCGAATGCAGCGAGGCGCTCTGCGTGATGCTGCCGGCGCGGCGCCGATAATAATAGAGTTCGTCGGCGAGGCGATACAGCGTGCGGGCACGCGTATAGACGAACGGAATTGTAGCGAAGTCCTCGTACACCCGGCCAACGGGGAAGTCGATACCGTCCCATAGTTCGCGCCGGTAAACGCGCACGACGGGAAATGCTTGGCACACCTTGGCAAACTCCATTAGTGCCGGAAGATCGCACGTGCGCTTGCCGAGCGTTGCGGGGTCAACAAGCTGCATGCGGTCGATCTGCATGCCGTCCGTATTGACGATACCGAGATTGAATTCAATGATATCGGCAGAGTCGGAGGAGTCGTCGCTAAGCAGCGGCAGGATTATTTCAGAGAAACGCGCGTCCCAGACATCGTCCGCATCGAGAAAGCCGATATACGGACATGTTGCGCACGCGATGCCCGCATTGCGCGCCGCGCTCACGCCGCGGTTTTCCTGATGGATCACCTTGATATGACGGCCGGCTTCGGTTGCTTGCACTGCGCGGATTCTTTCGAGCGTGTGATCCGTTGAACCGTCGTCCACGACAATAAGCTCGATTTCCTGCGCGCGCGATTGTTGCAACGCCGATGTTAGCGATGCGCCGATAAAATGCTCGACGTTGTATGCGGGAATTACAATCGACAACAACGCTTTTTGCATGGTGTCCCCTTGGCCGCAGTCTATCTAACAGCCTTTGTTCGTTTTAGCGCGACGTCAGGAATGCTTCTCATAACCCTGGCATAAATGCGCCCTGTGGCAATCGCTTAGATTCTTACACAGATTCTTACACTTAGTAAGCAGAGTATCGGCCCCTTCTGCGCGGGGATGTGCGGCGCCCAACGTTAAATCGCGATGTGCGATGTTCAACGTTAAATCGACTCGCGCTAATTTCGTGTGCAGCCTATATAAAAGCGAAAAAGCGAGAAGCGGAGGAAGCGGAATAGAAGCAGAAGATTTTTCACGTTTCTCGTATGCGCACACTATTCCTGGAACGCATGCATATAACGATCCATCTTCCGACAGATAGACACGCCCAGGCACAGGTAGATACGGGTATACACGGCTACGGAAAGGACCGCCGCCAGCGTCTTATGTCCGGCGCGAGTTCGACCCGGCACGCGGAACATCGAAATAACGTTTTATGCGCTGAATCGCACGGAGTGCTGATTTGTAACATGGTCTAGTGAGGGCAAATCCAACTAGACCCGGGGTCCTATTTTGAAGCGCGACATAACCGTCGCCGCAGCCTTGTCACCAAGCCAAAAAGAACGCTTTTGGCAAGACGGGTTTATGCGGCTAGAGCAAGTAGCGAACCTGGACGAGCTCGCCGAGCTCCGACGGGTGGGTAGTCGGTTGCTGCAGAGCAAAGCGGGCTTTCGGGAAGGCTTGCTTTTCGACTTTTATCCTGAGCACACCGAGTTCGACGAGCCTAAGCTCGCCCAGCTGCACCATCCGTCAATGTTGGAACGCAGCATCGCGGAGACGGAACTGCGCCGCTCCGCCCACCAGATCGCCGTGCAATTGCTCGGCGAGAAGGCGCGCTTCGTCAGCGACAGCTTCTTCTACAAGCCGGCTCATGCCGACGCGGTGACGCCGTGGCACCAAGACGAAGCGTTCACCGACCCGACCATTGAATACCGCGAGATAAACCTTTGGTTTCCGTTGCAGGATGTATCGCTTGCGAACGGCTGCCTTCAGTTTATTCAAGGCTCGCATCTCGGACCCGTGCTACCACACCAGCCAATTGGGGGAGACCCGAGCACGCACGGCCTTGAATGTATCGACGGCTTCGATCCCGCCACTGCGGTCGTCTGTCCGCTCGCGATCGGCGGCTGCACGATTCACGCGGGGCGCACGTTGCATCACGCGGGCCCTAACAATTCGGACGCGCCACGTTACGCGTACGCAATGGTGTTCGGCCTGCCGCGACGCGCGGCGACCAGCGTGCGGTCGTTCCCTTGGCACAGCAACCGCGAGCTGTCGCGCGGCAAGCGCGTGACTGAGTCTCGCTCCCGCGGCGGCTTCCTGCCCTACCTGTATCGAAAAATGCGTGAGTTCGACCCTACGAGCGCGTATGAGTGGCGCCTCGCTGCGCGTCGTTTTGCCAAGCTCGTGGCAAAACGACAGCATCGGGTGGACTAATCGATTGCGGACCTGATCGACTGCGGGCCTGAGTGCAGGCTCGCTCGACCGGTCGCTTTCGAATGACGACGGCTGTTAATAAGCGGTGAATAAACCGATCTGGATGAACACCCTTTTATTCCAAGGGGAACTTCGTTGAAGACGACAGCTGGAGTCATGCCGCATCGAATGTCTCATATCGATGCTATTCGTGCCGTGGCCGTTCTGTTTGTAATGTGGACGCATTTTGCTGTTAAGTTGGCGCCAATTGCCGGGTCCGAGCAATGGATAAATGCGACGCAGTACTACGGCAACTTCGGCCGGATTGGCGTCGTCGTATTTTTCGCGTTGAGCGGATTGCTCATACCGAATAGCTTGAACGGCCCTATTGGTTCGGGCACGCGCCAATTTCTCATTCGACGGTTCCTCCGTCTATATCCGACCTACTGGTTATCAATACCCATTGGCTTCTTTGCATACTGGATGCTTTTCGGTATGCATGTGAACACTGCGGGATGGCTAGCCAATGCGACCATGCTTCCGGACGCGTTAGGTCAAACCCCAATGATGCCGCACTACTGGACGCTGGAAACCGAACTGGCATTTTATGCGCTGTGCCTCGGATTATTCTGGCTAGGTGGAATCCAGCAGATGCGCGTGCTGTGCATCGTTTGCGCCGCATTAAGTGCAGCGTTCGTCGTTACGTCCGCGCTTCATATCATTCCCGCGAATGCCTTGGGTCAGTACAAAGGCATGCTCTTTCATCTATCGATCATGTTTTGGGGGGCGTGCTTCCGCAAAGCATACGACCACCCGGAAGGACGCGTGGTGCTTGGGTTCAAAGGTGTGCGGGCGCTGCGCGCAGACTGCTCCTACAAAAGAGCGTTCCTGAGCGTGACCGGGATCGTTGTCTTCGTTTCGCTATTGATCGGCGCGGCCGGGTTCAAACAGCATGATGTTTCGCACGTGATCGAGTCGTTCAGCTACTTGGCCGCATTGGCGATCTTCAGCGTATTGGCGACCGTCTGGAAAATCCATCTGCGGTTTTTTGCGTGGCTCGGCAGAATCAGCTATTCGATGTACCTGCTGCATAGCGTACCGGTGTACGTGATCTTTTGGTTGTGCAGCCGGGAAGGCTGGACAGGCGGCCCGCTCGCTCTCTATATGATTCCGTCGGCAGTGTTAGCGGTCGGCCTGTCGTGGTTGAGCTTCATCGCAGTTGAAGCTCCGTGCATCTGGCTTGCGCATGCGCTGACGTCGACTCGGCGAGCGAAAGCGACCGACGCCGTCTATGCCGGCGAACCAGCACAAGAAAAATGGCCCCAGGCGGCCGCGACCCGCCTGGAAAACTTGTTGCCCCATTCTGAGCCTGGTTCAGGCGACACACCGCCTATGTCCGGGATTTAGGATAACGTGCTCTTATCCAAATAGTTAATATGCGGGGAACGGGCTTGGGGACGTCGAGGTGGCTGCGCTCAACTTGTTAGCTGGAAAGCTTTCGAGTTAGCGTGCATGTTAGTGTCGTGTCGAGTAGCTTGTGTGGCCATTCAATGGCACCGCGCGAATATCCTTGATCGCCCGCCTTTGTCTGTCGCAAACGGTTGCGTTTCAGACTCGTAGCAACCGGTCGAGTAACGTACGCGCAAAATTCCTACAAGGCCAGAGGCGCATTGGGCGAGAGCTGAGCCACTGCCAGCTATTTGACTTCGCAATTGACGACGACTCGACCATCGCCATCACAACTCATCCAGCGCGAGCGCTCGCCTTCCAAGCCGACGATCTGACTGACATCCGACACGACGACGAAGCTCGGCGCGACTGCGAAAGCGCAGGCCGAATCGCTCCTGACGATCTGCATCCTGATTTGGCAGGATGCGGCTCTGGTTCCATCGATGGACTATTTCGCAGTCCGTTCCAAATGCAAACGTTTGCCTTAAACTCATGCGCCTCGACAACAGTGAGGACCGAGAAGCGCAACCCTATCTTGCATGGCCGCCTATGTTGTCGCAAAGCCTCGGTATCAGCGACTAAGAAAACTTTGCTGCGGATGCACATCATCTGGATCACTACGCGCGCCCCCGCCCCGTTATTGCCTATTACTTAGAGTGGGTAACCGAACACAGTGGCTGACTGCAGCGAACTCAGGCGACCGCTTTTGATTTCCCGATAGGCAGTGCGAAACATATGCCTATCTTTAGGTATCGGACTGCGCTGCTCGGGAAAGTGAACAAAGCGTATGCCCGTGCTGCGCGAATTGGGTCATCTGTGCGAATTCGTACGGAAGACTACGCAATTTTCCGTCAAGGTTCTTAAGGCGAATATGAATTGGCATTTCGCTGTCGAAGCCAGGCCAAGAGGACTGAGATGACCGCATTGAACGACGGGTTGCCGCTTAGCGGATTCTTACCGGTGAGCGCGGAGAGCGCGCAGGCACTGGCCGAATCAATGGACGATTCCGGCGTAGGGATACTGCACGATATTGTGCCCGAGGCAACCCTCACGCAGATGCGCAGTTTCGTCGCCCATCAGATCGAGCAGCATAACGGCCAATATTTCGGCCTTGAAGGTGCGGCATGGATCGTCGATACCTGTCTCAATCCGCTATTTGAGGATCCAGGCTTTCGCGCGCTAATGCGAAGTCTTTATGAGCGGAAGATGCGTGCATCGCCGCCCAGCGACCGGATATTTCCCGTCCTGCGCGGGCTGACCGGCACGCACGGGCTGCGGCACGCGCTCAACTTTCACTACGACTCGTATGTCGTCACCGTGCTGCTGCCAATTCTGATCCCCAACGGCGCGGATGAACCGCCAGGTCACCTGGTCATGTTCCCGAATTTGCGCGAAGCGAGACGCTTTGCGATAGTCAACATCGTCGAAAAAATACTGGTAGAAAAACTGCTGAAGCGCACGTGGCGTTCGCCGCGCGTGCAAAAACTGCTGTCGGCGAAAATCGTGCCGCTGACGCCGGGCAATCTCTATTTCTTCTGGGGCATGCGTTCTCTTCACGCGAATCAGGCCTGTTTGCCGTCCAGCGTCCGCTGTACCGCACTGCTCCATTTCGGTGATCCGCACGAGGGCAATGTGTTTAAAGGTATCTCGCAGCGATTGCACGTAAAGAGACTGCAGCGCATGGAGCGAGACTAGGCCTTCGCAAGAAGCGTGGAAGAGGGACGAGCGAAAGGTGAACTCCAGCGACTCATACCGCTCGATGAAGCGCACCCCGCTGCCCCCTTGAACTGGCTACATCCATAACTAGCGGAAGCAGCGCATCAGCGGTAAGTACCTTCAACCATTTCGAACCGACGGAACGCTCTCCAACTTCGGCGGCATGGTCGTCTGATACTCCGGCACCCAGCGGCGCAGGTCGCGCCGCACTTCTTCATCTGCCAGCACGCGATGCTGCATCAGCCACGGCAGCAATTCATCGAGGAAATGATTCGGCACTTCTCGCGCCTGTGCAATCCGCAGCTTCGGATGGGGCGTGCGGGTGGTCGTCTCGTCGTCGGCAAGCAATTCTTCGTATAGCTTTTCGCCCGGCCGCAGGCCCGTGAACACAATCCGAATCTGCTCCTCCGTGAATCCGTACAACCGGATCAGATCGCGCGCCAGATCCACGATCCGTACCGGCTCACCCATATCCAGGATAAAGATCTCGCCGCCACGGCCCATGCTCGACGCCTGCAGCACCAGTTGCGCGGCTTCGGAAATCGTCATGAAGAACCGGGTGATCTCCGGATGCGTCACCGTCACCGGGCCACCCTTCGCGATCTGTTGCTGGAACTTCGGGATCACACTGCCCGCGCTGCCCAGCACGTTGCCAAATCTCACCGTCTCGAACTGCGTGCGCGGCGCGGTCTGCTGCAACGCCTGACACGCCATCCCGGCCGGGCGCTTGCTCGCATCCTGTCGGGATGATGGTGAAATCAGCGTGCATCTGCTTGCCAGGGCGCAGTCTCGAACCCACCACCGGCTCGGCCGCGAGACGTTTGGAGGAGTCGGGAATGCCTTGGGCTGACTGATGTCGCCTTCGTATCCCACTTCCTGCAGTTCACTTAACAGAACAGGTGTCGAAATCCAGCGCGGCCGCGCGGCGACGACGAGCTCCAGCAGATAGTCCTAGAGCGGACGGAGCTTCGTTGCTCGCGGCTCGCGCTGGCTGTGACGGCTCGCCTGTTCGTCGCTCAGTTAGCGACGCACCGTGTCGCGCGATTAACCGTTTGCCTCGCTATCTAACGCACCGCTGTTCCGCGTCGGGCCGATACCCTGATTTCCACAGGTTGCTCCTGAGTTAGCAACGGCGGCAAAAGCTGTCATCTTCTCCCACAGGTGCGTCAGGTTTATTTCCGCGGCGGGTCATTTTTACATCGGCGCCAATAATCATGCTCCAACATAGCATGGTCACGCGAATCACTACGGTGTAAATGGCCAACGCGCACACAGCGTCGAAAGTGAACTAGCGCGAAGTCATCGGCACGGCTCCATTGCAACCGACGGCATAAGCTGCTGCCCACGGACATCGACCAATGCGCTGACTGACAAACTACGAAATTTCAAACCAAACATTCGCGTGAACCTTTGATGTACCCAAAAAACAAGATACATTTCGCAATCGCAAAATGCCCGCGGGCATAGAGCTTAAGCGATGCCGAGGTTATGTCCGGTGCATGCGAACTCGCCGCCAGAGACAGCTGAGAAGCTGAAGAACGGCACATTATGCTCGGAACCATTTTTAATTACTATGGCCAGAGCAAGCAAAAACAGAGCGTCCCCGTTGAACGTTAGTACAATCGACGCGTTTTAGATCTTCTGCAATTGGATAAGCACAAAAAACGCTCCGGCACCCGATTCCGAGATTAGGCACGGCCACTAACTTATACTATGCTTAGCATTGCTTGGGGACAGCTGACAGTGGACTACAGGAAGAAAAACTTCAAAATTCAACGTACAAAATATTTGCAACTATAAAGATAGCTGCAAGCAAACGCGTCCAATATAAAAAGAGACTATAGTTCGCCCCCTCTACCAGCGGAATTCTCAGCAATAAATCTATTTAACTCTCGACTACTCTTTCCTACCTCCGATCAGCATCATCAATCGCAACGAGGACCGCCTCTTGCTTCAACCTACGAAATCACGATATCTATACAGACCGTGAGCCGCACCTAACAGCAATTATGTAAATCGAATCGAATCCTTTATGCAACTTTCAACCGATTGCTGCAGCACCGATCAACATCTTACAGCGTGCGGACGTCAATGAGATTCAGTTCACGTTACAAAAAATTAAACTTCTATGAAGAATAGCGGATCCTGCAATCGGATGTTTTATAAAAATCGCACCGAAATTTTTTAACCTCAATACCGAATATAAGACTTGCACCGACCTAGCTAGACGTTTCACTATCATGGAATCGTACGGCGACAAATCACAATCTTGCGGAAACTGAGTGGCGTTGCGCACTATGCTCGAACTTCTTCCCACTATTTTTTCATTGCTCTGCCGCAATGAGAACAGTTAGATCGTACATCGCCGCATTTTTCGCCAGCTAAATGGTTACCGCTCGCTTCTTATAAACCCTAAAAACCCAAAGACTGTTGGAAGATCCTTGCGATTCAATAAAAAATGCGACTGAAAATAGATTATTTTAATTTTATTGCGACATTTCGATTCAGGAATCGACTTATTTCGGAATTTTCGAACAGCAATATGACTTTGCGCGTCTCATCACGTCGCTAGCATTCGAAATTAATAGTTCGCCGCATCGACCCATCGCCGCGGGCCTAATGCGAAGAACGTTCCGAAGACCCACGATACAGATTCGAATCCGTAACGGTTGCAGTCATCACCCACCTAATGATGAAAATCAATCAATACTCGCCCGGCATATTCGAAGTGATTCGCGGCAAACGAGTCCGACAGTCTGTCGCAGTCTTGGTACTTTTCCATACATTTTATTTCATGCAAGACACCTACAGAGAGGTACCTCGATCAATTTAACCACCCGCGCTATTTTTTAGTTCAAAACTCTTCGGTTTTTCTGGAAAACAGAGGAGCATTCTCGCCGCGCTCCAATCTAAAATCACCGGACTTTGATATCTTTCCTTGAGCATTACGCGGGAAACGGGCCAGCGAATCACCTACGCGCTAGTTCAGTTTTCGGCACCATGACCAATTGATATCGAAATGGTCATATGAATGAACATCAAGATGAAAGAACGCGCTTCGACGAGGCAAGCTCGAAAGGGTCTGCAGTTTCAACGAAGAAACGCGTGGAATCAGGTCGTGTGGATCGTCGGTTGGTTGGTTTCCTCGTCATCTCCATCTTCGAAGGCTGCATCGATTTCGTGCGGCCCTTTCGCTAATTTACACGTCGTTCCTGGCGCTTCAGGCAGCCAGATAAGTTCGTTCTCGCCAATGTTCACCGTGTGATCTAGATCAACCGGTTCGTCAAACTCGGTTTCTTCGTCAGCCGGTTCGTCCCAAGTGCATCCGTCTATATGTGGGAAACGGATATGTCGACGATAATAAGGCGCCCGATTTCGGTCGCTCTGGAACGCATCGGGATCAAACGCATCAGGTCGATCATATACTGCGCCAACGACCTTGGGTCGAGCGACAACCCGGCATTTCGGATCACCGCACATGAAGCTGAGCCGCTTTCGCTTACCTTCCGGCTGCGAAAAGTATCTATCGTGCGCTTCGCGCAGCGTAATATTCTCTTCCGCCTCAACGCAATACGCCTCGCCACGAGCCACATGCTTTCCATTTATCTTATTCGATAAATATAATCGTAACTCGAAAAGCAAATCCGGATTGATGCAAGATCGCGAATTCCGACGGGTCAGTTTTTACGCGGCATTGTCGCGACCGTCCTTCAGTCAAAGCCTTTATGCTTTGGCCGTTTCCGCGCGGTAGGCCCTTAGCGAACCCGAGCTATGCCTTAGTCAGTCCGTTGTTCATCTCACCTTGCCCGTGGATATGACATTCCCGATAGACGACGAATCTGACCATACAACATCTCCATCGACGGGGTAAGTCCCGTCGCTATAAATCCTGTTCGGGGTGTCCAGCGCGTTGGCGAGTGAACCATGACCGGGTGAGGCAGCATCTAGCCTCCATCAGTTGCGACAGCAAAGGCGCGGGGCCTGCGCATTGCCAAAAACATTGGATAGCCGTCGCGACCCTTCTCGTCCAAGTGCGGCACTGCACTCGAATTCCCAGAAGCTGCGGATCGGGTCGTCGATCGTGCTGGCCTGGGCTGCCCGGACGAAATCGGTATCCACGGCGTAGAACCGGCAATCCGGGCGCGCTACTGGCATGCTTTCAAGGTTGACCACGGGATCGAATCCACTAGCGCAGGATGCTGCAGAACTCAGCCTGCTCGCGGCACGCGGTAACGTCTTCGCAAGGAAATGCTCGGCATAGGCGGCCCCCTCGTCACCGAGAATGAACAACGCGGTCACGGAACCAAAGTGGCGCAGCGACTAGCTAAGGCGACCTCACTCGGCACATGTTCCGGGTAAGCAGCCCCTATGTCTGTCACGACAAATCGCGTTTCCACTCGTATCAGCCGGTCAACCAAGCTTCGCGAAAAAACTCCCGCAATGCGGGAGGCGCATTTGGCGAGAGGCGAGCCGCTGCAAAGGACACCGAATACTATCTACCCGCGAGTTGCTGGCATAGAGCTATTGCCGAAACACACTATTTCGCGATGCGGCCGCTCACGAATTGGTCAACTAAGCCTTGACCATTCTCAGCTAGATCCCGGGCCGCCGTTTGGATTGATTTTTTGAGCGTCTTGTACCAAGTTGCGTTAAGCACGTCGAAGTCCTCCAACGAGGTCGACATCCATTTCCGTGGAATGTGCGTCCCTCAATGCCCCAGCCAGTTGTTAATCTGCTTGCGCAGCCGCGCAATTCACCTATTCCGACAACTGCCGATATACCTGCTGACTGTCATCAATATAAAAACTACTCAATTGCCGCTCATTCAGACTTCGTTAGTCTTGGTCGTATATTTCTCACGCTCTGTTCACACCATCGTTTCCCGCACACCGAACAACCTGCGTCGATATTTTCCTTCAACGAAATCAAATAGCGCGGTTCTTGGGCGCGGTCTGCATGATCGTTTTCTCGACCGGCAAGCCAGGACAAGTCTGTGTTTTCCGCTCGGCATTCTCCATTTTCGTTCACAGCGGCCTGCCGATGCTGTTGACGATTTTGGTCGTGCGCTTAGCCTCACGCCGAGTATTCCCGCCCTTGTCGATCGAGCCATCGCGTATGCAGGGTGGAGAAATCTTGAGGCGGCTCTGGCAACGACTCGACCGCGATTTCGCTCATCCAAAGCGCACTACTCCACTAATAAGCCACGCCGACATGTACGCACAACGTAAGTAGTTCGAACTCGCCATTCAGGACCATCGTCTATGCTAGCGATCCAATCCGATGCTGCCGCGTCGTATTTTTCGGGCGTGCCATCTCATGGTTCGAGCTTAAGCGATATTCGCTCGCCGCAAGCGACCACTCGAACGCAGCGAGAGTTCGACCTATCGATGTTCAACTGCACCGGCCGGCCAGCGTGTCCTATGGCGCCATCACGAAGACGGGAGACGCTTTCCTACGCAACTTGTTGACACGTGGAGCCCGCTCGGGGATGCAGCTCTCACGCTCGCCGCGAAGAATGCGCGCGTGGTGTAGGCGACTCTCAAGTACGGCGACGCTGTCAAATACGTACCGGCGACCGCATGAACGAACACTGTGCCTGGTAGGAAAGCAGCGCGGCCTGAGGCATTAGAGCAATCACAAGGAGTTGACGATCACTTTGCGCTGCCAGCAGTGATGTGAAGCTGTTGGACCCGTGCGACGCATACCTGTCGGAGGACCGGGATTTCTGTCCCGCCCAACGAATAAGGTCCTTGCGCGCGTCCTTCGTCGGAGTCCGGGTCAACGGCCCAGTATGACCGGTCTTAGTGCAGCAGTCCTCACATTATCATGCACGCCGAAGCGGCATTGCAGCATATATCCACACCGAACTTCGATTGAGTTTGCACTCAATGGAGAAGCCCGTATAGTTCTTTTGGCGTAGGAAATCATCAAGGCGATGAGCAAGGTTGTAACGTCGATCGGTTGATCCTAATGGGTATTTTGCGCGATCCGTCGCAGCCATGAATTGAAGTAACGGGTGTGATCGGCTACTGCATCGGGTCAGTGGAATCGAAATCGGCTGCCCAGGCAGTCGAGGGTGTTGTTCGCTCACTTGACACCTGCCCCGCTAATGGATGTCACCGGTCGGCCCGGGATGTCGAATCGCAGAAATTGGCCGACGCCACCGGTCGGCGCTCTGCAAAAGCCAGCCCACGCCAGTTCCTCGATTGCGTACAAAGCAGTCACGAATAGCGTCTCGCAAGCAACGTTTGTTTAGCGCGACTGCATGCTATTGTAGGTGCCCACTTTGGTAGCTGCGACGTTGCCAGTGCCTGCTTGCATTCTTCCGTTGGAATCGCTGAATATCGCATTTACCTCGAGCGGATGTTTTTCAACATATTTTTCAAAATACAACGAGCTACCGGCAAGGCTTAGATGATGATAGTCGTCGTAGCGATAGATAGGCAGACCGTCAAAGTCGAGTTTGCATACCCCGTCACTGCACGGGACGTCGAACGTATGCATGATGGCGACCTGCGGAAATCGGCCCTTTAACCTGTCCAGCATGGCTTTGATCGGCGCGTGCTGATCTTGGGCAATGCGGGCATCAAATTGGCATGCACGCTTTTGAACCGGGAAGAACAAGTCGTTGTAAAACGCGCAGTTAATCAACTCATTCGGGATCATCGGGACGTCGTCTATTATTACAACACGCTTTCCCGCTGCAACGAGCTTTCCAACTGTGCTTCCCAACTCCCTTTCCAACTGGCCCGGCATGAATCCGTGCCCACTTGGCTGCACATTTTCCCCGGTGGCATAGTTTTGATAGTTTTGCCATGCGGACGCCATAAACACGGTTTTGATATCGTCGCTCGACATTACATATTTCATAACCTCTCGGTTGTGAGCAACGCATTGCTGATGAATGTCCTCGTAGGGCGCATAGCCTGCGTGCAACGGTTCATTCTCGATTGGCGGGCAAAGCGTCAACGCCAGATCGTGGACTGCGATGTGCTTTGCTTTTCCCAATTTGTCGAAAAAGTAAATCAAATGATAAGCATGCGAGTCGCCCCAAAGGATCGCCTTATCGGAGGCTTCCGGATCGCCGAGTGTGCAGACGGCTGCGGCGCTCACCTCCACCTTTGACCAACAATCCTTGGCTCGCGGCATGTCAAAAAGCGCAGTGCCTGACCAGTGCACATCTGCCTGAATCCTTGCGGGGTAAGCGAACAAGAAACCGTCTGTCAGCTTGCCGATGCCCGCGACAATGCCAGCCGCAAGCAGCGGAACGGCGATGAAGGCCACCATTGTCTTATTAGCGCCCATTGACACGCGTTGCGCCCGACGCTCGATCATCCAATAGGTAGCGGCCGCGAGTCCCAACGAAGCGACCATTGCGATCGCAAGGTCCCCCACACTGTGCGCACCAAAATCGCCTGAAGGCAAAAAACATCGGCCAGTGCCACAGGTAGATTGGATACGAGATCTTGCCAAGGAAAACGGCAACGCGATTCGACAGGAGGGCATGAGCGTATCGAGCGCGCCGGCCACTGTAGATAACTATCAGCGCTCCCGCGCAAGGGAGAACGGCACCAAGACCCGGAAACTGCGACGCTGCGCTAACGCCCAATATGCCGGCCAGTATCAACGCTATTCCCGTAACGAACACCGCGTCGAAGATGACCACTTTCCCTGCTGCACGCCTTTTCTCGAATATGGCTAGAAGCGATCCGATTAGAAACTCAAAACCGCGATACTGAGCAAAGTAATACGCGCCGGTGGATCCACGATGCGCTTCTAGCACCGCGAATGCGAACGAACCAATTGCCAGTGCGGCAAGAACGGGAATCGTCCATCTTCTCGCCTTACGATAGAGCCCGACCAGCAGTAGCGGCAACACGATATAGAACTGCTCTTCAACTGACGGCGACCATGTGTGCAGAAGCACTTGATCGGTTGCCTCAGGAGCGAAGTATCCCGTTTGCTTGGCCAAGCAAATATTGGACGTCATGGTCGCGACGGCGAGAATATTTTTTCCCAACCGAAACGTGTCTGCAGGTACGCAAAATAGCAGGCTGAATACGAAGGTCGCCACAAGCATTGCATAAAGCGCTGGAATCAAACGCTTCCCACGACGGGCATAAAACTCCTTGAACGAGAACGCGTTCCGATTCAGATCATCAACTATCGAATTGGTAACGACAAAACCCGATATCGTGAAGAAGACATCCACTCCAATGAACCCGCCGCGAAACGCCGTGAAACCTGCGTGGCACAACATGACGGCGATGACAGCCAAAGCACGGAGTCCATCTATATCCGGGCGATACTTTGAGCATGATGCGCACGGCGAGTAGAACCAGCGGCAATCATAGGTGGAGGGTCTGAGTTATTGAATTGGATATCGGCGGTAAAAATGAATGGACTTGCACAGCCGTCGCCCGTGGCGATATCGATGCCACGGTACCCGAGCGCTCAGCCCTCGTCGCTCGGTGCCGGCCAGAATAATACCCGCTGTACATTTCGGAATCGAAGAATGCAACCTGGGCGCCCCGGACGTGCGGTATCGTTTTTTAATATTTGGGAGCGAAAGGGTCATTTAGACAAATATTTCTATGGGCTGCGCTGAGCTCAGTTGCATGCTGGTTACAACGCACTGGATAGCGCATGGAAGGCGAGGAAGCGCGCCATATTTTCGCACACAAGGAGTGCGGCAAAATAGAGCCCATGATTTTCTTGGACAACGACATCAAAGGATTAATTGAGCGCTTGCACGCGCGCACAGCCAAGGTGTTCCGCTTCGTCTGCTAGAAACTTTCACATCGCGCGCATTCGCGATTCACTTCGGCAGGCACCCAAACGCCAAGCGGTATCCGCGAGATGCTTGATGTCCACAGACGTGTTTTCGAGGTACGTCAACGTCTGCGCTTGGCAATGGCCGTGATTCAGGACAGCGTAAGCCGACGTTGAGCACGGCTCCACGTTAAAGCTGCGCCGCCGTCGAGAACACAGCGTGAAGAGGCTTCATTGTCGGCACAGTCAGGTTCACCGCCCAGCATCTGCACGGTCGTACCGGCATCATTGTTGGGCTTAACGCCCAAAACTACTTTGTCGCCGTCAACGCACCAATGGTCATTAGCGTGTACCCCACGCTCGGCTGCGAAAGATCAATATTTAGACGCGCAATCCGCCTCTGCGCTTTTGATAATGCTACGTTCCAAGTAGAGACGCAGCATGCTGGGTCAAGTGAAAGGGAAGCGAGGACGGAGTTAGGGTGCAAAAAAAGGCTCGATTCGCCATGTCCGTGTGACCCGTAACTTGCCAAGGTTATCAGCTCGCGCGAGCACATCACGGTCGCTTGCATCATAGCCGCGAAGCTCGGAATACGTCCGCTGGTTTTCGTCGAACACGTGGCGTATTGCCTGCCGCCGAGGGTTAGGAACCAACTGGTGATTCGGGCCGGCCTTGAGATTGGTATTGCCCGTCTTTGGACCGGCGCGGCGGCGGCCTAAACGTCGCTTTGCACCTCGACAACACCGCGCACCCCCAACGACGATGGCAGTTGAGACTTGGACCGGATCAGATTTTGCATGCCGCATCTCGCTTCTCGTAGACCTGTCCTCGGAAGTGACTGATTCCAGGTCGCGGCGTCGAGCAAAGATCGTCGACAAGAAATGATCGTTCGTATGGTTTGTCGTTCAAGCCGCTGTACATATGATATTGGCCTGATTCCACAGATCGCGATACATCATGCCGACCACGGACGCTCTACGCCCGAGCCTTGTCCGCGTACCGGACAACGACGCGTCCTTCAGTCCGGGAGCCATATTGGTAGTTTAGGCAACTCGACAACCTCGCTAGCGCGGAGGGTCGCAACGATGGCACGATCAAATTCGCCATTGATAGCGCGGAGGGAGCCGGCGGTTAAGGGGTAGGGCCCTCATCCTGTTCGCGCCCGTCGGCGCGCCAACGCTCATGACGACGTCCAGCACCTGAGTGAACGTGCGGACGGGCCGCCGAGCGCGCCGAACCATCGGGACACTGAATCCGAGGCCAATAGCCCAAGTAAGCTGTACTGCCTTTTGCATTTGACTAGCGCAGTCACAGAACGACTCGAAAAACCCACGACTTCATGTCTGAGACCTCGTTGGTTCCTCGATCATCGTTGCGCGCGCTTGTGGTCAGCGCCGCAGAGCACTCGCAATCCCCGGCTTCGAGGCATTTTCCAACATTTGCAACCCGAATACACGCCAATCGCGCGTGCAGGCGGCGGCAGAATTCATGATCTGGTGTGCTCAGGCTGGCGTGACGTGAATCGTGGCCGGTGTAGCCGCCCCATGTGGCATGCCTCGGTCCAGCTACAGACGCCGACGTTGCCGCCTCCCCGTCAAACAACCCTTGGGGTCGACTCGTCACTTTGTTCGACTGGCTCGCGATCGGCCGGGCCGTGCAGCCCGGCAGCGTCAATGCCTGGTCCAAGTCACACCGCGAGCCAAAGGCTACACATCGGTGCGCAGTGTGCGTGCGAATACGGACTTTTTGGCAACCATCGGCATGGAACTTTAACTCCATTTCCTCCGCTGGTTCGAAATCAATTGGTCTTGAAAGAAGTGATGCCTTGACTACAAACAGGAGAACGCTAAGCTTGCCCCAAGGTCAATGTTGAGAGAGACAAAGATGGAGAGCGACGGTTACCGGTATGCCGTAGGAAACTGGGAATCGCTCTGGCCGTGTGAGCCATATATGAAGCATCGTTTCGTTTTGGATCGAGCCTCGCGTACGGTTGTCGCTGCAGAGGACCGACGACTCAAGCGCTGGACGCCCATGACGAAAGCAGACCGCAAATACGTGGAGCAAATCATCCTCGAAACCTGCGGCTGGGTGCTCGATGACCCTAGCGAACTAGGCCTGATGTTGACTACCGAGGTCCCGGCGTGGGCTATGGCCGAATGGCCTTGGCCTCGTGAGCAAGATCGCTTCACGGCACAAGGTTTTGTTGGAGAATAATTGAGCTGCGGCTGATTGGCCGCAATCACCGCGAAGGATTAAGCTTAGTCGAAATTTGCGCAAATCGAGCTAGAGTCGAAGCTTTCTACTTATTCGACATTGGAAATCACGTTCAGGCTGATCGTCGCCGCGCATTTCCAAGGTGCAAAAGCTGTCTGTGCGTCACATTTTCACGCACGCGGAGGCGACAAATGGCATCCTTGATTACTTCGCCGAACGATATCTGGGGATTTGCCGAGCGCATTGGCCCGGTTGCCGCCAAAGCTCCGCTGCGTCCAATCACTTTCGCGCGCGCAATACGTCGCAGCCATTCGTGTGGAATGCGCCGGTGGATGCAGGTGTATCCAACGAAGAACACCCGCTCGCCGGACTGGTTGGTGCGCTTGGTGAACTCATCGAAGGCTACGACGCGGTCCGCTACGTCTCGCCCGATCTGTCACCGGCTAACGTACTGCGCGAACTCATATCCCAGAACGACGTCAAGCAATCGGACTTTCCAAAGATCGCGAGCTCGGGCGTCATATCGGCTTGCTAAACGCAAAGCGCAAATCGATATCCGCCAATTGCGCTCCATTTCGGAGCGCTTGGCATCAGCCCTGTTTTGTTCTTTCCAACTATCTGCGCTGCTTCTCGTCGTTCAGGGCGAGGAAAGTGTCAACATTTGACCCCCCTTTATCGTTGATGGTTAACATGGGGCGCGACACAAGGTGCGCATCGGCTCTTGTTCGATTAACGCGGTCGCTGGTCGATCATTCGCGCACGATGTTCATCTACCGCGTTGGGGCGCAAGTCTAGGCGGCTTTTAATGGCATGGACCACACTCGCCACGCTCACATGTCGCTGCCGGTTCGAAAAGAACCGGATCGTGCGCAACCGGAGGTAATGATAGAGCTCATCCGCCTCGAGTATCGATTCGGGCAAAAGCGGATGTAGCGCGCAAGCGAGAGTGGCCGCAACAGCCAGATTTTCAACCGGGCATGCGTGCGGCAAGAGCAACGAGCGCAGACATCGAACAGCGGCAGCTTGTCTTCTGAGCGGCGAGGTGTGAAGCATCGCCTCGCCCTCTTCGTTAATAACGCCTAGCGTCTCTGCGTCAGGGCCCGGCGCAACAAGTCCCCGAAGCTGCATTGTCATCACGACGAACACGCCGAACGGCGTTACTGCCAGGAGGTCGAGCTTTGTCGTCGGAAAGCGTGTCCCGGGTGCGTGTATCAAGATCACGCGCTCTTGCAAGATGTAATCTTCAACGCCCAGCCGATCCAGCGTTTGTCGAAATGTATGCGACACCAAGGGCGCTGCTGAGCCCAAGCCCGTCGGAGTGCTAGATGCATTTTGATTTGCGGTGTCGGGTGCGTTCTCAGCGCAATCAGGGGCGCCGATTTTGCCTACAGCTGTTTGGATCAAGATGCTCACCTCGTTCAGTTAGGTTAATACCAGCCTACTGAGAAGGTGAGAAAGTCAAGGCAGCAGCAGATGAGGGCGGTCAGGGCCCAATCGAGCGCCTTCGGTCGCTCACCGCTGCAGCACTGGAAGGCAGGTGCGAGGTTCCGCGAGGTTCCGCGACGCCTCGCACCTGCCCCCAAACAACTATGCATCGTTGGAACGAGTGATCAGTGCAGGGCCATCGACTTCGGCCTCGACGACGGCAAACTTTCCAAGCACGCGGTAAAGCGCCTGGCGGGAAATGCCGAGCGCCTTTGCCGCGTTCGATTTATTGCCTCTCGATTGTTCGAGCGCCACGAGTACCTGCGCGTAACTCACCACCGGCGCATCGGCTTTGCGGATCGCCGCGAATGACGAGATGTATGCACTGGCCTTTGTCGCTAGCCCGTGGCCCGCGGCCGCCACGATCCGTTCCATTGCCAATTGGTGCAACTCGGGATCTGGGCGGTGGTCGGGGCGCTTGATCGGCGCGGGCACCCCGGTTACCCTTTCGTACATACGTTGGAGGTACGCGTGGCGCAAGCCGTGAACCGTCACGCCCAACGCCTTTCGAGCGACGCCTTGGCCCTGCAATACGTCGTAGAAATGGCGGTACCATTTCTTGAGCGTCCACGGCTCAGGAATCATCGAACCCGTACGCGGATTCGACAAACGAGCCGCACGGATCAACAACTCGTATTGCCACTCTTCCTCGATTGGTACAACGCGCGGGCGACCGCCTTTCGTGCCGTCAATAATCTGCAAATGTCCCGACAGACGCAAGCATTGGAGCGGGCGCAACAGCATGCTCTCCTGCGCGCGTAAGCCGAACGCCGACTGCAACTCAACCTGAATCGCCACCCAGCGGTCTCGCTCAGTCAGACGCGCGATCACATCGTCGACGTTCACGTTCGCCGCTTCCCACGACTTATCCTGTTGCGCCACGTAATAGCGCCGATAGCCTTCGGGACGCTCGATGTAGTCGTCCACCGTCCCGACGAGTTGATGTTTGCCCATCCATGCAGCGAGTGTGCGCCAATAGGTTAGCTTGTTTTCAACCGTCCCTGGACTTTGCTTCTTTTGGTTCACCCAGAGGTTCACCAGGTGACGGATGTGTTTCTCAGAAATATTCCAGGGCGTTTCAAGTGCAAAACCATCGGCACGAAGTTCTTTGAAACCAGCGATTAAACTCACGACGCGCCGCTCCTGTGTCTTTATGGAAATGGCACTTGCAGTCACGCGCGTTTTGCTATGGGCACGAAAAATATGTTTCTCGAAGAGCTTCTGAAGCTCCTCTCTTAAACGCTTTGGAAGGTTTGAGCCGTCCAGTGCTCGCAAGAAATTCAAAATAACTTTCATATTGGCCAAATTTAAAAGCGGCACCGTCTGTATCAAAACGACGCCACGGGTTGATGACTATCAGTGTTTGCATTTCTGAACTTCAGCGATAGCTTTGTTAAACTACTCGATCTAGGGATACAGTGCCCTGATGGTCCTCGCCCTTATCGCACAGACGCGGCGAGCCAATCACTGCGTTTAAGCAGTGGCCAAGCAATTCTTTCTGCGCGATTTTGTTCGGCAGCGCGAGCCGGTCGATATGGTTTCAAAAACCGCATGAATACTTGCAGGCAGTCGCTCACACGTATTCATGCGGATGCATCAGGTTCGCGTCGACCTAAACGCGAGTGTCCACTCCGACACGCTCTCAGTAGAAGGTAGTTTCCGAAACCAACCGCGGACCAACTAACCACCAGTCGTCCGGAGTACTCAGTTTCCACATTCCTGTAGTTGGACAGCCCGATCCACAGCGCGGTCCGAAGCACCGTGGAACGAATAAAAATACGTGGACCGAGATGTTAATAGCGTCGCTCAGTTCAATGTCGTGTCCAGCGCAATAAGCGTAGTCGCTCTGCCAATAGTCGCGGACCGTCTGTGCATCAATTCGCAGCCTCATGCAGCACTCACGAAAATCACTCTGCCTTCGGCTCCGATACTGGCAAGCTGATTTTCAATCGCGGCAAGAGGACGACAGACTGTTTATGCAAATAGACTGCGCGTAAATGAATAGAGCACAGCCCAGTAATACGATGGCTCAAGCGAAAATAATTTCAACCGTACCATCGTTACAGCGCGACAAGAACGATGAATAGCTTGAACACTTTCAACCAAGATAGCTCTCCTCTGCGAAAATGGTAGAGACTTGATGCGCTCAAAAAGCGCCCACTAACCTATCAAGGTTTAGTTTCTGAAAAATTTATCGAACGCCTGACACAAAATTTCCAACGGGGCCGCAGACCTTATTTGAGCCTCATGCACATTGCTGTTCACACGTTGTGCCACGTCGCGCTAAGAATTGGGAATCGTTCGTGCTCTCGTTGGCGCAATCGTCGAGGAGTATTTCGTCGACTCAGCAGTAAGTCCCACGCCAACGGATTCGACAAGGCGTAGCATGGCCGCACGACGCACGTCGCTGTTGCGCGTCAACTCGACGTGGTCTACAAACAGATCACCAGCGTGCTCCAGTGACTGAGACGGGTTCGCCATGCGCTCCGCGTAGGCCGCGCGCAGACCACTAATCGTGACACCCCAAATCGTGCGCGATAGACCTTGAGAGCGCAACACGTCGTAGTAGTGGCGATACCACGCCTTCAATGTCCAGGGCGCGGGATACATGACGCCATTCGTCGGGCTGGACAAGCGCGCCGCGCGCAGCAACAGGTCATATTGCCAGCGCTCACCAAGCGTTATTACGCGGCCCCCGCCGTTTCTCGCTCTATCAGGAATATGCAATTGTCCTGACAACCGCACAAACTCCAACGGCCGAAATAGCATGCTGCTTGTGGGTCGCAAATTGAACGCGCATTGCAGTTCGACCTGAACACTCACCCAACGGTCCTGCGCGGCCAAGCGCGTCACGACATCATCCACCTGAATGTACGGTTTGTCTTGAGCGTTATCGGTTCGCGGCGCATAAGGGCGGCCGTACCCACTTGGTTTTTTGATGTAATCGTCGACGATCTCGAGCAGTGGAGCCTTGCGCATCTTCTTGGCGAGGTTGCGCCAGTGCGTGAGCTTGCTTAGAACAACGGGTGGGCCTTGCCCGCTCTTATCAATCCACAGATGCATCAGATAACGGATATGCTTTTCGCGTACATACCAGGGCGAGCTCAATGCATACCCCCCGGCACGAAGCTCATTGAATCCGGTGATCAGGACCTCAAGCGCAGATTCGGATGTCATGTCCGAGTCCTTGCCGAGCAGTATTGCGGTTTTTTCTCTTGCATGCCTGCTTGACGACATAAGCGCTACCAGATCCTCTACCAGACGCTCGGGTAAGCGCGCCTGTCCGCCCACATTCTGATTTCGGGACATAGGTTTTCAATAAAGAAAAATTTTCAATTAAGGTCGGCCTACCAAGGCGCCGTGTTCGTTGTTTGCTGGTCAGCCGGCGACGGGCAAGGCTGCACGCCTGCGGCGAAGCCGAGAGCACAAATGACAAGCATCATGAGTGTGCACTGAAGTTACTGCGCCGCCTGTCGCTGAAGCCGGCCGTGCGCGGTTCTTCACATGAAACAATCTAGTGACCCTTCCCGTTCGCGCGAATATTGTGACCTTGGCTGTAAGCATTTTTCCCTTTATGGTCCTCGGGTAAGGTAAGCCGTCGTGCCGATCGAAACGACGGAGTGGTTGGATGAAACTGCTCGCTTGCATTCCGGAACTTTAGAGATTGCTGTTTGATCTACCAGATGCAGGGAAGCGGCTGCACTCCGATAGTCCCAGGTCACAACCTGACTTGGGCTACTCAACCGACGCACGATGTGCGACAACTGAGCAATTCTTTTTGCGCATTTTGGGTTCGGCTGCGCGTGCCGATCGATAGATTTTCGGAAACCCGTACGTTAGACGTACATATGGTTTCCCGCCCCTGACAGGCCGGTGCATCGTTGCCGCAGTGTGTCGGGCAGCTTGCATCGCGCCCAGCGACTAGGCTGAAGGGGCGAGGTGAACGGTCGGGGACGCGGTGAGTCCGGTCACGCGTTCCATGATCATCGCAGGGCGTCATATGCACGACGATCCAGCGAGGTAGATGTGCGCGAAATGTCCGGTACTTGGACACACGCGAGTCAAGCATTGAATTGACGTCAGCGACGTCTGTAAATGAGATGGCTTTCTTCGAAAGCGCTTTGGGCAAGTTGGGGCCATAAGGCTCAGGTCGATGCGTCGATGGCGCGGGGTATGAAAAGATCGTAACGCTACGCGCAGCCCGAAGAACTTGGAATGCTCGCAAATTTGCTATGCCTTTCGCTCAAAGACTGCCGCAGCGGCTCAGAGAGTTCTTAAAACGAACATGCCCCGTGTGGCAACACGTGTCTCGCGAACAGGAGCGAGTCCTCTTACAGACCCACTCACTGTATTTGCCGATCGCTATGTGAACGTGGGTTGGTTGGACCGAATGGCCCTGCGAGCGTCGGCATCGCTTGAATTCTTAGCGCGAGCGATTGATTGGGGGGCGAGGCCAACATGGGAAAAATCGCCGAGCAATCAGTGCAAAAACGACCCGAGCGGAGAGGAGACCTTGCGAACACCGCGTATCGGTAACGGGGCCGCAGCTCGAAGATATTGGCTATTGAAAAGGCAGCGATAGGCGAGAGCCAATTCAGAGCGCTACCTGCGCGTGATTTTTTGAACAAACCAGGCGTTAGGAGCAAAGGCTAGATGCAACCTGTTGATGGGGGTAACCCAGAAAGCTCACCAATACGCATTCTGCAAGGGAGCAGATACCTGCTCCGGTTCCTCCATATTCGGTCTATCGCGTGGTCAGTCGCCCACCCAACGGGTCGAGCATCATGTAAGCTTAGTTCCCGACGACTGAGCATTCTATTCTGGTACGGCTGAACCGGTGCAAGTGTCGCTCTCTGATCGATGCCATCGTATAGTCAAATAGTCAATCCACTCACGGCCTTCGCATAAGCGGGTTGTCCGACGCTTGGCCAAATCAAGGAAATGCCCGCGCGCGTTGCAGCTCGCTGCGGCGTCCAGCCGGGTTCAACGCTTCACGGCTTCATGCACTAGAGCGTTTCAATAGCAGACCTGAATACTGGGAACGCGTGTTGGCACCGGGTCTTGAAGGCCTTCTGCAAGAGCAGATACGAGCACAATCTCGCTGCCGTATCCGTCCATACTGCTTTCTTTGGTCGCCGTCGCTTTGAAACACTCGCCAGCCGACGCCATGCAATAGAGAGATAAGATGAAAAGCCGCAATATAGCGAATACTCTAGCGAATACCTAGCACATCTTTGAGCGGTTATGGCGCCGCTAAGCTATACGTTTTTAGTGAGCTTTACCGCTTTTACGCGATGGCATGCCATTTTCGAAGGTCACTGGACTCAACCCGACGGTAAGCCATCGGTAAGCTTAGAGGCAAGACAGACACCCCCGTTTCGTCCAGTTTATTCGTACTCCACGTGCCATCCGCTTGCACGCCGTTCTGCGGCTGATCGCGTGGTATCGTCCCCCACCGTGCCCGCCAACGTCAATGTCGATGGTGCCCTCGACGATATGGGAAATGACGACTAATCCATTCTTTCCCGCACCTTCACAATCATTTTTAGCGACTGTCTTATCTATCCCGTAGGGCTCGCTAAGCCTCCTGCATTGCCTCCGCCTGTGATCAGAAAGTGCGTCCCGCACAGGGTGTTCGCACGGTGGTAACCTTGCCCGCTGCGTTCCTTCGTTCATCAAGCGCACTCACACCACGTCCCACCGCCCTCCAAATTGCCCTGTTGAAAAACCGACTTGCCGGCTTTTTTCTTCCAGAAATCCCAGCGTGTTTCATCGCAGGAAGATCAGATAGAAGCGCACGAAGGAAAGCAGTCCCAGCATGAAGATGTAGACCAAGGTCCAAAATCCCCACGCCCAGAAAAAGACCATCAGCGTGACGCCGGAGATCCATGGGCCAAGCGCTGAATGGGCGAAGTACCTCATGTCGACGTACCACAGCAGATAAAAGACCAGGCCGATGATAAAGCGGCGAACCTTCGGGTGCAATTGCATGAAGCCTGTGCTGAGCAGACGTGCTGTGTTCATGGCTTCCTCCCGTATCTCGCCGCCAGGGCACAGCCGAAGGGCATTGCGGATTCCCATGCCGTAGTCGCGATGCCGATTAAGAGCCAAAAGCTCACGGTGCGAATCCAGTCTAGATGTGCTGCTGCGTTGAAGAGGTTCATGCGCTTTCCTTTTGAGGGCTTGCTTCGCTGCTCCGTCATCGGTCAGCCAAGCCACAACCCATCATCGCAGGTTTAATTCAAAGTCAAGTATGCCTAAATTTTAACTTTCAAAATCCTGCTAGATCTTCGTAGGTACGGCGACCGTCAAAATATCGCTCACCGAGCGGTTCGACACCTAATCAATGGCGTGCGTTGACTAACCATGGGCGGCATCAACGCCGCCAATTTTTCGAGTACGATCGATCCCGTTCTGCTCGACCCGAGAGAAACGCGTACAGCAAAAGCGTCATCATATCCGGCCTTTGCAGCGCGCATTTCGCGCGGCGCGGAAGGTAACGAGTTATGGGTGTACTGGGTGTACGCGGGCGGAGTCAACCAAGCGAAGCAAGCAGCGCCCTCATTCGAGACCTTTGAACCGGAAGCAACTCGAACGAACTTTCAATCAGAGCAAACCGTCTGCGCCAATAAGCTATATCCAGTCCGTGTATCGGCGTGTATCGGTCTGCGTGCATCATAAGCCGCACGACTTTTTCGAGATGATCTAGCTCTTCGTCTGCAAGACGGGACGGACGCGCTTTCGCCCTCCTTGCCACCGCTCCTAATTGCGTCGGATTCTTCATTTGCAACGACCGGTAGAACCGATGTTGGCGTATGCGAGGCCGGTCAGGCTCGTCGAGTCGTTGCGACCCGAGGCGAACGCAATGCTGGGCGCGATATTCGTGAGACAGGCGGCTAACCCATGCGCGGGGTTAGCCGGGCGCTTATGAGAGGCGGCAATGGGGCGAAAAACACGGCAAAGACAAAAGGAGTGGAACATGTCGAAGAAGGATCAGATGTGATAACCCACCTTCTCAGTTCCAAAACAAAGTCAAGCATGACGAAGTATCGATCACCAATCTTTGCGATTTTTATTGAAATGAATCGTCGTTGGGATGAATATCGTGGCCGTGTGCCCATGCGCCAAGCGATCGCCTTGTTCCTGATTTCCAACTAAGGAAAGATTGCACCACTCCCACTTAGCCACCGATTGGGTGGACAGTTCTGTGGAAAACTTATCGAGAGCTTTCCGAAGTCGTTGTTTGCATGACTGTTTAATCTTCCGCTCAGATATACGGCACCGGCCGACACGTTAATCGGTCAATGACGGCTCTGTTTTGGGCGGCTCGTTTCGCGCCGGCCTAGGAGGTAGCTAGAGTGCGAGCCCGCAATCGCTGCGATGCGGATCAAGACAGGATCGGATTGGGCGAATTGCTGCCTAAATCGAACGAACGAAGCTTCGCTTTCGAAAAAAACCGATGACGGCGTTCGCCAGTGCGGCATCAATCAACCGCTTGCCGGCGTTCAGATAAGGCAGCAATGACATCCAGTTCTGGGATCCAGACGCGGTACTCCTCGAGGTCGGCCGTGCTGGTGATTTGGATGAAATTTGACGTATTGGCAGAAGCATCCTCGGCAGGCATCGGCTCGCTTTGCTCGCCGAGCGCCAGCCATTGGGGCCGCCCCTCTCGCCGCACCCAAAAATCGGCGCTCAAGCCGTGATCGTCGGATCCGACGCCAGGGCGCTCACAGTACATGGCGACAGGCGTGTTAGCCTCCGGCAAGACCTAGCCGCACCTGACCTCCGGAAGCCAGCCCTGCCGCATTGCAGTTTCGGGGACCACTATGGTGAAGCGTCTGCTTCGGCAGCCGAGAAACAGGAAGGGATTCTGGTCGGCTCATGGCGGCTGTTCCAGTAGTGGTGCAGGTTCGATGAATACTGATGCAGGCGGAAAATCGCGTGCTTCAAGAATCCAGGCGCCAAATGACGCCCTGGCAATCGCCCAAGGCAGCTTGGCCAACCGGCGACTTTTGCACTATGAATGATGAAGACATCGATCGTTGCGGGGGACGGAGGCGGTGAAGCTTGATCTTATGCACCAAATTGGAACATATCATGATAACGTCCGTTTTCGTGGATTGAAACCGGTAGTCACTTGATTACAAAGAGTTTTACCCTATTTCCGGGGCTGATGAGTGATGGACGCAAATGCTCCGATTCCCCTCATCACTCGAGGCGAGGAAAGCGCGGGGAAACTAGGCATCGCCACATAAGGGAGATTCATTGGGACGGAAAGCTCGCATTATTCGTGGGCTTTCTGAGGAGTGAGCAATATCACGATAAAGCCCATTGTCCGAAATCTGACCCCTCCTAACATATTCTGTGCATGGCTTCCCAAAGACGCTTAAATCTCTCAGTCTTTCGAGCGAGAAAACTAGATGCGGGCTGTTTCAAGCTACCCGTTCAACAGGGGTTGCCGTGCGTCTCTTTAAAAACCAGCGCCAGCGGCGCTCACGACGGCTCCCGGCATGTACGCGTAGGAAGATCCTAGCAAAATCATCTTCGAAACCAGCACACGGCTCCTTGACGTCGCGAAGGGACAATATGCTGGTGTTGGGGGCGACCTAAGCCGCCCCCATAAAAGCGCATTCTCGCCGCCATTTGGTACCGGTTTTGCACCGCCGACAACAATCGCCGAGCTCAACATAAGATCAAGCCAATTATTATTACGACACGCTGGGTTTCATGCTCATCAGGCACTTGCTGCGTGACTCCGCACAACGGACGCTTGGGACGAGCCTCCCCCGGCAATAGGGCCGCAGCCTGATCCCGTCATAGCAGTTGATATCATAGATGCCGGGGAATACCGAGGCTGTCAAATAAGAAAACGTCAGCACCTGGTAGGAGTCGGAAAGACTGTAGATCAATCCAACTGGCCGCCATCGTTTGAACGCAGCACGCGAAAAGCGCTATATAAATTGCAAGCTTTTCGCTTCTTGCGCGACGCCGCCACGGCATAGACTGTCTCCATTCCCGCGCTATTGCGCATCGATCCAAGCAGACCAGCTCGCTGGTGGCTTCCTGCCTTGCCCGTCCTTTTGTGCAAGACGCTTCCCGGTACGTGTCTTACCCTTTAGCTTCCTACGCAGTCGCAAAACATGTTCACGCTCGCTTGCGTTCCAGCGTATTTGACGCGTTTTTGTGCTGGATGATGTGCCGTTTCGCGGCCTTGCATCGCTGTTTCATGCCAAGCGCGCACCCAAACTTCATCTGTCGTAAATCGGCGAGTGACAGCAATCACCAATGCGTATTTCCCGGTGGGTCGATCTGTCCGATCTCCTACCGATACATGGCGTCGTTCCCACATGACGACGCTTTCCTTGCGGGTGGTTCCCGCAAGGGACCACCTCGTATTCTTTGAGGTCAAATCGTGAAAATCATCAAGTCCTTATATGCGGTTCGTGGCGGCGCTCGCGTGCGTCACGCGGCAATGTTTTATCGAGCGGTCTGCGACATACACCGTAGCATCGGGCGCGAACCACGCACGCCTGAGCGTATCGCTCGTGATCACAATGAAAATCAGGGAGACAAATGATGAAGCTTGCCAAAGCGAAAATTCAATACCCCTGTGGCACGAATGTCATCGACCGCGTGTCGCTAGATGTACAAACGGGCGAAGTTTTGCTTCCACCCCGCTTAAGAGATGTGATGAAGGAAATGGATAAGAGCGAAACGTCGTCAAGTTTCAGTCTCGAATATCAAGGCTGCATGTTAGCGGTAGCAGTCGACACAACCGGGACATTCCGTGTCAAGGTTCCTGATGTGAGTACAGCAACGCGTCGAAGCGGCTTGCGGTCGCTGGCCTTCCCATCAAAAGATCAGCGGGAGCAGAATGGCCATCTTCTTCACCTGCTAAGTGCTGCATCGTTCATAGGTGCCGCGCTCAGCGCGCTTTCCACGACGACCTGGAATGGGCATGCAATCGCGCAGACAGGCAGTCTGACTATATCAGCACTGCTTTTATGGGCAGTCGGCTTTTATTGCATCAAGGAGGACTGATCATGGGAGCCTCAATTTTTACGATCGTGCTTGCTGTCGTTCTTGCGATCTTCTTTGGATGGACATCTCACAATGGCCGAAGGTCGGAACGAGAACGACATGGGAAGTGATGCTCGAACGATAGTTCGCCGAAGTCGTAGTGTTTGACGACATTAAGCGCCAAGGCCGCACCTTAACGGGTGCGGCTTTTTTGTTATGCGCTAACCGCACGAGCTCCCAGCGTTTTGTTGAGTCGCTTATAGCGGTAGCACGAAAATTACCACTACCGGCTAAGCGAAGTTCCCGCTCTCATACGCGAAGCTACCCCCTCCGCACCAGCCCGGTCGGATGTTTCGCAGACAGGCGAGTCGTGGAATGGCAATGAAATTAACGCTGCATCTAAGATTGATGAGATCGCCCAAAAAGAGGCATGACAGGTCGGCCTGAGGCCCATCGATCGCCAATAGTTGATCGCGATTTCCAGGTCCGTGATCGTGAAGAATTTTTCAGCGCTTATCATTTACGAAAAAAACGAAAATTTACGTCCTTTACGGCATAAACATAAATTTACAATCATCTGCAATAACATTTAAAATCAGTTACTTATGGGTGAGAGACGATTGAAAGGGGCGATGGCATGCCATCGCGGCTTAACGTCAAACCGGCAAAGCAACCAGGGCGAAAATCGCAAAGGCCGAGAGGAACGGAGGAAAAGGCCGAACGTCACGAAATGCGACTCGGTTCGGTCTGGCAGTAAAGAATCTTCGCTTCGCCAACGACCGGAATCGTCGATACCGATACCCGACGCGAGGCAGCCGCAATGATCGCCGTATCGGTTATGAGTAGTTCCACCCACTGAGTTCGAAGTCCGTGAAGAAAGCCCGGGGCTTTGAGGAAGAGATGGACGTCACGTTGACCCATAGCACTCTCGTCACACTGGCTTGCTCTTCGCTTTGCTACCGCATGCGTCCGTTACGGCATCAGACAATTCAGGGGCGAACTCAACCGTTTCGAATCGATTGAACGCTCGTCAAAACCGGCGGCATGGTCGTCTGATACTCCGGCACCCAGCGGCGCAGGTCACGCCGCACTTCTTCATCTGCCAGCACACGATGCTGCATCAGCCACGGCAGCAATTCATCGAGGAAGTGATTCGGCACCTCTCGCGCCTGCGCGATCCGCAGTTTCGGATGCGGCGTGCGGGTGGTCGTCTCGTCGTCGGCAAGCAATTCTTCGTACAGCTTTTCGCCCGGTCGCAGGCCCGTGAACACGATCCGGATCTGCTCCTCCGTGAACCCGTACAACCGGATCAGATCCCGCGCCAGATCCACGATCCGTACCGGCTCACCCATATCCAGGATAAAGATCTCGCCACCACGCCCCATGCTCGACGCCTGCAGCACCAGTTGCGCGGCTTCGGG
>NZ_LMUF01000056.1:17560-96629 GCF_009766085.1 Burkholderia sp. S171 | reverse complement strand
CGCTGCCCAGCACGTTGCCAAATCTCACCGTCTCGAACTGCGTGCGCGGCGCGGTCTGCTGCAACGCCTGACACGCCATCTCGGCCAGGCGCTTGCTCGCGCCCATCACGTTGGTTGGATTGACGGCTTTGTCTGTAGAGATCAGCACGAAATGGCTGACCTGATGACGGATCGCCGCCCGCGCCACGCGCAACGTGCCCAGCACGTTATTGCGCACTGCCGCCCACGCGTTCTGCTCTTCCATCAACGGCACATGCTTGTACGCGGCCGCGTGAAACACGATATGCGGGGCAAAGCGCGACATGGTCTGATCGAGCAATAGCGAATCCTTGGCATCGCCAATCACCGGGATCACCGACAGATCCGGAAACCGCTCATGCAATTCTTCGATGAGCAGATACATCGCGTATTCGCTCAAGTCGTAGGCCACCAGTTGCGCCGGCGAGAAGCGCAGGATCTGCCTGCACAACTCCGACCCGATCGAGCCGCCGGCGCCCGTGACCATCACCACACGTCCGTGCAGCAGCGCCTCGACGTGCGGCATGTCGATCTTAACCGGCTCGCGGCCAAGCAAGTCTTCCAGGTCGATCTGGCGAACCCGCGAGAGGAATGCCTGGCCTTGCGTGAGCACCGTGAGCGCGGGCAACACCATGGCCTTGACGCCGGCGCGAACGCACATGGTCGCCACACGCCGCTGTGCATCTACTGAAGCCGACGGAATCGCGATGATCGCCGTATCGGCCCTGAGTTGTTCCGCCCACATCGGCAGCTCGCTGATCGATCCCAGGACCTTGTGGCCGAGGATCTCACGACCCCGTTTGGCGGGATCGTCATCAAGCAGACCCACCAAGCGCCATTCGCCCGAGCGTGCCAACTCGCGCACGAGATTCGCGCCCGCCGTACCCGCGCCAAGCACGATCACCGGCTTGCCTTGGCCAATCAAGCCGCCGTAGCGATAAAACTCTTTGGCGGCGCGGTATATTGCGCGCGCGCCGCCCATGACGAGAAACAGCAACAACGGCGCAACGATCAGCACTGAACGCGGAATCACCGGCTCTGGCTGCGACATAACCGCGCCCACCATCACTACCAGTGCACCTGCTATGACAGATTTCGAAATCCGGATGAGGTCGGGCAAGCTGGCAAACACCCACATGCCTCGATACAGCCCGAACAAGCGAAACATCACCGCGTAGACCGGCAGCACCCAAATGAGAGCATTGAGCGCGCTGTGCCAGAAGTCGTGAGGGATAGCGCCATTGAAGCGGACCGAGTATGCCGCCAGCCAGGTTCCGGCGACGGCACACAAGTCGAACGCAAAAGCGCCGGCCGACAGCCATTGAGCTTTGTATCGATTCATCTGCATGGACCTTTAGGTTTTTCCGAAATGCTCGGCTGGGATCGGTGCAGTCGCCAGCGCGTGTCGATGCACGCTCCAGCTACCACTAGCAAGATTGCCCAACCTGCAACCACCATCCATTGCAAAAGCGGAGATAATCCAAGCGCCCATAAAGCAAGCATTATGCCCACCACAATCCCGAAATACCAGATTAGAGCAGTACGCGCATGACCAATGCCAAAGCGCACCATGCGCTGATAGTAATGCTCGCGGTGCGCTTCCCAAAACTTATCGCCGCGCAGAAGCCTGCGTAGAAGCGTTACAGACGCATCCCCGATGAACGGCGCAAACACGAGTGCGGGAAACCAAATTGGCCACACTCCTCTCAGCCAACCCCAGTAGCCAAGCGCGCCGGCTAAAAATCCCAGCGGAATTGACCCCGCATCGCCGAGAAAAATTCGCGCTGGATGGAGATTAAACAGCAAGAATCCGGCCGCCGCACCCGCAACCACGGCGCTAGCCACACCCAGGTCGATTTGCGGGACCGGCCCGCTCAACGCTGCGATCGCGTACCCGCCGAAGCCGAACAGCGCCATGCCGCCCGCCAGTCCGTCCGCGCCGTCCATGAAGTTGTAGAGATTCACGAGCCACAGCATCAAGAAACCGACCACAACCAAGGCCCACCAAGGCGCGGGCGCAGGATTGACTACGATGAGCAGCGCCACGGCGAGCACGTGCGCGCCAAATCGGACCCGCGCCGGAAGTCCATGTCGATCATCGATCTGTGAAACCGCAGCAAGAAAAGCCGTGCCAGCAGCTGCAAGCCAGATGGAAGGCGTGAGCAGGAAGATTGCTACGGTTGCGACGGGGACAATACCCCAGCCGCCGACCCTCGGCGTCGGACGTGTGTGCAGCGAACGGTCATTCGGGATATCGGTTGCGAGACGCCAAGCGAGGCCTGTCTTGAGCAACAGAGCAAGAATCAGTGCGCAGATGAGTAGCGCACAAACGGCGGCACAGGTGGCTGAAAGCCAAGGCGATTGAGCGAGAAAGAGGGTCATCGGCGGCTTTGATGATTGGTCGACGAGCGATACCACGCCGCCGTTGCAGCTAGACCGGCATCGAGCGCTACAGGCGGAGTCCAGCCTAACACAGCGCGGATGTGGGCCGAATCGACTTGCAGGCTGTCGGTCAGGCGCTCCACTTGCGGAAGCCTGCCCGAGAGACTGCCGGCAAGTCTCAGCAACGCGACCGGAATGGGTACGAGCCGCGCCCGCCGGCCGAGGTGACGGCCGAGCGCACGGGCCAGTTCAGCTACGCTCGGATCGTCGCCATCAGAAACATGGAACATTTCGCCTACTGCGCGTCGGTCGGTCGCACAAAGTGCTATGGCGCTGGTGAGGTTATCGATGAAGCAAAGGCTACGGTGCGCATGCACCGCGCCGATCGGCAAAGGCAGCCCTTTCGCGACGGCATTAACCAGACTCAGGAAGTTAGCGCGCACGTAAGGCCCATAAACTAGTGGCGGCCGCACGATAACGACCTCCAGACCCGTGCGCTTACCGAAATCCTGCAACGCGATTTCAGCCTCTGCTTTGGATACCCCGTACGGATCCAACGGATGGCGCTCGTCGGTTTCCTTGAGCGGATGGCCGCGGTCGCTATCAGCCAGCGCCTTGATGCTGCTCACGAACACGAAACGCGGTACGCCTGCGTTCAACGCGGCTTGCGCGACCTGTAATGCTCCAACGACGTTGACTTCGCGAAAGACGGCGAGTGGATCGACAGCATCGTCCTGCATCACGTGAACGCGCGCGGCGAGATGAATCACAGCAGCGCAGCCCTCGAAGGCATCGAGTGTTGCCGTGCTCAACGAATCGAGGGTTCTTGTCACGACGCCAGGCACGCACACGGCATCCTGCCGTACGACGCCCACGACCTCGAATCCCTGGCTCATCAGCAGACGGCTCAATGCCCGGCCGACAAAGCCGTTGGCCCCTGTAATGGCGATCCGTGCGTTCATAACCACTTCCATCCGAAGCGCCTGAAGAACTTGAACGCGGAGGTGACGAACAACTTCACGTGGGTCCCGCCTTTGCGCGCTGCCCCGCCGCCGTGATGCAAAATGCGCACGGCGGGCACGTAGGCGACCCGCGCAATCTTGTGCGTGCGCAGACTCAAGTCATAGTCTTCAAAGTAAAGAAAATAGCGTGGATCAAAACCATGCAGACGCTTGAGCACGTCAGTGCGGAACAACATGAAGCAGCCACTGACGATGGGCGGATCCCAGACGATCGTCTGATCGTCGATCACATCGCGCATCTCGTAGCGGGCGAGCCGTTTCGCGAACGGTCGACGCAGGCTTGATGGAAGAAAGCCACGCGCAAACAGGTCAAGCACGGTGGGAAAACGGCGGCAGAGGAATTGCTGCTCGCCGCTCTCGTCGTGGATAAACGGTGTAAGTAACCCGGCGTCGGGACGAGCGTCAAGAAAGCTCAGTGCTTTGGCTAGCCCATCCTCGTCAAGTTCGATGTCGGGGTTCAGCACAAGGTGATACCGGCTTTGCGCACGTTCAATCGCTAGGTTATGGCCACGTCCATAACCAACATTGCCGTGACCCGCGAGCGTTTCCAGCATGAACTCAGGGAGCAAGGCCGCCTCCGGGACTCCGATCAGTTCGCCCGGGCCGCCGTTATCGATGAGATAAAGACGCGTGCGCTGCGCGGGTACGAGTTGGTGAAGCGCGCCTGCCAGTGTCTCGAACATGCGATCAAGCATGTCCAAGTCTGGGCGATACACAACGACGGAGACACTGAGGGTATCAAGTGGGTCTGGCAGATCGATAGCGCCCTCGTTTTTATAAATCACATTCATTCGAATAGTTCAACGTCTATCGCGCATGCCAGTAGCGGGCATTTGAACGCTAATGGAAAGGCGGAATTCTGCTCAAATAGGAGCAATTCGGCAACCGCACTTGCCATTTGTTACGGGCCAAAAAATTTCAAATTCGGCGCGCAAGGCTAAGCGAGGCGAGGAAGCCCACTCGCAGAATGCGAAACGATGAGCTATTGGATCGCAGCGACGCCCAAATAACGCAGATCCAAAGCAAACGAATAACCCATACCAAACGCGGCTCGCCCACTTTCCTCTGGAAAAATCCGATCCACCAATTATTGCAGTGGTTTCCGACATATGAACAAGATTTACCGCATGTTTGCCGATCGCGGCAAGAAAACACACGGCAATTTCTTGAAGACCGTCATGTCAAGCTAAAATAACGGCGAGTGAATCGCATTTTCCTTACCGCAACCTCCCTTGCGAGCGGTGAAATTAAACCCAGGCCTTTTCCCATTTGTCGATGTCCTCTCCCGACTTTTTACTCGTTGCCGTCCTGATCCCGTGCTACAACGAAGCCGCGACCGTCGAAGCAGTAGTACGCAATTTTCAGGCTGCTCTTCCCGGAGCGTCCATTTACGTTTTCGATAATAACTCCTCCGATGCGACGGCGGAACTGGCGCGCGGCGTTGGCGCCGTCGTCGTGCAAGTCGCGGATCGCGGCAAAGGGAACGTCGTCCGACGCATGTTTGCGGACGTCGATGCCGATGTGTATGTCCTTGTTGATGGCGACGACACGTACGACGCGTCTGCCGCGCCGATACTTGTTTCGAAATTGCTGGCGAACGGCCTCGACATGGTTGTCGCTACCCGTCGCTCGGAGGAACAAGAGGCCTATCGCCTCGGGCACCGGCTCGGAAACGTCGCACTTACGCAATGCGTCGGCTCGATTTTCGGCCGAACCTTTACGGACATGCTATCGGGTTATCGCGTGTTCTCCCGGCGCTACGTCAAATCGTTTCCAGCCCACTCGAAGAGCTTCGAAATCGAAACGGAACTCACCGTTCACGCACTTGAGTTGAGCATGCCGGTGGCAGAGCTAGCGACCGAATACAAGTCCCGTCCAGAAGGATCAGTAAGCAAGCTGAACACTTACCGAGACGGCTTCCGTATTTTGATGATGATTGTAAAGTTATTTCGCGCCGAGAGACCGCTGGCTTTTTACTCAACCGGGTTTCTTGCCTGCGCACTCTCGGCGATCGCTCTTGCCATTCCTCTGTTCACTACCTACATGGAAACTGGCTTGGTCCCACGTTTGCCGACCGCAATCCTATGCACTTCCCTGATGCTGTTCGCGACCATCCTGCTAGTGTGTGGAATCATCCTTGATGCCGTGACGCATGCTCGCGCCGAGATTAGACGGCTCGCCTACCTTTCCTATCCAGCACCGAGTAGTCGGTCCAGCGCAGGTGGAGAGTGAAGCGCGAACTCATTCGCTTCGCGGTCGCCGGGGCTGTAGGTTTTGCCGTTGACGCCGGAATTCTCTACGTGGCGTTGGCAGTTGGCGCGGGATATTTCTATGGCCGTTGTGCATCCTTCATTTCCGCTGTTTGGGTGACATGGCATATCAATCGCCGATTCACTTTTACCCCGAGCGCGCATCGGTCTCGATGGAAAGAATGGTGGCAGTATTTATTCGCCATGCTTGGTGGTGGCCTGGTCAATTACGCGACATACAGCGCTGCTATCCTCACTCTCCCGAAGACCGCCATGCTACCCATCTATGCCGTCGCGATCGGCTCCCTCGCAGGCATGACGGTCAACTTCCTCAGCGCAAAGCTTTGGATCTTCAAGCAATCCCGCTAACCAGCTTCCCATGAAAAACGCCGCTTGTGAGATTCGATCGCTAATCGTCCGGTGGTTGCAAAGGGTCGACCTTAATTCGTCGCGTGCGTTGACTCGCGCGTGCTTCATTGTCCCGTTTTTTTTCGGGATCTACTCTCTTTGGCTCGGTGCGGACTCAAATTGGGATCTGTACAACTACCACCTTTATAACCCGTTTGCATGGCTGCACGGAAAGCTCGGCATTGACCTTGCGCCGGCGGGTATGCAGTCGTACTTCAATCCGCTACTAGACGTCTTCCTGTATGGATTGAACACTTACCTCCCTTCTCGCCTTGTTGGCTTTTTGATGGGTGCATTGCACGGAATGACGTTTGTCCTCCTCGCGGGCATAGTCCGTCACGTACTTCCCGGGCTGCCGGATGAGGATCGTTACCGCGTGCCGATTCTGCTCGCCCTGGCGGGAAGCCTGACCGCCAATTTTTTATCCGGTCTCGGCAACTCGATGGGCGACGACACCACCGCGCTATTCATACTCGGCGGCTTGTTGTTAGTCGTTTCGAAGTGGGCGGCACTTGGTCAACACACGCGCAGCGCTATTTCTGTCGCGATCGGAAGCGGTCTTCTCGTCGGCTTAGGAACAGGCTTAAAACTTACCAATGCTGTCTACGCAGTCGCACTTTGCTTTGCGCTCTTAAGCTATCCCGGCAGCTTTATAGTCCGATTGCGGCTGAGCTTCGTGTTTGGCATCGGTGTCTTGTTCGGTACCGCGGCGACCGGTGGGTACTGGATGCTGCATATGTGGCAACTCTACGGCAACCCGCTGTACCCCCAGTTCGGGGCGATTTTTAATAACCCTCTTACTCGGGCGATCGTTGTCAGCGATGTCAGGTGGTTGCCGCACGGATTCCTGGAGACCGTCTTCTGGCCGTTCCTCTTCACTGCTAACTCCCATCGGGTGGGCGAGACTGCGATTCGGCAAGTCATCTGGCCAATCGTGTACGTGGCGTTTTGGTCTTGGCTAGTGGCGCTAACCGCATCCCGTTTAGCTGGGAACAGTCGTCGCCCCATGGATCCACGTCAACGTCTAGTCATCCTCTTTGTGGTGATTGGTTACGTTCTGTGGATGAAGATGTTCAGCATCTACCGCTACATAGTTGCCGTGGAGGTATTGACGCCGTTGGTACTGATGCTCCTACTGTATCGCCTCGCGCCTGACCGAGCTGCACGGTACCTGGCGGTCGGACTGATCAGTATCGCAACTGCCGTGGCCGTGACGGGCGGCAGCAAGACGTGGGGGCACGAGGGGTGGTCAGATCCCCTCTATCATGCGCAATTGCCGCCTCTGGCGCAGCCCGCGCGCACGACGGCCATTATTGTGAGTGGCAGCACAGCATGGGGATGGCTAGTCACGCAGTTCCCGCCTGACGTCGCATTTACGCAACTCGAAAGTAGCTTCCCAGGCACCGCGGCGTTCAGCGATCAAATTCGTAATATGGCTAAGGAGCGCGGCGGCCCCGTATTTGGCCTCGTAAACGGAACCTACAACTGGCGTGTCGACAACATTGCGTCCATGAATGCCATCGCCATCCGCATCGGCCTGACGAAAAGCGAACGAAGCTGCGGGACAGTTCGCTGGCTCGTGGCGCATCTCCGCTTGCATGCGACGGTGCTGTCCACTCCCGATGCGTCGTCGAAATGCACGCTAGGTCTGCGAGCCGATGACCAAAGAGACATTTTCTCGGAAAACCGCTCCCTAGCAGCACAGGTAGCACCCGTTTTCGAGCGCAATGGATTCGCTATTGATATAGGGTCATGCGTGCCCTACCGGGCTGGGATCGGTAAAGGGGTTCTGATCTATCAATGGTGCCGCGTGACTCTGCGCTGAGGATCGCGCGGTGTCTGCTAGGGTGACAGGCGACCGAGCAACTTCGATCTTATGAGGACTGGTGACGGCTATCGGCGGTATCTAAGGCGAGGCGCATAGTGACCACTGCTTGGGAACCGGTGCTGGGGTGCCTCTGTCGGCGCATGATGGTTGAGCGAACGCCGATCGTCATATCAATGAAGAGTGCGACCCACATCGCCGCGCTCTCAACCTTCGCCATCGATAGGAATCAGTCAGCAAGTTAAATTTGCGGACCAAAGCACGACTATCGTGTCACCCGCCCTTCGACACGCCGCGAATGAGGGAAAAATCCGAGCGTCACTTTGTTTTATGCCTCAACCGATCTTGCCAATGACCGACTGCCTCGAGTAGAACCGGGTGCGCTTACTCTTTCGCCCCCCTTTTTGATCTGCGACATCGACTAAAACTCTATGCGACGACATTCAGACGATCCGGCAAGCCCCACTGCATGGACTGAAAGCGATCAATTCATCGCCGCTCGATTTTCATTGCGCCGCCATCCGGCCGGCTGGCTGTGGGCGATAGCGATTACCACAGGGCTATCGTTCGTTCTGCTTCTCTGGCACTTCTTCCTGCCCCGCTGGGAGACCAATGACGACGTAGCCATGGCGATGATCGCCCATGGCTACGGCATCGCGACGCATGGGTCACCGAATCTGGTTTTCTCGAATGTCCTATGGGGCAGATTTGTCCGCTTGCTTCCTGAAATCAATGGCGTGCAGGGCTACTCGATCGCCACGATGCTCGTGCTAGTAACGGTGGGGGCTACGCTCATTTACTGCCTCGCCTACCGCTTCACGTTTGTAGCAAGCCTTTTTGCGCTGATTCTCGTGTTGACACGTCCCACGCTCTTTCCTCAATTCACCATCAATGCCGGCCTCTTGGCCCTGGCTGCGGTCCTTTGTTGGCAAAGATACATTCAGCAAGCGCGACTTTCTTTACTGACCGCGGGCTATGCCCTCGCGTTTTGCAGCTTCCTCGTTCGCTATCAGGAGACGCTCCTGATTTTCGCGATCGCCGTGCCGCTTTTTCCATGGAAATGCCGCCTGCCGCGAATGCCGGCACAGGTGGCGCTCATCGCTTTCCTCATTGCGATATCGGCCGCATCGTTCGTCGACCGCGAGGCTTATCGCAGCAATGACTGGTCAGCTTTCAACGAACTCAATCCGGCCCGGATACCATTCACGGATTACGGCGCCGCGGTGCGCATGAAGCTCCAGCCTCACATTCTTGAGGATCACGAATACAGTTCAAACGACGTCGATCTGATCTCGACATGGTTTTTTGTTGACCCGAAAATCGCGAATCCCCAATCGCTCAATAAGATGGTCGGCCAGCTGAGCGAACGTGCATCCATTGGGCGTTCGCTTGCCGGTGCCAAGGTCGCCATGGCCGCCTTATGGCAGCCGGAGATCGCCGTTCTTTTTGCAGCGGCGCTGCTGTTGTTACTGATCAGACCAGACTGGCCCCTTCTGACAAGCTGGTGCCTGTGCCTCATCGCGATCTTCTGCATGGGTTTTCTGGGACGCCCCGGGGTGACGCGCGTCTATGTTCCGATGTTATGCCTGCTGCTCGTGTTCGCCCTTCCATCAAGAGAAAACAAGCGATGGCGGTACGTGCTCAGTTTCGCGATACTTGCCGGAAGCGCGCTATTGAATTTGAGTCAGGTGTGCTCCGATTCCCGGGTGTCGGAAGCCATTACTAAAAGCCTGGAACCCGGGTTAGCCGAACTGCCGCGAGAACCTGTCGTAATCTGGGGCGGGGTGTTTCCGTTCGAATTCATTTATCCGGTAACCGAGAGGTTAGCCGCAGACAGGCCATATCGGTTCTATGCGCTCGGCGTATTTACGCTTGCGCCGTACACGGTGGCCTACAACGAAGCGCTCAGCGGCCGAGGATTGGTCGACCGCCTCGTCAGCGATCGGGGAGTGGCAATCGTCGGCAATATGCAACGCCTAACTTACCTCGATATTTATTGCCGCGAGCACCTGCACGGCAAGCTTGAGCAGCTCTCGACGCAAACCGCGGCTTCGGTGACGCTCACCCAGATGCGTTGCCGGAAGAATCAATGATTCGGCGTGAGCGCTTTTACAACGGGCGTGCCAAATTGAACCATCGGTGCGCAATCTCCGTCATTTCAGAGCCGTCACAGGGGCAACCGCGGCCGGATCAGTAATGCTGGTTCTGCCGACTTCGATATGCCCTGCCAGGCGCCGTAAAAACGTGGAATCGTTGTTGTCGGTCACGCTGAGATCGTACCAATGATGGCTCGCGGCCAGAACCCAGAGTCCTTCCGACGACGCGCCAGCCGGGACCATGATGGCGCGCGACGCCGCCCCGTAAGCATTGTCGGCAACGGTCAAGCTCGCAGGCGCTGAGCCGCCGTTGGTGCAGACCATGTAGAGGTTGCCATTGGCGACATCGTAAAACACCTTTGTCTCGACCTGACTCGCACTGCCCGGCGCGGCCGCGGTGCCCTGCGCAGCACGGCCATTGATTTCGCGAAAGAAGCCGTTCGGCCCGTACACCATGAACGAGTATTGGCCCTTCGTCGATGAAATATCGAACGTCTCCTCCACCAGCTTGCCGGCCTCGACGGTGTATCGCCACGGACCATCGGTCCGGTTGGTCGAGTACACCTGGAAGTGTGCTCCCTGCGTACCGGCATTGCCAAATCCTACGACCAGCTGGTTCTGTGCCGCATTCACGTGACTGTTCACATGCAGCACGTACGGCAGCGGGCGGGCAAACCGGACGCCAGCCTCTTGCGGATCAATCTCACCCGGCGTTGCCGGCACCGTGGGTGGCGGCTGGCTCGAGCATTGATGATTCGCCGAACTCACGTAACTGCTGGTGTCAGGCAGTGACGGAACGCGTGAATCGGGCGTCAGAAAATCGAAAGCGGCTGTCAGGTCGCCGCACACGGCCCGTCGCCATGGCGAGATATTCGGCTCCATCACTCCGAAGCGCGTCTCCATGAAGCGGATCACCGAGGTGTGATCGAACACCTGCGAGCAGACAAAACCACCTTTGGTCCACGGCGACACGACGGTCATGGGCACACGCGCGCCGAGACCATAGGGAAGGTTGTCGACTGTGTAATTGCCGCCTCGTGCCGGATTGACGACGTCGTGAATCTCGCCGTCCGTGCTCACCGACGACAGCCCCTGCGCACGCGATGTCGGTGGCTGGGGCGGCACCAAGTGGTCGAACAGGCCGTCGTTCTCGTCGTACATGATAAACAGGACCGTCTTGCTCCACACCTCCACATTCGAGGTCAGCGCATCAAGGATCTGCGATGTATATTCCGCGCCGTAAGCGGGCGTGTAGTTGGGATGCTCCGAATACGCGGCGGGCGGGATGAGCCAAGACACCTGCGGAAGCTTGTCGGCGAGGACATCAGCCTTCAAGTCGATGAGCGTGCGTGCTGCATTCCCGCGAAGTTGCAGTGCTGAGCCCGGCGCTGCGTTGTTGAAGTTCGAAAAGTTCGGCAGGACGTTGATGCCGAAGTTGCCGTTGTAGATATCGGTCCCATTTAGTCCCTGCTGATAGACCTGCCAAGAAATGCCCGCGGCCTCGAGACGTTCAGGATAAGTCGTCCAGGAAAGCATCTGGTGTTGCGGCGGCTTGAAGCCGTCGACAAAATCGTCGTTGTCGATATACGGTCCGCCCTTGATGCCAGTCGGATCGATAGTGCCCGACATCAGGAACGCGCGGTTCGGATGGGTCGGCCCCGGAAGGGAGGAGAAGTATGCATCACACACGGTGAAAGCATCGACAAGCGCGTAATGAAATGGAAGGTCGGGACGCAAATAGTAGCCCATCGTCATGTCCGTCTTGTTCACCGGCCACTGGTCATAGCGACCGCCGTTGAACGCGGCTTGCGTGGGATACCACGTGTGGTCGAGGTCGCCGATGCATTGCGCGCTCGTCGTCTGGGTGTTCAGGCGGAACGGCAGTACAGGCTGCGCCGCGTTTTCCTTCGACGGTTGGAACCACACGGGCTTACCCCCGGGCAATGGAATCGGGAAGCGGTCGTTGTAGCCACGTACCCCGCGAACATGGCCAAAGTAGTGATCGAACGAGCGGTTCTCCTGCATCAGCACAACGATGTGCTGCACGTCCTGGATCGTCCCGGAAGGCGATGACGCCGGAACGGCAAGCGCTTTCCTGATCGAGTCCGGAAGCGCCGACAACGCGGTGGCTGCGCCTGCTGAAGATGCAACGGTCTTGAGGAAGCTACGACGGCTATTGGACGTCATCTTTATCTATTGGGTCGTGGAAGTGTGATGACGAGAATGAGAGAGCAGCACTTCGTCGTTTCGTTAGCTGGCAGCCTGTGGCGGAGAGCTGCATACCAACGAGACTTGCTGACTGTCGGCAGCAAGACTTGCCATTGCGCGGGTAACGGCACCGATTAATGAATCGGTGTTCGGCAGCGACGTACCGGCGACGTTTGCGCCAGCCGGCTGGACTCCTTGATTCGATACGCAGGGCAAAGCATTGACGACTGCCGGTGTGACTTGGGACGATGTGCTCGGTGGAGTGGCCTGGTTTGATGTGGTCTGAGATGTAGGTGACGATGAATCGCCCCCCCCTCCGCATCCCGATAGTATTAGGATGATCGACAAAAGCACCAGGCGGGTAGGGAAGGCTGCCCGGATTGACGAGTTCATAGGAGCAATGTCAAGGTTCCAAAATGTTTCGAAAAATTACAACGAGTTATAGGCGGTAGTTTAATAATTCCACGTGTCTTCACAATGACTAACGACATTTCGCGACGAAACGTGAGGCCGTCATAAAACGACGTCATTCGACTGATAATCGAACGTGTCACGTGGCCTCACGCAAATGAGCTGCGGAACAAGACGAACCATTGAGATTTTCCAGGATCAGGTAGCAGCAAAGCGACGACTAGCCGGTACTCAAGCTCTCGATCGATACCACGCGGCCGTGGTGGCTAACCCTTGATCGAGCGGGAACGGGGAACGGGGAACGGGGAACGGGGAACGGCAGTCCAGCATATCGCGAATGAATGACGAATCCATCCCCAGCTGCCTGTCAAGCGATCAACTAGCGCCGCCTTCCCCGTTGTAGCCGATCAGACGCAGCAGCGCCGAAGGCAAAGGAACACGCCGCTCAGGGTCCCCTAGCGCAAGGCCCAGCTTTCGCGCCGTCTCGGCGAGACTAGGATGGTCGCCATCTAACAGACGTCCCTGAGCCATGGGATAAACAGCCAAGAGCACCGTGGCTTGAACGAAGTTCTCCACCATAACAAAGACTTCGGCGCGTAAAAACCACGCCGATCGGCAACGGGAAGCCTTTCGCAAGCGCGTTCATCAGACCAAGGAGTTGGCCTTGACGTCGGTCCATCGACAAGCGGCGCGCACAGCAGGACCATCTCTATGCCGGAAAGCGTGTCGAATTCCATGAGCGCAACGTCGGCTTCCGCCTTCGACTCGCCATAGGCGTCAAGCGGGCGGCAATGGGTTCAAAAGCGAGAGTGTGCGCCATTCGGCAATCGAGGACTGGCCAGGACGACGACCATTTCAGCGCCGAAACGCCTCTCGATCCAGAAAGCCAGTTCGGTCACTGTTCACGATCATTTACAATTATGCCGGTCATGAATGCATCTGCGCCTTGCAGAACCGGAGCCCTATTGAATCAGACGACTTCAGGAAACCCGATTACGGCGACTGGCGCCTCGGTCGTGTTCGCCTGTGTGCTCACCGCGGCGATTTTCGTGTTGCAACGCCATTTCGGCTTTAATCTCGGCGATGGTGGATTTCTCTGGTATGGCGCCCAGCGAACGCTTGCCGGCGATGTGCCGTTGCGCGACTTCATGTCCTACGATCCGGGCCGCTACTGGCTGGCGGCGGCATTCATGTCGGGCGTGCACGACAACGGCATCCTCGCCTTGCGCGCGTGGCTCGCGATAGTGGAAGCGCTCGGGCTTTCACTCCTGGTGTTGGTCGTGGCGAATGTCCGGGTGAAACCGCGCTTCTCAGAGCAAGCCGCGCTCGCGCTGCTTGCAGCCTGCTGGATGTATCCCGACCATAAGATGCTGGACATCACGCTGTCCATCGCCTGCGTCGCGGTGTTTGCATGGCTGTTGAACAGTCCCAGCCAGCGCCGCTTCTTCGGCGTTGGATTTTATGTTGGATTGAGCGCGGTCATCGGGCGCAATCACGGGGTCTACGGGATCGTGGCCTGCGTCCTGGCGCTGGCCTATCTCTGTCACGGCGAACGCTCCGCGCGCCCGCTCAGGGCAGGCATTCCGTGCGGGGCGCTGGGCATCGTCGCGGGTTTCTCGCCCTTGCTGGTAGCGTTCGTGGTGTTTCCCGGCCTGTGGGCCGCCTTCGTGCAGTCGGTCATGCAGCTCGTCAATTCGTCCGAGACCAATCTGCCCCTGCCCGTACCCTGGCCGTGGCTCGTATCCTTCGGAAACCTGCCGTTGTCGGAAGCGGTGCGGGAAACCCTGATCGGCCTCGGCTTTGTACTACTGCCGGTTTTCGCGCTCGCGGGAATCGCCCGGCTTCTAGTGCGGCGCGGCAATGACGCTCCGGTAATCGGCAATGTATTCGCTGCAGCCGTCATTACCGCCATTCCCTACACGCACTACGCATTTTCCCGCGCCGACGTCGGCCATCTTGCCCATTCGATTTTCCCCGCGATGATCGGACTCATGTGCTGGCCGGCCGCTGCCGGGCGTGACCGACGCTGGCCGACGCTCGTCTTGCTAGTCATCGCTGTCATCACGATGGCGCCGCTTATGCCTCGCGTGCAGGCCATGCGCGAACACAATTGGCAGCGGGTCCAAGTCGGACACGACATGCTAGTGGTGCCCCCTGGGACGGCGAAGTCAATCGAGTTGCTTCAACAAATCGATCACGACAACGTGGGACCCAACCAGACGTTGCTGGTGGCGCCTCTCTGGCCGGCAGCGTATGCCATTCTCGGTCGGATCGCGCCAGTATGGGACATCTACGGGCTGTTTCCACGCAGCGCAAGCTTCGAAGCGGCGGACATCGCCCGCCTGAAGACAAAATCGATCGGCGCGGTCGTTCTGCAGGATGTCGCTGTCGACGGTCGTGACGAACTGCGCTTCAAGAACACGCATCCGCTGCTACAGGCCTACATCAACCAGCATTTCGATGCCGTGCCGCTAGGCGGACAAGATCCTTCCATCCAGTTCTTCGTGCCGTCGAAAACACCACGCGCCGCGCCTTGAACCGGCCACGAGCACGATAAGAGATGAGTAACATGACTTCTTTTTGGAAACAGATGGACGGTTGCAGGAGTGGAGCATGATTTCTGTCGTCGTGCCCGTCTACCGGTCGCAGGCCATGCTCGACGCGCTTTATTCACAGGTGTCGTCGGTGCTCGACACTCAGTCGCTGCCTTGGGAAATCGTCTTCGTCGAAGACGCTGGCGGGGATGCGTCATGGTCCCTCATTGAAGCGCTCGCCACGGCGGATCCCCGCGTTCGAGGTCTGCGCATGTCACGCAACTACGGGCAGCACAACGCGTTGTTATGCGGCATCCGGGCCGCGCGCGGAGACGTGGTGGTGACGATCGACGACGATCTCCAGCATCCTCCCCGCGAGATAATTAAGTTGCTGGAGCGGCTGACCCCGGATGTCGATGTGGTCTATGGCTACAGCGTCAGCGACCAGCCTCACGGGGTGCTTCGCGGCACGGCGTCGCGGTTATCGAAATGGGCGCTGCGGGTCGCCATGGGCGTGGAATCGGCCCGTCATGCTTCCGCGTTCAGGGCGTTCAGGACGCACCTGCGCCGGGCGTTTGGCGAGAACTACGGCCCGTCGGTGAATATCGATGTCATGCTCACGTGGGGTACCACGCGCTTCGCGTCGGTGCAGGTCAAGCACGACGAGCGCATGTCGGGCACGTCGGGTTACACGCTGCGTAAGCTCGTCGCGCATCTGTTGAACATGATCACCGGCTTCACCGCCCTGCCGTTGCAGTTCGCGAGCGTGCTGGGAATAGTGTTCTCGGTGGTTGGATTTTTGCTGCTGATCTACGTGTGCATCGTCAGGATCATCTACGGCGTTGCGGTGCCGGGATTCACCTTTCTTGCTTGCGCCATCACAGTGCTGGCGGGGGTCGAACTGTTTGCACTCGGCATGATCGGCGAATATGTGGCGCGAATTCATTTCCGCACGATGGGCCGGCCGACCTTTGTGGTCGCGGAGGAAACGCGCACAGCGCATCCGGAGGCCGACGCGGAAGGTGACACGCACTACGTGAATGCCCGGAAAGACGCATAAACGAAACTCACCGAGGACCGATCCCGGCTCGAATGCGCGCTTTGCGGTTCATCGCCGGTGCGGAAATCAAGGAAAACACAATGACCGATCTCGCCCTCCGAATTCCTCCGGATAACAAGCCGATCCCGTTCAACTGGCCGCACATGACGGGCCGCGAGCTGTACTACATTGCTCAGGCGCATTTCCAGGGCCGGCTCGCCGGCGACGGTCCGTTCACGAAGCGCTGCCACGCTTGGCTCGAGGAACGCACCGGTTCGAAACGTGCCCTCCTCACGCACTCCTGCACGGGCGCGCTGGAAATGGCTGCGTTGCTGCTGGACATTCAGCCGGGCGACGAAATCATCATGGCTTCGTTCACGTTTGTCTCGACCGCCAACGCGTTTGTCCTACGTGGCGCACGGCCCGTGTTCGTCGACATTCGTCCCGATACCCTCAATATCGACGAAACGCTGATAGCGGCCGCGATCACCGCTCGCACCCGTGCGATCGTCGTGGTTCATTACGGCGGCGTGTCCTGCGAGATGGACACCATCATGGCGATCGCATTGCAGCATGGAATCAAGGTAGTGGAGGACGCAGCGCAAGGTGTCATGGCGCGCTACAAGGATCGCGAGCTGGGCAGCATAGGTGATTTCGGAACCTACAGCTTCCATGAAACCAAGAACGTGATTTCGGGCGAAGGCGGTGCACTGCTGATCAACGACGTTGCGGATATCGACACCGCAGAGATAATCCGTGAAAAAGGCACCGACCGCAGCCAATTCTTCCGAGGCGAAGTAGACAAGTACACGTGGCAAAGCGTGGGATCGTCGTTTCTGCCCGGAGAGCTGACGGCGGCTTTTCTGTGGGCTCAGCTAGAAGAAGCGGAGACCATCACCGCACGCCGGCTGGCACTCTGGAGCACGTATCACCGTTTGCTCGAACGCCTCGAAGCGAGGGAATGGTTGAGAAGGCCAATCATTCCCGAGAACTGCACGCACAACGCCCACTTATACTACGTGCTGCTGGATAAGCGTTTCAATCGGGACACGGTGCTGTCCTCGCTGAAGCAGGCCGGGATCCATGCGGTGTTCCACTACGTCCCGCTTCATTCCGCGCCGGCAGGCAGGCGCCTGTGTGCGGCGTCCGGACCTTTGCCGATCACCGACGATTTGTCAGGGCGACTGATCCGCCTGCCGCTGTGGATCGGGTTGAGCGATGCCCAGCAAGAATACGTGGTCGCAACACTGGAGTGCATCCTGGGAGCGTGACATTGCTTGTTTTGCAAACTCGTTCAGTCAGGCAGCTTGGAATTTAATTGCCTGAAGAGGACGTCGCACTCCCTAGTTTGGTCAGTGGTGACTGCCAAGGACGTGAACCCTGCCGAATGCGGCACCGCCGAGATGGTAAGCGGCGCGGCCTCCACGACCGCTGGCAAATGAATCGGGGTAGCGCCTGGCACGATCTCGCGCTTGATGAATGTGCCACTCGTGTAACGCGTCCCGGCGAACTGGGAAGGCTCCGTGACTTTGCGCATCAGCGTAAGCGTCAACGGTTCCGCTAGCGGACGCAGGAAGTAGTTTCAGCTTCCGTCGGGGCTCCAAGTGGAACCGGACAGCGTGACTTAATTGCTGAGATACCTGTAAATCCCCGAAGATGTGGTTGGTCGCCGTGACTCGACGCCGCATCCCTTCCCTGTATCGACACGGCCAGAGGCAACAGCGTCTGGGCGGTTCCTCCGTAGATGACTACCTTCACGCCGTTGCGGAGCATGTCAGTCTATTCTTTAGCTTCTCGATCACCCTACGTAACGCCTCTTTCTTGAACGCTCGTCCGATGAGCGGATCAATGGGCGCCACAAAGAGAAATAACGAGACAAGACCGATCAATACCCCAGGAGTATCGGGGCGAATCTCATATGCCAGCGTTGACTTCAGACATCGGGCGCGTCTTTCGCATCCGCATAAATCGTTTTAGCCGCATCGCCGGTTCTTCAATAAAGTGCCACGACATGTACGCCAGGACCGCCGTGCAGGCTGTCGAGACGACGAGTGCAGGCCAAAGCGGCAATATGTTCCCGGTCAGCGCGCATATCGTCTGTTGGGTCATGAAGGCGTAAATGTACATGCCGTAGGACAGATCACCGAACCGTCCGAACCGGCGAAAAAACGGCGTGCTCATCTCTCCGAACACGACCACAAAGAACGGGAGCATGGCCAGCAACGCGACATAGACGTGCTGCGCAAGACCGAATCCGATACCGGCCAACAAGACCGCGCAGGAACACAGGAAGCGGCGGGGTTTCCATACGTCGCGCAAGCTGTTCATCGCCGCGCCATAGGCGAAGGCCAGCGCGAATTCGATGAACAATACGCGTGGTGCATTGGGCAGTTCGGCGCCAACGCCGTTGAAGAAGTAGCCGAGGAAGAAATACCACCAGCCGATTCCCAGGATCAGCACAAGCGGAAACAGGCGCACGCGCATGAAGCCGAGCAGACCTGCAATAGCAAGATAGGCGTAACACTTGATCTCGAGTGGAATTGTCCATATCGAACTGTTCACGCCGTGGAAGGGGTTCGCGTCGAACACGCTTGGAATCTTGTCCACGATGTTCAGGCCGATCGTATTTACGACGTAGGAGTAAACGTTGGACTGGTCGAAATAATCGCGCAGCGAAAGCTGCGTGACTAACGGGCCGACCACGAATGCACACAACAGCGTGGCGACGATCAATGCCGGCCAAATACGCAGTACTCGCTTCATCGAGAATCGAAGCAGATGAGGATCACGCTCCCAACTCTGCGAGACAAGATAGCCGCTGAGAGCGAAGAAAATGATGACCGCGATGCCGCCCCAACTTTGCTGCGGGATGGGGGGGTGCTCCGAATGTGCGCTCACCACGTGCTGGTGGCTGTAAATGACCAGCATCGCCGCGAGAATTCGAATGAAGTCGAAATTATTACCGTGGCCGGCGTCTCTCATGCCGCTCTCTGTAAAAATTTGTGGTGGTCAGTATTATATATTAGACATCAGTAGGACATTGGGGGTGAAGAAGCCCCCGCATACTTCCATCAGCTCTTGGCTGAGGCGCTAGGCCAGGACGTGTGGCGTCGAGGGCGGACTATTTGTGTGCAACGGAACGATCTACGGTTGGCGCGGCGACATACTTGTTGCGCCACTGGCGCGCATCTCCGACACGCCGCATGTGCTTCAATGGCACAAGGTCGCCAGCGAGCCGATAGGACGGAAAAACTCGTCCGTGTCATGGCAGCACTGCTGGCTTCCTACGAAGTTCGAAAGCGCTCGCTAGCAATATCGAAAGGATCTGACGTTTTGGAGGCGAAATATCGGTCCTAGCGGCCTCGGCTAGAATAGGCCTCTCTACAAAAGAGGTGTGCTCATGAATTGCGCGTTATCAACCCTGGACTTGAACCGATTCGGCGTTGTGACAGCGAAAGCGGATTTGATCGAGAGTCCCGACCAAGTCACGGAGTGTCTGGCTTTTTGCGAGACGAACCGGGCCAAGCTCCTTATTGCGCGAATCGATTCTCACCGCTTGGATCTCGCGCATCGACTGGAATTTGACGGAGCCATTTTGTGCGACACGCTCATTTACTATGAGCTTCGTATGCTCAAAGCAGAGAAATATCAAAATTTTTCCGATGAATTCGCGGTAAGGCTAATCCAGCAAAACGATAAAGAGGCCGTACTGTCAATTGCGCGAGAGGCATTTTCAGGCTACTACGGGCACTATCACTCTGACCCTAGACTTAAAAAATCAGACTGCGATGACACTTACGTTTCATGGTGCGAGAAAACTATCAACAATGTAGGAAATGTTCATGGTGTGCTGGTCATCGAAGATGCGTCCGGAATTTGCGGATTTCTTACTGTCCGCGTCCATGAAGATGAGCGCCTTGAACTTGTTTTAAGTGGGATCGCAAAACAATACTCAGGGCGCGGCGTATATCGAAGATTAATTCAATCGGGGGTTGGATACGCACGTGAGATAGGGATAAAACGTGTTTTCACTTCGACTCAACTTCCAAACTTGGCAGTACAGAGAGTGTGGATTGCGCAGAATTTCATCCCGATTAAATCAACGCATACGTTTCATTTGTGGCTCTAGGCAGTCGGCGTTGGCAACTGAATTTGGACTTGTCCATGTACGCCTTTTCAATACGCGTTATAGCGCGCATCGCTTGGGCTCGACTTCGCCTTGATTCCGCCATGCCCAAGTCCTCAGTGCAATGGCTTCCTACGGCACTCGACCCAGGTCGCTAGCGATCTCTTTTTAAACGGACAGCCGCCGCATTCGTAAAATTTGGATTCTCGGTCGGCTTACCTGCACCTTATCCTAGACGTTACAATGCCCACTCCACGCTAACCAAACCATACCCGTGAGAAACAATTTCAGCCTGATCCGGATCGTGCTCGCGATCTTGGTCCTTTTTTCTCACAGCTTTCCTTTGAGCGGCACTGCGAACCCAGCGTTCGAGTTGTATCTATTTGAGCGCTGGCACATGTCGTTTGGCACCGTATCGGTGCATATCTTCTTCGTTATTAGTGGCTACCTGATCACGCAAAGTTACATGCGCGTCGAAATCTTTGGCGTGTTCGCATGGCACCGATTTCTTCGACTAGCTCCCGGGGTGCTGGTCGCGCTCGTTTTTTCGGAAATGATGTTCTCGCGCTACAACGGATATATTGGGAACCCAATACCTGCCTCTAATGGATCGCTCTGGACCCTGTCTTGGGAGGTCGCATGCTATATGGCTTGCGGGATTATTGGCATGTTGGGAATTTTATCTAGACGCAATTTCAATACTCTGTTTGCGGGCCTCTGGATGCTTTACTTTTCTAACATCACCCAGAGTGGCGTTTATTTCCTAAAAATCGAACCACTGTTTATGTTCTTCGCAATGGGGGCATTCATCGCTGTCAACGAGGGCGCCATGAACGTAAGGCGTGCAGCAATGCTATCTGGGATAGGGCTAGTGATTGCCTTCTTTGCCCCACTGAACACCTATGTCCTTGATTGGCTGCGCCTACTTCCTGCGCCAATGGGTGGCACCATAACTGACTGGCGCATTCAACTTATCACCTACATTGTTTCCGCACCGTTCGTTTTGATCTATCTGGCGAAATATGCAGGCGTGATCAAATGGAGCATTCGAGACATCTCTTACGGCGTGTACATCTATGCGTGGCCAGTGCAGGAAGTCATAGTTTACGAGTCCCATAAACGCGAAATCCTGCTCGGCGGCTGGGGAACATTTGCTGTCGCACTACCCATTACATTGATTCTTGCTTATCTATCTTGCCGTCTCATCGAGGAACCCGCGTTGCGCATGAAGCATGCGATGCGGGCTCGAAGAGTAAGACCATAGCGTGGATCCCTAACTAAATGCTCGTCAGCCCGCATCCCTGCGTCGGAGATCGGTGGATCTGTAAGTGCCGGGCATTGCTGCGACCCAATGGAACCTACATATCCTCACCGGCAGCCCGGTTCACGGGAAACGGCTCGGATATTCACCAAAGTTTCAACCTATCCGTCAGCGGAACCCCTGAGGGCGGATTTGCACGGCTAGATGTCGACGATCTTTCGCAGTAGAGCATAGGAAACACGCCAGTGGCCATCGCTGTCATTGACGGCAATAGATGCCGTCTTGGCATTCAGCCTTACGATGATTCCGACGCGCTCGCTGAAGTGCTTGTCGGTGAAGCCGACTGTCTCGCCGATGAAGAACTCCTCACGCTGCGTTCCCGGCGGCGGTGTCGATTCGACGTGAGGCTGACCACTCGAAGTGTCCGGGATGATCGCCGCATAGAGCACGCTCCAATGGCGTAAAGTTGCGCTGTCTTGAACCACTGCCTGAGTGCGCCGAAGTTCAACTATGGTGCCTTTCACGGGCGGCCCAAGCGGGTTGTCGCCGATGTAGTTGACGGTCATCCCCAGATGCAGGCGTTGACGTATTTCGAGAATACGCCGGGGATCATCAAGCATTTTGCCGATAGCGAGGTAGAGGCGATATAGCTCGGCACTGGGCGCCTGCCGAAGCGAGTCGAGAATGTTCATATTTAGAAGTGTTTTAACGGACGAGCTGCAATAGTTCGTGCACACGATTGACGATACGACGACAGTGACGGCGACACGGCGCTCAATGCGCTCAAGGCGAGGCTGAACCCGCCCCCGGACCGCGGGAACCGCGTCGCGCGAGGTGGCCCGATCGACGGGTCACCACGAGCCCGGTAGGAAAGGCGTCACGCTCGATCTGCTGTGGCGGGAGTACCGGGCACAACGTCCAGTTGACGCGCCCGTCAGCGAGAGTCAATCGGGCAAATTGGACTTAAGTTGCCTGAAAATGACGTCGCACTCGGCGCCCTGATCGGTAATGAGTTTCAACGAGACGAATCCGGTCGCATCGGGCAACGCGGATACGGTCAGCGGTACGGGCTCGACCGTTGGAGAAAAGTGGACCGGGCTAGTGCCGCCCGTAACCGTCAAGCCCTTGCAGAAGGTGCCGGCCACGTACAACGTGCCATTGAAACGAACCGGGCCAGTGACTTTGCGCATCAATGTAGCCGTGAACGGTTCAGCGTGCAGCCTCACGAAGAAATTGCGGCTTCCGTCAGGGTTCCAGACGTTGCCTGAAGGCGTCGCATAGTCGCTGAGGAACCAGTAATCCCGGAATATATGGTTGGTCGCGGTAACCCGATGCTGCATTTCCGCGAGAATTGACACGGCGAGCGGCAATGGCGTGGGCGCTGTCCGGCGATAAACCATGGCCGTGGCGTCTTTCTCTAGCGCGTATCGCTGCCCTGTGGTCTGGAATTCACTAGCAGCGGCGCCCGTGGACACGATGTCACCCACCGTCTCCACAACCTGCTGCTGGTCCGCACTGATATGGTGCTGGAACGGCTTGACCACGACCACTTGAAAGGCCTGCAACAGGTCTTCGATTGGCAGCGGATCGCGCGAGTCTATCTGCGGACTACTATCTACCGTCAGTAGCCGGTGCCCAGGAGGATAAAAAAGCTTTTCCGCTTGAGTGACAACGTCAAAGTTCAAATTCCCGCTTGATGCCGCGACGAGGACCGGCTGCTTGCCATCACGCAAACCGGACACCAGCGCCCGGATGTTATCGAAGTCGTCTCTTCGGAGAGGCGCGGCGTACTCGGTGAAGATGCCGAGCGCCCGATTCGCTCTGTCGTAGTTTTGGTAATGCGTGCCGTAGATCAGCGTCGCGTTGCCCACCGCATAAAGCCCAATGCACACCGCGAACACGACGGCCAGCACCCGGGCGCGCGACCCACGCAAGGTCGTGTATATATTGAAGATGCCTACGGTAGCCAACAGCGGGAGGCCAACAATCAGCTGATGAAGCCCGCGTTGTCTCGCCGTCGACACCCAGACAATCAGCCACATCAAAGCGAACAGGCTGGCGACAAACCGGGCGTTCAAGCGCCGCCAACCCGTCACGAGACCCAGGACGCAGCCGACAACGCCGACGCTGAAATATACCCTCCCGATCACGTCGGTATAGAAATAACGCAGCAAGGAAGCGGTGCTCTGCTGATAAGACGAGTACAACGAACCGTAATCGTTCTCCAGAATGTTCTTGAGGAAGAAAGGATCGAGCACGACCAGCCAGAGGACTACGAGCACGGCCAGCATGCCTGGCTTGACCAGCCGAACGATGATCGTCAGTGGCGATCTTTCCGCCTTCAAAAGTACATCCCGGAGCACTGCGATCGCGATCGTCAACGACACTGACACCAGCAGCGCAAGGACGGCATATGCCATATGTCGGCGAACCACGGTTCCCAAGCCCAGAAGGAACGCCACCGCGACGAATGTGCGAGTGGAGCGGAGTTGGGTATCCGCCAGCAGTATCGCGAAACCAAACAGTATGCACGCCGCGGCGAGCGGGTCGGGATACCCGAGCATAGTCGCGTGCCACGCCGTCGGAACGGCAACCGCAAGGAAAGCCGCGCACCACACGCCACCTTCTCCGCACTCGGGAAAAGCTTTCTTGATGACGCGTCCCATCGCAATACAAAACGCGGTGACGTAAAGCGCTGCCAGCGAACCGATATACAACTGACGCGAATCAGTGTCCCATCCAAAAATGAGAGAAATGGGAACAGCAAATACAAGGTTGTACTCGCCTTTCAAACTCTCGATTAAGAAGGTTGCCGCGCTCTGGGGACTGTTCGCGAACGCCTCGCAAAATTCACGCGTTATGCCGATGAAACCATTCCAGTCCCAATAGAAAATGAATTTCTCGGACGCGACGTATAGGTGCGCCGCCCATGTGTTCAGGGATACAAGTACAACTGTCAGAAGCAAAAGTGAGACCCAGCCGCGCGCGACGGAACCAGCACGCGTCGATGCATTTTCGTTTTTGTTCATGACTTCGTCTTTTTGAACACGGGATTACGGGATTGAAACGACTCGTTATGCGAGACCCGAAAAGCGCGATGGCGCTCAGCCCGGCCCCTAGGTGTCCGATCTTTTCGACGAACCGGCCAGCACTTCCTGTATGACATACAGTGGCCGGCTTTTTCCCTCTATGTAGAGGCGGCCCACGTATTCACCCATGATACCGAGCACGATGAGTTGACAACTGCCCATCAACAACATGATGACGGCCAACGATGTCCATCCCGGGACCGTCTGACCCTCACACCATGCGTACAGGACGTAGGCACCTAGAAACACCGAGAGCAGCGCTGCCCCTACCCCCAGGTAAGACGCAAAACGGAGGGGCTTGACCGAGAACCCGGTAATCGCGTCGAAGGCGAACTTCAGCATCTTTACGAAGGGGTATTTGGTCGTACCGGCGAACCTCGCTGCGCGTTCATAGGGAAACGCTTCTTGCCGCATTCCGATCCAGGTGACCATGCCGCGGATAAAACGATGATTTTCCGGCATACAGTTCAATGCATTGACTGCGCGGCGGCTGATCAGCCGGAAATCGCCCGTATCGACCGGTATATCGATATCGACCAGGCGATCCAGTAGCCGATAAAACAGCGACGCAGACTTTTTCTTGAAGAGTGTTTCGCCTTCTCGCTTGATGCGCTGGCCATATACCACGTCAACGCCCGCATCAAGGCGCACCATCATGGCGGGCAGAAGTTCAGGAGGGTCCTGCAGATCCGCATCAATGATGAATATGCGCTGACCACTGGCGATCTTCAGGCCGGCGGTGAGCGCCAGTTGATGGCCGAAGTTACGAGACAGATTGATGCAAATAATCCGGTTATCTGCTTCGTGCAGCGCCCTCATGTAGGACCAGGTCTTGTCGGACGAACCGTCGTTTATTAGCACCAGCTCGTAGGAACTGAGATCCATGCCAGCACACACGGACGTGATCCGCCGATACAACTCGTGGATGCCCTCTTCTTCGTTGAAGCAAGGCACCACGATCGACAGAAACACGGAAGGATCTCGCACATCTGACGGGTTCGAAGAAAAACTCATAGTCCACTAATCTGATCGTAAGTAGCTTTGACATCCGCCGTTCGACAGACCGCCAACAGCTGATTAAAGTGGCTCGGCGGTTCCCGGCAAGTTATGTTGATGCCGGACAATGGGAACCCCGCATGACGCAAACCAGCTCTCGGATCTTCTGCGCGCATACAGCGGGCAAGCAGAGCTTAACGATCAATGCATCTACGCTGGCAGCACAAATTTGCAATGGCAATAGGCATTTGCAACGTACAAGCGAAATTTTTATTGATCCTCCAAAGGGATGTGTTGAAAGTAATCCGGTGGGATGTACGGTCACACGCCCGAGGCATAGACCGAATACTGAGCTGCAAGAGGCAGATGCACCAAGTACCGTTCGAATACTCGCAGCCGCGAGAGCGCGCGCGGAAAGAAAATGCGGTATCGGATTCGAACGTCCTTGAAGCCCGCTTCGTGGCACGAGCGTTTCATCACGGATGCAGTGATCAATCTCGCGTTCTCGTCGAACTCGCATGTATTGACGGCCCTAACCGTCAGCGGGTTATAGGGATTGTGCTCGAAGATGGCTAGCACGCCGTCTGGTCTAAGCACCCGCCTAAGCTCGGACAGCAAACGCACATGCTCCGCGCGATCGATATGGTGAAATACGCACATGGCGTATGCAAGGTCGAACTGGGCCCGGTCAAACGGAAAGTCGCCGCCATCGAAAGGCACGAAGGTCGCTTGACCCGGAAAGCGCGAAGCGGCAATGTCCAGCGAACGCTCCGATACATCGACACAGGTCACATTGGTGGCGGGAAGGTACTTCTTCATCCAGGGCAGCGAATTGCCCACACCCGAACCAAAGTCAAGGGCAGTAACAGGCGCCAGGCAGCGGCGTTTCATTTCCGCCTGGATATCGTGGATCTTGTATTCGCTGAAAAACGCCGGATCTTCGCCTGACAACGCAATATTACGGGCATGCAAGACGTGATATTCATTCGCAAACTTGTCGAATTCTGCCTTATCCATGCTGAGCTCATCCTATAAGTGTCGTACAGACCGCATAGTGATTCCGTTCTGTGGAGGTTTTTGGCCTATATAGTTCGGTTTGTTATCAAATATCTCATTGCTCTCGGCTCTAATCCGCCAAGATGTGCGCATCCCCTGCCCTTACGTCAAGCGCTTGCGGGCGTCTGTGAACGGAAGACCAGAAATTTGGACACCGCAAACAGGAACACCGCGACTATTGGGACGGCGCACGCTTGAACAAGCGCTGCGCCGAACCGCAGGTGATCGCGGAAAACAACCAAGATCAGTAGATTAAGCAAATAACCTGCCAACTGGGCTAGTGCATAGCGCACGGCAATTCCAAATATGTTCCCGCTATGGGCAAACGTCCACTTGCGATTCAAAAGGAAACTGACCGTTGCGGCAACCAGATAGACGCACGTCATCGCGATCTTTGCATCCATGCCGAGATGCATGAGCAACAGGAAAGCCACATAGCTCGCCGCGTTGGCGCAAAGTCCGACCACGCAATACCTTATCAGTTGGCCCGTTACCGTTGCCATCAAAAGACCTCGCGCCGGAAGAACCGGAACGTCATCGTTGGTGGCCTCGCGTGCGAGAAATATAAGCTTGATCGCATGTGTTCACCGTACGAGATTCTTGATACGTACAGCGACGGCTCTGACCGGCCAGGTCGCCCGCCACGCGTGTGATTGCAGCACAGCACTCAGTTCGCTCTTGACGCTGTCCCTTTCCCCCTGCGCCCGCGTGAAATCTGCGTGGGCGCGAGTAAAATCTGCATGGGCGCGGGTGAAATCTGCGTGGGCGCGCGTGGCGTCGTCTCGCGCTATTTTCTCGGCCGAGGTCGCGGCGCGCAGTTGATCCTGCAACGCACTGCGCTCAGCGTCCATTTCCGCCAACCGCGCGTTCAGCATGTCGACGTCGGTCGGCCCCCCTCCTCTCACCCGTGTGCTCAGCGCATCGACCGTACTCATCAGATCGCCCATTGCGTAGGACTTCAGGTCGAGTTCAGTCGGCAGATGGCTAGCTGCCCATGCATCGAAGGTCTCGGCCGTGCACGAGTCACCCGTCGCAAACGACATGAACACGGCCTCGCGCTGCAAATAGTCTTCCACATGCGCCTTGTCGAGCGTCATGCCCAGGTGCGCGAATATATCGACGAACAGATTCTGCCGGTTCAGCAACTCCAGCTCGTTCGGGACTGCACAGGTGGACAGCATGCGGACCGTCAGCGTCAGTGCGCGGAACACCAGGAAGCCAAGCGGCAATGGCTCGCGGGACAGCCATTCGTGATCGATGACATGCGCGACGCCATGCCCGTCGAACACGATGTTCTGAGGCACAACGTCGAGGAGGTGTCCGGGCATCGGATCGTCAACGCTGATGCCCGACGGCCGGTCGCCCTCTACGTGAGCGTCGGCAAACAGCACGTCGATGTATCGATGCAGGACGCCGGCTGCCTGTTTTGACGTCCACCCCGGCGTCAGCACGAGCCGCGTGAAATCCTCATCGAGCGACACGCCTTCAATGAACGGCTCGTTGCTGATGGCGTGTTCGTATTCGACATTCGACGCCGCGGTATTGGCCGATGCAATCAAGGCTTGCGACTCGATGGACGCACGAACGACCTGGACCCGTCCCTCGGGCGAGCGGCGAAAACTGGTCGACTTGCAGAACTCCGGCGCGCGCTCCACCGAGTAATGATGCGCAAGTTCGTCGGCGGGGAAAGCAGCCTGGGCGTCCCCGTCGGGCGACGCCACGAACAGGAAAGAATTGGCAAGGTGATCCAGCAGGCCGTTGCGACCGACCGATGCCCACGCCCGTTCGAGCGAAAAGGTCAGCACAGTGGAGTTGACCTGATGGTCTTTACTCACCGACTGTGACGCGAGTATCTCGGCGCGAAACGGACTGTCGGCATGCAGGCCGCCGGGCAGGACCACCGAACTCGGCAGCTTGTAGTCGGGAAAGGGCAACGCGAGCGCGATCGATGCAAAACCCGCGTCTTTCAGCCGACGCTCAAGGTTGACCTTGCCAAACGTCTCGACACCCGGCTTGGCATATAACCCATTAATGCCGAACATGCGTGCGCCGACGTGGTCCTCAGGCGCACCGGCAAAGTATTTGAGCCCGAGTTGGTTTTCGATGGCGATGATCAGAATGCCGTCGGGCTTCAACAACGCACGCGTAGACTTGAGCATGTCGTTCACCGGGTCTTCACCCGTGCCGAACAGGCCGGCATATTCGAGCACTCCGATCAGCGTTACGACATCGAAGCGACGATCCGTCTTGAAGTTGGAGAATTTCTCGCTCATCACTGTGACGTTCGGGAGACCGCGTGCGCGCAGTGCGGCTATCGATGCGCGCCGGGGGCTGCCTTCCAGCGCGAGCACGTTCGCGCCGCATTCGCCGAGGAACCGCGTGATCGCGCCGCAACCAGCGCCGATCTCCAGGACATCGCCCTTGAGTCGTTGCGCGAGCGGGCGCAGGAGGTTTGCCCGCGATGCGTGCAGGTGATAGCGCCGGGGCCAGTCAGTGCAATGCGCGGCGAGTTCGCGCGACATGACCGATACGTCGACTGCGTTGCGCAGGACGGTGGCGATCGCCTGCTCGACCTCGTCTCCGTCGTTGTAAGCGAAAGGCTCGCTGGCGTCTTTGCGCCAGATCAGGGACTCCTGATCGAACACATACCCCGCGTTCGACAATTCAAGACCAAAAGTCATTTGCCAATGTCCATATGCATATACAGGTTGGTGAGTCCGAAGAAACGCGACTCGTGATCGACGACAAGGTGGATGGAATCGTAGCGACGGTCATGCGGGACGATGTCTTCGCCATGACGGGTAGCGATGCCGAGCGAAACGAAATAATCACCCGCGCCCAAATGGCAATCGAAATGCACGTAGGCGCGCCAGTTCGTGCCGGCTTCAAACATGCCGTCGAGACCGTCGCACTGAAGCAATTCGGAATTGGTGCCGTAAACCGTCACCCCTTCCTTGGTCTTCAGCGTCACTCCAAGGATCGGCCGCATCATGGCCTGCTCGATACGAAAGGCGATAGCCAGCGTGACCTTCGAACCACTCGGAATGACGTTTGGCGACATCACACCATCGCTTTCGATCGCGAAATCCGTGATCGCCGCCATGCCATCGCCCCAGCGATACTCGTATTGATTATAGGCACGCCGCTGGTTGTATAAATCTTCGTCCGACGAGAGCTCAAAACCCTGCTCCTGCTCCGACCGGGCAGCGCCCGCCGCCGTCACGACCATGGTGCCGTTCGATACGGTGCCCACCGCGTTATCTTCGGTCCGGGGTGCACCAGGCTCGGCCGGGAGTGCCACCGGAAGGGTTTTCTCTGTGGCTTTCTTGCGATCTCGACCAAACAGCAGGTCCAGATACCGGTTGACCGTTTCGCGGGGCTTGCCCTCAAACACCTTATTGCCGCCGTCGAGCAGGATGGCGCTCGAGCAATGCGTGACGACCTGTTCGCTGCTGTGTGTCACCAGCAGAATGCTAGTCCCGTTGTCTTTCAGTTGCTTTAGCCGATCGAAACACTTGGCCTGGAACTTAGCGTCGCCGACAGACAGCGCTTCATCGACGATCAGGATAGCCGGGTCGATCTGTGCCTGAACCGCGAACGCAAGTCTGACGATCATGCCGCTCGAATAGGTCTTCACGGGTTGCTCGATGAATCGCCCGATGTCAGCGAACGCAGCGATGCTGTCGAAACGTTCATCGACCTCGGAACTGGTCAGTCCCAGCAGCGAGGCGTTCAGATAGACATTCTCGCGCCCGGTGAATTCAGCATTAAAGCCGGAACCGAGTTCCAGCAGCGCCGCCACGCGGCCATCGGTGCTGACGCCGCCCGCCGTCGGCGTCAGCGTGCCTGCGATGATCTGCAGCAACGTCGACTTGCCCGACCCGTTGCGCCCGACAATGCCCACCGTTTCGCCTCGCGGCACGGTGAAGCTGATGTCATTGAGCGCCCAGAACTCGCGATAGAGCTGCCGGCGTTGCCGGTAAAACATCTGCAGCAGGCGATCTCGCGGCTTGTCGTAGATGTTGTAACACTTGCTGATGCCCTGCACTTCGATCGCCGACTGGCGTGTGATTTCATTGTTCATATAGCTTACTTTGAGTTCCGGTCAAATACCGCGAGCAGACGGCCAGAACGCCCGGCTCATCAGGCGGATAGCATCGCGCGGCCCAATCCGGCGCTTTGCCTGGATACCCTTGCGCTTGCGCCACATGCCCGGCAAGCCTTTCACTGCATCCCACTTGGCTCGAATGATGGTGTTTGCCTGACCATGACGAATGTAGAACAGCATCACAATGATATTCATGGCCAGGTGAAGCGGCAGCGTAACCCAGAGCAGCCAGCCGGGCATGTTCTTGACATACGCCCAGACAATGTTTCGATGTCCGTGATAAACCGAGAACGGACTATGCTGGCCGCCCGTGGTGCCTGAGCCAACGTGCAGCGCGACAGCATCCGGAACGTACAGGCAGCGATACCCCGCGAGCCGCAGCCGGAAGGCAAGGTCGACATCCTCGACGTAGCAGAAGAAGTCTTCGTCGAAGCCGCCGACCGCCTCGAAAGCCTCGCGCTTGTACACGGCAGCCGCCGCGCACGGCCCGAACACTTCCCTGCGCTGCCCGCTGTCCAGGGAGGCAGGGCGCCCAAATCCGATCCGCCACACGAGCCCACTCACGTGATAGGCATCACCGGCGCCATCGAGCAGTTCTGGCGTCGCTTCAATCAGCGTCCGGGTCGCAAAGAACGCAAATTCCGGCCGTTCGCTCGCCGCCCGCAAGACGCTTTCGATCCAGTCCGGCGCGAGGAACGCGTCGGGATTGACAAGCGCGATCCAGTCGCAGTCCCGAAGCGCTTCGACGGCAATATTGTTGCCCCGCGCGAAACCCGTGTTCGTGCTCATCTGCCTGAATACCGTGTTCACCGGGACGTCCTGCACCGGCGCGAAGTCGGCGCTCGCGTTGTCCACCACGATGACCCGATGCGGCGCCGTGGTCTGCCGGGCGAGCGCCTGGAGCGCGCGCACCAGCATGTCCTGAGAATTCCAGTTGACGATCGCGACGCCGACCTTCGGAACGCTGCAATCGCTCATGAACGGCCGCGTTCCAGCCGCGCGGCGAGCCTGCTCAGCATCCTGGGCAGGCCGCTGGACACGGCCGACCCCGAAGGGCCAGCAACGGGCGCGCTAGACTCGCCGGTATCGATGTAGGTAATAAACGCGTCCCGTAACTCCTTGTCGTCCAGCAGTTTGAGTTCGGGATGCGGATCACCCACGCGGCGACGCGCGTCGATGAACTGGCGGATCATCCAGAGCACGCGGTCGTTGCCCTGCGTGTTGATCGACTCGCCGAGCGCGTGAACGTCCTTGATCAGCGCGTCGCGCTCGCCCGACGCATAGAGCGACAGTCCTTCGAACTGCGCCATGCCGGTCGCGAGCACCCAACAGATTTCAAACAGCATCCACGCGCGATTCGACGAGATCGTATTGCTGCCGTGAATCCGGTACTGAAGCAGCGGCTGCGCGATCAGTTCGCACGGGAAGGTGCGCGCAGCGCGCAGCAGAAAGTCCCAGTCATGCGCGAAGCGCAGATTGCGCATGCCGCCGATAGCGTCATACAACTTGCGCGAAAACACGACGTTGCTGGTGGTCGAGACGAAGTTCGTCATCAGCAGATTCCTGGCGAAATCGTTCGTCTGCGCAAAAGAGCGCTCCGGGTGACGGATCGGCCAGGGCAGCATGTTGTGCCAACCTTCCTTGACTCCGAGCGCCTTGCCGTCCTGGTCGATGACTTCGATCCAGGTTGCCACCAACTCCGCATCGGTAGATGTGAGCCGGTCAATGCAGATGGCGAGGCGCTCCGGATGAAAGATGTCATCGGAGTTCAAGATCGCGAGATAGTCACCCTTCGCCATGCCGAGGCCACGATTGATGGCGTTGTGCGCGCCCGCGTTCTCCTGGGCGACGAGCCGCACGCGCGGATCCGTGAGGCTTTCCAGATACTCTAGCGACTCGTCCTTCGAGCCGTCGTCGACGATGATCAACTCAAGATCCGAATGGCTCTGACCGAGCACGCTGTCGACGGCTTTAGGGATGTAGGCCAGATGGTTGTAGCTGGGGATAATGATTGAAACGAGAGCCATGTCAGTCCAACTTGAATTGCAATTTCAACCATGTCCAGACATCGCGCATGCCCCGGTCCAGGGAAACCGTGGGCGCAAATCCGGTGTGGTCATGTAATTTTGAGTAGTCGAGGACGTTGTATTGAACGTCTGCCTTGCGTTCCTCGAGATACGCCACATCGAGCGACAACTGGTCGTTCTCGACGAGCGGGATGACGTAGTCCGTCAGTATCTGACGGGTGGAGACGCCGCTCGCCGAGCCAATGTTGTAGGCATTTCCCAACTGGCCGGCTTGAATGGCTGCGACGATGCCGCGTGCAATGTCGGTCACATGGACATAGTCGCGGACCGCGCCGCCATCGCCGAAAATGCTGACCTTCTTACCGTGCTGCGCCGAGGCGAATGCGGTCGGAATCAGTCCCTGCCCCCTGAACGGCAGTTGCCCGGCGCCATACGCGTTCGCCGGCCGCACGATGATAGCGGGCAACTGGCGCTGGATGAAATACAGCTGCGCGATATGCTCGATGGACAGCTTCGCCGTGCCATACAGGGAGATAGGCTGCGCGTGCGCTGACTCCAGGATCGGTGTTCCAGCCGGCTGATTTCCATAGACGGTGCCACCCGAGGAGACGAATACGAAGCGCTGGACCGCGGCGTCAAGGCATGCTTCCATGAGACGAATAGCCGGGAGGATGTTGCGCTCGTATTCCCCAGCCATGTCGCAACGGCCGTTCAGGTGCATCGCGTCGTGCGCGAGATGCACCACGGCGTGTGCGCCCTTCACAACATCGGCTACGAACGTCGGCTCACGATAGTCCCCCACGCAGATCTCGACGCCCTCGGGCAGTCCGTCTGCGGGCAGAGGCGCGCGCTTTCCATTGTGCACGTCGGCGATGCGCACCTTCAGCCCGCTCGCGAGACACGCGGCTGCCACGTGCCTACCGATGAATCCGCCGCCGCCGATCAGGACAACCGTCATGGGTGCGTCTCCGCAACGGCTTCAGGCTGATAAGCCAGCATGGCCTTGTCGAAACAATCGACATATTGAAGCGCGATCTCACGGCTCGAAAAGCGCCGCAGCACTGCCGCTTCCTTTTGCTTGAGTGACGCCTTGAACGACTCGCGTGTGCCGAGCCAGCGCGCGAAGCGCGACGCCACGTCTGCTTCGACCGCATCGACCGGATAGACCACGCCGCCGTTGAATTCGTCGAGCACGATGCCTATGTCGCCGGTATCGGTCGCGAAAACCGGCACGGCCAGATTGAGCGCCTCGATCATCGCGATCGGTAGGCCCTCATAGGCCGAGGTAATGATGAGGCCGTCGAGCACGGCGTCGAGTTCGAGCGTGTTCTGCACGTACGGAATACGAATCACGTTCGTCATGCGACGGTCCCGGATGAACGCGTCGGCATCCAATGCAAGTTCACCGTCTCCGACCAGCACGAACACCTCGTCCGTGAACTCACGGCGGGCATGGGCCAACCGCAGGAAATCCACGGGCCGCTTTTGGCTCGTCAGGCGTCCGATGAAACCGAACAACGCCTTGTTTTCTGGCAAGCCGAATTTCTCACGCAGCCCCGACGCATCGACAGGCCGGCTCTTGAATGCTTCGATGCGGCTGGTGTCGACGGCCGAATAGATCAGGTCGACGACCGAACTGTCGCGCTTCAGGTCGCCCGTGAAACGCTTGAAGATCTTCTCGTTAATCGCAATGAAACGGTCGAACGAGGTGATGCCCGGCTCCGCATAGCGATTGATCCAGCCTTGGTCGACGTCATAGACCTGCTGGTCGACGATGGGCACATCAGCAAACAGCGCCCGAAGGTTCGCGGCATTGTCGCCGAGCCACGGCGATCCGTTGCAGATCCAGACGAGGTCGGGATGCAACGATGACTTCAGGCGCAACAGCACGCGCAGGTAGTGCTCATGCATGACGGACTCAGACATCTGGACGAGGCGTGCCCCGACTTCCTGGAACTGCCGTCCCAGACTTCCCTGCTCCTGCCGCAGGCGTTCCATGGTCACCACGACGAAATCATAGCGGTCGTTCAACTGACGCATGATCTCCACCGTGTTGCGCTCGACGCCGCCAACCGCAACAAACACGGGAAACACGAACACCACCGGGCGACGTTTCTCGACCTTGGCGTAGCGCGGTGTGGTGTGACGCCGCGCTACGTGCTCGCCCGTCTCACTCGCGAAGAAGCCCCGGTCGCCGTCGACCGCCATCGGCTGCCCGAACAGCTCAGTCGCGGTTCTCGGCTCAGGCACGGGTCGCGAAGGACCTTCCTGCACGCGCACGACCTTGCCGCGCACGACGGCGCTGCCCAACTGGTTGTCGAAAACACACTGCGCGATTCGCTCCGAAAAAACCAGGTGGTTACGCAATGCGCCCACTCGGATGCTCGCCGGCGAGTCGAATCCGTACGACATTACCGCAGCGTCAAGGTTGTTTTCCGCGACGGCCACCCACGCGTCGAATAGCGCATCGCGGCCCGGGATGTCACTGGCGCTTTCTGGCCAATAGAAATATCCACAGCGTGCATGATCGATTGAATAAATCAACGCGTCCTGCGTGCCGTCGAAATTAACCTCACGCAACTCGTTCGTCTCCGTGCGTGCAAACACGCGAGCATCCGCGCCGAAGACGTCGCGAAACACGGCGACGCTCGCGTCGTTATCGGCAGAGCTGGTTTCGAGGATCAAGCCGATCTGCGAACTGCGCGTGACTTCCTCGCTGACGCGCCGGGTTTCCGGAGGCATGGTTTGGCGCTGCGCCGCCCGCCGATGCACCATTTTCCTCACCTGGACGACGAAATCGAGCGGGTCCCGCCGCAGCAGATAGAGGCCCACAGAGACGCGATTGCGCCAGCGCAAAGCTTTCGATGCGTGCGGCGATCCCGCAGCCGACACTGACCGCAACGCCACTAATTCGCGATAGACCTGTTCGACCGCTGGCGATCCGAACTCGGTCGGATGCGTGACCAGCGCTTCGATCAGCTCGGTCAACTGCTCCGCGCTCAAACTAACGGATTCGGCTCCATCGGCTGAACATGCTTTCCAGTAGTCGTTCCACTGCGGCCCAAAGTGCATCTTCATGGCCAGCGAAAGGACGCCTTTGCTGCCCGTGAGGCGTTGGAGCACGCCGTATTCGTACATCGCGCGGAAAAGCGGTGCGTAGAGCTGGCTCAGGCATTGGCCGAGGACCGACCGCGCTTGTCGGCCGGCGCGTTCGAATAGATGTTCGTAGCTGTTTGCGTGGTCGATAAGTTGCTGCAGTCGCGACTGCCAAAGCGCGTCCGAAACCGGACTCGGCATGCCGTGTTTCTTGTACTGCCGCTCGGGACCGTCCACGCCGACAATGGCGCCAATGCCAGGATGAAAGCCCCGGAACAGAACAGCCATCTCGCCAGCTGACACCTGGCGCCGGCAGAAATTCTCAATCACGTAAGGATGGTAATGATCGCCCTTCGCCTGGCGCGTGTAGTAGAGCCTCAATCCCTGCAGCGCCAGCCGGTAACCCAGTTCAATGTCCTCGAACCCGTATTTGTCGAAACGATGATCGAACAGCGTGGCCTGCTGATTCAAGATTTCCCGATCGACACAGATATTGCACGTATAGAAATGCCGAAAATCAACGAACGCGCCGTCTTCCAAGCGGTTGTAGCTGAATTGCTCGTTGCCGATCTCCGTGATGTGGTCCATCAGGTGATTGACCTTCAGGTCAGGATGCCAGTCAACCACGCCCAGCGTGGCTGCCATCGGCCCGAGCTTCTGGCCCAGCTCCCAGTGCACATTGAGCAGTTCGGGATGCGGGAAAATATCGTCGCCGATGATCAGCAAGCGCTTGCCGGTCGCCGCCCGGATAGCCGCGTTGCGGGCCGGCGACGCGCCGCCATGGGCGTTGCGCAACACCCGGATCGGAAGATCATGGACCGCTTCGAGAAGCGCGACACTGCCGTCTTCGGAGCCATCGTCGGAGAAGATAATCTCGTAAGGAATCCGCGTGGCGCGGTCGAGTTCGCGCCACGCATCCAGTACCCCCGGCAGCAGGCGCTCGCGGTTGTACGTCGGAATGATTACGCTGATAAGCGGCTCAGGCGATGATCGCCCGTCCTGCACGCGCCCTTCCGGTATGTTCGCCGACGCACTCACAGGTCGCTGGCTCCCCGCCGACTCGATCCATGCGAGATCCATGCAGGGATTCGGATGCCGGCCCTCGCTGCGGCCGTTCAGCCAGTAGTGCACGAGCGGCGGAATGCCGAGCGACGCCACGTCGGGATAGCGCGAAAGGTAATAAACGCCGTCGAACTCGGGGCCCGGCTGGCGGCTCTCCCGCCAGCCGCGCGCCAAGTAATGGCTCAGCGGATCGATACGGGCAGTCGCGACATCGGCGTAGCGGTCGACATACCAGCTCGCGACAAAGAGCGGGCAATCCCGCAGCAGATAGCGCCAACGTCGAATTTGTAGGTGGCTCGCAGCGCGGCCGGAAATATGGGCGATCGACATTGCATTCATGAAAAAAATCCAACTAACCCTGCTTGAGCGCTCCCGGGGGTACGCACCGCGGCGCCATCTTTAGAGAACGTCCGAAAAACCTTTACGCGTCTTTTGAAACCACCAGAAGCCGAACCAGGCAACGAGCATACTGGCAAGCAAATAGAACGACCAACTGGTCCAGTTGGGTTGTCTCCCCCAAATGAGCACTTCCCTCGCCGATTCGATGATGAACGTCAGCGGATTGATGTACAGCAGATTCTGATACGCGGGTGGTAACGCCGACACTGGGTAAAACATGGGCGACAGAAACATCAGCACGGTCGTGATGATGCCCGTAATCTGCGTCACATCCCGCAGGTACACACCAGTCGCGGCAAGAAACCAGCTGCATCCCATGGTTCCGAGCACGAGCGGAAACATGATGATCGGAAAGAGGATCGCGGTCCAAGGCAACGCGTGCCGCAATACAACCTGGGCGATCAGCAACACGACCCAGCTTACGCAGGTGTGAAACAGGGCAGAACCCATCGAGATCCAGGGCAGCACTTCAAGCGGAAACAGCACCTTTTTCACGTAATTGGGATTGCCGGCGATGAGACCCGGCGAGCGCGTGAAACATTCCGCGAAGAGTCCGTGCACGATCATGCCTGCAAAGATGATGATCGCGAAATCGCCCTTGTTGGTGATCTGGCTGCCGCCCCAGCGGGACTTGAAGATCACACCGAAGATCACGGTGTAGACGACGAGCAGCAAGATCGGATTGAACAGCGACCAGGCAAGGCCGAACAGCGATCCTCGGTAGCGACCGAGAACCTCGCGGACAGTCATTCTCAGGATCAACGCGCGATTGCGCCATGTCGAAGCGAGCAATTCACGGAAACCCGCAGAAGGGGCGATATGGGGATTCATAAACTCCTGATACGACGATCTACTTGAACAAAAGTTGACGGGTTTACCGGCACGGTTGGCCGCTCATCGGCCAAGGCACAGTCTGAGCGCATGCCGCCAGTCATACGCCTGGATGCCAAAGGTCTTTTGGAGCTTCGCGTTGGACATGACCGAGTTCAAGGGCCGCCGTGCTGGCGTGGGATAGGCGGCGGTATCGATGGGATGGACGACCGGTCGTTTCTCCAGGTCGGCCTCTTGGAAGATGGCTTCCGCAAACCCCGCCCACGTAGTGGATCCCCCGGCCGTCAGGTGATAGATACCCGATTTTTCCAACCAGCCGCCCAGTGCGTCTGGCCCCGCGTTCCGCGCGAGAATGGATGCGGTCAGCGTGGCGAGCGTATTGCTCCACGTCGGCGCGCCAATTTGGTCGGCAACAACCTTGAGCTCCGGGCGCTCGGCCGCAAGGCGCAACATAGTTTGAAGGAAGTTCCGACCACGCCGCCCGTACACCCAGCTCGTACGAAAAATCAGGTGCGCACAGCCGCTCGCCGCGATCGCCAGTTCTCCCTCGAGCTTGGTCCGTCCGTACACGTTCTGCGGACAGGTCGCGTCGCTCTCGACATAGGCGCCGTCCTTGCTGCCGTCAAACACATAGTCGGTCGAGTAGTGGACCAGCAGCGCGCCCGAGCGAGCCGCTTCTTCCGCGAGCAAGGCCGGCGCGTGCGCATTGAGTTGTGTGGCGCCCTCGATGTCCTGCTCGGCGTTGTCAACAGCCGTGTAGGCGGCCGGATTCACGATAATCGACGGACGATAGTCACGCAATACCGAACGCATCTGATCCGGCTTGGCCAGATCGAACGCCTGACGGTCGGCAGCGAAGACATCGCCGAGGCCCTGCAACGCCCTGACGAGTTCAAAACCGACCTGGCCGGTAACGCCCGTTACCAAAATCCGCGCAGTCATGGATGTCCTCTCATTCGAAGACGTCGGCCTGGCTCAGCGGCGAGCCGGCTTGGTCCTTGGCCGCGAGCAGCGGTTCGCCATCGAACTGCCAGTCGATCCCGACAGCCGGATCGTTCCACAGGAGCGTCCGCTCGAACTGTGGATACCAGTAGTCAGTCGTCTTGTACAGGAACTCGGCCACGTCGCTCAGCACGACAAAACCATGGGCGAAGCCTGGCGGAATCCACGCCTGCCGCTTGTTATCGGCGGATAGATGCACGCTGACCCATTTGCCGAAGTTCGGCGACGAACGCCGGATATCGACGGCCACATCCAACACTTCACCCACCGTCACCCGCACGAGCTTCCCCTGCGTATGATCGATCTGATAATGCAGGCCGCGCAATACGCCTCTTGCCGAACGTGAGTGGTTGTCCTGCACAAACACCACGTTGGCCGCGACTTGCTCGGAAAACTCACGCGCGCTGAAGCTCTCAAAAAAATAGCCACGTGCATCGCCAAATACCTTCGGCTCAATGATCTTGACTTCAGGGAGCGCGGTCGCTGTTACTTGGATAGCCATGCCACTTGATCCGTAGGAAGGTTGAGCAAATATTGGCCGTACGCATTCTTCGAAAGCGGCTTGGCAAGCGCGAGCAGTTGCTCGTCATTGATCCATTCGCGCCGGTAGGCAATCTCTTCCGGACACGCAACGACCAACCCTTGCCGTTTCTGCAGCGTCGCAATAAACGTCGCAGCTTCAATCAGCGAATCGTGCGTGCCGGTGTCAAGCCATGCGTAGCCGCGACCCATGATCGACACGTCGAGTTTTTTCTGTTCGAGGTAGCGCGAATTCACGTCGGTGATTTCAAGTTCGCCACGCGGCGACGGCTTGATGTCCGCAGCGATATCACAGACATTGTTGTCGTAGAAGTAGAGCCCCGTTACAGCGTAGTTCGAACGCGGCTTCAAAGGCTTTTCTTCAATCGACAACGCGCGGAATTGCTTGTCGAATTCCACCACGCCGTAACGCTCCGGATCGTGCACGTGATACGCGAAGACGGTGGCGCCTTCCTTCTGCGCGTCGGCGCTCTCCAATTGCTTCAGGAGATCGTGACCATAGAAAATGTTGTCGCCCAAAATCAGCGCCGAGGGATCATTGCCAATAAATTCCTTGCCGATGATAAACGCCTGCGCAAGCCCGTCCGGCGACGGCTGCACCGCGTACTGGATGTTCATCCCCCACTGGCTGCCGTCTCCCAGCATGGTCTCGAAACGCGGCGTGTCCTGCGGGGTCGAGATAATGAGGACGTCACGAATGCCCGCGATCATCAGCGTTGACAGCGGGTAATAAATCATCGGCTTGTCGTACACGGGCAGCAATTGCTTCGATACAACATGCGTAATGGGATATAGCCGCGTGCCCGAGCCGCCGGCGAGAATGATGCCTTTTCGCGCCATCTTTAGTCCTTGTAGTTGCGTTCTAGCGTTACAGCGTCAGGTGCGCTGCGTATAGTTCGTGTCGACCCACTTCCGGTACTCGCCCGAAGCGACTTCATCAGACCACGCCTGATTGTCGAGATACCACTGAACCGTCTTGGCCAGACCCGTCTCGAAGGTCTCCGCCGGTTTCCAGCCGAGTTCGCGTTCAAGCTTTCGCGCGTCGATTGCGTAGCGGCGATCATGGCCGGGGCGATCGGTCACGTAAGTGATCTGGTCGCGATACGACCCGCTTGCCTTTGGCTTCAACTGGTCGAGCAAATCGCACAGGATATGCACGACGTCGAGATTCTTCTTCTCGTTCCAGCCGCCAATGTTGTACGTCTCACCGGGCTTGCCGCGCTGAAGCACCTCGCGGATTGCGCTGCAATGATCGCCGACATACAGCCAGTCGCGTACGTTCTGACCATCGCCATAGACGGGCAGCGGCTTGCCGGCAAGCGCATTCGCAATCATCAGCGGGATCAGCTTTTCCGGGAATTGATACGGACCGTAGTTATTCGAGCAATTCGTGGTGAGCGTCTGCAAGCCGTACGTATGGTGGTAGGCACGAACCAGATGGTCCGACCCGGCCTTCGTCGCGGCATACGGGCTGTTCGGCGCGTAAGGCGTGGTCTCGGAAAACTGCGGGTCAGTGGCCGACAACGAGCCGTACACTTCATCGGTAGACACATGCAGGAACCGGAACTGGCCTCGACCTTCATCGCTCAACGTCTGGAGATGCGAACGAACCGCTTCGAGCAGCGTGAAGGTTCCGACCATATTCGTTTGCACGAAGTCTGCTGGACCGTGAATCGACCGGTCGACGTGACTTTCCGCCGCAAAATGCAGCACTGCACGCGGCGCGTGCTGCTTCAGCAACGCATCGAGCGCCGCCCTGTCACAAATGTCGACCTGAGCAAAGACATGCCCGGGGTTGTCCCGCAACGACTGAAGCGTCTGGAGATTACCGGCATACGTGAGCTTGTCTACATTTAAAACCGGCTCGTCCGATGTACGAAGCCAGTCCAGAATGAAATTGGCTCCGATAAAGCCAGCGCCGCCCGTAACTAATATCATTGAATTTATTCAGAAAAGTTGATTGTCAATACCAAGCTCACCGCGCCCGCAGCCCGGAAAGTCAAGCCTCAAGCAGTGCGGGTCTCCTCAAAGATCGCTCGGCACCGCGTCGCAGTCGGAAGGCCACACGATATCACAGCGGACCTTCCTAAAAGCCTGACCTATGCTGAGCAAGGGCTAACGGCCTCTTTCAAGCCGCTCGCGGGGCCGAATTTCGACGTTTTTCGTAGAGCCGCCCATCGAATTGGCGCGAAGCGCGCCAACATCCGGGACGGAGTGGTCCGAGTAGGAAGCTCGCAGTCAATCAATGAAATATGTAAAAAAACTCTTACGTGCCGGATACAAAATCGATTCATAACGTCGGATCAAAAGATAATCGCCGTCGATCAAAATACTTGAACTAGTGAATCATTTTAGGTAATAGGCCGTGCGTAAGCCCGGACGCAATTATTGCGCCCGATCTGCAAACATTAGGCAGTTGAACCGGAGGGATTTGCGGCTGACGCGCGGTGACGGCGGACTATTTTGACAATCAGGGGACGCGGAGAGAACGTCGCGGGCCGAAAATCGACATGTTACTGGCCCGGCAGGGTCAACGCGGCGGTTAGGCGCGCCGCGTCGACTATCGGCTGCATAGAGGCTGCTTAGAACAAGAAACCCGTCTGATTACGCTGCAAGTCCTCTTCCACCATCATCTTGCAAAGCTGCTCGAGCGTCGTTTTAGGTTCCCACCCGAGCTTTTCTTTAGCCTTCGACGGATCGCCAATCAAGAGTTCCACCTCAGCGGGCCGATGAAATTTCGGGTTCACGCGAACGAGCACCTTGCCGTTGGTCGCATCCACGCCCTCTTCCTTCTCGCCCGTTCCACGCCAGTTCAACTCAATATCGACGGCTTTGAACGCCATCGCAACGAAGTCGCGAACGGTTTCGGTACGATTGGTGGCAAGCACATAGGTATCAGGCTCGGGCGCCTGCAACATCCGGTACATGCCGTCCACGTATTCCTTGGCGAAACCCCAATCGCGCTTTGCATCCAGGTTTCCCAGTTCGAGTACGTCAAGCATCCCAAGCGACAACTTGGCGACTGAATCCGTAATCTTTCGCGTCACGAACTCTCGGCCCCGCAACGGTGACTCGTGATTGAACAGAATGCCGCTGGAACCGAAGATATTGTAGGACTCACGATAGTTGATCGTCATCCAGTGGGCGTACAACTTGGCGACCCCGTAAGGACTACGCGGATAGAACGGCGTGTCTTCCTTCTGTGGAATGGACTGGACCTTGCCGAACATTTCGGATGTCGAAGCCTGATAAAAACGAATAGTCCGGTCGACCGTCCGAATAGCTTCCAACACATTCAACGCGCCTATGCCAGTGATTTCGGCAGTCGTGGCGGGTTGTTCGAACGAAACGCCCACGAAGCTTTGCGCCGCGAGGTTGTAGATCTCCTGCGGCTTGGCCCGTTCGATCAGGCGAATAGATGCGCCTAGGTCGGTCAGGTCATGCTCGACCAGATTGAGCCTTGGATGATTCAAGAGCCCCAGTGCATTCATTCTCCAGAAGTTGACCGAACTCGTGCGCCTATAGGTGCCATGAACTTCGTAACCCTTTTCGAGCAATAACTGCGTTAGATATGCCCCGTCCTGTCCGGTAACGCCCGTGATCACTGCGCTCGTCAATTCCAGCTCCTTTGTGTAGATCTACCGCGCCGCCCTATTGATGCGCGAAATTGGGGAGAACCCTTAACAATGCGATGAAAGCGTGTCTGACCGTCTCGGTGCCCATCCGCAAAAAGTAAGAAGCGCAAAACCCTATAGATCTCTGAATTTACAATCAAATAATCGACCCGTGCGAATCGTCTTTCACGGCGGCACGTCCGCAAAAGACCGGGCGGCAGCTCAGTGGTCCGATTGTAAAGAACGAAAAATCGATAAAAAATGGCGGCGCACAAACATCCTGCGTTTGCGCCAGCCCTTTGTTGTCGAAAAATATTCGATATCAAAAAAATTAGTTGACAGCGTTAAATCGTGCCTCCATCCCTAAAGGAACGGCCAAGCGCTCGTTCGCCGCAGCTTGAGCCAGCGGCGACACAGGAAGCTGGAAGCCATATCGAAGGTTGTCAGTTAATATGCGCGATGGATCAGACGCTTCTCAGGCAGGCCTCACCGAGCAGGCCTGAATACCGCCGGCCTCTTCGCCGGCAATGCCCGCGTGGCGCCCACCCATCTTTTTTCGTAGCCGATTGCCCTCCTTTATGTTTCTTTCACCTGCCAAACACCCCGTTCCTCTCGCCTTCGGCGATATCCAGGGTTGCCGCCAAGAGTTCCAGCGCCTTCTGACCAAGGCCGCGCCGAGCGAAACAACGCCACTCTGGTTCGCGGGTGACATCATCAATCGCGGTCCGGACTCGCTTGGCACATTGCGCGACCTGATCGCGCTGGGGGATCGCGCCGTCACCATCCTTGGCAATCATGACCTGCACCTGCTGTCCGTATCGGCGGGAATTCGGAAGGCGAAAAAAGGCGACACCATCGATGACATCCTGAGCGCGCCCGACGCCGCCGATCTGCTCGACTGGATCCGGCATCGTCCAATCGCGCATTTCGATCAGGGCATGTTGATGGTTCATGCGGGTGTGTTGCCGCAATGGGATGTCGCATTGACGCTGGAACTAGCCGATGAATTCCAGCGGGCGCTGCGCGCGCCGAACTGGAAGGAAACGCTGGCGAGCCTGTACGGCAACGAGCCGAATCGATGGAAACCCAAGCTCAAGGGCAGCGACCGGTTGCGCCTGATATGCAATGCGTTGACCCGCATGCGGTTCTGTTCCGCCGACGGCGTGATGGACTTCTCATCGAGCGCCGGTGTGGACTCCGCGCCCCCGGGCTTCATGCCCTGGTTCGACGTACCATCGCGCGGGACGGCGGACGTGACCGTGGTGTTCGGCCATTGGGCTGCGCTGGGTCTGATCGTCCGCGATAACGTCATCGGACTTGATTCAGGCTGCGTCTGGGGACAAGCGCTGACAGCGGTGAGCCTCGCGAGCAATCCGGCCGAGCGCACGGTGACGCAGGTGGAATGCTCGAACTGCCGGGCAACGTCGGAATAAACCTTCAATGCCGCGGCGTCACCGCTTCGAACCCGGCAACCGTATTAGCGTCATCCCTAACAACCGTCGCCGGCAATCTCAATCCCGCCTGCATCCGCCGCAACGCCACCTCCACCGACGCCTGCGCTTGCTTCGCCAGCACGCGCCTGTCGGCACCGGGCTCGATCGCATCGCAGACATAAAGATGCGCTGTCAGCGGCGTATCGCGGAGCATGGCGTTCAGCGTGAAAGCCAACGTCAGGTCATCGATATAAGCCGGCGCTTCCGCCTGCCGTCCGTGCGCGTCCTCGTACATCAGGCAGATCGGCTGCACCGGGCAAGACGCCAACACAGCCGCCTGAAACAAGTTGGAATGAAACGGCAGCAAGTCGCGCCCAAGCGACGTCGTCCCTTCCGGAAACACGCACATCAGTTCGCCGCGCACCAGCCGTTCCGACAGCTCATTCATGATGCGTTTCGCATCGCTGCGTTTTTCGCGCTGGAGAAACACGGTGTCGAGCTGCTGCGCAAGCCAGCCGACCAACGGCCATTGGCGCACTTCTGCCTTCGAGACAAACGGCGTCGGGCGCCAGGCGTTGACCACGTAGATATCGATCCAGGACACGTGGTTGCCGACCACCAGCGCGCCGCTATCGAGCCGCGCCTGATCGTTGTGCACGACAAGCTTCATGCCGCAACGGCGCAGCATCTCAATCGACCAGAGTCGATTCAGCTCCATGCGCACCCGCGGCGTCGCGTTGGGGAAACGCGCGGCCACCGTCCACATCCCGTGAAGCAGATGCCCAAAAATCCGTGCTTTGCGGAAAGCGAACATGGTCAGGACCGGTCAGCGTGCTTCATGGCGTGCTTCATGGCCTGCTTCATAGCCTGCTTCATAGGCAATATGCCCCGACACAAGCGTCATCAGTACCCGCGCCGGCAATTCATAACCGAGGAACGGTGAGTTATGCCCCTGGCTCTTGAGCTTCGCGGGCTCGACGAGCCAGTCGGCGGCGGGATCGAAGAGACAGAGATCGGCAGTCTCGCCCACGGCAATACGCCCCGCGTTCAGCTTGAGCACACTGGCCGGCGCTGTCGTGATGCGCGTGAGCGCCTTCGCCAGCGGTACACCCGCCTCACGCGCCCATTTCACCGTCAGCGACAGCAGCAGTTCCAGCCCCGTTGCGCCCGGTGTGGCTTCGGCGAAGGGCAGCAGCTTTTCGTCGTCGTCGAGCGGAGTGTGATCGGAGCAGATTGCATCGATGGTGCCATCGGCCAGCCCCGCGCGGATCGCGTCGCGGTCACGCTGCGAGCGCAACGGTGGGTCGAGGCGAAATTGCGCGTTGAAATAACCGATGTCCATATCGGTCAGATGCACGTGGTTGATGGTCACGTCACAGGTCACGGGCAAGCCCTCGGCCTTCGCCTCGCGCATGAGCGCAACGCCCGCCGCCGAAGACAAATGCGACAAGTGCACCCGCGCGCCCGACACCCGCACCAACTCGAAAATGGTATGCAGCGCGATGGTTTCCGCCGACACCGGCACGCCCGACAACCCCAGCCGCGACGCCACCGCGCCACTTGCCGCCACACCGCCGCTCGCCATATAAGAGTCCTGCGGACGCAGCCACACGGCATACCCGTACGTGGTCGCGTATTGCAGCGCGCGCAACAGCGTGCGCGTATTGACAATCGGCGTATCCGCCTGCGAGAAGCCGATGCAGCCCGACTCGGTCAGCTCGACCATCTCGGTGATCGCTTCGCCCTTGAGCCCAACCGTCAACGCGCCGAGCGGATACACGTGCGCCTGATGCAGCTTCTGCGCGCGGAACTTGAGCATTTCGACAAGACCCGGTTCATCGAGAACGGGATCGGTATCGGGCGGACAGACGAGACTGGTCACGCCGCCGGCAGCCGCGGCCGCCATTTCGGACTCGAGCGTGGCCTTGTGTTCAAAACCCGGCTCGCGCAAGCGCGCGCTTAAATCGACAAAACCCGGCGCGAGCGCGAAGCCTTTTGCATCGATCACCCGGGCCGCTTGAAAGTCTGCGGGGGCATCGCCAATGGCTACGATCTTCCCCGCCGCGATAAACACATCGGCCTGGGTTTCGGTGCCCGCAGCCGGGTCAATGAGCGTGCCGCCCTGAATATGGATCTTCATGGTGTTAGTCGTGATTTCCGGCAACGATCCCCATTACCGCCATGCGCACGGCAATTCCGAATGTGACCTGGTTGAGGATCACCGATTGCGGGCCATCGGCCACTTGCGAATCGATTTCCACGCCGCGATTCATCGGTCCCGGATGCATCACGATAGCGTCAGGCGCAGCCAGCGCGAGACGCTCCGGCGTGAGTCCCCAGGACTTGAAATACTCTTGCGCCGACGGCAGCAATGCACCACTCATGCGTTCGTTCTGCAAGCGCAGCATGATGATCACATCGACGCCCTTCAGCCCTTCGTCGAGGTTGTGATACACGTGCACGCCCATCTCGTTGAGATTGCTGGGCAGCAAGGTACGCGGACCGATCGCGCGCACTTCCGGCACGCCGAGCGTGGTCAGCGCGTGGATATCCGAACGGGCGACGCGCGAATGCACGATGTCACCCACTATCGCCACGCGCAGATTCCGGAAATCTTTCTTGTAATGGCGGATGGTGTACATGTCGAGCAAACCCTGCGTGGGGTGTGCATGACGCCCATCGCCCGCATTGATCACGTGAACGTGCGGCGCGCAATGCTCGGCAATCAGATACGGCGCACCGCTCGACGCATGACGCACGACGAACATGTCCGCATGCATGGCCGAGAGATTGTTGATGGTGTCGAGCAGCGACTCGCCCTTACTCGTGGACGACGCATTGATATTCAGGTTCAGCACGTCCGCCGAAAGTCGCTTCGCGGCGATCTCGAACGTGGTCCGGGTGCGCGTGGAGTTCTCGAAGAACAGGTTGAACACTGACTTGCCGCGCAGCAGCGGCACTTTCTTGATCTCGCGATCCGTCACGCTGACGAACTGCTCGGCGGTATCGAGAATATGCGTGACGATCGCGCGCGGAAGTCCTTCTATGGTGAGCAGATGCTTGAGTTCGCCGTTCTTCGTGAGCTGCGGATTGCCTTTGAGAAAACCGTAGCGCGAAGACGCCGGCTTTCTGTCCGGCACTCGGCTTTCGGCAGAACCCTGGGTGGCCGTGTTCATGTCGATCCTGATGGTGCGTTGTTTTTGTCGGGGAGAGGCGCGGCGGTTTTAGTCCGTGCGCGCTTCGGTCGTAAAAGCCAGCGTGCCGTCGTCGCGCTGCGTGAGCACGAGCGTGGCGTTCGCGGGCACATCGACTACGCCGCCGGTGAAACGCGCCGCCATGGGCAACTCGCGGCCGCCGCGATCGGCGAGCACGGCCAGTTCCACTGCGGCGGGACGGCCGTAATCATAAAGCTCGTTGACCGCTGCGCGCACGGTCCGGCCCGTTGAGAGCACGTCGTCGACCAGCAGGATTTTTCGATTGTCGACTTCGAACGGTAGCGACGTCGGGCTGGCCTGGCTGTGCAGGCCCTTTTTAGCGTAATCGTCGCGATGCAACGACACGTTCACCACGCCGAATCCGGCCACGTTCAGATCTTTGGCCAGCCGTTCGACGAGCCACACGCCGCCGCTGTATATGCCGGCTAGAACCGGAGCGCCCGCTTGCGTCAGCGATTCGCCATACGCCGCGCGGATCTGCCCAAGCAACGCGCGATACAGCGCCTCGGCGTCAATGAGACTCATGATTTGTCGTCAAGTCCGTCTAGATACTGTTGGAGGATGACACGCGCGGCTTCGGCGTCGATATCGTCGTAACGGCCTTTTGCATTCATCTTCACGCCGTTGCGTTTCATTTCAGCCTTCGCTTCCACCGATGAATACCGCTCGTCCACCCAGCTCACCGGCACGCTGAAACGCCCGTTCAGCTGATTGCCGAAGCGCGTGGCCAGTTGCGTCATTTCATGCGGCGCGCCGTCGGGGTGCATGGGCAGGCCGACAATCACCGTCATGGGTTTCCATTCGTCAATTAATTGACCGGCGACTTCGAAACGATATTCGCGGCTGCGGTTTTCAAACACCATCAGCGCCCGGGCGTGTCCGGTCAACGTGTTGCCGACCGCGACGCCAATGCGTTTCTCGCCGTAATCGAAGGCAAGCAGCGTGGCTTCGGCGCGGGTGTCAATGCGGGCATCACCCGTCATGCGTGGCCCGCTTCGCCCGACAACATGGAAAGCGACACGCCGAGCAGCGACAACGCCGCTTGCAACTTGTCCTCGGCGGGCACGTCGAACACGATGCGCGGATCGGCTTCCACGGTGAGCCAGCCGTTCTTGGCGATTTCGTCTTCCAGTTGCCCCGCGCCCCAGCCGGCATGGCCGAGCGTGAGCAGGAAACGGGCGGGCCCCTTGCCGCTCGCGACCGCTTCGAGCACGTCTTTCGACGTGGTCATGGCGAGGCCGCCGGGAACGCTCATGGACGAAGTGTAGACGTCGCCGTCGGCCGGATCGTGCAGCACGAAGCCGCGTTCCGTCTGCACCGGGCCGCCGAAATAGACGGGCAGATGCACAAGCGGCTCGATCTCGAGTTTCAGGTCGATACGGTTGAAAAGCGATTGGAGGTCGATGTCGGTCGGCCGGTTGATCACCAGGCCAAGCGCACCGCGCTCGCTGTGATCGCAAAGGTAGACTACAGTCCCCGAGAACGTGGGATCGGCCATGCTTGGCATGGCGATCAGGAACTGATTGGTCAAATTGATGCGATCGGAAGTCTTGGACATAATTCGAATTTTAGCAAAGGCACTGCTTGATGGCCGACTTTGATCTGGGGCTAGTCTGGTTTCGACGAGACCTGCGCGTAGCAGACCATGCTGCACTCTATCACGCACTAACTCGCTGTCGCCGGGTGCTGTGCGCCTTCGTTTTCGACAGCGAAATTCTGTCTCCCCTTCCTCAAAACGATCGGCGCGTGCCGTTTATTCATGCCAGCCTGATCGAACTCGAACAAACCCTGCGCGACGCGGGGGGCGGCCTGATCGTGCGGCACGGCGTGCCGTCGCACGAGATTCCGGCGCTGGCCCGTGAATGCGGCGTCGACGCGGTATTCACGAATCGCGACTACGAGCCGTCCGCGAAGGCGCGAGACGAGGATATCGGCAAAAAACTGGCCGGCGCGGACGTGGCGTTTTTCACGTTCAAGGATCAGGTCATTTTTCATCAGGACGACGTGCTGACGGGCGCGGGCAAGCCTTACACCGTGTTCACGCCCTATAAGCGCAACTGGCTCGCGTCGCTGACACCGGATGCGTTGAAGCCGTACGCGTCGGAGGAAAATCTCGCTGCTTTGGCGAAGCCGCCGGCTGGCGTGAAGCACGCCATTCCGTCGCTGGCATCGTTAGGTTTCAGTGCCGTGCACGCGCCCGCGTTGCCGGCGGGATCAAGCGGCGCGTTTCAACTATTCGATGACTTCCGCGACCGCATGGTCGATTACGACCGGACGCGTGACTTTCCGTCCGTTAAGGGACCCAGTTATCTCAGCGTGCATCTGCGGCACGGCACTATTTCGATTCGCGCATTGGCCCGCACCGCACACGACGCCCAGCGTCACGGCAACCGGGGCGCGGAAACGTGGCTGTCCGAATTGATCTGGCGCGATTTTTACTTTTCGGTGCTGCACCACTTTCCGTATGTTGGCGTGCCGGGCGACCACAAGGCGTTCAGGCCGGAATACGACCGTATCAAATGGGAAACGGGCGACGTCGCCGATGCGAATTTTGCCGCGTGGTGCGAGGGCCAGACGGGTTATCCGCTAGTCGATGCCGCCATGCGCCAGATCAACCAGTCGGGTTACATGCATAACCGCTTGCGGATGGTCGTGGCGAGTTTTCTCACCAAAGATCTGGGGCTTGACTGGCGGCGGGGGGAACAGTATTTCGAGGCGCTGCTGAACGACTTCGAGCTGTCATCGAATAATGGCGGGTGGCAATGGGCTTCCTCCAGCGGTTGCGACGCACAGCCGTATTTCCGCATTTTCAATCCGGTCACGCAGTCGGAGAAATTCGATACCCGCGGCAAGTTCATCCGTCATTACGTGCCGGAACTCGCCGCGTTGTCGGATAAGGACGTCCACGCACCGTGGAAGGCAAAACCCGAGGCGTTGAAGGCGGCGAAGATTTCGCTGGGCGCTGAATACCCCATGCCGGTCGTCGATCACGATACCGCGCGAAAGATCACGCTCGCGCGGTATGCCGCGGTCAAATAGCGCGGGTTCTACCGCTCGCTAAGCGCGAGCGAAAAACCCTATCGCGCGACAGCCATTCCCCGCTCGATCATGGCGGTCAGCGCAGCAACCGACGCCCCGCCCTCCGAAGGTGCAATGCCCGCCGCGGCCTGATGCAACATGGCGCCAAGCGCCTGAGCGGCCTTCTCGGGAATCGCGGCATCGAGCGGTGAGCAATCCGGCGTCGTCTGGGCCTCATACGCAATCCGCCGCCACGCGAGCCCGAGCGTGTCAGCAAGCAACGCGACATGACCCAGCCCTAGCGCGCACGCCGCCGCGCCCAGCCGATACGCCGCATCGGCTGCCTTGAGCGCAGCCGGTATGTCGATACGGCTCGCCTCCCGCGCGGACATCCCATGCTCGATCAACGCGCCGATTGCAGGCTCGGCACTCGTCAGAAAGTCCTCGTACGCCACGGCGTTCACGCGCAACACGCCAAGATCGCGGGTAGATGCATCGCGTGCCTGCTCCGCATTGCGCTCCCACGCGTCCTCGGACGCCTGCGACGCCGCGACGTGCCAGTCCACGGTCAAGCCGTAATCGCGCAGCACATCGACCTGGACGGAATCCTCCGCCGACGCGCCGTATAACGCGTAGTCGCGCCACAACAGCGCCAACGCGGCGCGCACCAGCGACTTGGGTGCATGCGACAAACCGTGCGCCTGGTCGGCCAGAACCAGATTGAAGCGAGCGTAGAGGCGACGCGCGTCAGCGGCCGTGTCGGGATCGGGCTGCAAACGCAAAGCCTCAATCACCGAACTCGCCAAACGCCAGAAATCGTAGGGATCGGGACCGGCGAGATCGGCCAGACAGGCGTCGAGGATGGAGACAATTTCAGCCTCCCCCTTCAACTCGCCCGCCTTCGAACGCAGCAGCATCAGCAACGCACGTTCGTAGTGCGCCCGCACGCGCGCAAGCCGCTCGGAGGAAATGGAGCGCAGCGTAGCCGGCGGAATGGCGCGGCCGGCGAGCGCGAGGTCATCGAAGGAAACGGGCGCGGCCCGGGTGTGCGCTGCCATCAGCGCATGCAGCCCGCGATAATGCTCGAACAGCAGCGTGGAACAGGCCAGCTCACGCAGATTGCGGCGCTCCACCGCCGCGCTGAAATCACGCAGCGCTTCGGCAAACTGGTTGCGATTTTTGTCGCTCAGCCCGGCAAGCGGCGACACCAGCACCAAGGTCTCGCCAAAACGCTGCGCCGGCAGCCAGCCCGCCGCGTGCAACGCGCCAATCCCGCGGCGCAGGACGCCGAGCGTGTCGCCGTCGCGCATGAATGCGTGCAGCGCGTCAGTCAGCGCCATCTCCGCAATCCGCACGGCGCCGCCGCGTGGGTTGGGCAATGCCTGGAACGTGTTGCTCAAGCCGGATTGAGTTGTCATGGAACGCTCACGAGCCAATGCGCGGCGCTACGCTGCGCATTGGGTGGATCTTGATCGAACCCGGGCTCATTTCGCCAATAGGCCGATGCATGCCGCCGCATCCCCTCTGGCGATAAAACCCGGACACACGCCGGAAGAGTCGAGTCGGGTCGAGCCAACTCGCTGGCCGAGCGTTCCTGCTCACTGATCTAACTGTGGTCTGACTGACCATCATGCGTGCAACGAACCACGGCGCATCATGCGAACCGCACGCCTGTTGCCCACACCTAGTTGCCCACATGTAAACAAGGCGCGCCGCATGAAGGCATCCCATCCATGCGGCGCGGCTTTATCTTCACGACGTCCGAGCCTTTGCTCAGATCTGGACCATTTCGAAGTCTTCCTTGCGTGCGCCGCATTCGGGACACGTCCAATTAATTGGAACGTCTTCCCAGCGAGTACCCGGCGCAATTCCTTCCTCGGGCAGTCCCGCTTCCTCGTCATAAATCCAGCCACAAATCAGGCACATCCAGCTTCTGTATTCCATACTTATGTCGCGTCGGGCAATCGGTTAAATGAGTGCATGATGGTACCGGTTTGGCGGCGCGGTGCCTAGCAATGCAGCAGCGCTGGCCGATCGGCCGGGATTCGGACGGCTTTTGGCTTTTCGTCGGGGTTCCGTCGGGATTCGTTGGCCCCTCCGTCGCCGTCCCGTGAGCGTTACACGCCGCGAGACGCCCTTCCAGCAAGTATCGGTCCTTCGTTTCATTAATTCCCGCACACTGATTCACCCAAGTTTGGTGCGAAAAAAAGGCCATCTCATGTGCCCGCGTGACTTTAGGCCGCATAATCGTGCCGTTTGCGCCGGCTCCTTGTCCGGCCGCTTGAATAGCCAATAATTGCACAAACGAATAATCCGATGCCCAGCGACACCCCTCCTATTGTTCTAACCTTTGGCCTGTCCGATCCCACGGGCGGCTCCGGCCTGCAGGCAGACCTGCTGACACTTGCCAGCATGGGCTGTCACGGGCTCACTGTCCTGACCGGCTACACCGTGCGCGACTCGGCGACCTGCGACGAAGTGACCGGGCTCGACCCCGACACCGTGGGCACTCAGGCCCGCATGTTGCTGGAAGATATGCCGGTGGCGGCCTTCAAGATTGGCGCGGCGACGCGTGCGGAAGTGGTCAGCGCAATTGCAGAAGTGGTCGCCGACTACGACGACGTGCCGCTGATTCTCGCGCCCGACTTCACGCTCGACGACGAGCATGTGCTGGCGGCGGACGAATTGCGCGAATCGATTGCAGATTTGCTGGTGCCGCAAACCACCATGCTCGTAGCCGATCACGCCACGCTCCTGCAGCTCGCGCAGCCCGATGGCGACGCCGAAGCGCCCACGCTCGACGCCGCGATCTCGCATTTGCTGTCGCAGGGCTGCGAGTACATCCTGGCGACGGAAACGGGCACGCATCGGCATGTGAACACGCTTTATAGCGAGGAAGGCCAGATCAGGCAGGACACGTGGGATCGTACCGAGCACCGCACGATGGGCATTACCGACACGCTCGGGTCCGCCATTGCCGCGTTGCTTGCCAATGGGCAGGAACCCGCGGAAGCCGCGCGCGAAGCGCAGGAATATGTGTTTCAGGCGACCCGCGCCGCCTTCAGGCCCGGCATGGGCGCTTATTTGCCGGACCGGTTTTTCTGGGCGCGTTCGAACGATGACGACGAAACGCCGCCCGTGGTTTTAGATACACAGGCAGATGCACCACCCGTTATACCGGGCGAAGCCCGCCACTGATACCTTCCTGGAGCGAGACTTACCCATGCCGCTGCGCAAACCATCGCTCCACCCACTCAAGCACAGTCCCGGCCCCGTACGGATCGGCTGTGCTGGCTGGGGACTCACGGACGCGGTCGCGGAACACTTCCCCGGCGAGGGCACTCACCTCGCCCGCTATTCGCAGGTGCTGACCTGCGTCGAAATCAACTCGAGTTTCTATCGGCCGCATCGGGCTGAAACGTATGCACGCTGGCGCGATAGCGTGCCCAGTACGTTTCGCTTTTCCGTGAAGATTCCAAAAGCGATTACGCACGACGCGCGCCTCGTCAGTTGCGAGACGCTGCTCGACACCTTCCTCGAATCCGCGACTCAACTGGGCAGTACGCTCGGCTGCTGGCTCGTGCAACTACCGCCCAGCCTTGCGTTCGACCCCGACGTGGCCAAGTCGTTTTTTACATCGATGCGCGAACGCACGGCTATACCGATCGCGCTGGAAGCACGGCACGAGAGCTGGTTCGCGAAAGGCGCAGCCACGTTGCTCAAGTCGAAAAAGATCGCGTATGTGGATGCCGATCCGCAACCCGATGACTGTTTCATTGCGCATCGGGCAGATACGTCGCTGGTGTATTTCCGGCTGCATGGCTCGCCGGAGATGTATCAGTCATCGTATGAGTACCCCTACCTTGATTCCCTCGCGCTCACGCTGCATGACCGGGCGAAAAAAGCGCACGAAGTGTGGTGCATCTTCGATAACACCGCCGCCGGTCACGCCCAGTTCAATGCGCTGCGCGTGAAAAGCCGCAGGGCATTGAACGCGCGGCCAAAACGCGCCGCCGTCAGGGAGAAAGCCGATGCGTGAATGCAGAGCGTGGCTACGCGCTTGACCGTCCAACGTGTCCCTGGTCAAACGTTAAACCACCAACGAAAGACTTTGATGCGCACTATGGCGTGACTTTCTGCTGCGCTGCAGCAATGCTATACGGCCGCGCTTTCAGCGCATTTTTATACACTTCGAGATAAGCCTCGACCATGGCCTTCGGACTAAAGGTCTCGGCATAGTCGCGCAAACGCCGTGGTGTCTGGGGATCTTTCAATAGCCGGACAGCCTCGTGGATCTTGTCGATCACCGTATGCGGCTGATCGATGTCGAAGATCAGGTTCGAGTTCGGCTCGATCACTTCGGGGATGCCGCCGGTGTTCGCGCCAACGACGGGAACACCGTGCGAATAAGCCTCGACCGTGACACGGCCAAACGGCTCGTTCCATTTCGACGGCACAACAAGAATGTCGATGCTCTGAAGGAATTGCGCTGGCACGACATGGCCGACGAAGTCGATGCGCGGGTCGTTATAAGTGCTCTTCAGCGTGGCAAGGTAGGCTGCATCACCGGTGCCGGCAATCGACAACGTCCACTTCAGCGACGAGTCGCGGGACAACTGGTCGAGAAGCACTTCTATGCCTTTCTCCGGCGATACCCGGCCAAGCACGCCGAGTCGAACAACGCCTTCCCGGATCACATTCGACGCCACCGGCGGCGCTTCGCTCGGCATCGGAAGATAGCAGTCGTTGATGACTCCCGTTGTGGAGGCGCTCGCGAAGTACCCGCTGTCGATATGCTTCTGCAACACGAACCGGCTCACGCCAATAACGGCATCGACACGCTGTGACGCGGTTCTTTTCGGTCCGGTATAGCGCGCGCAGACTCCGCACTGCCGTTCGCATGATTTGTTATGCGACAGCATCTTCGATGACGGGCACATCAGGTAGTAGTCGCGCGCGGTGTGAACAATCGGCACGCCGGCTTGCTTCGATAAACGCCAGATGCCGATGGAAAGGCATGCCAGATTACTCGTACTCACGATATCCGGCTTTTCCCTCTGAATGATTTTTTTTAATTTAAGTGCCATAAGAACGTTATGGACATCGACCGCATGCCAGATCATCTTCATGATCCGCGAGTGCTTGTTTGAATTATGGGGCCAATAAAAATTATTAAGGCGCAGACGATAAATCTTCACGCCGTTCAGTTCGCTTACACGGTCAACGCCCGTACCCGTTGCGCACACGACGCACACTTCAGCGCCTGACGCGACTAAGCCCTCCGCAAGTATTTGCGTGGATACTTCCGCCCCCCCCACCATGTCGGGGCTGTATAAGGTATTGGCTATCAATATTTTCATTCGCTTTTACGCTCGTTTGTGGATCGAATTCGGACAACGTGCGCCGTCACAGCCATTCGTCACCACATTATTAGACTGCTCCGCGCAGGACGGCACTGTTCGATGGCCCACATGCGAACTGCCGCAGCCCTGATCGCTGATCAGCCTTGACGATATAAACGTTCTGGGCCGCCAGAAATTCCCCTCCGGATTACGAATTGTTGTCTAGCCGATAACTCCACTGTTTATAACTATCCTAAGCCGATCGCGCAGTGACGCCTATACGTTTATGTACGCAGGAATCGCTGTCGACAGCAGCGGTTCCGGCACAGCACGGCCCTCCCGGTTTTCGATGCCGCGAGTCGATCCTGTAGAATCAGGAAGCCCCGCCACCAGCCGCACCCAGGCATTTAATGTCCTTTTCTTTTCTCTCACCGCCCTCTGCGCACGAAGTGCATGTCTCGCAGTGGGATCTCGATGCCGGTAACGGCGATTTTGATCGGTACTGGGAAACGCTATCGACACAAGAACGAGAGCGCGCCGACAAATTCCGCTTCGAACGGCATCGACGTCGCTTCGTGGCAGGACGAGGCGAACTCAGGCGGCTCCTCAGCCGCTATCTGGGGTTATCGCCGGGGGAAGTCGCCCTTGGTTATGGTTCGGATGGCAAACCTTTCTGCACGATCCAGCCTCCTGGACGCAACATCTGCTTCAACCTCAGCCACAGCGAGAATGCGGCGGCGCTCGCTATCTCGAGTGGTTTCGAGGTCGGCATCGACATAGAAAAAGTCCGCCCGATCGAAGAAGGTATGCCAATCCAGGTGTTCTCCATTCAGGAACGCGCGCAATTCGCCGCGTTGCCGGAGGGAGAACGACAAGAAGTCTTCTTTGAAACCTGGGCGCGCAAAGAAGCTTGCTTGAAAGCGCTCGGCACCGGCTTTATCTTGCCCCCCACCCATTTCGAGTTCGATCTTTCCATTCGCGGTGACACGACGCCTCGGCTCGTCGGTGGTGAAGCGGAGGAAGCAAGCCATTGGCGCATTTGCGCCCTGTCATCCAGTCCGAACTGCGCGGGAGCGGTAGCAGCCCGACGCATGGACTGGTCAATTGTCGAGATGACCTGACGCACTGCGTCTGCACCAGAGAACTAGAGAATCACGGCCCCCCGGCGAAAAACCAGGACGGGCGAATTCTCATCAACTCTCATTATTCTCGTCCAATGCGGGACCAAAACCGATCAGCCTGCCGCGGTTGCATTGCGCGTAATACCTGACGCCTATGGCTATAGCTATGCCTATGGTTTACCCATCCCCTCAAAGCAACTCGCGTTAAGCGAACGTTGCGCTGCACCACTTGCGTCCCATTCAGCGCCTTAACTCCCGCCCGCTATTCAGGGTGATGTGTTGTTGCATCGTTGGTGTGTGCGACGACGAACGGATAGTTATGTCCCAGGCGATTAACTTTCACTTACGGCAAATTTCACGTTCGAGGGACGGGTCAGGTGCGCACAGCCTCGTGCTGTTTGCACCTCCCGTGAGCGGCCGCTGGTATGTGTGCTCGCTGCGCGCTTATCGCCGGGCAAGCTCAATACAAGGCCTACATTCTAAAATATTGGAGAGCAGCACATGTCACACAGAGATGGATATCTAGCCGATTTGCCGAGCGGGCCAGGTCATATACCTGGTGTGGCAGTGCGCTTTGATGCCGCATGTGCGGCATTTCGCAATCATCTAGCTGTGATCGACACAACGGGCGAAGAAAGTTATGCCGCCCTGGGCGAACGTTCGGCCCGTCTTGCAACCGTCCTGAGCGGCATGGGACTGGAGCAAGGCGACCGCTGCGCCATCATGGTTCCGCGCAGCCGCGACACGCTGGCTTTGATCCTCGCGATCCTGCGCCTGGGCGCCGTCTATGTACCGCTGGATCCGGCCTATCCCCGCGCACAGCTCGATTTCATCGTGGCCGATTGCTTGCCCAAGCTGATCATCGCCGAAGCGGCTGCGCTCGCCAGCGTTGGCGAGCTCAATGGCGTGGTCGTCGATCTGGCCGATATCGTGGCGTCGTCGGTGGCTGCCGAGCCCGCTGCGCTCAAGGCATGCGGTGGTGACGACCCTGCCTACATCATGTACACCTCCGGCTCGACCGGCAAACCGAAGGGTGTCGTGGTGCCGCATCGCGCGATTCTGCGCCTGGTGGATGGCCAGACCTTCGCTGACCTGTCGCCCCAGACGCGGTTCCTCAATCTGGCTCCCCTCGCCTTCGATGCAAGTACGCTGGAAATCTGGGGCCCGCTGCTGAATGGTGGCTGCGCTGCCATCATCAACGAGGTCCAGCCTTCGCTCGACACAGTCGCGTCCGAAATTGCGCGGCTCGGCGTCACGAGCGCCTGGTTCACGGCCGGCCTTTTCAATGCGCTCGCCGACTATCGGCTGGAAGCCTTTGTGCCGCTCAAAGAAGTCCTGACCGGCGGGGACGTGCTGTCGCCCGTCCATGTTCGCAAGGTCATGGAAGCCCACGCCGGGCTGCAGATCATCAACGGCTACGGCCCGACCGAGAACACGACCTTCTCCTGCTGCTACCGCATTCCGCGCGACGGCGACGCCCTGGCGAACGGCGATGCCATTCCCATCGGCGACGCCATCGCGGGCACGGCCGTTTATATCGTGGACGACAAGCTCGTCCCTGTTGGCGAAGGAGAAGTCGGTGAGCTGGTGGTGGGCGGTGATGGCGTGGCGCTTGGCTATCTGAATCGTGCCGAACTGACGGCGGAGAAGTTCGTCGATGACGTGTTTGTCCCCGGCGGCAAGCTTTACCGTACCGGTGACCTGGTCCGCCGGCGCCCGGACGGCGCCATTGATTTCCTGGGCCGCAACGATCGTCAGATCAAGATTGCCGGCAAGCGGATTGAGCTCGATGAAATCGAACATGCGTTGCGTGCGGCTCCCGGTGTCGCCGATGCAGCCGTAGCAGCGTTCGATGGCCGCAGGGGCAAGGCCATCGCCGGCTTTGTGAAGGCCGATGCAGCGGCCCCCGCTGTCTTGCACGACGCAATACGCGCTTATCTCAAGGCTGCCTTGCCCGATTACATGATGCCGACGGAGTTGCGTATCCTCCCGGCGTTTCCGCTGACGCCGAATGGCAAGGTCGATCGCAAAGCCCTGCTTGCGGGGCTCGATACACCCGCCGCCGCAGTGGCCGCACCCGAACCGATGGACGACGATATTGCCGGGAAGCTGGCGGCAGTGTTCGAAGAACTCCTCGGCAGCCCGGTCGATCGCCGCTCGAATTTCTTTGACCTTGGACTGCGTTCGCTGGATCTGATGCGGGCGCACGCGATTATCGTGCGTGACGTGGCGGCCAAGGTCGCGCTGGTGGATCTGTTTCGTCATCCTAACGTCGAGGCGCTGGTCACGCATCTGCGCAGCTCGCTGGAAACAGCGAACGAAGGTTCAATCCGTCCGCGCCGGGACACGCAAGGCGGCGCTGTTGCCGTCATCGGCATGTCCGGACGGTTTCCGGGTGCGCGCAATGTCTCCGAACTCTGGGCCAACATCCTCGCGGGTCGCGACTGCATCACGCATTTCGACGTCGCGGAACTGGAAGACAGTTTCGACGACAGCGCTCGCCGCGAAGAGCGTTACGTCAAGGCGCGGCCGATCCTTGCGGACGTCGACCGCTTCGATGCCGGCTTTTTCGGCATGCTGGCGCGCGAAGCGGCGCTGACCGATCCGCAACAACGCCTGTTCCTCGAGATCGCGTGGGAAGCGTTCGAAGATGCCGGATACGATCCGGCGACGATCGCTGGCGCCGTCGGCGTGTTCGCCGGCACCTCGATGAATACCTACTTCCTCAAGCATGTGCTGTCGGATCGCGGGGTCATCGACGAATTCACGAGCCAGTTCCAGATCGGCGAATATCAAAAGCTGGTCGGCGCCGGTGATTTCGTCGCCACCCGCACCGCGTACAAGCTCGGTCTCACAGGCCCCGCCATGTCGGTACAGACGGCATGCTCGACGTCGCTGACGGCGATTAGCCTGGCAGTAGAAAACCTTCGGTCGGGACGCTGCGAGATGGCGCTGGCCGGTGGCGTGTCGGTCACGTTCCCGCAGAAGCGCGGCTATTTCTACGAAGAAGGCGGGATGGGTGCACCCGATGGTGTTTGCCGCCCGTTCGATGCAAACGCCAGCGGCACGATATTTGGTAGCGGCGCCGGCGTTGTCCTGCTGAAACGTCTCGAGGACGCCATCGCCGACAAGGATCCGATCTATGCCGTGATCCGCGGTGTTGGCATCAACAACGACGGTTCCGACAAGGTCGGTTTCACCGCTCCCAGCGTCGATGCGCAGGCCCGCGCCATCGCCATCGCGCACGCCGAGGCTGGCGTCGATCCGGCCTCCATCGGTTACATCGAAGCGCATGGTACGGCCACGCCGCTTGGAGACCCCATTGAATTCGCCGGCCTCGTGCAGGCGTTCCGCCTGGGCGGCGTCGAGGGCGGCCAGTTCTGTGCCCTCGGTTCGGCGAAGGCCAATGTCGGACACCTCGATGCGGCCGCCGGCGTGACGGGTTTCATCGCGGCGTCGCTCGCGCTGCGCGACCGCGTCTTGCCGCCGCTGCTGCATTTCAATTCGCCTAACCCGGCTATCGACTCGGCTAGCAGCCCGTTCTTCTTCAACGGCTCTGCGAGTCCCTGGGCGGATGGCCCGACACCGCGTCGCGCCGGCGTGAGTTCCTTTGGCGTCGGCGGTACGAACGTCCATGTGGTGCTGGAAGAAGCGCCCTACCGTGTCGACGCCGCATGTGAGTCGCAAGAAACGCCGTCTGAGCAGATGCAAATACTGCCGCTGTCAGCAAGAAGCCCGGCAGCGCTCGAGCGCGCCAAGGCCAATCTTGCCGGTCATCTGGCCGCCCATTCCGGCCTCTCCCTCGCCGATGTGGCCGCGACGCTGCAAACGGGCCGCCGCTCTTTCACCCACCGCGCCGTGGTCATCGCCGATAGCCTCGATCAGGCCCAGGCGAAGCTGCAAAAGGGAGCCATTGAAGCCCAGGCTCCCCAGGCCGCGCCCGCGGTGGTCTTCATGTTCCCAGGCCAAGGCGCGCAGTACCCGGGCATGGGCGCAGCGCTTTATCGTACCGAGCCGGTCTACCGCGAGTGGATCGACAAAGGCGCCGAGGCGCTGGCGCCGCACGTTGGACTGGATATCCGGACCCTGCTGTTGAGTGAAGCCCCGGAAGGCGACGACACGCCGCACCCGATCCGCTCGACGATCTACGCGCAACCGGCCCTGTTCCTGGTCGAATATGCGCTGGCGCAACTGTGGATCTCGCGCGGCATCAAGCCGACGGCCATGATCGGCCATAGCGTAGGCGAACTGGTTGCAGCGTGCGTAGCCGAGGCGATCAGCTTCGAGGATGCGTTGACCCTGATCGCTCAGCGTGGCGCGCTCATGCAATCGGCCGAACCGGGCGCGATGCTGGTCGTGCGCCTGTCCGAAGCCGATCTCCTGCGCATCCTGCCCGACGATGTCGACCTGGCCGCGGTCAACGCGCCGTCGCTCAGCGTAGTGGCGGGTCCGTTCGCGGCCATCGAAGCTTTCGAGGCGACGCTGAAGGCGAAGGATATCGAGCATCGGCGTCTGCATACCTCGCATGCCTTCCACTCGCGCATGATGTCCGGTGTGGTGGAAGACTTGGCCAAGCTCGCCGATACCCTCACGTTCGCCCGGCCGAAGATCCCGTACGTGTCCTCGGTGACCGGGCAGTGGGCGGCAATGGATCAACCGGTGCCGGGACTTTACTGGGCCAGTCATTGCCGTAACGTGGTGCGTTTCAACGACGCGCTGACCACGGTGACGGCAGAAGGCAAGCCGCTTTTCCTCGAGATTGGTCCGGGCCGGACGCTGTCGACCTTTGTGATGCAAGGGTTGCCCAAGGACCGCCATTCGGGCGCGATTGCCTCCCTGCCTGATTTCGCCCTGCGCGACCGGGAGCTTTCCGTCCTCGCCGAGGCAACCGGCCGGCTGTGGCTGAACGGAGTGACGCCGAACTGGCAAACCGTCCAGTCCGCAGCTGCGCGCCGTGTTTCGCTGCCGGCCTATTCGTTCGAACCGGAACGGCATTGGATTGACGCTCCTGCACCTGTTTCTTCAAACCCCACGACCACGGCCGCCGCGGCTATTGCCATTGCCGCCCCCGCTTCGTCCGACGTTATAACCGACACTCCCAAGACCGCCATGACACAAGCCGTCCAAATTGATCGCACCCCGCGCCTCATTGCCGAACTGGCGACACTTCTGACCGAGATGTCGGGCGAAGCGCCGGATACGTCCAATCCGGACGTGACCTTCTGGGATCTCGGTTACGACTCCCTGTTCATGGGACAAGTGTCCCGCCAGCTTCGCCGCCGCTACGACGTCACGATCAGCTTCCGGCAGATCATGAGCGACTACCCGACGCTGCCCGCCCTCGCGCAGTTCCTCGATGGCGCTTTGCCGGCTGATCCGGCACCGGAAGCTGCGCCGGCCGCAGTCGCAGTCGTGGCCGCAGCTGCGCCGGCCGCTGTTGCGGGCATGGCCGCTCCCGTCATGGGCGCTGGCCCGGCCACGGGCGACATTCAATCGGTGATCCGCGACCAGCTCGCTGCCATGCAGTCCCTGATGGAGCGTCAGCTGCAAATGTTCCACGGTGCGCCGGCGGCGGCTCAGCAGCCCGCAGCGGCAATCCAGGCCCCAGCTCTGACCGCCGCGCTCAAGCCGGTTGCCGCAGCCGTGTCGTCCGCCGTTCCCGCGATCAACTTCGAGGAGAACCGCCCGTCGCGCTTTACCGCCTACAAGCCCGGCGCTTCGAGCTCGACGCAGATCACCAGTGTCCAGACGGCGTTCATCGCCGATCTGTCGGCTCGCTACTCGGCCAGGACCGCCGCCTCCAAGTCGCGTACGCAATCGTATCGTGCCGTGCTCGCCGATCCGCGTACCGCCAGCGGCTTCACCGAAGACTGGAAGGAGCTGGTCTATCCGATCGTCGCCCAGCGTTCCAAGGGTTCGAAGATCTGGGATATCGACGGCAATGAATATGTCGATGTGGTCAATGGCTACGGCCAGACCGCGTTTGGCCATACGCCGGACTTCGTGGTGGAAGCCGTGAACGCGCAGATGGCGGAAGGCTTTGCCATCGGACCGCAGTCCCCGCTCGCGGGCGAAGTCGCCCAGATGTTCGCCGATATGACCGGGCATCAGCGCGTCACCTTCTGCAATACCGGTTCGGAAGCCGTGATGGCAGCAATGCGCCTCGCGCGCACCGTGACAGGCAAGGACAAGGTCGTCTGCTTCGACGGCGACTATCACGGCCAGTTCGACGAAGTCCTGGTCAAGCCGGGCAGCGAAGCGGGCGTCCCGCGTGCTTTCCCGCTCGCACCCGGCATCCCGAAGAACTCCGTCGGCAACATGGTCGTACTGCCCTACGCCCGGGCCGAAAGCCTCGAGTGGATCAAGGCGAATATTGACGATATCGCCGCTGTGCTGATTGAGCCGGTGCAGTCGCGCCATCCGAATCTGCGGCCGAAGGAATTCGTGCAGCAGTTGCGCGATGTCACCGCGGCCAACGAGTCTGCGCTGATCGTCGACGAGGTCGTAACGGGCTTTCGCGTCCATCAGGCCGGCATGCAAGGCTATTGGGGCATCAAGGGCGACATGGCGACCTACGGCAAGGTGGTCGGCGGTGGTTTGCCCGTCGGCGTGCTCGCCGGCACCGCGCAGTACATGGATGCGCTCGACGGCGGCCAGTGGCAATTCGGCGACGCGTCGGTTCCCGAAGTCCCGCCGACCTTCTTTGCCGGCACGTTCGTGCGCCATCCGGTCGTATTGGCAGCGATGAAAGCCGTCCTCCTGCACCTCAAGGAAGCCGGCCCGGCGCTGCAGGAAAACCTCGGCGTCCGCATGAACGGCCTCGTGCAGCGCATCAATGCTCATCTGGAAAAAGTCGGCATTGCAGCACGCGCAGAATCGTTCTCGAGCTGGTTCTATGTCAGCTTCACGGGCGAAGACCGCTTGGGCAGCCTGTTCTATCCGTACATGCGTTACCTCGGCATCCACATCATGGAAGGCTTCCCCTGCTTTCTGACGACCAGCCATTCGGATGAAGACATCCTGCGGATCGGCGATGCCTTTATCGAAAGTATTGACGCGCTCCAGGCCGTCGGCATTCTTGGCGGCAACAAGGACGCTCTGCTGGTGACGGCGCCGGCCGAACCGAAGCCGCTCACCGAGTCTCCGCTCACCGAGCCGCAGAAAGAAATCTGGATGTCGGCTCAACTGGGCAACGAAGCATCGCTGGTGTTCAACGAGTCCTTCACCCTTGAGCTCACGGGCCACTTCAACGAGGCCGCTTTCGAACGCGCCTTCGCAGCGACAATTGCTCGTCACGATGCGTTGCGCGCTCGTTTCTCGCGCTCTGGCGACAAGATGTTCGCCGATGCGGCGACCACCGTTCCGTTGGAAAAATTCGACCTGTCCGGTCACGCCGATGCAGCCGGCGAACTGCAGACCTTCATCGATGCAGAAGCGCGTGAAGTCTTCGATCTCACGCGTGCTCCGCTGGTCAGCGCCGCACTGGTCCGTATGGAAGCGCAGAAGTGGGCGTTCGTATTCACCGCCCATCACATTGTCTGCGACGGCTGGTCGATCAACATCGTCCTGCGCGATCTGGGCGCCCTCTACGCGGCCGAGATGTCGGGCAGCAAGGCTGAACTCGACGAAGTGCAGAGCTTCCTCGCTTTCGCCAAGGCGCAGGATGAGGCGGGTATCGACGCAGAAACGCGCGACTTCTGGCTGAACCTGCATCGCGATCCCGCTCCGCAACTCGATCTGCCCGGCGACCGTCCGCGCCCCGAGATGAAGAGCTTCCGTGGCGCCTCGACGACACGCCATATTGGCGCGCCGCTTCTCAAGCAGGTGAAGACCGCTTCATCGAAGCAAGGCTGCTCGCTGTTTGCGACCTTGCTGGGCGCCTCTCAAGTGCTGTTTGGCCGTCTCTCCGGTAATGACGATGTCGTGATCGCAGCCCCGATGGCAGGCCAGTCTCAGGCCGGCGATGCGCTGCTGGTCGGGCACTGCGTCAACTTCCTGCCGCTGCGCGTCAAGTTCGACCGCGAGAAGCCTTTCGCCGCGCACATGAAAGCAGTGCGGGACCACGTGTTCGACGCAGGTGATCGCCAAAACTACACCTACGGTGCACTCGTGCGTGACCTCGGTATCAAGCGCGACTTCAACCGCCTTCCGCTGACGGAACTGCAATTCAATCTGGAAAAGGTCGACGAGCAACTCGACATGGCCGGCGTGGCCACGCACTTCACACCGAACGCGAAGGCTTACAGCAACTTTGATCTGTTCCTGAACGTCATCGAATCGGTAGAAGGCCTTCGCATGGATTGCGATTACAACACCGACGTCTACGACGAAGCGACTGTGCAGCGTTGGCTCGGTTACTACGAGACCTTGCTCGCAGGCATCGCCCAGAATCCGGAAACGGCGATCGCGGCATTGCCTCTGCTGAACGAAAGCGAGATTCACCATCTTCGCGACGAACTGAACGCGACGCAGCGTGACTTCGACCTGACGCAGACGACCCCGGCGATGATCGCAGCGCAGGCCCACCAAACCCCCGATACGACGGCCGTGTCGGACGAGAAGGAAAGCCTGGCCTATGTCGAGCTGGATGCACGCGCCAACCAGATCGCCCGCAGGCTCGTAGCGGCTGGTATCGCACCGCGCGGACGTATTGCCATCGCGATGGATCGCACGGCCATGACCGTGGCTGCCATGATTGGCGTGTGGCGCGCCGGTTGCGCCTATGTGCCCCTCGACATGACCATGCCGCCTGCACGGCTGCGCCAGATCCTCGATGGTGCCGGCATCGCCGCCATCCTCAGCGATGCTGATAGCCGCACGGTGCTGGAAGCGGGTGACCATCGCGTGCTGGAACTGGAAGCGCTGCTTGCTGAAAGCGAAAGCGACGACGAAGACGTGACGCTGCCGGTCGTGTCGGACAAAGATTCAGCCTACGTGATCTTCACTTCAGGTTCGACGGGCAAGCCGAAGGGCGTGGAGATTGGCCATCGCGCGCTGAGCAACTTCCTGTTGTCGATGGCGCAAGCGCCGGGCTTTGATGCGCGAGACCGCATTGTCGCGGTCACCACGTTCTCCTTCGATATCTCCGGTCTCGAGCTGTTCCTGCCGCTGATCGTGGGTGGGCAGACGTTCATCGCAGGCCATACAGAAGTGCGCACCGGCTACGAGCTGGTGACCCGGCTGAAGGACGAAGGCGCCACCGTTTTGCAGGCGACGCCATCGCTCTGGAGCATGTTGCTCGAAGCCGGCTTCAAGGTACCGAAGGGCTTCAAGATCCTGTGCGGCGGTGAGCCGTTGCCGCGCGACCTCGCCGACAAGCTGCTGGCGACCGGCGCTGAGGTGTGGAACCTCTACGGCCCGACCGAAACAACGATCTGGTCGTCTGCATCGCGTGTTGTTGCTGACGGGTCGATCGTGCTTGGCGCCCCGCTCGCCAATACCGACCTACATGTGCTGACCGACGACCTGCATCTGGCGCCGGAAGGTGTGAGCGGCGAACTGTGGATTGGTGGCGAGGGCCTGGCAAAGGGCTATTTTGACCGCCCCGATCTCACCGATGCCGCCTTCACGCAGGTTGCTATCGAAGGCGCTGCACCGCGCCGGCTGTACCGCACTGGCGACCTTGCCAAGCGGCTTGCCGATGGCTCGCTCCTGCACCTCGGCCGTCGCGACCAGCAGATCAAGCTGCGCGGCTTCCGCATCGAGATCGAGGATATCGAGGCTGCCTTGCGCAAGGCGCCTGGCGTGGCCGCGGCTGCTGTTGCCTTGCGTACCGTGAACGACAGTCCTCGCCTTGTGGGCTACATCGTCGAGGCTGCCGCCGATAAAACCGACCTGGCAACGGTCGCGGCGCATGTTGCCGAGCAACTTCCGGCGTATATGGTGCCGAGCCTGTGGATGACACTCGACACGCTGCCCCAGACCGGCAATGGCAAGCTCGACCGTAAGGCCCTGCCCCTGCCGACGCCGGACATGGTGGCCACGCCTGCCCGTCAGCCTGCGGCGCTCAAGGTGGTTCCGGCCGCCCCGGCGCCAGTTGAATCAGGCGCCACGCTGATCGAAGTGCCGGCCATGCCGGCCCAGCCGGCCGCAATGACGCCGACGCAGGCCAGCATTGCTGCGATCTGGGCGGAAGTGCTCGGCCTCCAGCATGTCGGCGTCGACCAGCCGTTCTTCAGCCTCGGCGCTGACAGCCTTCAGCTGTTCCGCATCGTTGCACGGATGAACGAGCGCGGACTGGGTGTGGATGCCCGTCAACTGATGAAGAACGTCACGATCGCTCAAGTGGCGGCGAGCATTGACAGCACGCAGACAACCGAGTTGATTGAAGCTAATGCCGTGGCCCGGCCATCGATTCTCAACTTCAAGCGCAGACACGCAGAGGGAGTCTAAGTCATGAACGCGATAGCCTTGAGTATCGCCCCTGCTGTCGAGATTGAAGCCGGCTACGCGCTGTTCCCGGCGACCGCTTGCCAGGTACGGTTCTGGCATGAGCAGAAGGCGTCGCCGCAGGCCTCCGCGCTCAACATCGCCTTCCGGCTGCAATTGTCGGGGCCGCTGAAAGCCGGGAGCATCGAACAGGTGCTTGGCGAACTGGTCGCGCGGCACGAGATCCTGCGTACCGGCTTCGTGGTGACGGGTGCAGGGCTGCGTCAGCAGGTCTGGAGCCATGCGCCCTTCCGGCTTGACGTGGTCGATCTCACCGGGTTGGAGGAACAGGCCAGCCTTGCGGAGGCCGAGCGTGTCGGTGGACAGCAGGCCCGCACGCCCTTCGAATTGTCGTCGCCGTCGTTCTTCCGGGCCGTGTGGTTGCCCAGGTCGATGACGCAGGGTGAATTGCAGCTGACCTTCCATTCGCTTGTCATGGATGGCTGGTCCTTCGCAATCCTCGTGCGTGAACTCGTGGAAGGACTGGCCGCGGTACATGCCGGCCATGATCCCGAATTCCCCGATGTCGACCTTCACCATGGCGACTATGCGCTGTGGAAGGAAGAGTTCCATGCCAGCGGTGCGCTCGATCGCGCTCGCGCGCATTGGCGCCAGGAGCTTCAGGATTTCAGCCGTTTTGATGTCCCCGGCGATCGTCTCCGGCCGCAGCAGCGGCGCTTTCAGGGCGCCATTCGTTCCATCCTGTTGCCCGGCGCGCTGAGCGACCGCCTGATCGCGGCTGCCAAGGCGCAAGGTGTCACCCCGTTCAGCGTGGCCGTTGCCGGCCTTGCAATGGCGCTGCAACCGGCCGCCGGCCAAACCCGGGTCGCCATCGCCACCCAGATGTCGGTGCGGGATCAGCAGGAACTCGAGGGCGTGGTCGGACCGCTGATCAACACGGTGATCCTTCGCCTCGACGTTCCTGCAAACAGCACCGTTGGCTCCGTCACGGCGCAATGTGGCGCCAAGCTGAGCGATGCTATCGAACATCTGCACTTGCCGTTCGAAGAGATGATGACGATGGCCGGCGAGGTTGCCGATGTGGACCGCCCGCCGCTCTGCTCGGTCAATTTCGCCCTGCAGCAAAGCTTCGTCGGCCTCGGCGATGAAGTTCGCCGGCTGGATTTCGCGGCAACGACCTCGCCGTCCTTCAACGCAGGCGCGCTCTACGACCTCAGCTTCTTCATGGTGCGGCGCCCGGAAGGCTGGCGCATCTCCTGTGAAGGCGACACGGACCTCTATGACGTCGAGACGATCGACGGGTATCTGGCCAAGTGGCGCGAGATGCTGGAGATGGTTGAGATTGAAGCGAGACAACCGGTGGCCCCCGCTTCCGGGAAAGAGACGCTCACCGTCGCGGGAGGCGTCGGTCTCAGCGGCTTCATGAGTCAAGCCGAGCTGGAGGCGAAAGCACGCAATATCGTGCGATTCAACGAGGATGCGCCAGGAACGCCCATCATCGTGCTCAACAACACGGCCGTGCTCTACGAACTGGCGCAGCAAGTCGGCAATCGGCCCATTATCGACATCCCGATGATTCCGGAAGGCGAGCCGCGCGAGTTCCCGCAGCGTGCCTTCCAGGATATCGCCGCGGATGCCGTGCGGCTGATCAGGCTGGCCCGGCCCAAAGGCCCCTATATCCTCATGGGGCTCTGCGTGCTCGGCGCGATGTGCCTGGAGGCCGCCCATCAGTTGCGGCGCGAAGGTGAAACGGTGGAACTCGTCATCTTCAACGATTCCTGGTGCCCGGGTTATCGCGAGATGATGTCTTGGCGCGATAAACAGTTGCGCAAGCTCCAGGTGCGTGCGGACAACATTCCGCGCGACTTCCGCAAGGCGATGCGGGGCGAGACATCCATGGTCGCGTTCCTCAATCAGTATCGGATCGTTCGTTCGCTCGGCATTGCAACGCTTGCGCTCAAGCTCGGGTTGATCAAGGGAAGTGCTTCTGAGCATTTGATTGCCGAGAATCGCTGGTACATCGAATATCTGCTGGCTCAGCAGGCGCGGTATCGTCCGGCTGTTTATGACGGCGAGATCCAGATCTTCCGCAGTGCCCAGGTGCTCAACGGGCGCCTGTTCCCCCGCGACCTGGGATGGGGCGAGCTGGTTACCGGCAAACTGGTAGTCACCGATGTTCCGGGCCTGCACGACCAGATTTTCCGCCCGGCCGGCACTGCTGTTATCGGCAAGCAACTGCGTGAGCGCCTGGAGGGAGTCGGGGCTGACAGGGTTGAAACCAGTCTTGGCGAGCAGGACGCCCCAGCGGCATTCCTGAGCCACGCCGGGGCTTGACGTCGCTTAATGTGGACGTCTGCCGGATCGCGAGCGGGTTTCGCAATCCGGCTCCGATTGCTTTCGCGCATCGATGAGACGGCGAGCGCAGCGTGGCTGTGCGCGGTGCGCTGGAGCAGCCCTGGCTACTTGAGATAGACGCGAGCATTGAGCCGCTGGCGATCGCTGGGGATGGCTGCGGCTGGCTGCGGCTCGCGCCAACCATCCTCTCGCAGGGAGCTAGCTCAGCGGATCCGTTCAAGATTGCGAACGATACGCCTGCGGACGGGAACAACGACTTTCATCACCGATGACTTCGCGTTATCGGTACCCGGGCTCGCGCCGGGCGACTGGGGATGCACACCGAGTTTGCGCAGATAGTGATTGGCCGCAAAGATACGGCCACGGGCGCGGGTCGCGTCGGTCTCGTAGACGAACGCATAGGAGACGCTGCGTTCCGCGCCGGTTTGAACCCAATGGGGCGAGTCCTGCGGCTGATGAAAGCCACTGCCGGGCACAAGATCGAAGACATGTTCGAGGGTCTTGTCGCGCGTGGCCAGATCCAGCTGGCCGATCTCGGTTTTGCCCTCCACGTAGAAATCCTCGAGCTCGTTTTCCCGAACGGCACTGGGAGAATATACGTGGTAGTGCTTATTGCCCTCGATCTGGAAGAAATGATTGATTTCCGGATCGAAATGGAACGGCGTGGTCGAGGAGGCAGCGCTGACGAAGATGGCCGATTCGCGCCGTACGATCTTTTCACCATTGAGACCGCCGCGCAATTCGATCACTTTTTCGAACAGCGCGTCCAACAGTTCTCGAAAGGCGGCGTCATAATTTTCGGGCCGCTTCAAAAGCAAGCGCATCGGCCCTAAGGAAAACTGAGCAAACGCCTCATCCGGCGTCAACGTCTTCGCTTTGACATCAAAGAATTTAGTCCCCGGCGTGGGAGCCGAATGGGAGACGTAATAATCATTGGGTTTCTCACCATACTTCTTCGCCAACTCCGCCAATCCCTGCGGCTGGAACATCGGCAACCGATGCAGATAGTGCTCGAAACTGAACGGTGTCGTGTTGAAGTCGGTCGTGTAGACGACTTGATCAACGCTTAGCAGGGCATTGGCAGAAGGTATCATGGTTGAAAATTCCAACTGTGTGAGACAACGTCGCTAACGCGACAGGAACCGATATCCAAGGCTAGTCAGGTCAGCGCCTGACTAGCCGCCGAACCGCGTTCACGGGTACTTTCAATCTGTTCACTGGCGTGTGGACGACTTCCGAAAAGGTCGTTGGATTGCGGTGTTCCAGCGTCGAGATAACCGTCCACTTCAAGCTGTCGCGCAATGGTGAAAGCCCTGGCGGCATAGGCTTTAGACCCATCCTGCGCAGAAAGTAGTTGGCCTGATAAACCCTCGCGCGTTTCTCGAGACACTTCATGCAGTAGTTGATGCTGATACTCACCGAGATATTGTCGCCGTTCTTTACCCAGTGCGGCGCGAGTGATGGGTGATGCACCACTTCGCCCGGGGCAAGCCGGAAGACAGTCCCGCGATCCTGCATTTCCTGCCGATAAAGCACGGCATCGAAGTCGCCGCTATAGTAATTTTCGACCTCTTGATCAGGCACTAGGACACGATCGGTCGCAGGGAAAAGACATACGTCCTTCGAGCCCTGCACCTGGAAGAGAAAGTTGGTTTCGTGATCAAGATGGAAGGGTGTTGCGATATTCGGCGACGAGAGTATCAGCGTCATCGTTACCCAGGTCATGTCCTTGCGCAACGGGAAGCCCGACAGACTCTCAAGCTCAGATGTAATTCTGTCTAGCACTTGCGCATACTCAGAGTCGTAACCCTGGACCCGAACTAGCTTGATCCATGTGCCGTTTTCGCCAAGATGGGAAACCGTCTCATCCAGCCGTTCGCTCTCCGGCATGGCACTCAACCTTGCATCTACATAGCTATCACCAAACTTCGTACCTACGGAGCCATGCTTGAAGTTAAGCGCACAGTAATTATCATTTTTCTCGATCATCCGCTTGGCGAGTTCGACGATTCTAGGGATCTCGAACAAGCCACTGCGATGCAACGTATGATTGAATTTGAATGGATGCAGATTGAAATTGCTTTTGAATTCCTTACTGCAAGCCTGAAGAATGTCGTCTGTGGGCAGTTGGGTTGATGTACCAGCCAACGCGGTACCATCGATAGGCACAAACATGACGCACCTTCATGAGTTTCAGGACGTTATTTGTAGGCTACTCCCGCGCTTATGGGCCACTGTGCGTTGACGAACATCCAATTCCATTTTGAGCTTACCCGGAATCGCCCCTTTTCCGCCGACGCGTCATGCCTGCGGATATCGGCTTTCTGCGCGCCACGTAGCAGTCCCCAAAGGGTTCATGACGGGCACATTCGTTGATGGCAAAACGCTTACGGATGTAAGGTGCGCTGGCGCGCATGGGCATCGATGTGGGATGCGCCACGATGGGAAACGGGGCCATCGAACCGGCAGAGCTTCACCTCAAACGGCTGTACGACTCGATGCACGCGGCCCTGCTATCACAGCCCAGATTCGCGGCGACGAGACTGCGGTGCGGGCTCTCAAGGAAGACGGCAAGAACGAACAGATCATGTCATAAATTGACATACTCAGGAATACGAAGTATTTGGATTGGCCTGTGACTCTATTCGAGTATCAACCAAAGCGAGCTCAGGAACATCCACACCTGTTTCTCGCCGGCTATGCGGACACGCTGATGGTCAATGGCTAAAGTGCGTATGGAAAAGGGCGTGACGAATTGCGCAAGGTCTTGCCCCACAGCTTGATTCGCAAGGCCATTAACCACACCTGCAACCAGTGAACCTACATGCCGCATCACGTCGCAGAAAGTGCCCTGCCTCCTAGACAACAACGTCATTTTCAAATGCGACATTCGTCCTTTTAAAACCGCCACAAAGACATGGATTCTTAATGATCCAATTCGTCTCGCTTGCATCCAGTTGATTAACTCGAAGCGTCGCTGAGATTTAACGCGTACGTGCGCCATAGAACGGAACCAGCCCTCTAGGCACTCTATCTTTCGTTAGCCGCGAAACTGTCCGCGCGCCTGCATTCCAGCATGTCCTTGAGCATTTTCTTTGCACGCTGAAGCCGCAATATGCGGCCGCTCCTCATGACGCCCCTCGCGTCGGTGATCGCGCGCGCCTGGAAGCTGGAGCAGAGCGAGTAGACGCGTCTGCCCACGCGTCAATAAGCCAATAGATATCAGGAGCACACCTACATGCGTAACACCTTCCTTGACTGTACACGCGGCCTGGGGATCTGCCTTGTCGTCTTTGGACATGTGCAGCGCGGCTTGTCCGATGCGCATCTGTTGCCGGCGAACTATCCGGTCACGCAGATCGATTTCACGCTCTACACGTTCCATATGCCGCTGTTTTTTCTGCTCGCGGGGCTCTACGTCTGGCCGGCCCTCGAGAAAGGCCGCGGCTCGTTCATCGGCTCGAAGTTCATGACGATCGTCGTGCCATATTTCGTTTGGTCGATCATCCAAGGCGGCGTACAGATCGCGATGGCCCATTCGACCAATCACCCACTCTCATTGTCCGACTGGCCGAAGCTCTTCTATGCGCCGCTCGGCCAGTTCTGGTTCCTCTATGCATTGATGATCTGGCAAATAGTCGCGTTTGCCTGCGGCCGACGCGGTCCGGCGCTCATGGTGGTCGCGATCCTGGCGCTCGCATTCAGCACTGCGCTGCCAGACTCCATTCTCTCGACCACCATGAAAATGGGCATTTTCTTCGCAGCGGGCGCGGCGATCGGACCGGGACTTGAGCGGCACGTCGCGTCGTTCGCGCACTGGAAATCATTCCTTGTCTGTTGCGGCGCATTCGGCCTGGCGGTTCATGCAATTTGGAACGTAGCGCCCGTCTATTCGTGGCAAGCGCTGCCGGCTGCAATCTTCGGCATGGGAATAATCATGATCGTCTGCTACCGGGCGAACCAGATGCTGGCAAAAGCGCCGCTCGTGCTATGCGGACAACGTTCGATGCACATCTATGTGATGCACATCATGGCCGCGGCCGGGATTCGGATCGTGTTGACGAAAGCCGGTGTCGACAACGGTTACGCGTTGTTATTGATTGGAACGGCGGCTGGCATCGTGCTGCCGCTCGGCGTTTCGCACGCGCTACAAAGAGCTGGCAGCCTGGTTCGGGGCACACTGCCCGCTACGCGAACGGGAATGCAAAGTTGAATGCGTGGCGTACCGAAACGTCACCGGCCTGATTGGTAGCGTCGTACGGCTACCGGGCCAACTTGATGAAGCCGATGTCTGCGGGTTGGACACTTGGGCTCGCGTCACCCATTTGGGCAAGCGAGCCATTACCCGTACCACCGCCTTGGGTCCAGCGGCGATCAATGCCTCGGCATGATCGCCGCTATGCTGACGCAAACGCAAATGCAAACGCAGATACACGCACACGCCACTCGCGATGTCAGCGATGCTAAGGATTGTGTGATGACGGGGCTGATCGCGCGCTTGCAGCAAAGCATGGCTGCAGGAATTCGATGACTTCGGCATCTGTAATTGGTTTGAAATGCAATCCGAATGCGGCGTTCAGCGACATGACAAGATGCTGCGCCCAGAGGGTGTTCCAGACTACGCCGGCATGACCGTCGGCGAGCACAGCGTTGTGCGGATCGTCGCCCGATGTATTGGTGATTGCCCATCCAGGCGACAGATGAGCCGTCTTGTAAAGAGGGCGGCCCTGGTCGTCACGCTTGCCCCACAGGCTCCTGAACCAGGCACGATCATCAAGGAAGGCAACGTGGCGATTCTCCCCGGCAAGCTTGCGCAAGCCATTGTCGAAGAGATCCATGCCGGCGTCGATGTTGGCTATCTCCCCGGCTGATTGCCACTTGTTGAAGTCAACCGACCAATCCGCATTGTTGAGCACACCTACCAATGCAATATTCGTATCCGGGTGCTGTTTGCGGATCAGGGCGACCGCCTCGCCAATTGCGCCAATACACGCGTTGATCAAGGCCGCGGGACGCGACGCAGCCGGGTCCCGGGACAACGCGTCAAGGACGTCTTCTCCGCCGATATCGTTGACACCGATCCGGATCAGCACAATGCCGTCTCGCCAGGCTTGCGGCTCTGTGTTCATCAGGTCAACCAGACGGATCGCCTGTCGAAGCGGATGTCCCATCAACTGGCTGCAGGTCGCGCCGCTGACGGCAAAGTTGTAGCGATAGTCGTCTTTGCGAGGCGTCCGGGCGAGAAGACCAAAAGCTTCGTCAAAATACGCGCGATAGTAGCCGGTTCCCCAAGCGCCCCATTCGCCGGGGTTGATTTGGTCGCCTCTCAGTCGGGCCAGGACCTCGGTCCACTGCCATGTGGTCGCGCGAAAGGGTCCTCCTCGCAAGCTCGGATCTGCCAATGTAAGGTTGTCGTGGAAAGACTGGCTGTCGGAATCCCCGAGCACTGCAAATCGTATGCTGCCCGATGGCGCCGATCCGGCGGCGACTGCGGCAGGCGCGCGGCGGAACGGGTAAGGCAGCGCCAGCCTGACATAAATCAGACTCGCTACGGTCAGTACACCGCAGAACGCGACCACTAAAACTCTACGAAAACGGGACATAGCCCTGCCACCCTATCCAATCAGATCCGAAATGTATGGCGTGCAAATCAGCTGCGCTACCCGAGCCCCAGGTTCTCAATAACAATCTCGGCCGCTCAAGCCGGTTAAAGCTCATCTGTGCACTTTCATACCGTGAGTGTACGGTTTCGCTTTTCCTGGAACCTCGACAACGGTTGCCGCAAATAACGTACAACCTATGATGCACGACGATGTAATTCTTGATCGCGAGTATGAGATAGGGAACGAGCTAGCGCATCATCGCATCAATGATACGTTGGCTGAGCTTGCCACACGCCGACAGAAGTCCGCGAACGTGCCGTCTCTTTGAGTTTTGTACAGTGGTGTCACGGCAAGAATATAAAGCGCTTTGCGCGTGCGCCCAGCCGGCCACACGCGAAAAAAACCCGCATCGTTGCCGATGCGGGTTTTTTCTTTGGCAAACGCCGGGCTCCCGAAGAAACCCGCGCTGCCCTGTAATTCAGGCTAAGCCCGAAATTACATGTCCATGCCCATACCGCCCATGCCGCCGGGCATACCGCCGCCCATCGGAGCATCGTCCTTCGGCAGTTCCGACACAGCGCAGTCGGTCGTCAGCAGCAGACCTGCCACCGATGCCGCGTTTTGCAGTGCCGTACGCGTCACCTTGGTCGGGTCCACAACACCGGCTTCCACCAGGTCGACGTACTCGCCCGTTTGCGCGTTGTAGCCGAAGTTGCCCGTACCGGCTGCAACTGCTGCCACCACGACGCTGGCTTCTTCGCCACCGTTCGTGACGATCTGGCGAAGCGGCTCTTCCATCGCGCGCAGCACGATCTTGATGCCGGCGTCCTGATCAGCGTTGTCGCCCTTCAGGTCCTTCAGTGCCAGACGAGCGCGGATCAGCGCAACGCCGCCGCCAGCCACGATGCCTTCTTCCACAGCTGCGCGCGTTGCGTGCAGTGCGTCTTCAACACGTGCCTTCTTTTCCTTCATTTCGACTTCGGTCGCAGCGCCAACCTTGATCACTGCAACGCCGCCAGCCAGCTTGGCGACACGTTCTTGCAGCTTTTCACGGTCGTAGTCCGACGTTGCTTCTTCGATTTGCGTGCGAACTTGCTTAACACGCGCTTCGATGTTTGCAGCTTCGCCAGCGCCGTCGATGATCGTGGTGTTTTCCTTCGCCACTTCGATGCGCTTTGCCGAACCCAGCTCAGCCAGCGTAGCCTTTTCCAGCGTCAGGCCGGTTTCTTCAGCAATCACTTGACCACCGGTCAGGATCGCGATGTCTTCCAGCATGGCCTTACGACGATCGCCGAAGCCCGGAGCCTTGACAGCAACAGTCTTCAGGATGCCGCGGATGTTGTTCACAACCAGCGTTGCCAGAGCTTCGCCTTCGACATCTTCAGCGATGATCAGCAGCGGACGGCCAGCCTTCGCAACTTGTTCCAGGATCGGGAGCAGGTCACGAATGTTCGACACCTTCTTGTCGTGCAGCAGCACGAACGGGTTTTCGAGGATGGCGACTTGCTTTTCCGGCGTGTTGATGAAGTACGGCGACAGGTAGCCGCGGTCGAATTGCATACCTTCAACCACGTCCAGCTCGTCTTCCAGCGACTTGCCGTCTTCAACCGTGATCACGCCTTCCTTGCCGACCTTGTCCATTGCTTCAGCAATACGGTCACCAATCGACGTGTCGCTGTTAGCCGAAATCGCGCCAACTTGAGCGATTTCCTTGTTCGTCGTGCAAGGCTTGCTGATCTTGCGCAGTTCTTCGATAGCAGCCGAAACTGCCTTGTCGATACCGCGCTTCAGGTCCATCGGGTTCATGCCCGACGCAACGTACTTCATGCCTTCGCGAACGATCGACTGAGCCAGGACCGTAGCCGTGGTCGTGCCGTCGCCTGCGTTGTCGCTGGTGCGGGAAGCAACTTCCTTCACCATTTGCGCGCCCATGTTCTGCAGGCGGTCTTTCAGTTCGATTTCTTTAGCAACCGAAACACCGTCCTTCGTGACCGTCGGGCCGCCGAAGCTGCGTTCCAGAACGACGTTACGACCCTTCGGGCCCAGCGTGACCTTGACCGCGTTGGCCAGGATGTTCACGCCTTCAACCATCTTTGCACGGGCGATATCGCCAAATACGACTTCTTTAGCTGCCATATTCAAACTCCTTGATTCGTTTCAGTTTTCTGGCTTTCGATCAGGGCGGACGAGAATCGCTTGAGCGGTTCGATCGTCCGGCCGGAAAGCCAAATGGGCTTGAAGGTGATTACTTGACCAGAACGGCCATGATGTCTTCTTCGCGCATCACGAGCAGTTCATTGCCGTCGACCTTGACGGTCTGACCAGCGTATTTACCGAACAGCACGCGGTCGCCCACTTTGACGTCGAGGGCGTTTTGCGTACCCTTGTCATCGCGCTTGCCCGGGCCGACGGCCAGGATTTCGCCTTGATCCGGCTTTTCAGCTGCAGCGTCGGGGATGATGAGGCCCGAGGCAGTCTTGGTTTCCTGATCCAGACGTTTGACGATGACGCGATCGTGCAAAGGACGAAGGTTCATACACACTCCTCTCTTAATGAGACTTAAAGCAACGCGGGAAACCCGTCTGGTGAGCCAAACTCACCGGGCGGAAAACTGTTAGCACTCTCGTGCGGTGAGTGCCAAGTATATGGCACACCGATCGGTAATTTCAAGAAGCGATCGGTGGAGGGAGAGAAATTTGTGTCGCGCCGTGCCAGACCTTGGCCCTCGTGCCAGACGTTGAAACCCGGAGAAGGCGCCGGGCCGGGGGTTCTCGGTCGCAAAAATATTTAAAACCGGTGGCCCGGATTTTTGGGGTCTGATCGAGAGCGCGGCGTTTGGAATTTGCAGGCCCCTTGGAATTAACGGCCTTGCTGACAAGCGAAACTAGGTGAATACCCTTATTTTTTCTGAATACCCGGACGCACGTTGAGCATCTAGCCGGGCGTGGCCAGATACGGCAGAACACCACGCGTATCAGACAGAAATCGCGGGCCGTTCGCGATGTTGGCGACCGAGGTCACGACGCAGGACCTTTTTCGCCATGGTTTTTACAAAGTGCATTGAGCGGTCTGTACGAACGCTAAGCGCGAACCGGCCGAGCGACTCGGTGCTCGACGCACGCCGTTCCGCCGAGGCTGCCTGGATCTTTTCGTAATCGGCGGCCATTTGTTTAAGCGTCACGAATCCGTCGCTA
>NZ_LMUF01000056.1:12876-17550 GCF_009766085.1 Burkholderia sp. S171 | reverse complement strand
GTTACCTGCAAGTCGTGCACGTCCTGCACCGGCGCGCCTTGTGTGATGCTGCCAAACCGGCGGCGATAACCGATCAAAGGGCTCGCAATCTTGTACACGGAATGGGCGCTCAGATAAACCGATGGCACCACCGCGATATCCTCGTAATGCCGACCGAGCGGAAACGGTGCCGGCCCGAATAAAGTGGTTCGATAAACCCGAGCCCACACGAACGTGTGGAAGGCCTCGGCGAAGTACATGCGCGTGGTGTGATCGACTGGACTGCCACCGCCGATAGCCTGCGGGACCAACTCGATGGTATCGAGATTTTGGCTATGGCTATCGATAATGGACACGTTGTATTCAAGCATGTCCCATGTGCCTTCGGCCAACAAAGGCACAATGCTGGCTGAAAAATCCGGCAAGAAGATATCGTCGCCATCCAGAAATCCTACATAGGGCGTCCGCACTGCCGCGATGCCCGCATTGCGGGCGCCGCTCAGTCCGCGATTACGCTGGCGGATCAAACGAATATGGCCGCCAGAATCCCGCTCCATGACCTTGTTGACGACAGCAAAGGTAGAGTCGCTCGACCCGTCGTCGATCACGACAATATCAATGTCGTTGATGTAAGGCTGCGAAAGCACCGAATCAAGCGCCTCCTCAATATATCCGTCCACGTTGTATGCCGGAATTACAACCGTGAGAAGTGGGGTACGCATCCGATTTTGAACGGGTGTCATGGCGATCCAGTGAGTGAGTAGAGTAAGGGGAGGCTACGGCGCCAAAGCGAACGACATTCGTCAGCAACGCGTGTGCCCTCTCTCACATGGCACGTCAAAACTGTCAGGAGACCCTTGAAATTACCTTTCATAGCGACCTTATTACGAACCCTTGCTGTTATTTCTTCATCGGTTATATTAATTAGCTATCCTTTTTAATTAGCCAATTAAGCCTCGTTGAATCAGCACCCTTCTGTCACGCCTTTGGGCGAGCAGATGCACTAAATTCGGGCGGCGGGCCCCTTCGAAAAGCGGCCGCAACATCGACGCAAGATAGAGTCGTATGCCTATTATTTTTTTGGCGGCTTGCGAGGCGAATCTCGACTGTGAGTCACGATATCGAACGTTAGCTCGGCGGTGTCGCCTTGTGCCCGACTCTGGTGCCCTTTCGATCTATGGCTGGGCAGGTTACGACTGAAGCTAATTCTGAGACATAGTTATTCCGACGATCCGACGCAGGGACGTCGATATCTTCCGTTGCGGGAATCAAACATTGGCACGCCAGATCGCACTCCGCTTTGATCCGGGCATCTCCTGCCAAAACTAATGATCGATTGATATAGGGCACCAAGTCGGCTCAGGGTCAGCCATGTGAAAACGTTCAGCCAAATCTCTCTGTGATGGCGTGGTCCTGCATTGGCGGATTCGTTAGACGATATTCAAATTTTGAGCGCTCGCAGTTGAAACGGCTTTCAAACCACGCTCAAACCTGGTGCTTGCCTTAAGCAGATTGTCATGAAGCAGCCTCCTTTGTCATCAAGGTGCGAGGAATGAATAGGCGGTCTCGCATTTCCGTGTGGCAACGCACGTTCTCGGTTTTCTCTGGAAGGTATAAACATAGCCATGGACTCACCAAAGAGAGACGCAAATGAAAGTGCTGATGGAGAAACGTGCCATGTCGAGACATCTTATGCCGGCCAGTATTCCGGCAGCCCACAGTCGTGAATTATCCGTGTCTCGCGGAGATAGCTCGCCCGACTCAACAACCTGCCTGGACGCTGCCTCGCCGGACGCATCCCTCGATGTGTCCGCTAGCCAAGGGCATCAACCTGACGAATCGACGGCTGGCGGTATGGGCTTGTCGCTGACGACAAGAAACGTCGTCAAGCGGACAATCGATATTGTCGGTGCTTCTTCCTTGCTGCTTGCCATGTTTCCTATCCTTCTCATCATGGGTGTCATTGTGATGAGCGACGGAGGCCGTCCTGTCTTCGGCCATGTTCGGATAGGCCGCAACGGGCGAAAATTTCGATGTTTGAAGTTTCGCTCCATGGTCACCGGTGCGGACGCAGTCCTCAAGCACCTTTTAGCAACCGATCCGAAAGCGCGCGAGGAATGGGAACGTGATTTCAAGCTCAAGAACGACATCCGGATAACGCCGATCGGCCGGTTGCTACGCCGCACCAGTCTTGACGAACTTCCTCAACTCTGGAACGTGCTCCGCGGCGAGATGAGCCTCGTTGGCCCGCGACCGGTAGTCGATGAGGAATTGGCAAGATACGGCACCGACGTGCAATATTACCTGGCGACCAAACCGGGCATGACGGGCTTATGGCAGGTCAGCGGACGGAACGATGTTGACTATGCGACGCGGGTTTCACTTGATGTTTCTTACGCCAAGGACTGTTCGCTTGCGCTCGACATATTGATTTTGCTGAAGACGTTCAAGGTCATCTTTAAGAGAGACGGGGCGTATTGAATATTGACCAATCCTGCGCGTGGCGGGTCGCCTGATTAAGCAAACAGGATGACCCGTCGAAGGGTCGCGTTTGCAACCGGCTACGACGACAAAACAGTGGGACGGGGACTCGCAAAACCTGATCGCAATATGAGCCTCGGGCTCGCTTGATGAATGCGGCGCAAGTCAGCGGAGTTCATAGCGGCCCTGCAGGGATCAAGCGGCAACGAGGCTGATGGTATGGACTCCCACCTCATCCAGGGCATCACTTCCCGCACCGCTTTCGGGAGATTTTTGATGCGCTCCCTGAGCATCGGGCATGGTGTTGCGAAATACATGCTTCAAAGTCACGGCGTTGATCGCAGCGATGCGACAGCGCAAGCTCCGTCGAGCTGACGTAATGACCTTCTTTTCAAGCTGAAGCCGAGCTGAGTCGGATCGAAGCTTGTCATGACTCTCACTTCTGACCCGTGAATTAATCTCGTCTGGCCACGCCGTTCTTTTGCTATCAACACGGTAGCAATCTGTGCTGCGGTATCGCGGCCAGACATTCGCGTAGTATCGATCAGGAATGCAGAACAGTGGCCGCTGCATTCAATTCGTCGTATGCGGGAGCGGCTCATTCACAAGCGGTCAGTGAAATGTAGCAGACGCGGATTTCATCTTCCCGGTGGACCTTATACAGCTGAAGCAGGCGATCGCGGCGCTAGTCTATAGCCCGAAGTACGGATCACGCTTTTACTCAGACGCCGCGGATAGATATACCTCGAACAGTAACGACCCTACAGCAATGGGTCGACGAACTTAATATCGAGAATCCGGAAATAATTTAACGCGACGAAAGTTCAACGGCTCGTACGCTTCCAGGCATTGGACCGCTTGTAGCAACTGCAACGTTCAGCAGTGTCGTCGGAACAGAATCGCGGACACTACTACGCCGATTGTAGTGATGGGTCGCGAGCAACGCTTCCTCAATGCGAGCAGTTTCGCAGGGCCTGGACCAGGCCGTCGTCCGGTCCATCGTACTCAGACCAGTCGTACGCCACACCGCTCCGGCCATCGTCGTAGAGGCGCTCCTCGCATTGCGCATATCGCCGATGCATTGTTGCTCGTGCCGCCATCGGATCACGTGATCTTGAACAAAGCAGCATTGGCCAGAGTCACCGAAGCAGCAGCGGAAGTCGCGAAAAACGACTATCGAATTTCAGCGACTGCAAATCCAAAAATGGCGCGTGGTCGCAGGCCAATGGTGTCGACGCGTCCCCGATACAAGCCTTTGCTGCGACCTATCACGATGCCGCCACCGGTCCGACGACGAAAGATCCGGTCGTGCGCAACCTCGCCCGGTCACTAGCGCGCTAAAACCGCTACACGCCATGCGCAGATTCGCATGTCGGGCTCTGCGGCTCGATGCTTGCAGCGGTCTGCATCGACAGCGAGTCGCGGTTGACCAAGCACTCGAACTTGAGCGAATCCGTTTGCGTGAGATCGAGCGGTTGATGAGACATCGTCAACCTGCAAAGCCGACAAAAACAGGGTTCCGAGCCAAATAACAGTACTCGACGAGGCCTGCGCGGGCCGCGCAAACGTTTTCTGCGCCCGCGCACACCCTCCTAGCACAACTACCTCCAGTCGCGTGGCACAGCGCACAGAACGCTTTGAGCATCCTGTCATTCTTAGGTCACATCGTGTCCTACCCAGGTGGGAGCGCGATACAGATGCGCATTTCATACTGGAGATAATATGAGCACTACTTATAAATCAAATTTGAGGACCGCTCTCAAGGTGAGCTGCATTGTTCTCGCTAGCGCTATACCGGGTCTGGTAAACGCGCAGACGGGAGCTATGCCTCTTGCCGGAGCGCCCATCGCCCCCTGCTACAGCATGCCGACGGTCGATTGCGGACCTGTTAGTAAAGCCCCCTCGGCCGTCGCGACAGTCGCAGCGACGAGCATTAACAGCGCCAACGAAGATTACGGCTACGATTCGAACGGGACCTCAAGCATCGGTGCGGGTTTGGCCATTCCTGGAAAGGGAGGCGGATCCTCTGGGAGCACGTCGGGTGGTAGTGGCGCGAGCAAAGGCGGCGGTGCGGGAAGTAGCTCTGGCTCTTCGAGCAATGGCTCGGGTGCTGGCGGTAGCGGCACCGGCACGTCCGGCGGCAACTCAAGTGGCGCGGGCGCCGGCGGCGGAGTCGGCAATTCAAATGGCGGCAGCAGTGGGAACGGTAGCAGT
>NZ_LMUF01000056.1:0-12772 GCF_009766085.1 Burkholderia sp. S171 | reverse complement strand
ACGGCAGCAGCGGGAACGGCAGCAGCGGGAACGGCAGCAGCGGGAGCGGCAGCACGGGTGGTGATACGGGAAGCGGCGCGGGGCATGGCCATGGCCATGGCGACGGGCATGGTGATGGTCACGGCGACGGGCACGGCGATGGCCACGGCGACGGGCATGGTGATGGCCATGGCGACGGGCATGGTGATGGCCACGGCGACGGGCATGGCGATGGCCACGGCGACGGGCAAGGTGCTGGTCACGGCGATGGCCATGGCGACGGGCATGGCGATGGCCACGGCGACGGGCATGGCAATGGTCAAGGTACTGGCCACGGCGACGGGCATGGTGATGGTCAAGGCGCTGGGCACGGCGATGGTCACGGTGACGGGCATGGTGATGGCCACGGCGACGGGCATGGCACCGGTCACGGCGATGGGCATGGTGATGGTCAAGGCGCTGGGCACGGCGATGGTCACGGCGACGGGCATGGCGATGGCCACGGCGACGGGCATGGCACCGGTCACGGCGATGGTCAAGGTGCTGGTCGCGGCGACGGTCATGGTGACGGCCAAGGCGCTGGTCGCGGTGACGGGCATGGCGACGGTCAAGGCGCTGGCCACGGCGACGGTCATAGCGGTGGCCAAGGCTCTGGCCATGGCGACGGTCACGGCGATGGTCATAGCAGCGGTCAAGGCACTGGCGATGGCCACGGCGCTGGTCGTGGCGACGGTCAAGGCGCTGGGCACGGGGACGGCCATAGCGGTGGTCAAGGCGCTGGTCATGGCGATGGCCACGGTGAAGGTCATGGCAACAATGGTGGACCCGGTAGCGGATCCTCAGGCCATGGTTCGAACGGCGGTGACGGTGCGGGTGGCCGCGGCGGCGCAAGCAATGGCGGTCACGGCGGCGGCAACGGCGGCGGTCACAGCGGCGGCAACGGCGGCGGTCACAGCGGCGGCAACGGCGGCGGCAATGGCGGCAATGGCAGCGGCGGTGGCAACGGCAACGGCAACGGCGGCGGCAATGGCAGCGGTGGCAGCGGCGGTGGCAACGGCAGCGGTGGCGGCAGCGGCAGCGGCAGCGGCAGTGCCAGTGGCAACGGCGGTGGTCACGGCGGTGGTCACAGCGGCAGCAACGGCGGCGGTGGCAGCGGTGGCAACGGCGGCAGTGCCGGTGGCAACGGCGGCGGTCACGGCGGCGGCCACGGCGGTGGTGGTAGCGGCGGCGGCGGCGGTGGCGGTGGCGGTGGCGGTGGCGGTGGCGGCAATCACTGAAGTAAACAACGCTTTTGCGCGAAACGAGTGGACACGGCGACAACTACCGCTGTGTCCTCCCGGACCACGCTACGTTGCGACCAAGCGGCCGGTCGACCAGCATCGCGATTGCGTTATTTCGCAGGTGCTCGTCGACGGAAAATATTCACCACGGTGCGCGTCGCCGCAAGGCACGTGCACCGCTTGTTTGTCCCGCTGCCAAGTATCCTGCGACGCTATAGCAAGGCGTATCCCAGGCCACGGATCTCGACTTCGGGCGTTACCACGCTAGAGCGTTTGAGTCTCGCCGCTACGCCCGTTCCAGGCATATGCGCATCGATCAGAATAAACGATGCCCTGTTTAGATCGCATGCAGTGCTCGCACATATGCATCCGTCACACGAGCGTCTCAGGCACAACCTCCCAGCACGCGACGCAGCGCTGAGACGGGTTTGCTTAGCGCGTGTTGACACATGCAGTCGCGTACCGTCGCCTACCGCTCTGCTTTGTGCGCGAACTTGTTTTGCGCCATGCTCAAACCGACCGACAGAATTTCGCGATCCAACCCGGCCTTTTGCTTGACCATACGACCGGGCTTGTCGTGCGTTCGCTTTGCCAAGTAGCTCCTATTCGGAGTCCGTAGTTCTTAGTCGCGATGACAGCGCAAGACTGCACCAATAATCGTTATTTTCTATGCAGAAGCGGCGCAGCGCAGGTTGCGGATACGCTCATGCAGCTTCGCTACTAGCGCGCAACGGCTATGGCGAACGGACCCGTGCCTTTTCGTCGCCTGCTGACGCTGCAGAGGGCGTCTCGTTGCGCACGAATCATGGATTCGTCGATCGTAGCCCAGTCGTCGAATCCGAACTCGACACCGCGATGGTCGTCACCAGCGCGTGCGGGGGCGCAGCGATCCTTTATCTCGATTCGCAAAACACCATCACATAGCCATCCTAATCAAATATACAGTTAACCATAACGATAATACCGATGCCGATTCACCCACCTAGCTGTTTATCGATGTATCAAAAGCGACGAGCGAGCACATGTGGCCCAATAAGAGCCATGCTCTCAAACTCCTCCGTATATTGACGAATGCGGCGGGCGTCCCGTTTGTTCATCGCAATCCATTCTAGAAGCTCACTCCACTCGATCCTGCGCTGAATTCGTTCCCGGAAGACGCGCATTACTTGGCCGAGGGGACCGCCGGCACGCAACCCGAGCCAGACGTAGAATTTTGTTTAGCTCCGGCCTGTCTCTCCCAGCGTTCCTTCTGAACAGGAACACAAAGCAGGAGCCTAAAGCAGAAACACAAAACCGCGCGCGCGAGCGCCGCATTGCGATGACGCCGGGGAGACTTGTCGCGATGCACAAGCAACCACTGAAAGGAAAAACGACAGCGGATTCAGTTCGAAAAATGTCCGGCAAGGCTTGTGAGGTAAGCTATCTCGCCGTGGCGCGCCGGAGTATCGGAATATGTCAGGGAACCAGGCAATAAGCTGTGTCTGATCGAATGCACTTGTCTTGGTCTGCGCTGCCACCATTTTCCAATATTCGACCGATAAGGAGATTACTTGATGTTCAGCTTTTTCACGCACGCCGCATGCTTTTTCATCGGCGTGCTCATCGGCGTCTTCGTGTGCGCTTTATGCGTCGCGCGTGCCAGAACGCCGAGCGACGATAGGTAAGTCAGCGCCCCACAATTCAGCACGCGAACTTGGACGAAGCTGTAGTTGCAATAGGGAACAACGAGGGGACAGCTCGAAGGGTTAGAACACGGTAACGAAAAGCGGCTCACATCCAGGCGCACACCATGCACACAGCCACGCAAAACAAAAATGCCGCTACCAGAGTCAGGCGAACAATCGCACGCAGCAGCCAGCGCGATCAATAGCCTAAGCGCTAAAAACCATGCGCGTAAACCACCACTGGCCGCACGTGACCGCGTTTCCTCCATGAGTGCGCCGGGAATTGCTTCACATGTCCAATGATCGGTTCGACCGCCTGGCATCGCGGATTCCGGGCAAGGTTGCTTGCTCGACCTGATCACGAATCCTCGTGCTCCCGCCAAGAGCGCTTGAACGTCGATACTTCGGACAATTAGAGCAAGGGGAATCCGTCGGCGCTTTGACGCGCTTCGAAACGTTGGACAAGCGTTCTCGCGAGTGTGGCAGCGGCACGCGATGGCTCGGCAATTTCTTGCTTTTTACGTCGACACGCGCGGCGCACTACAATCTAGGCCGCCGAAGTCCTTCGTTTCATCCAGACGCCCGTCATGCAAAACCCGCTTGCCCGCTCAATTTCCCGTCTCTCGCTCGCTTGGCCCCTCCTCGCCCTCGTCGCGTGCGCCAGCAAGGACGCGCCCACGCCCAGCTATCAGGCGGAAATGTTCTCGACGGGCGCGAGCCCGTTCGCTCACAACTACGATGCCACCAGCCGCGAAACCTGCGAAGCCTCGCGCCGCGCTCTGCTGAGCCAGGGTTACGTGACGACCATGCCGCAACCCGATACTGTCGATGCCACCAAAAACTTCCAGCCGGCGGCCGATACGCATGTGGTGGTGTCGTTTCATGTGGTCTGCACGGCGGGCGAGAACGCGAGTAATACGAGCATTGCGTATGTGAACGCGGTGCAGGACGGCTATACGCTGAAGAAAAGCGATACCTCGGCCAGCGTGGGATTGAGCGTGCTCGGCTCGCTCTCGCTGCCGATCCGCTCGAACAGCGATTCGATGGTGAAAATCTCCAGCGAAACCGTGCCGGCAGGCAAGTTCTACGATCGTTTTTTTAGCCTGGTCGGGCATTATTTGAAGACGGTGCCCCGCAGTTCGCCCATCGCCGGCGAGAACGTCAGCAGCGAGGCGCTTGCGCCATCGCTGATCCTGAATTCACCGGAGCTCACGCCAACCCCTATCGTCGTGCAAACGCCGGCCGCAAGTTCTGCCGCTCGTGCAGAACTGAAAGCCGGTGCGGCGAGCGCTGTGTCAGCCGCCAGCCCCGGTGCCAGCGCCACGGCCGTGACGGCGGCTACTCCGGCTTCCGCGCCGATGGCCGCATCGGCGACCACGCCTTAAAGCACTGCAAAGCAAGGGCCGCCCGGTGCGTTATTGGGAGATCAAGACCGCCTTCACCTTCAATTCGGCACATTCACTCCGCCACCGCCGAACGTGATCGCATTCGCTCCAGGCGACGCCGAAATCGCCGGCAGATTGTTCATCGACAAAGCCGGCGCCGCCCCCGCCGTACCGCCCCGCGGCACCGTATGCACCACCTGCGACGGCGGCAAAGGCGCCCCGTTCTTCAAATGCGCCCACATCAGGTTCAGCGCCTGAAGGTTGTAGTACTGCAGCGGCACGAAGCGCGTATCGAAGCCCGCGACGCTCAGGAACGCATCGAAATGCTGGCCGTTCGTGATCTCGTAAAACGACAAATTGCTTGAATTGCCCTCGGCCAGCTTGTTCATCGCGGCGTAGGGGCGTGAGGCGTGGTTGATCGGCACGAGCGTATCCGAGCGCCCCTGCACGATGATCGCCGGCTTTCCGCGCAGATTTGCATTCACGCGGATCGCATTCACGCTCGCCGTCATCCTTGCATCGCCATTCGTCCACAAGCCACGCAGACAAAACGCGCCGGCGAAACTTGCGTCGGCGGTAGCGAATCGATGGTCCGCCGCGCCCGAATTTCCCGTGTTGTAGACGAGACTGATACCGTTGGTCGGCGGCACGCCATTGCCGTTGCCGAACACGGTCGGCATCGGCGATACCAACGGGCTGACGCCAGCCGCCCCCGTCACGGCATTAGTCATGCCGAAACTGAAGTTGCAGAGGTTATCGGCGACGCTCGACTGCGTGTACGCGTTGGCATACGTCACGGCAACCGCCGGCACGGCCTGCGAATCCCACATCGGCGCCTGCAGGAGGTCAGAGTCCGTCTGATATCCGGCCTGATGGAGCTGGGCGAGTGCAGCGGTGGCCTGGCTGGTCACGTCGCCTCCGCTTATCACGCCGTTCACGGCCAGCGACGCGCAGCGCGCCGCCCGGATCGACGCAGTCGTGGTCAGAGGCAACGCCGAGAGATACGGCGCGCCCGCTGCGGCCGGCGCCAGCGCTGCGCAAGGCTGCAGCAAGTTTGCAAGCGTCATGTAGTCGGCAAGCGGCCGGCCGAACGATGCCACCGGCACGCCGCCCTGCCTCACAGAAACCTGCGATGGCACGTTCAGGTTGATCTGCGGCTCACCCACGACGACCGCCGTGATCCAACCCTGCGTGTCCTGCTCGGCGGCCGCAAGCGACGCGCCGCCGCCATTGCTTACCGACGCCGCGATGGTCGTCACATCCCCGCGCTTATAGCGGATCTGATGCGAAGTGCCGTTGAGCGGACCGTAGGTATCGTTGAGCGCCCAGTACGCGAACTGGATCGCCTGGAGCGTATTCGTGCCCCAGTTTTTCTCCGGATTCTGCTGCGAGTGGGCGTGTTTGAACGCGTAGCGATTCGGGAATTGCGCGTTGAACGTAGCAAGATTGGTACTCCCGAGGTTCGCCGTGAACACGCTGGTCTTGCCGGCAGCCGCGGCGTTCAGCAACGTGCCGTCGATCAGCGTGATCGTGTTCGTCGCCAGTTCGTGCGCGCCGTTGCCGGTGCCTTTATCGGTGTAAGCGACCGCGCAGCCGCGTTTCAAGCCCCATTCCCCCGCCGCCGATATCGCCCCGTAGACGCCGCGCGACCCAGACGAAGTGGCCGTGACAATGCACGGCTGGTCGGGGTTGAAACTCGCCGGGATCTGCACGAGCAAACTCACGTTGAGCGTGCCGCTGCCGTCGTCGGCGAAAGCCAGATACTCCTTGCCGGCGATCATCCCTTCGCCAAGCGTATCGTTGCCGTTCAGGTCGACGTTCGGCCCCCAGAAGCGCCCATAACCGCCATTGGCGGACATATCCACAAGCGCACGATAGTTCGAGTAGATCGCGAGACGGCGCAAGTCAGCGGCGCTCGGTGCGGCTGGGTTGGAAATGCCAGGAGGCGTTGCCGATGCCAGCCCGTCCTTGCCCAGCCCCGCGGTCAGCAGATCATCGGTCGTGCCGTCGTAGGTTTGCGTGCGCACGCTGCCGGAGATGAAGTTCGGCAGCGCATTCGCCTGCGAACCATTGTTATTGTTATTGCCATTGCCGTCATCGTTGCCGTGACAGGCCGCGAGGCCGAACGCCACCATTGCCAGGGCAAGCGCCGCGGCACCCGGGAATCGTTTCATCGTCGCTCTCCAGCTCGTAGTTTTCATTCGGCGTACTTCTTTCGAAACACATCGCGAACTTAGCGCCTGCTCTCAACCAGGAAGCTTGAGCCCATGCCTGAGCCCCTAACGCATAACGGGTTCCGGTGCAAAGCACCGGAACCCGTTATTTAAACCACTGGACAAAACCGCGTCACACGCTGCAAAACCGCTGCAACGACGCGCCGCAGTCCAAGGCTTACAAAAATATCAGCCTCCGCCACCGTTCGGCTGACCCAGAGTAATCTTGTTCGATACAGAGGTCACGCCGCTCACGCCCTTCGCCACTTCCTCTGCCTTCGGAATCTGCGCGCCGTCCGGCACCGTACCCGTCAGCACGACTGCACCGCCGCGCGCGCGCACGAAGATGTTCGACACGTCGATACCTTGTGCCTTACTCAACGCACGCCGCACATCGAGGCCGAGCTTGCGGTTGACCTTCTTGGTGGTCTTGGCCGACATTGCTGCGTCCGGCGCGGCCATGGCATCACTTGATTGAGCATAAGCGCTCGACGCGACTGCGACGCACACCACGACGCTCAGCGCCTTCAACATATCGACTACTTTCATGACTTCTCCTTTTGTTTCGCTTTGGACTTCGCAAAGTGTTGCTCTTGTACTTCTTTGGACCGCATCAACCCAGCGGCTTGCTACGACATCTTGCGGTCTGACTGCACAAACGAAGACCCGACGATCAACGCACATACGATACAAACAGACCGGCGATGCTGGCGACACGGTGTTGCGAGAGACTGGCGAAAAAAAACAAATGCCCGGCCGTTCTTATACGGGTGTCATGACCGTTGGCTCAAGGACATAAGCTGCTGCACATCATGCGACGCGGCCGGTTCTGCTCGGAGCATTTCTCCGAATGCCGGTTTGGCGGCGCGGATGCTGGTTCTAAGGCGGCGAACGTCAATTTAATCCAGCCTTGCGAGAAGCGCAAAGCATTTAACACGATGAAGCGCGGACTCGACCGTACTTATCCCATATTGTCATACCGGCTTAGGGCCTGCCCGTGATCCAACGGCACGGATGATCATGTACCATCGGCGAAAATTGCAACAGCGCTCGGGCAATGCGCGGCCAATAAATGTAAAGACAGACGTTTCGACATTATTAGCACAGGCATATTTCACCGCTGCGACCGAGTAAAAAGGCTTAACGCGCAGGAGGTCGGTATTTTTAACCCTCTCCTATTGTTTAGTAGATGAAGTGAAGCGAGGGTTTTCCCTTTCTTCTTCGTGTTTATAAGATCCGCTGCTTTAACGATTTTGCGTCAACGCAGGTCCCCGCCCCACCGAACCCGACAATGACTCAAACTCCCGGCCAAGAACCTCCCGCTCAGGAACCGCTGAAAGAACCCCTGAAGAAACCTCGCACCCGGCGCATGCCTCCGACCATGGCGCGTTTCGTCGCGATCTCGTGGCGCGACCTCGCCATATCGTTCGGACCCATTTTGCTGATCAGCGCCGCCGCGATCTATCTCGCCGTGCGCCTGATCCAGCCCGCGCCGCCCAGTACGCTGACGATGTCGGCGGGAACCAAGGGCAGTTCGTTCTGGAACGACGCGCAGCAGTACAAAAGGATCCTCGCGCGCAACGGCGTCACGCTGAACGTGCTGGAGTCGCAGGGTTCGCTCGATAACCTGCAGAAGCTCGAAGATCCGAAACAAAACGTCGATGTCGGTTTCGTGCAGGGCGGCATGTCGGCGCCCGGTTCGCCGGACAAGCACGAAGATCTGGTCTCGCTCGGCAGCGTGGCGTATGTGCCACTGGCGGTGTTTTATCGTGGACCGGTGCTGACGAGGCTTTCGGAATTGAAAGGCAAGCGGCTCGCCATCAGCACCGAAGGCAGCGGCACGCGCGCGCTCGCGCTGGCGGTCCTGAAGGCGAATGGCATCGAGCCGGGCGGCGACACCGAATTGCTGCCGTTGAGCGGTGACGAGGCGGCCAAGGCGCTGACGGACGGCACGATTGACGCTGCCTTTCTCACGGGCGATTCCGCGCAGCCGCCGACCATGGGCAAGCTGTTTCGCACGCCCGGCATGCGTTTCTTCGATTTCTCCCAAGCCGATGCCTATGCGCGGCGCTTTCCGTACCTGAAGGTCATCGCCCTGCCAATGGGCGTCCTCGATCTGGCGAAGAACGTGCCGCCGCATCCTATCCATTTGATCGCGCCGACTGCCGAACTGATCGCCCGCGACGGCCTGCATCCGGCGCTGTCCGACTTGTTGATCGAAGCCGCGAAAGAGGTGCATGGACGCCCAAACCTGTTGCAGACAGCCAACGAATTTCCCGCGCCGCTCCAGCACGAGTTCCGGATCAGCGACGACGCCGAGCGCTACTACAAGTCGGGGAAAAGCTTCCTCTACCGGACGCTGCCGTTCTGGATCGCGAGCTTGGCGGATCGCGTGATCGTGCTGCTGGTGCCGATCATCGTGGTGCTGATTCCGGGTTTGCGGCTCGTGCCGGGGCTGTACCGCTGGCGGGTGAAATCGCGGATCTACAAGATCTACGGCGCGCTGATCGGCATTGAACGCGAGGCCATGAGCGACCCCGAACCGGCCCAGCGCGAGGCGCTGATCGAGCGGGTGGACGGAATCGAGAACACGGTCAACCAGATGAAAATGCCGCTCGCCTACGCCGACCAGTTCTATGTGCTGCGCGAGCATATCGGCTTTGTGCGGCAGCGGCTGACCATCGCGCAGGCCGCCGCACTCGACGCTCAAGGAGACAGCGTTCAGCACACCACGTAATATCGAAAGAAGAAACGACGGTAACCCGAATCACCGGGTTCCGCGACGAGCAACGCACCAGGGAGATTCATATGAGCGCCTCGCCTTCCATCGATCCGCGCCAGCCGTACTTTTTTTTCGATTTCAACTCGCCCTTTTCGTATCTGCTGCTCGAACAGCATGAAAAGTGGCCGAACATGCCGTTCGAGATTCTGCCCATCGACTATTTGCAGCTCCTCAAGCATTGGGGCCAGCCGATGCCCGGCACCATTCCACCGAAGCGCGTGTTTATGTATCGGTACGCGCTCTTTCGCGCCGAACAACTGGGTGTTCCGTTCAAAATGCCGCCGTCGCATCCCTTCGATTCCAGCAAGGCTTTGCGTCTCGCCGTGGCGTCGGGCGGGGAAATCGGCTGTATCCGCGAGATTTTCCGGTTCATCTGGAAGCAAGGCCGCGATCCGTCGACTGAACAGGGATTCGACGATCTGTGCCGCCATGTGGGCCTGCCCGACGGCGCGAAAATGATCGAACTCGAGGACGTCAAGGCGACGTTGCGGGCGAATGTCGAGCGCGCGGTGGAACTCGGCGTGTTCGGTGTGCCGACCTTCGTGGTGAACCAGCAATTGTTCTGGGGTGAAGACACGCTGCCGATGGTGCTGTACGTCGCGCGTTCGCCGAATTGGCTGGAGGCCGCGGAAGTGCAGCGAATCAGCAATTTGCCGCGGACCGCGCCGGCTGTGTAAGCGGCGCGCAGTGAGGTTTGGCGGGTTCGAACCGCGCTGGTTGGCGGTCGACCCCGATCGGGCCCTATCCCATTCATAGCATTCACGCTATGGCGTGAGCGTCCGGTCGGGCTTAACGTAGTACGTTCCCGATCGAGCGTGCACAAAGCCTGATCGACCCGCCACGAATTGCAACGCGAATTGCTGCGCGAATTACCACGCACCACAAAGCCCCCAAGGGTCCGCCCGAAAACCGCGCTCTATGACCGATCCGACTGATCCCGCCGATTACGCCAGTTCCGCCCCTGATTCCCTGGACATCTGGCTGATCCGCGTGCTGCAAACGCTGCTGACCGAGCGCAGCGTGACGCAGGCCGCGCTGCGCCTGGGACAGACGCAACCCGCCATCAGCACGGCGCTGCGTCGACTGCGCGAACTGCTGCGCGACCCTATTCTCGTGCGCGGCAAACAGGGGATGGTGCCGACAGAGTACGGCGCGTCGCTGCTGCCGGCTGTGCAGCGCACGTTGCGCGAGGTCGAGTTTGTCGCTACGCCGCATGGCGCCTTCGATCCCGCCACGTCACGGCGCACATTCCGGGTCGCCGCGCCCGATTACCTGAACGACTTTTTCATGCCGACGCTGATTCGCGCGTTCCGTGCGGCGGCTCCCAATGCGCGGCTGGAGATTGAGTCGCTGACGCCGACGCTCGATCACGAACGTGCACTCGATGAAGGCGATCTCGATGTAGTCGTCGGCAACTGGGAGAATCCCGAGCCGCGTTTTGCGCGCCATGATCTTTTCACCGACAGCTTCGTGTGCCTCATGCGCCGCGGCCATCCGTTGGCGCGCGAACCGCTGACATCGGCGCGCTATGCGCTCGCCGCGCATCTCGCGCCTACCACTTACAGCGGCGCGAAACGTCATCCGATCGATATAGGCCTGGAAGGCGCGGGCATCCGGCGACGCATTGTTGCGACCATTCCGTATTTCGGGCTCGTACCGCAAGTGCTGCTGCAATCCGACCTGATTTTCACCGCCACGCGACGCTTCGCGCTGCACTACGCCGCGCTGTTGCCGCTGGTGGTGATGGAGTCGCCGATCGAGTTTCCGCCTATCGAAAGTTATCTGATGTCCTTGCCCGAGGTGAGCCGTCCCACCGACCTGATCTGGTTGCAATCGCTGATGGGCGACGTCTCCCTGGAGTTGACCGGGCAGTCCGCAGGCGCAGAAAACCGGTAAGCGTTACCCGCATCTTTGCCCGATGCCGGCCGGTTGCGCGCCAGCCACACATTCTTCTTGCGCAGCACAAAACCCGCAAACCCTTCTCCGACAAGCCTCCACGCTATTCTGCGTATCCTGAAAAGACGTCCGGCGGGCAACGTTCGCGCCCAACCTATGGGACAATCACGCTTCTTCAGCGATATCAACCCCGCACTTACCCCAATGTCCACCGAAGCCCCGCTCTCCCGACGCGCCGATCTTGCCATTACCGGGCGGATCATCTCGGTCGTCACGTTCACGTTCATTTGTTATCTGACAATCGGTGTCCCGCTCGCGGTGCTGCCTGGTTTCGTGCATACGGATCTTGGCTACGGATCAGTGATGGCAGGCGTGGCAATCAGCGTCCAGTACTTCGCCACCCTCGCCTCGCGGCCGCTCGCCGGGCGCACGGCTGACACTATCGGACCGAAGCAGACTGTGCTGTACGGGCTGACCGCCTGTGCGATCAGTGGCGTGCTGCTGCTCAGCGCGGCGCTCGCGGCCCAATGGCATTCGATGAGCCTGGGGTTGCTGATCGTCGGCCGTCTGGTGTTGGGTTTCGGCGAAAGCTGGGTCGGAACCGGCGCGATTACATGGGGTATTGGACGGGTTGGCGCCGCCGGCAGCGGACGGGTGATCTCGTGGAACGGCATTGCCACGTATGGCGCGCTGGCTATCGGCGCTCCGCTGGGCGTGGCGATGGAACGCTCGCTCGGATTTGCGTCGCTGGGTGTATTCGTCATCGCGCTGGGCGGCCTTGGCTACTGGCTCGCCACACGCATGGCGGCGGTTCCGATCGTGCATGGCGAGCGGATGTCTTATCGCAGCGTGTTCTTTCGCGTGTTGCCGCATGGCATGGGACTCGCGCTGGGGTCCGCAGGATTTGGGTCGATCGCCACGTTCATCACGCTATTTTATGCCGCGCACAACTGGCCTGACGCAGCGCTTTCGCTGACCGTGTTCGGCACGATGTTCGTCGGCTCGCGGCTCTTGTTTGCCAACACCATCAAGGTTTTCGGCGGCTTTCGCGTGGCTATTGTGTCGTTTGCGTTCGAATGCGTCGGCTTGCTGATGCTCTGGCTTGCCGCCGATCCCGCCTTCGCGCTCGCGGGCGCCGCGTTGACCGGGTTTGGCTTCGCGTTGATCTTTCCGGCGCTCGGCGTGGAAGCGGTCGGGCTTGTGCCGCCGGCTAGCCGTGGCGCGGCGTTGTCGGCGTATTCGGTGTTTTTGGATTTGTCACTGGGCGTGACGGGGCCGCTGGCTGGGTATGTCGCCGGGGAGTTCGGGTTTAGCTCTGTGTATCTGTTCGCAGCGGTTGCGTCGGCGGCGGGGGTGGCGTTGACAGTCGCGATGTATATGCGCACAGGGCGCGGGGTGGGCGGGGCGGCTACGGCGTAGGGGCTGGGGTTGGTCGTTCGGGTTGGTGCCGGGTTGCTAGGTTTCAGGGTTAGCGGTTCGGGTCAATGCCGGGGTGCTGCTTTCGGCGTTAGTGGTCTGCGAGAGTCGGATTTTCTCTTTATCACTGTTAGCCACTGTGCGTGGCGGCACGTCA
>NZ_LMUF01000055.1 GCF_009766085.1 Burkholderia sp. S171 | reverse complement strand
CACCTACCAGGCGCGTGTTGAAGGTAACGGCGGAGCAGGACCGACGTCAAATACCGTTATCATCAACGAGGTCAGCCCAGTCCCTGTTATCCCGCTTGAAAGCGTGACCATTGCCAACATGTATGATCACGTTGGCAACGTCTACGTTCCGTCCGGCGGATCAACCACTAACCCGGCGCCGGCGTTTAGCGGGTATGTCTCGTCTGGGTTGCAGGCCGGCGAGACGCTTGTGATCTACCGCGACGGCCAGAAAGTCGGCGTCGCGACGTTTGCGGCGGGTGTGAACTGGACGTTCGACGATTCAGGCGTAGGGATCGGAACTCACAGCTATTACGCCCAAGTGGAGAACTCAGCCGGCGCTGGTCCGCGCTCGAACACATTTACGTTCACCGAGGCTTCGTCAGGCGCTGTTCTCCCGCTTGAAACCGTCTCGATCACCAGCCTGACGGATCACACGTCCGGCGCCAACATTCCGGCAGGTGGGTCGACCAAAGACACATCGCCGGTAGTTCACGGCACGGTGTCGTCGTCGTTGCTTGCTGGCGAGACCCTTGCGGTGTACCGCGACGGTGTGAAGATTGGCACGGCCACCATGTCGGGAACAAGCTGGACGTTCAACGATTCGAACGTGGGCGTGGGAAGTCATTCCTATTACGCGCAAGTTCAGAACTCAGCGGGTAATGGTGCTGCCTCGAGTCCGTATGCGTTCACCGAGGCTTCGTCGGCCGCTGTTCTCCCGCTTGAAACCGTGGCAATCACCAGCCTGACGGATCACACGTCCGGCGCCAATATTCCGGCGGGTGGTTCTACCAGCGACACATCGCCGGTAGTTCACGGCACGGTGTCGTCGTCGTTGCTTGCTGGCGAGACGCTTGCGGTGTACCGCGACGGCACGAAGATTGGCACGGCCACCATGTCGGGAACAAGCTGGACGTTCAACGATTCGGGCGTGGGCGTGGGAAGTCATTCCTATTACGCGCAAGTTCAGAACTCAGCGGGTAATGGTCCTGCCTCAAGTCCGTATGCGTTCAATGAGACTTCGGCAGTCGCCGGCCCACCGGTAATCACGGATGTGCAAGACGCTGTAGGCCCGATTCAGGGCACAGTGCCCAACAACGGCACGACCGACGACAACCAGCCCACCATCAAGGGCACGGGTACGGTTGGCGATACGGTCTACCTTTATGTGGATAAGGTTGGGAACGGGCAGGCCGTAGTGGACGCTACCGGTCACTGGTCGATCAAGTCTCAGTACACCTTGAACGATGGAATTCACATCTTTACCGCAACCCAGTTTTTGGGCAGCGACGCAAATCAGAGTGTTGCGTCGAATTCGTGGAGCATCACGGTGGACACTAGCGTTCCGGCAAAGCCGCCTGTCCCGGTCCTGACCAATGACAGCGGTGTGTCAATTCCGGCCGGCTCGACCTCCAACGATGGTCACCCGCATATCAGCGGCACGGGCAAGGCAGGCGACATCATTACGGTGTACGACGGCGCGACTCAGCTTGGTTCGGTCAAGATTGATACGAACGGTAACTGGACGTTCACGCCGAGCAGTGACCTGTCCACCGGTGCGCACAACATTACTGTCACGGACACGAATGCAGCGGGCACTACAGGTCCGAAGTCGGATCCGGCCGCGTTCACTTTCACAGTGTCAC
>NZ_LMUF01000054.1:410-597 GCF_009766085.1 Burkholderia sp. S171 | reverse complement strand
GGGCCATACTAGTACTGGATGCATCTGCAGGATATCGCGGCCGCGAGTCACTGTTAGAAGTCCCGTATCGTTATTGACATATTTCCTGGCCCCACATCCACCTCCTGGTGTTAAAAGTGGATGACTTCTACATGACACAGAAAATCTCTGGCAAGCTATAACTAAAGTAGGCTTCCCTGGGTGAAAA
>NZ_LMUF01000054.1:0-249 GCF_009766085.1 Burkholderia sp. S171 | reverse complement strand
GTCCAAGCAGAAAATAAATTTGGGCTTACCTGGTGAATTTGTGAAGCTCAACTCCTACTACATCAGTACCTAATGCTCCCCGTACAGGCTCAGAAGAATCAGTATAAGGAGTACCCTACAACTGTACTTGGAAAAAAATATCAAATAGTAGTTTGCATTGCCTAAAAAAACTGTCATGAGCAAGTAGTGGCAACATCAGGCGGGGCAACAACCTGCTACTTCGATATATGAATTAACGGTCCAAGGATC
>NZ_LMUF01000053.1:53152-53377 GCF_009766085.1 Burkholderia sp. S171 | reverse complement strand
CCCCAGATCGCATTGGCTTTTTTTAACATCGTCGCCAACGCAGAGGCCTCCGCACGGGCCGCTTCACTGCGCTTGAGCTGACGTTCCAGTTCGCGGATACGCTTGGCTGAAAGCTTAGCCTGAGCGCGTTCGGACACGCTCAGTTTCGCTACGAGCGGCACGTTAGCCCTCTCGCAGGCTTCACGCCATTCGCGGATCTGTTCAGGATAAACGCCATTGGCACGG
>NZ_LMUF01000053.1:52464-53142 GCF_009766085.1 Burkholderia sp. S171 | reverse complement strand
CGGATGTTTCGCGCGTGACGCCGCCAAGTGTGGAGCGTCACCGTCGACACGCCCGTGGCGCCAGACATCTCAATGACGGCACGGTTTAAGGGCGGCATCATCTGACGCATCGCCCATTCTTTGAATTCCACGGTGTAAGACTTCATCTTCCATTCGCTTGCCGCCCCCCAAGTTTGCACTAAAAGTAAATTCGAGTGACGCGACAACTAGCCTGACATGGAGGGAAAGCGACAAAGAAACGAAGCAAAGAAAACGCTTTAACCGCACTACCCTAAGTGTCCACAGCGTGCCGTTTCTATTCATAGGTGCCCCAAAAGTACGGTGCTCGCCAGAACGGAGGATGTGTGAAACCCTCCTTCTCCGAACACAGGTTCTGACACGCTTCGCCACCAGTGATTGAATCTGCCCAAGGGGCACCCCGCGCTATTCGCGGACAACCTTCCACCGAATTTGTACGCATGCCGAACCACGTCGACAACCTACCTCGAAACGAGACCGCCGGATGCGTGAGGCCGTACCGAACGAAAATGTCCACGCAACTCATCAGCCGGCTCACCAACGATCGAAGCAGTAAATACATTGGGTTGTGATTAGCGAGGTTGGCCTCGCGGACCCCTGCGCAGGGCACTCAACCAAGCTGCCAAGAAACAAATCATTAAATGCGCGCGGGGCGGTACG
>NZ_LMUF01000053.1:0-52454 GCF_009766085.1 Burkholderia sp. S171 | reverse complement strand
CATTCGCTTGCCGCCCCCCAAGTTTGCACTAAAAGTAAATTCGAGTGACGCGACAACTAGCCTGACATGGAGGGAAAGCGGCAAAGAAACGAAGCAAAGAAAACGCTTTCAACCACGCTACCCTAAGTGTCGACAGCGTGCAGTTTTCATTCATAGGTGCCCCAAAAGCACGGTGCTCGCCAGAGCGAAGGATGTGTGAAACCCTCCTTCTCCGAACACAGGTTCTGACTCGCTTCGCCACCAGTGATTGAACCCGCCCAAGGTTCACCCCGCGCTATCCGCGGACACCACCCTCCGAATCAGTATACTTGGAGCATTACGTAGCCAACCATCAAGCGGTACTTGTAGCACGTGTGCCGCAAGTACCGCTTCTGTTCAGACCTCGACCGTAAGCCGCTCCGCGCTCTCTATCGGAAATGCCGTATCGAGTGCCGCATGCAGCAGCGCTGCATGCGCAGCGCCCGCGTCCAGGACGATCAACTTCTCCGCGAAGGCCTTCTCCAGCGAAAGCCTACCCTCGATCACCGCTTCCATCGCCGTTTCCGTTGCAATAAAGACCACGTCCCGGTCCTCCTGGTTTTCCGCAGTCACGTCTGGCGGCTCCGGACTGCAGTCGGGATCGAAGCCGGTCTCCGTCGCGTGGAAAAAGCCCCACGTCCCAATCTCAATGAGCAACACGTAGAAATCCGGCAGCGCCATCAATTCGCTTACCGACATCGACGACTCCAGCCGACACTGCAACGCCTTCAACGTATCAATGGCAGCCACACGCAACTTCACATTGGCTAGCGGGCCATCGAAAACCTTTTCCGGCAGCACCCCTGCTTCGATCGCTTCACGGGTGGCGACCGCCACCGTTAGCGACCCGGGATGGTCAACGTTAAATTCAATCTTGAGGTCGCAGATAGAGCACATTGTCTTAATTCCTTTGCAAGCGCCGCGTAGCCCTCAAGGCGTCACGATGTTGAACCAGAAATCGAAGTTATCAAGCCAGGACACAAATTCACCCAGCTTCTGCGTGTTACCCGTGATCTTCGCCTTGCCCGCAATAATCTGTTTCTCCATTGTCGTGTTACCCATCATGACTTCATTAAGATCAGTACGCGCCATGGTCACGGATGCATCGGCCGTATCCGAGGTCCTGCCCTTCGAATAGTGCAGCGCGGAATTCTCTACACCAACCACGTAGCTCTCCTTCGTGTCAGTCATGATGAAGTTGAACGAGATCGTTTTTCCCGCAGCCCTATCCGCATTCAGGCGAACGCCCTGGTAATCCAGGAACATCTCCAGCGGCATTGCCTTGATGGTGTCAGGACTTTGCGAACTGCCAAACGGAACCTTATGTACACCGTTACGCAACTCCATAGCACCCGTCAAATAGAAATTGCGCCAGCTCGATGATTCCGCCTGATAACCGAGCTGTTCATATGCATCCGCCAGCATGTGCTTCGCAGGGACGTTTTTCGGATCGGCAAATACAACGTGGTTCACCACCTCCGCGACCCAGCGGTATTCGCCTTTGTCGTAATATTTCTGCGCCTTCTTCAGCACAGCGTCTGAGCCGCCCATGAACTCCACGTAACGCTTGCCGTTTTCAACCGGCGGCAATCTGTGAAGATTCGCAGGCACGCCGTCGAAAAATCCCAGACGCAAGTTGTATTGCGCGACCACATCATGGAAAACCGTGCCGTAGTAACTGCGGCAATACCACTGTTTTGCCAAGGTGTCAGGCAAGCGCAGCATCTCCCCTATCTCAAGAGGCGTGTAGCCCGTATTGGCCAGGCGCATGGTCTGGTCATGCAAATACCGGTACATGTCGCGCTGCGCTCTCAGGAATGCAATGATCCGCTCGTTTCCCCACGTCGGCCAATAGTGCGAAGCGAACAGGACTTGCATGTCGCTGCCGAACATATCAATGGCCGCCTGAAGATACTTCGACCACAACAAGGCATCACGTACTTTTGCACCGCGCAACGTGTAAAGGTTGTGCAGCGTGTGAGTCGCATCCTCGGCGGCGCAAAACGCCTTGTATTTCGGAATGTAGAACATGAACTCCGACGGCGCTTCGGATTCCGGCGCCATGATCACCGTCATTTCAACGCCATCCATGGTCAGCTTCTGACCCGTCTCGGTGGCAAAGTCCGTCGGTACCAGCAGCGTGATCGCGCCTACGGACGTGGTTTTGCCCAGACCCGCGTCGACTACCCCGTCCACGCCCCGCGGCAGCAAATTGCCGTACATGTACGCGGCCCGCCGGCTCATCGCGTTACCCGCGATGACGTTTTCCCCCACCGCGGCCTCCGTGAATCCAGCCGGAGCGTATATCTTTACCTTGCCTGCCTTTAAATCGGCTTCGTCAACAATACCGCGTATGCCGCCGTAATGATCTGCATGGCTGTGCGTATATATAACGTGGGTAATCGGCCGGTCACCAAGATGCGGTATGACCAATTGCTTCCAAACTACAACCGATACATCCGCTGTCATCAAAGGATCAACGACAATCCAGCCGGTATCCCCGCGGATAATACTCATCACCGAAAGGTCGTAACCCCGGACCTGCCAGATACCGTCAACCACTTCGAACAAACCGTGATTCATGTTCAGCTTGGCATTTCGCCAAAGACTGGGATTGACGGAATCCGGAGCGTTATTCTCCGGACCACCGGTAATAAACGCGAATTGACCCAAATCCCACGCCGCGCCGCCCTTGGAACTCGGAATAATGCCGGGACTCGGCAACGTGGCGATCAACCCACGGCTCGCATCCTGGAAATCCTGGGTGTCGTTGAAAGCTAATTGATTGGCATAAACGGAATTCGCTTCCAGCGTTGCTTTGGTCGGGGGTTTTGATCCAATGCCGGTGGGCATGGTGGGCGAGGCTCCCTGTGCCAGCGCCTCGCCACCCACTGCGCTTAAACCTGATGCAACGCCCACTGTAACCACACCGCGGAGAAACTCTCTACGCTTGCTCGCGGAAGCCGGTATTTTTTCGTCGGACATATGAATTACCTCCTGGGTTTCCGATTGTCCTAATGGCAAATCGCCTGATAGGCACTTGTAATTAACGAGTCCTGCAAACCATGCTTTCAATTAGAATTATTTGTAATTGAAAGCATGGGTTATGGCTTTTTATCGACCGCTAATAATAGTTGCAAGGTTGTCTCCATGCACAAGGCGAAGTGATTCAATCCCTGATCAAGCGATTGATAAGGTGCATTTGGACGCCTTGAGAGCTGTCTCGACCAATATCGTTTTTCACAGCGTTTGGGTGAGATTGTCGGAAAATTTTTTTCTTGATATTTACGGTCGTTTCGCCTAATGCGTGCAATGCACCGGTGAAATTCCTGAAAAATTTAATAGCGCTGTATTGATCAACTATTCGCGCGAACGTTTTCCCATTTGCAGCATCGCGGTCTGTCGTGCCTCGGCGTTCCGGCCTGGACCCGCTGTCCTGCGACGCGCTTCCCCGATCGAGCACTATCTAAAGCATTTTTGATCATTTGCATTTCACATGCTGGACGCGCAAGAATGCGTTTTATGCATTCATCGATCTAACCGGTCGGCCGGCCCGTACCCATGGAAATCCGTCAACTGGAAGCGTTTGCCGCTGTCATGTCCGCCGGAAGCGTCACTGCCGCCGGGCGTTTGCTCGGGCGCTCGCAACCCGCGGTATCGCGCTCGATCCAGGAGCTGGAAGCCGAGATCGGTTATCCACTGTTCCAGCGTTTCGGGCCACGCGTAGCGCCCACACGAGAGGCATCCGAGCTTTACCAGGACGTCGAACGCTCGCTCGCAAGCCTTCGTCAGGTGAAATTGCGCGCCGAGCAGATCGCACGGCAAGCGCCGCCTCCGCTCACCATCGCGGCCACATCAGCGCTCGCCGCCGGGCTCGTGCCTCGCGCGCTGGCCTTGCTCAACGAGGGCCATCCGCTCGAGTCCGTGCATTTGCGTAGCGCCGCCCCCGAACAAGTCGTTGATGCCGTGCTGAGCGGCATCGTCGATATGGGTGTCTCAAGCCTCCCGCTCGAACATCGTGGCGTACTCGTGCACTGGATCGGCGAGGCTGCATGCGTTGCCGCCGTGCACGCAGACGATCCACTCGCGCAAGCGCCGCGCATCGCCTTGAGCGATTTTGCAAACCGTCGTCTCGTGACGATGCAGAATCCCTACCGCCTGCGGCCACGGCTCGACTCGGCATTCGCGCAAGCGGGCGTACGCACGGCCGGCGTGATCGAAACGAACTCGTCGCTGAACGCGCTCGGCGCGGTGCGCGCGGGACTCGGGCTCGCCGTGCTGGAGCCGGTAACGGCGCTTGGACTGCCCGTCGATGGCGTGGTGATCCGTCCGCTCGATATCCGCATCGCGTTCCTGTTCGGCGTTATTACGCCCGAGTTCCGGCCACCCAGTGCAGCGACTCTTGCCGCGGCGCAAGCGCTGGCGATTGCAGCCGCCGAGATCCTGCCCGACTTCGTCCTCCACGACGCGAGCCAGCACAGCGCGATTCTTCAAGCGCTCTACGGCGAGCCCGACGACATCCTCAATCCGACCGAAGAGCCCGCCACGTGAGCCTCGACAAAAACATATCACCGATACCCCCTACTGGCCTCGCTGCGCTCGAAGCACGCCTCGCGGAAGACCTGTCCCTGCTCGAATTGCCCGCGCGCGAATGGGTGCCCGGCAAGACGCACAACGGCAGCGACGTGCTGGACGTAGCGGTAATTGGCGGCGGCATGGCGGGGTTGGCTGCGTCCGCCGCGCTCAAGTTGCTAGGTGTGCGGGCGGTTATCTTTGACCGCTCGCCGCAGGGACTGGAGGGCCCTTGGGCCACGACCGCTCGCATGGAAACACTACGGTCTCCGAAGCAACTTACCGGACCCGCTTTAGGCTTACCTGCACTGACCTTCCGCGCATGGTTCGAGGCTCAATTCGGTACGCTCGCATGGCAAGCGCTCGACAAGATCGAACGCCTGCAATGGATGCAATATCTGGTCTGGTATCGCCGCGCGCTCGCACTCGATGTCCGCAACGGTCACACTATTGAAGCCGTGACGCCACGCGCCGATGGTCTCGTCGTATTAAGCATACGAACGTTTGATCGTCGCTTCGATGTCTACGCGCGGCGTGTCGTGCTCGCTACCGGGCGCGACGGATTGGGCGGCCCAGCGTTGCCGGGATTTGTCGAAGGATTGCCGCGTAATCGCTGGGCGCATTCATCGGATACCACCGACTACACCACTCTCGCCGGCAAACGCGTGGCCGTGGTCGGCGGCGGTTCATCAGCCATGGACAGTGCTGCCACGGCGCTCGAAGCAGGTGCCGCGAGCGTCGATCTGCTGATCAGGCGTTCTGACCTTCCACGCGTGAACAAGGGCAAGGGCGCCGGTAATCCGGGCCTCACGCACGGTCATCAATCGCTGCCCGATGAATGGAAATGGAAGATCCGCCATTACATCAATACCGTGCAGGTACCCCCGCCGCGTGGCAGTACGCTGCGGGTATCGCGTCATCCGAACGCACGTTTTAACCTTGGATGCCCAGTGTTATCGGTTGAAAGCACAGAGAATGGTCTTTCGATCCACACGCCCAAAGGCACCTTCGCGGCCGATTTCCTCGTGGTCTCCACAGGCTTCAAGGTCGACTGGTCCGCGCGCCCGGAATTCGCAGCGTTTGGCGCCTATATCCGCACCTGGGCCGACCGCTACACGCCGCCACACGGCGACGAAGACGCCGAGTTGTCGGATTCGCCCGATGTCGGACCCGCGTTTGAATTCCTCGAAAAATCCCCCGGCGTTTGCCCCGGCTTGTCGCGCATCCACTGCTTCTGCTATCCCGCGTCGCTCTCACAAGGCGCCGTCTCCGGCGACATTCCCGCGATCAGCACGGGCGCAAAACGGCTCGCGCAAGGCATTGCGAGTTTGCTGTATAGCGAGGACGTCGAGCAACATTACGCCGCGCTGGAAGCGTACGCCGAACCGGAACTCTACGGTGACGAATGGCAACCGGCCGAAGCGCCGCCCCAGTATGCGGAGGACCAATGAGCGGCTGGCTCATTCGCCGAATCGCGCAAGCGGCGTTCGTCGTGCTGCTGATGACGCTGATCGTGTTCATCGGCCTGCATGCGATCGGCAATCCGATTGATATTCTCATCGGACAGGACGTCGATCAGGTCGACCGGGCGCGCATCATTGCTCAACTCGGCCTCGACCAGCCGCTCTGGAAACAGTATCTGGCGTTCCTCGCCGGTGCGATGCATGGCGATCTAGGCAACAGCTTCGTTTATAACGAGCCCGCGATCCGCCTGATCCTGCAACGCCTTCCCGCAACCCTGGAGCTCGCTGTCTCGGCGCTGCTGCTAGCGCTGGTGATCGGTATTCCGCTGGGGCTTTTCGCTGGGCTGCATCCACGCAATCCGCTCTCGAAGATGCTGATGACAGGCAGTATTGTCGGCTTCTCCCTGCCTACGTTCTGGGTCGGCCTGATGCTCATCATGTTGTTCAGCGTGAAGCTCGGATGGCTGCCCGCCAGCGGACGCGGAGCGACTGCAAGCCTGTTCGGTGTCCAGTGGTCGTGGCTCACGCTCGATGGCCTGCGTCACCTGATCCTGCCCGCGCTGAACCTGTCGCTCTTCAAGGTGTCGCTGGTCTTGCGTCTCACGAGTGCCGGTGTACGCGAAGTCATGCCGATGGAACACGTGCGTTTTGCCCGCGCCAAGGGTTTGTCGCCCACGCGTGTGGTGCTGGTTCATATCCTGCGCAATACGCTGATTCCGCTTGTCACGGTGATCGGTCTGGAGTTCGGTTCGACCATTGCGTTCGCGGTCGTCACCGAGACCGTGTTCTCATGGCCGGGCGCGGGCAAGCTCATACTCGACAGCATCAACGCGCTCGATCGTCCAGTGATCCTGTCGTACCTGATCGTGGTCGTCTGCATGTTCGTCTCGCTGAACCTGTTCGTCGATATCCTCTACAAGTTCCTCGATCCGCGCGTGCGGCTGGAGGGCGCGCGATGAGCACGACTCCGCTGGTTCCCGAGACGGAAAAGCCCGTGCTCGGCGCGCTCAAACGCCGTCAGTCGCCGTGGCGTCAGCTCGTCTCGGACTTTGGCCGTTCTCCCGCGGCGATGGCTGCGTTGATCGTCGCAATACTGCTGGTGCTTGCGGCCATTTTTGCGCCGCTGATCACGCCGCAAAATCCATACGACCTGCTGCAACTCGACGTACTCGATGCCCGCCTCCCCCCCGGTTCGATGAACGGCGCCGGCACGCATGCGTACTGGCTCGGCACCGACGGTCAGGGCCGCGACCTGTATTCCGCGATGCTCTACGGCCTGCGCCTGAGCCTGTCAGTGGGCCTTGGCTCGGCAGTGATCGCGGGCGTGGTCGGCACCGTGTTTGGCCTGGTCGCGGCTTACGCCGGAGGCAAGGTCGACAGCCTCATCATGCGGCTCGTGGACCTGCTGCTGGCCTTCCCGTCCATCCTCGTCGCCATGATGCTGCTCGCGTTCCTGGGCAAGAGCGTGACCAACGTCGTGCTCACGCTGGTGCTGATCGAATGGGCGTATTACGCACGCACCGCGCGAGCGCAAGCACTGGTCGAAGCGCGACGCGAATATGTTGAAGCCGCGCGCAGTCTCGCGATCCCCAACTGGCGCATCGTGCTCGTTCACATCCTGCCGAACTGCCTGCCGCCGCTGATCGTGGTCGGCACACTGCAAGTCGCGCGCGCGATCACGCTTGAAGCAACGCTATCGTTCCTGGGCCTCGGCGTGCCGATCACGGAACCCTCGCTGGGACTGCTGATTGCCAACGGCTACCAGACCATGCTTTCGGGCGAATACTGGACCAGCGTGTATCCGGGTCTTGCGCTGCTCGCCATGCTGGTGTCGATCAACATGGTCGGCGACCGTCTGCGCGAATTGCTCAATCCGAGGTTCGTGAAATGAGCGACGCTGCTTTCCATGATTTTCATACCGCGGACAACACGCTCGAAGTCCGCCATCTGCGCACGCGCTTCTTCACCCGCGAAGGCGAACTGCCCGCTGTTGAAGACGTCTCACTGACGCTCGCTCGCGGGCGCGTACTGGGTCTGGTCGGCGAGTCGGGATCGGGAAAATCCGTGACCGGCTTCTCGATCATGGGACTCATTGATGCCCCCGGCCGCGTGGTCAGCGGCGAGATACTGTTCAAAGGCAAGAACCTCGTCGGCTTGCCCGAAGCGGAGATGCGACGCCTGCGCGGCAGCCGTATCGCGATGGTGTTTCAGGACCCCATGTCCACGCTCAATCCGGTGCAGCGCGTGGACGCGCAGATGATTGAAGCGGTGCGCGCGCATCGCGACGTCAGCCGACGCGCCGCGCGCGAACAGGCGAGCGAAGCGCTGGCGGCCATGGGCATTGCGAGTCCCGACGAACGGCTGCGCGCGTATCCGCATCAGCTATCAGGAGGGATGCGCCAGCGTGTAGCAATTGCGATTGCGATGCTGCACAAGCCGGACCTGATCATCGCCGATGAACCCACTACCGCGCTCGATGTCACCATCCAGGCGCAGATTCTGTCCGAAGTGCAAACGCTCGTGCGCACGCAAGGCACGTCGCTGATCTGGATCACGCACGACCTGTCGGTGGTGGCGGGCCTCGCTGATGACATCGCCGTGATGTATGCGGGCCGGATCGTTGAACAGGGCACCGTGGATGCGGTACTCGACCGTCCGCAGCATCCGTACACGGCGGGTCTGATCGACAGTTTGCCGAGCCTCAATACGCGCGGCAAAAGGCTCACGCAGATTGCGGGCATCACGCCCGACCTGCGCTCGCTGCCGCCGGGCTGTGGGTTCGCTGCGCGCTGCATGCGTGCCACGTCGGTCTGCTCAACGCCTCCGGTACTTGGCCCCTCGCCGGCCGCACAAGCGTCCGAGCATGGCACGCATCTCGTGCGCTGTTTTCATCCCGGCCGGCAAGCCAATGTCCGTACGGAGACAACCGCATGAGCGAGATCAAACCACGCGCGCTCATCGAATTGCGCGGCGTCAGCCAGCGCTTCGGTGAACGCGACGAGAACGCCGCAACACGCTGGTTACGTGAGCGTAACGTGCTTGCAGCGCAAGCGGTCACGCGCGCCGTCGAACATGTCGATCTTGCGATCACGCCGGGCGAAGTGGTCGGGCTGGTCGGCGAATCCGGCTGCGGAAAATCGACACTCGGCCGAATTGTCTCGGGGCTCATCGCACCGACCGAAGGCGACGTGCTGGTCGATGGACAGGACCGCGCGGCCATGTCACCGGCTGCGCTGCGCGCCGCGCGGCTGGCGATCCAGATGATCTTCCAGGACCCGTATTCGAGCCTGAATCCAAGAAGGCGCATTCGCGATATCGTTGGCGAAGCACCCCTCATTCACGGCGTGGTTGAACGCGCCGATCTCGACACCTACGTGGCGGAGCAATTAAAACGCGCGGGCCTCGATCCGTCGCTTGCCGATCGTTATCCGCATGAGTTCAGCGGCGGTCAGCGGCAGCGCATCGGGATTGCAAGAGCGCTCGCGGTCAACCCATCCATGCTCGTCTGCGATGAAGCGGTCGCCGCCCTGGATGTATCAATACAAGCGCAGATCCTGAATCTCTTCATGGACCTGCGTGAACAGCTCAATCTCACGTACCTGTTCATCAGCCACGACCTGGGCGTGGTCGAGCAGTTGTCGGATCGCGTGGTGATCATGTATCTCGGGCGGGTGGTGGAAAGCGCACCCGTGGAAGAAATATTCCGGCATCCGAATCATCCGTATACCCAGACCTTGCTGGCCGAAATTCCTCGTATCGACGCACGCAAGAAGCACTTCACCGCCATTCGCGGCGAGATGCCAAGCCCGCTTTCGCCGCCCTCCGGTTGCCATTTTCATCCGCGATGTCCGCACGCGATGCCGCGTTGCAAGACCGAAGTGCCGCGTTTGACGCGCATCGCCAACGAGCATGTCAGCGCGTGTCATCTGAACGACGCTCCATAAGTTCAATCCAGAACACACTTAATAAAAAGGAATTGCATCGTGAAACGCCTGGTCCTTTCCACGCTGACCGCCACGCTCGCCACTGCGGCATTGTTCAGTTCGGCCGCGTCGGCGCAAACGCTCAATATTGCGTTCGCCGATCCGCTCTCGTCGCTCGATCCGCAACTGAACAACTACGCGGGCGACCGCTCCGTCGACCTGCACTTCTGGGACCTGCTGGTCGAGAATCACAACAACGTCCTCGCGCCGGGACTCGCGACAAGCTGGAAATCGACCGGCAACGACACATGGGAATTCAAGCTGCGTCATGACGTCAAGTGGCAGGACGGCACACCGTTCACCGCGGACGACGTGATCTATTCGTATCAGCGGGCGCGCAATGTGCCGGGAACCATCGCCACCTTCGCCGGTTATCTGCGCACTATCGCGTCCGTCACCGCGCCCGATCCGTACACGCTGATCATCAAGACCAGCTCGCCGACGCCGGACCTGCCGCTGAACCTGACCTCCGTTCATATCGTGAGCAAGCATGTGGGCGAGAAGTCGACGACGGAAGACTACAACTCCGGTCGCGCGATGATCGGCTCCGGGCCGTACAAGTTTGTTTCGTACTTGCCGGGGGACCGCGTGGTGATGACGCGTAACGATGCCTACTGGGGCGCCAAGCCGATCTGGGACAAGGTGAATTACCGCTATGTGAGCAACGCGGCGGCACGCACCGCAGCATTGCTGTCCGGCGATGTGGATATGATCGACAAGGTCTCCGTCTCTGATCTGCCCCGTCTCAAGCAGTCGCCGAAGGTATCCGTGTTCGCGTATCCGGGCCTGCGCGTGCTAATACTTCAGCCGAGTTTCCGTGAAGGTCCGAGCCCATACATTACCGATAACGCCGGCAAGCCGTTGGCCAAGAATCCGCTGCTCGATGTGCGCGTGCGCCGCGCGTTGTCGCTGGCGATCAATCGCCCAGCCATCACTGACCGCATCCTGCAAGGCGCGGCAACGGTTGCCAACCAGTGGATGCCGGCCAAGACCTTCGGCTACAACCCCGACGTGAAGGACATCCCGAACGACCCGGTCCAGGCAAAGAAGCTACTGGCCGAAGCGGGCTTTCCGGACGGCTTCCAGTTGACGCTCAGCGTGCCTAACGACCGTTATCCGCAAGCGCCCGAAACGGCGCAGGCCGTGGCGCAATTCTGGACGCGCGTTGGCGTGAAGACGAAGGTCGAGGTCATGCCGTGGGCCAGTTACGCCAGCCGCGCAAACAAAAACGAGTTTGCGGTGAGCATGATTGCGTGGGGTAACGGCACGGGCGAAGCAAGCTATGCGCTCGTCAACATTCTCGGTACGGTTGATCCGAAGAAGGGCATTGGTTCGTCGAACTGGGGCCGTTATAGCAGCCCCGCTGTTGACCATGCGCTCGACGCCGCTACGGCCGAGTTCGATGCAACCAAGCGCGAAGCCATTTTGCGGCAGTCGGTGAAGGTCGTGAGCGACGACGTGGGCATCATTCCGCTCTTTCACTACGAGAACATCTGGGCCGCGAAGAAAGGCTTGAAAGTGGCACCGGCGGTCAGCGACCGGACGACGGCGATGATGGTTACGCGTAGCGGCGGTTGAGGCCATCATGATCGACATCACGGTAACACCGGCCGATGATCTGATCGACGTTGCGCGGCACATTACAGCGAGCGGTGCGCGCGCGGGTTCATTGCTTACGCTTCGCACACAGACGGTGCGCGGCGCGGGCACCGTCTGGACGAGTAGCGCGGTCTTCCGTGCCGATGACCACGGCGTCATCGACCTTGCACGCGATGCGCCGGTTGAAGGCGACTACAGCGGTGTATCGGCGATGGGACTCATCTGGTCGCAAGTTCCCGTTGAAGCGGGCAAACGCGAAGTGTTTCCTGCCGATGTCTCGGACGCGTTGTCGACCTGCATTGAGGTGATCGATGAACGCGGACAGGTGCTGAGCGCCACGCTGCTGATACAACGGCTGATGGCGCCCGGCGTGCAACGGCGCGACATGCGCGTTGACGGCTGTGTCGGCACCTTGTTCCTGCCCGCAACGCCCGGACCGCATCCGGTCGTGCTTGTACTCAACGGGTCGGGCGGCGGCATCAACGAACCGCGTGGAGCGCTTTACGCATCGCGCGGATACGCCGCCCTCGCGCTGGGTTACTTCAAGACGCCGGGGCTGTCCGACTACATCTCCAATACGCCGCTCGAATACTTTCGCCGCGCGCTCGACTGGATCGCGCGCGAGTTGCAACCGGCGTTTGGCTTTATTGCCGTAAGCGGGCAATCGCGCGGCGGCGAACTCGCGTTGCTGCTCGGTGCAACGTATCCGGATCGCATCAAGGCGGTGATCGGTTATGTGCCGGGCGCAGTCGTTCACAGTGCGCAGAATGCTGCCGATCCGGCGACAGGTCGCGAAGGTCCAACCTGGCTGCTCGATGGCAAGCCGCTGCCGCACCTGTGGGAAAACAACCGCACGGCAAGTTGGAAACCCTTCGACGATGGCCCGCCGCCGCACCGTCATGAACGCGCAATTCGAACTGCATTACTCGATAAGGAAGCGGTAGAGCGCGCCCGGATTCGCGTCGAGAATACCGATGGGCCGGTGCTGCTGCTCTCCGCTACCGACGATGGTTCGTGGCCCTCCTCCGACTATTCGCGCATGGTCGTGGAACGGCTTGAAGAGCAAAAGCATGCGTACCCGGTGCGCCATCTCGACTTCGATAACGCCGGCCATGCGATCGTTTTCCCGTACGTGCCGACCACGCAACTCGTGTATGCGCATCCCGTTTCCGGACGCATCAGCACGGGCGGCGGAGAACCCGCAGCGAACGCACGCGCCGATGAATCATCGTGGCGCGAAGTGCTGGCTTTTCTCGACGCAGCCGTTCATTCTCTCGCATCAAAAAGCGCTGGCAACTCTTCCAGGCAGGAGCATTCATGACAGACACCTACGATCTCAGCACCGATATTGTCGACCGGATTGCCGGCCTTACGTCCGGTTCGCCGGCCTACATAACGCGGCATAAACGCGATAAAGTCGCGGCCGCGACGCAGCGCAGCTACGACGCGTTATTCGATCCGGCATTGCCGGATTTGTCGCTGACCGACCGTTTGCTTGTGGCGTTGTATGCCTGCACGTTGTCGAAAACCCCTGCATTAGCGATACATTATGCGGAACGGCTTGCTTCGATCGATGCGGACCGTGTCGTGATCGACCAAGTCGCACAAGGTTCGATCGACACTCAGGAGCCGCGCTTGCGCGCAATGCTCAGCTTCACGCGCACGCTGATTGAAGCCCCCATAGATGGCGATAAGACCGCGCTCGAACGATTGCCCGCCGCCGGCATTCCGACACCCGCCGTGGTCGCCCTCGCGCAGTTGATCGCGTTTCTTTCTTATCAGATTCGCCTGACGGCCGGTTTGCGCGCGCTGCAGGTCTTGAATGCAACGGAGGCAGCATGAGCCGGCTAATTGAAGCGCATGGCTTCACGAATCGCGTGCTGGGATGGGACGCATGGCTGGACGTGGTGGAACTCGCCGATGCCTCGCCCGAGCAGATAAGCGTGCTCGAAGAGAGCCATCCGAAGGCGAAGGAATCCGACTATTACCTGTTCCTCGTGCATCAACCGGAAATCCTGCGGCAACGCTCGGCAGCCTTTAACGCAATCATGTATGCGCCGGGCGGCTTGCCGCGGGCGGAGCGGGAACTGGCGTCGACGGTCGTCTCGCGGGTCAATGGCTGCGTGTATTGTGCGTCCGTGCATGCGCAGCGTTTCGAGCAACTGGCGAAACGCGACGATGTGATCGAGCAGGTTTTTAACGATCCGGCTACCGCTGGAACGTCGCCGCGCGAGAAGGCGATTGTGCTGGCGTCTATCGACCTGACGCTTACGCCGGGTCAGGTTGAGCCGGCGCAGTTGCGGGCGCTGCGCGATGTGGGATTGAGCGACGACGAGATCCTCGACCTGATTCACTCCATTGCCATCTTCGCGTGGGCCAACCGGTTGATGCTTAATCTTGGCGAGCCGGTGGGATAAGCGGGTGGCGCCAGCAAGGACTAACTATCAGCAAGGCGCCGGCTCAGTCCGGCGCTCCTACTGATTCTTCAGATCGCCCTGCGCATAACGACGCCGGGCATTTCTCCCTAGACTTCCGACTTCCCCTATAAACTCTGCGCTAGGTCAGGTCTGCTTCGGCACGCGTATCCTTTAAGGCACAGACTGTGCTCCAGTTGAACGCCGCCTGACTACGGCTTGATGTCATTCCTAAAAGTGTGAGGCTTTTCCCTCGGGGTCTCATGAAACAACATCGTCCGCATCCTCCGCGTTTTTCGCACGACCACTCTCATGTGGCCTGGCGCGATCTTTCGCTGACGTCGGCACCGTTCGCGCTGTTTTTCATCGTCATGATCGGGTTGATCGTGTGGCTGGCGGACCCGGCACCGCCCAGAACCATCACGATCAGCGCCGGTCCTCAAGACAGCGCGCTCCTGCATACCGCCGACGAGTACAAAAAAATCCTGGCGCGCAATGGTGTCACCCTCAAGGTGCTCGAATCCGACGGATCAGTGCAGAACCTGCAGCGACTCATGGACCCCAAAAGCCATGTCGATCTTGCGCTGGTCCAAGGAGGCGTGTCGGATGCAGCGGCCAGGTCGTCGCTGATGTCGCTCGGGAGTGTCTTTTACGTCCCCATCGTCGTGTTCTATCGCGGCAAGGGGTTGACGCAGTTATCGGACCTTGAAGGCAAGAGAATCGCAATTGGACGCGAGGGCAGCGGCACCCGCCGCTTGTCACTCAGTCTGCTCGAAGCCAACGGCATAGCACCGGGCGGCGCTACTCAACTCGTGCCGCTCGACGGCATGGACGCGGCAAAGCAACTGGTGGCCGGCAACGTTGATGCAGCGATGCTCAATGGCGACTCGACCACGCGGGGGTTGATGCTGAGGTTGCTGAGCATACCAGGTGTTTCCTTCATGGATTTCGCGGAAGCCAGCGCCTATACGCGACTCTTTCCGTATCTGGATGAGATCGACCTGCCCCCGGGTGTGCTCGATCTCCGGCGAAAAATACCGCCGCAAACCTTGCATCTGATCGGCCCGACCGTCGAGATCCTCGCGCGGCAGAACTTGCACCCGGCCATATCGGATCTGGTCATTGAGGCTGCGCAGGAAGTCCACGGAATGCCAGGGCTGCTGCAAAAGGCCGGGCAGTTTCCCAGTCCGGTCGCCCGCGAATACCCGATCAGCGAAGAGGCCACGCGCTATTACAAGTCGGGGAAAAGTTTCCTCTACCGCATCCTGCCCTTCTGGCTCGCCAGCATTGCTGACCGGATACTTGTACTGCTGTTGCCCGTAGCCGTATTGCTGATCCCGGCTTTGCGCCTGATTCCCGCGTTGTATGCGTGGCGCGTGAGATCGCGGATCTATCGGTATTACGGCGCGCTCATCGCCATAGAACGCAGCGCGCTGACCAGTTCGACGGAGGACGAGCGAAAGGCGCTCGTAGCGGAACTCGACGAGATCGAGGAATCGCTCAATACGTTGCGGATGCCGCTCGCGCATGCCGATGCTTTTTATGTACTCCGCGAACACGTCGGCTTCGTGCGTGCGCATTTGAGCGAGGCGTCACGGCCGAAGGTGGTTGGGTAGGGTTCTGGTTTCGTTCGCGCCCGGGATAGTCGGCGGCTTTGGTCGTCGGATTCAGTCAGAGAACTGTCGGAGAACGAAAGTCGAGTACGCTAGAAGAATGCACCGAGAAACGCCCCCGCTTCTTCCGAGATACCCACGATCTTGTTCGTTGCCTGCCGATAGAATTTGAAGTTGAGTTCAGTCTCAGGACGGCCGTCATCCCAGTTGGTGAATTGCTTGAGGTCGCTTCGTCCCAATGTTCGCTTCGCGAGCGCAGTACGTCTGACGCAAATACTCACACGAGGCGTTTGCCGGGGTACGCCTTGCTTCTTCGCGATCGCTTCGACGGATGCAACGATGCCACGCGCGATAAGACCTTGCCCGCCTTCATTCTCGCTCGCAAACACGAAAACAGTGTCGCCTTTGGCATATGCTTGCCTCCGTACATCGTTTTCTGCGCGGTGAACGTGAACGCGTTCACACGTGGATCGACAATCTTTGCCTTGATCGCAAACACCGTGCTTCTCCTCTAAGCCGCCGCTTCCCGGTAGTTCGCGAACTTCGACGTCCGTCCGATCCCCGGGTTGAAACAGTTGCAAGGATCGAGCTTTTGATAGAACGCGGCAAGCTGGGGTTTCGCGTGGTACAGATGACCAACGTTATGTTCCGCCGGATATTCTGCACCTCGGCGGTCCAGCAGCGTCCACATCTTGTGTTCGACTTCAAGGCAGTCATTGCCCTTCTTGACGATGTAATCCTGGTGAAACACGTGGCACAGGAAGTGGCCGTAATACAGCTTGATAGCGATCGTCTCTTCAATGTCAGGCGGCAACGTTTCCATCCAGTCACGGTCGTTGCGGCGCAGTGCAATGTCGAGCGCGACGATGTCCTCCACTTCCCGGGTATGCACGGCGCGATAGCGAACCGCGGCGCCGGCGGCCGCGAAGCGGTGCAGAAACGCTTTCCTGCCCTCGTCGTCGGTGCACTCGAAATAGCCGCCAGTAGCGTTTTCGCTTTCGAAGTAGCACGAAAGGAACGCGCGCGTTTCTTCGACACTTTCTGCCTTCACCTTCAGCATCAAGTGATGTTCGTACTTGTCACGGTACTGTTTCATGCGCGGCGGCAGATGGTTTGGAAACAGCCGGCTTGCCGCCTGCATGACGCGGTCGGTGACATGCGAAGGGAAAAACCCGATGCGATCGCACAGCGCGTCGAAACGGCTCTTTAGTCCGAAGAAGGCGGGCAGTCGGGACGTACCAAGATAGTTAATTGCAAGGAAGGTATCTTTGCCGTACTCCTCAGCAATATCGAAGGCGTCGCGATGAAGGTACTCGCCCGAGATCGGCAGATAATCGAAATCGTGCAACGCGTGACGGCGGATTTCGGTGAGCTCGTCGGGCCGGTTCGTGCCAATATAAAAAACCTTGGCGTTCTGCTCGATCGGAAACGTGTCGAGCCGTACCGCGAACACCATCACCTTGCCGGCCGAGCCTGACGCTTCATGGAGTCGTTGTGGATCGGCGTTGAAGCGTGCCGGTGTGTCGGCATCGATCTCGCGCACGTGAGCCGCGTAGCCGTGGTCCGATCCGGCGCCGGCGTCGTGCCGGACATTGGCATCAGAGAACTCGCCACGTTCAAGCCGCCCAAGGATGTCATCTGGCGCTTCTCCGAGCTCGACTCCCAAATGGTTGACCAGGCTCAGCCTGCCTGTCGCATCGACCTGCGCGAATACCGCCATCTCCGTATACGCCGGTCCGCGATGCACCAGCGCACCGCCCGAATTGTTGCAGACACCGCCGAATACCGACGCGCCTATACAGCTCGAACCAATTACCGAATGTGGCTCGCGGCCAAGGGGCTTCAGCATGCTCTCCAACTGGTCGAGCGTGGCCCCCGGAAGGCAGACGACCTGCTTGCCGTCATTGATCACGTACACCTTGTTCATGCGGGTCGTACTAACGATCACGACGTCGCGATCATAATCATCGCCATCGGGTGTCGAGCCGCCCGTGAGGCCCGTGTTCGACGCTTGCGTGATGACAATCACATTGGCCGCGATGCACGCCTGCAGCACGTTCCATTGTTCGACGATCGTGCCGGGGCGTACAACCGCGAGAGCCTTGCCCGCGCCAAAACGAAAACCCGTGCGGTAGCGGCGGGTCGCGTCGTCATCCGTCAGGGTGTGCTTCTCGCCGACAATGTTGCGCAAATCCGCAATCAGCGTGCGAGGCCCGTCGGACGGGAGCGTGGCTAGGGGTGCGCGCGTTGCTGACATCGAATTCTCCTGATGAAAAATTGAGCGTGACGCGCAGCGGCTTCATCCCGCCGCTTTGCGTGCGGCCTCTGAGCGCATCAAGTTGACGCAAAGGTTAAAATCAGGCCGGTCATTAGTCCAATATCTTGAAGCCGCTTTTTGGAGACGAAAAAGATATGGAATTTCGTCAGTTGCGCTACTTCCTCGCCGTCGCCGAGCACCTGCATTTCACCGATGCCGCGGCGCATCTGGGAATCGCCCAGCCGCCCTTGAGCCAGCAGATCCTGAAGCTCGAGCGAGAGATCGGCACGCAGCTCTTTGTCAGACATCCGCGCCGCGTGGAATTAACCGAGGCGGGACGGCTCTTCCGTAAGAGCGCGCGGCGCATTGTCGAGGACGCGCAGGAGGCGCTCGTTGAAGTACAGAACGCGGGACGCGGGGAGACGGGACGGCTATCGCTCGGGTTCGCGGGCTCCACGGTGTTTCATCCCATGGTCGCGACAACAATGCAGAAGTATCGGCATGCATATGAGCATGTCGCGATCAGTTGTGAGGAAAGCAATAGCTCGCTGCTGCTCGACCGGGTCGCCGAGCGGCAACTTGACGCTGCTCTGGTGCGCATGCCGTTGAATTGCCGGGATCTGATCGTCGAACCGCTAGTCGACGAGGACATGCTGGCGGTGCTGCCGGCGAACCATCGCTTGAACCGGCGACGACGCGTCGACCTGGCAAACCTTGCGGACGATCCGTTCATCCTCTTTCCGCGGCCGATCGGCCCCGATCTATACGACTCGATCATCAGCGCCTGCCGCGAGGCCGGCTTCGCGCCATCGATCGGCATGGAGTCGCCACAGATATCATCGGCGGCGAATCTCGTCGCGGCCGGATTCGGCGTTGCCGTGGTGCCCGCGTCGATGCGGCAAATCCAGGTTGAAGGCGTGTCGTATCACGAACTGCAAGGCAAGCCGCTTTCGACGGGTATCGCGTTGGTCCACCGGCAGCGCGAAAAGGCGCCGACGGTGCTGAACTTTGTGAGGATCTTGCGGCAGCAGCGAGCGGCTTGCTGATGCCAGCAGCCCTCAAGGCGGACGCACGGCACACCCCTTTGTGCAAAGGTGATTTCGACGCCCGGCACTTCTTCGGTCAGTGACCCGCACCTATAGTCAGACCAGCTTTCGAAAGCAAGTCACACCGCCATGATGGGACTTGCGCGAAGCTTCCCTCACTTTCAGGAGCAGACCATGTTGACCAGAACATCTCCTACAGCCTTCGCTGAAACCGCTACCGCGAGCCAGGACGCGCAGTACTTTGAGTACACGTCGTCAGCCAATCCGATTGGCGCGAAGCTTATCTCGCGCGTGCCATTCCGCAATTTCCCGCCTTCGCTGTACTCAGATGGCGCAACGCGAGTCGTGCCACTCGATCTTTCCGCAGAACTGGGTTGCCCGGGCCCGGCGACCGGGCCCGGGCTGAGCGCCAATTTCCTGCGAATCAACACCGGCGACGAATTGACGCTGAATCCAAACGCAACCTCGCAGGTTTGCTACGTGATCGGTGGCTCAGGCAACGTGACACAAGGCACGTCGAACGTCCCATTCGCGCAAGGCGATTTTTTCACGCTGCCAGGCGGTGATGCCGCTGTGCTGTCGGCCGATGCAACCGCTACGCTCTACTACGTCAACGACGCCCCTCTTCTCACCTATCTCGGCACAACCGGCGTCCGCCCGCGCTTCGCACCGACGCTGTATCCAGCCGCACAGGCGCAGGCCGAATTGCGCAAGGTTGCAAATGAAGCTAATGCAGGCCGACGTAACCGCATCAGTGTGTTGATGGGCAACGCCAACTTCCCGCAAACGCGGACGGTCACGCATGTCCTGTGGGCCATGTTCGGCATTGTGCCGCCCAACTCGGTGCAAAAGCCGCACCGCCACCAGTCGATTGCGCTCGACTTCATCGCCGGGGGCCAGCCGGGCGTCTATACGCTGGTCGGTAGCGAGCTGGATGAGAACGGCGATATCTTGAACCCAACCCGTGTCGATTGGGAAACCGGAATGACCTTTGTCACGCCGCCGGGATACTGGCATGCGCATTTCAATGAAACGAACGAAAACGCCTACGTGATACCGATCCAGGATGCCGGCTTGCAAACCTGGCTGCGTACGCTCGACATCCGCTTCGCCCGCTAAGCCTGACGTTTCAGTGCAAGTCCGTCGTCCCAGTACGGCGGCTCGCCAATCACACCAGCGTAGAAATCGACGAACGCGCGCACCTTCGACGAAACGATTTTCTTCGGCGGATAGACCGCCCAGATCGCCGGTTCGGCTCGCCCCGTGCGCGCCTCCCATTCAGGCAGCACGTGCACCAGGCGCCCCTCGCGCAGGGCCGCGCCCGCCAGCCAGGTTGGCAGCAGTGAAACGCCACAGCCGGCCAGGGCGAGTTCCAGCACCGCCTCGGAATCGTCCGCGCGGAAGCGTCCTTTCAACCCAACGAGTACCGCCTCCGGCGACGTCTGCGTATTCCCGACTCGGGTGAAAGACCATTTGTCGTCCGGAAACAGCGACAAGCGCAGCGAATCGTGAGCGGCCAGATCTTCAGGGACGGCAGGCATCCCGTTCCGCTCGAAATAGTCTGGACTGCCGCAGGCGATGCGCCGGTGCGAGGCGACACGTTTAGCCATCAACGACGAATCAGGCAGCACGCCGATGCGAATCGCAACGTCGATGCCGGCCTCGATCATGTTGAGGGTTTCGTCGGCCGATACGATATCGAGGCTGATGTCCGGGTAGCGCTTCATGAAAGCCGCGAGATGCGGCACGACGTGGCGGCGACCAAATGCGGAGGGGATTGTGACGCGTAGCAGGCCTTGCGGTGTGAGATTCAGCGACGACGTGACCTGGCGTGCGTCATCGAGCGCCTGTAGCGCAATCAGCGCATGCTCACGAAATACCCTGCCGCCCTCCGTCAGTACCAGACCCCGCGTCGACCGGTTGAACAGGGCAATGCCCAGGTCCTTTTCGAGCTCGCTCACATAGCGCGAGACGGTCGAGGTTTTGACCTGCATCTCATGCGCGGTCTTGCTGAAGCTCTGCAGTTCCGCTGCGCAAACGAAGGCGCGTACCGCGGCAAAATAGTCCATGGCGTTTATGGTGCGGATCGAGTGATCCGAAAAGATTTCACGACGTGAAGCCCCGACCCCGCTCAACGCTCTGCCAGCGAAACTTCGGCGCATGTGGCAGAGCGGATGTTCCTGGTTTTTCTCAAGCGGGTAGTGTACTGGCACGCCGCTGCTAACGGTGTAATGTAGACGATCGCTGCCAAGTTTGATTAACGCGAGCGTGCGCACGCCACTACGCCGGCCTGCGCGAACTCATCAACGAACGGCTCGCAAAGCTTGGAAGGTGCATCGTCGCATCGGGTGACGAGTGCGGACCGCACGAATGGACGACGAAGCGCGCGAAGATGACGCTACCGCTATACACTGGCACCTTGATCAAAGCCGCCAATGCCATGCCTTCAGAACACCCCGCGGACGCGCCACACAAAGACACGACACCATTTAAACGCGAGCCGGTGCCAGATTTACCTCGAAAACTGCCGACCGGGTCTAGCGGCATCGAACCCGCGGTTTTCACGGGATTTTGTGGGCTGATGCTTGATGGCGGCGCCTGGGCTTTCACGCGTGATAAAAGCGGAGACTTCTTCCCCGCGCTCACGCCCATTTGCATGGTCGCAGGCGCCATTCTTACCGCCATTAGCGTTGTGCTGTTCGGCCTTGTCTGGCTCAATCACCGGCGCGCTTCGCGCTCGAAATAAACACCCACTCTGGCAATTCAAATGCGAACCATCATGCCGGTCCGCAAACCGGCGTAGGAGCCGGTTGCCAGATGACGCGCCCAATGAGCCCGAGTGGACCGCGATGGCCTATACATTCCGCGCGTCGGGATGTCCTACACGCCTTCGACAAGGACAGCCCGATAGGTCGCGCCCCTGAAGCGGTGCTGCACGACCGCTTGATACTCCGGACCGTCATACCACGCACGGGCAGAGCCGGTATCCGGAAACTCGACGATGACGACGCCTTCGGGTGCCGGCCCTTCAAGCACCTGTTGTGGTCCATAAGCCGCAAGAACCTTTATCGGATGACCGGCAAACGACTCGCCCACCTTGGCCTGGTAAGCGTCAAGTTCACTCTGGTCCTGTGTGCTTTCTCGCGTAAAAACGATATACGTGGCCATGCTTGCTGCTCCTGAAAAAATAGGTGAAGAATCAAACACGCTGCTTGCATCGCTTAGTCTATTGGATACTGAGGGCGTGCAAACTAACGGCGCTGTTTCCGGCGGTGGCACCCGGTGCGCTGTGCGGTTGCTTTCGCGCCCGCACGGCGCACCGGATTCACGCGGGCTCTGCCAGCGAATCAGCGCCTGGGAGCAAGCTGACGAAAACCGCTCTTCGCCTCCTCAGGCAATCCATCCACCATCGACCGTCAGGCTTTCGCCGGTGGTGTAGCTTGCTTCCGGGCTCGCCAGATACGCTACCGCCGCCGCGATTTCTTCGGGCTTGCCGAAGCGGCCGACGCTGCCGAGCTTGATCATCGTGGCGTGCGCATCCGTTCCGGGCTGGGGAGCCAGTTCCGTGTCGATCGGGCCAGGCTGAACTGCATTGACCGTCACACCAAATTGCCCGAGTTCACGCGAAAGACCGCGTGTGAAGCCCCGAATCGCGAATTTCGACGCGATGTAAAGCGTCACGCCGGGCAGCGGCGCTGCTTCACCGAAAGCCGAGCCTACATTAATGATGCGCCCCCAGCCCGTCTTGATCATGCGTTTTGCCGCGTCCTTCGCGAGTTCGATCGGGGCCCGCACATTCAGGTTGAAATGCGTGTCATACGACGTCTCCGACGACTCGAGGAACGGTCCGTATTCGACGGTGCCCGCGTTGTTGATAAGGATGTCCAGCCGGCCTTCGAACTTGCCGCCGAAGACGCCGTTCAACGAAGCCGTCAGCGCCGTGACGCCCTCGGGTTTTGCCAGATTGGCGCCGACAGCCTCGGCCTCGCCGCCTGCATCGCGGATCGCCTTGACTATGTTTTCTGCACGGTCCGGACTCGATGCGTAGTGGACGATAACCGATGCGCCGTCTCGTGCCAAACGAGTTGCGATAGCCGCGCCAATGCCACGGGACGCGCCGGTCACGAGTGCGAGTTTGCCTTTAAGAGCTTGAGTCATGATTGTCTCGATAGTGAATTTGAAGGGGTCCGCTCACATGCCCAGATGCAGGCGCTAGCCGACTGCTGCATGTGCGCCAATGCATTCATGCACTGGTTGATGCGCATCGTCCGCTCGTGCCGGTATATGCGGTAGTACTGCGCGAGGAATAGCTGTTATCGATGGCGGGGGTCTTCTGCCTATGATCTGAGCGCTTCAATCTGTAGCTATCGCGAGTAGCAAGCAGCGCGTAATGGCTGACACTTTCGCCGTGCTGGCAGGCGGGATATGACCCGGGGTTCCAGCAGCCTCAACCACTCAAGGAGATTCGCGACGGCACTGCAAGACAGACTCGACGCTTTCAAGGCCGACTTCAAGGCCGGCAAGCCGCCCTATAACGCGTCGCCGGAAATCCACGCCATCATGGCGCGTGCGACGGCTGAACTGGCCGCGAGCGGTCAAGCTTGCCTCGCCATCAAGGCGGGCGACCGCGCTCCGCAGTTCACGCTAAAGGATCAGAACGCCCACGACGTCTCATCGGCCGATCTGCTCGCGCAGGGGCCGCTCGTGGTGACGTTCTATCGCGGAGTGTGGTGTCCGTACTGCAATCTGGAGCTTCAGGCGATCAACGACGTGTTGCCGCAGATTCGTGCCCATGGTGCGAACGTGGCCGCCATCTCGCCGCAGACGGCGGTTAATAGCCGCAAGGCGGTGCGCGAGAACAAGCTGAGTTTCCCGGTGCTGAGCGATGTCGGCGGAGAGACCAGCGCGGCATTCGGTCTGCGCTTCGCGCTGCCGGACTATCTCATCGATATATACAAGCGCCGGAGGAACGATCTCCCGGCATTCAACGACGATCCCAGCTGGACCCTGCCCATGCCGGCGCGTTACGTGATTGGGCAAGACGGAGTCGTGCTGTACTCGGAAGTCAATCCGGACTACACGCGCCGGCCTGATCCGAGCGACATGTTCCCGGTGCTCGAAAAGGCCATCGCGAAGGCGTAAGCGGATTACGCGTCGACTTGAGTGCTGGCGCCGCTTTCACCCAGCAGCTGCTCCACGAAAGCGACGAAGGCCCGCGCCTTGGTGGTCGCCATGCGGCCAGAGGGGAAGACTGCCCAGACATCGATGGGCGGTAGCGTCCATTCGGTAAGAACGGCTTGCACAGTGCCGTCGGCGAGTTCGGGGGAGAACATCCATTCCGATGCGACCGCGAGACCCACATGCCCCAGCACCGCCGTGCGCATGCCCTCGGCAGCGCTCACGCTAACCCGGCCAGACACAACCACGGCCACCTCGGTCCCGTCATCGCGGCTAAACGACCACGACTCGCCGCCGCCTCGCAGCGAATAAACGATCGCCTGGTGCCGGCTCAACTCGGCAGGCGTCTTCGGAATGCCCGCTTCCGCAAAATAGCGCGGCGTTCCCACCACCACTCGCCGCCCACGCAGGATGCGCCGCGCGGTCATGGTCGAGTCGTCGAGCGCCCCCATCCGGAGCGCCACATCGACGCCCTGTTCGAGCAGATCGATAGAGCGGTCGTCGAGGATGATGTCGATACTGAGTTTCGGATGCTGGTCCAGGAAAATCTTGAGCGCGGGCAGGACATGCAGCCGCGCGAACGTAACGGCTGCACCAATGCGCAAGCGTCCCGAGAGGCCGTCCGACGATTCGTGTACTGCCTGCTCGGCCTGATCCGCTTCATCGATTGCACGGCGGGCGTGCTCGTAGAATCGCTGGCCTGCATCTGTCGGTGTCAGGCCTCTCGTTGACCGGAGCAAGAGGCGCGCACCGAGATGCTCTTCGAGTTGCGCGATCGACTTCGAGACCGCCGGCTGGCCCAGTTTCAGCCGGCGGGCCGCTGCAGAAAATGAACCTGCGTCCACTACGGTCACAAACGTTTCCATCGCGGTCATGCGGTCCATGCGGCGCTCTCCTGCAAACTGTTCAGAATCGGATAGCACAGTCTACAGAGCATCGGTACATGCTGTCTTTGATGACTCGAGGTGCCCAAGCTCGAAGCGCTCGCGACCGGATGGCGCGTTGCGTTGCGCGCTACTTTCCTGTGGCGGCCGGAGACGCGAAAGCGATATCCGAGGGGCTGCCAACCGCAACATAGGTGCCCGTGAATCGAAGCTTGCCACTGGGCGCATCAACCGCAAAGATCGCGATTTGATCGCTGCGTTGATTCAATGAATACAGGAACCGGCCCGAAGGATCAAACCTGATCACTCGCGGATAGTCGCCACCGGTCGGAATTTCACCAACACGCGTCAAACGGCCGTCCGTGCCCACGCGAAACTGCACGATGGTGTCATGCAGACGGTTCGCGACATAGATAAAGCGGCCATCATGTGAAAGCAGGATCTCCGATGCGAAGCTCGTGCCCTGGTATGCCGCTGGCAACGTCGAGACGGATTGCAATTGCGTCAGCACGCCGCGCGCGCGGTCATAGGCGTAGACGACCAGCGTCGACGCTTCCTCGGTGACTTCGTACAGATACCGGCCGCTCGGATGAAACACCACATGTCGCGGCCCCGCGCCTGCCGAAGCGGCAACAAACGGCGGATCGTTCGGCGACAGCGCGCCGGTCGTTTCATCGAACTTCCAGACATAGGTGCGATCGACGCCAAGATCAGTCGAAATCACAAATCGCCCATCCGGCGAAGCCACGATATTGTGCGCATGCGAACCGTCGTGATCACTAACCGCGAAGCTCCCGGGAACGCCTTCCGCCGCGTGTTGCGCACCTGCCGGAGCCTGCGGCTGTTGCACGGAAACGGCGTCGCCCAGCGTGCCGTCGCTCGCCACCGGAAACACCGCGATGCTTCCGCTGTTGTAGTTCGCCACCAGCAGGAAGCGGCCATTCGGATGCAGGCTTAAATACACCGGTCCGGCGCCTTGCGAATTGACCGTGTTGATCAGACGCAATGAACCCGTGCCTTGCTCGATTGCATAGGCGCTGACGGAACCGTTTTTGGTGCCGCTGTAAGTCTTTATCTCGCTCACGGCAAACAGGAAGCGCTGCTGCCGGTCGACGACGAGACAGCTCGGATTCTCGATGCCACGCAGCGGCTCGAGCGCGTCTAGCTTGCCGGTGCTCGGGTCGACCTGGAAGCGATGAATGCCAAGGCCGTTAGGCGTATAGGTTCCGACGTAGGCGAATAGCGGCTTAGCCGTCCGCGATGTAGTTGCCGAGCCCGCGCTCGCCGCCTGTGCGGGACGAGCTACTGTAAGCGAACCCATGGCCGACATGGCTGCCAGCGCGCTCACGCGTTTGAGCCAACCACGTCGCGCCTGCGATGCACGGACTTCGAGATGTCGAACTTTGCTCATTGCTTGCCTCCTGGATGATGACTGACAGCCCTCAAGTGAAGATGAGCGCCGCGACAGAGATGACCGTTTCGCATACCGTTCACGTTTTGAAGCTTTGATTCACCGATCCAGCGTGATAGCGCTTCGTGACAGAGCGTCAGACCGTGCTCAGGAAGCGCGCACCGCCGTTTGATCGCGTTATTGCCAATGTTCGAGCTTGGCCATCGCACTGACAATGCCTTGTTCGCCTCATGCGGTAGTCAATGCGGCCGCTCTGGATGTGAACTGTGCACACCCGCGCTTATTGACCTGCACGATGCTGGCCATCAGTCCATCGAGGATAGGGGAACGTCTCATGTGCTGTATTCCTTAATTATGGAATATATGTTTTAATTGAAGATTATTCTAGCACGCAATGTTCCGGCGTCAACCAAGCAAAAAACACTCACCATCGGAGGGGCGGTAACGCTTGTTCTTCTTAACTTAATTAGGATACCAATATATTTACGCCGTGCGGCGTCTGTGCCGTTTTCAGACATTCCGAACACGATAGTCACGCACTCAAAGTGACGAATCCCGAGCTGATTTGTTCAGATCGGGATTCGGAGCGAGTTGCAGTGAGTTGCAGTGAGTTTAAGGCCGTGACGCCGTCACACCGATGCAAAGCGTGACGAGCGACGTATTGCACGACCGCTCGCTCCATTCGCTGCACCTAGATACGCCTCCGTCAGCACGTCGAGTTGTTCCAGCTCAGCCGATGTTCCCTGCGCCACGACACGCCCGCCTTCGAGCACATAACCGTAGGTTGCGTATCGCAAGGCCGTGGCCGCATTCTGTTCAGCCAACAGAAAGCTCACTCCGTCCTTACGATTAAGCCTCGCGACGATCTCGAAGATCTCTTCGACAATCTGCGGCGCAAGTCCCATTGAAGGTTCATCCAGAAGGATCACCGATGGCCACGCCATCAACGCACGGCCGATCGCGACCATCTGCTGCTCGCCACCCGACGTCAGCCCTGCGAGCGACTTGCGACGGTCCTTCAAGCGCGGAAAGATCTCATAGATACGCTCAAGCCCCGCCTCGACATCACGTGCCGACGGACGGCGAACATACGCGCCGATCCGCAAGTTCTCTTCCACCGACAAATGCGCGAAACAACGCCGTCCTTCCAGCACCTGAACGAGACCAGCCTCCGCGAGCGTCCACGGGTTCGCCCGTGTCACGTCCTTGCCGCGATACGCAATTCGCCCCGCCGTCAATTCCCCGCGTTCGGCACCGAGCAGCGCTGAAATAGCCTTCAACGTAGTGGTTTTGCCCGCGCCGTTGCCGCCCAGCAGCGCGACCACGGCGCCCTCCGTCACCTTCAGCGAGACCCCGCGCAGCGCTGAAATAAGGCCGCCATAAGTGACGGCGATGCCGTCCACATCGAGTGCCGTGGCGTCGCCCATTGCTACAGATCCTTGCTGCAGTCGCGCGGCGTGATGCCCTTCTCTTTCGCATACGCATTCGCCGAATTTTCGATAATCGGACGCAACAGCGCACGATCCGCCTGCACCCAGTCGCTGATCACCTTCCAGTGCTGGCCGTCCCATTGCTGGAATCGCACGGCACCGCCGCCTTCATGATCCGAGCAAGAAAGCTTGAGCGGTTGTACCAGTCCGAGCGCGCCTAGCTGTTTCAGGCGAGGGTTGTCGAGATCGAGATGTTCAAAACCCCAGCGCACCTGTTCGCCCGTCAGCGGCTTGTTGCCGTATTTCGCCTGAGCAACGCGCAACGCTTCGACATTGAGAATCCCGTTCACGACGCCCAGGTTGTAATACACCGTCCCGAAGCGCGCCGGATCACTGAGGTTGCCCTTGCCCGGCTTGATGACATATTGATCGATAGCCTGGAGCACGGGATAGTTCGTACCCGACGGATGCGTGGTGATCGAGATTAAACCCTTGGCGGCATCGCCTGCAGGACGCACGTCTTCTTCCGAGTTACTCCAGATGTTGCCAATGATGTGATTCGCCGGGAAGCCCACCTTCTGCGCGGACTTGAGCGCTACCGGATTCATCACGCCCCAGCCACGCAGGATGACCCAGTCAGGGTTGATCCGATGAATGTTCAGCCACTGCGAACCTTGCTCATTGCCCGGATGCGGCACTTCGATCTGCGTCAGTTCGAAGCCATATTTCTTCGCGAGGATGTCGAGTACGGGAATGGTCTCGCGGCCATAAGGCGAGCCGTGATAAAGCACCACGATCTTCTTGCCCTTCAAACCCTGCAACCCGCCTGACTGCGTCCCAATGTAATTGATGATCGCGGACACTTCGCTATACGGGTTCAGTTGCAGCGGAAACACGTAGGGGAACACGGCGCCATCGGTCGAGTCCGTGCGGCCATGATTGATCGTGATCAGCGGCAGCTTGTCCGCGGTCGACCGGTCGATGGTTGCGTACGCTATGCCGACCGAGAGCGGATTCGTGGCAGCCGCCGGTGCGCCGTTGAGGCCGGACTTCAGGCGCTCATAGCATTCCACACCCTTCTCCACTACGTACTCAGTTTCGCATTCGCTCCACGTCAGCTTGACGCCGTTCACGCCGCCGTCACGGGTATTGATGAGCTGCATGTAGTCGATAAAACCGCCGAAGAAACCAGTGCCGCCCGCCGCGTAGGGTCCTACCCGGTAACTCTGCAAGGGGAAATATTCTTCGCCCCCCGCGTACGCCGTTGAAGAGCTTGTAAGAGCGCCGGCCGCGAGCACGAGCGATATGCCTGCGATGCCAGCCACGCGCGAAAAGGTCTCGCGGAATAAACGTGATAGTGAAAGATTCATGCTGAACGGGTCCGTGTTTGTCTGGATTGAGATTAGGGATATGCAAGTTTCTCTGCGCAAACAGTCAGGCCCGCAGCGGCCAGTTCCTGAGCCGCTGCCGGGCGATCTGCACCAGCCGCGCAAGCCCGTCCGGCTCCTTGATAAGGAACACGATGATCAACGTGCCAAAGAGGATCTTCTGAAGGTTCTGGAGTTGCCCGACATCCACGCCAATAGCAGCAAGCGCACCGGCCGCGTGGGACAGCGCAATAGGTAGCAAAACGATGAAAGCAGCGCCGTAGAAGTTGCCTGCAATGCTGCCCATCCCGCCAATGATGATGATGAACAGCACCTCGAACGACAGGTTGAGATCGAAGCCATGCGGCTCGACCGTGCCGAGATAAGCAAACGCCCAGAGCGCGCCCGCAATGCCGATGACAAACGAACTGACCGCGAATGCCAGCAACTTGGTGCGGCCAATCGGAATGCCGATGACCGCAGCTGCCGTGTCCATGTCGCGCACGGCCATCCAGCGCCGGCCGAGTTCGCTGCGCACAAGGCTCGCGGCCACCACGAACACCACAACAACAACGCCGAGAACAAACTGATAACGCGATACCGGCGTGGCGATGGACCAGCCGAAGATCGACAACCGGGGCGCACTCAGGACGCCGGACGTATCGTTGTTGGAGAACCAGCTCACTTTGGTGAGCAGCCATTCGATGAAAAACTGCGCGGCCAGCGTTGAGGCAATCAAGTAAAAGCCCTTGATACGAAGACTCGGCAGGCCGAATAACGCGCCAATAGCTGCAGTAAGCAAGCCGCCGAGCAAAAGATCCACCAGCAGCGACAACCCCGGCACGCGGACGGCGAAGTTATAGGTTGCGTAGGCGCCGACAGCCATGAACGCCGCTGTACCCAGCGACAGTTGACCGGCATAGCCCGTCAGCAGATTCAGGCCGAGCCCAGCCAGCGACAGGATCAAGAACGGTGTCAGCACCGCGCTTAACCAGTACTGGCTGGCTACGCCCGGCACAGCAGCGAGGATGGCCAAGCCCGCGGCTATAACGAGTCCGGGAGCGACCGGCGTTGCAACGTTCAGCCTCGCGCGGCGAATGGCGATGTTCGACATAAGCGGCCTCATACCCGTTCGACGGCGGGTTCGCCGAACAACCCCGCCGGACGCACGAGCAAGAACAGGATGGCAAGCACATACGGAAACCAGTTCTCGATGCCACCGCCCACTAGGGAGCCTATATAAACCTCGGCCAGCTTCTCCGAGGCGCCGATCAGCAGACCACCGACTATCGCCCCGCCAATCGACGAGAAGCCGCCAATGATCAGCACCGGCAAAGCCTTCAGCACCACCAGCGACAGAGAGAATTGCACGCCGAGCCGTGCGCCCCACAGGAGGCCTGCAACGAGGCTGACAAACCCCGCCAGCGACCAGACAATGGCCCAGATCCGCGGCAGGCGGATACCCACAGCGAGCGCGGCAAGCGGATCGTCGGCCACGGCGCGCAGCGATAAACCAAGCCGCGTCCGATTCGTCATCAGCGACAAAGCAATCACCAGCACACCCGCCGTGGCTGCCGCGAAGAGATCGAACTGGCTGATCATCACGCCGCCCAATTGAAGCGGTTTATCGTCGATACCGAGATCCAGTCCATGCACCTGCGCGCCCCAGAACAACTGCGCAGCGCCTTCGAGAATGAAGCTCAAGCCCAGCGTCGCCATGAACAGGACAATAGGCGTGCGGTTCACAAGCGGTCGCAGTACCGCTCGTTCTATCGCGATGGCGATCAGCACCAACGCTGCAAGCGTCGCCGCGAATGCGAGCCAGGGCGCAACGTGGCGTTCGACCAGGCTCACGAATGTCAGTGCGCCGAACAGCACCAGCGAGCCCTGCGCGAAATTGAACACGCCCGATGCCTTGTAGATCAATACGAAACCTATTGCGACAAGGGAATACATCACGCCGGCCAACAAACCGCCGAGCAGCACTTCAAGGAAAAAACTCATGGATGCAGCCTTAGGTGAATCGGTGAAATAAGCGATATCGGCAAGGTCAGTGACGCGTGCCCAGATAAGCCGCCAGCACGGCGGGATCGACACGCACATCGGCGGGTATCCCGTCCGCAATCTTCTTTCCGTAGTCGAGCACGACAATGTGATCGGAGAGATCCATCACCACGCCTATGTCATGCTCGATCAGTACGACCGTCACGCCGAATTGCTCGTTGGCATCGACGATGAAACCCGCCATCGCGCGTTTCTCGTCGGCGTTCATACCGGCCATCGGTTCATCGAGTAACAGCAAACGCGGCTCGGCAGCCAATGCACGCGCAAGTTCCACGCGTTTCTGAACGCCATACGACAGCGTGCCGACAACGCTATGCCGCACGCGTTGCAGATCCAACGCTTCGATCACGATCTCGGCGTAGCGACGTTGTCTTGCTTCGTCGCGTTGAGCCCGGCCAACTCGAAAGGTTTGCTCGACCCATGTGCTGCCGCGATGCAGATTGCGCCCTGTCAATACGTTGTCAAGCACGCTCATGCGTCGGAACAACGCGATGTTTTGAAACGTGCGCGCAATTCCACGATGCGCCGCGTCATGCGGACTCATGCGGCGGCTTTCCGTGCCATCGAAACGCACGGTACCCTGCTGCGGCCGGTAGACGCCGTTGATCACGTTAAGCAGCGAACTCTTGCCTGCGCCGTTCGGGCCGATCAACGCGCAGATCTCGCCTCGATGGACGTCGAAGCTGATGTCAGTGATGGCCTTGACACCGCCGAACGATAACGAAATCCGGTCGAGTGAAAGCAGGGCTTGCGAGGCGGAAGTTAAAGCCTGTTCTTGCGACATCACGCAGGTTGTCCTTGCACGTCGGCTGCTTCCTGAGCGGACGGAACATGCTCGGTCAAACGCTGCCATTGACCCTCGTCCGGCCAAGTGCGGACATCGATTCGCAACGCTTTGAAAAGACGTGCTGCATCGTCGTCCAGCGCGGCGCCGGCAACCAATGCGGCATGGGTTCGCCTGAAGCCGATCACCTCGCGCAACGGCCGCGCGACCAGCCACCATGCAACCGTGCGCAGAAACCAGGAAGAGCGTTCGTCGCCCAAACGATCAAGCAAGCGGCGCCGGACCGAATGCGCGCCAGGCAACCTTGCATCGACAAGCCGTGCAACGCGGCCATAGGTTTCTCTCGTTCCTGCAACCAGGGTGGGCGCGAGTTCACGCCGATCGTTATCGCGCGTCTCCAGCGATTCGGGAAAATTCAGGCGGAAACCGGTCAGGAGCCACGGCGCAACGAGATAACGCGCCTGCGCCGATGTTGCAAATGCGCGGGCCGCGAACGCATCGTCGGCCGGATCCAGATGTTCCTTTGCCGCGACCAGACGCGCCTCGCGAATCAGCGTTGCATGAGTGATGCGCTGCTCTTCGATGCCGTGCCCGGCGTCATCGCGATAGAAGATAAACGCGTCATGATCGGGTCGCGCGCTGGCTTTGGCGTCCTTGCCCGGCGACGCTAACGTGCTGTACTCAATCACATCCGCATTCGGATGCGGACGCAAACCACGCGGATTCGCGTCTATCACCCACTGAGACAATGCAAGCAGGCGGTCGACCTGCTGGTCATCATCGGCGAAGGTAAAAAGCGGCGTCAGGTGCCGCACGATCCGGCCCAGCGTTTGATCCGATACGGACGGCTCGACCGGCACCGCAACGCCTCCCCGCCATTGCGCAGCGAGCGACAAACACAGCGCCTCTTCGCGCGGCTGGCTAACGAGCAGCAGCGCATCGCCCGCACCGAAATCGTGCGCCGCCAGGCCAGCCGCGAGTGCCTCGACCTTCTCGGCCAGCGTGTGCCAGCTTAGCTGCTCCCATTGGCCCAGCCGCTTATGCCTCAACGCGATCCCGTTGGGGCTGTGCCTCGCCTGCTTGGCGAGCCATGCGGGCAAAGTGTCCGGGAGCTCCGACTGCTGCGCACCCATGTCACGCAGCCTTTGCTTCGAGTTGCGCTGCCTCTTCAAGCTCACGCACGAGCGGCAACACGCGTTGCCCGAAATACTCGACCTCTTCGATGAAGTGCAGAAATCCGGCCAGCACCAGATCCACGCCTACCGACTTAAGCTCCACGATCCGCTCGGCAATCTGGCGTGGCGTGCCGATCAGGTTGGTACGGAAACCGTCGTTGTATTGCACCAGGTCTTCGAATGTCGATTTGGCCCAGTTGCCCTCGCCTTCAGGCGACGCACTGCCGGCCTGCTTCGCGGCGTCGCCGAATGCATGAACCGCTTCCACATGTGCATGCTTGATGATGTCAGCGAGCACCGCCTGAGCTTCTTCCTCCGTATCGCGGGCGATCACAAATGCATTCACGCCAATGCGCACCTTGTGCTTATTGACGGCGGCCTTCGCCTGGATATCGTCAATTTGCAGCTTGAGATTCTCGGGCGTATTGCCGTTTGTGAAATACCAGTCCGAGACGCTTGCGGCATTGTCGCGGGCTGCGCGCGAGCTGCCGCCCTGGAAGATTTCCGGGTGCGGTTTTTGTATCGGCTTCGGGCTGAGCGTGTAGTTGTTGAATCGATAAAAATCGCCTCGGAACGTAAAATTGTCCTGGGTCCAGATGCCCTTGAGCGCTTCAATGAATTCATGCGACCGGCGGTAACGTTCGTCATGTTCGAGCCACGGCTCGCCGATTGCCGTAAATTCGCCTTTGAACCAACCGCTTACTACGTTGATCCCAATCCGTCCCTTGGAGATATGATCGATGGTCGCCAACTGCTTTGCCACCACCGCCGGACTCCACGGTCCCGGCAAGATTGCGGCGAGTACTTTTAGCTTGGTGGTTGCGTGCAGCAACGCCTGACTAAACGACACCGACTCGTGTTGATTGTCCGCGCCATAGCCCGCTGTAAAGCGAATCTGGCTGAGCGCGTATTCGAAGCCCGCTTTCTCTGCGGTCTGTGCAAGCTTCTGGTTATATTCGACGCTCCAGTCGGTGCGCTGCTCAATCGTGCTGACTACCAGGCCGCCGCTGACATTGGGCACCCAATAGGCGAACTTTAGTGCGTCCTGATTCTCGTTCTGCCTCTCGCTCATGACAATCTCCTTATTAATTAGCATACCGATGCACTGATGTCCTGCATCGTTGCTGCAAATTCGACTCACGGATCCAGAATCTATTTCAGCCAGCCGCAGCCGCCCAAGCAATTTATTCAGCTATGTATATGTGCGGTGGCCGGCTTAGATAAGCAGCAGCGCCGGAACGCGACGTTGAAACAGTGGTATCGGCGCAATGATGTTGGGCTGCGACCGAGATGCGTACCAGGCCGATAAACATTGCGGAAAACGATCTAACGCGGGTGGATTCGATGGGCTAGATTGAGAAACCTGCGCGCTTGCGCCAGCTTGCCCTCAACTCGCTTTTACTAGCACCCAAGGATTTTCGACATGACACAACTGCCGCCTGTCGCGCTATCGGTTGGAGCCGATTACGAAAGTGTCGCCAGCCGCTTCAGGCCTATTTTTGAACGCATTGCTGCAGGCGCGGTCGAGCGCGACCAGTTGAGAACCTTGCCTTATGATCAGATCGTGGAACTCAAGCAAGCGGGCTTCGGCGCACTACGCGTGCCCGTATCGCATGGCGGTGCGGGCGTCTCCGTCAAACAACTGTTCCGCTTGCTGATCGAACTCGGTGCCGCCGATTCGAATCTGCCGCAGGCATTGCGTGGCCACTTCGCTTTCGTCGAGGACGTCGTCAATGCACCCGCCAGCCCGAAACGCGACCAGTGGTTCGCGCGCTTTGTACGCGGCGACCTGTTTGGCAATGCATGGACAGAAGTTGGCAATGTCGCGCTCGGTAGCGTCAACACCCGAGTAGCGAAGCAAGGTGACCGCTGGGTCTTGAACGGCGAGAAGTACTACAGCACGGGCAGCATTTTCGCGGACTGGATCGATGTCTATGCACAGCGTGCTGAAGACGGCAGCGACGTGATTGTCGCGGTGGCCGCGAAGCAGCCGGGCGTGACGTTAAGCGACGACTGGGATGGTTTCGGTCAGCGCACCACGGGCAGCGGCACCACGGTGTTCAAGGACGCGGTGGTCGAGCCGGGTCATATTGTCGACTTCGCGCGGCGCTTTAAATATCAGACCGCGTTCTATCAACTGTTCCATCTGGCGACGCTGGCCGGCATCGCCCGGGCGGCTGAACTCGACGCCGCGGCCGAGGTGCGTGCGCGCAAGCGCATCTATAGCCACGGCAACGCGCCGCATGTCAGCCAGGACGTCCAGATTCAACAAGTGGTTGGCGAAATTGCGGCGTGGGCGTATGCCGCAGAGGCGATCGCGTTGCGCGCAACGGAACCGGCGCAACGGGCCTATGAAGCGCATTTTGCCGATGACATCGATGCAGAAAAACACTTCAATATAGAGGCCGAAATTGAGTCGGCGAAAGGACAGATCGTTGCGACGGAACTTGCGTTGCGCGCTTCGACCCATCTGTTCGATGCGCTGGGTGCATCGGCCATTGGCGGCGGCAAAGCGCTTGATCGCCATTGGCGCAATGCACGCGCGGTCTCGTCGCACAACCCGATCGTGTACAAGTCCAAACTCGTTGGCGACTGGTCGATCAACCAGAAGGAACCCATCTACGTCTGGCAGATCGGCGCAGGACCGGGAGCGGTGTAAGCGCTAGAGCGCTAGAGCGCTTGCGAAAATGCGCGAGCGAGCACACCCGGCACACGGTGTATCGGCCTACCCGCCATTCATCTCCAGATGAGCCTTCAGCGCATCGATAAATACACGCACCTTCGGCACCGGATATCGTGCCGAAGGAAAGATAGCGTGAATGCCCGCGGGCGGCGATGACCACGCCGGCAACAAGCGCACGAGCCGTCCCGCTTCAACGTCCTCCCCAATCGAGAAATTCGTCAGGTAAGCCACGCCGCCGCCGGCCAATGTTGCTGCGCGACAGGTAGGCGCGGTGTCGGCGAGAAATCCTCCACTGAAGCGCACAGTCCGCTTCCCGCCGCGCGTGCTTTCAAGCGGCGCAACCAGCGGCTTCTGCAAAGCGGACATGCCGACAAACGGCAATTTCGCGACCGCTTCGAGTGTGGTCGGCTTGCCCCACTGGGCCACAAAACCGGGACTCGCAACGAGCCATTTGACGAAGCCGCCGATCTTCACCGCGCGATGACTCGAATCCGCCAGCCGCCCAAGCCGGATCGCGACATCGACCGCTTCTGCGACCAGATCCACTTGACGATCAGCTGACACCAACTCAACTTTGAGTTCCGGATGGCGTTGCTGCAGCGCGACGAGCATGGGCGCAATCACACTCGCTCCGTAGTCGATAGGCGTGGCGACGCGCAGCGTTCCTCGCAGCACGCCCGACTCCTGCGCCAGTGCCGAAATTGCCTCTTCGGTCGCGCTCAGGATCTGCCGGCTCGCTTCGTAGAACGTCTTGCCCGCCTCCGTCACGCTGACCCGGCGCGTGGTGCGCATGAGCAGGGTCGCCCCAACTTCCGCCTCCAGACGTTGCATGTGCGTACTGACCATGGTCTTCGCGATCCCGAGACGGTCGGCTGCGGCCGTCAGCGAACCCGCCTCGACCACCGCCGCGAAAACCACCAGCCGGTTAAGGTTAACAGCGCTCAGGCTCGTCATGGATTGTCCACTTTAAGAGGATTGTATAACCGTCATTATCCGTCTTCTCATACCCAATACGGCGCACTATCCTGACTCTATCGGAACATTGATTCAACCCTCTCAGAGTCCATCATGCCCACACTGCCCAAGCCCCTTCAGCCCATACGCCTCCACACCACCCTGTTGTCCGGACACGGGCATCGGGCGAAGCTTTTCCTGACGCTGCTCGATCTGCCTTTCACAACGATCGAACTCAACATGAAAGCCGGCGATAACCGCAAGCCGGCGCATCTGGCACTCAATCCGTTCGGCGAAGTGCCGGTGATCGAAGATGGCGACGTTGTCCTGAGCGATTCCAACGCGATTCTGGTTTATCTCGCGCGCAAATACGGCGAGCCGTCGTGGCTGCCGGAAGATCCCGTAGGCGCGGCTGCGGTGCAACGCTGGTTGTCGCTGGCGGCGGGAAAGATTGCGTACGGCCCCTGTGCCGCGCGGCTGGTCACCGTGTTCGGTGCACCGAAGGACTACGCGACAGCGAAGAAGATGGCCGAGGATCTGTTCGCGATCATCGATCCCGAGTTTCGCGACAAGCCGTTTGCGGTCGGGCAGACGCCGACCATCGCAGATATTGCGGCTTATTCGTACATTGCCCATGCGCCTGAAGGCGGCATCTCGCTCGAACCGTTCCCGCATTTGCGCGCATGGCTGAAGCGCGTTGAAGCGCTGCCGCGTTTTGTACCAATGCCCGCGACCAAGGCCGGTCTGCTCGCCGAGGCCACGTAACACACGCAGCACTTCAACCATCACACGTTTCTCTTTGATACCGAGAACATCATGTCCGCTCTTGCACCTGCTGCTGTTGCCGCGCCGCCTTCAGGCTGGCGTGCGGTGGAATCGCCGTTCCATGCCGGTGAACTTGCCGCGCAGGAACGTGCGGGGGTGCGCGAACGAATGGATGTTGACGCGCGTCGCGGGATCCGCGACTACATGCCCGAGCAGCATCGCCGGTTCTTTGCGGAACAGCCGTTCATGGTGCTCGGTGGAGTCGATGAAACCGGGCAACCGTGGGCCACGCTGCGGGTCGGCGCGCCGGGTTTTATTTCGACGCCGGATGAACACACTTTGCGTATAGCCGGCCGAAGTCTGGCAGGCGATCCGCTTGCCCGTACGTGGCAAGTCGGAGCGGTCTTGGGTGGACTCGGCATTCAGCCCGCTACGCGTCGGCGCAATCGTGTGAACGGTGTGATTACCGCCATCGACGATCACGCAATCACCATTGCCGTCAGCCAGAGCTTCGGCAACTGCTCGAAATACATCCAAAGCCGTACGCCTGTCGAATTTGATGTAGCAGAAGAGCCGCAGCAGCCGGTTGTTTCAAATCGTCTGAACGATGCTGACCGGGCGCTGCTTGCACGGGCGGATACGTTCTTCGTGGCCAGCGCGAACACATCGACCGAGGCAGGGATGGGACGTGGAGCCGACGTATCGCATCGTGGCGGCAAGCCGGGATTTATCCGCATCGACGATGACAACACGCTGACCACGCCCGATTTCAGCGGCAATCTGTTCTTCAATACTATCGGCAACCTGATGCACGATCCGCGTGCCGGGTTGCTCGTAATCGACTTCGACAGCGGCGATCTGCTGTACCTGGCGGTCGATGCCGAGATCATTTGGGAAGGCTCGGAACTCGAATCATTCGATGGCGCCGAGCGCTTGATCCGCTGGCATGTGCGTGAGGTGCGTCGCACGTCGCGCGCGTTGCCCATGCGCTGGTCGGGCGTGCAGTACGCGCCGCAACTTGCGAAGCTGGGTAGCTGGAAAGCGCCGGAGATTAAGCAAGTGGTCACGAACGCATGGCGCAAGCTGAAGGTCGCCAAGGTTATCGACGAAGCGCCCAGCGTGCGGTCATTCTATTTTCAAGCGGCTGACGGATCGACGCTGCCTGCTTACGAACCCGGCCAGTTCCTGCCAATCCGGTTGCACGTTGCCGGGCTCGCAGCACCGTTGATCAGAACCTATACCCTCTCCGATGCTCACCAAGGCCAGTTCTATCGGATCACAGTCAAGCGCGAGGGTGCTGCGTCGACGTGGTTGCATGACAATGCCGAGGCAGGAATCGAGATCGAGGCCAAGACACCAGGCGGGGCGTTCGTCCTTGATCGCACGAATGGCCGCTCGGTGGTCCTGGTGTCTGCCGGCATTGGCATCACGCCCATGGTCGCCATGTTGAACAGCTTGCTCACCGACACGAGCGGGAAGCCGCAGCCTGAGCATATTCATTTTATCCATGGTGCTCGCCGGTCCGAAGACCATCCGTTCGCTGACGAACTCAAGGCTGCTGAACAAGCACACTCGCATCTCTCGGTGCAGTTCCGCGAGAGCCACGCTGATGTGCTCGACGGAGCGAAGTCATCCGCCGGACGGGTTGATATTGCGTATCTCAAGAGCGTGTTGCCGTTCGGCGATTACGACTTTTACCTGTGCGGTCCCGGCGCGTTCATGCAGGATATGTACAGCGGCTTGCGTTCACTCAACATTGCGGACGACCGGATTCGCTTCGAGGCGTTTGGACCGGCGAGTGTCAAGCGGACTCAAACCGCTGTGCCGGCGCTGACGGTGGCGGAGCCTGTTGCGCCTCGTGACCCCCAGCGGTCCTCGAAGGTCGTGTTCATGCGTACGCATCGCGACGCGCAGTGGGCGCCGGAAGACGGAAGTTTGCTCGATTTTGCAGAGGCGAACGGGGTATCGGTTGCATCGAATTGCCGGTCCGGAGTGTGCGGCACCTGTGCGACACGCGTGCTGTCAGGAGACGTGACATACCCCATTCCATGCGAAGGCGAGATCCCGGCGGGTCACGCGTTGATATGCAGCGCCATACCCGCGAGGATGGGTTCGGGCGAAGCGTCGGCCGTCGTACTGGATCTGTGAAAGTGGCATAGACGGCTTTAGATAATCAGAAGAAAATAAAGTCATCGTTGCTATCGGGCAGAGCGTTTAACATGCGCTTGAACCGATAGCCGCCCACCACTCCCGCAAGGCCAATGATGATCGCAAGCCACGCACGCTTAGTGCGGCGTGCACGAATTGCGGAACCCTCTGGCGAACGCGCGGAGTGCGCCGTTTTCTGCTGTGTCGAGCGGCGCATTTAACTAGCCACCACTGCGGCATCTGGCAGCATCGAAGCCAGGACCTCGGTGAATTCGGTCGTCCCGAACCGCCGCTCGCCTATTCCTTCTTCCACGTCGATGCGGCCGGCGTTGTGCGTTTCGTAGAGATCGATAATAAGCTGTGCATGGTCCGCGCCAAGGCCGGCGCGCTCCAGCATGGCCGGCCATTCGTTGCGGGGCACTTCATGTGCGCTGATTTCACGCTTGCTCACCTCGCTCAATGCGCGAGCGAGATCGAGCGCTGACATTCGACGCGGACCTTCAATACTGACGACACGGAATCCGCTCCCACGCGACTCGCCAACGATCAGTTCTGCCGCCAGCAGCCCCACGTCCTGAGCCGCCACCGTTGGAAAACGCTTGCTCAACGGATGATGCAGGCTCGGCAACTTCCTCGTTGCCAGCGCGACAGGAATCACGCGTGCCCAGTTCTGCATATGTTCCGCCGCGCGCAACAATGTCAGGTTTTGAACCGCTGTTTGCAACTGCTTTTCAAGGGCATGAAAGAGCAAGGTGATGCCCGTGCCGTGGTCCAGTTCCGCACCATAGTCGGAGAGCGCGAGTACATGAGCGGGTGGATTAGCGCGCAACGCATCGGTGGCCACTTCAATCATGCGATGCATCGTGCTGCCGGGATGTGCGTCGCCAACTGGGACCGGACACAGTATCTGCACTGCATCGGCTCCCTCTATTGCTCTCGCGACCGACGCCGGGTTCGTCAGATCGGCAAGCACGATCTCGCAGCCTATCCGCGCAAGCTGTTCTCCCTGAGCCTCGTTTCGGACCACAGCCCTGACTGCATGACCCGCGTTGCGAAGCGATGCAGCGCTCACACGCCCTACTTTGCCCGATGCTCCAAAGATCACGAACACATTCAACTCCTTGTTGGACTGGATGTCGTTATCGTAGGGAGGTTGACGGTTCCGGGCGCGCAGGGAAAGATCAGCATGCGCAGATACGGATGATTGTTTTGTGGCACTGCCGCAAGACGGTTCGGCTCACCACGCCGTCCCGTAAGGACATCGAGCAAACTGCCGAAAAACCCAGCACAATGCTCGCTTGCCGACCTCTGCCGGGACCTGCCATGAATGCCGTGACACCATTGCCCATGCCGCTTTCGGGCTCACGCGTCAATTTGCGCTCCAGCAGCGGCCGAGGCTGGAGCGGCTTCGGTGCCGCACTGCTGGGTATTTCGGCGGGCACGCACAAGATTCCGGCCATGCCGCATCATCGCGTTGGCGTGCATGTTGGGCCCCCGGTGATGGCGCGCTGCCTGTGCGAACAACGACGCTATGCACGTGTTCAAGCGCATGGCGACGCCGACGTGATCCCCGCGGGACTCGAAGGGCAATGGACCGACGAATCGGACTGTACGATCCTCAGCATCTGGATCAGTGAGTCATTCACGCTCAAGACGCTCGAGCAACTTGAATTGAAATCAGGCGAGGCGGAGATCCGTCCACAACTGCAGATGCGCGATCCGCGCTTTCAGCACCTGGCATGGGCGCTGCAGGCGGAACTCGAAGCGGGCGACGCGTCCGATCCGCTCTTTGCAGAAAGCCTCTGCACAGCGATGGTGGTCCGACTGGCCAACAGTGGCGCCAGCGGGGCCATCGCCACGCTCGAAGGCCGTCGGCGTACGTTAGCGCCGAGAACGGCTACGCGAGTGACTGACTTTATCGAAAGCAATCTGGATCAGCGCCTGACGCTTGACGAACTCGCCGCGTTGGCCCAACTTAGCGTGCCGCATTTCAAGGTGCTGTTTCGCGAGACGCTCGGTGTGCCGGTGCATCGATACGTCGTGCAGCGCCGCGTCGAACGTGCGAAGGCGTTGCTGTTGCAGGGCAAGCTCAGTACCAGTCAGGTGGCGCTGGAAACGGGCTTTTCCCATCAGAGCCACATGGCGCACTGGATGAACCGGCTGCTTGGACTTACGCCGCGCGAGATCGTGAAGGACAGTGGGCAGACGATTCAACTCGCTGGGCTGGCTCTGGCGAGCACAGCAAATACGACACATAAGAAACTGCTTTCACGTTGAGTCGATGACCGATATTTCAGGCACCCGGCTTAATCCCGCAACCAGGCATTCAACCGATTACGGTCTGTGGGCGCTGACATTCAGCTACGTACTAAGCCAGTTTTTCCGCAGCTATGTAGCCGTGATTTCGACACAGCTCATCGGGGATTTTCATTTCACTCCGCAGTTGTTCGGCTGGTTCTCCGGCGCGTTTTTCCTCGTCTTTGCCGCAGCGCAAATTCCGGTTGGATTCATGTTCGACCGGTACGGCGTGCGTTTTCCCACAGCAGTCCTGATGAGCGTGGGAACAGTGAGCGCCGGGATTGTGTCGGTTACGACCGACCCGCGTCTCGCCATCATCGCGCAGGCGGGAATTGGAATCGGTTGCGCGCCGGTCTTCATGGGACTGCTCAATCACGTTCTGCGTCATGGTGCGGGGCCACGCGATGTGCGCTCGATCACCACCGCCAGCGCGATTGGCATGTCGGGGGGACTGCTCGCGGCGTTCCCGCTAAGCTGGGGCACGGCGAATTTCGGCTGGCGACCGGTCATGGCGTTGTCGGCCATGCTGATGCTGCTGGCAACGCTCGGCGTTGTTTTCTTCGTGCGCCGGCGAGACGAAGAATCTTTGCATGACGCCCGGCGATTGCAACCATCGTCCGGAGGAAAGACGATAGCCCCCGCTCGCACGAGCGACTTGTGGACGTTGATGCCGATTTGCCTGGCGATGTCGGTGGGCGGAACATTTCGCACGTCCTGGGGCGGACCGTATCTGGCCGACGTATTTGGCTTCGACGTGATGGCGCGCGGCAATGCGATGACCGTCATGAGTATCGCGGGCATAGGCGCATCGTTTTGCATCCCGTTTCTGGTGCGGCAGTGGTCTCCCAAGTCCTTGTCTCTCTTCTGGCAGGCGGGCGGCGTTCTGGCGGCACTCTTGCTCGCGGCAATGCCGCAGCGAAGCCCGATCCTAAGCGTTGCCGCTATCTGCCTGTTGTTGTCGGTCGGCTGCATTCATCCGCTGGTCATGTCGCAGGCGCGGGCGATCATTGCGCCGGGCAAGTTGGGGCTCGGACTAGGCCTGCTCAACAGCCTCGTGTTTTTAGGCGTGGCGCTGGCAAGCAGCGTCTTTGGCTTGATCGCAGAGGAAGCGCGCATGACGGGTGTATCGAGTGCGGACCTCTACTCGAGGTTGTTTGTCGTGACGTCGGTGCCGCTCGCCGTTGGTGCGCTCGCTTATTGGTTTAGCCCGGGAGCGGCGCGCAAGTGACGGTTCGGGTGCGTTTCTTTGGCAGCGGGATTTTGCAGCGACCGTTCTGCCAGCAAGCGTACCCTCACCCGCCAACCATGCGCCGTCCCCTTCCCCATCCGCTGGCAATAACGGTCATCCCCGCCAAGGTCACTAGCGTCATGCCGTACACGTCGGTGGTCAGACGCAATCCAACGACATGGGCCATCGTCCCTGCAACAATCGCCGGCACGCTGAACGCCAGATAACTCAGCACGTAGAACGCTGCCATCAGCCCCGCGCGTTCGTGCGCTTCAGCCAGCGGCAAGACCGAGCGCAATGCGCCTTGAAACGCCGAGCCAAAGCCCATGCCGGCCAGAACGGTGCCGGTGAAAAAGATTCCCGCATTGCCCGCGTGCACGCCGGTCAGGGTCACCAGCAATCCGGCTGCAAGCACGATCGCACCCGTCATCAGCAACCGGGGCGTGCTCATTGCGCGCAACAGCAGTACAGCGACCAGTCCGCCACCTGTTAATGCAAACACGACCCAACCGCCCGTCATGACGTCGTTGTCGCCCGTCACAGCGCGCGCAAGCGTCGGCCCCAACGACAGATAGAACCCGCCCAGCGCCCACACCGCGACGTTGACCGGTGCAATGCGCAACATGGCCGCTCGCGCCGCCCGAGGCACACGCACGCGCGGCACCAGCGAAGCCAGCGTGCCCGGGCTGCGGCTGACCGTCTCCGGCAACATCCACACGCCCACGGCCTGAAGCATGAACACCGCGATCAGCAAGAAGTAGACGCTCTGCATGGGCGCGGGCGCATAGTCGACCAGCATGCTCGTGCCAAGCGCGCCCACTCCCATGCCCAGCAGCGGCGAAAGCGTATTGACCAGCGATGCGCGCGTACGACTGGCATCGAGAATGGCTGCGCCCAGCGCGCTTGTGGCCGTACCGGTTGCAAAGCCCTGAAGGACACGCGCCATTATCAGTACTCCGACGCTGTGGGCATCGGCGAAAATCAGCATCGCCACGACCTCGAGCACTACGCTACCGATAATCGCCGGACGCCGGCCAATGTGGTCGGAGAGTGACCCGGTCGTCAGCAGCGCGACCAACAGGCTGAACGCGTAGACGCTGAACACCAGCGTCAGCGTCGCCGACGAGAACCCCCATGCCTCCTGATACAACCGGTAAAGCGGTGTCGGCGCACTCGACGCGGCAAAGAACATTGCCGAGGTCAACGCATAAAGCGGCAGCGCGTAACGTGTCCTGTCACGGCTAAAACGCGGGACGGCATCGAAGACCATTGCACACTCCGGAAAATAAACGCAAAATAATTGCTTTAGCGAATTGTGCGCGTTGTTTTTCGTTAATGCAACTTTTTAGCTTTAACGAGTTTCATCGATACGAACGAGCAAGGCGGAGATAGACGGCAATGGCAGCAAGAGAAGGGTTGCGACCCGGCGGACGGAGTGCTCGGGTGCAGGAGTCCGTGCATCAGGCGGTCAAGACGTTGCTGGAAGACATGCCACGCGAGGAACTGACGGTGCCGCAAGTCGCGGCGCGCGCCGGGGTGACACCGTCCACCATCTACCGTCGCTGGGGCGATTTACCAACCCTTCTCGCCGATGTCGCCCTGCAGCGTTTTCATCCGGATAACGGCCCGGCCGACACGGGCTCGCTGCGCAGCGATCTGGAAACGTGGGCGCAGGGATATCAGGAAGAGATGTCGTCGGCGCCCGGTCGCGCCATGACGCGCGATGTACTGGCAAGCAACGATACCCGCAGCCCCGCCTGCCAGTGCGCGGCCATCACGCGCTCGCAGATCCGGATGATCCTGGACCGGGCTATCGAGCGAGGCGAAACGCCGCCCGACATCAATAACGTGATGGATGGCGTCGTCGCGCCGCTTATCTATCGCCTGCTATTCGACGATGCCCCGATCGACCCTACGTTTGCCCGCAGCCGCATGGCGACGTTGCTGACCACGGGCCGGTAAGCGCCGTGAGGAGCGTAGCTCGTTGTTTCAGGCTTCCGGCATCGGGTATCTAATGAAAAGTATCTACTTAGGTATGCCGACCATAACTCATGTTTTGTACTTGAAATCGTCCTATCGGAGCGCATAGGGCAAGCTCGATTTGTTCCAGAACCCGTTCACGGGGAATAAACCCAGCATGCCGACGGTCTTGTTGTCAGGTCTCATGGACACGGTTGCGCACGAAATGACGATTGAGAACAACATACCGCACACGTTCGACGTCAAGAGGAATGGAGATGCAACCGATTTCGCGTCATCTGCAGCTTGCGTCAGGCGTGGTGCTGCTGACCTATTTGTTCCTCCATCTGGTCAATCATGCGCTCGGCATCTGGTCGCTGGATCTGGCAGGACGCGGTCTGATACTTGCCATCAAGCTCTGGCACAGCACCCCCGGTACGATCCTGCTCTATGGCTCGGCCGCGCTCCATTTTTCGCTGGCCTTGCGCACGCTCTACGGGCGCCGCCACTGGGTACTGCCCGTCACCGAATGGATTCGTCTCTGGGCAGGACTCAGCCTGCCTCTCCTGCTGATCCGCCATGCAGTGGGAACCCGCCTCGCCGCCTCGCTCTACGGCTTCGAACCGGACTACGAAAAAATAGTGATCGCCCTGATTTCGAGTGGCACACAGGGCTTGCAACTTGCGCTGCTCGCGCCGGGCTGGGTACATGGTTGCCTCGGACTCTGGCTTCGTTTTCGCCACTACGAATTCATGCGCCGTTGTAAGCCTGCGTTGATCGCCTTGCTCATTGGTTTGCCGCTGCTGTCGGCGGCCGGCTTCATGCACATGACGCGGATAGTGGAGGCGGCTAATGCCCCCCTCCCGGCCCCTGATCCGAAACTCGCCGCGCATCGGATCGAGCTGGATGACTGGCGTCGGGATCTCCTGATGCTCTATGCGTCGCTGGTTGTCGGCGCGGTGGGGGCCGGTCTGCTGCGTAATCGGCATGAACGGCGGAATCTGGTGAAGCCGGGTTAAGCCATCGCTCAATGCGTGACTCAGCGCCCACTGCATTTGCGTACGCTTACCACGGTTCGTCGAATCCATCTCACGTTGCGTAGCTGATACGACCCCCTGACGCCACGCAAAATTAGCCTCAACATCTCTGGCCCCTGCGCATCACACGGTGGCATCATTGTCCCCTCGCTTCTTCCACGAGCCTCTTGCGAACATGTCGAATCTGATCGTGCATGGCGGTGTCCCCCTACGCGGGGAGATCACACCGTCCGCCAATAAAAACGCTGTCCTCCCCATCCTTTGCGCCACACTGCTGACCGATCAACCCCTCCGTCTTATCGGCGTACCTGAAATCACCGACGTCAAGAAGATCCTCGAGATTTTCCGTACGCTCGGCAGCAACGTGTCGATGGACTTTTCCACCGGCATCCTCGACCTGCATCATCACGCAACGACCTTCGACCCCGTCGCGCATCATTTGCCCGAGGAGATGCGTTCTTCCATCATGCTCGTGCCGCCTTTGCTCGCACGTTTCGGCGTGGCCCGACTGGAAAACGACGTCAAGGGCTGCACGCTTGGGGTTCGCGAAATCGATCCGCACGTAGAGGTATTCGAACGTTTTGGCGCGCAGGTCGAACGCACGACCGACTCGCTTATCGTGCGCACCCCTTCGACTGCCAGGCAGATGACCGCGAATCATCACTGGCTGGACTATGCCTCAGTCACCACCACCGAAAACTTCGCACTTTGCGCGGCAACGGCGGACGGCACCTCGACGCTGGTCAACGCGGCATCGGAACCGCATGTGCAGGAGTTTTGCCGCTTCCTCGCGCTGCTTGGCGTACCCATCGATGGCATTGGCACGTCGCGTTTGAGCGTCACGGGCGGCCGCAAACTCAGTGGCGGCGAGTTTCGTTTCAGCGAGGACTTCCACGAAATCGCGACCTTCCTCGCGCTTGGGGCGATCACCGGCGGCGACATCGCGGTGAGAAATACCGCACCCGACCAGTTTCCGCTAATCGATCGGACCTTCGCGAAGTTCGGTGTGAACGTGGAGCATAAAGACGGCTGGTCGCGCGCGTTCCAGGACGGTCCATTGCGCGTGCGCCGGCCGTTCACGCAGAACATTCTCACGAAGGTGGAAGCCGCGCCCTGGCCGTATTTGCCAGTCGATCTGCTGCCCATCTTCATTGCGCTCGGCGTGAAAGCCGAAGGCAGCGCCATGTTCTGGAACAAGGTCTACGACGGCGCCATGGGGTGGTCGACCGAATTATCGAAGTTCGGCGCGCACGTGTTCCTATCGGACCCGCATCGGCTGATCACGTTCGGCGGCCTGCCCTTGAGTCCTGCGAAAGTGGAGAGCCCGTACATCATTCGCGTGGCGATTGCGTTGCTGATGGTCGCGGCGAGCATCAAGGGGCGTTCGGAGATCATCAATGCACTGCCGATCCGCCGCGCACATCCGCGCTTCGTGGAGAACCTGCGCTCGGTCGGAGCCGACGTGGAATGGACCAGCAGCGAGTGAAGTAAGAGGTGAAACGCGTCGCGGCCGGTAGCCGCGACGCCTTGAAGCTTCAACCGTGCCGGCGTTAGTCAAACATCCGCCGGCACGGTTTTCCATGCATCAAATCAATAGCCGAGCGCGAGTCCCGAGTTACGACGCGGATCGTTCGCGCCATAGAAACGATTCTTGCCGACCGGCTTGCCGCCCAGCGAAGGCGCGCCCACCAGAATTGCCGCTACGTGGTTGAACGGCTGCGGCCCGGAGAACTTCTGACCCCATCCTTCGAGGATCTTCTGCGTATCGGGGCTCAGCGTGAAGCGTTCGAGATTCGTCGATTCCGGCAGCCACTGCTGATGGAAGCGCGGGGCATCCACAGCCTCCTGAATGTTCATGCCGTAGTCGATCACGTTAAGCATGGTCAGGAGTGTCGCGGTAATGATGCGACTGCCACCCGGCGTGCCCACCACCATCACGGTCTTGCCGTCCTTCGTGACAATCGTCGGGCTCATGGACGACAACGGACGCCGTCCCGGTCCAATCGCGTTAGCCTCGCCCTGCACCAACCCATACATGTTGGGCACACCGATCTTCGACGTGAAGTCATCCATCTCGTCGTTCAGCATCACGCCCGTCTTGTTCGCCATCACGCCCGAGCCGAACCAGTCGTTCAGCGTGTACGTCACCGAGACCGCATTGCCCCATTTATCGACGATCGAATAGTGCGTCGTGTTGGTGCCTTCATGCGGCGCCACGCCCGGCTTGATCTCCTGCGACACGCCCGCCTTATGCGGATCGATTGCCGCCCGGATCTTGGCCGCGTAGTTCTTGTCGAGCAGACGGTCCAGCGGGTTTTTCACGAAGTCGGGGTCACCCAGATAGCTGTTGCGGTCCACATAAGCGTGGCGCATGGCTTCGATCTGGTACTGCATGGCCTGGGCTGAACGGAAGCCGAGGGTTTGCATCGGATAGCCCTCGAGGATATTCATGATCTCGCAGATAGCGACGCCGCCCGAGCTGGGAGGCGGTGCCGAGACCACGTGGTAACCGCGATAATCGCACTCGACCGGCGCGAGTTCGCGCGTCTTGTACTGGTCGAGATCGGCCTGCGTGATGATGCCCTTGCCGGCTTGCGTGGAAGAGACCAGCGCGTCGCCGACCCAGCCCTTATAGAAACCGTCGGGACCCTTGGCGCTGATCTCGCGCAGGGTCTTCGCCAGGTCTTTTTGCACAAGCCGCTGACCAATCTGGTACGGCTCGCCGTGATTCAGGAAAATCGCGCCAGAGCCGTTCGGATCTTTCTTGAAGTCATCCGTCGCGGTCCCGAGGATATCAACGTCGCCCTGGTCGAGCACGAATCCTTCTTGCGCATATTTGATTGCCGGAGCGATGACATCGGCGCGCTTCATGGTGCCGTATTTCGTCAATGCCATTTCCATACCGGACACCGTGCCCGGGACGCCGACCGCCAGATAGCCCTTCGTGCTCAGGCCCGGGATCACGTTGCCGTCCTTATCCAGGTACATGTTCGCGGTCGCGGCTAACGGCGCTTTTTCGCGGAAATCGAGGAAGGTCCTGCGGCCATCGGCGAGCTGGATCGTCATGAAACCGCCGCCGCCGATGTTACCGGCCGCCGGGTAAACCACCGCCAGCGCATAGCCAACAGCGACGGCCGCATCGACCGCGTTGCCGCCGTCCTTGAGCACGTCGACGCCAATGCGCGTGGCGAGATGTTGGGCTGTGACGACCATGCCATTCTCGGCGGCAACCGGGGCTTGCGAAGCGGCCTGGGCGCCGGCATAGCAAAGGGCGAGCGCAGCCGCAAGAAGCGACTGGGCAAGACGATCGAATTTCATTGTTTGAATGTCCGTTGCTGAGTAAAAGGTAAAAGCAGAAAAGACGCGAGAGGCGAACGAGCAATGCTTGGGACAGCGGTGACCTGACGTCCCGTTCAACCGGGCCGCACAGTCACCGCGCACAATACCAACAAAGATTACAAACGGGAACCCGCAAAAGCCGCAGTAGAAAAACTTGGGGCTAGGCTGCCTTGGATAGTTGAGCGCGCAAGTCACTCAGTGACTTGCGCTGGCCGCCTTCGGCATCGAAGTTTTCCGGCGCGAGCCATTGTTCGAATGCGGCACGCACGGTGGGCCATTCGCTGTCGATGATCGAGAACCACGCGGTATCCCGCGTCCGTCCCTTGTAGAGCACGGCCTGCCGGAAGATGCCTTCGAACTGAAAACCGAGCCGCGCCGCCGCTTGCCGCGAAGGCGCGTTCAACGCGTCGCACTTCCATTCGTAGCGGCGGTAGCCGAGTACATCGAATGCGTGTTTCATCAAGAGGTACTGGGCTTCCGTCGAGATCGGCGTGCGTTTGAGCAGCGGCGAGAACGCCACGTTGCCGACTTCGATCACCCCATTGGCCCGGTCAATCCGCATGAGCGCCAGGGTGCCGATCGCGGTTCCCCTCTTCAGGTCGATGACCGCATAGTGCTGGGGATCGGGACTGACCGCGGCACGTTCGACATACTCCAGATAACTCGCTGCATCATCGAAAGGGCCTACCGGCATGTAGGTCCAGTCACGGCCATCGGGAGCTTGGCTGAAGGCAGCGAAGAGGTCGGCCGCGTGGTGCGGTTCGAGCGGCTCCAGCCGGCAATACTGCCCTTCGATGGGATTGCGCGGCGGGTGCACGCGCGCGGTCCAGTGAGGCATGGACTCGCCAACGGGTTGCTGATACTGATTCAAGGTGCTGGGCATAACGGTTCCTCGGGCGGCATGGGGCGGTCGTAAAGCAGAGCTTACGCAAAAACGTAGGCGAATCATGTGCTAACGTACGCGCATCATGGAACCTTAAAAAGTGCCACATTCCCTATTTTTCATGGCTCCACGCTCGTGGTACCACCTGCAAGCGTGCAATTTTCCATTCCGTTCATTGCGCTGATTCCGCTTACGCTGCTTATTCCGGTTACTCCGCTCATGACAACCGTCGCTTCATCGCCCGTGCCGCAAACCCTGCTTGAAGTGCCGCTTGCCAGAGGGCCCGGCGCGGCGCCCATGCAACGTCAGTTGCATCATCGATTCAAGGAAGCCATCCTCGGCGGTCACCTCGCGCCAGGAAGCCGCCTGCCGGGCTCACGTTCGCTGGCTGAGGCGCTGGCGATCTCTCGTAACACGGTGACTGCCGCGTACGACCTGCTAGCGGCAGAGGGGTATGTGCAACCTGACCGGCAGGGCACGCGAGTAGCGGCGTTGTCGCGTCCGGCGCCGCTGCAAGGCAAGCGCGGTGCGCCCGTAGCGCCGGCCACTGCGCAGCGGCTGACGCGCATTCAGGCGGCCGCGCCGTCGGCTGAGGGGAATGCTGCATTGCGTCCGGGTGTCCCCGCCTTGTCTCATTTCCCGCTGGCGGCGTGGCGACGGGCCATCGACCGTGCCATTACCCACGGGGGGCCATCGGCTCTGGGTTATGGCGATCCTCCGGGGGAACCGGCGTTACGTGCGTCCATTGCGCGGCATCTGGGTATAGCGCGAGGCGTGCGATGTGATCCCGCTCAAGTGGTGATAACCGAGGGTGCACAGGAAGCGCTTTCGTTGTGCGTGCGCTTGCTGACCAATGCCGGCGATACGGCGTGGATCGAAGATCCGGGTTATCGGGGGGCAAAGGCCGCGATGCGCGCGGGTGACCTGCACATGGTGCCCATGCGCGTGGACGCCGATGGCCTCATCGCCGATGAAAACGCTTGGACGTCACAACCGCCGCGGCTGATCTACACCACGCCTTCGCATCAATATCCCGCGGGCGCGGTGCTGACCGTCGCGCGGCGCCTTGAGCTGATTGCTAACGCGCAACGTCATGGCACGTGGATTATCGAAGATGATTACGACAGTGAATTCCGCCACGCAGGCGAACCTATTGGCGCCATGCAGGGTTTGGTGACACAGGCGCCCGTGCTGTATGTGGGCACGTTTAGCAAGACGATGTTTCCGTCGTTACGACTGGGGTTTCTGGTCTTGCCCGAGACCCTGGTGGCGCAGATGCGCACGCCGCTGGACGACATGCTGCGAGGCGGTCACCGTTATGAACAGCTCGCGTTGGCCGAGTTCATTGAGAGCGGCCAGTTCAGCCGGCATTTGGGCCGCATGCGGCGTTTGTACCGCGACCGGCAGCACGCGTTGAGAGAAGCGCTGACCCGGCATTTGCCGATGCCACATGTCATTGAAGGCGGGTATTGTGGCTTGCACTTAACGGTACGGTTGCCGGCGTGTTACCCGGACCGCGAGATCGCCGATGCCGCCCGGAAGCATGGCATAGCGCCTGCTCCCCTATCCAGCTTTGCGCTGCAGCCCATGCCAGAGGACAACGGGCTCGTGCTCGGGTATGGGAATACTTCCGCGGAGTTGTTCGAACCTTTGGTCAGGCTTCTGGCTAGGCTGGTTCGGGGAGTGAAGGTCTAGCGATTGGATTGGTTTTTCGCTCGCGCCGGTGGACGGGGTCGGGGGTTTGGGCTTTGGGGTGGTCGGTTTTGGGGTTAGGGGGCGGGGTTGGTGCCGGGTTGCTGCTTTCGGCGTTAGCGGTCTGCGTGAGTCGGATTTTCTCTTTATCACTGTTAGCCACTGTGCGTGGCGGCACGTCATTTCTTGGTCCTTAGCGACAAAGAAACG
>NZ_LMUF01000052.1:502084-617252 GCF_009766085.1 Burkholderia sp. S171 | reverse complement strand
GGGTGAAACGCGCGCGTTGATGAACGGCACGCCAAAAGCCCCAAAGGCGTCCGCTTGGGACGCCTTTGGGGCTTTAATGAACTCAGATGGGTGAGGGTTTTCGGGAGCGCGGGGTTGCGCGAGGTTTGTTGGGGTTATGAGGAACCGCTTGCGGCGCGCAAAGTGAGGTTACGCGTCTCGGGCGCCCAGGCTATCGATACGATCATGCCAACCAGCAGCACAGCGGCCAGCACCATCATTGTGTAATGGAACCCGATCTCCGCTATGCCAACGGGCAAAAGGAACGTGCCAATCGCCGAACCAAGCCGACTGCATGCAATCGCTAACCCAACACCCGATGCGCGGACTTCTGTCGGAAAGCATTCTGGAGGGAAGACCCCAACGAGATTGCTGAATGCCGACATGGTCAAGGTAAAGACAGCGAAGGCAACAATCATGGCGAGCGTGGAGGACGATGGCAGCAAGCTCATAGTCACCAGCATTGCGCAGGTGACCGCGAACGATCCGATCAGGAAGTGCCGGCGCGGCAGCTTGATGGTCAGCCAAATTCCCAGCACAGCGCCAATGACCAGCACCGCATTGAGCAACAGATCCGCGCCGAAACCGTTGCTCAGGCCGATTACCTTCAGGATGCCGGGCAGGAAAGTGTAGATCGCGAAGTAGGGAATCACGAGGCACACAAAGAACCCGCAATTGAACAGCGTCCTGCGGATCAGGTCGGGCTGAAACAGACGCGCATAACCCTGTTTCGTGGTGACGCTGGCCATTGCATCCTCCGGGTCGAGCGCGACCCCTGGCCCGAAATGCTTAAGCACAATGTCATTCGCCTCCTTGACGCGCCCCTTGCCAAGCAGCCAACGCGGCGATTCCGGCGTACCGATACGCAAGACCAGCACAATAAACGCTGGAAGACTCGCGGACGCGAGAAGCCAACGCCAGGCGTCGGGTCCGGCATCTCCGTACGACATGCCGAGCACGTTCGCCACGACGTAACCAATAGTCCACACTACGCTGAAGGAGCCCAGAAGCGCACCTCGATGCTTTCGCGGCGAAAATTCGGCGAGGATGGCGTGGCCAACCGTGAAGTCACCGCCCATTCCGAAGCCAATCAATACCCGCAACGCGAACAACTCCATAGGCGAGGTAGCGAAGAATTGCAGAAACGCCGCTACTGTGATGATGACAAAGCTGCTAAGAAAGATGCTCTGCCGTCCCAGTCGATCCGACAGCCGACCAAATACGAGGCTGCCGAGAAAAATCCCGATCAAAGCGGAACTACCGATTGCACCCATCCAGAATGAATCGAGTGGCATCTGCCGGTTCATCGATGCGAGCGCGTATCCCACCGTGCCAAGCGCATAACCCTCGGTGAAGTGCGCGCCAAATGTCAGGCCCGCTATTTTCATGTGAAACCGGTTTAACGGAATGTCGTCGAGTAAAACCGGCTTCGGTGTTTGCGGTGCTTGCGCACGAACAGGCGTTGCACCCGCATGAGGCGGCGGACTGATTGGGAATGCACTACTTGAGGTGTCCTGATGACTCACTGCGTCTCCTTACTATATGTTCTTCAATTGCGCTGACGCTGGCGATACGGCGGCGGCAGCACTGCTTGGCGCATAGCCAGCGTCTTTCGGCGTTAAGCGTTCAGTGCTCAGCGCCCATCAGGCCGCTGATCATCATGTACTTCATTTCCACGTATTCATCGAGGCCATACTTCGATCCCTCGCGGCCAAGACCTGATTGCTTGACGCCGCCAAACGGCGCCACCTCCGTCGATATGATTCCTTCGTTGATCCCTACCATGCCCGTCTCGAGTGCGTCGGCCACGCGCCACGCGCGGCCCAAGTCGCGCGTATAAAAATAGGCGGCTAATCCGAACGGGGTGTCATTGGCAAGCGTGATCGCTTCTGTCTCTGTTTCGAAGCGAAAGCAAGCCGCCACCGGTCCGAACGTTTCTTCCTGCGCGATCGACATGGTGCGGTTCGCGTGGACGAGGACCGTCGGTTCGTAGAACGTCCCGCCCAGCGCGTGGGGATGCCCGCCGATGAGTGCGGACGCGCCCTTGCTTAGTGCGTCCGCGACGTGATCGCCCACTTTCCTGAACGCCGCCTCGTTGATGAGCGGCCCCTGATCGACCTCCCGCTCGAGCGCGTCCCCTACGCGAAGCTTGCGTACTGCCTCGGTCAGGCGCTGTGTGAATTCGGCATATACGCCCGCCTGCACGAAGAATCGATTCACGCATACGCAGGTCTGGCCGGTGTTGCGAAACTTCGATGCCATCGCGCCTTGCACTGCAGCGTCCAAGTCGGCGTCGTCGAACACAATGAACGGCGCGTTACCGCCAAGTTCCAGCGAGAGTTTCTTCAACGTGTCCGCGGATTGCGCGGCGAGCAGCTTGCCCACGCGCGTTGATCCGGTGAAGGACAACTTGCGCACCACGGGCGATGCGGTCAAGGTCGCGCCAATTGCGACAGCGTCTCCGGATACGACGTTGAACACGCCCGCCGGGATGCCCGCTTCCGCCGCGAGCGCGGCTAGTGCCAACGCGCTCAACGGCGTTTCCTCGGACGGCTTCAACACCATCGTGCAACCAGCCGCCAATGCAGGGCCAGCTTTGCGCGTGATCATGGCAAGCGGGAAGTTCCAGGGCGTGATGGCTGCGACCACACCGACCGGCTCGCGCGTCACGATGATCTTCGAGCCAGGCTTCGAACTCGGAATCACATCTCCGTAGCTACGTTTCGCTTCCTCGGCAAACCATTCAAGGAAGCTGGCGGCATAGGCCACTTCGCCTTTTGCTTCCGCGAGCGGCTTGCCTTGCTCCCGCGTCAGCAGTTCAGCGAGCGCATCGCGATGCTCCAGCATCAGTTCGCCCCAGCGCCTGACCCGCGCCCCACGCTCTTTCGCGGTGAGTGAGCGCCAAACGGGAAACGCGATCTCCGCGGCGCGGATGGCTTCGTGTGTTTCCGCAGCGCCGGCCTTCGCGACATCTGCGATCACTTCTCCCGTAGCCGGATTGCGGACGGCGTAAGTCTCGGCGCTTTTGTGCCAGGCGCCATCGATGTAATGCTCTTTGCGAAGCAGATTCATGCGGCGTCCTTCATCGGTTGAACAAAGTCACCTTGTGGCGCACGTGATTCGCGCGCGGTGCGACTCCCGGCCGTGTAGTCATTAATGACGTCGCACGGCGTGTAGTTGCGCTCAAGTTCGTACAGTTCGTCCCCGTCCAGGTGAGTGCCGAGCGCGCTGAGCGCGCTATCGAACTGGGCAGGTGAATCCGCACCGACCAGCATGCTGGCGACGCCATCGCGCTGGAGCACCCACGCCTGCGCGATTTGCGCCGCACTCACGCCACGCCGCTTCGCCACACGCGCCACCGATGCCGCAATCTCCCGCGACGCGGCATCGCCGTACATTTGCGACGTGAAGAAGTCGGTCTGGTTACGCGTAGACGCGGGGTCACACGTCAGGAGACCGCGCGCCAGCGGGCTGAAGACGGATACGCCCATTCCCTGGTCGGCGCAATACGGCATCATTTCGCGCTCTTCCTCGCGGTAGGCGAGATTCAACTGCAACTGCATGTTGATAGGCTTGTGCCAGCCATGGCGCTCGCAGATCTGGACAATCTTCGCCAGCTGCCACGTGTACATGGTCGATACCCCGATATAACGGGCCTTGCCCGAACGGACGATGTCGTTCAGCGCGCCCATGGTTTCCTCCACGGGCGTGGTGGTATCGAAGTAATGCAGCATGTAGATGTCGACATAGTCCATGCCTAGCCTCCGCAACGACGCGTCGATACCGTCAAGCACATGCTTGCGCGAATGACCGCCAGCGTTCTGATAAGCGCCCATGTCATAGCCGACCTTGGTTGTCACCACGATTTCCTCGCGCCGCGCGAGACGTCCGAGAATGCGGCCGACGACTTCCTCTCCAACACCAGCCGAATAAAAATCCGCCAGGTCGATAAAGTTCACCCCTGCCTCCAACGCGTGGCGGACGATGGGTTCACTCTTCTGTTCGTCAAAAATCCACGGCTTCCATTGCGGCGTGCCCATGTTCATGGTGCCGAGACACAGGCGCGATACTTTCAGGCCTGACTGGCCTAGGCGGACAAATTCCATTCTTTAAGTCTCCATGACGCGTGGCGACGGTTGCCGACGCACGGCACCGGCGCGCTGATTTTTAGAGGGCTGCCTTCGGCAAGCGGGGGGTGTAGAAGGGATTCGATACTTCGCGCGCGGCGGCGAACACGTCTTCCTTCGACGGCAAGCCGAGCATGGCGGCCGTGATGGCGTTTTTCGTCGCGCGGTAGTTGTTGCGAAAGACCGCGTCGAGATCGTCGGTAGACGGGTTGACCCAGTTCGCCGTTACCACCACCCAATCGTTTTCCGCTTCAGGCGGCAAGGTGCCGTCTTCGAGCGATTCGGCGACGGCCTTCGCGATGCCTGCCTGCGATGCCCCCCAGGTCGCATTGCCGTGAAATTCACCGGCAATGGGGGCCTTGTTGACATACAGCGTGAGCGGTTTGGTCGGCACGCCAGGTTGCGCAATGACGACGAACGGCGCGTGGCCGGCCGAAGGCGTAGCAAGCGCGGTGGCGAACGCTTGACCCGCCGGGCCATTGCGCGGACCGACAAGCACGTTGATGTGAGCGAGATTGACGCCCGGGCCTTCAAAGCCCTCGCCAATATGGAGGGTGCGACCGGTTTGAGGTGTTGGCATGCTGGCTTCCGTTCATGGAGTGGATCGATGAACAGATTGTGCGAGCGAGGGCCGATGAGGAGGAATCGATGATTCGTGCGGACGGGGTATGAGCGCCGCTCAGATCAGGGAATGCCCTGAGGTTGGGGAATGTGACGCATGCGAGGTCATCGGCTGACGGTCATCAGACCCGCTTGCGTTTATCGTTCGTAAGGCGGGATCGCACTGTAGCGATCGAACAATGCGCGATGCGCCTCTTCATTCACGCCGGCCGGGTGCACGTCGGTTGAGGCCGGACGGTGCTCGAGCATGGCTTTCGGCCGAATCGGGCGGAGCTGGAAGCCGCCGCCGCAATTGGGGCACACGTTGCTCAGCCGGGACAACACGCAGGTTTCGCAGAACGTGCATTCGAAGCTGCAGATCATCGCGTCGCGCCCGTCCGGCGGCAGCGATTTTCCACAGCATTCACAAGAGGGGCGCAAGGCAAGCATGATCGATATCTCCTTTTTTGTAGTTTAGGGTCGGAGTGCCCGCTTGCCCTGCCAATCTGCCCACGATTTACGTCAGCACGCCCCACATGACCAGCGTCAACGCGAGGCCGACTACCGAGACGATGGTCTGCAGCACCGACCAGACGTAGACAGTCTGCTTCAACTGCAAGCCGAAATACTCGCGGATCATCCAGAAACCGGCGTCGTTGACGTGGCAGAAAAACACCGAACCCGCGCCGATCGCCAGCGCCAGCAGCGAGTTGTGGGTCGCGCTCAAGCCCGCCACGACCGGGGCGATGATCCCCGCGGTGGTCGTGGTCGCGACGGTCGCCGAACCGGTCGCCTGCCGCAAGGCCACTGCGATCAGCCAGGCCAGCAGGATCAGCGGCATGTGCGAGCCGATGGCGATCTTGCCGATCGTCGTGGCGATGCCCGCTGCGACGAGCGTCTGTTTGAGACCGCCCCCCGCGCCGATGGTCAGCAGCAAAGCGCAGATCGGCGGCAGGCTTTTGCGCAGGATGCCGCCCACCCGGTCACGCGGCATGCCGCGCGACCAGCCCAGCGCGACGATCGCGAAAAGAACGGTGAGTCCCAACGCGATAAGTGGCTCACCGAGAAAATTGAGGGTATCGAAGAGAAGGGTTTCGGGCTGGATCGCCAGTTTCGCCACCGTTCGGCCAAGCATCAGGACAACTGGCAGAAGAATGGTCAGCAACGAGATCCCGAAGCTCGGCGCATCGAGCGTTCCGTTTGCATCGACTTTCGATGAAAACAGCTTGCCCATCTCCTCCGGCTGCTCCACGTGCATGCGGCGCGACAGCCACATGCCATAGACCGGCCCGGCGAGAATCACGGCAGGAATAGCGATGATAAAACCAAGGCCCATGGTGATGCCGAGGTCCGCGTGCAGCGCACTAACCGCGATCAGCGGGCCCGGATGCGGCGGCAGCAGCGCGTGCAGCGTGGTCATGCCGGCGAGCGCGGGAATCGCGATACGCAGGATCGGCTGCTTCGAGCGGCGCGCCATCACGAAGATGATCGGCACCATCATGACGAGACCCACCTCGAAGAACAGAGGCAAGCCGATGATGATGGCCACCAGCGCCATCAGCCACGGCAACGTGCGCGGCGTGGAGTGATCGAGGATGGTCGAGACCAACCGGTCCGCCGCGCCCGATTCCGCCATCAGCGCGCCGAGCATGGCCCCGAGCGCGATGATGATGCCTACATCCCCCAGGATTCCGCCCGCCCCTTTACTGAACGCACCCGCGACGGCTTCCAGCGGCAAGCTCGCCGTGAAACCCGCGACAAAAGTGCCGACGAGGATTGAGAGAAACGGCGCAAGTTTTAGCGCGCTGATGAGAACGATGATTGACGCCAGACCGAGCGCGCATGCAATGAGAAGACGCGTGTCGTGGGCGGACCACGCGGCGAGAGTCGAGGTCAGATGCACTGAAATGCCCTTGGCTAAGTGGAGGGAGTGACTGGTTTGTCCGTTTGCTTTTGTCAGCGATGGCGGTGTTGATAAATCGCAGGCATCGCACGGTCGCCGGATTTTACGAGCGAAGACTTACAAAATACTTGGGATGCTTTCAGATCGTAGGGGTTTGGCGGTGATTTTAAGTGGTGAGGATGACGTTTGATTGGAAGTGGTCGAATTGGCCTCGTTGTTTAGCGGACAAGGGGCGGACACGAGTGCGCGCTTTACGACTTCAGCGTGTCGAGTGGGTTGAGCGTTTGCCCCACTTTTGGTTCGATTCATTTTTGCGTTTTTCGCGTCTTGAAGTTTCGTGGCCGATTAGAGACTTCTTCGCGACTGGCTTTCGAAATTGGCTAACCTTGGCTGTGATACATGAGGTTTACCACGTCTAATAATTTTAATTATTATAATTGCTATATGCATCAGTGAACGTGACGAGCATTACGACCGCAGTGACCCGCGCGAAGAGATGGGCGTCAACGAGAGACGGGCCGAGATTACGAATTTCGATAGCGTCGGGAAATGGCGGCATGCATATGCAGATAGGTTCAGGACTGTGCTTCATCCAGACATCTTGAATTCGATCCGGCCAATTTGAACTGTGCGCATTAAGACGCCGACAGCACTGACTAATCGAGTTTTGCTCCAATCGCCGGGGTGGAACTTCGGGCCCCTCGGCTAGCGAACTCGGAAATCACATGCGTGACGCCAGACTTTATGCGCATAAAGCTCCACCTCCTCGAAGAATTTCCTAGCTTGCTCCCGACGTGCGGGCGCTTGCTGTTAAGCAAGGTATTCACGACAACCAAACGGCTACGACACATAGAGAACGTCAATCGTCATTGAACGGGCCTGACGGCGCTATGTACTTACTTCGCGGTGCGAGGGGGCATTAATCAAAATCAATCAGCATTCTCCAGCGAGGGGACTTCCCGAGCCCGCACTTTCACTCAACACTGGAAGCCGCCAGCGCGCTGCTGAAATATCCAAAACCGAACCAAAACTCTGCAGCCAAATCAGAGTTTCCCGATTCAATCGGACTAGCGGTAGACCCGAATTGTTGCCGACTCGCACCGACTCGTTCGCACACCGACCAAGCATCAAAAGCCAGTGGGTAGGTCAAAGCCAACATTACCTCCTCAGTCCCTTCGCACGATGGCAGATTGACACGCACGACATCCGCATCGGCGCGCAGCCCGACAGCGCGACGTGCCAGACTTTATGCGCATAAACCTCACGGAAATCGACCAAACGGCTAACTAGATGAGTTATCGCTAGAAAAATAGAGTTTTCAATGTAAAATTCGAAAAGCTAAATTTGGGAGCAAAACGTGGCAGCTGAAATCATTGCGATCACGCAGCAGAAGGGCGGAGTGGGAAAAAGCACGATAGCAATGCATCTGGGCGCTGCGTTTCACGAGAAAGGAAAGCGGGTACTCGTCGTCGACGCGGACGGGCAAAATACCCTGGTCCATTGGGCTAGCGCTGCGTCCGACGAAGCCAGCGGCATCCCATTCCCTATCGTGAACTTGTCTGAAGCAGGGGCCCAGATTCATCGAGAAATCAAGAAATTCGTCAACGACTACGACATCATCGTCGTCGATTGCCCGCCTTCAATTACGGAAAAGGTATCGGGCGTCGTCCTTCTCGCTGCAACGGTTGCCATTGTCCCGACATCGTCGTCGCCTGCCGACTACTGGTCCAGCGTGGGCCTCGTCAAACTCATTCAGCAAGCGCAGGTCATGAATGAAGATCTGCGCGCAGTGTTTCTCCTCAACAAAACCGAGGAGAAACGCATGCTGACGCGCGAACTGAAGCGTGCACTGGAAGAGTTGGGATTCCCTTTGCTAAAAACCCAGATTCCGACCCGCGAGTGCTACAAGCAGGCGATGGCACTAGGCCAGACCGTACTTCAGATGAACGACCGCGGCGCCCGATTGGCCGCCATTGAGATACGTGCCTGCGCAGACGAAGTTCTCGCCATGCTTCCCTGACTTTATGCGCATAAAGGATCCTGAATGAAACCTACCCAGTTCGCAAAAGGCTTCAAAGCCCGGCCGGATACGACGAGCAGCGAAAAGCGCACGGCCCTTGATCGCATCAATGCTATCGACGAAATCGTCAATCAAGAGGCGGGAAATGATAAGCAGGCCACCGGCCGCTCCAGCGCTTACACCGAAGATGAGTTTCACGATGACCCAGCGGCGCCGGAGTCGGAAAGTTTCAAGGCGTGGCGCCGGAAAAACCGATACGTACATGGCCAGGTCATTGAGTTGCCGCTAAAGGCCATCAAGCCGAGCCCGTTCAACCCCCGGCATTTTTATCTGAAGGCGTCGATCGCAGAATTGGCCGTCAATCTGGCGAAGCAGGGCCAGCAACAAGCCATTCACGTGATCCCCGATCACGAAAACCCGGGCACATTCTTTGTCAGCGACGGCGGCCGACGGGTACGGGCGCTGAAGGAAGCCAACAAAGAAACCGTGAAGGCGATTGTCATTGACCTTCCCATTGGCATCGAAAGCTACAAGCTGGGTTATGACCTAAACGTACAACGGGACTCGCAAACCGTCTTCGATAACGCCATTGTCTGGAAGCGTTTCCTCGATGAAAAGCACTTCCAGAGCCAGCGGGAACTCGCCGACCACCTGGGCCTCGACGAATCCACGATTGCCGTTGCTTTGGCTATCGCAAAGCTACCTGAGAACGTGATGCATGAAATGGTCGCCCGGCCGGATCGATTTGGTTCAAACATGGGTTATCAGGTTTCACGCTTTCATACGGCGCGCGGTGCGGACGCCACGCTGCGGTTGATCAACAAAATTGCATCGGATGATTTGAGCACCCGGCAAGTCGCCGACATTGTGAAAGGCCGTGCAAGCGCACAAGAAACGCCGAAACCCGCGGGGCGTCAACGCTATGCTCAGCGGTTGGAAATCAAACTGGACGGGCTTGCCGTGGGCGATCTCAAGACGTATGGAGACGACAGGCTTGAGTTGCGCTTACGTGGTTTGTCGAAAGACAAACGCGACGAAATTCTTCAACAGATAGAGAAGATGCTGCAGGCGGATACCGTAAAACAATAAAGCAACAGGAGTAACGGCACGCTAAAACGCATAGAGGAAGGAGGGACACACGCGAGAGTTCGGCGACTGTCCCTCTGGCGTGGTTCTATGCGGTGCGGCTCTGATTCAACGTGAATGCAAGCAGGTCACCGTCGGTCGGCTCTCCCCAAGTCTTGCGCGCAAGCCAGTCAAAAAACGACGTTTCCCCCATTTTTGAATCGAGTCCCCGTTTGCGCCAATCGTCGCGCATGTGGGTGCCGAGCTCGGGCAACACATCTTCCTCAAAGGTTTGACGGGCTAACTCCCGCTCAGACTCACCTTGCTCCTCGTATAACGAGCGCGCTTCCTTCCGGCGAAACACGGAATATTCGCTCAGCAAACGCGCCTTCAGGTCGTCCGCCGGCGCTCCATTGGCTTTCGGCGGTGCCGCTACTGCCGGCAAGGCTTCGACCTGAGGTGCGTAACCCTTCTTCAACGCATCCTTGAAAAGGGCTGCGGCACTTCGCACCGGGGGCAACGACGTGCTTCGCATTCTCTGCTCGGTCATTTGCAACGCCGAACGGATTCGGTTTTCCTCGCTGTCCGCGTAAAGCGTTTGCGCATCTTTCAGCGGAATTCCAATTTTCACCATGCGATCGACCAACGTACTGTCGAAGACGTTCGGATGTTCGTCGAGTGCGAGCATGGGTTGCTTGCGCTCAGTCACGCGAAACTGAATTTCAGCTACCCGACGGCCTTCCCGGTGCTCGATCAATTCGACGAAGATGTTGGTGACGGCGTTGACTTCCGCAATCGCGGGTCGAAGATAGTCGCGCTTAAAATATTTGTACTCGCGCTTGGCTTCATCGCCCGCTTCGGTGTCAGGCGTTCCTGAGAGGATCGGTCGCCACCATTCCCAAGTCTCGCGCATGGTGAGATGGCTCGGATTCGTCAGATAGCGGACGCAGATTTCATACAGCGCGAGGCCAGCGCTGCTGCGGAGCTGGCTTTGAAACTGCAGACTCAAGCGCGCGTATTGCACAGGGTCAAGCAGCTTTTTCTTGATCTTTGGAGCGAAGGAAAACTCGACCCACACCCGGCGCGTGGCGGGGTCTTCGAGAATTTCGGCGTCTGCGATCAACGTCGATATGCCCCACTTACGCCCGGGCTTCAGACTCGACGTGCCTGTGCTCCACTCAACCTGCACCGACACCATACGGCGCAAATGCTCTTTCACCAGGGCTGTGTCGTTGGAATCGAACGCTGCATTTGCGACAATATCCGATAAAAGCGCGCGGTAAGTGTCCCCGGATTCATCAGCCTGCTGAGCGACAGCCAGCAGCACGTTGAATAATTTGCGAGTCAAAAGCGTGATCTTGCCGCTTTTTGGCTGGATAGCGATGGCTTCGACGGCTTTTCTCAGCTCAGCCGAACTCGGACTCACTATATCGGTCTTCTTCGCGCGTTTGGTTGCCATGCTGGAGTCAGGAGAATTTTGGGAAAGCATACTCATGACGGTGAAGCTCGTCTACAGGTGCACACTCACCCTGTAGTGGTGAAGTCGATGTCATGCGCAAAACTCACTGAGGTGCGCTCCTGAAAACCCTCACCTTCACCGTCGTACCTCATCTCATTTATGCCCCGTGCCATGCGGGTAAACGGATTGGGGGCTCGCGAAAACGAATCGAACCGATCCAAACGTGGTCCCGTATCTTCTCACCTGAAATTTTTTTTACGCGTCCCTGTGGTTTTTCCGAAATCTTCCCGGAAGCCGGAAATTCATGAAAACACCGAGAAAGTGCGGTAATTCCTGAGTTATCAGCGCTTTAACTCTTGATAGCACCCCTGTTACCGGGCAATTACTCCCGCAAAAGCTCACCTCGACTCCGGCGGGGAACCCTATTCAACCGAGTTGAGATCTAAATACAGGCTCTCAAAGCTCGCGTCCACCGTCCCGCATAACCTCACCTTTGGACTTCCTTGCACCTGGTAACTTCGGTACGCGTCCCTCATCAGCCCCCGCAAACACTCACCTTTAGAGTCAGAAATCGATGTTTTTCTGGATTTCGGCACGACAGAAGCTCTTTTAGCACCCCAATTCGGCCGAACGCGGCCCCGTAAAAGCTCACCTTTGGCTATTTTTGACACTGAATAGATAGCCGCGCACAGCGGGCTATTACTCCCGAACATCCTCACCTTTGCCGCAATGGCAGCACATGTGATCACCATAAAATCTCTTTAAATCATGCACTTAAGATGTTATCCGTGTACGGGGTACCTGCCGAGCCAGATCTGCAAGCCTTGACCTCGAGACAATACAGTCCCGAAAAGCCTCACCTTTGACCTTGGCCAGAGCTGTCGATGTGATATTCGACGAGCCACAAACTGCTCCCGAAAACCCTCACCTTCAACCCCGTTTCGCAGAAATACCCCTTAAAACCAGCAAGATCGTCAAAATGGGCAGGTCCAAATACTGCCGCCTAACTCTCCCGTATTCCCTCACCCTTGCGGTTTGTGCGCCTTGCTAACTAGCCCTTCCGAGCCACTCACACCCGCATAGTCTCACCGTCGAATTGGTTTGACCCCTGCAAAGCCTCACCTATAAGTAATAATTACCTATTTCTTATTGGAATTTTCGTATTTTCTCAATCCTGCAAACCCTCACTGCGGAAATTGGCGAGTTGTCGCGTGCGGTGCCGCCGCATATGGGCCATAGCCGAGGCGGCCCCTGTATTCCCTCACCGTCCCGAAACGCCTGCCTCCCGAACTCACTCACGTTTGCTCCCGTGACTCCTCACGCTAGTCCCCGAACCTCTTCACCGATAGCCCTGTGTTGTCTCACCTTGTATCCCGCAGACCCTCACCGACGTGCCCGGAAAGCCTTATCAGGTAAGGCTTTGCCGTGGCGTTAACGTCTTTAACTAGGTTTCAAAGGTGTTTACTTCTAATACTCTCAAGCAGCAGAGATATCCGAAAAGAGAGAACCGTGAAACAAGAACTCCGTGGAACATTTGCAGAGATGCTCGAATCGAAAAAATTCACTAGTAATCAAGGGCTTGAAGGAATAACCTCGACATGTTTCACGGATGCCACCGTAGCGCATGTGTGATATAGGCTATCCGGACAAAAAGAGAGTAACCAAGAGCACTAGCTTCTGCACCGATCCTAAATATGTAGCGTTTGATACGTAAAGTATTATTATACGAACGAATTCGACTTGGAGCTTCGTATGAACGATGCAGAACGTCTTGAGCTGCGGGCTGAACTCGCGACAATGCGAACCAGCGGTGCGCGTCGACAAGATCTCTCGCAGCACGCTTGCAAACGGCTTTTCTTCGATTTCGGCATTCGCCCGTCAATGGCCACTGTCAGGGATCTCACCCAAACCGGTAGCGCAAGCGATATCCCAAAGGATATCGACGCGTTCTGGGCTCGGATCAGATCCGCATCGCGCGTTCGTATCGAAAGTGGAGCGATTCCGGAAGGGCTGCAGGAACGAGCCGGAGAATTGCTCGGGCAGCTTTTCCTGGAGGCGCAGGAATTTGCGACTCGATCGCTCGAAAATGAGCGCCATGCTGCGAAAGATGACGTGGATGCTGCGTTAAGCCGGCTTCGCGATGCGGAGGTACGTTGCGCGACGGTCGACGAGGCGCTTCACCGGAGCGAGGCGCGCGCCGATACTGCGCTGGCACGCAATTCCTCGTTGGAGATCGAATTAGCGTCGCTTCGTGGGCGCGCACTGGAGGCACAAAGCGGTTTGCATGCGTCGACTCGTCGATTAGAACGGGAAAATGCTGCGTTGACTCAACGGCTCGAAACAGAGCAAACGGCTAACGCCGCGCTGCGCGATCGTGTGGATGCGTTGAATGGTGAACTGCGACACAACACCGAGCACTATGCGCAACAAATCAAGGATGCAATCAGCGAGGCTGAGAGGCGGGTGAAGCCGATGCTCGTGGAGCTCGATTCTTTGCGTGGTATGGCGGCGACTTATCAAGCCGGCGTGCGTCAAGCAAGCCAGAAGGAATTCGATTTTATTCAACAACTTAGCATCGCGAAGGCGCGTACGGATCGGCTGGAACTGCGAATTCGCGAGCAATCGGACGAGATCGATTCGTTGGCCTTCGAACGTGACGCGTTACTCGGACAAAGCGGAATGAACGAAAACGTTGCCGGGCTGATCTGCTCGATGGTCGAGGAAGGACGGCTATCCGTTCAGGAAATGCAGGCATTGGGAACGGACATCGATGGTTTTGTCACTGTGCCAACCCGTTGTCCCTCGTGTGGCACTGGCGAGCCGGAGCTTACGCAGCGCCATGATGAGTTCGAGTTGTCGTGTCCGGATTGCGATCGGTCGTCAGGAACTGCGTCGTCGCGGTTGATCGCGGTAGCCCAATTTCACGCCATCAAGATCGCCGAGACCAGCGAGCAGACTGAGAGGTGAGACTTTTCGGGAGCAGGCCGCTATTCGAATTTGTGGCTTTCTTCACGGGCGCTTTCTTGCGCCTGCGCTAAATCGCGCTCCCGTATTTCCTCACCTGTCCAGTTTTGCCAGGCTCGATGCAACCGATGCGCTGAGATTTGTTGCTGGAAACCTAACCATTGCCCGACGCGCTCGGGTGCCGTGCCACTTTCGAACAGGTCGGCGGCGAAGGTATTGCGCAAGGTTTGCGGACTGGCGCGCGCCGTTCGTGAATGGGCAATGCCGGCGGCTTCGATCACGGCATCGATCGCGCGCAGCATGGTGGCCTTGTGCATCGGGCGCCCCGATGGCGCGGACGGAAAAAGCAGATTGCCGAGTAATCGTGCTGTCTTGCGCTCGCTGATCCAATGGTCGAGTAACGCAATCGCAAAGGGTGCGAGCCGGGTTTCGCGATGGACTGCGGAGTTAGGTGCCTCGACAGCAAGCCACGGCTGATTCCATGAATAGTCACTAACGGTCAGCGCCGCTGCTTCACCCGTTTTTACCCCGCCGCCCAGGAATGCGCCGACCAGCGCACGATCGCGGCGCTCTCGCCAACGTTGCGCGGCTGGCAGATCGCCGATTGGAGAGAAAAGATAGCTGATCAGGGCTGCTCGTTCACCGTGGGCGAGAAATCCTGTTGGCTCGTTTTCACGTGCATCGCGCCATGGCGCTTCACCGTCCTGGGCGATGAAGCGAGCTGGGTTTGTCGATGCCATTTCAATTTTGCGCACATGGTCGAGTACCCGTTCGATAAGGCGTAAATAGCGAACGCGCTGTGGTTTTCGAATCTTTAATTGGGTGACGAACTGTTCAATGGCAAGTCGATCGACTGTTCGGAGATCAATTCGTTTAACGCTCAGCCATTCGAGGAAGAGGCCCCATTGCGCTCGATAGACGTCCGCGGAAGATGCTTTGAACGCTTGATGCGCCATCCAGGAGTCAAACGCGCTACGCGGATCGGCGTACCAATCGGCGCGCTCGTGATCGAAGATTTCGTGGGTTTCCTCAGGAGTGGTCATCGGCCTGTCGATCCGTTAGTTGTGAAACGCGTACGCAACAGGTTACGCGAAAGCTGACGGCGTTCCAAGGAAACGTGACTGCAACGCGATTGAGGTTCAGCTTCATCTAAGTGCCGCTTGCAAGCGGAAAGGCGCTTTGCCATGCGTTAGCGAGGAAATCGCACATGACGGCGTGCCGACGCGCGTCGGCAATGCGAAGCGTATAGGCGGGCATTCTGGTTTGTCCGGTGCATGACACGCGACGCCACGCTTATGTGCTCAAGTCTGGCGACAAACTCGAGTCGCAGTTGCAAAAGTAATGGCCACCGGTTTCCCGCTGGCCATGCTCGCATTTCGTGCGATCGCGAATTTAGACCTCAATGCGTTAAGGCCACTGCCAGCTCTGGGTGTCCAGCACGGGCGGCACAATCATAGGCATCGACGGCAAATACAAACACGGGCGGTAAAGCATTCGACGCCCCGAAATCGACGAGATCATCGGTTTCGGGAAAAACCATGTCGTCCGGGCGCGCAAACAGGGCGCGGAGTGCGGACTCGTGCCGCCCTGCAAAACCGAGATCCGCGAGCGCTTCTGCCTCAATGGCGAGCAACAATCGCCAAGTCAAACGTACACCTTGCACGATGTAGCGCGCGGCTATGTCGCGCGTAATCCGCTCAAGGTCGCGCACTGTGCGTGCGAATTCGGGGGTGTCCATACGATCTTCGTCGAAGTCCATTGTCTTCTCCTCCATCCATGCCATTGCGCCAAGGTGTGTACTGTACAAACATACAGTGTTTATCGCAATGTTCCTCTAGAGTCGCGCCGAGCGCTTCTCGCGTATGTGCGATTCCGCCTACGTGGGAATCAGACGTGCGCGGCTGTTCTGCGGCGTTCGAAATCGCCATTCTGATTACACGTTCAGGGCGCTTTCCCTGACATGACGCCGCGAATCCCAAGGGACCGGAAATTCGCGCTTCGATACGAAAGGAGATCAAGATGAACAAGGATCAGAAAGACGGTGTGGTGAATCAGGCCAAGGGTAAAGTCAACGAGGCGGTTGGCAAGGTAACCGGCAACAAGAGCCAGGAAGCAAAGGGCGATATGCAACAGGCGGCCGGTAAGGTGCAAAAAGGTGTCGGTGATGCACGCGAAGACGTGAAGGACGCGCTCAAAAAACCTTAATTGGTGAGGGCGGGTTGCGGCGAGCAGGTTGCCCCGTCCCGCCCTAGCGCGCGCTCCGCGTTAGAAATTGGCTCTAAAGTGATTGGCCGTTCCAGAACGATTTGGAACGGCTTTTTACGCTTACGTCTCCGTCACGATGACCGTTGCGTGCGCCGAGCACGATCGTCATCTACTGGCAGCTTGCCGATTCCATTATCAGTGTTGGGAAATTGTCCAGCCAGGTGTGAATGGTCTATCTCGCTTTTCGTACTAATCGAATTGGAAAGCTGAACGAGTCGGAAAGCCGGACTTTACGTGAGCGGCGTTTTTAAACTAAATGCCGTTGCAGGTGGGTCCCCTCCTTGACTTGACGCGCACCGGAAAACTTTATGCGCATCAAGTTCCGGCCATCGGCGGCAAACTGCACGCGCCAACTCCATGCGGTCCGGATCGAGCCAATCGGAGGCAAAGAGTTTCCGCGTCCCATCCCCCAACACACAGCGGGCCACTTACCACAGCGAACTACACATCGACATAAGGATACGGTCTAGCTATCAAGCTGCTAAAAAGCTGAAAGACTTCAGCTAAATATCAAATCCCCACTCAATTTCCATTCGCAAAAACTCGTTCCCCAATTTCACACAAATGCCCATGGCGTTCATGTAAAGTTCCGCTCGAACTTCATATAAAAAGGCGTGGTCAGCGAGACTGCGACGGCAAAACGCACAGGTTTGAGCCGAATGAAAACGTCAGTAACTGTCTCAAAAAAAATCCGTGTTCCGCTCGTGCTGGCGGCCTTGATGGCAATGGGTGCGACATCGAATGTCTTGGCCGCCGAGGTTTGCAATGACGGTTTGTGGGCGGACGCGATGATCAGTTCATATCACGTCCATCCCAAAAAACACTTTGATCAATTCAATCCAGGCATTGGCGTTGAATGCTGGGTTTCGCCGCAGTGGGCGCTGGCCGGCGGCTATTTTCGAAACTCGCTCACTGCCCCTTCGTTTTACGGCGGCGGCGTTTGGGCGCCGGAATTTGCGCATTGGGGTTATGTCCGACTGGCCGCGATGGGCGGATTGATATCGGGATATGACTACGGCAAATGGGGTATCGGCCACGATCACAAGGTCGGGCCGGTCGTCGCGCCGCTCATCATGGCGGAGTACGGTCGTATTGGCGCGAACATCATCCTGATTCCCCCGATCCCTTCTAGCGACTTGCCCTTCACGATAGGGTTTCAGTTGCGAGTCAGATTTTGGTGACATCTCCTCGCGGGCGTTGAGGCGCGAGTCGTACGTTATTTGAGATCGCACGGTAAGGCCGAATCGCCGACAGAAACGCGTGCTTCGTCTGGAGCGTTTCAAGGTATTCCAAACCTTCGCCAATTCCGACCTGTCGACGTTCACCGCTTCCTAGCCTATATTCAGATCCCTCATCTGATCTGGACTCCAGATTAAAAATATGCGCCGCAAAAAGCGCCAATTTCATTGGCTGACAGCGTCTCAGACGGGCTCCCGTATCAGCTCACCTTAAGGCGAAAAGGGTCTGGAAACATCGCGTCCTAAAACGGCTCAGCAGAAGTGCCCCTTCCACACCATGAACCGTGATCGGTGAGCCTTTCCGGGAGTTGGATCCGAACTCACGGCCTTCACGCGGCATCACACTGAATAGAATCGGCTTCGCGACTTTCACGCCCCGACAATCCTTATCGTATCTTTTCAAATCTCCCCACCGGCCTGTCATAAACGGACGGTATTCTCAGCGCCATCGTTTTGGTGCGTCGCTTTGATGGGTATGCGCCGAGCGTATCGATTCCCTCCGATCCTTCCTGAGAAAGTCATGCAAACGTCGAAATTTCGACTCTGTGCGCTCATTGTCGCGTCGATACTTCCCCCACTGTTGCTGTCTGCTTGCGGTAGTTCGGATGCCCCGAGTCAATCGGCGTGCGGTGGCGCGTCCGTATCGGCCAAGATGAGTTGTCCGCCGGCCGCTACACCTGCTTCGTCATCCTGAACGTTAAAAAACTGCATTCGTTAGCTTATCCAAATGGCTGCGCATCACTCGCAAGCGGCCAGTCATTCCTCACAGACACAAAAAAGGTAAGCGCATGGTCACGAAGAGCCGCCGCGATTTTCTGAAAATTTCCGCCAGCCTGGCAGGTGCCGGCGCTGCAGCGTCGCTTTTTCCGGACTCGATCCGCAAGGCGCTCGCGATCGAACCCAATTCCGTTACCGGTACGATCAACGACGTAGAGCATATCGTTGTGTTCATGCAGGAAAATCGCTCGTTCGATCATTACCTTGGACATCTGAGTGGAGTGCGAGGGTATAACGACCGCTTCCCCGTGACGCTTCCAAATGGGTTGCCGGTATGGTTCCAGCCACGGCAGGAGAATCAGGCTCAGACCATTGCTCCGTTCCGCTACGACACGACCAACCCGGCGGTCAACGCGCAATGTATCGGCGGGCTGCCGCATACGTGGGCGACTACGCATGGCGCAATCGACAACGGCCGCGCCGATAAATGGGCGGTGCAGAAGACCGACATGACGATGGGTTATCACGTGCGCGCGGACATTCCGTTCCACTACGCGCTAGCCGATGCATTCACCGTCTGCGACCATTACTTCTGCTCGATACCCGGCAACACGCATCCGAACCGCATGTACCTGATGACCGGGATGGTGGACCCAACCGGGGCGGGCGGTGGTCCGCTTCTCGACAACACCGACTATGTCGATAATCAGTTCGATACGCTCCAGGTGGCACCGTTCAACTGGACGACCTATCCGGAGCGGCTGGAAGCGGCCGGCGTCTCATGGCAGATCTATCAGCAGGGAACGGGCTTCGATAACTACAGCGGCAACTACGGTACCAATGTGCTGGCGAATTTCCAGAACTACGTGAATGCACCGGTTGGTTCAGCGCTGAACACGAAGGCGATGACCGCTCGCACGCTGACGCAACTCAAGGCGGACGTGGTGGCTAATGCCTTGCCGCAAGTCTCGTGGCTGCTGCCGCCCGCCGCCTATTCCGAGCACCCGAAATGGACGCCGCTCTACGGCGCGGAATACATTTCGATGATCCTCGATGCGCTAACCGCGAACCCTGACGTGTGGAGCAAGACGGCACTGTTCATCATGTATGACGAGAACGATGGTTTCTTCGATCACATGGTGCCGCCGCAAGCGCCTACGTTGCCGGGCTCGGGTCTGAGCACGGCGGACATCACGCTTGAGCGCCACAACGTGGTGACCGCGGCGCAAGCGGGGACATACACGGCCGACAACCTGCCATATGGTCTCGGACCGCGCGTGCCGATGACCGTTGTCTCGCCGTGGAGCAAGGGTGGTTTTGTCTGCTCGCAAGTATTCGATCACACGTCGGTGCTGCAATTCATCGAAAAACGTTTTGGGGTGATCGAAACGAACCTTACGCCGTGGCGTCGCGCCATATGCGGCGACTTGACGGCGGCGTTCGATTTTTCCAAGCCTGACGCCACCGTACCGGCACTGCCGAGTACGGCCGGATACATTGCAGCGGCCGATATGCAATGCGCGTTGCCGACCAACCAGACGGCGCCCGCCGCCACCGCGGCGCAGGTTATCGCAGCGCAGGAGCCGGGCACGCGTCCGACGCGGCCCTTGCCCTATGAGTTGCACGTGAACGGCACGCTGCAGGTGCAAGCCCAGACTTACACGCTGACCTTCGCAAATACCGGCAAGGTAGGCGCGAATTTCTATGTGTACACCGCTGACCCGACGGCGATGCCCAAGCGCTATACCGTCGAAGCAGGCAAGCAGCTTTCCGATACGTGGCCCGCCGGTTCGAACGATCAATACGCCTTGAGCGTCTATGGTCCGAACGGGTACTTCCGGCGCTTCACGGGCGCGGTTGCCGCCGACGCCGCCGTGCAACCCGAGACGGTGACCTGCTATGACGTGGCCAACGGCAACGTCTATCTGACACTCAACAATCAGGGCACCGCGCCGGTGGTCTTCACGGTCACCGACCTGGCCTACGGCCAGCCGCCGCGATCTATCACGGTGCCTGCTGTCAAAACCGCGGAGGATCACTGGGACCTGTCGTGCAGCAGCAACTGGTACGACCTGCAGGTCACGATGCCATCGAACCCGGCATTCCAGCGTCGTCTCGCGGGGCACGTTGAAACGGGGCGCGTGGGCACGAGCGATCCTGCTGCCACGGCACCGGTTACGAGACCCGTCTGAAACTGAAAGGCACTGAGGGCGGAGCGCGCCGACTTCTGCCGGGGCGCATCGAACTGATCAGGGCAACGCATTCGCCGAATGAACTGTCGCGATATGCACGGTTTTCCCGGCCGCTTGTCTCGCGTTCACCTTCGGTGTGGTACTCGCTGACGAGCGGCTCTGGAAGACAAACCTCAAGCCCATCAACGCGCTGATGCGCTCGCTTTCAGCGCGTCTTGCACACAACCATATCGTCTACTAAGATAGACGATATGACATCATCAATAGACGATACCGGACCTCGTATCGCTCGCCGAATTCGGCTTGAGCGAAGTGCGCGCGGATGGTCACTAGCGGATCTGGCCGATTCCTCCGGCGTGGCCAAGGCGACCATCAGCAAGATTGAACGCGAGGAAATTAGCCCCACCGCCGTCACGCTGGTGCGTCTAGCCGGGGCGTTCGACTTGACGCTCGCGGGCCTTTTGGTGAGGGCAGAAGGCAATGGAGACCGCTTGTCGCGAGCCGTCGACCAACCGCTCTGGCGCGATCCTGAAACGGCCTATCTCCGTAAGCAGGTGTTCAACAATCCGGACCACCCCGTGGAGATCGTTCAGGTCGATCTGCCGACAGGACAACAGGTGGTGTTGCCGCCATCGTCTTATGCCCATATCCGTCAGGTCGTGTGGGTGTTAGTGGGCGACCTCGTCATCCTGGAAGGCGGGGAGCGGTACGATTTGAGCGCCGGGGATTGCCTGGGATTCGGTCCGCCTTCGGAGGTCACCCTGGCTAACGAAACCGCCTCGACCTGTACCTACCTGGTTGTGCTCGCCCGGACTTAGCCGTCATGTCAAACTTTGAAATCAGCGAACTACGCGCTTCGTCGGTGACCCTCGCGATGCTCAGCGGGCTCTTGATCGAGACGGTTGCAAACGGCGGTTCCGTCAGCTTCATGCATCCGCTGCAGCCCGAAGCGGCAGAAGCGTTCTGGTCCAGTGCGCTGGCTGCCGCGACTCGCGGCGAACGATTGGTTCTGGGTGCATGGGACGGTGAGAGACTGGTCGGAACCGTTACCCTGTTGCTCGACTGTCCGCCTAACCAGCCGCACCGCGCGGAAATCGCCAAACTGATGACTTGTCTCAGCCATCGCGGGCGAGGCGTGGCGGTGTCGCTGATGCAGGCGGCCGAGAATCTGGCCGTGAAGCACGGACGCACGCTGCTGGTTTTAGATACCGCAAGCGATGGCGGAGCGTCGATACTCTACGAGCGTCTCGGGTTCACGCTTACGGGAGAGATTCCAGACTACGCGCTCAAGCCGCATGGAGGGCTGACCGGGACCAAAATTTATTGGAAGCGAATTGGAGCGCGTGTTCCCATCGAGTAAGAATTTTAGATTCAATTCGGATTGCAGATGATATCGAAGTGAGGTTAAACCGCCTTCTGGCGGGACCGTCTTGATGACCTGAAGGCTAATCCTTAACGCCTTTACGGTTTTACGTTTCCCTGCTCAATCCGGTTATGCACTTCGCGCGTCAACGCCTCGATACGTTCGCTCATTTGCTTCGTGACCTCGGTCAATTGGGTGTTCTGCTCAAGCAGGGCAACGAGTTGCTCGGTCTGTCGAGCCGCTTGCAACTGACGTTCCTCATTCGCTGAGGCGAGGTCTTCGCGATGCCGCGCATCGGCGTCGGCATTGACCTTGTCGCGATCGGCCTGGCGCGTTTGCGCAAGCAGAATCAACGGTGCGGCGTAAGCGGCCTGGAGACTAAAGGCAAGGTTTAGAAGAATGAAAGGATAAACGTCGAACTTTGTCAGGCCCGCGACGTTGATGCCAATCCAGGCTGCAACAATAATCGTCTGCCCAACGAGGAAAGTTGGCGTTCCGAAGAAACGCGCAAACCGCTCGGCTTTTAGCGCGAACCAGTCGTCACCGAATACTGACGAAAGGTGGACGTATGGCAGATGAAAACGTAAGTGGTGGTGCTTGTCTTTATGCTTTTCGTCACGCGGAATGGGGCTGTTCATGTTTTGCTCTTTCGCTTGGCGATTAACGGGAATGTGTCGATGTTATACACAGTCGGCACAAGTGTTGCAGCCAAGAATGAAAACTTGCAGAGAGCAGGTCGCAGCCGAAGGTGGTTATCCAAACAACGCGCGGGAGGCGAGTGGCGCTGCCTTATCGACGCTGAGGTGAGTTTATTCGGGAGCGTTGCGCAACGGGCCGAAGAGGGTGTCGAAAGACACGAGGATCGTTGCTATGAAACGGCGAAGCCAGCAAGCGTTAGCGTGCTGGCTCCGCGTTAAACCTTAGCCGGATAACCGTCCGTTGATCAGTAAAGCGTATGAGTGGATTAATTGAGCCAAGCAATCAACCTTGAAATCAGCCTCGAGCCTTGCCGATTTCAAAGTCGAAATCGGCAACACCATCGACACCGCCAGCAACTTTATCGCCGGGCTTCAGTGCACCGACGCCTGCAGGCGTGCCGGTAAAAATCAGATCGCCGGGCTTGATGACAACCGCTTGTGAAACCTGGCTGATGATATCTGCAACCGGCCAGATCATATCGGCGAGATCACCTGTTTGCCGTGTCTCACCATTAACCGTCAACCAAATGCGGCCGCTGCCCGGATGACCGATTGCCGACGCAGGATGGATAGCGGTGACGGGCGCGGATTCATCGAAGCCCTTGGCCCAGTCCCACGGCCGGCTCATTTTCTTAGCGACCGCTTGCAGGTCGCGCCGCGTGAGGTCCACGCCAACGCAGTAGCCGAATATGAACGACAGCGCATCCTGCGGCTCGATTTGTCGCCCCTCTTTTCCGATGGCAATCACCATCTCTATCTCGTGGTGAAGGTCCTCAGTGAGCATTGGGTACGCAAGTGTTCCCGTTGCGGGCACGACAGCGTCGGCGGGTTTCGTAAAGAAGAATGGCGGCTCGCGGTCAGGGTTGGCTCCCATCTCGCGCGCATGATCGGCGTAGTTGCGCCCTACGCAAAAGACGCGGCGCACCGCGAACGAGGCGCTCGAGCCGGCGACGGGTACAACGACAGTTTGAGGGGCGGGGAAGACGTATTCGGTCATATCGGCGAACTCGAAGGTAGGTTGTTTGGCGCGGACGACCGCGGCACCCGCAAACAATATGCTTCGGCTAAGCTTCCGTGCAGGACAAATCCGCCCTACGTCTTGGATTAAATTGCTCTATTGGTGGCCGCGCTAGCGAAAGCCTGCGCAAGAGCCTATAGCTCGAATTGCAATGCGCGGTATTCCGTCGGCGATGTCCCCACTGCCTGGCGAAAGCGTCGCGTGAAATAAGCCTCGTCGCGAAAGCCCACCACGAACGCGATGTCCTTGATGCGGCGGGTATCGTCTGCAAGCAATGATTTTGCCCGGCTGATTCTTTGATCCGTCACCCACTGCACAAAGGTCCTGCCGGTTTCTTTTTTCATCAGGCGGCCGACATAGCCAGGAGTCAACGCCGCTGCTTGTGCTGCCGACCCCAGCGAAAGCGTGTCGTCTTCCAGGTGCTCCAGAACATGACGCATCACTTTGCTGATGGAGTCGCGGCGGCTGACTGCGCGTTCGCTGAGCGCCGCCAGTTGCATGAGCGCGTCCGCGTATCTCGCGCAAACCAGTCCGATCAATTGCAGGAGGTAACCACGAAGCCGGCTGGTCGCACCAAACCCGCGCGCACTATCTATCGCCATCATAAGGTGAACGATACGTTCGACTTCAACGAGATCGGAGTCCGTCAGCTTGAAATCTGTCTCGTCTTGAAAGCGAAAGGGCGCTAGCTCCGGAAACCGGATGATGGGAATACTCGCGAGGTCGATCCGGCCATCGACTGCATCGACATCCAGGCCAAGGAAGTCCAGCGCGAAATTGATCACGATGAACCGCGAGTGTTCAGGGTGCGGAATCATGTGCACCCGGTGTGGCGCGATGAATGCGACTGACCCGCTTGGGAACGGACGCGTTACGTCGCCGATCTGCTGCTTCGTGTCGCCGCCCAGATTGATCTGGATCTGGAAATAGTCGTGCTTGTGCGGTTCGGTGATCGCCGAGCGTAAGGTCTGGTCGCGAATGTAGAAGTCTAGGCGATCACTGCGCTCGGGCATCGCATAGGTCCGGGACGTACCTTTGGCGAATGCGATCATTGGCATGAACTCCTGTCCGAACTTTGCATAAAGGCTGGCGTTCTCAACGGCTCATGACCGAATGCCGTAATCGTGGGTAAGCAATACGCGTTGGCCATCGTAAGGAAAATAACGTTGTTTTGTCTTAGCCGGTTCGATCGGGCGTCGGCCTAAGGCGCACCGGAGATTGGCGCGTGATTCCCGTCCGCTAGCTAAGAAACCAGCGTCAAGCATACCGCTTCGCCCGAAGACCTGCCTTTAGCCCGCAGATAACGTGGTCGAAAGAACGCGCAAGCCTAAAGCCCCATGGGCAGTAGGGTAGAAAATACGATTGCCCGGCAAGCGGTAACATCACCGTGATGTTTGAATCTTGGGCGTCGATTCGTCCGGCGTGATCGAGCGCGACGAAATTGCGAATGTTACCCGGACACCACCTGCTGGGCGTATGCATGGCCCACGTCACTGACACATAAGCGTTCTATGACCTCTGTTCTTCTACTCGAAAATATCCACGACACCGCGGTCGCGCGTTTCAGCGAAGCGAAACTGGAGGTGGAGCGCCGTGCGGGCGCGCTCGCCGGCAAGGATTTAACGAGTGCGCTTCAAGCACATAACCTGGTCGGGATTCGCTCGGCGACGCATCTCGGGCGCGAGGAAATCGATGCCGCGCGCCATCTGCTCGCAATCGGCTGTTTCTGCATTGGAACGTCCCAGGTCGATCTGAACGCAGCCGCTAACGCAGGAATTCCTGTTTTCAACGCGCCGTTTTCGAATACACGCTCGGTCGCGGAACTGGTGATTGCCGAAGCTATCTTGCTACTGCGCCGCGTGCCCGAGAAGAGCGTACTGGCGCATGCGGGAACTTGGGCCAAGGGCGCCAGCGGATCGTTCGAGACGCGCGGCAAGACCATTGCGATCGTAGGGTATGGAAACATCGGCTCGCAGGTCGGCGTGCTGGCCGAAGCCATGGGTATGCGCGTGGTGTATTACGACGTGCAGGCGCGGCTCTCGCTGGGTTCTGCACGTGCGGCGCAATCGCTGGCCGACGCGGTTTCCCATGCCGACGTGGTGACGCTCCACGTGCCCGCAACGGCCCAGACGAGCCGCATGATTGATGCAGCAACGCTGGCGTGTTTCAAAGCCGGTGCGATCCTGATCAATGCATCGCGCGGTTCGGTGGTCGATATCGATGCCCTCGCGCAAGCGCTGCAGGCAAAGCGGCTAGGCGGAGCTGCCATCGACGTATTCCCGGAGGAGCCCAAGACCAATGCGGATATCTTCAAGAGCGTGCTTCAGCATTTGCCGAATGTGATTCTGACCCCGCATGTGGGCGGCAGCACGGAGGAAGCGCAGGAGAACATCGGGACCGAAGTCGCGACGAAACTCATTTCGTTTTTAACGACCGGCGACACCGTGGGATCGGTCAATTTCCCGCATGTCAATCCGGGACCGCTGGACGCGCCCGCACGTCTGCTCAACGTCCATGGCAATGCGCCGGGCGCGCTCGCAACGCTCAACACGCGGCTTGCCGCGGAGGGTGCCAACATCGTCGCTCAGCACCTGCAGACGCAGGGCGAGACGGGGTACGTAGTAACGGACCTGGATAGAACGCCATCTAGCGAGTTAATACAGGCGCTGGCCCGCGAACCCGGCTTTATCCGCACGCGCCTGCTGGTCAAATAATCCGGCGTCATGCAAGGGACCGGCGTTCTGCGGAGCAGTAAACACCGGTCCCCGGTCAGTGCGGAAACGGAGATGCCGGGCGGTTCATCGCTTGGACGTTGCGTATTCCGGAAGCGCGTGTGGTCATGTTGCGGTGGGCCGTGAAGAAACTCCATCGACACAAGATGCAGGAATTTTAAGCTCGCTTCCCGTGCCGGCTAGGCGTGAGATAAAAGAGTTAGGGTCGCTAATTATCCGGACATAAAACGAAAACGACAAACAGGCGAATCGATCAAACTTCTTGCCGAAGTCCGCAATGAAGGAAGAACCGCTCGCAGAGGCGAGCGGTTCGGGCCTTTACTAACAACTGTCAGATGGGCTTACCCGTTGCGGGCTTGCCATCGGTGGATGTTACGCGGTCCTCGGCGCCGTGACGCAACCGCAGGCTGCATAGTGCTGCAACAAAAAGCGCAACCGCGAGGATCACCAGGCCGTTCATGGGGTTGCCGGTTGACTGCTCGATCAGTCCCATGACTGTCGGTCCCACGAATCCGCCCAGCAGGCCGCACGAGTTGACCAGCGCAAGCCCGCCTGCCAGTGCCGGGCCGTTAAAGCGCGACGACGGAAACGTGAAGATGATCGACTGCACCACAAAAAACATGAATGCCGACACACACACGCCGAGCAGCCCGATGACCGGCGTCGAATAGGCTGCTATCACGAGGCCGGCCGCCATCACGATCAGCCCGCCGGTCAGGATCTGCCGGCTGCGGGAAGACGTGCTGGCAAAGCGCGGCAGCGTTGCGGCGCCGATAGCCGCAGCGATCCACGGCAAGGCCGTCAGCACGCCAATAGCGAAGGGCGAAAAATGCCCCGACGCACCAATGATGCCCGGCAAAAAGAAGATGGTCGTGTAAATGGTGAGCTGGTGGCAGAAGTACACGAAGATCGCGAGCCACACTTGCTTGTCGCCGATCACGCTGCGCAGCGAGTGGCTACCGCGGCCGCCGCTTGCCTGGCTTTCGCGCTCAGCCGCGAGCCGGCGTTCGAGCCCTTCAGCTTGTTCCTTCGATAACCACCGGGCCGACGCAGGTCCATCCGGCAGCACCTTCCACACGACGAACGCCAGCAATACGGCGGGCAACCCTTCAACCACGAACAGCCACTGCCAACCGTGCCATCCGAGCAGGCCGTCGAGTTCGAGCAATGCACCACCCAGCGGTCCGCCGACAATGTTAGCCAGACACACGCCGAGCAAGAAATAGCCCGTGGCGCGTGCCCGTTCCTCGCGATTGAACCAGTAGGTGAGATACAGCATCACGCCGGGAAACAAGCCGGCTTCGGCAGCGCCGAGCAGCAGGCGCAACACGTAGAACGAGGTCTCGCCACGCACGAACGCCATCGCGATGGAGAGCAGGCCCCAGGTGATCATGATCCGCGTGATCCACATGCGTGCGCCTAGCCGATGCATGATCAGGTTGCTCGGGATTTCGAGGAGTGCATACGATAAGAAAAACAAACCTGCGCCGAGCCCATAGGCGGCAGCGGACAGGCCCAGATCCACACTCATCGAATGCTTGGCGAGCGCAATATTCGTGCGATCGAGAAAGCTGATCACATAGACGATGACAAGCAGCGGCATCAGCTTGCGGATCATCAACTGCGTAACGGCCGCGTGCGCGAGCGGCGTGGCGGACTGCGGTTTTGTTTGAGGTCTTGTCATGGAAAACTCCGATCAGGATCGACGGAACGCCAGGCGTCCGGTGAAAAAACGTTGAGCGCCCGGGGTGCACGGGACACGTACATCTGGACATCGGCGAAGCAGCGGCATGTTGCGAATGTCACCGCAGATGCCACCGCAAAGGTCACCGCTGATGTTTTTTCCTTCGATCCACATCGTCTTTGTCTCCTACCGATTTTGTTGTTGTTAAAAGCGTTAAAAACGCAAAGGGCCGGTGAAATCCGGCTCAGAAATTCACGTTGTCTGCACCCTTGAGTCCGAGCAGTGCGCGGGCTTCCTGCGGCGTAGCCACTTCGAGCGACAGCCCTTCGATCACCTGCCGGATCTTGCGCACTTGCGCCGCACTCGATTCAGCCAACTGACCCGGCCCGATCCACAGGGAATCCTCAAGACCGACACGAACGTTCGCGCCTTGCGCCACGCCCAGCGTCGCTAGCGGAATCTGGTTGCGGCCAGCGCCGAGAATCGACCAGACGTAGTCCTTGCCGAACAGTCGGTCGGCGGTGCGGCGCATGTGCATCAGGTCTTCAGGATGGCCGCCAATCCCGCCCAGCAAACCGAATACGCTCTGGATAAAGAACGGCGGTTTGGCGAGCTTGCGTTCGACGAAATGGGCCAGGTTGTACAGATGCGAAATGTCGTAGCATTCGAACTCGAAGCGGGTGCCGTTCGCTCCGCACGATGTCAGGATGAACTCGATGTCTTTGAACGTATTCTTGAAGACCAGGTCGCGGCTATTGGCGAGATGCTCGCGTTCCCAATCGTGCTTGAGGTCCTTGAAGCGGTCGAGCATCGGGTACAGGCCGAAGTTCATCGAGCCCATGTTCAGCGACGCTATTTCCGGCTTGAAATGATGGGCGGGCCGAAGCCGTTCTTCCACCGTCATGTGCGGACTGCCGCCGCTTGTCAGGTTGATGACGGCGTCGGTGTTGGCCTTGATGCGCGGCAAGAATTCCGAGAACACGGCCGGGTCTTGCGTTGGCCGGCCGTCCTTCGGATCGCGAGCGTGCAGATGCAGGATGGCGGCGCCGGCTTCTGCGGCAGCGAGCGCGGCATCCCCAATTTCTTGCGGCGTGACCGGCAGGTACGGCGACATGGAAGGCGTATGGATGGCGCCTGTCGGCGCGCAGGTAATGATGACTTTGCGGGTTGAGGCCAAGGTGAATTCCTTTAAAAACGGATTGAAGTGATTCGGCTCTTCAGAGCACTTCGACGTTGCCGCACACGGAGATCGACTGGCCGGAGATACCGCTGCCGCCCGGTGAACACAGGAACAGCGCAGTTGCCGCGATTTCTTCTTGCGTCGTCATGCGGCGCAACGAGATCTTTTCCAGATACTTCGCTTCCATCTCGGGATAGGACAAGCCGAGCTGCTCGGCACGAGCGGCAATCACGCGCTCCATGCGCGGCCCGCGCACAATGCCTGGCTCGATCGCGTTGACGCGAATGCCATGCGGCCCGAGTTCAATGGCAAGGCTCTTGGTCAGTCCGATCAGTGCCCACTTGGTCGCGGAATAGGGCGTACGGAATGCATAACCGAGTCTTCCCGCGACGGAAGACATAGCGATGATCGAACCGCCGTGCGTGGACTTCTTTAGCAGCGGCACCGCAAGGCGTGCAAAGTAAAACTGCGCGGTGAGGTTGATCGCGACGGTCTGCTCCCACTGCTCCACATCCATCTCATCGATACCGCCAGTCGGACCCGCGATCCCCGCGTTATTGAGCAGGACATCCAGGCCGCCGAGCTTGCTTTCCACGTCGGCGAATACGCGGGCGACAGCGGTTTTATCGGCTACGTCGGCCTGTGTGGTGGAAATGGCTTCATTGGCCGGGTCCGAGCGCAGCGCGTCGAGCGCCTGCTGGCTCGCGTCGCAGACATGCACGCGGGCACCCGTTTCAGCGAAGGCCCGGGCGATGACGAGGCCGATGCCTGAGCCACCGCCGGTCACCAGTACGCGTAAGCCTGAACGCGGTTGAAGCATGCTTAAAACGCTCATTGTTTTTCCTTTTCAGTGATGACTCGGGCAACGACAGGCAGGCTGACATTCTCCGATCTACTTAGTGATACTGATAATTTTTGTAAGCTGCACGGCGCTCCTAGGTCGCCCGACGCGCTCGCACGTCATATCGCCGAAAATACTAACTGTGATGTGTGATCACACTTGCGAGCAAGTTTGGTCGCTGGCGGAAAAAATGTCAACGCGGAGTGACCTAGGGAAAACGCTGAAGTCGCAGGAAGGAGAGTCCCTGCGGCCCGCAGGGTTGAGCGGCCCGAGCGGCTGATTCGATCAGTTATATTCACTAAGACGCCTAAGATCGCCTCGAGACACCCCCTCTGGAACCGAGTGAGTAAAAGAAAATGCGATCACTTATTCAACACTGCGCCTGGTGTTTGCTGGTATCGATAGCAAGCCTTCCGGCGCTTGCCGACGACCTGCGCAGTAACCACGGAAACGATCCGTTTTTCCAGATTTCCAAAGCTATCCCTGATTGCCCCGTCCCATTGGGGCCCTTAGAGACGGAACAGGAATGGATAAGCGACGCGCATTACCGGATCGAGCGAGGCAATAGCTGTTGGGTGGAGGGACGGTGTCGTTTATCCAATGCGTATCGCTACGATGCCGAGATTGCCGAAGCGGTTCAGCGTCGGCTTAGCACGATCAATATCGCCACGCATTGGCGCGAACAATCGTCGTTATGGTTGGTGCTGCAGCGCAGGTTTATCTACGTGCAAGGTTGCGTATCACCTGCTTTCGACAAAGACACATTCCTGTCCGAGCTGGCGAAAACGGCGGATGTCGACAAGGTCATCGACAACATGACCGTCGATCCCAAGATCAAGCCCTTACCGTATCCACCGTCGGCACCGTAGAGTCGAAGATCAGGCAAGGAGGTGGCATGAAGGTCAAGCGAATAGTCGCCAATATCGGCGCGCACGACGTGGGCGAAGCCCGGCGGTTCTATCAAGACGTACTGGGTCTGGAGCTGCTGATGGATCACGGCTGGATTCAAACCTTCGGCTCCGCAACAACCATGAGCGTCCAGGTCAGCGTGGCCTCGGAGGGCGGGTCCGGCACGCCGGTGCCGGACTTATCGATTGAGGTGGATGACGTAGACGCTGCCTTCGAGCGCATGAAAGCCGCGGGTTTTCCGATTGAATACGGACCCGCCAATGAACCCTGGGGCGTAAGACGTTTCTACGTCCGCGATCCGTTCGGCAAGCTCATCAATGTGCTTGCACATACCTGAACTGGCAGCCTTAGCGAAGGATCGCGGTCTTCAACATCGATACGCAAAACCGAAAAACCTAATACCCCTGCGGCACATTCGACTTGTTCCCTGCCAGCGGTGAGCCATAACCACCGCTTTGCGTGTTATTGGGCAAGCCGTTGATCAATTGCGCACGTGGATCGGTCGGATTCAGGTTCATCTCACCCGCTTGCTGATTGCCGTGCGTCGGATATTCGCTGCCTAGCGGCGCATTCGGCATCAACTTCGTGCTGTTAGCCGGTGCGAGCATGTTGTCGTTGGGGCTCAAGCCCGTGCTCGCGGTTTGCGCATAGACCGCTTGAGTGGCAAACGACGTAACGAGCACGGCGGCGCAAACCGGTAGAACACGTTTCAACGTAACGATGATGGTCATGACTGGAACTCCCTAAGTAAGTAGGCTTTCGTGTCCTTGTCGTCTTGTCGCGTCAATTAAGCGCGCGTTTTTGTGATGTAAAAATGGTGTACCAAATGACGTATCAAACGGCGCTAGACGAGCCCGATTTCTCGCGCTTCCACCCGTCGCGTCACTTGTTTGCTTTCTTAAGCTTAGCCGCGCGTTTGGGCCGTTCATCGATAATTTTTGTCCGGGTTTTGTTCTTCAATTTTTTCCATTGCTTGCATTCGTCCTTGGTTCGCAAGCAACCTATGCAAAGCCCGGTTTTGCCATCGAATTTGCAGATGTTGATACAGGGCGATTCCACGGCCATTACGAATCCATTGCGCGTACGCTTTATTTAGATGCTCTAAATCTCGCACGATGCATGCCCGTGGACCTAAAACATAATCTGAATGGGGACAATAGGCCCGCCACATGCTCTGCATAAATAGGGCCACCGGGGAAGGGCGATACCGGGTGCTAAGATTTGGGACCTTTCGCTCGTTGCACTGTGCCCGACATTTCGGCTTTTGCTTACGACCATGCAGAAACCCCTTTTGTTTTCCACGCTAAGCCAGCTTGAATTCGAGCGGGCCGTGCTCGGACGTGTCGTTGCAGGCATGCCGTTGCGCGAGGTGCTCGAGCATGTGGTTCGCCGGGTGGAACATCGCTCCGAGCAGCCAATGCGCGCCTCCGTGCTGCTCGTCGATACCACCGGAAAACGCCTGGTCCACGGCGCCGCGCCGAGTTTGCCTGATGATTACAACCGCATTGTGGATGGCCTCGAATTCGGGCCGCTCATGGGATCGTGCGGGGCGGCGGCGTTTCGCGGCGAGCCGGTCATTGTGGAAGATATTCAGACTGATCCGGTGTGGGCAGCGTTCCGCGACATCGCCCGGCAGTACGACCTGCGCGCCTGCTGGTCCATGCCCATACAAGCGGCCGACGGCCGGCTGCTCGGCACTTTCGCCAACTATTACTCGGTTCCGAAAACGCCATCGAGCGAGGAACTGGACAATATCGCGCAAGTGGCGAGCATCGCGGCGCTCGCCATCGAGCGCCATGCGAGCGACCGGGCGTTGCGTGAAAGCGAAGAGCGTCTGCGCATCGCGCAGCAGGCGGGTGGAATTGGCACCTTCGAGATATTTCCGGAGAGCGGGCGGCTGGCGGTATCCGAGGAACTATGCTGGCAATGGGGTTTGACGCCCCGTCATGAATACCACCTCGACGACCTGCTGGATCTTGTGCATCCCGACGACCGCGACCGGGTTCGCGCCGGCCATCTCGACATGCCTGCCGGCGCGCTCGATTATCTGGAGTACCGGATTCGCCGCCCGGACAACGGCGAGGAGCGCTGGATGGCGCGTCGCGGCGAAGCGATCGAAGACAGTGCGGGCGGTTTGCGTTATCTCGGCGTGACTTATGACATCACCGGACATAAGCGGTTTGAAGAACGTCTGCGTGTCAGCGAGGCGCAATTGCGGCGCTTGAACAATTCACTGGCCGCCGAGGTCGACGCACGCACCCGCGAGCGCAACAGCATCTGGCGCAACTCGCGCGACCTGTTCATTGTCGCGAGCAGCGCGGGCGTGCTGCGTGCCGTCAATCCTGCCTGGACCGATATTCTCGGCTTCCGCGAGGACGAGCTCATCGGCAAGTCGTTCGCGGAAATCGTTCATCCTGACGACGTGGAAGCCACCGAAGCAGCGCTGCTTTCGGCGGCCCGTTCGGGGCTGGTGCGGTTTGAGAATCGCAACCGGCATAAGGACGGCTCGTATCGATGGGTGTCGTGGGTCGCCGCACCCGAAGGCGACGCGCTTTACGGCAACGGCCGCGACGTCACCAGCGAAAAGGAAACTCAGCGAGCGCTTCAACAAACCGAGGAAGCGCTGCGCCAGGCGCAGAAAATGGAGGCGCTCGGTCAACTGACGGGCGGGATTGCGCACGATTTCAACAATCTCCTGCAAGGCATCACGGGACCGCTCGAACTGATCCGCCGATACACCCAGCTTGGCCGGACAAACGACATCGACCGCTTCATTTCGATGGCGACCGGTGCGGCAAACCGGGCGGCATCGCTCACGCATCGGCTGCTGGCGTTTTCGCGGCGTCAGCCGCTCGACCCGAAGCCGGTGAACGCCGACGAATTGCTGCATTCCATCGACGATCTGCTCAAGCGCACGATGGGCGAAGCGATCGATACGCGCGTGGTGCCGAACCCGCAGCTCTGGCTCACGCGCTGCGACGCGAATCAGCTTGAAAACGCGCTGCTGAATTTCGCGATCAATGCGCGCGACGCCATGCCGGAAGGCGGCCGCCTGACGCTTGAAACCGGCAACGTGGAACTTGGCCACGACTTCGCGGCGCGTCATCCGGATGTGGTGCCGGGGCCGTACGTGGTGGTATCGGTGTCGGATACGGGCGCAGGCATGGACGCCGACGTCAAGGCGCGCGCCTTCGATCCGTTCTACACGACCAAACCGCTGGGGCAGGGCACGGGGCTGGGTTTATCGATGGCTTACGGGTTTGCGAAGCAGTCGGGCGGGATTGCGACAATCGAGAGCGCGCCGGACGCCGGCACCACGATCCGGCTGTATCTGCCGCGTTTTTCGGGCGATCCGGGCACGCAGGAAATCGCGGGAGAACTCAACGAGGAGCATCGCGCGGCCGGGCGCCACGCGATCCTGGTGGTGGAAGACGACGCGTCCGTGCGAGAACTCGTGTGCGAGATCCTGCGCGACCTGGATTATCAGGTGCTCGAAGCATTCGATGGACCGTCCGGATTGACCATCCTCAATTCGCAAGCGCGTATCGACTTGCTGGTGACCGACGTCGGACTTCCCGGGCTGAACGGCCGGCAATTGGCGGACGCCGCCCGGGCGACGCGGCCCAAACTGCGCGTGCTTTTTATGACGGGTTACGCTGAGGCCGCGACGCGCACGAATGGTTTCCTCGATACCGGTATGGAAATGATTACCAAGCCGTTCACGCTGGAGTCCATGGCGAGCCGGATTCGCAGGATGGTCACCCTGGGCCCGACGGACGAGTAAGCCAAACGACTAAGCGGTATGGCGTGGCCGGCACTCCCGAAAAAGCTCACGGTTCTACTCCCGCAAAGACTCACCTTTCGATGCAAATGGCATGTCCCTTGCTCAACCTTGCACAGATAAGGTTGACGTTCCTTCGACACCGAGCCGCCGGACACCGGCTCGTGACACTCCAGACTCGGAAAACGTGCGCCCGCATTGCGGATCCGCCCCGGATCAGCGAGCGCGTTGCCGCGTGTGATCCCGCGCTGTCCCTTGCGTCATTGATGTCCTTACGCCGTCCTTAATGAGAACGATGTCATGAAGCCAGATCCCGTGCCCCGTCGGCCGTCCACCACGGTCTTGCCGCCCGAAGGACCGGGTTTGCGGGCGCTGACATCGTTAATTACCGGTGTGGTCGTGATTTGCGTGTTGTATTTCGGCCGCGCGGTGCTGATTCCGATCATCCTCGCCGTGTTGTTGAGCTTCCTGGTCGCACCGTTTGTCGACTTGTTGCGGCGGCTGAAGTTTGGACAGGTGCCGTCGGTGATCGTGGCGGTGCTGGTGGCGTTGTCGGTGCTGACGGCTGTTGGCGCGCTGATCGGCGCCCAGGTGGCGCAACTGGCCGGCGACTTGCCGCAGTATCAGGTCGCGGTGGAGCGCAAGATCGACGCCGTGCAGCAGAGAACCATCGGCCGGGCCGATGCGTTTCTAGGGAAAGCAGCGACGGCGCTCAAGCGCCTTTCCCCGAATCGCCAGGACGAGATTCGCAAGAACGAAGAGAATCCCGCAGCCTCGCCTATCGATTCCCCGATGCCGGTCGAAGTGCACGAACCGGCGCCTTCGCCCGTGGAGCTGGCGCAGCGGTTTTTATCACCGGTGATCAGTCCGCTGGAAACCACCGGCATTGTGCTGGTGGTCGCCATCTTCATCTTGTTGCAGCGAGAAGACCTGCGCGACCGGCTGATCCGCTTGTTCGGCTCACGCGACCTGCACCGCGCGACCACGGCCATGGACGAAGCCGCGCGCCGGCTGTCCCGCTATTTCCTCGCGCAGCTTGGCATCAACATGGGCGTGGGCATTGTCATCTCGATCGGGCTGGCGATCATCGGCGTACCCGGCGCGTTGCTGTTCGGCGTGCTCACCGGCTTGCTGCGTTTCGTGCCGTACGTGGGTACCTGGATCGCGGCGTTGCTGGCCGTGGTGTTCGCGGCGGCAGTCGGACCCGGCTGGTCGATGATGATCTGGACCATCGTCCTGTTCGGCGTGACTGACGTGGTCGCTGGGCAGGTGGTCGAACCGCTGCTGTACGGACACAGCACGGGCCTTTCGCCGTTCGCGGTGATCGTTGCGGCGATTTTCTGGAGCTGGATCTGGGGACCGATCGGGCTGGTTTTATCGACGCCGCTGACCTTGTGCCTGGTGATCCTGGGGCGGCATGTGGACCGGCTGGAATTCCTCGACGTGCTGTTCGGCGACCGTCCAGCGCTGACGCCAGCGGAGAATTTCTATCAGCGGCTGCTCGCCAACGATCCCGATGAAGCGCTCGTGCAAGCCGAGTCGCTGCTCAAGGAGCGCTCGCTCAGCGCGTATTACGACGAAGTGGCGCTCGAAGGGTTGCGGATTGCGCACAACGACGTGTTGCGCGGGGTCGTGACCGCAGACCAGTTGAGGCGCATCAACGAATCGGCGATGGACATTGTCGAAGGGCTCGAAGAGGTGGAGGACGTGGTGATGGCGGTCAGGCAGGAGGAGGATCCGCCGGCCAGTCTGGAGATGTCCGATCGCGAAGCCGGCATCGTGCACGAAGCGCCGCCGTCTCACTTCGATGCCGCCCGCGAAGGACACACGGCGTCCGTGCTGTGCATCGCCGGGCGCGGTGTGCTTGACGACCTGGCGTCGGCTATCGCGGTGCAATTGTTCCGCAAGCATGGCCTGGGCGCGGACTTGGCACCGTACGAGCGGTTTTCGCGCACGCGCTTCGACGAGATCGATTTGACGGGCGTATCGCTGATCTGCGTGATTTCGTTCGATGCCGCCGAATCGCCGCCGTATTTGCGCAATTTGCTGCGGCGTCTGCATCAACGGGCGGCCACGGCTGATCTGATCGTGGGATTGGTGCTGCCGAACAGCGCGCTGGAAGGCGAGGCGGTCATTCGCAAGACATCGGCGGCTACGTCGTTCAAGGAATTGGTCGAAGCGTGTGTGGCGGCGGCACGGCGGCAGTCCACCGACGGCATTTCTTGGGAAGGGCTGAATCCGCCCGACGCGGTTGTGTCAGGAGACGTTGAGAGCGCCAAGGAGAAGGCGCCCGTGGTGCCGGTGTTGCGGGGGGCTTGAGGGGGCTTTGCAGATCCATTCGCGGCCAGGCTGTCATCCCGGTTGCGAACGGACCAAACGTTAAATCAAACCCTTCTAGCGGTTTCCGTCGAACAGGTCGTTCAACATGGTGTCGAACGCGGCTTGCGCTTCCTCCAGTTCCTGAAGCGCGGCGTCGAAGGTCTGCAATGCCATCTGCGATGGCCGGCCATCGCCTCCCGGCGGAAAGTGCCCCTGCAACGCCGTGAACGCGGTCTGCACCTGCCGCGTGGCATTGACGATGCGCTCCATCGCCCGCGCTTCTTCTGTTCGATTGTGTTCAGCCGTCATCGGAGTCTCCGTTCTAACAACCCCGATAGTACCAACGGTTGCCACGTCAGGCACGCGCTCCGCTTATCGACGCACACGCGGACATTATTGCGACGTCCACCCGCCATCAATCTGCAGAGCCGCGCCGCGCATTTCATCGGCGCCGTCCGAGCACAGAAACACGGCCAGCTTGCCGATCTGCTCCGGCGTAACGAACTGTTCCGACGGCTGCTTCTCTCCCAGCAACTTCGAGCGCGCAGCGTCCGGCGAAATGTTGTCGCGGGTCGCGATATCGTCGATCTGCTTTTGCACCAGCGGCGTCAGGACGAATCCCGGGCAGATCGCATTCACCGTCACGCCCGTGCGCGCATTTTCGAGCGCGGCCACTTTCGTCAGGCCGACAATGCCGTGCTTCGCTGCCACGTAAGCCGATTTCCCCACCGAGCCCACTAACCCATGTGCCGACGCGATATTGATCACGCGGCCCCAGCCGCTGTCGCGCATCCTGGGCAACGCCACGCGCATGGTATGAAACGCCGAGCTCAGGTTGATCGCGATAATCGCGTCCCACTTGTCGACGGGGAAAGTATCGATAGTCGCCACGTGCTGAATGCCCGCGTTGTTCACGAGCACATCAACGGCGCCGAATTGCTCGATAGCGAAGGCGATCATTACTTCAATCTCGGCGGACTTCGACATGTCCGCGCCGTGATGCACCGCCTTCACGCCGTGCTGTTCGATTTGCGCGATGGCGCCCTGGATGACAGCGGCGTCACCGAAGCCGTTCAACACGAGATTCGCGCCGGCTTGCGCGAGCGCGGTAGCGACGCCAAGGCCGATGCCGCTCGTCGATCCAGTGACAAGCGCGGTTTTACCGGCGAGCGGTGCTGCTGCGGATGAGGTCATGGTGAAGTCCTGTGGGGGAGGAATAGGGACGCGAAAGCGGCTGCCGCAAAGTTTGCCAGATGCGGATGCGCGATGTTGGTTTGCATCGGCGGCTGCTAACTGAAGCCGCCGATGCAAAGGACAAAACCAAAAGCCTTAAACCAGCCCGGTCATGTAGTACACCGCGATCACGAAAAACACGGCCAGCGTCTTGATGATCGTCACGGCGAAGATGTCGCGATACGACTCGCGGTGCGTCAATCCGGTCACGGCCAGCAACGTGATCACTGCGCCGTTATGCGGCAGCGTGTCCATGCCGCCACTCGCCATGGCGACCACCCGATGCAGCACCTCCAGCGGAATGTGCGCCGCTTCCGCGCCCTTGATGAACGTATCGGACATGGCCGCCAGCGCGATGCTCATGCCGCCCGATGCCGAGCCTGTGATGCCAGCCAGCGAACTCACCGAGACAGCCGCGTTTACGAGCGGATTCGGAATGCTCTTGAGCGCATCGCTGACCACGATAAACCCCGGCAATGCAGCGATCACGCCGCCGAAACCATACTCGGACGCGGTGTTCAATGAGGCAAGCAACGCACCGCCGACCGCCGCTTTCGTTCCTGCCGCGAAGCGTTCGCGCACGCGTCCGAACGCCGTCAATACGACCATCAGGATGCCAAGCAGCAACGCGCCTTCCACAGCCCAGATGGCGACGACCGATTTGATTGGCGTGACGACGGGCGCATGAATGCCCGGCAGCACGTTGTCCGCGACGGTATAACTCGCGCCGTACCAGACGGGGATCAGCTTGGTCAGCACGAAGTTCGCGACGCCCACCAGCACGAGCGGTGCAACAGCAAGCAGCGGATTCGGCAGATGCGCGCTTTCCACGCGCTCCGGCTCGTTCACGAGCGACGTGCCGTAGCCTTCGCCCGTGGCCATCACCGAACGGCGGCGCCACTCGAGGAACGACAACCCGACCACCACGATAAACAGCGAGCCGATAGTGCCAAGCCACGGCGCAGCCCAACCGGTGGTCTTGAAGAACGTCGTGGGAATGATGTTCTGGATCTGCGGTGTGCCCGGCAGCGAATCCATGGTGAAGGAGAACGCTCCGAGCGCGATGGCGCCGGGCATCAGCCGCTTCGGGATATTGCTCTGCCGGTACATTTCGGCCGCGAACGGATAGACCGCGAACACGACCACGAACAGCGACACACCGCCGTAAGTGAGCAACGCGCACACCGCGACAATCACCGCATTGACGCGCGTCTTGCCGATGTATCGAATGGCGGCGGCCACGATGGATTCGGAGAATCCCGACAATTCCACCACTTTGCCGAATACGGCGCCGAGCAGGAACACCGGGAAATACAGCTTCACGAAGCCGACCATCTTCTCCATGAAGATGCCGGAAAACACCGGTGCGACGGCCGCGGGTTCGGTCAGCAGGACTGCTGCGAGCGCGGCGAGCGGCGCCACCAGGATCACGCTGTAGCCGCGATAAGCGGCCAGCATGAGAAACGCCAAAGCGGCGAGGACGATGATGAACGACATGAAGTCTCCGTTAGTTGTTGTGTGTCCCGGCAAGCGATGGCAAAAGTAATAGTAAAAGTAATCGCCGTTCGGAAAAGGGTGCGCCCTCTATGCAGCATTCATGCCAAAGACCGGTAACCGTTGTCCAGCAAGGGCGCGCGGTTCCGGCGAGCGGAGCGTGCTTCAAATAATGTCCACCAATCGAGACAGCGCCGTGACGCAAAACTCGCCCGAACGGCCGGTCACATAATGTTTGACGGCGATCTTGCCGTATTTCCACGTTTCGAGATACCCTGTCTCCATATCGAGAAAACCTCACGAGACACTGGATGCATAACGACTGGACGCATGTCCCCGTCGATTACAGCGACGTTTTGCGTCGCGCGATGGATTCGCTTTTCAAGACCTTCGAGAATTTTAGCGAAGGCACTTTTATTGTCGACAAAGAAGCGCGGGTCGTCTGGATCAATAAACGCTACGCGGCACGCTTCGGGTTTTCGGATCCGCAAGAGGCGATCGGCCGCGATTGCGAATCGGTGATCCCGAACAGCCTGATGCGCGAAGTCGTGACAACGGGCAAGCCGATCCTGCTCGATCTGCTTGAAACGGATCGCGAGCCGCTGGTCGTTACGCGCTTGCCGCTGAAGGACGATTTCGGCCAGACGGTCGGGGCAATTGGTTTTGCGCTCTTCGATGAAATGAAGGCGCTGACGCCGCTCTTTTCGCACTACTCGCGCGTGCAGCAGGAACTGATCGCGACACGGCAATCGCTCGCGCAAGCGCGGCGCGCCAAATATACGTTCGCGAGTTTCGTGGGGACGAGTGCCGCGAGCCTCGATGTCAAACGCCAGGCGCGACGCGCGGCGCAAGTCGATTCGCCCGTGCTGTTGTCCGGCGAAACGGGCACGGGCAAGGAGCTGCTGGCGCACGCAATTCACGGCGCATCTGCGCGCGCCGCGCGGCCGCTCGTGAGCGTGAACGTCGCGGCGATTCCGGACACCTTGCTCGAAGTGGAGTTTTTCGGCGCGGCGGCGGGCGCCTACACGGGCGCGGATCGCAAGGGCCGTGTGGGCAAGTTCGAACTGGCCGATGGCGGCACGCTCTTCCTCGATGAAATCGGCGATATGCCGCTCGTGCTGCAGGGCAAGTTGCTGCGCGTGTTGCAAGAGAAGGAGTTCGAGCCGCTGGGGTCGAACCGGATCGTGCGCACGGATGTCCGGATCATCGCGGCGACGTCGGCGGATTTGCCGGCGCTGGTGGCCAGCGGCCGGTTTCGCGCGGACTTGTTTTATCGGCTGAACGTGCTGTCTATCCACGCGCCGCCGTTGCGCGAGCGGGCGGGGGATATCGAGGCGCTGGTGTACGCCATGCTCGAAGAGCTTTCCGCCGATGCCCGCCCGCGTCACGCCGGCCAGTTCGTGCTCCATGACGACGCTCGGCGCCTGCTCGCCGCGTATTCGTGGCCCGGCAACGTGCGCGAGTTGCGCAACGTGCTGGAGCGTGCGGTGATGTTGTCGGACAGTGAACATATCGATGCCCGCGCGCTCGGCGCGTTCATGGGTTCAGTGGGCGTGGCGGCATCGCCTGAATCCGCGGGCGCGCCGGAGGAAACCGATGCAGCGTCCTACGCCGAAGCCATGGCGGCCTTCGAAAAGCGTTTCCTCTCAGAAGCGCTGCGCGCAAGCGGCGGTCGTGTAGCCGAGGCGGCGCAGCGGATTGGCATTGGCCGGGCGACGATGTACAAGAAGATCGTCGCACTGGGCATCGAGGTTTAGATCAATGAGCAAAAACACATGAACAAAGACACGAACAAGACGGTGTTATCCCGCGAGTACGAGGCGCTTGCGATCGACCAGTTGCAGCGCCTGGCGCAAGAACGCTTCGATACCCGGCTTGGACAGTTCGAGGCGAAGGAATGGCTTGACGAGTTATCGAAGATCATCGGCGCGCATTTCTACAACCAGGCACTCGCCGATGTAAAAGCGAAAATCGACGCCCGCGTTGAGATGATCGACAGCGATATCTGGGGGCTTCAAAAGTAGCGCGAACGTATTCACGAAGGGGCCGTTCGATCACACGATCCGCGCTGCAAGGAGGCAAGCCGAAAGCTCCGCGTGGCATACTCGCGGAATCAATAAAAACAGCATTAAAAAGGGGTTCCGGATGAAGATTTCCAGCGTACGAGCATCGCGTTTTCTGGCGCTGTTGCCGCTTGCGGCTGCGGTGTCGGTATTGTCTGCGTGCAGCAGCGCGCCGCCGCTCTTTTCATCCGATGGCCGCCCGACTTCCATGATCCAGTGCCCGTCTAACGGCGGCTGGAGCAATTGCCAGGAAAATGCCCGCGCATTGTGCGCGGGCAGTTACGACGTCCTCGATCAAAGCAGCGACAACGGCCAGAACAGCTTGTTGATCGCGTGCAGGGCGAAGTAACGGCGGGGCTTTGTCCAACCAAGGCTCTACAAAGCTCTAACTTCTAAGCCGGCGACGGACAATCCGGCGCCGGATGCGCGGGCAGGTTGAGCAGCAGGCGAATCAGGTCGACCTGCCGATTCGTTGCCGTCTTCTGATAGATCGCTTGCAACTGCTTGCGCACGGTGTCGTGCTGTACGCCGGTCTGGTTGGCTATCTCCTTCGGCGTACGCCCTTCCGCGATATGACAAGCCACGCGGCACTCAGCCGGCGTGAGGTCGAACGCGCTCGCGAGCAGATCGGGATCGACAATAGGTGGTGAATCCGGGTGATAGAACGTGAGCAATGCGGCGTGCCCGCGGCTCACTGCGACCGGGTGATAAAACACGTAGAGCGCGTCTTGACCGTGCTGCTCCGTCAGCCGAAGCATCTTGTACGCCGGTGTCACGTCCGCCGCCGCCCGACAACTGTCCAGAATCCGGCGTTGCGCCGCGCCCTGCAGTTCGAGCGTGCCGTCGACGACCTGAACCAACCGGGTCCGCCCCAGCATCTGCGCGGCTGCGTCGTTAAAGCGGAGCACCTTTCCGGTCAGTGCGACGAGCATGGCCGGTTGACGCCATTCGTCGAGAAAGGGAACACGCACGAAATGCCCGGGCGCCGCGAAATAACGTGCGTCCTGGAGTCGTGCAGCGCGCGAAAGATGGGGCATCAGGCGATCGAGCCAGCGCGGCTCGGACCCGATAAGAGCCGCCCCTTCCGATACAAACTCGCAGACCAGCGTGATCAACGACTCTCCAGAATCGAGAATAGGCCGAATTGAAACATATCCCGACGCGCTTACCTTCCCGGGCTCAGCACTTTTCTGATCCGATTCGCAGCGCGCAAACGATTCAATTGGATTCTCCGGCGGTCCTGCCGGTTGATATCCGGGGGTGCCGTAATAATCGGTATTTTCTCGATTTCCGAAACTCTCGGAATGAACATTAGCGGGCTGCTTATCGCTTACGGATATCGAGACTGCGCGTGCCCCAATCAAGCCGGCGATCGCTGCACATACCGCAGCCCACCCGTGAGGGTGCGTAAGCGTTCCATATATATCGTTAACAGTCTGGTCATATTGGTCGCTTTCAAATGGCATCCATTTTCTCCCCGTGATGCGGATAATTTGCCGATCTGAAACGTCGGCCTTATTGCATTTTTACTGTTCCGCATTTGCGGAATGTACAACACCCCGCCCGTTTAGTTACTCTATGCGAAGTCCTTCAACGGCCTGTGCTGCCACCTCCGGCGGCGCGCAGCGCGCATGTGTGAACTTCAGAGCATCCAGTTTATGACACCGGAAACGGTTATCTGTTCCGTGTGTCGTCCCGAACTTGTTTCATAAAAAAGTAAAAATAACATCTACCTTGGAGTAGTGAATGAACCATCGGCAAATTGAAACGGATATTCTCCATCTGGAGCAGGTAATCGGAAGAATCTCCACTGACGATCGCATCCCCTTGTCTTACTGGCGTAACCGGGTTGATTTGGTCGCATCCAGTGCGCTTGTGCCCGCGCAGCAATCTCGCATGCAGCGAATCAATGAACGGCTCGAGCGGCTTGAAGCCAGCATCGGATTGAACTGCTCGCTGGTTTGAAGCGGGTGTATGTGTTAGTTGGTCTGAATTCCCGTTTCGTATCACGGAGTTACAAGCTGAGGTAAATCTTCCCTCGAAGCTCATTTCTGGCGTGCTTAAATGATCCGCCGACGCAGCGTAGAACCCTTTCCGATAGCAGCCGTATTCGAGCGCCATCTATATGACTCCCTCGACGACTAAACGGTGACGAGTAAGATCCGATAACTGGCGTTACACGCCATGTTCAATTCGGGCGCATGCCGAACCGCAGAGAGCAGCTTATGGCCACTTATAAGCAACTGACCGCACAACTTGAAAACTGCACAAGGAAGTTGCGATTGCACAGCAGAATGAAGTCGAGGCTGTGATTGAAGATATCAAGCGCAGATCGTTGACTACGACTTGACCGCGGCAGAACTGGGTTTTTCAGCGAGGCGCGGCAGGCCTTCCAGGAAGGCGCCGTTGCCGCCGAAGTGCCGGGATCCGAAGACCGGCGTGACATGGAGCGGACGCGGGCGTCCACCCGGCTGGCTGGCAGGGCGCAACAAGGAACGCTTCCTGATCGGTGCGTGATCGGTGCTTGAGCACCTCGCGCGAGAGCGTCGCAAAGATTCACGCGTGATGCATTCAATGCAGCGTCTCTCGCAACAACGTCACGTCGTAGCCGAGCGAGCGTGCGCGATTGACCAATGCCGTGCGTTGCTCAGCCGATGGTTTCGCTTCACGCGTCAGGATCCACAGGTACTTGCCGCTTGGTTCGCCGACGATGGACCACGTGTAGTCATCGGCGTGATCGAGCACCCAGTAATTGCCCACGTAAAACGGTCCGAAGAACGACACTTTCAGCTTCGTATTGTTCGAATCCGGCACGATCTTCGCCTTCCCTTCGGACGACCTGAATGCGCCGTTCACTCCGCCAGTCCGGCATGAATTGATGATGGAGACCAAGCCGTCATCGCGCTTTGCATAGTTCGCCGTGACCGCTTCGCAACCGCGTTCGAAGCGGTTCTCGTAGCGTGCAAATTCGTACCAGTGACCCAGGTAACGATCGAGATCGACCGGCTTCGCAGGCTCGGGCACATGCGCGTTGCCGCTCTTGTTGCTGCCGCCCATTGTGCAAGCGGCCAGCAGGCCCAGTCCGCCGATCACCAGCAAAGCCGTTGTGCCGATGGTGACGGATCGTTTGAATTTCATAATGGTCCTCGGTGTGTTTAAGCGGTACGCGTCGCTGTATGAGCAAGCTTCATTCCGTTACTTCCAGGTCCCGCATAGCCTCACCTATAGCATGACGAAGTCATCGGAAAGCACTGCCAGCAAGCACTTAAAGCGCACCTGCAGCCATGACAACTGTTTTAACAACAGGTCGCAACTCATTGATGGAGAACACTTTAACGTGTTGCATGCAATACGCCCCAAGACTTGCTCGATGCTCTTCATGTGCTTTCTCAACATCGCAGGATCACCCTCCCGTATAACCTCACCTATAGCGTCACTCACCTGTAACTCACTTCACGCTGACGCGAGCAGAGCAGCGAAACTGTGTCGCGTGTCACCTCTGCGAACCACTAGGAGATCCCGGAGCGAGCTAGAGGGAAAGCCGTAAAGGCCTTATAGATAAAGCCTCACAGCGGTATACCTCAGGCACTTGTTGAAGCCCGGTTACCTCCCCGATCTAGTTAGCGATACTTGCAAATAAGGTGAAGCGTGAGTTTTTGTCAGGTCATGCAACTCACCTCGCGCGACTCCCGAAATCGCTCACCTTTACAAAGTTCGCTCTGCGGCAAGCGAATTCAGCCGCTATGCTCTTGGCCTCGTTCACTTGGCTCCGCTGCTCATGTCGTCGCTGGTCTCGTCGCTTTTCGCACCACTTCTCAGAATCATCCTTCCTGTGTTCGCGTTGATCTTTGCGGGTTACGCGTGTCGCAAGACCAATCGGCTGGGGCCGAATGCGTCGTCGGAATTGAATCGATTCGTGGTTTATCTGGCATTGCCCGCGCTGCTCTTCGACATCATGGCGACCACGCCATGGCATACGCTCGATCAGCCTGCGTTCATCGCTGTGTTTGGTCTGGGTGCGGGCGGAGTATTCCTGCTGACCGTGCTGATTCGATTAAAGCAGTCACGTCATCTCGCCGATGCCAGCCTTGACGGTCTCAACGCCGCTTATCCTTATCCGAATACGGGTTTTATCGGCTTGCCGTTATGCATGCTCGCCTTTGGTCACGCGAGCCTTGCGCCCGCAGTGATTGCAACGATCCTCACGGTATGCGTGCTGTTCGCCGTAGGTATCGTGTTGATAGAACTGGGTTTGCAGACGGATAAGAGATGGGGCGCCACGTTCGGCAAGGTGCTCAGGTCGCTGATCACCAATCCCTTGTTGTTCGCGCCGTTCGCGGGCTGGCTATGCAGTGGAGCGGGGCTCACTATCTCGGGTGGTGCTGACACGTTTCTCAAGTTGCTGGGTGCAGCGGCAAGTCCGTGCGCACTCGTGGCGCTTGGGCTATTCCTTGGCGAGAAGTCAGAAGGCGGCGCAGTGAAGTTGAAGACCACCACGGCGCTGGTCTTCGCCAAGCTCGTAGCGCAACCCTTGCTGACTGGGTGGCTGGCGTTTCATGTGTTCGCGTTGCCCGCGTTGTGGGCGAAGACGGCAGTCATTCTCAGCGCGTTACCCACGGGGACGGGGCCGTTCATGCTGGCGGAGTTTTATCGGCGGGAAGCGGCAGTGACGTCCAGCACCATTCTGTTTTCCACCGTCATTTCGCTGATCACGGTCACGGTGTGCCTTGCTGCGTTGAGTTGAGAGCGGATGTCGAAAGGCTGTGTTCTCGTGAAACGGGAAGCATAGAATTTATCTGCTCCAGACCATGAGGACACACGTGGGTTTGAAAACCAGGATCATGCTGCTGGTGTTCGTGATGACGTTCGTGGGCTGCATTGCGCTCGGCGTTTCGACATTCAAATGGCAAGGCATCGATCTAACACTTGCATCGCGTGGCGCGATCGCAAACGCCCACCCGCGTTAACCGCCGGTCGGGCATCCCATCGGCTCGAAGTAGCTGATCGAGCCGTCCGCAAGGCGTTCTGAAGCCGCTATCCGCATCTGCTGCCCGTATCGCGTGGAGACGGGCCAGTCGATCCCGAAATACCGTTACGATCGTCAGTTAATGTTCAATATAAAGAACATAAAATTTCTATTTACCATTTGTGTTCGTTATATTGAACATTAACATGCGGACGGGTAATGTTTCGTATAGAATACGTTAAGACTTAAATGGCAATTAATGTAAGGTATATTAAACATGAACCTTGCCGAATTGGGTGGAGCCTTCAAGCGGGCCAGAATTGAGGCAAATTTGACTCAAGGGGAAGTCGCGCAGCGTAGCGGCGTTCAACGTGCACGCATCAGTCTCTTTGAGACGGGCGCGTTGGCCGAGTTGGGTGCGGTCAAGATGATGAGCCTTTTCAACGCAGTTGGACTTGAGACGTTCGTGCGGCCGGCGGGTCACCGACGAACGCTCGATGACGTACTCAGCGAGTCAGCAGACGATCGTGCCCCCGCCTCGCGCCAGCGGGTACGGCCCGGCACGGGTCAGCGTCTCATGAAAACCGATGCCGGCAAGGCGTCCTAATGAGCGGACCCGTCCTCGATGTTTACGTCGATTCGAAGCTCGTTGGCACCCTGACGGAAGAGGCCGGCAGCGGTGTGTTCACTTACCTTCCTGACGTCCCGGCGGAGAACCTTGTTTCGCTGCTGATGCCGGTTCGCGCCGAGTCCTATGTCTGGAAAAAAGGACTTCATCCGTTTTTTCAGATGAACCTGCCTGAGGGCTACAAGAAAGACCGCATTCGCGAAACTTTGGGTCCGCATGCGGATGTAACCGATATGGGTTTGCTTGCACTAACCGGTGCTACCAGTATTGGGCGAGTTCAAGTCGTGCCGCGCGGCATCTCGCCTGGAGCAGTGGGCGGTAACCTGCAGATATCGGATCTGCTCGCGTCCACTGACTCGCGCGAGAACCTCCTGCATCTTCTGGATGAGGGGGTGACACAGGGCATTTCGGGTGTCATGCCGAAGGCGCTGGCCAGACGCGAGGACAAGGCAACCGTCTGGACGGGAGAATTTATCCTGAAGACGGGTTTCGACGATATTCCCTGGCTATCCGTCAACGAATACCTCTGCCTCGAGGTCGCGCGCCAGGCTGGACTGGAGGTCCCGGAAACGAGGCTCTCGGATGACGGTCAGGTTCTCGCTATCCGCCGATTCGACCGCACGAAAGGCGGCAAGTGGCTGGCTGTCGAAGATTATTGCGCATTGAAGGGCTTGGATCCTATCGAGAAGTATCGCAAGGGAACCCTTGAAGACCTGGCTAAACTGACACAGGAATTCAGCCTCGGTGGCCACGTCAAGGAAAGCGCTCGCAAGCTCTTTACGCTGCACCTCTTGAACATTGCGCTGAGAAATGCGGATGCACACCTGAAGAATTTCGCCGTGACTTACACGAGCGCGGACGATGTCCGCCTTGCCCCGGTCTATGACATCGTTACGGTGACGGTCTATCCGCGTTACAGGACGAATCTTCCAGCGTTGCCTTTGTACGGCAAGCGTGTATGGGCGTCGGGCAAAGCGCTTGTACGTTACGGCGGCGCGTGGCTAGGCCTGACTTCGGCCGACATGACGGATAGCGTGGAGCGCGTCACCGCGGCCGTGCAGGCTGTCCTGCCCCTTGTACGAGAATCTGTCGACCGTTTCCCTGGCTTTCAAGACGTCGCCAAACGAATGCTCGATGCCTGGGCGCAAGGTCTTGAAGACATCAGGCCTGATGCCAAACCCGGCAAGAGTGTGCCTGCGCCCCTGCGTGAGCAGGCTGGACTGTCAGACTCAAACGAGCCGGAGCGTCGCAAGGAACCCAACCCCTACGCGAGCCTTGACGGGCCGTTCTCGCACAAGGCACGTTAGACATGTAAGCCGCTCACCCTCTGAGCGACCTTCCACCGCTAACGCGAAGTCAACAATTCCGTCCGCCGCGTTACGCCTTCCCCCGTTGCGCTCATTGCGTGCTGACGCGCAGACCATTCGCTTGCGTCACGGTCGTATCCGTTCCCGATGTGACGCGTTCAAAGCGCGCTGTTTGATACGGCAACAACTGGGGATAACTTTCCGAATGGATCGCGTCGAGCTCGCCGCTCTTTTGGGCGGCGATCAGTTCCGCCTTCACCTCGGCCCGCGTTCTCGGCGCGTAGGCGTTTTGCTGAACGGTGTCGGTGGATTGGGCAAAAACAGGTGCCGATGAGACCAGCACGGCGACAAACAAACTTCCGATAAGCGCGCGTTTCATGATGAACCCTTGACTGTTTGGAGATGGCGCGTTTCACGCCATCGATGTGAAGCAGTCTATTCACATCGCTATCGATGACCAATGTCGATTGAGAAAACATATTGTTGTCCATCGCGCATGAATGTGAAGTTTTGTGTCTTCACGCGAGAGATGATCGGTCGCTGATCGGCCCGCAGCATGCCAATCCTTGCGTTTTCGGTAAGGATGAATTCCTTACATCGGCATTTTTCTGCATCCGCTTAATCGATATTCTCGGTTCACCGATCCGGCTCGATCGTTGCCAACTCACCGAGGTATCTCATGAAACGCATACTTTCCCTGTTCGCCGTTATCGCTTTGTTCGCTGTCGCAGGTACTGCCGGCGCTGCTACCAACGCCAATTCACAGTCATCGACGTGCCAAGGTCCGCCGTCGCAATGCAATGTGTTCTTCGGTCAATAACGTCTGATTTAACGCTCCGATAACCGCGCTTTTAACGGTCTTCGTCACGCGTCTAGCCCTATTCCGCCAAACCTTGGGCGGTTTAGTGCGAATTATTAAACATCCACAAAGTTGTCCACAGTTTCTGTGGACAACTTTGTGGAAATCATCTCGAAAATGGCTTGAAACGGGGCTGTCGCCCGGTATCGATCGAAACGCCCATCTCGCAGCAGAATGGAGCAAGACGGCGACAAGAATGGGCATCGCCAGACGCTGGTCCGCACGTCAATCCGACCCAATTCCGATAGCCTTGGCCCCGGTCGAACGCCTATGATGGGTCGGCTGGCGCGCATCACATTCGTGGATGCAGTTCATCATTCCGCTTCATTCAGTCACCGGGACAAGCCATGACCTACAAGATTGCGGTTGTTGTTGGCAGCATTCGCCGAGACTCATTCAACAAGCAGCTTGCGCATGCGGTGGTGTCGCTTGCGCCGCCGGATTTTTCGTTCGAGTTTCTGGATATCGCGAGCCTGCCGCTCTATAGCCAGGACTACGACAGCGACTTTCCCGAAGTCGCGCGAACCTTCAAGGAAAAGATAGCGGCGGCGAATGGCCTGCTATTCGTGACGGCGGAATACAACCGCTCGATTCCCGGCGTGCTGAAGAATGCGCTGGACTGGGGTTCGCGGCCGTGGGGCCACAGCGCGTGGGGCAACAAGCCGGGCGCGGTGCTCGGCACGTCACCGGGCGCAACGGGCACGGCGCTCGCGCAGGCGCATCTGCGAAATGTGCTCGCGTACCTCGATGTCCCTCTCATCGGTCATCCGGAGATGTTCGTCAAGCACGATCTAAACCGTATCGATGCCAGCGGCACGATCGTGAGTGAGGACACGCGCAAGTTCCTGCAAAATTTCGTCGATAAATACGTTGCATGGGTTCAGCGCCTCGCGACGGTTTAGCCTGCAAAACCCGTCAGCAAAACGTCAACGGCCCGCTAAAGCGGGCCGTTGACGTTTCAAACGTTGTCAAACAACAAGCACTAAGAGTTACAGGTGATGTTGATGCCCCGTCACCCGCTCCCAGCCATGACGCACCGCGAGCTTGAACCGCTCCCACGTGTCATGGCCGCCTGAACTACGGCCTTCCCAATCGCGGCGCAGTTCAGTTTCCATCGAATCGTCCCAGTTGCGGCGGTGATAGCGCTCGTCGCTGCCCGCTGTCACGCCGTATCGATACGCTTCCTCGTACTCTTCGTAACGCGTACCCGTCGCCGCGTACTTCGACTCGTAGTCCGTGCGGAACTCGTCTTCGTATTCCATGTACTCGTCCGGCATCGTGCTTCGCGTGCTCGCATGTGTCCCAAGCGATGAGTCACCGGTTTGGCTCAGCGTACCCGGCACCGGCGAACCCGTCGCGCTCATGGCGCCAGCGGCACCCACTCGAGCCGACGATTCGGTTTCATCGAGCGGATCGAGCGGATCAAGAGGATCCACAGCGCGCCAGCCTTGCGCGGGCGTTGTTCCGGTCAACGGATCTTCCGCACCCGCTGCGCGCAATGTTGTCTCGTTCGTGTCACGCCAAGCCGTGCCGCTAGTCATCGGTTCGCCGCCAGTCGTGCGATAAGTGGAATCGCTTTCGCCGGCAAAGTCATCGCGGCTGACCGGACTCAACGGGCTGATCGGGTCGAGCGGCCGCACAGCCGGATCGTCACGATCCGCATGCGGATAAGCGCGTACCCGGCTTGCATCCCGGTTGACGTCGGCGCGAACGGGGTCAAGCGGATCCACTGCCGGATTCACCGGCGCGTGTCCCGGCACCGCGCTGCCCGTGCCCAAGCCGAGTTCGTCGAGCAGCGAATGATCGCGGCTCGCGGCTTCATCGGCGACCGGTGCTCCCGTGCGTGAATGATTCAGCGTGCCCCAGCTAGCCGCGCGTTCGTCTATATCGATTGCGCCTTGTTCGGCCAGCGTCTGGCGCGCGGTATCGGCGAGCGTCTCGGTGGCGGTATCGACGGCCACCAGCACCGCTCCGCGCCGCACGGCCTCGGAGTAATGCGCCACTTCGGGCGGTTGATCGCGGCCCCCGAACAGCATCGAAAAGAAGCGTTCGATGTTTGCCAGCACGCCGCCGGTTTCAGGCGGCTGGCCAATGCCAATGCCCGACGCGAGCGCGGGGTCACCGGGCGAGGATGGGTCCGGCGCGGCCTGGAGTTCGACGTCGGAACGCGCAAACCCCGACGCTACCAGTGCGCTGCGCGCCACTTCGGCTTGGTCGTAGGTATCGAAGATACCAATAACTGTGTGTCGCATGGCTGCCTCCTGGGTGGCCTGGATTGAGTGGCGATGCATCAGACGGATTCGCCGCAATTCCTTCACAGACTCGCAACTCGCGTGCCGGGTCGCGGGCGTGCGCGCTGCAACGCCGTTGACCGCCCAACGCGATCCCGCCCCGCACCCACCGGCGAGCGGATGTTTTTACAAACCATGTGGAAAAAGGCGCTTGTGCTCAGTGCGGCGCTTCGCCGTGTTCGCGATTGTCGGCGCGTGCGCTCAGGTCTTCGCGAATGGCTTGCAGAAGCGAATCGAGCAGGGCGATATCGAACGGTTTGGAGAGCACACGCGCATCGACCTGACGCGCCCGGTCCAGTTCTTCGGCATAACCCGTGACAAGAATCACCGGCACGCGCGGCGTCCAGCTTTGCAGGATCTCGGCCAGGTCGATGCCGTTCAGTTTGCCCGGCATGTGGATATCGGAGAGCACGACGTCGAACGGCAGCGCACCGTCATTGGCGACGTCGCGACGGGCCGCCTCCAGCACGGCGATCGCGCCGTCCGCATTGAAGATATGCGTGACGTCGTGATTCATCATCGACAACAACGCTTCGGTGCCTGCAGCAACTTCTTCGTTATCTTCCACCAGCAGCACGCGCAGCCCGTGCGATTCGCCGGTTGTGGCCGTGTCATGTTGCGTGTCGAGCGCTTCGGGTGCAATTGCACTCGCGCGCGGCAGATAGAGACGCACCGACGTGCCTGCGCCAACCGCACTGTCGATAGTCGCCACGCCGCCCGCCCGCTCGCAGAACGCGAACACTTGCGGCAGGCCCAGCCCGGTCCCCATGCCTTTTGACTTGGTGGTGAACAACGGTTCGAACGCGCGGCCGAGGACGTCGGGACCCATGCCTGCGCCGGTATCTTCCAGCGTCAACTGCACGAATTCGCCGATGATCGGAAAGCCGTCCTCGTGGCGAAAATGCACGTTGTCTGCGCGCACCGAAAAGGTGCCGCCGCTCGGCATGGCGTCGCGGGCGTTCACGGCCACGTTGATCAGCGCAAGCTCCAGTTCGGCGGCATCGACACGAACCGGCCACACGTCGTTAGTCGTTTCCAGATTCAGCGCAACCTTCGCGCCCAGCGACGCTTTCAGCAGTTCACGGCAGGCCGGCAGCCACTTGCCGATGGCAATAGTCTCGTTGCGCAGCGGCTGCTTGCGGGCGACGCCCAGCAACTGGCGCGTCAGCGACTGGCCGCTTTTAAGCGCACGTTCCATGGCCGACAACTCACGATCCAATCCCGTCGCGCCGCGTCGCCGGACAATCTGGACGTTCGTTGAAAGGATCATCAGCAGGTTGTTGAAATCATGCGCGACACTGCCGACCAGATTGCCCAGCGCTTCCATCTTGCGCGCCTGCCGGTAAGCCGATTCGATCGAACGGCGCATCGATGCTTCCGCCTGCCAGCGCTCCCAGGCATCTTCTTCATTGGCGAGGCGGCGCAGCGACAACCAGATCACGCCCCACAACACCACGCACGGGGCGAACAAGGACAACATCAATACGCTGACATGCCGATACCACGCAGCCCAGATGGTTGCGAGGGGATATCCGCTGGAGACATACACCGGATAATTTCCCACCTTTCGAAACGCCACGATCTTCATTTCGTTGTCGAGCCCTGAGCGCATCCGCACGACGCCGTTCCGCTCTCCGGAGGCATACGCTTCGCGCAACGGCGAACTGGCGGCAAGATCCATGCGATTGGGCGGCCGCGTGGGATACCAGGCGAGCACGGCGCCGTCAACGCGTGTGAGGCCAAGCGATACGGTCGAGTTTTCGCCCAGCAACTCTCGGTAAAACGCGCCGAAATAACTCGGACGAAGCGCGACGGTGACAATGCCATCGAAGCGGCCATCCGGGGTCTTGCGCGGCACGGCCGTGTTGAACACAGTTTCTCCCGCGACCTTGCCGAGCATCACGCGGGAGACGTTCTCAAACATCTTGTTGTCGCGGATGCCGACGAAGTCGTCGCGGGTTGCAATCGATACATCCGGCGAGGGGTAAATGCGGCTCGTGGCAATCAGGCGGCCATCCGCGCCAATAATGCTCACCGACGCCACTTGCGGATAACCGCCGCCCATCGCCACGAGCTTGTCGTGAACGGCGAGTTCTTCGCGGTGCAGGGTGTCGTCGTCCACGCCGTCGATCAGGTCGATCACGCGGGCGTTGAGCGTCTCGTTCATGTCGAAGACTTTCAGCGCGTGTTCTTCAGCGACGTGCGCGTTGCGGTCAACCACCTCGGCGGCGTCGGCCTCGCGCCCTTTCAGGTCGCTCCATGACATGGCCGCCACATAGAGGCAGGGCAGGACAATGGCGGCGATCAGCAGGACCCGGAGCGTCATGCGCTGGGCAGCGAAGTTACGCTCCGGTACAACGGGGAATGGCGGCTCGTCTTGCCAATGGTCAGCGCCCGGTTCCTCGCGTTGAGGCGTCATGGTGAGTCGTCGTTCAAATGTGAAAGGCTGAGCGCAGCATCTTTATCAACGATTTATGCACGATGAGCGCGGTGGTTGCAGCATGCGTAATTGCATGCATTTTAGCCGCTCAATTGTTCATCGCCTGTTCATCGCCCGCGCTCGGGAAAGAAAAGGCATGCATAAATCGTGCCTTTCAACCGATGAATCGATGTTCTGCCAAACACACGGTATCGACGTTTAAAGCGCGGGGATTGAGGAGGGGTGACGTCTCGGGAGAGTGGGGAGAGGGCGGTAAAAAGCGCCGGACCGAGTAAAGTTGGCGAGGAATTATCGGCTTTACCGGCGGTCAGGGCAGGGCAACGACGGGACGTTCCGACTAAACCGGGCTGGCGGCGCGCGGCCGGTCCGCAAGGTCGTCGATCAAAACCTGGATATGCCCTTGCGAACACGGCTCAATACGCGCGACCACGCCGAACACTTGTTCGAGCCTCGCTTGCGTCACGACTTCGGCGGGGACGCCGAACCCGACGATACGGCCGCCGTGCAGCAACATTGCCTTATCGCAGGAACGCAAAGCGGTGTTGATGTCGTGCAGCACCACCACGGTCACCATGTTGCGATGACGCGTCTCGCTGCGCAGCGTGCGCATCACGTGGAACTGGTGGTTCAGGTCGAGCGCGGAGAGCGGTTCGTCGAGCAGCAGCACTTGCGGATCGCGTACCAACGCCTGCGCGATACCAACCAGTTGCCGCTGACCGCCCGAGAGCTCATCGAGTAAGCGCGTTGCCAGCGATTCGATACCCAACCGCTGCAGCACGCCATGCGCATGCACGAGGTCATCTTGCGTCGAGCGCTGCGTGCCATACGACGGATGACGGGTCGCGCGATAAGCAACCAGCACCGACTCCAGCACTTGCAGCCGCACGCCGGCGGGCAGCGCTTGCGGCAAATACACCACGCTATGCGAGCGAGCGCCTGATGCGCTCAGCGCAAGCGCTTCGCCGTCGAGCGACAGCGTGCCTGCTTGCGCGCGCGTGAGGCCGGCGAGCGCGCGCAGCAGCGTGGACTTGCCGCTCCCGTTCGGTCCCAGCAGCGCGGTGATTTCGCCGCGCGGCAAGGGACCGGCGCCGAGTGAATCGAGGACGCTGCGCTTGCCGTAGCGCACGCTCAGGTCGTGGATCGAAAGCCCGTTCATCAGAGCTCTCCATGCGACGAAATCACAATGCCGAGGAACAGCGGAATGCCGACCAGCGCCGTCACGATGCCGACTGGAATCAGCACGCCCGGAATAATCAGCTTCGATGCAATCGATGCCAGCGACATCATCAACGCGCCGGTCAGCGCGCTGCCTGGCAGATAGAAACGATGATCCTCGCCGAACAGCGCCCGCGCGACGTGCGGTGCGATCAGGCCGACAAAGCCGATGGTCCCGACAAACGACACAGCCAGCGCCGTCAGTACGGCGACCCGAAGCAACGTGCCGAGCCGTAGACGCCGGACATCGATACCAAAGCTTGCCGCACGATCCTCGCCCAGCCGCAGCGCCGTGAGCCGCGACGCGTTCGATAAGGACATCGGCAAGGCTACCGCGAGGGCCACGGCGAGCACGCCGATCTTCGGCCAGTCCGCCCGCGCCAATGATCCCAGCGTCCAGAAGATCAGCCCTTGCAGCGCGTCGGCGGACGCAATGAACTGCATCAGCGCGACCAGCGCATGGAACGAGAACACGAGCGAGATGCCCATGAGCACCACGCCCGCCGTGCTCATGCCGCGCCAGCGCGCGACCGTATCGAGCAGGAACGCCGACAGCAGCGCAAACGCGAACGCGTTCGCGGAGATGACCCACGCCTGCGCGACGCCGGGGATCGTAATGTTCAATACGATTGCCAGCGATGCGCCAAATGCCGCCGCCGCCGATACCCCGAGCGTGTACGGGCTCGCAAGCGGATTGTTCAGGATAGTCTGGACTTCCGCACCGGATAAGCCGAGCGCTGCGCCGACCAGCAGCGCCATCACGGCATAAGGCAGGCGAATCTGCCAGACGATCACATCGATATCCGTCGCTACAGGGCCGCGATGAAACACGGCGCGCAGCAGGGTGGATACAGATAGGCTCGACGGCCCGGTGCGGCAGTCGAACAACAGCGCGGCAACGATCAGCACGCCAACGATCACCAAGCCGCCGATACGCCGCCGCGTCAGCCGCTTATAACTGGCCACGCTGTCATCGCGGGCGGCCGCGTAGCCGTCGGCAGGAATGAATGTCGACATGGCCGCGTTTATCCTGCTGTCCGGGGCGCCGCAGCGGGCGCGGGGTGATCGATCCAATACGTGCCATCGGACGGAACAGCCAGGAATCGGCGATACAACTCGTCATGCGTCGCCTTGACGCTCAGGTCCTTGAACTGCACCGGATAGATCCACTTCGCCAGCGCTTCGATCGCGATGATGTTGTACGGCGAGTCGTAGTAGTTGTGCCAGATGCCGTGCACGCGGCCATCGTGGATTGCTTTGACGGCATCGAAACCCGGTCTTGCAATGAGCTCTGCGAGGCTCTGGTCGGCGTCCTGCTGGCTCGTAAGCGCGCCGACTCTCACCGACGGCACGCCGGGTCGCGTCCACGAACCTGTCGCTACGTAGACGTCAGGTTTCGAGACGATCAACTGTTCCATGCTGATGTCGCCGAGCGCGCCGGGCAGCAAACCCGCGCCAATATTTCGCCCGCCTGCCGCCTGGATAAATTCGCCGTAGCTGCCGTTGCCCGCTGTGTGGCAGCACGTGCCCCACACCCCCGCCAGCAAGTCGATAAACACCTTCGGACGCTGCGCTTCAGGCACGCCGCTCACCACGCTCCGAACATGCGCCAGATGCTCGGAATAAAAACGGATATAAGCGTTCGCCTCGTCATTGCGATGCAGGACTTCGCCGAGCAATTTCACGCTCGGCAACGTGTTTTGCATCGGATGGATACGGAAGTCGACAAACACCACCGCCGTGCCCGTGGCTTCGAGTTGCTGGACGAGCGCGTTGTATCGGCCGGGGCCTTCGCCGCCATACGTGAAGATCGCGAGATCGGGTTTGAGGCTCAGCGCTTTCTCGTCGCTGACACTCCCTTCGGTTGCCCCGCCGATCAGCGGGATATCGCGGATCTGCGGGAATTTGGCGGCGTAAGCGTTGAAGGTCTGCTGATCGTGGCTCTGCAGATCGCCCTGCCAGCCCACGATATTCTTCAACGGATGTTGCCCTTGGAGCAGCGCCACGGCCATCAGCAAGCGGCTTTCGCCCAGCAGGATGCGCTGCGGATTCGCCGGAATCTTTACCGTGCGGCCGGCGACATCGGTGACTGTTTGCATCGCGTCCAGCGTCGCCGCTCCGGGCGCGTCAGCCGCGTTCGCGGCGCTGTACTCGAGCGCGCCCGCGCCGAGCGTCGCCAGCGCAAAAGCCACGCAGGCCAAGCGTTTCAGCGACAAAAATCCAAAAATCGACATGTGATACCCTGCTGAATAAGAATGATTGCGATTTGCAACACAGACTTTAGCGGGCCGATGTAATGCGCATATATCGAAGTGGGGCTGTTTTGTAATGGAATGTGTTGGCGCGGGATCTGGCCGCTACGCCCATCGCGGAATCAGGCACACTGCCGCGGCGTTTTAGCGTTCACGGCAAGAAGACAGAACACATGGACCAGATACTCGTCGTCGACGACGATCCGAACATCCGCCAGCTCCTGCTCGATTACCTCGGCAGCATGGGTTACGGCGCACAGGCCGCAAAAAGCGGCGCGCAGATGAAGCAGATCATCAATTCGTCGCGCATTGACCTTGTCGTGCTCGACCTGATGCTGGACGGCGAGGACGGCCTCGATCTCACGCGGGAACTGCGCCGCAACAGCACCGTTCCGATCGTCATGCTGAGTGCGCGCGGTGGCCTGCTCGACCGCGTGCTCGGCCTGGAAATGGGCGCCGACGATTATTTGCCGAAGCCCTTCGACCCGCGTGAACTGGTGGCGAAGATCAAGGTGGTATTGCGGCGCAGCCGGGCGATGCCCAATGCGCGGCCGGCGGATTCCATCGCGGGAATCACGTTCGCCGGCTGGCGGCTCGACACGCGCATGAAGCAGATGCTGTCGCCCGAGAGCGTGGTGATCACGCTCGGCGGTTCCGATTACCGGACGCTGCGCACGCTGCTCGATCACCCCAACCGGCCACTTTCGCGCGACTATCTGCTTGACGAAGTATTCGGCAAGAACCATACGCCGCTGGATCGTTCTATCGATGTCTGCATCAGCCGCCTGCGTCAACACTTGAAGGACACGGCACGCGGCGCCGCGTTGATCCGCACGGTGCGTAACGAGGGATACATGCTGACGGCCGATGTTTCGTACGAAGGTTGAAGCCGGCGAAGGCTGCGTGGCAAGCATGTTGAAAGGACGCCGCAGGCCGCCGCAGGGCAACACTCCACAAACTTGATATACTTTTCGCCGCTTCCGGCATGGCTTGCACGCCGCCTGAAGCCGGTATCCAAGCCATGCCGGGCTTGCATTCAGCTTTAAAGCATGTTCCATGAAGCTGGGTGTCCGGCGCCCGATCTAAAACACTTGCTGCCCTTGGGGGCGCCACAGCGGAGTCCGTCTTGGCCGTTTCCAATCTTATCGCCGACGATCCTGCTCCCGACGTTGCCAAGGTAACGTCGGGTAGTTCGTTCTATCTCGCCATGCGCATCTTGCCGGCTGCGCAGCGCGACGCCATGTATCAGGTCTACGCGTTCTGCCGCGCGGTTGACGATATTGCCGACGGCACGCTGCCGCGCGGCGAACGCGCCGCCGCGCTCGAACAATGGCGCGCGGACATAGACGATTGCTACGCGGGTAAGCCGCGCAGGTCGCTGGCCGCGTTGACGCAACACATCCAGGCCTTTCATCTTTCCCGCGATGACTTCATTGCCGTGATCGACGGCATGGCCATGGACGCCGCCGAAGACATCGTCGCGCCCGACGAAGCCACGCTCGACCTGTATTGCGACCGCGTGGCGAGCGCGGTCGGGCGGTTATCAGTGAGGATATTCGGGATGCAAGAAGATGCCGGACGGCGTCTCGCGCACCACCTTGGCCGTGCGCTGCAACTCACGAACATTCTTCGCGACATCGATGAAGACGCCGGCATTGGGCGGGTTTATCTGCCGCGTGAATTGCTGTCGCGCGAAGGTATTTCCACGACCGACATTACGTCCATCGTCAACGATGCCCGCTTGCCGCGCGTCTGCCTGACGCTCGCTGATCGTGCGCGGTCCCACTATGCGCAATCCGACGCAATCATGGCTACCGCGCCGCGTGCTCAGGTGCGGGCGCCGCGCATCATGTCGGGTGCATACAGGTGCGTGCTTGAAGCGAATTTGAAGCGCGGCTTCGATCTCCCGCGCAACCACGTCCGCACGCCGCGTTCGCGGTTGCTGTGGATCGTCGCGCGACATATTTTCTGATGTCGCGTCTCGTTCATGTGATTGGCGCGGGGTTGTCGGGACTCGCCGCCGCGGTCCAGTTGCAGCGCCGTGGAGCGCGTGTGGTGCTGCACGAAGCAGCGCCACATGCGGGCGGCCGCTGCCGTTCTTACTTCGATATCAAGCTCAACGCCACGATTGATAACGGCAACCATCTGGTGCTGTCGGGCAACCACGCCACGCTGAGCTATGCGAAGGCGATTGGCGCTGCCGACGAACTTGTTGGCCCGACCCAGCCCGAGTTTCCGTTCATGGATTTGCGCAGCGGCGCGCGCTGGACGGTGAAGCTTTCTCCGGGCCGCGTGCCGGGCTGGATCTTCGATTCCGCCGCGCGCGTTCCGGGCACCATGCCCGCGGATTATCTGTCGCTGGCGCCGCTGCTGTTCGCCAAACCCGGCCGTACGATGCAGCAAACCATGCGCACGAACGGGCGCTTGTGGGACGCGCTGATCAACCCGCTGTTCCTGGCCGTGCTGAATGTGGATCCGCGTGAAGGCAGCGCGGTGCTCGCCGGCAACGTGCTGAAGGAAACGCTGCTGCTCGGCGGTCAGGCGTGCCGGCCGCTGGTCGCGCGCAACGGGCTGGGCCATGCGTTCATCGATCCCGCGTTGCGCCTGCTGCAATACGGTGGCGCGGAGATCAAGCTCGGGTCGCGGGTGCGCGAGATCGGTTTCGCCGGCACGGATTCGAAGACACGTGTGACGTCGCTTGATTTCGACGATGGCCGCGTGGACATCGGTCTTCACGACGGCGTGGTGCTTGCCGTGCCGCCAAACGTGGCGCAGCAACTCGTGCCTGGGTTATCCGCGCCGAACGAATTCCGCGCCATCGTCAATGCGCATTTCGCTATTGATCCGCCGCTTGCCTTCGAGCCGATGACCGGTTTGCTGAACGGCACCGCTGAATGGCTCTTCGCGTTCGATGGACGTCTTTCGGTGACCATCAGCGGGGCAGATCGTCTCCTCGATACCCCGCGCGAGACGCTTGCGCAGAGCATCTGGCAAGAGGTCGCGAAGGCGGCGCGCTTGCCCGTTGAGCGCATGCCCACTTGGCAAATTGTGACGGAAAAGCGTGCGACCTTTGCGGCTGTGCCGAGCCAGGAAAACCTCCGGCCGGGCACGCGTACGCGCTGGTCGAATCTGATGCTGGCCGGCGACTGGATTGCCAACGGGCTACCGGCCACGATAGAAGGCTCGATCCGCTCCGGCCAGAAGGCTGCGGACCTGCTTATGAATCCCTCGATTGATTTCTCGGTGCAACGCTGATGAACGAAACTGTCCAGCCGCCCGGTCTCCAGCCGGTGACGGCGGCGGCGCTGGAAGCGTCGGTGGCGCGCGCTGCCGATGCCATTCTTGCCGACCAACATCCCGACGGCTACTGGCTTTATCAGCTCGAAGCCGACGCCACTATTCCCGCCGAGTACGTGCTGCTCGTGCATTACCTTGCCGAAACGCCGAATCTCGAACTCGAAGCGAAGATCGCGCGGTACTTGCGCAGGATCCAGCGGGCGGACGGTGGCTGGCCGCTTTTCACCGATGGCGCCATGGACGTCAGCGCCACCGTGAAGGCGTATTTCGCGCTGAAGATGATTGGCGATTTGCCTGAGGCCGAACACATGCAGCGGGCACGCCGCGCAATTATCGCGGCCGGCGGCGCGGAAAAAGCGAACGTGTTCACGCGGATTCTGCTGGCGCTGTTCGGCGTGGTGTCGTGGCGCGCGGTGCCCATGATGCCCGTGGAAATCACCCTCTTGCCCGAGTGGTTCCCGTTCCATTTGTCGAAGGTGTCGTACTGGGCGCGGACCGTGATCGTGCCGCTGCTCGTGCTCAACGCAAAGCGGCCGAAAGCGCGCAATCCGAAGAACGTGCGAATTGATGAACTGTTCTTCGATGCCCCCGTCAACGCCGGCATGGCCGAGCGTGCGCCGCATCAGCATCAGGGCTGGTTCATGTTGTTCCGCTGCGTGGATGCCGTGTTGCGCGCCGCTGATCCCCTGTTCCCGCGCCACACGCGGCAACGGGCGGTGGAAGCGGCGGTGAAGTTCGTCGATGAACGGTTGAATGGCGAAGATGGTCTTGGCGCGATTTTCCCCGCGATGGCCAACTCCGTGATGATGTACGACGTGCTCGGTTATCCGGAAGATCATCCGAACCGGGCGATAGCGCGCAAGTCGATCGAGAAGCTTTTGATTATCGATGAAGCGCCGGGCGGTGAGGCATATTGCCAGCCGTGTTTATCGCCGATATGGGATACGTCGCTCGTCGCGCACGCGTTGCTCGAAGCCGATACGCCTAACGCTCGCGCTGCCGTTTCGCGTGGACTGGACTGGCTCGTGCCGCTGCAGATTCTCGATGTACGCGGCGACTGGATCTCGCGCCGGCCGAATATCCGGCCTGGTGGTTGGGCGTTCCAGTTCGCGAATCCGCATTATCCGGATGTGGACGATACCGCCGTGGTCGCGATGGCGATGGAACGCGCCGATCGTGAAAACGGAACCGCGTTGTATGGCGAAGCGATTGCACGCGGGCGGGAATGGGTTGTCGGCATGCAAAGCAGCGACGGCGGGTGGGGCGCGTTCGAGCCTGAGAACACGCAGTATTACCTCAACAACATTCCTTTCTCCGATCACGGCGCGCTGCTCGATCCGCCTACTGTCGATGTGTCCGGGCGTTGTCTTTCGATGCTCGCGCAATTGGGTGAATTGCCGGCGACGAGTGAGCCGGCGAAGCGCTCGCTCGACTATATTCTGCGCGGTCAGGAACGCGATGGAAGCTGGTACGGGCGGTGGGGGTTGAACTATATCTACGGGACGTGGACGGCGCTGTGTGCATTGAATGCGGCTGGATTGCCTCTCACCGATACCCGCATGCAGCGCGCCGGGCAATGGCTCATCAGCATCCAGAACGCCGATGGCGGCTGGGGTGAAGGCGGGGAGAGTTACAAGCTCGACTATCGTGGATATGAAGCGGCGCCGAGCACGGCTTCGCAGACATCGTGGGCGTTGCTCGGGTTGATGGCGGCGGGGTTTGTCGATCATCCGGCGGTGGCGAAGGGCGTGCAGTATCTGCATGCCACGCAGCGTGAACATGGCTTGTGGGACGAGACGCGATTTACCGCGACTGGGTTTCCTAGGGTGTTTTATCTGCGGTATCACGGGTATAGAAAGTTCTTCCCGCTTTGGGCGCTGGCACGGTACAGGAACATGATGCGCGACGGTACGTCGCGCGTGACGGCGGGCATGTGAGTTCGCGACCGGGCTTTGCTTCTGGCTTTGGCTTGAATTCCGGCTCCGGCTCCTCTGGCTCCGAAGATGCCCGTCTGCCCGTGATTGCTGTGACGGGGATGGCGTTTGAAGCGCGTATCGCGCGTGGGCCTGGGGTGGAGTCGGTGTTTGCGGCGCGGTCGGATTTGCTTGAGCGTGCGTTAAGTGAAGCGTTGGCGCGGGGGTGTTCCGGGATTATCAGCTTCGGGACGGCTGGCGGGCTTTCGCCGGAGTTGGAGCCGGGGACGTTGATTATCGCTAGCTCTGTGTCGGGGCCGTTCGGCGTGCTCGATACCGATCCGGAATGGTCTGCGCGGTTGTTTGCGGCTTTTGCCGGGACGCCGCTGGAGGCGAAGGCGGTTCGAGGGACGATGGCCGGTGTGGCTGCGCCTTTGGCCGGCGAGCAGCAAAAGAGCTCGCTTTATCGGGCTACTGGGGCGTTGGCGGTGGATATGGAATCGCATATTGCCGGGGCGATTGCCACGGCGCGGGGATTGCCGTTTGCGATTTGCCGGGCAATTGTTGATCCGGCTTGGCGGAGTTTGCCGAGTGCTGCGACGGCCGGGTTACGGGACGATGGGACCACGACGATTCTGCCGATTCTGCGCGAGTTGTTGAAGGAGCCTTCGCAGCTTGGCGCGCTGTTGAAGGTCGCGGGGGATGCGCGGGCGGCAAAGACTTCGTTGGTCCAGGCGCGGCATGCGATGGGGGTGGCGGGGGCGTTGGCGGTTTAGGGTTTTTGGTTTTTGGCTTGGCCGTTGCGCGGCTGAGTAGGGAATGGCGGTCGGTGGTTTGGCGTGCGACCGCAATTCGATGTTGTTTCAAACTGGTTTCAATCAACCATGCAGTGATAAGCCTTTGATGGCTTTATCGACTGCTTTCTTCGGTCCTCTTACGGCCAGTCCGACCAGATCGGGCGCATCAGCCGGCTCCTTTAAAAACACCTCCCGATTGGCTTCATCGTGGCCAGTGGAAAACATCGCGCGGACGTAGACGGCGCGGGTTAGTTCTCGTTCGATTGCTTGGCGGAAGGCGCGGAGGAGGTTGGGGGTGTTGGCTTGGTGAATCATGATGGGCTGGCCGAGGAGGGGGGCGTGGGTTCTGCCGGCGGCGTCGATGTAGGGTTCGCCCATTGCGTCAGGGGCCGCGTGCGCTATGCCGGTTGCGAGGAAGGCGGTTACGTTGAGTTTCTGCCAGACGGCAAGGTCGTCGAGGATGATGATCGCTACTTTGGTATCGTATTCCATGGGGTGGAGGCTTTAAGGGGTGGTCACTTTAGGATGGTAACCAAGGTAATGGTCGGGATGGGTGACGCCGTGTCAGAAACGAATGTGCTTCGATGAAGTGAATATTTGACGCCGTCAGCACGCGGTTTGGCTGAATGACGTTCGGCTGAGGGACCACGCCCCAAGGCGGGCTTGGGAGCGCGAATTCGATAGGCTATGGTTTACTCCACGCATAGGTGGCCCGTGGCCTGCCATGATCGGTGGAAGTCGACCTGAACCGACGGTCGACTTTGTTGCTTCAAACTTCCGCCCCCCTTCGGCCAATCCGGTCCAAGCTACAAATTCTCCAACGAGCGACCGCTCTGAGTTGGAGGCGCCTCCAATCGGTCCCTCAACCAATCATTCAAGCGACGGCGATATTTCGAATGTCAGCCCGTAATTCGCCGCTGCTGAAGCCGCAATGGGCTGCAATTGTGTGTAGTTAGCTGTCGACCCATCGATCGGGTTGCAACGACTCCTCGCATGTTTACCTGCACGCCATAGTGGGGGTGAAGTAAACCGCTCGAACAATCCATCGTGATAAGGGTTGACGCACGCTAAAATGGAGCTGTCTCTCTCTGACTTCCTTATTTTCTAAAAGAGCCGCCCTGCGCCCAAAAGATGAACGACCATACACCTGCTGGCCCGTCGCAGTTATCCACCTACCCCATGCAGCCAACTGCCTCGGTCACCATCGAACCAGAGGTTCCATTGCGCGTTCGTGGCAAAAGGTCGAAAAACTATTGGGAGCCTATTTTCGATCCGACGAAGGCTCCGCCAGTAGGTATTCACGATTGGGATGTCTCAGGTAAGACAAGCATTGAAGACCTCTTGTGCCGCTCACAGGAACTCGAAGCGAGAATGAGGAAAAGGTCGCAAACGAGATGGCCGGTCGCTAGCTTCACCTTCAGAAACTGCGATTTTGAGGGAAATTTTTTCAACATTATTTTTAAAAACTGCACTTTTGTTGGTTGTGATTTTGGGTCTTGCAACTGGAAAAATGCGAAATTTTCAAATTGCAGTTTCAAAAAATGCTCTCTATCCGTATGCACTTTTGAACAAAGTCAGTTCATCGGTTGTGCTTGGGATTGCATTGGCATATCGGGTACGGAGACGAAATTTTTTGACACTACTTTGAGCAATCCTTTGGATTTTATAGCTGCCGCGTGGACGAATCTCGAACCCGGAATTCTCGCGCAAAATAATAAAGATGCGCCGTATCAATCAATGCGCCTTGAGGAAACAAAAACAAAAGTTGCGAGACTGATTTTATCCAATAACGAGCGTAGTAGTGACGACAGCACGTACTATAAATCAGTAGAAGCGTATCTTAGACAGATTGTTGGATCCAAACTTTCGAATTGTAAATATAACATTAAAAATAAAACCAAACTTTGGAGCAACATTCCTGCGCTGCCTATTTTTTACGCCGAATCGATATTCTTAAGGATTTCCGGTGCGGTGAATAATTGGGGCGCAAGTGTGGCACGTCCGGCGCTGGTCGGATTTTTCATAGGCGTCGTGTTTACCGCGTGGTACCACTTTTTTGGAATAACGCCATCATTTAAAATCGCTGCAATGAAGTCATTTGATGTCACATTGTTGTTCGGCTATACAAAACACGCCACAAGCAGCATATGTTTTTTCGAGCAAATTTCATATGCAGCAAACGCTTTTTTGGGCCTTTGGTGGTATGCGATCTTTGTTCCAACGATTATAAATCGCATAAGTCGAGTACGGTAATGTCAATTTTATCTTTGGCTTTGTACGGCAGTCGTGCCAGACAGGACGAGGTAGAAGGTTCTGATATTGATTTGTTTTCGATATCGGACGACGCGCAATATCGCATGATTGTCCACGGCAATACCAACATTGCTAGTTACCCACGCCAGCTGGCTGTTGAAAGAGCCGAGCAAGGCGATCTGTTCATGCTACACATCGTGAGTGAATCTCAAACGCTCTACGATCCGCGCGAATATATGAATGAACTTAAGGATGCCTTTAATTTCAGATCGAATTACGATGCTGAAATTAAATTCGCCTCTGACATAGCGTGGATGCTGATTGATCAATCGCAAGTGAGTAACAATTTTTCTTTTTTAAATCGCCGTACAGCATGGTGTGTTCGGACGATTTTGATCGCGAAAGCCGCAAATAAACGATTTCCTATATTCTCCGCACGAGGTCTCGCTGATTTTTCTGGATCGAGTTTGTCTTTCCCGCTCATAAACGGCAAAAATGATATTGGACCTCGAGAGGAGTCCGTCAGGGAGCTGGAACTCTTTGTTGGCGAATTCGGCCATAAACGACCGCTCCCGAAAGGTAGTCTGTCGTTACATGACTACGCGCAACTATTTGCGCAATCGGAAAATGTCATGGGCGACAAAACTTTAACTATGCTGCAGAGTACCGCTGAAGATTTCTATAATTAAGAGCTTGCATGATGGATAAGTTACGAGCGACACTTGTTTGAAATTAATCTGCAATAGTAGGTTGCGGCCGATCGCGGAAAGCGGCTGATCCGTCGAAGCGTTTTCCTCGTCGGCCTATGCGCTGACTTCTTTGCTTACTGAAACATGCGACTTTACTATCTGACAGCAGAGCGGTGGGCGAAAAAAGTCATCGAGGAACGACGCGTGAAAATTTCGTTGTTTGGCGAACTGAATGACCCGTTCGAATTACTGCCTCACGTCCTGCCGACTAAGAATCACCGCAGGGTCGCCAACATCCTGCGCGACCATCTGGCAGGGCAGCGCGGGGTCATCTGCTTTTCGACAAACTGGGAAAATCCGGTCATGTGGGCACACTACGGGCACAAGCACTACGGTATGTGCCTCGGGTTCGACATACCCAATGAACTCGCCATGCAAATAAGCTATGAGCCAAAGCGCCTCACCTTCGATGTTGATCTGTCGAAATTTAACGCTGGACTTACGCCGGAAATTGTCAAGGCCATGCTTCTGACGAAGTTCGAAGCATGGCGTTACGAAGGCGAATACCGAGTGATGGCAGACTTGAAAGACAAGGAAACAGACGGTCACTACTACGCAAGTTTTGGAAAGACCTTGATGCTTCGAGAAGTCATCATCGGGGTCCGATGCGAGACGTCCCAGCAGGAGGTCGTATCGTGGATTGGCAAAATTGGGCACGACATCCAAATTCGAAAGGCACGGCTAGCATTCAACGATTTCAAGGTTATAACGCAAAAAATGCAGCCCGTAGTTCTGACGGGCAAGTCTGGTCACGATGTGTGATCGAGCATTGCATGGGATGCGTCTGCCCCAAAATCAATGAGGATAATTCATTCACCCCCGAAACCCGATTTTTGAAAGCAATGCGTCCCACCAGGAAACCTTCGCCCGATGCTTTGCCGAACTCCATGACTACTTCGCGGCGATGCCTTATGGCCAGTATTTGCACGGCTACGCATGGGATGGACTCAGGAGGACTAACGCCTTTCGCTAACTGCCTCGAGAGCCTTTGCGCCCGGCTTCAAAAATCCACAGGAAATTAGATACTCGATATCGGCACTGTGCCCCCGAAGTCCTTCAAACGTTGCCTCTAGAGCGGTCTGTTGCCAGACTAGCTCATCCACAGGATCAAGAGCAGGACCTGTGACGGTGATATCTCGTGAGCTCCTTTCTTTCACGCGAGCTATGGCGAAAGGAGAGGCGGGTGCTTTATAGATATAGGTGCGTTCTTGGTTGAGAAGGTCCGTCAGTGAATTTGCGCGCTGCACCAAGTCGCTGGGTATATCTTGACCACTCTGCATCCGTGCAGCGACCGCAAGGCGAGCTTTCAGCGATGTGATTGCCGGAAGGACAAAATCCCGTATCTCAAAGTACCGAGACATCTGTGCGGAAAGGGCATCCTTTCCGGATGTTCGGAATCCATCGTCTTTACCTTGTGAGGCGGGAATTCTATATTTCGAATTCGGGCACTCATTTCTTGCGACCTCCACAGCGCGACTTTCGAAGAACTCCGCCATCTCAACTGCAATGAGGAGTTGACGGAAATCACCGTCTAAATAGCTATTCGCCGCGACGACCTCGTTGAATGCCTCTACATTCATAATGCCGGCAAGTTCATCTTGTTGCTGCTGTAAACGCTTGAGAGGGGCTTCTACCGGTTTTGCGCACGTCTCGCGTAGACGTCGCGAGAACACGAACGCTTTGCCGTTCATCGACGAAATACAAGCGCCGTATGCATCCTGCAGTTCCTCCAAAGTGGCAACAACCGCTTGCACTCCCTTTACTGTCGTACGCCGACTTGCATCCTTCAAAGCGAACAATTGTCCGATCCGCTGAGAACCGACAAGGCCGACCGAACCAAGCATTACCGCGATCGCAATCAAAGATGCAACGAACTTGAACGAAGGTCTCGTCCACCATTCGCCGTAAAAGGTGCGTAGCACTCCAGGGCAACTTCTAATTTGATCAGACATAGACTGCCATCCCCACAGCGACACACTAAATTCTCCGGCTGCTTGCCGAGCGCTGCTTAACTGAATGACATACTGTTGGAGGGCGACCTCGTCGTTGGCGGTTGTAACAATGAAAAACTCATCCAATTTTCCGCTATATGTTTCCGCCTCTGCTATCGCGTCATCGATATTCTTTTCCGTTAGGCGTTTGCCTAGTGAGGACGTGCGCCCCTTGCACTGAACGGCTACTAGAGTCCCGTCTGAGAGATGGCCAATCACATCGATGCCACTTTGGCGCTGGCCTTCGCGACCAAACCGGGCAAACCCGGCATGTTTGGCCTCACTGAATACTGCCCTTGCGAGCCGTTCAAAATGCTGCCAATCCAACGGCTTAGGAATGTCTATCGATGCGGGTGATGTCATAACAGTTCTATTTTCCTGTGACGATGTGCAAAGAGCCGTGATAGTGCCTTTTTACCTGAGCGTCACTCGTCCAGCCAAGATCAGTTTTCGTGGTGATAAATGGCCGATTTTACGCAGCTTGAGGATCGTTTATATCCGCTAGCAAAAGAAGAACATGTCTCCAACAATTTCCTCAGGTGAGTACGTCGTTCACAGACGGTTCCAAAAACTCAACGATCAGCCATTCAAGAGTCCTTGTTTATTCATCGTATCTTCATCCCGACAGCGGCCCTGACGCCGAATCATTCAGAAGTGGAAATTCGTCGCCATCGCATTGCAGCCAGGAACAACCGCAATGACCAAAGAACCCTCGTTCGACGGAAAATCCGTACTACTGCCGCGCGGGCAACCACCGCCAATTGCAAGCTGTCGGCCACGGGTCGTCCCAACACTTAACTCACACGCAATCACGCATCCCCAAACGGATTCCCTTTCTTAGTCGCCGGCGTTTGGTTCTTCGTCGCCAGATGATTCTGCAACCAGAACATCGCTTTGTTCAACCCTTGGGTATGCCAGTCCTGGCCCATTTCGCAGATGAACACCCGATCGTCTGCCGCCGTCGCACGCGAAAACGAACCGGCCAATTCCTTGGCATTGCGATCCGTGTTCAACACCAGGAACGCGCCCATTTGATGCAAGTGCAAGAACTCATAATCGTCACCTGACACTTGCGCTGCGATGTCTTTGATCTGAGCGTGCTGCTGTGTCGGAGTACCGATAAATATGCTGACCAGATACGTCACTTTCTTGTTGATGTTCATGTTCTTCCGCCGTGCCGTAGTTGGATGGATCAGGAACTTTGATTGTCACACAACGGGAAGCCGTATCTCTCGAAGACGCGGACCCAACATCAGCGAGAAAGCTGCGAACCACCACAACCATCCCCAAAAACAAAAAAACTGGCGAGCCACCCACGCTCGCCAGTCTATCCACCCTCACCGGGTCACCAAATCAAACCACCCCTACTTCCCATGCCCCGCATCCAACGGCTTATGCTGCTCCGCTCCTGACCCGGGGAAGAACGTATCCCAGACGGCTCTAACCCCTTCCGCCGCCGTCACTTCAGCTTCAATACTCTCCGCCCCATCAACCTTACTCGGATCGCCGGAAAGGCCGCGCCAGTGAGTGAAGACGAGCATCGGTTTTTCGGTCCATCCGTCCGTACCAAACTTCGCGAATGCCGTTTCGCCGCTCGCGAGTTGCACCTCGTACCATCCGTCGCGCACCGGTGTGAAATCGCTCAACGGAAACCATGCAGTCGGATCAAGTTTCACAAGCTCCCCCATAGGTCATTAGGACATTGCTGTCGGTGTAAGGATTGCGCGCATATCACGTGCCTGACATCGAGACTAAAGCGCCCCAAAACGTAGTCACATTCGCCAAGCAAACCTAAGCGTCAGAATACGCGAAGGGAAAAAGGCATTGCAGAATCTCCCTGCCGGCCGCGTGTCATCGAAGCGACCGGGACGGGAATCACTCGGCCAGCCGCCGCCGTCTCGCGGCAACCTGCAGCCAAGTTCAGCAACCGCAACAACAGCCAACCCCGCAATCACCCTTCGCCACCAGAAGCATTAACCGCACAACCACTGTGCATCCATGCGTTGTCCCACGTATCTCATCAAATTGACATACTCTGTTTGTATAAGCGTCTCTTCTATCTGTTGCGTGCACCAAATGCACTCAATAAATGAAGTACCCGCCACATAATGCCGGGCTAATTCCACGTATAAACCCTCAACAGGGAAAATCCGGTTGATTCTTGTTTTTTGTTTATTGATAATGCCTAAACACAATGTCGTGCCAGACCAACTGGTGCGCTGAGAGAGTAGAGAGTCGTCAACTTGGGGGATTCAGTCATGCAATACGCTGAGATCGCTTACGAGAATGTCGTCTTGATTCCGCTGGCCGCGTACGACGATGGCTTGTACGCAGCCATGCTGATCGTCAGGGAGGTTGATGGCGTGCAGCGCGCGACGGGCGTGCTGGGCCATTTCCCGTGTCCTGTCGATGCCCGTAAGTTTGCCCTTGCGTATGGCATGGCGGAAATAGACGAACGTCGGCATGCGCCGCAACATCGAGTAATGCAGCAGTCTTTCGATCAGGCCGCGTAAATCCGGCCTTCCAAACCGAAAGTCAAAGCCAAGCCGCTTTGAAACAAACCGTATCGGTATAGATAAAACACGCCCGTCAAAAACGGGCGCGTTAAATATGGGCATTTGCTCATTGGCGATACAAATAATCACATTAAAATGATTTAATTAAACGCTGCTTTTTTCTGCCAATCACAAGCCGCATCGAATAAACCATTTGCCGCGATGAAAGATAGATGAGCGTCTCGTTACTTAGGAAAACATCATGCATCCGGCGGAAAGAAGTGGCTCGTAGTCCGTAACGCATGCCTTGCCCGACGTCGGCCAATCGGTCTGTCTGCTCCGCTTACTTGCGTCGTTGTACCCGGACACGAGCACGCTCAACCCACCGATATTAAGCATCGCTTGTCTGCCCCGCCGTAGCCCTTAACTCTTCCCCCAAGAACTCCACGAACGTCCGCAACTTCGCGGACAATTGATGCCGCTCTAAATAGATCGCGTGGATATCCGCGTTCGGCAGCGCCCAGTCGTTCAGCAGTACCACGAGCTTCCCGTCGCGCACCAGCGCCTCCGTTTCCCATTGCGAGCGCACGGCAATGCCGCGTCCATCCAGCGCCCATTGCAGCACCGCGGTGCCGTCATTGCTGCTGAGCGGCCCATCGACCTTGACGGTCTCCATCTTTTTGCCGCGCGTGAAATGCCACGCGCCATACGCTGATTCGTTCTCGCGCAGCACGAGGCACGCGTGCCGCGTCAGGTCGTGCGGCGTGGCGGGCAGCCCGTGTTTCTCCACATATCCCGGCGATGCACACACAACCCGCCGGTTCCTGAGCAGCAAACGCGCGTTGATGCGAGCGTCGGGGACATCGCCGAAACGGATGCCCAAGTCGAACCCTTCCTCCTGCAAATTCACCGGCCGGTCCGACAGATGAAGCTGAATCTTGATCGCCGGATATCGCTCGATGAACTTCGATACCGCCGGCGAAATCCGGCTGCGCCCAAATCCAAACGATGCGTTCACGCGCAGCAAACCCGTCGGCTCCGCCCGGCTTTTCGTGACGAGTTGTTCCAGTTCGGCGAGTTCATCGAGGATGCGGGAACCGTTCGCCAGATACAGCTCGCCCTCAGGCGTGAGGCTGACACGCCGTGTGGTGCGGTTTAAAAGCCGCACGCCGAGCCGTCGTTCGAGTTGCGCGAGCCGCTTGCTGATGGAAGGCGGCGTCACGCCGAGATCACGCGCAGCCGCCGCCAAATTGCGATGCCGCGCGACCAGCGTGAACAGATTGAGGTCCGAAAAACCGTCCATCGATTAGTTCCTGGAAGTTAAGTCTGGATTGCCTGAATAGAAACTGTATCGGGAAATGCATCAATTAAACTTCATAAAACTGCGGGAGACAATCATGTTCGATGACTTCAAGGACGTATCGGCAACGGTCGATGGCGTCAGGATCAAGGCAATACAAGGCGGAAACGGCCCGGCGCTGCTGCTGCTGCATGGCCACCCGCAAACCCACGCGATCTGGCACAAGGTCGTGTCTGAGCTGACCAAACACTTCACCGTCGTGGCGGCGGATCTGCGCGGTTATGGCGACAGCGACAAACCAGAAGGCTTGCCCGATCACAGCAACTATTCGAAGCGTCGTATGGCGCAGGATCAAGTCGACCTGATGCGCACGCTGGGTTACGAATCGTTCGCTGTGCTCGCGCATGATCGCGGTGGGCGAGTAGCGGCGCGGATGGCGCTGGATCATCCGACTGTGGTCAACAAACTGATCACGCTCGACGTAGCGCCGACGCTCGCGATGTACGAGAAAACCTCGTTCGAATTTGCTCGCGCTTATTGGCACTGGTTTTTCCTGGTCCGTCCCGCGCCGTTCCCCGAGACGCTGATTTGCGCGGACGCCGACCTGTATTTGAAGCAGACCATCGGCGCGCGCAGCGCGGGGTTGAAGCCCTTCACGCCCGAGGCGTACGCGGAATATCTGCGCTGCCTGCAACAGCCGGGAACCGCTCATGGCATCTGCGAGGACTATCGCGCTAGCGTCACCATCGATCTGGAACATGACCGCGATTCGTTGGCGAAGGGCCAGAAGATAACCTGCGATTTTCTCGCGCTATGGGGCGCGGAAGGCGTCATCGAAAAGTGCTTCGATCCTATCGCCGAATGGAAGCATCTCTCCGATAACGTCAGCGGCCACTCGCTGCCCTGCGGCCACTACATTCCGGAAGAGGCGCCCGAGTTGCTGCTTGAGCGTGTGCTGCCGTTTCTTCGGGGTTGAGCATCATGTCGAACCACACTACCTTTTATAAAAAACTCGTCGACTCGCATACGGTTACGCGTATCGACGATCAAAACGTGCTGCTCTACGCCGATCTGCATTTGATGAACGAGTACACGAGTCCGCAGGCGTTCAGCGGGCTCGCTGAAAAATCCAGGCCGGTGCGTCGTCCTAAGCAACAACTCGCAGTCGTGAGCCACATCATTCCGACGCACGCAGAATCGCCGCGCATTATTCGCGATGCCGCTTCGCTGCTGCAAGCCGAAAACCTCGCGCGCAACTGCGACAAGGCGGGCATCCGGCTGTTCGCGGCGAACGATCCGCTGCAGGGGATTGAACACATCATCGCGCCGGAACTGGGGTTGATCCGCCCCGGCATGGCGGTGCTCTGCGGCGATAGTCACACGACCACCTACGGCGCGTTGGGTGCGCTGGGGTTTGGTATCGGTACGTCAGAGGTTGAGCACGTTCTCGCGACGCAGACGCTGGTGTATCGCGTGGCGCAGACCATGCGTATCACTATCGATGGCGCGTTGCCTTATGGCACGGCATCGAAGGACGTAATCATCTGGATCATCAGTCAGATTGGCGCTCAAGGCGCACGCGGTTATGCCGTGGAGTTCACGGGCACGACTATCGCGTCGCTCTCGGCGGAAGCCCGCATGACCTTGTGCAACATGACCGTGGAAGCGGGCGCGCGGGCGGCGTTGATCGCGCCGGACAAGACGACGTTCGACTATGTCCGCGCGCATGCCACATCGCTTGATGAAGCTGCCTGGCAAGCCGCGCTCGCCGACTGGAGCGATCTAAAATCCGATGCCGATGCCACCTTCGACGCCGAATATACCTTCGATGCACGCGACATCGCGCCCTTCGTCACGTGGGGCACGAGCCCCGACCAGGCGATGCGTGTCGATGCCCTCGTGCCCGATGCGCGCTCACAAGCCACGCCCGAAGCCGCTGCCGCATTGCGTCGTGCGCTCGACTACATCGGCCTTGAATCGAATCAACCAATCGCGGGAACGCCGATCGACCGTGTGTTTATCGGCTCGTGCACGAATGGGCGGATCGAGGATTTGCGTATCGTCGCGTCGATTGTGCGGGGGCGCAAAGTTGCCCAAGGCGTGCGCGCGATGGTCGTGCCGGGCTCTGGCTCGGTGCGTCGGCAGGCTGAAGCGGAAGGCATCGCTCAGACTCTAAAAGCCGCCGGCTTCGAATGGCGCGAGCCGGGATGCTCGATGTGTCTCGCGATGAACGATGACTTTCTCGAAGCCGGCGAACGCTGTGCATCCACGACGAATCGCAACTTCGAAGGCCGGCAAGGACGCGGCGGCCGCACGCATTTGATGAGTCCCGCGATGGCCGCCGCCGCCGCGCTGACCGGCAAGATCACCGACGTCCGATCGCTGGAGACGCAGCATGACTGATGTGTCAAATAAGCTAACGAAAATTGAAGGCAACGCGGTGCCGTTGCCAATCGAAAACCTCGACACCGATCAGATCATGCCGAAGCAGTTCCTTCGCATCATCGATAAAGCGGGTTTAAGCAAAGGTTTGCTCTACGACCTGCGTTTCGATGAACACGGCGAACCGGTCGCAGATTGCGTGCTTAACCAGCCTGCGTATAACGGCGCGCGCATTCTGATTGGCGGTGCAAATTTCGGTTGTGGATCGAGCCGGGAACATGCGGTGTGGGGACTTCAGCAATACGGTTTCGACGCCGTGATTGCACCCAGCTTCGCCGAAATCTTCTACTCCAACGCGATGAACAATCGCCTGCTGCTCGTGCAACTCGATCGTGAAGCGGTGGACGGTTTGCTGAGTGAATCGACGGATGATCCGGGCTCGAAGATTCTCATCGACCTGGAAGCGCAGACGGTTCACTCAGCGACTAAGAATCAGATCTTCAAGTTCCCATTGGGCGCGCGGCACAAGCGCATGGTGATCGAAGGCATGGACACGATCGACCTGACGCTGACCGCGCTCGCCGACATAGAAGCCTTTGAAAAGCGCCACTTCGAGCGCTATCCCTGGGCCGCCGTGATGTAGTTCGCGCGGCCGCAGCCGCACTCAGTAAGACACCGTGAATCCGGCCGCACTGGCGAAAGCGAAAGCTGAAACCAACGCGGCAGGGACACGTTTTGCCCAAAAAAGGAGGAGACATGAAACGCAAGCCGTTCTACCGGATTCTGTACGTGCAGGTGATCGTCGCTATTTTCGCGGGCGTGCTACTAGGCCATTTCCTTCCCGTCGATGGCATCGCGATGAAACCCCTCGGCGATGCCTTCATCAAACTCGTTCGCATGATCATCAGCCCGGTGATTTTCTGCACGGTCGTGACGGGGATTGCGAGCATGCACGACATGCGCAAGGTCGGGCGCGTCGGTGGCAAGGCGCTGCTGTACTTCGAAGTTGTATCGACGGTAGCGCTCGCCATTGGCCTGCTGGCGGCGCACGTGCTTCAGCCCGGCAAGGGCTTCAACGTCGATCCCTCCACGCTCGATGCCAGCGCGGTATCCGGATACGCCGCACAAGCGACGCACGGCGAAGGGCTCGCCGGGTTCTTCATGCACATCATCCCTGACACCTTCGTCGGCGCATTCACGCAGGGCGACATCCTGCCGGTGCTGCTGATCGCGATGCTATTCGGCTCCGCGCTCGCCGTGATGGGCGAACCGGCAAAGCCGGTGATCGGCTTGATCGAGGCGCTATCGAAGGCGTTCTTCAAGATCGTCCACGTGATCACGAGTCTCGCGCCAATCGGGGCGTTCGGTGCAATGGCATTCACCATCGGCAAGTACGGCATTGAATCCCTGCTGCCGATGATGAAACTCATCGGCACGTTCTATCTCACCGCGTTTTTGTTCGTGACCTTCGGGCTGGGCATGGTGGCGAAGGCCTGTGGTTTCAGCATTTTTCGTTTTCTTGCGTATATCAAAGACGAGTTGCTGATCGTGCTGGGTACGTCGACATCGGAAGCCGCATTGCCGCAGTTGATGGAGAAGCTTGAACGGCTCGGATGTTCGCGAGGAATTGTGGGATTGGTCGTGCCGACGGGGTATTCCTTCAACCTCGACGGCACCAACATCTACATGACGCTCGCCGTGCTGTTTCTCGCCCAGGCCACGAACACGCATATGACCGTGATGCAGGAGGTGACGCTGCTCGCGGTGACCATGCTGACGTCGAAGGGATCCACAGGCGTGACCGGTGCGGGATTCATCACGCTGGCTGCGAGCTTGTCAGTCGTGCCAACCGTGCCGGTCACCGCGATGGTGCTGATCCTCGGTATCGACCGGTTCATGTCGGAATGCCGGGCGCTGACGAATATTGTGGGGAACGGGGTGGCGACGATCGTCGTGGCGTCGTGGGAAAAGGAACTGGATCGCGGGATGCTGCGCGCTCAGCTCGGGATGCCGCAACACGTGGAAGAGGAACGCTCGACGCTGGTTAGCCGATGGAAACAACGCAAGGCCGAGCGGTCTTTATAAAGCTAAAGCACTCGCGATACGGCAGCCGTATCGCGAGCTAAAACTAAAACCAAATTACTTTGCAGCCGGTGCAGACGCCGGTTCGGCCGCGCCCGGATCAGCGTAGTTCGGCAAGCCTTGCGAGCTGCTGCTTCCGCCCATGCCCGGCTTCGCCGGCGCAGCCGTCGCGCTTGCAGCACCCGCAGGCGCTGCGCTCGCACCGCTGTCATCGCCGTAATCCGGCAGTGCCGCGTTCGCCGCGCCCGTCAGCAGGTATTGACGCCGCTGCGTGTAGGCATCGCGGACGAACGCATATTTATCCAGCGCGGCTTGCGACAAGATATCTGTTGCGCCCAGCAAATCGGCCCGCGCGCTCACGAACCGCACGACAAACATCGACACGCTCGCTTCCGTACTCAGGTAAGTACCCGGATTGAGCGGATAGCTCGCAATCCAGTTCGTCGAATCGCGCACCGAACTTGGCCCAAGCAGCGGCAACACCAGATACGGTCCCGACGGCACGCCGTAATGCCCCAGCGTCAGCCCGAAGTCCTGATCGTGTTTCGGCAGCCCGGCGGCCGAAGCCCAGTCGATCAAGCCGCCAATACCGAACGTGGAGTTGATCGCGATGCGCATCAGATCTTCGCTCGCATCGGTGATCTTCAACTGCAGCAGGTTGTTCGCGAAGTTGCCAATGTCGCCAATATTCGAAAAGAAGCTGCTGATCGCCGTGCGGAGCGGGGCCGGCGTGACCTTCACGTAGCCGGTCGCAATGGGGCGGGCGACGTATTTATCGGCGGCGTCGTTGAACTTGAAAATCTCGCGGTTCATCGGCTCCAGCGGATCGCCCGGCTTGGCGGTCGGGCCGGTGGCGCAACCGGACAGGGCGAAAGCAGCGGCGAGCAGCACGCCGCCGGAGAGCGCTCGCAGGGCGCGGGCGGCATCAGGCGTTTTTGCCATCCTCATGGGTCGGTTTCCTTGGGTCGTGCGTAAGTAGTTAGTGCGTTAAGGGACGGTTCAAAGAGGGACGGTCTTAAACGGTGTCGGTCACTGCTTTTGGCTTCACGCGGGGTTTTCCCATTAGAACCGGCTGAAATACCACTGCGCCAATTAACGTCGTAAAAAGCGCCAGGACCAGGAGCCTGCCCATGCTCGATGTGCCCGGATGATGCGAAAACCACAAACTGCCGAACGCCGTTGCCGTGGTCGCGGCGCTGAACATCACGGCATGCGTGAGGCTGGACTGCAGCAGACCGGTTTGCCCGGAGCGCCACGCCATCACGAAATAGATCTTGAACGCCACGCCAATGCCCAGCATCAACGGCAACGCAATGATGTTCGCAAAGTTCAGCGGCATGTCGAACACCACGCATAACTCCAGCGTGACGACGGCCGAGACCAGCAAAGGTATCAAAGTTCTCAGAACGTCGCCGATACGGCGCAAAGTCAGCCACAGCAGGATCGCGATGGCGATCAGCGACCACGCCGCCGCCTGCTCGAACGCCTTGATGATCGTATTGGCCGAATGCAGCACCGAGATCGGGCCGCCGATCGCGTTCGGTTCGACTTTCTGCACCGCATTGGCGAAGCGGGCGAGCAGTTTGTCGTCGTCGCGGCTCTTGCCGTCCAGCGCTTTCGGCGACGCTTCCACGAGCGCGTGGCCGTCGGCGGCGAGCCAGCCTTCGGTCATCGATTTAGGCAGCGACGCCAGCGTGACCGGCGACGGTTGCAGCAGCGCGCGCATCTGGCCCAGCGCGATGCGCAGCGGGTCGGACATGGCGTGCTCGGCACGGTCGCGGGTGGCGGGATCGGCGGCGGCGAGCTTTTTCAGCGTGTCCGACAAATGGCGTGCTTCCGCCTCGCCGGGGCCCGAATGTTCATCGGCGGCGAGTGCAAGCGTGTTCGACAGGCGTTTTAGCGTGGCGATGCGCACCGCGTCATTAGCGGGCGTGGCAACCCGCTGGTCCAGCGAGGGCAAAAGCTGCGTGGCCGCGGCGGTAATCAGATCGAGCTTTTGCGGTTGATCGGCGGGAATAAGCGTCGATAAAGTCGTCGCGCGCTCCACTTCCGGCAGCTTCTCGAGCTTCGCCGCGATCTTGTCCGCTTCCTCGAGCGAGGGCGCGAGCACCTTCACGTCGTTCACGGCCGCTTCGGGCGCATCTTTCAGCGAGAGCAGCGTGGCCATGGACTCCGTTTTCGGGTCCTTCAAGTTCAGCGGATTGAAGTCGAAACGCAGATGCAGCAGCAACGGCAGCGCGCAGATCACGACCACCAGCGTGCCGATCAGCACCGGCTTACGATTGCGCGCGAGGTAATCGTCGACCGGCGCGAGCTTCGGGAAGCCCGGCGAGCCCGCTTCACCCGGCGGTCCGAACACCTTGATGAGCGCCGGGAACAAGGTCATGTTGGTGATGTACGCGACGATCATGCCCACGCCCGCAATCTGCCCGAGTTCCGACACGCCGCGATACGCGGTCGGCAAAAACGAGAAGAAACTCGCGGCCGTCGCGGCGGCCGCGAGCGTCAGCGGCACGCCAACATGGCGCGCCGTATTCACGAGCGCGACGTCCAGCCGGTCATCCTTGAAGCGTTCCTCGCGATACCGCACGCCGAACTGGATGCCGAAATCCACGCCGAGCCCGACGAACAGCACCATGAACGCGATCGAAATCAGGTTCAGCGCGTGCACCATGAGCAGCCCGATCGCGGCGGTGATCGCCAGCCCGACGAACAGCGTGATGAACACCGAGATGATCATCTTGCCCGAGCGCAGCGCGAGCCAGAGGATCACCAGCACGACAATAGCCGTCAGGATGCCGTTTAGGACGGCGCCGTCTTTCAGCGACGCGAATTCTTCGTCGGAGAGCGGCTGTTCGCCGGTCAGCCGTACAACAGCCCCATATTTCTCCGATAACTTCAGTTCATTTGCTGTCGCGCGAATCGCATTCGATCCGCTCGCACCGGGTTCCAGCGCGTTGTAGTCGACCACCGGCTGCACGGTAACGAATGCACGCGCGGGATGCGTGGCGGAGGTGTCGACCAGATTGCGCCACGAGAACACGGCGGGTTGATTGGCGATGACTTTATCCAGCACATCCGAGCTCTGGCCCAGCAGCTTCGACATTTGCCCAAGCGTCACTTGCGCAAGTTGCAGGGGCAAGTTAAGGCTGGTGTTGAGCGTGCCGGCCAGACCGGTGAGCGTGGGGTCATGCGCCAGCGCGTTGATCAGCGGACGCGCTTTCACGAGTTGCTGGGTGGTGTCGGCGACTTTATCGGTGGACAGGTAAAGCAGGCCGTTGTGCTCGAAGAAGTCGCCGCCCGAGGGTTGCGACACCGCTGTGAAGTGAACGGTGTTCTTGGTCAGCGCGGCGGCTAGCTCGTTGGCGGCGGCATCGGCGAATTCAGGCGCTTGCGCTTCGACCACCACGAGCACGGTGGATCCCCGTTGCGGAAAGGCTTCGTCAATCGCGTGGCTGCGCGCGGCCCATTCGGGTTCCGTTTCGATCAACTGGCTGATGTCGGTGCTGATCTTGAAGTGATGCACGACGTAATAGCCGCTCAGCACGGCGATCAGCAGCGACAAAACAATGATCCAGCCGGGTCGGCGAATCGATAATGTGACGAGACGAGCAATGAGAGGCGTGAGCATGAAGACGGATGCCTCGGAGGGCGTGTTCTGGTGTTTTGCTGATTGGACAGGGGGCCATGAGGCGCCGCGTGAGTATACCGGGCGTGAGGAGATGCTCGCAGAAGGAACGTTCGCGCTACGTGTGCAAGCTGGGCGCCGCCGTCGGACAAAAACTTCTCGATCGCACTAGCAGTTTGCGGACCGGGTTCTGGCGAGAGCTGAGGTCAACGCACACTTAATGACAAATTGTACTAACATTGTGTAGCCGCCCAGTTCGTTTACGGACTAACATTGTCATTACGGTGAAGCGATGAAAACAACGATTCGCAGGATGGGTAACTCGCAAGGCGTGTTGATTCCGAAACCCATCCTGGCCCAACTTGGGCTGGAGGATGAAGTGGAGATGGAAGTGGAAAACGACGCAATTGTTCTAAGAAAGCCGCAGAAGAAGGCCCGCCAGGGGTGGTCTGATGCAAGCAAGGCCATGGCCGAAGCGGGTGACGACGAGCTGGTGATGGGCGAGTTTCCGAATGCGGATGATGCGGAGCTTTCGTGGTAGCGCGCGGAGAGGTCTGGCTCATTAACCTGGACCCTACCGTCGGCAGCGAGATCCAAAAGACGCGGCCTTGCGTGGTGATATCGCCGCCTGAGTTGCATGACCATCTGCGTACCGTGATCGTCGCGCCCATGACGACCAAAAGCCGGCCGGCGCCGTATCGTGTATCCGTGGTTTTCAGCCAGAAGAAGGGGCTGGTCCTGCTCGATCAAATTCGCACGATCGACAAAACCCGTCTGGTCAAGAAGCTCGGCGCTGTGCCGGCGAACACGCTGTCGGTCGCATTGCGGACCTTGCAGGAAGTCTTCGCAGTTTAAGAAGCTTACCCCTACGTCTCGCTCCAAAGCCTCAGCAGGTTGTGATAACAGCCCACGAGCGTTCGCCGCGCGGCGTCGTCGGCGTTCTGTGCATTGAGCCTTTGAATGGCGTTGTCCATATCGAATAGCAGGCTGCGGCGGGTATCGTCGCGAACCAGGCTCTGCGCCCAGAAGAAACTCGCTACCCGCATTCCCCGCGTCACCGGCCGCACCTCGTGCAAGCTGGTCGCCGGATAAACAATCGCATGCCCCGCCGGCAGCTTCACTTCCTGCACGCCGTACGTGTCCTCAATCACCAGTTCGCCGCCGTCGTAGTCCTCCGGCGGCGTGAGAAACAGCGTAATCGATACATCCGTTCGTACTCGCGTGCCATGTCCCGGCACGAGCCTGATTGCTCCATCCACGTGACTGCCGAAATGCATCCCGCCTTCGTACCGGTTGAAGAGCGGTGGATACAGCTTGTTGGGCAGCACGCCGCTGATGAACAACGGATGCCGTTCGAGCGCGCCAATAATGATGTCGCCGAGTTCGAACGCAATCGGCGCTTCCTGCGCGATCTGCTGGTTGCGCTTGACCGGCGCGCCCTGATAGCCGGCCGTCGCGCGGCCATCCACCCACGCATCCGATGCTTCAAGCCGCTGGCGCATGGCAGCGGCGTCCTCGGGGCTTAGGACGTTGGGTATCGAAAGGATCATGTTTTTATGGGGCCAGCGGCCGCGCAATTCGCATCGCGCGGCTCGCGTGTCCTACGGTGGATCAATAGAACCGGTAGTTTAGCGTTGCGAGGAATGTCCGGCCGTAACCCGGCACCGCGCGACCGCCATCCGATGGAATCAGCGCATCGTAGTAATGCTTGTTAGTCAGGTTCTGCACGTTGAGCTGGACGTCGTAATGTTTCTGGTGGAACGCGGCCATGGCATCCCAGCGCGTGTATGCAGGCACTTGCACGAAGTCGTTGCTGGCGGCGTATCGCGCCGATGTATAAACCGGGCCGCCGCCGAAGGTCCATTGCGGCGTGAGGTCATAAGTCGTCCACAACGTGATCATGTTGCGCGGCGTGTTCGCGAGCGTCTTGCCGTTGGTGTTGTCCAGCGCCTTCACCACCTGGCCGTCCATGTACGTGTAGCCGCCAAAGACCTGCCACTTGTTGGTGATGTGGCCCGCCAGACCGAGTTGATAACCCCGTACGCGCACGTCGCCATCGAGCGAATAGCTGCCATCGGCCTGGAGCGTGCGGGCATTGGTTTTATCGATATTGAACAGCGACTGCGTCACCGACAACCCGCCGTTCAGCAAATCCCACTTCGTGCCCACTTCATAGGAACGGTTCGATTCCGGCGGCGTGTTCTGCTGGTTGTTGGTCAGCGTCAGCGCTTCCAGCGACGGATTGAACGACGTGCCGTACGACACGTAGTACGACTGCCAATCGGTCGGCTGGAAAATGATCCCGCCGCGCACGCTGGTGAAGTAATTGGTCTGCGTGGCGTATGAAGGCAGGTTGAGCGTGTTCTTGATCGATGCCTCGTAACGGTCCCAGCGCAAACCGCCCACCACCTTCCAGTACTGGCCGACAGACACCGTATCGTTGGCATAAATGCCCACGCCGTTTGCGCTCGATTCCGCCAGGTTGGTCGCGACTTCCCGCGTATTGGCGGGCCGCGTGGTGTATTGCGGATTGAGCAGCGGAACGATCGCGATGGTGTTCGACGGCAGGCCCGGGGTCGTCGCGGTGAACGACTGGTTGCTATAGGTCTCGTGGCTCAGGTCAATACCTGCAATCACCTCATGCTTGAGGAAACCCGTGTTGAACTTGTAGTCGATATCGGTCGTGTTGTAGACCGAGTGATCGTTGATGTTCCGGTCCTTGCCCTGCAACTTCACATACAGCGACGACAACGGCAACGACGTGTAATTCCCGTTAGCGAGTGCCGTCGATGTCCCCAGCGGCCCGGTCAGGACAGCCGCCGCGTTGGTCGCGGTCGCTTCGGTGCCGTAGTGACTGAACTGGGTCTCGTTGCGCAGCGTGAGGTTGTCGTTGAAACGATGCTGGATGCGCGCCGACAGCGTCTGCACATCCTGGATCGTCCGATCGCCTTCGAAGCCGTAGAACTGGCCCTTGCTCACCGGTACCGGCGCACCGTTCACCGGCGGAATGCCGTAATCCGGCTGGTCGCGGTTGTGCTGGATCAACGCTGACAAGGTGACTTCCGTTGGCGTGCCGATACCGAAGCGCACCGTCGGCGCGAAGCCGTAGTCCTTGCTCTTCATCACGTCGCGCGTGGAACCGAGGTCTTGCCCAAACGCGTTGAGCCGCACGGCGGATGTGTCGGACAGCGGCTGGTTGATGTCGAACGTGGTGCGGTAACGGTCGCTCGTACCGACCATCGCGGACACTGAGGCATGCGCTTTCAGCTCCGCCTGCTTGCTCACCTGGTTGATCACGCCGCCCGTAGAGCCGCGGCCAAAATAAAGCGATGACGGGCCGTACAGCACATCGATGGATTCAAGGTCGAACGTGTCCCGATAGTACTGGCCACGATCGCGGAAGCCATCGAGATAAATGTCGGTGCGCGCCGAGAACCCGCGCAAGTTGATGTTGTTGCCGATCTGCCCGCCTTCCGCTGCGCCAATGGTGACACCCGGGACGTTGCGAAGGGCATCGGAGAAAGAGGTCGCTGCCTGGGACTGCAGCACGGCTTTCGGGACCACCACGGCCGCTTGGGGAATATCGCGCAATGCGGTCGGCACCTTGGCGCCTACGCTCGACTTTTCGGGCTGGAAATCAGGGGTGATGGCCTGACCGGACACATGCACAGCCGGCAGCTCGGCGTTTTCAACGAGAGGCGTGGCTTGTGCGGGTTGTGCGGATTGTTCCGCCTGGGCGGTCTGATCGGTCTCGCTGACCGGCGCAGCCTGCGCGTGAGCATATAGCGGAATGGCAGCAGGAGCAGCCAGCGCGGTCATGATCGCCGCGGCAAGCGGTGTCTTCCTCAACATGTGTTTCCCCGAGTACTAGATGGTCGATAGCCGACGCTGGTGCGCCATGCCAGTCAATTGCTTCCGTGATGCCCGCGGCGGCGTGAGCCGTTGGCAAAAGGCACGGCCGATGCAGCAGTCCATCATGGCGACCGATGTACGCCATCGCCCTGATGTTCCGAAATGCGAATCAATATCATTACATAGGTAAGAATTGTTTTCAATACGACTTCGGGAACTATGCGGATAGCTGACGGACAAAGGCCGCGCAATTTTCGCGAGGCGGGTTTATCGGGTGAGATGAAACGCGCCGTGGAGGACGGGGCGTTATGGGGCGGGAAGGTGCGGGGAGCGCGGGGTTATGCCGGAGCATTTAGGGCAGCAGATGTTGCCGCCTAGGGCGCGGTCAACCGTAATAATCGTGTGAAATCAAAGCTTTCATTCAGGCGAGTGTGTGGTGTTTTCAAACGTTTTGAGCGCTGCCGCCATGTCGCGTTGTAATTGTCCAAGGGCGGCGATTTGCGGATTGGGCGGCTGCAAACCCTGCCAAAGCAGCAGGGATAACCGCTTCGACGTCTCCTCGATATCCACCGTTTTCTTGCTGATCGCGTCCCAAAGCACGTGTTCCATCGGTCCATAAATGCTCGAGCGCAGCAGGCTTAAGGGCAGATCGTCGCGGATATCGCCGGCTGCTACGCCGTCCGACAGCACCTGCATCAGCGGCGCGGTGTAGCGTCGCTGGAGTTGCACGATTTCATCGCCGAAGGTGTCGTCTTTCGCGCGCCCTTCGGACAGGATCAGCGCGCATAGTCCCGGCCCATCGATCATCAGCCGGTACAAGTGCGTGCGGATCAGGAAAGTCAGCTTGGCGCGCGTGCCGGTGATATGCGGCAGTGTGGTTTCGATCTCCGCGATGATCTCGTCGTACCAGTCGCAGATCACCCGCACGCACAGGTCGCGTTTGCCGGAGAAATACGTGAACACCGTCGCCTCCGATACCCCAAGCCGACGCGCCATATCGATCGTCGTCGCCGATGCATATCCGCGCTCTGAGAACACCTGCCGTGCCACGAGCAGGATGTCCTTGATGCGTTGTTCGGACTTGACGCTTGACGGTGCGCGACGGGCGGGGAGGGTTTTAGGCTGGGTCATATAGGCGATGAAAGTCGACCGTCAGGGGAAGTATTTTGAGTTTAGCTCAATTAAGGTTAAGGGGAAATTTTTAGCAGATTTGTAATAAAAATTAAGGTTTAACCGGCTTGACGTTGTCATGTAGTTGAGTTTTACTCAAACGTATTGAGGCGCACTTGCCCGGTCACGTTGAGAGTCATGGAATCCAATCCGAACCATCCCGGCGGTCAGCATCAATACCGCTCCGTCTTCCGTCCCGGCCTGTTCGCCGGCAAGGTTGTCATGGTGACGGGCGGAGGCAGTGGGCTTGGCCGATGCACCGCGCACGAACTCGTATCGCTGGGAGCTTCGGTGATCCTGATCGGGCGGTCGCTGGCAAAGCTGGAAGCCGTGCGCGACGAACTGGCCGAGGATTACCCCGAAAGCGCCGAACGCGTGCGCTGCTACTCGTGCGATATCCGCGACGAAGCGAGCGTCAAACAAATCGTCGCTACGGCACTCGCTGATTTCAACCGGCTCGACGGTCTCTTCAATTGCGCGGGCGGCCAGTTTCCCGCGCCGCTCGACAAGATTTCCCTGAACGGCTGGGACGCTGTCGTGCGCAATAACCTGCACGGCACTTTCCTGATGTCGCGCGAATGTTTTACGCAATGGATGCGCGATCACGGCGGCGCGATCGTCAACATGCTCGCGGACATTTGGGGCGGCATGCCCGGCATGGGCCATTCGGGCGCCGCGCGGGCCGGCGTCTGGAACTTCACGGAAACGGCCGCGTGCGAATGGGGTTACGCCGGCGTGCGGGTGAATGCCGTGGCGCCGGGATGGATTGCATCGGCGGGGATGGATAGTTACGACGAACGTTATCGTGCGTTGCTGCGCGAGCTCAAGCAGAAAGTGCCGTTGCAGCGCTTTGGGACTGAATCCGAACTGGCTGCGGCGGCGGTATTTTTGTTGTCGGAGGCGTCGGCGTTTATCAACGGGACGGTGATTCGCGTCGATGGCGGCGTGCCTAACGCACGGCATTCTTGGCCCTTGGCGGCCGCTGGGCGTACGCTGGAATTCAACGGTTTTTCGCGTTATCGGCCGCCGGCGGGGTTGGAGGAATTGGCCGCCGCTACGGACTCAAACGAATCAAGCGATTAAGCGACTCAAACGATCAATCCGCGCCGTCCGGCGCCGGCGAGTGAGACTCAACCAGAACCAGGGAGAAGCGATGCTTCCCGCAGCCGATTCATACGAAACCCTCGCCGCGGCCTTCGCGTGGAAGGTGCCCGCGCACTACAACATCGGTGTGGACACCTGCGATAAATGGGCCGACGGTTCCGGCCGCCTCGCGCTCATCTACGAGACCCGCGAAGGCGCGGAAACGCGTTTCACCTTCGATAACCTCAAGGCGCTCTCCAACCAGTTCGCCAACGCGCTTGCCCGCGCGGGGCTTAAGCGCGGCGACCGCGTGGGGATATTCCTGCCGCAGTCGCCGGAGACGGCCATCGCGCACCTGGCCATCTACAAGGCGGGTTATATCGCGGTGCCGCTGTTCCAGTTATTCGGCGTCGATGCCATCCAGTACCGGCTCGCCGACAGCGGCGCAGCGGCGTTGATCACGGACCACGCGGGTTTTGAAAAGCTGCAGCAGGTTCGCGAGACGCTGCCGGACCTGAAAGCGGCCTATTGCGTCGATACCACCACCCACGAAAACGCGCATTCCTTCTGGGATGCACTGCGCGCGGAAACGGACGCTTTCACCCCAGCGGACACCTCCTGCGACGATCCGGCTGCGATCATCTACACCTCCGGCACGACGGGAAAGCCCAAAGGAGCGCTGCTTGCCCACCGTGCGTTACTGGGACATTTACCGGGCGTCGAGATGTCGCAAGGTCTTTTCCCGGCGCAGGCCCGGCTGATGTGGACGCCCGCCGACTGGGCGTGGATTGGAGGCTTGTTCGATGTCTTGCTGCCCGCGTGGCATCACGGCGTCACGGTGCTCGCGCGGCGCTTCGAGAAATTCGATGGCCCCGCTGCTTTCGATTTGATGGCGCGCCACGGCGTCACGCACACGTTCCTGCCGCCGACCGCGCTCAAGATGATGCGCGCGGTGGCGCGTCCCGAGCAGTGGCGGCTGTCGTTGCGCGCGGTAGCGAGCGGCGGAGAGTCTCTCGGCGAAGAGTTGATCGCGTGGGGCCGGGCGGCGCTTGGCGTGACCATCAACGAGTTCTATGGGCAGACCGAGTGCAACGTGGTGGTGTCGTCGTGTTCTGCGTTGTTCGAGCCGCGCGCGGGGGCGATCGGGCGCAGCGTGCCGGGACATCGCGTGGCAATCGTCGACGATGAAGGCACGGAGCTTCCGCCTGATACTCCCGGCAATATCGCGATTGCCGCGCCCGACCCGGTCATGTTCCTGCGCTACTGGAATAACGAAGCGGCCACGCGCGATAAATTCCGCGGCCAGTTCCTGCTGACCGGTGACCTCGGTTTATGCGATGCCGATGGTTTTATCCGCTTCGTCGGCCGCAACGACGACGTGATTACCAGCGCGGGTTATCGGATCGGTCCTGCGCCTATTGAAGATTGTTTGCTGCGCCATCCCGCTGTCAGCATGGCGGCGGTGGTGGGCGCACCGGACGCGACGCGTACGGAGATCGTGATGGCGTTCATTGTGCTGAACGCGGGGTTTGTTCCGGATGAAACGCTGGTGCGCGAGCTTCAGCAGCACGTCAGGACACGGCTGGCCGCGCATGAATATCCGCGCGAAATTCGGTTTGTCGACGCGTTGCCGATGACCCCAACCGGCAAAGTGATGCGCAAGGAATTGCGGGCGGGGTTGCCGGGTTTGATTAGTCCAACCAAGCCATGAGGATCCGCCGATGACCTCGGAAACGGCCCCGCGCAAACGCCAACCTTCCGCCGCTGCCCTCGACGCAACCGATCGCAAGCTGTTGGCCTTGCTCGCCGAAGACGCCACGCGGACCTATGCCGAGCTTGGCCGCCTGCTGCATTTGTCCGCGCCTGCCGTGCACGAACGGGCGAAGCGCCTGAAGCAAGATGGTGTCGTCAAGGCGACGGTGGCGACGCTCGACGGCGCTTGCGTTGGCCGGCCGCTGCTGGCGTTCGTTCACGTCGATACCTCCAGTTGGGCCGTCACGCGCCAACTACTGCAACTGACGGAGTTTCCGGACGTCGAAGAGATTCATACGGTGACTGGCGAAAGCGCGATGCTGCTGAAAGTGCGAACCCGCGACACGCAAACGCTCGAACACCTGCTCGAACGCATTCATTCGATAGAAGGGTTCACCGGCACGCGCAGTTACATCGCGTTGACGACGTACCTGGAGCGCGGGCCGAGTCCGCAGGTTTGAGCGTGGCGGACGACGCGTAGAAGAGCCAGCAATCCGCGGTTTTTCGTTTCCCTGATTCCCTCGCCAGCCGAAGACCCGACAATCCTTCGAGCGCTGAACTGTCACGGCAGACGCAGGTCGATATACTGACTGCGTATTCCGCTAACTCGGTGCGCCGTGCTGAACGCCGCCCTCTATAACTCGATAACGGTCGTATGAAACGCTACTTGCCTGTCCGTGTTGTCCTGTTCGCCGTGGCCTTGTCGGCGGCGCTGTTTTCCAGCACGTCGTTCGCGCAGGCGAGCGCCGATGCTGTCGTTAAAAGCGCTGTGGAAGGCACCGTCAACGCGATGAAGGCTGATCCTGCCGCGCGTGGCGGCGACATGGCCAAGATCACGCAGTTGGTGCAGACGCGTTTCGTGCCGGCCACCGATTTCCAGCGCACCACGCGAATTGCCGTCGGCAAGGCGTGGAGCACGGCGACGCCCGACCAGCAGAAGGCGCTCTACGAGCAATTCCAGACGTTGCTGGTGCGCACCTACACATCGTCGCTCTCGCAATTACGCGATGAAGACGTCAAGTTCCAATTCGATGCCCCGACGCTCGATGCCGGCGGCAAAGACGCCGTCGTCCAGTCGCATGTGTATTCGACCGGCGGCGATAACCCGGTGCGTTATCGCCTGGAAAAGACGCCGGACGGCTGGAAGATCTATGACATCGACATGATGGGCGCATGGCTGATCCAGGTGTACCAGACGCAATTCGCGGGTCAGTTGTCGAAGGGCGGCGTGGATGGTTTGATCAAGTTCCTGACCGCTCATAACGCGCGGACGGCGGAGTGACTTTCAGCTGGGTTGGCGCCGGGATTCGCTCATAAAGCGTGGAATAGCGAGTCCGGTAGATCATGGTTCAGCAGAAAAAGGGCGCATCTGGCGACAAGCTGGAAGCGCCTTTTTTGCGTGGTAATTGTCAACGCATAACCATTTACAAAACACTCGACACTGACTAATATGACCATAGACATATGACCAGGGGCATAAAATGCCAAATCGGCAAGTATCTAAATCTGAGTTCAAGGCGAAGGCGCTTGAGTTCTTCAGGTTGGTGGAGTCGTCGGGGGAGAGTTTGATTGTGACCGACCATGGCCGGCCAACGCTGGAGTTGCGGCCGTATCGCGCCGACGCACGGGACCCGCTGGATCTTCTGCGCGGCTCGCTGTTGCGCTATGACAATCCTACGGACCCAGTAGGGGAAGACGATTGGGAGGCTGCGCAGTGATCGTTCTGGATACGCACACGCTGATCTGGTGGGTAACCAGCGATGCCGCGCTGAGCAAAAAGGCTAAGGCTGCGATTGAACGTGAACGGGCCGGCGGCGAAATCATTGTTTCGGCGATTTCGGTTTGGGAAATCGCCATGCTCGTAGAGCGTGAAACGGTAGCCTTCTCAATGGACGTGGAAAACTGGCTCGCGACCGTGCAGCAAATTCCTGGTGTGCGGTTTGCCCCTGTCGACGTCGATATTTCGGTGAAATCCGTCCAACTACCAGGCGAGTTCCACAAAGACCCGGCAGACCGGTTAATCGTAGCGACGGCCCGGAAGTTTGCAGCGCCACTCGTGACGAAGGATCTCAAGATAAGGGCTTACGCCCACGTGAAGACGATTTGGTGAGCTAAATCGCGAAGGGAGGGATGTCGGAGCCCTCGGCCCCCAAGTGCTCACGCATCGAAACTTTATGCGCAGCAAGTTCCACCCTCACAGCATTCACCCGCGCCTCAACATTCCGACACAAGCACCATCGCCTTCGACGAAACGCTCTTCGCCGACTTCAGCGCTTTCTCTCTCACCGCGGTCATGTTTTCGGTCTCACTCGAGTACTTGAACGACGCCGGCAACAGCCGATAATCCGCCGCCACTTGCGCGGCTTTCGTCTCGCTGAAGCCGGTCTTGTGCAGCATCTTCGCCAAGAGAGAGTAGTCGTCCAGATCGGCTTTGCCGAGATTGATCATTACGCTAAATTCAGCCATTGCTTCCTGCTTGTTTGCTTTGAAAACACGCGATGCTACACGGGTGCGGCGCATACGCATCTTGAAATACAAAACGGGTGGATAACGCCGCTCATCGCGACCTTATCCACCCGTTCTTTTTTGCCGCCGCGATAAGCTCGAGCCTCACACCCCAGCCCGAGCTCACGTATTCAAACTCAGGCCGCGATTGTCGTTTGCTTGCCGCCCTTGTTGTTCTTCGCGCGGCCGATTTCTTCCAGCTTGATCTCGACGTGCTTCGAGAACACGAATTCCGCCGGGCGTTGGTTATCGACCGGCAAGTCCTTCGCGTAAGCACCTTCGGTGCGCGGACCGCGCAACGCAACGAGCGCTGCCTTCAGCGGATGCGCAACCGTATCCATTACGGCGGTGGCTTCAAAGCCGCAATGCACCATGCAGTCGGCGCATTTCTCGTACTTGCCCGTGCCGTACTTGTCCCACTCGGTGGTTTCCATCAATTCCTTGAAGGTCTTCACATACCCTTCACCGAGCAGATAACACGGACGTTGCCAGCCGAACACGGTACGCGCCGGGTTGCCCCAAGGCGTGCATTCGTAGGTCTGGTTGCCGGCGAGGAAGTCGAGGAACATGCTCGACTGGCTGAACGACCAGCGCTTGCCGTTATCGCCGCGCTTGAAGATGTCGCGGAACAACGACTTCGTCTTCTCGCGGTTCAGGAAGTGCTGCTGATCCGGCGCGCGTTCATACGCATAACCCGGCGACACCGTGATGCCGTCCACGCCCATCGGCCCGAGCGTGTCGAAGAAATTCGCCACGCGTTCCGGGTCGGCGTCGTTGAACAGCGTGCAGTTGATGTTCACGCGGAAACCACGGCGCTTCGCTTCCTTGATGGCCGCAACCGCCTTCTCGTACACGCCGTCTTGCGAGACCGAATGGTCATGCGCCTGCTTGTCGCCATCGAGGTGAACCGACCAGACGAAGTATGGATTCGGCTCGTAGTCGTCCATCTTCTTTTCCATCAGCAGCGCGTTCGTGCAGAGATAAACGAACTTCTTGCGCGCGATGATGCCCTTCACGATCTGGGGCATTTCCTTGTGCAGCAGCGGCTCGCCACCGGCGATAGACACCACCGGCGCACCGCATTCATCGACGGCCGCGAGGCAGTCTGCCATCGAGATGCGCTGGTTCAGGATGGGATCCGGATAATCGATCTTGCCGCAGCCGTTACACGCCAGGTTGCAGCGGAACAGCGGCTCGAGCATCAGCGCGAGCGGATAGCGCTTGTTGCGCATGAAATGCTGGCGCGCGATGTAAGCGCCAACCCGGACTTTTTGCAGCATCGGAATAGACAATTGCGTGTGCTCCTTAATCTTCGCGAAGGGCGCCGGCGGATGCCGTTGCCGCAGCCAGCGGCTTCGTCAGCTTCGCGGGGAGTTTGAATTCAACTTTTTCTTCGCGGCCGGACATTGTCGATACTTCGACAGGACCCAGCGCGCGCAGTGCATTAATAACGTGCTTGACCATTTCTTCCGGCGCGGATGCACCGGCCGTAATCCCGACAGCCTGCGCATTTGCAAACCAGTCGGCTTTCACTTCCGAGCCGTCTGCCACGAGGTAGCTCGGCACGCCGGTTTCGGCGCCGATCTCGCACAGACGATTCGAATTGGAACTGTTGGTCGCCCCGACCACCAGCAACACGTCGACTTGCTTGCTCAGCTCGCGCACTGCCGCCTGGCGGTTTTGCGTGGCGTAGCAGATGTCGCGCGTATCCGGCCCGACAATGTCACTAAAACGGCGATGCAGCGCGTCGATGATGTCGCGCGTATCGTCCACCGACAAGGTGGTCTGCGTGACATACGCGACAGGCGCATCGACAGGCAACGCGAGCGTTGCCACTTCAGCTTCGCTTTGCACAAGCACGACCGTGCCGGGAATCTGGCCGATGGTCCCTTCCACCTCCGGGTGCCCCGCATGGCCGATCAGGATCAGCGTACGGCCCTGCGCGACATATTGCCGGCCCTGTACGTGGACCTTCGTCACCAGCGGGCAGGTGGCGTCGAGCACGTCCAGACCGCGCGCTTCTGCGTCGGCTTCCACCGTTTGCGCTACGCCGTGCGCGCTAAAAATAGCAACGGCGCCATGCGGCACTTCGTCGAGTTCTTCGACGAAACGCGCGCCCTTGCTACGCAGGTTGTCGACGACATGCCGGTTGTGAACGATTTCATGGCGCACGTAGACGGGCGCGCCATGTCGTTCAAGAGCGCGATCGACAATCTCGATCGCGCGGACCACGCCCGCACAAAAGCCGCGGGGTTGAGCAAGGATAATACGCATATTCGGGCGAACTCCGACTGGCGCGGGTTTCGAATGGAACCGGCTATAAGCTTCGATCAAATCCGGTTGATTTGTTGTAAGCAAAATTAAAGCTTCTTGGAAATTCTCGGAAAAAGCTTTGGGAAACAATTGGCTGGCAATGGGCCATTCGTTTCAACTTTAAGGCCGAAGTTGACCGCGTATTCTAACTCGTTCAGTTTTTGGATGCTTGTAAGAGGGTGTTTCCGTTTCTACCGGCAGGGTTGAATTACTGCGCGGACGCGGAAGCCGGTAAACTAGCGCTTTCGCCGGATTGTCTGCGAAGCGGCCTTGATCCCGGCGTGGCGCTGCAGTGAACGCGCTTTTAAGCCGCTGCAGCACGCGGGTGCGGGCAGCCGAACCTATACAGCGCGGCACGATGAAACGCCCCGGGTAAATGCCCTGCCAGGCAGAATCAGCGGGGGTCCGCGGCTGTCGAAGCATTGGTCCCGGATCCAAGCCACACCGCGTTGGGCCAGATGCCGGGTAACTCACCCAAGCGGGCTGCATAAGCGGGCTGAACAAGAGCACCGGATTCGCCTGGATTTTCACCTGGTTCCCAACGGGTTTTCGGGCAGCGCACGACAAGCATTCATTCCGTGTCGAGCCGTTGCGCTTAACCAACATTTAAATCGCGCTGGAGCGGAATGTTGTTACGCGTCAGCGACCCGGCACGCACGACCTGCGTGCGTCGATGTCCATTCTGGCATCCGCGCGCCGTGTCGAATACCTGGACCGTCTTATGGAAGTCGATCATTACGAAAATTTTCCGGTAGCCAGCATATTGCTGCCGAAACGGCTGCGTGCGCCGGTCGGCGTGATCTATCACGTCGCGCGCACGGCAGACGACATTGCCGACGAAGGTGTCTTCGACCCGGCCGAACGCCACGCCCGCCTCGCCGATTTCCGCGCCGGGCTGGATGCGGTGGCCGCTGGTGATCCGGCGCCGGTTCATCCCATGTTGTTCGAGAAACTGGCCGGCACCGTTGCGCAATACGGGCTGCCGCTCGGGCCTTTCTACGATCTCGTCTCGGCGTTCGATCAGGATATCGACACCACCCGGTATGCCGACTGGCCTGCGCTGATGGACTATTGCCGGCGCTCGGCGAACCCGGTCGGGCGGCTGATGCTGCATCTCTTCGACGCCAGCACGCCCGAGAATCTTGCCGATTCCGATGCGATCTGCACTGCGTTGCAGCTCATCAACTTCTGGCAGGACGTGGGTATCGACTGGAAGAAGAGCCGCATTTACATGCCGCTGTGCGACCTGGAGCGTTTCGGCGTGACCGAACGGCATATCGACGAGCAAATCTGCGACGATGCCTGGCGCGCGCTGATGCGTCATGAAGTCGACCACGCGCGCGCGATGATCGTTGGCGGCGCGCCGCTGGCCGTGCGCATGCCCGGTCGCTTCGGACTGGAACTGTGCAGCGTCGTGCACGGCGGCTTGCGAATCCTCGAAAAGATCGAACAGGCCGACTATGACGTGTTCCGCAAGCGTCCGGTACTGAAAGGCCCGGACTGGGCGGTCATCGGCGTACGTTCACTCGCGATGCGGCTGCGTGGCCGGGTGGGTGTGCAATTGCGCTCGGTTGAAAGCTGACCCAACCGGGCAGTGGCGCCCCTCTTGATGTTGAATCTGCTTAATCATCGACCTGCTCCAAATTGACGATGCTCCTGATTGCCTGGTTGTCCCTCCTCATCTGGCTTGTCCTGTTGTTTGGCCGCGGTGGCTTCTGGCGCGCGCAGGCCCTCGAACGGCTCAGCGAAAGTACCGTTCACGCGGTCGGTCAGGCCGAAATTGCGCGTCGTGGCGCATGGCCTGCCGTGGTCGCGATCGTGCCGGCGCGCAATGAAGCCGACGTGATCGGCCGTGCGGTGACGTCGCTGCTCGCGCAGGACTACGCGGGATCGTTCCATCTGATCGTCGTCGACGACCACAGCACCGACGGCACCGCCGACGCTGCTCAGGCCGCCGCGCGCGACGGCGGTTTCGAAGACCGCCTGACCGTGCTGACGGCCGCGCCTTTGCCGTCCGGCTGGTCCGGCAAGGTGTGGGCGCAGTCGCAAGGGATTGCGGCTATCGACGGGCTGGGTTTTCCGGCCGATTACCTGCTGCTCACCGACGCCGACATCCGCCATCCCGCCGATGCCGCCTCGCAACTCGTCGCGCGCGCGATCCTGGAAGATCGCGATCTGGTCTCGCTGATGGTGCGGCTGCGCTGCGACTCAACGTGGGAAAAAGCGCTGATTCCCGCGTTTGTATTCTTCTTCGCCAAGCTGTATCCGTTTGCGTGGGTGAACAACGTGAGTAACCGCACGGCGGCCGCCGCGGGCGGTTGCATGATGGTGCGGCGCGCGGCGCTGGTGGAGGCGGGCGGGATCGAATCCATTCGTGGCGAACTGATCGACGATTGCAGCCTTGCTTCGCGCATCAAGTTTCGCAACGGCGTCAACGCAGCGCGGCCGATCCGTCTGGATCTTGCCGGTGACAGCGAATCGCTGCGTCCCTATGACGACTGGCGCGAAGTCTGGAACATGATCGCGCGCACGGCGTTCACGCAGTTGCGTTATTCGGCGGTGCTGCTGGTCGGGACGGTGCTTGCGATGTGCGTGATCTATCTCGCGCCGCCGGTGCTTGCGTTGACGCTCGGCGCGAAGGGATGGCCGGCGTGGCTGGCGTGGATCGCCATGTGCTGCGCCTATTCGCCGATGCTGCGCTACTACCGCCGCTCCATGCTCTGGGCGCCGCTATTGCCGGCAATAGCGCTGTTTTATGTCAGCGCGACAGTTGGCTCGGCCATACGGTTCTGGCGCGGCAAAGGCGGGCAGTGGAAGGCGCGGGTCCAGGCGCCCTGAGCGAGAAAATACGATGAGTCGTATGGGCAGAACTCCACCCATACGGTTCAACTCACCGCTTCGTCAGCAGCGCATACATCTCGATGATTGTGTCGGGCGAGAAAGAGAACGGCACCCAGCCGTGTCCGGTATGGCGCAGCACTAGCAAACGGTCGCCGTTCGCATAACGTTGCGTGGCCATCACCGGGTTTTTCGTCGCGACAAATTGCCAGCCGTTCGGGAGGCCGGTCGGCTGTTCGACGTCCATCGAAGCGCGCGCGTTCGATAATTCCTCGATCAACTCCGATACCCCTTCGGGGCTCAATGGCACCGTTACGCCGCCAATTGTCATCGCGATCAGGTTCTTTTCAGGGCGCGAGACGTTCAGTGTGGGCTTTTCTCCAGCCACGGGCGGTTGTCCTTCAGCCACGGGCGAAGCCGCCGTTGCCGGTTCGACGGCAGAGTCCGCAACAGAAGCAGTAGACGACTCGGGAGAACCGGGAATAGAAGCGGGAATAGAAGCGGGAATAAAAGCAGCAGCGGAAATCAGCTCATCGAGGCTCGATTCCAGCGTGCCGAGTTGGTCAGTTAAGTTCATGCGTTGTTTGCCTTGCTAGCCTTGCATCGAACCTGCGATTTTAACTGCTGCGTACCGCGCTACGTCGCTACACGTTGTAACAAAATGCGTGGTTGACGCATAAAATGCAATCAAAACAACAGGCAATGCGTGGCGCGCGTCATCGCTTCATTTCATCGCTTCATTTCTTCAGGTAGCCGTTCGCGCGAAACCAGTCCAGCGCGTGGCTCAGGCCTTCGCCATACGGCCGTGCCCGATACCCCAGGTCCCGCTCCGCTTTCGCCGACGTGAAGTACATCTTGTTCTTCGACATCCTCAAGCCATCGACGGTGACAAACGGCTCCTTGCCGCTGAACTTGGCAAAAAGCTCCGCGCCGATTGCGAGCGGATACAGCGGCCCGCGCGGCAACTTGATGGTCGGCGGCTTGCGCCCGGCGAGTCCGGCAATGTCCGCCAGCATCTGCTGCAGCGACAGATTTTCGCCGCCGAGAATATAGCGTTCACCAATCACCCCGCGTTCCAGCGCGAGCAAGTGACCGATCGCCACGTCGTCCACGTGCACGAGGTTCAGGCCGGTATCGACGAAAGCGGGGATCTTGCCCGTCGCCGCTTCCACGATAATCCGCCCGGTCGGCGTCGGCTTGACGTCGCGCGGACCGATCGGCGTGGACGGATTCACGATCACCGCCGGCAAGCCGTCATTCGCAACCATGCGCTCGACCGCGCGTTCCGCCAGCACCTTGCTGCGTTTGTACGCGCCAATGGTCTGATGGGCCTGCGCAGGCTTCGTTTCATCGACAATATCTCCCGCCGGGCTCACCTTCAGCGTCGCCACGCTACTCGTGTACACGATTCGCTCGACGCCCTCAGCCAGCGCTGCGCGCATGGTGGCCTCGGTGCCTTCCAGGTTCGCGCGCTCGATCTCGCCCGGATCGCGTGCCCAGATACGGTAGTCGGCGGCAACGTGCAGCAGATAGCGCACGCCTTGCATCGCGGCGCGCATGGAGGCTTCGTCGCGCATGTCGCCGATCACGACTTCGGCGTCGAGACCTTCGAGGTTTTGCCGGGAACTGGTCTTGCGTATGACTACGCGAACGTCAAAACCGCGTTCCCGCGCGATGCGGGCGACTGCCGATCCGACGAATCCGGATGCGCCGGTGACGAGCACGCGTCCACGGGCGAACCCACCTAACGGGTCAGTCATTTTTGCCTCTTTTTGTCTTGCAAAGGTAACAGTTGCGCGTCTTTCGAAGCGTGTCGATTAGCCGCCAACCCATATGTGACAAGGGCTTGCGGGTCGTGCTATGGTCCGGTGCTGCTTCAGTCCGCTACATCTCAAATTTAAAGAAAATTCTTTAGCCAATGTTCAAAGACAGTCGAAATCGATCCGTGTGGCTGACCTTCGCGATCGCGATGTCGCTGCTGGTCATCTTTGCGGTCGACTGGCTCACGCCGCTGCGCGTCGCCATCTGGGTGTTCTACATGCTGCCGGTCGCGCTCTGCATGTGGGTCGACCGGCCCAACATGCCGTTCATTACCGCTGGCGTGGCCTCCGTGCTCATGCTCACGGGTTATATCCTCACGAACGCCGACGCGCTCACCGGCGGCTCGATTGCGCTGCAAATCAACCGCGTGATCGGCGTGATCGTGATGTTCGTGCTGGCCGGCGTGGGGCATCTCTATATCAAAACGCGGCTGAACCTGCAACGCACCGCGTGGCTCAAGCAGGGCGAAGTCCAGATCGGCTTGCAGATGCGCGGCGATCTCGACCCCGCGGCGATCGGCAACGGCATCCTCGGCTCGCTAGTGCCGTTTGTGGGCGCGCATGTCGCCGTGCTGTACAGCCGTGAAGGCGATACGCTCGAGCGCATCGCGGCGTGGGCGCTGCCCGCTGACAATGCCGTGCCGCAGCAGATCCAGCGCGGTCAGGGGCTGCTTGGGCAAGTGCTCGACGAGAAGCGGGCGATCGAGGTCAGGGGCGCGGGATCGAATTTCCTGACGGTCGGCTCGGCGCTGGCATCGGCGCCTGCGACCCATTGCGTGATTGCACCCATGATGGCCGATGGCAACGTGATCGGCGTGCTGGAAGTGGGTTTTATCGGCGATGAAAACGCGGTCGACGATACCCGCGAGTTGCTCGAAAACGCCGCCGAAGCCATGGGTATGGCGCTGCGCTCGTCGCAATATCGCTCGCGGATGGTCGATTTGCTGGAGGAAACGCAGCGCCAGAGCGAGGAATTACAGGTTCAGCAGGAAGAGCTTCGGGTATCGAATGAAGAGCTTGAGGAGCGCGGCCGGGTCTTGATGGAAACGCAGGCGCGGCTGGAAACGCAGCAGGCGGAGCTTGAGCAGACCAACGTACATCTTGAGGAATACACGCAGCACCTTGAGCGGCAGAAAACGGAACTGGTGCGCGCGCAAAAGGAGCTGGAATCGAACGCGATGGCGCTGGAACGGGCGAGCCAGTACAAGTCCGAATTCCTCGCGAACATGTCGCACGAGTTGCGCACGCCGCTGAACAGTTCGCTGATCCTCGCCAAGCTTTTGCAGGACAACAAGCACGGCAATCTCTCCGATGAACAGGTGCGTTACGCCGCGACCATTCATTCGTCGAACAGCGACTTGCTGTCGCTGATCAACGACATCCTGGATTTGTCGAAGGTGGAAGCGGGGCAGATGGACGTGCAGTTCGCGCCGGTTGCCATCGACGGGATGTTGCAGTCGTTGCGGCAATCCTTCGCGCCGATCGCCGACTCGAAGCGCCTGAAATTCGTGACCGAGCGCGCGGAGGGCGTGCAGGAGTATTTCGTCACCGATAACCAGCGTCTCCAGCAAGTCCTGCGCAACTTGCTATCGAACGCGTTCAAGTTTACCGAGCACGGTCAGGTGACGGTGTCGGCGCACAAGGCGGACAACAACGAAAACGCGCTGCGCTTCGATGTGCGCGATACCGGCATCGGCATTCCGCGCGACAAGCAGGACCTCATTTTCCAGGCGTTCCAGCAAGCCGATGGCACGACCAGCCGCAAGTACGGCGGCAGCGGTTTGGGTTTGTCGATATCGCGGGAATTCTCGCGGTTGCTGGGCGGTTCGGTGAGTGTGTCGAGCGAGCCGGGCAAGGGCAGCGTATTTTCGGTCACGCTGCCGCTGACTGTTCAAGAGGGCACGGTCACCGCCAAGCTCGATGTGATCGGGCATATGAGCGAGCCGGAGACTGCCTTAGCGACTGATACGGCCGCCGCCGCGAGTGTCGCTCCTGTACAGAGCCATGCGCCCGCGCACCTCGCGGCAATGGCATCGGCTTCATCTTCATCTTCTTCTCTTGAGCCGTCGTCCTGGCGTGCGCCGAATGCGAATTACCCGGCGCCGCAACCCATCGCCGATGACCGCGCCAACCGCAAGCGCCCGGATCGCGTGATCCTGGCGATTGAAGACGACTTGCGTTTCGCGCACATCCTGCACGACCTCGCGCATGAACTCGAATTCGACTTCGTGCACGCGACCACCGCGACACAAGGCGTCGAACTAGCCCGAACCCTGCAGCCGAACGGCATCCTGCTCGATGTCGGCTTGCCTGACCAGTCCGGCCTGACCGTGCTCGAATGGCTCAAGCACGATCCGCTCACGCGCCACATTCCGATTCACATCGTCTCGTCGACGGATCATGCCGATGTCGCGCTGCATCTCGGCGCGATCGGCTACACACTCAAACCGAGCGCACGCGACACGCTGGCGGGCGCAATCCGCAAGCTCGAAGCGCGCTCGGCGCAAGGCACGCGGCGCGTGCTGGTGGTCGAGGACGACCCCGCGCTGCGCCAGAGCATCCATGCCTTGCTGAAAAGCGCGACGGTCGAGATCGTGGAAGCCGGGACGATTGCCGAAGCGCTGGAGCAGATGAACCGCGCGACCTTCGATTGCATCGTGATGGACCTGGCCTTGCCGGATGGCTCGGGTTACGACTTGCTGGAGCGGGTATCCACGTCACAAGAGCATGCGTCGCCGCCGGTGATCGTCTACACGGGGCGCGTGTTGTCACCGGACGAGGAGCAGCGCCTGCGCCGTTACTCCAAGTCGATCATCATCAAGGGCGCGAAGTCGCCGGAACGTCTGGTAGATGAAGTGACGTTGTTCCTGCACAGCGTGGAGAGCGCGTTGCCGCCCGAGCAGCAGCGCATGTTGCGCGCGGCGCGCCAGCGCGACGACGTATTCGAGGGCCGCACGATCCTGCTGGCCGAAGACGATGTCCGCAATATCTTCGCGCTGTCGCATGTGATCGAGCCGCTGGGGGCGAAGCTGGAAATTGCGCGTAATGGCCGCGAGGCGCTGGATTCGCTGGCCCGTCATCCGGACATCGACCTCGTGCTGATGGACATCATGATGCCGGAAATGGATGGTTTCGCCGCCATGACCGAAATCCGCAAGAACCCGGAGCACGCGCGGCTGCCGATCATCGCGCTGACCGCGAAAGCGATGGCGAGCGATCGCCAGAAGTGCCTGGAAGCAGGCGCGGACGACTATATTTCGAAGCCGATCGACGTCGACAAGCTGGTGTCGCTGTGTCGTGTCTGGTTGCGCCAACGGTAGCCGCCACCCGCCATGCCGCATCGAAACCTGAAGAATACGGAAGAGGCGATTTTCGACATCGAGTTGAAGCTGCTGCTCGAAGCCGTTTATCTGAAGTATCAGCACGACTTCCGCCATTATTCGGTGAGTTCGCTGCGGCGGCGTTTGACGCAGGCGCTGCACGACCTGGGTTTTACGACGCTGTCGCAATTGCAGGAGCGCATTCTCCGCGACGCCACGCTGTTTTCGCGCCTGTTTCAGTACCTCACGGTGCAGGTCAGCGAGATGTTCCGCGACCCGCCCTATTTCCGCACCATTCGCGAGCAGGTCGTGCCGATCTTGCAGACGTATCCGTCCATCAAGGTGTGGGTGGCGGGGTGCAGCAGCGGCGAAGAATTGTGGTCGCTTGCGATCATGTTCGCTGAGGAGAACATTGCGGACCGTACGGTTTTGTACGCCACCGATATCAACGCCGACGCCTTGCGCCAAGCCGAAAGCGGGATTTACCCGCTGGATCGGCTGGCCAGTTTCAGCCAGAATTACCTGGCGGCAGGCGGCAAACGCTCGCTCTCCGACTACTACCACGCGGCCTACGGCGCGGCGAAATTTTCGCAGACGCTCAAGTCGCGCGTGGTGTTCGCCGATCACAGCCTTGCCACCGACAGCGTGTTTCTCGAAGCGCATCTGGTGTCCTGCCGCAACGTGCTGATCTATTTCGACCGAGCGCTGCAGGACCGTGCGCTGGGTCTGTTCAGCGATTCGCTGGTGCGGCGCGGATTTCTCGGGCTGGGCAGCAAAGAGAGCCTGCGGTTTTCAAAACACGCGGACAGCTTCGCCGATTTCGATGCGCGCGAGCGTTTGTATCAAAAGGTCTAGCGATGACACCGTCGACTGATTCCCTGGATGCAATCGAAGCCGTCGTGATTGGGGCATCGGCGGGGGGCATCGAAGCGTTGAATCACCTTCTGCCCGCGCTGCCGGCCAATTTTCGCCCTGCCGTGCTGGTGGTCGTGCATGTCAGGAGCGAGCCGCCCAGCCTGCTGCCCGCGTTGTTTTCCGCGCGTTGCCAGTTGCCGGTGGTCGAGCCCGACGACAAGAACGAGATCGCCGGCGGCACGATCTATGTTGCGCCGCCGGGGTATCACATGCTGGTCGAGCCGGACTGCACGATCTCGCTTTCCGTCGATCCGCCCGTGCGGTTTTCGCGGCCGTCGGTCGATGTGCTGTTTGAATCGGCGGCGCTATGTTTTGCGAATACCCTGCTCGGCGTCGTGCTGTCCGGTGCCAACGACGACGGCGCGCGCGGGCTGGTCGCGATCTCGCGGGCAGGCGGGCGCTGCTGGGTGCAGGACCCGCATACCGCCGTGGCCAAGGCCATGCCGCTCGGCGCGATCGCGCGCGGCGGCGTGCACGACATTCTCACGCTCGACGTCATGGCCGCCCGCTTGGCGCGCATGGCCGCGGGCACGCGCCGCGAACCCCGTTGACTTGAAGCTGACACGCTAATGGAACTCCGCTAATGGAACACATCAGGCAATCTGTCAGGCAGCCGCTCAGGCCGCCCATTTACGTCCTGATCGTGGACGATGTGCAGAACAACATCACTGCACTGGAAGCGTCGCTGGCGCGGCCGGATATCTCGGTGCTCGCGGCCAGTTCCGGGCCGGCGGCGCTCGAACTGCTGCTCAAGCACGAAGTCGCGCTCGCCATTCTCGATGTCAACATGCCCGGCATGGACGGCTTCGAACTGGCTGAACTGATGCGCGGCAGCCCGCGCACCGCGCATGTGCCGATCATCTTCCTGACCGCGACCGCGCAGGACACCGGGCGCACGTTTCGCGGTTACGAAGCGGGCGCGGTCGACTTCCTGTACAAGCCGTACGACTCGCGGATCCTGAATTCGAAGGTGGATGTGTTTATCCAGATCGAGAAGCAGAAGCAGCAACTCGCCACGCAACTCGCGACCGTCCAGCAACTCCTCGATGCCAACGAAATGCTCATGGCCGTGCTCGGCCACGATCTGCGTACGCCGCTGTCGGCGGTGATTGCATCGGCGGAATATCTTGCGCGCTTCGTGCCCGATGAAAACGTGGCGAATATCGGCACGCGCATCAAGAGCAGCGGCATGCGGATGGTGCGCATGGTCGACCAGTTGCTCAATCTCGCGCGGCTGCGCGGCGGGCGCGTGACGCTGCAACCGCGGGCGGTGGAGTTGATGACGCTGGCGAAGAATATTGTTGAAGAGTACGAGGCGCGGGTGGGGAAGGGCCGCATCTTTATTTTCCGCGATGGCGATACGCTGTTGCAGGGCGATGGCGATCTGTTGTCGCAGGTGTTTTCGAATTTGATCGGCAACGCGCTGACGCATGGGCGTGATGGCTCGGCCATTCAGGTGCGCCTGAACGGCGACGCTGCCGACGACGTCCTGATCAGCGTGCAAAACGCAGGCGAGATTCCCGTCGATGTATTGCCGACCATTTTTGCGCCGTACCGGTCGGGACGGCCGCAACAGGAAACCGGCGGGCTTGGACTGGGGCTCTACATCACGCGAGAGATTGCGCAGATGCATGGTGGACGAGTCGAAGTCCGCTCCGACGCGGAGAGTGGCACGGTATTCGAAGTGACGTTGCCGCGCGAAGCGGTGGCACGGCGGGTGGGAGTCGATACGGCTGAAGGTGCACAGCCATTCCGGCTGGGGTGATGCTGAGCGGGTGCGTCAGTCGTAGCGTTGTGTCATGCGTCGATTTCGTGCTGGATGGTCCCGGTAATCCCATGCGAACTGCCGGCTTTCCCGGTCTTGTCTAAAATGCGGCCTGATGGCGTTTGCTGGGGTGTGCCTTTGGCACCCATCTGGCGGCGTGACGAATCAGCACTAATCGGGAGAAGCAACATGCCGAGTCCGGATCTGGATACTCGAATAGAGACGTATTACGTGCACGTGAAGGGTTTGGTGCAAGGAGTGGGTTTTCGCCATGCGACGTTGCGCCGGGCGCATGCGCTTGGTGTGCGCGGCTGGGTAGCCAACCTGGAGGACGGATCGGTTGAAGCGATGATCCAGGGACCGGCGAATCAGGTCGACCTGATGCTCGAATGGTTACGCAGAGGGCCGCCGCATGCGCGGGTCACGGATCTGGTCAGCGAGGAGCGGTATATCGAGAAGCGGTTTGAGCGGTTTGAGCAGCACTGAAGGGGTGGTTTAACGGAAGCCGGCGGCAAACGCATCCTGGTAAGTCGAGGACCCGGTCATATCCCGTTTGCAGACGAGACAAGGCCTCACCCGGTGTAGACGGCGCCGGATGCTCCACATGGATAACCACGCCAGTTCGGGAGCGCCCCCCGGTCATCAGCGGACCGGCTTTCCACACCGGTTCCAGATGCGCGACAGCGTTGTACCGACGCCATAGCGATTGCTCAAGGCTGAGTGAAATTGATTGCGCAGCGCGATCCCGGTAAACCCAAGCGCTTTCGAGAGCGCAGAGGAGATGGCCTCGTTCCAGCAGTAGAGGCCATACGCTGCACGATCGTCGGCGGCGGCAAAGAACGTGCGGTAGTTCCTTAACCTTGCGTGAGATATGCCTTCACCGCATTACTTTGCTACCAGCAAACTCTCGGCAAATCCCCATTCGTCGTCCAGCCATTGCCGCGTGCATTCGAATCCCGCATCCGCTGCTAATGGCTCGACTTCCCCAGGAAGATACTTGTGGCTGCTTTCCGTCCAGATCGTTTCCCCCTGGCGGAATTCCACGCTTAATCCCGCTGCGCGAATGGTGGCCTTCACCGGGCGCTTGGCACGCAAATGCATCTCCACGCTGCGGGCATCGGGATTGAAACGCGCAAGATGCTCGAACGCGTCTAACGGAATGTCCGCGTCCAGTTCGCGATTGATCCGTGCAAGCAGATTCAGGTTAAACGCGGCCGTTACGCCGATAGGATCGTCGTATGCCGCGATGAGCACCTCCAGCGGCTTGAGCAAATCCATTCCGAGCAGCAAAGAATCGCCCGGCTTGAGCATGCCGCGAATCGACTTCAAAAACCGCGTGGCCGCCAGCCGCGCAAAATTTCCGATCGTGCTGCCGAGAAACAGCACGAGCAACACTTCGCCCTCTTTCCGGTTGGCACTGACTTCCGCCAACCCGGCCAAATAATCGCGCTCGTAACCCACAATCGAAATTCGTTCGATATCGCCCAACTCTCGCCGGCACAATTGCAATGCGGTCGGCGAAATTTCGATCGGACAGTATTCGGTCGGCCGCTTCTTGCACAACGCCTCCAGGATTCGCCGCGTCTTCCGGCCGCTGCCGCTGCCAAGTTCGGCAACGGTCACGTTTCGCGGCAACGCGGCCACGATATCGGCGGCATGCGCGTTCAACACGCGCTCCTCGGCACGCGTCACGCCGTATTCCGGCAACGCGGTGATGACTTCGAACAAGGCAGAGCCGACCTCGTCGTACAAATACATCGATGGCAATTCTTTTTGCGGTGCGTGCGTGAGCCCGTCGTGAACGGCTGCGGCGAACGGGGAGGAAAAGCGCGGCGACTGAACGGCCTGCGTCGTGGCTTGAGGCATGAAACGTCTCCATGTTGTCGCAGCGCAGAGCGCGCGGCGGGTTATCCATGACGAGAATTGCGCGTCGAAAAACGCGTGACGAGAATAGTGCGATCTGCGTTCCGGCCGTGAGGGCTGTGCCAGATGCCACGCGACCGGGAAGCGAAACCTTAGGGTGAGCAAGAAGCGCGCACGGCGCTTTCCTATTCTGTTTCTAAGACGTGCATCGTCACGATGGTCGTGCGGCTCAATGATCCAAAACGTGCCCTCTCATCGCCGCCTGGCAAAAGCCACAGGGACATTGGCGAAAATACGTCGTGGTCCGCTCCAGAATTTTCGCGTGATAACCGACTGTACCGGTGTCTTCGATATCACGCTGAAGCCATCCCGGAACCAGGCCATTGCGCAACAACTACGCAACAACTACGCAATAACTACCCGTCACCGGGTTGGTTTTTACACGTGTTGTGTGAACGAAGTGCGGCGATCTCTGAGGGAAGCGGGTGCTTCAAAAGCCTCTGCCATGCGTGCTGCCGTGCTGCGTCGCACTGGCGCAATGCTTGCTTTCCCTTGCCGATCACGTTGCAGCGCATCGACTTGAAAAACACCTCGCGCTGTCCTCGCCTTTCTCTCTTCAGTGCCCGATTCATGACCGACTCCGCTAGTCCCGATCCCGTCATCGCACGTCTCGACGACACGGGTGCGTACAGCATTCCGGCGCCGGTCCAACTGCCCGAGCCTGCGGCACCACCCGACAAGCCGTTCGGTTTTCACGGCGCCATCCCGGCTGCGCCCGAGCCGGAAACCGGACTTGCTACTAACGGTCAGCCCGCTAACACGCCAGGCTTTTCGCTCGATTCCGGCGGGTTTTTCCTGAGCGTGCTGAACGGCAGCACGGATTGCATCAAGATCCTGCGGCTCGACGGTACGCTCGAATTCATGAACGCCAACGGCATCTGCCTGATGGAAATCGATGATTTCGCGCCGCTCAAGGGCAAGTCGTGGGCGTCGCTATGGCCGGAGGAATCGCGGCATGTGCTGGTCGAAGCAATCGATAACGCCCGGCAAGGCCATCATTCGCGCTTCGAAGCGCTCTGCCCGACAGCAAAAGGCACGCCGAAATACTGGGACGTGTCGGTGTCTCCGGTGAAGGAGCCAAGCGGTGCGCAATGGTTCGTGTCGATTTCCCGCGATATCACCGAGCGCGTGCTCGGCGTGCGTTCGCTCGACGCCGCGCTGCAGGAGCAAAAGCGCTTGAGCGAGGTGCTGGAACGGCATCGAGAGACGCTGGAGGCCCGCATTGAAGAAGCGCTGGCAGCATTGCGGGCGAGCGAGGTGGAGCGACGCGAAACAGCCGCCGCGTTGGCGCAATCGCAGAAAATGGACGCCGTCGGCAAGCTGACGGGTGGCGTGGCCCACGATTTCAACAACGTGCTGCAAGTGATTGGCGGAAACCTGCAACTCGCTATACAGGAATCGGACGGCAACGAAACGCTCACGCGGCGTCTCACCTGCGCGCATGAAGCCGTCGAGCGCGGCGCGAAGCTCGCGTCGCAATTGCTCGCGTTCGCGCGACGCCAGCCGCTTGAACCGGTGGCGCTCGATATCTCGCGGCTGCTGCGCAGTTCCGACGACATGCTGCGCCGCGTGCTCGGCGAAACCATCGAAATGGAAACGGTGGTATCGGGCGGCTTGTGGAACACGCTGGCCGATCCGAATCATCTGCAGAACGTGATCGTGAACCTGGCGATCAATGCGCGTGACGCGATGGACGGCGCGGGCCGCCTGACCATCGAGGCGGGCAACGCGATGCTCGACGACGATTACACGCGCCATCACGACGACCTGGCGAGCGGCCAGTACGTGATGGTTGCCGTCTCGGACACCGGTTGCGGCATGTCGCCGGAAACGCTCGCACGCGCTTTCGAGCCTTTCTATACGACGAAGGCCGAAGGCCGGGGAACCGGTCTGGGCTTGAGCATGGCGTACGGTTTCATGAAGCAGACCGGCGGCCATATCAATCTGTATAGCGAGCCTGGCCACGGTACGACGGTCAAGCTTTATCTGCCGCGCTCGATGAAGGACGAGGTGGTGCGCGTGGAAGCCGCGAATGATCCGGTGACGGGCGGCACGGAGACGATTCTCGTGGTGGAGGACGATCCGAACGTCCGCGCGACCGCCGTGGACATGTTGACCCAGCTTGGCTACCGGGTGCTGAAAGCCGTGGATGCCCAGAGCGCGCTGAGCGTGCTCGAAAGCGGCGTGCACGTCGATTTGCTGTTCAGCGACGTCGTGATGCCGGGACCGATGCGCAGCGTCGAACTGGCTCGGCGCGCGCAGGACATGCTGCCGGCGCTGGAGGTGTTGTTTACGTCGGGTTATACCGAAAACGCGATCGTGCACGGTGGCCGTCTTGATGCGGGCGTGGCGTTGATCAGCAAGCCGTATCGGCGGGATGCACTGGCCCGCAAGGTGCGCTGGATGTTTCGTACGCGGGTTTATGAGGCGCCCGATATGCCGGACGCGCCTCACGCTCCCGTAGTGGCTGAAGTGGCCGAGCCTGAAACACAGCCTCAGCCACTACGCGTGCTGATTGTGGAGGACGACGCCAACACCCGCGAAGCGACGCGCGAGCTGCTGGAGTTGCTCGATGCGAAAGTGCTCGCGGTGGACAGTGCGCAGGCCGCGCTCGACCTGATCGCACAGCAATTATTCGATGTCCTGCTCACCGATGTCCGCATGCCCGGCATGTCCGGCCTCGACCTGGCCCGCGCGATGAAGCGTTTGCAGCCGCGTGTGCATGTGGTGCTGGCATCCGGCTACGGGACGGGCATTGCGGCTGAGCTTCGCGACGAGCTGAGCGGCGCGACCCTGCTTCCAAAGCCGTTCAGCTTCGATGAACTCGAACAGGCGGTGTTCAGGAAGCCATGACGGCTTCGGGCACATGGGCGGTGTGTAAAACCGCGCCGAAGCCCGCGTGGGCGGATTCGTCCATCGGAATGACGATCCGCACGGTCAGTCCGCCGTCTGCCGCGTTGCCGATATCGCAGCGGCCGCCAAGCTCATGTGCAAGGCGTCCGACGATGGCAAGGCCCAGTCCGCAATGACCATCGCCCGCGCGCGCCGGGTCCAGGCGGACGAAGGGCTTGCGGGCATCGTCCAGACGCTCGGGCGGGATCCCGTCGCCGTAATCGCGCACCGTGATGAACCACTCGTCATTGCGCTTGCCCGTAGTAATGTCGACGGGCGGGGCGCCGTGTTCCAGCGCGTTATCGACCAGATTGGTGACCAGCCGGTCCAGCAAGGTGCGCGGCAAGTGGAATGCATGGCCAGCGCCCAGGTCGAGGCGGAACAGGGGCGAATCGCCGGCTTCATCTTGCGCGAATTGCTCCGCGAGAAAATCGTCCACGCTGACAGCGGGTCCGCTCGTCGGCACGTTGGCCGCAAATTCCAGGAACTGCTGCACGATGCGTGTCAGCGAGTCGATGTCGCGGATAAAATGCGCCCGCTCGGCGTCATCCTGCACCAGGACACTGGCCCGCAGTTTCAGGCGCGTGAGCGGCGCTTTCAGGTCGTGCGCGATGCCGGCGAGCATGACGGCTTTCTCGTCATCGGCGTCGTTGATCCGCCGCATCATCTGGTTGAACGCGCGGATCAGGTCGCGTAGCTCACGCGGTCCGCGCTCGTCTACCGGGACCGGCCGCTCGCCCGCGCCGAACTGACGCGCGCCTTGCGCCACGCGCGACAACGGCCGCTGCAATTGCCACGCCGCAACCAGCGACAGGATGACGGCCGCCATCAACATCCCCACCGATTCAATCAGGATAGGCGGCGCGGGCGGCAGGTCGACCGGCGTCACGATCCAGTTCGGACTGTTCGGATAACGCACCCAGAGACGCTGCGCGTGCTTGGGGCCATCGACGGCGAGCCGCGTACCCGGCGGCAGCACGTTCCTCAACTCACGCAGCAAATGCACGACGGGGCCGTTGTCTGGCTCGCGCAAGGTGATGCCTTCAGGCAGGTTCGATGACAACACCAACTGCACGCTCAGCGCAGGCGCGAGCCGCACGCCTTGACGCGCGTCGTCGTTCGCAGCGGCGAGTACGAGCATCAATCCCCGCGCGTAACCTTCCGCGTCGTGATGCGGCCGCTGCACGGTGAGCACGGCGAACCAGCAGGCCTGCACGGCAAACAGCACGACCAGCGAAATGAGCGCCATGCGCCCGAACAGCGTGTTGAACGGATTGCCGCGACCTGAACGGTTGCGGCTCCAGGCACGCGCTGACGCGGCACGACCTGACCCGATGCGGGCGCTGTTGCTGCCGCGCGAATCCTGATCTCGCGCCGTGCCAAAGAGTTTCATACCGTAGAAGCGCGGTCGGGCGTGGAGGAAGCGGGGATGTCCGGCGCTGATTGCGGCTCCGTATTCGCGTTGCGGGCACCATCGGGATCGGGAATGAAGACATAACCCTGACCGCGCACCGTCTGCACATGACGCGGGCTGGCCGGATCTTCCTCGATAATCCTGCGCAACCGCCAGATGGGTACGTCGAGACTGCGGTCGCTAAACGTGCTGTCGTCGCGATGCACGAGATCATGGATCAGCACGCGAGACAACACTTTGTAGGGATGCCGTACGAGCACCTTGAGCAACGCGAATTCGCTGTCGCGCAGCGGAATGCGCTCGTTGGCGCTCACCAGCGCACGCGTGACGAAGTCGAGCTCGAAGCGCCCGAACCGTTCGCTTGCACAGGCTTCCGGCCGTCCCGTTGACGCGGGCGCGCGCCGCCGCAATACCGTGTCTATGCGGGCGAGCAGTTCGCGCGGATCGAAGGGTTTCGGCAGGTAATCGTCCGCGCCAAGTTCCAGCCCTTCCACCTTGTCCGTCACGCTGTCGCGCGCGGTGACGAAGATCACGGGGATGTCGTCACCGGCGGCGCGCACCTGGCGAAGCGCAGCGAGGCCGTCCATGTCCGGCATCATGATGTCGAGCACCACGATGGACGGGCGTGCATATTCCAGCCGCCGGCGCAGGCCGGTGCCATCGTGAAGGACGGAAACGTCCAGTCCGCGCGCTTTCAGGAAGCGGCTGAGGAGGTCGCAAACCGCCGGGTCGTCGTCGACGATCAATACGGATGTAGTCATGGTGAAATTTTAGCTGGCATCGTAAAAGTACGGTTTTTCATCTACTCAAAGATAGTTACCGATTCTTACCCGAAACTCCCGCAAAAATGACCTGTTGGCGTGGCACGAAAAGCCCGCACGCGTTGACCCGGGCGGGTAAGCGCTTTGATCAGATGATTGGGGTACTTTCTTGCCGTGCAATTCGATGAAAGAAGCGGAAAGGAATCAGTGTCGCGAAAAGGCGCTTTGGCGTCTTAGAATGAATCGCATGACCCATCATGTTCTCCTCGTCGACGACGATCCCGTAGTGCGCGACCTCGTTCGCGAATATCTGCAAGGCAACGGCCTGGCAGTTTCGGTGCTGCACGACGGTACAGGTCTCAAACGACGTCTCGACGTCGAGCGGCCTTCAATTGTCGTGCTCGACGTGATGATGCCCGAGCAGGACGGCATCAGCGCGTTGCGCGAATTGCGTGCGGCCGGCGACGACATCCCGGTGATCTTCCTGACGGCGCGTTCGGACGTGATCGACCGTGTGATCGGACTCGAATTAGGCGCGGACGATTACCTGGCCAAACCCTTCGATCCACGTGAATTGCTCGCTCGCATCCGTACGGTGCTGAGGCGTCGCGACGCGGCGGCGCCGGGTGCGCCGGAAGACCGGCCGCCTTATCGTTTTGGTCCCTACGAAGTCGATTTCGCCGCGCGCGAACTGCGTCACAACGGCGAACGAGTGCCATTGCGTTCCGGCGAATTCGCCACGCTGAAGATCTTCGTTAAAAACGAGATGGTCGTGCTCACGCGTGCGCAGCTGAACGAGAAGCTGCGCGGTCAGGCGGGAAGCTACAGGGACCGCAGTCTGGACGTGTCCATATGGAGGCTAAGGCGCTTGCTGGAAGCCGATCCATCGGACCCCCGCTATGTCCAGACGGTCTGGGGACAGGGCTACATCTTCGTGCCGCATGGCGAGACGGGCGCAGTGGAGCGGGCTATCCGGCGGGCATCGACTGAAGCGTGAAGGACGCTCGGCCTTTCTGAACTGTGTGCGTAAAAAGCTGCCCGTGAATATGTATCCGCTGAAATGATCCGTTACCAACTGCATCAGTTATTTCTTCTGTACCCGCATAAGATCAGTTCCATAGTCCCGACCCAGGGATCTGGAGAACTCAAATGAAACGCGTAGCAGCAGTGTTGGTGTTGGCCGGAAGTCTTGCCATGTCAGGTCAGGCGTCCGCACACGGGGGTGGCGGAGACGGTGGTGCGGTAGTCGGCGCACTGTTGGGCGGCGCGGTCATTGGTGCGCTGGTGGGGTCCGCTGTAGCTCAGCCGGTCTACGCACAACCTGTCTACGCGCAGCCGGTGTATCAGCCGGTTTATGCGCAACCTGTTTATGCACAGCCGGCCTATCAACCTGGCCCGCCGCCGGGATATTGCTTCGACGATTACCGCCGTGCTTATGTACCGTGCGGACCGCAGCCGCAAGCAGGTTATTACCAGCAACAAGGCTGGTAAGACCGAAACTTCGCATTGAAAAAACCGGGCTGACAAGCCCGGTTTTTTGTTTTGGACGTGCCTAAATCAATCGGCGTGCCGGGCAAAAACTAGTCAAAAACCAAACCAAGGTCACAAGTACTGCGGGCATACGATCCCTGAAACGCCCGCCAGGCAAGCGTTACCGCTTATAGAATAGCTGCTGCCGCGGCATGCCCCTTGCACTGATTGGAGAGCGAGCGTTGCGACCTGAGTCCTGCGCAACGCACCCAACGGTATTTCAAGGAGGCTGCAATGAAACACGTATCGAAGAAGATTTTGGTGTCTGCGCTGGTACTGGGTCTGTCAGGCGCTGCGGGCGGTGTGTATGCGCAGGCGGGCGGTGCAGGCGGAGGCGGCGCAGGGGGTGGCGGTGCTGGAGGCGGTTCAGCGGGGGGAGGCTCGGCCGGTGGTGCAGGCGTGGGCGGCGGCGGGGCGGGCGGAACGAGTGGCGGCGGGTCCAACGGAGCGGGAATGAGTGGCGCGCCGGGTGGCAACGCAGTGGGTGGCGGCATGGGAACGGGTACTGGCTCCACGCCGAATATGAAGAGCAACGGTTCCAGCGCAAATAGCAACTCGACCACTGCGTCACCAAATGGTAGTGGGACAATGTCAAAGCCGCAGTAACAGGGTTGGGCGTTTCGCTCGGCCCCAGGTGATCAGGTTTTCGAGGTCTTTTCGAGCTATGCCAGTTGCCAGTTGCCAGTTGCTGGTTGCTGTTGCTGGCAGAGCTGCCCCGAGCGCGATATAACCAATCCCGGTACGAGCGAACCCAATCTTGGAGCCCTGACGCTTTGCACTCTTCGGATTCCGCCGCACTCGACCTGCCATTGCCGTTGCGTAATTTTGCCGCGACCCGGCGAATCCTGCTGGTCGTGCTGGCGGCATCGATCCTTTTTCCTATCGTGTTCCTGCTTGGCTACGGCTATTACGATTACCAGCGTCGCATGATCGAATCCAACGATATCGCCGACCGTGTAGCCCGTGTCGCCGATGAACAAGCGGTCAAGGTGCTCGACCTCAACCGCGAAATATCGACACGCATAGTGGAAATGCTCGCCGATAGCGACGACGCCGAGATCCACGCAAATCAGAAAGCCATCCATGATCGCCTGAGCGTGATCGGCGAATCGTTTGCCCAGGTGGCGGCCATCACCATTTTCGGCGTGACGGGCGAGATGCTCGCCAGCAACCGCTATTTCCCGGTGCCAACAGTCTCGATTGCTAATCGCGACGACTTCACCTCTGCTCGCTCCATCCGCCCGGACCCTTATTTTTCCCTGCCGCTCCTCGGCAGCGTCCAGCAAGCCGATGTATTTACGACCAGCGTCGGGCGCAGCCTGAACGACGGCCGTTTTGCGGGCGTTGTCTCGATCGCGCTCAAACGCGATTATTTCGCGGGGTTTTATCGCGATCTATCGACTGGTGAACCCGGCATGAGCGTTGGCCTGTTTCGCCGCGACGGCGGCATTCTCGTGCGCGAGCCGCCTAACCGCGCCAGCATCACACACGTCCGCGACACGGCTTTCACCAGCGCCATGCATAACAACGAACTGTTCGGACGCGTTCGGATACGCTCGAGTGTCGATGGCGTCGAGCGCGTGGTCGCGTTTCGTCGCGTGGGGGACTATCCGCTCTATGTGACAAGCGCCATTCCGACCGCTGCGATCTTTGCCGAGTGGCGGCAGCACTACTCGCTGATAGCCGTGATTACAGCGGCGCCGTGCGTCGCGGTCTGGGTGCTCGTGTTGTTTTCGCTGCGCCAGTTGCGCGCGCAGCAGGCCGCATGGGAACGCTGGCAGGCGGAAGTCGCCATGCGGCTCTCGGCCGAGGCATCCAGCCGGCAGTTACGGCGCATGGGCGCGCTCGGCAATCTGGTGGCCAACGTGGCGCATGACTTCAATAATTTGCTAATGGTGGTGGCGGCGAATATGGAGCTTGCGCGGCGCAAGAATTTCAACGGGCTCGAGCGGGAAATTTTGGCGGTAGAGCGCGCGACCGCTGGCGCCGAAGCACTCGCTCGACGCTTGCTCAGCGTCGCCCGCAAGCAACCGCTCAAGCAGGAGCCGATCGACCTCGCCGTCTGGCTGCCCGCAGCGGCGGGGTTGATCGAAACGGCGGCCGGCGAGAAGGTCCAGGTGAAAGTGCAAGTGTCGCCGGACATGTGGCAGGTCCGCGCGGACGCGACTGAACTCGAATTCGCGATCATTAATATTGCCGTGAATGCCCGCGATGCAATGCCTCGCGGCGGCCGTTTTGTCATCCGCAGCCAGAACGTTCGCGTGACGGCCGACAACGCTTTGCCCGATGGTGAATACGCGCTGCTTGCGTTCACCGACAGCGGCGAAGGCATGCCAGACACAACAGCGCGGCGTGCGTTCGAGCCGCTTTTCACGACCAAGTTGAGCGGTTCGGGTACGGGCCTGGGGCTGGCGCAAGTGCTGGCGGCGTGCGAGCAGGCGGGCGGTACCGCGCGCCTTGACAGCGTGCCGGGGCGGGGCACGACCGTGCGGCTTTATCTGCCGCGATACTACGTGCCGTCCGCCGCGCCGGTGACTGCGCTGGACGACGCAGCTCACACGGCTGATTCGCTGGATTCACCGGACAT
>NZ_LMUF01000052.1:366391-501976 GCF_009766085.1 Burkholderia sp. S171 | reverse complement strand
GACGTGCGTCACGAATTCACCGCCGATAAAGCCTTTGACCTGCTCAGCGAAGGCAGCCGCTTCGACCTGGTGTTATCGGATATACAAATGCCGGGCCGGCTTAACGGCATCGACCTGGCTGAGAAGGTTCGCGGCACCTGGCCCTCGCAGCGGATCGCGCTGATGACCGGTTATGCCGATGAATTCGAGCGCGCGCGCCACACCGGGGTGACCATTCTCGCGAAGCCGTTCAATATCGATGAACTGCGGAAACTGGTACTGCGCTGATTTAGAGACTTATTTATCGACTTGTTTATCGACTGATCGACGCGCCGTTCGGTGCGAAAAAATCGCTGAGGACTTCTGAAACGCGCCACATCGGACAGGGGCGGCGGCAATGGCCGTCGTAACCTGCCTCCTGCAATACCGGGATCGAATCTTCCGGAAGGAAGTTGCTCAACGCGATAAGCAGAGTGCCGGCGTGGCTGGGGTTATCGCTGAGTTTGCGCACGAAAGCGCCGTGCTCGCCGGTCCCCAGGCGGGTATCGATCATCAACACCTGCGGATGCCAGTCTTCAATCAGGATAGTCAACGCGTCCACATCCTTCACGTGCTGCGCCGCCAGCCCCTTTAAACCGAGCAGCAACACGAACGATTCGCCGATCATCGCGTCGAGGTGCGCGATCACGACACGCCGGGCGGGCATGAGCGTGGGCAGCCGCTTGGGGTGCCATAACGCGAACTGGTCCTGGTCCGCTTCAAAAGGGCGTCGTGTCACGGATTTCTCGAAATTGAAGCGATCAGTTAGCCAACCGGTGACGCGTCGGAAAATCGAACGTAGGCGGCGAGCGGGTTCAGGCGAGTTCAGACTGGATCGCGGCGCGGCAATCGCGCCATTGTTGCCCTCATTGCTGTTGATTGGAAATGAAGACAACCCTAAGCGAGAACAGCAAAAATCGGTCCGAGCCGGGCGTGGTGGCGCCGCGCCGTGCAATGAAAGGGAGGGGCAGCAGAGCACGGAAACGCAGAGTCAGTCGCCGGCCGTTTCGGTGTTGGAGTCGGCATCGGTCCCGGAGCCGAATTGCGGAGCGAACGCCTTGGCGCGCAGGCTGATTTTTTCCGCGTAGGCTTTCGAACCGCCGTAGCTCTTCAGGGCCGCGCCTACATCGCCGCGAGCGGACTGGACATAACCGTGAAGAATCGCCGATCCCGCTTCAATATTGGCGGTGGCTTCCGTCAGGTCGATGTTGCGCACGAGTTGCTTGTGCGCCGCCGGCACGACTTGCATCAGCCCGGTTGCGCCATTGGCGCCGCGGGCTTTTTCCTTGAAGCGGGATTCAACCGAGATGATGGCGAGGAGGAGGGCAGGAGGGAGCGAGTATTTCGATGCCGCTGACATGACCGCGGCTGAGATCTTCTCCGCTTTCGCCCGCGCGACGCCGAACTTCTGGGAGATTAGCTGGGAGACCTGATGAGTGGCCTCGGCGGTAGCGTCGCTGGCTGCTGCGTCTTGCTGGGCAGCTTCCGGGACATGTTCCTGAGCCACCGCGCCCTGCATCGGTCCTAGCATTGCACCGAACGTCAGCGCAGCAAGCCAAAGGAGTCTGCTCATGGGGAAGTGGCCTTGGAAGGGAAGGACGCATTATACCGATGAGAAAAATCCTTGCAAATCATGTGTTTGCTTGGTCATCCGAGCGAGTCCGGAGGCTTTTGAGCAGTCTTTAGCGTGATTGTCGGTGCGCTTGCCGGGCGCTCAGAGACTCGCTACCGGTGCCCCGGCGAGCGCCAGCGGCCGGACGCAGTCGCGCCCCGCGGCCTTCGCTTTGTAGAGCTGCTGGTCGGCGGCGCCGAGCAGGCCGTACGCGCCGCCCAAGCCCGGTGGCGATGCCGTTGCACAGCCAATACTGACCGTCACCGTGCCGAGTGCGCTGGCCCGGTGGGGGATCGCGCAGGCCTGCACGCGCAGCCGGATTGCTTCGGCAATATGCTGTGCGCCTTCCAGCGGTGTATCGGGCAGCAGCACGACGAACTCTTCGCCGCCGTAGCGCGCCGGGACATCGCCCGGACGGCGCACAGCCGTGGCAATACTGTGTGCGACGGTAGCGAGCGCGTCGTCGCCGAGCGCGTGGCCGTAGGTGTCGTTATAGGCCTTGAAATAATCTACGTCGATGAACAGCACCGACAACGGCGTGCCCGCCCGGCGTCCGCGGCGCCATTCGTCGTCCATGCGTTCGTCGAATGCGCGACGGTTCGGCAGGCCGGTGAGCGCATCCGTGCCGGCCAGCCGGACGAGTTCCTCTTGTGCGCGGGCGCGCTCGCGCAGCGACAGCGCAAGCAGCCACGAAACAGCAACGAAACTCAATCCCGACAGCAGCGTCAGCGCGGCGACGATCCGGCTGCGTTCGCGCCACGGTTCCAGCACATCCTCTTCCGCCGGCGCCACGACCGCGATGAACGGTGTTCCCGGCACGCGCGAAAACGTGTAGAGGCGGCGCACGCCGTCGACCGGGGAATTTGCCGCGTACGATCCCGACGTGGCATTCACCATGCGCGGGAAGGTGGGCGAGCCGGCGACATTGCGCCCGACCAGGGTTTCACGGAAAGGCTTGCGGGCGATCATCGTGCCGTCCTGGTGGATCACAAAGATGGACCCCTCGGCGCCCACGTTGAGCTTGTCCAGGAGTGAGTTGAAATACGCGACGTTCATAGCCAGCAACGCAATACCGGCGAACGAACCGTCAGGCGCGTTGATACGGCGGCTCATGCCGATCGTCGAGGTTCCGCGCACGCGCGACGCAAACGGATGTGAGAAAAACAGGCCGGTCGAGGGGCTGCGTTGCTGGGCGTAAAAATATTCGCGATCGGCGAAAGAGCCCGCCAGGAGGGGCACGTCCTTGCTCGCCGCTGTGACCTTGCCGTGCGCGTCCAGCACGTAGGCGCCGGTAATGTAGGCCGCGGAGGTCGCGCGGTCGAAGAGGATCTGGTTACGCAGCGTGGGCGAGAGTGCCGTCATGGCCGGGTTCTGCGCGCCCTCGACCATCGCGTTGAGGGAGAGATTGTAGATTTCGACATTGCGGGCGAGGTCGCTGCTGATGATCGCGACCAGATTCGCCGATGTTTCGTGGGCGTGGTCGAGCACGCCCTGGCGCCCCTGATACAGCGTGCCGATGGACAAGCTCGCCATGAGCACCGCGACCACCGTGCCTACGACGCCGGCGACCATCGGATGGCGGGAGAGCGCGCTGGCCATGCCGACGGCTGTCCAGCGAGGCCGGATGCGGCGCTTCCTCAATCCTGTGGCGGAGGGCGAGGCAGGGTTCATCGCATGCGGCTCGCAAGGCATCGGCTACGCAAAGAACGACAGGTCCGGTAGCACGGGACGCGGTGCGACGCCGGGCAGGCACTGTCTGGCAGCAGGGTGGATCTCAAGTTTGGCATCGCGCGGCAGGTTCGATCGGGAGGCTCGCCATTCCTGGCTGGCCGCATTGTATCGGCTTGATCTTTCATGACCGTTTTGCCGACCGGCAAGATTAGCCGGGTTTGCGCGCTGTGTGGACCGGTGCGGACCCTCGATTCAAGTCGATGGGCAGGGCTGAAGCAAGCGGCCCGCAAGTGCCCCTTCAGCTTGCCGGGGAAAGCTTACGAATTCATTTCAAACATGGTAGCCTTCATCCGTCTTTGGGGAGTAGCCGGCTTCCACTTGCTGGAAGCGCTCATGTCAACACACTTGGTTCGATCGAACCGTGGCATGAGCCGCCGTTAGTTTTTGGTTGGCAAGACCATCGATGTTACGGCGAGACCGGTCGGGCTCGCTGCTGCATCGCATGTTCTCGCCCGACCCGAATGCCATAACGACATCCTGACATCCCCATGAATATTGCTTCTACTCTCCTGCTCGCTTTCGCCATGTCGACGGACGCCTTCGCCGCTGCCGTTGGCAAGGGTGCCACACTGCATCGTCCGCGGATTCGCGAAGCGCTTCGTACCGGCCTGATCTTCGGCGTGATTGAAGCCATCACGCCGCTGGTCGGCTGGGCAGTCGGCCAGGCCGCCGCTCCGTATGTCGCCTCATGGGATCACTGGATCGCGTTCAGCCTGCTGCTCGTGCTCGGCGTACGTATGATCACCTCGGGCTTGCGCGCACCCACGCCGGACGTCGAGAAGCCTGACAGTCACGGTTTCTGGCTGCTGGCGCTGACCGGGTTCGCCACGAGCATCGACGCGATGGCGGTGGGCGCGGGACTCGCTTTTATCGATGTGAATATCTTGTCGACAGCCGCGACTATCGGATTGGCGACGCTGATCATGGTGACCCTGGGTGTCATGGTCGGGCGTTTTCTGGGTAAGGCCGTCGGGCAGCGCGCGGAGATTGCGGGCGGCGTCATTCTTGTTGTTATCGGCTCGGTGATCCTGGCCGAGCATCTTGGCTATATGAGTTGACGTAGCGGATTGCGGATCGCGGTTGGCATGCGGCAAGGCGCTCCTTCATGCGTAGGGAGATGCTTGCCGCGACCGGGTTCAATGCATCGAGCGGAGCTTAAGTCCGTCGGTTTTTGCCGGCTGCCGGCCAGCGGGTGCCGATGCCAGAGCGAGCGCCGAAAGGAGGGGTTTAACGATCGTTAGGCTTCCAGAAAATTAATAAGGTTCGCGAAATAGTTTTGCTTCTGATATATGCAATAGCGTCATGGCAGTATCCTTTCCATCAGGCGGTCGCGGTCTATCAACTGATGTTTGAGCGCACCGGCCACATGCAGCACGATCAGCGCGATCAACACCCAGGCGCTGACCGCGTGCACCGTGAAGAAAATCTTTCGCAAGCCGGGGTCATCCCAGGCCCACATTGGCAGCGGGATGCCCCAGAAGCGCGTGCTGAACGCGTTGAATGACGAGCCGAGGTAACCCGTCAGCGGCATGACGATCATCGCTACGTATAAGAGACCTTGCGTCACGCTCGCGGCAAGACGTTGCCATGCTGGCATTGGCGGAAGCGGAGGCCGGCCCGCAATCAGGCGAACCACGATGCGAATCAGCACAAGCAGGAAGACGGTCATCCCAAGCGACTTGTGGAAGCTGGTCAGGCTCGACTTGAAAGCGAGGCCTTTCGGCAGCCCGACCATGTAGAGACCGATGCCTAGCATGACGATGATCGACAGCCCGATTACCCAGTGCAGAGCGATCTGCGCGGGTGAATAACGCGGCACGCCGGCGCTTGCATTGAGCGGCGCGGCGGGTGAATTCGCGATGTTCATGTCGCCTCCCTCAGTTAATTACAGCGTGGACCGCGCTTCACTTTTTTCCTTACGCGTTGCTCCACGGGTCACTCCACATTACGCCAATCGGATTCATCCGACGAACAGCGGCTTCACACGTATAGCTCAGATGCCGGAGGACTTCCTGGTCCTGTGAGCGGGACCAGGAAGTCCGCGGTTCCTAAAAATTTACCACGGTGCGTGCCCCGACTACAGCTTCATCATGTACGCGCTCGGACGGATTCGCGGGGTTTGGAATTCCTCCGGCCGGCCGGAACGCATATTGAAAGTCGGCCTGCAATTGCCACCATGGTGCAACTTGATACTGATAGGTCGCTTCAACAATCGTTTCGGCGCTGCGCTGCGAATAACCCGGCGTGGAAAAAGACGCAGTATCCCGATCCAGGCCCTGCGCATTCGATCCGATCCTGGCGTAGCCAATAGCAAGACCCGCAATATCGTTGTCGCGGCCCTTGAACGGCGCTTTCAGGGTGACGCCCGCGTTCACGCCGAGGTTGACCAGGTTGCGGTCACCGGGCGCACCCATCACGCGGGCGAACACGCCGACTGACTGAGGGCTGTCCGCGCCTGGACGCCAGACCATCTGATCGGCGACAGCGTAGACGCTGTAGTCGCCGCGATGACGTGCGGGGATTCCGTTGGACGCGGGATTGGCCAGCGATAAGCCGTTCGTGTCGTGCTGCAGGTCGGCGAAGTTCTGGGTGTTGTACCAGAAGCCCAGTTTATAGTTGCCTGGAAGTCCGCTTGGCTGGGGCGCTTTCGCATCGGCCGGCGGTTGGTTGATCGCGTACTGCAGTTCCGCAATGAACAACGCGCCGTTGCCCAAATTGAAGTTCGTGCCGTGCCTGTCCTGCTTTTGCGGGTCCCCCGTGTTGCTCCCGGCCGGGTTGCCGTCGAACACACCTGCGAGCGCGGTCAACGCGTCCGACGGCTTCGCCCTGAGACGAGCACCGAGTGAGGACAGCGGGTAAGCGGGGCCGCCCGAGGGCAAGCCGACAGAGGGCAGGACAGGCCAGCCGAACGTAGCGTTCATGAACGGCGTGGCGTACTGGCTAACCATGAATTCCTGATCGAGACTTTGCTGGCCGAGCTTTACATCGACCCTTCCGTCGAGCAGAGACTGCTGGTACCAAAGCTCCCACAATCGAGTGCTTGCATCTGCTTCTATGCCGCTTGCGGACTGTAGTGTGAGCAGCGTGTGCTGGCTTAGGTTGCGACCATGAATTTGCAGGGCGGAGACGTTGAACGTACCGCCGGGCAAGCCGAATGCTTTCGATGTATCGACCTGGACGGTAGCTTGAGTGAGGCCGTCATACGCACCTTCACGCGATACACCACCGGACACGTTACGCAGATACTCGCTGGTTTCCTGCACGCTAAGCGTGACGCCGTAATTACCCAGCCATGGCCGCAGTCCTCCCATATCCCCGAACAACGTCGAGCGGTCCCAAAGCCCGGTTGGCGCGGGTGCTGCTTGCGTGTCGGCGGATTGTGCGTCGGCGGTGCCTGCGCTTGGTGCGTCGACACTTGTCTGTGCGACAGCGGTGGATAGCGCGCCTAGCGACAGCAATAAGGAAACTCCGTTGCGGACACTTGATCGTGCTCTGCTTGAGAGACGTGACGCTTGTGCTGCGTGGGAGGTAGGCGTGGAGGCAGGCGTTACTTCGAGAAAACTCGAAGGCAAATTCTTGAGGTTTTTATTCATGGTCTGTGGGGAGATAGATGGTTTTACGATCTACATTTTTTTCTCGTTGAAAGTGACAGGACGGGTGAAAAGGCGAATGAAAAATCGAGTACGTGACGCGGCCGCGCTTAGACAAACCACCAGCTCAAACGCACTGCGCGTCCGAGTTCGTCGCCCACTGAGGTAGCGGACAAAGCGCCTGCAATAACAATGGCGGCAATGGTCAGCGCGATGAGCAAGCAGACTGTCGTCGTGAGCGAGCCGCCGGCATAACCGCCCTTAGGCAGCAGGGCACGAACGACGCCGACCCAGAGGTGGCGGGTACACGCGTTGCCCGGTTTGGAAACGCGAAGCGAAGGCCGTCCGGAGGAGGAGTGGCCTGGGGTGAACAAGTAGCGTTGCGGCCGCAATACCGGAGCGATGCGCGAGATAAGCGAAACGACAAACATGAGCAGACTCCCGTCCAGCTCGACTAAATCGAGCGACGTGCAGAGACATGACGCGGCCTTGCAAGTGAACTTGCAAAGAGCGATCAGACAAAGGGGAGCATGCTGCAGACAGACGGGCGCGAAGCCAGTCCTGGATGAAGCGCGCTAACCCGACAAGGCGAGTTAGCGGCTAAGGAGTTTTCCTGTGACGCTATCTCGCGGATGCTTCGCCGGCGCTGGCCGGCATCGAACTACCACTACTAGGGCATGTGTCCACGAGGGACTCCTCTTGATGAGACGGGCGGATTGTATTCTCGAGCCAAACTTATTGGCAAGTAAAAATGATGTCAGAAAATGACGTCATAAACTCAGTGAAAAGCACTCTCGCGCACAGTCCCGTTCTAAGTCCGCTAGGCCGGGAGCAAGGCTGACGTCATTCAGTAATTCGTTTCACTAGGCTTACGCGCACATTGCTCGCGTATTGCTACTAATGCGAAAAATGATCCCTTAAGGATGCAGTAATCGCGGATCAACCACGCAACAACCAACCATCAACCATGGGTCAAAACTATTTCTGCTCTGCTTAACGATTAGGGTTGACTTGACATTTAGCGCGCGCCTAGAATCCGGGCATCGTAACAAACGGGGCTAATGCCTTGGACAGTTGTAGTAGTCGACCTTCGAAGTTTTTCTCTGCCTGACAGGCAGGACGTTCGCGCTTGATTCCCTAGCCGCCGTCTTGCCAGCAGGCAGACGGTGCGCGCCGCAGTAAATACCCCGTGCACCTTGAAATACGCGTATTGACGCCAGGCTTTCCTGCGTCCATACGAATCGCGTTGCGAGTTGACACTCGTGACTGGTTCCGCTCGCGCCTTCGAAATAAGTGCGCCGTGCGGATGATGACGTGCGTGCATACGCAATAAAGGAGCCGCCATGCCGGACAGTGACAGTTATCCCATACGCCGCAACACCTTCACTTTTGCCAGGGAAGGCGAGTAGATTTTTCGTCACACGCACTGCGTGTCCGGACTCCGATCTGCTGGCTTTCCAACTCTTGAAAAGCCACACTGTCGGAGAAGCATCATGAACTTCGGTTTGCTCGTCTCACACCTTCCGCACGTCCAGGAATCACGCCTTCACTACAACGCCATGCTGTCGCTGGAATCCACCCGCCGGCATCGTTGCGCTAACGCTTGGCGCGCATTCCGCAAATTCGTGTTTCACGCCTGATTAACGTTCTCGCGTACGTCGTCCGGGGTCTCCTGAGCTTCATCAAGGGATGACTCACGGGATTAATCACGTCTGTCGTACGCGGGATAAGCACGGCACATCCCTATCGGCCACCCACGCTTTCTGGAAAATAATAATGTCCACTCCATCCCAAGTTCTACCACCACGCAACGCCGTGCTCGATGATGCGCACGTTGGCGACATTGAGGGCGCACTCGGCACGATCGCCCAACATGACACGGGCGCACGCATCAATTGGTGGGCACGTATCCGCACGCTCTTAGCCATTCTCGGCCCCGGCCTGATTGTGATGGTGGGCGACAACGACGCCGGCGCTTTCGGCACCTATACCCAAGCGGGTCAGAACTACGGAACCACATTACTCTGGACGTTGCTGCTGCTCGTTCCGGTTCTATTCGTCAATCAGGAAATGGTGTTGCGTTTGGGCGCTGTGACCGGAGTCGGTCACGCCCGGCTGATCTTCGAGCGGTTTGGGAAATTCTGGGGCGCCTTTAGCGTCATCGACCTGTTTATTCTTAACGCGCTCACCATTGTGACCGAGTTTATCGGCATCACGTTCGTACTCGATTTCTTCGGCATTTCCAAAGTACTGGGCGTATGCATTGCCGCAGCGCTGACTATGGCGGCCGTCAGTACGGGAAGCTTCAGACGCTTCGAGCGGTTTGCAATTGGTCTATGTCTGTTGAGCTTGCTGCTCGTACCCGTGCTTGTGTCGATCCACCCACCCGTGTCGCAGATGGCAAGCAACTTCTTTGTGCCGACGTGGCCGGCGCAGTCGAAGCTAAGCGACGTGATGTTGCTCGTGATTGGCATTGTTGGCACCACCGTTGCACCGTGGCAATTGTTCTTCCAGCAAAGCTATGTAGTCGACAAGCGCATTACGCCGCGTTTCATGAAGTATGAGAAAGCTGACCTGTGGATTGGTATTGTCTTCGTGATGATCGGCGGCGTGGCCATGATGTCCTTTTGCGCGGCGCTGTACGCCGGCAAGCCCGAGTTCGGTAACTTCACCGATGCAGGCGGGGTGATCGCAGGCTTGAGCAAATATGCGGGACGCACGAGCGCCACGCTGTTCGCCGTGGCCTTGCTTGACGCATGCATCATTGGTGCGGCGGCGGTGTCGCTGTCGACGGCCTATGCCATTGGCGACGTCTTCAAGATTCGTCACTCGCTGCACCGTGGTGTGTCGGACGCAAAGGGTTTCTATCTGGTGTATTTCGGCATTGTGGCTGCTGCCGCGGCACTCGTGCTTATTCCAGGCAGTCCGCTGGGATTGCTGACGGAAGCCGTGCAAACACTCGCGGGCGTTTTGTTGCCTAGCGCAACGGTTTTCCTGCTGTTATTGTGCAACGACAAAGCGGTGCTTGGACCGTGGGCCAACTCGAAGAAGCTCAACGTTTTCACGGGCGCGGTTATCTGGGTCCTGGTGATGTTGTCGATTATCCTGACAGCATCCGTTGTGTACCCGGACATCACCGGCGAAACCATTCTTGAAGTGCTGGGTGGTGGAACTGCATTGGCCGTGGTGGGGTACCTGGCCATGTTGGTCTTTCGCAAACGTGGCCACGAAGCAGCGGACGGCGCGCAAGGGCGCACCGAGCAGCGCTATCTGAAGGAAACGCGGGAAACGCGGGAAACGCGGGAAACGCGGGAAACGCGGGATACCTGGCGCATGCCGGCGCTGGATCAGCTGCCGCCGCCGAACCTCACGCTGACAAAGCGGATCTGGATGGGTGTGCTGCGCGGTTACCTGATCGTGGCGGTTGGGCTGGTGGTGGTAAAGGTCGTGCAGATGATCTGGTTGCACTAAGCACTAAGCGCGGGCGTGACAACGTGCGGTATGACGAAGTCATGCCCGCTCTCTTCGGTTTCGCGGCCCGGCGTGTTTGCATCGTAAGTTCATCAAGCCTGTGCAAGCGCGCAATCAATGCATTAGCCGACGAAGGATTGGCGATGGACCCAAATCAGCTTCGCCGCACAATCAGCCTGGCGCGCCGCGTGATAGGGCTGCTTGTTCTTCTGCTATTTGCCATTCTTAATCCCGCTACGCGGTCATTCGCTCCCAACTTGATTCACGTGTCGGCGCAGTCGCATGTCAGCGTTGGAAAACACTGGGTCGTCACCGGCTATTGCCGGGTGTATGGAAAGTACTGCCTCGGCAAATTCATGGGCAGTATGTAGCGCGCCCGGGACGGTCGAGAGCGTTTGCATTTTCGAAATAAATCATACGGAGAGCGGTCATGCTGAGCCATCACGAGATTGCGGCTCTGTTCGGCTGACCGATAGCGGCGGGACGCTCGTAAAGCGCCTGCGTCGTGCAGTCGTCAGCGGGAACGCCAGCGACTAAAAAAACTCCTGTGCACGGCGCTACCCAGGACCGAGCAACCGGTCGTTGATCGCTTGCTGTTCGCGGCTGCGCGTGAGGATCCATCGATGGAAAACGCGGCAGTGCGGCTGGTCGAAGCTGCTGGCCTGCCAGGTCAGGAAATAGGGTGAGGGCAGCGCCACGCCGACCGGAAACGGCAACACGAGGCGGCCCGCGGTCAAGTCATCAATGATCATTGATGTCTGCGCCAGCACGAACCCATGGCCTTCAATGGCGGCCTGTATCGCGAGTCCTGACAACGAAAACACCAGGCGATTGCTGCGCATGTCCTCGGGACAATCAATGCCTTTGGCCGCAAACCATTCGCGCCAGGACGGCGGCGAGGAAAACTTGGGAAACCAGTCTATCGACAGTAAGGGGTAAGCAAGAATGTCGTCCAGCTTGACCAGCGGTCGCCCGGTGTTGAGCAACCGGGGGCTGCATACGGGTACGACGCTGTCACGAAACAACTCCACCGTAGTGCCCGCATGATCGATGCGTTCGCCGTAGGTAATGCGGAAGTCGATCTCGGGGCCATCGGGCGACGGCTCCGAATGCGTGCCGTCCAGATACACATCCAGTTCCGGATGCTCGCTTTGCCATTCGTAGATGCGCGGCGCGAGCCACTTTGACAGCAATGAGGGCAGTGCGCTCACGCTGAGGCTACGCCTGTTCCTGACTCGCTCGATCTCGGCGCCCGCTACGCGCAGGCTTTCGAACGCCGCTGCGCAGGTTTCGTGATAACGCACGCCGGCTGCAGTCAGACGAAGCCGCTTGCCTTCTCTCGCCAGCAGCCGCATGCCCAATGAATCTTCCAGTATCTTGATCTGCTGGCTGACCGCGCCCGGCGAGACGCCGAGCCGGCGCGCTGTCTCGACCACTCCCCCGCAACGGCCGAGGGTGTCGAATACCTGTAACGCTCGCAACGGCGGAAGTGTGTCCATGGTTCGCGGGTAGGGACCCAAGTCGTTTTAGAAATTCTAAACGATGCCAAAGCTTTAGCCCTCTGTTCTTTTCAATTTTGAGTTCCTAAGCTGAGTCCTGAGAGATAAGACGGATAGAGCAGCCGCAACGGCTGTCATCCGAATGGAGCGGAGAGGGCAATGTTCTTAAGAAACGCGTGGTACGTGGCGGCATGGAGCAGCGAGATTGGCGACGGTTTGCATCCGTTGACGTTGCTCGGCGAACCGGTGGTTTTGTATCGAAAACCGGGCGGCGCGGTGGTTGCGCTGGAAGACGCCTGTCCGCACCGGAAGCTGCCTTTGTCGATGGGACGCTTGCAGGACGGCCAGATTGAATGCGGTTACCACGGCCTTACCTTCGATTGCTCGGGAAGCTGCGTGCGTGCACCGGGCATGGCGAGGATTCCACCGGCCGCCCGCGTTCGCAGCTACCCCGTTGAAGAGCGTTACGGTCTGGTCTGGATCTGGATGGGCTCGCCGCAGCACGCGAATGCGGACACCATTTTCGCGGTCGAGGAATGGGGCGACCCTGCCTGGGGCATGAACCAGGGCGATGCCATGACAGTCGCGTGCAACTATCTGTATGTGACCGACAACCTGCTTGATCCGTCCCACGTTGCATGGGTTCATCCGTCCTCGTTCGGCAATGCAGCATGCGAATCCGAGCCGCTGAAAACGACGGTGACTGATGACGGCGTAGTCGTGTCGCGCTGGATGCGCGACGTTGATGTGGCTCCCTTCTATGCGCGCTTCGTGAAATTCTCGGGCCGCTGCGATCGCAAGCAACATTACGAAGTGCGGTTTCCATCGCACGCGATCATCAAGGCGGTGTTCACGCCGGCAGGCACGGGTACCGACGAAGGTTCGCAGCACGAGCACGTCTTCCTGATGAACTCATATAACTTCATGACGCCGATCGATGAATCGAACACGCGCTATTTCTGGTTCCAGATGCGCAACTTCGACCAACGCGATGAAAACGTATCGCGCCAGTTCAACGAGGACGTCCGTCATGCATTCGAAGAGGACCGCGTGATCCTGACGGCCGTCCACGCGGGCATGGCGAACAGGCGAACGCCTAATCTCGACCTGCCGCTCGACGCCGGGCCGTTGCGCTTTCGACGCAGCCTGCAACGGCTGATCGAGGCGGAGACGCAGGCTCACGAACCTGCAGCGCTCGACTGCGTGCGTTAGCCATGCAAGAGGTAACAGAACCGCGAGCGTTCAAGCGGATGCGCGTAGCTGAGGTGCAGCGGGAAAGCAGCGTCATCAAATCGTTCGTACTTGAAGCGGTGGATGGTGCGTTGCTGCCGGCTTTCCTGCCGGGGCAATTTGTTCAGGTGCGCATTCCCGGCGATGACGGGCAGCGCCTGCTGCGGCATTACAGCTTGTCCGGCGATCCTGCCGAACGCACGCGCTGGCGAATTTCGGTCAAGCATCAATTGGCTCCGCTGGATCTGGGCGAACTGCCTGACGGGCTGGTATCGAGCTATCTGCATGCGGTTATCGAGGTAGGCGCTACGCTTGATGTTGCCGGTCCAGCCGGTGCATTCGTACTCGATGAGCTTAGCGATCGTCCCGTCGTGTTGTTAAGCGGGGGTGTTGGCGTAACGCCGATGCTCAGCATGTTGCATCGTTCGTGTGCCACATCCCGGCGTCGCGTCTATTTCATCCACGCATGCGAAAACGGCGCCGTGCATGCGTTCCGGGACGAAGTAAAACGCTTGCAGGCGAGCAGGGAAGGGGTCGTAACGCACATCTGTTACCGCGCGCCCGTGCCATCGGATTTTGAGGACCAGCGCTTCGATAGTCACGGCCTGATCACGCGCGAGACCCTGCAACGCTTGCTGCCGCTCGATGACTACGACGTCTATCTGTGCGGTCCAACGCGCTTCATGCAGACGAACTTTAAATTGCTACGGAGCCTCGGTGTCGACAAAGGCCGTATCCGGCATGAGTTCTTCGGTCCTGCTTCGGTGCTTGGGCTGGACGACGTCGACGTGCAGTCTTCACCCGAGCCCGAGGTCATACCGGAAGCGTCCGTGCCCACGGTTTGTTTTATGCCTTCTGGCAAGACGCTTGCATGGGACCCGTCATGTCATTCGTTGCTGGATTTAGCCGAAGCTGCGGGACTTAGACCGCCGTTCAGTTGCCGCGCAGGATTGTGCGGATCGTGTGCCAGCCAGTTGATTGACGGCGCGGTCGAGTATTTCGAGCAACCGCTCGACGAGCCGCAAGACGGAGAAGTGCTGCTGTGCTGCGCAAGGCCGTCAACTGCTATCGCCATACGAATTGGTTAGCAAAGCAAACTAGTTTGCCGCCAGCGACGATCAATTTTGGAAAGAGAACATGAACCGGTATTTTATTGAAGGACCAGGTTTTACCGCCCAGCGTGAGCGTTTTATCGAAGCCGCGCGGGCTGCGGGCGCCGAGCTCACGGAGTTCGAGCATCCAATGCGCGGCCCCCGCCGTGAAATGCTCGCCACTGACGTAGCGGTGATCGGCGATCCGCTTGCGCCCAAGCGGTTCATTGTCGTCTCCGGTACACATGGCATTGAAGGGTATTACGGCTCCGAATCGCAAATCGCATTCCTTCATTCATTGCAAAAGCGCACGCTACCCGCTGATGTCTGCGTGGTCATGGTGCACCTGATCAATCCATGGGGTACGGCCTGGTTACGTCGGGTGAATGAGGACAACGTCGACCTCAACCGGAACTATGTCGCCTTTAATGAGCCGCTGCCGGACAACGCGCGCTACGAGGCTTTTCACAGTATCTATTTGTGCCGCGACCTTGACGGTCCCGCTCGCCGCCGTGCCGACGAACGGCTCGCAGACGAGATCGAAAGACTAGGTCTCGCCACGGTCATGAGCATTGTCGAGGCGGGGCAATACGCCCATGCCGACGGCATCTTCTTCGGCGGTCAACAAGCCACCTGGAGCAACCGTACGTTGCGCGCCATTGCGATGCGTTTTATGGAGGGCGCGCGCACTGCAATGTGCTTCGATCTGCATACGGGAGCAGGCGCATTTGGTCATGCGATGTTGATGGCGGTGGCGCAGGAAAGCTACCCCGCACTCGCCAGGTCACAGTTGGTTTTCGGCCCGTGGCTCTACACGGTCATCACCGGACCTGCTGCGACGACCGATTCAGGAATCGCGGCAACTGCGACAGGCTATACGTCACAGGCGCTCCTGCATTCACTGCCCGGTACTGAGCTGATGCAACTGGTTATCGAATGCGGGACCTATGACGGCGCCCGAGGCCATCGCACGCTAAGAGACGATCACTGGCTGCATCTGTATGGCGATCCTGAAGACGAAACGGGACGCCGGATCAAGGCGGCGTTGGCGGAACATTTCTATCCCGCGGATCAGGACTGGCGCGAACTCACCCAGCTACGCACACGGCAGATTTTTGAGCGTGGGTTGCGGGCTCTACAGACAGCCTAACGACTAAGCCTCAAGCAACGTCAAAAACGCGCAACCCGCTTTAGCAGCGGTCTCATCAACCTTAGCCGGCAACGCAATCGACGATGCGGCTATTCCGTCGAACTGGAGCATCCATGAAAAAGGCACTGGCTGGCATCGCGTTGTTACTCGCCGCGTTCTGCGTCCAAGCGAAAGACGCAAGCGAACTTCGCTTCGGCGTTGACCCCACCTATGCGCCGTTCGAATCGAAGGCGCCATCGGGGCAACTCGTGGGCTTCGAGATCGACCTGGGCAACGAAATCTGCAAGCGGCTCGATGTCAAATGCGTCTGGGTCGAAACGGGTTTCGACGGCATCATTCCGGCGCTGCAGGGCCGCAAGTTCGATGCCATCCTGTCTGCGATGTCGATCACCCCGAAGCGCGAGGAACAGGTGGCGTTTTCCGTGCCGCTCTTCAATACGCCTAGCCGGCTGATCGGAAAGGAGGGGGCGGATATCAAGCCGACGGTGGCATCGTTGAAGGGCAAGAAGGTTGGGGTCGCGCAGGGCTCGACGCAAGAGGCTTACGCAAAAGCGAACTGGGCGCCGGCCGGGATCGAGGTGGTGTCGTATGCCAATCAGGAGCAGGTGGTCACGGACCTATTGGCCGGGCGTATAGATGCAACGCTGACCGACATGATTGCCGGCAGTCAGGGCTTTCTCAAGACGCCGCAGGGTAAGGGCTTTGCATTCGTTGGCGACCCTGTGAGCGACGCGAAGACCTTGGGCAAGGGAGCAGGTATTGGGGTGCGAAAGGACGATACCGCGCTGCAGACGAAACTCGACCACGCGATCGACGCGATGATGAAGGACGGAACCTATCAAAAAATCGAGCGCCGCTACTTCGATTTCGATATTTCGGGGAGTTGAAAATGTATGATTGAGCGAGAGGCGAACTCGCTCGCAGTGCGAGAGGAAGCGTTCGCGTGGTCTGAACTCACTGAGTGGAAGCCGCATGAAAATTCTTGTCGCACGCATGAATCACGAGACCAATACGTTCTCGCCGGTGGCGACACCGTTGGCAGCATTCGGCCGTAACGGTCCCGCGTTCGGCGAGGACGCGTACAACGAGAACAAGGGCATGCGAACCGCCATGTCCGCGTTTATCGAGGCAGCCGAACGAGCGGGTGCGCAACTCGTCACGCCGGTCTCGGCGTCGGCGAACCCGAGCGGTCCGGTCGCCGCCGTTGCGTACGACACTATCTGCAACGCCATTGTGGACGCCGCGCGCGGTTGCGACGCGGTCATGCTCGACCTGCACGGCGCAATGGTCGCCGAAAATTCGAATGATGGCGAAGGCGACCTGCTTGAACGCGTGCGTGCTCTATTGCCGAATGCACCCATCGCCGTCGCTCTCGATCTGCACGCGAACGTCACGCAGAAGATGATCGACAACGCGGATGTCATGGTCAGCTTCAAGACCTATCCGCATGTCGATATGTTCGAATGTGGCGCGCACGCGGCGCGGCTCTTATTCGATCTGCTCGATGGCCGCACGCGGCCGGTGATCGCATGGTCGCAGCCGCCGCTGCTCACGCATACGCTGCGCAGTGCGAGCGCTGCCGGGGCAATGAAACGCGCGGTGGAAGCGGCGCAGGCAGCGGAGCGCGAGGGCATGCTTGCTGTCTCCGTACTGGCGGGATTTTCGCTCGCCGATATCCCCGCGCCTTGCATCAGCGTGGTGGTGGTCGGCGACGGTGATCGCGAGGCTGCCGCGCAAGTCGCCGAGCGTATTGCGCGGCAAATCTGGGACGATCGCGAGGGATTTTTCTATCGTAGTCCGCCGCTCGCGGATTCCGTCGCTGAGGGTGCCGTGCTCGCACGCGGCGCCGATAAACCGGTGCTGTTGCTCGATCACGGCGACAACTGCATGTCGGGCGGCACGTGCGACACGATGGATGTGTATGAGGAAGCCATCCGCCAGGGCTTGACCGGGATCGTGATGGGACTGCTATGCGATCCTGAAGCCGTTGCTACATTATTCGCGGCGCGTGTGGGCGAGACCGTTACGCTTGCGGTTGGCAACAAGCTCAGCGGGGGAGCCGCGAAACCGCGTTCGCCGGTCATGCTCACGGGTGCGGTGCGTGCGTTGACCGACGGGGAATACGTGATCAGCGGACCGACCTATACGGGACAGCGCGCCCACATGGGCCGGGCTGCAGTGCTTGATGTGGGCGCAGCGCAGATCGTGTTGACGGAGCGCACGCACGAGCCCTGGGACCTTGGCGTGTTCGAAAGTGTTGGCATCGACCCGCGCCGTGCGACGTTTCTCATCCTCAAGTCGCGTATGTATTGCCGGCCGGTATTTGTACCGATCGCGCACGGCCTGGTTGAATGCGATAGCCGTGGCGTGACCAGTTCCGACTTCAGCCTGTTCGAATTCAAGAACGTCCAGCGGCCGGTTTATCCGCTGGACACAGACACGACCTGGTAACGGCGCTCGCTTTTAAAAGGTCCCCGGCAGCAGGATCTGGTCGTCCACGCGCCGGATGTCGGTGTGCCCGCAAAAGGCCATGGTGGTGTCGAGTTCCTTGTGGATGACCTGCAGGCATCGCTCGACCCCTGCCTCACCCATCGCGCCCAGCCCATACAGGAAGCTGCGGCCAATCAGCGTGCCTTTCGCGCCGAGCGCCACCGCTTTCAGCACGTCCTGTCCGCTGCGGATGCCGCCATCCATCCACACTTCAATTCGATCTCCCACCGCACTCGCAATCTCGGGTAGCGCGGAAATGGACGACGGCGCACCGTCGAGTTGGCGGCCGCCGTGGTTGGAAACGATCATCGCGTCGGCGCCGCTGTCGGCGGCTAGGCGTGCGTCTTCCAGATCCATGATGCCCTTCAGGATGAGCTTGCCGCCCCACAGCTTCTTGACCCATTCGACATCTGCCCAGCTCAAGCCTGGATCAAATTGTTCGGCGGTCCATGAGCTCAGGGATGAGAGATCGCCCACGCCCTTCGCATGACCGACGATGTTGCCGAAACTGCGCCGCTTGGTGCCGAGCATGCCGAGGCACCAGCGTGGTTTCGTCGCAAGATTCACGAGGTTCGGGAGCGTCAGTTTGGGTGGCGCCGACAACCCGTTCTTGATGTCCTTGTGGCGTTGACCGAGGATCTGCAAGTCGAGTGTGAGCATCAGGGCGCTGCACTTTGCCGCCCGGGCGCGCTCGATCAGCCGCACGATGAAGTCGCGGTCGCGCATCATGTAGAGCTGGAACCAGAATGGTTTGCTGGTGTGCGCCGCGATGTCCTCGATCGAACAGATGCTCATGGTGGACAAGGTGAACGGGACACCGAATTTTTCTGCAGCGCGCGCGGCGAGGATCTCGCCGTCCGCGTGTTGCATGCCGGTCAATCCCGTGGGCGCCAGCGCTACCGGCATGGCGACCTCCTGCCCCACCATTTCCGTGCGGGTGCTGCGGCCCGCCATGTTGACCGCTACGCGCTGGCGCAGCTTGATACGCTGGAAGTCGCTCTCATTGGCCCGGTAGGTACTCTCGGTCCACGAGCCGCTGTCGGCGTAATCGTAGAACATGCGCGGCACGCGCCGCTGCGCGAGCACGCGCAAATCCTCGATGCAGGTAATCACTGGCACGTTTCTCTCTCGCTACGGGAAAGGGGAAATGAGTATACGGTGCAAAGCACGTTTCAAAGCGCCTGAATTTAAGCGGAAGTTGCCTCGTCCCGATGAGAATCCCTCAGCGCAGATAGGGTATTCACGATTTCGCCGAACAGGGGCCGGTCGCTGGCTTGCTCGTTCAAACAGTCATTTTTCAGGCTTGCGAGCACCGCCATGCTGTTTTGCGCGGACTCCTGCGCATCGCATCGATCGATCAATTCTTCTAGCAGGCAACCAAACGCTCTTACTTCCAGGCGCTGGAGTGCGTCGGCCAGTGCTTGATCGTCGGTTGCATAGAACGATGCCGCGCCAAAATCTCCCATCAGCGCCTGACCTTGTTCGCCATGCAGGATGTTGTGGGCGTACAGGTCACCATGCATGATGCCCCGCTGATGCAAATGCCAGGCTGCCGATGCGATTCCGTGCGCAACGCTTAGCGCTGAGGTCAGATCGAAGCGGGTATTGATGTCATAGATATCGCGCGTGCAGGACGCGAGGCTCGGCGGCCCTGCAAGGTTCCTGAGCTGCGGGTCGATCAGCTCCATCACGAGTCCATGGATGCCGGTGGGATGACCCTTTATCTTGCCGAGTACCGGGATCATGTTGGGATGTGAACCCGCAGCAATGCAAGCGGCCATTTCGCAGTGCGGCAGACCGTCGCTGGTTACGGCGCCTTTGAATAGCTTGACTGCGACGGACTGAGTCGCGTTGCTAGTCGCCGGATTTTCCACCCGAAGTTCTGCACGATAAATCACGCCGGATGCACCTTCACCCAGCCGATGCTGCAGATCCAGCGCCTGCCAGGGGATATCGGCGACAGGTGTATCCGTCATTGCGCGGGCTTCAGGCTGTTCGTTGAACGGATTACCCGCATATGCCAGCCACGAGAGCCGGGGCAAGGACGCCACCCAGACCGGCAGTTCGGCAAGCCGATTTGCCGCCAGCCGGATCAATTCGAGGCGAGAGCATGCGGCCAACTCCACTGGCAGCGTGTGTAACTGATTGCCCGCCAACATCAGCTTTTGTAGCTGAGTGCAGTGTCCGATCTCGGGAGGTAGCGCCTCAACTTCGTTGTCGGTCAGGATCAGCCAGCGAAGTTGAGGCGGCAATGAAGCGCCGGATACCTTGCGTATGCGGTTTGCCTTGAACCCGATCATGCTCAATTGCGTGCACTGTCCGAGCACGTCGGGCAACTCGATGTACTGGTTGTTCGAGCAGAAAATAGTGTGCAGATTCGTCAGGCGCGGCAAATCGTCGGGCAACGACGAAAGGGCGTTGCCCGACAGGTCGAGGATTTCCAGCGTGCCGGACAGATCGAATATCTCGCGCGGAAATTCGGTCAGGCCGCAGGCTAGTGTCAGTCGCTGGGTGCCGGCAAGTTGTCCGGCGCGAAGTTGTTCGAGTGTGCTTGTCACAGTGGGGGGAATATCCGGGATGGGCGGCAGGTTCGCATTGCCCGTGAGGGATCGATTTTACTGACTATTGGCACGGTGCTGGCAACGTATTGGCAACGCACATGCTCGGTCACTCGAAAAGCTCCTCTCGTGTGGTGGAATACGACGGTATTGATTAGGTATTCTATGTAGTTTTCGCTTCGAAAATATTTACGCAGTTCCAGAACTTGTTTGGAAATCCAACCCTGTTGCATTCGACACATCGCGGCTGTTTTCTACTTCGCTGTGAGCGTCGTCGCTAATCATCCAGAGAGATTTTAATTCGGTTGGGCACTGATTAAGCGTAAGCGAGTATTCAGCGTAATTCGCTGCTTTTTAGCAGCTATTCGCACAGCTTCATCGTCGCTTTGGCTCGCTTCGGAGGTCGGTAAATATGAAATGCAATTTCGATTAATCACAGACGTTAAATATTCGTATGAATAATAAAATAGCGTGCTAACGTGAGCGCCCAACCACAAAAAAAAGGACCAGAAATCATGTCACTAGGGGATATTCAAGGCGATGTTCATCAAGCAGTTGATGTTGCGTTCTCAATCGCCGATTTGATCGGTAGCCTGTTCTCAACAGTAAGGGATCCGAATCGTAAAGGGATGCCACATCACTTTTTGTTGGGCGGCACAGTAGGGGGCCCGCAGGTGGTCTTGGCATTCACTGGCGCAGCCGGCGAACCGCCCTCTTTGCAGTGCTCGGGAAATGCCGCAGCGGTCGTCACGGTTACGTCGCCGGTGCCACTTCTTTCTGGTCAGGATGCTGTGAGTAATGGGCCGTTGCCTCTTTATTCGCAGGCCATTTATGTCCCGCAGAACAGCAGCGTCCCTCTGACGAACTTCAACAAGATGACCAAAGGTGTGTTCACTGCTTCCCTGGTTCCGGTCGCGGACCCGGGATATCCCGTCATTCTTATGGGACTGAATGGGCGCAATTTCCTGTCACATGAGTCGCAGCTCACGTCGGATTTGTCTGTAACGGTGAATTCGGCCGGAATCACTTTGGCCTCGCAGTGTGGGGCGCCGTATCAGATGACGGCCAACGTAACCTCGGCCGCGCCAATCCGGTCGCAAACGCATATCGCTGCTATTCCGCAAGGCGAGTTTTCGACCACCGTCCCGTTCGACCCGATTGATTTCGCCGCGTCTGCAATTGCGAGCGTCTCCTACGTGTTGTCGGGTCCTTTCAGTATGCTTCCTGCTGCACCCGCCAATGCCCGCAGGATTGCGGCCGGTTAGTTCGCTGCGGGTCCGTGCCCCTGTGCTTCGTTTAAAAGAAATAGAAAATGAATAAGGGCATGTAACGCACCCTAGGTTATTCAAGGCTCAAAATAAGTAAGATGGCCGGACGCAGTCACTTAGGTATGCAGATTGAAAGAGATAGGCCAACGTGACTGCCATAAAAATCTATTGAAGGATTGTCTATGATTATCGTTTGCACCACAGATCAAAGCATTATCCAATATGCTCAATCGCAAGGCTCAGGTGCGGCACTCTGGGGGAACGTGAATGTGCTGGCTGCCGCGAACAATCTCGCAGCAACAGTTGCGCAGCTTCAGCCTAACGAACCTTTGTGTCTCTGTGCTCACGGCAATAATTCAGAAATCGGTGACGACGACGCTCAGGGTTGGGGTTGGACTTACGATCAAATCGCCGCGATTCTGGCGGCGAACGTGCCGGCAGGTTTCTCTACGATCCTGATCTATGCGTGCGCGACAAACGTCGCCAATTACTCTGCCGCTCTCGCAGTGGAACTTGAAAATAATCAGGCTTTGAACGGACTCTGGTGCTACGGTTGGAATACGCCTTTGGCTATTGGAACCGCCTATCCGGACCCTTCAAACCTCGCGAATCAGGTTGCGTTGCAGGGATCGCCAGTTAACTTCAGCTGACCAGGACTATCCGTGTCCACGCCCCTTCGGGGGCTTTATTTTTTGGACATCGTCATCCGGAGTAGCTTCCAGATTCGCGGGGATATATTTTTTTTGCTCACGGTTCGAACGCATTCGAACCGTGGCGTGCTCCACCTGTTTTGCAGACCATTCGCAAGTTGCGTGTTCGCTAGACCTGCGCGGACCCGCCGTCAACGAACAGTTCGCTGCCGGTGACGAAGCTGCTGTCGTCGGAGGCCAGGAACAATGCAGCACTCGCGGTCTCCGCGGGATCGCCAAGGCGGCCAAGCGGTGTCGTGGTCTGCACGAACTTGATCATCTCCTTGCTCGCTTCTTCCGAGGTGGCGAGGCCGTGCCATCCCGGTGTGGAGGTTGCGCCTGGCACAAGCACATTGACGCGGATTTTGCGGGGCGCTGCCTTGCTAGCACTGTAGACGCTGAATGACGGCCGAGGTCATGAGGCAACGTGTCCATGAAGAACTATCCGTGATCTCGAGCTTCGAGGATCGCTTGCGAGTCAATACGCGTTTATGGCTGGCGACAATTTCAGAGCGCGGCCCGCTGTTGCGCCGCTTGCTCTTCGGCGAGGGGCGCTGGAACACTACGCGAGCGCCATCTTGACCGCCGCCGTTGCCGATTGGGCCGCGGAGATCGCCACGGAAACCGGCCTCGATACAACCGTCGCCGAGATGGTCACCCGCATGCTGCTCGCTGCCATGTCAGGCGCTGTCAACGTCATGCAGACGGGCGTCAAATCCCTCGATGAAGTCGCCAATCTCTACTCCACGATTACGCTCGCCGGCGTGCGAGCGGTCGCTCAAGGTGCGGGTAGCGTCGGTCTGCGCGGATAGAACCGAGGGTCGTCAATTCGTCGTGCTGTTTGCTGCTATCAACTGGCCCGTGTGCGTCGCGACGACACCCTAGGCAGCACGGCCGTCCGCACACGACAACTGCCGGACCGGTATCAAGCGGGGTAAGCTAGCGTCATTCCACACACAGGAAACAGACCATGCAGGTCAGCTCGCCGTCTTTCCTGGAAGAACGTTTCGAGGCCCAACGCCGGGCGTTCGCGACGGAATCGAATCCGCCGTTGCACGTTCGCATGGACCGGCTGAACCGGCTGCTTGCGTTGACGGAGAATCACGAAAGCGACTTTGTGCGAGCGATCGACGCCGACTTCGGCGGCCGGTCCGCTCATGAAACGCGGATTGCCGAGTTGTTCGTCGTGCGCGCCGGCATCCGTCACGCGCGCAAACACCTGAAGCACTGGATGAGACCACAACGAGTCTCGACCGGCCTGCACTTCCGACCTGGCTATAACCGCCTGCTGCGTCAACCGCTGGGGGTGGTCGGTATCGTGTCTCCGTGGAACTACCCTATTCAACTATCGTTGGGGCCGGCGCTGGGGGCACTCGCCGCCGGCAATCGGGTGCTCCTCAAACCATCCGAACTGACTCCCCGCTTCTGCGAGTTGCTGGACCACCTGGTGAGCGCATCGTTTGCACCGGATGAACTGAGCGTGGCGAACGGCGGCGTTGACCTAGGTCAGGCCTTTGCGCGCCTCCCGTTCGATCATCTGTTCTTTACCGGATCGACCCAGGTCGGCCGGCAAGTTGCCCAGGCCGCTGCGGCAAACCTTACGCCCGTGACGCTGGAACTCGGCGGAAAATCGCCTGCAATAATCGATGCCTCCTGCGACATTCCAGCCGCCGTGGCGAGCATTGCCTATGGCAAGTTCCTGAACGCCGGCCAGACTTGCATTGCTCCGGATTATGTTCTTGTGCCTGCGGGTTTGGCGAACATCGTCGCCGATCAACTCAAGGCGGCCATTGCGCGCCTCTATCCCACGCTGATCGCCAATCCGGACTACACGGCGATCATCAGCACGCGTCATCGCGAGCGGCTGCTTGCGATCGTGCAGGAAGCACGTGATGGCGGTGCACGCATTGTCGAAGTCAATCCGGCCAACGAACGCTTCGACGATGGCACGCGAAAATTTCCACCAACGTTAGTGGTCGGCGCAGCCGCAAGCTCGCGTCTGATGCGAGAGGAGATCTTTGGGCCGCTGCTGCCCATTGTCGAATACGACGGGCTTGACCAGGCCATCGCCATGGTGAACCAGGGGGACCGGCCTCTTGCGCTTTACTGGTTCGGCCGGAGCGTCGTCAATCGCGACCGGATGCTGAACGAGACGGTTTCTGGTGGCGTTACGATCAACGATTGTCTATGGCATCTGGCACAGGAAGCGCAGCCTTTTGGCGGAGTCGGCCCGAGCGGCATGGGCGCTTATCACGGTGAGTGGGGCTTTCGTACCTTCAGCAAAGAGAAACCGGTTTTCTACCAGGCGCGCCTGAATGGCACTCGTCTTTTCCGTCCCCCATACGGCAAGACCTTCGACCTGATGCTGCGGCTGATCAAGCGTATTACGTGAACAAAACGCCAGCGGCGTGACGCGCGCCGACTGGTGCTGACTACATGGCAGGAGACCAGGATGAGTGACGTTTTCGATTTCGTCGTGATCGGCGGGGGCTCGGCCGGGTGCGTTGTCGCGGGGCGGCTGACCGAGGACCCTGCGGTCACGGTCTGCGTTCTTGAAGCGGGAGGAAGCGGCGACAGCGCGCTCGTGAACATCCCGGCCGCCGCCGTCGCCATGTTGCCGACACGGCTCAACAACTGGGCGTTCGAAACCGTACCGCAGGCGGGCCTTAATGGCCGCAAGGGTTATCAGCCGCGCGGCAAGGCATTGGGAGGATCATCCGCTATCAATGCGATGGTCTATGTGCGTGGACATCGTTCGGACTACGATCATTGGGCGTCGCTGGGCAATGAAGGATGGTCGTACGAGGACGTCCTTCCGTACTTCCTGCGCAGCGAGCACAACGAGCGCATCACCAACGAATGGCATGGCCGCGATGGACCGCTTTGGGTCAGCGACTTGCGTACCGACAATCCGTTCCATGCCCGGTACCTCAATGCCGCGCGCCAGACCGGCTTGCCCGTGACGGACGACTTCAACGGAGCCGAGCAGGAGGGCGTCGGGATTTATCAGGTCACGCAAAAGAATGGCGAGCGGTGCAGCGCCGCACGCGCCTATTTATTGCCGCATATGGCGAAGCGCAAGAACCTCTCGGTGGAGACTCATGCGCACGTGCAGCGGATCATGTTCGAGGGTTCGCGCGCTGTCGGCGTTGAAGTTGTGCTGGCGGGCGAGACCCGCGTTATCCGCGCTCGCCGCGAGGTGATCGTGGCGGCGGGCGCGTTACAGACGCCGCAACTGCTGATGCTATCCGGCGTGGGTGATATGCAAGAGCTAGGTCGGCTTGGAATTTCCGTCGCGCAGCATTTACCCGGCGTGGGCAAGAGCCTGCAGGATCATCCTGATTTTATCTTCGGCTACCGGACTCGTAGCCTCGACACGCTGGGCATATCGTTGCGCGGCAGCGCGCGTTTATTGCGGGAGATCCTGCGCTTTCGCGGTTCACGCCGCGGGGCGCTGACATCGAACTTCGCCGAGGGTGGCGCTTTCCTCAAGACCCGGCCGGACCTGGCAATGCCCGACGTCCAGCTTCACTTTGTCGTGGCGCTGGCGGATAACCATGCACGCACATTGCACCTGGGCCACGGACTGTCGTGCCATGTGTGTTTGCTGCGGCCACGAAGCCGTGGAGAAGTGACGCTTCAAAGCACGAACTTTCGCGATGCACCCCGCATCGATCCGGCGTTCTTCAACGACCCTCGCGATCTCGACGACATGGTGGAGGGATTCAAGCTCGCCCGACGCCTGATGCACGCGCCTGCTCTTGCTGAATGGGTCACGAAGGACGTGTTCACCGCCAACGTGAACACGGATGACGAGATTCGCGATGCGTTGAAACGGCGCGTTGACACCGTCTATCACCCGGCCGGCACTTGCCGGATGGGGCAGGATACTCACGCGGTGGTGGACTCGCAACTACGCGTGCGGGGTCTGCAGGGCCTGCGCATTGTCGATGCATCGGTGATGCCGACGTTGATTGGCGGGAACACGAATGCGCCGACCATCATGATCGCCGAAAAGGCCGTCGATATGATCCTGGATGTGCCACGCGCTCGTCTTCAGTCCGTGGATGCAATCCATCGTGACGCTGCTCGTGCACGGGCGTAAATATCCCAAGCCCGACATCCCATCACTCGCCGGCGAGACCCACCGGCGCAGACCGTTCAATGACCGCAATGCCGCGTCCGAACACCACGCGCGAGAAGAATTGCGCCAGCACGGATTCGACCAGTTCCGCCGTCACATGCTCTGGATTGATCGAGTAGAAGAACCGCACGCCGTTGCATAACGCCATCAACCCGAGCGCAAGCGTTTCAGCGGGCAACGGTGTGCCTGCGCGCACCGAAAACTCGCGGATATACGCAGTCAGATGCTCAAGCTTTTCGTGCAGGAAGGCGTTGAAGATAACGCGGAAGTGGATATCGCGCGACGCTAGCAGTTGCGCTTCAACCCATAGCAGGAAGTTCTTGTTGTCGCGGTATAGATGGCTGTAAAAAAGCAGTGCGCGGTCTTCCAGGTCCTCACGCGCGACTTGTCCTTGCATGATGTCGTGCAAGCCGGCCTGCATGGCAAGGTGATCGCGCTTGAGAAGTTCAATTAGCAATTCCTGCTTGCTGCGAAAATTCGAATAGAACGCGCCACGCGTATAACCCGCAGCCAATACAATCTCTTCAACGCTCCCCGCGACGAACCCTTTCTTCGTAAAGACGATTTGCGATGCATCGAGCAGACGTTGGCGCGTTTGTTCGCGGGCCTGCTCGCGGGTGAGTCGTTCGGGGTTCATGTCGTCATTGCGACTATTGAGCGACTGGGGAAGCCGGTGTAATCAGCGGTTCGTTTGCAATCGTCTGAAGCCATTCCATGGTCAACGAAGGTGCTGTTACCGGCAGCATATGGCCACCGTCGACCAAGCGCAGATTTGTCCCAGGCAGCTTTTGTTTGAGCGCCTCACCATGACTGCGCCAGTCCAAGATCCTGTCTTTGCGGCCGTAGAGCACGTCTACCGGCAGGCGCAAGCTTGCGTACCGGTTTTCCATGGCCGGGAGTTCTTCTGCGATCGCCATCAGGTCGGAGGACGCCGCGTAGAAACTGCGTGGCCTCAAGCCAAGTAACCCACCCCCTTTCAGCGCGAAATCCTTGGGTACGGGATCGGGCCCGAACACGACGTCCATGATCGCGCGACTGCCCTTGATAGCGAACGGCGTGGCCACTGTGAACGATACGATCCGCCGAACCAGTGAAGATCGGATCAGCAGTCCGGCGAAGGCGTGACCGGGATCGACCAGGTGGGTGAGCGGGGCGATCAACGCCAGCCGGCCGACGCTGTTCGGATGATTGAGACCGGCCGCGAGCGCGATGGCGCCGCCGAGTGAATGTCCGACCAGCACCGGCTTGTCCAGCCCCATGGCGTCGATGAACATAGCCACGGTTCGCGCCTGTGCCGAGATGCTGGCGGACGATCCTGCGCCTCGCGTTGAATGCCCGGAGCCTGGCCGGTCGATGAGGATCACCCTATGCGTTTGCGTAAGGGCATTCATGTGCAGATACGCAAAGTTGCGCAACTGCCCGCTCAATCCGTGGACGAAGACAATGGGTGGCCCATTCCCGTATTCGACGTAATGAATACGGTCCGCACCAATGTCGATGAACTGGCCCTGTGGGGGCAACGCTCGCTCGACGCGGCGTGCAATGGTCAGAGAAAAAGCAACCAGTCCTGCGATTACGATGACGCAAACAGCGACGATGGACAGGAAAATAAGCGTCAAGTAATCACCTTTGTTTTTATGCGTGCTCTTGCGCTTCGCGCTTAAGCCTGGCTGTTGTTATGGGGCGTCGCTCGAACTGCATGACACCGTCGCTCAAGGCGCCGAACCTGAGCGATGCAAGATCGAGCAGGTAGTTCTGATGATACTTCCAAGGCTTGTGAAGCCCCTGCTTGGGCAGGATATTCGACGCCCTCTGAATATAGCCAGACGTGAGATCGACGGCGGGCAGCGAACCCATTTCGTTGTCCCTCAGCCGCGGCACGCAAACATCGTAGTGATTTGCCTTCATGTGATTCACGAGCCGGCAAACATACTGCGCGATCAACTCGGCCTTCAGGGTCCACGAGGCGTTCGTGTAGCCAAACGACGACGCAAGGTTCGGTACATCGCTATACATCATGCCCTTGTACGAGACCGTATCTCCAAGGGAAATTGGGCGTCCGTCAACGGAGATGACTGATCCACCGAGCATCTTGAGTTTCAGGCCGGTGGCAGTTATCACAAGATCGGCGTCGAGATGCTGGCCGCTTCGCAGCCGAACGCCGGTCTCGGTGAAGCATTCGATTTCGTCCGTTGCGATCGATGCCTTGCCGGCGCGCACCGCCTTGAACAGGTCTCCGTTTGGGACAAGACACAGGCGCTGGTCCCACGGGTTGTATCGGGGCGTCATATGTTTGTCGACGTCGAACTCGGGTCCTAGCTGCCTGCCTGCTGCCCTGATGAGCAATTGTTTGGTTTCTTCCGGCTTGCGTCGCGCGCGGTTGTACAGGTACAAGGTCAGCAGCACGTTCTTGCTGCGGATAAGTTTGTGCGCGAGCGTTGACGGTAGCCATTTGCGCAAGGTGTTGGCGATCTTGTCGCGCGCCGGCAGTGAAAAAATGTAGGTTGGCGAGCGCTGCAGCATGATCACGTGCTTTGCCGTGTCCGCCATCGCCGGCACCAGGGTCACCGCCGTAGCGCCGCTACCGATCACGATCACGCGCTTGTCCGCATAAGCCAGGTCGGCAGGCCAATGTTGGGGATGGACTATGCGGCCTTTGAACTTCTCCATGTCGGGCCAACGCGGCGCGTGACCTTCGTCGTAGTCGTAATAACCGCTGCACATGTAGAGGAACTTGCACGTGTAGCGCGTTTCTATTTCAACATTACCTTCGATACGCTGAACCTGCACAGTCCAGCATGCGGCCTGCGAATCCCAATTCGCGCCCGTTACCTTGTGACCGAACTTGATGGTCTTGTCGATGCCGGATGCTTCTGCAGTGTCCCGGATGTAGTCGAGGATCGTCTGGCCGCCGGATATCGATTTGTCGCCATGCCACGGGCGAAAGCTGTAGCCGAGCGTGAACATATCGGAGTCTGAGCGCACGCCGGGATAGCGGAATAGGTCCCACGTGCCGCCTGTCGTGGAGCGGCTTTCAAGGATCGCGAACCGCGCAGAGGGGCAGCGCTCGCGCAGATGATGCGCCGCAGCCACGCCGGACAAACCGGCGCCTACGATGAGCACGTCATAGTCAATATCGGCGCGCGATGAAGGCGACGATAAAGATGAAAGCGAGGGGACGCTTGAGTGGGTAGCCGGCGTCATGCGATGTCCTTGTGCAAGGCTTCGGTGTAGCCGCGGACGGCGATTTGCTGGCATTGTATGCGCCCTGTGTCGGCATCGCGATAATACAGAACAGACTCGGCTCGTTGATCACATGGCCGTCGCCCGATGCACGCGGCTAATGCGGGAGGGCTTGCCCTGCGAGGGTCGGGAAACGAAAGTGCATGCTGCGGCGCAGCCCTGTAGAATCTTTTTGACCACCAATTAGCCAGGGTTGCAATGAAACTGACTGACGACAAAGCTCAAGCGCGCTCACACTCCAGCTGCCCTCACCCCTTCCGAATCCTTCTCGCATGAACGATCTCGCCCGTTTGCCCGGTCATCGCTTTCTGCATTCGCCGGGACCTAGCCGCGTACCGGACGAAGTCCTGCACGCAATGAGCCGTCAGCCGATGGACCTGGCTGACCCGCGACTGGATCGCTGCATTGCCGCCTGCGAAGCAGGTCTGAAGCGCGTGCTGCAGACTGAGCAGTCGGACGTCTTCTTTTATGCCTCGAACGGGCACGGTGCCTGGGAATCGGTCATCGCCAACCTGATTGCGCCGGGTCAGGCGGTGCTGGTGCCTGGCACGGGCCACTTCTCGGAGTCGTGGGCGGTACAGGCGGAGGCAATGGGTGGCCGTGTGATTCGTACTCCCTGGGTCGAAGGGCGTCCAATCGATCCAGCGGATATTGAAGCCGTGCTGCGGGAGGATGTGACACGCGAGATTGTCGCGGTCTTCATCGTTCACACAGACACCGCCAGTGGCATCACCAACGATCTTCCGGCCATGCGGGCGGCCATCGACCGGGCCGATCACCCGGCGCTGCTCGTGGTCGACGTGGTTGCATCGCTTGCAGCCGCGCCGTTCGACATGGATGGAACCCGGATCAACGTGGTTCTTGGCGCCAGTCAGAAGGCGTTGATGGTGCCGCCGGGACTCGCGTTTGTTGCAGCCGATGCAACGGCGATGGAAGTCTCGCGCCGCAACTTGACGCCGCGTTTCTACTGGGACTGGGAGCGGCGGAGAAGTCCGCTGTCGTATCGCAAGTTTTGCGGCACGCCGCCGCAAAGCCTGATCGCCGGGCTGGAGGCGTCGCTCGGGCTGATCTTTCGGGAAGGCTTGACCGAGGTGCTGGAGCGCCATCGGCGCATTGCGGAGGCGGTACATGCTGCGGTGGAGTGCTGGAGCGAGGCGGGTGCAATGCGCTTTTTCTGCGAGGTGCCGGCGGCGCGCTCGGTGTCGGTGACGACCATCGAGGTGAGCGCGGGTATCGATCCGGAAGCAATCCGCAGCGTTGCACGCGAGCGCTTCGAAGTTGCTATTGCCGGTGGTCTCGGACCACTCGCGGGCCGCGCATTTCGTATCGGGCATCTTGGCGACATTAACCCCGCGATGATCCTCGGATGTCTCGGGGGCGTCGAAGCCGCCATGACCGCGCAGGGTGTTCCGTTTGGACGCGGCGGCGTGGAGCGCGCGATCGCGCGTCTGGCTTTGGACAGAACGGAAACTGAAGCTCCGCGTACATAGACGGCAGGTCTTCTCCGGGTTAGCCAGAATACGATTAGTGGCCCGAAGAAGATCATTGCTGAGTGTTGTGAGCCCAGCCGAAAAAGAATTGAGCCAAGTGTGTTCTTCCGAACCGCCGGGATCGCGCCGCGCTGCTATAAAACGAGGGCGAACTCGGGGGAGAACACCATGACAGAAGAACGGGCGCGCGGCATTCTTGCTGCGAAAACGGCTGCTCGCGACTACGTGCTTCGACGGCTTGTTGAAGACAAGATTTGGGAGCTTCGGACCAGTTCCGCCATGACTGCGACGATCATCCGGGATAGTTTTAACGGCCTCGCCAGCCTAACCAATGCTCAGTTGGCCAAAGCTGCCTACGACGCGGGGATTTCAGATAGTGACCAGCAGGTCATGAGCATGACGACCGTGCTCGCACAGTTGGCGCCGGCGGTATAGGAACCAGCCAGGACACGAAGACACGGTCAACCCGGGTTGCTTCGGCGAGCGCGGTTAGCGCGTCCTTAAAGTGTTCTTAACTCGTCCTTCATCAAACCAATTGCGATTCCGTCATCCGCTGCATTGCTTGCGGTGACTGCCCGAACGCACGCAGGAAAGCACGCCGCATCCGTTCACGATCACCAAAACCACTCTCGCGTGCGACTACATCGACCGAATGCCGTCCAGCTTCCATCATCAGGCGGGCCGCTTCCACGCGCAGATTTTCGATGGCCCGGGCGGGCGACTGTCCGGTTTCGTCGGTGAAGACCCGGCTGAACTGGCGCGGGCTGAGGTGGGCAACGTCCGCCAGCTCTTCAATCGACAGCTTCGCAGTCAGGTTAGCCTTTGCATACGCCAACGCGGTCTGCACCCGGTCCGATTTCGCGTCGAGCTCGAGCAGCGCGGAGTACTGCGACTGGCCACCCGCGCGACGGTGATACACCACCATTTTTTTCGCCACGAGCCGCGCCGTATCCGTGCCCAGGTCTTTCTCGACGAGCGCCAGCGCAAGGTCGATCCCGGCACTCGCACCGGCGGATGTCCAGATCGGGCCATCGGCGATAAAGATCCGGTCCTCTTCCATCTTGACCTGCGGATACGCGCGCTGAAGCGCCCGCGCGAAGTACCAGTGCGTGGTAGCGCGGCGGCCGTCCAGCAAGCCCGCCTCGGCCAGCACAAACGCCCCTGTGCAGGTCGCGGCAATGCGTTGTGATGTCTTCAGCGCATCGCGAAGAAATGCCGCTACGCCGGCCGACTGCGGTGTGCCCGTGTTGTCGCCGGCGACGATCAGGGTGTGCAGCTCGCTGCCCTTGAAACTCGCGGTCTCAATGTTAAAGCCCAACGAGGAGCGCACGGAGCCGCCGTGTTCCGACAGCAATTGCACCTCGTAGGCCGCGTGTCCGACGGTGGCGTTGGCAAATTCGAACACGGTCGTGACCACCAGCCCCAGCACCTGAAAGTCCGGATAAACAATGATTCCAATCGTTTTCACATGGCCTCCTGCCCGCCGGAAAAGGGATTCCGGGCAATGTCCTAAAAAGTTGCATCTATGTCATTGAGGACATGATCGCACACTTCTACTATTCCGTTCACACACCGGCGCTTTTGCCGGAACACTTGAAAAACTGGAGAACGGAAATGAGCAATGTAGCGAACAAAGGTACGGCCCTCGTGACGGGCGCTTCGACCGGCATCGGCGCGATTTATGCGAAACGGCTCGCCGAACGGGGTTACGACGTCATCCTGGTGGCACGCAATCGCGATCGCCTGAACGCGCTGGCAAAAACGCTGACAACGTCCACCGGACGGAATTTCGAGGTTGTCGTCGCGGATCTGGGGACGCCCGAAGGCGTGCGAAAGGTTGAAGACGTCCTGCGTAACGACTCCAGCATCACGATGCTCGTGAACAATGCCGGCGTGGGCGCGACCGCGCCGCTCGTGGACTCGGACATCGACAAAATGGACGCGATGATCACTCTCAATGTGGTCGCGCTCACGCATTTGACGAAGGCTGTCGTACCGGGTTTTGTCGCGCGTGGCGGCGGCACGATCGTGAACATTTCATCGATCGTCGCGGTGTCGCCGGAGACGCTGAACGGCGTGTATGGCGGCAGCAAGGCGTACGTGCTTGCGTTGACCCAGTCGCTGCACCATGAGCTTGGCGCGAAGGGCGTGCGGGTCCAGGCCGTGTTGCCGGGCGCGACCAGCACGGAGTTCTGGGACATCGCGGGCACGCCGGTGAGCTATCTTCCGGAGAGCATTGTCATGACGTCGGAAGACATGGTGGATGCGGCGCTCGCAGGCCTGGACCAGGGCGAGCTGGTAACGATTCCCTCGCTGCCGGAAGCGGCAGACTGGAACACGTTCGAGGCGGCTCGCCAGGCGTTGATGCCTAATCTTTCGCATCGGCTGCCGGCGGCGCGTTATGGCGTAGCGAGCGGCGCGCAGCACTAAGCGGTCGTGTAGTGAGCGGCCCAATGCAGGCGCGTTCCCTTTAAGGGCAGTCACCGCTCTTTAGGGGAATAGCATGTCAGCGCATTGGGCCGCGTTGAAGAATCCTTAAGCCTGTTTGTAATATTAAATTCTTAAGCTTCGATTCTTAAGCTTCGACTTCGCTAAGCTGAATACGGCATTGCGATTAGCCAAGACCTTCTAGCCGCAGACCAGACGCAATTACGCTAGCTTGCTAAGTCTGTCTAAACGCTCTTTAGCGCCCCCATCCTCCGAATAGCGCGCAGCAATGCGCTCAGTTCCCGCCGTCACGCCGATAGCAACTATCGTAACCTTCGTGATGGGCGTTTCCCCTTTCCCGCAGATGTTCGAACCATGGCGTATCGATTTCATGCCACGTGAAGCGAGGGAAATCGCACCCCGACAGAATCTGCTGACCCAAGTTTCGACAACCTACTCATGACATCTGTCCCAACAAGCGCACCGCTCATTGCGGACTGGCATCAGTCGGCTGCTTCGCTATGCCTGGCCGGGCACTATGCGCAAGCGTTGTCGGTGGTAAAGCCGATGCTCGAACCGCATCCGGCTTTGACGGGAAGCGCGCTGGCGGAGGCCTTGAATATTGCGGCGGTCTGTTCGCTGGCCCTGAGCCAACTGGCGGACGCGCAAGCGTATTGGCGGCAGGCGATTGAGGCCAAGCCCGATTTCATCGATGCCTATAACAATCTCGGCATGCTGCTCAAGGGACTGGGCTCTCTGGCGGAGGCGGTGGATATCTATCGGCAACTGCTGGGCATTCGCCCGGACCTTGCCGAGGCCCACAACAACCTTGGAGCGGTGCTTTACGATCTCGGACGCCTGCATGACGCCGAAGCGGCGTACCGGCATGCGCTTGCGATCCGTGCCGACTACGCGCAGGCCCATTACAACCTGGGCATCGTGCTCTATGACCTGCGCCGTTGGCACGAAGCGGAGAGTGCTTACCGGCAGGCATTGCTTCTTTCTCCCGATGCCGGCGCTTACAACAACCTGGGCAATGTCCTCAAGGAACTCGCCCGTCTGCCAGAAGCCGAGGCGGCGTACCGGCAAGCACTGGTCCTCCGGCCTCAATACGCCGATGCGCTCAATAACCTGGCGAACGTGCTGAAGGAAGTGGGCCGACTACCAGAGGCCGAATTGGCTTGCCGGATGGCACTGACTATCCGCCCCGATTACGCTGAAGCTCACCTTAACCTGGGCACCTTGATGGGTGCCCTTAAGCGCTTTCCCGAAGCAGAGGTGTCATACCGGCAGGCGCTCGCAGTTCGGCCCGGCTATGCGCAAGCTCACTACAACCTGGGCATCGTGCTGCAGGCGCTTAACCGGCTGCCCGAGGCCGAGGCGGCTTACCGGCAAGCGTTGCTGATCCGCCCGGATATTGTTGAAGCCCATAACAACCTGGGCAACGTACTGTGGGCACTGCGTCGCTTGTCTGACGCCGTTGCGGCTTACCGGCGAGCGCTTGCTCTTCGTCCCGATCTCGCCGAGGCGCACCACAACCTTGGCAACGTGTTGAAGGAACTCGGTCATCTGAGCGATGCCGAAGCAGCTTTTCGTCGAGCACTTGCGATCCGTACCGACTATCACGATGCGAAAGTCAGTCTTGCAACGCTGCTGCTCAGCATGGGCGAATTCGAAGAGGGATGGCGGCTTTATGACTCCCGCTATGACCAGACGGGATTTATTCATCATCAGACGCAGTCCTTGCTCGCATGTCCGCGATGGCGAGGTGAAGCGCTCGCGGGCAAGTCGTTGCTGGTCTGGCAGGAAGATGGTCTTGGCGACATGGTCCAGTTTGGCCGCTACTTGCCTCTGCTCAAGGCACAGGGCGCGGTTCACATCGCGTTTGCGTGTGCGCCTGCGCTGCATCGGTTATTCGCCGCGGTAGAGGGCTTAGATGCGGTCCTCGACCACGAGGCCGCGCTGGCACGGGCGCCCGAGTACGACTTTTGGACGAGCCCAATGAGCGCGCCGCTGCATCTGCGCACGACCATGGACACCATTCCCGATCCCATTCGCCTGACGCCTGCCCCGTTGCTCGTTGAACACTGGCGCGCGCGGCTGGCGACGCTTCCACCCGGCCGCAAAATTGGTCTGGTCTGGAAAGGCAATCCCAAACATCACAACGATGCCAACCGTTCGCTGCCGTCGCTTGCAACGCTTGCGCCTCTCTGGAGCGTGCCCCGGGTCAGCTTCGTGAGCCTGCAAAAAGGGCAGGGAGAAGAAGAGGGGCAGTCGCCGCCTGAGGGTCAACCGCTGCTGCACCTCGGGACAGACCTGGCCGATCTCGCCGATACCGCCGCCATCATCGGCGAGCTCGATCTGGTGATCTGCGTGGATACCTCCGCGGCGCACATTGCTGCGTCGCTGGGCAAGCCGTGCTGGGTATTGCTGCCGCGAGAGGACATCGATTGGCGATGGATGTGCGAGCGTGAAGATTCGCCGTGGTATCCGCAGACGCTGCGCCTGTTCCGGCAAGCGGCCGATGAGAGTTGGTCCACGGCTGTTGAGCGGGTGCGGCTGGCGGGTATCGAGGCATTCGCAAGCGGGGATCGTTCGCGGGGAGCATGAAGCGAGCGTGGAGCAAAGATTAAGCGAACACTTCCCGCGCGTTCGTTTTGCTTCGCTCCATGCGCTGCTTCCGAAACAGTTTTGTAAAGAAAACCACTTGCGGCTGCAGAGATTTTAAAATGCTGCAGAGTGGATGTCGATTTTTGGCAGCCTCGTTCGTCGTCAGAGAAACCACTTTTTCTCAACCCGAGGTGACCCAATGACATTAAAGCTCTACGCCCATCCGTTCTCGTCTTATTGCCAGAAGGTCCTGGTCGCGCTGTACGAGAATGACACGCCGTTCGAATGGCGCGCGTTGTCGCATGAGAACCCGCAAGTCATGGAGGAACTGACGGCGCTCTGGCCAATGAAGCGTTTTCCCGTGCTGGTGGATGATGGCCACGCCGTGGTCGAGGCGAGCATTATCATCGAGCACCTGGGGCTGTATCATCCGGGCCCCGTGGCGCTGCTGCCTGAAGATGCCCGCAGGGCAATGCAAGTGCGCAGCATGGATCGTTTCTTCGACAACTACATTTCCACTCCGCAGCAGAAGATCGTGGCCGACAGCTTGCGGCCGCAAACGGAACGCGACCCGCGTGGCGTGGCCGATGCACGCACGATGCTCGAGACCGCCTATGGCTGGCTCGACGGAATCATGGCCGAGCGCGAGTGGGCCGCTGGCGATCACTTCAGCATGGCCGATTGCGGCGCTGCACCGTTCCTGTTTTATGCAGACTGGACGCATCGCATTGAGGCGTCGTTCCCGCACGTGATTGCGTACCGGCAACGCCTGCTGGCACGTCCGTCATTTGCGCGCGCGGTTGACGAGGGGCGGCCCTATCGGCCGTTTTTTCCGTTGGGAGCGCCTGTCGATCGCGATTGAAGCCGGTGGGCTGGCCCCATGCCGCCCTGACTCCGGGCAAACCCCGATGTATCGCATCCATCGCCTCGCGCCCCTTTAGTTTTCCCTGCAATCGGACGTTATACGGGAGGACGTCACGCGGAATTCGATGAACCCGGCATGTCGAGACGCAACTGGGGAATTCCGCGCAAATTAAAACACCGGGGGCAAGGGATGACGGGTTTCGGATTCGGGCAACGCGGGCGCACGCTGGCGGCGGTCGGCAAGATCGCCGACCATGCGGGCAAGCTGGGGATCGAGATTTGCGATGTATCGGGGCACGTCGAGGAAGTGGCGGCCCGCGCGGCGCGTCAGGCGGATTTGTGCCACGGCTTGCAGCGTTCCGCCATGTCGACCATGGAAGGCAACCAGCGGATTGCCGCGGCGGCGCGCCAGATGCGTCTCGTGGCAGATCAGGCCGCGTCCGACGTCGGCCAGTCTCAGGAGACGGTCAGGGTGTCGCTGGCAGACATCCATAGTCTGGTGGACAGCGTCTCGGTGATGGCGGCGGAGATCGAGACCTTGCGAGAGTCATTGAGCGACGTCAGCAAGATCTCGGAAGAAATTTCGATCATCGCGCGCCAGACTAATCTATTGGCCTTGAACGCCGCGATCGAAGCGGCCCGCGCGGGGGAGTTCGGCAAGAGCTTTGCCGTGGTCGCCGCTGAAGTGAAGGCGTTGTCCGCCAAGACCGCGCAGGCCACCTCCGAGATCGGGACGACACTCACCAGGCTGTCGGGTCAGGCTGACCTGCTGATGGCAGAAGGGTCCGCCAGCGCGGCACGTGCGCAACGAGTCAAAGAGGGCACGCATGCGATTGGCGAGGTTGTGTCGGCGACGGGAAAAGCGATCACCGAGTTGAGCGTAGAAGCCGAGCAAATTGCTTCGCAAACCGAATCGATCGATCAGCAATGCAGCGGGCTTGCGTCTCAGGTCTCCGAGATGGTCGGCGGCGTCGAGCAGTCAAGCGGCAGCTTCACGAAGGCGCGCGATCAGTTGAGCAAGCTGTTGGGTGTGTCCGAAACCTTGATCGAACTGACGGCCGAAGCGGGGATAGAGACGCCCGATACGCGCTTTATCGATGCGGTCATGACCGCCGCGCAGAAGATCGGCCGGGCGTTCGAGCATGCCATTTCGCGCGGTGAGATATCGGCCGCGGATCTTTTCGATCATGCGTATACCCCGATTGCCGGTACCAATCCTGAGCAATTCACGACCCGCTATATCCAGCTTGCGGACCGTATCCTGCCGGACATTCAGGAGCCCTTGCTGGCGCTGGATGAACGCGTGGTGTTCTGTGCGGCCGTCGATACCAAGGGTTACTTGCCCACGCACAACAAGAAGTTTTCGCAATCGCAAGGCTCCGATCCCGCCTGGAACGCCGCCCATTCGCGTAACCGGCGCATCTTCAATGACCGCACCGGGCTAGCCTCGGGGTCTCACACCAAGCCTTTCCTGTTGCAGACATATCGACGCGATATGGGCGCCGGGGAATACGCGCTGATGAAAGACGTGTCCGCGCCCATCATGGTCGCAGGCCGTCATTGGGGCGGACTGCGACTCGCCTATAGCGTCTGACTGATCATCTCCTTGTCTGCTCGTCTGATACGGAAGCCGCTTGCTTATGCAAAGCCGCTCGTAGAAATCCGAGGGATCTCGCGGGACCGGCAGGACCCCGCGAGGTCCGCATTTTTATGCTTAGCCATGCGAATAAAGTGTGGCGTCCAGATACGCAAGCTGGCCATCCTTCTCCGCGTGGACGAGTTCTTGATAGACCTGTGCACGTGTTTTCGGTGCAACGGCCTGTCCATACGGCGGAACCCATTGGCCGGCCGCCTGGATTGCCGTCTGGCCGGTCTGCGTCGACGGAGCGGTTTGTGCTGCAAAGGCGGAACCGGTAGCCAACACTCCTGCAAAGGCGAGGGCGATCATTGAAGTCTTCATGGTGTTCTCCTGGAACGAGGGTTGGCGAGTTACCGGATCTGCGACGAACCGTCGTTGTTGCCCGGTTCATGCAGATTAATGACTCAGCCCTATTCCGAAGGCGGCGTATTCATGAAGTTTTATTTAGGACCGGTTTGACGAGATGTCGATGACGTATTGCCGGCGCAGATCTAACCGCCCGCCGGTCGCAAAGTGATAGAGAACGCCGATGGTGCGCGCCCGTCGGTATCGAGCGGCATCGGATCCGAGCGCTGCATGGCCCGCAAAGCGGCCATATCCCAGGTTGCGTTACCGCTGCTACGGGAAATGGTCGCGGAGAGCAGGGTCCCGGTCGGCGCGCATCGCACGCTGATGACCGTCTCCAGATCGAGCGTCGGACCGGCCCACACAATGTTGGGCCGTATGCGTCGTTGAACCTGGGTCGCATAGTCGCCCGCAGATGCCATGCCGGGCGCGACGGCGCCCGGCATGAACGGCTGCGCCATTGACGCTAACCGGGTCTTCGCATCAATGCTGGCAGCAACAATCGACCAGTCGCGAAAGGGCTGCGGCGTTGCGAGCACCGCACGGTTATAGATGCGAGCGTTGCGGCACCAGACTTCGGCGGTGACGCCGGTCGGATCGACCACTGCTGCGGCGACATCGCGTGTGCCTTGCGCGTCATTCTTCAACAGGTCCTGCAAGGCGTGGACGACAGCCAACTGCCCTTGCGCACGCTGTTCTTGCGTCACTTGAGCGAGCGGGGTTTGCAGTGCCGATTGTTTTAGCATCGCGAACGTGATCCCGAAGTAGGTGTCGACATCGGCATCGGACATGGTCGCGATCGACATATACCGTGACATCACCACCGGCGTGCTCTTGATCCCGCCGCAATCGGGCGGCGCGTTGTCGAGTGCCTTCGATGCAAGTTCGGCCAGCTTGCTGCGTTCTTCCGGCGAGAGTCGCAGCATGCCTTCGGTGAAGAATTCCGTGCGCAGCTGCGGGTTGAGCGAAAGCAGGCTGGCATGGTTCGGTCCGTTGCCAAGAAAGCGGCTGACGTCGGGATCCGTGCGCATGCGCTCGCTCCAGCGCTTGATCGTGGCAGCCTTGGGCGAGTCCGGTGCAACGCCCAGCTTTTGCAGGCTGGCGGCCTGGATTGCTGCAGCGAGCGACACGTTTCCCGTCGATGAAGCAGCTGGTGAAGCCGGAAGCGGCGGGTTGGCCCACGGTACAGACGGTACCGCCTGGGTCGGCGTAACCGGATTGACGGCCGCCTGTTGCGACCGGTACAGCGCCGCCGGGGCCGATGATGGATTGATACCCGCCGCAGCGTCTGCCCGGCTCGGAGGCGGGACGTGAAGCGCGGGTTCGAAGTTAAAGGTCGTGTGCTGCACGACCCGGTGCGCTACGCCATCCACGACATAAGGGGCACATGTACCCTTCGCGATCGCTTCGCGGGCCGCGCTGTCGAGTTCCTGATTGCCACTGCTCTTGTCGACAATGACGAGGTCGATCCGACCCGCCGTATTGACCACGTACGTGATCCGCACGCTGCCCCGTACGCCCATCTGCCGTTGCAGCGCCGTGTATTTCGGCCGCCCCAGTCGGCAGGGCACGCCGCCTGGGGGACTGAGCGCGTCGGCAAATGCCGATGGATCGGGTTGGTTGTCCGCATGAGGGTCGTCCGGTCTGACCGGTGCGCACGATGCGAGCAATAGAAGAAGTACCCCGGTGAATCCCAACAGCACGAAGCTGTCTATTTTATTAGCCAACGCTTTCATTTTAATTTTTTGGTCGCGGGTTGCAGGTCTTTGGGCTGCAATCTAGCACAGCCGCAACGGCCGCTAAAGTGATTCGTCTTCAAGGTCTAAGGTCTTGCGGCAACTTCATCGAGATGTAACAGCAGGTCCGCCGGATCTTCGTACACGCGCAGCGCGCCGGCCCGTTCCAGTTCATCCATGCCGTATCCACCCGACAGCAACCCCACGCCTAGCGAACGGCAACGCCGCGCGGCGAGCATGTCCCAGATGCTGTCGCCGACCACGACACAATGCTCAATCGATACGCCCAGACGCAACGCCGCTGCGATGAAAAGGTCAGGATCAGGTTTGGCGTACTTAACATCGTCGCGCGTGACGACCACCGACTTCGCCGGATCGACTCCGAGCGCTTCCAGATTCATGGCCGCTGTTTCCATCCGGCCGCTGGTCGCAATGGCCCAGCGCGTGCCTGCTTCGGTGAGCGCCGCGAGCAACTCGCGTGCGCCAGGCAACGGGCAAACCTGTGCACGCAGGCGTTGATAAGCGTCCGCATGAGTGCGCCGCAAACGCTCTACGCGTTCCGGACTGATCTCCCCGTGCGTCTCGCGCAGCAACTGGTTCGTGAAGAGGCCACCACTCATTCCGATCTTGCGATGGATGCGCCATACCGACAGCTCGATACCTTCCGCATCAAGTGCTTCTTTCCATGCAAGAACATGCTGGTACACGCTGTCGACGAGCGTTCCGTCGAGGTCGAACAGGAATGAAGTTTCGATTCGCATGATGGGGTCCTTTGGCAGTGGGTTCAGGCGGCTTCAGAGCGTGATGACAGCGTACGCCTGAATCTTGTCACTGATGTGGCGTACGCGTCGCGCCTGTAGCTACCCTAAACGCTGATAGCCGCGGCAGCCTTTGCCACGGCTTGCCCCCATTCCTTAAGGCGTTTGGATTCGTAGCGGGATTCGGGCATGGAGATGCAGATGCTGCCGACCGGCGCGCCGTCCGAATCAATAATCGCGGCCCCAATAGCGCACACCGCGCGCCGATACTGCGACAGGTTGATTGAATATCCGCGCTGCCGGATGCGTTCGAGTTCGAGTCGTATCTCGGCGGGGTCGCACGGCGTGGTGTCGCTGAATTTCGGCAGGTCGCGGCTCAGGATCTCGTCCACCTCGGCCCCGCTCATGTACGCGAGCACGGCAAGGCCGGTTGCGGTTGCGTGAAACGGACTAAGGTCGCCGATAGGACTGAAGGTGCGCACCGTCTGCGTGCAATCCGCGCGATCGATGAGCACCATCGACTTGGTGCTGTCCGGGATCGACAGGTGCACCGTCTCGTTGGTCAGCTCCCGCAGTTCGCGCATCGGCTCGCGCGCAGCGGCATACAGCGCGCCGCCACGAAGCGCGGCAGGACGCACGCCGAGGATCCGCGCGCCTACTTCCCAGCGCGTCAGGTCGCCGCCGGTCTGACGCAGCCAGCCGGCTTCGAGAAAGGTCATTAGTACGCGCTGCACGCTGGATTTCGGCATATCCAGCAAACGCGCCAGCACGCCCACGCTGACCGGCTGGTTCTGCGATACCGCTTCCAAAATCTCCAGGCTCTTCAACAAACTATTCATGCACTCCTCCCGTGATTTGCGGGCGCAAGGAAGCGCGCTCCCGTTCTTGCGCTCGCGCCGTTCGCTTGCAACGTAAAAAAGCGCGTGTTACTTTGCGCTTGTCGAATATGGAACACCGTGCCGCATTATGGCACGGAAATAAAATTGTCGGAATCCCGAAAACACTCTCGCGATGACATTTTCACTGCAAGCGCCTGCATCTTTGCAGGTAGTCGCCGCTAACGGTGCCCTGATTCCCCGGTTGGGTCTGGGCACATGGCAATCCACCCACGATGAAGGCGTGCGTGCCGTGCGCGCGGCCCTCGACGCGGGGTATCGGCATATCGACACTGCTGCCCGCTACGAGAACGAGCAGGCGGTCGGCCAGGCGCTCGCTGCGTGCGGCGTGCCGCGCCGCGACGTGTTCGTCACCACCAAGGTCTGGCATACCGAATTGCGCGCAGCCGATTTCCACCGCGCGGCAGAAGCGAGCGTCGCGCGACTAGGGCTCGATCACGTCGACCTGCTGCTTGTGCACTGGCCTAACCCCGACGTGCCGTTGGAAGAGACGATCGGCGCGCTCAACGACGCGCAGCGCCGCGGCCTGACGCGTCATATCGGTGTATCGAACTTTCCGGTGGCGCTGCTCGATCGTGCAGTGGCGCTCTCGCCGTTGCCGCTGGTCGCGAACCAGTGCGAATACCATCCGTATCTCGATCAGACCAAGCTGCTCGCTGCCTGTTCGCGCCATGGCATGGCCCTGATCTCGCACTCACCGCTGGGCAGCGGCAAGCTGCTTGCCGATCCGTTGATCGCGGAGATTGCTCGTCAGCACGACAAGCAACCCGCGCAGATCATCTTGCGCTGGCTGATCCAGCAGCCCGGCGTCGCGGCAATTCCGAAGTCGTCGAATCCGGTGCGCATAGTGGAAAACCTCGCGGTATTTGATTTCGAACTTGATGCGGTATCGATGGCGCGCATCGGCGCGCTCGCCCGCGCCGATGGCCGCGTGAGCAAGCCTGCGTGGCATCCCGCATGGGACGTCGAAAATAATCTGGATAACTACTTACCTGCAGCGCAGCCATGAACCTGATCGACACCGTCATGAACCCTGCATCCCTCTCGCTGAGCGATGCGATCCTCGCAACAGACCGGCGCCACTTCATGCATCCCGGAACGCACGCGTCCGATCATGCATCCGGCGAACTGGAAGGGCGCCTCATGAAGCGTGCGTCAGGAATACGCATAGAGGATCACGCGGGCCGTTCTTATATCGATGCATTCGCCGGGCTGTATTGCGTGAACATCGGTTATGGACGCGAGGAGATGGCCGAGGCGATAGCGGCCCAAAGCCGCAAGCTGTCGTTCTATCACACGTATGCAGGCTTCTCGAACGACCCCGCCGTTGAACTGTCGCAGCGGCTGATCGAGGACTGGTCGCCGCCGGGTATGAAGAAGGTTTTCTACGGCATGTCCGGCTCGGACGCCAACGAGACACAGATCAAGCTGGTCTGGTACTACAACAATGTGCTCGGGCGTCCGCGCAAGAAAAAGATCATCGCGAGGCATCGCAGCTATCACGGTTCGGGTATTGCGACCGGCAGCCTCACGGGACAAGCGAAGTTTCACGCGGCTTTCGACTTGCCCATGCCGCAAGTGCTGCACACGGCGTGTCCCGACTTTTATCGCGACGCTCAGCCGGGTGAAAGCGAAAGCGCGTTTGTCGCGAGTTGCGTCGAACAGCTTGAACGGTTGATAGAAAGCGAAGGGGCTGACACCATCGCCGCATTTTTTGGCGAACCGGTCATGGGCTCGGGCGGCATCCTGCCGCCACCGGCTGGCTACTGGCCAGCTATCCAGGCCGTGCTGAAGCGCCACGACATCCTGTTCGTCGCCGATGAAGTCGTCTGCGGTTTCGGGCGCCTTGGTTCGCGCAACGGCTCCGAGCATTACGGTATCGAACCGGATCTGATCTCGGTCGCTAAGGGACTCACGAGCGGGTACTTGCCGCTTTCCGGCGTGATTGTCGGCGAACGGGTGTGGGACGTAATCGAACGCGGCTCGCGGGAGCAAGGCGCAATGAGCCACGGCTGGACTTACTCGGGTCATCCGGTGTGCGCGGCCGCGGCGTTGACGAACCTCGACATCCTCGAACGTGAACAACTGACACGCAATGCCGCCGATGTCGGCGCGTATTTGCAGGAGAGCCTGCACGCCGCATTCGATGATCACCCGCTCGTCGGCAATGTACGAGGCGAGGGGATGTTGGCAGCGCTTGAGCTAATGGCCGACAAGACCGAACGCACACCGTTTGCGCCTGCCCTCAGGGTCAGCGCCCGGGTCGCGCAGGCGGCGCTTGCGCGTGGCCTGATCGTTCGTCCGCTTGGCATTAACGACATCATCGGATTTGCGCCGCCGCTGGTCGCCACTCGAGCGGACATCGACGAAATTATTGGCATTACGCGGCAGGCGCTGCACGCGGCGAGCGAGGATTTGTCCGTGTCCGGCTGATGCGTCACTACCAGTAACATTACACTGAAGAAAAAAATCCTTAATGCATCGTAGTCCTATCATTTACCGCCATCGTATCAAGGACCTCACCGTGTCGACCCGCAGCCAAGTGTTTTCTTCCGATTTCACCGATACCCCGTACTGGTGGAAAGACTGGCGTCCGCACGACGACCTGATGTCCGAGGTGCCGCGCGAAGTCGATGTGGCGATCGTCGGCGCGGGTTATGCGGGGTTGTCGTGCGCGCTCGAATTCGCGAAGCATGGTCTGAGCGTGGCCGTGCTCGAAGCCGATGTGCCCGGCATCGGCGCGAGCACGCTGAGTGGCGGGCAGGTCTCGGGAGGCGTGAACGTGGGCAAGGCACCCTCGGGCAAGAAGCTGGACAACGCCGTATCGGAACAACGCCAGCAAGTGCTGCTGCGTGAAGCGGCCGCCTCCTACGGCGTGTTTGAAAGCATCCTCAGGGACAACGCAATCGAATGCGCTTATGTGAAGGCCGGCCGCATCAACGCGATGTGGACCGACGCGCATCTGGCCGCGTGGAAAAAGCGCATCGTGAACCTCAACGCGTACGCGTCGGCGGGCGCACGGATTCTCTCGCGCGACGAACTGCGCAGCGAACTGGCAAGCAACATTTACGCGGGCGGCGTATTGCTCGAGCGCGCGGGACAAGTGCACCCGTCGATGATGTTCGCCGGTCTGCTCGCCGCCGCTCGTGGCGCGGGTGTCACGGTGTGCAGCAAGGCCCCGGTCAAAAGCGTTGCGCGCTCAGGGGCGGGGTATCGCGTGGAGACCGCGCGGGGAACGCTCGCGAGCCGGCACGTGGTGATCTGCACCAACGGTTATACGGGCGAATCGATGCCGGACCTGAAGCGCTGCGTGGTGCCGGTCGTGTCGCATCAGATTGCGACCGAAGAGCTTCCTGCTGAGCTGAAGGCGTCGCTGATACCGAAGCGTCGCGGTATTTCGGAGACGCGCCGCGTGGTCAATTACTACCGCTATTCACCCGATGGCAAGCGTTTCCTGTTTGGTGGCCGCGCGCGCTTTTACAACCTCGACCGTCGTCAGTCGGGTGCGGTCCTGCACGCGCAAATGGTGGAGCGCTTTCCGCAGATGGCCGACGTAAAGATAGCTCATAGCTGGGGCGGCACGGTGGCGCTCACACTCGACTTCCTGCCGCATCTGGGCCGCACCGCCGACGGTATCCACTACGCGCTCGGTTGCAACGGCAGCGGCGTCGTGATGATGACCTACCTCGGCTACAAGGTCGCACGCCTGATTATCGAAGGACAAGCGCCTGAGAGCAGCGCTTATGGCACGCCGATGCTCACGCACCCGCTTTATCGCGGCAAGCCGTGGTTCATGCCGGCGCTGGGGAGTTATTACCAGATCCGCGACGTCATCGACAAACGCAGGCAGCACGCCTGAGCGGCACCTTCCAAGATAGCAACAGTGCTTCATCATTTTCGACAAGCAAGGACAAGGCAATGGGTTTGAGAATTGGAGTGGATATTGGCGGGTCGTTCACCGACTTCGCGGTGCTCGATGAAGCGGCGCGAACAATACGTACCTTGAAGGTGTTTTCGCGGCCGGACAGTCCGGGGAGCGAAGTGCTTGCGGGAATGGAAGGCCTGCGGGAGCGCTACGGCATCGAGCCGCGCGAGGTGGTTTATTTCACGCACGGCACGACCGTCGGCGTGAACGCGGTAGTGCAACGCAAGGGGTTGAAGCTCGGTCTGGTCACCACACGCAACTTTGAGGATGTGCTGGACATTGCGCGACTGAAGATTCCCGATATGTATCACCTGATGTCCAGCCGTCCCGCGCCGTTGATCCCGCGCGACCGCGTGTTCGGCGTCGTGGGCCGGCTGACGGCGGAGGGTGACGAAGAAACTCCGGTCGATGAGTCCAGTGTGCTCGACGCGGTGCGCGGTATGGAGGCGGTCGGATGCGAGGGCGTGGTGGTGTCGTTGCTGCATTCGTATCGCAATCCTGCGCACGAACAGCAGGTGAAGGCGATCATCCAACGCGCAATGCCCGGTATGTTCGTCTCGTGCTCGCATGAAGTCTGGCCGATCATCCGCGAATACGAACGCACCGTCACGGCGACCATTGGCGGCTATGTGCAACCGCGCGTGTCAAATTACCTCACGAGGTTGCAGGCTGCGTTGGCGGAAAGCGGGATTGGCGCGGACCTCAAGGTCACGAAGTCGAATGGCGGCGTGATGAGCGCCGAGAACGGCAAGCAAAACTGCGTGCAAGTGATCCTGTCCGGCACCGCATCCGGTGTGATCGGCGCGGCGTATCTCGCGAAGCTATGCAAAGTGAAGGACTGCATGAGTCTCGACATTGGCGGGACGACAGCGGATATCGCGTTGATCGTGGACGGCAAGCCGCAGTACGCGACGGGCGAATATATCGGCGAATTCCAGATCCATATTCCGTCCGTCTCCGTGTCGTCGATCGGCGACGGCGGCGGCTCGATCGCCTGGGTCGACGAGTTCGGCGTGCTCAAGGTCGGTCCGGAAAGCGCAGGGTCGAATCCGGGCCCGGTTTGCTACGGTCGCGGCGGCACACGCCCGACTATTACCGACGCATTCGCCGCGATCGGTGTGCTCGGCAGTGCGGCGCTTGGATATAACGCGGTAAAGGTGGATGTCGACGCGTCGCTGCGTGCGATCGAACCGCTTGCGCGACGACTGGGACTCGATGTGTATAAGACGGCTGCGGCGATTATCGAGGTATCGATCTCCGGTATGTATGCAGACGTGAGCCGTTTGAGTTCGCGCTTCGGCATTGACCCGCGGACCTTCTCTCTCATGCCTTTCGGCGGCGCGGGCCCCATGCTCGGCTGCTTCCTCGCCCGCGCGCTGAATGTGCGGAACCTGCTGGTCCCGACTACGCCCGGTGTCCTCAGCGCGCTGGGTGGTTTGATCGCAGATACGAAAAATGACTTCGTTCGTACCACGTATTATCCGCTCGACCGTGCATCCCTCGTGCGGCTCGGCCATGACCTCGCGCTACTCGAAGCCGATGCGCGCGCCTGGGTGATCCGCGAGACCGGCACGGACGCAACGGCTGAACTCGTAGTGTCGGCGGACATGCGCTATCGCGGGCAGTCGTTTGAAATCGATACGCCGCTCACTGCCGACGCTATCGCCAACGGCGACATTGAAGGAATCGCCCAAGCGTTTCATCGCGAGCACGAACGCCTTTTTGGTCACAGCGATGACAAGTCCGCGATTCAAGTAGTCGCGCTCAGGCTGGTCATCACCGCGCCCACGCCCAAGCCCGAGTTGCCAAAGATAGCGGCGGGCGAGGGTGCACCAAAAGCCGAGTCTGAAATCGACGCCTACCTCGACGGCGCCTGGCGTCGCGTGCCGCTCTACCGGCGCACAGCGCTGCTGGCGGGGCATCGATTCCCCGGCCCCGCGATCGTTGCCCAGGACGACACCACCACCTGCGTGCTGCCGGGTTTCAACGCCCGCGTAGACGACTACGGCAATCTTTTTCTCGAAGCCGTTTGAATAGCTGACTTTGGAAACGCAACATGACCTTCGATAAAGCGGTCCTCCAGATTTTCGCGAACTACTGCGTCGCGGCCGCGGAAAGCATGGCCTATACGCTCGTGCGCACCGCGCATTCCGCTTTCGTGAAGGAAACGGAAGACTTCTCCTGCACCCTGATGAACACCCGCGGCCTCACGTTCGCCTCGCCTAAGACGCTGGGCGCCACGTGGTATCCGGGTCTCGACTTCGGTGCGGTGATCGACATGATCGACCACTACGAACCGGGCGATATCTGCATGACCAACGACGCGTACAGCGGCTACGTGGCGACCCATACGCCCGACGTGATGATGTGGAAGCCGGTGTTTTTCAACGGCGAGATTGTCTGCTATGTCGGCGGACATATTCATAACACTGACATGGGCGGCGCGGTACCGGCGTCGCTGTCGCGCACGCTGACCGAGATCTATCAGGAAGGCATCCGCTTCGCGCCGACCAAGATTGTTCGTGCCGGCGTACTGGATGAGGTCCTGCTCGAACACATGGCTATCAACGTGCGCGCGCCCGAGCAGAATCGCGGCGACTTGAAGGCACAGATCGCCATGCTGATGACCGGCGAGCGCCGGGTGCTGGAGATCATCGAGCGTTTCGGGTTGGACCAATTCCGCGCCGGCATGGACGCGCTGCTGGAGTACTCGGAAGAGCAGGCGCGCACCATCGTGAGGAGCATGCCGGACGGCGAATATTTCTTCGCCGAATATGCCGACGAAGATTCGGTCAACGGCAAACCGCTGCGCGTTGCGTTGACGCTGACTGTTGCGGATGGTTCGCTCGTATTCGATTTCACCGGCAGCGATCCGCAACTGAATTCATCGCTGAATATGCCCACGGGCGGCAAGGAGCGTCACGTTCTCGCGCTCGTCGGCCTCAACTACGTTTTGTACTCGCTTAATCCCGATCTTCTGCTCAACGCAGGTATGCTCAAAGTGGCGCGCTGCATCATGCCTGAAGGCACGATCATGAATTGCGTTCCGCCGGCTGCAGTCGGGATGCGCAGCCTGACCGCGAAGGTCGCGCAGTACGTGACCTTCGGTGCGTTCTCGATGGTGTGCCCGGAACGTTTGCCGGCGTGTCCCGCTGGGGGCATGTCGATTCTCAACGTCAAGACCGTGGACCGCCGGGGGTGTGCGGTGATAGCTTCCATCGGTCCGGTGGGCGGCGGCGCGGGCGGCATGATCTCGGGCGACGGGTCGGATGCCTCCGGCGCCAACGTGGCGTTCCTGCGCAATACACCGGTCGAGATCAACGAAGCCGAAGTGCCGATCCGGATCACCAAGTATGGCGTCGTACCCGGTAGCGCAGGCGTGGGCAAGTACCGCGGCGGGCTGGGAACCGTGATGGAGTTCCGAGTGTTTTCGCCGGGTACGCTAGTGACCGCGCGCAATCGTGACCGTTCACGTTTCGCGTCCTGGGGTGTGCTTGGCGGCAAGGCGGGCGCTGTCTCGCGCTTTACCCGCAACCCGGGCCGCGAGGACGAGGAGGATCTGGGCGTGACTGACCTCGTAATGTGCGGTCCCGGCGATGTCATCCGCCTCGAAGGCTGCGGCGGTGGCGGCTACGGCCACCCTCACGAGCGCGACGCGCAGAAGGTGGCCGAGGACGTGCGGCGCGGTTACCTTCGCGTCGATCAGGCGCGTGACTTGTATGGCGTCGTGCTGGTTGAAGGAGCGATTGATGCAGCGAAGACCGCTCGCCTGCGCGAAGAGGCGAAGAGGATCGCGGACCAGACGGTGGCCACCCACTTCGACTATGGCGCGGAGCGCAACGCCTATGAGGCGAAGTGGACCCGCGAACGTTACGACGTATTGACCGGCATCCTGGCTCGCGCGCCGGTGGTGTGGCGTCATTTCCTCAAGCACCAGATCTTCGATGCGCTCGACGCGAGGCAAGCGGCCGGTACGCTGACAACCGGTCCCGGAATTATTAACGAACTGTATGCCGACGTGCTGCGGCGATACCCCCAATTGCTCGACGTCGAGCAGGCAGCAGTTGCCTGAAACCGGGGGGAAACGCGGACGTTTTCATCGGTTGGCTGACGGCCATGCAAAGCACCGCGTTAGCGATGCGATAACAAGCGATTTATGCTGTTTCGCGGTTTTTGTCGGCGTTTCACGCGGATTCTGCAGGCATACGATGCTGCTGAAGAGACGCGATAAACCTAGCCCCCTTCGCCTCCTGAACGTACTTTCAGATCCCTTACCCGTCCGGAGTCATTCAAGTGAAAGATGATACAAAAAGCGGTGGCGTAAGCCGTCGCGACATGATGCGCGTGTTGGCCGGCACCGGCATGATGGCGGTCACCGGCGGCGGCCTGCTGTCCGTATCGGCGTCTGCGCTGGCCGCCGATACCCCCAAGAAGGGCGGCGGTATCCGGGTGGCGTACGACGCGGGTTCGGTCTCGGACACGCTCGACCCCGCCGTGGGTTCGACGGGTAGCGACTACATCCGTTTCTTCATGTTCTATAGCGGCCTGACCCAGTTCGACGAGAGCCTGACGCCGCAAATGAACATTGCGGAGTCCATATCAAGTTCCGATGCAAAAACGTGGATTATCAAGCTTCGCCAGGGTGTGACTTTCCACGACGGTAAGCCGCTCGCGCCGGCCGATGTGGTTTATTCACTGATGCGACACAAGAATCCGCAGACGGCGTCAAAGGTGAAGACCCTCGCCGATCAGTTCACCGATATCAAGGCGAGCGGTCCGAATGAAGTGACCATGGTGCTCGATGTGCCGAACGCCGACTTGCCGGCGATCCTTGCCACGCCGCAACTCGTGATCGTCAAGGACGGCACGACGAACTTCGGCTCGGCGGTCGGGACCGGACCGTACAAGCTCAAGAGTTTCAAGCCGGGCGTCAGCACGGTAGGCGTGCGCAATGACAACTACTGGAAAGCAGGGCAGCCGTACCTCGACCAGATCGAACTGGTGAGCATCAGCGACAACGCAGCCCGCGTAAATGCGCTGCTCGCAGGCGACGTGCACCTCATCAACTCCGTCGATCCGCGTTCGACACAGCGCATTGCGTCGACCCCGGGTTATGCAGTCAAGGAAACCAAATCCGGTCTTTACACCGACCTGATCATGCGTCGCGACAACACGCTCACGGGCAACCCGAACTTCGTGCTCGGCATGAAGAATTTGTTCGACCGTGAGCAGATCCGCACAGCCGTGTTCCGGGGCTACGCCGTGACCGGCAACGACCAGCCGATCCCGCCGGGCCATCGCTACTTCAATGCTTCATTGCCGCAGCGCAAATTCGATCTCGACAAGGCCAAGTTCTACATGCAGAAGGCCGGTGCTGTCGGCCCGGCGCTGCCGCCGATCTATGCCACGACCGACGCGAACGGTTCTATCGAAATGGCTGAACTGATGCAGCAGACGGCAGCGAAGATTGGTGTGAACCTCGTCGTCAACCGGGTTCCTGCGGACGGCTATTGGTCGAATCACTGGATGAAACATCCGCTCGGTTTCGGCAGCATCAACCCGCGTCCTAGCGCAGACGTTTTGTTCACGCAATTCTTCAAATCCGACGCGCCTTGGAACGAGTCAGGCTGGAAGGACCCCCGCTTCGACCAGTTGTTGCTGAGCGCACGCGCTGAAACCGACGATGCCAAACGCAAGCAGATGTATGGCGAAATGCAGGTGCTGGTGGCGGATCAGGGCGGTATCGGCATTCCGACTTTTATCAGCTTGCTCGACGCCAACGACAAGCGCTTGAAGGGGCTGGGGTCGATCCCGACCGGTGCGATGATGGGCTTCTCGTTCGCCGAGCATGTATGGTGGACGGCCTGACCAAGGGTGTTACTGAAGCGGCGAAAGCGGCTATCGTGGCGCGGTAAGGGCGAAGCAGCCTCGTCGCGCCACACTCAACTAGACAATCAATGAAGCTTGATTCGTATTGGCTGGATACGGCACCCGTATTCAGCGAAGGTGCACAGGGTCCCGTGGAAGGCCGCGCCGATGTGGTGGTGATTGGTGGCGGATTCACGGGCTTGTCGGCGGCGCTCGAACTCGCTACGCGCGGTGTATCGGTCACTGTGCTCGAAGCAGGGCGCATAGCAAGCGAGGCATCCGGGCGTAACGGTGGGCAGTGCAACACCGGCGTTGCGCAGGACTTTGCTTCGCTGGCGGCGAGGGTCGGACTGGAACAGGCTCGGGGCTTTTATCGCGCGTATGAAAGTGCGGTGGCGAGTGTGGAGTCGATCGTCTTGCGTCATCAGATTAGTTGCGACTTTGTCCGCGCGGGGAAACTCAAGCTCGCGGCCAAGCCCAAGCACTTCGAAAAACTGGCGCGGACCTACGAGGTGTTGCGTCGCGAAGTCGATCCGGAAGTCGAGTTGATTCCGGCTGATCGCATGCGCAGTGAAATCGGCTCGGATGGTTTTCATGGCGGTCTGCTGCAGCGTAACGGCGTGCAGATGCACATGGGCAAGTTCGGGGTCGGGCTGGCACAGGCTGCCACACGGCACGGCGCGCGTATCTTCGAGGGCGCGGCAGTGACGCAACTGAAGCGCATTGACGGCGAGCGCTACGAGCTCACGTCGGCGCGTGGTGTCATCAGGGCGGACCGGGTGCTGGTTGCTACGGGTGCATCGCGCGTGGGGCCGTTGCAGTGGTTCCAGCGGCGCATGGCGCCGGTGGGCAGTTTTATCGTGGTGACGGAGCCGCTTTCCACGCAGCAACTCGACGCGTTTTTCCCTCACCGGCGCAGCTATGTGACGTCGCTTAACATCGGCAATTATTTTCGGGTGACGCCCGATAACCGCTTGCTGTGGGGTGGTCGCGCGCGCTTCGCGATGTCCAATCCTCATTCCGATGAAAAGAGCGGCAACGTGCTGCGCAAAGGACTTGCGAAGTACTTTCCTGAGCTTGCCAACACGAGGATCGACTACTGCTGGGGTGGTCTCATCGACATCACGGTGGATCGGCTTCCTCGCGCGGGGCAGCACGAAGGGCTCTACTATTCGATGGGTTACAGCGGCCACGGCGTGCAGATGTCAACGCATATGGGACGCATGATGGCCGACATGATGTCGGGTTCCGAAGAGGCCAACCCGTGGCGTTCATTGCCTTGGCCGGCTGTGCCCGGACACGCCGGCCGCGCGTGGACGCTGCCTTTGGTCGGCGCGTATTATCGGCTGCAGGATATTTTGTTCTGACGGTTGTTGGTGTCCTGGTGGGGGCGTGCCTGCGTGGCACGCGTGTGAGGCGAACGTGATAGTCTTTTTGACCTGAAGCGTCCGACCATGCGGGCATGCAAGCTCAACGTCAGGAGACCAAGATGCAAAGAAAGATTCCCGCAATCTATATGCGCGGCGGCACCAGCAAGGGTGTCTTTTTTCGTGCGGATTCACTGCCGTCCGATCGGGCGCTGCGCGACCGCATCCTGCTGCGCGTGATCGGTAGTCCCGACCCTTATGGCCAGCAGATCGACGGCATGGGCGCCGCTACGTCGAGCACCAGCAAAGTGGTGATCGTGGGCCCGTCCTCTAGAGAGGACTGCGACGTCGACTATTGGTTCGGGCAGGTGGCGATCGACAAACCGGTTGTCGACTGGTCCGGCAATTGCGGGAACCTGACGTCGGCGGTGGGTCCGTTCGCGATCGCCCAGGGTCTGGTCGATGCGCCACGCGATGGCATCGCCACCGTGCGTATCTGGCAAGCAAATATCAATGCAAAAATTATCGCGCATGTGCCGATGCAAGATGGCGCAGTGCTCGAAGAAGGCGACTTCGAACTCGATGGCGTGACCTTCCCCGCGGCCGAAATCAGGATCGAGTTCCTGGACCCCAGCGGCGAAGGCGACGATGACGCCGGCGGCGGCATGTTCCCCACGGGAAATCCGATCGATACACTCGACGTACCCGGTGTTGGCACCATCGAACTCACAATGATCAACGCCGGTAATCCAGCCATTTTCATCGACGCCGCGACGCTCGGTCTGAAGGGCAACGAACTGCAGCGAGACATCAACGGCAACGCGGACTTGCTACAGAAGGCCGAGGCAATCCGCGCGCATGCGGCCGTTCGAATGGGACTGTCCCGGACCGCGGACGAAGCATCGACACTGCGGCCCCACACGCCGAAACTCGCATTCGTAGCGACCCCCTCTGCCTATGTAGCATCCAGCGGCAAGCCGGTCGACCCGGCGACGCTCGATATCAACGCGCGCATTTTCTCCATGGGCAAGTTGCACCACGCCATGACCGGTACTGGCGCGGTCGCGGTCGCGGTGGCCGGCGTGATTCCCGGGACGGTCGTGCATCGGCTTCTGGCGAACAAGACGGCCGAGCGAATCCGCTTCGGCCATCCGTCGGGCGTGATGGCGGTGGGTGCAGAAGCCGAGCAGCGCGACGGTAAGTGGGTTGTCACCAAGGCGATCATGAGCCGGACGGCGCGTCGGCTCATGGAGGGGAGCGTCTTCGTCCCTTCGTCGCTTGATCCCGAGGGGCATTGAGGCGCTGACAGCTTGTGAATTTGCCTTGTGAAATCATCGCAAATAAAAATTCCATAAAGCCTTAAGCAGCCCGCATATATATGCCGTAAAACACGAAATATTTACGGTATTTTTTCTTGTGATCAACCGGCGAGGAATCCTACACTTCTGGCAAATGATGAGCCCGGGGGTGTCATGTCGAAGCAACGCACAGCAACGAAGAATCACACGCGTATCAGCTACGTTCATCGTGGTGTGGGCAGCGTAGTACTGAGGCGCTTTGATACGGCGTGTGATTCGTTCGACGAGTTGACCCAGATGTTGCACCGCTCGTTTGCGCGGCTTGGCGGCATGGGGCTCAATTGCACGTGCGTTGACCAGTCCGCGCTTATTACCCGTGAGCGTGCCATGCGCGGCGACTGTTATGTCGCGGTCTGCAACGGACGACTGGTTGGAACCATGACGCTTTACACGCAGGATACCGAGTCGTCATGTGCGCTTTATCGGCGGGACGATATTGCGAGCGTTCGCCAGTTCGGCGTCGATCCTGCCTATCAGAGCAGGGGAATTGGAAAGTCGTTGTTGGCCTATGCGGATCACTGGGCCGCCATTCGCGGCTACGCCGAGCTTGCGCTGGATACACCGCAACCTGCTGCCCATTTGATTGCTTTCTACCGGGGCCAGGGCTTTCGGATCGACGGCTTCGTAAGGTTCGCGGGCAAGCGATACGACAGTGCGATTCTGAGCAAACCGCCTGTTGCTTTCCGCCACCTTGCCACGTGGTCACGCCGTCTTGAACTGCCGCAAGCGAACGTTGCTCACGCGGCATAACAGAAAGGCCGCACTCATGCTTCAAGTGCGGCCTGCATCAAACTTTGCTTTGAAACCTGCTTCGAGAGCTAATAATCAGACCTTTTCAACCGAGGCCTGATAGATCTCATCAACCGACGTTGCCAGCGTTGCGTCGAACTCGCTGTCGCTCATCGACTTCTTGAGTTCGTTGATCAGCGCACGGGAGAAGCTGGCGATCATGCCGTGGTTCTTCGCGAGGCGCGTGCATGCGTCGGTCCGCGCGTAGCCGCCCGAGAGCGCTACCACGCGCACGACGGCGGGGTGCTCGATCAACGGACGATAGAGATCCACCGCGTCCGGGATGGTCAGCTTGATCATGACCTTGCTGCCATCGGGCAACGCCTCGAGGCCCTTGAGCAGTTCAGCCAGAAGAATGGCTTCCGCTGCCGCCTTGTCCGGACTGTTGATCGACACTTCGGGTTCCAGGATTGGCACCAGACCGTGCGCCTGGATTTGCGCCGCAACTTCGAACTGCTGCTTGACGATGGCCGCGATTCCTTCCTGCGACGCATGGTCGATAACCGAGCGCATCTTCGTACCGAATACGCCCAGCTTGACCGCCCGCTCAAGCAGCGTGTCCAGCCCGGGGATCGGTTTCATTAGACGCACGCCGTTGGCTTCGGCCTCAAGCCCCTTGTCCACTTTCAGGAAAGGAACCACGCCGCGGTCTTCCCACAGGAAGGCCGGGACGGATTTTCCTTCTGCCTGTCCGTCCATGGTGGCTTCAAACAGAATGGCGCCGATAACCTTGTCGCCGGTGAAGGCGGGTGCGGTCATGATGCGTACCCGCATCTCGTGCATCAGCTTGAACATCTCAGCGTCGCCGCTGTAGTCGCTCTCTGGAATTCCATACGCCTTCAGGGCGCCAGGGGTGGATCCGCCACTCTGGTCGAGGGCGGCGATAAACCCCGGTTTGTTACTCATTTGCGCCAGCATCTTGTCATTAGCCACGTACGTTTCTCCTTCTTAACTATCAAACCCCGGACCAAGGATCTCTGGTCTGGACCATTGCTTTCAATGTAATAAGTGTACTGGATTGGCGGATGAGCTTCGAAAACAAACAAACATCGGTCGACCGTTTCACCCGGCCGTATCGTGCGCGCGACTGGCGGACATGGCGGCCGACACAACGAGGGGCCGGTTTATCCGTCTTCGATTCCCGCATAAGCGTTTGAATTTTCAGAGGATCGTTCGCCTATGGCCGCCGGACTGCGTTGCAGGCGGGTCGCGAGACGGTGAGAGACGGTCCTTGAGACGCAAGAACGGTGCCTCGATGAAACAGCAACTGAACGTTGCCGCCACGAAGGCTTCCAGTAGGCCGAGCGGGAACGCGTGGGTGATCGGCAGGTTCTGACTGGACGTAGTCGTGCCTCGCGCTCAAGCATCCGCGAAAAAATATTGAAATAAAAATCAAAAATTCCGGCGGGACGCGCAGAAATCTTTTTAAAGGTTTGGAAAGAACCTGCGGGAGGCGCGTGTTGCTCGCCGTTTCACCCTTGGCGGAAGTGCGCAACCATGAATGCGTGAATAGACCCTATGTACGGAGCATTTTAATGTCGACGATTTCCAGCGCGTCCAGCGCTTCAAGCGTGCCCACACCGGCCACCGTCACCGCGACCTCGGCCAACGCCATCTCGAGCGCGGCCGACACGACGGCTGCCGCCAACTCGGCCAGGGCGGCCGCCGCGCAGTCCGTCATCAGCGGCTCGACGGGCAACGCGTCGCTGGATGTCTCGTCGCTGGTCACGAGCCTCGTCAACGCGAAGGTGGCGGGCCAGACCGGCTCGTTGATCGCGCAGCAGAGAAACGACAACACCAAGCTCTCGGCGATCGGCGCTTTGCAAGCAGGATTATCGGCATTGCAGGCGGGCATTGCGCCGCTCGCGGACGGGACCGCTCTCGGGAAGTTCACCTTGACGGCCGACGGCACAGGACTGACGGCAAGCGGCAGCAGCGGTGCGGCGACCGGCAGCTATTCCATTGCGGTGACGCAAATTGCCAGCGCGCAGACGTTGTCGTCGGCAGCGTTCGGTGCAGCAACCGCACTGGGCACCGGCACGATGAACGTCTCGGTTGGAAACAAGTCGATGAGCGTCGACATCACGTCGGCGAACAACACCGTGAGCGGCATTGCGAGCGCGATCAACGCGTCGTCGAGCAATCCCGGCGTCACGGCGACTGTCGTGACGGGCACGGACGGCGCGCACTTGATCTTGCGTTCATCGGCCACGGGTGCATCGAATACGATCAATGTTTCAGTGGGCACTGTGACCGACGACGCGGGGCTGTCGAGCTTCGGCGTGACATCCACGGCCGGCGCCAGCGCCGCGGACATCTCGACCGTTGCATCGGCGTCCGTCACGAGCCCGTGGACGCAGACCGAATCCGCCAAAGATGCCATGTTCACCATCGACGGCACGGCCGGCACAAGTTCGAGCAACACGGTGACCTCGGCGATCCAGGGTGTCACGCTGAACCTGACCGCTGCGGCCATTGGCGCGCCTGCCGGCACGCCGCAGACGTTGACCGTGGCACAGGACACCACGTCGGCGTCGGCCGCCATCAACAACTTCGTCAACCTCTATAACACCCTGGTCACAACCTATGGCCAGGTTGCCGGTTTCGACAGTTCGAAAGCGAAGGGTTCGCAAGGCGGCCCGCTGCTTGGCAACGCCATGTTCAACACGATCAAGAGCACGCTCGCGAGTATTGTCAGCGGCGGCGTCAAGAACGGCAGTTCGAACATCTCGCTTGGTGCGATCGGCATTACGCTGAACAAGGACGCGACCCTTAGCGCTGACGGCACGAAGATTACCAACGAGCTGACGAGCGATCCGCAGGGGGTGGCGGCCCTGTTCAATTCGACGACCGGTGTGGCCGCGAAGATGACGAAGAGCCTGAACGGATTCCTGGGAGAGAAGGGGCTGATTGCGAATAACCAGGATCCGCTCAACGCGGACCTCAAGGGCATCAGCACGCAGCAGGACACCCTGGCAAGCTACTCGGCTCAGCTCACTCACCAGTACCAGGCGCAGTTCACGGCGCTCAACACGGTCATGGCGACGATGAACAAGAACTCGCAGTACCTGACGCAATTGTTTGGCGGTGCTAACAGTGATGGTGCGCTGGCGAAAGGCAAGCCGGGTTAATTTTCACGGCAGTGCGGGCGCAGCGACAAGTCGATGAGGCGAGAACCCGCAGTGACGCACCTTAACCAAGCCCTGCGCCGCGCGCGGGTGACGACGATGCACGCACTTAGCGACCCGACGCAAGGAGCGGCGCAAAGCCGTGAGAATGTGAAAAATACGCGAGCACTTCTGTGGCTTGTTTTTAGGGTTTGTCGATACCTCTCGGTGCCGGCCGCCGCCGGCTTCAGCGTTCCGGGCGATGGCAAACCGCGTCCTGTCATCTTGCTGCCTTCAGCGAGTATTTCTGCGTTGCCCGACCTGAGCGTAGGTGATGTATTGGGATCGGTACAGGTCGCCGCGTTCCAGGATATTCCGTTCGCCTGCAATGCTTTTGGCGCCGGCAACGTTGGGGAAAGCGCGTTGGGACGGAGCGCTCGCAGCGCCGGTTTCATCCTTGATGAAAATTAAGGGCGGTTGCCAGCACAAGCTTCTTACGGCCGGTCGCGCCGCAACCGCATTGAAACGGCCATCCTGTCGGCAGGGTGGACCGTCACCGTGATCTCGAACGCTTCGTTTGCTTTATCGAGGTATCGACGAATAATCTTCAGCCCCGGCGCGCCCTGTTCCGCGTTCAGGCAGGCGATTGCGCGGGTCTCAATGGACCGCGCGCTGCTTCACCCGCAAGCCCCCGATGTCCAGGCATTGGTGACGAAGGCACGCAGTTACATCGACCCGGCGCGCAAGGCTTACGCGCGTTATCTGGCGTTGCCCAAAAGCGCCGGCGAACAGCGTCTGGCGGACAATGTATCCGCGACCTTCGATAGCCTCGTCACCGGCGCTATCGAGCCGACATTGCAGGCGTTGCAAACCGGAGACGCAGCGACGGCAGACCGCCTCACGATGACCGTCATGCCGGTCGTTTCGCTTGCGCTGACCAAAAGCACGAACGAGCTCAACGACTACCTGATGCAACACGGGGCAAGCAACTACGAACAGTTCCAGTCGACGCTGCAAGCCGTCAGCCTCGCTTCGGGCATCCTGTTCTTCCTCGCGGTAGCGGTCGCATTGGCGAGTGCTGTCGGCCTGCACCGGGCGATTTCGCGGCCTTTAGCGCAGGCGCTCGATGCGTGCGCGTCCATGGCGCGGGGTGACCTGTCACAGCGTATCGAAGCGCACGGCCGCGACGAGATGAGCGCACTGCTGCGAGGTTTAGCCACGATGCAAAGCGGTCTCGGTGAAACCGTATCGACAGTTCGTACAAGCAGCGAGTCGATGGCGACCGCAACCCATGAGATTGCATCGGGCAATGCGGATCTGTCACGTCGAACGGAATCGCAGGCTGCAGCCTTGGAGGAAACGGCGGCCAGCATGGAACAACTGACGGCGACGGTCAGGCAGAACAACGAAAGCGCCCACACCGCGAGCAACCTGGCAAGCGAGGCCGCGAAGATCGCGGAAACCGGTGGCGCGATGATGGGCCGCGTGATCGACACCATGTCGGGGATCAGCAGTCAGTCGGCGAAAATTGCCACGAATATTGGCACTATCGAAGGCATTGCTTTCCAGACCAACATTCTCGCGTTGAACGCGGCCGTTGAAGCGGCGCGTGCCGGTGAACAAGGCCGGGGTTTCGCCGTAGTCGCAACCGAAGTTCGAACGCTTGCGCAGCGCTCGGCGAGCGCGGCGAAAGAGATCAAGGCGCTTATCGATAGCGCTGCGGTGAGCGTGGCGGAAGGTACGGGCCTGGTCGGCACCGCGGGCACGACCATGGACGAAATCGTCCGCTCGATTCAGAGAGTGAACGACATCATGAGCGAAGTGTCCGCTGCATCGAAGGAACAGAGCGACGGCATTGCACAGGTCAATCGCGCGGTGTCGCAAATGGACGAAGTCACGCAGCAAAACGCCGCGCTGGTTGAAGAGACAACGGCGGCGGCCGTGTCGCTGGCTGAGCAGGCGCAGATACTGCGCGAAGCGGCTGTGCGCTTTCGCATCTAAGTTTTTAGAGCGTCACTGACGCAATCAATCGTGCCGTCGAAGCTGCAGTGAGTACGTGAAACGGTCGGCGGGAAACACGCTGACCGTCGCCTCGAAGACAATGCCGTTTTCATCGACGTAGTGCCGCGTAATCTCGAGCGCGTGTCCTTCGGGTTCGCTCATAAGCTGCTTGGCGATGCGAGCGGGTACGCCTATCGCGCGGATTTCCTGCCGCACTTCTTTCACCACGCGGCCGAAACGCTGCTCCACCATTTCACAGATCAGGCCGGTGCTTTTGCGCAACTCGCGCCGGATACCCGCGCCTAAAGTGGGCTCGAGGTAAACGTCTGTCCAGCAGATGGGTGTGTCCGGCTTCGCAGGATCCACCCGCAGCATTTCAGTCCTGAGCCAGCGCGAGCCGGTCACCACGCCCAACTGCGCGGCCAGTGATGGGCTCGCCGACACTTCGGTGACCGACTGCACAATACGCTCGGTGACGACCGCGAACTGAATCAGGTCCTCGACGCTGGAGAGCGACTGGTCGAATGCCACGCGAGGTTTGGTCGCTTCCACACGTATGCCGGCGCGCTTGCGCCGCGATATCAGGCCAAGGTTCTGTACCCGCTCCAACGCTGAGCGCACCGTCGCACGGCTGACGCCGTACTGGGCGGACAGGTCCAGCTCACTAGGCAACGCGGAGCCCACTTCGAACGTTCCGTCGCCGATAGCCTGGATGAGCTGCTCTGCCAATTCGGCGTACCGGGGTTTCATCTGGTTCAATCCTTTTCTGGTTTTAAAGCCGCTGTAATGCTGCGGCGCGCTAATGCTAGCTTGCAGCACGCGCATTGCCAAGCGCTCAGGCCGCTTCGGGTTAAACAAGGGTATTCATCAAGGTAAACCCGAAATTGACGGATCGCGTCAAGAACTAATATAGTCCGTACATATAAAACAAGTACGGACATATTAAGCGTGCCGCTCCCTGTCTGGGCAGCCGCTGAACCTGGAGAAGAGCATGGCTGTTCATACGGAGACCGGGCCTCATCAGGGCCCTGACGCGGAGCCGGTAATTGCGCGCAGGAAGACGCCTCTCTACGCCCGGCTCGGCGTCCAGATTGTGGTGGGGATCGTGCTTGGTATCACGCTTGGTTTCGTCGCCCCGAAGCTCGCGGTCGACATGAAGGTACTAGGCGATATCTTCTTGCGGCTCATCAAGATGATTGTCGCGCCGCTCGTTTTCCTGAACGTGGTGTTAGGTATTGTTGCCGCGGGTGACCTCAAGAACGTCGGCCGTATCGGGCTGCGTGCGCTGATCTACTTCGAGGTCGTATCGACCATTGCGCTTGCACTGAGCATGGTGATCGCCAACCTGTCCGGCGTTGGAATGGGCATGCATCTTACGCAGAGCCCGGAGGCAGCAGCTGCCGCTCATGCGCAATACGGCAAGGCCGGAGCGGTCTCGGTCGAACATTTTCTGCTCACCTTGGTCCCGGATAATTTCGTGGGGGCCTTCGCGAGCGGTTCCCTGCTACAGGTCCTCGTGATCGCCATCGGCTTTGGTGCAGCGGTCCTGATGCTGAACCAGGACCAGCGCGGCAGCGTCGAGCATGCGCTGTCGCGGATGTCCGACTGTTTCTTCAAGTTCGTCGACGTCATCATGAAATTTGCGCCGCTGGGCGCGTTCGGCTCAATCGCTTTTGCGATTGGAAGCAGTGGCATGAATGCCGTGATTTCCCTCGGCTATTTGCTCATCGTGATGTATCTGTCGCTCGCGTTCTTTGTTGTTGTAGTGCTCGGCATCGTGCTGCGTTTATCTGGCTTCAACGTGTTCCGCTTCTTGCGCTACTTCAAGGACGAAATCTTCCTGCTGTTCGCCACCGCGTCGTCAGAAAGCGCATTGCCCCGGCTGTTCGAGAAGCTCGAACGGCTTGGATGTTCGCGTCAATCGACAGGTCTGGTTCTTCCCACCGGCTATGCGTTCAATCTCGACGGCACCGCAGTCTACATGTCGCTCTGCGTGATGTTTATCGCCAATGCCTATGGCGTGCCGCTCGACCTGCATCAGCAGCTTGGCCTGCTTGTCATCATGCTGATTACGTCCAAGGGCGCAGCTACGGTATCGGGCGGTACGTTCATCGTGTTTGCGGCAACGGTCACTGCATCGGGCATGTTGCCCATTGAAGGTTTGCCCATTCTTTTCGGCATTAATCGATTCACATCGCAGGCGGTCTCCATCTGCAACGCGATGGGTAATAGCGTGGCAACGCTCGTGATCGCCAAGTCGACCGGCGAGTTTGATGAGAGCGCCGCACGCAGCGAGTACCAGCGCGTATTCGGCACCGCTCCGGGAAAAGTCATCTGATTTCAAAAAAGGATTAGTCATGCGTATTACTGCGGTCAGGGAAATATCCGTCCCTCTGGAAGGCAACGTGGCGAACGCCCTCGTGAGTTTCGCTGAACATGACGTATCGCTCGTCGCGCTGGAAACTGACGTGATGCGTAACGGCAAGCCGGTCACGGGTTATGCGTTCGACTCCATCGGCCGATATGCTCAGGGCGGCATCCTGCGCGACCGGATGATTCCCCGTCTTATGGCGGCGGAGCCTGACGCTTTGCTCGATGCATCGGGGCACTGTTTTGACCCGGAGAAAGTGTTGCGGACCATCATGCGCAATGAGAAGCCTGGAGGTCACGGCGATCGTGCTGCAGCGGCGGGTGCAATCGAGCTGGCCGTCTGGGACCTGAATGCAAAGCTGCTGGATGAACCGGCGCACGTCACTATCGCGCGACATTACGGCAGGCAAGGGAAGGCCGAAGGCGTGAACGTCTACGCGGCAGGGGGTTACTACTATCCTGAAGAAAGCACGCAGCGTCTGGTCGACGAATTCAGTGCTTATCGCGAGCTGGGCTTCGATGCGTTCAAGATGAAGATTGGTGGAGCGAGCCTCGAGAAGGACCTTGCCCGCATAGAAGCAGCGTTGACGGTTGCGGGGGCAGGGCAGCGCCTCGCAGTCGATGCAAACGGCCGCTTCGATTTGCAAACCGCGCTTGCGTACGCCGAAGCCATCACGCCGTATGACCTGCGCTGGTACGAAGAGATCGGCGACCCGCTCGACTTCGATTTGAATCGTCAGGTCGCGCAGGCCTACACGGGCAGGATTGCCACCGGCGAGAACCTGTTCTCCGTCCCCGATGTAAAAAACCTCGCGCTCTTTGGCGGCATGCGACCGGGCAAAGACATCTTCCAGATGGACGCGGGCCTGGCCTACGGACTGACTGAATACGCGCGAATGATTGACGTTATCGAGAGCCGGGGCTTTAACCGCGCGCAGGCTTACCCGCACGGTGGCCATCTCATCAACCTTCATATTGCCGTTGGATTGGAGCTTGGCGGGTGCGAAGCGTATCCGGGCGTGTTCCAGCCCTTCGGCGGATATCCGGCGGGGTGCGGCGTGGGCGGCGGACTCGTGCGTCCGACCGATGCAGCAGGCTTCGGACTTGAAGAAAAAGATGCGCTGCGCCCATGGCTTGCGCGCCTTGCAAACTGATTGAAGAATGGAAGGAGAGGTTATGGCAACTACAGTTTTCGACTCGGTACTTTTCCGCGACATGTTCGGCACGCCCGAGATGCGTGAGGTGTTCTCGGACGAGGCGTATCTTCAGCGCTGCATTGACACTGAGACCGCGCTCGCACGGGCGCAAGCGAAGTCCGGCTTGATTCCCGAGGAGGCCGCGCGCGAGATCACTGCGCGAGCCGACTTTACGAAGCTTGACCTGGACGCACTGCGTCATGAGACGGAGATTGTCGGCTATCCCATCCTGCCGCTCGTCAAACAGGTGAGCGAGATGTGCGGCGAGGCCGGCCGCTACCTGCACTGGGGCGCGACGACGCAGGACATCATGGACACGGCCACCATGCTGCAATGTGCGCGCGGCGTGACGATCATCGAAAAACAACTGGACGACGTCCGCGAGGCTTTGCGCGAACTGGCTCTCAAGCATGCCGATACGGTAACGGCCGGACGCACGCACTTGCAACATGCGCTGCCGGTGACGTTTGGTTTTCGCGCGGCTGTCTGGTTATCGGCACTGAACCGTCATGCGGAGCGTCTTCAGCAGGCGAAAGCGCGCGCGCTGATGGTTGAGTTCGGCGGCGCGGCGGGCACGCTTGCTTCGTTGGGTGACCCGGAAAGAGCGCTGGAAACGCGCAGGTTGCTTGCGGAAGAATTGGGTTTGCGCAATCCCGAGATCACCTGGCATGTTGCCCGCGATGGCTTGAACGAACTCGTGTCGCTGCTGGCAAGTATTGGCGGGTCGCTCGGAAAGATTGCGCTCGACGTGATGATGATGGCTGCGTCGGAATTCGGCGAAGTGGCCGAACCGTTCGTCCCGGGGCGCGGCGCAAGCTCCACCATGCCGCAGAAGCGCAATCCGATTTCGAGTGAACTGATGTTCGCGGCCGCGAAGATGCTGCGTGAGCGGGCGGCGCTTATGCTCGACGCCATGATGCACGACTTCGAGCGTGCAACAGGACCGTGGCATCTCGAATGGAGCGCGGTACCGGAGAGTTTCCTGCTCGCCGCGAGCGCGCTTTTCCAGGCCAACTTCATGTTGCGCGGGCTGCAGGTCGACAGCGAAAAAATGCGAAAGAACCTGGATTTAACGGGTGGATTGATCGTGGCGGAAGCCGTGATGATGGGACTCGCTCCGGCAATCGGGCGCCAGCATGCGCATGATGTGGTTTATGACGCGTGCCGCATTGCCATTGAAAACGGCCGGACCTTGCATGATGTGCTGATTGAAAACACGCAGATCCGCGAAAGTTTTGGAGAGGCTGAATTGCGAGCGCTGACCGATCCCGCGAATTACCTTGGCGCTGCTGCGCACATGGCGCGTGCGGTGGCTAACGGGACAGCTTGAGGAATGAATCGGGTGGCCGCTAAACTCAGCGGCGACTCGTCAGGAAAGTAATAAAATATGAGGATTACGTATCATGCGAAGGAGCTACTAGAAAACAGCGATCAGCACCACGCCGATCACTGATAACCCCGCACCCATAATCCGAAGCCCAGTCGCAGGCCGCACCTCGAATCCCATCAAGCCGAAATGATCCAGCAGCACCGAAGTAATAACGGCCGAGATCACGACAACGGTAGTGAATGTAGCGGAGCCGAGCTTTTTGGTAATCAGCAGCGAGCACATCAGGAACAGCGCATTGCAGATGCCGCCTATATACGCCCACCAGGGTACATCGGTTAGTTTCGCGGCCGTGGCCTTGAGCTGAAATCCAAGGAACGGAATGCAGCCGAGCAGACAAAGCGCGCCAATTGCATAAACAATGAACGCGGCAACAATCGGTGCCTGCGTCGTCTTGAGCAACGCCGAATTGCTGCCAGATTGCAGCGGATTGGAGATGCCGGCGAGCACCGCGAAGAGACCCAGGAGCCAGTGCACGGATGGCTCCCTACTCTTCGGAGAAGCGGGGATCGCGAAATGCGTCCGGCCCCGCAATGGGTTCTAACAAGACCGGGCGATTGTCCGCGGCGGACCGATAGATTGCTTCCATGATGCGCTGGTCCTGCAGGCCTTCTTCTCCGGGCGTCCCGGGTTGGCGGCCAGTCAACACGCATTCGGCCATGTGATCCATTTCTGTACCGAACTGGTTTTTGTCTTCGGAAACCCGCTCCTCCATGACCTCCACATCTTCCCGGGCTGCAGACCGGTGAGTGACGTAAAGCCGTATGCCTTTATAAGAAAAAGCGGGGTCCAGCTTGACGCTGGCCTTCTGAAAGTACAGCCGGGCGTTGCGGGATTCATGCGCGTCGTAAGCTGACGAGAAGCGCCCTACAACGCCGGAAGGAAACCGCATCTGCCACGCGACATTCTCTTCAACCTCGGTGAAGCGCGGGTCGCCTGGCGTGCTCCAGATCCAGGCCATTACCTCGGCCGGTTCCTCGCCCGTGACAAAGCGCGCGAAGTTAAGGCAATAAAGACCGATATCCGGTAACGAACCACCGCCGGCCAGATCACGCTGGTGGCGCCACTGACTTGCTTCGTCCTGCACCTGGCCGTTGTGCGCTTCTATGAGTTTCAAGCTCCCAAATTCGCCCGACCTGACGAGCTTGGCGATGTCGCGATTATGTGGTTCGTATTGCAGCCGGTACGCGACCATCAACATCACGCCGGCCTCCGCGCAGGCGCGCACCATCTCAAGCGCTTCGGCTGACGTATTGCTTAGCGGTTTTTCGCACAGCACATGCTTGGCCGCGCGCGCCGCTTGTTTCACTTGTTCGTGATGCAGGCCGTTGGGCGTCACGATGTAGACCACTTGAACGTCGTCGTTCTGTGCGAGCTTGTCCCATTCGTCGTAGTCATAGACGGCGTCGGCCGGCGCGCCATATTGACTCAGGATTCGACGCCCCTTGTCCTTGTCGCCGGTCATGACGGCAGCAAGCCGGCAGAGCTTGCAGGAAGCGAGGGCCGGCAGGATCGAGTCAAGGCTGAGTCTGCCGAGGCCGACGACAGCGAAGCCGATGCGGCGTTCAGGCGCAAGCGGAGGGAGTTCAGGCGCGGCTCGTCGTTCCGTTGCAGCGACAAATGGCGGGCGTGCTTCGGGCGAATCCTGAGCGGGTAATCGCGAGTGGGACATGTCGGCTCCACGGGTCAGTGACGCTTTCACAGCATCGATGGAGTTGCTTCGAGCAACGCGCGTTCCTGTCATTTGCCCATCAGCCGGACGTGTCAAAGCCCTTCGCGAATGGCCTCGTGCCATTGGCGAAAGCTCGACAAAAACGGGGCGGACAATTCATGGTCGATCGCTCTCAATCGAGCGGTGATCTGATTTTCTGCGTGTGATCGGTCGAAACGGGCTTCCTTGAGCGCCCGGTTGCACCTAGCATCGGGTAATGCGCATTTGCACACCTTTTGCCTGAAAATGCTGCGGGTGCAAAATACAAAACAGGCTGTCGGCCGAAGCCACATTCCATTTTTCAAACAGCAGGAGAGACGATGCCGGACTTTTTCGTGGAATGCGGTGCACCGTCGGCAGCAGACCTCATGGCGGCTCAGCAAGCCGATGGTCTGACCCGCGCCGATCCGTCCACGGTCGGCGTGGATGCCGATGCCATCGTCGCATTTCTGAACGACGTCGAAGCAGCCGGTCTCGACCTGCACGCCTTCATGCTTCACCGCAATGGCCACGTGGTTGCCGAGGGTTGGCGCTGGCCGTATCGTCCCGATCGTCCGCGCAACCTTCACTCGGTCGTCAAGAGTTTCACCGCCTGTGCAATCGGGCTGGCGCTCGAGGAAGGTCTCCTCAAGCTCGACGACAAGGTGGTCTCGTTTTTCCCCGAGCTTATCGTCGAACCGGATCAGCGTTGGCTCATGGAGATAACCGTCGAAGACCTCCTGACGATGCGCGTGGGTCACGCGGGCGAAACATCGGGGGCAGCGTGGCGATCACTGAACACGAGCTGGATAGCGGAGTTCTTCAAGATCCCGATCGCGCAAGAACCGGGAACGGCCTTCATGTACACGAGCGCTGCCAGCTACATGTTGTCGGCCATACTGAGCCGCGCGGCGGGTGTGACGCTGCATGGATATCTCAAGCCGCGAATCTTCGAGCCGATGGGCATTGAGGGCGAATCCTGGGATATCGGTCCGGACGGCATCAATCCCGGGGGCAATGGCCTCATCGCGCGAACCGCCGATCTGTTGAAGCTGGGTGTCTTGCATGCGCAAAACGGCGTATGGGAGGGCAAGCGGCTACTTCCCGAAAGTTGGGTCGCTGCCGCAACCAGCGCGCACGGCGAGCCTGTGAAATACGGCTATCACTGGTGGACGCGGCCCGACGGCACGTATAGCGCAATTGGCAAGTTCGTCCAGATGACGACGGTGTTCCCATTGCACGGCGCAACGCTTGCCGTTACCGGCGCGATAAAGGGCAGCGCGAAGCTGTTTCCGCTTATCGACCGGCATTTTCCGGCGGCCTTCCGTGGTCCCATCGAAGACGGTGCTGCTGCTGATGCGCGGCTCAAAGCGAGGCTTGCCGACTGGCAAAGTCCGGACGCGCCGGCACCGTGGAAAGCGCCTTTCGACCGGGCCAGCGCGGTCACGGAGGGAGCACGCGCACTTGGAAAAACGGACCGCTTCCTGATGCATCCGAACGCCCACGGCGTGAGCGAATTGCAATTTGAATTCGCCGGCGAAACATGCGTGTTTCGTCTCACCGATGCGCAGGGCAAACATGTCATTGCGGCTGGCTTAGGCCGGTGGCTGGAGGGCCGCACCGACATGCCCGGCAGCGATCTTCACCATGGCTATGATTTCGATAACAGCCCGGTTGTTGCCCGTGCATGCTGGCTGGATAACACGCGGCTGCAGATGACCTGGATCTTCCCCGAGACCGCTTTCCGCGACACCGTGATCTGCGAGTTCGCGGGCAAGACGATAACGTTCAAGCGCGAAGTGAATATCAACGGCGGTGCTCTGCGTCACGAGGATTTGACCGGCTCACTCGCGAGCTAGAAAGAGATCGGCAGCAAGAATAAACGCGTGGCGCGCTTCACGAACCGGCGCCATGCAGCAAGCGCGAATACGACACCAGCATGCTTGCGAGCTCCTGCGCGACCATGGTCAGCGGCGACGACCGCCGGCTGATAAGACAGACATCGCGTGGATCGAACGTCTCGCGAATCGGAATATTGACGATCGAATTCGAGAACAGCTTCAAGTCGACCAGCACGCGCGGCTCGATGGTCAGGTAGTCGGATTCGCAAACAATGTGCAGCGTTTCCAGCAGCGACTCCGCCGTGATAACGATCCTGGGCTCGCCCAATCCCTCAGCGCGAAAGAGGCTGGTCAGGCGGTTCTCCGCCCCGCCGACAATTCCCGCCGGCCGGATGCTGACCCAGTCGCAATCCTTCAGATCGTGAACGGAGGTGGCATGCGCCTTAGGATGACCCTTGCGCGCGATCACGCCGGGTGTCGACCGGTAGAGGCGTTCTATGTCGAGATCGACGTCGCTGACGGGCGGTGCGAGCGGACACAGCGCGAAGTCGAGCCGGCCATCGCGGATCTTCTCTATCAGCATCTTCGCGTAGCCGCTGGTCACATGCACGCGTACGCGCGGGAAGCGGGCAATAAAACGTTTAAGGACGGGCAGCAGCGATTCTGCAAGCGGCTCGGACGTAACGCCGAGCGCGATTTGCCCTTCGGGTTCTCCCGACGACTGTTGCATGTCCTGCATCGCGCGTTCGCAATCGCGAATGATCGCGTTCGCGCGAACGAGGAACGTCTCGCCCAAGGGTGTCACGCTAATACCCTGATGCGAGCGGTTCAGCAGCGTCACGCCGAGTTCGGCCTCAAGGCTCTGGATGGCTTGCGTCAGCGTGCTTTGCCCGATGTCGAGCGCTCTTGCCGCGGCACGGAAACTGCCTTGCTCCACGACCGCGCAAAACACCCGGAGCTGGATCAACGTCATGAAAAAACCCTCTGGAATAAGTGCAACGCTCGCCCGGTCCTATGCGATGCCGACCGGCGGGAACGATGCGTTCGGCATGTGCCAAGCATAGCCTTCCAGAAAGCCAACGTGTACCGCTGAATCTCGATGCCCCGTTGCCTGACTATCTCAGGCGGCCTGAAAGAGACCTTGTAAGCGTTCGCCGCTTTCAGCAGCAGAGCTGGGCGATGCAACGAGCGAGTAGAGGTCCTTGCAGTTCGACGGCTGCGCGATCAGGTCGATCCGTGTGCCAATTCCCTCGGTGCGCACAAGATCGTTCAGGTAGCGCAGCGCCGAAAAATCTTCCAGCGCGAACCCGACTGAATCGAATACGGTCACCTGTGCGTTTGATTCGCGGCCTTGCACTTCCCCGGCCAGCACACGCCAGAATTCGATCACGGGCGAGTCGACGGGAAGCTGCTGGATGTCGCCTTCAATGCGCGTCTGCGGTTCGAACTCCACCATCACGCGGGCGCCGTTCAGCACGTCGGCATGCAACTCGGTCTTGCCGGGGCAATCGCCGCCCACGGCGTTGATATGCATCCCCGCTTCAATCATGTCGGGCGTGAGAATGGTCGCGTTGGTTTTATCGGCGGTGACGGTGGTGACAATGTCTGCGCCTTGCACGGCCTCGCGTATCGATGCCGCGCGCGTGAGCGTCAGCCCCTTGATGCCGGACAGGTTGCGGATGAGTTTCTCGGTGGCGGCGGGGTCCGTGTCGAACACGCGAATATGCTCGATGCCCAGCATATTCTTGAACGCCAGCGCCTGGAACTCGCTTTGAGCGCCGTTGCCGATCAATGCCATCGACTTCGATCCCGGCCGCGCAAGGACGCTTGCGGCGAGCGCGGAGGTTGCGGCCGTGCGCAGCGCCGTCATGATGGTGAACTCGCTGAGCAGCAGGGGGACACCGGTGGCGACATCGGCGAGTACGCCGAATGCCATCACGGTCAGCATGTTGGCGCGGGTATTGTTGGGATGCCCGTTCACATACTTGAAGCCGTAGAGCGTGTGATCGGCAACGGGCATCAGTTCAATGACACCCTCGGGCGAATGCGCCGCCGTGCGCGGCGATTTATCAAACTGAGGCCAGCGCAGGTAGTCGGCGCGGATGTAGTCGGCAAGGGTGTGGATGAAGGTTTCCGGGCCGATGTTGCGAAGCAGTTGCCTGATGTCGTTGACGTCGATATATCGAGTCATGGTGTGTTCCTGAACGATGAAATGAACTTGAGGGGCTACATGGGTGTGGTGGTGTGCGTTGCGTTTTACCGAAGCTCGGAAGTCAGGCGCCGAGCAGCTTGCCGGTGCGTTGAGGCGTGGCACCCGTGACGCGGCCAAGCGGATCGCCGTGCTTCACGAAACGCACGTCGCGGCGCATGTAGAACACGCCGCTGGTTTTGCTGTGGACGGTGGTGGTCTCGCCCGTGGTTGCATCGATGATGTCGAAGAGCGGCTGGCCCACTTCGATCACGTCGCCAAGCTGCGCACGATGCACGAGGATGCCGCCCGTAGGCGCGAGAAACTGTTCGCTGCCGGCAAGGGGGGTTGCCGGGCCGGCAAGCTCGGGCAAGGGCGGGGCAATGCCGTCTATGAAGCCTTGATGCGTGAGGTAGTCGATGATCGCCTGCGCGTCCTGCCGCGCCATCTCATACGAGACATCACGCTGCCCGCGATGCTCGACCGTGACGGACACCGTGCCGGTGGGAATCGGAAAGTGAGCGCCGAATCGCTGCTTCAGTTGCCACCATGTCAGGCTCTGCGCTTCATCGAACGAGCTGGCGCCGGAGTCGTACGCGAGCAGCGAGGCCACTGCGCCAAGATAGCGCGCGAGCGGTTCCGCCTCGGCCCAGACCGCCTGGCCGGTGTAGATATGCATGGCGGCTTCGCGTGAGCAATGCAGGTCCAGCACCACGTCCGCATCGTGCGCCAACAGCATGAGCTGGCGTTGCAAGCCGTCGAATAATGTGGCCGGTTGCTGCGCGGTCAGTGCTGCTTTCCAGGCCTGGCGAATGATGACGAGATTGTCGTTGGCATCTTGCGTCAGCTTGCCTTCGAGCGCCGCCGCAATCTTGCCGGCAAGCATGGGGAAGTCACGGTTGTAGTTGCGGCCACTCGCGAAGTCGAAGCGGCCGACGGGTGCGCCGAACAACCACTGGCTCAGTCCAAGTGGATTCGCGTTGCAGACCAGCACGACTTCACCACGCAGCTTGCCGTCGTCTTCAAGGCGGCGCAACTGTTCGAGCAGCGTGAGTGCAACCATCACGCCCGGCGTTTCATCGGCGTGCAGGCCGGCCTGGATGTACAGCTTTTTGCCGTAGCCAGTCGTACCGAACTGCTGACTTGTCAGAGCGTACGCCGCGCCTGCGGTCGCGTGGGGCAAGGCATGGGAAGTGCTGTTCATGGGAAGAAAAGGGGCTCGTAGTAGCGGCAAGGTTCATCTTACGGGGAGTTCGTGCGGCGCAGAAGGCGGCCTGACCGATCGGGATCAGCCTGGCAGATCGCCCGCCGCACGAACCGGAAATCGGGTGTGTTTCGCCATCAGGATCAGGCTCTCGTGCCCCGCAGAAGGCGCGAGTAAGAAAGGAGCATGCTCACAAGCTCATGCGCGACCGTGGTCAATGGCGACGCGCGGCGGCTGATGAGGCAAACGTCGCGCGGATCGAACGCTTCGCGAATCGGGATGGTGACAAGCGACGGTGAAAACAGCTTGAACTCCGAGAGTACAGCCGGCTCGATGGTCAGGCAGTCGGTTTCGGAAACAATGTGCAGCGTTTCCAGCAACGACTCCGCCGTGAAGACGATTCGCGGAGCCCCAAGCGCTTCCGCCTTGAAGAGACTGATCAGCCGGTTCTCCGCGCCGCCGGCAATGCCCGCGGGCCGGATGCTAACCCAGTCGCATTCCACCAGCTCGCGCACGGACGTGACATGCGCTTGTGGATGACCCTTGCGCGCGATTACGCCCGCGTCCGACCGGTACATCCGCTCGATGCTGAGATCGATGTCGCTGACATGGGGTGCGAGCGGACACAGCGCGAAGTCGAGCGCGCCATCGCGGATCTTTTCGATCAGCATCTTCGCGTAGCTGCTGGACACATGCACCCGCACGCGCGGGAACCGTTCAATGAAACGCTTGAGTACCGGCACCAGGAATTCCGCGAGCGGCTCGGAGGTCACGCCGAGCGCGATATGTCCTTCCGGCTCTTCCGTCAAAGGCCTCATGTCCTGCGTGGCACGCTCACAGTCGCGGATGATCGCATGGGCACGGACCAGGAAGTTGTCACCGAGGGCGGTCAGGCTGATGCCTTGATGCGACCGGTTCAGCAGAATGACACCAAGCTCCGCTTCCAGGCTTTGGATGGCTTGGGTCAGCGTGCTTTGAGCAATATCGAGCGCTCTTGCCGCCGCACGAAAACTGCCTTGCTCGACGACCGAACAAAATGCCCGGAGCTGGATCAGCGTCATGATGAATGCACGGCTTCAAGGGCGATGCGGTGATCTGCCAAAGCGGGTGTGTACGTCGCCCTGAGCGTCGGCGCCGCTACATCGACCAGCACGGGCATGTCGCGGCCTGCCAGTTCGGCGTTGAAATACTTGCGGGATGGATCGATGTCGTCAGGCACGGTGCGCGTGATGACCTTGAAGCCGTCATCGCGGTTTCCCCGCAGCTCAGGCACGGCTTGCAGGAGTCGGCGGGTGTAGGGGTGGACCGGGTTATCGAAGACGGCATCGCGCGTTCCCTCTTCAACAATATGGCCCCGGAACATCACTAGCACGCGGTCGGCAATCTGCTCGACCACGCCGAGATCGTGCGAGATCAGCAGGCACGCAAACCGGTAGCGCCGCTGCAGCGAAACGAGCATGTCGAGGATCTGCTTTTGCACGGTGACATCGAGTGCGGACACCGGTTCGTCCGCGATAATCACCGCAGGTCTGCTTGCCAACGCGCGTGCAATCGCCACACGCTGACGCTGGCCGCCGGAGAGCTGATGGACAAGGCGACCGGCGAACTCGCTCAAGCCCACGTCATCCAGCGCTTCAGCGACCCGCTGGGCGCGTTGTGCGCGGCTAAGGGTCTTGTCGAGCCGCAGTCCTTCGCTAATGAGCGCGTCGACCCGCATGCGTGGATCGAGCGAGGAGTAGGGGTCCTGAAACACCATCTGCACCGAGCGGCGCGCGGCTTGCATGGCGTCATGGCCGGCGTTGAGGAAGGGCAGCCCGTTGAGCAGGATTTGCCCTTGCGCGGTCGGTGCAAGTCCGAGGATCGCCTTGGCGATACTTGTTTTCCCGCTGCCCGATTCACCGACGATTGCCACCGTTTCACCCGCCTGCACGCTGAACGATGTCGGATGCACGGCCCGCGCGAGAATCTTCCTGAACCACAAGCCGGGCACTTTGTAATCGATGGCCACGTCCTTGACTTCGATGACCGGCGGCGCGGATGAATCTGGCGGGCTCAACACGTCCTCGTTATCGGCGCGCCGTGGCAACGCTTCGAGCAGCTTCAGCGTGTAGTCATGCGAGGGGCGTGCCAATACCGTTCCCACTGCGCCTGTTTCCACGACCGACCCGCGCCGCATCACGAGCACTCGTTCGGTGTAGGCCGTCACCAACGCAAGATTGTGGCTGATGAAGATCAGCGCGGTGCCTTCCTCGCGCGTGAGTTCGATCATCAGGTCGAGCACTTCTTTCTGCACCACGCAATCGAGGGCGGTCGTGGGCTCGTCCGCGATGAGAAGCTTGGGGCGCAGCAACATGACCGCGGCGAGCAGGATGCGTTGCCGCATGCCGCCGGAAAACTCGTGGGGGTATCGTTTCATGCAGCCGACGGGATCGCGCACGCGAACCCGTTCGAGCATGGCGATAGCCTGCAAACGGGCCGCATCGCGCGCGATCGAACGCCGCCGCATGAGCGCCTCTGTCAATTGGTCACCAATGCGGATAGCCGGGTTGAGCGAGACCATGGGCTCCTGAAACACCATGCCAATACCCGTGCCGCGCGTAGCCAGCCATTGCGCCGATGTATTGCCGAGGACGTCACGACCCTCGAAAGTGATGGCCCCCGTGACGATCTCCGCCCGTTCCGGCAACAAGCCAAGCAACGCGCGGCCGACCATGGTCTTGCCGCTGCCGGACTCGCCCACGACTGCAAGCGACTCACCCGCGTTCAAGGTGAAGTTCACGTCGTGCGTGACCTGTTTGATCGCGCCGGTTTTGTCGGGAAAACCGATCGTCAGGTTGCTGACCGTGAGCAATGGGTGTTGAACAGGAGCCGTCATCACATTCCTCCCTTCATGCGCGGGTCGAGCAGATCGCGCACGCCATCGCCGAATAGATTGATGCCGAACAACGCAAGCGAAATAGCCGCACCTGGAAATAGCACGACCCAGATCGCCTGATCGATTGCTGTGCGCCCGTCGGCAAGCATGCCGCCCCAGGTAGGTTCGGGTGCGGGCACGCCGAGTCCAAGAAAACTGAGCGCGCTTTCGGCAAGCAGCGCCGAGCCGAACAGCGAAGTCGAGAAGACCAGCAACGGCGCCACGCAATGCGGCAGGACATGGCGAAGAAGCGTCCACAAGCCGCTATTGCCCATGGTTTGCGATGCAACCACGAAGTCACGCTGGCGCAGCGACAGTGCCGCGCCCCGCGCAATGCGGCTGACTGACGGCGTATAAGCCAGGCCGAGTGCGACCACTACGCCCCATTTTGACGGACCGACCACGGTCATGATGCCAAGCGCAAGCAGCAAGCCGGGGAACGCCATCAGTGCATCGATCAGCATGGCCGCAAGCCGGTCGAACCAGCCGCCCGCGTAACCGCAGACGGCGCCTATCGACGTCCCGGCGAGCAACGCGAACAGCACGGAGCAGACGCTGACGGTGGTGCTGACACCGGCGCCCGACATGATCCGGGACAGGATGTCACGGCCGAATTCGTCGGTGCCGAACCAGTGTTGCAGCGACGGCGGCGCGTAACGTGCATGAATGTTCACGTCGAGGGGACCGTAGGGCGTATAGACGAGGTTGACGACCGCGATGAGCAGCAGGAGGCCGACGAGTACGGCTCCGATCACGAGGTTGGCGCGCCGGGCGCGCTTGGGAGAGGAGGGCATGGGCGAGTCAGAGCTTGAGGCGTGGATCGAAGATCGGGTACAGCAGGTCGACAACAAGATTGGTCAGCACATACAGCAGCGCGATCACAAGAAGGCATCCCTGCACGACGGGATAATCGCGCGAATAGATGCTCTCCACGAGCAGGCGGCCCATGCCCGGCAGCGTGAATACCGTCTCGATCACGGCGCCTCCCGCGAGCAGGTGACCGAGCACGAGACCGATCACGGTGAGCGTGGGGCCGAACGCATTGGGCAGCGTATGGCGCAGCAGCACGCGCCGTTCCGACAGACCTTTGGCGCGTGCGTGAGCGATATATTCCAGCCGCAGGACCTCGATACTGCTCGCCCGCATCATGCGTGTCACGACCGCGATTTCTCCTAGCGAGACCGCGATGACCGGGAGCACGAGGTATTTGAGCGACGCCCAGCCCGCTTGCGAAAACGGCTGGTAGCCGAACGTAGGCAGCAGGTGCAGCTTCACGCCAAACAGCCAGATGAGCAGGATGCCGGCCCAGAAACTGGGTATGGAGACCAGCATGATGCTGCCCATGACCACCGCGAGATCGCCGCGGCGGTTTTGCATCCACGCCGCGAACAAGCCGGCGGGAATGGCGATCAGGCACGCGATAAAAGTCGCCGCGAGCACGATCTCGGCGGTCACCGGAAAGGTTTCGCGGATCAGTTCCAGTACCGGCTGATGACGGACGATCGACATGCCGAAGTCGCCCGAGAGCAGATGCGACACCCAGATCACGAATTGCGCGGGGATGGACTGATCGAGACCAAACGAGTGGCGCATTTGCTGCAGCAGCGCCGGGTCATTGAGGTCGCCGAGCATGAGCGAAGCCGGGTCGCCGGGAATGGCGCGGATCATGCCGAATACGAGCAGGGTCACAATAAAAACAGTGGGGACCGCCATCGCCAGTCGCTTGATGATGTAGCTGAGCATCGGCTTGCCTAGTTCTTCGTCACGTTGGAAAAACGCTTCAGGCGCAGGGGCCAGGTCGTGACCCCCTGCAACCGGTTGCTCACAAGCGTCAGGTCGGGTGAGTCATACAGCACGATCATGGGCACGTCGTCCATCATCATCTGGTGCAGTTGTTCGAAGACCCGCTTTCGGGCGGCGAGGTCGGTCACGCCGTCGATGCTGCGCAACAGCGCGCGCGCCTTGGGGTTCTCCCATTGCACCATGGGATTTTTAGACTTGTCACCGAGTACATCGCTATACATCAGCGCAGGCTCGATGCGTGCCGAATAACCAAACGACATCAGCTGGAAATGCCCCGAACGGAAATCGTTCACCTGGGTGCCCCATTCCACAACCAGCAACTTCACGTTGATACCCGCCTGCGAAAGCAGTGATTGCATGTACACCGCGGCCGAGTACATGTGCGGATAACGGCGGTTGGTTTCGAGCGTCAGCGTCTGGCCGGCATAACCGGCTGCTGCGAGCAGACGCTTTACCTCGGGCAGGTTCTGTTTGTATCTCACTGCGTCGCCGGGGGTATAGAGCGCTTCGGCATCCGGCGTCAGCGATGAGTTGTAGCGCGCCAACCCGCCGCTGACTGCGTTCACCACGCCCGGCAAATCGACAGCAAGTGCGATCGCGCGCCGGATGCGGACATCGGCGAGCAAGGGGTCGCGCGTTTGCATCAACACTACGGCGGGATCCGCTCCTGGTCCTGCGATCACATGCCAGTGAGGATCGACGGGCGGCAGGTTGTTCTCCGATATGTTCATCTCGTCGATCTGTCCGGACATGAGCGCGGAGACCTGCGCTGCTTCGTCTGGAATGGCGACGAAGCGCACATTCGCCCGCGCATGATTCGCGCCGGCCAGTCCGCTTGGCGGCTCCGTGCGCGACTGGTATTGGGCGAACGGTTTCAGCAGGACATACTGCCCTTGTTTCCATTCGCTGAACACGAACGGACCGGTTCCGACCGGCTTCAGCCACGCGCCGTTCTTGTCGAGGCTTGCCGGACTCAGGACGGCGAGCGGGCAGCGTGGTTCCGTCATGTGCGTGAGAAAGAGTGCGGACGGCCGGTCCAGTTCGAACACCGCGGTATGCGGATCGGGCGTGGTCACGGCAAGCACCTTCGGACCGCGGTGTCCGTCGTAGTTGCCGCGGCAGACGTAGCCGGACTGCGGCTTCATGAAGTAGTCGAAGCTCCATTTGACATCGGCGGAGGTGAACGACATGCCGTTGTGGAACAGCACGCCGTGACGCAAGTGAAACGTGTATTGCTTTCCGTCCGGCGAAATATCCCAACTGTCAGCAAGCATGGGCGCAACAGACAAGTCGCCCTTGAGCGCCACTAGCGACTCAACCACGTTGGCGAGGATCTCGTCCGTGAATGTATTGCGCAACACGTTGCCCGGCATGGACGTGGTCGTGTCGGTGTTGATGGCAAAGCGGATCTCGGGAAACACCTGGGCTGCGGCACTTGCCTGTGCCCATCCGCTGGCGGGCAACGCCGCTGCGACCGCCAGCATCCCTGTCATTACTGCGCGCTTCATGGACGGACCCCAGCGGTTTCCATGCGGCGCGCAGGGAAGGGAGACACGGGAATGGCCATCAGAAACGTCCTTCGGGAGGGGGAGTGCACAACGCTATAACCTGCGATGAATGGATAGGAAGTGATCGTAGAAGCTCATATTGGCGTTGGGAAGAGCAGTCCTGCCGATCGGCGGCCGATAATCGGATCGCCCGGGAAAATAGCACTAGACACGCACTTATTGATGTGGCTAATGTCGAGGCTGGAATGGCTCTGCGGTAAGGGAAAACAGGGTATCGGGCATGCGGATCATGATCGTCAGAAGTGTTCCCCATCAGATGCCGTGTTCGGCTAGGATGGCATTGAACAAGAGGTTAGGAAGCCAAAATAAAATAACGAACGGCCCTTCAACCATCGGCTGAAGCCGCGATATTCCGTGAGAAGGAAACTTATTGCGTTAGGCGCATTCGGCAGTGACCTTGCAGGGAGGGTGCATGAGCAACGCAACGTGTCCCTCGATGGATTGCCCGTTGATGCTTAGACAGCCTTGCCCGCGTGATCAGGATGCCGGTGCCACCGATGCCCCGTTGATCTTGTGCCGTTGCAACGAGTCCGCAACGAAGCCTGACACTTTCATCTCTTCCACGAAACGCCGGAGATAGTCAGCCGCGGCTTCACCTCGGCTCTTCGGCAATCCCATCGCTTGCTGGATCACCATGAAGCGCTCGCCGAGCAATCGAAGGCCCGGCGTTTTTGCGGCGTCGCTTTCGAGTTGTTGTTTCACGCCGGCTGCCACCTCCAGCCCTTGTTCGAGAAACGTCTGCACCACGGTGGGCGACGAAGGCGCGCGAACGATCTGTGCGTGCTTGAGTTCCCGCGATAGAAACAGATCATATGCACTGCCTTTACCGACCGCGACGCGCGTGTCGGCGTTATCGACCTCGCTGTTGTGCCGTATCGGAGAGTCGCTGCGGACCATATAAAAGCCCTCGATCAGCACATACGGCGCAGTGAACGCAATGCTCGCTCCGCGGGCCGGATCAATTGCGAAGAAGCCGACATCCGCGCGTTCGTCGCTGACTGCTTCAACGGACTTTCCGGCGGTATCGAAGACCACGAGATCGACGGATAGACCCAGACGCTTGCCGAGCTCCCTTGCCAAATCGATAGAAACACCGACCGGCTCGCCGGTGACCGCGTCCTTGTTGGCGAGAATCGGATTGCCCAGGTTGATGGACGCGCGCAGCGTGCCGGTGGGCGCGAAAGCGGACAGCACGGATGAGTCAGTTGTCATGGAGTCTTGAGCAATGGAAGGTTGGTACAAACCAAACCTAGGGTTTAAGAATGTCGCCGATCCGGGAAAGTGCGTCGAGCGTGTGTTGAAGATGTTCGCGCAGCGCCTCGGAGGCTTCTTCGTTACGTTCCTTCTCAAGCAGCGCCAGGATATGCAGATGCTGCTTGCAATGTTTCTTGTATCGCTCGCGGTGCTGCATCGAACGGTATGAAAGGAGGCGGCGAACGCGGTTCACGCGCTTGATCGTATCGATGAAAAACGCGTTGCCGGACGCCTCGACCAGCGACTCGTGAAAGCGGACCCCGCGATCGTGCAACTGATCCGCCGTGTCCGTCTCGATACCCCCGTCCAGCAGATGCCGTTCCGCTGCACGGCAACGCTCGAGCACCTTGGGGTCCAGCCGGTAGCCGGGTTCAAGCAGTGCGGCCGGTTCGAGCGCCAGACGCAAGCGGTACGATTTCATCAAGCTGTCGGGTGTCGTCAGCATGGCCGAGAATTGCCATCCATACCCCGGCTTGCGTTCGGCCCAGCCTTCCTGCGCTATGCGCCCCAGAACTGCGGTGAGTTGCGTCGCCGTCAATCCGTAGCGGGTCTTTAGCATTTGCTCCGACACCTCGTCGGGCAACGCACTTTTAAGCCGATCATCGGCTATACGGAAATACGCGCTCGTGACCACGTCCGGGCCGCTCAAACCGATCGAATCGGCCGCTTCCGTGACCAATTCAATCGCGGGGTCTGCCACGAAAAATCCGCGGTTGCGCTCGCGGCTCAACACGCCCTTTTCATGCAGCAGCGAGAGGGCTTCGTTGACCGGCGAGCGGGACAGCCGAAGAAAGTCCGCTATCTTCTGCGCGGGCAGATGACTGCCCACTTCCATCTTTTCGGTCCTGATCCACTCGACGATCTGGGCGGCTATCGATCTATCGTTCATGCTTCTCTTTTGTACCTTGAGCGGCCAAAGTCTTCTGCAAAATAAGCGGGATGACGCCGCCACAGCGCAGCAACGTAACTTCCAGTTGCGTTTCGACGGCTGCTGTCACCTCGTATGATTCGACACTCGCATCCGCCCGCACGATCTTTACATCGACCCTGCAACGCGGCGCGAGCGTATCGGGCGGCGCGTTCACTTGCACCTTATCACCCGGCTGGATGTTCAGCGTGGCGGGGCTGACGCCTGCCGGCCATCGAAGCGGCAAGATGCCCATGCCGATCAGGTTCGACCGGTGGATCCGTTCAAAGCTTACCGCCAGCACCGCGCGAATTCCAAGCAGGCGCTGGCCCTTCGCCGCCCAGTCGCGCGAAGAACCTGTGCCGTACCGTTCGCCTGCAATAAGCACGACTGCATCGCCTTGCGCTCGGTACCGCGCGGCGACTTCGTGGATCGGCTTGATGTCGCCGCTCGGAACGTGCAGCGTATGCGCGACCGGTGCGCCGGGTTGCAGGAGGTTGACCAACGATTTGTTGTAGAACGCAGCGCGGATCATGACCTCCCAATTGCCGCGACGCGATGCAAAAACATTCAGGTCGTCGGGGTCATCGCCGCGGGCGACGAGGAAGTCCGCGACGAAGCTGTCCTTCGGAATGGCGCTGGCGGGCGAGATATGGTCGGTCGTGATGTCGTCGCCAAGGATGAGCAACGGGTAGGCGCTGTACGTTCCTAACTGCGTGCCTTCGGTCACGGCCGCGAACGGTGGACGCCTTAGCGCATTCGATTGTGGATCCCACGGGAACTGCGCGGTGTCGGGTGCATCGATGCCATGCCACGCAGGATTTTCGCTGGCGATGCCGAACGCACGCGGATAGTCGGCCGGGTCCGCCGCCTGTTCGAGCAGCGTCCCGACCTCTTCTCGCGTGGGCCATAGATCGCTTAGAAAGACGGGTGTGCCGTCCGGGGTTATCTGCAGAGCGTCGAGTCTCAGGTCGGCTTGCGCGTCGCCTGACAGCGCAAATGCGACGACCAGCGGCGGCGACATGATGAAGCCAAGATCCAGGTCGGGATGAATGCGGCCGGGGAAATTCCGGTTGCCGGACAACATCGCGACCGGATAGATTGCCTTGGCGGCAAGCGCAGCTTTAATGGGTTCGGTGAGCTGACCGGAGTTGCCGATGCACGTGGTGCAGCCGTAACCCACGATATCGAAACCGAGCGCCGACAGATCGTCGATGAGCCCGGCGCGTTCCAGATACAACGCCGCTGCGGGCGAGCCCGGTCCAAGCGAAGTCTTGATCCAGCCCGGGACTTTCAGGCCCAGCGTGCGCGCTTTGCGGGCCACGAGCCCCGCGGCGATAAGCAAGGCGGGGTCCGACGTGTTCGTGCAACTCGTGATGGCAGCGATTGCGACAGGGTGCTTCGGTATGCCGGGCACATTGGCCTCAGGCACGAACGCTAACGTTTCGAGTGCCGCCGATGTAGCCGAGTAATCAAGCAGATCCTGAGGGCGTCGCGGACCGGCGACGTGCATGCCGATCTCGCTCAGGTCGACCTCGATGGTGCGCGTGAAAACCGGTTCGGAAGAAGGATCGAACCACAGGCCGGCCCGCTTGGTGAACACGTCGACGAGCGCGATGGCAGCCTCGTTGCGATTGGTCGCGCGCAAGTAGTCGAGCGTGGTGTTGTCGACGGGAAAAAAGCCCGTAGAAGCGCCGTATTCCGGCGCCATGTTCGCCACGACCGAGCGTTCGCCAGCAGTGAGCGTGGCGACGCCCGGCCCATAGAATTCGACGAATTCACCGGCAACGCCAATCGCCCGCAGCCGTTGCGTGACGGTCAACGCCAGGTCGGTGGCAAGCGCCCCAGGCCTGAGCGCGCCCGTCAGGCGCACACCCACCACGTCCGGAATGCGCTGCATGACAGGCATGCCGAACATCACGGTCTGCGCTTCAAGACCACCCACGCCCCAACCCAGCACGCCAATGCCGTTAATCATGGGCGTGTGGCTGTCCGTGCCGATCAAGGTGTCTGGGACAGCCCAACCCTCGCCGTCGCGTTCCTGGACCGATACGACGGTCGCCAGTTGCTCAAGGTTGATGGTGTGCATGATCCCGGTGCCCGGGGGATGGATGCGCACGCCGGTCAATGCCCGCGATGCCCAGCGCAGGAAGCGGTAACGCTCCGCGTTGCGGCGAAGTTCCTGCTGCAGGTTCATTGGCGCGGCATCGGGCCGGCCGAAATACTCGACCGCCAGCGAGTGATCGACCGACGCGTCGACGGGAAGAACCGGGTTGAGCGCGCCCGGGTCCGCCCCGGCTTCGGCCAGCGCGTCGCGCATGGCGGCGATATCGACCAGCGCCGGGGTGCTGGTCGTGTCGTGCATGAGCACGCGATCGGGCTGGAAAGCAATTTCGACTTCGCTAGTCCCTTTTTCCAGCCATTCGACGATGCCGTCGACCGCAAGCCTGCGCTCATCGCCATTCGTATTTCGAATCACGTTTTCGAGCAACAGGCGCAGTACGACGGGCAGCCGGTAGAGCGTTTCGCCGAACATGCCCGGCAAGTCGACAAAACGAAAAGATGCGTTACCGGTCGTCAGCCGCGCTTCGGAGATAAAACTGCGAGTGTTTTCCATGCATCCTATTTTGCATTTTTATATTTGTAAATGCAATGTTGGGAGCGGAGCTGTATTCGCGGCGAGAGCCGCTTACGACGCGGCATTGGCTTGCCACTGCGCGGTCATTCCCGCTATGTCGGCGAGCCAAAGCCTGAACAGCTTCACCTTGTCGAGGTTGCGTTCGTTCATCCTGTAGGAGAGGAAGTGCGTCTCGCGCATGAAGGGTTTGAAGTGTCCTTCGCCGAACTCGATCAGCTCGCCGCGCGCGAATTCGCGTTCGGCGAGACGCGTGGTTTCCAGCGCGATACCCATGCCGTCCACCGCGGCCGATATGGCCAGTGCGCCGCGATCAAACGATGGGCGAGGCTTGTTCGGAAACGCCAGTCCATTGAGCGTGAACCAGTCCCGCCATGTCACCCGGCTGAGTTGCGAATCGATCAGCGTGAAGTCGACAATCTGCTGCTCGAGAGACACCCCTTCACGCAACATGCCGGGCGAGCACATTGGCACGATCCGCTCCGCGCCGAGCGGGTAAACATGCAGCCCGGGACGCTCGACCGCCATGCCGTAAGAGATGGCGATATCGACTTCATGCACGCGCGTAAGGTCGATCGGTTCCGCGCCCGACGAAAGCCGGATCGTGATGTCAGGATGAGCCTGCATGAATTTAGGCAGGCGCGGACCCAGCCATTTCACCGCAAGACTCGGCGCGCAATGAACGGCCAGCACCTGTGCCTGAGGGGACAAAGCGACTTCGCTGCACGCGGCCTCGATCACATCGAATACGCGCCCGAGGCTATCGAAAAGCCTTCTGCCTTCAGCCGTGGTTTCAACGCGCCTGTTGCGTCGATGAAATAAAGGCAAGCCGAAATACGTCTCCAGCTCCTTGACCTGATGACTGATCGCGGACTGCGACAGATGCAATTCCTCCGCCGCCAGCGTGAAGCTTTCAAGTCGTGCAGCCGCTTCGAACGCGCGCAGCAGCACGAAATTCGGTATTCGTCGCATGCGCGTGCCGTCTCCGGTGGAATGTTTTTCGCCAATGCATGAATCCTGTTCATCTTTCTATGAACAGTGATCGTTTGTCAATGAGCGTCGCGGAGTTGACCATTAAGCCCTGAAAACAATCCCACTTGTTCTACAGGAGAAAGCCAAATGGCGGCTGTCATGGAAGCGCGTCCCGACGCATCGGAAAAGCTGGTGAAGGACGGCAAGGTATCGATTTATCAGCCGGAACAGGACGGGCTGATCTTCCCGGAATTGCCGACGTTCACGAGCGCCGCGGCGCAACGGCAGCACTTGAAGGAACGCCTGGTCGGAGCGTGCAGAGCATTCGCGCAACAGGGTTTTGACTACGGTTTCGCCGGTCACCTGACGGTGCGCGATCCGGAAAATCCCGGCTTGTACTGGACCAATCCGATGGCCATTCACTTCTCGCAAGTGAAGGTGTCGAACCTGATTTGCGCCGATCACGAAGGCCGTGTGGTCGAAGGCAATCATGCGATCAATCGGGCAGGTTTTGTGTTGCATGCGGCCGTTCACGAAATGCATCAGGACATTGTGGCGATGTGCCATGCGCACACGGTGTATGGCACAGCGTTCGCGGCGCTCGGCAAAAAGATCGAGCCGATCACGCAGGATGCCGCTGCATTTTTTGAAGACCACGTGGTGATCGGCGATGAAGCCGGCCAGGTCGCCGTTGAAGTGAAGGCGGGCCACAAAGTCGCCTATGCGTTCAAAGGCGTGAAAGCCGCCATTCACCAGAATCACGGTTTGCTAACGGCGAGCCGTCACAGCATAGAGTCCGCCGCGTTCTGGTTTATTGCGCTGGAACGTTGCTGCCAGCAGCAGTTGTTGATTGACGCAACCGGCATAACGCCGCGACTCGTCACGCCGGAACGCGCTCGCTATAGCCGCGAACATGTGGGTAGCGAATACATCGGCTGGCTGCATTTTCAGACCATCTGGAATGACCTCGTCGCCACGCAGCCCGACATGTTCGACTGATCACGCCATGCGCTGAACTGCAGCACCTATCGCTTTAAACCGGGACGATACAGCCACCGTCAAGAGAGGGCCGGCGTCCCGCTTTTATCCGACCCCAGGAGACACGACATGAATCCCGCTAGTCCGGCAGCATTCAGCAAACGCGACGAAGCGTCCACGTTTTCCAAGATCACGTGGCGACTATTGCCGTTCCTGTTCCTGTGTTATTTGTGCGCTTATCTGGACCGTATCAACGTGGCGTTTGCCAAGCTGCAAATGCTCAAGGACCTTAATTTCAGCGATGCCGTCTATGGCGCCGGCGCGGGCGTGTTCTTCGTCGGTTACTTGTTGTTCGAAGTGCCTAGTAACCTGCTGTTGTTGAAGGTCGGCGCCCGCCGCTGGATCGCGCGGATCATGATTACCTGGGGCATCATCTCCGCCGGCATGATGTTCGTCACCACGCCAACCAGTTTCTACATCATGCGCTTCCTGCTCGGCGTAGCAGAGGCGGGTTTCATTCCGGCGATCCTGTTCTATCTCACGTACTGGTTCCCTTCGTCGCGACGCAGCAAGGTGACCGCGCTGTTCATGACCGGTATCCCCATGTCGGGCGTGGTTGGCGGTCCGCTGTCCGGCTGGATCATGAATCATATGGGTGGCACGCATGGGCTTGCTGGCTGGCAATGGCTGTTCGTGCTCGAAGGTATTCCGACCGCAATCCTCGGGCTGATCGCGCTGGTCTATCTCGACGACAAAGTCAGCGACGCCAAGTGGCTCTCCGCACCGCAGCGAGCCTTCCTCGAAGGTGCATTGGTTGAGGAACGTTCGGCGCACGTGCTGCATTCCGTGAGGGACGGCCTTATGCATCCGAAGGTCTTGCTGCTCAGCCTGATCTATTTCTTCTTCACGATGGGACTGTACGGCGTGAGCTTCTGGCTGCCTACGCTGATCAAGGCGAGCGGCGTGGCCGATCCGCTGGACATCGGCCTGTTGAGCGCGATTCCCTATGCTGCGGCGGCAGTGACCATGGTGCTCGTCAGCCACAGTTCAGATGCTCGCGGTGAGCGCCGTTGGCACCTCGCGTTGCCGGGGATTGTGGGCGCGGTGGGTTTGTACTTCAGCGTCTCTTATGCGCATTCCACGCCGATCGCCATGATTGCACTGACCGTCGGCACGATGGGTGTGATGACCACGATCTCGCAGTTCTGGGTCCTGCCTCCGGCCATTCTGGGCGGTGCGGCGGCAGCTGCCGGGCTGGCTGTTGCCAATTCGGTAGGCAGTATCTCGGGTGTCGTCAGCCCCTATGTGATCGGCCTGATCCAGACCGCGACCGGATCGACAGGAAACGGCGTGTTAGGGCTTGCAGTGAGCCTGATCATTGGCAGTGTGCTGGTGTTCACGGTGCCCGCAAAACTCGTGAACAGCCGCAAGCGCGAAGCGTTAAAGAACACGGACCACGTGATGGAAAGCGGGGTGCAGACGCGTGCTTAAGGCGACACGCTCAACGCAGGTGCACCGCGTCTTCGCGTTCGTCGCTCAGCACTTCACCCAGCCGGCGCACAAGGTTTTCACGGGCGCGGCTGGTGTGGAGGTCGGTGAGTTCGGCTGCGCGTCGCGCGTCGCCAGCGGCGATGGCTTCGGCAATCGCCGCGTGTTCATCCCAGATGGATTTGCGTTGAGCCGACGATTGCAGCACGGCGCCCATCACCCGGCGCAGATGAACCCAGTGAAGATGCGCGGTTTCCACAATCAACGGATTGCCCGATGCAAGGTAGATGGCGGAATGGAAAGCCCAGTCTGTGTCGATCATGGCTTTCACGTCGTCACCCTTCGACGCGCGGCGCCCTTGCGTGATCAACGCTTTATCAAGCTTTGCGCCGCGTTGCGCCGCAAGACTCGCGGCGAGGGAATCGAGCGCGCCACGGATCTCATACAGATGGGCGATCCAGGTGGGATCGAGCGGCGTAACAAGCAGTCCGCGCCCCGGCGCGTCCTGCACGAGGCCGTCTTTTTTGAGCAAGCGCAGCGCCTGCAAGACGGGCGACCGGGACACGGCAAGCTGGTCGGCAATTTCCTCCTGGGTGATGCGGGTGCCCGGTGCGAGCGATCCTTCGCTGATAGCGTCCAGCAGCACTTTATAGACTTCATCGACATAGTCGGTACGTGCCTGAAGCTTCAGAAGTTTGGCGACCATGGTGGCTCTCGATAAGTTTGGATACAGAGTTCAACAGGTTACAGGCTGGCGCGGGACAGCGTCAAACGGATTGACCGGCTAGCGTGAAACGGCGGGCACCAAGCGTTTACCTGTAGTGACAGCGCGGCACCCTGAACCGTATCTTTGTATACAGAGTTCGGAGTTCAGAATTTAAAGAACGAAGGCAAATGGATAAACCCAGCAGAGGATCCCCATGAATATCAAGTCAGACAAAGCAGAAGGTCAGAAAAGCGCCGGTGGTGGCGCGGTGCAGAAGAAGCTGGTGCCGTTTGGTGGTTACTACACCAGCAAGGTTCCGGGCCACGATCCGGAACTGACCGAGACAGGCCCTGGCACGCCGATGGGCGAATACATGCGGGCGTTCTGGCACCCCGTATGCATGTCGATCGAACTCACCGATACCCCGCGCTTCCTCAAAATCCTGTGCGAAGAGCTGGTCGCGTTTCGCGACGGCAGCGGTCGCGTGGGCGTGCTGCATGCGCATTGCGTGCATCGCGGGGCGTCGCTTGAATATGGCGCGATCCAGGAGCACGGCATCAAGTGCTGCTATCACGGCATGATCTTCGACGTGGACGGCACTTGCCTTCACGTGCCGTTTCCGAATGGCGAAGAAAAGGAGGCCGAGAAATACGCGTGCTCGATCCAGCAGGGCGCGTACAAGGCTGTCGAGCGCAATGGTCTGGTATTTGCGTATATGGGGCCACCGGACAAGGAGCCGCCGTTCCCGGAATGGGAAGGCGACTTTACCGTTGCACCCGGCGATGAACTCGTGGCCTACAGCAACTTCCAGCATTGCAACTGGCTGCAGGTCCAGGATAACGCCGCGGATAACTACCATCCGACCGCGCTTCACGCCGGCAAGAATGTGGTGAACGGCAAGTACCAGGGCACGACGTTCGACGAGGTCGGCGCGAAGTCCATGGAAGTCGCACCCGACATGCATTTCGTGCCGGTGCAGCAAGGCCGCAGTCTTGCGTGCGCGGGGGCACGCCGGGTCGATAAAGACAGGCTGTTCGTGCGCGTTCAGCATCAGGTCCTGCCCAATCTCAGCCTGCACGCCTACACGTCGGAAGATGGTTCGAAGAAGAAGCTGTTCAGCCGCTTTCACATCATTCGCTGGACCGTTCCTGTCGACGATGAAAACAGCAAGATGATCGGCTGGCGCGTGATGGGTCCCGGCATTGATACGCGCGGCATCTGCGATAAATCGCTGGTTGGCTACGAGTCGATCGACTTCCTTGAAGGGCAAGTCGCCATGCGCCGTCCGGAACGTTTCGGCCACTACAAGCTTGAGGAATTGCCGCCCATTCCGCCGAACCATCGTGAACGCGAAAATTACAAGGATGCTCAATACGCGCCCGGCGACTATGAAGCCATCATCAGCCAGCGGCCGATTGCCGTGCATGCGCTAGAGAACCCGACGAAGTTCGACGCCGGCTTGTTCCTGTTCCGCAAGATGCTGCGCGATGCAGTACGGGGTACGAACCCGGCGGCATCAGCGGATAACTTTGCGGAATGGTTCCGGGCTAACGCAGGCGCACCGAATAGTTATTGCTCGGGCAATGTATTCGATATCCCGGAAGGCGAGACCGTCGAACAGGAGGTGGCGAATCGCCGCAATGTGACGAAGCGCATCGTCGCGATCCTGACGGAAAGCGAGACGCTTAAGGGCGAAGAGCGGGCCACGTTCGTGCGCGAAAAGTTCGATGCGCTAGAGGCGTCGGTCAAGGGTTGAACGGATCATCAAGGACCGGGCAACACGCGTTGCCCGGTCCCTATGAAGACCTGCAGGCGAGGTCGTGCAAGGAAATGTAATGGCAAGTTCAGACAATCCGGCGGACGTTCGCACACTGGAGTTGATGGTGCGCCAGATCCGCTACGAAGGCAGGGGCATCAACTCATACGAGTTCGTAGATCCATCGGGCGAAGTGTTACCCGCGTTCACTGCGGGCGCGCATATTGATGTTCACTTGAACGATGGTTTCGTCCGTCAGTACTCGTTGAGCAATCCACCAAACGAACGGCATCGCTATGTGATCGCGGTGTTACGCGATGAAGCAGGCCGGGGTGGGTCAAAAGCGTTGCACGATCAATTGCGCGTGCAGGACAAGGTGCGTATCAGTCGTCCTCGCAATAACTTCGAACTCGCCGCCGATGCCAGCAAGGTCATCCTGTTGGCGGGCGGTATTGGCGTGACGCCTTTAAAAGCGATGGCGCATCGGCTTGAAGAAGTGGGTATTGACTATGAAATGCACTACTGCGCGAAGGATGCAAGTTGCACGGCGTTCGCGGCCGAACTTGCGCCGCTGCATGCAAGCGGCAAGCTGCAATTTCACTTCGATAACGGCGATCCGTCGAAGGGACTGGATCTAAAGCGCTTGTTGAACGAGACGGCGCACGGTGTGCACGTCTATTACTGCGGCCCGGGCGGCTTCATGAAAGCGTGCGCGGCGGCGACCGGGCACTGGACGCCCGGAACGGTTCACTTTGAACATTTCAAGGCGCCGGAACGGGCCGTGAGTGAGACCGTTGCGGCGGCTGTGGGTGAGTTCATTGTGAAGATTGCCAGCACAGGGCAGCACATACCGGTGTCAGGCGATCAAAGCATTGCCGATGCGTTGGAAGAGGCGGGCGTGGTGATTGAAACCTCATGCCGGGCCGGATTGTGCGGCACGTGCAAGGTGCGGTATTTATCGGGCGAAGTCGAACACAACGACTGCATTCTTGGAGAAGACGAGAAGCAGGAGTATCTGACTACGTGCGTATCGAGGGCGTCAAGCCGCGAACTCGTGCTCGATCTTTAGACCGGTAGTCAGCAATGCTGCAGCGATGGCTTCATGCGAAGGGGCTGTTCAGGCGGCTTCAAATGCTAAACCGTATCTCTGCCATTGAGGCTTCCCCGCTTCACGTACTCGGCGATTCGGGCTGGACGTTTCGCGACACGTTGGATCACCGATGCCTTGCATGTGCGCAAGCGAAAGGGGACCACTTAGGCGCTAGGCCTTGCGACTAAAAAACGCAGCATAGAATAAAAATCTAACGTATCGACTATTTCCTTGTTCTGGTTCCACCGGTCGGAAAAATCAGGGAAATCTTTGGGAAATTATTTTTATGGCTTAACTTTAAAATTAGCGCTTCTCCAAAACTTGAATAACGATGAGCGCTGACCTCCATTACTTCGACTACGCAGCAACCACGCCTGCGGATCCGCGTGTCATCACTTCAATGGTCAATTGCCTGGGAATAGACGGGGTGTTTGGCAATCCGGCGTCCAACTCGCACGCGGCAGGGATCAAGGCAAAAGGCATGGTCGAGAAAGCGCGTGGGCAAGTTGCCCTGCTGATTGGCGCGCGCGCTGACGAGATCATATGGACTTCCGGGGCGACTGAGTCGAACAACCTCGCGCTGAAGGGGTTTGTCGAAGCAAGCGGAACCGTGCCTCATATTGTCACTAGCCGCATGGAGCACAAGGCCATCCTGGATACGGCCGCCAGCCTCGAACAGCGTGGTGTTCCGGTTACTTATGTCGCGCCCGATCAAAGTGGCGCCATCACGGCCGCTGCGGTTCGCGCGGCACTCAGGCCGGGCACGGGCATCGTCTCGCTCATGCTGGTCAACAATGAAATTGGAACGATCACTGACATTGCGGCAATCGCGCCCATCGTTCATGCCGCGGGTGCGTTGCTGCATGTGGACGCGGCTCAAGCGCTTGGCAAGACGCCAATCGATGTCAAGGAACTCGGTATTGATTTCATGTCGATGTCCGCTCACAAGGTTTATGGACCGAAGGGCATCGGCGCGCTGTACGTCGCGCGTGAAGTGGCGAACCGGCTTGCCCCGCAGATGCATGGAGGAGGTCATGAGGGCGGCTTGCGCTCAGGGACCCTGGCTACGCATCAGATCGTGGGCATGGGGACGGCCTGCGCAATCGCCATGGCGGAAATGGAGGCCGATACAGCGAGAATCACAGCGCTTAGCGAGCGACTGCTCGGCGGCATGCTCGCGATTGACGGTGTTGAGAAAAATGTGCGCGACGGCGTACACCTTCCGCATACGCTTAGCTTGAGAGTTGACCGTGCGGGCTTTTTCCCCTTCATGCTGGCCGCGGACCTTGCCATCTCTTCCACGTCGGCCTGCAGTTCGGCGTCCAGCTCGGTGTCGCACGTATTGACCGCGATCGGACTGGATGAGCAAGCGGCGGCGCGGACAATACGCATCAGCCTGGGGCGCTTTACCACGGAGCGAGACGTTGATCGCGCCATTACCTGCATTCGACAGGTAGTGGACCAATGTCTCGTGATGCAGTAAGGCGTGTATTGTCGGTATGACACAATGGATCTCCGCTCGGGCTTAAGGCTGGCGAAAACTCCGCGTGATCTCAGTGTCAACCGGCAATCCATCTATGCATCGCAGGCGTTTCTTATTGACGGCTTTCAGTGCGACGGGCGTGGCGCTCAACGTGCATGCCGCGCGTGCCGCGCAAGCGAAGCATTTCGACATCGTCTACCCGCAAATTCAACCCGGTGGCGACGTGCATGCCGCCTTTGCGCTCGCGGTCCTTGATCTCGCGATGAAATCGGCTAATGCCGACTACACCATTCGACAAGCGAAAGTGGTCATGGAGCGGGGCCGGGCGCTTGCCGAGCTTGCAAACGGCGACACGATCAACCTGCACTGGACGAGCATGGAAGAGCAGGCCGAGCGCGGGTTGAATGTCGTCCACATTCCGATTCACCGCGGCCTGATCGGGTATCGGGTGTTCATCATAAGAAAGGACCGGCAGCCGGATTTCGACCGGATCAACGGCCTGGAGGACCTGACAGCGCTGACCGCCGGCCAGGGGCTTGGATGGATCGACACCGAAATCATGAGGCGCGCCGGCCTGAACGTGCAAACCTCGACCTACGAAACGCTGTTCACGATGACTCAAGGCGGACGGGTTGACTACTTCCCTCGCGGCGTGATCGAAGCGTTCGCTGAACTTGACGCGCGCAAGCAGGCCGTGCCGGACCTGGTGGTTGAGAACAGGCTGTTGCTGTTATATCGATCGGATTTTCTGTTCTATGTTGCCCGGAGTCAGAAGGAGCTCGCCGCGACAATAGAGAAAGGATTTATGGCGGCGTATCGCGACGGCTCGTACATGAAACTGTTCAACTCCCATCCGTATATCCAGAATCCGTTGGGGCGAGCGAACCTGGCGGGCAGGAAGATTATCCGCCTGGACAACCCGTATCTTTCCGAAGCGGACCGCAGGATTCCAGACGAATACTGGATGCACTGACCGGAATGTGTTCTCGTCAGGTCAGCGCATGCCGCTGACCTGACGCTTCAAGCAGGTGCGGCCACTCATTGAGGTGGATATTGTCGTGTAATTCTTCGAGCGCAGAAGACGGCGCGCCGGGTTAGCAGGTGGGCACTCACACGGTCATGAATTTCTTTGGCGCTTAGCATGGGCGTGATTCATGCAGCACGTTCCAGAAGGTCGGTGCACAGGCCAAACTTGCGCGCAACCGATGCCAGACCAACGCATCTTTCCCGTTTGTCGAGGAGATCGTGGACGTTCTGAAGGTCACTGAGCAACTCGATAGTCGCCGGGTTGTACACGTTAATTTGCGCGCGTAGCAGCCCCCGCTTGAGCGCGATGATGCCCGCGTCCATGTAAGAGGGGGCCGCGAGTGGGGACCCGCCGATGAAGTGAACGGGAATACCTTCGATGGCGGTTATGTAGTCGCGCGGGGCGACGAAATTGCCAACCGGGCATCCGCCACAGTACCCGCGATAGGGCAGTCCTCCACGCGGCGGCAGCCCGGCGTGACCTTGGCTGAAGAGGTGACGCGCTGCTTTATCGAAGATTTCCTGATGAGTGAGAAAGCGCAGCGTTTTCATGGTTGGTTCCTTGGCGGGCACGCGACTAACATCGAGCGTCTTTGGTTCTTGGATATTGCCAAGGCTCAACTGACACCGGAAATAGTGGCACGCTAGGCGGCAGACGTTCTCCTCTGCTTCTCCCCGCTTCACGGCCGATATATCAATCCTAGCCTTGCGAGACCAGATTGATAAGTCGGGACACGCTGAAACTTCGCTCGGAATAGCCGCTTTTTGTCTATCAGGAAATCCCTACGCCAGCGTAGGCGAAATGATTCGCGCCGACCTCAAGCGCATTAGGTGTTTCACTAAATGTAAAGCAGAACAAAGGAAACCTTTATCCGTGAGTGAGCCACTGCCGCTGGTTCGCACGCTCCTAGCCTTTCGTTTGTTGTCACCGGTGACGCGTATGATACCGACGGGAATTTCGACTGGCAGAACTATTACAGCGGGACTATTACGAACAGATTGCAAGCAAGGCGGCCAACAACGCAGGCTTACCGATCTGTCATATCGTCAGCACCTACACCGACAAGCCTGCTGCGACGCAAAAAGGCTAAGGCCGGTGATAAAGGCATAGCTCGTGGTGGACAAAACGAAATCGAGGAACGGGGTATGACGAACGACATCATCAAGCCGTTGGCGAACGCGGTGATCCTGACCGCGCTTGCATTGTCGCTTGGCGCGTGTGCATCTGATCCGTCACAGGTCCAGACACTACCGGCTGTCACAGTGTCGCAAACCGGTCCGTGCTGCGGCCCGATCACCCCGGCGGCACGCAACATTCTCAAGGTTCTTGACGACTCCAACGTAGAGAACCTCTGGTCAAAGCATCGGCATGTGAACTGGAAGACAGGCGTTCCTGACGAGCCGGCTGAATACAAGGGGCGCGAGGCCGATACGCACTGCAGTGCGTTTGCCGCGGCGATGGGCGAACGCCTCGACGTCTACATGCTGCGCCCGCCGTATCACGCGCAAGAACTGCTCGCCAACGCGCAGACCGCATGGTTCGGCAGCACGTTGGGACGCAAGGCTGGCTGGACCAGCGTCGACACGCCAGAGCAGGCCCAGGCGCTCGCCAACATGGGCAAGCTGGTCGTGGCGTCCTACCAGTCGCCTGACCCGCATCACTCCGGCCATATTGGCATCGTGCGCGCCTCGGATCGCACGGAGGCGGAGATCAGGGAAAGTGGTTTACTGATGACCCAGTCCGGAGAACACAATTATTTTCGCGTGTCCGAAAAGGCGGCCTTCAAATGGCATCCAGATGCTTGGCCGAGCGGTGTGAAGTATTTTTCGCATGACGTGCCGGCGCAGTAACGCCACCCGTTACGTGGACGACAGGTCGGCTGATAGACCAGAAAATGATATCTATCGGGGGGAATGAATGACGGGCAACTTGAGCAGGTCTCTATCTGGCGTGTACGGTTCCATCGCGCTCGCAATCATGCTTGGTGGCTGCGCGTCGGGCACGCCGCCAGCGGTTTCTTCTGCCACTGGTGACTACAGCGCGCAGTCGCCGTTTCCCGGGGCCGAATGGACTCGCGCAGACCCTGCAACGCTGGGCTTCTCGCAGGAAGGAATCGACAAGGCGGTAGCCTATGCGAAACGGGCGGGATCGACATCCGGCATGATTATCCAGCATGGTCTGGTCGTCGCTGAGTGGGGCGATGTGTCAAGGAGGTCTAATCTTTATTCGGGGAGAAAGAGCTTCATGAGCGCCCTGATCGGGATTGCGGTCGGGCGCGGCCAGATAAACCCTGACGAGACGCTGGAACAGTTCGGTATCGACGATAACGATCCGTCGCTGACGCCGACCGAGAAGCAGGCGAGCGTGCGCATGATGCTCGAGGCCCGTTCGGGTGTTTATCACCCTACGGTATATGAAACGGCAGGGATGGAGGCGTCCAAGCCGCCACGCGGCAGTCACGCACCGGGTACGTTTTGGTACTACAACAACTGGGATTTCAACACGCTCGGCGCGATCTACGAGAAGGCGACCGGTCAGCATATTTTCGAAGCATTGCGAACTGAAATAGCCGAGCCCATCGGCATGCAGGACTATCGTGCAACGGACGGGCACTATGTGTCGGGTGGACTTGCTACCCGATATCCGGCGTATCCCATCGACGTCAGTACCCGCGATCTAGCCCGCTTTGCGCTGCTGTACCTGAACAATGGCCGCTGGCGTGACCGGCAGATCGTTCCGGCAAGCTGGGTCGCCGAATCGACACGTTCGTATTCCAATACGCCTACCGGCGGCTACGCATACATGTGGTGGACGAGCACGCCCGCAAGCGGTTCGCGCGGTCCGAAGGTCGCCCTTTTGCGGGCGACCTATTGGGCTGATGGTAACCACGGGCAATACGCAGTCATTGTGCCGTCACTTGATCTGGTCGTGATCAACCGGGTCGATGTCCGGCTTACATCGAAGAGCATGCACCAGTCGAACATGGAGGAGCTGGTGTGGCTGGCAGAGTCTGCGGAAGGTGCGACGGACATTGGCTCTGAGCCGACGAACCCGACGCAGAGCCCTCACGACTGACGTGACCTGGGTGGATTGGTGGCTGAGACTCACAGGTTGAAGACCACAACACGCAACACCCATTTCCGCTTCAGTCCACGCGGATGCCGGCCGGTATCGAACGTGGCGTTACACGACATTGATAAACCCTAAGCGAAGGCGCGCAGACAATTGCGCACTTCCGCTTAAGGTCGGTAACCGGGCGACCGCGGGGTTGACTGCGGTCGCCCGTCATCGGACCGGCTCTCGCCATTTACGGATCTTCGGGTTCACGGAGAAGCGTTAAAAAACTTAACGCCCGTAAAAAACGTGAACGTTACGTTCACTTCCGCTTTTCATCCCCATCACTGCGTCCCCTCGCCGTAACCCTTTCCCGATAAGGCTCCGCGCGATTGGCACAACGCTTGCATTGAACCCTCCGTCCCAACACGGAGGAATCATGCTCGAAGTCGGAACCACAGGAACCGTCTCCATGCGTGTGCGCAATTCGGATCTTGCGTCCGCGTTTGCAGAGGCGAACGGAGAACGTTACCCCCATGTGCTGTCAACACCCGCGCTGCTCGGTTTGATGGAGCGCGCCTGTGCGCAGGCCATGGCGGTGGAAGTCGGTGAAGGTCAGTTATCCGTAGGAGTGAAGACCGAGATCTCGCACACGCAGCCCACGGCGCTAGACGTCGATGTACTCGCGAGAGCCACGCTAAGAGCCATCGAAGGTGCGCTTTACTGGTTCGATGTCGAAGCAACCGATCCTTCGGGACCTGTCGGTGTGGCGAAGCATGCGCGAGCAATCGTCGAGCGTGCTTCGATCGAACGGCGTGCCCAGCAGCGCCGTAACGGATAACCCAGGTCACATAAACACAAACCCTCCATAAAGAAGGCTTATTCATGGATTTGAATTCCACGCGACCCTCCTCGGCTGTCTACTTCGATGAGCAGTTCGAAACGCTGCCATTGCCCGATATCCGGCGTCTTCAGGACGGCCTCTGGTCAGCGCAATGGGACTACGTCCGTTCGATGTCGACGTTCTATCGGACGAAGTTTTCGCATTGGATTGACCGGACGGTGACGCTCGATTCCCTCGCGGAATTGCCGTTCACCGAGAAGGACGAGTTGCGCGTCAGTCAGGAAGACGATTCGCCGTTCGGCAACTACCTGGCGTGCGGCGAGGCGTCCGTTTCGCGCTTGCATCGGACATCTGGAACGACCGGGCGGCCGTTGATTCTCGCCAACAGCAAGAGCGATGCGCATTGGATTGCGCGTGCTGGTGCGCGTTCCATGTGGGCGGCGGGGTTGCGGCCAGACGACCGCGTTGTGCATTGCCTCAACTATTGCATGTGGACCGGTGGGTTCACCGATCACACGATCCTCGAGGCAACCGGCGCAACCGTCATTCCGTTCGGGGTGGGCAGTACGCGTTTGCTGATCGATTCAATTCTGAATCTTGGCATTAACGCGATCTCGTGCACGCCGTCTTATCCGGGGTTGATCGAACAGGTGTTGCGTGAACTCGATGGGGTCAGGCCACGCGACCTCAAGCTCAGACTAGGCCTCTTTGGCGGCGAGGCAGGGCTTGATAATCCAGACCTGCGCGCAGCCATGGAGGAAAAGTGGGGCTTCAAGGTGCGCAACGCCAACTTTGGTTTATCAGAAGTGCTTAGTATTTTAGGAGGCCAGACCGACTGGACTCATGACCTGCTGTTTCATGCAAGCGATGTGGTCTTCGCGGAAATCATCGATCCGGCAACGCTGCAGCGTCTGCCCATTGTCGAAGGGACGGTGGGCGAACTCGTGTGTACGCACTTGCGCAAGGAATGTCAGCCGCTGATCCGTTATCGGACACGCGATGTCATCACCGTCACCGCAACTGAGCCTGGTCCCGACGGGCGCACCGCATGGCGTTTCCGCGTCACCGGCCGTACTGACGACATGTTCAACGTGCGGGGCATCAATGTGTTCCCAAGCGCCTTGCGCGTCGCCGTGGAGTCGTTGCCGCAACTGAGTTCAGGCATGTTCCGGATCGTGCTGAAGGGAGACGGCCCTTATGACCGCATCACGATGAACGTCGAGGCCGCCGAAGGCTTGCCGGCGTCCGGCTGGGCGAGCGCGGCCAGAGAGATCGAGGCGGCGATCCGATCCCGCGTGGGTGCGACTGCCGTGGTAACGATGGTCCACTTTGAATATTTTCCCCGCACGGAAGGAAAAACACGCTGGATCGACAAGGAGTCGGCATGAGTTACGCAACAGTTTCAACACGGGGCGCGGTGAGCATCGTCACGCTGAACCGGCCGGAGCGGCTCAACGCAATCAGCGGAGAACTCCTTGATGATTTTCATCTCGCACTCGATCAAGTGAATCAGGATGCATCGACGTGTGCAATCGTGATTGCCGGTGAGGGACGCGCTTTTTGTGCGGGCGATGATCTGAAGGAGTTCGACAAGCAAAGTGAAAACGAGGCCAGCATTCGACTGCATATCGACCGGATTCAACGCATCACGCGTGACCTGATGTTCAACGACAAGCCGGTTATTGGCGCAATCCACGGGTTTGCCGTGGGCGGTGGATTCGAGTGGCTGCTCAATTGCGATCTCGTCGTGGCGGCCGACGATCTGGTGTGCTTCTTCCCTGAAATGGAGTGGGGACAGTTCGTCACGGGAGGGGTGACTCACCTGTTGCCCCAAGCCGTCGGATATCAGCGGGCGATGGAGTTGTGGCTGCTGGGCGACCGGCATACTGCACAGCAACTGCTCGCGATGGGTATCGTCAATCGGGTCGTCGCCCGAGACCTTCTGCTCGAAACAGCGCTCGGATTAGCGGAGCGCGTGGCGAGCCGCTCGCGTCTCTCGGTGTCGCGGCTTAAGCGCCTTGTGAACCGCGAACTGTCGAGCACGCTTGCACACAGCCTGGATCTCGAAGCCGATGCCACGATCGATGCGTTCGAAAGCCCGGACGCCGCGCAACGGGTCAGCGCGTTCGCGAAGAGGAAATCATCATGATGATTCAGGCGCTGACATTCGACTATTTCGGCACGCTGGTCAACGTCGACCAGGGCGGCGCACGCGGCATGGAGGCAGTGCTGGCGCGGCTCGGTATCGACACCGAGCAAACCGCCGCCGATGTCTATCTCGACTGGGATATCAGGAACGTGCGGTTGTATCGGAGCGGGGCTTACAGACGCTATGCAAGTGTGGCTCAGGACGCAATGAGAGCCTGCTTGAGCACGCTTGCGCCGACTGCCCTGAAAGGTCAGGACGTGGCGAAATTAACGGACCTCTTCCTGACGCACCTGGTGGAATCGTCGCCTCCGCACAGCGACGCAATCGAATTCCTCGAATGGGCAAGCGCGCGTTTCCCGCTCATGCCGATCACGAACATGGACAGCGACCTGTGGCAGCGCAGCCAGTTGACCCGCTATTTCGAACACGTGACCACCGCCGAGATGGCGAAGGCGTACAAGCCGTCGCAGGCGATCTTTGCGCTCGCGCTGGATCGGCTGGGCTTACCTGCGTCGAGTGTGCTGCACTGCTCGCTTGCGAGCTGGGCGGATATCGATGGCGCCAAGCCGCTCGGCATGCCGGTCGCCTGGATCAATCGTGGCGGTGACACGCTCGGGATCTGGCAACCGCGGCCCGATTATGAATTTACCAACCTGTCGCCGGTACGGGATACCTTGCAATCGCTGCAAAACATCACCTTCGGGGAATGACGATGAAGAACGTACTCTCGCTGATCGCAGTGGCCGCTATGTCGACCACCTGCATGGGATGGACCGCGCAGGTCATGGCCGATACGGTCGTCAAGATCGGTCACGCAGGACCGCTGACTGGCAGTCAGGCCCAAAGCGGCAAGGATGATGAACGCGGGGTTCAACTCGCGATCGACGAACTCAACGCAAGGAAGATCAGCATAGGCGGGCAACCGGTGACCTTCGAAATGGTCTCCGTCGACGATCAGGCTGACCCGAAGGTGGGAGTGAATGTGGCGCAACAACTGGTCGACCAGGGTGTGGTCGCGGTGATCGGACACTACAATTCAGGGGTCAGTATTCCGGCCGCCCGAATCTACAACGACGCGCACGTTGTCATGATTACCGGCGCGTCGTCCAATCCTGCGTTGACCATGCTCGGCTTTCCGTACGTGTTCCGTCTCGCCACGAACGACAACGAGATGGGCTCGCGCATGGCCGACTACGCTGCAAAGGTGCTCAAGGCAAAGCGCGTTGCTGTGATCGACGACCGAACCGCGTACGGCTCCGGTGTCGCCGACGTGTTCGTCAAGCAAGCGACTAAAGACGGTTCGAACGTAGTCGCGCGCGAGTATGGAACCGACAAAAGCACGGACTTCAAAGGCATCCTGACGCGCATCAAGGCGGAGAATCCTCAAGTTGTTTTTTATGGCGGCTACTACGCGCAGGCTGCGTATCTTGCCCGTCAGATGAATGACCTCGGCATGAAGGCTTCGCTGGTGGGTGGCGATGGGATCTGTTCGCCGGAGTTTTCGAAACTGTCGAATAACGCACTGGATGATCGAATGTTTTGCGCCCAGGGCGGTGCACCATTGGACAGCCTGCCTGCAGGAAAAGCGTTTCGCGAGAAGTTCAACCGCACCTTTAATGCTGATGTCGATACCTATTCGCCAGCGTTCTACGCGGCGACGCTCGTCGTTGCCGAAGCGATGCAGAAAGCCAATTCCACGTCGGCGCCGGTATTTTCGAAGGTCATGAGCGAGGCAACGTTCAACAGCATGCTGGGTCCTGTGAAATTTGATCCGCAGGGCGACTGGGTTCACGCGCCGGTCACGGTGTATCGTTTGACAGGAGGAAAGCTTGAACCACTCGCCGCCAATTAGGCGCGGATAAAGCACACAAAAACGCATACGAAAGCGCATAGGAAAGCGAGGGCCGCCGTTCAGGCGGTCCTCGCGCTTTGGCGGAAAGAAAAGCAATACGCGACGCTTTTTTTGGCTGTTGGTAGTCTTCACTATTGGCAACGACAACCGTGAGACCGACCGTGAACATGGATGACCCTCAACCGGACGTCGAGGCAACCGCACTGCTTGCAGCCTTGGCCGATCCAGCCTGGAAAAAAGCGCGTGATCGCGCGTTATCGCAGTCGGGGATAACCCTGAGCGTGCTCGACGCCAAAGGCATGCCGCTCGACGGCGGCATCGCGCTCTCGCCAACGGATACGAACGCGGTCTGGGCCTTCGGCGAAGGGGACATTAATGAGGCGAAGCTCATCAACATCGGCGCGGCTTGCGCAACGCTGTTCGTGTGTGGCGCCCAGCGTATTGTTCTGGTCGCATCGAGTGCCGGTTCGTTGGATCGATCGATGCTCGCCGCCCTGTGCAGCGCACTGCAGGGCGTCCTGGAAGTCATCGTGCAGCGGCATATGGAACTTGCCGTGCGCGAAACGCTGATCGAGGAACAGAAAGCGATCATTGACCATATTGGCGACGGGCTGATGGTGCTCGCGCGTGGCGGCATCGTACGTCATGCCAATACGGTCGCGGGGCGCATTCTGGGCATCGATCCGGTCAAGGCGATTGGCCGGCCACTGGATGAGTTGATCGACTTCGAGCCCATTATCGGGCCGATTTTTTCAACGGGCGTGGGCTATGTCGATCGTGAGTTGATCATCGATTCGCCGGCGCGGCATCTTCATCTGCTGGACACGGCCATACCCATCACGAACGCATGCGGCCGGGTTGTTTCGGTCGTTAACACATTCCGTGAATTCAAGCGCATACGGAAGATCGTCGGGAAGTACGCAGGCAGTCATGCGCGGTACACGTTTGAAAATATCGTTGGGAAAAGTGCCGGACTGCTTAACGCTGTGGCCTCGGCGCGCAAAGCGGCGAGAGGCTCGGCCAACCTGCTGTTGAGCGGGGAGAGCGGCGTCGGCAAGGAAGTGTTCGCGCAAGCCATTCATAACGACAGCGAGCGGCAAGGGCATCCGTTCATTGCAATCAATTGCGCCGCGTTGCCGCATGATTTAATTGAAAGCGAACTCTTCGGACATGCACCAGGGAGCTTTACCGGTGCGACGCGTGAAGGGCGGCCGGGCAAGTTCGAATCTGCCGACAGCGGCACTGTGTTTCTCGATGAGATCTCCGAGTTGCCGCTCGATGTCCAGGCGAAGCTGCTGCGCGTACTTCAGGAGCGGGAAGTGACGCGGGTGGGCGACACGCGCGGCATCCAGATCGATGTCCGCATTATATGCGCGAGCAACCGCGACCTTCAGGCGATGGTGCGCGAAAAAGCGTTCCGCGAGGACCTCTATTACCGGTGCAATGTTATCGATATCGCCATTCCTCCACTTCGACAACGTCAGGACGACATCGCGGTTCTTGCGAGCTTTTTCGTTGCTAAATACGCCGCGCTGCTACGAAAGAATATTTATGGTTTCACCCCTCGCGCGATGCAACAGATGTCCGGCTACGCATGGCCCGGCAATGTGCGCGAACTCGAAAATTTTGTCGAGCGCATGGTTAATTTGAGTGAGGACGGAACGATCAGCGATGTCAGTTCGCTTTTTCGCGGAATGCAAACGGTTGATGTGACGGTCGATGCGGTGCACGAAGTGGAGCCGCCGATAGTTGTATCGCTTGCTGAGGCGGAGAGGCGAGCGATTGAAGAGGCGTTACGGTCTTGCGCTTTCAACATGACTCGCTGCGCGACCGTGCTCGCGGTTTCGAAGCCGGCGCTATACGCGAAGCTCAAGCGCCACGGGATTCGTTTGCGGCGCACATTGCAATGAGCGCAAATCGCGTTGATTTGGACCGCAGCGGGATGTCTTCGGGCTTACTCATTGATTGATGGCGCCAGGTCATTCAAGTGTCATGCAAGAGTAATGTAAATGTCGGCTAAACGAAGCATCGGCACAATTGACGCGTCTTTTTGGTGGTGTCCACCGCGAAACACCTGCTTTGGTACGCTATAACGCCGGTTAGCAAGCGGTGTTTGCGTAGACTCTGTACGATTCCAAGCTGTTGCAACGGCGTCCTGCGGCGCCTTTGCAGAGGGCCATGAATGATTCGCAGCGGCCTCGCCGAACGGGCCGGTCTGCCAGATTCCCAATCCTTACCTGGTACACCGGCACGCTCGGCCGGCTTGGCCGCTTGATCACGTTGCCATCGAATGATTGGCTGCTTGAACCTGAACGCTTCGACTAGCCGGCACCACATTGCTGAGATTGTGAATGGACAAGATCATTGTTTTCATCCTTCCTGTTTTCGTTGTTCTGATTGCCGCCGAGTTTGCTTACGGTTGGTTCAGGCAACGCAATACGTATCGACTGAACGATGCATTAAGCAGTCTCAGTCAGGGCCTGATAAGCCAGTTGCTGGCCCTGGTCACGCAGCTCTTTCAAATTGGCTTGTATGTGCTTGTGTTCAATGTGCTGACGCCCAGCCCCAACGTCAAGTTCTGGGACACTTGGTACGGGTGGCTGATCGCCATTGTCCTGTTCGATTTCTTCGACTACTGGCTGCATCGCGCTGGGCATGAGTGCGCTGTCATGTGGGCGGCGCATGTCGTCCATCATCAAAGCCAGCACTTCAATTTCTCGACCGCGTTGAGGCAAGAAAGTACGGTGGCGCTCATTGGCTGGATCTTCTACCTACCCATTGCGGTAATAGGCGTGCCACCGGAGCAGTTTGGCATTGCCGGGCTCATCGTCCTCGTCTATCAATTCTGGATTCACACGGAGCACGTCGGCAAACTCGGCTGGTTCGATCGCGTCTTCTCTTCACCCTCTAACCATCGCGTGCATCATGCGGTCAACGACCAGTACATCAACAAGAACTACGGCGGCATGTTTGTGATCTGGGACAGGATATTCGGGACTTTCGCGGAGGAAAAGGAGCCTTGCGTCTACGGAACGAGGACACCCCTGCGGAGTTGGGATCCTGGCTGGGCAATCGCGGCGGAATACTGGTCGCTCGTGCAGGCAACGCGGCAAGCGAAGTCATGTGCGGATAAGTGCCGCATCTGGCTCAAACCTCCGGGCTGGCGACCTTCCGACTCCAGTGCGGAGCTTCAGACAGCGTCCACTGCGCCGGCGTTCGACCTGGACGCGGCGAGACAGTTGTACGGAGAGCCGCTTGCCAGCAGCACGGCGATATTTGCCGCCGTGCAATTTACGCTGATGATGGGAGCAACGGCGGGTTATCTATGGTTTGCGGAAGAACTTTCATATTCGACGGAGCTGGGACTGACCGCTGCTATCGTCGCCGGACTTTGGGCTTTGGGTGCGTACGTCCAGGGCCGTGTGAGCGTTATCCCGGTCATTCTGGTCGACCTGGCGGGCGTTGCGGGTGCGCTCGTGATGTTCAGAGCTTGACCGTCCTTGACCGTCATCTGCGCGACGTAACGGGGCGCGAGGTGAGGGGCCCCGATTCCTGCACAGAGTGATGCGTCACTATTCTTTCGGTTTCTCACTAGCGGCAACCAGCTCGGGAGCCGCGGCAGTGCTCGCGAGCTCTTCGCTTGACCAACCGCCGCCCAGCGCCTTGATCAGTTGTACGTTCGCGCTTAGCTGACGCGTCTGGATATCGAGTACGCCTCGCTGAGCGTCGAGCGCGGCGGTCTGCGCCTGCACGACATCGAGATAACCGACGGCACCTTGCCGATACCGGTGCAGCGCCAGATCGACGGAATACTGCGCTGAGTTGCTGGCATCGCGTTGCTGGTCGAGCGCCGTGCCAAGGTCCTGCAGCAGCGAAAGATTGTCTTCGATTTGCTGGAACGCCGACAGCACGACACCGCGATAACGTGCACCCGCTTCATCGGTCGCCGCCTTCGCCGAATCGAGTTGGGCGCGGCGTAAGCCGCCGTCGAAAACGTATTGCACGAGCTGCGGACCGATTGCCCAGAACAAGGTAGGCGCACTGATCAAATTCGCATAGGCGGCGCTTTGAAATCCGGCTTGCGCGCTCAGCGTGATGGAAGGATAGAACGCCGCGCGCGCTACGCCGATTTTCGCATTGGCTTCGGCCACGCGGCGTTCCGCTGCGGCAATGTCAGGGCGCCGTTGCAACAACGTCGAGGGCAAGCCGGCTGGAATCACGGGCAGCGTGACCGAGGCGGTTTGCTGCGGCAACGTGAACTCGGATGCGGACACGCCGACCAGTTCGGCGATCGCGTGCTCGATCAACGCGCGTTGTGCGAGGTTCTGCGACAGCTGCGATTTCGCCGATGACAACTGCGTCTGCGCGCGCGATACGTCGAGCCCGGAAACAAGTCCTCCTCCATGCAGCGTTTGCGTGAGTTGCAGTGCGCGTGCAAACGCCGCGACGGTGTCGGTCAGCAACTGTGTCTGCTGATCGAGACCGCGCAGGCGGATATAGCTGTCGGCGAGTTGAATCTGCAGGCTCAGTTGTACCGAAGCGAGATCGGCTTTCGACGCCTGTGCTTCGTCCTTGCCCGCGACTACGGAATCACGCACGCGGCCCCACAGGTCGAGGTCGTAATCGACCTCACCGCCGAGCGTCGCGGAGTTGTAGTCATTGGGGCCACCCACACGCAATGGCCGCCTGTACGACTGCCGGTCGCGTTGCGGAACCGCGTTGACACTGACCTTCGGGAACAGTCCGGCTGACACCTGATCCACGAACGCCTGCGCCTGCCGGTAGTGCGCGAACGCTGCGGCAAGATCCGTATTGTTCGCGAGCAGGCGTTGTTCGAGATCATCGAGTTGAGCGTCGTTATACATCTTCCACCAGCCGGTACGGCTTAACTGGTCGGCGGGTTGCGCGCTGATCCACGGCCCGACCGTGTGATATTGCGCGGCGACTGGCGTAGGGGGCACCTTGTAGTCCGGCGCGAGCGAGCAACCGCCAAGCGCAAAGGCGCCAGCTAGCAGCGCCGGAACGCGTAATGCAGTCATGCTAGCCATTGGCGGCCACCTTCTTGTCGGCATTGGCAACCTGCACGTGGTCGCCATCAACAAGGCCATCGGGTGGCGTATCTATCACTCGATCCGCGGCAACAAGCCCCGAGCCGATCTCGACCGAGTCGCCAAAGTCGCGATTGATCGTCACCTTCTTGAACACGACCTGGCCGTTCGCACCGAGCGTTGCGACCGTCAGGCCGCGAGCGTCGAATACCAGCGCGCTGGCGGGAACCCGTACCGCGTTTGCCTGCACCGGCAGCTTGAATTGCAAGCTGGCAAAACCACCGGGCAGGAGCTTGCCGTCGGCGTTATCGACCAGCAATTGAACCAGTGTCGTGCCTGACGATGCGCTGACCGAATCCGCCGATGCAATCACGCGCGCAGCGAAATGCTGGCCCGGATACTCGGGCACGGAAAGCGTCGCCGTGGTGCCGCTGCGGACATCGGGGGCGTAGCTCTGCGGCACCTGGACATACACGCGCAACTGCTTCACGTCGGAGACCGTGAACAGTTCCTGCCCGACGCCGCCGCTACCCGCATTGATGAGCGCGCCGACATCCGTGTCGCGTGCGGTTACCACGCCGTCAAACGGCGCCAGGATGCGCTCGAAGCCCTTGGTGGCGAGCAAACGATCTACGTTGGCTTGCGCGGCCGCTACGGCCGCTTTCTTGGCGGTGTAATCACCGGTGCGTTCGTCCACTTCCTGCTGGGCGACCGAGTCGGTGCCGAGCAGCGCCTGCCAGCGTTTCGCGGTTGTTCCCGCGAGGGCGGCGTTCGCTTGCGCGCTGCTCAAGTCCGCACGCGCTTGCAGCAATTGCTGGTCAAGCTCCGGCGACTCGATCACCGCGAGCAGTTGCCCGGCCTTGACCGGCGCGCCAATATCCACATTCCATGACTTCAGATAACCGCTCACGCGCGCGAAGATCGGCGCACGCGAATACGCTTCGAGATGCGACGGCAGGTCGAGCGTCGGGCCGTTTGCCGCGCTGACCGGATGGATCACGTTGACAGTCGGGATGACCTGCGCGTTGGTCCAGGTCTTGAGGTTACGGGCATCGACGGCGCGCAGTGTGACGCCGGCGGCGACCACGAGCACGGCGACCACAATACCTACTACGCCTATCACGACAAGGCGCCGGCGCGGCACGGGTTGGTCAGTAACGGGTTGAGTGGTGACAACTGGTTCAGACGACATGAGCAGGACCTCCCGTAACGGGTGTCGGGGCAATCGCGCGGCCAGGGCGCGAGTGAATGATGCAGAAGATCACCGGGACCAGGAGCAGCGACGCGGTGGTAGCGAAAATCAGGCCGCCGATAACGGCGCGGCCAAGCGGTGCGTTCTGTTCTCCGCCTTCGCCCATCGCGAGGGCCATGGGCGCCATGCCGATGATCATCGAGAGCGCGGTCATGAGCACCGGGCGGAAACGGGTGAAGCCGGCTTCGAGCGCAGCCTTGAACGGGTCGCCGTGAACGGCTAAGCGCTCGCGGCAGAAGCTGACCACGAGGATGGAGTTGGCGGTCGCCACACCCATGCACATGATCGCCCCCGTCAGCGCGGGCACGGACAGCGTGGTATGCGTCGCGAACAGCATCCAGACGATGCCGGCAAGCGCCGCGGGCAACGCCGTGACAATCACGAATGGATCGGCCCACGACTGGAAGTTGACCACGACGATCAGGTAGATCAACACGACCGCGCCGAGCAGCCCGAACAACATGCCGGCGAACGCGCTGTTCATGGTCTGCACCTGACCGAGCAGCGCGACCGACGAACCCTTGGGCAACGCACCGGCATTGTTCTTCACCACGCGCTGGATGTCGGAAGCGACCGCGCCGAGATCGCGATCCTGCGTGGTCGCGAAGATCTCGACCATCGGCTGGATGTTGTACTGGCTGACCACCGCATTGGTGTTCGTGCGCTGGACGGTCGCGAGGCCGCCGAGGATCTGGCCGCTGCTTTGCAGACTCGAGGTGATTGGCAAGTTCTGCAGCGAGGCAAGCGAATCGAGGTTGTATTGCGGCGTCTGCATCACGATCGGATACGACACGCCGTTCACGTTATTCAGCCAGAAAGTCGGCGCGACTTGACTCGACCCCGCGAGGTTCACGACCAGGCTGTTGGTCACGTCTCGCTCGTTAATGCCGAGCAGTTGCGCCCGCGTGCGGTCGACGTCGACGTTAAACGTTGGCGAGTTCTGTGCTTGCTGGATTCGCGCATCGACTACGCCGGGAATCTGGCGAATCTCGCGCAGCAGCCGGTTCGCGTAAGCGAAGTTCCCGGGCAGGTTGTTGCCGCGGACTTGCAAGTCAACGGGTGCCGGCGAGCCGAAGTTCAGGATCTGGCTGATGATGTCCGCCGGCGGGAACGAGAACGTCACGCCTGGATAAAGACGCGGCAACTTCTCGCGCATCGCCCGCACGTACTCCGCGGTCGGACGATGATCTTCGTTCAACGCGATCTGGATGTCGCCGTCCTGCGAGCCGATCGTGCCCGTGTTGTTATAGGCTAGATTGATACCGCTGACCGGCAGGCCGATGTTGTCGACCATGGTGGAGAGTTCAGCGGACGGAATGATCTGACGGATCGACCCTTCCACGTCCGAAAAAATCTGCGCGGTCTTTTCGACCCGCACGCCGACCGGCGCGCGTACGTGCAACAGGATCTGACCGGCGTCCACGTCCGGGAAAAAGTTTCGGCCGAGCAAGGGCACCAGCGCGAACGAGATCAGGACGAAACCGAGGAAGCAACTGACGAAGGGCGCGCGATGGTTCAGCGCCAGTTCCAGCAGGCCGTGATAGCCGGTGCGAATTTTTTCGAAACGACGTTCGAAGCCTTGCTGGAAGCGTCCAAGTGGGCCGGGGCGCTTCTTATCATGCGCATCTTCATCGAGATTGTGCGGATGCAACAGGTACTTCGCCATCGTGGGAACGAGCGTTCGCGACAGGATGAACGATGCGACCATCGCGAAGATCACAGCCTCGGCCATCGGCACGAAGAGGAAACGCGCGACGCCGTCGAGGAAGAACATGGGCACGAACACAATGCAAATACAGAGCAGCGCCACGAACGCCGGCGTGACGATCTGCGCGGCGCCATCGAGGATAGCCTCTTCTACTTGCTTGCCTTGCTCAAGATGCCAGTTGATATTTTCGATGGTGACGGTTGCATCGTCGACGAGGATCCCCACCGCGAGCGCAAGGCCGCCAAGCGTCATGATGTTGAGCGTCTCGCCGAGAGCAGACAATGTCGCGATCGAGGCGAGGATGGCGAGCGGAATCGAGGTCGCAATGATGATGGTCGAACGCCAGCTGCCGAGGAACAACAGGATCATGAGGCTGGTCAGCGCGGCCGCGATCAAGCCTTCACGCGCCACGCCGCTGATGGCCGCGCGCACGAACAGCGACTGGTCACCGATCGGCGCAATTTGCAGCGCGTCGGGCAATGACGCCTTGGCGTCGAGCACGTGTTGCTTGATGCCGGCGATGATGCCGAGCGTGGACACCGAACCGTTCTTCAGCACCGACATCAGGACAGAACGCTTGCCGTCCACATGCACGATATTCGTTTGCGGCGGACTGCCGTCGCGGACACTGGCGACATCGTGAATATAAACCGTGGTGCCATTGACTGCCTTGATCGGCAGGTCGCCGAGCGCCTTAAGCGCAAAAGGCGCGTTGTTCAACTGCAGCGTGTATTCGTGATCGCCGATCTTTTCCGTACCAATCGGCGTCAGCAGGTTCTGGGCAGCAAGTGCGTTGGCGACGTCCTGTGCAGACAGGCCGCGCGCTTGCAAGGCCGAGGGGTTGATGTCGATCTGTATCTGACGCGACTTGCCGCCGAACGGATAAGGGATCGATGCACCGGCCACCGTCACCAGCGCCGGACGCAACTGATTCAGCCCAAGGTCGCCCAGGTTTTGTTCGGAGAGCCCCTTGCCCGACAGCGCCAGCTGAATAATCGGCACGGTCGACGCGTTGTAGTTCAGGATCAGCGGCGGCGTGGTGCCCGGCGGCAATTGACGCAACTGCGTCTGCGCGATGGCGGTGACCTGCGCGTTCGCGTTACTGATGTTCACGCCCGGCTGAAAGAAGATCTTGATAATGCCGAAACCGTTAACTGATTCCGCTTCGATGTGCTGGATGTCGTTGACGGTCGTGGTCAGGGAACGCTCGAACGGCGAGGTGATTCGTCCGACCATCTGGTCCGGCGGCAACCCCGTGTATTGCCATACGACGCTGATCACGGGAATGCGGATATCGGGGAAGATATCGGTCGGCGTTCTGATCGCGGAAAGCGGCCCGATGATCAAAATGAGGATCGCCAGGACGACAAACGTGTAGGGCCGTCGGAGAGCGATACGTACTAGGCCGAGCATGAGAGTTCCGGGGCTTGGGGTTGAACTGAACGGCGCCTTGATGCTGCCAGGGGCAACAGTCGGCGAAGGTCAGCCGCGGTCGTCCGCGTGGATTGTCGAAAAATGCTCCGCATGATCTTTGGTTCGGGACCGATGATTGGCTAATCACTTACTTCATTGAAGATCTGATCCGGCTGGCTTTAGCACTGACACTGCGGTATCACGCTGAAATTCATGTGTTCTTTCAAGTTGCTTTCCAAATGCCACCAGGAAGTCAATTTGAAATGAAGACCTCGCCGAGCTGCGTAATTTTGTATGCACGAAGACAATGCGGCAATGTACACAAAGGAAAACAAAGCTGCAGCGCGCCAGTGTGAATCGGGAGAGATGATCGAACGTGGTCGGGCCAATTTCGACAGTGGATCAAAGGCCGAAAATAAGCGCCCACGCCATGAGTAACAATGGTCTGCGGTTTTTGGACGGCGTCATCGCAGCCTTATGTAGCTAGGCCGACGAGCGCACGGATTCTTTTATTACCGGCGTTTACGGCGCGGATCGCTTAATTTGCTATTCGCTTATGAAGCGTGAGGTGCTCAGGTCGACAAGTATTAGCGGATATCCACCATCAAGCACCCACAGAGACGGACGCCGCTCGTATCAGGCAGGAATCGCGGGCCGCTCGCGATGACGGCGAACCAGGTTACGACGCAAAATCTTTTTCGCCAAGGTTTTGGCAAAGTGCATTGAGCGGTCTGTACGAACGCTAAGCGCGAACCGCCCGAGTGACTCCGTGCTCGACGCACGCCGTTCAGCGGAGGCTGCCTGGATCTTTTCGTAATCGGCGGCCATTTGTTTAAGCGTCACGAATCCGTCGCTGAATGACGCCCGGTCGACGCGCGCACAGATGTGACACGCTCGTCTAAACAGGTTGCGAAAAATGGTCAGCCAAAATTCTTCCTGCTCGCCGTCCGTAATTTTTTCAAGTACTTCCCGGCCGGTTACCTGCAAGTCGTGCACGTCCTGCACCGGCGCGCCTTGTGTGATGCTGCCAAACCGGCGGCGATAACCGATCAAAGGACTCGCAATCTTGTAAACGGAATGGGCGCTCAGATAAACCGATGGCACCACCGCGATATCCTCGTAATGCCGGCCGAGCGGAAACGGTGCCGGCCCGAATAAAGTGGTTCGATAAACCCGAGCCCACACGAATGTATGGAAGGCCTCGGCGAAATGCATGCGCGTGGTGTGATCGACCGGACTGCCACCGCCGATAGCCTGCGGGACCAACTCGATGGTATCGAGGTTTTGGCTATGGCTATCGATAATGGACACGTTGTATTCAAGCATGTCCCATGTGCCTTCGGCCAGCAACGGCACAATGCTGGCCGAAAAATCCGGCAAGAAGATATCGTCGCCATCCAGAAATCCTACATAGGGCGTCCGCACTGCCGCGATGCCTGCGTTGCGGGCACCGCTCAGTCCGCGATTACGCTGGCGGATCAAACGAATATGGCCGCCAGAATCCCGCTCCATGACCTTGTTGACGACAGCAAAGGTAGAGTCGCTCGACCCGTCGTCGATCACGACAATATCGATGTCGTCGATGTAAGGCTGCGAAAGCACCGAATCAAGCGCCTCTTCAATGTATCCGTCCACGTTGTATGCCGGAATGACGACGGTCAGAAGTGGGGCACGCATTCGATGCTGGGTAACTGTCATAAAGATCCGGTAAATGAGTAGCGCGATGGGGCCAAAGCGCGCTTCTATAGCAACGCTTGTGCACCATCGCGCATAGCACGTCAGAGTGTCAGAAAACCCCTTGAATACGGAGGTTCAATGCGAACCTTAGTACGGACTCCTGTTCGAGAGCGGCTTTGCTGACACGGGTTTAACTCAAACTACAAACGCGGCGCGCAGTGTTTACCAGCTGTATCGATACCCAACCTGACCAAACACGCCTTGACGATAATCGCCGCCAATGTTGCGGGAGTACTTGACGTTGGCATACATCTCTGAGGACTTGCTCATGCTCGTGGTGACACCCACACCGACTTCATACCAGGTCTTCGACAGACCGCTGTTGAACGACGCGCCATCCACTGCCGTATTGCCCGGGTTCAGGAAGTCGTGCAGTACGTCGGCGGTGAAGTACGGTGTTGCCGTTCCCGTCTTCGTGTCGTTGGTCAGATTCGCCTTGAAGATCCGGAAGCCGGCCCGTCCGCGCAACGCGTTGCTCGATGTGCCCGACACGGGCGAGATGCCATCGTCGAAGCCATTCAGATGCAGGTACTGGTACATCAACTGGGCTTGCGGCTCGATCGCGATCGTTGTCGATCCGATCAGGAACGGCTTGCCCACTTCACCGGACAGACCCGTGCCAACGCCGTTTTGCGAAGCGCCGCCACCGTACACATCACCGAACTTGTTGCGATAGTGCGTGAGTTGCGCCACGGCGTCGAAGTAGCTGCCGTCCTTCAGGTACTTGGTCCAGTAACCGCCAAGCGATTGCGCCTGCGTTTCGACTGAGCCGGCTGCGTTCGACAGCGTCGGATTAAGGCTACGCGCGCTGTCTTCGAAGGTGGCCGACGACGAGCCGATGGTGACCGTGACCCCTGCATGCGTGCTGCCGCCGGCCGGATTCGTGGAGAGTGTCCAGTCCTTGCCGAACTGCGCGAAGAAGGTGCGTTCATCGGCGGAAAAACGATCGCCCGAGTTGGCGTTCAGGCTCTGCCCGCCGATACGTCCCCACACGCCGTTGCCATATGTTCCCTGCGCATTCTCGAGGCTTGCGACATCACCGACACGCTCATGCAGCCGGCTCATGATTGAGAAACCGTAGTCGAGGTTGAGCGACGGCGTCATTGTGTAGCCGACCACAGCGGGACGGTATGCAATGACCGACGGCTGGCTAGCGGGCGTTGAGCCCGGCGCGCCCGCGGATACGACCGGCGCCACCGGCGTGATGACCGCACCGGGGTCAGTCGGCGTGGTGGCCGGGGGCGTTGTAACCGGAGGTGTCGTTACCGGAGGTGTTGTGACAGGCGGTGTTGTGACAGGAGGCACGCTCTCAAGCGACGAACGCAAGTAGAAGTCCTCGGGACGGCCCGAGCCGCCTTGATACAAAAGATACTGGTACGCCCCGGCCTGAACCGGCGCAAGCGTATGGAAGGCCGTGGCGGCGGCAGTGCCGTTCACCTGGACGATCTTGATGCCGTCGCCTATGGTCAGCGCGCCCAGGCCGCTCGGGCGCACCGTCACGAGCGTGGTGCCGGTCGCGTTGCCGCCAATCACCAGTTGGTCGGTGAACTGATTGGACGCCGCGCCGCCTGCGTTCATCACCGTGTTCACGATCAACTGCGCGTTGGTCCCGCCCGCGTAGTTGCCGCTCACATTCAATACGTTGCCCGTCACGCCCGATGCAGCCGCCAGATTGATCGTGGCGTTGTTGGTGAGGTCGCCGTGGATCGTGAACGTACCGGTCGACGATGCCGAGAAAGCCGGCAATGCGTTTGCCGCGGCGATCGTGCCCGAGTTGACCACGGAGCCCAGCACAGTACCGAAACCGCCGAGCGTGGCGCCTTGCGCAACAGTCGTCGTGCCGGTACCGATGCTTGCCGTGTTGTGTTGTGCATCGCCGATCGCAAGGGTGCCTGCCAGCACGTTCGTGTCGCCGTAGGTGCTCACGCCGTTCATCGTGAGGATGCCGCTACCGAGCTTTGTCAATGAGCCGGTTCCGGTCACCCCTTGCGAGAGCGTCGATGAATATTGCTGCGTGTCGATCGTGCCGCCGCTGTCGCCGATCGAGATCGCACGCGTGGCGGCGAGGTCGAGGTTGTTGTTCAGTTGCAGCGTGCCGCCGTTGAACGTGAGACCACCTGTGGTCGCGCCCAATGCGTTATCAGCTGCAATGTTCAGCGTGCCTTGCGTGATCAGCGTGCCGCCCGAATACGTGTTGCCACCGGCCGCAGCGGGCGCGAGGAACAACGTGCCCGCTCCGGTTTTCTCGATTGAGCCCGTGCCGCTCAACAAGCCTGCGTAGGTGCCGTCATCGGTCTGCGCAAAGCGGACCAGCCCGTTGTCAGTGATTGCGCCGGGCAGGCTCTGTGCGCGCCCCTGGAGCGTGCCAGCGGCATCGACGAGCATCTGGCCCGTGTAGGTGCTGTTATCGCCCGTCAAAATCAACGTGCCGCCTGCCACTTCCGCACTTTGCACGTCGACCGGGATGCCGTTGACAGTCCACGTACCCGCGTCGGTCTTGGTGAGCGTCTGGAAGTTGACGATGTTGCCCGTCAGCGTGTCCACGCCGAGTCCGCTCAGGAACAACTGGTTATTGCCTGCGCCGCCGTCGATCGTGCCCGACACCGACGAGCCGGTGTAGATGCGCATGACGTCGTCGCCACCCGCGAACGTGATGTCGCCGTTCACCGTGCCCTTGTTGGTGAAATGGATCGGCGCGTCGGCGGTCGAACCGATCACGCTGCCGGGCGACTGGATCACGCCGGTTGCGTTATTGATGACCGTGTTGACGCCGGTAACGTTCTGGAACCAGATGGCGCGGGCATTGGTTGCCTCGATCAAGCCGCTGTTGGCGATGACGTTGCCATGGCCTTGCACGTTGACGGCTTCGGCCGTGTCTTCCGTGCCGGTGGACAGCACCTTGCCGCCGGCTTGAACGGTCAGCGTACCGTTGTTCCGGAACTCGATGGTGTTCACGCCGGTGCGATAGTTACCCCACGCGCCAACGGCAGAAGTGGTGACCGTGCCGCCCGACCGAACCGTGATTTTCGCGTTGTCAGCGAGACTGATCGCCGATATTTCTTGCGTGCTGATCGTCGCGCCGTTCAGGACCGTGACTGTGCGATTGTTATTGCCCCGTGCAGGGCCTGTACCGATGGTCGACGTCCATGGGTTCGGCGATTTTGAATTGCAAACCGTATCGAGTCCGTTCACAGCGCATGCTGCTGCCGCTGCAATGGGACTCAGGAGAAAAGGAATCAGCAGCAGTGATGGCGCAAGCGAGATCGCCCGCGAACGAACTGGATTAGACATGGACCGCCCCGTTGTTTGTTATTTGTAAAAGCGGGCGGAATTTAACAAGCGGCCTATCTTGTGAATGTGGCTAGCCGAACAAACGAGCTCGGAAACCTTACCGAGTGCTACTGGCTTTGTGCAGCATCGCGCATTGAGTAGCAGAAAGCGGCGGGATATTTGTCAATTGTTGTTAACTCAGGGCGGCTTTGTTGCGCTAAGGCTTTTGCAGAGGACTAAAAGGAACGTTCTTTAAAATCGATTGACGTTCTGTAGCTAGTTGATACTTCGGTTGCAGTTAAGCGATAGTCGGCGATTTTCTCGGTAAAGCAATAAGTGACATTTTGGGTCACCTATTGCTTAGACGATCATCCTTGTGGTCATCCCCGCACGCATCGAAATCCTGCATACACGTACTGATAATGCGCTTGAAACCAGTTGCGAAAACTCGGTCTCAGCATGCAAGCGGCCGTGCGCGGCGAACCGCCTTTGAGCACGAAATGCTGGTTGTCGTAGAAGTTTGCGGAATAGCCCAGGTAGAAGGGAAACGGCTCGAAGCCGGGTAGCGGTCCAAAGGTCGTCGATGTCCATTCCCAACCGTTGCCAAACTGTCCCACCACGCCCGCCGCGCTCTGATTCTCCGGGTGCGCCTGGACCGGCGACGGTTCCCATCGGCGGAAATCGAAATTGCCTTGCTGGGCGTGCGGGGCCGCGTCGGCAGCCCGTTGCCATTGCGCTTCGGTCGGCAGCGACTTACCCGCCCACTTCGCATACGCGCTGGCTTCGGCGTGACTCACATACACCGGCCAGTCCGCCGGCAACGGGATCTCGGCGAACATGGTCCGCAGCTTCCAGGGGGAGCTTTTCGAGGCTTCAGCGGATTCATCACGCGCCCAGAACGCCGGCTTTTCGATGCCTTCACGTTCTTTCCACGCCCAGTCGCTGTCGCGCCAGTAATCGCGATGCGCGTAGCCGCCGGCATCGATGAAATCCAGCCAGTCCGAATTCGTCACCATGTAGCGATCCATCTCGAACGCCGGCACGTCCACGCTATGTTCGCCGAACTCGTTGTCCCAGCCGAACGTGCCGCCATCTCGCTCCAGACCAAGCGTAGCCACGCCTGCGGGCACGTGGACCATTGCCCGCGCAATAGTGCTGTCGAGCGGGTGCTCCGCGGTGTCTTCGGTGACCGCGGGTCCGGTTTTCTGATGCAGCGGCAACTGATGCAACATGTACGCGAGCGTTTCCGCGTGCATCAGCCTGTGCTCGATCGCGACTTCCAGCAGGGTCTCGGGCGTGGCCTCGGGCGCGCTGGAATTGTCGGCCTTATCTTCACGATTTGTAATTTCGGCGGGATCGAAACGCGCATCGATGTCATCGCGAATCTTCTGCACATAAGCGCGAATCGTGTCGAGCGACGGCCAATCTTGAGGCTGATCGCTCGGCAGGCCGCCATCGACGGGATCAATGCCGAACGCAAATAGCTGGTCGAACTCGGGATTCGGGCTGGGCAGGTCGAAGAGGCGCTGATCGAACAGATTGCGGTCGAAGGCTTCCAGGTGCCCGATGTAGAACACGATCCGATGCCGCTCGGAAATCGGACGTTCGTACAGGAATTCGGGTTTGACGATGGCGAACAACGCGTCAGTGGTCTGGCGCGCTTCGCGCAGGCGGGCGAGCAGCGGATGTAGCGGGGTAGGTTCGCGATTCATTTCGCTCTTGTCTCCGGGCACGGGCCGATGCAAAACGATAAATCGTAGCAGAGGGCATGCCAAGCCTGCTTGGATCGCAGGCGGCCCGGAAACTGGGTCGTGCGCTAGATCGCGCGCAGGCCGTCGAAGTCGAGGATGTGGATGAGCTTGCCATTCGCCGCGATCAGCCCCTTGGCCTGAAAACGCGATAGCGTCCGGCTGACCGTTTCCAGCGTGATGCCGAGAAAACTGCCCATGTCGTCGCGCGTGAGGCGCAGGTTGAACTCGTTGCCTGCATAACCGCGGCGGGTCAGCCGGGCGGAGAGATCCAGCAGCAGGGCCGCGACCCGCTCGTCGGCGCGCAACGTGCCGAGGATCAGGGTTTGCGTCGCCTTCCGGACAACTTCGCGACTGAGCAATTGCAGCAGCCGGCGCTGGAGGGCACTGGTTTCGCGGCAGGCGCGCTCAAAGTGCACATAGGGGATCAGGCAGACCGAGCTGTCTTCTAGCGCGATGGCGTGGCATGCGTGCCGGCCATTATCGAATCCTTCTAGGCCGAGTGCATCGCCACCGAGATGAAGGCCCATGACCTGTTCGCGGCCGTTGCCATTCGGCGTTGATATTACCGTTTTGATCGAGCCGGAGCGGATGGCGTAGAGGGTGTCGAAGGTGTCGCCGACGCGAAACAGGGTTTCGCCCCGCTTGATCGTGCGGGCGTTGACGATGACCTTCTGGAGCCTGTTGACGTCGTCAGAGGATAGGCCTTGCGGCAGGCAGTAATGCTTCAAGGCGCAGGTCGAGCAATGAGCGGCGTGGCGCGAGGGGGCGCTGGGCAGAGGAACGGGGGTCTCGTGGACGGTTTGCATGGTTCGCTCGCTTTTAGTTCGTTTTGATCTGGAACAAGGAAATTGTCCCATCGATGCGATCCACTCCCGGGTGGCAAAACGTCGCGTGAGAATGCCGTCGCCGGCTTGCCCACTCGCACGCCCCGCCGCGGCGCTTTATCCCTTTAAGTCAGGCCCCGCGTCGGTGCCGGATGCTGCCGGAATCAGCAATACCGGCAGCGTCGCCTGGCGCAGGCACCGTTCCGCGACACTGCCAAGTATCAGCCGCTGGAAGCCTTTGCGGCCGTGCGTGCCCATCACCAGCAGGTCCGCGTTGAACGCAGCGGCGGCGGCCAGCACCATCTCCGCGACATCATCCACTGACGAACCCTCGGCGATCACCACTGCGCCTTGCACGCCGCGCTGTTTTATCTCGGCGTTCGCTTCGTCGGCGAGTTTGGCGCCCTGGTCGGCGAGCTCGTCGCGCAGGATGGAGGGGTCGTAGCCGGGCACGTCGTAATAGACCGGCGCGTTTTCGACGACGTAATAGGGCTGCAGCACCGCGCCGTGCGTGGCGGCGAGTTCGAGCGCGGATTCGAATGCGCGGCGCGAGGTGCGGCTGCCGTCAATAGCCACGACGATTCGTTTGAACATGCGGTTCTCCTTCAGCGATTGAAATGCAAACGACGGTTTTTTTAGTCGATGAAAACCGTCGCACCTGATTGCCCGGCTTACAAATGTACGACAGTAATGATCCGATTAATGTTCCCTTTGTCGACAACCCTTCGATCCTGACCAACCGGACGAAATAATGACGTCATACAATCCGGGGCGTGATGTTGCTATCGTTTACCTCTATTTTTACTCTTCTAGTCCCCAGCCCGTGTCTGAATCCGCCCCGCAGTCTGCTTCCCCGCCCCCGTACGAATCCGCCTCCGCACTGCCTTTCCGTAACGCTCTCCTAGCGATGCTCGGCATCGGTCTGGTCAACATGCTGGTCGCGCTTGACCAGACTGTAGTCAGTACCGCGCTGCCGTCGATCGTCGCGGAATTGCATGGTTTCGAGTATTACGCGTGGATTGCGAGCGCGTATTTGCTGGCATCGGTTGTGACGGTGCCAGTATTCGGCCGGCTTGGCGATTATTTCGGCCGGAAGCGGTTCGTGATTGCCGCGGTGATCACGTTCACTGCGGCCTCGGTGCTGTGCGGCGTCGCCAACGACATGTTGTTCCTGGTCATCGCGCGTGGTTTGCAGGGCGTGGGCGGAGGGATGATGGTCGGCACGGCGTTCGCGTCCATTCCCGATCTCTTTCCCGATCCGCGTTTGCGGGTGCGCTGGCAGGTGGTGATGGCGGCGTCGTATGGGATCGGGACGGCGGCGGGGCCGTCGTTGGGCGGCTGGATGAGTGAACATTGGGGATGGCGGTCGACGTTCCTGATCAACCTGCCGGTGGGGATTGCCGCGTTTTATTTCATCTGGGCGCATTTGCCGAATTTCCATCGGCCGCGCGAGGGGGCGGTGAAGATCGACTGGCTGGGCGCGGTGCTGGTTGCTCTCGTGCTGGGCGGCCTGCAGGCATTCATTGAGGCTGTGCCGAAGAGCGGCCTGACCGTGGGGAACGTGGCGTTGGCTGCGTGCGTGGCGGGCGGCGCGGTGGCGTTGCTGATATGCGAGCGTCGCGCGACGCATCCGATCATTCCGCTCGACCTCTTCAAAGACCCACAGCTTGTTACGTTATTTACGCTGTCGATGCTGTCGGGTTTCGTGATGTTTTCGTTGATCTTTTTTGCGCCGCTTTTGCTGCAGGGCGGTTTTGGTTTATCGCCGCAGGAGGCTGGGTTACTGGCTACGCCGATTGCGATGTTTATTGCCATCGGCAGTTTTATCAACACGCGCATTGTGATTCATTTGCGCAAGCCTACGTTTATCTTGTCGATTGGATTCACGCTGCTGCTATTCGCGTGCATTGCGCTGGCGTTTGCCGATGCTTCCACGCCGCATATCTGGATCGAGATTCCGATGGCGGGCATTGGTATTGGCCTCGGATTCGTGCTGAATAACCTGAACGTATTCGGGCAGGAGATTGCCGGGCGTGAGCGCTTTGGCATTACCACGGCGTTGCTGCAGTCCACTCGAATGGTGGGCGGGATGCTTGGGACGAGCGTGGTCGCGGTGATCGTGCAGCATCATTACCGCGACGTGATTACGCGCACGCTGCGGGTGCTTGGCGAGCCGGCGAGTACCGCGTGGTTGCCGCGATTTGCCGATCCGCGGATCCTGATTGATTCCGTGTTGCGGGGGAAGTTGCTGGCCGATCTGGTGCCGGCCGGGCTGGATGGACCGGCGATGATCGAGAGCGCTCGTGAGGTGCTCGTTCAGTCGATTCACATTGGCGTGGCGCTGACCGCGGTAGCGGCGTTATCGGCGGTGCTGATGGTGCGGAGGGTTTCGCATATTACGTTTCGGAAGGGGTAGGGATCGGTGTTACTCCGCTGACACCATCAACAGGGTGCTTGCACCGTCGTCTAGACATGTTGAAACCTCCCTGTAAAACGTATAGACTTGTCTCAACGTTTATGGGAGGTCGGCATTATGGCGAAAACAGCAACGCTCACGATCCAGCAGTGGGGAAACAGCCTGGCTGTCCGCATCCCCGCCGCTATCGCGCGCTCGGCGCATTTCGAGGTCGGTCAGGAGGTCGAGGTGTCGACAGACGAGATTGGCGTGACGGTGAAGCCGGTGGGTCCTCGCCAGCTCACGCTCGCCGAGAAACTGGCGAAATTTGATCCTGCAACGCACGGTGGTGAGGCGATGGCCACGGGCCGCATCGGCGCGGAGGAGTTTTGATGGCAGCAGCTTCGTGGGCGCCGGATCGACGCGACATTATCTGGATTGACTGCAACCCTCAGGTTGGCCGCAAGATGAAGGATATGCACCCAATGCTGGTTTTGTCACCGAAGCCATTCAACGAGCGCACCGGGATTGTTATTGGACTTCCCATGACGACAGCCGCGTTCAACGACACAAATCCGTTTGCAATCAAGTTTCAGGGGCCGAAAAACGTTACGAGCTACGTGCTTGGACACCAGCCCAAGTCTTTTGACTGGCGAGCGCGAGGAGCAAAGGCGCATCCGTGGAAGCGTGCACCCGATGAGGTGTTTGCGGCAGCGTGCGAGCAGTTGAACCAGATTATCGCGATTTGCGAATAGGAAATAAGATCAAGCGAAGCGACTTGGCTCAAGCTGCTGCTGAGCCGTCGCAATGCGGGGTTGAACTACGAGCTTCATGCTTTCCGAACGCGGATCACATGGGGTGGACCTCCAAAGGACCACCCCAATCCCAAATGCCAGCCAACACCGCACAAACCTCAATGCGCGCCCGCCGCCGCTCCGCCCCCGCCGCCTTTCGCCCGCTTCGTAATCCAGATGAGCGGAATAATCAGAATGAAAATAACCGCGGAAGCAAAGAAGATGTCGTTCAGCCCCATCATTGCGGCTTGCGTATTCACCGTGAAATCGAATAACCCGCGCGCCTGAGCTTCGTTGACATTCAACACCCCTTGCGATGCCTGCAGTGACTGTAAGAACAGCGGATTATTCACATTAGCCTGCTCCGTCAGCCGTTCGTGATGAAGCGCAATGCGATTGGTCCACGCATTGCCGCACAGCGACGTTCCGACCGCGCCACAAAACACCCGCGCGAAATTCGATAAGCCCGCAGCGGCAGGAATTTTTGACGGCGGCAGTCCCGACAAGATAATCGACGTCAACGGCACGAAAAACAGCGCCATTGGGATACCCTGCAAAAGCGTAGGCAGGACCAGATGCCAGGTATCGATTTGAATCACATACTTCGAGCGCATATAAAACACAATCGCGAAGCCAATAAACGCCATGGTCGCCACCACGCGCGCATCAGTGCGCGGCAAAACGCGGCCCATTACCGGCGCGAGAATCACCGCAAAGATCCCCAATGGCGCCGTCACCAACCCGGCATCGACGGAACGGTAATTGAGGTATTGCTGCATCCATTGCGGCAATAGCACCAGATTGCCGAAGAACACGCCGTAAGCCACGGAAATGGCGACCGTGCCGCCGAAGAAATTGCGTCCCGCGAACAGGCGTAAATCCACGACCGGATTCTTTTCGGTCAATTCCCAGACCACGAAGAATGCAAAAGCAATCACCGCAATGATGCCCAGCCAGACGATCACCGGCGATGAAAACCAGTCGAGGTCGCGGCCTTTATCGAGCATGATTTGCAGCGATGCCACCCACGCAATCAGCAACATGAGTCCGACCGTGTCGATAGGTGCTTTACGCGTGGCCGATTCACGCGACTTGTAAATAAACCAGGTCACGCTGGCGGCAAAAAGCCCCACAGGAATGTTGATATAGAAGATCCACGACCAGCTGTAGCTGTCGGTAATCCAGCCGCCTAAAGCCGGCCCGGCAATCGGCCCGACAACGGCGGTCATCGCCCAAAGGGAAAGCGCCATCGACGCTTTCTCCTTGGGATACGAACCCAGCAAGATCGCCTGCGACAGCGGAATCAACGGCCCGGCAACGGCGCCTTGCAAAACCCGCGCGGCGAGCAGGATCGGCAGTGTTGGCGCAAGCCCGCAAAGCCACGAAGAAATCACGAATAACAAGATTGCGCCAACAAACAGCTTGATCTGCCCAATGCGCTGAGTCAGCCACCCGGTCAGGGGAATGGACACGGCATTGGCCGCGGCGAATACCGTCACGACCCACGTGCCTTCATCGACGGAAACGCCGAGATTGCCGGAAATAGTCGGGATAGCGACGTTCGCGATCGATGAGTCGAGCACGTTCATGAACGTGGCGAGCGCCACGGCAATGGTCGCGAGAACCAGTTGGCCACCTTTCAACGGCGGCGGGGAAGGCGCAGGCGGTGCGGCGGGCGCAGTGCTCATGGGATATCCGGATAAAGCGGCCACCCGATGCAACACAGCGGCCGATTGTGCCAACGACGAAGGCCGCAGTGTGCCAGCGTTCAAAAAACCTCGCTGATCACGCTGCGGCTTTCATCCAGCTATCAAGCCGCGAGCGGCCCTTCCGTCGACTTCGGATATCGCCTTTTCAGGCCACTTTATTTTGCTGACACGTCGATGTCGCCGAGGTACTTCTTCGCGAACTTCGCAATCGTTCCGTCCGCCTTGAGCTTCGCGATGGCTGTGTTCAGACGCTGCTTCAACGCATCGTCGCCCTTGCGGATGCCAAATGCAATGCCGCTGCCCAGGATCTTGTCGTCGCTGACCGGGCCGCCTACAAAGCTGTATCCCGCGCCGTCCGGCTTCGACAGGAAGCCCGTTTGTCCGGCGGCAGAGAGTACGAGCGTGCCGTCAAGACGGCCGGCCTTCAGATCCGTATAAGCCTGGTTCTGATCCTGGTACGGCACCACGTTCACGCCCGCATTCGCCCAATGCGCCTTGGCGAAATTTTCCTGGATCGAACCCTGCAACACGCCGATGTTCTTGCCCTTCAGCGATGCCGGCGTCGGCTCGAGCCCGCTACCCGTCTTCGCAATCAGTTGCGTGGGCACGCGATACACGACCGTCGTGAAGTCGATGGCCTGGCGGCGCTGATCGGTCGCGTTCATCGCGGAATTGATTGCATCGAATTTGCGGCCCTGCAACGCCGGGATCAACCCGTCGAACGAGGTCTCGATCCACGCGCATTTCATCTTCGCCGTGGCGCACACCGCATTGCCGACATCGATATCCAGCCCCTGCAATTCACCGGATGCCGCTTTCGATTCGAACGGCGGATATTGCGCTTCCACACCGTAACGCAAGGTATCGGATTCGGCGGCGTACACGGCGGCGCTGCACAACGACGAGGCGATCAAAAGGGCGGCCGACAGAGCGCGGACGGTTTTTTTCATGGAGCGTGTCTCTCTTGGTAGAAGTTGAATGTTCGAGGCAGCATTGACCGCGTCAAACCGCGCACAAGCGACGTGCGCCTTCGCGCAGCGTGTCGTCGTCCTTGGCGAAGCTGAGGCGAATGATGCGGTTGTCCGTGCCGTCGGTGTAGAACGCCGACAAGGGAATGGTCGCGACGCGGGTTTCGCGAATCAGGCGCAGCACGAAGTCGCTGTCCGATTCATCGGAGAACGCCCCGAAGCGCGCCAGCATAAAGAAGCTTCCCGCGCTCGGCAAAAGTTCGAAGCGTGACCCGCTCAGCGCTTGGGCGAGGAGATCGCGTTTCTTCTGATAGAACTCGCCGAGCCCGAGATAGCTCGACGCGTCGCCGAGTGCTTCCGCAAATGCGATCTGCATGGGGGTATCGGCGGCGAAGGTCATGAACTGATGGACCTTGCGAATTTCGTTGGTCAATTCGGCCGGGGCGAGCGTGAAACCAACTCGCCAACCCGTCACGTGATACGACTTGCCGAACGACGACACGATCACGCTGCGCTCGGCCAATGCCGGATAACGCGCCATGCTGTGATGCAGGGCGCCGTCGAACACCACGTGTTCGTACACTTCATCCGACAACACAATAATCTTCGAATCGCGCGTCAGTGCCGTGAGGCGGTTGATGTCTTCAACCGTGAACGCGCTGCCAGAAGGATTGTGCGGCGAGTTGATGATGATCATCCGCGTGCGCGGCGTAATGGCGGCGGCCACCTCATCCCAGTCGATATGAAAATCCACCGGCGAGAGCTTGATCGGGATGGGCGTTGCACCCTGCAATTGCACGATGGGGCCGTAGCTATCGAAGGAAGGTTCGAAGTAGATCACTTCGTCGCCAGGATGGACGAGCGCGCTGATCGAGGCGTACAACCCTTCGCTGGCGCTTGCCACCACGGTGATTTCGCTGCCCGGGTCGTAGGTGGCCCCGTAGAGCTGCTGCGTTTTCAGCGCGAGGGCTTCGCGCAGCGCAAGCACGCCGGACATAGGCGCGTACTGGTTATGCCCGGCGCGCATGGCTCGCGCCGCGTTGTCCACCAGTTTCGGATCACATGCGAAATTCGGGGCGCCTTGCGAGAGATTCAGCGCCTGATGTTCCTCGGCGAGTTGGCCGATCACGGTAAAGATGGTCGTGCCGACATTCGGCAGCTTTGACGCGGGGGTCCAGGCACTTTTCACGGCGGTTGTCTCCGGAAGACTAATTCGAGTATCGATTGTCATTCGACCGCAGCAATAAACCGCGGACAATCGAAAGTTTGTCATACTAGCCATGAACCCAGCTCATGGCTTACGAGATCCGACAATGAAACAGCTGCCGTCTTTGGATGTGCTTAAAACCTTCGCGGTCGTCGCGCAGCGACTGAACTTTACCCATGCCGCCGACGTTCTCAATATCACGCAGGGCGCTGTCAGCCGGCAGATTTCCGGGCTGGAGTCGCATCTGGGTTATGCGCTGTTCGTGCGCCAGCCGCGAGGTCTGGCGCTGACGCCAAATGGCGCGATATTGCTCGCGCCCTTGCAGCAAGCTTTGGCACAGATTACCGAGGCGCTGGAGCGTAGCGGGGCGCAGTCGGGCACGTTGCGGGTGAAATGTCCCACGTGCGCGATGCGCTGGATCTTGCCGCGTGTGATCCGCTTGCAGAATGAGCGGCCAGAGCTGGTGATCGAGGTGACGGCGGCGGTGTCGCACGGGGTGGAGTTCAATGCCGAGCAGTTCGATGCCGCCATCGTATTCGGGCAGCCGACCGCAAAGGGCGTGAGTCTTAAGGGCGTGAGTTCGCATCATCTATTCGATGAAGTGCTGACGCCGGTGTGTGCACCGGGTTTGTGGAAGGCGGGGCAGGTCGGCGCAGCAACGCCGGATGATCTTGCCGATCAGACTTTGTTGCATCCGACGCGTGACCGGCGAGACTGGCTCAGGTGGCTGGAAGCGTATGGGTATAAGGGATTGCCATCGGCGAAAGCGCAGCACTTCGATACGCTCGATCTCGCCATTTCATCTGCCATGCAGGGCTTAGGCGTGACGATCGGGGATTTATCGCTGATTGAAGAGGACTTGCAGGCGCAGAGGATCATCACGCCGTTTTCGCTTTGTGTGCCTAGCGGGGCTTCGTATTATCTGATCTATCCGGAGCGGCCGGCGCCTTCACCGGTCTTGCGGGAATTTGCCGAATGGCTGGAGGGGGAGGCCGCGATGACGCGGGCGAATCTTGCGACTTATACGAGTGCGTGATTTTCGGTTCACGCTGAAGGGGCCGACCAGCGCCCCCAAGCGCGCGTCCGTTCAGTCCTGTTACGTCCCGTTCTTCGTCACGATCGGCACCCAGGCACCGCCCTTGACCTGATACATCGTCGACGAAGCATTCTTCAGCGCGCCTTTGTCGTCGAAGGCAATCGTGCCCGTAATGCCCGGGAACGAAATAGCCTTCAGCACCGGACGATACACCTTCGGATCGATGGAATTGGCCTTCTGCATAGCATTGATCCCGGCCCACGCAGCGTCATAACCGAACGGCGCATACGAAAGAATCGCCACGCCGAAATGCTTCTGGAATTTCTCGGCGAACGCCTTGCCTTGCGGCATCTTCTCAAGCGGACTGCCGTATTCCCATGCCATCGCGCCATCGGCTGCGTCGCCGGCAAGCTTCAGGAAATCCGTGTCCATCACGCCGCCGCCGCCCACGAACTGTGCAGTGAGACCCAGCTGCTTCATCCGCTTCGCCACCGCCGCCGCTTGCCGGTCGAGGCCCCCAAAGAAGATCAGGTCGGTGCCCACGCCCTTCAACGCGGTGAGCTGCGCGCTGAAATCGACGGTCTGGTTATCACTATATTGACGCGCGACGATCGTGCCGCCCGCCGCCTTCACCGCTTTCTCGAACTCGTCGGCTTCGCCCTGGCCGAAGGCCGTCCGGTCGTCGATGATCGAGATCTTCTTCGCTTTCGTCACCGTTACCGCGTACGTCCCGGCGGTGCCGGCGTTCTGGGCGTCGCTGGATATGACGGTGAAGACGTTGTCGAACCCTCGCTGCGTGATGGTCGGGTTGGTCGCCGCAGGATCGATCACAGGAATGCCGGCGGTCTGGTAGACCTGCGACGCCGGAATGGTCGTGCCTGAATTGAAGTGACCGACAACTACGGCCACACCGCCATCGACCAGTTTTTGCGCCGCCTGCACCCCGATCCGCGGGTCGGCCTGGTCGTCTTCAGCCTGGATGACAAAGTTGGCCGTCTTGCCGCCAATCTGGATCTTCTTCGCGTTCGCTTCATCCAGCGCCAGTTGCACGCCGTTTTGGAGGTCCTTCCCGTAACCGGCGTTCGCGCCCGTCAACGGCGCGGCAAAGCCGACCTTGACGTCGAACGTATCGGCAGCGGCGGACAGCGGCAACCCGCCCAGGGTGGCGGCAGCGCACGCAAGAATCCAGGCAAGCGGTTTGAGGTTTGTTCGAAGACGCATTTTTATTCTCCATCGGGGTTGGACAGGTCCGGCGAGCAGGGCGGTCAGGTTTCGCTTTCGCGTTTTGGTTTTTATCTACACGTTTTCAACTCCGTTTCCCGGTACACGACTGCATCACGGCAGCACGCTGTGAGCAAGACGGACTTGCCCGTGCGCGCTGTCATTATCGTGTGGACGAAAAAGCCGGTTGAGCTTGTTGAACGAACTCGCTGGAGAGCAGCAGCCCATGCAATTTAGGAAACCAAATTACCGGCGTCTTGGCAGTTCGTCGCATTGGCAATGCGGATTTCGGCATAGCGGGTTTGAGGATTGCCGAAGCGTGCTGAGCTGGCACTGCCGCCGCTGTTGACGCGCTCCGGCAATACCCTGACGTGGGCGACCATCTACCCGGTTTGACCCTGAAGATTGCGGCACAAACTGAAACGGATCCTATGCGGCGAAGACCCGTGATTTCCATGTTGTCTATGGATATCAAAAACATTACTGAATTATTTCAACTCATTCTGTTAGCAAGCCGTAATAAATGGCTTTTGTAAGGGAGTTTTCACCTGCCTGTAATTATAATGAGAATCGTTCTCATTTATATTGACGTTCAAACTTCGGGTGGGTACGATTCGCTTCGCCGGTGCCTTCTGGATGGTGGCCCGGAGGACGTGGCATAGGGCTCATGTCGTAGGGCGTAGCACCGTCTTTAGAACAATCAACACGACGCGTTAGCACAGCCGTCGCAACAAGACAGAGGATTTCGATGCAACCCGTCCAGCTCGCTCCGCGCGAATCGCGCGCTGAATCGCGACACGATTCACGCCCCGACGCGACACTGCGCGCTGCCATCAAGCGCCGCGGTGCGCCTTTCCGCCGGGCGGTGCTCGGTACCAGCCTGGCGTTGTTCGCGCTGGCTTCATCGGCAACATTCTCGGCGGCATTCGCTGCAGAGCCGGCCAACCCGGACGCAACCCCTTCTGATGCCCCCGAAGCCGACCTGAACATCCAGTCGAAACCCGCGGGTCAGTGGACCGGTGTATGGGGACGATCGACTTTGCTCGGCGACATGGGCGGCATCCGCTCGTTCCTCGGCCAGTACGGCGTGACGCTGCAAGCGACGGAAGTATCGGAATATCTCGACAATGCGCGCGGCGGCCTGAAAACCGGCGGCACGTATGACGGGCTGACCACTGTTACCCTCGGCCTCGATACCCAAAAGGCCTTCGGCCTGCCGGGCGGCACGTTCAACGCGAGCGCGTTGCAAATTCATGGCCGTAACCTGAGCGAGTTCAACCTCGGTACGTTGAACACCGCGAGCGGGATTGAAGCGCAGGACACCACGCGCCTGTGGGAACTCTGGTATCAGCAGTCGTTCCTGAACAAACGCGTGGACGTGAAGGTCGGTCAGCAAAGTATTGACCAGGAGTTCATGGTCAGCAGCTACGCGGCCACGTTCGTGAACACCATGTTCGGCTGGCCGGGCCTGCCGTCGTACGACATGCCTTCGGGCGGTCCGGCGTATCCGCTCTCCGGACTCGGCGTGCGCGTTCGCGGCCAGATCTCGCCTTCATTGACCGCACTGGCAGGCGTGTTCGACGCAGATCCGCTCGGCAACAACCCGAACAATCTCAGCGGCACGAACTTCAACCTGCATAACGGCGCGATGTATATCGGCGAATTGCAGTACTCGATCAACCAGCCGTCCGACGGCGACATGGTCGGCGTTCCGCAAAGCGGCTTGCCCGGTACGTACAAGATCGGCTTCTGGTACAACAACGAACGCTTCGCTGACCAGAATATCGATAACACCGGCCTGTCGCTCGCCGATCCGGCAAGTAGCGGCACGCCGCAAAACCATAACGGCAACTATAGCTTTTACGCTGTCGCGGACCAGATGATCTGGCGTCCGAACCCTGACGAACCGCGTAGCATCGGCGTGTTTGCGCGCGTGATGGGCGCGCCGGGCGACCGCAACCTGGTGAGCTTCAGCGCCAACGCGGGCATTGTGATGAAGGCCCCGTTCGCCGGCCGCGACAACGACAGCGTCGGCATTGGCCTTGCCTACATCAAGGTCGGCAACCACGTGCATGACCTCGATGTCGCGGCTGCAGCCGCAAGTGGCGGCCCGTACGGTATCCGCACGCAGGAAACGGCGGTGGAAGCGACGTATCAGTACCAGGTGACCCCGTGGTGGGTCATGCAGGGTGATCTGCAATACACCTTCAACGCGGGCGCCGGCCAGAATCCGAACGATCCCACGCAGCCGTTGCGCAACACGCTCGTCGTTGGCGTGCGCACCACCATCACCTTCTGATCGGCGTGATCTTGAACGCACGCACCCGAGGCTTTTGTATGAAACAATTTTTCAAATCCAGAGCGCTTTCGGCCACGCTGACGGCTGCTGCGTCAGCCGCGGTGCTGGCCGGCGGTCTTGTCAGCAGCATCGCGCACGCAGCGCCTGTCGGCTTTCTTGAGACGCTGCACAAGCACACCACGCTCATCAACACCGTGCCGTCCAACGGCGACCAGAATCCGTATGCGATCGTGGTCGCGCCGGTATCGTCGGGCACGGTCAAGCAGGGCGACGTGCTGGTAGGTAACTTCAACAACGCCGCGAACCTGCAAGGTACCGGCAGCACGATCATCAACTATCATCCCGATACCAAGGAGATGACGGTGTTCGCCACCGTGCCGCGCGATCTGAAGGATTGCCCGGGCGGTATCGGCCTCTCGACCGCGATGACCATGCTGAAGTCGGGCTGGGTGATCATCGGCAGCACGCCGAGCAACGACGGCACGACGGGCACCAAGGGCGCGGGCTGCCTGATCGTGCTCGACAACCAGGGCAAGGTCGCGTCCACTATCGCGAGTCCTAACATCAACGACCCGTGGGGCAACATGGCGGTCGTCGATAACGGCGATCACGCTACGCTGTTCGTGAGCAACGCGGGCTTCGGCGTGGGCGGTGCTGAGGGCAATCCTCCGGTGTTCAAGCAGGCGACCATTCTTCGCCTCGACCTGGATATCCCGCAAGGCAAGCCGCCGGTGGTCAAGCAGGAGACGGTGATCGCCAGTGGTTTCGGCGCGCAGGCTGACAAGGGCGTGTTCCTGGTCGGACCGACGGGTCTCGCGTTGTCGCAAGATCAGAAGCTGCTGTATGCATCGGATGCCGTGGGTAACCGCGTGACGGAAATCGATGAACCCATGACACGCGATACCAGCGCGGGTGTGGGCCGCGAATTGACCGCCGATGGTTTCCTGCATCGTCCGCTCGCCATGGTGACGGCGCCCAACGGGCACTTGCTGGTGACGAACGCGTTGAACGGCCAGGTCGTGGAGATTGATCCGGCGACGGGCAAGCAACTGTATGCACGCTGGATCGATACCGACAAAGCGCAATCGCCGCCGGGCAATGGTGACCTGTTCGGCATCGCGATGACGCCGGAAGGCGACGGCTTTTATTACGTACAGGACGATGTAAACACGCTGGTCCTGGCGAAGTAATGCGAGCGAAGTAAAGCAGCGTAGTTGAAGTCAAGCAAAGCGAAGTAATTAGCACAGCAGGGCGACACCATGGCAAACGATCAAGATCCACCGCGCCGCCGTTTTCTGAAAGCGGGCGTTGCCGCGGGCGCGGCATTAGGTGCGGTAGGCGCGGGTTCAGTCGCGCACGCTGCGACCAAGGCGCAGTTCAAGCAACCCATTGACCCGATGCTCGTGGTCGAGCCGTTCTTCGGCGCGCATCAGGCGGGTATCGTGACGCCGCAGCAGAGTCACACGTATGTCGCGTCGCTCGATCTCACGACCGATAAACGCGAAGAAGTGATCGGTCTTCTGAAAGAGTGGACGGACGCGGCCGCGCGCATGTCGCGTGGTGACACGGCGAAGCCCTTGCCCGCCGATGACAAAGCCGCACCCGATTCCGGCGATATCCTCGGCCTCGGCGCCGCGGGCCTCACGATCACCTTCGGATTCGGTCCGGGACTGTTCACGCACGAAGGTAAGGATCGCTACGGTCTGGAGAAGCGCCGGCCGGCCGCGCTGGTCGACTTGCCGCGCTTTAACGGCGACCAGTTGCTGCCGCAGAAAACCGGCGGCGACATCCTGATCCAGGCCTGCGCCAACGACGCACAAGTGGCGTTCCACGCCGTGCGTCAACTTGCGCGCATGGGCTACGGCATCGTCGCCATGCGATGGGCACAGGCCGGTTTCCTCTCCGGTCCGCGTGGACAGACCCCGCGCAACCTGATGGGTTTCAAGGACGGCACCAACAATCCGTCCACTGCGAAACCGGCGCTGATGAACCAGTTCGTATGGGCCAACGCGTCCGACGCACCGTGGATGAACGGTGGCACGTACACCGTCGTGCGGCGTATCCGTATCACGCTGGAACACTGGGACACCATGGAACGTGGTTTTCAGGAACAGGTGATGGGCCGCGAGAAATACAGCGGCGCGCCGATCGGCAAGAAGAACGAATTCGACTCGCTGGACCTCGATGCCGCCGATAAAGACGGCAACCAGGTGATCCCGGAAAACTCGCACGTGCGTCTGTCGAACCAGGCAACGAACAACGGTGCGCAGATCTTGCGCCGTTCGTATTCCTACAACGACGGCACCGATTTTTATATCGAGCGCTGGCCGCCATGGCGCCAGGAAACCGAGTACGACGCGGGGTTGATCTTCGTCGCGCATCAAAGCGATCCGCGTACCGGTTTCGTTCCGATCAACGAACGGCTGGCGAAGTTCGACATGATGAATCAGTTCACCACGCATGTAGGCAGCGCCGTGTTCGCGTGCCCGCCGGGCGTGCGGCCGGGGTCGTTTATCGGCGCGGGGCTGTTTGACGCCTGAATTAATTGAAGCAATAAAGCACACGCCGGCAGACGCTGGCACATGCCGACGCACCACAACAAAAGGAATGACTGCAATGAACACCTCACGCTCCCTGCCCGTGCTGCGCACGCTTTGCGGCATCGCGGTGCTGGCTGCCGCAGCGGCGTTGCCGCTGAACTCGGAAGCGGCGACGCTGACCTTGTACAACGCGCAACACGAGCAGGTCGTGGCCGCGCTGGCGAAGGACTTCGAGAAGCAAACCGGTGTGTCGGTGAAGGTCCGCAACGGCGAAGGCCCGGCCATGGCGGCGCAACTGGTCGCGGAAGGATCGGCTTCTCCCGCCGATGTCTATTTCACCGAGAATTCGCCCGAACTGATGTTGCTGGACGAGAAGGGCCTGCTCGCGAAAACCGATGCCTCCACGCTCTCGACCATCCCGTCGCGCTACAACTCGCCGCAGGGCGACTGGGTCGGCGTGCTCGCGCGTGAGAACGTGCTGGTCTACAACACGAAGAAGATCGATGCGGCGCAACTGCCGGCGTCGTTGATGGATCTCGCCAAGCCGGAATGGAAAGGCAAGGTCGGCATTGCACCGAGCGATGGCGATTTCCTGCCAGTAGTAAGCGCGGTTATCGCGATGAAGGGCGAAGCGCAAGCGTTGGACTGGCTCAAGGGCCTGAAGAAAAATTCGCAGATCTTCGATGACGACGAAGGCGTGGTGGCAGCAGTGAATCGCGGCGGCGTGGCGACGGGCGTAGTGAACAACTACTACTGGGCGCGCCTGCATGTGCAACTCGGCGACAGCGCAACCCGCAGCGCGATCTATCACTTTGGCAACGGTGACGTGGGCGCGCTGGTGAACGTATCGGGTGCGGCGGTATTGAAGTCGAGCCAGAACCAGAAGGAGGCGCAGCAATTCCTGGCGTATCTCGTCAGCGAACGTGCGCAGGACCTGATGGCCAAGGGCAAGATCGCGTTCGAATACCCGCTGCATGCAGGTGTTTCTCCCGATCCGTTGCTCAAGCCTTTCGACCAGTTGAGCCCGCCGTCATTGACGGTTGAACAACTCGGCGATGACAGCAAGGCAGCAAAGCTGATGCGCCAGGCCGGACTACTGTAAGCGCAGGAAAGTATGAGCGATGTCGTGAAGGCGGTTGGCGTGTCCGCGCTGCCTGAACCCCGCAGCCGCAAACGCGCGCCGCGGGGTTTGCTCGTGGCGGCGGGATTGTGCGCGCTGCTCGTGCTGATGCCGCTCGCCTTCACGGTGTATCGCGCCGTGACGTTTGGCTGGGATGACGCCATCGAGCTGATTTTCAGGCCGCTGGTGGGCGAACTGCTTATCAACACGCTGTCCATTACCGTGAGCGCCACGCTCGTGTCAGCGGTGGTGGGGACGGCGGCAGCATGGTTTATCGAACGGACGCGTTTGCCTGGGCGGCGTCTTTGGGCGGCGCTCACGGTCGCACCGCTCGCCATGCCCGCGTTCATCACGAGTTATGCGTGGGTGTCGCTGAGTCTCGATTTGCAGGACTTCGCGGGCGCGTTGCTTGTGATTTCTACCGCGTATTTCCCCCTTGTCTATCTGCCGGTTGCGGCCGCTTTACGCGGCATGGACCCGGCGCTCGAAGAGAGCGCGCGCTCGCTCGGTTGCGGGCGCGTAAGCGTGTTTGTGCGCGTGGTGTTGCCGCAATTGCGGCCCGCGCTGCTCGGCGGAATGTTGCTGGTGGCGTTAGGCGTGCTATCGGAATTTGGCGCGTTCACGCTGCTGCGCTTTCGGACCTTCACCACGCAGATCTACGCCGAATACCGAACGAGCTTCGACAGCAGCGGCGCGTCGGTATTCGCGTGCATTCTCATCGCAATGTGTCTCTTTTGCCTCGCGCTGGAAATGCGCGTGCGGGGACAAGCGCGCTATGAGCGCGTCGATCGCGGCGTGAGGCGTGCAGCACTTCGTTATGAACTCGGCATGTGGCGATGGGCGGTGGTCGCCGCGTTTGTCGCGCTGGCGATCGTGACGCTGGGCGTGCCTATCGGCATGATCGGTTTCTGGCTGACGCAAAGCGGCGCTGCGGCCATTACGCCGGCGGAAGTGTCGCCAGAACTGCTGCTTGAATCGACGTTGTCATCGATTGGTTATGGTTGCGCTGCGGCAATTGTCACCACGCTCGCGTGCGTGCCGTTGGCATTCTTGCTGGTGCGTTTCCCCAGCAGGGTCGCGACTACGTTCGAACGCATCGTGTTCCTCGCGCAAGGTTTGCCGAGCCTCGTGGTCGCGCTGGCGATCGTGTCGCTGGCCGTGCACGCGTTGCGGCCTCTGTATCAAAGCGCTGAGCTGCTGGTGGTGGCCTACGCCATCTTGTTCCTGCCGCTCGCGCTGGTCAGCGTGCGTGCTGCGTTTACGCAAGCGCAACCGCGTCTGGAAGAGACCGCGCGATCGCTTGGGCTAAGCTGGAGTGAAACCGTGCGACGTGTGCTCTTGCCGCTGGCCGGCCCGGGCCTGGGCGCTGGCGCCACGATGGTCTTCATCTCGGTCGTCACCGAACTCAATTCCACACTGTTGCTGTCGCCCAGCGGTACACGCACGCTCGCCACGCAAGTCTGGATCGATACGTCCACGCTCGCGTTTGCCGCCGCCGCGCCGTATGCCGCGCTGCTCGTGGGCATTTCGCTGGCGGCATCGGTCGCGCTGTTCACGTTGCTCGGGCGATCGGCGGTAGCGGGGCGTGCGGCTGTTATAAAAGAAGGACTACAGGCCGGTTCGCCGCCTGACAAGTAAATCGATATGAGCGAACTTCGCGTTACCAGCCTGACCAAGTCCTTCGATGGTCAACCCGTGCTTCATGGCGTCGATTTATCGGTGGAACGCGGCACGCTGCTTGCCTTGCTTGGACCGTCCGGCAGCGGCAAAACCACGCTGTTACGCGTGCTCTGCGGCTTCGAACGGGCGGACGGCGGCACGGTTGAAATCGATGGCGTGCGCGTGGCCGGGCCGGGCATTCATGTGCCGTCCGAAGCGCGTCGGATTGGTTATGTACCGCAGGAAGGCGCGCTGTTCCCGCATCTTTCGGTCGCCGATAACATCGTCTTCGGCTTGCCGCGGCAGCAGCGGCG
>NZ_LMUF01000052.1:225274-366321 GCF_009766085.1 Burkholderia sp. S171 | reverse complement strand
TGAATTGCTGGCGCTCGTTGGCCTGCCTGCCGCGTATGGCGACCGGCCGCCGCAAGCATTGTCCGGCGGACAGCAGCAGCGCGTTGCGTTGGCGCGCGCGCTTGCGCCTTCGCCCTCGCTCGTGATGCTCGACGAGCCGTTTTCTTCACTCGATGCCGCCTTGCGGATCGAAACGCGTGAAGCCGTGGCGAACGCGCTCGCGGCGACGGGCGCGACCGCTGTGCTGGTCACGCACGATCAGGCCGAGGCGTTGTCGCTCGGGCATGAGGTCGCGGTGTTGTGGCGTGGCCGTCTCGTGCAGACGGATTCGCCGGAGGCGGTGTATCGGCGGCCGGTGTCGCGTGAGCTGGCGAGTTTTGTCGGCGACGCGGTGATCGTGCCGGGACAAATCGATTCCCGGAATTCGAAGCAGGTAATTTGCGAGTTCGGCACGTTGCCGATCGCCCGTACCGTGGCCGCGAGTGATGTCGACGTGATGATCCGGCCAGAGCAGATCCGGATTGTTGCCGATCATCGTTTGAACGGCGATGGCGTCCAGGCGGTGGTCGAGAAAGTCGTGTTCTATGGTCACGATGCCAGCGTCATGCTGCGTTCCCTTACGGCCAAGCGTGGTGTGCAGATTCGCGTGGCGGGGCATTCGCATCCGCGTGTCGGCGAGCGCATCGCGCTGTCGGTCGAAGGCGATGTCGTGGCGTATCCCAAGGGGTAACTGAGGCCATGCTTCAGGGCGTGCCCAACCGTCATCTTGACAAAGTGCATATACACAAATAGAATGGGGAGCATGACTACCCAAGATCTGTCTTACCTCGACTGCAACTGCTTCGCCATTCGTCAGGCGGCGCGGTTTGTGTCGCAGCTTTACGAGCGCCACGTCAGCCAGGCGGGTGTGACGGCGGCGCAGTTTACGTTGCTCGCGGCAATCCATCGGCGGCCGGGCGTGACCATGGCCGAACTCGCAGACGCCATGGTGATGGAGCGCACCACGCTGGTCCGGGCGCTGAAACCGTTGCAGCGCGACCACCTTGTGAATGCCGTTCAGCAAGATGCCAGTACGCGTGCGGTTGCGTTATCGCTCTCCGACGCCGGCAAAAAGACGCTTGGCGAAGCGTCGCTGCACTGGCGCGAGGCGCAACAGGAATTCGAGGACAAGTTCGGCCAGGAACGTGCTGGGGAACTGAGAAAGTCGCTGCTCGAACTGACATCGATGGAATGAAATACTAGCTCGGCACTTTGCCGGGCATTTTTTTACCTCATTAAGTGCATATGCACTATGGAGATTAGCATGGAAATCAAAGGAAAAGTCGTCTTGGTAACGGGCGCGAATCGCGGCCTCGGTGAGCAATTCGCAAAAGCGTTGCTCGCAGCGGGGGCATCGAAGGTATATGCATCGGCACGCGATAAAAGCCAGGTCAAAGTGCCCGGCGTGGAAGCCGTGCAACTCGATGTTACGAATGCGCAAAGCATCGCGGCGGCGGCTGACCGCCTGACCGACGTGCAGGTCGTCATCAACAATGCAGGCGCGATTATTGGCGGTTCCTTGCTAGATGGCGCGTCGATCGATGCCGTGCGCTCGCAGGTCGAGACCAATGTGATCGGTCCGCTTGCCATTACGCAAGCCTTCGCGCCGATCCTGAAGCGCAACGGCGGCGGCGCGGTGGTCAACATCTTGTCGGTGCTGAGCTGGCTGACCATCGACAACACGGGTTCGTACAGCGCGTCCAAGTCTGCCGCGTGGGCGATCACGAACGGCCTGCGCACCGAATTGCGCGGGCAGAACACGTTGGTGGTGGGCGTGCATCCGGCGTTTATCGATACCGATATGACTGCGGGAATCGACGCGCCGAAGACATCGCCGGAAGAGGTTGTGCGTCAGGTGCTTGAGGGCATTGAGCAAGGCAAGGAAGAGATTCTCGTCGATGAAGTGGGCCGCAACGTGAAGGGGTCCTTGTCAACTGCGACGCCTGCTTATCTCACGCCGGCGCACTAAGTTTTCGGGTGAACAACGCAAGGAGCGAAGAACCATGAGCCAACAACGTGAAATCGTGCTGTGCGAGCCGGTCAGAACTGCGATCGGCGCGTTCAACGGCGCGCTGAAAGGCACGCCCGCGACGGATCTTGGCGCGGCCGTTATCCGTGAAACGCTGAGGCGTGCCGGGGTCGCGGGACAGGACGTGGATTCGGTCACCTTGGGTAACGTGATCCAGGCGGGCAACCGCATGAATCCGGCGCGTCAGGCGGCCGTGAACGGCGGCTTGCCGGTGGCAGTTCCTGCGTTGACCGTGAACCGCGTGTGCGGCTCGGGGGCGCAGGCGATCGTATCGGCGGCGAACGAGATCGCTGCCGGCTTCGTGCAGCTCGCGGTGGCGGGCGGCATGGAGAACATGGACCGCGCACCGTATCTGCTCGATAACGGGCGCTTCGGGTATCGGATGGGCAACGCGGAAATCCACGACAGCATGTTGCGCGATGGTCTGGATGACGCTTTCTCCGGCAAGCATTCCGGCTGGCATACGGAAGATCTCGTCACGCAGATGGACATCACGCGCGAAGCGCAGGACCGCTTCGCCGAGCGCTCACAGCAACGTTTTGCCGCGGCGCAGGCGAAGGGTTGGTTCGCGGCGGAGATCGTCGGCATTGAGGTGAAGGCGGGTAAGCAAAGCGTCGTGTTCAATATCGACGAACAGCCGCGCCCCGATACGACCTTCGCAACCTTGTCGAAACTGCGGCCGGCGTTCCGCCCTGACGGAACGATCACAGCGGGCAACGCGCCGGGCCTGAACAGCGGTGCGGCGGCGATGCTCGTAGCGGATCGCGCGTTTGCCGAGCGCAAGGGGATCGAGCCATTGGTGCGGCTGGTCGCGTACGGCATCGCGGCGGTCGAACCGGGTATGTTTGGTCTTGGGCCGGTGCCTGCCGTGCAGCAGGCGCTGGATCGCGCGGGCTGGAAGCTGGGCGATCTTGAGCGTATCGAAATCAACGAAGCGTTCGCCGCCGTGCCGATCGCGGTTGCGCGCAAACTGAGTTTGCCCGATGACGTTGTGAATCCCGAAGGCGGCGCGATTGCCCACGGCCACGCGATTGGCGCAACCGGCGCGGTGCTGGTCACGCGTCTCGCCCACGCGATGAAACGCGACGGCCTGAAGAGAGCGATGGTGACGTTGTGTATCGGTGGTGGGCAAGGCATTGCGCTGGCGCTGGAAAGCATTTGATACGGGCGGGTGTAAGTGGGTAGAGCGATATCGCTCGGACTGAGTAGGGTATTGGCCGGTACCTTTGAGTTTGCGATTCAGGCGATGTTTGTGGTGCGCTGCACAAGGTCGATCCTCCGAACCTCGTAGCGCTACTTTGATGGCGCTCGGATCGCTAAGGATCGCCGACGAAACGCGGTCCAGCACGCTAACCAGACAAATAATGCGAAAAGTTGGCGGATTACAGCGATAGTCTTTCGCATGACGATAGAACGCGGACAGTAAGGTGAAAGCTCGTTTGGCGGCGCTTCGGAATCAGCTTGATCCGGGGCCGCCATTCCTGTTTCCCGGAGTACACGAGCTATGAGAATTCCCCTGTCCGCCGGCATTGCAGTGCTGTTCGTGAGCACCAGCGCGCTTGCGCAACAACCACTCGCCATTCCAATGCGCAGCCAGAGCCGGGCGCAAACCAGTATCGATACCGCCATGTGTTACAGCTACGCCAATCAACATACCGGCGTGGTGATGGCGCGCGTGTCCCAGGCGCCTCAAAAGCCAACGACCGTGAAGCCTGGTGCCGTGCATCCGGTTGCCGTGGCGGCGCCGTTGCCATCGGAGATTGCGCCCGGGTCCGCGCCGGTTACGGCTTCGGGAATGGATGCGTCCGCGACGCCGACGCCCGGCGTGGCTGCCGATGCTCGCGCTGCCGCGCAGGCAAGCTCTACTTCCGCCGATGCGCCTATGCCCGCGTTGCCCCCGCCCGAGCCGCCGATGGTCCAGTATTGGCGCTCGTATGGCGAATGTATGACGGATCGGGGGTACATGGTGAGGTGATTTTTCGCTCGCGCCGGTGGACGGGGGTGGTGATTGGGGTTTAGGTCGGGTTGCTGCCAGGTTCCAGCGTTTGCGGTCTGAGGCAGTGCCGGGTTGCTGCTTTCAGGGTTAGTGGCCTGCTTGACTCGGATTTTATCTTCATCACTGTTAGCCACTGTGCGTGGCGGCACGTCATTTCTTTGCCCAAAGCGGCAAAGAAACGAAGCAAAGAAAACGCTTTCAAACACGCTACCCTAAGTGTCCACAGCGTGCAGTTTTCATTCATAGGTGCCCCAAAAGCACGGTGCTCGCCAGAGCTACGAATGTTTGAAACCCTCCTTCTCGCGAATCCCCACATAGACACGCTTCGCCACCCGTGCTCTCGGGCAAGCACCATCCGACCCGTGAACGTCACAGCTCGGATCAAACCCTATCCCATGCATCGCAACTCAATATCGATCGCGTTACGCTATATTTCGGTAAATATAGCGTTTTGAAAAAATACGATATGCCTGTAGATGTAACCCTGGGTCCGCTGAACGAATTTGATGGGTCACGTGTAACCCGCCGTGCACCCCGCACGAACTAGCTAACAGACGCACAGAGAATGTCGGCCGATAAAACCGCGCGGCGTTCAGGACCCGGTTGAATAGGTTTCAGGTTTTCAAGATTGGTCACGATTTTTCCGTTGCGAGGGATTAAAGCCGTGATTGAAGTGTTTGCCTGTTAGAACCCCGACCGCGGTTCCCTGTAGCGACCCGGAAGCCGATTCACGCAAGAACGGCCTTCCTTAAATAGTTGGTTTTGTTCAGGAGCACATCATGCAAACCCGGCGTCGATTTATTTTTGCAGGCAGCGTCTTTGCGGCAGCAGCGCTCACCGCATTTAATCAACATCGCGTGTGGGGTGCGACTGGCGGCAGCACCGCCGACGAAGCGTTCGAGGTCGTGCACCCCGACGACCAATGGCGCCGCCTGCTGACGCCCGCGCAATACAACGTACTTCGGCACGAAGGCACAGAACGCCCTTATAGCAGCCCCTTGAACGACGAACATCGTAGCGGCACGTTTGCGTGCGCCGGATGCCAGCTAGACGCCTTTTCGTCACGTACCAAGTTCGATAGCCACACCGGCTGGCCAAGCTTCTGGGCGCCGCTCGACCACGCCGTGGCAACGCATGAGGACTTGTCTTTCGGGGTATCGCGCACAGAGGTGCATTGCCGGCGTTGCGGCAGCCATCTCGGTCATGTCTTCGATGACGGCCCCAAGCCCACCGGCTTGCGCTATTGCATGAATGGCCTGGCGATGACATTCAAACCCGCCGCTGCCTGAGCACGCTGCCTGACTAAGTTGCCTGAATACGTTGCTCGATCCGTTACACGAACAACCGCAACTGCTTTGCGCTGAACCCCGACCACCTAAAGACCTAAGAACTTCACGCTCATGTTACTCATAGTCCTGGCTTATCTTGGCGGTGCGCTCACTATCCTGAGCCCCTGCATCTTGCCCGTGTTGCCCTTTGTGTTCTCGCGGGCGGATCAGCCGTTCGTGCGCAGCGGCCTGCCTTTGCTTGCCGGCATGGCCATCACCTTCGCCGCGGTCGCGACGCTCGCGGCAGTAGGCGGCGGCTGGGTGACGCAGGCAAACCAGTACGGCCGCTGGGTTGCTGTCGCACTGCTGGGTGTCTTCGGCTTGACGTTGCTCTTGCCAAGCTTCGCTGAACGCCTCATGCGTCCGTTTGTCAGCGCGGGCAACCGGCTGTCCGAATTCGCCCAGGCCGACGGACAACAAGTGCGTGCGAGTTCCTCGTTCCTGCTGGGCATCGCGACCGGTTTGCTGTGGGCGCCTTGCGCCGGTCCGATTCTGGGCCTGGTACTGACAGGCGCGGCACTGCGTGGCGCAAGCGTCGGCACGACCTTGCTGCTGGTCGCTTACGCGGCTGGGGCCGCGACGTCGCTGGCGGTGGCGTTGCTCATCGGCGGCCGGGTGTTTGCTGCCATGAAGCGCTCGCTTGGGGCGGGCGAGTGGATTCGCCGCGGTATAGGCGCTGCGATGTTGCTGGGTGTTGTCGCCATCTCGTTAGGACTCGATACCGGCGTGCTCGCACGCGTGTCGACGGTTGCAACGGGTGGTATCGAACAGAAACTGGTGGACAGCTTGTCGGGCGGTTCCATGCCGGCTAAAGCTGTTAACAACAACTTGGCGACGCCCGCTCAGACCACCGCGGCAACCGATGCCGCCACTGGACCCGCGATGATGCGTGCAGCTGCTCCCGCCGACGCGCCGCTGTCGCTGCCCGTAGAGGGCGAATTGCCCTCGCTGTCGGGCGCCGTTCAATGGCTGAATTCACCGCCGCTGACGGCTCAGGATTTGCGCGGCAAGGTCGTACTCGTCGACTTCTGGACTTACTCGTGCATCAACTGCCTGCGTTCGTTGCCCTACGTAAAAGCGTGGGCGCAGAAGTATCGCGATCAGGGGCTGGTCGTGATCGGCGTGCACGCGCCCGAGTTCGCATTCGAGCGTAACGTGGACAACGTCAAGCGCGCGACGCACGATCTGGGGGTCGACTATCCGGTTGCCATCGATAACAACTACGCAATCTGGCGTGCATTTGGGAACCAGTACTGGCCGGCGCATTATTTTATCGATGCCAAGGGGCAGATTCGCTTCCATCACTTTGGCGAAGGCGACTATGCGCATTCGGAGCAGGTGATCCAGCAGTTGCTGGCGGAAGCCGGTCACGCGAATGCGGGCGCGATGGTCAGCGACGACACCGTAGCGAAGGGCGTTCAAATGGCCGCTGATAACGCCGACATGCAGTCACCTGAAACCTATGTAGGCTACGAACGCGCGGAGAACTTTGGCGGCCGGGCCGGCGAATCGCATGACCGTGTTCACACGTATGCCGCGCCGGGTCAACTTGCGCTTAATCAATGGGGTCTGGCGGGCGCATGGAACGTGGGAGCCGAGCAAGCGACGCTGGCGGCATCGACGGGAACTATTGTTTATCGATTCCATGCGCGCGACTTGCATCTCGTGCTGGGACCTGGAAAGGACAACAAGCCGGTGAGGTTTCGCGTCAGCGTCGACGGCGCTGCGCCCGGCAATGCGCACGGGTCCGACGTTATGGCCGATGGCACCGGCACGGTCACGGAGCAGCGCTTATATCAGCTCGTGCGCCAGTCGGGCGATGTGAAGGATCACACCTTCACCATCGAATTCCTGGACCCGGGTGTCGAGGCTTACGCGTTCACGTTTGGTTGAGCGCCGAGTGATGGACGCGTAGCGTGTGGCGTTATGCGTCGTGGAAGCGATAGATCAGCAGGCGGCCTTTATACGCGGCGGTATCGTCGAAGGCGATTTTATCCAGCCGTTCTTCGCGCATCTGGAAGCCGCGGTCGCCCATTTGCCGGTTGAACGCGGCGCGATTGCCCCGGTCGGGATCCACTATCCACACCTCGGCTGCCGGCGATGCATGCAGTCCGATGAACGCGGCTAACGTGGCGTTGGCATCGCGTTCGTAGAGCAGGTCGCTGCCCATGATCAGGTCGAAGCGACCATCGACGATACGGCGTCCTGCTTCATCTTTCAGGGCGTCTTCCAGCTCGGGGATGGACCAGTTTCCGTGCCGGTATTTCATGGGCGGCAAGTGGTTCAGGCGCAGGTTTTCGTTCAGGAAGTCTGCGGTCAGTGGATGGCAATCGCTGGCAGTCACGTCTGCGCCGCGCCTGTGTCCAACGAGACTGGCCAGGGCCAGTCCACAACCGATTTCGAGAATTCGTTCGTCCAACAAGACTGGCCGCAGGGCGAGCCGCGCGGCGAGATGCGCGCCGGAGGGCCATAACATGCCGAACAACGGCCACATGGCAGAAGAGATGCCGATTCGTTCGGCGTCGCCATCAGGGTCGGAGAATTGCTGGAGGTCTAGCAGCGAGCGAATGATCAGGTCTTCGACGCCCGAGACGGGGATGTTTTGTTGCTTGGTCAGGTAACCGGGCATCAGGGGGGCGCGAAGTGAAGCCGCGCGGGGAGATGGGGACGTAGTATGCGCTAGTTTGGCGTCTGCGGCCGGGCTGTGTCGCGCGCCGGCTGCTTAGGTGTTCATGCGAAGGACCTTTCTTCGTGTTTGTCCCTATCGCGTCGCACCCCGTCCCACTCTAATAATGTAATCCATTACATCTTGCGGACTGCGATCTGAAACAAATGACCGATTCGTTTCGCACCGCCGATGAAATCTCAATCTCCGATGTCGCACTGAAGGCGGGTGTATCGGTCGCGACCGTGTCCCGTGTCCTCAACGGCCACACCAACGTACGCGAACCTACCCGCGACAAAGTGCTCGCAGCGGTTGCGGCCAGCGGCTACCGAATCAACGAACTCGCCCGTAATTTGCGCACTGCGGAAAGCCGCATGCTGCTCACCCTGGTGCCCGATTTCGGCAACCCGTTCTACGCCGCGATCGTTCGCGGCATTGACAGCGTCGCTCGTCAAAACGGCTATTTCATGCTTCTCTGCGATACCGGCGCTGACCCGGGACGCGAGCGCAGTTACTTCGACTTGCTGCGAGGCCGCCGCGCTGACGGCGCCATCTGTCTCGATCCCGCCGCCATTCAACAAGCACTAGTCGAAGAAGCGGCGACGCTGCCCTGGGTAGCGTGTTGCGAGTTCGATCCCGCGGCAGGCGTGCCGTACGTAGGCATCGACAACTATCAAGCCGCCGGCGATGCAGTACGGCATTTGCTCAGCCGAGGCCATCGGAAAATCGCGCTGATCAATTCGGGCCATGGCTATTTATATAGCCGCCAGCGTGCGGAGGGTTATCGCGACGCATTAAGCGCTGCAGGGATTGACGCCGATCCCGCTTGGCAAGTCGACCTCGATACCCTTGATTACGCCGCCGGCGAAAGTGCCGCGCGCACGCTGACACGCCTGCGGCGCAATCGACCGACAGCGGTATTTGCCGTCTCCGACACACTCGCCATCGGCGTGATCAACGGTTTGCGCGGCGTTGGTCTGCGCGTGCCCGACGACATGGCCGTGATGGGTTTCGACGATATCGCCGTCGCCGCGCAAATCGATCCACCGCTCACGACGGTCGCTCAACCCATGCGCGAACTCGGCGAAACTGCCGCGCGTTTGCTGCTCAAACGCCTGCGCGAGCCCAACGCGCATGTGCCCGGTGTGCTGCTCCCGCACCAGCTGATGATACGAAGGAGCGCGTGATCATGAGCCTGGCCGTCAGCTTCGACAACATCGAAAAACAGTTCGGCCCCGTTCGCGTGCTGCACGGCGTGAGCTTCGACCTTGCACCGGGACGCATCTACGGTTTGCTTGGCGAGAACGGCGCAGGCAAGTCGACGCTGATGAAAATTCTCGCCGGCTATGAACGCCCGAGCGCGGGTACGTTCTCCATCGACGGCGTGGTCAAGGACTTCGATAGCTCTCGCGATGCCGAAGCCACGGGCATCGTTTTGATCCATCAGGAACTGAACCTCGCGGATCATTTGAGCATCGTGCAGAACATGTTTCTCGGTCACGAGAAACGGCGCGGCTTCTTCCTCGATGAACCCACCATGCGCGAGGAAGCACGTGCGCGTCTCGCCGATGTCGGCCTGCACAAGCACCCGGATACGCGCGTGCGCGACCTGATCGTCGCGGAGAAGCAGCTCGTGGAAATCGCCAAGGCCATGCTGCGCGATGCCCGTCTCTTGATCATGGACGAGCCCACCGCCACGCTCACGCCCGCTGAAACGCAACGCCTGTTCGCATTGATGGCGCGGCTGAAGGACGACGGCGTGACCATCGTTTATATCTCGCACAAACTCGATGAAGTCGAACTCGTCACCGACGAAGTCATCGTGATGCGCGACGGCCGCTTCGTCACGCGCGGGTTGACCGCCGAGACCACGCGCCAGCAGATGGCAAACCTGATGGTTGGGCGCGAAGTGTCCGACATGTTCCCCGATAAACCCGTCCTCGCCGCCGATGCCCGCGTGGCTTTCAAGGTCGATAACGCCTATGTCCCCGGATGGGCGGACAACGTGAGTTTCTCGGTGCGGGCAGGCGAAGTGTTCGGCTTCGCGGGGCTGGTGGGCGCGGGACGCACGGAACTCTTCGAAGGACTGATCGGCCTGCGGGCGCGCACGGCAGGACGCATTGTGCTCGACGGCGAGAGCATCAATCCGCGCAATCCCCGCGCTGCGATGAAACACGGCATCACCTATTTAAGCGAGGACCGCAAGGGACGCGGCCTGCACGTCGACATGGCGTTGAAAGACAACCTCACGATGATGACGCTGGAGCGCTACGCGCATCCGCTGCTCGACGCGCAAGCGGAACGCGATGCGCTTAAAAAAGCCGTCGGCGACTTCGGTATCCGCACCGGCAATCTGGCGAGCCGCGCGCGCATGTTGTCGGGCGGCAATCAGCAAAAACTCGCGCTCGCGAAATTCCTGCATCCCGATCCGCGCGTGGTTGTCCTCGACGAGCCCACTCGCGGTGTCGATGTCGGCGCGAAACGCGACATCTATTTCCTGATCCATGCGCTCGCCGCCGAAGGCCGTGCGGTGATCGTCATCTCATCCGAACTGATCGAGCTGATTGGTTTATGCCATCGCGTGGCAGTGATGCGTGGCGGCGAGCTTGTCGCCACGCTTGGGCCCGGACATCTGACTGAAGAGAGGTTGATCGCGCATGCGACCGGCACACACTGAAGGCGTTGAAAGATCGAGCCGTCTGGGCGGCTTCGCGCGACGGCTGCACGGCGTCGGGCCACTGCTCGGGCTGGTCGCGCTATGCATAGGCGGCACGCTGCTGAATCCGGATTTCGCCACCTTCGACAACGCGATGAACGTCCTCACGCGTACCTCGTTCATCGGCATCATCGCGGTGGGGATGACCTTCGTGATCATCTCGGGCGGCATCGATTTATCGGTTGGATCGATGGCCGCATTGATCGCGGGCAGCATGATCTGGGTCATGAACGCGCTCGCGCACGGCGTGGGCGGACACACCCTCGCACCACTCGCCATTATTGCTGTCGGGATCGTTTTAGCCCTTGTTTTAGGGGGTCTTTTTGGTTTGGCGCATGGCCTGCTCGTGACCAAGGGACGCATAGAACCGTTCATCGTGACACTGGGGACGCTTGGGGTGTTCCGCGCGGTGCTGACGTGGCTCGCGGACGGCGGGGCGCTCACGCTCGACAACAGTTTGTCCGATCTCTATGGCCCCGTGTATTACGCCAGTCTCTTCGGTATTCCCGTTCCGATATGGGTGTTCCTGATCGTCGCGGCGGGCGGTGTGGTCGTGCTGAACCGGACCGTGTTCGGGCGGCATGTGCAGGCGATCGGCTCGAACGAACAGGTCGCGCGCTATGCGGCCATTCGCGTGGATTCCGTGAAGATCGTCACGTACGTGTTGCTTGGGCTGTGCGTCGGCGTGGCGACGGTGTTGTATGTGCCGCGTCTCGGATCCGCAACGCCGACCACCGGCCTGCTCTGGGAGCTTGAAGCGATTGCGGCGGTGGTCGTAGGCGGCACCGCATTAAGGGGCGGCGAAGGGCGCGTGATCGGGACGGTGATCGGCGCGATTCTGTTGTCGGTGATTGCGAACATCCTGAATCTCACCAGCATTATCAGTGTGTATCTCAACGCGGCAGTGCAGGGCGCCGTGATTATTTTCGTAGCGTTTTTACAGCGTGGACGTCGTTGAAGTGTGTTCGAACCGTGCCCTGACATCCTCTCGGGCGCCTGTCAAAACAATGGAGACACCGCATGAAAAACATTCTTCGCGTAGCCGGCACCTCGCTGGCCGCGCTCACGCTGGCGGCAAGCGCCGTCTCGGCCATCGCCGCCGATAAAGTCACGCTCGGCGTCGCTATCCCTACCGCGACGCACGGCTTCACCGGCGGTATCGTCTGGTGGGCCAACGAAGCTAAAAAGGAACTGGAAAAGGCGCATCCCGACTTGAAGATAATCATCAAGACAGCGGCAGGCGCGCCGGAACAAGCGAACCAGTTGCAGGATCTGGTGACCGTGAACAAGATCAATGCACTGGTGATTTTCCCGTTCGAATCGGCGACGCTGACGCAGCCGGTGGCGCAGGTCAAGAAGAAAGGCGTGTACGTGACCGTGGTGGATCGCGGGCTAACCGATACCAGTGCTCAGGATGCCTACGTAGCGGGCGACAACACCGCATTCGGCAAACTGCCGGCTGAATATCTGGCCAAGACGATGGACGGCAAGGGCGACATTGTTGCGTTGCGCGGCATCCCGACTACGCTCGATAACGAACGCTGGACTGCGTTTGAATCGGTGATCAAGCAGCATCCCGACATGAAGATCCTGGATGCCAAATACGCCAACTGGAATCGCGACGACGCGTTCAAGGTCATGCAGGATTACCTGACGCGCTTCAAGCATATCGACGCGGTCTGGGCCGCCGATGACGACATGATGATCGGCGTGCTGAAGGCTATCGATCAGGCGAAGCGTACGGATATCAAACAGGTGTTCGGCGGCGCGGGATCGAAGGAAGCGGTAAAGCGGATCATGGACGGCGACAAGCTGGTCCAGGCGGACGTTTCGTACTCGCCCAAGTTCATCTACGACGCGATCAAGCTCACTGCCGAAGCGCGTTTGAAGGGTGAAAACTTGCCGCCGACGACCATCATTCCTTCGGTGCTGATCACGAAGGACAACGCCAAGCAGTTCTATTATCCGAACTCGCCGTTCTGAGTTCCTGGCGGCTTGAAGACAGCACCATTCGCGGATCGATGCTCATGAAAACCATCAAAGGCCCTGCCATTTTCCTGGCGCAGTTTCTAGGCGACACGTTGCCCTTCGACAGCCTCGCGCATCTCGCGGGCTGGGCGAAGGGCCTGGGTTACGAAGGCATTCAGGTGCCGTGCGATCCGCGGCTGATCGATCTCGAGCAGGCTGCCAAGAGCGATGCGTATTGCGACGATTTGCTTCGCGTAGTGGACGACGCGGGCGTGAGCATCACGGAGTTATCGACGCATTTGCAGGGGCAACTTGTCGCCGTTCACCCGGCCTACGACACGCTCTTCGATGGTTTTGCCGCCGCGCATGTTCGCGGGGACCCCAAGGCTCGTACGGCTTGGGCGATCGAGCAGGTCGGGTTCGCGGCGGCGGCATCGAAGCGTCTGGGCTTGAGCGCGCACGTGACATTTTCGGGGGCGCTGGCTTGGCCGTATTTGTATCCGTGGCCGCAGCGTCCGCAGGGTCTGGTGGCGGCCGCGTTCGACGAGTTGGCGCGGCGCTGGCGGCCGTTGCTGGATGCCTTCGATCAAGCCGGCGTAGATGTTTGCTACGAGTTGCATCCGGGCGAGGATCTTCATGACGGCATGACGTTCGATCGTTTTCTTGCTGCGGTCGACCATCATCCGCGCGCGAACATCCTGTTCGATCCAAGTCACTTCTTGCTGCAACAACTGGACTACCTTCAGTTCATCGATATCTATCACGAACGCATTAAAGCTTTCCACGTGAAGGACGCGGAGTTTCGTCCTAATGGGCGGCAGGGCGTGTACGGCGGTTATTCGGATTGGGTGGATCGGGCAGGGAGATTCCGGTCGCTGGGCGATGGGCAGATCGATTTTGGCGCGATCTTTTCGAAGATGGCGCAATACAACTTTCCCGGCTGGGCCGTGCTTGAATGGGAGTGCGCGTTGAAGCATCCGGAGGATGGTGCGCGAGAGGGGGCGGACTACATCCGCAAGCATATTATTCGCGTAGCGGATCGAGCGTTCGATGACTTCGCCGGAAGCGGCGCGAGCGGTGACCAGATACGGGCGGTGCTGGGCTTCGGGCCGTAAGATTCGGGCGCTTCAAGCGCCGAACGCCAGTCCACCAATTCGTCTGCCGAGCAGAACCCGATTTTTCTTAGCCTGGACCCGGGCCGATCAGAATAAAGCTCGTCACGTCCGTTAGCGTACGCGGTTGGCGACCGGGACGCAGGCGTCCCGCGATGCGAACCAGGGCGCGGTCGTCCAGGTGGGCAGTGACTGCCCTCGCATACTGTTCCTGATCGAGTAAGACGCGGGCCTTGATGATCTCGCCCTCACGCAAGAGTAGTGCGACGATCACCTCACCGGCCCGATTTCCTTCAATATCGAATTCACCGTTCAGATGCTCGATCGTTCCAATGAATACGTCATCGCGGTCAAGCTCGATCGCCCGGAGTTCCCGGCGCACGTCGTCAATACGCCCGAAGTAATCACTTCGAATCCGAATGCTCTCGTTGCCGGCGGCGTCCTGCGGTAACGCCACGGTGGTTGCCCAACGAAACGACATATCGATATTGTTGCGCACGTCGTCATTGTGAAGACGAGTAAGCGCTTCGCAAAGATTCGACGAAACGATAGGCGACGCCGCCGCCCGTTGCGAATCTACGAAGTTGCTCAACGTGTCCTCTTCGATGGCCCTGACGAGTTGGCGCACACCACTTCTGGCGGCAAGCATGGTCGTGCGAACGAACGACTCGTTCGCGTGCGCGAGGTCGACCACGGAAGGTGTTTCCATGGCGTCGACAGGACACGACACGCGGACCACGAAGCTGCCTCGCTCGGTATGGCCGAACCGCGCGTGACCGGCAAGCTGCGTAGCTTCAGCCCTGTGCAGACGCGGATGGTGGGTTTGGGGACGCAATACGGTACAGGCCGACGCGAGCAGGATCTGCTCGGCGCCCAGTAGCAACGAAGCGGCGAACGATAATGGCAGGCCGTCATCAACCGGGCCGCTGCTCGTCACGCGATAGTAGATGGAGTCGTCACGGGAGATGGCAGCGAGCTGAATCAGGTCCGCCAGCTTCATACCCTGCAGGTCCGCGAGTTTGGACAACGCAAGTTCACACGCCTCGGCGTAGTCCGGCGCATCCTGATCCATGGGAATGACGATCTGGCGACGCGGCGCGTCGGCATGATGCAGGACGTAAAGGCGGTCCACAATGCCATCGGGCAGCGACTGCCATCCCAGCGATTTCACGAAATCACGCAGGCCAGACGGGGATAGATCTTTAATCGCCATGAGGAACTCGATGAGCGGGAGCTTTATAAGCGGGAATTTCGCGACGCGAGATGCTCGCCATGAGTTTCATCAGGCCGGCGCCGTCGAACACCTGATGCTTCGGAATTTTTACGGTGACGCCTGCGTGGTTGTCTGTTGGTGGCGCGCCGCGCAGACTGACCCAGTAGGCGCATTTTCGCAGCACAAGTTGCTCGTCGGAGTGTGTCAGCCAGTCTTCCGCTTTTGGCGGTAGAAACAACACGGCAAGTATTCGCGGCGACGCGTGTGTTTCCCGCCGCAAGTCGTTGTATTGCTGCGTGCCGGACAGGAAATAGGAGAGCGAGTCGCCGTCGTCGAACGGCGGCTTGATGCTTGCCTTCAGCTGGATCTTGATGTCGACTTCAGTCAGGCTTCCGCCATTCGGAAATGGCTCCCAACCGGTCAGCATGGCATCGATTCCGGCATTGTCATCGTGCCGGTTGCTCGTCTTGCAGTTGACGCCCGCGTGAGATGCGATTGCGTGGAGGTAAGCGTAGCTCAACTCCGATTCCCGATTTACTGCTGTGAGTGCCGTTGCCATGTTGTTCCCGTGGTTCCGTTATCCATCGACAGCAAAGCATGGCGTAAACACGATTTTTCGACTTGTGGAAAAATTCGCCGCGACAAAATTTGACGATTTGCTCGGGGCAAAAGAAAACGCCGACGCGAAAGCGTCGGCGTTTAACTACCGGAAAGACCAGTGGCTTCTCAGCTGCCTCTCAGCAGCTTACGACCAGTCGGCGTGGAAACTGCCCTTCTTATCCACCCGTTCGAACGTGTGCGCGCCGAAGAAATCGCGCTGTGCCTGCACCAGATTCGCGGGCAGCGTTTCCGACCGGTAACTATCGTAATACGCCACCGCCGACGAGAATGCCGGCACCGGCACACCCGCCTTCACGGCCGCCACAACGACATCACGCAACGCACCTTGATACTTCGTCGCGATGTCGGTGAAATACGGATCGAGCAGCAAGTTGTGCAAGTCGGCGTTGGTCTTGTAAGCGTCCGTGATCTTCTGCAAGAAGCCCGCACGGATGATGCAACCCGCCCGGAATATCTTCGCGATCTGACCGTATTGCAAGTCCCACTTGTACTCTTCCGACGCCGCGCGCAACTGCGCAAACCCCTGCGCATACGAAACAATTTTGCTTAGGAACAATGCGCGCCGCACAGCTTCAACGAAGGCATCACGATCACCATCAAACTTCGGCGACGGCCCCGTCAACTGCTTGCTCGCTTCAATGCGCTGATCCTTCAGCGAAGACAGCACGCGCGCAAACACGGCTTCCGTAATCAGCGGCAACGGCGCGCCAAGGTCGAGCGCATTCTGGCTCGTCCACTTACCCGTCCCCTTTTGCGCCGCGCGGTCGAGAATGACATCGACCAGATCCTTGCCCGTTTCCTCATCCTTCTTCGAGAAGATTTTCGACGTGATCTCGATCAGGTAACTATCCAGTTCACCCTTGTTCCACTCGACGTACACCTTGCCCAGTTCTTCGTTCGACAAACCCGCCACGCGCTTGAGCACGTCGTAGCTTTCGGCGATCAACTGCATGTCGCCGTATTCGATCCCGTTATGCACCATCTTCACGTAATGTCCCGCGCCGTCCGGGCCCATGTACGCCACGCACGGTTCGCCGTCCGGCGCCTTGGCGGCGATCTCGGTCAGGATCGGAGCCACGAGGTCATACGCTTCCTTCTGGCCGCCCGGCATGATCGACGGGCCTTTCAACGCGCCTTCCTCACCGCCGGACACACCCGTGCCAATGAAATGCAGACCGGACTTGGCGAGGTCGGTGTTGCGGCGGATGGTATCGGTGAAATGGGTGTTGCCGCCGTCGATCAGGATGTCACCCTTGTCGAGGAGAGGCCGCAGCGAGTCGATGGTGGCATCAGTGCCCTGGCCGGCCTTGACCATCAGCAGGATGCGGCGCGGTTTTTCGAGCGACTCGACGAATTCTTCCAGCGTGTACGAAGGCACGAGTTTCTTGTCAGGATGCTCGGCGATCAGTTCGTCGGTTTTTTCGCGGCTGCGGTTGTACACGGACACCGCGTGTCCGCGGCTCTCGATGTTCAGGGCCAGATTGCGTCCCATGACGGCGAGGCCGACAACGCCGATTGCTTGCTTGCTCATGTTTCTCTCCGAATGACCGAAGCGCGGGCGGCTCGTGGCTACACGCGCGACGGATGCGATTTGTCAATTGGGGCGGTGCCCGCGACGGCGTTCCGGACAGGCTTTTGCGCCAGGAAACAGGGGCAAAAGCGGCACGGACACTACGCGCGTCCGCCAGTCTGGCCGGTGGACATGCGCAAACGCCGCGCGGAACGCGCAGACGGAGCGAGATTACCACTTTGACACGGCGCTGGCAGGCATCACACGCGCCCGCACGACTGGACAGCGACCGGACAGCACGCTGGCCGCAGCCGGGCAACGCGCCTGACACCGGTCTAGAATGAGCATCCGCGAGCCGTTTCAGGCGCGGCGCGACTCGCTTGAACCAGGCGAAACAAGGCAACCGCATGGCGCTTCGGAAAAAGACTCAGCAGAAAACTCCACGGACGACTCACCCGAGGACTCACCCAAGGACCCACCATTACCACGTCTACGTGATCGAACTGGCCGATCCCGTCTGGAACGAAGCGCGTTTCCGGCGCGCGAATCCGGATTACGTGCTCGGCAAGCCCTTCGTCTATGTCGGTATGACGGGCATCGATCCTGACGTACGTTTTGACAAACACAAGGCGGGCATCCAGTCGAACCGGTATGCGCGCGAATTCGGGCTGCGACTGTTGCCGCAGCTCTACGAGTTGTACAACCCGATGCCCTACGAAGGCGCACGGGAGATGGAAGTGGAATTGGCAATCGGCTTGCGGGAAGCCGGATACGGCGTCTGGCAAGCGTAGAACCAGGCAAGCGTAGAACCAGGCGACGCCGTCGCATTCGCGGTGGCGTTCTGATCAGACTAAATGCAAGGAGCAGGACATGCGGATTCTGGTGGTGGGTGCGGGCGCGATTGGCGGCTATTTTGGCGGACGGCTGCTCGATGCGGGCCGTGACGTGACGTTCCTTGTGCGGGAGCGGCGCGCTGCGCAACTCGCGCAGACGGGTCTCAACGTGCGCAGCCCGAACGGCGATCTGTCCATCCCCAATCCGCCCATCGTGCTGGCAAAAGACGTACGCGAACCGTTCGACCTGATCCTGCTCAGCTGCAAGGCTTACGATCTCGCCGGTGCCATCGAGTCGATAAAAACCTCGGTTGGCCCCAACACCGCCATCCTGCCCATGCTCAACGGCATGCATCACCTGGATGTCCTCGAAGCGCAATTCGGCGCGGAGCGCGTGCTCGGCGGCCAGTGCATCGCGGCCGTGACGCTCGACGCCGACGGCACCATCGTTCACTTGAACAAGCTGCATTCCATGGCGTTCGGCGAGCGCGCAGGAGGGGTGTCGGCGCGGATTGAAGCGATCTCGGCGCAGTTGTCCGGCGCGAAATTCGACGCGGTAGCCAGCCCGGAAATCATTCAATCGATGTGGGAAAAGTGGGTGTTCCTCGCGACACTCGCGGCCGGCACGTGCCTGATGCGCGCCCCGGTCGGCGACATCATCGCGGCGCCGGGCGGTCAGAAACTGCTGCTCGATCTCTTCGATGAAGCCCGCGCCATCGCAACCGCGAACGGTTTTGCGCCGAGGGAAGCGGTGGTCGCGCGTGCGCAGGCGATGTTCACCGAGGCCGGCTCCACCATCACCGCCTCCATGCTGCGCGATCTGGAAAACGGCGCGCGGATCGAAGCCGATCACGTGGTGGGTGATCTGATTGCGCGGGCCAAAGGCGCGCAGGGAGCAATCAGCACGCCGATTTTCTCAACGGCCTACGCGCATTTGAAAGCTTACGAATCCCGCCGCGAACGAGGCGACGTCAAGGCTTCGTAAGCCGAATCGGGCGATGAGAGCGGGATGGATACCGGCGGTTGTAGCTGCGCTGCATCTCGCCGCCCGAAAAATCCGTATCGCGCTTTAAACAGCCATTCCGTCCTTTGAAGCAACGGGTATAACGCGTTACGCTTTGCGCTTCTCAAAGTAACGCGCGCCAAACCATGCACGATCACGCCTTGCAAGAGCCGCTCGCCCCGCCGAGTGTTGCGGAAATTTTTATCGGTTTCCTGACGCTTGGGCTGACCGCGTTCGGCGGCGCGCTGCCGCTGGCACGGCGCGAAATCGTCGAGCGTCGCAAGTGGCTCACCCCCGACGAATTCGTCGATCTGCTGGGCCTTTGCCAGTTTTTGCCGGGCGGCAATGTGATCAACCTCTCGGTTGCCGTCGGCATGAAATTTCGGGGCGTGGCCGGGGCGTTGGCCGGCCTGCTCGGGTTGATCGTCGGGCCGTCGCTGATCGTGATCGGACTCGGTGTGCTGTATCAACGCACGCATCAAGACCCGCACATCCGCCATTTGTTCGCGGGACTCGCCGCGGCGGCTGCGGGCCTGCTGGTGTCGATGGCGATCAAGGTCGCGTGGCCGCTGCGGCACAAACTTTCCATGGCGGCGGTCGCAGCCGTAGCGTTCATCGCGATCGCGTTGCTGCGCTTGCCGTTGTTGCCGGTGATGCTTGTGCTCACGCCGATTTCGATTTTCGTCGCGTCGAGGGTGAATCGCGAAGTGCGGCCGGAAGTGAAGCAGGAAGACAAGCCTGAAGACAAGCGCGGAGAGGGCCAATGAACCACGATCTCGTTTCGCTTGCGGCCATTTTCAGCCAGCTTTCACTGCTTGCTTTCGGCGGCGGCAATACCATCCTGCCCGAGATGCAGCGACAGGTAGTGGACATACATCAGTGGATGTCGAAGGCAGATTTTTCCGCGCTGTTTGCGCTTGCACAGGCGGCGCCGGGGCCGAACATGATGATCGTGACGCTGATCGGCTGGCATGTGGCGGGCTGGCCGGGCGTGCTGGTGACATCGATTGCAAAGTTCGGCCCGTCGTCAATCGTGACGGTTGCCGCAATGCACGCCTGGGAACGTTTCAAGGATCATCCATGGCGGCGATACGTTCAACTCGGTCTCATACCGATGACAGCCGGTTTGGTCGCGGCGAGCGCGTCGTTGATTGCCGAGGCGTCGGACACTCGCTGGATACTCACCGCCATCACGGTGATCATTGCGTTCCTGTCATTCAGGACGAAGCTGCATCCGCTGTGGTTGCTGGCCTTGGGCAGCCTGATCGGGTTGACGGGGTTCGGGCAGTTTTAGAACGGTGTTCGCATTAAAGGCGAAAGGCCGATCCCGGTGCGAGATTGGTCTTTGGGACAAGGGCGGCTTGGCCAAATTCGGCTATGTCATGAACATCGCGGGAAGTGAATTTGCAGCGCGCCATTGGCAGTGTTGAGAAGACAGCAAGCACTTGGCGCCCTCGCTGTGAATGGGCAAGAAATCCGTGTCGAGCGCGTCAGGCCGTTGCTGAATAGAATGGCTGGAATTTCGTTTCGAGGGGAAAAGCTAATGACGATGACCACTGAATTCGCACTTACCGCGCCATCGCGCGCTGAGATCGACGCGCTCAACGGGCCGACGGTCATCGAATTCGGCACCGCCTGGTGCGGCCATTGCCGCGCTGCCCAGCCGTTGATTGGGGAGGCGTTCCAGGATCACGCCAGCGTCCGGCACTTGAAGATCGAGGACGGCAGTGGCCGCCCGCTAGGCCGCTCGTTCAGGATCAAACTCTGGCCAACGCTGATCTTCCTCGACAACGGGGTCGAGGTTGCGCGGGTCGTGCGCCCGAAAAGCACATCGGAGATCCGCGATGCTTTCGCGTTGATCGACCCTTCGATTTCGCCTTGAAGAGCGTTTTTACCGATCATTCGGGCACGGGGTTCGGAAATATTACCGCTGTGAAGCTTGAACAATCGGGCCATGGACGAACCGGGCGCGGGAGTTGCGCAGTGCGTCTTGCACGCCGCGGTTGCAGTGCGTGCCCGCGACGCCGTCCGCCTCGGCGTCATCCCGACCAGCAGGAGGTTCACCATGCCGCGCTTCGCTGCCAACCTCTCCATGATGTACAACGAGCATGCGTTCCTCGACCGTTTCGGCGCGGCGGCGCGTGATGGCTTCAAGGCGGTGGAATTCCTGTTTCCCTATGACTTCCCGCCATCGGAGATCAAGACCCAGCTCGTGGACAATGGCCTGAAGCAGGTGCTGTTCAACGCGCCGCCGGGCGACTGGACCGGCGGTGAACGCGGTCTTGCATCTTTGCCGGGACGTGAGGACGAGTTCAGGCGCAGCATCGAGATCGCGCTGGACTATGCCGCGGCGCTTGGGAATGACCGGCTGCATGTGATGGCAGGGTTGATGGAAACGCCACACGCAACGTCAGACGCAACGCAGCACTCGCGCGAACAGCATCGCGATGTCTATATCAAGAACCTGACGCTGGCCGCGAGCATGGCGCAGACGGCTCGGGTCACCATCGTGATCGAGCCGATCAATACGCGTGACATGCCCGGCTATTTCCTCAACCGGCAGGATGAAGCGCAAGCAATCTGCGAAGAGATTGGCCTGCCGAACCTGCAAGTCCAGTTCGACTGTTACCACTGCCAGATTGTGGAGGGCGATCTGGCGGTCAAGCTTCGCCGTGACATGAAACGGCGCAACGCGGGTATCGGTCATATTCAGATTGCCGGCGTGCCGTACCGTAACGAGCCGGATACGGGCGAAGTCAACTATCCGTACCTTTTCGATCTCATCGATTCGCTCGGCTATGGCGGATGGATCGGCTGCGAATATCGGCCGCGCGCAGGCACGTCGGACGGCTTGGGCTGGCTCACGCCGTATCGTCATTCAGGCCGCGCATCATGACCATGCCAATTCGGTCTGATGCGCGATTTCCGAGTCGGCGGTTTGCGTCGAGAGCAGCAGGTCAAGCGTTGGAATCACTCGCACGTCGCTGAAAGTTTCCGTGCGACGCGATAGTCCACGGCAAAAAACGAGTTCGTTTACACCTCGTGTTACCCGATTTTTCTTGTCACCCTCGGCGCCTACAGCGGTCAGCAACAGGCGCTGCTTTCAGGAGAGTTCACATGCAGATCACCGGAGAAATGTTGATCGGTGCAACGGCGGTGCGCGGAAAAGACGCCACGCTGCATGCCTTCGATCCGGCGCGCGGCGTCGACTTGCAGCCGGCTTTTGGCGGCGGTGGAGCGAAGGAAGTCGCTCGCGCGGCCGATCTTGCCGAGCAGGCATTCGATACCTATCGGCTCACGCCGCTCGAAACGCGTGCGCAATTCCTGGAGGCGATTGCGGACAATATCGCCGGGCTTGGGGATACGCTGATCGAACGCGCACAGGCCGAATCCGCGTTGCCGAAAGCGCGTCTGGAAGGCGAGCGTGCCCGTACGATCGGGCAATTGAAACTGTTCGCGTCGCTCGTGCGCGAAGGCCGCTGGCTTTCTGCCACGCTCGATTCAGCGCAGCCCGAACGCAAGCCGTTGCCGCGTCCCGACTTGCGTTTGCAAAAGATTCCCGTGGGACCGGTTGCCGTGTTCGGCGCGAGTAATTTCCCGCTGGCGTTTTCGGTAGCGGGCGGCGACACCGCTGCCGCGCTCGCCGGGGGGTGTCCGGTGGTCGTGAAGTCACATCCGGCGCATCTGGGCACCTCGGAGCTGGTCGGGCGCGCGATCCAGAAAGCAGTGGCAGATTCCGGTTTGCCCGAGGGTGTGTTCTCGCTGGTGGTCGGGGCGGGTAACGCGATAGGCGAGGCGCTGGTCGCGCATCCGGCGATCAAGTCGGTTGGGTTCACGGGCTCGCGGCGAGGCGGTCTTGCGTTGATCGAGATCGCATCCAGAAGGCGCGAGCCGATTCCCGTCTTCGCCGAGATGAGCAGCATCAATCCGTTCTTCGTACTGCCGGGTGCACTGGCGGCGCGGGCTGAATCGCTTGCGAACGGTTTCGTCGATTCAGTGACGCTCGGCGTCGGTCAGTTCTGCACGAATCCGGGTTTGGTGCTGGCGCTGGAAGGACCGCATTTGCAGGCGTTTATCGATTACGCCGTGAGTGCTTTCGAAAAGAAGGGCGCCCAGACGATGCTGACGGCGGGCATCGCGGCGGCGTATCAGGAAGGCATTGCGCGGCGCGATGAGTCGGGTGTGGAGCGCGTTGCGACCGGCGCTGAATCCGATGCATCATGTCCGGCGCTGCCCGCGCTTTATATCGTGAGCGCCGAGAAATTTATCGGCACGCCGCAACTCGAGGATGAGATATTCGGACCGACATCGCTGATCGTGACTTGCCGCAGCGAGGACGAACTAGTGGACTTGGCACGGCGCATTGAAGGCCAGTTGACGGCGACGCTGCAGATGGAAAGCGACGACGTGCCGCTGGCTCGCCGCCTGCTGCCCATCCTCGAACGCAAGGCCGGGCGGATTCTGGCGAACGGCTTTCCGACCGGCGTTGAAGTATCGTATGCCATGGTGCACGGCGGGCCGTATCCTGCGACCTCCGATAGCCGCGCCACCTCGGTCGGCGCGATGGCGATCGAACGCTTCCTGCGGCCGGTGTGTTACCAGGATCTGCCCTCGGCTTTGCTGCCGCTTGCACTCCAGGATGACAACCCGCTAAGCCTGTGGCGCCTGCGCGATGGCGAACTCGGACCCAACTGAACACACGACTCGAACGACCCAAACAACCAAGGAGATGAGAACAGATGGAGCGCCGTTACCCCGATCCCGCCGTCCGAGTACTTGATCCGCGCTTCAACGCGCTGCGTGTCGGCATGGCGTCGGTCGAATGTTTGTATCAAGGGGCTCGCTGGTCGGAGGGCCCGGTCTGGTTCGGCGATAGCCGCTCGCTGGTATGGAGCGACATTCCTAACAATCGCATGCTGCGCTGGGACGAAGAAACGGGCGAGGTCCGCACGTTCCGCAAGCCTTCGAACAATGCCAACGGCAACACGCGCGACCGTGAAGGACGGCTGGTTACGTGTGAGCATCTCACGCGCCGGGTAACGCGCACAGAGTACGACGGTTCGATCAGCGTGCTTGCCGATCAATACAACGGCAAGCCGCTCAACTCACCGAACGACGTGATCGTGAAATCCGATGGCTCGATCTGGTTCAGCGACCCTACCTTCGGTATCGACGGCTTTTATGAAGGCGAGCGCAAGGACCCGGAGTTGAAACCGGCGGTGTATCGCGTGGATGGCAAGAGCGGCGAGATTACCATGATGAGCGACACGCTGATCGGCCCGAACGGACTCGCATTTTCGCCTGATGAGACGGTGGTTTATATCGTCGATTCGCGTGCGTCGCCGCGCAAGATCTTCGCTTTCGATATCTCCCACGATGGCCTTAAGCTAACGAACCAGCGCGAGGTGATCGATGCCGGGCAGGGCACGCCCGATGGTTTTCGTGTGGATGTGCACGGCAACTTGTGGTGCGGCTGGGGCATGGGCAGCGACGAGCTGGACGGCGTCAGGATCTTCACGCCGCAAGGTGAAGCGATAGGACACATTGCGTTGCCCGAGCGCTGCGCCAACGTGTGTTTTGGAGGCCGTTATCGCAACCGCTTGTTCATGGCGGCGAGTCACGGCCTGTACTCCCTTTACGTCAACACGCAGGGCGTGATGGGTGGCTAAGGTTTCACTCCGGCGCGCGTTTTTCCATCAGCTTTTCCGGCTGCGCAGGCACGACAAAACCGAAGCGGGCGTATAGCGTGTGAGCGCTCGTGGTTGTCAGCATCATCTTGCGCAGGCCCTGCAAATCCGGATGCGCCAGCACGCATTCCACCAGCCATGTGCCCAAACCGTCGCGTTGACGGCCGGGCAGCACAAATACATCGGCGAGATACGCGAAGCTCACGGTGTCCGTGATTGCACGCGCATAACCAATCTGCGCGTCGCGATGAAACAGGCCGAATGCGAGCGAATGCGCGGCAGCCCGCTCGACCTTCTCGCGCGAGATGCCGGGTGACCAGTAAGCGGCTTCGCTCAAGTATCGATGCACGACATCGAAGTCGAACGTGCCGATGTCCGTGGTGACGCGATATTCGCCCCTCGACCATTCGCTAACCATTCAACGCACCTTGTAGATACGGCCGGTCTCAAGGCCCTCCACGCTGCGGCTGTACGCCAATGCAACGCGTGCACCGGACGCTGCTTCGAAACCGCGAAAATATGGCCCGAATGCTTCACGTGCTTCTTCCAGCATGGTCGCGTTCACGACGTTGATGCGCAGGCCGCGCGGCAGTTCGATTGCGGCTCCTCGCACGAAACCTTCAATGGCGCCGTTGACCGCTGCGGCGCTTGCGCCGTATTTGATGGGCTCGTCGCCCACGATTCCGCTGGTCAGCGTGAACGAGCCGCCATCGTTCAGATAACTTTGGGCGACCAGCACGAGGTTGACCTGGCCCATGAGTTTGTCGTCCAGGCCGATGCGAAATTGCTCGGGGGTCATCTGTGAGAGTTCACCGAAGTGAACGTGCCCGGCAGTGGCCACAATGGCATCGACCTGACCAATCGATTTAAACAGCGCATGGATGCTGTCGATCTTCGTCAGATCGACGCGGTGCGCGCCACGCGTGGCGCCGATCTCGATGACTTCGTGACGCGGCTGGAATTCGGCGAAGACGGCGCGGCCGACTGTGCCGGTTGCACCAATGACGGCAATTTTCATGAGAGGCTCATCGAAGAAGAAACGGGCTCTCATTGTGCGTTTTACAGGCCGCTTGAACAAGCGCTCCGGTCGGTCTTTCGCAGGCGGACCTCAACTTCAGCCCTCAACTTCAGCCCTCAACTTCAGCGGGTCCCGTGCGATGCGTCCGGCGAGAGCAGGAAGATCGATGCCGTCAGCTTGAACACCAGCACGGCGCCGGTCACGAGCGCAGCGACGGGGAAGGCATGCCATTCGGCGCCGAGCATGGGGCCGACCAGTACGGCCGACGCGAAGCCGAGCGCAACGGTAATCCAGCGCGCCCATTGCAGGCGGAACGCCACGCAAATATACAAGCCGCCAACTAACGCACGCGATGCAATCAGCGCGGCAATGGGTTCGCCAGGTCCGGTCATCAACGCCAGGCCCATCTCGGCCCATGACAAGGTGTACGCCAGCCCGAGGCACACCAGCGCGGTGGAGAGCGCTTGTTCACGCCATGATGCGCGCACGCCTTGCATAGGCTGCAACGCTTCGTTCGAGTACGTATTGGTTGTGTTCATGCCGACCCCCGCCGGTTGGTTTTTCGATGCATCGTGCTGCATTCGTCTGATTCGCGGGAGTCTTATGCATGGGTCGTGCCAGATCACACGAACGCTGGGAACATCGCTTGCTTTCAATTATTTTGAGCCTGTGCAGCGGCATGCGCAGCGGCGATTCGCCTGATGAAAGTTCATTTCCCTTATAGCGGCGCTATGGGGAACACAGGGTTAAATCAGGCAAAAAGCGGCGGCGCGACGCCACAACATTGCAACGATGCTGCACCCAACGGCAGGCTTTACACAGTCCACCGACCAGGAGTCAGGCATGACCACGACAAAACCGAAGGAACAACACCCGCATTCGCATCGAGAGGAGGAGGACGTCGACCGCGCCGTGGAAGATACCTTTCCCGCGAGCGATCCACCTTCGACGGGCGGTGTGACCCGGATTGAATCCGACGATGAGAAGGGCAAGCCCGAAAAGAAATGAATCGGGTCGCCCGAACAATAGGAAAGGACCGGAACCTGCGTTGATGCGCAGCTTCCGGTCCTTTCGCTTTCAGTGATCAGCGCCGCGCTTTTTTGAGCTATTTCTCGCGCCGCTGGATCTCGATCAGCCGCGACGGCCTGACATGATTGATGGCGAAATGCTTGCGGCCCCGCAAGTTGTAACCGTGGGGATCGCGTTCGACGAATTCATACTGCCGCTCTACCTCTTCAACGTCGGGCGCGACCATGCCTTTATCGACGACACTGCAGCCTTCCTCTAACGCAAGCGCCAGTCCATTGCGCGCCGGACGACTGTCGAAACCACCCAAACCGTCGCCTTGTTCAAAATGCGAATTCACCAGAGTCGCATCCACGCCGACGAATGCGTCGGGGTTGTGCACGAGCATGTCTTCGTCGCGCGAGGCGTCGCGATTTTTTCCATCAGCGTCGACGGTATCGTCCAGCGTGTCGTCGTTGAGAACATCCATTGCCTGATGTGTGACGTTGGTCTTGCCGAGCGGCCCGGCATCTTCCAACGATGAATCAGGCGTGCTGCCCCCCGCTTGCCCGAGCCCGGCTTCGCGTCCCTCCGCTGCTGCCGCCACATCACTGGGTTTGGCTTTAGCGGTTTCAGTTTCAGGTTTCTTCAGCGGGCTCTCCGCCGCGCGCTGCGTCTGCTTGTCCTGCGGCTCATTGTTCTGTGCGTTGTTCATGGTTCGCTCCACCTGGTTCAGGTCAACAAAGAAACATGACGCAAGAAACATTCCGGAGCAGGGGGCCGGGGTCAAACCTCGGGTCAACTCGCGCGCTGGAATAAACCACGGGATAAAACATCAGTAAATGTTCTAAGCCAAATTGATTTTTTTCAACCCAACGAGGGTTTTCGCAAGAGTATGATTTGTTGTTCGCCAGGCCTGCGTGCGCCACCGGACGGCCTCGCGCCGCTTGCCGGATTCGCGCGTTTCAAGCGAGCGGGAGACGACCATCGCGAATCCAGCGAGGCACTTAAAATCAAGGTGACTCATGCAATATGACGCGGCATTTTCACATCGCGGCTACTTACTCAATTGCGCACCGGCGCGTCAGGGCGACGGCTGTTTCCAACCCTACGTGGTCATCTCGCGATCGAGCGATGGTGAACTGGTAGCCAATCGTTTTTTTCCCGCCGACCTGCGCTTTGGCAATGCCGACGAAGCCATTGCGCATGCCCGCGACTGGGCGGTTCGTTGGATCGATGCCAGCCACGTGAAGGTCGACCCCAAGTCCTGAGCGCGCCTCTCAACGGGTTTCGCGCACAGGGCGGCAGTCTTGCAGAAAAACGGTTAATCTCGGGGCATCGTTTAGATCGTGCCGCTCAACGCGGCGTCATCCGCCCAAGCTCCTTACATGCCCAAGACTGTCTCCGTAGAAGATCAACTTCCCTCCCACGAATGGGGCCTCGACAAGATTGTGGCTGACTTGCGGGCATCGCGCGAACAGCTGCATCGCACGCGCCATCCGCTTGGAATCCGCGAATTGCCCTCGCGTGAAGCGATCGTGAAGATCGTCAACGGGTTGCGCTCGGCGCTGTTTCCCACCCATTACGGCGCCGCCGACCTGACCGCCGAAAGCGTGGATTATTACGTCGGCAACACGCTTGAGAGCACCTTGCGCCTGCTCTCCGAACAGATCCGCCGCGCCTTGCGTTTCCTCCCGGAGAACCACGATCTAAGCGATGCCGAACTCGGCACGCACGCGTTTGGGCTCGCGCGTGAATTCGGCGCGCAGTTGCCGGCCATCCGGGCGCTGCTGGTCAGCGACATCCAGGCTGCCTTCGCGGGCGACCCTGCCGCGCAACACATTACGGAAATCCTGCTCTGCTATCCAGGCATCTGGGCCATGACACATCATCGTCTGGCGCATGCTTTGCACAAGCTCGGCGTGCCCTTGCTCGCGCGCTTTATCAACGAGATCGCGCACTCGGCGACAGGGATCGACATCCACCCGGGCGCGACGATCGGGCCCAGTTTTTTCATCGATCACGGGACGGGCGTGGTGATCGGCGAGACGGCGGTAATCGGCCAGCACGTGCGGGTGTATCAGGCCGTGACGCTGGGCGCCAAGAGTTTCCCGGCGGGCAACGACGGGGTGCTGGTAAAGGGCAACGCGCGCCATCCGGTAGTGGAAGACGAGGTCGTAATCTATGCCGGCGCGACCATTCTCGGGCGCGTGACCATTGGCCGCGGTTCGGTGATCGGCGGCAACGTGTGGCTCACGCATAGCGTGCCGCCGGGCAGCAACGTCTCGCAAGGCAAGATCCGCGAAGGCGGTGCGGGCGACGCGCCGGACGATAGCCAAGGCGCGTGAACCGCAGTAAGTTTTTTAGTTGTTCGATACGCTGAACGCGCTCGAATGTCCGACGATGGAAAGGAATTCGCGGCGCGTGGAAGGGTCGTCGCGGAACGTGCCCAGCATCCGCGATGTCACCATCGACGCACCTGCTTTATGGACTCCGCGCGTGGACATGCATTGATGCGTCGCTTCCAGGATGACGCCCACGCCTAGCGGTTGCAGAACTTCTTCGAGCGTGTCTGCTATCTGTGCCGTCATCTTTTCCTGAATCTGCAGACGCTTCGCGAAGGCGTCGACCAGACGCGCCAGCTTCGAAATGCCTACCACTCGCTCACGCGGCAGATACGCCACGTGCGCTCGGCCGATGATTGGCACCATGTGATGTTCGCAGTAGCTTTCGAAGCGGATGTCCTTGAGCACGATCATCTCGTCGTAACCCTGGACCTCCGAAAAAGTCCGCGCCAGGATGTCGCGAGGATTCTGCGCATACCCCGCGAAGAACTCTTCGTAAGACCGGATGACGCGCGACGGGGTGTCGACCAGTCCCTCGCGGGCAGGATCGTCTCCAGCCCAGCGGATCAGAACGCGAACGGCGGCTTCGGCTTCTTCGCGGCTCGGACGATCGGTGCGATCAGTTTGATCGTGGATGTCCGAAGACGCGTTGGGGGAGTTGCGCGTGGCGCTCATCGAGGGCTCCGGATGCAGGGTGCAAAGTCATGAAGCGCTCATTGTTCCACGTTTTGCCCGTTGGAAGACCCCGGTGGGATGTCAGGTATATCAAGGGTGATCAGGCGGGTAGTCAAGCGGGCAGTCAGGTTTTCCCGCCGCCATCGATTCCCGAACCGGTCTGCCAGACCTTTTTTCCTTCCTCCGATAGCTCGCCCGAGCTGTGATGCTTGTCCGGTTCCGTACCTTCCTGCGCGAGATGTCCGCCCGGTTGTTCCTGCGCGCGCTGCTTTTCGCCTTTGCGTTGCGCCCGGCGTTCTTCTTGCGATCGGCCAGCATAATTGGTGTCTGTCTGCTTGTCCGTCATGTTGCCCTCCTTGAATGAGTGACATGCACAGCGGCGCAAGAGCCGTTCCATCCGCGGTAGCTGCCCGATACACGGGGTATCCGCGATACCGGGATAAACGCCCAACTGGTTGTCCTTCGCGGGCTTATATAGAGTGGCCGGACACTCAACCACCCCGCTCAGACCATGAAACGTTTCCATATTGCCCTTGCCGTTGCCAGCCTCGAAACGTCTATTGCCGATTACACGCGGCGTCTCGGCCAGGAACCCACTGCAGTCGTGCCGGGTGCCTACGCCATGTGGCGAACGGATCTTCTGAACTTCTCGATCAATGAGAACCCGGACCCGGCGCAAGCCGGATTGCTTCGGCATATAGGCTTTGAGGACGATTCGGCCGAGGGGTTTGCCAAGACGCGAGACGTCAACGGCATCGAGTGGGAGCAGTTTTCGCCTGCGGAGCAGGATCGGCGGATCGAAGAGACCTATGGCAATGCAATCCGCCAAGCCCCTCCGGCATAACAGTCAACCTAACGCAATGACAGATTGCGCATGCCTCCGTCGATCACCAGTCCGCTGGCGCCAGTGATCCGCACGCATTTTCCGTCGAATCGTGCCATGACACTTTCTCCAGTGACCGACGTTAGCAAATTTACGTGCGTGTGATGGACGCGCCGCCGTCCACAAGCGACGCCGTGCCGGTAACAAACGACGAGTCATCTGAAGCCAGATAAAGCACCGAGCGCGCGAGTTCTTCCGGCGTTGCAACGCGCTTCAACGCGTGCAGGTTGGTGATGAAGGTTTGCGATTCGGCGGTGTCGTTCATGTCCCGGTACATCGGGGTATCGACAGCGCCGGGCAGCACGGCGTTCACGCGGATACCCTGCGCGCCGTACTCGGCCGCAAGCGCTTGCGTGAGTCCGATAAGACCGGCTTTGCTCGCCGCATACGATGCAGTCCCGGGGAACGCGAACGAATACCCCACAAAGGTCGATGTGAAGATGATCGACCCGCCGCCGTGTTCAAGCATGGCGGGAATCTGGTGTTTCGCGCCGAGGAATGCGCTGGTCAGGTTGATCGCGAGTGCGTTGTTGAACCCTTCCACCGAAACGGCTGTGGTTGGTCCCATTTCGCCTAGCGTGCCGGCGTTGTTATATGCGACGTCGAGCCGGCCGAATGTTTCGATCGCCAGCGCGACGACGGCCTTCGCATAGTCTTCCGATTGCACGTCGCCCGCGAGATAAACGGCTTCGCCGCCGTCCGCCTTGATTTCTGCCACCAGCGTTTCCAGTTCGGCCGCGCGGCGGGCGGCAACGACCACCTTTGCCCCCTCCGCGGCGAACAATTTGGCCGTGGCGCGGCCGATGCCGGCGCTTGCGCCCGTGACGACAGCAACCTTTCCTGTCAGTCGATTCATGATGTTTCTCCGTTCTGTTCCGCTTGTCCGGCGCCCAATGCCCCGGTCCATGTGATGCACTGTAGGCGTAGCGGAAGCTTGCGAACAGGCACGGAAAATGGTCTTATCGTTCAGCTTTTGTGAATCTTGAATCGAAATCTCGCTCAACCGCTCAACTATTCACTCGTACCGGAGACGTTCATGGATCGCTTGCGCGCTTATGAGGTTTTCGTGGCCGTGGTCAAGCGCGGCAGCTTCACGCGCGCCGCCGATGCGCTCGATACGTCGCCCGCCAACGTGACGCGTTATATCGTTGAACTGGAGGCGCATCTGGGGACGCGGCTGCTGAACCGGACGTCGCGGAGGTTGTCGCTGACATCGGGCGGCGAGGCGCTTTACGAGCGTTGCGTGGCAATTCTCGATGACGTGGCCGAGACGGAGGGGTTGGTGTCGTCGTCGACCGCCGAGCCGCGCGGACGGCTGCGCATCAACGCGCCGCTGAGCTTTGGCGTGTTGCAGCTTGCGCCGTTATGGCCGGAGTTCATGCGGCGGTATCCCGATGTGGAACTGGATGTCTCGCTGGTCGACCGGGTGGTGGATATTGTCGATGAAGGGGTTGACCTTGCCATTCGTATTTCGCGCGCGGGGTCGATGGGCAATGCAGCGCGCAAGCTCGCGGCCTCGCGCAACGTGCTGTGCGCGTCGCCGGCGTATTTAGCAGGGCGGCGCTTGCCGGAGCGGCCTTCGGATTTGAGCGAGCATCACTGTATTGGTTATACGTATGCGGCGAGCGGTGACGAGTGGCAGTTTCTTGACGTCGATGAGAAGCCGCACAACGTGCGGGTGAATTGCCACATGCATACGAACAACGGCGATACCGCGCGCTCGGCGGCGCTTGCCGGGCTGGGGCTGATCTGGCAGCCGACCTTCATCATTGGCGATGATCTGCGAGCGGGGCGGCTGGTGGCGCTGATGCCGGCGTTTCACATGGCGGATATCGATGTGCTCGCGATGTATCCTAGCCGGAGGCATTTGAGTTCACGCGTGAGGGTGATGATTGATTACCTGGTTGAGGTCATGGGAGGGGTGGCGCCGTGGGATAGAAGCGGAGAACCCCTCGTAACCAAGTAAACTCCAGTCAAGCCCAGCATTTTTTCCAGGAGATAACCCGCATGCAATCCCCGTGGCGCACCATGGACCGCGCGACCCTCGACGCAGCCTATAGCAATGGCGATCCCCCCGCCGACTTTAAGACCCGCAGCGCGGCCTTATACGCATCGCATCGCGGGGAACTTGATGTCAGGTACGGCCCGTCGCCCCGCGAGCGCTTCGATTTTTTTCCGGTCTCAAGCGAGAAGCAATTCGACGCGCCGACCTTCGTCTTCGTCCACGGTGGCTACTGGCAAAGCTGCGATAAGGATCTCTGCGCCTTCGTAGCGCTTGGCCCGCTTGCCCGGGGTATGAACGTGGTCGTAGCGGAATACACGCTGGCACCTACCGCTCCGATGACGCAGATTGTTAGCGAGATCGGACGGTTACTCGATTTCCTCGTCGAGCAAGGCCATACGACACTCATACTCGGCGGCCATTCCGCGGGCGGTCATCTGACGGCCATGCATCGTTATCATCCGGCGGTGAAATACGCGCTGCCCGTTAGCGGCCTCTTCGATCTCGAACCCATCAGCGCAGGCCGGCTGAACGACAAGCTCGGGTTATCGGCGGAGGAAATCGCGCGCTTCAGCCCGATGCGCCACATAGATCACGGTGCGCCGATGGTCGTCTCCGTCGGCGACGCGGAATTGCCCGAACTCATTCGCCATTCGCATGACTATGCCCACGCATGCGCTGAGGCAGGTGAACAGATATCCTATTTGCCGATACCGGGCGCAGACCATTTTTCCATTCTCTACGACCTCGCCGACCCCGATGGTTTACAACTCAGCGCGCTAGCTAAATTGATGCAGATTTGAAAGTACTTCGGAAGCCTGATCAAATGATTTGATCAGGCTTTAGGGAACGGCTTGCTGAGAAACTTCGATCCAGCGAGCCCGAAGCGCCAGGGTACGTCCATCGCCTTGGTGATGCCGATGCGCGGTCCGGTCGCGACTGGATAGTCCTCCTCCGGCGCTTCGATATGAAACGGCGCTTCGAGCAGCGACATGCCGTTGTTGCCGTGCGTGATACCCAACGCCTGCGCGGCGCGTCCCGGTCCCGAGCACAAGAGCTTCGAGGGTTCGAGACCGCGCCGCTGACGCATGGCATCGAGACCGGTGAGTGGTTCGATCGCGCGGATCAACACCCCGGCGCCGTGGCCTTCTTCGCGGCAAACGAAGTTCAGGCACCAGTGAATGCCGTACGAGCGATACACATACACGTGCGCGGACGGCCCGAACATGACGGCGTTGCGCGGGGTAGGCCCGGAGAAAGTATGCGAGGCTGGATCGATGCGATCGTAGGCTTCGGTTTCGACGATCCTGCCGCCGACGCCATCGACCGTGAAGATCGCGCCGATCAGGCGGCGCGCGACCTGTTCGGACGGGGCGTCGAAGTCGATGGGTGCCGTAGCGCGAGATGATTTGAGCATGATTAGAGGAGATATTCGCACATGAGCGCGTTGTGCGGGTTCAGCAACGGCGGCGCGGATTTTTCGTATGGGCGAGGCGGTTAACCGCCTCGATTTTGCCGTCGTCAGCATTCCCCGTCCACCCGCGCGCGAATGCATGCGGCAAGCGTCTTAGCTGTTGCCCGATTCTCCAAAGCGCTAATAGACCCGGCCGCATTCCTGTCTCTATACCGCACGGCCAATCCGCTGCCGCGCCATCGCTTTCGATGCAAACCACCAGATTAGCGCCGCTGTTAGCGACACCGCCGCAGCCATCGCCATCGCGGTATGCATGCCCCGCTCAAACTGCCCCGGCGTTGTAAGCATCGCGCCAAAAACTGCTACACCCAGCGCCGCGCCTGTCTGCCGCGCCGAGTTCAGCACACCGGCCGCAATCCCGGCGCGGTTTTTATCGACGGTATCCATGAGCGAACGCGTGGCCATCGGCGTGATGAGGCCAGCGAAAAAACCGATTGCCGGCATGGGGAGCGCGATCAGCCAGTACGGCGAAGTATCCGTCGACATCAGCATTCCAAGAAAGCCGAGTGTATAGATGCCCAGTGCGACGCAGATCGGCCGGCGCGGTCCAAACATCCGGACAAACCGCGCCGCCGACATGCTGCCCGCCGTCACGAGCGCAGTTAGCGGCAAGAACGCGAGGCCGGTCAGCAATGGTGAATAAGCCCGCACCTCCTGGAAATAAAGACTGAGCGTGAAGATCAAGCCGTAGAAGGTCATCGCCGACACCATCGAGACAAACGCCGCGCTGGAAAAAATCAGGTTGCTGAATAAGGACAGGGGCAACATTGGCTGCGTCCGCTTTGATTCGATTGCGAAGAAGCTTCCCGCGGCAAGCAGGCTCAGTGCCATTCCGCTCAGGATCCACGGCGAGCCCCAGCCGAACGAGTGCCCTTCGATCAGCACCGCGATCAACATGCCCAAGGCCAGGATGGCAGTCGCCTGACCGGCGAGATCGAGAGGGCGGGTTAATGCTGTACGGTCAACACGTTCATTGCTTGTGACCCGCGATGTCAGCCATAAGCCGATCAACCCGATTGGCAAGTTCGCGAGGAAGATGCTACGCCAGCCGAACGCATGAATCAGGATGCCGCCAATCAATGGACCACCGGCCATCGCCGCGCCGCCACACGCCGCCCATAGGCCAATCGCGCGACCGCGCTCGCCCGGGTCGGCATAGGCGCGGTTGATGAGCATCAGCGAACAGGGCACCAGCATCGACGCACCGATCCCTTGCAACACGCGGGCACCGGTCAGCGCCGCAAGGTTGGGCGCAAGGCCGCAGAGCACGGACGCGAGCGTGAACACAGCGAGGCCCGCGAAATAGACGTTCTTCGCGCCTAACCGATCGCCCAGTGCGCCGCCCGTCAACAGCAGGCTCGCGAAGGCCAGCGTGTACGCATTGACGACCCATTGAAGGCCCTCTGTACTGGTCGCGAGCGCATCGGCGATGCTGCCCAGCGCAACGTTGACGATAGACGTATCGAGGATAACGACGATATAGCTGATGCTGGTCGCAGCGAGGACGCGGCGCTGAAGCGTACGGGTGTCGGACACGGGGAGTTTTTTCGAGAGCAAGACGGGAAGTTCAGTGTAGGGATGTTGTCGTGCCACAAGCTTCGACGCGTATCGAAGCATGCGGACAGGCGGCCGGACTATCATGACGAGGTCCCCAGCGGAGATCCTCCATGTGCCCTCATCCCGCAGTCTCTTCGGCCGCTTTCCTGATTGCAGACCGCACTCGCGCCACCATGCTCATGGCGCTCGCTGACGGACGCGCACGCCCGGCGGGCGAACTCGCCTACGCGGCCGGCGTGACCGCTCAGACGGCAAGCTCGCATCTCGCGAAGCTGCTGGCTGGCGGGTTGTTGCTGGTGGAAACGCAGGGGCGGCATCGGTACTACCGTCTGGCCGGATCGCACGTTGCGTTGGCGCTGGAAAATCTTGCATCGATCGCGCCGGTTCCATCGGGCGGCACCGTGCGCCGCATGCCGCGCAGCAGGGAAGCGCGTGACCTGCAGTTCGCACGCTGCTGCTATGACCATCTCGCGGGCGGCCTGGGTGTGGCTGTGACGCAGGCGTTGCAGGATCGCGCGCTGGTTGTTGCAACCGACGACAAGCAATTCGATATAACGCCGGCCGGCATCGAATGGTTTAACAGCCTGGGTCTGGACATGGCCGGGCTGAAGCCGACCCGGCGCGGACTCGCCCGGCAGTGTCTCGACTGGACGGAGCGGCGGCATCATCTGGCCGGGCCGTTGGGCGTCGCGTTCATGACGCAGCTTTGTGCGAAGGGATGGATACGCCGCTTGAAAAACTCCCGGGCCGTGCAGGTGACGCCGAAGGGATGGGCAGGGCTTAGAGAGCAGCTCGGCGTGGATGAGCGATGCGTGGAGAAGGCCGCTTAGGCTTGGCGCTCCGAACAGCGTGATATGGCACGGGTGTTGCGGCATCGGCTAGTGCTAGTCCAACGCCGTTCTCTCAAAGGAGTGTCACCATGCCTGAGAAGAAAACCATCGAACGTGCCCACGCGGCCAAACGCGCGGGGAAGTCGTCCAGTACCCAGGCCGGTGCGTTCGTGAAGGAGCAGATCGATCACGTGCGCGAAGGCAAGCACGGTGCGAAGTCCGCGAAGCAGGCCATCGCTATCGGGTTGTCGGAGGCGCGCAGGTCGGGAGTGGGCCTGAAGGCGCCGAAGAAGGGCGCGGCTTCCGCTGAAACCCGCAAGAAAGCGGCGAAGGATACGCAGGCTGGTCAGCACAAGACCCAACGCAGCGCGAGCACTGAATCGAAGTCGAAACGTTCCGCGACGTCCACGCGGGTGCTCAAACGCGAGAGCACCAAGGCCGCCTCGCCCAAGTCGCTGTCGAAGCAGGCGCACGCGAGCGCAAGCCGGCGTTCTGCCGCGGATCGTTCGGCTTCCGCCAAGAAGGGCTGGCAGACGCGCCGCAAGGCGGCGTCGAAGGCGGGTGCGGCGCGGCACGCGCGCTAGCGTGCGGTTCGTGCATTTTCAGCGCCGCATGAAAAAAGGCCGTTCCGGCTCAACTGGAACGGCCTTGATGCGTGCAAGTACGGCTCGTATGCCGCTTACGCCATTGACGGCAAACGGCTGTCGAACCCGCGTTATTTCACCGTTTCGAGCACCTTGCGAACCGTGCTGAAAATCTGCTCGATCTGGTCATCTTCGATGATCAGCGGCGGTGAGAACGCAAGAATATCGCTTGTATAGCGCACCAGAACGCCTGCTTCGAAGCATTTCACGAACGCTTCGTAGGCACGCGCACCCGGCGCACCGGCACGCGATTCGAGTTCGATGCCCGCCACCATGCCGAGATTGCGCACGTCCTTCACGTGAGGCGCATCGCGCAACGCATGAGCGGCTGCTTCGAACTTCGGTGCCTTCGATGCAGCCCGCTCAAACAGTTGCTCGCGTGCATACAGGTCGAGCGTGGCGATCGCGGCCGCGGCGGCCATGGGGTGCGCCGAATACGTATAGCCGTGGAACAGCTCGATGCCGTTCACCGCACCCGCGTTGACGATCGTGTCATGCACGTTGCGATGCGCAGCCACGGCGCCCATCGGAATCGCGGCGTTGTTGATTGCCTTTGCCAGCGTCATCAGGTCCGGCGTCACGCCGAAATACTCTGCTGCCGTCGCTTTGCCGAGCCGGCCGAAGCCCGTGATGACTTCATCGAAAATCAGCAGGATGCCGTGCTTCGTGCAGATCTCGCGCAGCTTTTGCAGATAACCCTGCGGTGGCACGAGTACGCCCGTCGAACCCGCCAGCGGCTCCACGATCACAGCGGCGATAGTCGATGCATCGTGCAGCGCGACGATACGTTCGAGTTCATCGGCGAGATGCGCGCCCCACGCCGGCTGCCCCTTCGAGAACGCGTTGTGCTCAGGCGCGTGCGTATGCGACAGATGATCGACGTTCGGCAGCAACCCGCCTGAAAACGTCTTGCGATTCGGCCCAATGCCGCCGACCGAGATGCCGCCGAAACCCACGCCGTGATACCCGCGCTCACGGCCGATCAGCTTCGTGCGCTGGCCTTCGCCGCGTGCACGGTGATAGGCGAGGGCGATTTTCAGCGCGGTATCGACGGATTCGGAGCCGGAGTTCGTAAAGAAGATGCGGTCGAGGCCTTCCGGCATGATCGCGGCCACCTTCGTGGCTGCTTCGAATGCGAGCGGATGGCCCATCTGAAAGGTCGGCGCGAAGTCGAGCGTCGCGGCTTGCTGCTGGATCGCGGTAACGATTTCATCGCGGCAGTGGCCCGCGTTCACGCACCACAGGCCGGCACAGCCGTCCAGAATCTGGCGGCCATCGCTCGCGCGGTAGTACATGCCCTTGGCGCCCTCGATCATGCGCGGTGCAGCTTTGAACTGCCGGTTGGCGGTGAAGGGCATCCAGAACGACGAGAGGTCGTCGATGACGGGGCGCGAAGTCATGGGGGAATCTCCTGTTAGAACACGCAATGTAGTCCTCGATAAAAACCTGCGGCATAGACAGTTGTCCTGTCGCGGAGAGAACTGTGCTGGCAAAATGGTGCAAACTGTATTGGTCATCTACCTGGATGATTCACTTTCATCATCCCCTTCTGCCGACTCATGATCGAACTTCAACTGGACCGTGAGCGCGCGCAAGCGACGCTCGTCGAACAACTGGTGCGGGCGTTTTCCGGGGCCATCGAACAACAGGCGCTGCGCGCCGGCGCGTTGCTGCCTTCGGTGCGCCAGCTCGCGCAGGCGGAGCGGCTGAGTACCTTCACGGTAACGGAAGCGTATGGGCGCCTTGTGTCGATGGGCCTCGTGATCGCGCGTCGCGGCTCGGGATACCGGGTGGCGGCGCGGGCGCCGGCGGCCCACAAGCGCGCCGTGGCATGGCAGCCGCCGAGCCTCACCGCGACCTGGCTTCTGTCCGATGTCTTCGCCGACCACTCCGTGCCGATCAAGGCCGGCTGTGGCTGGCTGCCCAACGAATGGGTCAATGAAAGCGGGCTGCATCACGCGTTGCGCTCGATCAGCCGCGTGCCGGCGGCGCGCATGGCCGACTACGGGCATCCATACGGTTTTGCGCCGTTGCGCGAGCGGATTGCCGAGCAACTGGACCGCTATGGCTTGCCCGCCGACCCGGCCACAAACGTGTTGCTGACCGCCGGGGCTACGCAGGCGCTCGACCTGATTGTGCGCACGTTACTGCGTCCCGGCGATACGGTCATTGTGGAAGATCCGGGCTACTGCAATCTGCTGCAGATCCTGCAACTGGGTGGCCTCGTCGTGCGAGGCGTGCCGCGCACCCCGGCGGGTATCGATAACGACGTGCTTGAGCAACTGGTGATCGAGCATAGTCCCAAGGCCATCTTTCTCAACACGACGCTGCAGAACCCGACCGGCGCGACCTTCGGCATGGCGGCGGCGTTTCGCTTGTTGCAGATCGCGGAACGCTATGGCCTGTGGGTCGTGGAAGACGATGTGAACCGCGAGCTCGCGCCGCCTGGTGCGCCGCTTCTGGCGGCCATGGAAGGCTTGAATCGCGTGCTATATGTCGGCGGATTTTCGAAGACAATCACGCCGGGATTGCGCTGCGGTTATGTGGTCGCCGAGCGTGACGTGCTGCGCGAACTGGCGCGTACAAAGATGGCCGTGGGGCTGACTTCATCGGCGGCGACGGAACGCATTGTCGAGAAAGTGCTGACTGAGGGGCGTTATGCGCGTCACGTGGAATCGATCACCGAAAAGCTCAAGGACGCGCACGTGCAGGTCGAGGACCGGATGGACGCGCTTGGTGTTGAGCCGTTTCATCGGCCGCGTGCCGGTTTGTTTGTGTGGGCGCGGTTGCCGGTTGAGCCCGAGCAAGCGAGCGAACTCGCGACGCAGGCGCTGGAAGATGGCATCTGGCTCGCGCCAGGTTCGTATTTCCGTCCCGGCGATGCCGCGAGCAACTGGTTTCGCTTCAACGTGCCGTATTCCACTGACGATGCGTTGTGGGGGTTTGTTGAGAAGTGGATGAGGCGCTAGAGCATCGCGCCAAATGAAAAAGCCTCGCGAGAAGCAAGGCTCAAGCGAGGCTTTTCGTCCTGTTCAAACCAGCGTTCGCGCCTTGGATCAAAGCAATCAAACGCTGACCTGCTGCTTCATCGCCGAAACACGCCGAGCAACAACGTTGCCAGGAAGATCACGATGAAGATGAAGAACAGGATCTTCGCAATTTCGGTTGCCCCACTCGCGATACCGCCGAAGCCAAAAAATGCCGCGATGATCGCGATGATGAAAAAGATGACAGCGTATCGAAGCATGAAGCCCTCCAAAGGGGTCGATTATCGGATTGGTTTGCGTGCTGGCTTGACGCCTTCGCCGCCTTGACTGCTCTACGTATGCCGCTGTGTCCCGCAGCGACCGAACTTAGAGCAACCGCCGTGCCCGGAACCCTTCACATCGAAAAATAGGGCGCAAAAAGATTTACGTACAAAAAAGCCGCACTGCGTTGCGCAAGTGCGGCCTTGGGAGACGCGCCAACGGGCGCGGGAAGGAAGGAGAAATGTTATCGGCGGGGCTTGCCGGTGTCGGGTTCGTCGTCGAGGTCGTCATCGTCGGCGTGGTTTAGCGCATCCGGCAATTGGTTCTCGAGTTCATCGCGTTCAATTTGGTCGGCGAGATCGAGGGACTTGCGTGTTGCGGGACCGGACGGGCGGTTTGCTCCAGACATGGCGTAACTCCTTGGGAGATTTCAAAGACGCGCCAACAGGGCGCGAGTTGATCGGGCAGCAAGCTTCGTACATGCCTGTCGATCCCCCGGATAACGGAGTGTGCGCATTTCTTGCCGCTTTTTACGGCCAAAGTTGCAATCAGGCTGCATATTTTGCGCGACGGCAGGCATGGACCAGTATGCGCCGCCTACGAAAAAATAGGCTGGATCTGAACTTCGAACCTCCAAATCAGCTCGCTGCCAATGCAACGACAGCAGCACTGATTGCACTGTCACGCCATACCCATCAGTGCGTCATCACGCCAGCGCCCGCTCGATGATCGGATACAAAGACAACACGAGCAACGTAGCCATTGTCCAGTTGAAAGCCCGCAGCCAGCGCGGTTGCGTGAGAAGCCGCCGCATGGATGTGCCGAATGCGGCCCACATGGTGATGCATGGCAATCCAACCACGATAAACACCACCGCCATGAAGACGGCATTCAGCGAAAAGCTCGAATGCAAATGGATCGTGGTCGCGGCGGTCAGCACCATCATCCAGGCCTTCGGATTGATCCACTGAAACGCGGCTGCTTCGATAAACCGCATCGGCCGGCGCTCGCCGTCGCGAACCTGCATGGTCGATGAGGTTGCGATCTTCCACGCGAGATACAACAGGTACGCCACGCTTACCGTTTCCAGAAGCGTATAAGCCCAGGCAAAACGCGCGAATGCCTGCCCCACGCCGAGACCGACCAGGACCATCAGGATGGCCACGCCCACGCTGATGCCGAGCACGTGCGGCACCGTGCGGCGCAACCCGAAGTTCACCCCCGATGCGAGCAGCATGGTGTTGTTTGGACCGGGCGTGATGGTGGTGACGAGCGCGAACAGCACCGCGGCCGGGAGAGCTGTCATTAAGGCGGCAGTGTCGAGGTGCATGGTGTTTCCTGGGTTTTCTGAAAGCAGGCGCTGAGTTGGATTGGCAGGTGTTCGCTGGACTCAGTGTATGAGATGTGATCTGTACAGTACCGGTACAGATGGTCGAATCGTTTCCTGTACGGTGCGGCGGGTGGTTGGACGGCGCGCAATCGGAGACGGGGTTTGCAAAAAATGTCGTATGAACCCGTGTTTCATCGGCACCGCTGATCCTACGTTCAGCGGGTCTTGCGGCCTCAGAGGCTGTTTAAGAATCCGGTCGAATGCGGCAGTCGCATGAGCGCCGAAGCGTTTTTTAACCGAGCTGCAATTTGGCAGCGTTCGGCGTGCTGATCGTTTTAGTTTGTTGATCGACGGTTCCGATTATTTTCGTGTGCTGTGCGCAGCGCTCGGTGATCATCCTTGGCTGAGATATCGGCAACCGCATGAAACCCACGCCCGAAGCTTCAGCCGTTGTTTCGCCGACTCGCTCGACGACTTCCTGCACGATGTCGCTTCGATCCGAAAACGGCTGCGCATTTAGATTCTCGCGTGAGCAATCCGCGCATTCAGCGCGCGTCGGCGTCAATGTGCAACGCGCGTCTCGCCGAGCATCTCGGCTGCGAGCTGTAAGCGGTTGCACGCGAGATCAGCGACCGGCGCAGCATGACGAAGCGATCGCTGTTTTGCTCAAGGACTCCGCGCAACACCGCACGCTCGAGCGTCTGAATTCCACCGTCTCCTCGATGTTGATCGGTGGGGCGGAAGGTGGACGGCAACGCAACCCTGAGGCGCTGCGCTTGTATGAACGCATGATCGATGTAGGAGCAAAAGTGAAAGTGCCGAACGCTTCCCGTCGCATGGGTGAGGTTAGCTCATGATCAATCGCAGCGGCGCGACGTGGCGTGTTGTCTCAATGCATCTGGGGCTGGCGTCGCCCGAAAGACGCGCACAGGTCGTGCAGGTGTCGCGAAGTTTTAATACCCCGGCGACGTCGTTGATCCTGCTCGACGACGTCAACGCGGGGTTTATCTACGGCCGAACGCTGCGGCGGTTGGTCTGGCATTTCCATCGCATGCGCTCTCCAAGGACCTGTCTAATACGCTAGCGGTTGTTCACTTCGCACCGCATCCAGTTGCATCCATGCGATGCCTCCCGTACGCGGTGATGTGCATCGAAGTTCGCCTGGCTCGGATCGCATCGGATCACTATCCGTTGATCATGCAGCTATCCGTATCGCCATAAAACAGACGCTCGTAACGAAAACCCCTTAAAAAATGGGTTAGAAACACAAAAAGACTCGCACGAAGTTCAGTGGCGCTTGTAGAATCCGGCGTTGATACGGATGCATTCAAGCGACCGTATTCTAAAAACACTGACCTCAACAGGTAGGAGAAACATGCCGACTTCCGCAAAAACCGCTGCCAAGAAAGCTGCGACCAAAGCTGCTCCCAAAGCTGCAACGAAGACTGCAGCAGCGCCCGTCAAGAAGGTCGCTGCCAAGAAGGCTGCATCGACGCCGGCTACTGTGGCGAAGAAAGCAGCCGTGAAGACGACGGCAACGCTGTCGCCGATCAAGGACACGTTCACGAAGGCATCGCTCGCCGCGCATCTGTCGGACCGCGCGACTGTCGACCTGAAAGCAGTGAAGGCCGTCCTGTCGGCACTCGAGGACACCATCCTCGGCGCGGTTCACAAGAAGGGCGCAGGCGAGTTCACGTTGTCGGGCCTCTTGAAGATTTCGGCGCAAGTCGTGCCGGCGAAGAAGAAGCGCTTCGGCAAGGACCCGTTCTCGGGTGAAGACCGTTGGTTCGACGCGAAGCCGGCGAGCGTGCGTGTCAAGGCACGTGCGTTGAAGAAGCTGAAGGACGCCGCAGCGTAAGCTGACGGAACAGTATCGAAGGACTATGGCAGCGCAGGCGTAGAGGCGAACCGTAGTCGAAAAAAATGGCCGGTTTCCGCGAGGAAATCGGCCATTTTTTTGCCGTCTTCTTCGGATGCGGGATTGAATGGCGGCGACGTTTGAACAGACCGGATGACGTGGAAACAGCGATTCAGTTTGTACATTTGTGCCGGGGGTTCCCGCGGTTGAGCGTAGCGCGGCACCGCTCAGACCGAGTCCTTGAGGATCATCGTCGACGTACCAGGTTCGCTTTCAAGTTCGAGAAGGAAGGCAACACCGATGCAGGATAAAAAGCGTGGGTAGGAACGCGCTGTCAATGTCACATTTACGCGGCCATTTACCTGCAACGCGCGCAGTGGAGACGGGTGTCGAGCCGGGCATAAAGAGTGTAGAAGACCTACGGCTTTGGCACAAATACGTGGGCCAAACAATAAAGACACTTAAGCCACCGGAGCCCGATTTGAATTTCGCCGGCGCGGATATAAGCCTCTGAAAACAAACTGAAAGCAGCGCACGCGTCACTCAGTAACGGCGGCACGTGGTTTGCTTAAGCAGTGCCCTTACGCTGAATCGTTGCGTGAATCGAGAATAGAGAAAGTTCAAGAGCAAGAGATTCCCATTCTGTCGACCTGCGACCTGGGGAGTGGCCAGACACCTGAGCCATTCCGCGTTTCAATGAGTGAGAGAGGGCCTGATGCCGGATCAAGACGAACGACCTGACGATGACCAAAATAAAGCCGGGGACGATTCAAACCACGGCGAGCAAAAAAGCGACAACGATAAAAACGGCGAAGACAAATCCAAAGACAAGTCAGACGGCAAGTCCGACGACAAATCCAACGGGCAGAAGAAAGGCCCGGGTAAAAAGCCGCTGATCATCCTGGCAATTGTTGTAGTGCTGCTGATCCTGGGTGGTTTGATCTGGTGGTTCGCGACTCGCAATCAAGTCAGTACCGACGATGCGTACACCGATGGCGATGCCGTGACGATCGCGCCGAAGGTTTCGGGCTACGTCGTGGTCATGAATCTTGGCGACAACAAATTCGTCCACAAGGACGACCTGCTGATCAAGATCGATCCGCGCGACTACCAGGCTCAACTGGATCAGGCGAATGCCCAACTTGGCCTGGCGAAGGCACAACTCAACGCGGCTCAAGTGCAACTGGATATTGCCCGCGTGCAATATCCCGCGCAACTGACCCAGGCGAAGGCTCAGGAACAAAGCGCGCAAGCGAACCTGACGCAGACCCGCGCGGCGTACGAACGGCAGCATGCCGTCGATGTCCGGGCGACATCGCAGCAAAATATCGACACCGCGACGGCCCAGCAGAAGAGCGCGCTGGCCAATGTCGCGCAGGCACAGGCGCAGGTGAAAACCGCGAGCCTCGTGCCCCAGCAAATCAGCCAGGCGCAGGCCACGGTCGAGGAGCGCCGGCAGCAGGTTGAGCAAGCCGAAGCGCAGGTGGAAGCGGCCGCGTTGAACCTGTCTTACACGGAACTGCGCGCGCCCGCGGACGGCTGGGTGACCAAACGCAACGTGCAGTACGGCACTTTCCTGCAGGCGGGCACGTCGATTTTTTCACTGGTGACCACGACGGTCTGGGTCACGGCCAACTTCAAGGAGTCGCAACTCGAGCGCATGCGCCCGGGTGATTCGGTGGATGTATCCGTCGATGCTTATCCCAACCTGAAACTGCACGGCCACGTGGACAGTATCCAGCTTGGCAGCGGTTCGCGCTTTTCAGCTTTCCCCGCTGAGAACGCGACGGGCAACTTCGTGAAGATCGTGCAGCGCGTGCCGGTGAAGATTCTTATCGATAGCGGATTGCAGCCTGATCTTCCGCTGCCGCTCGGGCTTTCCGTCGTTCCGAAGGTGATGTTGAAATGAGCGATCGTTCCAGCTGGAAGCCGAAGTCGAATCCGTGGCTGATTGCGATCGTGGTCACGATGGCGGCGTTCATGGAAGTGCTCGACACGACTATTGTGAACGTCGCGCTGCCGCACATTTCCGGCGCCATGTCCGCGAGCTACGACGAAGCCACCTGGACCCTGACCGCGTATCTTGTCGCGAACGGTATTGTGCTGCCCATCTCCGCGTTTTTCTCGAAACTGCTGGGACGTAAGCGATATTTCCTGATTTGCATCGGCGCGTTCACGGTCTGTTCGCTGCTGTGCGGCCTGGCGACCGACCTGTGGCAACTGATCGTGTTCCGGATCTTGCAAGGCTTCTTCGGCGGTGGATTGCAGCCGAACCAGCAGTCCATCATTCTCGATACCTTTCCGCCCGAGCAGCGCGGCCGCGCGTTTTCCATCTCTGCTGTGGCGATCGTGGTGGCGCCGGTGATTGGGCCGACGCTCGGCGGGTGGATCACCGACAACCTCACGTGGCGCTGGGTGTTCCTGATCAACGTGCCGATCGGCGTGCTCACGACCATCGCCGTGATGCAGTTTGTTGAAGACCCGCCGTGGGAGCAGAAAAAGGACCGCAAGGAACTGGGACTTGATTTCACCGGCATTGGCCTGATTGCGCTGGGGCTGGGGTGCCTGCAAGTGTTCCTGGATCGCGGCGAGGACGACGACTGGTTCAAGTCCGGGTTCATCACGACTTTCGCCATCCTCTCCGCTATCGGCATAGTCGGCGCGATCTTCTGGCTGCTTTACGCGAAGAAACCGGTGGTCGACTTACGGGTACTGAAGGACAAGAATTTTGCGCTGGGCTCAATCTGTATGGTGGGATTTGCATCGATCCTCTATGGGAGCGCAGTGCTCGTGCCTCAGCTCGCCCAGCAGCAACTGGGTTATACCGCGACGCTCGCGGGGCTGGTGTTGTCGCCTGGCGCCATGATGATCGTGGCCATCATTCCGGTGGTGAGCAAGCTGATGCCGATCATACAAACCCGCCACCTGGTCGGCTTCGGATTTTTCCTCATGGCGTGTGCGCTGTTTTATACGCATCACCTGGTGCCGAACATCGACTTCAAGACGCTGACCATCATGCGAAGTTCGCAATCCATCGCTATCGCTTTCCTGTTCGTGCCGATCACCACGCTGGCTTATCTGACGCTGAACGCATCGCAGAATGCGGACGCTTCCGCGCTGTTCACCATGTTCCGCAACGTGGCGGGATCGATCGGAATTTCGCTTGCGACCGCCTCCATTGTCGAGCGCACGCAGGCGAACATGGCTCACATGGCCGTGCATATGACGCCGTTGAACCCGAACTACAACGACTCGATACAACGCCTCACGCACACGTTGATGGACATGGGCCAGACCATGCAGCAGGCCATGACCACGGCGACCGGACTCATGTACAAGCAGTACATTTCGCAGTCCACGATCCTGGCTTACCTTGACGTGTTCGGCGCGGTGGCGATTTTCGCGTTGTGCTTCGTGCCGATCACGTTTTTCTTTTCACCGGTGAAAGCCTCGGGTGGCGGGGGAGGGCATTGAGATGAGCAAACGCTTGATTCCCCTGCTGCTTTCAATGTTCGCCGGCGCGTGTTCGGTCGGTCCGAATTTCACGCCGCCCGACGAGAAAGCCCCCGCCAACTGGCACGATCTGCAGCGCGCGCAGAACCCGCCCGACGACATGCGTTTTCCCCACGCGAGCATGCCGTCGCTGGTGGATACCAATGCGGACCCCGATCCGCGCTGGTGGCGCCAGTTCAACGATGCCACGCTGGACTCGCTGATCGACCGCGCGGCGGCGGGCAATCTGGATTTGCAGAGCGCTGTGCTGCGGATTGCGGCGGCGCGCGAACAGGCGGTGGTATCGGGCGCGCAGGGATTGCCGCAACTGAGCGCGAACGCGAGCTATCAGCGCGAGCAACTGGGTCTGAAAGGCTTGCTGCAATCGCAGGGTGTCTACGACAAGATCAATGCGCTTGGGCCGAACGGCGCGAGCGTGACCAACGCCCTGAATTCCGCGACGGGTCCGGTCAATCTGTTCCAGGATGGCTTCGATGCCTCGTGGGAACTTGATTTGTTCGGGCGTGTACGGCGCTCGGTGGAGTCGGCGAATGCGCAGGCGGAGTCGGAGATCGAGAACCGTAACGACGCGCTCGTCTCGCTCGAAGCCGAGGTTGCGCAGACCTACTCGCAACTGCGCGGGGCGCAACTGCTCAAGCAGATCACGCTGGCCGAGATCGATTCGGAGCAGCAGATCCTTGACCTGACCCGTGAGCAGGCGCGCGTCGGGCTGACGAGTCAGAGCGATGTGCAGAGTGCGACTGCGCAGGTGGGGTCGTTGCAAGCCCAGCTACCGCAATTCGATGCACAGATCGCGCAGGCGATGAACGGCCTTGCCGTGTTGACCGGGAGCGCGCCCGGGGCGCTGGACGAGGAGCTGGAGGCGCCGGGCGCAGTGCCGCCTGTGCCGCCCAGTGTGCCTATTGGTCTGCCGTCTACGTTAGCGCGTCGGCGTCCTGACATTCGTCACGCGGAAAGTAATTTGCATTCGGCAACCGCCGAGATTGGCGTGGCGGTGGCGCAGATGTACCCGGATGTATCGTTGACGGGCACCGTTGGCACACGAGCGACGCAGGCGAAATATCTTGCGCACTGGTCGAGTCTCTTCTGGACGGTCGGGCCGAGTATTTCGCTGCCGATTTTCGAAGGAGGTGCGTTGCGGGCGAATGTACGGATTGCGAAGGCGCAGGCCGGTGACGCGGCGCTGCAATATCGCTCGACAGTGCTCAAGGCGCTCCAGGACGTGGATAACGCCCTTGTGTCGTATCGGACCGATCAGGACCGTAGGGAGGCGCTGACGCGGACGGTGGAGGCAAACCGCATCAGTTTGCAGCTTGCGACCGATAGTTACCGGAAGGGTTTGGTGAGTTTTGTCACCGTTCTGGATGCAGAGCGGCAGTTGGCCCAGACGCGGCAACAACTGGCGCAATCGACGGTGAGCGTGACGACGGATCTGATCGCTGTTTATAAGGCGCTGGGAGGCGGATGGCAGGGCACGCCGGAGGCAGCCAGTAGTTGAAACGAGGATCGCTTACATAAGCAGGCCGCAAGACCCCGGAAGCCATACCCGTCACGCACTCGCCCGGTCCAACGGCGCGGGCGACGCCCTGTTCGCACCAAATTCGGGCATCCCCCCGTCACCATCAACCACCCGGCTCACCCCTCCGCACTGATTTGAAGCAAACTCCCACCTAACCCGCCAAAACAATGAGTAAAAACAAGTAGTAGAAAAAATGGCACGTCTGTTGCTTAATTGTAGATACTGAAACTACCGAAAGCGTCGGACAGGCGTGGCCCAGCTTGAGATCGGTATCGAGTTGGCATTTCCACGCACAGGCGGCACGAGGCCGCGATCAAAAAAGGACGCAAGATGCAGATCTACGATGAAATGCGTCACGAGGAAACCGTGCGGGCGCACTACGCACGCTTCTCCCGGTGGCTTTCCACTCAAAGCCCCGAAACCATCACGCGCAAGCGCGCGGAAGCCGATCTGCTGTTCAGGCGTGTTGGCATTACGTTTGCCGTGAACGGCGATCTGTCGGGCACTGAGCGCCTGATTCCCTTCGACATGATTCCGCGCATCATCCCGGGCGATGAGTGGCGGAAGCTCGAAGCAGGCCTCCGACAGCGGGTACGCGCGCTGAACATGTTTATCCGCGACGTCTATCACGATCACGACATCGTCCGCGCAGGGAAGATTCCCGCCGAACAGGTGTATACGAACGCGCAATATCGCCCCGAGATGCAAGGCGTGTCCGTGCCGCTCGACGTCTACGCGCACGTGGCTGGCGTGGACGTGGTGCGCGCGGGCGACGCAGGCGAGTTCTACGTGCTGGAAGACAACCTGCGGGTGCCTTCGGGCGTGTCGTACATGCTCGAAAACCGCAAGATGATGATGCGGCTCTTTCCCGAATTGTTCGTGCAGAACCGCATCGCGCCGGTCGCGCATTATCCGGATCTGCTGCTCGAAACTTTGCGCTCGATCGCCCCGGCGGGTGTGGACGACCCCAACGTGGTGGTGCTCACACCGGGCATGTATAACTCGGCGTACTTCGAGCACTCGTTCCTCGCGCAGCAAATGGGCGTGGAGCTGGTCGAGGGCAAGGACCTCTTCGTCGATGAAAACTACGTGTTCATGCGCACGACGCAAGGGCCTAAACGCGTCGACGTGATCTATCGGCGGCTCGACGATGACTTCATGGACCCGCTCGCGTTCCGCACGGACTCGGCGCTCGGCGTGCCGGGCCTGCTGACATCGTATCGTGCGGGCCGCGTGGCACTGGCCAATGCGATGGGCACGGGTATCGCGGACGATAAATCCATCTATCCGTTCGTCCCGGACATGATCGAGTTCTATCTCGGCGAAACGCCGATCCTGAACAACGTGCCCACATTTCAGTGCCGCAAGCCTGACGATCTCGCCTACACGCTCGCGCATCTGCCCGAGCTGGTCGTGAAGGAAGTTCACGGCGCGGGCGGTTACGGCATGCTGGTCGGTCCGGCATCGACGAAAGCCGAAATCGAGGCATTCCGCGAACGCCTGATCGCGCGGCCGGATGGGTATATCGCCCAGCCTACATTGGCGCTTTCCGCGTGCCCGACCTTCGTGGAATCGGGTATTGCGCCGCGTCATATCGACTTGCGGCCGTTCGTGCTGTCGGGTAAAGAAGTGACGATGGCCGCCGGCGGCCTGACTCGCGTGGCGTTGAAGGAGGGTTCTCTTGTCGTGAATTCGTCGCAGGGCGGCGGCACGAAAGACACCTGGATGGTGGACTAAGCATCCACCGGGATTGCTCGCACGGGCGCGCCTCCAAGCGCTACGCCCGCGCGCGCCACACAACAACGGAACGCCATCATGATGCTAAGCCGCACAGCCGATCACCTTTTCTGGATGGCTCGCTACATGGAGCGTGCGGAAAATACCGCCCGCATGCTCGATATCAACCTGAAGGGCATGCTCTTGCCGCAGACGCCGGATCAGGCCGCCCGCGCACAACGTTCGGTACTGCGTATTTCCGAACTCGAATCGCGGTTCGAGGAGCGTTTTCCGGGCTCAGATTCGCGCGTGGACATGCTGCACTTCATGGTCGCCGATACCGGCAATCCGTCGAGCATCATTTCCTGCCTGCACGCGGCTCGCGAAAACGCGCGTGCCGTACGCGGAACATTGACCACGGAAGCGTGGGAAACCATCAATTTCACGTGGCTTGAATTCGGCGAAAAACTGGCTGCGGATGAGCTCGAAAAAAGCCCCGACATGCTGTTCGAATGGGTCAAGTACCGCTCGAATCTGTGTCGCGGCGTGATGGTCGGGACTGCGCTTCAAGACGACGCGTTCTGGTTCATCCAGCTCGGCATGTATCTGGAACGCGCGGACAACACGGCGCGGATCCTGGACGTGCGTTTCGCCGATGCCGAACCGAATTCCCGTGAAGCCGCGCGTCAACTGGAGGACTTCTATTACTGGACCTCCATCTTGAGTTCGGTGTCCGCGCTGGAAATCTACCGGAAGGTGTATCGCGATGTCGTGACGCCGTCGCGGGTCGTGGAACTGCTTATCCTCAACTCGCAAATGCCGCGCTCGCTGCTGGCGTCGCTGGATGGGGTGTGCGCGACGCTCGACAAGCTTCGCACCAGCGGCTCGAACGAGTGTGAACGTTTCGCCGGCAAGCTGCGCGCGGACGTGCTGTACATGGATATCCGCCAGATTCTTGAAACCGGAGTGCACGCCTATCTGACGCAATTCCTGAAACGGGTCGATGAGCTCGGTGTGCGCGTGATGCGCACCTTCCTCATGTTGCCGCTCGCCTGAATGCTTCCGTCCCGCATCCGTCCTGGAACCCCATCATGCTTCTGACCATTCGTCATCACACAAGCTACCGTTACGCGGTGCCCGTGCAGTACTCCATCCAGCAACTGCGCATGACGCCCGCCAACGGGTCGGCGCAGATGGTGCGGCGCTGGAATATCGATACCGTTGGCAAGCTCGACGTCACCCGCGACGCGTACGCCAACACGCTGCATACGCTGGTGCTGACGAAACCTCATATGGAGATCCATCTTTCCGTGACCGGTCAGGTGGAAACCACGCTGCTTGATGGCGGCCGCCTCAACGACGGTCCCGGCCGGATTCCGCTCCAGCACTACACCTGTGCGACCGCGCTGACCGAGCCGGACGCCGTGATCCGCGAACTCGCGAACTCGGTGCCCAAGCTCGATTCACCCTCGGCGCTGATTGCGCTGGCGGAAAATATCGAAGCAAAGGTTCAGTTCAAGGCGGGCGTCACCGAGGTCACGAGCACGGCTGCCCAGGCGCTGCAGCTCGGTAACGGCGTGTGCCAGGATCACGCTCACATCATGTTGGCGTGCTGCCGCGCCCGCGGTCTGCCGGCGCGCTATGTGAGCGGTTACATCGATCCAGGCGATGTCCCGCATGCCGCAAGCCACGCGTGGGTGGATGTGTGGCTCGATGACGGCTGGGTGTCGGTGGACGTCACGCATGCCGCGTTCGCCAGCGGCCGATACTGCCGCCTCGCAGTCGCACGCGACTATGAAGCAGCCGCGCCCGTGCGCGGTTCACGCGTCGGCGGCAAGGAAGAGCGCATGAGCGTGGACGTTTCCGTGCAGGCTACGGCCGACCAGTGAGCTGAGCGAACGACACCTTGCGGCGCCCGTATTTCTCCGGTGCCGCGACATTCAAGGCGCGTCCCCATCTGCCGATAACTATTAGAAGGTGAGGTGGCGCGGCCTGGTTTGCCGCACCTTGACCCGATCACGGGAGGTGGCGCGTTGGCCGGGCATGGTGTCTGGTTATCGTGCCTGGCCGTGATTACCGCAATCAGCCCGATCCGGGCGATTACCCGACTACAATACGGATTTGCCTCTTTCAGGAATTGGACGCATGACTTATTGCGTGGCAATGCGCGTCGACGAGGGACTGGTGTTCCTCTCCGACACCCGCACGAATGCCGGGGTCGACCATGTGAGCGCGGCCCGCAAGATGGCTGTTTTCGAGCAGCCCGGCGACCGCGTCCTCGTGCTCCTCGCCGCGGGTAATCTCGCTCTGACGCAGGCGGTCATGCAACTGCTGTCGGAACCGGCGCCCGAAGACAAAACCACGCTCTATAACGTGCCGACCATGGCGGAAGCGGCACGGCTGGTGGGCGATGCGGTGCGCGAGGTGCATCGGCGAGATGCTGCTACGCTCGCGGAATTCAGCGTCGACTTCAATTGCAGCTTCATTCTCGGCGGCCAGATCCGTGGGGCGAATACGCGCCTGTTCATGATCTACTCGGCGGGTAACTTCGTGGAGTCGTCGGCGGTCAGCCCGTATTTCCAGATCGGTGAATCGAAGTACGGCAAGCCGATCATCGATCGCGTGGTCACACCGGCCACGCCGCTGGACGAAGTCGCGAAATGCGCGCTGGTGTCCATGGACTCCACGCTGCGGTCCAATTTGTCGGTCGGATTGCCGCTCGATCTGCTCGTGTATGAGAAGGATGCATTGAGCGTCACGCGGTTTTCCACAATCGATAGCGACAACCACTATTTCCAGATGATTCATCGGACGTGGGGTGAACGGCTGCGGCAGATCTTCGGGGAGATTCCAAATCCGACCTGGGCCGATCCTGACAATGTGCCGTTGCGGGCGCGTGAAACGGTATCGAACGTGCCACGCGTGACGGGCAGCGACCTGCGTGCAGAACCCGATACGTCAGCGCCGCCATTCCAGACGTTGATGCAGCCGGAAAGCGGGCAGTCGCAGCATTGAACAGGCGTTGGGTGTAGCAAACGCGGTTCAACGCGTGCGCACGGGCTCTGTGAGACAAGCAGCTTGAACAAGAACGCCCCAATCGGCTTTACGCCGAATGGGGCATTCTTGTTTTTGGCTTCGGCATATGGATCGCTGAAACCCGTTGGCCAATTCCTCGCGCGCATAAAAAAACAGCCATCGGCGAAGCCGATGGCTGTTTTTGAACCGCAGTCGAAATCGGCGCGCTAAACCGTGAAGCGATGCGCGCCGAATCCGGCTTTAGAACTTGTGACGAATACCAACGATGACCATTTCTTGCGTGTTCGTACCGGCGAAGCCGAACGAACCGATCGATGCTTGCGCTTCTTGATTCACGCGAACCGTCTGGCCAGCAGCGTTCGTGGTGAACGTAGCTTGCGTGCCGCTTGCTTTCTGGTAAGCGCCGAGTGCGTAGAAGTCCGTACGCTTGGACAGCGTGTAGTCCGCACCGATGCCGACCTGGTTGTAATGAGCACCCGTGTCGCCGCTAGCTTTCTCGTACGTGTAACCCAAGCCGATCAGGAAAGCCGGCGTAAGTTGGTAGTTCGCGAACGCGCTGCCGATGTTGTACGTCTCTGTCGACGTGAATGCCGAGAAACCGTCCGGACGGTACTTTGCATTGCTGTACGAACCGCCGAGCGTTACCGGGCCGATAGCGTACTGAGCGGCTGCACGAGCGATGGCGATCGAGTGAGCCGACGCGTAGCCGCTGTTGATCGGGCTGTCGAAGATCGAATCTGACGACGGGCTATTCCAGGTGGTAGCCGAACGGCCAGCACTCGGGTTGCTCGTGTAGTAGTAACCGGCAGCCAAGGCCAACGGGCCGTTGTTATACGCAACTGCACCGCTCCACGTCTGGCCTTGACCCGTCGTGCCTGCGCCGTTGCTGAAACCATACAAGCCTTCGAATTGCAGGCCAGCATAGTTCGCCGAAACGTACTTCACACCGTTATTTACACGCGAGCTGTTGTCGTAGTTGTCGACGTCGCCCGGCGTACCAACGATGGACGCCCAGTAGTTGTCACCCGTGATGCCTTGCACCATGTCGACCAGCGGATCGTATTGACGACCGAGGGTGACCGTACCCAGCTTGTCAGACGTCAAACCGACGAATGCCTGGCGACCAAATTCGCGGCCACCTTGGTTCAGCTTGCCCGTGTTCACGTCAAAGCCGTTTTCCAATTGGAAAATTGCCTTCAAACCGCCGCCCAAATCTTCCGAGCCCTTCAGGCCCCAACGATCGCCCGACAGGACGCCGCTAGCTGTGCCGATCTGCTTCTGGTTGCCGTTCGCATTGTGGACATAAGTGAGGCCAGTATCGATCACGCCATACAGGGTCACGCTGTTTTGCGCGTGAGCCACGCCAGCTGTGCCGAGCAGTGCCAGCGAAAGGGAAGTCAGTGCGAAACGTTTCATCAGGTTCTCCACGCGAGGATTAAATTCGTTGTTGCCGGCGCAGAGAATAACGCAGCGTTACAAAACTTAAGAACTGAAAAATTAAAACATGTCTCAAAAAAAAGACACTTTATGGCCGATCGTGTGATGCCTTGTAAGGCAAGCCTGTCAAGGCTTTAGCTGTTGATTCATCTAGTGAAAGCGCGACGACAAAGAGGTCTCCAGAAAGTTCCTTTTAATGCAATTGATTCAGCGAGAACGGGCGTTTTTTATTAGTTTTTTACTAATTAGGCGTTATAAGCGAGATATGCCGGAGGCGCGTGAAAGGAGGGGTATTACGATCAAGAGGAGCGCTGCATATGGCTCGGCGAGGGTTTACGCCGGGCGTCAGCCCGACGCGATCGAGTAGCGCCCAACGCTCTGAGGTGAGTTCGTGCGTTGTGTATTACCAACACACTTTCTCATCGAAGGCGTCATTTTTGCAGCTGACGCAACAAAAGAGCTGTGCTTGCTCGATGCAACTGGCCGATGCGATTTGACGAAGTTCCGGTCATTCAAGCCGTTGACACGAAAAACTGTCGGGTCGCGAATCACGTCAGTTCAAGACTTAATAGCGCACTTCATCCCGCTCTCGATCCTTCCGCCGAGGTTGCTGGCGTGCAGGCGTTATTGGTCGCTTACCGTGGGCTGGTCGCGTTCCGCTTCACGTCCTGTCAACAACGCGAGCGCCAAACCTGCACCGCCGGCCAGCAGTACGGCGCGCCACGGATTGCGTTTCACCAGGTCATTTGCCTGCACTGCCTTGCGCCCGCAATCCATCATGGCCTGCGCCGTCATCCGAGTGGCAGCGGTCTCCGCACGGGCGAGCTTGCGGCTTAGCGTCAACGCGGTACTCAACGCCGACACCCGTTTGCGCGCCTGCTGCGTCAGATGCTGCGAGCGTTCAGTCCGTCTTTCGATGGAGGCTCGCGCCCGTCCCGGCACGGCCGCGAACGCTTTTGTGGTCCCGGGGTTGTCCGCCTCTGCACGGCCGGCTCCGGGTAGCGTTGACCCCGCCAGCATCGAACCGATCTTGGCGCGGCTGCCCGGTGGGACGCGGGTACTCTGCTGGCCCCACGCACCGCGGGGATCGTGCAAACGTGCGCGTGCGGCTGAAAACTCCGCGCCAAGCAGCAGGACTGCCGCCGAGAAATACAGCCACATCAGCAACACGGCAAGCGAGCCCGCCGCGCCGAATGAGTTCGCCGTGCCCGCGTGAGTCAGGTAGAACGCAAACAGCTTTTTGCCGACGGAAAACAGGATGGCGGCAACAAACCCGCCGACCAGTGCGTCCCGCCAGTGCACCCGGCCGTCGGGGAGAAACTTCAGGAGCGCGCCGAACGCGAGCGAGAGAATCACCAGTCCGACCACCAACTGCACAATGTCGCCGATGATCACGAAGGGCGAATTACCCCAAAGCCATGTGCCCACGGCCTGGATGGCGGTATCGAGGACGAGCGAGACGATCAGCAGGAACGCCACCCCCAGCACCAGGCCGAACGAGATCAGCCGCACCCGCACCAGCGCGAATACGCTGGATTTCTGCTCGCCGGTCAGTGGCCACACCAGGTTCAGCGCGGTGTTGAGCGATGAAAATGTCGCCGACGCACCCACCGCCAGCAGCACGAACGAGATCACGGCGGCGACACCTGTGCCACCGCTCCGGTGGGCGTTCTCGACAATGCTCTGCACGCTCGCGGCGGCCTGGTCGCCGAGCAGCCCATTGACCTGATGGAACAACTGACCGCGCGCGGCGTCGGCCCCGAACACCCAGCCGGCCACTGCGATCACCATGACCAGCGTTGGCGCCAGCGAAAAAGCTGAGTAGAACGCGATGCTCGCAGCCATGGCCGCACAGCGATCCTCACCAAATTTCTTGAGCGCGCCCATCACCCAGGAGGCATCCTTTTTCACCGCAGCCTGAATTTTCTCGGTGGACAACGTGCTCATGGAAACCTCTCAACTTCGATGATGGTGATGGTGATCTTGACGGTTTGTAATGCGTTAGAGCAGGATGCGTTCCCACGGTCGGCAAGCCTTCGGTCACGCCGCTGCATGCCGGGCGGGGACTCATGGAGCATCCGTCATCCCGTCGAAGATTGCCAACCCAAACCGGGCTCATAGGCCGTTCGGATGCCTTTGGCGCGCAATTTCGTCATAAATCGTGGAGTGTGTTCCGCGCTGAAGAAAGGTGTGTTTTGCAACCGGCGTGAGAATCGGTGGATCGGCGGGTGAAGGCCACGCTGTCGCGCGGTGGCACGCGTCGCCGAGCCATTGCAGCTAGCGACGAACGCGCCGCAGCCTCAGGCACGCATGGCGAACCCGTCGAGATAAGCGGCGGGATCTTGTCCATCCCAGACGTGCCCGTCGACCAGAATGTCCGCGCGGATCTCGTCCGGCACGCGAACGTCCGCCAATGCTGCGGCCTCGCGATACAGCGCCGTCTGGCTGATCGCCGATGCAATTGCGGCGTCGTCGTGATCGCCGCTCAGCAAACCCCATCGCCGATATTGCGTCAGGAACCACAGGCCATCGGACGGTCGCGGATAGTTGACGGCGCCTTTGTCGAAAAAACTAACGGGGAGCGGCCGCACGGGGAATTGCGCTGCGCCGTAGTCACCCAGCAGCCTGGGCGCGATCAATTCCTGCGGCACGCCTATCAGTTCCGGCGCGGCGAGCCACGTCGAGATGTCGGCGCGATGCGCGGGGTCGTCAAGCCACCGGCACGCTTCGAGCATGGTCTGGACCAGCGCGCGCGCTGTGTTCGGATAAAGCGCGACGAAATCGCGCCGGCTGGCCAGCACCTTTTCAGGGTGGTCCGGCCAGATCTCGCTCGTAATCGCGACGGTCCTGCCCGCGTGACGTGCCTCGGCAACCGCGTTCCACGGCTCACCGGCACAGAATCCGTCGAGCTCGCCCTCGGCCAATGCATCGACCATTTGCGGCGGCGGGATCACGATGCTGCGAATGTCGCGCAACGGATGCACGCCAAGCGCTGCGAGCCAGTAGTACAACCACATCGCATGCGTGCCGGTCGGAAAGGTCTGGGCGAAGACCGGAGGACGGCCGAGCGACGCGAGCGCCTCCTTCAAACTGCCGCTCCGGCTCAGCGCATCGGCAAGCGGGTTCGAGAGCGTAATGGCCTGGCCATTACGGTTCAGCACCATCAGCACGGCCATGTCGCCTTGCGGTCCGCCAATACCGAGTTGCACGCCGTACACGAGCCCATAAAGCGCGTGCGCTGCATCAATCTCGCCGGACAATAGCTTGTCGCGCACGGCGGCCCAGGACGGCTGCCGGCACAACTCGAGCGTCAGGCCGTGGCTGTGCCCAAACTCGAGAATCTTGGCAACGGCGAGCGGAGCGACATCGCTCAGCGCCACGAAACCCAGGCGGATGTGGGTCTTCTCGGGTGGCTGGGACGCGTGGTTCAAGGCGGCTTTGGGCATATTCATGTTGTAGGGCTACCCTAGTAAATCGACCATCGACACCAACTGGCGCGCGACCTCGGCAAGCTTCATCCCCTCGTCCATCGCGCGCTTGCGCAGCATGGCGTAGGCCTCCGGTTCGGACATCTTGCGCCGGTCCATCAACAGGCGCTTGGCCCGGTCGATCAGCTTGCGGTCCGCGAGTTCATTTTCCGCGTCGGCGAGCCGTTTGCGCATTTGCTCGTCGCGGGCGAACCGCGCCAGCGCGACTTCGAGAATGGGTGCGAGACGCGCGGCCTCCAGGCCTTCGACAAGATACGCGCTCACGCCTGCACCGACCGCGGCGTGAATCAGTTGCTGGTCGCCGTCGTTGCTGAACATCAGGACCGGACGCGGCGCGGTCTCGTTCATCACGGCAAGTTGTTCGAGCGTGTCGCGTGAAGGCGATTCAGTATCGATGATGACCACATCCGGGCGCTGCTCTTCCACTACCTTGGGTAGTGCTGCAGGGGTCGCCACTTCGGCCAGCATGTCGTAGCCCAGGCGTGCGAGTGCCTGGCGAAGATCGCCAATGGGTTTGTCGGTGTCGGTGACGAGCAGTACACGAAGCATGGGTCAGGCGCCGGGATAGCTCATGCATGCATGGCCTGCAGAGACGCTCGCGGGCGATCGGTCAGCGCGCTCTATCAAGACCGCTTGCGTTGAAAGAAACTGTTTGCGTTCGTCAGGCTGCATGCTGAATCGCTTCGGTGATGTCTTGCCATACGTTGGCATGCTCGCCGGTTTCGTTGTGCGTGACCCAATCTACCGCTTCGCTAATCGCATTGCCAACCAGGATCACGGCGGGGCTTCCCAGACCTTCATTGACGGCGTCAGTAGCCAGGCGGTCCAGCGGTCCAAGCCAGCGACGCTCGGACGCTGTACCGCTCCATTGAACCACCGCAGCAGGGGTGGATGCAGGCAATGCAGAGAGCAGTGCATGGCAGAGGCCTTCGATACGCGTCATGCCCATATAGATCGCGAGCGTCGTGCCGGTTGCCGCAAGCGCGGCCCAGTTGGGTTCGCCATGATCCTGCTTGTGCGCCGTGACGAAGGTCACTCCCTGGCAATGCTCCCGATGCGTCAGCGATATCCCGAGACTCGCGGCCGCTGCAAAGCCCGACGAAATGCCGTTGATGATCTCTACTGGAATCTGCGCGTCTCGCAGTGCCGTGAGTTCTTCGCCTGCGCGCCCGAACAGCAGCGCGTCGCCGCCCTTGACGCGAATCACGTGCAGTCCTTTGAGGGCATAACGTTGCATGAGTCGCTGGATGAACGCTTGCGGTGTCGACTTGCAGCCGCCGCGCTTGCCTACTCGAATCACTCGCGCTTGTGGCGCAAGCGACACGATCTCGGGATTGACGAGATCGTCCAGCAACACGATATCCGCCAGCGCCAATGCTTTGGCGGCTTTGATCGTAAGCAGGTCCAGATCGCCGGGACCCGCGCTAAGCAAGGTGACCTTGCCAGTTGTCATCGTGATGTCCTTTGGCGGCTTGAGAAAACACAACAGCCGGCACGTTGCTTAAAAGATCGATGATCGGAATGGGTCGCATGGGTCGCGCTTCGGGCACGTCAGATGACCTGCTTTGGCTAATGCGACAACACGGCGCCACAACGAAAAACGGCATCCACTCGTGCTCTTGCACGAAGGGACGCCGTTGTCCTGAGTCGCCGATGTTTATCGGCATTCACATCAAAAAACTGTGATATCCATGCGCCCGACATCGTTGCCGTGCACAGCGAGTTATTTGCAATATCCAGGCCAGACAAAGTTCAGTTAGCGCACCCCGCAACGTATTCATGCGTGCAACAAGGCGCACGCAGCGTGAAGCCACGCCATTCATGCGTGTTCACACGAATCGAGTCCTTCTTTTGCCTTGCTTGGTGAGTCAGGAAGCGCGGACAAGGTGACATCCCGCTCGCACGCGGACAGTGCCGCATCGCACCGCGAGTGTGCGGCGCTGCATCAAAATGCACCGCCCGCAATCGGCATAAAAATGTGCTGTTGCCCGCAAACGCCCACCATATATAGAAACGCCGCGTATGGCATGGCCCTTGCAAATAAAGCGGTCATGGACCAACGACGGTCCAGTTTCATTGCAAGGCTTCAGCAATAGCCCATGACGGGCTTTTTGGACAACGGCGTCCCCTGAACTCAGTCATCGGCTGGGTTTCAAGGGACGCCTTTTTGTTTTGTGGAAAGACAATGGCAGACAAAGCAACCCGGATCGATCTCTTCAGTCTGCGCACGGCGCCGATGCGTGCTTTCCATCTCACGTGGATGGCCTTCTTCGTCTGCTTCTTTGCGTGGTTCGCCTGTGCGCCGTTGATGCCGTTGATCAAGCGCGAGTTCGGTCTGTCGATCGATCAGGTCGCCAATATCAACATCGCCGCAGTTGCCGCGACAATTCTGGTGAGGCTCATTGTTGGCCCGATGTGCGACCGCTACGGTCCGCGAAAGGTCTATACCGGACTGCTGATCCTCGGCGCATTCCCCGTGTTCTGCGCGGCGCTCTCGGGTGGTTACACGAGCTTCCTGTTGTGCCGTCTGGGCATTGGCGCAGTGGGCGCGAGCTTCGTTATTACGCAGTACCACACGTCGATGATGTTCGCGCCGAACGTGGTCGGCACAGCCAACGCGACCAGTGCCGGTTGGGGCAATGCCGGGGCTGGCGCGGCGCAAATGCTGGTGCCGTTGCTGCTCGTGGGCATGCTCGCGCTCGGTGCGGCCGATGCGTCCGCATGGCGCCTCGCACTCGTGATTCCCGGGTTGGCCATGCCGGTGATGGCCTGGTTCTACTGGCGCTTCACCCAGGACTGCCCGCAAGGCAACTTCGCGCAATTGCGCGCGCAAGGCATCGCTATCGACGGCGGCAAGAAGGGCGGCTGGGCAAGCTTTCGCACTGCCTGCGCGAACTATCGCGTGTGGATGCTGTTCGTCACCTATGCGGCTTGTTTCGGCGTCGAAGTATTTATCCATAACGTCGCCGCAATCTATTACGTCGATCACTTTCATCTGTCGCTGAAAGCTGCTGGCGTTGCTGCCGGCAGCTTTGGACTGCTCGCGCTGTTTGCCCGCGCGCTCGGAGGTTGGCTCTCGGACAAGGCCGCAGCGCGGCGAGGCCTGGAGTTTCGCTCGACCTTGTTGTTCGTGCTGATCGCGGGCGAAGGCCTCGGGCTTTTCTGGTTCGCGCATGCGGACAGCGTGGTGCTTGCCGTGGTCGCCATGCTGAGCTTCGGCCTGTTCACGCACATGGCGTGTGGCGCGACCTACGCGCTCGTGCCGTTCATCGATCGCAAGGCGCTGGGCGGCGTGGCGGGGATTATCGGCGCGGGCGGCAACGTGGGGGCAGTGGCAGCCGGCTTCCTGATGAAGGGCTTCGGCAACGTCCAGCAGACGCTCGCGATGCTCGGGATGCTGGTCACGTTGTCCGCGTTGTGCGCACTCGCAGTGCGCTTTAGTTCCGAGCACAAGGCACAGGAAGCTGCGCTGCGTGCAGATGCATTGGGTGTCAACAACAGCATTGCTAATTGAGGGCGTCCTGATCATGAAAATTGTCGTCATCGGCCATGGCATGGTCGGCCATAAACTTCTTGAATGCCTCGCTGAAAACGCAGCGCACGGACTTGATATCACCGTGCTATGCGAAGAGCCACGGCCGGCTTACGACCGCGTGCATCTGTCGGAGTTCTTCTCCGGTAAATCGGCGCAGGACCTGTCGCTGGTCGAGCCGGGATTCTTCGAGCGGGAGAACGTGCGGCTTGAGCTCAACGCGAAGGCGGTGTCGATCGATCGCGCGGCGCGGACCGTGACGGTGTCGACCGGCGAGGTGCTGGCGTACGACAAACTGGTGCTCGCGACCGGTTCCTATCCGTTCGTACCGCCGGTTGCGGGAAATGAGCGTCGTGATTGCTTCGTGTACCGAACTATTGAGGATCTCGAAGCAATGAAGGAATGCGGCGCGCGGTCGAAGACGGGCACGGTCATAGGCGGTGGACTGCTGGGGCTTGAATGCGCCAAGGCGTTGCGCGACATGGGCTTGCAGACTCATGTGGTCGAGTTCGCGCCGCGCCTGATGGCCGTGCAGGTCGACGACAGCGGCGCGCGCGTGCTGCGCAGCAAGATCGAAGAGCTGGGCGTGACGGTTCATACGCAGAAGAACACCGTAGCCATAGTCGATGGCGAGAACGGCACGCACCGCATGGAGTTCGCCGACGCAACCCATCTCGACACCGACATGATCGTGTTCTCCGCCGGTATCCGCCCGCGTGACGAGATTGCGCGGATCAGTGGCCTCGAAGTCGGTGCGCGCGGCGGTATTGTGATCGACGACTGTTGCCGCACGAGCGACGCCGATATCTACGCGATCGGCGAATGCGCTCTCTGGAACGGACAAATTTTCGGGCTGGTCGCGCCGGGTTATGACATGGCTCGTGTTGTCGCAAAACAGTTGACGGGTGAGCTGGGTGGTTTCACCGGCGCCGACATGAGCACGAAGTTGAAGCTGATGGGCGTGGACGTGGCGAGTATTGGCGACGCGCACGGCAAGACGCCTGGCAGCCGTGCGTATCAGTTCAGCGACGAACGCAAGCAGGTCTACAAGAAGCTGGTGGTGTCCGAGTGCGGCAAGTATTTGCTCGGCGGCGTGATGGTTGGAGACGCGGCCGAATACGGCACGCTCTTGCAGATGATGCTGAACCGTATCGAGTTGCCTGAGGCGCCAGAATTCCTGATTCTTCCTGCCGCCGATGGCAAGCAAAAGCCCGGCCTCGGTGTCGACGCCTTGCCCGAAGCCGCGCAGATCTGCTCGTGCAACAACGTGTCGAAAGGCCAGCTATGCGAAGCGGTCTGCGCGGGGGCAACCAGCATTGGTGCATTGAAGTCCGCGACCAAGGCCGGCAGTTCGTGCGGCGGCTGCGTGGCGCTGGTCACGCAGGTGATGAAGGCCGAAATGAAGAAGCAGGGGTTCGCGGTCAACAACCACCTGTGCGAGCACTTCCCGTACTCGCGTCAGGAGCTCTACCACTTGGTGCGCGTGGAGCGCATCGAGACGTTTGGTGCGTTGCTCGCGAAACATGGCCACGGTCTTGGTTGCGATATCTGCAAGCCGGCTGCCGCTGCGATTCTTGCATCGTGCTGGAACGAGTTCGTGCTGAAGAAAGAGCATGCAAGCCTGCAGGATTCGAACGACTACTACCTCGCCAACATCCAGCGTGACGGCACCTATTCCGTCGTCCCCCGGATGCCTGGCGGCGAGGTCACGCCCGACGGCTTGATCGCGGTCGGCCAGGTCGCAAAAAAGTATGGCCTGTACACGAAGGTCACGGGCGGGGCACGCGTTGACTTGTTCGGCGCGCGGGTCGAACAGTTGCCGCTGATCTGGGAAGAACTGATCGCGGCCGGCTTCGAATCCGGTCATGCGTATGGCAAGTCGGTGCGCACCGTGAAGTCATGCGTGGGTTCGACATGGTGCCGCTACGGCGTGGGCGATTCGGTCGGTCTCGCGATCGACATAGAGAACCGCTACAAGGGTTTGCGTACGCCCCACAAGATCAAGTTCGGCGTCTCCGGTTGCACACGCGAATGTGCTGAGGCACAAGGCAAGGACATTGGCGTGATTGCCACGGAGAAGGGCTGGAACCTCTACGTATGCGGTAACGGCGGCATGAAACCGCGCCACGCCGAGCTGCTCGCATCCGATCTCGACCGCGCCACGCTGATCCAGTACATCGACCGTTTCCTGATGTTCTACATCCGTACCGCAGATCGCTTGCAGCGCACCAGCGTGTGGCGAGACAACCTGGAAGGCGGGCTCGAGTACCTGATCGACGTCGTGGTGCGCGACAAGCTTCAGCTTGCTGCGGAACTCGAAGCGGAGATGCAGCACGTGGTCGACACGTACGAATGCGAGTGGAAAAAGGCGGTCAACGATCCGGACACGCGCAAGCGCTTCCGCCATTTCGTCAACAGCGATGAAGGCGATGCAAACGTGAGTTTCGTCGAAGAGCGTGGCCAGATTCGCCCCGCGACGCCGGCTGAGCGGCAACTGAAGCGAATCGACATTCCGGTGGTTGTCGAGACGGTTTGAAGCGCACGTAACCCATACTGAGGACATCATCATGAACAACGATCGAATCCCAAGCGCATGGGTGCCCGTGTGCCCGCTCGACGACATCGTGCCGAACACCGGCGTCTGTGCGCTCATCAACGGCGAGCAGGTCGCCGTATTCCATCTCGCCGATGGCAACCCGAGCGTGTACGCGATCGATAACTTCGACCCGGGCTCGCAGGCCTCCGTACTGTCGCGCGGACTGATCGGCAATCTGGGCGAGCGCATTGTGGTGGCGTCGCCGATCTTCAAGCATCACTACGACCTTCGCACGGGCGAATGCCTGGAGATACCGGCGAACTCGGTCAACGCCTTTGCCGCGCGCGTGGAGGACGGCCACGTGTGGGTCGCGATATGACCAGGGTAAGCGGGTTCGAGCGTCGCTCATGATTTCCGGCAGCGTAAAAACCGTGTGCCCATACTGCGGCGTTGGCTGCGGCATGGTGCTGCAGGTCGAGAAGGGACAAGTGGTCAAGGTATCCGGTGACAAGGAGCACCCGGCGAACTTTGGACGCCTCTGCACGAAGGGTTCGTCGGCGCATGTTGTCTTGCGCAAATCGGGTCGTCTCGAAAGCGCCTTCATTCGCCGCGAACGGGATCAGGACCCGATCCCGTTGCCCATGGCGCAAGCAATTTCCGACACGGCCCGGCGCCTGCGCGGGCTGCTCGATGAGCACGGCCCGGATGCGCTTTCGTTCTATGTGTCGGGGCAGATGTCGATCGAGGCGCAGTACCTCGTTAACAAGCTCGCGAAGGGGTTCGTCGGCACCAACAATATTGAGTCTAACTCGCGGCTCTGCATGGCGAGCGCTGGCAGCGGCTACAAACTGTCGCTGGGCGCTGACGGGCCGCCGGGCTCGTATGAAGACATTGACCGAGCCGACCTGTTTTTCGTGATCGGCGCGAACATGGCCGACTGCCACCCGATCCTGTTCCTGCGCATGATGGATCGCGTGAAGGCCGGCGCGAAGCTGATCGTGGTGGACCCGCGCCGAAACGGGACCGCCGACAAAGCTAATCTCTTCATGCAGATAAAGCCGGGCACCGATCTCGCACTGATGAATGGTCTGCTTTATCTGCTGCATCAGAACGGTCATACCGATGCTGATTTCATCGCCGAGTCGACCGAGGGTTGGGACGCGATGCCTGCCTTCCTGGAAGACTATTCGCCGGATAAGGTGGCTGAGATTACCGGCATTCCCGAAACGCATATCCGTCAGGCGGCGCAGTGGATGGGTGAGGCGCACGAGTGGATGAGCTGCTGGACCATGGGCCTCAACCAGAGCACGCACGGCACCTGGAATACGAACGCTATCTGCAACCTGCATCTCGCCACGGGCAAGATCTGCAGGCCAGGCAGCGGGCCGTTCTCGCTTACGGGGCAGCCCAATGCGATGGGCGGCCGCGAGATGGGTTATATGGGCCCCGGGCTTCCCGGCCAGCGGTCGGTGCTGGTGGAAGAGGACAGAGTCTTTATCGAAGACCTGTGGGATGTGCCTAAAGGCACGCTCAAGACTTCGCTTGGCCAAGGCACCGTCGATATGTTCGCGCGCATGGCGACGGGCGAGATCAAGGCCTGCTGGATCATCTGCACCAATCCTGTTGCAAGCGTGGCGAACCGGCAGACGGTGATCGCCGGATTGCAGGCCGCGGAGCTGGTCATTGCACAGGACGCGTTCCTCGATACCGAAACCAATCGCTACGCCGATGTCCTTCTGCCCGGCGCGCTGTGGGCTGAGGCCGAAGGCGTGATGATCAACTCCGAGCGCAACATGACGCTCACGCAAAAGGCTATCGAGCCACCGGGCGCTGCATTGCCCGACTGGCAGATCATCGCGCGCGTGGCATGTGAAATGGGTTTCGCCGATGCGTTCAACTATGCATCGGCGGAAGAGGTGTTCGCTGAGATCACCCTGACGTCGAATCTCAAGACTGGCTACGACTTGCGCGGTGCGAGCCATGAGCGCTTGCGCGAGACGCCGTTGCAATGGCCTTGTGCGCCGGACGTCGCTGCCGGTCGCAATCCGGTGCGCTACGTCAACGACGGCGTGAGCCAGACACTCAGGCAAATGCCGGACGGCAGCCGGCCGCGCCTCAGCTTTCCCACATCAACCGGCAAGGCTGTTTTCTTTGCTCGCCCGCATGTGGCGGCTGCCGAAATGCCTGACAGTGAACGGCCGATTGTGCTGAATACGGGCCGGCTGCAGCACCAGTGGCACACCATGACCAAGACCGGCAAGGTGCCCATGCTGAACAAGCTGAACCCTGCGCCGTTCGTGGAGATTCATCCTGAAGATGCGGCGGCGTTGGGTATCAAGGCGAAGGATTCGGTCGAGATTCGTTCACGCCGAGGCCGCGCCGTTCTGCCGGCGGTTGTCACTGACCGGGTTCGTGCCGGCAATTGTTTTGCCCCCATGCATTGGAACGATGTCTTTGGTGAAGAGCTGTGCATCAACGCCGTGACGAATGACGCGGTCGACCCTATATCGCAACAGCCTGAATTCAAGTTCTGCGCTGTTGCGCTCAGCCGCGTAGCGCCTAAAGCAGACACGGCGAATCTTGAGACGCATGACGATGCCGCCCGCTCGGAATCCGTCGAGTCCGTTGTTGCCGATCACGCCCGTCCGAACCAGGAACTGGACATGTCCCGTATTGATGCCCTTGCCACGTTGCTCGGTATTCCGAAAATGCCAGCGCCCGAACTTAGCGAGATCGAACGCATCTATGTCGACGGTTTCATGAATGGCCTGCGCTCGACGGAAGGTCGCGCAGCAGGCGGCGTACCGACGCTGCCGCTTAGTGCGCCTATTGCCCCTGCCACGCGGCTTTGGCTTGATGGTGTGCTCGCAGGGCTGTTCAGCCGCGCGGAAACGACCGTGCCGACCATGGCCGCACCGGTTGCAGCAACGACCGCCGGGTCTTCGGTGCGGATTGCGCGGGCGCGGCCAAAAGTCGTGCTGCTGTGGGCATCGCAGACGGGGAATATCGAATCGCTGACCGAGCGATACGCGACCCAGTTGATGGAGTCCGGCTTCGAAATACGGACCACGTGCATGGCCGACTATGCGGTTTCCGACCTGGGGAAAGCGCAGTACGTTCTGCTGATGACGAGCACGTTCGGCGACGGCGATGCCCCCGATAACGGCGAGAGTTTCTGGACCGGGATCAGTGCCGATAACGCCCCGCGCCTGGATGGCGTGCGTTATGCCGTACTGGCTTTTGGGGACCGCAATTACGACGCGTTCTGTGGACACGGCCGCAAGCTCGATACCCGTTTGCTCGAACGTGGAGCGATACGTTTGCTGGAGCGGGTCGACTGCGACGCCGAGTACCAGCCCGAGGCCGACGCGTGGCTCGAGCGGATTGTCGCGCGGATCAAGGAAGAGGATGCGGCGCTGCATGCCGTCCCCGCAGACGGCATGATTCCGGCCGTGCTGCCCGGCACTACGCCCTCGAAGGCTCATCCGGCGGCGTCGCGGCTGGTGAAGAATCTGCGGCTCAACAAGCAGGGCGCGACGAAGGACACGCGTTATTTCTCGCTGGATACCGCGGACTCGGGGCTTGATTATGAGGTTGGCGATGCGCTTGGGGTGTGGCCGAGAAACTGCCCCGAATTGGTCGATGAACTCATCGGACTGAGTGGTCTTAGCGCCGATGCCGCAGTCAATGTGACGGGCGCGGGTGAGATGCGACTGGCCGACGCGCTTGGCAAGCACTATGAAATTGCACGCCCTAGTCACGACGCGCTGGCGTTTATCGCAACCCGGACGCGCGACGGTGCAGCGGGTGCAAATGGTGCGAATAGTGCATTAAGCAGACTGCTGCGCGAGGACAACAAGGCGGACTTGAAAAAGTGGCTGTGGGGTCAGCAACTGGCTGACGTGCTGCACGAATTCCCGGTCGAGCTTTCAGCCACGGAACTGGTCGGCATGCTCAAGCGCATGCAGCCGCGCCTTTATTCGATTGCATCGAGTCCCAGGGCGCACCCTGACGAGATACACCTGACTGTATCGGCGGTCCGGTATAACAATGGCCGGCGTCAGCGCAAGGGCGTGTCCTCGACTTTTCTGGCCGATCGTGCGGGCGATGCCAGCGTGCCGGTGTTCGTCCAGAAGTCGGCACATTTCCGTCTTCCCCATAGCGGCGATGCACCCATGATCATGGTCGGTCCCGGCACGGGCGTGGCCCCATTCAGAGGCTTCCTGCATGAGCGCCTCGCGCGTGGCGACACGGGCCGCAACTGGTTATTCTTTGGCGAGCAGCATGCCGCCACGGACTATTACTACGGGGATGAACTCGATGAGATGCGCCGCAAGGGTCTGCTGAACCGTCTCGATCTCGCGTTCTCGCGGGATCAGGCCGACAAGATTTATGTGCAGGATCGCATGCGTGAGCATGGCGCGGAACTGTGGTCGTGGCTTGCGGCGGGTGCGCATTTTTATGTCTGCGGCGACGCCGGTCGCATGGCCAAGGACGTTGACGCAGCACTCAAATCTGTCGTCGCTCAACACGCCGGCATGAGCGACGACAAGGCCCAGGAATACGTCAGCGGCATGGTCAGGGACAAGCGTTATGTGCGGGACGTGTACTGAGTTCCGCACAAGCCACGCGATTTCGCTAACTGCGTAACTGCTGCGCCGCGATATCCTCAAGCGACCGGCCGCGCGTCGGCACGCCCATCAGCACCACGGCCGCCGCACCGATCAGCAGCACGAATGTGGTTGCCCCAAACACGCCTGGAAAGCCCAGCAACGGGTAGACGTACCCGACCAGGATAGGGGCGGCGATCGCGCCCAGCCGACCGATTGATGAAGCCAGACCTGTGCCGGTCGCGCGGACATCGGTTGGAAAAACCTCGGGCGTGTAGGCATAGACCCCGGCATACGTGCCATTCATGAAGAACGACAGCAGCACGCCGGACAGCATGATGCCGCCGTCGCTGCGCGTGAGCGCAAGCCCCAATGCCGAGATGCCGCCCAGCACCATGTACGTCGCAATGGTCGCCTGCCGGCCGATCTTCTCGTTCAACCACGCGCCGGAAAAGTAACCCGGTATCTGAGCGATATAGATCACGAGCGAGTACGAAAAGCTGCGCGTGATCGTCATGCCGTTCTGCACGAGCAGGCTCGGAATCCACGTGAAGAATGCGTAGTAACTGAAGGTGATCGACAACCACATGAGCCACGTCATGGTGGTGATGCGCGCGAGCTTGCGCGACCAGAGCGCCTTCACATTCGCGACCACCGAGGCACGTTCCGCTGCGATAGGAACCTCCGCTTCGGCGGCCGCATCGGTTGCCGGCAGGGGTTCCAGTTTCACGCCCGCTGCCATCAACTCGGCTTCCGCCCGTGCGACGATTGCCTCGGCCTCCGCGTGCCGTCCGCGCGCGACGAGCCAGCGCGGTGATTCGGGCAACGCGCGCCGCCACCAGAGCAACATCACGATCGGCAGGGCAGTGATCACCATCACCACGCGCCACGCGTTCGGCGCGAGCGGAATCACGAAATAACCGAGCAGCGCAGCCGCCACGAAGCCAAACGAAAAGAAGCCGGCGAGACTGCCCGTGAACGCGCCGCGATACCGCCGCGCCACGAACTCCGACAAGAACGGTGCGACGATCGCGCTTTCTGCGCCCGTGCCGAGGCCGGCAAGAATGCGTGTCGCGAGAAAGAACGGCCAGTCGTGCGCGGTCGCGCTGGCCAGCGATGCGACGCAGTAGATCACCAGCGCATACATCATCACGCGCCGCCGGCCGATCAGATCGCCGAGCATGCCGGCGAGCATCGCCCCAAGGAAATAGCCGATAAACGTCCCGCTGCCGAGCACGCCCGTCTGCACGCTGCTGAGCGACCACTGCGTGCGCAGCACCGGCAGCAGGAACGCGAGTACGGCGGCGTCCATGGCGTCGAAGGTGTAGCCGAGACCGCCCATCAGCAGTAGCCGTCGATGAAAGGATGAAAACGGCATGCGTTCGATACGGGCGGAAATCGTCGACATGGGTAACGCGCCTCGCTGTCAGGAATGAACGGGTTTGGCTTCTGATTCGGCTTCGGGTAAGCGTGCTCGGGTCAAGCGTGTTCAAGTTCGTCGAAGTGGATGTGGCCGCCTTTCATCACGAATGGAATGTGTTCGCCCTGACCGAGCAGGCAGTCGATGGATCGCAGTGGATTGCCGTCCACAACCAGCGCATCGGCGAACGCGCCCGGTACGAGGCGACCGAGTTGGCCGGTCATGCCGAGCACGTCGGCGCCTACCACCGTTGCGCTTGCTATGGCTTCAGCCGGCGATAAAACCTCGGCACGCAGCCGGAATTCATCGCTTTGCAGACGCTGCGATTCCCCCAGCAGATCCGTGCCGAAGCCCATGCGCACGCCCGCGCGTTTCATGATCTCCAGGGACCGGAGGCCGGCTTCGTGTACATCGGCTACTTTCGCAAGGCTTGCTTCGGGCAGGCCGTATTTGCCGCCCTCGCTGGCGAGCGCTTCGTAAGTCACCAGCGTGGGAACCACGAAGGCATCGTGTTCCGCGACCAGACGCGCAGTCGCGTCGTCGATGAGATTGCCGTGCTCGATCGTACGCACGCCGCAGCGCACCGCACGCGCGATGGCTTCAGGCGTGTACGCATGGGCCAGCACGTAGGTCTGGCGGCCGCGCGCCTCGGCAACGATCGCGCGGATCTCATCCTCGGAGTATCCCCATGCACCGACAGGGTCGGTCGGCGAGGCAACACCGCCCGATGCCATGATCTTGATCTGGTCCGCGCCCATCTGGAGTTCTTCGCGAACGGCACGCCGCACCTCGTCCACGCCGTCCGCCACTCTCGTGAGCGCGCCAACGCGGACGCAGCAACCGCAGGGTGCGTCCGGCGGCATGTAATCGCCGCGCGTGCGCATGTCGCCGTGACCGCCGGTCTGGCTTAGCGCACGGCCGGAGACGAACATGCGGGGTCCCTCCGCCAGTCCGGCTTCCACGGCTTGCTTGAACGGGTAGCCTGCGCCGCCGGCGTCGCGAATGGTGGTGAATCCTCGCCGCAGCATCGCGCGCATCAGGGGCACGGCGCGCAGCGTGACGAGCACGTTGGGCAAGGTCATCACGCGGGGGAGGTTGAATTCGACCGCGATAACATGCACGTGGAGGTCGATCAGGCCGGGCATCAACGTCTTGCCTTTCAAATCGATCACACGGGCGCTGGTGGATTTGATCGGGCGATCGGAGACTTCCTTGATTCGGCCCTCTTCGACCAGCACCTCGTGGCCGGGGATTAGTTCTGGCTGCAACGGGTCCAGCAGCGCGCCATTGCGAAACAACACCGACGTCATCGCGACTCTCCTGGGAAGGTGGAATCCGGGGCGCGGACTGCGGGAGCGGACGCGCCAGCTTGCATGACTGCATGAGCAGCAAACTATACGCCGCGCTCGGGCGAGCGCGCTAGCGCGTCATTAATTGCCTAAGGAAAAGTGGCGAAGTAAGCGGCGCGGGTTGCGCCATCGCCGCCCCTGACGAACGAGCACTCGAACAAGGCTATGATTATTCTCATACCACTCGACCGCCGCGTTACTGGCCGGTCCGGCGCATCGCTATCATGACGGCAACCGGCAACGTCGTGGCGTTAAAAAAGGAGACCCTGCATGAGCAGCATGGATGTTGTACAGACAGAGCGCGCGAGCGAAATAGCCAAGCGTGTAGAAGCGTTCGTGCGCACGGTGGTGGTTCCATACGAACGCGATCCGCGTTGCGGGAGTCACGGCCCGAGCGACGAATTGGTGCGCGAACTGCGCAGCAAGGCCCGCGCTGCGGGTGTTCTCACGCCGCATATCCTGGCCGGTGGCGATCATCTCACGCAGCTCGAAACTGCAACCGTCCTGAAGCAATCAGGCTTGTCGCCGCTCGGCCCGGTCGCTGTGAATACCGCCGCGCCGGACGAAGGCAACATGTACCTGATCGGCAAGATCGGCACCGCGGCGCAGAAAGAACGGTTTCTCGCGCCGCTCGTAGCGGGAGACGCCCGCTCGGCATTCTTCATGACCGAACCCGCGTCCGATGGCGGCGCGGGCTCCGATCCCTCCATGCTTCAGACCACGGCCCGGCGCGATGGTGATCACTGGGTGATCGACGGCACGAAGGCGTTTATCACCGGCGCTGAAGGGGCATCGGTTGGCATTGTGATGGCGCGCAGCAATACGCATGAAGAAGGCGGCGAGAAAAACGACAGGGTCAGGGCAACTATGTTTCTCGTTGACCTGCCACATCCCGCCATTCACCTTGAGCGAATTCTCGACACGATCGACAGTTCAATGCCCGGCGGTCACGCGGTGGTGCGGATCAACGGTTTGCGCGTGCCCGAGAGTCAGGTGTTGGGCGAAGTGCATGAAGGCTTCAAATACGCTCAGATCAGGCTGTCGCCCGCGCGGCTGTCGCATTGCATGCGCTGGCACGGCGCGACCACACGCGCGCATGAGATCGCGACACACTACGCCTGCACGCGCCGCGCATTCGGCAAGTTGCTGATCGATCACGAAGGCGTGGGGTTCATGCTCGCTGAGAACCTGATCGATTTGCAGCAGGCGGAACTCATGATCGACTGGTGCGCGGCCGTACTCGATGGCGGCTCGCTGGGCACATCCGAAAGTTCGATGACAAAAGTTGCCGTGGCCGACGCGCTCTTCCGGGTGGCCGACCGATGCGTGCAGGTGATGGGCGGAACCGGCGTATCGCGTGACACAGTAGTCGAGCAAGTGTTCCGTGAGATTCGCGCGTTTCGTATTTACGACGGCCCGACCGAAGTACACAAGTGGTCGATCGCCAAGAAGATCAAACGCGACACGCTGTCAGGGCTTAGCGAGACTTAAGAGGACCTAAGGCGGCTTGCATGGCGCGACGAATCGCAACAGTCTGGCGCCCGCCAAGCCGATGTCGTTGCTCAAGCCAGATCAACTGAACAACGCGCGCGCTTGCGAGTACCCGAGCGCGCGATGCGACTCCCACTGGACATCGTCGAAGAATTGGTCGGCGGTTGTTTCATGCGGGAAGTCGGGACTCGTGTTCTTGTATTGGCGTACGTCGTGAGGCGCGGCTGCCGTCAAGCGGGGTTTGATCGCGAGGATCTGTCCGGTGCGCCCGTCTGGAAACCTGGCCATCAAGCGAATCGCGAGATAGTCGGGATTTTTTGCAAAAGCATCGAACGATTTGGCAATCAGGCTGGGGTTAAGCCGCAGGCCGTCGGGCGAAGAGATCTTGCATGATGACTCGAAAATTTCGATACCGAAGTCGACGCGAACACGCCGCATCAGGTTGGCCAGGTCATCGAATTGATAAACCGGATCGCAACCGTTGTCGAAGATGACAATGAAGGCTAACTGACGACGCAGCAATTCGTACGCACCGGTGTTCTCGAAGTGGCCACCGTCCGTCAGATACCAGCGCCGGCCTCGCGGTCCGTCGAACTGCCCGAGCAATTCGCTGGTCAGGCAGAACTGCGTGCCAAACACCTTCTCGCGAAAAATGCGCTTCGGATCCTTGTCGTCCGGAAGCGGTACACGTGTTCGCGGACTGCTTTTCGTGCCGTGGCGAAATGGAGCCGAGTAGGTGTCCCACCAGTAACCCAGCCGAATATTCGCAATGCCTAGCAGCAGCGAATAACCCGGACGCGTCAGTTGTCCAAGTCCGGTGCTCACCGCCGCGCCCGAGATCGCGATCCAGTCGCCCAACGTCAGCGACTCGAGCCAGATGTTCGGCGTCGGGTGGCCGGACAGGGTATGCGTAGCGGGCGTGGAGATGTCGTTCGCACGGTCCCATTCGCATTTCAGCACGCCGAGTTTGGCGCCTACGGTCATGCCGGCTGGCCCGATGCTCATGATCATCCCGCGCGAACCTCGCTGCACCAGTGACGAGTTCCAGTCGATAGTCTTGTTGATCGTCGTATTGATCAGGTGCACGGGCGCACAACTCTGGCCGTGGTAATACTGGCCCATCGCAATGCTGTCGCCAGGGACGAGCGCAGTGACGTCGCGGCGGTTCGCCTGATCGAGCCGGACGCGGTTCGTCGCACCAATAAACGCGCGCGTCAGCCGCGTGCTATAGAAGCGCTGGTAGGTCGAGAGATTGAGGAACTGGATGCAAAGGCCGTCGATGACGGCGAGCATCAGTATGACGACGCAGGTCAGTCCAAGGAACAGCAGGCCGCCGTGATTGGCATCGCGCCAGGTGCTCGACAAGTTATCGAGGAGGGCGGTCTTGCGCGCATAGTGTCTTAACCCGGCATCGGCGGCGCGTGCAGCGATCGACCAGAACGTCAGCGTGATCAACGCGGCGAGTATGGCGGCGACCGAGGCGAGTACGATCTTCGGTACCTTCATGATCTGATTCGTGACCGTGCTGCCCTCGGAAAGAAGGAACTTGGCTGCGCCCCAGATCGCCGCGCCGGAACCCGCCAGCACGCCGAGCGAAGCGGGCACGGACGAAGTATCGGCAGACGCGGCCGCCGTGGTTGTAGCACCGCTCGCCGCCGCGAGCACGCACATGTGGCCGGCGAGGGCCGGCGCGCACGCATAGCCTATTTGACCGAGCGCATCGATGGCCGCTATGGCCGCTGCCCAGATCATGACCTGGACAGGACCCGAGAAGAAGCGATGCCGGCCAATGCGAAGCGGCGTGGTGTACGCGTTCGTCAATGCGTTGCGCAAGCGATCCGCGAACGCGCGGCTATCGAGGCGGGATGCGGGTTTCGCTCTCGGACCAGCGCGCCACGCTATGCCCGACTTGCCCGGCGAGGCATTGCGGTTCACAAAGCTCCATGCCGTGGCGAACGCAATGACAGCAAGAATCTCGGTCAGGATGACGAACCATGAGCCCAGTCCGACGAACGAGTAATTGATCAAGGACGATGAGGCAGTCGTGGAATGCACCGGCAGTATTGTCCCCGGACGATTGATTTCCACGCTGACCAGCGCGATCAGGGTCACCAGGATCAACGAGGCGGCAGGCAACACTTTATAGGCCGAGCGTGTTCCCTCGGCGAGATTTTGCGTGAGCCAGTATGCGCGGCTCAACGGTGAAATAAGCAGGATGGAAACGCCTATCGCCAGAAGGCCCGGCACGGATCTGAATAATGGATGCCAATGGTCGGCGAAGCGGGCGAAGTGAAAGATCGTGTGATTCGCGAGACTGACCCACAGCAGGACGGTCAGCAGCGAGACACCAATAACGTATTGCAACGCGAACCAGTTCCGCAGCGAGAACGCGATGGATTGCAGCACGTCGTTCATGCCGTTGGGCACGAGGTAGTTGCAGTTATCGCGGAGGTACGCAATCGAGGTGACCGAGGCGGGCGTGGCTGCGCATGTCTTTGGACCGAGCGTACCGGCTGCTTGCCGCGCTTGCGCCTTGAACTCGCTTGCGGCTGTTTGAGCGCTGCCGCTGCGCAAGGTATCGGGCACAAAGAGGCTGCCATAGAACGCGCCAATGTAGCTTCCACCCGATACCGTCGACACATAGCCGAAGTGTTTCAGCACGTGCTGATCCGCCATGGCCTGAAGGACGCCGAGCGAGAATACCGCGCTGCGAATGCCGCCGCCCGAGATAGCGAGGCCGGGTATGCCGGCGGCATCGTGCGGGCTGTCAGGATGGTCTAGTAGCGGAGCGAGCCCGACCGCTTGCCGATGACGCCGCGCTTGCGCAATCTCGATGTCGATGAAGTCCGATGGCAGCGTGGAGGCCGTATGGATTTCGCCGCTGGCGGCAGAGGGTGCCGCGGGAAGCAAGGCCCTGCGCTTCGCAATCAGACGGTGTCCGAACAAACAGGCGATGAGCTTCAGCATGGCGGATTTTTCCCGAAAAACTTTCGTGAGTCGGACGCTCTATTGCTTGATGGGTATTCGGTGTTCTTGAGGCGCAGACAGGTAAGGCGTTGCCCGAGGCGCGTAATTGTCAGATCAATAGCTCGACTGTCTGGCGTTATTGCGGCGCCTGTCGAATGTACTGCAAAGTGTTTTACGTAGGGAAGGTTTTACGACGACGCAGCAGTACGCCGGTCGATTGTGAGGAAATAACGGCGGGATTGTGAAGTGAGGCGTCGGTTCAAGCCCGGTCTCTTCGTCGCGAGTCGGAGCTTGAGCCTTGGGCTGTAGCTGCTTTGTTTCAGCTGTTCTGCGCGCTGCTTTTGTAGCTTCCCGTGCTGGCGAATCCCTTGAGGATCAGCATCAGGTGATAGTAGAGCCGTTTGCTGAGCCCGTAGTTGTACGCATACAGGTGGGCAAGCACGATGCTGAGTCCCTGCATGGGTTGATGATTGCGCGCATACACCGAGACCACAATTGGCACGATCCGCTTGAGCGCGAGTTCGCGAGCTGACTCAAGGCTGCTGTCGAGCTTGAGAGATTTGACAAACGTGTAGGCTAGCACCGCCGCGGCCGTGGTCGAGCGCGCGGTAGTCAGGGATATCGACACGTCCGTTTTCCGATAAAACGATACGTATTCCTTGAGATAATAAACCTTCCTGGCGGCTAGACAGATTTGTGCGCCGAACACGAAATCGCAACCCATGCCGTATTGTTTTCTATAGCTGATTTTCTTGACCAGATCTGCATTGGCGAGCCAGCCGTTGTTCGGCATCATCTGGATCAGGCCAGTGCGTCCCGGATTGGGCTGCAGGCCGACCACGGCTTCCGTGCGGTAGTAATCCGAATTGAGCTTACGGCTCGCTTCCACGTCGACGCGCCCGGTGTTGTCCATTTGATACTGGTCGCCGAATGCAATGTCGAGATCCGGGTGCAGGTTCCACGCGGACAGCAGGCGTTCTATACAGTCGGTTTTGAGCGCATCGTCGTCGTGAATCAGGAGAATTTTATCGCCGGTGGCACGCTTGAAGAGGCTGGCGATATTGTCTGCCTGCCCGAGGGGCGGTTCATTCTTGACGTAGGAGATCCGCGATTCGTGCAGATACGTTGTATCGATCAGGTTTTGCGTGCGGGTATCGCTGGAATCGTCGCCAACCAGTATTTCGATATCTGTATGCGTTTGAGCAAGACACGACGCGAGCGATTCCATCAGCAGATCAGGTCTGTTGCACGTCGGCACGCAAATGGAGATTTTGGTCTGTCGCATGATGTCTTCACCGTGGGCTGAATGGTTGGATCGACCGGGCGCATTCGGACTAAACCTGGAATAGCGGCGTCGGATTATGGAGAGACTGCGCAAGAGCCTGCATAAGGACGGGCGGCGTTGATGGTTTTATACGGTTGCGCATTTATTTCGTCAACGCGATTAAATGGCGATAAGACCAATGCCGATTTATTTTTTATTTTTTTACTCGGCAAACGCTTAATTGTCTGATCTGTTCGACGGGCAATAATAGTTACGTGGATTTTGAATGTGAGAACGCCGCTCGAATGATGGCATTCGAGCGCCCGTTCCAAGGCACACAAGGCTTATTCGCCTTCCAGGTTGTATCCGCTGAACCCCATGAGCGCGGACAAGCGTCCGGTCATCTCGCCGACCATCCTGCAGACCTCGTCGAACTCGGGATTGATCTTTTTATCAATGCGCTCGAGATACGGCACGTTGACCGCCGCTACGGCGTCGCCGCTGCTCCCAATCACCGGGAACGCCACGTTGGTCACGCCGCGCATCTGCCGGCTGGGCACGATCTCATGTCCGGTCGCGCGAATTTCGTCGAGTAATGTCAGCAAGGCCGCCGGTTCCACGTCGTTCTCACCTTCCACGCGTGTGTGCGCCGCGAGCATCCGCTCCCGTTCGGCGAGATCGCGGAAAGCGAGCAGCACGTGGCCTGACGAGGTATCGGTCAGGCCCATCACCGCGCCGACCTTCAGCCCGAAGGACCATCGTTCGGGACTATCGACTTGCGCAATGACCGCAACGCGGCCGCTGTGATAGATCGACAAATGACACGACTGCCGCGTCACGTTCGCCAGATCGCGCAGCAGCGGCAGCGCCATGGCGGTCAGCGATCGAATGGGCTGCTGCCGGTGCGCCATCTCGAAGAGCTTGAGCGTCAGCGTATAGCGGTCGTTATGATCGCCCTGCACATAACCGCGGCGTTCGAGCGTCACGACCATGCGAAAGATTTCGCTCACCGTGCGGCCGAGTTTCCCAGACAGTTCGTTGAGCGTGTAGCCCTCGGCGGTGTCCACGAGCACGTCGAGAATATCGAGTCCTTTTTCGAGGGCGGGCGCGGTGTAGCGCGGGCTATCGGTGCTCTCGTCGGACGCGTTCCGGGAAGGTTTTAGGACTGTATTCATGGCCATGGTGGGATCGAAAAAGAACGCCTCGTCATTAAGCAGATTGAGACCGTCAAAGCGCTTGATCCCGGTTGGCAATACGAGCGGGCAAGCCGAACAGGATCAGCAGGGCTGCGAGGATCAGGACCGCCGCGATAGCGTACAGACCGCCTGACGGTACGCCGGTAATATCCACCACCTTGCCGACCAGGTACGGGCTGATGATGCCGCCCAGATTCCCGATGGAATTGATCAGCGCGATCCCGCCGGACGCTGCCGTGCCGCTCAGGAACGCAGGCGGCAAGGTCCAGAACACGGGCAGGCAGCCGATCGCACCCACCGCGGCAATCACAAGCGAGATCATGGCAAGGGTGGTGTCATGAGCGAAATACGCACTCAGGATATAACCGATGCCGCCCACGCCGACCGCCAGCCCAAGGTGCCAGCGGCGCTCGCCGTGCCGGTCCGAACTCTTGCCGAGCGCCACCATGCCGATGCCCGCTGCCGCATAGGGAATCGCGGTCAGCAGACCAATGGTCATCGGGCTGGTGATGCCGGTGTTCTTGATCAGTTGCGGCATCCAGAACGTCAGTCCATATAGACCCATCAGCATGAAGAGATAGATCAGCGAGAGCAGCAGCGTGCCGGGCTGGCGCATCGCGTCGATGAATTTGTGCGACGTGCCGTGGTCCTCGCGATCCAGGTTGGCTTGCAACACAGCCTTCTCTTCAGCGCTGAGCCACTTCGCGCTGGCAATGCGGTCATCGAGAATGGCCAGCACCAGCAAGCCGAGCAGGGCGGTCGGCAAACCTTCGAGCAGGAACAGCCACTGCCAGCCCGCCAATCCGCCCACACCGGCGAAGCGGGTCATGATGAAGCCAGACAAAGGGCCGCCGATCACGCCTGAGATCGAGATTGATGTCATGAAAAGCGCATTGATACGCGCTCGCCGCTTGGCGGGGAACCAGTACGTGAAGTACAGGATGATGCCGGGCAGAAACCCCGCTTCTGTCGCGCCAATCACGAAGCGCAGCACGTAGAACCACGTTTCGGACGTAACGAACATCATCGCGGCCGAGGCGATGCCCCACGAGATCATGATGCGCGCGATCCAGACGCGCGCGCCTACCCGGCTCAGGATCAGGTTGCTGGGAATCTCGAAGATGAAATAGCCCACGAAGAAGATGCTGGCGCCAAAACCATACGCGGCGTTCGATAGCCCGAGGTCGCCCTGCATCTGCAGCTTGGCGAAGCTGATGTTGACACGATCGAAGTAGGCAAAGATGAAGCAGACGATCAGCAATGGCACGATCCGCCACACTGCCTTGCGATACGCGTTTTCTTCAAGCGCGGTGGCTTCCGGACTAGCCGCCAACGGAATAGATCCTGACATGGGGGTCTCCTCTTGTCATTATTATGGTTTTATATTTTCGTAAGCTATACGAAGTAATCAGGATTAATTCGACCAGCCGCCGTCGATCATGTGGATCGTGCCAGTGGTGAACCCGGATTCATCGGAGGCAAGGTAGGTCACCAGCGCCGCGACTTCCTCCGCACGGCCAACCCGTCCAATAGGCTGGCGCGCGACGAACGCAGCACGAACCTGCTCCTCGTCCAGATGAGTCGCCGCCGCCTGATTCGCGATCCGGCCGCGCAGCGACGGGGACTCGATAGTGCCCGGGCAAATCGCGTTGCAACGAATCGCCTGCCCGACGAAATCGGCGGCTACCGATTTCGTCAAACCGATCACGGCCGCTTTCGATGCGCCATAAACAAAGCGGTTCGGCACGCCTTTCACGCTCGACGCCGCAGAGGCCATGTTGATGATCGATGCCCCCTTGCCTGCGTCGATCATGGCCGGGAGGAATGCGCGAATGGTCCGGTACATGGCTTTGACGTTCAGGTCGAAGCTGAAATCCCAGTCCTTGTCCGTGCATTTGAGGATGTTGCCGTCGTGGACGTAGCCGGCGCAGTTGAACAGTACGTCGAGCGGGCCGGTGGTCGCGGCGAACGCCTCGACATCGGCGGAATCCAGCACGTTCAGGCGTGCGGTGCGCAAGGTAGAGCCAACACCCGCGTCGCGGGCGAGTTCGGCGAGGGCGCTTTCGTCGATATCGGTTGCCCAGACGTGGGCGCCCTCAGCGGCGAGCATGAGCGCGGAAGCCCGTCCGATGCCTTTTCCGGCAGCTGTCACTACGATGTTTTTGCCTTCGACACGCTTGACCATTGATGCTCCTTTTTCGGTGGTGGGTCCCGTCGATGCGGTTCCCCGCATGGGTTTCGTGTCTAATTTTCACATATGAAAAGAATTTTTATAAGTGAAGGTAAACGCGGAGATGCGCTGGGAAGGGCGGCGGGAGGCCTTTCGGGAAGAATTTTTCGCCGGCGCCGGCCGACAGATTTGAGGTTCAGCCGATGCCGGCAAAACGCGGCGCGAACGAAAACCACTGCGCGTGATACCGTTCCCCTTTTTCCAGCCAGGAGACGGCCATGCCGTTCGGACGAGTAAAGTGGTTCAGCGATGCAAAGGGTTTTGGTTTCATCACGCCGGACGACGGCAGCGAAGAGCTGTTCGCCCATTTCTCTGAGATCAAGACTGAAGGTTTCAAGTCATTGCTCGAGAACCAGAAGGTGAGTTTCGATATTGGCCAGGGCCCCAAGGGCAAGCAGGCGTCAAACATTCATCCTGCCTGAATCGCCAGTGGGTTCTGTATGAGTCCGCCGGCCGGGGCGGTTGGCCAGCGTCGCGAAGCGTGAAACTCAACTGCCGCTGCACGACGCGAGCTTCATGTATTACCCTGCGTGCCGCTCCGGATGCCGCAGCCGCGAGTTATTACGTCCATACGAGAAGTAGATCACGAGTCCGATCACCAGCCAGACCACGAGGCGCAGCCACGTAACGAGTGGCAGGCCGGTCATCAGCAGCACGCAGAACAGGATGCCGAGAATAGGGACGATCGGCACTCCGGGCACACGAAATGGCCGGTTCGCACCCGAGTCGCTGCGCCGCAAATAGATCACCGCGCCGCACACCAGGACGAACGCGAAGAGCGTCCCGATGCTCACCATCTCGCCCAGTACGCTGATCGGCGTGAATGCCGCGACAATTGCAACAACAGCGCCAATCATGGTCTGGCTGAGGTGAGGCGTCTTTAAACGTGGATGAACCCGCGCGAACAATCCTGGCAACAAGCCATCCTGCGACATCGTGAAAAAGATGCGGCTCTGTCCGTACAACAGCACGAGGATCACGGTCGTCAAGCCGGTCAGCGCGCCGATCTTGATGAGGATGGAGAACCAGGTGAGGCCGATCACGTCCACGCCCTTCGCAATGGGATCGGGCACGTTCAATTCACCATAAGGCACGAGTCCGGTGAGCACCCCCGCCACCGCGATGTAAAGGACCGTGCAGATCACCAATGACCCGAGAATGCCGACCGGCATATCGCGCTGTGGTCTCTTGGCTTCCTGGGCACAGGTCGATACCGCATCGAAACCGATGAACGCAAAGAACACGACCGCTGAGCCGCGCAGGATGCCGCTCATGCCGAAGTTGCCGAACTCGCCGGTGTTCGCCGGAATGAACGGATGCCAGTTCCCGGGATGCACAAAGAAGACGCCCAGCGCGAGAAATGCCACGACCACGAACAGCTTGATCGCGACCATGATGTTGTTGAGCCGCGCCGACTCCTTGGTTCCCATCACCAGCATGAGCGTCAGGGCAGCGACAATGAAAACGGCCGGCAGATTAACCATTCCCGTCACCGACGTGCCGTCGGCAAGCTTCACCATGGTGCCGGGTGCAGCCGCAAGTTGGGGTGGAAAGGCAATCCCCACGTTACGCAGCAGGCTGACGATATACCCCGACCATCCGACCGCAACGGTGGCCGCACCCATCGCATATTCAAGGATCAAGTCCCAGCCGATGATCCACGCAAACACTTCGCCGAGCGTGGCATAGGTGTACGTGTAGCTGCTGCCGCAGACGGGCAGCATGGCCGCGAGTTCGGAATAACACAGGCCGACAAACGCGCACGCAATACCGCCCAGTATGAACGACAGGATGATGGCCGGTCCCGCGAACTGCGCAGCGGCCGTGCCTGTCAGCACGAAGATGCCGGCGCCGATGATCGCGCCGATGCCCATTGCGGTGATGCTGAGTGCGCCGAGTGTCTTCGCTAGCGGGCGTTCCCCGCCGTCAGCACTCTTGACGATATCGGCAACGGATTTACGCGCCATGTAACTCGTGTCAGCCATGATGTGTCGCCTCGGTCGTACGCGGGTGGGCACGAATCGAACCGGACGCATGGCCCGGTTCAACTTGCGGATCACTACGAAAACGCTTGATGCAAGACGACTCACGACGACTCACTGCAATGAGTGAATGACGTTGACGGATTAAGTCTATGCCTAATGAAATTTATTGTGAAGCCATGCAGTGATCCTGACTTGCACCGGCGAGGGTGCAGGATAGGCGTGGCATGCGCGGTGCTACGCGGGAGAGTTGATCATCGCGTGGGCACGCGAGGTGTTGGCGGCAACGCAATGTTCCACGAAGCTCGGGGGCTTCGTGGCGAGTCCGTATCAGTGCTTTCGGCGCTCACGTACTGCAGCAGCGAGCGTTTGCAATACCGGTTCGGTTTGTGTCCAGGCGAGGCATGCATCGGTAATGGAGACACCGCGGCGCAGCGTGACACCCGGCTTCAGATCCTGGCGGCCTTCTTCCAAATGGCTTTCGATCATCACGCCAATAATGCGGCGGTCACCGCCGTTCAATTGCCGCGCGATGTCCTCTCCTACCTCGATCTGACGCAGATGCGATTTGCCCGAATTCGCATGCGAGCAATCGATCATCACCTGCTCGCGAAGTCCCACTTCCTTGAGGGCGGCACAGGCGGCGGCGACCCCTTCGCTATCGTAGTTCGGCCCTTTCTTGCCACCGCGCAGGATCACGTGTGCGTCCGCGTTGCCGCGGGTTTCGAAGATGGCGGCCATACCCATCTTGGTCATGCCCATGAAGGCATGGCTTGCATGGGCCGCGACGATGGCGTCGGCGGCGATCTGCACTCCGCCGTCGGTGCCGTTCTTGAAACCGATCGGGCAGCTCAGCCCCGAAGCCAGTTGCCGATGGCTCTGGCTCTCTGTCGTCCGTGCGCCAATAGCGCCCCAGGCAATCAGGTCCGCAATGTATTGCGGGCTCAGCAAGTCGAGAAACTCGGTGCCCGTTGGCAAGCCGATGCCGCTGATGTCGAGCAGCAGCTGGCGCGCGCGGCGCAGGCCTTCGTTGATACGAAACGTGCCGTCCAGCAGCGGGTCGTTGATGTAACCCTTCCAGCCCACCGTGGTACGTGGTTTTTCGAAGTACACGCGCATCACGATCAGCAGGTCGTCGCGCAGTTCGTCAGCGGTTGCTTTCAGCAGATGCGCGTATTCGAGCGCCTGGTCGTGGTCGTGGATCGAGCACGGTCCGACCACAACGACCAGCCGGTCGTCGCGGCCTTGAATGATGTCGGCTATTTCAACCCGGCTTTTTTCAACCAGCGTCTGCACCGCGAGCGGCACAGGCAGGTCGTCTTGCAGCAGCGCAGGGGAAATCAGCGGACGGACGGCGCCAATGCGGACATCGTCGATGCGGGTCGTATCTTGCGTCGAGTCGGCACGGCCGGCCTCTTGGTCGTGATACGGGTTGTCGAGGCGGCTCATGGGATGGTTCTCCGGAAAACAGGGTGACAGCCGGGGATTATCGCATTTGGGCCGGGCAATGCAGGTGACCCGGTAGAGCAAATGACAGGCCGGATGAGTTCGGTCGTCATCAATGCCAAGCCTTGTTTCGACAACACCGACCCAAGCGCGTTTACCCGCAATGTAGTCATACTATTTTGAAGTTTATGTCGCCGTGCTTATGCTGTGGTATGTCGGTCAAGACTGAGGCTTTCTCTACCTGAACATGGACTATCGACATCTGCAGCAAGGCAAAAGCATGCACGGGCGCATCGTGCAGAACCTCGGCATGGATATCGTTGGCGGTAAGGTGGCGCCCGGCGAACGCCTGCCCGCCGAAGTGCTGCTGTGCGAAACCTACGGCGTGAGCCGCCCGGTCTTGAGGGAGGCAACGCGTGTGCTTGTGGCAAAGGGACTAGTGGTGTCGAAACCGCGGGTTGGCAGCGTCGTCAGGCCGCGCGCTGACTGGCACATGCTCGATCCCGACGTGCTCTACTGGACGCTCAGCAGCGTGCCCGAGGGCGAGTTCTTCCGGTCGCTGCTCACGGTGCGCCGCGTCATCGAACCGGCTGCTGCGGCGCTCGCGGCGACGAGCGGCAGTGGCGAGGATCTTGCCCGGATCGAGGCCGCATACACTCGCATGGAAGCGGCTGCGACCGCGCCTGAATTGCTCGAACCCGATCTGGAGTTTCATCGCGCGATCATGGCCGCCACCCATAACGACATGCTGGCGTATATCGGCAATATGCTGTCGCTGGCATTGTCCGAATCCATTCGCCTGACCAGCCGTCATCCCGATACCCACGCGCTGTCCTTGCCCCGCCACAAGGCAATTCTTACGGCCATTCAAAGCCGCGATCCGCTGGGCGCTCGGCAGGCGAGTCTGGTGCAACTCGAAAGCGCGCGGGTGGATGCTGACAGCGTGCTTGAAGAGGGCGGTAAGCGGCACGCTTAGTGAGTTGCGAGCTGCGTATTGGTTTCCCATTGGTGGGAAATATAGTAAGACTATTTGATGATTAAGCCGGGTTTACTCCGCTGCCTGTCCGAATCGTTGCGAAATATAGTGTGACTATTAAAAGCCCCTAAAGGCCGCCTATTAGGCGCCCGATCAAGGGCGTCCATTCGCGTAGACGAGGAGACGGATGTGGCTGACAAGCTTGTATCTCCCGCTGGAGCTACAACCGGCGCCGGCATGAATTTTCGCTGGACCGTGCTGATTTGGCTGGTGGCGGGCGGCATCATCAATTACATCGACCGGGCTAGCCTCTCCATTGCGGCGCCGGAAATGATTCGCGAGCTTGGGTTGTCGCGAACGCAGATCGGCTTGCTCGGCACCGTGTTCGCGTGGACCTACGCCGTGATGCAATTACCGGCGGGCTGGGTGATTGACCGCTTTGGCGCAAAGAAGGCCTACGCCGTTGCCATGATCTGGTGGAGTGTCGCGACCTACATGACGGGCGTGGTCGGATCGGTCAGCGCGCTGCTTGTGATGCGCGCGCTGCTCGCCGTTGGCGAAGCGCCGTGCTGGCCAACCTCGGCGAAGATTACAGCCGCGTGGTTTCCGACCAAGGAGCGCGGATTTGCCACAGGCATCTGGGATTCGTCATCCAAATGGGGACCCGCGCTTGCGCCCGCTGTGCTCGTTGCGTTGATGGTCGCGTTTGGGTGGCGCTCGCTGTTTCATGTAGCGGGGTTCGTTGGCATCGCGTTCGCCATTGTGTTTCTCTTTCTTTATCGAAATCCCGAGCAGAGCAAGCGGCTTTCGAAGGAAGAGTTTGCTTATATAGAAGCGGGCGGAGGCGGCCGTGAGCGGTCGATCAGCAATTCAACCCACGAGTGGCGCGGACTGTTCACGCACCGCAGCGTATGGGGCATGATCCTCGGCTACTTCTGCGCGATCTGGCTGTGGAACCTCTTCCTCGTGTTCCTGCCGCTGTATTTGCTTGATCGCTTTCACATATCGTTCGTACAACTGGGGATTTACGCGAGCATTCCGTGGATCGGCGGCGCGGTGGGTGAGATTATCGTTGGGTATCTGACGAAGAAGATGGTTGATCGCGGAATGGCGACGCCGATTGACGCCAAGCGCATGTGGATCGTGATCTGCGCGATCGGTGCGGCGGCTTCGGCGGTGGCAATTCCTTTCGTTGATTCACTGGGTGTCACCATCACGCTGATGACGCTGGGTCTTGCGTTTCTCGCGGCCATTATTGGCGCGGCATGGGCGCTGGCATCGGACGTTGCGCCCAAGTCGATGGTCGCGTCCGTCAGCGCGATCCAGAATTTCGGCGGCTATTTCGGCGGCGCTTTCTCGCCGGTGGTGGCGGGGTTTATCGTCGATAAAACCGGCTCTTATTCGATCGCGCTGATTTCAGGCGGGTTGATTGCAGGATGTTCCGCGCTGTTTTACTGGTTCATGGTGCGGAGGGTGGTGCCGGAGGGGGAGTGATTCAGGGGTGTGAAATTTGATTGATGGTTCTGCCCGATTTAAAGCTTGTCGGGCAGATCACGCTTGATTTAAGCGACGTCAATCTTGGTCAAAGGCCACGGTAAGTGGACCGTACGGCCTGATTCGTCCTGCCGAGCGGTCCCATGTTGCTTCGAACACGACCTCAAACCGCCGTCGCTTGCCCCGATCCAAGATCGGCTCCGGTAGTCGGATCCGAACTCTTGTCCGATGCCGTGCGTGCGGCCATGGCTTGCAACACATCCACGTCTTCCGCCGATACGCCCACGGTCGCAGGTCCATCGCCGCCATCCACGGCGGGTTGCGGATCCTCCACGAACTTCCAGTCGCCGCCTTCGTTCCACGGTCCGCGCACTGCCGGCTCGCTGCCTTGCGACATGTTGTAGTAGACGCTTGTAAACTCCGGCACACCCGGCAACTTGCCTTGCGGGAAATTCGGCTGGATGGAATGCAGTGCCTTCTCGAACGACTTCTGATGCGCAATTTCACGCGTCATGAGGAATCCGAGCGCTTCCTGGATACCGGGGTCATCGGTGACATTGATCAGGCGCTCGTACACAATCTTGGCGCGCGCTTCGGCCGCGATATTCGAGCGCAGATCGGCAGTCGGCTCGCCAATGGTGTCGATATACGCCGCCGACCACGGCACGCCCGCCGAATTCGTAAGGGCGGGACCGCCGCCGTAGAGAAGCGCGGTGGTGTGCGAGTCGTTGCCGCCGGAAGTCATCGACCGGTACAACTCGGCTTCCTGTTCGACTGCTTCGGCCAGTTGACCCTTCGCGCCTTTATTCAGCATCGCGACAATTGAGCCGATGATTTCCAGATGGCTCAGTTCCTCGGTGGCGATATCGAACAGCAGGTCCTTACGGCCCGGATCATCTTCCCCTACGGCTTGCGTGAAGTAGCGACAGGCCGCGGCAAGCTCGCCCTGCGGGCCACCGAACTGCTCGAGCAGCAGGTTGGCGAGACCGGGATTCGGCGCAGCGACGCGGACGGTGTATTGCAGGCGTTTATTATGAACAAACATAATTAGGATTCCTTTGATAGTTGATCGTTCTGTGTTTCTTAAGCGCGCGACAGGCGGACGAAACCACGCGAAATGGTCGCGATGAAAAAACAGAACGAAGGTGGCGATTGCTCCGGACAGCAACGTGAGGCCAAAAGCCACGTCGCACCCAACCTTGGGCGCCCGGGTCTCAGAGCGGCGAAACGCTCTGGCGTACAAGCGGCAGTTTCGCCGCGAGGGAAAAAAGGAGTGCGATGACCACTCCAGCATGGGCCGTTCCTGAGGCGCCTTCCCCCAATTTCGATGTGCCCCAGATCGCTGCGAATCGGCGAAAAGCGTTGACGCAATGCAAAAACCAGCCTATAAACATCCCATTGGATGGTAAAGGGATGTTTTTGATGATTCAAAAAATTGAAGTGCTCAGGCCGAAAGGCGGTGAGACAGAGAAGATCACGATCAACCTGGGTCCTGTGGACCTGGGGCAGATCGACTTGCTGGTGGAAGAGGGTTTTTATTCAAACCGCACGGACCTGATTCGCACGGCTATCCGGAATCAATTGGCGACGCACTCGCAAGTCGTGAATGAAACGGTAACGCGGCGCGCGCTGGTGTTGGGCATGCAGCACTTTTCGAAGCGTGATCTGGAAGCGGCGCGCGAGGCGGGTGAGCGGTTCGACATTCAGGTGCTGGGACTCGCCAGCATTGCTGCTGACGTCTCTGCCGAACTGGCGCTGGACACCATCGCATCGATCGTCGTGCTCGGCGCTTTTCATGCCTCGCCTGCGGTGAAAGCGGCGCTGGCCGGCCGGATTGCCTGAGGGTGCGGGGCGTGGGTAGACAAGCAATAGCAGGGAACAACGGGAAAGATAATGAAAATCAATGAAGGATTCCTGCATTCGATGCAGGATGCAATGAAGCTGCTGCGCGCACGCGGCCCGAAAGAAGCGACCGAGGCGCTGCAGCGTGCGCTCGGGGGCCACGCTCAGCCAATGTCCCAACCGAATACCGACGCCCCGGCTGACACGTATCCGGGAACGTTCACGACACATACGTTCGCGAACGCCGCTGGTCACCGCAACTACAAGCTGTACGTGCCGAAGCACCACAACGGCCGGCCTTTGCCGCTGGTGGTCATGCTGCATGGCTGCACGCAGGACGCCGACGACTTCGCCGCAGGCACGCAAATGAACGCGGTGGCGGAGCGGGACGGATGCATCGTGGTGTATCCGGTGCAGCCGCAGGGGGCGAACGCATCGAAGTGCTGGAACTGGTTCAAGCCCGCCGATCAGCGGCGTGACAGCGGCGAGCCGGCGCTGATTGCAGGCATCACGCGAGAAGTGATGTCGAAGCACGCAGTTGATTCGGCGCGCGTATTCGTCGCCGGTTTATCAGCGGGCGGGGCGATGGCCGCCATCATGGTCCAGGCGTATCCGGATCTTTATGCCGCCGCGTGTGTGCATTCGGGGCTGGCAGTGGGAGCGGCGCATGATTTGCCATCGGCGCTGGCGGCCATGCGCGGCGGAAAGTCACCTGGCGTTCGTGTCACGGCAGCACCGAAACGGCCGCTGATTGTGTTTCACGGCGATGCCGACGCAACGGTGCATCCATCAAACACGGCTGAGTTGTTACGCGGGTTCGGCGCTCAGGCCGTCGTATTCGACGAGACTTCTCATGGAGAAGCGGGCAAGCGCAAGAGCACGGTGGAACGGCTTAAATCAGCGGACGGTGTGGATGCCGAGTTGTGGCTGATCCATGGTGCTCCGCACGCGTGGGCCGGGGGTAGCAAGAATGGTTCGTACACCGATGCGACGGGTCCGGATGCAAGCACGGTCATGATGCGCTTTTTCCTCGATCATCCGTTGCAAGGTTGACCCGTAAGGCCTTCGAAAACAGAATGTTTGCGGATGCAAAACAAAAGGGCCATGCGAATGGCCCTTTTGTTCATCGTGTTCTAGCTACTCCCTCTCAAGCCGGCAGCGAAAAGCTCCCGATCGCTTCACGCAGCACATCGACCTGATCCTTCAGCGAATGGGCCGCCGCTGCCGCTTCTTCCACCAGCGCCGCGTTCTGCTGCGTCACCTGATCCATTTCACCCACTGCGCGGTTCACCTGTTCAATACCCGCGCTTTGCTCATTCGAAGCGTGGCTGATTTCATCGAGGATTTCATTCACGCGGCGCACCGAGCTTACGATTTCACCCATCGTCGCACCGGCGTTCGACACCAGCGAAGCACCTTCTTTCACCGTCTCCGTCGATGTCCCGATCAGCGCCTTGATCTCCTTCGCTGCCGTCGCCGAGCGTTGTGCAAGGCTGCGGACTTCCGCTGCGACCACGGCGAAACCGCGTCCTTGTTCGCCGGCACGCGCTGCTTCCACGGCCGCGTTCAGCGCCAGGATGTTGGTCTGGAACGCGATCCCATCAATCACGCCGATAATGTCGCCAATCTGCTTCGAGCTTTCCGTAATGCGCGTCATGGTGTGGATGACCTTCTCGACCACGCCGCTGCCGCGCTGGGCCACATCGGCGGCTTCGCCGGCCAGCTTGGCGGCTTGCGTGGCGCTGTCGGCATTCTGCTTCACGTTAGCCGTCATCTCGTCCATGCTCGACGCGGTCTGCACCAATGCGGCGGCCTGCTGCTCGGTGCGTTGCGACAGATCGGTATTCCCCGCGGCAATCTCCGATGCCCCCACGTTGATGTTCTCGGTCCCGGTGCGCACACGCGTGACGGTTTCGACCAGGCCGCTTTGCATCTCGCTTAACGCAAACATGAGGCTATGCGAATCGCCGTCGATAAGCGGTACATGCGTGGTCAGGTCGCCGCGCGCAATGCGTTGCGCCGCGCTGACAGCAATTGACGGATCGCCGCCGAGTTCGCGCTTGATGCTGCGTAACACCAGCAGCATGACAAGCGAAGCGAGCACGCCGAGCACGGCGGTGATCGCGAACCAGCGCCATGCGCTCGCGTAGAACGCGGCGTTGATGTCGTCCGTGTACATGCCGGTCACGATGAACCAGTCCCACGGTACGAAGTGCTTCGCAAAACTCATCTTCGGCACGGGGGTGTCGCTGCCGGGCTTCGACCACAAATAGTTGACGAAACCACCCTCGGGCGACGAACTGCCGGCGTTGACAATATTGACGAAGAGCTTGTTACCCGCCGGGTCGGTGAAGTTGGCGAGGCTTTGCCCGTTCATGGCAGGCTTGATCGGATGCATGATCATCTTGGACTGCGAGTCGTTGACCGAGATGTAGCCGTCGGTGCCGTAACGCATTGAAGCAAGCACTTCCAGCGCGCGCTTTTTCGCCTCGTCTTCGGAGATCGTCTTGTTCGCGGCGAGACTCTGGAAGTGAGCGGTGGCGGTCATGCCTTCCGCAACCAGCGCTTTCAATTGTTCACGGCGATCGTCCATCGTCGATGAACGGCTTTGCCACGCCCCTATAAAGCCGATCGCGATCAGTCCGAGCCATAGCACGGCGATCATCGATCCGAGCTTCTGATTCAATGTCATTTTCTTCATGTTTTCGCCGTCGCTTAATGTTGAACCGTTAAATTGAATATGCGGCGTCGGGCGTTGCCGAACGCTATGCCTCACTCCTTTACGGCATAGCGGTGGCGGAATGTAGGGGTGGGATAACCCGTAGTAAGAGAAACAAGCGTCTGTTATTCATCAGACAATAAGATCGTTGATGCTTAAGTCGCGTATCCGTTTGCGCGGCCGCATGGAGCAACCGGATACGCATCGTATTGACCGTCAGTAGTCAAATCATTAAATCAGAAAGTGCTGCGAATTCCCGCACGGCCAACCGCCTGCTTCTGATTGCTCGAAGGATTGAAGCCTGCGATCTGCGCGGCTTGTGCGTCGCCGGCAGCTTTCTGGAACACGCCCAGCACATACAGCGATGTCCGCTTCGACAACGCATATTCGGCCGTCAGGTTGAACTGGTTGTATTTGGGCTGTGCGCCGGTCGCATGATCACGGCCGGTGGTGTAGGTGTAACCCGCGCCGATCGTCACTGCGGGTGTCGGGTTATAAAGGCTCGACAACTCGTAGTTCTGGAAAGTTGCATCGTGTCCCGCGCTGCCTTGCTGGAAAATTGTATTTGTGAAATCGGCTAGCACGCGTAGCGACGCGAGGATCTGATATGAAGCCCCTACGCCCAGCACTTTCTGCGCGCGGGCGGCGGCCAGGAAGTCGCCATAGACCGCGTTCGTGAAGCCGGGATAGTTCTGGTAGCCCTGCGTCGAGACACCTGGATCGTTGATGCGCAAATATCCCACGCCTGCGCTGATCGGCCCCGCTGCATAGGTCGCGCCTGCGCTAAACGTGGAGTTATTCGAGAACTGCCCGGCGATACCGCCTAACGAATACAGTCCGCCAAAGGTGAACCCGGCGAAAGTGGGGCTGCGATATTTGATTGCATTCGAGATGGGAAAACCGTTGTCGGTGTTGTCCATATCGTTGGGATGGGCGAAGTAATAGCCACCGATATTGCCGTTCAGCGTATAGGGTTCGACGAAGTCTACAATCGAGTCCCATTGGCGTCCGAGTGTGACTGTGCCGGCCTGCTCGCTTTGAAGACCCACATAGGCGTTACGTGAGAATGCGAGACCGCTGCCCAGGTTTCCCGAGTTGATATTGAAGCCGCTTTCGAGGCGGAAGACGGTTGAAAGGCCGCCCCCCAGGTCCTCGGTGCCGCGCACGCCCCAGCGGCTACCCGCGGTCACACCGGATGCAAGCTGGACCAGATGGTTTCCCTGCACGTTGCTCACTATATCGGCACCGTCCTCCAGGATTCCGTATAACGTGACCGCGCTCTGGGCATGCGCCATGGCGGCGGTGGCCATGATCGGGATAATCGCTGCAAGTTTTTTAATCATATAAACGCCCGGTTTAGAAGGTTAGGGGATGGTTTGATTTAGAGGGCATACACTTAGTACAACAAAGGTAGAAAAGCGAGAGATTGGAGTGTCAAATTTCGTCCGTTCGATAATCGAGGCGTTATCTGTTACGATCACGAAATTTTATTTCGGATGACTTATAAATAAGGTTTCAGATAATTCTGAATTTCCGCTGATCGCTCGTCTGCGAGCGATCAAACGTGTTCCATCACTATCGTTATTACCGGGCTAACGCGAGAAATCCTGCGATCACAGCGCAACGAGCGCGCGTTCATTCCCTGTTTGAACGGCCGCAGCCACTGCCCTGAAAAATAGATCGAGCCACAGCAATTGGTCGATGGCACGCGCGGCGATCTCACCCATCTGAAAAAACGTCAGCGGCATTAATCGCCGACGCTCAAGTCCGAATCTCCCCGTGCCGATAAACAAACATGGCGAGCCGCCGCTGATTTAAACAGCCGTTACAAAGCTGTGCCGATTAACCCGGCGCTTTCCCCCTTTGCGACAAAGTGTTGCGATTTTGCCGACAACCCGCCCAAACGGGCGATCCAGGCATAGAGTTAAAGTGTTTTATCAAGTTCAGGTTGCAGTGCGGGAGGTGTGTCATGAAGCGCAGGACAGCTAGGCAACTTGTTGCTCAACTTGCAGATTTAAGTTATTTGGCGCGGTGCAGCGCACTGAGGGCGTCGGCAGTCAGCAGGACCATGGCTCAAAGCCCGGATGAAGAAACGGGGCGGACCGCGGACAGCGTCGAGCCCGTGCGAAACGGAGTCGAGCAAGAGTCGTTTGCCGGAGCAGCACATGAAATCCACGCATGAATATTCGCTACGTACGCAAGTCGATAAATGGCTGGCGCCCGCCCTCTCGGCACCCGTTCGTGTCACCGAGTTCAGCCGCACCCGCTTGGGCGGAAGGCGGTATGTGTGTGTAGAAACCGCATTGCCGCTTGGATCGCGCGCGCTGCTTTTCTTTCGGCACGACGACGGTTGCTGGTGCGTGTTTCCGCCTGCGTCGGATCGTCCGAATATGACGATGGGACGTTTCACCGAACATTGACTGGCGTTTCGAATGCACGTTGCAAATGCACTGAATGACGGGTCAATAGTTTGGGATGCTTAGTTCGTTAAGCTGCTGGTGTAAAGATGGTGGGCCACCGGACGGCGGCGGCTAATAGAACGGAAGACTGATAAGCGGAAAAAAGGAGGGCTATGCCAGAAACGACAGCATCTTTATACGCCACCCCCCCTTAATTAGCGGAAGCGGATAAGCCCATGTCGCCGCGCGAATGCGCGTTCGAACCCCGAGCTGCCGACTTTCCGTGAACTCAAAAGTCCAACGTTGGGAGAGTCACCATGTACATCGGGCTGCTGGTCTCGCAGGTTCGGCAGGTTCAGGAGGTTCACTACCATCCGGACGAAGAATTGTCGATCGACGTCCCGACCCCGCACCGTCTCGCGTTCTGGCAACGAATCAGGCGCCTCTTCGCGTAAAGGCTGTTTGTGGCAGAGTCGTCTACTGAGTATTAACGTCGCAGCGATGCTTGCAAAAACCGTTTCAACCACGGGCAAGAAACGCATTCGCTGCGACGTTTCGCTTATCGGGCCACCAAGTTCGACGTTCGAAGTTTTCATCTCGACCCCCGCCATCGCAGCGACTCACGATGCAGTCAGCGAGTCGCCAGAAACATGCACCCGTTGTCCGCTCTGAAGCCCCGGGTCTGTCTGGTAACTGAAGTTGCGATAACTGCCGTCCTCCATCCGGACCTGCACATCGTAGGTGGTTGCTTTGTGCACCGCATGCTCCACCGTGTTGCCCGCCAGTCCACCGCCAAGCGCACCTGCTATGGTCGCGGCCGTGCGCCCACGGCCGTTGCCAATCTGAGTGCCGGCAAGTCCACCCAGCACGGCGCCGCCCAACGCACCCAGGCCCGTGGTCGGCTCCGCAGTCCTGACCGCGTTAATGGAAACGACCTGGCCGGCGTACGGGTCCGCAGCAGGAGCGGCGGGGAACGCCGGTCCTGCTGGCACGCGATTGATTTCATTCGATGCATAGTTTTGCGGCGACGGCGCGACGTGGTGATGGTGCGTCACAGTCACCGGACGAGTCGGCGCGGCGCTCGATGCTTGCGGCTCCACGTTGGGTTTTAGCCCGTTCAAGGAATCGCTGGGCTGTGTGTCGATGAGTGCGGGCCCGGTCACTGCGACCGGAACGGCCTTCGACGAGGGGAGAATTCCGGTCAAAGCAGCGACGCCAACACTGCTGACCACAATGACCGCGACGGCGGCGGCTGCAATCAACGGGTGAATGCGGCTACGTGGTGACTCTGACAAATTTGGATGGGCGCTCACGGCAATCTCCAAGGTGGATGCGTCCCTATACAACGCACCTGTCGGATTGCGCGCTTACCATCAGCTTGTTAGATGTGTAAGCAATTGTGGGAGATAGAGAAGCGGCTTGGGAATGGACAAGCTAGCCGAGCTAGCTACCCGGCGTCGTCGGCCAACTCAGGCCGCAGCATGACGCGGCCTAGTAGCTTGCGCGCCTGATCCGTTTGCGCGTGCTCAAAAGCATCCTCGAAGTCATCCAGCTCCTGAGCGCCAAGTCCAACGTCCGGCGTAACGGCCACTTGCCGCCAGTCCATGACCGCGTCCAGGACCTCCCCAAGAATCATCTTGGCCTGCGCATCGGAGAGTGAAAAATAGGCGCACGTATCCAAAAGCATCTGGACTGATTCGATAGGACCCGCATCTTCAGTGAGCCAGGTCTTCGACTCCCGTACCTTGCCGGGCATCGGATTTACGTCGAACGCTGGCGAGATGCGCCACAGGCCGTTGCCGTCGTACAGGAAACCGAGGTTCTGCAGATGGTCGTCGGTGTTAGTGACGAGCAGGTTGAAAATCAGGCGACGCCATAACTCGCGCGCGTCGTCGTCCGGATGCGAGCACTTTTGCTGCATGACATCGACGATCTCGGTGTAGGCGTGGACATTCTGCCGCGAGGCCTGAAGCATGGACGCAGCCGAGAGATAAGGGATGCGCAGGTCGCCGTCCTCCCGGTCAAACCGTTCGATGATGGCGACGGGCGTGTCATTGAGCGTGACGCACCGGGCGTTGGCCGTCGTAATGCCGGCCTGGCGCGCGAGCTTGAGCGCCAGTACTTCGCCCCGGGTCACATTGATGGTGTCATTGACACTCGGAAACTTGCCGATGGCGAGCTTGCCGTTTTCATCGAGTACGGTGCATTTGGGCCGCATCCCGCCGAGCGAGGTGCCTTTGCCTTGCAAGTAGCGCAGGTCCTCGACGGTTTCCCTGGTTGTCTCGACTGCGCGCGTGGCCCTGAACATGCGTTCGAGTTCGATCAGGGGCGGCGTAGTACGCCGGCCTTCATCAACCGTCCTGAGATAGATCCCTTCCTTGCAAAGACGAAGCGCGCCGATGCGGCTGAAGTCGTCCACTGCACACAGATAGTCGAGCTCGTTCAGAGGGAGCAGGCGCGGATTGTCCTTGCGCGCCTTGGCGTGGATACGGTTGATGACACGACGCCCCCACGCGTCAGGGGCCGTGTCGGCCAGTGCAAAGTGAAACACCGAGTCCACGGGGTTGGGTGCTCGACGCGGCTGATAGCCAGGTTCGAGGGGCAAGTCGGGGGAGACTTCAAACCGGTCGGGGTTGGCCAGCCAAGCCTCGTCATAAGCGAACTGCGACAGTTCGCGCCGCCCCTGACTGACATAGTTCAGATGGCCGGCAAGCGTACCTGCGGCCCCGAGGCAAACCTCCAGGGCCGTACTGATGCCGGGCTTGCCGGACCTGGCAGGTTTGGTTTTCATTCACTTATGCCGTCAGAATGCTTTGGTGGTTTTTTTGGCGGTTCGCACCCGTTGCGGCAGTTTTTCATCCATCAATGCGAGGCCGATATCGTCCTGGCCGCTGTCGAGGAGGTCATTGAGCCGCTGCAGCTCACCAAAAAAATGGAGCGCGCGCACGAGGAAATGCAACTGCACGTGCGGATCGCCGTTCTCCATGCGCTTGACGGTGTTGAGCCCCGCGCCGATGCGCGCGGCGAGCGCTTGCTGCGTCAGCCCTCTGCGGCGGCGCGCGCGATTGAGGTCATCGCCGAGTTTCGCGAGCGACCGCTGCACAGGAATAGGGAGCGGTTTACTTGCTTTACGGACCTCAACAGGGCTCTTAATTGGTTTAGTAGACTCCATATGGGCCATTATAGCGGTTCAGAGAGAAAGTTTCGAGATTTTTACTTAAAGTACCTTATGCGGACTCTTATCGAATTTTACGGTCTTTATGAGGGTCTTTATAGCGATACTGGAGCGGGCAGAAGATTTGTCACCAACGCGGCTAGATCGCTCCGCTGGTACCCTCTCTGTTGCGTTAGACCTGAGCAGAGGCCTGCATCCTGTCCAGCAGATAGCCTTTGGAAAAAACCCGTGGATCGGAGATCAGACTCTGGCATTCAATGGCACGAAAGTACCTGCGACGATCCGCTTGCGTTGCTAACCACCCAGTCGGTTGCGTTTATCCGGGAACAGGCTTCGTTAAGTCTGCAACCAAACGAAAACGTCATTGAAAAAAACGTGGGCGCGTGTTTAAGTGCCCGCTGAACGTCGTTTTTGTCACTCGTCAGGAGCGTCACGCGACGGACCTTGGCCGCCAACGTGAATTTCAATGAACGCCGTCTTCAAGACTTTTCTCGCGCTGATCCGTCTTCCCGGTTATCCCGGCATTTCCCTCGCGATGTTCCTGTCGGGCATCGCATCCTCTTTCGCGGTGCCGTACACGTCACTGTTCGGCGCGACCGAGGCGCACATGACGCCGGTTCGGTTAGGCATCTTCATGACGCTGACCGCGGTGAGCAGTGTGGTCGTGAGTACGTATCTCGGGCGTATCGCCGATCGCCGGACCGATAAAAAACGCATCGTGCTGCTGTCCATCGCGGGGTCGGCGCTGGGTTATGCATTGCTGTGCGTCACGCGCAACTATGTGTTGCTGACGATCTTCGGCTGTGTCTTCCTGAGCATCGGCGCGGCGGTGTTTCCGCAACTTTTCACGTTCGGTAAAGCGAGGCTGCACGCGGAAGGTATCGAACATACCGAACTGCCGATGGCGACGTTGCGCACCACGCTTTCTTGCGCGTGGGTGTTCGGTCCGGCGGTGGGCGCGATCGTGCTAGGTGTGTCGGGATTTAACGGACTGTTCTTGTCGGCGGCGGGCGCGTTTGCGGTGGCGGGTTTCATCGTGCTGTGCATGCGCGAGCCCAAGGCCTACGACACCTTTGAAGCCGCCGATAAAACCACCAGCGAAATTCCACCGCAAGGCAAAAACGCACACGTATATGCAGCGCTCGTGAGTTTTACGCTGATCGGCATGGGCTCAGCGATCGCGACCATCATGCTGCCGGTGCTGATTGTCGATCAGTTGCACGGCACGACCGCGCATGTCGCACAGATGGTCGGCCTCGGCGCGTTCGCCGAGATTCCGATGATGCTTTTTCTCGGCGGCGCGTCCCGGCGCATCAACAAGGCAAACATGATTGCGTTCGCGTCGCTGTCGCACATTGTGTATTTCGCGGGCATCGCGCTCGCGCCAAACCTGTGGGTACTCGTGCCGCTACAGATCCTTAACGCGGTTGTGGTCGCGGTGACATCCTGTCTCGGCATGTCGTACTTTCAGGAACTGATGCCCGGCGCGCTGGCCCGGGCGACCACGCTGTTTTTCAATACCATGCGCACCGGCTCCGTGCTGGCGGGCGTGGCGTCGGGATTCGTGGCGGCGACGTGGGGTTATCGCGCGGTGTTCGTGTTTTGCGTGTTGCTGGCGTCTACTGCGTCGGTCGTGCTGTTCATGTTTAACTATCAACGCGGTACGAAGATTTTCTTCGATCCCACCCTGGAACCCGTTGTGCAAGGCAACGCGGTTGCCATGGTTGTCGCCGATGGCGAGCAATAGGAAACCGCGCCATAACGTTGGTTGATACCGGGTCTACTAAACCGGATGCCCGTCCGGCGGCGCGTCGGGATGCTGCGGCTCATCGGGGCGATGCCCCGGCGACGGCGGCGACAGCGGGTCTGCCTCGGGGTCGCGGTTTGGATCGGCGAGCGGGTCGGGGATCGGGTTGGTCTGCATGTCGTATCTCGTGTACTGCAAGTGGTTCACGTAGTTCATGAGTGGCCTCGGTTTGTTCTGTCATCGACAGTGAATGTCATTGTTCTTCAGCATAGGCGCATGCGGACTGAAAGGCAGGCCCGCAAGCTCCAACTGCCCACGTTAAACCCGTCGGGCACCGAGCGGGCAACGATTCACGACGGATGACCTGCGTCCCGTGGTCCGATGACAATTAAAGGAGTGCCGCGTTCACGCCCGGCACGTCCCGCATGCCACCTCCAGACTACCCTCAAGCCGCCATTTTTCGTAGCCGTACAGGGATCGCCTTGGCTGCCGGCACCTTGCTGCGTTTTGCGTGATGCGACACCGGAATCAGACGATTGCACTCCGGGTAATAGCCCATCACGCACCCGGCGGGAATGTCGAACGCATGCACGCGCAGACCGCCCAACTCGCGCAGTACCTCATCCCGCGAGACTGTAATTGCCGTGACCGCATCGTTTTCAGCGAAGCCCAGCCGGGTCATATCGGCTTGGTTCATCAACAACACGTCACGCGTGTCATACACGCCGCGGAAACGGTCATCGAGTGAGTACACGGTCGTATTGAACTGGCTGTCGCCGCGCGTGGTCATCAGGCGCAGCGTGCGTTCGCCGTCAAAGTCCATGTCCGGATCTTCACCGAAACCATCCGGCACGATGAAGTTCGCCTTGCCAGTCTTTGTTTTCCACTCGCGTTTCGCAGCCGGCAACGGCCGATGAAAACCGCCGGGTTGCGTCATGCGCCGGTTGAAATCCTTGAACTGCTCGGGGTAGGTGCGCTCGATGGCATCACGAACTAATCCGTAATTGCCTACCCACGCATCCCAGGGGACATTCGGGTTCGGCGGCAGGATCGCTTTCGCCAGCCCCGCGACAATCGCCGGCTCCGACAGCAAGTGTTCACTCGCCGGATCGGCCATTCCCTTCGATGCGTGAATGCACGCGGTGCTGTCCTCTACGGTCACTGTCTGCTCGCCGCTCGCCTGCCGGTCCACCTCGATCCGGCCAATACACGGCAGCAAATACGCCGCGCGCCCATGCACGATATGGCTGCGGTTAAGTTTGGTCGCAATCTGCACGGTAAGCGGCAGTTGCTTCCACGCCGGGTCCATCACGCCGTGATCGGGAATCGCGCGCGCGAAATTGCCGCCGAGTCCGATAAACGCATCGAGATTACCGTCCCTGACGGCTTCGCAGGTATCCACGGTGGTCAAGCCGGTTTCCTGGGGCGGCTCGAATTGATACAGCTCCTTGAGCTTGTCCATGGGGACGAGCGCAGGTTTTTCGGTGATGCCCACCGTACGCTGCCCTTGCACGTTCGAGTGGCCGCGAATCGGGCAGATCCCGGCTCCCTTCTTGCCGATATTGCCGCCAAGCAGCATCAGGTTCGTCAGCATCTGTACAGCAAGCACGCCTTCCCGATGCTGTGTGATGCCCATGCCGTACAAGATGATCACGGCCTTCGCGCGCGCATATTCGGTCGCGGCCGCTTCGAGCGCGGAGCGTGTCAGCGCCGACATCGACTCGATATCTTTCCAGTCCGCGGCCCGCATCGCGTCAGCGAAGGCATCGAAACCGTGTGTATGTTCCGCGATGAAACCCGCGTCCAGCACGCGCGGTGCGTTCGCTGCCTGGGCTTTGTCGTCGGCTTCTATCAACGACTTGCAAATGCCCGTGATCGCCGCTATGTCTCCGCCGATCTTCACCTGATGGTATTGCGTGCTGATGCAGGTTTGCTCGGTCGAAAGCATTTCCTTCGGCGACTGCGGATTCGCAAAACTCACCAGTCCGCGTTCGCGCAATGGATTGAACGTGATGATCTGCGCATTGCGTTTTCTCGCTTCCTGCAACGGATGCAGCATGCGAGGCGCGTTCGTGCCGGTGTTGTGGCCGAAGAAAAACAGGCAATCAGTGTGGTCGAAGTCTTCGAGTGTCACGGTTCCGACCGGCACGCCGATGGTGTCGGGCAACGCCACGGACGTGCTCTCGTGGCACATGTTCGAACTGTCCGGCAGGTTGTTGCAACCGTATAAACGGGCAAGGAGCGCGTACATGTAGGAGGTTTCCAGCGACGCGCGCCCCGACGCATAGAACACCACGCGTTTCGGATCGAAGCCACGGAGCTTTTCGCCGATTTCATCGAAGGCTTGCTGCCACGGGATGGGCAGATAGCGATCGGTCGCGGCGTCGTAGCGCATGGGGTGGGTCAGCCGGCCTTGCGACTCGAGTTCGAAATCGCTCCAGGCTTCCAGCGCGGCGACGGTGTGGTGGTCGAAGAACTCGGGCGTCGCGCGTTTGGTCGTGATTTCCCACGCGGTGGCTTTTGCGCCGTTTTCGCAGAACTCGAACAGATGCGGATCGGCTGGTTTAGCCCACGAGCAGCTCACGCACGCAAAACCATCCGGTTTGTTCTGCTTGAACAACACCCGCGTGCCGTTCACGGCGACGTGCTCTTGCATCAGTATCGATGAAACGGCTTTGACTGAGCCCCAGCCACCTGCCGGATGGTCGTATTGCTTGATACGAGGTTGTTTGCTCATGGTTGCATCGCTCCGCGGGTGAACAGGCGCGAACGACGAGAATGCGTTCGCGGGCGGAACTCATTCAGCAAGAAACAGGCTCGACGCAAGAACATAAAAATGAAAGCCGCCGGCCCGCGAATGCGGGGCGGCGGCTTTCAGATTGTTCACACCTGGATTTTCACCCGGCGAACGGCGACGATATTTGGCCGTCTTTCGCCGCGGTTTATGCGACGGCAGGCACGACTATCAGCTTTCTGCCGGCTCCAGACCTTCCGTTTGCGGTTTGAACGCATCGGCGCGCCGACGAATTTCTTCCGCTTCCACGGTCACGAACGTCCGGTTGTCGGCGGCGAGGGCGTTTTGATACGAGATGCCTTCCGGTACGCGATGCAACAGCGCACGCAGCTCGCCCTGGGTGGTCTGCTCGACCGGTTCGTAGTTGTAGAGCCGGAGCGTGAGTTCCGTGCGCTCGTGCAGCAGGAACAGGCACGCCGCGAACACGGCCACGCCGACCACCTCCTGGGCACCAAAACTGAAATCGTTGGGGATAGACGAGAACGGCAGCATCGCCACGGCGATTACGCCCGCGATAGCCAGCGCGATGGTCGCATACAGAAAGAACCTCGCGCGGCCGACGATGCGGTCGTGTTCCGTCTTGAGTTGGCCGGCGGATCTCGGGACGAGCGCCGCGTGGCCTTGTTTTTGTCGACGTTGCTGGAGTGCTGAAAGCGGGAGGGCGGCCATGGAGTCGGTTGCCTTGAAAAGCGTCGCCAGGATTGGCGCTGTCCACGGGTTAACGCCAAGCTTTCAGGAAAGTTGACTCAGGTTACGTGTTGTTTCAGTTGGACCTCAAAAAAATGTTTCGGGCGGTTTTACTCGTTAGCCATTTGGACAGCTATCAAGGGCCGAGGTCTCGTGTGTAATATTTACCACACCCGGATGCTTACCTCGTCGATAGTTGTAAGCAACCTTGGCGCTAACAAGGGAGAATAAAACGAATGAAAGTAGGTCAATATAAGGGGAGGCGCATCGCTGTGCTCACTAGAGACGAGCATTGTCCGCCGCATGTGCATCTGGATGGAGGTGACTGGTCCGCGCGGTTTGAATTTTCGTTTTGGCACAATGGGGTGAGTCTGCTAGATGTCATTCCAGATACCGCCAGAGTGCCTTCTCAAGTGAGCAGTGACGTCATCGCCATTGTCAAAGATCGCTTGCCCGAGGCCAGGGAAAGTTGGATGGAAGCTATAAAAAACACGTGCATGGAAAATCAGGCATGGGATGAAGCAAAACAGTATGTTGTGAAGCCGAATCTGGCGGGAAGGACGCTGGTTAACATCCAGGCGGGAACGTATGATCCCGCCGAGCGGATGACCGTGTTGCACTTGGCAGACCGCACGCAAGTAGGGATCAAGTTATGAAAATCATCAACGCGCCCGACGAAAAACCTGTCGACCTCGACGAGGGACGCGACACGCTTTTTGTTCTGGAGCGTCGCCCGGCTGGCGCACTGTTCAAGCTTAAAACTGCGTTCGAGACCATCCAGAGCACTTGGCATGGCTCTCATTCCGGTGCCCTCCCTAGCGTTGCGGAAGGTGTGAAATATCTTCCGGAACAGGCCGTGATCATGATTCATTTCCCGCGCGGAAAGAGTGTAGTGATCCCCGTTGACCAGATATCGGAATTGGACAACGTCCCGGCTGGCGCGCTCTCGTCAATTGCGCTGTCCTTTGCCGGTACGGCGCTTACCCTGATAGACCACAATATCGACATATCCATACAGGGGCTACTAAAGTCCCGTCAAGGTAAGGATGGCTCCGGGTCGGCGGAAGACCAGTTCAATGGAAACGCCGCGAAGCACGTCGGTTAAACCGGAAGCCGGCAAGTCTTGGCACCAGTATGGGCAAGCAAAAGTCCAGATCGAATTCCTCAACGCCCTTGCGCCGGTGAAGTTCAGCTAAGGGCTGCCAACAAATTTCACGTTTCCGATGCCCGATTGAGCCGTCCGATGCCGTTTCTCTGTGAGGCGGCCGTCTCGATGAGCGTGTGACGCGACTGACTCGCTGTTGCGCGTCCCACGTGCAGGCCTACTCCAGACGCCCCACGCCGTCCAAGTATTGCCCACGCTCCAGCCGTCAACCCCGTCCAATGTTCGCTTGCCCACATTTAGCCTAGGCACCGGCTGACCTTTCAAATCGCTGGGAATAGCCATTGCTGTGTCCTTCTGCAACCGTGTCCGGGCAATCCGGACGCCAAAAATGCGAAGGGAGAGAACACATGCTTGGCATCATCATTCCTGCTCATAACGAAGCGGGGCACATCGGGGCATGCGTGAGTGCGGCAAAACGCGCAGCGAATCATTACGAATTGCTGGGGGAGGACGTACGCGTGATCGTGGTCGTCGATCATTGTATTGACGAGACTTCTGCCATTGCTACTTCGCTCGGCGCCGACGTGCTTAGCGTGAATGCGCGAAACGTCGGCGTGGCGAGGGCGGAGGGGGCGCGCCACGCGTTATCGCTGGGCGCGCGCTGGCTGGCGTTTACCGACGCGGACAGCATCGTCGCCGATGACTGGCTGGTCCGGCAGCTAGATTGCCGTGCCGATGCCGTATGTGGCGTGATCGCTGTCCACGACTGGTCACCGCACCTAGCAGCCGTGCGGGAGCATTTCGCGCGCACTTATACCGATGCGGACGGTCATCGGCATATTCATGGCGCGAACATGGGGGTATCGGCGCAAGCTTATGTGCGGGTGGGCGGCTTCGCGCCACTCGAGCACAGCGAGGATGTGGCGCTGGTGGAGGCGTTGATTGCGGATGGGGCGTCAATTGCCTGGAGTGCTATGCCAAGGGTAGTGACGAGCGCGCGCACGGATTTTCGCGCGCTGAAGGGATTTGGAGCGACGCTGGTGGATGTGAGCCGACGGTGTTTTTTGGCAGGGGAGCCCGATGCCAAGATCGCCGCGTGAAGAAGGTTGGGTCGGCGGGTTGGATCGGCGTTTGGGGGCCGAACCCGGCACGAATGCAATCAGCAACATCATTTAGTGCAATTGCAAATCCCCCGGTAGATCCACATCGCGCAAAATGTTCGCATCTTCAACGTCGATGCGCTCAACCACCTCCGACATAAACAGCGCCCGCGCGCCGGCATCGCCGTCGAGCGCGCTGAGCGCGTCCAGATGCATGGCGCCAAACCCCGCCGGATGTCCCCTTTGCCCGCGATAAAACGGCGCAACAATCGACGCCCCGCCGTCCAGCGATCGCGCCACCGCCTCGACCGTTCCCGGCTCAATCCACGGCATATCGCCCAGCGTGACCAGCCAGCCTTCGGCGTCCTGCGTCGCGCGCACTGCAGCGGCAAGCGTCGCGCCCATGCCGCGCTCGGCATCGATGCAAAACATCACGTCGCAACCCGCTTCGTTCAACACCTCCGCCAATTTCTCCGACCCCGGCCGCACCACGGCCACCACCCGCGACACCGCGGAAAGCAATCGCCGAGCGGACTGAAACACGACCGGCGTACCGTCGGGGAGCGTGGCGAGAAGTTTGTTGTGAAGACCGCTTGGATCGAAGCGGGAACCGTAACCGGCTGCAAGCAGAATGCCGGTCGCACTCGATGAATAACTCATGGCCGGCTTCCTGATAGTAAGAAGCGTCGATTTTGACAAGCACCAAGGCTCGCCGCAAGCACGAAAAAAAACCGCGCGGCAAGCGCCGTGGCGCAACCGCTCGGTTTCCCCGGCAAAAACGTCAGACCGTTGTTTTTGGCATCACTTTGTCAAGCGTGATCGGCAAATCGCGCACCCGCACGCCGGTCGCGTGATACACGGCATTCGCGATCGATCCGGCCACCCCCGTAATGCCGATCTCGCCAATCCCGCGCGCGCCAAGCGGGTTGATATGCGGATCGGATTTGCCCAGCAACGTGATGTCGAGCACACCGATATCGGCGTTCACCGGCACGTGATACTCGGCAAGGTTGGCGTTCGTGTAGCGGCCATAACGCGCATCGAGTTCGCTCTTCTCGGTCAACGCGGAGCCGATCCCCCACACGAGGCCGCCCATCAACTGGCTATGAGCGGTCTTTTCGTTGAGCAGGCTGCCGACGTCATACACCCCGACAATGCGCGGGACGCGGATCGTGCCGAGATCGGCATCGACGTGAACTTCCGTGAACACCGCGCCGAACGAGTGAAACGCGAACTGCTGTTTCTCATCGCCGGGCTTGGTGGTCGCCATTGCTTCAATCGGCTTGCCGCCGTTGCGCGCGATCACTGCGGCCGCTGGATCGCGCTTCGATGGGTCAGCGCGGCTGATGACCCAGCCGTTGTCGACGGTGACATCGTCGATGGAGCCCCCGCTTAGCGGCGACCCCGAATCCGCTATCGCCATGGCAATCAACTTGCCGCGTGCCTGCGACGCCGCTTCACGCACTGCGGGCGACACGCTCGCCACCGACTGCGAACCGCCCGACACCGGCGCGTGCGGCAGCGACGAATCGCCGAGCGCGAAGTCGACCTTATCCATCGGAAAGCCCAATGCGTCGGCGGCTACTTGTGTCATCACGGTATAGGTGCCGGTGCCGAGATCCTGCGTGCCCGATGCGACCATCGCCGTCCCATCCGGCAAAATGCGTGCGATAGCCGATGCCTCGCTGCGGTTCGCCGGATAGGTTGCCGTCGCCATGCCGAGACCGATCAGCGTGTTGCCGTCGCGCATGGAACGCGGCTTCGGATTACGCCGCGACCAGCCGAATTTATCGGCGCCAATTTGATAACACTCGCGCAGCGACTTCTCCGACCACGGCTTCTTTTCCTGCGGTTCCATCTCGGCATAGTTCTTTAATTTGAACGCGAGCGGATCCATGTTCAATTCGTACGCCATTTCATCCATCGCGGATTCAAGCGCGAAAGAGCCGCTCGTTTCGCCCGGCGCGCGCATGAACGTCGGCGTGCCGACATCGAGTTTCACCAGTTTGTGCGTGGTCGCCTGGTTCGGCACGGCATACAGCATGCGCGTGAGGATGGCCGAGCTTTCGTTCCAGTCTTCGAATGTCGATGTAGTCGAGATCACGTCATGGCGCATGCCGGTGAGCGTGCCGTCGTCGCGCGCCGAGATCTGGATGTGCTGATCCGTGAATGGCCGGTTGCCCACCATGCCGAACATTTGCGGACGCTCCAGCACGAGGCGAACCGGCCGGCCGGTTTGCTTCGCGGCCATGGCGGCGAGCACGACATGCGACCACGCCGAGCCTTTGCAACCGAAACCGCCGCCGACGAACGGGCAGAGCACGCGCACGTTTTCTTCCTTGATGCCGAGCGTTTTCGCCACCGCGCCGCGGGCGCCGGAGACGCCTTGGGTTGCATCGTAGAGGGTGAGGTTTGGACCATCCCATCGAGCAAGCGTGGCGTGCGGCTCCATCGGATTGTGATGTTCGTTCGGCGTCGTGTAGACCACGTCGAGGCGGGTAGGTCCTTGACGCAGACCGGCGGCCACATCGCCACGTTGTGTATCGATTGGTCGCCCCATCATTTTTTCCGGCCGGTACGCGGAGCCTTTTGCGCGCTGATAGTCCGTGTTCGGCGTCGCGGCTTCGTAACGAATCGATGCCTGGAGTTTGCGGGCGCCATCGGTTGCGCGTTCGAGCGTATCGGCCACGACTACGGCGACCGGCTCGTTGCTGTAGCGCACTTCGTCGGTTTGCAGGAGCGACAATCTGCGCACGGCCGGTGGCTCGGCATTCGGTTTGCCGCCATTGGGCAGGCGCATGGCGGTTTCGTGGGTCATTACGAACAGCACGCCGGGCATGGCTTGGATGCGCGCGGTATCCATGGAAGCCACCCTGCCATGGGCGATCGTGCTTGTCACCAGCACTGCGTGCGCGAGCTTCGCTTCGGGGTTGTCGGCGGAATATTTCGCCTGGCCCGTGACTTTCAGAAGACCGTCGGTGCGGTCGAGCGGTTGTCCAAGAACACTCATGCCACACCTCCTGCAGTCGATACCGCGCGGACAATCGCGCGTTGCGCCAGCTCGATCTTGAAGCCGTTCTCTCGATAACTCCGCGCGTCGCGAACGGCGAGCGCCGCGGCGCTACGCAACGTGTCGCGTGATAACGGCTGGCCAGTGAGCGCTTGCTCGGTCGCTGTGGCACGCCACGGTTTGTGCGCGACGCCACCCAGCGCAATGCGCGCCGTCTTCACGGTGTTGCCGTCCATCTGCAATGCGGCGGCCACGGACACAAGCGCGAACGCGTAGCTCGCGCGGTCGCGCACTTTCAAATAATGCGAGTGCTGCGCGAAGAGCGGGGGCGGCAGATCGACGGACGTAATCAGTTCACCGGGTTGCAGCGTGGTATCGACTTCAGGATGATCGCCCGGTAAGCGATGAAACTCCGCGAACGCAATCGTGCGTTCACCCTGCGGGCCGTTCACGCGAACCACGGCATCGAGCGCGGCGAGCGCCACGTTCATATCGGATGGATTCGTCGCGATGCATTGCGCGCTCGCCCCCAAAATTGCGTGGATGCGGCTGTTGCCTTCTATCGCCGCACAGCCGCTTCCCGGAGTGCGTTTGTTGCATTGGGGAAAGCCTGTGTCATAGAAGTAATAACAGCGCGTGCGTTGCATCAGATTGCCGCCGACGGTGGCCATGTTGCGCAATTGCGCCGATGCACCCGCGAGGAACGCCTGCGACAGCAGCGGATAGCGTTCGCGAATCCACGTGTGATTTGCAGCGTCGCTATTGCGAACGAGTGCGCCGATCCGCAGGCCGCCGTCGGGCAGTTCGCTCACCGTGTTCAAGCCGGCTATGTGCGTGATGTCGACAAGCTTCATCGGCCGCGCGACACCGCCCTTCATAAGGTCGAGCAAATTCGTTCCGCCGCCGATAAACGCAACACCCGGCTGCTGCGCCGCCTTGATTGCCGCGCTCACATCAGTGGCGCGTTCGTAAGAGATGGCATCCATGTGGCGCTCCTAAGCTTTATTGATCACGACGGTTTTCACCGCCGCGACAATGTTCGGATACGCGCCGCAGCGACAGATATTGCCGCTCATGCGTTCGCGGATTTCATCGTCGGAGAGTTGGGGCGGACGGAAGCGGACATCGGCGGTTGCGGCGCTGGCGTCGCCGGCACGGAATTCGTCTATCAACGCGGTTGCCGAACACAGTTGGCCGGGCGTACAGAAGCCGCACTGGAACGCGTCGTGATCGATGAAAGCCTTTTGTATCGGGCTGAGGGTGAGCGTCTGCGCGTTGGCAAGTCCTTCCACCGTCACGATCGAATCGCCATCGTGCATGACGGCGAGCGTCAGGCACGAGTTGATGCGGCGGCCGTTCGCGATCACCGTGCACGCGCCGCACTGGCCCCGGTCGCAGCCTTTCTTCGTGCCCGTGAGGCTCGCGTATTCGCGCAATGCGTCGAGCAACGTCGTGCGTGCTTCAAGTTGCATGTCGTAAGCATGGCCGTTGATGGTCAGCTTCACGGGCATGAGCGGCGCGGCCGTGGTGACCGTGGGGGTTGGCGGCGGTGGTGCGGAAGTCGCTGCCGGTTGCTGCGCATGGGCGAGCGGCGAGGCGGTGACGGCCGCCGCTGCTGCTGCGGATTGCAAGAACCTGCGGCGCGACGGTTTTATCGCTTCGGATGATTCGGGGTCTGGGGTGCTGTTGCAGGGGACGTTGGTGTGGCGCATGGCGAAATGAAGCTCCTCGCTCGATCGATTTAGCGCTTTGTGTGGCTGGACGCGTCGCGGAAGTCGGCGTGTCTGGCTGACAGAGGCGCTTGCACCATTCGCTCGGGTCTTGCGGGTTGCAAGCCAATGGCGCGAATGGCGACGATGAGAGTCAGCAAATCCAGTGCCATCAGCGAGTGGCGCGCTGGTACGGTGTTTGCCGTTAAGGATTGCAGGTAAGGGCTACATTCATCGGTAAATCGGAGGCTCGCAGTGGAGTGAAGGTATCGAATGAAGAATGGAATACCGGAGGCCGGCGACGTGGTCAGGTTGCACGTCGGCCCATCCAAGGGCAATGAACAGGACGGCTATCGCGCGGTCTTGATCATCTCCGATTCAGTCGTGAATGAGATCACCGGCCGCTTCACCGGTTTGCCCATTACGTCCACCGTGAGAGAGTGGGCGACCGAGATTCCGCTCAAGAGCCTCAAGCGCCCAGGCGTGGCCCTCGTTGATCAGATTCGGAGCTGGAGTTACATCGCCAGCGAGGTCAACTTCAGGGGCAAAACCGTCACGACAGAGGAGCTTAACGCGGCTAAATACGCGACTAGATCCTTCCTCCAGCTTTGAGCTTGGCGGGCTCGGAATGAGCCGTTTTGCGAGAGTTGAGCGGCTAAGGTAGCAGCGCCAGGCGCTGTGAATTTAAATCGCTCAAACGAGCATTTTCAAAAATAGCCAAAGGCGGCATAAGTCGCGGTCACCGTACCAGCCAAAAACGCAAACTGCCACCTTTCGGTGGCAGTTTGCATTTCACATCGTCGACGTTCAGTCTTGTTTACAAATCGCTCGGATACGGCGCTTTGAGCCACTTCGTCGAGAGCTTGTTCAGTGTGCCGTCGTTCTTCGCTTTCAGCACAGCCGCATCCACTTCCTTCAGCAGGCGCGTCTCACCTTTGTTCACGGCGACATGATCGGGTGAACTAAAAAGTGCGAATTTCTGCTCGGGCGCAATCGGCGGATTACGCGCAATGATCGTGGCGCCCACGTCGTTGCCCACCACCATCAACTGAACCTGTCCCGACAGAAACGCCGAAATGGCGCCATTGGGGTCATCGAAACGCTTGATCGTTGCGTCCGGCGGTGCGACCTTCGTCACACTCAAATCCTCCAGCGTTCCGCGCGCCACTGAAATCGTCTTGCCTGCCAGATCCTTTTCGCTTTTCACCGGCAACGACTTCGGTCCGAACACCGCGAGATAGTACGGCGCATATGGTCGCGAAAAATCGAGCACTTTCTCGCGCTCCGGCGTCTGACCCACGCTCAGCAGCACGTCCGCCTTGCCGGTCGCGAGATAAGCCATGCGGTTTTCGCCGGTGATCGGTACGAGGTCGACCTTCACCTTCATCGTCTTGGCCAGATAGTCGGCCATCTCGATGTCATAACCCTGCGGTTTCATATCCGGACCGATAGCGCCAAACGGCGGATAGTCCATGAATACGCCCACTCGGAGCACGCCGTTTTTCTGCACGGTATCGAGGGCATCCGCGTGAGCGAAGGGGGCCGTGGCCGCTAAGGGCACAGCGAAAGCCGCAGCCACGAAGAGGCGCCGGGCGAGGCGGGAAAGGCGAGTCGTCATGATGGTGGCCTTGAGCAGAGAAGTCGGAGAGCGGGAAATGGAGATGGATATTCAGTCGCAAAAATATTCACTCGATATCCCGGAGCGCTACCTAACCGTACGTAACGTACGCGTGAAAGCACTCTAGGCAGGCCAAAAACCCGCAACAATCGAAATATGCTCATGCCAGCCATGACCGGCGTGCATGGCTGAAGGCATTTTCACCGATGCTATTTAATCAGCGCCAACGCGTCCCTGAAACGCGGATGCTGGCAGCTTCCCAACCAGCCGAAGATCGCCGTTTCGGTGGTGGTAGGAAGCGCTCCTTCTTGTTGTGCTCTAGCTAGCGCGATTACCTTATTCTCCGGGACGCGTGAACCGGCCGCATCGGCGATCAGTTCCACCGTGTAGCCCAGTTTGAGCAAGCCGGTCACGGTCATCAACACGCAAACATGCGCTTCGCAACCGGCCACAAACAAAACCGTGTCCTTCGACGGCAACGCCGCCACGAAGTCCGGACATAGCGTTGCATCGAACGTCTCTTTCTCGATCACGCGATGCCGCTCGCCAATCAGGCCATCGACGCTCGCACCCAGGCCGCGCGGATTCTGCTCGGTGACAAGTACAGCGATATCGAGCAAATCAGCTGCTTTGACCAGCGTCAGGCAACGCTGTAAAACAGCCGCGCCGTTATCGACATGCGGCATCAATTTCGCCTGCATATCGATAACAACAAGCATCGGATCAGGCTTCACTTTCCATGATCCGGTCGATCAGCCGCGCGTTTTCCCCCGCCGATCCAATGCCTTCATGCTTGGCCATCGGGATGAAAAAATGCGTCTTCACGTTCGGCAGGTTTGCACGATCCAGCCATTCCGTCAGATGCCGGGTGAGCCTGTGCGCGGGCGCATCGACCTCGGCACGCAACGCGGGCGGCAACTGGCTGAGATACCGCACTTCGGTCTGATACGGCTCGGGCGCGACGCACAAAGCATCGGGACGGCCATCGGAATCCGCGGGCAGACGTTGCAATGCTTCACGCAGCAACGCGACCCCCAGGCCCTGGCCACGCCATGCCTTCCTCACTTCCCACGTGCTGATATACACCACCCGATGCGTATTGAACACGCTGCACAGGCGCTCGGGCCCAAGCGCTTCGGTGGCGGCGAGCGCGAGGGACAGCATCTCGCCGGAGTAGGTATCGAGGACATAAACGAGGTCCGCGCTACTCTGGATGGGCGGCACTTTCACGAGTTTCAATTCCACCGCCGCCGCAACGATGTCCGTGCCCGCCTCGTGAAATACCGCGAACGCGGTGCCGAGCCGTTCGTCGTCGACCTGCGGATATTCATGTCGATAAGTCATGGTCAGCAGGAACGGGCCGATCTTTTCACGATAAGCCAACGGCTTGTCGACGTCGTAATCGCTCGTGCCTTGCAGCCCGTAAGGGTCGTAATCCTGCCTGGCCGATGCTGGCGCCAGATCCGTGGCCTCTTTCGACACCACGGCCGGCCGTCGCGACTTGGGCACCAGATCCTCCGGCAGACCCTCCCAGCTCAAACGAAGAAATTCGCGACCGCCGCGATAGTGCGTTTCAAATAACGACGCGATTGGCGACGCTTCGAACGGCGCAAGAATGCGTTCCGCGGATTCGAGCGCACGGTCCATCAACTGATCAGCTTCAGCGGGATCGGGGACGTGCCGTGTGCCATCGCTGTCCGAGCCGCCGTTGGCCGCGTGCTGTTGACGCGCAAGTTCTAGCCATTCGTCGGCGGCCCGTTCAGCGAGAAATCCCGCTGCGATCTGATAGCCAGATAGCACGATCGACTTGCCTGTATCTCCAAGCGGGAACACGTACTCGTCGGTCATGACATCCGCGACGTGCACGTTTTTGTAATCCTTGCGCGCAGACGGCGCGTTCTCGGCCGCGTCATAACGCTCGTGCGACAGCACATAGGCTGCCAGATCGGGAGCGGCCGGTGCGGCGTACGGCCCGGTCGCGGCGGTGACCGTCGCGCCGGAGGGGAGCAGAGCCAGCAGGGATACGTGCTTCATGAGTGCCATCTCCGTCTCGTGGGGGTGTCATCGTAGCAAAACCGCGCTTTTTTGCACGTCGCGAAGCCGACGCGGCGCGCAGGTTGCTACCACGCGGATTGCTACTAAGATTGTTGCCATGGCCGCTGCTGCCCGGGTAACCGAATCCTTCAAGGATCCTGCATGCTAGTAGATAACAGATACCAGATTATAGGGAGGCTGCGATGAACGACATGATTCAGAACACGGGTCAGGAGGTTCGACATGAAGGGGGCTGCGCGTGCGGCGCGTGGCGCTTTACGGCGACGTCGGGCCCGGACCGCGTTGGTCTTTGCCATTGCATGACATGCCGCCGCGTGCACGGTTCGGCGTTTGGGGCGTACGCGGTTTATGCGGAGGAGCAGGTCACCATGTCGGGCGCGACCAAAGCCTGGCAAAGCTCCGTCGATGCTCGCCGCCACTTCTGCCCGGTATGCGGCTCAGTTGCGTTCATGGCGTACGTCAACAGTGACGAGATCGACTTGCCGATTGGCGCCTTCGACGAAACCGGCTTTCTCGACCCCTCCTACGAACTCTGGTGTATCCGCCGCGAACCCTGGCTGTCCGGCCATGGACGGCGGGAGTATGCCGAAGACCGGTCCTGACGCACGCACCGGATTGCCGGACCCGTGGATCGCCGGATGAACATTTGATGAACGCGCCTTTTTTCACCATTGGTCACTCGACGCGCTCGCTGACGGAATTGACCGGCTTGCTGAAGGAAAGCGAGATCGAACTGCTGGTCGATGTCCGCAGCATTCCGAGATCGCGGACCCATCCGCAATTCAATCTGGAGACATTGCCGGCTTCGCTGCTGGGAGAGGGTGTTGCCTACCTGCACATGGCGGCGCTCGGCGGCCGGCGCGGCAAGCGCAACACGGACGCTCCATCACCGAACACCTACTGGACCCATCCGGCGTTTCGCAACTACGCCGACTACGCGCTGGGCGAACCGTTTCACGAAGCCCTGGAACAACTGCTTGAGCTGGGTCACGCGCGGCGCTGCGCGATCATGTGCTCGGAAGCCGTGTGGTGGCGGTGTCATCGGCGGATTGTGGCGGATTATCTGCTCGCGCGAGGCGAGACCGTCTTGCACATCATGGGCCCGCATCAAGTCAGGCCTGCGACGCTTACGCCACAAGCTTTACCCCAGCCCGACGGCACCGTGATCTACCCCGAAGCAAGCGCAAAACCGGGGGGCACGCCGAATTGACAGCCTCCTGGCGCCGATGCATAAGCAGAAGGCAATCGTTTGCCTATGCTGGAACTGCGCCCCTCGCGCCGTGTCGGATAACAGGCTGAAGCAAGCAGGGGTCTCTCCCGCGAGTCGAGGGTGTCGCCAGTAAGCGCTGGGTAAGCGCTAGATAAGCGCTGGCAAGTCATCTCGAACCCTGAATCCGCGCGACACGAATTTTCCCGTACCAGCAAGGAGCCACAAGTCATGACCAAGCATCCAATAGCCGGCAGCGACAAGTCGCAACCCGAAGGCGCACGTTGCATCGGCGCATGCAATCCGGACGAAAAAATCGAGGTCGTAGTGATGCTCCGGCGGCAAAACGAGGACGCATTCCGCCAGTTGATGCAAAAGATCAATACAGGCGCCGCCGATGCCGTGCCGGTTTCCCGCGATGAGTTCGGCAAGCGCTTCGGGGCATCGGCCGAGGATGTGGCCAAGACGGAAGCCTTCGCGAAGGCGCATGGTCTGAGCGTAGTCCGCGCCGATGCGGGCTCGCGCAGCGTGGTGCTGTCGGGCACCATCGCCCAGTTCAGCGCGGCCTTCAGCGTCAAGCTGGAGCGCTTCGAACATCACGCGATTGGCGAGTATCGCGGGCGCACGGGGCCGGTGAACGTGCCGGACGACATGAAGGACATGGTGACCGCCGTGCTGGGTCTCGACAGCCGCCCGCAGGCGCGTCCGCATTTTCGCTTCCGGCCGCCGTTCAAGACCGCGCGCAGCGAATCCAGCACGTCGTACACGCCGCTCGATCTCGCGCGGCTCTACGACTTCCCCAGCGGCGACGGCAGCGGCCAGTGCGTTGGCATTATCGAACTGGGCGGGGGGTATAGCGAAAGCGACCTGAGCGCTTATTTTTCGCAATTGGGCGTGGGCAAACCGAACGTGGTCGCGGTTGGCGTCGATCAGGCCAACAACGCGCCAACGGGTAACCCGAACGGGCCTGACGGCGAGGTGACGCTGGACATCGAAATTGTCGGTGCAATTGTGCCGGGCGCGCGCATCGCGGTGTATTTCACGACCAACAGCGACGCGGGTTTTATCGACGCCGTGAACCGCGCGATCCACGACGATACCAACAAGCCATCGGTCATCTCGATCAGTTGGGGCGGCCCGGAAACCAACTGGACGTCGCAGTCGCAAAACGCATTCGATGAAGTCCTGCAATCCGCCGCGGCAATGGGCGTGACCGTGTGCGCGGCCTCCGGCGACAGCGGTTCCAGCGACGGCGCCGCGGACGGACAAGATCACGTCGACTTCCCGGCGTCGAGCCCCTACGTGCTCGCGTGCGGCGGGACGCAGCTGGAGGCATCGGCGAAAGGAATTAGCAGCGAAGTGGTGTGGAACGACGGCGAGCAGGGCGGCGCAGGCGGCGGCGGTGTGAGCGCCGTGTTTGCGTTGCCGGTCTGGCAAAACGGCCTGAGCGTCACGCGCGTCAGCGGTGGCAAGTCGGCGTTGACCAAGCGCGGCGTGCCCGATGTCGCAGGCGACGCGTCGCCGGTCACGGGCTACGATGTAATTATCGGCGGGACGCAGACGGTAGTGGGCGGAACCAGCGCGGTCGCGCCGCTCTGGGCGGGGCTAGTCGCCCGGATCAACGCGGCGGCGGGCAAGCCGGTGGGTTTCCTCAACCCGAAGCTGTACGCTGCGAAGACGGCGGGCCACGACATCACCCAGGGCAACAACGGCAGCTTCAAGGCGTCAGTTGGGTGGGATGCCTGTACGGGGCTGGGCAGCCCGGACGGCGTGAAAGTCGCGGCGGCGCTGAAGTAGCGGTTGCAGGTCGAGATCAGATGAGTTGAAGTAGACAAGTTGCGACGATGGGCCAGGCAAGAACTCCAACAACACCGGCAAGGGAGCAATCATGACGAACTCCAGTTCAGCGGCAAAGACATCTTCAAAAGCACCTTCAAGCGCACCTTCAGGCACGCCTTCAACCAAGTCTTCCGTAGCAGGGGATCAGCCTTACTTCGATTCGACCGCTTACGGCAACGGTCCCGATGATTCCATCGACGCGACTCAAACCGACGAAAACGCTGCGATCACGCATCACTCGGCCGTCATAGGCGGCAAGACGATCGACTACACGGCGACGGCCGGACACCTTGTGATTGTCGATCCGAGCAGTTCGAAGCCCGAGGCGAAGTTGTTCTATGTTGCGTTCACGCAGGACAATCAGACTGAAGAATCGCGCCCGGTCACATTTTTCTATAACGGCGGACCGGGGTCGTCGTCGGTATTCGTGTTGCTTGGGTCCTTCGCGCCGCAACGCATCAAGACGTCGATGCCCGGATTCACGCCGCCTGCGCCCTACCAGATGGAGGACAACCCGGACAGCTTGCTGGACAAGAGTGATCTCGTGTTTATCAACCCGGTCGGCACGGGCTATTCAGCGGCTATTGCACCGAACAAAAACATCAATTTCTGGGGCGTTGACCAGGACGCGAATTCTCTCAAGCAATTTATCAAGCGCTTCCTGACGAAAAATAATCGCTGGAATTCGCCGAAATTTCTTTATGGCGAGTCGTATGGCACGGCGCGAAGCTGCGTGCTTGCGTACCTCTTGCACGAGGACGGCGTGGACCTGAACGGCATCACGCTGCAGTCGTCCATTCTCGACTACACGCAATCCGGCAATCCGGTGGGCGCGTTGCCGACCGCTGCGGCCGATGCCTGGTTTCATCGGAAATTGGGTGTGCATCCACGGCCCACGGATCTGCTGACGTTCTCCGAGGAAGTCGCGCAATTCGCGCGTACGGATTACCTCGCGGCGCTGCGCAAATTTCCGCAGACCGACAACGACACCGTGGAGAAGCTGACCGAATACACGGGTATCGATAAAGCCACGCTGATCGCGTGGAGTCTCGACGTCGCTTCTTACGACAGCCGCGGCAACTCGCTCTTTCTCACCACGCTGCTGAAGTCCAAAGGCGTGGCGCTAGGTTCCTACGATGGCCGCGTGACCGGTATCGAGACGGGTATCGCGGGCAAGATCGATCCGAACTCCGGCGGTAACGATCCCACCATGACGGCGGTGACCGGTGTCTATACGGCAATGTGGAACGAGTACCTGAACGAGAAGCTGAAGTTCACGTCCACGTCGTCGTTCACGGACCTGAACGACCAGGCTTTTGCCAACTGGGATTTCCATCACACGGACCCGACGGGCGCCCAGAAGGGTGTGGACGCGAAGGGCAACATCATTCTCTATACGGCGGGTGATCTGGCTGCGGTGATGGCGCTCAACATCGACTTGAAGGTGTTGTCGGCGAATGGTTTCTACGACTTCGTGACGCCGTTCTACCAGACCGTGCTGGACCTGCAGCAAATGCCGCTCATCGATAAAACTGTGCGGGCGAATTTGACGGCGAAGTTCTATCCGTCGGGTCACATGATCTATCTTGACGGCGGTTCGCGTACGCAATTGAAGGCGGATCTCGCGAAGATGTATCAGGCCGCAACGACTGATCATGAGGCCATGGGCCGGATTCGCGCACTGCAGCAACGTAAGGTTGAAACAAAATAGCGCGCAACAATCGGGGAGTCGAGCGGAGAGTGGAGCGCCGCGCCTTAGTCTGATAAACGGGGTCGGCGGGAACACAAGTTGCGAACGGACGAACGAGCGCATGTCTGATGCGCCACTTCAACTGCACACTGGAGTTCCCCCGATGCCGACCTCGAAGAAGAACGCTGGCGCGCCCGCGCCCTCAAAAGACACCAGCGCAGTTGCGCGGACACCCTCGCAAAACAACACCAATCCGAAGCTCGACAGTCTTGAGCAGTTTCGCTCGGATGCGACGAATCAAGCGCTGACGACCAACCAGGGCGTCAAGGTTTCCGATAACCAGAACACCCTTAAAGCCGGTCCTCGGGGACCCTCGCTGCTCGAAGATTTCATCATGCGTGAAAAAATCACGCACTTCGATCACGAGCGGATTCCTGAGCGCATCGTGCATGCACGCGGTTCAGCCGCGCATGGCGTGTTCAAGCCGTACAAGGCGCATACCGACCTGACGAAAGCGGCATTCCTGTTGGACCCGAACAAGGAAACGCCGGTGTACGTACGATTCTCGACGGTGCAGGGCTCACGCGGCTCAGCGGACACCGTGCGCGATGTGCGTGGTTTTGCCGTCAAGTTCTACACCGAAGAAGGCAACTTCGACCTGGTCGGCAACAACATGCCCGTGTTCTTCATTCAGGACGCGATCAAGTTCCCCGACTTCGTTCATGCAGTCAAACCGGAGCCGCATAACGAAATGCCGCAGGGCGGCTCGGCCCACGACACGTTCTGGGACTTCGTCTCGCTTGTGCCGGAGTCTGCGCACATGGTGCTGTGGACCATGTCGGACCGCGCCATTCCGCGCAGCCTGCGCACCATGGAAGGATTCGGTATCCATACGTTTCGTCTGGTGAATGCAGAGGGCAAGGGCCGGTTCGTTAAATTCCACTGGCGTCCGACTATTGGGTCGGCTTCGCTCTTGTGGGACGAGGCGCAGAAGCTGGCCGGCAAGGACGCGGATTTTCATCGGCGCGATCTGTGGGAAGCGATCGACATGGGTGACTACCCGGAATGGGAGTTGGGCGTACAGATTGTGGAGGAGGACGACGAGCATTCGTTCGACTTCGATCTGCTCGATCCGACCAAGATCATCCCCGAAGAAACGGTGCCGATCACCATGCTCGGCAAACTCACGCTGAACCGTAATCCGGATAATTTTTTCGCGGAAACGGAACAGGTGGCGTTCTGTCCCGGACACATTGTGCCGGGCATCGACTTCTCGAACGATCCGCTGCTTCAGGGCCGTTTGTTCTCGTACACGGACACGCAGATCAGCCGGCTGGGCGGTCCGAACTTTCACGAGATCCCGATCAACCGCACCATCGCGCCGATGCACAACAACCAGCGCGATGCGAAACACCGGATGACGATTAATCGCGGGCAAGCTTCGTACGAACCCAATTCCATCGATAGCGGCTGGCCGACGGAAACCGAACCGGCGGCAATGGGCGGCGGGTTTGAGACGTACCCTGAGCGCGTGGATGCCGTGAAGATCCGCCAGCGCAGCGAGTCCTTCGCCGATCATTATTCGCAAGCCACGCTGTTCTGGAACAGCATGACGAAGCCGGAGAAGGATCACATCGTGGGCGCGTATTCGTTCGAGCTGAGCAAGGTCGAGCGCAAGTTTATCCGCGAGCGGCAGCTTGGAATCCTGGCGAATATCGACAGCGAACTGTGCGCACGTGTTGCCGAAAATCTCGGCTTGCCGGCGCCGAAATCGAGCGCAAGCGCGGCGGAATTGGGCAAGTCCTCGCTGGCTGAGTCGCCAGCGTTGAGCATTGTCGCGAAGACCAAGCCGTCGGTGAAGACGCGCAAGGTTGCCATTCTCGCCGCGAAGGGTGCGGATGTTGCGACCATCAAGGCGATCAAGGAGGCGCTGATGGCGGAAGGTGCGCATGCAAAAGTGATCGCACCGCAGCTCGGCACGTTGGGCGACGGCGTGGAGGTCGATGCGACCATTCTCGGTTTGCCATCGATCATGTTCGACGGCGTGGTGGTGGCCGGCGGCGCAGCGAGCGCGAAGCTCCTGTCGGAATCCGGCGATGCCCGCCACTTCGTGCTCGAATCGTTCAAGCATCTCAAGGCGATCGGTGCGGTGGGTGACGGCGAGGACGTGCTGGCCGCCGCACATTTGCCGACCGGTGACGAGGGTATCAGCGTAGGCAGCGACACGAAGAAGGTGATGAAGGCGTTTATTGCGGCGATGTCGAAACATCGCGTATGGTCGCGGGCCGAAAAGGCGGAAAGCGTGCCGGCATGATGGGCGCTGAGTGCATCGGCATGTGAAAGGAACCCGTGGCGTCCAGTCGCGGGTTTCTTTTTTAGCGCTGCACTCTGCGCTGTTATTTGTCCTCGCAGGGCCTGTCGCGCTTTTGCAGGTAAGCACGGGTAAGCACGTAAGTTTTATGATCGATGAACGCGTCTCCAGACGGAACACGCGAGTCCAAGTACACGGAGGATGACATGGTCAAGACAGCATTGTGGGTCCGGTTGGAAGCAAAACCCGGCAAGGAGAAAGATGTGGAGGCGTTCTTGTTGGGCGGCCTCGCGCTGGTCGAGCAGGAGCCAGCCACAACCGTATGGTTCGCGCTGCAGTTGGACGCAAGCACGTTCGGAATCTTCGATGCCTTTCCCGATGAAGCCGGTCGCGACGCGCATCTTTCCGGCAAGGTCGCCGAGGCGCTGATGGCGAAGGCGGGCGAACTGTTCGCCTCGCCGCCGCAAATCATGAAGATCGATGTATTGGCAGCGAAGCTGCCGGGCTAGACTTTTGCGACACGTGGGGCAGTTGCTGCGGCATCGAGCTTAACGCCGCAGCAAACCCGCCGAGTCATTTCAAATCGAACATTTCAAATCAATTTCAATGATGGTCCGGGAAGTCCGCGCGCGGTTTCGGCGTCGCGGGCATCTTCGCGTATTCAAACTCAGGCAGCGCCTTGATGGCCGCCTTCGTTGCACCCGCCAAGACAATCTTGCCGCCGACGATATCGAGTTGCTCGATAGGAATGGCGACGTCGTGATGCGAGACGCCGGCAAACTGGCTGGCCGCGACAATCGCAAAAGACACCGACTTGTCCGGCGCCACGATGATGTCGTGAATCACGCCGACCCGGTCGCCGTTCTCATTGACGACCGGCTTGTTGAGGATGGATTTCTTGATACTCCAGCCGCCCAGGATGGCCGTGGATTCCTGCACGGTAATGCCGAGCGTTTGCGAGCCGGCAACTTGCGCCTGCGAAGGAAGGGCGACTTGAGCGAGCGCTGCTGCAAGGAGCGCTGCGATGAGTTTCGTCTTCATGTGTGTCCTCTTGCGCGAGTGAATGAGCAGGCAGGCGGCGCGCGTATGCACGGCTACGGGTTGGAAGACCGGAGACACGCTTGGCACTTACCGCCGGAAAAGCCATCGGCTAAGAACGGATAGCTGATGGTTATGGGTGCAGCGGTTTTACGACTACGCGAAACGGACGGCTTGATACGCGTGACACGAAACACATTGGGAAAGCGAACGAGCATGCTCACACCGACGATGAACCTCGGCGTTTGACCGGTCAGGTTGGATATTGCGTGACCCGGATGGCTTGATTGAGCGATGTGACACGGATGTGTCATGGTTTCGCAATGAGCGGGCCGATTGGATATGGCAACACAACCTTGCCGAATGGTAACGGCGAAATAAGTTTCTGTCAGAGAAGGGCTAACGGGCGGCTAACGCACGGCTAACAGGCGCTAAGCGAGGGAAGGCTGAGACGGACACGACTGCATTGCCGGTCTATTCGTAAAGTCCGGATCGCGCTGCTTGTAAGGCTGAGGTTAAAACAAAGAGAGCCGCTAGATAGCGGCTCTCTTTGATTACTTCAATTTAACTAAAGCGTTAATTTTGACTAGATGGCAATCTGGTCATAAATGTCCAGCTTAGTGCCCGAAGTACACCGAATGTGTTTCGTCCGGTTGGGCCATTGGGGCGCTTCGCATGCCGACCGCGTACGAACCATCAGTTGGCGAGCCATAAGACGTTGCCGTGACGCCGCGGTTCGTTTCAACGCGTTGCTCTGCTGCTTGTGTCTGCGCCGGGTAGGTGGTGTGATCGCCTTCAACGTTATAGCCGGATTGTTCCATCTGAAGCAGATCGGCCTTGACTGCAGGGCGGCTTACCGTGTCCGCGTCTTGCGCATAAGCGAATGCCGGTGCGCCCAGCGCGGAAGCAAGCACGATTGCGGGAACCAATGACTTGAACATGATGGAATCTCCTCTCTTATGATGTGGGTCGAGTTTGTTCCAGCACCAATGAGGTCATGCTGAACAATCTCAACACTGAAGTGTAGGTAACTAAGTGTTGTTGCATTAGCCGTGAATCTGTCGAAATAGTATTGTGCGTCTCGCAATAATGAATGCACTGGATCGGTGCGAATGATGACTTGAGCGATGACTAATTAACCGTGCGGTTAATGGCCAGGCTTACATTTTCGTCAGCCATGCATAACTGCATGCGGCGCCGCTGCTGCGTGCTTAGTGACTGTGTCATTTAGGCCGACTGATCGTTTCAACTTCGGCGATTGGCGCGGCCGCTCGTATTTGCGACACTGGCGCTCCTTTCAAGAACGCATGTCTAGCGTCGTGCGCAGGCAATCACCCAATGAGTTCGCTAAGGACACACGTCGCGATACAAAGCATCAGCGCGTTGCATCAGGCAATGGTGTTCGCCTGTCTGCTGGCACTTTCCATTGCAGTTAGCGCCGCAACGCTTAAGCCATTTATTGTGGGCGCGGTGCCGGGCGCGTTGCCGCCGATGGAAATGAATGATCCGGATGCATCAGGTTTGGGCATTCGCGGCGTCTCTGCCGACTTCGCGCAACGCGTGGCCATCGCGTTGCACAGGCCGCTCGAATGGCGGACCTTTCCTGACCGTTCTGCCATGTTGGACGCGCTGCGTCACCATCGGATTGATGCGGCGACCAGTGCGACCGGCAATGACGCAGGACCGGCGTTGCGTTACAGCCGGCCTTATGTCGAGACCAAGCAAGTTTTCGTCGAGCGGCGCGTGGCGGGTCCGCGCACAGGACGTATCGCCTATGTTGAGCAGCAAACATCGGCGCGACGGTTGCATGATGCTTATCCGGCCCTGCGCGCGGTAGGCTATCGCGATACGTTGAGTGCGTTGCTGGCGGTGTCGCTGGGCGATGCGGACGCGTTCGTGGGCGATCTGGCCACGGCGGGTTACACCATCGATCACCTGGACCTGGTGAACCTCACTCTCTCGGGCTTCGCGCCATTCGATGAAGCCGGCTACAGTTTCGCCTTCGCCGCCGACGCCGCAGGAGACCTCCAGCGGCAACGCGTGGATGCGGCGCTCGCCGCGCTGCCGCCCCGCTTTCTGCTCGAAGTGCGTGCGCGATGGGCGGCTGCCGCCGCAGTGACGTTCACCCGGCCACTTACCTTAAGCGATGCGCAACGTGCCTGGATAAGCGCACATCCGGTGATCGACTACTCCATGTATGCAGACGCCGCGCCCATGACATTCCGCGATTCAAGCGGTAAGCCCGCGGGTCTGGCAATCGATATGCTTGCGGCGATTGGCGCCCTCACGGGCCTCAGCTTCGAAGGCCGGCTGCGTGGTTCGACAGAGCGAGTAACCGATGACCTGGGCGACGGCCGCGCGAGCCTGATCGCCTACGGGCTGAGCGCGGGTCAGATCCCGCCACAGTTCGCGCCGAGCAAACCTTACGGCGAAGGCGTGCTGGTAATCCTCACGCGGGCGGGGGCCGAGCCGCTGCGCGACGCGCAAGCGCTTGCAGGCAAACGCGTTGCGCTTTGGCGCAATCACGCGCTCATGAGCATGTTGCGCGAGCGCATGCCTTCGGTGCATATCGTCGAGACGTCGCCGATCAATGGGCAGTTCGATGCCGTGGTGAACGGCCAGGCCGACGCCACCATCATTGACATGACCTTCGCCAACTATGCGGTAGGCAATCCGTATCGTAACAAGCTCGTTATCACGGGCGCGTTCTCGGATCAGCCCGTGCAGCACGGTTTTCTCATCGCGCGTAATCAGCCCATGCTGCTGGAGATCATGAACCGCGCGATCGAACACATGCAGCCGACGGAGCTCGACGCCATTCGCCGACGCTGGATGCTTATCGAGCATCCGGAGAGCCAGTGGGAACGGCGGCGTCCGCAAGTCATCTTTGGCGCGCTGCTGGCGATAGCCCTGCTCGCGCTATTGATCGGCTGGGCGGTGTCATTGAAAGCGCAGATCGCACGCCGGCGGGCGGCCGAACATGCGATGCGCGCGGCAAAGGAAGAAGCCGAAACCGCGAACCGCGCGAAGTCGACGTTCCTCGCCACCATGAGCCACGAAATCCGCACGCCGATGAACGCCGTGCTCGGACTTCTCGAACTCGAATTGCGCAGCCCGGGCGACCGTGCATCGACTGAGCGGGCGCTGGGTACGGCGCATCAGGCAGCGCATGACCTGCTTGGCATGATCGACGATATCCTCGACATGGCGAAGATCGAAGCCGGGCGGCTCGTGTTTATCTCTGCGCCGCTGGAATTGGGCGGGTGGGTGAGAAGCGTGGTGGCGATCTATGAGCCGGCTGCGCGCAGCAAAGGCGTTGGGCTAGTGGTGCGCGTGCGTGGCCCTAAGGAGCACGAATTCGAGCACGAGCGCGTGTGGGTAATGGCCGACGCGCTGCGCCTGAGGCAGGTGCTGGGCAACCTGTTGTCGAATGCGATCAAGTTTACGGATGCGGGTCAAGTGACGCTCGAGTATGCAATCGGAGCGGTGAGCAAGGGCCACGCGCATAACCCTCCTGGTAACGATCGCACCGCGCATCGCGAACTATTACTGGCAGTCTCCGACACCGGTATTGGTATCCCCGCGGATCAGCAAGCGTTGCTGTTCGCGCCGTTTGCGCAGGCACGACAGGAGCGGCCCGGCCGCTTTGGCGGCACCGGTCTCGGCTTGACCATCTGCCGGCGCTTGATGACCTTGATGGGCGGCACGATCCGGTTGTCCAGCAAGCCGGGGCAAGGAAGCCGCTTCACCGCGCGGGTACGCTTGCCCGTAGCCCGCCCGCCGCTGGAAACGCTTGCGCCCGCACTCATGCCCGATCTCGATACGCACGACTTGCTCGGTCTGCATGTCCTCGTTGTCGACGATCATCCGGCCAATCGCATCTTGTTGGCGAGCCAGTTGAATACACTTGGCTGCTTGATCGAAACCGCCAACGACGGCGGGGACGCTTTTGCGCGTTGGGAGCGGCATCGGCAAGAAGGCGCTCCGTTCGACCTGATCCTGACCGATTGTTCGATGCCCACGATGAGCGGCGAGGATCTTGCGCGTGCAATCCGAGCGCGCGAACGGGCGCTGACGCGCACGAACGCCGATCTGAAGCCGACGCCCATCATCGGCGTGACCGCGAACGCGCAGCCCGAGGCGCTGACTCAAGCGCTCGACGCAGGCATGACGGTGTGCCTCGTGAAGCCGCTGGGGCTCGATGCGCTGCACCGCGCGCTGGTTCTTGCCCTACGCAATGAGCCGGCGGCGAAGGTCGCCGCGCCGAGTCACTCATTGCCCGTCGCCACTCGATCCGGACGTCAGAGACCACGCTCGGATTTCAGATCTTTCTTCGATCGCATAGTGGGTACTGCACCCATGCATATGTCGACCGCATCGATTGGTTCTGCGAGCTCCTTCGCGTCCGGCAGTGCCCATGCCGATACCTATGGCCCCACACAAAACTTTCCGGCGAACAGGGCAGTCGGCCGTGCCGTTTCAGCTGCACTCAGTGTGTCCGTTTCTTATCCCGGGCAACTGAACGGCGCGGCCTACGTGGCTCAACTTGCTGATCACGCCGTTGCGGAACCATCCACAGTCCCGCGTTTCAACGTGGATCAACTCAACGGCTTCGGTGATCAAGCCGCCGCCTTGGTCGATGCATTGAAGTCGGCGAACCGGCAGGATCTCGAGGAGGCGCGCGGGGCGTTTGCATCGGCGGACTTCGGCCGTCTGCTCGAACTGGCACATCGGATGAAGGGAGCGGCGTTCGTGATCGGCGCCACGCCTTTCTCCGATGCCTGCCTGGCCCTGCAGCATGCATGCGCGAGAGAGCCAGGACAAGGCTACGACACCGCGGCGATCCACACGGCCTACGCCCGTTTCTACGATGAAGCCATAGCGCTCCATACGGCGCTCGAGCAGCACTCTGCCTAAGCGCCTCAGGGCGCTTTACCATCGATTGGCGTTGATCGAAGCGGGTCATCCGACGGTCGGGATTAATATCCGATTCCGTTCCTGGAACGCGCATGTGTTTTAATTAGTCCCTCCTCTCGCTCCGACATAGGGCCGTTGCGTTTTCAGCGCGGCCTGATCGCCGAATGAATAGAAGGTTTCTTTCGCATTACCGTGACCGCCGCGACAGTTGCCGGCGTGTTGCCACCGTGTGGTTCCTGCTTGCGCTTTCGGCCGCCGGTATGCCGGTTCACGCGCAAAAACCCGAACTGCTCGATCCGCGCGTGACTCAGTCGACCATCGTGGATACGATCTGCCGCCCCGGTTATGCCGACGATGTCCTGCCGCCCTTCGACACCTTGCAGCGCCAGAAAGAGCAGTTGCTGAGTCAACGCCATGTGGACCCGCAGACCGCTTCGGACTACGCGCTCGATCACCGTATGCCGATTCTGCTGGGCGGCTCCCCAACCGCAGCGGCGAACCTCGATATCCGTCGCTGGGACGGGCGTGCGGGGCAGCGCCGCAAGGAACGGCTGGCGGTGTTCCTGAAGCGCTGCGTGTGTACGGGGGATATGCCGCTGGCAGCGGCACAAGCAGCGATGTCGGGCGACTGGCCGAACCGTTTCCGCAATCTGTCGAGTCCTACTTGCAACGGGTCGTGAGGGGCGGGTCGTCCGCCTTTTCCGAGCGGCTCGTCATCCCATTGTGAACGTATCAAGCGGCTGATTCGCTTGCGCCTCGCTGGCGAAACGCCTCGCGAGCTGGTCGTGGAGACGGCGGGCTTCATCCAGTGTCAGGTCGATCCAGTACGGGTCTCCCGCGCCGTCGTTCAGACGCTCGGGCGGAAACTGGATCTCCAGCACAATGCCTTTCTTGTAGCTCATCGATCAACACTCCGCGCAGTCGCAGAAAGAACAGGCGTCGAGTTTATCGGGTGGGCGCGCCTTCATTGCCGTGCATCGGGGAAATAGACTCTTGCCGCTCGTTTGATGAAGCGCGTCCGCGACGCTACGCCTGAAGACGCCGTATCTGCGACAAGTTGTCACGCCACGGGCAGCGCTGCGCCGTCAAGCAGATGACTAACTATGCACTCGCCCAGCGCCGGTCCGACGCTCATGCCCACGCCGCTATGCATGTACACGCCGGTCACATTCGGCGCGGCCCGCAGGATAGAAAACGGTGCGCCCGACGTCCCGGTGCGCGCGCCATACACCCCTTGCCATCGTTCGACGACCCGCAGCGTAGTGCCGAGCGTGTCCTCCGCCAGACCGAGCAGGATTTCATCGATAGCTTGCGCATTGAACGGTGACGGATCATCGCCATAATCGTGCGAGTCGCCCACGATCAGATCGCCCTCAGGCGTCGGACTCGCCAGCAAATGGATACCGTGCTCGAGCACCGCAGGTTCCCGAGCGGCCACTTCCGCTTGCAGCGCGGCGGCTTCGGGAAGGTCCGAGAACGCGCCGTAATGCAGGCAGCTCAGTCCGGTCAGCACGGCGTGATCGAGGGTGAAAGGCGTGGTTGGCCGCACGCGCAGCATCTGCAACCGGCACACCCGCGGTTCCAGCACAGCGAGTTGCGGCGCGAGCAGCGACAGGTAATCGTGTCCCGCGCAGACCACCACATGCTCCGCTCGCCACTGGCCCGCAGTCGTCTCGACCCGCCCGTCGTCTACATCCTGCACGAGCGTCCCGAAGCGAAAATCCACGTTGAACTCACGCCGCAAATAGTCGATGAGCGCAGGCACCGCCTCGCGCGAATACACCTGCAAGTCAGCACGCCCATGCAGCGCAGCGCGATGTTTCCGGAAGCGGCCGTCATAAAGATCGTCGAGCGCGGCGCGTGAAAGCATCGCGGCGTCGTAGCCCGCCGCCTCAGCGCGCGTTGCCGCGAACGCCTCCATTAACTGAGCTTCGGCCTCGCTGCGGGCGAACATCAGCGAACCGGAACGCCTGACATGCAGCGCCGCGCCGGACGCCCAGTCGAGCCATATTTTCCGCGATGCCTGCGCAAGCGCATGCATCGCGCCCGGCGGCTGGCCGGTCACCAGCACCATGCCAAAGTTTCTGATGGACGCACCGACCGGCGTGCCGCTGCGCTCGAATACCGTCACGCGCAAGCCGCGTTTAGCGAACGCATAGGCATGCGCCAGCCCGAGAATGCCCGCGCCGATAATCGCGACGTCCGTGTGATGGGAAGTGTGGTTGGTTGTCATGGTCATCCGTGTGACGGCCCGTCGCGTACTATCGCGTACTACAATACGCGCGGTCCCGTGTTTATCCCTTTGCTCGTTCATTTATTGCCGGCATGCCCGGCCGCACTCGATGCTCGCCGAACAACGTCATCAATACATCCTGTCGGAGTTGTCGAAGAACGGCGCGCTGTCGGTCGCCGAACTCGTGCGCGCACTCGACGTCTCGCGCGAGACGATCCGGCGCGACCTCAACGCCCTCGCCGAACGCGGCCTGATCGCGACCACCCACGGCGGCGCGCTGTCCAATGATCGCCGGGAGCCGGACCTCGACGTGCGGGAAGCCGCGAACGCAGCCGCCAAGCGCGCGATCGGCGAGCGTGCCGCGCAACTGGTACCCGACGGCGCGTCGGTGATCATCGACTCGGGCAGCACGACCCAAGCCGTTGCGCGCGCACTGGGCGACCGGCACCGGTTGATGGTCTATACCAACGACTGGCGCATCGCTCTGCTGCTCGGCCGCCGCAACGACAACAAGGTCACGCTGTTCGGCGGCGAACTCTCGGACAACGAGGACGCGGTATTCGGTCTGGACACCGTGCAGCAACTTTCGCAATATCACGTGGACTTCGCGTTCGTCGGGGCGGGCGCGATCACACCCGAAGCCTTCCTGACCGACTACTCGCGTCTCGCCGCCGAAGTGCGCAGCCGCATGATCCTGGCGGCGAGCACGGCGGCTATCGTCGCGGACAACTCGAAGTTCGGCAACGTCACGCCCGTGCGTATCCGCGACTTCGAAAAGGCGCGTTACCTGATCACCGAGGTCGCGCCCGACAAAGCCATGCGCCGTGCAATCGCCGCGCGTGGGCCGGAATTGATGATCGCCTGAGTGGTGCTGGAGTTTCACGTGTTGTTACGCTGCCAGGCGCACGTGCAGCGTGCCCAGCGCCCGCCCGATTGCCGCGACTGCGTTGAACATTTCGTTCGCATCGATTGCCCCGATGCAGCCAACGCGGAATGTCTCCACCTCCGTCAGCTTGCCCGGATAGAGCACATAACCTGCATCGCGGACGGCTTCGTAAAAGCGCTGGAAATCGTAGGCCGGATCGCGCGGCGCATGGAACGTGACGATCACCGGCGCCTGCACCGCGGCATCCAGGAACGGTTTGAAGCCCAGCGAAGCCATGCCATCGATCAACGCCGCGCAATTGCGCCGATACCGCGCGCCACGCGCCGGCTGACCCCCTTCGGCGATGAACTGGTCGAGCGCCGCGCGTAACGCGGCAACCACGTGCGTAGGTGGCGTAAAACGCCATTGCGTGGTCTTCATCATGTACGCGTGTTGATCGTGGAGATCGAGCGCGAGTGAGCGCGAAATGCCCGCCGATGCCTCAAGCAGGGTGCGCCGCACGATCACGAAGCCCATCCCCGGCACGCCTTCGAGACACTTGCCGCTGGCGGAAATCACCGCATCGATACCGCCCTTCGATACATCGATAGGCAATGCGCCGAACGAACTCATTGCATCGACGATCAGGCGCTTGCCATGCTGTTTGCACAGCGCTGCGATGTCGTCGAGCGGGTTCAGCAAACCCGCGCTCGTCTCCAGATGCACCTGCGCCACATGCGTGATGCGCGGCTCGCGGCGAAACATCTCCTCGATCCGTGCAACGCTCGCCGGCTCGTCATCGCGAAATTTCAGTTCGACCGACGCCACGCCCAGCCGCTCCAGTATTTTCAGTAAGCGCGTGCAATACGCGCCGTTGTTCGGCACCAGCACCACGGCATCGCGCGGCACGAGCGAGCCGAGCGCGGCTTCCACGGAAAACGTGCCGCTACCTTGCATGGGGACGCACACAAAATCTTTTTGGCCAGACACGATCGCAAGCAGGTCGCGGCAGATATCGCTTGTCATCCGGTTGAAAGCCGCGTCCCACGAACCCCAGTCGCGCAACATCGCCTGGCGGGTAGCAGGCGATGTTGTCAGTGGGCCAGGGGTCAGTAAAATCGGGTCACTTCCGTTAATCACGTTTTCTCCATTCATCGCTTCAAGTGCCGCCCGACGGTTTTGCATCGGTCGGCAGACATGAAATAGTCTACGTCGGAATTTTGGCGAAATGTGTTCTTTGTTGGAAAAATGTGGCATCGTCATGGCGCTGTCATGAAGTTCTGTGATCCTTCGTTCCGGTTGCTGGTGGACCGACATTCGGGACGCCACGCCAATGAATCATCGGACGCATCGGACGTATCGGACGTATCGGACGTATCGGACTTAAAAGAATCGAGCCGATGCCTGGAAAAACGTGTGAAACGTACATCTAACCTCACGCCACTTGGTTGTATCCGCTATCCCGGAGAAACAAGCACCATGACAAAAAATCGCTTTCCCGCATCCCGTTTTGCGAAGCGCGTAGTGCCGGCGCTGGCCGTGGCCGCTTTCGCGAGCGTTGTGACCGTGCCGGCTTTTGCCGCCGATGCAGTCGTGCTGTACAGCGCCGACGGTCTGGAAAACCTGTACAAGGACGTATTGCCGGCCTTTGAAAAGAAGGAAGGCGTGAAGGTCAATATCGTGATCGCGGGTAGCGGGGAAGTCGTGAATCGCGCGACGGTGGAGAAGGATTCGCCGAAGGCGGACGTGCTCGTCACGCTGCCGCCGTTCATTCAGCAGGCGTCGCAAGGCGGCTTGCTGCAGCCTTATCAGAGCGTCAACTACAAGAACGTGCCGGCCATCGCCAAGGCTCCGGACGGCGCCTGGGCGACCTTCGTGAACAACTATTTCTCGTTCGCGATCAACCCTGAAATCACGAAGACCGCGCCGAAGACCTTCGCGGATCTGCTGCATCCCGACTTCAGCGGCAAGGTGGCTTATTCGAATCCCGCGACCGCCGGTGACGGCATGGCCGTGATCATCCTGACGAGCGCGCTGATGGGCGAAGACAAGGCGTTCGACTATCTGAAGGACCTGGAAAAGAGCGCAAAATTCCACACCAAGGGCACAGGTTATCTCGACGTCCTGCTCTCGCGTAACGAGATCGCGTTCGCCAACGGCGACCTGCAGATGGACCTGGACGACTCGACCAACGGCGGCCTCTCGCTCAAGCCGGTCTTCCTCTCGGTCAAGCCGGGCGAAGCACCGACCACGTTCCAGTTGCCCTACGCAATCGGCCTGATCAAGGGCGGCCCGAACCAGGCTGAAGGCAAGAAGCTGGTGGACTACCTGATGTCGAAGGAAGTGCAGGCGAAGGTGCCGGATATCTATGGTATTCCGGGCCGTACCGACGTGCCGCTGGCAGGCAAGAACGGCGAGACGGTCAAGCAGGCGATCGCGGGCGTGAAGCTGATTCCGGTGGACTGGAACCAGGTGATGGAGAAGAAGGCTGCATGGACCACGCGCTGGAAAAACGACGTGATCGGCAACTCGGACAAACAGCTCGACGTCGTCAAGCCGAAGTCCTGAGCCTTCTTTGACCTTCGGGCTCGTCCTGTTTTCTCCAAGCTCTCAAGGATGCGAACCGTGAACACTTTGACGCTTGCTCCGGCCGCTCGCGAAGCTGCTGCCGTGGATTCAAATCAGCACACGCACGGTGGCGTGCGTATCGACCGACTGAGCGTGCGCTTCGGCTCACGCACGGTGCTCGATGACCTGTCGCTGACTATCGAGCGGGGCGAACTGCTGACCGTGCTCGGCCGCAGCGGCTGCGGCAAGACCACGCTGCTGCGGTTTATCGCGGGCTTTATTGAGGCGGACGGGCTCGCGGGGACGTTGACGGTGGCGGGGCGTGACCTCACGCATGTGCCGCCGTTCAAGCGCAATCTCGGCTTGCTGTTTCAAAGTTATGCGCTGTTTCCGCATCTGTCGGTGTACGACAACGTCGCGTTCGGTTTGCGGGCGCGGCGTCTGAAAGCAGGGGAGATCGCACGGCGCGTAGCCGATGCCCTCAAGCTCGTGCAACTCGGCGACGCGGGGCATGTGATGCCCGCGCAGTTGTCGGGCGGCATGCAGCAGCGCGTGGCGTTGGCGCGGGCGCTGGTGATCGAGCCGGACGTGCTGCTGCTGGACGAGCCGCTGTCCGCACTCGATGCCAACCTGCGGGCATCCGTCCGTACTGAACTCAAGGCGTTGCATGAACGCTTGCCGAACCTGACCATTGTGTGTGTCACGCACGACCAGGACGACGCGCTCGTGCTCTCCGACCGCACGTTGCTGATGCGCGATGGCCGCATTGCGCAACTCGGCACACCGCGCGAACTCTACGATAACCCGAAGGACGCGTTCGTCGCGCGCTATCTTGGCGCGGCGAACCTGTTGCCACCGTCCATCATGTTTCCCATTGGCGACCCCCGTCACGACGATCGCGACCACGTGGCGTGCATACGTCCCGAGTGCCTCAAGATCGTGCCGCTGGGCGATGCCCAATTGCACGGCACCATCGCTTCGGTGGAATGGTATGGCGCGGCGTTGTCGGTATCGGTCATGCTCGATACGCTGCCCGATCAACCCGTGCTCGTTACCATGCAGCGTGCTCACGGCCCGATGCCCGTCAAGGGCGCGCGTGTTTCCCTACGCCATGAGGTTGACGATGTCGTCCTTATCAGTGAGTGAGCACGTAGTCGACGACGTCGCCCATACCGCAGCCAAGCGGCGTCGCGAACGGCTGGCGCAGTGGCACCTGTGGTTCATATTAGTTGTTGTACTGGGCCCGCTGGTCATCTATCCGCTCGTGCAGCTTCTGTTGCTCAGCGTGAGCGGTGCGCATGGCTTGAGCTTTCATGCGTACACCGCGTTCTTCACCAATCCCGAGACAAGCGGCGTGATTGGCACGACGCTCGGTATCCTGTTCGCCAGCGCGACACTCGCTTCCTTGCTCGGCGTGCTGCTCGCGGCGATGCTGTTTTTCAAGCCATTTCCCGGCGCGAAGCTCGTCACCCGGTTCCTCGAATTATTCGTAGCGTTCCCCTCGTTTTTGGTCGCGTTCACGCTGATCTTTTTATATGGATCGCAAGGCTCGGTGAGCATCGGCCTGCAGCGGCTTTTCAACCTGCAGAGCCCGCCGCTCGACTTCTTGTTTGGTATCGGCGGCGTGATTCTCGCGGAAGTCGTGTTCTACGCGCCGTTCGTCGTGCGGCCCACGCTCGCGTCCTTCGCCACGCTCGACATGCGCCTGATCGAAGCCGCAAAAAGTCTGGGCGCAAACGGCTGGATGGTCGCGTTCAAGGTTATCTTGCCGCTCGCGTGGCCCGGCATTGCAGCGGGCACGATCCTGTGTTTCCTGCTGACGCTCAATGAGTTCGGCATTCTGCTGGTGCTCGGCAGCGCGCATCTGATTACGTTGCCGATGGCCATCTATAGCTCGGCGACAGTCGACCTCGACTTGCCGACGGCCGCCGCCGGCGCTGTCGTCATGCTCGCGATGTCGCTCTCTCTGTACGCGCTGTATCGACGAGTCAATCGACGCTCGGGAGGCCGTAATGGCAACTGAATTCACGCTGCCCGCAACCCGTGCGAAGCCCTATTCGTTGAAGCGGATTGGCGCATGGGCATTCACCGCTTTTGCCGCACTGCTGTGCTTCTGGCTGTTCGTGTTGCCGGTGATCGTGGTGGCGCTGTCCAGCGTGGCGTCGCACTGGTCGGGAACGATCTTCCCCGATGGTTTCAGCATGCGCTGGTTCGAACGTTTGGGCTCCAGCGACTTCGATGCGTTGACCACGAGCCTTGAAGTCGGCTTCGGCGTCGCGGTGCTGGGTACCGCGCTCGGTCTATGGCTCGCGCTGGCGCTGGAAGGGCGCGATCGTCGCGGCGTGGGCGCATGGGTCGACACCATCGCGATGATGCCCAATGGCGTGCCGAGCGTCGTGCTCGGCTTGTCCGTGTTGATTGCGTACCACAAGAAACCGCTGGATATCTCGGGGTCGGCAGCAATCGTGGTGCTGGTGCAGCTCGCGCTCGTGTTGCCCTTTTGTTATCGATGCGCCGCTGCTGCGCTGCGCCCCGAACTCACGATCTTGCGTGAAGCTGCCGCCAGTCTCGGCGCGCCGCCTTCGATGGTCCTCTCACGCGTTGTCTTGCCGCAGCTTGTACCCGCGATCCGTGCGAGCCTCGCGTTGGGGTTTGCCCTGTCGCTCGGCGAACTGGGCGCGACGCTGACCGTCTATCCGCCGGGATTTGCGACCGTGCCAATTGTGGTGGTCGGGCAGGTGAATCGCGGTTATTACTTGCCGGCGTCGGCGCTTTCGCTGATCTTGCTGGCCGTCTCACTAGCCGCACTGCTGCTGATCGCGGCAAAAGAGCCACGGCGGCGAATGGCCTGATCCCTGATCTGGCTTGGCCCTGCCGAAAATCCCATTTTTCGGGACTGTCTTGCGTCGAAAAATGTGGCAAATATTGGCGTTGTGCATCAAAATATGGAGTAACGTACTAACCGCAATGGTTAGGAAAACGCTGGTTCATCACGGAAAGGAATTTCATGTCCACGTCCACCGAAATGCTCATGGAAGTTAACGGCCGCGCTTACGGTCCGGCGCGCGCGCTGACCGTGGTCGTCTGCGTCGACGGCTGCGAATACGATTACCTGGAAGCGGCTGTTGCCGCAGGTGTCGCACCGTTTATCGGCACGATGCTGCGTGGCGGGTCCGCCTTTCGCGCCGATTGCGTGATTCCGTCGTTCACCAACCCGAACAACTTGTCGATCGTGACGGGCGTGCCGCCTTCGGTGCATGGCATTTGCGGCAACTATTTCTTCGACCCGCAAGCGAACGGCGGCAAGGGCGGTGAAGTGATGATGAACGACCCGGCCTACCTTCGCGCCGGCACGATCCTCGCGGCCGCTGCGCAACGCGGTGAGAAAGTGGCGGTGATCACGGCGAAGGACAAACTGCGCCGTTTGCTCGGCTGGCAACTCGACGGCATCTGTTTCTCGGCGGAGAAAGCCGACGCGGTGACGCTCGCGGAGAACGGCATCGAGAACGTGCTGGAACTGGTCGGTAAGCCCGTGCCGGACGTGTATAGCGCTGACCTTTCCGAGTTCGTGTTCGCGGCCGGCGTACGGCTCGCCGAGACCCGCAAGCTCGACCTCATGTACCTCTCGACCACCGACTACGTGCAGCATAAATGCGCGCCTGGCACGGACGGCGCGAACGCGTTCTACGCGATGATGGACGGTTACCTCGCGCGCCTGAATGAACTCGGCGCGGTGATCGGTCTGACCGCTGACCACGGTATGAACGCGAAGCACGACGTCGCGACGGGCGAGCCGAATGTGGTGTACCTGCAAGACTGGCTGGACGAAACGATCGACGTACAGAATGCCCGCGTGATCCTGCCGATCACCGATCCCTACGTTGTGCACCACGGCGCGCTTGGTTCGTTCGCGACCATCTACCTGCCGGCTTCCGTCGATGCAAAAGCGTTGGCGGCGCGCATTGCTGAGTTGCCGGGCGTGGATATCGTGCTCGACAACGCCGCTGCGTGCGAGCGCTTCGAGTTGCCGAACGATCGCGTGGGAGACCTCGTGGTCGTGAGCGGACGCAATACGGTGCTTGGCACCCGGCGCGCGGAGCATGACCTATCGGGATTGACCGTACCGCTGCGCTCGCATGGCGGCGTGTCCGAGCAGGAAGTGCCCTTGCTGTTCAATCGTCCAACCGATGGTTTCGAGTCGAAGCAGGACGGGAAACGCTTGCGCAACTTCGACGTCTTCAGCATCGCGTTGAACCACCTGGAGCTTGCATCATGAGCGCCGTTCTTGCGGTTGAGAAGCATGCGCTGCGAGTCGAAACACTGCGCCTGAAGGGCGAACATGCGGCGCGTGCACGCACTATCGATGTTTTCGATCCTTACACGAACACCCGTGTGGGCACCGTGCCGATGGCAAGCGTCGACGACGTGCGCGATGCATTCGAGTACGCGGTGAACTACCGTTCGACGCTGACGCGCTACGAACGCTCGCAGATTCTCGAACGCGCTGCTGCGTTGCTGCGTGAGCGCACGGAAGAGGCGTCAGACCTTATTTCGCTTGAATCGGGTTTGTCGAAACAGGACTCGCGCTATGAAATTGGCCGCGTAGCCGACGTGTTCAAATTCGCGGCGATGGAAGCGTTGCGCGACGATGGTCAGAGCTTTTCCTGCGACCTTACCCCTCACGGCAAGGCCCGCCGAGTGTTCTCGCAACGTGAGCCGCTGGCTGGCGTGATCGTCGCCATTACGCCGTTTAATCATCCGATGAATCAGGTCGCACACAAGCTTGCGCCGGCTATTGCGACGAATAATCGCGTGATCCTGAAGCCGTCGGAGAAAGTGCCGTTATCGGCTTATTACCTCGCCGACGTGTTGTTCGAAGCCGGTTTGCCCGCCCCCATGTTGCAGGTTTTAACGGGCGACCCGCGTGAGATCGCCGATGAACTCGTCACGAACCTGCATGCCGATCTCGTCACTTTTACCGGTGGCGTGACGATCGGCAAGGAGATTGCAGCGAAGGCGGGGTATCGGCGCGTGGTGCTGGAACTGGGCGGCAACGACCCGCTGATCGTGCTGGACGACGCCGACCTGGAGCGCGCGGCAACGCTTGCCGTGCAAGGCTCGTACAAGAATTCCGGACAACGCTGCACGGCGGTCAAGCGCATGCTGGTGCAGAAGGGCGTCGCCGCCCGGTTCACGGAACTCGTGGTGGAAAAAACGCTTGCGTGGCGTCACGGCGATCCCTTCGATGCCGCCAACCAGATGGGTACGGTGATCGACGAGGTTGCAGCCAAATCGTTCGAAGCACGCGTGAATGAAGCGGTATCGAAGGGGGCGCGGCTGCTTTGCGGCAATCACCGCCATGGCGCGCTGTATTCGCCCACGGTGCTTGACCGCGTTGATCCGGCCATGACGCTGGTGCGCGAGGAAACGTTCGGGCCGGTGTCGCCGATCATCGAATTCGATACCATCGACGACGCCATCCGTATCAGCAACGGCACCGCGTTTGGGTTGTCGTCCGGTGTATGTACGGATCGGGCGGACCTGATCACGCGCTTCGTGAACGAGCTGCGCGTGGGTACCGTGAATGTGTGGGAAGTGCCGGGTTACCGGATCGAGTTGACCCCTTTCGGCGGCATCAAGGACTCGGGCCTGGGTTACAAGGAAGGCGTACAGGAAGCGATGAAAAGCTTTACGAACCTCAAGACCTTTTCTTTACCCTGGGCATAAATCATGGCGCTTACGCTCACCGACATCCGGCATCTCTTCGACACATACGGCGCCATCGCCTATAGCGGCGAGCCGGTCACGCAACTCCAGCACGCGTTGCAGACGGCGGCACTGGCCGAGGAGGCCGACGCTGACGAAACACTTGTTGGCGCCGCTTTTTTGCACGACCTGGGCCACTTGCTCAATCTCCAGGGTGAGACGCCGAGCGAGCGGGGTATCGACGATCTGCACCAATATTTCGCGCTGCCCTTCCTGCGGCCGCTGTTCGGCAACGCTGTACTCGAGCCGATCCGCCTCCACGTGGACGCGAAACGCTGTCTATGTGCAATTGATACCGATTATTTTTCGACGCTATCAGCGGATTCGGTCCGTAGCCTGAAACTGCAAGGCGGCATTTTCAGCAAGGAGGAGGCAGACGATTTCATGCGCAAACCTTTCGCGCAGGATGCACTTTCGTTGCGCCGCTGGGACGATCTCGCCAAGCGGCCGGAGCGCGTCACGCCCCCGCTTGAGCACTATATTCAGCTAATCGAAAGGCTGGCGGAAAGCCACCGCGCGGCGGCATAAATCTGTGGTTGAACAGGATTATGATAAGGAAACCAAAGTAATTTAACAATTTTGTTCAGGGATCAGCCAGGTTGTTCCCGATGACGGAAATGCGACAAAAGGACGGACCGCTGGCGAATGTCGTGCCAATTACACGCGGGCATAGGCCGAATGTCGTGCCAATTACACGCGGGCATAGGCCATTACCAAAAAAATAAAAATAGCGTAACCTGCCTGTTCACCCGGCCCCGTCCCGCTTGACAGAACGCGGCTCGCACTTAGCGCGTTGTCCAGCAATGCATTTCTGGAGAGTTCGATGACATCCGTCGACCTGGAATTCGAACAGCTGAACAGCACCGTCGAGGCGCTCAGGCGCTCCATTTCCAACCGCCTCATGTACGGAGTCGGCAAGGACGCCGTCACCGCGCAGCCGCGCGACTGGCTCCATGCGGCCGAACTGGCGGTCCGCGACCGGCTGGTGGCGCGCTGGATGAAAACCACGCGCCAGCAGTACGAGCAAGATGTAAAGCGTGTCTACTACTTGTCGATGGAGTTCCTGATCGGCAGGACGTTTACCAACGCTTTGCTTGCGCTGGGTATTCACGACGAGGTCCGTGACGCCCTTGCCGGCCTTGGCATAGACTTAAATACGCTAGAGAACCTGGAACCGGATGCCGCACTCGGCAACGGTGGCCTTGGCCGCCTTGCCGCGTGTTTTCTCGACTCCATGGCGACCGTCGGCATTCCTGGCTTCGGCTATGGCATCCGCTATGAATACGGCATGTTCCGGCAGACCATCGTGGACGGCAATCAGGTCGAAACGCCCGATTACTGGCTGCGAGCGGGCAATCCGTGGGAGTTTCCGCGGCCCGAAGTGAACTATGTGATTCATTTTGGCGGCCACACGATACGTCATGGCGACCGGACTGAATGGATCGACACGGAACACGTGAACGCCATGGCGTACGACACCGTGATCCCCGGTTTTGCCACGACCGCGACCAATACCTTGCGCCTCTGGTCGGCGCGGGCGACCGATGAATTCGACTTGTCCGCGTTCAACCAGGGCGATTATCGTCGCTCGGTGGAAGCGAAGAACACGTCTGAACACGTATCGCGCCTGCTGTACCCGGACGACTCCACGCAGGCCGGCCGCGAGCTGCGCTTGCGCCAGGAATACTTCTTTGTCTCTGCAACAATGCAGGATCTGATCCGCCGATATCAACGCACGCACACGCATTTTGGGCGGCTGGCGGAGAAGGTGGCGGTGCATCTGAACGACACCCATCCGGTGCTCGCCATTCCCGAGTTGATGCGTTTGCTGGTGGATACGCATCATTTGCCGTGGGACAAGGCGTGGAAGCTGATTCAGCAAATGTTCTCGTACACGAACCACACCTTGATGCCCGAGGCGCTGGAAACGTGGGACGTGGAAATGCTGTCGCGACTGTTGCCGCGCCATCTTGAGATCATCTTCGACATCAACGCGGATTTTCTCAAGCAGGTGGGCGAGAAGTTCGGGCGCGACATGGAGCTGATCCGCCGCATTTCTCTCGTCGATGAATACGGTCAGCGGCGTGTGCGCATGGCGCATCTGGCGATTGTTGCAAGCCACACGGTGAACGGCGTGTCGAAGCTGCATTCGCAGTTGATGACGCAGAATATTTTCTCCGATTTCGCGCGCATGTACCCCGAACGTTTCACGAACGTGACGAACGGCATTACGCCGCGGCGATGGTTGTCGCAGGCTAGCCCGAAGCTGTCGTCACTGATCGACGAACGGCTTGGACCGCGTTGGCGGACTGATTTGTTCGAGCTGGCGCGGCTGCGTGAATGGCGCGATGACCCCGAATTCACCCAAGCCTTTCACGACGCCAAGTTTGCCAGCAAGCTACGGTTGGCTGCGCGTGCGAAGCTTGAGACGGGGGCGATTATCGACCCGAATGCGCTGTTCGATCTGCAGGTCAAGCGCATTCACGAATACAAGCGCCAGTTGCTGAACATTCTGCATGTGATCGTCCGGTACAACCGGATTCGCGAGCAGCCGGAGAAGGCGTGGACACCGCGTGTGGTGATGTTTGCCGGCAAGGCGGCGTCGGCGTACAAGATGGCCAAGACGATCATCAAGCTGATTAACGACGTGGCGGAGAAGGTCAACAACGATCCGTTGATTGGTGACCGGTTGAAGGTCGGATTTATTCCGAACTATGGCGTGAGCGTGGCCGAACTGATCATTCCGGCAGCGGATTTATCGCAGCAAATTTCGATGGCGGGGACCGAAGCTTCGGGTACGGGCAATATGAAGCTCGCGTTGAACGGGGCATTGACCATTGGCACGCTGGACGGTGCGAACATCGAGATTTGCGACGCGGTTGGGCTCGAGAACATGTTTATCTTTGGGCACTCGACTGAAGAGATAGATGCGCTGCGGGCGACGGGATACAGGCCGCGGCATATCTACGAGGAGAATCCTGAGTTGAAGATGGCGCTTGACCAGATTCGGCTGGGGCATTTTTCGCCGGACCAGCCGCATCGGTTCTATGACATCTTCCATACGCTGGTGGATTGGGGCGACCATTACATGGTGCTGGCGGATTTCGAGAGTTTCGACAAAGCTCAGGCTGATGTGGACGCGAAATTTCTCGATAAGGAAGCGTGGACGCGCAGTGCGATTGAAAACGTCGCGGGGATGGGGATTTTTTCGTCAGACCGGACGATTGCGGAATATGCCAAGCATATTTGGCATGTTGAGCCTTTGATTGTTTAGCGTGTCTCTCGCGCCGGTGGACGGTTTTTTGAGGTCCGCCGGCGCGAGCAGTTATGGTGGGGTGCTAGGTTCTGGCGTTAGCGGTTGGAGTCAGTGCCGGGGTTGGTGCTTTCGGCCTTAGTGGTCTGCATGAGTCGGATTTTCTCTTTATCGCTATTAGCCACTGCGCGTGGCGGCGCGTCATTTCTTTGTCCAAAGCGACAAAGAAACGAAGCAAAGAAAACGCTTTAACCGCACCACCCTAAGTGTCCACAGCGTGCAGTTTCTATTCATAGGTGCCCCAAAAGCACGGTGCTCGCCAGAACCACCGATGTTTGAACCCCTCCTTCTCGCGAATCCTGACATAGACACGCTTCGCCACCCGTGCTCTCGGGCAAGAACCCTTGCCAAGGAACCGGCGCGGCCTAACGCGTCTTTACTGCGGTGGCTTTTGACAGGTTAGCTGCCCGGCCTGCACTGTCGTATTCGTGGACCAGAGCTTGATAAGTAGTAACCTTTCGCGTACTACCATCTCCGTTTTGGGTAAGTTGGATGCTCTGCCTGAACGGTTATTGTTGTCCGGTACGGCCCCACGCATTCGGCGGCCTTGTTCCGAGGTAGGTTGGCGAT
>NZ_LMUF01000052.1:218980-225264 GCF_009766085.1 Burkholderia sp. S171 | reverse complement strand
ACACATCCGGTGCTCTGGCGAGCACCGTGCTTTTGGGGCACCTATGAATCAAAACCGCACGCTGTGGACACTTAGGGTAGAGCGGTTAAAGCGCTTTCTTTGCTTCGTTTCTTTGTCGCTTTGGACAAAGAAATGACGCGCCGCCACGCGCAGTGGCTAAAAGTGATAAAGAGAAAAGCCGACTCACGCAGACCACCAGCCCCGAAAGCAGCACCCCGGCATTGACTCCGCCCGCTAACGCTAGAACCTAGCCACCCAAGCACTGACCAACCGCTAACCCGGAACAGCAAACCACGCCCAATCCCGGCCTCCCAAGCGGAACTCACCACAATCGTCGTACTATCCCACTTTAGGCCCGCGCAATAGCAAAAAGCCAGATACCTGACATCTGCGGGCCAGAATGGGACCTCCTGGCATGGACCGTTTTCTAGCAATGAAAGTCTTCGTACGCGTGGTGGAGAGTGGCAGTTTCTCCAAGGCCGCAGATGCATTGCGCCTGCCTGCCGCGAGCGTTTCCCGCACCGTCCAGGCACTCGAAGCGCACCTCGGCGCACGCCTCCTCAACCGCACCACGCGAAGCATCAGCATCACCGAAGACGGCGAGATCTACTACGAGCGATGCGTCCGCGTACTCGGCGAAGTGGACGACATGGAGTCCGTCCTGTCACGCTCCAAGCTGAGCCCGAAAGGCACCGTACGCGTCAGCCTGCCCGCGCTCATGGCGAAAAGCACCATCATCTCCGCACTCCCCGAATTCTTCGCGGCCTACCCGGATATCCGCGTGGAAATGAGCCTGACCGACAAGCAAGTCGACATCATCGAGGCGGGCGTGGATTGCGTGATTCGCGTAGGCGCAGTCGGCGATATCGGCCTGGTGGCAAAGCAGATCGGCCGCTATTCCCAGGTGACTGCGGCAGCACCGTCATATATCGAGAAATATGGCGAGCCCAAGACACTCGAGGATCTCGAGCAGCACATGTGCGTGGATTACCTGGTGAGCAAGACCGGCCGCGTCAGAAGCTGGGAGTTCGTGGTGGACGGCGAAATCAAGACCATTCCGCTCAAGGCAATACTGGCCGTCAACGATGCGGATTCGTATGTGGAGTGCGGACTCGCCGGCCTCGGACTGATCCAGGCGTCGAGCTATACGTTGACTTCGTATCTGGAGAGCGGCGCGCTGAAGGAAGTGCTGCAGGCGTATCCGTCGTATCCGCGCGTGGTGTCGATCCTGTATGCGGCGAACCGGCATCAGCCACGGCGCGTGAAGGTGTTTATAGAGTGGATTGCGGAGATCTACAGACGGCAGTCGTCACTGCAGATAGCCGCAGATGATCTGCATGCCGGTCATGCCGGTCATACCGGACACGCCGATCACCCCGATCACGCACGCCACGTCACGTCTTGAGGATCGCGGCGCTCTGCACGGCTTCAGCGTCGACTTGCGCTCGCGCATGTTTGAACATCCACTCGAGCGTGTCGTAGATAGGGGTGATGGGCACGTGCCCAATCGCACGCTGCAGTTTGGCGTTCGACCCGACGAGCTTCGCAATCTCGTTGCGCCGCATGAAGCGCGGGTCGACGAAGATCTCGATCTCGTATCCGGCGATACGCTGCATCATGGCCAGGATTTCGCCAAGTGAATGGCCGGTGCCTGAACACGTGTTGAATGCCTCGCCCGCGGGCGCTACGTCCAGCAGTCGTGCGTAGACGTCGACGACATCGCGGACATCGGAGAAATCGCGGCTCACGTCCAGGTTGCCAAGCGACATGCGTACTTCACGGCGCGCATGATGATTCACGATCTTCGGCAACAGGAAGTCCTCGCCCTGGCCAACGCCGGTGTAGTTGAACGGCCGCGTGAAGAAGATGGGCAGGCGGTCGAGCCACAAGCGCGCCATGTTCTCCATGGCAAGTTTGCTAACTGCGTAGTCGTTGCCGGGATTCAGCGGCACGTTTTCGTCGATGACTTCCACATCCGCATTGCCATACACATTCGATGTGCTCGCCATCAGCACCGCCCGAGGTTTCTGGTCGAGTTGGGACAAGGCGTCGAGCAGATTGCGCGAGCCCATGATGTTGACGAGATAAGTTTGCGTGGGCGGATTGCCCGTGACGTGCGCGAGGCCCGCGAGATGAACGACCACATCGGGCTGGGCGTCGGCCACGCATGCGCGCACCGCGTCGAGATCGAGCAGGTTGACGGGAACGCCGGTCGTGTTGGGTACGTCGGGCTCGGAGTCGGGCGACGTCGTGCCCCACACCTCGTAACCGTCGGCCAGCAGACGCGCGGCCAAGTGGCGTCCGGTAAAGCCCGAAAGACCCGTGATGAGAGCGCGACGCCGTTTGCCGCCGTCAGGATTTTTTATGTCGTTCATTGCGCTTGATATAGGCGGCGGCCGTTTCGCAAAGGGCTGCTGCATGATGTGAATGATTCTGCATGCCTTGTCCGGTGACGCCACTTACTGGCCGTTGTCCGTCAATGAAGCCGTCAAACGATGGGTTCCACCAAGAGACGGCATGTCGAATGAGAATGTGCAGTACCGCTTCGCGCTAAGGGCTGTGCAGCCATTTCCCCCAACAATTCGATGGCGAATTTTATCACGTAGCCCTTCCCGCAAGATGCGGAGCGCCAGGGTGATCTGCGCTGACGTGAAGTATCGCCAGCTAAGTGCCGAACGCCGTCCGCGATCTTTTGTATATCGGCAATTCCTGTTTCAGCCCTGATCATGGCGTGGCGAAGCGTCATGCACCTGTTGCGCGCAAATCGGCGCAAATCCAGTGCGACAGTCGAACATTACGCTTTGCTTATTCTATGAAAAAACACGCTGAAAAATATTCGTTAGTCAAAGAGACGGGTTTAAACGTATGTCCGGAAAGCAAGCCGAGAAGCATGACGCCGCCGCGTCTATTACTTTTCGAAATAATTTTTTTGAATGAAATAAGTCAGGGTGAAAGTCGATCGGAGTCGGGCGGCACGCTGACAAAGGCTCCAGCTCTTTATCGGTTCTCCATGCGCTGCGGGGAGTCATCAAAAAATCGTTTCTAACGGTAATTCATCGCATTCTGTGGTTCATTTACCACTGGCAATTTTGCTTCGCGCTCTATTTATTTCAGATTTTTTTGCAATATTTGAACGGTAGTCTTGGACAACCCGAGTAACGGCGGTGACGCCCCGACTGCACCGTCCGCCGATGGGGAGCAGAGCCGGCCGCTCTCAGACGGAGAAAACCCTTTTGCATCGTTTTCCGCGCTTTCCGCATTTTCCGCGTTCTTCGTATTTTTGGGCATCACGTTTTCTGGTTGCGGCAGGGCTTGGTCTGACTGTTGTGGCCTCCGCGTATCCGGCGTCGCCAACGGTGCTGCAGGCGCTTACATCGTGGATTGGCAACACCTTCGGTTTCGGCGATGGCACGTGGACGCAGATCAACATTACCGCGATCGCCGTCACGCCTGATGGCCGCGTGTACACCGACGCGCCATGGGATGAAAGCGGCGCGGAAGTGAGCGTCTACAAGGACGGCAAGGTGCTTGGCACGGCCGGCGGCACTCACGGCTGGGGCAACTACGGCGGCAATGCGATCGCGCTTAACGGGCGCTATGCGTTTGTCGCGGTCTCGGTGGGCAACGAGCGCGGCCATTTGTCGAAGGAGGGTGTGTGGCCGCCCAAGGGCCAGCAGTGGTATGGCGTGTCGCGCCGCGACATCCGCGACGTCAAGCGCAGCGTGGCGTTCCAGGCGAACCTCGCCGCCGACAAAGACGGGCACGCGCAGCTCGCCGCCGCTTTCCTGATGATCAACGAGGCGCCGGAAGTCAAGCGCGGCGCCCCGAAGACGGATGACGTGAAGCCGGATGTGGGCGGCCTGGCGGCATCGGATGCGTTGTTGTACGTGGCGAATACCGCGATGAACCGCATCGAGGTGTACGACGCCGAGTCGATGCAGCAAAAGAGCAAGTGGAACGCGACGCAGCCGGGGCGTCTCGCGCTCGCGAAGGACGGCACGGTGTGGGCGCTGGTGAATACGCAGGGCGGCCAGGCGCGGCTTGCGCATTACACGCCGTCAGGCGCGGCAATAGACGATGCCCCCACGCTGGCGGCGGGCACCGACGCTGTCGATTTGACGATAGATGCTCAGGGACGTTTGCTGGTTGCTGACAACGGACCGCGTCAGCAAGTGCTGATCTTCACGCGCGACGGCGGCGCCAGCAAGTACCGTGAGTCGGCGGCGTTGGGTGAGCGCGGCGGCATTTTTTCGGGCGTGGCGGGGCGGCCTGGTCCGCAGCGTTTCAACGGGCTGACCGGCGTGGGCGTGGATGCGGCCGGGAACGTTTATGTATCGACGAACGGAATTGGTGTGCGGCAGGGGTCGACGGGTGCGGGACTTGGCGCGACGCTTGAGAGTTACGCGCCTGATGGCCGGCAGTTGTGGCAAGTGCAAGGGTTGTTGTTCGTCGATGGCGCGTGGATAGATCCGGCGCGTCCGAACAGCGTCTACACCGGCAACAAGCGGTTTGAGCTGGATTTGTCGAAGCCGGCGGGACAGGAATGGAAGTACGTCGGTTTCTTGTCGGGGCGGTTCAAGTATCCCGAGGACACTAGCTTTAGCGTTGGTGACTGGCCGGGACAGCCGATCGCTCGCAAGGTTGACGGTCGTACGTTCTTGTACTTGACGGACATGTATTCGGATCATCTGAAGATTTATCGTTTCGATGCAAAGCGTGATGGAGAGCTGGCGATTCCTTCTGGCTACTTTGCGGGGCGTGGGCGTGGTACGGAGAACATTCCGAATCATCCGCCGCAGGGTGACTGGATCTGGCGCGACACCAACGGTAACGGCCGGTTTGATGCGAATGAGTTCGACGTGAACAACGGAGTACTACCTAATCCTGGTGGATGGGGATGGTGGGTTGATACGAAGGGCGATATTTGGCACACGAGTGATGGACGCGGAATCAATCGGTTTCGATACGGCGGAGTGGACCGTGTGGGCAATCCGGTATATGCGTATGCCAACGCGCAGAACTATGCGATGCCTGCGCCGTTCAACGTGGTGAAGCGAGCGGTGTATGAGGCCGATACGGACACGATGTATTTGACTGGGTACACGGCTGACGAGCCGTTTGACCGTGGGTACTGGAAGGAAGTGGGGCGACGGTTGGTGCGTTACGACCATTGGTCGAAGGTACCGGAGCAGCGGTATTCGATTGAGTTGCCGTGGGACACGAAGAGCAAGCCGTTGGCGACGACGATTGGTTTGACGGTTGAGGGCAAGTATGTGTTCACGGTGGAGCCGGTTGGGATGGTGCATGTGTATGAGAAGGATACGGGGCGCGAGGTTGGGGTGATCAAGCCGGGACCGGAAGTGGGTGGTGCATCGGGGTGGGTGGATGTGCCGAATGGCATTAGCGCTAGCCGGCAGGCGGATGGTGAGTACCTGGTGTTTGTTGAAGAGGATGCACGGGGGAAGGTGATGATGTACCGGTGGCACGAGTAGGTTCGTTCGCACTTTTTGGTTTTAGGTGACCAGGATTTTGATGGGGGCGGGCGGGTTGGTGCTGGGCTGCCAGGTTCTAGCGTTAGCGGTCGGGGTCAATGCCGGGTTGCTGCTTTTGGCCTTAGCGGTCTGCTTGAGTCGGATGTTTTCTTTATCACTGTTAGCCACTGTGCGTGGCGGCACGTCATTTCTTTGTCCAAAGCGACAAAGAAACGAAGCAAAGAAAACGCTTTAACCGCTCTACCCTAAGTGTCCACAGCGTGCAGTTTTGATTCATTGGTGCCCCAAAAGCACGGTGCTCGCCAGAGCGGAGGATGTGTGAAGCCCTCCTTCTCGCGAATCCCGACATAGACACGCTTCGCCACCCGTGCTCTCGGGCAAGCACCGGTGCCCCAATGGTTAGCAACGCTCTATAAGTATTTTTGCCTCCTTTCTTGATGTGTTGGTTGAGTGCTCTGAGCGATTATTTCGGTCATTTCATAGGTCACAGTCACGGCATCACGCTCATTGCTGCTTCATTCCCTGGTGGGCCGATTGCGTGGCTAAGCGGTTGTTTTCGTCGGTGAAGGTCTCACGCATTTCGGAAGGTTGGTTTCTTGGTACGTTGGTGGGTTGGCGACGTGGTTCGTCGTGCGTACTGATTTGGTGGGTGGTTCACGCGGATAGCGCGGGGTGAACCGTGGGCAGGTTTAGTCACTGGTGGCGAAGCGTGTCAGTACCTGTGTACGGAGAAGGAGGGTTTCAAATCGGTGGTTCTGGCGAGCACCGTGCTTTTGGGGCACCTATGAATGG
>NZ_LMUF01000052.1:189031-218970 GCF_009766085.1 Burkholderia sp. S171 | reverse complement strand
ACGCTGTGGACACTTAGGGTAGAGCGGTGAAAGCGTTTTCTTTGCTTCGTTTCTTTGTCGCTTTGGACAAAGAAATGACGGGCGGCCACGCACAGTGGCTAACAGTGATAAAGAGAAAATCCGACTCTCGCAGACCACTAACACCGAAAGCACCAACCCGGCACTGACCCCAACCACTAACCCCAACCACTAACCCGGAAACAACCTAGCACCCCAACCACCCCCCCCCAAAAAAACCTCTAACCCCAAAACCCCCCAGAAGGACGAGTGCGAACGATGGAAAAATCGATGCTGAAGAACATGGCGATTAACTTCTCGGGACTGGTACTGCCTACCTTCGTCTCGTTGATCACCGTGCCCGCATACATCCATCTCGTCGGCGTCGAACGCTACGGCGTGATCAGCCTCGTCTGGACCCTTATCGGCTACTTCGGCATTCTCGATCTCGGCATGGGTATGGCCGCTCAACACCAGATCGCAAAGGCCCACGCCGCCAACGACCCCGAAGCCCGCTCGCGCGTGTTCTGGAGCGCCATCTGGCTCAACCTCGGGACCGGCATCATCGGCGGCGTCCTGATCTACTTCGGCGCATTCGCCTACACCGCCTACGTCGCGCATTCATCCCCTGCCATGCAACAGGAGGTCTATCACGCACTCCCGTGGCTGGCTCTCGCCATTCCCATCGCTAACGTGTCATGGGTCTGCGCCGGCGCAATCAACGGCGTCGAACGCTTCGGTATCTACAACACCAATCAAACGATCGGCACCTTCCTGTTCCAGTTGCTGCCGCTAGCCGCAGCCTGGAAAATCGCACCGAACTTGCAAACCGTACTCGCCGCCGCCGTTGTCGCACGTGTCCTGGCCGTCGTGCTCCTCGCGCGAGCGAGCTTCAAGGTGCTCGACATCAAACGCATCGAATGGCCGCAGCTAGGCGTGGCCGGCGGCCTGTTCAAGTTCGGCGGCTGGATGCTGGTCGCGACCATCTCAAGCATGATCACGGACTCCCTCGACCGTATCCTCCTGGGCGCGAATCTGGGCGCGCGCTTCGTCACGTACTACACCGTCCCGCAGAACCTCGTCACCCGACTGAACATGCTGCCGAACTCGCTCGTTCGCACCTTGTTCCCGCGCTTGTCCTCCGTCAAACGCGAACACGCCGATGCCATGGTCCAGCAGTCGCTGGAATTTCTCAACGGCGTATTCACGCCCATCGCGTTGTTCGCCATGCTGGTGCTCGCGCCGTTCCTGCACCTCTGGGTCGGACAGGAAATCGCCATCGCCAGCGCGCCAGTGGGCCGGATCCTGATCATCGGCGTGTGGCTCGTCGGACAAGCCAGCGTCACGCGCATCATGATCCAGTCGCAAATCAATCCCGCCACGGCAGCGCGTATCGGTCTCGTGCAACTGCCGTTCTTCGTGACGGCACTGTGGTTCGGTATCGCGCACTTTGGTCCCATCGGCGCGGCCAGCGTGGTGGTGCTGCGCTCGCTCGCCGACTATGGCTTGCTCCTGTGGATCTCGCGTATTCATGCCCGGCCGATTGCCGCCGACATGCTGATGCATCTCGCGTTCCTTATCGCAGGCCTCGGTGTGGCGTTTGTCATCGATCCAATCGAGTACCCGCTGCAATCAATCGCCGCAGCGTTTGTCATTTCTGGCCTGAATTTAGGCTGCTCCCTTCTCACACGGCCCGCGTTGCGCTCGATGGCGCGCGGCTTTGTCCATGAGTTAAATGTGCGCCTCAAACGGCGCGTGAAATCCACGGTTTAAGGTGAGGAGTGACACATGAGACTTGATCTCGATGAAGCGGTCATCGACCCGGTGCGAGTGACGTTTGATCCTGTCAGCCTGCCCCCGCCTGATGTGCAGGACACGCCGCCCCGGCATCGTGCGAGGATCGCGAAACGGGTGCCGCGGGTTGCGATCGTGCACGACTGGCTCGTCGCTTTCGCGGGCGCGGAGAAGGTGCTTGAACAGATCGTCATCTGCTTTCCCGATGCCGATCTTTTCAGCGTCGTCGACTTCATGGAAGAGCGGTCGTGGATGCGCGGCAAGAAGGTCACCACCTCGTTTATCCAGAAGCTGCCGCAAGCGAAAAAGCGTTACCGCTCATATCTGCCGCTCATGCCGCTCGCGATCGAACAGCTCGATGTCTCCGGCTACGACCTCGTGATTTCGAGCAGTCATGCCGTGGCTAAAGGCATATTGACCGGTCCCGATCAGATTCACGTGAGTTATGTGCATTCGCCCATTCGCTACGCATGGGATTTGCAGCATCAGTACTTGCAGCAATCGAATCTCACGGCCGGCGTGAAGTCGCTGCTCGCGCGCATGGTGCTGCACTACATGCGCAACTGGGACATCCGCACGTCGAATTCCGTGGATCATTTCATCGCGAATTCGGCGTTCATCGCGCGACGGATCAACAAGGTCTATCACCGCGATTCGCATGTGATCTTTCCGCCCGTCGATGTCGAAGCGTTCCAGCTTTGCGACGTCAAAGAGGACTTCTATCTGACGGCGTCGCGGATGGTGCCGTACAAGAAGATTGATTTGATCGTGGAAGCGTTCGCGAAGATGCCGGAGCGCAAACTGGTCGTGATCGGCGACGGCCCCGACATGCGCAAGATTCGCAGCAAGGCCACCCCGAACGTCGAGATCATGGGCTATCAGCCGTTCTCCGTTCTGCAGGACAAAATGCAGCGGGCGAAGGCATTCGTGTTCGCGGCCGAAGAGGACTTCGGCATCTCGGTGGTCGAGGCACAAGCGTGCGGGACGCCAGTGATCGCGTACGGCAAGGGCGGCGCGCTGGAAACCGTGCTGGATAGTTCGCACGCGCGTCCAACGGGCCTTTTCTTCGATGAACAGACGACCGGCGCCATCATCGATGCCGTGGAGGGTTTCGAACGCGGCGGGTTGAAGATCAAGCCGGCGGATTGCCGCACGAATGCGGAGCGCTTTTCGATCAAGCATTTCCGCGATGGTCTGCGCGCCTATGTGCAGAGCGTTGCGCCTCATTTCACGCTCGCGCCGCCTGCGATGCCGCCGGTGCCAACGATCGACCCAGCAGCCAAGGCCGCAGCTTTGCAATTGAATCAGGATCATGAAGAGGCCGATGCCATGCGCGTCCTCGCCGTCGATCAAAGCGGCGTGCTCGGGGGCGCTGAACTATCGTTGCTCGAAGTGATGAAGAACATGCGCGGTACCAACGAGACCCTGTTGTTCGACGACGGTCCATTCCGTATTGCGCTGGAAGCGGTCGGTATCAAAGTCGATGTGCTCGACGGCGCCGCACTCGGCGGCTTGAGCAAGGACGGTGGGATGAAGCGGCCCAAGGCGGGCATGATCGGCGGCGTCATGGGCCTCGTGCGCGGCACGCTGGAAAAGTCGCGCAATTCGGATGTGATCTACGTGAACACGCAACGCGCGATGGTGGTCGGCGCTATTGCCGGGCTGATCTCGCGGCGTCCGGTGGTGTGGCATCTGCGCGATATCGTCAGTCAGGAGCATTTCGGCAAGACGCAGCTCACCATTATCAAGTGGTGCACGAAGCTCATGCTGGAACGCGTGATCGCGAACTCGACGGCATCCGCCGTCGCGCTCACCGCGTTGACGCGCATGAAAGAGGAGCGGCTGGACGTGGTGTTCAACGGTATTTCCGCGGAACCGTTCACCGAGCTGGAATCTGTCGCACAGCATGAATTGCGGGCGCGCTTTGGTTTGCCGAAGGACGCGTTCCTCGTGGGCTCGTTCAGCCGGCTCGCACGCTGGAAAGGGCAGCACATCTTGCTTGAAGCGCTGTTGGAAGCGCCCGAGATGCACGCCGTGCTGGTGGGAGCCGCGCTCTTCGGCGAGGACGCCTATGAGGCTGAATTGCGTGCCTACGTGGTTGAGCAGGGTCTCGCGGACCGCGTGCATTTCCTTGGCTTCCAGCACGATATTGCTGCGTGCATGAAAGCGGTGGATGTCGTCGCGCACACGTCCATCAGCCCGGAGCCGTTCGGCCGCGTGATCATTGAAGGCATGTTGGCGAAGCGGCCGGTGGTGGCGGCGCGGGCGGGCGGTGTGACGGACATTGTGGAAGACCGCGAGAATGGCATTCTCTGCACGCCCGGCGATGTCCGCGCGCTCGCGGATGCGTTGGGTGAACTATCGGCGGACGCTGGTTTGCGCGACCGGCTGGTCGAGCAGGGTTATGCGAACGCGATCAACCGTTTCGGGACCGAACGGTATGTGGAAAGCGTTCAAAAGATTCTCTCCGATGTCGCCGGAAAGTCGCGGTCGAAAAGGGGCTAGCGGGGGTTCGACCGGACGCTGCGACCTAAAGCGCCGCAGCGTCCTCGATCACAACCCGTGCCGTGTTTTCACCGGCTCGCGCTTCTATCTGGATGACGCCAAGGGTCTTGGACAACCGTTCGAAATCTTCGCTGCTCGCGAGAACGAGCGGGATCTGGGAGGCATAGAGTTCGTTCGCGACGATCACGCCAATGGAAATAATCAGGTCGCGCTCGCACAACACAATGCCCGCAGGTCCGGTGTTGTTGCGGATGGCTTCAACAAGCACGCTGCTGCTGGAGCTCGACCCCTTGGCCCTTGGCATAATCAAGATCACGCCGGCAAGGGTCTGGCCAAAGGCCGGATGCGATTGTTCGACAATGGTCCCGGTCTCGGCGTCGTAGCCACCCCAGAAACTTAGCGGTTCAATGAAGACGCCCGGTCCCCGCGCGAATCCGCTTGTGAGGACCTCGGCGTTAAAGCTGGCTTGTGGGTTCATCGTGTTCATCGAAGCAAACCTTTCCCGCGAAAGCGGAGCGCACACATTCGTTCATGCTTCCATAGGCCACCTGCACACCGATATTCGCGGGTGCATAAAGTGCCCACTTGCCTGAGTTCGTCATGACCAGGCCGCTCATCTTTTTCATGACGGGCGTGATGTAGGTGCAGGTATCGAGGACAATCTGTACGCCTCTGGAAGCAAGCGTATCCGCTATCCCCGACGACTCAAGTTGCCACAATACGAACCGGCTGGTGTTCACATAGAAGTCGCACGCGAGCGGAGCGGAGAACGCTGAGAAATGAGCGGCGAGCTGCTCGAATTCGGTGACGGAAAAATGCGGCGTTCCAAGGCTGACAGCAACGAGTGCATCACCGGGCTTCGCCTGATTAAAACGGCGGCGAACGTCGCGAAGCTCATCCAGCGAAACATCGATGACCCTGGCGGGCGGCTTGCCCTGAAACGCTGCGTCGAGCGTCGGCGCTTCCGGCGTAATTCCGATGCCATGAAATAGCGCCACCGCGCCGCTCGAAGCTGCGGCCGCACCGAGTGCTTTCAGCTCGTCCTCAGTGGTATCGGACGGCAGACCGTCGATGGCCGCGATGCTCGTGCCAGCGGCTTTGCCAAGCACGAAGCCGAGCGCCGCGAACAACACATCGCGGCCGGGAAGCGCGCCGAAATCGGCCACCCGGATCAGGATGTGGGCCGCGCGATTTTCGGTGACATGCAAGCCGGCGTAGGGCGCTCGGCCCGTGATCGCGGCGGCCAGATCGAGGAAGTCGCCGTATCGGCTGGTGCGGGCGCCCAGGACCGAATTCGCAAATACGATGGCGTTGGATTCCGCCCAGGCTATCTGGTCTCCAAGCGTGGGGCGATGCTTGAGCTGGTAGGGCGCGCACGTGAAGCTCGATTCGCATCCGAGTTCGATGTGGGCATTCATGAGCCGTTCGGCGGCGCGCTGGGTGCTTTGCTCTCCCTGAAACAGCTCGGGATGGATCAAGTCGAGAGAGCCGACGTTCAGCGTCGTGGGCACGGCTACCCGCGTTTCAGTTTCGACGAACCGTTCGACGAAATCGAGGCTCGCCGCACCGTGATAAAGGCAACCGTCTATGTGCGCCGACGTGATATCGATCAACCTGTCAGCGCCCATGACATCCGCCGTGCGCGTCACGATCCTCATGGCCAGTGCAACGCCGCTGCCCATGTCTCCATTCAACATTGCGGCGTCCCGCTCACTGAGCTGCAGCATGATCGATTTCCTGGTTGGACGGCGGGGGAACTTGCAGGCGTTTTTGCCGCGATCATTTTATCGCGGTTACGGTCGGCTCAGAAAGCCTGCGCCAGACGCGTGGCGCATTTCAGTTGCACGGGCTCGTACCGAAACGGATATTTCGTGGACTGATTTACCGAGGCAGATGGAAAAAAACCGCGCTCATTGCTGAGGGCGGTTTCATGGAAGGTTTGTTGGCTGACGCCGGGGCGTCTTCTTCTTGTTGCGAGCAGAGGATTGCGCTTAAGCCTTTGCCGACTGGCGCCGCTTGAGACTGGCGGACCAATTCATCGCGGGGCGCTCGACCAGCATATAGAACACATAAGCCACGGCGACTGGCACAAGCATGAAGGCGAACGACGCCCAGATAGTGGTTTGCAGCGCGGAGTGAAACAGCACCGATCCGAGCAGGATAAGGATCGGAATATGCACGATATACAGTGAGAAGCTGAACTCGCCGAGCCACGAAAAACCCTTCACCGGCAACGAATTGCGCATGGGTTTATCGAGCGCCTGGAACAGATACAGCGCGAATGCCAGCGCCCAGAACTGGAACGCGAGGTACTGCCCGAACTTGAACGCGACGCAGCCGACCGCCGCACCCATCACGGCCGCGATCTTCAGTTTCATCGACCCGTTCGGCATCTTCTGTGCGTCGGGCGCGGCCTTGGCCTCGGCTATCCATGCGCCGAGCGTCCATGAGAACCAGTACGACGCGAACAACACGATCTCGTGGCGCTCAAATACAAGCGCCGACATCACGTTGACGAGGCCGACGCAAACCAGCACCGCCTTCATCCCGATCCGCCGGCGCAATGCAATCAGCAACGGGTACACAACATAGAACTGCACTTCAAGCGACAGCGTCCACAACGCTCCATTCGACCCGAACGTGCCGCCGGCCACGCCCTGCAGCGAAAGCAGGTTGACGATGAACAAATGCAGGTCCGCCGTGCCAATCTTGGGGCTGACCGGCATGAAGCCGAGGCTGTATGTATCTAGCGCATAGGTCAGCACCAGCGCGGCAAGCAGCACCGGATAGATACGCGCGAAACGGCGCATCAGGAAGTTGCCGGTATCGAAAGGGGCACCTGGATTGGCGAGCAGCTTGCGCGCCGTTCCGCGATGAATACAGTACCCGCTGATCACGAAGAAGATCGGCACGCCGGCCGATCCCCAGGCAATGGGAAAGGTGAGATAGCTGAAGACCGTGTTGAGGTCGAACCGGGCCCCGGTCCTGTGGAATTGCTGTATGCCGATCCACGTGATTTGGCGGCAGTGAAAATAAGCCACCAGCAATGCCGCAAAACCACGCCACGCATTGATGGCGACATCGTGGTCGTTGACGCTGACGGCGGCTGTGCGTTCGAGCGGTAACTGCAGGGAGGAACCGGCCGGATCGAGCAGGGACGAATCGCTCATTGAAAACCTCGTGTCCAGGTTGAAAAAGGCCGGAGACGGTTCCCGGCCTTGCGGCGCCTTATCTCATGCTTGTTGGCCGACCAAGTTGGCCACTCAAGCGGCGCGCTGTGCAGAGGTCATATTAGTCCGGCAAATAATGGAAAAATATGCGTGGCAAACACTCCATCGTGCAGATGAGGAGCAAAAACCTCCTTACTGTCCGTTCAAAAGGTAACGAATTTATTCAGCAATTATTTGTCGTTTTTTTTCTGCTAACTTCGTTTCAAACATTCAAAAACAGGGGTACATCATGGACATGCACGCGTTTGCCGGTATTGCTGTTTTGTTGATCCTTGCCGCGGTGTCGGCTTATCGGGACGCGCTACGTAACGATCCGATGTCGAAACTAAACGCGTCAGGCATTCGTTTTCCGCATTCGGACGATCAGGAATAAATGCTTCAGAACGATCGTGCTGCGATGCGGCGCACGATTAAATATTTTTTTCGTACGCCGGCTGGCCCCATCTCTCAGCGGGGCCAAGCTGAATCCAGTTCACTTCTTGCGGCGCAGCACATTATTTTACGGCTTCAAGGCGGCTTCCGATAATTATCAGCGCCGTGATTGAAAGCTTTGAGTAAATGCGAATTCGAGGCGTCGGAATTCTGCGCGAACACGCACGAACGGGCGTTCGTGCATTCATTTGAAAGTATTTTAGGGAAGCGCGCGCGATGCTGAAAGTCACCAAAGCCGTATTTCCTGTTGCGGGACTCGGCACCCGTTTCCTGCCCGCGACAAAAGCGAGCCCGAAGGAAATGCTGCCTGTCGTCGATAAACCGCTGATCCAGTACGCGGTTGAAGAGGCAATAGCGGCAGGCATCACGGAAATGATATTCGTGACGGGCCGCGGCAAGCGAGCGATTGAAGACCACTTCGATAAATCCTACGAGATCGAGGCGGAACTTGAAGCGCGCGGCAAGGAGGCGTTGCTGGAGGTCGTGCGTAACATCAAGCCCGCGAACGTGGACTGCTTTTATGTGCGCCAGCCGGCCGCGCTCGGGCTCGGCCATGCAGTGCTATGCGCTGAAAAGTTGATTGGCGAGAACCCGTTCGCCGTGATCCTTGCCGATGACCTGCTCCACAGCAAGGTGCCGGTCATGAAGCAACTGGTCGATGTATTCAATCATTACCATAGCTCGGTGATTGGCGTTGAGCGGATCAACCGTGTCGATAGCGCGTCCTATGGCGTGATTGAAGGGCGGGAGTGGGAAGAGGACATCATCAAGCTGTCGGGCATCGTGGAGAAGCCACAGCCGGCTTTGGCGCCATCGAATCTGGGTGTGGTGGGGCGTTATGTGTTCATGCCGGGTATCTTCACGCATCTGCGCAATACGCGGGCCGGCAGTGGCGGCGAGATCCAGTTGACCGACGCGATTGCTTCGTTGCTGTCGGTCGAGCAGGTGCTGGCGTACCGGTATTACGGCACCCGCTTCGATTGCGGCAGCAAGCTCGGCTATTTGAAGGCGACGGTGCAGCTCGCGTTGCAGCATCCGGAAGTAGGTGAGGGCTTCGAAGCGTATCTGCGTGAGTGCATGCCCGCGCTGCTTCCAGCGCCCATCGCAGAACTGCCCGAACTGATAGAGCCCCTCTAGCGCGAAAGGACCACTATTCAGCCAGGGACTTGCAACCGCGGCTGGCCGTTACGCGAGGCTTTCGGCGACACCCGCCCAGACTAAAACTCAACCCAGCGGCACAGCCACGGCGAATAGATCACGAGCATTTGCTGGATCGGCGCGCGATGGCCGTAGGCGATCGTCGACACCACGAGCAGGCCGAGTCCGGCAAAGATCGGGCCTGGCATTCTGCGTGGTTGCTTGAAAAAGCGCCGCAGGAAGAACAGGGCGATTCCGCTGCCGAGGACCCATCCCGCTATCACTTCGCTCGGCGAGTGCGCTCCCTGCTCCACGCGGCAGAACCCGATCAGCGCGCCCAGTGCCAACCCCGACGCTGCACCCAGTCGATACCACTTCACATCCCTGCTGCCAGCGAGCAAACCGAACGCGACACCCCATACCGCCGACGTCAGCATTGTGTGACCGCTGATCATCCGGAAATCGATCGAACGCATTTCGATACCGCAGCCCGCGTAGAGAATCTTGGTCGCGCCCACCAAGGCGAGCGCGGCGGCAAGCGTTACCACCCAGATCAACGCTTCGCGCTTGTCGCTCGAGCGCAGCCATAACGCGCAACCGGCCGCGACCGGTAGGGTCAAGCCCGCATCGCCGAGATTAGTGATCGCGTTTAAAACAGTGATGCTCGTCATCCATCCCCCAAAAAAGCATGCGCCTGCCGCGGCACAAAGTACCGCGGCAGGCGCTTGTCGCGCTGTGACTACTGTTGAAATTATCGGCCCGTTACATTACTGCTCGGCGGCTTTCCTGCGTCCGGCCAACCGATATTCGGATGGCGAAATGGAGAGCCGCTTGCGGAATATTTTAGCCAATCCATCGCCGCTGCCGGCGCCGCACCGGCGCGCGATCTTGTCGACAGGAAGGTCGGTCGCCGCAAGCAGCATACAGCTCGCATCCAGCCGCGCACGCAACAAATATTCCGACGGTGTCAGCCCGATGTGGGCCTTGAAACAACGCAGGAAATTTCGTTCGCTCATATTTGCGACGTTTGCGGCATCCGCGATCGAAATCCGGTGGACGTAATTCTCGCGCATCCAGCGCGCGGCCGCGTTGATCTTTTGACGCACGCCGCCCGCGTCGGTGTCGTCGAGGACCGTCGAGAGCTTCGGCCATGCGCCTGGAACGAAACGCTCCGATACTTCTCGCGCGATCGACGGCCCGTAATCGCCCTGGATGATCGAAAGCGCAGCCGTGATCGGACCCTTGGGATCGTTGAGCGCGAGCGTTTGCCCCTCGGAAAAGAACGAACTCGCCAGCGCCGAAGCCGTAGTCGGATCCTCGAAGTCAGCCGCGCGAATCTGGGGCGGAAGACTGGCTGCTGCCAGAACCTGTGATCCTTCGCCGATAGCCCTCACGCACGAGATGTTCGACGCGACACGGGACAGGCGTTTCAGCAACTGCTGATCAAGCTTGGCGTGCTGCGCGCCGTCGCCACCCGCGATGAACAGTGCATCGCAATCGCTCATCGATTTCGTATCGAGGCTCTCGGTCCAGATGCGCATGGAGCAGCTACTTGCAACGCTGCCTCCATCGCTCGATAACAACAGCATCGTGTAGTTGGGTTTGGCGGCGGCCTGGTCCGCTAGCGGCTGAACTTCATTGGCGAGCGCAAACACCTCGGAGATCGAACTCACGTCGATAAGTGAAAAATCTTCGAAGATAAGGACACCGATGCGCTTGGGCATCGATCTCGTATCCGATGCTCTGGCGAATTCGCCTGCCGTGCTGGCATCGGCCGAACCCGCTACGTGCAGCCGGCCCGGATTGTTTGCGTGTTCCATCGACTCTTCTCCGTTGTCGATTCCGCGCAGTGGGAATCTGTGTCGCATGCGTCGCACTATACGCGGCGGGGGTAAAGAGAAAATGCACCCGGCTGAAAAGCGCGAGATGTTGGCAGATGTTTTCGATATTCCGGTAATAAGCTGGAGGAAATCGTGAGGCATGAGCCGAAATTAGGGCGCGTGGCGCTACGGTTTTTGGCCGCTTTGCCGGCATTTTCGGGTGTGCCCAAAAGAGAAAGGCCTTTGTCCGATTTATTAACGCGTTTAAATCGAATAAACTAAGAACGATAAATAAAAACGTGTATGTGCGGTCGCCAACACTACTTGAATGTTTTCATTAATTCAAACAACAAATGAAGCGTCTATTTCTTGAATTTGTCATTTTAACCGTGCCGCTGCCGCACTCGTGACAGATAAGATCCGGTAATTTTTCTTAGCGTATTTTTGACCGCATGTCGGCGTTTCGAAAATGCAACACTGCTCCTTTCGACGCACGGTTTCTGTACTCCCAGTGATCCACGTATGTACGGACGATCCTTATCCCACGGGCCTTAGAGCCGCATGAGCGGGATGTCGTATGACGCTCGATCCTCGCTCAAACGGGGTTCAATAAACACCGCCAATTCGCACTGTCATGCTCTTCCAGCGAGCCTAATCAATCTAAAAGATCGTGAATCCCATCGGCGCAAACGCAATGCCGGTCAGCAATCTTCGTTTGAATGATAGGAAGGACACGCATTGAGTAGATTTGAAATAGCGGCGTCAAGATTTTTCCGGCAACATTCTCGCTACATTCCGTCACGACAGCCTAAACGCTATGGGGACGTCCACGATGCACCGCAATGAAATTCGTGTCCGGCCGTGATGGGTTCGCTAAAACTTGCAGGGAAACGCCATGCCATACGCTAATGTAGAACACGCTGTCGTGGGGAGGCTGCAACCTGTGACTACCAGCTTTAACGCTCAGGTACACCGGATAGCAATCGTCCTGTTCGACGGCTTTTCGTTGCTCAGCGCTGGCTTCGTGGCAGAGGTCTTTCATATCGCCAATGAACTGGTGGTATCCAAGTCTAGAAACGACTGGACTTACGACGTACGGTTTCTTTCCGCGGACGGGGGCAATGTAGCCTGCTCCTCCTCGGTGAGCGTCTGGACCGACGGACTTGATGCGCGCCACTACGGCGGCTTTGACGCGCTCTTCGTGGCCGGCGGCAAGGGCGCCGAGAGCGCCGCACGCGACGAGCGGATCGTGGAATGGCTAAAGCGCGTGCGCTCCAATACGACCTCGGTCATGTCAATTGCCGAGGGCCGGAAAGTGCTGGACGCAGCCGGTATTGGTCACGCCCGGGTATCGCAGATGAAGATCGGCCCTTCGATGACGAGTCCGATGCGCGAAGAGCTCTGGAGCGAATCCAGCGACCGCTATGAATCGATGAAGGGCGCGCTTCTGCTGATCAAGCGCGATCTTGGCGTCGAGGTCGCTCGCGGTGTCGCGGAACGCCTGATGCCGGGCTGGACCACGAAGCTGGCGCCGCTGCTCTGCGATAACGGCACGGCTTCTGCCGGTGACAAGATCCGCACCGCGGCTCGCTGGCTGCAGGACAACTGCGAACGGCCTATCTCCGTGGTCAATGCAGCACAAGCCGCCGCCATGAGTGAGCGCAACTTCCTGCGTTGTTTCAAGATTGAAACGGGTACTACGCCTTCCGATTACCTGTTGCAAGCGCGCCTTGCCGTCGCCTGTACCCTGCTTACCGATTCCGAATTGCCAGTGGACAAAATCGCTCGCCGCAGCGGCATGGGCAACGGCGATCGCCTCGCCAAGATCTTCCGCAGGCGTCTGTTGATTTCACCGACCGAATACCGGACGCAAAGCCGTGGCGATACCGGTACCTGACCCATTGGAATATTGCTAGCTTTAGTCACGGTGCGGCGAACGGAACAGGCGGATTAAAGACGCCGCGCTCGACAACCGACACCAACAGTAGCGCCCGGTATCCGGGCTGATCAGAACCAATCAGAACCAATCAGAACCAATCAGAACCAATCAGAACCAATCAGAACCAATCAGAACCAATCAGAACCAATCAGAACATAGGATAACTAATATGGATACCCATGTAACGCAACGCCTTGGCGACCTGACCGGCGTGACGAATCCCTCGGGAATCGCAACGACTTGCCGGCGCCTGGTCCAGGTTATCCTCGCGGGCGGCTCGGGCACGCGGCTCTGGCCCATGTCGCGCGAGCAGTTCCCGAAGCAGCTTATCGGCGTGATGGGTTCGGAGTCGCTGCTGCAGTCCACCGTACTGCGCATGAAAGGCTTCCCGCAAGAGTGGGACGTGATGGCGGAGTCGGTGATCGTGTGCGGCGAAGAGCATCGCGCTGCAACCGAGGAGCAGGTTCGCGAAAGCGGCGTGAAAGCGCGCATCGTGGTGGAACCCGCACGTCGCGATACAGCGCCCGCGCTGACGCTTGCTGCGTTGACTGCATGCGCGGACGGCCAGGACGCAATCCTGATCGCCATGCCAGCGGATCACGCCATAGCGGATCTCGCGGCGCTGCACCGTTCAATTGTTATTGCAGCGCGTCATGCACAAAATGGCCATATCGCCACGCTCGGTGTCCCACCGACGCGTCCCGATACCGGCTTTGGCTATATCTGTCTCGGCGAGCCGCTGGCTGACGGCGCGCATGGTATTGACCGGTTCGTCGAAAAGCCGGTCGCCGAGCTTGCGGCGCAATATGTCGCAGCGGGCAACTACTGGTGGAACAGCGGTATTTTCGTCGTGCGTGCGTCTGTGTGGCTTGCCGTGCTCGAACAACTCCAGCCAATTATGTACGCGGCATGTGTCGCGTCGCACGAACAAGGTGATTTGTCTGGGGGATACTTGCGACCAGATGCAGCACAGTTCAAACAGTCGCCGTCGGACTCTATCGACTACGCAGTGATGGAGCATCTCGGGGCCGCCGATTCGCCCTTCAAGGGCGTGGTTGTTCCGCTGGAAGCCGGCTGGTCGGATCTCGGTTCGTGGGACGCCGTGTGGGACGCGACGGACAAGGACGAATCGGGCAACGTGGCAAGCGGGCGAGTGGTGTTCGAAGGCGCAACCGCGACCTACGCGCGCTCGGAAGGTGGACGGCTGGTTGCCTGCGTGGGCACGCAGAATTTGATCGTGGTGGAGACCGACGACGCCGTGCTGGTTTGCGACCGTTCGCGGGTCCAGGACATCAAGGGGCTCGTTGCGCGCATCAAGCTAGAGAAGGCGCCGGAAGCCGATGCCCACAGAAAGGTTCGGCGTCCGTGGGGTTTTTACGATTCGATCGATCGTGGTGAGCGCTTCCAGGTGAAACGCATTGTGGTAAATCCGGGAGCCCGGCTCTCGTTGCAAATGCATCACCACCGGGCCGAGCACTGGACCGTCGTGTGCGGTACGGCGCGCGTCACGCGCGGTAAAGAAGAATTCTTGCTGAGCGAAAACGAATCGACCTATATCCCGCTCGGCATGCTGCATCGTTTGGAAAATCCGGGCTGCGTACCGCTCGAGATCATTGAAGTGCAGTCCGGCAGTTACCTTGGCGAGGACGACATCGTTCGCTTCGACGACAAGTACGGCCGTTGCGGTTAAGCACTGCCAGAAGATCCTGGCAGGTTACATCCGCGGCTGCCGCATCAAAGCAGGCGTTACGGCTGGGCCCTGGCCAAAAGCTCTTGGGGCAAGACTGATCCGATGAAAATGGAGGGGACGCGTTGCGCACGATCCGTAGTACTCAGGAACTGGTCTTTCGGACTTGATATGAAAATCATCTTCGCAACGATCCTTAAAGGCTTACGCCACACCAACGCTTACTGAAAGTAAGAGGACGACCATCATGAACAGCGAAAAACAATCCGGCGTTTTCACGTCGAACAAGAACAGCCAAGGCGTACCGGCAACGCGGGTGGCCCTTTCCCTGGTGCTTGCCGCCATGCTTTCGGCCTGCGCCTGGGCACCTGGCCAGCATATGGCAATGCCGCCTACGCTGCCGGTCACCACCGCAGACAACGGCGACGTGACGACAGACGTGCCGGTTACGGTCAAGCAGATCGACCTGACGCTGATCCGCCAGATCCGTGCCGCCCAGACCGGCACCGCGCAGGCGACGACCAATCTCAACCTGTTCGCGAAGCCAGCGGGCTACAAGGTCGGACCGGGCGACGTCCTGCAAATCACGGTATGGGACCACCCGGAACTTGCCGCGGCACTGGGCCAGACGGGGGCGGTGAACACGCGGCCGGCGGATGCTGCGCCGGGCTTTGTCGTGGGTGGCGAGGGCAACATTCAGTTTCCCTATATCGTCAAGCCGATCCACGCGGCCGGCAAGACACCCGAGCAGCTCCAGCGTGAGATCTACACGGAGTTGAGCAAGGTATTCGTGAAGCCACAGGTTACCGTTCGCGTGGAGTCGTATCGGGCATCGCAAGTGTATATAGACGGCGATGTGCGCACCCCGGGATCGCAGGCGATCAACGACATTCCTATGACGCTCACCGAGGCCGTTGGCCGGGCAGGCGGCTTCATGCCGACTGCCGACCAGGGCCGCGTCACGATCACCCGCAATGGCACGAGCTATCCGGTGAATCTCTCGCAGATGCTGAAGACCGGCAAGAATCCCTCTGAGATCATCCTGCAACCGGGCGACATGTTGCACGTCAACGCGCGTGACGAAAACACGGTCTACGTGATGGGCGAAGTGGTCAAGCCGACGGCCGTGCTGCCGCAAAAGGATGGCACGCTCTCGCTCACCGAAGCGCTCTCGCAAGCGGGCAGCCTGAGTCAGACCACATCGGACGCGAGGCAACTCTTCGTGATCCGCCAGATTCCCGGCGACGAGCCGGTGGTCTACCACCTCGACGTAAAATCACCTGTGTCGATGATCCTTGCGAACCAGTTTCCGCTTGAGCCGAAGGACGTGGTTTATGTGGACAACAGCGGACTTGTGCGGGCTAGCCGCGTGCTTGACTTGTTGTTGCCGGCCATCAACGCTGGCTTGACCACGGCAGTTCTCACCAAGTAGTCCTGTTAGTCAGGTCCGGCGCGCAACCCGCACCGGACCCGCGATTGTTCGTTTGAGTGAGCGATAAAAAAATGGCCATGAACTTCGAAAGCCGCTATACGGACGTACTGTCGAGGCGAAGGAAATTCCGGTTATCCGACTATCTCGCAGCCATTGTGAGAAGCTGGCGGATCATCGTCATGGCCGCGCTCGTTGGCGGGTTGGCCGGCGCTATATATGCGTTTTTCGCGTCGCCGGTCTACAGGGCCGACGCGATTATCCAGGTCACCGAACCGAATCCGCAAGACAATAGCGGTGGCAATGCCAATGCGATGCCGGCAATGCCAGCAGTTTCGCAGATGTCCAATTCGCGCTCGACGACGGCGGCTGAGATCGAGTTGCTGCGCTCCCGGGCCAGCATTGAGGACACGGTGAAGAAGCTGCATCTTGATATCTCGGCGCGCCCGCATTACTTCCCCATTATCGGGGCCGCGATCGGCGGCTTCATCCACTCGCTCCATACACGCGATGGCCAGCCGCTGGCTCCATGGTTATCGAGCCTTACCTCGAGCTTCGCCTCGGGTGCCGAAGACATCGCCGTGTCGAAATTCGACACGCCAAAAAATCTCTATAACAAGAATTTGACGCTGACCGCCTCCGGCGCCGGCGAGTATGTGCTGCTTGATCCGGACGGTGTCGAGATCCTGCGCGGCGCGGTAGGCCATGAAGCAAGAGGGGCGGGCGCGTTCGGTGACGTGACGCTGCTGGTCGACAGGATGACGGGCAAACCCGGTTCGACGTTCGAGCTATCGCGGGCGTCCACGCTGGATACGGTGGCCGCACTGCAGCGCCGCTTGTCCGTTGTTGAAACCGCGTTGCATTCCGGCGTTGTCCAGATGAGCCTGGAAGGTCAGGATAGCGAACTGATCTCGAAGACGGTAAACGATATCGTCAGTCGTTTCGTGCAGCAGGATCTCGATACGCGGTCCACGGAAGTCGGCAAGACGCTTGCTTTCCTGGAGCAGCAACTGCCGCAGGTGCGCGCACAACTGCATGCGGCCGAGGCAAGCTACAAGACGTTTCGCAGCACCTCAGGTGTTGTCGACGTGAACGAAGGAAACCGGCTCTTGCTGCAGCAGGCGGTCGACAACAAGACGAAACTGCTTGGGCTCCAGCAGCAACGCGCGGAACTCTCGCAGCGCTTCACGTCGAGCTATCCGGCGGTGGCTGCGCTCGACGCGCAGATCGCTGCAGTGACGAAAGCGCAAGAAGCCGTGACAAAAAGTTTTTCGGTATTGCCGGACACGGAGCAAGACGCGGCGCGCCTTTCACGTGATGTCCGAGCCAACACCGAGCTCTACGCCAATCTGCAGAACAAGATCCAGGATCTCCGCATGGCGAAGGCTGGTCAGGTGGGCAACGTACGCGTCGTCGATTTTGCCGAAGCGCCCGACACCCCGGTCCGTCCCAAACGCCTGACTGCAATACTGATCAGCACTGCTGGCGGACTGATGCTCGGCATCCTGGTGGCCTTCGCCCGTAAGACGGTGTATGGCGGGGTCGAACGTCCGGAAGATATCGAGGACGCAGTGGGTGTGCGAGTGTTCGCCATCGTGCCGCGCAGCGGTCAGCAGCTTCGCCTGCAACAGAAGGTCAGCACGCGCACTCAGGGGCTTCACGTGCTCGCCTCAACATCTCCCGAAGACGCTGCAGTCGAAGGGATGCGCGGCTTGCGGACTTCGTTGCAACTGCAGATGGCCGATTCTCGCAACAACGTGCTGATGCTGACGGGCTCGCGTCCGAATGCCGGCAAGTCGTTCGTTTCGGTGAATCTGGCGACACTGGTTGCATCGACGAGAAAACGCGTCCTGCTGATCGACGGCGATATGCGTCGCGGCGATGTGCACTCGCATTTCGGCGTGCGTCACGCGCCGGGTTTGTCGGACGTTTTGATGGGCGCGGATATTGAAACGGCGGTGCTGCACGACGTGTCGCCCGGCGTGGACCTGTTGACGAAAGGTTCGCTGCCAGTCCATCCGTCGGAGCTTCTGATGAGCGACCGCATGCAGGAAGTGCTGGATTTCCTCAAGCGCCAGTATGACCTCGTCATCATCGACACCCCCCCGGTCCTCGCTGTCACCGATGCCACGCTGATTGGCAGGCACGCCGGCACGAGTTTGCTGGTGGTACGGCACGGATTCAACCAGGTGGAAGAGATAGGCGAGACCGTAAAGCGCTTGAATCTTGGCGGTGTGAGCATGAAGGGCATCTTGCTGACGGACGTACCGCAATCGAAACTGATGTCGGGCAGCGCGTATACCAGCTACTACAACTACGAAAGCATTCCGGGATGATGTTGGCACGCTAAAACGCTGAGGATACCGGAGGGGTTGCAACGCCGCTTCGACGACCAAGAGGTTGCGCAACTCCGTAAAAGAAGAGAATCGAATAAAAAGCGCCGGCTCTGCATGCAGAGCCGGCGCCTTCGTTTAATCGACGCAATGCCATTGCGCCGACGCCTTCAGCGTCATTGAAACAGCTTGGTCGCCTGGACCAGGGTGTTGATCACGCCCCAGGTCAGCGGCACGATTGCATAGATCCAGAACACGCCGAGCAACAGCTTGTTGGTCGGATGAGCGTCCAGCTCGTGGTTCAGGTTGGGTTGGGTGTTCATCGCATTCTCCGCGCTTGGGGTAGGTTCAGTGGATTCAGTCTGCCGCGAGTGCGGACGCGCTCATGTGATGTTTCTCATGCACGCGCTTCACCAGTAAGTTGCAGATAAAGCCGATCACCAGCAGTCCCGCCATGATGTGCAGCGTCGTGGTGTAAGCCTCCGCTTTCACCACGCCATGCGCCACTTCATATGCGCGAATGTAGTTCACCAGCACCGGACCTGCGATACCGGCCGCAGCCCACGCGGTCAGCAGGCGTCCATGAATACCGCCGACGAATTTCGTGCCGAACATATCGGCGAGATAAGCCGGGACGGTTGCGAAGCCACCGCCGTACATGGACAGGATCACGCAATACGAGAGCACGAAGAGCGCAACGTTGCCGCTCTGCGCAAATTGCGGCACGAGCAGGTACAACACCGCGCCGAGCACGAAGAAAACGAAGTACGTGTTCTTGCGCCCGATCCAGTCCGACGCCGATGCCCACACGAAACGCCCGCCCATGTTGAAGAGCGAAAGCAGGCCGACGAAACCGGCCGCGGCAGCCGCTGTGATCGATGCCTTGAAGCTCTCCTGGATCATCACCGACGCTTGGCCCAACACGCCGATCCCGGCCGTCACGTTGAGGAACAGCACCAGCCAGATCAGGTAAAACTGCGGCGTCTTCAACGCTTGGTCGATATGCACGTGATTGCGCGTGATCATCTTGTTGCCGTTGGTCACCGGCGGCGTCCAGCCCGCCGGTGTCCAGTTCGGACGCGGGACGCGGATGGCGAGCGCGCCGATTGACATCGAGATGAAATAGACGATGCCGAGCACCACGAAGGTCTCGGTCACGCCATTGCTGGTCGCGCTCTTGAAGTGATTCATCAGTGCCACGGAAGCCGGCGCCGCGATCATTGCACCGCCGCCGAAGCCCATGATCGCCATGCCGGTCGCCATGCCGCGCCGGTCAGGAAACCAGCGGATCAGCGTGGACACCGGCGAGACATAACCGAGCCCGAGCCCAATCCCGCCAATCACGCCGTAGCCGAGGTAGACGAGCACGATCTGATGCAGATGCACGCCGAGCGCCGCCACCAGGAAACCACCGCCGAAGCAGCAGGCGGCCGTGAACATGGTGCGCCGCGGGCCGACCTTCTCCAGCCATTTGCCGGCGAATGCCGCCGACAACCCGAGGAACACGATGGCCAGCGAGAAGATCCAGCCGAGCGTGGTCAACGACCAGTCGTCCGGGGCCGACCCCGTGATCCCGATCACCCGCGTGAGGGGTGCGTTGAAAACGGAAAACGCGTAAGCCTGGCCTATACACAGGTGCACCGCCAACGCGGCGGGCGGCACCATCCAGCGCGAAAATCCAGGTTTTGCGATGGTTGCTTCTTTAGAAAAAAATCCGGGTGAACCGGTAATTGGGCTGCCGGTGTGCGAGCTCATTCTGGGTCTCCAATCTGGTTTATTTGCGCTGTTTATCGTTTGCTTTTTTATAGATGAACTTCAATAGGCTCTTGGCAGCGCTGCCGAGAAGCCGTTCATCGTCGTCACTGGATATGTACGAAAAAGAAGTAAAAACGGATGCGGATATATGATGTGGTTTTTCATAATATAACTTTACTGATGCTTCCCTTCCACGATAGTTAAGGCATCGTATAGTTGCAATAGGATATGTTCAGACATAAGCATTTATACCAATAGGGCATTCCTTGCTTCTACCGGCCTGGCCCCTTCTGAATCAGTAAAAACAGGAATCTTCAATAGTCTTCAGGTAAACGCTGGTAATAACTCCTATAGCATTGGCTTTGCGGCGAGATAAATCGGGCTCACGAATGTGACTGATTAATTCGCGTTTTCCCGAAGAACGCTTTGTACCGCTGTGCGCATTAAAGATGGCTCCGGCCAATGAAAAAATGCGAAAGCGGCGGGGACCGAAGTGTGCAGACCAGATGCCGTGCACCGGCGTCAGACAATTTTCGCCAGTCTTTGCGACGCGGCTTTCGTCGGCTACCCTGTACGAACGCCCGCGTCTGGAAGCGGGTTCTGATGAATTTCCTCGCAGTTTCATACGATGAATCGAAGCTTGAAGAAACATCAAGCCGTCGCATGAACGGCGCAGGATTTGCACGGCGAAGGCGCGGCACACCTTCGTCAAACCCCACGCGTTGCGCCACGCCGAAAGTGATGGACGGCTTACGCAGCGCGTTATCTCACCTTAGGGAGCACGTTCGATGAGCACGATCAAGACGAAGGACGGCACGGAAATTTTCTACAAGGACTGGGGTTCGGGCAAAACGGTGGTGTTTTCGCATGGGTGGCCGCTGGATGCGGACGCGTGGGACGCGCAGATGTTGTTCATGGTCCAGAAGGGCTACCGGGTCATCGCGCATGACCGGCGGGGCCATGGGCGTTCCGGTCAGCCGGGGCAGGGCAATGACATGGACACTTACGCCGACGACCTGGCCGCGGTGCTCGACGCATTGGACGTGAAAGACGCCATGCTGGTGGGCCATTCCACGGGCGGTGGCGAGGTCGCGCGTTATATCGGGCGTCATGGGACCGGGCGGGTATCGAAGGCCGTGCTGATCGGCGCGGTGCCGCCGTTGATGTTGAAGACGGAAGCGAATCCAGGCGGCTTGCCGAAAGACGTATTCGACGGAATCCGCGCAGGCGTGGCAGGCGATCGCTCGCAGTTCTACAAGGATCTGGCCGTGCCGTTCTTCGGCTATAACCGCGACAACGCGAAGAAATCGCAGGGCGTGATCGATACGTTCTGGGCGCAGGGAATGTTGGGCGGGATCGTGGGGCAGTACGCGTGTGTCAGGGAGTTTTCAGAAGTCGATTACACCGAAGACCTGAAAAAATTCGATGTGCCGACCCTGATCCTGCACGGTGACGACGACCAGATCGTGCCAATCGATGCAGCCGGAAAACACTCGGCGAAGATCGTCAAGAACGCGACGCTCAAGGTGTATCCGGGCGGCGCGCACGGCATGTGCGTGGTCGAGGCTGACAAGGTGAACGCGGACTTGCTCGAGTTTGCATCGAGCTAAAAGCAGGGACGCGCCGGCGGAGGAATCTGCCGGCGCGGGAACCGTTATTTCTTCACCGGATGAGCGCGCCGGAACACCATCCATCGCGGTGATTTAAACCGGACGATGCTGACGTACAGCCAGACGTAGGTGAACGCAAACACCACGACAAAGCAGAATAGATGCAACGTGTGCCGCCAGAACAGCGTGGCGGGAATCACGGCAACCAGACACAGCAGCCACAAATACGGCGATGTCAGCGAATTGCGCCGCGTAATTTCACGCGCGTTCTGCGCGCCGACGGCCCAGCGCATCAGGCGCTTATAAACCAGCATATGCAGATGCACGCCATCGGGAATTCCAGGAGAGATCCCGCGAATAAACTTCTTCCGATAGATCGAGAAACACGTTTCGAAGATCGGGTACATGAAGAGCAGCACCGGGAACCACGCTGAGACATCGCGGTTGCGCATCACGAGCATGATGGACAGCTCGGCGAGCATGAAGCCGATGAAATACGCGCCGCCATCGCCGAGAAAAATCAGTCCGGCCGGGAAGTTCCAGATGAAGAAGCCCATCACCGCGCCCATCATGATCAGCGATGCCGATAACACCACCGGGTCGTGGACCTGGAACGCAACGTATGCGAGCGACGCAAACATCATGAACGCGACCATGGACGCGAGTCCGTTGAAGCCGTCGATGATATTGATCGCGTTGGCCAAAGCCGCCACAGCCACCACGGTCACGAGACACGAGATCACGCCGTAGGTCAGCAGGAAGTCCAGTGGCGGAACGCTGATACGCGTGACCGCAATCCCCAGCAAGAAGTACGCGAGCGCGGCAGCGGCCATCGTGCAAACAAGGCGTACAACCGGCGTGACCCGCTTGGTCAGGTCCTCAACGAGTCCTGAAAAAAACGCCGGCATCCCGCAAGCAACAATGGCGAGAATTCCACTCGATACAACCGGATAGGTCCATCGAAGCTGCACGGCCGAGACGGCGAGTCCGACCAGAATTCCGATCCCGCCGACACGCGGCACGGACCGCGCGTGAAACTTCTGCACGCCGGCAAAATCGCTATCGCCGGAAAGACCTTCGTGCAAATGGGCAAACCGCACGATCAACAGCGTGATGAGTAGCGAAACAAGAAAACCGAGCGCAAAACTGAGCATGAAAAATAACCACTAAGAAGAACGCGTCAGGCGGGGCCGCTTGGGCGACGCCTGAACCAGAACGTCAGGCAAAACCCTTCGGGTTCTGCGACTGCCAGCGCCAGTGATCGACGCACATGCGCTCGATCCCATGTTCCGCTTGCCAGCCAAGCAGCTTCGCAGCGGCGGCCGGGTCAGCGAAACACTCGGCGATATCGCCCGGACGGCGCGCGACGAGTTCATACGGCACGGGCTTGCCCGACGCCACTTCGAACGCCTTCACCACGTCAAGCACGCTATAACCCGTGCCCGTGCCCAGGTTCACCACAAAGCTGCTGTCGAGCGACTCCAGCGCATCGAGCGCCTTGATATGACCACGCGCCAGATCGACCACATGAATGTAATCACGCACGCCGGTGCCATCGTGGGTCGCGTAATCGCTGCCGAAAATACGCAGGCGTTCCAGCTTGCCCACTGCCACTTGCGCGACATACGGCATCAGGTTGTTCGGCACGCCCGCCGGATCTTCGCCGATCAAGCCGCTTTCGTGCGCGCCGACCGGATTGAAGTAACGCAGCGTCGCGATACGCCACGCCGGATCCGAGAGTTCCAGATCGCGCAAAACCTGCTCGGCGATCAGCTTCGATTGCCCGTAGGGATTCGTTGCCGACAACGGAAAGGACTCGTCGATAGGCACGCTTTTCGGCACGCCATACACCGTCGCCGACGAGCTGAAGACGAATTTCTTCACATTGCGCGCGCGTAGGGTGTCGAGCAGCACAAGCAGGCTGTCGATGTTGTTGCGGTAATACTCGATCGGTTTCGCCACCGATTCGCCCACTGATTTCAACGCGGCGAAATGGATTGCGCCGGTGATGGCGTGTTCATCGAAAATGCGGGTGAGGGCGGTTTCATCGCGGACGTCGGCTTCGTAGAATGCCAGCGTCTTGCCCGTAATCTGCTCCACGCGTTTGAGCGCTTGCGCGTTGCTGTTCACGAGGTTATCGATCACGACAACGCCGTAACCCGCATTCAGCAATTCGACGCAAGTATGCGAGCCGATAAACCCGGCGCCGCCCGTTACGAGGATCGTGCCCTTCGCGCTTGTGTGACCATTCATGAATAACGCTCCCGGAGGGGTGATTTAGAGTGAAACGCCGGTAACCGCGCGTATTGTGCCTTTATAACGCTCGACGACTGCGTTTTCGTCGAATTCGCGCGCCACCTTGGCGCGGCCCGCCACGCCCATTTCAGCGCGCGCCGCGTGGTCCAGCAACAGCATCTGCTCCATGCGTTGCGCGAGACTGTCGGCGCTTTTTACGTCGCACAGCAGGCCCGTTACGCCGTTGTCGACGACTTCGCGGCAGCCGGGGACATCGGTGGCGACAATCGGGCGCCCCATGGCCGACGCCTCCATCAACGTCCGCGGAACGCCTTCACGATACGACGGCAGCACCACGCAATCCGCATTGCCGATAAACGCACGGACGTCTTGCGCCTCGCCGAGATAGTCGATGACCCCTTCGCGCTGCCAGGCCTGCACTTCGTCGAGCGTGATGGCGCTGGGGTTGTCGACGCCCACGGGTCCGAGCAGCTGGAACCGCGCGTACGGATAGGTTTGGCGCAGCCGGCGGGCTGCATCGACGTATTCCGCGACGCCTTTATCCCACAGCAGACGGCCAATTAAAACGAAAAAAAAGCCTTCCGTCTGCGGGTTGGCGCGCGGTAGCGGCTGATAAGCGTAGTCGCCGAGATCGACGCCTTCGCCGTGCAGCAGGCGCGCACGCTCCGGATGAACCAGCAAGTCCTGGTCGATGAAAGCCTGCCGGTCGTCCTGGTTCAGGAACCACACTTCGCGTGGAAACCGGAACGCAAAACGGTAAAGCTGCTTCGCTACGTTCGCCGTCCGGCTCTTCTGGATGAACACATAACCCAGCCCAGTCGTGACCGCGATGGACGGAACGCCCGCGAGTTTCGCCGCGATCGACCCGTAGATGTTCGGTTTGATCGTGTAGTGAAACACCATGTGCGGCCGGGTTGCGCGGTATTCGCGATATAGCGCGGCCAGGGTCTTGAGGTCATCGCGGGGATTGGTGCCTTTCGACGCGACCGGCAGCTCGACGCATCGGCAGCCCATTTCTTCCAGCGGTGCGAAAGTCCGGTCGCGTGGCGCGATCACGGAGACTTCGACGCCGCGTTCGATCAGCATCCGCAGCAAGCCGCGCCGGTAGGTGTAGATCGCCCACGCGGTGTTGCAGACAAGGGCAATGCGAAGGCGGGATTTCTCTGCGTTCATTCGATCGGTTTTAAATACGGTAGGTCAGGCGCTGGATGAAGAGCATGAAGCAAGGACTTGCCTCATGCGCGAAACAACCGCGTTTTCAACGCGCGCAGCGCGCCGTAAGGCAGCATCAGATGCGCGATGTTTTTCACTACCCCAAGCCAGTCGGGCAGGTTCGTCAAGCGCATGTATTTCAATTGCAGCCGCAGTGTAGACAGCGTTTGTGTCCGGCGTTTCGTCGCGCTGATCCCTTGCTCATTCAGTTCGTAATACACGCCGAACTCCGGCAGGTTCGCGCAGTCGTGGTCTTGCATCAGGCGCAGGAACAAATCGAGATCCTCCGCCGCCGGATATTCCGCGCGATAGTTGCCGGCGTCCATCATGGCGGGGACGCGCAGCATCATCGTCGGATGGGAGAAGCAGGAGCGCAGCAGCATGACGCGGCGAATCACTGCCGGTTCGGCGGGCGGGCGAAGGTCGAACAGCGGCGCGCCCTCCATGCTCACCACATGCGTCCACATGCCGAGCGCCGCCGTTTCCGGATGCGCTGCCATATACGCGCGCTGCTTTTCCAGCCGATACGGCGTCGCCAGATCGCCCGCATCGATGCGCGCCGCGTACTTGACACCGCGTTCCGCCAACGCGGCCACGCCCGTTTGCAACGCCAGCTCGATACCGCCGTTGCGCGGCATCCGCAGCACCTCGACCACGAGGTTCGCCACCGACGGCGCGACGATGGGCGGCAGGCTGCCGTCATCGACGATCAGCACTCGTACCGGTGCGCGCTCGCAGAACGATGCCAGCGTGCGCTCCAGATCGTGCTGAGCGTTGAACACGGGGATCAGCACGGTGACGTCATCGAGCGTCAGGGGTGACATGGCCGTGGTGGATGAAGAACCCGTCATACCCGCAGCCTGAAGCGAATGTAGTAGAAGTTGACCGATGCCGCCGCGAGATAGCCCGCCGCCAGCCCGATCAGCGCGCCGTAGCTGCCCATGCGCGGAATCGCGATCAGGTTCACCACGAAAGCCACCGCCAGCGCCAGCAGCCACTTGGCGAGCAACACAAATTTTGCCTGGTATTTAAGCACGACAAGATTCCCGATCGCTTCGATACCCGCCGGCACCGAAAGCCATACCGCCCATCGGAAGATGCTGATGGATTCGGTATAAGCCGGTCCGAACACGCGCGAGATGATGAAACCCGCGAGCAGGTCCAGCACGATCGCGCCGCCGATCATCAGCGCGGCCGTCATGGCGATCAACCGGCCGACGTTGCGCTTCAGCTTCACGGCATCGTGCACGCGATAAACGAACGCCGGGGCGATCGTCTGCGCGAGCATCAGCGCAAGGGTGATCCAGTTTTCGTTGAGTTGCTGCGCGGCGGAATACCGGCCGAGATCGGCGAACGAAATGTGGCGTTCGAGCATGAGCCGGTCCAGCTTCAGGAACAGGTACATGCAAATCAGGCCGAGCCAGAACACCGTGCCGGCGCTGGCGAAGTGGCGGAACAGCGAGCGGTCGATATGCCAGCCGAGCTTGCCGCCGTGTCGATGCACGTAGTACAGCATCAACACGCCGCCGATAACCGCCGCTTCCAGCGCCCACAGCCAGCCGAAGCGCGCCGGGCTTGCCGCTGCGCGCACGAGCACATACACAAGCGCGGCTTTGGCGATCGCCGTGAGCATGCTGGTCAGCAATTGCGGTTTGCTGTACGTCATGCTTTGCAGCCACGCGTTGATCACGCCGACGAACGGCTCGCGGAACAGCATGGTCACCGCGAGGCCGGCGAGCATGGCGCCGACGAGGGGATCGGTGAAACCCGCTCCAATGCCGATCCAGGTCAGGACCAGCGCCGCCGCGGATACGCCCATGCGCAATGCGAACGCGCTGCCGAGCACCGTGCCGAGCTGGCCGGGCGGCCGATTCACGATGGTCGGCACGAGGATTTCGGCGCCGCACACCCAGGTGATGGGCGAGAGCACGAGCAGCAGCGTGTTGGCGTATTGCCATTTGCCGAAGACATCCGGGCCAAAGTAGCGCGCGAGCAGGCCGCTGATGGCAATGGCGACCGCGATCTGCGTGAGGCGCTCGAGCCCAAGCCAGACGATATTCGCAAGCGCCTTGGTAACGTCGGGGTTCTTGATCCGTTTCAGCATCCGCGGGCGGCGCCTGACGTGGCTGTGGCTGTCCTGGCCAATGTTGTGGCCATTGCCGTAGCCATGATAGGCATGGCGCTTGCGGTAGGACAGCCGCCCGGGGTTGCTGCAATGCTTGCAGCCAACCTGCCGGGAACCGTCAATCTAGGAGCGGTTTCCCGCCATTCGGTGTGACGTTTGTACTTCGCGGTGAAAAAGCGTCCGGGCATTGGATTAGAATATTTGCGCAGGTCCGCGCGGAAAGACTGCGATTATAGGTGCGAACCGTGCGCGCAACCGCGTGGTTGACGCGTGGCCGATACTCGCTGAGGGGGCTCAGGAGGGGGGGCAACGGGCGGGAAGTCACGCGATACGAATTTCTTTCGTTATTTTTTGCGTTTCGTCCGGTATTGTTTCTGGCCGTTCGTGCGTTGGCCGAGTCAGGCCGTATTGTTGGCCGCAGGTCTGTATCAAGGGGTCTCCGTGACCCGGGACGCTTCGGGATGCCCCGGAACCATTTAAATTATTAGTCAGGTAGCCATTCCATGAGTCAGTCACCGCAAGTACCCGTACCCGTTACTCAGTCCATATTCAAGGCCTACGACATTCGCGGGATCGTGGGCAAAACCGTCGATGCCGGCGTCGCGCGCAAAATCGGCCGCGCTTTCGGCAGTGAGATCCGCAAACAAGGTGGCGACTCGGTCGTCGTGGCCCGTGACGGCCGTCTGTCGGGCCCGGAGCTCGTTGGCGCGCTTGCTGACGGCTTGCGTGAAGCCGGCGTGGACGTGGTCGACCTTGGCATGGTGCCTACGCCCGTGGGTTATTTCGGCGCCAGCGTGCCGCTCGCGCTGCCTGCGGGCGAGCGGCGCGTGGATTCGTGCATCGTGGTGACAGGGAGCCACAATCCGCCCGACTACAACGGCTTCAAGATGGTGCTGCGCGGCGCCGCCATCTATGGTGACCAGATCCAGGCGCTGTATCAGCGCATTGTGAATGACGACTTCACGAGCGGTGAGGGCACGTACACCGAATACGATATCCAGCAGGTGTACCTGGACCGGATTGTCAGCGACATCAAGCCTGTGCGTCCGATGAAGATCGTGATCGATGCGGGTAACGGCGTGGCTGGCGAACTTGCGCCGCGTCTGTTCAAGGCGTTGGGTTGCGAGATTGTTGAGCTGTTCACGGATATTGACGGGACGTTCCCGAATCACCATCCGGATCCGGCGCATGCGGAAAACCTGCAGGACGTGATCAAGGCGTTGAAGGAGACGGATGCGGAAATCGGTTTTGCCTTCGATGGCGATGGTGACCGTCTGGGTGTGGTCACGAAGGATGGCCAGATCATTTATCCGGATCGCCAGTTGATGTTGTTTGCGCAGGAAGTGTTGTCGCGTAACAAGGGCGGGCAGATCATTTATGACGTGAAGTGCACGCGCAATCTGGCTAAGTGGGTACGGGACCAGGGCGGCGAGCCGGTGATGTGGAAGACGGGTCACTCGCTGGTCAAGGCCAAGCTGCGGGAAACGGGCGCGCCGTTGGCGGGTGAGATGAGCGGTCACGTGTTTTTCAAGGATCGCTGGTATGGCTTTGATGATGGCCTTTATACCGGCGCGCGGCTGCTTGAAATTCTGTCGCGGGTGGCTGATCCGAGCAAGCTGCTCAATGATTTGCCGAATTCGCTTTCGACGCCTGAGTTGCAGCTGAAGCTGAATGAGGGTGAGAATTTTGAGTTGATCGCGAAGATGCAGAAGAACGCGAAGTTCACCGGTGCGGATGATGTGCTGACTATTGATGGGCTGCGGGTGGAGTATCCGGATGGTTTCGGGCTCGCACGGTCGTCGAATACCACGCCGGTGGTGGTTATGCGGTTTGAAGCCGACAGCGAGGAAGCGCTCAAGCGGATTCAGGAAGATTTTCGCCGGGTGATTTTGGCGGAGAAGGCTGATGCCAATTTGCCATTCTGAGGTTGTTCGCACTTAGGGTTGGGGGGGCGGGGGCGGGGGGCGGCGGCCTGGTGGTCCGGGGGGCCCGGTTGCCAGGTTCTAGCGGTAGCGGTTGGAGTCGTCGCTGGGGTGCTGCTCTCCGGGTTAGTGGTCTGCCTGACTCGGATATTCTCTTTATCACTGTTAGCCACTGTGCGTGGCGGCACGTCATTTCTTTGTCCAAAGCGACAAAGAAACGAACCAAAGAAAACGCTTTCACCGCTCTACCCTAAGTGTCCACAGCGTGCAGTTTCATTCATAGGCGCCCCAAAAGCACGGTGCTCGCCAGAACGGAGGATGTTTGAAACCCTCCTTCTCGCGAATCCCGACATAGACACGCTTCGCCACCAGTGTTCTCGGGCAAGCACGAACGCCTACGAACCAAGACCGCCTCAGGTGTATCGGCGGCTTCATTTCGTGGTCGGTTGGCTGCTTGATTAGCTGGTCGGCGCTTATTTTCGTAATTCGCGAACTCAGCCGTATTTCCGACCCTGTTTCTCGGCGCCTTGGTGGGTGGTGGGTGATGGTTTGGCGGCTCGGCGGGTTGGTGGGTTGGCGACGTGGCTCGACGTGCGTACTGATTTTATGGGCGGTTTACGCGGATAGCGCGGGGTGTTCCTTGGGCGGGTTCAGTCACTGGTGGCGAAGCGTGTCAGGACCTGTGTACGGAGAAGGAGGGTTTCAAACATCGGTGGTTCTGGCGAGCACCGTGCTTTTGGGGCACCTATGAAATGG
>NZ_LMUF01000052.1:87171-189021 GCF_009766085.1 Burkholderia sp. S171 | reverse complement strand
GCCCACGTTCCGCCACGATTGGGGCGGCGTCATCGGCCGCCGACCATCTGTGCATAGTTGCGACCTGAGCATAGGGGTCGTTCAGCGACATTCGAGCAAAGAACTAGTTTTGCTCAAGCTTCTCGCCCTTCCGGACCAATAGGCGATCGACTCTCCGTTTCAACAGTGCTGTAGTACCCGGACTCATTACAGCGGACAGGTGTTGGCGTTCGAGTCTTCCTTACCCTCTGCCGTTTTTCAGATGCCATCTCGGGCGCATTCATCGCTTGTAACCCCGTTTCCTGTAACTACTCATCGCGAACGCATCGCTCCTCGCGGATCAGGCCTGCCGCCAGCCCGTCGGTCCAAATTATCCGCTGAGGCGGCCCACACGAGCACGTACCAATTTAAAGCGTGGCAGAGCGAGCGGTACAACTTCTGATGCATGAAGCGCCGCGCGGGCAACCACTTGATCCTGCGCTGCTCAGGCATTTGGGAATAAGCCCTGCGCAGACCCATTACCTGGTGAACGCTGGGTGGCTGCAGCGACTGTCAAAGGGCGCCTATCTGCTCCGAGGAGACGTGCTAACGACGGAGGGGATCCTCGCGTACCTGACCCGACATAATGCAGGTCTACACGTCGGCGGAAAGACGGCTTTCGATTGGCAAGGGGTACGCCACAACATCGCCTTCCGTCCGCGAATCACGCTATGGGGCGTTAAGGCGTATCGCTTCCCGCTGTGGGTCGAACTGCATATGCCCTATACGTATCAGACGACGCGGCTGTTCGATGATCAATTCTCGCTTTCGGAATGCCTGAAACCGCTGCCTTTGAAGAATCCTTCTGTTCTGGTTTCAATTCCCGAGCTTGCGCTTCTCGAACTCGCCAGTGACATTGGCAAGCGAGGCAAGAAGGGGCAATCGCTGGAGGAGGCGCAACATCTGGCTGACTCGATGCGTAACTTGCGCGCCGATCGCCTCAGCGAACTCCTACGGCACTGTACGCGAGTCAAGGTGGTCAAGCTTGTACGCGACCTGGGCGAGAGCGCCGGATATGAGTGGGGCCGCGACTTACAGGGAATTGTTGATCGTTTGAGTGTAGGCAGGCGCTGGTCGAGTCTGGGGGCGGACGGGCGAAGGCTCACCCTAAAGCCTTAAGTTTGTTTCCGACATTCGTGGCTATGTGTACGAATGCCAGGAAAGCGACCCAGAAGGAGACACACACGCCACGCCGATACGTCAGCCGGGAATAGCAAAACCGACCGTCAATTTCCGTTAAGCATCTGCGAGAGCGTTGCGCAGTCGGAGAGAATAAAGTCCAAGCCGGCAGACTCAACTGTTACTTATCCAGCGGGCCGTATCGAGGACAGCGCCCAGTCGCTTGCCCGTCCATAGTAGCTCTGACGCGTATTGGCTCATTGCAGCTCACATCGTGAAAGCGCGCGACAGACTTTATTCTCGCATGACAGACTTTATTGTTTCGGATCACCAGTCCGGTGAGCGTGCGGCCGTCTTTTATAAATTTACTTGACACCTAAACTATCGAAGCCTAAATTAAACCCGACTCTTCAGCCTGGAGCGCACTATGCGCATCGTTTGTATTGGTGGCGGCCCCGCGGGTCTGTACTTTGGCTTGCTGATGAAGAAGCAAAATCCCGCTAACGACGTGACGGTAGTGGAGCGAAACCGCCCCTACGACACCTTCGGCTGGGGCGTGGTGTTCTCCGACCAGACGCTTGGTAACCTGCGTCGTGCGGACGAAGCGAGTGCGGCAGCCATTCTCGATGCGTTCAATCATTGGGACGACATCGACATCCATATCAACGGCCGCACGCAGCGCTCGTCCGGACACGGTTTCTGTGGCATTGGCCGCAAGCGCCTGTTGAACATTCTCCAGGAGCGGGCGGAGGAACTTGGTGTCAAGCTGGTGTTTGAAACGCAAGTCACCAGCGACGAAACGTACGACGCCGACCTCATCATTGCGTGCGACGGCGCTAACAGCGTCGTACGCACAAAGTACGCGGCCACTTACAAACCTGACATCGATCTGCGTGATTGCCGCTTCGTCTGGCTTGGCACGGAGAAGCTGTTCGATGCCTTCACATTCGCGTTCGAGAAGACCGAGTTCGGCTGGTTCCAGGCGCATGCGTATCGTTTCGACGACCACATGTCCACGTTTATCGTAGAGGCGCCTGAGCGGGTCTGGCGTGCAGCCGGCCTCGATGAAATGAGCAAGGAAGACGGCATCGCATTTTGTGAGCGGCTCTTTGCCAAGTATCTCGACGGTCATGCGCTCAAGTCCAACGCGCAACATTTGCGCGGCTCCTCGCAGTGGATCCGCTTTCCGCGCATCGTGAACGAAACGTGGGTGCATAACCGCGCGAATAGCGATGGCAGCGTGACGCCTGTGGTGCTGATGGGCGATGCCGCGCACACCGCGCACTTCTCGATTGGCTCTGGCACCAAGCTCGCGCTCGAAGACGCGATCGAACTGACGAACAGCATCGCGGCGCATCCGGACGATTTGCCGGCTGCCCTCGATCACTACACGGACGTACGCAGCGTCGATGTCCTGCGCATCCAGAACGCCGCGCGCAACTCCACGGAGTGGTTTGAAAACGTGGATCGGTACGCGTCGTTCGAGCCTGAGCAATTTGCTTATTCGCTGCTCACGCGCTCGCAACGCATCTCCCATGAAAACCTGCGTTCACGCGACGCCGCGTATCTTGCCGAGTTTGAAAACTGGATTGCGCAGCGTTCTGGGCTGGCTATAGACAGCGGTGGCAAGCGCTCCGTACCGCCGATGTTTACACCGTTCACCGTACGAGGCGTCACGCTGAAGAACCGCGTGGTGGTGTCTCCCATGGCCCAGTACTCGGCTGTCGATGGCATCGCGGGTGACTACCACCTGATGCATCTCGGCGCCCGTGCCATGGGTGGTGCTGCGCTCGTGATGACCGAGATGACCTGCGTCTCTCCTGAAGGGCGCATCACGCCCGGATGCCCCGGTCTATGCAACGACACGCAACGCGACGCATGGCAACGCATTGTCGACTTCGTGCATCGTGAGAGCGATGCAAAGATTGGCATCCAGCTGGGTCACGCAGGCGCGAAGGCATCGACGCGCGTGAGTTGGGAGGGGATAGACAAGCCGCTTGAAGAAGGCAACTGGCCGATCGTATCGGCGTCGCGGCAGCAGTATTTGAAGGGCATCAGTCAATGGTCGCGCGCAGCCACTTCCGACGATCTGCGCGAGATCAAAGCGCAGTTCGTGCGCTCGACCGAGCTCGCCGCAGACATCGGTTTTGATTGGCTTGAGCTGCACTGCGCGCATGGTTATCTGCTGTCCGGTTTTCTCTCTCCGCTCACGAATCAACGCGACGATGAATACGGCGGTTCATCCGCGAACCGTCTGCGTTTTCCGATCGAAGTGTTCAATGCGATCCGCGCGGCGTGGCCCAAGGACAAGCCCATTTCGGTGCGCATTTCGGCGCACGATTGGGTGGATGGCGGCATCACGCCCGACGACGCCGTGCTGATCGCGCGAGCGTTCAAGGACGCAGGCGCGGACATGATCGACGTATCGTCGGGACAGGTCAGCAAGGAAGAGAAGCCGGTCTATGGCCGCATGTTCCAGACGCCCTTCTCGGATCGCGTTCGCAATGAAGCAGGCATTGCGACCATCGCGGTCGGGGCGATCTCGGAAGCCGACCACGTGAACAGCATCATTGCAGCGGGCCGGGCCGACCTCTGCGCGGTGGCGCGTCCGCATCTTGCCAATCCGTCATGGACGCTTGATCAAGCAGCGAAGCTCGGTTACGTCGATATCACCTGGCCGAAGCAATACTACGCCGCGAAGTCGCAGCTCGAGCGCGGCTATGAACGTGAGCGCGCGCAGCGTGCGGAGGGCGAAGCATGAACACGACAACGTATTCGCTCGACGGACAGCACGCAGTGGTCACAGGCGGCGGCAGTGGTATTGGCGCTGCGATAGCGCACGCGCTGGTGACAGCCGGCGCGCAGGTCACGTTGATGGGCCGGGATGCGGCGCGGCTCGCCTATCAGGCTGAAGTCCTGAGCGAAGCTGGGACCGTGCATGTGCAGAGCGTCGATGTCACGTCCGCTGAATCCGTCGCCGCGGCGTTCGCTGCTACACGCGAGCATGGTTTCATCGACATCCTCATTAATAACGCGGGCCAGGCCGAAGCCGCGCCGTTCGCGAAGACCGATCTGGCGCTGTGGAAACGCATGCTCGACGTGAATCTGACCGGCGTATTCCTCTGCACGCAAGAGGTGCTGCCAGGAATGTTTGAGCGCCGCAGCGGGCGCATTGTCAACGTAGCGAGCACCGCAGGACAGGTAGGTTACGCCTACGTAGCCGCGTATTGCGCGGCGAAGCATGGCGTCATTGGCATGACACGTTCGCTCGCGCTCGAAGTCGCGACGCGTGGCATCACGGTCAACGCGGTTTGCCCCGGTTACACCGAAACCGGACTGCTCGAACAGTCGATCGAAAAGATCGTTGCGCAGACCGGACGTAGCGAGGATGAGGCGCGCGAAGCACTGCTGCGATCCAATCCGCAACGTCGCTTCGTGACGCCGGACGAAGTTGCCAGTTCTGCGTTATGGCTCTGCTTGCCGGAGTCGCGATCAGTCACCGGCCAGACCATTTCTATTTCAGGTGGAGAAGTAATGTGAACAAGCCCGCTGCCCGCACGGTTAAACCCGCCGCGACTGAAAAGGCCAAGGCCGCCAGCAACGTTGTCGACCTCGAAATGAGCACAGGTGTCGATAGTCACATGGGACTGCGTCTATGGCTGCGCATGCTGACCACGACGAATCTTGTGCAAGCCGAGTTGCGCCGCCGCTTGCGTGCCGAATTCGACACCACGCTGCCGCGCTTTGACCTGATGGCGCAACTTGAGCGCCATCCCGACGGCCTGAAGATGAACGAGCTGTCACGCCGTTTGATGGTTACCGGCGGCAACGTAACGGGTCTCACGGACCAGTTGGAGAAGGAAGGGTTTGTCGTGCGCGATACCGATCCGAACGACCGCCGTTCGTTTGCCGTGCGGCTCACGGCGCATGGCCGCGAATCGTTCGATCGCATGGCGCGTGCGCATGAACAATGGGTCGTTGAATTGTTCGGCGGTTTGCCGCTGGCGGATAAAGCGCGCATGCACCAGAAGCTGGGCAAGCTCAAGCAACATTTGCGCGAGCGTACGGATTCGTGAAGCCTGACAAAGCACACAGATACGGAGACAGTCGATGAACGAGAACACTGCCGCGCTTTTTGCCGGTAACCGCACAACCCTTGGCGACTATCACGCAAAGCATTTTGGCTGGGCGGTGGAGCTGGGAGTTGGCACGATCACCCTTGACCGGCCCGAGCGCAAGAATCCGCTGACGTTCGAATCGTATGCGGAGTTGCGCGACCTGTTCCGCCAGCTCGCTTACGCCACCGATGTAAAGACCATTGTGATCCACGGCGCCGGAGGCAACTTTTGCTCGGGTGGCGACGTGCACGACATCATTGCGCCGCTCGTCGATCTGCCCATGCCCGAGTTGCTGATGTTCACGCGCATGACGGGAGACCTCGTGAAAGCGATGCGTCATTGCCCGCAGCCGATTATTGCTGCTGTCGATGGCATCTGCGCCGGCGCTGGAGCGATCATGGCGATGGCTTCGGATATGCGTTTAGGGACCGCGCGCAGCAAGCTCGCGTTTCTCTTTACCCGTGTGGGACTGGCGGGCTGCGACATGGGTGCGTGTGCGATCCTGCCGCGCATTATCGGTCAGGGAAGAGCGGCCGAACTGCTTTTCACCGGTCGCTCGGCGAGCGGCGATGAGGGTTTCGCGTGGGGCTTTTATAACCGGCTATGCGAACCCGACGACGTTCTGCGCGAAGCGCAATCGCTTGCCTCCGCCCTTGCATCGGGGCCGACCTTCGCGCATGGCATCACGAAGAAAATGCTCCATCAGGAGTGGAGCATGAGCATCGACGAGGCCATTGAATCCGAAGCGCAGGCGCAGGCAATCTGCATGGCGACCAACGATTTCGGCCGCGCGTATCGCGCATTCGCTGCGAAGACGCGGCCTGTGTTCGAGGGAGATTGAATTGGCCCATCCCCAAACACGATCCGACGCTTTCCACGATGCCCTCGCGTGGCCGTTCTTCGAAGCAAGGCATCGCGAACTCGGCGTGAGTATCGACACGTGGGCAGCGGAACACCTGGGCGACACGCACGCCAATCATGCGAACGTTGATGCGATGTGCCGCCGTCTCGTACGTGAACTCGGTGAGGCAGGGTGGCTGCGTTATGGCATAGGCGGCACGGCTTACGGTGGACACGGTGACACCATCGACACGCGCGCCGTTTGCCTGCTGCGCGAAACGCTTGCTCGTCACAGCGGCCTTGCGGACTTCGTGCTCGCGATGCAGGGACTCGGATCGGGCGCAATTTCTCTTGGCGGCAACGAAGCGCAAAAGCAGCGTTATCTGCCGCGCGTGGCAAGCGGCGAGGCAATCGCGGCATTCGCACTGACCGAACCCGACGCTGGATCGGATGTCGCGGCACTCGCTCTCAGCGCTCGTGAGGATGGCGAATCATACGTGCTCGATGGCGAGAAGACCTGGATCTCGAACGGCGGCATCGCGGACTTTTACGTGGTGTTCGCCCGCACCGGTGAGGCGGCGGGGGCGCGTGGCATCAGCGCGTTTATCGTCGATGCGGATACGCCGGGACTGCGTATTGCCGAGCGGCTCGACGTGATCGCGCCGCATCCGCTAGCGCGCCTTTCTTTCGAGAAAGCCCGCGTGCCGCGTACCGCTTTACTCGGCAATCGCGGCGAAGGTTTCAAGCTTGCGATGCGCACACTCGATATCTTCCGCACGTCGGTTGCGGCGGCATCGCTTGGTTTCGCGCGGCGGGCGATGAGCGAAGGGATCGAACGCGCGGCGTCGCGCAAGATGTTCGGTCAGACGCTGGGCGACTTCCAACTGACGCAGGCGAAACTCGCGCAAATGACGCTCACTATCGACAGCTCCGCGTTGCTTGTATATCGGGCGGCTTGGTTGCGCGATCAGGGCAAGTCCGTCACGCGCGAGGCCGCACTGGCGAAGTGGCATGCGAGCGAGGGCGCTCAGCAGGTTATCGACGCGGCCGTGCAATTGTGGGGCGGTAGCGGTGTGCAAAGCGGTGCGGTGGTGGAGCAATTGTATCGGGAGATTCGCGCGCTGCGCATCTATGAAGGCGCAACCGAAGTGCAGCAGTTGATCGTCGGACGAGATCTGCTCAAGGCTCATGCCGCGAGGAATGCATGACGGAATCATCGACCCATTTCGAGCGGCCGGTGCGCATTCGTTTCTCGCATTGCGATCCTGCCGGCATCGTGTTTTTTCCACAGTATCTCGTGATGACTAACGCGCTGGTAGAGGACTGGTTCAACGAAGCACTCGACATTGACTATGCCGCGATGATCAGCAAGCGCCGCGTCGGCTTGCCGATCGTGAAGCTCGATTGCACATTTTCAAAGCCGAGCCAGATGGGCGACACGCTGGTGTTAGCGCTAACACTTGAACGTATAGGCGCTCGTTCGGTTGGCATCGCAATTGACGCACAGTCGCATGGCGAAACGCGCTTTCTCGCGCGCCAGGTACTCGTGACAACGTCCCTTGAATCCGGGGTGTCGATCGATATCCCCAATGACATCCGCGCTGCGCTGACACGCTTCAACCCGGCAGCGCTTACCGAAGTAAAGGTCGACTTCAAGGAGACACGGTCGTGAAAAAAGCATTGCTCCCAGCCGGCTGGGTCAAGCCGCGCGGATATGCGAACGGCGTTGCCGCGCGCGGCACGCAGGTCTTCATAGCAGGACAGATTGGCTGGGACGCGCAATGCCAGTTCCAGAGCAGCGACTTCGCCGCGCAGGCGCATCAGGCGCTGGCCAACATAGTCGCGGTTCTCGAAGCTGCGGGTGGGCGCCCTGAACATCTCGTGCGCTTGACCTGGTACGTAACCGACAAGCGGGAATACCTCGCTGCGTTGAGGGACGTGGGCAGCGCGTTTCGAGAACTGATCGGCAACTACGACATTGCGATGAGCGCCGTGCAGGTGGCCGCGCTCATTGAAGACGAAGCCAAGGTGGAGATCGAAGCCACCGCCGTTATTCCGGATTAACAACCGCCGTATATCCCCGCCGCTTGTCTCGTCGCTTATTTTCGTTGTTCTCGGAGCTCACCATGGAACCTTCGGCTCACGTCGAAACGTTTTCTCGCGACAACCTGCCGCCGCCCGGCGAGTGGCCGCAGTTTCTGCTCGACAACCCTGACGTCTCCTATCCGGCACGCCTGAATTGCGCGGTCGAATTGCTCGACCGGATAATCGATGACCATCAGGAACGTGAGCAGGGAGCACGACCCGCGATCTGGTCGGACGTCGATGGTGTTCCGCATGCGACCACGTACAGCGAATTGCGCACGCGCGTGAACCAGGCAGCGCATGTACTGACGGGGGTGATGGGGCTGGTGCCGGGCAACCGCATTCTGCTGCGCGGGCCGAACACGTTGCACATGGCGATCGCTTGGCTTGCGTCCTTGAAGGCAGGTCTCGTCGTGGTGCCTACCATGCCGCTTCTGCGGGCAAAGGAGCTGAAGCAGATCATCGACAAGGCACAAGTTTCAGCTGCCCTATGCGACGCACGTCTGGTCGATGAACTCGCGCAATGCAGCGATCCCGCCAACGCGTACTTTTGTGAAAACCTGCTGCAAACAAGGCTCTTTCATGACGATGGCCCTGATTCCGTCGATACGATCGCCTTGCTTCAACCTGTCGACTACACGGCGGTGGACACCGCTGCCGACGACGTCTGCCTGATCGCATTTACCAGCGGCACAACGGGAATGCCGAAGGGTTGCATGCATTTTCATCGCGACGTACTAGCGATGTGCGACCTGTTTCCGCGCCATATCCTAAAGCCCACCGCCGACGATATATTCTGTGGCACGCCTCCCCTGGCGTTCACCTTCGGGCTGGGTGGCTTGCTGTGTTTTCCGTTGCGCGCAGGGGCATCGACGGTATTGATCGAGAAGTTGACGCCCGAGACGCTGCTGCAGGTGGTTGAGCGCTTTCGCGCAACGATCATGTTCACGGCGCCGACGTTCTACCGGCAAATGGCGGGGCTCGCGGCGCGTTTTGATTTGTCGGGCCTTCGAAAAAGTGTCTCGGCGGGCGAAGCGTTGCCGGATGCCACGCGCAAGCTCTGGCGGCAGGCCACGGGTTTGCAAATGATCGATGGCATTGGCAGCACTGAAATGATCCACATCTTTGTATCGAGCGCCGATGGACAGACGCGCGACCGCGCGATCGGGCGCGCTGTGCCGGGCTACGTGGTGCAGGCAGTGGACAAGAACATGCAGCCCGTTCCCGTTGGCGAGATCGGCATGCTCGCGGTTAAGGGGCCGACCGGTTGCCGCTATCTAAGCGACTCGCGGCAGCGTAGTTTCGTTCGCGACGGATGGAACCTGCCGGGCGATTCGGTTTGTATCGATGCCGATGGTTACGTCTTTTATCAGTCCCGTGCCGACGACATGATTATCTCGGCCGGCTATAACATTTCCGGCCCTGAAGTAGAAAGCGCGTTGCTGTTGCATGAAGCGGTAGCGGAGTGCGGGGTGGTTAGCGTGGCCGACGACGAGCGCGGCCAGATTGCCAAGGCGTACATTGTTCTTAGCGCAGGATTTGTACCGAGCGACGCGCTGGTGGTGCAGTTGCAAATTTTCGTGAAGGAACAGATCGCGCCGTACAAGTATCCGCGTGCGATTGAGTTTATAGAAGCTTTACCTCGCACCGAGACGGGCAAGCTGAAGCGGTTTGCGTTGCGGACATTAGCGGCGTCTTGAAGCACGGCGGGTTGCTTTTGTTTGGCACCCGCATCATTTTTGTAATCTGTTTTGTAATCGTTGTGTAAAAGGAGCTGCTTCTATCGCCTGCCGGGCGTCCGGCAGGCGGCGTTTTGTATTTGCTTTTGCGCATTCGACCTATAATCAGCTTCGATTTAAACGTGGCCTGTTCGAGTCAATATGGACCCGCCCATATCAGAATAAAAATCGGAGAGAGAAAGTCGATGCGTAGTCTTGTTTGCAAGATCATGATCGTGTTCGCCGTAGGGGGTTACGCCGTGCATGCGGCAGCTGCGGATTATCAACCGAGCACTACAGTCCTAACCGACGACATCGTCTATAACGTCAATGCCGATGGCAGCTTCATGCTGGACCAGACCCGGTCGATACGCATCGAGACGGGCGAGGGAGTCAAGAACTTCGGGCAGATACCCCAGAGGTATAGCAATGCACTGCAGTCCTTTGATGTTGTCGAGGCTTATACAACCACGCGAGACGGCAAGCGGATTGACGTCCCGCCGGACGCAATCCTGACGCAACAAAGCCCTGAAAGTGTTAATGCGCCAACGTTTGACGACGGCCGGGTAAAAACCATTGTGTTCCCCGGCGTCCAGGTCGGTGCGACAATCACGATGCACACCCGAAAAATCCAATTAAAACCGTTGTTCCCGGGGCAGTTCTCCATAACCGACACGTTTTGGGATAACAAGGTATTCAAGTCAGCCACGGTTACGGTTATCGCACCGGCTTCAATCAAGCTCTACACGGAGGCTATCGATATGCAAGGTGGGCTTGTTGCTGCAGACGACAACGGTAAGCAGAAGTTGCAGTGGTCAATTAAAGATACCCAGGCGCATCAGCCGGAACTGGGAGCGCCGAGTATTGTCGATCACAGTCCGCGTCTAACGGTTACTACCTTTCCAAACTACGAAGCGGTGGGGCAAGCGTATGTTGCCCGGGCAAACCAGCAAGCGGCTGTCACACCGGGAATACAGGCACTCGCGGACGAAGTGACCGAGGGAATGACTGATCGACGTGATCAGGCGAGTGCGATTTATCGATGGGTAAGCAATAACATTCGCTATGTCGCGATCTACCTCGGCTTTGGCGGCGTTGTCCCGCACAACGCTCAGGCAGTGCTTGATGCGCGTTATGGCGACTGCAAAGACCACACGACGCTTCTCGAAGCATTGCTCGCGGCGAAGGGGATCAAGAGCAGTGTCGTGCTGGTGAACGCCGATAATCGTTACTGGCTGCCGAAGGTTGCTGATCCGCTGGCCGTCTTCAATCATGCAATTACCTATATTCCCGAGTTCGATATTTATGTGGACTCGACTGCGGGTATGGCCAGGTTCGGCGTACTGCCTGCCACCGAAGACGGAAAATCCGCGTTGGTCACGGATAACGGCAGCGGTGCCGCCACGCTGGTGACCCTTCCGTTGAGGAGCCCGGCTACCGACCGTGTAAGCGTGCAATCAGCGGTCGTGTTTGACAGAGAGGGAACGGCCAGAGGCTCGAGCCGGATCGATACCGTGGGCGAATCCGACTGGATCGCCCGATCCGTTTTCGCCACATTACCTTCAGGGATGGAACCTGCGTTCGCCGAGCGCATGCTGACAATGACCGGCACAGACGGATCAGGCCGATACATTCATGGCGATCTTCGTAATCTTGAATATAACTTTGGATACGAGACGCGGTTCAAGCTTCCCGACTACGCTCAGTTCCCTGGGCCGGGCGCGATACGGGTGCCGCAGGGCTTGAACAGCTTTACGAATATTGCCACCACATTCGAATTAGTCGGGCCGAACCGGCGTAGATTCCCGCTGCTGTTCAGCGGTCGCCATATTAGTGAAACGACCACGATAAACCTGCCTGAGATAGTCACGGTATCCAGCCTTCCCAAGCCGGCGAATATTGCGTCGACGTTCGGAACCTACACGTCGAGCTATACCGCCTCGGGTCGCATTATTACCGTGACGCGCACGCTCGATATAACCATGCACAGCCCGTATGTCGAACCTGATCAGTGGGGTGAACTCAGGAAAATGGCGTTAGCTATCAAACACGATCTGGCGGCGCAGATAGTTTACTGATTGGGGCAAAGTCGACAGCGCGCCGTGGACGCAAACGGCGCTGCTAACCGAGGAAGGTAATTCGGCCAGTTGCGGTTGATATCAATGGGGCGCAGCAAGCGGCCCCATTTTCTTGCACGCATAGCGCAACGCGTCCTATTGGTATCTCGAACGGCCGCGGCGCATTCATTCATTGCCGCCCACACCTCTACATTAAAGCGTCCATTTATTTTTGATTTTTTGTTGACGACTTTTCGACTATTTTCGATCTACGATTAGTTATCGCGGTATTTCTCCGCAGTGGGGTACAAAACTACTACCTGACATTTTTATAAGAATGAGCCCTTTGTAAAGCATAAAGGGAACGCGGCATATGCACTCCAGAACTGCATTACCTGCAATCTATAAACTCGTCTACTAGCCGCAAACGCCGGTTTTCTTTCTCCTATACGGGCGCTGTTTAACGCCCGTTTTCAACACAATCAAGCGCCGAGCCCGTGAGAAGCCCGGCATAGGGGATTTCATTGCCCGCGCCTCTCGCCTTCACGCTAGATCACCATTCGGAGACCATCGATCATGTTAAAGAAATTCATCCAAGCCATATTTTCTGCCATTGTGCTGATCGCGATAATTACGCCAGCGTGTCAGGCGCAATACACCACTGACTGGATCGCGAACACCTATGGAACCAATTCCACTTATGTGGGTAATGGCGCTCGTTCCATGTGGGTAGCGCCCGAAGGAATTATTTATACGGCTTCCCTCTGGGACGAAAACGAAGGCGGCGTCGCCATATACGGCAACCGCCAAAACATGGGGTCCATCGGGATTCACAACGAGTTCCAGGGCAGCGCCATTACTGGCAATGCCACTTCGATCTTTGCGGCCTTGCAATATGACAGGAGTAAAGGCAGCGGCCGGGTAGGGCGATATAACCGGATCAGCAAAACCCGCGATCTCTCCATCCCCGTCAGCGCGACAACCACCCAGACGCGTGGAGACGTCATTACCGGACTCGCTACTTCCGGCTCGCTGCTCTATGCGAGCGACTTCCCTGGAAATCGCGTCCGAATCTTCACTACCGACGGCGTCTGGCAGAGTGATATCAATGTGACAGCTCCCGGGGCGCTCGCTGTGGATAGCGCCGGCAATGTTTGGGTCGCGCAGGAGAGTGCGGGCACGGTTGTCGAATTCAGTCCGGCCGGCGCGGCTTTGAACACGATCCAGATGGCAGCCACGTCCCGCCCGAGCGCGCTGTATTTCGATGCAACGGCTGGACAGCTTTTGGTCGGCGACGAGGGGCCGGACATGAACATCAAGATCTACCAGACCGCGGGCGTTTCAACTCAGCCAACGCAGCAGCCAACCCAGGTCGGCACGTTCGGCATTCAGGGCGGATATCTAGACACAACGACTGGCATCAAAGGGCAGGTGGGTGACAAGCGCTTCACCCGCGTTGCGGGCATTGGCAAGGATGCCGGCGGTACCCTGTATGTCCTCAATAACCCGTGGGGTGGAACCTGGGACCTCGGCCGCAACGGCACTACGGACATCCACGCCTATAGCAGCGCGGGCACCCTGCAATGGACGCTTCAGGCATTGAACTTTGAAGGCAACGGCGCACCGGACCCCGCGACGGACGGCGAGACCTTCTACGGAGGTTTCAACGTCTACACAGGCACCGCCGGCGGCACGTTCGTGGCGAACACAGTCGATCCGATCGACTACCCGTCCGATCCACGAATCAGCATCAGCGACACCCAGCGCGGCCAGCACTTCGCGCAAATTGCCACCGTCGGCGCAAACCGGATCCTCGTGGCAGCCGGCCAGAATCCGGGGATATTTTATTTCTTTCATTTCAACGCGGCCAATGGCTATATCGCCATACCTGACGGGTCGCTGCCTGGCACGGCGTTCAATGCAACGGCGCTGATCACGGGAGGATTCTGTCTCGATAGCAATGGAAACGTCTGGGCCGGCCCGGACCGGACGAACCGCATTTATTACTACCCGTTGAGTGGTTTTGATGCCACCGGCAAGCCAAGCTGGGGTGCGGGCATTGCGTACGCCACGCCGAGGACCGTCCTGCCGTTAACGCGGATCATCTACCTGCCGGAGAGCGACACCATGATCCTGGCGCAAGGCATAGTCGGCAGCACAGACTGGACGTCGATAGGAACGAGGGTCGAGGTGTATCACGGCTGGCTCGCAGGCAACCAGAGCTCGCCGAATCCGGTGATTAACCTCACCAGCGCCAATCCGAAATCGATCACGGCAGCCGGCAATTATCTGTTCGTCGGATACGTCAGCACCGTGCCCAACATCGACGCGTTCAATCTTGCCACAGGCAGTCTGGACACTACATTCACCAACAGCAGCCCCGCCACAGTGGACGTGGGCAATAACGTTGATTCGATATACGGCCTGCGCTCATACCTGACATCGACCGGTCAGTACGTGGTCACGAAGGACAACTATAACGAGTCGAGCATCATTGTTTATCGATGGACCCCGGGGTCGTAGCGGCTGCGTCAGACTAGATGCCGTGTTTGCTGACGAACGTCGATAGTGAGTTAGCCTTGCGAATTTGCCTGGCTCGCATTGCGGCACAAGAACCAGCGCCGCAGGGTTCTGGGCGCTTTCACGCCCTCCGCCACCTCGCGCCACCACCGCTGACCGCGGTGCGGCGCGGCCAGGTCCAGCCGTTCGCCCATACGCGGTGTCGCGAGCGGAATGCTATGCGCGCCGGCGAGCCCCGTCACGCGCTCGAACGGTTCCTGCCAGCGATGCATCGCCAGATCGAACGTGCCGTTGTGAACCGGCATCAGCCAGTGGCCGCGCAGATCGAGGTGGGCCTGCACGGTTTCATCGGGCTGCATGTGCACGTAGGGCCAATGGGCGTCGTAGGCTCCCGTTTCGAGCAGCGTTATATTGAATGGGCCGAGTCGCTCGCCAATCGTCTTGAAACCGTCGAAGTAACCGGTGTCGCCGCTGAAGAACACACGCAAATCGTCGTCGACGATAACCCACGAGGCCCACAAGGTACTGTTGCCATCGAACAGGCTGCGGCCGGAGAAATGCTGCGAAGGTGTTGCCGTGAACGTGAGACCGTCGATCTCCACACCCTGCCACCAGTCGAACTGACGAATCTTCGACGCGTCGATACCCCATTCGATCAGCCGGTCGCCCACACCCAGCGGCGTCAGAAACACACCCGTGCTATGGGCGAGTGCGAGCACCGTCTCGCGGTCCAGATGGTCGTAGTGGTCGTGGGACAGAATCACGCCACGCAGCGGCGGCAAATCAGCCAGCGCGATGGGCGGCGCATGAAAGCGTTTTGGACCAAACCGCTTGAACGGTGACGCGCGTTCGGCGAAGACCGGGTCGGTCAGCCAGAACTGACCGCGCAGCTTGAGCAGCATGGTTGAATGCCCGAGGCGATACAAACTGCGGTCAGGCGCCGCGTCAAGCTGTTCACGCGTGAGCGCGTCGACGGGCAGGGGGCTGGCGGGCACCGTGCCGCTCGGTTTCTTGAACAGTAAACTCCACACGATGCTCAGGGTCTTGCCGATTCCTTCCACGGGACGAGGCTTGACGTTACGGAAGCGCTCGCCGTCGTGCTGGACTGACGAGTCGAACGCTTCGCGGCCGCGTCGCGCTGCTGTGAGCCCCAAAGCGCGGCGGATAGAACCGGTGAACGATGTCATGTATGGCGTCCCAATTGGGAAAAGGGGAAAGCAAGGGAAAGCAAGGAAAGTAGACTGTGCAGTGTAGTTTATCGTAGAAAAAAGTAAACTGCCTGGTGTAAAATTTATTGATGAATGCCACTTCCACCCTGCTACGTCTGACCGATCGAAAACGCGCCGCCGTGATCGCTGCGGCTATTGAAGAATTCCTTGCGGCGGGTTTCGAGGCAACCAGCATGGATCGCATCGCGGCCCGCGCGGGGGTATCGAAGCGGACCGTCTACAACCATTTCCCCAGCAAGGAAGTGCTGTTCGCAGCCATCCTGCGGCAGTTATGGGATTCGAGTGACACGGGAGAGGCGCCCGCTTATTCCAACGCTCAGCCGTTGCGCGCGCAGTTGCTCCAGTTGCTGGTGAAAAAGCTGAGTCTTCTAAACAATGAGGCATTCCTGTCGCTCGCGCGCGTGGCGATCGCGGCCGGCATTCATTCGCCGGAACGTGCGCGGGACATGGTGGCTCGCATGGGTGAGCGCGAAGAAGACCTGACGGTATGGATCCGCGCAGCCACTGCCGATGGCCGGCTGAAGACATCGGACCCCGTGTTCGCCTCGCAGCAGTTGCAGGGTCTCGTCAAGGCGTTTGCTTTCTGGCCGCAGGTGACAATGGGGCAGCCTCCCCTTAACAAGCAAGCACAAAAGCAAGTAGCAGAATCCGCCGCCGATATGTTTCTCGCGCGCTATGCATGACGGATGCGCGACGAGCGTAACGCCTGCCGATTTCGTGAAGCCTGCTAGCCTGAGCGTGTCAGGACCGGGTCGATCGCTAGTGGCTAGGCGCGGAACAACGATACCTCGCGTTTAGCGATGTACCCTTCAGATACGATATATCTGCCTAGGTAATCGGCTTGTATGAATTCCCCGCAAGCATTCTCTTTTGCGGGGAGTAGTAAGGCACGCAAAACCGCAACGCCTTCAGTTCGTCACTTGTAGCCAGCGTTCTGTCTTAACGTAGCGTGGCAGCGCGAACGCAGGATGACGGGTTCACCGCTTCCCAGCTCACCCAGCCGACGCTGATTCATTCGTCGAAGACTGGGGATCGCGATCCGCGAGCGCCTCAAGCATGGAAGCCGATGGAACAAAGAACAGGCCGCCGGTGACCGCGCGGCTGTAATCGAGAAGCCGGTCGTAGTTGCCGGGAGGGCGCCCGACAAACATGTTTTCGAGCATCTGCTCGATGGGCTCCGGCGAACTGGCATAGCCGATAAAGTAGGTCCCAAACTCGCCCGCGCCTGGGCGGCCGAATGCCATGTTATGACGCAGGATTTTCACTTCCTGACCGTCCTTTTCGATCGTCGTCAGCGAACTGTGCGACGACGAGGGTTTGACGCCTTCCGCAAGCTCGACATCGGATAGCTTCTTGCGGCCGATAATGCGTTCCTGTGCCTCGACTGAGAGCGCGTCCCAGCCAACCATGTCATGCAGGTATTTCTGCACCATCACATAACTGCCGCCTGCAAATGCCGGATCCTGATCGCTGATCAGGGTGAAATCGACCGCCTCACGGCCGCTCGGGTTTTCCGTGCCGTCGACAAAACCCACCATGTCGCGCAGGTCGAAATAGCGAAAGCCATGGACTTCATCGACTACCGAGACCGCATCGCGTAATCGCTCCATCAACAGGGCAGCGAGTTCAAAGCAGAGATCCATATGGTCCGCGCGGATGTGCAGCAGGATATCGCCCGGTGTGCCAATTGCGCGGCGATTGCCCTCGCCAAACTCGCGGAACGCATGGAGGTTTGCGGGGCGCGGCGCGCCGAACAGCGTATCCCAACCGTCAGAGCCGAAACCGCAGACGCACGAGAGGTTGGCCGTAGGGGCACGCGTGCCGACCGCGCGAACCAGACCGGCGACGTCTTCGCATAACGCGCGCACCGTGCTTGCGCTTTCGGGGCCGGCTTTAAGCGTGGCGACCATAAAAATCGCGCTGCGGCTAATAGGATCGCAAACGGCTTGAGGATCTGGAATGTCGGTGGGCATCGGATGGATATTCTCGATTGGTCAGGGAGTTCGGAAATCGCGGGCGGGCGCTTTGCAGCGATGCCAAGACTCCGTTGCGGGATGTTTTGACAAGGTTAGTCAATTCTGGGAATCGGCGCGAGCCTGAAGGCAGATTTTCTATTTGGTGTTTGACGCCAATGCCCGCACGACATTGAACGGCAAGCGCGCGTATGCGTGCCGCCGATCGACTGCAACCATCCCGGAGCCCCACATCCGCATTTACCAATGCTGCCCTGACAAGCCCGTCAGCCCAGCAAGCCGCCGCCGTCGACGGGCAGAATTTGTCCCGTCGCGTAGCCGTTGGTCATGAGGTACACATAGGCCTTCGCAGCCTCCGCCGGCGACGCGGCGCGCGGCACTGGCAGGGACGCTACCATCGACTGCAGCATGGCCTCTGGCATCTGCTTCACATGGTCGGTGAGGACGAGGCCCGGGCAAACGGCGTTGACCCGCACCGGGCTGAGATCCATCGCCAGGCCGCGGGCCAGGTATTCGACCGCGCCTCCCATAGTGGTCGGCAACGGCGCGCCTTTCCTCGGCCGATGCGTGAGCATGCCGCTCGTCAACGTGATCGAGCCATCCTGAGCGATCGTTCGGCAGCCGTGCTTGACGGCCGCTAACACGCCCCAGAAGCGTACCGCCATGAGCTCCCGCGCCTGCGTGAGGTCGAGGTCCCGGATTGAAACGAGCATCGATCCGCTCCAGTCACCTGCCGTGATCGCCAGATGATCGAATGCGCCGAGTGCTTCGAAGAAGCCGGCCACGCTGGCTTCGTCACGCAGATCAACTGTCCGGCCCGTCGCGCCCGGCAGGCGCTCAACCGCCGCATTGACGTTCGCTGCGGTGCTCGAAGCAATGACCACCGCGGCGCCCTGAGCGCGCGCGAGTTCGGCAACGGCGAAGCCGATTCCCGACGCGCCGCCAATGACAACCACGCGTTTTCCATCGAGTGACAGTGCTGTGCCGGTCATCCTGATTCTCCTGTGCAGTTAAGGTCTTTGTTGCGAATGCGTGGAGGCCTTTGCCTCCACGCTAATCCTTGGCTGCGTTCCTTCGCCGAACGTCAGGGATGCGCGAAGTAGCCGGGCTGATCGATGTCGGTGAGAAGGTCCGGACCGGTTGGCGCCCAGTCCAGGATGGCGCGCGTCCGCACACTTGATGTCGGCAGGTCGGCGCCGACGAACCTGCCGAACCATCCGAAATGCGCCGCCGCCTCGTCGGGCGACTTCGCGGCCACGGGGATGCCAAGCCGGCGGCCGATCACCTCGGCAATCGCCTTGAACGGCACACCTTCCTCGGCGATCGCGTGATAGGGACCATCGATGCCGCCGCGCTCCAGCGCGAGCCGGAAGACGCGGGCAGCATCGAAGCGATGCACGGCGGGCCAGCGGTTAAGGCCGTCGCCCACATACGCCGACACGCCTTTCTCACGGGCGATGCGGATAAGGATGGGGACAAAGCCGTGATCGCCTTCACCGTGGACGGATGGCGGCAGCCGCACGGCGGTCGCACGCACGCCGCGGGCAGCGACGGTCGCCGCGGCAGTCTCGGACCCGCGAGGAAAGTCGCCGGACGGCGCGGGAGGATGATCCGCCTCGGTCGCTGTCAGGCCGTTTCGCAGGAACGCCGTGCCGGACGTGACGAGCAACGGCCGTTCGCTGCCTTCGAGCACGCTGCCGAGGACTTCGATCGCTTGCCTATCCTCCGCGGCGCTAGCCGCAAACCGGGAGAAATCGTGATTGAAGGCGGTATGGATGACACCGTCGGCGCTTGCTGCTCCGCGACGCAGGCTGTCGAAGTCGGTAAGCGACCCATGGACCGCCTCGGCGCCGGCCGAGACGAGCGCGGCCGCGCCTTCCTCCGAACGGGTGAAGCCCACGACTTGATGGCCGTTCGCGAGCAATTCGCGGACGACAGCAGAACCAACGAAGCCGGTGGCTCCCGTGACAAAGACGCGCATGTGGTGCTCTCCCAAGTGATCGAGGAAGCAATGTACGAGCTAAAATCATCCTGTTAAAGTAGTGACGTTATCCAGGTATACCTCTTAACAGGTTGCACATGCCCCACGCGAACGAGAACGAGACTGCGAACGACAATCGGCTGGGTAGCTATCTGAAGAACAGGCGGACGAAGCTCGATCCCGCGACCTTCGGTTTTTCCGGTAGCCGGCGGCGAACAGCGGGATTACGCCGGGAGGAGGTGGCGCAGCGCGCCAATATCAGCGCGGCTTGGTACACGTGGCTGGAGCAGGGGCGCGGCGGCAATCCGTCCGCAGACGTGCTGGACCGTATCGCGAGCGCACTGATGCTGACTGAAGTCGAGCGCGAACACGTATTCCTGCTTGGTCTGGGTCATCCGCCCGAAGTCCACTATCGCGGCAGTGATGTGATTACGCCGCGGCTGCAACGCCTGCTCGAGGCACTGCCCTATAGCCCGGCAATCGTCAGGACAGCGACATGGGATGTGGTTGCCTGGAATCGCGCAGCCGCGACCGTGCTCACCGACTACGGCTCCCTGCCGCCCGAACAACGCAACATCCTGCGCATGATTTTCAGCGATGCCCGCGTCCGTGCTGCGCAGTTCGATTGGGAAAGCGTAGCCCGTTTCGTGGTGAGCGCATTTCGGATCGATGCCGCGCGAGCAGGCGCTGACGCCGAGGTCGCGCCGCTCGTCGACGAACTGTGCCGGTCGAGTCCCGAGTTCGCCGCCATGTGGCGGGACAATGAGGTGCAGACCTATGGCGAAGGCGTCAAGCATCTGCGCCACCCCGTGCTCGGACCGATCTCGCTGGAATACTCCTCGTTCGCGGTCGACGGGCGGCCGGATCTTCAGATGATTGTCTACAACCCGGCGACACCGGCCGATCAGGCGCTGATCCGGTCTTTGATCGTGGGAACGCCGGCGACCGCTGCGCCGTGAACCGGTAGCGTGCGCTATCGCTGGGCCTGCGCCGCGTGTCCTACCGTTTGGGCCCTTTCATGATTTCCGATTCCATCGCGGCATTCCATTCCTCGCTCGCCTCGGTGGCATCCATCTCATCTTCAACGGAACCCATTGCGCGCTCGGCGGCCCCTTTCTCGTCTGCCGAGGCGTCGAATTCGTCAGATTCGTCGAATTCGTCGTTTTCGTCACCCGGGGGTTGCAGCATGTCCTTGAGCATCGCGCTTAGCTCCGACGTGTCCCAAGGCTGGCCGCGTTGCGTCTGCGATTTAATGTAATGCCTTACTTCCGCGTCCTGCTCCGGAGTGAGGGGCAACTTACGAAAGGTGGTATCAGGGTCAAGGTCTGTCATGGCTTTCTCCGGGGCGCGGCTTGCTCTTCAGTGTAGCCCCGTTGCGGATCCGCGATGGTCTGAAAGGGGGACGCAACGCGCCGGACTGTAGCTTTCAATGACGGGCGCGTCGTGTCGAATTTTGCGATGACAGGCACAATACGCGGCGATGTCGCCAAACTGCGCCGTGTTCGATAGCCGAACGGCCGCTACCGCATCACCGAATTCGCCTCTTCGATGCCTTCATGAACCACACTATCCTCGACCGCTCTGTCCCTCCCGCCCGCGCAACAAACTCGCCGCGCTTCCTGCTGTTCCTGATCTGCCTGTTCGCCTCCGCCGGTCAGCTTGCGATCGACATCTACGTGCCCGCGCTACCTGCGATGGCGCGCTTCTTCGCGACTTCGCCGCAGGCAATCCAGTCGAGCGTATCCGGCTACATGGTGGCCTACGCGCTAGGCCAACTCGTCCTCGGGCCTGTCGCCGATGCATACGGGCGCAAGCCCGTGCTGGCTTTCGGCCTCGTCATTTTCACGATCGGATGCCTGCTGTCGCTCGCCGCGCCGAATCTCGAGATGTTCCTCCTCGCCCGCTGTCTGCAGGGCTTCGGCATCGCCGCCACGAACCTGCTCGCGAAGGCGATCATCACCGACTCGTTCTCCGGGCAGACGTTGGTCCATGCGTTCACGTACATGGCCATTGCGTGGGGGCTTGCGCCGATCGTGGCGCCGGTGATCGGTGCCCACTTGCAGACGTGGTTTGGCTGGCAGGCCTGCCTCGTTTTCCTGCTCGTCTATTCGCTTGTGATGTGGGCGATGATCTGGCGTTATCGTGAAACGTTGCAGCGCCCGGTGCGCCTGGAGCCGCGCACGCTGATGACAAACGCGGGCAAGGTGCTGTCGAGCCCGGTGTTCCAGAGCTGCTTTCTCGCTCAGGGCCTGTGCTACAGCATCTTGCTCGTATTCAACATCGTCGGGCCGTTCATGGTGCAGAACACGCTGCACAAACCGCCGACCTTTTTCGGTTACCTCGCGCTCGGCATCGGGATGATGTATTTCCTCGGCGGCCTGTCGAACCGTTTGCACGGCCCGCGTCTGCCGACCGCGGAACAGCGGCTTTACTTCGGTGCGCGCTTGATGGCGGCCACGTCGATTGCGATGTTGTTGCTTGCGCTGACGGTCGGGCTGCGCGTATGGACGCTCGCGACACCCGTGCTCGTGATGGGATTCTGCGCAGGCGCGATGTATCCGACGTTGATGGCCAAGGGCAACTCTCTGTTCCCGCACATAGCGGGTCTGACAAGCGCGATCCTCGGCTGTGCGCTGCTGCTCGTGTCGTCGGCGATGATGGGATTCGCCGGGTTCTTGTCGGTGCAGGTCCTGACGCCGCTCGCGGTGTTCTTCGTGATCCTCGCGTTCGGCGTCGTCTGGATGGTGACAAAATTGCTGCGACATCTGGAGCAACAGCAGCCCGACGCAACCGTGTGCCGCAACGGTAAGGTGGCGTAGCGAGTAGCGCGAAACCTGCCCGTGGTCGCGCAGGCGATTCGATCAGATATCAGCGTCGAAGGAGCGCAGAAGGAGCGCGGCGCGACGGCACAGCGGTCGGGCATGCAATGTTGTCACCCCATAGCGCGCTAACCCAGTGGCCGGGCGAAGCTGAGTTCGTGCCCGTCGGGGTCCCTGACATGGAAATAGCGTTCGTTCCAAGGCGCATCGCGCGGTGCAAACTCCGGCGTGATCCCGGCTGCGAGCGCCTTGCGGTACATCGCATCGACGTCTGACACATAGATGATCACGCGGCCCCACCAGCTGACTGGACCGTGCGTCTCCACGGTCAGGTTCAAAAACGACGTGCCCGCAGCAAACGACGCAAACGGATCGTTTTCGCCACCGTGCAATAGCGGGAATCCAAGCGCCAGGTAAAAGCGCACAGCGCTCCGCATGTCGTGAGTGGACAACGTGATGGCGCTCAAGCCTTCGATCACCGGCTCGGTGTCGGCGGGAAGCAAGTTCATCGAATGTTGTCCTCTTTAATCCATGCGGTGGTTAGCCAGGATGACGATGACGCGAGACGAGCGCCATGGAGTCGCTTCGTCGGGCATAGCGTCTCCCCTCTATTTATTCGCTGCTCGATTGTCACACCACAAACGAGTGGTTCGTAACCGGGTCAACACCTGAGTGCACAGTGACGACCAAAACTTCCAACGGTGATCGTGGATCGCCGCTCGCTCACGGCGCTAGCCGGTCTTCTTGACGCGCGGCGATCAAAGCTCCTGACGCGTCGGCCGGAACAGGATCTCGTTCACATCGCCTTCCGGCGGCTGGCTGATCGCGAAGGCGACCGCCCGCGCAAATGATTCAGCAGGGATCGCGTTTTCCTCGTAGAACTTGTTGACGTTGTCCGCCACATCCGGCTCGGTGATGCTGTTCGGCAGTTGCGTGTCCACCGCGCCCGGCGAGATCACGGTCGTGCGGATGTCGTACGTCTTTACCTCTTGACGTAGCCCCTCGCACAGCATCAGCACCGCTGCTTCAATCACGGACAAATCACCCGGCGATAGCTCGACCGCGGCCGCGCCGACGTTCTCTTCCAGTCCTAAATTTACCGGCTGCGCCAGCACGTAACTAGACGGTAGAATCGGCAAAGTCATATGAGAGAGATTCATGAATGGCCCGCGAAAACCTCAACGACTTGCTGGCGTTCGTCGCCGTCGCGCGCGAGCAGAGCTTTACCAAGGCGGCGGCCAAGCTTGGCGTGTCGCAATCGGCGTTGAGCCACACTATCCGAGGGCTCGAGTCGAGGTTAGGGCTGCGGCTCCTGACTCGGACTACGCGCAGCGTCTCGCCGACGCCTGCGGGCGAGCGATTGCTTGCGACCGTGGGGCCGCGGCTTGACGAGATCGATGAGGAACTGGCGGCGTTGAGCGAGCTTCGCGACAAACCTGCCGGCACCATCCGCATCACGACCGACGAACATGCTGCGGCAACCATACTTCAGCCAAAGCTGGCGGGACTGCTGCTCGACTATCCAGATATCAAGGTCGAAATCATTGTTGACTTTGGGTTGACCGATATTGTCGCGCAACGCTTTGACGTTGGCGTTCGTCTCGGCGATCAGGTGGCGAAAGACATGATCGCTGTGCGTATTTCACCGGACATGCGCATGGCGGTCGTCGGCGCGCCTTCCTACTTCACAAGACGAACGCGGCCGAAAACGCCCCACGACCTGACAGGACATAATTGCATCAATCTACGGCTGCCGACCCATGGCGGTTTGTACGCATGGGAGTTTAAAAAGGCAGGGCACGAAGTGAAGGTGCGCGTGGACGGTCAGTGGATTTTCAACGGAACAAACCAGATGCTCAACGCGGCGCTTGCAGGCGGTGGCCTGGCCTATATTCCGGAAGATCTGTCGCAGCCGTATGTTGCCGATGGACGACTCAAGCCGGTTCTCAAGGATTGGTGTCCGGTCTTTCCAGGCTATCACCTGTATTACCCGAGCCGTCGCCAGTCTTCGCGAGCCCTTGCTGTGCTGATCGAAGCGTTACGCTACCGGTCTTAGTTCTACGATGTGAACGGCTGGTATGGAACTTGAACGCGTCCCGCTTTGTAGACGGGACCTTGTAAAAGGACAGGGCAATTGCCATGAATAAAATCGACCTCTCCAACCACTATCAAGGCTACATTGCCTGCCTGAATAAGCAGGACTGGCCGCAACTGGGACAATTCGTTCACGACGACGTGTACTACAACGGTCAGCGGATTGGCGTATCGGGTTATCGCGCGATGCTGGAGCGAGACTTCAGTGAAATTCCGGACCTGTATTTCAACATTCATCTGCTAGTTTCCGATCCGCCTTGTGTGGCCAGCCGACTCGGTTTCGTCTGTACGCCGAAGGGAATATTCCTTGGCCTCCCTGTCAACGGAAAGCGGGTCTCCTTTACAGAGAATGTGTTCTATCAATTTCACGAAGGAAAGATCGAGCAAGTATGGTCAGTTATAGATAAAGCGGCTATCGAAGCTCAGCTTTAGTGCAATAAATTACCCACTTTCGTCATCAGGTGCGGTTGCTTATCGCCAATTGTTATGGTCGGATGCTGGATCATATCAAGCGTTCGTAGCGCACCGAAGAGGTCTGCTCGGATCGACTCGATCCATGAATTTTCTCGTTGGTTGTTCAGCCATGACTATCGCCTTCGAATCACCCGGTCAACCTGACGTGGTCGCGCTCATCACCGATCTGGACGCGTACCAGGACACACTGTACCCGCCGGAGAGCAGGCACATGCTGGACCTCGTGTCGTTGATGCAACCCGATGTCCTGTTTGCCGTTGCGCGGGACAGTGAGGGCCACGCAATCGGCTGTGGGGCGATAGTCCTCTGCCCTGAATTTGGCGAACTCAAACGAATGTATGTCAGTCCTCGCGGCCGAGGGCAAGGCGTCGCCCGGAAACTCATGGCTCTGCTCGAGTCACGGGCAATCGACCTTGGCTGTAAGTTGCTCAAGCTTGAAACCGGACCCTACCAACATGAGGCGCTGGCTTTGTATGCCTCAGCCGGCTATGAGCGCCGGGGACCGTTTGGCGATTATACGAACGACCCACTGAGCGTGTTCATGCAGAAACAAATCGCAGCCTGATACATGTATCTCAAACACAAGGGCAATCTCTTTCGGAAGATCAAGCCCGCTTGCGGCCGACACCAATTTGCATCAGGTCTTCGCCAATGATGAGCTGACCGGAGAAGTTGCGCTGCGCTCGCATCAGGTTGGCACGAGGCGCATGTCCCGGGGCAATGTGAGACAGCACTAATGTCTTTGCGCCGGCAGCTTCAGCCACCTTGCCAACATCGTCGATGGATGTGTGCGAGCTGAGCAGATGCTGCTTGAACGCAACTTCCTTCTCACCGACGGGCGGAGGAAAGAGCGCGTCGACCCAAGTCGTATCGATGACCTCATGTACAAGCACGTCGGTATTGCGGGCGAGCCTGATCAGGTTGTCGCATGGCGACGTATCGCCAGAGAACGTGACGGACCCATCATCCGTGTCAAAGCGGAATGCAAATGCAGGCCAGATTGGAAAGTGATTCACCAGCGTTGCCGTCACACGGACGCGCTCGTCCTCATGAACGAGGAACGGCTCCATTTTTGGAACGGGCGTCTCGTTGGGGCTTCTGAAGCCAGGCACCGGCGGGATGACAATGTCCTGGACCTTCATCAGGGTACGCAGGTCAGGACGGTGTGCGTCGCGTAGACGGTCGTTGATGTCGAGTGCGTACGCCTGGTAGAGATAGTTGGTCATGTCGACCGTGCCGGGCGTCGGGTTTTCCGGGTTGACGACCGGTGGAGGCGCAGACGCCGCCTGTCCCGGGATGTTGAAAATTGGCTCCATCTGCCCGCGTCGACCGGGGCCATAAATCTGGACGGGCTGCTTTACACCCGTGAGACCGTCATACCAACCATACAGAAACAGGTTGAAGTAATCGATGGTGTGGTCCGAGTGAAGGTGTGTGAGGAAGATGCCGCGCAGGTTTTCCATTCCGGTCATGCCTGACACGGTATTGATAGGGCCAAGCTCGGCCTGCTTGTAGCGCTTGCCGACACCATCTCCACAGTCCACCACATACACCGCATCTCCAACGACCAATGCAGAAGAGATACCTTCCCGGTCGCAGTTTGGCCACCAGACCGGACCGCCTGCTGTGCCCAGAAGCACCAGCCGCGTGTCGTGGCCCTGCGCCTTGCTTCGGGATTGCGCTAGCGCCTGAGTGCGCTGGTCGACCTCGGCCGCGCTGGCCGGCACGCCCATGAGAAGCGGCAACCCGGCGCCCGCCATTTTCCAGCCCGCGCCGAGAAAGCCGCGTCGCGACATGCCCAGCTCAAGGGCCTTACCAATGCAATCACACATGCTGTCTGCCTCAGATCTTTGAACGAGCGCAGTCACACCGCGCAGAGCGCGGTGTGCTGGCTTTTACCTTATGGGGAAACAGCCGGGGCTCTAATTGAGGTCCCGGCGGAACTTCAGTGGGCTTCCGCGTGCATCGCCTTCTTGACGCCTTCATCCCTCATTGGCTCATTGCCACCGGTGACGTGGATGGGGCCCTCCGGGATCTTGACGTCATAGCAACTCTTGATAATCTCGCCGTCTTTCATGACAAGCGAAATTTTCGCGGGGTCCTGCAGCACCTTCAGGTTTTCAAGCGGGTTGCCGTCGACCAGAACGATATCCGCGTAATACCCCTCGGCCAGTTTTCCGATGCTATCCGGTTGCATCATCAGTTCGCCGCCAAGGCTGGTTGCCGATAGCAATGCTTCCTTCGGCGTCATGCCTATGTATTTCACGAAGTGCTCAAGGTCACGAGCGTTCGTGCCGTGCGGCATCCAGGCGAAACCGTAGTCGCCGCCCGGGAGAATCCGGATGCCTCGTTTGTGCATTTTCGTGAGCGTGTCGGCCGCAACTTCCAGCTCACGCGCATAACCCATCTTCGTTGCGACTTCTTCGGTGATGCCCCATTTCTCAGCGTGATAAAGCGTGCTGACAAGCCATCCAATGCCGGGTGCGACGAAGTGCTTGTCCTTGTTCGCTTCGAGCATGTCGAGCGCCTCTTCGTCCGCGAAGCTCGCGTGGAAAACCAGTTCCAGTCCATGACGTACGCATTGCTTGACCGATTCGCTCGATCGGGCATGAGCGGCGACGCGCTTGCCGGCACGTTTCGCCTCGGCGGCCAGCATCGCGATTTCTTCTTCCGAGAACGGAGATGCCTCTGCCGGGATGCCTGCAATATATTCACCGGACAGGTTTATTTTCAGGTGGTCTACGCCGTATTTGATGAACATGCGTGCTGCGCGACGCACTTCTTCCGGGCCGCTCACCACCTCGCCAAAGTTCAACTCATTGAATGGCAGATGGGGAAGCGTGTTGTCACCCAAACCGCCGAGCGTTGTGATTTCCTGACTGCCCGCGAGATAGCGTGGCCCGGGAAACTCTCCCGCGTTGATGGCGTTGCGCAGCACGACATCGAGTCGAGCCTTCGCGGCGGCCGCACCCAACGCGGACGTAAAGCCCATTTCCAGATAACGCTTGGCTACACGCACGCACCAGAGAATGTGCTCTTCTGGCGGCATGAACTGAATCGCCGAGAGCGAGGGCTGGTCGTTCCATGAAAAATGGGTATGTGCCTCGGTCATGCCGGGCATGATGAATCGGCCGCGACCGTCGATACTGCGCGCGTCTTCCGCGTTCACGCGATCGCCATTCCTCGATACACGGGCGATGCGATTATCTTCGACCAGGATTTCGCCGATATACGGGTCAGCGCCCGTGCCGTCGAAAATATTGACGTTGGTGAAAACGGTTCTGTTCATGTCTCCTCCGATAGGTGGGGAACTTACTGCATTGACTTGTAAAAAGCCTTGAGCTCTTCGGCGCATTCGGCGGGCTTTTCGAAGGTGGTCCAGTGACCGCAGCCAGGCAGGACCTTTACCTTGCTTCCGGCGATGCGCTCGCCCATTGCCTTCACCGCTGCTGGCTGCCCGACGCCGTCTTCATCGCCCGTGACCAGAAGCGTTGGTACGGCGATCTTGCCGATATCGGCCGCTTGAGCGCCGGCCAGTGCTTCGCAGCTTTGTGCGTAGCCTTCCGGCGACTGACGCATGACGCTTTCTCGCACGAGAGCGAGGGCGACCGGGCGCTGTGCCTTCGTTTCAGCGCTCGTCGCGCCCTTGACGATGGCATCGGCTATTTCCTGGACGCCTGCGATGCCCTTCTCGCGGGAAAGGGCTGCACGTGCCTGTATGCCCGGACGACCTTGCTCCGGTGGCGCCAGCAGCGGGCCGAACAAAGCTAGGCTCTTCACAAGTTCAGGATGCTTGATGGCAAGGTGTTGGGCAACGATAGTGCCCATCGAATGCGCGACAACATGCGCTTTCGAAATGCCCAGGTCACCCAGCACACCCGCCAAAGTCTCGACATACAGGTCGATAGATAGCGGTTGGGATGTCAGCGCCGACCGAGCACTGCCGGGCAAGTCCGGCCGGACGACTTTCATGCCTTCGAACGCTAAAAGTACCGGCGTCCAGTTGTTCGACGAACCGCCGAGGCCGTGAATACAAACCACGGCTTCTCCATCACCGTCGACTTCTACCGCGACGTTCCTGGTTACATTTGTCGTCATTCGCCCACCTCGTTTTCCAACACACCAACGTTCTCGATTTCGATGCGAATCACATCACCCTTTTGCAGGAATTTCGGCGGACTGAAGCCGATACCCACACCCGCTGGCGTGCCTGTTGCAATCACATCGCCGGGTTGCAACTCGATGCCAGCCGAGAGCGTTTCGATAAGCGTCGGAATGTCGAAAATGAGTTGCTTCGTGTTCGAGTTCTGACGCAATTCGCCATTGACCCAGCACTTCACGTCGATGTTCTGGCCGTCGACTTCATCAGCGGTGACGAGGTACGGTCCCATCGGACAAAAGCCGTCCAGGGATTTGCCGATGAACCATTGCCGGTGGAGTTTCTGGAGGTCGCGTGCAGTGAAGTCGTTGATCACCGTGTAGCCGAAGACGTAGTCCATGGCGTCGGCCTTCTTGATGCCACGCCCAGCCTTCCCGATAACCACGCCAAGTTCGGCTTCGTAGTCCAGTTGACTCGTGACATCAGCATGGCGCGGAATCTTCACGCCCGGACCAATGACCGTGCTGGCCGGCTTCGTGAAGATGACCGGGGCTTCCGGTGCGTGTTCGCCGTCCTTGGCGCTGCTGTCGAAGCCCGATTTCTGGAATTCGGCTGCGTGATCGTGATAGTTCTTTCCCACGCAAAAGATGTTGCGACGCGGCTGGTCGATCGGCGCTAGCACCGTGGCTTCGGCCAGAGGGCGACCCTCGCCGCGTGGGCGCAGATCGCTTTTGATCTGGCCGAACGACTGGACCAATTGGACCATGTCTCCATTAAAGTCCGGGACCAACGTGGACACCGGCCAGAAAACCGATTTGTCAGTATCCACGACAGCGATGAGCGCAGCGCCGTCTACGTGGAGATTTGCGAGTTTCATAAAGTAGCTCCTGAAATAGCCCAATTGGTTTGTGTATGAGCTACTGTAGAACCATATTGGACGCTTTGCAAGCGAGGGTAAACCAATATCGCTACCAATTGGTACTTCTTGTGATATGATTTTTATAAGGCAAAACCGGGGAGCATCAAGATGAGTGATATCGAGGCGAAGAGCCCTGTGCGGGCCGCCGGCGCAAAAGCGCTGGCCGCGTATCTGCACGATGAGATTGCGTCGGGCCGCATGCGGGACGGAATTAAACTCCCCGCTGAACGTCAGTTGAGCGAGCAGTTCGGTGCGTCGCGTGGCTCTGTCAGGCGTGTTTTACAGGGCCTGAAGGAGCTTGGCCTGATCACGCAGACTGTGGGTAGCGGGACTTTTGTACTTCCCGGTGCAGCCAGGGCATTGCCGGCGCCGGAGTTAGTGATTGACGAGATATCCGAGACGCAGACCAGTCCAGCCGAGCTGATGGAAGCGCGACTTCTTATTGAACCGTTGATGCCAAAGCTGATCGCGCGCAATGCCACGTCGTCCGACTTCGCGCGGATGATGGAGTGCATCGACCGCTCGGAAGCGGCGCAAACCGTCGAAGAATTCGAGCACTGGGATGGCGAGTTGCATCGCACATTCGCCATGGCAACTCACAACTCGTTCTTCCTCAAGGTGCTTGAACTGACCAATCGCGTTCGGGAACAGGGCGAATGGGGCCGACTCAAGCGCCACTCGCTCACGCCCGAGCGGCGCAAGGAATACGAAGCGCAGCACAGGGCGATAGTCGAAGCGCTACGTGATCGCGATGCCGAGCAGGCCGGCCAGGTGTTGATCGGGCACCTGCGTCAGATTCAGCACAACCTGTTCGGGATTTGATGGCCGCATGAGGGTCGCCTTCTGTCCGATGCGGACCGATCAAGGGCGGCCGACTCTGCTCGATCAACCTGTCAAACATTACAGGGTTGGTTCATCGTTAAGTGGACGCGATGCTTCCAGGCACGCTACGTCGATTCACGATGCCTTCACCACGCGCTTACGTTCAGAAATAATTTTGACCGGACCGTCGCAAACGGTTGGTGGGATTGCGCACAGTTGCCGGGCTGCTCATCAAGTAGTATCCGGAAGGTTTTTCCGGCCGGGCGGCGCAAACCTATGGATCTCGGGGGTCAACGGGACCGAATGTTCACCGCTCGCGTTTTCCTGCGCTAATCTCAAGTGTGCGGAGCAAATCCATGTTGACCAGTTCCTCCCGTGTTCCGGTTACTAAGCAATGGAGCACCGTCGATCCGCTCGCGGACTGCCGAAGTGCGCTTCATAAAGAGGCGTTCGCGGCGTACCATCCGCTCGCTGGCCATCCGTTATTTTCCATTGAGTCGCTGACCAAGGTGGCTGAGGAGGCGGCGAAGCGCAAGGACGACATATATGTCGATACCGGCGATCTCACGCTTGCTGACAAATGGGGAACAACGCCCGGCCCCGACATGACAATCTCCGAGATCATCGACCGCATTGATACTGCGGGCGCATGGCTTGTGCTGAAACATGTCGAGGCCAATCCGGCCTATAAGGCGCTGCTCGAAGAATACGAGGCCTTCGTGCGCGAGATTGCCGGGCCCGAAGGCTCAAGACTCCTGAGCAATGCTGAGATGCTGGTGTTCATCACCTCACCGGGGCGCAAGACGCCTTATCACTTCGATTCCGAGGTCAATTTCCTGGTGCAGTTACAGGGATCCAAGGATCTTTGGGTATGCGATCCCATGGACCGCAGTGTGACCACTGAGGAAGAAATCGAGCAATATTATTCGGTCTCGATTACTGCAGGTACTTATAAACCGCATGCCGAGACGGTCGCCCGGCAATTCACGCTCTATCCCGGCGATGCGGTGCATATCCCGACCCACGCTGCTCATTGGGTGCAAAACCACGACAACGTATCCATCTCGCTCAGCCTCAACATGGAATTCCCACAGCACTATGGGGATGCTTACCGCGCCAACCACCATATGCGCAAGCTTGGGCTAAACCCTCGGCCGCCGGGGACTTCGCAGTTCGTTGACCGCTCCAAGCGCGCCGCGTTAAAAGGCCTGAGGCAGGTAAAGTCTCTGATCGCCCGGTAGGCTGAAGCCCTTCATCTGTGAAATATAGTCAGCATCGCACGGGTAAAGCGCCGGCGAAAGCCGCGCTTGCCGGTTTGGCTTCTCCAGAGTAGGAAAAGTGCATACCGGCCTTGGGGCGATGACGTGTGATGCGCTGCTTATCGACGCTCCGGATCGGTCAAACGAGCGCCAACGGTTGCCGCGAGAGGGGCGTCGTAACGTCGCCACCGTTGTTCATGTTTCGCCAGGCTAAGCGCGGAATGTCTTCCCGAGTTCCTGCCCCGCGAGCCTGAAATAGTGGCGGAAGTTGTAGATGAGCGGCGACCACTTCTCAGGGTCAATATGTTTGCCTTCCGTCACGAAGGCTTTGTCTGCATGTACGCGGACTATCTCCACCTCCGCTGCAACGCCACCGCCGAGTTGCTCGAGTTGCTCTCCACCCATGCGATGGATATGACGGACCCTGGCTTCGAGATGCATGGGGCATTCAGCTACGCGAGCCGGTTCAACAAGTTCGCTGAGCATGGGCGTAAAATCACCCGCTTCAAACTTGTCTTTCTCGAAGTGAAACTGCTTCGCCTTCAAGTCCGGTACGGGATCTTTTCCCGTAAGCGGTGCGAGTTCTTCTACTTGGCGCCAAAGGTCGGGAGACGGAATATTGACTACGCACTCAGGATGGCGCGCGAGGTTTTCAGCGGTTTTCGTTTCGTCGAGCAGGCCAAGCATCATGGTCCATCCCAGCGCCCAAAATGAAGAGATAGGCGCGATGTTAGTCGACCCATCCTCGTTAAGTAAACTAACAAGCGCTACGGGCGTTCCGAAATAAAGGATCGTGGGCTGAATGGTCTGAAACGAAGAGTCGGTCATTATCTACTCCGCACTGGTTGGTCGTTTTTTGAGGCGTTCAACATAGGGTGGATTGAGTATGCTCCAACCCCCGGCGGCAACGTTTCAATGAGGCATGAACTGTCGAAGCAGCTAAGCGGTTTGAGAGTGAGAGGCCGTTGTAAGCTTGAATGCGGAACTCGACATTGCTCGCGCTCGAACGCGCTCGAACGCGCCCAACGGGGTCCGGTGACGGAAGTTCAGTTTTCAATCGATGCGCAGTCTGCGCGCACCGACCGCACTGTCGGGTTCGGCCAGAGCACTTGATGCTGACCGCTTTGGAAAACGCAAGCTTGCCCTAGTGGCCTCCGTGCTCTATACATTCAGCATAGACACCGGAGACACTCACATGGCATACAACCGCCGCCACGCCCGGGGATTGCTTACCGCATCCGAGTTGCCGTTGTTTGAGTCCAGTGTCGGCGAGGCCCTGACCGGGTGGAGCGCTGCGCAACTGCGCCAGAAATTCAAGCGCGCTTGCGACCTGCGCGACAAATATCGCGATCTTCTGCGCCGTCAGAAACTGGCCACCCGCGAGCGCACCGGGACCAAGTCGGGTGTGCAAGGCAACGACAACGCGCGCACTGAACAAAAAGTCAAACTGTTCGAAGAGGTGCAGCAGCGCCTGGCGGCCAGACAGGACAAGCTTGCAGCGGCCGAAGCCCGTAAGGCCAGCCAGGCGGAGAGCGCGCTCGCGCTAGCTGCAACACGTAAGCCGCGTGTCGAGCCCGGCAAGGTCATCGCTGCAAAAAGGCCTGCCAACAAGCGCGCAGCGGTTGCGTCGGTGGCAAGAAATCCCAAAGCAAGCCTGGGCTTGACCAGTGAGAAGGCAAGCGCAGCGGCGCAACGCTCGCAGCTCGCCGGCTCGCGTTCCAAGGTAATCCAGACACACATCGCCTCGCAAGGCCGAAGACAGCAGGCAGTTCGCGACAAGCGCTGAGTCTGCATCGGGCACCCAGCTCGAGCGATGATTGTTCGAGCGTCGGCATCGCCCAGACATTGGACCCCATTCGTGTTCAGACGACGCGCGCTGCGTCGTCGACCCAAATGAGCGGTCGCTTTTTGTGCTGGGCAACGCAATCTGTACATGTTCGCCCGCTTAGCGGGCTGATATTGTTGTCTACGAATAACACCGCACATGGCTGACCCATTTCCCGCTTTGAACAGGCACATCTCATGAAACTGCCGATCTATCAGATCGATGCATTTACGGATACGGTATTCAAGGGCAACTACGCTGCAGTAGTGCCACTCGAACGCTGGTTACCCGATAGTTTGATGCAAGCAATCGCCGCTGAGAACAACTTGTCCGAGACAGCGTTCTTCGTGAAAGATGCCGATGGCGCGTTCGACATCCGCTGGTTTTCTCCCCTTACCGAAATCGCTTTTTGTGGCCATGCCACGCTGGCAAGTGCCTATGTGATCTTCAAGCAATCCGGTGATGTGGATGTCATCGAATTTGTTGCGAAAGCGGTCGGCCGGCTTGCCGTTCGCCAGACGCATGACGGTCTGATCGAAATGAGCTTCCCGCAGCGCCGGCCTGAAAAACTGAATGAAATACCCGCAAACTTGATCCAGGGGCTTTCGATACGGCCTCAAGAAGTGCTGATAAACCAGCAAGCCTATGTTGCCGTCTACGAAACAGAACACGAGGTTCGATCCGTCGTACCCGAACTTAATCTGCTGTCGACACTGGGTCCGCTCGATGTCGTCGTGACAGCGCGCGGAGATGAGCATGATTTTGTGTCCCGCTATTTTTGGCCTGCCAATGGCGGAGATGAAGATCCGGTGACCGGATCTATTCACGCGGCGCTCGCACCATTCTGGTCTGACCGTTTAGGCAGGTCGGAACTCGTGGCCATGCAGGTGTCACGCCGCAGCGGGTTACTTCATTGCCGCGTACAAGACGACCGGGTGTTTATCTCCGGTCGCGCTGTTCAATTTCTTGAAGGGACCATCGAAGTCCCGGAGGCGTAGGGGCGAACGTTGAAAGTCGCGCTAAGTCGAAGGACGAAAGCGGCTCGACTTTTGCACGGATGCGGACCGGTCAGTGGTGGCTCACCCCGCTAGTTCAAGGTCGGACCGGGTCCGGTTGGATTCGGTCATTCCACACCCACGCGTACCTCGTTGCAGGTCGGCTAATTTGACGAGTTTCGCTGAACATTCAGGTTTGTATCGAAGAACTTCAGCGCGGCATTTCCGATGTACTGGTGCAGGCTGGTCCGGTCAACGCCCGGCGCATCTATGCAAGCTTCCGGCCACGTGTCCCTTCCATCCTGATCGCATTCGTTGGCGAAGATTTCATGGTCGACAAGGCCCGGCATCACATCCAGTTGCGCATGGGGAGCGTACTTTGCCGCGAATTCGGCATTCTCTTTAGGCGGCGCCTGTGTGTCCCTCGCACCTACGATGATATAGGCGGGCACCTTCAGTTGTGCGACCCCTTGCGCGTCCATTCCGAAGCCCGGCAGGTCACCCGGCGCCATCGCGAAGACCGCCTTGACCCGGCTGTCCGATACCTTGAGAGCGGGCCTGGCATCGAGCGGCAACTCCTTGCGCAGTGACGCCGGCACCGTATCGTTGTTCTTCCACGCGCGCTGGTACGCGAGATACTTGTCCGCGTTCACCATTGCGCCGCCAATCCAGAGCGACGTGAAGCCTCCCTGCGAATGACCGGCGACGCCAATTCGATTCGGATCGATATGCGGTCCCCAGGCTTTATCGTTCAAGAGGAACGTGATGTCCTTGCTGATGTCGACAGGGCGCTGCCAGAGCTTGCTCCTCGTGTACATGATTGTTGCGTCATACGTGTTGGCGCGGTAGTGGTACAGAGTGGCCACGATATATCCGCGCGACGCCATGAACTCGGCAAACCAGGCGTAGTAGAGCCCGTTGCTGCCATGCCCGTGCGAGAACATGATAAGCGGACGCCTTACCGTGTCGGCTATTACTTGCGCGTTCTTGTAGAGGTGCAGGTTGGTGAAGAAAATCATGCGCGCGGGCACATCGGACTTGTTCAGTACAGCTGGGTAGAACAGTGTAAGCGCCAAGTGTCGATTGCCCTGTGCCGTGTCTAAGTATTCCAGCTGTTTCATCCCGACCGGATAGGGAGCGCCAGGCTGAATGGTTTGCGCGAATGTCATGGCCGACCACGTGGCCAAGCAGCACAACAGAAACGCCATTGCAGCACGGATAAGTCGACGTTTAGCCAGCAGAGCAGGGTTCATTTTATTCGTTTTCCCGACTACCAGATTGACTTGCGTTATACGCGAAATCCGCTGGTTTAGCGGACTGTGGCAGCGTACGGCAGGCTCGGGCGAGGACAGTGTGACTGCACCGCAAGGAGGCCATACGGTATGACATAAGCCAAGTAAAGCACGAGCGGTACGGCGGAATGACTGACTAGAAGACGGTGAGACGCTACGGCTTCCCCGAAGGCCGATCTGCCGGAAACGGGCTCCCGATATCTTCACGGACCCAAGGGAAGTCTGCTAGTGCGAGCAGGACTGTCAGTGTGCGCCGAATTTGGCTTATCCGTAAGCCCTCGGCTGCAATGTAGGCCGCGCGAGTTGCCAGTCAATTAATCCTCGTTTGTCCACAATATTTCCGCGCTTGAAACGTCTTAACTTCAGGGACCTGCGGAAATGACGTAGCGCATGCCACGCCATGCTTCGCTATGCCTTGAGCGAACGCCGCGGTGATCCAGGCGAAGCGAGATGTATGCGCCGAGCCTGTCGATCTTGCAAAGGCTCCAGTTTTTCCGACATGACATTCCTTTCAATTTTCACTGGATTTACTAGAGGCCTGACTGATGGATGCCGAATCGATCGAAAAATTTCTTCGTGAAACGCGAACCGCGGGTGGCCAGACTCCCCTTAAAAATGCACAGGTCAATGCTGTGATTGATCGGGTGTGGGCTTCGCAAAGTTATCCTGACGATGGCGGTCCGCGTGCAAATCCGGACTGTGATCCCGCCGATTACGCCGACTACGGTTTTTCAGTCTTTCCCGCCCAGGGCGATCTGATCTACCTGCTTTGCCGCGCCATACGCGCGACCAGGGTGGCGGAGTTCGCGACCTCGGTCGGATTTTCGACGCTCTATTTTGCTGCAGCGATGCACGACAACGGCGGCGGCACGGTGATCGGTTCCGAACTGGTTCCGTCGAAGGTCGCGATCGCGAGGAGAAATATCGACGACGCCGGATTGAGCCGCTATGTGGACATTCGCGAAGGCGATGGGCGCCAGACGCTCAAAGATCTTGGCGGCCCCGTTGATTTCGCGCTCATCGATGGTTGGCCGTTAATGTCTGGGCCGTCGCTAGCCCGGCAGGTCATCGAGATCGTGGCGCCACAGCTCAGGGTCGGCGGGTTTCTGATGAACGATAACGGCGAGCCAGACTATATCGACTTCATTCGGGATCCTGCCAACGGCTTTCTGTCCGTCAAGTTGCCCATCAAAGGTGGCACCGAACTCTCGGTGAAAATATCCTGAGTTTTAATTGTTCATCAAATCCATCCAGTCAATTCGTTTTGCGCCGCTTTATCGCGGCCGAAGAGATGTCTACATTTGCACCAGCGCAAATCGATTGGTCCCTGAAACAGCCAGTCATTGTCCACGGTACCCAATTTCTTCAAGGAAACGATCATGAGCAAACTCACAGGTAAGGTCGCCGTTGTAACAGGCGCGTCAAAGGGTATTGGCGCCGCTATCGCCAAGGCACTCGCGGCAGAGGGCGCGTCGGTCGTCGTCAACTATGCGACCAGCAAGGCGGGCGCAGATGCCGTTGTAGCAGCGATTACGGCGGCCGACGGCCGGGCGGTTGCAGTCGGTGGTGATGTGTCGAAGGCGGCAGACGCGAAAGGCATTGTCAACGCGGCCATCGAAACGTTCGGACGCCTGGACATCCTGGTCAACAATTCGGGCGTCTACGAATTCTCGCCCATCGAAGAGATTACTGAAGAACACTTCCACAAACAGTTCAATACCAACGTGCTAGGCGTGCTGCTTACCACGCAGGCCGCCGTGGGTCATCTGGGCGAGGGCGGTAGCATCATCAATGTCAGTTCGGTCGTCAGCAGCATTACGCCGCCGGCAAGTGCCGTTTATAGCGGCACGAAAGGCGCAGTCGATGCAATTACCGGCGTGCTCGCGCGCGAACTCGGGCCGCGAAAAATTCGCGTGAATTCGATTAATCCGGGCGTGGTGGTGACGGAAGGTACGCAAAGCGCAGGGATTATCGGGTCCGATCTTGATGCGTGGGCGCTCGCGCAGACTCCGCTTGGCCGACTGGGTCAGCCGGACGACATCGCGGCGATAGCCGTGTTTCTTGCGTCGGACGACTCGCGCTGGCTGACGGGAGAACACGTTGTTGCGAGTGGCGGCATGCGCTGAGCTGGATGGGTGATTGCGCCCGGCGCGGAATCGTTGTGGCCCGTCGGGCGCTCAACGCTGCGGCTGGTCGAGTTTGATCGTCGCGCCGGTTTCCGAATCGGCGTCGTTAAGGCGTCTCTGGTGAGCCACCGCTAGCGACGGCCGCTGCGGCCCCAAACGTAGCGCACCCAACGCTGCCACCTGCTTTTCGGCGCAGTGACGGCGTTACGCGTTGCGTGCTCTTCGCGGTCGCGCTCGACGCTCTTTTGAATCTGTTCATGGATCTGGCGTAAGGTCAGGCCACCGGGGCCTTTCAGTTTGTCGGGATCGGGATTGTCTGTCATGAGAATGGCGTGTTCCTGATGAGTCGACTCGATCTTGATACAGAAGGGCAGTCGCGGCAAGCACAGAGCTAGCGGTTTTTTACTATCTAGCGCCGGCGAAATAGAATAGGCGCGCAGTCCGAGACCATACGTAAGGAACGCGCAACCACTCATGGATCAGCGCCACACTTTGACGTAGTCCGTCTTCGAATCTGCAGCACTGGCACAATCGAGGGAACCTTCGATCCACTTGGAATTCTGATGCCAGACGCTGTCCCGTCTTCACCGTCTTCACAGCCTTCGCCGGCTATCGGTCCCCTGTTTGCCCTGTTTCCTTTCCTGCGTCCTTATGCCGGACGATGGGCGCTTGCGTTCCTGGCGCTGGTCACATCGGCGGGCGCAACACTGGCGTTGCCGGTGGCGTTCAAATACCTGATCGACCGCGGCTTCGCGGGTGGCGATCGGGCACATATCGATCGATATTTCCTCGCACTGTTCTTTGTTTCGCTGGTACTGGCCGGCGCTACGGCGCTGCGCTTCTATCTCGTATCCTGGCTGGGCGAGCGGGTCACAGCTGACCTGCGGCGTGCAGTCTATGACCACGTGCTGGAGATGAGTCCGCAGTTCTTCGAGACCACGCAGACGGGAGAAGTGCTGTCGCGGCTTACCGCCGACACCACATTGATCCAGACGGTGGTGGGCACCAGTTTGTCGTTGGGATTGCGCAACTTCTTCTTGCTGACCGGCGGCGTGGCGATGCTCGCGGTGACCAGTCCGGTACTGTCGGCCTACATTATCGCGACGCTGGTTGTGGTGGTCGCGCCGATCGTTATCTTTGGCCGGCGCGTACGGAAGCTTTCGCGTGCGAGCCAGGACAAGGTAGCGAACGCGAGCGCGGTGGCGGGCGAGGTGCTCAATGCGATGCCGACCGTGCAGTCGTACACGCAAGAGCCCTTTGAAGCGCGGCGGTTTGGCGGCGCGGTAGAGTTGGCCTTTGAGACGGCGCTCAAGCGCATTCGGGCGCGCGCCTGGTTGACCGCGGTGGTGATCGTGCTGGTGTTCAGTGCCATCGTGTTCGTGCTTTGGCTCGGGGCGCAGGCAGTGCTGGCCGGACGCATGACTGCCGGCCAGTTGTCCCAGTTCATCCTCTATGCGGTGTTCACGGCCGGCGCGGTGGGAGCCGTCGCCGAAGTGTGGGGCGATCTGCAGCGGGCCGCCGGTGCCACCGAGCGGCTGCTGCAACTGCTGTCTGCACGCTCGCCAGTCGTGGAGGCTGAGACGACCGTGACGCTACCGACGCGCGGAGAGGGCATCCGCTTCGATAACGTCACGTTCTCGTATCCGTCACGTCCTGGTGTCGCTGCGCTTTCCAGCCTTTCACTCGATGTCCGCTCGGGTGAGCATGTCGCGTTGGTTGGACCGTCCGGCGCCGGCAAGACCACGCTGTTCCAACTGCTGCTGCGTTTCTACGATCCCCAGGCCGGCGCCATCCTGATCAACGGCGTTCCCACGCGGCAAGTGCCGCTCGTCGAGTTGCGCAGGGAAATCGGGGTCGTGCTGCAGGAGTCGGTGATCTTTTCTGGCAGCGTGCTCGACAACATCCGTTATGGCGCGCCCGATGCCACGCTCGCACAAGTGCAGCGGGCCGCCGAGATGGCCGCGGCGGCTGGCTTTATCGAAGAGTTGCCGCAAGGTTACGACACGTTCCTGGGCGAGCGCGGTGTGCGACTCTCCGGCGGACAGCGCCAGCGTATAGCGATTGCCCGTGCGATCCTGAAGGATCCGCCGATCCTGCTGCTGGACGAGGCCACCAGCGCGCTCGATGCAGCAAGCGAACGGCTGGTGCAAAAGGCACTCGACAATGCCGCGCAGAACCGCACCACGCTGGTCATCGCGCATCGCTTGGCTACCGTGCAGCAAGCGGACCGCATAGTCGTAATGGAACAAGGCCGCATTGTGGCGCAAGGCCGTCACGCCGAGCTTCTTCTGAGCTCGCCGCTTTATGCGCAGCTTGCTGCCCTGCAATTCGGCGAGCATCAAGGGCAGATGGGGCAGAGCGGCGTTGTGCGCGATCGTGTCGACTCTGTGTGAAGAAGTGGACCACCATCGCCGGCAAACACCGGCCAGCCGCCGACAAATGCTTCGCAAAACGAAACGTTCACGGTGACCGGACGGGGAAGCGTCTAGCGTCGCGGCTGAATGGTCTAAACCCCGGTTGACCTGACCGGTTAATTTGCGGGTTGATTATTGGCGAAGAAATCAACCAGGCTCTGGGGCGCGTCGGGTCCGAGACACACCTTAAGTACGCCTTCCGCCTCCGCTGCTTCGGATGCGCTGCGGGGGAAGAGGTCCTTTTCATACGCGATAAGCGCAGCTTCAACGTCATCAGGATGAGCGGCGATGGCCTTGCCGAGTTCGGCGCCGTCGAACATGGCGAGATTGGCCCCTTCGCCGGACGGGATCATCAAGTGCGCTGCGTCGCCGAGCAGAGTCACTCCGGGTACGCGAGGCCATCGGTGATCGACCGGGAGCGCATGAATAGCGCGAGGCACAGGGTCCGTCTCGCCGTCGGTGATAAGCGCTGTCAGCGCCGGCGCCCAACCGTCGAACTCCTTGGCAACCTGCGCTTTGACCGCTACCGGATCAGAGAAGTCGATGCCGTCAATCCAGTCCTTTGGCTTGTTCAACTGCACATACGTGTGCAGCACGCCATCGGGCTCACGGTGCGCGAAGATGCCTTTTCCCGGTGCTGGCGCAAACAGCGCGCCAGCACCCACCGCTTCCGCGCTCGCCTTGTGACGGGTGTCGCTGTCGAATAGATATGTCTCGATGAACGACGTGCCCACATATGCCGGCGTCGCATCAGAAAGAAGGGGACGCACTCTTGACCAGGCGCCGTCGGCACCCACGAGCAGGCCGGTTGTCACCGTTGAGCCGTCAGCAAAGGTCAACCTATGCCGTCCGTCGCCAAGCGGAGATACCGCTGTGACTTTGTGTCCCCAGCGGACCGTGCCGGCAGGAAGTGAGTCAAGCAAAATCCGGCGAAGTTCTCCTCGAGGTACCTCGGGTCGACCGCCCGTGCCATCGTCGGCATCTTCAAACAGGACATGGCCGTTTTTGTCGAGAACCCGCGTTGCCTGCCCGCCGGCGTGGATGATTTCGATGAATTTATCGAAGAGATCTGCCGCCTTGAGTGCGAGCTGCCCGTTGTTTTCATGGATATCGAGCATGCCCCCCTGCGTTCGCGCATTCGCCGAGGCTTCCGCTTCGTAGATTGTCGCGGCGATGCCGTGAACGTGAAGGACTCGGGCAAGTGTCAGTCCGCCCAGCCCCGCCCCGATGATTGCAACTGAAGTAGTCATCCTGATTCCCTGGTGGTCGGAGCTCGCCATCAGACCTGATGCAGGCTCGCTCTGGAACGTCGTTCCATGATAATGTTGGAACAACATTCCATTGGTGTCAAGAAGCAGCATGGTGAAAAAAGCACGCAGCACTCAACGACGGGAGGAATCGCTCTCGCGGGATCGGATTATTGAGGCGTCAATCGCGCTCCTGGACAGTAGCGGAGAGAGCGGCCTGACGTTCCGCGCGCTGTCCGATCGGCTTGCGACCGGTCCTGGCGCTATTTATTGGCACATCGACAGCAAGAGCGATCTGCTGACCGCCGCCTGCGACGCCATCATCGCTCGCACGATGAGCGCGCCGCTGCCCGGCGAGACGCCCAAAGCAGCCATTCGCGCGCTCGCGCTGGGCATGTTCGATGCTATCGATGCTCATCCGTGGGTTGGCTCGGCGCTCACGCGTGCCCCGGGGCAGTTGCCCATGGTGCGCATTCTCGAACGCATAGGCCAGCAGGTTTGCGCGCTTGGCGTACCCGATGGCACACAGTGGGCAGCGGTGTCCGCGTTATTGAGCTACATCCTGGGCGTCAGCGGGCAGAACGCGGCGAACGCGCATATCGCTCGGGAGCAGGGCCTCGACAGGTCCAACTTTCTAGACGAGGTGTCGACCATGTGGTCTGAACTCGATCCGGATGAGTACCCTTTCACCCGCAGCGTAGCCGGCCAATTGCGCGCTCACGGCGACCGCCTGGATTTTCTCGCCGGAATCGATTTCATCCTTCGCGGGATCGAGTCAGCGTCGGCTCACTGAGCTGAAGTATCGCTCGCTCGTTGCCGGGCGAAACTCAGCAGCTGACCGTTCGAGGTCGCATTGAGTGAGAACGAGATGAGAAACGAGCCGCACATCACAATGCGTTCCGCCCCGGCACGCTTACAAGAAATCGTCCAGTGCGTTGGCCGCCACGAAGAGGGCGATTGTCTGCTTCACGTGCGAGCGGATGTCGCCGCGGACCTCATCAAGGTTTTCGCCCATCAAGGCTCTCATGAGCATCGGCGAGACGATCGCGTCGAGGATCTGGGTCGCGAGAGTCCGCGAGTGCCGCTTGTTTGCAGCGCGCGCCTGGGGCTCGAATGTGCGCCCGGCGTGGTCGGCGATAATCGTCGCCACGGCTTCTATTGCGCGTGACCTGCCGGCGTCGCTCGTCAGTTTCGCCAGCGTTGGAAACCGCGGCGCATCCGCGACCACCATTCTGATCAGTGCAATCACTTCGTCGCTGAGCAATCGCGTGACAAGCGTCTGCGTCACCAATGTCAGCCGTTGCGCAAGCGCCGCTGATTGCGGCGTTTCAAACACAAGGCGCAGGCTTCGCTCGCAGTTTCGTCTGACTACCTCTGAAAACAACGCTTCCTTGCCGCTGTAGCGGCTGTAGAGCGTCGCCTTGCCCGCGCCGGCCGCCTCGGCAATGCGTTCGAGCGACGCTCCGCCAAAGCCGTGTTGCAGGAACATAGCTGTGGCGGCATCGAGGATCCGCTCTTCGACGTCTCCGGCCATCGCGTTCGACGGACGGCCTTTCTTGCGCGAGAAAATTGACTTGATGGGGCAGAAATTTTTCTCTGCATCAACATTTTTTGTCCGGCTCACCACGGGTCCTTGCATCAAATTACATGGCGGAATTATCGCAGGCTTTTTTAATAGAACGGTACCGTTCCGTTCTATTGTTGAATACATCTCAATATTATTTTGGAGATTGCAATGGCCGGCAGTGAAAGCGAAAACAGCACGCCCTCCGGCGAAGATAAAGCCGATGGCGATCGCGATCGCACCGAATCAGGGAAAGAGCAGGAACAGGAAGCTTCCAAGCCGATGAGCCCGGGGCGCAAGCGCTTGAACGCTGTCATCGGCGGGACGGTGCTGCTGGTCTGCGTGGTGGCGGGCGTGGCCTACTGGCTGCATAGCCGACACTACGAAAGCACGGACGACGCATTCATCGATAGCAATCAGAGCCAGATTGCGTCGCAAGTGAGCGGGCGTGTCGTCGAACTGCTGGTGGCCGATAACCAGCACGTCGAGAAAGACCAGCCACTGCTGCGGATTGATCGGCGCGACTTTGAAGTGAAGCTTGAACAGGCCGAAGCGCAGGAAGCGAATGCAGTCGCGCAGGTCGCTCAGGCGCGTGCCGACCTGCTTTACCAGATAGCCAGCCTCGCGCAGCAGACATCGCAAGTGCGGGTCGCGGAAGCAGACCTGACGCAGGCCAAACAGGATCTGGCCCGGTTCACGGGAACCGATCCTGCCGCCATCACGCGCCAGCAGCTGGAACAAAGCCAGGCGACGACCAAGAGCGCGTTCGCCAAGCTCGATAGCGCGAAACAGGCGGTGCAGGCGGGCGAGGCGCAGGTTGCGTCGCAGAAGACGAAGATCGATGCTGCGGAGGCGTCGGTGCGCCAGAACCATGCCGATGTCGACAATGCGAAGCTGCAGCTGAGCTACACCGACGTGCTCGCACCGCAAGCAGGGAAGGTGACGCGCCGTACTGTGAACCTTGGCAACTACGTCACACCGGGGCAGGCGCTGGTCGCGGTCGTTCCCGACGAAATGTGGGTCACCGCGAACTTCAAGGAAACGCAGCTCGTTCACATGAACGTGGGACAACCGGTCGATGTGACCGTCGACGCCTATCCGGACAAGGTCCTTCATGCGCACATAGAGAGTCTGCAGCGCGGCACCGGATCGGTCTTCAGCAGCCTGCCCGCGGAAAACGCAACGGGTAACTATGTGAAGGTGGTGCAGCGCCTGCCCGTGAAGATTGTCTTCGATGGCGACGACTGGCGCCACCTGCCGCTCGCGCCCGGCCTCTCGGTCAACCCGCGCGTGACGGTGCGGTAACCATGGCCACACCCTACGCAGGCCATGCACCCCTACCCAGGTCAGCGGCGGGGTCGTTCAACCCTTGGCTGATCGCGGTCATCGTGTCGATTGCGACCTTCATGGAGGTGCTCGACACGACCATCGCGAACGTGGCGCTCCGGCATATTGCCGGCGGCCTTGGGGCGAGTCTCGATCAGAGCACGTACATCACGACCAGCTATCTCGTGAGCAACGCGATCGTCCTGCCGATCAGCGGATGGCTCGCGAACGTGATCGGCCGCAAGCGCTTTTACATGCTCTGTGTGCTCCTGTTCACAATCAGTTCGGTGGCCTGCGGGTTCGCGACATCGCTGCCGATGATGATCGTCTTTCGCGTGCTCCAGGGCTTGGGCGGCGGCGGCCTGGCTCCGGTCGAGCAAAGCATCTTCGCCGATACGTTCACGCCCGAGAAACGCGCGATGGCGTTCGCGCTGTACGGCTTTACAGTTGTCACCGCGCCCGCCATTGGACCCATGCTGGGCGGCTGGATCACCGAGAACTATTCGTGGCACTGGGTGTTCCTGATCAACCTGCCCGTCGGCATCGTGTCACTGGTGCTGACATGGATGTTCGTGAGCGACAGCAAGCTGGTGCAGCAGGAACGGCGTGCCCTGCTCGATAAAGGGCTACGGATCGACTACCTGGGCTTTTTCCTTGTTGCGGTCGGGTTCGGTTGCCTGCAGATCGTGCTCGACAAGTTTGAGCGCGAGGATGGGTTTTCATCGAATTTCATTTGCTTGTTCACGGTGATATCGGGCGTTGCGCTCGTGGCGCTGGTCATTCGTGAACTGACCACCGCGCAGCCGATCGTGAACCTGCGGCTTTTCAAGTCGCGCGCGTTTGCCATCAGTTGCAGCGTGATGTTTGCGTTCGGTTTCATCATCAACAGCACGACGCAGATGCTGCCGCAATTCACGCAGGAACTCCTCGGCTATGACGCAACCAATGCTGGACTGACGCTCGGTCTGGGCGGTCTCGTTACGCTATTCATCATGCCGATAGCAGGCATTGTGACCGGGCGGCTTTTCCAACCCAAATGGCTGGTCATGATGTCGCTCGTCGGCACTGGATTTGCGTTGCTGCATACCGCGGGACTGGACTTGAACATCGGCTTCTGGGATGTATCGTTGTCGCGGCTCTATCAGGTTATCTGGCTGCCGTTCCTCTTCATTCCACTTTCGACCGTGCAGTTCATCGGCATCCCGCCGAAAGAGAACAACAATGCGTCGGCGCTGATCAACATGATGCGTAATCTCGGCGGCAGCTTCGGCGTGTCTTTGGTGACAACACAGCTCGCGTGGCGGGAACAGTTTCATCATGCAAGGCTCGCTGAGCACATCACGCCGTACAACGGCTTTGTCAGCTCGCTCGGATCGATTGCCTCGACGGTCGAGCAGCAGGCGTCGGTCATGAGTTACCTCGACGTCTTCATCATGCTGGGGGTGATCTCGCTCGTGCTGGCTCCCGTTTGTTTCTTGTTGCCGAAGTTGCCTAAGGGGGCACAGGTCAATGCGCATTGATTATCGATGGATTCCGTTCGTAGTCCTCCTGTCCGCCTGCACGATGGGACCGGACTTCAAGCATCCTGTATTGCAGACGCCGGCGCAATGGCCGGATGCGTCAGCCGCTACGGGTGCCGCTACCGATGCCGTTCGTTCGGTCCCGGTGCCTGAACCCGTTGATCCGCTGTGGTGGAACAGTTTCGGCGATCCGCTGTTGACCGAGCTGGTCACGCGCGCCATGGACAGCAATCTCGATCTCAAGATCGCGGCGGCGCGGCTCGCCGAGTCGCGGGCGCAGTTCGGACAAGCGAAAGCGGACGAGTTCCCTACGTTGAACGGCAACGCGTCCTACACGCGTGAGCTTCAGAGCGCCGATGGCGTCATTGGCCTGCTCGGGGGCAGCGGCTCACCGTCGGCAACCGATACGAACGGGCTCGGTGGACGACAGGGCGGCATACCAACGCAAAGCGCCACATCGAGCGCATTGCCGCCGTTCAACCTGTATCAGTATGGCTTCGATGCATCGTGGGAACTCGATCTCTGGGGCCGCGTAAGGCGCACGGCAGAAAACGCGAGCGCTACCGTTGATGCGCAAAATGAAGCGCGGCACGACGCGATTGTGTCGACGGCGGCGGAAGTCGCCCGCGATTATCTTAATCTGCGCGGAACGCAGGAAAAGCTGCGCATTACGCGAGAAAACCTCGCATTCGCCGAGCGTACCGTACAGTTGACGAACGAGCGCGCCAAGCATGGACTCGCTACCGATCTCGATGTGGCTAACGCACAAAGTCAGGCCGAATCGAATGCCGCCGATATTCCGCAGGAAGAGCAGCAGGAAGCGAAGCTGATCAACGCCATTGGGGTCTTGCTCGGAGAGTATCCGCAAGCGCTCGCAGCGAAGCTCAAGGAAGCGCCGGACGTGCCGGTGGTGCCGCCACGTGTGCCGATTGGCCTTTCATCTGAACTCGCGAGGCGCAGGCCGGATATCCGCGAAGCAGAGGCGCAGCTTCATGCAGCGACGGCGAATATTGGCGCGGCGAAGGCGGACTTTTTCCCCAAGATCACGCTGTCCGGAAGCGTCGCCATCCAGGCGACGCAATTCACGAATCTCGGTAGCTGGGGTGCGCGCAGCTATAGCGCGGGGCCGAGCCTTTCTATTCCCATTTTCGAGGGCGGGCGCTTGCGTTCCACACTCGCCTTGAGGGAAGCGCAGCAGCAAGAGGCGGCGATCACGTACCGCAAGACGGTGCTCTCGGCGTTCCAGGAAGTCGATGACGCGTTGACAGGCTTTGCCGCGGAACAGCGTCGCCGAGACCGGTTGGATGCGAGCGTGCAAGCGTCAAGACGCGCGTTGGATATCGCAAACAAGCGCTATGTGCGGGGTCTGTCGAATTACCTGGATGTGTTGACGGCGCAAAAAACCTTGCTGACGAGCGAGGAGCAATGGGTCGACAGCACGGCAACGGTATCGACGAACCTTGTCGCGCTGTACAAGGCGTTGGGCGGCGGCTGGAATGCGGAGGCCGGGCAGGACGCCAGTGGCGGCGTAATGTCCACGGCGGCGCGGGAATGAAGCCGATGCGTCGGCAGCATCCGGGAAGGTCGTTACCGTGAGGTGACGAACACCGCTTGCTCGCACTCGTGCGTCAAGTACCTTGCTGACGCCTCTCCGGGTGTTTCCGAGACTCCATGCGCTCAAGCGCTGGAGTCTCGGGAAAAGCGCTACCTTTTCACCGCTACGTTCCCGAGGCAGTCACGATTGCCAGGCTTGGGCAGTAATGCGTTGCGCTCAAGTACGGCGTTTGCTGTGAGCGGACTCCCCCAGCGCTAGACGTCGGCGGATCGATAAACACCTGCGCGTTGTTCGATCCTGCGGGAGCGGTAAGTGTCATCGTCACTTTCCACCAGTTGCCCGATTTCACCGCGGTGAGCGAGGTTGCCTGTCCGGAACCCCATGTCCCTCGAACGATAGCGCCCGTATTCGTATTGAGAACCCACGCAAATTCGGAGCCGTTCGGGTCATCGGTCTGGATTGATCCGCCGGGGAAGACCGTCGCGTTCGTGGTAGCAAGCACATAGTCAGTGAAACTATACGATTGCCCGCCCTGAACCCTGATGATTTCGCGGATATTCGAGACCGATGAACCATTCGTGCTGGTCACCGTCGCGGCCCCCTTGTCCGCTCCCGAGATGTCAGTCGCAGGCACGGCAGTGCCGCCGTTTTGTTGCGCCCATGCGTCCGGCGTCGCGAGACTCAGCGGCGAATTAATCAGATTGTTTGCATAGCAGGCTGCCACGGTCTTATTGGCCGGCGGGCCGTAAAAGCTTGCGATGCTCGCCTGGATCGCGTTGTCGGTCGGGTCGGATGTTGCCTTGGTGATGACCGCTCCTTCGAAGAACTGGATAGGCGCAGCGCTACCGTCGCCGCCTTCCCCAAGCGACAGTCCACCTTGCCATTGCCCGTTGAATGCATGGCCTGCATCGTTGCCAAAGTTAAGGGCTTCCGGGGGCGCCTGGTCATAGAGTGCTGTCAGCACACTCTGCGAGGCAGACCCGCCTTTGACAGCGAAGATATTTGACGCGGCAACCGGCGAGTATTTGGAGAGCACCGTGACGAACTTCTCCTTCGGAGCCTGCGGCGGCCCGTAAAGATACACGCCCGCTTCTGCATCGACACCCGGCCAGTTGATGTCAAGGGCGTTACATACCGGGTCCTTGACGTTGGGTGGCTGGCTCGAATTGCCGTCACAATATCCAAACACTGCTGCGTTGCCGTTCGAGAATGCCAGGCCGAACATTTCGCCTTCGACTTCTCCGTGTGCATAGGTGCCAGGGTTAGCACTGCTCTCCATATTTCCGTAGGTTCCGCAGCACGTGGAGGATTGGCTGTAGTGCGCTCCTGCCACCATATATTCAGCGATTTCAGAGTCCCCGATCGACTGGTTCACCGTTCCAAACCGGTTGCGATAAGCCTGTCCTGCCAACGTACCCAAGGCCGGAATCTGGGCGCCTTGCAGCGGCACGAAACCGAGCTTGGCGGGCGTGCCGGGCAGCGCCGGCAAATCATTACCGATCGATATCTGCTGCGTCGGCGCCTGCGTGGTCAGTGGGGTGGGAGGCTGGAGCAGTTGAACGTTCAGCATCCCGCTGGTCCCTGGAAGCGTGATAGTCGCGAAGCCGTTGAGGACCGGCACCGTCGTCGCCTTTTGCGACGCCGTGCTGGTGCTCGGGACGGTCAATGACTCGGTTCCGTTCGCGTTGAGCGTGAGGGTGGCCGGCACATTGCCGAACGCGCCCCCCTTAAGAGGCGCAACCAAATCGACCTGATCGTAAATGTAGGTGACAGAGCAGGTTGTATTGTTGCAGAACGAGTTTGCGCTTTTGACATTGGCCGAACTGATCAGCGTGTGGTCAGCGCCATTCGGCAAGTTAGCCGACGTATACGGATAGACATCCAGCGTGGTGTTATCCGACGCCCGTTGAACCTGGAACAGCGGACCCCTGTATTTTTTTGTCAGCAGGCGTGTCACGCTATGAGCCGCCGAGCACGGCGTGTTGGCTGTTGCAGCGACGTCGCAAGGTAGAGGAGATCCGGTTGCTGCTTCTGTTGCCGCTTCCGCTGATGCACTGTCGATTGACTGGGCTGCAGCAGTGAGTGACGCACTTGAGTTCAACACGCCTGCGCCTGTAGAGCCCGGCGTGCCGCTACTATCTCCGTTACATGCCGCGAGCGCGACAGTCATCGCCAACAAGACAGAAATTAATCCAACGCCTCTGGACATAATGAACTCCTCCTATGAAACCATGCTTTATGATTAGATTGAAAAACAGTTAGTTATACGAACATATTTACTTGCAATCAGCATTGGTCAAGCAGGTACTCTTCGGAACTGTCACTCTTCTTGGCGGCTTATAAAATGCGCTGCCGGACGGCGCAACGCACCTCTGGTCTATGTCGTGTTTTCATCGCAGGTTATTTGATCGCGATCCCGCACAGGCGCGGTTCGTGGTCGAAAAAAGGCTCTCAGCCACGTTGCGCACGGAATAGAGGTTGATCGGTCGGTAGACATTGCGCATGCCAGCAAGCTGCGCGGCGGTCGGGGTATCGAGCCGCACTGGCGGGCCGCCAAGCAGGATGTAGCCGGCGGCTTGCGAAAAAATGATGGCATGGTGCGTTGCTGGCAGCGATGGCTAATAAACGATGCCAGCGGTCACCCATAGCATCACCGCGCATTTCAGCGCTCTGCGATTCGCCATCCTCGTCTCCTTTGTCGTTGCATCGATTGTCTGCTCAACTCGAACAGCAACCGATGTCGCGAGGCGGTACGGCAGTCTCGCTAGGTAATAATATTAATACATAATATTACTCAGTTATCTTGGTGTATTCCCGCATGTCCGGCCGAAGGAGTTGAGCGGATGTAGCACGCTGGAAGGGCGAATGATGAAACATAGGGGCGTGGGTAGGTAATATTATCGCTAATGCAAATGTAATAAATCGACTGGCCGCTAGTCGAGAATTTGTCCTTCGATGTGATTGAATACTCGGGGTAAATAAAGTATTCCTAACCAACTAGTTTTCAACCGTGTCAGGCATCCGACTCGCTGAAACGATGATTTTTCGGTGACGCTACGCCACCGAGAATGACCGCTGTATTTCGGAAGCGCCAGTCTGCTGCAATTGGAGATGAACGGAAGGAGAGGTCGTCTGCAGAAGTTCAGCATGAGATCGGACTTGGCCCAGAGGTGGTTGCTAAGGCGCACCTGCTAAACTCGTCCCGATTCCCGACTTAAGCATTTTCGAGCAAGCAACTATGAAGAGTAGTCCCAAAGGCAGCCTTGTCTATTCCACCGATGGCGGGCGAATGTGTCCCGAATGTCGACAGGCACTCGCCGCATGTGTTTGCAAGACCGCTGCCAAGACACTGCCGGCAGGTGATGGCGTGGTGCGCGTGACTCGCGAGACCAAAGGCCGCGGCGGGAAAAGCGTGACGCTCGTTAAGGGGCTGGCGCTGGATCCGCTCGCGTTGGCGTCGTTAGGCAAACAGTTGCGCACGGCCTGCGGCTCTGGCGGGACAATCAAGGACGGCGTGATTGAAGTGCAGGGCGACCATTGTGAGCGGGTCATCGAAGCGCTCAAGAAGGTCGGCCACAACGCCAAGCGGGCCGGAGGCTAATCGATCAATCAGCGGCGGCACGATGAGGTCGATGGACCGCGTGCAGCCAAGAGTGGTCATCTGCAACGAATCATGGACCGTTGACAAGTCGAACGACGCCATCGCCCAGACCCACTCAACGAAAGGTCATTTCCAACGTTTTTATCCGTCGCGCGTCCGAATCAAGAAGTGTCACTCGCGCCTTGCTCGCGCTGGCAGAGCTTAGGCAGGTTTGCGCTCCTCCGGCCGGCGCGTCGCCGCGAAAGGTAGCCGCAAGCTTCCATCCGAGGTTCATCGCGTCGATGGACCTTGCACCACAGGGTCTCGCACGCGCCGATCCAGGGCGCCGATAAAAAAACGCTTCAGAGCACCTCTAATCGATTGAAAATTGCGCAAACGGGCGGGCACCCGATTTTGGCGATTGCGGCGCTCTTTTACCATCTTTACAGCCCCCCGAATTCTCCAGGGCCAACATCGTAGCGGCTTCTTTAGTGAAGCCGCAAACGCAACTGAGCGAGCGCCCGACCATGCAAAACCTGAAACTGACTCCTATTCTGCTGACCGTCTTAGTGGCGGCGCAACCGCTTCTGGCGCAGGCCGACGTGACCGTGAAAATCGGACAGGTCTCGCCATTGACGGGTGAGCTGTCTCACATCGGCAAGGACGATGAAAACGGTGTCCGGCTAGCGATCGAAGACCTGAATGCAAAGAAAATCCGCATCGGCGGACAGCCGGTGACATTCGTGCTTGATTCGCAGGACGACGCCGCCGACCCCAAGACCGCCATGACGGTTGCTCAGAAACTCGTTGACGACGGGGTATCGGGTATTGTCGGGCACGCCAATTCCGGTACCTCGATTCCTGCCTCCAAAATCTATTCAGATGCGGGCATCCCCATGATCACCGAGTCTGCGACCAACCCGAAACTGACCGCCCAGGGCTACAAGACCGTCTTTCGCATGGTTGCTAACGACGTCCGGCAAGGGACTGTCATTGGCACCTATCTCGTCAAGGATTTGAAGGCCACGAAAGTCGCGATTGTGGATGATCGGACTGCTTACGGACAGGGTCTGGCCGATGAAGTAGAAAAGGCCGTCAAGGCTGCCGGTGGTACCGTTGTAGACCGTGAATATGGAACGGACAAAACGACTAACTGGATGGCTGTTCTCACGACCATCAAGAGTCACGTTCCCGACGGCATTGTATTCACGGGCGGAGACACGCAAGCCGCGGCGTTCGCGCAGCAAGCCCAGCGACTCGGCCTGAAGGCCAAACTGATTGCGGGCGACGAGGCGTGCACGCCGCAATTCATCAAGCTCGCGGGCGCATCCATGAATAGCGATACGTACTGCACGCTTGCTGGCGTACCGCCCTCAAAGATGCCTCAGGGCGACGCTTTCTTCAAACGCTATCAGCAGCGATTCGGCGTGCAAGTACAGCTTTACGCACCGTATGCATATGACGCAGTGATGGCAATGGCTGGTGCAATGCAGGCTGCGGATTCAACCGATCCGAAGGTCTATCTGTCGAAACTCCAAACTCTGAATCTGGACGGCGTGACTGGCCCAATCCAGTTCGACGAGAAGGGTGACATCCGCAATGGAGCGATTACGGTTCGCCAGTTCAGCCAGGGTGACTGGCAGGATCGGAGCGTCGTCCGATAAAAAGCGGGGTTGGCCTTCGGGCAGCGTGCGATCCGCTGGCTACCAGCTTGAGGGCCGCGACGGAGCGGTTATTTGAGCCTTCGCGCGTCTCTCGATCATTAGACCGCGCTACTCATTCATCGAGATCCACAGGCACGTTCAGCCCGACCTTCACGCGGCTCATGCTCACCAGTGTCTTGAAGCGCTTCACGTTGTTATTGGCGAAAAAAAGCTGTCGGGTAAGCTCGTTGTATTGCTCCATGTTCCGCACCGTCATGATAAGCACGAAGTCCCATTCGCCGGCGACGTAATAGCACTGCTGGATTTGCGGGCACAGCTCGAATGTCCGCTTCATTGCATCCAGCAGGTCGATCTGTTCGCTCTCGACTTCTACCGTTGTCACGATAGTGAGCGGACAGCCTACTTTCTCTGGCGAAACGACGGCCGTGTACCGGTCTATCACGCCGTCGTCGGCCATCCGTCGCAGACGGCGGTTGACTGCGGCGGTCGACAGATTCACCCGCGCGCCCAGTTCGTTCTGAGGGGTATGAGCGTCTCGCTGGACTTCGGCCAGCAGCTTGCGATCGAAGGCATCGAGGGCAGCGGCCATGATTGAGCGTCCCACCTTAAGTAGATAATTTTTTGCGTCAGGCAGGGAAAATGCGGTGACGAAATGACACGTTGGAAGCAATATTATTTACGTATCAGCGGCCCGTCAAGCAGTCCCTCGGCCATTGGGTTGTGTCGCCCCAGCCGATGAAGATTCCATTCACTCCTCGCATTTCAGATCCGGCTTTGGCACAACGATAATCACCGGGTACGTCCCTTGGTCGAGTTCCACGCGCGCGACGACGGCCATCGTCGCGCTGTCGATGTCGTCGTACACGCTGACTTTTTCATGCTGAAGGGTTGTAATGCCGGTACAGCCGGACGCACGACCCTCGTCGGAGACGTGGCATTGGATCGGGTTGTCCTTAAGGAAGCGATATTTGTCTCTATCGGGGGCCGCAAGGTAGTCACGCACGCTCTGTGCCGACCCACCGACACCGGTCACATACCCAATGGCGCACTCTTGTTTGGGTGCATCATTGCCTGCGGGTGTTTGGGCTATCGCGGTCATGCTGGCGGCCAAGATGACCGCCGCGAATGTCGATGCAAAGAGGTATCTCATGGCGCAAATCACGGTTGGCGGATCGAAGTGCTGGATTGTAATGGCATCTTGCATAAAATACCCGCCATCCCCGGCCGCGTCATGTTTGCTTTTCTAAGCGACCTGCGCCGCCCGGCTCGATCAGCGTTTGATCAGCATCGACAATACCGCGCTCGCCGCGCACAGTCCCGCAACAATCGGAAAGATGATCGACGTCTTACCCGTTGAATCGATCATGTGGCCGATGACCGGTTCGCCAATGCCCGCGAATATATAGGACATGGTATTGAGGACACCCGTCGCAGTGCCCGCAACGCGGCGTCCAAAGATGTCTGGGCACAGCGCCCAGAACGATGACGCCGGGCCGAAGACAAAAAATCCGCACAGGAACAACAGGCCAATCGCGAGCATGCTTGCGTGCGGCACGAACATCATGACGATCGCGGTCGTCGATGCCAATACCATGTACGCGACGATCGCGACGTAGCGTCTTCCCTGAAACAACACGTCGGAAATCCAGCTGTTCGATAGTGAGCCAAGCGCCATCCCTACCGGCAGTGCAACTGTGATCCACTTCGGGTCGATCAGCGCGGCCGACGTCTTCCAGTCCATGCCGAGAAAATGGACGGGCACCCAGACGACTAACGCGTACCGTGCGGCGTTCTGAAAACCGATCGCAAGCCCGGTGATATACAGCCTCCAGTTTCGCAGCACGAGTGCGTATCGCTGTGCACTCGTCAAATCATCCTGCGCGGCCAGCGGCGGGGTGTTGCCCGAGGGTTCCACGCTCTGGAGATGCTTGTCTTCAGGACGCTCCGATACAAACAGCAGCAAGACGAGAGCACCGAGCAGCATCGACAGAGGAGCCAGTCTGAAAATCCAGATCCAGTCGAGATGCATCGTGCCGAGAATGAGGACGGGGAATACATAAGCGAGCACGGAAGAAAATCCGGAAAACCCGATATATACGCCGTACACAAAGCCGCGATGCTGGTGGTCCCACCAGTTCGATAGCAAGCGGCTGCCCGGCGCGAAACCCATCGACTGAAAGTAACCGTTCGCACCCCATGCAAGTAGAAAAAACAGGAATGTGTGACCGAAGCTGAAGACCCAGTTCGCCGCTAACGAGAGGACCGCGCCGGCGATCATCATTGCCTTGCCGCCAAGCTTGTCGCCCAGATTGCCGTTGATGAACTGGCCGCCTGCATAACACCACAACATCGTTGCGCTGATCCAGCCAATCTCGTATTTCGACAAGCCGTAATCGTGCTGGATGCCGGAGACCGCAAAGCCCAAAGTCTGGCGGCCGGTGTAATAGAAGAGGTAGCAGAACGTCACGCCTATGAGCGCGCGCCATTTGTACTGGCTAAAGGAGGCGCTTTGCGATATTGGTTGGCATTGCAAAGTATTGGGTGTATCTGAGGGCATTGTTGTCTCCGTGCGGCGCGCAGTCTTTGCTGCACTAGCCGGTTACTTGATTAACCGAGGTGGTTGAGCGCGATATCGATAATGTCGAAATTACGCAGACGACGGGCGCGATCGAGATCAACCACCTTGCGGTTGAAGATGAGCGGCACTTTTTGCTCGGACATCCCACCGTGAGAACGCAAAGGCACGGTCAATCCGGACAAGTCATGTTTGTCGCTTGCGCTGCCGAGCACCGTCAGCCGTTCTCCGAGCACCACGAGATTGCCAATCCGGTCTTCGGGCAGTTCGAACCGCTGACTGGCTTGCGAACGCGTCAATACCGCCTCGACACCCGCAATGCCGGCGAGAAAATCCGTGACACCGCGCTGGCGTTCTGCGTCTTGCAAATAAATAGTCGCATAAGACCCAAGCGCGCCGTGATGTTTCACATAGGGGTCCGTAATAGGCAGGATGACGCGCGCGAATTGCGCACCATATTGGGCGTCCAGAAGGTCTTGCAAAAATACGATGTTCGGGCGGCCTATCGCATCGGTCTTGGCATTCATCCCGTGGTCGGCCGTGATTGCCACCACTGCGCCTTTCTCGTGATAGCGTTTGAAGTAACTATCCATCATTGCGTAGAACGCATTGGCTTCCGGTGTGCCCGGCGCGTGCTTGTGCTGTATGTAATCGGTTGTCGACAGATACATCAAGTCGGGCCGCTCATTCGTCAGCAAAGAGAGTCCCGCGGCAAAAACAAACTCTGAAAGCTCCGCGCTGTACACGGGAGGCACCGGCAGACCGACCCTTGCCACGATGCCCTCAATACCGTGATCCGCCCGGTTCACCTCGTCGGCTTTTTCAGCGGAAAAGCAGATACCTTTGAGCTGATGACCGAGCAGGCTGCGCAACTTATCCTTTGCCGTCACCACCGCGACGCGCTGGCCCGCTCGAGCCATCTCGGCCAGGATAGTCGGCGCGCGAAGGTACTTCGCGTCGTTCATCAGGACCTCCTCTTTCGCTTCCTGATCGAAAAAGAAGTTTCCGCAGATGCCGTGAACGGACGGTGGTGCACCGGTGACAATCGACAGATTGTTCGGGTTCGTGAACGACGGAACCACGCAGTCTCCTGTTAGCACCGAGCCGAACCCGGGCAGCTCGGCGAGGAACGGAGCCTTGCCCGCCTGGATGGCCTGATTGATGTACTCCTGCTCGCATCCGTCGACGCAGACAACAATCGTCGGAGCCGAGGGCAGTCGATAGGATCGGGAATTAACGTTGATAAGTTCAGTCATGGATCACCTCTCTCGTTGAGCTGGTGTCAGCGTATGATGGGACGCTTTCTCACACAATCGCTAATAACTAGCCGTATCTGTGCATAAAGCTCACACATGAGACAAAAGCTTCCCCCGCTTAACGCGTTGCGCATATTCGAAGTCGCAGCCCGTGCAGGCAGTTATTCGGCTGCCGCCCGAGAGCTGAATCTGACCCATGGCGCGGTCAGCCGGCAAATCGCGAGTCTCGAAGACTGGCTGGGTCAGCCGTTGTTTGTGCGCGAGGGGCAGAGCATGGTGGCGTCTTCGCATGCCCGGGCGCTCGCGCGTGAAATCAGTGCCGCGTTCGATCACATTGCGGACGCCGCGGAACGCTACGGGAAGAATCGGCATGTAAAGGTCATCCGGGTCAGCGCATCGGCCACGGTCGCGATGCGCTGGCTGATCCCCCGGCTGCCTTTATTTGCTGAGACATCCCCGGAGGTGGACGTGCGCGTCTCAACCGTGCTCTCCACGGAACCCGCGCTCAGAGGAAGCTTCGACGTTGCGATACGGCGGGATGTACCGAACGGCGGTCAATTTCAGGCGTGGCCGCTGTTTCGAGAATCAAATACCGTGATTGCTAGCCCGTCTCTGCTTGCTCGTTCGGGCATCAGGAGCGTTGAGCAGCTCGCCACCGAGACCTGGCTGTCGACCGAAACCCGTCCGGGCGACTGGGAGGCGTGGGTTGAAGCCGCGAATCAACCTACGCTTCGGGCAAGTCGATCCTTACGATTCGATCATTTTTTTGTGACCTTGCAAGCGGTAGTCGATGGACTCGGCTTCGGCATCGGTCCCTTTCCTACACTCGAGACCGATTGCGCAACCGGCCGGCTTCAGCAGCCATTTCCCGATTTGCTCTCGCCGGGCTCAACCTACTACGCGTTGGTGCCGCTTGACGCTGATAAGCCGGTCCATATGAGAGCCTTTGTCGATTGGCTGCAATCAGTCAGCGCGAAGGAAAACACACGCGCTTGAATTGCTGGTCACTTGCTCTATCTCTTTGGCGATATAGATTTGCCGCCGCGCTTGCGGGGCTTGGGCTCGACACCTACGCGTGGGTCGCGTGCGAGCACAAGCGCCGTCATCCTCTTCGCGATGGTTTCAAACGCCGGATCGTCTTGCGGTACATAAAGCCATTTACCCAGCACCGGATGCGGCTGGAGTGCGGGCATTTCATCAATGAGCGCGGCCTGGCGGTCTTGCGATGTGCACACAAGCAAGCCGTTCCATGGCGGGTCGCGATCGGCGGCAACCAGGCACAACAGGCCATCTATATAGGCGGCGTCGCTGCCGAACATCCGCTTGGCGATGTAGGTTGAATCGCTCTCGAGTGCTTCGAAGATCCAGACAAGCGAGTTGCGGATTGAAGAGGGCATTGGCGTGAATTCGTGGGCTAAGAGGCAAGATGATATGACATAAATCTCAGGGTAAGTCCTGAAGAAAACATCAGACGTCTGATGTATCTTGCATCAAGTCAACGCACAAGAACAAGCCATGCGCCTCAGTGTAGAGCGATCGATGAGCGAGAAAATCCAGGAGTCTTTGCGCGCCATGATTCGCGAAAAGGCGCTGAAGCCTGGCGATCAGATCCCTACTGAAATAGAGCTCTGCGAGCGACTTGGCGTGGGACGTTCCAGTCTGCGAGAGGCCGTGGCGCAGATGATTTCGCACGGGCTTTTGTCGCGCATACAGGGACGAGGCACGTTCATCAGACAAATTTCCTTGAAGCTGGAAGGCGGTCTTGATGATCTGATGTCCGTAACCGACATGATCAAGAGCGTCGGCGCAGTTCCGTCGACCAGCCGTTTGCAGATCGAATCCATTGCCGCGTCGGAAAGCCTCGCAGAAAAACTGGCGCTGCAAGTAGGCAACCCGTGTGTGCGGATTGAGCGGGTGCGGTGGGCTGATGACGCCGTTGCAGCGTATTGCATCGACATCGTGCCGAAAGCCTTATACGACAGGGCAAATGGAGATATGGGCGAGTCCTTGTTCGCGATGTTCGAGCGCACCGGGATTCGCCTGTCACATACGCATAGTTCGATTCAACCAACGCTCCTGACTTCGAGGGACTTGCCGGAGTTGCGCGAGGGAGTCGGTCTGTTCCTGCTGCTGGATGAAGTGGATTTCGACGATACCGGCAAACCCATTTGCTACAGCAACGACTACTACAACACCAGCATCTTCAAGTTCGATCTGGTGCGAAAGCGCCACTGAAGCGCCACTAAGCACGCCGCACCAAGTTAAGTCTGAAGAAGCCTGCGAAGGAGTAATCGATGGAATTTGAAGCGTTGAATTCTGCTGACTTGACGGCTTACCTTAGCGGCGTACCGGCGGTGCGTGCGTTGCTCGGCAATACCGATGAACTGGACGTAGTCGAAGTCGGCGATGGCAATCTGAATTTCGTTTATTTCGTCAGTAATGCTCGTGCGCCGGAGAAAAGTGTTGTCGTCAAACAGGCGCCGCCTTTCCTGCGTCTCGTTGGAACGAGCTGGCCGCTGACGCGTCAGCGAATGGAGCACGAGGTGGCAGCGCTGCGCCGCTTCGGCGCGTTATGTCCGCAACACGTCCCTGAGGTTTATCACGCCGACAGCGAACTGTTCCTGATGGTCATGCAGCGCTTGTCCTCGCACAAAATCCTGCGACAAGGTTTGATGGAAGGAACCGTTTATCCAAAGCTGGGCGATCATCTTTCCACCTATCTGGCGCATACGCTGTTCTTCTGTTCGGATCTGTTCCTCGCGCCGCACGTGAAGAAGCAGGCCGTTAGCGCATCGGTCAATAGCGAGCTCTGCAAGATCACGGAGGACCTCGTTTTCACCTATCCGTTCGAGGATCATCCTTCAAACATTTATAGCCCTGTCTTGCCTCGCTCGGCGGTAGAACGGCTCAGAACGTCGGTGGCGTTGCGCATTGCCGTCGCGGAAATGAAATGGGCATTCATGAATCATGCGGAGAGTTTGCTGCATGGCGACCTGCATACGGGATCGATCATGATCAATCAGGAAGAGACCTTCGTCATAGACCCGGAGTTCGCTTTCTACGGACCCATGGGTTTCGACATTGGCGCGCTCCTGGCCAATCTCTGGTTAGCGTACTTCTCTCGGGACTGGCACGGTCGTGTGGGAGGAGCGAATCCAGAGCACTATCAGCAATGGTTGCTTGAACAAGCCGCACAGATCTGGAACGGTTTCGCCGACAAGTTCCTGACGCTCTGGCGGGATCATGAGAGCCGCAGCAAGCAGCATTTCATTGGCCAAGACTCTGACGAATCCTGCTCGGAAGCATTTCGAAACCATTTCATGCGAAGGCTTTTTGCGGACACACTTGGATTCGCGGGTTGCAAGATGATTCGTCGAATTGTGGGAATGGCAAAGGTCGCGGAAATCACGAGCATTCCCGACGAAGCAGCACGCGCAAAAATAGAAGTGCGTTGTCTGCGGTTTGCTGAAACCTTGCTCGTGCAACGCCAACAGTTCGATGGTATTGACGAGGTACTGGCTCACGCCAGGATCGTCCGGGCGCAAAGCGAGGAGCGGATATGAGCCTGCTAAACCCGATTCGTGCGGGTCAAACCGGCGAACGCAGCAGCGAGTCATCAGATCAGGAAAATGTCATTCAATCTGGAGAACTCATGGTTTCGCCGGCGCCTTTAGAAGCCCTTCCCGCGACCCTTGCCTGGCAGGAGGAGAGTCTGTTCCTCCTGGACCAGACGCAATTACCGCAGGCGATTGTGGTTGAACGAGTCAGCGGGGTAAAGGATGTATGGCGCTGGATTCACGAGTTGCGGGTGCGCGGTGCACCGGCCATCGGGGTGGCGGCAGCTTACGGTTTGTGTGTCGCGATGCAACCGTTGCGGCGCCTCTCCACTGAGGATTTTCAGTCGCAATTAATGCAGCAAGCCAGCTTCCTGGATTCGGCAAGGCCGACGGCCGTGAACCTCAGTTGGAGCCTCAAGCGCATGTTGGCTGCTGCGCAACGCTCGGCGACGCAAGATCCTGCCGCTGTGTACAAGGTGCTGGTTGCCGAGGCCATGAAGATTCACGCAGAGGATCAGGCGCTCTGCGCCGGCATCGGTGCGCATGGCGTGTCCCTCATCACGCCTGGTTGCGGTGTGTTGACCCATTGCAATGCGGGTGCGTTGGCGACAACCGGCATGGGTACGGCGACCGCGCCGATCTACATGGCTCATCAACAGGGCATCTCCTTCCGTGTTTTCGCTGATGAAACGCGCCCCTTGCTGCAAGGTTCGCGCTTGACGGCTTTTGAGCTGCAGAAAGCCGGCGTTGACGTGACCTTGATCACCGACAGCATGGCGGCTTCCATCATGTCGCAGGGCTTGGTGGACCTGGTGATTGTGGGCACGGATCGGGTGGCGGCTAATGGCGACTTCGCCAATAAGATCGGCACGTTGAGCGTCGCCATCACCGCGCGTTATTTCGGCATACCGTTCTACGTTGCGTGTCCGTCGTCAACGCTTGACCTGTTGACGGCGAACGGATCGGACATCGTGATTGAAGAGCGGCAAGACCATGAGGTGACGCATCTGGCGGGCCAGCCCACTGCGCCCGTCGATATCAAAGTGCGTAACCCGGCCTTCGATGTCACCCCTCATGATCTGGTGACCGGTTTCATCACTGAGCGCGGGATAGTAGAACAGCCCTTTGATAAAAACTTCACCGCGCTGTTTTCATCCGGCGGGGGTACGTTGTGAACAGCATGCCGGACACCGAGACTGCGCTGCGCCGAGAGGTGATTGACACCGCCCTCGAGATGGAGCGTCTTGGGATAAACCAGGGAACCTCCGGCAACATCAGTGCGCGGTGGAAGGAAGGTTTGCTGATCACGCCAAGCGGCGTCCCCTATGCGGAGTTGCAAACGCAGGACATCGTCTGGTTGCCGCTTGATGTGGCTGATGACGCGGCGGTGTTCGAGCAACGCCGGCCTTCGACGGAATGGCGGTTTCATCGCGACATCCTGCGTTCGCGGCCCGAGATCAACGCGGTGGTGCATACGCATTCGAATGCGGCCACTGCTCTGGCTATTCATGGCAGGGATATTCCTGCGCATCACTATATGGTTGCGGTCGCAGGGGGAAATTCCATACGATGTGCGCCGTATGCGACCTTCGGTAGCCAGACGTTGTCAGAACACACTCTTACCGCTTTGAAAGACCGTACAGCGTGCCTGCTTGCGCACCACGGCGTGATTGCTGTTGGACCTGATCTCGCTCGTGCGTTGTGGCTAGCCAATGAAGTGGAAGTCCTCGCTCAACAGTATTTACTTGCTTGCCAACTCGGAACACCGCCGGTGCTGTCCGATGAAGCAATCAACGAAGTCATCGAAAAATTCAAGGGATATGGTTTGCGTAGCAAGACTTGATGAACGGACGTGCTCCATTTTTGCAACGGGACCTTTCGATTTTGGGGATAGCGTGCCGTGGGTTGCGAGGATAGCATTCGACCACGATAGGCTGTATTTCGCTGGACTGAATATCGTTGAGTTCTGGCTTCGACGCTTCACTGCTTCAGCCAGAGGCTTGTCGATCGAAGTGAAAGAAGATGCAAGGGAATCTCAACCTGCTTTTAAAACTTACACAACGGAGACGGTTATGCCCTGGAATTCAGAAAGGTTCGACAGATGGTCGAAGGTCGGCACATCGACGGGAGTGCTGGTGCTTTGCGCGGCTGCCGCGCTAAGCGGGTGCTCGAAGAGCGAGACGTCGACAACGGCATCGACCGACGCGGGAGCGAGCGCTGCGGCAAGCGCGGCACCAGCAGCAGCGGCGTCGGATGCGGGCGGCGGCAAGGTCAAGGTCGGCTTTTCGGTTTCCACGCTGAACAACGCGTTTTTCGTCGGTTTGAAATCCGGGGTGGAGAAGGGCGCCAAGGCGCAAGGCTTCGATCTCGTTCAGACCAATGCCAATGGCGACGCACAGCAGCAGGTCAATGACGCGATCAACTTGCTAAGCCAGGGCGTCACCGCACTTGTGCTCAACCCGATCGACTCTAAAGCGATTATTCCCGCTGTCGAGAAAGCCAACGCCATGGGTATTCCCGTGTTCACGCTGGACCGCGGTTCGGACGGAGGCAAGGTGACGTCCTTCGTGGCGTCGGACAACGTGGCGCTCGGCGCAACCGGGGCGAATTGGATAGCTGACCAGTTGAAGAAGCGCTATGGCTCCGCGAAAGGCAACGTGGTCGACCTGATCGGACTGGTCGGCACGACGGCGGCTACCGATCGTGAAAAGGGCTTTAGCGATGCGATCGCCAAGTATCCGGACATCAAGGTGGTCGCCCGCCAGGAAGGCGCGTTCGACCAGGAGAAGTCTCTTAACGCAATGACGAACATCCTGCAAAAGTATCCGCAGATCGATGCAGTCTTCGGCGCGAACGACGACAACACCGTGGGTGCAGAGAAGGCGATCGATAACTCGGGGCGTTACAAGCCGCTCGGTGACAAGGACCACATCATGGTCATTGGCGCGGATGGTACGGCGCAAGCGCTTTCCGCCATTCGCGCGGGCAAGCAGGACGCGACCATTTCGCAGAACCCGATCGAAATGGCGGCGAAGGCGCTGAGTTTCATCGCGGATTACAGTGCAAAGAAACCGGTCCCGGCGAACTATGCATGGCCGACGTTGCTGATCGACAAGAGCAATATCGACTCCGATGCGACCAAGAAATACGGTCTCTGGTCCGAGCAGGTCAGTCAGTAAGCTGTTCATGCGCGCTCCCGCTGCACGGGGAGCGCGCATGCATGTGTCTGTGCATCTGATATTCAGTGATATTCAGTGAGACCCGAACATGAACAGTGAGAGGGGTTCGGCGGTGGGAACCACTAGCGCGGGCAGCACGGCCGCCGTGGCGCCGCTGTTGCGCATGGAAGGTATCGTCAAGAGCTTCCCCGGCGTCAAGGCGTTGCGAGGTGTCAGCCTCGAATTGCAGGCCGGCCATGTGATGGCCATCGTCGGTGAGAACGGTGCAGGAAAGTCGTCGTTGATCAAGACGCTTTCGGGTGCCTATGAGCCGGATGAAGGCACGATCGAGATCAACGGGCGGCCTCTCGCGCGCGGTACGCATGCGGCGATTGATGCCGGCGTGGCCGTGATCTATCAAGAGCTTTCGCTGGTCAACGACATGACGGTTGCGGAGAACCTGTTTCTCGGCCGCATGCCGTCGCGCAGTGGCCTGGTGTTGCGCAAACGGGCCAACGAGATGGCCCGCACAGCGCTCGCCCAAGTGGGCCTCGAAGGTGTTTCGCCGTCCATGCGCCTGGGAGACCTGCCTTTGAATAAACGCCAGCTTGTCGAGGTTGCAAAGGCGTTGGCGCGCGATGCACGCATTCTCGTGATGGACGAACCCACCGCTGCGCTGCAGCGCGAGGACATCGCCAATCTCTATGCCGTGGTCCGGCGTTTGCGTGAAGCCGGCATGGGCATCATCTTTATCTCGCATCATCTTGAAGAGGTGTTCGAGCTCGCGGATTCGGCCGTTGTCATGCGCGACGGCGCGACCGTGGGTGCACGTCCCATGGCGCAGTGGACCGAACAGGATCTGGTGCAGGCCATGGTCGCCCGCAACCTGGATTCGTTCTATCCGTGGGAGCCGCGCGACTATGGTCCCGTGATGCTGGAGGTCCGTAATCTCGCTAGCGCGCCCGTGCTGCGTGACGCCAGCTTTAGCGTACGCGCCGGCGAGATCGTGGGGATAGCCGGCATTGCAGGTGCGGGGCGCACCGAGTTGCTCAAGGCGATTTTCGGTGCACTGCCGCTAAGCGGCGGCGAAGTGCTGATACGCGGCAAGAAGGTTGCCATCGGTTCGCCTGCGGAAGGGGTACGCAACGGGCTCGTGTACACCTCCGAGGATCGCAAGCTTGAAGGGCTTGTACTCGATGCCAGCATCGAAGAAAACGTCGCGCTGTCCAGCTTGCTCGCGCTGGCCACCGGCGGCTTTGTCAGCAACACGAAAAAGCGCAAGCTCGCGCAGGAAGCAAGCACGCGTTTTGGTGTACGCGCGTCATCGGTCATGCAGATCACCGGCAATTTGTCCGGCGGCAATCAGCAGAAGGTCATTCTCGGCCGCGCGACGGCGACGCAGCCGGCGGTGATCATGCTGGACGAACCTACACGCGGTATCGATGTAGGCGCGAAGACGGAGATCTACGCGCACATGGTTTCGATGGCTCGTGCGGGTGCCGCCGTCATCATGGTCAGTTCGGAATTGCCGGAACTGCTGGGCATGTCGGATCGGGTCCTCGTGATGTACCGGGGCAAAATCGTCACCGAAATATCTCGCGACAAGGCAGATTCAGAAACGGTTATTCAGTGGGCTACAACAGGAGTAGGGGCATGACTTCCACGGCAGCGAATCAGGCGGATTCGGAAGCACGCTCCCGCCGCATCATCCGGCAATTGCGGACGGGTCTCGGACCGCTGCTGGCAGCGTTGGTCCTGATCTGTATCGGCTTATCGATTGCATCGCCGGAATTCCTGACTACCAGCACGCTCACCAACATCATGGTGCAAGTGTCCGTGGTCGGCATTGCGGCGGTCGGCGGCACCTTCGTGATCATTACGTCGGGCATCGACTTGTCCGTGGGCTCACTGGTCGCGTTGAGCGGCATGGTCGCGGCAACGGTGATGGCCGGATCGAGCCCTGACAACGTCGCACTCGGTATCGCGGGGTTGGGCGTGGCATTGGCGGTGGGCGCCCTGGTTGGCGCGCTGAACGGTTTGTCGGTCGCATGGCTCAGGCTGGTGCCGTTCATCGTGACGCTGGCGATGATGGCCATGGCGCGCGGACTCACACTCGCGATCTCCGATGGCCGGACCAAATTCGATTTCCCTAACGCGTTCACTGCATTCGGCGCCAAGACGCTGGCCGGCTTGCCTGCACCCATGATCGTGATGCTGGTGGTGTTCGTGATCGGTCATGTGCTGCTGCGCAAGACGACCTTCGGGCATCAGGTGTTCGCGGTCGGTGGTAACAAGGAGGCGGCCCGGCTTGCGGGTATCCCCGTGAACCGCGTGATCTTCTTGACCTACACGCTCGCTGGAGCGACGGCGGCGGTAGCGGGCATCGTACTGGCGGGGCGGCTCAACTCGGCGTTGCCATCGGCTGCAAACGGCCTGGAACTGCAGGTGATTGCCGGGGTTGTGATTGGTGGCACATCGCTTGCCGGCGGTCGTGGTTCGATTGTCGGGACCTTCATTGGCGTGGTGCTGATCGGCGTGATCAATGTCGGCTTGTCGCTGCTCGGCGTGAACCCGTTCTGGACGCAATTCATTCAGGGCGGCGTGATCTTCGCAGCGGTGCTGCTCGACGCTGTCAGCCAGCGGCGCAAGCTCTGAATTGAAGCCGTAAAAAATGACGGCTGAAACGCTGCGGCCACATGAAAACAGCGTGGAATCAACCCGGCACAGACCGCGCTTCAAGGAGACAAGACCCGTGAAAAAGATCATCAATCAGCCTGAGAATTTTGTCGACGAGGTGATCGACGCATTGCTGCTTGCGCATCCCGGATGGATCAAGGCGGCAACCGCGGACCGCCGCGCGCTGGTGCGTGCCGACGCGCCCAAGCAAGGCCGTGTCGGCATTGTGACCGGGGGCGGCTCCGGGCATATGCCGGGCTTCCTGGGGTACGTGGGCGAAGGTTTGTGCGGCGGCGTGGCGGTTGGCAATGTGTTTTCATCGCCGTCATCCGAACAGATCTTCGAGGCGACCAAGGCGGTCAACGGCGGCGCGGGCGTGCTCTACGTGTATGGCAACTATGGCGGCGATGTCTTCAACTTCGACCTTGCGGCCGACATGGCAGAGCTCGAAGGCATCGACATCAGGACTGTCGTCCTGACCGACGACGTGGCATCTGCGCCGGCTGAACGAAGCGCAGACAGGCGCGGCGTGGCGGGCATGGTGTTCGCGTTCAAGTGCGCGGGCGCAGCGGCGGAGCGGGGCGATTCGCTGGATGAAGTCGCACGTATCGCGGGCAAGGCGAATAGCCGGAGCCGCACGATGGGCGTCGGGTTGTCGCCCACTATTCTGCCCGCCGCCGGCAAGCCGACGTTCACGCTGCCCGATGGCGAGATGGAAATTGGTATCGGCATTCATGGTGAGCCTGGGTCGCATCGCGGCAAGCTGGAAACCGCCGATGAAATTGCTGACCGACTCACGGGGGCAATCCTTCGTGATCTCGCGTTGCCGACGGGCTCGCGGGTTGCCATCCTGGTGAACGGGCTGGGCGCGACGCCGCTGGAAGAGCTTTATGTGTTGTTTCGGCGAGCGGCCGGCATGCTCGCGGATCAGCGGCTGACGATCGCGAGAACGTATGTGGGCGAGTATGTGACGAGCCTGGAAATGGCGGGGGCATCGATCACGGTGATGCACGTCGACGACGAACTGGAAACGCTGCTGGCAGCGCCTGCCCGTTCGCCGTTCTTCCGCGAATGACCGGTCGCTGGATTAATCAGGAGAACATGCGATGAGCGTTACTTGCAAGGAGCTCCGGGACGTGCTGAAACGCAGCTTGAGCGCACTGCCGGCGCATGCCGACGAACTACGCGATCTCGACGCCGCGTTGGGTGACGGGGATCTGGGGATCACCGTGTCGGCCGGCTCCGCTGCGGTCGTCAAAGCGCTGGATGGTTTGCCGGAAGACGCGACCGTGGCTGATGTTCTGCTCAGTGCCGGGAAGGCGTTTTCGACCGCGAACCCGTCCACGTTCGCGGCGTTGATCGGTGGCGGTTTGTTGGCGGCATCGAAGGTAATGGCCGGAAAGACGTCGGTGGGAAAAGCGGAAGCGGTTGAGATCGGGCGTGCGGTGGCTGGGCGAATTGCTGAACGCGGCAAGAGCAAGGTCGGGGACAAGACGGTTCTCGATGCACTGATTCCTAGCCTCGACGTGCTTGAATCGTCGAGCGGCACGGCCGTTGAATTGTTAGCAGCGATGATTGCGACGGCTCAGGAGCAAGTCGATACGACCGCCCGATTGCAATCGCAAAAGGGGCGCGCGGCGTGGGTGCAGGAGCGCAGCGTGGGGCACGCGGATCCGGGTGCGACCGCCTACCTGCGGTTCCTTGTTGCGTTGAAAGCGGCGCTTTAAGCGTAGTGATGCAATTTGACCGTGTTCCTTGATCAATGATAACGGCCAGATGTACGAAGTGCCTCGTCTACGGCTGAACGTTGATATCGACGCATTCCACCAGCGCATTGACACCGACCGCCGACGATACGCTGACGATCCAGTTGGGTTGCATTGCACGGTGCAGGCGCGTGCAGCTACTGAGTTTTACAAGCGCATCGTCATAGGCGTGTGTGCCATCTTCGAGGATCGCAATGTTGTCCACGATGTTAGCGACGCCGAAATTTTCAATGGAACATCGAGTTGCGGTGCCGAAAGTGATGGTTGTTCGAACGCCATCCAGTGACAAGCCAAGCGTCAGGTCGCGCCCTTGCACCGCCATGATGTCGACGTGCCACTGCCGAAAATTACCGAGTGCCTTCAGTCCGTCCGCGGGGTCGGTTGCTGGCCTGGCCGGTGGCGCGGATATAGTTGGCGGGACCGGCTGCGTCCAATCCATCGGCGTGGCCGTTGCAATCTCCAAGCGGCCGCGAAGGCTGTGACGGCCTCCTACCAGGCTCATGAACGCCATGCCGCCGAGCAAGCGCGCGTCCTCGTTGGTGATCGGCGCTCCCGGCGCGGGGGACGGCAGTGCGTCTATCGGCGCGCGGTCGAGAAACGGCTCCACGGTCGACCGCCGTAGCCATGAGTATTTGAAAGTGTCGCTCTCGTCGTCGTAAAACGTGATGAATACTTTGTCGTTGGCAGCCATTAATATCCCAAGCAAGTGCGGTAGTTTTCGGACGCGCGTGAACTGCACAGCGCGTAGGTTCGGAGGTCGCCGCCATACATCGCTTTGGCGATGTTTCACATTTCCATGTCCTGCTCATAGTCTGCGAAGCACTGTGCATCGCGGCCCGAGCGCATTGCCATCGACATCAGGCCGTCGGAAGGTGCGCTAGAAAAATACTCGAATGGTGCTGCTCCACCCAACGGCGTGGACGCGTCGCTGATTATCGTCCCTTCGCCCAAACCTACGGCGTCGGTCAAACGCGTCCCTTGATTGAAGACGCCGACAATTGCAGCGGCGACGTTCAACCGCGTGCGCATCAGGGTACTACCTCGCAGGGGCGGCAACGCCGTCGCTATTTGATGCGCGAAATCGTTTGTCCAGCCCTCAAGCTGGTCGTGCAACGTCGAAGTCAAAGGGCGCAGCAGGCAACGAGCTGTAGCAGGTGTTTTCGGATATAAAGGGTTTCGTCTCCCATGAGCGCGCCGCGGCAAGCCGGGGCGGTTGGACGAAACCATTGTTTGCGTTTGTTGGTTCCTCCCGGACCACCCGAACCTCGCCTTGCATGACCTTGTCGCGCAAGTATTCAAGGATGCTCACACGACCGATGCAGCGGAAGTCCAAAAATTTCGATCTCAGCCAAGTTTCGACGTCTCGACGAGTTCAAAATCATTCTCCCAATCGTATAAAGACGCACCGTCGAACGAGGCAGGCCCCGAATCAGGTGCATTACCGTGAATGTCGTGCTTGGCGTACAAGGCATAAGTCGTGCCTTGCACCACAATAAGTTCTCTCGTCATTCTGATTATTATTTTATTGCGACGACAGTAACCTACCGTACTTTACGCGCGCCTCATCTCAAAAACGGAGTCGCAGTCGTTTCCCATCGTAGCGTTCGCGCTCTGCTTCCGCTTCCTCGCAGACTTACGTTTATGCCGATAAGTGTGAACCCGTCGTGGAGGATCCCTAACACCGCAGCGCCAATCAGCCCGCCGAGGATTGTGCCCGAGCCACCGGCAAGCGGCGTGCCGCCGATCACGGCAGCGGCGACCGCGAGGAACATGATCTGGTTGCCACCGGCCTGTGGATCGATGGGCGTTATCCGGGAGCCTTCCAGGATGCCGGTGAAACCGGCTAGCAGCGCAGCAATTACAAAGTTGCCCAGTTTCAGGCGCTTCACCTGAATGCCGGCTTCACTCGCACCTAGCTGATTCGCGCCCGCCGCGATGGTATGCAAGCCCCATCGAGTATGGCGAAGCAATACGTGCATGACCGCGGCGATTGCTATCGTCCAGATGGTTTCGCTGTATCCCCACTCGCCCATGAACGCCGAAAAACGCGTGCGAGTTCGACCATCACGTCGAGCACTCAATGAAGCGGATTCAATGAGGTGGATTCAATGAGGCGGATTCAATGAAGCGGGCGCGCCGCGATCAGCTTGCAGGCGTGCGCGGGCAATTCGGCCAGCACCGGCATGCCAAGCGTGAGGCCGGGCGTTTCGCGCTGCGTGGTGGCGGCTGTCAGCGTGAAGCCGGCGCAGTCGATCGTCGCTTCCAGCGTGGCGCCGACGTCACGGATAAACGTGACCGTCCCGGCAAGATAGTTAGGACCGCTCGTGGTCGATACGTGCTTCACGCAGACGTCTTCGGGGCGGATCAGCAAGCGGATGTCCGCCGTGGATTCCGGCACCCATGCGCCATCAGCCACGACGATCTGCTGTCCGCCCGGCAGCTTCACACCGCCGCGTCCGTCATGCGTGACCGCAAGGATGTTGCCGAGCCCGATGAAGTCGGCGACGAACTCGCTGACCGGGTTCCGGTAGATGTCGAGCGGCTTGCCGACCTGCGCAATGCGGCCTTTTTCCATCACGACGATCTCGTCGGCCATCGTCATTGCTTCGCGCTGGTCGTGCGTGACCATGATTGTCGTGATGCCAAGGCGCTGCTGCAGCAGGCGGATTTCGACCTGCATCGATTCGCGCAGCTTGGCGTCGAGCGCGGAGAGCGGCTCGTCGAGCAGCAATAGTTTCGGCGACGATGCTATTGCCCGCGCGATCGCCACGCGTTGGCGCTGTCCCCCGGACAGTTGCGTGACCGGCCGGTTCGCCATGTGCGGCAGCTGGATCAGTTCGAGCAGTTCGGCTACACGGTGCCCTTGTGCCGCCTTGGCCATTTTGCGCAGCCGCAGCGGGTACGCGATATTTTCGGCGACGCTCATGTGCGGAAACAACGCCAGCGACTGGAACACCATGCCGAAGTCGCGCTGGTTCGCCGGCAAGTGGGTGATGTCGCGGCCCGCGAAAGTTACGCTGCCGGAGCTCGGCGTCTCAAGGCCCGCGATCATGCGCAGCAAGGTCGTCTTGCCGCAGCCGGACGGGCCGAGAAAGCAGACCAGCTTGCCGTCCGGGACGCTCAGGTCGACGTGGTCGACAGCGTACGCAGCGTTGAAGCGCTTGGTCACGGCCTGGAGTGTCAAATGAGTCATGATGTTTCCTTGGATACTTGCGTTCCTAGAGTGCCTAAAGTGCAACCCCTTCGTCGCCGATCAACTTTTCAAGCAGCCATATCAGCGCAAAGTCGATTGCAACAATAAACACCGCGAACGAAAACACGGTCGGGTCGAGCGACGACACCGTGCGGCTGTAGAGCCACACCGGCAGCGTCATCGTGTTGATGCCGTACAGGAAGAACGTCACCGTGAACTCGTTGAACGAGATGATGAACGCGAACAGCATGCCGGCCAGGATGCCGGGGCGCATCAGCGGCAACACCACATCGAACATGGCGCGGCGCGGGCTCGCACCCATCACGCAGGCGGCTTCCTCGAACTCCGGGCCAATCGATGCCGCCGACGCCGCGCAGTTTTTCACCGTGAATGGCAGCACTAGGATCACGTGTGCAATGATGAGCCGGAACACGCCCAGTTCCACGGGCAGCACATTGAAGACTAAAAGCAGCGACAGTCCGAGCATTACGAGCGGATAGACGAGCGGCAGCGCAACGAGCTGCTCGACGGCCGACTTGCCCCGAAAGCGATAGCGGCTCAACGCATACGCGGCGGGTACCGAGACCAGCGTCGCGATGATCATCGTCGACACCGCGACAATCAGGCTCGTCGTCAGCGCGGTGCCCATGGAAAGCACATCGCTTGCGTCGGGCGAGACGAAGCTGTGCCATGCCGCGCGATACCACTGCAGGCTGTAGCCGGGCGGCGGGAATTCCAGCGTGTCCGAAGCACTGAACGACATCAGGATCATCGTCAGGATCGGCAGGGCGGCAAGGAACAGCACGATGGCCGCGAGCAGTGCCGCGGGCCTGCCGAGGCGGCCCGGCATGGTCGCGGGCAGAAGACGCGCGCGCGATTGGAATCGATTGATTGGAGTGCTCATGCAGACGGCTCCTTGAGACGCTGGGTTCGCCGCACGAGGCTCTGCGAGATCGCCATGACGGCGAGCGTGGCGACCATCAGCACGACGCCGGACGCGGAGGCCGCCGGCCAGTTCAGCAGCGGCGAGACCTCGTCGTGCACCAGCACGGCAAGCATTGGCACGCGCCGGCCGCCGAGCAGCAGCGGCACCGCAAACGCGCTTGCGTTGTAAGCGAACACGAGCAGTGCGCCTGAAACAAGCCCGGGCATCGCGAGCGGCAACATGATGTGACGCAGGATCTGCCAGCGCGTTGCGCCGAGCGTGGCAGCAGCTTCCTCGTAGGAGAGCGACACGGCACGCATAGCGCTCGACAATGGCAGCACGGCAAGCGGAAACGCGGTCTGGATCAGGCCAAGCAGCACGCCATGCTCACGATAAAGCCATTGCATCGGACGCTGAATCACGCCGCTTGCGAGCAATGCGTGATTGAGCAAGCCAGCCGGGCCGAGGATCACGAGCCAGCCATAGCCTTGCAGCAACAAATTGACGAGCAGCGGCAACAGGACGCCCGCCAGAAGCAAGCGCCTCGCCAGCCGCGACTCGGTACGCGCCATTGCAAGCGCGACCGGGATCGCCAGCAGCACCGCGCACACCATGCTTTGAAACGCGAGGCGCAGCGTGAGCCACAGTGCCTTCAGAAAATACGAATCGGCGAGGTTCGCGTAGTTCTGCAGCGTGAACCCGTGCCACTCGTCGCCCTGCGCTCCAAAGCTCATGCGCAGGACCACGAGGGCCGCCGCCGCGAGCACCGCGAGAAACGCGAGGATCGGGGCGAGCAGCAGCCACGGCCGCGCACGGGCGAGCGCGGCTTCGGAGCCGGGGGCAACCGGCTGGTCGGGCGCGCCGGGCCCGGCGCGCCGCGTGGAGCGCTCAGCCATCGTGGTCATGCCGAGAATATCTCGGTGTAGCGCTTGATCCACGCAGCTTGTACGACAGCAAGAGATTTGTCGTCGTGCAGGACGGACTTCTCCGCAATCTGCTTCGGACTCGGCACGAACCTGAGGCTCTCGGCGGGAATGACGGCCTTCGAATTCACCGGGCCGTTCAGCACGTCAGCGGCCATCCGGCCCTGCACGCCGGCATCGAGCGAATGGTTGATGAACGCGTGAATCAGGTCGAGGTCGCCAGGGTGCGATTTCGGAATCACCGTGAACATCAACTGCGTGGCGAAGCCTTCCTTCATGCCGTACGTCACGCCCATCTTGTATTCGGGTTTCCTGATCTGGTCGGGAAAGAACGCGGGCGAATAGATGCCGCCGATATCGAGCGAGCCCGTGCGAAACAGGTCGGCGACCTGATTCGGGTTCTCGCCGAGCGTCATCACGCGGTCCTTCAGTTCCGCGAGCTTCTTGAAGCCCGGATCGATGTTCTGCTGCGAACCGCCCGACATTTTTGCAGCGATGATCGCCAGGTCGACCGCCTCGGCAAATTCCGGCGGCGGCAAGAACAGGCGGCCGGCGTACTTCGGGTCCCACAGCGCTTCATACGATCCAGGCGCCGTTTTGACGGTCGACGTGTTGTAGATCAGGCCGTCGGACCACAGCAGGTAGCCAACACCAAAGCCATCTGCACCCGTTCGATACCGCGCCGCCACGTCCTTGAGATTCGGCAGCTTGTCCAGGTCGGGCTTGACGAGCAGGCCCGCATCGCCGAGACCCGAGGCGCCTACGCCCGCGAGCGTGATCACGTCATAGGTGGGTCGGTCGCCCGCAGCCTTCACCTTGGCGACCATGCCGGAGGTGCCGTCCGCGCGGTCGGCGATCACCTTCGCGCCGGTTTTTGCCATGAACGTGGCCGCTATATTGTGCAACGCGGCGGTTCCCGTATCGTCTGACCAGGTCAGCAGGCGTAGTGTCTTGCCCGAGAAATTGTGTTCCTGGGCTCTGAGATTGAGGAATGGCGCCGGCAGCGTGGACGCTGCGAGCGCTGCGCCGATCGTCTTGAAGGCTTGCCGCCGTCCTGTGCTGAATTTTTTCATCGCCGACTCCGTGGAGGGTTAAGTAAGATGTCCGACCCATGCGCCGGGCGAACGGTTGAATTCGTTCGCATGGGTCCGTGCATGAAAAATGTTAGGATCGCAAAATAGCCATCACAATCGATATATCGTCATGTCTGCCATGACCAAAACGCATGGCTCCGCTGCTTTATCGTTGGTTTTTGCGGGTGTTGGCATGCCGGGCGTGCATGGCAAGCCGGGGCCAATAATCAAACGAAACAGCCTACGCCCGGTATTCCACCTTCGGCAGCACGCACAACATTTCATACAGCAGGTTCGCGCCGACCGGCGCGGTATTGCCGGACGGGTCGTACGGCGGTGAAATCCACAAGGCCGCATCCCACGATATCCAGCCCACGGCAGCCACGGATAATTTCAAGCGCTTGCCAGATTGTCAGGCCGCCAATTTCCGGCGTGCCAAAGTGCGTAGGCCCGGTCAATCCAGACGCTCGCCGACCCCGCGTAGAATATGACGATGATGCCGCAGAGAAACATGCCGTTCCCCGTGCGCCTCAAGGCTCGGAAATGGACTTTCCTGGTGGCCGTCGATATATTTATCCGAATATAACGAAGCCGGAGAGATTGAGTGAGCAATACCACGCAACAAGCGGTCGGGGAGAAATTCGTTCTCGAATCGATGCATTACGCGCGCGACAAAACGTGGGAAGTCGTCGAACAGGTGGCGGCCCGGATTCAGCCCGGGATGCTCGAGTCGGAGGCGGTGAGCGAGTGCAAGCGGGTTCTGCAGGAGCTTGAGATGGAGCGAATCTGGCATCCCATCCTGATCCGGTTTGGAGAAAATACCTTGCGGACGTTCAAGCAACGTTCAGAGGAAGATCCGCGTCTAAAAGACGACGACATTTTTTTTGTCGATCTCGGCGTGGTCTGGAAAGGACACGAAGGCGATGCGGGCGCGACCTTCGTGGTCGGTGCGGACGCGGAAATGAAAGCGTGCGCGGACGCGGCCAAGACCGTTTTCGACGAGGTCGAACATCATTGGCGAACGACGGGAGCCGGCGGCACGGCGTTATATGACTACGCGGCGGAGCGTGCTTCAGCGCTAGGGTGGAAACTGAACCTCGACATCAAGGGGCATCGCGTGAGCGATTTTCCGCACGCCATTTTCAAGGCCGGCAATCTCGGGAATTTCGACCCGCATCCGGAGGCCGGCCTCTGGATCCTGGAGATTCAACTCGCGCATCCGACAAGACCGTTCGGCTCGTTCTACGAGGACCTGCTTGCCTGAGCCGTGTCGGCGAAGAAACGCTAACAAAGGACGCAATGTTCATTCGGCAACTCGAGTATCTCGTCACGTTGGCGCGCGAAAAACATTTCGCGCGCGCAGCAGAAGCCTGTCACGTCTCCCAGCCCGCGCTGTCGTCGGCCATCCGCACGCTTGAGGCGGAACTGGGGCTGGTTATTGTCGAGCGGACGCGGCGCTTCGTCGGCTTTACGGAGGACGGTGAGCGCGTGCTGGGCTGGGCCAGGCAAACGCTCGCGTCGCTGCAGAACATGCGACAGGATGCGTCAGCTGCTCAGGTCAATCTGATTGGGACGCTTCGTATAGGCGCGATTCCGACCGTCATGCCGGTGACCACCCGGATGCTCGCCCCGTGCATGCGCGAGCATCCGAACATGCACTACGAGGTCCGCTCGCTCAGCTCGGACGCGATCCTGCGTCAACTGGACGAGCACGAGCTCGATGTCGGCCTGACCTATCTCGACGATCAGGTGCAGGCGGGCTTCAGCGTGTTGCCTCTTTATATCGAACGCTACCTGCTTTTGTCGCCCTCCGGTTCCGGTGATGGGTTTGACACGGGTACGGTGCAATGGAGCGGTGCGGGTGGGTTGCCGCTTGGTCTGTTGACCGCCACCATGCAGAACCGGCAAGTGATCAACGCAGCGTTTCGACGCGAGGGCGTGCAGCCTACCGTGGTTCTTGAAACAGACTCCCTTCTATCTCTCTACGCGCACGTTCAGCATGCGGGCTTGTCCAGCGTGTTTCCGCATAGCCTTCTAAGCGTCTTGCCCGTGGGCAGCGGTGCGCGTGCGTCACTTTTATTGCCGGAGTTGACGCGCGGTATTGGCCTTATCGCGCGCAATCGCAATACCTTGCCGCCTCTCGTCGCCGCCATTTGGAAAGCGGCCGAGCAGCTTGATCTGCAACGGGAGTTCGACGCATTGCTGCCCGAGACTGCCCGCGCATCACAGGGCGCGGTGACCGTCTAAAGCTGACCGTCCAAAGCGGAACATCAGCAGCGTTCTGCACGCACTTGCAACCCTTGATAAGAAGCGCTTATCACCTGATCCATCCAAACGATTGGACCCTCAGCGGTCCCTTGGAGACACTGTCCTGCGTCGACGTGCCAGCCCCACGTAACGACCAAGGCGGCGCCGGGACGTCGGCGCCAGTGTTATTCAAATCAGAGTGGAGTGAGACAGTCATGGCCAAGGTTCTATGCGTTTTATATGACGACCCCGTCGACGGTATGCCGAAGAAGTACGCCCGGGACGACATTCCCGCCAGCACGAAGTATCACGACGGACAAAGCGCCCCGACACCGAAAGCAATCGACTTCAACCCGGGCGATTTGCTGGGCAGCGTGTCCGGTGAGCTGGGCTTGCGCAAGTTCCTCGAATCGCAGGGACATACCCTGGTTGTCACGTCCGACAAGGACGGTCCGAACTCCACGTTCGAGCGTGAACTGGAAGATGCGGAGATCGTCATTTCGCAGCCGTTCTGGCCGGCGTATCTGACGGCCGAGCGGATCGCCCGGGCGCCGAAACTCAAGCTCGCGCTGACCGCAGGGATTGGCTCGGATCACGTCGATTTGCAGGCAGCGATCGATCGCGGCATCACGGTGGCTGAAGTGACGTTTTGCAATAGCATCAGCGTGGCCGAGCATGTTGTCATGATGATCCTGTCGCAGGTCCGGAATTATCTGCCGTCACATGAGTGGGTCAAGAAGGGCGGCTGGAATATCGCGGATTGCGTCTCGCGTGCGTACGATCTTGAAGGGATGAACGTGGGGACCGTGGCGGCCGGGCGGATTGGCGCGGCGGTGTTGCGCCGGCTCAAGCCCTTCGACGTCAAGCTGCACTACACGGATCGGCATCGTCTGCCGGAAGCGGTCGAGCGCGAGCTTGGCGCCACCTGGCACCCCACGGCTGAATCGATGGCGCGTGTCTGCGATATCGTGACCATCAATTGTCCGTTGCACCCGGAAACGGAGCATCTTTTCGACGAGAAGATGATCAGCAAGATGAAGCGCGGTGCGTACATCATCAACACGGCACGTGGGAAAATTGTGGATCGCGACGCGGTTGTGCGTGCGCTGGAATCCGGTCAACTAGCGGGCTACGCAGGCGATGTCTGGTTCCCGCAACCGGCTCCGAGCGATCATCCGTGGCGGACCATGCCGCATCAGGGCATGACGCCGCATACGTCGGGCACGACGCTTTCCGCTCAGGCGCGCTACGCGGCAGGCACGCGCGAGATTCTCGAGTGCTGGTTCGCCAAGGAACCCATTCGCGAAGAGTATCTGATCGTCGACGGCGGACGTCTCGCCGGCGTGGGCGCGCATTCATACAGCGCAGGCAATGCGACCTCGGGCTCGGAAGAGGCAGCCCGCTTCAAGAAGGCTTAACGCCGTGGGCACGCTGGTCTCGCTGTTGAGGGTCAGCGTGCGCATTTCCATAGGCTTTAAACACAATGAACGAACAGATCGCGCGCGCGGCGCCCGCAGTTCCTTTAGCGCCATTTAAACAAGCGGCATTCGGCTTCCTGGGTGGTTTTCTGGCGATTGGCGTGATCTCCCTGCTAGGGCATTTGACGAGCAATCCCTTGGTGATTGCGCCATTCGGTGCGTCCAGCGTCCTGCTATTCGGCGCGCCCGATAGTGCATTCGCCCAGCCCCGCAACCTTGTATTCGGACATCTGCTTTCCACTGCGGTCGGATTGGCGGTGTATTGGGTCGCCGGTCCGGGGGTATGGCAAATGGCGCTGTCAGTAGGGCTCGCTATTGGCTTGATGCAGCTCGCCCGTTGCGTGCATCCTCCGGCGGGTGCTGATCCGCTGGTGATCATGCTTAGCGGCAACGCTTCACCAGGATTTTTTTTTGTTCCTGTCCTTAGCGGCGTTTGTCTGCTGCTGGTTATTGCATTGCTGTTCAATAACGTCGTGCGCGGCCGGCGATGGCCTGAGCGATGGAAATGACATGGCTATCCGCTAGCGGCAACGCGTTGTCGCTAGCGGAATAACTGCATATTCCCGCTTACGTTTACTGCTCGAACCCGTTGCGCTGATTGCGCAATATGCGAATCGAGCTGTCGAGATGCGCACGGGCACTTTGTGCATCGCCCAGGCGCATTTGTTCATACGTGCGCTGCGCTACTTCGTGCGGCACGGGCTTAAGCGGCTGGTTGCTGCTCATGGCCTTAAGCTGGACCTCTGCGGCGCGCTCCAGGTAATAGAGATCGTCCCAAGCCTCTGCGATGCTCGCGCCCGCCACCATCACACCGTGGTTCTTCAGGAAGAGGATGTCGGCGTCACCCATGGCCTCAGCAATACGATCTCCCTCCGACTCATCCAGCGCGAGGCCGTTGTAATCCTCATCGACGGCAGTGCGGCCATAGAACTTCAACGACGTCTGCCCGAGCCACAAAAGCGGCGGCCCTTCGATCAGGCACAACGCGGTCGCATTCGGCATATGCGTATGGAAAGCCGCTTTTACTCGCGGTTTGGCCCGGTGCAATCGTGCGTGGATATAAAACGCGGTGGCTTCCGGCTGGCCTTCACCCGCGATCACATGCCCTTCGAAATCGCAAACGAGCAGGCGCGATGCCGTGATCTCGGCAAACGCATAACCATACGGATTGACGAGAAACAGATCGTCGTGCCCGGGCACGACTGCGGAGAAATGATTGCACACCCCTTCCTCGTATCCCCGTTGCGCCGCAAGCTGAAAGCACGCGGCAAGTTCGATGCGCGCCTGCATGACGGCGTCGGAATCAAGCCGCGCGATACGCGAGGGAGCAGGAGCGCTGCCGACAGAAAGCGAGTGAGCCATGATGATTGATTACCCTGAAAATTTACCAGCCGAGTTTGCTGAATAGCACAGGCACTTGATCGAGCGTTGCAAGCGTGGCGTCGGGTGTGTAATCCGGCAGCATTGTGCGGCCCGTACCACGATCGATCCATACGCAGCGAAAGCCGACCTCGCGAGCGGCCGCATGATCAAGGTGCGGGCTGGCGCAAATATGAACGACGTCGTTCCTCGTCACGCCAAGCGAGTCGAAAGCATAATCGAATATTTTCCGCGACGGTTTATAAGCCCCGGCCTGCTGCGCCGTTATGACTCGATCAATCAATCCGCCAAGCTGCGCAACATTGCCCGCGATGATCTCGTCATCCGTATTCGACACAATACACAAACGATAACCCGCCTCCTTAAGCCACTTCAAAGCACCGGTTACTTCGGGAAAGGGCGGCATGGCGGCGATGCTGTCCGTTAGAACGCGGGCGTCGTCTGCGTCGCTTTGCAAGCCTAGCTCATCGAGTGTGAGACGTAATGCATCCGCGCTCACGCTGCGAAACGACCGATGCGGCGAGGTTTGTTCGAGCGCATGTTCATGCCGATCATAAACGCCGATGAAACGGGCCGGATCAACCGCCTCGGCCTGCTTGGCGGAGAGGATCTTGCGGACGGCGGCTTGCAATCCTTCATCCCACTGGATCAGGGTGCCATAGCAATCGAAGGTAAGCCATTGCGGCCGGTGGCTGTGTTCAAGGGCGTTAAGAGCCATGATTGATTCGCTTAGTTGCGTGACGAAGTTAAGTGACGAAGTTGAGTGACGAAGTTAAGTGACGAAGTTGAGTGACGAAGTTAAGTGACGAAGTTACGTGCATGCTGCCAAGCGTAAAAGGATTGATTGATATTTGGAAATTAAATTAAACTCTAAAGGTCAATCGAAATTCAAATAACGGGGCGGTCGCTCATGCTAGATCTCGAGTTGTTGAACACCTTGGTTTGCGTGGTCGATGAGGGCAGCTTTACGCGCGCCGGCGAACGCGTCCATCGCACCCAGTCGACGGTGAGCCAGCAGATCCGCAAGCTGGAGGCAGCGGTCGGCCGCACGCTGCTGCTGCGTGACCGAACCGGCAATCATGTGAGCGCTACCGAGCATGGAGAGTTGCTCGCGCACTATGCGCGGCGGCTGCTGGCGTTATCGAGGGAGGCGCAGGACGCGTTGACGAGCGACGTTGCGCTTGAACCGGTACGCATTGGCGTACCCGAGGATTTCGACGCACGCCGCATGTCGGCCATGCTGTCGGGATTCGTGAAGATGAAACCCGGTGTGCGGCTTGAAACGGTAAGCGGCATGAGTGTCGATCTCCAGCGCAAGCTTTCTGCAGGCGAGATCGAGATTGCGTTGCTCAAGCGCGAGCCGGGCAGCGGCGAGTGCCTGGCTTCGTGGCCCGAATCGCTTGTATGGGTAAAGGGCGAAGGCGTTGAGCTGACGGACGAACCGGTCCCGCTAGCCTTGTTTCCACAAGGTTGTGTGTACCGGCAACGCGCGATCCGTGGCTTGGACAAAGCGCGGCGGCGCTGGCGAATCGCGTTCGGGAGTCATAGCTTGACCGGCATTCAGGCGGCGGTTTCATCGGGGCTTGGCGTGTCGGTCTTGCCGACGACCGCCGTGCTTCCTGAGCATCGCGTGTGTACAGGTCTGCCCGATTTGCCGCCGACCGAGCTTGCACTGGTGAGCGCAGGCGGCGCGCTTAATGCAGTCCAGCAGGCTTTGATCGAATTTCTGTGTGCGGAGATCAAGGCTTAGTACGGGCTAGCGCGGTGTCTTAAGGGGCTTCTGATTCCGTCGCCAGTTCAGCCGCTGCCATGGCGTACGCAACGCAGCGTTTTGCCAGAATATCCGTTGGGTCCACTAGCGTGATCGTCCGTCCGCGAGCGCTGAGCCATTGAGTGCCCGGAAGCAGTAATGGCAACTCCGTACATCCAAGAATCACAATCTCAACGCCTTCGTCGGCCAAGCCTTCCAGCGCCGCGCAGATGTCGTCCATACACTGTCCGTTGACGAATCCCGCCTTGACTCCCTCCTTGCCATAGATCGCATTCATCACGCTTGCCTGCAATGCCGGACTCGGCAAGACCTGCCGCAATCCTTGTGCTTCCAGCGCTTGCCGATACACCCCGCTTGCCACCGTCCCCGATGTCGCAAGGAGCCCGACATCGCGAAGCGACGGGAACGAATCGCGAAGCATCTCGACCGTCACGGTCAGCATGTTGACGATCGGGATGCTGAGATAAGGCTGGATGCGCTGAACAAATGCGTGCGCCGTGTTGCACGGAATAGCGATGATGTCAGCGTCGCCGCTCTCGAGTTTCTTGCACGTGGCGTACAACGAGAGAGTGGGGTCCGGGCCATCACCGATCAGGTTGTCGGTGCGATCGGGGATCTGCGGATTCTGCTCGACCAGCAGCTTGATGTGATCCTGGTCCCGCTTCGCCGGCGTGTTGCTGACGATCTTCTGCATGAAGTCCACGGTCGCCGCGGGGCCAACGCCGCCCACCACACCGACCTTGAACAGCTTGGCCGGCGACTCATACCGGCCCGACACAATGTATTGCGCGTACGCAAGATTCGAGTCGATCAGCGGGACGCTCAGCGCGCCTAGCTCATTTGCGACGAGTGCGATCTCGGTCATGCCCGGCACGATGATCTGCGCACCTTGCGCAATGAGATCGTCGCAAGCGGCTTTCAGCAGCGCAACCGGCTGGCCCATAAGATGGCCGGACTTGATGCCATGTTCCCCATACACAGCACGCGTGACGAGATCGGTGGTTTCATCGATTCGCGGATGAATGATGTCGAACTCGGGCGCAGAAAAATAGCGTTCAAAGAGACCGTTGCGTCGCGTGTAATCCGATGCCAGCACGCCAATGCGACGCACGGAAGGGAACTTGTGCCGCACATGGTGTCGCACCGCCTCGATCATGTCCACGATCTGCAGGGGCGAGTTGGCCTTCAACTCGTCCATGAAGGTGTGGCTCAGGAAGCAGGGCAGCACGACCGTCTCTATGCCGCGTTTCTCGAACGCGCGAATGAGATCGAAGATGTAGAGCTTGCGTTCCACCGTCGCGGCGCTGGTGACACCGGCGCCACGAAACGGATGCTGCTCGAAGACGACATCGAAGTGATCTGCGTCGCCCGTTGCGGGCGTCGACTTGACGAGTTTAAAAAACATGTCGGCGCTGGCGAGCGGGCCGAGTCCGCCAATGACGCCAAAAGAGCGGCGTCCCTGCTCAGGCTTCTCCCTCAACTCCTCCTTCATTTCGCTTCGCCTTGCAACTGATCGAAGGTCACGGCTTTCGTTCGCGTGACCCGAGCTGTTTCCCACTTCGCAATCACGGCCGTTGCAATGCTGTTGCCGATCACATTGGTCGCGGTCCGGCCCATGTCGAGTATCTGGTCGATCGCGAGGATCAGCACAACGCCGGACGGAGGCAGATGGAACATCGGCGCAACGGCTGCTACCACCACGACCGAGCCTCGCGCCACACCGGCCATGCCCTTGCTGCTGACCATGAGCACGAGCAGCATCAGGATCTGCGTGCCTACCGGCATGTCGATACCAAACGCCTGCGCAATGAAGATGGCGGCGAACGCCTGGTACATCATCGAACCGTCCAGGTTGAATGCATACCCCAGCGGCAGCGTAAAGCCGACGACCTTCTTGTCCACGCCGAATTCTTCCAGCTTTTCGGTCAGGCGCGGATATGCTGCTTCGCTGCTGGCGGTTGAAAACGCCAGCATGGCGGGTTCGCGCACCGCTTTGAGCAACGACCATATTGCGTTACCTAGGAACGCGTAACCGGCGCCTATCAGGATCACCCACAGCAGTACCAGTCCCACATAGAAGCTGCCGATCAGCTTGCCGTATGTCATCAGCACATCGAGACCATGCAACGTCACAGCCGATGCAATTGCGCCGAATACGCCCACGGGTGCTAGGCGCATGACGTAGTCGGTGAGCTTGAGCATCGCGGGAACGAGGGCGTCGATACCTTGTACGAGCGGCGTCACCCTCGGGTCCGACTTGATCGCGCCCAACACAACGCCAAAGAGCACGGAAAACACCAGGATTTGCAGGATGTCGTTGCGCGCCATGGCGTCGAGAATGCTTGTCGGAAACGCGTGCGTGACGAAGTCCTTGAAGTTCAGCCCTGCCGTATTCAGGCCCGTGCTTACGTCGGAACTGGTCTGGACCATATGGAGGCCCGCACCCGGTTGCAGGAGATTGGCGAGACAGAGCCCAAGGGCGAGCGATATGAGCGAGGCACTGACGAACCAGCCAACTGATCGAATGCCAATGCGGCGCACGTCGCTCGTGCCGTCCATTCCTGCAAGACCCGACACCAGCGTGGCAAATACCAGCGGTGCAATGATCATCTTGATGAGCCGCAGGAAGATGTCGGTGATGATGGAGAAGTAACCGGCCATTTCTTTTGCTGCGTTCGCATCAGCGGCGGTCCGATGACACACGTAACCGGTCACGATGCCAAGCACCATGCCGATAACTATATAGAGCGTTAACCGGTTTTTCATTTCAATCCTTCCAGAGGTGTCTCGCACGAAAATGAGCGTGGGCGACCGTGCGATGGGCTTGACGAAAAGTGCCATTAGCGAAGGCCTTTTCTGTCTCTGGACGGATAGTAGAAGCGGACAAAAATCCCGCGATGCGGGTTCAGTATGTCGTTATGCGATCGGCGCATAACCAGGGTAAACGCTAGGAAAATAAGCTCAAGCGGACGATCGCAGGTATCGCCACAAGGTTTCAATGAACTCGTTTCTATTCGACGCGTCGCGGTACACGCGCAACTCGACTTCGAGATGCCATTCCTTGCCGCCGGCCGGAACAAGCTCGCCATTGTTCAGCTCGGTTTGTATTGAGCTTTTCGGCAGCCACGCAATGCCTTCGCCTTCCAGCACCATCTTCTTGAGCACTTCCGCCATATCCGATTCGTAGTGCGGACGCAGCGCCGGTTGCGTCTTTGCACGGCGAAGCAACAAGGCCAGGCAGCGGCCAAAATAACTGGTCTCCGTGTACGAGATAAGCGGCAAAGGGCGGCTCACCGTGCCGGGCAAGCGCAGAGACGGTCCCGACTTTTGATTCGGCTTGCAGACTGGCATGAACGTGTCGATGCCGACCGTCAGGTATTCATAGCGTGTGGGATCGAGATGAAGCGGCAGGTCGGGGTGGTGATACGCAAACATCAGTTCGCAGTTGCCGTTCACCAGCATCAGGATGGAATCATGGACGTTGGTCGGAATCACGCGCGCCCTGACATCGCGAAATTGTCCGGTCAACGCGTTGAGCCACGCCGGAAGAAAACTGAGCGCAATGGTATGACCCGCAGCAATCTGCAGCCCGATACCGGGCATTCGCTGTTCCGTACGAATGATGGCCCGGGTGTCGAACAGGCGGTTGAGAATGTCGTCGGCCGCTTCCCTGAAGAGACGTCCGGCGGGCGTCAGTGTCGGCGGATAACTGCTGCGGTCGATCAGATCGGCGCCCACCCATTGCTCGAGCGCTTGAATCCGACGGCTGAAACCGGACTGCGTGACATTGCGAACCTCAGCGGCACGCGAGAAACTTTGGTACTGGGCAAGAGCAACAAAGTCCTCGATCCATTTAATCTCCATACCGCTCCTTGCTGGCGCCTCATGACGACGCGAGTGTGTGTATGTCGGGCGAGTCGACTGCTGTCATGCGCGTGTGGCGGATGCCGTGTAATGAATGGCAAGGCTTGACCAAGCGAGCAAGCGAGTTCGGCCAAATTGATCCACTCACGACGATTGTATGCGAGGTCAATTCAACTCACCGCCGTAAGCCATTGGCTAGCGGATATCAGGCGCACTTAGGCACTTAGGAACGCCATATGTTGTTGCGCTTGAATTTAAACCAGAGTTAAAATTTGTTGACAAGCGCCAAGCGATATCTGACACTCAATACCATGCAAAAGCTCACGTCCGTAGCAATTATTAACCGAGTGAACGCCCTGTGGGGTGCTTCATCGGGGACGTGTTTGCATTAGAAATAGGTAAGTATGCGCAAACACCAGGCCCTACCGAAAAACGGTTGGGCCTTTTTTTTGTGGTGCCTCCGTCTTTCGGTTTAATCGACGGAGAAGATGATGGTTGAATCAAGCGAGCAGTGTGTTTTTCGGGCAGCACCCGGAACCTCGGCGTCAGCGCATGCGCGATCGCCGGAGATGGTCATTCGTTTTGTTATACAGCCGGGCCAAACCGCCTCATGGCGCGTGCGGTCGGATTCCGAATTGCGTGTGGGAGCGGCAAGGGTCTGGGTTACGCGCATTTTCTCGCCCTACGACCACTGGTTGCAAACGGGTGACGTGCTTCGCGTGACGCGAGGCGAGCGCATCTGGTTGAGCACGGACGCAAACATAGCGGCGGAAATTTCGCTGACCAGCGCGTATGCTGTCGCACGCAGACCGCTAGTGAAGTGGATCGAGCGGCTAAGAGATTACCTTGCCGATATCTCTCGATTGCGATCACGCTAGTCGCTTAGCGGGTGAGTTAGCGGTCGGTCCTATCCAACCGCTAACGAATGAATGAGCGGAGAATGAACCGCTAAGGACAGCGGCTTCCAACTTCAGGGGATATGCCATGCTTCAGGTTTGGGGACGACGCAACTCGTCTAACGTTCAGAAGGTGATGTGGTTGATCGGCGAGCTGGATTTGCCACATGAGCATATTCCAGCCGGAGGAAGCTTCGGCCTGCAGCAGAGCGCCGAGTTCCTGGCCATGAATCCGCACGGACGTGTGCCGGTCATTAAAGACAGCGACGGCACAATTGTGTGGGAGTCGCACAGCATCTTGAGATACCTCGCCGCGCGTTATGGCAGCCCGCATTTCTGGAGTGGTGACGCGGCTAAGCGGTCGCAGGCGGACCGCTGGATGGACTGGTCTCAGAGCACCTTGCAGCCAGCCTTTCTGACGGGGGTGTTCTGGGGCTTTTACCGGACGCCGGAAGCTTTGCGCAATGCAAAGAGCATTGAAGAGAACCTGGGTCGTTGCGCGCAGTATTTTCAACTGCTCGACCGTATGCTGGGCGAGCGGCCCTTCATTGCGGGAGACAGTTTGAGCCTGGGCGATATTGCGGTCGGGTCCAACCTGTATCGTTATTTCGAGCTGGATATCAAGCGGCCCGTCGTTCCTAATGTAGAAGCCTGGTATGAACGGCTTCAGCTACGCCCTGCATTTCGCCAGCACGTAATGGTCCCATTCGATGAATTGTTCGGGCGGCTCACCTTTTAGCGCGGAAGCTTGCTGGCCTAAGCGCGCATGCTTAAACACCCAGGCTACGCAAGACACCAAGCTAATGTCACTTACGGTCGTGTTCGTGTATGTGCTCGACCAAATAATCGATTAACGCCCGCACCTTGGGCGGAAGAAAACGATTCGGCGGATACAACAGCCACACCGAGCCTACATACGCGAGCGCTTCGAGGTCCCAGTCGGCGAGCACTTGTACGAGTTCGCCACTTTCTAACGCTCCGCTAGCCGAGAATTCCGGCAGGCTCGCAATGCCGAAATCCTGCTGTGCCGCTTCGAGCCGCGCGCCCGCATGATTCGCTATATATCGACCGCTTACCTCTACGGTCTGCGTCTCGGTACCACGGCGAAAACGCCAGCGGTTGTCGTCGGCAGTTTCGCCCAGATAGAGGCAGTTGTGCTGCGCGAGATCGCGTGGGTGCCTGGGCGTGCCGCGCGTACGCAGATACGCGGGCGATGCACACAACACCCAGCGCACTGATCCAAGCCGCCGTCCCGCCAGACCGGGCGGTGGACGATCCGTTAGCCGGATCACGAGATCGAGATCATTCTCGAGCGGATCGACTTCGTGATCCGCGTAAAGCAACTGGAGATCGACCTCCTCATACGTGCGCAAAAAGCCGGGCACGAGCGGATGAATCACCGTTTTCGCAAAGGCCGTTGGCGCGCTCACACTCACTTTCCCCTGCGGCCGGCCGACCAGTGAACCGGCTGCATCCACCGCGCCCGACGCCGCGCTCACAATGTCGCGGCAGAAACGAACGACTTGCTCGCCCGATTCGGTCACCTTCACCTTGCGCGTCGATCGCTCGAGCAGCCGTGTTGCCAGCGCTTCTTCAAGACGCTTGATCTGGCGGCTGACCGTCGACGGCGTGCTGCCGAGCTGGCGCGCAGCCACCGAAAAGTTGCCGGCATCGACGACACGAGCGAATACGGCCATGTCGGGCAGCAATGCAAAAAGTTCTGTTGGATTCATTGGGCCATCGCGAGTGGGGCGCAGGATTAATGCATCTGCGACATAAAGGCTGTGCGCATCGACCCGATTATCGTCGCATGTGCAACGATCGACAATACGGACTCATCTCCTGAGGTCCGACTATGCCTAAGCAAGACCGCCTGCTCTTACTGTCCGACCTGATGCTGCTCGTGGTCGCGGTGGTCTGGGGAACAAGTTACGGAATCGTCAAGGGCGCGCTGGTGTTCTATCCGGTGCTGGGCCTGCTCACGCTGCGATTCGGTATTACGTTCGTCATTTTGTCGCCTGCATTGCGAAGCTTGCGTCATGCTGGCGCGCGCACGCTGCGCGGTGTGTTTATCGCAGGCTTGCTGCTGCTGGGAATTTTCTTGAGCGAAACCTTTGGCGTGTTGCTGACGCGCGCTGCTAATGCGGCGTTTCTGATCAGCCTGTGCGTGGTGCTGACGCCGCTGGTCGAGTGGATGCTGCTCAAGCGCAGACCGGGGCGAATTGAGTGGGCGGCAGTCGTGCTCTCGCTGTTTGGTGCATGGCTGCTTGCCGGTGACGGCGCGGTCGTGTTGAATCGAGGCGATGCGTTGATCCTCTTGGCCGCCTTGTTGCGTGCGCTGAATGTCTGTGTGACGAAACGCGTGATGCGTGACTCGACGCTGCCCCCTTTGTCAGTGACGGCGGTGCAGTCGGGTGTGGTCGCGTTCGGTAGTGCGGCCGTGGCGCTCGTGTTCGCGCCGCAGCAGTGGCAGCACGTGCCGTCGTTCGCGGGACACGTGCCGTTTTGGGGCAGCGTGTTTTATCTGGTTTTTGCGTGCACGCTGTTCGCTTTCTTCGCGCAGAACTATGCGATCAAACGCAGTAGCCCGACCCGCGTTTCGTTGTTGATGGGAAGCGAACCCGCGTTCGGCGCGCTGTTCGCATGGTTTTGGCTGGGCGAAAAGATATCGCTTGTTGCATGGGTCGGCGGCGGTTTGATTGTCGTGGCGTCCATGCTGGCGACAGTTCGCTGGCGCAAGGCGGTAGTGGTGAGCGTCCCGCGTGCTTCAGAGGTTCTGCCTTGATGAAAAGTTGATCTCGGCGGCCTTTCGGTTGGTGTTTTCAATCGCCGCCCTCGCGCCGCCCCTCAACTGCGTAGCCGCTTCAATCAGCGCGCGCCGGAACGTGTCGTTCGAAGCAAGTTCGGGACTACATACATCGCTGCAACCGAGCATTGCATCGACAAGACTTTCCGGCGCATCACCCGCGTTAGTCGCCAGCGCAGTCAGGCGCGAGGCCAGGGGATCATTGATAGCGAAAGTCGCGCCGTCGTCGGCGCGTCCGCGCAAGAAAATGAACCACGCTGCAACGCCAAGTGCTAGCCGCACTATTGACTGACCTCGCTCCAAATGCGCCGCAATGGTCGCGAGAAGCCGCGGCGGAATCTTCTGACTGCCATCCATGGCAATCTGCGGACAGCGATGTTTCAGCGCCGGATTCGCATAACGTTCGAGCAGTGCATCGCGATACGCCATCAGGTCGAACGACACGGGAACACTCAAGGTCGGTGCGATTTCGTGCGTCATCATCGAATGAATCAAAGTGCGCAACGGCGCGAACGAGATTGCTTCATCGATGGTCGCGAACCCCGCCAGCATCGACAAAACGCTTTCACTTCCTCATAGCGCAATCGATTGACTGCGTCGCGGCATGGGACACCATTCAGGACATCAAGGCGCGAATGGACCGCGTGCGTTATCTGAGCCTGCCGGAAGTCTCGCCGCTTGAATTGCTGATCAAGCAGCATGCGCGGATTGTGAGTGCACTAAAAGCGCATGATGCCGATGGGGCCGAGGAAGCCATGCGCGCCCATTTGCGCGAGATCCTGATGTCGCTAAAACCGGTTGCCGAGCGCGTCCACCTTGCCAACTAGCTTGCCGGCATCGCGCTCCGCTTGGGCTCTTAGACGATCTCGATCTCGACGAACACAACTTCATGATCGCTGGCATTCACGACGTTGTGCTCAACGCCCTTCAAGCCGGCATAACTCTGCCCGGCATGCAACTCGGAAACCCGATTGCCTGTTTTAGTTTCAAGCAGGAGTTCCCCGTTGGTTTGCGGAACGACAATGTAGTCGTGCCCATGGACATGCCAACCGGTCTCGGTGCCCGGTGCGAATCGCCATTCGGTGACGATCGCGCGATCGGTTAATACCTGTTGCGTAGGGACTGCCGGTGTTCGGGTCATGCGCTTTCCTCCAATGTTGGACGGCTTCAGGCCATCAGCATGCGGCCCAGTTCAATCAACCCTTTGTCGCTGCCGGGCGGCCCGATCAGCGAGAAGCCCAGCGGCACGCCGGCGAGTTGCATCAACGGCAGCGAGAGCTGCGGGCATCCGCTGAGTCCCGCGACGCACAGCATCCTGATCGCCTGGTTACGATACGCATCCAGCGCTTCGTCCGTGTCTGTCAGCAGCGGTGCAACGCCGGGCATCGTGGGCATTAGAATAATGCGCCCGCCGTCGAGCAGGCTCACCAAGTTTGCACGGAATTCCTCGCGTACGCGTTCACTGTCCTCGTTCTGTGCCGGCGTGACCGTACGTGACCATGCGAAGCGTTCGCGCACGCCCGGGCCGAGCTGCAAGTCGAATCGTTCGATCGATTCACCCTGGCTTTGCCACGCCTGGAATCCCTGGGCGTAGCGAAACGCCCAGTAGAGCGCGTCGGTGGAGGGCGTCATGATGTCGACGCTTTCTATCGATCCGAAGCACGTCTTGACACGGTCGAGTGTCGCGAAGAAAACCTTTACCACCGGTTCAGGCAGTCCGGCCAGCACCTCGCGCGGCAAGCAGGCTTGCGGCGTTGATGGGAGCGTCGTTGTATCTTCGCCGAGCAACACGTTGCCCACGCGTGCAAATGTTTCGATGTCGCGCGCGAACCAGCCACAGGTGTCGAACCCAGGTGACAACGGCATGCAGCCGTCGAGCGACACGCGCGCGTGGGTCGGCCGCAAGCCAATCAGGCCGCAATGGCTTGCCGGCGCGCGGACCGAGCCACCAGTGTCGGTGCCGAGCGCGAAATCGCACAGTCCATTCGATACCGCCGACGCCGACCCCGAACTCGATCCGCCGGTCACGCGGTCCGGCGCGGCGCCATTGCGTGGTGCGCCGAAATGTGCGTTCTTGCCGGTCATCGAGAACGCGAGTTCCTCCGTATAGGTCTTGCCGGCGAAGGCGGCGCCGGCTGCGAGCAGGGCGTCGACAACCGGCGCGTTGGCCGTCTTGATACCGGACATGGCCAGCATGTGCGGGTTGCCGCAGCCGGTGGGGTAGCCGGCCACATCGAAGATGTCCTTTACGCCGAGCGTCAGGCCCGTGAGCGGGCCGGTCGCCGCATGGGGTACTGGATGATCGGGATAGGGTACGAAAGCGCGGTAGGAGGCTAGATCTGGTGTCATGTCGTTGTTAGTGGGTGGGGGCAGTTTCGGGCGTCGGTTGCAGCATGGCGATGTCGTCAACCCGGATACAGCGGGCCGAATGCGCGATACCGACCGAGCGTTCTTCAGGCTGTGTTTGCAAGCAGCGGTCGATCGCATGCGCGCAACGCGGCGCGAATGCGCAGCCCGGCGGCAGCGCGGATAGGTCGGGTGGCGCACCACCAATTGTTTCCAGCCGGACGCCTTTTTTCATGGCGCCTTGCGTGCGGCCTTTGAGCAGCGCGATGGTGTAGGGATGCCGCGGTTCGGTCAGCAGCGCGAGCGCCGGCCCCTGCTCGACGATCCGGCCCGCGTACATCACCGCGATGCGATCCGCGACCTCGGTCGCAGCCCCTATGTCGTGCGTAACGAACACAATCGACAGGCCCAGTTCCTGTTGCAGGTCGCGCAGAAGCAACAGGATCTGGATCTGCACGGTCGCGTCGAGCGCGGTAGTCGGCTCGTCGGCGAGCAGGACACGCGGTTCGCACGACAACGCCAGCGCGATCATCGCGCGCTGCCGCATGCCGCCCGACATCTCGTGCGGATACGCATCCAGCCGACGTTCAGGACTTGGAATGCGGACCTTTTCGAATAACGCCAGTGCTCGCTTGCGTGCTTCGGCCTTCGATACCCTCTGATGCCGGCGCACCATCTCCGCAATCTGTGCACCGAGCGTGTAGACCGGATCAAGCGCGAGCAAGGGCTCCTGGAAGATCATCGATACAATCTTGCCGCGCAGGTCCGAGAGCTGCCGGCGCGAGAGGTTCAGGACGTCCTGGCCTTCGACGTCGAGTCCGCCCTCCATTTGCGTAGTCTTCTCGGAATGCAGCCGCATGATCGCGCGCAGTGTGACACTCTTGCCCGAGCCGGATTCACCAAGCAAGGCGACCACCTCGCCGCGTCCCACTTCCAAGTCGACGCCGTTGACTGCGTGGATCGTCCGGCCGGGCGTGATAAAGCGGACCTTCAGGTCACGCAGGCTGATGCTGACCTCCGGCTTCGCGTCCATCATGCGACCTCCTGCGCAGCTGCAATCGAGATTGGAACGTAGCCGCTGTCCGGCTCATATTCGAGGCACGTTACTTGTCCTCCACCCACCGTGGAGACAGCAGGTACGCGTTTGCTGCAGACGTCCTGTGCTTGCGGACAACGCGTGTGAAAGCGGCAGCCGCTGGGTGGGTCGATAGGATTGGGCGGATCGCCGAAGAGCGGGGCGACGGTCGTGCGGCGCGTTGGATCGACGCTCGGCATGGAGTTGAGCAAGGCGCGCGTATACGGATGCAACGCATGCGCGAACACGTCCTCCGCAGTGCCAATCTCCACGATCTCGCCAAGGTACATCACCACCAGCCGGTCCGAGATGTAGCGCACCACGTTCAGGTCGTGGCTGATGAAGACATAGGTCAGTCCGAATTCCGCCTTGAGATCCGCAAGCAGATTCAGTACCTGGGCTTCGACGGATTTGTCGAGCGCTGAAACAGCCTCATCAAGAATCACGAGGCGCGGACCAAGCGCCAACGCGCGTGCAATATTCACGCGCTGTCGCTGACCGCCCGACAGCTCGTGCGGGTAACGTCCCGCGAATCTTATGGGATCGAGCCCGACGCGCGCGAGCAAGTCGCGTCCGCGCGCTATGGCGTCTTTCTGCGAGACGCCGTGAACCGTTGCGCCGAACGCGACCGAATCTTCAATCGTCATGCGTGGATTGAGCGACGAGAAGCTGTCCTGGAACACCATCTGCACCTGACGGCGAAACTCACGCAGGGGCAGGGCGCGGGAACCGACCGTCTCGCCGTCGAAGATAAGTTCGCCGCTATCCTGCTGCAGCAGTTGCATCATCAGCCGCGCCATGGTGGATTTGCCGCAACCTGATTCACCGACCACGCCAAGGGTCTCACCCTTCAGTACATCGAACGAGATGTTGTCGACGGCGCGCACCACGTTGCGCGCGTCCTTTAGAAACGGCAGCCCTTTGTTGCCGAGCGGAAAATGCCGGACCACATTCTTGACGCTCAGCAACGGCTGGGCCGGGCCGCCGATGTCGCGATCATCTGTCATGAGCGCGGCCATTACTTGATCTCCATCGCAGCGCGCAGTCCGTCGGACAACACGTTGAAAGCAATCGAGGTCGCGAAGATAAACACGCCCGGCAGCGCCGCGAGCCAGGGCTGCACATAGATTGCCGTGCGCAAGGTATTGAGCATCAGGCCCCACTCAGGGTTCGGCGGCGTGACGCCCAAGCCGAGGAACGAGAGGCCGGAGGCGAGGATCATCGAGACGGAAATGAGGCTGGTGGAGAACACGAAGATCGGGCCGATCACGTTGCCGAGCACATGCACGCGCACGATCGTGAAAGCGCTTGCCCCCGACGCGCGTGCGGCGTCGACGAAATCACTGCGGCGTACTTGTGTGGTCACGCTCTCGGCAATCCGCGCAATCTGCGGGATGAACACCACGGTCAGCGATACCAGCGCGTTGCCAATGCCTGTACCCAGCGCACCCGATAGCGCGATCGCTAATAGCACTGACGGAAACGCGTAAAGCACGTCGATCGTGCGCATCACGAGCGCGTTGAGCACACCGCCTGCGTAACCCGCCATGACCCCCACCGCTCCGCCAATACCGAACGCGAGCAGGACCGGCGTCACGCCCATGAAGAGCGACAACCGAGCGCCCAGGATCAGGCGGGACAGCATGTCGCGGCCGAGTTCGTCGGTGCCGAGCAGATAACCCGTTGTGCCGATCGGTTTCAGGCGATTGAACATGGACGCGGCGAACGGATCGGCCGGCATCAGCAGTGGCGCCGCTACTGCCATGATCAGGAAGATGAGGATCACCGTGGCGCCGAGCATCGCCTGGGGATTGCGGACCAGGCGCCGCAGCACGTTTGCGCCGTGTCCGCGCGAGCGCAACGGCGTGGCAAGGGGCTTGGCGGTGTCGCCGGTGGTGGTGATAGTCGTGGTCACGGCTCAGCCCCTTTCAATACGCGGATCGAAGACGGTTTGAAGTATGTCAACCAAAAGATTCAGGATAACGAAGAATAGTGCGAGTACCAGGATCGTGCCTTGCAGCAACGGCAGGTCCCGTTGGAAGATCGCGGCGTTGAGCAGAAAACCGGTGCCCGGCCACGAGAACACTGTCTCGATCAGGATCGATCCACCCAGCAGATAACCGAGTTGCAGGCCCATTACCGCCAACGCGGTCGGCGCGCAGTTCTTCAGCACGTGACGGAACAGGGCGAACTCGCTCAAGCCACGCGCCCTCAATCCGACCATGAACTCCTGCGACAGCGTATCGGCCACCAGCGCGCGGACCGTGCGCGCGATGATGCCCATGGGGATGAACGACATGGTGACCGCAGGGAGGACGAGGTACTGGAAGTGCGCCCAGTCCCAATGCCAGTCGGCCGAACCATCCGGCCCCGCGCCAGTGGCGGGCAGCCACATCAGCTTCACCGAGAACACGATCACGAGGACCATGCCCAGCCAGTAATGCGGCACGCTCACGCCGGTGACGGAGACGAGCGAAGCCGCGCGGTCGATCCATGAGCCGCGCATGTAGCCCGCGACAAAACCGAACAGAGAGCCGAAGGCAAAGCCGATCAGCGTGGCCAGTGCAGCGATCATCATCGTATTGCCGACCGCCTTGATTACTTCGCCGGCGACCGGTCGACCAGTCGCAATCGATGTACCGAGGTCGCCGTGCAGCGCGCGCCAGACCCAGCTAAAGAACTGCACCGGCAAAGGACGGTTGAAACCGTAGAGTTCCATCAGTTGCTTCTGCAGGTCAGCCGATGCATCGGGCGGCAGGATGGAGACCAACGGGTCACCCGGCGCGATATGAACCAGCATGAAGCAGAGGAACGCAACGCCCAGCATGATCGGCAACGCATAGAGCGCGCGCCGTAGAAGATAGGAAAGCATGAGGTCGGGACCGGTTGCCGCGACTCGGGCGCAGAGTGCCCAAGCCGCGGCGGGTTCAGGTCAGTTCATCGACATGGTGGCGATGTCGATGAACCAGCTCTTCGGCTGCACCACGCCGTGCACCTTGGCCGAGATCGCGCGGGGGCCTGTGTCATGCGCGATCCAGATGAAGGGGGCGTCGTCGACAATATCGCCGTGCAACTGCGCGAGCAGCACGTCGCGTTGCTTCGCGTCGAAGGTCGTCCGAGCTTGCTGGATCAGCGCATCGATCTTCGGGTTGCTGTAGTAACCCCAGTTATTCGATACCGGCGGGAAGGCTTGCGTGCTGACGAAGCGGACCATGGCGAAGAACGGGTCCATCGACGCGAAGCTCACGTTGGTTGCGTTAGCGCCATGTGCCGACGGGTCCTTCGCACCAAGGCGCCAATTGGTGTAGAGCGTGTTCCACTCGACCACGTCAAAGCTGACGTCGATGAAACAGGCCTTCAGGTTCTGTTGCACGAATTCGTTCATGGGCAGCGGCTGCATCTGGCCCGATCCTGAAGCCGAAATCTGCACCTTGACCTTCAGCGGCTTGGCGGCCGAATAACCGGCTTCGGTCATCAGCTTGCGGGCCGCGTCCGGGTCGTACTTGATCTGAAAGGTCGGGCTGCCGCGCCACGGGTCACCCGGCTCGAAGGTGCCGGTCGCTTCGCTCATCATGCCGCCCAGCAACTGCTTGAGCGCTGTGCGGTTCACGCAGAGGTTGGCTGCGTAACGCACGCGTTTGTCGAGCCATGGTGAACCCGGCAGGAACGAGAGCTGCCACGGCCATACGTGGGGCTGCGGGTTCGAATAGATCTTGAAACCGCGCGACTTGATCGCGTCCATGGAATCCGGCGCGGGCGCCTCGATCCAGTCAACTTGCCCTGACAGCAGGGCTGCTGTGCGCGTGTTGGCTTCGGGCAGTGGCAGCAGTACTACGCGATCAATCTTCGGCCTGCGCGCCGGGTCCCAGTACTCGGTGTTCTTGACCATCTCCAGGCGTTCGCGCGGTACGAAGCGGGCCATCTTGAACGGGCCCGTACCCGATGCATCGGCGGCGAACGCGATCCACGCCTGCTTGTCGCGCTCGGCGGGATCGGTCACTGACGCGGGGATGGCGGCGAGTTTTTTCTGCCACTGTACGGGCGAAGCCATATACAGGTTTGTCAGGTTGATTGGCAGGAACGAGTCGGGTTCAGAAGTCGTCAGCTCGACCGTCAGGTCGTCGATCTTTCGTGCTGAGCGCAGCGTGGGCATGCGTGATGCGGTCACGCCGACCTGGCTTGGGTCGAAGTTCGGCGCGGTCTTGTTGAGGACCTTGTCGACGTTCCAGACGACAGCGTCGGCGTTGAAGGGCGAGCCGTCGTGGAACTTCACGCCGGGGCGCAGCTTGAAGATCCACTTGGTGTGGTCCTTGGGATCGACTTGCCAGGACGTGGCGAGATCGGGGATCAGTTCGCTCGGGCCTTTCTCGTGGCTCAGGTCCCATTGCGTGAGGCCGTCATACAGGGTGATGCCTGTGAAGCGATTTCCCTCATAACCCTGGTCAGGTTGGCCCAGCGTGCGGGGGATATCGCCTGCTGTCATGGCGATTCTCAGCACTTTTTCCTGTGCTTGTGCGGTGGCAGGCAAGAGCGCGCTGCATGCCAGCGCGCAGGCCCACGTCAGCAAACTTGATTTGATGAAGTTCATGCAGGGACAGTCCTTTATGGTGGTTGATCTTCGGTGGATGCCGGGGAGGGCGGCCAGGAACGGCACACCTTCAGTTAGTCATGCTGATAGTTACGGAATGGTGAAAACGATGCCGGCGCGTTCGGCGGCGCCTCGCAGATGGCGCTGCATCGCGGTCATGGCGGCGGTGGCGTTGCCGCCGGTAATCGCGGCAACAATGTGTTCGTGTTCCTCGAACGCCTCGATCAGACGTGGCGTATTGGCGAGGGGAAAGCGTTGACTTTTGCCAATACGGTCTTCGAACGAGTGGGAGATTTCCGCGAGGATGTCGTTGCCGGAGCAGGCGGCAATTGCCTGATGGAAAGCGAGGTCGCAGTTGGCGGCGTCTATCAGGTCGTTGCGCAGCAGAGCATCTTTGAAGCGTGCTTGCATGTCGCGGAACTGGCTTGCTACGCCGGGGCCGGTTGTTCGTGCGGCGAGTGCAGCCGCGGAGGGTTCGATGATGTAGCGCAGTTGCATGGTTTGCTCGGCGCTACGGCTGACGGGCTCCGTATCGCGTTGGCCGCGATGCGAGACGAACGTGCCTTTACCGGGGATAGAGCGAAGGAAGCCTAGCGTCATCAGTACGGACACGGCTTCGCGCAGGGCGCCGCGGCTGACGCCGAGCTGGCCTGCTAGTTCGCGCTGCCCGGGCAGGACTTCACCGGGCACGTATACGCCTGAAAGAATGCGTTGCTGAAGGGTTTGCGCAACGAAATTCGACATGCTCATGCAGTGCACTCCTACCGGTAGGACCGGAGTGCTTATGCGTGAACCGTGCCAGGAATATGTTGGCTTTTAAAACAATGGCTTGGAGTGGTGAACGGACTTTTGGAAGTGGCGTATGCACTGGTTCCTAGCGATCGATTCGGTGCATCGCACGAAATAAGGGCAGAAGGTCTGCAGAATATCAACCCTCTCACCGATGCGCCTCCAACAGCAAATTCAAAAACGCCTCCGCAGCACGCGTCAAGGGCCGCACTTCCTCGACGATGGCGCAAAACGGCATCGAATAAAATGGCGAATCAGGCAACACTGCAAACTCGTACCGCGGAGAAAGCTGCGCCGCGTAGTGCTCGGGCAGCAGTCCGACATAACGCCCGGTAGCGATCATCATCGCGACGGCTTCGAGTCCACTCACCTCCAGCCCTTGCACAAACCCTTGCGTGGCAAGCGCGTCCTCAACAAACGGATGAGGCCGATAAACCAGCGGCAACCCGCGCGTATCCCCGTGCGCCTGAATCTCCCCCGCAGCCGCAGGCCGATAAAACACCCGATGCGTTTCGGTAAAAAGTGGATAGTGCCGAAACGCCCGGATACGCTTATAAGCGCCGCGAATGGCGATCTGCACCCGCCGCTCAGCCAGCGCGGCACCCAGATCGTTAAAGGTCATGACGGACAACGACGGCCTCACAAGCGGTGCAATCCGATGCAACTCGCCCAGCGCCTCGGAGATCCTGCACCCCTCATGCGTCATCACATGCTCGGATGTTCCGAGTAATAGGGGTCCGGACAAAACCCCACGCACAGCATCGACTTCAGGCTTGATCCGCTCCAGCGCTTCGAGTGCCTGCAATGCCACGCGCAACGCGACTTCTCCGCCCTCCGTGAGCTGAAACCCGCCCGGCCCGCGCTCACATAATTTGACCCCGAGCCGCGCTTCCACCTCATTGATATGCCGGCTGATCGACGCCTTCGACATCGACAATGCACGCTCTGCCGCCGCGAAGCCGCTTGCCTGGGCGGCCGCGCAAAACACGCGCAGCGAACGCAGGTCACGCTCGTTCAAGTCCATTTTCTTCATCGATGCGCGCCTTGAAAGGTTTCGGTTTCCGGAACCATATCAACGAAAAAATGGTTTTTCAAAACTTTTTTGACTACCTACATTTCCCTCACCAACGCTTCTCAACGCTTTTCAAAGTTTCCCGGGGGAACTTCATGATCACGCTCGACCGTCGCAAATTTCTTACCGTTGCAGGCGGCGTCTCGCTTGCGCTGGCGATGCCGTCCTTGGCGTTTGCCGAGGGCGGAACGCTCGCCGATATCCGCCAGCGCGGCAAGCTGACGGTCGGCACTGAAGCCGCTTACGAACCGTTCGAATTCGTCGAGAACGGGAAGGTGGTGGGCTACGGGCACGACATCCTCGTGTATATGGCGACCAAGCTCGGGGTCACGCTCGATCAGGTCAACCTGCCGTTCCAGGGCTTGCTGCCCGGGCTCATGACGCACAAGTTCGACTTCGTGGCGACAAGTGTTGGCATCAATCCGGAACGGGCAAAACGCTTTGCCTTCTCCGAGCCGGTGGGCGTGGTCGACACGGTGCTGGTCGTGCGTGCAAGCGATACCGCCGTCACCAAGGCGGACGATGCGGCCGGGAAGATAGTCGGTACGCAGATGGGCTCGTCATCACAACCGATCGCGCAGGCGTTCGATACGCAACTGAAAACGAAGGGTGCGGGTTATGCAGACATCAAGCTGTTTCAGGCATATCCGGATGTGATGGTTGCGCTGACGAACAAGACGCTCGACGTGGGGATCATGCCGTCGAATATTGTCGCGGTCCTGATGAAGAAGGAGCCGGGACAGTTTCGCGTAGTCGGCAAGATTGGTGAGCCGAAGATGCTCGCCTGGGTCGCGAATCCGCAAGACAAGGAGATTCGCGACTTCATCAATACGTCGCTTATGGAACTGACGAAGAACGGCCAGCTCGCGCAAATGCAGCAGAAGTGGTTCGGTTACACGATGAACCTGCCGACCAGCGGCTATCTGCCTGAAGGCGCGGTCTGACCCGGGGCGCTGCATGTTCGCCTCTCTGAGCAACCTTAGCGGTCTGATCGCTGCGCTTGGGCCGTTCCTTCACGATGTCGCCGAGGGTGCCGCCACCACGATCGCAGCCAGCGTGGTGGCGTTCGCGCTCGGTGTCGTAATCGGTTCGCTGCTGTTGCTTGTGCGTCAGCATGGTGGACGCGTGCTGACTGCGGTCGTGATTTTTTATGTCAGCGTGATACGCGGTACGCCGGCGTTGATCCAGATGCTGGTGGCGTATTACGTCCTGCCTTCCGTGCTCCATCTGCCGCTCTCGCCGCTGCAAGCCGGCATTCTCGCGCTGGCGATGAACACGGCTGCGTACGTGTCGGAGATCCTTCGCGGTGCGCTGAACTCGCTCGGACGCGGACAGATACCGGCTGCTCGGGCACTTGGCATGCCGCCGGTGCAGGTCTGGCGTTATATCGTGTTTCCGCAGCTTTTCTATCGCTCCATTCCACCGCTGACCAACGAGTTCACGATGTTGCTGAAGGCTTCCTCGCTGATGTCGATCATTGCGGTGCATGACTTGGCGACGGTCGCACGCGACGCCACGCTGCAGACGAACTTGCCGTTGCAGGTGTTCTCCGCGACGGCGGCGGTCTACTTCGCGATCCTGTTTCTCGCGTCGTCGGCATCGCGTGGTCTCGAACGCCGCGTGGCGAAGGTGCTGCCCAATGTCCATTGACTTCGCTGTTGTCGAGTCGTCCATCCTGCCGCTTCTCAAGGGGCTCAAGGTCACGGCGCAAGTCTGCGTGCTCGGCATTCCGCTGGGCATCGTGCTGGGAACGATTGCCGCGTATTTTCGCGCATCCACTTGGCGCATGTTGCAGGCAAGCGCGCTGGCTTATGTGGAAATCGTGCGTAATGTGCCGTTCCTGATCCTCGTTTACCTCAGCTTCTTCGGCTTGCCGAAAATTGGCGTTGCCATGCCGGCGTTCGCCATTGGCGTAGCCGCGACCGCGTTCTACACCGGTGGTTATTTCTGCGAAATCCTGCGCGCGGCGTTCGGCAGTCTCGCCCATGGACAGGTCCAGGCCGCGAGATCGCTCGGGCTATCCGGCCTTCAGGTTCAGCGTCATGTCGTGCTGCCGCAGATTTTCGGATATCTGGCGCCAGCGACAACCAGCCTCACGATCATGATGTTCAAGGACTCGTCGATCTTCTCGGTGATGAGTCTCACCGAACTCACGTATCAGAGCAACCTGCTTACCGCTGACACCTTCGCCTACGTCGAAGTGCTTGGTACGACCGCGCTGATCTACTGGCTCTGTAGTGTGCTGCTCGACGTTGCAGGGCAGTGGTCGGAGCGCTACGCGACGCGCTACCGGCGCGCCTGATGTTGGTCACCATGCCTCGTGCATGAATTTTAAATAAAGGATACCTAATCATGACAAAACCACTGACTGTCGCACCGAGAACCGGCCACAAGACCTTGCTGTACTCCGAACTCGCGATGGACCTGGATAACCTGGAGGCCGACATCGCCGTGCTGGGGATGCCCTACGGCTCCGCGTACTCTGCGGCTGACTTCACCAATGATCAGACCAACGCGCCCACGGCAATCCGTCAGGCGACCGACCGCGTGGTTCGCTCGCCCGGCCATTACGATTTCGATATCGACGGTCCGCTCTTGCAGGAACGCGACGATATCCGCTTTGTCGATTGCGGCGATGTGATCGCCGACCTCGCGGCGCCGGGCAGTCACTATGAGCGTGTAGAAGCAGCGGTGCGGAAGATCCTCGCTGCGGGCGCGTTGCCGATCGTCATGGGCGGCGATCACGGTATTACGACGCCGGTACTGCGCGCCTTCGACAGCCTTGGCCCGATCACGCTTGTTCATGTGGACGCGCATCTCGACTGGCGCGATGAAGTGAACGGCGTGCGTGACGGGCTCTCCAGTCCGATCCGCCGGGCATCGGAAATGAAACATGTCGCGAAGATCGTGCAGATCGGGTTGCGCGCGCAAGGTAGCGGCCGCCCGGAAGAACTGCGCGCGGCTAAAGCTTACGGGTCGGAGTTGATCACCGCGTACGAACTTCATGACGTGGGCATGGACACCGTGCTCGCGCGCATCCCGGACGGCGGCAACTACTATCTGACCATTGATGCCGACGGGCTCGATCCGTCGGTAATGCCTGCTGTCGCGGGTCCGGCGCCGGGCGGCGTGACCTTCCTGCAAGCACGCAAGCTGATTCATGGCCTGGTGAAGAAGGGCCGCG
>NZ_LMUF01000052.1:2544-86993 GCF_009766085.1 Burkholderia sp. S171 | reverse complement strand
AACCGCCGCTAAAAACAACGCGGAGTCCACCGTGATTCACATCAATCAGATTAGCAAGCAGTACGGCGCGTTCAAGGTGCTCGACGATTGCACGACCCACGTTGCCCGGGGCGAAGTCGTCGTGGTATGCGGGCCTTCGGGTTCGGGCAAGAGCACCTTGATCAAATGCGTGAACGGGCTCGAACCATTTCAATCCGGTGAGATCGTGGTGGACGGCGTATCGGTCGGCGCACCTTCCACGCGTCTTTCGGCGTTACGCGCTCGAGTTGGCATGGTGTTCCAGCACTTCGAACTGTTTCCCCATATGAGCGTGCTTGACAACGTGACGCTCGCGCAAGTGAAGGTGATCGGCCGGCGGCGCGATGAAGCAGAGGCCAAGGCGTTGGCGTTGCTCGATCGAGTCGGTCTGCGCGAGCAGGCGGGCAAGTTCCCGGCGAAGTTGTCAGGCGGGCAGCAGCAGCGCGTGGCGATAGTGCGGGCGCTATCCATGGAGCCGGCCGCCATGCTGTTCGACGAACCGACGTCGGCACTCGACCCCGAGATGGTCAACGAAGTACTCGACGTGATGGTCGATCTCGCGCGTGAGGGCATGACCATGATGGTCGTCACGCACGAGATGGGTTTCGCCCGGAAGGTGGCGGACCGCATCGTTTTCATGGAGCGTGGCGCGATCCTGGAAGACGCGAGCGCCGAGCAGTTTTTTGCAGGCGCCAAATCAGAACGCGCGCAGCAGTTTTTATCGCGCATCCTTACGCATTGAACTTATCCCAGACACCATTCATGGAACACACTCGCATTCGTCCGTTCAACACGAAAATAACCTATCCGGAACAATCACTCGATAACGACCTCGCGCAAGCGGTCGTTGCGGGCAACATGATCTTCCTCCGAGGCCAGATTGGCCAGGATATTGATACGTACGAATCAGTCGGTATCGGCGACGCCGCGGCTCAGGCCGAGAAGGCCATGGCCAACGTAAAGATGCTGCTGGAAGAAGCGGGCAGCAAGCTGGAAGACATCTGCAAGGTGACAATCTATCTGACTGATGTGCGTTACCGCGAGGCTGTGTATCGCGTCGTAGGGCGCTGGTTGAAGGGCGTGCACGCCGTGTCGACCGGGCTCACCGTGACGGCACTGGCCCGGCCGGAGTGGTTGGTAGAAATCGATGTGATCGCGGTGAAGTCTTAACGCAACCTTGTTATTGCGGCGACGCCAACGCGACCGCACCGAAACCGTAGCGCGGCAAGATGGCTTGCGCTTGCGGACTCATCAGGTACAGGGCGAATCGATAAGCGGCATCGTGCGTCAGCTTGTTCTGCGGGCCGTCGAGCACGGTCATGCCATAGTCGGCGGAGATCGCCAGATTCGGCGGCAATTCGACTTGAGTAACGCTTGCATCAGGCGTCGTTTCATGCGAACTGCAGTAGCCGATGAACACATCCACCCGGCGCGTTTCCATGAAGTACTTGACCGGGTTTTTCCCGGCGGGCACGTCCGGCGTCACGCGGCCACCGACCAGTTGTTGCGCCTTGTCCTCTAGGATTTTGGTGGCGCCCGGATGCACTGTGTCCGCCTTGGCAAACAACATCCACGCATAGTCGCCGCCTGGATCGGCCTTGGGGGTAGACGTGCCGATCTTCACGGCAGGGTCGAGCAACTTGTCCAGCAGGTTGGCGCTTGTCAAGCCAACGTCCGGGCGCGCGGCAACACACACACGGTTCCTCGCGAACACAACGGTCGGCGCTGCCTTGCCCTCCGCCGTCAGTCGTTGCGGATGCGCCATGTTCGCGGAGATGAAGATGTCGGCTCGGGCGTTGCCTTCAATTTTCTCAAGCAGCAGACCAGCCGGCCCGGTGACGATATTGATCTTCTGTCCTGAGTCCGCCGTGTACTGTTTTGCAATAGACGATAACGCACCGCCCATGCTGCCGGCAGCGTATACGGTGACCGGTTCCTGAGCGGACGCCTGATTCGCAAAGCCAGCCAATAAAACGGCGGCGGAAATGGCGCCTAGCGCGCCACGAACGGGAGGATGAGTGAGTGTCATAGATTGATCTGCAGTGAGACGCGAATGGTCCGCGGCGCGCCAATCGTGCCGGTCCCGTTGTCTGTGCTGTTAAAACCATTTTGGCCGCTCGGCGTGATGTTGGCCCAGTAGCTTTTGTCCGTTATGTTGTCGACGGCTAAACGCCACACCACATGTTTGCCTGCAATCTTCGTTTGATAGCGGACACCGAGGTCTGCGATCGTATAGCCATCGACAAAGTCCGTGTTCGAGAAGTTGCCCGGCCGGCGGCTTGCGTGGTTGATATTCAGATTGAACGCCAGGCCCGGAACTATCGGGACGTTATAGTCGAACAAGGCATTGAAGACGACTCGCGACAACCCGAGGATCTGTTTGTCACTCGTAGCGGCCGAGCCGGTATCGAAGAGGCGGGGGTCGAGCAGCGACACGCCCGCGAACACGTTCAGGTCTCTCGTCAGAGCGCCGTTGGCGGTGAGCTCTAGGCCGCGGTTGACCTGCTCGCCTTGTTCAGCGAAGACGTTATCTGTTCCTACATACGCATACGGCCGCTTTATTCTGTACAGCGCAGCGCCAAGATTAATGCTGCTAAGGTCCACCTTGTAGCCGAGTTCCCATTCCTTGCTTCTATACGGCGCAAGACTATTGCCCGCATTTGCGGAGCCGGCCGGTGCGCTATCGCCCTGTTGCAGACTATCCGCATAAGTCAGGTAAGCGGTCATGTTCGACCAGGGCTTGAACAACAGGCTTGCAGTTGGACTTATGCCGTTAGCGTCGTATTGGCTCGTTGTCGTTCCCTGCTTGTTGTAGTTATGCACCGTGATCCAGCTCTGGCTTGCCGCTAGCAGCGTTGACCAATGCTCATTGAAACCGATCGTGTCTCCCAGCGTGATCGATTGCTGGACTGTATTGACCGACCGGTAGCGGTTCGAGAAATCCGGCAGTGGTGGCTTGGCGAATCCGAGCGGATCGTCAATGCTCGCACTTCCCAGCGTGATTGCGCCGGTCTGGAACGGGGTGTAGCGGTTCCAGAAAAAGCCGGTGTTCGACACCACCAGATCGTGCGACATGCCCGCCAGCCATGTGCGCCCGTTGAGCGCGAGCGTGTTGCTGACGATCGTATCGAGACTGTACGTGGTGGTGGCCGTGGTCGTTGTATAAGCGCCGGACTTGTTGGTGATCGTGTTGGTTGGTACCGTCGACGCCCGGTCATTCGTCTCGCGCAGCACGCCTGCTGTCAAATGCCAGTCCTGGTTGAAGTCATGCTTTAGCGTGGCGCTGAACATGTTGGTGACGTTGTCGTCACCCGCCCATGACTGACCGTACCCGGTCTTGGTCGGGTCGGGCGCGCTCGGGAACGGGACATTCTTGGCCAAAGCAAATGTCCCAGGAAAACCAGTATCCAGGTAGTGATAGGTGCTCGCATTCGTCTCGAGTGTCGTATCCGGCGTGAAGCGGACATCGAAGGCGAGACTGCCTAATTCGCGCCGCAAGCGACTGCCTTCCGCATATCCCTCACCGTTCTGGTTAAGCAGATTAAGCCGATAACCAAAGCGATCGTCATTACCAAAATGGCCGCCAAGATCCATATGCTCGGTCAAGGACTCGCGCGAGGCATAACCGAACGTGAACTCGCGCAGGGGTTCCGCAGTCGGGCGCTTAAGCACGTAGTTGAACGTACCTGCCGGGTTGGCGGGACCATAGAGCGCACCCGCCAGACCATTCAAGACTTCAATGCGGTCGAACTGTTCGATCGGATAGTCGGTCGTCGCTGCGACGTTGAGACCGTCCACGCGGGTGTTTTGCACCACGCCCGCTTGTAGTCCGCGCGTTTGGGGGCGAATATTTTCGCCCTGAACCGATGGAATGAAGCGAAACGCTTCCCGCACACTTTGAAGTTGCTGGTTCTCGGCGAGTGACGAGGGGACGACGCTAATGGAGTAAGGCGTATCCAGAAGATCCTTGTAGCCAAGCGGTCCAACCCTTATGCGGTCAACCTGGTAAGCCGGATAAGCCACCGGCTCAAGGCCACTGACGACAACGGGGGTAAGCTGGACTTCCTCTTCTTGCGCGTACGTGGCAAACGAAGCGCTCATTCCTGCTGATGCAAGCGTAAGCGCCCCAAACACAGTAATAGGGCGAGGCATAGTTGTTGTAGTGATGTAATTGCGGGTAACGATTTTCGATATGTTCGGCAATATATAACGAAACAATCAGGCGCGTATTGGCTAGTTGCGGATTCGGCTCGAATACCCGGTATGCCTAGCCGGATATTCGAGCCACCGATGAAGCGCTTAGCGCTTAGCGTTTCCGTGCTGGCGCGGCGCGAAATACCAACATCAAGCCTGCCAGTATCAACACCATTCCGGCCACGCCAAAAGGCGCCAGGCGATTGCCGAGCACGAGATAATCCATGACCGCAGTGACCACGGGCACAAGATAAAAGAGGCTCGTGACGTTGACCAGATTTCCGGCCTGCATCAGCCGGTAGAAGAGCAACTGCGCGACAACTGATATCACGATGCCTAGCCACAGCAACGGTATAAGAAAATCCACGCTGGGTACAAACATGATGGGCTCGAACGGTACGAACAACAGGGCGAGCAGGAGGCCGACAACGTTCTGCAGTGGCAGGACATCGGTCGGTTGCTGATTCAGGCGTTTTTGCAGGATGGCGCCTATCGTCATGCACGCTAGCGCGGCCGAGCCAAGAAGTACTCCCGCTAGCGGGAAGCGCTCGGCGTCGCCGGCTGCGAATACAACGAGTGATAAACCGCCCAACGCAAGCAACAGGCCGCCCAAGCGTGCGGCGGTCAAGCGACGCTCCACCAGCACAAGCGTGAGGATGGGTTGTGCGCCCAGCAACGTTGCAAGAATGCCGGGTGTCAATCCGCGATCCAGCGCAAGCAGATAGCAAATAGGATAACCACCGGTCAGCAGCGCCCCGGTGATCGCCACTTGCAGACGCGTTCCGGGCGGCGGTAACCAGCGGCCGCGCCATAGACCCAGCATTGCCAGAACGCTTGATGCGAGAACAAAACGCAGGACGAGGAAAGCGAAGGCCGGGGCGTGATCGAGTCCAAGTTTCGAAACGATTGCACCACTGCTCCACAGCAGGACAAAGAGTGCCGTCGAGCCGTACGCGGCGACGGCGGTTTTTACAAAAGCCATGAGTATTCACCTGTCGAGGGAATAAAGGCCTTAGGCGAGCGCGGTCAGGCCGGAAGCCTAAGACTCGAAGGGCGGGAGATCAGCCAGGAACGCCCGTGCGCGGCGGCGCTACTGCGCCAGCCGAGACGGTGTTCGGAGGAGAAGCGACAGGTGGAGATACAGAGAAACCGCAACCCTTAGAACCGTTAAATCGCGCATGACCAGCCTTCGAGTCGGGCTCGATAGCGACAAGGCAAATGTGCGCAAGGTTCGTCATGGAAAGCGGATTGATTAGAGTCGCGTGCTATGGAAGCAAGATTACCGCTTAGTCGGCAGTTGCGCAACGCTTAGGCGGGCTAGATAGAGTCGTTCATTATCTTGCTTAGCCGGTCCAAGGCGATCCGGCGGAAAAACACGCTTGGCCTTTAGCCTGCAGCGCACGACACGCCTGCCGGATCGCCTCGTCTTTCAACACTCCACGGCCAGCTTTCGTTTCATCAGTGCGTGATATTTGACTACATCTTCCAATGCGACGTCATACGCGCTTAGCTTTAGTCTGCATCAAACATGATTTGCTAAGACGTCCGGTCCGAGCGCCGGTTGAATTTCTGCTCGATCACATGGGTGCCCCACTGCGAACCTTCCGCTTCCTCGGTCGATTGGAAACCTGACGATTCGTAGAGATGCCGTGCCGCATCAAGACTCTTAAAGGTCCAGAGATACGTCTCATCGAATTCCCGGTCGACAAACTCCAGTGCCTTTGAGAGCAGGCGGCGTCCGACACCTGAGCCGCGCAACGACTCGTCGACGATAAACCAGCGCAAATGAGCAAGCCGGGCATTGGCGTGGTCTGCGTCTATGGCGATTGAAGCAAGCGACCTGCCGTTTTCTACATAGAGCCAAAGCGCCTTGCCCGGAGACGGCAAGGCCATGGCGAACTCCGCCAACTCAGTGGCGACTTTCTTTTCGAAGAAGACGCCGAAGCTCGCAACCTGAGAATAAAAGCGAGCATGCAGGCTTGCTATGTCTCCAATACATCCTGGTTGATAGCCCTCCATGATTTTTTCATCAATCGATGCACCCGCTCGCGGTGTCTTCTTGACGTTGTCCTGCGCCAAAGCATCCGTGTAAAGTGCCAGCGAGCGAACCAGTGTTTGCTGATCGGCAGGCACCAGCCGCCGCAGCGCATTGGAGACTTGATCGGTCGCAAAGCGGTCGATCTTTTGCCGCAATTTCTTGCCGGTTGCCGTGAGGAAGAGCCGTGAGGACCGACCGTCGTCGCTAGCGGTTTCCCGCGTTACCAGTCCCAATGATTCGAGCTTTGCCAACTGCCGGCTGGTGTTCGACTTATCGAGCCGCAGCGTGTCGGCCAGGTCGCGCGCCTGAAGCCCGGGCGCGAGGCCAATTTCAATCACGGCGTGAACGGCTGACGGCGCGAGGTCGCTGTCGGCCAGCGTATTGCGCATGAAACCCAGCTCGCGAACCAGCTTTCGCGAAAAGTCGCGAAGCTCGAGGATGGTGTGATCCCGCGATTTCTCAGACAACTCGACGTAGTCCATGGCTGCTCCAATAAGTTGCGCCTCGCAACCAATATACTTGCGAGGCGCAACTTATTCAAGTCAGACAGAACTTTGCTGAAGCAACTACGCTTCCCCCAGCGGCTCTGCAGCAATGGGCGGCGTAACCGATCTCTCTGACGCCGCTTTCACGCGGCCGACCCAAATTGCCGCGAATGACACGAGCGCTGCGGCCAGCAAGCCGTTGACGCCATAACCCCGGATAGCCCCATGCGCATCGAACGACAGGAACAGTCCACCGAGCCAGGCACCGCAACCGGCACCAAGCGCTTGCAGCGCGCTGTTCGTGCTGAGAAAAGCGCCGCGGTTGGACGGTTCGGGAACGGTCGTCAGTAACGCTTGCATCGGCACCACGCGGCCGGACACGATCACCATGAACACCGGGAACAGCAGTACCATCGCGATAAACGGCAGGTTTGGCAGGTGCGTGATAAACAGCACCGGCGCGAGAGACAGCACCACCAGCAGGCGGAACATCCGGCGGCTGCCGTAACGATCAGAGAGCTTGCCGACAAGCCGCGCTGTGAAGAACGTCGCGGCGCCGCCCGCCATGTAGAGCCATGACAACTGTGCCGGGGCAACGCCATGGTTAGCCACGAGCATGGGCGAGATGAACGGGATCACCAGCATCTGCGAGACCATCACGATGAACGTAAGCGCGAACGCGGTGGCGTTACGCGGGTTCGACACCAGCCGCCACAGCGTAGGCAGCACGCTGCCTAACGGAGGTTGCTTGCGGCTTAGATGTTCGGTAAGCGAAGGCACGATCTGCATTCCGGCCAGCCAGATCAGGACCGACAAACCCACCAGCAAGATGAACGGCGTGAACCAGCCGAAGTGCGCACCCAGCAAAACACCGGCCGGGACGCCCGCCACTGCGGCGAGCGAAAAGGCCGTCATGATCGTGCCGGTCGCGGCGCCGCGGCGAGCGGCGGGAATCACGTCGCTAACGATCGCCATGATGACCGATCCCAGCACGCCGCCGGTGATGCCCGCAAAAGCGCGTGCGATCAGCAGCATCGGAAAACTGGTGGCGCAGGCGCATGCAAGGTTCGACAGCGCGAACAGCGCATAGACCGCTAACATGAGGCGGCGTCGATCGAAGCGATCAATGTAAGTGGCGGCAAGCAGCCCCGAGAGACCGGAACACCACGAATAAGCTGAAACAGCGGTGGCGAACGCGGCCGGTGAAATTTGAAAGCTCTGCATGATTTGCGGGCCGAGCGGCATCATCACCATGAAGTCCATGATGATGGTGAATTGCGTGAGTGCAAGCAGCCAGAGAAGGCGCCGCTCGCGACTCGCGTCGAGACTATACATATAGCCATCCTTATTAAATTTTTTTGAGCGGCTAAAGCAGAGAAATCACCAATCAGTCATCGATGTTTTCGTGAACCGCTTCGGCGCCGCGTTTCCAGTAGCTTGCTGCGCGAATCCGGGTCTTGTCGACACCTCGCTCCGTGCACAAGTGCTGGCGCACAGCACGCATGATCGTGGCTTCGCCCGCGGCCCAAACGTAGCCTTCACCGGTCGGCAGATACATCTCGCGCAAGGCCAGCAACAGGGCCCCGCCGGGGAAGTCCGATTCGTTGCGGTAGCGCCATTCGGCATACAGGTCGCTTTGCGTCGTAAAGTCGATGCGCGCCGACGGATCTTCCACTTCAATCAGCGCAGCCACGCGGGTTCCCGGCGGCAGCTCTTCCAGTCTACGTGCAATGGCAGGGAGCGCGGTTTCGTCGCCAATCAGCAGATGCCAGTCGAAACCCGTGGGAATCGTAAAGGAACCGCGCGGGCCGCCAATTCCCAGATACTGCCCTACCTTCGCTTGCGCCGCCCATGTCGCCGCGGGTCCTGCTTCATGCAGCGCGAACTCGATATCGAGCTCGCATGTTTCGCGATCGTATCGACGCGGGGTGAAGTCACGTGCGATTGGCCGCGGCTGGTCGTCGGGGAACACCGGGCCATTCGGGCCGGCCGAGGGCATGACCGGCTTGTCGGCTCCGGGCGGCGGAAAGAAGACCTTGATATGGTCGTCGAAGGACGCGGATTCAAAGTCGCGGAGATCGTCACCGCTTAACGTGATGCGCACGAGGTGGGGCGTAAGCGGTTGAACGCGCTTGACTTGAGCCAGGCGGAATTTGAGTTGATGGCGGACGCGGCCGACCGCCAGATCAGGTCTGCTGTTTTGCATTGTGTGTACTCTTAAGTATTGGTTCAAGCCGGATCGCCGGCGGTTTTCCCTTCGATCTCGGCAGTCGCACGCGCCAGGATGGCGGCAATGCGGCGCTGCTCACTAGCGGGTGCGTCGGTTCGCATTAGCAACGCGTGCTTGAGGGCGCGGCGTGCCTGGATGAATTCCGGCAGCCATGCGTTGCTGTCGCCGTTAGCGTCGCCGTTTTCATCGCCTGCTTCGCCTGCAAACGCGCGGCGCACTGAATCCATCTTGCGGGCGAAATGGCTTAGCTTGGCCAGCATCAGGTCAACGCGCTCGCGGTTGGTCGTCAGGTAATTGCGGCCGGGTTCGGCTAACGCATAACGCTTGCGATTGCCTTCCACTTCAACCGTTGCATAGCCCAGTTCTTCCAGGTAAGTCAGTGCCGGATAGACCATGCCCGGACTCGGGCTGTAAAAACCGTTCGAGCGAACTTCCAGGGCTTTGATTAGCTCGTAACCATGGCGCGGTGCTTCAGCCAGCAGCGCGAGCAGGAGCAACTGGAGGTCGTCGGAGGTGAATTTGCGGCCGCGCGGCATGCCGTCGTCACCGCGGCCGCCGAATCCTCCTGGGCCGCCTGGGAAGCGGCCGTCGTCGTCATGGCGGTGGTGGTGGCGACCGATTGCATGCCACAGGGCATGCATGGAGAAACGGTCTGAAGATTCAAATCCAGCTTGGGGGCGAGCGAACTCGCGATTTCGGTGATGTCGCATCGTAGAACTCCGTGATTATCGTAAAACAGATCTTAAGATATATATCTTAAGATACGTTGTCAATATTTTTCGGAGAGATGCGCAGGGGCGTGGAGCGCGGATACGGCGCCGTGTCCTAGCGGGTATCCCGAGGCTCGCATGCGTCGCCACCGGCCTCGATCGGCTGCGCTGGAACCTGCAATGCTTAAGTATCCCGCGCTCATAACCATATCGGAATTGAATCATTCTCAAGGGGGCGCGGCATCGCTACTCTGGGCGCTGATTTCGCCCGTGAGGATTGATGCAGATGGATGGTTCCAATATTTTCGCTGGACGGCGGCGCGCATTGCGCCTGCTTGGTGCCGCGCCGGCTGTCGTTGCGCTAGGTGGTTTCGGGTCGGAGGCGAGGGCAGCGGACGTTGCCCTGAGTTCCGTCACGCTTGTGCTGGGCGATCAGGCGGGCGGCACACGCGCGCTGGCCGAGGCGGCCAAGGTGCTCGACGGCACGCCCTATGCCTTCAAGTGGGCTAATTTTCAGGGTGCTGCGCCGCTCTTTGAAGCGCAGCGCGCGGGTGCTGTCGACTTGGCGCCCGCCGGAGATTTGCCTGTGCTGGCGGCGGCTGTTGGCGATCCGACACTCAAGATTGTTGCGACACGCGTTGGCTCGGGCTCGCAGTTGGGCATCCTCGTTCCAGCGAATTCGAAGCTGCGCAGCGTGGCGGAGCTCAAGGGACGCACGGTGTTCGTTTCGTCGGCACGTGGCAGCATTTCGCAGTTCCAGCTTTATGGCGCGCTGGCAGAAGCCGGCCTTTCACGCGAGGACGTTTCAGTGCGGTTCGTATTGCCGGTCGATGCGTTCACCGCGTTTGAATCGGGAAGTATCGATGTATGGGCGACCTTCGATCCGTACTTCGGGACCGCAGTTCAACGGGGTGCGCGGGTGTTGCGGGATGGTACGGGGATCAATAGCGGTCTGGGATTTGTAACGGCGTCCGGCACCGCGGCGGCGGATCCACTGAAGCGCCTCGCTATAGCAGATGTGCTGCAGCGTTTGCAGCGCGCGGGTGATTGGGCGCTCGCCAATCCCGATGCGTACGCGCGTGTCTACGCGTCGCTCACTCGCCTTCCTTTCGATGCCGCCAGGACCATTACTGCGCGATCTGCGTTGAAGCAACGCTTTGTCGCCGAGAACGATATTGTCGCGTTACAGCGGGTTGCGGATATCGCTTTCCGCGATGCGATCCTGCCAAGAAGGATCGATGTGCGCGCTATCTCCGATACGCAGATCGCCAAGGCTTGAACGTGGTTGAGTGCTTAAGGCGATGCGTGGTGCAGCGCCTTAAGCACTCAGCGCCCGGTTCCGTTTCAAATCAATCAAGCAGATCGGGTTCGGCCTCCACCAGGCCTTCATACAAACTCTCGAACGAAAACAGCGCGCCTCCGGGGCGGCCGACCCGCTCGTGCGTGAGCGCTGCCACGTCGTGCGGAATGCGCTGAGGCGTACCGGCGGCTTCGGCGAGCAGTTGCGTATGGCACGCGTTATCCAGCGCGAGATACCACCATGCAGCCGCTTCTACCGTCGGACCCGCGGTCAGGATGCCGTGATTCTTCAGGATCACCGCTTTGCTCGAACCCAGCGACTCGGCAATGCGCGCGCCTTCCTTGGTGTCGAGCACCACGCCCTGGAAATCATCGAATAGTTCGTGATCCTCATAGAATGAGCAAGAATCCTGAGTGAGCGGATCAAGCTTGCGTCCCAGGGTCGACCACGCTTTTCCGTATAGAGAATGCGTATGCGCAGCCGCGACAATGTCCGGACGCGCCTCGTGAATCGCCGCGTGAATCGCAAACGCGGCTTGATTGACCGGACCCTTGCCGACCACGATCTCGCCGGCGCTGTTCACCAGCAGCAGGTCGGAAACCCGCATGCGTGCGAAATGACGCCCAAGCGGATTGACCCAGAAATGATCGGGCCATTCAGGATCGCGCGCAGTGATATGGCCGGCCAGGCCTTGATCGAAACCGTATCGGGCGAACAGGCGAAACGCGCCCGCTAGCCGCTCCAGGCGATGCCGGCGTTCGGCTGCGGGCGTTGCCGGAGCCGGGACTTCATCGAACCAGAATTTGCGGACGGGGGTGCCGTGCAGGGTGAGGACGGGCGGGTCGGTGAGGGTGCTCATTGTTTGGATGTCCTTTGGCGGTCAAGCGGCGTTCTGACTCGTCCGGATGAGCTCTGGCCGCTAGCGGCCAAGGCGGGTCCCGGCAAGTGTCCCTGGTGCGAACTGGCTGAATTCAATCTGAAGGTTCAATCGGTCGGCGCCAGTGAACAGTCTCAAAGGCTAGCACCCGGGCCCGCAAAGGTTAAATATCAAATGCAGATAACCATATCGATCGTATCCGGGTGGCACTCGCAAGCGATGCGCATTATTTCTAAGAGCTTACCGAATCGAAGGTAAATGTCCCTAGCGCCTTGCGCACCTCATCCAGCGTTTGCTGCGTGATAGCCTTGGCGCGCTCGGTGCCCTCCCTAAGCACACTAAAGACGTATCCCGGGTCTTGGGCGAATCGTTCCCGCCGTTCCCGTATGGGCGCAATCAGTGCCTGAAGCTTATCCTCCAGCCTGTGCTTGAGCGCCATGTCGCCAAGGCCTCCTGCGCGATACGCTGCTTTCAGACGCTCCACCTCGGCGCGGTCGTCGTCGAATACGTCCAGGTACGTAAAGACCATGTTGCCTTCTACGGTCCCCGGATCAGCTGCGCGCAGATGGTTCGGATCGGTGTACATGCGTTTCACCGCTTCGCGTATAGCGTCGGGCGAGGAAGAGAGCGCTATCGAGTTGTTCTGCGATTTGCTCATCTTGGCTTTGCCGTCGACACCGGGAAGGCGGCCCATTGTCGGAATCAATGCCTCGGCTTCCGGCAGAACATCGACGCCTGCTTGCCGGTTGATGCGGCGAACGATTTCATTTGTCTGTTCGATCAGAGGCGCCTGGTCCTCTCCTACCGGAACAACATGAGCCTTGAACCCGGTGATATCGGCGGCCTGCGCCACGGGATAGCATAAAAAGCCCGCCGGAATGTCGCGGCCAAAGCCGCGTGCCTGAATCTCTTCCTTGATCGTCGGGTTACGTTCGAGACGCGCAACCGTGACAAAGTTCAGGTAGAGGAGGGTCAATTCGGCAAGCGCCGGCAGAGCAGACTGGACGGCGATGGTGCTCTTGTCCGGATCGATACCGACAGCCAGATAGTCCAGCGCCACTTCCAGTACATTGCGACGCACTTTGTCCGGATCATGAGCGTTGTCGGTCATGGCTTGGGTATCGGCCACGAGGAGGTATTGCGTGTGTGTTTCCTGAAGCGCCAACCGGGTTTTCAGCGAGCCGACATAATGGCCCAGATGCAGCGGCCCGGTCGGGCGGTCACCGGTCAGTACGGTGAGGCGAGGTGCGGATGACGGGGTGTCGTGAATATCGTGCATGAACGGATTCTCTTGGAGGACCATCGCAGCACGAGCGAACCGGGAGATACAACCATGTCGGCCGGACTGCGGCGGTCATGGTCATTGAAAAACACGTGACAGTGCCGCTCCTTCAGGAGCGACACCAGGTATGAGCAGTAGCCGGGTTGATTGCAGACATGGCGTAAGAATGCCATAGAGCAGGGCTTGCTGCCAATGCCCGGCGCTTGAGTAAGCTACTCTGCGACCGCGCAGTTCGTCGCGTCTGCGCTTGTTTTGCCACTGCGATTGCTTTTCGATGCGCATGCCGCGCGGTGAGCCCGTCATCACTGCGTCAATGCCGAGGGCGGTGGCTGCTGCATAGGCGTCAGCCGAGTCGACTCCGAACGCGACGTTCTTCACGTCTCCGCTGGCGCGGCGCATTATAGAGAGACGTTGACACGGGTAGCATGAAAAACATGCTCGATATTTCACTTTCTGGACGACACCCACCATGCCCGAACAAACTGACACCGCGGCACCCTGCCCCTCCTCGGTCGTTACGCTGCGAAGCAAATACAACTTCGAGGCGACCGTTACCCGGATCAAGGCAGCGCTGGCCGAGCGCGGCGTGACACTCTTCGCCGATATCGACCAGAGCGACGCCGCTGCGAAGAGTGGCATAAGCTTAAGACCCACACGGCTCCTTCTGTTCGGCAATCCAAAAGCAGGTACGCCAGTCATGGAAGCCAATCCGCACGCAGCGCTTGAGCTACCGCTGAAGGCGGTTGTGTGGGAAGACCCCGCGAGCGGCGTATGGGTGGACTATCAGGACGTGACAAAGACGCTTGAACTAGACTATAAAGTCGTCCCGAACCTGATCGCTCCGCTGAAGCCAATGCCGATGTTGCTAAGCGCGGCCCTGGCTTAGCCACATGCAATGACGCGCGAACAAGCATTCGAAAAATGGATGTCGCCTACTTTCGCGGAGACAGGATTTTGTATGGCGCGGTACCATCGTAGCCCGAAATCCTAAACTCTCAAACTCTCAAGACTCGACCCATGACGATGTCACTCGCCCTCGACCCCCACTTCTGCGACCTGCTGACGGACAGCCATCGCCGGATAGTGGGTACGCCGTTGCTCGATGCGGAAGTCTTGCAGGACGATGCCGCGCGATGGTTATACGAAGACGCGCCATTTTGTGTTGTCGCGCACAACACGGACGCCGACCCGCGGTTTGTCTACGCAAACCGGGCAGCGCAGCGATGTTTCGAATACTCGTGGGACGAAATGACGGCGCTGCGTTCCCGGTTGTCGGCGGAACATCCTAACCGCGAGGAGCGTGACGGTTTGCTGGAATCGGTGCGAACCAAAGGATATGCAAGCGGATACCGTGGGCTTCGCATAGCCAAGTCGGGAAGACGCTTCTGGATCGAGAACGTGACGGTCTGGAACCTGGTCAATCGCGAGGGGACCTATTGCGGTCAGGCCGCGACTTATCGCCAGTGGAAGGACGTTTAATCGGCACCGCCATTAGCCCTGTATTTTCCGCTTGGCCGATCTTTGACCGTTAGCGCGCACATGAGATTCAAACCATGCGATCCCTTTGCCGATAACCGCAATGACGGCCGATCGTCTCCCGGGCACGCTGACAAGCCCGTTGACCGCTGAAAATCCGACCGCTTCGATTTCCACGAACGTGTCGTAGGGGAGCACATGGCATCCCCCTTCCTCGATGTCGACTGCGATGGGAGACGTCACATTCAAAAGCCAGTCCAAAGCAGGATCACGGTAGGTCAATCGAAGCGCGCCATCGATGGCGACAACCTGCGTTCCGGCGCGCTGATGTTGGGCATGAAATTTCCCCGGGTAGAAACATTGCCTGATTGCTTGCATGAGGGCACCTTTTTCGGTTGTCTGGATTGATGTCAAACCCTCTACCAAGAGGGCTTAAGTACAGCTCAAGCTTAGTGACGTGCCTCGCTTGGCGACAGATTCAGCGCGGTACAATCTGCTGCGCAACAGATTCGCAATGGCCCATCTGTTTCCGTCCAATCTCCCGGCGTCTGTATCTGGCGCGAACGACGGATTACCCGCAGCATCTGCACAATGACCATGTCCCTTGAAACACCGCCGCGCGACCTGCCCATGGCGGGCGAGCCGCTGTACGAGCGGCTCGCCGAGCACTACCGCCGCGTGATCGCCTCAGGGACGCTCGTCCCGGGCGATCGCATGCCGTCGGTCCGGGTGTTGATGCAGCGGCACCAGGTCAGCCTCTCGACGGCGCTGCAGGTCTTCCGGCGACTCGAGGACGCAGGCTGGCTGCAAGCCAAACCACGCTCCGGATACTTCGTTCGCCGGCGGACGGCGCCGGCCTTACCGAGTGTCGATGAACCGGACAACCCATCTGTTCCCATGGAGGCGCAGTTCGTCGGTCTGCACGAATCCATTTCGAAAGTGATCGCGCAAGCCCAACGGTTTCCCGAAGCGCTAAACCTGGCTGGAGCAACGGCCGCGGCGTCGCTGTACCCGACTGCACGGCTGCAAGCGCTGACAATAAAAATCCTGCGACACCAGCCGACGCTGCTGACAGAAGCCGGAGGAGAAACAGCTGGTGCCGTGCTTCGGCAAGCGATTGCAAAACGGGCTCTTTCGGCGGGGATGACGCTTTCGCCCGATGAAGTGATTGCCACGACCGGCGGGGTGGAAGCGGTGAACCTGGCGCTGCGTGCAGTCACTCAGGCAGGCGATACGGTAGCGATAGAATCCCCGGCGTTTTTCGGCTTGTTGCAGATTATCGAGAGCCTGGGTTTGCGCGCGCTCGAGATTTCCACCAGCCCGACAACCGGGATGTCACTCGAAGCACTGGAAATGGCACTGCTTGCCTACGGGAACATCAAGGCCGTGGTTGTCGTGCCGCATCTGCAGAATCCGCTGGGTAGCGTGATGCCCAACGAACGAAAGGCTGAACTCGTCCGGCTTTGCGCGCGGCATAAGGTTGCGGTGATCGAGGATGAGCCGTATAGGGAGTTGCTTGATGACGCTGGGCAGAACAAGCCTGTAAAGGCATGGGATCGCGACGGCGGCGTGATTCATTGCGCGTCGTTGAATAAGGTCCTGGCACCGGGATTGAGGCTAGGGTGGATGTCGTCGGGACGATGGCACGCGCGCGTCAAGATGCTCAAGTATGCACAGAGCCGGAACAACGAAAGCCTGTCTCAGCTCGTTGCCGCGGAATTCATCGGGTCAGGCGCGTACGACCGGCATCTGTTTCAGTTGCGCGAGCGTTTGCGGACGCAGCGGGACGCTACTGCCAATGCTATCGCGCGTTATTTCCCTTCCGGTACGCGGCTTAGCGTGCCGGTTGGCGGCGTAGTACTTTGGGTAGAGCTGCCGGCCGGTACGGATTCGGGCCGGCTTTTCGAAGAGGCGCTGACGCAGGGCATTCGCATTGCGCCCGGGACCATATTTTCCAATTCACAGCGCTTCGCTTCGTTCATTCGTTTGAGCTGTCCCCAACCATTCGATCAAACCGTCGACGACGCATTGCAGCGGCTTGGACGGCTCGCCAGCGAAATTGGTTAGCGGCAACAACGCTTGATAAAAATAGCGGCTGCCTCGTTACGCTCGATATCGCCAAGGTCTTTCTTCAAACTTTCATATTTCCAACCGCCAGCTTATGCGCCGTGCGTTGCGTGTTTTACCGGAGAGTTCGAAGAGGCAGACAACAGCCAGTTGCTTATTTCTGCTCTGGCTAGCGAATACTGTTGACTTGTCATTTAGCGGCTGCCTAAAATTCGGCCATCGTCATCAATCGGGCTAATGCCTTGGACACTTGTAGTCGTCGACCCTTGGATTGTTTAGCTGCCTGACCGGCAGGACTCCGTGCTTGAATTCCTAGCCGCCGTCTTGCCAGCAGGCAAATGGTGCGCGTCGCAGTACTTTTCCGTGCATTCCTATTAGTGCTAATCGGCCGCAGCAGTTCTCTGCGCCTGAACGGTGGCTTGCCGCGAGCTCATAGTCGCGGCCGCTTTTGCTCGTAGCTGTCTTCTGATGAAGAACCGGTGCGGCATGCATCAACACGTGCATACCGGGCGTGTATCAATTGCGTCCTCAGCATTAAAAGGAGCCGTTATGACGGACAGTGACAGTTATCCCTTAAGCCCTATGACTATCACCTTGCTTAAGGAAAGCGAGTAGACCTGCTTCGACGCGCGCCCGCGCGCTCGATCTCTGTGCTGCTGGCATTTTTCTTTAGCGAACAAGCCATCCGCCTGGAGAATCACCCTGTACTTTGGACTGCTTGTTTCGTCACGTCCGCTTGTTCAGCAATCGCGCCACCCGCACGGTGCCACCTCGCCCGACTTCAGCCGCACGCGTAGCGTGGGTGCTCGCGCGCGCTATGGCAAATCCAATGAAATAGCGGTTGTTATACCGCCATACGCCTGTGCGATTAAAAGCGAACGCGTCACTTAGCATGCTTGTTATTGACGGGCCGATCGTGAGCACCGGTGTGTGATCTCCACAGCATGATTTACGTGTGGAATCCTGCCGCCAGCATTTGTTCAACAGAGCAGTTTGCCTGCTGTCATCGGACTGTCACACGCAGACAATACGGTGAGCCGCGCCGGCAGTGCGCTGGCGCGGCCATTGAGAGTGCTTGATCGGTCATCCTCAAGCAATGCATGCGAACACTACAATTCAAAGAACCGTTTTATGATCTATGAGTACATTCTTCCCCTGCTAGCTGCTTTGTCTTGCGGTATCGCCATCGGTCTGGAAAGACAGATGCGGCAGCGAACGGCTGGGCTGCGCACCATCACGCTGGTGACCAGCGGCGCCTGCCTGTTTGTGATCCTTGGCACCCTGACGGGAAACGGAACGTCAACCGTGGCTCAAATGGCGGCGTATGTGGTGTCCGGCGTGGGGTTCCTGGGTGGCGGCGTCATCATGCGCGATCAGGGGGCAATCCAGGGGATCAACACGGCAGCCACGTTGTGGTGCTCCGCAGCCGTCGGCGTTCTTTGCGGAGCGTCACACTATGGACCCGCCATCGCGGGAACCTTGGTGATCCTCTTCACCAATACCGTGCTGCGTGAGATCGGGCGCGCAATCAATACCGCGCCGGTGGCTTCCGCCGACCTCGTGCGCAAATACGTGCTGACGGTCGTCTGCCGCGCGGAAGACGAAGTGAATATCCGGGCATTGATCACCAACTCGATGGTGTCCGCGCCGCTGTCGTTCCAGGGACTGAGCAGCACGGATCTCGACGACGATTCGCAGCGAGTCGAAGTGATCGCAACGCTCGAAACACATCCGAAATATCAATCAAAGGTTGAAGCCGTCGCGAGCCGGCTCAGCATGGACAAGGGCGTATCGAGCGTTAGCTGGGCCGCGCTCGATACCGTGCCCGTGCCTGACTGACGTTGGGAAACGGCCCATCTGCGTGACGCGTGCGCATGCGCGTGGGGCATGGCATGGGTTTTGAAAGGATGCATCGGTACTATGCGGGACAGCGATGCCTGCGCGCACTCATGCTTACATGGCATGCCGGTTCGACCTGCTACGGGCGGGATGAGCGGATGGTCGCATCACCAGGCGTCGCTTCACCTATTAAGGTCGCAGATGAGTACTTATGTGTTGTTGGCTTGCGGGTTCGGGATTGGATTCGCGATTGCCATCTGGGGAATTTTCGACGCACGGAAGCACTCCCGGCGCGAATCGCAAGAGCACGATGACCACGCCCATTGAGCGGGCGATAAATCCAGACCGTGACCACTGCTTGCTACCGCCGCGCAGGCGTTCACCCGGACGTTTGCGCGGAGGCAAGCCCTTGCCAACCGCCGCCAAGCGCCTTCAATAACAACACGCTTGCATCAAGCCTGCGTGCATCGATCTGGTCGGCAGTGCGCTGGTTGGTCAACGCGATGGTCTGTGCTGTCACCACGTCGAGATAACTCACTGCGCCCGCCTGGAACCGGTTGGTCGTCAGTTTCAATGCAAGCCCGACCGCCGATGTCGCGCGTTGCTGGCTTGCCGCTTCGCTCTGAAGCGACTGGAGTGCCGACAAGTTGTCCTCGACCTGTTGAAACGCCACGAGCACGGTCTGCCGGTAATCGGCGACCGAGGCGTCGTATTGTGCGTCGGCGCTCTTCAGAGAGGCATCGCGCCGGCCGCCGTCGAACAATGTGCCCACCAGTTGCGGACCAATGGACCAGAAGAGGCTGGGGGCCGTCAACCACGGTGCAAAAAAAGTGCTTTCAAGTCCGGCGCTCGCCGACAGCGCGAGATCGGGAAAGAACGCGGCATGCGCTTCGCCGATCTGCGCATTGGCCGCGAATACGCGTCGTTCGGCGGCAGCGATATCGGGACGGCGCTCCAGAAGTTGTGAAGGCAAGTTGGGAGGAATAGATGGCATAACGAATGATTGCGGATTGGCTGCAATGGAAAACGTCGATGCCGGTTCGCCGATCAACGTAGCAATCGCATGCTGAAGCTGCGCGCGCTGGACGTCGATATCCGTGTCTTGGGTCCGCGTACTTTCCAGTTGCGTCGAGGCCAGCGCAACCGCCGAGGCGTCGATCGCGCCATTTTTCAGTTGCTGGTTCAGGATGCGCAGTGCGTCGGCATAGGCGTTCACGGTGTCGTCGAGGAGTTTTTTTTGGGTATCGAGTGAACGCAGGTCGAAGTAATCTACCGCCAGGTCGCTGGTCATCGAGAGGCGCACCGCTGCAAGATCGCCCTCGCTTGCAGCCGCATTCGCTTGTGCGTTGACGGTCGCGTCTTTCACGCGGCCAAACAGATCGGGCTCCCACGAAGCGCTCAAGCCGGTGGAAGAGTCGGGTATGGTCTTGCCCGCGAGCGAATGGCCCTGCACGTTCTGCGATGTACGGAACCGGCTCTCGGAAGCGCCAGCAGTCACGGTCGGGAAGAAGCCGGCACGCTGATAGTCGACTAATGCGCGTGCCTGCTGCAATTGGGCGACTGCTTTCTTCACCGTCTGGTTAGACACATCGATACGGCTTTCGAGCGCGTTCAACTGCGGGTCGCCGAAGACCGTCCACCACGGGCCGCGCGGCTGGGTATCGGCGGGCATGGCGAGCGCCCAACCTGCGGCGCCGGCATAGTGCGCGGGAACGGAAACGTCCGGCTTCTGGTAGGCCGGCAAGGTGGAGCAAGCGCTGAGTGCGATGCCCAGGCAGAGGACTAACGTCGTGCGGGCGAGGGCGAAGGGTGACCTGTAGGGTGACGTATGCATGAGCACGATCCTCAGGAGGCCGATGAAACGATCTGCACCGGCTCGCCCGGGCTGATGGCGTCGCCCGGATTGTCGATGACGCGATCGGTGGCCGTGAGCCCGGTCGTGACTTCTACGTGGGTGCCGAAATCCCGTCCGACGGTCACGGTCTTGAGGGCGGTTTTACCCGCACTGTCGACAACCGCAATGGTCACGCCATTGGGTCTGAACAGGAGCGCGCTCACGGGCAAGTCGAGTGCGGGGCTGGCGTTCTGCAGCGCCAGATGTACCTGTGCATAGGCCCCGGGCATCAGCGCTCCGTCGCGGTTGTCGACATCCACTTCCACGTGCAGCGTGCGGCTGACCGGATCGATCGCACCGGCATTGCGCGCGACGTTCGCGGCGAAACGCCTGCCTGCGTATTGCTGCACACTCAGATAAACCTCGGTGCCTGGCGTGACGTAAGGCGCATCGTTTTGCGGCACATCGACGAACACTCGCAACGTATCCGTCTGCTCCACATGAAAGAGTTCACCGGGCATGGCGGACAGACCCGGCGAACCGCCCGCCGTGACCAGCGCGCCTACGTCCACGTTGCGCGCTGTCACCACGCCGTCGAAGGGCGCGCTTACCTTTTCGTACGACACAAGCTCGGACAGGCGTTGCACATTGGCTTGGGCGGACTGCAGCATGGCCCGTTTCGCCTGCATGTCGCTGACCTTGGTGTCGGTGTCCTGTTGCGAGACCGACTGTGTCTTCAGCATGTCCTGCCAGCGTTGCGCGCTGACATTGGCATAGTTGAAATTGGCTTGTGCCGTTGCTTCGTCGGCGCGAGCCTGGCGAAGCTGTGCATCGAGCTCCGGTGTCTGGATGAGGGCCAGCGTTTGCCCTGTCTTCACCCTGGCGCCAATGTCGGCGTACCAGTGCTCGAGATAGCCGCTTGTGCGGGCGTAGATCGATGCATCGGCGTAGGGCATCACCGAGCCGGGCAGCAGGAGCTCCTGGACGGCGGGGGCACTGCGCGGCTTGATGACCGAAACACTGAGCGCGTGTTGCGCAGCGGCTTGCGAGGTCAGCGCGGTGCTGGCGTGCAGTCTCGGAACAATGCCGATCACGAGCAACGCGGCAGCAATAGCGCCGAATGCCAGAGGCATCATGAAGCGTCGCCGGGTGGCAGACTCAGCAGCAGGCTTGGCTGGCGTCTCACCGGCCGACGCCCGTGGTTTGTGCATGTCGTTGTGATGGTTCATGGTCTATGCTCGTTTAAAGGCAGTCACTGAACGGCCGGGGTGGCTTGCGCCGCCGCTTTCTTCAAGCGACGCTTTTCGATCCACGCGTGGACCATGCCGAATACGACCGGGACAAAAAGAAGCGTGGAGACCGTGCCGATCGCCAGGCCGCCGATCACGGCACGCCCAAGCGGTGCATTCTGTTCACCGCCGTCACCCAGGCCGAGCGCCATCGGCAACATGCCGATCAGCATCGCGAGCGCGGTCATCAGCACAGGCCGGAAGCGGTTGAAGCCGGCTTCAAGGGCAGCGGTCAGCGGCGCGGCGCCGCCTTGCAACATCTCTCGCGCCGTGTTGATAACAAGAATGCTGTTAGCCGTTGCAATGCCGATGCACAGGATGGTGCCCGTGAGCGCGGGAACGCTGAGCGTGGTGTGGGTGGCGAAGAGCATCCACGCGATACCCGCCAGCGACGCAGGCAAGCCGCTGATGATGATCAGCGGGTCGATCCACGACTGGAAGTTCACGACCATCAGCAGGTAGACGAGTGCGATGGCGAATACGAGTCCCAGCCCAAGGCCGCTAAACGATTCGTTCATCGACTGCACCTGGCCGCGGATGACGATCGACGAGCCGGCGGGTAACCGCGCCTGCGCTTGGTCCACGAGCCGGGTCACGCCCGAGGCCACCCCGCCGAGATCGCGTCCTTGTGCTGAAGCGAAGATATCGAGCACGGGCTGCACGTTGTAGTGCGAGACCACGGCTTGCTGCGTGCCACGTGACATCGTGCCTAATGAACCCAACAGGCTTTGCGGCGACGAAGAGGTCGCGTCCTTCGTCAGCGGTACGTTCGCCAGCGTCTGCAGCGAATGAATGTCATATTGCGGCACTTCGGTCATCAACGGATAACTCACGCCGTTCTTCGGATCGAGCCAGAAGTTCGGTGTGGTCTGCGAGCTGCCCGACAGTGCGATCAACAGGTTCTGCGCGACATCGCGTTGCGTAAGGCCGGCTTGCATCGCCTTGGTCCGGTCTACGTTGACGTTGATCGCAGGTTCGTCGCCGGGTTGCTGAATACGGGCATCGACCAGACCACGCACCGTTCTCAGCTTCGCCAGCAAGTTGTTCGCTACTACGCGGTTCTGATCGAGCTTGTTGCCGACGATCTGAATGTCGATCGGCGCAGGGAGGCCGAAGTTAAGGATCTGGCTGACGATATCCGCCGGGAGGAACGCGAACGTGGTGCCGGGGAACGACGCGGTCAGTACGTTGCGCAATTTCGCGACGTAGTCGGCCGTCGGTGCGTGCCCTTTCTTCAACGTGATCATGATGTCCGCGTCTCCCGATCCGACCGGCGCCGACGAGTCATAGGTCAGGTTGATACCGCTCACCGGTACACCGATGTTGTCGAGCAACGCGGCCTCGTCCGACTTCGGAATGACTGTGCGAATCTTCGCTTCAACTTCGTCCGCGAGACGCGCGGTTTGCTCAATCCGGGTGCCGGTGGGGGCACGCATGTGCAGGCGGATCTCGCCGGTATCGACAGCGGGAAAAAAGTCGCGACCCATGAAGGGCACGAGCGCGAATGACCCTACGCAGAGCAGCATGAACACCAGCAGAAATCGGCGGCGATTTTCAATGGCGCGGCTGAGTGTCGCCTTATAGCCGTGCCGAAATTTTTCGAAGCGATGTTCGAACCCGGCCTGGAATCGCTTCAGGAAAGCGAACGGACCGCGTGCCGGCTTACCGTCTTTCGACGGCATCTTCATGAGATACATCGCGAGGGTTGGAATCAGCGTGCGCGAGAAAAAGTAGGACGCGCACATTGCGAACACAACCGCTTCAGCCAGCGGCACAAACAGATAACGGGCTACCCCTGAGAGCAGGAACATCGGCACGAACACAATGCAGATAGCGAGCGTTGAAACGAAGGTCGGGACCGCGATTTCGCCCGATCCGTTGAGAATGGCGTCGTGTAGAAGCGCCCCTCGTTCCAGATGGTGCGTGATATTTTCGATAGCAACGGTTGCATCGTCGACCAGGATCCCGACCGCCAGCGCCAGTCCTCCGAGTGTCATGATGTTGATGGTTTGGCCGAGCGCGGACAGCGCGATCAGCGAGGTCAGTACCGAAAGCGGAATGGTGACGGCAATGATCAGCGTTGCGCGCCAACTGCCGAGAAACAGCAGGATCATCAACGCGGTCAGGCATGCCGCGATTACCGCCTCCCGCACGACGCCGGTCACGGCCGACTTGACGAATACCGACTGATCGGAAAGTGCCGTGATGTGCAGCGACTGCGGCAGTCCCGCCGCGATCTTTGGCAACATGGACTTGATCTGCCCGATGATCGTCAGCGTCGAGGTGCTGCCGGTCTTTTCCACCGTAAGCAGTGCAGCACGCTTGCCGTCGCTGCGCACGATATTGGTCTGCGGCGCATACCCGTCACGCACCTGCGCGACGTCCCGTACATACACCACGCCGCCTTTGACGGTTTTGATCGGCAGGTTGTTGAGCGCCGCGACGCTGTCCGTGCTGCCGTTCATCTGCACGTTGTATTCAAGTGCGCCGATCTTGGCCGTGCCACCCGGCAGGATCAAATTTTGCGCATTGACGGCATTGACCACGTCGCTGGGCGACAAGCCTTTGGCCTGCAGCGCACGCGGATCGATATCGATCATGATCTGGCGGATCTTGCCGCCGAAGGGCAACGGGACGGCGGCACCCTGTACCGTGGCAAGCTGTGTGCGAATAAAGCTGTTGCCAAGGTCGTAGAGCGTTTGCTCAGGCAGCGTATTGCTTGACAACCCCAGTTGCAGGATAGGGACCGTCGACGCGTTGTACGTAATGATGTTTGGCGGCAACGTGCCCGGCGGCAGCACGCGCAGGATGGATTCGGAATTCGAGCCGGCTTCGGCGATGGCGCGGTTGATGTCGGCGCCGGGATGAAAAAATATCTTGATGACCGAGACGCCATTGAGCGACTGCGATTCAATATGTTCGATATCTTCAACATCCGAAGTCAGCGCGCGTTCATAGTTCGACGTGATCCGGTGCGCCATGTCTTCCGCGGAGAATCCGTTATACGACCAGACAATGCTTACCACCGGGATATTAATATTCGGGAAAATATCCGTAGGTGTACGCATGATGGCGATCGGTCCGATCAGGAAGAGCAGGATCGCGAGCACGATGAAGGTGTAAGGCCTGCGCAGGGCCAGTCTGACAATCCACATTGGACATTCCCGGAAGATAAGCTGCGCTGTGAGAGCGGAGACTTCGTAACGTGAGGCCAGTGTGACCAACCGGTCTTTACCCGGTGCTGACCGCAAGGTTACAAAGTTGTTATCTTCGAATACCGGGGTGCGCAACATGACGATCTTGTCATCTGGGCGTCAGCTTCGAGTCAGCGCATGCCGCGCAGAATGAACCTGCTTACCATCGCTTACCGGACGATGAAGCATGGACTTCATTCATTGAGAGTGAAGCCACTTTATAAAGAGGCTACTCATCATGAAAGCACTGATCTGCACAACACTTGCTCTGGTCCTGGCTGCTCCCGCTGTTACGTTCGCCCAAACCACGGATCAGCCCGTCACGCGTGCCCAGGTGCGCGCCGATCTCATCCAGGTCGAGAATGCGGGATGGCGCCCGAACTCGCAGGACGCTTTCTATCCGAATGATATTCAGGCCGCTGAAGCACGCGTCCATTCAGGAGACACCGCTACTGGTTACGGTGGCGCTACGGACAATGGAACGTCAATGTCGCAGTCGCCGACGAGCGGACCTACTGTGGTCCCGGTGTACAAAGGGCAGTGATCTGGATGGTGGGTAGGAGGATTTTTTTGGGGCTTTAGCGGGATAGCGCTTGGCCAGCCGCGGATTTAATCTGTAGGGACGCACGCGGGCGGCCGAGTTCAGCGACAGGGTCAGAATAAACGCGGGCTCTGCTAAGGGCGTGAAAAATCGCGACTTCCTGACAATTATCTTTATTTGAGGTCATGGCCGACGTTGGGCAGTACCGCGTGTATGGGATCGCCCAATGCGCCTTTGAGCTTATTACGATCGAGTTCGCCATCCGTTCACGTCGCCGATGGCCGACTCGATCGCCCCCTTGTAGCCGCGATCCGCAATCGGCACTTCAGGGCGATACCACTTCAGATTGCCGTTTGCTCCAGAGCCTGAGTCGCAGCAAGTCCATGCGTACGGCATCCAAATCTTTCCTTTCGCCAGATATTCACATCGTGGTGCATGAAGGGCATACAGCTTGTTCTTGTCGCTGGGCTCTCCGCAGCAGGATTCGCTTCGTACGGAAAATCAAGTCAAGCGAATCAGAGGACGCTTTGAATTGATCTCTAAAAGCAGCGGCTGACAAAAATCTCGCTCACTTCCGCGAGGTTTCGGAGCCTTCCGCATCTCCTCGGAAGTTGCAGGGTATTAAGCAGTGGTATGCCCTTTATCCTGCAATTTCAGCAACGAGATTTCGCCTCCCTTAAACACACGTCGATAAGCTTTGATGAGCGTTCAGAATGGGCTCATCAGATGTAGGCCATGGGCGACGGATTCATACAGGTCCGATTCTATTCACACAACTTAACACTTACCACGCAATTTGAGATGCGAGCATTGATTCCGCCTTCGTGACCTCTATCTCAGAACAATAGAAAATTTATGAGATCGCTTGAGTTCAACGATCAGACGAAGAATAGAAATATTTGCATTTATTTTCTAAAAAACGAGACCCGTAACTATCCGCTAGTGGAAGGCTGGCGGGGCTATTCGGACATCTTCCGCTCAAGTTAAACTTATCTTGACAACTTGTCCATTTGACAAATTTCACGGGACATGGGATTTCAATAATTCCAATGCCCCATCTTCCCTTGCAGTCTCGCGAACGCTCGCGACAATTTATGACGGTTTGATTGTCGGAGACTCTTTGACTTAATGTAGGACTGCAATGTTTAATACGGGTCTGTAAAGATTTTGGATCAGGTTTCGGAGCCTTCATAACTGAGCCTCCAGTCGATGCGGACCGATAGGTCTGTCCCGTGAAATAAGAGCGAAACCGCATGCCGACGAGCGCGCGTCCGCACTCATTTCTGTTCACCCTGATCCGGATTTTACGGAATGCTAATTGAATAGCTTTTCGCGTGAAATTTCCCGGGACGCGTGCCTATGCGTTCCGACGTATGTCGTCTGTGTTAACGGGGGTATTCATGGGGTCAATGGTTATGCCGTCCCAGGCCTATGCGATCAAGTTGGCGCCGCATCCTGCGCCGCTCTCGGTGCTAAAGTTCAGCGGGTACGCCGCAGTAAGCGAGTTGTATCGCTATGAAGTTGAGCTGACAAGTCCAATCTGCGACATCGCGATGGACCAGGTGTTGGGTCGACCCGTGAAGTTTACGACCGATCCCTTCGATCCAAACGCTGAGTACTTGCGCAAGATGTTTGGGGAGAACGCGGAGAAGTTCAGCGAGATGCCGGCAGCGCTGACTATCCATGGCATTGTCACGGAGTTCGATCAGTTCGAGACGTCAGCCGACCAGACGCGCTACAAGCTCGTGATCAAACCGCGCGTGGCGGACCTTGGGCGCGGCGCCAAGAGCCGGCTGTTCCAGAAGCAGTCGGCGCAGGAGATCATTACCGCCACGCTGCGACACCACGGGCTTCGCGAGGGCGTCGACTTCGCATTCAAACTGCGCGCGCAATACAAGCGTCATGCCTACGTGACGCAATACCACGAGACCACAATCGCGTTCATCCAGCGCATCATGGCTGAAGAGGGCATGTGGTTTCGCTTCGAGCATACGAATGAGCGCGAGGTCATGATCTTCGGTGACGACCTCGACGCTTACGCACGCAATCAACGCATCGTGCCATTTCGGCGCGACGCCGGGCTCGAAAGCGCTGGCGCCGAGGCCATCAAGTCGCTTGAAAGGCACACGCGGCGCGTGCCCGAGGCGGTACAACTGAATGACTACAACCATCGCGAGGCAGGCGTGTCGCTGCTCGTCGAGGTAAACACCGCGCGTGACGACAAAACGACGAACGCGGTCGACTCACAATGGGGTGAGCACTACGAAACGCCGGAGGAGGGCCAGCGTCTCGCACGGCTGCGCCATGAGGCACATCTGGCGCAACAGATTACCTATACGGGCACGGGCAACGCGTTCGCGCTGGAAGCGGGCGAGGTGCTGCGGCTTGATCGGAACCCTGAAGACGCGCCGCATGGATTTTTCATTGTGTCGGTGGAGTCGAGCGGTGGGCGCGATCACGCTTACTCCAATACGTTCTCGGCGATACCGTCAGACCGTGTCTGGCGCACGCCTGTGGACTCGAGTGCGCAGCCGGTCATTAGCGGCATCCTGCCGGCGCGGGTTACCTCGCCCGGCAATTACAGGCGCGCGTATTTGACGCCGGAAGGCTTGTATGTGATCAAGCTGCCTTTCGACCTTGACGAGTGGAGTCCGGGGGGCACGAGCCGGCCGGTTCGGCTGGCTAAGCCGTACAGCGGCAATAGCTACGGGCACCACTTCCCGTTGATCGACGGGGCGGAAGTCGCAATTATTTTCACAGGAGGAAATCCCAATCGGCCGGTCATTATCGGCGCTATGCACGACAGCCTGCATCCGGATCTGGTCAACAACCTGAACCATACCCGGAACCTCATTATCACGGCCGCTGGAAACACAATGCGGATGGAGGATAGGGAAGGTAACGAGCACGTGCATCTGATGACGCCGTTCCAGGCGAGTCAGCTGAATCTTGGGCATATGGTCGATGGTGAGCGCAAGCAAAGGGGGTTAGGCGGAGAGTTTCGTAGTGACGAGCACGTGGCAGTGCGCGGCGCAAAGGGCGTGCTTGTCACTGCGGAAGCGCAGCCTGCAGCAAACGGCAAGCAACTCGACATGACCAGCGCGAAGGCACACCTTGAGGACGCACTCGCGTTGATGCAGGCATTGACGCAGACCGCCCAGGCTGCACAAGCACACATGGCGGAAGTCGATGAGCAACGTCAGTTTCTCGAGCAGCGCCTGGACCGGCTTCAGCAGGCTGTGATCCTGCTATCTGCTCCTCAGGGCATTGCGTTGACCAGCGGTCAGCATCTGCAACTCGCGACTCACGACAATTTAGCGGTCAATGCGGGTGGATCAGCGGATATCGGGGTACGGAAGAAATTCACGGTGGCGGCTGGTGATGCGATATCGTTGTTCGCGCAGAAACTCGGCATGAAGCTCTTCGCGGCCAAGGGCAAGGTGGAGATCCAGGCTCAAAGCGATGAGATTGCGCTGGCTGCGCTAAAGGACGTCACGATTACCAGCACTGACGGCAGGCTCGTCCTGTCGGCGGCGAAGGAGGTTTGGATCGGCGCGGGCGGCTCGTATATCCGCATCAATAGCGACCGGATCGAGAATGGCACTCCAGGCGTCATTCTGGAAAAGTGTGCCAAATGGGACAAGCCCGGCCCGGTCTCGATGCAACCGATATTGCCGCTGCTTCCGAAGTCAATTTGTGTCCCCTGTCTGCTTGCTGAATTCTCCCAGGGCGCTTTGCTAGGCACGAAATGACAAATACAAAACTCGAGCTTGAGTCGGAAGCGCTGGCGTTGGCAATTCACGAATTCCAGGTCGCCACTCCGGGTCTGCAAACATGTGCCTTGATCTATGGCGTTGCGTACCCGCAGTTATACCGCGAGTTGAGACAGTGGCTTGGACACGATACAGCGGATCAACGGCTGTCACTGATATTCGACGCGCATTCCGAAGACCGGCGTGATCAATACGGCCCCTATCTGGTTCGTATTGCTCCAGGGGCATCGAAGCCAGCGAGCTTGCTGACCAAGCTTGCACGTTGCTGTGTGGACGACTTTCGCGGTGTCTCTTTTCTGTTTTCACAATTTCCGCTCGGTGATCTTGTCACAGGACTTCGCGAGCGGCTCGACGTGACGTGCGCTGACCGCAGCGAATGGCAGATGAAGTTCTTCGACACTCGATCGCTTGCCGTGCTCGATCGTACGCTTTCGGTAGAACAGCGCTGTGCTTACTTGTGCTTGGTAAATGAGTGGTGGTATATCGATCGGTACGGGAGTCTGCAGAGAATCGTTGGCGATAACGCAACAGCCGATTCGTATCGTGCGCCGCTCGATCTCGATGAGCAACAAGCTGTGGCGTTTATCGACGCTGGGCTGGCCGACTCTGTTCTCTATTCGCTCGGCATGACCGACGACGACCTGCTTGCAGCTTTTGACGCGCGTACCCGCTACCGGATCTGCGAAGAGTCGCTCGCAGGGGCTTCAGGAGACGAACGTAACAGTGCCTTGTTGTTGGCCGATCGCGTGAGAGAGGCGCTGCTCAGTGCGCAAGAAAGATCGGAGACGGAATGAAAGTGATGATGGTTATCAGGTGGGTTTTGGCTGCCATAGCCGGTTTGCTCACACTCGTGAGCCTGTCGGGTTGTGCGAAAGATCCCTACATGCTTGGGATCATGGGCTACAACTACACCGATCGGGCGATCGCCGATTTTGCAGTGAACGGTGCAGCGGGTAGCAATGTTGAACTCAGCACGCCAACTGCAGGCGGCGGAAAAACGTCATGCTGCGTTGTCCTTGGCGGAGACATAAAGACACCCCTCTGGATTGATATCGAGTACAAAATGAGTGCGCTTGAATCATTTCCCCCCAGAAAGATCATCGAGCCTTCGGGAAAATATATGAAAGCACGGGTCGAGGTCAAAGGTCCTATTCCTCCTGATCCAAGCTATCTGGGGATCCACTTTTACCCTGACCACCACATTGAGGCCACCATTTCGGGGGCCAACGGCCCGTTGCCGCCAAGACTGAAACTTGAGCGGCGTCTTCCCTTTGTCCGCTAGAGACACCTCCAACTATGCTAGACACACTCAGACTCCCCCTTCGGCGGGGCTGCGTCCGCTGACAGCAGTTGAACGTCAGCAATGTGCGGAGGTGATGGCATGTATTGATCCCCGCAAGATGTCTGAGATCTTGAATTGTTCTCAATCACTTTGGCTTTCATTGTTTCTTGACGGTACGGGAAATAACCAGCACGAGAATATAACCGACGTCCCAACACATCAATGTAACGACTCTTTCGGATCCACAGACGAACGGGTGCGTTGTTGCTAGCTGACCGCGAGAGAGCGGTGTTGCGTAATGCACGGAAAGAACCTGGGAAATACAAAAATGAAAAAAAATGTCAAACGATATTCGGTCGTAACGTTTATTTTACTAACCCTTATGGGCTTGTTCGGATGTAATAAGGATCCCTACATGCTGGGTATTAAGAGGTACAACTACACGGATAGGGCAATCGCAGATTTCTCGGCCAATGAGCAGTCCGGGGGAAACCTTTTTCTCAGTAGTGAGACGTCTGGGGGGGGAGGGGTGTCATGTTGCGTCACTATGACTAGACGCACCAAGACACCCTTCTGGATCGATGTGCGATACAGAAGGGACGCGCTTGAAACCTATCGCCCACGAAAAGAAATCGAACCCGCAGGAAATTACACAACAACGAGGATTCAAGTCACGGGACCGATTCCTCCAGATCCCAGCTATCTGGAAATTCACTTTTATCCTGATCAGCACATTGAGGCGGCCATTTCGGGGGCGGACGGCCCATCGCCGCCAAGGCTCAAACTGCAAACACGTTCTACCTTCGCGAGATAGAGGAATAAGCTATGTTGGATGACACCAAAATTCCCGGTGAGGCGGGACTTCGGCCGCTTACGAAAACGGAGCGTGAGCAGCGTGCCGTGGCGATGGCTTGCCTTGATCCCGATCAAAGGCCCGGCATCCCGGATTGCTCTCAGTCGATCTGGATTTCACTTTTTTTCGACGGCACCGGTAACAATCGGGTCGTCGATACACCTCGGTCCAAGCACAGCAATGTGGCAAGGTTGGCCTCTACACATGTAGTCGATGATGAGAGTGGCGGGCGGTATGCAATTTATATCAACGGTTTAGGGACATCCTTCGACGCGATTGGTGAAAAGACTGAAAGCACGTTGGGCGGCGCTTTCGGGGCCGGCGGCGAAAAGCGTCTGCAGTACGCTCGCGATCAGTTCGACAAACGAATCGTGAAGGCAAAGGCGCGCGCGACGAATCCGAAACAGCCGATTAGGCTGATCAATGTGTCACTGTTCGGTTTTTCTCGGGGCGCAGCGCTCGCTCGCGCCTTCGCGGTTCGCCTCGCGTCGGCATGTCGTCAGCAAGACGGCGCAGACGGTGGCTGGCGCTATCAGGGTTACCCAATTCGGCTTTACTTCATGGGGTTGTTCGATACCGTCGCATCGGCAGGGTTGCCGGCAAGCGCAAAGGTGTTCGACCAAAGCCCGGTTGTGTATGCTTCCCTTGGTACCGCCGCTCTTTGGTTTGGGGCCGTGTTGCAGCTTGTGCCGAAAGACGGTCACTACGCCTGGGCAGGAAACCTAAAAATCCCCACGATGGTTGAGCAGTGCATTCACTATGTAGCCGCCCATGAAGTGCGTGACTCGTTTCCTTTGGATTCAGTGCGCGACGGAAAGCACTACCCGAATAACACATCTGAGGTTGTGTATCCGGGCGTTCATTCGGATGTTGGAGGGGGATACGCACCGGGAGAACAAACTAGAGCACTTCTGGATAGCGAGAAGCTAAGTCAGATACCTCTATTGCATATGTATCGCGCTGCCCGAGTGGCGGGCGTCCCATTGCAAGGAATTTCCGGGCTACCGAAAAGTGTGCAGGCATCTTTTGATCTTTCCCCTAAGACAGTGAGTCTTTTCGACAGCTATCAAAGAAAAGCTCAAGCCGGTGGGCCGATAGAAAAGGCGACGTCCGATCATCTTCGCCAGCTCTACGTCGCCCGAGGTTATCTCGCCAATTTCACCGGCGGGGACGCCGCAAAAGCACGTGTCCGGCAGGCGAGGGATGTGTTGACGCAGGCGGGCAACGGTCAACAGGCGTCTGACCTATTGCGTGAAGTTTTGCGGGTCAACGAAAACGGGCTTTCTGTTAATAAGTCGATGGGGAGGGAAAATGACCGCAAGCTGAACGGCAAGACGCTAACTCTGCGCGAAGCGACGCTTTCCATGGCATATGAAGATGTCTCGCTGCTTACCGGTTCAGACAGCGAACGGCAAACCGCGCTCAACTTCTTTGACTACCTGGTTCACGATTCGATAGCAGGTTTCGGCAAGGATCTTTCGCAACTCGAGAACTGGCGAATGATGTACTTCGGCGACGTCGGTTGCGAGCCGGAAAAAAACAGGAATTTTGCGGAGAGGTCAACGCCGACAGAAAAAGATGAAGCGCTTGCCTAGAGGACGTCATCAACTATTGCTTTTCATAGTCATTATGGTTGCGCGCACTTGCAGTAACCCCGGCCCTTTGGGTCAGTTAGAAAAATGAGATTGCAATGATAGATTTGAGCAGGTTTAGCGACGCAACCCATCACGATGGCAACGTCATCGGCGCTTCGACCACGATGCGCTTCCGTAACCGTTTTGTCGCCCGAAAAAGCGACGAAGCAATTCGCCCGCAACATGACGTCAAATCCAACGTCATCATCGAAGAAGACGAAACAATCGCAAATAGTGACGCACACGTAGCGCGTCGCGGAGACCGCACGGTGTGCGACTGTCGTTTGATTGCCGGTTTGCTCTGACTCCATCTCGATGCCAGTAACGCTTCCTCCCGCAGAGTCGCCCGAGCCACGTCCGTCACCGCCGAGGCTTGTCCTGTGGCTGTGCTTGCTTGTGGTATCCATGGTCATTGGGGTCGTCAGCACGCTGCTCACGTGGCCCGAAAATGAGCCTACCGGAACCGCTTGGTTCTGGGTGCGGCTGCTCATATTTCCCTTTCTCGCATGCACTAGCGCATTTGGACTTCGGTCCTGCTACTACGAGCAGGAAAACCAGCGCATTGATGCAGACAACGAAATCCTGCGGATGGACAGGGCGACCGCTTTGGAATTTGCGAGTGATCCACTTTCAGTAGTCCGCTATGCCTATCTGACGGGGGCGGGGAGTCGCGACGTAGCATCCACATTGGATCGGGCGGCAGCAGCGCTGGAACTTCAAACATCTCCGGATGGCAGTGATGCCTTCCCACTCTCCTCGCTGTCGCTAGCCGGCGACGACGATGATCCCGGACGCTATCGCGCTTGTTTCAGGGAACTCATTGGCTCGGTCTCGGACAGTGTTAAGGCTATTCCGCATGACGTACCGATTGAGGTTTGTCTGCAACTGCCGGCCGATGTCGATCAACAAGCGCTGGTCAACGCATGGCAGGCGTGTTGGGGCGATGCGGGACTACGAGCAGTAAAAGCGGAGTTGGTCTCGACGGATAAGGGTTTGATGGCGTTGGACCAATGGCTCGACAACAAGGGTGGTCCTGCTCTGGAGAAATTCGTCCTGTTCGTCGCAGTGCAACTGCACGAGGTGTCTGTTCAGAGCAGCGCGGAAGCCGCGGTTGCTCTCTTGCTTGGCTGGGCACCGCTCGTCGAGCGGCGCCACATAGAGCCAGTCGCTCTTTTGCACCGCCCTGTCGAAGCTGACTCGGACGCGACAGATGGTCCAATTTCCACCGCGCTGCAGTGGGGGCGCACGACGGGCGACAAGATCAATGATTTGTGGCAGACCGGGCTTGAGAGGTTGGATAAGGCCGGGTTGATCAAGAGCCTGTCGGACCTCTCGATAGGGGTTTCGCAAACGGACGGCCTCGCCGGGATACACGATCTCGACACCACACTCGGGTATTCCGGTAATGCGGCAGGATGGTTGGCCGTCGCGCTGGGGATCGAGCACGCGACGCAAAATAATACAGCGCAACTGGTCGCATGGCGGGAAGGCGCGCTTCGGTTCGTGGTCGTGCAGCCGGTGGCGCGAGCAGACGGGATGGGCTCTGAGGCATAAAGGTGAGAAGGACTATCTCTAGTCAAACTAACTGGATCGCCAATGCCGCTATCTGAACACCCAAGAGAACGAAAGAAGTTGCTGCCGCTGGCAGAAACAGCAGCAGAAACAGCAGCAGAAACAGCAGCAGAAACAGCAGCAGAAACAGCAGCAGAAACAGCAGCAGAAACAGCAGCAGAAATAACAGTATTGAACACCGCATTGAGCGGAGAAGCGCCGGACGAACCAACGTCCGGCGCTTCTCCGCTGCACAATCTTGGCGCCAAGTCAGCTTACCAACCTGTCAAACGCGCTGTCCTTGCTCGCAGTCCTCGCCATTGGTCTCGGCTTGCAATGCGCGCACGCGCGCCGGCAAGAAGGGGTGAATCAGCAACTGATAAGCACCGCCGCCAATCACGCCGCCTATCAACGGAGCGACGACCGGAATCCACCAGTAGTTGTCCGGCGAAGGCAGCGCGGAAGAACCCCAGCCTGCAAAATACGCAAACAAACGCGGGCCAAGATCGCGAGCCGGATTCATTGCCCAGGCTTCCAGATAGCCCATCGACGACCCAAGGATTGCAACCAGGAATCCGATCATGAGCGCACCCGCATTTGCCTGGGGCGCCATCTCGTTGAACTGCTCGGTGATGGCGAAAATCCCGAACAAAAGGAACGCTGTCAGGATGACTTCATCGGAGAACGCGTGCATGGGAGTGATGGCCAGGCCCGGGTGCGTAAAGAACACCCCCGCTGCGCCGCCGTCCGCCCGCGACAGATGATGAATCAAGTTGTAATGGTCGATCACCGGCCCAAACAGCGCATAAACAATGACGGCGCCCAACATGCCGCCAATGAGCTGCGCTACCCAGTAGGGCAACACTTTCTTCCACGAGAAACCGCGGAACAGTGCAAGAGCCAGCGTTACCGCAGGGTTGGCATGGGTGCCCGAAATGGAGCCCGTCACATAGATGGCGAGCGTCACGGCCAAGCCCCACGACATGCAGACACCCCAGTAAGCATTCACATACGGGCTGGGGTCGTATAGCACGTACATGCACGCCACCGAATCACCGAACGCGATGACGATAAGAACCGCGATCGCCTCGGATATGAGTTCGCCGACAAATTGCCTGCCGGTCGGCTTTGCAATAGTTGCTGCCATGAAGAGGATTCCTAAAAGAAGAGCTGCGTTACAGTAAAGAAGGCCAGAGTGATGTCAGGGTGACGTCAGCGAGACTCACGTTGAACGCAGGTTCAACGTGAGTTCAACCTGAAACTCAGGTGGCGTCGGCCCACGCCTTGGCGGCATTTACCGCGCGTTGCCAGCCGTGCATCTGGCGCTTGACCTCATCGGCCGCAACATCCGGCGAGAAACGACGGTCCAGCTTCCATTGGCTCTGCAGTTCATCCACGTCTTTCCAGTAATCGACTGCCAGCCCGGCCAGATAAGCGGCGCCCAGCGCAGTGGTTTCGCTGATCTGCGGACGGACTACGTCCACGCCCAGCATGTCGGCCTGGAATTGCATCAGCAGGTTATTGGCGACCGCGCCGCCATCCACGCGCAATTCGCCAATGCGGATGCCAGAGTCGGCTTCCATGGCCTTCAGTACATCGATTGATTGAAACGCGATGCTTTCCAGCGCTGCCCGAGCAATGTGGCCGGAGGTCGTGCCACGTGTCACGCCGAACAGCGTGCCGCGTGCGCGTGCATTCCAGTGTGGTGCACCCAGGCCGGCAAAGGCGGGCACCATATAGACGCCGTCGCTATGCGGAACACTGCGCGCAAGCGCTTCGATTTCATTCGCACTCTTGATAATGCCAAGACCATCACGGATCCATTGCACGACAGCGCCACCAATAAAGATGCTGCCTTCCAGCGCATAGTTGACCCGGTCGCCGATCTGCCATGCAATGGTGGTGACCAGGTTGTTGCGCGATTCGATCGGCTTGTCGCCCGTGTTCATGACGAGGAAACAACCGGTGCCGTAGGTGTTTTTCACCATGCCGGACTTTGTGCACATCTGGCCGAAGAGGGCGGCGTGCTGGTCGCCTGCAATGCCGGCAAGCGGAATCTTCGATGCAAACACCGTGGTCTTGGTCGGGCCATACACCTCCGAAGACGCACGCACTTCGGGCAACATGCTGCGCGGGATATCGAGCGCGTCGAGCAGTTCGTCATCCCACTTGAGCGTGTGGATATTGAAGAGCATGGTGCGCGACGCATTGGTGACGTCGGTGATATGCAAGCCGTGTTTCGTGAAATTCCATACGAGCCAGCTATCGACCGTACCGAAGGCAAGACGTCCTTGCTTCGCTTTCTCGCGCGCGCCTTCCACGTTGTCGAGGATCCAGCGGATCTTGGTCGCGGAGAAGTAGGAATCAATGGGCAAGCCCGTCTTGGCACGGACCTTTTCTTCCAGCCCCTGTGCCTTCAACTGGTCGCAGAAGTCGGCGGTGCGGCGGTCTTGCCAGACAATGGCGTTGTAGATCGGCTGGCCGGTTTCGCGATCCCAGACAATGGTGGTCTCGCGCTGGTTGGTAATGCCGATAGCGGCTATGGATGCGCCGTTCAGACCTGCGCGGGTGACGGCTTCGGCGGCGACGCCAGCCTGGGTCGACCAGATTTCCTGCGGGTCGTGTTCGACCCAGCCCGGTTGCGGATAGATCTGGCCAAATTCCTTCTGCGCCACGGACACTACATTGCCCTGGCGATCAAACACCATTGCACGTGAACTCGTTGTGCCCTGGTCGAGCGCGAGGATGTATTGCTCCTGCATTGTCTTCTCCACTGGTTTTTAAATGGATCGCCGCTTCTTGCATGATGCCTTGCGACGTTGCTGACTTCTTGTTTTGACTGCGGCTCCGGTAAGACAGGCGCCTCTACAAAAATTACGTTTTGCTTTCGACGTTAAATCCGGCTAGCCGCTTCATGCGGTTCGGCTAAGGGCAGCCAACGAGCGGATGAAGCAGTGGTTTCGTCCGCAAACCACCGCGCTATTTCATTAAATACCGGACGTTTTGCTAAAGCAGTGGGGTCCTCCGGGCAACGATCCCACATAGTCCTCAAAGCGCCCGCTCGAGTCGCCGCTCGTCAATCCGATGCACGATGCAGACAAGTGGGAACGAACCCGATTTGTTCGCAAAAGAACACCGTTGGATCAAGCTAGCGATATCGGACACGATACTGATCGCGTCAATATCTCATTTGACGGCTAACTGACAAGCTATTACGTCCTGATTCATGTCATCGGTTCATGTTAATTAAGAAAATCTATCGAACTAATAATGTTCGAATTCGAATGCTAGTGAACAAATTCGAAAATGTAAAGGCTCATTATGAGGAGCGTCGGAGGTGCGGGGCGTGCATCGGAGTTAGTAGAAAACCTCGAAAGGGTGCCGGTAAAGATTCTTGAAAGTTCGCAAGAGAACGGACACGTCATGCAATAGCGCCCGCAATGGGGGGACTCTGCGAGCGAAGGTTTGACCTGTTGATGGCCCCGTTTCACGGAATACAAGCCGGAGTGCCGGCTAGCGCGTCCGCAACCGGATCACGATTGTTTGTACGGGGCTGAAGCGCATCGGGGCAATCCGGCAATAATTTACCGGTGCAGGTAGAGTGAAACTCCGCGACTAAAAAGTTCGCCGCGGCTGATGCAATGTCGATAAAAACAGAGGCCAACCATGCGGGTCGCCAGACAGGTCACTAAGTTTATTCGGGTTGTCGCCGTGGTCGCGCTCGCGCCCCTCGGGTCGTTGTCGACACCTGCACATGCAAGCGCGGTAGAAGAACAGCTCGATTGCAAATCGACGGGCCATGTGTTTATCAGCGCGCTGATGAACAGCGGCGAAATACAGTCCAAGCCCATGCACGTCGAAAAGAATTCAATTAACGCGTTCCGGCCCACTCACGGCGTGAAGCTGACGGCGTTCGATTTCCCGGTCTTCGTGGTGCTCGGCTATGAGAAGGACGATCCGCTCTTCAAACCGGGCAAGGGAGACCCCGTCGCGGAGTGGGCCTACGGCGTAGTGGTGACTGGCGCGTCGGACGACGTCAGGGACCGCCTGCATCAAATAGGCAGCGACGCTATCGTTCATGAGGTCACGCCCGTGATGACGGCGATTCTTTGCAAGGCCCAGTGAACGGCGAAAATGTAAGGTGAGACCCTAGGCGCCGCTCTTCATGCGTGTCTTGCACGAGTGCATTGAGCGGCTTCGGGACTACTAGCGCCACTCAATGCCGCACAATTTTTATTCTGCCGCCGCTGGGAGTCTTACGTTCTCGGCGCGCAGCGTGAGGCGGGCGATGGCAAACGCCACCAACGCGGAGAGTGCGATTGCGACCACCATCGGCTTTGGCGCGCCATCGGCGAACAAGCCGGACACGGCCATTACCGCAGCGCCCACGACAAACTGCAATGCGCCCATCAGCGCCGAAGCCGTACCCGCAATTGCCCCATGGCTCTCAAGCGACAACACCGCGGAAGTCGGCAATACAAGCCCCAGGAAGCCATATCCGATAAACAGGAAAACCATCATCAGCGCGAGGCTGTCCGCGCCCGCCAAAAACAGCGCCGCTACGATGCTCATCGAAATTGCGAAGCCGGTAACGGCCACGCGAATAACGCGCGGCAGGCCGTACTTGGCGGTGAGGCGCGCAGTCAACTGGCTGAAGCCGAAAAACGCCGCCGCATTCAGCGCGAAGCACAAGCTGAACATAGTGGGCGACAAGCCATAGTGATTGATGATCACGAACGAGGCGCTTGCCAGGTAGATAAAAAACGACGAGACACCGAACGCGCCGACAAACGTGAGACCCAGGAACATCGGATCACTAAGTAACTTTCGATATCCCGCGAATGCGCTCGCCCACGAGCTATCGGCGCGATGATGAATTTCCCGCGTTTCCTTCAACTGCGTAGCCGCAAGCACGAGGGCAAGTCCACCCGCTACGGTCAGCGCCCAGAAGACACCGCGCCAGCCGAACGCAGCAATAATGAAGCTGCCGGTCAGCGGCGCCAATAGCGGGGACACGCTCACAACAAGCATAAGCAGCGACATGAGCCGGGTGGCATCGTGACCGGTGTAAAGGTCCCGCACGATCGCCCGCGGAACGACCATGCCGGCACACGCGCCCAACGCCTGGAGCACGCGAAAGCCGATCAGCACGTGGATGCCCGGCGCAAAGGCGCAGCCCACGCTGCCGATGGTAAAAATCGCGAGGCCGACATAGATCGGCATCTTGCGGCCGAAGATATCGGAGAGCGGCCCGTACACAAGCTGGCAGACGCCGAGCGTGATGAAAAACACCATCAGGCTCATCTGCACCTCGGCCGGAGTAGCGTGCAGCGCCCCTCCAATGGAAGGCAGGGCGGGCAGGTACATGTCGATGGCAAACGGGCCCACGGCGGTAATCAGGCCCAGGACAATGGCAAGTTGGAGAAAGCGTCGTGTCATTATTTATCGGTAGGAAAGAGTGGCGGCATGGTACTCGAAGTCATGCCGGGTCACGTGCACGAATCACGTGCGCGAGTCAGGTTGGAACAGCGGCGTATTCCAGTTTCGGATACCAGTCCGACCCGCGGCCGCCGGGTGTCAGGTCGAGCAGGGTCCACAGCGGCATGGGGTCGGGTGCACCACGCGGGTCCTGACCGGGGTCGGACGTTTGGGGTCCCATCTCGTCACCCCAGGCGTGGCGCAAAGTACTGCCTGAGCGCGTGAAAACGTTGAACGCAGGGTTGTCGCCGGCATCCGGATCTTCGTTGGCGTAGTCGCGATTGAAGCTGTTGCCGCCCGACGAATACAAGCGCAGGTGGCGCCAGCCACGCTCCTTCTTGAACGCCACCAGCCGCTCGATCGGCCCTCGGGCGATCACTGCAAAGGCCACGCGTTGCAAGAGGTCGGGCATCGCTCCGTCAAAGGCACTAAGCAATGACGTGCACATTGGGCAAGGCCGTTCGCGCGTGGGACCGAACATCCAGTTGTAGGTAATCAGGGTGTCATGATCGCCGAAGATTTGCGAGAGCGTGGCCGGTCCATGCTCGCCGTCAAAGCGGTAATCCTGCGGTACCTCGCCGCCGGGCGGAAGCGCTCGGCGCTGAGCGGCGACACGCTCAATGTGGCGGCGCAACTCGATCTCCTCTGCCAGCATCGCGTTGCGTGCGGTGCGGTATTGCGCACTTTCGCCCGGGAAGCGACGGGTGGACTGAGCCAGCGCCGCGGCCGGCTGTAACGTCTGTGCAGATCCATTTGCTGAAGTCATGAGTGCTCTCCTCGCGATTGAGGGGGAGTGAACGGGAACGAGCAGAAATGGGGGCACAATGCGGTGCGTCACTAGGCGCATTCCGGATCGTGGCCCTCAATGCATGACGAACGACGCCTTGAGAAATCGACATCGCCTGCTTTAACTATTTCGGTGTTCACCCGGACGCACGCCTCGACGTGAGGCTTTTAGATCAAGGATGCGCAGGCAGCTACAGCGGCTTAAAGCAAACGAAGCTGCATCAGGGCACGGGTTTGGAGTTACGGCGTCAAGCGGACGCGAACTCTGCATCTCCCCTTCATGATGTGCACTATAGTGAAATCCACGCTGGCGTGCTCAGATGACGAGAAGACTATGCGGCAGCGTAGGGGACGACAGGAAAGGTCCTTAATATGCATGACCTCGCCTTCGGTCCCGTTCAATAAACATGGCGGTAAGCGCCATCGTCAAGAACAACAAGGAGCGAGATTCAATGATCCAGGCACATCCACTATCCTGCCCATGCTGCGGCGATCCATCTGCCCGCGCGCTTACCCGCCGCCGTTTCCTCGCCCTCGCGGCCGAGGGCGCCGCGGCACTCGCCTTGCTGCCGCATTCCGCCTACGCCGACACCGACACCGGTACGACCCGGACCATCGCCTACGACTCGATCCCTAATCCACTGCACTTGCCGCGCGATACCTATTTCGGCGAATGCTCGGGCGTCGCGCTGAACTCCAAAGGCCATATCTTCGTGCTGTCGCGAGGCAATACGAACGGCCCGGCCTACGGCGCCGCAGCAGCTCAGTTGCTTGAGTTCGCACCCGACGGCCGGTTCGTCCGCGAGATCGGCCGCAACCTCTATGCCTGGTCTTTCGCGCATATGGTCAAGGTGGATCGCGAGGACAACGTCTGGGTAACGGACAAGGGCTCGGACATGGTGATCAAGTTCGCGCCCGACGGCCGTGTAGCGATGGTCTTCGGCCGCAAGCAGGAGGCGGCCGATGAGGAGACCGGTCCGCTCAAGCATCCAAATCCACCGCTTCCCGCCGAGCCGGGCCGCTTCCGTCAGGTGACCGACGTGGCCTGGGACGCTGCCGGCAACAGCTATATCAGCGACGGGTATATCAACTCGCGCGTGGCCAAGGTCGACAAGGACGGTAACTGGATTAAGTCTTGGGGCGAGCGCGGTACGGGTCCCGGTCAGTTCCACACGCCGCATAGCATTGCCCTTGATGCCAACGGAAGTGTCTATGTAGCCGACCGAAGCAATCGGCGCATCCAGGTGTTCGATGGCGAAGGCAATTTCCAGCGCCAGTTCACTATCGACGTGCCCGTGCCTCCCGGTGCGAGGCCGGCGATTGGTTATGCGCCGGATGAGGCAGCCATAGCCGCTGGTACGTTTGCACCCGGCTCGCCGTGGGCCATCTGCATCTCGCCGGGGCCGAACCCGGTGTTGTACAGCTCTGACGCCTTCCCCGGGCGCATCTATAAGCTGTCGCTCGAGGGCGAGGTGCTGGGTGTACTCGGTGAATCAGGCAAGCAACTGAAGCAGTTCGGATGGATCCACCAGATGGCTTGTCCGTCGGAGAATGTGCTGTTCGTCGCCGAGCTCCTGAACTGGCGCGTACAAAAGCTGGTGTTGCACGCGTGATGCTTGCTTTGAAGCGGTGTTGATTGAGTCACCGGAGTGGCGGGCTGACGCTCGCCACTTTAGCTTGTGATCAAGCGTCGTTAGCGGTTGCAAACAACTGCACGCTCTTTAGCAAACCTACCCCGCTCTTGGCGATATTCACTATGCAAATCCTGGATAGTGCTAGAGAAGCGTTATGCGAAGCGGATCAAATGCTAAGCGCCGGAGACGCGCGCCTGCAGCTAGGGGTTGCCCCGCATAGTCGACGCCGGTATCTCCCCACTAGTATCGCCGCCGCAGAAGCGCCGTGTGTATAAACTGAGGAAGGGGATAAAAGACAAGGGACAAGTCAGCGCATGCCTGACGGTTTTGTCGCTTACCGAATTTTCATCAGCCTAAGCTCTTTTGTGCACTTAGCGATCACGCAGTCATCAATCTCGTGTCGTTCAGCACGCCCGGTGACGACGTAACAAAAACATAAGGAAGAGACATGAGCAGGAGTCCGTCGGTCGACGTTCAGACCTTCATTAATGAGCACCCGTTCGGCGGGTTTCAATGGCTGATTTTTGCAATGTGCTTTGTCATCGTCCTGCTGGACGGATTCGACACAGCCGCTATAGGGTTCATCGCCCCGTCCCTGATCACTGAGTGGAATATCAGCAGGCCTGCGCTTGCTCCGGTGCTGAGCGCCGCGTTGTTCGGGCTGGCGTTCGGTGCGCTGCTCGCCGGTCCGCTTTCCGATCGCCTGGGACGGCGCGTGCTCCTGATTGCATCGGTCGTGATCTTCGGTGTCGCCTGCCTGGCTTCCGCTTTCTCCGGCGACCTGACGCACTTGACCATACTGCGCTTTATCACGGGACTCGGACTGGGCGCGGCCATGCCAAATGCGGTGACGATCATGAGCGAGTTCTGTCCGGATCGCCGACGTGCCACCCTGATCAATCTGATGTTCTGCGGTTTCCCGCTAGGAGCCGCGTTCGGCGGTTTTCTCGCGGCGTGGATGATTCCCGCTTTCGGATGGCGCAGCGTTCTGCTTCTAGGCGGCGCGACTCCGCTGTTGCTGGCGGTCTTGCTGCTCATCGCGCTTCCTGAGTCGGTGCGTTACCGGGTTGCGCATGCGCATCCCGTCGACAAGATTCGCGCAACGCTTAGCCGCATTGGTCGCAGCGCCGCCGACGCCGCTTCGTTCGTGATGACGGAACAGGCTCAGGCTGTGCCTGGAAAACGCGGCATCCGGTTGGTGCTGTCGCGGGAGTACATCGTTGGCTCGGTGATGCTTTGGCTGACCTATTTCATGGGGCTCGTCATCTTTTATGCATCGATCAACTGGATGCCGATCCTGCTAAAAGAGGCGGGTCTGAGCGCGCACCGCGCTACGTTGATCTCCGCGCTGTTCCCGCTTGGCGGCGTTGGCGCTGTACTGTGCGGAGTCTTGATGGACCGGTTCAATCCGAACCGGATTATCGCCGCATGCTATGCGTTAACCGCCGTCAGCGTGTATTGCATCGGCCACTCCGCCGGAAATATCAGCTTGCTGATCGTCGTGGTGTTCGCCGCGGGCGTGTTGATGAACACGGCACAGTCGTCCATGCCCGCGCTAGCGGCCGCGTTTTATCCCACTCAAGGGCGCGGAACCGGCGTTGCATGGATGCTCGGTATCGGCCGGTTCGGTGGCATTGCGGGCTCGTTCCTGGTGGCCGAGCTGACCCGGCAGCACTTCACCTTCGATGGCATCTTTGCCGTGGTGGCGGTACCGGGTGTGGTGGCATGCATCGCATTACTGATCAAACAAGCTGTCCAACCGCGATCCGCAAACGTCAAGGCGCGTGACATAGGAACGGTTTCGCACTAGTCGCGCGCACGGCATATGAAAAAAACCCGCGCCCCTCTCGAAGGCGCGGGTTAAAGCTTACGGAGCGCCGTCCGCCGGGACGAGGGGGACCCGGCGAGGACGTGACCCAAGCATAGGCGTTTTCGTTTGAAACAGGTGTTTCCCCATATATCTGTTCCTTACTAACTTGTTCCAGGCGCCTTGCCCGGAAACGTGCTTAACGATTGGTATTAATCGGGAACAATTTTAAATAACATCGCGTGCTTCGCGGACCACGGCGGACCACGGCGGACCACGGCGGACCATGGCAGACCGGGCGATTAGCGGATCAATGGCTTCAGTTGCCGTGAGCAGATCCGCTTCGGCACACGCCGCGAAGCGACGCATCTAGCGGAGTTGCTTGAGGCACCAGCCTGCCAAGCGTGAACCGCTTCAGCCTCGCGATACGGCCGCGCCTTTGAGCTCAGAACTTGCGTTTGAAAACCGCGCCTGCTGCGCTTGCATCCTGAGTTCAAGCAAGCGATTGGTCGCGATCGATCCAGCCACCGCGCACAACATGGGCACGATGAAATCGTGATCCACACGCGTGAACTCGACCATGAGAACGAGCGCTGTTATCGGCATTTTCATCGATGAAGCGAGAAAGGCCGTAGCGCCGACAATCGCGAACGCGCCCATGGGCGTACCCGGCCACATCAACGTCCAGACCCCGCCGAGCACGATAGCCAACAGCGCGCCGTTAGACATGCCCGGAGTGAGCAGGCCGCCTTGGGCACCCGCGCGCAGGCTGCCGGCGGTTATGGCTACCTTGATGACCAGCAGCGTTGCTGCAAGGCCGATGGTCAGCTCACTGCTGAAGCCCAGTTGCGCAGGCGTCTTGCCGTTGCCGAGGATCTGCGGGAACGACACCGCAAGCAAGCCGATGATCAGGAAGTTGACGAGCGAGAAAAGCGGCAACGTCCATCCCTTCGGCGCGGCCGCGCGGGCTTTCGTTGTCAATTGGACGAACGCGAACGCGGCGACGCCAAATAGGGGACCAGTGACAATGGACCATGTCACCAGGTTCGCGCTCAAGCCGAAGTGCGGCACGACGTATTGCGATTCGTCGCCGAGGCCGAGCCAAGCGACCACGGCCGCGATGACCGAGGTGACCAGCGCAGGAATCACGACACGCAGCTCGAACGATCGGAGCAATACTTCGAGAACAAAGATCGCTCCGCCAAACGGAACGTTGTACACCGCGGCGAGCCCGGCGCCTGCTCCGCAAGCCACCATCAAACGGGTTTGCTCGACGGTGAGGCCGGCGTAGTGCGACAGCCACCCCGCTAGCAAGGAGCCTATCTCGCGGGGTGCAACCTCGCGACCGAGCGGCGACCCCAGCGCAACGGTGATGATCTGCAGCAGCGCATGCGCGGTCGTCGTGACGGGCGGCATGCGCGGGTCGTCGGATGCAACGGCCTTCTTTATGCTGACCAGCGGCCGCCCATAGCGATAGATGACGAACCAGCCGCAGCCTGCAATGAGGCCGCAGAGCACGAGCACGGCGACCCGCCGGCCAGCCGATGCAGCTTCTACACCCTCATAAAAACTCTCGTGCCCCACCAGATGCGTGATGCTGTATCCGTAAGCGACGTGCTGAATAAAATGCAGGAGGAGCGCTAATGCCATGCCACCCAAGCCGGCGCCGATCCCGGTAAGCACGGTGACCACCGCGAATCTGATCAGTGGGTTGCCGGGAGTTCCGGGACGAGGTGGTTGAGCGAGCATCGAAAAATGTTAGCAGTATGAAAGGGGATCGAGTGAGCATCCTTGCGCCCATCGGTTAAGCGTAATCAAAAAACTTCAATTAGCGTGAACCCGAATCTACCGCTTGAGGAATCAGGCGTCAAATTCATTTATTTTTTTCATTAATGTCGTTTGCGCATGATTCCCATAAGGCCTCTCGCGTGTCCCTGTTGATCACGATCAGCTTTGCGTCGGCCCCTTGAGCCGTTCAAGAAGTGAACTGATCAGATCGATCGGCATCGGGAAAACAATGGTCGAATTTTTATCGCCGGCTATGGTGGTCAGTGTTTGCAGATAGCGCAGCTGCATGGCTTGCGGCGCTTTTGCGAGCATTTGCGCGGCCTGCAGCAGTTTTTCCGATGCCTGCAGTTCGCCCTCCGCATGGATGATCTTCGCGCGCCGCTCGCGCTCGGCTTCAGCTTGCCGGGCAATGGCGCGCACCATGGTCTCGTTCAAGTCGACGTCCTTGATCTCGACATTCGACACCTTGATGCCCCATGCATCGGTCTGCGCATCAAGCACCTTTTGAATGTCCATGTTGAGGCGCTCGCGCTCTGCCAGCAGCTCGTCGAGTTCATGCTTGCCGAGGATCGCGCGCAAGGTCGTCTGCGACAACTGGCTGGTTGCATCGAAGAAACGGGCGACCTGGATCACAGCCTTCTCCGGATCGACCACACGAAAGTAGACCACCGCGTTCACCTTCACCGACACGTTGTCGCGGGTGATCACGTCTTGCGGCGGCACGTCGAAGACGACGGTGCGCAGATCCATTCTCACGACTTGCTGCACCGCCGGAATGATGAGGACAAGGCCCGGGCCCTTGACCTTCCAGAAGCGGCCGAGCATGAAGACGACACCGCGCTCGTATTCGCGAAAAATGCGGATTGACGAGAACACGATAAGGATGACCAGCGCCAGCAAGACGCCGCTGAAGCCAAACGTGAATCCGACCATCATTTTTCCCCTTGTTTTACTTCGTCCAGTCGCGTCACGCTAAGCATCAGGCCATGACGCCCGAGAACCCGCACTCGCTCCCCGCGTGCGAGCAGTGCAGGCGCTTCGTGGCAAGACACACGCCATCGTTCGCCGTGTACGCGAGCCCAGCCGCTGTCGCTTGGCGCCACGTCTTCCAGCATCTCGCCGATGATGCCGAGCATCGCTTCCGCGCCGCTTACCACCGGCCGTCGGCGAGCCCGCAACGCGACGCTCGACACAACGAACACGAACAGCGCAGTGGCAATGGTCAGGCCGACCACGAGTGCCACGGGAATGCCATAGCCGGGGGTATCGGTACGGAACAGCATGAGCGCGCCCATTGCAAACGCGACAATGCCACCGAAGCCGAGCGTGCCGAACGTGGGCAGGAAAATCTCCGCAACGAGAAAGGCTATGCCGAGCAGGATCAGGCCGAGTCCGGCAAAGTCGACGGGCAGTAATTGCAATGCGAACAGACCCAGCATCAGGCTGATTGCGCCTGCAACACCGGGCAACGCAAGGCCAGGATTCGCGAACTCGAAGAAGAGGCCGTACATGCCGATCGTAATGAGAATGAGCGCTACGCTTGGGTCGGTAATGGTCGCGAGAAAGCGGCTGCGCCAGTCGGGCTGGATCGTCATGACAACCGCGCCGGATGTCGCGAGGACATGATCGCCTGTGATCGTGTGCACATGCCGGCCGTCAAGCTTCGCGAGCAGGTCGGGTACGTCAGACGCGTTCAGGTCGATCACGTTCTGCGCGAGTGCTTCGCTTGCTGACAGGCTGACCGCTTCGCGTACCGCGCGTTCGGCCCATTGCACATTGCGGCCGCGCAGTTGCGCGAGGCCACGTATATAGGCCGCTGCGTCCTGGACTTGCTTGGTGGTCTCGGTAGATGCTGAGTTCATACCGGAGGATGCCGATGCACCCGCGTCTGTCTTTGCCTGTCCCGGCTCAGGCTCCGCGGACCCGCCAGCGCCGATACGAATCGGCGTGGCGGCGCCGAGGTTGGTGCCCGGCGCCATGGCGGCTATGTGGCTCGCATAGACGATGTACGTGCCCGCGCTGGCCGCCCGCGCGCCGCCCGGCGCAATGAACGCAGCAACGGGAACGGGCGAAGCGAGGAGGGCCTTGATGATTGAGCGCATCGACTGGTCGAGTCCGCCGGGGGTATCGATCTCGAGCACGGCCAATTGAGCACGTTCTTCAGCCGCACGGGCAAGCGCGCGAACGACGAAGTCGGCGCTAGCCGGACCAACAGCGCCGTTAAGCGGAATGACCACGACAACCGGGCTTGCGGCTGCGGCGCTGCAGAGGAGCAGCCCTGCGAATAGGGCTACCGCTTTGCGCAACAGTAAGCCCGCTGCGCCGGAAAGCGCGCGCACGGTATCCGGGTGAAACAAGCGAGACGGATAGCGTTCCATCACGATAAGAGCCGCGTCCGCACACAGGGTGACGCCGGCTCAACCAAGGTTGCCTGTTATTAAGCTTATGCCAAATTAAGCACATACCAAACGTGTCCACCCTAAGGATTTCCACGATAAAGCCGCACCGGCCGCTTAGCGGTAACAGATGCAACCAAAGGCTTCGCTTACTGCCGCTCGATTGTTTCTTGCTGCGTGCGGTGCCGGAATATTTTCACGGTGTCGATCGTTTAATCCCTATGCCGCGCCTCACTCGGCGCGAGCACGGTGAAATGTCAACAGACCCCGATGCGTCCGGGTCCTTGCAGGAGACGATGATGCGCCAGATAGTCCGGTTGGGAATAATGCTTGCCGCGCTGGGTTTTGCTGCGCCCGCGCTTGCACAAACGTACGACGATGCAGGCGGTGCAGATGTTGAATCCGGGGCCAATTGCCGCGCCGTAGCGGGACAAGCGGATGTTGATGGATCGACGCAGCAAGTCGTGGGACGGGCGTGTCTGCAAAGCGATGGAACCTGGCAGATCGTGGAGAGCCCTGACGGCAGCATGCTTGTGTACCCGGTCGCGTACTACCCGTATCCCGATCCATGGTATTGGGGGCCGCCGCTTTTCATTGGTGCGGGCGTGAGCTTTATTTTCGTCGATCGCTTTCATCACCATTCGCATTTCGACCATTTTCATCAGATGGGTCACATGCACGTTGGCGCGCCGATGGGTTCCGGTTTTCATGGCGCACCATCGCGGTTTGGAGGTGGCATGCACTCGTTCTGGGGAACGGGTCGGCGCTAAGTCGAGGCTCGGCTTAAGTTGGCTTGAGCAGCCGGATTATTGAAATTTTTAAATAACATATTCGCTGATAACGCGGCCTTCGAATGACCCCGTCGCCTCTTGCCGGGTTGCAGCCCGACCCGCTTCGACCCTGTTGATCCGCTCGCTCACTGCAGGGCGACCGTAGGCAATTTCGATTCATCCAGCACGGCGACTCCGCAGAACCAGTCGCCTCCGTGCGGGTCGTATTTCCAATGCATATTGGATTTAATCAGCGACCTGCAGTTATCCAGTGAAATCATGCCGGGCTCGGCAACAGTGCATCGACCGATGGCAATCGTGGGCTCCGGCAACGCACGCTCAGAGGCCGTGCGAACAGGCGAGGCCTTCGAGATGGATTGCAGGTCGTCGACCATTTGCTGAAGTTCTTCGATACGCCCCGAATACCAGGTCGTGAGGCACGTTTCATCCGTGCAATGCGTTTCTCGCCAAGTCCATTTGGCATCGCTGTCCGCGCGGAATGAACGTTTATCCGCAACTGCGCGGCGCGCTTTCCAATACAACTTTCCGAGTTCGTCGTCGAGCTTCGATAAATCCTCGTTGTGGCAAATCAGCTTTTCAGTCGCTGAGTGCCCAAGGTTGCAATCGAAGCTGGTGGCGTGGGCCACGAGCGGGCTGCCTAATAGAATCATGGAGATCAGAGTGGTCTTGAAGAGGGGCATCGTTATCGCTGGAAGAAGGGGTCTTTCACCCATACTCGGCTGGATTCGATGCTTGGAATGCAGAGAAAAGAACTGGGGTTCGGTCTGTGCTTACTAAATATTTCCCATTGATCAGTCTGTTATTCAAAGAGCACGTAAACAGCTGACCAGCGGATTTTTTTCAAGCGGCGTGAGGTACGCTAGTGATAGTAGGCGGGCAGGTAAGGACGGGCACGACCGATGCGGTTTGAATACTTTACTTAAGGCTTACGGTATCGCCCGACTGCTAGCTTTGCGTCGGAATTCGGGGTCATCCCATTCAATGCACAGTAAGTTGGTGTAAGGAGTCTGGAAAATATTGCGGTCTTTCTCCAATGATCACGGACCATTACGCGAGATCATTCGATGTCGAAAGAAAAGCTTGGCGAATTATCCGGCGTTTGGGACGAGCCCTGGCGCTAATGATCACATCAAGGGCTTGCTAGCGTGGAGCGAGTCACGCAGATTGTCTTTATCATCGAGGGTACGGCGCTCAAGGCCAATGCCCCGGATTGAGTTTGACGGCCTAAGCCGCATGCCCGGGTAGGCAAGGTACCGGATGAAAGAAATGCAGGATCTGATCAGTGCATTGGTGGAGCGCGTAAGTGTAGGCCGAAGCTGACGGTGTGGCTTCTCCCCTCGCTAGTTCCAAAACATGGCTCATCGGAGTTGGTTTATGTTGAAAACGGTCGTAGCCTCTTCATTGCGTCCTGGCATGTTCCTGCACAGTCTGGATCGGCGCTGGCTTGATCACCCATTCTGGAAGAGCTCGTTTTTGCTCACCGCTGTCGATATCGAAAAGATCGTCGCGAGTGGAATTACGTCCATTGTGATCGATACGGATCGAGGTCTGTCCGGCTCTGACGACAACCTAGGCGAACCTGTCGACCCGTTTGACGCAGGCAGCTCCGCCGCGCAGGCGGGAGACAGTCAACTTCTCGCCGGGGAAGCGACGGCACGCACGCGGCTGCCGCGACGACCCGTAGGTGAGGAAATCGAACACGCAAAGCGCCTGTTCGAATCGGCCTCCAATGAGATGAAGGGGGTGTTCCAGCAAGCCCGCATGGGACGTGCCGTATCGGGCGCCAGCATGATGCCTCTGGTGCAGAGCATTGCCGCGTCCGTTATGCGCAACCCGTACGCATTGACCAGCGTGGCGCGCCTGAAACACCACGACGGCTACACGTATATGCATTCCGTTGCCGTGTGTGCGCTGATGACCGCGCTGGCACGCGAACTCGAACTTGACGAGCAAGGTGTGCTGGAGGCTGGCGTGGCCGGTTTGCTGCATGACCTCGGCAAGGCGCTCATGCCGCTCGCCGTGCTGAACAAGCCCGGAAAGCTGAGTGTGGAAGAGTTCGAGGTCGCCAAGAAACACTCTTTCGATGGCTGGAACATGCTCCAGTCAGCCGATGTCAGCATCGGGGTGCTGGAGGTCGCGCTGCACCATCACGAGAAGGTCAACGGCCATGGGTATCCGCATGGGCTCAAGGACAAAGATATTCCCCTGCTTGCCCGGATGGGTGCGGTCTGCGACGTGTACGACGCCGTCACCTCCGAGCGGCCGTACAAATCGTCCTGGCATCCGACTCAGGCGCTTCGCAGCATGACGTCTTGGGACGGGCAGTTCGACAAGACCATTCTCGCGGCCTTCATCAGCACGGTGGGGATCTACCCGGTGGGCTCGCTGGTCCGCCTGGAATCTGGTTTTCTTGCTGTTGTGCTCGATCAGGGCAGCGGGTCTATGCTCGCGCCGACCGTCAAGACATTCTTCTCATGCAAGTCGAATCAACCGGTCTTCCCTCAGATAGTAGACCTGAAGAAATCAAAGGGCGCCGACCGGATCGTGGCGATTGAAGACCCCAAACAGTGGAACCTTCCACAACTAAACGACCTTTGGTTAAATCAGATCGCACCCTTTGCGTAGGCCGGGCGCGGTGAAAAGTCGTTTCTGTTCGATTGCGTTCCGCCGAAATTTCTTCCCATCAGGCGCTGAATCACGCACTACAGATTGACCGGGCGTGGCGCGAGACGAGCGCCAGCGGCCGTGCTGCACTCGCACTTCCCCTCCAGGTAATGCCCGGTAAGCAGATGGCATCTACCGCCCGTAATTGCCGAAATGCCTCTCTTCAAAGCGCTCTAATCTCTCTATGCGTTCATGGAGTCTTCTCTCGTTGACTTCTTCACACGCACGTCAGGTCCATGACGCGAAGCTGCGTGAGGGGCCTTGGGGTTCTGGCCGGTCCAAATAGCGGCAACGACTGTTGAGGGAGAAAAATCTTGCGGCGCTGCATTTTCATCGCGATGCTCTTTTGCATCCTCAATCTCCAAGCTTGCGCCAGTTCGATAGAAACATTTGCCCTTGGCGGAATCGTTGGTGCCGTGGCGGGCGTATCGGCCATCGTCTGTGCGGTCGGATGTAAATGACTCGCGCCACGAAGCGCATGAGTGTTGGTGACGTTCTTCGCCAGAACGCACCAACCGCGCGGCATAACGCCCTGCACGCGAATCAATCGCTAGGGAAGGTGACTGGCTTACTTCCTCCACCTGAACCGGTTGGCTCGCTGGAGGAACACGGCGGTAGGCCGGTCATGCAGCGAACAATGACAGCCGAACTTTCGCCGGGGTTGAGCGAAGCAATGATCGAGCGGCTTCTTAAGCGTAACGACGTTGTATTGCTCATGGAATGCGATCAAAGGGTGTGTCGAGTCCCTTATCGCGGCAAGCAACGTAGGGGCGACGTACTGCGCTTCCTAAGAATAGCGGGACCGCAGGTACGGGCGCTTGTCTATAGCCACCAAGCTGAAGAGGGCCCTGTCTGGATCGACGTCATGTCGGGCGAAGTCTCCGCCCGGTAACAGAGCGCCAGCATCGGCCTGCATTTCTCGAGTCTCGTTCCACTTGCGGGGCCGATGGAAAGTAGTGTCGATCAGCGCCGCTTTAATTGCGGTAAGGACACGTTGTTAATGATTCTGTATTTTATGAACCAACGAGACGCCATCAGGTATCTCGTGGAAGTCCGGCTTGACGCATTAGCCAAGCCAAGCTCGAACGTCATTGTTAAAACACATTTGCATGAAAGTCCCGGGATTGAGGGCGTCGAACGTGTTCTCCTCGACGTAAGGGCCGCCCGTACTTCGTATTTCGTGGAATGCGGTTCGACGGTGGGAGACCGGATTGTGTTTATTACCTGAATGCCATGCCCGCTGATCACGGCGAAGCCGTCAAGAGGAAACCTCTTGATGTATCGATCACGCCGCTTCGAATCGCCACTCCTCAAAGCTTCTAGACTCCCCGGTCTGGATGTCGACCCATAACATTTCTCCGTCGGAGGTGTGGCTGAAGACCAGTGCGCGAACCTCGCGCTGACTATCCAGAAATCCCAACACGGCACGCAGCGTGTGTTTGCCGCGATACCGAATTGCACGGCTTGCTACCCCTTGACCGCTAACAAGCATGATGGGGTTGATGCGCACTTTGCAAGCAATCTCGCCGATAGTCGAAAAATTCATTTCATCCTCCAAGTACGTTCAATACTTAGTGATAACGTCAGCGGTGCGAACAACCTTAGGTTACGAAAGACCCGGTAAGAGAATCGGCTAGACGACGCGACTTGCTTTAGAAGACAAGCCATTCATTCGCGGATCGTCTGGTCGAATTGTTTGCATTCAACGCTAGCAATAAAGTATAAAAATTACACTGGTTGCAAGCCCGTGTCTAAGCGGAGGGTGACGACTGCATTACCGGATCTTTCATTGTTGGACCGGTATCGCTTAGTCCGTAAGACCGCTGGAAAGCTAGTCAGCCTCGGCTTCTTACCCCGCCTTCCCAACACTACAGATTCCTGCTTGCCGGGTCGATATGACGTCTGGGCGAATGAACCCGTGCACTCGCCGCTCAATCATACGCAGCACTGCGAATCTGTTCCAGGAAACCGATTCGGCATCACGGAACAATTAACCGAGAGACACCATGGCACTCGATCCCAGCATGTCAATTTCATCTTCGGATTTTCCCAACAGCACGCCCAAACCATCGTCCAGCGTGCCCAGCAGCGCGCTTCCTGAGCGGCCGTCGGCGACATCGTCGGGAAGCGGAGATGCCTTGATGGAGGCGCTCAAGCTTACGTTGCAACGCATGGGGCTCGACCCAGGCGGGTTATCGTCGGTCAGCAACGGCTCCCCGGACGCTGATTCCTTTTCGGGCAGTGCCGGCACTACCGCCGACTCCCAAACACGCGGGGAGGCCAACAAAAGCGCAGGCAAGCAATTTCTGGTGGCGCTGTACCAGGCGCTTGTCTTGCAGCACGGCCTCAATGTGCCCGGTCAACAAGAGGGCGATGCTGCATCGACGGATCAGGTGACATCAGCCTATGTCGATCTCGGCTCCTCCATAGAAGAGCTTGCGAAGACTGTCCGTTCTACCTCCGTGGAATCCGACAGTCCAACCGATGGCTGGGACTGGCAACTCGACGACCCCGTTGGCTTCACGTCCGACAGTGATGATCGTGCGAACGACAGCACCACAATTGCCGGAGCCGTCAGCACGCTCGACAACGCATTGCAATCCTATGCAGCACCAGACGGCAATGCGGGGGCGGTGTCGTTAGCGGATGTTCTGGATGGTTTGAGCGAAGAGACCAAGGGCATTCGATGGAATCCGATCGGACTGGTTGTGGACGTGAAGGTCTAGGCTTCCCGGTACCGAGTGATCATCGACAGCGCAGGCCGGATGCGCGCATTTAGCACGGCTGAGACATTGCGGTAAGTGCTGGTAAGGAGTCGAGAAAAAGCGTTGATCTTTCGTTAATCAACACTAGCGGTTAAGCGTGATCATTCATTGTCGAAAGAGAGTTCTAGCGACCTGGCATGCGTTCAAGTCTGCCTTAGGGCTACCTTAACGCTGCCCCGATCCCTTCATCTTTATTGAAAGCGAGCCTGATCATGAATGTTAACAGCTATAGCCCTGCAGAACGTATTGCGCCGACACCTATGCGCCCGACCGGCGGGAGCGCAGGCAGCGCAACCGGCAACAGCGCTAAAACCGATGCGCCGTCGCTGCCGATCGAACAAACGACTCCCCCAACACTGCCGTCGAACGGCTTGGTGGGTACACGCATCAACACCAGCGTCTGAAAGGTTAGCGGCCTCATATATGTTCAATTTGCAGTTCTACAAACGCTATGCGCGATTGTTGGCATGCCTGATGGCGAGCGTGGTCATATTGCCGATGGACGGTTGCGCAGTGGCCGCATTGCCGTGCCGCCTGGTGGCTGCCACGCTCAAGGTTGTGCCGGGCGTCGGTCATGCGGCTGCCGCGCCATTTGATACATGCGCCGACGCAATCGATTGACAAAGACCGACTCACCGCTCGACATGACAAGCGGGCGGGCGAGCACGGCTTAGGGCTTAGCGGCAAGTGATCAATCCAGACACTGGCCATTGTTTCGTCGTGCCGCGCGTGGTCAAGAACCTTAATCTGGCGAACCATTAAAAACATGAACTCGTTAAAGTTTGTGATCCTGGCTGGCGGTATGGCGTCGTTAGCTGGATGCTCAGGCGGCTCGAATTCTATCGTCGATATGCCGACGTTCGCGCCGGTCGTAGTCTCAAGTCCGTTGAATATTGAAACCGGCGGGGCGATCTACCAGGGTGGCAATACACTGGCTTTGTACGAAACGCCTCACGCGCAACACGTGGGGGATGTATTGACAATTCGTCTCTCGGAGTCCTACTCGGCCAATAACAGCGGCGATGCGTCAGCTAATCGTGCGAGCGACATCAGCGCTGAAGCTGCCGATAAGTCTAGCGGCGCAGCGGCACGGCTGGCCAAACTGTTTAACATTGGGTCAGCAAGCACGACGTTCAAAGGGCAAGGGGCGGTGACGAACACGACCGGGATGACGGGGACGCTGGCGGTGTCGGTGATCGCCACGTTGCCGACCGGGAATCTGGTAGTTGCTGGGGACAAGATCATTGCAATGAATCAGAACCGCGATCGCCTGCGGTTATCGGGCATTGTGAATCCCAAAGACATCGAGGTGGGGAACTACGTATCGTCCAGCAAAGTGGCCAACGCGCGTATTGAGCAGGCAGGTGTCGGCATGCTCGCCGACGCAACAACAGTGGGCTGGCTGCAGCGAATGTTTCTTAGCGTGCTGACGTTCTAATTCCGAGCGCTTAGCGCTGGGTTTCTGCTAGCCAGTTAATACGGAGCGCATCGGGATCATCCGTGACCGGATTGAGCCGGTGGATTTCCTCAGATCATTTCGCAGGGAACGCCAGACCGTGAGCTACCTTTCCCCGGTTCGACACTTCAGCGCCCGCTCGGCGGGCGCACTCTTCACGGAGCGGGCGGATGTTTCGCCAGCGTGCCCAGATCTTCATCCAGACTCGTGTGAATAGTCATAATCGCCTGATCGACGTTGGTCGGGCGGAGTAGATTGCGCGCGAGTGCTTCGTAGACGTATTGACGGATAACCGGGACCTGCGTCTTGAGCAGGACATCGTGGTAGATATCCCTCATCTCGCTTTCGCGGCCGTTCAGGTCATATAGCCTTTGCAAATGCTGTAGATCATTAACTACCGCATTAATTACCACAAAGCTCGGTCCGAAACCTTCGCGGCCAACGCGGCCGCCATCCAGCTCGGACGGCGAAGTGCTTTGGGCAAACGCACTGCCGGCACTGGTCGCCAGGACGCTTGCGAGAAAGAGAGATTGGGTAAGTTGTTTCATGATTATCGAGTAGGACTTCCTAAGCGGAAGTCGAGTAAAAAATGACAACACACCTCACCGTCGACAGGTGACAAACGTGGCAATACGGCTCAATACGGCTCAATACGGCTGATCGTTCTCTCGGGTGCAAGAAAAAGAGTAGGTAGGCATGGGTGTGATCCAGTCACTTCCCGCATTGCTTCGTCAGTTCGCAAGCTTATGATTGCGCACTTTCGCTAGCGCTGAAACGCCGAGCAACATGCTCGATCACCAAGTCCTTTCTGAATCTTATAAATAATTTCGCTACATTTATCCAAGCAAGAAAAGTAAGCGCACACGTATTCGAAATGACAGGCAATTAAAGGAAATATTCCGTAAGCCTTAGGACAAAACCTTGTCTTTTCCACGCAATTTACTTGAGAGGAAAGGAGGATCATTTGATTCAGGGCAGGTCGTTAACCATACAATGCGACGCTACTCCTAACGTCTTCGTCAAACGATCAAGTGATCAATTCATCGACGATATTTTTTTAAGGCCTGTAGAATTCGCGGAGGGAGCATGTTGCTAATCGGTGGTGCGGTAGGTTTTATGTCCGGGGTTCTGCTTATGTTTTTCCTCCTTGGACTTCGGGTGCCTGAAGATCGGGTAGTCGATGTCGCCAGCACCCTGATGACGCGCAATCCGGCTAAGGCGCAGATACGGAGTACTGAGGCGTTCTTGCGAGTGCGCGGTTCCCGGGCTTGAATCCCTGGGTCAGCGCTAGAACGCTGGCCGATGCCGCAGTCGAGCAGTTTGCATAAGAAGAGGACTACGCTAATGGCGAAGAAAAGCATTGCTGAAGACGCTCAGGACGTGATGCGGGCGGCCATCCTGATCGAACTCGGTGCACGTATCCAAGTGCTGGAAAGTGAGGTCAACCTTTCTCGCGACCGCATGATTCGCCTTTATCAGGAGGTAAAGGGCGTGTCTCCGCCGAAGGGCATGTTGCCGTTCTCGGTCGACTGGTTCCTGACATGGGCACCGAATATTCACGCATCGCTCTTCTATAACATTTATAGATTCCTGAAGGATCTCGCGGGCTGTTCGCATTTCGATGCTTTGACAAAGGGCTATAAGCTTTATCTCGAGCATTGCGAGCGTCACGACAGCTACATCATGTTGAGCTTTACGCGGGCCTGGACGCTCGTGCGTTTCTTTGACGCCGGCATCCTGCAGTTGACCCGATGCTGCACCTGCACGGGAAAATTCGTCACGCGCAAGCAAGACGCGGAGCACGGCGCGGTGTGCGGAAGTTGCCAGCCGCCGTCGCGGGCGGGCAAGAGTGCCAAGGGGGTCTCGCGGGTCACGGAAGACGAAGCCGTGAGTGAATGCAGCCCTGTACAGATCACGGCTATGGCGGAGTCGAACTCGACTTTATCTGTTAGCGCTGACGTGGTGCCGGCCCAGCACGAAGCGTCCTGCGCGCAAGCTGCATGAGGCAGGGTACTTGAGCACGCTTTAAAGTCTGCTAGTCCCGCGACATTATCGCGGGACTAGCGATAATGTCGCGGCCTTCCTGGCCGCACTGGCACTTCTTGCTTCAATCAATCCGACGTTGCAACCACCATCCTGTCGATAAGCGCCGTAACCTTGGTCGCCGTGCTCGCGAAGCGGTCCAGCTTGGCGCCGCTCGTCGCGTAGCTGGCAGCGACCACGATCTTTCCGTGCTGAATCAACGTGAGGTTGATGGCAGAAAGGTACTGGGTGTACCCGTCGGTGAATGTCCTATGCCCCCAATCCGTGGCCGCGCTGTACACGAGTGTCGCCTCGCAACTGGGCGATGAGGTCCCTGGCGCATAGACGGTCGACTCCACCCCGCGTTTATGCAACGCGTATTGCAATGCCGGAACAAAGTCGCCAACGGGAACCATGGAATTCCACTCGATGCAAACCGCATGAAGGGATGCCTGATCGCCATTAACGACAGTAGGTGACGAGTGGTTGGACGCAATACTCAAACCGGCTTGTACGACCGACCCGGCTGCATCGACGGCGGATATCACGGTAAATGCGCAGCCGGATAACAAGCATGGGCTGAGCGCGGCGCAGATGAGCGAAGCATTGCGCAGAGATCTTTTAACCCGGCAGGCGAGGCGCCCCATTGGTTTGGCGATGTTCGTCATGCCCAGGCGAACGGCGGGTTCGATATTGGCCGAACCATATTCGGTCCTGTATTCGATCAAGCTAACCATGACGCCGCCACTCCTGTTTTGCGTTCTTCAGCGGGTCGCAAACAGGCGCAATTCGCCTGAACCTTGCCCGCCTGCAGTAAAGCTGATTCGACTAGACACCCTCTTGACAATGAAATGACCGCGATAACGACGAGTGATATTCCCGTTGACTTGCATGATTGATTTCCGAGGATGAGCTGGGCGCTGCCTGCGATCCGATTGTTGGAAAGCAATGGATCATGTGGCCGCAACTCGATGGTCGCGTACTTCAGAAAGCGGTGAAACGGCAAGCAACAGATGGCTCCCGTAAGGCCTTTCTCAACCTTTCCGTATCGGTCGAAACGTCATGCGGCTTGCGTGGAAGCGGTCCTTTCTAACGTACGTTAGCTCGCATCAACGCTACTGGTCTTCCATTGCTGCACGACCGATTTTACCCAGGCGTCGGGCGCTTTCAGCAGGTAAACGAGCGTGGCGTTACGCGTAGCCGGCAAGAAACGCAAAGTGATCGAGCTCACCGCGTTTTCCCATTCGTAGACCGGTAGCGCACTGCTTGCAGAGGTTGAGGTAGATGTATGAGCGCCAGCCCGTGGCGCGCCATAGCGGTCCGCAAGAGCGTGGCGCAGATCGGCCGCAGTGCCTTCGTCTATGACGAACGACATTTCATACAATCTGAAGGTGGTTTGTCCGCCGACCCGCGCGAAGCGCAGCATGTGGTCCTGCGCCGGCACGCCGTCGACCACCGCGCGCGATATCGCCCAGCCGTTGGCTTGTTGATGCGCCCAGCGACAAGCAACTGTCAGGCTTTCGCGCGTCTTCAGGCTCATGCCGAGGGAGCCGGCGATCACATCGGTCTCGCACACCGGTACGCTGTCGATCGGCGTTGCCCTCACGGTCGCGCCTGCCTGGAATTGATCGAGCGTTATGCCGAGAGGGATTCCGCGAAACTCGAAGGGCGTACCTTGAGTATGGCTTCTCTGATCAACGGTTTTGCTCTTGGATCCGCCCGCATCGCGCGTGACCGGGTCCGCGTGCACGGTGATGAACGGAGTAAGCGACAGCACTCCGGTAGCGAGCGCAAGTGCGCAGGCAAAGAGATGGGGTTTCATGGCTCAGTTGATCGCCAACGTACGCATGGCGAATGCCGTGCCTGCGGTTTCTGGATTGCCGTGATGGGTCATGATAAGCCTCGCTTAGCTCATTGATTCCGAGCATCTATTCGACACCGCGCATTGAAGCCCCAAGCTTGCGGGTGATCGATGCGCGGCAAAGCGTATTACGTGTCGAATCATCGCACCGGGTGTGGGCGTGCGATGTAAGAAGGAGTGCGCGGTTTCCCGCAGTGCTTACGAGCTGTTTCCGCTGCTTACCAATTTTTAGCTAGAGATCCTGCGGGCTTAGGCAATGGAAAAACGGGCGATGCAGAGTTAGAACATGGTGTTGTCGTTAGCCGCGTGCTCGGGCACCGGTTGGATCACATCCCAATGTTCGGCAATCGTGCCGTGATCGACGCGGAAGATATCGACAATGGCGTTGCCGCGATCCTGCGGGTTGCTAGTCGAATGAACATGCAGAAACACCAGATCACCATCGGCCGCGCTGTGCACGATCGTGGAGTGGGCCTCGGGGTTTGCCTTGAAGCGCTCGGTAAAGAAGCTGATAAATGGCGCTGATCCGCTTGGCACATGCGGATTGTGCTGAATGTAATTCGGCGCAAGCACGGTGCTGGCAATACTCAGATCGTGTTGATTGAATACCGTGTCGTAGAAGCGCACGACCAGTGCGCGATTGCTTTCTTCCTGGGCGACATTCCGCGTTGGCGTATTGGCCGGCATGGCGCTATCTTCCGCGCGGACGGCATGGCTCGCGACCATGGCAAGCAGTGCAGTAGCGGCGAGTGTACGGCGAAGAAAGGGCATTTTGGGCGGCGTGATGATCATATGAAAATCCGTTGAGTAGAAGATTGCCAGCATGGCATCAGTCGTGGTTTCCAGCCTTAGCGGTCATCTCAGCGCAAGCGCCAGTTCCACGAACTGCTGAACGCGTGAGTTCACATCGCCGTGACGATGAGCGATATAAAGCGTCGTCTTGGTATCGTCGTCGTCGAGTTCCCTGAACACAACACCCGGTATGGCAATGGCCTTCAGCGTGGCCGGCACCAGCGCGATCCCCAGGCCGGTTGCTGTCAGACCGATCAGCGTGGACGCCTGTTGCGCTTCCTGGACAACATAAGGTTCGAAGCCGCGCTTGGCGCATAACGCGACCGTTTGCTCGTGCACGGCTACGCCTGCTTGCCGCGGATAGGCGATAAACGGCTCGTCGCGCAGGTCTGCGATCTTGACGGACGCGGCCTTGGCAAGTGGATGCCCCGCATGCATCGCGAGCAGCAGCGGCTCTTCGAGCAAGGGTGTGAATACCAGATTCGACGGCGGCGTGGAAAGCGGCAGCCGCAGGAGTCCGACATCGAGTTCGCGAGCGTCGAGTTGTTCAATCTGCTGCGACGAAGATAACTCATGCAGGCCGATCTGCACGTTCGGCCGCTGTGTACGGTACGCGTGGATCAATCGCGGAAAGAGGGGCGATAACGATGACGCATTCGTAAAACCTAGCCGCAAACGGCCGACCTGTCCGCTAACTGTCTGCCAGACATTTTCCTTGGCGAGGTCGATGCGCGCGAGGATGTGCTTCGCGTCGTTCATCAGGGAAAACCCGGCCTCGGTCAATGCTACCGAGCGACTTGTCCGATGGAAGAGGCGCGCGCCAAGTTCGGTTTCGAGCGCCTGGATCGCGAGGCTCAAGGGGGCTTGCGTAATACCTAGCCGCTCCGCGCTGCGCCGGAAATGCAGTTCCTCGGCGAGCACGACGAAATACTCAAGGTGCCTGACGTGCATTGATTGTCTCTGTGAATCAATTAGATTTTCTGAAGAATAAATCAGAATGGATTCTGAGGCGATACTTGTTCCGAAGCCAAATAACAGACGGAGACAACATGAACGGTATCGAACTGACTGAGCGCCTGCGGGCAGGCCTTCCTGTCTACGCGCTCGGTATCCGTGCGTCGCGAACCACGGACGTGGTGCGCTGGGCCAAAGCGACCGGCTACGACACCATATGGATCGACATGGAACACAGCACGCTGCCCGTCGATACGGTCGCGCAGTTGTGCTCATGCGCGGTCGATCTCGGCTTGACGCCATGGGTGCGGGTCCCTGAGCGTGACTACGGGACGATCAATCGTGTGCTCGACGGCGGAGCGCTCGGCATCATCGTCGCTCGGGTGGAGACGGCTGCGCAAGCCAGAGAAGTGGTCACGGCAACGCGTTTCCCGCCGCTTGGCCAGCGCTCGCAACTCGCGACGCTGCCCTATGTGAATTTCGAAAAGCTGCACGCCCGCGAACTCAATCAAACGCTCAACGACGCCACCGCGATCAAGGTGCTGATCGAGAGCCGTGCGGGTGTGGAAGCGGCTGATGCGATTGCAGCGGTCGAGGGTGTCGACATACTGGCGGTCGGCTGCAACGACTTGAGCGCCGATCTGGGACACACGGGCGAGTCGACGCATCCGGAGGTAGTGGAAGCGTGCCGCAGCGTGATTGCCGCCGCGCGGCGTTGCGGTAAGGTCGCGATCGTTGGAGGCATGCCGGATAGCGAAGCATTGACGAGTCTCAGGGAAGAAGGGGCCGCGCCCTTCATTTTTGCCGGTATCGATACGGACCTGTTCCTGAATGCACTGCGGCAACGAATAGAGAGCAGCCGCGCGGCATTTCTCTAATGCTACCCGCGCCCTCGACGTCATCCACGTCCAACTAACCTGATCATTCACGACCTACTTTCATGGCCGACATTCCGCTGATATCCACCCCGATGCGTGCGTTCGACACGCTGTCACGCCCCGCCTTCGCGATGCCCGCTCATGCTTGCGACGCACACATGCACGCGTTCGGCCCGGAGGCGCTTTACCCCCATGTGGAGCATCCGCATTACACCTTGCCGGACGGCAAGCTCGACGCTTACTTGCAGTTGATGAACGTGCTTCAACTCGAACGGTTCGTGATCGTGCAACCGAGTTTCTACGGCACCGATAACCGCTGCCTGATCGACACGTTGGACGCAGCCGGTCCGATTGCACGAGGCGTTGTGATGATTGAAGAGGATACCGACGCAGTCACGCTTGATCGCTACCATCAGGCAGGCGTTCGTGCCGTGCGGCTCGACCTGTTTGCGCGCTCGGCGTTACCGACCGAAGAGATTCAGCAGTACATCACCCGCATGGCGCGGCTGTGCACGAGTCTCAACTGGCATGTGCAGTTCTACGCCCCGGGCTGGGTCGTGCGCAACCTCATTCCATTCCTGGCAGATGTGCAATCGGACTTCGTGATCGATCACATGGGGTACATGCTTGAAGAAGACGGTCTCACACCGGCGGATTTCGAGCGGCTGCTGAACCTGCTCAAAGACGGCAACTGCTGGCTCAAGCTTAGCGCGCCATACCGGATCGCCAAGCATCGTGGGTACGATGCCGTTGCGCCAATGGCGCAGAAGATAATTGACGCGGCGCCGCACAAGGTGATCTGGGGTTCTGACTGGCCACACATTCCCGATTCGACTCGCGACACGGGTGAGTTGCTCAATCTGCTTGGCGTATGGACGCAAGACGCAAAAGTTCACCAGATGATTCTCTCCGACAACCCCGCTCGGCTGTTCGATTACTGACCCGCATCACGGAGTTTTCAGGCGATGACTTATCAACCGCATCCCGCCTTTGCCGCGCTGTTCCGTGCGTTTACATCGGACCCGGCCAGCATCGGCAATCAGTTGACGCAACAGATGACACAGCGCGATGCGGACGCGCCGCTGCTGGTATCGACCGGCTCGGATATCGTGCTGTTTCCGGGCGGTGGACGGCCCGCGTCGATTGAGAGCTTTCGCAAATCGACACGCGGCTTCATTGAACTCACCGCTGTGTCGCACCTGCCGCTTGCCATTGCCTATCTCGCACGGATGCGCGAACTTGGCGCCCACGACAACACCTGGCAGCACGAGGCAGCGAAGTTGATGGTCCATGCGCGCACTACGCGCGAGGCCAATTCGCCGGCGCTATGGCGCGACGAGATCGCTGTCCAGAGTCTGACGGGCTTCGGTCCCAAGCTGGCGAATCTCGTCGACTATACGTGCACCACCACAATCGCTTTACTTGAGCGCGCAGCAGACGATCCCACGTTGATGAGCTTCAACTCTTTGCGTGACAACTATTTCGCACCGCTCGATTCCGATGCGGTTCCGGTGCCCATGAATGACGTGATGTTCGCGACCTTCGGTCTCGCGTTCCTCGATATTGTGTATCGGATCGGCAACTGGCTGCGTGCACAGGAACTCGACTGGGCTCGCCTGATGGTGCTGGTCAGTGGCAGGTCGGGCCGCCCGACGGCGGGTGCGACCTGGGCGACCAACAACATGTGCCATCTGATCTGGCGTGTTTCTGAAGGAGCGTTGCCGCCGGAGCGTGTGTTCGTTGCCCCGTTTGCACCATCATTCTCTGTGGCTGAATTACCCGACGCCGCAGGTCTGGTTGCGCTCGAAAACATGTATCGGACGTTGTGGCAGAACACGCGGGCAAGCATCGATGTGGCGCGTGAGTTGTTTCCGGATCATCCGGGGTATCGCTTTGAACCGGCAGCCGCCGAGTGCATGCCGCCGATCACGTCGGTGAATGACCGGGATGCCACTACCGCGCGTCTCAGACGCATCATGGAAGATCCGTCGCAACTGTTGTCGAACTGCGTAGCCGACTATATTGTCGATCAATTGCAGGCCAACGGAAACCATCCGGAGCGCGTCGAAATTCCAGGCTTTACGAACGTGACGTATCCGGGGCCGTCGACGCGGTAGTCCCGCAGCAGAAACCGAAGGTAAAAAGACATTGGCATCGCAGGGCGGTGATGCCGATTTGTATAGAAAGCCCGCAAAGGAGACGTCACACCATGAATCATCTTGAAGTAGCACCCTCCGGAGGCCGGTCTGTCCGCTCGGTCATCAGCATCACGCTCGTCTGCTTCGCGGTCTCCATGATCGATGGATTCGACACGCTGATGCTGTCATTCGTCGCGCCGCTGCTGGCGAAATCGTTGCAGATCGATCATGCATCGCTCGGGCGCGTATTCGGCGCGGGTTTTGTCGGCACGGTGCTGGGTTCGCTGATCATTGGTCCGCTTGCCGATCGCTTCGGCCGCAGGAAAATGCTGGTGCTTGCCTTGGTCGTGACCGGCGGCTTCACACTGGCCTGTGCGTTTGCGAGTTCGGCGGGTGCGCTGGCTGCATTGCGGTTTCTCGGCGGCCTCGGCATGGGCGGCGCGATTCCGCCTATCGCCGCGATCACGGCCGAGAGCGCTTCGTCGGAACGCCGCTCGTCGCTGGTCATCCTGATGTTCATCGGCTTCCCGCTCGGTGCAGTCGTAGGCGGCGCGATCACGGCCGCGTTGATGATGAAATTCGGCTGGCCGTTCGTGTTCCTCATGGGCGGATCGTGCGCCCTCGCGGCAATCATCCCGGTACTACTGATCATTCCAGCAGCGACGTCCGCCGAGGCAACGATCAAACCGGATCTGCAGGCAAGAGACGGTTTAGCGGACGGCCTCATGGCCCGATTCGTGGGCAACCTGTTCGCCGAAGGACGCGTCGCCGCGACATTCGCGCTTTGGTTCGGTGTGCTTGCCAGCATGATCCTGTCGGGCTTCCTGGTCAGCTTCATGCCAACCATCCTCAACCTGAACGGCGTGCCCCCCGACCGCGCTGCACTGGGCGCGGTCGTGATCAACGTGGGTGCGATCGTCGGGGCGTTGTTGATCTCGCTGATCGTAAGGCGGGGAGCGCCTTTTGTCGCGGTGGCCGTGGCGTTTGTTGCCGGCGCCGTGATGGTCTTCACGCTTGGCCGGGTGATCGGCGCCGGCAATGCGGCGTTCGGTTTGCTGTTCATGGTGGGCGCATGCATTGTCGGCGGCCAGTTGACCTTTCCGGCGATTGCAAGCTGCCTCTTTCCAACGGGCGTACGCGCAGCGGGCGTGGGCTGGACGCTGGCCATCGGACGTACCGGGTCGATCATCGGGCCCGTGGTCGGCGGCATCTTGCTGGCACAAAACATGTCCCTGGGTCATCTTTTCCTGGCCGCTGCGCTGCTGGCGTTGTTCGCGGCGCTTGGCATTACGCTCGCCAATCTATGGCGCCCGCGCGACGACGGCACGCTGCGCCGTAAGCCGTTTGCAAAGTTCACGATGACAGGACAGGAGGTTAGCAATGGGAAACATTGAGGTGCTCAAATCGCTTCTTACGCCGGTGCAAAGGCTGGCGACCAGCGGTGCGCGCGCAGTCGAGATATTCAACACTGAAGGGCGTCTCTTCGCGGTCATTCCTCAACTGGCGCGTGACATTCCCGGGCAGGCGCCCGGAATGAACGTGGGCGACAGCGACGTCGATGCGTTGATCTATACCTGGGAAGCGGGGCGTCTCGTCGAGCACGACGCACTTGCGGTAGCGGGCGGAGAGGATGCGGAGTACTTCGAGATCGATGGCCGGCGCTTTCTTGTGACAGTAGGCGTGCGCTCCGGCAGCGGCCCTTATATGCTCGACAGCGAGGCGATCCTGTACGAACGCGACAACAACCAGTGGACGCCGTTTCAACGCTTCCCGACGTTCGCCGGCAAGCAATGGCACTTTTTCTCTATCGGCAGCCGGCATTTCCTGGCGCTGGCTCAAGGTGTCACGGTCGAAGGTGTAACGCCGGACCATCCGCGTGAATCCCGTATTTTCGAATGGGATGGAAAACAATTCGGATTGCTACAGACACTCGATGGACGCTGGGGATACAACTGGGCGTTTGTCACGTTCGGAGGCCAGCACTATCTCGCCTACGCGGATCATGTCAGCGGCTCTTCCATTTATTGCTGGCAGGGCGAGGGTTTTGAGGTTGTTCAACGTTTCGACGAACCCGGTGGACGTGCGTTCAGTTTCTTCATAGAACAGGATACGTTGTGGATGGTGCACGCGAACCTGATGGGAGAGACGCGCTTGTTCGAGTTCGACACAGCTCGGATCCAGTTCGATCCGGTTCAGTCGCTGGGCGGCGCAGGCGGGCGCGAGTTGTGCCTTGTTGACGGCGCGCACGGCCGCTATCTCGTGCGAGTGTGTTTCATTACCGGCACCCCCCACGCCCCGAACACGCAGCAGCAATCGCAAATATTCCTGTGGAGACAGGGCCGCTTCGAACTGGTCGATGAATTCCACACTTCGGGCGGCACCGACGCAGCGGCCTTTATGGCGGAAGGTCAGCGCTATCTGCTCGTCAGCAACGCGCTGGCAGAGGACGTGCGCTTTCGTGTAGATAGCGTGCTTTATAGATTCGATGGCTGAACGAATACCTGACGCGCAATGCTGTCGGGCAACCGTGTAGACAAAACGCCCCAACGCCCCAACGCCCCCTCGCGCTAAGCGAAATCAATGATCCTCAGTCAAGCGCTCCCTTTTGGAGGGGCGGGGTGTTGCTTTGCCTAAAAAAACTAACACCATAAGGCGACGTGGCAGGAATGAATCAGGGCGCGTGCGCTTTGAATCGAAAATCAGGAGACGACGATGAAAAAGTACCAGAAAAAAGCCATTGGATGGACTATTGCTGCGACCCTGCCGCTGATGGTGGCGAGTTGCGGCGGCAGTGACAGCAGCACAGTTAGTGATCCGAATCTGGTTAAGATTGCTCAGGGTCAGGCAAAGGGCGTCACTGTCAACGGTGTGCACGAGTACCTTGGCTTACCGTATACAGCACCGCCCGTGGGCGCGCTCCGCTGGAAGGCGCCCGTTGCAGCGGCGGCCTACTCGGGCGTCTATGACGCGTCGCATGCCGGCTCGGAATGCGTGCAGGGCACGGCCGCCGCTACGGCAGGTAGCGAGGACTGCCTCTACATGAACATCTATGTGCCGGGACCAACCACGGTAACGACTCCTCTGCCCGTGCTGTTCTGGATTCACGGCGGCGGGTTTATCAACGGGTCTGGTATTGCCACCGACGGCTCAGCATTGGCTGTCAAAGCAAATGCGATCGTGGTGACGATTAACTACCGTCTCAATGCACTGGGTTTTCTCGCGCATCCGGTGCTTGCCGCCGAGGACCCGAACGGGGCCGCGGGCAACTACGGAGTCATGGACCAGACCGCTGCACTGACCTGGGTGCAGGAGAATATCGCTGCATTCGGTGGCGATCCGAAGAACGTCACCATCTTCGGCGATTCGGCGGGCGGACATTCCGTCTATGTGCAACTTGCATCGCCCGGGTCGGCGGGACTATTTGCGAAAGCTGTCGCACAAAGCGGCGATTTCAGCCAGGTTCAAGCGACGCTGACCCAAGCAGAAACCAGCAGTGCGGCACTCGCGAGTGGCTGGGGCTGCGGCGCCACACCCAGCGCGGATTGCCTGCGTCAGCTTCCCGCTTCGGCCACATTGCAAGGCAATCCGAATGCATGGTACGCAATTGTGGACGGCAAGGTGCTGCCTGCATCGACGTCTCAGGCGTTTGCCGCGGGGACATTCAATCGCGTGCCGCTGATATCCGGTTTTACACAGAACGAAGGCACGTTTTTCGTCGCGGCGGCTTTCGATGCCCAGGGCAATCCGGTCCAGGCGGCAAACTATACGAACACCATCACGGGATACCTGGGCGTCCCAAGTGCCAGCACGGCCGTGCTTTATCCGCTCAGTCAGTATTCGTCGCCGAGCCAGGCGCTGGCAGCGGCATTTGGCGACTACCGGTTCGTTTGCTCGGCCCTTCAGGATGGCGACAATCTAGCCAAGTACTCGCCGGCGGTGTACATGTACCGCTTTTCCGATCCGGCGCCGTACAACGTGGGCGGCCTGACTTCCATTCTCCCGCCGACCGCGTTGAACTACGGCACTTTCCATTCGTCCGATCTCGACTACTGGTGGCAATTGATTCCGACACCCACTGCCAATCAGGCAACGCTGTCGGATGCGATGACGGCGGCGTTGTCCGCGTTCGCTCACTCGGGCAATCCGACTACCGGCAGTACTGTTGCAAGCTGGCCGGCTTATACGTCCGCGACGCGCCGGATCCTCGATTTTGGATATCCGGTTTCGAACACGTATGACGCGTATACCGCCCACAATTGCGGCTACTGGTTTGCACAACCACCATCGCAACACGTGTGAAGCGGTCGTGACGCTTTGCGAGCTATCACCTTTATTTAGATTGAAGGTGTTAGCTCGCCAACAAATAACGAGCGCGGCAAGCCAAACCGACTGGCCCGTCCTAAGTACATCGTTACTCAATCATCTGATGAAACGAACTCCACGTCACGCATGACATCCCGCGACATAATTGTTGAATAGAGATTGCGCGGTCATTCATTCATACTCGGTTTCGTTGCAGGAACGCCAGAACGCGCAGATTCAGTCAGGCGCTTTCCTCTTGCATAAAATGCCGATGATCAGCTATCCATACTTGTTTATCTCATCGGACGATGTGTTTGAATAATCGAGACACAGCAGTGTCGATGACAGGATGAACATGCTGAATATTCTTAAGATGTTGGCCGGACGAAGTGCATTTCGCGTACTGTCCGCCTTGGCTTTTTGTGCCTTTCTGCTGACCGGCTGCGCTGGCGGCGTCACTAACGTGAGTGCTTTTCCAGCGGCGGCGCAGGTGCGGCCAGAAACCATTTATGTCTATGCGTTTGAAAGCACGCCGGACCAGGTGAAGCTCGACGGTGGTTTGCTTCAGAAGGTGAAGACGCAATTCGACGGTGCGTCGACCATGAAGAAGCAAGCCGGCGATGCGCTCGAAGTGCGTGAGCAGGTGGCCGATGAAATCGTCAAGCAACTGCAATCGATGGGCCTGCACGCGGTACGTGCAGATTCGCCTGCGCCTACGGACCGGAACGTCCTGATCGTGCAGGGTAGCTTCGAGACAATCGATGCCGGGAATCGCCGCCGCCGGATGCTGGTCGGTCTGGGTGCGGGGAAAAGCCAGGTTGGCACGTCTGTGCAGGTCGTGTATCAACCCGCGGGCGAAAGGCCGAGGTTGGTACAGAGTTTTGATGCCAAGGCGGACAGCGGCAAGGCGCCTGGCGTGGCGGAAACAGCGGGCATTGGTGCCGCTGCCGGACATGTTGCGACATCGGCTGTGGCAGGCGTGGGTCTGCATGCCGTGTCCGAGACGAAACATGCCGGGGTGTCGGCAGATGCGAAGCGGCTGGCCGATTCCGTCGCGAAGCAGGTTGCGCAGATCGGCGTGAGTGAGGGCTGGATGACGCCTGACCGGATCAAGGGCTAGCGAGCTGGGATCAAATCTGCGGGTTCAGAACGGTACTTCAGCCACGTGCCAAAGCACGCCGGAAGGATCGAAGATGAACCCGACTTTCATGCCCCAGCTTTGCAGCGCCGGTTCGCGAGGAGCATTTACGGAAAACTGCTCGACAAGCGCTCCGGGTTTCGTCTTTTGCCACCACGAATCCACATCCCGGACGAGAAGTTGAATCATGCAGTTCTCGGCAAATTCCTTGGCGTAGAAATTCTGGAGAATGAAGCTGAAACTGCCCAGCTTTAAGATCGCGATGCTTTCGTCCTCGTGGGTCAGCATGAAGCCCAACGCCTGATAGAAACGCTTCGAAGCGTCGAAGTCTTTCGCGGGTACGAAAGGTCGAATAGCGAGGATCTGATCCATGATGATTCGTCACTCCCCAAGATGATGTTGCTGCTGTTGTTAGCGAAATCGCGTTGAAATCTTATCAAGCTGCGGGGCGCCCGGGAACATGAACAAACCTGTGGCATCAAGCACGATTAAAGCGCTCATGTAGCCGTCGCGGTTAACTGCCGTAATTGCTCCAGCAGCATGACGGCAGGGCGCGGCAGAATGCCCTGGCGTCGCCGGAAGGCCGTTAGCGTGCGGCGCGCGATGAGTCCTGGGATGGGCAGGGTATCGAACACGCCGGCCGCGCTTTCGGTGTCGTACATGGGCGAGGCCATCCAGCTCAAAAAACCTGCACGCGTGACAAGACTCTTCAGAACGGTGATAGAGCGGGTCTCGACCGCGATCTCCGGCATGGGTAGCCCATGCTCGGCGAACACTCGCTGCATGTGCTCGAACGGGCCGGTGCCCCGAGGCGGGACGCACCACTGCTGATCAAGCGTATCGGCCAGGCATAGCGCCGGATTGGCACGCAACGGATGATCGAGCGCAGCAACCACGTAGCTCGTGTCCTCCCAGCAGCAATCGGATATGGCTGTAATCTCATCCGTATCGGGCACTGCCATGCTGAGCGCAAGGTCGATCTCCTGCTTGAGCAAGCTGTCGGCGAGCCGGTCCCACACGCCCTCAATAATCTGCACGCGCAAGTTCGGCCAACGAGCGAGCACGCCGCTGACCGCCAAGGGCAGCACGAGGGTTGCAATGCTCGCCACGGCACCTACCCGGATCGTGCCCTTCGCGAGGCCGCGAATTGCGTCGATCTCTTCGCGTGCATTGTCGGCTTCGTGCAGCAGCAGGGTTGCGTGCGGGAGCAGGGCCTCGCCGATCGCGGTCAGTTGCATGCCTTTTGAATGGCGTTCGAACAGAGGGGCGCCCAGCTCTTCCTCCAGTCGCTTGATCGTCCGGCTCAGGGCCGGCTGCGTCACATGGAGAACCTCTGCCGCGCGGCCGAGGCTGCTGCTGTCGACAATGGTCGTGAACGCATGAAGTTGCTGAAGACTAAAGGTCATGATTGCTCGGGAGCGGGGGGCAAAAAGGAAAGCAAATCAACGCGAGGTGCCTTAACAGTAAAGCTTAAGCCGAAACGTATGCTGGTGACACGGAGCGCGATGCAATTGCCGACATTCCGTACGGTCTTTCATTTTTGGCATAAATCGGCTGAAATCGCATCGATCTGACATTGTGCTGGATGTTCGTCGGAAAATCGAAAGGTACGTATCGTGATGCATCGGGAGGATCGACGGTGCAGATTGATCACGCACGGCCCCCTGAGATGGTTTGATCTCCTCGTCAAAGTCGCGGTCGAATACGGTTCATCGACGTCAGCCGGATACGTGTGTGCGTTGATCTGCAAGCACCGAGCGCTGTTTTGCTTACTGGTGACGTGGCGCATGGCCACCGTATTAAAGCGAGTTATCGCCGCAACCATATATCGTGAATGCCTTCCCCGCTATGGATTGGAAATATTGACGATGATACGTTTCGAACCCTCACCGCGGCGTTGTTTGGACCGGCATGCAAAAGCTGCGGAAACGGCGGTGTAAGCACGCAAAAAAAATCAAAGCGTGCACCGGGACATGAGCCGGCCCATCCGCTTCTATCATCGCCAAGTTGTCTTTGCTCACCATGCCAATTGCAATTCGAGTCGATACCGAAGCTACGATGCAGATCCGCAGCTTCGCGCGAAGCATGGGTCAAATCGTGCTGCAGAGAAACGCCGCAACAGGGGGGATCCTCGTCCTTGCTTTGTTGTGCTTCAGCCCGCGTCTTGCGTGCGCATTGTTAATAGGCACGCTGACGGGTAATGTGCTCGCACACATCTTCGATGACGATGGTTCGCCGGCAACGCGCAACGACTTGCACGGCTTCAACGGCGGGCTCGCGGCACTCGCTGCGTTTACTTTCGTTCATGACGATTCACGCGCGACCGCCGTCGCCATCCTCGCGGCGGTGTTAGCCACCGGCTTGTCGGACGTGCTCACACGCGTGCTCAGCCGTTGGAATCTGGCGGCCTATTCGAGTCCCGCAGTGCTGGTGACATGGGCTTGGCTCCCCCTATTTGCCGATCCGTCCCTCACAACTTCCGCAGTGAGAGGTACTGCCGCGGCAAGCGCGGACAGCGGTATCACTTTGCTTTTTAGCGTGGCTCCTGCATTCCTTCGGCCTTGCCTCGAAGGTAGTGTCGCGGGCCTGGCGCCAATAGCCTTTGCCGCAGGGCCTGCTGCGGGGGCCTTGATACTCGTCGGCCTCCTGGTGGCGAGACCGTCGCGCGCTGCGTGGGCGCTGGGTGGTAGCGCGCTTGGACTCGCGCTATACACGGTTTTCGGCACATCGGCGGGTATGCTGGAGAGCGGTGCATGCGGTTTTAATCCGGCACTAGCGGCGCTTGCGACTTGCCGGTTCGGTGTCAAAGCGGCGATTTCAGCCATTGTTTTGACCTTGCTGATCGAGCTCGCGGCGTCAGCCATTGGCATACCGGCATTGACTGCGCCTTTCGTAGCGGCTTCGTGGTTTGTGCAGTTGCTGGCGCAGCATTTCAATGCACGCCAGCAACGGCGACTCCTAGAAATACTCTAAATGGATGTTGCCGGGGTATATCCATTGCCGCGAGTGAGCGACGACAATGTCCATAAAGGCCGACGGTCCGCAGCAGTAGGCGTGGGTATTTGATGGAATCGCTTCGACGGCATAGCCGATCGCACGTTCGGTTGCCTCGGGCGTGAGCCCATAGTGATAGTGGACGTTTCCGCTGTGTTCCATCTCGCTCAAACGATCCTGAAACGCAGCAAACTCCGTTGATCGCGCGAAATAGTGCAGATCGAATGGGCGCTCATTAAATGCCAGCTCTTGAGCCATCGCGAGCAACGGGGTGATTCCAATACCGGCCCCGAACAGCAGCGCTTTCTGCGAAGAGTCGGACAATTGAAAATTGTTGCGAGGCTGTCCTATGAAAAGTTTGTCTCCTTCAAGAACGTCTCGATGAATCGAGGCTGACCCTCCTCGAGACTGGCTATCTTCCTTGATGCCCAACACGTAGGAATCCCTGTCCGTCGGACCATTGCAGAGCGAATACTGACGAACGACGCTTTGAGCATATTGGGGCTGAGGGATGTGCACGTCAATGTACGCGCCCGCCGTGAATGCGGGAAGCTGGGTGTGAGTATCAGCGACTAACTCCAGGCCTACAATGTCTGGTGCTACCGTCCATTTCCTCCGAACAACAACACAAAGCGTATCCATTTCGTCATCCTAATCAGTAGATACTTAAATACCCGTTAGCGATCGCGGTGTTCCTCAAAGGTAGCGGTTTGTGATGGTCAGGGATACGTATTAGCGACGAATTTCAGGTATACGAAATGCCGTCTTGACCTTGGCGGAGGTGCATTACCGGGATATTGTTCGGCGAACCTCTCCTTCAACCTTTTTCAACCGGTCTACTGGGCGGCAAGCTTTGCGCTTTGTCGCCTCATACCCTCGAAGATCTTCTCTGACACGTCCTTGGGAAACTCGGCTGGCAACAGCGCCTCAAGCTCCGCGATGACACCCCCGGTCATGTCGATCAGGGTAGTGATCATTTCCTCGACGTCAGCCGGGGCAAGCGTCACTTGTTGTCCCTGCGCAATCCAGTGGCGACGCCGGATATCATTGATCAGGTAGTGCGTGTTTTTACCGCGCACCGCCATTGCCAGTCTCACCCGACGCGCAGAAAACAGGTTTTTCCCGTTTCCAATTATCGGGTGCGCGGAGAGAACATCATAGATCGGCGTGGCCTCATAGCGGTTGGACTTCAGGTGTGCGATGCTGAAATTCTTTGCGTGCCCATCAGTGGCCGCGAGCAACCAGAAGACGATCTGCGTCATAAAGAAATTGCGCTGATCGATAGTCGACCGTTCTGAACCGGCGAGCACTTCCATGACCTCCTGAATTCCAGGTCCACCATCTGACTCATATTTGGCCGCAGCGGGCGTCCCGGTTGCCTGGCACATATCCTCCTGGGGAAGCCGGAGGATCCACGAACCGTTGCTCGCGTACCTGCGATCGAATCGCTCAACCACGAGTACTTTCTGGTCCTCGAAAGTTGCAATGTTGCAGCCTGCGATGGGCAAACCATACGCTGCGATGATTTGCGAGCACAGCCACTCGTTTTCTACCGACGTGCGCATGTCGGCGCGCATGTTTCCGACCAGCCCAAGCGCTAGCTTCATGATATGCGTGGTCGGCGTACTGCCTTCCGGGATGACCCACTGGTCGTCGTGCCACAGGAGCGCGGTCTTCTCCTGCGCGCCGGCGATGGACAGGCGCAGGTCGTCGATGGGCTCATGCTGGCCCAGCACAGGCGGGGCCGTTATTTCCCGCAATAGCTGCGCGATTTCGGCCTCGTTGAGGGGACGGCCGTTGATCTGCTCAAGGTCTACCGGGATCTCGTCCGGCGGCAGCATCTGGATGGCACCTACGCAGTCTCGCCCCAGCTTGGTCAGCAACTCGAAAGGCGACGTACCGCCAGTTTTGTAGCGGCCCGCGATACGTTCGCGGATAGTCTTGCTGTCTGGCAACAGGTTATCGAAATAGTCCGAGACTACCTTACCCCGATAGGGCTGGTTGCCGGCCGTAAAAGGCAGCGAGAGCGAAAGGGGACGTCCCTGTTCGTCGGCTAGCCATTCTTCGAGATAGGTGAGCTTCTCTCCGTCCCGGGTGGTCTCCCAAGTACCGACTGGCAACCCATTCATCCAGAGGGTCAGACTTTTTGCATGTGCGCGGCGGCCCATTGTTACCAGTCCTCTCGCTTCTTGACGGCAGCGCCCATTGGCACCGCTCGCTTCCGTGTGACCGGCTTTGGCGATCCTTGCGCGCTACCACGTGCCGGCGTGACGACGGCAGCTTTCCGAGTGGCCGCCGTCTTCGATGCCGCGGTAGTCGCGCGCTTTTTCGTCAGGCTTGGTTTCACTGGGACCGGCGACTCCACGGTTCGCATAGGCTTTGGTATGCGGACGTCGAGATTCGCCGAGCCCGACGTCAGGGTCAGTACGATATCAACCTTGAGCACCTTCAAAACGTGGAATAACCGATCCATGCTCGCGGATTCGGGCTTTGCCTCGAGTTGGGCGTAGGTCTGCTGGGTAACCCCCAAATGGTCCGCTATCTGGGCCTGGGTGAGCCCGGCAGCCTTGCGGAAACCGACAAGGAGCGGTCGCAACTGGAGGGGGGTCTTGACGGGATAGTCCACGGGCGAGCTCCGGTGATCTGGACAGAGGTTAGGCTGTAAATGACAAAAACAGTATATATACTGTTTTAGACGAATACAAATAAATAACTGTAAATGCCGGATACAGTAAATACCTTGTTATCCCGGTTTTCGCTGCACCGTTGAGTTTGGGGCGCCATGGGAACGATGCTACAAAGTCATGCGAAAAAGTAATGTCTTTCTCTTAAAAAGGCAATATTCATGATGTGTTGGAGCCTGGATAATCATGTCACGGAGATAGCGCTTACTCGCTCAGTCACTCGCTGGATTTTCAGGAGGCATTTGCATGACAGGCAGCACCCCGCAGCAAGCTATTTCAGACCGTGATCAACCCGTGCGCATCACGGTCCGCGACGCCGTGATCGATTTCATGCGACGCGTGGGAATGACATCGGTATTCGCGAATCCGGGGTCGACCGAGTTGCCGATGTTTCGCGATTTCCCCGCCGATTTCCGCTACATACTCGGGCTTCAGGAAGCCGTCGTGGTCGGCATGGCCGACGGTTATGCGCAGGCGACGGGCAACGCCTCGCTGGTAAACCTGCATTCGGCAGCCGGTGTCGGCAACGCGATGGGCAACATCTTCACCGCTTTTCGTAACCGCACGCCGATCGTCGTGACCGCCGGACAACAGGCCCGTTCAATCCTTCCATTCGACCCGTTCCTGGCGTCGACGCACGCGACCGAGTTGCCCAAGCCTTACGTGAAATGGAGCATTGAACCGGCGCGCGCTGCTGACGTGCCGCTGGCGATTGCGCGTGCTTATCACATTGCGATGCAGGAGCCGCGTGGGCCCGTGTTCGTCTCTATTCCTGCTGACGATTGGGATCAACCGGCGGACTATGTACCGGTAAGCGACGTCAGCACGGTGACGCGGCCGGACCCGGTCATGCTGGCGCGCATGGGTGACGCGCTCGATCAATGCGCACGGCCTGCGTTTGTAGTCGGTGGCGGCGTAGACCGCGCGGGCGCGGTGGACGAAGTGGTGCGCCTCGCAGAACGTCATCAGGCACGCGTTTTTGTGGCTCCCATGTCGGGGCGCTGCAGCTTTCCCGAGGATCATCGGTTGTTCGCCGGTTTCCTTCCCGCCATGCGCGAGAAGATCGTCGAGATACTGGGCGGGCATGATCTCATCTGTGTGCTCGGTGCTCCCGCTTTTACTTACCACGTCGAAGGCAGTGGTCCGCACGTCCCCCAGGGTGCGCAGCTATTCCAGCTTATCGATGACCCCGGCGTGGCCGCATGGACGCCAACCGGCACGGCAACGGTCGGAAACATCCGGTTAGGCGTCACGGACTTGCTGGCGCGGCCCGCGCCCATAGCGCGTCCGCTACCGGCGGCTCGCCGCGCGCCTCCACGTGCCGAGGCTTCATCGCTGATGTCGGTGGCATTCGTGCTGCAAACGCTTGCCGAAATACGCAACCCGGCTGACGTGGTGGTTGAAGAAGCGCCGAGTGCACGGCCGGTCATGCAGGACTATCTGCCGTTCACTCGCAGCGGCACGTTCCTGACCATGGAGAGCGGGGGCCTTGGATACGGCATGCCCGCAGCAGTGGGCGTCGCGCTCGCCAAGCCGGGCACCCGGGTAATCGCGCTGATTGGCGATGGTTCCAGCATGTACTCAATTCAGGCTATATGGAGCGCGGTACAGCTTAATCTGCCTATTACATTCGTCATCCTTAACAATTCACGATACGCGGCGTTGCAGGATTTTGCGCCGGTGTTTGGTTTCGCACCGAGCGACCCAGTACAGGGAACCGACCTTCCGGGTCTGGATTTCGTGACCCTTGCTGCCGGCATGGGATGTCGGGGCGTTGCGGTCAGGGAGGCCGCCCGCTTGAAGGACGTATTGAACGAAGCTTTGCACACCGCCGGGCCAATGCTGGTAGAGACCATCGTGGCTTAGCGCGGGTGGCGCATTGACCACCGCTCACATAAAAACCATCAGGAGACAGACGATGAAAACCATTGCCATGTTGATCAACGGTGAGGCAGTACAGGCAGCCAACGGCGCGACCTTCGAGCGCAGGAATCCACTGGACGGCGAGGTCGCCACGCGTGCACCGGCCGCGTCGGTGGCTGACGCGCTCGCCGCAGTCGATGCCGCAGCCGGCGCGTTTCCCGCGTGGTCTGCTACAGGCCCGGGCGAGCGACGCGCACTGTTGATGCGTGCCGCGCAGGTCCTCGAAGAAAAACACGCCGCCTTTGTGTCCGCCATGGCGGCGGAAACCGGGGCATCGGCTATCTGGGCCGGGTTCAACGTGCATCTGGCTGCCGCCGGACTCATGGAGGCAGCGGCGCTCACCACGCAGATCGCCGGCGAAGTCATTCCATCCGATGTATCTGGCAGCCTGGCAATGGGCGTACGGCAACCGGCCGGCGTCGTGCTCGGGATCGCGCCGTGGAACGCGCCGGTAATCCTCGCGGTGCGTTCTGTCGCGCTGCCGCTCGCGTGCGGCAACACGGTCGTCCTCAAAGGGTCCGAGATATGTCCGGCAACGCACGGCCTGATCATCGATGCGTTGCAGGAGGCAGGATTGCCCGCGGGCGTAGTGAACTTCGTGACGAACGCACCAGCGGATGCCGGCCCGATCGTTGAAGCGATGATTGCCCATCCCAAGGTGCGGCGGGTGAACTTCACGGGTTCGACCCGCGTCGGCAAGGTCATTGCTGCAAGCTGCGCGAAGTACCTCAAACCAGCGGTCCTGGAGCTGGGCGGCAAGGCGCCGCTGCTCGTGCTGGACGATGCCGATCTTGACGCCGCAGTCGATGCAGCCGTGTTCGGTGCGTTCGCCAACTCGGGGCAAATTTGCATGTCGACGGAACGCATCGTGGTGGATCGCAAGGTGGCCGACGCGTTCGTCAAGCGGTTCGCCGCTCGAGCGGTCGAACTGCCGCTGGGCGATCCGCGCAACGGACCGGTCGTGCTCGGCTCGGTTGTCGACATGAGTACCGTCGCACGATGCAATGCGTTGATCGACGATGCACTCGCGAAGGGCGCAACGCTGGTTTGCGGTGGCAAGGCCGACAGCACGCTGATGCCAGCCACGTTGCTGGATCACGTTAACGCGGACATGCGGATCTACCACGAGGAATCGTTTGGACCGGTCAAAGGGATCGTGCGCGTGGACGGAGACGAAGAGGCCATTGCCTGCGCCAACGACAACGAATTTGGTTTGTCTTCAGCGGTATTCAGCCGGGACATTGCGCGCGCGATGAATGTTGCCAGACGTATTGAATCGGGCATCTGCCACATCAACGGCCCGACAGTACACGACGAGGCGCAGATGCCTTTTGGCGGTGTCAAGGGCAGCGGATTCGGTCACTTTGGCGGCAAGGCGGGCATAGCGGAATTCACGGATCTACGCTGGATCACCGTACAGACCACGCCGCGTCATTATCCGTTTTGATGGGAAGACGTTTAGCGCGTCGGTCCCATCGATCAAGAAAATTAAGCTTTCCTAATAAAAGACATCGCGCAGCAAGCGGAAAGCGGAACCGTGCAAGTAGCGGCTCACGAAGGTCATGCAGGAAGGTCATGACTTTTACGCTAATTGGCAATAGCAAACGATCGAACCTCGCTCACATAATTCGCTCAAGAAAATAAATATGTGTGGGGTGTACCCGCACAAAAACAGGAGACAGTCCTATGCCCAGCTACGTACCTCCCGCTGTGTTCACCGGGTCCGCGCAGACGGAACATGATCAGACGATGGCACTGCCGGACACAAGCAAGACCGTGGACATCGGGAGCGTGCTCGACGACGGCCCATTCACCACGTTCCAGAAGCTCATTGTCCTGCTGGCAGCGCTGTCGATCATCGTCGATGGTTTCGACAGTCAGTTGATCGGCTTCGCCATCCCCGTGCTGATTAAAGAGTGGGGCATAGCCCGCAACGCATTTGCCCCGGTGGTTGCGGCAGGACTGATCGGGATGGGAATAGGGAGCGCTTGTGCCGGTTTGTTCGCGGATCGTTTCGGCCGGCGCTGGGCTGTGATCGGCAGTGTGCTGGTATTTGGCGTCGCGACCTGCGCGATCAGCCTTGCCCCGAATCTTGCGGTAATTGCCGGACTGCGGTTTATCGCCGGGCTGGGAATAGGCGGAGCGTTGCCTACTTCCACCACCTTGACGGCGGAATATACGCCCGCGCGCTTGCGCACCGTAGCGGTCACGGTCACGATCCTTTGCGTGCCTCTGGGTGGCATGGTGGCTGGACTGTTCGCCAGCGTGATCCTGCCGGCTTATGGCTGGCGTGCGTTGTTCCTGACGGGCGGCGTGCTGCCTCTGGTGCTGGCGGTTCTCTTGCTGTTTGCGTTGCCTGAGTCTCCGCGCTTCCTGTCGCGTCGACCGCACCGTTGGGCCGAATTGGTGGCGCTGCTGGGCCGCATGTCGCGCCCTGTCGCTAAAGATGCAAGCTTCACCGACATTCGCGAGCGTGATTCAGAGAAGCACGTTGGTTTCACCGCGCTTTTCAAGGACGGCCGCGCGTTGGACACCGTGGCGATCTGGTGTGCGTTCTTCATGTGTTTGCTGGCTGTCTACGCCGCGTTTAGCTGGTTGCCGACCATGCTGACCAACGAGGGTTTGTCGGTTCAGTTTGCCGGCTACGGACTGACGGCCTACAACCTGGGCGGTGCGATCGGGGCGTTGGCATGTGCCGTCACCATCGCGCGATTCGGTTCGCGCTGGCCGCTGATCATTTGTTGTTTAGGCGCGGCTGCCAGCGCGTGGTTGCTGCTAACAGTCGATGTCTCCCGGCATGTGAGCGTGCTGATGTTCGGACTCTTTACACACGGCCTGTTCGTCAATGCAGTGCAGTCCACCATGTATGCGCTTTGCGCCTATGTCTACCCAACGGGAGTGCGTGCGACCGGAACTGCGTCGGCTCTGGCATTCGGGCGGATAGGCGCCATTGTCAGTGCGTTCGCCGGTGCCGCGGTCATTACCGCAGGCGGCGCGTCGTCGTACCTGCTGATGTTGGGGGCGGCAATGACAGTCGTGATGATCGCGCTTGCGCTTGTACGTCGACATATACCGAGTGCGATCCGCTAGAACGCTGGACGTATTGGCATCGAACCTTCTGATGCGGGGTTGAGCGATCGTTTTCCCCGCACGCTTCTGACTTGACCAAGTCGCCCAAGCGGGATTCAAGTTTCCCAGAATATTAAGAAATTAGTATGCCTATCTAATCATGAGAGTGAAGTTAAAAAACGAGGCGATTCAAACCAGGAGGGTCGGGTGCGCAACACGCTCGACCGTTGTCGGCACAAGAAATTTTCAACCTGCATTCAAAGCGCAGGTCAGGGGACTCGGAGACAATGAAATACAAAACCGCACTATTGGGCGCGTTGCTCGGCATCAGCGCGGCGCCGTCGTTTGCGCAAAGCAATGTGACGCTTTACGGGATTATCGACACGGGCGTCGAGTATGTAACGCATGCCGATGCATCGGGCAACAGCGTGGTACGGATGCCAGGCGTGACGGGTGAGCTTCCATCGCGATGGGGCATACGCGGCAACGAGGATCTGGGTGGTGGCTGGTCAACCATCTTCACGTTGGAAAGCGGTTTCAACACCAAAGCCGGGACCCTGAACCAGGGTGGCCGCCTTTTCGGTCGGCAAGCGTACGTTGGTTTGAAGGGGCCGTATGGCAGTCTGACGTTCGGTCGCCAGTACACCATGACGTACTGGGCCATCCTCGACTCTGATCTGCTTGGCCCGGACATCTATGGCGGCACGGGTTCTTTCGATCAATATCTGCCCAGCGCGCGCAGCGATAACACGGTTGCCTACAAGGGAACCTTCGGCGGCCTGACCGCGGGTGCAACCTATTCCTTCGGCCGTGATTCGGCCGGTACCGGGAATTCACCGGGGCAGGGCACATGTGTTGGCTCGGTTCCGGGCAGCCCGCAAACCTGCCGCGAGTGGTCGGCCATGCTGCGTTATGACTGGAGTGGTTTCGGCGCTGCTGCAGCCTACGACGAACAGCGCGGTGGCCCGGGGGCCTCGGCGAACCTGTTCGACGGCACGCCTACGTTCGCGTTGACCAACCCGGGCGACAAGGATATCCGCATGCAGCTGAACGGCTACAGAGCGATCGGGAAATTGAAGATCGGGGGCGGCTGGCTTGGGCGCAGGGTGGAGACCGTTTCGTCCACCACGCCCAACGTGAGGTCGGATCAGTTCTATTTGACGGCTGCGTATCCGGTTACGCCTGCGTTTCTCGTGGACGGTGGCATCTACCGGATCGTCAACCGGCAGGACGACACTCGCGGGACGATCGAAGTGCTGCGCACGACCTATTTCTTGTCGAAGAGTACCGCTGTGTATTTGCAGGGAGCGTATCTCGCGAACAGCGCGAAAGCCGCCTACACGGTGAGTCAGGGTGGTGGTGGCACGACGCCTGCCGCGGGCGCCGGGCAACTCGGTGTCATGGCCGGATTGCGGCACAGTTTCTAGTTGCCCGAAGTCTTGCTACTCGCTGCCCGGTCGACGTCTGAGCGGGTAAGCGTGATTAATGACAAAGACATCGCGTCCCGGGGTTGGTTTAATCACCGGCCCCTCTTTAAATAACGGCTAATCGCAGTGCTCGGACGCAACACGCGCGAAAAACGAGAACGGTTTATTTTCCCGAAAATCCACCTTTCCGCATTAATTTTCCATTTTTTTAACGTGCACCATAACGTCGCCAAGCGCGCTGGGGCTCGCGGCGAACCCAATGAAAGATGACAATAGTTGCAAGAAGACCAGTCATTCCCGCTTTAACCGGCATTCGCTTCCTGGCAGCGTTGAGCGTTGCGCTTTATCACCTTTCGCCCGATGTCGCCGCGTCGTTAGGGATTTCGCCATTTTATTTCTATGAGAACTCCGGCGATCCCGTCGAGTTATTCTTTATTCTCTCCGGGTTTATCCTCACCTACACCCATCCGGAAATGAGCGGGGCTGAGGCGCCTGCTGTACGACAGTTTTATTTTTCTCGATTCGCAAAAATCTACCCGATTTATCTTCTGGGCTGGATCGTATTTGCGCCGCTGGTCTATTCGAACCTTGCTGCTTTGCACGGACATTCGGCCGGCCTATATGCGCGGCTCGCGTTTTACGGCGTGATTTCTCTAGCGCTGTTGCAAGCCTGGACGCCGGCCACCGCGAATGCCTGGAATACCCCCGGATGGTCGCTTTCTGCGGAAGCGGTCTTCTACGCGTCGTTTCCCTTCCTGTTTGCTTTCCTTAAAAATCGCAGCGTTGGCGTGCTGTTGAGTTTGATCGGGGCGTGCTGGTTAGTGTCCGTTATCCCTACATTGACGCTTTCGTTCCTGCCATCGTCATTGGGGCAGGCGTATTGGCTGCGAGAACTGGTCAACTTTATGCCGGTGCTTCGGATAGGCGAGTTTATTGCCGGTATATGCATGGCGCGTCTTTATTTAAGCCAAGGCTCGGTCAAGTCTTTTGCCTTCGATGTGGCCGCTTTCGCGGCTTTGGCTGCGGCGGTTGCGGTCATCGTTCTGGCAAATCATGTGTTGGCCAAGGCGTTGTTATTCCCGGCCTTTATCCTGCTCCTCTATTGCCTCGCACGCGCTAAAGGGGCGCTTAGCGGCTGGCTTGGGAGTAAGCCCATGGTCCTGCTTGGCGAGGCGAGTTTCGCGTTCTACATCCTGCATGTGCCGCTTTTCAGGTATGCAAAGATGCTGTTCCCGAGTGTAGCCACCGCTCCCGCGCCGTTCCTGGGATTTTTGCTCGCGCTAACGGCTGTGTCGATCTTCAGTTTCCTTTGGATTGAAAAGCCGTTGTGCGCGTACCTTCGCAAAGCCTATAAGACCTCGCGCACACCGCGTGCGATCCGGCAACCTGAACACGCGCACTAGATCCCGGATCGCCTTGGCCCGTCCACTAGCACTGCGTGGCTTAGAGCTTGTTGCGAATTGGTTTTCGTTCGCACTCGGAGTTGGGCGGTGGTCGGGGTCTATGCTAGGTTCCAGGGTTAGCGGTCGGGGTCAATGCCGGGGTGGTGCTTTCGGTGTCAGTGGTCTGCATGAGTCGGATTTTCTCTTTATCACTGTTAGCCACTGTGCGTGGCGGCACGTCATTTCCTGGTCCTTAGCGACAAAGAAACGAAGCAAAGAAAACGCTTTTAACCGCTCTACCCTAAGTGTCCACAGCGTGCAGTTTTCATTCATAGGTGCCCCAAAAGCACTGTGCTCGCCAGAGCGAAGGATGTGTGAAACCCTCCTTCTCCGAACTCAGGTTCTGACACGCTTCGCCACCAGTGATTGAACCTGCCCAAGGTTCACCCCGCGCTATCCGCGAACAACCAACCACCAAATCATTAAGCATGACGAATCACACCGCTACCCACCAAGAAATCAAGAAATCAAACGGCCGGAATGCGTGAGGACGTCGTGGACGAAAACAATCGCATAGGCCACGCAATCACGACATCAAGACATCAAGACATGAAGCAGCAATACGCGTGATGCCGTGACCCTGACCTACGGCAATAACCGAAGTAACCGATCGAAGCACTCAACCAATACATCGAGAAATGGGGCAAAAAAAGCGCGTAGGATCATGCTGACCATTGGGGCGCCGGTGCTTGCCCGAGAGCACTGGTGGCGAAGCGTGTCTATGTCGGGATTCGCGAGAAGGAGGGTTTCACACATCCGTCGCTCTTGCGAGCACCGTGCTTTTGGGGCACCC
>NZ_LMUF01000052.1:2089-2534 GCF_009766085.1 Burkholderia sp. S171 | reverse complement strand
CAGTGATTGAACCTGCCCAAGGTTCACCCCGCGCTATCCGCGGACAACCTTCCACCGAATTTGTACGCACGCCGAACCACGCCGCCAACGTACCTCGAAATGAGGCCGCAGGACGCGTGAAGCCGTGAGCGACGAATTCCATGTAACCGACCAGCCGACTCACCAAAGGTTGAAGCGCTAAATACACATCAGGCTGTGATTGCCAAGCTGGCCACACTGCTCCTGCAGCGCAAACCACTCACCCAACCTACCTCGAAACCAAGCCTTAAATGGGGTGGCCGTGCTCTCGGGCAATCGTGCTTGCCCGAGAGCACGGGTGGCGAAGCGTGTCTATGTCAGGATTCGCGAGAAGGAGGGTTTCACACATCGGTGGTTCTGGCGAGCACCGTGCTTTTGGGGCACCCATGAATAGAAACTGCACGCTGTGGACACTTAGGATAGCGTG
>NZ_LMUF01000052.1:711-2079 GCF_009766085.1 Burkholderia sp. S171 | reverse complement strand
CCTTCTCCGAACACAGGTTCTGACTCGCTTCGCCACCAGTGATTGAACCCGCCCAAGGTTCACCCCGCGCTATCCGCGGAAAAACCAACCACCAAATCTATTCGCACGACGAGCCACGTCGCCCACCCACCAAGAAACAAGGCCGCCAAAATGCGTGAGGCCGTAACTGACGAATTCCGTGCAACCGACCAGCCGACCAGCCGACTCATCAAAAATTGCCGCAGTAAATACACATCAGGTTGTGATCCGCGAAGCTGACCACAGCCTCTGGTGAGCAGATCACTCAAGCAAGCTACCAAGAAACAGAGCCTTGCAAGTGCGTGAGGCAGTGCAGGTTCCTTGGTAATTTTGCTTGCCCGAGAGCACTGGTGGCGAAGCGTGTCTATGTCAGGATTCGCGAGAAGGAGGGTTTCACACATCCTCCGCTCTGGCGAGCACCGTGCTTTTGGGGCACCCATGAATGAAAACTGCACGCTGTGGACACTTAGGGTAGCGTGTTTTAAAAGCGTTTTCTTTGCTTCGTTTCTTTGTCGCTTTGGACAAATGAAATGAACGTCCCCACCCACCGAGGCACATAGGACGTAAGTGGACCCTCACGGGCCTACGGCATCAAAGTGCCCAAGGTGGAAGAATGAGATTCTTCACAGGCAAACCGGAGGGTCCAAAATGAATGATACGACGGTCGGTGTTGATGTTGCAAAGAGCGTATTTCAACTTCACTGGGTCGATCCGGTGAGCGGCGAGATCTTCAATAAACAGATCAAACGCGCGGCATTTCTGGAGCACTTTGCCAATCGGGAGCGGTGCTTGATCGGCATGGAAGCGTGCGGGGGCGCTCAGCATTGGGCTCGCCGACTCATTGAAATGGGCCATCAGGTGAGGTTAATGAGTGCCAAATCCGTCAAGCCCTTTGTGACTGGCAACAAGAACGACGCCGCGGATGCTCGCGCAATCTGGAGCGCAACGCAAATGCGCGCAGGTAAGCAGGTTGCGGTCAAAACTGAGGCGCAACAAGCGATTCTGGCACTGCACCGCATGCGCGCGCAGCAGGTCAAGTTCCGCACGGCACAGATGAACAGCTTACGCGGCTTGCTGGCCGAGTACGGTGAGGTGGCGAGCCGTGGGCGCGCCGCGCTGGATCGAGCCATGCCGGGCATCCTGGAGCGCCTGGCTGAGCGTCTGTATGCCAGCGTGATCGATGCACTGCGCGAGCAGTGGAATCATTTGCGCGCACTGGATGAGCAAATCGCGCAAATCGAACAGCGTCTGAAAATCTGTATGCAAGAGGACGCGGCGTGTCGCGCTGTAGCTGAAATCCCGGGCGTGGGCGTACTCACAGCAACCGCGGCGGTGGCCACCATGGGCGAC
>NZ_LMUF01000052.1:0-701 GCF_009766085.1 Burkholderia sp. S171 | reverse complement strand
CGTCTGAAAATCTGTATGCAAGAGGACGCGGCGTGTCGCGCTGTAGCTGAAATCCCGGGCGTGGGCGTACTCACAGCAACTGCGGCGGTGGCCACCATGGGCGATCCCAAGACCTTCAAGTCAGGCCGCGAGTTTGCCGCCTGGCTCGGCCTGGTGCCGGCGCAAACGGGCACCGGTGGCAGGGTCAAATTGTTAGGCATCAGCAAGCGCGGAGACGTCTACTTACGCACCTTGTTGATCCACGGCGCGCGCAGCGTGCTGTGTCACGCCAAGGCACCCGGGCCATGGATTGAACAGATACGCGAGCGCAAGCCCGCGAATGTGGCAGCGGTCGCGCTAGCCAACAAGATGGCCCGAATGATCTGGGCGGTACTGGCTCACGAGCGGCCATACCAGAAGGACTACATCAGCGTTAAACGAGCATAAAGGAGTCATACCCTGCATCATCGAATGACCGCAGTACAAGCAATAAAAGGTTGCGTTGGCAATTGAGCGTGGATGACAAGACAGGTCGGACCGGGACTCACCAAACCTGAATTTCTTTGTGGGCACTCAAGCCCGCTGGACAAATGAGGCGTGAGTCAGCGGATTTCATCGGGGCCCGCAGCCTAACCGGCTGCAACAAGGCCGAATATAAAGCTGCAACCTCCTGTTGCGTTACATGCTCGAAACCCTGGCGCAAACGGGGACGTTCATATAAA
>NZ_LMUF01000051.1 GCF_009766085.1 Burkholderia sp. S171 | reverse complement strand
AAAGAGGTGCCGGGCACCTTGGCGCCGTTGGGGACAATCGTGCCGGGCACGATGGGTCCCATCAGCTTGGTGCAGGCAGGATAGGTCAGTGCTTCGAGTCCGCAACCGAGCGTATCGATCAGGCAGTTGCGCGCCGTGTCGAGCGCGAGCGTGCTGTCGACTTGAAAGTTGAGAACATAGTCGACAATATCGACTAATACTCGATCCGGCTCGGGCCGGACGTTTGAAATATGGCTCATATGCTTAGCAGGTCTCTGTAATTTATTTGCGTTTGTTCAGCGGCTCGAACTTCAAATCTTCGGGTCCGGTGTAATTTGCGCTCGGCCGGATGATCTTGTTATCGATACGTTGTTCAATGATGTGAGCGCTCCAGCCCGAGGTCCGCGAGATCACGAACAGCGGCGTGAACATGGCCGTGGGCACGCCCATCGCGTGATAGGAAACAGCGCTGAACCAGTCCAGGTTCGGGAACATCTTCTTCGCGTCCCACATGGTTGTTTCCAGGCGCTCGGCGATGTCGTAAAGCTTTGTGTCGCCGGCTTCCTTCGCCAGCTTCTTCGCGATTTCCTTGATCACCTTGTTGCGCGGATCGGAGATCGTGTACACCGGATGACCGAAACCGATCACGACTTCCTTCGCCTCCACGCGACGACGGATATCGGCTTCCGCTTCGTCCGGGGTTTGATAGCGCGACTGGATATCGAACGCGGCTTCATTCGCGCCGCCATGCTTCGGGCCGCGCAATGCGCCAATGCCGCCGGTGATGGCCGAGTACATGTCCGAGCCCGTGCCGGCGATTACGCGGCAAGTGAACGTTGATGCGTTGAATTCGTGCTCGGCATACAGGATCAACGATGCATGCATGGCATCGACCCATGACTTCGACGGCGGTACACCATGCAGCAAATGCAGGAAATGCCCCCCGATGGAATCGTCATCGGTCTCGGTTTCAATGCGCCGGCCGTTATGCGAATAGTGGTACCAGTACAGCAGGATCGAGCCAAGCGAGGCCATCAGGCGGTCGGCAATATCCTTCGCGCCGGAGATGCTGTGGTCGTCCTTCTCGGGCAACACGGTGCCAAGCACGGAGACGCCAGTGCGCATCACATCCATCGGGTGGGCGGACGCGGGAATCCATTCCAGCGCGGCTTTCAGGTTCGCGGGCAAGCCACGCAAACCCTTGAGCTTGGCCTTGTAGGTCTTGAGTTCAGCGACTGTCGGCAGCTTGCCATGCACGAGCAGATACGCGATCTCCTCGAACTCGGACGTCCCGGCAATATCCAGGATGTCGTAGCCCCGATAATGCAAGTCATTGCCCGTCTTGCCGACGGTGCATAGCGCGGTGTTTCCCGCCGTCACGCCCGACAGCGCGACCGATTTTTTCGGTTTGAAGCCGCCGGTGGCGGGTGCTTCTTTCGCTAACGTATCGCTCATTTGTGTCCGTCTCCTGATAGGGTTGACGCGTTACTTCGTCTGCTTGAACAGGGCGTCGAGCTTGTCTTCGAAATCGTGATAACCAATGCTCGTGTACAGTTCCTCGCGCGTCTGCATGGTGTCGAGTACGTTGCTTTGCGTGCCGTCAGTGCGGATCGCGCGATACACATTTTCTGCCGCCTTGTTCATCGCGCGGAACGCGGAGAGCGGGTACAGCACGATCGATACATCGACACTGCGCAGTTCTTCAACCGTGAACAGCGGCGTCGATCCGAACTCCGTGATGTTCGCAAGGACCGGCACCTTCACGGCATCGACGAATTGCTTGTACATCTTCAGGTCCGTCATGGCTTCCGGGAAAATCATGTCGGCACCGGCTTCGACGCAAGCACGCGCCCGTTCAATCGCGGCTTCCAAACCTTCCACCGCCAACGCATCCGTACGCGCCATCACGACAAAATTTTCATCGGTGCGGGCGTCGACTGCGGCCTTCACGCGATCGGCCATTTCCTGCTGCGAGACGATCGCTTTGCCCGGCCGATGACCACAACGCTTGGCACCCACCTGATCCTCGATATGCATCGCGCCCGCACCCGCCTTGATCAGCGACTTCACCGTGCGCGCAATGTTGAAGGCGCTCGGACCGAAGCCCGTATCGACATCGACCATTAGCGGCAGATCGCAGACATCGGTGATGCGGCGAACGTCGGTCAGGACGTCGTCGAGTGTGGAAATGCCCAGGTCGGGCAAGCCCAGCGAACCCGCGGACACGCCGCCGCCGGACAGGTAGATTGCCTTGAAGCCGGCATGTTTGGCGAGCAGCGCGTGATTCGCATTGATCGCGCCGACAAGTTGCAGGGGCTTTTCGGCCGCGACCGCAGCGCGAAATTTCGCGCCGGCGCTGAGTGTTGCAGTTGAGTTCATTGATGTGTCTCCGTTGATTAACCGATATAGGGCAAGTTGCCTGCCAGAAACCCAAGGTTTTGATTTCTAAGAGATTAGACCTTCTTCATAGCTCCTCGATGTTTCATTAATGAAATCGTGAATTGCAAAGATGGCGTTAAACTTCGAAATCCCTCGTTCAGCGATCAAGCCATGAATCCTCCTCCACGCATCTGGGCAGTCGGTATCAGCAAACTGCGCGACCTGTATCGCGACATCGCGGCGGAGTACGACGGGATTGCCGATCTGCGCATCGTGCCGCTGGGGTATGAGGACGCCGTGCAGGAGGTCGAGAACGCGGGCGATGCGCGTCCAGACGTGGTTGTTTCGGCGGGATCGAACGGGAGCTACCTGAAGGCGCGGATCAGCGTGCCGGTTGTACTCGTGAACCCGACCGGTTTCGACGTGATGCATGCGCTGGCCCGGGCGCGTCGTGAGGGCGACTCGGTCGGGCTCGTGATGCACGGCGAAACGCCGTCCGAGCTCAAGCGGTTTTTCCGGGCCTTCGGCGCGGCGGTGGAGTGCGCTTCGTATCTGTCGGCGGAAGACGCGGAGGCTTGCGTGCTCGACCTCCGCGACCGGGGTGTGGAGGCTATCGTCGGGCCGGGGCTGGTGACGGAACTGGCCGAGAAGGCTGGCATGAAGTCGGTGTTTTTATACTCGCGCGCGTCTGTTCAAGGCGCATTCGAAACCGCGCTGGAAGTCGCACGCGCCACACTGGGGGAAACGCAGCGGCGCCGGCGGCTGGATCAGGTCCTGCAGCATCTGCGTGACGGTGTGATCGCGCTGACCGCCGATGGCCGGATAGAAGCGCTGAGCGGCAAGATGGCCGACATGCTGCGGCTCGCACCGTCGCAAGCGGTCGGCAAGCGGCTGAGCGATCTCGCGCCGGAGGTTTTCAGCGCGGTGCCGAAGGAGCCGGGCGAATCGCTGGAGACGGTACGCGGGGCGAGTTATGTGGTGCATCGGAGTGCATGGGGTGATGCATCGGCATCGGCGGCTTCCGGTTCCATCATCACCTTCCAGGAGTCGGTGGCGTTGCAGCGCATGGACCGCTCCGTGCGAACGCGGCAACGTTCGCCGCAACTGGTGGCGCGGTATCGGATCGAGGATCTGAGCGGGACGAGTGAAGCGATAGAGCAAGTGCGGCAACGCGCCCGGCGTTATGCGCGTTCGGACGCCACCGTGCTGATCCGGGGCGAAAGCGGTACCGGTAAGGAACTGGTTGCGCAGGGCATCCACACCGAGAGCGCGCGACGCGAATTCGCGTTCGTCGCGCTCAATTGCGGCGCGTTCCCCGAGACGTTGCTGGAAAGCGAATTGTTCGGTTACGAAGAAGGCGCATTCACCGGCGCGCGACGCGGGGGGAAGGCGGGGCTGATCGAGTCGGCGCATCGCGGCACGCTTTTTCTCGATGAAATCGGCGAGATGCCGATGCCCTTGCAAAGCCGTTTGCTGCGCGTGTTGCAGGAGCGTGAGGTCGTGCGTTTGGGGTCTACGGAACCGCTGCAAGTCGATGTGCGCGTGGTCGCCGCGACGCATCGCGGGCTGAGCGAGCGCGTGCAAGCAGGGGAGTTTCGGGCTGATCTTTTTTATCGGCTGAACATTTTGAATCTTGCTTTGCCGCCGCTGCGTGAGCGGTCGTCGGATATTGCCGGATTGGCAGCGCGGTTGTTGTGGCAGACGGGGCGCGTTCGGTCGGTCGATGCTGCGCACGGAGTGCTTGAACCGGCGATGCCGCTGCTAGCAGCGTATCGATGGCCCGGGAACGTGCGCGAATTGCAGAACGTGATTGAGCGGATTTCGGTGGAGCTGGACGAGGCGCCGGGGATGCGAGTCACGCCTGAATTGCTAAGGTCGATCGCGCCGGAGCTTCAGGAAGACGAAACCGCTTCGGGTCCGGAAACACTGAAGCAGCGCAGCCGCAAGGTCGAAGCCGACGAGATTCGCGCGATGCTGGATTCGTGCGAGGGGAATCGCGAGAAGGTCGCTCAGGCGCTGGGCATCAGCAAGACTACGCTTTGGCGGAAGCTATCGGGGAGGTGAAGGGCCTTCAGCGAACCCTCACCCGCGCTCCTGCACGCAAACCCACGGCGACACCACCACAGCCCACAACTCGGGATTTCGCGCAGCAAAATCCTCCGCCACCGGAGGCTCGACGCGTTCGACCAACCCGGCCGACAACCACTCGGTGACCTGCTTCGTATCATCACTGGCGACGGCTTCGGCCACACTCACCAGATCGATATCGCGCGCCACTTTCAGCAACACGCCGCGCGCGAAAAACCGCTGTAATTCAGACCATTCGATCTGCGCGGTTTCGGCGAAAAGTTTGAGATATAAGGGACTGGCGGACTGAGCGTCTTTCATAGGGGAATCACAGGCAAGTTCGAGCGTCCGACATCATAAACCATCGCGCCGGACGCTTTGCCTGACTACCAGCAACCGCTCAAAGATCGAAGAAAACCGTTTCCTTCGGTCCTTGCAGATGAATATCGAAACGGTAAATCGTGTTCGACGTGCCCGCTTCGCGCTTGGCGATCAGCGTGCCGCGCCGCTCGGCAGGAACCAGCGCCAGGACGTCATCGCGTGCGTTGGCCTCGGCTTCATCGTCGAAATAAATGCGCGTATAGGCGTGCAGCAACATGCCGCGCATCAACACGATCACATTGACGTGTGGCGCCGAATCACCCCCCGTGCTGCCCGGCTTAACCGTGTCCACGACGAAGCGGAACTCCGGGTCCGTCCCCGTGCCCACCCGTGCAAAACCGCGGAAACCCGACTTGCGCGCCTCTGTTAGCGTGCTCACATAGCGGCCGGTGGAATCGGCCTGAGCCATTTCGATCACGGCGTCGCCTACCACTTTCTCTTCGCCGTCGAACACCTGCCCCACGATGCTGATGTGCTGCCCCGCCGATTCCCGATCCGCGATCGACGGCGTGAACAAGCTTTTCAGGTCGAAGTTGTATTGCTCGGGACACAGGCCATAAGCGAAATACGGTCCGACTGTTTGCGACGGCGTCTGTCTGTAAGTTATATGAGCGGTCATGTTCAAGCCTCCGTCGGGGTCTGGTTCGCGCCACGCAGCACGATGTCGAACTCATAACCGAGCGCATACCCTTCCTCGGTCGTATCGATGGAAAAGCGCGAGATCAACCGGTTGCGCGCATGTTCCGGCGTGCCCTGGAAGATCGGATCGAGGTCGAGCAGCGGGTCGCCGGGGAAATACATCTGCGTGACAAGACGCGAGCCGAAGTAGTCGCCGAACAGCGAGAAGTGGATGTGATTGGGACGCCAGGCGTTCGAATGATTGCCCCACGGGTACGCGCCCGGCTTGATCGTGAGAAAGCGATACCGCCCTTCGTTGTCCGTCAGGCAACGGCCGGCGCCCAGGAAATTCGGGTCGAGCGGAGCTGCGTGCTGATCGGCTTTGTGAACGTAACGCCCGGCCGCGTTCGCCTGCCAGATCTCAACCAGCGTATTGCGTACCGGCCGGCCGCTTTCGTCGAGCACGCGGCCCGTCACGATAATGCGTTCGCCCAGCGGCTCGCCATTCTTCGCGGCGTTGCGCGTGAGGTCGTGATCGAGCTTGCCGAGGTCGTCGGCACCGTACACTGGCACGCGCCGGTCTCTCAGGTTCTCTTTTAGCGGGATCAGCGGGCGCGACGGGCTGCGCAGCACGGAGGATTTGTAGCCCGGATGGCAATAAGGCGGGTGGGAATCCCAGTCGCGCGGCGTCAGGATGAGGGAGGGGGCAGTCATTTTTTTCTGTCTCCGACTTTTAAATTGTGAATCAACACTTTATCGAAGCAATGAAGTTATGGAAAATGACGTTTTATGCATTCAGACATAACTGATCGTCATGGATACCGACCCCGAATCGTCCGCCGCCCCCATCCCCGCGGGTGCGCCGAACAAGGCGAACAAGCTGGATAAGCCCGTCACGCCCCTCGCCAACCTGACCAGCGGCCGGATCAAGTTCCGGCATCTGCAATGCTTCCTGGCGGTGACGCAGTTCGGCAGCGTGCAGCGCGCCGCCGACAGCCTCTCGATCACGCAACCGGCGGTATCGAAGACGATCGGCGAGCTGGAATCCATTTTGGGCGTCAGGCTGTTCGAACGGGGCCGCCGAGGCGCCGCGCCCACGCGCGAGGGCAGACTGTTTGCGCCGCACGCAGCAGCCTGCGTAGGGGCCTTGCGCGAGGGCGTGGATGAGTTGTCGCGGCATGGCGTCGAGATGCCCGGCACAGTTGCATTGGGCGTCTTGCCGACAGTTGCCCCCGCGTTGCTGCCGCCCACGCTTGCCGCGTTTCGGGCGCACTGGCCGGACGTCTCCGTACGGGTCTGGACCGGGTCGAACTCGCAGTTGCTCGAACGCCTGAAATCCGCCGATACCGACCTGGTCATCGGCCGGCTGTCCGAACCAGAAGGCATGGTCGGGATGACCTTCGAGCAGTTGTACCGGGAGCCGTTGAAGGTCGTGGTGCGCAGCGATCATCCACTCGTGCACGAGAGCAATATCACGGCGTCGGTGCTTGCCCGCTTTCCAGTGGTCGTGCCGCCATTTGGGACGTTGATCCGCCAGTCCGCTGAAAGCGTGTTGACGGCGTTCGGCGCGCAGGCGCTGAGTTCGCTGATCGAAACCTTGTCGGTGTCGCTTGGGCGCGCTCTTGCATTGCACAATGACGCGGTATGGTTTGTCCCGTCGAGCGTAGTGGAACACGACATCGAATTGAAGCTGCTTGCCCGCTTGCCAATGCCCTTCGCGAGCGCCGATGAACCCATCGGCCTGATACTCCGACATGACCGTGTGCGCACGCCTGCGCTCGACAGCCTGATCGATGCAATCCGGGAAGCGGGACGGCAGCGCGAGGTGGTTCGTATCGGTATGAAATAGCGTGTACAGGGCCTTGCCGCAGGCACTTGTTACCGCAAATGCGGGATGGGCAAAACCCCATTAGCATACGTGCGATAAAAGCTATATAAGTGGGCCAGACGGTAGCCACGCAGCATTCAAGGCATGTGCAATGCTGCCGCGCAAAACAGGCTCGAAAGCAGATTCGAAGCGGACCATGCGAGCAACGCGTGAGCGTCGTACACAAACAAACTTACTGTAAGCAAGCGCAACAGGATTTGCGTGCAACCAAAGTTCGTTCTGTACTGTCTGACTTCGCGACTCTTCCATCACCGGGACATCCATCAAAGCCGCCAGCAAGATGAAAACCGTACTGCTCGTCGACGACGACCCCGCCACCCTCGAAGCCTGGACCCTGTGCATGCAGTCGGCAGAATGCACGGTGCTGTCCGCGTTCGACGGCAACGGTGCGCTCGCTTTATTGGGCGAGCACAGCGTGGATATCGTGGTGTCTGACTGGATGATGCCGGGACTCGGCGGTGCGCTGTTGTGCCAGACGATGAAGACCAACTCGGCCCTCGCACACATTCCCTTCCTGATGATCTCGGGCCATCCGCACCCGCCGGCTTTCGTTCACTACGACGGTTATTTACAAAAGCCCGTCGAGACGGAAGCGTTGTTGTCGGCGGTGGACCGGTTGTGCGCTGCGAAGCGCCGCCGGCCGTTCTGATCCCGCGCACTGCGGTTTTATTTACCCGGGCGTGACCGCGCTACCGCGCGCGCGTAGCCGCGTGCAACTCAGGCGAGCCGCGCCATTTCCTTTTCCATCCGGTCTTGCGCCATCCGGTTCAACTCTTGCGGCACCACGCAATCGGCGGGCAACGGCGGCAGCACGATCACGCGGATATGTCCGGGCTGATCGGGCCAGCCTTTTGCCGGCCAGTATTTGCCGGCGTTATGCACGACCGGCACGGCGGGCACTTGTGTGGAACACGCAAGCCTCACGCCGCCCGATGCCAGCTTGAGCGGGGCATCGTGCGCCACTCGCGTGCCTTCGGGAAAGATCACCACCACGTCGCCCAGTGCGAGTTTTTCCGCGCATTCACGCGTGACGGCCTGATGCGCCTGACGTGGCGAACCGCGATCCAGGCTAACCATGTCCAGGCCCTTCAGCACCCAGCCGAAGAACGGGATGCGTTTGAGGTCGCTCTTGAAGACGAAACTGATGCGGCGCGGAAACAGCGCCATGAACGCGAGCGTTTCCCAAGTCGACTCGTGTCGGCACAGCATGATGAACGGCTCATTGGGCAGGTTCTCCAGCCCTTCGACCGAACACGATACGCCCGTGATCACGCGCATCATCTTGACCATGGCGCGGCACCATTGTTTGGCGAGCCAATAACGGCCGCTGCGGCCGACGAACGGAAACAGAGGCAGAATCAGGATCGACCATACCGTACCGCTGCCAAGCAGGTAGGTTGCGAATAGCCACTTGACGAAGGTTCGATGCATTAAGAAATGGATGGTGGTAAAAATGGGGCGAAAGGGCTGCGGCGGGTTGCAAAGCGTCTTGGGGTACGGTGACCGGCCCGACGTTTGAGTCCGGCGTGCGAAACCCGAAGGATAGCGTGTGCGGCGGCGCATGTCCCAAATCCGATCCCGGGCGCACCTCTGAGTGTCCCCATGCTGCCCGCCCAATGACAGTCAGAGAGACCGCGGTCTCTCTTTAACGGAGTTGCAATGACGGACGAAGCAAAGAGCGAAGTGAAGGGCGAATTGACGAATGACGCATCGGGTAAGCCAGCCGCCGAGGTGGCGCCGGCGTACGAGGACGGTCTGCTGGATGTCGGCGATGGCCACGCCGTGTACTGGCGTGCGCAAGGACCGAAGGACGCCCCCGTGATGCTGCTTGTCCACGGCGGCCCTGGTGGCGCCATGAATCTCAAGTGGGCGGATGTGCTCGATGCGTCCAAGTGGCGCATGGTTTTCTTCGATCAACGCGGCTGCGGCAAATCCACGCCGTTCGGGAAACTGGAGCACAACGGCACGAATGATCTTATCGGCGATATGGAGAAGCTGCGGGTCGCGCTCGGCATCGAGCAGTGGGCGCTGTTCGGCGGTTCGTGGGGCACGACGCTCGCGCTCAGCTACGGCGTGACGCATCCCGAACGCTGTCTCGGCTTTTTGCTGCGCGGGATTTTCCTCGCGCGCAAGGAGGATATCGACTGGTTCCTGTGGGACGTGCAGCGCGTGTTTCCGGATGCGCACCGGGCGTTCCTGGATGCCATCGAGACCGCGAGCGGCCAGCGTCCGCGCAATGCCGCCGAGATCCTGACTCTCACCGGCGCGCCGCTCGCCCGTTTCGATGACGCCGGCATCAAGCTCGCCCGTGCATGGTCGGGCTTCGAGGCGACGTTATCAGTGGTGAATAAGCCTGCGCCGAAGAAGGGTGCTGACCCGGCGCAAAAGGACGAATCGAAAGGCGACGAATCGAAGGGCGAGGCTTCGGTCATAGCGGCTCAAACCGATGCCGCGCAAACTACCGCCACGCTGCCTGAAGCGTCCCAGGCTGATGCTGCTCAAGCTGAGCCGGCCGCCCCCGAAGCAACCCGCGAGGCCAACGCCGCGGCGATCTCGATGTCGTTGCTGGAGCATCACTACATGGCGCACGAGTTGCCGCCGGAGCCGTTGTTGCCGCGTATTGGCACGATTGCTCATCTGCCATGCGTGCTCGTGCACGGCCGCTTCGACATGGTGTGCCCAGCAGATCAGGTGCAGGCCCTTGCTGACGTGTGGCCGGGCGCGCAGCTGTCTATCGTCGATGCCGCCGGCCACTGGACCTTTGAGCCCGGCAACGTCACCGCGTTGAAAGCCGGCGGCGAGTATCTGGCGCGCACGCTGGCCGCGAAGCCAGCGTCAAGCCCGACCCCAACCCTAGGCTGAAGGCGGCAGCAACCCGGCCGCCGACGAGGCGAGACGCTCCCAGTCGAGATCCACGCCGAACACGAGCGGGTCGCCGCGATAGTTGATGTAGATGGAGAGCGTCACGCAGAGCCCGGTGCCAGTCGCCGATAAATACGGAGCACTCACCATCAGCCGCTGCGGATGGGCGAGGGCATCGACGAAATACGGCCGGTTGTCCCAACGGCCGATCGACGGTTTGCTCAGCGGCGTGAGGCGCGGAGCGATCGGCGCGGTGCCGGCGCCTTCGATCATCGGAATACATTCGCGACCGCCCTGGTCGAGGAAAAAGCAACTCGCCGTGCACGGCAGCGCCTTCAAATCTTCGCAGGCCCGCTCCGGCACCGCGCCGGACAACATGCGCTCGGCGGCCTCCGCAAAGCGCGTCCGATACGGCATCAGCAACAAGTCGATGCCAAGCTCGCGGGTCTGGCGAGTGTGGGCGAGGGTATCGAAGACGGTTTCGATTTGCTGCGTCGCGGCTTCCTCGGGCGAGGCCCCGGGACCGGGCTGGCCAAACAGGAACCCCTGCACGAAGTCCACGCCCGAGCGCGCCGCCAGCAGCAAGTCCTCCTCGGTCTCGATCCCTTCGGCAACCACCAGCATGCCGGCCTCGTGCAACAGGCTCACCAGCTTCGGCATGACCGACTCGCGCAAGTCCGGCTGATGCGCATGAATCAGGCTGCGATCCAGTTTCACGATGTCCGGCCGCAAGGTCAGCAACCGGTCCAGATTCGAGTGCCCGGCACCGAAGTCATCCACAGCCACCAGAAAGCCTTGCGACCGGAACGCCTGGGTGGCGTGGGCGAACGCGCAGCCGTCGTTGCCGCCGGATTCCAGCAGCTCGATCACGATTTCTTCCGGCCGCACGCCCGATTCACGCGCGATGTCGGCGAGTTGCCGCGCGTAGCCAGGAGCGATGAAACTTGCCGGCGTCACGTTCAGGAATAGCCAGGTCCGGCCGGGCAACCATCTGGCGGCGTTGTGCAAATGAGTGACATGACTCAGGCGGTCGAGTAGGCCGGTCGAGCTCTCCACAATCGCCTTTGCGAACAGTTCGAACGGTGCCAGCAAACCGCCCGTCGATGCAACCCCGCGCAACAGCGCCTCGTAACCCACCTGGCGCTGATGGGGCAAGCTATAGATCGGCTGGAAATGCGAGCAGAGCATGATGCCGTCGAACGCGGCTTGCGGCGGAGGTTCCCCGAGCGCGCGCCGCATCAGAACGCTGCTGCCTGGAGACGGATGTGACCGGTTGGCGCGGCCATGCCGGCTAGTGATACGCGTCCCGCGACGAATAGCGAAAACGCGCGCAGGATGAACGGCATGAACCGTGCGGGCAACCATGTCAGCCCCGCCGTGCAGTGACGGCGAACCTGCCCGGTCAGATTGGCTGCACAAATGCGAGCCAGGAACAGTTCGAACATGATGTTGGTCTGCGCGTGTGAATAGAACGATATAGAACGATACGACGAGTGAAACGGGCTCAGTAACGCTTGAGGCCGGACAACATCTTATCGGATCAAATAGCGGCTGACTTGAGCGTCAAGCCAACATGTCATGCGATGGCCGGACGCCGACAGCTTTGATGGGCGGGCGTTTGCGGCATGCTAAAAATTCCGGAGAAGTCCTGCCGGACGGTAAATTTGGGACAGGAATGGTACGATCGCGCCGTGCAAGCCGGCGGGCGATGCTCGTCGAATAGTGAATCAAGAATAGTGAATCAAGTTACGGAGGCGTCCCGATGGCCCAACAGAAAACCAACCCGAAGCTGGAGCAGGCGCTGACGCGCGGCGACCTCGCAATTCGCCAGGCCAACTCCGGCCGCGCAACGGCCGTGTTGCGCGCGCTTGGCAAGATGATTGTGGAGGCTTCGGCAACTATCGGCGTGGAAGCGTTTGTCGTGATTCATGACGGCGACAAGATCTACGATCCCGCTGACGGCATGTGGCCGCAACAACTCCTGGTGTCGCTCGATGGCCCGGTGGAAGACACGGATCCGGACGAACTGCGCACCGTGACCTTGATGGCCGACACGCCCGCCACCGTGTTTCGATGCGAATGGCAACGCGCGGACGGCAAGATCGGCCGTCAGGAAGGACGCCCGCTCGCCATGGTGGCGTTCATCACCGACGTGGATATTCCCTGGCTCGACGATGAAGACTGAGGTCGGCACTAGCCTTTATGCTGGAAAAACCGGCGGATGCGCCTTGCATCCGCTGTCCCCAAGCTTCTTCCCTCCGGTTCTTCCCCTCTTCACTCGGCAAAATAGTTCGTTGAGTCGCGCTCCAGGCGGAATTCTCTTCCGATTTCCAATTTTTAGAAGTGCAACCACGCAACGCCGTTGATTTGCTTCTGGCTTGCACCCGTAAAATTCCATATTGTGTGAAGGGCTTATGTGCGGTAACCGATATTCGTCGGTTTAATAGGTTGACCTCGCAGGAAATCGGTTCATTTCCCGCCTATCCAGCTGCTTTGCATTCTCGCTATTGATCCTCGATATAAAGTCAGCGATAAAAAATCCGTTATATAAGCATGAGCGCACCACTGGCGAAAAAGCGGGATAGCATAGGAAAAAAGATGGCTTCCGAATTTCTATCCCATTGTTAATGCACAAAGAATTCCGCTTCGCGTGATCGACGAAAAGTTACACGCGGGAAATTTTTCATGATACGAAATGGGAAGAGATGATTTGAGCCGGCAGACACGAAAAGCACCCAAAATCCAGATTTTTTTGAAGTTTTTATAAAGATTTATTTGTTAGCGCGCACCCCATCAATTGCCTTTGGGCGAGACTAAAACCGTCGCGAGAGTCGTTTGCATCAAATCAAACGCTCCGCGGCGTCCTCCTTCTCGCCAAAATGGGGTAGCACAAATGGAACAGCTTAATAAAGCAGGTCAAAGTAGTGTTTTTCGCAACGAACATGTTGAACGCGGTGAGCGTGCAGAGAGACTTGAACTAGCGGCAGTGCAAGCGCTAAAAAAGCCCGAGTCCATGCCGTTCACCATTCGCATCGTCTCGGCGGATCACGATCTTCAGAAAGCGGTACAGATTCGACGCGTCGCCTATGGCCGTCATTTGCCGGCTTTTGCAGAGAAAATGGCAGTTGAAAGGTGTGATCGCGACCCGGGTACGGCGGTTCTGCTGGCTGAATCGAAACTCGATGGCGCGCCGCTGGGTACCATGCGCATTCAAACCAACGAATATGCGCCGCTCGGTGTGCAGGGATCGGTCGAATTGCCGATCTGGTTAAGAACGGGCCGTCTGGCGGAAGCCACTCGCCTTGGCGTAGCCGGCGGAACCATTGGCCGCGTGGTAAAAATGATGCTGTTCAAGTCATTGTTTTTATACTGTGAGCAGCATCAGATCGATTGGACGGTGATTACCGCGCGTTCGCCGCTGGATCGCGAATATGAAGCAATGTTGTTCGAGGATGTTTTCGGCTACCGGCAATTCATTCCGATGGCGCATGTCGGCAATCTGCCGCATCGGGTTCTGGCAGGCGAAGTGGGTGTGGCGCGTCAACGCTGGGAGGAAGCGAAGCACCCGCTATTTCAGTTCGTGTTTCAAACGCATCACCCGGATATCGATTTGCGGACGGCAGATTTATCTTTCGAGCGAGAAACGGTAGGATGCCCGGAAGCTCCGCAGGTTGCTTATGGCAGGTAATAAACAATAAAACAATAACCCGGTCGTACGTTGGCGCGGGACACACGAGGCGATGGCGAGCTATGACCGGCCGCCGTCGCCCGCGCGGCGTGGGTTAGTGCAACCAGGGGAAACACCAGGTATGGCGTCGGTTGCTTTATTTTCGCGATCAAAGTACAGGCGCGCTGGATCGTTCATGGATCGGCTGCTGTACACCTTCTCCGTCTTCGTCGTTCCGGCGCTGATCGCGGTGGGTACGATCGCAACCTTGCTGTGGGCGCCGCACCAGTTCGAATCGCACGGAGCCGTTCCGCTCCAGTTGCACGTCATTCGCGACACTAGCGGCACGCTGGACCCCGCCGGCGCCTTGAAGGAACTCGGGCACCAGGCCGGGGTAGGCCGTTTCAGCACGCAACTGGCTGAAACGCCGGTCTGGTTTTCATTCGACGTTCCCAACATGAGTCAGGAGCAGACCACGTACGTGGAACTGCCGTCGCGTCACGCGCAGACGCTCGCTTGCTGGATAGCCTCCACGCTGCAGCCGCTCGGCACAGCGAACCGCCAGAGCACAACCAACGAAATTACCGCCGTCAAGGCGGGTTTCTCCATTCATCTCGGTCATCTCGCGCAATCGGTTGGAATCGTGTGCCGTGGCACATTCTCCGGCCCGGCACAGATCACCGCGCTTGCTTGGGACGGCCAAAGTCTGCGCACATCGGCGCTCGATTTTCAGGAAAGCTCCGGCATGATCGGAGGCGGCCTGCTGACGCTCGCCGTATTCGTGTTCGTCACTGCGCTGATCAACCGCGAGTGGACGTACGTGATCTTCGCCATGTGGCTGGTCGGCAATCTCCGGCTATGCGCGAACGCGATGGGATGGGACATGCAGTGGACGGGGCGCTCGATCCCGTCGGACTTTCTGCAGCCGCTGCGTCAATTCACCTTCGCTGCGTACTATCTGCTGACGGGCGCGCTTTTCAGCCAGTTGTTCCGTCGTGAACTGAAAGTGGTGGGGTATCGATGGCTGCTTGCGCTTGGGCAATACATCGGCATTGCCTTGCTGGTGTGCTCTGTGATTCTTCCCTATTCGCGCTTCATTCCGGCGCTTTGGATGCTCGGCGGGATTGGCATCGGCGTGCTGATCTTTTTGCTCGCGCGGATTGTCTGGCTTGCCCGCTCGCGCACGGTGCTCTGGTACGTCGGGTCGCTCGCGATCGTGTTGTTCGCCACCTTTTCCGATGTGCTTGCCGCGGCGTTCAGCATCAAATCGCTCTCGGGCGGCGTGAGCACGGTGATGGCGGCGTTGTCGTCGAGCATGATGGCCGCCTTCGCAATCGCCGAGCAGATGCGCGCCGAACGCGAGCATCGGCGGCAGGCGCAAACGGAACTGCGCAATACCTATGACGTGACGCCCATTGGCCTCTTCACGCTCGACAGCGCGGGTCACTTCGTGCGCGCGAATCCCGCGTTGCAATCCATGCTCTCGCTGCAAAAAGCCGAATACAAAGTGCGTCACTGGAACGACTATTTCGAATCCGGTGCCTGGGGGGCTTTGCAGGCGCTGGCATCGAAAGGAAGTGAAGGCGAACTGGAGATGGGCGGCGCGGCATCGCGAGGCAATGGCGAGCGCCGGTTCCTGCTCAAGGCGACGCGTTCGAACGGCTGGATCGAAGGCTCGCTGCAGGATGTGACCGAGCGTTCGAAAGCCATCGAACGACTGAGGTTCCTGGCTGAACACGATCCGCTCACAGGCTCGCTCAACCGGCGCGGCGTGGAAAAGGCGATAGCGGCACAGAGCGAAGAAGGGTCGCCCTGGGCGCTCGCGTACGTGGATCTCGACCGCTTCAAGCTCGTCAACGACCTGTTCGGTCATCGTGCCGGCGACGAGGTCCTGAAGCAGGTTGCCACCCGCACGCGGGCGTTGTTTGCAGCCGGGTTTCCGTTCGGGCGGATTGGCGGTGACGAGTTCGTCTGCGTGATGAGCGGTATGTCGATAGACGAAGCGATCGATTGTTGTCATCACCTGATCAGTGCGTTGAGCGATGCGCCGTATCAGGTCGGCAACCGTGCGTTCCAGGTGAAGGCATCGGTGGGACTGGTGGAGTGCTCGCACGGTGTGCGGGTGCAGGATGCGCTCTCGCATGCCGACCGTGCGTGCCGTGAGGCCAAGAAGAGTTCGAATGCGCGGATGGTGACGTATCGAAAGGGCGCGGCGGCGTTCGAGGAGCGGGCAGAGGAATTGAAGCTGGTTGAAACGCTGGGGCGCAATCGATTGCCTCCCGGCCTGTTCCTTGTGATGCAGCCGATCATGTCGTTGTCTGCGCCCACGGAGTCGCTTAATTTCGAGGTGCTGCTGCGTATGCGCGCGCCCGACGGGGCCACGCTGCCCGCCGGCAAGGTGATTGTGGCGGCGGAGGAATCCGGCAACATTGCGGCTATCGATAAATGGGTGATTGCCACACTGCTTGAGTGGATCGAGAAAAATCAGGCGTCGCTCACGAATACGCGTTTTATTTGCGTCAATCTCAGTGGTGGTTCACTGAATGACGAGCAGTTCATGGAAGACGTCTTTGCGTTGTTCGCGCGCTTCCGGCATATCGTGCCTTATCTTTGTCTTGAGATTACCGAGAGCGTTGCGTTGCATGATCTCGGCAATACACAACGGTTTATTGCGCGGGTTCATGAGATGGGCGGCAAGATCGCACTTGATGATTTCGGTGCGGGGTATACATCGTTTAAATATCTCAAGGATCTTTCCGCCGATGCACTCAAGATTGACGGCGAGTTTATTCGGACGATGTGCGCGCATCCAGCTGATATAGCCATAGTCGAAGCGATTGTCGCGCTTGCTCGCAATCTTGGAATGCGAAGCGTGGCTGAGTGGGTTGAAGATGTGGATACGTTACGCGCATTGAAGGAAATAGGCGTGGACTACGTACAGGGATATCTTATTGCCAAGCCGCAAGAAAGCGGCGCAATTCTGGCGGCTTCGTCGGCGGCGAGTTTTGTGAAGGATTTAGACGTGCTGCAGTTTATCGATAGTATTGTCGTGCAGGATAAGACGTTGGCGTTTACGTTTGATGTGGCGGCGGTGAAGGCTGGGTTGCACTGAGAGGGGAATGGGGGGGTGTTGGATTTCGGGGTTAGCGGTCGGAGTCAATGCCGGGGTGCTGCTTTCGGTGTTAGTGGTCGGAGTCAATGCCGGGGTGGTGCTTTCAGTGTTAGCGGTCGGAGTTTATGCCGGGTTGCTCCTTTCAGTGTTAGTGGTCTGCGAGAGTCGGATTTTCTCTTTATCACTGTTAGCCACTGTGCGTGGCGGCACGTCATTTCTTTGTCCAAAGCGACAAAGAAACGAAGCAAAGAAAACGCTTTCACCGCTCTACCCTAAGTGTCCACAGCGTGCAGTTTTCATTCATGGGTGCCCCAAAAGCACGGTGCTCGCCAGAGCGGAGGATGTGTGAAACCCTCCTTCTCCGAATACAGGTTCTGACACGCTTCGCCACCACTGATTGAACCTGCCCAAGGTTCACCCCGCGCTATCCGCGTGAACCATCCGCCGAATTTGTATGCATTCCTGATCACATCGCCAACCGAGCTCGAAACGAGGCCGGAGAATGAGCGAGGTTCTGACCGACGAATAACCGTCCCGCTCCAAGAGGCGAAGTTGTAAATGTGTGCCGGCCATGTCGCCCAAGTAGGTTGCAGCGCAGACTACACAACCAACCAACAAAAAAGTGAGCCGCAGAGGCGCGTGGGCCGTGCGGGTTTCTCGGCACTGGTGCTTGCCCGAGAGCACGGGTGGCGAAGCGTGTCTATGTCAGGATTCGCGAGAAGGAGGGGTTCAAACATCGGTCGCTCTGGCGAGCACCGTGCTTTTGGGGCACCCATGAATAGAAACTGCACGCTGTGGACACTTAGGGTAGCGTGTTTTAAAAGCGCTTTCTTTGCTTCGTTTCTTTGTCGCTTTGGACAAAGAAATGACGTGCCGCCACGCACAGTGGCTAACAGTGATAAAGAGAAAATCCGACTCTCGCAGACCACCACCGCCGAAAGCACCAACCCCCACCCCAACCCCCGCCAGAACCCAAACCCCCGCCCGGCGCGAGCGACCCCTTTCAGGCTGCTTTCATCCCGTTCAGAATCTTTGTCGCGGCAATCGGAATGCGCGTGTCGTCCCACTGCGCGAGCCATTGCACTTCCTTCGTCGTAAAAAACCCAGGCTGATTACGCAATGCAAACTGCAGCGAATCCACAATGTGATCGCGGATGATCTGGGGCGAATCTTCGTCGGTGACGATCGCGTGAAGGGCTTCGAGTGCGCTCATGGTGCGGGTGACCAAGATAATGGGTTGGCAAAAATGCTGGTAAACCATAACCCGATAAAAAGCCGGAAAACAATTCAATTCAACGCTTTTTTCAGCCGTTTTCAGCCTCTCAGTGTTTTTACGTAGACGCGACGCAACAATCGCTGGTTGTACAGCCCCCATTGATGTTCAAAGCGATTTAATCGGCATCATGCTGCGCCGCACCGTTTGGGTTGCGCTTCATTTTCTTGACTTGTCCACCGGTCGCTGCTGTACTAAATAAAGTCAATTGATTTAGTCGGCGAACGCGTCCGGTGCGCCTCCTCTCGAAGCCGCGGGCGAATAAAAACCTATGGAGTGAGACATGAAAAATCTTCGGCGTGCTGTCGCACGTGCGTCCTTCTTCGGACTTGCAGTTGCGTCGCTGGTAAGTTCAGGCGCGGCAATGGCGGCTGACCAGATCGCGATCGGGCTGATTACCAAGACCGATACCAATCCGTTCTTCGTCAAGATGAAACAGGGCGCCGAAGAAGCCGCCGCGAAAGGCGGGGTCAAACTGATCACCGCAGCCGGCAAGTTCGACGGTGACAACGCCACTCAGGTGACCGCGGTCGAGAACATGATGACGGCCGGTGTGAAAGCCATCCTCATCACGCCGAGCGATACCAAGGCCATTGTTCCTACGCTCAAGAAAGCGCGCGCGGCGGGCATTCTCGTGATCGCGCTCGACACGCCGACCGATCCGCAAGATGCCACCGACGCGCTCTTCGCCACCGATAACTTCAAGGCCGGCGTGCTGATCGGCGAATACGCAAAAGCCGCGTTCGCCGGCAAACCAGCGAAGATCGCTACGCTCGACCTCGCGCCCGGCGTGACCGTCGGCGTCTTGCGTCATAACGGCTTCCTGCAGGGCTTCGGCGTGAAAGAGGGCGACCCATCGGTCGTGTGCAGCCAGGACACCCGCGGGGACCAGTCGAAGGGCCAGACAGCGATGGAAAACTGCCTGCAGAAGGAGCCGGGCATCAACCTCGTTTATACGATCAACGAACCCGCGGCGGCCGGTGCGTATCGCGCGCTCAAAGCAGCGGGCAAGGACAAGGACGTGATGATCGTGTCCATCGACGGCGGCTGTGAAGGCGTGCGCAACGTGAAAGCCGGCAGCTTCGCCGCCACGTCGCAGCAATACCCGCTCGTGATGGCAGCGCAAGGCGTGCAGGCGGGGATCGAATACGCGAAGACGGGAAAGAAGGCGACCGGCTATCACGACACCGGCGTCACGCTCATCAGCGATAAACCCGTGTCCGGCGTCGCGGCCAAGGACACGAAGTTCGGCCTGGATAACTGCTGGGGCAACAAGTAAGCCGTCGCGCCGCATTTGAACCCGCGTTCGAACCCGCGGCCCGGACCTGAGCCTCAAGGCATTTCAAGTCCGGGTCGCGCGAGCGGCGCATTTTTTCGATGTTGCTGTCGAGGTCCCCGTCATGACGCAATCCACCTCTCCCACGGCCGGCCGCGCGACGTTCTCCGATCGTCTGCCATCGCTTGCCGATATCGGTCCGCTAGCGGCGCTCGTGATCGCGTGCGCTTTCTTCATCTGGCAAAGCAACCGGTTTTTATCGATACAAAATCTCTCGCTTATCCTTCAGCAGACCATGGTCGTGGCGGTGATCGCGATCGGCCAGACGCTGATTGTGCTGACCGGCGGAATTGATTTGTCGTGCGGCATGTTGATGGCATTCGGTTCTATTGTGATGACGAAGTTCGCCGTCACGTTGGGCGTGCCGCCCGTGCTTGCCATCATCTGTGGCGTGGCGGCAAGCACATTGTTCGGATTGCTTAACGGTACGCTCATCACCAAGATCAAGCTGCCCGCGTTTATCGTCACGCTGGGGACGCTGAACATAGCGTTCGCGCTGACGCAGGTGTACTCGAATGCCGAGAGCATCTCGAACCTGCCGGACGCCATGATGTTCTTTGGCAACACCTTCCATCTCGGCGGCGCGGAGGTCACGTATGGCACCGTGCTGACCTTGTTGATGTACCTCGTGGTGTGGTTCGTATTGCGCGATACCGTGCCCGGCCGCCATCTCTACGCACTCGGTAACAATGCCGAAGCTGCGCGGCTGATGGGACTTTCGTCGCAGAAAATCTTGATTACCGTGTACACGCTTGCGGGATTTTTCTATGGCATTGCCGCGCTGTTGTCGGTGGCCCGAACCGGTGTAGGTGATCCACAGGCGGGCCAGACCGAGAACCTGGATAGCATCACGGCCGTCGTGCTCGGTGGCACCAGTCTGTTCGGCGGACGCGGCACGATTGTCGGGACCTTGCTGGGCGCGTTGATTGTCGGCGTGTTCCGCAATGGCCTGACGCTGATTGGGGTGTCGTCGGTTTATCAGATTCTGATCACCGGCATCCTGGTGATTCTCGCGGTTGCCGCCGATAAACTCGCGCGTCCCCGCGCCTGAGGAGCCAAGCTCATGAACGACACAATCAAACCCGTTCTGGAAGCCCGCGGCGTCATCAAGCGCTACGGCTCAGTGACCGCACTCGACGGGGTCGATTTCGAACTGCTGCCCGGCGAGATCATGGCGGTCATCGGCGACAACGGGGCAGGCAAATCGTCGCTGATCAAAGCACTCTCCGGCGCGCTCGTTCCCGATGAAGGCGAGATCCTGCTGGACGGAAATCCCGTGCATTTTCGCAGTCCGCTCGATGCGCGCTCGCAAGGCATTGAAACCGTCTATCAGGACCTGGCAGTCGCGCCGGCAATGAGCATTGCGGAGAACCTTTTTCTCGGGCGCGAGTTGCGGCGTCCCGGCATCCTCGGCTCCGTGTTCATGATGATCGACAAGCGGCGGATGTTGCAGGAAGCCATCGCGCATATGGAAGGTTTGCAGATCGGCATTCGTTCGATGAAGCAGGCAGTCGAAACACTTTCCGGCGGTCAGCGCCAGGGCGTGGCGGTGGCGCGCAGCGCGGCGTTCGCGCGGCATGTGGTCATCCTTGATGAACCCACCGCCGCGCTCGGCGTGAAGGAATCGAACATGGTGCTGGAGTTGATCCGGCGCGTGCGCGATCGTGGACTGCCCGTGATTCTCATTAGCCACAACATGCCGCATGTGTTCGAGATCGCCGACCGCATTCATATCCAGCGGCTCGGGCGGCGAGCGGCGCTGGTCAATACGAAAGACATCCATATGTCGGAAGCTGTGGCCATCATGACCGGCGCGAAGCAGGCAGACGTGCAGGCGATCGCCTGATCCGCCATGACGCCTTCAGTATCCGCAAGCACGGCAACGCCGAAGCCGGCCGGCATGCGGCAGATGAACGAGCGCATCGTGCTTCAGGCGGTGCGTGTTCATGGTCCGTTACCGAAGTCTGAGATCGCGCGCCTGACGCATCTAAGTACGCAGACGACGTCGCTGATCGTGGACCGTCTGATAGACGACGGCTTGCTTGCCCGGGAGGCACGGACGCGCGTGCAGGGACGCATGGGTCAGCCGTCGGTGCCGATCTCGCTGCGCGCGGACGGGGCGTTTTCCATCGGCGTGAAAGTGGGGCGGCGAAGTCTCGATGTGCTGACCATGGACTTCGCGGGCCAGGTGCACGCGCGCGATGTCATCGAGTACGCGTATCCCGACCCGCGTACGGTGTTCGCTTTGCTCAGCGAGAAGATCGACCAGATGATGGTCGCGCTCGGCGATGACGCCGCGAAGGTGGTTGGAATAGGTGTGGCGGCGCCGTTATGGCTTGGCGGCTGGCGCAATTTCTTCGATACCCCGCCGGACGTTTTCGCGGCGTGGAACGAGATCGATATCAGCGCGCGGGTCCAGGCGCTGACCACGTTGCCGGTAGAGTTTGCGAAGGACACGACCGCTGCCTGCGCCGCTGAATTGCTGATGGGACAAGGGCGCGGTTTGAGCGACTTTCTTTACGTGTTTATCGGCACGTTCATTGGTGGCGGCTTGGTCATCGACGGGCGGCTTCATGCCGGGCCGAAGGGGAATGCCGGCGCTATCGGGTCGTTTCCGCTGATGAGCGAAGGCACGCCTCAGTTACTCAATGTGGCGTCGGTGTATGTGCTGGAAAAGCGCTTCACCGATGCCGGTTTTCCCGCCGCCGCCGCTCACGATCAACGTGCTTTGTCGGCGCAGTTGTGGCCACTGTGCGAGGCATGGCTCGATGCCGCTTGCCCGGCGCTCGCCACGGCCATTGCAACGGCGGCGGCGCTGGTCGATGTCGATGCGATCGTGATTGATGGGGAGTTGGATCGTCAGTTGTTGCGGGAAGTTTTAAGCCGGACCAATACCGCGCTCGATGCCTTCGACTGGCAGGGGATGGTGCGGCCCAAGCTGGTGGAAGGGGAGATTGGCGCCGATGCCCGCGCGATGGGCGGTGCAATTCTGCCGTTGTACGCGCATTTTGCGCCCCGGCATGTGCTGTTCTTGAAGTCGGGGTTGAATGCGTAATGGGCGGGTGGTTTTTTTTTGCTCGCGCCGGTGGACGGGGGCACGCGGTTGTAGGTTAGTGGTTGGGGTTGATGTTGGGGTGGTGCTTTCGGCGGTGGTGGTCTGCGAGAGTCGGATTTTCTCTTTATCACTGTTAGCCACTGCGCGTGGCGGCGCGTCATTTCTTTGTCCAAAGCGAC
>NZ_LMUF01000050.1 GCF_009766085.1 Burkholderia sp. S171 | reverse complement strand
TCGCCATTCTCGATTCGAATCAGATTCTTCAGTTCCATCCACTTGCTCCTTGGTGACGAGGTGAGTTCGTGGAGCAAATAATAGGAGTTTGGCGAATGAACGAATTTCAAGATTCGACGTAATCATCTCCATTTTCGACATTCAGGGTATACACCTGCCAAGAGCAACTCACGCGTTTGCAGCGTTGCTTATATGACTTGGAGATCGAGTTGAGGTGCGAAGGAACTGAGCGGTCTCAGCGAGGTACAGTGGGTCGTACTTGCATCACAGAGCGCTTTGATAACGCTTGCGATCTGCGACGGGTGAAATCTGAAACTGCTCTTTATAACGTGTGGCGAAATGGGTGGTCGAAGCGAACCCCGTGCGGGTGCAGATCTCCTCCAACGGTCGCGAAGTACGAAAGAGAAGCTGCCGAGCCCGTAAAAGACGAATCTGGAGGTAGACTTGTGCAGGAGTTTTATGGACGCGCTCTTGAAACCAACGCTCAAGTTGTCGTTGCGACACGCGTATGAAGGAGGCGACCTCGGCGAGACTCAAGGGCTCTTCCACATTGCTTTCCATGAGCTGAAGGGCTTCTTCAAGCTTTGCGTGTTCAGCACCAACATACTGACGCAACGACGTGCGTTGGCGTTGCTCGTGGCTTCGCCGGTCAGCGAGAAGCAGTTCAAGTACACGGCCGGACAGATCGGGACTTCCCGGAGGTAGCCCCAGCAAGTGAACCATCATGTCAAGCGGCGCTATACCGCCGCTGCACGTGAAGCGGTCTCGATCGACTTCATACAGACGGTTTGATACTGTCACGTTCGGGAATTGTTCCACGAGCACGTCGCGATCTTCCCAATGGATGGTGCATCGATAGCCATTCAACAGACCCGCTCGCGCCAGGAAATAGCTCCCTGTGTCGAGTCCGCCCATCGCGACGCCCTTGCGGGCTTGCAGCTTCAACCAGTTCAACACCGCACTGATACCCTTGCGCGGAATCGGGTTGGGCCCCACGACGAAAACCGCGTCGAAGGTCCCTCCGTCGAGGAGCGTTACGTCTGCCAGGAGCCGTACACCATCGCTGGAACGTACTTCCTCGCCTTCAGCGACAATGGTTTTGTAATCGTAGACCCTCCGGCCGACAACCATGTTCGCGATGCGCAGCGGATCGATCGCCGCGCTCAATGCCAAAAGCGAAAAATTGTCGACTAACAGAAACCCAAACTTCATTACTCGAAAGTCATGTATCCCCGCCGAGTATGAGGTGTCGGCTGTAGCGAGACGCCCCGATGGTTTGCTCATTTTTTGCATGTTCGTAAGCGGTAGGAGCGGTTGGCCTGTTAGGTAGTCGCTTATGCCAGGGACCGACTTCAACGTAAGCGAACTACGGATCCCCCGTACGAATGTTAGAGCAGCAGCTTGATTGTTGGTAGCTTTTCGGAGTTCCTCATCGCGCGAAAGGCCGTCTCTAGGACGGCCTTTCGGTATCAAGATTTAAACAACCCGTTATGATCGACGAGAATCCCGCGAAATGAATACGTTGCGAATCGAAACCATCAGGCTCCGCGTGAGCGCTGCTAGTACTCTCACGGTCCGTTCAGACCGAACCGGAAGTCACATCGACCGCCACGCGAACGGTGTCTGCGGCCTTGCGAAACAGTGGGTTGCGTCGTGCCAGCACGAAGTATGTCAATGCGGCCGACAACAGCCCGAACTCGAAGCTCAGGTCGCCCCAGCCCAGGTAATCGCGCATCAACGGACTGACATAGGTCGGCGAATTGGAGAATACGAGCGACGCCACGATCCCCACCAGCAGCGCAATCACACCAGGCCAGAAGACTCCTGCCTTGTACCAGTATGCGCCCCCGCCCCATTGCATCCACGCGTCCGTCTGATAGCGGCCCCGGCGCATGAAATAGTCGACGATCACAATGGCCGCCCATGGCGCCGTCCAGTACACCATGTAGTTCAGGAACACCTGATACATGTCGAAGAATTGCCCGTAAAACACGGTCACGACCCGGAAGCCGAGCGTGAACAACGCGATGATGGCTAGCGACGCGATCCGGTTGATCGGGATACGTAGCGCCAACAGGCCCAGGCCCGCTGTGTAGCCATTCGGCACGTTGGCCGCGATACCGCCAAGGATGATCGAAAACAGTAGCGGCACGATGAACCAGGTCGGCAGAAATCGCGACAGCTGGCTGACCGGGTCGTCGCCGAGCGTGCCACCCAGCGCTGTTGCAAACAGCACGCCGATGATCTCGCAGAACATCAGCGCCGCGAACTGCCCTCCACCTGCCGCCAGCACGATCTTCTTCCAACTGGTTTCAGCGGGGAAATAGCGGCTGTAGTCCGAGGCGAAGTTCGCCCAGCCGATTGGATAGGAAAAGATGATCCCCATTGCAATCAACCACGTACTGATAGATCCCCCGCCGTGGTTGATGGCCGACGCCATCGCGAAGCTCGTATGCGGCAACACGAATGCCGCCAGTCCGCCGAACAGGATGGCCAGCACGACCGCAATCCATTTCTCTGCGGCGATAATGGTCGCGTGTCCAAAGATCGCCAGCAGTATTTCTGCAGCCAGGATGATTGCGAGCGAAACCCAGACCACCGCGTGGCTATGAAACCCACCCATCTTGAGCAACGTCTCGAGTGCCTGGGTGGCAACTACCGAATTGATCGAAAACCAACTGAGCGCCGAAACGAGGCTCACAGCCTTCGGCAGGAACGAACCCAACTGCCCGAAGGAACTGCGAGAGGTCATGATGCCGGAGGTTCCCGTACGCGGCCCCATGATCGTGGTCAGGCCCAGCACGAAACATCCCAGCAGGTTGCCGACCAGAATCGCCCCCAACGCTTGCCATAGCGACAGCCCCTGAGACAGCGCCAGTGCGCCCGTCACGACCACCACATAGTTAGTATTAGCGCCAATCCACATCTTGAACAGCTCGGCCGGTGTACCGTGCCGATCCTTCAAAGGAATCGGGTCGATGGCATGTTGTTCGATGCTCCATGCCTTATCCGCAGCAATTTCGGCGTGCGAATGATGGCTATCGTAGTTTCCCATTACTGTCCCCTGACTGGTATTTCAGACCTGCGCCGCTTTCGCGCGCGCATCGTAAGCTACGCGAAGTGCGCGCGAAATCCCTTCTACACAAACCTCGAACAGCAACGCACCCTTTTCCGCAGACGCGGCGGCAGCCGACGACAGGCAACCTGACGAAGGCGTCCACTCCGGAATCGGCGGAAAAACGTCGTACGGCTCAAAGCTTGCCGCCCCATGCGTGGGCACGCATGACATGTCGACCAGATGCGGATGCAGATGCAGCATCAGCGATGTCTCCAGCACACCGCCGTGCTCCACCGCCCAGCCCGGGAAGCCGTCCGGATAGATCCGCGCGATCGTCTTGTCGGTGACGAAATCCCAGTACGACAGCATCACAACCTGAAAATCGTGAATCCCTTCCCATCTCAATTCGCGAATCGCCAAGTCAACACCTTCGACCGCAAACATCGAGTTCTCGAAATGTCCGTTGACGAGACAGATCTTGCGCGCGCCGTGACGCGCGAACTCCTTCAGCACATCTTTTACCGTCAGCGACAGCGTGTGGCCGTCCAGACTGGTCGTTCCGCACAGGTGATTGCCGCCACCGCTTTTTTGCTGCGACTTATAACCATACGCAATGGCGGGTGCCACCAGTGCGCCGATCTCCTGCCCTACCGCGACGGCGATGGCGCTCGGCAGCAGCACGTCGGGGTTCATCGACATATGGGGTCCATGCTGCTCCAGCGCCCCGATTGGAATCAGGATTGGTTGCGCTTCCTCTTTCACCCGGCGCGAATACTCCGGCCAAGCCAGCTCCCCTATCACCACGCTCTTTTCCATTGAAATGCTCCTCCTTGCTGTTGTCTCGATCTACTTCGCCGCCACCCGAACCCAGTCAGGCTCCGGGTCATAGTAGAGGCCTAAAAATACGGACATATTTCTAAAAACGACAAATCGGTTCGCGTTTTCGACATCGTCACTGCACATGCAAAAAGACTTCCGATTGGCAAACAAAAGGTGGACTCGGCGTTGGCTCTGCCGCCGGGGTCGCCAACATACACCAACACAGCAGTACGGATATCTATCGCTTGTCTTCAAACCAGCACGGCGAGATGAATTCGAATCCGGCCTCACCTCTTCTTGTCGCTATACCGGCTCGCCGAGCTGGAGCACGACACCGCGGTTACGTTCCGCGTCCTTGTTGGTAAGCACCGAACCCCATGCTTCGGGCACCTGCGGGCTAGTGCGGTTTTCTGGTTGAATCGCACGCAGCCTGGTCAGGCCTTGATGATGTTCTTCTCGGGGCCGTACGGGAAACCGGTGATGTTGGTCGCGTCCTTCTCCCCGATCACCAGGATGTCATGCTCGCGATACCCGCCCGCACCCGGCATGCCCTCGGGCAGCATGATCAT
>NZ_LMUF01000049.1 GCF_009766085.1 Burkholderia sp. S171 | reverse complement strand
CAGGTACGGGTACCGCCGGTGGCGTGCTGTCGACGGTTGCCAGCAACAATGCACCCCCGGCAATTTCGGCAGTCAACGTCAGCACGACGGCCGGCGCGAACGCTGCAATGGAATCGATCGACAACGCACTCGCAACGGTCAACAACATCCAGGCAACCCTGGGCGCTGCTCAAAACCGTTTCACGTCGATCTCTTCGGCACAGCAATCGCAGTCGACCGACTTGTCGGGCGCCCAGTCGCAAATCACGGACGCCGACTTCGCTGCAGAAACGGCTAACCTGAGCAAGGCGCAAGTGCTGCAACAAGCAGGTATCTCGGTGCTGGCGCAAGCCAACTCGAACCCGCAGCAAGTTTTGAAGCTGCTCCAGTAATAGCTTTTGCGGTAGCGGCCGGCGCATTGCACCACGCGCCGGCCGACTGTGTTGCCCGGGGAGGCTTGCCTCCCCTACACGTTTTACAAACGTTTATCATTCAGGCTCGAAAGCAAAACCGACGTACGGAGCATTTCAATGTCGACGATTCCCAGCGCCTCCAGCACGGCCGCGGCCACAGCAGCTGCCACCCTAGCCGCCACGCAAGCAGCCGAGGCGTCCGCCGCACAATCCATCATCAGCGGTTCTACGGGCAATTCGTCGCTGGATGTCTCATCGCTCGTCACGAGCCTCGTCAACGCGAAGGTGGCAGGTCAGACCGCCACGCTTTCCGCGCAACAGACGAACGACAACACCCAACTTTCGGCGATCGGCGCGTTGCAAGCGGCACTGTCCGCCTTGCAGGCTGGTATCGCCTCACTATCAAACGGCACCGCTCTCGGCCAGTTCACCGCGACCGCGGACGGTACTGGACTGACGGCAAGCACTGACAGCACCGCGTCAGCGGGTACGTATTCTGTCGCGGTCACGCAAATTGCCGCCGCCCAGACGCTATCGTCGGCGGCATTCGGCGCGACGACAGCGCTCGGCACCGGCACGATGAGCATCTCCGTCGGCGGCAAGTCGATGAGTCTCGACATCACGTCGTCGAACAACACCATCAGCGGCATTGCCAGCGCGATCAACTCGTCGGCAACCAATCCCGGCGTCACGGCCACGGTCGTGACCGGCACGGACGGCGCGCATCTGGTCCTGCGCTCCTCGGCCACGGGTGCATCGAACACGATCAATGTTTCAGTGAGCAACGTCGCGAGCGATGCTGGCCTGTCCAGCCTCGGCGTTACGTCCACTGCCGGCACCAGCGGGGCTGCATCGACCTTCACGTCGGCGGTGAGCACGAGCGCGTGGACGCAAACCACGGCCGCGCAAGATGCCGAGTTCAAGATCGACGGGACAGCAGCGACAAGTTCCACCAACTCGGTGACCACGGCACTCCAGGGGGTCACGCTGAACCTCACCGCTGCCGCAATCGGCACGCCGGCCGGTACGCCGCAGACACTGACCGTGGCACAGAACACCGCGTCTGCCTCCACCGCGATCAACAGCTTTGTCACCCTCTATAACACCCTGGTCACCACTTACGGCCAGGTGGGCAACGACAACTCGCAGGCAGCGAGTACGCAAGGCGGCGTGTTGGCCTCCAACCCGATGCTTGCCACCATCCAGAACACGCTGGCGGAAATTGTCGGCAGCGGCGTGAAGAACGGCAATTCGACAATCTCCCTCGGAGCCATCGGGATCACGCTACAGGGGCAAGCCAGCGCGACGCAGCCAGCGGGCTCGCTGGTAATCGATCCCACGAAGCTCGCCGCTGCGCTTCAAAGCAACCCGTCGGGGGTGTCGGCGCTGTTCAATTCGACGACCGGCGTGGCCGCGCAGGTGACGACAAGCCTGAACTCGTTCCTGGGTACGGGCGGCTTGATTGCGAACAGCCAGAGTGCGGTGAACACCGACCTCAAGAGCATCACGACGCAGCAAACCGCCTTGACCGCCTACACGGCGCAGCTCACGAGCCAGTACCAGGCGCAGTTCACGGCGCTCAATACGCTGATGGCGACGATGAACAACAACTCGCAGTACCTGACGCAACTGTTCGGCGGCACGAATAGCGCAGGTGCACTCGCAACAGGAGCGAGCAGCTAAGCTGCTGAAGTCCGCTAAGGATAAATCGACATGGAACAGAACAGCTTGATCGACCGCCTGCTCGAGTTGACGCTCGCGATCCAGCACGCAGCGGCCATGGCGGACTGGCAGGAAGCGGCCCGCCTGACTGAAGAGCGGACCCCGCTTTTCATGGAGTTGACGCCGGAACAGGACGCAACGGCCATGGAGGTAATCAAGAGGATTCAGGCAATCGATGCCGCCATTGCCGCCGACGCGAATACCACGCAGTCGGAATTGCAGATCGAATACAGTTCGGCGATGAAGAAGGTCCAGGCTGCCAGCAAGTATCACCAGGCTGCCAAGTTCTGATCGTGAGAACGGGGCGAGGCCGGTACGCCGCCTTGTGCCGACTGTGACTGTGACTCTGAAAAGACAACAACAAAACCACGCGCGTAGCGCTTTGACTGCTTCAACACCCCGGCCACCTATGTGTGTCCGGGGTGTTTTATTATCGGCTAGCGCCCCAGCGTCAGCACCAGATACAGCGCATAAAGTCCGCCGTTCACCAGCAGCGCCCACAGCACGATCCCGCCCTTCTTCGCGTTGAGGCGCAGCCACGCGGCTGCCACGAGCGTGATGAAAACGCCGGTCATCACCTCCACGCGCGGCTCCCACGGCGTCAGCATGATGCCGATACCCGGCAGCAGCGTGCCCTGGAACACCATCGCGCCGGTGATGTTGCCGAACGCCAACGTATCCTTGCCGCGCCGCGCCCAGATGATGCTGTTGACCTTCTCGGGCAGTTCGGTCGCGATCGGAATAATGATCAGCGAGAGCAGCAGCGCCGATATCCCCAGCACTTGCGATACCCCTTCCACGCCGGCGATAAACCCCTTCGCACCGCCAACCAGCAACACCACGCCCAGAACCATCTGCAATACGATGGTCGCAAGCGAGGTAGGCAACCCGAAGCGCGAGACCAGCAACCGCTCAGGCGCTTCCGTACCGTGGCCCTTTTCGACCAGGCTGGCGGACGCACGGAACGTCGTCACCACATACGTGACATACACGCCGACCAGTCCTGCGGCGAACAACGCGCGCACTTCCCATGCGTGATGCGGGACGAACATGGCGCCCGCCGCGATCAGGAATGCACACAGGAAGAAGTTGAGATCGCGGGTGAAACCGCTATGTTCGGGGGCGACGACGCCTTTGAGGCCACGCGTCTTGAGCACGGCGACGGCCATCAGGCACGTCGATAAGGTCGCCAGCATCAATGGCGCACCGAGGATCGCGCCTACGCCGATTTCCTCATTCACCGCGCGGCTGGCTGTGCCGCCCATCAACGCAATGATCGGCACGGTGGTTTCCGGCAGCGCCGTGCCAATAGCCGCGAATAGCGAACCCGTGACCCCTTCGGAGATGCCGAGCTTTTCGCCGAGATGTTCGAGCGCGTTGGTGAAGAGTTCCGATGCCGCCAGGATCACCACGAGCATCAGCGCGAGTTGCAGGAAAAGCAGCGTCATGCGGCACCTCGCGATGAAGCCGGCGAGCAGGGGAAGCCACGGAAATGGTGGAACAGCGGTAGAGAAACCGACGAACGCAGAGTGTGGCCTGGGGCAGGCCTGGGGTGTTTTTGTTTTGGAGACACGATGATTTCACGGTCGGACGTCAGCGAACCAGGGTGCAATCCCGCGCCGTCCGACCGTGAACGACAAGATGCACCCATGGTCTCGCCAAACCTGACCGGTCGAACGCGCCACGGCTAACAAGCCGAGTATGTTGACGCGTCCTCCTCCCATTGCGGAAGGAAGGCTACTCCCCAAAGACGGCCACGAGTTTAGCGTGGGTCTGCGGATTAGGCAACCGCGCACGGAGATGGTCAAGAAACTGTCACCAACCCTATATTGATATCCCGAATCGGTCGTTGTGGCGGAAATAACGGTTCAGTAAGCTACGGCCTGAGCGACGGCCACTGAGGCCAATTCGTTGCAGTTTCGGTGCCATTTTGTTGTCGTTTCGTTGCGCTGACGCATCCGACGAAGCGCACCGTACAATAAGCTGCAACCGCCAAACAAGAAACGTCTGACTGACTAACACTTGCGACCACGTTCGTAACGGGAGATCCCATGCGCTTCAGAATGCTCGCAGCCGCTGTACTGGCCATCGCGCCGGTGCTCGCGATCGCGAAACCGCTCACTGTGTGCACCGAGTCGAGCCCCGATGGCTTCGACGTCGTGCAATTCAATTCGCTGGTGACGACCAACGCATCGGCGGATGTGATCTTCAACACGCTCGTCTCCTACGATGAAGTCGCGAAAAAGGTCACGCCCGCGCTAGCCGAAAAATGGGACGTGAGCCCCGACGGCCTGACCTACACGTTTCATCTGCGGCCGAATGTGGCGTTCCAGACCACGGACTACTTCACGCCGTCGAGAAAACTAAATGCCGACGACGTCGTGTTCTCCTTCGACCGCATGCTCTCGGAGAGCAACCCGTGGCACAAGGTGGCCGGCGCAAGCGGCTTTCCGCACGCGCAGTCCATGGGTCTCGTCAAGCTGATCAAGTCCGTCTCCAAGGTCGATGACAACACCGTCAAGTTCGAGCTCAACACGCCGAACGCGACCTTCGTGCCTATCCTGACCATGGGCTTTGCATCGATCTATTCGGCCGAATACGCCGACAAGTTGCTCAAGGCCGGCCACGAAACCGACCTGAACGCGAAGCCGATCGGCACCGGTCCGTTCGTGCTGAAGAGCTATACGAAAGACGCCGTGATCCGTTACGACGTCAACCCCACGTACTGGGGACCCAAGCCTAAAGTGGACCGGCTGATCTACGCCATCACGCCCGATGCCTCGGTGCGCGCGCAGAAGATCAAGGCGGGTGAATGCCAGATCGCGTTGTCGCCGAAACCGCAGGACGTGGTCGACGCGAAGAAGGACAGCTCGTTGAAAGTGGTCGAGACGCCGGCGTTCATGACGGCGTTCGTCGCGTTGAATACGCAGAAAAAGCCGCTCGATAACCCCAAGGTGCGCCAGGCGTTGAACATCGCCTTCGATCGTACGACGTACCTGAAGACGGTCTTCGAAAACACCGCGACGGCTGCCGTGAATCCGTACCCGCCGAACACGTGGAGCTATGACAAGCAGATCACGGCGTATCCGTATTCGGTTGATCGCGCGAAGAAACTGCTCGCCGATGCAGGCTTCCCCAATGGCTTCGATACAACCATCTGGGTGCGTCCGAATGGCAGCGTGCTGAACCCGAATCCTAAAGTTGGCGCGGAGTTGCTGCAGGCGGATCTGGCGAAGATCGGCGTGAAGGCGCAGGTGAAGGTGATCGAATGGGGTGAGCTGATCAAGGAAGCGAAGCAGGGTCAGCACGACATGCTGTTCATGGGCTGGGCCGGCGATAACGGCGATCCGGACAACTATCTGTCGCCGCTATTCAGTTGCGCCGCGGTGCGTTCGGGCATCAACTTCGCGCGCTTCTGTGATCCGACGCTGGACCGTATGATCGATGAAGGCAAGGAGACGGCGGACCTGGGCAAGCGGACCAAGTCTTATACCGAAGCCCAGCAGATTATTCACGATCAGGCGCTGTGGATTCCGCTTGGGTATCCGACGGCTTCCGCGATTACGCGCAGCAATGTCAGTGGATATCGTGTGAGTCCGTTCGGACGGCAGAACTTCGCGAACGTCGAGGTTCAGTAGGCACTGCTGTAGCTCATCCCGTAGTTCACCGAAAAAGCCGGGCGTTCAAACGCCCGGCTTTTTTACTTCGGTGAGAAGCGGATCACGCCGTCTTCGTCATGGGTATGGCGTACGAGTTCGCCCTCCAGCCAGAGCAGATGCAAATGCGCCAGCGCTTCGCCGAGCGCGAACGTCATCTGGTGGACATCAAGCGGGCGCTTGAACATGAGCGGAACAATGTCAGCGGCGCTTTGCGGTTTGATCGCGCAGGCTTCCCGCACTTCTGCGAGGCGCGCCGCGTGGTGATCCCGAAGCTGCCCGATGCGCGTATGCATGCCGCGAAACGGCTTGCCATGCGAAGGGAGCACGAGGGTATCGGCGGGAAGGGACTCGTAGCGGTCCAGCGAACCCAGGAACAGCGCCAGCGGATTTCCCTCCGGTTCAATTGCAAACACTGAGACATTAGTCGAGATGCGCGGCAGCACCATATCGCCGGAAATCAGCACTTTCGTCTCTGCGCAGAAGAACGCGCAATGTTCAGGGGAATGACCAAACCCCGTCACCACTTCCCACTCACGGCCGCCAATCTTCAGCGTGTCGCCATCACGCAACCGGCGATAAACCGGCGGGATGGACGGCACGAGCTTCGGGTAATACGTATCGCGCTTGCGCAGCGCTTCAAGCGATGCCGGGTCCGTCATGCCATGGCGCGCGAAGTGCCGCGCCGCGCGCTCGCCGCCCGCGTCGGAACCATCGCCGGCGGACATCACGCGGCCCATCGCGTATTCGCCAAGCGACATCCAGAGCCTGACCGGGTCCCATCGTTTCTTATCGCCGCCATTGCAGATCCAGTCCGCCAAACCGAGGTGGTCCGGGTGGCAATGCGTGACGATCACGCGCAGCACCGGCAGGCCGTCGAGCAGCGTATCGAAGGTGTTTTCCCAGTTCGCACGGATGGTTTCGTCTGAAATACCGCAATCGATAACGGTCCAGCCCGCCACGCCGTCGATCTCGTCGCGCATGACCCACAGGTTGATGTGGTCGAGCGCAAACGGCAGCGGCATACGCACCCAGAACACGCCGTGCGTGACTTCCATCGTGTGGCCGCTCTCAGGAAGACGGTCTGCGAAAACGTAATCGAGTTGCTGTTCGAGCGGGTTCATGCGGGTCGGGTCTCCGGGTTGTCAGTTGTTGCATTGCCGCCAAGTTGACGCTAACGTTAACCTGCATTTTAACGTCGGCTTGAGAAAAGCGTTGGGAACCTTGTAATTTCAATGACAGACACGCGCTACACCATTACCGAGCTGGCACGCGAATTCGAGATCACGCCGCGCGCGATCCGGTTCTACGAGAACCAGGGCTTGCTCACGCCGGCGCGCGTAGGCACGAACGGCATGCGTCGCGTATATTCGGCGCGCGACCGCACGCGGCTCAAGCTGACGCTGCGCGGCAAACGGCTTGGATTCACGTTGCTGGAGGTGAGCAGGCTGCTCGATCTCTACGATTCGCCGACCGGGACGGTCGCCCAGTTACACGCGTTTCTCGACACCATCGCGGCGCATCGCGCGGTGCTGGAGCGGCAACTGGACGACCTGAACGCAACGCTCGCCGAGCTTGCGGTATACGAAGCGCAAGGGCGTGCATTGCTTTCAGCGAACGCTGAAAAACCTGCACGCAGGGCGGCTGGAGCACTCGCCGCTCAGGAGAAAAGCGCGAAGGTGTCTTGAGCTCACGACGAGCAAGAACGGCCGCCGTCCAGGAACCAAAAATGTCCGGCGATACAATATCGGCCGGATTCGAAGCCGGATTTGACACTTATAAATTGCGTAAAGACGTGATCACGAAGCGCGCTTAGCGCGCGTTGAACGACACCACCCGAAGTGCATACCCGATATGAATCACTTTCCCAAGTTGCTGTCGTCGCAGATTGGCTTCGATGTCGCGGAAACGCTGCTCGAAGGCTTCGACCGTCACTATCGCGTGTTTCGCGATGCCGCCATCGCGGCGAAGGGGCTATTCGAGGCCGGCGACTGGCACGCGCTGCAGCGGCTCGCGCGCGAACGCATTACGTCGTACGACGACCGGGTGGAAGAGTGCGTGATAAGTCTGGAAGACGAGTACGACGCCCAACGTATAGACGATGAAATCTGGCAGCAGATCAAGCTGCATTACATCGGCTTGCTGACGTCGCACCGGCAGCCCGAGTGCGCGGAGACGTTTTTCAACTCGGTGTGCTGCAAGATCCTGCATCGTTCGTACTTCAGCAACGACTTCATTTTCGTGCGGCCGGCTATTTCGACGGAGTACATCGAGAACGACGAACCTGCGGCCAAGCCGACGTATCGCGCGTATTACCCGAGTAAAGACGGGCTCAGCGCGACGTTTGAACGGATCGTGACGAACTTCCAGCTCGAGCCGCCGTTCGAAGATCTGCAGCGCGACGTCCAGTGCCTGATGCGAGCCATTACCGAAGCGTTCGGCGAGTTCAAGGCAGCGCCTAATTTCCAGATTCACGTGTTGTCGTCGCTATTCTTTCGCAACAAGGCGGCGTATATAGTGGGCCGGATCATCAACGGCGATCTGGTGATACCGTTCGTCGTGCCCGTGCGTCACGCGTCTCCGGGCCTGCTCGCGCTCGATACAGTCCTGCTGCAGCGCGAACAAGTGCTGATCATCTTCAGCTTCTCGCACTCGTACTTCCTCGTCGATATGGAAGTGCCGTCCGCGTACGTGCAATTCCTGCGCTCGATCATGCCGGGCAAACCGAAAGCGGAAATCTATACATCGGTGGGCTTGCAGAAGCAGGGCAAGAACCTGTTTTATCGCGACTTGCTGCATCACCTGTCGCATTCCAGCGATAAATTCGTCATCGCGCCGGGCATCAAGGGACTTGTGATGCTGGTGTTCACGCTGCCGTCGTTTCCGTATGTGTTCAAGCTGATCAAGGACACCTTTCCGCCGCCGAAGGAAACCACGCGCAAGAAAATCCAGGACAAGTATCAGCTCGTCAAACGGCACGACCGGCTCGGACGCATGGCCGACACGCTGGAATATTCCAGCGTCGCGTTACCGCTGTCGCGCCTCGACGACGCCCTGCTGAAAGAGCTCACGAAAGAAGTCCCTTCGATGATCGAATACGAAGGCGATAACCTCGTGATCCGGCATCTCTACATCGAGCGCCGCATGACGCCGTTGAACCTGTATTTGCAGAACGGCACGCTGTTGGAAATCGAGCATGGCATCAAGGAATACGGCGATGCGATCAAGGAACTGATCCAGGCGAACATCTTCCCCGGCGACATGCTCTACAAGAATTTCGGCGTCACGCGTCACGGCCGCGTCGTGTTCTATGACTACGACGAGATCGAGTACCTGACCGACTGCAACGTGCGCCGAGTGCCGCAAGCGCGCAATGAGGAAGACGAGATGTCGGGCGAGCCGTGGTACACGGTCGGGCCGCATGACATCTTCCCCGAAACCTATGACACGTTCCTGCTCGGCGACCCGCGCGTGCGCAACGTGTTCATGAAACATCACCCCGATTTCTTCGACCCCGCTCTCTGGCAAAGGCACAAGGAACAGATCCTTAACGGCGAGCTCGCCGAATTCTTCCCGTACGAACGCGGCATCCGTTTTTGCGTTCGTTATCCTGAGCGTTTTCTGGACGGTGCTCCCGCAGCACGCGCCGCATGAAACCTATCCGCACTGAACACCATGTCCAATATCGACAACATCGACGCACCTGAAAGCCAAGACAACAACCCGCTCTCGCACCTATTCGATAACAACCTGAAGTGGGTCGATCGCAAGCTCTCGGAAGATGGCGAGTATTTCTCCCGACTCGCGCATCAGCAAGCGCCCGAATATTTGTGGATCGGCTGCTCGGATTCACGCGTGCCGGCGAACCAGATCATCGGCTTGCCGCCGGGCGAGGTGTTCGTGCACAGGAATATTGCAAACGTGGTCGTTCACTCGGACCTCAACTGCTTGTCCGTGATCCAGTTCGCGGTCGACCTGCTGAAGGTCAAGCACATCATGGTGGTCGGGCACTACGGCTGTTCAGGCGTGGGTGCAGCGCTCGTGGGCCGGCGCGTCGGTCTGGCCGATAACTGGCTGCGTCACGTGGAAGACGTCCGCGATAAACACGCCGGGCTGCTCGAAGAATGGCCGATGGGCGAGGCGCGCAATCGTCGGCTGGTGGAACTGAACACGATTGAACAGACCGTGAACGTGTGCCATACGACCATCCTGCGCGACGCGTGGGCGCGTGGTCAGGAGATCACGGTGCACGGCTGGACCTACGGCGTGCACGACGGCCGTGTGCGCAACATGGGCATGATGATCAACGGGTCGGAAGAAGTCGAGCCGACCTATCAGCAATGCATCGCGGCGCTGGCGCGCGGTGGCGCGCATTCATCGGAGAACGATGTGCTCGCCTCCGATGCCGCCCGTCTCGGCGATGTCCCGGCAATCGTGAAAGGTGTGATCAAGGAGCTGAAACATGACTGATTTTGCAGATGATCCGGTGGTGATCGTATCGGCTGTTCGTACGCCGATGGCTGCTTTCCAAGGCGACTTCGCCACGGTGACCGCGCCGCAACTCGGCTCGGTCGCAATCCGCGCCGCGGTTGAGCGCGCCGGGCTGAAGCCTGAGCAGATCGAAGAAGCTGTGATGGGTTGCGTACTGCCCGCCGGACTCGGCCAGGCGCCTGCGCGGCAAGCCGCGCTCGGCGCGGGCCTGCCACTGTCCGTCGGCAGCACCACGGTCAACAAGATGTGCGGCTCGGGCATGCGCGCCGCCATGTTCGCGCACGACATGCTGCTTGCCGGCTCGGCGGACGTGATTGTCGCGGGCGGGATGGAAAGCATGACCAATGCGCCGTATCTGCTGCCCAAGGCGCGTGGCGGCATGCGCATGGGCCACGGCCAGGTGCTCGATCACATGTTCCTCGACGGCCTTGAAGACGCGTACGAAAAGGGCCAGCTGATGGGCGCGTTCGCGGAGCAATGCGCCGGGTCGTATAAATTTTCGCGGGAAGCGCAGGACGCGTTTGCGGTGGAATCGCTGCGTCGAGCGAAGCGGGCCAACGAAGACGGTTCGTTCGATTGGGAAATCGCAGCGGTCACGGTCGCGGGACGCAAGGGCGATACTGTTATCGATCACGACGAGCAGCCGTTCAAGGCGAATATCGACAAGATCGCGACGCTCAAACCCGCGTTCGCCAAAGACGGCACGGTGACGGCTGCGAATGCATCGTCTATTTCCGATGGCGCCGCCGCGCTCGTGATGATGCGGGCATCGACAGCGAAACGGCTCGGCGTCACGCCGCTCGCGCGGGTCGTCGGACACAGCACGTTCGCGCAGGAACCGGCGTTGTTCACGACAGCGCCGGTAGGCGCGATCCGCAAGCTGCTCGATAAGAACGGCTGGCGCGCGAACGAAGTCGATCTATTCGAGATCAATGAAGCGTTTGCCGTCGTCGCGATGGCTGCCATGCGGGAACACGACTTGCCGCACGATAAGGTCAACGTCAATGGCGGTGCGTGTGCGCTGGGACATCCGATCGGCGCATCGGGCGCGCGGATTCTCGTCACGTTGATCGGCGCGTTGCGTCAGCGCGGCTTGAAACGCGGCGTGGCAAGCTTGTGCATCGGCGGCGGAGAAGCGACGGCGATGGGTATCGAACTGGTTTAGTGCATCTGAGCTTCGGGCAGGAGAACGATATGAAAACCGTATTGATCGTAGGTGCATCGCGTGGGCTCGGCCACGAATTCGCGCGAGCCTATTGCCGCGACGGCTGGCGCGTGCTCGCCACCGCTCGCAACGCAGAGTCGCTGGAAGCACTCAACGCCATGGGTGCAAAAACCTTCTCAGTCGACACAACCCAACCCGAGCAGATCGCCGCGCTCGGCGGGCAACTTGATGGCGAGAAGCTGGATGTCGCCATCATTGTGTCGGGCGTGTATGGACCGCGAACGGAACACGCGGAGACCATCACGTCCGAAGATTTCGATCAGGTCATGCACACCAACGTTCGTGGCCCGATGCAACTGCTCCCCATGCTCCGGCCGCATACCGACGCCGCGCATGGCGTGCTCGCGGTGCTGTCGAGCAAGATGGGCGGAATCACGGAAATGAACGCGACAGCGGGCTGGCTGTATCGCGCGAGCAAGGCCGCGGTGAATGCGGCGTTGAAGGCGACGTCGCTGGAAGCGCGGGGCTCGACGTGTATCGCGTTGCATCCGGGCTGGGTGCGCACCGAAATGGGCGGGTCGTCGGCGGCGATCGAACCGGCGCACAGCATTTCCGGAATGCGCGCGGTAATTGCAGCGGCCGCTGCTAACCCGAAAAAATTCAACGGCTCGTTCGTGCAGTACGACGGCACGCCGCTCGCGTGGTGAGCGCGGTACGTTAGTACGGTTCCCGATGTGAGCGTTTCGATCAAACGAAGAGGACACGAAGTGGCGTATCAAGTACACGGTGTGGCGTCATCGGGGAATTGCTACAAGGTCCGGCTTGCGCTCGAACAACTGAGCCGGCCGTATGTCTGGCACGAAGTAGACATGATGAACGGCGCCACGCGCACCGACGCGTTTCGTCAGTTGAATCCAAACGGCAAGGTTCCAGTGCTGCAGATCGATGAGCACACCTGCCTGTTCGAATCGGACGCGATTCTGTTTTACCTCGCCGATGGCACGTCGCTACTGCCGACGGACCGTCTTTCGCGGGCACGCGTGCTGCAATGGATGTTCTTCGAGCAATACAGTCACGAGCCCAACGTCGCGGTTGCGCGCTTCATTCTTCAGTTCGTCAAACACCCTGACGATCCTCGCCTGCCCGAGAAAACCGCCGGCTCGTATCGCGCGCTCGACGTGATGGAGACGCATCTCGCGACGCGAACGTATTTCGTTGATGAGCAATACACCATCGCGGACATTGCGCTGTATGCGTACACCCATGTCGCCGATGAAGCCAACCTCGATCTCGGCCGGTACCCGGCCATTCGCGCATGGCTTGCACGCGTGAAGGCGCAGCCGCGGCACATCGAGATGCCGGGCGTCGACGACGTATGACAGAAGTCGAAGATTGCCCGTGCGGCGGCGCGTCGCCGGGCTCGACCACTGCCAAACGGCCGCCTCGCTACGTGGAATGTTGCGGACGCTTCATAGAAGGCGACGCGCATGCGGGCAACGCAATGGAACTGATGCGTTCGCGCTACACCGCCTACGTGCTTGGCAACACGGCGTATTTGCGCGCAACCTGGGCCGAGACCACCTGCCCCCGTGATCTGGAAACCTCAGCGGACCCCGCCACCCGCTGGCTCGGCCTGCAGATAAAGCGCCACACGCCCGTTGACGCCGATCACGCCGAGGTCGAATTTGTCGCGCGCTACAAACTTGGCGGACGGGCATTCCGGCTCCATGAGACAAGCCGGTTCGAACGCGATGCTGCCGGGCTGTGGCGTTATGTTGACGGTGATCTCCGCGATTAAACCGTTGTAGCCGCGAATCTTGCTGCGTCGCGGCAATAATTTCCTTAACGTCTGCTTTCGTCGAAAAATTAGTGTGCCGCGCGGGTACTTTCTAATTGCGCCTATTCATTTTGTCCGGGTACTCTAGCTTTTCGCCAGTCGCTGGCGAATGATATTAAGTTGCTGTTTCATAAGCTAAATATCTGCCGGCGCGACGGTGTTGCGTATTGAAGCCCATTGTCATGTCTATTCGGGACATGGCTTGACGATCCGACCAGTGATACTGATTGACAGTACGAACGTCCGGATCGATGGATTGTGACAATAAGCTGGCTCGTGCTTCGAGAAATCAGCCGGGTCGAGAAGCGGGTGGAGTTTCGGGGATGGCATTTAGGCAAGTGTTGTCAGGTTGCGTCATCGTGTGCGCGCTCGCGGCGGTGTCCGCCTCGGCGCTTGCAGAGCCGTTCCCGGGAGCGCAGCAGTACGCGAATCTCGAGGCACCCGCCTTCGGCACGGTGCCACAGTCGTTCGCCCCCTCGCTTCCCGTTGTTGAAGCAAATCTCAACGAGTCCGTCATCGAAGTGCCTTCGGGCGATATCTCGCTTGAAACCACCATCTTCAAACCGGATGGCCCGGGTCCGTTCCCGATGGTCGTCTTCAATCACGGCAAGCTCCCTGGCAATGCACATGACCAGACGCGCGCGCGTCCGATCGCGTTTGCGCGCGAATTCGTGCGCCACGGGTATGTGGTTGTCGTGCCGAATCGCCGAGGATTTGCGGAATCGGGCGGGGAATATACCGGCAACGGTTGCGACGTCGAAGCCAACGGTTTCACGCAGGCGCGCGACGTGGCGGCCACGGTGGCTTACATGGACAAACAAGCGTTTGTCGACGGCCGCCATGTGGTGGTGGCGGGCGCTTCGCACGGTGGGCTGGTGACCATGGCGTATGGCGCGCGCGAAGCGAATGAGGCGAAGGGCGTGCGCGGACTGATCAATTTCTCCGGTGGCCTGCGTCAGGACGAGTGTCCCGGCTGGCAGAAAAACCTGACGAGCGCGTTTGGTGAATACGGTGAGCACGTGAAGTTGCCATCGTTGTGGATGTACGGGACCAACGACTCGGTGTGGCAGGGCAACTTGCCTGACGAAATGTTTGCGTCGTATAGCGCGCACGGTGCTAAGGCCGATATGGTGAATTTTGGCGCGTATAAGAACGATGCGCATCGGCTGGTTGGGGATCGTGATGGCGTGGCGATCTGGTGGCCGCGCGTGAAGACCTTCCTTGAGGAGGTTGGCATGCCGACGGATCGGCAGTATCAGGTTTCGGATCCGCAGGCGCCGTCGCCGACGGGTTATGCAACCGTGGAGGCCGTGACTGCCGTGCCGTTCGTCGATGAACGCGGCCGCGAGGGTTACCAAAACTTTCTGCATCAGTATTCGAGCCGCGCGTTCGCAGTGTCGGATTCGGGCGCGTGGTCGTGGGCGGAAGGGGGCGACGACCCAATGTCGGTGGCGTTGAACGGCTGCCAGAAGCAGAGCAGCGATCCATGCCGGTTGTATGCCGTTAATAACGCCGTGGTTTGGAATGATCGTAATGTTGGGCAAACGCAGACAGCCTCGCGATAGGGGCCTTTGTTCAGCCAAAGGCTGGTAGCTGGTGGGGGTTCTCTGCCGTTGTTTCTGCCGGTGGCTCGTGTTGGTGCCGAGTTGCTAGGGTCTGACGTTAGCGGTCTAAGTCAATGCCGGGTTGCTGCTTTCCGTGTTAGCGGTCTGTCTGACTTGGCTAATTTCTTTATCACTGTTAGCCACTGTGCGTGGCGGCACGTCATTTCTTTGCCCAAAGCGGCAAAGAAACGAAGCAAAGAAAAC
>NZ_LMUF01000048.1:210245-327938 GCF_009766085.1 Burkholderia sp. S171 | reverse complement strand
CTTCGCCCGCGCACTGGAGAGACGCGCATCACCGATGGGCCTTACACCGAGTCGAAGGAAGTCGTGGGCGGCCTGTTCATCATCGAGGCGGACAGCCTTGACGAGGCGTTACGCATCGCGTCCATGCACCCGGCTGCCACACTGGGCGAAGAAGGCGGATGGGCCGTCGAGCTTATCCCCTTGGACTTCTATCTGGCACGATGAGGATTTGGAAGCCTGTCTCAGAAGGCGTTGGCATTCCTTTTACCGGCCGACACCTTCGCCGGTACTGCCCTATGCGATTGGCACACCTGCTTGAGCCCTGTACGGCTGCGGTCCGGCAGGTCGCGACCCGCAAGGGACCTTCAGCTTTCTTGACAACGGACATTCTTTAGCAATCCGGGCGAGGACTCAATCCGATATCCCGACGCAGGTCTGGATCGCTGCAGCTACAAAAGCCGCGACTTTGCGGGAAGATGCACTCGTGAGCGTTGGCGACTCGAGCATATGGCGCATCGTGGCCAGTCCGATCACATACGATCCGATCAGCGCGGCCCGTATTTCCGCATCCCGTCCCTTCAACTTCCTCGCCAGCGGCTGTACGAATTCCGCATGAAAGCGCGCGGAAACCATCTCGGCCGTGTCCGGGCTAGTTGCGCCGAGTAACAGCAGACGCAATGGATTGAACTCCCCGGTTACATTAGATTCCGCCATCACCTCCGCCACCAGAAATTCGCCTACCGTATCGAGCGACTCCGGCAGGTGCTCTTCAACGTGGAAAGCACCCTCCACAACCTGCGCGAACAATCCTTCCTTTCCGCCGAAATAACGACTGACGAGCGCCGCATCTACGCCGGCTTCGCTCGCAATCTCCCGGAGCCCTACATTCTCGTAGCTTCTTCGCGAGAAGCAAGCGCGCGCGGCCTCGAGAATACGCTCCCGCGTATTGGAAGCATTACGCCCGCTTGCGGGGGTGGACCGGGTTGAGTCTGTCACAACACATCTCCTTGTTGTCGAATTCGGTTGACCGATCAATGCGCTCATTATGTCATCAACTGTTGACACACGCAAAGGGTTGATCGACAATCAATGTCATCATTCGTTGACTTAATCGGACTGAAGGAGGATTTATGGCGGAAAGCACGCCCAAACTTTTGGGCAAGGTAGCCCTGGTTACCGGCGGATCAAGCGGCATCGGGTTGGCTTCGGCCCAGTTGATGCAAGCACATGGCGCATCAGTCGTCATCGTCGGGCGCGATCCGCGCAAGCTCGACGAAGCCGCGAAGGCCATCGGCGAGCGTACGTTCGGCATCGTCGCCGACGTCTCCAACGTGTCAGATATAGATCACGTCATGTCAACGGTCCGTGCACGGCACGGACGCATCGATGTCCTCTTCGCCAACGCCGGAATGTCGCACTCGCCGACTCTAAGGTTGGTTGACGAAGCGGCCTTCGATGCGATGGTCGGACTCAATTTCAAGGGCGTATTTTTTACCTGTGTACGCTCGCTGCCGCTGCTGTCAAATGACGCGTCGATCATCCTGACTGGCTCCGCGGCGGCGGACATGGGTCGTCTTGGCGACCCGGTCTACGCGGCAACGAAGGCGGCAGTTCGCAGTCTTGCCCGCACGCTCGCCAATGACAGCGAGCTGACCGGCAAGCGCATCCGGGTCAACGTGCTGAGCCCGGGCGCCGTCAAAACACCGTTAACAAAGATGGCCTACGAGTTGCCGGAGGTTGATGCGTACGTTCGGAAGGCGATCCCTCTGGAACGTTGGGGCGAACCGGAAGAGATTGCCAAGGCCGCGCTCTTTCTGGCCTGCGGTGACTCGTCTTACATGACGGGCAGCGTGCTGGCCGTCGATGGTGGGATGGCTCAGGTATGACGCGCGCTACCAGCAAGCGCGATGTCACACGTCCACCCGCTCTCGAACGGTCGGACACGACAATCATGGCAGTCCTGCTGCCCCTGATGCTCGTGTTGTTCATCTCGACACTTGACCAGACCATCGTTGCCGCTGCGCTGGGTCGCATTGGTGCGGAGTTGGGCGACGCCGGCAACGCTCCCTGGATCGCGACCTCGTACCTGCTTACCAGCGCCGTCACCACGCTGATATTCGGCAAGCTTGGAGACATGATCGGACGCAAACCGGTCTTTCTGGCCTCGGTAGCTATTTTCGTTGTTGGTTCCGCGCTGTGCGCCGCAGCACCGAACATGCGGTGGCTGATCGCGTTTCGCGCGTTCCAGGGTTTGGGCGGCGGCGGACTCAACTCGCTCGTCATGGCCATCGTCGGAGATCTGGTGCCGCCCCGCGAGAGAGCCCGCTACCAGGCCGTTCTAGGCATCATTCCCGCAATTGCGATCATTCTGGGGCCGGTTCTCGGCGGCGTAATCGTCGACCACTGGAGTTGGATCTGGATCTTCGTCATCAACGTGCCGATCGGCTTGCTTGCGTTCGGCATGATTGCCGTACGCCTTCACCTGCCCGGACGCGCACGCTCTCACCAGCTAGACATCTGGGGCTCCGTGCTGGCGATTGTTTTCACGACAAGCTTTCTGCTAACGATGGTTTACGGCGGACAGGCCTATCCGTGGAGCGCCTGGCAGGCGCTCGGTCTTGCGGCGGTGGCAATCGTGTCGTTGCTTGCCTATCTGGCGGTCGAACATGCAGCAGCGGAGCCGATCACTCCATTGCAACTCTTTGGCAGCGGCATTTTCGCCGTGTCCGCGACGTTGTTTTTCCTGTCGACCGCGGCGCTCTTCGTGGGAATGCTGTACGTCCCACTCATGCTGCAGAGCACTTTCAGACTGACCGCTTCGGCGTCCGGCGCTTCCATCGTACCGCTCCTACTGGGGCTGATCGCCGCGACGATGGTAACGGGCGGCATCATTTCGCACTCGGGCAGGTACAAGGCTTTCCCGATTGCCGGTGCGATCCTGTCTGGTATCGGCTTCTGCGCGCTCGCCCGCATCGACCTGACGACACCACTGTGGCATGTGCTGATCATGCTGGCTGTCATCGGAATCGGCCTGGGCTTCTTCATCCAGGTCGTGGTGCTGGCCGGGCAGAACGCGGTCGAGCATCGGCACCTGGGTGTGGCGACCGGTGCACTGAATTTTTTCAAGACGCTGGGTGGTGCAACGGGCGCAGCCGTATTCGGCTCGATCCTGACGGCCAGGCTGGCCCGGGCAGGTAACGCTGGAGAAATGCTGCACGCCTACGGTTCGGTTTTCGTCAGTGCTGCCGCGATGATGGGCATTGCCTTGCTGTTTGCGTTGCTACTCCGGGAAAAACCGTTGTCTGCCGAAATGATCGAAGTCGCGGAAGGACGTGTCGATGTGCCCGAATACTAAACTCAAGATAGGGGCGGCAGCTCAATCGCCCGGCAACCCAATCGATGCGGTGCCAGCTCACTGCGTCGAGCGGCCCATTGCGATGCGCAACGGCACCTTCAGCCGCCCCTTGGGTCGACGCCTCGAACTCCTGGCATGGCTGCTGAAACTCAGCGAAAAAAACAGTATAGAGACCTGCACCGAAGCAGAGATAGAGGCGGATCAGAAGCCCATGCCCCGCAACCTGCTGACAGATTGGATATTCGGCGCGCGCGCCGCTGGCGTCGTGATCAGCGACAGCCCTCGCGCGAGCGACTGTCCCGCGATTCGCCTCTACGTACCCGATCGACGCGACGCAGGCTGTCCCGGTCTCCTTTACTTTCACGGCGGCGGTTGAGTATCCGGCGATCCGGGCTTGACCGACTGGTGGCGCAGCGCGTTTGCGGCCCATACCGGCACGCTGGTTGTGTCCGTCGATTATCGACTCGCCCCACGGCATCGGTTTCCAGCCGCCCTGGAGGACGGCTACGCGGCGCTGTGCTGGCTTCATCTGCATGCGGTGCAACTAGGTATCGACGTCGGACAGATCAGCGTCGCGGGAGACAGCGCGGGGGCGAATCTCACCGCCGCACTGTGTCTCTGTGCCCGCGATCTGGGCGGCCCGCCGATCTCCGGCCAAACGCTGATCTGTCCGGCACTGGACTTGACCTTGAGTTCACCGTCGATGAGCGAGAAGGCTCACGCGCCGTTGTTGACGGCGCGGGCCGTCTCCGCCTATGCGCGGCACTACCTGGGAGATCCAGCGTTGGCCCGTAACCCATTGGCATCGCCGCTACTCGCGGAGAACTTATCGGCTTTGCCGCCCGCGCTAATCCAGGTCGCCGAACATGATCCGCTGAGAGACGACGGATGGCGCTACGCTGCCCGGCTACGCGCCGCGGGTGTCAAGGTACGCGTCACTGAATATGCCGGCGCGCCGCATGGTTTGACGACTTTTTCCGGCTTGACCCGTCTGTCTCGGCACGCACTCAAAGAAGCTTGCGCGGCAAGCGCAATAATCTTCAAACAGTGACTAAAGACAGTGCGAGTCGAACGATTGTTGGCAATCTGGAAAGCGGCGCTGAAGGGCCGAAACTGGCCGGCTCCGGTCCGACATGAACCAAGACTTTGCGTGCCGTGGTTCGCATCGCGGCTGCGCAAGCAAACGTACGTGAAGTCGCGGTCATGGCAACATTGGCCATCGACGAGTCGAGCACGGCTAACGAAACCTCGAGATTCAATAGCTGCGTTGGCCCGCGTAGCCTGCATGCCCCGCCAAGCGTCATTATGAGCAAAGCAAACGCCGCCTCCTTTTCGGGTTCCAAGGCAAGCTTCAAGATGCACCGGTTCGTGGCGGAACGTTCGTCGCACGGGGAAATTCGATGCTAACGGTCAAAAAAAAACGCGCGCACGATCGCTTCATGCGCGCGTGTACTAACGCTAAGTCAACTTAGAAGCGGTGACGCATGCCCACCGCGACAACCGTCTGATTGGCGGTCGACGATGGCGACAATGTGTTGATCGACGCCACGTTCGCACCGAAGTTGCCGAGTTCACCTGACGCGTGCTGAAACACGCCTTCCAGGTACACGTCAGTCCGCTTGCTCAGCGAGTAATCGCCTTGCAGCGACGCTGTTTGCCACTTCGGATCACCCGAACCATTCGAGCCCGATACCTTGCCGTCGGTGAAGGTGTAGGCGGCAGCAAGGCTTAGGGCCGGCGTCAACGCATAACGGCCGTTCACTTCGTAGTTATCCATATGAAGGTTCGTGCCGGCCACGCCCGGCAGCGTCGTGCCGCCAACGTTCACACCCGTGATGCCATCGAGTTGCGTATGCGTGTACACGAGGCCGACGTTAGCCGGCCCGTAAGCGTAGTTGAGGCCGGCGCCATAGGTGCGTTGCTGTTGCGCGGCGATTGCTGCCGTGCCGTCGCCTTGTGATATAGCGCCACCCACGTTGTTGCTACCTGAGTTGTTCAGTTGCAGGTAAGCGGCTGCTACGCTCAGCGGGCCATTGCCATACGATGCACCCGCGCTCCAAGCACGATTGTTTGAGAACTGGCCGGCTGCGTTGCTGAAGCCGTAGAGACCGCCGAACTTCACGCCGCCGTAGTTCGCGCTCTGGTACTTCACTGCGTTCTTGACGGAGAACGAGTTGTCGAGATTGTCGTTATCGAACGGGTGCGCGGCAAGGTTGTTGCCATAGCCTGCGCCGGCTTCCGACAGCGGCGCCAAATAGTCGACCACCGAGTCGTATTGACGGCCGAGCGTCACCGTACCGTACTGGTCGCTTTGCAGGCCGACGAACGCCTGACGATTGAACATCGTATTGTTTTCGCTGAACTGGCCGTTGTTCAAGTTGAAGCCGCTTTCCAACGTGAAGATCGCGTGGAGGCCGCTGCCCAGATCTTCACTGCCGCGCAAGCCGAAGTAAGTGTTCGATACCGAACCGCTGCCTTGTTGCCAGTTGCTGTGACCACCTTCGTTGTTTGCAAACACGAGGCCGGCATCTAGCGTGCCGTAAAGAGTGACGCTGCTTTGTGCGTGAGCGGAAATGGCGAACACGCTCATGAGGCTCGCTGCGATAAGGGTTTTCTTCATGATTTGTAAAGCTCCGAAACATTGCGAGAGAATCGTATTCAAGTGATCGACGATGATCTAATCGGCGATCCGCTGCGCAGTGTATTCCCGCAGATGAATTCTCTTTAGCCGCGTCTCGCGCAATAATGTTTTCTGAAGCCGCAATGGCGAAAGCTTAAGCAGATAAGTGCAAGTAGATAAAGGGGAAAACACCTTTCACATTCCATGCGTGAAGTGTGTGTCAAGGCCTGATCGTTGTGCGCATGCTACGTGGTTGTTAAAGGATTTTCCCGCGATGCTTTGTAATATTTATGCCGATCAACATACGGCGAAAAGGTTTCACTTCAATTTAGGAAATTGATTCTTCCGCTGACTACTATTGTCATGCACAGGCTTAACTTTTAAACTGACTCGCCCTTTGGACAGGGGCAGTCTTTTTCATCTTATTTGCGCGGCTTTCGGGTCGCGTTTTTTTAAATTAATTCCCGCTTATACAAACCTGAATAGGTGCGACTGGCTAACTTGAGCGCTGCGGAGCGGGGAAGGTAGTCGGCGTGGTCATCGTGTCGCGCGACGCAGACGGGTGGCCAAGAAAGGGCTTCGTCAAACAACTTACTTGCAAGTACCACGACGCGTTGTGGTTCACAGGGGCGAGCACGCCTCACCTACCCTTGATACGGGCCACTTGCTGCCGAATCTGTCCCAGCAGCTCCCCGGGGTTTACCCCCGCACCTGTCATTCCAAAGCCGTCTCCGAACTCCAGATCCAATTCGACAAAGTGATCCAACCAATGGTTAGAAAGCCCGTCAGCAAAGGCTCTAACCGGTTTTCAATTTCAATTCGTAGCCCGGCAGTGTCTGGTCGGAGCTTTTTCCTAGTCAGCGACCACAAAAAACATAATTTCGCTATTCACTCCCACTGATGAGAATTCGACTTATGCAAAGCCGCAAGGCTGTAGCAATGGAAAACTTCATTAGGGCCGGCGTCGGGTCGTGAGATTGAATCGGTAACGGTAGCCCGGGATATCTCGGGGAAACAACCGAATTGCCGAACGCCTACTAGAGGAAAACAGCCATGACAGTTGAAAAGACTTCAATCGATACACTCGTCGTCGGCGGCGGTCAGGCCGGCGTCGCCGTAAGCGAGCACCTGAGCAAACTCGGTGTACCGCACCTGGTTCTTGAACGCGGCCGAATCGCAGAGCAGTGGCGTACTGGCCGCTGGGATTCGTTGGTCGCAAATGGCCCGGCATGGCATGACCGCTTCCCGGGACTCGAGTTCGACGACCTGAACCCAGATGCATTTGCCTCCAAGGACCGCGTGGCTGCCTATTTCGAGGCGTACGCGAAGAAGTTCAATGCGCCCATTCACACCGGTGTTGAAGTGAGCCGCGTTGTTCGTAACGCCCATCGGCCGGGTTTTACAGTCGAAACCTCTGATGGCGTCATCGAGGCGCAACGGGTAGTTGTCGCGACTGGCCCGTTCCAGCGTCCGGTGATACCGCCGATTGCTCCGAAAACGGACGCCCTATTCCAGATTCACTCGGCTGACTATCGCAGCCCCGAACAATTGCCCGCCGGCGGCGTGCTGGTCGTTGGCGCTGGGTCGTCTGGAGTGCAAATCGCTGATGAGCTGCAACGCGCGGGCAGGAAAGTATTTCTCTCCGTCGGCGCTCATGATCGTCCGCCGCGCGCTTATCGTAATCGTGATTTTTGCTGGTGGCTCGGCGTCCTCGGTGAATGGGATGCGGAAGCAATGCGTCCCGGCAAGGAGCACGTCACCATTGCAGTAAGCGGCGCTCGTGGTGGCAAGACGGTGGACTTCCGCCGCCTCGCGCACGAAGGGATGACGCTGGTTGGCCTCACTAAGTCTTTTAGCGACGAAGGCGTGGTGACGTTCGAATCCGACTTGGCGGCTAACATCAAGGCTGGTGATGAAAGCTATCTCTCTTTGCTGAATGCAGCGGATGCGTACGTTGAGCGCAACGGCCTCGACCTTCCGGAAGAACCCGCCGCTCGCGACATCTTGCCGGACCCGGATTGCATCAGGAATCCTATTCATCACCTCGATCTCGCCGGCGCAGGTATTACGTCCATTGTCTGGGCCACGGGTTATACGGTCGATTACGAGTGGCTCAAGGTCAACGCATTCGACGAAAAAGGCAAGCTCCGTCACCAGCGCGGTGTCTCGTCCGAGCCGGGTATCTATTTCCTCGGTCTGCCCTGGCTGTCGCGCCGCGGTTCGTCATTCATCTGGGGCGTCTGGCATGACGCCAAGCATGTGGCTGGACATATTGCGACGCAACGCTCGTACCTTTCTTATCAGGACGCCCTGGAACGTAGTGGAAAGACCCACCGCGAATCCCAGGAGTCCGTCACCGCTACCGCTACCGAAATTGGAGTGAACTGATGCCTACCCATACCCGTATCCGGATGTTCAACACGAAGGATACTTATCCGAACCAGACGCTGGACAACGACCTGTGTCAGGCCGTACGTGCGGGCAACACCGTCTACGTGCGGGGTCAGGTCGGCACGGATTTCGACGGTAAGCTGGTTGGTCTGGGGGACCCGGGAGCCCAGGCCGAACAGGCAATGAAGAACCTCAAGCAACTGCTGGAAGAAGCCGGCAGCGACATGTCGCACATTGTCAAGACGACGACTTACATCATTGACCCGCGCTATCGCGAGCCGGTGTATCGGGAAGTTGGCAAGTGGCTCAAGGGTGTCTATCCCATTTCTACAGGCCTCGTTGTTTCAGCGCTGGGACAGCCGCAATGGCTGATGGAAATTGACGTCATCGCCGTCATTCCGGATGACTGGAAGGTCAAGCAAGCGTAGACCTAACGCGGTAAAGACCAAAGCTTGATGCTGCTTGCAATGCACTCTGACGCAGCAATGGGCGAGCAAATCCGATGTCCAGGACTATGGCCGAGGCGTTCGCGTCTCGGCTCCATATTTGAAGGAGCTCACGTGACGTTCTCTATTGTTGGGCGCTGCCCTGAAAGTGGGCAACTCGGTATTGCAATAAGCTCCTCGAGCATCGCCGTCGGTGCGCGTTGTCCTTGGGTGCGCGCGGGTGTCGGCGCGGTGGCGACGCAAAACGTCACGTTGCCAGCGCTCGGTCCAGAAATCCTTGACTTGCTCGATACCGACCAATTGACGCCTGAGGCAGCACTGGACCGGGCGTTGAACGCCAATGGATGGAGCCAATATCGGCAAGTAACCGTCATCGATGGTCACGGCCGGACCGCTTACTTTAGCGGGAAAGAAGCGCTCGGCACCTACAACGCCGTGGCAGGAAATCAGTGCGTGGCAGCGGGAAACATGCTCGCAAGCAAGGAAGTCATCGAAGCAATGGTCCCTGCTTTCGAAAACGCGCCGGGGCTCTTGGCAGACCGCCTGCTCACCGCCATGCACGCAGCAATGGCAGCGGGCGGGGAAGCGGGTCCGATTCACTCAGCAGCACTGAGTATAGTCGGCGACCTGACGTGGCCTATTGTGGACTTGCGCGTCGATTGGGCCGACGAAGACCCAATTGGAAAAGTTGATGCGTTGTGGCGCGCGTATCAGCCGCAGATGCGGGATTACATCACCCGAGCCTTGAATCCTACGACAGCCCCAAGCTATGGAGTTCCCGGCGATGAATGAACTGTCCAGTCGCGACCTGCTTGAGCGGCTCATTGCGTTTCCGACAGTCAGTCGCGATTCGAACTTGCAGTTAATCGCCTTCATCCAGCAATACCTGTCCGACCACGGCGTAGAAAGTGAGCTCTTCTACAACGCGGAGCGAACGAAGGCCAACCTCTTTGCGACCATTGGCCCGGATGACTGCGGCGGAGTGGCGCTCTCGGGTCACACCGATGTTGTTCCAACAGATGGGCAAGCCTGGACAATGGACCCGTTTCAACTGACGAACAGGGACGGCCGCTTATACGGGCGAGGAACGGCCGACATGAAGGGTTTCATCGCCTCAGTACTGGCCGCAGTGCCGCTGTTTCGCAAACAGCGCCTGAAGCTCCCGGTACATCTCGCTTTCTCCTACGATGAAGAGCTGGGCTGTCTCGGTGTGCGGTCGATGCTGGCCGAACTTGAAAACCGCGAGCTCAGGCCGCGTCTTTGCCTGATTGGCGAGCCGACGGAGCTGAAGCCTGTCCTTGGGCACAAGGGGAAGATGGCCATGCGGTGTCAGGTGAAAGGCCATGCTTGCCACTCAGCCTATGCGCCATACGGCGTCAATGCGATTCAGTACGCAGCGCGCCTTATCGGTCACCTGGAAGAGATTGGCGAACGGCTCGCCGGGCTGGAACATCACGATGAGCGCTTCGACCCGCCGTTCTCGACTGTGCAGACCGGGGTTATCAAGGGTGGACGTGCCCTGAACATCGTACCCGCCGAATGCGAATTCGACTTTGAGGTGCGAGCGCTGCCAGGTTTCAATCAGCAGCATGTGGCAGACGACCTGCGACGGTTCGCTGAGACAGAGTTGCTGCCCAAAATGCGGGCCGCAAAGGAAGATACCGATATCAACATGAAAGAACTGAATTCGTATCCGGGTCTCGCCACATCTCCCGACAGTGAAGCTGCGCGTCTGTTGTCGCAACTCGCTGGTTCCACCGACTTCGGAACGGTGGCCTTCGGCACGGAGGGCGGCCTGTTTACCCAAGCGGGAATTCCGACTGTCGTCTGTGGACCGGGGAGCATGGACCAGGGTCACAAGCCCGACGAGTTCATTGCTACTGGACAGCTTGAAGGTTGCGATGCAATGCTGGGTCGGCTCCTTGACTACCTTTGCAGCCCCGCCAATCTGTAACTCTTGAGGACGGTGAATCGCTTTGGCTGTTGCAAAGCGACGGCGCGCACCCGCCAAGGCAGGTAGTCATGGGGTAAGTTTTGGGGGCATTGTTGCCAGGCGCTCGCGACAGAAGTCCAGAAAGATTTGAGCAGGCTTCGTCAGTTGACCCCGCTTGAGTCGGGCGCTTACGAGCCCCGATGGGGCGACGGTCTCAGCGATGTCGATTATCACCACCTTCTTGCCGTCATAGGTGTATTCGGAGTGCGGGCGTGTAACCAGCAGCGAGAACCCGAAGCCTTGCCCGACCATTCCACGGACCATCTCTATTGAGGGGGAGCCGAAAACGATGTTGGGTGTCAATCCAAGCTCGTGAAAGAGACTCACGAAGTAGGTTCGGCTGGGTTGTACATCGAGCAGAATCATGGGTTCCAGACAAAGGTCGCGCAACGATACCTGCTTCTGGTGTACGAAGCGATGCCCCTCAGGTAGCAAGACATAAGGGATCTGCGGGGGCATCAGTGGTTCGGTTTCTATTGTCCCGTCGAGCTCATGGTCGTAGAGAAAGGCCAAGTCGAACGTACCTGCGGTCAGCCCTTGTACGAGTTCTTGCTGTTCTCCGTCTCGCATTCGGATGACAACGCCGGGATAGAGTGCTCTAAAGCCCGCGATGAGTTGGGGGAGATAGAGCGGCGCCACGGTTTCGAAACAACCTATGTCAACCTGTCCGGTTACGATGTCGTTGTCGGCAAGGGCATTCTGTTCGAATTCGCGAGAGACGCGAAGAAGTTCCTGCGCTTTATGGTAGAAGCGCGTACCTGCTGGCGTCAGAGACACGCCTTGGGCATGATGACGGATGAAGAGCTGTACATTGAAGCTCTCTTCCAGGCCCTTGATGGCGGTCGAAACGGATGGCTGGGCAATATAGAGCTGCCGGGACGCCTCCGCCACGCTCCCCGCCTCCACCGTCGCTACGAAATACTTCAGTTGTCTCAATGTATAAGTTGCCACCGGAAGCCTCTGCTGCGCTATCAAACCATATAGACCCCCCGCATCTTACAGCGTGAAAAAGTGGATGGTTGGCCGGCGGCAGAGCTTTATTGTATGACTCGAGTACATTTTTGCTTGTCTGCATCATCGCGCGAGTGCCGCGCTATTCCTGAACGTATCAGACGTAGTTATGAACTGCAGGAAATTGGCTGGTACGCCTGGTGTGTGGTCGGTGTTTACCCCGCGACATACCGAAGGAGTGAGCCCGAGGTCCCTGTAGCGCCTTTAGCAAAGGGCGTTCAGCGAAGAAACAAAAAAGCTGTTTAGAAGCACATAAAACCATATTTTCCAAATATGAGCTACTTCGCTAAATTAAGACCTCGACCTCGCTTGGAGGCAGATTCGAAACGTCAGCAGTGGGTGGTCTTTCGAACACAAAAGGGTCGATAAGCATTCGGACGCCGCGGCACAAACCAAGCACCGGGTCTGGATTTTGATCAGCATTTCATGTCTCTGCCAGCCGGTGCCGAGTGCTCATTTCAGATTGCAAAATTACAAAATCATTATATACGCTAAGGCGTGGATTATAGGAGACGGTATCGTGAGTACACCTGACAGCAACGCGTCCCCACTATTCGAGAAGCACACAATCGGATACGTGCCTCCCAAGGACCGGCATGGAAAGGTACGGGATCTTTTCACACTTTGGTTCGGTGGGAATATTGCACCGCTGCCTATCGTAACTGGCGCGCTTGGCGTGCAGATGTTTCATCTGAATCTGCTCTGGGGAATCGTCGCAATCATTGTCGGGCAAGCTGTGGGCGGTGTGTTGATGGCGCTGCACTCGGCGCAAGGTCCCCAGATGGGAATCCCGCAGATGATTCAGAGCCGCGCACAATTTGGCTCCTGGGGCGCACTGCTTGTGACGGTCATCGCCGCAGTGATGTACGTTGGATTTTTCGCGTCCAATATTGTGCTCGCGGGTAAGTCGGTGCACGGCATTGCATCGTCTATACCCGTGCCTGCCGGTGTCGTGATTGGTGCGGTTGGCTCGGGCTTAATCGGCATCATCGGTTACCGGTTCATCCACCTGCTCAACCGCATCGGCACCTGGGTGCTCGGAATCGGCATTGTTGTTGGTTACTGGTACATCCTCACGCACATAGAGACGGGTGATTTCCTGACCCGCGGAGGTTTCAGTTTCGCGGGCTGGCTGGCGACGGTGTCACTCTCCGCACTCTGGCAGATCGCCTTCGCTCCGTACGTTTCCGATTATTCACGCTACCTGCCGGAGAGCGTCGGTGTCGCCTCGACATTCTGGGCCACCTATCTTGGCTGTGTGGTTGGCTCAACGTTGGCCTTCGTCTTCGGGGCAGTCGCTGTTCTGGCGGTGCCGGAGGGAGCCGATGCGATGGACGCTGTGAAGCAGGCTACCGGACCACTGGGTACCCTCATGCTCGTGCTATTCCTGTTGAGCGTCATTAGTCACAACGCCCTTAACCTGTACGGGGCTGTTCTCGCTGTGATTACGTCGGTTCAAACGTTCGCATATCGTTGGATTCCGACGGCAAAGGCGCGGGCAGTGGTGTCGGTTGTCATCTTCACTGCGTGCTGCTATGCCGCGATTGGTGCGTCCACGAACTTTGTTGGGAACCTGGTGGACCTCGTGCTTGCTCTGCTCGTCGTTCTTGTTCCTTGGACCGCTATCAACCTGATTGACTTCTACGTGATTCACAAAGGGCAATACGACATCCAGTCTATTTTCCAGGCGGACGGTGGCATCTATGGGCGCTTCAATCCGCAGGCATTGACCGCCTACGCAGTCGGCATTCTGGTGCAGATACCTTTCATGAATACGCCTATCTATACGGGTCCAATTCCAAAGTACCTGGACGGCGCGGACCTCTCGTGGTTGATTGGACTTCTCCTTACATCGCCACTGTATTTCTGGCTGGCGTCGCGGGACACGGCCTATCGACGTCGCCAGAATGAACCGCGCGTTGCTCACGGCGCGTCGACCCGGGCGACGACTACCCCAGTCAACGAATGATAGGAGTGCACGTTTCACCAGCGCAGCGGTGAAACGCCTCAATGCATACGCTCATATCAACGACGCCACACTCGCGCCATCTCCGCGCCACGTTGGCGTCATCAGTTTCATCGGAAGCTTGATTGAATCCTATGGCAAAACGCGATCGCTTTATCCTATGCTATACATGATGCTGAATCGGGGGCATCGATGGAGACGCGATGAAGAAGAGGTCGATGGGGTTGGCGGCATCGCTAGGCGCATTGTCGTGCGCCGCGTTTTTCGCGGTGACGCCTGGCTCGCTCGCCCATCCGCACTTCACATCGACGGCCAACGCAGCAGAAACCCCTACGCTACCGCTCACGGACACCGCCCTGCTCAAGCACGGCGCGAATCTGGCTGCAATCGGCGATTGCGTCGTGTGCCACACGGCAAATCGCAGTGCGCCTTTTGCAGGCGGCCGTCCGCTTGAGACGCCGTTCGGTACGATCTACTCGACCAATATCACGCCCGATCGCGAAACCGGCATTGGTGACTGGTCGCTCAGCGATTTCACGCGTTCAATGCGTCGCGGCATCGCGCGCGATGGTCACATGCTCTACCCTGCCTTTCCGTATCCGCACTTTACGCACATGACGGACACCGACATCGCCGCGCTCTACGCGTATCTGATGTCGCGTGATGCCGTGCAGTCAACCGCGCCCGCGAACCAGTTGATGTTCCCGCTCAGTTTCCGTCCGTTGATCGCCGTATGGAATCTGTTCTTTTTGCATCCCGGTGTCGAAGCGGATGGCGAATTGCCAGCAGAACCCGCAACGCATGATGCACAGCTAATGCGCGGCAAATACCTGATCGACGGCCCCGCGCATTGCGCCGCATGCCACACGCCGATGAATTTGCTCGGCGCAGAAAAGCGCGGCGACCCGTTCGACGGCAACGTGCTCGAAGGCTGGGAGGCACCCGCGTTGACGACGTTGCCAAGCGCACCGAAACCGTGGACGCACGATCAACTCGCGGCGTATCTGCGCACCGGTTTCGCCGATCAACATGGTGCAGCGGCCGGACCGATGCGAGCCGTGACGCAATCGCTGACGAATGCATCCGCTGCCGACATCGATGCGATGGCCACTTATCTGCTCTCACTACAAAAGCCAGCCGAAGCATCGCCCAAGGCAATGCAGCAAACCGCTCAGGCAAACATGAATAGCGTCTACAACGGCGCAATGCTTTTCTCAGCGGCATGCGCCTCCTGCCATGCAACGAACGCGCCGATGACGACGCTGGGCAGCCGTCCATCGCTGGCACTCAGCACCGCCGTCAATGCGCACGATCCACGTAACGCGCTGCGGATGATTCTCGACGGCATTCCCACCGATCGCAGCACGCGCGCCGCCTTCATGCCCGGCTTCGCCGACACGTTCACCAACGCGCAGATCGTCGATCTGGCCGCGTACCTGCGCTCGAATTTCAGCAGCCAACCCGCATGGACGCTCGACGAAGCCAACATCGAACGCCTGCGCAAGGAGTCTCACGAACCATGATGACGCTCATTGTGAACGGCACGCCGCATCAACTCGATATCGATCCGTCGACGCCGCTCCTCTACGCTCTGCGTAATCAACTCGGCTTGCACGGCGCGAAATATGGCTGCGGTCTGGGCCAATGCGGTGCGTGTACGGTGATCGTCGGTGACAAGCCCGTGTTCTCGTGCCTGATGCCGGTCGCGGCAATCGGCACCCGTCCTGTGCGTACCATCGAAGGACTCGGCAGCACGGAGAAGCCCGGCAAACTGCAACAGGCATTCATCGATAAACAGGCGGCGCAGTGCGGCTACTGCATCGCGGGCATGGTGATGCGCGCGCAGGCGCTGCTCGATCGCGTACCCTCGCCCACCGACGAGCAGATTCGCGAGCACATGGAGCCGAACCTGTGCCGCTGCGGCACGCACATGCGCATACTTGCAGCGATTCGTCAGGCGGGGCAACCCGCATGAACGATCCGCGCATTCCGCCTGACAACCTCAATCGCCGCCGCTTTCTTGCAGCTGGCAGCGTGATGGTCGGCTTCACACTGTTGCCCTCCGTACGCGCGCTCGCGCAGACCACGACGACCGAAGCCGGTACGTTCACCGCATCCGCGCCGCAACTCCCGGGCAGCCTCAAGACATCGCCGATGCTCGACGCGTGGGTGAAGATCGACGAAACGGGCCGCATCACGGTGTTCACCGGCAAGGCGGAACTCGGCACCGGCATTCGCACGGCGTTCATGCAGATCGCCGCCGAACAACTCGGCGTGCCGCCCGAGCACATTGTCCTCGTCACCGCCGATACGAACGCGACACCCGACGAAGGCTACACCGCCGGCAGTCATTCGACCGCCGACAGCGGCACCGCAATCGCCAACGCGACCGCGCAGGTGCGCGCGCTGTTGCTTGATGCCGCGGCCACGCGAATGAACGTCGATGTCGCGTCGCTGACTACTCAGGATGGCGAAATTGTTGCGAACGATGGCCGTCGACTGACCTTCGGCGAAGCGGTCAGCGGCGTCAACTTGCATCGCAACGCCGTGCCCGATGCACCGACCAAAGATCCAAAGATGTTCAAGGTGATCGGCCAGTCGTTTCATCGTGTCGATATCCCAGGCAAGGTGACCGGCGCGCCGTGTTACGTGCAAGACTTGAAGTTGCCCGGCATGGTGCATGCGCGCGTCGTCCGGCCGCCGTCTTACGGTGCAACGCTGCAATCAGTCGATATCGACCCGATACGCGCCATGCCCGGCGTGATCGCCGTCGTGCAGGACGGCAGCTATCTTGCGGTTGTCGCTGACGACGAATGGCGCGCGATCGTCGCAATGCGGGCGCTGTCCGGCGCCGCGATTTGGCACAGCGGTCCTCCGTTGCCCGCGCAGTCGACCATCCACGAGGCGCTCGAAAAACTGCCCGCGCAGGAAATTTCCGTCGCGAACAAAACGGCCGCCACCGCGCCCGCCACCCAGACCCTGCAAGCGCATTACACGAAGCCGTATCTGACACACGGATCGATTGGCCCGTCGTGCGCCGTCGCGTGGCTCAATGACGGCACGATGACGGTCTGGACCCACACGCAAGGCGTGTTTCCGATGCGCAAAGGGCTCGCCGAAATGTTGTCGATGCCGCTTGAGCGCGTGCATTGCATCCACGTCGAAGGCTCCGGTTGCTACGGACACAACGGTGCCGACGACGTCGCCGCCGACGCTGCGTTGATCGCGCGCGCCGTGCCTGGAAAGCCCGTGCGAGTGCAATGGATGCGCGAGCAGGAGCACACATGGGAGCCGTTCGGACCGGCGATGTCGAGCGATGTGACGGCATCATTGGATGCGAGCGGCCAGATCGTCGACTGGAGGTTCGAGGTGTGGAGCAACACGCACAACAATCGCATCGAAAATGCCGGGCGCTTTATGCCAACGTGGTTTTTATCGACGCCCTTCACGCCTGCGCCGCCGAAGCCAATTCCAATGCCCGAAGGCGGTGGTGACCGCAACAGCATTCCGCTGTATCGCCTGCCGAATCTCTACGTGCAGCATCATTTTCTTCCGGACATGCCGATCCGCGTGTCGGCGATGCGTTCGCTCGGCGCGTATCACAACATCTTTTCGATCGAGAGTTTCATCGACGAACTCGCGCTCGCCGCGCAGGCCGATCCCGTTGCGTTCCGCTTGAAGCATCTCGACGATCCGCGCGCGCGTGACGTGATCGAACGCGCATCACAGCGTTTCGGCTGGCCGCATCGCGTGCATGACGGCGCTTCTTCGCGCGGCGTAGGCTTTGCGTTCGCGATGTACAAGAACCTGATGGCGTACTGCGCGCTGGCCGTCGAAGTCGCGGTCGAACGCGAAACAGGCTATGTGACGATCGAGCGCGTGGCGTGCGCGATCGATTGCGGACAGATCGTGAATCCGGACGGCGTGCGCAATCAGGTCGAAGGCGGCATCGTGCAATCGGCCAGTTGGACGCTGTTCGAAGCAACAACCTTCGATGCGCACAACATAACGAGTTTCGACTGGAGCCAGTACCCGATCTTGCGGTTTTCGTCGGCGCCGAAAGTGCTCGATGTCGATCTGATCGATCGGCCGGGCATGCCGTTCTTGGGTGTCGGTGAAGCGTCACAAGGACCGACGTCGGCGGCGTTGGCGAACGCCATTGCTAACGCGACTGGCAAGCGCTTCAGGGATTTGCCGCTGTCGCCGGAAATATTGCGGGCCGCATTGCGGGTTTAACAGCGCTTTCTGCACCGCGGCCCATTGCCGACTCACCCGCAAAGAAAGTCGCTTGCATTATTCGTGTCTCCGTGCCTTTGTAGAACGCTTGACTCGGATAAAAATCATCAGGAAACGACTAGACGGAGGCACCGCTCAAGCCTCCGTGCGCGACGGTTGATTAGACGCTATCGGTTAACCAGCTTCGCCGGGATAAGCATGACAACGGAGATGCCGGCGACCGCGATCATCGCGGCGACCAGGAACAATCCTGAACTAAGCGAGTGGGTCTGATTCTTAAGCCATCCAATGACTGACGGGCTGACGAACCCGGCCAGGTTGCCAGTGCAATTGATCAAGGCGATGCCTGCTGCCGCGCCGGCGCCACCTAAAAAGCCGGTCGGCAAGGCCCAGAACATGGGCAACGCGGTGATGACGCCGATGGCCGCGAGCGTCATGCCAATCATGGCGGGATAAAGATGCGAACCGCTTAGCGCACACGCGCTGAAGCCAACAGAGGCAACGAGCGCTGGAACGGCGAGATGCCAGCGGCGCTCGCGGGTACGATCCGCGTGACGTGCTGTCAGCAGCATGGAGAGCAACGCTGCAGCATAGGGAATCATGGACAGCATCCCGATTGTCAGCGGATCTTCAATGCCCGCCAGTCGAATCAATGTGGGTTGCCAGAAACCAATTGCATAGGATCCCATGACAATTCCAAACAGGATAAAGCACAACAGCCAAACCCTTGCCGACACAAGCACGCTGCGTATCGACCCGTGGGTGTGCGCCCTGCTTTCTCGTTCTATCTCTGCGCTGATCAAGGCTTTTTGATCCGGGCGAAGCCAGCGCGCGTCTGCGATCTTATCGTCCAGATAGTGATAGACGACGATACCCATTACGATCGCCGGAAGCGCTTCGATAATAAACAGCCACTGCCACCCCGACAGTCCGAACGAGCCGGCGAGTAACTTCATGACCAGCCCCGAGAGTGGGCCGCCGATGATGCCCGAGATCGGATTCCCCGCCATGAACCAAGCCGTCATCCGGCCTCGGCGATGCGATGGAAACCAGTAGGTCAAGTAGAGAATCACGCCGGGAAAGAAACCGGCCTCCGCAATGCCGAGCAGAAAGCGGATCACGTAAAAAGCTGCGGGTGTAGTGACGCATGCTGTCGCCATGGAGAGCACCGCCCAGGTGATCATGATGCGGGCAATCCATCTGCGTGCCCCGAACCGATGCAGCAGCAGGTTGCTGGGCACTTCGAACAAGAAATAGCCGAGGAAGAAGAACCCGGCGCCTAGACCATAGATGGTGTCGCTAAAGCCAAGATCGGCAAGCATCTGCAGCTTGGCGAAGCCAACGTTCACCCGATCCATGTACGCCACGATGTAGCAGACAAACAGCAAGGGAACGATTCGCCACGCCACGCGTTTGTAGGTTGCTTCCACGCTATCGCCGGCAAACGCGCCGGCTACGCTAGGACTTTCACTCAACATTGCATGTCTCCTGCTTAAATTCGGCAAAGGATATCGGCCTGGGCTGAACACAGGCGACCTTTACTCGTTATTGGGTTCACGAAAGCTGCTCGTGATGACTTTCGTAACCTGTGGTTATTAATTCGGATAGCAGAGCATCTTTCTGGCCGGAATCCAATTCAATCAGCGGAGCCCGCACCTGCGCCCAGATTGCGTCGCCCAGGCGTGCGGCGATCACGGTCTTCATGGCGGCGATGATCGGAAATTTTGAAAACGCTGAGCGCACGTGATTGACGCCAGCCTGTTCCGCGAGCGCACCAGGGGCATTCCATTCTTTGCAAAGACGCGCGATGGCCGCTCCGTTGACATTAGCGGTCGCGGAGATCACGCCGGCAGCGCCCGCTAGCATGACGTCAACTAGATGAGTTTCGTTGCCGGCAAAGACATCGAAACCATGGCCGCGAAACTCGCTGATCAGGTCAAGCGTGTGGACGGGGTCGCCGGAACTGTCCTTGATTCCCGCAATGGCGTTCGGATAAGCGTTTAGCAGGCGGCCTATCAGCGACACGCTGAACGGTACCTGGCTCACAGCGGGAATGTGATAGAGATAGATCCGCAGGCGTGTGTCGCCAACTGACTCGATGACTTGCGCGACCGAGCGGAACAATCCTTCGTCGCTGACTCCTTTGTAGAAAAACGGCGGCAACATCAACACGTTGTAGCAGCCACTGTCCAGCGCCGCTCGCGTCAATTCCACCGTCTCCGCAAGCGCGCAGGAGCCCACGCCTACCATCATTCTGCGAGGTAACCCCGCTGCTTCCCGCAGAGCATCAAGCAGCATTCGCTTCTCGCGCACAGTCATGGAAGCCGCTTCGGAATTAGTGCCGAACAGGACAATACCGACGTCCTGCTCAAGCAGGCGCTCACAGTGTTCGATGAATCGGCGGGTACACGGGGACCCGCCGGACTTGAACGGTGTCAACACTGGCGCAAGCGTGCCGGCCAGTCGATCCTTAATGATTGTCATAACGGGGGAGTCTCCTTTAAGCCCTTTCGATCAAGGGCGTAGTCGTCGTAACGCGGCACTAGTATTGCGCCGCTCTCCCCGCGGAACTACCCGGCTTTCCTTGCTTGAGTCGATAGAAATTCTTTACGGTTTGCCATCCCAGCCCTGAGCGAGTTGAAGGAAACTTTCGACCAGGCGAATCCGCGCCGATGTGCGCGCCCACACCATGCCGACCACCCGCTTTGCGCGCGAACCGGGCAGCGGCCAACGGGCTAGCGGTACGTTGTATCCGGGTGCGCTCAGCCAATGCGGGACCAGTGATACACCAAGTCCTCGGCTGACCAGCGCCGCGAGTGCGTCGAGGCCGTCAAGTTCGCATCGCTGATGTGTCTTGATGCCCTGTTGCCTCAAGTAATCGTCGGCAATCCGGCCACCAACGGTCGTGCGGTCATAGCGGAGAAACGGCTCGGTTTCGAGCGTGACGCGTACGTCGGAGACTTGCATGGACTCGGGAGTGAGCAGCACGAGGGGCTCTTCCCGCATCGTGTGCCAGCCGCAGCTCTTGGGCAGGTCGAATAGCGGCCGGATGATCAGCGCGGCGTCCAGTTCGCCATCGAGCACTTTGCTGTACAACGCGACTGAATTACCCGGCTCCAGGTAAATGTCGACCTGCGGGTGCTCACCAAGCAGCGTTGAAACGAGTCGCGGGATCAGCGCGGTCATCAGCGTGGGCGTGGCGCCAAGCCGAAGCTCACCGGAGAGGCTGGTGTCATCCACCACATCTGCCCGGAGATCGCGGATGTCCCTCAGCACCTTGCGGCCGCGCTCGAGAATGCGTGCGCCTGCAGGCGTTGCCGAAACCGTCCGGCCCGAGCGCTGGATTAACCGCATGCCCAGTTCCTCTTCGAGCAGCTTGACACGCTGGCCAACCGCCGCCGGCGTCAGGTCGAGGCGACGCGCCGCTTCAGCGATTGAACCGAGTTCGGCGACATAAACGAAGCTTTGCAAATAACGGGAGTCCATCGATAGAAATTTTATCGTTTGAATAAACCGCAAATTACTGGCTCTGTTGAATGGCGTCAATGAGAATAAGACTGAACCGGTCATTGCCGGTCTGGTTAATTGAAAACAGGAGACAGAATCTTGCCTACGATCGAATCCATATCCGTATGCGCAGCAGCGGTCCCACTCGACCGTGTCACTTCATTCGCGACTCGCACCGTATCTGAGCGCCACTATGGTCTGGTCAAAGTGCGCTCAAGCGACGGCGTCGAGGGAATCGGCTTTTGTTACGTTGGAAGCGCAGGCGGTGCATTATTGACGGCGGCGGTTGAGCAATTGCTTGCGCCAGTTTTGATAGGTAAGGATTCCTATGCTACAGAAGGACTGTGGCAATCGATGTATCAGGAATCGTTGCTGCAGGGACGCGCGGGTACCGTCATGCGTGCGATCAGTATCCTGGACACCGCGCTATGGGATCTCAACGCGCGCACGCACGGGATCCCTCTGCACAAATACCTTGGGGCGAGCCAACTCGATCAGGTGCCGGCTTACGCGAGCGGCGGCTATTACCTCGACGGGAAAACGCCGCAGATGCTCGGGGAGGAAATGGCCGGCTACGTAGACATGGGATTCAAGGCAGTAAAGATGAAATCCGGCCGCTTGTCACCGCGCGAGGAGGAAGCACGCGTGCGCGCCGCGCGGGAGGCCATTGGTCCGGACATTGAGTTGATGCTCGATATCAACAACGGCTGGAGTGACGCAACCGAAGCCATGCGCTACGTCCGGTTGATGGAACCATACGATCCCTATTTCATAGAAGAGCCGTTCTCGCCTGACGATGTCACCAATCATGCGCGACTGGCGAAGCTGACGCGGGTGCCTATTGCCACCGGAGAGATCGGCTACGGACGCTGGTACCACAAAGAGGTCCTGGATCAAGGCGCGGCCGCTATCCTTCAAACCGACGCGCTTGTCTGCGGCGGCATCACCGAGTGGCGGCGCATAGCCGCCACCGCCTCGAGTTACGGCGTGACAATGTGCCCACACTGGTTCCACGACGTTCACGCGCCGCTGGTTGCCGCCACGCCGAACGCGCGGTATGTGGAATTTTTCCGGGACGATCAGGTACTCAATTTCAGGCGTCTTATCGACCGGCAACTGGAGCACCGCAATGGCCACGTGCTATTGCACCAGACGCCCGGACTCGGCTTCAACTTCGATGAGAAGATGATCAAGCGTTATGGGAACTGGCTGGAGATACGATAAAGAAGCGCCCCGCTCCCTATGATTCCAGTTAAGTCAGAATCATTCGCTCGCTCTGCCCACCTGCGCCGGCCATACGATCTCCAGTTCCAGCGCAATTGAACGCGCCAGTCCTTCGAGGTCCGGGAAAAGCGATGCATTCGTGATGTTCATCCTGTACAACGAACGCATGGCTTCATCCCGCAAATTCGACGGCAACACGATCTTGCGCAGCAGTTCGTCGCTGCAGGTGTATTGATCGAGGATCATGTCGAGCGGTTGATGCAGCAAGCCGGGCAAGACGAACGTGCCGGCTTGCGCGATCAGCCGCTGATCCATTTCGGCGGGTTCCCCAAACCACATCACCGGGTTTTCGTCGCTCAGATAAAACCTTTCGAAATTTCCGGGCAAGCGTGGGTCAATCATCTCTCGCACAAGGTGCGGCGCCGAAACAGGGACTGCGCGATCCGTCCATAGCGCCGGGGTATTGACGGCGAAAACGGCGGCGTCAGTCACAGCGCGCTCAAGCGCAAAGAACGCGGCAACAAAAGGCGACTTGGTGAAATCGAGTAGTCGGGTCGGCGCGCCGTGGTGCTGCATCAGCCCGAGGCAGCGCAGGTCATCGGAAAGTGCGCGGACATCGGAAAGATAGTTATGCGCTTTTCGCCTGAAGATGCGAATGGCGCGCTGCTCCTGACTTCGCCACGCGGAACGGTCCGGCACGAACGCGGACAGGTAACGCGATAACGAACTTTGCAACGGCCACCGCGCGTCCTGCTGACCGCGAAACGCCCAGCCGTCGAGTTCTATGGTGAGACTCATGAACTCTTGCCAGTTCGACACAATAATGGTTTGCATTGTCACTTATCCAGAGTAGCAGTCGCGGCTTCTTTCCCGACCACGCCTGCCCGATCACAGGTCGGGGCGTGGCAGAAGCAGCAGAAGCAGCCGATGCGGCATCCTATACGAAGAGATTCGCCGCAGGATTCATGATCCAACTTTTGAGCCGGGCGCGCTGCCCATACCTCCAAAAGCTCAGATCAGAGCCGGCCCGAACACCTTTACCGCGATGTCATATCATGATCACTTCGTGACCATCAATACCCCACAGGCGGATCGACATGACCGACACCGGCAACCCGTTGCTACAGGACTGGCAAACGCCCTACCAATTGCCGCCCTTCCAGCAGATCCGGTCCGAACATTTTGCACCCGCGTTCGCAGTGCTCTTCGAGCAGCATCTGGCGGAAATTGATGCACTTGCTGAAAATCAGGCCGCGCCTACATTCGAGAACACCGTGGCCGCGTCCGATGCCACCGGCGCCACGCTTGATCGTGTGCGGCTGACTTTCGAAAACCTGTGCGCCTCTGAGTCGTCGGCCGAGTTGCAGGCCGTAGAGCGCGAGATGGCGCCAAGGCTAGCCGCGCACGACAGTAAGGTCGCTATGCACGCCGGTTTCTTCGCGAGGCTCAATGCTGTCCACCAGCAAGTTGCCGTGCTGGATCTTAACGAAGAACAGCAGCGTTTGCTGCAGCGCACGCACACCGATTTTGTCCGTACCGGCGCCACGCTGCAAGGGCGCGACCGTGAACGTTTCGCGGCCATTGCCACGCGGCTCGCCGATCTGCAGACGCAGTTCGCGCAAAACATACTTGCGGACGAATCCAGCTACCAGTTGCCGCTGACGTCCGACGCGGACCTCGCTGGGCTACCCGATTTTCTGCGCCAGTCGGCACGCAGCGCTGCGAAAGAACGCGGTGTAGAGGGCTACGTGATCACGCTGTCGCGTTCGCTGGTGCAGCCCTTTCTTACATGGTCCACACGCCGTGATTTGCGCGAGACGGCATGGCGTGCCTGGACCAGTCGCGGAGAAAATCCGGCACGCGATAACCGCCCGATCGCTCGCGAGATACTGATGCTGCGGCAAGAACAAGCCCGTTTACTCGGCTACGACAACTTTGCCGATTACGCGCTTGCCGATCGCATGGCGGGCAACGCGTCTGCGGTCCACGCACTGCTGAGCCAGGTATGGGAGCCCGCAAAGGCAAGCGTTGAACAGGAGCGGCAGGCACTGGCCACGCAGGCTGCCGCGCTGGGTGAACCTACCGACATTGAACCGTGGGACTGGTATTACCTCGCCGAGAAGGTACGGGTGACCCGCTATGCACTCGACGACGCGCAAGTGAAACCGCACTTCAGCCTGGACGCGATGCTCGCCGCCATGTTCGATTGCGCGGAACGCCTGTTCGGCTTGCAGTTCGTTGAGCAAACTGGCGTGTCGCTGTATCACCCGGACGTGCGCCTGTGGGAGGTGCGCCGCGGCGCTGAGCTAGTGGGTCTCTTCCTTGGGGACAACTATGCCCGGCCCAACAAACAGGGCGGTGCGTGGATGCATGTTTATCGCAAGCAAAGGCGTCATGGCGGCAAGGTGACGCCGATCGTGGTGAACAACAACAACTTCGCCCGCTCCGACGATGGCCCGACGTTACTGAGTTTCGACGACGTACGCACGCTGTTTCATGAGTTCGGCCACGGCCTGCATGGCTTGCTGTCTGACGTGAACTACGGCCGTCTGTCGGGTACAAGTGTGCCGCAAGACTATGTGGAACTTCCTTCTCAGTTGATGGAAAACTGGGCCACCGTGCCGGAAGTGCTCGCCAAGCACGCGCGTCATGTGACCACTGGCGAGCCTATTCCGGTTGCGCTGATCGAGCGTATCAGGGCATCCCAGACTTTCAACCAGGGGTTTCAGACGGTTGCCTACACATCGTCAGCTTTGATCGATATGGCGTTGCATTTGCAGAGCGATCCTGCCGGTATCGATATTGCCCAGTTCGAGATAGCTGAGCGGGAACGTCTCGGCGTGCCGCGCGAGGTGGGCATGCGTCACCGGTTGCCCCACTTTGGCCATATTTTCAGCGGTGGATATTACGCCGCCGGGTATTACGTCTACATGTGGGCGGAGGTCTTGGAAGCTGATGCATTCGATGCTTTCGAAGAAGTCGGCAACGCGTTCGATTCCGCGCTAGCGGACAAGCTGTATCGATACGTGTACAGCGCAGGCGACAGCCGCGAACAGGGGGCGGCATTCCGGGCTTTTCGTGGCCGCGATCCACGCGCCGAGCCCATGTTGCGTAAGCGAGGATTGCTGCGGAGTGAGTGAATAGAGGATCTGGAGATGACCAAGCCATCCAGAACATCACTTTTCGTTGCGGCCACCCTGTGGGATGCCGCCTCGGTCGCGGCGAACCTGGCCTCGGCGCCCGAGCTTGTCAAAGTAAGCGATCCCCAGGGCCGTACGGCTCTGCATCGGGCTTGCGCAGTCAAACCTGGCTCCAGTGCCCAACTCGCCGAGCCGAACGGGATCAGGACCGTTACAGCGCTTCTGGAAGCCGGTGCGGAGCTTGAACGGAACGTGCCCATGGAGGAGGACGAAGGCGATTTCCGGGCAACGCCGCTTTGGTACGCGGTCGCCCGTGGCGAAAACCTGCCGCTGGTCAGGTTTCTTTTGCAGCGTGGCGCAAACGCAAGCTATTCGCTTTGGGCTGCAGTGTGGCGCGACGACGATCTTCTATGCCGCACCCTGCTGAAATCGAAACCGGAGCTCGATCTAAGGGCCCACGGTGAGACGCCCATTTTCTATGCCGCCCGCCTTAAGCGGCTCAAGACACTGGATCTCCTGATCAAGGCGGGTGCGGATCCGTCCATAGCGGATTCCGCAGGCCGCGATGCTATGGATATTGCGCGGGCAAGACGTTTGCCCAAAGAAGTCATCGATCGGCTGGAGCAGTTGAAGAACGGTATGCAAGCCAACCGCCCGTGAGGACATTGAAACAGCTGCACTGGCCGGTCCATCATCGCTTATCTGTATAGGGCGCGTTGACGGCCGGTGAAGCAATAATAGTTGCTCGTCATTGGTCGGTACGATCAAACCTCGGAGTCACTCATGAACCGTCGCTATGTCACGGCAGATGTATTCACGGATGAAAAATTCAAAGGCAATCCGGTCGCTGTCGTATTGGATGCTGAAGGTTTGTCAGCAAAACAGATGCAGGCGATCGCAGCAGAATTTGGGTATAGCGAAACGACATTCGTGTTGCCACCTCGGAACCTTGCCAACACGGCCTGGGTGAGGACCTTTACGCCGAATCGCGAAATTCCTTTCGCCGGACATCCGAACATTGGTACCGCGTTCGTACTGGCGGCGAGAGCGGCATCGGGTCCGGCGCCCCTGCGAGATCAACTCGTGTTTGAGGAGGCTGCGGGCCTGGTTCGGGTCACTCAACTGAAAGAAAACGGCAAGCTGGTGGGAGCGGAACTCATTGCGCCAGATCCGCTAGCCCGGCTGTCGCACGTGCCGCTAGACCGCGTAGCGGAGTGTCTTTCCCTCGATCCTGCCGATATCCTGGTCGACGCCCACCCGCCACAGGTCGCCTCGGTCGGTCTCCCGTTCGTCATTGTTGAGCTTGCTTCCCGAGATGCACTCCGCCGTTGTACGCCTGACCTCGTCGCTTACAAAGGCTTGCTGCCCATTGACGGCGCCACGTCTATCTACGCCTATACGCGCGATGCAGCCTCAGACGTGGCTGACGCTGAATGCGATCTGCAAGCCCGCATGTTCACGCCTCGCATGACAGAAGACCCGGCGACGGGCAGCGCAACCTGCGCGATGGCGGCACTCGTGGCCCAGGTTCGGGGGGTGTCGGAGTTAGTGCTGCGCGTGGGTCAAGGCGTAGACATGGGGCGGCCGAGCGTCTTGATCGCCAGCGTGGATACTGACAACGGCAAGACGAGGGTCCGCATTGGCGGCAAATGTGTCAGCGTGATGGAAGGATCGTTTTGGCTCGATTCTTCTGACTAGACTTGAGTGTGAGCATCAGCGTGGCGAGCTTTTATCGGCGTTATGCACAACGCGCAGCACCCGCCAGCCTACCGCAACATGAACGACATCGCCGACAAGCAGTTCAACATCCGCACCACATGTTCGACGGACGCTGCGTTAAAGCGCAGCGTCACGCCATCCACGCGCGTCAACGACGGCCACTGACAAAACAGATCGGCAAGCGCAGTGGTCTGCACACGCAGTTCGCATTCAACTGATGCGGATAACGCGCGTGCGGAATCCCGCATCGTGCCCGCCGCCACGTGACGTGCAACAACCGCGCGCGCCGCACGCTCGATCGCCACGCAAGCGCTTTCCGGCGTCTGTGTCACGCCGCTCGCGTGACCGGTCGCGGTCTTGGTAACGACGAAGCTCGCGTCGGGAAATTGCGCTCGCGTTTCCTCGGCAAAAACATCGTCGCCTGAAAGCAGCGCGACCTGCACGCCGTATTCCGCAGCCAGTGCGCCATACAACCCTGCTTCGCCGGTTTCCACACCGTTCAACAACACCCGTGAAAACGCGAAGCTGTTGATGGTGTGCGCGAGAATGCCGCGGCTTTGAGACATCGCGTGGTAGCCGATCATGAACACAAGCGCGGCGCCGTATTCCAGCCCCGCCATCATGCCAAGTGTCCGCGGTTTGCCGAGCACGACTTGCGCGCGGACATCGAGCAGATCAGGCAGCAAGTTGCGGAACCCGCCATGCGAATCGTTGACCCAGACCTGGGCTGCGCCGCCTGCAAATGCCCCTTGTATCGCAGCGTTTGCTTCAATCGTCATCCAGCGGCGAGCGCGTTCATATTCGCTGTTGCCCGCACGCGTTTGCTCGGGATGGAACACACCGGCAATGCCTTCTATATCGACTGAAATCAGGACGTTCATCGGGGAAATTAAAGTCAGGTCAGGTTAGCAGTTGCGCGATATCCGGCGCTGCGTCAAGTAATGAAAGACGTCGATGGCCATCGCGACCGAACAGTGAGGTAGCGCTCCATAGCGCATCGACAATAGCCTGTTCGACGCTATCCGCGCAGGCCTGGAAGAGCGGGTCGAGGCGGGTATCGGCGAGGATGGGCGGCAGAGTAATGAGGTCGGCGTTGTGGGGGATTGTGTAGGCCGTAGAGAATGCCAAGGAGATATCTCCGCTGCCGTGTCCGTAGACGGAACCGGTGCGCGCCAGACCCGCAGCCGCGCGCATGGACAAGCGTTTCAGTTGCCGTGCATCGAGCGCTACGTCCACAGCGATGATCATGATGATCGAGCCTTGCTCCGGCTTTACAGCGGTTGCACGGGCGCTGCGTTCCGCCAGTATCCGGCCAATGGGTTTGCCATTAAGTGTAAGCATAGGCAGCCGGCCGAAGTTAGCGAGCACCAAAGCGCCCACGGTGACCGTCCTTCCTGCGATAGATACCACGCGCGACGAGGTGCCTATGCCGCCCTTCAAATCGAAGCACGACATGCCCCGCCCCGCGCCCACCGAGCCGCTGGCTACGTCGGCACTCGCCGCATTACTTGCTCGCTGATAGTGTTCGCCAGTGACCGCCAGCGCCTGAATATCGTTCAGGTAACCGTCGTTGCATTCGAACACGAGTGGATTCACTGTCGGCCATTCGCGCCCGACTTGCGGGTTTGCACGGATCGCTGCACGAATCTGCGCCTCGGCAACTGCCCCGACACCAAACGTATTCGTCAACGCGATTGGCGTTTCCAGCATACCCAGTTCTTCAACTTGCATGAGACCCATGCTCTTGCCGAAACCATTGATCACGCTCACCGCAGCCGGCACCTTGCTTCGATAAGGATCGCCCCCATGCGGATGAATGACCGTCACGCCGGTTTGAACCGGCCCGTCATCAAGCGTGCAATGTCCGACTGTCAGGCCTGCCACATCGGCGATAGTCCCAAGCGGTCCGGACGGCAACATTCCAATGGAGAGACTAACGGGCAACTGTGTATCGCTCATGGCCGGTCGAGCTTCGGATCGAGCGCGTCGCGCAAGCCATCGCCGAGCAGGTTGAATGCAAGCACGGTGACGAAAATAGCGAGGCTGGGAAACAACGCGATATGCGGCGCCGTCACCATGTCCGCCCGTGCTTCGTTGAGCATCGCGCCCCACTCCGGCGTAGGCGGTTGCGCGCCGAGACCGAGGAACGACAGGCTGGCCGCGGTGATGATCGAGGTACCAATACGCATCGTAAAATACACGACCACCGACGATATGGTCCCCGGCAAGATATGCCGCATGATGATGGTCCAGTCCGACGCGCCTATGCTTCGAGCCGCCTCGATATACGTCAGTTGCTTGAGCATCAGCGTATTGCCGCGCACGAGTCGTGCAAACGCTGGAATGCTGAAGATGGACACCGCGCAGATCACGTTGACCATACCGTTGCCGAGGATGGCCACCACGCCTATCGCGAGCAGGATGCCGGGGAAAGCAAACAGGACGTCCGCCACGCGCATGGTGATGCGATCCCACCAGCCTTCGTAGTAACCGGCAAGGAGACCGAAGAAAGTACCGATCGCCGCACCGATTGCAACCGACAGGAAACCTGCTGCAAGCGAAATACGAGTACCCGACAGAATCCGGCTGAAGATATCCCGGCCCAATGAATCGACGCCAAACCAGTGCGCCACAGATGGCCCCGCGTTCAGCGCATCGTAGTCGAAATAGTTTTCCGGATCGTACGGAACAATGTGCGGCGCGACGATCGCCACCACCACGAGCAGCAGCACCAGCCCGCCCGCAGCGAGCGCCACATGTTGCTTGCGGAACTTGCGCCAGAACTCGCCCCAGGGCGTGCGGATCGTGCTGTCTGCCTGTTTTCCCGGCACGACGATATTCGTCTCACTGCCTGTCGTGTTCATGCGGACCTCACTTGAAACGGATGGTCGGATTGATGACGGCATACAGCACGTCGACAACCAGATTGATGACAATGAACTCAAGCGAAAACAGCAGCACTTCAGCCTGGATCACCGGATAGTCGCGCATGGAAACGGCATCGACCAGCAGGCGCCCGAGGCCCGGCCAGTTGAATACGACTTCAACTACGATCGAGCCGCCTAGCAGGAAGCCGAACTGCAACCCCATCATGGTGACGACGGGAATCATCGCGTTGCGCAGGCTGTGCTTCACAATCACAAGCCACTCAGGCACGCCTTTGGCGCGTGCGGTGCGCACAAAGTCCTCATGCATTACTTCGACAAATGATGCACGCGTGAAGCGCGCCATGACCGCGGCAACCGCTGCGCCGAGCGTGAGCGAAGGCAGCACGTAGCTCTTCCATGAACCGTCACCGACAACCGGTAGCCAACCCAGCTTTACCGAGAAGACTTCCATCAGCAGCATGCCGAGCGCGAACGCGGGGAATGAGATTCCCGATACCGCCAAGGTCATGCCGAGGCGATCCGGCCATCGATTACGCCACACCGCCGACGTTATCCCCACCGTCATCCCGAAGACTACCGCCCACACCATGCTCACCAACGTCAGCAGCAAGGTCGGCATGAAACGCTCGCCGATCTCCTCGCTGACAGGCCGCTTGCTGCGCGTCGAGATACCGAAATCGCCATGCGCGATGCGCCAGAAAAAGTGCACAAATTGCTGCGGCATCGGCTTGTCGAGACCAAGATCGCTGCGTACAAGGGCAACGGTGGCTTCGTCGGCTTCGGGACCGGCTGCCAGACGCGCCGGGTCTCCTGGCAACAGGTGCACGAACAGAAACACCAGCACCGCTACGATGAAAAGCGTCGGTAGCAAGCCCATGAGACGTTTGACGAGAAAGTTCAGCATGAAGGCGACCCGGCTGTGATGCAGCCACTGTGGCCAGATGTTCCGGCCACAGTGCACAACAGCAAAAGAGAATACGGAGGAATCCGGCCTGACGAGCCGGACCCAAGCGAACGACCTTACTTGATCGCAATCTCGTCGAAGTTGAACGAACCGTCCGGCGCCACGTAAGCACCCGACAGACGTTTGCTGCGCGCGTAGAGCACTTTTTCCTGGACCAGGAAGATCCACGGCGCGTCGGCCCAGATGCGCTTTTGCGCATCCATGTACAGTGCCGTCTTCTGCGCGCGGTCGGGGGTCTCGAGCGCCTTCGACAGATCGGCGTCGACGGTATCGTTCTTGTAGTAAGCGGTATTCGTGAGCTTCGGCGGCATTGAAACCGATGCCAGCAACGGCGAGATCGCCCAGTCGGCTTCACCCGTCGACGATGACCAGCCAGCGTAATACATCCTCACGGGTGCGGTTGCCGGATCCGGTGCGCTCTCTACCTTCGCCACGCGCTGCCCGGCTTCGAGCGCTTCCACTTGCACCTTCACGCCGACCTGAGCGAGCTGCTGCTGCACGAATTGAATGACCTTTTGCGAGGTCGAATTGTTATACGCTGACCAGAGGGTGGACTCGAAACCGTCCGGGTAACCGGCCTCTTTCAGCAGCGCACGCGCCTTGGCGGGATCGTAAGGCCAGGGCCCGGTTTTCGCCGCGTAATCCACGCCTTGGGGCACGACACCGTCGGCCGGCGTGGCGTAGCCGGAGAACGCTACCTTCGTGAGCGCGTCCTTGTTCACCGCGTAGTTCAGCGCTTCACGGACCTTCGGGTTATCGAACGGCTTCTTCGTCATGTTCAGGCTGATATAACGCACGATGATCGACGGTCCGGCGAACACGTCGACCTTCGGATCGGTCTTGAGCATGGCAGCCTGTTCATAGGGCACCTGAAAGGCGAAGTCGGCTTCGCCGGTGCGCATCAGCGCAGAACGCGTGTTGTTGTCGACGACCGGCTTCCAGTCGATCGCGTCGATCTTCGGATACCCCGTCTTCCAGTAGCCGGCGAACTTCTTCACCGTCAGGTCGCCCGCCGGGTCCCACTTCACGAATTCGAACGGGCCCGTGCCGACCGGATGAAAGCCGATGTCCTTGCCCCACTTCGTCATGGCAGCCGGCGAGATCATCACCGCCGACGGATGCGCGAGCACGTTGATGAAGGCCGAGAACGGCGTCTTCAGCGTGATCTTGACCGTGTACGGATCGACCGCCTCGGTTTTCTCGATGCGGTTGAACAGGTTGTAGCGCTTGAGCTTGTTCGCCGGATCGGTCACGCGGTCGAAGTTGGCCTTCACCGCCGCCGCGTTGAAGTCGGTGCCGTCCTGGAACTTGACGCCCTGGCGCAGCTTGAATGTGTAGACACGTGCATCGGGGCTCGCTTCATAGCTGGTTGCCAGCACGTTGACGAGCTTCATGTCCTTGTCGAAACCGAACAGGCCTTGATAGAACGATTTCGCGGCGGCTTGCGAAAGCGTGTCGTTGGCGTCGTAGGGATCAAGGCTCGTAAAGGTCGATGCCACGGCCATCACGGCGGTTTGATCGGCATGTGCCGCCCCGCTCGCGAGCATGGCGAAAACGACCGCGCCGCCGGCCACCAGCGCACGCAAACGAAACGGATGAGACAGGACAAGCGAGTTCATAAGGGTGGGCTCCAGGCAGCTTGGTAACAAAACAAGTAAGCAAAAGTCGTGGTGAAAAACGTCGGGCGCTTTAAGCGATCAAAAGCGATCAGTACGCACCGCCAATCCGATGCTCGGCAACAAAGTGATCAGGACCGACCATGACAAGCGGGGCGAACCCCGGCTCGTCGTCGAGCGCGCGAATCGGGCTTGGCATTTCATCGACGGCCAGCACGCGCTTCGCGTGACGTCGGGCCGGGTCGGCAACCGGCACCGCGCCCATGAGTTTTCTCGTGTATGCATGCTGCGGCGCTTCGAACACCGAGCGGCGCGGCCCGATCTCAACGATCTGCCCGAGATACATCACCGCGACGCGATGGCTGACGCGCTCGACCACCGCCATGTCATGCGAAATGAACAGGTAAGCCACGCCGAGTTCACGCTGCAGATCGAGCATCAGGTTCACGATCTGCGCCTGCACGGACACGTCGAGCGCCGAGACGGATTCATCGGCAATCACCACTTTTGGATTCAATGCGAGCGCACGGGCAATGGCTATGCGCTGGCGTTGGCCGCCAGAAAATTCGTGCGGGTAACGTCGTGCTGCTTCGGCCGGCAGTCCTACCTTGTCGAGCAGCCATGCCACCCGCGCCTGCGCCTCGGCACCTTGCGAAACGCCATGCACGAGCAGCGGCTCCATGATCGAGAAGCCAACCGTCAGGCGCGGATTCAAGGACGCAAACGGGTCCTGGAAAATAAACTGGATGTCGCGGCGCAATGCCTGCAACGCGGGTCCGGTCAGCGAACTGATCTCGTTGCCGTCGAACTCGATCGAACCGCTCTGGCTTTCAACGAGTCGCAGCAACGAGCGGCCCGTGGTGGATTTACCGCAGCCCGATTCACCCACTAGCGCAAGCGTTTCGCCGGGACGCAAGTCGAAGCTCACGCGTTCAACGGCATGCACGCGGCCCGTCACGCGGCCGAACAGACCGGTCCTGACCGGGAAGCGCGTCACCAGATCACGCACGCGGAGGATCGGCGGCGTGGAATCGGCAATAGCCGGCTGCGCTTCGTGCGCGACCGATGGTGCGGGAACCAGCGTTTCGTCGGCACCGGCTTGTTCCACCGTGAGAATCGGAAACTTGGCCGGCGAGTCGGTGCCTGACATGGCGCCAAGACGCGGAACAGCGGCCAGCAACGCCTTTGTATAGGGGTGCGAAGGTGCGGCGAACAACGGTCCGGCCGCACCCTCCTCCACCTTCTCACCGTGATACATCACCAGCACACGGTCGGCCACCTCGGCGACCACGCCCATGTCATGCGTGATAAAGATCACGCCCATGTTCATCTCGTCCTGCAAGCCGCGGATCAGTTGCAGGATCTGCGCCTGGATCGTGACGTCGAGCGCGGTAGTCGGTTCATCGGCGATCAGCAAGGCGGGCTTGCATGACAGCGCCATCGCAATCATCACGCGCTGGCGCATACCGCCCGACAGCTGATGAGGGAACCGGGCTGCCACGCGGCGCGCTTCGGGAATACGCACGAGGTCGAGCAGACGCAAGGTTTCCGCGCGGGCTGCACCGCGGCTTTTATGCTGATGCAGCGAGATTGCTTCGCCGATCTGGTCGCCCACGGTGAACACCGGATTCAGCGATGTCATGGGCTCCTGGAAGATCATCGCGATGTCGGCGCCGCGGATTGAACGCATCGTGCTGGATGACGCGAGCGCAAGATCAAGCACCTGGCCGTCGCGCCGCCGGAACGCAATGGAGCCGCTGGCAATGCGGCCGCCGCCATGCTCGATCAGGCGCATCAGCGCAAGCGATGTCACCGACTTGCCCGACCCCGATTCGCCGACGATCGCCAGTGTCTCGCCGCGATCGACCGTCAGCGACAGATTGCGCACCGCGTTGAACGCCTTGTCGCCCTGGCGGAACGCGATCGAAAGATCGTCGACAGCGAGCACGCATTGCGGCGGCAAGGTGTCGAGACGCGAGCGTGCAATGTGCGGTGAAATCGGCACGATGTTTTCCTCAAGGAATGAACGCGGCTCGGGCGATGATTCGCGCATTGCCGGGCGTAGGACCAGACTGATGAACGAACGTCAGCGATAAATCGCCGTGACAGGTGCAACGCCTACCCGCGCAAAACCGCGGTACATGCCTTCGGTATTGAAGGGCAACGTGACGTTGCCGAGCGCGTCGACGGCGATCAAACCACCGCGGCCATCAATACGCGGCAGCCGTTTCATCACGACATCGGCCGCGGCTTCTTCCAGCGATACCCCGCGATACGCCATTTGCGCCGCGACGTCGTAAGCGACGACCATCCGCATGAACATCTCGCCGGAGCCGGTCGTGGATACGGCGCAGGTTGCATCGTCGGCATAGCAGCCTGCGCCAATCAACGGGGCGTCGCCCACCCGCCCGGCCTGCTTGTTGGTGACACCGCCTGTCGATGTTGCGGCAGCAAGATGCCCATGCTGATCAAGCGCAACCGCACCCACCGTACCGAACTTGCGATTCGGATCGATGGGTTCGTGCGGCGTGGGTTCTTCTGCACCGCCATCCGGCGATGGGGCTGAAAGTGTCCCGCCGTCGTGATCGAGCATCACACGTTGCTGGCCCCGTGCAAGCAACCATTGCTTGTGACGCGCATCGGTATGGAAGTACGAAGGGTCGACCGGTTCAAACCCCTGTGCTACGGCAAATGCTTCTGCACCTGCGCCCGTGAACATCACATGTTCGCTTGCCTCCAGCACGCGGCGCGCGACCAGGATCGGATTGCGCACGCGCTTGACGCAGCAGATCGCGCCCGCTTCGAGCGTGCTCCCATCCATGATTGCAGCGTCGAGTTCGTGCGTGCCCTCGGCAGTGAACACCGCGCCGCGTCCCGCATTGAACAGCGGGTTGTCTTCAAGAAGACGCACTGCTTCGCTCACGGCGTCGAGCGCGCTGCCACCGGCGGCCAGCACGCTCTGGCCTGCTGCGAGGACATCGTTCAGGCTCGCGTGATAGCGCTGCTCTGCGTTTGGATCCATCTGCGTGCGCAGGATCGTGCCGGCGCCGCCGTGGATAGCAATGACTGCAGTTGGATTCATCGTTTCGGCTTTTTGTTGGGTCGCGGAGTACGGGATGTCCGGGGCTTGATCGCGGAACCATTCGACGAACCCGGCGTTGACGGGCTGTTTTCGCCGGACGAGGTCTTGGTCAGCCACGGCAACACGAATTCGGTCATGTCCGCGGCCGCTTTCGCCGAGCGTTTGGTGCGATACGCAACGGCGTCACAGAGTGCCTCAATCACCGCCAGCACCGCCGCGTCGGAGTTCGCCGCGAGCCGTCGTTCTGAGCGCACGCACAGCGTCAGGTCCGCGAACTGTCCGAGCGGTGAGTTGACGCTGTCGGTCAGGGCGAGCACGCGGGCACCCAGGCTCGCGGCACGGCGTGCGAGCTGGATGGTGTCGTCGACATAACGAGGAAACGCAATGCCGATCACGAGATCGCCCTCGCCTGCGCTGAAGAGACGGCGCGCTGCGTGCGTCGGTCCGCCAACGAACGCAAGCGATTGCACGTTGCTGTGATAGGGCATCAGACCGTGCTCCATCAGTCCCGCCAAAAACGCGCTCGAGCCGGCGCCGAGTACGAACACGCGGCGCGCGGCAAGAATGGCTTCGACTGCTGCATCCGCTGCGGCGCCGTTGATGTCGCTGCGTGTCAAACGCAAATTAACCTCTGCCTGCTCAAGCGACGCGCCGAGCAAAGCGTCACCGCTCGCGGGCGATTCCTGCGCTGAACGCAAACGCTCAACCGGTGCAAGCGTGGCTTCGAAACCGCGCACTAGCGCGCTGCGAAATGCCGGATAACCGTCGAAGCCCAGCGTACGTGCAAAGCGGTTTGCAGTCGCCACGGAGGCGCCGACGGCATCTGCCAGTTCATCTATGCGCATGGTTGCCGCGCGGAACAAGTTGGCCTGAACGTAGGCGCCCATACGGCGATGGATTGGCGTCAGGCCCGGCATTGCCGCCACGATAAGTGCCGCGATGCTCAGTCCGGACGGACCGGATACAGCGGGCGGATGGTCTGCCATGAACAAGGATCAGCGAGAAGCCGAGAAAGTGATGATGAAAGTATATTTACACAAAATATTTGTGGAAAAAAATTCATTTTCATTGGAAGGGTTTCCCCTGAGCAGGTCTGGGCGGGGTATGCAGCCCCGTTCAGACGGCTTCCCTAGCCGAGAACCAATGTGATTTGAAGCATGCTGAGTTGTCGCTACTTTGTTGGTTGGGAACCTTCAGACCGAGGTAATGGACATTCAGTGAGATAGCAATTACCGATACAAACAATAGGTATCCTGACTATTGTTCCGGACGGCTTAAGCTGCGTGGATCGGCAGCCGCGGCCTACTCAGTGCCGATGATGCATCCACCAATGGCGGGAGTGATCATCCATGCGCTCGCGGTTTTGACCTGGCCACTTCGACTCGTTAATTAGCAGAATAACTGCCACCAGTGCGAGGCCGCCGAGCCCGACCAGTACATTGATTAAATCGATAGCAGAACTGTGCAAGCTTAATCGCGACGCGGTGCCTAGAAGATCGATTACAGTGTTTACAAATTCATCCACGATGCCCTCCCACGTCCTCTGCACTTACCTCTACATGATAGGTAAACAGAGGCTTAAGAGTAAGCGATCGGTCTTCAAATTTTTGAGGATTTTCCCGGGGTATTACAGCGTGCGGTTACGTCCCAGCCTGATGGTGCTGGGCGTCTTGTCGCTTTTCATCATGTCGGGGCCCGGCTGTCGGATTCGCACGCTGTTCGCGTTGTTCGCGTGCACGAGATGTGCATGTTCCTGGCAGCGGCCCCATCGGGAAATGATTCAAGAATGGCCCTTGAATCATTCAAGAATGAGGCGATAGCCCGAAATGAGGCGATCGCCGTCGTCCTCGGAGTACCTCCATCGTCTCATCCGCAAGAAACTACGAACCCGCCATCAAACCACTGGACTGGTTTGGCGCACCCGCGCTCTCGGACCGAATGTCACGAAACTAGCAACGGCTAGCACCCAGGCGCCGATACAGCCGTACAGCATCACAAGTCCAAATCCATGCACGAGCGCTGCGTGAACGGCCGCCCCTGACGAATCCGGGGAGCCTGATCCGGTAAACCCTTGCTTGAGGGAGATGACATCGCCGGCGGCTATTCGCTCCGCAAGGGATTTAAGTTGTCGTGCATCGAGAGACCCGGAAGACGCATTCCTCAACGACGACAAGATGCCTTCTATCAGGATGTACCCCATCAACGCGATATTGACGGCCAGCGAAATGAGCCTGGCACTCATGTCGATGCCCGAAGCCATGCCTGCGCGCGTGCTCGGAACGGAACTGGTCGTCGTATTGGTCACGGGCGTATTGGTCAGTCCCAATCCGATGCCGGCCAACAAACAACCGGGCAGCATGGTCAGCCAACTGGCATGCTCCGCGCCACTGCCCGCTCGCATCAGAATGAAACCCGCGCCGATAGTGAATAAGCCCAACGGAATGACGACACCCGGGTGATATCGAAGCGAAAGGCGTTCGGCCAACGGCGGTATGACCAATGTGGGAAGCGTATACGCCAGAAGCGCCGATCCGGCCGTCACGCTGTCGTAGCCCAGACTGCTCTGGAAATAAATTGGCAGATAAATCATGAATGGCCAAAAGCTAAAATTCATACCCATCGATCCAAAAAGCGCGCCCGAAAAATTGCGTATCCTGAACACGGAAAAATCGAACATCGGATGAGCGTTGATCTTTTCCACGAATACAAACAGGATAAAGCTGATCACGGTCGCGGTAATAATGCCAATGCCCTTGATACTGGTAAAACCAAGATCAGACCCTTGCGTAATGAAATACGCCAGACCGAAAACCGATAGAGAAAGCGCAACAATTCCCAGCAGGTCCAGCTTTTTCGCCTGCGGGTCGCTGGACTCCTCAACCCCGTTGAAAACGAGAATCAAGGTTACTATCGCAATCAGAACGTGGATTAGAAATACCCACTGCCAGTTCGATATCGCGACGATCACCCCGCCCACAATCGGCCCAAAACCCAGACCGATGCCAAATATGATCCCCCAGGCGCCAAAGGCTTTGGTACGGGCCTGTCCCTCCTGGAACTGATGCGATAAAACCGCCACCTGGCAAATCAGCATCGCCCCACCGGCTATGCCTTGAAGAAAGCGGCTCACGATTAACACGGAAACGCTCTGCGCCATCCCGCAAATCAATGATGTGATCCCGAACAAGACAATGGCGATCATAAAAATACGTTTCCTGCCAAACCGGTCGGCAAGTGTCCCGGTTGCCATCAAGACCGTCGTACACGCAATGGTGTACGCATTCATGATCCATTGCATCTCCTTGAAATCACCCTGCAATACTTTCTCGAGGGTTGGCAATATCACGGGGACGCTGGAAATCTCCAGGCCGAACATGAGCGAAGCCAGGCAAATGCCGGCCAATGCAATTGAGTTTCTAGCGGGATTAACGAGTGTCATGAATATCACGGGTTGGCCAAATGCTCCGGCTACCCGCGCCTCCCGCATATCGTGGCAAAACGTGGGGGTATTGACGTGCTATACGCACGGAATAAACCACTGAACTCGATTCGATAACGCTGCATGTTGGATTGACACCGGAATAGTGAATGGACCCACCCGCTAAAAAACAATGCAAGTGGTGCGCAATGCTTCGCACCTACGGGTGAAAAGGTAATATAGAGGGAATTGATGTCGTCATTGATTCATTGATTTCCTATCAATGAATCCAAATTGGAACCAATAGGATGCTGGCATGAGTGACAAGCTTCACGGCGTGACTACCTTCGTCCAGGTCGTCGAATCCGGCAGCTTCGTGTTGGCTGCCGAACGGTTGAACCTGACGCGTTCGGCCGTCGGCAAGGTAATCGCGCGGCTCGAATCGCGGCTCGGCGTGCGCCTGCTTCATCGCACCACGCGCAGTCAGAGCCTGACCGAAGACGGCCAGACTTACTACGATCGCTGCGTGCGGGCATTGGCCGAACTGGACGCGGCTGAAGCCGATCTGGAAAGCGGCCGGCGTGAACCGCGCGGCCGCTTGCGCGTCAGCGTGCCAATCGCATTCGGCCATCTTTGCGTGGCGCCGGTGCTGTTGCGTCTTGCATCCCGGCATCCGCAGTTGCAGATCGACATTTCGTTCAGCGATCGCGCGGTCGATCTGGTGGAAGAAGGATTCGACCTCGCCGTACGCATCGGCGAGTTACGCGATAGCGCGAGCGTCGCGGCGCGCCGTCTGGGCGTGCAGTACTCAAGCATTGGCGCTGCGCCGTCGTATGTGGCGCGGCACGGGCTGCCTGCGAGTATCGAAGAGATGGACGGACATGCAGGCATTGCGTACTCGCGCGCCGGCGCGGTGTCGCCCTGGCAGGTACGAAATATCGATGGCCAGGTGCGCCAAGCGCGCATCCGGCCCCAGGTGAGTCTGGACGATGTGCAGGCGATAGCGACTGCGGCCATCGAAGGCTTTGGATTGGCTTGGATGCCTAGTTGGCTGCTGTCGCGTTACGAGAAAACCGGTGAACTGGTGGTCGTCATGAATAGCTGCGGCATGCTCCCGCAGGATATCCATGCCGTGTGGCCCCAGACGCGCTACCTCCCCTCGAAGACACGGCGCGCTATTGACGCACTGGTCGCCGAGATTCCGGGGATGATCGCGGGATGAAGCCGTCAAGGTGGGCCTTTCCCTTCACCAGTGGGCGACTTTCGGCAATTGCCATCCATACGTGACAGACGCCACGCGCAAGATGAAACACGCGGCGCCGCCGAGGAGCGCGGTGGCCATCGGCGATAGACCCAACCGACGGCTGACGACCAGCGCAACCCCTCCCACGAACGCGGCGCTTGCATAGATATCGGCGACCAGCACCATGGGCACGCGAGCCAGCAGGATGTCTCGTATGACGCCACCGCCCACGCCGGTGATCGTACCCATCAGCGTCGATATAAACGGCCCGATGCCATAGCTCAGCGCCTTCTGTGCGCCCGCCACGGCGAATAGCGCAAGGCCGGCCGCGTCCAGCGCCATAAGCAAGGGCGCCGACAGATAGCGCGCCTCGCTATGAAAGATGAAAGTCAGCAAGCCTGTGAGGAACGCAAGCGCCGGGTAGCGCCAATCGCGCACGGCATTGGGAGGCGTTGCGCCGATCAGCAGGTCGCGAATTACGCCGCCGCCAAGCGCCACCACAAATGACAGGACCATCACGCCGAGCAGGTCGAGTCCGCTCTGCATGGCCGTAATCGCGCCCTCGGCGGCAAACACCGCGGTTCCGGCAAGATCGGCTACCAGGACTATCGTTTCGATTTTTTTCATCGTTCAGGTCTGCGATGGATATTTTTTGTATTGATCGAGTATCGAGGAGCGTGCGGCTCCGCATCAAGCGGTGCGCTCCAGATAGCGCTTTACTTCGGCATCGATCCATTCCATGAAATGCGCCTGCTTAACGCTCAACACTTCACGCTGTTGCCAGACGAGCCAGTACGGATACGGGTAAGGCACGTGTATATCGGTAATCTGGACGAGCTCGCCGCGACTCATGGCATCGGCAACAAGCGTGCGCCGTTCAAGCGCGATGCCCTGTCCCAGAAGCACGGCACCCAGCACGATATTCGAATCGTTCGCGAACAGGCCACTTACATTCTCGGGCTCGCGCACGTTGGCGGCGCGGCACCAGTCGGTCCACGGAGCATCGGTGCTTCTTATCAATGGACACGCCACGACCTCTTCAGCGGAGCGAGGAAGCTGACCTCCGTTGAAATGCGGCGCAGCCACGATCAGCAGTTCGTCGCTGAATAACTCTTTCTGAGCGAGACCGGGCCAGTGCCCTTGTCCCATTCGAATGCTGGCATCGGCCAGACCGTGCCGCATGTCGTGTATCTCAAGACTCGTTTGCAAGCGGACACGGTAATACGGATGGCGGTCCCGGAAACTCGACAACCGAGGCAGCAACCAATGCAAAGCGAACGACGGCAGCGTTGCGATGACCATTTCGCTTTCTTGAGGGCGGGCCTGGGCCAGAAGCGTCGCATTGGCAATGTCGCGAAGCGCCGAGCGTATTTCGAGCGCATAGAGACGCCCCTCTTCCGTCAGCCGCAATCCTCTCGCTTCACGCACGAAGAGCGCAATGCCCATCATGTCTTCGAGAATTTTGATCTGCTGACTGACCGCCGAGTGCGTCACGTGGAGTTCCCGCGCAGCGAGCGTGACACCGCCGAGTCTGGCAGCCGCTTCGAAACATTTGAGTGCGGTTAACGGCGGAATGTTTTTCATGTAAGGTTTTCTTACGAAAGACGTTTGTTTATGTCGCTTTTCATATGCCGGCTAACTGTTTAACCTGACGTAAATGGCGGTCTTATGTCCTTTGTGCAAGCGCATTCGGCGATGCGCATAAAGAGTGCCGCATGATAGATATTCTAACGGGAAGCGTATGAAACTGATCGGAATGCTGGACTCGCCTTATGTGCGCCGGGTGGCGATTTGCCTCAAGCTGCTTGAGCTTGATTTTGAGCATCGGCCGGTGTCGGTATTCAGGGACTTCGAGGAATTCCGCAAACTCAACCCGGTCGTTAAGGCACCGACTTTGATCCTCGACGATGGTCAAAGCCTGATGGATTCAACCCTGATCCTCGATTATGTGACGGCCATTGCCGGGCCGGTCGTCACGTCGACACCGGACCACGCCGGCGATCGTTTGCGCGCAACCAGGCTCGCCGGTCTCGCGTTGGCAGCGTGTGACAAGACAGTGCAGATTGTCTATGAACGCAACTTGCGCCCCATCGAAAAACAACACGAACCGTGGATCGATCGCGTCAGCGTTCAATTGCTAGCGGCGTACGCGGGGCTCGAGGCCGAACTGGCGTTGAGTACCCTGCCTCTGGACGCAGGACGGCTTGGACAAGCGGGCGTGACCGTCGCGGTTGCCTGGAGATTCACCCAGATGATGGTGCCGAAAATTGTTGTCGCAGCGGAGTATCCCAACCTGCAATCGTTCTCGGCTTTCGCTGAGCAGCAGCCTGCTTTCGAAAGCACGCCGCCCGAATGAACGATCGCGAAGGATAGCCGCCGTCTAGTCCACGATGAACAGCTTGGCGCCGGTTGCAGTTGACGACCTGTGCGCCTCGGCGTTATCGGCTACCTGATAGCTCATGCCCGGGCGCAGCGTAAACTGTCGCCCGTCTTCGAGTTCGGTATCAAGCTCGCCTTCAATACACAGCAGGATGTGGCCCTTCACGCACCAATGGTCAGCGACATAGCCGGGCGTGTATTCAACGTGCCGCACGCGAATAGTCCCGAAGTGCTGAGTCCGCCAGTACGCCATGCCGCTATCACCCTTGTGTTCAGTTCGTTCGATCTTCGCCCAGTCCGTGATACCGAACGGGATGTCGGTCATCTGCATTACGCACCTCTCGATAGATAGTAGATAACCGCGGCTTCAGGCCTCGATTTCGCATGGGCGTCCTGCGATTCGGGATCGCCCTCGACGCATTGCCATTCTGCGAGCGAGAAGCCTTTCGCGACAGGTACGGTCGATGCAATTTCAGCCGGCACTCTATCCAGGCAAAGGACATCTCGCCTGAAGCGCAACCTCCTGCGGCGTAACGCCGCACGTCATCTATTAAGCGTAAAAACCTTTAAGTCAAAGTGGGTAACTGCCGATATGTCCTTTAACGCGACCACGCGTTCTCGCTTCACGTTCCAGATCGAAGAAAGGACACAATCAATGCGCAATAACCAGCCCGTCTCGCAGCGGGAGTACGACTTTCCCGGCTCAGACATGCTTGTTTCGGCTACGGATCTTTCAGGCAACATCAAATACTGCAATCCCGCTTTTGTCGAAGTCTCCGGTTATTCGAGAGAAGAACTCATCGGCCAGCCGCACAATCTGATCCGCCACCCTGACATGCCGCGCGAGGCTTTCGGCGACCTGTGGGCGACGATCCAGGAAGGCCGCCCGTGGACTGCGCTGGTCAAGAACCGACGCAAGAATGGCGACTACTACTGGGTTCAGGCGAACGTGACGCCGGTTATCGAGCATGGCAAGACCGTCGGTTTTCTCAGCGTGCGAGTGAAGCCGGGCCGCGACGAGGTGGCAAACGCAGCCGAGCTGTATGCGCGGATGCGCGCCGGTGCAATGGGTTCACTCCGTCTCAAACAGGGCGCGCTTGTACGCACGGGGCTCGCCGGCAAGCTTGGGGAACTGGCGCGCATGCCGGTCGCGTCGCGCATTGCGATCGGCTATGCAGCCGGACCGCTGGCGGTGCTCGCGACAGGATTGATCGCGTACCAGGGGCTTCCGCCGCTGCCCCTGTGGATCGCCTTTGGGGTGAGCGCACTGGTGGGAGTAATCGGCTGGGCGACCGTTGCACATCACGTCAGTGCGCCCGTTCGCATCATGTCCAGATTTGCCACGCGCATGGCAGCCGGCGACCTCACGGCTGCGATGGAAACCGGCGCTCGCGACGACCTCGGCGACGTCCAGCGCGCGCTGAACCAGCTCAAGGCGAACCTGTCCGCAATAGTCATCGACGTACGCGGGCAGATCGGCGGGATGATGGACGCCACGCGGGAAATATCGAGCGGCAACATGGATCTGTCGCGCCGGACCGAATTGCAGGCAGCATCGCTACAACAAACCGCCGCGACGATGGACCAGTTGACCGCGACGGTAAAGGGCAACGCAGACGCGAGCGTGCGCGCACTGGAGCTGGTGAAGGACGCGCAGGCCGCAGCAAGCGATGGCGGCAAGATCGCGCTCCAGGTCGAGCAGACCATGGCCGGCATTAACACGGCATCGCAGCGTATTGCGGACATCACCGGCGTGATCGACGGCATCGCGTTCCAGACGAATATCCTCGCACTGAACGCGGCGGTGGAAGCGGCACGCGCAGGCGAAGCGGGCCGCTCGTTTGCAGTGGTCGCAACCGAAGTGCGCAACCTCGCGCAACGCTGCGCGGCGTCGGCGAAGGAGATCAAGGCGGTGGTCGAAACAAGCGTCGCGCAGATCGCGGAAGGGACCGAGCTGGTGTCGCGCACGACCAGCCAGATGCACGCCATCGACGCCGCCGTGATGCGGGTATCGACGATCATCGGAGAGGTGGCGAATGCGAGCAGCGAACAGGCCGAGGGCATTCGTCAAGTGAACCAGGCGGTAGCGCATCTGGATGGCTCGACGCAGCAGAACGCCGCGCTGGTCGAGCAAGCTGCCGCGACCGCGCAGCGGCTGGCTGAACGTGCCGATGTGCTCGATGACGCCGTGCGGTTATTTACTGTTGCATAAGTGAGGCGAGCGCTCGCGGTGCGTCTGGCGCGAGCGAATAACCCTCAATTAATCAGCGTCGGGATCAGCCTCAGCCTCAGCCTCAGCCTCAGCCTCAGCGTCCAGCGCCAGCACGGTGACCCCCACATCGATCCGATGTGACCCGCCGCCGAGAATCATCCCCCGAAGCAGCGACACGTCGCTATAGTCACGCCCCGTCGCAAGCGTCACATGTTCGAGATCGGCGAGCACATCGTTGGTCGGATCGAGATCGATCCATCCGCTGCCGGGACAAAAAACCGACACCCACGCATGCGACGCATCCGCGCCGATCAACTTCTCCTGCCCCGGCGCGGGATCATTGCGCAAGTATCCGCTCACGTACCGGGCCGGCAACCCGAGCGCGCGCATGCAGCCGATCATCACCTGCGCAAAATCCTGACAGACGCCCCGGCGCATTTCAAACGCGCGATGGGCAGGCGTGTCGTAGGACGTTGCCAAAGGCTTGTACTTGAAGTCGGCATGAATCCGGTGCATCAGGTCGATCGCCCCTTCCGCCAGCGGCTTGCCCGCAGGAAAACTCTCCAGCGCATAGTCACGCAAGTCCTGACCGAGACTGATATTGGGCGACGCAAAGCAAAACTCCGTCTCCGGGCGAAACGGCGCACTGGCGCTAAAACGCATACCCTTCGCGACCTCGTCCCATGCGGGCGTGGTCGCCGGATCGAGCGAGGCCCATCGGGGCGTCAGTTCAACGGTCGTTTCGCTGACCATCTGCAACGACCGGTGCGGTGACTCCAGCGAGAAATACAGCACGTCGTTACCGAAGGTATCGACACGGCTATTGATGTACGGCGGCTTCGGCTCAATGCTTTCGGTGTGCGAGATCACCCGCTGCCATGCGCAACTCTGCGGCCGGATAGTCGCGAGATGCTGGGCCGTCTCCACGTACGTTGAATAGCGGTAAGTCGTCCGGTGCGACACCCACAAAACGGTTTTCGGGATCTTCACGACGACACCTGCAATGCCTGCGTATTCGCGTGGCTGAAGTAACGTGCGCTGATTTCATGCGCAGCGGCGCTCACGTGATCGCCGAGTGTCTCGCAGGCATGGATGAGTTCGCCATAGTTGCCCTTTTCGTCGGTCGTGCAGAGTTGCTCGAGTCCTCGCAGCGACTTCAGCAACAGCGTTGCGTCGCTGAATGCGTCGTGGGTGGTGCTGCCGGCGGCAACCGAAATCTCGTTGAGCTTCGTGCATAAGCGCGAGTACACGCCGTACAGACCGCGGGGGTTGGTCGGCTCGACCACCAGCAGGTCGATCAGCGCGGGAACTTCGAAACGCCCCGGATAAAGCGATCGATACGTAAGCGTGCTGTCGAACAATTGCAGCAGCAGATCGAACCCGGCAGGTGTGGTCATCTGGCCATGCTCGGCGGCTACGCGCAGGAAGGTGGTCATCGTCCAGACCCGTTCGATGTGCCGTCCCGCGAACACCAGCTTCCATGCTTCGTCGCGCGTCATGCGGTCGCCCTGCGCGCCGCTGATTGCAAGCAGTTGCGTCGACAGTGCATCAAGCGTTCGCGTCAGCTTCACGCGGTCATAGCGCTCCACGCCCGGTCCCGGCTTGAATTGCTGGATGGCGTCGCGGAAATCGTTTCGCGCGGCCAGGATTGTGCGCCAGTGATCGGTCGAAAGACGTCCGCGAATCTCGCTGCTCGCGCGCACCTGGCTCGCGAGGTTCTGGCCGATACTCGCCGCCGTACCGTTCTCACCAATATTGGCGACCAGCAAACGTTCGAGCCCGCGCGCCGTGTGGCCCTCGATCGGCGTGCCCGGCGGCAGCAAGCCACTCTGCCACGCGAGGTCCACCATGGTCTCCAGCATGCCCTCGGAGTCGTTGCTGTCGATCGACGAGAGGATCACGCGCAGCAGCCGCACGTTGTTCTCGGCGCGCTCGCCGTATCGTCCGGCCCAGAAGAGGTTTTCTGCGGCCCGGCTCGATACCGTCCGATGCTTGCGCGCAAGGTCAGCCGGTTTTATCGGCGTGGGGAGCAGCGAGAAGCTTGAACCCGGCTTGCTCGACAGCACCCAGGTGTCGACGCTGCTGCTGCCGTATTGCATCGATACCGACGGTTGGCGCTCCGCCCCAAGCCGCGTGAATCCGCCGGGCATCACGGACCAGCCGCCATCAATATTCGCGATTGCATAAACGCGCAGCACCGACGGCCGGCCCGTCAGCGTGTTGTCTTCATAACGCGGCGCGTGCGAACTCGGAAACAGGTTCTGGATGGTGAACGCGTCCGGCATGGCGTCGATCCGCGCGCGCCAGCCGGCAAGCGGTTGCAGGCCGTCGCCAAAACCGCGGGGGCCGCCGCCGTTGAGCGGCAAGCCAGGCCACGTGGGAATCACGAAAGCCTTGTCCAGACGTGCCAGCACCGCTTCGCGCGCCGCGGCTTCACCGCACCACCAGGTCGGCACGCTGGCGAGTTCCAACGGCTCGTCCAGCAGCGCCCGCGAGATGGCCGGCAGGAAACCATGCAGCGCCGGCGATTCGACAAACCCCGAGCCCGGCACGTTGGACACCATCACATTGCCGGCGCGCATTACCTGCAACAGTCCCGGCACGCCAATGGTGGAATCGGCGCGTAATTCGACCGGATCGCAAAAGGCATCGTCCAGGCGGCGCATCAGTACGTGAACCCGTTCTAGCCCGGCGAAGGTCTTCAGGAACAGCATGTCGTCGCGTACGGTCAGGTCCTTGCCTTCGACCAGCGTAACGCCGAGGTAGCGAGCAAGGAACGCATGCTCGAAGAAGGTTTCGCTGAAAGGCCCAGGGGTCAGCAGCGCGATATGCGGCGAACCTTCGCCCGACATCATCGCCCGGCCGCCCTGGACCAGCGCGGAGATCAGTTGCGAGTAAAACGGGGCGAGCCGCTGGACCTTCATGGAGCGGAACGGCTCGGCGAATACGTCGGAGACAATGAGCCGGTTTTCCAGCGCATAGCCGAGGCCGGACGGTGCTTCGGTCCGGTGCGCCATCACGGTCCACCTGCCGTTGGGGGCACGCGTCAGGTCCACCGCAACAAGCTGCAGATACTGCGCGCCGGGCGGAACGAACCCCTTCACCGAGCGTAGATACCCGGGATGTCCGAACACCAGCGCGGGCGGCAGCAGGCCGTCGTGCAGCAGCGTCTGCGGCCCGTAGATATCCGCGACGATGGCGTTGAGCAACTTCGCGCGCTGCGTCACCGCGCGCTCGATCACCGACCACTCGCCTTCATCGATAAGAAACGGCAGCAGGTCCAGCGCCCACGGACGAGGCTCGCCCTTGTCCGCGTAGACGTTATAGCTGATGTCGTTATCGCGGACTTGCTGCGCGATGGAAGCGGTCGCCCGGTCGAGGCCGGCTATGCCGTCGTCGCCAAGCAAGTCGAAGAACTGCTGCCAGGGCGCGCGCAACTGGCCCGCCGCGTCGCGCAGTTCGTCCCAATGTCCCTCCCGGGCCGGTACCGCGCGAAGGTGTGACGACACACTCGCGCGGTTCGTGATTGCTTCAAACGGAAGCGTGGATTGGAAGGCCAAATTGAGCAGTTATCGTAGATGAGGCTACCGTCGGCGCAAATCGAGCGTGAACGGAAATTCCAGGCTGCGCTTCGGTTCCTCCACGACCATGCGCCCGGGCGTATGGCCGATTCTGAAAAAGCGTGCGCGCCGCCGGCTTTCCGCCTCGTATGCGTTGACCGGATAGGTCACGTAATTGCGGCCACCCGGATGGGCTACATGATACCGGCATCCGCCTATGGACCGGTTGCTCCAAGTGTCAACTATGTCAAAGGTAAGCGGTGCATCCACGCCAATCGACGGATGCAGCGCCGTCGGCTGGGACCATGCCCTGAAGCGCACGCCGGCCACATGCTCGCTCACCCGCCCGGTGGGTTGCAACGGCAACGGCACGCCGTTGACTGTCACCACATGGCGGTTGTCGTTGAGACCGAGCACCCGCACTTCCATCCGTTCCACCGACGAATCCACGTAGCGCACCGTCCCGCCCGGCGACCCCTGCTCGCCCATCACGTGCCACGGTTCCAGCGCGCTGCGCACCGTCAGTTCGATACCGTTCGACTGGACCGCTCCGACCAGCGGGAAACGAAACTCGAAATGCGGCGCGAACCACGCGGCATCGAACGCATAACCGGCTTCATTCAGGTCCGCGATGACATCGTGGAAATCCATTTCGATAAACGTGCCGAGCAGGAAACGGTCATGCAATTCCGTGCCCCAGCGCGTGAGGCGCGTGGTGTACGGCTTGTCCCAGAACCGCGCGACCAGCGCCCGCAGCAGCAACTGCTGGACGAGGCTCATGCGGGCGTGCGGCGGCATTTCGAAACCCCGCAGTTCGAGCAGGCCAAGGCGGCCGGTCGGACCATCGGGGGAATACAGCTTGTCGATGCAAAATTCCGCGCGGTGCGTGTTGCCGGTCACATCGATCAGCAGGTTGCGCAACGTCCGGTCGATCAGCCACGGCGGCAGCAATGCACTGTCGCGACCACCTAAGCGTTCAAGCTGATGCTCGATCTCCTTGAACGCGATTTCCAGTTCGTAAAGCTGGTCGTTGCGGGCTTCGTCTACACGCGGCGCCTGACTCGTCGGCCCGAGGAACAATCCCGAGAACAGATACGACATCGACGGATGGTTGATGAAGTACGCAATCAGGCTTGCAAGCAGGTCGGGACGCCGCAGGAACGGACTGTCTGCAGGCGTTGCACCGCCAAGCACGAAGTGATTGCCGCCGCCCGTGCCGGTGTGCCGCCCATCGGTCATGAACTTCTCGGTGCTGAGATAACTTTCGTGCGCCGATTGATACAGGAACTCGGTGTGATCGACGAGTTGATCCCAGCTCGACGCCGGATGAATGTTCACCTCGATCACGCCCGGGTCCGGCGTGACTTGCAGCATCTTGAGACGGGCATCGCGTGGCGGCGGATACCCTTCGATCACCACTTTCATGTGCAGATCGGCGGCGGTTGCTTCGATGGCCGCGAGCAGGTCGAGGTAGTCATCGAGTTCGGTCAGCGGCGGCATGAACACATGCAACAGGCTCTTGCCGCTTCCAAACGATTTCTCTTCGACATCCGGTCCTGCCGCACGCGCCGGATCACGCGCTTCGACACACAGCGCTGTACGACGGATCCATGAAGCAGACTCGCCACGCGACGGCTCGCGGGTCGAGGTTGCCGGCGCGCGTCCGGTGCCTGCGGCCAGGCCAGTTCCTGCTCCCGCACCCTCGCCCGCTTTTCCTTCAATACCCTCGCCAGGAACCACCGCTTCGCCGCGATATTGCATGCGCAATTCCATCGCCTGACGCAACGGCGTGGGCGGCCCGAACGGATCGTGCGGATGTTGATACGGATAGTCGCCCGCACTTACCCACGGCAGCGATTCCAGCGGCAAGCGGTATCCCATCGGTGAGTCGCCGGGGATCAGGTACATGCGGCCATCGCGGAAAAACCAGGGGCCGCTGACCCATGTCGGCGCTTGCATCGGAACATCGCGCTCACGTGCAATAGGCATCACATAACCCGTCACCTGCGACAAGCCTGCATCGAATACGCGACGCAAGCGCATGCGCTCCATCTCGTCCTCAAGCTCGGATTCGAACGGGTCCACGTTCACCGGCAAGCGACGTTCACGCCACAAGTAGTAGAACGTGTCTTCGTAGCCGGGCTGGATATACGACGGATCCAGCGAGACCTTCTCCGCCAGATGTTCGATAAACCGTCTCGCATCTTCGGCCGTGTAATTGCCGGGATCGCGTTCATCGGCGAACAGCTTGGGGTCTTCCCAGATCGGCTCGCCATCTGCGCGCCAGTACAGGGACATGGCCCAGCGCGGCAACTGTTCGCCCGGATACCACTTGCCCTGGCCGAGATGCAGAAAGCCCCCCACGCCATAACGTGCACGCAACTTGTCCATCAGCGAGACGGCATAACCGCGCTTCGTCGGCCCGAGCGCATCGGTGTTCCATTCGGCAGCATCGCGGTCGCTCACGGCGACGAACGTGGGCTCGCCGCCCATCGTCAGGCGCACGTCCATGTCGGTCAGTTCCTGGTCGACTTGCGCGCCCATCTTCTGCACCGCGGCCCACACTTCTTCCGTGTACGGTTTCGTCACGCGTGGCGTTTCGAGCACGCGCTGCACCTGCATGATGTGCTCGAACTCGACTTCGCTTTCATCGACCGCGCCGGAGATAGGCGCGGCGCTGCCCGGTTCAGGCGTGCAGGCGACGGGGATATGCCCCTCGCCGGCCAGCAGCCCGGAGGTCGGATCGAGTCCGATCCAACCCGCGCCCGGCAGGAAGACCTCACACCACGCGTGCAGGTCGGTGAAGTCGACTTCGGTGCCGCTCGGGCCATCGAGGGACTTCTGGTCAGGGGTCAACTGGATCAGGTAACCCGACACGAAACGCGCGGCCAGCCCGAGCTGACGTAGCGCCTCGACGAGCAGCCAACCTGTGTCGCGGCACGATCCCAACGCCTTTTCGAGCGTCTCCTCCGGCGTCTGAACGCCGGGTTCCATGCGGATCACGTAGCCAATATCTTGCTGCAGCCGCTGGTTCAGTTCGACGAGGAAATCGGCCGTTACCTTGGGCGTCTTGTCGATACTGTCGACAAACTTGGCCAGCAACGGCGTGGGCTCGCGCGTGATCAGATACGGCGCCAGCTCAGCCGCGAGTTCCGGTTCGTACGCGAACGGGAATTTCTCGGCATAGGGCTCGAGGAAGAAGTCGAAGGGGTTGTACACCGCCATTTCGGCGACCAGATCGACCGTGATCCTGAATTCCCGGGTTTTCTCCGGGAAGACGAGCCGCGCCTGATAGTTGGCGAACGCATCCTGCTGCCAGTTGATGAAGTGTTCGGCTGGCTCGACCCGCATTGAATACGAAATGATCGGGGTACGGCAATGCGGCGCAGGCCGCAGGCGCACGACCTGCGGTGAAAGGCCGACTAGGCGGTCATAACGATAGTGCGTGACATGGTTCAACGCGACACGGATTGACACACCTGACTCCTGGACGAATTTTGGCAATCTTCAAAAGCAAACTCCATGCCGTTTGGTCGAATGCACCATCCGGCAAGGCTCTCGGGAACTTCTATGCACTCGATACTGCGTTTAAACCGCTTTCAGCGTTCTTCGATGCACCAAACTAGCGCGTAAAACGCCCTTTGCCTCGGGCCCGGACCGTTCCTGCGGCGGCACGTGGCTTGCTTGCTAGCTTTCAACAAGCGCTTTCAACTAACATCCCGCGCTGCATTCCAGCCTATCTCTTTAATATGAAAACATTCCATTGCGGCCGTTGCCAGCATCACGTTTTTTTCGAAAACGTGAAATGCGAATCGTGCGCGGCGTTGCTGGGCTTCGTGCCCGAATTGTCCGAAGTTTGCGCGTTCGAACCGGCGGGCGACACGCTGTGGCGTGCCCTGAATCCATCGGCAAACGGCGCGTTGTTTCGGCAGTGCAATAACTACGCGCTGGAGAATGTCTGCAACTGGATGATCCCGGCCGATTCGCCCGACGTATTGTGCCCGGCATGCAGCCTGACGCAGACCATCCCCAACCTCACGCTGCCCAATAATCGCGTCTACTGGTACAAGCTGGAGACGGCGAAGCGGCGGTTGCTGTTCGCGCTCTCGGCACTCGGTTTGAACACGGACTCACGGCGGACCAATCCGGAAACCGGCTTGCAGTTCGAGTTTCTCGAAGACGGTGAGATGGGAGCGAAGGTCCTGACGGGTCACGACAACGGCCTCATCACCATGAACATCGCCGAAGCCGACGACGCCCTGCGTGAACGTATGCGCGCGGATATGCACGAGCCGTACCGGACCCTGCTCGGGCATTTCCGGCATGAGATAGGGCATTACTATTTCGACCGTCTTGTGACGAATACAGACTGGGAAGCGCCGTTTCGCGAGATGTTCGGCGACGAGCGCGCTGACTATGCCCAATCGCTCCAGGCCCATTACGACAATGGACCGCCGGCCGACTGGGAGCAGTCTTACGTGAGCGCCTACGCCACCACTCATCCGTGGGAAGACTGGGCGGAGACGTGGGCTCATTACCTGCATATCGTCGATACAGTGGACACTGCAGCCGCATGCGGATTCAAGCTCGACCCGAAGTCCGACAACGAACCGTCGCTCACCGAGATCGAGCCCATAGAGAACACCAGTTTCGATAAGCTCATGAAGCAATGGTTTCCGCTCATGTACGCGTTGAACAGCCTGAATCGAAGCCTGGGACTGGCTGATGCGTATCCGTTCACGCTCTCGCCGAAAGTCGTCGCCAAGCTGCGTTTCGTGCATAAGGTGATTGCGAGCGCGAGTGCTGAGAAACAAGTGAACGACGCGAGTGAAGTCAGTGTGGGCGTCCAGCAAGAGATCACGCAAGACCCGCAGGATCAGCCGGCGGCAGCAGCCGGTTGATCATAAGTTAATCAGGAGTTCGATGGTTTGAACTTCGCCTTGACCATCGTCCTTCGTGAAACAAGCGAGGTCGATGCCAGTAGCTCCCCGGCCGCGGCCATTTACGCATCCCAACCTAGAAAGGTCAGTCCGATGAAGCTCCGCGTTGGTTACGAACTGGTCTATGAATGCGTGCAGCCGACCCCGATGCTGCTGATGCTGAACATGCACGCGTCGCGGGCGCAAAACATCCTTGTCCCTGACATCCTGCGGGTCAACCCGTCGGTACCCTACTCGCAGTATCACGACTCGTTCGGCAACCTGTGCAGCCGGCTGGTTGCACCGCAAGGCTGGCTCACGTTGTCCACGCAGGGCGTAATCGACGTGCCGCCTTATCCGGAGTTGCAGGAGCCCAACGGTTATCAGCATGCCGTTGAAGAGTTGCCCGACGAGTGCATGCAGTTCCTTCTCGGCAGCCGCTATTGCGAGACCGACCTGCTGTCCGACGCCGCCTGGCAGATGTTCGGCCACACGCCGCTCGGACGCGCACGGGTACAGGCTATTTGCGATTATGTTCATCGGCACATACGGTTCGACTACAACTGCGCGCGTCCGACCAAGACGGCGTTCGAGGCGTATCGGGATGGCGTGGGTGTGTGCCGGGACTTTGCGCATCTGGCCGTCGCGCTATGCCGCGCGATGAACATTCCGGCGCGTTACTGCACGGGGTATATCAGCGACATCGGTTTGCCGCCGCCCTACGCACCCATGGATTTCTGCGCCTGGATCGAGGTGTATCTGGGCAACACGTGGCAGACATTCGATCCGCGCAACAACGCGCCGCGCACCGGACGCGTATTGATGGCGCGAGGCCGCGACGCTGCCGATGTCGCGTTGAGCAACACCTTCGGAACCACTACGCTGGTCAGGTTCAGCGTGGTCTGCGAGCCGCAATAAACCGCACTGGGAACGGCCACGCCAGCGTCATCCGGATTGCCCGGCTGACGCTGGCGTTCAGTGCATGGGTTTGCTGCGTGCGGAAATAGCTGCCGAAGTTACTTCGCAAACAGCGCAGTGATATTCGCAAACGCCTTGATCTCAAGCGCATTGCCCGATGGGTCCAGGAAGAACATCGTCGCCTGCTCACCCACTTCACCCTTGAAGCGCACATGCGGCTCGATGATGAACTCCACCCCTGCTGACGTGAGTTTGTCCGATGTCGATTGCCACTGATCCATCGGCAACACGACGCCGAAGTGCCGGACCGGGACTGCATCGCCATCTACCTCGCTCGTCTTCCGATGACCGATTTCGTCCGGCGCAAGATGGGCCACGATCTGGTGCCCGTAGAAATTGAAATCCACCCAGTCGGGTGAGCTGCGGCCTTCCGGACAGCCGAGCAGGTCGCCATAAAACGCACGGGCGGCCGCGATGTCATGGACCGGAAAGGCGAGATGAAACGGGGAAATGGCAGCAGGAGTGTCGCTCATGGCAGGCTCGGATATCGGTTGAGTGTACGTATGCATATGTATTCGACGACGCGGACATGGTCTGTCCGCACCGTCGTCATGGTGGGTGAAAAGTGGATGTCACGCCATGGGAAGAGAGTTTAGGGGCAACGAGAATAGTTGAATAACGATAGTTTTTTTATCTCAGCATCAATAAAATCGATCAATAAAACCTGTGAATCTGATCGATAAAATCATGATGCGAGAGCTGAAAACCTTTCTGGCGGTGGTGCGTTTCGGGACGTTCGCGAGTGCCGGGGCGCATATCGGACTGACGCAATCGGCTGTCAGCGCACAGATCCAGCGGCTTGAGGACGACTTGGGTTTCCCGCTATTCGACCGGACCGGGCGCTCGGCCACGCTCAACGCCGCAGGCAAGCAGACGGTCGATTCAGCCGAAGAATTATTGTCGGTTTACGCGCGCCTGGCGGCGCGTGGCGGCACGGCGGAACAGTCGGGCCTGCTGCGAGTGGGGGCTATTGCTTCGGCGCAGGCTTCGTTTCTGGTGAGCGCCATTGAACTGTTCCGGCAGACGTCGCCCGGATGGCGAATCCGCGTGGTCCCTGGCGTGTCGCTCAATCTGCTGGCACAAGTCGATTCTGGCGAGATCGACGTCGCGGTGCTCATTAAACCGCCTTTTGCATTGCCGGCCGAGTTGCACTGGCGAACGCTGCTCACTGAACCCTTCGTGTTGCTGGTCCCGCGCGAGCTTGCGGACCAGCCGTGGCGTGCACTGCTCAAGTCAGAGCCCTTTATTCGATACGACCGGAGCTCATTTGGAGGCCGCCTCGTCGACCGCTTTCTCAGAAGGATTCGCGTGACGGTGCAGGACGTCGTCGAGCTGGATGAATTGCAGGGAATTGTCGGGCTCGTGGCGCACAGGGTGGGCGTTGCGCTCATCCCGCAATCGTCCGCGCTGCACATGCCGGACACCGTATGCGCGTTGTCTCTGGGTGATGAGACCTTCACGCGTGAAATCGGCCTCGTCCAACGGCATACGAGAAATGAGCAAACCGTCACCGTGCAATTCGCCGGGTCTGTTTGTGCAGTTCTGCCACGGTGAGCCGTTTTCGACGACATCCCAACTGACTGCTGCCGTAATTCGCGGCCAGCAAGCGGGAGACTTCAATGCCGATCTCGATGAAAACGCCGTCGGCACTTTCTTGCTATGCATCGTGTAAGGACTGCGGGTGCTGGGCAAAGTCGAAGTAAGCGAAAAGAAGCTGGCTGGCATCGTCGATATGACCCCGCGCGCGCTGTTCTAAAATTTTTTTCCTAATTTTTGAACGATAGGTCATGAATAAACTATTCGAGCGTCAAGCGACTGTCGCGGCTAACCCAGGCGCCGCTGTGCCAAGCCCATCCTTTGGGACGGTGCGCCCCGGATACATGACAGGGGTAGTGCTCTGCGTGTGCGCAACCGTCTTGATGGGCATCACGTTTCCCGTCATGACAAGCGCACTCCGGCATGTCGATCCATTCACCTTTACGTCACTGCGCTACGTGATTGCGGGCAGCGCGTTCCTGGTCCTGTTGCGGGAGAAAGAAGGCCGAAGCGCATTCCGGTTTAAAGGCGAACCCGTAGCACTTGCCTGGCTGCCGGGATCAATCGGCTTCTGTGGATTCGGTTCTTTTGTTTTTCTCGGACAACAATTGGCCGGCCGCGACGGCGCGCTGACTGCATCGATCATGATGGCAACCCAGCCGATGATGGGCTTGATCGTGAATTCGATCGTGCCGCCGCTGTATTCGTTTCTGTTTATCCTGATGTCGTTTGCCGGCGTGGCACTGGTCGTGACAAAAGGCGATATTGCAGCACTGCTGAGCGAGCCTCAGCACTACTCGGCCAACGCGTTGATTGTGGTCGGCGCGCTGTGCTGGGCGATCTACACGTTCAGCGCGTCATACTTCAAAACGTGGTCCGCGCTCAAATACACGACGATGACAACCTTGCTGGGCCTGACTACGATCATCGGGCTGAACGTGCTGTTATTTGCGCTTCATGTCGTGCCGGTGCCAAGCACGGCGATGCTGATCGCCATCATCCCTCACCTGCTTTATATGGGGCCCGTTGCGGGTTTTATCGCGATTCTGTTCTGGAACATGGGAAACAGGATCCTGACCCCGCTCAATGGCGTGCTGTTCATGGATGTGCTGCCCATGACAACATTCGTAGTGTCGGCGATGAGCGGATTAATCCCGACCCACATGCAGATTGCGGGCGCTTGCATGACAGGCGCGGCACTAATCCTCAACAACCTTTATCTACGTCTTCGCTCGCGGCGCGTTGCTGCCGGTTCATAGAACAGTGCCGATACCCGGATGGCACGGGCACGCACTTCAAGCAACCTGGAACGGTGCTCGCGGTGCGGCATCTCCATCCAAAGTTGCTATGGCCCAGACGACCGCAAAATTCGTGGCGGCATTATGCGACGCGAAACGGCCAAGGGTGCCGTGCGAGCGTTGATTTCCATGCTCGTCCCGGATGATCACAAATGAATCGAAGGCGCCCTGAGCGGGGGCAACCATGGGTCGTATAGTCGATCCTCGGTATTGCATTTCCATCTTCAACCCTCTCTCTTTAGGTCAGTGCAATGAAAACCAGAGTAAAAAAACCAGAAATATTTTAGTAGTTGATGCATCTTTATGCAGCGGCTACGAATAAATATGCCGAAACGTGAAAACAAAGCCGGGATAACTCAATGTTGCGTGCGACGGCCTTTCAATCCAACTTGCCGCGCAACCCGTTGCGCAACTTTGCGCGTCACGATCAAATTGCCGTGTTCACGCATTCGAGCATTCCCTCCACAGTGGTGTGCTGGGTTAGCCTCAATTCCGGATAACGAGCCAGACCGACTACACGCTTGCGCCAATAAGCCTGGCCGAGCAGGGAACTGCTGCCCTCGTCGCTTCAGCGCGGAATGATCCGCATCCAGATGCGCGTTTCTCCTGCTCGGCCAATAGCGGATGTCGGGGTTGTTTGGAAGGTCTGGTCAAAGCCCAAGGCTCATGCTCCAGTCATGACGCAGGGAACAGTATCCCGACTTCGCCAATAGTGAATCCTCAATTCTGAGGATTTACGCTAGGCGGTAACCTCTAATCATTGCCTTCACGAAAAAACGATAAATAAGAATGCATAGGCGCACCGGGCCAGTGCTACAAATGACCGATATTGGGCAAAGGAAAATATTGTCCAGAGCGCGCGATAACCAGACCGAGTTCAATTCAGTTCGCATGCCAGCGTTACATTTTCGCCGGACTTCTGTTGCAGCAGATATTCGACCATCTTCAACCGGGCTACGCTTCCGATTCGAGCAACACGTTGGCCGGGCGCGGCGCTCTGCTACCGCCCGTTCGTCTGCACCACGCGAATCAGTTTGGAGCGGCTTCCCACACCCAGCTTATGGAAAGAACGGTCAATGTGCGTACGGACCGTCGTATAAGAGATGCCAAGCCGGAATGCAATTTCCTTGTCGAGCAACCCCTCCACCACCAACCCGACCACATCCCGCTCACGCGCCGTCAGGTTCTTCAGCACGTCCTCTGAAATCAGCGTGGCTTGCGGTCCGGACGGCTTCGTCATGCCCGCTTCGTCGCGCGCTCGCGCGAGTGCTGCAGTAAAAGCCGGGCGAATGAACTCGGCCATGGCGAGATCGTGATCGGAAAAATCGTCCCGATGTTTGCCGCGCCAGATGCGCAGGTCGCCTATGTTCGAATCACCCGCCCACGCATACACGTTCATGCCCCAGTGCAAACCGTCACGACGCAGAAAGTCGTTGAATAGTTCAGTCCGCACCAGCTCACCCTGCGGAATCTTGTCGGTTACGCGAACCGCCTCGCGGCAATTTTGCAGCCGCGGAGTCACGGTATCGCGGTACTGGTAGTACTGCTCGTACTCGGACAGGTTGTCTTCCGACATGTTGAACGAGACCCGATTGACGAATTCCTTCTTCGTCTCGTCCCAGACGTACGACCCGAGGTGGTCCGCGCGCAGCAAGCTGAGCATGCGAACGCCCACCTCCTGCCGCATCAACTGCTCAGGAAGCGAATCAGCAAGAACCGCGAATATGTCGGAGACCAGGCGGGTCTCTCTGCTCGTTAAATACATAGGCTGGTTGATCCCCAGGTCAATGGCTCGCGTACGTTTTATCGACGCGCAAGCCGCCACATTCTGAGATATTGCCCCGCAGACTACATGGAGGATATCGTCGATTCAAGTCTGTTTGACCGGTGCCATTATGGTCTTCTTCATATCACGCTTCACGTCAGGAAGATGCCCGCCCGGAATTTACTGCTGCACCCCTGGCACCTCGGTGCGCAACCCTCGTTACTCGCGACTGGCTCCCCGGCCGTTCACTCAGCACCGGCCATTCTGTCTTGCGTCTCCCGAAAACTCGGGGCGGTTCACCTCTGCATGTCGCATGCTGTAGGCAGACAAGATCCGGTACAGGGTCACGCGGGACACGCCAAGTTCCCGTGCAGCTTCGCCCACGCGCCCGCGATTCCTTAACAACGTCATTTCGATCGCCTTCCTTTCTCCCACTTCCCGAGCCTGCGCAAGCGACATCGGGATACCGCCGGTAAATTCGCCAAGTTCCAGATCGCGCGCACCGATCAGCCTCCCTTCGGCCATGACGATCGCCCGCCGCACGCGGTTGATCAGCTCACGCACGTTGCCTGGCCAGCGATAGTTATGAATTGCGGCGATCGCATCGGGTGCAAACCCACGAAGACGCCGGTTTGCGTCCTTTTCGAAGCGATCAAGCATTTCTCTCGCCAACAATTCGATATCCTTACCACGTTCACGCAGCGGTGGTTCATCGATTTGCAATACGCACAGACGGTGATACAGGTCAGCACGAAACCGTCCTTCGGCCATCGCGCTCTGCATGTCGACGTGGGTCGCCGAGACAATGCGCACATCCACGGGCATGGACTCATGGCCGCCCAGGCGCTCGATCGTGCGCTCCTGCAGGAAGCGCAGCAGGCTTGCCTGGCTCTCCAGCGGCAAGTCACCGATTTCATCGAGGAACAGCGTGCCGCCATTCGCCGCTTCCACGCGGCCGATCTTGCGCTGGTTCGCTCCGGTGAAAGCGCCGCGTTCGTACCCGAACAACTCGGACTGCAAAAGATGCGGGGGAATTGCCCCGCAATTGATCGCAACAAAGGGCTGATCACGCCGCGCCGAACGCGCATGAATAGCCACCGCTGTCAGTTCCTTGCCCGTTCCCGATTCGCCTGAGATAAACACGGGCGCGTCGGTCGCGGCCACCTTGCGGATCGCTCGGAAGAGCGCAAGCATCGCATCGCACGAGCCGATCATTTCACCCTCCGCGTCGCCATCGCCGTTGCCGTTGCCGATCTCCCGTGCGGCGCTGTCATGCAGCGCTGTCATCCCGTAAGCGTGGCCCAGCGCGTTCAGAATGCGCTCGCCCGGTGCCGGGATCGTGGCGTAGTCAAAGCAGAAATCGCGGACGAGGCGTCTGATAGTGGGATCTTCAAGCTGCTCAGGCAACACGAGCGCCACCCAGCCCACTGTCTTTATCGATAGCCATGTTTCAGCCAGACGAAGGTTAGCCAGCACGTTTCGCGCGGAGAAATCAAGCAATCCACCACTGGGCTTCGATGAAAAAGTCGCCGGGTCGCGATCCAGTTCCAGCGCACTGACGGTCCAGCCGCGCGTGTCCAGGAGCGAACGAAATTCGAGCGTCAGAGGATTGCCAACGCTAAACAGATGCCTGGGAAGTCGGGAAGAAGCAGCCATGAAAGTCATACCGGTTAGTTAAAGTGAACACCGCCATCAAACCCTGCTGAACAACCGCGCAGGCGTTGAGGCGAACACGGCGTCGATGTCATCGTCACTCGCATCCACGATCGGCGAGAGCCTTGTCAACGCCGCCGGCGTTGTAGATCAGCGCATCAATCTCGCCGAAGGCTGCACGCACCTCCGACAAAGGCCTGTCGACTCCGACGATCTCGCACGCATCTGCGTGAAACCACCCGGCACGGCTGCCGGCCCCTCGGATCATCTGGACTACTTATCGGCCTCTTCCGCGTTGCTGCAATCCCGCACAACCACGCACGTTGCTGCATTGCCGCACACCAGGGCGGTCGCGGCGCCGATGCCGGCGTCCGCCCCCATGATCACGACACGCTTTTCTCTCAGGCTCTGGACTGCGCCCTGTAGTAGTTAATGACCGCTTTCTGTCATAGCCTCGAATTGCTTGAAAAAACGGATGAGACAGCTTAAAAATTCCTCGCAGATTGGCGACAGTTCCTTCGGGCTGGGAACCAGGATTGCCACAGGCGGCGTGTTGTCCGACACCCCTGCAATGGGTCGCCACACGACCTCGTCCCGATCAATTTCGTCGATAAAACCCAGCTTCGTAAAAAACCCGACCCCACGCCCGCGAACCACCATGGACTTGATCACACGGATGGAGTTGGACTGCATATGGACCTTTGTTTCCTCCCAGTGGCGGGAGTACTCGAGCGACAACGGGCTCGGCAGTTCATCGGCGACACCTGTTTGAAAAATGGGATATTCACGACATTCCTCGAACGTCACGATGTCTTTCTTTGCCAGCGGATGAGAAGCCGACAGTACAGCGCCGCTGGCGAAAGTCGCGGTGGCGGCGATCCGGGTTCCGGCAGGCGCCTTCTGGCAAAAGCTGATACCTATGTCGAATTGTCCCGACGCCACCCGCTCCGCTACCTTGGACAACGATGCGTACTGGATCGCGTAGGTCACGGCGGGAAACGACTCGCCAAAATCGTCGATAACCGCCGGCAATAGTTTCTCCATGGCCGAATCCATTGCAATCACGGAAATATGGCCGGTCCGCTCGCCTTTCATGGCGTCGAACTCCGCGCGCATCGCATGAAAACCATCTAGCGTTTCGCGGATATGCTTGAGCAAACGTTCGCCGGCGGGCGTCAGTTTCAGCCCGCTCGGCAGGCGGTCGAACAGCTCGACTGCCAGTTCATCTTCGAGGTTCCGTATCTGCCGGTTGATAGCGCTTGGGGCAACGAATAAATGTTGCGCCGCCTTGCGCATCGAACCGCATCTGGCAACTTCAGTGAAATATTTAAGAACGCTGGCATGCATGGGAATTTAACCTCGTTACCCGTATTACTGTCTCGTATAGCTGCGGATTTCCGGATGATCGATGCCGGTCGAACCGGCGTCAGGCGCTCCGCTGGGACTGCCAGGCACTGTTACGGCAGGCTCGAAGAATCCGGAATTGATCCGCTCATATTTTTCAAACCCCGGCAATGACGTGTGCCATCAGAGCCCCCTCCAGACGGGCTTGCGATGCTCCTTGAATGCCAGGACGCCCTCCAGGGCATCCTCTGACTCCAGGGCGGTGACCAGCGCAGGCACGCGCATGCCCTGCGCGGCCGATGGAGACAGTCCCTGCGTCGAGCGTACGAAAGCCTTTATGGCGCGCAACGACAACGGCGCGCAGGACAATATCTCGCCGACCCAGCGCTCGACCGCCGCATCGAGATCCGCGCGCGGCACGACCTCGTTGATGAGTCCCATCTCGAACGCTTCGGTCGCTTTGACGTGGCGTCCGGTCAGCAGCATGCCCATCGCATGACGGTAGGGAATCTGACGCGCGAGAAGCGTCATGCCGCCGTCGAGCGGCATCCTGCCCACTTTCGGTTCCGGCAGCGCAAATGTAGCTTCGTAGCAGGCAACAGCGATATCGCAGCCGAGCATCAGTTCCAGTCCGCCGCCGAGCGCATACCCATTGACGCGCGCGATAACCGGCACGTTCAACGTATCGCGTAGCGGCAATCCGCCGAAACCTTTTGGCAGTGGATGCGCCCAGTAATCGAGCCCGCTGGAACCCGCAGCTTTTATATCCGCGCCGCTGCAGAACGCGCGCTCGCCGGCGCCTGTCAGCACAACCACGCGGACGTTCGGGTCCCGTTCGATCCGTTGCCAGATATCTTCCAATTCCTGCTGCGCGGCGGCATCGAGTGCGTTAAGCACCTCGGGCCGCGAAATCGTGACCGATGCGACACCGCTGTTCAGTTCCAGAGTTACGTCCATTGAATGTCACCTGTCATTTGACGAAGTCGTCGCCAAATATCTCGGCGGTGTGCTGTCCAAGGGAGGGCGGTGGCCGGCGCAGCTCAACCGGTGACGCCGACATCCGGATCGGGCTGCCGATCAGCTTCAACTCCCGCCCTATTCCTTGCCCTTGCAAAATCATCTGGTTGTGATGCGTCTGTTCGTCGTCGAGCACCTCGCGCAGATGTTTGACAGGTGCGCACAGCAAGTCCTTTTCTTCCAGCAGGCGAAGCCAGTGATCACATGTCTCCGTGCGAAATCGCTCGGCCAGGATGCTGCGAAGTTCAGCCTTGTGCAGCAATTGCTGCCCGAGATTGCAGTAGAGCGGGTCAGTCGAGAGGTCGTTGATTCCGAGCACATCGCAGATGTCGCGCAACGGGTTCTGCTTGAACGCACCCACGAGCACGAACGCTGCATCCTTCGCGTGAAACACCGACGACAACGGCATTGCGGCCCAATTCAGTTCGGAGTCCTCCATCATCAGCATCGCCGCCTCCTGCATCTGGATGGCGAGCATTGAGTCATACAGCGACACGGATATTTTCTGGCCGAGCCCGGTCCTGTCGCGCTGCAGGAGCGCGAGCAAAATACCCTGCACCATATGCATGCCGGCGGAGTAGTCCGCGAGCGTAGTCGGATAGATGTTCAGCGGCACCGACACGTCGGATCGCCGGGCCATGACACCCGACATTGCCTGCGCCAAGACATCCTGCCCGCCCTTCGCGCTATAGGGTCCCGTTTCACCGAAGCCGGATCCAATCGCAAAGATGATCCGCTCGTTGAGCTTCCTGCACGCCTCGTAGCCCAGGCCCATGCGCTCCATCACCCCCGCGCGAAAATTACTGGTCACGACGTCGGCCTCGGCAATGAGCTTCTTGACGGCGTCCAGCTGTGCCGGGTCGCGCAAATTGAGCGTCGCGCTCCGTTTGTTGCGGTTCAGGCTGCAGAAGACCGGGTTATCCGAACCCGCAACCGGCCGGAATGTCGAGCGGCTCAGATCCCCTTCACCTTGGCGCTCGATCTTGATCACGTCCGCACCGTAGTCGGCCAGCATTTGGGTGCACACGGGGCCCATCATCACTTGCGTGAAATCGACGACTTTGATTCCCGACAGCGGGAGGTCAGACACAGCAGACTGATTGAACGGGACCGAACTCATGCGGCCACTCCAATTGTCAGGCCTGCGGCCAGTGCGGGAATGTCAGGGTTGGGACTCATCTGGTCTCCTGGGTCTGCGCCTTGTGCGCGCAAGGTTCGTTGCAGCAGACCGACATCGATATCGCGAACCTTCTTGCCCGCGTTGAGCGCCTGCACCGCGGCGACGCCTGCGGCCTCGCCCATTGCCATGCACGGCGGGATTTCACGCGACATTTTTTGCGCCTGGGAGGTCGAGGAGTAATGGCGGCCCGCGATCAGCAGGTTGTCGACTTTCTTCGGCAGCAGCGAGCGATACGGATAGTAGTAGTCACGTCCGCGCGCGATTGCGTCCGGAAAACGGACCCGCTTCATGATGTCGTCCTTTGTCATCACATACTCGCCCTGCAACAGCCGCGTTTGCCGGACACCGGTCTGAGAGGCGAAATCCACAACGTAGCTCGACTGGAAACCCGGGAAGTTCTTCTTCGCAAATTCATGCACTTCGTGGACAATCTCGCGCCCGAGCATCTCCACCCGGGTCAGGTCTTCAACCTCGATCCCGTTATAGCCGGGCAAGTGCGGGCAGTTGCACCAGACGATGCCCTTCAGTGGCGTCTTGAGCCACCAGTACGCCCATGCGCCGCCCAGCATCTGTTTGATTGTCCGGTCCAGCGCGGCGTAGGCCACCGGGTCTTCGAACTCGAACCGTTCAGCGGTGTCGGTATCCACGCCGCCGATCCGGAAGACGGTCGTCATGATGTAGCTTCCGCCAATGTAGGGAGCCCCTGCCGACGCGGCGACATCCAGGTCACCCGTGGCGTCGATCACAACATCTCCAAGAATGGCTTCACGTCCGTTCTTGGTCTCACACACCACTCCTTTGACCACCCCGTCTTCGACGATCGTGCTGGAAAACCACGAATGCAGGCGCAGTTGAACTCCGGTCTCCTTGACGAGCTCGAGCGACACGCGTTTCCAGCCATCGGGGTCGAACGCCACCGCGAAACAAACCGGACGCGGCTTCTGGTGGCTATGAAAATCGAACGTTCCCCAGCGAGCCCACTTTCGGTAAGCCTCTTCGCTCTGCCGCCACTCGGTCGAGTCCGGATAGACAGCCAGGCCTCGATGCGACAACCGCTCAATGAATTGCAGACACGTGCCCCGCACTGAAATTTCGTGTTGGCTCGCGTCCCACATGTCGTCCAGTATCAGCACCATACCGCCGGATGCAAGGCCGCCGAGATGGTTGTAACGCTCAAGGAGGATGGTCTGCGCACCATTGCGCGCCGCCGCCAGCGCAGCGGCCACGCCTGCGGGGCCACCGCCGACGACCACCACGTCGGCTTTGGCAACGATCTTCGTGTCGCGAGCCGGTTCATGCAGAAAATTATTAAAAGTCATTTTTTCCTTGCTGCCTGTATCAACGAATCAACCGTTTCAGTGCGACGCGGACCACTTCACGATCCGCTTTTCCAACAGCGCGATCACCACATAGAAGAGACCCGATAACAATGCGCTCATGACGATGGCCGCATATAACAACGGCGAGTCATAGTTGTAGGTAGCCTGGATGATCTGGGCGCCGATACCCTGGGTCGACCCGATCCACTCACCCACGATGGCGCCGATCACGCACATCGAGGCGGCTATCCGCAACGCGGAAAACAGGTACGGCAGCGCGCTGAACAAGCGGAGTTTGAAATAGATCTGCATACGCGTTGCCGACAGGATGCGCATCAGATCCATGATCTGCGGATTCACCGCCTCCAGCCCGCGCACGGTGTTGATCAGCGTCGGGAAGAAGCACACCATCGCTGCGATCGTGATTTTCGGCGCCATGCCGTTGCCCATGATCAGCACCAGGATCGGGGCCTTGGCGACCACAGGAATAGCATTGACCGCGACCGCGATCGGCAGGAATATCCACTGGAGAATCTTGCTGTGCACGAACACGGACGCCACCAGGATCGCCACGAGGTTTCCGAGGATGAAGCCGAACAGTGCTTCCAGTGCAGTCACGCCGAGGTTCTGCAGCAGCATGTCGCTTTTGTTGATGATGGTTTGCATCACCAGCAAGGGAGACGGCGCAATAAAGGGCTTGATGTTGAAGCCGGCGATAACGGCCCACCACGCGATCAGCAGGCCCACGATGCCAAGCACAGGCAGCATGCGCCGCTGAAGCGCGAGCCGGCGCTGCTCCGCCAGGTAGCGCGCTTCGTCGATCGCAAGAGAGGCCGCCGGCGCATTCATGGGAGTCGAATACACGTCCATCAGCAGGTCTCCAGCGTTCTGCGCAACCTGGCGGCAAGCGACACGAACTCGGGCGTTTCCCGCGCTTCGAGCGTGCGTTCATAGGGCAGCGGAACGGGGACGATGTCACGCACGCGTCCGGGATTGGCGCTCAGGACCAGCACGCGTTCACCGAGATAAGCCGCCTCATAAATACTGTGGGTCACGAACAGGATCGTCAGCTTTGTTTCCTTCCATATCCTGCGGATCTCTTCGTTCAGACGATCTCGCACAATCTCGTCGAGCGCGCCGAAAGGCTCGTCCATCAGCAAGACCTTGGGATTGCCTATCAATGCACGCGCGATGGAAACCCGCTGCCGCATTCCTCCGGACAATTCATTCGGGTAGGCGTTTTCCGATCCCCTCAGCCCAACGAGATCCAGTAGCTCCATGGTTCTGACACGATGCTTGCGCGGGCTTTTGCCAGCGATCTCAAGCGGTAGCTCGATGTTCTGCAGCACGGTTCGCCACGGCATCAAGGCCGCATCCTGGAAGACAAATGCAACGTCGCCGTTGGCACGGGCGCGCGAAGGCTTGCCGCCGAGAACCGTGATTGAACCGCTGCTGGGCGGCAGGAGATCGGCTACCACCCGAAGGAAGGTCGACTTGCCGCAGCCGGAAGGACCGAGCAGCGTCAGGAATTCCCCCTCCCGCACATCCAGCGACAGCCCGGAAATGGCCGTCACGCTGCGGCGCTCGGAAAAAAACCGAACGACGATGTCGCGGCAACTGATCGCATGTCCGGTGACCGCGTCGCCGGCGCCGGCACCGCGCAATTCGCGCGCCGGAGATTGGGCTGCGGTCATGTCGGTCTCTGCGTTCATACGGCCATCCGGACTGACCGGGTCTTATCGAGGATGGCCGTCGTCATGACTTCGTTTACCGCGGGTACGTGACCGGAAAACTGACCCAGCTGGTCAAATTGCGTGATCTGCTGCTGCCAGCGTTCGGCGCTCATCGTGCCCCAGCCGTTCGCGACCGTTTCGTCGTCCAGCGCGCACTGCAGCTTGATGGCCAGCGCCGCCCGCTCGTCCTCACGGTTCAGCTGCGGATAATCTTTCATCAGATAGTCAATGGCACGATCCGGCTGCGTCCTGCAGACATGCCAGCCGCGCGCCGTCGCCCGCAGGAACCGCACGAGAAGATCCGGACGGGTCTGGAGCGTGGATTGGGTTGCGTAGTACGGCCACGCATACAGATGCACGCCTGCGTCCCATAACGTCAGGCCAACTCGCTCGTCGCCCAGCGCCCTCAGCGAAGACGTGTTCGAGAGCCAGCCTGTCACGACATCCACTCGCCCGGTCAGCAATGGCGACATGTCACCGCCAATAGGAACGATCGTTACCTGGCTTTCCGGGATCTTGTTCTTGGCCAGCAACAGGCGTAGCAAGACCACGCCGGTCGGCGCCACACCCACGCGTTTTCCGATGAAGTCCTGCGGTGTACGCACGGGGTTCTTCTTGAGAGAAAAGTAACCGTACGGGTGCCGCTGAAGACCCACCGCGAAAGACTGGATCGGAATGCCTTGAGACGTTGCCAGCATGATTGATGGGCTGGAGGATATCTCCCCTACTTCAAACCGGCCCGACGCCACGACAGCGAGGCCGTCAACACTCGGGCCGCCCGGCTGGATCGCCAGCGTCAGTCCTTCATCTTTGAAATACCCCATGGCCCGCGCCGTTACCTCGGCAATTTGATCGGCGCCGGCTATATAACCAAGTTGCAGATTGATAAGCCCATCCTCCGCGCCCAAAGCCTGGACTGTCGCAAGAGAACCCGTCGCCGTAACGCCGAGTGTCGCAAGGGACCCCAGTACAAGCTTTCGTCTCGGCAAGCTGAATCGGCAATGCATCAGGACATCATCCCCAAATGTAAGAAAAACAGGTCGTCGGACAGCGACATGCTCTATTCGCTGCAATGAAAACATCTAAACTCGCCCACCACAAGATCAAATTTTGCCCAGGTATGTTGCTAAAATTAGTCCACCCCTCCCGACTCCCTTGAGAGCCTTTTTCCTATTGGGGCGTTCTGATTTTGTGGGCACATACACATAAATTTTGTACTTGCAACACCAATTTTTTTATCAAAAGATCTCGGCATCGACCCATTGGCCCGGACGCCAAGCAGCCCGAATTGCCATAAGATCAATTAGTTTTTTAAAACTGGGAAGATATGTATAATAAAAGAGCGGTTCACATGCTTGGCGCCATAGCCGCATTGCTTGTTCCACTCTTCGTACGGGCACAAAGTAGCGTAACACTGTACGGCCGGCTCGACGCCGGAATAACCTATGTATCGAATTATGCCGGAAGCAGTGCCTATCGGTTTGAAGACGGCATCTGGTACGGTAACCGGTGGGGATTCAAGGGAGTCGAAGATTTAGGTGGCGGCTTGAGCGCAATCTTCACTCTTGAAAATGGTTTTTCATTGGGAACCGGGAAAGCCTTTCAAAACGGCGCACTGTTCGGGCGACAGGCTTTTGTTGGATTGAACAGCAAATGGGGCGCATTTACTTTGGGTAATCAATACGATTTCGTATGGGATTATCTGAATCTGGGTGGATTCAACCTCGCATCCGAAGGGACGGGATATAGCAGCCACCAGGGCGACTTCGACGGGTACTCCGGGGCAGATCGCCTCAATAATGCTGTCAAGTTTTCGAGTGCCAACTTTGGTGGCGCCCGATTTGGCGGGATGTATGAATTTGGTAATGTCGCGGGGAATTTTCATCAAGGTAGCGCCTGGAGCGTCGGCGGCGCCTTTAAACGCAGCGCATTCAGCACGGCAATTGTCTATACAAAAATCAATAACCCGACTGGCAGACAAGGGTTCGATCCTTACGCGCAGTTGGGCGTAACAACGTTTTTGGGCCAGAGAGTCGCCACCATCAATCCGGCGACAGGGGTCGCCACCGACCTTTTTCCAAGCGGCATGCAGGTCGACAGTAAAGGCGTTTTCGGCGCCGGCGCTCTTTATGTAATCGGTAAGCTTCAGTTGAATGTTCTTTATAACAATATTAACGTCAAGGGTTACGGAACCAGTTCGACCATGCAAGTCTACCAGGGCGGCACGCAATACTATTTCGCACCTGATCTATTTGGCATTTTCGATTATCAACGTACGCGGTTTGAAGAATCAAGATGGAGCCGGTTTTCGACCGGCATTAATTATTTGTTTTCCAAACGCACCTCGGTTTACGCCGGTGCGGATTATTTGCTTGCGAATGCGGGTACGCGCGCCGCTATTGGCTATGCATTCTCCCCGTCCACCACAAACAAGCAGGTCGATGTCCGGATTGGCATGACTCAAAGCTTCTGAACACAAAGACGTGTAGCGAGCCTGAACACCTAGCCGGTTTACTCCGGTCGAATTTATAAAGCCAGATGCCGAAAATAAGCGGCACTTCCATGAAGAGGGCTTAAAAATATACCTGCGGAAGGCTTCATATGAGCGGTGAAACCCAATACGTCAATCGTGTCGACTTTTTCCTGAATGGAGAACCCGTCAGCATCGAGAATCCCAGTCCGGATTTCCTGTTGATCGACTTTCTGCGTTCCTCCGATATCGGTCTCGCCGGACCCAAGAAGGCGTGCGGACAAGGTGGATGCGGCTCGTGTACCGTGATCCTGTCCAGTTGGAAGGACAACCGCGAGGAACACCGCGCCATCAACGCCTGTCTTCGGCCAGTTTGCGCACTGAGCGGCCTCGTCGTCACGACAGTCGAGGGAACGGGAACACCCGGCACGTTGCCCGCACGCTACCCCATGCACGCGCCGACTTCGGGCTTCGCCCCGCTCAACTGGACGCCACCGCCGGCGGTCCGGCAAGCCGCGATGCGATCACGCATGACAAGGTTCGCATCCGGTACAACGAAATTAGCGGATTTTTTGGCCACGGCCAGCCTGCCCGACCATGGCGACGCGGCTCTGCAAGCCGCCGACAACCTGCCCCGCATCAATCCTGTCGCGCAGCGGCTGGCGGCAAACAATGGCAGTCAGTGTGGCTACTGCACGGTCGGGTTCGTGATGAACATGTCCGAATTCATCGTCAATAATCCGCATCCGACCAAGCAGCAGATTGAAGATATCTTCGATGGAAATATCTGCCGGTGCACGGGCTATCGTCCGATCCTGACCGGCATGAAGACCTTCGCATGCGACTACACCCGCGAGGACGAGAAGGAGCGGATGAAGTGCCTGCTGGAGCGCGGCCAGACCGGGCAATTGCCGGCGGCCAGCGTCACGATTCCGTTTCCGGAGGCGGCCCGGGCCGTGCCGCGGCCGGTCACCATTGGCGGGTCTCGCGGGTCTCATCACGCGGGCAAGCGCTGGTACACGGCGACCTCGTGGAACGAAGCGTTCGAGTATGCTTTTCAGTGCCAGGCCCAGGCGATTCCCTACCAGTTTGTCAACGGCCACACCTCATTCGGCATCTATAAGGACGAGTGTCTTGAGTCGCGCGCATCTATTGATGTGCGCCGCGTACCGGAATTAAACCGGCCGCACAGCGTGGATGCCGAGTGGCTGACGGTCAGCGCAGGCATTACCTTCAGCGACCTGATCGCGCTTCTCGACACGGTGATGGCGGAATATGACCAGTCCGCGGTCAGTCCCCTGGCCGCATTGCACGGTATGGCCCGCAGGACCGCAGGCCGCATAGTCCGCAATGCCGCAACCTTGGGCGGCAATACGATGCTGGTGATGAAACACCTCTTCTCGCGGGACGAGGCACATCCGGGATACGGTGGTGAGCCTTTCCCCTCCGACACGCTGACGGTACTGGCCGCGATCGGTGCGGAAATCACCTTTGTCATGCTGCGGCCATCTCCTGTCGACCCGCCGTCCAGCACCACCACTTACGTGATGTCCGTGAAAGAGGCAGTCACATTCTTTCAGGACCTCGGCGGGAAGGCCGGTGAAGCCACGCTGATTGTGTCGTACAGGATTCCGCTTGCAAGGGCCAATCAGGTTGTCCTGTCTCAGAAGACCGCACTGAGAGAGGTGAACGCTCACGCTATTGTCAATATGACCAGCGATACGGTGTGGGCAACGGCGGGCGGAGAATCTTCCAATAACTATATTCAGACGGCAAGCCTCGTATTCGGCGGGATTTCTGATGCGCCATGGCCGGCCGAACGGACGGAAACATTCCTGAGTGGTCTGGGGCGGCCGCTGACGACGGAGGACCTCACGGAAAGCCTGACCATACTGGAGCGGGAAGTCACGCAAGAGCTTGAGAAATGGGCGTCGTTTCGGGCAAGGCTGCCGGACGAGGGCTTCTCCGACGACTACCGGGTGGCCCTGGCCTTGTCCCTGTTCTACAAAGCGTTGATCAACGCGCTGGTACACCGGGGCGTGCCAGTTAGCCCGGCGATAGCCTCGGCAGGCGATATCCCATGGGGTAACTGGGGTGTCAGTTCAGGACGCCAGTCATACGCCGTTCCGCCGGTCGACCGCCATCCGGTGGGCTTGCCGTATATCAAGAATACGGCTATCTACCAGGCCCTCGGCGAAATGCACTATACGCACGAGCTGGCGATCCCTCCAAGGACCCTGCATGGCGCCTTCGTTCAAAGCCTGCGTGCATTGGCCGGGTTCTATTTTTGCCTGCCGGGTTCTGCCGATACGGAAATCACGCGCGAACAGCTCAAGGCCCATCTCGCCGCAACGTTCCCCAATCAATTCACCGATGTCCTGACGAGCGACAGTGTTCCACCCCACGGCCTCAATTTACAGGGAAAAGCGCTGGACCAGCCGCTGTTTGCGAAGCGCGGCGTTCATTACCCCGGCCAGACGATTGCGATGGTACTGGCCCGAGACGAACAGGCAGCCACTGACATAGCCGAGTATGCGACCCGCTCCTGCATTGGCTATAGAACGATCACATGGGACGGAAGCTGGCCCGCGCAGTGGAACGAACCGGTACTGAGCATTGAGGACGCTATCGCGAGAAACAGCATTTTCCCGGATGCCCCGAGTACGGCGAACTACGTGACGCATATCTGGAAGATCACGCGACCGGACAGCACGTTCGACTGGATGAATTCGAGCCGTGAACCGCTTGATCGAAGCATCGAGCTAACCGACCTGTCCGGTGTGCCGGATCAGGCCTTTGCCAACTGTATCCGGCTGGCGAACAGCCAACGCAACGGCGGCCAGATCCATTTTTATATGGAAACTCAGGCTTGCCTGGTCGTACCACAGGATGAAGGCCGGTTTATCGTCCACCCGTCCTCGCAGAGCCCGATGGAAATGCATCAAACGTCGGCGATGGCGATCGGGGTTCCCTACAATCGGCTGGATATCCGCGTCGCACCGCTTGGCGGCGGTTTTGGCGGGAAAACCGAACAGGCGCGATTCGTCACCGGACCCGCGGTTGTGGCCGCATACCGGCTCAACCGTCCGGTACGGGTGGTACTGCCAAGAGATGTGGATACCCGGATGATCGGCAAGCGGCACGCATTTTTTGGCCAGTGCCAGATTGCCGTCGACCGCACGACTCTCCAGATCAAGGGCTTCTGGACCCAGATGTGGGGAGACGGCGGTGCTTACTACGACTGTTCGTTTATCGTTTCAAACTGCATCCAGCTACGGGCCGACAACGTCTATAAAGTGCCGAATTACCAGAGCCAGATCGACGTGTGCCGGACGAACACCGCCCCCAGCACGGCCATGCGTGCATTCGGCGACCTGCAGGGAAAGAACATCATCGAGAATGCGATCGACGATGCCGCTGTCGCACTCGGCATACCGTCCGAGCAACTCAGGGAAGCCAACTTTTATAACCCTGGCGACGTGACTCCGTTTGGACAGGTGCTGGACGGCTGCTATATCAGGCAGGTGTGGAACTGGCTGAAAACCACCTGCTCTTTCGAAGACAAGTCGCGTGCGGTGGAGCAATTCAACCGCGACAACACATGGCGCAAACGCGGTATCGCGATGATCCCGGTGAAGTACGGCTCAGGATATAACCTTCTGCAATTGGAGCAGGCCGCGGGGATCGCGGTGGTCAATCAAGCGGACGGAACGGTGACGATTCATCAGAGCGGCGTGGAGATGGGACAGGGCCTGATCACCCAGGTCCTGCAAGTCGCCGCTTATGTGCTCAACATCCCGATGGAGATGATCCATATTGAAAGCCCGAAGACCAGTGTTACGCCAAATCCGACCAGCACCGGAGCCTCGACCGGAACGCAATACAACTGCGAAGTGGCCAAAGCTGTCTGCACAGACCTCGCTAAACGTCTCCGGGAATTTGGGCAGCAGCTGAGAGTCGAGAAAGGCGAACAATGGTGCAAGGACAATGGCATTAACTACTGGGATTACAAAGAAACCGGCTGGGCGCAAGAAGTCTTCGCACACGGGCAAACCGCATTGATCTGGCAGAACCTGATTCACTACGCCTATGTAGCAAGGGTGAATCTGGTAGCGAGTTTCACGGTACAGGTATCCGGTGGTGAGGAATCCGTACCATGGAAGACCTTCAAGCCGCTGGACCAGCAACCCCGGATACCGGGTATCGACGTTGACGAAAGTGCGCAGCCCGGCGGTACAGTGGACTGTTTCGTCGGCTTCACCTACTCCGCGGCATGCTCGGTCGTCGAGGTGGATATCCTGACCGGCGAGGTCAAGATCATCAGTGCGGATATTGCCTACGACATGGGATGGAGCATGAATCCGGCCATTGATATCGGCCAGGTCGAAGGAGCGTTTGTGCAAGGCGTCGGCTATCTGATTTCCGAAGAGCTTGTGTTCGAGCCGGACGGCGACGAAAAGGGCCGCCTGAACACCCTCAATACGTGGCGTTATAAAGTCCCCGCGCATGCATCCATTCCGCTGGAGATGAACGTGCACCTGTTCCCGCGAAACGACCCCTCAGTCTCGGGTGTGCCGACCACCGACGAGCACGGTATCTACTCGTCCAAAGAGGCCGGCGAACCGCCGATGGTGCTCGCCAACAGCGTTTTCTTTGCCATCAAGGCGGCGATCCGTGCGTCGCGCGTCGAGCGCAACCTCACGCCGCTGTTCTTCCTGGATGCGCCGGCAACGGTACAGGAGGTGCGGCGCGCGTGCGAGGTGGGGAAAGAAGCGTTCGTCCTGCATGCGTGAAAAGCCACGGGGTTCCGGTTGGGAAACGCCCGTGGCGCATGTACGGCTTATGTACGGCTCATGTACCGCTCATGTACCGGTCATGTACCGCTCAAGCGGGTTTCAAACGGATCAGCCGATCCCATCGATCAATGCCTGGTTCGTCACCTGAATCGGGTTGACCTTGATCTCCCCGCTATACAACGGCGGCATCTTCGTGCAGAAGGTCGCCAAGGTGTCGGCGCTCATCCGCGAGCGGACGTATTGATAGGGCGACGGGTTGTTGACGGTATCGAGCGCACCTTCCATTGTCGAGCCGTAGGCGCCCAGTTCCATGAAGCTTTGCGTCTGGCTAAGCGGGCCGATGTCCGGACGCTCCGGGGGTACGTCGTCCAGCATCGGTCCCAAGGCGAAAACAAAGGTGCAGTACTTCGGATGGGGCAAGTATTTCCGCGTGTCCTTGATTCCATCCATTTGAAGTTGCCGGCGCAATCCGGCATAGGTGCGGGTCACTTCCATGAACGCGGTCCGGATCGATGACATGGACTCCGCCCCCGACTTGCAAAGCAGCAAATTGCCATGGTGGTCGAGCAGCGCAACAGCCTGTCCCTTGCCGCCCAGGGTGATGTCATGCTGCATCATGGGCTTCAGGTACGGCACCAGCCCCTCGTCCGGTGTGAACGGCGCCTGCGACCGGTATTGCAGGGCCTGGGCATACTTGCTGGATAGCGCAACGCGGATCGGATCCGTCGAAGGCAGCGACAGGATGTCCCCGAGTTGATCGAACGGCAGATCATCGTTGATCTGGTTACGCACGGTCGCGAGCGTCGCCTGGAAAATGCTTTCGCACAATGCGACGGTACGGCCCTGGATGGTCTTCGCGGTGAATGCCGGAACGTTATTCTCCGGCCCCTTCGCCAGGCGGTTATAGCAAACACCGTCAACGACCTCGGGATAACCGAATCGCTCCTTCGCTCTTTTCGCCATGCCGGGCGTCAACGAAGGGAAGTCGGACTTCGTGTCGTAGTTGATGCCGGAATACGTGTCATAGGCAGCGGTCAAAACCTTGAATCCCGCCGTCAGGATCGCACCCGTGCACATGCAGCACGGATCGAGAGACGTGACGACGGTGATCTGACCCGGCTCAGGAAGGCCTTTGCTATTTGCGTAGTACCAGTCGGTAAGTTGCCTCTCTCCATGAGCGGTCGGGTCGGAGGTATAGCCGTCCTTGATCACCTGGTTCGGCATCGCGTGCAGGACCTTACCCTCGTCGTCGACCAGCAGGCCACCGACCGAGAAGGTCTTCGCACAACTGGCGATGAGCGTTTGATCCGCGGCGATTTCCATCGCCTGCTCCACGGTTGTTACTTTTGTCATTTCGACCACCCATATGGAAATTGTGATTCTGGATACGCAAATTTCTCAATCGACATGACTGCTGATGACCATCCGGATCTGGATCCGGCAATCACGGAAATTGAAAGTCACCTCCCTCCCCCATCAAACCCTCGTCAGAATATGGTCCACGGTCATTGACGTGATCGCGAGCATGGTCAGCGTCGGGTTCTGGGAACTGATACTAGGCATTGATCCGCAGCCCACGATATACAGGTTCGAATGGTCCCAGCTTTGCTGGTGATAGTTGACCACCGAGGCCTGGTGGCTCGCACCCATTACATGAGTCCCGCACACGTGCCCGGCGCCGTAATAGTTGAATGACTCCCCGTCGCAGGTAAATTGCTTGGCGTTGCCGGCATCGAATTGGGTGTATTCCTGCGCGCCTACCCGGCTCATGAATTCGGTGGTGGCGAGCTTGGCCGAGACAAAACCCTTGCGCGTGTAGTCGGACAGGTTGTACGTGATGAGCGGCCTCGGGATGCCCAGGTTGTCGGTCTCCGTCGGCGACAATTGCACGCGGTTGGTCTGCTCGGCGTCCTGTTCGACCAGGAAGGCAATCCTGAATTGCCGTGTCAGATAACCATTCAGTGTCTTCAGCAGGTTCTTGTTGCCGAGCACCTGCGCGCTCCCGTTCGGGCCGCCGTTGTTCAGCCCGCCGTGGTTCGTGCCGTACAGGAAATCCGGGCCGATCGCGTACGGCTCGCCTTTCGCCCAGTTCCATCCTTCGTTGCCGAGTTCCAGCCGCCAGGACGCGCGCGTGCTTCTGAACGGTCCGTCACGCAGCGATTCGATCCCGCTGGTTGCAAGCGGGCCGCGATAGCTGTACGCCGGTGCGTTGACGGGCATTAGCCCCCAGGCCAGATACGTGGCGTGGTCCATCAGGTTCCTGCCAACCTGGTCGCTGCTGTTCGCGACCGTCAGGTCCGTTTTCCACGGCGAGTTCAGCAAAATCCTGGCGTTTTCGATCGCGCTGGCCGCCAGCACGAACACTGTGCCGACAGCGGTACCTTGCCCGGTCTGTCCCGACTTGGCCGGCACTGAAATATCGTCGTAGGTCAGGTAATGCAGGCCGCTGATTTTTCCGTCCTCGCCGACCGTGATCTTGTCCACCACGGTTTTATACTTGACGGTGACGGACCCGGTAGCCAGCGCCTTTCCCAACGCATACGCAGCGTCGTATTTCGCCTGGATCGGACAAATTGGCACGCAGTTGGTGTTGCCATGACATACCCTGCGATTGTCATAAGGCACGGAATTCCGTGCTTGCGGCGTCTTCGTGACAACCGTTTTCTGGTTTGTAAAGTAATCCTCATTGGTTAATGGTTCGCCATCTAAGCGAGCCTTTATGTACTTGTCACTCAGTGACAGCGGGATCGGAGGCATGGGGAACTGGTAGTCCGGCGGAATGTCGTCGCGGGCCGCGAGCTGTTCCGCCGTGCTGCCGGCAACGCCCATGAACGCTTCGACCTTTGCGTAATGGTTATCCAGTTCGTCCTGCGCGATCGGCCAGTCGAGTCCATGCTGGTATTTCCGCCGCAGCATGAAATCATTTTTGCTCATTCGCAGTGTCGTGCCCTGCCAGTGGTTGCCGGTACCGCCCGCAAGCTTCAGATAGGTACTGCCGAACGGCAGGGAACCCGGGGTGTAGGTCAGATAGGAAATCGCCGGATTGTCCCAGCCGAAGACCAGTTGCTGGATCGTCGGATGCGGCGCATTCGTCTTTCGCGGCTGATTGTTATTGGCGTCCGGCGGATACGGCGATTCCGGCGACTTGAATCCGGCAAGATAGAAGGACTCCATGTAGTCTTCCCGATGCCGCGGCGTGGCAGGACCCGCCTCGAGCAGCAGCACCTTCTTTCCCTTGCTTCCCAGTTCGTAAGCCATGAAGGCACCCGCGTGACCGGTCCCGACAATTATCACGTCATACTCAGGCATCTTCGATTCCCCATGTTTAAAGACGGCGCCGCGATTACGCCAGAGTGATTCCGTAATCGGTGAGCGACCGCGGGGTACTTGCCCAGCTACCGAAGCTGAACTGGCTGAAGCCCATTGGATGCGTCTGGGCGATGCGCCAGATCCAGCCGCTTTTGTATGCGCGGCTGGAAATGACGAAGTCCTTTTGGTAATCAGCGGCGATCCCGCTTGCCGACGTAGGGATATTCGTTATCTCGGTGTGGCCGTTCCAGGTTCCGTATAGCCACATCAGTGTGATCAGGCGGGAAAATGCACCGTTCAGGCTGGTATTGGGCCCATTCCCGGAGGCCAGCAACGCTTGCGCAATTTGATCGGGCCTGAGGTGCTGGTTCTCCATCACGTCATAGGCGGCGAGCAGGTTTGCAATGCTTCGCGGTCCGGCCAGCACGGTGAGGCCATAAAACACGTCTGCCATCGATATATCATCCGGCCGGATCGCTGGATTCAGAACGCCCGCGTCAATCCCGAGGAGCGCCGATGACACATTGACGAAGCCTGCGGGCGCCTTCTCGCGCGGCGCCGCCTCGGCAAGACTCCAGAGCGGCAGCCCCGGCGCCAACAGCGCGCCACCGATCGTACCCACGGTTTTCAATACGTCTCTGCGACTGATTTTTATCATGCATGGTCCCTTGACACTCTTGCTGTTATTTAAGGTTCACCCGCGATTTCCGCCCGACCTATTTCCCGGTCGACTCCTCCGGCTTGCCGGTCCCCATCACGTATTCGACGACTGACGACGCTTCGTGCCGTGTGAGTATCCTCGCGCTGGAACCACTGCCCGATTGAGTGCCGAACGTGCTCAGGTTGAGCTTGCCTTTACTTTGCGCTCGGCTCAGCGAAAAGACGAAGTCGCTGGACGAGCCGGTGGTCATGGCGGCATCCGCGTGGCAACTGACGCAACTCGACGTCGCACGATCAGCACCGCCCGACACGGTATGAGGCCCTGTAGAAACAAAGGGCATCACCGCCCCCGTTGACGGCAGGGTCTGCATCTGGTCGTCCGGGGGAATCGGGTTGCCGCTGGGCGTGATCTCACCGTGGAAGAACCCCGGGATATACGTCTCCATGGTCGAGTTCGACAGGAAGGAGGTGGCAGGCATGCCGTCCGGGTAGGCGGGATTCGGTACAGCTGCGCCCTGCTCGCCCGTGGTCTTTACGTTGGTGGGGAACTGGACATCGACCAGGAAATAGTTAGCCCAGACGCTATCCGGATAGGTCCTCTTGATCCGGTTGTTGTATTGCTCGTTGACGGCCAGCGCGAGCTTGCCCGGGGCAGCCAGGCGCACAAGCTGCGTCGGCGTCTGGCCGGCCCGTTGCGGATTCCACGGCGCAGCCGGTACGGTATCGAACGCGCAGCTCGGCACGCCACCTGATGCCGGGCACTTGGCAGCATCGAAAAAAGTGTAGCCACGCTTGAGCTTAGAGGTGAAATCGTTGAGCCAGGGTCCGTTATCGACATGTTCGAATGTGGCCCATACCCATTGCGGCGCCGACCTGGTCAGGTGGACGATATGAAAGCCGACAAGTCCGATCGGTTTCAGCGAGCACTGCTCCTTTACCGCGGGTTCATCGGCGAATGCGCCGCCGGCCTGATCGTACACATAGGCCTGCGTCCGGTAGAAGCTCGACTTATTGTCCGAAGCGTCCAGTATCTTCCAGGACGATTTGACAAAAATGGCTCCTGTCATTTCCGGATCGTCGTTGTCGGAATAGTGGCCGGCCGGGAACTGGATCGTCTGCTTGTCGCGGTCCGGGTTGTTCGCATCCATCGCGGCCTGGCCTTCGGTGGAATAGAGCTGGTGAGCCGTGATGTAGTCCAGCATCGGTTTGTTGAAGCTCAAGCCGTACCTGACATACTGCCCCTGCTTATCGATCACGGGTCCCATCTGGTTGGCCTGCACATACTCGTCGAGCACGATCTTGTCAGTGAGTTCGACTCGCCCCGATGCATCTTTCCTGAGACAGTCTGCCGGCGTCTGGTGACCCGTGCCGAACGCAGCGGGCGCCGCTGCCCCCTGCAAGAAGATGTCCCGTGCCTCCGGCCAGGTTTGCCAGACGGCGGTGTAGTCCCCGGCGTGATAGTCCAGTCCGTGCGCCTTGCTTGGAATCGGCTCCGGCTTTCCCTGCGGGCTTGTTTCGGCCGGAAAGTTCAACGCGATGAAGTCCCGCCAGGCCAACTCCGCGTAGGCGATATATCTGGCTTCGTAAGTGGCGGCGGTGGATGGGTTGATGTCGCCGCCTGGATGACAGCTGTACGGTGCGGTCCAGCAACCTCCGGCGTTCGCCACATCGGGTCTGAAAATAGCGAGCAGGCCAAAAGCCAGCAACAAGATGACGTGACGCCTCGCGATTGCAACCATTTATTTTTCTCTCTACATCAAGAACTCGCCCGGGCTGGTCCCCGGATCCGGTCTGGACCGGATTTTCCCGAGCGAGAGACTTCAACCGTCAACCATGCGCAATTACATCGCAATCACATCCGGAATGGCCTTGCCAGATGCTAGTACCACATCAATCATTGCGTTTGCCACCGTGCTCGATAAATAGACCACACGGCATCCAGCCGCTCGGAAAGTACGATGCCGGCACGCGCTTGTGCACACTTGTTGAGTAGCGGGTGAATCCAATGCCCTCGTAAGGGGCCGACCTTTTTCTTGGCGGATACCGTCCGGTATGCATAGAAGGTGGTCAGATCAATCGGCAGCTTTACGTTCAAGCCCGCTCGTTGATCCCGTTATATTTTCATATAAAAATTTGTGCGGTAAGGACAATTATTGCTAGAGGGTGCACTAAAAAAGAGATCACGCTCATTTTCCGCAATGGTCGTCTGCTTTGATCGAACCGGGTGGGGTGAAGAACGAAGAGGTTTTGTCGCAGGAAGACCGGGAGGCCAGCGGCTGGCGTTAAGACCCGCGTTCGCGGCATTGACGCATAGGAAAAAACCAAAAAAAGACCCGCACAAGGCGGGTCTTAGTCTCTCAGTTTCGTATGGCTGAACGCGCGGGCATTCTTTGGCACGTTCGCTTTGCCATCGGAGTGCGGTGTAGACGTGAAGCCCCCCGGCTCTGGTTAACAACTTAACTGATTCGAATGCACTGCGCATCCTCATTTCTGAGGATGCGCAGTAACCGAAACAGGCAAGCCGAAAGGCCACCGGTTTTGGCCAGGATTCGCTAGTCCTCAGCTCAGGCGGCTTTTCAGCCGGCTTCTCAGGCGGCTTCTTTCAACGAAGCCATGTCGATCACGAAGCGATATTTCACATCGCTTTTGACCATGCGCTCGTAGGCCTTGTCGATCTCGTCCATGCGGATCATCTCGATGTCCGACGTGATGCCATGCTTGCCGCAAAAATCGAGCATTTCCTGCGTTTCCGCAATACCGCCGATCAACGAACCCGCCAGCGTACGGCGCTTGAAAATCAGGTTGCCGACAGACGGCGACGGATGCGCATGCTCCGGCACGCCGACGAGCGTCATCGTTCCGTCGCGCTTGAGCAGCGCGGTGAACTGATCGAGGTCGTGCGAGGCGGCGACGGTGTTCAGAATGAAATCGAACGAGTTGACGTGTTTCGCCATCTGCTCCGGATCCTTCGAAATCACGACCTCATGCGCACCAAGCCGCTTCGCGTCTTCGATCTTGCCAGCCGACGTGGTGAACAGCACCACGTGCGCGCCAAACGCTGCCGCGAGCTTCACGCCCATATGACCCAGGCCGCCCAGTCCAACAATCCCGACCTTCTGTCCGGCCTGAACATTCCAGTGACGCAGCGGCGAGTACGTCGTGATCCCCGCGCACAACAACGGCGCGACGGCGGCCAGTTCAAGGTTCTCGGGCACGAGCAGTGTGAAGGCTTCGTCCACGACGATCGACTTGGAATAGCCGCCGTAGGTCACGCCACCCGTGTGCTTGTCGGGCGCATTGTAGGTGCCGACAAAACCGCTGCCTTCGCAATACTGCTCGAGGCCTTCCTGGCAAGACGGGCAAGTCCGGCACGAATCCACCATGCAGCCGACACCCGCCAGCGAGCCCACCTTGAACTTCGTGACTTCAGAGCCAACCTCGGTCACCCGGCCGACAATTTCATGTCCCGGCACGTTCGGGTACACCGTACCCGCCCATTCACTGCGCGCGGTATGCAGGTCCGAATGGCACACGCCGCAATAGAGAATCTCGATGCGGACGTCGTGCGGACCGGTGTCGCGACGATCGAAGGCGAAAGGAGCAAACGGCGTATCGGCGGAATGCGCGGCATAGCCATAGGTCTTGTACATGGTGTGGTCCTTGAAATGATTCGTTGGTTCGTTGCTTGATCGTTGCTTGGTTCTTCGATACCGGGGCGCGCTGTCCGTTCAAAGAACCGCGGAAATCCGCGTCGACAGGCAACTCTGGCACCCTGCGTCACAACGGCCGGATCGGTAGGCAACAAGCTTGATAAAGAGGGCTTATTGGACTTGACGACGTCTGGAACCGCGCCAAAATTTAATCCAACTTCACGTGCGTCGACATCGATCGACATCGCCCGGATGATCGAGCGCCCCTTCACCGAGCAGTATGCGAATTCTGGACAAACCGCTCAATGGAAATATTGCGATTTCACAATTCCAATTAATGGAATGTCGTGTTGCAGCAATTCGAGGATTGATATCAGGACGTTATTTGCAGAATCGAGGCGCCCGGTTTGCACATCGCTTGATCGCGATCAACGCGGATCACGCATCATCATGCATGGGTCAATGCGATGCAACGTAGATGGAGTCGGGTCCGGCTTGAGGAACCGCGAAGGTCTTTTTCATCCGGGCCGCTTCTTCTATCGGACTACGCCCGAATAGCCGCTTGAATTCGCGGCTGAACTGCGACGAGCTTTCATACCCAACCTGAGCGCATGCAACCGCCGCCGTCACGTCGTTTCTCACCATTAGCAGGCGGGCCTGATGAAGCCGCGTCGACTTCAGATATTGCATCGGCGAAGTATTGGTCACCGCTTTGAAGTGCGAATGAAACGACGGCACGCTCATGCTCGCCTCGGAAGCCAGCCGCTCGACGTCCAGCGGTTCGCGGAACGACAGATGGATCTTTCGGAGCGCCTTCGCGATCTTGCCGAAATGCCCTTGCCGCGTGAGTGCTGCGCGCATCGACCCGCCCTGCTCGCCCGTCAGCACCCGATAGTAAATTTCACGCACGAGTCCAAGGCCGAGAATCTCGGCCTCCAGCGGCGAACTCATCGTCTCCAGAAAGCGCAGTACCGATGCCGCGAGGCGGGCGTCGAGCGGAGTCGACATCATCCCTTTGGGCTTTGCTGGAACACCGCCCGCCCGTTCGTCGAGTTGCAGCATCAGGTCAGCCGCCATGTTGAAGTCAAGGCGAAAATAGATCGCCAGCATGGGCTCGGCTTCGCTTGCCTCGGTTTCCATCGAAAACGGCACCGGCACCGATACCGCAAGATAGTGCTGCGCGTCATACACATAAACGTCGTCGCCCAGAAATCCGCGCTTGCGTCCCTGGCAGACAATCACAATACCCGGGTCGTACAGCACCGGCGTGCGGCTCAGCGGGCGGTTCGAACGCAGGAATCGCACGCCGGGCAGCGCCGTCAGGTTGTACCCCTCCACAGGCGCCAAGACTGCCAGCAACGCGACCATGCGTTGCTGCGCTGTCATCTGATTATCGTTTTCAGCGTGTTGATCGCGTTCAGGGGTCACGTCCGGTCTCGTCAGTTTTGCAGCCAGCTTGCAATGTGCCACGTGCCCGAGCCGAAATCCACCGGCTCATAGGATTAGGCAAACACAACAGATGAACCGGCATTCGCGTTCTGACGATGCACTCCTAACATGCAATCGTTGCTGAGGTCGCGTGTGTCATCGGCGACGCATCCCGACACGCAGCCTGTCCATGACTATCAACAAGGAGTGCAGCACCATGAACCCCATCCAGGGCAAGAAGACTTTCCTGATTACCGGCGTGAGCTCGGGTTTCGGCCGCGCGTTCGCCGAAGCCGCGTTGAATGCCGGACACGTAGTCGTGGGTACGGTGCGCCGCGATGCCGACATCCCAACATTCGAGGCGCTCGCAGCCGGTCGTGCACACGCGATTGTGCTCGACGTGACCGATTTCGCGGCGATCGGCCCGGCTGTCGCGACGATAACGGACAAAATAAGAGCGATCGATGTGCTGGTCAACAACGCGGGATATGGCTACGAAGGCGTGCTTGAGGAGTCTCCGCTTGAAGACCTGCGCCGACAGTTCGACGCCAACGTATTCGGCGCCGTCGCGATGATCCAAGCCGTGCTTCCCGCCATGCGCGAACGCCGGTCGGGTCATATCATCAACATCACGTCGATGGGCGGCTTCGTCACCATGCCGGGCATTTCTTACTACTGCGGCAGCAAGTTCGCGCTCGAAGGCATCTCTGAAACGCTGGCGAAAGAAGTCGCGGGTTTCGGCGTTAAGGTAACGGCGGTTGCACCCGGCTCGTTCCGCACGGATTGGGCTGGCCGCTCGATGGTGCGCGCGGGTCGCAGCATCGCGGACTACGATGCGCTGTTCACCCCGATCCGTCAGGCGCGGGAGGCGAAAAGCGGCAAGCAGGCGGGCGACCCGGTCAAGGCAGCGCAGGTGCTGCTGGAGGTGATTGAGGCAAAAAATCCGCCGGTACATCTGCTGCTCGGCACCGACGCGCTCAACCTGGTCAGGGACAAGCTGGCGGCCCTCACCACCGAGATTGAAACGTGGGAAAAGGTATCGCGCTCGACGGACTTCGCGTGACGCCTTCATGACCCGGCAATCACGAAAACCCCTACGGCAGCCCGTTGCGATTGTGAAAACCGGGCGGCCGCTCTCGTGTACGATGGCTTCACATCGAGCCCCGGCCAAGCCGAGCGTGACAGACGGCGCCATGCCGCGAGCACGCTGCCATAGCCCGCGTGCGTGAGCCCGAATTCGCGCGCCGATCCGCTGTTAGCCGTCACTGGGTGGGGATTTTCATGCCGCGTTCCGACTGGACCCGTGAAGCGATTCGCAAGATTGAAGCGGACTTCAACCGTTCCGCCGATACCCACCTGATTCCACTCGACCTGCCCGGTTATCCGTCTATCCGTTTCTATTTCAAGGACGAATCGAGCCATCCGACCGGTAGCCTGAAACATCGGTTGGCGCGATCCTTGTTTCTCTATGCGCTTTGCAATGGCTGGCTGCGCGAGCAAAGCACGATTGTTGAAGCGTCCAGCGGATCAACGGCCATTTCCGAAGCATATTTCGCGCGACTGCTCGGCCTGCCGTTTGTCGCGGTGATTCCAGCGGGCACATCCCGCATGAAAATCGAGGCGATCGAATTCTACGGCGGGCGCTGTCATCTGGTCGCGAACCCGGCGGACATCTACACGGAATCGCATCGGCTCGCGGCGGAAACCGGCGGGCATTTCATGGATCAGTTCACCTACGCCGAACGTGCGACCGATTGGCGGGCCAACAACAATATCGCCGAGTCCATCTTCAAGCAGATGGGCGACGAGGAGCACCCCGTTCCGGCGTGGCTCGTGTCCAGCGGCGGCACCGGCGGCACGATAGCCACATTGGGCCGCTACGTAGCGTACCGGCGGCACACCACGCGCATTCTTTGCGCCGATCCCGAGAATTCGGTATTTTTCGATTACTTCAAAAGCACGCTCGCGGGCACGCCGGACAGCAGCCTGACGCTCGATGTGGGATCGAAGATTGAAGGCATCGGCCGTCCGCGTGTTGAACGCTCCTTCATTCCGACATGTATCGATGCGATGCTCAAGGTGCCCGACGCGTTGTCCTTTGCTGCCATGCGCTATCTGGCAGGGGCGTTTGGGCGTCGCGTCGGCGGTTCGACAGGGACCAATTTTGTGGGCGTGCTGTATCTGGCCGAGCGCATGAAGCAGGCGGGCGAGCAGGGTTCCATCGTCAGCCTGCTGTGCGATAGCGGCGAACGTTACAGCAACACCTACTATGCCGATGCCTGGTACGAGGTGCAGGGAATTCCGGTTGCGCAGCCCGATGCGCTGATTGCTCGCGCGGTCGCGGGCGAAGCGGTGCTGACCCCGCAAAACATTGCGGGGTTGGAGGCTGCGGGAGCGGGAATATAAAGCGTGGTGCGTTTGAGCTTATGCGTGAATGTCACGAGCGTCGTCCTGGATCTGACCCGCTCGTATGAGATTGCGTATCAACATTTTTGCTTTCGTAACCCTGTCCGTACGAACGCGGTCCGCGGTAGATGAATCAGGAAGTTACCCGCGCCCAACGCTGCTTGAACGGACTCGTATTTGCAACTCCGATTTGTTAGCCCACTCACCATGAGGTTCCGATGACCCGTACCGTCGCCGAAAAACGCGCTGCCTTTCGCGCGCTTCACCAGCAAGGCTGTTTCGTGCTGCCCAACCCATGGGACGCAGGCAGCGCGCGGATGCTGCAGCACCTTGGCTTTGCCGCGCTGGCATCGACGAGTTCAGGCTTCGCGTGGACCACAGGCCGGCCCGACTACGCGGTGACCTGTTCCGATGTCCTGCAACATCTGGGCGCCCTCTGCGAAGCTGTAGACCTGCCGGTGAACGCCGATTTCGAGTCTGGTTTCGCTTCCGACCCCGCTACGCTCGCGGCCAACGTCACCCTTGCAATCCAGACGGGCGTAGCGGGTTTATCGATTGAAGATCGCGACGTGGACGCGCCGTTCGGACTCTACGAGACCGCTCTTGCCGTCGAGCGTGTGCGTGCGGCCCGTGCGGCGATCGACCGTTCCGGCGATGACGTCATCCTGGTCGCGCGCACCGAGATCCTGCTCAGTGATCCGAGCGCGCTCAGCCAGTCCATCGATAAACTCGTGGCCTTCGCGGCTGAAGGTGCCGATTGTTTGTATGCGCCGGGCGTGGTCAATAAAGACGACATAGCGGTCATGGTTCGCGCCGTAGCGCCCAAGCCGCTCAACGTTCTGATGATGCGGCCCGGCCTGAGCGTCGCCGAACTGGCCGACCTTGGCGTGCGTCGAATCAGTGTTGGTGGAGGATTGGCGCGGGTTGCGTGGCAAGCCATGCTAACGGCCGCTGAACAAATGAAAGCGGGGTCGTTCGATGGCCTCGCCAGCGCCGCATCAAGCAAGCAATTGAACGATGTTTTCGGCGGATTCGCCTGAGCCTGAGTGCCCGGCGCGAGCCCGGTCTTTTCACGAATGTCCCTGCAGCGCAGAGACATTCGTGCATCGGGATCGATAGCGCAGTGCGCTATGGTGCGTCGCTCGCGCTGTATCGGCGCCTTAACATGTGCGTGGCCGAAAGAGGTTGGCAAGCTCCATAAGTGCCTGATAATATTGAGACGTGGATGGCCGCCCGGTCCCACGTCACTCAGGTTTCATTTCTCAAAGGGAGGCGAAAAGATGATCACATTCAGCAGCGCCGTCCCTTACTCGATGCGCCGGCCAGTTTAGGTCGCCGTCAGCGCGGGCACAGCAGCCTGCGCGATTTCCAGACAGTCCGTTGTCAGTTCGCCCGCTCATGCAGGCGTGCTTTGGCTGTCGCTCTAATTTCTCTCGACCGGATAGCTTCGTCGCGCTTGCCGCTACGGGCTGTGGCAAATGGCTTACACAAAAAAACTCGACTTCGGCGGACGGGCGTTCAAAGACGTTCTCGGTTTCACTGTGGCTCACTGGGGCAAACAACCGTGGCGCATCGTAGCCATTGTTGTGCTCGCGCTGCTGTCGGCACTGGCCGATGTCCTCACGCCGCTCTTCGCAGGCCGGCTCGTGGACGCACTCGCCGCCGGCGCGGCCGGCAAGGAGCTGGCATGGCGTGCAGCCACAACCGCGTTCGGCATCCTGGCTTGCCTTGGGCTGGCAGGCACGTTGCTGCGTCAGCTCGTTTTCATGAACATCATCGTATTGACGCTAAAGATGATGAGTGAAATTGCCGCCAACGCATTTCACCGCGTGCAACGGTTTTCCGCTGACTGGCACGGCAACAGCTTCGCCGGTTCGACTGTCCGCAAGATCACGCGCGGCATGTGGGCGCTCGACCTGCTCAACGACACGCTGCTCATCGCCCTGCTTCCATCACTGGTGATGCTGGTCGGCGCAACCGTGTTGCTCGGTATGCACTGGACCATCATGGGCGTGGTCGTGGGCGTCGGGTCGCTGCTTTATATCGGGGTGACGGTCGGCCTGTCGCTCGGCTTTGTTGCACCGGCCGCTCGTCTGGGCAACGCATGGGACACCCGCATGGGCGGTGCGCTCGCAGACGCCGTGAGCTGCAACACCGTGGTCAAGGCCTTCGGTGCGGAAACGCGCGAGGAAGCGCGGCTTGCCCGCGTGATCGGCAAGTGGCGTCACCGGACGCGGCGCACATGGGCACGCGGCACGATCAACGGCGGTGTGCAAGGCGGCATGCTGGTGGTCATGCAGGCGGCAATCCTGGGTGCTGCGTTGTTGCTGTGGGAAGCCGACAAGGCCAGCGTGGGCGACATCACGTTCACGCTGACCATGTTCTTCATGTTGCAGGGTTATCTGCGCGAAGTCGGGATGCACGTGCGCAATTTGCAGCGCTCGGTCAACGACATGGAAGAGCTGGTATCGCTTGAAGGTCAGCCTCTCGGCGTGGAAGACAAGCCCGACGCTGGGCCTATCGCGATCCGTGAAGGCGAGATCCGCTTCGAGCATGTGACCTTCAGCTACGACGGTCACGCGAAGCCGCTCTATAACGACTTTTCGGTGCGGATTGCGCCGGGAGAGCGCGTGGGGTTGATCGGGCACTCGGGGTCCGGCAAGACGACGTTGATCAAGCTGATCCAGCGGCTTTACGACATCTCGGGCGGCAGGATCATGATCGACGGGCAGAACATTGCCGATGTCGCTCAAGCGTCGTTGCGCGGTCAGATCGCGATCGTTCAGCAAGAGCCGGTGCTGTTCCATCGTTCGCTCGCGGAGAACATTGCGTACGCCCGGCCAGGAGCTACCCGCGCGGAAATCGAGCGGGCCGCGAGGCAGGCCAGCGCTCACGATTTCATCGCGGCGTTGCCCCAGGGTTATGAAACGCTCGTGGGTGAGCGCGGTATCAAGTTGTCGGGCGGCGAACGCCAGCGTGTGGCGATTGCCCGGGCGTTCCTCGCGAATGCGCCCATCCTGATCCTCGACGAAGCAACGTCGAGCCTCGACAGCGAGAGCGAAGTGCTGATCCAGCAGGCAATGGAGCGGCTGATGGTCGGCCGCACGACGCTGGTGGTTGCGCATCGGCTTTCAACGGTACGGGCGCTGGACCGGCTGCTGGTGCTCGACAAGGGCAGGATTGCGGAGGAAGGCAGCCATGAAAAGCTGATCCAACTTCACAACGGCTTGTATCGGCGGTTGTTCGAACGGCAGGCGCTCGGCTTGACGACTGATCGTGCGGAGCCGGAAAAGACGGCGCGAGCCAGCCGCCGTCCAGGCGGTTATGCCGACGATCCCTCGTTGAGCACCAGCACGTGATGCAACGGTTCGGGCACAGCGCCCGGACCGTTGGCCACGTTACAACGGCCGTTCTACCGCCTCTAATGGCTGGCCTGCCCGTTCGTTCCATTCATTCCGTTCGCCTCTACCTCCGCGCTGCCGGCAATCGGCGGCATGCCCGGCGGTTTCACCAGCTTCCTCATTTTCGCGACCTGCTCCGCTGTCACCACCGAACCGGTATTGCCCCAGCTCGTGCGCACGAAGTTCGAGACGTCGGCCACTTCCTGATCGGAGAGACGCCATCCCAACGGCGGCATGGTGAACGACGAGGGCGCCGTATGAACGCCCGGCAGCGTATTCCCCGAGAGCACTACGTGAATCAGCGAACTCGCGTCTTCACCCTGCACCACAGGATTGCCGCCGAGCGCTGGAAACACGCGCGTGTAACCCGTCCCATCGCTGCGATGGCACCCCATGCAGTTATCGCGGTACACGGCAGCGCCCGGCTTCCCGACATTGCCTGTACGTAACGCTTTGGCAACCGTGTCGTCGTAGACGTACGGCGTTTGCCCCTGAAGCTTGGGCGGCAGGCTCTTCAAATAACGGGCGATCGCGCTAAGATCGGCGTCGCTCATGAACTGCATGCTGTGGGCGACCACGTCAGTCATGCCGCCAAAAGCCGCCGTGTGCGGGGAGCGTCCCGTCTTCAGGAATTGAACAATATCGCTCTCGCTCCACATGCCAATGCCCGTCCTCTGCTCGCCACGCAAGCTTGCCGGCACCCAGCCGTCGACAGGTGCCCCACCAGACAGATAGTCGAGGCCGTCGGCATCGGTCAGCGCTTTTTCCTGCATGGTCACGGCACGGGGCGTATGACAGGCGCCGCAATGGCCCGCGCCCTGCACTAGATAAGCGCCACGCGCCAAAACGGGGTCCGTTCCGGCCGGTGCCGTGAACGGTTGAGGCTTGGGCGCAAACGCCGTGCGCCATAGTGCGAGCGGCCATCGCATTGACAGCGGCCAGACGATTCCGGTCGCGCGATTGCTTTGCTGAACCGGGCTTACGCCATGCATGAAATAGGCGTAAAGCGCATGCACGTCGTCATCCGACAAGCGCGAATACGAGGGATACGGCATAGCCGGATACAGGGTGTCGCCGTTCTTTTTAACCCCTTCACGCAGGGTCCGGTCGAATTCCTCGACGGTGTACGAACCAATACCCGTGCTGGCGTCAGGCGTGATGTTGCTCGAATAAATCGGCCCGATCGGCGTGTCCAGCTTCAGACCGCCCGCAAACGGCTTGCCGTTCACCGCTGTATGACACGCGATGCAATCCGATGCACGGGCGATGTATTCGCCGCGGGCAATCATCGCGGAATCTGCTCGAGACTGGGCTTGATTGGATTGAGCCTGAGATTGAGCTTGAGCCAGCGATGCAAGGGCGAACAGCGCGGCAGCCGCCGATATTTTAATTGTCCTCATGCGCTCACCAGCGGGCCGGGGTTCTTCAGATACTGTTCGCGGATCGCCTTGGCCGACCAATAGGCCAGCGCCGCCACGAGGCCGGTCGGGTTATAGCCGATCCCCTGCGGAAACGCCGACGACCCCATCACGAACACGTTGTGCACATCCCAGCTTTGCAGATAACGATTCAGCACACTGGTCTTCGGGTCTGTCCCCATGATCGCGCCACCCACGAGATGCGTGGTCTGGTAGCGACGCGTGTCGAAGTGAGCGCCGAACTCGCGCGTGTAGACGTTGATGGCGACCGGCCCCATCGCCTCGGCAATCTTGTGCATCTGCCCCGTTACGTAGCGCGCCATCTTGATGTCGTTGTCTTTCCAGTCGAAGGTCATGCGCAGGAGCGGTTGCCCGTAAGGGTCCTGATAAGTCGGATCCAGGTCGAGATAGACATCGCGATACGTCATGTTCGATCCATGTGCGTCCATGGATACCGTATGCAGGTAGTTGTCCTTCACCGACTGCTTCCATGCGCTGCCCCAGTTCGGCGTACCCGAGGGGGTCGCAATACCGCTGATCGGCTTGGTGCCCGCCTGGTTGACCCAGCAGGGCGATCCGCCGACGAAGCCTAGCGGCCCGTGGTCGAAGTTGTCGGCGTTGAAGTCGTCCACCGCAACACCGTTGCCGCCCGCGCCAATATACGGATTGGTGTATGTGTCCTTGTCGAAGAATGCGGTGATGGTCGACAGGTTCTGGTACGCGAAATTCTTGCCGACGACACCCTCTCCCGAGACCGGGTCGTAGGGCTTGCCGATGCCCGAGAGCAGCAGTAGCCGGACGTTGTGATACTGGAACGCCGCGACGATCACCAGGTCGGCGGGCTGCTCAACTTCGCGGCCGGCCGCGTCGAGATAAGTCACGCCTGTGGCGCGCTTTTTTGTATCGTCGAGATTGACGCGCAGTACGTGACACTTCACGCGTAGCTCGAAGTTCGGCGTCTGTTTCAGCGCCGGCAGGATATTCAGGTTAGGCGATGCCTTCGAGTACATGTAGCACGCGTAACCGCTGCAAAAACCGCAGAAGTTGCAGGGTCCCATCTGCACGCCATACGGATTGGTGTACGGCCCCGACGTATTCGCCGACGGCAAGCGGTAGGGATGCAGCCCCAGTTCCTTGGCAGCACGCCCGAACCGCTCGGCGGAATACGTGTTCAGTTGCGCGGGCAGCGGGAAATGATCGCTTCGCGGAGCGTCGAAAATATTGCCGTCGCCAACAATCTGGTCCTTCACCTTGTACGCTTGCCCCGAGGTTCCGAATACCTTCTCGGCGAAATCGAAGTGCGGTTCAAGTTCCTCGTAGCTCACGCCGGCATCCTGGATCGTCATGCCTTCAGGAATGAATTTTTTGCCGTAGCGCTCCTCATAATGACTGCGCAGACGCAGCTCTTCAGGCGCCACGCGAAAGTGCACGCCCGACCAGTGCAAGCCCGCTCCGCCCACGCCCTCGCCCGGCGTGAACGCCGCGAGCTGGCGATACGGCAGCGCCGTGTCATTCACGCCATGGCGGATGGAGACGGTGTTTTTCGACAGGTCGATGAACAGCTTCTTGCGCACGCTGTAGGTGAGCTCGTCGATCGTGTTCGGATACGCGCCGTCGGGATAGGTGTCGCGATACTCGCCGCGCTCGAGCGCCACCACTTTCAATCCGGCTTCGGTCAGCTCTTTCGCGAGGATCGCGCCCGTCCAGCCAAAACCGACGATCACCGCATCGACGTGCGGCTTTTTCTGTGCAGCCATCAGGTGCGCTCCCCTTTGATCGAAACCGGTCCATACGGATAAGGCTTGCCATCCTGGTTGACGAAGTCCATGAAGTCGGCGCGTGCACCCGGAAAACCGATGGTCTTCCAGCCGACCATGTTGCGGTTGCCGCCGTGCACCGGATCACAGAAGAAACCCTCGCGGGTGTTTTGCAGCAACTGCGCGAAGAAGGTGCCGGCGGGGACCTCGTCGAGCTCGATCTTGTTGGCTTCGAGCTGGCCAAGCACGGTGTCGCGGGTGGTGGTGTCGAGCGCCGCAAAGGTCTTGCTGTAGGTCTTGCTGCAGTACTGGTCAACAGCCGCAATACCCATGCGGTACACGTCGCGCGGTACGAGTTTCAACTGATAGCCGAGCTCGGGCGGGCCTTCTTGAAACGGACCCTGCATATACCAGAGCGCACCGTGCGCATAAGGCGTATCCATCTGGCGGTCTATGAATTCAGGCACGCCCGCATCGATTGCCCCGGGTCCGTTGGCGTCGGCAGGAATCAGGCGGTCGACGGCCGCGCCTACGAATGCCCACTCTTTGGCGTCGAAGAAAACGGGGGTATAAGGCGACGCGCCTGCTTGCGTTGCGGGAGTACCTGTGTTGGACGGAGTGGTCGCAGTGAGGTCGCAACCGGCGATGCTTGCGATTGGCACCAGGGCGACGGACTTGCGCAGGAAAGTGCGCCTGCTGTCACTCGATTGCTTGACGCTGAGAAACTTGAGCATGGGAAAGTTTCCTTTAATTATTCTTGGGGAGCCTATTTACTGCCAGCTTCATTGCCAGCTTAGTCGCCAGCTTAATCGCGTGCATTATTGCTTGGCGAGCCGCTGAGTTGGCTGGAATTTCATGAACAATGAACCGACCGCCGGCGATGAGCAAGCCAGGAAGCCCGGGCACATGGTTGGGGACCGCAAACTGCTCGCGGCCTTCACCACCCTTCACCACCCTTTACCACCCGTTATGTCCGGTGCAGCAGCGCTTGCTGCATGCTTGCTCGGCGAAGTCTGCAAAGTTATGCCGGTGCATGTTGTTCGAGTACGCCTCACAGAAAGCCCTCGCGGGAAGCAAGGACTCGCCACCTGGAGTGCGATATCCCGGAAGGTCGATCAAACATTAAAACCCTTTTGCACGAACCAGGAACGGTGCCGGCGAGTGAATCGACGCGCGCAGCCCTGTGTCTGGCCCGGGGAGATAGTCTGTGTGCGGTTGCTTCGAGTCGTCAGCTTGCTTGAGCAGATTGGCAGCGGATGCATCGATAGAATCGGTCAGCGGTTTCGGATAAACGCCGATCGCCAGCACCAGCACCGCGAGTGCACCCAGCATACCGAACTCGCGTTTGCCGAGATCGCCGAGACCGGCTACGCCCGCATTGCCGACCGGTCCGTAGATGGTTCGCTTGTACATCCACAGCGTGTACGAAGCGCTCAGGATCAGGGTCGTGCAAGCCAGCGCTCCGATCCAGAAGTTGAACTTGACCGCGCCCATGATGACCATGAATTCGCCGACAAAGCCCGAGGTCCCGGGCAAGCCCACGTTAGCCATGGAGAACAGCATGGCGAAGACCGCGAACCGCGGCATCACGTTGGCAACGCCACCGTAGGCATCCATGGAACGGGTGTGCATTCGCTCCCACAGAATGCCGATGCAAAGAAACATCGCGCCCGAGACGAAGCCGTACGAAATCATCTGGACGATCGCGCCGTCCATACCGATGTCGTTGAAGAGGAACAGTCCCAGCGTGACGAGCCCCATGTGCGCGATGGCCGAGTACGCGAGCAGCTTGCTCATGTCCGTTTGCGCCAGCGCGACCAGGCTTGCATGGATCACCGCGATCAACGACAGCACGATGATCACCGGCGAAAAGAAATGCGCCGCGTCCGGTGTGACGGGCAACGCGAACCGGAGGAAACCATATCCGCCGAGCTTCAACATGCCGAGCACGACCGAGGCGCCCGTGGGTGCTTCAAGGTGGACTTGCGGCAGCCATGTATGGATCGGCCACATCGGAACCTTGACGGCAAAGGCCGCAAAGAACGCGATGAACACCAGCACCTGCGGCGCGAAGCCCATGGGCAGCGCCTGCCAACTGGCGAGGTCGAAGGTGTGCGATTGCTGGTACAGATACAACATCGCCATCAGCATCATCAGCGAGCCGACCAGCGAAAAGAAGAAGAACTTGACGGCCGCAAGCACGCGTCCGGTGCCTCCCCAAGAGCCGATCAGCAGATACATGGGGATCAGCGTCGCTTCGAAAAACACGAAGAACAGCATGCCGTCGAGCGACGCGAAGGTCCCGATCATCAGGCCCGACAGAAACATGAACGACGCGAGATATTGAGCAACACGCACCGTGATTACGTTCCACGAAGCAATGGTCACGATCAGCGTCGTGAACGCGGTGAGCACTGTGAGCCACATCGAGATGCCGTCGACACCAAGGTGATACGAGATGTCGAAAGCCGGCAACCAGTTCACGCGTTCGACGAACTGCATCGCAGCAGAATGGGTTTCAAATCCGGTGACCAGCGGCAGCGTGATAACAAAGCAGACGGCCGACCCGGTAAGCGCGAGCCAGCGCGCAGGCATCGGGTTGCGGTCCGACCCAATCCTGAGGATCGCGACGCCAAAGATGATCGGAAGCCAAATGGCAAGACTGAGAAGCGGTAAGGATGACATCGCTGAGATAAGACCTTGTTAGAGCGCTAATCGGCATTGCCTGGGGCAAAGCCGCTACTAAGAGTGAAAGAATGAAAGTCAATCGTTAGCCTGTCTTTCTTCGGTCCGCCGTTAAACCACAGACGTAAGCAACCGAAAGCTCGCCAGCGAGTACGAGCACCCCTGCTAAGGGTTAACGAGCATAATTCAGCCACAAATATTTTGCAGCGCAACAGCGATGAATTTTTCGTGATCAGCGCTTGTGGCTTGATTCAAAAGTGTTTAATGACAATCGATTGAAGGTAAAAATGTGCGTCTGCACAATCCTTTTTGGGATTAAAGCCCGAAATATGGGACATCTCGATGAGTGTCTGACGGGTCGGTAGCCTGCTGAATCCACTCGAACATTTCTTACATCTATGCTTTCGTTTTCCTGTCACGAGCGGCGAGTTCCACTCAACGTCGGTTTAGGTGAAGCACCGCTACGCTGCAGGATGGGAATCGGACGTGCTACGAAAACGACGGGCCGAGTTTGTTGGGGAGCGGTCATTTTGAGCCGAATCTTCAGCGCTAATTAATTCGTATTGCTATGTATTTAATCGAGTGATTCGCCCGCTCGTTGTTCGGCTAGCGGTCTGAAGCGACTGCCGGAGCACCGGCGATTCAGTCAATTCTAAAAAAAACTTCATCCTTCGATAGCGTTGTTTCAGATTTCCCAAGTCACAGAATTCCATAATGAATGGACCGATTACACATTGGGAGTTTCGCGATGTACCAAACATTATTAGTCGAGGCGGTCCACGATTCCGGCCGTCAGGCAGTACGCTTCGATATTGGATCGAACGCGGCAATTCTCGATGTCGACGACGTCGACCTGCTGATCGAACGTCTCAGCCATATCCGTTCAGGACTGTCCCCGGCTCTGCCGCACGAACCGTCGCGCACGCATAACTATGTGATCGAGATTGATCCGTGCTGGTACCTGGACAAGAATCCATTGTTCGACGGGGTCGTCCTGCTGCTGCGTCATACCGGGCTCGGTTGGGCAGGCTTTGCGATTCCTCAATCCAGTTTGGAACGCCTGCAAGACGCTATCGTCAAGCCGGTGCCGCAGTCGTTTGAAGTGAGCCAGATACCGAGTTGATAGGGGGTTACCCACCATCAACGAATTTGTGTTGTCTATCACAGAGGCAGTAGGCACTGATACGCTCCAAGCGAGCGGCGACGCGTTAAACTGAAACCGCTACTCCGTGGTTCGCATGTTGTTCGTAAGCTTCCTCACGGAGTCGTATTCGATATACATTTCCGCGCCTAGCGACGCGGATAGAAACGCTATCTGCTTGCCCTTTAGCTCGTGCCCCCAGTAGGTTTTTTCGAGCTTGGCGGCTGCATCGATATAGTCTTGGTCAGCGTCATCGGTGACGCTTTGCCCTTTGCGCAGCACGTACCGATTGCCGTTATAACGCGTCAATTCCGTTGTCATCCAGACGTGTCTCCTTTGGTTGCAACGGACCAACGCTAACCCGCAATTGAACTCGTCCACCTCAATAAAACCACAAGCCAAAAAAACGACGCCGCATGAAACCACGCGGCGTCGATCATTACCAACTCAAACCCTGCAACTTAGAACCGGTGACGCATGCCAACCGTCACAGCCACTTGCTTGTCCGTTGTCGACGGGCTTAGGCCGTTAATAGCTGCATCGCCCAGAACCGTACCGTCGCCACCGGACGCATGTTGAAACACCCCTTCCGCATACACGTCCGTGCGTTTGCTCAGGCTATAGTCAGCAAGCAACGAGAACTGGTGATACTTCGGCTTGGCATCGCCGGCAGCCGTATTGAACGAGCCGTTCGTGAAGGTGTACGCGCCTTCGAGACTCATCGCCGGTGTCAACGCGTAACGCGTATTCACTTCGTAGTTGTCCAGACGCAGACTGTTACCCGACAAGGCCGTATAACCGTCGTTCATGTTGATCGCATCGAGACCGTCAAGCTTCGTGTGGGTATACACGAAGCCAACCGTGGCCGGGCCGAATGCGTAGTTGACGCCACCGCCGAACGTGCGCTGCCGCGCTGCGACGAACGTTGATGTGTTATTCGCTCCCGACACTGCACCATTCGCGTTGTCGCCCTGGCCGGGATTGTTGATCTGCAAATACGACGCAGCGAAGCTCAACGGGCCATTGGAGTAAGACGCGCCAGCGCTATAAGCGCGATTGTCCGAGAACGCGCCCGCCTTGTTCGAAAAGCCGTACAAACCGCCGAACTTGAAACCGGCGTAATCAATGCTCGCGAACTTCACCGAGTTGCTGATGCTGAAGCTATTGTCCAGATTGTCGTTATCGAACGGATGGGCGGCAAGGTTGTTGCCCAGGCCCTGGCCGGCTTCCGACAGTGGCGCCAGATAATCAACCGTGGAATCGTATTGCTTGCCGAGCGTCACCGTACCGTACTGGTTCGATTGCAGACCAACGTATGCCTGACGGCCGAAGATCTCGTTCGACTGCGAGAACGCGCCATTGTTCACGTTAAAGCCATCTTCCAACTTGAAGATGGCGTGCATGCCGCCACCCAGGTCCTCGCTGCCCTTCAAGCCCCACAGCGTGTCGCTGACGTTGCCGCTACCCACACCCCACGATTGACCCGACGAGGCCGAACCCGGCGTGTGCGAGTTGTTCGCGTACACCACGCCGGCATCGATCACGCCATACAGCGTGACGCTGCTTTGCGCGTGAGCGGCTACTGCGAACAGGCTGGAAATAGTTGCAGCCAACAGAACTTTCTTCATCTTGAACTCCACATAGATAACGGGTTCCGGGTCAGGAAGCATCTTGCAACGCTGCGTGACTTTAGCCGTGCGCTATCGAAGCAGACAACGCTTCGAGCGTGAGGACATGCAGCGTTGAGTGCGGCCCTGACCTCAGAGGATCGCAGTCTACGGAGCGAGGCGATGCAAACACCGTGGCTGAACTGAATGACAGATTTTCAATATCCGCAAGCGAGACCCGTGGGATCGGCGCGAACGCAGACGTACGCTAGGTTTGAGCGATATGCACGTGTTGTGGCATTTCCATCGTTGAGGGTTTGCCTGTATCGAATGCGCCACGCCGTTGATTTATGGTTGTCTTAAGAACCGCCAACAAAGTTAAAAAAGACTTAATAAAGCAGGCGCGTCCTTGTTACGTCACGTAGCAGATCATGCTGGCAGTCAAATCGATACAGGCTGCCCATCATGAATCAGCTACAAGCAATGCGCGTTTTCACCCGCGTGGTCGATCTCACCAGCTTCAGTCTGGCCGCCAAGCAACTCGGCATGTCGGCCGCGGCAGTCACCCGTAGCATCAGCATGCTGGAAGCGCACCTGAACATGCGCCTCCTGAACCGCTCCACGCGCCGCCTCTCGCTGACCGAAGCAGGACAGGCTTACGTGGATGGCTGCCGAACGATCATTGAGCAGCTCGATACAATTGAAGAGAGCCTCGTACGTTCGACCCGTGATCTCAGCGGAACATTACGCGTGGCGGCATCGACTACCTATGCCGCGTGCGGCCTGAGCAATCTGCTCGCGGCGTATCGCGCAGCGTATCCGCGCATTGGCTTTGACGTAACAACCTACGACTCGCCTATAGAGTTAATAGAAGGCGGTTTCGATGTCGGTTTTTCTGCCGATCGCAATCTGCCTAACTCGTCGCTGGTGTGCCGTCACCTGACAGCGTTCAAAGAGGTTGCAGTCGCCTCGCCCGGTTATCTGTCCCAGAACGGCACGCCCGTGAATCCTGCGGCGCTCGCGCATCATCATCTGCTGTCGATCTCCGACGGCTCTGCGCGCAATTGGGAATTCTCGGATCAGAACGGCGTGTATCGCGTGGCAACCGGCAACGCGCTGCATGCAACCAGCAGTGCAACGGTTCGTTCGGCGGCGCTGGCGGACATGGGGATCGCGTTGCTACCGGCACCGCTGGTCAAGGACGATATGGCGAAAGGCTTTTTGCTTCCCATACTCGGCCAGTTCCAGATAACGGGTGGCGTACGTCAGGTTTCGATTCTCTACACGGGTCGCAACTACCTCTCCGCGAAGGTCCGGCATTTCATCGACTTCTCGGTAAGCCAGTACCGTGCCCCTGACAATGCGGTAGGACTGCGTGCCGCGGCCTGACGTGCATTCCGTGCATCCCCCACTCTGGAGCGCGTTGTAATGCCGAAAGTACTTGCCATAGAAGACGACGAACTCATGGCGCAGGAAGTGTCGCGCGCATTGTCAGCACCGGGCTATACGGTCCAGGTTGCGCGCACCGGCCGCGATGGCATTGCCAAAGCCATTGGCGGCGGTTATGACATCGTCACGCTTGATCGCATGTTGCCGGACCTGGATGGCCTCACGATCGTGACGACCATGCGAGGCGTCGGCATAGACACCCCTGTGCTGATTGTCAGTTCAATGAGCCATGTGGATGACCGCGTGCGCGGACTGCGGGCCGGCGGTGACGACTATCTCACCAAGCCCTTCTCTCACGATGAAATGCGCGCCCGCGTGGAAGCCTTGCTTCGACGCAAGGCCGGACCCGCATCCGACGAAACGGTCTTGCGTGTGCATGGCCTCGAGCTTAATCTCGTACGTCGCCGCGTCACGCTTCACGGTCGCGTGCTCGACCTGCAGCCGACCGAGTTTCGCGTGCTCGAATTCATGATGCGTCATGTAGGCCAGGTGCTCACGCGCACCATGATTTTCGAAGGCGTATGGGGCTGCCGTTTCGATCCGGGCACCAACCTGATCGATGTCCATGTCGGCCGCCTGAGAAAGAAAGTGGATGACTCCAGTGGCCGGCCGGCAATCCGCACCATTCGCGGCTCCGGCTATTTGCTGGACTAATTTCTTCATCACTGGACGCAGCCACAAGGTGTTTCGCATCTTGTGGCTGCGCTCGACTTTCGTCACGCCCCCCTTGCCTTCTCGAAACTAAAACTAGTTTCATTTTTCCCGTGCGCGGGTGTTAACCCGATCCTTCCAGAATGACTGACACCGGCGCTGTCATTGCGCAATCAGTCCGATGTCCTGATGTTGTTAAGTCACTAAGTCACTAAGTCACTAAGTCACTAAGTCAGCGCGAACCATGCGCACCCTGAACGGAGCCGTTCTCAATGTTGAAAATTGTCCGATTAGCTTTGACTCGGCCCTATACGTTCATCGTGCTGGCGATGCTGATCGTGTTGATCGGTCCGCTCGCGGCACTCCGTACGCCGACGGACATCTTTCCCGATATCCGCATTCCCGTCATCAGTGTCATCTGGAACTACGCAGGGCTTCAACCGGACGACATGTCGGGCCGGATTGTCACGTACTACGAACGTACACTCGGTACGACCGTCAATGACGTTCAGCATATTGAATCGCAGTCGTTCCGGGGCTATGGCATCGTCAAGATCTTCTTCCAGCCGACCGTCGATATCCGGACGGCCACCGCTCAGGTCACTTCAGTCTCCCAGACCGTGCTCAAGCAAATGCCCCCGGGCATTACGCCGCCACAGATCCTGAACTACAACGCATCGACGGTTCCAGTCCTTCAGATTGCGCTCACCAGCAACACGCTCGATGAGCAGAAGCTGGCCGATTACGCGACCAACTTTATTCGGCCTGCGCTGCTGAGCGTACCCGGTGTGGCGATCCCGACGCCTTACGGCGGCAAGACGCGCGAAGTGCAGATCGACCTGGATCCGCACGCTTTGCAGGCGGACCGGCTGTCCGCTACGGACGTGGCGAACGCATTGGCGCAGCAGAATCAGATCGTGCCGGCGGGGACCGAGAAAATTGGCGACTTCGAATACAACATCAAGCTGAACAACAGCCCGCTCGCGCTTGATCAACTCAACAACCTGCCCGTCAAGACGATCAACGGCGCAACCATCTATATCCGCGATATAGCACACGTGCGCGACGGCAATCCGCCGCAGAGCAATATCGTGCGTCTCGACGGCCATCGCGCCGTGTTGATGAGTATTCTGAAGAACGGCTCGGCTTCAACGCTCGACATCATCGCGGGCGTCAAGGCGAAGCTACCGCTGATTCGCGAGACCCTGCCCCCTGGCCTCAAGCTCGTGACCATGGGCGATCAATCCGTATTCGTGAAGGGCGCGGTGAGCGGCGTGGCGCGTGAAGGCATCATTGCCGCTGCCCTGACCTCGCTGATGATCCTGTTGTTCCTGGGAAGCTGGCGCTCCACGCTGATCATTGCGTCGTCCATCCCGCTTGCGGTTCTGGCCGCGATAGCAGCCCTGTCGGCGATGGGCGAGACGCTCAACGTCATGACGCTTGGAGGGCTTGCGCTTGCGGTGGGTATTCTCGTCGACGACGCAACTGTGACCATTGAAAATATCAACTGGCATCTGGAACAGGGCAAGCCGGTCAAGGACGCGATTCTTGACGGCGCCGCGCAGATTGTGACGCCCGCTCTCGTCTCGCTGCTGTGCATCTGCATTGTGTTCGTGCCCATGCTGCTGCTCGACGGCATTGCACGGTTCCTGTTCGTGCCCATGGCCGAGGCCGTGATCTTCGCCATGATCGCCTCGTTCGTACTCTCACGAACCTTCGTGCCGATGATGGCGCAATACCTGCTGCGGCCTCACGCGTCAGGGGGGCATGCATCCGGCGAGCTTGCCGCGAGCATGGACCCGCACGGCATGACGCATCACACGCCTTCAAAAAATCCCCTGGTCCGATTCCAGCGCAGCTTTGAGCAACTGTTCGGGCGCTTTCGCGGCATGTACCGCATCCTGCTAGGGATGGCGCTCAGCAGCCGCAAGCAGTTCATCGTCGGCTTCCTGGCGGTGGTCGCGGCGTCTTTTTTACTGTCGCCGTTTCTCGGGCGCAACTTCTTTCCGAACATCGACTCGGGTGAGATCGCGTTGCATGTGCGGGGTCCGGTCGGCTTGCGGATCGAGCAGACCGCGAACCTCTTCGATCATGTCGAGAACACCGTTCGCCGGACGATTCCACCGAATCAGTTGCGAGCTGTCATCGACAACATCGGCTTGCCCAACAGCGGTATTAACCTGACCTATAACAACAGCGGCACGATGGGACCATCGGACGGCGACATCCTGATCTCGCTCGGCGAGGACCACGCGCCAACGGCCGAGTACGTCAAGAAACTGCGTCGGCTGCTGCCGCGTGCATATCCGGGCGTGACCTTCTCGTTCCTGCCTGCCGACATCATTTCGCAAATTCTTAACTTCGGCTCACCGGCTCCGATCGATATCCAGGTCGCCGGTCCGAATCAGGCCGGCAACTATGCGTATGCCCAGCAACTGCTGCGCAAGGTACAGCTGATTCCGGGCATTGCCGACACGCGTATTCAACAGGCGACGACCTACCCTCAATTCACCGTGTCGGTTGACCGGACCCGTGCCGCTGAACTGGGCATCACGGAGGGCGACGTGACCAACTCGGTCGTCGCCAATCTCTCGGGCACGAGCCAGGTTGCCCCGACCTACTGGCTTAACCCGCGCAACGGCGTGTCGTACGCAGTCGTCGCGCAGACGCCGCAATACCGCATGACCTCGCTCAACGACCTCGGCAATCTGATGGTCACCGGCAAAACTGGCGAGGCGCAGATTCTGGGCGGCATCGCAACGATCAAGCGCGGCGTCGGTAACGCGGTCGTCTCGCACTACAACATCGAACCCCTGTTCGATATCTACGCCACCACGCAAGGCCGGGATCTGGGCGCCGTTGCCGCGCAGATCAACTCGATCGTGCACCAGACCGCCAAGGACGTACCGAAGGGCTCGCAAGTGACCGTGCGAGGCCAGGTTCAGACCATGAACAGCGCGTTCATGGAACTGGGCCTCGGCCTGATCGCGGCAATCGTGCTGATCTACCTGCTGATCGTGGTGAACTTTCATTCGTGGAGTGATGCGTTCGTGATCGTGACTGCGTTGCCGGCAGCGCTCGCGGGCATCGTCTGGATGCTGTTCGTGACGCACACGCCCCTATCCGTCCCTGCGCTGACGGGCGCGATCCTCTGTATGGGGGTGGCGACCGCGAACTCGATTTTGGTCGTCACCTTCGCCCGCGAACGGCTGGTCATTACAGGCAACGCGCTGGTCGCCGCGATGGAAGCAGGGTTCACGCGGTTTCGCCCGGTGCTGATGACCGCACTTGCGATGATCATCGGCATGTTGCCGATGGCACTGGGTCTCGGCGACGGCGGCGAACAGAACGCCCCGCTCGGGCGGGCGGTGATTGGCGGCCTGATGTGCGCCACCATTGCCACGCTGCTATTCGTGCCTGTTGTGTTCAGCCTCGTGCATCGAAATGAAAAAGCTCAAGAGGATCACCCACTTTCCGGATCAGGAGAATCGCATGTCCACTGAAATTGAAATCAATTCCCCTAAGCGCTTGCGTCATCTGAAGCTGGTCAGCGTGATCATCGCGTTGATTGCCGCGGGCGTGGTGACCAACGGCATCATCAGCCGCTCGCACGCGGAGCACGAACTGACGACCTGGACCGACGCGCAAGCCGTGCCGACCGTGGCCACCGTCACGCCCCAGTTGCCTGCGGCCGAGCAGTCGCTGGAATTGCCGGGGCAGCTCGCGGCCTTCGTCAATGCACCCATCTATGCCCGCGTGTCCGGCTATCTGCAAACGTGGTCCGCCGACATCGGCACGCACGTGAAGGCGGGCCAGTTGCTCGGCTTGATCGATACGCCTGATCTCGATCAGCAATTGCAACAGGCACGAGCCGACCTCGCCAATACGGTAGCGAACGAAAACCTCGCGGCAACCACCGCGAAACGCTGGACGCAGATGCTGAAGCAGGACTCGGTCTCGCAACAGGACGCCGATGAAAAGACCAGCGACCTGACCGCGAAGCAGGCCACGGTCGAAGCCAGCCGCGCCAATGTCGCGCGCCTCGAAGCGCTCGAGTCGTTCAAGCGCATCACGGCCCCGTTTGACGGTATCGTCACGGCCCGCAAAACCGATATTGGTGCATTGATCGATGCGGGCGGCGGCACCGGCCCGGAGTTGTTCGCCGTCTCCGACGCACGCCGCCTCCGGCTCTATGTGAACGTGCCGCAAAGCGACGCGGCGGCGATCAAGCCTGGACTCACCGCCAAGCTGACCGTGCCGGAGCGTCCGGGCATGACCTTCGACGCGAAGCTTGTCGACACGGACGACGCGATTACGCCAGCATCCGGCACGTTGCTGGTGCAGTTGTCGGTGGACAATGCATCGGGCTTGCTGCTGCCGGGAGAATACACGCAGGTTCACTTCGCGCTGCCGAACACCGGCAGCGCGTTGCTCGTTCCGGCGAGCACGCTGATCTTCCGAACTGACAACATGCAGGTCGCGGTCATCGATCCGAATAACCACGTGCATCTGAAAGACGTGAAGATCGCGACCGACCTCGGCACTCATGTGCTGATTGCATCGGGATTGTCGGCGAGCGACACGATCATCGACAACCCGCCGGACTCGCTTGCCGAAGGCGAACTCGTGCGCAGCGCCGCGACGGCCGTGGCCACCGCGGCGACCGGACAGCCGGAGCATGAGCATGGTTAAGCGCCGTCTTCTGATAGTGGCAGCCTGCGCTGTTGCACTGAACGCGTGTTCGTTCGCGCCCACCTACACCGTGCCCGCCACGGCGATTCCCACCACCTTCAAGGAAGCCGGTCCGTGGCAACCGGCGAAACCCGCTGATCGCATTCCGCGTGATAGCTGGTGGACCATGTATCGCGACCCGGTATTGAGCGGGCTCGAAGCGAAGATCGCCACGGCTAATCCGAATGTCGCGGCAGCGGTTGCCCGGCATGACGAAGCCAGCGCTTACCTTCAGGAAGCGCGTTCCGGGCTGTTTCCCACTATTGGCGCCGAAGCCGATGTCTCGCGGCAACGGCAGTCGGATAACCGGCCGTTGCGTGGCACGGATCAGCCTTCAACTTACAACACGGCAGACGCTGGCGTAGGTATTGGTTATGACCTTGATTTGTGGGGCAAGGTGCGCAATCAGGTTAGCGCGGGCCGCTCGCAAGAAGAGGCCAGCGCCGACGATCTCGAGTCGCTGCGCCTCAGCCTTCAGTCAAGCCTCGCGTCGACCTATTTCGAACTGCGCGGACTCGATCAACGCGCGAAGCTGCTCAACGACACCATCGACACATATAAGCGTGCGCTGAAGCTGACTGTGAGCCGTCACGACGGCGGCCTGGCATCCGGCATGGATGTGTCGCGGGCGCAAACGCAACTCGCTTCCGCGCGCGCCGCCGCCGACGATACCCAGGCGAGCCGCGCGCTCCTTGAACATGCAATTGCCACACTCACAGGAACACCGGCTTCGTCATTCTCGTTGCCACCGGACGTTGCGTTCAACTATCTGCCTCACGTACCCCTCGGATTGCCTTCAACGCTTTTACAACGCAGGCCCGATGTTGCGGCGGCGGAGCGGCGCGTGGCGGCGGCGAACGCGAATATCGGCGTGGCGAAGGCCGCGTTCTACCCTGACATTTCACTTGGCCTGGATGGCGGATATCAAAGCGATACATTCTCGCCCTGGCTCGCGGCGCCCAATGAAATCTGGTCGGTGGGACCGCAATTGCTGTTCACGATCTTCGATGGCGGCAAGCGCAGCGCAGCCGTGGCGAACTCGCGGGCGCAACTCGCCGAGAATGGTGCGAAGTATCGGCAGGCCGTGCTTGTGGCGTTTCAGCAGGTCGAAGACGGTCTTGCGCAACTGCACCATCTCGGCGATGAATCAGTCAACGAAGATCAGGCGCTGAGCGCCGCGCAACAGACGCTCGCGCTGGCGACATCGCAGTATCGAGACGGCGTGGTGAGCTATCTGGATGTCGTCACGGCCCAAACCACGGAGTTGACTGCACAAATCTCTTCACTGAACCTGCGTACGCGGCAGCTGACGGCCTCGGTGTCCCTGATCCTGGCGCTGGGCGGTGGATGGACCGCGAAACCCGCCTGAGGCTTATTTCAGCCGTAGAAGTGAAAACGCCGCCGGGGTCCATTTCTTGGCCTCGGCGGCGTTTTTACGTCAAACCCTGCTCGGACAGGTTCAGAAGTGGAGACGCACTCCCGCTGCGACAACCGCCTGCTTGCCGGTCGACGACGCGGCCAGGCTATAGATCGACGCATTGCCCAACGCATTCACGCCTGTTGCTCCGGTCGCGTGCTGGTAGACGCCTTCGAGATAGACATCGGTACGGCGGCTCAGCGCGTAGTCCGCTTGCAGCATGAACGCGTTCCACTTCGGCGAGAGGCTCGACGTGGCGGCGTCGAACTTGCCGTCGGTGAATGTGTACGAGCCGCCCAGGGTCAGTGCCGGCGTCAACGCATAGCGGGCGTTCAACTCATAGTTGTTGAACGTGAGCTTGTTGCCCGACAGCGCAGTGTATGAACCACCCTGCGAGATCTCGCTCGGATCGTCGAGCGTCGTGCGCGTGAACACCGCGCCGACGGTCGCCGCACCAATGACGTAACGCGCGCCCGCACCCATGATGCGCTGGCGTCCGCCGACCAGGGTTGCATCTCCGTCACCGCTCGAAAGCGCGCCACCGGTGTTGGCCGGTGCCGTGACGCCGCCCGGATTGTTAGCCTGGAAGTACGCTGCGGCAAGACTCAAGGGACCGTTGTTATATGACGCGCCCGCCGTATAGGCGTTGTTGTTGCTGAAGCCATTCGATGAATTGCTGAACGCGTACGCACCGCCAAACACGAGCCCGCCGTAGTTCACGCTGCGAAACTTCACCGCATTGTTCATGCGGAAGTCGTTGTTCAGGTTGTCGTTGTCGAAGGGGTGATCGGCTATGTTGCCGCCGAAGCCCGAACCGGTTGCCGACAACGGCGCCACGAAGTCCACCATGGAATCGTACTGGCGTCCCAGCGTAACCGTTCCGTAAGCGGAGCTTGAAATACCGACCCATGCCTGACGGCCGAACTCGTCGCCGCCATTCGAGAACTTGCCGCTGTCAATGTTAAAACCGTTCTCGAGGTCGAACACGGCGGCCAGCCCACCACCCAGATCCTCCGTGCCTTTCAAGCCCCACCGGTTCGTACTCACGTTGCCGCTTTGTACGCCCCACGCTGCATTGCCGCCCGTTGTGGCTTTCTGGTTGGAAATATAGTCGATACCCGTATCAAGCGTGCCGTACAGGGTAACGCTGCTTTGTGCGTTCGCGGCTTGAGAGACCGCGGCCGCGATCAGGCTCAAGGAGGCGATCAACGCTTTATTCATGTGTGCAATTCCAGAATGATGCGGCTGCTGTTCCGCTCCCCGCACGGCGGAGACAGGATGGCGAAGTGCAGCCGCCCGACTCGCCATGCGGACCGGGGCAAATTTAGGCGGCGGGCATGACGTGGACGTGTCGGAATCGCGTTACTTCATGAAGAATAATTTATAAAGCAGATACAAAATATTTAACTTAGTTATCCGATGTTATTTGACTGTTTTATTCGCGTTTCATGAACTGCCCTAGATGAACAACTTTTCACGTTTGAGCGTCTTTCCCGATAGGGCCGACTCGTTAATCTACATTCACCGGGCAACGATCACCCTCCTGCATCGAAGCCCGGTCATTCGCTAAACGGACCTTTAGGAAAGCACCATGAAGACCACGATGATCGCCCTCGCGTTTGCAGGCCTGACCGCCACGGGCTCAGCCTTTGCCCAAAGTACGGCGCCCGCACAGTCACCTGCTCAAGCGCCTGCCCCCGTCACCCTTGCACAGTCAGGACAATGGGTACCTCCGGATGGACAGACCATTGCGCCTAAAACACGCGCGGAGGTTTATCAGGACCTCGTGAAGTCAGAGCAGGACGGCCAGCTCGATTACCTGAACCGCACGTTGTACTGGCATCACTAGGCATGACGCCTCAATCGCCGCTTGCCGTGACGGATGGAATGAGCTTGTGTGTGACGACCCTTCCCGGTTCCGCCGCAGCAGCTTCGCGCCTTCCGTCACTCACTCCGGGCGCACATCCTGATTCGCCGCAATGCGAACGTTCAAAACATAGATTCGATTGACAGGCGGGTTCGCCAAGGTAATGCCATGAGCCGCTTAAGACGCATCCTCTCTGCCTTACGATTGCCGCTGTGCGCGCTGGCGTTGGGCCTTTCATTAGCCGGTTGTGCATCGATGCAAGGTGCATCGACCGATCCTAACGCTTGTGTCGGTCCGGTGGATTACTGCCAGCCCTTCTTCGGTTCCTGATCTCACCTGATACCTGCGTAACGAGAGTGTGAGAGCGCGAACTCCCTGCGCGGGAGCATCGCGCGTGACGCATTTCCAACGTTCTATCGAGAAACGGAAAGGGCAAGAGCCGGAGGCAGGTGTGTCGTGATGATCTGATAACCGAATCGGCTGACGGTTTCAAGGCGCGCACCGAAGGTATGCAACTCAAGCTTGCGGCGCAGGCGCGAGACAACCAGATTCACGCTCGACGGGTCCACGACGTCCTTGTCAGGCCACGCATACCGAATCAACTGATCGCGTGCGACGGGCGCGTCGGGCTGGCGCAGCAGCGACTCAATCAACAGGAACTCGCGCTTGGTCAGAGGGAAACGCTTGTCTCCTTCCACCAGCTCCCGCGTAAGCGGATCCAGCTTCAGCGCAAGGTCAAGCGTCGGGTCGCCCAAGCCCTGCATCGACGAACGATGCAACGCCAGCATGCGTTCCTGCATTTCGATAAACGAATACGGCTGCACGAAGCAGGCGTCCGCACCCGCGCGCAGCATGCGCGCTCTTTCTACAGGCGTCGCGCGTCCGAGCACGACCAGGATCGCGGGCGAACCCGGCAAACACGCGAAGTCGGACAATAGCGTAGCGAGGTTGCAGATGGACTCAGTATCGACGGCGACGATCAGCACCGCGTCAAAGGTGTCCTGCGACGCGAGATGAAGCCCGTCGCGAAGATCGTCGGTCATGTGCAGGCTGTGCGCGCTTTCACGTAAAGCCTTATGCAGATAGGCGCCTTCAGTGCAGACGGTGGAAATGAGCAGAACTCGCATAGGGTGGCTCTTACTCGATTGATCGGTTAGTCGGTTAGTCGGTTAATCGGTTAGTCGTTGTTAAAGTCAGGCAATCAGCATGCGCATCATTCGAGCGCGTGGGGCCAGCATTCAACTGTCATTGTCGTGCCGGGGTTGGTACCGGTCCCATTGGCGCCCACACGAAGCGCGAAATCGTGCAGCCGCATCACGGCCGACACAATGCTGAGGCCCAGTCCCGAGCCTGCCAGATGACGCGTCTGATCGGCTCTGTAGAAGCGTTGCAACACCGCTTCCCGCTCGCGCTCCGGAATACCCGGACCGTTGTCCGAAATGACCAGTAGCGCGCCCTGCGGATGATCTGTGAGTTCGATACGCACGGCCCCATTGTCCGGAGCGAACTTGATCGCGTTGTCGAGCAAGTTGCTGAATGCTTCGAATAGCAACGCCCGATCGCCATGCACCGCGGGAACCTGTTCGACCACAACCGCCCAGCTAATTCCCCGGTCCTCGGCAAGCGGTTCATACAGTTCGCCCAATTCGTGAACCAGTGTAGTGAGGTCCACTGACGAAAACCCGCCACGCCGCTTCAATGCGCCAATCTCCGAAATGCGGAGCATCGCGCCGAACCGGTCGAGCAGAATATCGGCCTCGATGCGCGCACGGTCGAGCATTTGGGCGACGCCGTCGTCCTGGATCACATGCATGCGTTCAGCCACGTTGGCAAGCAAAGTGCGGATATGCGCGGCCGGGGTTCGCAAGTCATGCGCTATTCCGTCGCATGCGCTCTTGACCTCCGTCATCAGCCGTTCGATTTCCTCGAGCATGTGATTCACGAGATGCGCGAGCATATCCAGCTCGTCTCGTCCTCCAATGGGCAGACGCCGGTTAAGGTCACCCTCTGCGATCCGCAAGGTGACGTTGCGAATATCGCGTACACGCCGCATCTGCCGCAGATTGAGCAACAAGCCGCTGGCTATGCTCACTAACAAGCAGAGCAAGCCCCCGCCAACCAGCGCGTTGATCATCGTCTCGCGAACCGCCAGCACGTGCGTGAGATCGCGGGCCACCACGATCTGTTCGCCGCTGTGCCGGCGTACGCCCATTGCCCGGACCACCGGCGACTTAGCCTGATTGGCGACGATCAGGCTACCGTTGAGTGTATGACCTTGACGATCGAGCGGCAGGTCCGCAGGCAACACGCGGATATCGCCGGCGAGATGGGTGCCGTCGGGGGCAAACAGCCCGAAGTAATTGGTATTCAGGTGTTCGCCTTCCGTGCGCCGGTAAATGGTCGCCGGCAGTGCCTGATCCTCGATGGACCCGAAGTAGAAGATCTGCCAATGCAACACTGAGTCCGCATCGAACTCCATGCGCGTGGTCGCCGACCAGCCGATAAATCCGATCAGGACCATGACCGACAGCGCGAAGATGACCGCGTAGACTGAAAGCCACCTGAAGGTCGTGTTATGCCAGCGGCGCCCCATTTCCACGGGATGCGTTCGATTCGTTGAGTCAGCCAAGGTGTTCTTATAAAAGATGGATCACGTCAGGATATAGCCCGAACCGCGCACGGTCTGAATGGTTGCTTTGGCACCGGGGGGATCGATCTTCTTGCGCAAGCGTCCCATGTGAACGTCGATCAGATTCGTACCGGGATCGAAGTGATAACCCCACACCGCTTCGAACAGCATGGTCCGAGTGATGGTTTGACCCGCGTGCCGCATCATGAACTCCAGGATGCGGTATTCGGTTGGCAGCAGCTGCACTTCAATGCCGTCGCGCGTCACCTTGCGCGAGATCAGATCGATAAGGAGCGGTCCGGCATTCAGCGTTGTTTCATTGCGTGCTGGCGTTTCGCGCCGGCGTCGCAGCAGCACTTCGAGACGTGCTGTGAGTTCGTCTGAATTAAACGGTTTGGTCAGGTAGTCGTCACCGCCTGCACGCAGACCGCGAATGCGCTCATCTACGTCGCCAAGCGCGCTTAGCATCAGCACGGGCGCCTGTACGCCAACCGTTCGCAAGGTGGTGAGGATAGTCAGGCCATCAAGCCCCGGGAGCATGCGGTCGAGCATGATCACGTCATACTCGCCGCTCATCGCTCGGGCAAGACCGTCGGGTCCGTTATCTACCCAGTCCACCTCGAACCCGCATTTTTCAAGCTCTGCCACAATCTCATTCGCTGCTAGCGGATCGTCCTCTACCGTAAGCACTCGTGTCGTCATTGTTCCCAATCCCAAGTCGGCACCGGCGAAAAACCGGCTACCGTCTGCACTGCCAGAGGGTAAATGATGCCACAACCGACTCGATGAGATCGGTGAATGGAGTGGACGGACAGGCATCAGAAAGGTACCTGACCTTAGTGGCCGCCGCGATAAACCACCGTATCCAGGTAATTAAGCTGACCGTCTTTTTCAGCGTGAACAAGCGAGCGCTCAACCTGCGCGCGGGTGAGCGTCGAGACGGGCGGCTTCCACGATTGGTCTTGAGCAGGTTTCGCCGGTGACTGGGCAAATGCCGACGAACACACTGCGCATGAGAGCAGACTGGCTACGAAAAAAAGTTTTTTCATGTCGATAATCCTGATGATCCTGGTGAATTTGGTGTCGCGGTCCGCGAATGGCGTTGCGATGGTGTTAAGACTACGCGGGCACCCTTAACGGTCCGTCATCCGCTTCATGAAAAGATATTTACTGAAATGCGCTTAGGGCAAAGCCTCTAAGACACCATCGAAATTTTTGTGAACCATTGCTTGGCGCGACGTGTCGAATTGCCGGCTTGCTTTGTCCACGGGGCTTGCTTCGTCCACGGACAAAGTCATTCATGCGTCATTCGTGGATAAGCTCAGGTCTTAGTTCGCGGACGGACTGGCGGGATCGCCTGCAACCTGCGCCGGCATGCAGTCGTGACGGAACTCCTGATGCAGCTTCGCTTCGGCAGTTTGCAGCTCGTCCGGATATTCGTTGTCGTCGGAAGTCGGCTGATATCCGACCGCTTCCAGCTCGCTCAACTCCTGCATCAATTGTTTATGCGTGACAGTGTGCTTGAGCGGAGTGAACGGATAGTCATGACACTCGGCCTGCGTGAGACTTGGGGCGGCCAAGGCCGATGCGCTGGTAAGGGCAAGTGAAAACGTAATCAATGCAGCGGAAAGGCGTTTCATGGATGTTCTCCGTAAAGATATCGGTCGTGAGTAGTCGCCTTCGCATGGCTGGTTTTGTCTAGCGACAGGTGACGAGATTCAGGATAGCGAACCGATTACAACGGAAAGTCCGCTGTTACATGAAGAGTAATTTAAGGTTCGTTTCGATCAGCGCAGAGGCCTTGCGAATGATGGCGTGGCGTTGACATGCCGCTTGCCTGAAGTTTGATTCGACTTTGTTCGCTTACAAACCACATTTCACAGCTCACACTGACCCGCCTGTTGGCTAGGCCATACTTTCACGCCCCTCCTTTTTCTGCGCGCACGCGGCCGCTGCGAAGCGACGTGCAAGATCCCAATACATCGTTTCGAATTGTTTGGAAGTTAGCTGTATCGGATTCACGACACGCATCGTCCTTCCTCGTCCCTGCCTGATGCTCCACGCGGTACACCGTCCCCTCGCCAGCAAGCCGCGGCGCTCTTTGGCCACGTCTCTTCCAGTGCCTGAAAGTCTGAATTTCAGTTAGTCGCCACAGCGATGAATAACGGCTCATTAACCTTCGTGGGCGCTTTCATGAAGTCTTATGTTCGTCGTTAGGTACGTCATACGTTCGCGCGGCAAGAACCGACATCAAGCGCCACACACGCGTCTGAATCTATAACCATTGGGATTGAAGAATCATGAAGAAAACCTTGCTAGCCGCTGCGATTCCGGCAATTTTCCTGAGCACCCTCGCGCATGCGCAAAGCAGCGTCACGCTCTATGGCCTGATCGACGAAGGGTTTGACTTTACGAGTAATGGTCAAGGCCATCGCGGTTATGAAATGGTCAGCGGCGACACCGTGGGCAGCCGCTGGGGCTTGAAAGGCAGTGAGGACCTGGGCAATGGACTGAAGGGAATCTTCCTGTTGGAGAATGGCTTCAACACGAACAACGGACAACTCGGTCAAGGCGGTCTTGAGTTTGGCCGTCAGGCTTACGTTGGCTTGTCGTCAGCTCAATATGGTACGTTCACCATGGGTCGTCAGTACGATCCCACCATCGACATGTGGAGCGGCTTCACCGCTGCGGGCAACACCATTGGCGATCTGGCGGCGCATCCGTTCGACAACGATAACTCGGACTGGGATTATCGTATCCAGAACTCGGTCAAGTATGTGTCGCCGACCTATAGTGGCTTTACTGGCGAAGCCATGTATGGATTCAGCAACCAGGCGGGCGGGTTCGCGACGAATCGCATGTACAGCGCAGCAGGTACCTACAAGATGGGAGGCTTTGCTGCAGCTCTCGCGTACATGAAGACCAATAGTGGCGGAGCCAATGCGTCGGGCGCCGTGTCGAACGACACAACGGTGTTTTCGGCTGACTCGCAGCAGAACATTGACGCTGGCGTGTCGTACACGTTCTCGAACAAGGCGATGTTAGCGTTCGCGTATTCGCATGTGGATGTCTACAACCCGACCGGCAACGCGTACTTTACGGATCAGCCGGTAGCGGGTACGCAGAACTCGTGGAAGTTCGACAACTTCGAAGTCAACGGACAGTACTTCTTCAAGCCTGATTTCTGGATGGCGGCTGCCTACACTTATACGTTCGCTCACATTTCCGCTACGACCGGGCGCTCGATGCCTAAGTACAATCAATTCTCCTTGATGCTTGACTATGACCTTAGCACGCGTACGTCGGTCTATATTCAAGGGGCCTATCAACACGTGAATGGCAACACGGGGACGCAATTCGACAATGCGGATATTCCGGGTTCATCGGGGATTTCTTCAACCGGCAATCAGATGATGGCGCGGTTGGCGATGACGCACCGGTTCTGATCGCTCGCACTAAAAGGGCGGTGCTCACGTGCCGCCCCCTTTAGCCCACCCGCCAAAACCACCTTCAACGCTGGCGCACAGTGCGAGCGGCCCTTACTGGCGGTAGTTGCGCTAACGCCGCTAATGGCGAGCGCGAAACGCCAATCAAGATCCGTCGATCTACTCTCCCAACAACCTCGTCGACCAGGACCATCGGGCGATCAAGCGCCGCGCTCGACCCGTGCTGGGATTCAAGCATCTCAATCTCCGCTGCGTGTAAATCATCTGATCAATTCCGTTCATCCGTTGTCGGCCATGACATGCCTTGTCCAGCTAATTCAGCCAAAAATTTCACCCAATCCTTATTGTTTGCTTGAGAAGAAGAATTTTTTGACAGAAACTTCATCACAGTGTAATTTTCACTGCACGCTCCCCTAAGATCCTGCAAAGAGAAACCCGTGTCCGAAGACTCCTTGCCGCTGATGAACGCCCCCGCGCACGAGCAAGACGTGGTCATCGGCGGCCGCTTGCGCGCCATGCGCAAGGCGCAGGACCTGCGCCTCAAACACGTGGCCGAGCAGGCCGGCCTGTCCGTCAGCATGCTCAGCCAGATCGAGCGCGGCATCAGTTCGCCGTCCATTCGCGTGCTTCGCAACATCTGTCATGCGCTGGGCGTCGATGGCGCCGCGTTGTTCGACGAGCGCGATACGCCCGCTCCGCAAGACGGCACAGGCGCGGACTTTGTCGTGCGGCTCGCGGACCGCAAGCCAGTGAGCGTTGGCGGCGTCACTAAATATCGGGTGACACCCGCGGGCTGCTCGGTCATGGAAGGGTTCCTCATGGAGATCGGCGCAGGCGCTGTGTCCGACGTGAACTTCGTCTTGCAGACCGGCGACAAGATTGGTTATATCGTGCGCGGCAAGCTGCGCCTGTTCGTCGATGACCAGGACATGCTGCTGGAAGCCGGGGACATATATGGTTTTCCGTCAGGCCACCGGTATAGATGGGAGAACGGCTGGGAATCGCCCACCACCATTCTCGTCATCAACAGCAATCATTTCTACGTTTAGATTTTCGCCCGGGCGTGGCCAGTTTTGTGCGCCTACTTAGCTGTACTGGACACACCGAGCCATGACCGGCCGGTGCTCACTACACAGGACGCAGAGATGAAACAGGCGATCGGCGGTATCGGCCCGGGCGACATTCCATCATCCAGGCAGGCATCCGCGCACAAGTTTCGTGACGTGGTGGCGGCAAACGTGGGCACGTTCTTCGAGTGGTTCGACCTGCTCGTCTACGCCATGTTCGCGATCACCATCTCGCACCTGTTTTTCCCCACTGGCAATCCGCAGTCGGCCTTGTTATACAGCCTGCTTACCTTCGCGAGTGCGTATGTCGTACGGCCCGTTGGTGCGGTTGTGCTGGGCATCTACGCCGATAAACGCGGCCGCCGTGCCGCGCTGACCATCGCTGCGTTCCTGATGCTGTGCGGCACGTTCCTCATGGCCGTGATCCCGACGTATCGGGTGATTGGTGCTTGGGCGCCTGCGTTGCTCGTGTTCGGACGCCTGCTGCAGGGGTTCTCGGTAGGCGGTGAATTCGGCTGCGCGAATTCTTACCTGACCGAGCAAAACTCGCGCACAAAAGCGTTCTTCGCCAGCCTGCAGTTCTCGACCTCGGGTCTCGCGGTGCTGACCGCCTCGCTGTTCGCTTACCTGATCAATCACTATCTTTCGCAAGAGCAAGTCGATTCGTGGGGATGGCGCACGCCGTTCATCTTCGGCTGCCTGATCGGTCCGGTGGGACTGTATATCCGCACCAAGATCAATGAAACGCACGAGTTCGAGGAAGTCGCGGACAAACCGCATCGGCCACTTGCAGAGGTCTTTACCTTTCACAAGCGCTTCCTGCTGATGGGCGCAGCAGTTGTGGCGGCGGGCAATGTGGCAAGTTTCCTCAACATCTACATGCCGACGTTCGCCATCAATAACCTCGGCATAGCTAAGGACTCTGCATTCATTGCATCAATCTTCAGTGGTCTTGTCAGCACGATCTTTCCGATCTTCGGCGGACTGGCTGCCGACCGTTTCGGCACCATCAAGGTCATGCGAATTGCGTTGATCGCCGGCCTGATCATGATCTTTCCCATGTTCTTCATGCTGACGCATACGCCCTCGTTCCAGTCGCTGATCTTGTTTCAATGCGCGATGTCGCTGGTGTTCTACAGCTTCTATTACGCGCCGGTCGGCTCGCTGCTGTCGCAGCTCTTGCCAACATCGTGCCGGACTACCGGTGTGTCGATCGCCTACGTGGCATCGCAGACATTTTTTGGCGGCGTCACCCCGCTCGTGGTTGGCTTCCTTGTTGCGCAGACGGGCAGCATCATGTCGCCGGCTTATTACGTGATCGTGATAGGCGTGGTTGCGCTGGTGGGTTTGTCGGCTAGCCGAAGCCGCGCTCATTGACCTCAACAATCGCCTACCTTCAAGGACATAACATGCGTTCGACATTGCCTGCGGAGATCGACGTTGCGATCGTCGGGGGCGGCATCATTGGTATCAGCACTGCGCTTGCATTGGCACGCAAGGGAGTACGTGCAGCGGTATTCGAAAAAGGCACGGTCGCGGGCGAACAATCATCGCGTAACTGGGAATGGATTCGTACGGTCGGGCGCGATCCAAGGGAGTTGCCGCTATCTGCTATAGCGAACGATATGTGGGCAGACATCCAGGCGCGCATCAACGTGGGATATCGGCGCACCGGCCTCGCCTATCTGGCGGAAACGGACAAGGAGATGGCCCGTCATCAAGCGTGGCTCGACTCAGCTAAAGACACAGGCACAGAAGGAAGCTTGCTGGGACGAGACGAACTGACGCGGCTTATTCCCGCCTCGAACCGGCCGTGGATTGGCGCCTTGTACAGTGCGGGCGATGGTGTTGCCGAACCCGCGATCGCTACCGCCGCAATCGCCAGACTCGCGACCGACGCCGGTGCGATGGTGTTCGAACAATGTGCGGTTCGGGGGATGGAGACCAGCGCGGGGAGAACGTCGGCGGTCGTCACCGAACTTGGCGTAGTGAAGTGTGCGTCGGTGGTGTTGGCAGG
>NZ_LMUF01000048.1:179077-210158 GCF_009766085.1 Burkholderia sp. S171 | reverse complement strand
GGCGATCAATGGGTCGGATTTTACCTGCCGCAAGCGCGCTGACGGGGGTTATACGGTGTCGCAACTCGGTGCGTCGATAGCAGACCTGACACCGGATAGCATCCGCTTGTGCCGTCAATTCCTGCCGGCGTGGATGGCCGAACGCAAGTATCTGAAGCTTCGCGTGGGCAGGCGGTTTATGGAGGAATTGCAGATTCCTCGTCACTTTCGCCTCGATGCCCCCACACCGTTCGAAGCATGCCGGACGCTCGATCCTCCGCCGACCATGAAGATGGTCGATGGCGCGCTAGGCAAGTTGAAGCATGCGTTCCCGGCATTCAAGAACGCGACGGTTGCACAAGCCTGGGCGGGGTTTATCGATGTCACGCCAGATGCGGTGCCGGTCATCTCGGGCGTCTCCAAGATCCCAGGATTTTTTCTGGCAGCGGGATTTTCAGGGCATGGTTTCGGCATTGGCCCGGCAGCCGGCGCGTTGATGGCGGATCTGGTGACCGGAGACACGCCAGGCGTGGACGCGAAGGCGTTCCGGCTGGACCGGTTCAATGCCTGAGAGTTGACCAATATGAATCGACCATAACAACGTACAGCATCCACTCCGGCGGCGCGCACGCACGCTGCCGGAGCCCGTCGATCAGAATTCCTGCACGGTCGGACGAAGCACAATCTCGTTGATATCGACATCGCCCGGTTGCTCGATCGCGTAGGCAATCGCGCGTGCCACCGAGTCCGCGGGAATCGCCTGCTGATAAAACTGCCCGACCACCTTCGCGCTATCTTCATGCGAGCTACCGAGTTTCAGTTCGGAGTCCACCGCACCCGGCAAGATGATCGTCGTGCGGATCGACCCGCCGACTTCGTGGCGCAGCCCTTCAGAGATTGCGCGTACGGCAAACTTGGTACCGCTATAGACGGTGCCGCCGGGGCTGAACACCTTGATGCCCGCCACCGACGAGATGTTGATGAAGTGGCCACTATCCTGCTTTTGGAAAACCGGCAACGCGGCGGCGATGCCGTACAGCACGCCCTTGATGTTGATGTCGATCATGCGTTCCCACTCGTCGACTTTCATTTCCGACATGGGCGCGATCGCCATGAACCCGGCGTTATTGATCACGACATCCACGCGTCCGTAAGTGCTCACCGCCTGATCGACCAGCGCTTGCACGTCTGCGCGGCGGGTGACATCGGCGGCCAATACCTCGACCTTGCCGCCCGCATCGCGCAACTCTGCGGCAATGCTCTCAAGCCGGTCAAGACGACGTGCGCCCAATAGGAGCGACGCTCCTTTTGCCGACAAATGACGCGCCGTGGCTTCACCAAGCCCGCTGCTCGCGCCGGTGATGACGACGACCTTGCCTTCGATTCCATTGCTGACGTTATTGACCATTGTTGACAGGCTCCTGTGTTCCTGAGAGGGCGGATGCCCCCGCGACAGAAGACAGTATGGGAACCTCAAGTCAACCATTCAATGGAAATGATACGATTTCATAATTCCATTTCCTGGAAGATGAACCGAGACCTCCCGAGAGCCCATCATGCAGAATCGCCTTGAAATGTTGCGCATCTACTGCGCGGCCGTTGAAGCACAGAGCTTTAAGGAAGCCGCCACCCGGCTGGGCACGTCGCCTCAGGCCATTACCCGAGCCGTTCAGGAAGCGGAAGCGCTGGTGGGAGAAATTCTCTTCCACCGCAACACCCGGCGGGTACGTGCCACGGAAGCAGGAGAAGCATTCGCGCTGCGCGCACGCGAACTCGTGCGGCAGATGGATGATCTGCTAAGACCGAAGGACAGCGAAATAGATGCCGAGATTGCCGGCCTGGTTCGATTGACCACGCCCAAGTCCATCGGCGAACGTTTTCTCATGCCCGCGCTTGTGCGTCTTGCCGAGAAGCATCCGCGCATCACGCTCGACCTGCGTTTATCCGATGCAATCAGCGACCCCATCGCGGAGCAGATCGACATTGGCGTGCGGATCGGCTTCATGCGAGACAGTCGTTTCGTGGTGCGTCCCGCATCGCACGTGGGCTTCTCCGTCATTGCCAGTCCGAAGCTGATTGCACGCGTGGGCCGTCCCACGAACCTGGCTGAGCTTGCGCTGCTGCCGTCGACGGGATTCATCGATAGAAACACCGGGCGAGTGTGGCCCTGGCAGTTTTCCAACGGGCAGCAAATGACGCCGACCAACCTTGCGTTCCAGACCGACGATGGAGAGTGCGAATGCCGCGCCGTTATTGCGGGACTGGGGTTTGGGCAGATCGTGAGTTATCTCGCCCTGCCCTTGCTGCGCGCAGGCAAGGTGATAAGCGTACTGGACGACGTTGCGCCGGAGCCGTGGCCGGTCTACGTCTATAGACCGCAGAGAGGACCGGTGCCCGCACGCATCCGGCTCGTGTTCGACGCCGTGCTGGCAGCACTGGAGAAATCAGAACTGCAGCATGGGCCTTATGTGTCGGGCTGATTTCACCTGCGGGCAATTCTCTCAACAGCAAGCAAGCGGACGATTAATACGGCACGGAGAAAGACCGCCCGCCGCTGCTTACGACCTCTATGCCCTTTACCGGCTGCGTTAAAACGCTTCCCATTGCGCATTCGACGCGCTGCCGCTGGTTGCCGGCTTAGCCGATACTCGCAACGCGCGCGCGCCATTCGCGACTTTCTCCTGAGTCACGGGACGCGGTTTGACAAGCGTCTTCGGCGAGGCTTTCACGCGTGTAACCGGCGTTGCATATCCCATTGAATGTTCGGTGCCCAGCCTGAACGAAGACACTGCCTGAGTGAGTTTGCGCCCCTGATCCTCGAGCGATTGCGACGCCGCTGTCGCCTGCTCGACGAGCGCGGCGTTTTGCTGCGTCACTTCATCCATTTGTGTGATCGCCGTGTTGACTTGCTCGATGCCGCGACTTTGCTCACCCGATGCCGCGGCGATTTCTCCCATGATGTCGTTCACGCGAGCGACTGCGTTCGTGACTTCCGACATGGTGCGGCCCGCTTCGCTTGCCAGCCCGGAACCGGTCTGGATCTTCTGCACCGACGAAGCGATCAGGTCCTTGATTTCCTTCGCAGCGCTTGAGGACCGTTGCGCGAGGCTGCGCACTTCGCTCGCCACGACTGCGAATCCCCTGCCCTGTTCGCCGGCGCGAGCGGCTTCGACTGCTGCGTTAAGCGCGAGGATATTGGTCTGGAACGCAATCCCTTCGATGATCCCCGTGATATCCGCGATCTTCGTGGAGCTCTCGCTGATACCGGCCATGGTCTCGACAACCTGCCCTACGACGCTGCTTCCCTTCGCCGCCACTTCCGATGCATTCGATGCCAGCGAACTCGCCTGTGCCGCGCTTTCTGCGTTTTGTTTGACCGTCGAGGTCAGCTCCTCCATGCTTGCCGCGGTTTCTTGCAATGACGACGCTTGTTGTTCGGTGCGCGACGACAAGTCGATGTTGCCCGATGCAATCTCGCTGGAACCGGTGGCAATACTGTCGGCCGCCGTCCTGACATCGCCGATCAACTTGACCAGGCTGCCTTGCATTACACCCATCAACGCGAGCACGCTGCCGGCAGGCGCCAGATCGGCACCCCGAACCAGGCTCAGGTCGCCGTTTGCCACCCGTTGCGTCACTTCACCCAGCGCGACCGGTTCAGCGCCCAGCGCTTGGGTCAGCCCGCGAATAATCAGCGCGGCCGCGCCGATCGCCACGACGAGAGCGATCAGACAGGCCGTGATAAGCAGAGCGCGTTTGTTTGAATAATCAAGTTCTGACTGCGCGTCGATCGTCTTGGCGCGCTCGGCGGTGTACTCGGAATAGTCGTTTGTCGCCTTGATCAACTGTGCAAGAAGCGGGCGACACTGCTCATCGATCATAGTGATGGCTTCGTCACGTTTGTTGGTGAGCGCTGCGTTGACGATGTTCATCGCAACCGGCCCATAGAGACTCTCTACGCGGCTGATTTCGGCCACCAGACTGCGTGCCTTGTCGGAGACGCTGGGGTCTTTGACGTTTTCGCTTAGTTGGCGCAACGCGTTGTGTACGTCCTCGTGGGCCTGGATCACCTCGGCTTTCTCCGCATCGAGGTCAGCGGATTTAGTCACCAATACAAGATCTCGCGCCGCAATTGCACGCCGATCTACGGCCGTGCGCACCGTCTCGGCAAGACGCGCGCGTACCTCTATGCCGGAAACGTAGCGGGAGAATTGACTATTCGCATCGCTCAGCGCCTTAAGTGAAAAGATCGAGATGGCGACAAGCATGAAGATCAATAAACCAAAGCTCCATGAGAGTTTGGCTTTGACGGAAAGCGATTTAAAGCTCATTTTCATAATTCCCTTCGATGACAACAATGTGAATCGCTCAAGCAAGCTTGACCCAGGCATGACTGCGAGTGATCGGCCAGACATTGATCTTTGGAAATACAGGACGCGGTACTGCATTTCTCTAGCAGTACTACGGCGGGGTGAGCGCAATCTGGAGAGGGTTTTTAACGGACAAACGTTTGCTTAAGAAATAAATAATCACCAAGCAGTTTTGTCTTAGGCTTGTCCACCTTGATTAACTTTAATCCCAGGTTTTTATCAAGACCGTGGATTTATCTGCCATGGACTTGCTTGGAAAAGAAGGCGCTAATTTCGCGTGCCGAGATAAAAATGGTCTATCAGGCGACCATCAATGCCCCTTTCCGAAGACGCAAAAAAAAGGCGTCGTGCGAACACGACGCCTGAAATTCTAGCTCCGAGGGGAGGGCTAGAACTGAGAGCCAGCTTACAACTCAACCTCCCCGGCGCATGGGCCGCTGAAGGTTCTACAAACTTGCCGCAATACCGCTTGCGGCGGCGTGATCGTCAGTGCATCAAACAAAAAAACGCATGGACCGCATCGTCTGGCGTCAGGCCCACGTCGAAGTAACCTTGAAGACGGTCCGCAGTCGCATCGTCAAGAACGAACGGTGGGTTGATGAACCGCGCGGCGACCGCCTGGTCGTACCAGACGCTGATCCAACCGGTAAGTTCATGAACATCTTCCATTCGTTGCAGCCCGGATTTGCTATCCATGGGATCTCCGTAAAACTCAACAGGGTCGTCAAGCTGCCACCCGGACACGCACCATCAAAGCCTTCCCTACAGCAGGATTACTTACCAGGAACCATCGTGATGAAAGAACATCGGGAGCCGGGTCGCAGACGGATGATTGTGACCCAGCACTAGCCACAAGCCACAAGCAACCGCTCCACCCCGCCATGAAAAATATCAAACAAAAGGCTAACACTTGAGCTGCGATGGTCTTTGGCGACCACTATGAACTCTTGCTAAAGGCCTAAGGATTGGCCCATACCGGCGCACTCCTCTTACCGTTTCGCATGACACCATGCTATCCGGTTCAAATCTATTTTTCAGTCGGCAGAAGCGGAATTTGATCTAGGAATATCCTGCAATGGCTATAGGGATTTCCTGACAGAGCAACCCTGTCGATTCAGGCGGCTAGCTAAGTCCCCACCCACAACCACCGTCGGCCGCCAAATCGTCCACCTTCGCCCAAACGAAAATCAATTGCCGTAACGGCTGCTATTTTCATCACTCCGTCACTAGCCCGTGCCGGACGGCATAACGAATCACTTCCGAATTGTTGTTGAGCCCAAGCTTCTGCATGAGCCGCATCTTATGCGTGCTGATGGTCTTGGCACTCAACGACAACGCATCGGCAATATCATTGATGCTGTTACCGGCCGCCAGCATTTGCAGCACCTGAAACTCGCGGTCCGAGAGGATTTCATGCGGCGGTCCGTCGCTGGAAGGCGCGTCGAAAACGATTGCATCAACCAGCTTCGGATCAATGAAGCGCCCACCCGCCGCGAGCTTGCGGATCGCAGCGAGCAGGACTTCGAGGTCGCTGTCCTTGGTCACATAGCCCGTCGCGCCCGCGCGTAGCGCTCGCGATACCACCTGCCCTTCGTTGTGAATGCTCAGCACCAGGATCGGCAGCGAAGGCTGTTCAGCCCGCACGCGCCGGATCAGGTCCACGCCGCTAATGCCCGGCATGGTCATATCGAGCAACAGCAGGTCCACGCGGCAAGCACGCAGCTTGTCCACGACTTCAGACCCATGCGCGGCTTCCCCGACCACGGCAATATCGGTCGTCGTGGCCACGATCTGCTTGAGGCCGCTTCTTACGATCGCGTGGTCATCCGCTATAAAAATACTGATCATTGTTCCCGTCCGCTATCCAGCGGCAAATTAATTGAAACCATGGTTCCGGCACCCGGCGCACTGTCGACCTGCAGCGTCCCGCCAATCAGGCGCGCCCGCTCGCTCATGCCCAGCAACCCATAGGAATAGCCGCTTTGTGCCGACTCCAGGTCGAAACCCTGACCGTCGTCGCTCACGCGAAGATCAAGCGCCAGGTCAGTGCTGACGAGCGTTACCGCCACGCGCGACGCGCCGGCATGGCGCGATACATTCGTCAGCGACTCCTGGACGATCCGGAACACGGCCGTTGCATGGGCGTCCACGAGGGTCGGTTCGCCACCCCGGACCACCAGTTGACAAGGCATGCCGTTGCGCCTGCTGAAGTCTTCCGCAAGCCACTCCAAGGCCGACACAATACCGAAGTTAAGCGCCGCCGGTCGCAAATGGCTCGCCACGTTACGCACCATCCAGATGGTTTTCTCTACCAGCTCGCGGATGTCATCTATCTTCCTTGTCGCTTCTGCGTCGGCAACTACGCGCATTTTGAGGAGTGCAACATCCATTTTCAGCGCGGTGAGCAACTGACCCAGTTCGTCGTGAATCTCCAATGCAATGCGACGCCGCTCCTCTTCCCGGATGGCCTCCAGATACGCCGACAGCTCACGCAATTGTTCACGCGACGCCAGCAGTTCCTCCTCGGTACGCTTGCGCTCGGTGATGTCCTGGACGGTGCCGACAATACCCCACGAATGCCCCTCGTGCGCATCCACGAGTTCTGCCTGAAGCCGGACGATGCGCGTCGTCCCGTCAGGCCCCGTGATGCGATGGTCGATGCCAAAGGGTTGCCCCTTGGAGAGCAGTACGCGTGTCGCACGCCGGACAGTGGCACGGTCGTCGGGATGAACCAGCGCGAGATAGGTGCTGTAACAAGGCTTCACGACCAAGGGCGCCAGTCCGAGAATGCGGTAGAGCTCGGTGGACCAGTGCGTGAGCCCGCTATCGCGATCCCATGCCCAGTCGCCGAGCCTCGCCAGGCGCTGCGCGTTGGCGAGGCTCGCTTCGCTCGCTCGCAGTTTCTCGTCGGCCTTCCTGCGCGCCGTGATGTCGTAGAGCCCTACATAAATAGCCGGAACGTCGCCGTAAGTCGCAACCCTTGCGTTCGCCACGGCCCAGAACGAAGTACCGTCGGGCCGCCGGAAACTCAGCTCGACATTGCGTAGACTTCCTTCATCGCGCAGATGGCACACCAGTTCGCCACGCTCCTTGGGCGCCGCATACAAGTCGACAATGTTGCCAAGCATCGGTTGCGTCGTGTCGAGTGCAAAGAGTTCGCGCAGCGGCTGGTTCATGTAGAGAATGTCGCCCTCGGGCATGGACGTAATGCACAGCGGCACCGGACTCGTCTCCACAATCGCGCGAAACCGCGCCTCACTCTCCTTCAGCCGCGCCTCCACGCCTCGGCGCTCGACAATCTCCAGGTTAAGGCTGACATTGGCCCGCGCCAATTCCTCGGTGCGTTGCGCCACCCGCGCTTCGAGTTCATCGCGAGCATCGGATAACGCTTTTTGCGTCTTTTCACGTGCGGCAATTTCATGCTGCAACTGCATGTTCCGCGTCAGAAGTTGCTGCTGTAGCGTCCGCAATGCCAGATGCGTGCCAATGCGCGCCACGACCTCGTCAACCCGGATCGGCTTGGTCACATAGTCGACGCCACCCGCTGCCAGCCCCTCGATCACGTCGGCAGTCGCGGACATCGACGTCATGAAGATCACCGGGATGTCGCTGGTTTCACGATTCGCCTTAAGCCGCCGGCAGGTCTCGTAGCCGTCAATGCCAGGCATCTTGACGTCGAGCAGGATCAGATCCGGTTGCGAGAACGCCGCGCGTTCCAGCGCCTCCAGACCATCCAGTGCCACGAGCACGCGAAAGCCCTGCCCCTCGAGACTCTCCACTACGACGCTCAGGTTCGCGGGCATGTCGTCCACGATCAGGACCGCGGGCGGTTCCAGCGTTGCAGGTGCAAGGTCGATAGTCGTACTGTCATTCATGACGCGTGCCCCCCTTCAAGATGCCGCTCGACGAATTGCACGATCGCCTTGGTCCGATAATTCTTCGCAAGCGTGCGCAGTTCAGTAGCGAACGCGCTGTAACGTTCATCGAGCGTGGCGATGCGTTCGGCCCACAACACGATCTCGCGCATGTTGCCCTGGCGCGCAAGCCGGTGCAGGTTCTGCATTTCATGCGAAGGCACGGCCGGGCACGGCATCATCGCTGCAGGCTGGGGCGGCAGTTCGCCAAGCGATGCGTAAGTCCAGGTGAGCGAGAGCTGCGCGGCAATGTTCGCCAGCAGCGTGTCGAGATGGATGGGTTTCGCCACGAACGCGTTGGCGCCGGCGCTCAGGCTGCGCTTTTCGTCGCCACCTGTCGGGCTGGCGGAGATCGCGATGATCGGCACACCTGCAAAGTCCGGCAGTAGCCGCAAGCGGCGCATGGTTTCAAGTCCGTCCATCTCGCGCATCACGATGTCGGTCAGGACCAGCGAAGGGCGCTTCTGCCGAGCTTTCTCCAGCGCCTCCTGACCGCTCGCCGCTTCAATCATGTCGAAGCCGATCTGTCCCAGCATGTCGACCACCACTGCGCGATTGGTGGCCACGTCGTCGATGACCAGCACGCTCCGGCGCGCGCCCGTGTAGCCGGTGACCACCCATGCTGCATGTGACTCTGCCGACACGGACGGCGCCGGTTCCGCTTCGAGGTCGAACCAGAAGATGCTGCCCTCGCCTTTGCGGCTCTCGACCAGGATATCGCTTCCCATCGAACGCATGAGTTGCCGGCTGATGCCAAGCCCAAGCCCGGCGCCTCCACGATGCCGTTGTTCGTCGCCGGTTTGCTCGAAGGGTTCGAAGATCAGCTCGCGTTCCATGTCACCAATGCCGATCCCGGTATCTTCCACCGTGAAGCGCACCCGGCCATCCGGCAAGGGCGCCACGCGCAAGCTCACGTGGCCGCTATCAGTAAACTTCACTGCGTTTGCCAGCAGGTTGAGCAGTACCTGGCGCAACCGCCGTTCATCGGCACGCACGGCGTCGGGCACGTCGCGCGCTGCTTCGCACACAAAGAAGAGCTGCTTTTGCTCAGCCTTCACGCGAATGATTTCCTCGACGTCGCCCAGCAGTCCGGGAAGCGGCACCGCGACAATATCGAACGGCATTTTGCCGGCCTCTATCTTGGCAATATCAAGAATGTCATTGATTAGCGCAAGCAGGTGTTCGCCGCTGCGTTGAATTACGCCGAGCCCGTCGCGTTGACGCTCACTGAGGGTCCTATCCCGGCCGAGGACTTGCGCGTATCCCAGGATGCCATTCAGCGGCGTGCGCAATTCGTGGCTCATGTTGGCGAGGAATTCGGATTTCGCGCGATTGGCCGCCTCCGCGGTGCGCCGGGCTTCACGGCCCTCGGCTGCTTCCCGCTCGTCGTTATAGGCACGGTAAAGGCGGGCGCACATGGAGTCAAACGCGGCCACTACCCGTTCGAGTTCGTCCGGCCGGCGCGGCCGGCGGCGCTGCAGCGTGAAGGCTTGCGGCGCCTTCCGGAAGTCGTAACTTTCGACGCGCCGGGCCACCGTGGCGAGATGGCGGGTCACGAGCCGCGAGAAAATGTAGATGGTGAACAGCGATACGAGAAACGTATTGGCGCCCTGGCTCAGCAGGATCACCAATGCTGTCCTGAACAGTTCGTTGTACAGGTTGGCGAGGGTTGCCTCGACACGCAGCGTGCCGATCGATTCCTCGTGACCCTGGATCCGATACACGATCGGAAAACTGCGCACCATGACCGGACCTCGAGAATGCGAACCGGCGGAGACCACCATGGAGCTGTCGCTGGCGATCACCTCCGTGACTGCGGCCAGCCGGATGTCCGGCAGATGGAGAATGCCGTCGAGCTGGAGTTCGAGTTGCGGCCGGTCAAGCCGCCAGAGCGCTTCGCCCAGGCTACCGCGATAACTGCCATCGATCTCCGCAAGCCGGCTTTCGATGAGCATCACCCCCCGGTGATAATCGCCATACAGTTGAAGCGCGGTGAGCGTGAGCGTGACCGTGCAACTGAACAGGAACACGGTAGCGAGTAGCCGCATCACGACACTGCTGCGGTGGCGGCCGACCAGATCACATAGTCTGCCGAACGTATTGAGCGCCATAGTTCTTCCTCAGACCCGCTTGGTTCTTGTTCCGCCTATTCTGCGCGCTCTGGCGGCGGTGGTCTAACGGTGGCATAACACAAGGAATTCAAAGGAGGCCGGCTGCAGAGGCCATGAGGGACGCCGGTTCGGTGTTTGAGGAACAACCGTACGTATTGTCGTCTGGCATGGTGAGCCGCGCTCACGATGACCCCGCCATGCGCGCGCAAGATGGGGTGAAACCTATAAAGTCTGATGAATTATGGGTCCGCTACGCGTAAGCCTTCGAGCTACTCGCCGAAGTGCTGCGGCGAACCACGCCGCAATACGGCCCCTACGTCGAGCAGGCTTATACGGACACGGACGACATCTCGGTTGCGCGCTCGCATTGGACGTGGTCAAGGGCTTGCGGATCAACATCATGATCAGCGGCGTGTGTCATGAGGAATTGGACGAGGGAATGATTCCAATCCCGTTCCCTGATCGACAAGGGTTTGCTTGGGCTACCGTGTCGGGCTGATTTTGAAAGGCAGGCAAGCGAAACGCGAACGGTCATTGAACTCAGGCATCCGCTCTTGCCCTCGTGGGCACCCGAGGACGCAAGGCGCTGCGGTTAGATCCTGCAAAGCCGCAGTAATTTCGACGTGACCCATGCGCGATCGCGGCTCTGGCGAACCATCGCACGCTCTTCCGGCGCATGCACCTGCAGGTCGTCAATACGTTGGTTCAGTTCGACCAGCAGTTCCGCCTGCTCATCATCCAATACGCTGCCATGCGACTCCGCAAGCTCGCCGAGGGTATTGCCAAGTTGTCTGAGCGAAGCCGCGTCCATGCTGATCAACGGCCAGCAACGCAACAGGAAGGTCAAGGAGATAACGTTTCTGCTATCGCACCAGGAATCGAACAGGCGCAGACAGATGGCATCTATTTGTTCAGTGGCAGGCTTGGGGTCGAAAGAATCGGCGCTCATCTCAGCATAGTGGAAGGCAAGGAGGGTAAGGAGGGAGGGCAAGGAGTCCTAGATTAATCGATCGTAAAGCAGGACGCAGCCTTTATACATCAGGAAACCGTCGAAAATCGCTAAGAAAGCGCCGTTTGCGGTTTAAGGGAATCCTGACTTAAGCGCTGGACCTCAGGCCGATCATTACCCTATGTTATGGGGACTCGGACAATTGCGGCATTGCCTCCTTAAAAGTGGCCTCCTATATTTTCCTCATTCCAGTCTTGCGCGTCTTGCCTTGCGCTGCAACAGCGATCGCTTGAGCGGGTGAGTCGAGATGAACAGCGTGCCAAGCAGATGACATTACGCTCTTGCAACGCGTAAGCCGCCGACAAGCCAGAGTAGCCTGCGCCGATCACCTCACCTCCACCGAGAGATCACGGTCGATTGACGCGCCTCCGCTAGAAAGGCGAAGCTCCTCCCATGTCGATCCATAACGAGGGCGCAACAACGCTTGCTTCATGCGGCGCGCGCTTCGGCTTCCACGGCGTCGGCGAGTGCGGCGAGCGTGGGGAAATTGAATGTCGGCGTGATGACGGCGCGCGGCGCCGGGGTTGCACCGAAACCCTTCATGCCTTGACGACGCTCGATCCAGCAGGTCGCGTAACCTAGTTCGGCCGCAACACCAATGTCGTGATACTGGCTTTGCGCCGTGTGCAGGATCTCGCCGAACTTATAGCCGAACGCTGCCTGACGGCCGCGGTTATACGCAAAGAATTGCGGGTCCGGCTTGGCTACACCAGTTTCATCAGCACATACGGTGTCGTCGAACGGATCGCCTAACGTGTGAGCATAGGCGGACAACGCCACGCGGTCGGCATTGGTCATGGCAACTAGCCGATAGTGTTTGCGCAGCCGCTTGAGGGCCGCCACCGAATCTTCGAACGCAGGCCAGTCGAGCACATCGCGCTGGAACGCAGCCGCGGTCTCGTCATCCGCGGGCAGGCCCAGTTCGTTGGCGAGCAACTGATAGACGCTTGCCATCGCCTGGCTGGAACGGCCTGGAAACGCCGCACGGCCGCGCATGTAGGGTTCGAAGATCTGGTTGTCGGTGAGATCTTTCGCCTTTGCACCGCCCAGGCGCCGCACCGACGCCAGCACACCGCTTTCGAAGTCGATCAGCGTGCCGACCACGTCGAACGTCAGTACCTTGAAATCCTTCAGCTTCATGATTCGTAATCCTCTATAGTTTGTGTTGAGTCTTGACTTGATGTCCCCTCTTCAAGGGAATGCCACGGATAGGTAAAAATTCAGGTCAGTATGACGATGGTGTCCTGCGGATCGAGCAAGACCGTATGTAATATCCCGCTCGCCGACCCACACCACGCCGGACGTCAGCTGGATGAAGCGCCCAGAACGCCAAGCAACGTAGTCTTGCTCGACCCCGAAGGCCGGAGCAAAGAGACGAATTCACCGGGCGCGATATCAAGCGGCACGTCGTCCGAAGCGACCGCGGAGCCGTAGCGCTTCGTGGCTGATCGGATCGATACACCTGCTTTCGCCCTTGCATCCATACCCTGATTCCTCGCCATTGCAAGCCTTCGGTTGCTCAAAATATACGGTGCGATTTTTTTGGCTGCAATTCCCGAATTGTTGGATCAGGCATAACATGAGGTCATGCCTAATCTACGTAAAAAACTGCCAAGCGCGAATGCGCTATTCGTCTTTGAAGCTGCGGCGCGCTGCGGCAACTTTACCCGTGCGGCGCAAGAGCTGTACGTGAGCCAACCCGCCGTCAGCCGAATGCTGGCGCGCATGGAAGACCACCTGGGCGTGCGTTTGTTCGAGCGCGTGCGCGGCGGTATCGAACTGACGGAGAACGGCCGGATCCTCTATACGAAGATATCCGAAGGCTTTAGCGGGATTGAAGGCGCGATCCGCGAGATCGAGGCGCGTGCAACCGGGGTGGAGTCGGTGACGTTATCGGTATCGACCGCATTCACCACGCACTGGCTGATGCCGCGCATGAACCGGCTCAACCAGGCATTTCCCTCCGTCGACCTGCGCTTTCAACTGATTTCCGGGCGCATTGGCGGACCGCTTGTCGACGTCGATCTTGGCATGCGCTTCATGACGCAAGACGAGATAGGCGCGAACAGCGTGCTGGTCATGCCTGAAGTGCTGCTGCCGGTGTGCAACCGCCAGTATCACGAGCAGGCGCTGCTGGACGAGGCTGGCACGCATGGCGACACCGTGATCGTCATGGACGATGGCGAGCGTGGCTGGCATGACCGCTTCAGCGCGTTTAGCCAGCACAAGCGGCGCGCGGCCAGCATGCTGAGCTTTAACGACTACGCCATCGTCGTGCAGGCGGCGTTGCTTGGGCAAGGCATTGCGCTTGGCTGGCTTAGCGTGGTCTCGCACTGGCTCGCGGAAGGCGCGTTATTGCCGGCCGAGCAGGAGTTGCTTGTGACGAGCAGGCGGTGTTGTCTGGTATCGCCAGAAAGCCGGCCGATGCGTCCGGTGGTCGAGGCTATCCGCGACTGGATCGTCGAGGAGACGCGTGCGGATATGCGCACCGTCGACCGAGCCTATCCCGCGCTTGGAATTCGCGATGCGCTCAAAGGTGCTGGCCTGGTGTTGGGATGATGCGGACCAGGGGGAACCCAATAGACCGGATATGAGCTTAGCCGGCGCGGTGCTTGGTCCTTGCAATGTTCATACAATTAATTAGCTGTCGCGCTGTTTTCAGCCTAAATTAGTAGTTGCCTCCATTGCCAATTGCGACGCCCGCAATCACACAGCGCTTATTCGCAGCCGATTCAATCTCCCCTGATGTGTCGCGTTTGCATGACAATCGAGCCGAATCCTCACCTGTAAATGGGCGAAAGTGAAATATCGTGAAATAATTAGTCATGGCACTAAAAAGTAAACCGACCGGCCGCATGCGCCGATAACATGTGCTATTAAGAGCTACAAAGGCTAATTACTGCAAAAAATGCTTGCCGGTGAGAACAAAAAACCCGTGACCTGGTTCTTGCTTGGCGCTCACCCGAACGGGACGTGAACTGCAAACGGGGCTTTATGGCATGACCAAGAGACAGCCGATCAACCTTCGATTCCTTCAAGTTTCCGCGTACTGAGTCGATATAACTAAAGCGCGTGCAGTTTTCGTGAGGCCGGCAACTGCAACTTATCGCCACGTGCCCAAAATGTGCTGACCCCGCAGCGTCTTGATAGCGGTGTTCGCTATAACTAACCGGTATGACTTTCATGGCTGCTTCTTCATCGCTTCCCAGGCATCTGTTTTACGTAGGCGATCCTTTGACGCTCGAACTTCGCTCGCTCCTGGATACGCGCGGCTGGACAGTCAAGGTCTTGGAACTGGACCGTGAGTTGGGGAATTTCTCATCAAAGCCCAGTGGGGGCTTACTCGATTTCTCGGCGCGAAACGTCCTGGCCAATTTGCGGCTGGCCGAAACCTGGCTGTCAGTAAAAACAGTGGGCTGGCTGGCGCTCTTGTCCCCGGCACAACTTGAAGATTCAACTATCCGGCGTCTCGTCCGGGATTTTTGCTTTGATTATGTAACGCTTCCTGCGTCGGGCGACCGCATTTTGAACGCGTTGGGCCATGCTTACGGAATTGCTGCCTTGCATGATGGAGGCGCTCGTGACCCCATCAACGCGAAAAGCGATAGCAACGCCGAAGGGGACATGATCGGCTCCTGCGACGCCATGCTTGCGCTCTTCCGCGCGATCCGCAAAGTGGCCATGACCGACGCGCCCGTGTTTATCTCCGGCGAATCGGGAACGGGTAAGGAGCTGACGGCGCTAGCCATTCACGCGCGGTCGGTGCGGCGTGATCAGCCCTTTGTTGCGATCAACTGCGGGGCCATTCCCGCGCATCTTTTGCAGTCCGAGTTATTCGGTTATGAACGCGGCGCGTTCACGGGCGCGAATCAGCGCAAGATCGGGCGCGTTGAAGCGGCGAACGGCGGCACGCTCTTCCTCGATGAGATAGGCGACTTGCCGCTGGAGAGCCAGGCGAGCCTGTTGCGTTTCCTTCAGGAACGCAAGATCGAGCGACTGGGTGGTCATGAGTCCACCTCGGTTGATGTGCGCATTGTCTCGGCCACGCACGTGGACATGCAGACTGCCATGGTCGAAGGCCGGTTTCGTTCCGACCTTTACCACCGCTTGTGCGTGCTGCAGATCGATGAGCCGCCGCTGCGAGCGCGTGGCAAGGACATTGAATTGCTGGCTCGGCACATGCTGGATCGATTCGAGAAAGACGCTAGCCGGCGGATACGCGGTTTCGCCCCTGACGCTATCGCCGCGATTCATAACTATGGCTGGCCCGGTAACGTGCGGGAGTTGATCAACCGCGTGCGGCGCGCGATCGTGATGGCCGAAGGCCGGTTGATCGGCGCGCATGATCTCGAACTCGGCGAGTTTGCGGAATGCGTGCCCATGTCGCTTGCGCAGGCGCGCGAAGTGGGAGAACGGCAGGCTATCGAAATGGCTCTGCTGAGGAATCGCGGGCGCGTGGGCGATGCGGCGCGCGAACTCGGTGTGTCTCGTGTGACCCTGTACCGGATCTTGTCCGCCTACAACATGCGAGATGCAGAGACACCATCGGGTCTTGGCCTGGACTAGGTCCTGCCTTGGGAACGATCATTGGTATGGCTGCGGCGCTCGCTCTCCGGGCCGTGTGTCAAACACGGGCCGAAGCGCGAGCTCTTTAGCCTATCGACCGACTCTATTTTTCACCCGCCTTATTCTGCTGCTGAAGACTTTCGCTCTGCAGGAAATCGAAGTCCACTCCCTCATCCGCTTGCGTCACGGTCTGCAAAAACAACTTCCGGTAGCCACGTCCTGCAGTCGGACGAACCACGGGGTTATTGAGTGCACGCCGATGCAATTCAGCCTCCGGAACGAGCAGCACAATCTCCCGGTTGATCACGCTTAAACGAATCCGGTCGCCATTGCGGACATGGGCAAGCGGGCCGCCAATGGCTGCTTCCGGCGTAACGTGCAGAACAATCGTGCCGAACGCGGTGCCGCTCATGCGGCCGTCGGAGATCCGCACCATGTCCTTGACACCCGCTCGCGCCAGCTTGCGCGGAATGGGGATATAACCCGCCTCGGGCATTCCGGGTGCACCCACCGGGCCAATGTTTTTCAGCACGAGAACGTCTTGCGCGGTGACGTCAAGCGTTTCGTCATCGATCCGGCTGGCCAGGTCTTCTAGATTGTCGAATACGACCGCGCGCCCTTCATGCTCCATCAATGCAGGATCAGCAGCCGATTGCTTGATGATCGCGCCGCCCGGCGCGAGATTGCCGCGCAATACCGCAAGGCCGCCTTGCGGATAGATCGGATCACTAAACGATCGCACGACATCCTGCCGATACCCGGGTCCGCTGAGCGCGATCTCCTCCCCAAGCGTGCGCCCAGTGACGGTCAGCGCGTCCAGATGGAGCAACGGCTTGAGTTCGCGCAGCAACGTAGCCATGCCGCCCGCCTTGTGGAAGTCTTCCATATAGTGCTGGCCGGTGGGTTTCAGATCCAGCAGCACCGGCGTTTCCTTGCCCATCCGGTCGAGCGTGTCCAGATCGATCCGATGCCCAAGCCGTCCGGCGATCGCCGTCAGATGAACAATCGCATTGGTCGAGCCTCCGATTGCCAGCAGCACCCGCATCGCGTTGTCGAAGGCTTTTGCGGTAAGGATCTTGTCGATGGTAAGACCGTCGACCGCCATCTGAACCGCCCGTGCGCCCGTTTCTTCCGCCACGCGAATTCGGTCGGCCGTCACCGCTGGAGGCGACGCGCCGCCGGGAACCGTCATGCCCAATGCTTCCGCGACACACGCCATGGTGCTCGCGGTGCCCATCACCGAACACGTACCCACGCTCGCGACCAACTGGTTGTTGACGTCGGCAACCTCCTCCTCCTCGATCTCGGTTGCACGAAACCTGGCCCAATAGCGACGGCAATCGGTACATGCGCCCACGCGTTCGCCACGGTGCGAGCCCGTCAGCATGGACCCGGTGATGAGCTGGATGGCAGGCGTGCCCGCGGACGCTGCGCCCATCAATTGCGCGGGCACGGTCTTGTCGCAACCGCCTATGAGAACGACCGCATCCATGGGCTGCGCGCGAATCATTTCCTCAGTATCCATCGACATCAGATTGCGCAGGTACATCGATGTAGGCGACGCAAAGCTTTCGTGGATGGAGATGGTCGGGAAGTCCATCGGCAAGCCGCCGCCGAGCATCACGCCGCGCTTCACCGCTTCAATCAGTTGCGGCATGTTGCCGTGGCACGGGTTGTACGCGCTGCCTGTATTCACGATACCGATTACCGGCCGGTTCAAGGCCTTGTCGGTATAGCCGGCGCCCTTGATGAACGCCTTGCGCAAGAACAGCGAAAAGTCCTGGTCCCCGTACGACGTGAGTCCTCGCTTCATGCCGGTCGCGCTGACCGGGGCTTGCTTGTCGCTTTGCTGGTCATCCGGCTTGTCATCCGGCTTGTTGGATTGATCGGGCATTGGGGAATTCCCTATTCAGTGAATGATGTATCGCGCCCGGGCGTCGGCTGGACTCCGGTTCGCCGAGGCCGCGCGAATGTTCTAGAGTCTATTGCGATGCCCCGGGCATGGTGAAATCGGCTGCCATCAACTATTGATCAAGCGTGTCGCCAGGTCGACTCCGGAAGCTTGAGCGATGGACGTACTGTGCACCGTTGATCATCGTTTCGCCAATGAGCGATCGCGTGTTTAATGGCGGGAAGCAGTGGCAACGTCTGGAATATCTTGGGCCTCGCCGTGGCACCTTCCTGCAACGCGGGCGCGTCAGCCTGGGTTCATCCGGAAGTGAACGGCAGCGTGCTCGTTAGTCGAATTATGGCAAGCGCGGACCTAACGGGAAAGCATGCATTCCGTGGTTCACTCGATAAATTTTTTTGCGTTCTGCGATGCGCTTCTGGCCGGCCACTCGGTCGATACGCTGGCGACCCGGGCGTCGGACGCGGCATACGGGTTTCTACCCACGTCTTAGCGCGGCGCGATGCGACCCACGAGCATCGCGCGTTTCCAGCCAAAGCCTGCCACTTTTCGATATTCAAAACCCGCTTGCAGCAACGCGCGTTTCACATCGCCGGCGCTGGTGTAAGTGGAAAACGTCGCGTCGCCAACGGCTAGTACAGCAAGTGAATTGAAGATCGCAGGCGTCCAGAGTTCAGGATTCTTCGCCGGTGCAAAACCATCGAGATAAAACGCGTCGGCACGCAACTGCAGTGCGGGCAAGATATTTACTGCGTCACCAAATATAAGCGTCAGCACGACGCTGCCATCGTCGAAAACGAGTTGATGCGTGCCCGGTTCCATTGCCGGCCATGCGGCGATGAGCGCGTCGGCCAGTGCAAGGACCTGTGCATCATCGACGGTCACCGAGTAGGCGCGACGCAGATCGTCCGCCGAAAATGGGTGCTTTTCGATCGACACAAAATGCAGCCGTTCGCCGCGTTCCGGGTCAGCTCGCCACGCGGCCCAGGTCGTCAGGAAGTTGATGCCCATGCCGAAACCCGTTTCGAGCACGGTGAACGTTGGACGCCCTTGCCATCGCTCGGGCAAGCCGTTGCCCTGCAAAAATACGTGGTGCGACTGGGCAAGACTGCCCACAATGCTGTGATAGATATCGCCGTATTCAGGCGAATACGGCGACCCATTGGGACGGAATGCAAGCGCGGCGGGAATCAGCGAATCGGTCATGCAGCTCGGATGTCAGGGAGGGAATGCGAGGAATCATGTTTGACGGGTCGCGGCCGCATCACGGCCGCGCACTCCCGTAGAGGTCCAGCACGTTAGCAAAAATGGCCGGCCTCAGGCGAAAAATGCGCAGAACAAAATCCTCGCCGCTGCGCCATGCTCAATTCGGATTTATTCGGCAAACGGCAAAGTATCCCCGTTCTGCCATGAAGACAAGCTAAGATAAATCGAGTGGTGCCGGTTCGACCGGGCCGCGTCCGCGCGTGATTTTCTTTGACAGGAGAACAAGATGGCAGCCAAGAAGATCTTATTTCTGACCGGCGATTTTGCGGAAGATTATGAAACGATGGTGCCTTTCCAGGCGCTGCAAATGGTGGGTCATACGGTGCACGCCGTGTGTCCCGGAAAGAAGAGCGGCGACAAGATCAAGACCGCGATTCACGACTTCGAGGGCGACCAGACCTACACTGAAAAGCCGGGTCATCTGTTCGCGCTGAATGCGAATTTCGATGACGTCGATGTCACCCAGTACGACGCGTTGATGATCGCGGGTGGCCGTGCGCCGGAATACTTGCGGTTGAACAAGCGGGTAATCGAAATCGTACGGCAGTTCGCTGCGGCCGAAAAACCGATCGCCGCAGTCTGTCACGGCGCTCAATTGCTGGCGGCAGCCGATGTCATTCGCGGCAAGCGGATTTCCGCCTACCCCGCTTGCGCGCCGGAAGTCCAGTTGGCGGGCGCCGACTATGCGGACATTGAAGTGGACAGCGCGGTCACCGACGGCAATTTCGTGACGGCCCCCGCGTGGCCCGCTCATCCGCAATGGCTAGGTCAGTTCCTCGCTCGGCTTGGAACCGAAATCTCGCTCTGAGCGATACACTAATTTGCGGTGGCCGCTCGCGTGGCGAACTGGACGCTTCCGAGCTCGTGAGAGGGCTTTGAGAGCGTCCGTGGAGAGCAGAAACCATCTCGGTCCACCCCGAAATTCGCCAGCGTCTGGCGGCTGTATTCGGGCAGTTGCCGACGTCGGTTGATGCCGCGATTGGGTGAAGATTGTCCCGGCCGCCGAGGCTTGCAGAACGCAGGCCCCGGCAGGCTGCTAGAATTGACGTTTTACTTGCCTGGTCATGTGCTATGGGCTTTGAACAGCTCGCTGTATTGAAACAACAATTCGAGAAAGAGAAACAGGCGAAACGCGCGCAATCAAAGCCCGTGGCGAAGCCTGCGCATAAGCCTGCCCCCGTGCATGCTTCCAAGCCAGTCTCGAAGCCAACCGCTAAGCCCGCCCCCACGCAGGCCTCGAAGCCCGTCGCCAGGCCATCGCGTCCTCCTCGGCCGGCGCCCCGGCCTGCTGCGCCTGTCGCGGCGGTCAGGTCGAAACCCGTGGACCCCGTGGTCTTGACCATCGGGAAGCTGCAAAAACGGTTTCCTAAAGCGTTCCCGAAAAATCCAGCACCCAAGGTGCCGTTGAAGATCGGAATTTTTGAAGATCTTCTGGCGCACGCGACGGAGTTGGCGCTGACTGAGACGGAGTTGCGCGCGGCGATCAAGATTTGGTGCCGTGGCAGCCGCTACTGGACGTCGATGGTTGAAGGCGCAATTCGGGTTGACCTCTCCGGCGAGGAAGGCGGACGGGTGTCGCCTGAAGATGGCGTCCGCGCGACGAAGCTCGAAGAGGGTCGTCTGGCCAGAGTCGCGTCGAATGCAGCGGCGCCTGAAAAGGCGGCGGTTGCTGAAAGCGCAACGGCTCCTGAGAGCACAGTGGCTCCTGAGAACGCAGTGGCTGCTGAAAAAGCGGCCGTTTCGGACTCCGAGAAGGTTGACGGATAAAAGCAGACGGAAGCGGGAGGTTTGCGGCGCGTCCGCAGCCTCCCGCGCACACGTGCGCTAGAACTAAGCTGGTTGACACGTCAAGAACACTTCGCCGACATGTACACGGAAACGAAGCGGTGCACTGCGGTATAGGCAATGTTGTTAAGTCCGTATTGTCCAGATCGCCCCCGGTCGGGATGAACGCAAACGCCCGCCGCTCAGCCACTTCCAGCGCTCGATGGCGCCGGCCATTGCTCGAATCACCATCACAAAATTCCAAAACGCACACTATTCACGATGATGCGACGTGCGGCGCAGCTTGTCGCACCCAATCGCCATCCCGAACGAAATCGCCCAGAAGGCGATGATCGCGCCGATGAAAACCAGGTCCATGATTTGTCTCCTGACGGATTTGTAGTCTTTGTCCTTTAAGACTAGGCAAGGACCGGTCAATGCCGCGTTAAGAGATCGCCTGAGCGCGTCAACAGAAGGTAAAAACACCGCGAACGGATCGCCGCGCGGCTCGCTCATTTGCTTTCAAATTCCGTCTTGATACTGCTTGGCACGCCACCGGGTCCGGAAGGATTGGGGTTGCCATAACGTGGAAGCGACCCGTCCGCACGGGCGCGCTCCAGCTCGGCGCGCACCTCTGCACGTGTCTTCGGACCCTGAGCAATTTGCACTGGCGGCGGCCTTGGCGCTACAGGCTGGGCCGGTGGTAGCGTTTGTTCGGTCGGCGGTTTCGCGCGCGTCAGCGCGGTTCGTGGCGGCGTGCGGGCTATGGTGGGTGCCGTGGTGGGTGCTAGCTCTCGCCAACTCGATTCCGTCCTTCTGACGCCCAAGGCCGGGCTTGCTGCGTCGGCATATACACCGCTGTTCGATGGCGCCCCGATCTGCGCGGCTTCCGTGATCCGTAAGCGACGCGACGTGCTGATCGTATGCTCGCGAACGGGGGATGTGCTCTCATGCGAACGTCCGGCCCTCGCAGGCAAACGCGGTGTAGACCGGGTCGGCGCTGCTGTATTCCGCGGGTTGTCAGGCGGAGCAACCGGAGGCACAAGATCAGCTTTTTCCTCACGCGCCTGCAACTCCTTCTGGAGTGTCAGGGCGCCGCTGTCATCCATGTGAAGCTTTTGCACCGCCCCCAACAGCACTTTGGCAGAGGCAAGGTCATTGCGTTTCAGGCTGTCCCGAATCGCCTGAAGAATGTGAGAGATCTCATCGGAATGACCGTTCGCGGAAGCCGGCTCGGATCTCGGGGTTTCGACCGGGCTATTGTCCAGTTCGCCGGAGATTGAAGCGTTATCGCGCTGGGAACCTGATCGCGCTCCCGCCAGTTTGTCCTCGCCTGACCGCATTACCGATGCGCCAATCACCAGCGCACCAACAAAGAGGCCCGCGAGGAGTGTCCTCATCGGGTTGCTTATCATGAAGTCTGTCCCGTAGCTCGAAATGCGCATTGAGTACGCGGGTAGCACCGGCCTGACCGACCTTCACTCGGCAAGGATGAGTAGCACGCATCGACGCAGCATGAAAGGACCAAAAGAACCGCATTTGAACTGCGGTTCCGCCACCGAGCAACTACGCGCCTAGACGTGCGATTGGATGCGCCAATCCCTAGCCGATATCCGCCAAAATCAAGATTGTCGTCGGCTTACCAACAGTGCTGTTCGCCATGGCGCTCGTGGTCCGTCAAGGTGCGCAAGCGTGCGCTGCTAAACTTGCGGTGTTCATCCCCGCACGATCCGTGCCGCCCGGCACGATGCCAATCGGCATCCGCCACGGTCGCGCGGCGATTCTTCTTCCGACTAAGTGCGACCCATGCTTCGATTCGAGCACCTTCTTAAACGTTACGATGAGCGCGTCATCTTCCAGGGACTGCGTTATACCGCCGGCACTGGATGCGTGGCGTTGAACGATGAAACCGGCAGCGGCAAATCCACCTTGCTCGGTATCCTCGCCGGTGAGATCGAACCTGACCAGGGCGAGATATGGATAGACGGGCATTCACTGCGCAGCGTCCCGATCGAGGCAAAGTCCTTACTCGCGTACGTGCCGGACGACTGCATGCCGTACTCGCTGCAGACCGGTCGCGCGTATCTGGAACTGATGGCGTCGAACAGGAAAACAACTGTCGGCAGCAAAACGCTCGACTTGGCGGATCGCTTTGGCTTGACGCCACATCTGGAGAAACGGTTCGAGCAAATGTCGTTTGGTACGCGCAAGAAAATCTTCCTGACGGCGGCTGCGCTGGGCGATGTGAAGGTCGTTATAGCAGATGAACCAGGCGCCGGCCTCGATGCCCCCGCGCGTGCTGTCCTGGTTGATTTGTTCAAGATGCTGGGTGCAGACCGGACGGTTTTCTTTTCAAGTTATGACGAAGATTTTGCGCAGGCTTGTAACGCGAAAATGATCAGCTTTACTGAACTTGTCGTGGTGCTGTAAGTAGATACCGGAAGCATCGACGCGTCTCGTGAACCATCTCCCTTGAACGTACCTCTCTCTCGCGATGGTTCCAATCCTTCATCCAAGCCCCTTTGCTCGCCCAATCAGGACCACTCCAGCTATAACAACTACGACGCCGATAACTCTCGCCACGCGCTCACCGGCCGGTGCGAGACGTTCGACGGTAATGGCTGCCGTCACGGCAACCATCACGCGCAGATCCATGACGCCAATCACGAGCAGGGTCGCTGTCAGGCCGGCGCAGCAGGTGCTGCAGTGAAGACCCAGGCGCAGGCCATGTCGCCAGGCCGTGGCGGCGTCCGCCTTCAACGCTTGTGGCTTCAGGCCGTGCCCCGACGTACCCCGACAGCAGGCAAGGTGACGCGCTTTCCACGCCGTGAACTGGAGCGCGCCAGCGATCACGACGACCACGCCGGACGCGATCGGAACAACGCGCGCGAGTGCGGGCAACTGCATCTCCAGCACTGCCAGCGCGCTGCCCAGCTCAAACGCGGCCATTCCCCACACGGCCCACACGCAAAAGTACCCGGCGCCCACCAGCGCGGTCAACCGATCCAGTCCTGTCTCGCCTGTCCTGTCGACGGCCTGACGGTAGCGCCACAGCATGGGCGTGAGAGATGGCAGCATCATCGCCACCATCATCGCGACCCACATGCCGATGAACGACGCCGCGGCATTGGGCCATGTCTGTCCGCACATCCGCATCCACGCCATTGACATCGTCCAGCCGCCAGGCATCGGCATCTCTCCCATCGCCTGCATAGAGGCGCATCCGACGATCGTCACTGCGGTGCTGGCAGCGAAGAGCAGCGCCGAGACGCCGAGGAAGGCCCGCTGGGAACCTCGTTCGGAAACCATGCTTTGTGGCATCTTCCCCCCCCCTTTGCGCCAGCGAGACCCACGGCATGATTCAGCGCTTGCTGTATTCGTCGTGACGCTTCCACCAGACGCCTGTCTCGTTGCGCCCCTTGGGCGCGCGGTCAAGCCACTGGTACATGCCCCAGATGCCGTCCACGCCGCGCGAATACGCGGAATAGGTGTGATAGACAACGCCGTCCTCAAGCACGAACGCGCTGATGCCCGGTCTCTCGCGGGCGTAGGCTGCCGTGTCGGTTCCGGACATGGCCGCGAACGTAGTGGCCCCGTCGGGTGTCGTACGCGAGGGTATGTCGACCACCGGCGCCTCGCGAACGTAGTTGTATTCGACCGTCCCCTCGCGCTGTTGCTGCTCCGTGAGCGAGATGTTGAAGTCGAAGTTGAAGTCGCTGCCGAACGAGGACGCCCAGGGAAAGCTCCACCCCATCCGACGCTGATACGTCTGCAATTTCTCAAGCGGCGCCCGCGACACCGCCGACAGCGTCACGTCGTGGTTCGCAAGGTGCACCACCACGCCGTTGAACCCGTCCGCGATCGACGAGCAGGACGGGCATCCCGCCGTGTAGTCAGGTCCGAACATGAAGTGATAGACCAGGAGCTGGGAGCGCCCTTGAAAGAGGTCTGTCAGCGAGGCACTGCCTTCGTTGGTTTCGAACCGGTAGTCCTTGTCGATGCGAACCCACGGCAGTGCTTGACGTTGCCGCGCCAGCTCGTCGCCGCGCCGGGTGAATTCCTTCTCGGCCGCAAGCAGTTCGAGTCGCGCTGCCAACCATTCTTCACGTGTACCGGTTGCATGTGTTGTCATCGTCCTTCCCTCCGTCAGGTGTTCTTCGTCGTTCGTTCAACTCCCGATCCGACATGCGGGTTGGTGATAGATTAGTACGAGGCATCGAACGGAGGGAGTGACAAGTGTGGCGGGATTCGAATAGACCATGGACCCACTAATTGCGGTCGCGGGACGTGCGCTCGCGACGGGTGACCCTCTCGGCGCGCTGAACCAGATCGCCTTGCGCGACGACGCGCCCGCGCTCGCGCTTCGAGGCATCGCGATGGCGCAACTCGGCGATCTTGTCCGGGCGAAGGCGCTCATGCGGCGTGCAGCGCGCGCGTTCGGTCCGAAAGAGGCCGTGGCCCGCGCGAGGTGCGTCGTTGCCGAGGCCGAGATCGCGCTCGCCTCAAGAGACCTGGGCTGGCCCGCGAAGACACTCGACGCAGCGCGGGTGACATTGGAAGCGCACGGCGACCGCGTAAACGCCGCGCATGCGCGGTATCTCGACGTCCGGCGTCTCCTCCTGGTCGGCTCTCTTGATGACGCCGAGCGGGCGCTCGCCATGCTTGATCCCACGCCCTTCCCGCTCGCCTTGAGGGTCGCTCACGAGTTGGTCGTTGCCGGCATCGCCATGCGGCGTTTCCAGACGAAGACTGCGCGCGCTGCGCTTGCCCGGGCCGAGCGCGCCGCGCACCGTGCGGGTATTCCTGCGCTTACCGCGGAAGTCGAAAGCGCGGCGCTCATACTGAACACGCCCGCCGCGCGCTTGATTTCGAGTGGAGGGGAGAAACTCCTCCTGCTCGAAGACGTTGAAGCATTGCTGGCGTCAAAGGCGCTTGTCGTCGATGCATGCCGCCAGCTCGTGCGCGACGCAAGCGCCGTGGTCTCGCTCGCGCGCCGCCCGGTGTTGTTCGCGCTCGCACGCGCGCTGGGCGAAGCGTGGCCCGAAGACGTGCCCAGGGACACGCTCGTCGCGCGGGCGTTCCGGGCAAAACACGCCGATGAATCGTATCGCGCGCGCCTGCGTGTTGAAATGGGACGGCTTCGTAAGGTGCTGGGCACGCTGGCCGGCGTGAGCGCGACGAAGCGAGGGTTTGTGCTGGTGCCGCGTGCTGCACGCGAGGTCGTTGTACTGGCGCAGCCGGTTGAAGACAAGCATGCGGCGGTGCTTGTCTTCCTCGTCGATGGCGAGTCGTGGACGAGCTCGGCTCTGGCACTTGTGCTTGGCGCCAGCCAGCGCACCGTGCAGCGCTCACTCGACTCGCTTGCGGCAGCAGGTAAGGTGCAGTCGTTCGGCCGCGGGCGGGCACGTCGCTGGATGACTCCGCCCGTGCCCGGATTCGCGACGAGCTTGTTACTCCCCACTCCACTACCCAATGATTAGGATGGCACCATGAAACGATCAGAGGCCGAAATCATCCGTGAATATGGGCCCTTTCCGGGTATCGACAACGTGGCGGGCGTCACGTATGACGGTCAACATGTCTGGTTCGGATCAGGAGACAAGCTGAACGCCTTCGATCCGGCGAACGGCGACCCGCCGCTACGCTCGCTTGATGTCGCCGCCGATGCAGGAACGGCCTTCGACGGTACGCATCTGTTTCAGATCGCCGGGGATCGTATCCAGAAGATCGATCCGACAACCGGCCAGGTTCTTGCGACTATCCCCGCGCCCGCTGGCGGCGCTAACTCGGGGCTCGCGTGGGCAGAAGGGTCGCTCTGGGTGGGGCAGTATCCGAGCCGGAAGATCCATCAAGTCGATCCTGAAACAGGGGCGATTATCCGCGCCATAGAATCCAACCGCTTCGTCACCGGTGTGACCTGGGTTGACGGCGAGCTCTGGCACGGCACCTGGGAAGACGACGCGAGCGAGCTCAGACATATCGATTCGCAAACGGGAGAGGTCCTGGAGAGCCTCGAGATGCCCGCCGGTGCGGGTGTGTCGGGGCTCGAGTCCGATGGCGGCGAGCAATTCTTCTGCGGCGGCGGAAATAGTGGAAAGGTAAGAGCGGTTCGCCGCCCCCGGCGAGACTCCGCAGCTGGCAGCGACGCCGGGATTCGTGTCGACTCTACTATCGAATAGTCCAAGCGATCCGGCTTGCTTAGTGCGCAAGCTCAGTATCGCGAAGCACCATGCCGTGGCGCTGCCGGGCGATGTCACGGGACGATTCGATTTCCAGCCGCGTGCGGATCGGGTCCCACCCCAACGCGCGGCCCGCGATCGCCGCAGTCTCATCCAGTAAAGCACCGGTCAATTGACCGGAGATCGCGATCGTCGTTCGGCGGAAAATCAGATCCGCAAGATGCGTCACGGTTTCGTGCTCACACAGGTACTGAATCTCTCGCACGGTGTAACTCGGCTCGCTCGCGAGCGGGCTGTCAGGGGACCCGTCGTGCATGAGCGAGCAGAAGGCTGCGATGGCGGATGCACTCGTGCCGTAACGCGAGAATAAGGTCTCAGCCCGTTCGACCGGAACACCGCAACGCGCGGCAAGCGCGTTGATCCATGCAGCCCGATCCTCAGTGGTGCTTGGAAAATCATGGCCACCCCCAATTGCTTCATCGCGAGTGCTGATCCTACGCGAACGCCCGAGGCGCTTGAGCGTATCGTCGGCGACGGATTCGGCAAATCCCCGGAAGGTTGTCCATTTGCCGCCGACCAGCGACAGCACAGGAATCTCGGTATTGGGCAGATGATCGACGTGCACCACATGATCGCGGCTGACGTCGCCCGGATTCGCGGCATCGGAATAAGGCAACGGCCGTACGCCGCTATAGCGAAACGTGATGTTCGATGCATCCAGTTCCAGGCGAGGGAAGATTTCCCGCAGGACGCCGAGCATATAGTCGACCTCGCTGTCCTCACAGCGAACCTGGTCGGGATCGCTCACGCGGATATCGGTTGAACCGACCAGAAGCCGATCCATGAACGGATACACAAGACAGATACGACCGTCCTTCGAGCCGAAGTACACCATGCGGCCCCGTAGTTGCGCATGGAGCGCGGGATGAGTCACGATCAGGTGCGAGCCCTTCGCTCCACCGATGTACTTTCGCGTGATGCCAAGCGAATGGTTCACGGTGTCGATCCACGCGCCACCCGCGTTGACGATGAGGGTGGGTGTGACAGGAAAGAGCCGCTCTGACACGAGATCCCGCAGCCAGACCGTGTCGCCTTCCACGTGATCAACCGTCACGTAGTTTGCCGCCGCAGCTTCTTCGCAAGCGGCCAGTCCATCGGCTACCAGTTCGTAGTTCAGTCGCTCGGCCTGAGTGACTTGTGCATCGAAATACGTAGCAGTTGCCTTGATGGCGGGATCGAGCAGCGGCAGATTTTGAAGCGAACGCTTCCTGAGCGCGACGTGATGGCGCGGCATCGTCCGGTGATGGCGGCCGAGAAAATCGTAGATCGTGAGACCGAGTTTTGAAATGATCGCACCGCGGTCAGCGAGCTTCGACTTGACACCGAAAAATCGCAACGTAGACGCCACGATGCCGCCAAAGTACGAATGAATCGGCAGGACGGTCTCTAGCGGCAGCACAAAGTGCGGCGCGTTTTTCAGCAAAAGATTGCGTTCAAGCGTGGATTCGGCGACGAGGCCAAATTCACCGGTTTCAAGATACTTCAGGCCGCCGTGAATCAGCCTCGACGGTGCCGAGCTTGCGCCTGAGGCGAAGTCAGCCTTATCGATCAGCAGGCAGTCGACCTGTTGCAATGAGAGGTCACGGAATAGCCCTGCACCATTAATCCCGCCACCCACAATTAGCACGCTGACACGGCGTTGCTGAGTCAGCCGGTCGAGGAAGAATTCGCGGGATCGTTCGGTCATCGCTTGTCTCGTGATCAATGCGCAGTGGCTGCGCGATTGAGCGCCGGCCACAATGGATTCATGCCTGAAACGAGTTGCATGTACAGGGTGTATGACTCGGTGAGCTGGGCGTGACGCTCCGGGTCCGGTTGGTGCGTCCGCTGAATACGGCATGCATGCGACGCCGCCTCCGCCAGCGATGCGAACGCGCCTGCGCTCACGCCAGCACAGAGCGCTGCGCCAAGGGCACTTGCCTCCTGATTTTCCGGAATATCGATAGGAATCCCGAGGGTGTCGGCAAACAACTGGGCAAGCATGGGACTTGATGATCCTCCACCCGTGAGACCCGCCCGTCGCGCGGGAAGAACGCTGGTTAGTGCTTCGACATGGTATCGGTGATTGAAGACCATGCCTTCGAGCACCGCCCGTGCCAGATGCGCGCGACGATGCCAGCCGCGGATGCCGAAGAACGACGCGCTCGCGGGCTGCTCGAAGGGGGAACCGAACAGGAACGGATGGAACATGACGGAACTCGGCTCGGCGAATGCAGCTTGCAATTCGTCTCCGATCAGGTCGAACAACGAGCATCCGCGTTGCGAAGCCTGTTGCGCCTCGTGCGCAAAAAATTCACGCAGGAACCAGTCGACGTTGCTCGACGAGGCCGGTGAAATCGACATGTTCATCCATTGACCCGGACGTGTGCCGTTGCGGCACGACCAGCGCGGATCCAGTTGCGGACGATCCGACAGGATCTCGTTGATGCTGAAGGTTCCTGCCGTGATCGACACGATACCCGGCTCCGTGTTGCCCATGCCGACGGCACTGGACGTGACATCGTGCAAGGTGCACGCGACCGGCGTGCCCTCCTTCAGACCGGTTTGCGCGGCGGCTTGTGCGGTGACATGTCCTGCTATGGCCGTGGAGGGCACGATCTGCGGCAGTGCGTGGCCAATGGACGCGAGGCCGTATAGATCCAGAACATCGGCACTGTACTGCTGCGTGCGGACATTGGTAAAGGATGAACTGGCTTCGGTCGGATCGGTTGCCGGGACGCCGGTCAGACAGAGACGGAGCCAGTCCTTGCAGAAGAGTACATGGCCAATCTTTGCGTACCGCTCGGGTTCATTGACCTGGATCCATTTGAGCAGGCTGACAGCGGCGTAGGGATACGGCTGCTGCCCGGTCAATTCCAGCGCCTGTTGCAGCACGCCGGCTTCGCGCCATTGCTCGCGGACATCGAAGGCTCGGCTGTCGAGCGACAGCATCCCGGGGCCTAGCGGAGCGCCAGCGCGATCGACCAGATATAGGCCATCGCCGTGACCGGTTACGCCGACCGCTGCGATTGCATCGGCGGGCAGTTGGCTCTGCTCGAGCGCATCGCGAATGGCGCCGCTTGCCGCGGCCCAAGTTTCTTCCATGTCGCGTTCGACGTGACGGGGGCGCGGTTGCCGTTGCTCTACACGCCGGGAGCCGACGGCGACGGTGTGGCCAGTAGTGTCGAAGATGACGGCCTTGGTCGCGGTTGAACCACTGTCGAGGCCTAGCAGATATGTCGGCATGGTGAATTTGGTTTCGTTCGCACTCGGGGTTGGGCGGTGGTTATGTTGGGGGTTTGGTTTTGGGGGTTAGTGGGCGGAGTTGGGGTGCCAGGTTCTGGGGTTAGTGGTCGGAGTCAGTGCCAGGGTGCTAGGTTCTGGGGTTAGTGGTCGGAGTCAGTGCCGGGTTGCTAGGTTCTGGGGTTAGTGGTCGGAGTCAGTGCCAGGGTGCTAGGTTCTGGGGTTAGTGGTCGGAGTCAGTGCCAGGTTGCTGCTTTCAGCGTTAGCGGTCTGCGTGAGTCAGATTTTCTCTCTATCACTGTTAGCCACTATGCGTGGCGGCACGTCATTTCTTTGTCCAAAGCGACAAAGAAACGAAGCAAAGAAAGCGCTTTTAAAACACGCTACCCTAAGTGTCCACAGCGTGCAGTTTCTATTCATAGGTGCCCCAAAAGTACGGTGCTCGCCAGAGCCTCGGATGTGTGAAACCCTCCTTCTCCGAACTCAGGTTCTGACACGCTTCGCCACCAGTGATTGAACCCGCCCATGGTTCACCCCGCGCTATCCGCGTGAACCAACCACCAAATCAGTACGCATGACGAACCACTTCGCCAACCCACTACACGACCAAGCAACGAGGCCGCAAGCATGCGTGAGCCGTATTCCATGAAAACGACCGTGCACCCCACGCAGCCAATTCAATCAAAAAAATTAAGCCGTAAATATATGTTCAGCCTTATGGCCCACTAAACT
>NZ_LMUF01000048.1:136046-179067 GCF_009766085.1 Burkholderia sp. S171 | reverse complement strand
TAAAGCTGCAACCTCCTGTTGCGTTACATGCTCGAAACCCTGGCGCAAACGGGGACGTTCATATAAAAGAAATGACGGGCCGCCACGCACAGTGGCTAACAGTGATAAAGAGAAAATCCGGCTCAGGCAGACCGCTAACGCCGAAGCACCAACCCGGCATTGACTCCAACCGCCAACCTCAAACTTAGCGACCCGACCGCTACCCCGACCGCTACCCCCGAATCAGCACCCGAGCACCACCCTGATTTCCCCGGCCCCACCCCGTCCAACCCAAAACCCAAAACCGAACCCGAGTGCGAACGAAACCCCTTAAGGCAGTGTCACCGGAACCGGCCGCGTCAACAAATCGACATACAGGCTAAAGAACCGGTTGTTATCGAACTGAGTGACATAGGTGATTTTCTGCGGCGAAGCCCCTGCTGCCGGTTGATCCGGATAAACCATCACATGGCCTTGATCCTCACCGCTGGTCGTATCGATATCCAGGTACGCGCTCTTCGTCTGTGTAGCGTAGGTCGGATCGAGAAAATAGGCGATGGTCAGCGTGTCGTAAATATCCGTGTTAGTGCTGAAGGCGTTGGCATTGGTCGTCGCATAAATCTTGGTGACGGCGGTCTGCTTGCTCGGATTGTTGGCGATCTGGTCGTAGACGCTTTCTGTTAGCGGCACGGTATTGGTCACATCCAGCGGAATGACAGTTTGAGGAATTGTTGTTTGCAGCACCGTGCGCACGGCTAGCGGATCAAACCACCAGTTGAGTTCGCCCACGGCATTCGCATTGCCCGGCACCGCCATCGCGCCGCCCATATAAACAATCTGCTTGATAAGCGGCGCAATTTCCGGCGCCTTTTGCAAAGCGAGCGCGAGATTAGTCGGCGGCCCGACTTCCAGAATAGTGACCTGATTCGGATAACGCTTGATCGTATCGATCATGAAATCGGACGCATTTTCCGTCTGCAGTTTCGTGCTGGTAGCAAAGCCGTCCGGCGGGGCAATGAGTTGCGAAGCCTGCGTGGGTTCAGGTCGGCTCCATGCGCCGAAATAACCATTAGGATTGGCGGCTTGCTGGGCGCGGATACTCGCGACGTCGTATTGCAACGGGTAATCCGCGCCGGCGTAGACGCCCACGGTGTTCTGCACGCCCATGCGTTCCACGGCTTTCAATGCGTCGGATTGTTCCTGCAATAACCAGTCGTTGCCGGTTACTACAGTCAAGCCTAGTAAATTGACTTTCCCCTGCGCCATCAATTGCGTGGTCATTGCAAAAAGCTGGCCGTCATCGCCCATCGTATTAAAGTCCGAATCCATGATGACCTTTGGCGCGTTCGCCAAGGGCCCGGAATTCGAATTTCCGTTTCCACCGCAAGCCGTCAAAAACACGGAAGCCACCAGGACAAACACGGGTCTTGAGTTCATTGCTTTTCCCATTCGAGATTAGTTGGATGACGAAAAAGAACTGCCACAAAAAGCCATGCAGCAGCTTGACGAGGACGTGACCCGCCCCTGCAACGGGGCAGCACGGTTTCGACGCTTCTATCTAATTTGCGAAACTAATTTGAGTAACTAAATCGAAAAACTAAATCGAGTACCAGGACGCTTGAGACATCCCGGAACAGAGAGGCTAGGGCGCGCTGTCGACTTCCTGGCGAGTCGGGATGGAGGGTTGTGCGCCGGCACGTGTAACGGAAATAGCGGCCGCGCGCTGGGCAAGGCTGATCGCGGCTTCGATGGGTTGGCGCGCGGCCAACTGCGCGGCGAAGACGCCGATGAAGGTATCGCCGGCAGCAGTCGTGTCCACCGCGTTCACCTTGGGAGCGGGGTAGTGCGTGCCTTCTCCTGCTTCGGGCAACAGATAGGCGCCTTGCGATCCAAGCGTCACTATCACGTTACGCGCGCCCGCTCGCTGCAGTTCTTTCGCCGCCCTGCGCGCACCGCTTTGCGATTCGACCGGCAATCCGGCAAGGATCGCCGCCTCGACTTCATTCGGAACCAGATAGTCGACCAACGGCAGCCACTCGGGCGGCAGTGGTCCGGTAGCCGGCGCCGGATTTAATACGGTGAGCTTGCCAAATCTTCTAGCGGTGACAAGCGTGGCATAGACCGAATCCCATGGGGTCTCAAGCTGGCACACCACCACGTCAGCAGCTTTGATCACCGCTTCATGGCGCTTGACCATCTCTGGGGTCACCTGGCCGTTGCTGCCGGGCACCACCACGATCGTGTTCTGGCCGTCGTCCGCCACGGTGACGATCGCCACGCCGGACGGCACTGACGGGTCGGTTTCGACCGCGCTGCAATCGATCCCTTCCGCTTCCAGATCTGCCAACCGTAGTGCGCCGTTGGCGTCGCCGCCGACGCATCCGGCCATCGCCACCCGGCCGCCGATACGTGCAGCCGCAACCGCCTGGTTGGCGCCCTTGCCGCCGGAGACCTGCGAGAACTCATGGCCGCTGATCGTTTCGCCCGGACGGGGCAGGTGCGGCGAGCGCGCGACCAGATCGGTATTGATGCTCCCCATGATGAGGACGGAGCCTTGCTTGGTATCTTTGGACATTTCAATTTCTCCTGCTGGCGAACGGTCGGTTACCGGGCTTGAGCTTGGTTGAACACTTTCAGTAAATGCGTTAAGCCCAAGCTGACCACCACCGACGTCGCCGATATTAGGGATGCGTTTTCCTTCAGTCACCCGTGATTTGCGCCAGCCTGGCGTGAATCAGCTATCCATAGCGCGGCTGTACAAGCGCTGAAAATCGGGCGCTGCCACCGCTTACATGATGCGCCGTTTGCTGCGGTACGTATCCAGCACGACCGCAACCACAATCACCGCACCAGTGATGATCCGCTTGGTCGGCTCGTTCGCGCCGATCTGCGCGAGACCTGCGGCAAGCACTGAAATAATCAGGACGCCGAAGAACGTGCTGATCACCGAGCCGCGTCCACCCATCAGGCTCGTGCCGCCAATCACAACCGCTGCAATCACTTGCAGTTCAATTCCCGACCCTGCGTTCGGGTCCGCCGCTTCGAGCCGGGAGATCTGGAACAGCGCTGCAAGTCCCGAGAGCAGGCCCATCAGCGCAAACACGATGACCTTGTACGGGCGTGGGTTCACGCCGGCCAGCCGCACGGCTTCTTCGTTGGTGCCGATGCCCACCAGATAGCGGCCAAACACCGTTCGGGTGAGCACGAGCTGCGCCACGATCATCACCGCGATGGCAATCAGGAATGAAGGAGAGATGCCGAACGCAATGGGGTTCGAGAGAAAGTCGAAAGCGTCGCCTATGTACGCCGTGCGCGAGTTCGTCATCTGGTAGGCAAGACCGCGCGCCGCTTCCAGCACACCCAGCGAGACGATGAACGAAGGAATGCGCCAACCCACCGTCACGGCCCCGGTCACGCAGCCAGTGAGCGCCGCACCGGCCATGCCGAGGAGCGCTGCCGGGAGCGCTCCCCAGTGCCATTGCAAGGCGGCAACGCTGGTCACGGCCGCCCCCAATGCCAGCACCGACCCCACCGACAGATCGATACCCGCAATGATCAGCACGAACGTCATGCCGACCGACATCACCACCAGATCGGGAATCTGGTTCGCGATCGTGCTGAAGGTGTCGTAGCTGAGAAAGTGCGAGCTCAGCACGGAGAACAGCGCGATCATGGCGATCAACGCGCCCATCAGGCCCAGGTAGTTCGAGAATCCCAGCCGGGTGCCGATCGGCTTCGCGCTCTTGGGCGGCTCCGTCTGCGATTTCGGCGTTGTTGTTTGTACAGTCATGACTGGTGCTCCGTAATAGGGGTATCCGGCGTGTCGACGCCCGGATCAATCGATTCGCTGAGAATTTTATCGCGGGCTGCATAACCCGCGAACGCTGCCGCGAGCAACGCGTCTTGCGACCAGTTATCGCGTTCGAAGACGCCGGTCATACGTCCCGCCGACATCACGCCGATCCGGTCGCAGATCAGCATCAGCTCGCGCAAGTCGCTGGACACGACCACTAGCGCGCGGCCTTCGCGAGCCTGGGCGCCCATCAGCGCATAGATGTCGAACTTGGCGCCGACGTCGATGCCGCGCGTGGGTTCGTCGAAGAGCAGCACGGTGCAATCGCGTGCGAGCCAGCGGCCGATCACCACCTTCTGCTGATTGCCGCCCGAGAGTTCGGACACCGGTTGCGCGGCGCTCGACGTGCGAATCCGCATGGCGTCAATCTGCTTCTGTGCGAGTGCGGTCTCGCGGCGGGCATCGATAAAACCATGCTTCGATACCGCGCCGATATTGCCCAGAGAAATGTTCGCGGCAATCGGCTGGGGCAGCAACAAACCTTCGCCTTTGCGGTCTTCGGTAATGAGCGCGATACCCTGGCTCACTGCATCGGAGGGCGACTTGATGCTGACCGTCTTGAGCGCCGCACCTTTGTGCGCGATCGAGATGCTGCCGCTATCTGCTCGATCCGCGCCGTAGATCAGCCGCATGAGTTCGGTCCGGCCTGCACCGATCAATCCGCTGATGCCGAAGATCTCGCCGGCTTTTACTTCAAACGATACGTCGCGCACGGCGTGGCCGCGCGTCATGCCTTGCACCTTGAATGCCGTCGCGCCGATCCGGCGTTCGCCGAGATCGATCCGCTCGCCAATATCGCGTCCGACCATCAGCGTGACGAGTTTGTCGCTGGTGAGGTTGCGCATGGCATCGACGTGAACCAGCTTGCCGTCGCGCAACACGGCCGCGCGTTCGGCGATCCGCGCCAGTTCTTCCAGCCGATGCGAGATATAGACCAGCGCTACGCCACGCGACTTAAGGCGCGCGACTTGCTCGAACAGCAGGTCGACTTCACGCGCCGTGAGCATGGCGGTGGGTTCATCGAGGATCAGCACGCGGCAATCACCGATCAGGTTGCGCGCGATCTCGACCATCTGCTGATGGCCGATGCCGAGTTCACCCACGAGCGTATCCGGGTCGATCGCATCGAGCCCGACTTGGGCCATCGCCTGACGCGCGTCTTCGCGCAGCGTCGTGCGGTCGATCCAGCCGAGGCCGCGTTTTGGCAGGCGATTCAAAAAGAGGTTTTCAGCAACGGACAGCGTGGGCAACAGGTTCAGTTCCTGCATCACCATGCGCACGCCGAGCGCTTCGGCATCGCTGCGGCTGGCCGGCGCGTACGGAAGACCACCGAGCTGCATCGAACCGGTAGTGGGCGTGACAAGACCGCCTACGATCTTCGAGAGCGTGCTCTTGCCGGCGCCGTTTTCACCGGTCAGCGCGAGCACTTCACCGGGACGCAAATGGAGCGAGACGTCCGCGAGCACCGGTTCGACGTAGGTCTTGCCGATCCCGTGAATGGTCAGCACCGGCGCGATGTCGGCGGGAGGGACGTTTGGACTTGTCATCGCTTATGAGAGGCTGGAGCGGGTACTGGAATGCGAGTTTCACCCCGGCCATCAAGAGCCGGGGTGCACTACACGTTTGAACATTTGAAGCTTGGGAGCCAAAGCCGGGCGCGCGTCGGAATACTCTACGCTGCTTGCGGCGTTCGGGATGCGCCGTCGCGGCAAACCGCGATGACGCATACCAGTTGGCTCGGGGCCAGCAGGCTTACTTGGTGACCAGGTTGACCGGCGTTTCCACCACGCTCGACAATTGCGACTGCTTTTGGTGCGCGGAGAGCGCCTTCAAAGCCGTGTCGATACCAAATACCGCTTGTTTTGCGGCGTACTGATCCGCAGTCGCAAGCACCCGGCCGTCGGCGAGCATCGGCTTGATGGCGTTGATGTTGTCATAGCCAACCACTTGCACCTTGCCTGCCTTGCCCGCCGCCCGCACTGCAGCAACCGCGCCGAGCGCCATGTTGTCGTTGCCGCACAGCAGCGCCTTGATGTTCGGGTTCGCATTCAGGATCTGCGATGCCACTGCATTGCCCTTGTCGATTTCCCAGTCGCCGGATTGCAGTGCAACAACCTTCATGCCACCTGCTTGCATTGCTTCCTTGAAGCCGGCCGTGCGTTGCTGCGCGTTGGTCGTGGTCGACACGCCTTCGATAATGCCGACTTCATCGCCGGACTTCAGTTTCTTGGCGAGATAATCCCCGACCAGCTTCGCGCCCTTCGCGTTGTCCGGGCCGACGAACGGCACGTTCAGGTCCTTCGACTTGAGCACCTCCGGATCAAGCTGGTTGTCGATATTCACCACAATGATGCCTGCATCCACGGCCTTCTTGATGACCGGAACGAGGGCCTTCGAATCAGCCGGGGCGATCACGAGCGCGTCGACCTTCGAGACGATCATCTGCTCGACAATGCGAATCTGGTTCGCGGTATCGGTTTCGTCCTTGATGCCGTTCGAGATGAGCGTGAACTTGCTCGCGTTATGTGCCTGATAGTCCTTCGCGCCGGTTTCCATGGTGAGGAAGAACTCGTTGGCGAGTGACTTCATCACGAGGGCGACTACGGGTTTTTTAGTCGTTTGAGCGAATGCCGACGAGACAGGCAACAGCGAGAATGCTGCGAATACTGCGGTTGCAGCGAGTACGCGGCGCCGTGCTGGGTTAGCCTTGCGGGTCATAGAGTCTCCGTTAATTAGTTCGCTCTTCGGTCTACTGAGGGAATAGCCGTCGAGTCGTTGGGTCAGTAAATCAATGTGAATGACATGCTCGTTGCCGCATCGCTTTAACGCTAGTACGTGAAAACCCGATGCATGAGCCGTGGCGTAAATCAAGAGGCGATCCAGCCCATCCGGGTCTAATGCTATCCTCGCGATTCGCGATATGCTACGTCTAAAATCGAAAGCGAGCGTTTCAAAAATGGAACACGTTGATTGGGACGACCTGCGGCTTTTGCTCGCCATCGCCCGTGAAGGAACCATGAGATCAGCCGCTGCGGCATGCGATCTTAGCGCGGCAACGCTGTCGCGCCGCTTGACGGAGCTTGAAAGAAGATTGGGTGAACCCCTGATTGACCGCGTGCCTTCGGGCTGCGCAGTCACAGCGTTCGGGCAGCGGGTGCTTGCATGGGCCGAGCAAATGGAAACGCTGGCGCACCAGATTGAACGGGCCGGAGATGTCACGGGTTCTCATGGTCTGGAAGGCACGGTCAGGATCAACGCGGTCGAGTGGATGTCCTACATCCTGATGAAGCTTCTCGGCTCCTTCCAGGAAAGGTTTCCGGGACTAGCCATTGAAGTGCTGACCTCGCAGCAGCCATACAACCTTGCCCGGCGCGAAGCCGATATCGCTATCTGGTCGGAATGCCCGGACGAGGGTGATTTGTATGTCCGCCGGATCGGCAAGGTTCGCTTTGGGTTATATGCGTCACGGGACTACTACCTGCGTCACAAGGTGGCGATCAAGAAGAAGGAATGGAGCAAGCTGTCCTTCGTCGGTTATGACGAGCGCCGGGGGGACCATCCCGCAGCCCGCTGGCTCAAGACGCTGCCGGGCGCGCCTGCGCCGAGCCTTCGCAGCAGCTATGTGCTGGGCGTGTTCGACGGCGTGCTGGGCGGCTCGGGTCTCGGCGTGCTCGCTCAACTGGCGGGCGATACGACCAGCGATCTGGTCTGCATCGAACCGCATATCAGGGAGCTGGATCAGGATGTCTGGATGGTCCTGCATCCGGCACTTCGCGGCAGCGAGCGCATTCGGGCGGTCTCGAACCTGGTCGCCGATATTTTCAGGTGACTTAGGGCGTGACTTAGGCACGACTTCAGGCACGACTTCAGGCGTGGCGACAAGGGCATTGCGCTTAGCGTCGCGGCCTTCTAGCATGCCTCGGCCGGTCGACCGGACTTAAGAGATTATCCGGTGCGTCGAATTCCATTTAGAGAATACGGTTTTTGAATGTGGCCAATAAATATCGGGGCATTCTATCTGCCATAATCCGGTCGGTTTCGCTTTGTTCAAAGAACTCGGAAATTCCATGAAATCCAATAATAAATGGCAGCGCGGGGTAGTTCTATGGGCGGGCGCGGTGGTCTGCATGGCGGCTTGCGCCGTAACCACTGCAATAGCGGCAACGCCTGCCGGGCAGGATGCGTCGTCAGCATCGGGGAATGCACTGGGCGACACGAGTGCGCGGCGAGGCTTGCTGACCAACGGCGCGGCTGACGAACCGCAAGCGCCGGGCAATGAAAGCAACGGCACCATTACCGAGTTGCAGCAGATGATCCGCGACGGCAAGGTAATTGAAATGCGCACGACTTATAACGGCAGCTATGGCGCAAGCATGTTGTTCTATCCGGACCAGATGGTGTATTACGTCGCGCTATTCCAGCAAAAGAAGTTCTGGCGCGTGATCAAGACGCAGACCGATACGCGTGCGGAAGCCGTTTATTCGGAGTTCGCGAAGAGCACGGCCCAGCTTGCCGATTCGGAAATCCGTCGCGAGAAGCTGCAGGCTGAAAACGCCTTCGCGGACAGGCTGATTGCTTTACAGCAGAACCGGGCAAACCGCTTGCAAGCGGATGTTGATGTGGCGCGCGCGCAGCAAACCCAGGTTGTCGATCGTCAGGCGCAACAGCAGGCAGCCATTGTCACGTTGCGGGCGCAGCAGGACGCGGCTCAAGCTCAATTGCGTGCGTTGCAGACCAAGGTGCAGGATCTTCAGCGTCAGGCAGATGGCGATCTGATGCCGGTGTCGCAGTGATTCACTTAGGGCGCAAGGGTTGATGGCTTCGCGTTTTCTGCCAGCAACCCTTCCTGACAAAGCCCTCAGTCCATTCGCCGGCGCCGAGCGAAAACCCACTACGTAACGGCGTCATCGCGTTTAAACCGCCTGTTCGACGCCGGCCCGGCTCACGGCTTTACCGCCCACCAGACAGACGATCAAGGCGGCTAGCAAAAGCGCACATAACGCGAGCCGCAAACCCAGGAAACCTGCGCCCAGTCCGATCAAGGGCGGTCCCACCAGAAAGCCGGCATAACCCGCCGTCGCGGCCATGGAAACGCCGACGGCCGGCGTTGTCGTCGAACGGCCCGCAGCACTAAAGATCACCGGCACGATGTTAGACAGGCCAATTCCTACAAGCGCAAAGCCGACGCAAGCGGTGACCACGTTGGGATACCCAAGCACTAGCGCCAAGCCGAGGGCTGCGATAAGCCCGCCGCAAGCGACCACTACGCTTGCGCCCAAGCGTCGAACCGATACGTCGCCGACCACGCGGCATGCTGCCATCGCGAAGGCAAACGATGAATAGCCGAGCGCCGCTGCGCTTGCTTGCGTGTCGAGTGCCGAGCGCAGGAACACCGCGCTCCAGTCCACCACCGCGCCTTCCATCAACATGCAGAGAAAGGCGAGGGCAGCGAGTTTCATGACACCCGCACCAGGCAAGGTAAAACCGCTAGCCGATGCCAACACCCTCGGGCCAATATCCCTCAGCGCAAATAGTGCGCTGGTCAGCATGAGCGCGCCGATAACGACGTCAGGCAGCAGCAATCCGCCCATCGTTCCGATACCGTTCGCCTGAAGCGCCGCGCCCCCTGCCGCGCCCAACAGACAGCCCGTGCTCCAGGCCGCATGAAACGACGACATGATCGGCGCTTTCCACTCGCCTTCGATCGCGCTGGCATGTCCGTTCATCGATACATCCAGCGCGCCGTTCGCAGCCCCTAATGTAAAGAGCACGACGCATAACAAAGCGAGGTCGGGGGCCAGCGCGGGCAAGGGCAGCGCGGCAACGAATGCAAGGCCCAGGAATGCGGTGGTACGGCCGCTGCCGAAGCGTGGTCCGAAGCGGCCCGCAAGTGGCATGGCGACGATCGCGCCCAATGCAAAACAGAACAACGCAATCCCGAGCGTTGTATTGCTTAGCGACAAAGCTTCCTTGATCCGCGGGACTTCGACGGCCCACGTGCCAATGCCCAATCCGTTCGCAAGAAACACGGCCGTGGTGGCAATACGTTCAGCGACAGGTTTCATGATTGAGCCTCTGCATAAGCCACGATCACATTGCCGCAGATTTTTTCGAACTCGCTTAACCGTTGCGCGGAGATATCCGCTTCCACGATCAGGTGCTCAATGCCGGACGCCGCCACCACAAAAAAGGGCGCGGCGGTCATCAGCTTCTCGGACGTCATCGCGATGGCGACCTGACCGCTCGATTTGACCATCGCGCGTTTAAGCTCGGCTTCCTCCGCCTCGAACGCAGCCACGCCCTCATCCGGGTCGATGGCGCAAGCGCCCAGGAAACACAGATCGGCCTTGATTTGCTGGACCTGCAAAAGGGCAGTGGACCCGAGCGATCCCGCTCCGCGCGCGCTCATCCGGCCGCCGATCAGGATGACATCGAAGCCAGGGCGATCGAGCAAATGCGAGCAGGCATCGGGGGAGTTCGTCACGACTGTGAGGCCTGCGTTGTCTGGAAGCGCCGCCGCGATAGCGACATTGGTCGACCCGGCATCGAGCAGGATGATCTGCCGCGGCCGGACGATGGACGCCGCTGCAACGGCCAGTTGGGCCTTTCGGTCCGCGGCTTCGTGCAGGCGCGTGGATCCGGACGATGCAGCCGGTGAGATCAGCAGCGCACCGCCGTACACGCGCTTGCATTGACCCGCGTCTGCCAGATCACGGAGATGGCGGCGAATCGTGTGTTCGGAGGTGTTGAATTCGAGCGCGAGTTCGGCGGCGAGGACGCGGCCGTGCGTTTGGAGCCTGTTGAGAATCAGCTTTGCGCGTTCGTCGGGCAGCAGTCCGTCTACGGCATCGCGCCGGGTTCTTTGCATATCGTCAGTCTCTGTCGGGCATTATTCGCCTGCTTTTAATCGAGCATAATTGAGCATAAGGTATCGTAAACGAGCGTTAGTGGGGAAATTTTATTTGATCCCGTATCTTGCGGCTGATGTGCTTGTGCTTACTGCGCCTCAACAGACTGGGAGTCTGGGGAGGCGTGATGTCATTGGTTTTAACTGCCGGATTAGCGCGACAAGAAAGGGACCGAACGTGGAACTACGACACTGAGATGGTGCGACCAGCAGCGTCGGCAAATGCATCGAACGATGCACCGCCCGCCGGGATGTCGAAGACGAAATCGGCACGGGGAACTGCGTGCCTATGCCGGGTGTAAGGACGATCAGCGCGGGCCGTGCCGCTCTGCAGCGAGCGCCCGTGGATTATCGGCTTTGTGAGGCTTGGGCTCGTTGCAGCCACTCGCTGTTATGTTCGCGGGCGTGGCGTGGCCAATGCCTGGAATCGTGCACGATCTCGGCATAAAGTTCGCGCGCACGCTGGCGGTCAGTCTCGTCGGGCTGCGCCGCCAGCCAATCGGCGTACAGGCAACGGGGTGCAGCGTCGCTTGCGTTGGTGAGCGCCATCTCGAACGCGGCGCGCGTGCCGGGTGCGCCAATCGTGGCCAAGGCTCGTGCGTACAGCAAGGCAGGCTCTGACTGCTGGCGGGCGAGCGGATTGGCGGCGAACAGTTTTTCCAGCGTGTCCTGCGTGGCCGAAGCATTGCCGGTGGCAAACTGCGCGCGCGCCAGCCCTTGGAGTAACGCCGGATCGGATGAGAACGGCCCACTGACCGCAGCTTGGTAATGCTCCAGGGCTTCGGCGGCATTGCCTGCATCGAGCAGCGCCGCTCCCAGCCGCATGCGATGCGCGACGGTCGGCGCGCGATCGAAATCCGTGCGCGCCTCGCGCACCGCCCGGTTGGGATCGACAAACTGCGAGATGGCCCTCGTTGCCACCCTTGCCCCACGCGACTGGCGCAGGGACGGCAAGTAAATGACAAAGAAGTAGACCGCGCTGCCAAGGCCAGGGAAAAGAAACAGGATCAGCAGCCAGTACATGTTCTGCTGGTTGCGCACGGCATGCACCGCAAAGAACAGGGCGATGATGACGTAAAGGCTTATTCCGAATAGGCGCATTGACGAGAAAATCAGTTGTGGTGCGCTGCCAGCGGCACGTCAGCGAAACGGCAGAACGCTATTGTGACAGAAGCGCGCTGCCATGCTGGTAGCTCAGCGGGACCTCTACGCCCGCGCTTGCTCCCCCTGCCTGGCAGTTAGCTCGGGCCGCCGGGCAGCGTATTCCCATCATTCGGTCAGCGGTGCCGGTGCCTGCTATTTTGATTTTTTTGCGGCCAGCAACAACGCGTCCTCCAGGCGATCGTTGCCCCAAAACATTTCAGTCCCCGCGAAGAACGTAGGAGCGCCGAAGATGCCGCGGAGAGTGCAAGGCAAGATAGATCTCTCCGATACGTTGCGGATACCGCACCTCGGCGTTGACAAGATCGGCGGCGCCGATGGTTCTTGCATCACACACCGCCAGAGGCGTATCGAGAACCGGTGCTTTGATTGAGCGCCACACGTTGACGATGCTGTATCGCGTCACACCCAATTTCGCAGCATGCTCACCGAGTACCAGTGACAACCGCGTGCGGTGCAAGGCAGAGGTCGTTGGCGGCGACGGTGATACTCATGCGGCGCCCTACCGCGACAAAGCCGCGCAACGGTTCCATCATTGACGCGAGCATATTGCTGGCGGCGGCGCCATCCTGACGCGAAACTGCCGCAAGGATAATTTTCGTGGGACACGCCAACCGTCTCGTTATGGCCAACCTCAGTCCGATGCGTCGATCTAAAGATGATTACCGCAGCACAACGGACGTCACGTGGCGTGACGTGTTTTTTTTATCAGCAATTCGATTCGCAGATGCCCCGTGTATTGTTCCTGTATATAGCACTAAGGACGTGCGATACCTCTGAATGAACGTGTTTGCGCCGAGCGCTGCAGCGCGGTGCTCAAGTGCCGGGAGCGTCGTGTAGCCGCACGTGCTGCCGGAGAAGCCGGTTACTTGGGCGGCGGCAGCGAAGGATCGAGCTTGGCCGAATCCCTGACGAATTGATCTGTCATCGCGGCCGCGACCGGGTTCGAGCCCGTGCCTGGCTTCGAGCTATGTGGGTCCATGGCGGCGCGAGCGGCGGACATATCCGGCGGAGGCAACGATGGATCGAGCTTCGCCGATTCCCTGACCAGTTCATCCGTTTCTGGTGTCGCGCGTTGAGTCGTTATCGCGAGACGGTCCAGACCGTCTCGTCCACGCTGGGCGCGCTGCGCCGGGACCCCCTTCGGCGCACCTGAGCCCTGCACGTTCACCGACGCTACCGTCGATGGCGCCTGCTTCGGTTGTGCCTCCGGTTTCGGTTGCAAGGTGACTTGTGCGGCGGCCGGACTGGATGCGGGCGCGGCCGTCATGGGCGCAGGTGCTACTGCCTGAGCGGGAACCACCGGCTGCTGCGCGATGGCTGTGTTTTTCGCGATTGCGCCGGATGGTTCCGACTGGCCGATGCTGCCTTCCGTCACGTGATCGCTGGCGCGCGAATCGACGACGCGAGGGCGTGCGGATTCATCCAATGCGCCCGTGACTTCTGCCATTGCGCTGCGATCCGCCTGAAGGAACACCAGGTACGTGGTCCCTGCTGCAACGAGCAGGAGCCCTCCAATGATCATCGAAATCTTTCGGGTGTTCATCATACTTACTGACGGTCCTTCAAGCGACGTGAGCCAGTCATGATAAACGACTGATCGCGGATTTCATCAGACGGATTCCAAAAGCGGCGGACCTGATGAGCGGGAATGACGAGCGGATATCCAGGGAATTGCTTGATGTGTCCGGTCCCGTATCTGCCGAGAAAAACGGAGGATGGAATACAGCCGCTTTGAAATTCGTGAAGACGTGCGAACCCGGCTCAAGGTTTCCAGGCCCCTCACGGCCTGGAAATATCGAGGTCGTCGATGTGTCCGGGATAAGACCCGTTGCCGCGTTCAGCCGTCCGCGAGCAGCTTGCCTGCTTTGGCCCAGGCGTCGCGCGGCACTTCGGTGATTACAACCTCTACAGACTCGGGCGGACAGACCAAGGTTTCGACCGTGACCCGCGTGACTTCACGAACGAAGGCGCGCTTTTGCTCCAGCGTCCGGCCGGGATGCATTTGCAGATGTAATACGGGCATGACAGTTCCTCTGTAAGCGACGCCCCGAATGGCGCGTCAATGCGTTCAGTGTCACGTACCTCGGAAGCTGGATAAACATGCGATGATTTCAGTCATTCAAAACCTCCAGGTTCTTAATCATGGACAAGCTGGCAGGCATGGCGATGTTTGTGCGCGTGGTGGAAAGCGGCAGCTTTAGCGCTGCTGCCGTGGTCAGCGACGTTTCGCCGACCATGGTCGCCAAACATGTCCGGACGATCGAGCAACGGCTGGGTGCACGCTTGCTCCATCGCACGACGCGCCGGCAACAACTCACTGAAGTGGGCCGGCTTTATTACGAGCGTTGCAAGCATGTGCTGGCAGAAGTGGAGCTAGCTGAGGCCAGCGCGTCGGAGTTGCAGGCCACCCCTCGCGGTCGGGTCAGGCTGGTCGCACCGGTCAGCTTCGGCAGCCAGAGCCTTGTGCCCGTGCTGACCGACTATCTGGCACGCCATCCCGAAGTCAGCGTCGAATTGACACTCGACAATCGGGTACCTGACCTGATTGATGAAGGTTACGAACTGGGCGTCCACATCGGCGAAATAGACAACGAAGGACTGGTCGCACGGCCGCTGCAGCCCTATCGCAGGATGCTGGCTGCAGCACCTGCCTACCTGGCTCAGCATGGGCAACCCGAACACCCCGAACAGTTGAGTTCGCATGTCTGCCTGGGCTTGTCGTACTGGCGGCACCACGATCGCTGGCACCTAAGCGGACCTGATGGCGAGTCGTGTGAAGTGCCTGTAAAAGGCCGATTCAGCTCGAATCAAGGGAGTGCTTTGCGCGTTGCCGCCTTGCACGGTGCCGGCATCGTTCTTCAGCCCGAAGCGTCTTTGGCCGACGACGTTGCTGCCGGTCGTTTGGTCCCTGTTCTGCCGGCCTGGTCGTATGTGCCTACGCCCATGCATCTGATCTACGCGCAGGATCGCCGGCCCACGGCGAAGTTGCGCAGCATCATTGATTTCCTGTTGGCGCGTTTCGGTCCAGATGGATTACCTGCCGCTTCACCGGCTTGCGACTTTTCGATCACCTCATCGTGACAGGCAAGATCAGTTGATGGGTGAACCCAGCACACCCGCGTTTTTATTCGCGGCGTCCTTTACCTTGCACGTCTTCAGCAAGCCCGCATTCTATACGAGCGCATTGCGTTTTTTAACAGGACCTTTACGCTCGATCCGATAGGCTTCGTTTGATCCAATTGAATGGAACTCGAAGCAAATCACCATGACGTTAGAAGATGTCTTAACGAGCATTTCCGCGCGCCAAGCCTCGCGCCCGGCAGCGGTTCCAAACGCTGTGAACCATCTGAATCCTTCGCGTGCAGCCGGTTGGCGCGCGCAGCGGAGTTGAGCATGGTGTCTGGAATATGGTTGCCTATCGTCACGCCGTTCAAGGACGGACAAGTCGACGTCGATGCCCTCCAGCGCTTGGCCGAACGCTATCTGAGCCAGGAGATCAGCGGGTTCGTCGCGTTGGGAACGACCGGCGAAGCGGCGCTGCTCGATCACAGCGAACGGCTTAAGGTCCTGCGTTCCTTGTTCGAGGTGATCGGGACGCGTTTGACGATGGTAGTCGGTGTCGGCGGGATCAATACGCACGACATGGTGCAGGAAATCCGCGAACTGGACCGCTGGGATATCGGCGGATATCTGGTGTCCGCGCCGGCCTACATCTGCCCCGATCAAAACGGCATTCGCTGGCACTTCGACCAGGTTGCGAGCGCCACCGAACGGCCCATCATTTTGTACGACGTGCCGCATCGCACCGGCGTTTGCATTGAGACAAGCACGGTTGAACGTCTTATCGAACGTGCCAATATTGTCGCCATCAAGGCGTGCGTGCCGGCGACTTTCCAAAAGCTCTGCCAGTTGCCGGTCAGCGTACTGTGCGGCAACGACGATGCCTATGTCGACTGCCTGATCGCAGGCGGCTCGGGCGGCATCCTGACGAGCGCGCATCTTTTCGCCGATGTTCTTGCCGAGATCCACGAGCGAGTTTTATCGGCGAGAACGGAAGATGCCGTTGCGTTTTTCGAAGCGCTCAAGCCGGTTATCAAGCTCCTGTTCGCCGCGCCCAATCCAGCCGGCGTAAAGGCAGCACTGTCGATAGACGGCACGATTAAAAGCGAAACGCGCTGGCCGATCATGGAAGCCTCGGTCGCGCTCAAAGAGCAACTCCGGATCGCGCTCGATACCTGCACCCGGCAGATCGCCGTCATGGCCTGACGCGGCCTTTCCCACCCTTCTAAATATCCGATGTCTGTTTGTGCCTGGTCGAAAACTTCGGGGCGCCGTGCATCGAGGTAAATTCGAGCATCGCGCTCTTTCGGGTCGGTGTGCCGGAAATCATGAACCTCGCGCAGGGCTGCATCGAGGTCGACTGGCACACTCGCTCGCCCGGCCTATCAATCAGATTTGCGAAATTCTATCCGCGCGTTCCGAGCGGCCGAGGAAGAATCCTTGCGCGCTAGTACAGCCTGACGCCCGGACAAAGCTCAGTTGCTCGTGCGTTTCGATGCCTTCCGCCGTTGTGGGAATCCCCAGTTCGTGGGCGAGCGCCACAATGCCGCGAACCACTGCCGCCGACTCTCGCCGATGAACAGATTCGCGCACAAATGAACTGTCGATCTTCAGCGTGTCGAACGAAAAGCGGCATAGATTCGACAGCGTCGAAAAGCCTGTTCCGAAATCGTCGAGCGCGAGACCGATACCCATCGCGCGAAGTTTTTCAACGTTGCGCCGGGTGGGGACATCGTCACTCATGAGCACGGTTTCCGTGACCTCGATATTCAGGCGCGAAGGTGGCAACCCTGAATCTTGCAGGACCGCCGCGACCAGGTCCGCGAACGAATCTTCCCGCAGTTGCACGGGCGACACGTTCACTGCCACGACCACCGGCTCGCGCCAGCGGGCCGCTTCTGCGCAGGAGCGCCGGAGCACCCATTCACCCAGCGGCAAGATCAGGCCCGTTCGCTCTGCAATGGGAACGAAGGTCGTGGGCGGCAACTCGCCTCTCGTGGGATGGGTCCAGCGCACCAGTGCTTCCCGTCCGCTGACGACTCCGGTTGCCAGATTGACGATCGGCTGATATTCCATCCGCAAGCCGCTGCCAAACGATTGAAGCGCGCCTTCCAGGTCGCTTCGCAGGAGGCTCAGGCTGTCGTCGGAGGCGTGCGTCTTGGCATCGAATACGGCAAAGGCGCTTTTACCGCTGCGCTTGACCGCGTACAACGCACGGTCGGCGCAGATCAGGAGTTGCGGTCCCGTTTCCCCATGCTCGGGATACTGCGAAATTCCGACGCTAGCGCCAATCCGCACCAACGCTTCGTTAAGCACGAATGGACGCGCAAGGGTTTTCACAATCTGATCCGCGAGCAACCGGACTTCTTCGCTGATGGCGGAGTCGCTGGAAATGGCGACGAATTCATCGCCCGCCAGACGGCCGACAACGTCCCCGTGGCGCAAGACCGCTCGCAAGCGCTTGGCGGATTCCTGAAGCACCAGGTCGCCAGCCGCGTGGCCGAGGCTGTCATTGATTGCCTTGAAACCATCAAGATCGATCAGGAGCACCGCGAACGATCCGGGCTTGAGCGCCGGCTCGGAATCCGTACGATTGAGCAAGAGTTCGCTGATGCGTGCGCGGTTGGGCAGGCCCGTGAGGCTGTCGTGACGGGCGAGACGATTACTGGTTTCCTGCGCGAGCAGCAGCGCGACGGTGTCCTTGTTGCTGCGGATAGCAACGGTAAAAAAACCGACAGCGCAAAACGGCGCCTGGAACAACAAGACGATTTTTCCAGAAGACGGAGACAGCGCGGCGCCGATTCCAAGCAGCGTGAAAATGACGGAGATCTGAATCAGGACAAGCCGGGGTATGCCTGCATTACGGCCGGCCAGCCCGCCCACTACGCCCACGGCGCAAACGTTGCCGAGCAGGAAAAGTGTCTGGTCTCCGCTGATATTGCACAGGAGAGCGCCAAGCCCGAGCAGCACGCTCCACAGGATGCTGGCAAGCAGGAATAGCGATGTCGGCGTGGGCTCGCTGCGGGCGCTGCGCTGGCAACAGACGTAGATCAGGGACAGGCGCACGATCAGCAGCGCGATCACCGCGAGCGTCCATAACGCGTAGCCGACGCTCGGGTGAAGATAAAAGGCGGTGGCGCAAACGCTGATCTCGCAGACAGACGCCATCGCGATGGACGCCGTCCTGGTGAACAGGTTTGACAGCAATATCTGTCGATTATCAGCGCTCAGGTCTTGAGCAGATCCCACTAGCCATTTGAAAAACGGCAACCTCGGTTCACTAAACGCCATGGCATGCGCAATATAGGTAGGTACTTGGTTATCGGCGCGATTGGCTTTTTTCTGACCCGATTATCCCGGTAAATGTGTCCGCTGCTCGAATAATATGATGTTACGCCCTCGCGACTTAGGCGGATAGCAAGAGTATCGGAGGACAGGGCAGATGGCGGCTTCGTGGCCGAGGCTCTTCCCAGGCCAAGGGCGGACGAGGGCGCGGGGGAGGATCTGGAGGATGGACCCGGTTCTCTAGAGGCTATTCTGCTTGCGGAAAATAATACGGATCGATGTCTGTTTTGCGGCGCAGCATGACAAGCCAGACATCTTGAAGACAGGCAGTGGGCGTTGAACTGTGAGCCCGTTTTAGTGCCGAACCTGAAATCTAGCGAATGACGCAGCGGACTTATTCTTGTCTTGGAGCGAGTGCGTGCGAGCCGGGATCGAGCGTCATGCCGCGCGGTCTTTTACTTGAAGGAAAAAAATGGGAGGACAAAAATGAAGCGTGGTATTTGCTCGTTCATTACGTTAATGGTTGCGGCTCCGGGTCTGGCGATGGCATTTAACGAAGATGCGTCATTCAACCAATGCGTGATGCAATCGCTGAAAGGGGTAAGGAGCAGACTGGCGACCGACCTGATCACCACGTCGTGTCGAAAGCTCTATAAGGAAAGCGCATTCCTCAATAACAACGAGAAGAACTATCGCATCTGTCTTGTGCAGAATCTGCAAGGTATAGAGAACGACTACGCTGCGCAGCAAGTGGCGGCAGCCTGTCGCCGGGCGAATAGCGGCTGAGTTGGCACTTGCCGAAGCATGTTCAATGAGTTGTTAGCGCTGTGGTTTAAGACTAAAACGCGGCGCACTGCCTAAGCAGCGCACCGCGTTAGCGCAACCAATCAGAAGCGGTGGATGATGCCTACGCCCGCAGCAAACTGGCTGGGAGAGGAGGACGGCGCGGATTGGAAACCGTCGCCAACCGTTGCGGTTGCGTTGATGATGCTGCTCGCGCCACTCGTCCCCAGCGTTTTGCCGTTCGCGCGCTGATAAGCCTGCAATGCATAGAGGCCAGTGCGTTTAGAGAGCGAATAGTATTCGGACAGGTTGAACTGCTGGTACTGCGCGGAACTGGTAATGCCGTTGGCTTTCGTCGCACGCGTATAGCTGTACCCGGTAGCCAGGTCGAGCAGCGGCAATGCCTTCCAGTGCAGCACGGCACCACCCGTATTGAAGATCTCCGTCGTCTTGAAGCTCGAATTGATACCCGGGATGTACTGCACGTTCGAGTACGAGAAGGAGATATCCAGCGTCTGCGTGAATGTATAACCGCCGGTCACGGCAATGCGTTGCTGCGCCTGAGCGGTCTGATAACCGTTCGTGATCGCCGATACCCCCGACTGGCCCGCAGAATTGGTGGTCGAGTCCGCGCCAAATGCGCCGCCGCCCGCGGTCGAGTTGTTGATCCGGGTGATACCCGCGGCAAGCCCGAACGGACCGTTGAGGTACTGGATCGCGCCGCTCCACGTCGAGCCCTGGTTCACGCTGCCTGGAACGCCGGCAAACGAATATGAACCGCTGGCGGTGAATCCGAACACCTTCGGCGACGTGTACACAAGCGAATTATTGGCTCGATAAATCGTGTCCATTTCGTCGAGGTCGCCCGGGTGCGCGCCGAAGGCGCCGGTAAGCCAGGTCGTCGGGCTATAAGGCGAAAGCAGCGTGTAGTAGGACGTGTACTGGCGGCCTGCGGTGAACGTACCGTAGACCGGGTTGGTCAAGCCTACCCATGCCTGCCGGCCGAACATCGCGTTCGTGTATTGTTGACCGCCCGAGGCCGCATTAAAACCTGATTCCAACTGGAAGATGGTCTTGGTGCCGCCGCCCAGGTCTTCCGAGCCCTTGAGGCCGAAGCGGCTGCCCGCCCAGATTCCAGACAGCATCTTGATGTTGGAGCGTCCACCCTTGTTCGAACCCAGCGACGTCTGGCTGCTCTGGTATGAAATGGAGTCATCGACAATACCGTACAACGTCACGCTGTTTTGAGCGAAGACCGGTGAGGCGAGGGTGGCGAGGCTGATTAATACCGCTTTGTTGACGGCTTTTTTGACGGTTTTCTTAGCGTGACGTGACTGCATGATTTATCTCCTCTTGTTGTATTACTGGTTGCGACGTGGCCAGCAACGTCGCGGGTTTTTCCTGCTTGCTTATTCAACTAACCTGCTTGATGAAATGACTTGGCGAAAAATCGGGTGATGAATTTTCCGAACTTCGCGCCTTGTGTCCAGACTGAAAAATACCTTCAGGCGATGTCTCCCGAATCGCCTGAAAAATCATTGGTAATCCTTATAGAACCCCCGCGTAATTGGATTCCGGAGCGCCACGAACGCCTGGACGGACCGCAAGCAAATGGCCATCGTGTTCGTTCGCGCCGCTTGCCGGGCGAATCGATGTGACAAAGAGCGTGTCGAGTTCGCAGCCGCCAAACGTGCACATTGACGGTTTCGTGACCGGTAGCGCGATGCTCCGGTCCAACCGGCCGTCAGGCGTGAAACGCAGCAGCAGACTCGCGTCGTTTGCGCAGGTCCAGTAGCAACCGTCGGTGTCGACAGCGGCGCCGTCGGGACGCCCCGCAAACTGATTCAGGTCGGCAAAGACGCGGCGGTTACGCGGTTCGCCGGTATCGACGTCGTAGTCGAAAGCCCAGACAAGCCTGCGCGCCGGATGCGAGTCGGAGAGATACATGGTCGTGCCTTGCGGCGACCAGGCGAGTCCGTTTTGCACGATCAGTCCGTCGACAACAGGCGCTGACAGCACGCCGTCGGTGTCGTATCGGAACAGTGAGCCCGACGGGTTGGCGGCAGCCATGTCCTGCACCATCGTGCCGGCCCAGAAGCGGCCTTGACGATCGCAGCGGCCGTCGTTGAAGCGCATGCCCGGCAGCGGAAAAACGGGTGCGGCGAGCTTGCGTACGCTCGCTTCAGGCGCACTCGGGAGCGTCACGGCGAAGAGTCCGGTCTCGCATCCGGCGAGCACCGTGCCGTGACGGTCGAAGGTGATGCAGGCCACTTTTTCGGGCAAGCGCCATTCGGTCCGCCTGGCCTCGCCCACGCCCAGCCGAGCGATCGTGCGGGCGGGAATGTCGACCCAATACAACGCCTGTTCCTGTTCCCGCCAGACGGGGCTTTCTCCCACTTCGCAAGGCGCCTGATCCGCGCCTTCGAGGCGTTCGACCGCCAGTGTTTCGGGTTGCACGTTGTTCATGAAGAGGGTCTCAGCGGCCAGCTCATTGATGTGGGCAGTCTCACCCGGACGTGGCCAAGCGCGGTGCTCAAGGTGAGCGTCGGGCCGTAGTGGAGGGCGGCCGGTTCGATGCAATTCGGTTCGCGCCTGCCCACGCACCGTGACCGCGCGCTAGGCACCGGCAGGACTCGGAAGGTTGGCGTCCGCGCGGCGATTGACGAGAGACGGCCGCACCAATGTCCACAGCAGGGCCACGCCAATCAGGTCGCCGAAGCCAAGCGCGACGAAGAACGGTGCATAGCCGATGGTCGCGACCAGTCCGCCGATCACGAGCGTGAAGATCAGGTTGCCGAGCCCCGCTGACAGTCCTGCAAAGCCCGTAACGGTGGCCACTTCACGGCGCGGGAACAAGTCGGCGGACATCGAAATGACGGCGACGGAAAGCGTCTGGTGCGCGAAGCCGCCGAGGCACAGCAGGAAGATCGCCGTGCCCGGGTCCTTCACGTAGCCCACGCCTGCCATGGAGATCATGATCACCGCGCCGATCGTGAAGACGATGCGCTTGCCGTTGATCACGGCAATGTTGAAGCGCTTGTTGAGGTACAGCGAAATCGATCCACCCATCAGGCAGCCGATGTCCGCCGCCACGAACGGCAGCCATGCCGTCATGGCAATGGCCTTGAGGTCGAAACCGCGAGCCTGATGCAGGTAGAGGGGCATCCAGAACACGAGCGTGGTCCACACCGGATCGGCGAAAAAGCGCGGCAGTGCGATGCCCCAGAAGTTGCGTTGCTTGAAGATCGCGCGAAGGTTGGGTTTGGCGCCGTTGTCGGAGAGTTCGGCGTGTTCGCCTTCCACGATATAAGCCGCTTCCGTTGCAGTAAGCGCCTTGTGCTCGCTCGGGTGCCGGTAGAAGACGATCCACAGCACGGCCCATACGAGGCCGAGGCAGCCTGCGATGACGAAGGCCATCTCCCAGTTGTACTTGAGGATCGACCAGGCGATCAGCGGCGGCGCGGCGATGGCGCCAATCGATGTGCCGATGTTGAAAATGCCTGCCGCCAACCCGCGCTCACGCGCCGGGAACCAGAACGCGGCCATGCGCATGCCGGCCGGGATGAACGAGGCTTCGGCGAGGCCGAGCAAACCGCGCAGCACGAAGAGGCCGACCCAGCCGCTTGCAAAGCCGTGGGCGATACACACCACCGACCACGCGACGCCGCAGATCAGGAACCCGAAGCGCAGGCCGATACGGTCCATGAGGTAGCCTGTTACCGGGCCGCCAAGCGGATACATCACGAAGAACGCGCCGGTGATCCAGCCGTACTGGGCGGTGCTGATATGCAGGTCCTGCATGACCGTGGGGGCGGCGACGCTCAGCGAGCTGCGCGCCAGATAATTCATGACCGTGCCGAGGGTTAGCAGGCCGATCATCCACCAGCGCAGCCCTCTTAATTTGATTGCCATGTTGGTCCGTCTCCGTTCGTTGTTTTTTTCAGCCGCTCTCGGCCGGCTGCGACCACTGCGTGCACGTTCAGCGTTCTTCATTCGACCGGTTCTGATCGCGATGACAACGCGCAACATTCGTAGCGGTAAGTTATGTTAGTAATGTGAACGCATCGTATGTCAGATGACTTATCTCGCGCAATACGCGAAGCATCAGCGTTTACACCAGTAATATCTTCTGCAAGCTTTTAATTTGGTGGGTTTTTTAGGCTTTACCGCAGACAGAGGTTGATGTTGTGACGGGGTTCTCGCAATTCAATGTCGTTTTAATGTTAAATGACGTCAGACAACAAAGGGCTTGTGCTGAGGCTTTCAAAACGCGTTTATTGGCGCCAGGAATGAGACAGAGCTTTAAATGCGCGCTCATTTGCAAGCGGAGCAGGTAAGCGGCTTATCGGATATGTCCACTAAGAGGAGCGAAAGCCCCTGTTCGGACGATGGACCGTGTCCATGATTTCAAAACAAACAGCACCGCATGCTTTCGCTCGGCGACCTGACACAGGCAGCCGATGGTGAAGGCTATCTATCAAAAATTGTCGGATTAGCGTCGGGACCGTTGCGCTGATCCGTGGTTCAGGTTATTAAACCGGGTCACCTTTTATTGCGCGACGGGAGTGACGCTGCAGCGCGTTGCGTTCCTGCGCGAGAAGCTGGATGAGTGATCGACCGACGTTGTTCACGGCTAGCCGGTAGCGCTGGCCGGTGGCATGAGCTCGAATCCAAGAATAATAGCTAAAGCAAAAAGAACCGGGGATAAGAAGCCGCACGCTTATCTCTACCAAGGGAAGCATGGATATTCTGCGATTTCTGTTTGTCCTGCCGCTGCGTTTGCTGCGCGGCCTGTTCCACCTCATCATGGTAATTTTGCGGCCGGTTTTCGGCAGCATTGAATGGTCGCCTCCGGCGTGGGCGCCAGCGGCGGGTGCAGCGATCGCCCGCCGCCCCCGGCGTTTCGTCGGCGCGGTGCTTGGCGCCGCCTTACTTGCGATCGCGGCCTGGGCTGGCTGGCACTGGTACGTGAACCGTCCAAAGCCCGTCGAACCGGAGCGCATTACCTTTGTGGTCGGGGTGCCGGCGGTCACCGACTATGAACAGGCTGACGGCGGCCCGAAGATCACGGTTCATCCGCTTGAAGTGAATTTCTCGCGCTCGGCCGCACCGATCGAACTGGTCGGCAAGACAGTCACGAAAGGCATCACCATGACGCCGGCGCTGAAAGGTGAGTGGAACTGGGCGGACGATCACACACTGCGCTTCGTGCCTGCCGCCGACTGGCCGATTGGCGTTCATGTCGAGGTCGACTTCAATATCAGGCAAGCCTTTGCTCCGCATGTGCTGATGGCCGACAACCATCTGGCCTTTGATCTCCCGCCGTTTGCAGTCAAGACGAGTAACGCGGAGTTCTATCAGGACCCTCGGAACGCATTGGCTAAGAAAACCATCATGGCGGTGAGCTTCAACTACCCTGTCGACACAGCGCAATTCGAAAAGCGCATCTCGCTGGCGATGTCGGGCAGCGACGGCAAGTTCAATATGCCGCTCAAATTTACGGTGACCTACGACGCTTCCAAACTCAACGCCTGGATCCACTCGCAGCCGCTCGATCTGCCGCGCGACGACGGTGCGGTTCAATTGACGCTTGATAGCGGCGTACGCAGTTCGCGCGGCGGCGCGGGCACCAAGGACCCGCTGCAGTCGATGGTGCGCGTTCCGGGTCTGTATAGCCTCGCAGTCAAAAGCGTGAGTCCGACGCTGGTGGATAACGACCGGTACGAGCCGGAACAGGTGGTCGTCACAGAAATCAGCGGAGCGGTGCGCGGCAGTGACCTGAACGGCCTGATCAAGGCCTGGGTGCTGCCGAAGCGCAAGCAAGGCGTCGACCAGAACGACGACGAACCGCCCTATGAGTGGGACAGCGCCGACGTGAGCGAGACCGTCCTGCGGCAGTCGCAACCGCTTGCTCTCGGGCTGGTGCCCACCGAAAACGAATATGAGGAACTGCAAAGCTTCAAATTCCGCGCGGAACCCGGCCAGCGCGTCTATGTGCGGATTGCCTCCGGACTGAAGTCGTTCGGTGGCTACACGCTTGGCAAGCCGTCGATTCAGACCTTCACAGTGCCCGACTATCCGAAACTGTTGCGCTTCATGGCGGACGGTTCGCTGCTGTCGCTGAGAGGCAGTAAACGGATCTCGGTCGTCTCGCGCAACCTGTCCGGCATGCAGCTTGAAATAGGCCGTGTGTTGCCGGACCAATTGCAGCATCTGGTGAGCTTCAACCAGGGTACCTATACCCAACCGGACCTCGGCTATGCCTTTAGCGAAGACCATATCGTCGAACGCTTCGAACAGAAGCGGGTGTTTCCGAAGGCCGGCCCCGGCAAGGCGCATTACGAGGGCGTGGATCTTGGTCAATATCTGAAGGATGGCAAGCGCGGCGTGTTTCTGCTGCACCTGTCGGCCTACGATCCGGTCGCTGAAAAGAAAAAGGCCGACAAGGCTGCGCAGGCGAGGGACCAGGGCGCAAGCAGCGACCCCAGCGCCAGCGATGGCTCGGACGACAGCAACGCCGACGCTAACAGTGATAGCAGCGACGCCGACGGCCAGTCTCCGACCGACACACGCATGATTGTGATTACGGACCTGGGCATGCTGGTCAAGCGCGCGCTTGACGGCAGCCAGGACGTGTTCGTGCAGTCGATCCGCACCGGCCAGGCGGTGGGCGGCGCGACGGTGTCGGTGCTGGCGCTCAACGGCCAGACGCTTTACACCCAGGAGAGCACGGCCGATGGCGTGGTGCACTTCCCAACCTTCAAGGGTCTGGACCACGAGAAGAAACCATTGCTGTACGTCGTGAAGAAAGACGACGATCTGTCGTTTCTGCCGGTGGGCGGCCAGGATCGCCAGCTCGACTTCTCGCGGTTTGACGTGGGCGGCGAGCGCAACCCGACCAGCGAAGGCCAGTTGTCCTCATATCTGTTCTCAGACCGCGGCATTTACCGGCCGGGTGATCTGTTCCATATTGGTTTGATCGTGCGCGCGGCGAGCTGGGCGCACAGTCCTTCCGGCGTGCCGCTACAGGCGGAAGTCGTGGATCCTCGCGGCATCACGGTCAAACGCATGCCGGTCGCTGTCGACGATTCTGGTTTTAGCGAACTCTCGTACACGACTTCCGACACTGCGCCGACTGGCGCATGGACGGTCAATCTCTATATCGTCAAGAACGGCAAGACTGACGCGCCGATTGGCTCGACTACCGTGCAGGTAAAGGAGTTTCTGCCGGACCGGATGAAGGTGGAGGCCAAATTCTCGCAGCAGGTTGCCGAGGGCTGGGTGAAACCTGATCAGTTGAAGGGCCTGGTAGAGGCGCAGAATCTTTTCGGCACGCCCGCGGCCGACCGGCGTGTCGAGGCGTCCCTGACCCTGCGCCCGGTGTGGCCGGAATTCCGCAGTTGGCAGAACTATCACTTCTTCGACGTACGGCGGGCGAAGGAAGGCTACACGACCAATTTGCAGGACGGCAAGACCGATGACAAGGGGCACGCCGAATTCGATCTCGACCTCAAGAAATATGCGGATGCGACCTATCAGCTGTATTTCCTGACCAAGGCGTACGAGGCAGAGGGCGGCCGCAGCGTGGCCGCAAACGTGCAGGCGCTGGTCTCCAGCGACGACTGGCTGGTGGGCTACAAGGCAGCCGACGATCTCGCCTACGTGAAACGTGGCAGTCCGCGCGCCGTGCGCCTGATCGCGATCAACCCGCAGGTCAAATCGATTGAACTGAAGGACCTGAAGGCGCAGCTGGTGGAGCGGCGCTATGTCTCGGTGCTGACCAAACAGGATTCGGGCGTCTACAAGTACGACTCGCGTCTGAAGGAGGTACCTGTCAGTGAGAGTCCGCTGACGATTCCTGTCTCCGGACTCGATTACACACTGCCAACTGACAAGCCGGGTAACTACGCGCTCATCATTCGGACTGCCGATCGAACCGAGGTGAACCGGGTCGAGTATTCCGTGGCGGGAGATGCCAATGTGTCCCGGTCGCTTGACCGTAACGCGGAGCTTCAAATCAACCTGAGCAAACACGATTACGCCCAGGGCGAGCCGGTAGAGATCGCGATCCGCGCGCCGTATGCAGGCAGCGGCCTGATTACGATCGAGCGCGACAAGGTCTACGCCCATGCCTGGTTTCACGCCGACACCACCAGCTCCGTGCAACACATCACGGTGCCGGCGGGTTTCGAGGGCAACGGTTATATCAATGTGCAGTACATCCGCGATCCGTCGTCGGACGAGGTTTTCATGAGCCCACTGAGCTATGGCGTCGTGCCGTTCTCGGTAAACATGGACGCGCGCCGCAATCCGCTCACGCTCGATGCGCCTGCGCTCGTCAAGCCGGGGCAGACGGTGACGTTCAAGCTGCATGCAGGGCATCCGACCAAGGTCGTGGTATTCGCCGTGGACGAAGGCATTCTGCAGGTCGGCCGCTACAAACTGGGCGATCCACTGAAGTTCTTCTTCCGCAAGCGCATGCTCGAAGTAGGCACCTCGCAGATTCTCGACCTGATCTTGCCGGACTTCGAAAAGCTGATGGCAATGGCGGCGCCCGGTGGCGATGCCGATGATGCTATCGGCAGTCAGCTCAACCCCTTTAAGCGCAAGCGCGACAAGCCGGTGGTGTATTGGTCCGGAATTGTCGATGTAGATGGCGAGAAGGACGTGAGCTATACCGTGCCCGACTACTTCAACGGTAAACTCCGGGTGATGGCGGTGTCGGCGTCGCCGGATCTGGTGGGTACTATCGAGGCGGCTACCACGGTACGCGGAGACTTCGTGCTGTCGCCGAACGTGCCCACCACTTTGGCCCCCGGCGACGAGGCCGAGGTCAGCGTGGGCGTCGCCAACAACCTCACGGGCTCCGGCGACAAGCCGGTTCCCGTAACGGTGGCGCTTGTGACCGGTCCACAGTTGCAGGTGCTCGGCGCTGCGTCGCAGGATTTGAATCTGGCGCAGATGCACGAGGGCGTGGCTACCTTCCGGGTGAAGGCGACCGAGACGCTTGGCTCAGGCAATCTGACCTTCACTGCCCGCTATGGCGGCAAGTCGGCGAAGCAGAGTCTCGACCTGTCAGTGCGTCCTGCGGCCGTGTATCGCGCACAGGTCGACATTGCCCGTGTTGGTGCTAACAGCAACGTGGATCTGCCGGGCTTGCGCAAGATGTACGACGCATACGCTTCGCGTGATGCGAGCATCTCGACGGTGCCGGTAGTGCTGTCGCAGGGTTTGACGTCGTGGCTGGTCAATGTGCAGAACTATTGCAGCGAGCAGATCGTCAGTGCGGCCGTGCCGCGCCTGGTCGCCTCGAAGTGGCCGTCGGTGCCGGCGCTTACGCGTGTGCTACGGCCTGCCAATGGCGATCCGCAGCAGACCAACGACCAGGCGCTGGCGCAGATGCTCGACGTGTTGCGCTCGCGGCAGAACAGTCATGGCGGCTTCGGTGTGTGGTCCGCGACGCCGGATGCGGAGCCGTTCGTCTCGGCGTATGCCATGCATTTCCTGCTGGAAGCACGCGACCGGGGTGTCGCGGTGCCCGGCGACATGCTCGATGCAGGCAACCAGTACCTGCACCAGTTCGCAACCGATGACAGCATGGATACACTCGACTTGCTGCGACAACGTGCCTACGCGGTGTATCTGCTGACGCGTCAGGGGAACGTCACGACCAACGAGCTGGCTGCGGTGCAAAAACGCTTGCAGGAGGCGTTCCCGAACGACTGGAAGAACGATCTGGCGGCGGCGTGGCTGGCCGCTTCCTACGAACTGCTCAAGCAGGACAAGGAGGCCAACGCGCTGATCGGGGGACCGCAGCGGAAACTCGAACGCAAGGATGCTGCGAGCTTCGAGTACGGCTACTACACCGATCCGCTGACGCGCGATGCGAGCGTGCTCTACCTGTTGTCGAAGTACTTCCCGGACCGGGTCAAGGCGCTCTCGCCTCAGGTAATGGAAAACATCGCGGGGCCGCTGGCGCGCAACGAGTTCAATACGTTGTCGTCGGCCATGACGGTGCTCGCGCTCGACGCTTATGCGAGCACGAACGCAGTCGGATTGGACAAGCTGGCAATCAGCGAAGTGCATGCCGATGGCAGCGCCAAGGTGATCTCGACGCTGCAAGGCAACCTGTTGCAGTCGGGTAGCTGGAGTGCGGAGGCGTCGAAGTTGCGCTTCGTCAACGGCAGCAGCACGCCGGCGTGGCGGGTCACGAGCCAGGCCGGTTACGACCGTGGTATTCCGGATAAGGCTATCAAGAACGGTCTCGAGATCGTGCGTGACTACACCGGCACCAACGGCAAGCCGCTCGGCAAGATTACGCTTGGCGAAGAGATCGAAGTCCACGTGAAGATTCGCGCTACCGGAGACGAAGGTGCAGCCAACGTGGCAATTGTCGATCTGCTACCGGGCGGGTTCGAGCCTGTGATCGAACCGCCGCCGCCCCCGAGCCAGACGGACGGAAGCAATAGCGAAGGCGATCAGGGGGATCAGTCCAATCAGTCCAATCAGGGCAACGACAACAATAGCGATGCCAGCGATGCGCAAGCGGCCCCGTGGCGCTCGCCGATCGGCCTCGCGAGTTCGACGTGGCAGCCCGACTATGCAGATATCCGCGAAGACCGCGTGGTGATCTACGGGACCGCGACGCCGGACGTCAAGGAGTTCGTGTATCGCATCAAGGCGAGTAACGCCGGCAAGTTCCTTGTCCCTCCGGCGTTTGGCGAGTCCATGTACGATCGCCGGATTCAGGCACGCTCGCCGGGCGGCGCTACCCTGACGGTGGTGCGCGCGCCGTGAGCCCGCGGCCACCCGTCTGACGCGAATGCGGATGACGGGTGGCCTCATGGGCGGCACCTCTCCTGCACTTGGCGAACCTCATCATCGTGTCTTTACTTCGTCCCTTGCTGCATGCGTGCATCGGTTGGCTTCAGCGCTGGCAGAACTGGCTTGTCGGCGCGCTGCTCGTCGTGGGCGCGCTGGCGGGCTGCCGGCTGTGGCCGCATCCGTTGCTGCAAGGCTGGAAACCGTCCTCGACTGCCGTCTACGACGATCACGGCCGCCTGTTACGCCTGACCCTCGCCAGCGACGACCGCTTCCGTTTGTGGGTGCCGCTCAAAGACATGTCGCCGCAGTTGGCGGACGCGGTGCTGTTGCATGAGGACCGATGGTATCGCTGGCATCCCGGTTTTAATCCGTATGGTCTCGCACGCGGTGCGTGGGTGACCTACGTGCGCCACGGCAACCCCCAGGGCGGCTCGACTATCACCATGCAACTGGCGCGTTCGCTATGGCAGCTCAACACGCGTACGCCGTGGGGCAAGCTCAAACAGGTGACACGCGCGATTCAGCTTGAACTGTTCTACTCGAAGCAGCAGATTCTCGAGGCGTATCTGAACGATGCGCCGTATGGCCGTAACGTCGAAGGGGCCGGTGCTGCGAGCATCGCGTATTTCGGCAAGCCGGTGAGCGCGCTGAGCTTGCCGGAGGTGCTCACGCTGGCGGTGATTCCGCAGGATCCGGCGCGCCGTTTGCCCAGTGTGCCAACGCGATGGGGCACCAATGCCGATGCAGTGATCAACCCGCAACTCACGGCCTCGCGCAACCGCCTTTACGCGCGGTGGCTCGCGGGTCATCCACAGGATGCCGCAGTCAAGCCGCTGTTCGCGCTCCCTTTGACTATCCGGCCATTGTCACGCTTGCCGTTCGAGGCGCCGCACGCGGTGGAGCAGGTGCTGGCGGCAGGGCGGATTGACGGCGACGATCACGATTCCCGCGTGCGGACCACGCTCGATCTGGACCTGCAGCGTATTCTCGAGCGGCAGATTGCCCGCTACGTCGCACGTAACAACGGGATCGGGATTCGAAATGCATCGGCCATGCTGGTCGACACCCGCGACATGGGTGTCAAGGCGCTGGTCGGCTCGGCGGACTATTTCAATCACTCCATACAAGGTCAGGTTAACGGGACATTGGCGCGGCGCTCTCCAGGCTCGGCGCTCAAACCGTTCATCTATGCGCTGGGCTTCGACCAGGGTGTTCTGCATCCGCAGACCGTGCTGCGGGACGTGCCTACCTCGTTTGGCCCTTACACGCCGGAGAATTTCGACGGCCATTTCCTGGGTCCGATCACCGCCACCGACGCATTGAACCGTAGCCGCAATATCCCGGCGGTGTGGGTGGCCTCGCAATTGCATCAGCCCAATCTGTATCAGTTCCTGCAGCAAGCCGGCATCGGCCGGATGGCCAGCGAGCAGCACTACGGGCTCGCGCTAGTGCTCGGCGGTGGAGAAGTGACCATGCAGGAACTGGCAGGGCTCTACGCGATGCTCGCTAATCGCGGTGAACTGAGGCCGTTGCGCCTGCGCGCAAACGACCCTCAGGTGGCCGGCACCCGCATCCTCAGCGACGAGGCCAGCTTCATGGTGATGGATGTGCTGCGGCAGCATCTGCGGCCCGACGAGATCAGCGGCGCCCAGCCGTCACATCTGCCGGTGTACTGGAAGACCGGCACGTCCTGGGCGTTTCGCGATGCGTGGACCGCTGGCGTATTCGGCCCGTATGTACTGGTTGTATGGGTAGGCAATTTCGACGGCACGGGCAATCCGGCATTCGTCGGTGTGGATGCTGCTGCGCCGCTGTTCTTCCAGATCGTCGATGGACTGGAAGCCGAACGTGGGCAACCGACCGAACCGTTCAGGCCCAGACCAGCCAATCTCAAGCGCGTGCAGATCTGTCTCGCGAGCGGCGATCTGCCTAACCAATGGTGTCCGCAACTCGGTTGGACCTGGTTCATACCGGGCAAATCGCCGATCCGCGTAAGCAATGTGCATCGTCCTGTGGTGATCGACGACGCAAGCGGCTTGCCGGCATGTCCTCCCTATGCTGGTAAGCATACGCATGAGGAGGTGTACGAGTTCTGGTCTTCCGATCTGCAGCAGGTGTTCAGGCAAGCGGGTATTCCGCGCCGCAAGCCGCCGCAAAACCCCGAGTGCCACAATGCCGGTACGCCGGATGGCGTTGCGCCGCAGATCACATCGCCCCTGCGTGGCAGCGTCTATGCGATGCGGCTGAAGCAGCTCGGCCAGGAGCGCATTGCCTTCAATGCAGCTACCGATGCCGACGCGCACGCACTGTACTGGTTCGTCAACGACGCCTATGTGGGACGCAGTGACCCAGGCGTGGCGTTGTACTGGCAGCCGCGTACGGCGGGCAGTTATAGCGTTCGGGCGATCGACGATCATGGCCGCGCCGACCAGCGATCTCTTCAGGTTGATCTGATCGAGTAGGTATCCGTCTGGTCCCCACAAATAGTCACGGCATTGGGGCGGTTGGTTTTAAGAGACCAAACGGGCAGAGGCGGCGCCATGTATCAAATCGGGAAACCTAGACGATGAACGGAAACTCCGCCTCAGGCAGCGGATCGCCGGAAGCAAACCGGCCAGCCAGTTCAGGATAAGGCGGAGAAGTCTCGCCGCCGCGGTCGACGTAGTGCGCGCCATCGCCAAGCCATCGGAACGACACTACCCGCCGCGATTGCTGACCGCCTACGTTACCCGGCGCTCCGTGTACCGTATGAAAGTTGAACGCGATGGCATCGCCCGGCGCCAGATCCCAACCAAGGATTTGGTAGTCACCGCGGTGCGCATCGATGTCCGGCAACTCTTCCAGCCGATCCGACTTATGGTCATACGCCACGCCGCTGAACTTGCGCGGACGGAACAACTTGCCCCACTTGTGGGACCCCGCCACGAATTCGACGCACGTCTCGCGAGGCACCGGATCGAGTGGAATCCATAGGCTGACCGCTTGCTCGGCGCTGACGCAGTAGTACGGCTCATCGTGATGCCATGGCGTCAGCTTCGCCGCGCCCGCTTCTTTCACCAGCACATGTTCGTGAAAGATGCGTGCACGCTGCGAGCCCATCAAAGCCTGAGCCACCGACGCGGCCGGACTGTGCTCGACAAAGTCCCTGAACGGTTCAATGCGCTGCCAGTTGCAGTAGTCGCCGAAAAAACGTCCCGTTGTTTTCTCGGGCGTGTAGTTCCTGAACGAAGGTCCCGGATGGGTGGCGTTGTATTCCACGCCTTCACGCAAGGGCTCGACCCAGTCTTTAAACACCCCGCGCAACACCGCGGCGCCGTCGCGCTCGAACGCTTCCCGTTCTGTAGCCAGCATGCTGTTCTCCTTTAATATTTAATCAAGCGGCGCTATGCGTCAGGTCTCCTGCCAACACGATTGCCACTAACGAAGGAACCGAGCCGATCAAAGACAATCGTCGGCTCCCTTAAAGCTCTTAGCTCCCCGGCAACGCCGCCGCCGCACTGCGGCCGCGGAGCCAGTTGATGCTGGTGAACAACGCCACCGCGAAGAGAATCAGCATGGTGGCGACCGCGAGTATCGAAGGATCGATCGAATCGCGAATGCCGCTCCACATCTGGCGCGGTACGGTCCGCTGATCCGGGCCGCCGATAAAAAGAATCACGATGACTTCATCGAACGAGGTAGCGAACGCAAACACGCTGCCTGTCGCCACGGCCGGTGCAATCAACGGCAACGTGACGCGTCGAAAGGCGATCCATGGCGTGGCCCCAAGTCCCGACGCCGCGCGAATGAGGCTCTGGTCAAACGAGAGCAGGGAGGCAGTCACGGTGACCACCACGAACGGCGTGCCGAGCGCCGCATGCGCGAGCACGACGCCAACGTATGAATTGACGAGACCGAGCGGCGCGAAGACCAGATAGAACCCGGCGGCAACGACCACAATGGGGATGATCATCGGAGAGATGAGCAGCGGCATGATGACCGCGCGAAACGGAAAGTTCGCGCGGCTCAGGCCCAGCGCCGCGAGCGTGCCGAGGCAGGTGGCCAGCACCGTGGACGCGGCGCCAATGCCGATGCTGTTGAGGAACGCACGTTGCCAGTCGCTGCTGCCGAGTGCTTTCGCATACCAATGCAGAGAGAAGCCTTGCATCGGATAAGAGAAGTACGCGCCGGTGTTGAACGACAGCGGCACGATGGCCAGGATGGGCGCGATCAGGAAGAACAGGATGAGCGCGGAATGCACGCGCAACCATTTCGACGCAATGCGTTCGGAGAGCACGAGATGGCGCTGGCTTTGCATGAGTCCCGCCCCTTAGCCGAAGCGCAGCCGGTCGATGCCGACGAGCCGGTTGAACACGAAATAGAACACGGCCGTAAAGATCACGAGATACGCTGACAACGCGCCGGCCAACCCCCAGTTGAGCTGTTCGTTGGTCTGCGCCGCAATCAACTGGCTGATCATTTCGTCACCCGCGCCGCCCAGCAATGCAGGCGTGATGTAGTAACCCAGCGCGAGCACGAACACGAGGAAGCAGCCAGCGCCGACACCCGGCAAGGTCTGCGGCACATAGATGCGGATGAACGCCGTGACCGGATGCGCGCCGAGCGATTGCGCCGCGCGCATGTACACCGGCGACACGCTCTTCATGACCGAATAGATCGCGAGGATCATGTAAGGCAGGAGGATATGTGTCATGCCGATCAGCACGCCGGTGCGATTGAACAACAGCGGCAATGGATGGCTAACGAGACCCATCCCCATGAGCAAGCTGTTGATGACCCCGCCCGGTTGCAGGAGCACGTACCACGCGGTCGTGCGCACGAGCAGCGACGTCCAGAACGGCACGATCACCAGCAGCATCAGGCGATTGCTCTTCGCTGCAGGCAGGGTGGCGAGCAAGTAGGCGACCGGATAACCGAGCACGAGGCACAGCAGCGTGACCGACGCACTGATCCATACGGTGCGCGCAAACGCGTTGATGAACACGGAGCTATCGGCGGGCAGGGAAGCGACCGAACCTTCAGGTGTGACAGTAGCGTCGACGGCGGCTAACAGATAGTCGGGCGTAGGCGATACGGCAGAGCGCTTCAGGATGCGCCAGATGTCATGCGTGCCCCAGCGCGGATCGAGTTCAATCAGTGCCGGTTTCCAGGCGGGTGGCGCAGTTTCGGGCAACTGCCGCGCGGTCCGCATCAGCAAGCTGCGAAACTCCGGCAGGTAGAAATTCAGCCGCCGCGCGACGGTTCCCAATTGCCCTTCCGCGGACGCACGGCGCATATCCGCTGCGAGGATGGCGAAGGTGTGCTCGTCGGGCACGCCTTCGCCATTCCATGCCTTGAGCGCTTGCGACAATGCCGGCAGGTTCACCGGCACCTCGCGATTCTCGACACTCCGTGACAGCAGGATCGCGATGGGCGCAATGAAGGTCGCGAGCAGGAACAACAGCAGCGGCAGCGCAAGCAGGAGTGCCTGGGCCGACGCCCGGCGGCGCGTCCTCTCGTATGCCGCACGGCCGCCCGCTCCCGAGGCGGAACCGGTGGACGGTTCGCGCTCAGCGGGTTCCTGCAGATTGCTGGTCACTGTCACGGTCACGGGTCGCCTTACTGTGTCAGCCAGACCTGGAAGCGCTTGTTGATCTGGTCGGCGTTATCCGCCCAGAAACTCGCGTTGATCTGCAGTGCGTGCTTGAAGTTGGCGGGAGCCGTCGGCAAGTCGTTCAGGCGATCCTTCGCAATCAGCGGAATCGCATCCTTGCGCGGCGGCGCGTAAGCAATGTACTTCGTCAGGTCTGCGTAGCTTTGTGCGCTCGAAGCCGAAGCAATGAACTTTGCTGCGGCGTCACCGTTCTTCGCGCCCATCGGAATACCCCACCATTCGAAGTCATAGACCTGGCCATCCCACACGGATTCGAATGGCTTGTGGTCCTTGTGCACTGCGTCGTCAATGCGCCCGTTATAGGCCTGTGTCATGACCACCGCGCCATCGGAAAGCAATTGCGGCGGCTGCGCGCCGGCTTCCCACCAGACAATGCTTGGCTTGATTGTGTCGAGTTTCTTGAACGCGCGGTCGACGCCGGCGGGCGTGCCGAGCACCTTGTAGACATCGGCGGTTTTCACGCCGTCAGCGAGCAACGCCCATTCGAGCGTCACCTTCGGCGACTTGCGCAAGCCTCGTTTTCCCGGGTATTTCTTCAGGTCAAAGAAGTCGTTGATCGTGGTCGGCGCGGTCTTGAGCTTGGTCGTGTCGTAGGCATACACGGTCGACCAGACCATGGCGGCTACCGCGCAATCCATGATCGAACCCGGGATGAACGCGCTGGTGTTGCCGAGCGTCTTGCGGTCTATCTTGCGCAACAGGCCTTCGTCGCAACCGGTGATCGCGTCGTTGGATTCAAGGTCGATCAAGTCCCACGTCGGGTTCTTGGCCTGTTCCATGGCGGACAGTTTGGCAAGGCCGCCATCGTACGATTCGGTCGAGAAGCCGATGCCTGTAGCCGCCGTGAACGGTTCGAAGAACGCTTTTTTTGCCGCGGCCTCGTAAGCGCCGCCGAAGGTCACGACCGAGATGGTATCGGCCGCATGCGCGGTGACGGCGAACAAGCTGGCCGCTGCAACGGTGAGTCCGGCGATGCCCGTCAGACCGGTTCGAACGAGTGATGCTTTCATGTCAGTGGACTCCTGCGGTGATGGACGGAGCAGGGCCGCGAGTAATAGTCGCGGCCGTTGCGAGGATCTTGCAGTCGTCGTGGCGCCATGCCACGGCGGTTGCACTGCCGAGTGACGGAAGATCGTGGTGCTGCGTATTCGGGACTTTGACAATGATGCTGTCGCCATGACCAAGCTCCCCGAGTTTCAAGTGAACGCGGTGGTGATCGCCGCAATACACGAGTTCTTCCACGCGCGCGCTCACCACGTTGGTGTCCGCGGCGTTCTGCGCGGCGTCAGCGGACGCTATATGCGCGCGCTCGGGACGCAACGCCAGCATCGCTTCCTCGCCGTTCCGGAGACCCCGCCCGCAGCGGCCGCGAATAACCGCGCCGTCCGGGAGTTCCAGAGTCGCCCAGCTTGTGTCCTGTTCGAGCACCCGACCCGTCAAGCCGTTGTTCTCGCCAACAAAATTCGCCACGAACGCGTTGTGCGCGTTTTCATAAAGTTCGGTAGGGGTCGCTGCCTGCTGGATGCGTCCATCGGAGAACACGGCAACCCGGTCTGACATGGTCAACGCTTCCGCCTGGTCGTGCGTCACATAAACCACCGTCAATCCCAGTTCGCGATGCAGCCGCATGATTTCGTATTGCATGGTTTCGCGCAACCGCTTGTCGAGTGCGCCCAACGGTTCGTCCATCAGCACCACGCTTGGCTCGAATACAAGCGCACGGGCGAGGGCGACACGCTGCTGCTGTCCGCCTGACAACTGCGACGGCCGGCGGGAAGCCAGTTGCGGCAACTCGACCATCTCCAGCGCCCGCTTCACGCGCGCCTTTTGTTCTGCTTTGCCAATGCCTCTTACCGACAACGGAAACGCGATGTTCTGTTCGATCGTGAGGTGCGGGAAGAGCGCGTAGTTCTGAAACACCATGCCGATGTCGCGCTGATGCGGCGGTTTATCGTCGAGGCGTTTTCCGTTCAGGCGGATCTCGCCCTGCGTCGCCGATTCGAAGCCGGCGAGCATCATCAGCGTTGTTGTCTTTCCAGAACCGGAGGGTCCAAGCAGCGAGACGAATTCGCCTTTCGCTACGTCGAGATCGAGTCCTTCCACGACGTAATGTACGCCGTCATACGTCTTGCTCACGCCCGCGAAGGAGATGAAGGAGTGGGTGGACATCGTGTCGTGGGCTCCGGGTTTCAGATCGGTGTCGCGTTGCGTGTCTTGCGGTGAGCAACGTGCATGTATGTCAGGCAAGCTGCTGCGCGAGATAACGCGCGAAGTCGTAGTTCGGCCGTTCGAGGTGACTGAGATGGCCGGGTTTTGCAAGCGGCGCCTGCACACCACGGAACACAGCCTGCACGCCTCGCCGGTCTTCCTCATTGACTGCGTCCAGCAACGCTTTCAACGACGTCATGTATTGCGTAGCCTTCGGATCCGCGATGAACTCAGGCGCCAGCCCACCGCCAAAGCGGATATGAACGCGGCTCGTGCCCATCGGCTGCAGCACGAGGTACCAGAAATACCCCGGCGTCAGCGTGACAAGATGAGTCGGGTAGATCGCGAGCAGCGCGGTTGTCTTGCGCCAGTGGCCTTGAAGGCGCTGGTTATCCGGATGCGCCTGGCCGATAGGCAGCGACGCTTCCTTGGTGATCCAGTGGTAATTGAACGCGTCGCTGCCGGGTGGGCATTCCATCTCGTCGAGACGCGAATGCGGCCCGACGGTCGCCCGATGCAGCATGGGCAGGTGGTAGCTTTCCATGAAGTTTTCGGCCAGGATTTTCCAGTTCGTATCCCAGACGTGCTCTTCGTAGAATGTTTCCTTGTAATCGGTCATGCCGTAGTCGGCAATCAGGTCCGTGAGGCCGGCGAGTTTCTCTGCGACCGGCTGTGCATTCGCGTCGAGCGTGACGTAGATCCAGCCTTGCCAGGCTTCGCATCGCACCGTGGGTAATCGGTAGCTTTCCTTACAAAATCCGCTTTGACGCTCCATCATGGGGGCGCCGTGGAGCTTGCCATCGAGCGTGTAGTTCCATGCGTGGTACGGACATACGATGCGCCGGGTGTTGCCACGCCCTTCGAGCAACACGGACATCCTGTGCAGGCACACGTTGGAAAACGCCTTCAACTCAAGATGCTCGTCGCGCAGGACGACGATCGGCTGACCGTCGATATCCGCCGTGAGATAGTCGCCCGCTTCGGCAAGCGCACTCGCACGGCCGACACACAGCCATTCGCGACGAAAAATGCGTTCCTGTTCCAGCGCCAGGAAATCAGCCGAGGTGTAGACCGCGGGTGGCATTGAGCGTGCATCGCTGAACGGGCGTTCGCAGTTGGCCTGCAACTCGCGGACGATGTCCGGGCCGGCGCCGGATGCTGTCGACGTTGCCATCGAGGATGCCGCTGCAGAACCCATCGCGCCTCCCTGTCCCACTCAGTGACCATTCAGTGAATGTGGCAACCCGTTCAATCTTTGCTACGGGTTGCTCTCGCTGCATGGACATCAATCTATCAAGTCAAATTACCAGCCAAAATATTGTTTTTGCATGTAGAACCAAGCTTTTTCCTATCTAGCAAGGGGTCTTCAATCCATCCCTTCCCGCGTATTCCCGCGCGTTCAACCGCCGTGCTGGCGCCTGATTTCCGCTTCGCAGAACGTGGCGAAGTGCTGGACGACTTGCCGGGGTTTCATGCTCCTGGATTGCGCGATACCCAGCGTGGTCGCGTTCACCTCGTCCTTGAACTGCTTGATGACAAAGTCTTCACCATCCACGGTTCGGCTCGACTTGAGCGGGAAGTTGAGGATGCTGTAGCCCAGGCCGTTCGCCACCATGCCGCGAACGACTTCGGGCTGTGACGACTTGAATGCGGCAATCGGCCGGCCACCGACCGCGTCGAAGAGTCCGGCGAAATATTCGCGGCTGTGCGGCAGGTCGAGCATGACGTAAGGCTCGTCGCGCAGGTCGGCCAGCGCGACGCTGCGCGCGCGTGCCAGCCGATGTGTCCTGGGCAGGATCACATACGGCGGCAATGACAGCAGCGGCGTGAAGGCGATGTCGTCGGTCAGGTCGAGGTTGTAAGTGAGCGCTATATCCAGCGAACCGTCGTGCAAGCCCCGCAGTAGATCCTCCTGATGCGCTTCGAGCGTGCGAAATGCAATGCCAGCATGATTGGCGAGGAAGCGGCTCATCATCGCGGGCATGAGCGGCGGCGCGAGCGAGACGAGGCAGCCGAGCGTGATGGCGCCGGACATGCCGCCGTCCATTTCCTTGGCGGCCGTCTGCAGGTCCTCCGCGTTTTTAAGCAGGTCGCGTGCACGCCCGAGCATGTCCCGGCCCGCCTGCGTCAGGGATAACCCGCTCGCGTGATGGCGGATAAAAAGCTGGACACCGAACGACACCTCCAGGTCCGCCAGCGCTGTGGAGATGGACGGCTGCGAGATATGCAGCAACTTGGCTGCGGCGGTGAACGACAAGACTTCCGCCGTGACGACGAAGTACCTCAACTGACGCAGCGAATAGCGTAATTGCGCAGGTTCCATGGTCCGCCCCGTGGTCTTTTCTAGTGCTTATTGTGCGTGGAAATAAATAGGCTTGCATAGGCAAAAGCGATGATTTGCATTTTTGAAATATGTTTTTCGGATGCGTCGCCCGAGCGTAGATTTTGCGAAGGGCTAGCGGACACGCGAGGAGGACGACATGCAGCGAGACAGCGGTTCAACGGAATGCGCAGTGGAAGGTGAAGGCAAGATTGCCAGCGAAGTAGATACCTTGCGCGCTGCGTTCCTGGATTCCATGGCGTCGAACTCCACGTCGGTTCACGTGGTGACGACCGGCAGCGGCGAGCAGCGTTTCGGCGTGACGGTCAGTGCCTGCAGTTCAGTGTGTGCGGACCCGCCCACGTTGCTGGTCTGCATCAACACGCGCAGCCCGGCGAATGCAGCGGTAGCAGAAAACGGCGTGTTCGCGGTGAACCTGCTGAATGTGGCGCAGCGCGGTATAGCGGATACGTTCGCCGGCCGCTCGGCAACGGCCAAGCCCTTCGACTTTTCCTGCTGCTCGAATACGGCCGGCACGCTGGGCGTACCGCTTATCGACGGCGCGGTGGCGGCGCTTGAATGCCGTGTGGTCGCGCAGCAGGTTATTGGCACGCACACGGTGTTTTTCGGCGAAGTGGCCGCCGTCAAGCGCGCGCCGGTGACGCACATGCCCTTGCTCTATTGCAAGCGCGACTACGGCCAGTTCTTGGCGTTTTAGACGCAGGCATGACTCCATTTCCGAACGACATTCCCAACGGACCGAGGCACAGTAAATGATCAGAACCGGCGAGCAGTATCGCGATTCCATTCGTGACGGACGGCAAGTCTGGATCAACGGCGAACGCGTGAACGACGTCACCACGCACCCCATGTTCAAGCCTATCGTCGATATCCGTGCGCGTATCTACGACATGGCGCACGAGAAAGCGACGCAGGGCGTCATGAGCTATGTCGATGAAAAAACGGGCGAGCGCAACGCCATCGGACTGAAGCTGCCGTACACGCAGCAAGACTGGCACGACAAGCGGCTGGCAGTGGATACCGTGCTGGACGACGTGGGCGGAATTGCAACGCGAGTGGGGGATGAAACCATCGGTGAGATGTGGTCGCTGTATGACGGTAAGGATGTGCTCAACGAGGTGGATCCGCGTTTTGCGGAAAACATCGAGCGTCATATTCATCGCACGCTGCACGAAGACCCATTCCACGTGTCCGCGAACACGGACCCCAAGGGCGATCGATCGAAACCGCCTCAGGAGCAGGATCCGGACATGCTGTTGCATGTGGTGAAAGAAACCGATACCGGCATTGTGGTGCGTGGTGCCAAGTATGAAACGGCTGCCGCCTATGCGAACCAGGCGTTCGTCAAGCCGACTATTGCCAACTGGGGCGACGCGAAACTCTCTGACTACGCGGTCGGATTCATCGTCAACATGTCGGCGCCTGGGCTCAAGTTCATCTGCCGCACGGGCTTCGCGGGTCGGGCCAATCCAGAGGACTATCCGCTCTCCAACCGCTGCGATGAAATCGATACGCTGCTGATTTTCGACAACGTCCTGATCCCGTGGGAAGACGTGCTGTTCTATCAGCACACGAAGGCCGCTACCTATATTCGCGCCACGCTGCATCGCTATAGCGCATTCGCATTCGTTCAGCGCAACCTGCGTCTGGCCGACCTGATGATTGGCACAGCATTGTTCAATGCGCGTCAGACGGGGCTCGAAAAACAGCAGGCCGTGCAAGAAAAATTGTCGACGCTTGCAGTGTATAGAGAGACCATCAACGCCCATTTAACAGCATCAATTGCATGCGGTGAGCGTAGTCCTGCCGGATTGATGATGCCCAACCAGTCTCTGCTGTATACGGGCCGTGTGCAAGCGTGTTCGCGGCTTCACGAGATGATGCATCTTGCCCGCGAATTATGTGGCGGCCAGATTTGCGTCACACCGGATGGGGCCTCATTTGCCAATCCCGAGATTAGCGACTGGCTCGACAAGTACTACACCGTCAACGAAAACTGGGTCTCCGACGACCGCCGCAAACTGCTTGCGTTCGCCCGTGACATGCTGAATTCCGACTACGCCGGACATCGGTTGACGTTCCAGTTGTTTGCCCAATCGCCGCCGTTCGCGCATCTAGGCGCCGTGTTCCGCAACTTCGATTTCGACAGCACGCTTGGCTATGTGAAGAAGGCTGCGAACCTGTCGGACCGTGTTGTTCAATCCAGCGCAGAGCCGCGGCTCAAGCGCGCAATGTGAGGTGTCCATGAGTCATACCCGCATCCGCAAATTTAATACTCGCGAGACCTACCCCGAGCAGAAACTGGACAATGACTTATGCCAGGCGGTGGTCGCGAATGGCACGGTGTACTTGCGCGGCCAGATTGGCCAGGATCTGGATACGCGCGAATCGGTGGGCATAGGCGACATCGCCGTCCAGACAGAAAAAGCCATGGCGAACATTGCGATGCTGCTGGACGAAGCCGGCAGCAAGCTTGAGGATATCTGCAAGATCACGGTCTATCTCGTCGATGTCCGTTATCGCGAGGCAGTCTATACGGTGGTGGGGAAGTGGCTGAAGGGCGTGTATCCGGTCTCTACCGGGCTCGTGATTTCAGCGCTCGCGCGGCCCGAGTGGCTGGTTGAGATCGATGTGATCGCCGTCATTCCAAATAGTTGAGAGGAGTTTTCTCATGACCTTTTCACTGGCTGGCCGATGCGAGCGTACAGGCATGGTTGGCGGCATCGTGTGCAGTTCAAGCATTGCGGTTCCCAGCCGTTGCTTGTGGGCCAGTCCGCATGGCGTGGTGCTGAGTCAGAACGTGACCGATCCGCGTCTTGGCGTGCTTGGCCTGAATTTGCTGGCGCAGGGATTCGGTGCGCAGAGTACCTTGCGGCAGTTGCAGGATGCACGGCCCTACGCCGAGTGGCGACAACTTGCGGTACTCGACGCCGACGGTTCACGAGAGGCGGTGACCGGGGCGAA
>NZ_LMUF01000048.1:130051-135829 GCF_009766085.1 Burkholderia sp. S171 | reverse complement strand
CGCACACGATAGTACCCCCGCCGCTATGACCGAAGCCTTCGAAGCGTCTCATGCCAGCTCGCTTGCCGAGCGGCTGATTCGTGCGTTAGAAGCGGGTGCTGCAGCAGGCGGTGAGGCCGGACCGGTGCATTCAGCGGGTTTTTGCGTTTACGGGCGGGACGTCTGGCCGCTTGCGGAATTGCGGGTGGACTGGTCCGATGAACCCATCGCCGACTTGCGCGCGCTCTGGCAGCGCTACGAACCGCAAATGAACGACTACGCAACGCGCGCAAAACGCCCCGAGCAGGCACCGTCGTATGGGGTAGCCGGAGACCTCTAGCTCATGACGCATGCCTTGCTGGACAGCACGCTGGAGTTGCTGGATTCGCCGATCGCGTTTGACACGCGCAGTTCGGAATCGAATCTTGCGTTGATCGATTTCATACAAGGCGCGTCCCGGCGCTAGCCTGATACTTTCTCCCTAGCGGTTTCGCGTGACATCCGCGTTAAGCAATGTCGCAGCGAGATCGCCTTCTCTCAAAGCCCATTGTCTCCTCTGCCAGCGAGCGCTAACTCTGCGCCTTGTCTGCGCGCTGAAAGGCACGGCTAATTTTTGTCTAAGCATGACGGCATAGCCTTTGAACAAAGGGCGGCTTCAGCCCAGGCGTGCAGTGTTTGTTCCTGCGTCAGGCGAGTTCTCACGCGCTGGCCGAGCGTCGTACAAACCATTGCTATTCTCAATTACGCAGACGTTAAGGGTCTTTAACCAATGAGCACGCTTGATCCGTTAGGATTTGCTGAGAAACTTTCGGTAATCCAGCGAGGAGAGCAATCCTTTGGCATCCAAGACGGAGCTCAAAAGGTTCAGGTCGAACTTGGCCGACGAACTCGACAGCGCGGCGCTTTACGAAACGCTGGCGAGTGTCGAGCGAGATGGTTCGAAGAAGGCCATTTATGCGGAACTCGCGGCGTCCGAGTTCACGCACGCGCAAGTGTGGCGCGAGAAACTCCGGGCGAACGGCGTCAAGGTCCGGACGCATCAGTACAGCGCGAAGACCCGGGTCATGCGGGCGCTTGTGCGAGTCTTTGGCCCGGATTTTGTCCTGCGCACGGTCGCTGCTGCGGAATACGCGGACAGGGATAAATACGCGGGCCAACCAGACGCTGCGCAGATGGCCGAAGAGGAACATCGGCATGCGGACATGGTGCAAAGCGTGGCGAATCGTAAGAGCCCGCAGAGGTCGAAAGGCGCGGAGATTGCCGAAGCGGAGTCGTGGCACAAGGGCGTTTCGTCGGGCAACGATCTACGGGCGGCTGTCCTTGGCGCGAACGACGGGTTGGTATCGAATTTTTGTCTGATCATGGGGGTAGCAGGCGCGGGGACCAACAACAAGACGATCCTGCTGACGGCCTTTGCCGGCCTGATCGCGGGCGCGTGTTCCATGGCATTGGGTGAGTGGCTTTCCGTGACCAATGCCCGGGAACTCGCACGCACCCAGATCGCGAAGGAGGCGGACGAGCTTGAACACACGCCTGATGCCGAGCGGCACGAACTCGCGCTCATCTATCAGGCAAAAGGGCTGGATAGCGATGAAGCCAGGCGGGTTGCCGCTCAGATCATGCGGGACAAGGACAAGGCGCTCGACACGCTCACACGTGAAGAACTTGGGCTGGACCCCGCCGAGTTGGGCGGGAATCCGTGGTCTGCTGCCGGCGTGTCGTTTTGTCTGTTTTCCATGGGGGCAATTTTCCCGGCGATGCCTTTCTTGTGGAGCAATGGATTCGCGGCAATCATCCAGTGCGTTGCACTAAGTGCGCTGGCGCTCGCGGCGATCGGCGTGTTTACCTCGCTTTTCAATGGACGTGGCGCGGCGTTTTCCGCGATGAGGCAAATCGTTATAGGGTGCATTGCAGCGAGCTTCACGTTCTGCGTGGGGCACCTGCTCGGCGTGTCAATATGATGAGGGTTGCATGGGTTCGAATGCGGTAAGCAGGTGTTTGAACCACAGAGTTTTCACGGGGCAACGTGATGAGCGTTAGCGCGACGAAGGTGCGCCTGATGCCCGCTGCTGGCATGACGGCCTTTGCGCTTGTAGCGGGTTTCTACGCGTACGGAACGTCGACGGGCACGGTCGCGTCTCTCTACAACACCCTGGGGAATGTCGTCGGCGTTTCCGTTGGTCTTGCGTTACCGGCGCTGGAGGCGATCCGCGCGAGACGCGCAACGCACATGCTCAGGCTTGAGCGCTTGCGAGAGGCGGTCACCGTAGTCAACGTCAGCCGCAGGCTTGCCGATCAGGCGAATGCTGCGTTGTGCGGCGGTGCGTGCGACAGCAGTTACTTCCAGATGACGTACAACTGCTCGCAGATCGAACATGCAATTCGGCTGGTCGATCAAATCGAGCCAGTTTCATCGACTCGATACGCTGACATCGCCTTTGTCGACACCCGGCGTGATCTGCTTGCGTTCTTCTCGCTTCTGCGCCGTGCGGCGTCCGATTTCGGAAATTGTCAGGCGATACCGGAACCGGTGGTCGCGATGCTCCGAGCGTCGTATGGCAATGTGGTGCATGACATCGATTGCCTGGTAACCGAGTGCCGGCGGCTAGAGGAGAAAATCGACTTCTGGCAGGTTGCGCGCAAAGTTTGAGCGCTGATGTTCAAGATGCCTAACGGGGCGGCAAGCGCCTAATGCTCAGCGTATTGGTGTTCAATGCCGTCTCCCGACCCCTCGACAGCCCTTGTTACGCGCTTCTTCGCCAACGCAAGCTGCCATGCAAACAGTCCCGGGACGAAGACGAGCAGGTCACGTAATCGTCGTGCGCCCGCGAGTGCGAGACTCACAGACGGATCGAGGCCCAAGGCGCCACCGATCAGAACAAAACCACTCTCCTGAATGCCCAGTGCGGCAGGTACAAAAAACGCGGCGCTGCTGAGCGCTTGAATCAGCGATTCGAGCACGACAGCTTCGGCGAAACTGATCTGCGAACCGAGAAAATAAAGCGCTAGCCATATCTCCAGAGAAGTGGTGAGACACTGCAGCGGTTGCCAGATAAACAGATAGCGCAAGACAACCCCATGTTTTCTCCAAATCAGCTTGATTGACTGGTCGATGCGTAGCGAGGGGCCGGCCAGCGCCGCAATCTGGCCGCTTGTCAGGCGATTGAACAAGCGCGTCATTCTTTCGAACAGGTTGACGTGCTGGATCAATGCAAAGCCCGCCAGAAGCGGCGCGAGCAGGGCGAGTCCCCAGAGCACGTCTATGGCAAGCTGGCGTTCCCCGGGTGTGGCGTGACCCAGCAGGAATGCTATGCCCACCAGCGTAAACACGAGCTGGCTGATTAGCGTGAGCTGCATGTCGACGACCAGGCTCGCCGCAGCAGTAGAGGCTCGCAAACCTGCGCGGGTCAGCAACCGGAACGAAACGATCTCGCCGCCGATCCTCGCAACCGGAAGCAAGCTGTTGACCGACTCGCGAATCCAGACGAGCCGCAGCATGCCCAGCAGACCGGGGCGTCCCATGCCGGTTATGAGCGTTTGCCAGTCGCGGGCATTGGCCAGCATCGGCAGGACATGGACGGCGGCGGCCAGGACAAGGCCGGGACCTGCAGTGCGCAGCAGTGCGAACACCGAGCGCGGATCGTCGTGCCACACTAGCGCCAGTGCCACGATCAGCCCAAGCGCAGCGATCGCCCGGCCAAGATATTTAGTCATGCGATTAAAGTGAAGTCTGATTCGACGGCGAGCACGTCAGGCGCTTGTCGCAAGCGAGGGCCGGAATTGAGCATCAACAGTCATTTCTCCCCAAGCGGATAGAGCAGGCCATCGCGGCCGACTTTGAACTGGAAACCTCGCCAGAGTACGCGCGTCGAGAAAAAGCTGCTGACGAAAATGGCGAAGCAGACGAGGTCCCATATGGGCAATAACCAGAGATCACCCGAGGCCTGGCCCAGCGCGTGGTCCAGTTGCAGCTTCAGTGCGAACCGCGTGAAGAGCGCCGCGAGCGTAAGGGGCCACGTCCACATCGCGGCGCCGGACAACGCGATCGCGAACAGGGCAAACACAAGCGGATGCGTGAGTGCCGAGCCGAGGTGGCCGGCCGGATCGATGGTTCGAATCGTACGGCTCCAGCGCAGTTCGTGAGAGATCAGTTGCGAGGCGCTGGTTTCAACGCACGCATGGGTCACAATGATAGGTGGAACGACCACCTTTTCTCCGAGTTGGCGCACTGCTTCTCCAATGGCATGGTCCTCGGCAAGATGATGCGTGAACTGCGAGAAACCGCCAATTTTTTCAAGCGTCACCCGGCGCAGGGCGATGGTCTGTCCGAAACAGGGGCGCGCAAGCTTAAGCGCCATGCCGACCACGACGCTCGGCAGGAAGTGATAGTTGCTCGCCTTGGCGGACAGTCGAGGCCAGAAACCCGCATCCGGCAGCCCGCGATAAAGACAGGTTACCAGGCCGACTCCCGGTTTTTGAAGCTCGCCGACAACACCGCGCAGGTAGCCGGGACCGACCCCCACGTCGCTATCGGCGAATACCAGGATGTCGTGCTGCGCGGTGGGCAGCATATTGAGGATATTGCTCATCTTTCGGTTCGGACCATACAGCCGGGAATCGATCACGATCGCAATCTCAGCCTCAGGGTGCAACTGCCGCAACTGTTCCACTACGTCGAGCGCCGGGTCGGCCTTGTCGTGAACGCCGAACAGGTACTGAATAGCACCGGGATAATCCTGCTTGCAGAATCCCGACAGGTTTTCGAGCAGCGCCCGTTCGTTCCCATGCAGGGGCTTGATGATAGTCACGCCCGGAAATGAGCTGGGCTCCGCACAGGGGCGCGCCAAAAAGCGCCTCGTCAACGCGGCGGCAGCCAGCATGTAGAGGATCCCGAAGGCCGCGCTCGCACCGCACACATCCGCTGCCCAGCGAAGCATTACGCGGGCCATATGCGGGCTCCCGCTATGGATGGCAAACGCGATCAGCAACACGGCGCCTGCCAGCCACGCGAATCTCACATACACCCTTCGAAGCCTTTTTTGTTTCGCAGGTGACAAGCCGGGAAATTGACCGGGCACGTCCGGGGTCATGCCTCGTGAGCCCGTAGAAACTTGAAGAACTCCACGCCTTCCTGCAACCGCCGCTTCATCATCTCCCAGCTCACCAGCATCTCGCGCAGGATTTCCCAGATCTTCGAGGGCCTGAAGTAGAAGCGCTTATAGAACTCTTCCACGCTGTGATAGATCTCTTCACTCGACAGGTGCGGATAGCTGATCGCCGCAAGCTGGACGCCCGTTGAACTGACGAGGTTGATGACCTTGTTTTCCTTAAGCCAGCCATTTTCGATCGCCTGCTTGTGCAGGGTCGTGCCCGGGTAGGGCGCCGCGAGCGATACCTGGATCGTATGCGGGTTGATCTCCTTGGCGTACTCGATAGTCTTTTCGATCGTTTCGTGCGTTTCGCCCGGCAGTCCCAGAATGAACGTGCCGTGGATCTTGATGTTGAGCTTGCGGCAATCTTCGCTAAAGCGGCGCGCGATATCGGTACGCAGGCCTTTTTTGATGTTCAGGAGAATCTGGTCATCGCCGGATTCATAGCCGACCAGCAGGAGCCGCAGACCATTCTCCTTCATGACCTTGAGCGTTGCATACGGCACGTTCGCCTTGGCGTTGCAGGACCATGTCACACCCAGCTTGCCCAGGCCGCGGGCAATCTCTTCGGCTCTCGGCTTGAAGTCCGTGAAGGTATCGTCGTCGAACATGATCTCCTTCACTTCGGGCATGTTGTCTCTGATCCACT
>NZ_LMUF01000048.1:86442-130041 GCF_009766085.1 Burkholderia sp. S171 | reverse complement strand
AAGGTGCACTTCGATCGGCAACCACGACCGGTATAGATCGATACATACGGATGCTTGAGGTAGCCGCTGAAATAGTTCTCGATCTTCAGATCGCGCTTGTATACCGGCGCGACGAACGGCAACTCGTCCATGTTTTCGAGGATCGGCCGGGCGTCGTTGTGCGTGATTGCGCCATCGGGCAGGCGATAGCTGAGGCCGAGAATGGATTCGAACGGCAAGCCTTGCGCAATGTCCCGGCAGGTGAAGTCAAATTCCTCTCGGCACACAAAGTCGATCGCGTTGCTGGCTCCGAGCGAACCGTGCGGATCGACGGCAACCTTTGCGCCGACCATCCCGACAAGAATCGTGGGCGAGCGGTTTTTCAAATGCTCGGCGAACAGCGCGTCGGTTGGGAACGACGGCGTGCTCGTATGAATGATGACGAGCTCGTATTGTTCCGCGATGTCGAGCGAGGCCTCCACGGATAGGCCATCTGCAGGAGCGTCCAGCACGCGGCTATCTTCGATCAAGGCGGCGGGCTGGGCGAGCCAGGTGGGATACCAGAATGATCGGATTTCGCGCTTGGTCTGGTAGCGCGAACCCGCCCCGCCATCAAAGCCGTCGAACGAAGGTGCTTGAAGGAACAGTGTTTTCATGGGTACTCCGGGAAGACGCAATGTGTGTAAATGCAGGGACCGGTCCCACGGAACGAACAGAACCGCGATGTCGTGAAAGGCTTGCCCATTTCAGACGGAGTCGATGTGTGGCGGACGGCGGGGTTAACACCGGTATTGGGAAAGGGATCGACAACTGTTTTTCAAATAGAAATGAAAGTTAGCCGATAGCCTTTAGTGATTTCTATCGAGTCGCGCTCCTGACGAAAGGCGCACAAAGCCCCTCACGCCTGGCGAACAAGTCGACGGCGTGACAGACAGGAAAATGTTGATCGCAAGCACGCAATAAGTGTCGTGGTGCGGATCGTCGAAGTAAAATAAACCGCCAAACTTAGCCGATAGTTAGGCAACCTGAATCGTTTGTAATCTCGTCAACGGAAGACACTCGCATGCGCATCCTGGTGGTAGAGGACGACGAGCTGATCGGTACCGCGATTGCTCGCGCACTGCACGATGCGGCCTATGTCGCGGACTGGGTGATGGACGCGCCATCGGCAAGAGGCGCGTTGCTCGGCCGCGAACATGACGCCGTGCTGCTCGACCTGAATCTCCCTCAGGGAGACGGCCTGAGCATCCTGCGCGATCTTCGCAAGCGTGACGCGGACACGCCAGTCCTCATCATGACCGCGCGTGACGGGGTGGATGATCGTATTGAAGGGCTTGACAGCGGGGCAGATGATTACCTGGTCAAGCCGTTCAACCTGAACGAAATGCTGGCACGGCTGCGCGCTGCAACACGCAAGCTCGGTCATCATCCGGACGCGACGCTTTCAAGCGGCAAGCTGTCGCTCGATCCGCGCACGCTGGTCGCGGTGTATAACAACGTCGAGTGCCGCCTGTCGGGTCGCGAGTTCGCGGTGCTGAGGGCGTTGCTCTCGCGTCCCGGCATCATCTTGTCGAGGAGCGAGCTCGAGAACCGGGTCTACGGCTGGAACGAGCAGGTCGACAGCAACGCCATCGAATACCTGATCCATACAATCCGCAAGAAGATCGGGCATAGCGCGATTCGCAACATACGAGGTGTGGGATGGATGGTCGACCGGGACGAAAACCACGCTCGCTGACAAGGCAACTGACGTGGTCAATCATCGGCATCATTGTGGTGTTTGCGGTGATGGGCGGTGCGCTGTCATTCGCGGGCGGGTACCGCGAGGCGAGCCGGCTGCAGGACAACCATTTGCATGACATCGGCGTCTTGATCAACAGCGGCAAGCTCATGCTCGCGGCCCCCACCGTGACGTGGCCCGACGCGCATGGCAACGGTATGTCCATGATCATTTCACGCGTGATTCCGGGTGCGCCCGAAACCGGTATCAATGTGCCTCTGCCGCCACTTGAAACCCTTGCTGACGGGTTCCAGAACGTCGACTTCGAAGGCAGGCGCTGGCGCGTCAATGTGCAGACGCTGCAAGGCGGCGACCGCCTCCTGGTGGCGGAACGCTCGACTATCCGGGACGAGATCGCCCATGACGGCTCGCTGCGAACCCTGTTGCCCATGCTCGCGCTGACGCCGCTGCTGCTGGTTGTCATCGTGCTGATTGCTCGTGGCGCACTGGCGCCGGTACGCCGCCTTGCAGCCATCGTGGACGGGCAAGACGAGGTCACGCTCGACGCGTTGTCGGAGGGGGGAATTCCAAAGGAGTTGCTGCCTTTCATCCGCTCGATCAATCGCCTGATCAGCAGGCTGAAAGACGCAATGGCTCAGCAGCGGCGGTTTATCGCCGACGCTGCGCACGAACTGCGCTCGCCGCTGGCGGCGCTGACGTTGCAGGCCGAGAGTCTGACGGCGGCGACCGATCCGGAGGACGCACGCGGGCGGCTGATGGCCTTGCAGGCGGCCGTGCATCGCACCGCGAGGCTTGTTGAACAACTGCTCGCGTTGGCCCGTTCACAGCATGCCGTGGCCCCCGTGCGTTCGCTTGTGTCGCTTCATCGGCTTGCCACGGATGCGATCCAGGACGCGGTCAACGTAGCCAATGCGAAAAATGTGGATCTCGGACTCAAGCAGGTGGACGACATCCAGGTCGACCTGGACGCGTCAGCGGTCACTATTGCGTTGCGCAACCTGGTCGACAATGCGGTGAGGTATGTGCCGGAAGGCGGCAAGGTGGACGTTGCCGTAGTGAACCGCGAGGGCTATCTCGTTTGCAGCGTCAAGGACTCGGGACGAGGCGTTCCCGATGACCAGCTCGTTCGCGTGACCGAGCGGTTTTATCGCGTGCCGGGGACGATGTCCAGCGGCAGCGGGCTCGGTCTTTCTATCGTGTCCGAGATCGCCCGGCGCAACGGCGGACGCTTGGTGCTGCAGAACGCCGGTGATGGTTTCCATGCGACTTATTATCATTTGCTTTAGCGTGCATTGACGGCTGGGCTGCCAGGATAGGACGTTTCATTAACCTGCGCTAAGTCTGCGCTAAGGCACCCGTTCTATTAATAGACAGTACGGATTCCGTTCGCTCTTGCAGGCCGCAACGTGGGCAAACCACTTGAACTGCCATCCCCCAACAAACATTCTTCTTATCCTCTCCTCGATGCAAACAATTGAAACCCCTGCCTTCGGCGCACCCGCCAGGCTCTTTCACTGGCTTACCGTGCTGTTGCTAGCCGTGCAGTACGCGATCGGCTGGTTGATGCCTGATGTCCATCACGATACGCAGCCTATTGGTTTGATCGGGCTGCATCTCTCTTTCGGCGCAACGATCGTGTTACTGGTACTCGTACGGCTCGCGTGGCGTTTCAGTCACAAGCCACCCGCCGAATCGAGCGTGCTGCCGCCGTCGATGAGATTGGCCGCCAAGGCCACTCACGGCTTGCTTTATGCGTTGCTTATTGCGCTGCCGTTGATGGGATGGGCGAACGCTTCGGCAAGGGGGTGGGCCGTGTCGCTGTTCCATGTCGTACCGCTGCCCGCACTTGCCGCCACGGGTTCAGCGCTCGGGCATACGCTTGGCGACGTCCATAAGCTCACCGCCTGGGTCCTGCTGGGGCTCATTGGACTGCACATTGCTGCCGCGTTGTTCCATCAGTTCGTCATCCGTGATGGCACGCTGAGCAGGATGCTGCCCAGCGTGCGCAAGATGCGCTGAGAGATCGGAATCATCAAGACGAGGCCGCTCTCCGGCAGCCTCGAAGGTGCCCCCCGCCACTTAGCCGATCTTCATCGCGGCTTCCTTGGCCAGCAGTCTTTGCGCTTGCCGATCGCCGCCGCCGGCTTCTTTCGCTGTGGTCGCGGCTGATTCAGTGGCTTCCGCCAGTGCAGCGTGCGCCGCGTTGCTGATGCTGACCGTGGACGACGCCTGCGGAGCTGCCGCGCTCGCTGCGGTGGTCTTGCTGGCTTCGGTCGTCGAGGTGCCCGAGGGTGCAGATGCCGTTGAAACAGCGGCAGTTGCCGGCGACGACGCGGGCTGGCTGAGTGGGTTGACGTTCATTTAGCGATTCTCCTGGGTAGGTAAGTTCCGGTAATACACTCGGTCTATCGGCGGTTTCGGCTTCTTATTGAGCGGTATATTTTTTTATTATTGGCTTCGCCTAAGCAAGCCTTAAGCAAATGTTGGAGCTGATGTGTTATTGCAACCAAGGGTCAATGATTTGGATAACGAATAGATTGTCGGATAAAAAACTAGCCGATTGATAATTGGCGTAAGCAAGCCTTAAGCATTGGTTTGTTATGCCTGCCGAGCCTGTTGGCGACCCGCTGTTGCAGCGAGGTATCGGAACGTTATCGGAACGTTATCAGGGTATCGCGTTTTATCGTGCCACCCAGCCGCGCCGGATCAGCGGTCCGAACAACGGCCGGTACGCAAGCATCGCGGTCCGCACGACCGGGGCTGCAAACCAGCGGCCCGTAAGAGCACAAAGCCACGCGCTGATTTCCGACACGAGTGCCGCGCCCGCTATGTCGAAGGGGAAATGCACGCCGATATAGATCCGCGCCCATGCCATCGGCAGGCCAAGAAGGGCGAGTACGCATCCCGCGCGACGTGCTTCGGGGTGCATCAGCAGGCTGAAGGCGACCGCCCACAAGAACGTCAGATGGTCGCTGGGAAACGACGAATCCGCGCCGTGCACAATCAGCGTATGTCCAAGCCCGATCATGAAAGGCCGCGGATGTGGCCACATGACGCCAATAATCTGCGCCGCCAGCAAGGCGAGCAGCGCCGACGCGCTTGCTTCGATCAGTCGCTGCCGCACGACGTCGTTGCTGCGCAGCCATCGGACGACCAGTGTGGCAGGCACGAGCCAGATAGCGTATTCGCCGAACAGCATGGCCAATGCCACGACGACAGAGCCTGGCTGAGCCGACGCGTTGATCAGCAAAAAGAGAGTGTGATTCAGTGCTTCCATAGCCGGCGATAGGATAGATAAGAGGATGATCGGCGAGCTTATCCTCGCAGGCTTAGCTGACGCTTATGGAAGCGGTAATAAAAGTTTAATTTTGTCGCAGGACATGCGTGGCTACGAACAGGGAACCAGCCCTGAGCCCTGGGTTCCCTCCGTTCGGAAGGACCGCGACGTCCGGCGCAAGCGGCAAGTCAGCCCGCTCCCTCGCGCGGTCGATCGCGGCACGACTCGAACACGCAGATAACAAGCTTGTAATGGTCGCGTCAGGGTGCGGTCATCGCTCGTTGCACAGAATGGAGTCCTGCTCCTCGTCGTTTCACGGCGAGGAGTCACGGGCTTCAATCATGGTGACTGAAGCCATATTTATAGAGGTATGCTTATCATGAAAAAGCTTATTTGCGCATTGCTGACTGCCGTTTTGATTATTCCGGCCGTGTCGTTCGCGCAAACCAGCAATGGTCCCGTCACGCGAGCCGAAGTACACGCCGAACTTGTTCAGTTGGAGCATGCGGGCTATCGGCCCGGAGCCAAGCAAATTCACTATCCCGATGAGATACAAGCTGCCGAACAACGCGTGCAAGCGAGCAATGATGCGTATGCATCGGAGAGCGGTGGACAAGGAAGCAGCGTGGTAGTAGCAGCGGCAGCAGCGGCTACGGCGTCACCGCGCGTTGATGCGGCGAACTAGGACCGGGCAAACGGCCAAGAGGGTCGCTGGCCGCATCGATCCGGTCGATGCGGCCTACTCCTTGCAGCTTGGAGAGGAACGCCGTTGCAACAGCGGGACTAGTTATATCCAAGTATTGCAACTGCGGTAATGTCGGCACGATCGGACACGTTGCAGGCGAGCACGCTCATGGGCGCCTGAAGCATCGATACATACGAGGAGCATTGTTTTTCGGTTTTGGCTGCTGCCTTGGATACCTTGCTACGGCTTCCTGCAAGCGACGAGGCCGAGGCATTGAGATGATTGAACGTCTTCATATTGAACACCACTTCGTTTAGTTATCGGCAAAAACAACGGCGTCGCCCGGTAGACGTATGCGCCTCCTGATAGCGCGATCCCGAGACTAGACACCGGACGCCGCAGTTCGTGTTCTTCCAGTAGGCGCCAACTGCCCGGTTCAGGACATTGGTAGTGTTACCAATGCAGGCGCACAGACCCTTGCCGGCTAGGCCTGCGTCGAGTTAAGCGTATGTTTAGGGCAACAGTATTGAAGCGTCGCAAGCGCTAGCGCGACGGGGAGGCGTTCGATGGGGAGCACTGCGAATGCCAGGGTTTAGCCGGAAACGGATGTTCCCTTTCCCGGCCGAGGCTAAGGTTGCGCGACGTCACCGCCCGAAGTCGAGTTGCCGGGGTGAGCACGTTACAAGAATGACCACGTGAACAGCGATGCGGTGTCACGCGCGATGCATACGTGGTGTGCTGCTTTTCCGAAGGTGCTACGGTCCCGCTAAGCGTATGACGTGGGGCAAACGAAAGCCTGGATTGCGTCGATGGCTGCGCGTGATCTCAAAGCCGAATCGCGCTCTCTTAGCGGCCTTTATTCTGCCAGGGGACGGTTCAAAGTCGCCTCAGGTTCGACGCCAAATCCTGCTGTCTCCGTCTCGCCCTCATCCGCTAGCTTCCCATCCTGCGTCGCACCGTCGAGACCTAATTGTTGCCGGGCTTTCTCCCAATACTCCTCTGCGCGTCCTTCGGGACTGCCGTCTTGCTCCCAAAGATGAAACGCGAGCGTGCGAATCTGCTCTTCCGACATTTGGACGTCCATAGTCTGCCCCGTAAAAGTAAATATCTGACCCGAGAAACGTCGGTCAACGCAAAGCGTGACCGCGCCAAGCTCGCCTGAGCTTATCGATATCGGCAGCAATTTTCGTGACACCCGAATATCTGGACTGAGGCGCGGGTGAGAGCAGGGACGGGCGAGCTGAGACACTTGCCGAGCAGCGACGAGGCGGTAAAAACCGCAAAGAATGTATGAGGAATGAACTGCTATAGGAGGCTTGCGAACTGGGGGCAGGGCGCCCAGTCTTTGTCGCGTTGGCACGGACCGGTCCGCGCACAAACAGGTCATAAAAAGCGCTTCAATACGGCCGCCGTTCGCAAGCGGCCGTTATTACTCATCTTGATCACGCCGGGGCGGTTTATCACCCGGAAACTTCTGACACTAAAAAATCACATACACCTTGCGCATGGCTTCCTCCACTTCCCACAATCCTTCGGTGTTCGCTTCAAAAAACAGCGTGTCGCCGCCGGTGAAGTGAACCGTGTCTTCGCCGTCCGCCGTAAAGCGACCGCGACCCGTCAGGAAATGCATGACTTCCGCCTGCTTTACCGAGCGCCGATACGTCCCCGCTGTGCATTCGAAAATACCGGTATCAACGGCTTCGCTGCCTTTGATCACGCGCTGCACGCCTGAGACTTTAATCGGCGTCGTCTCGGGCAAACCGGCGCTGCCCCAATCCTCGAGATTTTGCAGGCTGACGCTCTGCTTGATTTGCTGAACCTTCATGTGGACCTTATTGATTCGTTATTTGTAACGTCAGACCGCGGTATCCCGCTCTACCGTTCGTTCGATCTTGCCCAGGCGCACGACGGTTACGCCGGGGCGTAACTGCCGCAATGAAGGCATCACGAGCATGCAGTTGTCATAGGGCGTGTGGATCGGCTCGCCGTTCGACCAGCCGATCAGGCTTCCCGCTTCGGGGAAAATCTCCAGACCCGTGTAAGGCGCGGCAAAGCGAAAATCCATGCTCTCCGCCACGACCGGTTGCGTCACGCGCACAACGTGCATGGTCTGCGGCAGAGGGCTCAGCCAGTCGCCGGGCAAGTCTTCGTTGTCGACCACGCCGGATAGCAGCAGGAAACGCGCGGTGGTATCGCGGGCGACCGTAACGGCGCTGCGTTCCCAGTGCTGTCCGCATTCGATCAGTAACGCATTCTTCGGGCTGCCGGCGTCGCCGAAACCCTCGTAATCGCGCATCCGGCGCCCTTCGGGATGGCCTTCATCGCAGATCACCGTGGCCGGCGTGCCGAGTTGCAACGACAAGTCGATGCCCTTGTCCAGCGGACCCGCAACAATCAGCGGCTTGCTGCGTTCGTGCATTGAATGGAGGTCGAGCAAAGCGTCCACGGTATCGATGACCGGCCGCATCTCGCGAGCCCGTGCAAGCTCGCTGGACGTACGCGATGTGTCGTCGAGTACCTTGCTGGTCCACACGCGGTTGAAGTCCTGATCGACGAAACGGGCGGCATCGGGCTTCGATGGATCAAAGCTCGCATATGCCGCGACATTAGCGAACGAGAGCGTCAGGCGGCCGCGCCGTGGCCGCAATTTCAAACGCAGCAACGCGTCGACCACAATCGCGCCGCACACCTCATTGCCATGCGTCAACGCGTTGATCATCACGTGCGGTCCCGGCACACCGGAGTCGAACGTGTGCACGTACGCAACGCCCGATTCGGACTCAGCATGCACGGAGATATCGGGGAACGTGACCTCGATCGGATAGTGTTCGGCTGGCGTGCTCATGCGAGATTCCCCTGGCAGAGGTACTTGATGGAAAGGTAGTCGTCGAGGCCGTACTTCGATCCTTCGCGGCCATAACCCGATTCTTTTACGCCGCCAAAGGGCGCCGCTTCGCTGGCCAGCGCGCCTTCGTTGATCCCGACAATGCCCGCTTGCAGCGCGCGCGACACCCGATCGATACGCCGCACATCCTGGCTATAGAAATACGAAGCGAGGCCAAACGGCGTGTTGTTGGCGGCTTCGACGGCTTCGGCTTCATCGTCGAAACGGAATAGCGCCGCGACCGGTCCGAAGGTCTCTTCGCCGCACAGGAGCATCTCGTCGGTGGCATCGGCGAGCACGGTCGGCGCGTAGTAATGCGGGCCGAGTTCGGGCAGGCGCTTGCCGCCGGCGAGCACGCGCGCACCATGCGCGAGGGCATCGTCTACGTGGCGCGCGATCTTGTCGATTGCGCGGCTGTTGATCATCGGACCGATTTGCGCGTCGGGGTCGGTGGCCGGTGCCACCTTCAGTTCGGCAACGCGGCGGCTCAGCATGTCGGCGAATTTATCGTACACGCCCGCTTGCACATAGACGCGGTTCGGGCACACGCAAGTCTGTCCGCCATTGCGGAACTTGGCGGCGAGAAGGCCCGAGACGGCGGCGTCGAGATCGGCGTCATCGAAGACAATGAACGGCGCATTGCCACCCAGTTCCAGCGATAACTTCTTCAGCGTCCCCGCCGATTCACGCGCCAGGTACTTGCCTACTGGCGTCGATCCGGTGAACGTGATTTTCCGTACGCGCGAATCTTCAAGCCAATCGGCGACGGTCGCCACCGCGTGATCCCGCGAGGCCGTGATGAGGTTCAGCACGCCCGCCGGTACGCCGGCCTCGTGTGCCAGCAGCACCAATGCCGAGGCAGTCAGCGGCGTGTCTTCCGCAGGCTTGGCCACCACCGTACAACCGGCCGCGAGCGCTGGCGCGATCTTGCGCGCGATCATCGCGAGCGGGAAATTCCACGGCGTGATGGCAGCGACAATGCCGATGGGTTCCTTCACCGCCGTCATGCGCTTGCCGCGTTGCTGCTGCGGAATGATGTCACCGTAGATGCGCGTGGCTTCGTCGGCGAACCAGGCGACATACGACGCGCCATACGCCACTTCGCCCCGGCCTTCGGCCAGCGGCTTGCCTTGTTCCAGCGAGATCAGCGCGCCGAGCGCGTCCTGGTTCGCCATGATCAGCGCGTTCCATTTATGCAGGATCGTCGCGCGTTCTTTCGGCAGCAAGTCGCGCCATGCAGGCAGCGCGCGAGCGGCTGCGTCGGTGGCGGCGCGTGCGTCGGCGGGGCTGCTGTCGGCGACTTGCGTGATGATCGTGCCGGTGGCCGGATCGGTGACGGCGAAGCGCGCACCGTCAGCGGCGGCGCGCCATTGGCCATCGATGAAATTGTCCGAGCGGATCAACTCCTTCAGTTCGAATTGGCGTGTCATAAGTCCATGCTCCTGATTTAAGCCAACTAATTTAAGCGCAATGTTTCAAGCGTGCTGGTTCAAGCCCGCTGTTCAAGCCAGCCGCGCAGCAATTGCCTGACCGACTTCCGTGGTGTTCGCTTTGCCGCCGAGGTCGCCGGTGTGCGGGCCTTGCTTGAGCGTCGCCTCGATAGCAGCGAGGATCGCGTCGTGCGCGTCTTTTTCCGGGCCTTTGAAGTCACCGAGGAACTCGAGCATCATGGCCGCCGACCAGATCATGGCGACCGGGTTCGCAATGTTCTTACCCGCGATGTCCGGCGCCGATCCATGCACCGGTTCAAACAGCGATGGGAATTTGCGTTCGGGGTTCAGGTTGCCCGACGGCGCGAGCCCGATGGTGCCGGTGCACGCCGGGCCGAGGTCGGAGAGGATATCGCCGAACAGGTTGGTCGCCACGACCACGTCGAAGCGGTCCGGATTCAGGACGAAGCGGGCGCACAGGATGTCAATGTGCTGCTTGTCCCATTTCACGTCCGGATAGAGCGCGGCGACTTCGGCGGCACGCTGGTCCCACCACGGCATGCTGATGGCAATGCCATTGCTTTTCGTGGCGACGGTGATCTTTTTCTTCTCACGGCGTTGGGCGAGATCGAATGCGAATTTCAGCACGCGTTCGCTGCCGTGGCGCGTGAACACGGATTCTTGCAAGACGAATTCGCGGTCTGTGCCTTCGAACATCACGCCGCCCACCGATGAATATTCGCCTTCGGTGTTTTCGCGCACGATCCAGAAATCGATGTCACCGGCTTTGCGGTTCGCTAGCGGCGATGGCACGCCTTCGAATAAACGCGCGGGGCGCAGGTTGATGTATTGGTCGAACTCGCGGCGGAATTTAAGGAGCGAACCCCACAGGGAGATGTGGTCGGGGACGGTGTCGGGCCAGCCTACCGCGCCGAAGAGGATGGCGTTGCAGTCCTGCAGTTGCGCTTTCCAGTCGTCGGGCATCATTTGGCCGTGTTTCTGGTAGTAGTCGCAGCTGGCCCATTCTATGTGCTTGTATTCGATGGAAATGCCAAAGCGCTTTGTCGCTGCATCCAGGACGCGGATGGCTTCGGGCATCACTTCTGTGCCGATACCATCGCCTGGGATGATTGCGATTTTGTAGGTCTTCGTCATGGTTGGGTCCTGTTAAGGGTTTCGTTCGCACTCGGGGGGGCGGGATTGTTGGGTTCTTGCGTTAGCGGTCTGAGTTATTGCCGGGTTGCTACTTTTCGGTGTTGGTGGTCTGCGTGAGTCGGATTTTCTCTTTATCACTATTAGCCACTGTGCGTGGCGGCACGTCATTTCTTTGTCCAAAGCGACAAAGAAACGAAGCAAAGAAAACGCTTTCAACCACGCTACCCTAAGTGTCCACAGCGTGCAGTTCCCATTCATAGGTGCCCCAAAAGCACGGTGCTCGCCAGAGCGGAGGATGTGTGAAACCCTCCTTCTCCGAACACAGGTTCTGACTCGCTTCGCCACCAGTGACTGAACCCGCCCAAGGTTCACCCCGCGCTATCCGCGGATAAACCCCTCCGAATTTGTATGCTCGTCGAACCACGGCGCTAACCCACCAAGGTGCAAAGCCGTAAGCATGGGCGGGGCTTGCGACTATTATTTTATTCCGCTCTGCAAGGCTTAAAATCAGCGTTTTGGTTAAGCCACTGTGCACGAAGCGTGAATAATGACTATCACTACTTCCCCGAACCTCGATGATCTCCGCGTCTTCTGCACAGTCGCCCGCAAATCCAGCTTCAGCGCGGCGGCGGAGGTCCTGTCGGTCTCCGCGGCGTACGTCAGCAAGCGCGTGAGCGTGCTCGAAACCGACCTCGGCACTCGCCTGCTGCATCGATCCACTCGCCGCGTCGCCATTACCGAGGCCGGCGAACGGGTTTACGCGTGGGCCGAGAAGATCCTCGATGACGTCGATCACCTCGTCGAAGACGTGTCCACCACGCGCCGCATTCCGCGCGGCACGCTGCGCATTTCCAGCAGCTTTGGTTTTGGACGGCATATCGTGGCGCCCGCGCTGGCGCGGCTCTCTGACCAACATCCGCAACTGAGTGTGCGCCTGGATCTGTTCGACCGGCTGGTGGACGTAGCGGGGGAAGGTTTCGATCTGGATATCCGGATTGGCGACGAGATCGCGGCGCATTTGATTGCGAAGCGGCTGGCGTCGAATCATCGGGTGCTGTGCGCATCGCCGGACTATGTCGAACGTCATGGTGCACCGAAGCAATTGGCCGATCTCGCGAGCCATGCGTGCCTTGCAATCAAGGAGCGCGATCATCCGTTCGGTTTGTGGCGCTTGCATGTGCGTGGCGAACCGGTTTCGATCAAGGTGACCGGGCCGTTATCGACAAATCACGGCGAAGTCGCAGTGCAATGGGCGCTGGCCGGGCGCGGGATCGTGCTGCGCTCGCTGTGGGACGTTCGCCCGTTGCTTGAGAGCGAGAAGTTACTGCAAGTGCTGCCTGAGGTCACGCAGCCCGCCAACGTCTGGGCGGTGTACCCGGCGCGGCTGGCGGCTTCGGCGAAAGTGCGGGTGTGCGTGGACTTTCTCGCCGACGAGTTCGCGCAATGGAACTTGCCGTCGGTTCCCCAAGATTAGCTAACTCCCTAACTGTGATTCTGTGAAAACAGGCTTTCGAGCGGGTAGTGATTCTTCACGAACGGCGACTTGATGATGATGAAGCTGAAGTACTTCTCAATGCCAATATCGCGTTCGAGCAAGCCTTCAATAATGCTTTGGTAATGACTGACGCTGCGCGTGACGAACTTCAGCAGATAGTCATATCCGCCGCTTGCCAGATGGCACTCCACGATTTCATCCACGTCCTTGATCGCCGCGACGAACTTGATGAAGTCCTCGCGGCGATGATCGGCAAGCGTAACTTCAGTGAAAACAATCTGTACGTCGCCGAGCTTTTCCAACTGGATCTGCGCGCCATAACCAACGATATACCCCGCCTTCTCCAGCCGCTTCACGCGGATCAGGCACGGGCTCGGCGAGAGCCCGACCGCGTCGGCCAGCTCGACATTCGTGATGCGGCCTTTCTTCTGCAATTGCGAAAGGATGCGCAGATCTATGCGGTCAAGCTTGCCTTCGCTGCTCATCGTCAGGGGGTCTCTCCAGTTGCGTGGGATCGTCTCAATTTTGCCGTTTGATCTTATCACGCAGCTACGTGGGCTTTCATCTCGACTTTGACGCCTGCTTCGGCGCCGCCCGGGGCCTTGTTCAGCTTCAGCGCAGCGCGGACTTCGGGTTCGGCGAGCACGTCGTCAAGCGTCTTCTCAAGGCGCTCGAACATCAGGTCGAACTCTGCTTCCGTGTAGCTGAGAGCGGGCGCAAAACCCAGGATGTTGTCGCCGAACGCGCGGAACACCAGGCGGTTCCGGTACGCGGCGGCCGTGATCCGGTCCGACAAATGAAGCGATGCGTCGAAGCCTTGTTTGGTTTCTTTATCGGAGACAAGTTCAAGCGCACCCAGCAATCCGCGATGGCGTGAATCGCCGACCAGCGGATGCGCCAGCAGCGCGTCGAGGCCGCGTGCGAACCGCTCGGCGTGACGAACGCCGTTCGCAAGCAGGCCGCCTTCGTGATAGAGCCGCAGCACTTCTAGGCCGATGGCCGCGCTGACCGGATGCGCCGAATACGTATGACCATGCCCGACGATCGCGGCGGCGTCGCCGTTGGCGATGCCCTGGTACACAGCGTCCGACATCAACACCGCGCCCATCGGCGCATAACCGGCCGTCAGGCCCTTGGCGACCGTCATCAGGTCCGGTGCGACATCTTCGGCCTGGCAGGCGAACAGCGGGCCGGTACGGCCGAAACCGGTGATGACTTCGTCGGCGACGAACAGGATATCCAGCTTCCGGCACGCTTCGCTCATGGCTTTCAGCCAGCCGAACGGCGGCACGATCACGCCGCCCGAGCCCTGGATCGGCTCGCAGAAAAACGCCGCGACATTGCCTGCGCCGAGTTCGGTGACTTTCGCTTCGAGTGCGGCAACCGACGCGGCGATAAGCGCGGCATCGTCGGCGAAATTGTTGCGATACGCATACGGCGACGGGATGTGATGCTGGTTCGGCAGCGGCAAGTCGAAGTTGCGATGGAACGCCGGCAGTGCGGTGAGTCCTGCGCCGACCGACGATGACCCGTGGTAACCGCGTTCGAGCGCGATGATGTGCTTCTTCGACGGCCGGCCGGTCGCGTTGAAGTAGTGCGTGATGAAGCGCACTGCTGAGTCGACCGCGTCCGATCCGCCCAGCGTGAAATACACGTGCTGCAAGGAGGCGGGCGACAGTTCGACCAGTTTCTCGGCCAGTTCGATCGCGGGTGCGTTGCCGAAGTGGAAATAGCTGGTCGCGTAGGGCAGCCGGGCCATTTGTTCGGCTGCTACCTTTACGATGCTTGGCTGGCCGTAGCCTACGTTGACGCACCAGAGGCCGGAGAAGGCGTCGAGGAGTTCGTTGCCTTCGGCGTCACGCAGGAATGCGCCGCTGGCGGAGTCGAGGACGGTGACGCCGCGGGCTTCGTGGGCGCGGTAGTTGATGACCGGATGAATCAAATGCTTACGGTCGGCTTCGATGAGCGATTGAATCGACATGGGGATTTTTCTCGTCGCGGAAAGGGGCTGATGACCGTTCCATACTAGAGAAGGCGGGTAGGGGCCGAGGCCCTAAACAATTCCTGAAATAGCGCGGATGCCGCGTTTTGCAGCGCGCCCACAGCATTTTCTGCCACGGGCGCGTAAAAACGGTGGTTTGCTGAGATTCGCCGGGGCGAGGGGCCAGATTCAGTAACCGCGGCTGCGATCGATTTGTCCGATCATCGGCAGGCCTTCGCGATGGCGCCGCAGATTTTCAAGCACGACTTCCACGGCGCTGTCCGGCCGTGTTTCGCTGGCGATATGAGGCGTGATCCGAACGCGCGGGTGTATCCATAGCGGATGGGTTTGCGGGAGAGGTTCGGGGTCGGTGACGTCGAGGATGGCGTTTTGCAGCTGGCCGCTCGCGAGTGCTGCGAGCAGGTCGTCCTGATTGAGATGCGGGCCGCGGCCGGTTTGAATCAGCGACGCGCCGCGTGGCAGCTTGTTGAATAGCGCGGTGTTCAGCATGCCGCGGGTGGCGTCGGTGAGGGGGAGCAGGCAGATCAGGATGTCGGTGCGGGCGAGGAACGCGTCGAGCGTGCTGGCGCCGGCGTAGCATTCGACGCCTTCAATGTCCCGGCCTGAGCGGCTCCAGCCGGCGCACGGGAAGCCGAATAGTTTCAGCCGTTCGAGCACGGCGGTACCCAGGACGCCGAGGCCGAGCACGCCGATGCGTCGGGATGACGCTGCGCGTACTGGCTGGGGGTCCCATGTTTTTTGTTGCTGCTGCAGTTGGTAGTCGACGAGGTCGCGGTGGATGGTGAGTACGGCGTGGGTGACGTATTCGACCATTCCTTCGACGATGCCGGGTTCGATCATGCGGACTACCGGGATGTGTTCGGGCACGCCGGAGAGGTCGAACTGATCGACGCCTGCACCGACCGAGAAGACGACTTCGAGGTTCGGCAGGGTGCGGGCGGGGTCTTCGGGTGGTTGCCAGGCGGCGAGGTAGCGGACCTTCGCGGGATCGCCGGTTTCTGGCCATATGTGAAATGGCGTATCAGGGGCTTTTTGGGCAAACAGCCGTGCCCATTGGGCTCCGCGGTCGGGACTGCCTTTATAGAGAAAGCTCATTTTGCTCGCGCCGGTGGACGGGGGTTTTAGGGGGAGGTTGGGGGTGATGCCGGGGTGTTAGGTTTCGGGGTTAGCGGTCAGGGGCTATGCCGGGTTGCTGCTTTCAGTGTTAGTGGTCTGCGTGAGTCGGATTTTCTCTTTATCACTGTTAGCCACTGTGCGTGGCGGCACGTCATTTCTTTGTCCAAAGCGACAAAGAAACGAAGCAAAGAAAACGCTTTCACCGCTCTACCCTAAGTGTCCACAGCGTGCAGTTTTGATTCATAGGTGCCCCAAAAGCACGGTGCTCGCCAGAGCGCAGGATGTGTGAAACCCTCCTTCTCCGAACCCGAGTTCTGACACGCTTCGCCACCAGTGATTGAACCTGCCCAAGGAACACCCCGCGCTATCCGCGTGAACCACCCATAAAATCAATACGCACGACGAACCACTTCGCCAACCCACTAAGCGACCAAGCAACGAAGCCGCAATTATGCGTGAACCGTATTTCATGAAAACGACCATGCACCCCACGCAGCCAATTCAATCAAAAAAATTAAGCCGTAAAAATTAAGCCGTAAATATATGTTCAGCCTTATGGCCGACTAAACTAGCCACGCAGACCACGCAGACCACGCAGACCACGCAGACCACGCAGACCACGCAGACCACGCAGACCACGCAGACCACGCAGACCATGCAGACTGTTCAGTCGACCGACTAAAAAATGAAGCCTCAAATATGAGTGAGGCCGGGCAGGTTCCTTGGTGAATCGTGCTTGCCCGAGAGCGCTGGTGGCGAAGCGTGCCTATGTCGGGATTCGCGAGAAGGAGGGTTTCAAACATCCGCGGCTCTTGCGAGCACCGTGCTTTTGGGGCACCTATGAATGAAAACTGCACGCTGTGGACACTTAGGGTAGTGCGGTTAAAAGCGTTTTCTTTGCTTCGTTTCTTTGTCGCTAAGGACCAAGAAATGACGTGCCGCCACGCACAGTGGCTAATAGTGATAAAGAGAAAATCCGACTCACGCAGACCACTAACACTGAAAGCAGCAACCCAACAATGACTCCGACCGCTAGCGCTAGAACCTGGCAACTCGGCACCAACCCCGACCACCAACCCCGACCACCAACCCCAAAACCTCAGTCACCCAAAACCCGAAAGTGCGAACGACCCTCCGGTGGTCTTACATCATGGCCTGATTAATAATCCCAAACTGTTTAAAGTCCGCATCAGTGCAAGGAAACGGCGCGACCAACCCCTTAGGCCCATTCAAAACCATCTTGACGACCGTATCGACCCTCGGTAATCCCAGCCCATCCAACCACTGGGTCAACCCACTATCCCCGGGGGTATCGATGCGAACAAACACCCCCTCGTTCAACGCGAGCCAATGACTGATCAACGCCTTCGCACGGCTCGAATCAGGCGCATCCGGCGCCACCACCGGCCCAATCGCAAATCCACGCCCAAAACGCCTGAACAAAGCAAATCCAAGCAACTCGCCATCGTGATCCAGCGCAATGCCATCCGCACTCTCAAGCAACGCCGGCAACACCTCACTCCGATCCAGCCCGCACGCCCGCGAAGCCAGCGCAATCAACCGAGGCGTATCGTTGGAACCCAGCGGCCGCAACCGCTCACCCGGCGGTAACGACACCAAAGGCGGCTGGAACGCCGCTCCCTGATGCTGGTCAAGCGTGCCTGCCGCCCGGAAACCCAACTTCTCATACAGCGGCTGTCCTGCAGCCGTCGCGTGCAAAAACGTAACGCGCTCACCCAGTTGCTCAAGCACCAGTTCCATCAGCCGCTTGCCAATCCCCCGGCCCTGCCACGCCGGCGACACAATCACCATCCCCAACGACGCGCGCTCAGTCCCGTACGTCCAGTACAACGCCGTGCCAATCACCCCCTCCGCCGCCTCGGCGACAAAGCCCGCGCCCGCCTGCACCACGAAACGCCAGTCGTCCGCCCGATGAGGCCACTTCAGTTCAACGGTCAACGCATGCGCCGCTGCAATATCGTCGCCGGTAAAAGCTCTATAGGTAATGTGTTCGGTAATTCGTTCGTTGACTTGCTCGGACACGCCGACCTCCCTCGATGGCTTTCACTTCAGCCGCTCAGCAACCCACTCATCGGGTCTTTTTAGTCAAGCTCAAATCAAGCCCAGGTTTCACGCCGCCACTCTCGCATCCCACAAACAACGTGGCTAGGACGATCTTTTCATGAAAGGACGCTGAAGCTGCGCCACACGAACTTCGATGCAAAACAGCATGTCGGCGCCCTCATAACGCGTGTGATCTGCTGAGCCGCTGTTTTTGTCGACGATAAATGCTGCCCCGCTAGCTCTACGATTTCATAAGGTCGCGCAGCATCCGCGGCTGCTACTGGTACTGCTACTGCTACTGAAAGGGACCTTCATATGGATAGCTTCGACCCCGCCGGCGTCACCGTGCGCAGCGGCCATTTTATCGGCGGCGACTATGTGGATGAAGGCGGGCGCCGCATCGAGGTCGCGCGCCCGTCGGACGGCGTGGTGTATGCATCGGTGCCGCTCGCGGACGCGGAAATGATCGATCGCGCGGTCGAGAACGCATGGCAGGCATTTCGCACCAGCGGCTGGCGAACCATGCCGCCGCGCGAACGCGCACGGATTCTGCGCCGTTTTGCCGATCTCATCGCCGCCGATGTCGACACACTAGGTCCCCTGGAAGCGCTGGGTTCGACCCGCCCGATTCGCGATGCAACCGGCTGGGACGTTCCTTTCACCGCCGAAGGAATCCGTTTTTACGCGGAGTTTGCAGACAAGATCGGCGGCGATGTGGCCGCAACCGATCACGATCACCTGGGCATGACGATCGCAGAACCGTACGGCGTGATCGGCGCTATCGCCCCGTGGAATTTTCCGCTGGTCATGGCGTCATGGAAGATCGCGCCGGCGCTCGCTGCAGGCAATGCCGTGGTGCTAAAACCCTCCGAAATGACGCCGTTTTCCGTGCTGCGGCTCGCCGAACTGGCTGTCCGCGCGGGCATCCCGGCGGGCATTTTCAACGTCGTTCAAGGCGATGGCCGCACGACCGGCGACGCACTCGTGCGTCATCCGAAAATCTCCAAGGTCACGTTCACCGGTTCCACGCGCACAGGCGCCGCCATCATGGCCGCATGCGCCGAAACGGGAACCAAGCCGGTCACGCTGGAACTGGGCGGCAAAAGCCCGCAAATCGTTTTCGCCGATGCACCGCGCCTGGACGCCGTCGCACGCCGTATCGCCGGGGCAATCTCGGGTAACGCAGGCCAGGTGTGCGTCGCGGGTTCGCGGCTGCTGGTCGAGCGCTCGCTCGCGGAGCCGCTGGCCGAACGCATCCAGGCTGTTTTCAGCGAACTGAAAGCGGGTGCGACCTGGACGCCCGGCACGACGCTCTCGCCGATCATCTCTGAACCGCAGGCGGCGCGTATCGAAGCGATCGTCGGGCGGACGCTTGCTGGCGGCGCCGTGTTGCGTTGCGGCGGCCTGCGGGCCGACGGCGGCGGTGCTGGCGCGTTCTATGCGCCGACCCTGCTAAGCGGCGTGACCCAGCAATCGGAAGCGGTTCACGAGGAAGTGTTCGGGCCGGTGCTGACCCTGCAGACCTTCGACATGGAAGAAGAAGCGCTTGCGCTCGCGCAGCATCCCGACTATGGCCTGGCCGCCGGTGTGCACACGGCAGACCTGGGCCGTGCGCTGCGGCTGGTCCGCGGTCTGGAAGCAGGCACGGTATGGGTCAACCGCTACGGCAGGACGTCCGATTTCATGATCCCGACCGGCGGATACAAGCGCTCGGGTATCGGCAAGGACCTGGGCCGGCAGGCTTACGAAGCGAACCTTCGCTTCAAGAGCGTGCTGATCGATCTGCGTGAATAGATCCGGGCCGCCGAGCCTGCGCGGGCACTGGAAAGAAGGGCAAACCCTGAGCCCGAAACCGGGCTGCACAAGGGGCGGAAACCCTAACCGCAGACTCTGCTGCCGACACCCGTGAAAAACGCATGTTTTATGTTTTTGGATTGCGCGAATCAGGGGCATCTTTGTTTTTGCGCTGATTAAATCTCTAACAGGAATGCGCTTTCCTGTTTTCGCCACTGAACCCCGCGCGGGTTCATATCAACGATACAAACGATAGGACTAACACCATGATCGAATTCGAACCGAAGTACATCACCTTCGATTGCTACGGCACTCTGACCAAATTCCGCCTCGCCGACATGACGCGCGAAATGTACGGCGACGTGCTGAGCGGCCCGGACATGGACAAGCTGATCGCCTTCTTCTCGGGGTATCGGCGCGATGAGGTGCTCGGTGCATGGAAGCCGTATCGCGACGTGATCGTGAACGCGTTCAAACGGGCCTGCAAACGCATGAACGTCGAATTCGACGAAGCCAAGGCCGAGACGTTCTACACCGCTGTGCCGACCTGGGGTCCGCATCCGGACGTGCCGGAAGGTCTCTCGCGGCTGGCTAAGAAGTACAAACTGGTGATCTTGTCGAACGCATCGAACAACCAGATCCAGAGCAATGTCGACAAGCTCGGCGCGCCGTTCCATGCTGTCTTCACGGCCGAGCAGGCGCAGTCGTACAAGCCGCGCATGCAGGGCTTCGAGTACATGTTCGACCAGCTGAACTGCAACCCGGAAGACGTGCTGCACGTGTCGTCGAGCCTGCGCTATGACCTGATGACCGCGCACGACATGGGTGTGAAGCACAAGGCATTCGTCAAGCGCGGCCATGAACCGTCGACGCCGTATTACGAGTACACCGAAGTCGACGACATCCCGCATCTCGCCACCATGCTTGGGCTGTAAGCGGTTGTTGTCAGTGGTTCCAGTTCCAACGCTTTCTGCCTCAGGGATTCAACGTATGAAGCTCGACTCCTACTGGCTCGACACCGCGCCGCCGCTGCTTTCAACGAGCGATGGCCCGGTCGACGGTCAAGTCGACGTGGCTGTGGTCGGAGCGGGCTTCACGGGCTTGTCGGCGGCGCTGGCGTTGAGCAAGCGCGGTGCGTCGGTGGCGGTGCTGGACGCGGGGCGAATCGGCGGCGGTGCGTCGGGACGCAACGGCGGTCAGGTCAACACCGGCGTCGCGCAGGATTTCGCTGCGCTGGTCCAACAGCTTGGAGTCGAGAAGGCGCGCGGGTGTTATCGGGCGTATTCGGCTGCGGTCGATACCGTTGAACGCCTGATCCGCGAAGAGAAGATTGATTGCGATTACCTTGCATCGGGCAAGCTGAAGCTCGCGTCGAAACCCCATCATCTCGCGCATCTGGAGAAGACGGCGGAGGTGATCCGGCGTGAGGTCGATGCCGATATCGAGATCATCGGCCGCGACCGCATCTCGACCGAAGTTCAGTCGGACAGCTTTTTCGGCGGCCTGCTGCAGCGTCATGGCGGCCAGATGCACATGGGCAAATTCACCGTCGGTCTGGCGGACGCCGCCGCGCGTCACGGCGCGAAGCTCTATGAGAATGCGCCCGTGACATCGATAGAAAAGGCCGGCAATCAAGGTTATCGGATCGTGTCCGAACGTGGCGAAGTTCGTGCAAAGCAAGTGTTGATCGCGACCGGTCCGTCGCGGCAAGGGCCCTTCGGCTGGTACCGGCGACGCCTTGCGCCAGTGGGTTCTTTCATTGTGGTGACTGAGCGTTTGGCTCCGGAGCTGGTGCACGAAGTCTTTCCGAATCTCCGTGCATACACGACGTCGCGCCTGATGCACAACTATTTCCGTATCACGCCCGATTTGCGTTTGCTATACGGCGGCCGGGCACGTTTCACGGCGTCCGAGCAGCCCTCGGACGCGAAGAGCGGACGCATCCTGCAGGACGGCCTCGCGAAGATGTTCCCGGCTCTGGCGCAGGCGCGCATCGACTATTGCTGGGGTGGTCTCGTCGATATCACCGCGGACCGGCTGCCGCGTGCAGGTCAGCACGAAGGCATCTATTTTTCGATGGGTTACAGCGGCCACGGCACGCAGATGTCGACGCACATGGGGCAGGTCATGGCCGATGTTATCGACGGCCGCGAGAGTGCGAATCCGTGGCGTGAATTCGGGTGGCCAGCGATTCCCGGCCACACGGGCAAGCCCTGGTTCCTGCCGCTGGTCGGCACGTACTACCGCATCAAGGACGTGTTTTATTGATTTGTACCCACGCTGAAATAAACCAAAACCAACCCCAGCCACCCTCGCGGAGAAGTCTCAATGAATAAAGAAAATCTGCAACACGCCGATGCCCCAGCCGGGACTGAAGTGACCGAACTCGAGCGCCTGACGCGCCGGGGAGCGTCACGGCGCGAGGTGTTGCGTGCGCTAACGGCGGCCGGCATGGCTTCGATTGCCGGAGCAGGGTTGCTCACCGCGAGCGGCGCTGCGTTCGCGCAGGCGAAGCCGAAGCAGGGTGGGAAGATCCGCGTGGCGACGCAGTCCGCATCCGCCGCAGATACGCTGGATCCGGCCAAGGGCGCGCTCGGCACGGATTATGTTCGTGCATTCATGGTCTACAGCGGGCTGACCGAACTGGATTCGCATCTGGGCGCGAAGATGGCGCTGGCGGAATCGCTGGAAACAAAAGACGCGACCGTGTGGATCGTGAAGCTGCGTAGCGGCGTGCAATTCCACGACGGCAAATCGCTTACGCCCGCCGACGTGATCTATTCGCTGCTGCGCCATAAGGACCCGGCAACGGCATCGAAGGCCAAGACGCTCGCCGACCAGATCAAGGAAGCGAAAGCCACGGGCCCGAATGAAGTCACCATCACGCTGGAAGGCGCGAATGCCGATTTGCCGGTGATCCTGGCGACCTCGCATTTTCTCATCATCAAGGACGGCACGACCGACTTCAAGACGGCTGTTGGCACCGGTCCCTTCAAGGTCAAGGACTTCTCGCCGGGCGTGCGCACCGTTGTCGTGAAGAACGAGAAGTACTGGAAGCCGGGCATGCCGCACCTGGACGAAGTCGAGCTGATTGGTATTGGCGACGAATCCGCCCGCGTGAATGCGCTGCTTTCCGGCGACGTGCAGCTGATCAACGCGATCAGCCCGCGCTCGACGGGCCGCATCAAGGGCACGCCGGGGTTCACGGTGCTGGAGACGAAGACGGGCCAGTACACGGACCTGATTGTTCGCGACGACGGCGGGATTTCCGGCAACGATGATTTTCGTCGGGGTATGTTCTACCTCATGGACCGCGAACAGATTCGCCGCGCCGTGTTCCAGGGTTTCGGCACGATCGCCAACGACCAGCCGATCGATCCGACCAACAAGTACTACATGCCCGGTATTCCCCAACGTCCCTACGATCCGGACAAAGCGAAGTTTTACTTTCAGAAGGCGAAAGTGGGCAGCGCACCCGTGCAGATCTTTGCATCGCCGGCGGCTGACGGCTCGGTTGAAATGGCGGTGTTGTTGCAGCAGGCCGCGCCCGCAGCGGGCCTGAACTTGCAGGTCACGCGTGTGCCCGCCGACGGGTACTGGTCGAACCACTGGATGAAACATCCGCTGGGTTTCGGCAATATAAATGCCCGTCCAAGCGCCGACGTGCTGTTCACCCAGTTCTTCAAGTCGGATGCGCCATGGAATGAAGCGAACTGGAAGAGTCCGAAGTTCGACCAGATGCTGCTGGCGGCGCGCGGCGAACCGGACGACGCCAAGCGCAAGCAGATTTACGGCGACATGCAGGTGCTGGTGCACGAGAGCGGCGGTGTCGGCATTCCGATGTTCCAGAGTTCGATCGACGGCTACACGACCAAGCTCAAGGGCCTGGGTTCGATACCGCTGGCCGGCCTGATGGGCTTCATGTTCGCCGAGCATGTCTGGCTCGAAAGCTGAAGCAGGTCCAGATGGTTCTGTAATCAGGCAGTAAAGCAGTAGGGCACGCCGCTCGCGCGGGGCGTGCCGTTTCAACCCCGGAGGCGGATTATGAAAGCACACGCGTCACGACTTATCGCTGCTCGCCTGGGCCTCGCACTGCTCACGCTGCTGATTGTCTCGGCAGTTGTGTTCGGCATCACGGGGCTGCTCCCCGGGGACGCCGCGCAGCAGGCGCTCGGGCAGGCGGCCACACCCGAAGCGGTCACAGCGTTACGGCACCAGTTCGGGCTCGACCAGCCGGCCTTGCAGCGCTACTTCGAGTGGCTCTACCTGGTCGTCAGCGGTAACTTCGGCACGTCGTTGTCGAATAGCTTGCCGGTGAGCCAACTGATCGCCACACGCTTGCCTAACTCGCTCATGCTGGCCGGATTGACGGCGCTGGTGTCCGTCCCGGTCGCGCTGGTCATCGGCATTTCGTCGGCCATGTTTCGCGGCTCGCTGCTCGATCGCGTACTCAACGTGCTGACGCTGTCCACCGTCGCAGTGCCTGAGTTCCTGATCGCGACCATCGCCGTGCTGGTGTTCGCCGTGAAGCTGCGCTGGCTGCCCGCGTTGTCGTATTTATCCGAGGTGTCGTCGTTCGGAGGACTGCTGAGGATCTACGCCATGCCCGTCATGACGCTGTGCTGCGTGCTGGTTGCGCAGATGGCTCGCATGACACGCGCCGCCGTGCTCGACCAGCTCAATGCGTCGTATGTCGAGATGGCGATCCTGAAAGGCGCCTCGCCCATGCGCGTGGTCCTGCGCCATGTACTGCCGAACACCATTGGCCCGATCGCGAATGCGGTGGCGCTGAGCTTGTCGTATCTGTTCGGCGGCGTGGTGATTGTCGAATCGATCTTCAATTATCCGGGCCTTGCCAGCCTCATGGTCGACGCCGTCACGAACCGGGACATGCCGCTCGTACAGGGCTGCGTCATGGTGTTCTGTGCGGCTTACCTGCTGCTCGTGCTGATTGCCGATCTGGCTCAAATCGTATCCAACCCGAGGCTGCGTCAACGATGAATCGACCCGCCAACTCCTCCATTCACCATCCCGGCACTGAGCTCTACGACATGGGCCTCGATGACGTCGTCAATGAACCGGCCGTGCCGGAGCCTGCGCTCGTAGGGCCGAAACCCGGCGTGCTGAAGCGCCTGCACCGGCGCTTCTCCGTGCTCGGTTTGATCGGACTCGTGCTGGTCGTGTTCTGGCTGATCATCGCGGTTATCGGCCCGTGGATTGCGCCTTATAAAAGCGGTGCGCTGTCGTCCGTCGATGTATTCGCCGGGTCGAGCCATGCGTTCCTGCTGGGCACCGACTATCTCGGCCGCGACATGCTGAGCCGGATTCTCTACGGCACCCGCTATACGGTCGGGCTGGCATTGGCCGCTGCGTTGACGGCGAGCCTGATCGGCACGTTCTTCGGTTTGATCGCCGCCGTGTCCGGCCGCTGGGTCGATGAAATCCTGAGCCGCCTGTTCGACGCGTTGATCTCCATTCCGAGCAAGGTGCTTGCGCTGGTCGTGATCGCGGCGTTTGGTTCGTCGATTCCCATGCTGATGGGTGTCGCGGCGCTCGCTTACATTCCCGGCGCGTTCCGCATCTCGCGCTCGCTCGCGGTCAACCTGATGACGCTGGAATACGTACAGGTCGCGCGGGCTCGCGGCGAACGGCTGTTTTACATCGCGCGCGTGGAAGTGCTGCCCAACATGATCCATCCGATGCTCGCCGACTTCGGCCTGCGCTTCGTGTTCATCGTGTTGCTGCTCAGCGGCCTGAGTTTTCTGGGCCTTGGCGTGCAGCCGCCCAATGCCGATTGGGGCTCGCTTGTGCGCGAGAACATCGGCGGACTGGCTGAAGGGGCGCCTGCCGTCATGATGCCGGCCATCGCGATCGCGACGCTGACTATTGGCGTGAATCTGCTGATCGATAACCTGCGCCGCCGTGGCGGCCGCGGGCAAGGAGCTGCGCAATGAAGGCCGACACGATCGACATGATTCAAGTGAAGGGCTTGCGAGTGGTGGCAGGCGCCGCACCCGATCCGGTGACCGAGATCGTCAAGGGCGTCGACTTTTCGGTGAAGAAAGGCGAAGTGCTGGCGTTGATCGGTGAGTCGGGATCGGGCAAGACGACCATCGCGCTGGCGCTGCTGGGATATGCGCGGCAAGGGTGTTCCATTAGCGGCGGGTCGGTGCGGATCGGCGAGACGGAAGTGCTTGAACTCGACCAGTCAGGCCGCCGGGCGCTACGTGCCCGGACCGTGGCGTATGTGGCGCAGAGTGCATCGTCGGGATTCAATCCGGCGCGCACGATTATCGATCAGGTGACGGAGCCCGCGCTGCTGCATCGCCTGATGACGAAAGAGGCGGCACGTCGCAAGGCGATCGAGTTGTTTCGTGCGCTGGCGTTGCCGGAACCGGAAACGATCGGCGAGCGCTATCCGCATCAGGTCTCGGGCGGGCAGTTGCAGCGCTTGATGGCCGCCATGGCGCTGATCACGGATCCAGCAGTGGTGGTGTTCGACGAGCCGACGACCGCGCTCGATGTGACCACGCAAATCGAAGTGCTAGCGGCGTTCAAGAAGGTGATTCGCGAGTTGGGCACCACGGCTGTTTACGTGTCCCACGATCTCGCGGTGGTCGCGCAAATGGCGGACCGGATTGTCGTGCTGAATGGCGGCCGGGTGAAGGAGAATGGCCTGGTGGCGCAAGTGCTCGATGCGCCCGTTGACCTGTACACGCAGCAGTTGCTGGCTGCCACGCGGCGGCCGGAACCGGTGTTGTCCGTGCAGACGGCGGCGCAGAAACTCGCTCCTCCCTTGCTCGAAATTCGCGGGCTGGCGGCGGGTTATGGACGGATCGACCGGTATGGTGCGCCAGCCGTCCGTGTGCTCGATGACGTGAGCCTTTCAATTGCGCGAGGCAGTACGCTGGGCGTGATCGGCGAATCGGGGTCGGGCAAGACGACGCTGGCGCGCGTGGTAGCGGGTCTGGTCGACCGGGCGCGCGGTGAAGTTTTCTTCGATGGCAAGCCGCTGCCGGCTCAACTGTCGAAACGTACTCCTGATCAATATCGGCAGATCCAGATCGTGTTTCAGAACGCCGATACTGCGTTGAACCCGAGCCATACCATTGCCGATATCCTCAGCCGGCCGCTCGCTTTTTATCATCATCTGCGCGGGGCGGCGGCGCGCAAGCGGACGATGGAACTGCTCGATCTCGTCAAGCTGCCGGCATCGATTGCAGAGCGCACGCCGGGCGGTTTGTCGGGCGGCCAGAAGCAGCGTGTCAACCTGGCGCGTGCGCTCGCAGCCGACCCCGCGTTGATTCTCTGCGACGAAGTGACATCAGCGCTCGACACCGTGGTCGGCGCGGCGATTCTTGCCCTGCTTGCAGAACTGCGCCGTGAGTTGGGTGTGTCGTACATGTTCATCAGCCATGACATTTCAACGGTGCGTTCGATCTGCGACGAAGTGATCGTGCTGTACGCGGGGCATCGCGTGGAGGCGGGCGAGCGCGACGTGCTCGCAGCGCCGCCGTATCACCCGTACACCGGCTTGCTGGTCGACTCCGTGCCGGCGCTGAAACCCGGCTGGCTCGACGCACGCCGCCTGATCGGCAGCGCCGCGTTGCCGCAGATGGGCGAGAGTGCCGACATCGCCGAGTTGTGCAGCTTCAGGGCGCGTTGTCCGGTTCGTATCGACGGTAAATGCAACGCCACGCCGCCCTCCATGAAGAAGCTGCCTTCGGGCGCGGAAATTCTTTGCCACCATTCAACGGCCGAGCTGAGCCGGCTGCAGACGATCGAGGCGGTTGAAGCATGAGCGGACGGTTCGTGCGGCTGACGGAAACAGAGCGCAAGACGTTTGTGATAACCGTCGATGGCGTGGCGCGTCAGGCGGCCGAAGGCGACACGCTGATGGTCGCGTTGCTGACCGGCATGAGGACCTTGCGCGACTCCGAATTCGGCGATGGCAGGCGTGCGGGTTTCTGCCTGATGGGCGCCTGCCAGGATTGCTGGGTCTGGACCGCTGACGGTGACCGGCTACGTGCATGTACAACGCCAGCGGTCGCGGGCATGTCGATCGTCACGCAACTGGCGACAGCCGGGGAGGGCGTATGGCCGCGCGGGTAATCGTGATTGGCACGGGGCCGGCGGGCGTGCGGGCAGCCGAGGCGCTGGTCGAAGCGGGCCTGCGGCCTACAGTGATAGATGAAGGGCGAAGGGACGGTGGGCAGATTTATCGACGGCAGCCGGAAGGTTTTACGCGCTCCTACGAGACGCTCTACGGCACCGAAAGTGCGCGGGCGGCCGCGCTGCATCAGAGCTTCGACGCGCTCAAGACCCGTATCGACTACCTGCCTGAGACGCTCGTCTGGAACATTTCGGCGAATGCCGTGCATCTTGTCAGCGGCACCTCCTACCGGACACTCGATTTCGATGCGCTGATCATTTGCAGCGGTGCAACGGACCGGCTGATGCCGGTCAAGGGCTGGCACTACGCCGGCACGTATAGCCTCGGGGGCGCGCAGGTCGCGCTGAAGTCGCAGGGGTGCTCGATCGGTTCGCGAGTCGTGCTGATGGGTACAGGGCCGCTGCTTTACCTTGTCGCCGCGCAGTATGTGAAAGCGGGCGCGGCGGTGTCCGCCGTCTTCGATACCTCCACGCTTTTACAACGACTCAGCGCGCTGCCAAAGCTGCTCGCCATTCCCGCCGCGCTGAAAAAAGGTATCGCGTTGATGGGAGTGCTAAGGAAAGCGCGGGTGCGGGTGTATCGCGGCGTGCGGCCACTGGAAATAAGTGGCTCGCCCGTTCACGGCGTGAGCCACGTCGAAGTCGCGCTGCAAAGCGGCATACCCTTCAAGGTTGCCTGCGATGCAGTTGCGCTGGGTTATCACTTGCGCCCCGAAACGCAGCTCGCCGATCTGGCCGGCTGCGATTTTTCCTTCGATGAAGCCTCGCAGCAATGGCTTCCCGCCACCGATGAAGACGGCCGCAGCAGCGTCAAGGGCGTCTATCTGGCGGGCGACGGTGCGCGTATCCGTGGCGCTGATGCTGCCGAACGATCGGGCCGTCTGGCCGCGCTGGCTGCGATGCAGGACGGCGGCTTGAAGGTGGAGGGCCAAGTTGCATTGCGAGAACAGCTACAGGTTTTCAGCCGCTTCGCGGCCGGCTTGCGTGCGGCGTTTCCCTGGCCGGCCCGCTTCGCGAGCATGCTGCCGGACGAGACTATTGTGTGCCGCTGCGAGGCCATTACAGCGGGTGAGTTACGTCGCGTGGTCCGCGAAACCGGCGCGAAGGAAGCGAATCGTGCCAAGGCGTTTTCTCGCGTGGGCATGGGTCGATGCCAGGGACGCTTTTGTGCTCACGCAGGCGCGGAAGTGATCGCGGCCGCGGCATCGGTGCCGCTGGCTTCCGTTGGACGGCTACGCGGACAAGCACCCGTCAAGCCGTTGCCGGTGGCCCTGGTAGAAAAGCAGGAAGAGGAGGCGAACGAATGACCGCGTCGCAACAAGCCAATCGCCGGGCCGATGTGATCGTGATCGGCGGCGGCATCATGGGCACGACCACCGCGTTCTTCCTGCGCCGCCGCAACCCCGCTTGTTCCGTGATCCTGCTCGAGCGCGGCCTGACGGGCCAGCAAGCGAGTGGGGTCAACTTTGGCGGCATCCGTCGACAAGGCCGCGCGCTGCCGCAACTTGCGATGGCGAACCGCGCGCTCAATACGTGGCGGCGTTCGAAAGAACTGCTGGGCGAGGACGTTGAGTTCCTGCCGTCGGGGCATACACGGGTCTGTTATCACGCGCACGATGCGGATACCTTCGACCGCTATGCCGCCGATGCCCGCGCTTACGGCCTTGAACTAGAAGTGCTGCACGGCCGTGCGATGTTCGATCGTTTCCCTTTTCTCGGACGCGAAGTGCTGGCCGCGTCCATCTCGCCGCTCGACGGACATGGAAACCCCCGCCTCGCCGCGCCGGCCTTCGGCCGGGCGGCGGCGCGCCTTGGCGCAGAGGTGATGGAGAATACGGAGATCGTACGCGTGGAAAAGGACGGCGATGGCTTTCGCGTGGAGACGGTGGCAGGCGTGGTGTATCGGGCCGCGCAGCTCGTGATTTGTGCGGGCGCGTGGGCAAGCCAGCTCACCGAGCAGTTCGGCGAGCCCGTGCCGCTGCGCGCAAGCGGACCGCAAATGTCCGTCACGGAACCTGTGCCGTATGTGTTCAAGTCGTCGATGGGGGTGTTCACATCGATCAAGCAGGAGGGTATCTACTTCCGCCAGATTCCGCGCGGCAACATCATCATAGGCGGTGGTCCCCCGGGTCCCGCCGATGCCCTCACGCGACGCGCGTCCGTGCTGCCGATCAACACCGTGCGCCAGATCGCGCAACTGCGCCGCCTGGTCCCCGCGATGGCTCCGCTGCACGTGATCCGGGTCTGGAGCGGCGTGGAGGGCTACCTGCCTGACGGCGAGCCGGTGATCGGCCGCAGCTCGACAACCGACGGTCTGTTTTACGCGTTCGGCTTCAGCGGTTCAGGGTTCCAGATTGGCCCGGGTGTGGGCGAGACAATGGCTGAATTGATCGATACCGGTAGTACATCGATTCCACTCGATCCGTTTTCGATCGGCCGGTTCGCGGCGTTTGCATCTTCATCGCAAGCTCAACCTGTTGCGGCGACGCCATGAAACAAGCCATGCCGTTGACCGAAGCACGGGCGTTCATCGAGGCGCACTTCGATGAACCCGTCACGCTTGCGCAACTTGCCGAGTTGTCGGCGCTTAGCGTGTCGCGATTCGCGACCGCGTTCCGCCAGCAATTTGGTTCTTCACCCTACCGGTATTTATGCGGGCTTCGGATTGAGCGCGCGCAAGCGTTGCTGCTGGCGGGCGTGCCGGGATCCGTGGTGGCGGCTGAAGTCGGGTTCTTCGACCAGAGCCATTTTGCGCGGCATTTCAAGCGTTTTTGTGGCATGACACCAAGCATGTATTTGAAGCGCTCCCGTGCTCGTTGTTCATTACAGGGAAGCAGCGGGTTGTTGCGGGGTGCTTGTAGTGGAGCTGATTCAACGGAGCAGCGAACGCTCTGCAGCGAAACGGCGTGAATGAGCGTTTAAACAAGAGCTATCAAAGAAACGTCTACCCCTCTGAAACGCCCTGCCTGACGACTCTACAACCGGACGCTGCAGCCGCAGCGCATGCTTTGCAAAAAAGCCGACATCGGGTCGGCTTTGTTACGTCTGCGATTGAAGATCGCAGACGCCGTTCCACACGAAGATGCGGGAGCCGCTCGGTCGCCGTCCTGAACCTTTAGTGTCCCTTAGTGTGCATTCCGAGCCGTATCAACCCAGCCGTCGAACTGCGTTTTGTTCGCGGCTAACCACTGATCTGCCAGCGTCGAGACGACCGTCGTTGCGCCGTTGCCCTTGCTGATCGCAAGTTCCCAGGCTGACCATGTCGCCGATGGGAAACGGATCTGCTCAACCAGCTTCTTGACGACCGGGTTAGCCGCGATAAATTGCTTGTTCGCGACCGCACCGTAGTTCCAGGATGCCATCGCCATACGGCACGGATTAGCGCCGCCCGCACATCCTTCGACACCATTCACGAGCGCCGAGCCGTGGTTCGGCACGTTCGGCGGCAACGCGTCGGTGGGCGTTGGCAACCACACGACGTCCTTACCCGGAACCAGCACGTTGACCGTCCATGACGGACTCCACGCATAGAAGAACGCCGGCTTGCCTTCCTTGACGCGTGTCACGACGTCCGCCATCAGCGCCTCGTATTTGCCGCTCACGGGATGCACTGTCTGACGGAGTCCGAACTTGTCCAACTGATAGTTGACGACGTCACCGCAACTCCAGCCAGGATCACAACTGATCAGTTGCGCCTTGTTATCGTCACCGAACAGCGCGGCAATTTTCGGGTCCTTCATTTGTTCGAGACTGGTGATGTTGTGTGCCACCGCGGTCTTCTTGTCGATCAGGTAGCCATTGATACCGCCGCCAATGATCTCACCGCCGCCCACCATTTCCGCCTGGTTCTGCACCACACGAAAATCAGGCTCGCTCTGCGGAAAATTGACGTCGGTCTCCATGTCGACGTCGCCTTGCGCAACCGCTTGAAAGAACAGCACCGTTCCCATCGTGCTCAAATTCACCTCGTAGCCCAGCGACGTGAGTGCCTTCTTCACAATCTGTACGGCGACGTAATTGGCGCCCAGGCTGTCGGTCTGCGCATAGTGAATGGTCTTGCCCGCGCCTGGCATTGCCTGCGGGGACGCGGCCATTGCGGGCGTTGCCAGTGCTACGCATGCCGCGACCGTTGCCGCTCGCATCATTGCATTCATGAAGGTCATCTCCCTGTGTGATATTAAGGTTTGGTGTACTACCGCTGCGGCGACTTATCGATGTGGTGACCGGGTTCGCCGTCGTGCAGATGGGATATAAGTTACTTGACGCTAAAAAATGCGTCTTCCATCGAAAGGAAGGACGGTGGCGGCAAGATGGCCTATTGATCAACGTAGGGTGTTGGCACGGGGGCTTCGTCGCGGGCAGTAGCTTGAAGATGCGGCGGGAGCGCAAGTGAGGCGGTGGTAGCGGTGGCCCCAACGCTGCGCATCGTTGGCTGGGGTGAGCTGGAGGTCATGCTGGAAGGCGCTCTATTGCGTGTCTGGGAGCGAGCATTCGGTGGTGTCTTGCGAGGGTAGGGGACATCATCGGCGCAGTAAGGATCGGGATGCGCCCCATCCACAAGCGTGCTTCACTCCCACTCTGGCACGCTGTCAGGCATGCTCTTCACGATCTTCGTAACGATATAAGTAAAGTACCGTTCAATGCCGATTTCATCTATCAGCAAGGTGTCGATGAAGCGCTGGTAGTGGTAGATATCGCGCGACACTACATGCAGCACGTAATCCACGCCTCCGCCTGTTGCATAGCACTGCACCACTTCCGGCGCGGCCTGCATGGCCTCCTCGAAGCGCCGCATGTCTCGCTCCGTATGCCGTGCGAGCGTGACTTCCACCACGATCCGGCTCGCGTTGAGGGTCCCCACCCAGTCGAGTTCCGCACGATAACCCTTGATGACGCCGCTCTCCTCGAGCTTGCGCACGCGCTCCCAGGTGGGTGAGATCGAGAGGTTCACCTCTTCGGCAAGCTTTGATTTCGTGATACGGCCATCGCGCGCGAGAACGCGCAGGATGGCGATGTCGTAGCGGTCGAGCTTGATCACTGTCAGGCGGCCACCGGGGTATTGCGCTTGATCACGTCACTAGCCTGGGGCGTCGAGGCCCGGGTCGACAGTGCGCTCGGGAGCACGCGATCGTGGCCGCGCGTGTGACCACTAAACGGCACGGCTGGCGCAACGGGTAAAACACGCATGACTGCTCCTTCACGAACAACGAACAACGTTAGTAACCGAGCACGAGATCCACGCTGTCAGGCAAAGCGCCGTTTGCCCGGTAAGCACCTATGTTTGCCGCGATAACAGCCGCTGTGGTCTCGAAGTCGGTGGGTGCGGAGATATGGGGAAGCACGCTCACTTGCGGATGTTGCCACAGGCGCGAATCAGGAGCCAACGGTTCTTCATCGAAGACATCGAGAACCGCGTGTGACAGATGCCCGCTGTCGAGCGCAGCGAGCAGATCGTCTGTCACGACGACGGGTCCCCGAGCGAAATTGATAAGGCTCGCTCCCGGTTTCATCACGGCAAGCAGGCCGGCATGCAGCAAGCCTCGCGTTTCGGTTGTCAGCGGCACGAGACAGACGACGATATCGCTGACGCGCAGCAGGGCGACGAGCCCGTCGTCCTTTGAAAACGTCTGGACGCCGGGGAGCTGTTTTGCCGACCGGCTCCATCCGGCGAGCTTGAATCCAGCTTCTCCAAGGCGAGCGGCTGCCGCCGTGCCGAGCGAACCGAGTCCGAGTATTCCGACCGTCAGAGAGGAAGGCTTGCGATAGGCATGCTGGCGCCAGAGCGCTTGCCTCTGCTGGCGTAAGTAGGCCGGCATGTCGCGCTGCAAATAGTACGTCCATGCAAGCACCGCTTCCGCCATGGTCCTGGACATTTCGGGGTCGAGCATGCGCACGATCGGCGGCCCGTCCGCAGGTAGCCTGGTAACGAGCTGCTCCACGCCTGCCCATAGGCTTTGCACCCAGACAAGACGAGGCAACGCAGCGATATCGGCGGGATCAGGGTTTGCGACTATCGCGACCTGGACACTTGCGCGCTGCTCTTCGCTTATTTCGCGAAACGGGACGACCCTTTCAGCAGGCATCGCCGAAGCAAGCGCTGACAGATAACTTGCTTCGTAATCGGAGCGTATGTTGCTGATCAGAGCGATCGGGTCTGACATGAAAACTCCAACGGCATGGAGGTGAAGTGCGAATCCGGATCAAGCCTCTCCACAGTGCCGACCCGGGCCATGATCGCCGGCACGTCCTGCTTTAAGCGCCCGCTTTTTCGGCTTCCATCTCCGCCATGTCCTGAAAGCGGTCGGCAATGCGCGGATGAGCGCGCCCGCCGTCTGCCGCTCCGATCGCGATCAGGATTTCGTCGGGGCCGGGAGCATCCGCGACCTGGAACGTTGCCGTGATGAAGTGCGACCGCTTGCCGGTTTCCGACTTATGGATCATGGGGACAGACAGGAGCGCACCGGGAGCGGAGCGTGTGTTCGTGAAGCTGAGGAATGCGGTGCCGTTGACCGCCTCGCGGAACATGTTGCCAAAGCGAAGCGTGTGGATCAGTGCCGAGCCGTGCTCGATCTCCCCGTTGACTCCAACAGTCGCCGCCTTGCCATACGCCTCGACGCGATCGGCGGGCATGACGGCCACAAGCCGCCGTGTCATCTCAGCGCCCAGCACAGGGGCTAGACGCAGGATCTCCGGCCGGAGGTCTTCCACGAAGCCCTGACCTGCCCACGGGTTGCGAACGATTGCTGCAACGATCACCGTCGTGATGGGCCGCTCTGCCTTGCGGCCACCTTCGATAACAGTCTCTTCAATAAACGTCGAGATCTTGCGAATCCCAGTTTCCATTTGCGCACTCCATTGGTTAGCGATTGGTTAGCGGTTGGCTATTGGTCCGTCCTATACGAATGCTAACGATGTGAATCGGGTGCGTCCTCCGCGTCTTCGGGGGATGAATCTTTTATTTTTTGCTACGGTATGTCGTATATTGAAATAAGACTTTTGGAAGCCTTGACATGCCAGATCAACTATCGCGAATCATGTCGCTGCGTGATGTCGCGAGCCAAATCAACTCGGACGGCGACCTTGATACGTTGCTGCGGGACCTTATCCAGGCGGCATGCAGGCACGGCTCCTGGGACCTCGGCTCGATCATGACCGTGGACCTGGCGCATGGTTTCGCGCTGGTCACCGCGCGCTATGAGTCCAACGCCATGCTGCGCCGCCCACTGGGAGATAGGTGGGAACTGGCGACCAGTCCCGCGCTTATTGCACTGCAGCGCTTTGAGCCTGTGTACATCCGCGACGCACGTGAGTCCGTTGAATTTCCCGGGTATCGGCTTGAAGCAAATGAGCGTGGCTATTGCACCGTGCTGATCTATCCCATGGCGAGTGTCGATGGTGAAGGGCGGCCCATGGTGTTGGCCGTTACGTCGCGCAAAGTGGTCGATGTATCTGCGGATGACCTCGCGTTCATGGCGATCATCGTGCACCTGGGGGCGATTGCGATTGAACGTGCGCATCGTCATCGCGCGCAGCTTGCGGCGGCGGAGCAATTGCGCCACGTGCTCGGCGCTCAGGGTTCGCTGTTGCAGGAAGTGCTGGCGGGCGGTTCCACAGAAACGCTCACCGCGATGCTTGGCGATCTTCTCAAGGCGCCTGTGCTCGTTGTCGATTTCTTCGCGAGCAGCTTGCTTGCTTCCGCGTCACCGGTGCCCGGCGTCCATGACAACGACGCGTGGCGGCTCATGCTCGAGGGCCCTACAGGACGCCAGATCCTTGGCGAGGTTCGGGACGCTGTCACCACCCGCCGAGCCGAGGCGATCACGCTTCACCTTGGCGACAAGCTCTCGCTCGATGCCCGCATTGAATCGCTCATGGTCGACGACGAAGCAGTCGGCGCATTGCTGACCTTCGACAAGTCCGACGCGAATGATCTTCAGAAACTCCTTATCGAAAGTGCGAAGTTTGCGCTGAGCGTGCAGTTGATGCGCAGCGTCATCCGTTTTCGCTTCGAGACGCGAACGCTGACCGAACTGTTCTTCGAAATTGTCGAGCGACGCTGGCGCGACGAGCAGGATATGCTGCGCCGCGCGCGCCGCCTCGGGCTGTCGCTCGTAGCACCCATGCGCATGATCGTGACCGATTTTCCGGATCGGACGAATGCGTCCGCCGATCTTTCTGTCGATGGCCATCGCGCGGTCGCGCAGCTTGCCGCGCAGCTCCATGTTGCGGTGCACATCGTGACGGTTGGCGGGGCGCTGGTGTGTCTCGTGCCGCAGGAAGAGGGCGTTGAACTGGACCGGGTCGCGCGATTGGCGCAGCGCGTCTCCGAGACCTTGTTCCGTTCGTTCGGCAGTGAACCTATCGTCGTGGTTGGCGATACGTGTGAAGGGCTCGAATCGATCGCGAAGGAATGGGAGCGCTGCTGGCGCATGATCCGGGTTGCCCGCACGTTCGGCAGACGGGGCGCAATGACCGTCCCCGACTTCGGGCCGTTGCCCATGCTGATCGGCGCCGCCGATTCGGCCGATGTCCGCAGCTTCATCGACGGCGCCATAGGACGGGTCGTGGAGCACGACAAAAAACACAAGTCGGCTTACCTCGAAACGCTCGCTGCCTATGTTCGCTCAGGCTGCCGCAGTCAGCATTGCGCCGATGCGATGGAGCTTCACGTGACGACCTTGAGATACCGTCTGTCGCGGATCTCGGACCTGTTTGGCATTCAGGTCGAGACGCCGGAGCAGCGTTTCGCGATCGAGCTTGCGTTGCAACTGCATAGCTTGGTCGAGAGCAGCATACCGTCCACGAAACCCTCGAAGCCGATACCTCGAATGAGAGGTTAATTAGGCTCGGATATCCTTCGGTCCAGCGGAAGAAATCGCTTTTTGCATGGCTTAACTTAGACCTCAACGTAACGACGTTCGAGGTGAAGTACATGCAAGCCGAAGTTTCAGATAAACCTGTCGCCGTTGATCCGGTTGCCTTGCGCCGAGCGTTCGGCACCTTCGTGACAGGGGTGACGATCATCACCACTCGCGACGCCGAAGGCCGCCCGCGCGGCATGACGGCAAACTCGTTCACGTCGGTCTCGCTTGATCCGCCGCTTCTGCTCGTATGCGTAGGAAAGGGTGCATCGAGTTATCCCGTCTTCCAGGATACCGATCACTTCGCGGTCAATCTGCTGCACGAAGCGCAGACCGACGTCTCCAATCTGTTCGCCTCCAAATCCGCCGATAAATTCGCCGCCGTCAGTCACGACGGCGTCCACACAGGCGCACCGGTCCTAACGGAATGCCTGACGTGGTTCGACTGCACGGTCCATGACCGGGTCGATGCAGGCGACCACACGATTCTCATCGGCCGCGTTCAGGCCTTTGGAACCAGTCCCTCAGCGCCGCTGGGCTTTTGCCGAGGCCGCTACGCGCAGGTCAAGAATCCGTTGCCGCCGGGCTGGCTCTCATCGCACAACATGATTGTCGGCTATCTCATCGAGGCGGAAGGGTCGCTGCTCCTCGCAAGCGATGGCAAGAACGGCTGGACGTTGCCGAGCGCACCGCACCGGCTCGTCAATGGCCGGCTTCCTATTGCCGGAGGAGACGACCTTGAACTACTCCCCGACGACACGTTCCTCTATTCCGTCTTCGATGCAGCCGGCAGCGATTCCGGTTACCTGATCTATCGCGCCCGGCTGGCGCTGCCGCGTGCAGCCTGCGAGATCCCTGAGAAATTCCGTTTCTTCCCGCTTGACCAGCTTCCGTATGACGACATTCCGACGACGGAAATACGCGGAATGCTGCGGCGCTATGTGAGCGAGAGCGCAGGCGGACGGTTCGGCATTTACATGGATTCACACGATGGCGGCCGTGTCGCGATGGTGAGCGCAGCACAGCCGCACATGCAGCATTCGCAACCTTGAATCTGGAAAGGACATGATGAAAACGACAGTCGAAAGTTTGCAAGGATCGAGACAGAATCTATTCATCCATGGAGAGTTCACGCCTCCACGTAGCGGCCAGTACGTATCGAGTTATGACCCCACGACGGCTGCGCCCTGGTATCAGTTTGCGCAGGCCAATGTTGAGGATGTGGACGCTGCCGTGCGGTCGGCGCAAGCGGCGTTGAAGAACCCGGCATGGCGCCGGATCACGCAAACCGATCGCGGCAAACTGGTGCGCCGTCTCGCCGACCTGGTCCTCGCGAACGCGGACGAACTGGCGCTGATCGAATGCCGCGACAACGGCAAACTCATCAAGGAAATGCGCGCCCAGATGCGGGCTATTCCTGACTCGTATCTCTACTTCGCCGGGATGGCCGACAAGCTTCAAGGTGACACGATCCCGGTCAACAAGCTCGATACGCTGAACTTCAATTTGCGTGAACCGATCGGCGTAGTGTGCATGATCATCCCGTGGAATTCGCCGCTGATGATGCTCACCGGTACGCTTGCGCCGTGTCTCGCGATAGGCAATACGATAGTTGTAAAACCCTCGGAACACGCGACGGCTTCGACGCTCGCGCTCGCTGAACTGGCTATCGAGGCGGGCTTTCCTCCGGGCGTGTTCAACGTGGTCACCGGCGACGGCATAACCACCGGCGATGCGCTCACACGCCATCCCGGCATCGCCAAATTTGTCTTCACCGGCAGCACGGTGACCGGTCGAAAGATCGCTGGCAACGCGGCAGAAAATCTCGTGCCTTGCCAGATGGAACTGGGGGGCAAGTCGCCGCACGTCGTGTTCTCGGATGTCGATGTGGACAGGGCTGTGAACGGTGTTGTGTCGGGCATCTTCGCGGCGGCTGGGCAGACCTGTGTGGCGGGTTCGCGATGCTTCGTCGAGGCACCGGTCTATGAGCGTTTCGTTGAGGCGTTGGTGGAGCGCACTAAGCGTGTCAAGGTCGGCCATCCCATGGCCGACGACACCGATATCGGCCCGCTTGCCCTCGCCAGTCAACTCGACAAAGTAGTGGGTTATGTAGCTTCCGGCGTGAGCGAAGGCGCGAAGATTGCGGTAGGCGGAGGCCAGCCAAAAGACTCGGCCCTATCGCGTGGCTGGTACTTCGAGCCGACCGTCATGACGCAGGCTCGCAACGATATGCGCTTCATGCAGGAGGAGATTTTTGGACCGGTCGTGGGCGTGGTTCCGTTCAACACGGAAGAAGAACTCATCGCGCTCGCCAACGATACCGAATACGGCTTGGCCGCAGGCATCTGGACCCAGAACATCGACCGCGCGTTGCGCTTTGCACGCGACATCGAGGCGGGCACGGTCTGGGTCAACACCTATCGCTCGGCGGCCTATATGTCCGCGAACGGCGGCACCAAGCGAAGCGGCTACGGCCGTCGCGGCGGCTTCGAAGTGATGCGTGAGTTCTCGCGCCTGAAGAACGTCGTGATCGACTACTCGGGCGCCATGCAGGACCCGTTCGTCATTCGTTTGCGCTAAGCCACGCGCCTTGCCAAAAACTAGATACAGAGACCCATTATGAAATTTGCCATCTCAATCAGCATGGAGCGTTTTTCGCCGGCGGATTCAATGTCGACCGCCATGTCCAATATGCTGGTGCTGGCTCGCATAGCCGATGAAGGCGGGTTCGAGACGCTCTGGACCGCCGAGCATCACACGATTGAATGCACCGTTTCGCCTAATCCGTTCGCTATCCTGACGTGGTTGTCCCAGCACACGCAGCGCATCAGGCTCGGAACGGCAACGCTGGTCGCGCCGTACTGGTCGCCGATCCGGCTCGCAGGCGAAGCGGCCATGTGCGACCACCTGACCGGCGGGCGCCTCGAGTTCGGGATTGCACGCGGCGCGTATCAGTACGAGTTCGATCGCATGGCCGGCGGCATTCCTCAGCAGGAGGGCGTAGGGTATATGAAGGAGCTCGTGCCGGCCGTCCAGAAGCTCTGGGAAGGCGACTATGCCCATGACGGACACTACTGGAAGTTCCCCCTTGCGACGTCCGTACCCAAGCCGTTGCAGCAGCCGCATCCGCCTATCTGGGTTGCCACGCGCGACCCCGGCAGTTTCGACTGGGCTGTGGGTATCGGCGCGAACATCTTGTCTACCCCGCTGTCCGCGCCACCTGCTGAAGTCGCGGTGCTGGGCGAGAAATTCCGCAAGGCGGTGGCCGACCATCCCGAGCGTGCGCGCCCGCGCTTCATGATGCAGCGGCGCACCTGCGTATACGATCGCCCTGATGACTGGGAAACCGCTGTGCGCCACAGCGTGGACTATGGCCGTACCTTCGAGAACCTGATGCAGAATATTGGCACCGTCACGGACGGTTTCCCCGAGCCCGTGCCTTACGAGACGGTCGCAAATCGTGCCAACTACGACCCCGCCAATATTCGCGACAACCTGATGTTCGGCACGCCCGACGAAGTGATCCGGAAGCTGCAGATTTATGAAGATCAGGGTGTCGATCAATACTGCCTGGGCCTCTCGTTCAATCTGCCGTTCGAGCTGCAGGTGAAGACGCTGCGCCTCTTTATCGATGAAGTGATGCCGCATTTTGCTGCCCGCGATGGTTCCCATGCAGGCGATCCGCAGGGCGAGCCCAGCGTCGCGGCGGCGGGGTATTGACCCATGGACGCCGCCAGGACTTCAACGACGCAAACGGCCGGCGACCTCACGTTCACCGGCCGTGGCGTGGTGCTGAATTATCGGCTTCAGGGTGAGGGTTCGCGGGCGCTGGTCTGCATTCACGGCGTGGGTTCGAGTCTCGAAGCATGGGAAAACGTTGCAGCAAAGCTCGGCGATACCTTCCGCATCCTGACGCTGGATCTGCGAGGTCACGGACGTTCATCGCTGATCAAGGGTCGATACGAGATCGATGATTTCGTGGGAGATGTGCTGGCGCTTGCTGATCATGTGGGCTTTGGGCAATTCGACCTCGCCGGCTTCTCGCTCGGTGGCCTGATTGCGCAGCGGCTGGCGCTCACGCATGGGCCGCGCCTGAAAAAGCTCGTGCTACTCGCCACTGTCGCCGGCCGTACGCCCGAGGAACGTGAACGGGTCGCAGCGCGGCTTGCTGCGCTGCAATCCGGTGACCGGGGTTCGCACTACGACGCGTCGTTGTCGCGCTGGCTCACCGAGGCGTTTCAGGAGCGTAATCCCGAGCTGGTCACGCGCTTGCGTCAGCGCAACGCCGAGAACGATCCCGACTGCTACGCGTCGGCTTATCGCGTGTTGGCGCAGACGGACTTCGGTGGTTTCATCGATCAGATCAGCGTGCCGACTCTGATCGCGACCGGAGAGGAAGATCAGGGCTCGAATCCGCGCATGGCGCACTTCATGCACCGGTGCATCCCCGGCTCGCAACTCGAGATCCTGCCCGGCTTGCGGCATTCGATCCTGATCGAAGCGCCGGATCTTGTCGCGACGCTGATGCGCCGTTTTCTGGCGGGCGAAGATGGCGAGATGCGCGAGCAGATGCGTGAGGAGACGGGCCGATGATTGTCGAAGAGCGGATCTATCGGATCAGGAACGGCCGCATGGGCCGTTATCTTCAACTTGTACGGGAGGAGGGACTGGCGATCCAGCAGCCCATCCTCGGCGGTCTCATCGGTTATTTCACTTCCGAGATCGGCCCGTTAAGTCAGGTGACGCATTTGTGGGCTTATGCGGACCTTCAAGACCGGGCGCGCCGCCGTCAGCAACTGGCGGACGATTCAAGATGGCAGGCTTTCCTGCCCAAGCTGTCAGAGAACATCGAGCAGGCGGAAAACAGGATTCTCGTGCCGACGGACTTTTCACCGTTGCGGCATCTGTCCCATCCCGCGGGCTCTCATGAGGAGAAGAGGCTATGACCGAGCGCTTGAAGATCGAGCACTTGTACAAGGTGTTCACGGACAAGCCGGAGAAAGCGCTGGGAATGTTGCACGCCGGCAAAAACAAGTCGGAAGTGCAGGAGACGCTGGGTCAGGTCGTCGGGCTCGACAACGTCTCCTTGAGCGTGCCGTCGGGTTCGATGTACATGATCATGGGACTGTCGGGGTCGGGCAAGTCCACGCTTGCACGTTGTATCAATCGTCTCAACGAACCGAGCGCCGGAAAGATCCTGCTCGATGACCAGGACATTTGCACGCTCGATGAAGCCGGTTTGCGCGACGTGCGGCGCAATCGCATTTCCATGGTCTTCCAGCATTTCGCGTTGCTGCCTAATCGGCGTGTGATTGAAAACGTTGAGTTCGGATTGAAGCTGCGCGGCATGTCGGCCCCGCAGCGGCGCAAGCGCGCCGAGGAAGTGCTGAGCGTCGTCGGCCTCGCGCGCTGGGCATACCATATGCCACATGAACTAAGCGGCGGGATGCGTCAACGCGTGGGCCTGGCGCGTGCGCTCGCCACCGATGCCGACATCCTCATCATGGACGAAGCGTTCAGCGCGCTGGACCCGCTTATCCGCACCGAGATGCAGGACGAGTTGCTGCGCCTGCAGCGCACGTTAAGCAAGACCATCCTGTTCATCACGCATGACTTCCAGGAGGCGCTCAAACTGGGCTCGCGTATCGCCATCATGTCGGAGGGGAAGCTCGTGCGCGAAGGCACGCCGCAGTCCATCGTGCTTGAACCGGGTAGCGATTACGTTGCCGCGTTCACCCGTGAAGTCGACCGCGGAAGACTATTCGATGCAGCTTCGGTCATGACATCGCTCGTGACCATCCTGCGCGGCCCGGACGGCATCGTCCTGGGTGACGCGTCCGGCGAACCGGGACCGGGTTTCATGCTCGACGCCGACGAGCGCATCCTCGGCACCGTGACAGCGTCCGAGATCGAACTCGCGCGCGGCGGCTCGATGCCCCGGCCCGACACGCGCTTTACGTGCGTGCCGGCCCATACCAAGCTCGTCGATGTCGCCGGCAGTTATCGCAGCGGCGGCGCAATCGGCGTCACAGACGACACCGGCCGGCTGATAGGCCGTCTGGAAGCCGGGCAGATTCTGGCCGGCATTGGCGCTCCGAGCGCCGCAGGAGTACGCCATGTTGCTTAAAGCCGATGATCTCGCAGGCCTGCCGGTCGGCGATTGGATCCAGCACGGTGTGCAATGGATCGCGCTCAACTTGCGGCCGTTCTTCCTGCTCATCAAATGGCCCGTTGAGCGGTTGTTGAACTTCAACGACAGCGTGCTCCACGCTATCCCGTTCCCGGTCATGCTGATCTTGATGTTCCTGCTCGCGTGGCGATTGGCGAGCCTTGGGGTCGCTGCATTTACGTTAGTGGGGCTAATTGTTATCGCGATGCTTGGCGTCTGGGATCAAGCCATCACAACGCTCTCGCTGATCGCAACCGCAATCGTGTTCTGCGCGGTGATCGGCATTCCGATTGGCATTGGGTGTGCGCGCAGTGACCGCGTCTGGCGGATCGTGCGGCCAGTGCTGGACATCATGCAGACTACGCCGACGTTTGTGTATCTCGTGCCGGTAGTAATGCTTTTCGGCGTGGGTACGGTACCGGGCGAAGTCGCAGTCGTCATCACGGCCATGCCGCCGCTTATACGCTTCACCCACCTCGGGATTCGCATGGTCGACCATGAGATTGTCGAAGCGGGTCTCGCTTTCGGAGCGGACAAGCGCCAGCTTCTTTGGGAGGTTCAGTTGCCGCTGGCCATCCCGACGATCCTCGGCGGTCTGAACCAGACCGTGCTCACCGCCATGGTGATGTCCGTCGTGATCGCGATGATCGGTGCGGAAGGTCTCGGCCTTGTGGTCCTTCAAGGGCTCGGACGTCTCGATGTCGGTCAGGCGGCCATAGGCGGTATCGCCATCGTGCTGCTCGCCATGATGCTTGATCGCATTACCCAGAAGCTG
>NZ_LMUF01000048.1:0-86432 GCF_009766085.1 Burkholderia sp. S171 | reverse complement strand
CGTTTCTTTGTCGCTTTGGACAAAGAAATGACGTGCCGCCACGCACAGTGGCTAAAAGTGATAAAGAGAAAATCCGACTCTCGCAGACCACTAACGCTGAAAGCAGCAACCCGGCATAGACCCCGACCGCTAACCCTGGAACCCACTCCCACCACGTCCCATCCCCCTCAACCGTGGTACTTAGCATCAACCTCATCAATCGCCGCCACATTCCCTGCGCTGCGTCCATTCTCGTCGAAGCTCTGCGCCAGAAAAGCATCGGCAATGGTTTTAGCGACTTCCGCCCCAATCACCCGCGACCCCATCGTGATGATCTGCGCATTATTCGACAGCGCCGCACGTTCCGCCGAATAGGTATCGTGACACAATGCAGCGCGGATTCCGGGCACCTTATTCGCCGAGATACTGACACCAATCCCGGTACCACAGACCAAAATCGCACGGTCATACTCGCCACGTAGCAGGCTCGATGCCACACGGTCCGACAGGTTTGCATAGAACTCCTGTGGATCTGCTTCGTTGCTCGATACCTCAAAAACCTCAAAGCGATCCTTGAGATGTTCAGCCAGCACATGGGCCAGCCCAGCCCCCGCGCTATCTCCAGCAATTGCAAGTTTCACGATGATCTCCATCATTCAGGTTGAAATACCACGCATGCGAACAGGTCAGAGCACCGCCCTGACGCGCTCCAGAATGTCCAGATACCCATCTACGTTCCAGGCAGACCGCCCAATGAACAATCCGTCAATATGTGCACAAGCGGCAAGTTCAGCGCAGTTGTCCGGGTTGACGGAGCCGCCATAAAGGCACGGCACGCGGCGGCCAAGAATGTCCTGCGCCACCGCGATGATCTCCGCCTGACGAGCATCGGCATAGTCCGCGCTGGCCGGTATGCCGCGCTCGCCAATGGCCCAAACCGGCTCGTACGCAAGCAGGATCGGGGCCGCGTGTTGTTCCGGCTTCAATCGGCCCAATGCGCCACGTACTTCGGCAGCCAGGACTTCGGCGGCTCGCCCACCTTCGCGATCGGCGAGCGTCTCGCCAATGCAGATCAGCGGCGTCAGCCCGTGACGCACAGCTGCCTCGACCTTCAGCCCCACTGTTTCATCGATCTCGCCAAAATGTTCACGCCGCTCGGAGTGGCCGAGTTCGACTAGATCCATCGCGCAATCGACCAGCATCGACGGTGAGATTTCACCGGTCCAGGCGCCATGATCGGCCCAGTGCATATTCTGCGCGCCGACCTTCACCGTGGTATCCGTCAGGATTGCCTTGACCTCGCGAATCGCAGTGAAAGGCGGAATTACGAAGCGCTGCATCCGCGGGTCGGCAGTGCTGGTGAGCAGACCTTCGGCAAACGCGCGCGCCTCCGCCAGGGTCTTGTTCATTTTCCAGCTGGTACCGATCCAGAAAGGGGAATGGGTCATGATGATGTCGTCAATCAGATGCACTTACCGGCGCTGCTGCGCACCGCGCCGGGTGAAACCGCAGGTGCCCTTCGGCGCCCTGCGGGTTTGCAGCCTTGGCATTACTTCGAAAGGGTAAATGCGGAGGTGTACTTATCCACGTTGGCCTTGGTGATCAGGACGCAATCGAAGAGTTGCTTTTCAGTCTTGGCACCCGTCTTGCCGGTCTTCAGGAACTGATCAGCCTCCTGCACCGCCTTGACAGAAAACGTGGCAACCGGCTGTAGCACCGTGTATTGCAACTCGCCGGCCTTGACTGCGGCAACCGCGGTCGGTGAACCGTCAAAACCACCCACCTTGATGCTCGAGAGTTTGCCGGCCTGCTTGAGCGCGGCAATCCCGCCAAGCGCCATTTCGTCGTTGCCGCTGATCACGCCAATGATGTCCGGGTGCGCTTGCAACAGGCTCTGCATCGCGTTGAAACCCTTGGTGCGATCCCAGTCGGCCACTTGCGATCCGACCTTCTTCAGATCCGGATACTGGCTAAGCACTGACGTATAGCCGTTCGAACGCGTCGCGGCGTTGTTGTCGGACGGCGAGCCGAGCAGTTCGACATAGTTGCCCTTCGATCCGACGTCCTTCACCCATTGCTGCGCGCCCAGCGCCGCACCCTGTGCGTTGTTGGACACGAGTTGCGCCTTGGCCAAGCCCTCCTGGTTGATCTCGGCATTGACGAGGAAAACCGGAATGTTGGCGGCAACCGCCTTTTTCACCGCACCGACGGACCCGCTGGCGTTCGCGGGATCGAGAATGATCGCGACCGATTTGTTGGTGATGGCGGTATCGATCAACTGGCTTTCGGCGTTGGTGTCACCTTTCGAAGCCGCGACGTTCGCGGTGTATCCGAGCCTTTTCGCCTCGGCGGCCGCTACGTTGCCTTCTGTGAGCCAGTAGGGGTTCGAGGGATCGTTGACGATGATGGTGACGAGCCCCCCGGCCGCATGAGCTTGGCTTGCGAACAGCGGCGCGGCGATGGCAACGGCGGCGAGTATCAAAGTTCTTCTTTTGGTTGTCATGGTAAGTCTCCTTTTTTGATTAGCGATGGCGTTGGGGTAAGACGAATAAGCACAAGTAAGACATTCTTCTCAAGGGCCGGCGGCGCGGCTTAAACCTTGCCGCCTTGTGGAGAAGTGGGTTGGCCGGAAGTCGGCGCAGGGCGCTTGACGCGACGGCGATATTGAATGGCGTTGAGCAACACCGCGAGCACGATGACCGCGCCGGTGAACACCGTTTGCCAATACGAAGAGATACCGATAATCACCAGACCGTCGGACAGGAAACCGATCACGAAGGCCCCGAGCAGGGTCCCGCGGATGTTGCCGGTGCCGCCCATCAGCGACGCACCGCCAATAACCACCGCGGCGATGGCCGTCAGTTCATAGGTCGTGCCGGCCGTCGGACCGGCGGACGTGAGCTGCGAGGACAGGATCAACCCGGCGATGGCAGCACAGACACCCGAGAGCATGTACACGCTGATTTGCACTCTTTTCACCGGTACGCCTGAAAGTTGGGCCGCGCGCTCGTTGCCGCCGGAACCATAAAGCCAGCGGCCGAAGGCCGTGCGGGTGAGCATGATGCTGCCCAGGATCCCGATGACCGCGAGGATCAGCACGCCGACGGGAACATTAAACAGGCGATCAAAGCCGAGCCCGTTGAAGCCGACGTTGCCCAGATCCGCGTGGCCGCCCAGGTTGTTGTAGGTCAGGCCGTTGGTCATGAGCAGAGCAAGTCCGCGCACCACATACATCACCCCGAGCGTGGCGACGAACGCAGGCACCTTGAACCGCGCGATCAGCACGCCGTTGACCAGGCCGATAAAGGCGCCAAGCAGACAGCACAGCACCACCACGACCCAGACCGCCGGATATAGCACGACGCCAAACAGGTTCAGCGTCACACCCTGCAGGAAGAACCCCGCGACCACACCGGACAGGCCGAGCGTGGATCCCACCGACAGGTCGATGCCGCCGTTGATGATCACCAGCAGCATCCCGATCGCAAGGATGCCGTAGATAGCTACGTGCGAAGCCATCGTCAGGAAGTTTTCGACTGCGAAGTAATACGGCGAGAGAAACGAAAATACGATGATGATCACGATCAGCGCAAAGAATGCACGTCCTTCGAGCAGCATCTTGCCGAGGTCGAAACCATCGCCGAACCGGCTGACGCGGGTTGACGTGGAAGGTTTGGCGGAGTCGTTCATGTTCAAGTCTCCAAGCATTTCTATGATCAGATCACCACGGCTTCGCCGGAGGCGGCCATGATCTGGTCTTTGGTGGCATCGGTGCCGAATTCTGCAGATATCTTGCCCCGGCGCATGACGACAATCCGATGCGCGATGCTCAGGCATTCGCCCACTTCAGACGTCGAAAACACGACGGCCAAGCCCTTTGCGGCGCTCTCGCTGAGCAGGCGGAAAACCTCGGCTTTCGCACCGATGTCAATGCCGCGGCTAGGCTCGTCAAGCAGGATGACTTTGGGTCGCGTGGCGAGCATCTTGCCGATCACGACCTTTTGCTGGTTGCCGCCCGACAAGGAGCCAATAGGTGCGCCCGGACCCGCCGTCTTGACGTGAACGTTCCGGATCGACTGATCGATGAGCTCACGCTCGCGGGAGAAGGACAGCAGCAATCCTCTGACGAAGGTGCCGATGCTCGCGAGCGACAGGTTGGTGCCAACATTCATGGTCGGTACCAGGCCATCGCGCTGACGATCTTCCGGCACCAGCACGAGGCCGCGCGCAATACGCCCGGCAATGCTCAGTGAGGCAATGTCCTCGCCTTCGAGAAGGACCTTGCCGCCGGTCACCGGCGAGCGACCGGCGACAGCCTCAAGCAACTCCGTGCGCCCCGCCCCCATCAGGCCGTAGATGCACACGATCTCGCCTGCGCGCACGTCAAGCGACAGATGATCGACCACGGAAATGCCGGATCCGGCGTCGTCGGAAACACTGACATCGTCAATAGCGAGTGCAATGTCGCCGAACGCGTAGCCTGTCGGCGGCGAGCCGAGGTCGAAGTTCTCTCCCACCATGTTGCGCACGATCCACGCGAGGTCGATATCCTTGGCTTCCGCCGTTGCGGTCATCCTGCCGTCGCGCAGCACCACGGCGTAGTCGGTAATCTGCAGCGCCTCTTCAAGATGATGCGAGATATAGACAATCGACACGCCGCGGCTGGTCAGGTCGCGGATCACCTTGAACAGCACCTCGACCTCGGACGCGCTCAGCGCCGAAGTCGGCTCATCCATGATGAGGATGCGCGATTGAACGGAGAGCGCGCGAGCAATCTCAACGACCTGCTGCTGGCCCAGGCGCAAGTCCTGGACCCGTGTCAACGGGTCGATTTCCTCTTCGAGATCAGCCATCAGCGCCCGTGCCTGCCGGGCTTCCTCGGCGAAGTTGACGCCCGTCGCGCTGCGCAGTTCCCGGCCCATGAAGATGTTGTCGCGAACGCTGAGGTTCGGCGCGAGACTCAACTCCTGGTGGATGATCGAGATACCGTGATCGCGCGCATCGTTTGACGACGCAAAGGCGACGCGCTGACCATCGAGTTCGATACGCCCCGATGTCGGCGTCTCCACTCCGGCGAGGATCTTCATCAAGGTCGACTTACCTGCGCCGTTCTCGCCGAACAACGTGGTGACCTTGCCGCGATGGATGTCGAAGTTCACGCCCTTCAACGCATGCACGCCGCCATACGACTTGACGATGTCACGCGCCGACAGCAGCACTTCGCCGGCCGCGGATTGCGTTTTGTTGGTTTGGTTCGGGGTACTCATTTTACGTCCAGCTTTACCGGCGTCACCAGCCAGCCGTTCGGATTGATCAACTGGAATACGCCGACAACCGATATGGTCTTGCCGGTCAGCTTCGCCGTATCGACCTTGGCCAAGACGGCTTTTTTCATCGCCGTGTTGATTGCGTAGCCGGCATTCTGATAGTCGATCTGGTTGGTGAATTGCTCGAAGCTGATCGTGCCAGTGGCATCGCGCAAATCGGTGCCGTTGATTGCCGGGCCGGTCTGCACGCGGATGACCACCGAGTCAGGTACGTTGGGCACCTTCACGGTATAGATCCCGGCATCTTCACTACCTGCAACGCCGTCGAACTTGACCGAAATTTCGGGGCCAATGCCGCCGCCTGCTACGCCATATTGCTTGCCGGCCGCGTCCTGATCCTTGGCAATGGCCGCAGCCAGCGTGTCGGCGCTGACTGCCTTGCCCTCGATCGCCGCCTGTGTTTTCGGAAATTGCGCTTCGCCATAGACAGCGGGATCGAAAACCTTGACTTGCGCATCGCTGGCCGATCCGATCTTCACGACCTTGGTGCTCAAGGCCATCGCCACGATCAGAATCACCACTAGCACGGCGGCGATGGCTGCGCGAGAGCCGCGTTTCGCGCGACGATTTATCGTTGGGACAACTGTGCTCATTTGAACGCCTCCTGACCTGCTGCACGACGTAAATCCAACGCGGGGATGCTGCATCCTCCCGCCTTCATTGGCTGCTTCACTGCATCCACCGCGCTTAAGGGCTTACTGTCCCTATCGCGCTTGACGCGTGTCATCTCATGCTGTGTCACGTTGCCCCCAGTCTTCAGCGATCACGTTGAGCACCATCGTCGCGGACGCCGCGCCCGGATCGATATGTCCGAGACTGCGGGCACCAAGACGTGCCGATCGTCCCTTGGTCGCGACCATCGACTTGGTGGACTCGGCGCCTACTGTCGCGGCGTCGCGTATCCGCGCCATGATCTCGGGCAGCGGCAACCCGCTCGCCATGCCTTGTTCCGCTGCTGCTGCGGCGGGCGTCCAGACGTCGACCATGGTTTTCTCGCCCTGCTCCGCCTTGCCACGCGAGCGGATACCTTCGGCAATGGCGACGATCAGCATTGGCGCCTCGGTCCACGGCATGTCCGAACGCGGCCCCGCAACCTTGGCCGCGCGCATGAGCGCGGTGGCGTAAAGCGGCCCCGACGAGGCGCCGACCGCGTTGAGGAAACCCTTTGCCGCGGCGTTGAGTTGATCGGCGAGCAAAGCCTCCGCTGACAGCGCATCAATCGCACGGGATGCCGCGGCAAAGCCGTCCGCCATCGCAATACCGTGGTCGGCGTCACCGATCACACCGTCAAGCCGGCACAGCTCATCTCGCGCTGCGCCGATTGTTTCGGCGAGTTGGCGGAACAAGCGCGCAATGTCAGCAGTCGTCAGCATCGACGGCCCCCTGTTGATACATCGCGCACTGGCACGGGTGGTCCAGCAAGCGCTGCAATTCGTCGTCGAGATGCATCAGGGTGATCGAGGCACCGGCCATTTCGAGCGACGTACACAGCGGCCCAACCAGGGTGCGATGCACGATCAACCCCGCCTCGGCCAGCCGCTGCGCAACGCGGCGATTCATGATGTACAGCTCCATCAACGGCGTTGCGCCAAGCGAGTTCACCAGCACTGCCACGCGATCTCCCTTCGCCGCACCCATCTCAGCGAGGATGGCGTCCATGATCTCGTCGACGACTGCATCGGCCGGTCGTAGCGCCTCGCGACGCATCCCCGGCTCACCGTGGATTCCCATGCCGATTTCCATCTCGCCCGGGGCGATGTCGAAATTCGCGCGCCGCGTCTGCGGCAGCGAACAGGGCGCAAGCGCCACGCCCAACGTGTAGGTTCGGGCGTTGGCATGACGCGCTACCCGCTCCACTTCGTCCAGCGACATCATCAGATCCGCCGCTGCGCCGGCAGCTTTAAAAATGAACACATTGCCTGCCACGCCGCGCCGTTGTTCGCGCTGGTCGCGCGGCGCGGAAGCGATGTCGTCGGTGGTCAGCACTGTCCGCGCCTCGACGCCCTCAAGCTCCAGCAACTCGGTGGCCATGTCGAAATTCATCACGTCGCCGGCATAGTTGCCGTACATAAACAGCACGCCCGCGCCGCCGTACGTGGCCAGCGCCGCATCGACCGCCGGTTGCGGCGGGGGCGAGGCGAAGACATTGCCGACCGCCGCAGCATCGGCCAACCCTTTGCCGACAAAGCCCAGAAAAGTAGGCTCGTGCCCCGACCCGCCGCCGATTACCAGCGCCACCTTTCCCGCGCGCGGTCCGTGGCGCGCGACGATCGCACGCGGCGCACGCTCGTGCCGCTGCAGCAAGTCGCCATGTGCGGCGATCACGCCGTCCAGCATCTCGTCGACGGCGGCATTGCCGTCGTTGATCAGTTTCTGTGTCATCGCGCCGTTCATCGCAGTCTTTGCTCCTTCAGATGTTCAGGTCAGACACACCGGTATCGAAATGCGGAGCCCAGAACGCCACCGATTCGGCGATCTGCTCGACTACCTGTCGATCCTTGGGTTCGCGTTCCTTGAACGACAACTCCAGGCATATTTCGTTATCCTTTCCACCGCCTTCTTTAATCGCTTCGATCAGCGGGGCGGGCTGGATACGGCCGCGCGCGTTGAACTCGGCAGTGAACGGATGGTGTCCCCCCTTGTCCATCAGCGACTGCTTGATATGGATGATGGGTGAGACACGCGGCACTGCGCGCGCCCACGCATAGGGGTCGAAGTCGTCGGGGTTGGCACTGGTAACGTCGCCGTGATCGATGTCCGCCATCATCCACATCGGCACCGCCATGTTCGCCGCGCTCAGCCGTTTTTGCAGCGCCATGCACCCGGAGATCGTCTCGCCGAACTCGCGCCCGACCGACATGGGTTCCCAGAACACGTACTGCAAGCCAGCGCTCTTCGCATGTTCAGCGACCTCGGCCCAGCAATCGATCGCGGTCTGGATCAACGTTTCGCGCCGGCCGGTATCGTCGAAGTCCTGATAGGTAAAGATGGCGAACTGGGTGCCGATCGAATTGCCACCCAGATCAGCCGTGATGTCGGCGAAGGTCTTGAACCAGTCGACGTAGTAGCGGCGCACGTCGGCATCCGGATGGCCGAAATGATTGAGCCGCCCGTAGGGGCCAGTCATGCCCGACGTGATCCGCACCCCGGTTCGCGCCATCGCCGCGCGCATCTGACGCGTAAGACGCCGCGTGACTGCAGCAGGCCACGACGGGTTGATGAACTCGTGCGTGAGCTGCACGTCGCGGATTTTCATCTTGTGCGCGATAGCGTCGATAAGATCATCCGGCTCGGCGAAGCGATTCACCAGTGGATTCGTGTTGAGTGCGAGCGTAAAAGCCATTTTCGTCTCGTGTTTTATAGGTATCGATCGTGATCCGATTCAGGCGGATTTTCTGTCGAGGCCGTCGAACCAGGCACCGAACGCAGCCGTTTGCTCGGCGCTCATGTGCAGTCCATGCTTGGTGCGCCGCGTCAGGATGTCCGGCACTGTCTCCGCCCACTCCTGTGCGATGAGGTAACGCACTTCGGCCTCGTAGAAATTCGGTCCAAACTGTCGACCGAGATCGGCAACTGAATGAGCGGAGCCGATTACCTGCGCCGTGCGCGCACCGTAGGTCCGCGCGTAGTGGAGCAGCAAGTCCCGCGGCAACCACTCGTACTCGCGCTGCAAACGCGCAATGAATTGCGGCACGTCGGCGTTCTCGATCTCCCCACCGGGCAGCGTTGCCGTGGCCGTCCAGTCTTTTCCCATGTCAGGAAAGGTCGGCCGCAGGTGTTGCATCGCATGTTCGGAGAGCTTGCGGAAGGTCGTGATCTTGCCGCCGAATACGTTGAGCAAAGGCGCACCGCCACTGGTGTCGAGGTCGAACACATAGTCGCGCGTCACCGCTGAAGGATTGCCTTTGCCGTCGTCGTATAACGGGCGAACACCCGAGAACGTCTGCACCACATCCTGGCGCCGCAGCGGCTGCTTGAAGTAGCGGTTCACCGCGCTCAGGAGGTATTCGACTTCCGTTTCGTCAATCGCCACGTTTTCGGGCGCACCGTCCCAGGGGATATCCGTGGTGCCAATGAGCGCCTTGTCCCCTTCATAGGGATTGATAAAAATCACCCGCTTGTCATGGTTCTGCACCAGGTAGGAGTGCGGACCATCCCAGAACTTGGGGGTGACAATATGACTGCCCTTGACCAGCCGCACCTTGCGCGCCGAATGGCCGCCCGCCACGCGCTCGATGACGTCGGCTACCCAAGGCCCGGCAGCATTGACCAGCGCCCGGGCGGTCACCACGCGTGTTGTACCGTTGCGCGTGTTGCGCAACTCGATACGCCATGCGCCGCCTTCGCGCCGCGCCGAGGTACACACTGTGCGGGTGAGCACCTGTGTGCCGCGCTGCGCCGCGTCGAGGGCGTTGAGCACGACGAGGCGCGCGTCATCGACCCAACAGTCAGAATATTCGAAGCCCCTGCGGTACTGGTCCTTGATCGGCGCACCTTCCGGGCTGCGCAGCAGATCCAGAGTCCGCGTTCCCGGCAGTTTCTTGCGCCCGCCGAGGTGATCGTATAAAAACAACCCTAACCTGACCAGCCACGCCGGCCGGTCGTCGGGGCTGTGCGGAAGCACAAAACGCATCGGCCAGATGATGTGCGGTGCGGCGTTGAGCAGCACTTCGCGCTCAATCAACGCCTCACGCACGAGCCGAAATTCGTAGTACTCAAGATAGCGCAGGCCGCCATGCACCAGCTTGCCCGAACGCGACGAGGTCCCCTGCGCTAGATCGTCCTTCTCGCACAGGATCACCGACAGCCCGCGTCCCGAGGCATCGCGCGCAATGCCCGCGCCGTTGATGCCGCCGCCAATGACGAACAGGTCGACCATCTGGCTGTCATTCATCTCACCGCCCTCCGTTCGACTTTCGTGGCGGCAGGCATGGCGCCGGGGTGACCGCTGCCTTTCGCCTGCCGTGCCTGCTGTGCCATTTCGTCCCACACGGGTTCCAACGCGCGTCGCGCGTCCCGGTAGACAGGAAACGCCTGCGAGTAGGTCTGCACCCGATCCGGATCGGGAGTCTCGACCGGTCCCAATAGGGGCGTGACCCACTCAGCGATGCACGCCTGCATGTCGGGATAAGCACCCAGCGCGACCGCCGCCATCATGGCCGCACCGGCCGCGCCCGCTTCTTCGCGCGTGGACGTTCGCACCGGAGCGCCCACCACCGCGCCGAGCACCGCACGCAATGCACGCGATCGGGTCGCACCGCCGGTCAGGCGCAGTTCTGCCGGCATCGCGCCGCCCATTGCCGCATAGCAATCGCGCGCGGCCATCCCGAGCCCCTCGACCACCGCAAGCAACAAATCCGGGAATCGGCTTTCGCTTGTGAGTCCGGTGAAATTGGCGCGTGCGTTCGCATTAACGAACGGGCCGCGCTCGCCGGCATCGGAGATATAAGGGTGGTAAAGGTGCGCGCCCGGGCGGCCGGACTGCAGCCAGCCATCGATGCGTTTCACTCGCTCAACGTGCGAGAGCGTCGTGCCGAATTCCGCGAGCAGATCGCAGGCCAGATTCAAGATCCAGTCGATGTTCAGGGTCGCAGCCATGTTCGACTGCACTTGCGCCGACATGCCGGGTATGGGCAGCGCGATGACGTATCCCGTGCCCTCGGCGTTCAGATACACATCGGTGTTCTGGACTGCACGCATATGCATGCCCGTCGATCCGATGATCGAGCAGGTCGCGCCCACCCCACCCTCTGTGTGAATACCGGCACCCAACGCCGTCAACACGATGTCGACGAACCCCAGGCACACCGGCGTTCCTGCCAGCAGGCCCGTGGCCGCCGCGGCTTCAGGCGACAGCGCATGGGTGACCTCGGTGCCATCGACGATCTCGGGCAACAAACCACGCCGCGCCGTCAGCCCGAGGGCTTCGATTACCGAGTCGTCATAGCGCCGGGTGCGGAAGTTGCCATAGGTGAAGCTCGCCTCCGACGGATCCGTCGCGCGCACCCCGGTGAGGTTGAGATACAGCCAGTCCTTGCAATGCAATGCGACTTCGGAGCGATCGAGCACCTCGGGCGTGGTTGCCGCCATATGCGCGATCTGCGCACCCTGACTGCACGCCGCAAGCCCGGTACCGGTGGCCTCGAAGCGAGCACGGCTCGCCGCGCCTCCTTGCAGCCACCGCACGGTATCCGCGGCGCGTGCGTCCAGCCATAGCCAGGCGTCGGTCGCGGGCTTGTTTCCCGCGCCGACCAACCAAGTACCATCGCCCTGCCCGGTCACCGCCACCGCCGCGGTGCGCCGCGCCAGGCCGTCGACCTTGGCACCGAGATCACGCAGCGTCTGCGCGCAGTCTGCCCAGGTCTGGTCCAGCGACTGAAAGGCCGCGCCATCGGCGCTCGTGGTGTATCGATTAGGCACCGATGCAACGGCGACCTGCCGCCCTGCCAGATCAAAGGCTACTGCCTTGATGACCGAGGTGCCGGCGTCGATACCGATCAGAAGATCGCGTCCTGCGCTGGCGCTGCGAAACGGAACCATCACGCAGCCTCTGCTTTGAGTGTTCCATCGTTGAGCGCGAGCGCCGTGGCCTCATCGGTTATCAACCCGCTGAGGAGGCCGCTGCTTAGAACGGCGCGGATCGCCTCTACCTTCTCGGCGCCGCCGGCAATGGCAACGATGCGCCGCCCGGTCAGATCCGCGAGATTGGGCGCGACCGTGCGCGCCGCCAACGATGTCTCAACGGATTTGCCGGCGTGATCGAAAAAGTGGCCCAGCACTTCGCCCAGGCCACCCATGTCGCGTACCTCACGAATTTCTGCCGGCTCGATCATCTGCGATGCAACGAGTTGGGCATCGGGTTGCGCAGTGCCGATACCGACGATCATCAGGTCCGAATGCGCGGCCAGATCAAACACCTCGCGCACGCCGCGTTGCGATAGCAACACCTCCCGATCTTCGGCCGTATTGGCGAAAAACGGCAGGGGCAGCACATAAGATACGGCGCCGGTTTTTTCTGCCAGGCGGTGGATCACGTCGTACGGATTCGCCGTGTAATTGCGCGTGACGCCGCCCAGCAGCGACACGAAGCGCACTTTGCCGGCATCCATACGCGGCATGTCGGCCACGACCGCCGCTAAGGTGCGGCCATGCCCCATGCCGATCACTCCGCCCTGACGAGCGGCGATCTCGCGTTGCAGGAAGTGCGCCCCGGCAACGCCCAACGCACGCAGCGGCAGACCAACCTCGTGCAGATCAGGCACTACCTCGCAATAGGCCAGCCCATAGCGGTCGGCAAGTTCGGCTTCCAGTACGACGCATTCCGCCACGTCGCCATCAATCGTGACCTTCACCGCGCCACTCTGATTGGCGCGCGTAATGAGCCGATGCGCCTTGACGTTGCTTACCCCAAGCCGCATGGCGACATCGGCCTGCGTCTGCCCCGCGGCGTAGTGCAACCACGCCGCTCGGATCGCCAGACTGTCTTCGGCATCACGCCTGTCGGCGGACTTCGTCATGTCTTCTCCACGTGCAAAAGCGAAAAATGAATTTTTTTTCGTCTGCTGTAATTTATTTCATCTTTGCCTAGGATAGCAAGCAAATCCTCGGTTGGCATCCGCTAAAACCCTTATTCGATATACGTCAGGCGCCCGAAAGCTTGGTCGCCCGGATCGAGGGTTCGGGCTGCAAGGGGGCGGTTCAGGGATTTTTTCGACAGCCGTTTGAACCGGCCGGCTGCGTGGGATGATTTGCGCTCGGCATGGCGAATGGACGAGCGATGAGCATCGAACCTTTGAGCGACGGCAAGATAATCGAGGCATGGAAGCGGAACGCTGCGCCCTGGACGAATGCGGTCCGTGGCGGCGAAATCGAGAGCCGGCGATTGGTGACCGATCGCGCGATCCTGGATGCGGTCCTTGGGTGCAGCCCGGAGAGGGTTATCGATCTGGGTTGTGGCGGCTAGAACTCATAGAAACGAGCGGACTGACGCTTCGCGCGCTACAAGAGCCAATCGATCCGCGAACTGGCAAACCGGCATCCGTCATGTTTCGTGCGCATCGGAATGGATGACGGATCTCAAGTGCGCACTACGCAGACTGCAACGCCAATACGATCATCGTCACCAGAGACACGACGAAAATCGAAGCACCGATTGTCTTGCGGCGAGTGAGCTCGGTCCAGAGCAGCACGCCAGTGAGCGACAGCAGAATGAGGCTGCCCGCGATTGAATCCGCAAACAGGATCCAGCCAACGCCCGCTCCCTCCGAGCGATGCAACCCTTCAAGAGTGCTGATCAAACCCTGATCGCGGCGTTCGACGTTGACGAGGCTCCCGCCTTTCCACATATCGGCCGTGACCAGATAGTGCGGCGCGATAAAGCGAATCACCCAGTGCTCGGGCTGGATCACGGACTGGTCGCCCCACGTGACGGGTTTAGCCTTTTCACGCGTCACTCGCTCAGCAGGCCGGTCGAGCTTCAATTCGGCCTGTAGATATTGCGCAAGTTCAGCAGGCGATTTCGGCGGCGGTGCCGGCATGGCGACCTGGATTGTCGATACGCTCTGACCGCCGACCTTGATCTTCATCGTCGCGCGATGATTCTGGAGGATCCCTGTTACGCCAAAAAGCAGGCCAAGTACCGCGCCCCACAATCCAATCCAGCCGTGGACCTTACGAAGCCACTTGAGAAAGGTGCTGCGGCGCGAGCGCGATTTCTGCCCGCTGTCCTGGGATGCCGCCGCCGGTTCGACGTTATTTTTTAGTGTGCTTGCCTGCATGATGGTTTCTTGTAAGTCTAATGTGGGAAGAGGCGCAAAGCGCTAGAAATCGAATGTCGAACTGAGCTCGAGCGTGCGCCCGAGGCCGACACCAATCTGGTTCGATCCAACCGCGCTCCAGTAGCGCTTGTTGGTCGCGTTTTCGAGGTTCGCCTGGATCGTTGCCCGCTTGCCGAAGATGCGCGTGGTGTAGCGCAGGCCGGCGGTGAACAACGTATAGCCGCCAATTGATGCCTGATCCAGATCGTTCACCGCGCGAGACCCGATGTAGTAGAGACCGCCGTTGATCGACAGCCCGGCCACCGCCGGTATGCGATAGTCGGCAAACAGGCTTGCCGTGACGTGGGCCGCGTTTTCAGGTGTCTTGCCTACCAGCGTCGGATCGGGCGAGTCGACCTGCGTCGCATCGAGGTAGACCGCGGAAGCAATGACCGACAGATCGCGCGTCAGATCCCCTTGCAGCGAAAATTCGACGCCTCGATACCGTGCATTGCCGTTCATCACGAAGACGTTATCGGCGTTGGTACCGGTCGATGGCTGACGCAAATTGAACAACGCAACCGACGCAAGCATGTTGTTCGTGAGCCGGGTCCGCACGCCGATTTCTTCCTGTTTGCTGACACCGGCAGGCAGGATCTGGTTGGCATTTTCGGCGGTCGCGGGCGCGCTTCCTTCGGACTCCAACGCTTCAACGTAGCTCGCGTAGACGCTGGTGTTGGGCGTCACCCTGTAACTCAGGCTCGCGGAGGGTGTCGTCCTGCTGATGTCGAAGTTGGGCGTTCCAGCCTGCGACGTAACGTATTCGGATTGCCGTAGCCCCGGGATGAATTGCAACCGCGAGGTCAAGTCGATCCGATCGAACACATAAGCGCCGCCGTTGCGAATATGCTGCGCGAAGAACTGCTTGGGCGTACCGCTAGGCGTCAGCGCGGTGATGTCGACGGGGTTGTAAAGGTTTTGCGGCGCAGTGAATGTGTAGGACGTGAAGTTCGGCTGATACATCCAGTCCTGCGAGACGCCCATCGTCAGGTCGTGACTGATTGAGCCGGTCTTGAACACGCCATTCGTCTCGAGACGGACCGTCTCGTTCTGGTACCGCTGACCATTTTGCTGGGTGGCCTGCACGGTGCCGGCGCCCGTTGTCACGTTGTACTTCTGGAAGACCCAGTTCCAGCGGTCGCGCCGCGTGATCGACTCGCCCGCAGCAAGGTTCACGCTCCAGTTATCCGATAACGCGTAGTTGGCGCGGAACAGGTTCGTATCGGCGCTGGAACGCGTCGGATAGCCCGCGCCCGACAATAGTTTGTTTGGATCAGGAATGCCAGGGAGCGAGATGACGCCCTGCTTGTTCGCCGCGAGCGGCACGATGCCCGCCTGCTCAACAACGCTCGTCTCGATGTGCTCAAGATCGTACTGAAGCGTCAGGCGGCTGTTCACACGCCAGTCGAGCGCCGCGCTGATGAACTTCCGGTAGCCGTGATCGCCGTCGATCGGCGTCTCGACATGCTCGTCCATCGCATTGATGCGGACGCCGAACTGATCGTCCGTCCCAAACCGCCGGGCGATATCGACATGCGTGCCGTACGACCCTCGCGAATCACCGAGCACCGAGACGCTCGTGACCGGCTCGGTCCCGGCGCGCTTGGTCACCATGTTCACGATGCCGGCCGGCGCGGCAAAACCGTAGTAGAGCGCGGACGCCGCTTTCAGAACTTCGACGCGCTCCTTGTCCTCCATCGGCATCCAGATGTTGTTGTCGATCGGCAGGATCCCGTTGAAGTAGAAGCTTGCGCGGTTGTCGAGCGGGACGCCGCGAATCGACAGGTTATCGTAAGCAAGGCCGCTGAGTTGCTGGCGCGTGACGCCGGCCACGTTGCGCAGCGCGTCGTAAAGGCCGGTATCTCCCTGAGCATCCATCACGCTGCGCGTTACCACATTCACCGTGGCGGGCACATCCAGCGCATCCATTCCGCGATACGGGCCGGTTTCGACCGATGCCGGCGCAAAGCCGTGTGCCCGCTGGCTGGTGACCGCTACCGGAGGAAGCTGTTGCGCGTTGGACTCATCCGTCGCGGGAACTGCTGTGCTGCTGGTTGTATCTGTATCGGCTATCGCCGGTCGTACTGCCATACCGATCAAGCCGGCCGCCAGCAAAGCGCTGACGAGCGGCCCCCTTTTATCGAGCGGCAACCGTCTGCCCGCCCCTTTTCCCCGACGCATGGTTAAACCCCCGAATGAGCGTTGGAACGCGATCCCGAAGGCCGGCGGTTTATGCCAACTTCGAATGAAACGCATCCCTCGATCATTTCATAAATAAGAATGATTTGCGTTTATATTATTATTTATTTAAAAAATCAAGTGACACTTTTTCGTCACTGGGCTCGTTGCGCGATGTGTTCGCCGACAGAGATAAGGGCGAGGGTCCGCACTGTGGCCAACATCGGGCAATCGCCAGTGCCCAGTGATCTGCAAAATGCAAATGCGAATTGAATGTGCGATTGAGTCCGCGACTGTCACGACCGGCCCCGCCGCGCCGGAAATTCATCAATAGGAATACTGATCGTTTTGCTTGCGGCAGACGATTCCGAAGAGCGAGTCTCTGCACCGATCGACATGGCGGTTCAGATAGCCGACAATCGCACCTATGCTCTCTCAGGGCAGGTGCAGCGTTGTGCATCGATCATCCTGGCTGGCTTTTCTTTGTCCCTCGTGTGGACGGTGTTCCACTAGGCGCAGACGTATCAGCCCGGTCCCACGCGTTGTCACGCTCCCAGGGCGGCAACGGTTGCCACGCATCAAACAAGCAATCGATAAAGCGGCGAACCCTGGGCGCGAGATGTCGTCGCGATGGATAGATCGCCCGAATAGGCAGTGCTTCGACCGCAAATGCCTGCAGGATGGGTTGCAAGCGCCCTTGCCCGATGTCAGCCGCGAGCAAGTAGGAAGGCAGATTGACGATGCCGGCGCCATTGACCGCCGCGTTGACGAGCGCGTCCGCACTGTCCATTCTCAACCGGCCATTCGTGTTCACGGTCTCTTGCCCGGTGCCGGCAAACGACCAGGCTTGAGGACGTCCCAAGCTCACGAAGTGTAGGCATTCATGATTTGCAAGCTCGGACGGCACCGCCGGTACGCCTCGCTTTGCGAGGTAATCCGGCGAAGCGCAGGTCAGCAGCTTCTGCGTCGCGACTGTACGCGCGATCAGGCGTGAGTCCGGCTTGGGCTCACCGACCCGCACGGCGATATCGAATCCCTCATCGACCAGATCGACAAACCTGTCCGTGAAGCTGACCTCGGCCGTCACGGCGGGCCAACTCTCAAGAAACGACTCTATGACCGGGAGCACTTGCCGATGCCCAAGCGCGACCGGCAGGCTGATGCGCAGCGTTCCTGCTGGCGTCGCGCTCCGTACCGCCATTGCCGTCTCGGTCTCTTCGAGATCTTCCAGAATTTGTGTACACCGCGCAAAATACACCGCTCCGTCGTCCGTCAGACCCAGGCTCTGCGGCGTCCGGTGGAGCAGGCGAACCTGCAGGCGAGTCTCCAGACGCGCAATGATCTTGCCCACTGCAGAGCGCGTGATGCCGAGTTGCTGTGCCGCCGACGTGAAGGTGCCGGCCCTGACCACAGAGACGAACGTCGCGATATCGTTGAAGTTTCCAGGAGCCAAATCAATGTCCTCTCAAGCGAGTTCCGAGGCGTCCGAGCAAGCGGCATGGGAAGCTCAACCGCAGCCATTCTTGTGAACAGATCGTCCATATAGTCGACTGCCAGGGCGCCAAATAAGCGCTCATCCCTTGAAACGGTTGCACGCGCGGTCGCTGCCTTTTCGATCACGATTCGTCGTATCGTGCCGGCCAAAGCGCTCTGATGATATCCCGTCGCCCGCGCGGCGCGCTCAAGGGGAACCACATTCCCCATCGAAGCCCCTATCCTTCGTTTCAGCAAACAGTAGTGATCGGCAGTCGTGCACGCCCACTGTGCACCCCGACGCCGACACTGCGCATTTCGCCGAACCGGAGAACATCATATGGATACCCAACAACTTGTCTGCCCGTCGGGGGGCCCGTCGCTTGCAGGCGACGGCGCGCCGTCCGCCGTGCCGATCCCCGCTATTGAACCCGCCTCGCGCGGCCCGTCGTGGCTTGCGGTCTTGTCGGTCGCGGTGGGGTCATTCGCTTTCGTCGCGACGGAATACCTGCCCGTCGGGCTGTTGCCTCAGATCGCGCGGGACCTCGGTGTCACGCCGGGCACCGCCGGGCTCATGGTGACAACGCCGGGCATCATCGCCGCGATATCGGCGCCCGCGCTGCTGCTCGCCGCAGGGCGCATCAACCGGCGCCTGATCCTGCTGACGCTGGCCGTCCTGCTGCTCGCATCGAACCTGATTTCCGCCATCGCGCCAAGCTTTGCTGTGATGCTGATCGGCCGGGCACTGCTGGGCGCCAGCCTCGGCGGCTTCTGGACTGTCGCGCTTGGCGCATCCGGGCAACTGGTCCGCGAGGATCAGGCAGCACGAGCAAGCGCGACCATTTTCATGGGCATTACGCTGGCGACCGTGATCGGCGTGCCGCTCGGCACCTTGATTGCGAACCTGACGTCGTGGCGCATGTCGTTTGCTGCAACAGCAGTGCTCGCCGCTGTCGCGTTGGCAGCGCAGGCTGTGTTCTTGCCGTCTCTCGCACCGAAGGCCGCGATGCGCACCGACGACTTCCGGGCGATGCTGGCGCGCTCGAGCGTGCGCCGCAGTTTGTTAATGGTCGGTCTTCTGTTCGGCGCCCATTTTGCCGCCTATACGTATATCGCGCCCTTCCTTGAACGCAATGCTTCGTTCGGCGCTTCATGGATCACCGCCGTTCTGCTCGGCTTCGGGGTCGTGGGCTTCGTCGCGAACTTTGCGGTGTCGGCCATCGTGACGCGCCATTTGAAGACGTCCTTGCTCGTGCTTGGCACGCTCGTGCTGGTCGCCCTGCTCGCATTGCCCATGGTTCAGGGTTCCCGTGCAGGCGTGATTGCCGCCGTGGCTTTGTGGGGACTGGCCTACGGCGCGATTCCGCTTTGCTTGAGCGTCTGGATGCAACTGAGCTCGCCTGGCCGCCCGGAAGCCGGTTCGTCGATGTTCGTCAGTACCGTGCAGATCGCGATTGCGCTCGGCTCGCTTGCCGGTGGCGCCGTGGTGGACCACCTGGGCATGGCAGCAACAATGCGCTTTGGCGCCCTGCTCGCCGCGCTCAGCGTGGTCGTGATGATGACGTTCAACACCACTCGCACGACGCTCAAGGACGTGCTCGAAAAGTGACCGGGCCGCGCCACAAAGACAGTTCCAGCAGGCCCGGCAATCCTTGAGACGGGTCGCTTTCTGCTGGTGAAATAGCACAATGGCCGAAAAGGTGGGATCTTTGCCCTCACGATCGGGACCGTCAAACTGACAATGCACCTTCGTCATCCCGACATACACCGCGACAGCAGTCGCACGCGACAGGACAACAATCATGGCGAAGACAACCAATATTCTTTTCGTTCACGGCGCCTGGGCCAATTCCTCGGCTTGGGAGAAAGTCTTGCCGCTCATCGACGCTGCCGGTCTCATGGGTACGGCGGTGTCGCTCTCGCTGGCATCGCTGACCGAAGACGTGGCGACAGTGAAGCGCGCGATTGCGCTGATAGACGGTCCGTTACTGCTGGTGGGTCATTCGTACGGCGGCGCGGTGATTACCGAAGCGGGATCCGATCCGAAGGTAGCGGGTCTCGTCTATGTCGCGGCATTCGCTCCGGATGTTGGCGAGTCGGCTGCATCGCTCGGCGCCGGTGGGCCACCCACTCGTTTGCTTGAGGTCGTCCGCCCTGATGAGCATCATTTTTTCAAACTCACGCGTGAAGGGGTCGATGAAGTATTTGCCCAGGATCTGACGGCAGCCGAGCGCGCGTTGATCTTTGCGACGCAAAATCCGCTGGCGGGCGCGGCGCTCGGCGGCGAAGTCACTGCGCCGGCCTGGAAGGAAAAGCCCAGCTGGTATTTGCTCGCCAGCGAGGATCACACCATCCATCCGGAACTCCAGAAGAAGATGGCTGCACGGATCGACGCAACGACTGTGACCGTCGCGGCAAGTCATGTGGCGATGCTCTCTCAACCGGATGCGGTCGCGAAACTGATCGTGCAAGCTGCGGGCTGAACATCGAGGCGGCGGATGATGGAGAAGAAAGCCTTCCTTGTCCGCTGCTCGATAGCACCTATGCGATCAGGCAGTGGAAAATTCCACCCTCGCATTGTTTCGTATGACCTGTGGGGGATGGCCAAAGGCGCGCACAAACGCGCGGCGCATCCGTTCGGAGTCCGCAAAGCCGGTCTCTGTCGCGACCACGTCGGCCGGACTGCCAGCTCATCGACCGGCGTGCTGGGTGCTGGGCTTAACCGGGCGTGCTGAAGGAAAGCGGGACGCGCTTGCCGGAACGATCCGATTCCACGATCTGTTCGATCAATTCATGCATGCGGATCGCATCCACGAAAGTGGGCGCGAGCGTCGAACCACTCTTTACGTCACGTGCATGGGCGGCATACAGGTTCGCCAACTCAACAACGCTTGCCCCAAGTTCTCCCGGCGGCAGCCAATCATATTCCGCCGGAATAGCCAGCGCGGATAGCGGTTGTGCATCCCCTCGGGCGATTTCGATACGGTTGAAGGTATCGCCGAAGCTGGTGGTATTCGATATTTTCAGGTCGCCCTTGCTGCCGGTGATATCGATCTGCATACCGAAGTTATTGCGCTTTCCCGCTTCCAGATGAACGCTCAGAACGGCGCCATTGGCGAAGGTCCCTGCCAGCACGACCTGATCCGGGCTCGAGTGGGGTAGCGTTTCACCGGTTTCCACCAGCGTTATTTCCTTGAACTGATTGACGGTCAGCGCCGACAAGCTCAGCGGATAGCCGACCATCGTCGAAAACAAGGCGTCCAGGAAATGGCCGCCATAGATCGACAGAAGGCTGGAAAAATTCGCTTCGGGAATGGTGTAGTAAAGCGACGCTGGCCGTTCACGCTGGAAGTACTCGACGCTCACGTGCAGGCGTACCGAACGTATTTCGCCGATCTCGCCCTGGTCCAGCAAATCGCGTACATAGCGGTAGCCCGGATTGAGACGCCGTTGCAGACCGACGATGGTACGCACGCCCGCTTTGTCGGCCAACGCGAGCAATTCGTTAGATAGCACAGTGCTTGGCGTCAGAGGCCATTCGCAGTAGACGTCCTTTCCGGCCTCGATGGCAGCACGGACGCCCTCTTCATGCTGAAACGCAGGCGTCAGCACGAGCACCAGATCGACCTCGGGGTGCGACACGAGTTCCTGCAGCGTAGCTGCCGCGTATTTGAATCCATGACGCGCGACCAGCGATGCCGCCTTTTCCTGGCTGCGGCTGTAGACCGCCGTCAGTTCGTAGTCCGGCAGCAGTTTCAGCGAAGGAAGGTGCCCGTATTCCGACCAATGGCCCAAGCCGATAACACCCACCCTGATCTTGCCCGAGCCCTTAGCTGCGGTCGCGATGCTGTTCAAGAGAGTTCTCCAATGTAAAGCTGCGGGGAACTCCACGCAGCGACTTGGGGATAGTACGGCTCAGGGGAATGAAGATAAATGGCTTTGGATTCCGATCATTTCGGACATCTGAGTCCGCTGTCAGGACAAGCGTGAGAGCTCGCGCCCCACGCTAAAGCTTGCTCGATCTGGATTTGCAGATCCCAGTCTAGGCTACCGCTTTTATCGCCTTTACAAGTTCAGCCAAGCGATAAGGCTTGTTGACGAAGGCAAAATCCTCAAGACGCCCGTACCGCTCGTGTAATGCGGGAATCGGATATCCGGAGGCCACGATCACCTTGAGATCGGGACGAAGCTCGCGCGCTGAACGCGCCAGTTGAATACCGCTCATGCCCTTCGGCATGACGACGTCGGTGAACAGCAGGTCGATGTCGGTCCGCCGCTCCAGGATGCCCATCGCTTCGACACCGTTGGTTGCCGTTGCGACCTCGTAGCCTATGCTGCGAAAAAGCTCCCCCGCCGCGTCCAGCACGTCCGGCTCATCTTCCACGATAAGAACCGTATCCAGACCCTCGTCGGCCGGGGAAATCCTCTCATCCGGCACACCTTCAACCACGGGCAAATACATGCTGATGGTCGTGCCGGCGCCCTCTTCGCTGTCGATCACAACGTCACCGCCGGACTGCGCGATAAATCCATAGACCTGGCTTAAACCCAGTCCTGTGCCCTTGCCCACCTCCTTGGTCGTGAAGAATGGCTCGAACGCGCGTGCAGCAACCGCCGGCGGCATGCCCGAGCCGGTATCGGCAACGGAGATCCGGACGTAAGCACCCGGCGTCAGACTCGCGACCTCCACAGCACCCAACTCGACGTTCTCGACGGCGACGATCAGTTTCCCGCCATCGGGCATGGCATCGCGGGCATTGACGACCAGGTTCAGCAGCGCCGCCTCGAATCGGGCGGCATCAAGCAAAACGGTCCTGGCGTGGTGGGCCAGCCGTATGTCCATCTCGATAGCGGAATTTCCGGCGCGGCGCAGCACGGGTTCGAAGCTGCTGATCACTGCGTTCAGGTCATACTTTTCAACCATGAGCGGTTGCTGACGGGCAAACGAAAGCAGTTGCTGGGTCATGAGCGCACCGCGCTCGACCGCACGCCGCATGGCGTCCAGCACCTTGGTATCGGCGTAATTCTGCGCGCGCGTGTTCAGCACATCCACGCTGCTTGAGATAACCGCCAGCAGGTTATTGAAGTCGTGGGCAATGCCCCCGGTAAGCTGGCCAATCGCTTCCATCTTCTGCGATTGGAACAGCTCCGCATTGGCTCGCTCAAGCGCCTCCGCTGCCTGCTTTCGTTCTGTGATATCTCGCGTGACTTTGGCGAATCCCAGCAATTTTCCCGCTTCGTCACGGATCGCATCGACAACGACGTGTGCCCAGAATCGTGTCCCGTCCTTACGAACACGCCAGCTTTCCCGTTCAAACCGGCCTTCGGTTGCCGCCGTTGCCAGCGTCTGGGCAGGCATGTCTTTAGCACGGTCTTCGTCAGTGTAGAAGACCGCGAAATTCGAACCGACGATTTCCTCTTGCTTGTAGCCCTTGATGCGTTCTGCGCCCGCGTTCCAGTTCGTGATGACACCCGTCGGGGAGATCATGTAGATCGCATAGTCTGTCACGCTCTGAACAAGCAGACGGAACCTGTCCTCACTTTCGCGCAGCGCGTCTTGGGTCGCTTTGCGTTCGGTAATGTCGCGTGTGATCTTGGCAAAACCGATCAGCTCACCTGAGGGAGCGCGGATCGGATCAACCACGACACTGGCCCAGAAGCGCGTGCCATCTCTTCGCACCCGCCAGCCTTCATCTTCGAACTTTCCTTGTTCGCGGGCGGTTTGTAATGCCCGGGTCGGCTTGCCTGAGCGCCGATCCTCCTCGGTGTAGAAAACCGAAAAATGCTGTCCGATGATCTCGTGGGCGGCATAACCTTTGAACAGTTCCGCCCCGGCGTTCCAGCTATTGACAATCCCCTCGGGGTTCAGCATGTAGATGGCGTAATCCCTGATGCTCGTCACGAGCAATTCAAAGCGTTTTTCTTCGCTCACCCCGCACAACCCCGTGCCGTTTTCGGTTTTCATTTTTCGGACTTCCACGAATCGCCATTGAGTTGTGGTCTAAGCGGGATGCATCGCGCCACGTGATGTTTGTTCACTAATGATAGTACTGAACGGAAGGGCTACTGCGCTTTAGGGCGGTGATTCAGGGCATGCCTTGAGGCGATTCATTTCTGAGTTCCTGTCATTGCGATGGCTAGTGCTCGAAAATGACGCGTATCGGCAGCTGATGAGCGATGCGAAAAGGAAGAAACGCGTCCAATTATCTGGCCTGTGTCGCGTAGGCATCGGCTAACAAGGAAACTCCATGCCTCGGCTTTCTGGCAGCGAGGCTGCCCTTGCATGAGGACGCATTAAAACCATGCGTAGACCGCGAAGCATCAGGCACAGTCTGGCGCGTCTCGTGATGCCGGGTTTTCCCGGCTAGCCAATACGAGTTGCCGCCTTAGCAGACTTGCAGCACATTGATGACGCGGCTAGCGAGCAGCGGCTTGGTGTTGCGCCCATATTCAGCCATATGCGCAGAGGCGCCATGCGCCTTCAACGCTTCGGCGCTTTCCCAGCGTTCGATCACGGCAAATGTGTCATTGCCGAGCGGTGTCTGAATCGGCCCGAAGTCCGGTACGTCGACCACCGCTTCATAGCTGATGCATCCATTTTCCGCCAGTACCGCTGGACGGTTCTTGCTGAATAGCTCAAGGACTGCGTCGCGCGAACCCGGTAATGCAGTGATAGTGGCAATAACGTGAATCATCCGGACATTCTCCTTTTGGTGGTTCGGCATGGATTGCCGCTAACAATCATAGCCGTGTCAGGGAACGTATGCTGCCAGCGCATTGCATCGCAGTTAAGGGGCACGAATTGGAGGCGCGCCACGCGATAGCCCCTTTTTCCCTCCCGGGTCCGTCGCTGTTCTCGGCTGACATTTATTGAAAGGGTTCTAGCGCCCATTACAGACAATCCGATGGCCGGGAATATGCGCAAATTCCGGCATTGTGAGTGGCTTGTCGAACACCCTGAAATTCTACCCTCGCGCGCCCAACGATCAAGAGATGGCGGCCACCACCCCGTCCGCGTGTAAACTAGCGAACTTTTTGACTCTGGTGGTATGGTGCAAGCCCCTCAGCGTACAGCTCTCAGCGGCCCGACGCTCATTCGCCTATTGGCTCGCCTCGCGGATGTCGATGTTACCGAATCCAGGCAGCCGCTCTCGGACAGGCTGAGCCAATGGGTCCACTGGACAGACGCCATCGCGTTGTCCACGGCGCTCAACGGCAGTCCGCCGGCTGTACCCTCCGGCACGCAAGCCTCCGTCAGCCCTGAGGAGACCGAGTGCGCCCGCGTGCGCAGCACGTTGGTGAATGCGATCGTCGGCGGGAGCGTTTCTGCCACCGCTAAGCGCCACGGGTCTGCTCAACCACCCTCTCATGGAGCCTCGATGAACGCTGCGATCGACTATCCGGCCTTTCGTCAGATCTATACGTCCATGCAGCAGACGATGGAGACGGGCATCGGCAATCTGCGTAGCCGGCTGCGGGCAAAACTGGCCGCCAGGACGCCCGACCTGTGCCGGCTCGCCGAGGTGGATGCCGTCATGGAGCGTGCGCTGAGCCCACGCGAGCGGAGTCTGCTGGCCACCGTGCCTGCATTGCTTGGCGGACACTTCGAGCGCTTGCGCCAAGCCGAGCGGGAGACGCTCGACGCCGCCCAGGCGCCGGAGGACGCCGCAATGGTCGCGCCGGGCGCGTGGCTGAACGTGTTCCGCAAAGATATGCAGAGCGTGTTGCTGGCCGAACTGGATCTTCGTTTTCAACCGGTCGAAGGGTTGCTCGCGGCCCTTCGTACCCGCTAACTGGGACGCTATGTCCAGATATCTGAATCTTGTCGTTTTTTTAGTAGGTCTGGCCGCTGTGTGCTGGATCGGCGCCGGCTACGTCGGCTCGAACGTGCTGGCGCTGGCTGTCACCCTGCTCGTGGGCGCCTGCTATCTGGCGGGCGCGCTCGAGTTGCGACGCTACAGCCAAGCCACGTCCACCCTGGCGCGTGCCGTAGTGGACCTGTCCGGACCTCCGCCCGGACTGAGCGCATGGCTTGACCGGTTGCATCCCAGCCTGCGCAATGCGGTGCGCCTGCGCATCGAGGGCGAGCGCGTGGCTTTGCCCGGCCCGGCGCTTGCGCCCTATCTGGTCGGCTTGCTCGTGTTGCTGGGCATGCTGGGCACGCTCCTGGGCATGGTGGCGACCCTGAGAGGGACGGGCATGGCGCTGGAAAGCGCGACGGACCTGCAGGCTATCCGCGATTCGCTGGCCGCGCCGGTCCAGGGGCTGGGATTTGCGTTCGGCACCTCGATTGCAGGCGTGGCCACATCCGCCACGCTCGGGCTGCTTTCCGCACTGTGCCGGCGCGAACGGATCGAAGCCGGGCAGATGCTCGATGTGAAGATCGCAACTACATTGCGTATCTACTCGCAGACCCATCAGCGCGAGGAAAGCTTCAAGCTCCTGCAGCGGCAGGCCGAGGGAATGCCTCAACTGGTCGATCGGCTGCAGATGATGATGGCGACCATCGAACAACAGAACCTCGCCATTAACGCGCGGCAGATTGCGAGCCAGGAAACCTTCCATGGCAAGGCGGAGGCAACCTACGCCCGCCTCGCTTCCTCGGTGGAGCGGTCGTTGAAGGAGAGCATTGCTGACAGCACGCGTGCCGCTGGCGCGGCGCTGCAGCCGGTCATGGAGGCAACGATGGCGGGTCTTGCGCGCGAGACAGCATCCTTGCACGCTACCGTCACGCATGCCGTGCAACGCCAGTTGGACGGACTGTCGAGCGGCTTCGAGGCGAGCACCACCACCGTAGCCGGTATCTGGAACCAGGCGCTGGAGGCACACCAGCGATCGAGCGAGGCGCTGGTCCAGCAGCTAAGCAACTCGCTGGATCGATTCACCGAAACCTTCGATCACCGTTCGGCCGGCCTGCTGGAAGGCGTCGCCGCGCGCCTGGACGCGACGGCCGGCAGTGTGTCCGCGGCGTGGAACGAAGCGCTGTCGCGGCAAGAGCGCGCTGGCGAGAAGCTGGCGAGTCACAACCAGCAGGCCTTGTCCGAGGCCGCAGCGACCTTCGCACAGCATTCGGCGTTGCTGCTGAGCGCCGTGGGCCAGTCGCAAGCGGACTTGCAGGGCGAATTGGCGTCGCGGGACGAGCAACGGCTCGCGGTCTGGACCGAGACGCTCGGTTCGATGGCCGCTACGCTGAGCCGCGAGTGGGAGCAGGCAGGCACGCGCACCGCGAGCCGGCAGCAGGAGATGTGCGACACGCTGGCGCAAACCGCTCGCGATATCTCCGCTCAGACGCAGGCGCACGCCAGCAATACGATCGCGGAAATCGACCGGCTTGTGCACGCTGCGGCGGAAGCGCCCAAGGCTGCGGCGAACCTGCAGGCGGAATTGGCATCGCGGGATCAGGAGCGACTGGCGGCCTGGACCGAGACGCTTGGTTCGATGGCCGCTACGCTGAGCCGCGAGTGGGAGCAGGCAGGCACGCGCACCGCGAGCCGGCAGCAGGAGATTTGCAACGCGCTGGAGCAGACTGCGCGCGAACTATCGGCCCAGACGCAGGCGCATACCAGCAGCACGATTTCCGAAATCGAACGGCTCGTGCAAGCGGCATCGGAAGCCCCCAAGGCCGCCGCCGAAGTCGTTGCCGAACTGCGCCAGAAGCTTTCCGACAGCATGGTCCGCGACACCGCGATGCTGGAGGAGCGCAGCCGTCTGCTGGCAACGCTGGAGACCTTGCTCGATGCCGTGAACCATGCGTCCACCGAGCAGCGCTCAGCCGTTGACGCGCTGGTCACGACATCGGCGGGTCTGCTGGAGCGTGTGGGCACCCAGTTCGCCGATAAGGTCGAATCCGAAACCGGCAAGCTCGGCGCCGTTGCCGCGCAGGTCACCGGGAGCGCGGTCGAAGTGGCGAGCTTGGGCGAAGCGTTCGGCATGGCCGTGCAGTTGTTCGGCGATTCGAACGAAAAACTGGTGACGCATCTCCAGCGTATTGAAGTCGCGCTGGACAAGTCACTCGCCCGCAGCGACGAACAGCTTGCCTATTACGTGGCGCAGGCTCGGGAAGTCATCGACCTGAGCATGATGTCGCAGAAGCAGATTGTCGAAGACCTGCAACAACTCGCCGGACGGCGTGCGTCTGCTGGAGCTAGCGCGGGAGCCACGGTCGCATGAGCGAGGACATCGACGGCGGCGTGGAGACGGTCGCGCCTGTATGGCCCGCCTTCGCCGACTTGATGTCGGTGCTGCTGGGCGCGTTCATGCTGATCATGATTGGCGTCATCGGCGTGCAACTGGAGCTGTCGTCCAAGCTTGAACAAGAGGTCAAGCAGCGGCAGATGGAAACGCAGCGCCGCAAGACTTTGGAGCAGGCGCTGGCCGGGCCGCTGGCAGCCGGCCGGGTGACGCTGGTCAACGGGCGTATTGGCATCAACGGCAGCGTGTTGTTCGCACTCAACTCCGATCAATTGCAGCCCGAAGGCCGGGACGTATTGAAGAGCCTGGCCGGGCCATTGACCGCTTATCTCCAGGCGAACGATCAGATCCTGATGGTGAGCGGTTTTACCGATGACCGGCAGTTGCGGGAGAGTAACCGTCGCTTTGCCGACAACTGGGAGCTGTCGGCCCAGCGCGCGTTGACGGTAACGCGTGCGTTGATCGAATCGGGCGTCCCCTCTTCCTCGGTGTTCGCGGCCGCGTTCGGCTCGCAGCAGCCCGTGAGCTCGAATGCCGACAACGAGGGACGGGCGAAGAACCGGCGTGTGGAAATAGCCCCTGTTCCGAGGCCGTCGAGCGCAACGGTGAAGCCCGGTGAATAGCGACGTGAGCAGTGTTCGTTCGACGCTCGATGTATGGCGCGAGCGCGGCGCTGATCGGCTGGATCCCATTCGATTTCATTTTATTGAAGCGCTGGATCGGCGAGCGGCCAGCCACAGCGGCGAGGCGCGACGCATTCTGGATGACAGGCTGTCCAAGCTGATCGAGGCTTATGCCACCGATTACGCCGAGGATCTTGAGAACACCGCGTCCCGGCCTGTTGATGCCGGCGAGCCTGTTCGCGGTGCGCTTGCCGGGCTGGTCGAGTACATGAGCCTCTGCGCGCCGGTGGATAGCGACGGCCCCGCAGCGGGTCACGCCTTGCCCCGCCCCTCCTCCTATCCAGACATGGAGGTGCTTGATTACTTCAGGAAAACCTGGACCCAGGTCAGTACCGAGAGGCAGTTTCGGCAGTCGCTTGCGCAAGTGCCCGGGAATGCCGGTCCGCTCAACTCAAGCAGCCTCGTGCATCGTTCGCTTGCGCTGATGCGCGAGTTGTCGCCAGGATATTTGCAGCAGTTCTTGTCGTACATCGACGCCTTGTCGTGGATGGAGCAAATGAACGGCGGCGGCACCTTGCCGGATAAAGATGCGCCTCGCTCCGCAAGCCCCCGGAAAAGTACGGGCGGCAAACCACGCAAGCGATAGCGTCACGGGCGTCACGGGCGTCACGGGCGTCACGGGCGTCACGTAAGTGACGGGCGTCCCGCTTGCCTTCCCACTTGACTCAGTCAGATCAGTCTTTCCTGCGCCACGGTTTTAATAAACCCTTCCAACACCGGACCGCTCGTCAACCATGCGGCCGAAGCAGCCCTCGCCGGGGCTGCGAACGTCGACGAAAACGTGGAACGCGCCATGACATCCGAGGACTTTGCTTTTTACATCCTACAAGCCGGGCGCCTATGCGTTCATCGGTAACGGCGACGGCTCGGCACGCTTGCCGGGACAAGCGAGCGGTGTCTGTCAGTTGCACAGCGCAAGCTATGACTTCAACGACGCGCTGATACCTCTCGGCACGTCGTACTGGGTTGCGCTGGCGCACGCCTATCTTGGAGGCCCAGGTAGTCAAACGTCACCCGGCTAAGGAATCAACCCGGCCGCCCGGTACACCGTTACCGCGCGATCGAACATGGCGATGTCGCCCCGCCCTCTTGCCACGAGTTGAGCACCCTCCATTGCGGCGAAGATCGCAAGCGCCTGGTGCTGAATTGCGTCCTTCCCTGCTTTCAATTTTCGAAGCGACAGGACTTCAGTCAACCACTTGACGTTTACCTTGATGAATCGGTCCACTTCTGCTCGCACTTCCACGGGCAAGTCGTCGTATTCGGCGGACATGAGTCCAACAAGACACATCCGATTGTCATTGAGCAACGCCGCCCGAAAGATGCCCGTGTAACCGGTTATGCATTTGTGAGCATCTTTGGAGGTGGCAAGCAATGTGTCGAGTGCCGCGCTTCCGTCTTCTGTGTAGCGTTGCGCCAGGGCGGCGCCAAGATCGCCCTTGGTGGGAAAGTGGTGGTGGATGCTCGCGCTGGACACACCCACCTCCTTTCCGATTTCACGAAAGCTGAGTGCGTTGTAGCCGTGCGCCTGCACCATGAGTTTCGCCACACTCATGATTCGTTCTTTGGTGTCTGTGGTGGTCATCAGGGAAGCCTTGGAATACCAAAAGCGTGTTGTTGACAGGAAAGAAGTTACTTCAATTATATCTCTACCGATAGATAAGCACAATCGTTCGACTTAACTTATCGGTAGATAGGTATTGACATCGCGATCTTCGCGCTCCATGCTTCGCTTCACGCTTAACCTATCGATAGATAACCCAAAGGAAACGATCATGAAAATCTACGACACGCCTGGCTTCCCGAATCCGGCTCGCATTCGCATTGTCCTCGCTGAGAAAGGACTGGATTCCCAAGTCGAATTTGTGAAGGTGGATCTGTTTGCGGCCGAGCACAAGCAGAGCGCATTTCTCGCCATCAATCCGGCGGGAACTGTCCCGGTTCTCGAACTCGACGATGGCACGTTCATCTCCGAAAGTGTCGCGATTACCGAATATCTCGACAACCTGGATGGAAAGCCCACGCTCACCGGCAAGACACCGAAGGAAAAGGCCGTCATCCACATGATGCAGAAACGGGCTGACGATCAGCTCATTGATGCCATTGGCATTTATTTCCACCACGCAACGCCTGGACTGGGCGCTCGCCTGGAAGCCTACAAGAGCCCCGAATGGGCGCACAGGAAGGAATGGGGCGAGCGGCACCTCGACAAGTTCGTACGCGGCATGAAGTACTTCAACGAGGTTCTTAACGCACACCCCTACGTGGCTGGCGATGATTTCTCGATGGCTGATATCACCGCCTATGCCGCGCTCATGCACGCCGGCGCCGCGGGCGTTGCGATTCCAGACGATTGTTCGGCGTTGTCTGCGTGGCAGGCGAAGATATCGGAGAGGCCGAGTGTGAAGAATCGAAGCGGGCAAGTGATGGAACTGCCGGCCTGACACAGGCAATCCCCCTTGCGTACCCGGGGCGTTGCTATCACGCTCGTTCCCCGGCGCCCCTCACCGTCTTACGAAACCACGGTAGAACGAGACATGAAATGTCGTTCGCGGGTCGAGTGCGTCACTATGAATCCATGTCGTTCATAAAAAGACGTGCTGGGTTTACGCGAAGAACACGCAACTGGATCGGCTTTCCGCTGGCATCGGCGCGCACGATGATCTGTTGCAATAACGGGCGTAGCGAGAGTCAAGGAACCGGGCAGCCTCGACTATAGACTTGGCCGCGCTAGCCAAATTCATCATGCTGCGGTAACTGGTCCGTGATGAAATACCACGGCGCTTTGGACCCAACAAAAATGTGCGCGGTTGGGCGAATAGCCGGCGTGTCACTGAGCGTGCCTAACGTGACGTGAACGAACTCACCCTCACGAACCACCGAAAACATAAGGCTCCCACAAGCCTTGCAATGGACATCGTGGGCTGCGTTCTCGTCACCGAAGATCAGCAGGTCGCATTGCCCTTTCGTGATGCTCAACTTGTTGCGCTCTATCCCCGCGAACGGCTTGAACGCTGAGCCCGTCGCGCGCCGGCAGTTTGAACAATGACAGTTCAATGCATAGACGAACTCATCTTTCACTGCGTAATGGACTGCGCCGCAAAGGCATCTGCCTGCAAGCAACGAATTCACGTTTGTCTCTATGAAAGAAGTCGCGCTAAGGAACGGGATATCGAATTCTGATTGGTTGAATGGCACTAACTTTTTTCGCTCACACTCGAGAACGTTAGCGCCACCAGTCATTTTAGAGCCTTTTCGCAATGATATAGAGAGCTCACCGATCCGGCACACCAGTGGCTGCGCCAGCATCTTTTAGCCACCGCCGAGCAGCGCACGGTCGTGCAGTAACGAAAGATCCCGGTCAAGGCGCATAACGTGAGGAACGTCAGGCTGGAGTTACGGGAACTCGGACCGGCGAGGAGCGACGTTCGAATGGAGAATGAAAGCGCCGGTCGATTCCCGCGATTAGATCGACATCGACCTTCGCCGGTGGCATGCAGTTGCATTTCGCCAGCATGAGCCAGAGGCGTTCTGCTCAGGGCGCTCTGCCTGTGACACAATCGTTGCATGTCGGCTTGCTCATCGCTTTCTTACGATTGGCACTACCCGACGCGTGTCAAAAAGAAAACCCCGGATGCCGCTCGTCTTTTACGCATTCGGCAGCCCCTCACCTCGCTGCGCCATGCCAGAAAATAAACAGAAATCTGAACCCGACACCCCGTCGAACCCGGAGCGGATCAGCGTCGCCCCGCGCAAACCGAGGCGCTGGCAACCGTCCCGTGCGCTCCGCAGCATTCTGATGGTGATCGTCGGTTTTATCGCCTTCGTTATTGTCTCGGGCATTGTTCTGTACAAGCCGATCATGTACGGCGACATGATCGAAAACTTCGGCATCGTCATGATGCTGACCGTTCCGGTGATTGCGGCCGTCGCTTTCCGCGTGGGTCTCGATTCCTGGCTGGATGCGGAATAGTTCGGGTCGCCAACCCTTCCCTCATGCCGGTTCGTCCGCCTCCATCAATTTCATGTTTGCATCCTCCTGTCCTGAAGTGATCAGCCAAACTGCCGTGAAAGTTCATCGAGGACATGGTTCCAGCCACCCTCGTGATCTTTGCGTGCCGCTTCATCCGCGAACTGCTCATGTTTCAGCGCGAGTAACGTACGCTCGCCGTCATCCTCGCCGCGCAGCGTGAACGTGATGTGATTCCCGCTCCGGTGTGCTGCGCCACGCCCATGTGTAGACGAGTTTTTCGTCTGGAACGACCTCCTGGAAGACGCCGCTGACGTCGTGCTCCTCGCCCTCAGGCGTGCGCATGATGATCCGGAAGCGTCCGCCGACTCGCAGGTCCATCTCCGCGTGAATCACGTCGTTATTGTGGGGATGCATCCACTTTACGATTTGCGACGGCTCCGTCCAGGCGGCGAAGATTTTGGCGGGCTTTGCGTTGATGCGGCGCTGGAGCGTGAGACTGGGTTGGGCGGACACGGGTCTTCCTCCACAAAGGCAGCAAGGCGATCAAGGGTATCGGTCCAGAAGCGCTGGTAGCGGTTGAGCCATTCCATTGCTTCCTCCATCGGTCCGGCGGCGAGACGGCAAGCGACCGTGCGGCCCGTCTTGGCGCGCGTGATCAGACCGGCGTCCGACAACACATCCAGATGCTTCATCACGGCCGGCAACGACATCGCGAACGGCTGCGCGAGTTCGCTGACGGACAGGTCTGCACTCGCGGACAGACGTGCAAGGAGCGCACGGCGCGTTGGGTCGGCCAACGCGGCGAAAGTGCGGTCCCATGGGTTTTCCTGAAACTTAACCATGAAGTTGCCTATAGAGATTCACGGCGCGATGTAAAGCCGCTCCCGAAGGTTTTTTCGGGTCGTGGAGGCAGTTGCGGTGGCTTCAAACAGAGGGGGGTCAGCGTCGATCGCGTGGTTCAAATCTTCCACGAGCCATTCATGAATCTCGCTCATATGAGCTTGCCGATTCCACCGTCTAGTCACATGGCGGCACAGCCGGTAAATTTAGCGCTGCAGGCAATCGAACCGGCATAGGCGAGAAGTGCCCGTACGATAAACCGTGGCCCATGCATAGAGTCGGAGATGAACGATGACCAATGAACCCACCGCTGCACGCAAGGCGTTCGGCGACCTAGCGCCTGCACTCGCGGATTATTCCGACAAGGTCTTGTTCGGTGACGTCTGGGAGCGCCCAGGCCTTTCTCCGCGTGATCGTAGCCTGATCACGGTCGCCAGCCTCGTCGCTCTCTATTGCACCAACGAGCTTCCGTTTCACATCGGCCGAGCGTTGGACAACGGAGTGACTCGCGACGAAATGATCGAGCTGATCACTCACCTTGCTTTCTACTCGGGCTGGCCGACGGCAATGACCGCGCTGACGATTGCAAGGCAGGTCTTCGATAGTCGCGCGGCTTAACCGCTCGAATCAAGCATTTCGTTACGCTTTCTTTCTTAGCAGGCTTGGCCTGAATGGAGCATACAGAATGGACTATCGGTACCTGGGCCGCAGCGCCCTCAAGGTCTCGCCCTTGTGTCTGGGCGCGATGATGTTCGGCGGCGAAACTGACGAGGCAACGTCAAAGCGCATCGTCGCCAAGGCGTTCGATCAAGGCGTTAATTTCATCGATACCGCTGACGTTTATCACGCGGGCCGTTCGGAAGAAATCGTTGGACGAGCTATCGCCGATCGTCGGGACAACTGGGTGGTCGCTACCAAGTTCGGCTATCCGACCACGCAAGGTCCCAACGAACAGGGGCAGTCGCGCAAGTGGATCATCCAGTCTGTTGAAGCGAGCCTGAAGCGTCTGGACACGGACTACATCGACATCCTCTACTTTCACCGGGCGCTCGTTGACGCACCGCTGGAAGAAGGCGTGCGCGCGATTGGCGATCTGATCCGCCAGGGAAAGATTCGTTACTTCGGCTTGTCCAATTTCCGTGGCTGGCGCATTGCCGAAATCGCGCGTCTTGCCGACCAGATGGGAATTGACCGACCCGTCGCGAGCGAACCGCTCTATAACATTGTCGACCGCACTGCGGAAGTTGAACAACTGCCGGCGGCGGCTCACTACGGTCTCGGTGTGGTCCCGTACAGCCCGCTCGCGCGTGGCGTCCTTAGCGGCAAATATGCGGTGGATGCCCCGCCGCCGGCCGACTCGCGCGCAGGCCGCGGCGACAAGCGAATCCAGCAGACCGAGTGGCGCCCGGAATCGCTCAAGATCGCACAGACTATCGCCGATCATGCGGCGAAGCGTGGAACGACTTCCATTGCTTTCGCTCTTGCATGGGTACTCAAGAACCGCATTGTCAGCAGCGCCATCGCGGGTCCGCGCACCGAAGCGCAGTGGGACAGCTACGTGGAAGCACTTAAACTGCAACTCGGACCCGAGGACGAAAAGCTTGTCGATAGCCTCGTTGCACCGGGACATGCGTCGACACCTGGCTACACCGATCCCGGATACCCGATCGAAGGTCGACGAGTCGTTTGAAGTAATGGCCTAATTCGCTTGAGCTTCCTACGCCAGCTTGCATCCCCTTGCGGCAAGCTGTCGTAACCGGCAACGCAGCCTATGCAGGCAAAGTCACCACCAACCCGCCCGCGCCGATCCGCTTGACAATAGTCTTATATGCCCATAATAATGCCGACAAATATTCCTGTCGTTTGATCCAACATGACTACATCTCGCTTGCCAATCAACCCGGGCATCTGTAACAACACGGCTCTGCGCAAAGCCGCGCGGCGCCTCACCCGTTTCTACGATGCCTGCATGGCAGACACCGGTTTGCGTGCCACGCAATACGCCATCCTGAACCTGCTTGCCAGCCGAGGGCCTACTACCATGGCCGCGCTTGCAGACCTGTTGTCGATGGATCGCGCAACCATGGGGCACAACCTGCGTCCGCTGGAACGCGACGGACTGGTCATCATTCAAATTGGTCGCGAAGACCGCCGCGAGCGCGAAGTGGTCTTGTCCAGCGTGGGCTTGAATATCGAGGCGCGGAGCAAACCCTCATGGCTCAAGGCGCAAGCAAGCTTTGAAAAGGAATTCGGCAAGCAAGACGCGTTGGCAATGCGGCGAATGATGGCTCGAGTCACGCATCTCGAACTCGACCCCGAAGAAGCCACTTCCTGATTTTTACAAGCGTAGTATCTGACACCCTCACCCCATGGCATGCAGCGAGAAAATCCCGCTCTCTCGCTGCAAAAAAATTCCTGATACGGGCATATAAGGCTATTTCCATGAACATACAGCGCAATCGGAAAACCCTCGCTTCATTCATCGCCACCGTGATCCTTGGCGCTGCCCATCTATCGGCCCACGCTGCTGCGCCGCATGAATTCACTGACAAGGACAGGCAAGAGGTCAAGGACGTTTTCCTGCGTCAGGCGGCGGCCGCCACTGCCCACGACATAGTGGCGTTCGAAAGCGTATTCGCATCGGCGCCGGCGGGTCAGCCCGACCCCGTCGTGTTGATCGCTCGCCCGTACCGGTTCTGGGGAAAGCCGGAACTCCTCGCGCACTTCAAGGAAACATTCAAAGGCGTGTGGAAGTTCGATCCGGACGTCGATAGCATAAAGATCATCCCGCTGACCGCGGATGTTGCCCAGCTGTATGCGGAGACGCAGATCACGGGCGGCCCCTTGGACGTGGCGGCCAAGCCCGCCCCCTACCTCGTGTATGAGGTTGCTGTGCGGACAGCCGAAGGCTGGCGCATTGCGGCGATCGTGCCTCAGGCTGCACAGCCGAAGTGAACGCCGTTTTTTGACCTGAAGCCTTCCGCTATGACGACAGCGGCCCTGCGGACATCGCTGCGCCCGTCCTTTCGGAACGGGTTCAGCGACGTCGGCCGATTGGTGCCGGCTTAATCGGTATGCGGGTCCCTCCACGCGCAGACATCGCCGGTTGCAAGCTGCCGCTGCCCGAGCACAAACGTCGCATTGACCGATGCTGGAGCCTGCACTTGCTGCTCGCCGAAGTTGAACGCGAAGGTCAGATCGCCTCGACGACGAACGCGCAAACCCTCGGCCAGCAGTTGGGTCTCAATGCCGGCTTCTCTCGCCGCCTGCTCCAGCACCGCGCGATGCAATCCGTGCGACAGCCAAGCCGCCACATATCGAACCCTTCCGTGGCTCAGCACGGCTGGCCATGTGTCCTCGAATTGCGCATCGATACGCGTGTCGCCATTGGCCCGCACATGCTCCCGCCAATGCGTTGCAACCCCTTGCGTGTCACCGAAAGAAAGCGCGGGCGTGAGCGTCGGGCGCAGCGTCTCGACTTCCAGCACTTGCATCGGCAATACTTTTTGCAATGCGCCGGGCGGCAAGCTGGACGGAATCGCGAATGCGGTCGTCTTCGAGCCGCTTCTCGGACCGAATACCCATTGCGCAGCACTCTTTTCGATTTGGCCGGCGAAAGTTTCGTCGATAACGGCAATGCTTGGAACGACCACTAGCCGGTATAGCGACAGATCAGCTTTGCTCGAAACAATATCGACGTCCAGCCCAAGTTCACGCAGTGCCTCGTAGTAGTCGAACACCAACATCTGGTAGTCGAAGGTCTTGCCGTGACGCTGAATCTCGAACATCCATTGCGTCTCGTAGTCGAACACAATCGCGGCGGCAGCACGCGTTGGCGCGCCGAGTCCCGATAGCGCCGCCGATGCCGCAATCTCGCGGGCCGCTTGCTGCACTTCCAGACCGCCGGGCGACAGTTCGTTGTTCGGCAGATTGAGACCGGAGTGCATCTGTTCCTGCGCAAACGGACACTGGCGCCAGCGGAAATACGACACCAGTTCCGCCCCGTGCGCGAACGCCTCATAAGCCCAAAGCCTGACCATGCCTTTAGCCGGCACCGGATTCCACGCCGCCCAATTCACAGGTCCCGCCTGCTGCTCCATCACCCAGAAACGTCCACCACCTATCGCCCGATAACGATCGTGATCGAACGCGGATACATCGGGATGCGCGGTCCGTGCGTATCGCGCTTTCTGCTCCTCCGGCAGTGCGATCGACTCGGTGCGTGCGATCGGATAGCTGTCCCACGCGGCCACATCGATCGCGTTATCTTCAGCGAAGCGGTAGTGATCGAAGGTCGTGAAAAAGCCCATGAAGTTATGCAGCAGGTCGGCATTGGGCGCATGCTGCCGCAGCACCTCGATCTGCTCGCGATGAAAGCCCGCTACCTCGTCGGACATGAAGCGGCGGAAGTCGAGCAGATGGATTGGATTCGCGTCGGTCGGTGTCAGGTTCGGCAAACCGATTGCATCGAAAGACGAATACTCCATGCTCCAGAAAACATTGCCCCACGCTTCGTTCAGCGCATTAACGCTCTCATAGCGAAGCTGCAACCACGTCTGAAAGCGCTTCAGCGCGGCGGTGGAATAACTCGGTACGGTGTCGTGACAGCCGAGTTCGTTATCGGTCTGCCAAGCGACTATAGATGCATGCCGCCCGTAACGCTCCGCCATCGCAGTGACAAAACGCACGCACTCCCGCCGATAGATTTCGCTGGAAATATCATAATGGCGACGCGAGCCGAAGTTCCAGCGCACGCCATCCGCACGCACCGGCAACACCTCCGGATACGCGTCGATCAACCATTTCGGCGGCGACGCGGTCGGTGTGCCGAGCACGAGTTTCAGCCCCGCAGCCGCCAGCGTCTCGATAGCTTCGTCAAGCCATTCCCAGACGAATTCGCCGGCGCGAGGTTCCATCCGGCTCCACGCGAATTCCGCGATCCGCACATGCGTGATGCCGAGTTCAGCCATACGATTTGCATCGTCGGCCCACATCGAACGGGGCCATTGTTCCGGGTAATAACACACACCAAGTTGCATGAGAAAGTCTCTTTAATGGATGATGGCAAACAAGCGTTCAACCCTTGCTTGCACCAAAAGTCAGGCCGGCGACGAAATGCTTTTGCATCGCGAAGAACATCAGCACGGAAGGCAACGCGGCCAGCACCGAACCGGCGGCGACGAGGTTCCACGCAGTCGTCCATTGCCCCTTGAGCGCAGCGACGCCTACGGTGATCGGCGCGGCCTCATCGCCTTGCGTGAGGCATAGCGCCCAGAAGTAGTCGTTCCAGACAAACGTGAACACGAGAATGCCGAGCGCGGCGAGCGCAGGCCGAATCAGCGGCAGCACAATGCGCAGGTAGATCGTCCATTCGCTCGCCCCTTCCACGCGTGCCGCCTCGATCAACTCGAACGGCAACTGCTTGATGAAGTTGCGCAGAAACAGCGTGCAAAAACCGGTTTGAAACGACACATGAAAAATCACCAGCGCCCACACGGTGTTGAACAGCCCTACTTTCAGCGCCATGTCGCGTACCGGGATCATCAGGATCTGGATGGGTACGAAGTTGCCCGCGACAAAAGCAAACAGCACGGCGGTGTTACCTGGGAACTTGTAGGTTGCCAAAGCAAAACCCGCCATGGACGCCAGTACGATCGCGCCAATCACCGACGGCACTGTGATCAGCACGCTATTGGCGAAGTAATGCAGCATCGGCGTTTGCGTGAGCGCCGTGCCATAGTTTTCGATCAGCGCAAAATGCTTCGGCCAGCCCCAATAATCGCCTTGCGCCAGTTCGTCCGATGAACGTATGGAGGTGACGAGCACGGCCAGCATCGGTAACAGCCATATGAGCAGCGCAAGCGGGAGCGAGGCTTTGTAAAGCCTTCTATTAAGCGGTTTCCAGCGTTCGACGGGAAGTGGATACATGACACGTGACTCCTGGAAATCAGCGTTCTTCGCGCAGCATGCGGCGCAGATGGAACACGATATAGACGAGCATGATGGCGAACAGCACGACTGCAATCGCCGCGGAATACCCTTCGCGGTAATACTTGATCGCCTGGTCGTACATGTAATAGGCGAGCACCGTTGAACTGTCGAAAGGGCCGCCCCCGCTCATCACCGCGATCAGGTCGAAGCTGCGCAGCGCGCCGATCACGGTAAGCACCACGGCCATGAAGGTCGCGGGCCGCAATTGCGGAAGGATCACGTGCCATAGCAGCGCCACGCCCTTCGCGCCTTCCATGCGCGCCGCCTCGACCACTTCCGGATTGATGGCCGTCAGCCCGGTGAGGTACAGCACCATGCAGAATGGCGTCTGCGGCCACAGCGCGGCAAAGATGATGCCGAGCGTCACCGTGTGCGGATCGCCGAGTACGGGAATACCGTGACCAACAATCAGCCTTAGCAAACCAAAGCCCGGGTCATAAAACCAGCTGAACACGAGACCGACCACCACGCCTGACAGCACGAACGGCGCGAAGAACAGCGACTTCACCATGCGCATGCCTCGGATGTGCTGGTTCAGATACAACGCGAACAGCAAGCCGAGCGGCGGCGCCAGCAGGAAGAACGCGAGCCAGATCAGGTTGTTCTTGAGCGCCGTGTAGAAAGTGTCCGAGTGGAACAGTTCGATATAGTTATCGAAGCCGGCGAATGTCTTCGGCGTCATTCCGTCCCAGTTATAAAAGCTGAGAGAAATGCTGCTGATAATCGGATAGACCACGCACAGGCAGAACAACGCGCAACCCGGCAGCAGGAAGAAAAATGCGGCGCGGTGCTGATGACGGCGTGTAGTAGAGACGTGCCGGCGCCGAGCCGCGGGTAGGCGGCGCGCTACGGAATCAGACATGATCGGGCCTCGTCGGGAATCGAATGCGAGCGTCAGCGGTCGATAACACCGTGCAACCGCTGACGCTACGGGCTTACTTCTTATAGATACGCTTGCGAGTCGCTTCGAGGCGAACGAGCACGGCGTCGAGTTGCGACGGATCGCTATAGAACTGCTGCATCGCCTTCATCCCTTCGTCGGCCATTTCCTTCGTCATGTCGCGGTCGTAGAACTGCGCAATGCCGCCCTTCGTATTCGCGAGGGTCTGGAAACCGACCTTCGAAATCTCGTCTTCAGGTTCAGCAGACTGGCTGTTCGACGGCAGTTGCCCCCATCCCTTCGCGAGATCGGCGTTGATCTGCGGCGTCTCCATGAAGGCCAGCAGCTTGCGGGCATCGGCCTTGTTCTTTGCCTTCGCTGGAATCAGCAGGACGTTGACCGGCCCGTCTTCGGCCGTCGGTACGTTCGCGTCGATCACCGGGAAACGGAAGAAGCCCGTTTGCGGAAGAATGGAAGCCGGAATGCTCGCCGAGAAGAACGTGCCCATGAGCATCATCGACGCCTTGCCGTTCGCGAGGAAAGGCGCGATGGAATCGAGATCGTAGGACAACGCATTATCGATGAAGTAGTGATCATCGATCAGCGTTTTCCACGCGATATAAACCTTCTTCACGCGTGCATCGGTGTACGGAATTTCGCCTGCCATCAATTGCTGATGAAACGCGTTGCCGTTAATACGCAGGTCCAGATAGTCGAACCATGCAGCAAGCGTCCAGCTATCGCGGGCGGCAACGGCGATCGGCGCAACGCCGCTTGCCTTCAGCTTCTTGCAGGCGTCTAAAAATTCATCCCAGGTTTTCGGCTCGCCCTTGATGCCCGCTTTCTCGAACAGATCCTTCCGATAGAAGAAGCCGTAAGCATCGTAGCCAAGCGGCGCCGCGTATTGCTTACCTTTGTACGTAGATGCTTCTTTTACCGAAGCATATTGCTGCGACCAGCCGTTCTTGCTCCAGTCCGGCGACAGGTCTTCCAGCAGGCCGCGTTGTGCGTAATACGCCATGCGCTCACCGTCGTGCCACGAGACTACGTCTGGCGGATCGGTGGCAAGCCAGCCGCCCATCTGGACCTTGTACGCCTCTTCGGTGATATAGGTCACCTTGAGGTCGACATCGGGATTAGCTTTTTTGAATTTATCGAATGCGTCCTGCCAGGTCGAGCGCTGGTTACCGCGCGCCGATACGTTGACGGTCAGCGTGGCGGCGTCGGCCACGGTGCAGCAGAGCACGCCTGCCACCAGCGCGACCGCCGCCGATGCATGAGCCAGACTGCGAAGGCGATGAACAATCATCTTTGTCTCCTTGACTACCTTGTTGGCTGGCAGCAATTCACTGCCAGACGATGTAACCCGCTCTGTGGCGGATTGGGATGTTGAAGCTAAGCGTTTGTGCTGTTTGTGCTGTTTGTGTTTTAAGCCGCGGCGCGTTCGGGCTCGAACATGCTGCGCCGAAGCGCAAGCCCATCGGCGTCGAACAGGTGGCACGCTGAAGCAGGAACATGAATGCGAATGCGCTCGCCTGGACTGATGGATGTATCGCCGGGTGCCTTCGCGACGAGCGTGCCGCTCGCGTGATCCGCGTGAACGTAGCTGTGCTCGCCGAGTTCCTCCGACAGCACCGTGACGCACTGAATGGACTGCTCGCTGCCATCGAGCCGCAGGTGTTCAGGGCGCACGCCGAGCGTGACCGGCTGGCCGCGCTGCAGACGCTGGCCCTCGACATGGGCCACCAGCCGTTCGCCGCTTTGCGCCAGCGTGACCGTCACGCTGCCTTGGCCGACCGACTCGACCACGGCATCGATAAAATTCATTCTCGGTGAACCGATGAAACCCGCCACGAAGCGCGACTTCGGATGGTGATACAACTCGAGCGGCGCACCGGTCTGCGCGACGCTGCCGAAGCGCTCCGCGTCCGCGCCTGCGTGCAGCAGCACGATCCTGTCGGCGAGCGTCATTGCTTCAACCTGGTCGTGGGTCACATAGACCACGCTCGCGTTTGCAAAGCGCTGGTGCAGACGGGCAATCTCCACGCGGGTCTGGCCGCGCAGCGCAGCATCGAGATTCGACAGCGGTTCATCAAACAGGAACACGCCGGGCTCACGCACGATGGCCCGGCCAATCGCGACACGCTGCCGTTGGCCACCGGAAAGTGCTTTGGGAAACCTGTCGAGGTAGTCGTCCAGTTGCAGGATGCGCGCGGCTTCACGCACCTTCCGCTCGATCACGTCCTTGGGCTGCTTCGCGAGTTTCAGGCCGAATGCCATGTTGTTAAACACGGTCATGTGCGGAAACAACGCGTAGCTCTGGAACACCATGGCGACGCCGCGTGCCGCAGCAGGCACATCGTTCACGAGACGCCCGCCAATATGCAGTTCGCCTTCGCTCAGGTCTTCAAGTCCCGCGATCATTCTCAACAGCGTGGACTTGCCGCAACCCGATGGCCCCAGGAACACGCAGAACTCATGTTGCGCAATATCCAGGTTCACGCGCCGGATCACTGGCGCGTGGTCACCGTATGACTTCTGTACGTCTACAAGACGAATTGCCGCCATGTCATCTCCCGGATTTAACCGCTTAAATTTTTGCGTAAAATAAACGGCACGTCCGTGCGCAGCGTGTATTTAACCGCTTAAATTCGGGTAGGATAGAAGAAGTCATGATGGGTGTCTCCGTTGTGTTTTCCAGAAGTTATCAACGTCGCCAATCGCTTGCAACATTTGAATCGCATTCCCTGAATGTGGGATAACTAGAAAAATGGTCACTCTGTCCGAAGTTGCAAAGCGCGCGCATGTCACCGCAGCGACCGTATCCAACGTGCTGCGCAACCCCGAAAAAGTCCGCCCGGAAACGGCCGACCGCGTGCTGAAAGCTATCGATGACCTTGGTTATCGGCCCAACCTGAACGCGCGTGCGTTGGCTGAAGGGCGCTCATCGACCTTGGCCTTGATGCTCTCCAATATCTCGAACCCGTTCTACCCTGAATTCGTGCTGGCAGCCGAGCGTGCAGCTCGCAAGGCAGGCCACTTCCTGATGGTGTGCAATACCGACGACGACGCCGAAATCGGCCGCGCGTATCTGAATCAGATCGCGGGAACGCTGGCGGACGGTGTACTCGTGATGAACACGGACATTGCCATCAACGACCTGTGCGCGTCTGCCATGCATAGCGCGCCTATTCTGCTGGCCATGTGGGAGCATCCCGAGACGCCGCCGGCCCTGCCCTGCATAGCCGTGGATTTTGCCCAGGCGGGCGCGCTGGCCGCCGGGCATTTGCTAGAACTCGGCCACCGCGAGATCGGCCTGCTGATCGGCGATGGTTGCGGCGGTTTGCAGGATGCCCGTTCCAACGGGTTTCGCGCCGCCATGCGCGAAGCAGGGATTGAAGCTGACGCCGCGGCCGTGCTGCAGATCCGCGATTCGATCGACGCAGGGTATGCCGCCTGCATGCAGTTGATGGCGAACCGGCCGCACCTCACCGCCATTTTCGCGACGAACGATCTGTTGGCGATTGGTGCGGCGCAAGCGTTGATCACGCTTGGCCGCAAGGTGCCTGATGACGTGTCCGTGATCGGCATCACGGACATCCAGCTCGCGCATCAGGTGCATCCCGCTTTGACGACGGTCGCGATCCAGACCGCGGCCATTGCGGAGTTGTCTGTCGATCGGCTGATCCAGCTTATTCAAGTGCCCGAGATGGAACCGTCGATGGTCATCGCGCCACCGCCGAAGCTTGTTGTGCGCGCATCGACGGGACCACGGCGAGCGGGATCAACCTGAAGCATTAACAGACGAAACCAATAGCGCATCACATGCCATTTAGTTAGGAATACACAAGCTATTTGTAATACTCAACTCGCGCAACACTCATATCTTTCTTTTAGCTTTCTACAATCTGACAATAACCGATAGCACCCCATATCGATGATATTTGCGGTACTTTCTTAAGAAAGTCCACCGTCGTATTACGCGATGTTACGCACGCTCCTATCGTAATGGTTCGGAATGCTTCGCCCCACACGTCCGTTCAATAATCAGCGTCCGGTTCGCTACACTGCGATACGGTCTTATTCGTTCGTGGCTGAACGTCATTGCATCCTGTCCGATGAACTTGTATTTACTCGTTCGATCTCAAGGGACGCAATACTTTCGATGCCACGCCGTGTCCGCTTATGGGTGAGCAAGACCTTGCGAGACCTTAAGATCCGCCACAACGCGAATTCAGAGGCATGTGCATAGGAGAAGTCGCCGGGTTTTGCCCAAGCGCTTCGCTAACGAATAAACACGCGGAAACATGCAGGAATGCCCGGCTGATGCAGCGAGCTTTTTGCGGACCGTGACGGAGCTTCCGTCATACCCCGGCTTAGCCGGGGACAAGAGACATGCGAAACATGCGGCACTCGCCGGGCCGGTTCTTCATTGAGCCACCCGGTTATCCACGGCAGGGTTTGTTTTCGGAGGGCGTAGGTATGAGTGGTATGAGCGACACCGGTTCCACGCAGGTAAAGCGCTCGAAGCGCTGGCCTATCGTGCTGTTGTTGGTGGTGCTGGCGCTGATAGCGGTCGTGGTCGTGCATGTGCTGCGGGCCAAGAAACCGCAGCGCGCGACCCCGCCGCAAGTCGTGACGGTCGCTACCGCGACGCTCGGCTCAATGCCGGAAATCCTGAGTGAACTGGGCACCGTGACGCCCACTGCCACCGTGACCGTGCTGCCGCAACTGAGCGGATACCTGACGTCGGTCGGCTATAAGGAAGGCCAGGACGTGCAGAAGGGGCAATTCCTTGCCCAGATCGATCCGCGCCAGTATGAAATCGACAAGCAGCAGGCCGAGGCCACTCTCGCCAAGGACCGGGCTGCGCTTGCGCAGGCGCGCGCCGACCTCGTCCGCTTCACGCAGTTGAACGAGCGCAAGTCCATTGCCGAACAGACCTTCGCCGACCAGCAATTCCTGGTGCAGCAAGACGAGGCCGCGGTGAAGGTCGACCTGGCCAACATTGCACAATTCGACCTCGACCTGGCTTATTGCCGCATCACCGCGCCGGTTTCCGGTCGCGTCGGCCTGCGTCTCGTCGATCCCGGCAACTACGTGACCGCTTCGTCTTCGCCGGGTATCGTGGTCATCACCACCATGAAGCCGACCACTGTTCAATTCACGGTGCCGCAAGACTCGCTCGCGAGCGTGCTGCAGCGCATGCACGGGGGCGCGAGCCTGCCGGTCACCGCGTACAGCAGCGACAACTCGAAGGAGATCGCTACCGGCACGCTCTACGCAGTCAGCAACCAGATGGCGACGAGCACGGGCACAGTGACCCTTCGGGCGACGTTCCCCAATGACGACGAGGCGCTGTTCCCGAGTGAGTTCGTGAACGTCAAGCTGCTTGTAGATACGCTGCAAAATGCCGTGCTGGTGCCTACGCCAGCAGTGCAAACTGGCGCGCCGGGCGACTATGTCTACCTGGTGAATGCGAATAACACCGTATCCGTGCACAAGGTCACGCTCGGCCCGAGCGACGGCAAGAACACGGTCATTACGTCCGGGCTTGCTGCGGGCAACACGGTCGTGACCGACGGCACCGACCGCTTGAGCGACGGCGCGAAGATCCAGGCGGCAGCAGCGCGGCCCGCATCGGGCGGCGCTGCCGCTGAAGCGCCGGCATCCGGAGCAGGCGCGGCGAGCGGCGCTCAGGCTCAGCACAAGCACGCCCGCGGCGGCGCCTCGGACACGGCTGCAGCCGCTGCCGACGCAGCCTCGTAGAAGCCGAGCTCACGCGCCGATGAATATCTCCCGCCTGTTTATTCTTAGACCGGTAGCCACGCTGCTGCTGATGATCGCCCTCGTATTAGTGGGCCTTATCGCCGTGCGCGTCTTGCCGGTTTCCTCGCTGCCTAACGTCGACTATCCGACCATCCAGGTGCAGACCTTCTATCCGGGTGCGAGCCCGGACGTGATGGCCACCACGGTGACCGCGCCGCTCGAAGTGCAACTGGGCGAGATTCCCGGCTTGCAGCAGATGACCTCGTACAGTTCGGACGGCGCGTCGGTCATTACGTTGCAGTTCGACCTGTCGCTGAACCTCGACATCGCCCAGCAGAATGTCCAGCAGGCCATCAACGCAGCCAACAGCTTTCTGCCGACCGGTCTGCCTGGACCGCCAACCTATGCGAAGGTGAATCCGGCGGACCAGCCGATCCTGACGCTGGCGGTCACGTCCACTTCCATGTCGCTCACGCAACTGGAAGACGCCGCCAATAACCGCCTCGGCACGAAGATTTCGGAAGTGTCGGGCGTGGGTGTGGTCACCACCAGCGGGGGCAATGTCCCCGCCATCCGTGTAGAAGCGGACCCGCACAAGCTGGCGGCCTATGGCCTGAATATCGACGATCTGCGCACGTTGCTCAGCTACGTCAACGTCAGCCAGCCCAAGGGCAACTTCGACGGTCCCGACCTTGATTACACGATCAACGGCAACGACCAGATCAGCGATCCGAAGGACTACCTGAACACGGTCATCGCCTACCAGAACGGCGCGCCTGTGTTCATGCGCGACGTCGCCAACGTGACCTCGGCGCCTCAGGACGTCGAGCGCGGCGCCTGGTACAACGGCACGCCCGCGATCGTGCTGAACGTCCAGCGCCAGCCGGGCGCGAACGTGATCGCGACCGTCAACCAGATCATGAAGCAGTTGCCGCAGCTCGAATCCACGTTGCCGGCCGGCATGAAGGTCACCGTGGTCTCGGACAGCACGGGCGTGATCCGCTCGTCGGTCTCCGACGCGGCGCTCGAACTCGGGCTGGCGATCGTGCTGGTGGTCGCGGTGATCTTCGTGTTCCTGCGCAACGTGCCGGCCACGATCATTCCGAGCATCTCGGTGCCGGTGTCGCTGATCGGCACGCTGGCCGTGATGTACCAGTTGAACTACTCCATCGATAATCTCTCGCTGATGGCCTTGATCATTGCGACCGGCTTCGTGGTCGACGACTCGATCGTGATGATCGAGAACATCGTGCGATATCTGGAGGAAGGCAAGACGCCGCTCGAAGCCGCGCTTGAAGGTGCCGGGCAGATCGGCTTCACCATTCTTTCGCTGACCATCTCGCTGATTGCGGTGCTGATCCCGCTGCTCTTCATGGGCGGCGTGATCGGGCGTCTGTTCAGCGAATTCGCGGTGACGCTCGCGGTCACTATCGTGCTGTCTGCGGTGGTCTCGTTGACCGTGGTGCCCATGCTCTGCGCACGGCTCTTGAAAGCTCAGGTCGACCGCCATCCGAGCCGCTTCGAGCGCATCAGCGAAGGCCTCTTCGACAAGACGCTCGCCGCCTACGAACGGGGCTTGCGCTGGGTGCTGGATCACCAGATCCTGACCCTGATGGTGGCTATAGGCACCGTCGTGCTGACCGCCGTCCTGTACATCGTGATCCCGAAGGGGCTGTTCCCGGTGCAGGACGTGGGCGTGATCGAAGGGATCAGCGTGGCCGACAACTCGGTCTCATACAAGGCGATGGTGACGCGCCAGCGGGCGCTCGCCGATGCGATCCTGAAAGATCCCGATGTCGTCTCGCTCACCTCCTACGTGGGGATCGACGGTACCAACTCGACGCTGAACAACGGCCGCTTCCTGATCAACCTGCGCGACCACGACAAGCGCTCGGACACCGCGCAGGAGATCGCACGGCGCCTGCAGGACGAAGTTGCGAATGTATCGGGAATCAAGCTCTATATGCAGCCGGAGCAGGACCTGACGCTCGACACCACGGTCTCGCCGAACCAGTACAGCTTCGTGCTGCGCGGACCGAACCAGCAGGCGTTCCAGAAGTACGTTCCGGAACTGATTGCACGCCTGAAAGCGATTCCTTCGCTCGCCGATGTCCAAAGCGATATGAACTCCGACGGCTTGAGCGTGAATGTTGAAGTCAACCGGCAACTGGCCGCGCGTTTCGGCATCACCCCGGCCACTGTCGACAACGCGCTCTACGACGCGCTGGGCCAGCGGATTGTCTCGACCATCTTCCAGCAGTCGGACCAGTACCGGGTGATCCTCGTCGCCAAGCCCGAGTCGCTGCCCAACGTGGAGTCGATCGGCAATATCTATCTGCCGAGCCAGACGAGCAGTACCGGTCAGGTGCCGCTCTCCGGGATCGCCAAGATCCAGATCGTCAAATCGCCGCTTGTGATCAGCCATCTGGCGCAATTCCCGGCCGTCACCATCTCGTTCAACCTCGCGAAGGATGCGTCGTTGAGCACGGCGGTCGCGCGCATTCACGAAGCCGAACAGGCGGTCAGTCTGCCGCCGTCGATCACCTCCTCGCTACAGGGCGCGGCGCAGGCGTTCCAGGATTCGTTGTCGAGTGAGGTGTACCTGCTGATCGCTGCGCTGGTGGCGGTGTATATCGTGCTGGGCGTGCTGTATGAGAGCTTCATCCATCCGGTGACGATTCTTTCGACGCTGCCCTCGGCGGGGATCGGCGCACTGCTCTCGCTGATGATCGCTGGCAGCGACCTGGACGTGATCGGGATCATCGGCATCGTGCTGCTGATTGGTATCGTGAAGAAGAACGCCATCATGATGGTGGACTTCGCGCTCGATGCCGAACGCAACCACGGCAAGCCCGCACGCGAGGCGATCTTCGAGGCGTCGCTGCTGCGCTTCAGGCCGATCCTGATGACGACGCTCGCGGCCATGCTCGGCGCCCTGCCCATGTTGCTCGGCAGCGGCACGGGGTCGGAGTTGCGCCGCCCGCTGGGTCTGGCGATCATAGGCGGCTTGACCTTGAGCCAGATTCTCACGCTCTTCACCACCCCGGTCATCTATCTGTTCTTCGACCGGATGGCGGAACGCACGCGGCGCTGGCGTAATCGGAACAAGCCTGAAACGCCTGCTGTTCCGGAGGAGGGTGCGCCGTGAACATATCGGCGTTATTCATCCGGCGCCCGGTCGCGACCACCCTTCTCGCGGTCGCGATCCTGATTGCGGGCGCCCTGGCCTATTTCCAGCTCCCTGTTGCGCCGCTGCCGAACATTGCCTTCCCGGTGATCGTGGTGCAGGCCAACATGGCGGGCGCGAGCCCGGACATCATGGCGTCCACCGTGGCGGAGCCGCTTGAACGGCGGCTCGGCGCGATTGCCAATGTGGAAGAGCTGACCTCGATCAGCTACGTGGGCTCCTCGATGATCGTGGTCGAGTTCGGGTTGAACCGCGACATCAATGGCGCGGCCCGCGACGTCGAGGCGGCCATCCAGGCAGCGCGTGCAGACTTGCCGACCACCTTGCGCAGCAATCCGAGCTATCGCCAGTACAACCCGGCGGATTCGCCGATCATGGTGCTCTCGCTGACCTCGGACACGCTCACCAAGGCGCAGCTTTACGACTCCGCGGATTCCGTGATCCAGCAGCAACTGTCGCAGGTCAACGGCGTGGGCCAGATCACGCTGGGCGGTGGCGCGTTGCCCTCGGTGCGTGTGGAGTTGCAGCCGGGCAAACTGAACAGCTACGGGCTAGGCCTTGAGGACGTGCGCGCGGCCATCAGCGCGGCCAATGCCAACAGTGCGAAGGGCCACCTCGACCAGGGGGACCAGCGCTATGTAGTCTTGTCCAACGACCAGATCAACAAGGCGGCGCCTTACCGCGACCTGGTCGTCGCCTATCGCAATGGTGCGCCCGTGCTGCTGCGCGATGTCGCGCAGGTCAGGGACTCCAACGAAAACATCCGTAATGCCGGGCTCTATAACGGCAAGTCGGCCGTGCTGGTGATCGTCTACCCAATGCCCGGCAGTAACATTGTCAGTACGGTCAGACAGATCAGGAACGTCCTGCCCGCGATCGAGGCAACGCTGCCGCACAGCGTCCATGTCAACGTCGCGATCGACCGCTCGGAATCGGTGCGGGCGTCGGTGGCCGATACCGAGCGCACGCTGTTTATTGCCGTGCTGCTGGTGGTCGGCGTGGTATTTGTCTTTCTGCAGTCGCCGCGTGCCACGCTGGTCCCGGCGGTGGCGTTGCCGCTATCAATCGTGGGCACCTTCGGGCCGATGTACCTGCTCGGCTACAGCATCGACAACCTCTCGCTGATGGCGCTTACTATCGGCACCGGCTTCGTAGTGGACGATGCAGTGGTGGTGCTGGAAAACATCACGCGCCACCTGGAATTGGGTCTGAGTCCGAAAGAAGCTGCGCTAAAGGGCAGCGGCGAAGTGGGCTTCACGGTGATCTCGATGAGCCTCTCGCTGATCGCAGTGTTCCTGCCCATTCTCCTGATGCCGGGCATCGTCGGCCTGCTGTTCCACGAGTTCGCAGTGACGCTTTCCATTGCGATCCTGATCTCGCTCGTGATCTCGCTGACGGTCACGCCGGCCATGTGCGCTTACGTGCTGAGCCGCGAGCACGCCGGACATTCGAGAGCCCGCTGGGCGACCTGGGTCGAAGCGCAATTCGAGCGTTTCAAGAACGGCTACTCGCGTTCGCTCACCGCCGTGCTGGACCATTCGCTGCTGGTGATCCTGTTGTTGATCGGCCTGCTGGTCGCGAACTTCTTCCTGCTCAAACTGCTGCCGGCCACTTTTTTCCCGGAGCAGGACACCGGCATTCTGATCGGGCAGATCATTGCCGACCAGAGCATTTCCTTCCCGGCGATGGAAAAGAAACTCGCCCAGTTGCAGTCGATCGTTCAGAAGGACCCGGCGGTTCAGTCAGTGGCGGGTTTTACGGGCGGCCGCGCGTTGAACACCGCGAACGTCTTCATTGAACTCAAGCCGCTGGCCCAGCGACATGCAACGGCGACCGAAGTGGTCAACCGCTTGCGGCCCAAGCTGAACCAGGTCTCGGGCGCGCGGCTGTTCGTGCAGGCGCAGCAGGATCTTCGGATCGGCGGACGGCAATCGGCCGCTGAATACCAGTACACGCTGACAAGCGAAGATTCCGCCGCGCTGTTCGCGTGGACGCCCAAGCTCGTGACCGCGCTCAGCAAGCAGCGCGGCGAGGTGCTCGACGTGAACTCGGACCTGCAGCAAAACGGTCTGCAGACCTACGTCAATTTCAACCGCGCGACGGCGGCTAGGTACGGCTTTGCGCCGAACCAGATTGACAACGTGCTGTATGACGCGTTCGGCCAGAGAACGGTATCGACCATCTACAACCCGCTTAACCAGTACTTCGTGGTGATGGAAGTGGCGCCGGAGTACTGGCAATATCCGCAGACGCTCAACCAGATTTTCATGAGCACGGCGGCGGGCAATCCGACCGGTTCGCAGCAGACGCAAATGCCGGGCGCGACAGTCAAGGGCATAACCGCTGCGGCCGCAGTCAGCGCGGCGTCGAGTGCCTCATCGAGTACCAACTCATTGAACTCGAACGCGCAAGCCAACGCAACCAACAACAGCATCTCCAACAGCAAGGGCGGCAGTTCAAGCGGCAGCGCGGACAGCACCTCGGCCGAGACAATGGTGCCGCTGCCGGCGCTCGTCAGCTACACCAGCAACCATACGTCGACCCAGGTGAACCATCAGAACGGACTGGTCGCCGCGACGATCTCGTTCAACCTGCCGCCGAACGGGTCCCTGAGCACGGCCCAGGTGGCGATCGAGAACGCGGAGCGCGAGATCGGCATGCCGGCCAGCATCCATGGTGCGTTCGCGGGGGCGGCGCAAGCCTACGCGCAGTCGACGGGCACTATCCCGTTGCTGATCCTCGCGGCGCTCGGCGTGGTCTACATCGTGCTCGGCGTACTCTATGAAAGCTCGATTCACCCGCTCACGATCCTGTCGACGCTGCCCTCGGCCGGTATCGGCGCTACCCTCGCGCTGCTGATTTTCGGCACGCCGTTCTCGGTGATCGCGCTGATCGGCATCATCTTGCTGATCGGTATTGTCAAGAAGAACGGGATCATGATGGTGGACGTGGCGATCCAGTTGCAACGCAAGGAAGGCATGCCGGCCAAGGAGGCGATTCATGCCGCCGCCGTCGTGCGTCTGCGGCCGATCATGATGACCACGTTCGCCGCCGTGCTCGGCGCGGTGCCGCTCGCGATTGGTATCGGCCAGGGTGCGTCGTTGCGCCAGCCGCTCGGTATTACCGTGATGGGCGGCCTGATCCTGAGCCAGGTCTTTACGCTGTACACCACACCGGTGATCTACCTGTACCTGGACCGGTTGCGCTTCAAGCTCGTCAAGTGGTCTTCCGGACTGCCATGGAACCGGCAAGCGGATCAAATGGGGCCGCCGGAGCAATCGGGGCAAACGGATACAAAGGCATGAAGATGAAGATTTCCTCCAAACCCCTGGCCGCCGCAGCGGCCCTCCTGCTCGGCGGCTGCATGGTCGGGCCGGACTATCACCGGCCGCAGGTCAGCGTCCCCGCAACCTTCCGCGAACTACCCGGCTGGACCCAGGCCGAGCCAAACGCCAGCGGACCCAAGGGCGCGTGGTGGACCGGCTTCAACGATCCGCTGCTTGACGAGCTCGAACCACAAGTAGTGGTCTCCAACCAGACCGTGGCGCAGGATTATGCCAACTACCAGGAGGCGCTCGCCGAGGTGAAGGTTGCACGCTCCGGCCTGTTTCCAACGATAGGCGTAACAGGCTCGGGCACCCGGCAACGCAGCGCCACCGGCTCGACGAGCACCAGCAGCAGCTTCGGCAACATCCAGAGGGTAAATAACTCCGGCTCGCTCGAAGGCAATGTCAGTTGGGCACCTGACCTGTGGGGCTCGGTGCGCCGCACGATCGAACAGAATGCCGCCACCGCGCAGGCCAGCGAAGCAACGCTCGCGAATGCTACGCTTTCCGAACAGATTGCGCTCGCCACCGCCGTGATCCAGCTGCGTACCAGCGACGCCGATATCGACTTGCTGCAGCAAACGGTCAAGGCGTACCAGCACTTTCTGAGCGTAGTGGCCGACCAGGACAAGTACGGCACCATCGCTCCTTCCGACGTGATCTCCGCGCGCACCCAGCTCGCTAATACGCAGTCGAGCCTGATTGCGCTCGGCGTCGCACGCGCTCAATACGAGCATGCGATTGCGGTGCTGGTCGGCAAGAACCCCGAGGACCTGGTCATCCCGCACAGCACCACAATGCCGACTTTGCCGGCGATTCCGGTTGGCGTTCCTTCAACCCTGCTGCAACGCCGGCCCGATATCTCGACGGCCGAACGCCAGATGGCGTCCGAGAATGCTGCGATCGGAGTCGCGGTCGCGGCCTACTACCCAACGGTGTCGCTGTCCGCGCTGGACGGCTTCACGCAATCGCCGTTGGGCGGCTTGCTGCATGTGGCCAACTATGTCTGGTCGCTGGGCGGCAGCGCCACCGAAACGATCTTCGACGGCGGCGAACGCAGCGGCGAAGTCGCGGCCGCCAAGGCGGCCTACCAGGGAGCCGTCGCCAATTATCGCGGCACGGTGCTGACGGCGTTCGAAGATGTCGAGAATGACCTGTCCGGCTTGCGTATTTTGGCTGAGCAGTCGGACACGCTGGATTCCGCGGTGCGCGATGCAACGCGCGGCGCCGAGATTGCCCTCAACGAATATCAAGCCGGCACCGTCGACTACACCACCGTAGCGACGGCCCAGGCGAGCCAGTTGAACACCCAGCAAACCGCGTTGAACGTGCAAGAGTCCCGGCTGCTCGACGCCGCGTCGCTGATCGGCGACCTGGGCGGCGGCTGGTCGGACAGCGCGCTGCACGATCCGCGGCATCCGGTGGAAGCGGCGACTGCCGCGAGTCCTGCGAGTGCGGCTCAGGTCAGTCAGTAACGTTTGGGGATGGGCCTCGCAGGGTCCATCGGGAATGGCATCTACCGATGCGTATGTCCAAGGCCCGGTTGCGCCGGCGCTTTGCTGCTTGGGGCCTGCCCTGTCGCGGGCTTGCTTCCCGAGGCGGGGAAGACAATCAGCATCAACACGACGCCCGCCATCAATACAACGGCAAGCCCGATCAGCCCGACCTCCGCGCTTCCCGTATGCATCTTGGTCCAGCCCACGAATGCCGGGCTCACGAAGCCGCCCGTACCGCCGAGACTCGTGATCATCGCAATGCCGCCCGCCGCCGACGAGCGCGGCAGGAACGTCTGGGGTATCGTCCAGAACACGACGAAACAGCCGTACGATGCCGCGGCCGCCAGTGCAAGCAGACCGACACCGATCGCGACGCTATGGCCCGCTGCAGGCAGCAACGCGAAGGCGAGCGCCGTCACCGCTGCGCTGCCCGCCACATGCCAGCGGCGCTCCATCATCCGGTCGGAACTCGCCCCCACAACGTATGTCCCGATCGCCGCCGCGATGAACACGAGCGCCGACAGCAAGCCCACATCGAGCACGTTAGCCACGCCCAGATCACGAATAATGGTCGGCGCCCAGAAGCCGATCGCATTGAACGGCATCATCACGGCGAAGTAGACGATCGCCGCAAGATAGACGCGCGGATTCGCGAGCGCGCCACGCAGTCCTTCCAGATGGCCGGAGTGCTTCGACTGTTCGTCGGCAAGGAGTTCACGCGATATCAACGCCTTCTCGCCGTCGCTAAGCCAGCGAACCTCCGCGGGCGAATCGCCGAGGTAGAAGAAAGCGAAGATGCCGAGCGTGACAGCGGGCACGCCTTCCAGCAGGAAGAGCCACTGCCAGCCGGGCAAACCACCGACGCCGGCTAGCCGCGTCATGATGAACCCTGACATCGGGCCACCGACAATCCCCGCCACAGCGGTCGCCATCATCAGGAATGCGGTCACGCGTGCGCGCCGGGCGCCTGGAAACCAGCAGCTCAGATAATAGATAATCCCGGGGAAAAAGCCCGCTTCGGTGACACCCAGCAGAAACCGCATGGCGTAGAACTGCGTCGGTGTGCGAACGAACATCATCAGGCTTGATGCAAGTCCCCACGCAAACATGATGCGCAAGAGCGTGCGGCGCGCGCCGACGCGTTGCATCCACAGATTGCTCGGCACTTCAAAAAGCACGTAGCCGATAAAGAACAGGCCGGCGCCCAGGCCGTACGTCGCCTCGGAAAAACCGAGGTCGTGCATGAACTGCAGCTTGGCGAAACTGATGTTCACACGGTCGATATAGCTGATCACGTAGCAGAGAAACAGCAGCGGAATCAGCCGGAAAAACACCTTGCGATAAGTGCGCTCGGCTTCGTCGGGCGTGGTGTCGCCCGAGGTGGTCGCGCCGGATTGCGGATGGCTGTGCATGAGGGTCTCGCGAAGAATGCGAACTGACGTGGGCGTCGCAATGGGCCTTCGACGCCGGGTTTCAAAGCGGCCGGGCAAGTTTAGTGACACTATCCGTCGACGACAGCCTGGGCGCAATGCGCGCTTTCCTGAGCCTGATCCACAGCCGCCTCGCGCGGCCGTTGCGGCAGGCGGCGCGCGAGCGCATCGCCTGCGCGCACGCCCTTGCCCGCAGGCAGAACGAATAACGGATTGATGTCGAACTCCTTCAGCCCCTGAGCGAGGTCGAGCGCCATCGTGGACATTGCAACAATCGCGTCCGCCAGTGCGTCGATATCGCCCGGTGGCTTGCCGCGCGCGCCCGCAAGGATTGCGTAGGCACGGAGTTCGCGGATCATTGCATGCGCGTCGGCGTGCGAAACCGGCGCGAGGCGCCACGCCACGTCCTTCAGCACCTCGGCGTAGATTCCGCCGAGTCCGCACATCACGGCGGGCCCGAACGACGGATCATTGTCGATGCCGACGATCATCTCCACCGCATCGCGAATCTCTTCCTGCACGAGCACGCCGTCGATTCGCGCGCCGGGAACGTGGCGCCGTGCGTTCGCGACGATTTCATCGAATGCGTCTGCAAGCATCGCGTCGTCGCGGATGCCAACGCGCACCGCGCCCGCTTCGGTCTTGTGCGGGATGTCCGGCGACTGGACCTTGATGACGAGCGGAAAGCCGATAGAGCGCGCGATTGACTGTGCTTCATCGCGATTGCGCGCGAGTGAGCCTTTGGGTGTACCGATGCCGTAGTGCCCGAGCAGCGCCTGCGCCGCGTGCTCCGTCAGGTCGCCCGTGCTCTCAGCGAGCAACGCGTGTGCTTCCCTGACATGACGACGCAAAGGCGCCGGCGCGAGGCGTGTCGCCTCCCGCACGCGACGTGCCTGCGCGTAGTTCGACAGCACCGCGAACGCGCGCCCGCAGCGCACGGGCGTTGCATAGAGCGGCACGCCACTCTGCTCGATCACGTCGTACGCTTCGCTCGCCATGTTGCGGCGCGCGTTCCAGGCAAGCATCATCGGCTTGCCGGTCGCGCGATAGACTCGCGCGATCGCCTCGGCCATCGCAAGCGCGACTTCGCCGCTCGCAGCCGCTGCCATGATCGCGATCGAGTCGATGCCGGGATCGTCGGCGATGATCTGCAACGCATCGGCAAATATTTTAGGCTCGGCGAGGATGCCGGCGGTCAGGTCAACGGGATTATTCAACGACGCGAACGACGGCACGATGGGTTCAAGCGCAGCCAGCGTCTGCGGCGACAACGGCGGAAGCGTCATGCCACGTTCGCTGCATGCATCGGTGATCAGGATGCCGGCGCCGCCCGAGAGGGTCACGACCGCGATCCGGTTGCCGTCCGGCAAGCGCTTCGCCTCGAACGCCTTCGCGTAGTCGCCGAGATCAGCCACATCGGTCACTTCGATCACACCGGTCTGGCGGAACGCCGTCCGATACAACGTAGAAGCGCCACCAAGATTCGCGGTGTGCGAAGCGGCCGCCTTGGCGCCGTCTGCGGTATTGCCGACCTTCCACGCTAAAAGTGGCTTACCAGCATCGAGCGCGCGGGTTGCGACTTCGACAAGCCGACGCGCATCCTTCAATCCTTCGATGTACGTAGCAATTAGCGACGTCTGCGGGTCGTCGATACAGGCATCGACGAGGTCGAGCAAGCTCACGTCGGCTTCGTTGCCAGTCGTAATGAAATGACGCAAGCCGATGCCGAGTTCGTCGGCCATGAGTAACAGCGCGCAGCCAAAGCCGCCGCTCTGAGAGATCAGCGAGAGGCCGCCTGGCCGATAATTAACGCCAAACGGCGCACCGAAGCCCGCGTAGACGCCCGTGTCCGTGCTGACGAGACCCTGACAATTCGGTCCGATGATGCGAAGGCCAAAAGCACTCGCAATCGCCGTGCATTCACGTTGCAGCGCAGCTCCCGCTTCTCCCGCTTCGGCGAAACCCGAGCTGTAGACAATCGCGTAGCGGATGCCCTTCTCGCCGCACTGGCGCAACATATCCGGCACGCGCCGCGCGGCGACGAGGATCAGCGCGAGATCGGGAATCGTGGGCAGGCTTTCAATGCTTGCGTAGCATGCGACCCCTGCAATTTCAGCGTATTTTGGGTTCACCGGATACAGCGCGCCTTGATAGCCGTGCTGCATGAGAAAGCGCATCGGCTGGCCGCTGATCGATTTAGGATCGTTCGACGCACCCATGATCGCGATCGAACGCGGACTGACCAACCGGTCGATGTCGAGCGTGCGTGACGACTTCATGGCGGCGCTCATGCGGCACACGCAGCGGTCGTGCCGACGCTGTCCTTAGCCCGTGCCTCTCTCGCTTCTGCCGCGCGCCGCAACGTAATCTTCGCGATGTTCAACTGATGGATCTGCGTGGTGCCTTCGTAGATGCGAAATGCGCGGACATCGCGATAGAACCGTTCCACTGCATTGCCTGCGAGATAGCCGCGTCCGCCGAGCATCTGCACGGCCCGGTCCGCGACGCGCCCGCACATCTCGGAGGCGAACATCTTGCACATCGATGCCTCCAGCGCGACGTCCTCGCCGGCATCGCGTTTGCGCGCGGTGTCGAGAATCATCGAGCGGGCGGCGTAGATCTCCGTCTGGCACTCGGCGATCAGCGCCTGCACAAGCTGGAAGTCCGAGACTGGTTTGCCGAACTGCTCACGAGTGGATGTATAAGCCACCGCTTCGTCGAGCATGCGGATTGCGGGACCCGTGCATAGCGCGGCGAGGTGGATGCGCTGCTTGTTCAGCACCTTCATCGTCGTGCGAAATCCCTGCCCTTCCTTTCCACCGATCAGGTTCGCCGCCGGCACCCGGCACGCGTTGAAATGCACATCGCCGACGGGAGAACCCGCCTGCCCCATCTTCTGATACGGCTCGCTCGTCGAGAGGCCGGGCGTGCCGCGCTCGACCAGGAACGCGGAGATGCCGCCCGCCCCGGGTATGGACGGATCGGTGCGGGCCATGACCGTGAAGAGGTCGGCAATGGGCGCGTTGGTGATGAAGCACTTGCTGCCGTCGAGCACATAGTGGTCGCCGTCGCGCCGGGCGGTGGTCTGTAGCGCGGTCGCGTCGGACCCGGCATCCGGCTCGGTCAGAGCGAACGCGCCGGTCATCACGCCCGATGCGAGGAGCGGCAGGTAGCGATGCTTCTGGTCGTCAGTCCCGTCCGCGACGAGCGCCTCGGAGCCAATGCCCGTGTTCGTTCCGACACGCGCTCGAAACGCCACCGACGCTTGTGAAAGCTCAAACGCGCCGCGAACAAGTTGTTCGGTGGAAAGGCCCGCGCCGCCGAAATCGCGCGGGATGCTCCAGCCAAAGTAGCCGAGTCCGCGCATCCGCTCGACGAGATCCGCCGGGACCTGATCCGCCTGCTCAATCTCGTTCTCGCGTGGAATCGCCTCTTCGCGCACGAAACGCGTTACATCGGCGAGTAAATCGAAATCGGCATCGAATTCAGCATCGAATTCAGGAATTTGTCTGCTCATTGCTGTCTCCGTCATGTGTTCGGCTTATGACTTCACTATCGAACTTTCCGAACAAAAAGGCGCCAAGTGTTCGACTATGCTGAACAGAGTTTGGATATGCGGAACACGGGGAGCAAAATGGCGTAATTGGAGGAGACGCCATGGACCGCAATAACACGCCGGAGACGACAACGATCGCGAGCGACTATCTGGATTCGAAGGCCCGCTACACGCCCGATGAATTCGACGGCGATCGGCAATTTGCTACTACGCTCGCGCGCGGCCTCGACATACTGCATACCTTTACGCCGCGCGATTCGCAGCTTGGCAACGCTGAACTTGCCGCACGCACCGGCATGAGCAAGGCCACGATCTCCCGATTCACCTACACGCTGACGAGACTCGGCTACCTGCGCGTGAACCGGATGAACAACAAGTTCCAGCTCGGGTCGGCCGTGCTGTCACTCGGTTATCCGCTGCTCGCGAGTCTCGCCGTGCGGCAGATCGCGCGACCTTCAATGAAGGAGCTGGCGGACCACATCCGGGGGTCGGTATCGCTTGGCATGCGCGACCGGCTGAACGTGGTGTATCTGGAAAGTAGCCGCAGCAGCACGCCGCTCGGCTTGCCTGCGGACATCGGCTTGAGCTATCCGATTGTTCGCACCGCCATGGGCCGCGCCCTTCTCGCGGCGCTGCCGGGTGATCGGCGCGAGGCGCTATTGAATGAGATCTCGGTCAAGACGCCCGACGAATGGAACACCTTTGGGAAACGCGTGCTGCAGAGCATCGACTATTTTCATGAGCGCGGCTTTTGCGTGTCGTATGGTGATCTGAGACGTGAAGTGCACGCTGTGGCGGTGCCAATGAGACCATCGGCCGACGGCGAGATCCTCGTGTTCAACTGCGGCGTGCCTTCTTATCTGCTCAAGGACGGACAGTTGGAACGCGATGTCGGGCCGCGATTGTTGTCGATGGTTCGCAGCGTCGAGGGAGCGATGGGGATTTTTTAGGCCCAAAGCCCCCCACAAAGCCTGCCCCCATCTGCGAAAAAATCCCCCGCGTTACACTACGCTCCACTCCAGCGGGGACCCCACAAGTGGCAAAAGTACCCACGATTCGCGATGTCGCCGAACTGGCGGATGTATCGAAGGCAACCGTTTCGCGTTACCTGAACGGCAGCCTCGCGCTGCCGCCGGAAACGGCCAAGCGCGTGGACGACGCGGTTGTCGCGCTCAACTACCGCCAGAACAGTCTGGCCCGGCGCCTGAGTCTCGGTAGCAGCGAGACTATCGGCTTGGCCATGCCCGAAGTCGCCAATCCGTTCTTCGCGGAGCTCGCCGATGCCGTGGAGGAAGCCGCCTCCGAAAGCGGCTATGGCCTCGCGCTCTGCATCACGCGCAACAAACTTGAACGTGAAACGCTTTATCTGCGCTGGCTCGATACCCGCCATCTCGACGGCCTGATCTTCGCGACCAATCGCCCGGACGACGGCTCGCTGCGCAATCTGATCGGCGAGCGCGCCAACATCGTGCTGGTCGACGAGGACGTGCCGGGTACCGACGTGCCCAAGGTGTTCGTCGACAACGTGGAAGGGAGCTATCTGGCGACGCGCCATCTGCTTGACGCGGGGCATCGGCGGATCGCGCACGTGACCGGCCCCGAAACGCTGTTCACCGTGCAGGAACGGCTGGAAGGCTACCGGCGAGCACTGGCCGAAGCACAAGTCCCCTTCGATGCCGACCTTGTCCGATACGGCTCCTACGACCGCCGCTTCGGACGTGCCGTGGGCGCCGACCTGATCGCGTGCGCGCAACCACCCACCGCCCTGTTCGCGACCAGCGACTACATCGCGGTCGGCCTGCTCGATACACTGCGCGAGCGCGCGCTGGACGTGCCCGGCTACATGTCGATCGTCGGCTTCGACGACATGGAATTCGCCAGCCTCCTGATGCCCCCCATCACCACCGTGCGCCAGTCAGCCGCCGAGCTTGGCCGGACCAGCGTCGCCCTGCTGGTCGCGATGCTGACCGGACACCCCACCGCTTCGCCCACCGTGCGCCGCCTGCCGGTCGAGTTGATCGAACGCGCGTCAGTCGGACCGCCGCGCTCCGTTTAGCAGCCGCTTCTCCGCCATTCTCCCTCCGTATTTACCCTTATCTTTTTTGAAAAGATTGACAGCCCAATACTCGCGGATTAATTTTTATAAACCGGTTTACAAGCGGGCGGCGCAATGTCGGTTGCGCCCACGAAGTCCTTCTTTAATCATCGGCCGCGGGGGCGCTCATGAAGCGCGCGAACCACGTCCGGATCAACCAGGAAAGGGATTCCAATGAGCGCAGAAGTGAATTTCCGCCGCATGACGGCCGTCTTGTTGAGCGCTGCCTTGCTTTCCATTGCAGGCAGCGCAGTGGCGGCAGGCAAGAAGATCGCCATGGTGCAGATCAACCAGGAGGCGCTGTTCTTCACGCAGATGGACCAGGGCGCCCAGGCAGCCGCAAAAGCGGCCGGCGTCGAGTTGGAGATCTTCAACTCGAACAACGACCCGAGCGCGCAGAACAACGCGATCGAAACCTATATCCAGCAAAAAGTCGATGCCATTCTCGTGGTCGCCATCGACGTGAACGGCATCAAGCCCGCCATTACAGAAGCCAAGAAAGCCGGCATTCCGGTAGTGACCATCGACGCGATTGTCGACGGTGACAACGCGGTGCAAGTCGGCGTGGACAACAAGAAAGTCGGCGAAGACATCGGCAAATACACGGCGAATTACATCAAGACAAATCTTGGCGGCAACGCGAACATTGGCGTGGTGGGTGCGCTGAATTCGTTTATCCAGAACGTGCGCCTCGATGGGTTCAAGGCGGGCATCGCGACGGTGCCGGGCGCGAAAATTGTCTCTACCGTCGATGGACAAAATGTCCAGGATCAAGCGCAAACTGCCGCTGAAAACCTGATTTCCGCGAATCCGAATCTGCAGATCGTCTATGCAACCGGTGAGCCTGCATTGATCGGTCTGGTTGCGGCAACCTCGGCGCAGGACGCCACTGGCCGGGTGAAGATTGTCGGCTGGGACTTGAGCGCGCAGGCCATCAAGGGCATTGATGCCGGCTTCGTGACAGCAGTGGTTCAACAGGACCCGGAAGGCGAAGGCCATGCCGCCCTGAATGCCGCGATGAAGCTCATCAGCAAGCAGCCGGTCCCGAAAAACATCTCGGTGCCGGTGACGATCGTGACCAAGGCGAACGTTGGTAAATACCGGGCCATCTTCAAGTAAGCCCTTTAACTGAGCCCGCTTCGGCCTTCCTCGGAGAACGTTATGCAAACCGATGCTGCAACGCCGCGCGTGCGCATGGAAAACATCACCAAGAGTTATGGCGCCGTGCAGTCGCTGCGCGGCGTCGACCTGCACGTCATGCCAGGCGAAGTGCTCGGGCTCGTTGGCGACAACGGCGCGGGCAAGTCGACCGTTTCGAAGGTGCTGTCGGGTGCGGTGATACCGGACACCGGCAGCATTGAAATCGACGGCCAGCGGGTCAGTTTCTCCGACCCGGGCGATGCTCGCGCGCATCACATCGAAATGGTTTATCAGGATTTGTCGCTGTGCAATACCGTCGATGTGGCCGGTAACCTGTTCCTTGGCCGCGAGCCCATGCGCCGCATCTGCGGTGTGCCGGTGCTCGATCATCGCAAGATGCATCACGACGCTCGCGAGATGCTGAACAACCTCGGCATCCGTATTCCGAGCACGAAGCTGGACGTGGAAAACCTGTCGGGCGGTCAGCGTCAGGCCATCGCGATTTCGCGGGCGGTATCGTTCGATCCGAAAGTGCTGATCATGGATGAACCCACGGCCGCGCTGGCCGTGGCCGAAGTCGAAGCGGTACTGGAACTCGTGCGCACGATCAGCGAGCGCGGTGTCAGCGTGATCCTCATCAGCCACCGCCTGCAGGACCTGTTTCTCGTGTGCGACCGTATCAGCGTGATGTACGAAGGGCAGAACGTCGCGGACCGGAAGATCGGCGAGACGAATCTGGAGGAGATCGTCGATCTGATCGTGGGCCATAAGTTCAGCGCGCGCTCAGCACGTGCACTTGCGGAGAATTGACATGGAACTCGCCATGCACGACAACAAGTCCAAGGCGCCACGCCTGCCGCTCAGACACTTGCTCGGTCGCAATGCAGGGGTAGCGAGCATCGCGGCATTCTTCATTGTCTGCGCCCTCGCCTTTACGCTCACGACGCACACTTTTCTCACCGCCGGTAATCTGCTCAACGTGCTCCGTCAAAGCGCGCCGCTGCTGATCGTCGCCACGACCATGACGCTCGTCATCACAACCGGCGGTATCGACCTGTCGATCGGCTCTACGCTCGCGCTCGTGGGTGCGGTCTCGGCCATCGCGTTGCGAGCCGGCGCACCGGGTATCGTCGTGCTGCTGGGCGGCCTCTCACTTGGCGCCCTGATCGGTGCGATCAACGGCTACTTCATCGCGTTTGCAGGAATGCCGGCGTTCATCGTGACCTTGGGGACATTGTCGGTCGTGCGCGGTATCGCGTTGCTGATCACGCAGGGTTTTTCTGTGCCGATCGAAAATGACGGATGGTTCGTCGAGCTGGGTCGCGGCCGTTTGCTCGGCGTGCCAACGCCCGCGGTCATCGCGATCTTCACGCTGCTCGCCGGATGGGTCACGCTCCGGCATACGCGGTTCGGGCGCTATGTGACGGGCATTGGTACCAACTCGGAAGGCGTGCGGCGCGCGGGTGTCAGCGTTCGCGCCGTCACGCTGAAGGTCTATATCCTCAGCGGCGCGGCAGCGGGTCTCGCCGGACTTATCACGACGGCGCGGCTCGGCAGCGGGTCGTCGAATCAAGGGGTGGGGTTTGAACTCGCCGTGATCGCTGCGGTCGTTCTCGGCAGTACTGATCTGTTCGGTGGCAGAGGAACCATTCTCGGCACCGTGCTGGGTGCGCTGACTATCGCCGTGCTCGGCAACGGGCTGATCCTGATCAACGTTTCACCGTTTTATACGCAGATCATCCAGGGCGCGATCATGCTGCTTGCGATATGGCTCAATACGCGCATCTTCTCGCCGCAACGGCGCAAGAAAGGCTAAGCGATGAGTTCGATCTTTCGCCGCGACTCACCGCTGCCAATAGGCGTAGGAAGCGGCCACGTGATGACCGTCCTCGGACCGCTCCCCGTCGCGCAGATGGGCGTAACGCTGATGCACGAGCATGTCCTGCTGGATGCATCCGGAAAATGGGTGCCACCCAGTTGCTGCAGCGACCGGTTTATCGGCGAGCAAAAGGTTCATATCGGCATTCTGGGTGCGCTGCGGATGAATCCGCTGATGAACCGCGATAACTGCCAGTTGTTCGATGCCGACGTAGCCGTTGAAGAACTGATGCGCTTTCGCGAACTGGGCGGTAATACGGTGGTCGATCCGACCAATCTCGGCATTGGACGAGACCCTGCCGCGCTGCAACGGATCTCACGGCGTACCGGCTTGAACATTGTGATGTCGACGGGGTTTTATCTCGAACCGTCGCATCCGGATTACGTGAAACACAAGTCGATCGACGAACTGGCGGCTCAACTGATTGCCGACGTTGGCGGCGCGGCTGAAAAACCCGACGTGGTCGCCGGAATGATCGGCGAGATAGGCGTCTCGGCAGCTTTCACGGCCAACGAGGAAAAGTCGCTGCGCGCGGCCGCGCGCGCAAGTGCGGCGACGCATGTGCCACTTTCAGTGCATCTGCCCGGCTGGGTACGGCACGGGCATCGCGTGCTCGACATTGTGGCGGAAGAAGGCGCCGACCTGAATCACACGGTGCTGTGTCACATGAACCCGAGCCACATGGATGTGGAGTACCAGCACTCGCTCGCCAGACGCGGCGCCTGGCTCGAGTACGACATGATCGGCATGGAGTATTTCTACGCCGACGAAAACGCACAATCACCGTCTGATGAAGAGAACGCCCGCGCGATCAAGGCGCTGATCGACGCCGGATTTATTGACAGGATCCTCATGTCGCAGGACGTGTTCATGAAGATCATGCTGACGCGTTTTGGCGGCCACGGTTACGGCTACATCCTCAAGTATTTCGTGCCTCGTCTGCGGCGTCATGGCGTGACGAACGAGCAGATTGAAACAATGATGATTGCGAACCCGGCGCGAGTTTTCTCGGGCAAATGACGGGTGTTCGCACCAGACGATGTGAACCGGTTCCACCTTGCGCTGCGTGCCGCCGACACGGCCCGCCGCGCGCTTAAGGAGCACATGCATGACCAAATCTGTTTTGCTCGCCGGAGAGAGCTGGACGAGCATGTCGACGCACATCAAGGGCTTCGACCAGTTTCCAACCGTGACCTATCAAAACGGCGCGACGATCTTCCTGGATATCTTCAAGGACAGCACCTATGCGATCACGCATATGCCGAGCCACGAAGCGCAGGAAGCCTTCCCCTCCACGCTTGACGGATTGCTCGCTTATGACGCGATCATTCTCTCGGACATCGGCGCGAATACGTTGTTGCTGCATCCTGACACGTGGGTCAAGAGCCAGCGCACGCCGAACCGTCTCAAGCTGTTGCGGGAGTACGTCGAGGCCGGACGTGGGCTGATGATGATCGGCGGTTACCTGAGCTTTCAGGGCATCAACGGCAGTGCGCGGTTTCGCAATACACCGGTCGAGGACGTGTTGCCGGTCACCTGTCTGCCTTACGACGATCGTGTTGAAGTGCCGGAAGGGTTCGTCGCGAACGTGGTCGCTTCGCACCCAATTGTCGAAGGGCTTGGAACGCCCTGGCCTCACTTGCTGGGCTATAACGAAGTGCAGTTGAAAGCGGGTGCAACACTGATCGCGACGGTTCCCGAGACTGGCCATCCGCTATTAGTCGCGGGTACGCACGGCCGCGGACGCACGCTCGCGTGGACCAGCGATATGTCGAGTCACTGGCTGCCGCCGGAGTTCTCCGCCTGGGAAGGCAACGCGCGGTTATGGACCAACTGTCTTGACTGGTTGACCTCCGATGAATGAAGCGGGCGTTTGCGTTATCGGCAATGCAGCGATCGACCTGGTGTTTCGGGTCGATCACTTGCCGCTTGCCGGTGAGACTTCGCTCGCTGTCAATACGCTGCACGACTTCGGCGGCAAGGGCGCGAATCAGGCGGTGATGGCGCAACGCGCGGGCGCCCAGGTGCAGTTGTTTGCTGCGCTCGGCCACGACGCCGAAGGTGACCGGTTTTTGGCCAGGCTCGTGGAAGAAGGTATCGATACCCGTCATATCGCCCGCTTGCCGTGCATGACGGATATGTCAATTGTTACGGTCGACCAGCGAGGCGAGAATACGATCGTGACGCGCAACGACGCAGCGGCTCGCTATGTGCCGTCGCCCGGCGCGGTACTCGATGCAACCCGCAGCGGCGACTGGATTGCCCTGCAAGGCAATCTGAGCGAAGCCATCACAGCCGAGCTCTTACGGCATGCGCACGCCGGCGAGCGCCATACCCTGTTCAATCCCGGACCAGTTTGTTTCGATTGCCGCCCGTTGCTGAACCACGTCGACATTCTCGTGGTCAATCGCGTGGAGGCCGCTGCGCTGACCCAGCTCGAAAACCCCGAAGACGCCGCGCGTTCGCTGGGGGAATCGGGCGCAGGCGAGGTCATCGTCACGCTGGGTTCCGAGGGCGTCCTCTGGTGCCGCCCGGGTCGCACAGCGCTGATACCGGCAACGCGAGCTAATGCCATTGACACCGTGGGTGCCGGCGACGCGTTCTGCGGGTCTCTCCTCGCGGCGCTTGCGCAGCATCTCCCCATGACGGTTTCCTTGCAGCGGGCGCAAACCGCCGCCGCGTTTGCCGTCGCAAGAAGCGGTACGCAGGCCGCCTTTCCGAGCCGCGCCGAGTTGCGCGGGCTATTCAACTCTCTAACCTGAATTCAATCGATATGGAAACTTCATCTGGCGTGGGGCGCGGACGCACCGATTGCGTCGAGCAGATTTTTGGACGCCCGCGTGGCGTTGTGATCGGTGTGATCCACTGCCCGGCGTTTCCGGGTTCGCCGCGTTATCAAGGGGCTTCGAGCGAGGCTATTTACAGCGCCGCACTCGCCGATGCAGTGGCCTACGCGAAAGGCGGTGTCGATGGACTGATCGTCGAGAATCACGGCGACGTACCGTTTTCGAAGCCGGACGATATTGGTCCGGAGACCTCAGCATTCATGTCGGTTGCCGCCGATCGAATTGCCAGGGAAACCGGTTTGCCAATCGGTATTAACGTGCTTGCGAACGCGGCGCTTCCCGCGCTTGCGATCGCGGCCGCAAGCGGCGCGGCGTTCGTGCGAGTGAATCAGTGGGCGAATGCGTATGTCGCGAATGAGGGACTGATAGAAGGCGCAGCGGCGATCGCGTTGCGCTATCGGGCAAAACTGCGCGCCGACGGTATCCGCGTTTTCGCCGATGCCCACGTCAAGCACGGTGCGCATGCGATCGTGTCGGATCGTTCGCTCGAAGAGCTTGTGCGCGACGTGGAGTTCTTCGATGCCGACGCGATCATCGCAACGGGCCAACGCACCGGCGATGCTGCCAGTACCGACTATCTGCGGCAAATCAGGAATGCGACGACATTGCCGCTGCTCGTTGGCAGCGGTTGCACGGAGCGAAACATCGCGGAGATCCTGTCGGTAGTTGACGGTGTGATTGTGGCGAGTTCTTTGAAGGTCGGGGGCGTGTGGTGGAATCCCGTCGATGAAAACAAGGTCCGCAGTTTCATGCTGGCAGCGCGGTAGGGAATTGGTTTTCGCTCGTGCCGTTCACCGGCGCAAGCGATAACCGATTAAGCGGACAAAATGGAAATGGGCAAACCATCCCAATCCTTCATGATCTTCGCCTCTCCCCTCAGATTCGGCCAGCCGTCACGCCGCCATCGACTGGCAGCACCGTGCCGGTAATCCACGAGGCCTCGGCGGATGCAAGAAAGAGCATGGCCGACGCAACATCGGCAGGCTGACCGTTGCGGCCGAGCGGATGAAAAGCGTTGAACGACGGCAGCGTTTCCTTCACTTGGTCGTCGGTCATGAACGTGTTGTAGACCGGCGTTTCAACCACCGCAGGCGCAACCGTATTGATCCGGATATTCAACGGGGCGAGTTCGATCGCGAGATTGCGGGTCAGCGCATGCACGCCCGCGTTCGCAGCGGAGTATGCGGCTGACGGCGTCGCGCCAATCGCCTGAAGTGCCCATAGCGAGCCTGTCTGCACAATCGCGCCGCCACCCCGCAGCTTCATCGCACGCGCCGCAGCCTGGGCCATGAAGAATTTGCCCTTCAGGATGGTGTCGATGAACCAGTCGTACTCCTTCTCATCGACTTCCAGAAACGCCTTGGGGCGAAACACGCCTGCGTTATTGATCAGGATATCGACACCACCGAACGCCTGCGTCGCCAGATCGACCAACGCGGCAGCCGTTGCAGGCAGAGCGATGTCTCCGGCGTGGTAACGCACCTTCGCGCCGCTCGGGTCGATGTCCTTCGCTGCCTGCTCAAGCTTTAACGTGTCACGCCCGCCAATGACGACCGATGCGCCCTCAGCAACAAGCCGCTTCGCCACTTCTTTACCAATGCCCGAACCACCACCGGTCACAATGGCGACCTTTAAATAAAAACTATTCATAACCGTCACCTGTTTTTTCAATGATTCTTTCCGCGAATTTGCTCGCGCCGGGCGTTTCAGGCATTCCTTTGCAGCAATTAGAACCCCTTCAACACATAGAGCCAGTGTAGGAACGTCGCGTCGTCCCGACAAATCAGTTAATCTTTCCGTACGTTAAAGAAAATCTTTGTTCCCTATGAAATATCCTGTTCACCTGAACGCGCTTCGGGCATTCGAAGCGAGCGCGCGGCATCAGAGCTTCTCGGCTGCGGCAACGGAGCTGCACGTCACGTCGGCCGCTGTGGGGCAACTGGTCCGTGGTCTCGAAGAGTGGCTGGGGGTTCCCCTCTTTCACCGCAGCGCCAGCGGCGTTATCCGGCTCGTCCCGACCGATATCGCGCAACGCGCACTACCGGATATCCGCGCCGGCTTTGACCGGCTGACCCTCGGGCTAGCACGCCTGCAGGAAGCGTCGACGAACGGTGTGCTGACCGTGACAACGAGCCCCGCGTTCGCCGCAAAGTGGCTACTTCCGCGGATCGATCGCTTCCAGCAGGCTCATCCAGAGACCGACCTGCGCCTTGACACAAGCCTCAAGTTGCTAGATTTCACGGCTCACGGTATAGATGTTGGCGTTCGATATGGGGCGGGTTCGTGGCCGGGGCTCACCGCCGAGAAACTGTTTGATGAAGAAATCTATCCCGTCTGCTCACCCGAGTTCCGGCGAAAGAATGGTGGACTTCGGACGCTGTCCGGACTCAAGGGACGCACGCTGATCCACGACCTTTCAATGGAAAGCAGCTCCGGTTTCCCAACCTGGCGCACCTGGCTCGATACGGCGGGTATTAATGACGTCGCGTCGAATCGCGGACTTCGCATTAATAACTCAGCGGCCGTAGTGCAAGCTGCAATTGACGGACACGGCATTGCCCTTGGACGGAGTGTCATGGTGCACGACGACCTGGCGGCCGGACGCCTCGTGCGGCTATTCAGCCGCACATCGTGTCCGTCGCAGCTTGCGTATTACGTGGTCTATCGGCCTGAGTGCGCGGTACTGCCGCGTCTGTCAGCGTTTCGCGATTGGCTGCAGTCCGAATCGATGATCACGCGGGAAAGCATTGAGAAATAAGCTCAGTGTGCTCGGCGTCTCGAGCGTGGCGTTCTCGCACATCGGTTCAATGCCCCTTTCAAGTCCCGTTCGCCCTTGATGCCACCTTTTAATCGATGGCATCATTCGTCTACGGTTGTCCCCAATCTGACACGATCCAGCGAGCTTGCGAATGTCCTTTCACACTTGGTTTCTCTTCGCGACAGCGTATCTGATCACCACGATTTCTCCCGGACCCAACGTCCTGCTCGTCATTCGCAATACCGTGCGATTCGGCAGCCGTGGCACGGCTGCGACCATCGCCGGGAATCTGTTGGCTCAGTTAGTCGTGGTGATGCTTGTGGCATTGGGGGTGGGCGCGGTCCTCGCAGCCATGCCGCCGTTGTTTCTCGCCATGAAGGTCTTGGGAGCGGCTTATCTTATGCTCCTGGGTGTGAAGCAATTGAGAAGCCGGAAGCCCAAGGCAGCAGCATCCGACAACGCCCTGCCCGCGCACTCTCTCGACAAGCGGAAAATTTTTCGGGAAGCGTTAATGGTTTCGGGAAGCAATCCCAAGACGTTGATATTTCTTTCTGCTTTCATGCCGCAATTTATCGTGCATGATCAGCCGCTGCCGGCGCAGTTCATCGTGATGTACCTGACTGTTGCTTGCATCGTGGCGATGGTGCACACCATTTACTCGTTCGGCGTTCGCAGGATTCATAGCGGGCTTGGTACAAACCGCTGGATTGAAGCGCTCAAGCGTTGCAGTGGCCTGGTCTTCGTCGGTTTGGGTATCAAGCTTTTAACCGCGAAGCAAGCTTGACGATCCGATGCAACGCAATCAAAAACGTTGGGAGCACGGAAGTGGTCTTCTCCATCGTCAGTCCAAAATGACGAAGGCGGGAAAATAGTGGCGTCGAGTGCGAGTCGTTCGATCAACCGGCCATGAGACGTTACTCGAATTTTTGGTGAAAGCGGCCACTCGCGGATGACAAAACCGCCTTGTATAGGCGCCGGTCGCCACCGACATCGCAATAACGGGCCGATCGTCGCGCCACCAACGCGATGCAGATCGTACAGCGCGCGGGATGTCCCCTTCCGCAGCTCAACACGCCAGTGCGGACGCCCGGAGCGCGGCCACCACAGCACGAGGCCCGACGCGAGCAGCAACAGGTAGAACAGCGCGACGAACGCGAGCAGCGCCTTGCCCGTGTCACACCTCACGTCCTGGTCCTCGCCCATCGATTCAATCCAGCACAGACGAGCAACAAGGACGCCGTCACGAAGAACACCGCACGCAAGCCGACGTGCGCGCCGATTTGCCCGCCGATCAACGGGCCTATCACCTGCCCGCTGAACTGCGCCGACTGCAGATAGCCCAGTGTCTTGCCGGAATTGTGGTCTGAGACCGCGTGCCGGATCTCCTTCGCAATCGATGGAAGCAGCCCCGCGAGCGTCATGCCCATCAAACCGCGAAGAATGGCCAACTGCCACCATTGATGAACAAACGCCTGCGGCACCAGTACCACGCTTGTCGCCACCAGACACCCGATGATGACCTTCGCGCTGCCGATGCGATCTGCTAGCGCGCCAAAACGTGCAGCTGTCAACATGCTGCCGAATGCCGACGCCGCCATCACGATCCCGGCCATGCGCGCGACATGGTCTCCCGGCACGCCGAGTTGCCCGATATAAACGGTGATGATCGGCTCGATCGACATGTTGGCGAGCAGCACCATCATTGCCGTCACCAGCAGCGCGACGATCACCGTGCGATTGATTGTGGGAGGCAAAGCCGCGCCGGCATCACTCCGCTTTTTCACATCGGTCGCGCGATCAAAGTCTTCACGCACAACCAGAATTGTCAGCAGCGCAGCCACGGCGATGATCGCGCCGCCTACGAAGAATGTGCCGCGGATACCGACGTATGTTGGCAGGAAACCGCCGACCAGCGGTCCCACGAGATTGCCCGCGAGCGCACCCGTCGACAGCACGCCTAACGCCCACCCTGCACGCTCGCGTGGCGCCTGCGTGCCGACCATGACGATCGACGCGGACGCATAACCGCCGATCAACCCCGCGATCAGCCGCAGTACGACCAGCTCGGTCAGGTTATGCGCGAGCCCGATCAACGACATCACGATGGCCATGCCGACCGCCGCACGGATCAGCATGGGCTTGCGGCCATAACGGTCCGCGAGGCGTCCCCAAAGTGGCGCGGTAATCGCGGTGCCGAAGAACGTTGCACCGAATGCGACGCCCGACCACTGCACGACCGCCGCCGGAGAACTCACGCCCAACTGCTGCACATACAGAGGCAGAAACGGCAGCAACATGCTGAGACTGAGCAGCGTTGTAAACGACCCGAATACGCAGACAAAAAGGTTGCGCCGCCAGTACGGCGCGTTGCGTTCGGCATAGCTCAGCCTTTGCACAGGGCCGTCCGGCGGCATCAGGGAACTGCTTGCTTGCGGAGTCATGAAAGCCTCGAATCGTTCTATCAGGCGTTGAGCGATGGCCGGGCGCATGGGCGTCGATCCGGGTCACCATCGCCAAAGAAGTAGACTGCTTGCATATTATCTCAATTTGGGAATATGATGTTTACATCGTTCTCTAATTGAGATTTTTATGGACCACACCAGTCTAGAGATTTTTCGCGTCGTCGCTGCCGAACTCAGCGTGACCCGGGCGGCCAAGCGGCTCGGCCGCGTGCAGTCGAACGTGACCACGCGCATCCAGCAGCTCGAGGAGGAACTGGGCGTGGCACTGTTTCGGCGCGACGGTAATCGTCTTACGTTAAGCACGGAAGGCGACCGTTTTCTCGGTTACGCCAACCGCATGCTCGCGCTGGCTGACGAAGCGCGACAAGCGCTGAGCCCGCAAGCGCCCTCGGGCACGCTGAGAATTGGCAGCATGGAAAGCACGGCCGCGGCTCGTCTTCCGGGACCGCTTTCAGCCCTTCACGTGCAGTACCCCGACGTCCAGCTCAGGATTTCGACAGCCCCCTCGCGACAATTGATCGAACAGGTTCGCAGCGGCCTGCTCGATTGCGCGTTTGCGGCGTTGCCGCCATGCGGCGAGATGGCGTCGGTGGTGGATCTTGAAGCAGCCGGGCTCCACGGCGAGCCGGTCTTTCGCGAGGAAATCCTGCTCGTGCTGCCGCCCGGACACGCCGCCGTCCGCAAGGGTGCGGATATCGCCGTGCGTTCGCTTGCCGCGTTCGCACAGGGCTGCAGTTATCGCGTGCTTGCCGAGGAATGGTTCGGTCAGGATAGCTCACTACTCGACATCCAGGAGGTCGGGTCGTACCACAGCATGCTTGCGTGTGTTGCGGCGGGCGGCTGCGTATCCCTCGTGCCGCGCAGCGTGCTTGATCTGTTGCGCGAACCACCGGCGTTCCGCATTCATGTCGTGGCAAAGGTGGATACGTGGCTCATCCATCGAAACGGATACGAGACGGCGGCATTCAACGCGCTGCGCGAAGCGCTCACGCCATTCGTGTCGAAGCAACTCGCAGCAAAGAGGAGATCATCATGAGCACGATTCGGCACGCTTCGTTGACAGCACGTCAAGGCACCGCGGCACTGATCGCCGCTCTTGTCATGGCGGTGGGAATGGGGTTCGGACGCTTTGCGTTCACCGGCATCTACCCGGTCATGGTCAGTGATGCCGTGCTGACCGTGCACCAGGGCACGCTCGCCGCTTCGGCCAACTATGCGGGTTATCTGGCTGGGGCTCTGCTGACTGCCGCCGTGCATCCGCGACACTCGCGCAGGCTGTGCATGCTGGCGCTCGCGGGCATCGTGGTATGTCTCGGGGTGACCGCCGCATTGAATGCGCCGTGGCTGATTATTGCCATGCGTGGCATCACAGGCGCCGTCAGCGCGGTCACCATGGTGGCGGCTTCGCTCTGGCTGCTGCAACATCGTGGCCACACGAGCGGCGCGCCCATGCTGTATGCGGGGGTGGGCTTGGGCATTGTGCTGTCGTCGGAGATGCTGATCGCGGGACGTGCGTTCGACTTGCATAGTGCCGGGCTCTGGTGGGTCTTGGCAGCAGGCGCGTTGATCCTCGGTGCAATTGCGCTGCCGAGTCTCGCTCTCGATGCACGCCTGGTTGACTCCCCCGGTCAGCGTGCAACCTTGCACGGACACGAGTCCTTCCCTGCGCTCGGTGCAGGACGGCTGATCGCGCTCTACGGACTGGCGGGCTTCGGCTACATCATCACCGCGACCTATCTGCCCTTCTTCGTCAGGAACGCAATTGGTTCAATCGATCCCATCCAGGTCTGGGCGCTCTTTGGCCTGGGCGCGGCTCCGTCGTGCTTCATCTGGCACGCACTCCATATGCGCCTTGGTACACGACGCGCGTTGTTCCTGAACCTCGCACTGCAAGCGATCGGCGTGATCTTGCCAGTGGTGGCGCCGAACCCTGCCGGGTACCTCGGCAGCGCATTGATCGTAGGCGGTACATTCATGGGCACCACGACTATTGCGATGCTCGCAGCCCGTCGGGTCGCACACACGATGCGCGTCAGCATTCTCGCCGTGATGACCGCATGCTTTGGCATCGGACAGATCGTGGGACCGCTTGTCGCCAATGCGATGTACGCACCGCACCATTCGTTCTCAGGGTCGTTGGTGACGGCTGCGGCAGCACTGGCCGCTGCGGGCCTGTTTTGCATCCGTGTGGGCACGTCTGGCGAACGGCAAACGGCATCGTGAGCGGGAGAAGTCGACCAACGCCGCTACGCGAGATCCGGTTTAATCGACCGATGGCAAGTAGCCATGCAGACAAAAATCGCAATAGAATACCCGGATGACTACTTACGCCGCTCTCTTGCAGGCCGTGAATGTTGGCGGCACCGGCAAGCTCCCCATGTCCGAACTTCGCGCGATGTGCGTCTCCGTCGGTTTTTCCAACGTGCGCACGTATATCGCCAGCGGCAATGTTGTGTTCGAAAGCAAGCTTTCGGAAGCAGCCGTGAAAGCGAAACTGGAGCGTTGCCTTGAGACCTATGCGGGAAAACCGGTAGGGGCTCTGATCCGGACAGGCGCTGAGTTGGCGGCGGTTCTTGCCAACAATCCCTTCGGTTCAGCGGCGCAGAATCAAACCGTCGCAATATTTCTCGATGCACCGCCTCCCGCTGATGCGCTGGATAGTGTAACCGGCCAGCAAACCGAAGAAATAGCACTCGGGACGCGTGAGATTTACGTGCACTACGAGGACGGAATAGCGCGTTCAAAACTGAAAATCCCGGCCGCCGGAACGGGGACCGCTCGCAACATGAATACCGTGGCCAAGCTCACCGAGTGGACGGCAGCGTAATCAGCGTCAGGCGAAGGCAAAAAAACAGGATCGAAAATCATGAACGACACGCCAGATGCATTGCCGGACAGCACAGCAGCGTCTTGACACAGCACCAGCCCAACAATAACGCTTGATTTGGTATCCGAACTAATACGATCATCGTCGATAAGGAGAGTGCATGAGCGCCAAGGCCGATGAACTTGCTAAAAAGCTCGTACGAAATTTTAACGACGTTGAGAAAACCGCCGAAGTTCGTTTGCCTCTATACGAGACGCTCAGCGCGCGGCTTGCAACGGATACCGCCGCGAAACACCTCGGTGCATCGATTGATATTGTCGCTGCGGGAAAACGCTCATGTCCGTATCACTTTCACCATGCGCAAGAGGAAATGTTCGTCATCCTCGAAGGGAATGGAACGCTTCGTGTTGCGGATGAACTGATTCCAATCAAAGCCGGCGATGTCATTTTCATTCCGCCGGGCCCGGAGTATCCGCATCAGATCATTAACTCATCGGAAGCGTCGCTCAAATACCTTTCGATCGGCACACGGCACGACCCCGAGGTCGTCGAATACCCGGACTCAGGGAAGTACCAGGCGATCGTTCGCGGCAAGAAGGAAGTACCCCTGCGCGTTATTCAGCGAAAAGCTAACTCCCTCGATTACTGGGAGGACGAACCCTAGGCCCGCAGTGCGCTCACGCCTCACTGCATGAGGAATCTTCGCTGTTCAGTTGCTCCTCAGCACAAAGCGGACGGCGGACAGCCGCGAACAACAGCGTGCACGTCCATGCCGGCGTAGTCAGTCGGGAATTTCAATCTCGACCAGCTTGCCCAACTGAACCAGCGACTCCTGCCAGCCGAGGTAGCACATCTCGACAGGAATGACCTCGGGTATGCCTTCCTGCACGACGGTGAGCTCGGTTCCACAGGACACCTGCCGCAATGAAATGGTGACGTCCATCTGGCCGGGCAGGTTCGGGTTATCGAATCGGTCCGAGTAGCGGATCTTCTCGAACGGCACCAGTTCGACGTACTCGCCACCGAACGATTGGCTGTGGCCGGTACTGAAGTTACGGAAGGACATCTTGTGTGTGCCACCAACACGGGCATCCATGTGGTGGACCTGACACGTGAACCCGTAGGGAGGGAGCCACTTCGCCATTGCATCGGGTTCGAGGAAGGCTCGATAGATCCGTTCGGGGGGAGCGCGCAAGACGCGATGAAGACGGACGGTTCCGGTAGTCATGTGTGATCGCCTTTCAGTTGAGAAGTTGAACCTACCTCACGACGATTCGGCGACGCTGGTATCGACATGAATTGAGATCAGTAAAAACCCGTAGACGCCGATCCGTTTCACCCGCTACTGAAGCTTCCTTCAAGTGCGGGTGACTGCCATTAGAGTCTTCGTCGGATGCGCTCCCGCTGTCAGCTACCAGGCGCCAACAGCCTGCCGGAATGCAGTCGGTGCGACACCGGCGCTTTCGCGAAAACGGTGGCTGAAATGGCTGGCGTTCGCATAGCCGCATTGTTCGGCGACCTGCGCGAGCGGCAGCGCCGTGGTGCGCAGCAGCCTGCGTGCGCGGTCGAGCCGCTGTTGCGCGATCCACGCAGCGGGCGGCAGTCCGAACGACGTGCGGAACATCCGTGCGAGGTGAAACTCCGATAGCGCGGCAACGCCGGCCAGTTCGCCGAGTGTGAGCGTTTGCCCAAGATGGGTGTCGATGTACTCCCGCAGGCGCCGCCGGGTCGCAACCGATAAACCGCCCTTCATCGATGTATCCGTCCGGCGCACGCCTTGTGCGCGCAGCAGCAGGCTCAACACCTGATGCGCGGTTTCGTTGGTACGCAGCAGGCCGTCGGGGTCCTGCCAGTTTTCATTGGCGAGCGTTTGACAGAGGCTCGCAATACGAGCGTCTTCGAAATAGGTGCGATCCGCGAGCGTCAGTTCGCGTGGCTCGCGATCGAGCTCCTGCACGGCACGTTGCGTGAAGTGTTCGGGCAGGAAGTACAGATGCATGAAATGCATGTGACCACGGACCCACCAGCGCGATTCATGGTCGCCCGGCAGCGCGCATAGACGCGCTGGCGCGCCATATCGACCCGGCATTTTCTGACGTTCAGTGCGATAGCCACCGTCCAGATAACACGAGAGCGTGTGGTGACCGGGCCGGTCATAGACGGTCTCGGCTTCCTCCGTGTCGCGTGTCCACACCGCGATGGCCAGTTGATCGCCCAGCCACGCAAACCGTTCCAGATTCGCGTTGGCGCTGCGCAGCGTGTGACAGACCGAATGAAGGCCGAACGGCGTTTCGGTGGAATCCATCGCAGTGGCAGGCGGTTTGGCGTTCATGGGACGAGCGGGATGTATCTGATCACAGGGTAACCGTCAGCCGTCAGTATATGCGGCGTTATGAGCCACGGTCCGACGCCACCAAGAAGTGCGCAATCCTGGACAAGTGCGGCAGTCCCTGCTGCAGCATAGTTGGATTCCCGTTTCTTATGCTGCAGGCCGCGCCATGAATATGTTGCTCTATGCCGTCACCGTCCTGATCTGGGGCACCACCTGGATTGCGATCAAATGGCAGCTCGGATCGGTGCCTCCGCCGGTATCGATTGCGTGGCGGTTCTGGATCGCCGCGCTGCTGCTGTTCGCGCTGCTGCGCCTGATGCGCCGTCCGATCTGGCCGCCGCGCGCCGCATGGCGCTATCTGGCCGCACAGGGACTGGCGCTGTTTTGCGTCAATTTTCTATGCTTTTACTACGCCGAACAGGTCGTGCCGAGCGGACTGGTCGCAGTCGTGTTTTCGACCGCACCGCTTTTGAACTCGATCAACGGACGGCTGTTCATGGGCCGCCCCTTGCAAGCCACGGCCATTGCCGGCGCGGCGCTGGGCCTGGTCGGCATTGTCTGCCTGTTCGTTCAGCAGATGCCCGGACATCTCGGCGACCACGCTGTGTGGTTCGGCCTCGCGATCGCGTTTCTCGGCACCTTCTGCTTCTCCGTCGGCAATCTGCTGTCGAGCCGGATGCAATCGATGGGTCTGCACCCGTTCGCCACCAATAGCTGGGCAATGCTGATCGGCGCCAGCGTATTGACAATAGGGAGCGCGCTGACGGGCTTTTCCTTCGCTATCGAGCCGGACGCGCGTTATCTGGGCGCGCTCGCCTATCTGGCCGTGTTCGGCTCGGTGATCGGCTTCACGGCGTATCTGATGCTGGTCGGGCGCATAGGGCCGGAACGGGCTGCCTACAGCACCGTGCTGTTTCCGATCGTGGCGCTGGCGGCATCGACCGTGTTCGAAGGCTACCAATGGACCCCATTGGCCGTGGTCGGGCTCGTGCTGGTGGTGGCCGGTAATCTGGTGGCATTCGATTTGACACGGCGCATCTTTGCGCGCCGGGTGCAGCATTCATGATCTTCTCGACCGATGGTACAAAGCCGCAGCCAGAAGCATCGGCCCGCGTTTAGCGCACGACACGATGGGTGCAGGGCGCAAAAGCGCTGCGAAACCACGCGCTATGGCGGGTCCCGCAATCCAACCATTTTTGGCGACCGCTAGAGCTAGAGATCGGCGGTCATCTTTCGCGTGTCCACAGGACGGCGTGCCACACGGAGGAATCCGGCGCGGAGTAGCCCGCGACCTGGCCGCGATTGTTGATCCCCTGAGCGATACTCTGGTCGTCACCGGGGAGCGTGCCCAAGTCGGTCATCACCCCTTTTTCAAACAAAAAGGCATGCTGCTGCCACCCGCTTGCGGTGTTCGACGAGCCGACCACCTGGCCGCGCTCGTTGATCCCGTAGGCCGCACTCTTATTGCCACCGGGGAGTGTACCCAGGTCGATCATTACCCCTTTTTCAAACAGAAAGGCGTGCTGATCCCCGTTTGCGACAGTCGACGAGCCGACTATCTGGCCGCGATTGTTGATCGCGTAAGCAATACTGGTGTTGCCGCCGGGAAGCGTACCCAAGCTGGTCATCACCCCTTTTTCAAATAGAAAAGCGTATTCATTGTTGTCGCTTTCAGTGGACCAGCCGACCACCTGTCCGCGCTCATTGATAGCGAGAGCGAAGCTGTAAGCGCCACCGGGAAGCGTGCCGAGGCTGGTCATCACCCCGTTTTCATATAGAAAGGCTTGCGATGCCCGGCTGGCGTTGAACGACCAGCCCACCACCTGGCCGCGCTCATTGATTGCGTTGGCGGCACTGTTGTCGCCTCCGGGAAGCGTCCCCAGGTCGACCACTTGCCCCTTTTCAAACAGGGTAGCGCGTGGGTACCCGCTCGAGTTGAACGAGTAACCGGCTGCCTGGCCGCGATTGTTGATCGAGTAAGCGGCGGAAACGGTATCGCCACCGGGGAGCGTGTGCAGGTCGGTCAGCACTCCGTTTTCAAACAGCGTAGCGTGCTGATCCCCGCGCGCGTCGAACGAGTAGCCGACCACTTGGCCGCGCTCATTAATCCCGACAGCCTGACTGCTGTTTCCCCCGGGCAGCGTACCAAGATTCTTGATGACGAGACTTTCCGCTGCGGCGGGCTGCAATGCGGCAACCGCGAGTAGCGTGAAAACAAGCAGGACGCGTTGAACATAATTCGTATTGCTAATTAGCTTATAGGTAGATTTCATGATGATCCCTTTTCCTGAGACACGACCTGGACCGCAATCGGAGACCTGACCACAGGCGTGCCGAATGCGCTTTGACAAGAACTACGTGAAAATCGTGGACAGGGCGGGACGTCAATCCAGCCGAGGGAATTGCTATATGACTATCCAACAGGCGGCGTAGCGACAAGCCCGGTGTTTGCACTCGCCTACGTCGGACAGCGCATATAGCGCGCACCATGGACCACCGTGATCGATAACAAAATCGCCCATAAGCCGCTCCCCTTCTGGGATTGGGAATTGTGTGCAGATAGAAGTTATCGATCAGTTTAGTCTAAGGAATGTTTTTTTCAACTTATTAAATGATGGCGCGGATTAATGACATCGCAAAATCGTGATGACTCGAATTTGCTTGATGGTGGATTAATCCATAACCCGGGTTCGAGCGCTCGGCTCACTGGACCTTTAACGTCGAGAACCGTAGAGCCATCACCGCGCCGCCAAGAATCGCTCGGCGAGTTTCACCCAATACGTCGCGGCGATCGGCAAACATTCATCGTTGAAGTCGTAGCCCGGATTGTGCAGCATGCAATCGCCGCTGTTATGCGCGGGGCCGGTTCCATTGCCCACAATGAAGTAGCTGCCGGGAACAGCCTGCAGCATGAACGAGAAATCCTCCGCCCCGGCCGTGGGACGCATGTCGGCTATCAGCCCCTCCTCCCCTAACCAGTCGTGCGCGACCTGGCGGGCGAACTCGGTGGCAGCCGGGTCGTTGACGACCGCCGGACATCCCCACTGATAATCAACCTTTGCCGTACAGCCCAACGTGGCCGCCTGCGACTCTGCGACTTCTATAATGCGGTCGTGCAAAAATCGCTGCATGTCGGGCCGCAACGCGCGAACTGAAAGCGTCAGTGTCACGACCTCCGGAATGACATTGGAGACGGTTCCACCGTGAATCTCGCCAACGGTGATCACCGCGGTATCGAGCGGGTCGGTATTGCGCGAGACGATCGTTTGCAGCGCGATCACGACGTGAGCCGCAGCGACAATCGGATCCGCGGCCAAATGCGGTCGTGCGCCATGACCTCCCTTGCCGTAGATGCTGATGTATACGGTATCGGACGACGCCATGAAGCATCCCGGCAGGAAGCCAAACTTCCCGACTGCCTCACCGGGCCGGTTATGCAAACCAAAGACCATGTCGCAAGGGAATTTATCGAACAGGCCCTCGTCGACCATGATTTTCGCGCCGCAATACCGTTCTTCGGCGGGTTGAAAGATCAGGTTCAACGTACCGGAAAAATGCCGTGTTTCCGACAGATAACGCGCAGCGGCGAGCAAAATGGCGGTATGACCGTCGTGGCCGCAAGCGTGCATCACGCCCTTGCGCTGGCTGGCATAGGACAGGCCTGTCGACTCCTGGATCGGCAACGCGTCCATGTCTGCACGCAAGCCGAGGCGACCGGTGCCGGTCCCCACTTTCAACGTGCCGACCACGCCCGTTTTCGCGAGGCCTCGATGCACCTCGTAACCCCATGCATGCAGACGTTCCGCGACAAGATTGCTGGTCTCATGCTCCTCGAGCGAAAGTTCCGGATGAGCATGAATACGATGGCGCAGGGCGACAATTTCATCGCTTGTATCGAGAATGCGAGCTAGCACGTCTGTCATGGATTCTTCCTCGGTATTGTGTTGGTTGGGGTTGATCGAAAAGGCGTTGGTTCACCGTAGTTCACAGGGTCACGCAAGCGGATAAAACCCACAGCACGGAATTGGCCGCTCAATGTGCGGCGCGAGCCGTGGCAACCCACTGGGTGAACTGCGATCCATTTGCTGCCAGCCACTGATCGGCAAGCCGGCCAAACAACCCGGTCGAACTGTGCTCCTTGCTGATCGCCAACTCCCAGTCCGCCCAGACCGCAGGCGAAAACTTGATCTGCTGGATCAACGCCTTGATGCCCGGATTTTCGGAAATGAACACCCTGTTCGCTACCGATCCGGCATTCCACGATGCCATGGCCATATGGCACGGATCAGCGCCACCGGCACAACCAACAACTCCCTTTACAAGGGCCGAGCCGGTGTTGGGCATCTTGGGCGGCAATGCATCTGCGGGCACAGGAAGCCATACGACGTCCCTGCCCGGAACCAGGCCGCTCGTGACCCACGACGGGCTCCAGGCGTAGAAAAATGCTGGCGAGCCGGACTTGATACGCGCTACGGCATCCATCATTAACGCTTCGTACTTGCCGCTCACCACGTGAACATTTTGCGCGAGTCCGAATTTTTTCAGCTGGTAGTTCACGACGTCTGCGCAACTCCAGCCGGGGTCGCAACTAATGAGTTCCGCTTTTCCGTCCTCGCCGAACAGACTGGCGATATTCGGGTCCTTCATCTGTTCAATGCTCGTGATGTTGTGGGCAAGCGCCGTTTTCCTGTCGATCATGTAGCCGTTCACACCGCCCCCGGCAATGAACCCGGTGCCGATGATTTCCGCCTGTTTTTCGACGGACCGGAACTCCGGCTCACGTTGCGGCAAATTGACGTCGGTCGACAGATCGACGTCTCCCTGTGCGACCGCCGAAAAAAACAGCGTGATGTTCATCGTGCTGAGCTTGATGTCATAACCGAGCGCCTTCATTGCCCGCGCGACGATCTGGTCCGCGACATAGTTCGCGCCGAGACTGTCGGCCTGCACGTAGCGCACCGTCTTTCCGGAGCCTGGGAGCGTATCGGCGAATGCCGAGATGTTTGCTATGGAGAAAATAAATGTCGCTGTAACAACCGACGCGCGGACGGCCCACTTGAAAGTCTTCATTAGCGTTCCTGCTCGTTAGCGTAGGGTTGCAATTTTTCAGCATCCGGATGCAATCAGATCAGGTCACATGCTAGTTCACGCGCGATATTGGATCTTCCTACGGACAGAGGGAAAGACGGCGCCCTCGCCTCTTCGGTTCAAGTGAAGCACGGGGGCCAACAGGGGCAAAGGGGCAAAGGGGCAAAGGGGCAAAACGGATTGATGGTGGCCCATGCCGCGGTTCACCTCCGAACCGGCAGTACTGCAGCCGACGCGATTGGAAACGACCGCCCCATCGGTTGCATCGACCGCAATACCCTCCGCAGGATGATCGACAACTTGGAACTATACTGGGGCACCTGGAGGTTTCAATGGCCGAACACGACCGACTACATCCCCTGCGTCCGCTCCTTAAGAATTGGGTTTGGGAGCATGGTCGAATTGGGACTCGCTATCTGGACTACGTCGATGGCGAAATCAAGTTTGATGAAGGTAAAAAATCGCATTTCGCGGCCGAGAAGTATATCTACGTGCCGCTCGACAAGGACGCTCAAGACGATGGTTCTGCAGAAGGTCCTGCAATCCAGGACGCGGGACTTGCCCGGTTTCTGCGGGCTGCGCAATTAGGCACGCCCGAGGAAGCCGGCTCTGTCGCGGAGGTTCAGCGCGCCGTGCAGGATTGCGTGGAACTCGGCCTGTTCAGTGCTTATCAACGGGAGGCCCGCGAGGCATTGGCCCGCTATGCGCAGGAGGCCATGTTCGACGACGAGATCCGCGCAGCCGTTGTAGAAGACATCCGGCGTATTTATACCGGCATGCGCGAGCAACTGGCGCTATACGATTTCAGTGTGCTTTACGGCTTGCCCACGCCGCTGCTGATCAGCGAGGCGCCCTTCATCGACTGGCGCGTGGCGGTCAGTCCGGGACTTCCGTTTGTGTCGCTTCCACTGGGACCCTACTGCCTGCTGGTCGGCGCGGTGTCGGGCAGGAAAAGCAAAATCGGGCCGGTTGTATGGAAGGCGGCTTCGGCGATGGGCCCATTGAAAGACCACAACCGCCGAATCGCGGAGCACGCGCGTCTGTGGCTGGTGGCGACTACGGATGACCAGCTCATCGCGGCGCAAAGCCGCCTTGCCGCGGTCACGGGAACGACGGGATCCAAACAGGAGAACGCGAAGCCCTGACCGGAGTCGGCGGGGTCCGGCCCGTCATCTCCAGGCATGCAGGTCCTCGCTGAGAGCACTGCGCGTGGCGGCGCTACGGCTCCGTTTCCCCGAAGCTGTTACTCTTCCCCATTCTCGACCGCAGCTTGGTCGCACGTGACGGGGCCAAGCGCTTGCCGTCAAGCAACACAGGATTTTGAATGTTCGGTTTTCTGCGCAGTTATTTTTCCAACGACCTGGCGATTGATCTCGGCACCTCAAATACGCTGATCTATATGCGTGGCAAGGGTATCGTCCTCGACGAACCCTCGGTCGTGTCGATTCGTCAGGAAGGCGGCCCGAATGGCAAAAAAACGATTCTGGCGGTGGGCAAGGAAGCCAAGCAGATGCTCGGCAAAGTGCCGGGCAACATTGAAGCCATCCGCCCGATGAAGGACGGTGTAATTGCCGACTTCAGCATTACCGAGCAAATGATCAAGCACTTTATCCGCATGGCGCACGAACCGCGCATGCTGGCGCCATCGCCGCGGATTGTTGTCTGCGTGCCTTGCGGGTCTACTCAGGTCGAACGACGTGCGATCAAGGAAGCCGCGCATAGCGCCGGCGCGTCGCAGGTCTACCTGATCGAAGAACCCATGGCAGCCGCAACCGGCGCCGGTCTGCCCGTGTCTGAAGCAACCGGCTCGATGGTGGTCGACATCGGCGGCGGCACGACCGAGGTAGGTGTCATTTCACTCGGCGGCATCGTGTACAAGGGTTCCGTGCGCGTCGGCGGCGACAAGTTCGACGATGCAATCGTCAACTATATTCGTCGTAACTACGGCATGTTGATCGGTGAGCAGACCGCTGAAGCCATCAAGAAAGAGATAGGCTCCGCTTTCCCCGGCTCCGAAGTCAGGGAAATGGACGTGAGGGGCCGCAACATGTCCGAAGGCATACCGCGTAGCTTCACGGTATCCAGCAATGAGATCCTCGAAGCGCTCTCCGATCCACTGAACCAGATCATTTCGGCGGTGAAAATCGCACTCGAAAACACGCCTCCTGAATTGGGTGCCGACATCGCCGAGCGCGGCATCATGCTCGCGGGCGGCGGTGCATTACTGCGAGATCTCGACCGCCTGCTTGCCGAGGAAACCGGCCTGCCGGTGCTCGTGGCTGAAGCCCCGCTGACGTGCGTCGTGCGCGGCTCGGGCATGGCGCTCGAACGCATGGACAAATTCGGCAGCGTCTTTTCGTACGATTAAAGGCTACGACGCAGTCGCTCGTACGGTTGCCGCATGTGGACCTTCGAGCGATTACATGCGGCCGTTTTCGACTACACGGCCGTCTGCACGCCAGCGGGGCATACCGCCGGCAAGGTTGGCAATCCGCTCGAATCCACCCTGTCGCAGCATGATCGTGGCTCCTGCCGACTGTTCGCCGGCTCGGCAGACAGTCGCGATCGGGCTCCGCCATCTGCGCGGGGTAGCCTGAACGACGCGCCCGATAGCATCGAAACTACCGCGCTAATGCGCCTTGCTTGCCGTTGCCACCCATTGTTCAAACTGCGGCTTGTTGCTTGCAAGCCAATCGTCGGCGAGCTTGGTGATCTGCGTGGACGAACCACCGTTCTTGCTAATCGCATATTCCCACTGCGACCACGTTGCGACAGAAAATTTGATCTGTTCGATCAGCAACTTGATTGCGGGATTCGCGGCGATGAACTCCTTGTTCGCCACGGAGTTGAAATTCCACGACGACATCGCCATGCGGCACGGGTCAGCGCCGCCAGCACAGCCTTCCACGCCTTTCACGAGAGCCGTGCCCTTGTTAGGCACGTTGCGCGGCAGAGCATCCGCGGGCGTAGGCAGCCACACCACGTCCTTTCCCGGAACCAGCGCGTTCATGGACCACGACGGACTCCATGCGTAGAACAACGCCGGTTTGCCAGTCTTCACGCGCGTCACCGCATCTACCATCAATGCCTCGTATTTGCCGCGCACGGCATGGACCGTTTGCTTGAGGCCGAATTTATCCAGCTGGTAATCCACCACGTCGCCGCAACTCCAACCTGGGTCGCAACTGATCAGTTCCGCACGCCCGTCGCTGCCGAAAAGCCCCGCTATCTTGGGATCCTTCAGTTGCTCCAGACTGGTGATGTTGTACGCAAGCGCAGTCTTCTTGTCGATGACATAGCCGTTGATGCCACCGCCTACAATCATGCCGCTGCCGACTATTTCCGCCTGTTTCTCAACGGTTCGAAAACCTGGTTCGCGCTGGGGGAAATTCACATCGGTTGCGATATCCTCGTCGCCCTGGGCCGCAGCCTGGAAGAACAACGTGGTGTTCATCGTGCTCAATTTCACGTCGTAGCCAAGCGCCTTCATCGCTTTCATCGCGATCTGCGCCGCGACATAGTTGCCGCCGAGGCTGTCACCCTGCGCGTAGCGGATCGTCTTGCCGTCACCGGGTAGTGTTGACGCAACCTGCGTGGCTGCAACCACGCTCGCCGACGTCAGGCCGACAACTGCGACGGCAGCAAGTGCGCTTACTGCCCGGACAAATGCTCTCATCAATGCTCCTCTTTCGTGATCGATCTATCGTCTGGTTGTCGAACCTGACGCGCTTTGGGTTTGCTTATTTGTGTCAGCTCAAGTCAACTGATTTTCCGGCACGTCATCACAAGGCTTTTTCAGCATCGTGGGCCGAGTCTGCCGTTGCCGCCGTACCCCTGGGAATGCGCCCGCCCCTGATAAACCTCGCCAGCACCGGCAGCAGCGCGCTGCGAGTTCCGCCTTTCGACTGAG
>NZ_LMUF01000047.1:295409-488993 GCF_009766085.1 Burkholderia sp. S171 | reverse complement strand
TTGGACAAAGAAATGACGTGCCGCCACGCACAGTGGCTAACAGTGATAAAGAGAAAATCCGACTCTCGCAGACCACTAACACTGAAAGCACCAACCCGGCATTGACCCCGACCACCAACCTCAAAACCTAGCAACCCAGCACTGACCCCGACCGCCCCCACCCCTCAAAAACCCCCAAACCCCGTCCACCGGCGCGAGCGAAAACCCTATCTCGGAGGTGCGCCATCAAAAGCATCCTGCAGCAGAGAACGAATAGCGTCGTACTCAACCTCACGTGGATTCCAATACGGATTGGCACTGGCAATCTCCGCCGCCCGGTCAAGCTGCTCCGCGCTCATCCCGATGTCTTTAAGCGCCACCGCAGCACCATTCGCCTTCGCAAGTTCATACACACCCATTGCGGCGTTGTCGTGCCCGAGCGCGCGTGCTATCCGCTTCATTGCATCAGGCGCGGCACCCGCGTTATAGGACAACGCATGCGGCAGGATGATGGTGTGCGTCGCCGCATGCGGCAAGTTGAAACTGCCTCCAAGCGTATGACAGAGCTTGTGATGCAAAGCCATACCGACACTTCCCAGCACCGTCCCGCACAACCAGGCACCATACAGCGCCTGCGACCTCGCGTGACTATCCTCAGGATGCGCAACAACCACCGGCAACGCGCGCGCCAGTGACGCAATACCCTCTTCCGCCATCAAGCCGATAATTGGATTGGCATCGCGTGAATAGAGTCCTTCAGCAGCGTGCGCAATGGCATTGATACCGCTAGTCAGCGACAGTTGCGCCGGGAGCGTCAACGTCAATTCAGGATCGTAGATAACCGTCTTGGGAAGCACCCGCAAGTCAGTTCCGGTCCGCTTCAAGCCCGCGTCCGTCAAGCCGAAAATAGGCGTCATTTCACTGCCGGCGTAGGTCGTCGGAATAGCGAGTATCGGTAAGTCTGATTCAAGCGCAATTGCCTTGCCGAGGCCAATGGTCGAGCCACCGCCCACCGCGATCGCGCAATCCGCATTTAATTCTTTAGCCAATTGCCGGGCTTCGGCCGCGAGCTCCACCGGTACGTGCATGACCGCGCGATCGAAGATACCCGCCGCGCGCGATCCCAGGCGGGCGGCGAGTGCTTCAGCCACGTCACGTTGTTGAGGGGAACACAGGATCAACGCGCGCTCGGCGTTCAGGTTGAGCACCTCGCGTTCAAGATGCTGCAGACTCCCTGCGCCAAACACCACTCGCGCCGCCCGTGCCGAATACACGAAGTCAAATGCCTGCATTGGCCGTCTCCACGGTTGACAGTGAAGCGGAGATCAAAGGTTCGACCGGGTAGTCAACTTGAAACCGTGCGGTCCGAATACAGCCAAGTTGCTGCCTCACGCGCAAGTGCTCGGGATGACTGGCATAGGCGTCAAGCGCATCTTGCGATTCGAAATCAGTCACCAGGACAACGTCGCAGGCATACTCCGTGGCGCTCGAATCCATGCCGATTTCCAGATGATGCATGCCGGGGATAAGTCCCCGCAGCCCTTCAAAGCTGCGCTTGACGAGCTGACGCGACGCCAAGTTTTCCTCGCGCGTTTCTCCGCTCACGCGCCACATGACAATATGCCGGATCATGCCGCAATCCCCTGGAGGTTCAGAACAAAGTCATAGTCGAGCGTATAAAACGGCGCGCTCATGAAGGTGCCGTCGGGCGCGATGCCCGGTTCGTGCTTCACCCATTCCACGACCAGATTCGACCGGACGCCAAACACCGCATCCGAATCCAGATACTGATCGCCGTCGCGAAACACGTGAGTAATCAGCGTGTCGTAACCGGGTGCCTTGATCCAGAAATGCAGATGGGCGGGCCGCCACGGATGTCGCCCGAGTGCATCAAGCATTCTTCCGACCGGACCATCGTGAGGGATCGGATAAGCCTCGGCGAGTATCGACCGGAAATGAAAGCGGCCGTCGGCTTGCGTGTGTAACTTGCCCCGTGCGCTATGAACCATGTCGCCTATGTCATCGGTCGTTTTCTGTACGTCGTAGAAACCGTCTTCGTCGGACTGCCAGACATCAACTGACGCATTGGCAACAGGCTCGCCGTTCACGCCGCGAATCTGTCCCTGCACAAAACACGGCGCGCCCAACGCGCCATTGGATACATCGTCGCCGTTCTGATACTCCGGCGCGCCGTCCACAAAGAAAGGGCCCAATACGGTCGCCTCGGTGCACGCTGCAGGTTTCCGGTTGTTCTGCGTGGTGACCAGCATGGAGAGGCCCAGCGTGTCGGACAGCAGGACGAACTCCTGGCGTTTGTCGTCGGTGATATGGCCTACGTCAGTCAGGAACTTGATGGCCGTTAACCACTCGTCCTCGGTGAGCTTCACTTCACGGGCGAACGCGTGCAGATGCTGCACAAGACTCGTCATGACCGTGAGAAGGCGTGGATTGCCACATCCATTCATTGACGCAAGGACAGCCTGCGTGATGGTGTCTTCATCGATATTGCGCATTGTGAATGTCTCCTTGTATAGCCGCTGCCGGTGATGATCAGCGAGCCTGATTGCACCGATATTAGCCCGTGGTTCGCCGGAATAAAACGAGCTATAGTGAAATGATATTTCCACCCAGCGGAAAAATCCCTTATGGACCGGTTCACCCAGATCGAATTTTTTGTCCTCACGGCGGAGACGGGCAGCTTGTCGAAAGCGGCAGAGAAACTGAACATGTCGAACGCGGCGGCTAGCCGGACGTTGACTGCGCTGGAAGAGCGGCTGGGCGCACGGCTGGTTGAGCGAACCACGCGACGGCTCTGGCTGACCGATGCCGGGCGCGATTACCACCGGCGCTGCAGCACCATTCTGGCGGAGATGGCCGAGGCCGACTCCGCTGCCGGCGATGCCGCGCTTAACCCGCGTGGCACGTTGCGTGTCACGAGTTCCGTCTCATTCGCCATGATGCATATCGCGCCCTGGTTGCCCGAGTTCAGTCTGCAATATCCTGAGCTATCCGTGCAGATCGTGGCGGCCAACCGGTATCCGGATTTCATCGAAGCGGGTATCGACGTGGCCATTCGCACGCGTGAGTACGAGGGCGATTCCGGCATCACGGTGAGGCGTCTGGCCGAGACGCGACGCGTCCTGGCTGCGTCGCCCCGATATCTGGCCAGACATGGGCGTCCCAAGACACCCGAGGACCTTGCGGGCCACCGGATGCTTGTCTATAACCTTGCGCTGGATCCCTATGTGCTGCATCTCACGCGGGGAGAAGAAAGCCGCGATGTCCCGATCACGAGCACACTGGATTCGAACGAAGGGCAGGTGATTTGCGCGGCGGGTTATGCCGGCATGGGCATCGTCATTCAGCCGCTGTACATTGTTCACGACGATATTGTTGCCGGACGCTTAGTGCCCCTGCTCGAAGACTGGCAACTGCCCCGTCTTACCATCAATATTGCTTACCAGAGCAGGCGCCATCCGCCCGCTAAGATTCGCGTCTTCACCCAGGCGCTAATCGACCATGTCGAGCAACTGGATCTTGCAAGAAAGTGGAGCGCACTGCCCCCATGAGCGATCGCAGCGCGCACTTGCAGCGGCTGCGCCTGCAAATAGCTTAGGCGCCGATCATCTGTCTGGCGGCAGTTTCAGCCATCGCCAAGGCTGCGTCGGCGTCGCGCATCGGGCGGCCACAGCCGCGCCCCGTCACTCGCTCGATCGACTTCGTGTCACGAACCGTTGTCACGCGGATTGCGCCTTTGAACATCTGGCCAGGCGACGGCAGAACACAAGCCTCAACGGTTATGTTGCCCTTGGTTTTTTTGAAAGCCATAACATTTTCCATAAATTGGTGCGGACCGGTTAAAGGATTTCGCATAAAAATCCAGTCGACCTATACTTTGTTGTACTCTCTATTCACCACAAGGTCGAAAACAGGCCAAGACCATTTTTCACATCGGCATGCGCAACATTCAGTGGGCCGTGCCGTTGATGGCCAGTCCCGCCGGACGCGCTTCAAAACGGTATTGAAGATGCGTGGGGTATTGCACATCGATCTCGCGTATCAGGCGGTCGATTTCATGCTTGAGTGCATCGGCCCGCTCGACGCCCAGCAAGTACCCCGCCTTTACCAGACCTTCACCAAACTTCTCGACCATCAGCGCTGCCAGCGCTGGCGTTTCCGCGCCGCGTGTCACGTCCTGCGCGCGGTTTCCCGCGTAACGTTGAATCTCTTCGATCAAAGCCCGCACGTCGTCGGTCATAGTACTCCCGCTTTTTATAGTGTCGATCTTGCGAAAACCGTACGGTCTTCGGATCGATTGGTATTGTTGACCTTCTGCGGTAATGGCCGTGTCGAAAGAACGCTTCCCAGCGTATAGGTTCTGTAAAAACGACGTGCAGCACGACGTGCGGGACGACCCGTTATCTCCGACGTTTCGAAGATAACGGGTCGATGGCGACGGTGCAGGAACAGCGCAGGGTTCAGAACGTGCGCCGGATGAAGTACGTGCAGACCGCGCTGAGCAGCCCCACACCGGCAATGTAAAGCGCGATCCACCACGGCTGCAGGTTGCCGTAGTGCAGAAGCGCCGTTGCGACGAGCGGCGTGATCGAGCTGGAGACAATGCCCGATACCTGGTACACGATGGAGATGCCGCTATAGCGCACCCGCGTATCGAACAGTTCGCAGAAGAGCGCAGCCTCAGGGCCGTAGACGAAGGCGTAGATAACCCCCAATACGATCACAATGGTAGCGGTCACCGCAACGACGCTGCTCGAGTAATGAAAAACCGCAAACGCCGGCCACGCGCTCAGGCCACAAACCACCGCACCCCAGCCGAACACCTTGCGGCGGCCGAGCCGGTCCGACAGGCGCGCGGCAATCGGAATCGTGAACATCAGCACCAGTGCGGCAAGCGTCACGGCAACGAGCACTGACGACTTCGCGTAGTGCCGGATACCGATCAGATAACTTAGCGCGAACACCGCATATGTGTTGAATATCACGCCGTCGATATAACGCGCGCCCCAACCCAGGAACACGTTCTTGCGGTAGTCGGTGAACACCTCCCGCGCCGGCACCTTCGCGACCGCGTGACTGTCGCGAATCTTCGCGAACGCGGGTGTTTCGACAATCCGCAACCGGATAAACATGCCCACGGCAACGAGCAGGATGCTGGCCATGAAGGCGGCCCGCCAGCCCCATTGCAGGAAGGCCTCGGGAGTCAGCCAGGTCGTCAGGACCGCCACTGCGCCACTGCTCAGGCACAGGCCGATTGCAAGCCCGATCTGCGGATAGGACGCGTACAGGCCACGATGTTCGCGAGGCGCATACTCGAAAGCCATCAACACGGCTCCGCCCCACTCGCCGCCAAGGCCAATGCCCTGCAGCAGCCGCAACAACAGCAGACAGACAGGCGCCCAGATACCGATCGACGCATAGGTTGGCAGTACGCCAATCAAGAACGTGGACACGCCCATGATGGAAAGCGTGAGCACGAGCAAAGGCTTGCGTCCAAACCGGTCGCCAAAATGGCCGAAGATCACACCGCCAAGCGGACGGGTAACAAAACCGACCGCGTAGACCGTATAGGCCAGCATGGTGGAAACGAAGGCGTTTCCTGTCGGGAAGAACAGCTTGTCGAATACGAGTCCGGTAATCGTGCCGTAGAGGAAAAAGTCGTACCACTCAACGGTCGTGCCGATCAGACTGGCTAGGGCAACCGACTTCACAGACCGGGTATTGATGGCAGCCGGCATCTCACCTGCAATTTCCACTGCTTCCATGGCTTGTCTCCTGATGTTTGGTCGGGCTCGTGACGCCATTTGACGTCCGCTGCCTCGGCACTTGCCTTTAGTGCGGCTTTTTTGTTGTGCTTCGAGATGCGCCGGTGCGAAACCGGTATGTGCTGTCCTCCAGAATTACCATGCCTTGATGCTTGCCGGCCACACTTCTGCACCGGTCCGTTACACGCCCGCGGCAATGAAATTGCGTCCGCGTGGTCCGCTCAAGGCGTGAGCGATCATCCTGTCCGACTCTTCAACACCAACGCCATAACTCGAAAACGATGTGCTTACCCCGAGCGATTCAAGGAAATCGGTCAGGTAGTTGCGCGCATCGGCTAAGGGGCACGGAAAGATTTTCGCAAGCACGGCGTCGCGCTCAGCACTTTTGCCTAGCGCAAGATCCAGCACCATCGGCAGCGTGAACGAACACGCGATTCCGTGAGGCAACCCGTGATGGATCGTCATCTCATACGAAATGGAATGGGCCAGCGCGGTCTTCGTATTCGAGAACGCGAGGCCCGCTTTGAGCGCCGCGAGCGAAGCCCGTTCGCGCAGCGTCCGGTCCTGCAGATTCATCGCTAGCGCCGGCAACGTGGTCAGCATGTCGCGCGCGGCAGACACGGCGAATTCATCGGAGATCGGATTCGAATTGACGTTCCAGATGGCTTCGAGCGCATGCGATAGCGCATCGAGTCCGCTCTGCACCGTGACCGAATGCGGCAGCGACAGCGTCAGTTCCGGGTCGACAATCGCAGCCTCCGGCCACGTCTGCGGGAGCTGCAACGAATACTTGCGTTGCTTGATCGTGCGGTCCCAGATCGTCGCCCACGGTGTCACTTCGCTACCTGTGCCTGAGGTAGTCGGAACCGTAATCAGCGACTTCACACGCGGCGGGGTGAAGGGTTTGCCCGTATCGAGCAAGGCCAGCAGTTCGCCGAATTCTCCGCTTTCCGTGCCGACCATCAGGGTTTTCGCCGTGTCGATCACGCTGCCGCCACCAATGGCGACGACGACCGGGCAATGCTCATGTCTCTGCCAGAAATCGCGATACAAGCCGGCGATATGAGTGACGTCCGGGTTGGGTTGCACATCGTCGATGACGGCTACCACGCTATCGCCGCACAACTCGCGCACGCGCTGCGTGAGACCGATTTGCGCCGCTTCCGGGAACGTCACGACGACGGCGCGGCGGCCTTCAAGAATCTGCGGCAACCGCTCGATACAACCAAGGCCGAAATGGATCTCGACAGGATTCCAAAAAACACCGTTCATTGTCCCCTCCTCTTTTGGTGATGCATCTGATACGGATGAATTATGGGAAACATCGATGTATAGTGAAAATACAAATACTTCTGTTGAAGTATTCAGGAAATCTATGCGACTCACTCAGCTACGATCGTTTTATGCCGTCGGCAAGCACGGCAGCGTGACAGCCGCCGCGCGCGCACTGCATGTCAGCCAGCCGACTGTCACAACGCAGGTCCGAGCGCTTGAAGAAAGCTACGGGGTAGAGCTATTTCATCGCAGCGGCCGTCGGATTGTGCTGACAGCGGCTGGCGAGACCTTGTTCGCAATCGCCCAGCGGATGTTCAGCAGCGAACAGGAGGCGATCGACTTCTTGAAGGAATCGGCGGGCCTGGGCACCGGGACCATCCGCGTGGGTGCGGTTGGGCCACTGCATGCAATGGAGATCGTCGCGGCGTTTCATCTTCGCTACCCGGGATTACACGTATCGATCCGGCTCGGCAACTCGGAGGAAACTGTGCGCGGCTTGCTGTCCTATGAAACGGATGTCGCAGTGCTTGCACAATACGGCGCCGACCCGCGGCTTCAATACGTGCCTTATCGACAGCATCCGCTAGTCATCATCGTTCCGGTAACGCATCGGTTGGCGCGCCGGCGACGCGTTACGCTTGAAGAACTTCGCAACGAGCAGATGATCATGCGCGAGCCAGGCTCCACGACGCGCAAGGCGCTTGAAGACGCGCTCCGGCAGCATGGTATTGAGCCTAACTTCGCGCTCGAAGTAGGCAGCCGGGAAGCCGTGCGCGAAGCCGTCATTCTTGGGCTTGGGATAGCGGCGGTGTCGGAGCGCGAGCATATTGATGACTCGCGGCTGCGCAAGCTGTCGATCGACGGCGAGCAGGTGGTGACGCACGCGCATGTCGCCTATCTCGCCGAGCGTAAAGCCGCGCGGCTCGTGCAGGCTTTTCTCAATGTGGTCGACCAAGTGCTGCTCGATAAAGACGCCGGGCAGCCGCCCGCTAAGCGCATTTGCGTGGCGGACGGTCGACCCGCCGAAAACTCCGTTTGAGACAGCAACCCACCATCGCCCTGACGGCCGTATTTCGGGCACAGAACGCAGGCGCCATCGTAGCCCCGACAATCGGGAAAATTGGACTAGAGATACGCTGAAATGCCGCTCTTGCCTTAGGCTTGCGAAGCCTCCCTTTGCAAAAGCGGATAGGCAATGGCGCATACGTGCGAGTGAATCCGCTTTAGATCACGCAATATATCCAGATGCAAAGTACTCGAGGCAATGCTGTCGAGTTTTCCTTCGCGCAACCGCTCAAGGTGCTTCTCCTTGGCGTGCTGTTCAAGCTGTCGAACAATTTGTTTGTCTTCCAGCAAACGCTCGGCCGTCCGCGGACTGCTCGTAACGAACAGCGCCTGAGCTCGATGAAAGCTGTCAATCACGGAACGATGCAACGCCAGCAATTCCTCGGTTCCTTCTCCTGAGAACCGCAAGTTTCCCTTGATTTTCTTCTGCGCAAGTTCCATCAAGTTCTTGTCGACGATATCGCCGATATGTTCGAGATTGATCACGAACGTCAGGATAGCGGACGCCCGTTGATTGTCCTCGATGCTCAACTCCTCGCGGGTTATCCCGGTAACGTATTGCTTGATGGCCTCATGAAGCACGTCGACCGCATCGTCACGACGAATGATCTCATTCACCGCGCGCCGGTCTTCAGCAATGAGCACTGGAACGCTGCGGCGCAGCATCTCCTCGACAATATCCCCCATATGAATAACTTCTCTCGTAGCACATGCGAGCGCTTCGACCGGTGAGCCCAGCAAAGAGGGGTCAAGATGACGTGGCGCATCCGGGTGAGTGTCGCCGGCACGCTGCGGCAGCATTCGTTCGAGAAGCTTTGAGACCGGGCCGAGTACCCCGATAAACAGCGCGGCAATGAGCACGTTGAGACCCGTGTGGAAATTGGCAACAGTTCGTCCCGCATCGCCGGGCACGCTGTCCAGAAAACTGGCGACCGGTACGCTCATTGACAACAGCAGAAGACAAACGCCACCACGTAATAGCAAGTTGCCGGCAGGGAGACGCTTGCGGCTCAGGTCGTCGCCCTTGGCCGCTTCGAAATAAGGATTCAGCGCGCTCCCAATGTTGGCGCCGAGTACCATGGCCACCACCGTACTCATCGGTACTGTGTGAACGCTAGCGAGCGACATCACGAACAGCACGACCGGAATGCTCGAATGTGCGGCCCATGTCAGCAAGCAAGCGACGGCAGCGTTCAATATCGGCTCGCCGGACAATGCGCCAAGGACCGTGCGCAATTCTGGCGCAGTTTCCGCGGGCCGCATGGTCGCAACAAGTAATGTGAGTGCCAGCAACATCAACCCCAGGCCAATAGACGCCCGGCCGATATCGCGGTTTCTGGAGCCCTTGCCTCTTTCGAAAAGCGCCATGCCGATCAACAGGCAAGCGGGCGATATCCAACTCAGATCAAGCGAAAACGCCTGAACAATCAGCGTTGAGCCGACGTTCGCGCCCAGCATGATGGCCAACCCCGTCACGGGCTTCATCAAGCCGCGGGCCGCGAACGATGTCGCAATCATTCCGGTAGCGGTGCTGCTTTGCAACGCCCCGGTGATCGTCAATCCGGCAAAGAAAGCGTTGAAGCGATTGCCAAGGCTGTGCGCCATGAATTGCTTCAATGAGGCTCCGAATGCCCGCATCAACCCGGATTCGACCATATGGAGGCCCCACGTAAGCAGGGCGACGCCACCGGCCAGGTGCAGCAAGACCAGGATCAATTTAGTCCTCCATGAGCCGAGTGGCTTAGATGTCAGGGTTTAAGGGACCGCGCACTTTGCTTAGTGCGTGCGGATAGTTTGCGTCTCGGGTTCATGCAATCCTCTCAATGACACTTACCCCCTCACCGTCGCTTTGTTGGCGATACGAGACAAGCCCATCAACACGATCAACGTCGCCGCACCAAGAATCATGGTCAGGGTCGCGGAATCGAAGATGGCACCGCGATCTGACAGCGAAAAGATACCGACCGGCAGCGTCACCCACCCCGGCGGGTAGATCATCAAGGTTGCACCGAGTTCGCCCATCGACATCGCGAAACTCAAGCTAAAAGCTGCGATGAGATACGGCGCGAGCAAGGGCAGCGTCACGTGACGCAGGCGATAGAAAGGCCGTGCGCCAAGACTCTGGGCAATGTGTTCGAATTCCGGCGGCAGGCGCGTGAGACCCGCCGAGACATTGCCGTAGGTGAACGCCGAGACGAGTAAAAAATGCGCGATGAACACGATCAGTGCCGTGCCATTCAAAAGCACAGGTGGCTGACTGAACGCGACCAGCAGGCCAAGTCCAATTGACACTGACGGCACGGCGCTGGGTATGAAGAACACGACATCGAGAATCCGCTTGGGAAACCCCTTCATCGCCCGCAATGCCAATGCGGCCCACGTCCCGCTCACGAGAGCCACCACACTTGCTACCACCCCGGTCAGGACACTGATTTTCAACTGACTGGCCGACTCCGCCCTGAAGGCTTGAGCATAGTGCGCCAGCGTTAAATGGGTCGGCAATATGTCGTTCCACTGACCACTAATGCTCGCAAGCGCGATCATGCCTATCGGCAAACCGTAGACAATGCCAAACATGACTCCGAGAACTATCCAGGCAAGAACTCGCCCCCATTTAGCCCATACCAGCACGGCGACCTCCGCAATATGCAATGACCATCCGATAGACAGCGTAAAGACCCAGCGACAACGCAATGTTGACGACCGCGATAACGCAGGCGGTGGTGTAGTCAAACTCCTGGATGGCTTTGTCGTACACGAGCAGCGGCAACGTGATGACGTCTTTGGCGCCAATGAACAGCACAATGCCAAATTCATTGACGGTCAGAAGGAGGCACAAGCTACCGCCGGCAATCAAGGCGGGTAATGCGGCCGGCAAGATAATGCGCCGCACGATACGCCAAGGGCGTGCTCCAAGACTGCTCGCAACCTCGATTTGCGACGGATCGATCAGCGAAAAGCTGGCGAGTAATGGCCGCATCACAAAAGGCGTGTAGACAGTAATCTCCGAAAGGATGACGCCCCACTGTGAATAGAGGAAGTTGAGCGGAGGTAATTCCAGATGCAACAGGTGCATCAGTGACTGGTTGAGCAAACCAGCCGATCCGTAGATGAACGTGAACGCGAGTGCGACCAGAAAGGTAGGCAGCGCGATAAAGGTATCGATCACGCGAGCGATCAGTTTCGCGCCCGGAAATGGGATGAAGGCGATGATCACAGAGAAAATGAAACCCAGCACGAGACATCCCGTCGACGCGCTTAGCGCGATGGTAATGGTGTGATAGAGGCCGCTCAGAAACTGGTTCGAACCGAGGACGCTGGTGAAGTGCGCAAGCGACAGAACATGATCTTCCCCTACCAGCGCTTCGCGCAAGATCAACGCGAGCGGGTAGAAGAACAGCACCACGAGCACCAGCAGCGGGGGCGCGATCCAGTACTGGCGCTGCGGCGAATGGTCTGCACGGGCAGACGGTGCTACAGCAATATCAGCCATGAGCAACCTGCTCCGGAACAAGGGTAACGTCCGCTGGATCGAAGTGCACGACAAGCTCCGTGCCCAGCGCCGGCGGATCGGAAAGAGGATTGCAGGTGAGGCGCACCGTTTGCTCTTGTACCTCCAACGCGAGGCTATGAAGATCGCCCTGCCACTGGACGGCCCGCACGATCCCCGTCAAGGTGTTCCCTCCCGCGCCGCCCGGCTGCAATCGCAAGTCGTGTGGGCGTATGCACACCAGGCTGTCGCTACCGTCAGGCAGGCAGTGGTGATTGCGTCCGCGCAGCGGGGTTTCGCCGAAGCGTACGGATGCAAAACCAGGCTCGGCCGATTGCAACGATCTTGCCGGCAGGATATTTGCACGTCCGAGAAATTCAGCGGCGAACCGGTTTGGCGGGTGACGGTATAGCGATTGCGCATTACCGAATGCAACCAGCTTGCCATCACGCATGATGCCAATGTGATCTGCCAGGGTCAGCGCTTCAGTCTGGTCGTGCGTCACATACAACACGGTCAGCGAGGGCAGATCACGATGCAACTTGGCCAGTTCGTCCAACATTGAACGGCGAATCTGGGCGTCGAGCGCCGAGAGCGGTTCATCAAGCAACAGCACTTGCGGGCGGATCGCCAATGCACGAGCGATCGCGACCCGTTGCTGCTGACCGCCCGAGAGTTCCCGCGGATAGCGCTTGCCGTAAGCCGTCATCCCCACCAGACGCAGACATTCGGGAATACGTTCACGGATGACTTCAGCGCTTGCACCGCGTGCACGCAGCCCAAATGCAACATTGTCTTCAACGCGCATGTGGGGGAACAACGCATAGTTCTGTACCACCATGCCAATGTTGCGTTCATACGGAGGAAGGCGAGTCACATCACGGTCGCCAATAATGATTCGTCCTCCTGTCGGTTGTACAAAACCCGCCACCGCACGCAGTGCGGTTGTCTTCCCAGAGCCTGATGGCCCGATGAGCGCGACAATCTCACCGGGCTTCACAGTAAGGTTCAACGCGTCGAGGATGACTTGATCGCCATAGGCGACCGAGACATTCTCGAATCCGATGCCGCTCGCACCGGGAACAATGCGCGAGGCGGGGGCCGACACGCGCATGTGCGGCCCTTGCGTCATGATGGTGCTGTTAGTGGCCATTTAGTTGCTCGAGATCGCTTGGTTGTAGGCGGCAATGTCCTGCTTCATATCTTGCAGAACCTGATTCCAGTCGGGCGTCCAGATGTTGACGCCTTCGAGCATCGCATTAAGCGTCTTGAAATTTTCATCTGCCGGGTGCACATCAGTGCGCACGGGGAAGCCATACGCGACCTCGCTCACCTGTCTTTGCGCCGCCTCGCTCAGCAGAAAATCGATCAGCTTCTTGCCGTTTGCCGCATGGGGTGCACCATTGACGAGACCGATGTCATAGGGCAGCGAAAAGGCCGTTCTCTTGCCATCTGGACCGACGGGGAAAAATACGTGGATGTTTGGGTTGTCCCGCATCTGCGCCAGATTCATTTGCATATCACCGTTGGCCACATACAGCTCGCCCTTGTTAACCAGCGCAGTCAATTTCCCGGTTGACGCAGAGGGTCCAAGATTGTTGATTTGCAGCTTTCGCAAATAGGCGAGTCCAGCTTGCTTGCCATCAAACGAATGAAACGCCTGCAGCATCAGCGCCGTACCGTCGCCGGCCTGACCGGGCGTCGAGTACTGGATTTTCTGCTTGAATCTGGGGTCCAGGAGTTCCGTATACGTCTTCGGCGGAGCCTTTAGCGCCGACGCGTTGTATATAAAGTCGGGATAGTTATCGACCATCGCGACGTAAAATCCCTTCGCATCTTTGTCTCGCGCGTCAATCTTGTCCGCGCCCGCTGGGGTGTAAGCCTGCAGCAGGCCGTCCGCGGCCGCTTTCTGCACGAAGGGCGGTATGGTGACAAGAACATCGGCTTGGGTGTTTGATTTCTCCTTCGCGAGTCGATCGACGACACCGCTAGAGCCCGCTTCAATATATTGGACCGTGATGCCCGTCGCTTTGGTGAACGCCTCGAACTGGTTTCCGAGCCAGCTAGGAGAACCGTCGTGGAGACCGTCTGCGCTATAAATCGTTACCACATCGGATTGGGCAAGAGCCGGGCTTGCGGCTGAGACCAGGATGCACGCCGCCACCGCTATCAATTTCGCTTTCATGTTCATCCTTGCAGGGGTTGGTACACAGGGGATAGCACTCGGCATCTCTATGCTTAGCTATCCTATTTTTAGACAGGGGAAAGCGGTCACGCATCCTGCATTCACCTGGCCTCACACGCGAAGCACTCGCCATCTGGCAACAGCGGATGCCAAAGTCGCGTCTATGACCTCAAGCCCATGGAATTGACCACGTACGGACGTTGGTGAAACTCTTCATTGCCTCGACAATCCCTTCTTTGTAGCCGTTACCAGAGTCCTTGATGCCGCCAAACGGTGACATCTCGATTCGATAACCTGGAACTTCCCAGATGTTCACCGTGCCAACTTCGAGTTCTTTGACAAACCGGGTGATGTAGTCGAGGCGATTGGTGCAAACACCGGAAGAAAGTCCAAATGCCGTCGAATTCGAAATTCTGATTATTTCGTCAAGCTTGTCCGGCACTCGAATGATCGGAATCACCGGTCCAAAAGTCTCCTCCCGTACCAGTTCGCAATCGTAGGGCACGTGATCAACCACGGTCGGTGCAAAGAGCGCTCCTTTATGCGGTGCGCCGTGCAATACCTTGGCGCCCTCTCCAACCGCATCCTGTACGCGCCGCGCAAAGAGCGCCGCTGACGTTTCATTGATGACCGTGCCTACATCGACCGTCGGATCCATGGGGTCGCCCGACTTGAGTTTCTTTGCCTTGGCCAGAACCAATTCGACAAATTCGTCGGCCACGCTCTCTACCACCAGAATGCGCTTGACCGCCGTGCAACGCTGACCGGAGTTTTTAGTCGCGCCCTGAACAGCGAGTTCGGCTGCCTTGTCCAGGTCGGCGTCCTCCATGACAATGAGCGGATCGTTGCCGCCGAGTTCCAGCACGACGCGGCGGTACCCTGCTTTATCCGCGATATATTTCCCGACCCTGACCGAACCCGTAAACGTGATGAGGTCGCAATCGGGATCGGTGATCATCGAGTCCCCCATGGTGCGTGGATTACCGGTCACCACACTCAGCATCTCGGGTGGCAGCCCCGCTTCGTAAAGCACATCGGCCAGTGCGAGGGCCGTGAGTGGCGTGAGTTCTGTCGGCTTGAGCACGAGCCTGTTATTGGTGGCGATCGCCGGAGCGAGCTTGTGGCTCACCATGTTCAGCGGATGGTTGAACGGGGTGATCGCAGAGACCACACCCAGCAGCGGCGTACGGGTCGTGAAGATTTGACGGTTCTTGCCGTTGGGGCTGACATCGCAAGCATAGATCTCGCCGTCGTCCTTGATCATCAGCTGAGCCGCAAACGACCACACATCGTAGGCACGGCTTGCCTCGTAGAGCGAGTCCTTCCAGCACAGACCCGATTCGGCGGTGATCAGCCGGGCGAAATCCTCCTTGCGATCACGCAGTATCTCCGCTGTGGTCTGAAGGATTCGTTGACGCTCGAAGCGGGTAAGCTGTGGCCGGAAAGCACGTGCCTTTGCGAAAGCCTCGCGCACATGTTCGGGCCGGCCGGCTGGAACGGTACCAACTACTTCGTTGTTGTACGGATTCAAAACCTCAATGACTTCGTCAGTGGTAACGAGCTTGCCTGCAATACGCATGGACTCTTGACGAAACGCGGGCTTGGTCAGGACGTTCATAAATCACCTCGGTCGATCGAACCTGCTTCACGGATCGTGAAGACAGGAAAAAGGGAATGCCCAAACCTCAGGAAATTTGCTTCAATACGATATGGTTCAAGGCGATAGCGAACACGTCGTAGTTCCGCGGTTCGCGGTCCGCCGGCCAGTCGACTCGGCGGTTGACAAGCAATGGCACGGTCTGTTCGGTCAGGCCGCCATGCGAACGCAACGGCTCGGTTAGTCCCGACAGATCGTGCCGCGAAGCGCTAGTGCCGAACACCTTGTGGCGCGTCGCAAGAACCACGACATCGCCAATGCGATCGGCCGGTAGTTCGAAGCGCTCACAGGCCTCTGCGTTCGATATCGCCAGTTCAACGCCTTCAACGTCCCGCAGGCGGTTGATGACTGCCAGCGTATCGGCGGACTGCGGTAGATAGACAGTGGCGAACGAACCCAACGCGCCGTGATGAGCAACGTACGGATCCGTAATGGGCAGGATCACCCGGGCTTTGTCGTGGCCCAGCCAGTCATCGAAGATGTCCTGCAAGTAGATGACGTCCGGGGACCCGTCCGGCTTGTGTTTGTCATTCATGCCGTGGTCGGCTGTCAACGCGAGCACGCAGCCTTCTGCTTCCAGAAGTGCGACATATCGATCCAGCATTGCGTAGAACGAATTCGCGTTCGGTGTGCCGGGCGCCGCCTTGTGTTGCACGTAGTCGGTCGTCGAAAGATACATGAGATCGGGACGAAACGCCCTCAGCAGCTTGACGCCAGCAGCAAAAACGAACTCGGACAGATCAGCCGAATAGACTGTCGGCAGCGGCTTTTCGATAAAGGCCAGGAGATCGTCGATGCCGTTTTCCTCCAGCGTGGCCTTGTCTGCTTTTTCCGCGGAGAATGCGATCGCCCGGCCCGTTGAGAAGTCGAGGCCTTTGCCGAGCAGCGTGCGGAGTTTGTCCTTGGCCGTAACTACCGCCACTCTTGCACCGGAATCATGGAAAGCCTGAAACAGGGTAGGCGCGCGCAGAAAACGCGCCTCGTTCATCATTACTTCCTGGTCAGTGGTCCGGTCATAAAAATAGTTGCCGGCAATGCCATGGACCTGTGGCGGACGCCCCGTGATGATCGAAATGTTGTTTGGATTCGTAAAGCTCGGAATCACGCATTTCGCCAGCAGGTTCGCGCCATTCTTCATGAGGCGATCAAGGTTGGGGGCAACGCCCGCTTTGATTGCTGCTTCAATATAGCCGGGCTCGGAGCCGTCGAGACAGATAACGACAGTGGGAACTTGCGGGACGCGGTAATCGCGGCCATTTACAGAGATGGCAGAATTGTGAAGCTCAGTCATGAAGGTATCCTGATTATCTGTTAAGCGGCTTTGGTGGACGCGCTGGTCACACTCGCCACACTCGTCACACTCATTTCGTCGAGTACCTCACGGACAGCCGCGAGTGCGTCGCGCATCTGGGCCTCCCCCAGGCGACCGATGCAACCGATCCGGAACGAATCGGCGACGGTCAGCTTGCCGGGATAAATGACAAACCCGCGTTCCTTTAGTCCATCGTAGAAATGCTGGAAGATGAAACGGGGATGGTCGAGCATGTGAAAAGTGACGATGATCGGTGCCTGTAAATCCGCCCGCAGGAGCGGCTTGAATCCGAGTGCCGTCATGCCCTCGAGCAGGATGCGGCAGTTGTTCCTATAACGGCCGCCTCGTCCCGGCACGCCACCCTCAGCCGTGAACTCTTCGAGCGCCTGATGAAACGCCACGATGACATGGGTTGGCGGTGTGAAGCGGTACTGCCCCGTCTTTTCGAAGTTCGCCCATTGATCATGGAGATCGAGAACGAGCGTCGTCGCATTGCCTTTGGTTTGCGCGAGTGCGTCGCGCCTGCAGATGACAAACCCAAGTCCGGGAACACCTTCGATGCACTTGTTTGAGGACGCCGCCACCGCGTCGGCATGAATTCCTCGTGCGTCCAGAGGAAGTGCGCCGAAGGCACTCATCGAATCAATGAGGTAGCTTTTTTTGTACAGCGCCGCGAGTGCGCCAATCTTCTCGATTGGGTTGAGGATGCCCGAAGTTGTTTCGCAATGTATGGTGAAGATATGCGTAATGGCGGGGTCCCGCTGCAGGATAGCCTCTACCTCCCGCAAGTCCGGCGGTGCATCTTCGGCGGTTTCATGTACCACGGTTGCGCGTCCGGCTATATCCAGGATGCGCTTCGCCCGTTGCCCATATGCGCCGTTGATCAAGACAAGAACCTTGCCTTTCGCCGGTACGAAACTGGTCAGCATGGCCTCGACAGCAAACGTGCCGGAACCCTGCATTGGAACTGTTACATAGTCATCCTTACCGTTTGCGATCTCGCAAAGACGCGTCAGGACCTTTTTGTTGATCGCGACGAAGCTCGCGTCGCGTGACCCCCAGTCGTGCACCATGGCCGCTTTGACCGTACGCGACGTCGTTAGTGGGCCAGGAGTCAGAAGTAATGGATCGCCCGTTTCGGAGGCGGCCGGCCTGGCATATGCGGAATGAGTCATTGGATACCCGTCCAGTATTGGAGTGATCGGCGATTGGCGCGCAGTAGTCGTTGCTCGCTTGGAAATCACTTTAGGATAAGCAACAAAAACAGTCAAGTCGCCACAATATGCCACATCGATATATTTTTTTGTTCCCGCCGTGATCGGTACCAAGAGGCCCGTGGCAGTAGGCGTGTGGCCTTGATTCGAAGGGGGATAGTGCTTACCCGTACGAGGGGTTTTTCGACGTTAGTACGACAACGACTCCAGAAAAGGAGTCGGAAGAGAATGATGTGGCAACGGCTGGTCGCAACAGATCACACACGCTCAGGCGGTATCGCCCGGTCGGGCTGGCGAAGCAGGTTGGTATGAGTTTCGTGTCCAGCAGGGTTTAGGATCGCGCAACGATCACCTGCCAATGTCGATCCGCCAGTGCCTGCGAAAGCGACTCTGGCGGCGACTGGTCGACGATCAAACCGGCTATCTGGGGTACGGGTGCAATCAGCACGGGCGTGCTGAGTTCAAACTTGGTGTGATCGGCGAGGACGTAGGTCTTTTTGCCGACCATCATCATTGCATGCCTTTGCTCGGCTGCCAGCCGCGAGTAGTCGGTGAGCTCGCCCTCGGGCGAGATTCCACTGACACCGAGAAAGACGAGATCGACTCGAAAGTGCGCAAGCGCCGTGATTGTCTCAACGCCGAACGCCGCTTCGTCGCTAGCGGAAACTTCACCTCCCAGTACGATCACCTTCATGCCGGGTGAGCGGCACAAGAGCAGCGCGATAGGCAGACTATTGGTGATGACAGTGAGATCGTTGAACGCGGCCAGCGCGGCGCCCAAGGCGAACGTTGTCGAACCTGAGTCGATCAATACGACCATCCCGTCACGCACCAGGGTAGCGGCCTCGCGACCTATCGCAGCTTTGCCTGCGGCATTCGCAGCCGCACGTGTAGCAAGCGATGGTTCGTCCATGGGCCGGCGCGCGGCACCGCCATGCACGATGCTCGCGCGGCCCTGCGTCGCAAGCGCTTTGAGGTCGCGACGGATCGTTTCGCGCGACACGCCCAGCCTGCCGGCAAGGTCGGCGACGCTGACGAAGCCGTCAGCGTCGAGGGACTGCACGATTTGGTCTACGCGACTGATAGCGAGCAGGCGATTCATAAAAGCCAAATGTGGGCGAAGTGGTTTGATGTAGCATTTTGTGGCAATTTCAGCAAGTATTCCTTGCGCCATGATTGGCAACAGCCCCGCGCCGAGCGAATCGCGTGATACCCGCGTCAAATGGCGACGTGACGACACGCGTTTTCATCTTTCCTGACCCGCAAGCGGGTCGATACTTCTCAGTTGGCCGCCGCCCGCATTGAGGATGACATCGAGCAGCGCCATTGCGTCCATGCCTTCCGGCAAGCTACGGACCATGCCGTCGAGCCGCCCGTCGATCTGTAGCATGGCGAACCCATGAACGAGTGCCCAGGCCGTGACGACCCGCGCCGCGCCGTCCGTGGACTGAGGGACATCGGGCCCTTGTAGCGCGCCGACAGCTCCACGCAGCACTGACAATGCGTCGCTCATCGCTTCGTGCAAACCCGGTCGTTCAAGGTCGAGGCGTTCGCTACGAAACATCAGCATGAAAAGACCCGGAAACTGCGTCGCGAACTCAACGTAAGCATGCCCTTGGGCGGCAAGCCGTGCCTCGGGCGTGGCAGCCGCGGCGGCGGCATCGAGTAGCCGACGCTCAAAGCGCCGGAAACCTACGGCGGCCAAATCACTGAGCAACCCGGTCACATTGTCGAAGTGGTTCTTGGGCGCGGCGTGAGAAGCGCCGGCCTCACGCGCAGCGGCTCGCAGCGTGAGCCCGCCGATGCCCTCGCGAGCGAGGATGCGCTCGGCCGCTTCCAGCATTGCCTCACGCAATGCGCCATGGTGATACGGACGCTTGGTCACGTCGGCCGCTTCGAATAACGCTCGTTTGCTGATCTTTTTGATAGTCATCTGGTTTCGCCGATGTTGACGCCGTCAATTTTAGCTTGACGAACACAAGTACAGCATCTACCTTAAATGTTGCCATCGTCAACATTTGATCAAACCCATGACAATCTTCATTGCAGGTCTGCTGGTTTTCCTCGGCATTCACTCCGTCTCTATCGTCGCGCCAAGCTGGCGAGACGCGCAAGCCGGGCGGATGGGCGAGAACGCGTGGAAAGGGCTGTATTCGCTTGTATCGATCGCGAGTTTGGTCGCGATAATCTACGGTTACGGCATCGCGCGACAGACGTCGGTCATGGTTTACGTACCGCCAATACCGCTGCGGCATCTCACGTTCTTGCTCATGGTGCCGGTGTTTCCCCTGCTGATCGCCGCTTATTTGCCGGGCCGCATTAAACGCCTGTCCCGGAACCCGATGCTGCTCGCCGTGGTTTTGTGGGCGGCGGCACATTTGCTCGCCAACGGTACGCTGAACGATCTGCTGTTATTTGGCGGTTTCCTCGTCTGGGCGGTGGCAGACATGATCTCGGTCAGCCGGCGCGCTCACGTGCGCCCAGTGCCGGGCGCGCCGGCTTCGGCCATGAACGATGTGATTGTCATCGTCGCCGGGTTGGGGCTGTACGTGTTCGTGCTGCTGTGGGCGCATGCACGCGTGATCGGCGTGTCGCCGCTCGGCTGAGTGCACGCTCGTTTTGTGGTGTGCTCATATCCTTTTCCTTCGTTTGCTTAATAGTTCGTAGTTCCAACTAAAGTACCAACTTATGCCAGGCAAAAGGACCGCGTTCCGGCGGCCCTTAGGATCTCAGACCTGGCCTATGCCGCCGTCGACCATCAGGTCCGCACCCGTCACGTACGAACTCTGGTCGGACGCCAGGAACAGCACCGCGTTGGCCATTTCCTCAGCCCGCGCGAGTCGACCGATAGGAACCATGCCTTGGTACATGTTCACCAGATACTCGCGTGTCTCTGTCTGAGAATCGAGAATCGGGGTGTCGGTTACGCCAGGGCTGAGCGTGTTGACGCGAATGCCGCGATCCTTGAATTCCGCGGCCCACGTGCGGGCATAGGAACGCAATGCCGCCTTGGTCGCCGCGTAGGTGGTGTGGCCAGCAACGCCCATCACGTGCATGGCCGACGAGACCAAAACAATCGATCCGCCCGCTGTCATCAACGGCAACAACTTCTGCACCAGGAAGACGGGTCCGCGCGCCATGAGGTTGAATGTCTTGTCGAAATGCTCAGGCGTCAGGGTGTCGATAGAAGCCTGCTCCGTAAAACCCGCGTTCGACACGATGATGTCGACGACACCTTTCTTCTCTCTTACTTCTGCAGCGACGCGGTCGAGGTCATCGAGATTCGAGGCGTCAGCCTGGATGGTGGTGACGTTGCGTCCAATCAGTTTGGCGGCCTCGTCGAGCTGTGCTTGCCGACGGCCGAAGATAAAGACGTGAGCGCCTTCGGCGACAAACCGTTGCGCGATAGCTAAACCGATACCGGTCGTTCCGCCGCTAATGACGGCGATCTTGCCTGCGAGAGTGGACATTGAACCCTTCTGTCTGTTCGTGAATGACAGAAACAGGATAATTGCCGCCGCCAATAATGATAATCAGCAGATTTTTCATAAGATCTATTCTTCAAGAGAGTTGGTCGAGGGTTGTCACCGTGACGTCATTCCTTCAGACCCTGCGTTGTGTACTATCAGGGTCATGCCAAAACCACTGACAATCACGCAGTCCTGTGGACGATTGATTCTCTGGAAGACTATAAATGGATCGTTTTCATGAATTGGCCGCGTTCATCGCCGTTGTCGAAGCGGGTGGGTTTTCCGCCGCGGCGCGTCGGACCGGTGATTCTCAGTCCTCTATCAGTAAGGCTATCGGCGCGCTTGAGAAGCGTCTTGGCGTCGTGCTATTCAACCGAAGCACGCGAAGCGTCACCCTGACGGACCAGGGGCAGCACTACTATGATCGGACCAAGCCGCTTGTTGACGAGATGGATGAAGCGGACAGTGAACTGACAAGCAGTACGCATGCTGTCTCGGGTTTAATCAGGATCGCTGCATCCTCTACGTTCGGCCGCCTTCACGTTCTTCCACTCATACCCGACCTTTTGTCACTCAATCCCGGCCTTCAGGTAGATCTTGTTCTTTCGGACTTCGTGCGAGATATGGTTGACGACCGGATTGATCTGGCGATCCGGGTGGGCCCCGTCAACGAGCCTGACGCGGTTGTCAGGCGTGTGGCCAGCACCCCCCTCGTATGCGTCGGATCCCGTCGCTACTTCGAGCAACGCGGGATACCGAAGACCCCCGCCGATCTCGTTGATCACAATTGCCTTTTATATGGCGGCCTGACCGAGTCAGCCAACTGGCCGTTTGTCGGACCAAAAGGTCGATTCAGCGTGCCCGTTCGTGGAAATCTTTCGTCCAACAGTGTCGAAACAATCCGCGCCGGTGTTCTGGCCGGTGTTGGAATTGGCCTGTTCGCCAAGGTCTCGCTTGCCGATGAACTCCGGCATTCGGACGTGATCCCGGTTCTCGAAGAATTTATAGTCGATGTCAGAGACGTAAGCCTCATCTGGCCAAAACGTCGATATGTACCGGCACGCGTGCGACGTGCGACTGACTATTTTGCTACGGCCCTCCCGCAGCGCGTTTAGGAAGACGAATTCAATCGGCGCACTGAGCGACATTTTTTAGCCGATGTGGGCATCGGCTAAAGCTGACAGGCAAAATCCGGCCAGCAGCCGTGACTCATCGTCTGTTCCTGGCCCCACATCCTGAATGCCCGGTGCGCCAATACCCGCCTCGCTTTGTGGCCGATGGACGCCGTAAAACGCAAGCGCCTCTCCTCTCGTGCAGCCAGAAAAGACTCAGCCTTGCACTTCTGGTCGGCTATCATGCCAATCCTCTTCGAAGTAGCTCCTTATGATTTCCGTCCGTAATGTCACGCTCCGCCGTGGCGTCAATGTCGTACTCGACAACGCATCCGTCACCTTCACCCCCGGCGAAAAGATTGGCCTTGTCGGCCGCAATGGCGCCGGCAAGTCGTCCTTCTTCGGCCTTTTGAACGGCTCGCTGCACGAAGATGGTGGCGAATTCTCGATTCCCGCCGCATGGAAGATGGGCCAGGTCGCGCAGGACATGCCTGAGACCGAGCAGAGCGCGACCGATTTCGTAGTCGACGGTGACACCGTGCTGCTGGCCGCGCAGGCCGAAGTAGCGGCCGCTGAGGCCGGCGACGATGGCATGCGCATGGCGCACGCCTACATGGAACTGCACGACGCTGGTGCACACGACGCCCCCGCACGCGCCGAAGCGCTGATCCAGGGCCTTGGCTTCAGTGCTGAGCAGCTGAGCCAGCCGGTCAATAGTTTCTCCGGCGGCTGGCGCATGCGGCTGCAACTGGCGCGCGCGCTCATGTGCCCGTCCGACTTGCTGTTGCTCGACGAACCGACCAATCACCTTGACCTCGACGCACTGGTCTGGCTGGAAGCGTGGCTCAAGCGCTATCAGGGAACCATGGTCGTGATCAGCCACGATCGCGAATTCCTCGACGCGGTGACGCAGGTGACGGTGCACGTCGACAACGCCAAGCTCGTGCGTTATGGCGGCAACTACAGCAAGTTCGAGGACATGCGCGCCGAGCAGATGCTGTTGCAGCAGGCATCGATGGCCAAGCAGGCGGACAAGATCGCCCACCTGCAGAAATTCATCGACCGATTCAAGGCCACGGCCTCAAAGGCGAAGCAGGCGCAGAGCCGGGTCAAGGCACTCGAGCGCATGGAGAGAATCGCACCGGTGCTTGCCGACGCAGACTTCACCTTCGAGTTCAAGGAGCCGCTCAACGTCCCGAACCCGTTGTTGTCGATGCTTGACGCGAGCTTCGGCTACCCGGCGCCGGACGACGCACCGCAGGACACGCCGCCCACGGTCATCGTGCGGGGTATCAACCGATCCGTGCTGGCCGGGCAGCGCATTGGCATTCTCGGTGCCAACGGCCAAGGCAAGTCCACGCTGGTGAAGACGATCGCGCACGAGCTGGCGCCGATTGCCGGCGAAATCAGCGAAGGCAAAGGCCTGAATATCGGCTACTTCGCACAGCAGGAACTCGACGTGCTGCGTCCTCTCGACACGCCGTTGGAACACATGATCCGCCTTGCCAAGGACACGCCGGCGAACATGCGTGGCCCCGGCCAGAGTGGCACCGAACAATCGCTTCGCACCTTCCTCGGCACCTTCAACTTCAGCGGTGACATGGTCCATCAGAAGGTCGGCACGATGAGCGGCGGCGAAAAGGCGCGGCTCGTGTTGTGCATGATCGTGTGGCAGCGTCCCAACCTGCTGCTGCTCGATGAGCCTACCAACCACCTCGACCTGGCCACACGCGAAGCGCTAGGCATGGCACTCAACGAATTCGAAGGCACAGTACTGCTGGTCAGTCACGACCGGTCCCTGCTGCGCGCGGTATGTGACGAGTTCTGGCTCGTCACCAAGGGCGGCGTCGAGCCCTTCGACGGCGATCTGGACGATTACCAGCAGTTCCTGCGCGACGAAGCCCGTCGCATGCGCGAGCAGACTGCCGGGGAGCAGACGGCCATCGCTTGAGTTAACCCGTTGGCAGTTTCAGTCTGGAAGCTGCCATAACGCCCGCGCGGAAGGAGGCAATCATTTTTAGCTGGAATGATGCCAATGATCCCGTTGCGCTTTTCTAGTCGATTGAAAAAGGGAGCCCGCTTCGGCGGGCTCTTTAGTTCGTTTAGGCGCTCAACATGCCTCCCCGAAGGCACGGACTCCAGGTCCGACGTTTTCGCCGAGATCGCTGGCCAATGCGGATAGTTTGTGACTAAGCAGTTGTACCGAGCACACATTTAGTGTCAGGGGCGTTGCCGAAAAGGGTGCACGCTCCCGCTGCACTGTGCATTAATATTTTGTTGGTTTATGAGCCTTTTCGCAGCCGCTCTAGCAAGCAGAGATGTGTTCGTCGATCTGGCGACCGGTGCCAAGTTTGGATTATGACTTTGGAGCACGATCAGACGAAACGAATTCCAGGGGATATGCTCATAGCTAAACGAGGATTTAATGGAAAGCGAACATTGTGCTGAGTTCTTTCTTGCGCAGGCGCTGGATGGACTAGTGGCGCATATAGGCGTGACCGCCTACTCGATTCTAATGATTATCTGTGCCGCGAAAACATATGGATCCCCGACGTCGAACCTGACGCTTGAAGAGATAGCAGAATTGGCCGGTAAGAGTGTGGAGACGACCAGAGTTGCGATCGATGTGCTGAAGAAATTTAACCTGGTCGCTGTAGAGCGCCAAGGTCGCAGTAACAGGTACCAAATATTGCCTGCTCAGAGACGTTTGCTGCTCCGGTAAATCACGCCATGTGATCGGAACCCTGCCAGCCGCGTTGATGATTTGTTAGTCGCGCGGAGATTCCGTAACGCATCTGTGAGCGTGGTGCCCTATTTGAATTCATATTTGCGCACGCGTGTCCCCTTCCCATACTCGCATCCGGCAATGTTCGGAACCGCACAATCCCGCTGAAATTCCTTCCTTTCATTTACCCGTTAAAAACCTAGACTCAGGACAGTTAGTTTTTTCTGACAGATTTGTTTGAAACGAGTGATTAATAAAAGGGCTCTCGTTTTGCAGGCCGAAATAATTTAAAGAATCGATCGACTGAGACGGTAAGCGCACGAGCGTCGAGCAACGAAATCGGACGGATCGTTTGTGAATCATCTTAGCGTCGGAGTCCTGAACATTCGTCAGCGGGAATGTCTGCCGCTCGCGGAATTCCGGTATTGCACCCTATCTTGAAGGAACTCAGCTCATGACATCCGAACTTGCCCACGGTATCGCCGGAACACGTGAACAGAACTTCGTGCGTTTGTTACCGCCGCGAAATAGCACATTCGATGATGAGTCGCTGATCGCGGTCGCGAACCAGATGGATATTCCAGACGTTCCCAAAGACGGTCCCGATCCGGAAGAAAACCTGTATGTTCCCGCCGGTTATACCTACCTCGGCCAGTTCGTTGATCACGATTTGACATTCGATACGACGTCCACGCTGAACCCCGACGATTCTGCCCTGCCAACCAATTTGCGGACGCCAACACTCGATCTCGACAACGTGTACGGTTCCGGCCCTGCCGACCAGCCGTATATGTATGACGACGACGGCGCGACACTGCGCTTCGGCAAGACCGTCGACAACCCGACGAAAGACGATGTTCTGCGCGTGCCGGCTGTCCACGACACAAACGGTCATCTCATCGCAGAAGGACGCGCGATCATCGGCGATAAACGCAACGACGAGAATTCAATCGTCGTGCAGATTCAACTGGCGATGATCAAGTTTCACAACAAGGTGGTCGCGACACTCAAGCAGAACGGTGTCAGCGGCGACGCGCTGTTCGCGAGCGCACGAAACGAAGTCCGTTGGACCTATCAACGAATGCTGGTCGAGGATTACCTGCGCCGCATTGTCGAGGCAACGGTGTACGACGCGTTTGTCAGCGACTGGGAAGAGCGCGGCGACGGTGCGTACATCCTTTATACGCCGGAACTGCGCACCAATATTCCGCTGGAATTCGCCGGAGCGGCGTACCGCTTCGGTCATTCGATGGTACGCGTCGGCTATCGCCTGAATGAGCAAACAGCGCTGCCGATTTTCCTCCCCGCCGGAGAAAGCGTGTCGTCGCTAACGGGCTTCCAGCCGTTGCCCGGTGCACACGTGATAGACGACTGGGGACGTTTTTTTCCGGTGACATCCCGTCCTGAACTTGAGCCTGGCAAGCATCCGCCGAAGAACGTGGGAACGTCGCCCGCTCTGGCGACGGACCAGAAAAATACCTTCGTGCGCCTCCAGTTCGCGTACAAGATCGATCTGAATCTGACCGGACCGCTCGACGACCTGCCCGCGCGTATTTCGGGTTTCGATGACGGCCCGGCATCGGGCATCAAAGGCCAGGCGATGCCCGCGCTTTCCCTGCTCAACCTGCGACGCGGCAACAAATTCGCGTTACCAAGCGGGCAGACCGTGGCCAAGGCGCTCGGCGTCGAATCGCAAACCGTCACTCGGGCGGGACTCAAGGTTCGCAGCGCCGCACAGGGCGATGGTATGTGGATGTTCGTCGATATGGCGAGCTTCCTGGACCAGACGCCACTGTGGCTCTTTGTGCTAGCGGAAGCCCAGCGCAAGATCGTCGACAAATGGGCGGACCCGGGCGGCAACAACGGAAAAGACGTTGCCGAAATTGCATTTTTTTCGGAGGGCGAAGGCGCACTCACTCAACTCGGTCCCGTTGGCGGACGACTCGTGCTCGAAACCTTGTTTGGTGTGCTTGACGCCGACCCGCGATCGTTCCGCAACGCCGCGCCCTCCACATGGAAGCCGCTCGTGCTGGCAAACACGAATGACGCCCTCACGTTCTCCCACATTCTTACGTGGACCGGCCTTACGTTGACCGACGGTTTCGGCAAATAGGCAGTCCAAACGATCGATGCAACGATCGACAGCAACGACCGTGCGGACAACCGCATCACGATCTTCGCGCGGGCGGGGCGTTGACTTGCCGACTTGCGAGGAGAGACCTGTTCGGCGTGAAGCCCGGTTCTATCGCGTTGATGCATAGCCGTGGATTCTCGCGCGCGAGCGCCATTGTCGCGGCGAGGATGCATTGCCTGGACGTCGCGTAGGCATCGAAGCCCGGATTGCTCGAGCCGCCAGTTCGAACGCAGCAAGTCGACCGATGCCTGATGTCGGTCCCGTGACGATGTACGCCTTGCGATCGGCCGCGCTTGATGACGCTTGCAATATGCCGGCTCCTAGATATGAATGCCGCCCGCGACTTCGATCCGCTGCGCGTTGACCCAGCCGAAAGCATCGGACAAAAGCGCAGCGATCACGGGTCCGACATCCTCTGGCACGCCGGCTCGACCCAGCGCCGTATGATCTGCCACCGCCTTGTTGACCTGCGGATTATCGCGCACGATTCCACCACTGAAATCCGTGGCAATAGCGCCTGGTGCGACGACATTCGCGATAATCCGGCGCGGTGCCAGCTCTACCGCCATGTATCGCGTCAACGCTTCCACAGCCGCCTTGATCGGCCCGTAGCCGATTCGATTCGGCATGGCGAAACGAGCGAGTCCCGAGGAGATATTGACGATGCGGCCACCGTCATTCATGAGCGGAAGCAGCTTTTGCGTCAGGAACAACACGCCTTTGAAGTGGACGTTATAAAGCGCGTCCATCTCCGCTTCGGTGATCGTCTCAAGGCTCGCGCTGGATGAGGTCCCGGCATTGTTCACGAGATAATCGAAACGCTCGACACCCAGTTCGGCAAGCGCTTTCCGGACCTCTCCGGCAAAGCCGTCGAACGTGCGTGTATTGCCTGCATCGAGCTGTAGCGCGATGGCCTGTGCGCCTGACTCCGCGCTGAGCGCGACAACCTTGTCGGCCTCTGTCCGATTGGACTTGTAGGTAAAGATGGCATGCACCCCTTGCTTGGCGAGGCACAATACGGTGCTACGGCCGATCCCGCGGCTGCCGCCGGTGACGATCGCGACTTTGCTAGCTGGCATAGCTTGGTTTCCTTTAAGACACCGTCATTGACTGTCGACGTATGGGCTTATTATGTCGACGGCATAGCGGCGCGAGAATGCCGAAACTACCCTATTTCCTGCCTATTCCTGTCCTGCATACCAGCGCCGAGCGGGAATCAGCATGGAAGGAGACCTGAGATGCCGGACCCATTGGCCGAAGCGCTCCTGCGCTATACGAACAATCAGCCTGGAGAGAGCCCCTTCATGACGGCGATCGACGGACTGGCCATTCTTCGATCAGACCATCCCAAGCGACCCGCGCACATGATCTCCAGGCCGGCTCTGTGCATCGTGGCGCAGGGCGAGAAGTGGGCGACGTTCGGTGGCAGCAAACTCGTCTACCGTGCCGGGCAAGCGCTCCTGGTTGGCGTCGAAGCGCCCTCCATAGGACGTGTCGTCGAGGCAAGTCCCGGCGAGCCTTGTCTCGTTCTTGCGTTCGAGCTGGATCTTGCGGTCATGCGAAGCGTCGCGGACGAATTGGATGCACCGCCGCTCGCCAGCGAGGAGCCATGCCGCGGCATCTTCGTCACCGACTTCCAGGGACCGCTGGCCGATTGCGCACTACGCCTGGTACGCCTGCTTGATACGCCCAAGGCCATTCCCGTGCTTCACCCGCTCATCCTGCGCGAGATCTGCTATTGGCTTCTCACCGGTCCGCATGGCGTCGATGTCGCCAGACTGACACTGGCAAATGGACCCTCGCAGCGGGTGATCAGCGCGATGCACAGCTTGCGCAGCCGTTTCAGGGAAACAGTCCGTATAGAGGACCTTGCCGATATTGCGCAGATGAGCCCTTCGGCTTTTCATCGTCAGTTCAAGGTGTTGACTTCGCTGACACCCTTGCAGTATCAGAAGCAACTCCGCCTGCTCGAAGCGCGCCGCCTGATGATTTCCTGCGCTGCTAACGTGGAGACGGCGTCTTTTGAGGTCGGCTATGAAAGCCCCTCGCAGTTCAGCCGGGAATATGCGCGCATGTTCGGCACGTCTCCGAAACGTGATGCGACGGCGCTGCAGGCCGCGCTGCGGGAAGATCGCGCCACAGCGAACGCTTAAAGCAAGCGTCCGTCCGTCAGTCAGCGAGCGCCAGAGCGCGCTACTTCCCGCTTAGCAGGTCCTTGGTCCGCAGGGTAATGGCCGCCAGGCCTTTTTCGACGATCTCCTGCCAGTCGCTGGCAACCACTATCTGCTTGGATTCGCTAACGCGAGTCTTGAGGGTCTGAGCACCATGAAGCGCACCGACATCGCCTGACAACTGCAGCTCTGACTTCTGGTTGGTCGTAATGGACAAGAAGCCGGGCTGGAACCAAGCCCAGAAATCGATTATTTGTGCAGACACTGGAGCGGCGGCGGCAAAGTTAGGGTCACCCAGCTTCACGACAATGTAACCCGCCTCCTGAAAGCCTGTAGCCAATGCGCTTTCAACAAGGCCGGCGGCTGTTTTGCCTTCAGGAAGCACTACATCGCCGAGCGCCTTGCCATAACCGTTTCTCTTCCGACCGATCGCACGAGCTTTCGACGCATCGCTGGAATCTTCATCAGGATCCAGTGACGCCATGTCGGCGCTGGGGGGCTTGACGGTAAAAGTGCGGTTGTCCTGGACTGAATCAATGCGGACGTATTTTCCCGTTGCAGGGTTTGTGCCTAGAGGCGCGGAGACGTCGACAGTTGAACGGCCCACCGCGCATCCGGCGAGGATGGACGCGGCAAGGCTATAGATAGCGATTCGACTTAACAGCATGATTGTTTTACCCCTGGTTGATTATTTTATTTTGCCAAGCCGGACGTTTGACGATGCCCGCAACAAAGCGCATGCGTTTGAGCCGATCTTGCGGGATCGGAGCATACCGTATCTGTCGTTCACTAATCCAGTGTCTGGACTACTGTTTAACTTCTGGCGTTTTCTTCTAAGGTTTTCTTATGCCCGCTCGCCACATGACGACCTCCGGTTGCCCGCGGTGATCGTCATGTGGATCGATTCTGGCTTCGTTCAAGTCGCACATGCAAGACGCTAGAACTCCCTTCGATCCATCAACCGCGCAGCGGTCGCAAGCCCGCACGAATGCCGCCGCCCGGTCTTGTCTCCGCTTGCCGATTGGGCGACGTCAGTAATCGCTTGATTTTTTTCTGCAAAAGCGAGCTGACTTAATGAGCCCGCAGCAACGGCCGCCGCTGCCGCACTAACAAAACGACGGCGAGACAGCGATGGGGGAAGAACGTTGTCTAACATGAAATTCCCGGTTGGCGATGAAGCAGGGCTCCCAATCAATGGCAACGTGATCTCACGAGCCATTGAAAGACGATATTCAGCGTAGAGTTCGCTTGATATCTGTTTAATTAGATATGCGAATGTATTGAGTGTTCGTCAAAAATTGAGGCTAACGCCATGTTGTGTATCACCTCGATGCGCAGGACCATTGCGATACGAATCACGGGTTTTCAGCCAACAAGGATTTAATCTTTGCCTCGGTCTGTTGGTAGTCACCTTCGCCAAAGTGCGTGTAGACCACGCGCCCTTGCTTGTCGACCAGATAAAACGCGGGCCAATACCGGTTGTCGTAGGCGTTCCACGTTGCATAGCGGTTGTCTTGCGCTACCGGGAATGTAATGCCGAGGCGCTTGATGGCCGTCTGCACGTTGTCCGTGTCGCGTTCGAACGGGTACTCGGGTGTGTGCACGCCGACCACCACCAGGCCCTGGTCCTTATATTTCTGGTTCCAGGACTTCACGTAGGGCAGCACGTCGATACAGTTGATACAGGTGTAGGTCCAGAAGTCGACCAGCACCACCTTGCCGCGCAACTGCTGCAAGGTCAGCGGATCGCTGTTGAGCCATTTGTCGATACCGGTAAATTCCGGAGCGGTATGCCCGGTTCGAACCGGGCTTGCTGTAGCACTAGCTGTTGGGCTCGCAACAAGACTTGCGATTGCCGCGGCACTGCTTGCCACGGCCACAGCGAACAGGGCGACGATAGTGACTGTTTTGAATCGGGAGTGCATGTAAGGGTCCTTTCAGGGAGGGGAACAGAGCGCCGATCCAGGCGTTCCAGTAATTGGCATGGCTGTATTGGACCGTCCGCTCGTATCTGGCTTGTGTCGCCGAAGCGGCTTGGGTGCAATGTTTTGTGTCAGGGGAACACCCAGATACATTGGGATACAAAGCCTCGCGCGTACTGGGCTATAAAGCAGCCATGTCAAACGCGGAGAGCCGCATGAGCACCGAACTGCTGCACGGATCCTGTCATTGCGGGATCGTGAAATTTGAAGTCCGTACCGCCGTCGTTCCTGCTGCGCGTTGCAATTGCAGCCTGTGCCGGCGCAAGGGCGCGCTGATGACGCCGCCGTTCGCTGCGAGCGAACTGAAGATCCTGAGTGGCGAGGAGGCCCTGACGCTTTATCAGTTCAATACGCGCACGGCGAAGCACTACTTCTGCAAGCATTGCGGCATTTATCCGTTCCACCAGACGCGCAAGGATCCGCAACTCTGGCGCGCCAACATCGGTTGCCTTGAAGGCATCGACCCGTATACGCTTGAGGCCAGCGTGGCCAACGGCGCCAGCCTGTCTGTCGTGGAGGATGCATGAGACGGCTAATGGCAATTCTCGCCTTCGTCGCGGGCGGACTTGCAGCGGAAATGGCGCACCCTGTGCCCTGTTCGCTGGTCAACATGAATACGGTGAACCGGGTGCGCGTTAATCGTCGGAAGGATTGAGCCATTGATGGAAAACACCGACCACGTGCTGATCGTCGACGACGATCGCGGCATCCGTGAACTGCTTGCCACCTATCTCGAGAAGAACGGCATGCGCGTTTCGCTGGCCGCCAACGGCCGCCAGATGCGCACCGTCCTCGAGCAGGGCGCGCCTGACCTGATCGTGCTGGATCTGATGATGCCTGGCGAAGACGGCCTCGTGCTGTGCCGGGAATTGCGTGCCGGCAAGTTCCGCTCCGTGCCGGTATTGATGCTGACCGCCCGCAGCGAGGAGGCGGATCGCATCGTCGGGCTGGAAATGGGCGCCGACGACTACCTGTCCAAGCCGTTTGCAGTACGCGAACTGCTGGCGCGCATCCGCTCCGTGTTGCGCCGCGCACGCATGTTGCCGCCCGGCATGCAGGTGACGGAAACCGCGCCGATGATCGGCTTCGGCGACTGGCGGCTCGACACCACCGCGCGCCATCTGCTCGACGCAGAAGGCACCATGGTCGCCCTCAGCGGCGCGGAGTACCGCTTGCTGCGCGTGTTCCTCGATCATCCACAGCGCGTGCTCACGCGGGATCAATTGCTCAACCTGACCCAGGGCCGCCAGGCCGATCCCTTCGACCGGTCGATCGATCTGCTGGTCAGCCGCTTGCGGCAGCGCCTGCAGGACGTCGCGCGCGAGCCCCGCTACATCAAGACGCTGCGCAGCGAAGGTTATGTATTTTCAGCGGCCGTGACCATGATCGAAGGCACGCCATGAAGCTGAATGCCGTGTTGCATTGGCCGCGCACGCTGTTCGCGCGGCTTGCCCTGATTCTCTTTGTCAGCCTTGCGCTGGTGCAAACACTTTCAGTCTGGCTCACCGTGACGGAACGGGACCAGACCATGACCAACGTGATGCTGGGTTACATCGAACGCGAGGTCACCAGTTCGGTCGCGCTGCTCGATCATTTGCCGCCGAACGAACGCGCCGAATGGCTGCCACGGCTGGCACGGCGCACCTACACCTTCAATCTGGGGCCCGGCGTCGCCGGCGCGCCGCCGGATGCGCAGCTCTCTGCGCGGGTCGCTCAATCGATTGCGGATGGCATCGGCAAGCGCTATCCGCTCACGGCCAATGCCGTGCCGGGTGACCCAGACCGTCTGCAGGTTCATCTGCAACTGAGTGATGGCACGCCGCTGACGATCGACTACCACCCCATGCCGGGTGCGCCGCTGTCGCCGTGGTTGTCGTGGCTGCTCATCCTGCAACTGGTGGTGCTGGCCGCGTGCTGCTGGCTGGCGGTACGGCTCGCGACGCGTCCGCTGAGCCAGTTGGCACGAGCTGCCGATACCCTGGGTCCCGACCTGAAGGCGGAGCGTCTGCCCGAAGACGGACCCGACGAAGTGGCGCGTGCGGCTCGCGCGTTCAACGCCATGCAGGACCGCATCAAGATGTACATGACCGAGCGTTTGCAGATCCTGGCGGCCATTTCGCACGATCTGCAAACGCCGATTACCCGCATGCGTTTGCGCCTCGACGTAATGGACGACAGCACCGAGGGAGCCAAGCTGCAGCAGGATTTGCATGAAATGGAAACGATGGTCAAGGAAGGCGTGACGTACGCGCGCACTATGCACGGCGCGAGTGAGGCGCCCTTGCGTATCGATCCCGACGCGCTGTTCGACAGCCTCGTGCTCGACTATATCGATGCCGGCATGAACGTCTCGCTGCACGGGCGAATCGACACTGCGCTGGTGACTCGCCCTCAGGCGTTACGCCGGATAGTCGGCAACCTCGTTGATAACGCGTTGAAGTTCGGCGGCACGGCCGAGATCAGGCTCGCCGCCTTGCGGGAGGGGCACGTTACGGTCTCGGTCCTCGATCGCGGGCCGGGTATTCCGGCCGAGTCGTTGGAAGCGGTGTTTGAACCCTTCTACAGGCTGGAAGGATCGCGCAACCGTGGAACGGGCGGTACCGGGCTGGGCCTCGCGATTGCGCGGCAACTGGCTCTGGCGATGGACGCAACGCTGTCGCTGCATAACCGGCCCGACGGTGGTCTGGAAGCCAGGCTTTTGCTTAAGGCGTAAGCCAGTTTCGGATGACTCATTGACTACGCGGCATGCCCGTTCTTGTATCTCAATGTATCTCCACAGTCGGTCAATACATAACGTTTCACTGACGCTCTTCGCAGACACAAGCCAGATACGTTCACGGGTTCCAATAGCGTCATGCCAGATCGTCTGGCTTCGCAAGCGAGGCGAAACATGCGCTGCGCTTGTGTGGCGAATCTTTGAGGAGAATCAGCAATGCCGGACCAGATCAATACTCGACGTCGTCGTCTGCTTGAAACGACCGTGGCAGGGTTCAGTTTGATGGAGTTGGGGTTGAGCGGACTGGCCAAGGCGCAGTCGAATACACCTACGGCCGGCACGCGATCTGCCACGCGTGTTGCTTCGTTCGACAACATCCGGCAAGTCAACATCGGAACACTGAGCATGGGTTATGCGGAAGCGGGTCCGCAGAATGGACCGGTGGTCATCTTGCTGCACGGCTGGCCCTACGATATCTACAGCTTCGCTGAAGTGACGCCGTTGTTGGTGATCGCGGGCTATCGGGTCATCGTGCCGTATCTGCGAGGGTATGGCTCTACGCGGTTTCTCTCTGCGGATACGCCTCGCAACGGTCAGCAAGCTGTGGTTGCCGTCGACATCATTGCATTGATGGATGCCTTGAAGATCGACAAGGCCATCTTCGGCGGCTTCGATTGGGGCGCGCGCACGGTCAATATCATTGCCGCGCTGTGGCCGGATCGATGCAAGGCGATGGTGTCGGTGAGCGGGTATCTGATCGGTAGCCAGGAAGCGAACCGGGCGCCGCTGCCGCCGAAGGCTGAGCTTGCGTGGTGGTATCAGTTCTATTTCGCCACGGAGCGCGGTCAGGCGGGGTATGAAGCGAACCGCCATGACTTCAACAAGCTGATCTGGCATACCGCGTCGCCTAAATGGAATTTCGACGATGCAACGTTCGACCGCTCGGCTGAGTCGTTCAATAATCCGGATCACGTCGCGGTGGTGATTCACAACTACCGCTGGCGTCTGGGGCTGGTCAAGGGCGAGCAGCAATACGACGAACTCGAAGCGCGTCTGGCGAAGGCGCCGACCATCTCTGTTCCGACCATCACCATGGAGGGCGACGCCAACGGCGCACCCCATCCCGATCCGGCCGCCTACGCGAAGAAGTTCACCGGCAAGTATCAGCACCGCAACATCGACGGCGGTATCGGACATAACCTGCCGCAGGAAGCACCGAAAGCATTCGCCGATGCCGTGATTAATGTTGTTCGCCTTTAAGCGGATTTGCGGGTCGCTGGGTCTTTTAATCGCATAGCCGTTGCGCCGACGATCGGGCATACGTCGGCGCGTCCTGCCTTCTCAACGGTCCGCCAATTTCCCCGAGATAGTTCGCACCAGCAAAGCACCCAGCACAAGACACGCGGCCACAAAATACAGCCCCATGCGATTGTCGTGCGTCGTCACGTTGAGCCATCCCACCGCATAGGGCGAGACAAAACCGGCGAGGTTACCCACGCAGTTGATTCCAGCAATTCCGACAGCCACGGAAGTGCCGGCAAGGAACGACGATGGAATGCTCCAGAACAACGATAGCGCCGACAATATGCCCGCAGCCGCCACGCTCAACCAGATCACCGCGAGCGTCGGATGGTGACCCACATAGCCACTCGCAGCGAATCCAATTGCACCGATCACAGCGAGCACGGAAAAATGCATCCGGCGCGAGCGGAAGCGGTCCGAGCTCATTCCAGTGAGCACGATTGCGGGAATGGCGACAAGGTAGGGAATGGCCGATAACCACCCGATCGTCGATATGTCGCTTAAGCCCGAGTCCTTGATGATCGACGGCAACCAGAAGCTGATACCGTACAAGCCAATGATCTGGCAGAAGTAGACTGCACAAAGTTTCCAGATGTGTCGATCGGAAAGAATCGCGCGAAGGTTGTGATGCGTCGTCTTCTCTGCATCCTCCCGGTCGATCTCGCTCGTGACTAACGCTTTCTCATCGTCGGTCAACCACTTCGCTTGCGTGGGACGATCGACCATCAAGGCGAGCACCGCAAAGCCGCACAGCAGCGCCGGAAGCGCTTCGATCAGGAACAGCCACTGCCATCCTGCCATGACGGTTGAATGGCTAAAGCTGCTGAGCACCCATCCCGACAACGGACCGCCAACCACGCCCGACAGCGGAATCGCGATGTAATACACGCCGAGCGCGAAGCCGCGTTTTCGCGCGGGAAACCAATAGGTCAGGTACAACATGATGCCCGGCGAAAAACCGGCTTCGGCCACGCCCAGAAAAAAGCGGGCGGTGTAGAACTGCATCGGCGTTTTCACCAGCAGCGTGAGCGCGGAAATAATGGCCCACGTAATCATGATGCGCGCGATCCAGAGACGCGCGCCGACCCGATGCAGGATCAGGTTGCTCGGCACTTCGAAAATAAAATAGCCAATGAAGAAGATGCCCGCACCCAGACCATATACGGCATCGCTCATGTTCAGGGCATTGAGCATCTGCAACTTGGCAAAACCGACGTTCACCCGGTCGAGATACCCGCACAAATAACACAACACGATGAACGGCATGATGCGCCAACTGATCTTGCGGTATACATCGGTACGCACCGACGGCACCACCAAAAGGCTTTCGCTGATATGGCTCATGTCTCCTCCGTCGTCCTTTGCTGGACGTTATAGAGTGTGGCCGGGCGGACGCCCGGCCATCGATCAGGCATGCTTATGATGCGATTTTTTCCGTTGCGACCTCCACGCCCAGTTCCTTGCGGAACAGGGCCTCCATCTCAAGGCGCACGCGCACGGATTCCCTGGCGGAATCGAAGGCCACGTCGCTCCAGCGAACCGGTTGCCCCGCCGCCACCGGGCGCTGCAGCACCATGTTGTGCGCGAGACCAATGGGCAGCGCGCCCTGTACCAGCGAGTCCACCGCGGGCATCAGCTTGCCGTAGACGGTGTGACCGCCCTCGCCATCCAGCCGTTCGCCTGCTCGCAGGTCACGCTTCGCGGTAGCCGCAACGTCTCCGTGAAACCCCGTGGTTGCACCTGTGGCCTCCCCGCGCACCGCAATGCTCGCAATCGATACCCCAAGTTCGAGGCCGATAAGGTGATACGGTTTGTACATGGCGGCGAAACGCCCGCTCTTGTCTGTCTTGAGACCGTATTGCGAGAAGCAGTCTCGAACGTAATCGGAAGGTGCTTCAAAAACGGCATAGACACCCCAGCGCAAGTCGCGGAACACGGGACGTCCATCGCGTTCAAGCGACGACACCACTTCCACGCTGCCGCGATGCGGAAGGATTCCGCCCTCGGAGGCCGGGCGCAGCAGCTCCGGCAGGTCATCGACACCGCAAGCCGGAAACGCGAGGCCGTCAGGAGGTGGACGCAAATCGCACGCGTTCGATACCGCCGCCATTTCCAGCGCCGACTTCGTGCCGTCGAGGAAGGAGTTGAACATCTGCGCGTTGAAGTCGCCGGACGCGACCTGCTCTTCCGTGAAGCCGTAATGGCTCCAGACGGTGTCGGGGGTCGACTGGTGAAAGACCGGCAAGTACTTGGTGCCCTTGCCGGCGCAGATGACGTCGAAGCCGATCGTGCGCGCCCAGTCCACCATTTCGGCAATCAATGCCGGCTGATCGCCCGAGGCCATCGAATAGATGATGCCCGCCTCCGCCGCGCGCCGCGCAAGCAGCGGGCCGGCGAGCACGTCGGCTTCTACGTTGACCATCACAATATGTTTCTTATACTTGCAGCACAACAGCGCGTGATGAATGCCCGCGATAGGACTCCCCGTTGCATCTATCACGATATCCACGTGGTCGCTTGCGATCATGGCGTCGGAGTCGTCGGTGATGAAGGTCGAACCGGTGCGCAACGCTTCAGCCCACGAACGCGCCGAATAACGCGCTTCTTCCCAGCCGACACGCTGCATCGCGGCGCGTGCCCGTGCCGGCGAGAGGTCTGCAATGCCGACCAGATGAATGCCCGGCGTACGCGGTGCCTGCGACAGGTACATAGAACCAAATTTGCCGGCACCGATCAGTCCTACTCTGACGGGACGCCCTGCCTGGGCACGGGCCTCGAGCTTCGCAATAAGCGACATGCTGTCTCCTTTATTCATACGGTTGAATCGCGGTTCGTCTATGTTGTCCGTAGCGGAAACGAACCGCGCGCCTTCATCGGGGAGGGCATGGAGCCAAAGATAGCAGCCCGCTTTTTGCAATAGAATGGGCAATTCCACAACCGCGCTGTGCAAAAATCCCCATGCGAAGATTTGATTGGGATTCCCTACAGGCCTTCCTCGCTGTCGCTCGCGCGGGGCGTCTCACTGTCGCGGCGCAGCAAATGGGCGTAGACCATTCCACGCTAAGCCGGCGTGTCGCTTCGCTTGAGGCGAGCATCGGCGCACAGTTGTTCGAGCGGCGTTCAGTCGGCTTTCTGCTGACGCCCGAAGGCGAACGGCTGATGACCGATGCCGAGGCAATGGAGAGCCTCGCTCTGCGCATCAATGCGCGCCTGGGCGATCAATCGGTTGGATTGACGGGGACGGTCAGAGTCGGCACGCCAGAAGGATTCGGGACCTACTTTCTTGCGCCGAGGATCGCGAAGATCACGGCCATGCATCCGGATCTGGAGATAGAACTGGTCGCCAATCCGCGCATGTTCAGCTTGTCCAAACGTGAAGCGGATATAGCAGTAAGCATGACGCGCCCAAGTCAGGGACGAGTGTATGCACACAAGCTCAACGACTATTCCCTTGGGGTTTATGCATCGCCTCAGTATCTAGAGACGCATGCGCCCATCACTACGTTCCAGGATATCTTTAATCATCCGTGGATCGGCTATGTGGAAGATCTGATGTGGAGCGCCGAGCTTGACTACCTGTCGCAGATCTCAACATCGCTCACGCCGTCTGTGCGTATTTCGAATGTGATCAGTCAGGCGGCAGCCGTTGGCGGCGGCGCGGGGATCGGCGTGTTGCCGTGCTTTATCGCGCGTATTGATCCCACCCTCGTCCGTATTCTCCCCGATGAAATCTCGCTAAGCCGCTCCTACTGGCTGGTCACGCATGCTGATTCGCACGATGTAGCCCGCGTCAAGCTCATAGCGGATTTCATCCGCGCCGAGTGCAGCGCATCCGGATTGTTCTGGGCGGCTTAACGCCCCACGCAACGCTAAGATCTGCACAAAATCTTGCTGGCTATTTTTTTCACATGTGGATGGCGCGCGTCTGTTCAACGCGGCGCTCGCGCTAGGTGTAGAGGCACGCTAGATTGCCCTGCATGGCGAACGTCTGTCCGTATCCGCTGCTCTCGGGATTGGGCCGCCAGAAAATCACGCGGACGTCAACGCCTCGTTCGACCGCACGGTCCAGGACATCGAAGATCGAGCCACGTCCGTCCGGCATCTGGAAATCCGTGGCAATGAAAGTGAATGTGATCCAGACGCTGTGCTGCGCCTGCTCCACGGCTTCGCCAATCCGGCGGAAAGCAGGGGCGCTATCGACCAAAGGCGAAACCCGATTCCCTCCTCGCCTCGGATAGGAACCATGCGCGATGAACGGAATGTGTTGCCCGGATGCGGTGGTTGCAGGCGTGTCATGCTGATCCATTCGGCGCTCCTTGTCCGCGCTGTCGGCGATGTCAGCGATGTTGTAATAGGCAGAGCACGATACCGGAAATGAGTGACACGGCGCGCTATTGACAGACAGGCGCCGTGCTGATTCTCACGCGACGTAAGCAGAGGCTGCTTACTACGTGGAAGCGTGCAGCACTATGTGAAAACCTTCGGTGGTCGATGGCGGGACAAAGTACTGCGTTATCTGGTCGAACTGGGCATCGCTCGTTTCGAACGGGTGCTCGCCCGAGGCATTCCGAGCCCTAAGCCGAGCCTTGCAAATCTCATCACTGACGTCGAGGTGGTGAAGCCGGTGTCCCACGCCGGCGCCGTTGAATAACTCGCGCCCCCACGCACGGCTATTGACGGTATTGAAGGGGAAATCGAGGATCACGGACATCCCGTTGGAGAGAAGTGCCTGGACATGCTCAGAGAGCGCTCGCCTGATGCGCCCCGAGCAACGTACATAGTCATCCAGCGTACGGATTTCTCCTGGATAGAGATGCGCCATCCAACTATCCTCGCTGATGACCACGGCATTCTCTGTGCGCGCCAAGCGTTTCGTCAGCGTTGATTTGCCTGATGCAATTTTGCCGCAGACCATATGAAGAACGGCTGCTTCTTCCGAACTACTCGCCTTGTGGCTCATGATTTCCAGCTCCTCTGATAGAAGCCCGGAAAGCGAAAACCCGCCTTCTGGGCGGGTTGCTTGCGAACGTTCAAGTCGAGAGCTATTCCGCCGATACGGTAGCGGCAGTAATAATCAATTTGACGAGAAATTTGTTCATGGAGCAAATAATATCGCCCGGAGCGAAAAGGGACAAGCCGTCAGCGCAGGTCGGCGCGAAGATCGCGCGCGCCTCTTCCCAAGCGTTGACGCAAGAGCGTACGTAGCGTTGCTCCATCGACGTAACCGGCCTCGGCAGCGGTAGCATCGAGAGTATGCCCTTGACTCAATGACCCGCACGTAAGACGATTGTCACTGCTTCGACCCTCCCCTCCGAGACCATGACCGACGACGTTCCTGTTTTATCGACACCTTCAGCGTCCAACCGTCTTTCGCCCAACGACGTTCCGGTTGGCGAACCGCTTGAGTGGTCTATCGCTAGTGTCGATGGCGCGCTCTTGTTCGAAGCCGGCACCACAGTACCGAACCAGGCCGCGCGAAGTTTCCTGTTCGAGAACTTCGAACCCTACAAGTTTGAAGCGGCAGGGGCAGATAGCGTCAATGATTCGACGCAGACCGCTCTCCCAAACGCGGGGTCGCCCGAGGACGAGTCCTCAGGGCCTCTCACACTCGACAATATCGGCCTGAAGATCGGCGCACGCCTGGGCTTGCGTGCGGCCGCCGGATCGGCCATGTATTCGAGCCGTGTCATTGGATTCTCCACGCCGGGAGCGCGCCGCGCACGGGCGGTATTCATCACGCAACCTGTCATCTCAGGCCATCAGCCGCTGAACCTCGCCCGTGGCGAGCGGGTCGAGCTTGTCGCGCTGGCGGCCCGGTCAGTGTTCCAGTTCGCGTGCACCGTCGACGCCGTATGCCACGAACCATTTCACTACCTCGTGTTGTCGGAACCCGGAAATATTCGCCGCTTGCGTGCCCGCAAATTCGTACGCATGACCACACGAATGCCTGCTCATTTTTTCAACGCGAGCAGCGAGGAGCGCGCCCTTCAACTCGGCCTGATCCGCGACCTCAGCCCTTTCGGCATGTCGCTAGCTGTTGCTGAACCGAATGCGAGGCTCGACGACCGGCTCCGCCTGTCGTTTCGTTTCAACACTGACGACACCGACGTCAACATCGACTGCGACGCCATAGTGCGCCACGTCCAGGAGCTCGACGCACAGGGTACTAACGGCGCGTATGGCCTGGAGTTCGTGAAACTTGAATCGTCCGAGCGCATTGCATTGAAGTCGCTGATGGCGGAGCAAATTTGAATCGGCCCTGTTCAAGGGCGTCCAAGCAACCAGAGGGCGGTCTGTCCGCGGGCGTTAGGCCGTGTTTAACCACGGTGTTTTTCGTCGAGGCACAATAGACGCGTCCAGCGGCATCACGGCATATTGCCCGATGAATGCTTCGCCCTCTGGAACCCTTTGCCGCGAGGCCGACCCCATGACAGTATCCCCCGCGCTAGTCCTGTTCGACATGGAAGGCGTACTGTCTCACTACGACCGATCCGCACGAGTCGATCACCTGTCGGCCGTGTCCGGCCAGGCGCCCGAGGCCGTGCGTCACGCCATCTGGGGGTCCGGGCTCGAAGCGCGTGCTGATGCCGGACAGATCAGCGACGACGAGTATCTAAGCGCATTGGGCGGCCTGCTAGGCTGCCCAATTCATCGCGATGACTGGCTGGCTGCGCGGCAGGCGTCGATCACGCCTTACACAGAAGTGATCGCACTCGCCGCAAAAGTAGCCGAACGCTGCCGGATTGCGATACTGACAAACAACTGCCGCCTGGTCACGGATCATATTGGCTATCTGAATCCACCGGTCGCGCAACTCTTCGGTCCTCACGTGTATGCATCTGCTTCGTTCGGCGCCGCGAAGCCGGCGGCTCAGGCCTATCTCCGCTGTCTCAAACAACTCGGCGCGGGCGCGGACGAAACGCTTTTCATCGATGACACGGACACCAACGTAGCCGGCGCGATCAATGCCGGCCTGCATGCATACAAGTTTGTCAGCGCCGATGCGCTGGTCGAGGAACTCGAACGTTGGCAGTTGCTTTAGCGCGTGCGATTGGCCTCGGTTCAAAGCAGGTCAAGCCGGGCAACTGAACATCCACCGAACGCCGAATCGATCGGTCAGCTTGCCAAAGTAACTACCCCCAGGGTTGGACGGCAAGCGGAGTGGTCACGTTTGCGCCCTGACCCAATCGTTCGAATAGCTGGCTTGTCTGGTCGCGGTTGTCCATTATCAGGATGTGCGCCGAACCGGGCATGCATGATCTTGCCTCGCATCGACTCATACCGGATCTAAACGACGGCAATGCCCATACGTACGCTCAGGACCATCGCAACACACCGTCGCGAACATATTGTGCAAATGCCCGCGCCGCCGGTCCACCGTTGGCCGGCAAATGCAGACTGATCGCAAAGTTCGGCAACGCCGGCATGCCGGTATCTGTATCGAGGATATCCATGTCGGCGGGGACGGTAGACGCCAACCATGCGGTGATCGCTAGGTCGCTTCTCACGGTCGCGGTTGTCGCCTCGATGTTGCCGCTCTCGAACACGCTTCGCCATTCGAGATTCTTTTCGCGCAGCGCATGTAAAACGACCGGCCTGAACGCGCAGGATTCCGCCACGATCGAGACGGGTAACGGTCGCTTCAAATGCGCCATTCCCCCTCTTGCGCCCACCCAGACAAGTCGTTCGACCCGCAGGCATTCGCCCGCCGCGATGTCCGTGGCGGCTTCTATGACCGCCAGGTCGAGCGAGCCGCTCGCAAGCGCTTTGGAGAGCTCTGGCGAGGTTGCGCACATGAGCGATATCTCCACGTAGGGGCAGGCTTCCGCGAACGCCTTGAAGATGGGCGGAAAGCACGTTCCCACGAGGTCATACGGCACGCCGATACGCAGCGGTCCCTGTAGCGGACGCGTTGCCATATCCGCCCAGATTTCGTCGTTCATTCCAAGCAAGCGTTTCGCCTTGCCCAGAAAACGTTCGCCGATACGGGTCAGTTCAAGGCGGCGGCCGTCTCGCTCGAACAGACTGCAATCGAACGATTCTTCGAGCCGCTTGATCTGCTGGCTCACCGCCCCTTGCGTCAGGTGAAGGCTGTTGGCGGCCACCGTCATGCTGCCATGGTCCGCCACAGCGACGAAGGTCCGGACGAGATTGATGTCGAGATTCTGGGTCATGGACACATTATGTATCGTAATGCGCTGCATCAATAAGTATCGTTTTCCTAATGCGACAAGCCGGAATACAGTGCGATCCACCTAAGTAATTCGGCGAAAAGGATCATGACAACGCAGACAGTTGGTTTCATCGGACTCGGCGCGATGGGGGAAGCGATGGCGCTGAACCTCGCGAAAGGCGGCACGCCGCTCGTGGTCTGGAATCGCACGCCGGCGAAAACGGCGACGCTCGTCGCGGCCGGCGCAGAGCTTGCACACGATGCGGCTGAGGTGTTCGCGCGCGCCCCGACCGTCATCCTGATGCTGGTCGATGGCGCCGCGATTGACGCGGTCCTCGACCGTAGCGGCCCCACCTTCGCGTCGCGCGTACATGACCACACGATTGTCCACATGGGCACGACCTCCCCGGCCTACTCGCGTGGCCTGGAGGCCGAGATCCGCTCGGCTGGCGGACGCTACGTCGAAGCGCCCGTCTCGGGGTCGCGCAAGCCCGCCGAAGCGGGCCAGCTCGTCGCCATGCTTGCCGGCGACGCCGATGCCGTAGAAGCCCTCCGTCCGCTGCTCGCCCCGATGTGCCGCGAGACCATGGTGTGCGGACCTGTTCCGAACGCCCTTCTGATGAAGCTATCGATCAACCTGTTCCTGATCGCACTCGTCACGGGGCTGGCCGAAGCTATGCATTTCGCCCAGCGCAACGGCCTTGATCTCATGCAGTTCATGGCCGTGCTGAACGCCGGCCCCATGGCAAGCGATGTATCACGTGTCAAGGCGCCGAAACTCATCGACCGGGATTTCGCGGTGCAAGCCGCGATTTCCAACGTGCTGGAAAACAACCGCCTGATCGCCGAGGCGGCGCGTGAAAACGGTATCGCTTCCCCGTTGCTGGACGTCTGCCACGCGCTCTATGGCGAAGCGCTTGGACTTGGCCTCGGAGAAGCCGACATGGTTGCGGTTCTCAGCGCGATAGAAGCGCGCAGCGACCTGCAACAATGATCGGTTTCTTCCTGCTCAGCTTGCCGGTCTTTGGCGTCATCGGGGTGGGATGGGCAGCAACGCGCGCACATCTCCTGGGCTCCGGCGCGCTGGATGCGCTGAATGTCTTCTCATTTCGTTTTGCGCTTCCAGCGCTGGTTTTGCGGCTCATCGCGGCGCAGCCGTTGCGTCAATCATTCAATCCCGGCTTCTATGCGGGCTACCTTGCCTCGGGCACCGTCGTGTTCATGCTGGTTCTGGGCGTGTCGCGCTTGACCGCTGCGTCGACCGGCGCGGCGGCCGGCGCGCATGCGACTACGGCCACCGTGAGCAACCTGGGTTTCCTTGGGCCGCCATTGATGCTCGCCTTCTTCGGCGAGCGTGGAGCAGGCCCGCTGGCAATGGCAATCCTCGCGGAGATCATGGTGCTTCTCTCCCTGGGCGGCGTGCTCATGGGCGCGAATGGCGGCGGCAGGCGCGGCATCGGTGCGCAGATCCTGCGAGGCACCGTGTTCAATCCGGTTGTCGCGGCAATCGCGTTGGGCGCGGTGCTGGCGGGCACGGGACTCGCGCTGCCTGAGCCGATTACGCGCTTTCTTGCGTTCCTCGGCGGCGCGGCGGGTCCAACCGCGCTCTTTGCGCTGGGCGGCGCCCTCGCGTTGCAGCGTTTTGACCGCGGTACCGCTGTCGCTGCATGCCTGATCAGTCTCGTGAAACTTGTCGTGTATCCGCTGTTCGCGTGGCTTGTTCTCAGACACGTGATGAGACTCGAACCTTTCTGGGTGCAGGCAGGCGTCCTGATTGCGTGCCTGCCCTCAGCCGGGAATATCTATGTGCTCGCGCAGCGGTATGACGCCGATCCACCACGCGTGTCGGCAGCTATTCTTCTGTCTACCATTGTCAGCGTCGTGACCTTTCCGTGCGCCGCCTGGCTCGTGCTTCGCTAAGGCTCGCGTGAACCTGTGCAGTCGATCGATGAACGACTGTATATTCAAGCTCTCGACAAACGCTCCCACGAGAAAAATAGAAATGAGTGAGGTTCAGCCTACCCGGGTCACGATACATGCCGAGGACGGCTACGCGCTGACAGGTCAGATATGGCGCCATGGCAATGCACCCGATGCTTCGTGTGCTAACGGACTCAGGCCCGTGGTCATCATCAACCCGGCCACATCGGTGCGATGCAGCTATTACTCGCGTTTCGCCGGGTTTCTGCACACGCACGGATTCGATGTCATCACCTATGATTATCGCGGCATCGGGGGGTCTCGCCCGGCATCGCTTCGCAGCTTGCGCGCTGGATGGCTGGACTGGGGACGCCTCGATTTCGAAGCGGTACTGCAGATGGCATTCAGCACGTTTCCTCGCCAGCCTGTACAGGTCGTCGCCCATAGCATTGGCGGCGTTTTAGTGGGATTGGCGCCGTCGAATCATCTGATCGATCGTGTTTTCACCATGGGCGCACAGTTCGCCCATTGGCGCGACTACGCCAGTCACAAACGATTCGGCATGCTGATCAAATGGCATGCAATCATGCCGGCGCTCACGACAGTACTCGGCTATTTCCCCGGTGGCATGCTGGGCTGGATGGAGGACACGCCACGCGGGGTGGTGCGCGACTGGATTGCGCCGCAACCAAGGTTCGAGGATGCGTTCCGGAACGGTCCTCACGCCCTGACGGAAGCAGAGCGCAAGACGTTGGTCAAAGGTTTTGCCGCGTTGCATGGGCCGACGCTCGCGCTCAGCGTAACCGATGACGAATTTGGCACGGCATCGGCCATTGAACGTTTGCTTGCTTACTTCAGAAACAGCGCTGTCACCCATCTGCGTATCCCGCCGGAAGCGATGGGGTTTCGCGAGATCGGCCATTTTGCGTTTTTCCATAGCCGTTTCGAAACATCGCTATGGCAGATCCCTCTCGACTGGCTGAAGGCTCGCTCAGTGCGCGCCGACCTTGCAGGGTTTGTCGTCAAGACTAACGGCCGGTGAGAGCGTCAGGCCGACGTCCGCGGTTCCCACGCCAGTTCCATGAATATCTGACAGAGCGCTTCCATCCCTTTGGAATCGTCTGCGTCGAAGCGCCCCACCGAGGGGCTGTCGACATCCCAGACGCCGGCCAGGCTGCCGTCCTTGGCAACCAAAGGCACGACAATCTCGGATTGCGATGCCGAGTCGCATGCAATGTGTCCGGGGAACGCGTGAACGTCATGTACCACTTGCGTGAGCCGCGTTTGCGCGGCAGTGCCGCATACGCCTTTGCCCAGCGCGATGCGGACGCACGCCGGCTTGCCCTGGAAGGGACCAACGACGAGTTCGACGCCATCGAAGAAATAAAAACCGCTCCAGTTCAAGTCGGGCAACGCGTGATACACCAGCGCCGAGAAGTTGGCGGCATTGGCGATGCGATCGGTTTCATCGCTGAGAAGCGAGCGCGCCTGAGCAATGAGTTCGTCGTATTGCGCGGCTTTTGAACCGGTTGTTTGCTGAACGGTGAAGGACATGATGGCTAGCGTGTGCGCCATGACCGGCTGGGTCATGGCTGTTGGAAGAATAAAGTCTTTCGACCATAGCACAGCGCGATGGATCCGGCTTGCATGCCCCTTCCGGACACGGTTTACCGAGGCGCTTGCAGCGTCACTGTTGCCACTCCAGGGTCAGCGGCAATGGCCTCTTCAGTGAACGGAAAGCGCAGCCATTGCTTGCCGGCGAAGCGCCGGGTTGCATCGCCAAAATGGGGCGAAGCGGGGTCGTCGGATTCCGAATGGGCGAGCATGGTGTCCGCTTGCACGCCGTTCGCGTCGAACGAAACCACTTGCAAGTAGCTCGCGCCGTGGCCACTGCGATCGACCGCGTAGCCGTTTGCATCGACGGGATGAAGCGCACACATCACCGTGAAATAACCCGCATCGTCGCAACCGCCAAAGAGCGGTACACGTTCGCCGTTCCGGTCAGTGTGCAGCAATTCGCCGCGCGTGGAGTCGAGCGCAAAACCGTAACGCTGCATAGCGAGCACCGCGCCGCCGAGCGCCTGCTGAAGAGCGGGTTTAAGCGCGGGATTGGCGGTGTCGAGACCACGCGGCGTCGCAAGCGGCGCGGCTGGATCGAACGGCACACGGTAGAAATGCGCCAACCCCGCTCCATCTCCATTCAGGCGACGCCAGAACTCGTCCCAGAGGTTAGCGCCACGCGCTTGGGTGTTGGCGGTGCCATCCCATTCGCGCAGTACCTTGCACGCGGGCCCCAAGTCCACCGTTTTGGGTGCGCTGCCTTGCGTGCCCGGCTTGCCTGGCGTTCCTTGCGTGACTGAAACCACTGAAGCTGATCCATCCGGCGCATCGGTGCAGACCGCGTCAAGAATAGGCTTGCGGAACAATTGCTCCGCCATCGACCGGCTATCCAGCACCTTAGTCTCGAGTGCAAGCCGCGATACGCCGCCCTTTTGCGCCTGTAACTCGGCCGCGAGCATGTGGCCAAAACGCGTGCGCAGCGACTGCTCCGTGCCGGTAATGCCCGCCACGTGCGGATAACCCGTCGTTGGCGCGTTGGCATTGGTCAGCCAGTAACTGCCGTTGAAGTTGCCGACATAATCGCCCCGCGCCATGCCCGGCATCTCGGCGACCGGCAATGCACCCGGCTGCACGCTCGTTGCGTCCACTCGCCATTCGCAGGCACTTTTTGAACCATCGAGAAACGGCACGCCGGGCGCTTTCGCGTCGAACGCGCGGCCAAGCGGCGTCGTACAGGCCGCTGCCAGCGGATCAGGCACGTCAGGCACAGCACCCCAGTCAGCGAACCAGACGCGCGGGTCGTCGCGGCCGATTGCAAGGGTGTTGACCCAGGGCGTGGCCGCAAGGCGCTTCTGGATCGCGATGAAATCGTTGAGGGAGCGCGCCTGGTCCCATTCGAGGAAGTTCTCGAAGGCGCGCGTGTTGTTGGTGTTCACGTCGCGCAGCGCGAACGCGTGTTGTGCATTCCAGGCGAGCGCAGGTGACATCGACGAGAGATCCACGAGCGGACCGAAACGCGATCGGTACAGCGTGCGGGTGAGCGGTGTCAGGCTGCCGTCGGCGTTGCGGGTCTGGACCGTGACGGGAACGGGTGTCATCGGTTCGCTGACGCCGTCGTAGATATAACGCGTGGGATCGGTGGGATCGAGCGACAACTGGAAGATGCCGAAGCGCCGCGCGCTCGATACGGTATGCGTCCACGCGATGTCATCGTTAAAACCGATCATCACGACCGGCACGCCGAGAAACGACGCCCCCGCCACATTCAGTTTCCCTGGAATGGTTAGCTGTGCTTCATAGAAACGGTCAGGCCCGCGCAAGAACCAGTGCGGGTTGCCGAACAAGAGGCTACGGCCTTCCTGCGTGACCGGCGCACCGAACGCAAGCGCATTGCTGCCAATACCCCGCTGCCCGCCCACGTCCAGTTGCGAGGGCGCGATATCGACCGCCCCCGTCTGCACAGATGGCGTCGATGGTGCGGCTTTCACAGGAGGCTGTGCGCGCGCAATCTGCGGCAAAAACCGTACGGCGCCACCGGCGAGATTGGCGGCCACGAGCCGCCGGATCATATCGTCGGAGGTGATCTTGCCGACCCACGGCTTGCCCCTGCATGCCGCGTTTTCCCCGCCCATCCGACCCGAGTCCAACTCGTCCACGTAGCGGTTGTAGCCCGCCACGAAACCGTCGATCAACTCGCGAATGGGCGCGGATTGAGCGGACCGGTATCGCTCGACCGTGCTCGCGTCGTCGACGAAACGAAAGAAGAAATCGGCCTCGAGATTGCGCGGCTGACCGAAGGAAGCAGCCGATGGCGGCCGTGCGTCGGCACCGAAATTCGCCGAGCGCTCGCCGCGAAACGTGATGAAACCATCTGCGAGCGTACACAGGTTGTCTTGCGCCTGCACATAACCATAGCCATAACCAAGGCTGGCCCAATCGTCGGCCTTGATATGCGGGATACCGTCTTGCGTGCGGCGGATCTCAACGCTGAACGGCGCGTGGGTGCTCGCCAGGCTTCGGGGAGATTGCACGCAGCCGCTCAACGCGGCTGCCGCGAGCACGACCGCCGCCGCAAACCTGACAACTTGCTTCATGACATTAAACCTTGAATCAATGGGCGAAACTGATGGGTGAACCGCCGTGAGGGTGCGGGACCGTACCCATCGGAATACCATAAATCGCGCCGAGTGTGTCAGCGTGCATCAACTCCGCAGGGGTGCCCGATGCCAGCAGGCGGCCGCCCTTGAGCGCCAGGAGATCGTCGCAGAAACGCGCAGCCATGTTGACGTCGTGCAGCACCACCACCACGCCGAGTCCGCGTTCCACGCTCAAGGTCCGCACCAGTTGCAAGACCTCGATCTGATGCGCAATGTCCAGCGCCGAAATGGGTTCGTCAAGCAGCAGGCATTCGCTGTCCTGCGCGACCAGCATGGCCAGCCACACGCGCTGGCGCTCACCGCCGGACAGGCTGTCCACCGTGCGGTGCGCAAAACGCTCGACGTCGGTCAGCCGCATGGCCTCTTCCACCTTCGCACCGTCTTGTGCGCTGAAGCGCCCGAGCGCACCGTGCCACGGATAACGCCCCAGTGCGACGAGTTCGCGCACGGTCATGCCATCCGCCGCGGGCGGTTGTTGCGGCAGGTACGCAACCTTGCGCGCGAACGCGCGGCCTTCCCAGTCGTCGAGCGGTTTGCCTGCGAAGCGCAGCGTTCCGCTGCCTGGCGCTTGCTGACGCGCGAGCAGCTTCAGCAGCGTGGACTTACCCGAACCGTTGTGGCCGATGAGCCCGCATACGCGACGCTTGGGCAACTCGAGCGACAGCGGATGCAGCAGCACCCGCTCTCCGATACTGAACGACACCGCTTCGAGCGAATACATCGACTCTTGATCGGCGACGCGCTCGGCAGCCTGGTCGAGAAATGCCGGGTTAGCGTTCATATTCGTTATGCCGATGCAACCGGCGCAGACGCAGTCGCAGGCATATGAGCCTGCGGGTGAATCGCATTCGGATGATCGACGCGCAGGTCTGCACCACAGCCGAGTTCAACCACCTGACCGTAGTCGAGTTTGATATAGCGATCGGCGAGATGGTAATAACGGTCGTCGTGCGTGATGACCACAACGGTCTTACCCTTCGCCTGCAACTCCGGCAGCAACTTCTTGTAAAACACTTCCTTGAAGGTCGGGTCCTGGTCGGCAGCCCATTCGTCGAAGACGTAGAACGGCCGGTCTTCCAGATACGTAACCAGCAACGCAAGACGCTTGCGCTGACCCTGTGACAGATCGGTTGTGGAAAACGCCCCGTTCCTGATCGTGACCTTGTGATCGAGTTGCAGGTGTTCAAGCAGCAACTTCGCCTCGGCGTCGAGCCCTTCCACCTTCATGCCGAACAACGTGTCGAACAGGTAAAAGTCATTGAAGACCACCGAGAAATGCTGGCGATAAATATCGCGATGCGCTTCATCGACGGGTTTGCCGTTGAGCAGGATCTGCCCGCCTTCGGGCGCATAGAGACCCACGAGCATTTTCGCGAGCGTCGTCTTGCCGCTGCCGTTACCGCCGATCAGGTAGATCAGTTCGCCCGGCTTGAACGTCAGGTCGATCGGGCCCAGCGTGAAGACTTCGTTTTCTTTTTCGCGGAAGTATCGATGTGTGACCTTGTCAAACACGATGCTGTCGAAGGACTTGGCCGGTGTTTCGTGCAAGGTATCTTCGAGCGGCAGTTCCGCATTGACCTGTTCGATCCGCTCAAGTGCAACCTTCGCCGAACTGACGTTCGGGATGGCGGACAGCAAGCCTTCGATCGGCATGATCATGTACAAAAAGATCATGGCGTAGCCGGACATTACGTGCGTGCTCACCGGAAACGTGCGCGCGAGCACGAACAGCGTTATGCCGATAAACGCAAACAAAATGAAGCTGCCCCAGCTCGCGGCCGCGGCATACAGAATGTAGCCGCGCGTGCGCTGGACGCGTACTGCTTCCACGTTGGTTTCCAGCGTATCGGTCACGAACGCATTCTTGCGCTCGCGATGCAGCTTGAGCTCCTTGGCGCCATCGAAGAGCGCGCGGAAATGCTTGACGAGATCGTCCTCCTTGCGCCGTGACCCGCGCAGATGAAACAACGCTTTCGTGTTCGCAATGTGAAAACCGAGCGAGCCGATGAAGATGGTCAAGACGGCGAAAAGCAGGATCTGCCATGACAGATAACCGAGATACGCGAGGCACCCCGCGATCACCGCGCCGTGCATCGCGAGCGCGGGCAGGCTCACGAACAGAATGACGATCGTATCCAGGTCTTGCGTCAACACGGTGAGCGCTTTGGACGCGCCCTGCTTTTCCAGATGCTGATACGACGCTTCGGCAATGCGCCGGATGGTGCGCATGCGCAGCGTCGCCTTGGCGCGCTGGCCGAGCTGCATGAATAAGGTTTGTGACAGCGTTCGCGTGCCAAGCACCACTACGCCCACGATCAGGAATTGCCAGCCGAGTTCGACGAGCTTCGTATTCGACGCTCCAAGCGCCTGGTTAATCAGTGCTATGAGGGCCGCGTTGCCGAACCCGCTGACGAGGCTCGCCACCACCGCGACAGCCAGCACCCAGCGTGAGTTGCGGACAAGATACAAGAACAGCGACATGAAACTCCTTGTGGCGCGACGAGTGAAAACCGAACGTAATCCCGCGTATGGAAGGACGGCCCGAAGACGGTCCGACCGCGTCACAGAATAATTAATTTGACAGGTGAAGTCAATTAAATGCGAATCATTTGCATTTGTGCGAGGCCGCTGATAAGAAAGGTAGTCGCGAAAGGGGAAGCGAACTTTCAGGAAATAGGCGTTACTTTGCCTGGCTTTATGGTGGGTCTTTCCTCAAGTCCGCCCACGGATGGAGGTCCATGCCAAATTCGCCGCTTCGCGGCGTTTAGCTTTGCTGTTTAGGAGATCTTCCCGCGCTGCTTTCGATCGAATGCGAGAAGGCCGGTCGTTCAGGGAATGGTTGCGCTAATCCCGCATCTACGCCGAAACTGTCGATGGCAAGGCGGCCGATGCATTCCATGACATCGCGCACGCGATGTAAGAAAGATCAGGCTTGGACTACTGCGACGCAATGACCATTGGTGGCAAGTTGGAGCGAGGCCCCTGCAATGGGCGGCCTGCCAGGAGAAATATCGATTGAGAATATGTCGTCGGGCCTGTCGACCCGCTAGACCACCACCTTACTCAGAATTACTCAGCATTCCTCACCGTGCGCGTTCGGCCTTCGCCATGACCGCTTCGACGATGCTCATAATCTGTTGACTGGCAACTTTAACGTGCGTCTCAAGCAACTTGGTCCCGAGTTTTACATCGCGATTACGGCAGGCATCAATGATCGCCATGTGTTCGGCATGCGATTGCTCTCGAATTGGTACCTTCACCACTTGAAAGCGGAAATACCGATCGCAACGGTCATGTAAGACGCGAAGCATTTGAAGCGTGATCTCGCAACGTGCGGGACGATAAAGCGTTTCGTGAAGCTTCCAATTTAACGAGCCCCACTCTCCACCTGTGGCCTTATCCATGTCCTTGACGATCCGCTCTGCCTTGCTGATTTCCGCGTCTGTGATCAGAGGAATAGCCTCGGAAAATACCCACGGTTCAAGGCGCAGGCGAATGTTGAATGTCTCTCGCACCTCGTCAACCGACAATTCCTGAACGTACGCGCCCTTATGCGGGACCACATTCAAAAGGCCTTCAGAATGGAGCCGGGTGATCGCTTCGCGGACCGGCACGCGGCTCACGCCCAGTTCTTCTGCCAACACCTCTTGACGCAGAACACTGCCCGGCGAGATCCGCCCACTCAAGATCATTTGCCGAATTTCGTCAGTGACGAGTTCCACCGCAGTGGGGCGCACGATCTTTCGCGTGACGCGCTCTACGACGTCCGGTTCCGGAGAAGTCATTGTCTTGGAAGATCTTTTAGTGGGCGTTGCCGTGGCCATTGCGGACTGTCTTATTGGAAAGGGACAATCGAATGTACCATGAATGGGCTCTCGTATCCAAAATCCAAATTAGGACACTTGGAGCGCCGCGCGGCGTATCCAGGAGCCGTCTTTCATGACGCCTGAAATGCGTTCGCCCTGGCCCGTCAGCACGCTGATATCGTCCAGAGGATCGCCGTCGACAATCAGCAGATCGGCGAACGCGCCCTTTGCAACAATGCCCAGCTTGCCTTCCATTCCAACAATCTCGGCGCCGACCTGGGTTGCCTGGCAGATGGTCTCAAACGCGCCCAGGATTGCCGCCCGAATCGACAGCTCGTCGCTCTGGAACTCATGCATGTCACCCAGCAGGTCCGTTCCCAATCCAATCTTTACGCCGTTACGCTTAAGAATCTCCAGCGCTCGCAAGCCCTGTGTTCGTACGTCCTCGTTCTTCTTCAACGCGCTCTCGGGGACACCGGACTTCGCGCCGACTTTGCTCATTGCGTCGTAGGTCACCAAGGTCGGCACCGCATAGGCCCCGTGTTTCGCCATCACGGCAGCCGCTTCATCGTCAATCAGGTTGCCGTGCTCGATCGTGCGAACACCCAGTTCAACCACGCGCTTGATGGCAGCACCCGTGTAGGCATGCGCCATCACGTAGGTCTGATGCGAACGCGCCTCCTCTACTGCCGCCTTGACTTCGTCCACGGAGAACTGAAAATTGCCGATCGGATCGGTAGGCGATGCGACACCGCCTGATGCCATGATCTTGACGTGGTTAGCGCCGGCGCGCATTTCTTCGCGTACTGCTTTACGCATTTCGTCCACACCATCCACGATGCGTCCAATTGCACCAAGATTACGATTGCACCCGCACGGATCAGGATCGGTGTTGTCGAAACGGTCACGAAAATCTCCATGACCGCCTGTTTGAGACAGCGCTTTCCCGGCGATGAATAGACGCGGTCCCGCAATGACACCTTCATCAATCGCCTTTGCCAATGCATAGTCCGCACCGCCGGCGTCGCGCACGGTCGTGAAGCCGCGATTGAGCATGCCGTCAAGGATAGGCACCGCCTTGAGCACCGCAAAGGTATTGGGCAAGCGGCTGTTCGACCCTAAGTGCGCCACTGACGCAATCACATGAGCATGACAGTCGATCAAGCCAGGCATGACCGTGCGGCCGGCCACGTCAATGATCTCCGCACCTTCTTCCGGAACCGGCTCGCGCGACACATTAGTGATGAGGTTTCCTTCGATCACGATCGAATACAGGGTCTTGTCGAGTTCGTGATTTGCGTCCAACACTCGCGCGTTCTTCAAGATAATCATTCAATACTCCTTTGCAAGCAGGCCGCTAAGCCCAATTGAATTCATTTGAGTAAAAAACCCTTAGCGAGCGGGTCCCGATCATCCACAAAAATGGTGTTAAACCCTGTGACTCGGGCCCAGCCTTCGATGCTTGGAACAATCGCGTCGTACTCCCCAACCTTCGTTGTCTCGATCGCGATGCCGTTAAAGAGTGTGCCAATAATGCTTTCGTGGACGAAAGCCTCACCAATCTTGAGCCTGCCCTTGGCCACCAGATGCGCCATGCGAGCGGACGTGCCTGTTCCGCAAGGCGACCGATCGATCGCTTTGTCGCCGTAAAACACGGCATTGCGCGCGCTCGCACCGGCAACCGTCGGCTCGCCCGTCCACATCACATGACTCAAACCACGGATCTCGGGCTTTTCTGGATGAACAAACTGATATTTGTCATTGGCCTTCTGCCGAAGAATCGGGCTTAGTCGCTGGATGTCGGTTGGGCGCAAGGTATGCATGCCCGCGAAGTTCTCTTGCGGCTCGATGATGGCGTAGAAATTGCCGCCATAGGCCACATCGAAACGGATCTCGCCCAGCCCTTCCAGCTCCACGCTGAGGTCCGTCGAGTGCAGGAACGAGGGAACATTGATGAGCTGAACCGAGTCGACGTGATCCCCGTTTAACTTGTAGCGCGCGACTACAACGCCGGCTGGCGTATCGAGTCGAACCACGCCTGGCTCGCGTGGACGCACAAGCCCGTTCTCGATCGCGGTCGTGACCGTTCCTATCGTTCCATGACCGCACATGGGCAGACAGCCGCTGACTTCAATGAACAGGATGGCGATGTCGCAATCCGGTCGTGTCGACGGATACAGGATCGAGCCGGACATCACCTCATGCCCACGGGGCTCAAACATCAGGGAGGTGCGGATCCAGTCAAACTCCCGCTCGAAATAGGCCCTTCGCTCAATCATGTTCGCGCCCTGGAGCACGGGGGCGCCGCCCGCGACCACGCGGACGGGGTTACCGCATGTATGACCGTCGATACAGAAGAAGGTACTTTTCATTGCTTGGCTCCAGTTCATCGTTCAGGCGCCGGTCAAGGCGCCTTACTTGAAAGGCTTACGACAGCGCCTTCAAGTCGTTTATCGTCTTCTCGATGATAGCGACGGTATTTTGACGTTCTTCACCTTCGAGTTTAAGACGCGGAGCCTTCACGTTTTCCGAGTAGCCAGCAGTGATGTTTTCAGCGAGTTTAATGTATTGAACCAGCTTGACATGGACGTCGAGGTGAAACAGCGGCGTGAGCACCCGATACAGCTTGCGGGCCTTTTCGAAGTCGCCCTTGACCGCCAGATCGAGTAGCTCAACCGACTCCTTCGGCACGGCGTTGGCCATACCGGATACCCAACCCGTTACGCCCAGCGCAGCCGATTCAAGCACGAGGTCATCGACGCCGCAGAACACGACGAATCGGTCACCAAACTGGTTGTAAAGATCGGTTACGCGCGTCGTGTCGTATGACTCTTCCTTCACGGCGACAATATTGGCTTCACCCTTCAGTTGCTCAAGCAGATCCGGGCGCATGTCCACGCCGTAGCCGCGCGGATTGTTGTAGATCATGATGCCAAGTTGGGTCGAGCGGGCGATCGTGCGGTAAAACTCAACCGTTTCACGATCATCGGACTTGTAGGTCAGGCCCGGGAAAACCATCAGGCCCTGCACGCCGATCTTTTCCGCGTCTTGTGCAAACTGAATTGCGCTGTCCGTGTTCGTTTCAGCGAGACCCGATACGATCGGCACACGGCCGTTGACTGTTTCAACGGCGATCTTGAGGACAGTGCGCTTTTCGTCGGGCGTCAGCTGAGCGTTTTCGCCGACCATGCCCATCATCACCACGCCGCCTACGCCGTTGTCGATCAGGCGATTCAGGCCAGACTTGATGGCTTCGTGATCGAGTGAACCATCGTCCTTCAGCTTCGTCGTAACTGCGGGGAAAACACCTTTCCAATTAACTTGCATGACAACACCTCTGTGAATTAATGAAATAGCTTAAACGTGCTGTGAAGCGATCTGTACTGCGATAAACCGAGGTCACGTGGACCTCTCGCTTATTTCCGGAATCGTTCGATTGAATACTCGGCGAGCGATGTCCGGGGTGTTCTGTTCACTAATAAATCTGCTACCAGCGCGCCGGTTGTAGCCGCTTGAGTAAGCCCAAGATGCCCGTGGCCGAACGCATAAATCACTGACGGTGCCGATGGCGATCTTCCGATGACAGGTAAAGAATCCGGCGTGGCCGGCCGATGCCCCATCCACTGCACCGCGCCTTGATCCTGAATCCCGGGTAAAAATCGCTTCCCTAATTTGAGCAACGCTTCGCTACGCTTGTAGTTGGGCTCTGCCTTCAGTCCGGCGAATTCCGCCGCCCCTCCAATCCGGATACCAATATCAAGGGGCGTTGCCACGAATTTTCGCTCCGCAAAGATGACCTCTCGCGACAAGGCAATGCCTGGCTGCGGCAACGTCGTGTTGTACCCGCGCTCGCTATCGAGCAACACCCTGTCCCCAACGGACTCCGCCAACGACGCCGACCATGCTCCAGTCGCAACAACGATCTGCCGCGCTGCGACCGATGCTCCGGTCTGAAGCACTGCACAGGGCGCGTCCGGTTTGGTTACGTCCAGCGTGGTCACAACCCCTTCAACGAAACGAGCACCCAGCGCTCTGACCCGTGCTCGAATCTGCGCGACCAATTGCTTCGGATTCCCGATGTGTGACCAGTCCTCAAGGAATACACCGTGCTTGAATACCGGCGCAAGCGCAGGTTCACATTCTTGAACCTCTTGTTGGTTGAGGGTACGCCAACGCACGCCGAGATCTCTTTTAAAATTCCACTCTTCCGTATCCGCTTTGAACGCCTCATCGGTTTCATATAAGGTCAACGCGCCGCGGCGATAGAACGTGCTCATTGCTCCAACATCTTCAAATAGCGGAATCAGATCGTCATAGACACGGTTGTTCAGTGCGGCCAGTGCCAAGGAAATCTGCTTGAACCTCGCGGGACTACTGGCGCGCTGAAACTCCATGAACCATGGCAGGGCACTTGGCACATGTTTCCAGTCAAGTGCGAGCGGGCCCAGTGGATCAAATAACCACTTCGTCGCTTTGAAGAAAAATCCTGGCACCGAAATCGGCGTACTTTCGGTCACCGCAATGCCACCTGCGTTACCGTGCGAAGTGCGGTCACCATCGAAATCGCGATCAACGATCGTGACCGTCAACCCCTCCTTGAGCGCGGACCACGCGCAAGCAAGCCCGACGATCCCTGCGCCAATTACGAGGACGTCTGAGGTGCTCGTGATTGAGTTCGTCTGCTTAGTCATTACCCTTTCCGTCTACTTTCGTCTTGGTTGCGTTGAAGTCGTCCTGCGCAAGCAACACGCCCGACTGGAAAACTTTCCCGTACTGGGCAGGGGCACCGGTCATTGGCACGGAAAACTCCAACAAGACATTCGGGGTATTGGCGTACGCGCTAACGGCAAAGCCCAATGCACCGACTAAAGCAACGGCTATCAAGGCGAATCGAGTGTTCACCATCGAGTCTCCGGACGTTCTGTAATTTTGACCACCTATTGCACCTCGTCAAACACTTTGGATCCAGGATACGAAAGCTCGCTTGATGATGCCGCGCGTTAGCAGCGATGTCAATTGTATTGTTGACGAATTGCTGCTCAGCGACCCGCGTACCGGCCGCGCACGTGGAACTTACACGTGTTCCAGATCGCCCTGGTCCCCGCCGTCAAGTCGGAGCGCTGCACGGCTTGCTTCTAATGGCGTAACGCAGAGCTGAGCGAACACGTAAGCCAGCTCGATCGGCGCTTCGTCATAGTGCCCCGCACTATCAAGCAGATTGAGCGAGCCGATGACAATTCCTTGCTTGCGGATCGGGATGTTCAACACGCTCTCGCAGCCGATCGACCACAGCACCTCGTAGTCAGAGAAGACCGCCTTAATATCTTCGCGCGTTGCCCCACGAAAAATCCTTCCGTCCTCAAGCACCTGCTTCGTCCAGGCGCTCTTCGTCACGCGCTTTCGGCCACCCACCGGGTTGATTTGTTGCTGCGTGCTGTACACACGACCGAGTAGCCCGCTCGAAGCGTCGTACGCCAGGACGGTGAAGAGTGTGTGGCCAAACGCATCCTGCAGGCCGCGATCCAATTCTTCCCAGAAGGTCTCAACTGGCTCGCCCCGATGCAACGAAAATGCAAGCGAGCTAATGATCGACATCGATTGAGTTTCATCCATACCTATACCCTCGCCTTCGCTTGCGGGAGGCTTCCGCCATGGCTATCACCGATGCCATATTCATCCGCCGTGATCTGTTCCAGCGTTTTCCCACTGGTTGATACACCCAGAAAAATCACTGCAAGCGCCCCGATCAGCAAAATGACGGTGGTCATCCCGAACACGCCAGCAAAGCCCCAGATCGGGTAGATGTAGCCTACCAGCATGGGCGAGCAGATCGCGCCGATGCGGCCAAACGCGGACGCGGTGCCCATGCCCGTCGCCCTGAGATGCGTCGGGAAGACTTCAGGCGTGTAGGCATATTCGCCCGCATTCACGCCGTTCATCGCGAACGACGTGAAGATGGACGCGAGCACGACGGCGGTGTCGCCCTGCGCGAACGCTAACCAGATGCCGGCGAGGCAGGCAAGTCCCATATAGGTGACGATTGTCGCCTTGCGGCCAATCTTCTCGCAGAAGAAGGCAGACGAGTAGTAGCCCGGAATTTGCGCCAGGTAGATCAGGATCGACACGGAGAAGCTCTTAGTAATCGTCATGCCGCGCGCGACCAGCAGGCCCGGGATCCACACGAAGAATGCGTATGAGCAGAAAGTGACGGCGAGCCACAAACACCAGGACATGGCAGTCGTCCTGGCCAGGGGCGGTTTCCACAGAAGCTTTAGATTGTTAAAGAAAGAGCCCGACTCGCGAGGTTGAAAAACGTACCCCGGAACCGGAACAACCGGTGGCAGTGTCACGCCGGTACGTTCAATCCGACGTTCGATGTCGGAGACAACAGCATCTGCTTCGTCGTGGCGTCCCCGCATTTCCAGCCAGCGCGGTGATTCGTGCAACGAACGGCGCCACCACAGCAAAACGACAACCGGCAAGGAGACGACTACCAGCGAAATGCGCCAGCCTTCCGGGTTGAGCGGAATCAGAAAGTAGCCGATCAGCGCTGCGGCGACGAAGCCGAAGGAGAAGAATCCCGCGAGTGCACCCGTGAATGCGCCGCGATAGCGATTGCTCACAAACTCGACAAGGAAGGGCGCGATGATTGCGCCTTCGGCGCCCATGCCAATTCCCGAGATGGCGCGCAGCAGAGCAAAGGTGTGCCAGTCGTTGACAAACGCATTGGCAAACGTCAGCACGCAGAAGAACGTCAGCGCCCACATCATGACGACCTTGCGACCAAAACGATCGCCGAGCAATCCGGCAAATAGGGCACCCACCAAAAAGCCCACGTAGGTGCTACTGCCGAGAATGCCGGTTTCAAAACTGGTCAGATGCCACTTGACGCGTACCACGGGAAGAATAAAAGCGATGATGCCGGCGTCAACTGCTTCAAACATGAACCCCAGTCCGCCCATGATGAGCAGTATGAAGTGGAAGCGGCTGAACGGAAGCCGCTCGAGCCGCGCTGCTATCGGTGACATAAAGACTCCGCAGTGAAGGAATCGCTGAACAAGGTTGAACAACGACTGCCAGGTCAATCATTAATGCGTCCAATATCTTGGATCCAAAATACGATGTCAAGTCGGGACGTGCCCTACAGCATTTTTTCCGGGTAAACCCCATCAATCAAAAGCTTTTGGAGAGCCGGTCTTTGGCCGTGAGCCGCCAGACTAGAACGTGTGGCGCACACCCACGCGAACAGCGACCTGATTTGCCGTGCTTGAGGGCGTCAGGAACGACAGCGCAGCGACCGCCTGTTTCCCCGTCGAATCCGTGCCGGTGGCATGTTCCCAGGCGGTAATCGCATAAAACAAAGTGCGCTTGGAGATGGAGTACTCAGTGCCGAAATTCACTTGGCCATACTTCGCCGTTTCAGCCTTCGTATAGTCATACGAAACACCCATCAACCACGCCGGCGTGATGTTGTACGTGCCAAGCGCCTCGAAGTTGTTGAAGGTTGCCGTCCCTGAAAAAGGCGTAGACGATGTGCGAATGACGTCTTCGAAGCGCGTATTAGTGTAAATAAATCCGAGCTGTCCCGCCCCGATCTTGTAGTTCACCCCCGCGCCTGCCACTTGCAGCGTCTGAGCCGAGGTATAGCCGCTAAAGGTTGGATTCGTGATTGGATTGACGAACGTCGTGCCTGCGGCCGGGTTCGCGGTGGCATCGTAGATTGATGTACCCGGGTTCCTTACCCGTGAAAACACGGCGCTTGCGGTCAGCGCGTTATAGCCGTAGCTGACGCTCACGGATTCCTTGCGGCCGTTAGCGAAATCGCCCGCCACTCCACCTAAGCTGAACAAAGCCGATACCTTGAAGCCACCATAGACGGGCGAGAGATATTTGATCGAATTGCTCAGCGAGTAATCGCCCCACATGTTGTCGACGTCTGCTGCATGCGTTCCCAGAATGCCGGCGAATTTAAGCGCGCCCGATAGCGGAAGCAAGGAATCCAGAACCAGGTCATATTGCCGCCCGAGCAGGACCGATCCAAAGGGGCTGCCAAGACCAACGTAGGCCTGCCGCCCGAACTCGCGGCCACCGTTGTTGAACTTCCCGGTATTTACGTCAAATCCGTTTTCAAGGCGTACCACCGTGCTGTAGCCGCCCCCCAGGTCTTCGTTCACGAATAAGCCCCACTTACTGCTCCCCAAGGCTCCGTTGGACGCCTGGTAATCGTGGTGACCCCCTTGATTGTTGGTAAAGGTAATGCCGTCGTCCACGACACCGTAGAGCGTGACCGTACTTTGCGCATGGATCGCGGCGGAAGACGCCATCAGCACAGTCATTCCAACAAGCTGCTTTTTCACGAATTTCTCCTAGGGTTTGACAAAATTAATTGAGGATTACTGTGTTACGCAGAGGGTTCGAGCAAGAACTTCACATCCCTCCTGAGCGCTCAAAAGGTGCTTGGAAGGAAGTATTTCGGATCACAGCTATGTGCGCTTCGCCGGCTTGACTATCCCAAGATGATTGGAATGAAACGTTCATGACAAGTTGATTATTTCGTAATGCGTTCAATATCTTGGATCCAATATCAACGGTCAAGACATTTTCGCCAGGCGTTTTCGATAAGTTGTTTTTGGACGAAACGCGAACATTTCACGTATCCTGTGAGTCAGAACACGCTATTTAAAGAGAATCACTGATCTTGCGCAAACAGCCAATTTGTACAATACGTATATTGGATCCAATATACGTATTGCGCTGATGCGCGGCCCGAATCACTCCTTGGATCGACATGGACAACACAGTTAATTTGACTCTGGCGGAGCTATCCGAATTATCGAACCGGGTGCTCACGGCGAACGGGATGGCGGCAGATCACGCTCAGGCGATCGCCGAAGTGATCGTCGCAGGCCAGCGTGACGAATGTCAGTCACATGGAATCTACCGGTTGATCGTCTGCGTCAACACGCTACGAAACGGCAAAGTGGTTCGCGATGCAAAGCCTGAACTGATCGATGTTTCGCCAGCGCTGGTACGTGTAGATGCCAAGTTCGGCTATTCCCAGCTGGCGTTTCAGATGGGAAGCAAGGTGCTCGTTCAAAAAGCTCGGCAAGTTGGAATAGCAGCGCTGGCTATTAACAACTGCTTCCACTTTTCGGCGCTGTGGCCGGAGGTGGAATATCTTGCTGGCGAGGGCCTTGCCGCTTTGGCAATGACGCCGAGTCATAGTTGGGTTGCACCAGCCGGAGGGACCAAACCGCTGTTCGGCACAAATCCGATCGCCTTTGCGTGGCCTCGGCCAGGGCGCTTTCCTTACGTGTTTGACTTCGCGACAAGCACGATCGCGCGTGGCGACATTGAGCTCCATCGGCGGGCGGGCAAAACAATCCCGCTTGACTGGGCTGTAGACGCAAATGGGCAGCCGACTGACGATCCCGCCGCTGCCATGCGCGGCGCAATGATGACATTCGGCGGTCACAAGGGCTCCGCCCTTTCCGCAATGGTCGAATTACTCGCCGGACCTCTCATTGGAGATCTTACGTCCGCGGAATCAATGGCGTTCGACGAAGGGGTTGGCGCAACGCCGTGTCATGGCGAATTGGTCCTTGCATTCAATCCATCCATGTTCTCAAGTGGCAACAGCGTTGACAACCTTCAGCGCGCCGAAGCGCTTTTTGGCGGCATTGTCGACCAGGGTGCTCGCTTGCCATCGCAACGGCGATTCGATGCTCGCCTTAGAAGCGAAGCCAACGGTGTGGAAGTGCCCCGTCAGCTTCTCGACGATGTGTTGGCCTTGATCCCGATCTGATCCAGTGTTGTCTGAATGCGCGCGTGGTCTTTCGTCACGTTCCCGACGCGTCACGCGGGTTGCGTTTGAACATCGTGATAATCAGGTAGAGGCCGCCCAGCAGCGTCGCCATCACGCCCGCCGGCATTTCCTGCGGGAACAGGACCCAGCGGCCGAGCCAGTCGGATGCGACCATCAGCGCCGCGCCCAGAGCCGCTGAAATGAACAGCAGCGGCACAGCCCGCCGGATACCGAGCATGCGTGTCATATGCGGCGCCATGAGGCCGATAAATGACAGCGGGCCGATCACCAGTGTCGCTGCCGCTGTTAGCAACGCGCTCAGCAGCAGCAGCGCAAACCGCGCGACGGAAATGTTCACGCCCAAACCACGCGAGACGGCTGCGCCCAACGGCAGGATCTCCAGCCAGCGCCGGCAAAAAGGCACTGCGCAAAGTGCTGCCAGCGCGACCACCGCTACGACACCTGCCGCGCCCGCGCTGACGTTATAAGTCGACCCGGCGAGCAGGTTGTAGAGGACGATTACGCGGGGATCGTCGCTGGCAACGGCGATGGTCGACACTGCTTGGAACACGGCGCTGATCGTCACGCCGGCGAGGATCAGCGTGTCGGGCGCGTACGACGATTTGCGTGCAAAGAGCAACAGCGCGCCCAGCGTAATGACCGACCCACACGCGCACCAGACAAGGAACGTCGGCAGCCCCGGACTGGCTGTCAGGAAGAGTGCGCCCGTGAGCCCCATCGCGCCGCCAGCCGTGATGCCGAGCAGGTCGGGACTCGCCATCGGATTGCCGGTCATGCGCTGGACGATGCCACCTGCAAGCGCAAGCAGCACGCCTACGCCCATCGCAGCGACTACATGCGGCAAACGCAGGAACAGTAACGCAGCGATCTCGTCAGGATGGCTAACATGCCAGCCTGCAAGACCCCGCCCCACCCCCAGCGACAAGCCGATGACCACCAGCAAAAGCAGTACGCAAACGCCAGCGGTCAAAGCCAGCGCGCGCGATGACAGCGCGTCCGACTGGATCGCGGCCGCATGGGTCAGGTCGGGCCGCCCGCGCAAGCGCCGCAACATGACCAGAAGCAGCGGTGCGCCCAGCAACGTGGTGATCGCGCCCGTCGGAATCGTGGTTCCGTAACGTCCCGCGAATTCCTGCGCGATCTGATCTGCAAGCCACAGCAGCGCGGCGCCGAACAACGGCGCCCACAACATCCGGTCCCGCAAGCGGCGCGCGCCGGCAAGACGTGCAAGCGTCGGAGCGGCAAGTCCGATAAAGCCGATCACACCCACTGCGCTCACGACGAACGCGGTCACGAGCAAGGTCAGGCAGAGCGCCGCGCCCCGTGTCATGCGCAGCGACACGCCCAGGCTGCTGGCGACGGTGTCGCCCAGATCGAATACGGCCATGGGACGCGTGCACAACAGCAGCAACGCCACGCAGGGCACGAGCCGCACGAGCAACGCCAGCGCGACGCTCCAGTCGTGCTGGCCCAGCGAGCCGCCGCCCCAGATCATCAGAGCGCTCAACAGGTCGTAGTGGGATATCGCAAGCGCGAAACTCAGCGCGCCACAGCACAGGTTGACGATCATGCCACCGAGGATCAGCGCAAGCGGTGAGATGCCGCGTCGCGCCGCCAGCGCAAAAACAATCGCCAATGCCACTGCGCCACCGGCCAGCGCAACGCCGTCGCGACCGGATACCAGCAAGCCGGGCGCGTAGACCGTTGCAATTGAAAGCCCGAGATAGGAGCCGGAGAAGATCCCGAGCGTCATTGGTTCGGCGAGGGGATTGCGCAGCACTTGCTGGGTCGCCACGCCGGCAAGCCCGAGCGCCGCGCCGCACAGCCACGCGACCGCGATGCGCGGCAGGTCGCCGTAGTGGACAAGGAGTTGTCGCAGATCCGTCGGCGATGGCGCCACCAGCGCTTGCCACCACAACGACGCCGGCAGGCGGTCGTCCAGCCTGTGCAGCGATAACAGCATGGCTAGCGCAATCACAAGACAAACGGGCAGCAATGGCCAGCGTCGTGAAGGAACCACGGAGACAGTCGCGACGCTTTTCATGCGTACCCCTTCAAGGCACCGGTCTGCTCATTGGCCTGCTCGAAGGTATCCACCAGCGCGCGGGCGAAGAGCATCGCGGAAAGAAGGCAGCCGTCGGAAGGAACACGCGGCAGGCCAATCATGCGGCCCTCCTCCTTGAACGGCATGGCGTGCCACAAGGGGCTGGTTTTCATCATGTTCGCAACGGAAGGCGCAAGCGGCTTCATGTAGAGCAAGGTCGCGTCGGGCACGCTGCCCAGCACGTCGAAACCGGTGGTGGAGAAGGCTCCAGAGTCGACGGCGTTTTCTAGTCCGAGCGTCGTCATCAGTTCGCCATAGAAGCTGTTCGGACCGAACACACGTACGTGCGCTTCATCGAGAAAATTTACCATGTAAAACGGCCTGCCTTTTGCACCGCCTACATCACTGAAGGCACTTACCGCTGGCAGCGCGGCAAGCCCCGTGCGTGCGCGGTCGAGCTCCGTGTCCGCTTGCGCGAGAAGTGCTTCGGCGCGCGCTTCGCAGCCTAGCAATCGCGCGAGCTGCAGCGTTTCGGCACGGGCCGCGGAATAAGGTGCTTCACTCGATCGGTAGCGCCCAAGCGTAACGGTCGGCGCAACGCGCTCGAGCGCCGACCGAAGTCTCAAATGAGCCGGCGAAATGACGATCAGGTCAGGTTTCAACGCGAACAGCAATTCCATGTTCGGCTGGAACATCAAGCCAAGATCCACCACCGACGTGGGCACATCGCATGCCGTGAAATTCCTGCGAAAGTCCCGGGTATTCGCAATCCCGACGGGCACCACGCCGATCGACAACACCATCTCCGTCAGTCCCCAATCGAGCACGACAATACGGCGCGGCGTAGCGACGAGAGCATCACCCGCGAGTGCAACATCGGGCAGTGCGGTTGCGGCAAGTGCGCCGGCGCCCAGCAGCGCGGAAAGCATGGCGCGTCGGTTCATTGCATAAGGTCGGAAAGGATGGATTGCATGTCGTCGGTCAAGCGGTCTTGCCCTGCCGACGCGCTCTCTCGCGCAATCGACACGACGGCGGCAAAAGCCTCAAGCGTCGGCGCGGCGAACAATGCCGCGAGTTCGACTTCGACCGATAACTGCCGCGCAATTCGCCGCTGAACCTGGAGGCTGAAAATTGAGTCGCCGCCGAGTTCGAAGAAGTTGTCGCGGCGGCCTACCCGTTCAATCTGTTCTATTCCAAGCACGTCGGACCAGATCTGCGCGATGACCGCTTCTACTTCGCCTTGCGGCGGTTCGTAGTTCGTCGGGGCAAGAAGTTCGGGCGATGGCAGCGCGTGCCGGTCCACTTTGCCATTGGGCGTCAGTGGTAACGCGTCGAGCACAACTATCAATGCGGGAACCATGTAGTCAGGAAGGACTTGAAGCAATGCTGTGTTCAACGTTGATGGGTCGATCACGGTATCCGTCTGTGCGCTCACATAGGCAACAAGACGAGTGTCGTCATGAAGGATTGTTACCGCGTCCCGCACGCCGGGTAACGCAAGCAGCGCCGCCTCGATCTCACCGAGTTCAATACGGAAACCCCGCAGCTTCACTTGATGATCGATACGTCCGAGGAACTCAAGCTGGCCCGCGTTGTTCCAGCGCACCAGGTCACCGGTCCGGTACAAGCGACCACCTTTATCGCTCTCGTCGAACGGATCCGGTACGAATCGTTCCGCCGTCAGCGCCGCGCGGTTCAGATAACCCCGCGCCAGTCCCGCGCCGCCCACGTACAGTTCCCCGGCCACGCCCTGGGGCACGAGACACAACGCCGCGTCCAATACATACGCTGTCCGCTCGCCTACCGGGATGCCGATCGGTGCGTAGGCGCTCTCGAATTCCGACGCTCCATCCGCCCTCCACACAGTCGATGTGATCACCGTTTCCGACGGCCCATAAGCGTTGAAAATCCGCTCGGGTCTCAGGTGTTTCTTTACCGCTTCGAAGCCGCTTCGCGACCAGCCTTCCCCACCGACAATGCACGTCCTGACCGATACCGTACCCGGTTCGATCTCCTGAGCAAACGCATTGATATACGCAGGCGGCAGATCCAGTATCGATATTGCATGCGTCTTTATCTCGGCCGCGAGGCGTTGAGCCGACCAGACGGTGTCGTCGCGCAAGACAATTGCCGCGCCGCTGAGCAAAGGAGCCAGCCACTGCTCGGCGGCGGCGTCGAAACTGATAGAAGCGAAGTGCAATTGCCGGTCTTCCGCGGTGATGCCGTAGCGAGTTGCAATGGCCTGACAATGCATCGACAGCGCGTCGTGCGCCACCGCCACGCCCTTGGGCTTGCCGGTTGAGCCCGATGTATAGATCACATACGCGAGGTTCTCGCCAGCGAGCGTTACAGACGGATTGCTTGCCGGTTCCGCCGATACATCCAACGTGTCCAGATCCAGGCGCGTGAATCCGGCTTCTGCAGGCAACCGTCCATGCAAATGCGACTGCGTGATCAACAGCGTGATGCCGCTGTCCTCGATCATATGAGCGAGACGTTCGACCGGATAGGCCGGGTCCAGCGGCACGTACGCACCACCGGCTTTCAGCACGGCCAGCAGGCCCACGATCATCTCGACCGACCGTGCCACCGCAAACCCGATCCGCACTTCCGGCCCCACACCTTCCCGCATCAAACGATGCGCCAGGCGGTTTGCCCGTGCGTTCAGTTCGCCATAACTCAAGCTGAGTTCGCCGGCCACCAGCGCGAGCGCATCGCGTTGCTGCTGTTCGCACGCCTCGATCAGCTTGTGTACCGGCTGCACGTCTTCTACCGATGCAGCCAATGCGCCGATATGACCCAACGTCACCAGCGCTTGCCGCTGTGCGCTATCGAGCAAGTCGAAGTCAGCAAGCAGCCGGTCCGCTGCACCGGCAAACGCGCTCAACAGGCCACCTGTTTGCTGCGCAATGCCTGCTATATCCCGGTCGGCAAACGCCTCGTGCGCAAACCGGTAGTCCAGCTTCAGGGTATCGCCCAGCATCACACCCAAGGTTAGCGGGTAACTGGTTTCATCGCAGGCACGGACGTTGTCGATCGTCAGGCCGCCGGGCGATGCCTCCTTCAGCGCGGTATCGACGGGATAGTTCTCGAAGACCACGACGGTATCGAACAGGCCCTGGGTCGTTGCGCCTGCCCAGCGCTGGATCTCATAGAGCGGCGTGTGCGCGTGTTCCTGCGCCGTCATGCCTAACAGTTGCAGTTCGCGCAGCCAGTCGCCCAGCCGCTTGCCGGCATGCGGTTGGGCGATCACCGGCAGCGTGTTGATGAAGAGTCCGAGCAACTGCGACGCACCGGCGAGGCCCGCAGGCCGGCCAGCCAGCGTTGCGCCGAAGGTCACTGTCGCCTGGTTCGTGTATCGATGTAAGAGCAGTGCCCACGCGGCCTGAACCAACGTGTTTACGGTCACCCGCTCCTGACGGGCAAACGCGACGAGGCGCGCGGTCGATACCCGGTCCAGTTCAAACGTATGTTGCCCGTAGCCAGCAGCCATCACGTTACCGGTCCGTTCATAACGGCTCGCGACTGCTGTAGCCAGCCGCGTTGCTTCCTCAATCCGCTTCACCTGCTCGCACCAGTGCGCCGCGCTCGCCTCATCGTCGTGCTTCTGCAACCAGCCGATATAGTCGCGATACCGACCACCGTGCGCGGGCAAGCTCTGTCCGCTGTAGTAACGCAGCACCTCGCCCAGCACTTGCGCGACACTCCAGCCGTCCATCAGCACATGATGGTGCGTCCAGATGAAGTGATAGCGATGGGTATCGACACGCACCAGCGCCAGCCTTTGCAACGGCGCACGCGTAACATCAAAGCCTTGCTTGAGATCGGCTGAGGCCAGCTCGTCCAGCGCGGCTGCAAGGTCGTTTCGGCCGCGCAAGTCGTGGTGCGTCACCGGCAGTTCCACAGACCGCGCTACCCACTGCAGCCAGCCCTCGCCCTGTGGCACAAAGCCTGTTCGCAGGATGTCGTGTCGCGCCGTTACAGCGGCCCACGCGGCACTGAAACGCGCGACATCCAGTCCATCGATATCCGCCCGCAACTGATTCAGGTACACGCTGCCGCCGGGCGCATACAAGGTGTGGAACAACATGCCCGACTGCATGGGCGACAGCGGATAGATATCCGCGACGTTGTTCAACGTCAGTGGCAATCGATCAAGCTCATTCTGCGTCAGTGAAATTAATTCGAAGTCCGAAGGTGTTGCGCCAGTGGCGCCCCTCGTGCAGTGCTCGATCACGCGTTCCAGTTCTACGCGGATTGCATCGATGAGTCCTTCAACCGTGCTCGCCCGATAACGCTCACCGCTATAACCCACGCTCAACGTGAGCATGCCATCCAGCACCTTGCCGCTGACGGACAAGTCATGCGGCAACGGCGCAGCTTCGTCTTGCGAACGCCCGGTCGCTTCAGGCGCGGGTTGCCATGCCGACGTTGCATCAAAACTCTGGTCGAACTGGCCGAGGTAGTTGAACACTACCCGCGATGGTTCAATGCTGCCCAGCGCGTGCCGGTCCGCGTCGTCACCGAGGTACTTGAGCACGCCAAACCCGAGGCCGCGGTCCGGTGCCCGGCGCAGCGCCTCCTTGACACGTCCAAGCGCCGTGCCTACATCGCCCTGCGGTTCAAGAGCGATGGGATACAAGCTCGTGAACCAGCCAACCGTGCGGCTCAGGTCGAGATCGTCGAAAAGATCTTCACGGCCGTGTCCTTCAAGGTCGATGCGGATTCGCTCGCCCCCGGTCCAGTTGCAAAGCGCGCGGCCCAGCGCAGTCAGCAGCAGGTCGTTGACGTGCGTGCGGTACGCTGCGGGCGCTTCCTGCAGCAGTCGGTGCGTCCAGGCGCGGTCGAGCTTGAGCGTCGCGTGCAGCTGATGCGCTACGATGTTCGCGCCGTCCGGGAAGTCGCATGGCAGGCCGGCCGGCGTGCTTGCTGTGTCCAGCCAGTAATCGAGTTGCGAACGCAGCGCAGGGCTATTCGCGTGGCGCGCGAGGCGTGTTGCCCACTCAGTGGATGAAGTTGTCTTCGGCGGCAATGCAACGGCTTCCCCAGCCTGCAATTGCGCATACGCCGTTCGCAAATCGGCTAGCAGAATCCGCCACGACACGCCGTCCACAGCCAGATGATGGATCACCAGCAAGAGCCGCCAGCTACCGTCGGCAAGATGTATCGCGAGCGCTCTCAGCAGCGGTCCGTGGCCGAGATCAAGGCTGCGTTGGGCTTCGTCGCATAACGTCGCCATATCAGCCGACGTCGCCGCCTCGCGTAGCCATAGCAACTTAGTCGACGGTTGCTCACTACTCAACGACCATCGGCCGGCTGCGTCTTGTGTAAGGCGTAGCCGCAGCGCGTCGTGATGCTGCACCAGCACATGCAACGCGCGCTCCAGCAGCGCAGTGTCCAATGGCGCGCGACTCGTTAGCAGTACCGCTTGGTTCCAATGATTCCGCTGCTCCATCGGCAGGTCGAGGAACCATCTCTGCATGGGCAAAAATGCCTTGGTGGTGTCCTGTATTACCTCGTTAGCGACGACTGCCGTTGCAACGACCGGCTCGGCTACGGCAGCAAGCTGAACCACCGTCTGGCGCTCGAACAACTGCCGCGGCGTCACCTTCCACCCGGCCAGCCGGACACGCTCCACGATCAGCAAGCTAAGAATTGAATCGCCACCCAGCTCGAAGAAGTTGTCGTCGCGACCCACGCGTTCGACACCCAACACCTCTTGCCAGATCCGCGCGAGCAAATCTTCGACATCGCCTTGCGGCTCCTCCCAAACGCGTTCCGTCTGCGAAGGCATGGGCAGCGCACGGCGATCCACCTTGCCATTCGGCGACAACGGCAGCCGCGAGAGTTCAACCCACGCGGACGGAACCATGTATTCGGGCAGGACGTCATGCAGGGACGCGGCCAGCGCATCGCATTGCAGCGCATGATCCGCACGCGCCGTCACGTACGCGACCAGCCGTTTACCGCCCGGTCCATCTTGCGCGACGACCACCGCTTCATCGACGTCGGCCAAGGTCTGCAATACCGCTTCGATCTCACCCGGCTCAATGCGAAAGCCCCGGATCTTGACCTGATGATCGAGCCGTCCAAGATAGTCGAGCGCTCCATCCGCACGCCAGCGCGCAAGGTCGCCGGTGCGATACAGCCGCCCACCATCCGTGAACGGATCGGGCACGAAACGCTCTGCCGTCAGCCCCGGCCGGTTGAGATAACCACGAGCCAGTCCCGCGCCACCCAAATAGAGTTCACCCGCGACACCCATCGGCAAACGATTCATCGACTGATCGAGCACATGCGTGCTTACGTTCGCAATCGGCCGGCCGATCGGCACGACCGGGTCGCCCGCTTGGCAAGTCCAGTGCGTGACATCGATGGCCGCTTCAGTCGGTCCGTACAGGTTATGCAATTGGACATGCGGCAGACGTTGCAGCGCACGATCCTGCAAGGTCGCCGGCAACGCTTCGCCGCTGCAAACAATCTGGCGCAGGCTTGCACAAACCGCGCTGTTCCCACCGAGTGAAGCAATGAAAGCCTGCAACATCGGCGGCACGAAATGCAGCGTGGTCACGTTGAAGCGGTCGATCAATTCAACCAGCCTTGCCGGGTCCCGATGATCGCCTGGCCCGGCCACTGTCAGCCGCGCGCCGAACATGATTGGCCAGAAAAACTCCCAGACCGATACATCGAAACTGAACGGCGTCTTTTGCAGAACGGTATCGGTGGCGTCGAGCCGGTAGGCAGCCTGCATCCAGGCCAGCCGATTAAACAATGCGCCGTGGCGATTGGCAGCGCCTTTCGGACGTCCTGTCGAACCCGACGTATAGATTACGTAGGCCAGGTTTTCCGCGTGGATGTGAACATCAGGACGACGCGGCGATTCACCCGATGTATCCAGCACGTCGAGTTCAAGCACCGTGCATGCGTCGACCGGTGGCAAATGCGGGTTCAGGCGTTCGCGCACAGCGCGCTGCGTCAACAACAGCCCCACGCCGCTATCGCCGATCATGTAGGCCAGCCGCTCCGGCGGATAGTCGGGATCGAGGGGCACGTAAGCACCGCCAGCCTTTAATATCGCCAGCAAGCCGACCACCATTTCCACCGACCGCTCGAGGCCGATTCTAACCTTTACTTCCGGCCCCACGCCAAGCTTCACTAGCCGATGCGCAAGCTGGTTCGCGCGCTGATCGAGTTCGCGGTACGTGAGTACCTCTTCGCCAAACAAGAGCGCGGGCGCATCCGGTGTCTTTATCGCGTGGCGTTCGAATAGACGGTGAACAGGCTCGGCAGCGCCAAACTCCGCAGCTTGTGTGCTCCACGCCGCGAGACGGGCCAGTTCCTCTTCATCGATAAACGCAATCTCGGCCACCGGCCGACCAGGGTCCTGGCACAGGCCAATTAGGATTGCTTCGTAGTGACGTCCGAGCCGCGCGATGGTTCCAGTTCGATACAACGCGCCGTCGTATCGTGCGGTACACGTGACGGTGTCGGCGCTTGCGCGTATGTCCAGGCTCAGGTCAAACTTGGCCGCCTGACTTTCCGTGTCGACAATATCGACCTCAAGACCGGCGAGCTCCAGCTTCCCCGAGGCGGCCGCGCCCTGCACGTTGAAGAGCGTCTGGAACAGCGGGTGGCGATCGGCTTCGCGACGTACGCCCATTGCATCGACGAGCGCGGCCAGCGTGACGTTGCCATGATCTAGCGCGGCACGGGTATCGTTGCGTACCGCCTGCAGCAGCGCGCGTCCGGTCATGGCCGGCTGGAGCCGCGCGCGATACACCTGCGTATCGACAAAAAGACCGATCAGGTCTTCGGTTTCCTCGCGGGTTCGTCCGCTGGTCGGCACGCCGATACAAAAGTCGTCGCTGCCGGAATGGCGCGACAACACTAACTGCCACGCCGCCATTAAGACGGCAAACGGGGTGCAACGCTCGGCTTTGCAACGCGAACGCAACGCGTTAGCGGTGGCGTCAGTCAGCGTGAAGATGTGGGTACGTGCAAGACGTTCCTGAGCCGGTGCTCGCGTGAAATCGACGGGCAGTTCGAAACCTGCATGGGGCGAGCCGATGTACTCGGTCCACCACGCCATGTCGGCGCGGGCCTTGTCGCTTGCCAGCATGTCGCGTTGCGACGCGGCAAAATCGAAATACTGCCATGTCAGGTCTGGTAGTTCAGAAGCCGCTTCGTCACGCACGATCCTGCCGTACGCGTGAGCGAACTCACGCGCGAAGATCGCGGTCGACGTTCCATCGGAGACAAGATGATGAGCCACGACAGACAGCACATTCCACTCTGCCGACATCACGACAACCCGCAAGCGGATCGCACCTTCCGTGCTCAGGTCGAACGGTTGTTGTGCCTCGTGAGCAAGCGCTTCTGCCAGCGCTTTGTTACGTGCATCGGCTTTAAGCGAGGAAAGATCGGTCAATGGCAACGGCACATCGGCCGGTGCATCGACAATCTGAAAAGGCTTGCCGTCCCGTTCCGCAAAACGGGTACGCAGTACTGCTTGCCTTGCACGAACGATATTCAGCGCCTGCTCAAGCGCGCTGATATCGGCGTGACCGCGCAAATGAAAAACGCGTGCCAGATGGTAGGCAGTGGACAGCGGCGCGAGCCGCTGCATGAACCAGAGTCCTTCCTGCGCAGGAGACAGCGGCCGGGGGCCGGCCTGCTCGCCGGGCGTCGTTAAGGTCGCCACTAAGCCATTCGTCGAAAAAGACCGCATCGGCGCCCTGCCTCCTGATGAATTACCACTGATACTTCAATCCCGCGAGGACGAGCCGACCTTGGCCCCAGTAGCAAGAACCATTGCTGCATGACGCCATGTAAGTGCGATTGAGCAGGTTGCTTGCATTGAGCGAGCCGGTCCAGCCGTGCATGGAAGGGAACGCGCGACCGAGGTCATAACGGAACGCGAGGTCAACCAGCGTGGCCGACGAGAGCAGCAGCGAGTTCGCGGTATCGCCGTATGAACCGCCGATATAACGCAGGCCCGCACCCGCTTGCACGCCGTTAAGCGGCCCGCTGGTCACCGTGTAATCCGCCCACAGCGAAGCGGTATTACGCGGAATGCCGACCGGCACCTTGTCGAGGTTCGACGTATTGCTCTTCGTGTTGAGCAGGTTCGTGTACGTGTAGCTGAAGATCAATTGCAGATTGTTGGTGAGGCTCGCATGGGCTTCGACCTCGAAACCCTGAGACCGCACTTCACCGGTCTGCACCTGGAAGTTGATGTTGTTCGGGTCCGTGGTCAGCACGTTTTGCTGCGTCACGTGAAACGCCGATACCGTGACGAAACTGTTGTAGTTCTTCGGCTGATACTTCACGCCGATCTCGTACTGCTGGGCGGTAGTCGGCGAGAACGCTGTACCCGAGGCGGTCGAGCCGACCTGCGGCTGGAACGACTTCGTGAAGCTGGCGTAAGGCGCAAATCCGCTGTCGAACTTGTATACGCCGCCGGCACGCCAGGTGAACGCGCGATTGAACTGGCTCGCCTGCGCACCGTTCACGTACGACGTGCTGTCTTCGTTCGCCCAGTCTTCACGCACGCCCAGCAGGAACGACCACCGGTCGATGTCGATCTGGTCCTGAGCATAGGTGCCGAGTTGCTTGACCGTCTGCTTGTTCGACGTGCCGAACATGAAGTCCGGATACGGAACGGGCTGACCGTATTGCGGATTCGTGACGCTGAGCGACGGCACATTGTCGAACGCCCCGTAGAAGGCGTGGTCGAACTGGGTGTACTGATAGTCGAGGCCCACGGTCGCCGTATGCGACACCGGTCCCGTGTTAAAGCGCGCAGTCGCCTGGTTGTCGAGCGTGTGCGAGTTCAACCGGCCCGTGTTCAGGTACACATCGCGCGCCAGCTCCGTGCCGTTGTTGGTGTAGCCCGCGTCGTCAGCCACATACTGGATGGTCTGGCTGTTATGCAGGAAACGATAACTCTGCTTGAACGACCACATGTCGTTCAGACGATGATCCAGCTGGTACCCGATCGACTCCTGCGTCTTGCGGAAGCTGTCGAAGTCCGGCTCGCCCGGATAGAAACTGCGCGGCAGTTGAGCCACACCGGTCTGGATCGTGCCCACCGCCGGCACGGTGTTGTAAATCCCCGCTTCGGGGTCCGCCTGGTAGTTCGCAAAGACCGTGAACGTGGTGTCTTTCGTCGGCTTCCACGTAATGGTCGGCGAAATCGCGAAACGCTGCTGGTTCACGTAGTCGGTTTGCGTGCCGGTATTAAAACCGTCCGCCGTCAAACGGTAAAGCACCTTGCCGTCCTGATCGATAGGACCACTGAAGTCAAAGAACCCCTGCAGGCGCCCATAGCTGCCGGTCTGGAATCCGACTTCGTGCAGCGGCTCGGCCGTCGGCATCTTGCTCACCAGGTTCACCGTGCCACCCGGCGAACCCTGCCCGTACAACACCGAAGCCGGTCCGTGCAGCAACTCGATACGCTCGAACATGTACGGGTCGAAACTCGTCACGTTGAAGCCAAAACCGCCGGCCGGACCGGGCGTGCGCAAACCGTTCCAGTACTCGTCGACGAGAAAACCGCGTGCATACAGGTACTCGAGCGAATCCGTGTTGGTGCCGCGCTGCTCAGGGTTGACGCCGGACGTATAGCGCAACGCCTGCGCCACGCTCTGCACGTCCTGGATATCCATCTGATCGCGCGTCACCACCGAGATCGCCTGCGGCGTCTTGATGATCGGCGTGTCGGTCTTGGAACCCGCCGTACTCTGCTTCGCCACGTAACCCTTCACCGGTCCCGTACCCGTTTCCGCATCGCGCTGACCCTTCACCACCACGGCCGGCAACTGTTGTCCCGAGGCGGCTGTGGCCGGCTGGCCGGATCCGTCTGTGGGCACGACAGCGTCACTTTGCGCAAACGCAGAGGTCGCCAGGAACACGCCCGCTGCGATCGGCGCGAGCCGCCAGGGGTTCTTTGGGCGCCCGCGCGCCCCGATACGGTCTGCGCCGCGTCGTTCTGTTTGTTGTCGTGCCATGGTCTCTTGCGGTTGGTGTGATTGGATGTGTGAACGATAATGCGAATGCGAATGATTACTAATACGAGAGTATATCGACGAGATGTTTTTTTGTGTGAAATTTCCCTGACTATCGTGTGGATCTGTCGCGCCAGTCAGGCAGGGTCGAGGAAGCGGGCAAGGCTGGCTACGGTCGGGTGATCGAAGACGTCGCCGGGCGAAAGTTCAAGGCTCAGCGTGCGGCGGATACGGGCGACCAGCTTGATGACCAGCAGCGAGTCGCCGCCTAGTTCGAAGAAATCGTCATCGTCGCCGATCGCGTCCGGATCAATCTCCAGCAAGGTTGCGAAGAGCGTGCGCAGGACGGCATCGAGGGTGGGTTCCTGGAGTTGGGGAGTCTGTTGGTCCATATTCTTTGGGTCTGCTTTCTTGATGGGAAATGGGGGAAATACGCGTGCGTCAGGCGGTGGCAGAACGCGCGAATTGCGAGCGTTCGACCAGCTCGCTCATCGCCACGACAATCTTGCGAGGCCCTTGATACGGATCGCGAGCGTGCGCGACGAGCATGTTGTCGAGCATCAGCACGTCGCCGGCGCGCCAGTCGAAACGCACCGCGCAGCGCTCGTACGCGGCGCCGATCAACCCAATGTCGTCGTCGCTGATCGTGCTGCCGTCGCCGAAATACGCGTGTCGCGGCATGCGCTCGAGCCTGACCATATCGAGCAGATCCATCCGGACATCCGGCGCGAGGCAGGCAATGTGATGCAACTGCACCTGATTGAAGAACGAGCGTTCACCGGTCAAGGGATGCACGATGACCGCGGGACACACGGTGCGTGTCTGCAACTCGTCGTTCGGCAGCCATTCGTACTGGACACCCGCCGCGTCGCAGCGTGATTCCACCGCGCGCCGGTCGTCGGTATCGAAGAACTCGCGCCACGGCACATCCAGACCGCGTGTAAAGGTGCGCACGTACATCAACTGTTTGCGCTCGAAGGTATCTACCAGTTGGGCCGGCAACTGCCGCAGCATCTCGCGGCAATCGACAATGGGTGTAGCGCCGCCCGACACAGACGCCAGTTCGCAGAAGAAGAACTGCCGACGCGGCCAGCGCGACAGGTGCGAACTTTCGTTGTGGTAGAGGATCATCTGCCGCTCGGGGTACGGCGTGGACCGGTACGTATTGCGTCCGCCCTCCTTCTTTGGCAGGTCGCCGTATTCGCCATACAGCGCCGGTGAAATGGCTTCGGCGAAGGCTTCGAAAGCAGCAGGCCCGGACACACCAAAATCGCGGAATAGAACGGCGCCGTGGCGGGTGAGCCACATCTCGAGTTCGTCACGATGCGCGTTGATCCAGGCGGGCAAATCGTTGATTGGAACGGTGGGTGTCAGGACGATCGGCAAGCGCATGCCGGAGTTGAAAAAAGAGGTCTCGACGCAAGCGTCGGTGATCGGGGTCGCCTTCATAAATGAGTTGCTCTCGTTCATTGCGAAATGGCTTCAGGTACGCCATGGAGCACGGCGTCGGGCGAGTAATCGGGAAGCGTCGGGGCGAGATCGAGCCGTGCATCCGGATTGGCCGATACCTGGTCGAGCAAGTCGCGCCACAACCCGAACCAGCGCTCCACCGTGGACCGCACGAATAGCGACGACGCGTAGACCCATTCGACTTCGTAACCACCATCGACTGGCTCCACGAACAGGGCCATGTCGAATTTCGATTGGGTTGTCTGCGCTCGCAACAATTCGATCTCAAGACCCGGCACGCTCGTGTTTTTCCGCGGCAAGTCGCGCAGTACGAACAACATTTGCAGCAGCGGATTTGCATCGCGCCGACGCGACACAGCCAGCGCATCGACAATCCGGTCGAACGGCAACGCACGATGTTCAAGCGCTTCCCACGCCGAATGCTTCGCGGTGTCGAGCCATGCATTGAAGCTTGCCGCGTTGGTGTTATCGGCGCTGATGCGAGAGCGAATCGGCAACACGTTGATGAAAAAACCGATCAGCCCTTCGAGCTCGGTCCGGTCGCGCCCTGCTACGTCGGTGCCGATAAGAAGATCGGTCTGGCCCGTCAGCCTGTGCAGGAACAACTGGAAACTGGCGAGCAGCACGGCGAACGGTGTCATGCCGCGCGCGCTCGCAAGCGCTTGCACTCGCGCGCCAGTCTCGCGAGATAAGGTCAGGCGCGCTGTGCCGCCATCGTGGGAAGCGACTGGGGGCCGCGGCCGGTCCGTAGGCAAAGCCAGGAAGTGCGGCGCATCCGACAGATACGCGCGCCAAAAGTCCTGTTCGTCACGCACCTTCGCAGCGGTCAATTGTTCGCGCTGCCACGCCGCGTAGTCCGCGTACTGGATCGGCAAGGCCGGCAAAGCGGGCTGCATGCCGCTGCGCCGTGCACGATATCCGGCGCACAGCTCATCGATAAGAACATGCACCGACGCGCCATCCGCCACGATGTGATGCAGCGCGAGAATCAGCACGTGATGCGACGCATCGAACTTCAAGAGCAACACACGCATCAGCGGCGGTGTAGCGAGATCGAATGGACGGTTCGCTGCATCGATTAGATAACGATCGATAGTCTGCTGACGCTGCGTATCGGGCAATGCGCCACAGTTGACTAACGGCATCGGTACGTCAAGATGATCTGCAATTGTCAAGACAGGATCACCGTCATGCTCGCCAAACGACGAGCGCAGCACTTCATGCCGGTCGACCAGTGCGGCGAGGCTCGCATGCAGCAGGTTCGCATCGAGTTCACCGCGCAGGTCCAGTCCCGCAGCCATGTTGTACGACGCGAGACCACCGCCGGCCAACTGGTCCACGATCCAGATGCGCTGCTGCGTGAGTGATAGCGGCATCTCCCGCAGCCGTTCGACGATACGGATTGGCGTTTCGCTGCCGGCCGAGTGTGTATCGCTCGATAACTCATCGATACGCGCGGCGAGCGCCTCAAGTGTCGGCGCGCTGAACACCGCACGCAGCGGCAGCTCTATCGGCCACGCGGCCCGCACGCGCGACAACATCCGCATGGCCGCGAGCGAATGACCGCCGAGTGCGAAGAAGTTGTCGTCGCAGGCGATGCTGCTTTCGGGTTTGCTTTCGGCCAGTCCTAGCACGTCGACCCAGATACGTGCGAGTGTGATTTCGGTTGTGCCTTGCGGCATACGACGAACGCTCTCGCCGGTTCTTGTCGCAGTGCGTGCCAGTTCAAGCAACGCCTGCCTGTCGAGCTTGCCGTTACGGTTGAGTGGCAATGCGCCGAGGATACGCAAGCTGGACGGCACCATATAGTCCGGCAAGATGGCTGCGAGTTGTTTTTTGAGTAAGGGCGTATTGAGCGTGCATGCGGGCTTTGCCGTTGCGAACCCGGCGAGCCGCCCCGCCGCCGAGACAATCACCGCTGCATCAAGCACGCCATCCAGCGCACGCAACCGCGCTGCGATCTCCCCCGGCTCCACGCGATAACCCCGGATCTTGACCTGATCGTCAATGCGGCCCAAATATTCGATCGCACCGTCCACCAGCCTGCGGGCCCGGTCGCCGCTGCGATACAACCGCGCACCCCTTGTAAACGGATCGGGAACGAAGCGCTCCGCGGTCATTCCCGGCCGGCCCAGATAACCCCGCGCGACACCCGCCCCGCCCAGATACAGTTCCCCGGTTTCGCCTGCACCGACTGGATTCATGTGTGCATCGAGTACCCACGTGGACGTATTGGCTAACGGCGAGCCGAGAGGCAACGTAGCTGCGCTTGAATCCGCGTGCGCCGCGTCTTGCGTCAGGATGCCGACGGTCGTCTCGGTCGGGCCATAGTGATTGATCACGCGGCATGATGGCTTGAGCGAGCGAATCTTTTCGAGCAACGGCCAAGCTGTCGCTTCACCGCCTAACACGAGTGAATGGGCTGGCAAAACATCCGCTGCATTCTGCGCCTGTAGCAACGCATTCAGATGTCCCGGAACGATCTTCAGTACATCTACTCTGTTTTCAGACATATACCGCGCGAAGCGGTCCGCGTCGAGCGTCGTATCGCGGGCTATCAAATGCAGCGTGCCGCCCGACGCGAGCGCGCCGAACAACACGGTGTGCCCAAGATCGGCAGCCACGGTCGATACCATCGCGAATGTCGAGCGCGGCGGTAGCGCGAGACGGTCAAGCACCGCTTCAACGTAATTGCTCAATGCGGAATGCGGTACGACTACGCCCTTCGGCGTGCCACTAGAGCCCGACGTATAGATTACGTAGGCCGCTTCTCGTGAGTCCACGGTCGGCATCGCGCGCGTTAACGCGTGCGCATGTTGTTGCGCGTTATCGATCGTCGTTTGTTGCAGATCATCCAGCACGAGTCCGGTCTTTTCCGACAACACAAACCGCGCTCCGCAACCGCGCAAAGTCTGTTCAAGCCTTTGCGGCGGATTAGCTGCATCAAGGGGAACATAAGCGCCTCCTGCTTTCAACACACCGAGCATCGCAACGACAAACGCCGCCGAGCGGTCCGCGACGATCGCGACAAGTTGTCCAACCCCAAGGCCGCGATCCAGCAACCAGCACGCGATGCGTTGCGCGCGTTGATCGAGTTGACGGTAGCTCAGGCGCTCCTCTCCATCGATCAGCGCCAGCACATCCGGCTGGGCTTGTGCATGACGCGTGACGCGCACATGCACGGGCTTGCCGGACAGTTTTGTTTCCACGCCGCAGCTCGCGGCTGCCACGCGCGCCTGCTCTTGAGGATCGAGCAGATCAAGCGCTGCTAGGGATCGGTCAGCAGCAGAGTCATCAGAGAGCAACGCAGCGGCGAACGCTTCGACTACCCGCTGGTATTGCGCGGCCATCCGCTCAACGCTGGTTGCGTCGAACAGATCGCTCGCGTAGGTGACGTAAGCGCGCATTCCGCCTTCGCGCGATTCGCGCAGATCGAGCGCGAGCGGAACCTTCACGTGCGCTTCTTCGATTTCATAACGCGATGCGGTAAGACCGGGCAGACGCTCAAGCGCCGGGTAGTCATCGGTAAGATAGTTGAACGTTGTGTCGAAGAGCGGCAGACCTTGCACGTCGCGCGTCGGGTTCAGCCGCTCGACCAGCACATCGAACGGCAGTGCCTGATGCGCTTGCCCGTCGATTGCCGCGCGACGAAGCGCTGCGACTAGAGCGGATACGCTCAGCGATGCCGTGCAAACGCTGCGCAGCACGATGGTGTTGGTGAAAAAGCCAACCACGCCGTGCGTCTCAGTCCGCTGGCGATTCGCTACCGGTACGCCGGTGCGGATGTCGGCCTGCCCGGTCACACGATACAACCACGCGTGATAGGCCGCGAGCAGCAGGATAAACGGCGTGGCACCATGCCGACTCGCTGCATCGCGGACCTGACGGGCGAGGCTCGCGGGGAGCGCGAACGACATACGCGCGGCGGCCAGACTTCCAGTATTGGAAGCGGGCGAATAATCGAATGGCAAAGTCAGCGCGGGCGCTTCGTCGCCGAGTTGGTTGCGCCAGTAATCGAGCTGGCGCTGCGCTTCGTCGCCCTTAAGCCAGCGGTGTTGCCACGCGGCGTAGTCGGTATACCCGACCAGCGGCGTAGCGATCGCGGCCGGTGTGTTCGTCACAGCGGCACGGTAATGCGCGACAAATTCATCGACGATGATCTGCATTGACCATCCATCCGTGGCAATGTGATGCAGTGCCAGCAGCAAGACGTGTTCGTTGCCGCCGCATTGCACTAGGCCCACGCGCAGCACGGGTCCTTGCGCGAGGTCGAAGGGTTCGGCGGCAAAGCGCTGCGCGATCTTGCTGAGCGATTCTTCGCTGAAGTCTTCGTCAAGCAGATCGACACGCGTCCAGTTGAGTGGTGTTGCCGGATGGATTCGCGGCACGTAGACATGCGCCGCGCCCGGCGTCTCGACAAAGCTCGTACGCAACGCAGCATGACGGTCAACGAGGCTGTCGAAGCTGCGGCGCAGCGCGTCAATGTCGAGTGCGCCACGCAACCGTATCCCGGTCGCAATGTGATAAGCGCGGCTCTGCGGATCGAGTTGCCACACGAACAGTTGCCGCTGCTGCGCGTGCGATACAACAAGCTCATCGCTATGTTCCAACGGGACGGTATCGGCTGACTCCCGCTCCGGTTTTTCAAGTGCCTGAGACAGCGCTTTAGTCATGGCCGCGAGTGTCGGGAATTCGAAGACCTGCCCGATCTCGAACGGCCGTCGCCACCGTTCACCGATGCGTGCCGCTAAGCGCGCCGCCGTCAGCGAACTGCCACCGGATGCGAAAAAATGCGCGTCCCGTGTAACGATCTTACTTTCGAGCACGTCGCTCCAGAGCGCCGCGAGTTCCTTTTCGATGCCGTCTAGCTTGTCGGCCTCGGGCTCCGCTGCGCCCACTACGAAGTGACCCTGTTCCCAAAGTGCATACGCATCGAGCGTGCGGTTCTGCCAGCCTTGCCGCGTAGCCGCGCGCTGCAACTTCCCACTCGATGTCTTCGGCAACGCCGCAGGATTGAGCAGCACAACGGCGATGGGAACCTCGCCGCACGCGTCGAACACGCAACGATTCAACTGCGCCACGATGTCAGCCGCCGTGAAGCGCCTCTTCATCATCGGCGCAATTTCGAGTGCGAGCGCAGGACCTTCTGCGCCATCGATATCGGCGGCAAACGCGATAACCCGACCTTTGCGCACGAACTCGCAGCGTGCTTCAACAGCCTGCTCGATATCCTGGGGATACAGGTTCTTGCCGCGCACTATGATCAGGTCCTTGCAGCGCCCGGCGATATAAAGCTGCCCGTCATGCATGAAACCCAGGTCGCCGGTGCGCAGCCATCGCGTCACGCCATCGGTACGAAACGTCGATGAGCTAGCATCGGCGCGTTGCCAATAACCCTGCCCTACGCTCGGGCCGCTTACATGAATTTCTCCAATCTGGCCGTCTGCGAGCGTTTGCCCATTCTGCGGATCGACAATCTCAATCACGTGTCCCGCTTGCGGCGCGCCGCAAGCGACGAGCACCGTGCCCGGCTCACTCTCCGACGTAACGGCCACGCGAGCGGCAGCCAAAGCGTCGCTCTCAAACCTGGCCGATACCAACCCCGTGCCGCGCCGGCCGCCCGTCACAAAGAGCGTTGCTTCGGCGAGGCCATAGCACGGATATAGCGCGGCGGCATCGAAGCCGGCAGACGCAAAGCGCGCGACAAACGCATCAAGCGTGTCACGCCGCACGGGTTCCGAGCCGGAAAAAGCGAGCCGCCAACTCGACAGGTCGAGTTGCGCAATCGCGTTGTCGCGCAGGCGCTCGGCACACAATCGGTACGCGAAATCAGGTGCCCCGGAAATCGTGCCGCGATGCCGCGCGATAGCGTGAAGCCAGCGCATCGGACGTTCAAGAAAATACTGCGGCGACATCAACACAAGAGGAATGCCGCTGAAGACCGGCTGCAACATGCTGCCGATCAAACCCATGTCGTGATAGAGCGGCAGCCAGCTCACGAACACGTCGTCGCTCTGCACGCCGAGGCCCGCCTTGATCGCTATTTCGTTCGCGATCAGATTACCGTGGCTGACCATCACGCCTTTGGGCGTTCCCGTCGAACCCGACGTGTATTGCAGGAACGCGATGTCGGACGGTCGCACGTCGTGCAGCGCGACGACTTTGCTATCAGAAGATACGCTCGCCGCACACAGCGTATCCACCGCGATGATCTCAGCGTCCGGCGCCAGTTCGCCGTACTGGTCCGCGAAGCGCTCCTGCAACGCCGATGTGGTCAGCACGTAACGCACGCCCGCGTCCTGTGCGATGCCGCGTAGCCGTGCCAGATGTTGCTCGCGCTTCGATTCCGGCGGATAGACAGGGACCGCGACGACCCCGGCATAGAGGCAGCCGAAAAACGCGCTCACGTAGTCGATGCCGCTGTCCATTAAAAGCAGCGCGCGTTCGCCGGCGGCTCGTTGCTTGCCGAAGTGCGCGGCCACGCACGCCGCCCGGCGATCGAGTTCCGCGTAGTCGTATTGCACTTCGCCTGCCGCATCGATCGTGATCAAGGCGACCGCGTTGGGACGATCGAGCGCCAGCGTACGCAATCGCGTGGCCATGCCTGCCTCACCGGATTGCCACATGCTCGTCAGGTCATGCACACTCAAGCTCATGACAAGTGCTCCGGACGATGGTCATGATCACCCGACGCGCTGGATGTGAGCGCACGCGCGAGGTCATCGAAAAGATCGCTGTGCCGCACGATGTGCGTGTGGTCCGCGTCGATCTCGTTGGCCACCGACACGCGGCCTGTCGAGTGCGCCGACCACATAGCCGTTGCTTCGCGTGCAGGGCGGTAAGGCCGATGCCGTGCCCACCACAGATCCAGGTCAACCGGCAATGGCGCGCGCTCCGTGTAGCGGACGATATGACCCAGGTGCCGCTGGAACAACATCACCTTGCTGAGCAGCGCGCGCGTGCCTGCGTCGGACAATTCGCCTTGCATTGACGGCCATTTCTTGCGGGCATCGTCGAGCACTTTCTGCAGCTCATGATCCGTGGCGCGATACGTGCGCATCTGTTCGTGAGTCACCGGGGCTTCGTCGTGAACTTCGCGATTGTCTTCGACCCTGAGCACATGCGCATCGATCAGTCCGACGAACGGTACTTCACCGCCGTCGCGGGCAAGCACGCGCGCCACTTCTGTCGCGATCACGCCACCCACGGACCAACCGATCAACCGGTATGGCCCGACCGGTTGCACGGTGCGAATACGCGCGGCGTAGTCGGCAGCCAGCTCTGACAAATCACCGGGCCACCAGTCTTCCGTATAAAACGGCGCCTGCACGCCGTACACATTCGCGACGCCATCGAGGGCGGCTGCGAGCGGGCGGTAGTCCGCGACCAGACCCGACGCCGGATGGATTGCGAAGACGATCGGCGCGTCGGTGCGCTCGCTCATCGATACAACATTCGCGGCGTGCCCTTCGTTCTCTGCGCCAAGATAAGTGGCAAGCGTGCGGACCGTCGCGTGCCGGAACAACGCTTCGAGTGTCAGGGTGGCCAAGCCGGCCTGAGCCCCCTTGGCGAGCACCTTGAGCGCGAGCAGCGAATGTCCACCCGCTTCGAAAAAGTTATCGGTGACGCCGATGTCATCGCGCTCCAGCACTTCTTGCCAGATACCGAGCAACTGGGCTTCAAGAGGCGTACTCGGCGTGGTTCTCTGAGCGCTCGTTCGATCACCCGGCTCAGGCAGTGCGGCACGATCGAGCTTGCCGTTCTGCATGAGCGGCAGACTCTCGAGCCAGACCAGCGCCGACGGCACCATGTAGCCCGGCAAACGGCTTTCCAGCACGCCATGTACGACGTCTTCGCCGACCTGATCACGCTCCCCGACCACGTAGCCGACAATCCGCTTCTGATCGCCCTCACCGTGCAGCGTAGCGACCGCTGCCTGAACACCGGGCGCTTCGCGTAGTACCGCTTCGATCTCGCCCAGTTCAATGCGGAAGCCGCGCAGCTTCACCTGGCTGTCAAGCCGCCCGAGAAAGTCGATGCTGCCGTCCACGCGGCGCCTGCATAGATCGCCACTGCGATACAAACGCGCTCCGGGCGTACGCGGGTCCGGCGCAAACCGCTCCGCTGTCAGACCGGGACGATCCAGATAACCGCGCGCAAGCGTCAGCCCGCCAATGCACAACTCTCCCAGCGCTCCGACCGGAGCCTCGTTACCGTACTGGTCCATCACACAGACGCTCCGCGACCCATACGGCTCGCCTATCGATACGATCGCTTGCGCCGTATCTTCTGCGCGCGTCTCGCGATACATGCACGCCACCGTCGTCTCAGTGGGACCGTACAGGTTGTCCAGCCGGATGCGCGCGAGCGGCCCGTTGCGCCACTGCGCGAGCGAATCGCCGGGAAGTCCCTCGCCGCCCACGGTGATTTGACGCAACGAAGCGAGGTCGTCCAAAGGCGGCGGTGTGCGCAGCCATTGTTGCCAGTACGCGGTCGGAATCCGGGCGAACGTAACGCGGCCGTCCTTCAGGTGGCGGCTCGTCGTCTGGATGTCCCATAGCTGTGGACCCCGCATCTCGACTTGACCACCCTGCATCAGCGCCGGCAGCATTTCATGAAGCGCCACGTCGAAGTTTATAGTCGACGATTGCAGTTGGACGTCGGCTGTATCAATTCCATATGTGCCGATGAAATCATCCAGATGGCGGCTCAGTGCAACATGACTGATCGCCACGCCTTTCGGCCTTCCCGTCGAGCCCGATGTGTAGATCACATAGGCCAGTTGTTCCGGATGAATGGCGACATCGAGCGGATCGCCGGACGATGCACCAAGCGCATTTATATCGATGACCTCGCGACCCGCGAAGAGCGGCCCACATGTCGCGAGCGTGGCTGCATCGCAGAGTACGCACGACAGTTGCGCGTCATCCATCATGGTGCGCAGACGCTCGGCCGGATAAGCCGGATCAAGCGGCACGAAAGCTGCGCCGGACCTCAGCACGCCCACGAGCGCCGTAACCAGGCCTACTGAGCGCGTCAGACACAGCCCTACGCGAGTTTCCGAACCCATCCCTCCCGCATGCAACGCTCGCGCAATACGGTTCGACCAGATATCGAGTTCACCATAAGACAGGCGCTCACCCTCGCAATGCACGGCGGGCGCTTGAGGCTGGCGCCGCGCCTGCGCAGCGATACGTTCGCCGGCCGGCACGAACACGTGAGCGCTGAGCGTGGGTTCGCTCACTTCGGCATCGAGAACAAGCTCAGCCAGATACGCATGATCCTTCGTCGCAATCTGCTCCAGCAGCGAGATGTAGTGGCCCAGCATTCGTTCGACCGTTTGAGCGTCGAACACATCGCGGGCATAGTTCAACGAAACTGTTATCCCGTCGTGGCGTTCACGGACCGACAGCACAAGATCAAAACGCGCCGTACCTGTCGATGTTTCGATCGGCGATACCCGCAGGCCAGGCAAGCTGAGGCCTTCTCCCTCCGTGCCGTGATCGTAGTTGAACATGACGCTGAAGAGCGGCGTCTGCGTCAGGCTTCGGCCAGGATTCAGCGCATCGACAACGCGGGCGAACGGCACATCCTGATGCGCCTGCGCTTCAAGCACGCGTTCGCGAACGTGGCGCAGCAGCGTGTCGACGGTATCGAGTCCCGCCATCTCCGTGCGGATCACCAGCGTGTTCACGAAGAAGCCGATCAGCGATTGCGTCTCAAGCCGGTTTCGCCCCGCGACAGGCACGCCAACGCGGATATCAGCTTGCCCGCTATAACGCGCAAGCAGGACATCGAAGGCAGCCAACAGGACCATGAACGGTGTCGCCTGATGCCGGTGGGACATCGCTCGGACTGCATCGATGACCGGCGCTGCGAGCTTGACGTCGACCCGTGCGCCTGCCTGATTGCGCGAAGCCGGCGGCGAGCGGTCGAATGGGAGCTCAAGCACCATCAGTTCGCCACCAAGCCGCTCACGCCAGAACGCGAGCTCCGCGTCGGCGCGTGCTTGCTGCTCTGCGGCGTTTTGCCAAAGCGCGTAGTCGGCGTACTGGACCCGCAACGGTGCAAGTTGATGCGTGCGGCCTTGACGGATCGCCGTATAAAGACGCGAGAACTCGTTGAGGATGATCCGGTTCGACCATGCATCCGAGACGATGTGGTGCGTCACGAAATGAAGCACGTGTTCGCAGTCGCCAAGCCGGATCAGCGTGACGCGAAACAGCGGTCCTTGTTCCAGCGAGAAAGCCGCACGTGAAATCGCGCTCAGGGTATCGGCGACGCGCTCGGCTCTGTTTTCCTGCGAGACATCTTCGAGATCGAGGATCGACCAACCGGGCTCGATAGGATCGACTTGCTGCATCGCCACGCCATCGACTTCAACGAAACGGGTGCGCAAGCTTTCATGACGCGCGACGAGGGCCGCCACTGCTTCACGCAAGATGTAGCGGTCGAGCGCGCCCTCCAGCTTCACTGCACCCGTAAGGTTATACGCCGCGCTCTGCGGACTCAGGCGCGAGAAGAACCACAGGCGCTCCTGTGCAGGCGACAGCTTGATATTTAGCATTCCATCTGGTCTTTCAGAGATCGAGCGGGGCAGCATTTTTGTACCTGGCATCGCGTCCGACGCGTCCTTCTCGATCGCTCGCGCCAGATCCGCTAGTACTGGATAGGCAAACATTCTTTGCACCGGCAACTCAACCTTCAACGCCTCGCGCAACGCTGCTACCGCGCGCAATGCCAACAGGGATTGCCCGCCCATCTCGAAGAAATTATCGTGACGACCGATACGATCAACGCGCAGCACCTTCTGCCAGACGCCCGCGAGCACCGGTTCTATCTTGCCTTGCGGCGCTTCCCAGATTCGCTCGGCTTGTTCAGGCAACGGCAGCGCGTGGCGATCGACTTTTCCATTCGTGTTCAACGGCAGACGGTCGAGGACCACGACAACACCAGGCACCATGTACTCCGGCAGCACTGCAATCAGCTTTTCTCGTAACTGCCCGGCGAGAGCAGAAGCGTCGGCATGCTGCCCGGCCCGACGCGACACATACGCCACCAGCCGCGCGCCGCCGGCTCCTTCGTGCGCTACGGCAACGGCTTCGCCTACCTCCGGCTGCGCCAGCAACTGCGCCTCGACTTCCCCCAGTTCGATACGAAAGCCCCGGATCTTCACCTGATGGTCAATACGCCCGAGATACTCAAGACGACCGTCGCCCCGCCACTTGACGAGATCGCCCGTCCGATACAGCCGCGCGCCGTTACCGTTGAACGGGTCCGCTACGAACCGCTCCGACGTCAGCCCGCCCTGCCCGATATACCCACGCGCCAGCCCCACACCGCCGAGGTACAACTCACCGGGCACGTTGGGCGGAACGAGCGCCATGCTTGAATCAAGCACATAAAGCTGCGTTCCCGCGATAGGACTGCCCAGACCCGGCGCAGCATCCAGCACGCGCGAGGCCGCCGACCAGATCGTTGTCTCGGTCGGCCCGTACATGTTCCATAGTTCGATGCCCTGTTCGTTCAGGTCGCGTGCCAGATCCGGCTGCAACGCCTCGCCGCCACACAGCCCTTTGAAGCGCGCGAGCGGCTGCTGCGGCCAGCCGCCAGCCCGCAGCAGCCGCCAGCCGGCGGGGGTCGACTGCAACGCCGTCGCCTTCGAGTCCTGCACCAGCCGTGCTAGTGCTGCACCGTCGCGGGCCACCTCTCGCGTAGCCAGGACGATCCGAGCGCCGACGACCAAGGGCAAGTACAACTCGAGCGCGGCAATATCGAATGACAGCGAGGTCACTGCGATCAGGATGTCGTCCGCTGTCAGGCCGGGCTTCGCCTGCATGCTGTGAATGAAGTGGCTGAGCGCGTGGTGATGAACCATCACGCCCTTCGGCTGACCCGTGGAACCGGACGTATAGATGACGTAGGCCAGGTTGTGTGCGTGCACGTCGACCTGCGGCTTGTGCGCCGGTTCATCGTCGAGATTCAGCACATCGAGTTCCAGCAGCGGCAAGGTCTGATTGAAGCGCTGTGCAACTGCGCTTTGCGTGAGCAACAAGCGCACGTCGCTATGGGCCATCATGTGCGCCAGACGCTCCGCTGGATACTGCGGGTCAAGCGGCACATAAGCCCCGCCCGCCTTCAATACCGCCAGCAAGGCGACCACCATCTCCACCGATCGCTCCAAGCCGATAGCGACCTTAGCCTCAGGCCCAACACCCAGCCGGACCAGCTTGTGCGCGAGCCGGTTGGCCCGTTCATCGAGTTCGCGGTAGGTCAGTGTCTGGTTGCCGAACACGATTGCGAGCGCATCCGGCGTTTTCATCGCCTGACGTTCGAACAAGTGGTGCACCAGCACAGCCTGTGCAAACGTCTGGTCGTTGCGACCCCACACCAGGAGTTGCTGCCGCTCGCGATCTGCCAGCAGCGGCACCGCACGCGTGTCCGGGTGGCTCGCGATTGTCTCCAGCACAGCGACGTAACTATCGAGCAAGCGCGTAGCCGTCGCCGGGTCGAAGAGATCAGTTGCGTAGTTCAAAGCAACCCGGAGGCCATCGCCATTAACCGATACGTCCAGCGACAAATCGAACTGCACTGTGCCCGTGCCGCCCGTCAGCGTGCTCACTTCGATACCGGGCAGTTCAACTTGCGAGCGCGGCTCTGCGCTGTAGTTAAACATCGCCTGGAACAGCGGCGTGTGGCTGATGCTGCGTTGTGGCTGCAGCAATTCCACCAGCTTCGCAAACGGCACGCCGGCATGCGCCTGCGCACCCACCATCCGGTCGCGCACCTCAGCCAGCAACGCGCTGAACGGCTCGGTCCGGCGCGTTGCCATGCGGATTACCAGCGTGTTGACGAAGAAGCCGATCAGCGGCTCAGTTTCGAGGCGATCGCGGCCTGCAACAGGGATGCCGACACGGACGTCATCCTGTGCGCTATAGCCTTGCAGTAACGTCCCAAAGGCGGCAAGCAGGGTCATGAAACGGGTAGCGCCGTGTTCACGAGAGCGTTGTTCGAGAGCATCGGCAAGCTCAACACCGAGCGATCTCTCAATGACCGCACCCGCACTGCTACGCACTCCATGACATACCCTGTCGACAGGCAACGCAAGCAGCGGTTGCTGGCCGCCGAGTTCGCGCTGCCAGTATGCGTAGTGGGTATCGAGTGCGGCTTCGTTTCGGGAGTTGCGCTGCCACAGCGCGTAGTCTCCATACTGGATAGGCAGCGGCGCCAGTTTGGCCGCTTCGTTTCGGGTCGCAGCTCGATACAGTTGCGAAAACTCGCGCAGCAAGATGACTTGCGACCATGCATCCGAGACCACGTGCGGCATCGCGAAATGCAGCACTGTCTCGTCCTGCGCGCGTGATAGCAACGTGACACGCAGCATTGGCCCATGCTCGAGGTCGAAGGGTGCGCGGCCCAGTTCGAGCAAGCGCGCGTCGAGTTCGTCTTGAACCGTGACGCTTTCTTCGCGCCAGCCATAACGCCCATGCTCGTCATCCTGTGCCGCATTATCGACGACTTGCCACGGCTGCCCATCCTCCTCGACAAAACGCGTGCGCAAGCTTTCGTGCCGCTCGATCAAATGATCTAGTGAAACGCGCATCGCGTACCGGTCGAGCGCACCGCTCAGGTTGACCGCACCAGTAATGGTGTAAGCGGCGCTGTGCGGTTCGAGTTTCCACAGGAACCACAACCGCTCCTGCTCGTGTGTCAGCGGAATGCGAGCCGTGGGCTCTCGCGGCGTAATGACATCTGCCGCACGCGCCTCGCTCAGAGCCAGTTCCGCTGCCAGACTTTCCAGCACGGGGTGCAGGAACAACGTCTGCAGCGAGACATCACGGCCGAGGCCCTGGCGAATGCGCGAAGCCACTCGCATCAGGAGCAAAGAGTGACCGCCGATCTCGAAGAAATTGTCGGTCATGCTCAGACCGTCGCGACCCAGCACTGACTGCCAGATCGCGAGCAACGCCGCTTCCAGTTCAGTGCGCGGCGCCATGCGCTGGCGTGCCGCTTCCACGTCCGGCTCCGGCAACGCCGCGCGATCCACCTTGCCGTTTTGCATCAGCGGCAAGTGCTCCATCCACACAAGTGCCGAAGGCACCATGTAACCCGGCAGACGACTCTGCAGGATACGTCGAACCACCCCGTCATCGGCGTCGCCGACAACGTAGCCCACGAGCCGCTTCGCATCGCCTTCGCCACGCAGCGCGGCTGCCGCCGCTTGCACGCCGGGTGCTTCGCGCAGCACCGCCTCGATCTCGCCCAGCTCGATGCGGTAACCTCGCAGTTTCACCTGCTGGTCCAACCGTCCGAGAAAGTCGATGCTGCCGTCCGTACGGCGGCGGCACAGATCCCCCGTCCGATAAAGCCGGCTACCGGACGGACCATCGGGGTCGGGAATAAAACGCTCGGCGCTCAGCGCGGCACGCCCAAGATAACCACGCGCCAGCGTATGCCCACCAATGCACAACTCACCCAGCGCACCGGCCGGCGCCTCGTTGCCATCGGCGTCGCGGACCTGCACCGAGCGAGACTGATAAGGACCGCCAATCGATACGATCGTCTGCTCCTCATCCTGAGCGCGCGTTTCGCGATACATGCAGGCGATGGTCGTTTCAGTCGGACCGTACAGGTTGTCGAGCCGGATAGACCCAAGCGGACCGTTGCGCCATTGCCGCAACGCGTCGCCGGGCAAGCCTTCGCCACCCACCGTGATCTGCCGCAATGCAGAGAGCGAAGCCGCGGGCGGCGGCTCCCGCAACCATTGCTGCCAGTACGCCGTCGGGATGCGCGCGAACGTCACCTTCTCCTCGATCAGATGACGGCTCGTGGTCTCAGGGTCCCAAAGCTGCGGGCCACGCATCTCGACCTGACCGCCGCTCAACAGCGCGGGCAAAAGCTCATGCAAAGCGACATCGAAATTGATCGTCGATGATTGCAGCACCTTGTCGGCTGCACTTATCCGATACGTGCCGATGAAGTCGTCCAGATGCTGGCTCAGGGTGCCGTGATTGATCGCCACGCCCTTCGGACGTCCCGTTGAGCCTGAGGTGTAGATCACATAGGCCAGTTGTTCCGGATGAAGCGGTGCAATGAAAGCGGCATCGGCTTCGGAGTCGCCTTGCAGCGGCCGGTCGTCGGCCACGTGAATCGGCTCGCGGCCGCGCAGCAGATCGCCCAAACGCTCAAAGCCAGTCTGGTCTACCAGCACGCGCACGATCCCGGCGTCGTCGAGCATCGCGGCGAGTCGTTCGAGCGGATAAGCCGGATCAAGCGGCACAAATGCGGCGCCCGATTTCAGCACGCCAAGCACACTCGCGGCCAGCGCAGCCGAGCGCTCCACACACAGTCCAATGCATTCATCGGGGCGAACGCGTAGCCGGTTCAGGCGGCGTGCAATGCAATTCGTCCAGCGCTCGAGTTCACCGTACGAAAGGCGGTCACCCTCACAATGCAACGCAGGCGCTAGTGGATGTTTCGATGCCTGCCGGCTGAAACGCGGCCCGACCGGTTCGAATGCAGTGCTTGCCAGAGTTTGGTCCGTCGCGCCATGCGTGCCATCGCGGCTTAGTGCAATCTGCGCCAGTGGCTGGTCCGCTATGGCAGTCACTTGCTGGAGGATCTCGACGTAGTGCTCAAGCATCTGCTTGACGATGGCCTCATCGAACAGGTCCGCCGCGTAGTTGAACGAGAGGCGCAATTCATCGTCGCGCTCGACGGCGTTCAGCACCAGGTCGAAGCGGGCCGTACGCACGTCGTTCGCCACTTCTGACACGCGCAGCTCTGCAACGTTGATGTCCGTTTGCTGCGCGCGGGTGTGATTGAACATCACCTGGAATAGCGGCGTCTGCCCAATGCTGCGTTCGGGCTGCAGCGCCTCGACAAGCTGGGCGAACGGCAATGCCTCGTGACGATGCGCTTCGAGCACCCGCTCATGAAGCTGGCTAAGCAAGGTCCCAAACGATGCAACGCCGCCGAGGTCTGCCCGGATCACCAGGGTGTTGACGAAGAAACCGATCACCCGTTCCGTTTCCAGCCGGTTGCGTCCTGCAACCGGTACGCCAATGCGCATATCCTTCTGACCGCTGTAACGCGCGAGCAAGACTGCATAGGCTGAGAGTAACAACGTGAACAGAGTGGTTCGGTGATTCGCTGCCGCTTGCTTGAGCGAGCGGGCAAGCGCCGGGTCGAGCGCGACATTCACGCGCGCGCCTCGCGCGTTGCGCGCGGTCTGCAACCCTCCGCGGCTTCGCACGACCGGCAGTTCGAGTACGGGTTGTGTCCCGCCCAGTTGCTTCACCCAATAGTCAAGATGCGGGTTGTTCTCGCCATCGGTAGCCCACTCCTTCTGCCAGGCGGCGTAGTCCCCGTACTGCACAGGCAACGTTTCGGCCGTCAGCGCTGCTGCGCTGCATAGTTGTTCGTACGCTGCGATGAACTCGTCGAGCAACAGCTTGACCGACGCATGGTCGGAGATGATGTGGTGCATCGACACATGCAGCACGTGCGCCCCTGTCGCTTCGTTCAGCAGCGCGACGCGCAGGAGTGGCCCCCCCGTGAGGTCGAACGGTTGAAGCGACAACGCTTGCAAGCGTCCTTCGAGCGGACCCACTTCCGCCGGATCGATATCAGTCCAGCCGTAGCCAGCTTTACCCACGACCTGCCACGCCTGCCCATCGGATTCGACAAAACGCGTGCGCAATACTTCGTGCCGTTGCACGACGTGAGCCAGCGCCGCACGCAGTTTGTCGATGTGCAGCGACCCTTCGAGCCTCAATGCCCCCGACACGTTGTAGCTCGCGTCATCGGGATCGAGTTGCCACAGGAACCACAGCCGCTCCTGCGCGGGCGATAGCGGAAAGCGTTCTGAACGGTCCCCAAGCGCGACGATGGGCAATTGATCGCCCCACATGCCGCGCTCACGCAAACGCTGGCGAAACGCCTCGCGTTTGTCCGGCGGCAAACCCGCATACATTTGAGCGACGGCCTGCAGACCGCCTGCCGCTGGTTTTCCACCTTGCGCATTAGGTACAGCAACCGCCTCAGGCACGACGGCAGGCAACACATTCTTGCGAGCCTGCCGTTTCAGGAACGGACAGGCGTCCTGCGCCGCAACGTTCTTGTCGTCGAGGAAATACTGCTTCCACTCGAGATTGCCTGCGTCGCCGTAGAAACCGAGGTCAGGATGCGCAGGGGTCTCGTCCCAGGTCTCCAGGCGCTTTCGAACCTGGTTGCGAGCCTCGCGGCCGATGACCTTGTTGGTAATCGTATCGACAAACACGCTGCGCGGCTGGAACAACAACACCATGCCCGGGCCGAGGTGGCGGCTATGACGCAGCTTGAACGAAGGACACGCGCAGACCACGAACATCTGCACGCCCGCGAATGAAAACTCCCACTCCTCGTGTGACGGCTCGGGCTGCTGGTCGGCAGCCGGATCGGGGTCGACGTCGTGAAGATGCTGGAGCGTCTTCCAGAATAGTTCGTGATACTCATCGTGTGAAAGCGGCTCGGTGTCGGGCTCAAAAAAAACCGCGATATTGTTCTTGCGATACTGCGGCAGCAACGCAAGTTCCGCGAAAGTCTGCATGGTCGCGGGCAAGTCGCTGATATTCTTTTCTTTGCCGCTGACGAACGAGTAGAACATCTCGCCGCGCCGTTCCGCCGTCGTACCGAAGAAGCATGGATAAGCCGGATGCATCACCTGCTCGCGCAGAGTCTCGTACGAGGCGTCCAGCCACTCGGGCAGAGCGACCTCAGCGCCAGTCAAGTGGCCCGCGATGACGCGGCTTTTCCAGTCGCTCGGATCGAACTCGGCCCGGCTACCCGATACTCCCGATGAGTCGGGGCCAGCAAGCGATTTAGCCGGCTTGGCGGGATTTTGCTGCGTCGTCTCTTCGTTTGTCAGCATCTTCATTCCTCTCGTTCGTCACCCAACATCGCACCCAACTTCGCCCTGACGCGCTTGTGTCCGCGCGCTGCGCAACACAATCGGCGGGCGAGCCGATACCGGCCCTGTCATGGGCGCTTGCCATATCCGTGTTTTTTGTGGGGAGAACCGGCGCCTTCGAGCGAGGCGCCTGGACAGCGAAGCGCGACGCACTTCGCCGGATGCCGCTTGATGCTGGCCAGCGTGGCTAGTGCGCCGCCAGCGCCTTCGCATCCAGCTCGGCGACCAGCGCCTGCACCCAATCGTCGGGGATGATCGGCTGGTGATACGTGCATTCACCCGATACCACTGTCGACCCATGCAGGCGGCCGTCGGGAATCAGGACCATGTCGCCTTCATGCATCTTGAGCTGCATGCCGACGTTGCCCCAGAACAGCATGTCGCCTTCCTGGATCGTGACAAGGCGATGGTCGTTATGGACATGCGTCGTTGAACACATTTCATGCGGCTCGATAAACGTCTCGCGGTCAATATCAGGGCACTCGGCGTCAATCCGCTTGCTGATGCGGCGCGCGAAATCGCAGTATTGGGGGATCGCACCGAGCCATTGCAGTTGCTCGCCAAGATCCCAACGGGCGCGTTCCGCCAGACGTTCACCCGCTGCCGCACCCGACACGCACTGCTCGAACGCGACATGACCAAAGCGGTCTGCCACGGTTTGCAGCGCGGTTGCGAAACGCGCGATCAATGCGGACTTGCGCGCCTCGGCTTCGCCAGGTCGCCGGCCTGCGGGTTGCAGCCATGCGCACGCACGCTCGAGTGCAAGACCGAAAGCCAGCCACTCGGCTTCGGCCGCGAACACCGCGCCAGTCAGTGCAAATGCGCGATCCGGACGCCGTGCGAGTGCATAGAGCAGATTGGTTTTCGCCATGCTCGTCGGCAGATAGAACTGCCAGTACGCGTGCTGCTGGCGCGTCACGCCGCACGTAGCGGCTACGCGTTGCAGCAAGGCGTCGTCGGGAAGATCACCTTCGAGTGTGGGCCAAGCGTCCTGCGGCAACGCGTCGAAGTAACCGTTCGCTGCCGCACGTGCCGCCGCGCGCCGCTTTGACGGCGCGAGCGCCCAGCGCTGGACCATGATGAAACGCAAGCCCTCTTCCAGATAGTCGTTGCGCATCAGGCGCGCAAACGTTGTATCCCAGAACGTGCTTTCATCGTCGATGATGCGTGCGAGCCGCGCACTCGCCGCCGCCACGCTTTCCCCTGCCGGCGACCCGTTGCCCAAGTAGGAGAACGCATACGCTTCGAGGAACGGAGCCAGTTGTGCACCCAGCGTCCTGACGTCGTCACGATAGAACTCGGTGAAGCGCTGCCAGTCCGCGGCTTCGCCGCTGCGCGGCATGCGCGCGGCCTCCAATTCGTAGATCGACAGCAGCGTGCGGTTCGACGCCAGCGACGGAAGCCGGCTGACATTGTCGGCACGCACTGGCTTCATGAACTTGAGGAATTCGAAATCTTCCGGGCGCAACGGCCGGCGATGATAGTCGTCGTCGAGCAGCAATTCATCGACGGTAGCACTGCGAAACGGATGCGCGGCCGCGAACTGCCTGAGCAGCGCCACAAACGCTTCGCTTTGTCCGGCAAAGGGTTCGAAGTCGAACAGCGCAGGATAAGAAAACGTCATGAATGAAAGCTCCTTGGACCGGCCGCGCCGGCGGAATCAGTGGATGCAGTGCGGGACACTGCGCTTGGACGAATGGCTCCAGTGGAAACGGCGCGCAAGTGTGCGACGCCGGCGTGGGGAAGCGAATTCGCGGGGGCTTTGGGCGTTGAGGTAGGCGTCGATGTTGCCGCTAGCGACGTCACAATCGCCTCAATCAACTCGGCGCGCGCGGTATCGATGAAAAAATGGCCACCGTCGAACATACGTTGAGTGAACCATCCCGACGTCTCATGCGTCCACGCCGAGAAGTTTTCCAATCGTTCGGATAACGTATCGTCTCGGCCGCCAAGCGCCAGCAATGGACAAACGAGCGGCGCACGCGCTGCGTTGCCGGTACGAACGTATGTCGCGCACAGATGGAAATCGGCGCGAAGCACGGGCAGCGCAAGATCGAGGAATCCGCGATCGCCGAGCAGTTCTGCGGGCGTTGCGCCGAGACGCCGCAGTTCATCGATCATCGCTTCGTCGGTGCAATCAAGCCATGTCGCGTCAAGCGTCCGACAGGCCGGCGCCGCGCACGCCGCCGCGCCGAACCACACGGGCATGAGGCCATGGGTGGCGCGCAACCAGTGCGCCAGTTCGAGACCGGCCAGCGCGCCCATGCTGTAGCCGAAGATCGCGAAAGGTCCTTCAATCGCCCGCAAGGCTTCGCGCCCTAATGCGTCCGCTACGTCCGGCCAGCGATGCAGCGCGGGCTGCGCACGTCTCGCACCGTGGCCGGGAAGGTCGAGGGCATGAATGCGTATCCACGATGGCAGCAATGCGCCCCATTCCCGATAAATCGCCGCGCTTGCTCCGGCGAACGGCAGACAGATCAGCGTGACGTTCATCCGCGACCTGTCTCAGGCCGCTTTGGCGCTGGCATCGGCTGCCATCGCCTGACGCAGGCTGAGCGGGCGCATGTCGGTCCACACTGCGTCGATATACGCGAGGCATTCGTCCTTCTTGCCGGTCTTGCCCACTGCAGTCCAGCCTGTCGGCAGCGCCTTATAGTCCGGCCAGATCGAATACTGCTCCTCGTGGTTCATGACCACGTTGTAGGTCGTGTTTTCGTCGCCCCAGCTCATCAAAAGCTCTCCTTAATACGAATGAGAATGACTATGATTAAAAGTTAAATCGTCTGATGCAAAGGGCGCTTTTCAACGTTGCGGCCATAGGATCGGAATCCAATTGCCAGCGCGCCCGAGTAACCGGCTAATTCGTCCAGGCCGGTGAAACGCAATGCCGGCGCGGCTTGTGCGCTCGTCACATCGATCCAGCAGCGATAAAACTCACGCACGCCCCCGCAAATCTCAAAATTGTGAACAGGACCGAAGCATAGGCATCTAGCGTGACAAAATCAAGTGATTGAGAATCATTTGCAATACGGCACGTTTTTCGCGATCATGGATGCCTTGAGAAAGCCCGGACCTTCCTATGGAAACAATGAACCCCGGCGTCAGTTCGGACGCCCTGAACGTGCTGATGACACGCCAGTCGCACTGGCCGCTCGCCGAACCCGCGCCCGACGATTCCCAGCTTCAGCAGATTTTCGATGCCGCCCTGCGCGCCCCCGATCACGGCGCGTTACGGCCGTGGCGCTTTGTGCTGATTCGCGGCGACGCGCGGCTGAAGCTCGGCGAATTGCTGGTCGATCTCGCCTGCGTACGAGCTCCCGGAGAACCGCGTTCGGCGCATGAGCACCGTGGCCGCCGCGCGCTCGCGGCACCCGTAGTGATAGCGCTTGTGGTGTCGCTGACACGCGAGACGAAGGTGCCTGAAGTCGAGCAGTTGCTGTCGGTTGGAGCGGCAGCCATGAACATGCTGAACGCTATTCATGCGCTCGGTTTTGGTGGTTTCTGGGCGACCGGACCGGATAGTTACGAGCCGCAGATGCATCGCGCGCTTGGGCTGACCGAGCGTGATCGGTTGCTTGGATTTTTGTTTGTCGGCACGCCGCCCGACGGCGCGCGCGCGGTGGAGCGTCCCTCCAGCGACCGCTATGTGACCGAGTGGCTTGAAGTCTGCGCCTGAGCGGTGGCAGACAGAATCAGCGCGAACGTGACGGCGATATCAACGCCGTTTTCGTTCGTGCTCCTATCCCTCAGCGGCTTGAGAGGAACGGCCGGCTGGCCCGACATGGGTTACATCCGGCCAGCTTCAGGCCGCGCCGCCACATGCCCTCTCGCTCTGAAACGGTACTTACCATGCCCACGGGTTTATTGACTGAGCGCTCTTTGACGCAGACATCAACGCAAACATCGCGGCGGGATTTTATCGATGACCTCGACGCACTTATCCCGCCGCCCGTCTACGAAACGCAGCCGCAATTCCTGCCGCTGCGCATGAACGAAACGCTTTCGCTGCGTCCATGCACGCCGGCAACCGGCGAGATCTTCGTGTTCAGGTTTCGCAGCCAATGGCAACGCGTGAGTGCGCACGATTCGGCGCAGTGGCTGACTCAGGATGAAACCCGACGGGCCGCCTTGTTGCCCAGCCCTGCGCTACGGTACCGGTATATATCGAGTCGCGCGGTGTTGCGGCTAGCCGTGGCCCGCATACTCGGATGCCAGCCCGATGCGGTCGATCTGCGTGATGACGCCAAGGGTCGAATGGTCGCGCAAGACGCCACGGGCGAGACCGTTTTATGCGCCGATATCGCCTATGCCGGTGTCTGGATCATGCTGGGCATCAGCGCCAGTTATCTAGGTTTGGGAACGTCACTGCCAAGCCTGGCATCTAGCCAGGTTTTACCGTCATCGGATAGTTTGCTTTTTAGCAATCAGCGCGCACGCGACAACAGCGTGCTTAGTGCCGCAGGACATCGCTCGGCTATCGATCATTCGAATCTCGCGCTAAGTGAATCCGTTGCGGCTTTGGCTAGCGTTTCCAAGGGTGAGCCTTGGTATGTCTTTGAACTGCCTATGCCCGGACAACTCTGCGCGTCAGTATGCAGTTCAAAGCCGCTAAGCACTATTCTCGCTTTTGGATGGAGCAAGCGTAACGATGCTTGATTTTCGCTCGCGCCGGTGGACGGGTTTTGAGTGGTCGGGGTTTTGGGGTTAGCGGTCGGGGTTGATGCCGGGGTGGTGCTTTCGATGTTAGTGGTCTGCGAGCGTCGGATTTTCTCTTTATCACTGTTAGCCACTGTGCGTGGCGGCACGTCATTTCTTGGTCCTTAGCGACAAAGAAACGAAGCAAAGAAAACGCTTTAACCGCTCTACCCTAAGTGTCCACAGCGTGCAGTTCCTATTCATAGGTGCCCCAAAAGCACGGTGCTCGCCAGAGCGGAGGATGTGTGAAACCCTCTTTCTCCGAACTCAGGTTCTGACACGCTTCGCCACCAGTGATTGAACCTGCCCACGGTTCACCCCGCGCTATCCGCGTGAACCTTCCACCGAATTTGTACGCACGTCGAATCACGTCGCTAACCCTCCGATAGACAAAGTCATTAAGGCGGGTAAAGCACAATCATGCATTTCAAGCCCTACCAACCACGTCAGCGCGTGGCACGACCCGTGCCGGGAACGAATTGTGCGCCTTGATTCTTGCACCTGAAAGGTCTTGTATGGTTTGTCGGCTGTCCGTGCGATACGCGGCTCAGCGTATTTCAATCGCGCCAGGCAGACTGATCCGATTGCCACCATCGGCAATTGAAGTGAATGAGCACAATTAAAGCGTTCGTCGGCTTGCAGGTGCACGAAGTAAAGCATCACTCCATCACTCGACGTACGTTAAGCACGTTGATAACGCAAACTCTCTAAAGGAAAAACGTCATGGACAAGAATCGGGTTGAAGGCGCAGCCAAGCAAGTGACCGGCTCCGTCAAGGAAGCGATCGGCAAGGTCACCGGCAACAAGACAACGCAAGCTGAAGGTGCCACGGAACGAGTGGCAGGCAAGGTCCAGTCGAAGGTCGGTCAAGCAGCCGACGCCGTGCGTGACATATTCAAGAAGTAACTCAAAAGTTCACGAGCTGAAAACCGACCGGCTCCGGTCGGTTTTTTTGTTTGCGGTTTGGATGTCGAACTTCGTCGCAAGGAAGCGATTCCGGTTTTGAGCTCTGACGGTCGTCACAAAGGATTGATACAACTGACCGTCCAAGTCTCTAAGCACCGCTCGCGGCCCCGTCCACCATGTGCCTTGAGGCCAACCGCCCGGCAATGCCCATCGCGTCATAGATCAGCACGGCGAGCAAGCCGACAATCACGCCACCTTGCAGGATAAACGCCGTATTCGAGGTCTGCAGGCCGGCAATGATGACATCGCCCAGCCCCTTCGCCGCCACGGTCGAACCGATGGTCGCGGTACCCAGGTTGATCACCACCGAAAGGCGCAGGCCCGCAAGAATCACCGGTAGTGCGAGCGGCAGTTCGACAGTGAACAACTGCCGCGTCGCGCTCATCCCCATGCCTCGCGCCGCATCGATAGTCGCTGACGGTATCTCCTTCAGACCCGTGATGGTGCTCTCAAAGATCGGCAGGAGACCGTAGAGAATCAACGCAACCAGCGTCGGCTTCACACCAAACCCGACCACGGGCACCGCAAGCGCCAACACGACCACCGGCGGAAACGTCTGCCCGATATTCACCACGCTGCGCGCGAGCGGCAAAAATTCTGCACCCACTTCACGCGTGACGAAAATCCCGGCAAACAACGCAATGACCGCGCCCACCAGACTGGCGCCGGCCACGATCGCAAGATGCGCAAGCGTGAGGTCCAGCAGGCTCGCCCGGTCATAGAGCGCCGGAGCGCCGTTTTCGGCCAGCGGTGCAAGAATCGGCTGGAACACCTGCGGCCTGAACAGCAGCAGAAGCAGGACGGCCAGCGCAAACGTACGCGCTATCCAGGCAACGAGTTTCATGTGGACCTTTCGGCTCGCGCCAGTATCGATGCAAGCGAAATACGGCTCTGCACCGCACCGTCCGCCGATGCAACCGGCAAGCTCTGCGCACCACGCCAAAGCAACTCGGACAGGGCATCGCGAAGGCTCTGCGTGCCGGCAATGGGGCTGCCTTCAGCGGCGCCAGTTTCAGCAATTTCGCTAACAGGAATCAGCGACAACAGCCGGAACGGCCGGTCAACGCCTGCCACCAACCGCTCGACAAAACCCGGCGCGGGCCGCCGCAATATCTCGGCGGGCGTAGCCGCCTGAAGCACACGGCCACCGTCCATCACCACAATACGGTCGCCCAGATGCAACGCCTCTTCCATGTCGTGCGTAACGATCACGACCGTGATCCCCAGACGCCGCTGAAGCGCGAGCAAGTCTTCCTGCGCCTTGGCACGAATGAGGGGATCGAGTGCACCGAACGGCTCGTCCATCAGCAAGATCGCAGGCTCCGCCGCCAGCGCGCGCGCCACACCCACGCGCTGCTGCTGGCCCCCGGAAAGCTGATGAGGATACTTGTCGAGGTACGCATCGGCGTCGAGATTGAAGAGCTTCAGCAACTCGCGCACACGCTGGTCGATCCTGGCCGTGCTCCATCCAAGCAAGCGCGGAACCGTCGCGATATTGCGAGCCACCGTCCAATGCGGAAACAAGCCATTTCCCTGGATCACATAACCAATCCCGCGCCGCAATGCCTCGGCCGGCACGGTTGCAGTGTCGTTTCCGTCGATACGGATCGTGCCGCTCGTGGGCGCGATCAAGCGGTTGATCATGCGCAGGAGCGTGGACTTGCCACTGCCCGACGTGCCGACAAACGCAGTGATGGTGCCGCGTTCGATGGTGAGCGAGACGTCGTCGACAGCGACAATATCGCCGAAACGCCGGCTGATTCTTTCGATTTCGATCATACGTGGCGTCCTTTATTGGCGTCTCTTAACGAGTTCTGTCACGGCGTTGAACACGATTGCCGCGGTGAGACCGAGCGCGATGGTTGGCACGGCGCCGAGCAGCACGAGATCCGTCGCCGCTTGCCCGAGGCCCTGGAATACGAAGGTACCGAAGCCGCCCCCGCCGATCAGCGCGGCCACCGTCGCCAGCCCGATGTTCTGGACCAGCACGATCCGCACGCCCGTCAGGATCACTGGCAACGCAAGCGGCAGTTCAATCGCAAAGAGCCGCTGGCGCGGGGTCATGCCCATCGCCACAGCAGCTTCAACGCTCTTGCGCGGAAGCTGTGTAAAACCCACCACAACGCTTGCCGCGACCGGCAGCAGCGAATAGAGGAACAATGCAATTCCCGCGGGCGCGACGCCGATACCGCGAATGCCAAGCGCATCGAGCAGCGGGAATCGGGCGGCGAGAAGCCCTAGCGGAACCATCATCAAACCGTACATCGCGATACTCGGGATGGTCTGGACAATGTTCAGCACCGGCAACGTGACAGCACGCAGCGCCGACCACTTTGCACACGCTATACCCAGCGGCACACCGATCAGCACTGCCGCCGCAACCGACCCCGTAACCAGTTCGACATGGCGAGCCGCTTCGAGCCAGAAGGTATCGGCGTGATTCGCGTATTCGTGCATGACCGACAGCCCGCTCCACAGTCCGCTGCTCAGAATGGCGGCAACAGCGGCCGCAGCCAGTGCCAGCGCAAGGAGATGCTGCACCGGTCCAAACGATAGCTTGGCGATAGCGTCGGTGATCAGCACCGAGAACGCGAAGAACAAGATCCAGAAACCACCGGCGGGCGACACTCGCGCCAACGGGTTCTCTTCTGTGACGAGATGCGCTGGCGCAAGCCCGAGCAGCACGCAGAGCGTCAGGAGCAGCACAACGCCGACCACGAACCGAAGCGTCGGGCGACTGCGCAGCAAGGCGAACAGCGCTCCTGCGGCGAGCGCTGCAAGGAACGCCCACGCCTGCCCGGCTGCGAAGATGTCGGTGAACCCGAGACCCTTGCCCGACACGATCCGGTTCGCCCGAAACGTCACGAACGGTTCGAACACCAGCGCGAGCAACGCAAGCGCTGCGATCAACGAACCGACTTTGTCGATACGCAAAGCGCCTGCACCCTGCTGCTTACCGGCCGCGGCCGGTGTCTCGTGAGGGCGTGCGTCGCCCCCTGTCCCGGCAATCATTTAACGAAGCCCTTCGATTTCAGATAGCTCGCCGCTACCGTTGCGGCCGGCTCGCCGTTGACCTGAATGCGGCTGTTCAACGTCTGCAACGTTTTCAGATCGAGGCTGGCAAATACCGGCTTGAGGTAACCGGCAATTTCCGGGTGTGCTTTCAGCACGCTTTCGCGAATCAGCGGCGTGGGCGCGTAGACGGGTTGCACGCTCTTGTTGTCCTCCAGGACTACCAGCCCCGCGGCCGCTATGCCGCCGTCCGTGCCGTAGACCATGGCTGCGTTGACCTTATCGGTTTGCTCGGCGGCCGCCTTGATCGTCGCCGATGTATCGCCGCCCGAGAGCACGAGAAGTTGCTCAGGTTTCAACTTGAACGCGTAGATCTTTTCGAACGACGGCAGCGCGGCTGCGGTATTGACGAACTCGGCCGATGCCGCGAGCTTGACCTGACCGCCCGCTGAGACCCACTTGCCGAAGTCTTCGAAGGTCTTGATCTTGTTGGCCTTCGCGACGCTTCCCAGCAGGCCGACGGCCCAGGTGTTGTTAGCCGGCGATGGCGTCAGCCAGACGATCTTGTTGGCGGCGTAATCGAGCTTGGCGGCTTCCTCATAGCCCTTGGCCGCATTTTTCCAGAGCGGGTCATCGGCCTTGTTGAAGAAGAACGCAGCGTTGCCGGTGTATTCCGGATAGATGTCGATTTCGCCAGTCGTGATGGCCTTGCGCACGATCGGCGTGGTCCCGAGGCCGATCTTGTCGGAGACAGCAATGCCATGCGACTTCAACACCTGCGCAATGATGTTCCCAAGCAGGTTGCCCTCAGTGTCGATCTTCGATGCCACGGTGACCGAGTCCGCCGCATAAGCAGTGGACGCCGTGGACAGGGTCAGAAAGAGCGCGGCGGCGCCCCATGCCTTGATTGATTTTGCGATTCCCATGGGGAGGTGACCTCGGTTGGTTTTAAAGGAAGGTAGTGCTTGGCCGCTTGCGCGCCGGGTCGACATTATCGACCAAGTAGCAGTGAATCGGCTGCAATAGCTGAGGAGAGTAACGGCACAGGAAACCATCACAAACCAAGAAATCCCGATTTGCAAATAGGTAGCAAGGGAAATGCGATGGAAATGCGTTTTCGGCACAAAACGTAGGCGGCGTAAAGAACCTTGGAACGAAAAACATTCCACTTTTATTTGGTTAGCGGATTGCTTGCCGCCTCCGATAATTCGCGGCCACCTTGCCCGTTTCCATTTAATTTCCGAAAACAAAAGGGATCATCCAATGAACAAGAAACTTGCTAGCGCGTTCTTTTTGCTGGCCGTGAGTTCAGCGGCGCACGCGCAGAGCGCGGTCACGTTATACGGAATCGTGGAGGACGGTGTCGATATTGTGAGCAATGTGCAGGGGAACCATCTGGTCCAGCTTGCATCCGGTGTGACCGCGGGCAGCCGCTGGGGCGTGCGCGGCACCGAGGATCTGGGTGGCGGTCTTTCAACCCTCTTCCGCCTTGAAAGCGGCTTCGATCTGAACTCGGGACGCCTTGGCAGTGGGCTGGAATTTTCGCGCAACGCCTACGTGGGTCTTCAGAGTACGCAGTTGGGTACGGTCACACTGGGCCGTCAGTGGGACTCTGTGGTGGACTTCGTCGAACCCTATACGCTGAACGGCAACATCGGTGGCTATTACTTCGCTCATCCGAATGACATGGACAACACCGACAACGGTTTCCCCATCTCGAACGCGATCAAATATCGCAGCCCCACTTTCGCCGGGTTCACCTTTGGCGGACTGTATTCGTTAGGCGGTATCGCGGGGCAGTTCTCGAATAACTCCACGTTTAGCGCAGGCGCGACCTATGCAGCGGGGCCGATCAGCGCAGGCGTGGGATATTTGCGCATCAACGATCCAGGTGTCTCGACGCAGGGCTACCAGAACTATCCGGGCTTCACGAACGCGGTCTATGGCGACTTCCTGGCCGCCGCCCGTGCGCAGAAGGTCCTGGGCGTGGGGGCTTCATATCAAGTGCTGGCGTCGCTGCGCGTGCTGGCCGATTTCACCAATACGATCTTCCAGCAAGGCAGCGCAGGGCACGATGCAACGTTCCAGAACTACGAGTTGTCGAGCCTTTATAACCCGACACCCGCAGTGACGATCGGTGCGGGTTACACCTACACCACCGGCCGTGATCATGCGACCGGCGCGCAGCCCAAATACAACCAGTTCAACCTGACGGCCGAATATGCGTTGTCGAAGCGGACATCGGTATATGTGCTGGGCGTGTTCCAGAAAGCTGCCGGCGACGCGCAAGTCGCCCAGATCGCAGGCTTCAATCCTTCAAGCAATCAGAAGCAGGCAGTAGGGCGCGTGGGGATTTGTAGCGTGTTCTAAGCAGAGGGACTGACATGAGGCCGTGGAGGCCGTGGAGGCCGTTAAGATGGCCTCCAGCGTTACCCTTGGCAGATCCGGCACTTGCACCGACACCTTTTCAAACCTGCGACAACACCCACTCACGAAAATGCTTCAAGGCCGGCCGGGTTTTAATCCGCTCCGGAAATTGCAGCGGTCGCGCATGAATAATTAATTGCCTTGCTAACTACTTTGTGATCTAATGTATTCATGTTCGATCACTGTCTTTACTTTAACTCTGCTGCCCTCGCCCGTCTCGTGGAGCGGGAATGGACAGTTGCGTACGCAGAATTCGGGCTGACACCGCCACAGGGGTTCGTGTTTCGGGTCGTACTGGCTACGCCCGGTTGCCTTAGCAGTCAGGTAGCCGAGATCCTGGGCATAGCGCGACCCACCGCAACCAGGCTTATCGACAGTCTCTGCGAAAAGCAATTGGTCGAGCGCCGTCAAGCGAAGGAAGATGGCCGTGAGTGGACAGTGCATGCAACGCCCGCCGGTCAGGCGCTCGATCGGCCCATCAACAATGCCAGCGCAAAAATTGCACGGACCTTGCGCGCGAAGATCGGCCCGGAATTATTCGAGTCGGCCGTCACGTCCATGCACGGTGTGAGGAAGGCGTTGGTGTAAGTCCGGTACGTTTTTTTAAAATCTAATAGTTGTCTTGCTAATCATAATGGAGGCAAGCAAATGGATAACGAATTGAGCCGAATGGCCGTGGTTGAAAAGCGCATTGGGTGGCGAGGGTCCCCGTTACGCACCGCCAGCGCCGCCAGTGCAATCCTTGGATTGGCAGCGCTGCTGGTCGCACTTGCCTGCTCCGTTTCAAGCAGTCATGCAAACAATGTTCGATGCCTTCAGGCGTTCGCAAACGATGAACACCGTAGTCTCGACGCGTTTTTCCAGGATCCGGCGCTGCAGGATCCGCTCGTGCAAGCAATCGATCAATGTTCGCGTTGAACGTCGATCGATCATCCTCTTTGGCGTGAAAGCGGTGGCGGCAGTGCCGGCGTCAAGCGTCTTTCAGATGCTTTGCATATAGTCGCGGTCTTCAGCGGGCAGCGACGAAAGCCAGTCTTGTTCAGATCCCGGTTCCGGTAGAACATGGCCGTATTCGATCATCTGTGCCGGGGGCAGTTCCGATAGGTAGGCCCAGACGAATCGCTTGGCCACGTCGGTGGTTTTCGAAATCGCGTCGACAATGCCCTCAAGCAACTCACGCTTGCGCTCTGCGCTGCGACCGGCGCGAATATGTCCGTGCACAAAGATCTGCTCCGAGCTAAGCGGACGTCCACCCACAAAGTGGTTGCCTTGCGGCACTTCGTTGAACATCACCTGGGCAAAGAAGGACTGCGCGCCGGTAGCCTGGTTGTGAATTCGGGTAATCTCCTCGGCGATGCGTTGCTTGGCATCGGCGGACAGGCGGCCCGTCGCAGCAGAAACAATATAGGTAGGCATATAGCCACTCCTTGAGCAATAAAACCACGCGTTCGCTATTGCGGCTTGTCTATTGCATGTACAAAAATTGTGCAGAGGATAAGCTGCGATTACGCACAGTTGCAGCTACAACTAACTGAACGAATAAAAACTAGCTATTTAGTTGTAGCTACATCTTATTGCTTGCCGTACCGGCCAGATACACGTGTTTACCCGGCAGTCGATGCGACGCCCGCCCCGCCCGCTTCTCGATATCGGGCGAAGGCATCAGTTCGTCTTCAGTGGGGTCTTACATGCCGCTCAGATTTTTCAGAGCGGGGCTTGCTCGGGCGCGCAATCCCATACCGCATCGTCGATGCGTCTATGCCCACGGAAAGATACCGATTCAGGCAGTTACCAGGAACTCGTTACGGTTCTTGTCGACGATCCAGTGAGGAGCTCGACCGCGGCCGGACCAGGTCGCACCGCTCACCGCGTCACGATATTTGGGTGCGCCTGTTGTAGCGACTGCTGCGGGCGTCGCCTTGACTTGATTGTTGTGCCCCATGAGCTCGGCGAGCGAGATCTTATATTCGCCCATCTTTGCGACTATTTCAGCGAGGACGATTTCGGCCTGCCGCTGTCGAGCGACGTTCAATTGATCTTGAAGTGCTTCGCGTTGCGCGAGCAGTTCTTTAAGGGTGGGCATTTCCGTTTGCATTATAAAAAGTCGTTCTTTGAAGTTGTATGGGTGTTCGATAACGTATTGATCAACAAAAGTCAGCGCAGAGGGAATCGCGTTTTAATAACGGGTTCACCGCTGCGTCTCAGCCGGTCGGGTCACTTGGCGAACAGGTCAAGCCTGCTACACCGATGGTTGCCGGACTAGAGGCATTCCGGCCTGCGAGCTTCGTCGGACTCTTCAGTAGCGGTCACGCTGTGAACCGCGGCCTGCCGTATCAGCCGGCGACTATAGAGGTGCTGCCTGCACGCAGGGGCGGTTTCCCCTCGGGCCTCTTCGCTGAAACAGCAGCAAGTGTACGCGCATCACGCCGGATCGCATCGAAAACATCCGCGTTGCAAGGCGATAAGATAAAAATACCACGGCCAAATCAACTGATCCAGCCATTGATATTAACGATATCTTACACGTGGCGTCCGACTCTAATTGGATGAAACAATTCAATCGCGGCCATTCAATCTGGTTAAAAAACGTGGATTCGCGAGCGAGGGGCTTTCGGTTTGCCGAGTGCAATGTATTGCCGGAGCGGTACGCATGTAGCAACTTTCCGAGCCCATTTCACGATGCTGATCCACCTCGATGGTCGTTACGCCGGAAGCTTATTGAAAGTATGCGGTGGCGGACGTAAATCCAAAGATCGACCGGATCACACATTCGCCAATCGCTCGATAACCAGATCAAGCAGCGCCCGCAGTCTTCCAAGCCGGCGCAGGTCGCGATGATAGCCGAACCAAACGTCACGGCCGGGCGGCGTCTCTCCCAGATCAATGCGATGAATGCCGGTCGTATTGTCGCCGAGCGCGCAGGGGAGGACCGCGAGTCCTCCGCCCTCCGCACACATCCTGGCCTGTGCGCCGCGGTTGTTACTGCCAAATGCCACATGCGCTTTCGGCAGAGCGCGCCTTACCCACTCGACGTCGGGCAGCGCTCCAAATGCGCTGTCCATGGTGAAAAGGTTATACCCCTCGCCGTCGCCGGCCTGCGGTGGAACCATGTCGACAGGGCCGTATAACGCGTAGTCCATGTGCATGAACTTCCGCTGAATCACATCGGCCTCGTCAAACTGCGTGATGCGAAACAGCAGGTCCGCGTCGCGCCTTGCCAGATTGAACCGGCGGGAATCGGTCACCAGCTCGATGCTCACACGCGGATTGGCTTTCAGGAATTCAGCGAAGAGCGGCGTCAGGACATGAATGCCAAACCAGTCCGACGATGACACCCGCAGCACGCCAGTAAGATGCTGCTCCTTGCCGGCCAAAGAGCGCTCGAACGCGAGTGCATCCTCCTCCATACGCTCCGCGTGCATCAGAACGGCAGCTCCCTCATCTGTCAGAACAAAACCGTCGGTAGTGCGTTGAAACAGGGTTTGGCCGACCGCTGATTCAAGCGCTCGAAGCCGCCGGCCCATTGTCGGTTGCGTCTGACCGGTCCGCTTTGCGGCCGCGCCAAGCGAACCCGTGCGGGCAATCGCCAGAAAAATCCGAACATCGCCCCAGTCCATTTCGCCTCATGCATAAACGTTTGGCCGACGTGCAATAACGTCGATTGTCGTAATTTCCCGCATGGACGAAGATGAATCAAGCAAATTCGCTCAGTCACCCGGAGAAACATCATGAACATGCAAGCGCTGGTTCTGAATCGTTATAACGGCCCGCTTGAACTGACCGAACTCTCTCGGCCAAGCGTGCAGCCCGGCCAGGTGCTGGTCCGTATCAAGGCGAGCGGCTTGAATCCGCTGGACACCAAGATTCGCGCCGGCAGCGCGGCACACGCGAAGCATCCGCTGCCGCTGGTGCTGGGTATCGATATGGCGGGGGTCGTCGAAGCGGTCGGGCAAGGCGTCGCTCAGTTCAAGGTGGGTGATGAGGTGTACGGAATGACTGGCGGTGTTGGCGGCATCCAGGGCTCACTCGCTCAGTTCGCAGCAGTGGACGCCCGGCTGATCGCGTTGAAGCCTTCCAACCTGTCGATGAAAGAAGCCGCAGCCCTACCGCTCAGCTTCATCACTTCTTATCAGGGCATCGTGGACAGGGCGCAGTTGAAAGCAGGGCAAACGGTGCTTGTACAAGGCGGAGCAGGCGGTGTCGGACACGTGTCCGTGCAACTCGCGCAAGCATTAGGCGCTCGCGTTTTTGCAACGGTGAGCAAGGGCGACGCCGAACTCATGGCGAGTTATGGCGCGACTGCTATCGACTATCGTGAATATTCGGTCGAGCAGTACGTTCAGGAACACGCGGGCGGCGAAGGTTTTGACCTCGTGGCCGACACGGTTGGCGGGGCAACGCTCGATGCATCGTTTTCGGCGGTCACGCAATTCGGGCATGTAGTGAGCGCGCTAGGCTGGGGCACCCACGCCCTCGCGCCGTTGTCATTCCGCGAAGCAACGTACTCGGGCGTATTCACGCTCGCACCGCTGCTCACCGGAAAATACCGTGAGCATCATGGAGAAATCCTGCAAGTAGCAACGCGGCTGGTCGAAGCAGGAAAGCTCCTGCCCAGAGTAGACCCACGCGGGTTCGATCTGGCTAGCGCCGACCTTGCTTATCAGGCGATTGCAGCGGGAACCACCAAGGGAAAAATAGTCGTCGACGTTCAATAAAAGCATTGCATCAGGATAGAGCGCTGAGGCGGAATAAAAACACGGGTTCTCCGGGCGGCCGTCATGCGGTCGGCCTAGACCCAACCTAAGCCGGGCCGCGCTCATCACAACCGCCGGAGTTGCCCTACCGCGATAACGCAACAGCCGGCCGCGCAAACCGCTTGGCGCCGGCTACGCACAGCACCACGGCCGTTGCGACAGCCACCATCGGCCAGCCGACAGGTTCATGCAACAACGTTGCGGCAAGCACGAGCCCGAAGAACGGTTGAAGTAATTGCAACTGCCCCACCGCCGCAATACCGCCCTGAGCCAGCCCGCGATACCAGAAAACAAAGCCAATCAACATGCTGAACAAGGACACGTAGGCAAGCCCCATCCATGCTGATCCGCCCACGTCGGCCCAGGTCGACGGCATGGTGATCAGTGCCAGCGGCGCCATGATAGGCAGCGACAACACCAGCGCCCACGAGATCACTTGCCAGCCGCCGAGCTTGCGCGAGAGCCTGCCGCCTTCCGCATAACCCAGCCCGCAGACGATGATGGCCGCGAACATCAGCAGATCTCCCACAGGCGACGCCCCCGTCCCTCGGGCAAGCGCAAAACCGGCTACAAGCAAGGCGCCGAAACCAGAAAACAGCCAGAACGCAGGGCGCGGACGCTCGCCTCCGCGCAACACGCCGAAGATCGCGGTCGACAGCGGCAGCAAGGCAACAAAGACAACGGAATGAGCCGCGGTGATGTGCTTGAGCGCAAGGGCGGTGAGCAGCGGAAAGCCGATGACGACGCCGAACGCCACCACCGCGAGCGAAATCAGGTCGCCTCGCTCGGGCCGCTTTTGCCGGAACACCAGCAAGAGCGCGAGTCCCAGCAAGCCAACGATTCCAGCACGCGCGACCGTGAGAAAGACCGGATCGAAGGCCGCGACCGCGACGCGTGTCGCGGGCAATGAGCCGCTGAAAATCAGCATCCCGAGGAAACCGTTCATCCATCCGCTTGCCGTCTTGTCCATCATGCTCCCCTATTTTCAGCTAGCAGTATCGGCCCATAAAGCATGGATTTTCCAGAGACAGTGCACTACAGTTAGGGAAAACTGTATGGGTTAAAAATCAGTACACATGGAAGACACTACCTTCTTTAGCACGGATGCCGGCACCCTGGTCGAACGCGTCATGCAGGCCATCCGGCAGCGAATTGCCGGACGTACCCTGGCGCCGGGCGCCAAGGTTCCCTCCATCCGGGGCTTCGCCGAAACCTTGCAGGTCTCGAAGTCCACCGTGGTGGAAGCCTATGATCGCCTCGCTGCCGAAGGGATCATCCAGTCGCGCCGCGGCTCGGGCTTTTACGTCGCCGGACACCTGCCGCCGCTGTCGCTCGCTGAGCTGGGCCCACGCCTGGACCGTGTTGTCGATCCGTTCTGGGTATCGCGGCAATCGCTGGAAGCCGGCGCGAATGCCCTGAAACCCGGTTGCGGCTGGCTACCTGCATCGTGGTTGCCCGAGGCGGGGTTACGCCGCGCATTGAGATCCGTCGCGCGCACCGACGCCGCCGTGCTGGCCGACTACGGCACGTCCCTCGGGCTCCCGGCGCTGCGGCAATTGCTCGCGCGCCGCATGGCGGATCGCGGCATCGAGGCGGCGCCTGATCAGATCATCCTCACCGAATCCGGCACGCAAGCCATTGACCTGTTATGCCGCCTTCTGCTCGAACCCGGCGATACGGTACTCGTCGATGACCCCTGCTATTTCAATTTTCTTGCCTTGCTGCGTGCTCATCGCGCCAAGATCGTCAGCGTTCCGTATACGCCTGCAGGTCCCGATATCGACCTGTTCGCGCAGGCGCTCGCTGAGCATCGGCCGCGCCTCTACATCACCAACTCGGCGCTTCACAATCCGACGGGCGCAACGCTCTCGCCGGTCGTCGCGCATCGGCTTCTTAAGCTCGCGGACCAGTCGGGCCTGACGATTATCGAAGACGATATCTTCGGCGACTTCGAGCACGAATCCGCTCCTCGCCTCGCAGCGTTCGACGGCCTGGAGCGAGTCGTCCATATCGGCAGCTTTTCCAAGAGCCTCTCGGCGTCGGTGCGCTGCGGTTTTATCGCGGTGCGGCGTGACTGGGTCGAACGATTGATCGACTTAAAGATTGCCACCTCATTCGGGGGCGGACGTCTTTCAGGCGAACTCATCCTCGCCGTGCTGAAAGACGGCACGTACAGAAAGCACATGGAGAGTTTGCGAGAGCGCTTGTCCCGCACGATGGGACAAACAAGCGCGCGGCTGGAAGCGCTGGGTATCGAATCATGGATCGAGCCGCGGGGCGGCATGTTCCTCTGGTGCGAGCTGCCCGACGGACTGGACGCAACGGACGTTGCCCGCCGGGCACTGGCCGAGAATGTCATCCTTGCGCCAGGCAATGCGTTCAGTGTCGCGCAGTCCGCCAGCCAGTTCCTGCGTTTTAACGTGGCTCAATCGACTGACCCACGCGTTTTTACGGTGCTTGAAGCAGCGATGCATGGGTGAGCGCTTTTAACGCATTAACGGCTTTAAACGGGCAGCGTGAACGGCAACGCGTCAAGCCTGCGCCATCTTCGCCAGCGCTTCGCTGTTCAACACACGCGTCAATTCGCCCGCAGGCAGTTCGCGCCCGAGCCGCGCCGCCTGTCCCGACCACAAGCTCGTGAAGTCGCCCTTCCCTGCCTGCTCGGCCTTGGCCTTAAGCGGCGCAAGTGCGGCGCCGGCAAGCGGAAAGGCGGGTGCCACAGCGGAGAGCGGACCGAGTTCACGGATCACCCGATTGATGATGCCGCGCGCCGGCCGGCCGGTGAAGATGTTCGTCAACACGGTGGAGTCATCTTGAGACTCGCGCAGCGCAATACGATGCACCTCCGGCACCTTCGCCTCCGGACAAAACAGATACGCGGTCCCCATCTGCACCGCCGACGCGCCCAATGCGAACGCAGCGACAATTCCCCGCGCGTCGGTTATGCCGCCCGCGGCGATCACGGGAACAGAAACGGCATCTGCTACTTGCGGCACCAGCGCGAACGTGCCGACCTGAGCAGCATAATCCTGCGTCAGGAAATTTCCACGATGCCCGCCTGCTTCAACGCCCATCGCGATCACGGCGTCGCACCCATGCGCTTCGAGCCAGCGTGCTTCCGCCACGGTGGTCGCCGACGCTATGATTTTTGCGCCGGTCGCCTGCACGCGATCGAACAGAACTTTATCTGGTAGTCCGAAATGAAAACTTACGACTTCAGGTTTGAATTCTTCCACGACGGCGCAGAAGTCGTTATCGAACGGGCGACGTCCTGCTGCCGGCGGCGTTACTTCTGGATCGAGTCCATACTCAACGTAGTACTCCGCGAGACGCGCGCGCCATGCCATGCTGCGCGCTGCATCGGCTTGCGGCGGAACATGACAGAAGAAATTGATGTTGATCGGGCCGCGCGTTTTCGACCGGATCAACGCGATCCCGTCACGCGCTTGCTCCACGCTGAGTAGCGCGCAAGGCAGCGATCCCAGGCCGCCTGCTTCGCATACGGCTATCGCCAATTCGGGTGTACCAGGGCCTGCCATGGGTCCCAGAACAATAGGTGCTTCAATACCAAACAAGTCGAGTATCCGACGATCGCGCCAGGTGCCCATGCTCTTTTCTCCTTGATGATGTTCGCGGTGCCCGAGTGACGTGGAATCCATTCGTTGCACTCGGCTTGGCCCTGCACAGCGGCCCGAATGCACTGCGGTTGAAGCGTACATCAATGCCCACATTGCCTTCGATAGAACCGCCCGGTTCCCGCTTAAAGACAGCCTTTAGCCCGCGCCGTCAGCAGCGCAAAGCTTAGCAAGCTTTCAAGAAGCGAGCGGCGCTTTGATGTGATAATTGCTATCACTTTCCCCGATATCGAGAGTCGACATGGATGCAGCCGATTTACGCATATTCGAGTCGGTCGCGCGAAACGGCAGCATGAATCGCGCAGCCCTGGAGCTTCATACTGTTCAGTCGAACGTCACGGCGCGGGTTCGCTTGCTCGAAGAGGAATTGGGCACGCCCCTCTTTCACCGGCACCATCGCGGCGTTGAACTGACGGCTGCTGGCCGCAGGCTATTGCCTTTCTCCAGACAGATGGCGCGGTTACTCGACGACGCACGCAGCGCCGTCAAGGATGATGGCGTCCCACGGGGACCACTGATCCTCGGTACGCTGGAAACGACCGCTGCACTGCGCATGCCCGACGTACTCGCCTCGTTTGCGCTAGCTTATCCGCAAGTGGATATGGTCCTGCGGACCGGGACCACGGCGAGCCTGATTGACGACGTCCTGCAATACCGGCTGGACGGCGCGTTTGTCGCGGGTCCGGTGCATCACGACGACCTATCCACCGAGGCCTTCTTTCGTGAGGAAATGGTACTCGTGACAGCACGTCATATTCGCTCCATTGCTGAGCTTGCGCAGTCGGGCGACGTGAAGACGATCGTATTCCGGATTGGATGTTCGTACAGGACACGGCTGGATATCGTGCTGGCGCGGCACAGCTTGCGAGTCAGCACGCCGCTGGAATTCGGCTCGCTGGACGCCATGCTCGGTTGCGTGGCGGCAGGCGTGGGCGTGACGCTCCTGCCGAAAGGCGTGGTCGCCACGGCGTGGCGCGAAGGTCGCGTGGCAGTGCACGATCTCGCACCCGAAGATGCTCGCGTCGACACAATGTTCGTGCGTCGCCGCGATGTATACGCGAGCACCGCGCTTAACGCCTTTCTTGAGATTGCGCGTCCGGTCGCAACCCCCACGCCCGCGCTCGTGCTTGCTTGAACGATGCGGGCGTGAGCGAACAGGCTAAGACATCAGGCGCGCCCGCTTACGTGCCCCGCTTAGACGTGATCGCGAAAGACTTCCTTCGCGGCAAACAAACCATTGAGTGCAGCCGGGAATCCCGCATACACAGCCATTTGCATGATGGTCTCGACTATCTCCTCGCGGCTGATACCCACATTAAGCCCCGCGGCAATATGGACCTTAAGTTGGGGCGTTGCATTGCCCAACGCGGTAAGTGCTGCAATGGTGGCGATCTCACGAGCACGGATATCCAGGCCCGGTCGCGAATAGATATCACCGAATGGAAATTCAAGCAGGTACTTCGCAAAGTCCGGCGCAATATCCGCAAGCGAGTCAATAACCTTCTCCCCCGCTTCCCCGTCGATCTCCGATAACACCCGCTTGCCCCGTTCTAGGCGGCTTTCCTGACCCGCTTGGCGTTCGATCGTGTCTTGCATTTTTCAGTCCTCAGTTGAGTATGGGCATAACCAGCTATCTTGTTGTCGAGGACGAGAAGGCATGCCTGAAGTTCTGCCACCCTGAGTCGGACCTGATCGCGATGTTCCGCTAGCAGCTCGCACCGGGCTTCCTCGGTCGCCGCGCCCTGCGCGCGAAGCCCGGCATACCGCAGCATTTCCTGAATCGGCATACCAGTCGTTTTGAGCCGGCCCAGAAACTCGATCCATGTGAGGATCGAAGCGTCATAGACACGTTGACCCGTACTGTCTCGCAGCGCGAACGGCAGCAATCCGATCCGTTCATAGTAGCGAATCGTATAGGCCGTGAGACCCGTCTGCTCGGCGATATCACCTATTTTCATGGCTGCGTTCTCGTTTCGACATAGAGCATGGTAGGGCTTAGAGTGCACTCTAAGTCAAGCACTTTTCGGCATTGTGCCGCTAACGCGGAATATGGGCCGCCGGCGTCGCGATAAGCGGGCGGACTTAGCGCCGGAAAATATCAAAAGCTCGCTTTATCCTCGCCTTCCGCTCGTCGCGAGGCACCGAAAGTTCACGTACCATACGTCCTGCGCGGTACTGGCTAGTCCCATTTCTGCAACGTCGCTTATTCGAATAATTTCTACAAAGACGCGGGCTATGGAAAACGTTCTGGTTTTATTCGTCGGCGTGGCAGCCGGCATGTTGAGCAGCATTATCTGCACGGGATCGTCCATGATGCTGATGCCGGTCCTCGTGATCCCGGCGCGATCATGGGGAATCTCGGCAAGACTGGCAACGGGCTTCCTGGGGCTTGAATTGCAGCAGGCTGCCCGCCGTGAAAGATCAATATGATCCTGATGGCTTGTTCTTCGTTCATCATGGCGTAGGGAGCGAACGCTGGAGCGCTGACGGTTACGAAACCTGGATAAGACCGATGCCGGTTGAACAGTTGCACGCGCACCGCTCGAAATGTCCCGCCTTCCCTTTTTAGAGTCACTTCAACGATGCCATCCAAGACCACTGAATCGTCATCCGATGAGGCATACGAGCCTGGGGCACCGCATCGCCGGCTGGCGCTGGATGAAAACCGGCATGTCATCACGCACGGCCTCAAGACCTACTTCTGGCAGGATATCTATCACATCGCACTGACGGTCGGATGGCCGCTATTTTTCGCGGTCGCGGCGCTGCTTTTCCTGTTGCTCAACTTCGGGTTCGCGTTGCTGTACCTGCTGGGACATCACGCGATTGCAAACCAGGCTCCCGCTGGTCTGCTAGGCGCGTTCTTCTTCAGCGTGGAGACGCTTGCAACGGTGGGTTATGGCGACATGCATCCGGATACCATCTACGGCCACAGCGTCGCCACATTGGAGATCTTCGTCGGCATGTCGGGCATTGCGTTGACGACCGGCATGATTTTCGCGCGATTTTCGCGACCCCATGCACGCATCCTCTTCGCGAAACGCGCCGTGGTCCGTCCTATCGACGGTCGGATGACGCTCATGGTCCGCGCCGCCAATGCGCGTCAAAACGTGATTGTGGAAGCGAAGGCCAAGATGCGGCTGATGCGTTCGGAGACCACGCCCGAAGGCTTCTATTTTCGCAAGGTGTTTGACCTTCCGCTGATCCGCGAACAGCATCCGATCTTCTTGCTCGGCTGGAGCCTGATGCATGTCATCGATGAAGAAAGCCCGCTCTTCGGCCAGACACTCGAGTCGCTCAAAGCAAGCAATGCCGAGTTGATGCTGATGGTGGAAGGCCTGGACGAAACCACGGCGCAGCCCATGCAAGCACGTTATGCGTGGCCGCCTGAATGTATTCTTTGGCAGCATCAGTACATCGACCTGATGTACGAGCGGGACGGCGAAACGCATCTCGACTACGGCAAGTTTCACGATGTCGCGCCGCTCTGAGATCGGCTGCGCAGCGTACGTTCGTGGGAAAGCAACCTGCTTATCCCCACGTTCGACTACTCGTCCGTGATGTCATCCGACTCTGTCCTGCTCGATTGGCTGCTTGCGGCGCGCGACGTCGGATTGACCATGCTCATCGGCGTGCCCTCAACCGACGAAGCGCTGGAAACCGTGGCGAGACGCATATCGTTTATTCGCGAGAGCAATTTCGGCATGACTTTCGAAGTCAGGACGAAAGCTGAAGCAGCCGATAGCAATGCCTACACGACCCTGGAATTGCCGGCACATACCGATCTGCCGACCCGGGAACTTCAACCCGGCTTGCAGTTTCTTCATTGCCTGATCAACGACGCCACCGGTGGCGAAAGTACCTTCGTGGACGGATTCGCGATTGCGGCGACTTTGCGAGCAGAGTCGCCCAAAGACTTCCGTCTGCTATGCGAGCACCCGGTAGAGTTCTGGAACAAGGCGCCGGGAAGCGACTATCGCAGCTATGCACCTATTATTGGCCTCGACTCGCGCGGCGAGGTGAGTGAGATCCGGCTGGCGAACTGGCTTCGTGCGCCCTTCAATTTGCCGGCCTCAGAGATGGGCGCGTTCTATCGCGCGTATCGGCACTTTTGCGCGCTTACCCGGGATTCACGCTTCATAGTGAGTCGCCGGTTGGAGGCGGGCCAAATGTGGTGCTTCGATAATCGCAGGACCATGCATGCCCGCAAGGCCTTCGATCAGGCGAGCGGGAAGCGCTTCTTGCGAGGGTGTTATATGGACCGCGACGAGTTGCTGTCGCGCATTCTCGTATTGCAGCGTGGTAGTACACGCCCGTCAATCCGCGTCGCTTAAGCGCCGCTAAGCGCGCTCACTCGTCTTGCTTGGACGGAGCAGCGGCCCATCGTCGCTGCATCGCTTCTACAAGATGGCGCCACAGAAATTCAGCAGCCGGAGAAAGGCGCCGGCCTACCCGCCGTATTGCCTGGCTGCTGAATTCGCGTGCAATCGGATGCTCCAGTTCGATTGCAACCAGACGCCCCGCTTCAAGGTATTGCCGCGCTGCATCCGTCGACATGAATGCCACGCCCAGTCCCGCTGCGGCAATGGCCTGAGCAGCCGAGAAAAGATCGCAGCGATACGACGGCGTCAGGTTCAGCCGCTCGGCCCGAATGATGGCATCGAGATATTGTTGGGCGCCGAAGCGCTCGGGCATGAAGATAAGCCGCTGATCGCGCAGCTGTTCAAAGCGGATGCGCCGTTCACCCGCCAAGGCATGGCGCGGACTGACGAGCGCACAGAATTGCGCCGCGCGGAACGTGCGAGCGCGTATGGCGGGGTCGCTGCCGCCGCCCGCGCATAAACCGAGATCGACGTCGTCGTTGCGGACCATCGCGATGATTTCCGATGTCGCTCCGCTGCGCAGTTCCACCACGATGTCAGGAAACTGCAAGCTGAAGCGCTCCAGCACGGTAGCAAGCAGATTCTCGACAAAGCCCTCGCCCACGCCTATACCCAGCCGTCCGCGTCGCAGGCTTCTGAAATCTTCCAGTTGTGCCAGCATGTCCGCATCGCGGCGGCAACTCTCGCGAAAATGTTCGACCAGGCTTAGCCCGATCTCGGTCAGCACTGCGCGCCTGCCCCGCCGTTCCAGCAGCACTACGCCATGGTCGCGTTCGAGTTGCGCGACTTGCCGGCTGATCACGGAACCGTTAATGCCTAACGCATCGGCCGCAGCACGCACTCCACCGTGCAGGTCGATTTCATGCAAATAGCGAAGGCTCCGGGCGCTAAGCAAATTCTCGCGGGCAGGCGTATTGTCTTTAGCCATATCGTTGTCTGTTGACATGCAGGTCAACATTATCGGTCAATGAACGTCATTGATTAGCGGATTTTGCAGCAGAATACTTCCCCATTAGATTTCTTACAGAGAGACACCCACGACCATGGAAAATACCAAGGGCTTTTGCTCACTAGACGACACGACGGATCTGCGCGATGAACTAAGCGATATCCGTCATCGCCTGCATCAGAATCCGGAGCTTGCGTACAAGGAGTTTCAAACCTCCGACCTCGTTGCGCAGAGCCTGGAAAGCTGGGGTTACAAAGTGACGCGCGGCCTGGGTGGTACGGGCATGGTCGCGTCGCTCACAGCGGGTTCAGGAACCCGTGCCGTGGCCGTGCGCGCCGACATGGACGCGTTGCCGATTGCCGAGGAAACCGGTTTGCCGTACGCCAGCCGCAACGCGGGCCTGATGCACGCGTGCGGCCACGACGGCCACACCACCATGGTCCTGGGCGCCGCGCGCCACCTCGCGCGCACTCGCGCATTCAACGGCACGGTTCATCTCGTGTTTCAACCCGCCGAAGAGATCGGCGCGGACAGCGGTGCCATGCGAATGATTGCCGACGGCCTGTTCGAGCGCTTCCCCTGCGAGGCAATCTTCGGCTTGCACAATCATCCCGGCTATCCCACGGGCACGTTCATGTTTCGCAGCGGCCCCTTCATGGCGGCGTCGGATACGGTCAACATCACCATTCACGGCCGCGGCGGTCACGCAGCGCGCCCGCATCTTGCCGTGGACCCGGTGGTCATCGGCGCGGGATTGGTGACTGCCTTGCAGACGGTAGTCGCGCGCAGTATCGACCCGATGCAAACGGCTGTAGTCACGGTCGGCGCTTTCAACGCGGGTCATGCCGCTAACGTGATTCCTGAGTCGGCGCGTTTGCAGATCAGCGTGCGCTCGTTCGATCCCGCTGTGCGCAAGCTGCTCGAAGCACGTATCCGCGCGCTGACGGACGCTCAGGCAAGCGCATATGGCGCACGCGTGGAGATTGAGTACGTCCCGGGTTATCCGGTCGTGGTCAACAGCCAGGCCGAGACTGAACTGGCATTGCAAGTGGCGCGCGAACTGGTTGGCGATGACCGGGTTGTCGATAACTTCGGCCCGATTGCCGGCAGTGAAGATTTCGCTTACTACCTGCAGAAGAAGCCGGGATGTTTCCTGCGTTTAGGCAACGGCGAAGGTGCGCCGATGCTGCATAACGCGTCCTACGATTTCAACGACGACAACCTCACCGTCGGCGCGGCGTACTGGACTCGTCTGGTCGAGCGTTTCCTCGCGCAGTAGGTGCAATGGGCTTCACGCGGGTAACCCGGTAACACTTCGGTAGCAATATCGGTAGCAAATAACGCTTGCGCACTGTGCGATGCCTCGGCATCGCGCTTAGCCGTGCGCAGGACCCAAGCATTCACGGGACGTCCATGTCAGTCATTACAGCCCAACCTGCTAAAGCGGTATCGCAAAGCAAGATCGTGATTGCCGCGATCATCGGCAACCTGCTTGAGTTTTACGATTTCACCGTCTATAGCTTTTTCGCGCTCACGATCGCCAAGCTTTTCTTCCCGGCGCATGACCCGGTTGTCTCCACGTTGCTCGCGCTGTCTGCGTTTGCGATCGGCTTTGTCGCGCGCCCGGTCGGCGGCTTCGTGCTGGGTCACTACGCGGACAAACGCGGCCGGCGTGCTGCGCTGACCCTGACCATCTTCCTGATGGCGATCGGCTCGGGCATGATCGGCCTGGCGCCGAGTTATGCAAGCATTGGCCTCGCCGCTCCGGCGCTCATCATCTTTGCGCGACTGCTGCAGGGCTTCGCGCAGGGCGGTGAATTCGGCGCCGCCACGGCAACGCTGCTCGAGACGGGTTCGGCTAAAGGCCGTGGCTTTCGGGCTAGCTGGCAGCTCGCGAGTCAAGGCGCCGCTGCACTGATGGGCTCGGGCATTGCGGCACTGCTGACTTACCAGTTAAGCAGCGAGCAACTGCTCGACTGGGGATGGCGCGTGCCGTTCCTGATCGGCACGCTGATCATGCCGGTCGGCGTGTATTTGCGCCGGCACATTGTGGAAGAGCCGAAGCAGGCCAAGGCAGCCGGGTCGAGTCTGGAGCCGGGCCTCGTGCGCAAGTGGTTCCTGACTGTATTCGCCATCATGGGCATGACGGTGGCGACCTACGTCCTAATGTATTACATCCCGACCTATTCGATCCAGTACCTGAAGATGCCGCCCAAGCTTTCCATGCTGGTGTCGATCTTCGCGGCGATCGTTTCGCTGACGCTGTGTCCGCTCTGGGGCGCGCTATCCGACAAGATGCAACGTCGCAAGCCGCTGATCCTGGTGGGACGCATTGTGCTGATCGTGCTGCTTTATCCGGCGTTCTGGCTGATGAACCAGTTTCCTTCGTTGCCGGTCATGGTTGGGTTGATCGTGTTGCTGATGTTGTTCTACACAATGGGTTCGGCACCGGCTTATGCACTCATGCCTGAGAACTTTCCCAAGCATGCGCGCGCGGGTTATCTCGCGAGTGCGTATGCGGTGGCGGTGTCTGTGTTTGGTGGTTCGGCGCAGCTGGTTGTCGCGTGGCTTATCAAGGTCACCGGCAATACCATGGCCCCCGCGTGGTACATGATCGTGTGCGTGATCATTTCGTTGATCGCTGTTTCAATGCTCGATGAAACGGGTGGTCGAGAGCTGACCTGACGCTTGGGAAATTGCGGCAGGAGTAACTGAACCTGCATAAACCGCGGTGCAACTATAAGGCTGGGCGCTCAGGCGTCCAGCCTTTTTTCTTTCGCTTCTACGCTCATCTGCCGAACGGGCGTTCGTCTGCTCTTTTAACTCGCTAACGACATAAGAATTCCCGCCTGAACCAGAGTGCTTTACGCCCCTGGAGTAACGACGATTGAGTTCGCAAGCCGCTTGTCAGCGACCTATAATTTTCGCAGGCGCTGACTCGTTGGAAGGCGAGTGGCGCTGCCCAGCCCTTCTTTGTCACTTAACTCCATACTACGTAATTGGGGGGATAACGCCATGACCCGCAAATACATCGACTGCCGCGAGTTTCCTAGCGAGATCAACTGCTCCATCGCGCTGTCTGCAGACTCCGACCAGGAACTCCTGGATGCCGCCGTCCAGCATGCCGTGTCCGTTCATAAACACACCGACTCTCCCGAACTGCGTGCGCAGTTGAGCGGGCTGTTTCACCAAGGCACTCCGCCGGTCGACTCACCGAGAACCGCATGACTCGCTGCTGAACGATCGGAACCCTATTCTCACGAAGCGGCTTGGATAACATAATAAGTATGACAAACCAATTCCAACTAAACGCCGCTCATTTCAAACGGGATGCTTTTAAGGGAGCATGTCATGGCAGTCGACCAGTTAAAACTCGATGCATTCATGGGAGGGTTTGTCCACGATCTCGGCGCCGTCATGCATGCGGCCACTGTAGTTGTCGGCGACCAGCTTGGGCTTTATAAGGCGCTCGCCGCCAAGCCGCTAAGTGCTGAAGAACTCGCGCAAGCGACTGAGACGGACGCACGTTATGTTCGCGAATGGCTCAGCGCACAGGCTGCGAGCGGCTACGTCAACTACGATCCTTCGTCGGAAAGCTTCGGCTTGAGCGAAGAACAGTCCTTCGCCCTCGCTGAAGAAGGCAGCCCGGCGTTCATTCCCGGTGCATTCCAGATTGCCGTCGCGCAGTTCAAGATCATCCCGAAGATGGTGAAGTCGTTCAAGACGGGGCTGGGCGTTGGATGGCATGAACACGATGTCTCGCTCTTTCACGGCACGGAGCGTTTCTTCCGTCCGGGCTACGCGGCGTATCTCGTGAACGACTGGATTCCGTCGCTTGGCGGCATCGAGACAAAACTGAAAAGCGGCGCGCGGGTAGCCGATGTCGGCTGTGGACACGGTGCGTCCACCATCATCATGGCGCAGGCTTATCCGCAATCGACATTTGTGGGTTACGACTACCACGAAGGGTCTATCGAGCATGCGAGAGAGTCGGCGGCAACGGCAGGCGTGAGTGATCGCGTGAGTTTCGAGGTTGCTTCAGCCGGCGATTATCCCGGACGCGGTTACGACTTCGTCACCATGTTCGATTGTCTTCACGACATGGGCGATCCGCTCGGCGCAGCGCGTCACGTCTATGAAACCCTGGCTGACGATGGCACGTGGATGATCGTCGAGCCGTTTGCCAACGACACGCTCGAAGGAAACCTGAATCCCGTTGGGCGGATTTTTTACTCAGCATCTACGTTGATCTGTACACCGGCTTCGCGAGCGCAAGCGGGCGCTATGTGCCTCGGCGCACAAGCCGGCGAGCGGCGGATTCATGACGTGGTCACAGAAGGCGGTTTCCGGCAGTTTCGCCGAGCGACGGAGACGCCGTTCAATCTCGTCTTTGAGGCGCGGCGATAAACATGACCAGGATTTCCGGCGTTGCGTGACGGGAAGTGACGGGAACCCGCACGCAACGCCTCCTCTGTTACTTTTTCGCGGCAACCGCGGTACTTTTACGGGCCGCCGGTTTCTTGGGCACCGCCTTCACGACGGGCTTCTTGCGTGCACTCGATTCCGGCTTCTTGACCAGTCCCTCCGCGCTCCATTGCTCAAGCAGCATCCGCGTTTGAGTGCGCACCGTCGCCTTGAGCAAGTCACCCTTCGCGGTATCGATGTCTTTCCATCCAAGCAACGCGAGCGTCGTGCGCGGCGCGACATGGAACATCAACAGTTGTCCGTGCAAACTCAGCATCCGGATCAACGTAAGCTCATCGTCGGGTTTCGTGCCGGTGATGCGCGCAATCAACCTTGAGCCAACATCGTTCAGGGGCTGCCGCACGCGCCGCATCATGATCTCCGATGCAATGCTCGGCTCATGGCCTGCCTGTTCACGCGTAAAGAAAAGCCGCTGGTTAGACGTATCGCAAGCCTTCGCGAACATGCGGTCCGCAATCGCTTCCTGAATGCGAATGAACGCATCGATCAGCACCGGAATATCACTGTCGTTGCTCAACACATCGGCTGCGTGCGTCACCACCGGCTCAAGCGTGACCCAGGACGAGTCGGCGAGATATTCCGCGCAAGCCCGATACACACCCTCTTTATTCTCGAAGTAATACTGCAGCGCGGGTGCATTGACGCCGGCGCGCGCGGCGATGTCACGCGTGGACGCGCCCTCGAAACCATGCTCTCCAAATGACTCGATCGCCGCTTCGATGATTCGCAGCCTTGTCTCGTCGCCTCGCACATATCCGCCGGCCGACGGACGGCGTAGCCGTTTTGTGTCGCTCATTCGTGCTTCTCCCTTCAACTAAACAAATATATCACTTGACACAATTTTACCAACTGGAATAATTGTTCCGATTGGAATAATTTGGATCAAAGATGTCAACAACCGCAGGGTCGCCTCCGCACGAAGTACCGCAAGATTCCGCCGCTTCTCCCACGCGGCGATCTGGAAGACGCATGATCCTGATGGTGCTTGGGATTATTGCGCTCATCGTTGCGGGAGTCTGGCTTGCCCGCTGGTGGACAGTGGGACGCTTTATTGAAAGCACTGACGACGCCTATCTGCAAGCCGACAGTGTCACTGTTGCGCCCAAGGTCAGCGGCTACGTGACCGATGTCTACGTAGGCGACAACGCCACGGTCAAGGCCGGGGACCCGCTCGTCCGGCTCGATACCCGCCAGTACCAGGTCTCGCTCGATCAGGCACAAGCGACCATCGCTGCACGTGCCGCAGATATCCAGCGCGCGCAAGCCGACATCCTCCAGCAGCACGCCAACATTGAACAGGCCAAAGCGCAGCAGCAAGTCGCACGCGTCAGCGCCCAGCATGCACGCGACGAGGTCCAACGCTACGCACCGCTCGCCGCCACCGGCGCTGAAACCAGCGAACGGCTGTCTGAGTTGACCAGCACACGCGATCAGGCAGTGGCAACGCTGGCAGCGAACACCGCCGCAGTCGATGCCGCCGAGACGCAGATCGCCGCCACGACCGCGCAGATCGCCCAGGCCCGTGCACAGCTCGACGCAGCAGAGGCAAGCGCGCGGCAAGCGCACCTCGACCTGCAGGACACCATCGTGCGCAGCGTACTGGCTGGCAAGGTCGGCGACCGCTCGGTTCGCGTCGGTCAGTACGTACAGCCGGGCACGCGGATGCTGTCCGTGGTTCCGGTGCAAAGCACCTATCTGACGGCCAACTTCAAGGAAACACAGGTCGGCCACATGCGCGTCGGTCAACCCGTGATCCTGCATGTGGATGCGCTACCAGGCACTGACCTGCACGGCGTGGTGGACAGCTTCGCTCCCGGTACCGGTGCCCAGTTCGCGCTGCTGCCGCCGGAAAACGCCACCGGCAATTTCACCAAGATCGTCCAGCGGATTCCCGTGCGCATTCGCATTGAGACAGGGCCGGAGACACGCAGCGTGCTGCTGCCCGGCCTGTCAGTAACCGCCGATGTCGACACCCGCTCCTCCCGCGAGGGTGACAAGCGCATCAAAGCCGAGAACGACCATGGCTGATGTAACCACGGCAACGGCGTCGCCACCTGCGGCGCCTGCACCGGAAGCGGAACGCGCGAGCGCGGCGGATTGGCTCGCGGTGGCGGCCGGCTCGCTGGGCGCGCTGATGGCCACGCTGGATATCTCGATCACCAACTCGGCCTTGCCGCAAATCCAGGGCGAGATTGGCGCAACCGGCACCGAGGGTACGTGGATCTCGACCGGCTACCTGATGTCCGAGATCGTGATGATCCCGCTTGCCGCATGGCTCACGCGCGTGTTCGGCTTGCGTAACTTCCTGCTCGCGAATGCCACGCTGTTCATCGCGTTTTCCATGATGTGCGGATGGTCGCACAGCTTGCCCATGATGATCGCCGGACGCATTGGCCAGGGCTTCGCGGGCGGCGCGATGATCCCGACGGCGCAGACCATCATCCGCACCCGCTTACCGCGCTCACAGATGCCCGTCGGCATGACGATGTTCGGCTTGATAGTGTTGCTCGGTCCGCTGCTGGGACCGGTGCTCGGCGGGTGGCTGGCGGAGAACATCAGCTGGAGCTGGTGCTTCTTTATCAACCTGCCTGTATGTATTGCGCTGATTACCTTGCTGATCGTCGGACTGCCGTCGGACCGGCCGCAGTGGAGCACGTTTTTCAAGGCGGACTGGGTCGGCATTATTGGCCTCACGATCGGCCTGAGCTCGTTGACCGTGGTGCTCGAAGAAGGTCAGCGCGAACGCTGGTTCGAGTCCAGCATGATCATCGCGCTGACCTGCGTGTCGCTGGCCGGCATGGTGCTGATCGCCCTTTCGCAACTCACCGCGACGCGGCCGATCATGCGTCTGAACCTGATGCGTAATCCGCGTTATGCGAGCGTTATTGTCATTGTGTTTGCGGTCGGCGCGGGGTTGTACGGCGTGTCGTATCTGCTGCCGCAGTTCCTCGGCATAGTGTCCGGATATAACGCGCAGCAATCGGGCGCCATCATGCTGATATCGGGCGTGCCGGCCTTCCTGATCATGCCGATCCTGCCGCGCATTCTCGGCAAGCTCGACTTTCGCATGCTGGTGATCGCCGGACTGTTGTTGTTTGCGTTGAGCTGCATGCTCGATATCGACCTGACCGCGCAGAGTGTCGGCCACGACTTCTTCTGGTCCCAGCTGATACGCGGCTTTGCGCAAATCCTCGCGCTGATGCCGCTGAACCAGGCATCAATGGCAGCGGTTTCGCGCGAAGATTCAGGCGATGCGGCCGGTCTCTACAATATGGCCCGCAATCTTGGCGGCTCGGTTGGGCTCGCGATCATTGGGACCGTGATCGACCGGCGTACTACTTTCCATACCGCGATGATCCGCGAATCGCTGACGGCCAACTCGCTGGTGGGCCAGGAGCGCTTGACGTCGAGCGCCGCAAGCTGGTTCGCGCAAACCGGCGACATGGCCTACGCCAAAATGCGCGCACTCGGCCAGATCGCGGCGCAGATTCATATGCAGGCTACCGTCATCACGTACTCTGAAACGTTCTATCTGCTCGGTCTCGCGCTGCTTGCCTGCGTGCCGCTCGCGCTCCTCCTGAAGACTCCGCGCGGCCCCGTTTCGACGTCCGCCGGCCATTGACGGCAAAGACACTATCCACGATGTTCCCTCGCCCTACTGCCCCTCTGCTTCTTACACTGCTGGCGTCCGTCTGCGCCCTCTCGGCCTGCACCGTCGGCCCCGACTATGCCGGCGCGCCGCCGGTCGCGCCTGAAGCGGCGCACGCCTCCAACTTCGTGCGTGCACCTGCGGCCGGCATGGTCTCGACCCGTGCGCCGAGTCAATGGTGGGTGTCGCTCGACGACCCCCAATTGAACGCGCTGATCGACGCCGCGCTCGCCCACAACCCGGACGTTCATGCGGCGCAAGCGCGCTTGCGCGAAGCCCGCGCGCAGTTGCAACACCAGAAAGCGAACGGCATGCCGACCGCCTCGTTCGACGCTGCTGCATTACGCATGCGCGAGCCCAACCTGAGCTCGCTGACATCGTCGCAGGGCAGCTCAGGCAGTTCGGGTAGCTCATCTTCGTCCGGAGGAGGACCGCTGCAGCTCTATACGGCGGGCTTCGATGCATCGTGGGAGATCGATCTGTTCGGCGGCACGCGACGTGCGGTGGAAGCCGCGACGGCGGAAGCGGATGCGGTGGACGCCGACCTCGCCGACACGCAAGTGTCGCTTGCCGCGGAAGTCGCGCAAGCCTATGTCGACCTGCGTGACGAGCAGCAGCGCCTGACACTTGCACAACGCTCCGCAGAAATCGAACAGCAGATGCTTACGTTGACGCAGCAGCGCCGCGCGCACGGCACGGCGGCCGATGTCGATGTCGAGCGCCTGACCACGCAGGTGGAGAACACCCGTTCGACGTTGACGCCGCTGGACGAGCAAGTCGCCGAGTCGCTCGATCAGCTCGCCATGTTGACCGGCCAGGCTCCGGGCGCACTCGATCACGAGTTATCTGCGCAGCGGCCGCTGCCGGCTTTGCCGGCATCCGTGGCTATCGGCAACCCGGCTTCAATGCTGCAGCAACGACCCGATATTCGTGCGGCGGAACGACGCCTTGCTTCCAGCAACGCCCAGATCGGTGAGCACAAGGCTGACTTCTTCCCGAAGGTCACGTTGTTCGGCGACATAGGCTATACCGCTGCCGATCCCGGTCACCTTGTCCGCAAGAACAATTTCAGCTGGATCGGTGCGCCTTATCTGCAGTGGAACGTGCTGGACTTCGGCCGCACGCTGTCGAGCGTTCACAGCGCCGAAGCGTCGCGCGACGAGGCCGATGCGAAATACACGCATACGGTGCTCGCCGCGTTGCAGGACGCGAATACTTCGTTGTCGCGTTATGGACATCAGCGCGAACATCTGGCAACGCTGCAGCAAGTGCAGGCGTCGGCGGACCGCTCGGCTACGCTGATGCGTCAGCGCTATACCGCGGGGACATCAAGCCTGATCGATTTGCTCGATACCCAACGCACGCAGTTCAGCGCGCAGCAGAATGTGGTCTCTGGTCAAGCTGAATTGCTGAAGGATTTTGTCTCCTTGCAGAAGAGCCTGGGACTCGGCTGGCGCGTGGAGGGGTGACGCGAGTGCTCTGAAGACATCGCCGCCGCTTGGCGCGGTGGCGACGTCCTCATGCGGCTTTGGCGCGCCGACCTAATCCTGGACGATGCCAGGAATATCCACCTTGAGATTGACATCGGCTTCATAGTCGACCCCGTCGACCTCGAACCCGAACAGCCGCAGAAATTCGCTCTTATAGCCGGCGAAATCGGTGAGTTCGTAAAGGTTGTCGCTAGTGACCTGATCCCAGAGTTGCTGTACGCGAGCCTGGACTGCCGGGCTAAGCTCCTTGTAGTCCGCGCGCAATCGGCCCTCTTGATCCATGCACGGTAAATCGCCGTACAAGCTGTCTTTGTACAGGCCATAGACCTGTTCGATGCAACCCTCGTGCGTCCCCTCTTCTTTCATCACCTTGAACAGCAAGGACAAGTACAACGGCATCATGGGGATGGCCGAGCTTGCCTGCGTGACAACCGCCTTCAACACAGAGACGCGCGCGTCGCCGCCGTGACCGGACAGGCTGCCGCGAATCGCAAGGACCTTTTGATCCAGGTCTTTCTTGGCAGCACCTATTGAGCCGTTCCAATAGATGTCATGAGTGATCTTCTCGCCGAGGTACGTAAACGCGGTGGTCTTCGCTCCCTCGGCCAGAACGCCGGCTGCACCCAGTGCATCAATCCACATCTGCCAGTCTTCACCGCCCATCACGGCCACGGTGTTGTCGATCTCGCTTTGCGTCGCCGGTTCCAGGCTGCTTTCCTTGACAACTTCCTTGTCGGTATCGAGGCCTCGCAGCGTGATGGATTTACCGACAGGTTTCAGCGTCGAGCTGAACACCTCTCCGGTCTTCGGGTGCGTCCGCCGCGGTGACGCGAGGCTATACACGACCAGATCAACCTGCCCAAGATCTCGCTTGATGACATCGATTGTCTTCTGCTTGATCTCGTCGGAGAAAGCGTCGCCGTTGATGCTCTTTGCATACAGGCCCTTCGCCGCCACGAATTTAGCGAACGCTGCAGTGTTGTACCAGCCGGGCGAACCGGGCTTGGTTTCTTCCCCCGGACGTTCGAAGAAAACGCCGAGGGTCTCGGCGCCGCAACCAAATGCCGCCGTGATCCGGGCGGCAAGGCCGTATCCCGTCGACGCACCGATCACCAGGACTTTCCGGGGTCCCCGGGTAATGGGGCCCTGTGCCGCCACATAGTCGATTTGTTTTTCGACGTTGGCTTCGCAGCCGACGGGATGAGTAGTCACGCAGATGAAACCGCGCACGCGTGGTTTGACGATCATGAAGACCTCGCTTGTGGGGACGCCGGGATTGCGGTCGGTGGCACGAAAAATTTCGAGCATTGTAAATGAGGAGCGTCAGGTAGGTACTCGCTCGCTTCATTACGCGTTTTCCCTACCGGGTTAAGATAACGCTTCATCAAGGCGGCGGCGGATGCGGCTTTCTGCGGTATCCATGCAATGCATTCCAAAATGTCGCGTCCCTTGCGGCCTTCGTGACAGCGTAACGCTTACTTTCTGATCTTCATGATTTCCACCCAGTACATCAGCCGCATCAGCTTGCAGCGCGACAAGATCGAGTCATTCGATCGTTATCCGTTCTCGCTGCCGGCAGTCCGGTCGCTGGAAACGCTTGAACTGCATCCGAAGATGACTTTCTTCGTCGGCGAAAACGGCTCCGGAAAATCGACGCTTCTGGAGGCCATCGCTGTCTCGATGGGATTCAACCCCGAAGGCGGAACGAAGAACTTTAACTTTGGTACTCGAGCGTCGCACTCGGTGCTTGACGAATACCTGCGCATTGCAAAAGGCGTGAGGCGGCCGAAGGACGGGTTCTTTCTGCGCGCAGAGAGCTTTTTCAACGTGGCCACAGAGATCGAGAAGCTCGATGCGGAACCCTCGTTCGGGCCTCCCGTCATCAACTCCTACGGCGGGAATTCCCTGCACGAGCGCTCGCACGGCGAGTCGTTCCTGGCGCTGCTGATGAACCGCTTCGGCGGCAAAGGTCTCTACCTCCTCGACGAGCCGGAAGCCGCGTTGTCTCCGCAACGGCAACTCACTGCACTTGCCAGATTGCATGACCTCGCCCGCGATGAATCCCAGTTCATCATTGCAACGCACTCGCCTATTCTGATGGCGTATCCGGACGCGTGGATCTATGAGTTCACTACGGAAGGTGTAAAGCGCGTCAGCTACGAAGAGACAGAACACTTCCAGGTCATGCGGGCGTTCCTGGCCAACCCCGAACGCATGCTGCGCACGCTTCTGCGTGACGAGGACTGACATGGCCCGTCGAACGTTGCGTTTCGTCGATCGCAGCGCACCGGGTTCGTATCCTTCAACTCCTTACCTTACGAGGACCTAACGTGGAACACATCGTTTTCCGGACCGCTCTGTTAGCCGATGTCCCTGCAATCGTCGCGTTATTAGCCGACGACGAACTCGGGAGCCAGAGGGAAATTATCGGCACACCGCTAGACCGCCGATATGTCGACGCGTTCCAGGCTTTAGACGCGGATGCGAACCAGCGACTCGTGGTGATTGCCGATGGCGACGAGATAATCGGCACGTTGCAAATTTCGTTTATCCCGGGCATTGCACGCATGGGATCGTGGAGGGGACAAATCGAAGCGGTTCGAATTGCCGCGCATCGGCGGGATTCCGGGTTGGGCCAGAAGATGTTCGAATGGGCGATCTCCGAATGCAGGTCGCGAGGATGCAATCTTGTGCAACTCACCACCGACAAGAGCCGTACCGACGCCCACCGCTTCTATGAAAAGCTCGGCTTCAAGGCCAGCCACGAAGGCTACAAGCTCGCCCTTTAGAGCCTCTGGACTACTCCAGCTTGAAGACTGCCCCAACGCCTCCGCACCCCTCCTGAACACAAACGCACGAACGCTCGTGCGTCACGCATTGCCGCCAACACGCGGTCCCCTCTCGCATAGCCAGGCAGCAGAATTCGCTTGCCTAAATTGCAGTACGGGATAATATATTGGCATATGCCACCATATTAGATGTACCTGCAACTTATCGATGCGCCCCAGCCCGGCTGCCGTTATCCCCTCAAGGCAAAGATATGCAGAAAAGATTTCTCTTGTTGTTATGCGTGTCGGTACCGTCATTCATGATCAACCTGGACGCCAATATTGTCGCGGTGTCGCTCTCGTCAATTGCGCGTTCTCTCCATGCGGATTTCGTCGCCATTGAGTGGGTGATCTCGGCTTACACCCTGGCGTTTGCAACGCTGGTCATGCCCGCTGGTGCGCTCGCCGACCGCTTCGGCAGAAAGCGCCTGTTGATCATTGGCTTGTTCGTCTTCACCACTGCGTCTTTCATCTGCGGCGCCGCTACATCAACGGTTGTGTTGAACGCCGCACGCGCACTGCAAGGGGTTGGCGCGGCGTTGCAACTCAGCGCGGCACTCGCAGTCCTCGCGCATGGATTTCAAGGAAAAGAACGCGCCAAGGCGTTTGCATTCTGGGGCTCGGTAATTGGCGTAGCCATCATGCTCGGGCCCGTCGTAGGCGGATTGATCACGCAGTCGCTAGGCTGGCAGTGGGCTTTCTATGTCAACCTGCCCGTTGGCGCAATCATGATTGCGCTGACGTATTTTGTAGTCGATGAATCAAAAGATCCGCATGCAATCGCCATCGACATTTGGGGTGTGGTGACGTTCAGCGCATTCCTCGGGCTGCTGACCTGGGCGCTGATTTCTGGCAATCGCGAAGGGTGGCTAAGCACGGCCGTCAGGGCGCGACTGGTGGGCTCAGTCATTTTCCTTATTGCGTTCGTGATCGTGGAGCTTAAGCAGGCGCGACCCATGGTCGAGCTTGGCTATTTCATCAAGCGGACCTATCTCGGCGCGAGTCTCGCCGGCGTGTCGTACGCGGTAGCGTTCCTGACCATGCTGACCTATCTGCCCTTCTTTTTCCAAAGTGCGCTCGGCTATTCTCCGCTCAATGCTGGCCTGCTGATGCTGCCGCTCGCCGTGCCGTTATTCGGGGTGCCGCGTATTGTGTCCGTGTATCTCGATCACCGGATGTCGGGACGCATGCTGCTCGTTTGCGGCTTGTTGCTGGTCGCGGCCGGCTTGTTCGGAACCGCGCTGCAGATCCAGGCGTTCAGCTTTAGTGCGATCTTCCTTCCCATGCTGGTCGCCTCCACGGGCGCCGGAATTCTCAACGGCCAGATCGCCAAGGTCAGCATGACGGTGATCCCTGTCGAACGGGCGGGCATGGCGTCAGGTGTGTCGGGGACCATGCGGTTCAGCGGCATTGTGGTGGGGTTCGCGGCGCTCGGCGCATTGTTGTTTTATCGAATCCAGACGAGCATTGAGAGAGCGTTGCCGGCGCTTGGCGGCCACGACAAGCTGGAGATTACGCGCTCTATCGCGAATGGAAACCTGGTTTCGGCGGCATCGCTGATTTCATCGCATCAGGGACTTGGATCAATCGCACGAGCCAGTCTCGGATACGGCTATGAGGGTGTGCTGTTCGCGGCTTCTGCTGTTGCATTCGTAGCGAGCGCGTTGTGTTGGCTGCTGATCAGCGCGGAGGAAACGGCGCCTCATCAGGATCGGTCGTCCGCCATGCGGCTGGATGTATCAATAGACTAAGATTGCATGTCACCCTTCAAAACAGTCAATGCAAGTGAGCCATGAACACCTCGATTAAACAGCACTCGTCTGCCGCAGTTTCGTTATGCAACGGCGCCGCATTGCGCAAGGCTACGCGCAGGCTTTCGCAACTTTACGATAGCGTGCTTGCACCCTGCGGCCTCAAGCTGTCGCAACACTCAACACTGGCGCATATCGATCGCGCCGGCACGCCGAACATGAGCGATCTTGCCAAAGACATGGTGCTTGATCGCTCCGCACTTTCGCACAATCTCAAGCCGCTTGAACGCGACGGTTTTATCGAATCACTTCCCGATGAAACCGATAAACGCGGGCGCCGCGTTGCTCTGACTCCGGCAGGAAAAAAGAAACTTGCCGAGTCCAAAGCGCTTTGGAATGAAGCGCAAATTCGCTTTGAAAACGCCTATGGCGCAGCCAGGGCGTCGAAGCTGCGCGCGCTGCTTGCGGAGGTTTATTCAGACGAACTGGAGCAAGCATTCCTCGACGGATGACTGCAATGGGCAGCCTTGGTCAAGCTCGCTCCCGCGCTGCGGAAGTGTGGAACGAAGTCAATCGAATCGATTAAACAGTTGGCAGATCTTCCAACGTTTTTTCAATCCGACCCTCTTCGAAAGAGGTTTCAATACCAATGTGCCCGTTAGCGTAAGGGATAGAGCTAACCTGAGGACCCAGATAGCTTCGCCCCCCGAGCTTGAACACCGTGCGCACCAGCTCTCCTTTCTCCAGGACTTTCACCACGCGGTCCACGTCCACGACTTTGGGTACCGACGTCCAATTGGCCGTCAATTCGTCGATGCTGCCCCAGCGTACGTGGGTAACGCGATCATTGGTCCAACGAACACCATCAATGGCAACAATAGACATGGCTGACTCCGTCTATTAATGAAGCACCTTAATGAAAGGGCGACCACGTCCGACAGCGCTTTTTTCTTCTTGTATTGGCCCTGGGACGAACGGCTCGCGTGACACGGCTCGCGGTGGTGCGGCGAATGGGAAATAGATTGACATGGTTCAGGCGAATGTACAAGCGAGCACCGTGGCCTCGAATGCCATCGCGATCTTGTGTTCAAGTTCAGCTCGTTCCGTCCATCACGATGTGGAGTGCGAGGCATCCTCCGTCACGCGGAGATCTGCGATCAAGTGCTCGATCACCGCGCGACCCGCCGCGCGTGTAGCGCGGCCCAGCGGAAAATAGGCGTGCACGGGAACATCAGCGGTTTTCCAGTCAGTGAGCAGCGCGACGAGAGACCCGTCTTCGAGTTCACGGCGGCAGGCCCATCCAGTCGTCGATGTAATGCCAAAGCCGGCCACCGCGGCAGCAACGGCGCCTTCGTTCTCGTTCGTCGTGAAATGCGGCGGAATCTCCGCCACCACGATCTCGCCATTGCGCTCGAACTTCCACGCGGAAGGCACGGATGCCGCGGGGCCGCCTACTATGCGGTGCGCCGCGAGATCGTCGGGTGTGACCGGTATACCCGCGCGCTCAAGATAGCTCGGCGCCGCTAGGATCAGGCGAGGGATCGTTGCAATAAGTTTCGCTGTTGCGCCCGAATCTGCCAGCGAGCCGAGACGGATCGCGACATCGACCGCATCGCGAACCAGATCCTGCCTGCGATCCTCAAGCAAAAGATGGATTTGCAGATGAGGATGCCTGGCGGTAAACGTCGAAAGGCGCGGAATGACTTCGCGAATTGCCACGCTGGTCGGCATGCTCATTCGCAGCGACCCGCGCAGTTCGCCCCCTTCGCGAACGCTATGTTCCGCTTCGTCGAGAGCGATCAGAATGGGCTCCATTCGGGCGAGGAATTCAGACCCCGCTTCCGTCGGCACGACCGCGCGCGTGGTGCGCGAAAGCAACCGGGCGCCGAGTCCTGCTTCGAGCTCGGCAATGATGCGCGAGGCCTGTGATTGCGAAAGTCCGCATTCGCGGGCGGCGGCCGAGAAGCTGCCAAGCCGGGCGACGCGGGTGTAGAGCTTGAGCGCGAATATGTCTTTCATCAAATTCCCGTGGAATGAGATAGCTGCGCCGGCGCGACCTTGGGAAGCAAGGTAATTAATGTGCCTAAGACATAAAAGATAACCGAAATCATCGGCTATCGGTCTCTTCGCACTCGCAGACCTATCGAAACTACTGGGCGCGAGGCATATAAATCTGTTCTCTCGAACCCATGTGTAAACCACATAAGTCATAGCGAAAATGACCGGCTACCGGCTAGAGAATCACCGCTTTAACCTGTGTCCATCGACAACGCGAGCCCACCCCGTCTTACGCGTCGTTTCTTTTCACTCGGAGATTGACCATGAACGACCTGCTCGCCTTTGCCATCGACGCCCACGGTGGTCTGGATCGTTGGAACGCGTTTAGCCAACTCAAGGCCGAGCTCTCGGTCGACGGCGCGATCTGGCATTTAAAGCAGCAGCCCGGTCTGCTCAATGACAAAGTCTTCGAGATCGACACGCATCAGCAGCTGCTGACGATCACGCCTTTCTTGGCAGACGGTCAGCGCAGCGTGTTTGTTCCAGGCCGGGTGTCGATAGAAAAGCTGGACGGCACGGTGCTCGAAAGCCGCGCCGACCCTGAGGCTGCCTACGCCGGTCACGTCCAGGAAACGCCGTGGGACAAGTTCCACGTCACCTACTTCGCGAGCGAGGCGTTATGGACCTATCTGACGTCGCCCTTCCTCTATACGTATTCCGGGTTCGAGAGCGAAGAGATCGAGCCGTGGCATGAGAATGGCGAAGAATGGCGCCGACTCAAGGTGACGTTCCCCACTGATATTCATAGCCACACCCGGACGCAGATCACCCATTTCGGCCCGGATGGGTTGATGCGGCGCCACGACTACACCGTCGACATTCTGGGTGGCGCAACCGGCGCTAACTATGTCAGCGATTACGTCGATTTCCAGGGTATCAAGATGCCGACCAAGCGGCGCATCTATGCCTATGACGAAAACATGCAGAAGGTGCCTGAGCCGCTTCTCGTATCCCTCGACTTCGGTCAGTTGAGTTTTAGCTGATATAGCCACAGGGGAAACTCAGACAGGAGCCGGCTTGGCTGACCTTGCATCAACGTAGACCCACGCTGCCATACCGGATGCAAGCACGACCCGGTCGCGCCGATAAGCGGCCACTTCGTAATCGTCCGCATGCTGGAGCTCTTCAGCCGTGATGGCGAAGACCGTACCGCTGACCTTGTCGCTCGCCTGGCCGCTGTAGGTGACAACGGGATGGTGTGTTTTTCCGCTTGTCGCAACAACGGCGGGATCTTCGATTTTCAGCATGTCGAGGGCGTACCCCGGCATTTCGTCCGCGAGGCCGGCAAGCTTGCGCCCAAACGTCGCTAGCTGAACCGGCTCGAGCTGCAACGTGCCATAGGAGAAAAGACGTTCTGACTGAGCTGGATCGGTGTCGTGCATGACGTTGTATCAGGCCGAATAAAAAACGAGATTCTACAGCGCAGCCGGCAGCCGCATCGCTTGAGAAAAACCCCCCTCTGCCCATCAAGGATGTTCGAGGTGCTGCCGCGTGCGATGAGCAATGCCGAGCAGGCCAGCGCGTTGGAGAAAGGTGAAATCGATATCGGCTAGCTGCATACGCCGGTGGCGGTCGCGGGCAAGATGCGCGAAAAATTGATCGCGCGCGAACCCTTGATCGCCGTGTTGCCGGAGACGTTTCCGCTGGCGGCGGGTGCGAAGGTGTCGTTGCGCCAACTCGCGCCGCACGGGCTGGTCTGGTTTCCGCAGGGGCTGCGGGATGCGGCGTGTCGCTACTGCCGCATTCGGTTCGGTCGTTGCAATTTAGCGCAGTGAGACTGTGCGAGATAGTCGATGGCGCCACGCTGCCGCGCTTCGAACTCAGCGCGATATGGCCTGCACGGGCAAGAAAGACACTCGCCGATCGCTTCGCCGACTTGATCGAGCCTTATTCTGCGGGCTAAGTGGTATCAAGATGCGGCGTCGCTCCGCACGACGTCACGCAGCCCATCCTCATGCAACTTCAGGATGTCCACGAAGCACACGCCCAAGGAACGCCCGCGTGCGTTCATGTTGAGGTGCGTCGAAAAACTGGTCGGGCGCGGCCTCTTCAACAATCCTCCCTCCATCGATCAAGATGACGCGGTCAGCGACTTCTCGCGCGAACCCCATTTCGTGCGTGACGCAAAGCATCGTCATGCCTTCCTTTGCGAGGCCGACCATGGTAGCCAAGACCTCCTGCACGACTTCGGGGTCCAGAGCAGAAGTTGGTTCATCGAAGAGCATGACGGACGGCTGCATGCACAGCGCACGCGCTATGGCGACCCGTTGCTGTTGGCCTCCGGATAACTGCCCGGGGTACTTGTGGGCCTGATCCAGCACGCGGACTTTTTGCAGAAAATAGAGTGCTCTTTCTCTCGCCTCAGCCCTCTTGACACCGCGCACTTTGATGGGCGCCAGCATGCAGTTTTCAAGTACCGACAAATGCGGGAACAGGTTGAAACTCTGAAAGACCATCCCTACTTCGCGACGAATATCCTTGAGCAGCGTCAGATGGTCGCCGCTACGTACATCGGTGACACAGACAGTTCCGGACTTGAATGTTTCCAACCCGTTGATACACCTGATCAGCGTCGATTTTCCCGAACCCGATGGGCCGCATATAACGATTCGTTCTCCTTTATTGACACGAAGGTCGATGCCCTTCAGAACGGGAAGCGCTCCATAGTTTTTCTCGAGCCCTTCTATTCGAAGGATTTCATTGCGAGCCGAAAACGCGTCATCCATGATCAGACCTTGAAGGTAACGATTGTTTAGGGACGGGCAAGGCCGAACATGCGCTTGGCGCGTTCGAGCCTGCCGCTCGGTGAGCGGTACCCTTGTTTCTTCCGGAAACGCTCGGACAGCTCAGACCCCATCGAGCAAATGATCAGATAGACGACCGCGACCGTCGAATAGAATTCCACCAGTTTCGAATCGCGTTGAGCGATCTTTGCTGCCGCACCAAAGAAGTCAGTGAGTGACAGTACGTACACCAGCGCGGTGTCCTGAAACAGGATGATTGTCTGCGACACGATGATTGGCGCAGTGACCCGCAAGACCTGGGGCACGACAACGCGCCAATACATGGTCAAGCTGGAAAGACCCAGCGCCTTCGCACCTTCATATTGCCCTTTGTCGATGGCCTTGAGCCCGGCACGCACTATCTCCGCGTAGTAGGCGGATTCAAAAAGGGTGAAGGTGATGCAAGCGGTGAATTTCGGGCCGAGCGGAATCGAACGGCCCGCTGGCGTCAAGTGACCCAATAGCAGCGGAACCAGGAAGAAGAACCAGAAGAGCACGAGGATCAGGGGAATGGAACGCATCAGGGTGACGTAGGCGCGAATAGCCCCGGCCGCAACGGGCACATCCATGTGCCTGATGATTGCCATGAACGTCCCTAACAGCATTCCACCAATCATGGCCGCCAGCGTCAGTTCGACCGAGAACAAAAGTCCCTGCAGCAGGTACGGGGTGGCGTTGACCACAGCCGCGAAATCGAAAGACATGACGCCCCCTACTTTCTAACCGCGTTGTTTTGGCTCACACCAGGAATGCGGAGCATCCGCTCCGCCTGGAATGCGACTTGGTGCAACACGAGTGCGATCAACAGGTACAGAACCGTTGCACTCGCGAAGGCGTCGAACGTCCTGAACGTGAATTCGTTGATCTGTTCCGCTCGGGCGGTGATCTCAAGCAAACCGATCGTCAACGCCACCGACGTATTTTTAAGGAGGCCAAGTGCTTCGCTGGTTAGCGTCGGAATGGTGATGCGAAGGGACTGCGGCAACAAGATCAGCAGGTAGGTTTGGAAGGTGGACAGGCCGAGCGCGTCGGCCGCTTTTTTCTGGCCATCGGAGAGCGCATTGATACCGGCACGAACTTGCTCTGCAATACGCGATGCCGTGTACAGGCTAAGCCCTGCTACAGCCGGATAAAAGCTGGCCCACGGTGGCGCGATCTGCTTGATTGAGTTTCCCCATGCGGTGGGGATCACCTCCGGCAGGACGAAGTACCAAAGGAATACTTGCACGAGCAGCGGGACATTGCGGAACACTTGAACATAAATCCGCGCGGCAATTCGCAATGGCAGATAGCGGACCGTTCTCGCTGCACCCACGCTTATACCGATTGCGAACGCGAATACGCCGGAAACAAACCATAGGAGCAACGTCCAGCATAAGCCGGACATCAGCCAACTCAGGTAGGTGCCGCCTTCCGCTGTCTGGTCAAAGAGAACTTGCATTGTTTTTCGTTCACTGAAAAGGCGCGCGTGAAAGGGCGCCGCATCGTCAAGACGACGACATCGGCGATGTCCTTGTTTGATCGTAGCGATCCAACCAGCACGTACCGATTTTCAATCGGCCGGTACCCGGGGACGCTCCATAAACAGACCGCGAAAGTACTACTGCGTAAGAGCGTCGCTAGGCGCTGCCACTCGTGCCTTGAGCGCTTCGTTCATCGGCAGCGAAAGGTTCTGTCCGTGGGGTGGAATAGGTTGCGTGAACCACTTGGCATAAGTCTTTGCGAATTCCCCGGACGCCATTTGCGCACTTAGAGCACCGTCTACCAGCGACTTGAATCCCGGATCATTCTTCGGAATCATCAGGCCGTAGTAATAGACCTGGGCGCTTGCATCCGGCAGATAGCGGAATGTCTTGGGGTCAGGCGATCCGGCTACAAGACCGGCTTCCAGAATGTTGTCTTCGAACCATGCCGACGCGCGTCCTGTGCGCAGCAATAAGAGCGACTCGGCTTGTTCCTTCGATTGAAGGATCGTCATATTGAGCTTGAGATCGCTATTGATCTTCATGGCAAGACCCAGGTTAAGCGACCCCTGCGTCAGTACGACGGTCTTGCCTTGAAGCCCTTTCACATCGGTAATTCCCGACGATGCCGTGGTAAGCCAGGTCGGCCCGCCCGCGAAGGTGGCGACCGAAAATCCGACCTGCTGCTGGCGTTCGGCTGTGTTGGTCGTGCTGCCGCATTCAATGTCGATCGTGCCGTTTTGCAGGAGCGGTATTCGGTTAGCTGCGCTAACCGCCAGATAAGCCACGTTCAGCTTCGGCAACTTCAGATCCGCCTTAACTTTTTCCGCGATTGCCGCGCACAGGTCGAGCGAGAAGCCGACCGGTTTTTGCTCGGCGCCAAGAAAAGAAAATGGAATCGATGACTCGCGATAGCCAAGCGTTAGCGTATTGGAGGAACGGATTTTTTCCAGCGTTGAACTTTCCGCGTGCGCTGCGGGAGCAGTAAGTCCAAACCCACTAATGGCCGCAATGAACAGCCAATGTCTCGCCGCAATGTGCTTCATGGTTTCCTCAATGTTAAAAAAATCCGTTCCGTACCCATACCCGTACTCAAGCCCGTACTCAAGCCCGATGTCAGGCGGCTTTCGCAACGGCTGTTTCGTCGAGACTGTCGCGCAATGCCTTGTCGAGGATATCCACCGCGCGATCGATCTCGTCCGTTGAAACCGTCAGCGGAGGCGCAATGCGCCACACGGAGCCGCGTTCCGGACGACGGCGAATGTTCATGCTCAGACCGTTTTCAAAGCATTTCCGGGTCGTCATTGCGCCGAGCTCGTGAGCCGGAGTGCGCGATGCCCGGTCGGTCACCAGTTCAACGCCAAGCAGGAGGCCCGCGCCACGGATGTCGCCGATCACCTCATAGCGCTGCTGCAATTCTTCGAAGCGTCGGCGCAGGTAGCCCCCCATTTCATTAGCGCGCGCAATGAGGTTTTCTTCCTTGATCACCTTCAACACTGCCAGTCCAACTTCCGCTGTGAGCGGGTCCGAAACGTGACTGGTGTAAAACGTGAAGTGCTTCTGGTGGAGGACTTCTTCGATCTTTGCGGTCGTCGATACCGCGGCAAGCGGTAAGCCGCCACCGAGCGTTTTTGACATGGTCATGATGTCGGGGACGACACCGAAGAATTCGGATCCGGTACGCGTTCCGATCCGTCCAAACGCAGTTTGCGCTTCATCGAAAATGAGCAGCATGCCCCGGTCGTCCGCCGCCTTTCTGAGTGCCTGCATGAACGACTTCGGCGGCACCAGGACGCCCCCTGCGCTGATGACGGGCTCGACAATGATCGCCGCCCCGCGCCCGCTCGACTGCATGTCGAACATCTTCAACGCCAGGTTCAGGTTTGCCAGCGCCGCTTCTTCCGGCGTCGCCGCCTGGATGTACGGGCGATACGAATTAGGCTCGGGAATCAGGAACACGCCGGGTGCGGGGACGCCATACCCCTTGCGGTCGCTCGCGAAGGACACCGTACTCGCGCCGCCCGTGATGCCGTGCCAAGAGCCACCCAGCGCCAGGACCTCATAGCCGTCGGTGTACATCTTGGCCATGCGCAACGCGACCTCGGTGGCCTCGGAACCGGTATTGATGAAGATCGTCTTCTTGATGTCGCCGGGCAACCAGTCGCGTGCAAGTGTCTGCCCGAGTTCGGCCACGACCTCGGGGATCATGCCGCTGAACATGTGGAACGCCTTCTCGCCCGCCCGGTGAACGGCTTCGACAATCGCAGGATGGTTGTGCCCGATCGTGGCGCACATCTGCCCTGAGGTGAAGTCCAGGTACTCGCGTCCGTTGCTATCCTTTACGATAGTGCCCTTGGCAGACGTGAACAGGTTCGGGAAAGCGTCGCCGCCGTATCTGACCAAAAAGTCCCTGGATGCTTGCAGAAGTCCTTCTTTCATCGTTCACTCCGTTGGCTCGTCATGCGGCTGCTCTGGTCTCTAGCCGCATAACGTGGGTTGCGTGACATCATCGAACGGCCGCCACCGCGCCATGCTCGTTGACGTGCACTATTTGGCATACCGCTTGCTTTGGTTGGCGGCCGTCAGAAAAGATCATAGGTAGGCGAAAATGTCAGCGCCAACGCATATAACTCAGCACCCCGTCAAATGAGCTCATCAAGTAGAAGCACCACGAAATCACGCTTGCCGCCGCTCAAGGCACTCCTTGCGTTCGAAGCCGCGGCACGACGGGGAAGCTTCGCGCTTGGCGCGGAAGAGCTTGCTGTCACACCGTCGGCGGTCAGTCATCACATCCAGCAACTCGAGGATTTCCTCGGCGTGCCGTTGTTTCAACGGCATCCGGGGCGAGCCGCGTTAACGGCCGCGGGGCGCACTTACGCCCGCGAGCTTGAACGCGCGTTCGGCGTGATCGCCGAAGCCACCAACCTGGTCGCGCCGCAGTCGCAGCGTGGCTATCTGGTAGTCGCATCGGGTCCAAGTTTCGCCGCCAAGTGGCTGCAACCCAGGCTTCCGGAATTCCTGCGCGCCAATCCGGAGGTCAGGATCCGGTTGTCCACGCTGTCAGATCACGATGACCTGGAGACAAGCCGATTCGATATCGCGATCGCGTACGGGCATCCGAACACTTCAAAACTCGATGTCGAGCCCTTGCTGCTAGAGCGACTGCGCCCGTTGTGCAGCCCCGCCCTGGCCGCCACGCTCGCCCTGCACACGCCACAGGACCTCTTGCGCGCGACCTTGATCCACTCGTCCAATGGGTTGACGTGGTCGGAGTACTTCCGGCGGGTCTGTGGCGAGGAAGTCCGGCCGGACAACGAACTCTGGCTCGATCGGTCGGTCATGGCGATCGAGGCCGCAGTCGATGGTCTGGGCGTCGTACTCGAAAGCGAGTTACTAGCGGCGGAAGAATTGAACGACGGCCGGCTTATTGCGCCGTTCAATGACGCTCAGTTCAGCATAGAAGTGACGTCCTATTACCTGGTGCGATCGAGAGGGTATAAAACCAGCTCGCAAGCAGCGGCGACGTTTGAGACCTGGTTGCGTTCTGCATTTACTGCGGCCAACCTGACGTCGAATTAGGAGGCGTGTGAGTCAGGCGGGGTCTCTTCCTGGGGGCCGTTCCCGTTTGCGAGGAAACGTGTGATGACTTGGACGGCCCATCTCAAGGTCGTTGATGATTCTCTCCGATTGAAGCACATAATTAGCATGGCTGATCACTTACCGAGGTCCTCAAACGTTAGCTTCCATGCGGCGCCACGCGAGCCGTGAGCCGACAACCACGCGTAGTCGCCACGACCCGAACTCGATCCTCAACACCCGAAAACGGTTGACTATATTGCCGCAAAAGTGGTAACGGGTACACTACCGCTACCCGTGTGTTCCGCACCATGCAACAACTGTTCCGCCCGTTCAATGTAGTACTGTCTGGCAATCCGCTTTTACACGTGAGCGCTGCAACGCAACTTCTGTAGCGCTCACACGGCAAAGCACCTGCCGCAGAGTATTTAGGTGTGACCCAAAGGTGATAAGTTTTTTGAAGAATGACGGTTGCCCTGTCCCGCAAATGCTTCAAATCATTTTTCGTGAAATTTTAGCGCCCCATTAAAAGATTGAGCCCGATTTATGCATGCCAGAAAATTAAAATTTTACGCAAAAAATGTTATTTTCGATCTTTTTCCATCCTTGATTTTTGAAAAAAGATATGACCGCATGTTCAGGAATCTGGACGAGCAGCAGTGGACCTATATTCGCTCACGCGCCAATTATTATAATAAGCTTGAGCAGCAATTTGTCCTGAACGAAACGGCGAGCCGCAGCGGCACACTGCCATTGCGCGGCAACCCTAGCGCCTACTACTATGATTTCAAAGAAATATCCCGATACTTCGCGCGCTCCGTCAAATTCAACTATGTTTTCAAGGACATTAAAGAAGCGGTAGACGAGCCGACGCTGCTTAAAACCAGGCCACTCACTGAAGCCAATGAAAATTCGGTTCTACTGAAGCTGGACAAAATGAGGCACTTCAATTTTATTGAAGATACGCGTTCATTCGAAAGCAAACTCGATATGGCGGTTTTTCGAGGTGCGTGCTACCAGGAACACAGAAAAGATTTCGTCGCGAAGTATCACGGCTCACCCATAGCCGATATTGGCGATACTGATGACCGCAGAAAAGGTCAACACGGTCATCGACCTTATATGAGTATTGCAGACCAGTTGAAGTACAAGTTTGTGATTAGTCTGGAGGGTAATGACGTTGCAACCAACTTGAAATGGATCATGCTTTCAAATTCCGTTTGCTTTATGCGCAAGCCACGGGTGGAAAGCTGGTTCATGGAAGGCTCATTGATTCCGGACCACCACTATGTCCTTCTGGACGATGACTTTTCCAATTTGGAAGATAAAATAAGTTATTACGTCAAGCATACCGACAAGGCCATGGCGATAATCAAAAACGCCAATCAGTACGCCATGCAGTTTCTTGATACGAGACGAGAAAAGCTTATTTCATTGCTGGTTCTCCGAAAATATTTCGATCTTTCCGGTCAGTAAAGCGCCTGTCATATCGTAGACATGTTTTCCCGCGTGGCCTTTGCCATGGACGCACCGCGCGTCAGGACAGACGTTCTTCCAGTGAGACCCTGAGCCTGCCGGGTGTCACGCCGTAGACCTCCTTAAAGCCGCGAATGAAATGCGCCGAGTCGGCAAAACCGCATTCATAAGCAATGACCGTGATGCGTTTTTCCGTATTGAGTAATAGCCAGCGCGCGTATCGAAGCCGCATCGTCCGGTAAAACTCCTTGGGCGACACCCCCATTTCAGTCAGGAAATTACGTTCGAGTTGCCTGACGCTCGTACCGGTCATCTTTGCGATCACCGTGACGTTGAGGGGCGCCTCCAGGTTTTCCTCCATCAGCACAATAGCGTGCCGTACCAGCAAATCACCGACTGCCAGATAGCCCAGTGCCTTGCGGCGCTCCACAAACGACGTGCCGCCGTGACGGCTGACTGTCATTTGATGAATCACCTTGGAGGCTCTGTCCGAGCCGCAATGCAAGCTGATCAAACGCGTGGCCAACTCGATGACGGACACGCCGCCCGCGCATGTAATGCGGTTGCCGTCGATCAGATAGTCTGAATTGGCGATGACCCGCAAGTCCGGGAACATCGTTTTGTAGTCCTCCAGGTGGAACGCGTGGACGCAAGCCACACGGTCCTGCATCAAGCCTGCTTTTGCCAGCACGAAACTGCCGGTGCACATGCCGATCAACGGCACGCCTTCGGCGTCGGCCTCGCGCAAATAGTCCCAGTAGCGCCGGTCGACCTGTTCAAGTTTCGGCAGAAGGCCACCGATTACCACGAGGTAATCGAATTGCCGCGGCGACCCCTGTACCGCATGCACCGGCACGGCCACACCGCAGCTCGCTTCCACGGTTTCATCGCCCATACCGAGCAGCGTCCACGCACAACGCAGCGGCCGGCTCTGGTCGCCGAGATCGGCTGCATGGCGCAAGGCGTCGCAGAAGCCTGCTAGAGAAAGCAGCGGGAAGCTCGGCCAGAGAAGAAATCCGATGTTGAGCTCGGCCCCCGAGCGCGACGCGTTGCCCTCGCGTTTGACGCTGGCGCGATCGAGCCGATCCACCAGATCCCGTCCAAGGGCCGGCTCCCGGCCATCGGGCGGTGTTTTTTCGAGTGCCATGGACGTTCCCGCAAGGCGTTGATGAACCCGAGTATATAAGCCAAAAAAGCCGCTTGGTCGCCATGTCGCATTTCTTCTATTTTTTTGCGAGTCGGTGCAATGCCAGCCATTTTTTCGTCTCTAAAGTCGCTCCTGTCACCTGCCCCCAATCGATCACTGGCAAGCGCCAGTGCACCATCGTCCAGCAAGCTGCATAACCAGGAGAGTCTCATGTCGGCCAGATTTCACGGCGCGCTATGCGCCCATATTGGAGTAAGTCTGATCATGCTCGGCTCGGCCAGCGCGTTCGCAGACGAAGTTGTCAAAATTGGCCATGCCGCGCCGCTGACGGGCGCAAATGCGGAGTGGGGAAAGGACACCGAGAACGGCGCCCGCCTGGCGGTGGAGGAGATCAACGCGAAGGGTCTCGTGGTTAACGGCCAGAAGGTGACGCTCGAGCTTGATGCACAAGACGACGCATCGGACCCGCGCCAGGGCACACAGGTCGCGCAGAGGCTTGTCGACGATCAGGTCGTCGCCGTGGTCGGCCACATGAATTCGGGGACGACCATCCCCGCGTCGAAGATCTACAGCGATGCGGGTGTTGTCGAGGTCTCCCCTTCGGCGACCAATCCGGTCTATACGCAGCAAGGATTCAAGACTGCCTACCGGGTGGTCGCAACCGACGCGCAGCAGGGTCCGGCGCTGGCCGACTATGCGAGGAAGACGCTCGGGGCGAAATCGGTGGCGATCGTCGACGACGCGACGGCCTATGGCCAGGGGCTCGCCAACGAGTTCGAGAAGCAGGCGAAGGCGGACGGGTTGACCGTGCTCTCACACGATGCCACCAACGACAAGGCAGTCGACTTCCGTTCTATTCTCACCAAGATCAAGGGCGAGCATCCGGACATCATCATGTACGGGGGAATGGACGCCACGGGCGGTCCATTCGCGAAGCAGGCACAACAGCTCGCGATTGCGGCACGCGTGCTAGGGGGTGACGGCCTGTGTGCCGATTCGCTCGCGAAACTGGCCGGTGACGCTGCAGACAACGTCGTCTGCTCGATCGCCGGCATGCCGCTCGAGAAAATGCCGAACGGTCCCGCTTTCGAGCAACGCTACGAAGCACGCTTTCACCAGCACGTGCAGCTCAATGCCCCGTTCGCCTACGACGCGGTGTACATCATCGTTGACGCAATGAAGCGCGCCAAGTCGACCAAAGCCCCAGACATCCTTGCAGCCATGCCGAGTGCAAATTTCGTCGGTGTGCTGGGTCGTACGCAGTTCGATGCACACGGGGATTTGAAGCAAGGCGCGATCTCGCTGTATGACTACAAAAGCGGCAAGCAGACGCTGCTCACCGTCGTGAAGATGTAGTGCGCATGAGCGTCCCTGTTCTTGGCGCTGGTGCTGGCGCTGGCGTAAGCAACCCTGCTGCCCCGCCGAAAGCGCGGATTGTGCTGATTGGCACAGGCGGGACGATAGCCGGCCGCGGTGCGTCGCCGGTCAACACGTCGGCGTATGACTGCTCCGTGCTGTCCGTCGACCAGATTCTTGCCGATCTGCCCGCCGCGGCAGCGCTTGCCGACATCAGTGCCGAGCAGCTCTTTCAATGCGGCTCGGAGAATTTCGGCAGCGGGCAACTACTGCAGTTGGGCAAGCGAATTTCATCGCTGCTGAAACAGGATGACGTGGATGGCGTGGTCGTCACGCACGGCACCGATACCATCGATGAAACCGCTTATTTCCTGCATCTGACGCTCAAAAGTACGAAGCCGGTAGTCGTGGTGGGCGCAATGCGTCCGCCCTCCGCGCTCAGTTCGGACGGACCGCTTAACCTCTACAACGCGATCGTCGTGGCGGCGAGTCAGTTAGCCCACGGCAAAGGCACACTGGTCGTTGCAAACGATGAGATCCACACCGCGCGTGATGTTGTAAAGACCAATACGTTCAAGCAGGAGGCGTTCAGTTCTCCGTATGGTCCCTTGGGATACATCGTCGAGGGCAAGCCGGTCTTTTATCGACTGCCGGCGCGTTGGCATACCGTGCAAAGCGAATGGTCGATCGACGAGATCGACGCGCTTCCCGAGGTCGGTATCCTCTATGCGCACGGCGGCATGAACGACGCGATGATCCACGCTATGCTCGACTCGGGCGTGAAGGCGCTCATCTATGCGGCGACCGGCAATGGCAACGTGGCGACCTCGGTCGTGGCCTCGCTGGTCAGCGCGAGAGTGCGTGGGATTCACGTTGTCCGAGGTTCGCGCACGGGAAGTGGCGTGGTCATCCGCAATGCCGCGCAGCCCGATGACCGCTACGACTGGCTGGTAACGGACGATCAGGTTCCGCACAAGGCGCGCATCCTGATGATGCTGGCGCTCACCGGAGACGATTGCACACGAAAACTTCAGAATGCCTTTCTGACGTATTGATGCGGCCGGTGTGTGCCGCGACATGGGGCACCGACAGGTCGGGTACGTCCCAGCGGTCAATACGCTCAAGCTGGTGCAAACTGGCGTCTTGACTCCCGGCACGCCAATGAACCCCTCTACATCTTCCGCACAAAACAGCGCCCTGCCACTGGCAGGTATTCGGGTGGTCGAGTTGTCGCACATGGTGATGGGACCGACCTGCGGCATGATCCTGGGCGACCTTGGCGCTGAGGTCATCAAGGTCGAGCCGCCTCGCGGCGACGGCACGCGGCGCCTCCTCGGCGCCGGCGCTGGTTTCTTCCGCACCTTTAACCGCAACAAGAAGAGCATCGCCCTCGACCTCGACACCGAAGCGGGTCTCAGCGCGCTTCACAAGCTGGTCGACACGGCCGATGTCTTTATCGAAAACTTCAAACCTGGCCGCATGGCAACGCTGGGCCTGGACTACGAGAGTTTGAAAGCACGGGACCCTGGCTTGATTTATGTGTCGCACAAGGGCTTTCTCAACGGCCCTTACGAGCATCGCCTCGCCCTTGATGAAGTCGTCCAGATGATGGCGGGCCTCGCCTACATGACGGGCCCGGTCGGCCGGCCACTGCGCGCGGGAAGTTCCGTGAACGACATCATGGGCGGCATGTTCGGCGCGATTGGCGTGCTTGCAGCGCTCTTCGAGCGCAAGTCGAGCGGCATCGGCAAGGAAGTGCAAAGTGCATTGTTCGAAAACTGCGTGCTGTTGTGCGCCCAGCATATGCAGCAGTTCGCCGCGACCGGTGTCGCCGCTGCGCCGATGCCTGACCGCATCAGTGCGTGGGCGGTGTACGACGTCTTCACGCTTGCAGGAGGCGAGCAGATGTTCATAGCAGCGACGGGCGACACCCAGTGGCGCGCCTTGTGCGCCATTCTCGATCGACCTGATTTGCTCGCGGACCCGCGGCTCGCGACCAACAATGATCGCGTGGTGGTACGCCCGTGGCTTCTGCAAACGCTGGGCGAAACATTGAGCCGACTCGAAGGCTCGGCGCTGACGCGGCAGTTCGAACGCAGTCATATTCCGTTTGCGTCGATCACCAAGCCCGAAGACCTTTTCGAAGACAAGCATTTGATCGAAAGCGGCGGCCTTGCAACGTTGACGCTCGACGACGGAACCGAGACGGCGATGCCGCTTCTGCCCCTCTCCATGAATGGTGAGCGCCTGCAGCCGCGTCAACCAATTGCGAAGGTCGGTGAGCACACGGTCGAAGTGCTGCGCGAACTTGGCTACGATGAGACACAGATCAATGAGCTCACCTCCGCCGTGCCATCGAAAGGCGCCTGAGCCTTTCATGAAGCGATGAAGCAGCCTTCACTCGATCAAGCGTAATGCTGCTTACAGAGTCTTGACCCAGCCAAGCGCATCGTCCGCAAACTTTCGAAGCAGACGGGCAAGCTCGCCCACCTCTTTTGCTTCCCAGCCGGCAAGCAATTGTTCGATGATTTTCTGACGCGCTGCGTCCAGCGCGTCCGTCATGACCCGTCCCTGATCCGTAATGACGGCCGCGCGAACCCGGCCGTCGTTCGGGCTTGGGCATCGTGACACAAGCCCCAGGCTCTCCAGTTTCGCGATCTGCCGGCTGACCGTGCTGTAGTCACGCCCCGCCAGTTCCGCGAGCTCGACAATGCCAAGCGGCCCTAGCCGTTCGACCCTTGCAAGCAGCGGGAAAAGTGCGCGATCCAGATCGACGCCTGCCGCTTCAATAAGGGCGGCATCCGGTTGCGGCCGATTGAGCACACCCGTCAGGTCCAACAGCGCTTCCCGCAACTCGCGTATTTCTTTCCCCATCGCGATTCCATTCCTTGTCAATGCATTTATATGTGTATAATACACATATATTCGATGATCCAATCCCGGATGAAGCGTACGCTCGGATACTTGGCAAAGGAGAGCAATTATGAAAGCAGCACTCGTTACAGAATCCGGCGCAACGCCGGTTTATGCCGACTTCACCGAGCCGGCTATCACTGAAGGCGTGGTCCGTGTCGCGGTTGTAGCATCCGCGCTGAGTCATGTCACCAAGAGCCGGGCATCGGGCAAGCACTATAGCGCCTCTGCGAAGCTTCCTTTCATACCTGGGGTCGACGGCACCGGTGTTCTTGAAGACGGCACGCGGGTTTATTTCGTGATGCCCGAAGCGCCCTTCGGTGGCATGGCGGAGCACTGCATCGTCAAGAAGGCGCGTTGTATTCCGCTGCCGGCGGCGCTTGATGAGGTGACCGCGGCGGCCATCGCCATTCCGGGCATGTCGTCATGGGCGGCCTTGGTGGAACGTGCAAAGCTGGTGAAGGGCGAGACCGTACTGATCAACGGTGCAACAGGCGTGTCGGGCCGTCTCGCTGTGCAGATCGCCAGATATCTGGGCGCAGGCAAGATCATCGCGACCGGACGGAATGCGGCAACCCTGCTGTCTCTGAAAGCGCTCGGTGCTGACGAGACGATCAGTCTCACGCAGGACAACGAATCACTTGATAGCGTATTTCAGCAGCAGTTTCGCGATGGCGTGGGCGTCGTGCTCGACTATCTTTGGGGGCAAAGCGCCGAGCTGTTGCTGGCGGCGGGCGCCAAAGCGTCGCCGGAAGCGGTGCCACTCCGGTTCGTTCAGATTGGGGCCATGAGCGCGGCAACCATCACGCTTCCAGGCGCGGTGCTTCGGTCATCGGCCATCGAACTGATGGGCAGCGGTATTGGCAGCGTTCCAATGCCGCGCCTTCTTGGATCGATTGAACAATTGTTGACCGCCACGGTTCCCGGCGGCTTCGAGATTGCGACGAACCCCGTGCCCTTGTCTCAGGTCGAGGATCACTGGGCCAATGAAAACCAGGCACGCACGGTGTTCACGACAGGGTTTAAACCGTAACGCATGTCGGGCGGCGTCAAGCGCAGATCACCGACCGGGAGATGGGCACCGCCCGCTCAATGTGCCACGCCAATACTATCAACGCGCACCGGTTGCGAACGATAGATCAAAGCCTTCGCGGCAATCACAAGCACCGACAACGCCGCGAAGATAAGTCCGCACAGGATCACGCCGGGCATACCCAGACCGTTGATGAAAAGACCGCCGACCGCCGATCCTAGTACCACGCCGGCGTTCCCGGCGGACACGAAGAGGCTGGTCGCAAACTCAGGTGCTTCCGACGCTACCGAGGTCAGCCACACCTGAGTAATGACCATGCCGCTGGTGTGCGCGGCTCCCCATAGCAACGTAATGATCGCCATACTTTCAATGTTCGTACTACCAAGTACATAGAGCATCACATAGGCCCCTGCGAGCACGATCGGATGCAGGAGTGTGGTTGCAACTAAGTGCTTTCCCAGCAATCGGCCGGCCAGCAAATTGCCTGACACCCCGCCTACGCCGAATATCACCAGCATCATGCTGATGGTGCCGCCATCCATGCCGGTCTGACTTCTGAGGTACTCGGCGGCGTAGCTGTACACGGAGAACATGGCGGTAAAAACCAGCACCGTCGCCACGATGTTCAACCACAGCGCAGGCTTGCGCAACACGCCAAGCTGGTGCCGGAAACTCATCGCCACGGGGCGGCCCTGCACGGGCAGCATCAGCAGCAAACCCACCCCGGCTATTGCGGTGACAGCCGCGCAGAAGAGGAAAGAAGCCTCGTAAGAAAAGTGTGCGGCGACCCAGGTTGTCGCGGGGACGCCAAGCACAAGTCCAAGCGTGGTGCCAACGAAAGCCTGCGCCATGGCATGTGCCGCACGCTCCTTCGGATACAGTGAGGCTGCCGCTGTGAACGCCGCTGAAAAGAAGATCGGATGCAACAACGCGGGAACAATGCGCAGCGCCATCAAGCTCGTGAAGTTTGGCGCGAAAGCCGATAGCGCGCTGCACACCGAGAATCCGGCCAGTGCAAAAACCAGTACCTTTTTGCGGTTATGGCGTGAAGAAACCAGCACCAGGAACGGACCGCAGATCGCCACGATCAATGCGAACAAACCCATCAACAACCCGGCTTGGGACACCGTGACGCCAAAGCGCTCCACAATCACCGGCAGGATACCCACTACGCCGAATTCGAGCGTGTACAAACCGAAGAGACCCAGCATGATCGCCGGCATGGCCGCGGCAGATTTGGCGTGGCTCATGAGGGTCGCCCTCTCGGTCGATTGATTGAACGCAATATCGTTTTAGCCCTGATGACAGAGGCTTTCATGCTTCACTTACCTGGACGACCACCTTGCCAAACGCGCCGCGTTGCAAATGCGCGAACGCCTCCGGCACCTGTGAGAACGGATACGTTGCGTCGATCACCGGTTTGATACCGAGCAGGTCGACGGTCCGCACGAGATCTTCGAGCGCGCGGCGTGGACCCACGGCGATACCGACAATCGATGCGCGGCTGGCCAGCAGCGCAAGAATTGACAAGCTGAGCGTGTCTGAATCCAGCAGGCCGATAACCGAAATGCGCCCTCCTTGCACGACAGCCTGCAAGGAGCGTTCGACATTTGCGCCACCCGTCATTTCCAGGATGTGATCGGCGCCGCGCCCATCGGTCAACGCCAGCACCTCGTGCTGCCACTCCGGCGTCTTGTTTCGATTGATCCCGTGACGGGCACCGAGGGCAAGGGCGCGGGCGAGCTTGTCATCGCTGCCGCTTGTCACGATCACCCGGGCGCCGTGTGCCGCGGCGAGCTGGACGGCAAAGAGCGACACGCCGCCCGTACCTTGCACGACGACGGTTTGGCCCGCATGCAGATGGCCCAGTTCAACGAGCGCCATCCATGCAGTCAGGGCCGCAACCGGCAGCGTGCTGGCCTCGGCAGCCGTAAGCGTGCTCGGTGCATGGACACACCATGAGGCAGGCGTGGCGACGTATTGGGCCAGCACGCCGGGGAGCGGGCCGCCCTGGGTCGGCGCTTGCGCCCACGATATCGGCGCACCGTCTATCCAGCCGGGGATATATGCCGAAATAACCCGGTCGCCCACCTTGAAGCGGGTGACGTCGTCGGCCACCGCGACGACCCGGCCGGCCATATCGGATGCCGGGGTGAATGGAAAGCTCAGGGCGTTGCCCATGCCGTGGTTGGCCACTTCGGCATCGCGAAAATTGAGCGAGACGGCATCGACTTGAACGACGATTTCGCCAGGCTTCGGCACAGGACGTGGCAGCTCGCGCAGAGCGAGCTTTTCCAGGCCAAGCGACGGAATTTCCCAGCGGCTGTTGGTGCGGTTCATGGCTAACCTTCCTGATCGGTAGAAGAAGGCTCGATCCTAGGTGGATCACCATTCGGGAGTAAGTGGGGTAGAGTTCCACTCTGTGCGGAGCGTATTCTCCGTATTGGAGGGATTATGGAAAGCATCAGCGCCATCAATGTCTTCGTACAGGTGGCGGAAACACGCAGTTTCGTGGCCGCCGGGAGGCTGCTGGGTGTCTCCGCGTCGGCCATCGGCAAACGGGTGAGCGCACTGGAAGACCAGCTGGGTGTACGGCTGTTTCATCGGAGCACTCGCAGCGTCGCGTTGACGGCTGAAGGCGCGCTGTTCCTCGAGCGCAGCCGCCGCATCCTGGCGGAAGTCGAAGCGGCGCAGGCAGAGCTGTCGCAGATCGACCGGAGCCCGCGAGGCCGCTTGCGAATTAGCCTTCCACTGGTCGCAGAACCGTTCCTCTCGGTGATTGCGCAGTTCAAGCAGGCTTATCCCGACGTCGATCTCGATCTAGAGTTCACGGATCGCCGGGTCGATGTGATTGAAGAAGGTTTCGACGCGGTCATTCGAAGTGGAGACGCGCCCGACTCCCGCTTGACAACACGTCGCCTTGGCTCATTTCGCATGTTGCTGGTCGGTTCGCCCGACTATCTTGCGCGGCGTGGAACGCCACAGAAAATCAGTGATCTTGCGCAGCACGCCTGCATCCAGTTTCGCTATCCGAATACCGGCAAGCTGCAAGTGTGGCCGATCTTTCAGGACGAGATTGAAGCAGAGTTCCCGCTACCGACATCGATCGTTTGCAACAACCTTGAAACGCGAATTTTTTTCGCTTTGTTTGGGCTGGGAATCGCCTATTTGCCGGACTACGCCATCGCGCGGCATATGGCCGACGGCCGCTTGATCCATGTCTTGACCGAGTGCTCCGAAGGTGCCACACCGTTTCGCATCATGTGGCCTTCAGGCAAGCATTTCACGGCCAAGATGCGCGTGTTTATCGACTTTCTTGGAGTGCGATTGTTTCCTGCGAGTGGTGACGCTGGGATTCCGCATGAGCGGATCGACGCATAAGCTGTGCGCGTATGACAGTCGAAACACCAGGTGAAAAGACTTAAAGAGCCGCAAAAATGAAAGCCGAATGGACCAGCGTTGACGAATCTGTTGTTGATCGGCTCGTGCCGTCCGATTCTGCATTGGAGCACGCGCTTTCTGCGAACGATCACGCTGTCTTGCACGACGGGTAATATCGCTTGAAGACGGCTGAATTATTAGAAAGGATTCCTACTATCTTTAGCGCTGATCAGTCTGACATCCATTCAAAACTGCATCCCACCAAGCCTTCTTTCGCGCCGGGCGTCAATCACCCACCTTCGGTCTTCGTGCCTGAATAGAACCATGCGCCCGCAAAATTCCGCTTGCGCGGCTCTGGCACAATAACTGCTGATTTGTACGGTTACCTCCGCTCGATGGAGGTACATTTCTTAAGCAGCTTCACCCCCCAACTTCGCACAATTGTATGAACTAATTTTGTCTAAACACCAGACGAAATGATCGGAGAATGTTGTGATATCCAAGCATACCGAGTCGCTATCGGAGACCGGCGGAACCGATACGGACTTCCATCCTGACGCCGACCCTGCATTTGCACGAACGCCTGTGAGATTCGGACGGCTCGCGCTCTGGGTTGCCTCGGCAAGCGCACTGACAACCGGAATCATGGGTACGGTCGCGTATGGTGTCTGGTTCAACCAGGATCAGCACAATTATGCCGAAGCCATGGAACACGCGCGGCAGACGCTCTGGCTTGCCGCACCCGTCGCAGCACTAGAACCGACTCCGATGGTGCAACCAACGGTGTCGTCCGGTTACGTCGTGGCGCCCTTGGCGCCCGCTCGTCCGGTCACCGTCGCCAGCGCCGATCTGAACGTGCCCGTGCCACCCACCCAATTCAATCGCCGCGCGCCGCCTTCTGATTCGGCCGTGCCCAAGCTCGCCGTCACCCGCCCGATTCGAGCGAGTTGCCCTGCAAGCCTGGAACACCACCGTCCGGTGCCGCGCGTCAAGTCCAATGGCAATTTGTTTACCCGCGTGGGTTCATTTTTTCATCGCGTAAGCTACCGGCAGCATGGCACTGAAAGCCAGCGAGATATCTACGCCCATCCGTGAGCGGCAGCGCACCTGCAAACCTGTCCCTCCGATGCATTTCAGGCCAGGTCCGGCTACGATCGCCTGCATTTCTTTCCTCTGCTTGCTGATCGGTCTGCTGTTCCTTGCATTGCAAATCCGGACGATCTTCTCGGACCAGCTGAAGCAGGAATACAGCGGGCTTGTTCTCGAAGGAATCGAACGGGCGGAAGGCGCCCGCAATCTGGTCCGCGTCTGGCAACGACAAGCCGACAACAGCATCGCGCAATCAGGACAAGCGGAACATTCAGACGACTATCGGCGTGCACGAATCGACCTCTCCGGTCGCCTCACGTCGCTCGCGGCGCTGGTGAACGCGAGCCCGTCGGCGGCGCCACGCATTCCTCGATCCGCCCTGTCGTCCGACGTCAACCTCGACGATACCGACGCGCTGCTCGCCGTCGAATCCGTGTACTGGCGAGCGCAGCGCAACACTGACAGCGCCGACGCACGCACCCGCATTTCGCGCGTGGCGAGCACGTTGATCGTGTTGTCGGCATGTGCATTCGGCGCGCTGATCACCGCTCTGGGTATGTATGCAAAGCGCACGCGCCAACTGGCGGGCGAGTCACACAAGTTCGAGCATGCAGCGTTGCACGACGCGATGACCGGCCTGCCCAACCGTCGGAAATTGTTCGCCACGCTGGCGGAAGCGGCAACGGGCTTATCGGGCTCAGCAGGCTCAGGGGGCAATCCGGTGCGCCATAAAATTGCGGTGATTTACATCGACCTGGACGGGTTCAAACAGGTCAACGACTCGCTCGGCCATCACGTCGGCGATGAATTCCTGATTGCCGTTTCAAAGCGCTTTCGCAAGACCGTGCGCCTGATCGATGTGGTCGCCCGCTTTGGCGGCGATGAATTCGTTGTACTGGTCCACGAGTTTTCGACTGACGCAGAATTAGAAGCGATTGCACAGCGCCTGATCGACTGCGTGCTCAAGACCGGCGAGCAGATGGGCATTGGATTTGTCCGCGCCAGCATCGGCATAGCGAGCTTTCCAAATCCCGTCAGGGACTACCATCAGCTCGTTGCCGCCGCCGACGAAACCATGTACCAGGTGAAGCGCAACGGCAAGAACGGTTACGCGTTCACAACACGGGTGACCTGAGCAGGATTGTTTTAACGCCACCGCCAACGCCAACGCCACGCGCTTTGCGCGCAGCATCCCCGCTTATCGGCACGAACACGCAGAATCTGAAGGCGCACATGTCCCGATGTCGCTATTGCGTGACGTACATGAAAATCGCGCAACGAGCCTTATCGATTAGCCCGCCCATCTGGCGATCAGCTTGGGCTCGCCTGAGCCGCGACCGGCATCGTCTTCTGTTTATTCAAGAAAACTAAACGATACCGGCCAAAGACACAACCAAGGAAAATCACGCGTGCCGTGTTCGCCCGCGATCAAGACCATGCTCAAGAACTTTACGATTCGCCGCGGACTCACGATTACCATCGCCGGTTATACGCTCGCGCTCGTGGCGGTACTGCTTGCAGCCGCTTTGTGCCTGCGCCAGAGCAACCAGGCGCTGGAGCAGATGGTCGCCACCGATACCGTCGCTATCACGCATCTCAAGACAAGTTCGCAGCGGCTGTTGCAAGTGCGCCTCGCGCTCGGCAGCTTCGAGACGCTGTTCATGCTCGGCAAGGCCGGCGACGACTTGCTGCCCAACGCGCGCAAGACGCTGAAAGCAAGCGACACCGAGTTCGAAGCGTACCTCGCCAAGCCGCGCGACCCGCAGGAAGAGCCGCTCGTGCAAGCCGCAAAGGCCGCGCGCGATGCGTTGATTGCCAAGGCGCTCAACCTCGAATTCGATGCCCTCGCGCAGAACGACTTCACGACATTCCGCACGCTCCAGGTTCAGACGGCGGACGGTTTATACGCCACCTACGATCACGCGATGTCCGCGCTTGAAGCGTTCCAGATCGCGCATCAGCAAGACCGTTTTGCGCAGGCACAGGCCCAGTTTCACACCATGGCGACGGCGGCCGTGATTGTCGCGGCGTTGGCGCTGGTGCTCGGGTTCATCGCGCGGGCTGCGTTGAGTGCGGCGGTGATGAAACCGATTGAGTCGGCCATTCACCACTTCGAGCAGATTGCCGCGGGCGATCTGACGGCGAGTATCGATGCCTCGCGCGACAACGAAATGGGCCGCTTGTTTGCAGCGCTCGGCAAGATGCAACAGGGGCTTGTGGGAACGGTCCAGGAGGTGCGCGGCGGCACGGGCGCGATCTCGCACGGTGCGCGTGAGATTGCGGCGGGCAACATCGATTTGTCGCAACGCACGGAAGAACAAGCGGCTTCGTTGCAGCAAACAGCGTCGAGCATGGAGCAGTTGACAGCTACCGTCCGACAGAACGCTGACAACGCGCGGCAAGCGAGTGAGCTCGCCGTTGATGCATCGGCAACTGCCGTGCGGGGCGGCACCGTCGTGGGCAAGGTCGTTCATACGATGGACGACATCGCGACGAGTTCGACGCGGATTGCGGACATCATCGGTGTGATTGAGGGGATTGCATTCCAGACGAATATTCTCGCGCTGAACGCGGCAGTGGAAGCCGCGCGGGCGGGTGAGCAAGGGCGTGGTTTCGCGGTAGTTGCGGGCGAAGTGCGCAACCTCGCGCAACGCAGCGCCGGGGCGGCGAAAGAGATCAAGGAGTTGATCAACGCATCGGCGGGAAAGGTGCAAGCCGGCAACGTACTGGCGGGACAAGCGGGACAGACTATGAGCGAAGTGGTCGCGGCGGTGAAGCGCGTGTCGGACATCATCAGCGCGATCAGCGCGGCATCGAATGAGCAGACCGGCGGGATTGAACAGATCAACCGCGCGGTCGCGCAGATGGACGAGGTGACGCAACAGAATGCTGCTCTGGTGGAAGAAGCGGCCGCGGCTGCGGCGTCGCTTGAGCAGCAAGCGGAGAAGCTGGATGTCGCGGTGGCGGTGTTTCGGGTTTAGTATCTGCACCGGCCGCCCCGAAAAAGGATAGGCGAAAGTATCAGGTACGAGAAGCGCGAGCGTCATTAACGAACTTAAGGCAGAACCTTGATAAACGCGGTGCACTATAAGGGGTATCTTGCGCGAGTCGGATTTGACTCGCGCGACAACATTTTCGTCGGACATGTTCTCGGCCTGCCGAAGCACGTGAGCTTCCACGGCGAGACAGTACTCGAAATGACCGCGGATTTTCATCAGGCCATCGATCACTACCTGAACGATTGCGCAAGGATCGGTCGTGACGCGAACAGCTCACATCTGCAGTGTTAGAAAAAAAGGGCGCAGCTTCTTGTAGGTTACTGAGTTGCAACCACCGCAAACACCCTCCGATAATACGCACGCCCTTCCGCCAAGTGCGGCTCAAAAGCGAACCCGCGACTCAGCATGTCGTTCATATCGGCGCGGGTGATTTTCATCACGTAGCTGTGCTCAGTCGTGATCAAGCGGCAGTTCCCCGAGGCCTCCGCCGCGCTGAACCACTTGCCTGCATCGGCATGACCTGCTGGGTACGCATGGCCGTCGTGTTCCACTTGCCAGCGGCCATCGAGCAGGATCCAGAAGTCATCGCTCTGATCCGCCGCTGAACAATCCGCGACCACCGTGCCCGCCTGCGCTTCCCACTCACGCGAGCGACCGATAGCCCAGCGCAACTGCTCCGTATCAAGCCTCGTAAAAAACGGCGTCTTCCTGAGCAGATATAAATACGTCGTCGATGCTTTCATGGCCTTGCCCTCCTGCTGCGCATAGCCCTGCTGACCGCACGCAGCGCTCAGCATAAGAAGGCCAAGCCAGGCGCCGCGAACGATACGCCCGGCGTTCATCACGCTTGTCATCGTGACACCTTCGCTTCAAGCAGATCACCCATGCCGATGCGCTTCGCGATCAAGCGATGCCACCATTGGCGCGCAGGATCTGGCCGTTGACCCAGCCCGCATCCGGACCTGCGAGGAACGACACAACCGAGGCGATATCTTCAGGCTGTCCAAGGCGTTGCAGCGGCGGCATCTTGGCGAAGGTCTGGATCTGTTCTTCAGTCTTGCCATCGAGGAAAAGCGACGTCGCGATCGGACCGGGAGCCACCGCGTTCACCGTGATGTTGCGGCCGCGCAGTTCCTTCGCGAACACATGCGTGAACGCTTCAACGGCCGCTTTCGTCGCGTTGTAGATGGCGTAACCGGGCATGTTCAGGGCAAGCGTCGTACTCGAGAAATTAACGATGCGGCCACCGTCGTTCATCCGCGCCGCCGCTTCGCGCAGCGTGTTGAAGGTCCCGCGAACGTTGATGCCGAAGGTCTGGTCGTAGAGCGCATCCGAGGTATCGGCGAGCGGGACGGTCTTCAGCACGCCGGCGTTATTCACCAGCACGTCGATCTTGCCGAGTTGTTGTTCGGCAGCCTCGAACAGGGCGCGGACTTCGTCGGCGTTCGATACATCGGCCTTGATCGCGACGGCTTTCGCGCCCTGAGCGGCGAGTTCCGCGACCAGCGCGTCGGCTTCTTTCGAACTCGATGCGTAGTTGACGGCTACCGCGAAACCATCTTTGGCGAGACGCCGTGCCACTTCTGCGCCAATACCGCGCGATGCGCCCGTGACGATGGCTACCAAACTGTTCTTGACTGTGTTCATGATTCGCTCCTTTGAGGGGGTGAGTGCGTGGAATGAAGTATTGATCATTCACATCGATTGATAATTACCTGTGATTTGTTAATATCGTTCGATTTACTTTAACAATCACCGCTCGCGAGTCACCATGGACCGGTTTCAGGAAATGCAGGTGTTTGTTCGTATCGCGGAGCGGAGCAGCTTTACGCAGGCCGCCGACGACCTGCAGATACCGCGCGCCACGGTCACCAATCTGCTGAAGCGCATGGAGGAGCGACTGGGGACGCGGCTGCTCGAGCGCACGACGCGCACCGTGCGGCTCACGCACGACGGCGAGGCGTTCTACCGGCGCTGCGTGCGGCTGGTGGCGGACATGGAGGAAGCGGAAGGATCGTTCCGCAATGTCGCGCCGAAGGGCCTGCTGCGCGTGAATTTGCAGGGGACGCTTGCCCGGCATTTCGTGGTGCCGGCGCTGGCTGAGTTCATCGCGCAGTATCCGGACATCGAATTGCAGATTGGCGAGGACGACCGCTTGGTGGATCTGGTGCGCGAGGGGATCGACTGCGTGCTTCGGGCTGGAACGCTCCAGGATTCGTCGATGGTCGGACGCCGCGTCGCGCTGATGGAGCAGGTCACGGTGGCAAGTCCCGCCTACCTGGAGCGGTTCGGGGAGCCGGAAACGATCGAAGCGCTGGGCGCCCACCGGGCGGTGAATTATCTGTCGAGCGGATCGGGTCGGGTCTTGCCGATGGAATTTTCCGTCGATGACCGCGTGGTCGAGATCCAGCTCGCCGCGGTGGTGTCAGTGACCGGCGCGGATCTGTATACAGGCTCAGCGGTGGCGGGATTGGGGCTCGCGCAGGTGCCGCGGTATCGGGTGATGGGGGAATTATCGGCTGGGACGCTGAAGGTTGTGCTGGGTGCGTTTCCGCCGCCCCCACTGCCGGTTTCGGTGCTTTATCCGCAGAACCGGCAGTTATCGGCGAGGGTCCGGGTGTTTGCGCAATGGGTCCGGGAGATTTTTGAAGCAACGGGAATGGTTTGATTTTGGTATCCATTTTGTCAGCTGCCATTCGACAGCAGCGCCCAAATCGTTGAAAATCGTGCTTAATTTTTAACTTCCGGGTCGGAACTGTCGAATAACGCCATCGCGCCCTCGACCTGGGAGTGCAATTTCACCTTTATCAGCTCGTACCTCACCCTTAAGCAGACGATTCCACCATGACCACCATTCTCGAAAATCTTCCCGTCCAGCAACGCGTCGGAATCGCGTTCTCGGGCGGCCTGGATACCAGCGCCGCGCTGCATTGGATGCGGCTCAAAGGTGCCGTCCCGTTCGCGTACACCGCCAACCTGGGCCAGCCCGACGAGGAAGATTACGATGAGATTCCCCGTCGCGCGTTGCAGTACGGCGCAGAAGGCGCGCGGTTGATCGACTGCCGGGCGCAGCTCGTCGCCGAGGGCATTGCGGCTTTGCAGTCTGGCGCGTTCCACATTTCAACCGCCGGCGTGACCTATTTCAATACGACGCCGATCGGCCGCGCCGTGACGGGAACCATGCTCGTCGCCGCGATGAAGCAGGATGGCGTCAATATCTGGGGCGACGGCAGCACGTACAAAGGCAACGACATCGAGCGGTTTTATCGTTATGGCCTTCTGGTGAACCCGGACCTCAAGATCTACAAGCCGTGGCTGGATCAGGCGTTCATCGACGAACTGGGCGGGCGCGCCGAGATGTCTGAATTCATGCGCAAAGCCGGATTCGACTACAAGATGTCAGCCGAGAAAGCTTACTCGACCGACTCCAATCTGCTGGGCGCAACCCACGAAGCCAAGGACCTCGAAAGCCTCGAAAGCGGCATGCAGATCGTCAACCCGATCATGGGCGTGGCGTTCTGGCGCGACGACGTGCAGATCGCCCGCGAACAGGTCACGGTCCGTTTCGAAGAGGGCATGCCGACCGCGCTGAACGGCGTGGAGTTCCCGGATGCGGTCGAGCTGGTGCTGGAAGCTAACCGTATCGGCGGGCGTCACGGACTCGGAATGAGCGATCAGATCGAGAACCGGATCATCGAGGCGAAGAGTCGCGGGATTTATGAGGCGCCGGGACTGGCGCTGCTGCAGATTGCGTACGAGCGGCTCGTGACGGGTATCCACAACGAGGACACGATCGAGCAGTACCGTGAAAGCGGCCGCCGTCTCGGACGCTTGCTGTACCAGGGCCGCTGGTTTGATCCGCAGGCCATCATGCTCCGCGAAACCGCGCAGCGTTGGGTGGCGCGTGCAATCACCGGTGAAGTGACTATCGAACTTCGGCGCGGGAATGACTATTCCATCATGAGCACGAAGTCGCCCAACCTGACCTATCAGCCGGAGCGGCTGTCGATGGAAAAAGTGGCGTCGACATTCTCGCCACGCGACCGGATCGGGCAGTTGACCATGCGCAACCTGGACATCAACGATACCCGCGAAAAGCTCCGTGTCTACGCTCAGGTCGGCCTGCTGACTCCCGGCGATACCTCAGCTATCCCGCAGTTGAAGGACGACGCCAAGTAGGACTGGGGTGACGGGTATGAGCGTCCTGATGTCGGGACACTTGTCGGGACACTTGTCGGGACACTTTTTTAGGAACGCTCGGCGGCGGATGTTGAAGAACGGATGCGCGTTCGGCAGCGTCCGGATTCTGTCGTGCACAGACTACGGACTACGACTCACCCGTTGCAGCCCGTAGCTCAGTTAGCAGTGCTTCGCCCGACCATGAAGGGCGGACGCCGGCTCGCTCCGCTTCCCGCACGAGTCCGCACAGCCGTTCGTTCACCAGTGCCGTTTGCCCAAGGCGTTGACGGCCGGTGCGAACGCCTGTTCTCGCATAATCACCCGCCATGGATGACCGTTGCACCTGAAAAGCTGACGTCAGCGAAAGCCTGAGCGGTGCTGAGGGTCGGACGGCGTCCGCCGGAGGCGAACGCGGACTGCTTCTCCCTTCACTCGACGTTATAAAGATCAAATATGAAAAGAATGTCCGCGCTCGGCGCATGTCTGTTTTTCCTGTCGGTCCCGGCGATTGCATCTGACTGGGTCCAGGTCTTCGCGAACCCGGCGGAGGCAATAAGCGTTGATTCAGACTCTATTACTCGCAGCGGAAACATCGTCAATGCCTGGACTCAGACCGTCTTGGCGGTAGAAACGGACGTACAGCTCGGACGTCCCGCCAAGGCGCTCAAGACGCAATACGTTGCGGACTGTCAGGGCAGAACGCTCCTCGTGAACGCACTCACGTTCTACGATGCAGAAGGTAACGTCCTCGCTTCATTGCCACCGGAGCAAGACGCTCCGTCGGTTGTCGTTCCGGGTACGGGCGGAGAATATATATTGCGTGCGGTGTGCAATAAGCACTGAGAAACAGACGATACATCGCGGCATCACCATGCCAAAGCGAAGGGGTTGAACCCGCTCGATGACCGCCTATGTTTGGATGCTATTCGCCCCTCTATTTAAAACAGCTTTTGCCACTGATCCTGCTTTTGCATATCCGCGCGAGTGTTGATCTCGATCAGGACGCCACCCGGCGAGCGGCAAAAGAACCGCGATCCACGCGAGTTGTTGAAGACCTCCGTTTCCATGCGAACACCATCGTCCAGGAATTCCTTATAGAGGGTATGGACGTCATCCAGGCTGTCGACCTCCAGGCCGAAGTGGAAGTTTTTGGGCCAGACCGGCACTTCTTCCGCAACGTGGTCCAGAACGATGTCAAACCCATTCCGCTTGAGCAAGCAGCTCTCCCCAGCCGCGACGATCTCACAGCCGAGGTATTTCTCGAAAAATGCAGCCGTCTCGGCTACGTTGGTAGTGGGGAAACTCAGGTGATTCAGCTTTGCTTCTTGATGAAGATTCATGGTCGATCTCGCATAGAGGTTGAAATGTACCGTGGAGCAAGTGGTCACCGACCTATGCCGTTGTGCTGGTCGCATGACTCTCCACGGAGTCCATTTTGCGAGTAATTGCTCGATTTTAAAACTCGCATTGGACAGCGCACTTCCCCCAGCGTGCGGGCCAACAATGACGGACGATTACGCGTCTGCCGCAGTAGCGATCTGAACAATTGCTCGCATTTTCGAACGCGTCCAGATAGCGCTCGCTATCTCGGAAGCAGGACGCGCGGGATGATCGTTCGATGACTTCCCGACGACGGCATTCCGCGGCCCGGGGAAGTCGTCTATCTCCGGGCGCGCGATTTTTCGGGCTGACGCTCCATGATCCCCAGGTATCCGAATAACGTACGGCTGACCCGGCTTTCCAGATCTCGTCGGTCCGATTCACCGCGCTCCCCCGCTGCATCTACCATGGCCCGAATGATGGCCACGAGGTCGTCGGCTGCGGTCTCCATGTTCGGCTGCGGCGGAATATCTTCACGGACCAGAATCTGTCGGATAATTTCGTAAAAAGCAGCCTTCGATGCCACCAGTTCCTTGGCAATGACCGGGCGGTTTTCCTCGAAATCGAGCGCCCGTGCAAGCGCGGGACGACGCAGTTGCTGATGGACCGCGACGGCAATCAGGTGCTTCAATGCCCTCTGACCCGTGGGTTCGCTCAATGCACCTGCAGCCTCTGCAAAGAACTCGGCCCCTTCCCGCTTGCTAAGGGCAACAATGAGCGCGTCCTTGTTAGGAAAGTACTGATACAGGGAGCCGACGCCGACACCCGCGCGCTGCGCGACGAGATTGGTATTCATCCCGTCCATCCCCTTCGTTTCGAGCACGCGGGCCGCTGCCTCCAGAATGGTGGCAACGGTTTGTTCGGCGCGGGATTGCTGCGGGATTTTTCGCGGCTTTAATGAGGGACGTCTGTTCGTCGTCACGATGCAACCTGGTCAAAAGCGAGTATTAGCTCAGATTCTACAGCGCAACGGATGATTGGTTTTTCCAGTTGGCTATTGCTTTGAAACCGAAGAGGACATGCGTATATCGGTCGTTCGTGTATCGATAGCGGAATGACGGCCGTGCCTCTACGAAGTCTCGTACGCGGTGCGTCCCTCTTCTCGCACCGCTACCCGCTTACCCGCTCCGATAGAACCATCAAGCGCGAGTCGCCGCGATCGCGGTACGCGGCCGCAGTGTCGCCATGATCAGGTACATGCCGCCGCCAATCACCACCCCGAAGAACCAGCCATAGGTATTCCACCAGGCCGGCAACAGGTTGGTGAAGTTGGGCAGGAAGGTCGAAAACACGCTGCCGACCGCCGCGGCGACTACCGCGTTGACGTTCCAACCGCCTTCGTAGCGGTACTCGCCGTGCTCCTGATAAAGCTCTGCGACATTGATGTTGCCCTTGGCCACCAGGTAGTAGTCCACCAGAACGATCCCCAGCAATGGACCCATCGTGGCGCCGATGGCATTGACGAAGTGCGCGGCATTGCCTTCCCACGGCGCGAACGGGTAAAGCACCAGCGCGATGGCCGCAGCAATGTAGCCGCCCTTCTTGAAGCTGATCTGCTTGGGAAACGTGTTGGAGATGTCGAACGCGGCCGAGACGAAATTGGCGACCACGTTGATGCCCAGCGTGGCGACTGCAAAGGTCAGCGCCGCGATGAGTGCCAGCACCCAGCTGTCGAACTTCGCCGATATCTGCTCGGGGTGCAGGAGCACTTCGCCGTATACCTTGAAGGCGGCGATGGTGGTGACACCGGCGACTAGCGAAAACGCGATCAGGTTCACCGGCAGGCCCCACAGATTGCCCTTTTTCACTGCGTCGCGATTCTTGGCGTAACGCGAGAAGTCGCAAAAGTTCAGGTACAGCGCCGCGAAGTAAGTGATCCAGGTCGCGCCCACTGCCATCAGCGCCCAGAACGAACCGGGCTCGCCGCTGACGCCGGCGTCCTTGGTCTTATCGAGCAGCACGTCCATCGGAATGCCGCTGCTGAACGAAAAGCCGCCGGCTTTGACGCACAGGCCGATCGCCAGGATCAGCATGGCGACCCACACCGCCGGACCGGCCCAGTCCTGGAATTTTCGGACCGTCTCCATGCCCTTCTGAATGATGAGCAACTGCAGCGCCCAGATGACCACATAGCAGATCACCTCCAGCCCCGAGTGGCCCAGGAAGTGCGTGCCCTTATGGAACCCCATCAGGCTGTCGTTGCGGATCAGCAGCGCAACCATCGCGCTCGACGCCGCCGCCGTCTGCGCGCCGTACCAGAAGCAGGCCACCACGGCCCGCACCAGCGCCGCCAGGTTTGCTCCCCACACGCCGAAGGACGCGCGCGCCAGCACGGGGTAAGGCACGCCGGTCTTTTCGCCTGCGTAGCCGATCAGATTCATTAGCGCGAAGATCACCAGCGAGCCGAGCCCGATCGCCAGCACGAAGTTGATAAAGCTGCCGCACAGCAGGAACAGGCTGGCGGCGAGGTAGTAGCCCCAGAGGCTGTGCACGTCCGAGGTCCATACGTTGAAGATGCTGAAGGCACCCCAGTTGCGCTGCCTGGCGGGCGCGAGATCTTCGTTGTAGAGGCCGGGGGAAGGATCGCGGATTTCCATCTGTCATCTCCTTTCAGTTCGTGGAACTACGGAAACACCGCCAGACGCCCTTAGGCAGAAATGCCCCCGCGCCTGAAGCAAGCTGGGATGCAAGAACTGTAGGTACTTTGCCGCATAGTTTCGAATGGGTTAACCCTGATGGAATGCGCGAGGGCGCGAGTGACACGCGCGATGAGCGTGATCGCGAGTGCGTGGTTACTGTTCGATGAGCGAATGAAGAACTACCGGGAGCCGCTGCGCGGCTGGATAGAGCGTCGCAGGGTGAGACTGTTATTTCCCACCACGTCCCGCCGGATTCGGGGTTTAACGAAAGGTGTTTGTCGGGATCTCGGCAAGAGCAAATTTGCGAACGTCTTCATGATCACGGCGCGCAGGAATGCATCTTGATCGATGCAATGGCAAGACGAGGTCAGACCGGGCGTGCGAGTTCCCATCAATGACCCAGACCGCTCGCGGCAATCTGCTGCTCCACGAACTGGGCGAACAGCGAATGAAGACGCGTTGCCGGATGAATGTCGTCGGCAAAGATGTACGTCTGATCGGCATTGGGCGTCGCATAGGTAGCCGGCGAGCAAAGCAACGACGTGTCGTCGGGCGTTTTCGAAGGATCGCAGGCGGTGCTTGTGTTCGACACAGCAAAGCCATTCGCCTGGAAGTTCGCAATGATCTGATCGGCCCAAGTGTAAGAATCGATCTGGATCACCTTGCCTTACAGCCCGTCGGCCTGCAAGGCAGCGTTCAAGTCACTGTTAAACAGTTGCGATAACTGGGTCAGGTTTGCCCCGCCATCGGACGAAGTAATGCCCTTGGGCGTCAATCCGATATTGGGGACATTGACTACCACAACATGAGTGGCGCCGTTCTGGATGATCTGTCCAACCACTTGAGCCAGGGTCGTTGCTGCTGTCTGCACGGTCGGCGCCGCGGCCGGCAGCTGCCCGGCGCGAAGCACGTCGTTGGCGCCTGCCCAAACCAGCACCAGTTGACCGGAGTTGAAGCTCTTGTGAGCGGACAAATAGCTCGACACCTGTTGATTGACAGGCATTTCTATATTGCCGATCACGTCGGTTAGAAAGTCGTACTGGTTTGCCGGCGTGGCCACCGTGGCCCCGCCCTCCGCATAGCCAAGGCCGCCTTGCGCACTCAACTCATGAGCGATGTCGATGGTGAACGCAGCGGTGAGCTTATCGCCATAGTATTGCGCGACATCCTGAGTCCACACTTGTCCCGGATTGGTGGTGAATCGCCCTCCGCCGACCGCGCTCGCGATCGGCGCATAGGTTCCGACGTCCGACAGACTGTCGCCGAACGAGACAACTTGCAGATCAATGCCGCCCGGTGGGTTGGGCGCACCACTCGAGCCGCTTCCCCCGCCGCCGCATGAGGTCAGCAGGAACGCCGCCACGGCAAAAATTGCAGCGCGTACCTTGTCATTGCTTCCTTGCATAGCTCCTCCGCCGCGGGTCGGCCGGGCCGCTGCCCGCATTCGGCGGGCTTATCGCCAGCCAGCCTGCATCGCGCGCTTGCGACACGGCCCTTCGCAGCTTCGCTTAAGCAAAAAGCATGCGCTTTCGTCCCGATTGCCGGACGGCTGGCGCGAGGCAGGCGAAACACGCGATGCTCCGCGACGCCTCGATGATGAAAACAGTTGGCACGGGGGCTGCCCTTCTTCGACATGCCGTGGTCGAGATACGCATTGGCTTCGAGACGTCCGTGTACGAGCAGGTGGCAGCGCCCCACCCTCGGTATGACGCTCGTACGCGCCTGGCACCCAGTCATGGCTTCGTGCTTGCGTCCTGGTTCCGGAAAGCCGCTTCCCCAGCGTCCGACACCTCGACCCACTTCTTGTCGGGCGCCGCGTCTGCGACGTAGCTGTCGTGCCAGTTCCACCACTTGTAGGTCGGCGTCTGAGGGTATCCCTCGGGCGAGTCCTCCCAGGCCTCCTGACGGCCCAGCGGCGTGATGTCGAGATAGTTCCAGGTGCCCCCCATCTGCTCGTCGCCGCGGCTGTTGAGGAAGTAGGTGCGGAACACGCGGTCGCCGTCGCGGTAAAACACGTTCGTGCCATGCCACTCGGCCACGCCGAAGTCGGCGTCGAAGCTGTCCGTGAGGGTGAACCACGGTATCTCCCAGCCCATCTGCGCCTTCAGCCGCGCGATGTCCGCTTGGGGCGCACGTGAGACAAAGACGAGGGTGGTGTCACGGGCGTTCAGGTGAGCGACATGGGCAACCTGGTCGGCCACCATGGAGCAGCCCCGGCAGGCGTGCTCGGGCCAACCGAACACGCCCGGCTCGAAGAAGGCGCGGTAGACGATCAGCTGACGCCGGCCGTCGAAGAGATCGAGGAGACTCGCCTTGGCCGCCGGCCCCTCGAACGCGTACGCCTTCTCCACGGCCATCCACGGCATGCGCCGGCGCTCGGCGGCCAGCGCGTCACGGGCGCGGGTGTGGGCCTTTTCCTTCACAAGCAGTTGCTCGCGGGCCGCCTCCCACGCCTGCGACGACACAACCTGTGGTGTGTGCATGGCGGGTTGTCCGTCTTCCCGTCCGTTCTCGGATGATGATGTCATGGCTTTTGCAATCTCCTGGTTTGGACACATTCCCGCGCTTCGAGACTGAAGCGCGACCCCATTCGCGGCTCATCGCTCGTGGTTGGCTTCGAGACCAGTTTGGCACTGGAGATCGAACGTTGGGAGTAACAAGCGTGGCGGTATTTCAGTGGCGTCGCTGACGGCCAAGCGCGGCGCGAGTTGAAACCAATCTGCGTTATGGCTACGAATGCGTGTTAATGCGGAAAGCACATCTGCTCCCGATACTAGGGAATGCCTACCATTGAGCCGCTGCCGTCCAGCGTCGTAGAATCGTGGCACATCGATTTGGGGGCCCAGCAATGTGTCTGGCTTCTCGTTGCGATTTCAATCACGATTTCAGCCGCGATACCCGGCTAAGACCGGCGCAGCCGCGCCCGTCGTATCGATCCGCGTCTCGCGATAAGGCAGGCACCCGTCGCGGAATGGCCGGGAAACCCGCGCCATGACCCCGCTCATTTCCGTCAAAAGGCTCAACAAAAGCTTTCCCGGCGTAAGGGCGCTTCACGAAATCCAGTTCGAGTTGATGGCGGGTGAAGTCCACACGGTCATGGGCGAGAATGGCGCCGGCAAGTCGACGCTGATGAAAATCCTCGCGGGCGTGTACACCCGGGATTCCGGCGAAATGCTCTATGACGGCCAGCCCGTCGATTTCTCAAGCCCCCGCGAGGCGCAAACCATGGGCGTCTGCATCATTCATCAAGAACTCCAGTTGATGAATCATCTGAGCGTCGCCCAGAATATGTTCATCGGCCGCGAGCCCCGCGGGCACCTCGGCCTGTTCCTCGATGAAGACAAGCTCAACGCGCAAGCACGCGAGATTCTTGCCCGCATGCATGTGAACCTCGATCCGCGCGCGATTGTCGGAACGCTCACCGTCGCCAGCCAGCAGATGGTCGAGATCGCCAAGGCCTTGTCCTTCGATTCGCGTGTCCTGATCATGGACGAGCCTACCTCCGCGCTCAACGATGCCGAGATCGCCGAGCTCTTTCGCATCATCCGGGAGCTGAAAAGCCGGGGCGTGGGAATCATCTATATCTCGCACAAGATGGACGAGCTGAAGCAGATTTCCGATCGCGTCACCGTGTTGCGTGACGGGGAGTACGTAGCAACCGTTACCGCCCGCGACAGCAGCGTGGAGGCGATCATCGGGATGATGGTCGGGCGATCGTTGACCGACGCCGCACCTTCCCAGAGCATCGCAGGCGCAGGCGAGGTCGCGCTCGAAGTGAAGAATCTGAACGCCGGCCCGCTGGTCAGGGACGTGAGCTTCACGCTGCGCAAAGGCGAGATATTGGGTTTTGCGGGCCTGATGGGCGCCGGTCGAACCGAAGTCGCCCGGGCGGTGTTCGGCGCCGATCCGATCGAATCCGGCGACATTCTGGTGAAAGGCACGAAGGTAACGATCAGGACCCCGAGCGATGCGGTTGCGCGCGGTATCGGCTATCTATCGGAAGACCGCAAGCGCTTCGGCCTTGCGACCGGCATGGATGTTGAATCGAACATCGTGATGTCCAACCTGGGCAAATTCCTGTCGCTCAAGGTTTTCTTGCGCCGCGCCCAGATACGCCGGACAGCCGCCCATTTCATCACGCTGCTCGCCATTCGTACACCCTCCGCGACGCAGGAAGTGCGGCTCCTTTCGGGCGGCAATCAGCAGAAAATTGTCATCGCCAAATGGCTCGAACGCGACTGCGACGTGCTGTTCTTCGACGAGCCGACGCGCGGCATCGACGTTGGCGCCAAGAGCGAAATCTACAAGCTCCTGCGCGCGCTCGCGGACCAAGGCAAGGCGATCGTGATGATCTCCTCCGAACTGCCGGAAATCTTGCGCATGAGCGACCGTATTGTCGTGATGTGCGAGGGTCGCATTACCGGCGAACTCTCAGCCACGGAGGCGACGCAGGAGAGCATCATGCAACTGGCGACGCAGCGTGAAACCTTAAAAGCGGCATGAGTCTCTAGAGGAGAGGTCCGTTTCATGACACTGCCATCGGATACGTCGGCGTTGGGAAATCAGGGACGGGCGTCCGCCCTCAGAGCCCGCCTCTTCTCGCCAACCGCGTTGCAAAAGCTGCTCGCCTTCGGGAGCCTGGTCCTGCTGCTGGCGTTTTTCAGCTTCGCCTCGCCCTCGTTCATGCAGATGGACAACATGCTCGGGATCCTGCAGGCGACGGCCGTCAACGGCGTCCTGGCGATCGCTTGCACGTTCGTCATCATCACTGGCGGCATCGATTTATCCGTCGGCACGTTGATGACCTTCACGGCAGTCATTTGCGGCGTGTTCCTGACGTATTGGCATTTGCCGATGTCGATCGGCGTGATTGCTGCGATTGGCACAGGCGCGCTCTGCGGGACCATTTCGGGCACCCTCACGGCGAAGATGAAGATCCCGCCGTTCATCGCCACGTTGGGCATGATGCTGCTGCTGAAAGGGCTTTCGCTCGTCGTCTCGGCGGACAAACCCATCTATTTCACCGACACCGAAAACTTCTACCGGATCTCTCAAGATTCGTTGATCGGCTATGTATTTCCGAGCCTGCCCGTTCCGAACGCGGTGCTGATCCTGTTTTTCCTGGCGGCGGTGAGTTCGATCACGCTGAATCGCACGGCGCTCGGCCGATACACCTTTGCGCTCGGCAGCAACGAAGAAGCCGTGCGGCTTTCGGGCGTGAATGTCGACCGGTGGAAGATCGCCATTTACGGCCTGAGCGGGGCCATTTGCGGCATCGCCGGATTGCTCATTGCGTCGCGCCTGAATTCGGCTCAGCCGGCGCTAGGCCAAGGGTATGAACTCGAAGCAATCGCAGCCGTGGTCATTGGCGGAACCTCGCTCAGCGGCGGGTCGGGCACGATCCTGGGCACCATCATTGGCGCCTTCATCATGAGCGTGCTGACCAACGGCCTGCGCATCATGTCAGTGGCTCAGGAATGGCAGATCGTGGTGACCGGTCTCATCATCATTCTCGCGGTCTATGCCGATATTTTGCGGCGCAAGAAAAGCTGACGAAGGCTGACTGGAGCGGACGAAAGCGGACACGGCACAAGACAAGATCAAGAAAAGGGAGCGCCAAGGCTCCCCCAACGGCTGAAGGTTGATAGCCCACCTTAGGAGGAGAACCACCATGTTGAAAAGAAAACTCATCGGTGTAGTAGTCGGCGTTGGCGCGCTCATTGGCGGGACCAGCCTGGTGCGCGCGGATGAACCCTACATCCCGCTTATTTCGAAAGGCTTCCAGCACCAGTTCTGGCAGGCCGTCAAAGCCGGTGCAGAACAGTCGGCGAAGGCGCAGAACGTCCGGATCTCCTTCGAGGGTCCGGAAACCGAGGCCATGGTCGATAAACAGATCGACATGCTCTCGGCCGCGCTCGCCAAGAAGCCGCAAGCGATCGGCATTGCCGCGCTCGACAGCAAAGCAGCCATTCCGCTCCTGAAGCGGGCGCAGGCCGCCAAGATACCGGTCATCGCCTTCGACTCCGGCGTCGACAGCGACATCGCGCTCACGACCTGCGCGACGGACAACCTTGCCGCCGCCTCACTCGCCGCCGACAAGATGGCCGAAGCAGTCGGCAATGCCGGTGAGGTCGGCCTGATCGTGCACGACCAGACCAGCCGCACCGGCGTTGATCGTCGCGATGGCTTCCTGAACGAGATGAAAGCGAAGCATCCGAACATCAAGATTGTCTCGGTTCAGTATGGCGGCGGCGACCATCTGAAGTCGGCGGAAATCGCCAAGACGATGATTCAGGCCAACCCCAATCTCAAGGGCATTTTCGGCTCGAATGAAGGCTCGGCGGAGGGCGCTGCGATCGGCGTCAAGGAGTCCGGCAAGAAGCTCGTCCTGATTGGCTACGACTCCGGCAAGGAGCAAAAGGACGACATCAATTCGGGCCTGATGCTGGGCGCCATTACGCAGAATCCGATTGGTATCGGCAAATGCGTGGTCGACTCTGCCGTGAAGGCGCTAAAGGGCGAGACGCTGCCCAAGAAGGTCGACACGGGCTTCTACTGGTACGACAAGAGCAATATCAACGATCCCAAGATCGCCGCCGTGCTCTACGATTAATCGTCGCCGTCAAACGCAGGGGTCGTGGCTTCTTTCGACGCTACGGCCCTTGTTGTTCATAGGTACAAGCCGATAGCTGTCGAAGAGGAAATATTCACATGCCCACGATCACCAAGCTGTCCGTCCGCGACATCCGGTTTCCGACCTCGCGTTCGCTCGACGGCTCCGATGCGATGAACGCCGCGCCGGATTACTCGGCCACCTACGTGACGCTCGAAACCGATTCGCCTGAAGCGCTCACGGGCCATGGCCTCACGTTTACCATCGGGCGCGGCAACGAGATCTGCGTGAGTGCGGTACACGCGCTTGCTCCGCTGGTCGTCGGTAAAACGCTCGAGGATATCGCCGCGAACATGGGCGCTTTCTGGCGCACGCTGACTTCAGACAGCCAGTTGCGCTGGATCGGCCCGGACAAGGGCGCAATCCATCTGGCAACGGCGGCGGTTGTGAATGCGGTCTGGGACCTGTGGGCCAAATCGGAAGGCAAGCCAGTGTGGAAACTGCTGGTCGACATGAGCCCTGAAGCGCTCGTGCGTTGCCTCGATTTCCGTTACGTGACCGACGCGATCACGCCGAGCGAAGCCATCGCCATTTTGCATCGCCATGCGAAGACCCGGGGTGAGCGCGAAAAGGAGATGCTGGCGCACGGCTATCCGGCCTACACGACGTCGGCCGGCTGGCTCGGTTACGACGACGACAAGATCCGCCGGCTCGCCCGTGAAGGCGTGGCGCAAGGCTGGACGCACTTCAAGCAGAAGGTGGGCGGCAATCTTGACGAAGACATGCGCCGCGCCCGTATCCTGCGCGAGGAAATCGGCGACAACCGCAAGCTGATGATGGATGCGAACCAGGTATGGGATGTCGATGAAGCGGTCGCGAACATGCGGCGGCTGGCGGAATTCGATCCATGGTGGATCGAGGAACCCACGAGTCCCGACGACATTCTCGGCCACGCCGCCATCCGCCAGCGGATCAAGCCGATAGGCGTAGCGACGGGCGAGCACTGCCATAACCGGGTGATGTTCAAGCAGTTGCTGCAGGCGCAGGCAATCGACTTTTGTCAGGTTGATAGCTGCCGCCTAGGCGGTCTGAACGAAGTGATTGTCGTCTTGTTGATGGCGGCGAAATTCGGTGTGCCCGTGTGTCCGCATGCGGGCGGCGTGGGCTTATGCGAGTACGTCCAGCACATTTCTCTGTTCGACTATATCTGCGTGTCGGCGTCGCTGGACAACCGGGTGCTTGAGTATGTGGATCATCTGCATGAGCATTTCGTCGACCCCGTCGTGATCCGCAACGGCCGATACATGCCGCCGCAACGTGCCGGCTACAGCATCGAAATGTACGCGGCGTCGCTCGATCAATACGACTTTCCGGAGGGTCCGGCCTGGCGGGCCTGAGCCGGTGCGATGCAGCTTCTGGAAGCTCCCCTTCAGATCATCCAGGATTCGCTGGTCGATGTTTCCCGCCTTACCCTTACCCGACTGCGGAGGCCTGGATGACGCTCGTCGGCACGCTTGTCCAGACTTCCCGGGCGGCCATGTCGTCGCTCGGACGGGAACTGGCAGCCTGGAAGCCGTCCAGAGCGCGTGCGACATTCGGGATGGAAGCCATGCTCTCGGTCGCACTATCGGTCGCGCTCGCCAACGCGTTGCATCTTTCGGACACGTGGTGGGCAGCCATCAGCGGCTTCGCGGTCATGCAAACGAGTTTCGCCGGCTCCGTGCAGCGCGCCGTGGAGCGCATCATGGGCACGCTGATCGGTGCCGCGCTTGGAACCCTCGTGGGACCCTGGATAGGCGACCGGCCATGGCTGTTTGTGCCCGCATTGGGGGCGATCGGCGGCGTTGCGGTGTTCTACGCCAACGAGACGAGGGCGTCGTACGCCTGGGTTCTGGGCGGAGTGACAGCATTAATGGTGACGTACGAAGCGCATGGGCTTCTGTCAGTCCGATCGACGGCATTATTTGCCGCGCTGCGAGTCGCCGAGGTCATGGTTGGAACGCTCGCGTGCCTGGTGGTGGCGAGCGTGTTTCACTTCGGACCAAAGTGGTACAGGAAGACCCGGCCGCCATCGGTGTCTGCAACGGCCGGCGAAGCCGAGGCGCCTTCTGCTTCAACTCTATCGCCATCGCTGGAATCATTGCGCCCGACTCGCAGGCTGCTGTGCTTGCAGGGCGCACTGGCAATCGCGATCCTCGCAGCCCTTACCTACGTCTTGCATCTGCCTGGTTTCGCGCAAGCGATGGTCACGGCGATTGCGGTGCTGATACTGCCGGCAAGCTTGCCGGCAGGCGGAACACAGCAACCGGTTATCGAAAAGATGGTGCACCGCGTGGCCGGCTGCTTGTTGGCCGGCGCGCTGGGTGTGGCGCTGCTGCCCCTGATGCAGGGGCAAGTGATTTTGTGCATGCTCGCGCTGTCTATCGGCGTGTGGATAGGATGTCACGTTCAGACGGGGCGAGAAGGAGCCAGCTATGTCGGCCGGCAATTCACAATCGCGTTCATCATGGTATTCGTGCAGGACCACCATTGGTCGGCCGATCCGATACCCGCGCTAATGCGGCTATCGGGCATTCTCACTGGAATTGTCGTGCTGGCAGCGGTGATCCTCGCGACTAGCAGACTAAATTTATCGTCGCCTCTTAACGATGCAAACCGTTGAACTCGCATTCACCGCAGCTCGCCTGTCAATTCGCTTTCAATTAGAAATCGCTTGACAGCCAGCCACCATTCAGAAATGGCGTTTCAACGGCAGCACTATATGCACCGCAATGCGCTCCGGCAGTTGGCCTTGTACAAATCAAACCAACCCTCAGCAGGTCGCCCTATCTAGCCGGTGAGTTGATCACACTCGCGCATTAAACTGCGGATCAGCGTGTCTTGAACGCAGTTAATGGCTGCAATGCGTTCGGTCCAGCAAGCGTTTTCCACTCCGCATAACCCTACGGCTGTTTATAAAATTTCTTTAGTAAGTACCTAAAGATTTTTTCCTTACCGCCGTTTACATAATGGCGCGATCCCGCGCACCGAGTATCCCAACCCAATCAATCATTTGCGGAATCGAGAGTCCGCATTCAAAAAAATATAATGCACATGAAAACAAGATTACCTTTGGTCATTTCCATGTTGGGTTCATTTGCGCTCGCCGCATGCGGCGGAGGCGGAGGCGGCAGCACGTCGAACGCACAAGCGGCGGCACCGGCCTCTTCAGCCAGCGCACCTGCAGTCGCGTCGGCGCCGGCGGCCGCATCGGCACCCGGTGGCGCATCAATACCGGCCGTGACGGGAGAGGCACTTCCCAGCCTGAGCGCCCCGCAGGCCGGCTCGACCGCTGCCACGGGCAATGGTTTCGAAGGTATCTGGACGCAACAATCGTCCACGTCCCGGGTGACGGCCCTTATCGACCCGTCGAACAACATCTCTTATACGAACGCGTTGTTTTCGCTCGTTACCTCCATGTTCTTCGGGACGGTGACGACCGCTTCGCCGAACTGGAATTTGACAAGCGGCTTTGAGACCTTGAGCAGCTTTCGCTACCCCGCTACCTTGGGAAGCGGAACGTTCACAGCAAACCAGACCTTGACTGGCAGCTACGTGGCGAATAACAGCACCGTGAACCTGTCCTTGAACTACGACCCGGCGAATGCGCTCGCGGTCGACCAGTCGAGCGTTGCGGGTACGTGGGCACAAAGCGTGACGACCATAACGGTCGACAATGCGGGCGGCTTCACGGGCTCGTTTCTCGGCTGCGGCGTTGCGGGCACGCTGGCGCTGACCACGCCGGGCTCGGGCAAGAACCTTTACACGATGACCGTAAGCGGCACGACGACCTCCTGCACGTTGCGTTCAGGGGTGACCTACACCGGTAACGCAGCGATCACGTTCCTGCCCGTTTCCGGCAGCACGACGCTGTACGAGCGGACGATCGTCTATCACGTCAAGGCAGCCGATAACTCGGTGATCGCCTCCGGTCAACTGGCGAAGCAGTAAGCCGGTTTTGGGCCACGGCACGCACTGACACGCCGTGGCCCACTCTCGAAGAAATGGAAAGTCAGAGCTGCTTCGCAGGATTGGTCTGTTGCGCGGTCGCCGGCTCTTGTGGCGCCACCGGCTGATTGCGTGTCCAGTTAATAAATCCATTCAGCATTGGGTGAAACAGCGGATCGTCAAGACCCGCCATATTGAACGCATTCATGTCGATCAGCAGAACGGTCTTTCCGGTGCTGGCGTCAATGGCTTTTAGCGTTCCCTCGAACGTATAGGCACCCTTGAATACTGCATTGGACTCAACGATCAGGAATGGCCCGATTTCTTTGCTCAGGTTATTGAGTCCAACCAGATCCGACACGCTCGGAACCTTGCTACCCAAATTGCGTTCAATGACCATTTCCTGCAGGTCGTCCTTTGTCACGACCCGCTTGAAGGTGTGCATTTCCTTGAAAGCCGACACAAAGAAATCCACAAAGCGCGGGTTCGGGTGTTCCGCGTCGACCTTCAGGTAAATCATTTGTGTGTAAGCGGGGTCAAACCTTTCAGCGACGCGGACATCGGCGGGTTTGAGAACAGTATGAGTTGCATAAAGGCCCGACGAGGAGTCCGGCTTTTCGACATGCAGCGTTGTGTTGCATCCGGCAAGCAGTCCGGCAAGCAGCAGGCCTATAACGATACGAAGCATAAATTCCTCAAGTTAATTGTGTAATTGGCTGCTTATATATCGTCATAGGATTTGAAATCTTGAGTTCTGGCAGCCGAATTTTTCGTAGTTGGCTCGGCGGTTCCAGATCATGTTTCGCTGGTGGTTCATGAAGGCCAAGAGCGACATGCATCATTCAAAATGCATCGCTCGTGTTGCCTGAATTATTCAAAATGAGCGTTAGAAAAATTGCCTGAGGCGGACCTTTCCCGCGTGAGCCGAAAGAGGAAGGGCTGCGGCGTCCTCCGACGCCACGGCCCTTGTTGTTCATAGGTACAAGTCGATAGCTGTCGAAGCCCGTAATCGTCGTCTCGCCCCTTCGCTCTGTTTCCGCCAAGAGGCGTTCCGTGAAGAGCCGGTTTTGGACGCTTCAACCGGCTATCGTGGGTCGATCTGAGCCGACCGCGTCTGGCAGAGACCGGCCAAACACGATCCCGCCGTCTAGCGCTGCAATCAGCTAGCCGATTCCCGTGCAGCGGGTATAGAAGGTGCAACGAAGGCGCAATGGGCGATACCAAAATTGATATCAATGCTAGGGTTTTTTTATATTGGACGCATGCTGACGCCGGACGTAGACTTGCTTCCAACCCACCTGAGGGCAAAAATCAAAACGAGCGAGACCGGAGCGGGAGACACGAATTACATCAATGGGCGCCGAGTCAGCGGCGTCACAAGGGGCTGTCGCAACAATCCCCCCTACGCGCGTGAAGTGGTCGCGTGATATGCGCACGGCGACCGGGCGCAGGCCTACCAGGCCGTTCGGGCCGCCGCGAATGCGTTTTCCCAATGGCGTCCGGGTCTTCCGTGGATGATGAATTTGTACCGAAGACGGGTGCACGCTTGAGCGCGCGCGAGCCGGGGCTTGATGAGGCCGAGTTCCGTTCCATCATCGAGATCACCTATATGCGGGCCTGACACGGACAAGTCAAAATCAAACCGCGGTGCTTTAACAATACGATCGCCTGGCCGCGGCCAGAGCGGCACTCATTCATACAACGAAGGAGACATACCAATGAAACGTCTGTTCTTGAAAACCCTGATTGCGGTCATGGCGCTGCCAATGATCGGTATCGCGCACGCCGCCGACAGCAAGGGGCTGGTTGCTGTGTCCATGCCGACCAAGTCGTCAGCGCGCTGGATTGCCGATGGCAATAACATGGTCAAGGATCTGCAGGCGGATGGTTACACCACCGATCTCCAGTATGGCGACGATGACATTCCGAATCAGCTCGCGCAAATCGAGAACATGGTCACCAAGAAGCCGAAGGTGCTGGTGATCGCTGCAATCGATGGGACGACGCTGACCGACGTGCTCAAAAAGGCGCACGATGCCGGCATCAAGGTCATTGCGTACGATCGCCTGATCAAGGGCACGGCCGACGTCGATTACTACGCGACGTTTGATAACTACAAGGTCGGCGTGCTGCAGGCGCAGTCCATTGTTGACAAGCTCGGTCTGAAACAGGGTAAAGGCCCGTTCAATATTGAACTGTTCGGTGGTTCGCCCGACGACAACAACGCCTTCTTCTTCTATAACGGCGCAATGAGCGTGCTGGATCCGTACATCAAGAGCGGCAAGCTGGTGGTGCGCAGCAAGCAGTTTGGCATGAACAAGGTCGGTACGCTGCGCTGGGATGGCGCCGTCGCTCAGGCCCGTATGGACAATCTGCTGTCGGCTTACTATGGCAATGCCAAGCTCGACGCCGTGCTGAGCCCGTATGACGGTCTGAGCATTGGCATTCTGTCGTCGGTCAAGGGTGTGGGTTATTGCACCGCTCAGCAGCCGTGCCCGATCGTCAGCGGCCAGGACGCCGAGATTCCTTCGGTCAAGTCCATCCTGCACAACGAGCAGTACTCGACCGTGTTCAAGGACACGCGTCAGCTCGCCAAGGTGACGGTTGCGATGATCGACGCAATGGCTCAAGGCAAGCAGCCGGAGGTGACCGACACCAAGACCTACAACAACGGCGTGAAGGTTGTTCCGTCGTATCTGCTCAACCCGGTACTGGTGGATGGCTCCAACTGGAAGCCGATCCTGATTGACAGCGGCTACTACACGGAAGCGCAGGTCAAGTAAGGCGATATAGGAGTCAAGTCTGTCGCCGGAGACGCCACGCGCGCTCCGGCTAGCGGACCCTGCATAACATCACAAAATCAGGAGACGGCGTGGCGGACGAGACCATCCTGTCCATGCGCAGCATCACCAAGACGTTTCCGGGTGTCAAAGCACTCGATAACGTCAATCTGACGGTTAAAGCTGGAGAAATCCATGCGATCGTCGGTGAGAATGGCGCGGGCAAGTCCACTCTCATGAAGGTGCTGAGCGGTGTGTATCCGCACGGGTCCTACGAGGGGGAAATCCACTTCGAAGGGCAGGTGCAACGCTTCACGGACATCAGCGATAGCGAAGAGCGCGGCATCATCATCATTCATCAGGAATTGGCATTGGTGCCGACGCTCTCGGTCACCGAAAACATTTTCCTTGGTAATGAACTGGCGCAATGCGGCGTGATCGATTGGCATGCGGCGCATAAGCGCACGCGCGAATTGCTGCGGCGCGTCGGTCTGAACGAGTCGCCCGATGCGACCGTCGGAAAGCTCGGCGTCGGCAAGCAGCAATTGGTGGAAATTGCCAAGGCGCTATCAAAGCGCGTGAAGCTGCTGATCCTCGACGAACCCACTGCGAGTCTGAACGAGACCGATAGCGCCGCGCTGCTGAAACTGCTGCTGGAACTCCAGGCACAAGGTATTTCCTGCATCCTGATTTCGCACAAGCTCAACGAGATTACACAGGTCGCAGATCAGATTACCGTCATCCGCGACGGGAGCACGATCGAGACGCTCGACTGCGCCGCAAGCGAGATCAGCGAGGATCGCATTATTCGCGGCATGGTCGGCCGTGACATGGCACACCGTTATCCGCAGCGCGAGCCGCAGATCGGCGACGTGATCTTCGAAGTACGCGACTGGCACGTGTTCCACGAACATTATTCGGAGCGCGAGGTCATCAAGGGCATCGACCTGAACGTGCGCAAGGGCGAAGTGGTCGGCATCGCGGGACTGATGGGATCGGGCCGTACCGAACTGGCCATGAGTATCTTCGGGCGCTCGTATGGCCGGCGGATCAGCGGACAGGTGCTGATCGACGGCCAGACAGTGGATGTATCGACCATCGGCAAGGCTATCAAGCATGGCATTGCCTATGTGACCGAGGATCGCAAGGGGTATGGCCTGATTCTCGAGCAGGAAATCCGCAAAAACGTGTCGCTCGCCAACCTCGCCGAAGTGTCCGATCACGGTGTGATCGATGAACACGCCGAGGCAAAGGTGGCGCAGCAGTATCGCGAATCGTTGCGCATCCGCAGTTCGGGCATCCAGCAACGGGTGGTCAATCTCTCGGGCGGCAATCAGCAGAAGGTCGTGCTGAGCAAGTGGCTGTTTACAAAGCCGCGTCTGCTGATTCTCGATGAACCCACGCGAGGTATCGATGTCGGGGCCAAATACGAGATCTACACCATCATCGACGAGCTGGCGCGCAAGGGCGAAGGGATTCTGATGATTTCTTCCGAAATGTCGGAGCTGCTTGGGATGTGCGACCGCATTTACGTGATGAACGAAGGTCGGCTCGTGGTCGAGCTCGATCGAAACGAAGCGAGCCAAGAACGTATCATGCGCGCCATCGTGAACGCCGGTCATGCGTGACTTATCTACATCGAATCAAGGCCATTTCATGAAACTCGGCTTTCTCAAGAACAATCTGCGCGACTACGGCCTGCTGCTGTCGTTGGTCGTGATCATGGGGTTCTTCCAGTGGCAGACCGACGGCGTGCTGATGCAGCCGTTGAACATCACCAATCTCGTTTTGCAGAACAGCTACATCATTGTGATGGCGCTGGGCATGCTGCTCGTGATCGTGGCCGGCTATATCGATCTGTCGGTCGGATCGGTCAGCGGCTTTATCGGCGGGCTGGCCGCGGTGCTGATCGTGCAGTACTCGTGGCCCGTGGTGCCGACGATCATCGTGACGCTTCTGGTGGGGGCGTTGATTGGTGCAGCGCAGGGCTGGTTCGTGGCTTACGCGCGCATTCCGTCGTTTATCGTGACGCTGGCAGGGATGCTTATTTTCAAGGGGCTCGCACTGGCGCTGTTGCAAGGCCAATCGGTCGGGCCGTTCCCGCTGCGATTTCAACGGATCAGCACGGGCTTTCTGCCTGATCCGTTCGGCGGCACGGACTTCCGGGTGCTGTCCCTGATCGTGGGCATCATCCTGGCGCTGGGGCTGGTCGCGGCGGAGGTACGCAAGCGCCGCAAGGCACGGGCACACGATATGGACGTCGAACCAGTCGCGTTCTTCGTACTGAAAAACGTGTTGTTCGCGGGAGCGGTCACGTACTTGTGCTGGCTGCTTTCCACGTACAAGGGCTTGCCCGACGTGTTGATCCTGATGGCCGTTCTGATCCTGATTTACCAGTTTGTGACCAATCGCACGACGATCGGTCGCCGTATCTATGCGCTGGGCGGCAACGAGAAGGCGACGCGTCTGTCGGGCGTGAACACCGCGCGTCTGTCTTTCCTGACCTTTGTGAACATGGGAGTATTGGCGGCAGTGGCGGGTCTGATTTTCGCGGCACGCCTGAACACGGCAACGCCGAAGGCTGGCCTCGGCTTCGAGCTCGATGTGATCGCGGCCTGTTTCATCGGCGGAGCATCGGCCTCCGGGGGCGTGGGCAAGGTGGTGGGCGCGGTGATCGGCGCTTTCATCATGGGCGTGATGAACAACGGCATGTCGATCATGGGCATTGGCATTGATTACCAGCAAGTGATCAAGGGGATGGTCTTGTTGGCGGCGGTGTTTCTTGATGTCTACAACCGTAACCGCGCCTGACGGGACACGACAACTCTCCGAGAGCCTGTCACGAGCAACTCCGGGCGTATTCGATTTCTTGTGTGTGAAACGGGCGCGTAGTAAAGCCCGATGTCGAAGCGCTCGGAATGAAGCAAAACCAACTGAGTCATTGCGCTCGCTCAATCGCGGTGTGAGCCGGTCCATTTGGTCATCACGTGCCGTGCGAAGCCGACACTTTGCCCTGGAGTCCATGACGTCCGCAGTGGGGCCCTATATAAATCTCTGCATAGCGCTCCAACTCAGACCCCCGTTTATCCCAAGTCAATGGCGGGTCAAGGAGCCTCAACCCACCGGCGCGATCCGACAACCCCTTTTCGCTATACCAATTCTGGCATCGCAAACACCAAATAACTGATTGGACCGCCATGAACCCCGGCGGTACGCTTCATTTCGGTACGTCCTGAATCACTCGACCGCGCGAAAACAGATAAGCACGGCAGTACCGAACACAAACACAACAATCGGAGACAAACATGAGACATGCTCGACGCGCAGCCATCGGTGCGCTGCTTGGTTCTGCGCTTTTGCTGGGCGCAAGCCTGACCGCCCACGCGGATGACAGCAAGATCACCCTGGGTTTCTCACAGGTCGGCGCGGAAAGCGCCTGGCGCACGGCCAATACCGTTTCTGTCAAAAGCGCGGCTAAGGACGCCGGCATCAATCTGAAATTCTCCGATGCCCAGCAAAAGCAGGAAAACCAGATCAAGGCGATCCGCTCGTATATTGCGCAGAAAGTCGATGTGATCGCGTTCTCCCCGGTCGTTGAATCCGGTTGGGAGCCGGTACTGATCGAAGCGAAGAACGCCAAGATTCCGGTGATTCTCACTGACCGCAATATCGACGTTAAAGATACTTCGCTGTACGTGACCATGATCGGTTCGGACTTCCTCGAAGAAGGCCGCCGCGGCGGCAAATGGCTCGAAGAGCACTACAAGAACGACCCCGGTCCCATCAACATTGCAGAATTGCAGGGCACGGTCGGTTCAGCGCCCGCGAACGATCGCCGCGCCGGATTGCTGGAAGTGATCAAGAACGATCCGAAGTTCAAGGTCATCGCTTCGCAAAGCGGCGACTTCACGCTCGCCGGCGGCAAGCAGGTCATGGAAGCCTTCATCAAGACCTACGGCAAGCAAATCAACGTGGTCTACGCCCATAACGACGACATGGCGCTCGGGGCAATCCAGGCAATGGAAGAAGCCGGCGTGAAGCCCGGCCGTGACGTGACCGTGGTCTCGTTCGACGCCACCAAGGGCGGCTTCGAGGCGATGGTCGCAGGCAAGATCAACGTCGACGTGGAATGCAGCCCGTTGCTCGGTCCGCAACTCATGACGGCGGTCAAGGACGTGAAGGCGGGCAAATCCTTGCCCAAGCGCATCGTGACCGAGGAAACCATTTTCCCGATGAGCGTTGCCGCGCAAGTCCTGCCGCAGCGCAAGTACTAAGCTGCCGCAGTCACGGAGAAAACATCCGGCAAACGCGAGTCCGCCACGTAAGCAGTAAGCACTGCAACGGCGGACTCGCGGCGTACCTTCAACCTTCCTTTTCGGCCTTCGTTCATGACCGGCTCGCCCATTCTTGAAACCATTGGCATCTCCAAGTCGTTCCCGGGCGTCAAGGCGTTGCAGAACGTGGACTTCAGTTTATTTCCCGGCGAGATTCATACGCTGATGGGCCAGAACGGCGCCGGTAAATCGACCCTGATCAACGTACTCACCGGCGTCCATACACACGATGCCGGCGAGATACGGCTTGGCGGCGAAGTCGTCAATTTCGCCGCCCCGCTCCACGCGGAAGCGGCTGGAATCAGGACGCTTTATCAGGAAGTGAACCTGTGCCCGAATCTGTCCGTCGCTGAAAACGTGTTCGCCGGACGGCAGCCGAAACGGCACGGTGCTATCGACTGGAAGACCATTCATGCGCGGGCCGAAGCGGCGCTCGCTGATCTGAACGTATTCCTGGATGTGACCAAATCACTCGATACGTATCCGATCGCCGTGCAGCAAATGGTGGCCATCGCGCGCGCGGTCTCGGTGGATGCGCGCGTGCTGATACTCGATGAACCCACTTCAAGCCTTGACGATGGCGAAGTCGTGCGGCTCTTCGACGTGCTGCGCACGCTCAAGCAATCGGGCATGGCGATCCTGTTTGTCACCCACTTTCTCGAACAGACCTACGCGATATCGGACCGCATCACGGTGATGCGTAACGGCGAACGTGAAGGCGAATATCTCGCCCGCGACTTACCGGTGGAATTGCTCGTTTCGAAGATGGTGGGACATGAACGCATGACCGAGCGCCTGAAGCGCGCCGCCGACGAACCGCCCGCGCATAAAGCAGCCGTGCCGCCGTTCTTCGAAATGCGCGGCATAGGCAGACGCGGCGTGATGAATCCCGTTGATATCGACGTACAGCCCGGGCAAATCCTCGGGCTCGCTGGCCTGCTTGGTTCGGGCCGCACTGAGACCGCCCGGCTGCTGTTCGGCGCGGAGCGGGCGGACGCGGGCGCCATGTCTATCGACGGCAAGCCGGTAAAGCTTCGTTTTCCTCGCGATGCGGTGCGTCGCGGCATAGGGTATTGCCCGGAGGACAGGAAGAAGGAAGGCATCGTTGCGGATCTTTCCATACGCGAGAACATCATTCTCGCGCTGCAAGTGCAACGCGGCTGGTGGCGCGTCATACGCAAGGCGAAACAGCGCCAGATAGCGGACGACTACATCAAGCGGCTGGACATCAAGGCGCCCGATGCTGAACAGCCCATTGGGCTTCTGTCGGGCGGAAACCAGCAAAAGGTCTTGCTCGCGCGCTGGCTTGCGACGGAACCCAAGATGCTGATCCTCGATGAACCCACGCGCGGCATCGACGTCGCGGCGAAATTCGAAATCATGGATCGCGTGCTGGCGCTCTGTGCGAAAGGGCTCGCCATTGTCTTCATCTCGTCGGAGGTGAGCGAGGTCGTGCGCGTGAGCCATCGGATTGCAGTGCTGCGCGACCGGCGCAAGGTGGCGGAGGTCGAGGGACACGCGGCGTCGGAAGATCAGGTGTATCGACTCATTGCGGGAGGCAGCCGATGAACCGGATCAAGGCCGCATTGCAGCATCCTCTCGTATGGCCGGTGCTCACGCTGGTGTTGCTGATCATGCTCGACCTGAGCCAGAACGCGCACTTCCTCTCAATCACGGTACTCGAAGGCCACTGGTTCGGCGCGCCTATCGATATCCTCAATCGCGCCGCACCGCTCGTGCTCGTCTCGCTCGGCATGACGCTCGTGATTGCAACACGCGGCATTGATATTTCTGTCGGTGCGGTCGTTGCAATCGCCGGTGCGGCTGCCGCCAGTATTCTCGCCGACGATCCTTCGCGGGTCGGTGAAGCACTTGCCGCAGCACTCGCAGTCGGCGTGCTCGCCGGCATGTGGAATGGCGTGCTCGTGGCGTTCGTCGGCATGCAGCCGATCATCGCCACGCTGATCCTGATGGTGGCCGGCCGCGGCGTCGCGCAATTGCTCACGGGCGGCCAGATCATCCCTATCGGCGCATCGGGATACCTCATGGTTGGCGGTGGTTATCTGGCGCGCATTCCGTGTTCGGTCTGGGTCGCGGTCGGGGCAATCGCGGCGACTGCGCTGCTCATGAATCGCACCGCGCTCGGTATGTTCATCCGCGCAATCGGTATCAATCCGGTGGCCACGAAACTGGTCGGCTTGCGCTCGAGCGCAATCGTGTTCGGGGTCTATACCTTCTCCGGACTAACGGCGGCTATCGCAGGTATTCTGATCAGCTCCAATGTACGCAGCGCCGATGGCAACAATGCCGGATTGTTGCTCGAACTCGATGCGATCCTCGCGGTCACGCTCGGCGGTACGTCGCTGCTCGGCGGGAGGTTCAGCCTCGCGGGCACCGTGCTCGGTGCATTGATCATCCAGACGCTGACGTACACCACCTACTCCATTGGCGTGCCGCCTGAGGCCACGCTCGTCGTGAAGGCAGCGGTGGTGCTGGTAGTGAGCGTGATCCAGTCGGCCACGGCCCGCACCGTCATCATGCGGCAACTGAAACGCGCCTTCCCCTACGTCATGAAAAAGCCCCTTGCCGAGGCAGCAAAATGAGGAACCTTCTCGACCGCCTGGTCGATCCGCGCACGCTGCCGATCGTCGTCACCATCGTCTTGTTTATCGCGCTGTTCGGCTTCGGCTCCGTGATGTACACCGGATTTTTTTCGCTGCAGGTGCTGCTCGGCTTGCTCGTCGACAACGCCTTCCTGCTGATCGTCGCGATCGGCATGACGTTCGTGATCGTATCGGGCGGTATCGACCTGTCGGTGGGATCGGTCGTCGCGCTGACCACCATCCTCTGCGCCGTCTTCGCTGAACACCTGCATTGGCCGATATGGGTCATCGTGCCGCTCGTGCTTGCGTTAGGTGCGTTGTACGGCGCAGCGATGGGCGCGCTGATCCACTTCTTCAAACTGCAGCCGTTCATAGTCACGCTGGCAGGCATGTTCCTCGCGCGCGGCGCGTGTTTCCTGATCACCACGCAGTCGATCACGATCAACGATCCCGCCTTCCACGCGCTGTCGGGCTTTCACATCGATATTCACGGCGCGTCGCTCACGGCCGGCGGCCTGATCGCTATCGCGACGCTTCTGCTCGCCATCTTCGTCGCGCACTTCACGCGCTTCGGGCGCAACGTCTATGCGGTCGGCGGCAACGAACGTTCCGCGTTGCTGATGGGACTGCCCGTGGCGCGCACGAAGGTCGGCGTCTATGCGTTGAGCGGCTTCTGCTCCGCGCTGGGCGGCGTGGTGTTCACGCTGTACGTGCTCTCAGGATACGGCTTGCAGGGTCAGGGCATGGAACTCGATGCGATCGCCGCCACGGTCATCGGTGGAACCTTGCTCACGGGCGGCGTTGGTTACGTGATCGGGTCGGTGTTCGGCGTCGGCATTCTCGGCACCATCCAGACGCTCATCACGTTCGACGGCACGCTGAGTTCGTGGTGGACCCGCATCGTCATAGGCGCCCTTCTGTGCGCGTTCTGCCTGTTGCAGCGCGTGATCGAACGGCATGCGGCGCGTCGCAAATCGGACGGGACGGCATCGGGTGAACGAGCAGGGTCGAAGCTGAAGCGACGAGAAGCGCCACGGCAACACGATGCGGCGAACAAAGCCGATCCCGTTGCGCTCGGATCGCGGAGTTGATGCGATCCCCAAGAACACGCTCCTAAACAGTTCTCGAACGCACGGCGCGTTCGTGCAAATGAAGTCTTGAAATAGCAAACGAATAAGTAAACGGTAAGGAAAAATCGATGTCAGACGCAAAACGCCCGCTGCGCTCCGCCCAATGGTTCGGCACAGCCGACAAGAACGGTTTCATGTACCGAAGCTGGATGAAAAACCAGGGCATCCCCGATCACGAATTCCAAGGCAAGCCGATTATCGGCATTTGCAATACGTGGTCGGAACTCACGCCTTGCAACGCACATTTCAGGAAGCTCGCCGAGCATGTGAAGCGCGGCGTATTCGAAGCGGGCGGATTCCCGGTCGAATTCCCCGTGTTCTCAAATGGTGAATCGAACCTTCGCCCGACCGCCATGTTCACGCGCAATCTCGCCAGCATGGACGTGGAGGAATCGATCCGGGGCAATCCGGTCGATGCCGTCGTGCTGCTCGTTGGCTGCGATAAAACCACGCCCGCGTTGTTGATGGGCGCAGCGAGTTGCGACGTGCCGGCCATTGCGGTGAGCGGTGGTCCGATGCTCAACGGCAAACATCATGGCCGCGATATCGGCTCGGGCACGGTGGTCTGGCAGCTTAGCGAACAGGTAAAGGCCGGCAAGATCACGCTGCACGAATTCATGTCGGCGGAAGCGGGCATGTCGCGCTCGGCGGGCACGTGCAACACCATGGGCACGGCGTCCACCATGGCCTGCATGGCCGAGGCGCTCGGCGTTACGCTGCCGCACAATGCGGCAATTCCCGCTGTGGATTCCAGGCGTTACGTGCTCGCGCATATGTCGGGCATGCGCATTGTGGAGATGGCGCTGGAAGACGTCCGGCTCTCGAAACTCCTGACGAAAGAAGCCTTCGAAAATGCGATTCGCGTGAACGCGGCGATTGGTGGATCGACGAACGCAGCGATCCATTTAAAGGCTATCGCGGGGCGCATTGGTGTGAACCTTGAACTCGATGACTGGACGCGCATTGGCCGTGGCACACCTACGCTTGTGGACCTTCAACCATCGGGGCGCTTCCTGATGGAGGAGTTCTATTACGCGGGTGGTTTGCCTGGCGTGATCCGGCGCTTGGGTGAAGCAGGCTTGCTGCCCCATCCCGACGCGCTGACCGCGAACGGCCACTCCCTTTGGGAGAACTCGAAAGAAGCGCCTATCTATGACGAAGAAGTCATCCGTCCGCTCGACAAGCCCCTCGTCCCTGATGGCGGCCTGTGCATCGTGCGCGGCAATCTCGCGCCCAATGGCGCGGTGGTCAAACCGTCGGCGGCGACGGCGGCATTGCTCAAGCATCGTGGCCGAGCAGTCGTATTTGAAAACTTCGATGACTACAAGGCCCGCATCGGAGACCCCGAACTGGACGTGACGGCCGACTCGGTTCTCGTGCTGAAGAATTGCGGACCGAAGGGTTATCCGGGCATGGCGGAAGTCGGCAACATGGGCTTGCCGCCCAAGCTGCTGGCGCAAGGCGTAACCGACATGGTGCGGATTTCGGACGCACGCATGAGCGGCACGGCGTATGGCACCGTGGTGCTGCATGTGGCGCCCGAAGCGCGTGCCGGCGGTCCGCTGGCGGTCGTGCAGGAAGGCGACTGGATCGAGCTGGATTGCCTTGCTGGGAAGTTGCATCTTGATGTGAGCGATGCGGAACTCGCCTCCCGTCTCAGCAATTGGGCCGAAGTGCAAACCGTTGCGATTGCGGACACGAGCGGGTATAGAAAGCTTTATGTCGATCATGTCCTGCAAGCCGACCAAGGCTGCGACTTCGACTTTCTCGTAGGATGTCGAGGCGCCGATGTGCCGCGGCATTCGCATTAATCCGGCGCGCTGCAGGTGCCACTGTGGCGCACCACATGAACAAAGCTTTCTTTAAGGTCCAACCATGACAGAGCAAGTTGCGATAGGCATTGCCGGCGTCGGCAAGATCGCTCGCGATCAGCATTTACCTGCTATCGCCGGACATTCCGGGTTCAAGCTCGTTGCAGGAGCGAGCCGGAATGCGCGGATCGATGGGGTCCACAATTATCAGAATGTCGAGGACATGCTGGCCGCAGAGCCGCTTTTGCAAGCGGTCTCGTTGTGCGCGCCGCCGCAAGTCCGTTTCTCCCAGGCGCGTGCTGCGCTTGAAGCCGGTAAGCACGTGATGCTGGAGAAACCGCCGGGTGCGAGCGTGACCGAAGTGACCGTGCTCGCCGCGCTAGCGCAGCAGAATCAATGCACCTTGTTTGCGTCGTGGCATTCCCGTCATGCGCCCGGCGTTGAAATTGCGCGTGCGTGGTTGGCCGGGAAAGCGATCACGGCGGTGAATGTCCTGTGGAAAGAGGATGTGCGCCGCTGGCATCCGGGTCAGGACTGGATCTGGCAACCGGGTGGGCTGGGTGTATTCGACCCGGGTATCAACGCGCTATCGATCATCACGCGTATCTTGCCGCATGCGTTTTTCCTGAAGTCGGCGGAGTTGTTTGTGCCGGCGAACCGGCACAATCCGATAGCCGCAAACCTTGATTTCAGCGATGCGCTTGGCACGCCGATCCGGGCGGAATTCGACTGGCGCTTTGGTCCGGAAGAATTGTGGCAGATTGAAGTAACCACCCGCGACGGTGTCTTGCATCTGGCTCAGGGCGGGAAGTTTTTGAAGATCGATGGCGAGGTAAAGGACGTTGGACCGGAGAGGGAATATCCGAGCCTTTATGATCGATTCTTCGAGTTGATCTCGACAGGGGCGAGCGATGTTGACGTGAGCCCGCTGCAGCATGTCGCCGATGCGATGTTGCTCGGCGGCAGGCATGAGGTTGAGAAGTTCGAGGATTAGGGTTTCGTTCGCACTCGGGCGGAGGCTTTCGTTCGCACTCGGGCGGAGGCTTTCGTTCGCACTCGGGGTTGGGAGGGGGGGTTGCGCTCAGTGGTCAGGGTCTATTCCAGGGTGCCTGGGCTGGGGGCAGCGGTCGGGGTCAATGCCCGGTTGCTGCTTTCGGCCTCAGCAGTCTGCGAGAGTCGGATTTTCTCTTTATCACTGTTAGCCACTGTGCGTGGCGGCACGTCATTTCCAAAGCGACAAAGAAACGAAGCAAAGAAAACGCTTTAACCGCTCTACCCTAAGTGTCCACAGCGTGCAGTTTTAATTCATAGGTGCCCCAAAAGCACGGTGCTCGCCAGAGCGACGGATGGTTGAAACCCTCCTTCTCCGTACACAGGTTCTGACACGCTTCGCCACCAGTGACTGAACCCGCCCAAGATTCATCCCGCGCTATCCGCGGATAACCCACCAAATTGGTATGCGTGAAGAACCTCGTCGCCAACCCTCCTCGGAACAAGGCCCCAAAATGCGTGACGCTTTACCCGCAAAAAGACCGTCCCAACCGAGCAATTCACCCACGGAGAACCACGGCGTTAAAGAGGCATGATGCCATGCGGGTTCCTAAACAACTCGCGCTTGCCTGAGAGCGCTAGTGGCGAAACATGTTGGAACCGCGGCGTTAAATAGGTGTGATGCCGTGCGGGTTCCGCTGCGACTTATGCTTGCCCGAGAGCACGGGTGGCGAAGCGTGTTAGAACCGTGGCGTTAAATAGGCGTGAGGCCGTGCGGGTTCCCGGGCGACTTGTGCTTGCCCGAGAGCACTGGTGGCGAAGCGTGTCTATGTCGGAATTCGCGAGAAGGAGGGGTT
>NZ_LMUF01000047.1:281340-295315 GCF_009766085.1 Burkholderia sp. S171 | reverse complement strand
GCGTTTTCTTTGCTTCGTTTCTTTGTCGCTTTGGACAAAGAAATGACGCGCCGCCACGCGCAGTGGCTAATAGTGATAAAAAAATCATCTAACGCTAGCAGACCACTAACGCCGAAAGCACCAACCCAGCATTGACCCCGACCAACGACCAGCGACCAAGCACTACTCTAAGCCCCGCTCGCGCCAGCAAACCCAAAACCCAAAACCCCAAAACCCCAAAACCCGAGTGCTAACGAATCACATTGCCAAGCGCCGTGGACTCATCGTCATGCGTAATGCTTCGGGCGGAAACACTTGCCACGATCCATCGTCGTGACGAAAGAAAAGCAATGCCAGCACGCCACTCGGCCGAAGCGCTTCCACCCGGACATAGCGGACATGATTCACCGGCATGCGGCACAGGCGAATCTCACATACCGGCGCACCCGGCGTTGGCGCAAGCCATTTGTCGACTATCCGGCGCAGTGAATCACGTTGCGTATTCATGATGTTTCTCCTCAATGGTGACAGCGAACAGATTCACGCGGCGAGCAGGTCGCCATGACCCCGCGCGTTGATCCAGCCTTTGAGCATGGCTATTGCCACGCGGTAAGCGAGACCCGGGTGAGAGAGACAGGCCTCCACTTGCGAACTGCGGTTCTCACCGAAAAGTACCCACGCACACAGGTGCTCGCAGTTGTTGCTAAGCAGCCGATACCGGTCTTCACCCAGCCTCGACCGAACCCGGCTGACCGCATCCTGTCCGGTGAACATCGGCATGGCATGGACGCGAATGTGGATGTCGCGTCCAGCAGCGAAGCGTTCGAGCGTGGTCTCTTCAATCGGCCCGCGATGCAGCGAACCCGCGAAGCCGGCGTAGTGCACGACGCGGCCGTTGCCCACGTAAATGCCGTGATGTTCGTAACCCGAGCGTTGCGTCACGAGATGAGCACCGGGAGCGGGTTCGCAGTCGATGGCGACATCGGGAATTGAGCGGCCGAGTCGAGCACAAAGCCTGGATGTTTGATTGCCCGACATGACCGGTCTCTCCTGGAGAGTGAAAGCCGGGGTGTTGCAAGTAAGCCGGCGGTTGATCAAGTCATCGCATCAACCGGGCCAATGCGTGCACAGCCTTTTGTGACAAGGCGCAAAGGGAAATGAGAGAGTTGAAGGCGGCGTGAAGACAACGAGAGACCCAACACTTTTTCCAACGAAGTGTTGGGTCGAATCCGTCAGTCGCCACGCTATAAAATCAGTGAAGGAAGCCGGCGATCGGACTACCGTGCTCTGAAGAGGAGAACCGGCATCACCGAGCCGTGCGTGCCTAAAACGGAGTTTTCTTTGCTTCGTTCGTTGGCTTCCTCTCTTCGCATGAGCCACGAAGAAGTGAAGCCGCATCCCGCACAAGATGGTGCGCAAGTGTTGGTATCGCGACCACTAAACGGCTCGGCCTGTTGGGTCCGCCCCAACCAAACTAGCCGACCAAATACGGCCGCTGCGCTACACGACACGAGCCAAACCCGCCTGCCAAAAGCCACAGCGAGAAAAGCACTTACGCAGCCCGTTTTCGGCATGCGCCTTGCATAAAGAAGCACATCCACTTACCTGGCAAGACCACCGGAGACTCACCATGACTGCACTCGCCATTGAAGACATTCCCTGCGACCTCACGCTCGATCGTGAGGCGATGACCTGCATCCACGGCGGCGGCGCGCCCTGGGTGTATGGCTGGATTACGCCCTACGTTGCATCGCAGCCCTCGATGGGTCCGGTCGTGAACCTGTACGAAACGAATAACACCTTCTATGCTGATCAGATGATCAATCAGTTCCAGAACACCAACGTGAATAACACCGGGTCGAATTCGAACATCTCGGTCAACCCGAACGAGCACAGCCTCAACCACGCTGGTTGAAGCGCAGCGCAAGGAAACACGCACGACGCACGCCTGAAGCAACCGGTTCTGTCTCGCCGCCAACGCGGCAACCCCTCGGCGCACAACGCACACATGCGCGCCGCTGCAGACATCGGAGGTCTCGTGAGTTACACCGGTGAGTTTCGATGGACATCGGCCGCCCGCACCGACACAGGTCTCGTCCGCGAGATCAACGAAGACGCGTGCCTCGAAATGCCGGAACACGGCCTGTGGGCCGTCGCTGATGGCATGGGCGGCCACGCAGTGGGCGATGTCGCGAGCCAGATGGTGATCGACCGGTTGGAGCGCTCATCGGCTCCCGGCAAACCGGTCCCTCTCGACGAACGCATGCGGGAAGCACGAGAACGGCTCCTCGCAGTCAACGCAGACCTGCGCGCGGAAGCCGCCCGACGGCAAGTGCGCCGGATCGGGAGCACAGTAGTCCTTCTGCTGGCGGGCGAACGGTCCTGCGGATATCTGTGGGCAGGTGACAGCCGGATTTATCTTTGCCGCCAGGGTTGCCTGCGACAGTTGACGCGCGATCACAGCCAGGTCGAAGAACTGAAAGCACGCGGTCAGATCAGCCCGGAAGAGGCGCTGCATCATCCGGGGAAACATCTAATAACGCGTGCAGTGGGCGCCATGGACACACTTGAGCTGGATGCGGACCGGATCGATCTGCATGACGGTGACATCTTCCTGCTCTGCAGCGACGGCTTGAGCAACGAAGTAAGCGATGAGGAGATGGGTGGCGTCCTGACCAGCGGCGATTGCCGGCAAGCGGTAGCGCGGCTGCTTGAACTTGCACTGCAGCGCGGCGGACGCGACAACATCTCGGTCGTCGTGGCGCAGGCTGAGGATATTTTCTGCCTCGACAAAACGCAGATAAATCCGACCCTCTAACTGCCCTTGTCCTTTTGCACAGCGGAAGCCGCATGGTTGCGAAAATCCTTCGAATGCAGCCCGTGCTTCTTCAGCAGCATCTGCACATGCGAGCGGTTCATCTCGAAGCGTCGCGCCAGTTCCGCGACCGTCCCGCCCACTTCGTGCAGGCCGCGTTCGAGAAAAGCGCGCTCCGCTTCATCGCTTGCCGTGCGCTTGGCGTCGCTGAGCGACACCGCGCTTGCAACCATGCCGCTCAACATTGATGCCGAATTGCCCGGACGGATATCGACGGGAAGATGCTCTATGTCGGCCGTTTCCGGCGCCAGGCAAACGATCCGGTAGATCAGGTTGCGCAACTCGCGGATATTGCCTGGATAGTCGTAGGTCCGCAGGAACTCGCGCAGCCTGAGCGTCATCTTTACCGGCTGGCGCTTGAGCGCTGCGGCGGCTTCATCGCCGAAATAGGCCAGCAGCAGCGCAATCTCGTCACGCCGCTCGCGCAACGGCGGCAAGGTCAGATGGATCACGCTGAGCCGATAGAACAAGTCCTCGCGAAAGCGCCCTTCCTCGCTCATGCGCCGCAAATTTCGATTCGTCGCTGCCACAATGCGCGTATCCACCGCAATGGGTTCATCCGATCCCACGCGCTGGATCTCATGGGCCTCAAGCACGCGCAAGAGTTTGACTTGTCCGGCAAGGGGCAGCTCCCCGATTTCATCAAGAAAAATAGTGCCGGTATGCGCGCTCTCAAACTTTCCTTTCCGGTCATTCGATGCCCCGGTGAACGCGCCCTTCTTGTGACCGAATAGTTCGGACTCCAGCAGGTTGTCCGGAATCGCGCCGCAATTCACCGATATATACGGCCGGTCGGCGCGCGCGCCGTTCGCGTGAATCACCTTCGCCATCAGTTCCTTGCCTGTCCCGCTCTCCCCATCCACCAATACGGGAAGATCGGTGGGCGCCGCCTTCTCGGCAATCTCCAACGCCTCCAGCAGTTTCGGGTTATCGCCGAAAGTGCCTTCAAATATGAAGCTTCGCGCGAGCAATGCATCGCGGCGCTCGCGCGGCGACCCGGGCAAACGCTGCGGCTCGGCGACAGCCGCCTGGACGAAACGCTCTCTGTGCGACAACTGCATCACGTCATCGCGTAGCACGCTCGCCTGCCGCAGCAGCTTCTCGATTTCCGGGCGCTCCATGCGCGACGACCAGCGCAGCGTCGAACGGAGAATCTCGATCTTCTCCAGCAGCGCGGCGTACGAGGTCGCGGGGCTGGCCGGCAGGTCTTCGATATCGTCAAGTATCTTCATGCTGCGCTCAGTTGTTTTTGCACGAGTTGGTAGTACATGCCCTTGCGCGCGACGAGTTCGTCGTGGCGTCCCTGCTCGACAATCGCGCCTTCATACAACACGAGGATCTTGTCTGCACGCATGATCGTGCTGAGCCTATGGGCGATGATCACGGCCGTGCGACCCTTCAGGATCTCCTGCATATTGCCGAGGATATTGCTTTCCGATTGAGTATCGAGCGCGGAGGTTGCTTCGTCGAATACCAGGAGGCGCGGGTCGTGATAAAGCGCGCGCGCAATACAGAGCCGTTGAATCTGGCCACCCGACAAACCCACGCCGCGCTCACCCACAATCTGCTCATAGCCTAATGGCATCTTGCTGATAAACGCGTGGGCATCGGCCATTTTCGCGGCCTCTTCTATGCGACGGCGGTCCGGTGCTTCGTCACCGCTCGCAACGTTCTCCGCGATGGTTCCCGAGAACAGCAGGTTGCTCTGCATGACATAGCCTATCTGCGCGCGGTACACGTTTTTATCGATTACGTTCAGGTCGTAACCGTCGACCACCATCTTCCCTTCTGTAGGCGTATAGAAGCCAACCAGCAGCTTCGCGAGCGTGGTCTTGCCGGAACCACTGCGGCCCACTATGGCAATCAGCTCGCCCGGTTTGATCTCGAAACTGATGTTCTCCAGCACGTACTCGGTGTCGGCGCCGCCATAGCGAAAATACACGTTGTTCAGGCTGATCTCACCTTGCAGATCGGGCAGCATGATGCGCGACGGCAAATCCTCCGGCTTCTGTTCCGGCTCCATGTCGAGTACGTCGCCTAATCGTTCCATGGCAACGCCGGCGTCGTTGAGCAGGCTCCACAGACCGATCAACCCCATCAGCGGCGTCAGCACGCTCCCCATGAACGCGTTGAACGCAATCAACTGGCCGATGGTCATCTCGTGCGTGAGGACCATGTTCGCGCCGACCCAAAGAATCGCGATCGTAGTCGCGGCGTTCAACACCTGGCTTCCCAGCGACACCGCAATATTGAACGCTTGCGCGCGATACTGGACCTCCAGCGACTTCGCGTATTTCTTTTCCCACTTCAGTCGTACACTCCGCTCGATGCCCATGCCCTTGATTGTCTCTACGCCGCCCAGCGCTTCCATCAAGAACGACTTTGCTTCGGTCGATGCGGAGAAAACCTCCCGGGCGTAGTTCTTGATCTTCGGCGTGGCGATCGCGGTCAGCGCCATGATCGGAATCACAAAACCGATTAACAGCAGCGTCATCTTCACGTTGTAGAGAAACATGATCGTGAAGTAGATGAAGACCATCAGCAAGTTGAGCGCGGTCGTCACGGTCGATTCCGTGAGGAACGCGCGGATGGTGTGGTTCTCCTGGAAGCGCGCGAAGATGTCGCCGGTCTTGCGTTTGGCGAAGAACGAGAACGGCAGCGACAGCGTATGGCGGAAGAACTGCGACATCATCGCGAAGTCCATGTTGCGGACCATGAAGTTCGCGAGGTACGCGCGAATAGTCGACATCAATTGCGAGAACAGGTTGGAGATGACCAGACCGGCAATCAACAAATGCAGCAGGCCGACGTTCTGGTGAACGATCACCCCGTCGAGAATATTCTGGATGATCAGCGGCGGAATGACGCCGAGCACCTGGATCACGAACGTCGCGAGGAAGAGGTGCGCAAGGATCTTCTTGTACGGCTTCAGGTAGCCGACGAACCGGACCCACGGCGAACGTCCCACCGCGGCTTGCCCGAGTTCTGGCGGAGCCGTGAACAGCAGGCAGGTGCCGCTCCAGCCACGCTCGAATTCCTCCACGTCCATCTTGCGAAAACCGACCGCTGGGTCGGCCACCCATACCTGGTTCTTTGAAATGCCGTACACCACGACGTAGTGGTATCCCTCCCAGTGGACGATGAACGGCAGTTCGAAACCGCGCAGCGACTCGTAGGTGCACTGCACGCCACGCGTGGTAAAGCCCAACACATCCCCTGCTCTCGCGAGACTGTCAAGTGTCGCGCCCTGGGTCGTGACGTTGGCCAGTTCGCGGAGCTTGCCGAGCGTCATGGGGATCTCGTAGTGCTTGCAGATCATCGCGAGGCTGGCCGCGCCGCAATCCATCTCCTCCGCCTGCTGGACCCACGCGAAGCGGCGTATCACTCGCTCACTGAATTCCGGTTTCGAATGCAGGTCGAGCATGGCCGGCAACGAGCGCCGTTCCTCCAGTTTTTTCTGGCGCTGCAACTCGCGTTCAGTAAAACGGATACGGTCTTCCAGCACTTCGCGCAGCTTCGGGTTGCGTTCGAGCACGAAGTGCACAGTTTTTTCAGGCACGACCAAGAGGCGCGTGTCCACGTTCGCGATCGCCGTTGCCTGCTGCTCCTGTCGCAACAGGCAAGCCTTCTCGCCGAAGACCTCGCCCGCTCTCAAGGTGGCAAGCAGATATTCGCTCGCGCCCTCCTTGCGCACGATCCGTACTTCGCCCTGCCGAACCACGTATAGCCGACGGTCATCGCGCCCGTCCTGATGGATGATCTCCTTGCCTGCTGCAACCCGCTTCACGCCGACGCTACGTACTGACGCCTCCAGTTCAGCCTTGTCGATCTTGCCTCGCAAGTCAAACAGCTTGGCGACAAAACCGCCGGCCGAACTGATCGCGACATAGCTCGTGACGAACGCGAGCGCCGCCGGATTATTCGCCACGATCGGCTCGATCACACGGCGTGGAATAAACAGCAGTTCCGTCTTGCCCGACGAACGCACCGACGATTCATGCCGGTACTCGCGCAACATGGCGATGTCCGCGAACACTTCCCGTTCGCGGCGCACGCCCATGCTGATCTCCTTGCCGTTTTCCTCGGTGAAGATGCGCACCGAACCGGTCTTGATGACGAACAGTCCATCGGCCGTGTCACCCACGTTGCAGACGGTCTCCCCGAACGCATGAAACCGCGTCTCCGCCTGCTCGGCGAGCTGTTCGATTTCCTGCGCGGTAAACGGCGCTAGGATCTCCACGGTCGCGAGAAAAGCGGCCAGGGAATCGAGTTTCTGCGGTACGTCCATGTGCTCGCCTCCAGTCGTCCTGTCGTCGGCCGCGCCCTAGCGCGCTTCGATAATGTGTTCCTGCGCCCGTGCCAGCAGCCATTGCTCGCGCAACAACCGGCGGATTTCGGACGCGACATCTGCATCGAGTACAGCGGGACGTTTCGCCGTCACCGCAAAGATTTCATAGGCGGTTCCGTCGGGTGTCGGGAACGGTCCGAGCAGGTCGCCGGCTGCGGCATTGAAGACCTTGGCCTCGATCTCGGCGGCGAGCGACCCGCGCAACACCTTGCCAAGCGCGCCACCCTGGTCGCGGGTATCGGCAATGGAATGTTCTCGCGCCATTTCGGTAAAGCTGTCGGGATCGTCCTGCAAATAGGAGATCATTTCCTTCGCCTGACTCGGCGTTTCGAGCACGATATGACTGATCTCAACGCTGTCGAAACGCGGTGAATTCAGCTTGAAATACGCCTCCACGTCGGACTCGCCGCCGATCTGTTCGAGCATCTTCTCTTGATAGAGCGTGTCCGTGATAAACGTCTCGAACTCGTCCAGGTTCACGCCGAGCGCATCGAGATAACGGTTCATGTCGGCGGCGCGGTGCAGGCCGCGCACGCGCCTGAACTGATCGGCGCGCACCTGGATCTCGCCCTCGGACACGTCTACGTGCTGCTTCTTCGCCGCGCGCACGGTGAGCTTGTCGCGCACGAGTTGCTCGACGAGCCCTTCGAATTGCCCAGTCAGTTTCAACACCCGGATGAACTCGTCGGCATCGACGACTTCATCGTCTATTCGCACAATCGCCGTCATTTCTTATGCCCCTTTTTAAACGTGAAAAGCAGTCGGTGGGCGCCGCCATCGTCAGCCGGCCACTTGCCGGAACGGGTCAAGACCGAGATCGATCAGCCGGCGTTCGCGTACTACGATCTCCGCGGTTGCCGTCATGCCATAGCGCAACGGGTAGCGCGTATCCGCCACCTGGTAGTAGTCGCGAGCAAGCGTCACGCGTCCTTCATAGACCGGCTGTTTTGTCTCCAGCGACGGTTTCGTCGCGGGCGAGATGAACTCGAGCGTGCCGTCGACCACCCCGTAGCGCTGATACGGGAACGCATTGAACTTGAGCTTGACCGCCTGCCCCTCGCGCAGGAACGCACGGTCATGTTCGGCTATCTCGATCTTCAGCACCGGCCGTGCGTCCTTGGGTGCTATGCCCCCTAGCGGCGTGTTCGCCTGGATCTTGTCGCCGGGCTGTGTTGATGTGACATCCGTGATGACACCCGACACCGGCGCCAGGATCAGCAGGAAGTTATCCTTATCGATATTCTCGAAGCGGATACGGTCCGCCGCTTCGGCGACGAGCCTCGCCGTTTGCAATTGCAGCCTCAGCTTGTCGCCCGCGCTCGCGATCTCCCGCATGGCCGACTCGTATTGCAGCTTCAGGCTGGTCGCTTCCTGGCCGCTGGTTTCAAGCTGCGCTTTGGCCTGGGAGTATTCGTGGCTGAGGCGGAAATCGAGTTCCGTGAGTTTCGACTGGGCGATCCGGGTCGCGTTATCCGCCTCCATATAGGCGTTGCGTTTGCTCTCCACCTGTATCTCCGACACCCCGCCGCCGCCCGGCAGTGCCAGCAGCCGCGCGTAGCGGTCCAGCTCCTGCTTCGCCGCGTCACGCGTGCGGCGGGCGCTGTCCAGCTCGGTGCGTGCCTCATCGACTTGTGCCTTCTGTCCCTCAGCCAGCTTGGTTGTCCCTTCCGTCACGCGCGTCTGGTGAAGATGCTCTTCCACTTCCATCTGGTCTTTCAGCGCGGCTGCCTTACGCTCCATCAGCAGTTTTTTCTCCGGGAACTCTTTCCAGTCACGCTCGGCGTCATCGAGTTTCAGCTGCGCTTCCAGCGCGTTGGTGGCGGCCTGGATCGCGCCCCTTGCGTTAAGCCGCGCCACTACGTCGTCCTTCGAAACCGGTTGCCCTTCCGCGATATAAACATCGGCCAGCTCGCCGTCTATAGGCGCATAGAACCGCCGTACCTCGGACTCGGGCGACAGCGTGCCCTGTGCCGTGACGATTACGTCTGCGCGCCCGACAAAGGACCACAAGAGCGCGCTCACGACCAGCGCGACCATCGTATAGATCAATGCCTGGGTCAGCCGCGCCGGCTCTGCAACAAGAATGGAGATACCCTCCACGCTGTGATCGCCTAGCGATTCGGCAAAGGACTTAGGGTGCGCGTCGTTCTTCACCGTTCGCTCCGTTGTAGGATGTTTTATCTCCGCCGATCAGCGCCAGCTTGGCACTCAGAAGCCCAGGGTCCAGCACGGAACTCAACTGAACCAGCGAACGCCGCTGCAAGTCGACTTCCGCGTTTATTTCGGCGAGCAGTTTGTCAGCGAGCGCGCTCCGATCCGCCTTCAATTGGCGCAGAAGCTGTGCGGCGCGTTGCGCGCCGGACCACGCGTCGGTGAGCAGTTTCGCCTGCCTTTTGAAGCTATCGGACAGACCGGTCTCAAGCCGCTGGTCACCGCCGATAGCCCCATTCGTTCGATACTGTGTCCAGGCCGTCTGCGCCCGGTTGAACCACTCGTCCGCACGCGCCAACGCCTTCTGCCTGAGGGCACCGAGATCCGTCTGGATCGCGTTGACGAACCAGACGTCCGCAACCGGATCGAGTGATTCGTAAAACGAGAGAACCCGATCGTCGTATCCCGGCGCGCCGCGCGACTTTTGCAGATCGGCGAATTGGCTCGCCACCGCCTGCTTGTGCGTGAGCTCGGCGCTGACGGCATCGGCCCATGGTCCCCCTGCCATGGATCGAAGCCCCGTCATGGCCGGCTCCGTCTGCCCATTGCGCCACGCATTCGACACCGCTACGTAGCGCTGCACGACATCAGGCGCAGGCAGGCCCTTCGCATCGAGCTGATGCTGCGCTGCCTGAAACGGCGGCGTAGTAAAGCGCGCTTTCTGCATGGCGTCGATCAGCGGACCGAGCTCGCGCGACTTGAGCGCGTGCTCAAGCGCGAGGTATTGGCGGAGATCGTCCTGCACGCGATCGAGGCCTGCCAGACGCGGGTATTTGTCGGCGTAATCTGCGAGTTCACCCCTTAACGCGTCAGGGTCGCCACCCGGCGCCAATGCTTTGTCGATACTCGCCTTGAGGCGCTCGATAGCGGCCAGATAAACCGAGTCGTCGCTCTCAAGCTTGCGCAGATGACTGAGCGCAACAGCGTACAGATCCCTGAACGCCGGTACCGTCGAAGCAATCCGGTCCAGCCGCCGCTGATGACCGCTCGGGTCGCTCTCCCATTGCTTCAGCAACGCGCTGATGCGGTTCTCATCGGCGTAGATGCGGATGGGAGCATCCGGCCTCTCGCGGCTCGCCATGAACGTTTCAAGCCGTCCAATCCAGTCGATCTCATCGACGAGCAAGCGCGCATCGGCATTGGTCGCGCCAAGCGTCTTCATCTGCGAGCCGACTGAAGCCGCGGCACCGAAATTCCGGCGTTTCAGTTGGTCAAGCCAGTCCCGCAGATATCCCTTGAGCAGCGCTTCCGTACCCAGGACCATCGCTTGGGGATCGTTCGGATGTTTGTTCAGATATGCATTCACGACCGGCACGGCCTCGCGATAATCGCCGTGAGCGACCAGGCTCTTCAGGTTCCGCTCATCCGTACCGCTGAAATAAAGCGCGCCGCCGATCGCAATCATTGCTGCGACGAATGCCAAGCCGCACAAAAGCACCCTGCGTTCGATCGCCTGACCGCCACCGAATGCAGCGCCAAGGTCGGAGACAAAGCGCACGAATCTGCTGCGAGAGCGGCGGCGTGGCGGGGCACGTTCGTCTGGCAAGGCCTCACGGTTGATTTCATCGTCAGACGGTTGGTCCTGGTCGACGCAAAAGATATCCAGGAAGGAATGCGCGGCAGTGATGAAGGTGGTCTTGTCCAGATCGTCCGGCGTACTCTGAACCGTTGAGCCGGTTACGGTCGCCGTCGCGGTGGTAGTCGTGGTTACACCGCGTTCCGTTTCGCGCCGCAGGCTGACGATATACGCGAAGTGATTGCCGCCGAACGCAAGCGATGCACCATCTTGCAGCGCCACGGCGGTTTCACCCACCCGCTTACCATCGACGAATGTGCCGTTCGTGCTGCCGAGGTCTTCGACGAAGGGCTCGCCCGCTTTCACAAAAATATGCGCGTGACGTCGCGACACGTAGTTAACCTGATGAGGATACCGGTCGCTGTATTGCGCGAACGTCTCGTCCGCCTTGCTGATCAGGAACGGAAACTCCGTCAATTCGACCAGATGCAATCCGAGGTCGCCGCGCTCCGGTGTGAGCGTCATGCGAACAGCCGGTACCGCAGCATAGGTTCGAGATACGGCGCGCGGCACCATCCGCACACGGAACGCGAGCTTCCCGCCAAAGCCAATGACGTCGCCGCCCTGAAGCCGCACGGGCTTGTCGCGCAGCATGACGCCGTTCACCGTCGTGCCGTTCTTGCTGCCGAGGTCGGCGGCATACGCTGCGCCGTTCTCCATGAAAATCCGCGCGTGCCGCCGCGACAACTGCGCAACGGCGTCGGTCTCATAGGAGGCGAACGGCGCTTCGAACCGCCCGATCGCGAACAGATCTTCGTCGATACGAATGACGCCGGCCGCGGGATGGGACTCGGGCTCGAGCAAGAGATCGAAGGCCTTGTTCAGCATCGGCCCCGCCTCGGCAACAGAAGCTTCTCCAGGAGCCATGTGTCCACATCTCGAAGAACGTTCATCACGCGTTGAGCGCTGGGCGACTAGCCCGTGCACTCCCACCGATGAACCGTGTTGGACGAAACCGCGGTGAAAGCGGTGACGCAATGAAGTGTAAGCCACGCTTTGCGGTAGTCAATCATTCAGCAACACATCTGTCGCCCGCGAACTAACACTTTGCATTCCGAACATTGGTTTTGGCCGATGTGGACTATTGCCCTAAAAACCGGCGGCGTGACGAGCGCTTAGTTCGTTACTCCCTTACTTGCGGCAAGTTCACCGTGCACATCATGCACATCATGCGCAGCGGTCGGGTCGCTTGCCTGGTCCGTCTTCTGGACGTCGATCGCCGGCCAGCCGCCGCCCAGCGACTTATAGAGGGTGACCGTATCGGAGAGCAGTTGCTGATGGTTTTCAAGCAACGCCAGTTCTGCCGCAAGCAACGTACGTTCGGTCTCGAAGACCTGCAGTTGCGACACCACCCCTTCCTTGAGTTGCGCTTCAATCTGTGCGGCCACCACTTTCAAGTGCTCCACTTCTTCCTGCAGCTCGGTGCGCTGCTTCGTATGTGCGTCAAGATTGACCAGCGCGTTTTCCACCTCTTCGAAGGCGCCCATTACGGTGCGTCGATACTGCTGCTCGACCACTATCGTCTGGGCCTCGGTCGTCTTGACATGCGCCCTGACGCTTGGATCCAGCAGCGGAATATTGATGCTGGGCATGAAGCTGAACGTGAAGGACTTCAATAAATCGGTCAGCGCGAAGCTCGCGGAGCCGCCCCGGCCGGTGAGGCTGATCGTCGGCAACTGGGCGAGCTTCGCCTGTCCCACGACGTCATACGCTTCCAGCACGCGGTATTCGGCCGCCACTACGTCGGGTCGACGCGCCATCAATTGCGACGGCAAGCCCGCCGGCACAACGGGAATCTGCACGCGCTTTTCGAGTTGCCCCGACGGCACGGTGAACTCGCCAGCCGGGACACCGATCAATGTGGCCAGCGCGTTGTTCGCCAGATCACGGGCGCGATGCAATTCGAGCAGGTCTTTGGTCATGCGGTTGATTTCCGCTCGCTGCGTCAGGACCTGTGTGTTCGGCACGAGCCCGTTCTTCGCCATGCCTTCGTAGATGGTCAGGATCTGCTGATTGGTGCGCAGCGTTTTTTGCTGCTGGTCGATCTGATCATCGAACTGAAGAATCTGGAAGTAGGTCGTCGATACATCGGACACAAGCGTGAGATAGCCTGCGCGCCAGTCCGCTTCCGACGCTCGGTATTCGGCCTTCTGCCCCTGTACGCCCTTCTCGACCGCGCCCCAGATGTCGATGTCCCAGTTCACCTGCGTGGCGACGTTGTATTGCTTCGAGAAATCCCGCCGCGTGGTTTTGTCAAACTCCGCACCGGCGCCGAGATCGGCGGTGGGCAGCGCTCCCGCACGCGCCTCGTTGATCTGTCCGCCGGCAACCGACACACGGGCCGCGAGAATCTTGATATCGAAGTTGCCCGCTATGGCGCGGCTGACGAGGGAGTCAAGATACGGGTCGTGGAATTGTTTCCACCAGTCGAGCGTAATGGTGTCGGCGGGTGAGACCAGCGCCTTGGCTGTTTGCGACCAGGTGGTCTTGGCGGGTGTATCGGGACGCTTGTAGTCCGGCACGTTCACGTCGATACAACCACTGAGAAGTGTCGTGCAGGCAAGTACCGGAAGCACCATGCGTGCGAACAGAATGTGTGCGACACCCGGCGCTGAAAACTCGGCGGCGCGGCCCTGCAACCCGCGCGATGGCGACATAGCTTGCACGATCTCACTCCGGGTGGATTAAATGCGGCTGGGAGACTTGCCGGTTAGCGCTTGGGGCCGGTGCGGCAACGAAGGCCGGATGACCTTCGCTGCCTGCGCCTGACGATCAAAAGTTGACCGTGTTGGTGTTGTTGGCGGTCTGCGTCGGCTTGACCGTCGACGAGATACCGCTTGCAAACGCGACGTTGTTGCCGTTGTTGCTGATCGTGTTTTGCGACTGGCTGATCAACTGCTCCGCACCGAACGAGAGGGCGGTCGTCGAACTGTTGTAGCTCGGCCAGAAGCCCGGCAGGTTGCCGCCGCGTACGGCCGACATCGCA
>NZ_LMUF01000047.1:199606-281330 GCF_009766085.1 Burkholderia sp. S171 | reverse complement strand
ATGGCAGTTCTCCTAAGGGTTAAGCCAGGTGGCTTTAGAGGTTGGTGAGCATCATGTCTGCTCGCTGGACACTAATGCATAGCCCATGCCAGGCGTGCCCGATGAAACGGCTCAAGGCGTTCGGAGCGTTATTGGGAAAGGGTTTTCGCGATTGATGCATGTCGGCGGAAGGTGTTCTTCCGCCAGTCGCACAAGACCCGCATGGTGGGCGAAAACCAACGCTTATTCGATGAACTGTTGGTTTGCGCAAGACACACGCTGCGCATGAAACCGGCCCGATCATTTAACGTAGATCGTGATCTTCTTCGAATAGACCGGAGGGTTGTGCGGGACGTGCATGTAGTCGCCCATCAGCAATTGCAGCGTGTGCTTGCCGGGGGGCAAGTCGAGTGTGGTCTCCGTTTCGCCCGCGCCGAAATGCAGGTGCTGGCGGTCGGAGGGAATCTCCTCGTCGAAGGACGAAGGGAGATCAGTGTCAATCAACAGATGATGGTGGCCCGTATTCGGATACTTCACGCCTCGTGGGGCGACGCCCATGTAACGCAACCCGAACCACACGCGAAATGGCTTGCCGGCAGGGAGCGTCTGGCCATTGTTCGGATAGCCGATATACGCGTATGCATTAGCCGGCGCAGGCGTGGGGCCAGCCAGCGCGGAACCGGATAAGGACACGGATAACAGCGAGACCGCGATCGCCGCCGTAGCGCAAAATTTCTTCATGGCCCACGCCCTCCCCTTGGTCTGCAGCCCGCCTGAATATCCACTGCGACACATACGTCATCGCACGGTGATCGTGATCTTCTTCGAATAGATCGGGGGATCGTGCGGCACGTGGTTGTAGTCCCCCATGAGCAACTGCAGCGTGTGTTTTCCGGGGGGCAACTCGACTCGCGCATCGGTTTCACCTGCGCCGAAATGCAAATGCTGGCGGTCCGAGGGGATTGCTTCATCGAATGGAGGCAACTCCGTATCAATGAGCAGGTGATGGTGTCCTACATTGGGCATATTGACGCCCTTCGGACACACACCCATGTTGCGCAGGCCCATGCGCACCCAGAGTTTTCCGCCTGTGATCACCGCACCGTCGGGCGGCCAGATGATGAATGCCTCCGCGCCGGGGGGAGACGGGGTGCGCGACGCCGGGAACGAACGCGACGGCATGAGCACTGTCATGAAAGCGAACACGCCGAGGACGGTTCTTCTTAGCATTTTCGTATTCTCCCCAACCTTATGCACGGTTTTCTCCTTGTTAGCTTAGGACGGAATCCGTTAAAAAGACATGCTTTGAAGCTGCGCTATTCGACCGTTGTCCCGGCGTGGTTCGAACAACTATTCATTCCGTATTGTCTGAATAATTAGGTATCCGTCTTGTATCGAAAGACGGGTTCGTCATAAAAGGCCAATCCCCGGGCTATTCACGACACGTTGGGTCGTTACGCCGTCCTGACCACGTTGATATGAAGTAGTTGCGTGCTATGGTTGGTCGTGATGCTCGCCCATCGGACGATCGGATTCCGCGTGAATGCTTGTCGCGTTCCCGCGGATCATGCAGTTCTGGCGCGGCTCCTTGAAGGTGCCGTCGAATACCGGCACGGGGTGTGATCATGTGGCGAAGACTCATACGAAGACTCATACGAAAACTCATACGAAGGCTCATGTGGAGAAAACTGTGGTTCGCGGTCCTGCTGGGAGCGGTCGCATTCGGCTGCGCGGCTGCCGAGCCGAATGGTGATACGCACTCGCGCCGCCTTGCACTGGTCATCGGCAATGCGAGCTATGAGGATCATCCGCTCGCCAATGCCACGCGCGACGCAACGGCAACCAGCGAGATGCTGAGCCGGCTCGGCTTCGAGGTCATGACGTACTCGAACCTGGATCGGGCGCGCATGAACGGAGCAGTTCAAGAATTCAACAAGCGCCTGGCTGCTGGCGGCGTCGGGTTGGTCTATTTCGCCGGGCATGCGATCCAGGTCGGCAAGTCAACGCTGCTGCTGCCGGTCGACGCGCAGGGATCGCCCGAGGATCCGCTCGCTAAGGGCATCGACTTGAACAGCATTCTTGCAGGCATGTCGGCGCCGCGCAGCGATCAACTCAATCTGGTCGTGCTCGATACCTGTCTGAACAATCCATACGACCCGGCCAACGTCCGCGTCGTGCCGCCGCCCTCGCGGACGATCGTCGCGTACGCGACCACTCCTGGTACATACGCGGCCGACGGCACGCGGCATGGCACGTACACCGCGGCGTTGTTGCGCGCGATCAGCCAGCCGGGGCGAAGTGTTGAAGACGTGCTGCACGATGTCGCGCGATCCGTGAGCCTCGCAACAGGAGGAAAGCAGGTACCGTGGATAGCGGAAGGACCGGCCGCGGCGGAAGACAAGTTCCAGTTTGCACCGCAAACGAGCGACATCAATAGCAACATCGGCCGACGCACAATGGCCAGCGAAGCGGTCATCGCGTTTCAAAGCCGGGGGATTCTTCCCAAGGATAGCAACGAACAATACGAACTCACCTTCTGGGAGTCGATCAAGGACAGTACCTATCCAAGCGACTACGAGGCGTATTTGAAGGCCTATCCTAACGGGCGCTTTGCCACGCTCGCTCATGCACGTATCGACCGGCTACGCGCTTCTGCCGCCGCTCCGAAGGCTCAATCGCAAGCGCAGGTGCAAGCCGATCATGCGCACGCGGCGACGCCACCTGCATCCGTTCCACCGGCTCCTTCTGCACCGGCCCCTGCGGAGAAATGGGTGGCCACTTCCGCCCCACCGCCCACGCCTGCTCCCAAGCCCGCCGTCAAGACGGCCGTCTCCACCGCAGGCGAGATCAAGGACTGCGCCGCCTGTCCGGCGCTGGTCGCGCTACCGGGCGGTACGTTCGAGATGGGCAGCAATTCCGACGATCCCGCCGAACGTCCGGTGCACCGGGTCAGCGTTGGCCAGCCGTTCGCCATCGGCAAATACGAAGTGACCGTCGAGCAGTGGAACGCGTGTGCGGATGCAACCGGGTGCCCGCGCATCGATATCGAAGGCAATCCCGCGAAGTCCACGCCCGTGCACAACCTAAGCTGGGACGACGCACAGGTCTACGTTAAATGGCTCAGCAAAACGACCGGCAAGACGTATCGGCTGCCGACTGAAGCCGAGTGGGAATATGCCGCGCGAGGTGGCACCACCACGACCTACTGGTGGGGTAACGAGATGCGCAAGGGTTATGCCGACTGCAAGGACTGCGGCGATCCGTGGCGTAAGGATGGTCCGGTGAACGTGGGCTCGTTCTTGCCCAACCCCTTCGGACTTTTCGACATGAACGGCAGCGTGTGGGAATGGGTCGGCGACTGCTGGCACAGCTCGTATAAGGGCGCGCCGGCGGATGGCCGCGTGTGGGACGAGGCGGGTTGCCCGATGCGTGTCATCCGCGGCGGCTCATGGCCCGACGGCGGCGCCTACATGCAGTCGTCCACGCGGTTCAAATACAGCTCCAGCGTACGGCAATCGCAGAATGGCATGCGCGTGGCGCGCGACATGAAATAACTGCGCCTTGTAGCGGGCGTTATTGTTTGCGTGGATGCGTGTCGATCTGAACGAGATCGGCGGCAATCTTGTCGCGCCCGAATTTGCGCGCGAGTTCGCCTAACCGCTTTTCCACGGCGCGCAAATAGTCTGCTCGCGATTCGCTATCGGGCCTGACCGCATCGAACAGGGCTGCGGGCGTTACGAGCAGCACGATCATCTCCGAGCCGAATGGCTTCGATACGATCCAGTCGCCACCGCTGCCAATAGTCGCGGCGTAGTTCGGCGGCGCCTGGTTATCCTTCGAACGTGCATTCGGCAGCAGGTGGACTACGCTGCCATCGAGTTGGTAATAGTCGATATTGACCCACGAATCGTAGGGTGGCGTGGTGACTTGAACGACCAGCGGCTGACCTTCGGTCAACTGCGTAGTGTGATCCCGGGTTTGAATCGATGCCGGCCGCCCAGACGTCAAGTAAGGCGCGATCAGCTTGAGGATGTCGCATTTGTCGTTGTCGACTTCCTTGACCTGCACGCTCGGATTGGCGACGCCTGGTATGGCGTTCAGCGTACTGCGCAACTTCTGTGTGCCATAGCTTCGACCGAGATAGCCGGTCACGCTAAGTGCCTGGTCTTGCACCGACGCCACCAGTGCCGAACACGGCACACTCGCGAGGACAGGGGTGACTGTCTCGAGCGACAGCGCGGGAACAACCGGCATGGCCGGCGCCTCGGCGACTTTCTCGGGTACGGCAGCGACTTTCTCGGGTGGCACGGAGCGATGCGACGACGCGTAGAAATAGCCGCCCGCCGCCACCACCGCGAGTGCGCCCGCCGAGACGGCGGCCTTGACTGCGGTGCCCGATATACCGCTACGCTTTTGGGTATCGCCGAATTCCCGCATAAATTGCGTGACCGTTGGCATGCGCGCTTCACGCTCGAATGCAAGCGACGTCCTGAGTGCCCGCCATTGCCGCGTCCCCAAGCCATCGGGACGTTGCGGCTTCAGGCCCGAGCCGCGTGCCTGGGTTGCAGGTACACGGTCGAACGGATGCCGACCTGTCAGTAACTCGTACGTGGTGCAGCCGAGTGCATAGATGTCGTCGCGGGGATCGGGCTCGCGATGCTCCAGCATCTCCGGACTCGCATACGCGGGCGTCAGCGCGCCGAGACTACCGGGGTCGAAGATAGTGGCGTCGGTCTCTTCTTCGGGCCGCTGGAACACGCGGGCGATACCAAAGTCGATGACCTTCACCTCAGCGGTGTCGGTCAGGAACACGTTGGCGGGTTTGAAATCGCAATGCACGAAACCACGCTCGTGCGCGTAGGCCAGTGCGTTCGCCATCCCTTTGAAGATCGGCAAGGCCTCCGCATACGGCATGCCCTTGAACTCCGGAGCCCGCAAGATCCGGCTCAGCGGCTGACCGGACAAATACTCCATGGTCAGGTAAACCACCGGGCCGTCGCGATCAAAGTCGTACACCGTGACAATGTTCCGATGCCCCAGCGCCTGCGCCTTCTTGGCTTCGCGCTGTAGCGCAATGAGCGATTTCGGATTGCCCCGAAACTGCAGATTCAGCACCTTGATCGCAATGTACGGACGGCGATCGGATGCTTCGAGCTTGCGCAAATCGAGCGCCTTGTAGACGGTTCCCATTCCGCCCACACCCAGACACTCCTCTAGCACGAAGCGCCCGTTGAGGGTGTCGCCGACTTCCTTGACCTGATCCGTCTCCGACATCACGAAATCGCGTGCAGGCGCTGCGGGCTGCGAACTCCGTTGTTGCAACACGCCTGGCGAAGTCTGCAGGCGAGTCTCATCGGAATTCGCGCCATGGCTTGCCAGCGACGCCTGCTCGATCCGCCGATGCACAGCCGCATAAAGATCAGCTGGCAGCGGCGTCCTGGCTTGTTCTTCGCGGAGTATTTCGAGCAGGCGCCCGGTCGAGGTCTCGTCGACTGACAAGGCCCCGTCGACGAGTACTAAAAACTCGTCACGTGATGCCCCGCTGCTTTGGAAGGTTCGGATAGCTTGCGCAAGAGTGGTCATCTCTACGGCTCGTACGCGGCTCCATGGTGAACATATTGTCTGTAGTTACCCGCAATCGCAGTGATTCGATACTAGGTGACAGCCCTGCCTTTCGCAATATGGTTTCGCTGCAGATGTTCGATCGGGCACATGTTGCTGCGGGCCCAACAGATCGGGTTGCGGCTGTTGGCCGGAAGCCGTCACGCGCCATGAACGGAAACGCAAACGCGCGCATGGTGCTCGGCGCTGCAATATCACCGAGCCTTATTCCGTGGGCCTTTACAGATTATTTAATCGGGTGTCAGCGCTTCTGGCACAGGCCATGCATTAGTGTCCAGCGAGCAGACATGATGCTCACCAACCTCTAAAGCCACCTGGCTTAACCCTTAGGAGAACTGCCATGAAATCACTCACCATCAAAGACCTGTCCATCACCGAAGAACTCGACAGCCGCGCCATGTCGGCCGTACGCGGTGGCAACCTGCCTGGCTACTGGCCCGGCGTCAACGTGTCCTCGTACGAAGCTTCGTTCGATGCCACTCAATTGATCAGCCAGTCGCAGAACACGATGAACAACAACGGCAACAACGTGGCGTTCGCGAGCGGCATTCACTCGACGGTCGACCCGAAGCAGACGGCCAGCAACAAGAACACCATCAACTTCTGAAGCTGCGCGCCAGCCCGGAGGCCTCGCGGTCTCCAGGTTGCCCGTTCAGGCCACTCTTACTCTTTCGCTTGGAGCACCGCCATGCCATCCATCACGATTCACGATTTGTCTCACAGCCGGGAGCTGGACCGCCACGCCATGTCGGACGTGCGCGGCGGCAACTCATCGCTTGCCAACGCCGGTTCTTATGCCAACGTCAACGTCGCAGTGAACACGAACGAGAACATCGTTCAGTATCAAAACGTAGAAGTCAATGCGCTCAACAACGTCGGCGTGATCGGCGCCGGCTTCGGGCCGCTGCGCTTCAACGTCAGTCCGTCCCAGTACGCGACAACGGGTTCGGCTATCGCTTTTTGAAGCATGGGCAAATGCAGGTCTGCGTGCGTCGACGTGCGCTGCGGGAAGATTCTTCTCGCAGCGCATCCGGCGTTTCGGGCCGCCTAAATTGCCTATACTGGATTGAATGGAAACCCTCACCTTCCCTGGATGACATCATGGCCGCAATTCTGATCAAGGATCTGCCCGATAGCGTGGAACTCGACAAGCAGGCAATGAGCGCGATTGTCGGCGGCGCAAGGTCCCGCACGAGTAAGACGCTTCGCACCTACGCAGCGCCAGCGAGCAGCACGAGGATCGTCAATTTTCCGGCTAGCCAGATTGGCTTAGCCGCGGCGCAACCCGCGGCTAAGCCTACAGGTCGGAAAGCGCGCAAATAGACAGTTGCGCGTCGTACCGAGGCACCTGCAGTAAACGCCCGGCAAGTGCTTGCCGGGCGTTTGTGTTCTAGGCGGCATCCGCGGCAGCGTTTGTGAGCAACGGTTATGAGCAGCTAAGCGACGCATATCGCCATACGGCATTCCCTTAGAAGAAATCAAGCTTTGGGCGCCAAGCGGCTCGAACAATTGAACGCTGGAAACAAGGTATATTTGCTCGGTAGGTCTGTGGGTAATCCTTGGTACGGCTTCTACCGGGCGACCAAGGAACAACGTTCCCTGGAGAAATGGCATGGCAAATTGGACGCCGGATCCAACCTTCTATCCTTCCCCGCGGATGGCCATGAAGGCCCCGCACGAGACCATTGCGTATGTCGCGAGTTTCGATCCCACGCGACAGGTTCCCGACGCCATTGCGGTCGTAGACGTGGACCCCGCCTCGCCCAGCTATTCGCAACTGGTCAGCAATGTTGCAATGCCCAACACGGGCGACGAGCTTCATCATTTTGGCTGGAACGCCTGCAGTTCCTGCTTATGCCCGAACGCGCCCCATCCGCACGCCGAGCGTCGCTATCTGGTTGTGCCCGGCTTGCGATCATCGAGAATCCATATTCTCGATACCAAGGCCGACCCGCGCAACCCTAAAATCGTGCGCGTGCTGGCACCCGCGGAAGTCGCCGAAAAAGCGGGTTATACCCGCCCCCATACGGTTCATTGCGGGCCCGAGGGAATCTATGTGGCCGCATTGGGGAATGCACAAGGAGAAGCGCCGGGCGGTATTTTCCTGATGGACCATGAGACCTTCGACATCCGTGGTCAATGGGAAATAGATCGGGGTCCTCAGCAACTTTCCTACGATGCCTGGTGGCATCTCGGACACGACACCCTGGTCACAAGCGAATGGGGCTTGCCTGCTACATTCGAAAATGGCCTCGTGCCGGAAATTTTGTTAGGTGGCCAATACGGACACAAGCTGCATTTCTGGGATCTGCATACCCGCAAGCATCAACAGGAAATCGATTTCGGCGCTGAGAACCAGCTCGTGTTCGAACTTCGTCCGGCGCACGATCCCACCAAGGCATACGGCTTCGTCAACTCCGTGATCAGCCTGAACGATTTATCCGCGTCGATCTGGACGTGGTACCGCGACGGCGACCGCTGGAGCGTCAAGAAGATCATCGAGATTCCGGCCGAGCCCGCTAACCCCGACCTGTTGCCGCCCATGCTGAAGGGTTTCGGCGCAGTGCCTCCGCTTGTCACCGACATCGACCTGTCAATGGACGACCGCTTTCTCTACGTCGCGTGCTGGGGAACCGGCGATTTACGGCAATACGATGTGTCCGATCCCTTCGCGCCGAAGCTCACCGGGACCGTGAGAATCGGAGGCATCGTATCGCGCGAATCGCACCCGAAGGCGGCCGGGCGTCCCCTGAACGGCGGACCGCAGATGGTCGAGGTCAGCCGCGACGGCCGCCGCGTCTATTTCACCAACTCGCTATACGGCGCTATCGACGATCAGTTTTATCCCGATGGACTCAACGGCTGGATGGTGAAACTGGATGCGTCGCCCGAGGGCGGTGTCGAGTTCGATTCGCGCTTCCTGGTCGAGTGGCCTTCCACCCACCGGCCGCATCAGGTGCGGCTCGAGGGCGGCGATTGTTCGTCGGATTCGTATTGTTATCCGTAACCCGCCACGCTCGCGAGGCGCACACGCCGGGCACATCATGAACATGGCATGGGCCGGGGCGGGCCACGCATGGGAATGGTTTGCCATAGCGGGGCTCGGTGTCTTTCATGGAATCAACCCCGCAATGGGCTGGCTGTTCGCGGTCGCCCTCGGTCTGCATCGGCGTAGCCGGAAGGCCGTCCTGCTCGCGATTCCGCCCATGGCACTGGGCCACGCACTCTCTATCGGCATAGTCGCCGCGCTCGTGCTTACTACAGGGATGGTCGTGGACAGCCATCTCATCCGTATCGCAAGCGGCGCCCTGCTCGTCGCCTGGGCGGTGTACCAAGTTCGATACGGACACCGGCACCGCGTGCGGGTTGGCATGACGACCGGCTTTGCTGGTCTCGTCCTCTGGTCGTTCCTGATGGCGACCGCACACGGCGCGGGTCTCATGCTGATCCCAGCGCTGATCCCGTTGTGCGGGTCCATGGCAGGCCTGTCCTCCGGGCCGCTACTCGTTTCGCTTGCCGCTGTCGGCTTGCATACGTTGACTACCTTGCTCGTGACGGGGGCCATCGCGCTGCTGGTGTACGACTGGCTGGGCGTGGGCGTGCTCAGGCGCGGCTGGATCAACTTCGACAGGCTCTGGACCATCGGTCTCGCGGGCACCGGCGTATTGCTGATCGCCACGGCTTAGCAAGCGAATGCCGGATTGCGTATCCGGCTTCAGGAAGCGCCTATCATTCCTCACTCGTACGCCAAACCGGGCAACGGCTGCCAAGCGGCGATAATGTCGCTTGCGCAGTCTGCCTGCCCAACAATGAGGATCAGCTACGATTGACGTCCACAGCCTGCGAGACGCGTCCCCGCTGCGGGTTTCGCCTGATCCAATTGAGAATTCGCGCCCTCCCGGAACCACAACCTTGTTTGTCACCAAGCAAAAAACATAATGAAAAAACCGCAGGCATATCCAGTAAGCAATGAAGCTTTCAATGTCGTTTTAATTCACGCATAGGCACACGGCGATGGCTCAAAGCTACTCGAACTGGTTCGTGCGCGCCCGCCTCAAGACGCGGCAGTTGATGCTGCTCGCGGCAATGGAAGAAGAAGGCAACGTTCGCCGCGCCGCCGATGTCCTCGGCATGACACAGCCGGCTGCATCGCGTCTATTGAAGGAGCTGGAGGACGTGCTGGAGGTGCGGCTTTTCGACCGCACGCCGCACGGGATGCACGCCACACTGTATGGCGAAGTAATGATCCGGCATGCGCGCATGGTGCTCTCGAATCTGGACCAGGCACACGACGAGATCTCCGCGTTGCGGGCGGGGCTCGCGGGTCAGGTTCAGATTGGTTCGATTGCGGCTGCCGCTGCAACCATGGTTCCGCTTGCCATCGCACGCGTGAAGGCGCTTTATCCACAGTTGCAAATCTGGCTGCAGGTTGAGACTTCAGACGTGATGCTGCCGCTGGTCGCAGAGGGCCACCTCGACATCATGATCGGCCGGGTACTCGAACGACAGGGCCAGTTCAAGGATGCAGTGCGTTACGAGCCTATTGCCGAGGAACCGCTTTGCGTGGTCGTGCGCCCCGGTCATCCGCTTGAACAGGCGGCCGGCCTGACCATGCAAGACATCGTCAATGCAGGCTGGGTTCTGCATCCGCCAGGCAGCGTGCTGCGGCACAGGTTCGACATGGTGTTTTCGCAGATCGGCCTCAGTTCGCCGCAGAATGTGGTGAACACCAACAACATCCTCGCCATCTCGGGCATTTTGCTGCAGAGCGACATGCTGGCTGTCATGCCGGAAGAGGTCGCGCGGCAATATGAGGAATTCGGCACGCTCAAACGGCTGGCTATTGAATTGCCCTGCCGCATGGATGCGTTCGGCATCATCACGCGGCAAACGCAATTATTGTCGCCCGCGGCAACCGTTGTGCTCCAGGCGCTACACGATGCCGCGCTCGAAGTGTATGGCGCGCGGGTGGACGCAATCGCTTAGAGCCAATGTGCAACGAGGGACGCGCAGTCCCTTAAGCTATATTGCAGGTCGATCCACCATTCGCGGAGTGTTACCCATGATCATCGAAGAGAACAATCAGCTTATGCTGCGGCCACTCGAACGTACCGATCTCCACTTCGTCCACAGCCTGAACAACAACGCAAAGATCATGCGTTACTGGTTCGAAGAACCCTACGAAACGTTTTCTGAGTTGTCCCAGCTATACGATCGCCACGTCCACGATCTGCGCGAGCGTCGCTTCGTTGCGGTCGACAAGACCGGCGAGACGGTAGGGCTCGCAGAATTGATCGAGCTTGATTACATCCATAGGCGCGGCGAGTTCCAGATCATCATTGCACCTGGCGCTCAAGGCCAGGGGTATGCAACAGGCGCAACCCTGCTCGCAACGGACTATGCGTTTTCCGTGCTCAATCTGCGCAAGCTTTATCTGATAGTCGATGTGTCAAATCAATCGGCCATTCACGTCTACGAGAAGTGCGGCTTCAAACAGGAAGCGGAATTGATAGAAGAGTTTTTTGGCAACGGCCGGTATCACAATGCGTATCGCATGTGCATTTTCCAGCACGATTTCCTTAAGCAAACGCAGGCAGGTAAGTAAGCATAGATTGCATGCACGAGCGATTCCGCCCGGCACAGCTTAAGTTAAGCCCGCGTCAGAAAGGCCGCCCCTCGGCATCGAGCGCAGCCTTTCTGCTTTTGCTAGAAGGAAACAATAAACTGGGTTCCCGACGCCAACGTTCTGACAGTGAGTTTCCAATTGTGCGCCGCCGCTATTTCTTTGCAGATAGACAAGCCCAGCCCGGCGCCATCGTGTTGAGCATCGGGCGCGCGCCAAAAGCGCTCAAACAGAAGGGGTAAATGCTCAGGGTTGACGCCGGGTCCCTCGTCCTGAACAGAGATCGTTTTTTCGTCGACAGAAACAATGACGGACCCGTGCGAAGGCGTCGCGTTGATCGCGTTTTCAACAATGTTTTTCAGCAAGATGAAAAGCGCGCTCCTGTCGGCTCGCATGGTTGCGGGAGTGACAGGAACGTCGACATGCAGTTTCACCTGTTTCTTGTCCGCCTTGCGCGCGAGATAGTCCACGACGTCCTCGGCAACGTCGACCTTGTCGACCTCGCCAAATTCAAAATTTTGCGACTCACTTACTTCGGCGAGGTGCAAGAGTTGCCGGACCTGCCGCGCCATCAAATCGATTTCGCGGAACAGCAAATCCTTGTTCTCGACCTCGGGCTGCAACTCGATCTGTCCTCTTATCAACGTCAGCGGCGTTTGAAGTTCATGAGCAGCCGAAGCGAGGAATTGCTGTTGTACAGCGAAGCCATTTTCGAGGCGTGCCAGCGCATCATTGAAGGCGATAAGAATGGGCTTGATCTCGCTGGGAACGCCTTTGATGGAAAGCCGCATGCGAAGGTTCTGCGGGGTGATTGACGCGGCGGCGTCCGACGCCACGCGCAGAGGCCGCAGCACGCGGCGAACGGTGAACGTCAAGGTCAAGCCGAAGATAATTGTCGCGATCAGCAAGGTATCACCCACGATCGCCGGAATAGGTTCGATCTTCTCTCCGAGAACGGCTTTATTGAACGCCACGCTCGCCGCGCTCTGTAGAAAAAACGGGGTCTGACCGTGCATGACCTGCAGGGTTACGACATCAAAAAGCTTGTCGTTAATGGTCACTCGTTTCATGACGCCGAGCGAGCTTGTCAAACCATCGGTATCCCAGGCGGTAATGTCCGGCGCGCCACGGGATGCAAGAAGCACATGTCCCGAAGCGTCGAGCGCGCGGTACATCAACTCGGTCGATCCGAAATCGAAGAGCCACTTCGTGCGCTCATCAAGATTTATCGACACCGGTTGCCCCGACTCGTCAAAACGCAATTCGGAGGCTAATTTGTGGGCGCCTCTTATGCTCTCGCTCACCCGGAACGTATCGGGCGGCAGGTGGTTGAAAGCGTAAAGCACGATTGCGGCGATGAGAGTAAGGCTCACGGCCAACGCCGCCACGCTCGTGACCCATAAGCGCACCGAGAGGCTTTTAATCCAGTAGCTAAGCATGATGATGCTGTCCGTGTAACTCAATCGAATACGATGAAGGCGCAGACCAGAGGATGAGCCGTTTGAGCACCGCGTTACCCGTCACAGTGACCCCTGATCATCTCGCGCGGAGTCCAGCTGCTGGACTGCGAAACCGGCACCCCTGATGTTCGCCAGTCGCGTGGTCGCGCCCACCGCAAGCAACTTCTTTCGCAGCCGGTGAATGGTCACTTCAAGCGCGTTGGGCGTGACTGCGTCGCCCAAACCCCAGCCCGCGTGCTCAAGCGCAGAATGGCGAACGGTCCGGCCCGCTGCCTTCAGCAGAACAGACATGATCTGCAATTCAGCGGGCGCAAGCGGAATGGACTGGTTGCCGCAACGCATTGCATGTTGCTGTGGGTCGATTGCAATGTCAGCGAAGCTTTGAATCAACGCCGTCATTCCGGCCGGCCGGCGCATCAACGTTCGTACGCGTGCTACCAGTTCACTCATCTCAAACGGCTTGGTGACGTAGTCGTCCGCGCCGGTCTCGAGCCCTTCGATCCGGTCGTGCAACGCATCCCGCGCGGTTAGCATCAGGCAAGGCGTCATGGTTCCGGTGGCACGCAGCGTTCGCAGGAAAAGTAGCCCGTCGCCGTCGGGCAATCCGCGGTCAAGGACCATGACCGAGTAGTCGCCATGGCTCAGGCCATAGGCTGCTTCGGAGAGGTTAGTGAAGATATCGGTTTCGATTCCGGCACCGGACAGCGATTGCCGGATCATGCCCGCCAGGCGAGCATGATCTTCGATCAGTGCAATTCGCGACATAAGGCCGATTCAATTGAATTGATACAGATAGGCGATCTTGGCTTCAGGAATGAATCGCTTGCCGACTATAGGACTGTCGGTTATTCCGCTACCCAGGTGTGCGATACCCAGGTCAAGGCTGACGAGCTGGTGGCGCGTTAAGCGATAGTCGAACTTGGCGCCGACCGTTTCCTTGTACGAAGATGTTCCGGTGTATGCCGGCCGGCCTGCCTTCGCCTCCGACGTCCTCACACCATAATAGTAATCAACGTACTTGCCGCTGTACCAGTTGACTCCCGCATGGGGTTCTATAGAGAAGTTACCATAATCCAGGGTCTTGCCGAACTCGATATCGGCCTTCTGTCCTTTGTTTCCGCTTGTCAGGTACGCACCCGAAAGGTCGCCGTATTGCGTCGACCATTTGAGTGCGGGGCCCAGCCAGAATGCGGCGCGGCGGGTTTGCATTCCATTGAGTATGGACGCGTCCGAGCCTTTGTAGCCGTCTGCGATAGCGTAAGTCCCACGTAAGGTGACCGCGACGCCGTCCCATTTACCGACCTTCAGATCAACGCTTGTGCCAATTGCGTGTACCCATTTGTCGTCGAAAAAGAAGAACGGCACAGGCGTTATGTGCGTGCCATATCCCTTGTAAGGTGATTGTTCAAAGGCCGCCCCGCCGCCAAGCCCCCAATGCGTAACGTTCGTGGCATTGCTCAGAATGGCGAAGCCGGTCGTGTCGGTGTTAGGCAGATTCGCGCTAGGACCGTCTGCCCAAGCCGCGCCCGAATACATCAGAGCCAATGCCACGGCAACTAGCAGTTGATGCTCGCGACGAAGGTGTTTTTTCACAGTAGTGCCTTTTATGGGTGTGGTCGTTGGGGCGTACTGTATGACCGAGGCACTTACTGCTCACTTACTCAGCGTTCAATTACTTCTGGGGGTCTTGAGCGGCCCTTTCATGACACGCCGGAGTCAGTCGTCAAAAAATCCAGCGGACCGCGAAAATCACCGATTGGGCTGACCTTTAAAACTAAGCAGTCTTGATCACCTTAAGGAAAAAAAGATCCTCGTCTCTGGAGGACCTAATCGATTGATATAGCGATCAGACCAGCACACCGCCACCGTCCACGATGATCATCTGTCCCGTCGCGTAGCGATTGGTCATCAAATGGACGTAAGTTTGCGCGAGGTCCGCCGCCTCGCCGACACGCCCCACCGGCAGCGCCGCCCCACTCGCTGCGTAGAGTGCCTCGCGGTCAGTTTCGGGCAAGTTGGCCCACAGCGGCGTACGCACTAAACCGGGACTCACCAGGTTGACACGAATGGGCGCCAACTCCACCGCGAGTGCTCGCGTGAGTCCTTCCATCGCGCTGCAGACACTTGCCAGCGCCACCCAACCCTTTTGTGGTCGCAAGCTGGCGACACCGCTGGTTAGCACCACCGAACCGCCGGGACGCAAATACGGCGCCGCGTATTTGACCGCGGCAATGGCACCGAAGACGCGCACATCGAAAACATGACGGACCGTATCGAGACCCATGTCGGCGAGCGCTCCTGTTTGCAGCGAATCACCTGCGCTATAGACCAGATGATCGACCGGTCCGAGTTGTTCAAACAACCCGCGCACAGCGGATTCTTGGCCCAGATCGACCGTGTATCCGTCGGCCCGGTCACCGAGGCTGGCGACCGCTTCAGCGACACGCTGACTGCGCGATGAAACCACTGTCACCGAGGCACCTGCTGCCAGCGCCGCCTGAGCCGTGGCAAGGCCGATTCCCGATGTGCCTCCCAGCAGGACGACGCGTTGATTGTGGAGGTGAGTGCTTGCAATCGTCATAGTGGGTCCTTGTCCTTGCTGCGGTTGTGTTTAAAGCGAGGACCTGAGTATTATTCTTTAATCCAGGTTGATAAACCTGCTATCACTTCGGTCACTCATTAACAGGGCTTGCGAATGGACCGATTCAGCAGCATGCAGATATTTGCGCGCGTGATCGAGCGCGGCAGCTTCGCCGCTGCGGCCGAAGGCAGCGGCATGACGCCGACGATGGTCGGCAACCATATCCGTGAGTTGGAGCGACGCCTCGAAGGCCGGCTGCTGAATCGCACCACGCGACGCCAGAGCTTGACCGAACTCGGCAAGCGCTATCACGCGCGATGCCTCGAAATCCTGGCGCTGGTGGACTCGGCCGAGCTGGACGCGCGCGAGATGCAGAGCAGCCCGCGAGGCCAATTGAGGGTGAGTTGCCCAGTGATCTATGGCACACGCGTGCTCGTGCCGGCGCTTGCCGGTTACCTCGACCGTTATCCTGAAGTCAAGATTGAGCTGTCTCTCAACGACCGTTTCGTCGATCTCGCGGAGGAAGGCTTTGACGCCGCCATCCGCGCGGGCGTCCTGCCGGACTCTGGCCTGATTGCGCGGCCATTGACCCGTTCTCCGCGTATTGCCTGCGCGTCACCGGCCTATCTGGCGCGTCATGGGCATCCACAAGCGCCCGCTGATCTGGCGCAGCACAATTGCCTGGCTTTCATGGTCGCGACTGGCCCTGAACGTGAGTGGCGCTTTCCACGTCCCGACGGCAATGGTGTGGAGCGCATCGCGGTGCGCGGTCGTCTTGATGTCAACGGCGGTCTCGCGCTTCGTGAAGCCGCACTCGCTGGACTGGGCATCATTCTGCAACCTCAGGTGATGCTGCAGGACGATCTGGATGCGGGTCGGCTCGTTCGTCTATTTCCCGACTGGCCGGCTCCAACCTGGCCCGTCCATCTGGTGCATCTGCCCGATGCGCACATGCCACCGAAGCTGGTGAGTTTTATCGCCTTTCTCCAGGAAACGCTGGGGCACGGCAGCGAGCCGCAAACCCGCCTTGTCGGAGAAGAACGGCCCGTATCTGCTCGGCAGCACGCAAAGTCTTAGTAGGGATTGCTGCGGGATTACGAATGACGGGTCTGGTCGATGACGCGCCCAATACTCCCGGCATGCGAAGATCCGCTGCGTGAGCGCAAGCGACGTTTGAATGTCTATCTCAATGTCTGACCCGACCGCCCGAGTCGGACGAGCCCGGCCGCTCAGCCCAGCCATTAACATAAGCTGCGAGAGCCGCAGAACTGTGGAAGCACGGTGCGCCCCGGTTGGGCCGCTCATCATGGCGCATGCCCAAGCCCGGGTCTGCCGATCCTCTTGCACTCATCCGTAAAGAACTGCCAGTGTTCCTTTTGCCAATGCGTGAAGAGCGGTCACCCGCTCCCCACGACTCCGGTAGCGATGACAATGTCGGTGCTAATTGCCATCGCCAACAGTTGTTATTGAGCCGCAGCAGGCGACGTTACGCTCGGTCGAGCCAGCGAATTGTTGTTTGGCCAAACGATGGGCGCAGGCGTGGAGCCATTCACGCTATTTGGCAGCGCCGAGTTTGACGACCCGGCGGCCTTTCCACTGTCCGAGTTGGTGGTGCCCGGCGTGCCGTAGCCGCCCCCTGCACTGACCGGCGACGTTACGCTCGGTCGCGCCAGCGAGTTGTTGCTCTGTGCATAAGCGCCGCCTGACAACGTGAGCGCAGCGACGGCCGCGATTAATGTACTGGTTGCCTTGTTCATGGCCCCGTCTCCTTGATTGAATTGAAATTTCGCCGTAAGTGACGCGTTTAGATTGTAGGAAAACGGCCGCTTATAATTAAGCGCATTCTTCGCAAGGGTGAATTGCTATTTTGGCGTCAGCGCTAAGGGACGAGTCAATCTGAGGCCGGGTGCCCGGCATTGAGCGATCCATGCTTCGTGACCCGCCAGGAAATTGATTGCGCTAACTGATTGGACTGCGTGGATAGAGAATTGCCGGTAGCGCGGGCTCGGCGAACAAACTTCCAAGTCAACTCCGGTAAGCAACGACAATCAGGGCGGCCGCATCGAACGTCGCTTCCTGGACGATCCCCGCGTGACAACAATAGTCAGCACGCGATGAGCCGATCAAATGACGGCTTTCGTGTGAGAAGCGGACACATTCGCTAGAGACAACCTTGATCGGACGCTCGCTCCGCACGATTTCAACGTCCCTTCTGCCCCGAAGTTGTTATCGATCCTGGATTCAGTGCGCGGTTACGCGCCGACCTGATGCACGTAAAAGCCGCGCCGCTGCCTGGCACCCGGCCGCGAACCGCCAGCCGGTTGCAGGGCTGGCGGTTCGCGGCCCACTCATCCCCTCACATCAAGGTTGGCGTTTGCCGCTGCCACCAGCGGGTTTCCCAGCCGGCTTACGGGAACCCGCAACTGGCTTGCTGGCGGGTTTGCTGCGCGGCTTTTGCACGCTGAATGGGTTACCGCTGGAGAAGCTTGTGCCTTTCCCCTCGTCCACAGCGCGCTGAACCGCAGGCTTGCGATCGTTTTCGCCACTTTGCGGCCGCAGCTTTCTGCCGAGCACTTGAACGGCGCCCGGCGCAGCGGATGACATTTTCGGCATTTTCGGCTTCTTGGGCTTTTTGGGTTTCTTGATGATCTCGCCCGTCGCACTCGTTTGCGGCACGCGGTGTTCGGCTTCGAAACCTGGCTCTTCTTCACGAGGCAGCGTTTGCCGGATCAGCGCTTCAATCGCCGCCAGTTGCGGCGCTTCATCGGCACACACAAGGGACACTGCCACCCCGCTGGCGCCCGCGCGTCCGGTACGTCCAATACGATGCACATAGTCTTGCGCCACGATCGGCAGGTCAACGTTGATCACCAGCGGCAGGTCGTCGATATCCAGCCCGCGCGAAGCCACATCGGTGGCTACCAGCATATGGACTTCGCCCGTCTTGAAGCGCTCGAGCGCACGCAAGCGCGCGGGCTGCGGTTTGTCGCCGTGGATGGTGTCGACCGAATAGCCCGCTTCATCCAGCACGGCCGCCAGGTAATCCACGCCAATGCGGGTTTTGACGAACACCAGCGCGTGCTGCCAGTTGTTCTGGGCCACAAGGTGCATGAAGAGGTCAGGCTTGTTCTTTTTATCCACCGGCACCACCCACTGCTTGATCCTGCTGGCCGTGGCATTGGGCGAGCCGACGCTGATGTTGACCGCATCGCGCAGAATGGCCGCCGCCATGGCGCGGATATCATCGGTGAAGGTGGCAGAGAACAGCAGCGTCTGGCGCTGAACGGGCAAGGCAGCAAAGACGGCGTTGAGTTCGCGCGCAAAGCCCAGATCCAGCATGCGATCGGCTTCATCAAGCACCAGCGTTTGCACTTGATCAAACTGCACTGCGTTCTGGCGATTCAGATCCAGCAAACGGCCCGGCGTGGCAACGAGCACATCCACGCCTTTGCGCAAGGTCATCATCTGCGGATTGATACTCACACCGCCGTAAGCGGCCAGAAATCGTAAGTCGAGACCTTTACCGTAATCGATAAAACTTTGCAGCACTTGTTCGGCCAGTTCACGCGTGGGCACCAGCACCAGAACACGCGCGCGGTTGCTGGACACCGCCGGGCCGTGTTGCACCAGCCGTTGCAACAGCGGCAGCGCAAAACCCGCCGTTTTGCCTGTGCCAGTCTGTGCTGCAGCCATGACGTCGCGGCCGCTGAGGACAGCAGGGATCGCCTCGGCCTGCACCGGCGTAGGTGTCTGGTAATTAAGCTCCTGCAGATTACGCAGCAAGGGATCGATCAGGCCAAGCGAGGCAAAAGACATTGGCGTATTCCGGGGTAAAGCCGCAATTTTAGCGTTACCGCCTGATTGCGCCGCGCAGAACAAGGTTACGGCGCGCACCGCGTGCCATTTCCACGGGCTTTTGGTCAGTCGCTCAACGTTGATCAGCGCCGACTTATGTGCGTTTTGCAGGGGGCGCCCGACAGGCACCACCCCTGTTTAGACCGGCTGGTCGATACTGCGGACCACCCGGCAGTGAACAGCGTGCGGCTTCAACCTGGAATCGACCGAGCGGATCGCGGCCTGGAGTCGTTCGGTTTCGGGATCTTGCGTGAAGCCTTTGAACGCCGTTTCGTCTTCCCATTGCGCGTAGTTGATGACGTTCCGTCCATCGTGGCTCGCGTGAAAAGTCGATGAGATGAAACCTGGTCGGTGACAAACCCACCGTTCCACCTCTTCCACAATCGCCGCGATCAAAGCGAGTTGCTTGTCAGGCTCGACGTCGAAGCGAACGACTTGGGTAAAAGTTTCGTCTTCTTTAATGGTCGCCATTCTCATCCTTCTGATTTGTCGATCTCATGCAACCCTGGGTGAATTCACACGCGTCGTGCTGTATGCAGCCTCGCGGCGCGGCCCACTTGCAACGGTCGTCGCGAAATTTTTAGCATCGAGCGTGCCTGTTGGTGAAGGCACGCATTCGAATAGGCGCTCTCCTTTCGGTCTTAGCGCGAGGCCTCCAGGTTCGGTCGCAGCCGGTGCATAGCTTGTTTGAGGTTATCGAAGCCGTTCCTGCCCTTCGAGAGCGCGACGAACACCAGCAAAAGCGTCTTGCCAGGATGCACGTATCCAGGATTGTCCTGAATTCGCGGATCGTGATTCGTGGGTTTAAGACTTCCCAAGCCGACATTCGCGGCGCAAGCTTGGCCCCAATGAGCCGTTGGTCCAAGATCAGAACTATCCGGGCCGTGGACGTAGCGTTATCGGTGGTGGGTCCGGTGCAGGTCGCCATCGGTGACGCTTCATATGCGACAGAAGCCATTGCGCGCTCAACGGTTAGCTACGGGAGGTGGATGCAGCAAAATCGCATCGAAGATTCCCAAGCTTTTATGCTGACCGGTCTGGAGTTAAGCAGAGTTCCGCGATGCGTGAGGAACCACGACGGCTGCTGAGCAGCCGGTCTTGGCCCTTTTTTCCCGGACCAGGACCATGTATTTCGTCAGCATTCCTATGAACATTTGGCTTTTCGGTACCATGAAATTCCCGGTTGAAAGTAAGGCATGGATTGGAGCGGGATTCATAGCCCAATCTGGAAGAACGGGCGCGAGTCGCCCCGATTCAATGTCGTCGATCACCGAAAAGTCGGGTAGCAAGGCAATGCCGGCGGCGGTGATCGCCACCGCCCGGCAAGCGTGAACGGTGTTGGTGGCAAAGTGCACTGAAAGGGCGCGAGTACGGACAGCAAAATGTAAGTAATGCTTGCCAATCGTTTTACGTCGTCGAATTCGTGCGCCTGTCGCGAGGCATCCTGGCGGAGCACTGAAATAGCATGAAGCCCAGCCTCATAGACCCCTTGGTTATTGGAGAAACACCATGAATCGACGCACGTTTCTGACAGCGGCAGTGGCAGGCGCAGCAGACAGCGCGTTACCCGCGCGCTCGGCCACACACAGCATCAAGGCGGTCGCATTCGATGGGCTGGCGCTGTTCGATCCGCGACCCATTTTTGCGCAGGCGGAGCAGTTCTTCCCCGGCAAGAGCGCGGCGCTGGTAGCAACGTGGCGTAGCCGGCAGTTTGACTACACCTGGCTGCGAACGATGATGGGCACCTACGTCGATTTCATTCAGGTCACGGACGAGGCGCTGGCATTCGCAACGGATGCTGAGAAAATAACCATCACAAGCGAGCAGCGGCAGCAGTTACTGGCTGGGTTCCTGAACATGAAGGCATGGCCAGATGTAGTGCCGGTACTCAAGACCCTAAAGAAGCAAGGCCTGAAGCTTGCACCATTGACCGACTTCACCGTTCCAATGCTAGAAGCCGGGATCAGGAACTCCGACCTTGATGGTGTCTTTGATCATTTGCTATCCACCGATCTGGTGAAGGCTTACAAGCCCGACCCGCGCTCTTATCAAATGGGTATCGACGCGTTCGGAGTGCCCCGCGAGGAAATTGCCTTCGTCGCTTTCGGCGGATGGGATGCAGCGGGCGCAAAGACCTTCGGATTCCCGACAATCTGGATGAATCGTCTGAAAGTACCGACAGAGCATCTCGGCGTACTTCCGGATACGATTGCTTCCGACTTCGAGGCGCTGCCGGCCTTCGTGGGTATGTAGTCGACTCGTAGCACGCGGGGGATTTGCATCAATCCTCGAGCGGGTGCGCCAGGTTAACCATTATAAAACAGCGCTCATCGAAAAATAATTCCACTTCGCACTGCCCGGGGAGACAGACGTCTCCCCTTCTCCAACGAGCCTCGAACAGCACAAGCGCTTAGCGATTTCCCGCTTTCATCCCGGCTCACCCATCCGTCACTCCTTTCAATAGAAGTTTTCAACTCGCCAGCCCACGCGATCACGTCATCGAAGAAAATCGACTTAGCTACCTTGCATAAACAGCTAGCGTGTTATATCTTCAACCTATTCACCGAGTGGGCATATGACCGAGTCGATCCAGGTTCAACTGAAGAAAGGGGCACTCGATCTGTGCGTGCTCGCCCTGTTGTCGCGCGGGGAGAGCTACGGTTACGAGATCGCCAGCACGCTCGCCAGTGCCGTCGGCATGGGCGAAGGCACGATCTATCCACTGATGCGCCGCATGCAGAACGATGGGCTGGTCGCAACCCGCCTGGTCGAATCGACCAGCGGGCCCTCGCGTAAATATTATCGGCTCACGCCGATGGGCCATGACGCTCTTGAAGCGCATCGGCGTGACTGGCGGTCCTTCGTGGCTGCGGTCGATCAACTTCTCGGAGACCCGACGTGAACAGTGAAGCATTCTTGCGCACGCTGCGAGCCGGACTTGCCGGTCTGTCAAAGGAAGAAGTCGAGGAGATCATCGCCGACTACGCAGCGCATTTTGCCGAGGCGCGCGCGTCGGGTCGCAGTGAGGCAGAGGTCGCCGAAGCTCTGGGAGACCCCGCACGGCTCGCGCGGGAGCTCCGCGCCGAAACCGGCCTGCGCCGATTTGAAGCCCATCGCAGCTTTGCCAACCTCATCACCGCCATGCTTGCGCTGGCAGGCCTCGCGGCCGTCGACATCTTCTTCCTGATGCCGCTGCTGCTGGTCGTGGCAGCCATTGCGCTCGGGATTGGCATCGGCCTCGTGGCCCTTGGTGCTGTTGGAGCACATATGATCTTCACCGTCGTGTTTTTTGCGCACGGTGGCTCGTTCGTTGGCGGGGTCATCCGCTTCGTGGTCGGCATCGGGCTGATCGCCTGCCTTGTCATCGGCGGCTCGCTGTTGCTACTGGGACTCGGCGCAGGCGTGCGGATGCTTGGACGCTATATACGGCTGCATTACCGCCTGCTCGATCCCGATCAGGACAGGACGCGAGGCTCGGGCGAAGACGTGTCGACGCAGAAGCGGAACATCGCCAAAAGACCGGCAGTGTTGGTCGTCGCAGGGTTGACCGTTGTCGTCGCTGTCCTTGCGCTCAGCAGTTCGCTCGCCGGGTCGCATCGGGTTAGCGGTGCGTCGTGGTGGCGGGAGGGAGGATGGCGTTGCAGTCCAACATGGTTCGACCGGGCATCTGCAAGCGCCGGGACCGCAAGCGGCGTCAATATCGCGAACACGGTCGGTACCTCGCCCGCCTCCGTTACGTTCCCGTTCGAGGCGAGCAACAGCCTCGATATCGAGTTGCCGGCCTCTGTGACCTATGAGCCCGGACCCAAAGCCGAGGCGACCGTGACGGGCGATCCTTCTGTCATCAGTCATGTGCGCATTGTTGATGGCAGACTCGGTTTCGATAGCGACCTCGGCTGTGCCTCCGGCACGCATCTCTCGGTTCGGCTGACGGCTCCGTCGATCGCAACATGGGGAATCAGGGGCAGCAGTGACCTCGCTCTGTCGGGTATCGACCAGCCGAAGCTGCAACTGGACATCACGGGGAGCGGCCATGTTGTCGCGACGGGTGCGGTGCAGGTAGTCGCGCTCAATGTCGCCGGTTCGGGCGAGGCGGAACTGCAAGGCCTCTTGGCCAAGTCTGCGCAGATCATGGTCCACGGCAGCGGCGAAGTGCAAGTCGCGGCGCAAGACAGCGCGGACATTGCCATCCGCGGCAGCGGTGTCGTGAAGCTGCACGGGCGTCCGGCACAGGTGCATTCGGCCATATCGGGTAGTGGCCGTATCGAGAACGCGCCCTAGCGATATCGACATCGCAGACCAGGGCTTTCAAGGAGACGTTGATGATCAAGACCGTTAGCCGCCGTGACATCTTCAAACTAGCCGGAACCGCATTGATAGCGACCCAGATGCCGCTATTCGCCCAAGCCGCTTCATTGACAACGAAGCCCCCTGCTGCTTCTGATTCCGCTGCTGCTTCCGGATTTGCACCCGATCTCGACGCTCGCTTCGAAGCCTTTTGTACCGCGACTCCGCTGGGCAACGTGCATAGCGTCGTGGTAGTGCACCAAGGGAATATCGCCTTCGAGCGCTATTTTTCGGGCATTGATGAAACCCGGGGTCAATCAGCCGGAGAGGTCGTTTTCGGACCCGACACGCAGCACGATCTGCGCTCGGTCACCAAGAGCCTTGTGTCGTTGCTCTACGGTATTGCGCTCGCAGACAAGCGCGTTCCGCCCGTGAATACACCGCTCCTGTCGCAGTTCCCGGAATACCCGGACCTCGCCCGAGATCCGCAACGGGCAGGTCTCACGATCGCCAACGCGCTCACCATGACGCTCGGCATGCAATGGAACGAGCAACTTTCGTATAGGGATCCGGCCAACAGCGAGTCGGCAATGGATGCCGCAGCGGATCGCTTTCGTTACGTGCTCGAGCGCCCGGTTGTTGCTGCGCCGGGAGAAGTCTGGATCTATAGCGGTGGCGCCGTTGCGCTGGTCGGCCGCCTGATTGAGAAGGGCACCGGGCAAGCGCTTGAAGACTACGCGCGCACGGCCCTTTTCGAGCCGCTTGGCATCGATAAATTCTCGTGGGCAAAAGGCACGGATGGCGAGGCAATTGCCGCATCCGGGCTACGCCTGACGCCTCGTGAACTCGCACGTGTGGGGCAGCTGGTGCTCGCCCGCGGCCAATGGAACGGCCGTACGATCGTGCCCGCGGCCTGGCTCGATGCGAGCTTCACTCCCGCTGCCGCGGTGCGTGACGGACAGTCATATGGTTACTTTTGGCGGGTCGGCCAAATCGCCTATCCGACCAAGGGCGGAATTCGGGGCGAGCACTATGTGATGGGTTTCGGCAATGGCGGGCAGTTGCTGGCTATCGTTCCGGCACGCGAACTCGTGGTGGTCGTCACAGCCGGAAACTACAACGATCCGAAAGACTGGCAAATGCCCGATGACGTGCTGCGCCATTTCGTGCTGCCCAGCCTCAAGGCGTGATGTATCAATCCGGGTGCGATCAACGTTTGGCTTCCTCTGAATAAACAAAGGAATCCTACGCAAATGATTTCGCACCGACGCTTCGTCATCGGGCAACCCTGTTGCTGTCCCTCGCCAATGTACCAGATCGCCCGCGAGCAAAGACAGCCAATCTCATGTCACTAATGAGCCTGTTAAAGTCATTAGCGACTATAGCCCTCCAAACCAGCGGCAGCTAGACTGCGCAGCAGTGCGGTCATGGCCAGGGTGACGCTTGGTTAAACGATCAATCCGCTGAAGCGCAACTCGATGAAACTGAGGGCGACGCACGCTGATGTGGATTCAAATCCGTGACACACTGCGAACATCGTTGGCCGCGATGTCCTGCATCGGCTTTCGAGACGGATCCTCAAGATCGAAGCAATCGATTAACCTCACCGAAGCCCGCCATGTCCGACCTGCGTAACCTGACCTTCGAACATCTTCTTAACTACATCGCCGTCGTGGATCATCGGCGGAGGTGTCGCATTCGTCGCATGGCGCGGGCGAGCCTGATAACGGCGTTACAGTGCGCACGATTGGAATGGAGTGCGTAGAATCTGAACGCGCCTTTCAAGAAGTCTGGACGTCGACAGTCTTAACTCGCCAATTCAGCCGGCCGGGTCAGCCGGAGACCGAAAGCGAGGCCGGTGAAAACGAATCCCACTACGCAGACGCCGTTCCAGCCGGCCATCGCCCACGCGGCGCCCGCAAGCGCGGCACCCAGCGCGCCGCCGACAAACACCACGCCGACAAACAAACCGTTCAACCTTCCGCGCGCGGCGGGATCCATCAGGTTGATCGCACGTCGGCCCAAGGTCTGGTCAGTGACGACGCCTGCATCGAGCGCGGCCGCGCCTGCAACAAGCATCGCAACCGCCAGAACCGGATGGACGCTCGCCGAGAACCCGCTCCAGCCCGCGCCCGCTACGCCGATTATCACCAGCGCGAGGAGCATCGTCAGGTGGGCTGCGAGCAACATCTTGCGGCCCCACCCACGGTCGCCCGCACGCCCGGCGAGCGGCGTCACGATCGCCCCCGCCGCACCGGCGAGCGCGAACAGTGCGATGCCATTCATATCGAAGCTGAACGGCGGCTGCACGAGCCGAAGGCCAATCGCAGTCCAGAACGCACTGAACGCCCCCATCACGAACGCAGCCGATGCAGCGTTCCGTTGCAACACAGGCTCGGTGCGCATCAACGTCCAGAGCGAGTACAGGAGCGCCGGGTAACGCGTCCGGATGGCGGGTGTGCGCACAGGCAGTTGCATATACAGGACGACAGCAAGTAGTGCATCGATCACAGCGGCAATCCCGTAGAAAGCACGCCAGCCGATTGACCCGGCAATCACGCTGGCGGCCGGACGCGAGAACAAAATGCCCAGCATCAAGCCGCTCATCACGTTGCCAACTGCACGTCCGCGATGCTTTTCCGGCGCCATCGCAGCGGCCATTGGCACCAGCATCTGGATCACGCTGGACGCAGCACCGGCCAGGAACACAGCGAGCAGGAACAATACGCGTGACTCGGTGAGCATCGCGACCGCCAGAAAACCGGCGCCGCACGCCAGCGTGCGCACGATTAATCGCCGGTTCTCCAGCAGGTCGCATAGCGGCACGAGCAGCACCAGACCGACGGCATAGCCGAGTTGCGGCAGCATGGCCGCGAGGCCGGAAAACGCCGGAGAGAGATGCAAGCTGCGGCCAATAACACCCGTCAGCGTTTGAGCAGCAAACAGATTCATCACGATCACGCCGACTGCCGCCGCGAAGAAAATGGTCAGCGGCCCGGTGAGTCTCTGCGGGTTGTCGGTTTCCTGTGTCGTGATGGCAGGGACAGGGTTTTCTACGGATGGATTCATCGAGCGGGTTCTCAAAACAAGATCTGAGAAGACATCGTAGCGACGCGCTCAATATGCGACAATTGAAATATGTTGATAATGATTATGCGCATTAATTTCTAGTGCGCATTGGAGCGCCCCTTTGAATACACGCGATCTACAAGCGTTCGTGGCAGTTGTCGACAGCGGTTCGATGGTGCGAGCCGCTGAAAAACTCCATCTCACGCAGCCTGGGCTGACACGGCGCGTGCAAAACCTTGAAACCATGCTCGGTGTGGAGTTACTCGATCGCCAAAGCAAGCCGCTCAAGCCAACCGCTGCCGGCAAGGAGGTGTACGCGCTGGCGCGCACCGTGTTGCGCGCGGTGGACGATCTATTGGTGGTGGCCTCTCCCGAAAGCGAGCCGTCCGGCGAGTTGAGAATTGGCATGCCACCGTTTCTCGCCGAAGTCGCACTCGAAAAGCCGGTCGACCTCCTGCGCAGTGCCTTTCCGCGACTGACGCTGCGCGTAACCGCAGGTTGGTCGCCGGCTCTGTTGCAGAGTGTCGAACGAGGGTGGATCGATGCATCGATCGTGATGATGCCGGCGGGCTTTACGCCACCCGAGACGTTGCAGGCTACGCGCCTTGCGTTCTTGCCGATTGTGATCGTCGCGGCGCGCGCCCTCGGTCTGCCCGACACGCCGGTGACATTGGCCGATCTGGCGCGCTACGAGTGGGTACTCAATCAGGACGGCTGCGGCATGCGCTCGGTGTTAAGACGCGCGATCGAGGCGGCGGGGGTGCCATTCAATGTCGCCGTTGAAGCGTTTGGCTCGGAGTTGCAACTGTCTCTGGTAGCGCGTGGACTGGGTATCGGCCTCGTCACGCCGGACATTCTGGAACGCACGGTGCATCGTCCAGCGCTGCAGGTGATAGAGGCCACTGACTTTCGGACGGGAGTGGATGTGTGGTTCATTCACGGCTCTGTGCCCGGTCGGCTCATGCGGGCTATCGATATGTTGCGCGGTTCGCTCACCGAGGTGCTCGCCAAAGGCAAGATGGCGATGCAAAGGGAAGACACCGATTTATCAATTAATTTGACATCCTGAGTGAAATTTTATTCCAAACTCGCGGACAATCTCTCTCGCCCCTGGGACAGCGGACGTTCGACACTCTAGGTCGCGACTTTCATGACCGTTCGCTTGCGCCAAAGAATTCAGATGGGCGCGGCGTCGCCGAAAGACACCGGAAACGCCGCGCCTTCAATCATGCGGCCTTGATAAGTCCAAGTTGTTGCAGAGCGGTCACGCCGTCATCCAGCCCAATTTCCTCGACGATCTTGCCATCTTTAAGGCGAAGCACGGTCGTGCCGGTGAAGCGCATTTTTCGGCCGGTCGCAGCCGGCAGCGATCCAACCAGGAAATCGCTGAATGCCGGACCGGTGTGCGTGCCGCCACCCTCCCAACGGCCGACTACATACTCCCCCTCGGCAATAAGATCAGCAGCGCCCCAGAAGTTGAGGTCCGGGAACGCTTCGCGGAAATCGGTCATGAACGCCTTGATGTCCTCTCGGCCACGACGCGGCTCGTGCAGCGAGTAGCGCAGAAGCATGTCGGGGGCAGCAAGTTCGTCGACAATGTCGAGGTTGCAAGTCTTGCCCCAGAAATCGGTGAACCAGCGGCCTACGATGGCCTTGTTGTCGTCTTCTCTGGACATGATGAATTCCTCACTGACTGTGGTTGAAGAAGAGCGGCACGATCGCCTCTCTCTGCCCCAACAATATCGATGCACGCAGTCAGATACCCCCCGTTTCTTGCGGCAATATTCGAAGAACTCTCGCGCGTGTTGTGGTTCAGGCCGTTAACCGATCAACAGGGCAAGCGGCTTCAACGGTGAAAGAGCGATGAGTTCAAATTCCATCATGCCCGCCACGCCCAAGGGTAGCTTTTCCAGAATCTCGCGAGCTTCAGCTGTACTCGATGCGTTCATGATAAAGACAACCCCATACCCTTCAGCCTGGAAATACCAGTGCTCGATCTTGCCAGCGAGGTAGTTGCGGACAGTGGCGCGCACTTCAAAAGGCAGGACGGGGGCAATGGCGTCAGGCGTTCCCTTCGCCGTCACCGAACCGATCGCGAGAATTTTGTTCGTGGGAGCGGTGACAGCGGCGAGCGCCGGCAGGATGTCTGCATGGACGCGCGGATTTTTAGCTTGGGACATGTTGAAACTCCAGTTATTGAAAATGTGAGGAATACGGGGATAGAATCAATTCGACTACTGTTGTTTCGGCTGAAAGAGCGTGCTGTTAGCTTTGACGTATTCGCCTACCGTCATGGGTTTTCTACCCGTCAAAGCCTCCACTGAATTGTTGATCCCGGCGAAATCGCCGTTCTGGTAGTCGCGATAAACCGCGACGATATGCTGGATGAAATGCTTCGGCATTCCGATCGCATTCAGCCGTGCGCCGAATTCATCGAAGCTTTCGGGCTCGTAGCGAATCGTTCGGCCCAATGCTTCGCCAACGGCGCTCGCGAGCTCTTTGTGGTTCATCTCCACCGCGCCATAGAGCGGGTAGATCTTGCCGGCATGCGGCACCGGATCAAGCATGATATTGGCGATGGCACGCCCCTGGTCTTCCGCTGAAATGGGCGCGTGACGCCCGTTTCCCGCCGGAACCTTGATGAGATCGTGGTTAGCGATAAGCGGCAGTTGAAACCCGTACGTCAACCATTCCATGAAAAAGGTGGGCCGCAGATGCGTCACGGGAACGCCGGCCCAGTCGAATACGCGTTCTCCATACCAATGCGAACGCGCCGCGTGGCTCACAGCGTCAACCCGTGCAGATATCTGCGACATATTGACGATGGAACGCACCCCCGCGGCTATCGATGCGTGCGCAAAATAGGCGCTCGCGTCAACGAGCTGCGGTTGCATGACGGGATACACGAAGTAGGCGCTCGTCACTCCCTGCACTGCTTTTTGAACAGCTTCGTTGTCGAGGAGATCGCCCAGGACAACCTCGACTCCGCTGGCGCGCAATGCCGCGGCACGGTCGTCGTCGTTATGCACGAAGGCCCGAACCTTCGATCCCTTTGACAGCAAGTGGTCGATAGCACTCCGACCGGTGGCGCCTGTTGCGCCTGTTACCAGATACAGTTCATCACTCATCTCTTTCTCCAGATACAGTTAGTTAACGTTCGTAATCCTACGTATTTAAAATTTAATGCCCTTCGTTCATACCGCCTGATGGCTTAGGATTCCACTCTATTTCTTACCGGTTTGGTGACCCGCCCAAAGCTGCCAGCGGAGACAACGGGCCCAGTGGAATGAGGTCGAATTCCATTAGATCCGCGCGGCCCAGCGGTAACTGTTCCAGTGTTCTGCGGGCCTCATTCACATCGGTGATATTGAGGATAAAAACCACGCTGGCCTGGTCCTTCCGGACGTACCACTGGTCAATCTTTCCCTCGAGGTAAAGTTTGACCGTCTCGCGAACTTCCTGAGGAAGGACCGCGCCGATAGCACCCGGCGTCGACTTCGACGTCAACCGGCCGATCGCAAGTATTCGGGTGGTGGGAACGTCGGGTAATCCGAGTGAGGCGGATGCTTGTGCGGGCTCCGTCGCCGTCTGAGCAAAGCTGAAGGCGGGTGCAGCAAACATCAGCGCGACCCCCAGTGCGACCGTCACCAACCGTTTCGATAGTCCCGACGCGGGACCAATGGCTACACCGCTGATGATCTTCTCGATAGTCACGACATCTCCTTAGGTAGGCAAAACATTTGGTGTATATACAACATAGATCGTAAAAAAAATGCCATCGAAACGACGGCGTCCATCACGGCAGATGACACTTCAGATCGGTGAACTCCAGATGGACGCCGCTGCTTTGTGGACTGCCCCAACTCCATCTAACCCCAGCAACTTGCCGGCCTGTTTCTGTGCGGCCCGCCAGTCCGGGAGCACGGCTTCAATCTTCCCGTTCCCTGCTGCTGTCAGAGCGACTTCTCGAATCCCCTTTGCGTCCGAGGACACCGCCTCAACCAATCCCTTCTGTATCAGCAGATCCAGATTGCGCGAAACGGTAGACCGTTCAAGTTGAAGAACCTCGCCGATCTTACCCGGCGCGCATGAACCAAGTTCACCCAACGCGGTCAGCATATTCACTTGGGCAATGGTCACATCATGGCTTGCCATAGCCTGTTCGTAGATGGCCGAAACCGAACGCGCAACAATGCGAACGCGCATGGCCAGGCAGTTGTTGATGATTTCGCGAACGGCGTTACGTGTTGTCATGAATCGAACCCAGTCTGTTGATGAATTCATTGTTGTAGATACAACGTGCGTTGTCAAGTTTATTTTTTACTGGCTATAGCGAGGGCTGCAGTGCTCGCAAGTTGGCGGAACACCCGATGCCTGACTTCTGTTCCGTGGCGCCCCGCTTGCATTCCTGATTCGATACCGCGCAGAGGGTCGTGCCAGCGGCAGGGATGTGAAACGGGGAGGGAGCAAACGCTGGCGAAAACACGCACGTTTGTCAACTTCGTTGTCGCGGCTTTCGAGCGGCAGCAGTTGAGCGAAAAGTTGGCGAGAAGCGCTGGATTAAATCAAGGTTAGCTAACTAATGCCTTTCTTACAACGTATAGCGAATGAAGACTCAAACTTCAAATTCGCAGGGAGTTCGTCGGGGATAGTCCGTCACGACACACCCGAATCTGTCGGTGCTTCCCATCGTAAGTCGGTCATATTAACTCGCGCCTGCTAGCCACGAAAATGGGGCGCCAGTCGGAATTACCCTGGGGCCCCATGCGTCTCGAGCGCTTATTCGCCGCTCGTTGTCATCTTTACGTGGTTATTGGCCTGCGGCCGGTGACTTCACGCCTGGTGTGGCTAGCGTATTGTTGCTCGTGGGAGCACTCGTGCCAGATGTCGTGCTGTTCGTGCTACTCGGCAGACCTGAATTCGGGGCCTTGCCGGCCATGCCGCTATCGGAGTTATTGACGCCTGGGGTGCCGTAGCCTCCCGTTGCACCGTTCGCCCCATTAGCACCGTTCACCAGGTTCGCCGGGCTAGCGGTGCTGCCTGACGAACTCCCCCCGCTTGTGCCTCCTCCCGCCTGTGCATAGGCGCCGCCCGACAACGTGAGTGCGGCGACGGCCGCGATTAATGCGCTGGTTGCCTTGATCATGATCCGTCCCTCCTTGATTGGACTAAGAAAAATAGACGCAGACGGACGCCGCCTGCTCGACTACATTCGAAGCAGTTCCCGTGCCGCGTGCTTTTATCCACACCGAAATGGTGTGCAGTGCAGCGAGTCCATCAGCAATCTTCTCCATTCATGGACCTGTTTGCGAGAGTTTTTCTGATTCGATCCGGCAATTTTTCTGGTTTGTTGAACCGGTTCAAGATAGATATCCTTCTGACCCATGCTCAAACATATCGCAACCGAATTGCTCGACATCGCCTATGTCGAACAGGGCGATCCCAACGGATGGCCGGTAGTCCTGCTTCACGGTTTCCCTTACGACATCCACGCATACGAGGAAGTGGCGCCACGCCTGACGTCCGAGGGCGCCCGGGTCATTACGCCCTACCTCCGCGGATACGGGCCGACGCGCTTCCTTTCGCCCACCACGCTTCGCTCGGGCCAGCAGGCGGCGCTTGGGGCTGACCTGCTGGCTCTGCTCGATGCGCTTCAGATCGGCCAGGCCATACTCGGCGGATACGACTGGGGCGGCCGGGCGGCATGCATTGTTGCAGCGCTCTATCCATCGAGAGCACGGGGGCTGGTTTCGGTCAACGGGTACAACATCCAGAACATAGCCAACGCCCTACAGCCATCCGATCCCGAAAAGGAATACCGGATGTGGTACCAGTACTACCTTCATGGCGAGCGCGGCCGGGCCGGGCTGATCGAGAACCGGCGCGCGTTCTGTCGTCTTTTGTGGTCTCTATGGTCGCCGACGTGGCGCGTCGACGACGACGTCTACGCGCGCTCGGCGGCGGCGTTCGACAATCCCGATTTCGTCGACGTGGTAGTCCATTCTTATCGGCACCGTTTCGGGCTGGTCGACGGTGATCCCCGGCTTGAGGATATCGAACTAAAACTCTCTGCGATGCCGTCAATCACCGTGCCCACGATCACGCTGGAGGGGGACGCCGATGGTGTCTCGCCACCCGGAGGCAGACAGACAAATTCGAAGCGTTTCACGGGACGTCATGAGAACCGCGTCGTGGCTAACGCAGGTCACAATCTTCCACAGGAGGCGCCGGAAGCGTTTGCCGAGGCAGTTCTCGATATCAACGCATGGACCGTTTGAGGTTATAGGCATGCCACCGGCGAGCCCGTGAACAGCAGGGTTCGTGCGAAGTATTTTAGTGGCGCAAGTTCGCCGAAGCGGCAACGCGCCAAGCCACCCAATAGAAAATCAGGACAATATGATCATGACGATGTCTGAAAATCCAACCGTCGCCGTCGTTGGTCCGGGGGCAATTGGCACGACCTTGGCGGCAGCGCTCCATGAGGCGGGCCGCACACCGACGGTTTGCGGCCGCACGGCGCACGAGCGTCTTGAACTGCGCTTCGACGGCGGTCGTATCGTTGTACCGGGGCCCGTGCAGACTGATCCGGCCGAAATCAAGAACACCGTCGACCTGGTTCTCGTTGCAGTTAAGTCGACACAGGTGGAAGCGGCGGCTCCGTGGTTTTCTGCATTGTGCAGCGACAGGACGGTCGTTTGCATCCTGCAAAACGGGGTCGAGCAGAAAGCGCTCGTCGCACCGTATTTGTTCGGCAATCCGGTGCTGCCCTCGGTGGTATGGTTTCCCGCTCAACGCGAACCGGACGCCTCGGTGTGGCTACGCGCCAAACCGCGCCTCACGTTGCCAGACACGCCGCACACCAGCGTAGTGCTGGCGGCGCTGCGCGGCACACGATGTTCCGTCGATATAGCGGCGGATTTCACGTCCGTGGCATGGCGGAAGCTTCTACAGAACGCTGTCGCGGGTTTAATGGTTCTGACAGGTCGCCGTGCTGGCATGTTCTCCCGAGCCGACGTCACCACGCTGTCTCTGGCCTATCTGCGGGAATGCCTTGAGGTTGCCCGCGCCGAGGGCGCGACATTGGGCGACGAGGTCCCTCAAGAGACCATCGATGGATTTCATGGCGCCCCGCCCGACCTGGGTACGTCCATCCTCGCCGACCGGCTAGGGGGACGTCCTCTCGAATGGGACAGCCGTAATGGGGTCGTGCAACGACGCGGCCGATTCCACGGCATCCCCACGCCGATCAGCGATCTGGTCGTGCCGCTTCTGGCGGCCGCGAGCGACGGACCCGGCTAAAAACTACCGCCGATGATTGCGATCGTTCTATCGTTGCTCGTCCTTGCTCAACGATAGAACGATCACATCGGCCCTAAACAAGCATGCGAATTTTCACGCGGCAGACATTCCGCATCTGGCGTCATTGACCGGAATGAAACGCGCGCGCGTTCAGTTGCCAGTGGCAGCAACCATGGGTGCGCTCGTCATGACCTTGTCTGACTGGCTCGGACGCAATTTGAGGGCCGCCAATACTGCATGATCTTCATGCTGTCGTGGATCTTCGACTTCCCCGGAAACGCACGTTCGCTGCGGATGCCTTTAACGGGTGTAGTCGAAGAGACTACGGACTCAAGCGATCAGGCCAGAAGCTTGGCCATGAATACCCGCTTCAAGCCCACTTCCTCGGCACGATGCGTCTCGGTATAGCCGATGCGGCCGTAAAGGGCGAGGTTTTCCGTCATGGTCTCATGGGTGTAGAGCCTGATGACACGGTAGCCAGCTGCTCTGGCTGACTGCTTAGCGTATTCAAGCAGGCGCCGCCCAACTCCTGTTCCCTTGGAGGAAGACGCTACCGCAACGTTGTCCAGTAACATCGCATTCGGCTCAAGGATGAGAACCAGAAGACCCAATATAGCGTCCTCCTCCTCGACAACGTAGACCCAGCCTTTGCCAATCAGCGTTTCATAGTCATCGGACATAGGTCCCGGTGGTCGTCCGATGCGACTGATGTAAGGCGAGTAAGCCTGTCGAACAATCACTTCGATTGCTGGACGGTCGGCAAGAGTGGCGAGGCGGGGAGCGGAATGCATCGTGATGTGCCGGAAGGTTCGATTGGCGGGCGGCCGCGAATCTAATAGCCGGTTGCCCTAAAGGATTGCTTGTTGACGATCGAATCAGCGGCCGCGTGCCGCCGGTTCAGGCGCAACAACGGTCATTTGCACAGGTGACCTGATCTTTGCGATGTAACGCGTCTGGTCCCAGAAATTAGCACGTCAGTTAGCTCGACACGGCCAGAAAAGTGTCGTTCCATGACAAATCTACGATTCTTTTTCTAAAGTGATCACAGCTCGCGCGCATACGCTCTTGGAGATGGGTGACGCTGTTGTTTCGGTTACAGCACGACAGAGGGGAATTGATGGGTCGGCAAACGCTAGCCGGCATCGCCGCGGCAATATTCGCTGCCTTCGGCTGGTCGTTAAACATCCTCGGTCCGTACGTCATTGGGCCGTATTCGATTTACGATCTGGCCGTATGCCGATTCCTGCTATCTGGAATCGTCGGTGCAAGCATTCTTGGAATGTTGCACCGTAGCGGATACCGCCGGCGTTCGTCGCATTGGTGCCGATGGTTTTGGCGGTCGCCGGTAATCTGGGGCAACTGCTCGTGACCGAGACACTTTTTGCAACTACATTTGGCCTGATTGCAAGTTATCGCTGGCCCACGTCGGCCGGGAAGGTATCCGATGCAAACGTCAAGCGCGCCTAGGAGATGAACAATTGGTCGAAGACGAAAAACTGGCCCGCGCCGTCTCGTGGATCCAGGAAGCTGACGGTTTGCTCGTTGCCGCAGGGGCTGGAATGGGAGTCGACTCCGGGCTACCCGACTTTCGCGGCGCCGCTGGATTCTGGGAGACGTATCCAGCGCTGCGCACGCATCAATTAACGTTTCAGGATATGGCCAATCCACGCATTCTGGCTAAACATCCAACGCTCGGTTGGGGCTTTTACGGGAACCGGCTTAACCTGTATCGGCAGGCCTCGCCTCATACAGGTTTCCACATTCTCCGTCGATGGGCAAGGTTCATGCCTCGGGGTGCTGCCGTATTCACCAGCAATGTCGATGGCCAATTTCAGAAAGCCGGATTTCCTGAAGACCTGGTTGCGGAATGTCATGGCTCAATTCATTTCTTGCAATGCTCCATCCCTTGTTCCCTTGCCATTTGGCCGGCGCAAATGTTTCATCCGATCGTCGACGAAGCCCAGTGCCAACTCTTAAGTGAGCTGCCGTCTTGCCCGCATTGCGGTGCTATGGCTCGCCCCAACATCCTTATGTTCGGTGACGTCGACTGGGTCGCGCAACGAACCGAACGGCAGGAAGCGCGATTACATGCTTGGCTTGCAGGAACGGAGCGACCGGTCGTCATTGAAATTGGCGCAGGCAAAACCATTCCAACAGTTCGTCGATTTAGCGAACGCGTTGGACCGCGCGTGATACGTATAAACCCACGGGATTTTGCGATTGCAGCAGCCCGGGGTGTTGGTTTTGCTGCCGGCGCTCGCGATACGCTTGAACTTATCGACGCTGGTGTTAACGCCGGGTGATTTCCGGACGCCGGACGCTGACGTAGCCAGTCGCGATAGATCGGACCGCCTGGAATGACGAGTTCACGAACGCCGAAGTCATTCGGTGCGACCGGTTCGTCAATCTCTGCGCAGATGTCGAAGCGCAATCCATGCAGAAGGCAATGTAAGCGAGTACGGTGGCGAAGCGCTTCGAGTAAATGCGTGTGGCGTCGGCGTGAGCTTGCATGGTCTGGATGTCTGGATCGTGCGATTGCGATAGGGTCGCTCACGATTGGCACGTTGCGCATAGCCGCTCTTGCTGGATCTCCAGACGGCGTTGCTGAGCACAGCGAAGGTGCCAGACGACGATTACGGCGTTCCGTTCTTGCAGTACGCTGCAAAGCCGATTCGATCAGCAAGGCGATCGAAATAGTCGGAAACGGCGGCAAAGCGGGGATGCTCAAACGGAGTGCTGAACCAGCGATTCACGGATAACCCGATAGGAATGTCGGCGAGGCTGAAATGCGCCCCGGCGACAAACGCGCCCGTCGCGTTAAGTTGACTTTCCAGGATGCTCATGTGCCGAGCCCAGCCCGCGAGCGACTTGGAAACCTCGTCCGGTGCCTGATGCACGGGCGATTTCCTGACGAGGCCGAGAAATGCATAGCTCCAGGACCGATTCAAATCCGTCGCCTGCCAGTCCATCCACTGATCGATCCTTGCCCGCTTTACAGGGTCGGTGGGATAAAGCACTTCGCCCGCATAGCGCGAAGCCAGATAGCGGAGGATCGAGTTCGACTCCCAAAGCACAAAATCACCGTCCTTGATGACGGGTACAAGACCATTGGGATTTAACGATAGAAATTCGGGGGTATCAGTTTGTCTGAATCCCGTACCCCAGTCCTCCCGCTCGAAGGGAATGTGCAGCTCGGCACATGCCCAGAGCACTTTGCGGACGTTGATAGACGATGCTTTTCCGAGAATGTTCAGCATGCGGGGCTCTTATAGTGGCGATGCACCCAGTGTGGAGAAACGATTTCTTGACACAATATTCCACGGGCGGAACGCGTCTCTCGCTCTCTCAGGCATCAGGATTGTCGCCAATTCATAGCCTGCTGTCCAACGTCTCAAACCGGCCGCCCCCGTCCGATGGCGCACGGTGGGAGTCGAGCCTCAAACGAGCCCCAACGACCCTCATCCTCTCCATCCGCCGTTCGTCACGAGACGTGGAACACATACCGCATAGGGGTCATTCTTCAACGAACTCACCGCCGGAAGCGTCTGAAAAAACTACGGATGTCGGCTGCGAGGAGTTCAGGTTCTTCCATTGCCGCGAAATGGCCACCACTCGGCATGTCGGTCCACTGCGCGACATTGAAGGTTCGTTCCAGCCAAGTGCGCGGCGGGTGATTAATCTCTTTCGGAAAGTGTGCAAAGCCCACCGGCGGTATTACCCGTTGTCCGGCCGCAAAACGCATGGGCTGCAAGCGGTTTTCCCAATACATTTGAATTGCTGTACCAATGCTCTGGGTGTACCAGTAGAGCGATAAGTTGGTCAGCAACTCATCCTTCGAAAATCGACGCTCGATATCCCCGTCGCAATCACTCCATGCACGAAACTTCTCCCCAATCCACGCAGCCAGTCCGGCCGGCGAGTCGTTGAGCGACGCGGCCAGGGTCTGCGGCCTCGTGCCGTGCATATGCGCATAGCCGCCCTCAAGCGCGGCCCACTCAGCCTTCTCTCGAAGGAAGTTTTGCTCTGCGATAGTCAGCGGTGAATTCGCGGCATCGATTACGGGTTCGTACGACCCCGGGAGAAAGTTGAGATGAATGCCATCGACTACCTGGGAGTGCCGCAAGGCAAGCGCAACCGATACCCCCGCGCCTAAGTCGCCACCCTGAGCGCCAAATCGCTCATACCCAAGGCCCTGCATCAGCGATGCCCATAGATCGGCCACTTGAAACGCGGACGTGCCGGGGGTAGCAGGCGCCGGTGAAAACGCAAAGCCCGGCAGCGAAGGAATAATGACGTCGAAGGCATCGTTCGGATCCGCGCCGAATGCAGCCGGGTCGCACAACAGGTCGGCCAACGCGTGAAATTCGAAGAACGACCCAGGCCAGCCGTGCGTGATAACCACCGGATAAGGCTTGGGTCCAACGCCACGCCGATGAACGAAGTGCACGCGCTGACCGTTCACGTCGGCCATGAATTGAGGTTGCTGGTTCAGGCCACGTTCCGCAGCCCGCCAATCAAAACTGTCGGCCCAGTACGTCACCCATTCGCGCAGCCATGTGGTGTCTGTGCCTTGTTGCCAGGACCCGGGCGGCGTCATGGGCGCCCACCGGCTGTCGCGCAAACGCCGACGCAGGTTGTCGATCTCAACATCGGACACGGAAATCTGAAATGGCTCGATATGCATGGCACCTCCTGTGCAAGAGTGCAGTTAATTCTCCACGATCTGACGGCGGTATCGAACACCCGTAATCCGCCGCATTCGGTCACGCAGCAAGCTGCAGATCTCCGACGCTTCGCGAGCAGTCGCACCTTACGCGTTTCGTTGTATCGCCACACATTTGATTCCGACCAGCAAGCACTCGGTTGGACGTGATACGTCCTCGAAAGTACAGCCGGCCGCATCTAGCAATAATCGCAGGTTTTTCCAATACGCGAGGAACTGTGCCTCGAGATCGCTGATCACTTCCAATTCGGGCGTGCGGCCGACTTGCCACCGCGCCCAATAGGGTGGGCCTACCTTCACAGCCGGCGCACGAAGGACGACACGCCCTAGAGCCGCCCGCATTCGCATAGCTTGACACATATATACTCCACGGCGTATATATAAGGGATGGAATCAACATTCGCAATCATCGCCGAGCCGAGCCGCCGCGCCATCCTGAGTCTGCTAGCAACTTCCGAGCGGTCCGTGGGGGATATCGAGGAGAATTTAAACCTCTCGCAGCCCTCGGTTTCAAAGCATCTGCGGGTGCTTCGAGAAGCCGGATTCGTGGAATCACGCGTTGACGCGCAGCGGCGTCTATACCGGATCAAACCGGAACCGTTGATGGAGATAGACGCCTGGCTCGCGCCGTTCCGGCAATTTTGGTCGGTCCACGTCGACGCGCTCGAACGCCACCTTGATCGGATGGATCCTGTACCTCGCAAAAAGGGAAAGAAACGATGAGCAACCGCGACGATTACCTGCCGGGCCCGGCCGCCGGCGCCGAAGTCCGCAAGGATGGAGACAAGTGGACGCTGATTCTCGTGCGCGAGTTGCGCCATCCGCCGGAGAAAGTGTGGAAAGCATTGACCGACCCGGCCAGTCTGCGTGAATGGGCACCGTTCGACGCCGACCGGAGCCTCGCGTCTGTCGGCCCCGTCAAACTTTCGACAGTCGGAACGCCAACGCCGAACATTTCGGATTCCAAAGTGACGCGTGCCGAGGCGCCAAACCTCCTTGAGTATCGCTGGGGTGAAAATGATATGCGATGGCAACTCGAGCCACTCGGCAACGGCACGCGTCTCACGCTTTGGCACAACATCGATCGCGGCTTTATATCGATGGGCGCAGCCGGCTGGCATATCTGCCTCGATGTCCTGGACCGGCTCGTTGGCGGCGATCCTATCGGGCGTATCGTTGGTGGCGAAGCAATGAAGTTCGGTTGGCCGCGTTTGAACACCGAGTATGCGAAGCAATTTGGTATTTGAATCGCAGAGCGTAGGGAAAGGCGTGACCCGAAATCTAAAAAGAGTCTGAAAGTTTTAGGAGGAGAAAATGAAAAAAGCGGATTTGCCCGAAGGCCAGCCAGCATCTGAATTGATTGACAGAAAGATCACCGAGCTTGGCGACTGGCGCGGAGAGACTTTGAGCAGGATGCGCGAGCTCATCAAGGACGCAGACCCTGACGTCGTGGAGGAGTGGAAGTGGATGGGCACGCCCGTGTGGTCGCACGACGGGATCGTCTGCACCGGCGAGTCTTACAAGGGGAAAGTGAAATTAACCTTCGCCAAGGGGGCTTCGTTGAAGGACCCGGCCAAGCTTTTCAATTCGAGCCTCGACGGGAACATGAGGCGCGCGATTGACATCCTTGAGGGCGAGGAGGTCGAGTCAGTTGCGTTCAAGGCATTGATCAGTGCTGCTATCGACCTTAATACATCCGTTGCAAAGGCAAAGGCCAAGGCGAAACCAAAGCGCGATAAGTAGGTTACGGCATTCGCTCCCTCTGTGCACCGGGCAGACTATCCGCGTGCCTCTCCCCCTCCGAATCAACCCGTTCCCTTTTCCTTTGCAGCGAGGGAGAGCGTTCAGTGAGCCGGGCGACATCGTCGTCACTGGGAACGCCTGCCTCGGCAAACGCCCGTCGATACGCTGCGGGCGTCGTTTCCTTCACCGTCTTGAACTGCCGGTTGAAGTTGGACACATTCGCAAATCCAGACCGCGCCGCAATGACGGAAACCGGCAACGACGTATCACTCAGCATCCGACAAGCATGGCCGATCCTCACGCGCGTCATATACTGGCCCACACTTTCGCCCATGTGTTGAGCGAAGTACCGCGCAAGCGAACGCTCCGAAAGGCTCGCGGCCGCACAAAGTTCCGATAATCGCAAAGGTTCGGCGAACCGTGCTTCGATCATCGAAAGCACCCGGTTGATCCGTTCAGGCTCATGGCCCGAGGGTCCGCCGTCACGGTTGTTGAAAGCGCTGGGTGACGCAAGCGGTTCGCCCGGTGAGTCAGCAAGCATGCACAGGATGTCCAGCGTGGCGGCAAGGCGTTCACGCGCCGCGCTCGACAGCAGTTCGCCGATACGCTCGCGCATCCTTCCTCCCGCCTCGGGTTCGAACGCCAGTCCACAAGCCGCCCTGCGCAGCAGCTTGCGCAGCGGTTCATATTCCGGACAACAATCGGCCAGCCGCCGCGCCCACTCACCGTCGAACCAGATCACGATGGCCACCTGTGGCGAGGACGGCTCGATAGAACGATTCGATGCCCAAGTATGCGGAAGGTCCGGCGGGACCAGCACGAGGTCATCAGCGCCGTAGGCGGCCACTGAATCGCCTATATAGCGCTTCCCGTGACTGTTCATTGTCAGTGTCAGTTCGTATTCCGGGTGGCGATGCCACTCGAACGGAATGCGAGGAAGCCGCCGGTGGTAGACCCGGACGGAACAGCTACCGCCGAACTCGACATGTTCGTATGCAGGCTTCATGGCTAAAAATTCATGACTTAAAAAGCAAAACAATTGTCTGAATAGTATCACCATGAAGACCGTGCGCAGCATATGCTCCGGTCATATCAACAGACATACGGAGACAGCCGTGACCGCACTGAAAATCGACGATCTACCCGCAGCGATTCGCCAGGCCAAACGAGAGTTGCGCGAGCAGCTGCCGAATTATCGTCAGGTATTTGCCGATGTCGAACAAGCGATCATCGCTGAGGCAAAGCTCATTACCGAGCAACGCAATCGCGGCGAGTCCGTCATCCCCGAGATTCAGTTTTCCGATATTGCCGAACAGCGCGTGAGCGCTGCGCAAGTCGACTTCATCAAGGCGCGAGGCGCATGCGTGATTCGCAATGTGTTCGACCCTGCGCTAGTGGAAAGCTGGGATCGTGACATTGCGAACTATGTCGAGCGCAATGATCTGGACACGCGCCTGCAAAATCGCGCGGAGGATAAATACTTCGGTCAACTAGCGTCCAGCAAGCCGCAGATCTACGGTATCTATTGGTCAAGACCGCAGGTGTTTGCGCGCCAGTCGCCTGCTTTGACAACCGCACGAATCTTCCTGAACCGGCTATGGCGCAGTGAGAGCGAAGGGCGCGTGCACTTCGACCCTGAACGCGTTCCTGCTTATGCCGACCGTCTGCGACGCAGGCCACCGGGATCCGCATCGCTCGGCCTCTCCGCTCATTGCGATGGGGGCTCGGTCGAACGCTGGATTGAAGGTAACTTCCGCAAAGTGTACCGGCATGTTTTCAATGGAAACTGGCGTCAATATGATCCGTTCGACGCTGCGTTCAGACCAGATGTTCAGGAGATTGCATCGCCTGCCGTGTGCTCGATGTTCCGCACGTTCCAGGGCTGGACGGCGCTCACGCCGCAGGGCCCCGGCGACGGCACGCTGCAACTCGTGCCCATCGCAAACTCAATGGCGTATATCCTGTTGCGCGCGCTTCAGGACGATGTCGCCGACGACGACCTCTGCGGCGCCATGCCCGGGCGAGCGTTATCGATCAAGCCGGAATATCACGCGCCCTTATTCGACGCGCTTTCGTCAATCCCGCAAATGCAAGCCGGCGACACCGTTTTCTGGCACAGCGATGTGATTCACGCAGTCGAGGACGCGCATCGGGGCAACGGCTATAGCAATGTGATGTACATCTCGTCGGCGCCGGCATGTGCCAAGAACGACGATTACCTGAAACGCCAGTTGCCAAGTTTTCTGGAGGGCAGAAGCCCGCCCGACTTCCCGGCTGATCATTTCGAAGTCGACTTCGCCGGACGAGCCACTGCCGACGACCTCACCGCGCTAGGCAAGTCCCAACTTGGCTTTGGTTTGTAGACGCCTTTATAACGTTAAACCATTAGCGAAATGATTCCTCCAATGGTGAGTCCCGCGGCGATCCATCTCCCAGCCGTGTAGAACTCGTTGCGATTCTCCTGCGGCTGGTCGGGACGTTCGAGGCCTAGCGTCCCGTAAGCAAGCAACTTGACCGCCGATACGTTCGACGCTGAACCCGCGTCACTGCTTGCATCCTGACTGGCCATCGCAGCGCCTTCGGGCGAAATCGTGACGGCCGAATCCTGTGTCGCGGCATCTGCCGGTTGGGCCGTTTGCGTTGTCGTTGTTTGTGTTGTTTGTGCCGATTGCGTTGTTTGCGTCGGGTCGACGGTGTCGTCCGATACAGACCGTGGGTCAGTCGCGGCACTCGAAGTCGATATGGTGCGCTCCGAGGTTGGCGACGACGCGGCGTTGCCTATCTGCATAGCAATCTCCCTCATCCTCTTAGTCGGCCTCTCCGGCTTATCGACTTGAGCGAGCAGATCTTTAGTGTTGGTAAGAATAGGTAAGATCGGAGCGATGCATAGTAGAAAACGAGAGCGGCTTAAGCCAATGCCTGCAGCAGTTTCTGCCGCACGACTGCCGTAATCTCGAGCTGGCGGTCATTTTCAAGCATGCCAATTACCCGCTTGAGCGGACCGTAGGGAAGTTGCAATGCAATCAGCGAACGGTCGCGTGTCCATGCAACATGCTTGAGCAAAGGCAAGATGGAAATCCCCACGTTTTGCCGAACCAGGTCAATGATGGCGGCCACTGAATTGACCTCGAGAATCTCCCTGGGTTTTATGCGCATGCGCCGCAAGGTCTGCTCGACTTTGGTTCCCGTTAGCGACGTCCGGTCGAAGCGAATGAACGGTTGGCTCTTGAGCAATGAAGCAACGTCTGCCTGTGCCGTCGCAACCCGCGTGCTTGCAATCAGCATAAGCGGCTCTTCATAAAGCGGCGTCCATTGCAGATTGACAGGCATCTCGTAAGGTATTTGCACGGTCAGCGCGGCGTCTATCTCGGACGCCGTGACCTGCTCCGCGAGCTCTCCGGAATGACCGAGAACGAGCCGGACATCGAGCGCCGGATACTGCGCCTTCAGACTGACCAGGTTCTCCGACAAAAAACCCATTGCCGAGACAATTGCGCCCACGGTAATGCTGCCGGCAATCTCGTGCCCCGTGTCCGCGTCAGCCAGCATTGCCTCATACGCAGCGACCAGCTTGCGCGCCTGGGGAATCAGCGCCCGGGCAGCAGGGGTCAGCGTAATGACCCGCCCTGACCGCGAGAATAGCGGCCTTCGGAACTCTTCCTCCAGCGCACGCATCTGCTGCCCGACTGCAGCCTGGGTCAATGAAACGCGACCGGCGGCGGCAGCGAAAGAACCGTATTTTTCGACGGCCAGGAAGGTGCGCAAAAACCGGATAGTGCTCATGGAAATGACATTCCAACGTTTCGAGACTAAAGGTTTAGTTTAGTTTGGGTAAATATAAATCCGTTAGTTTTTTTAAATGACCGACTGCACAATTGTACGGTGAACCATTCCATTACAAGGCTGCAGACATGTCTCAGGCAACCCCCTCCCCTTCCACGGACAAACCCGCCGATATCGGACAAGCGTATTACGAACTGGGTTCGACAACTGTGTTTGCGTCGCGCAGTGATCCGCGTTTCGCTTATACGTTGTACGTGCCTGAAACGATCCGCGAGTCGGGCAATAACGTCGAACTCGTCGTGGTCATGCACGGGACGGGTCGTCAATTCGCTCACTATCGCGATGCGTTCGCGGAGTTCGGCCGCTGGAACAACTGCATCGTTTTGTGCCCGCTATTTCCGGTCGGCGTGCGCGGTGACGGCAACCGGGACGGCTTCAAACATCTGATTGAAGGCGACATTCGCTATGACCGCGTGCTGCTCGACATGGTCGATGAAATCGGCGAGCGTTATAGCAAGTCTTTCGACCAGTTCGCTTTGTTCGGCTTCTCAGGCGGTGGGCAATTTGCGAACCGTTTTGCCTATCTGCATCCGGAAAAATTATGGGCGGTGTCGATCGGTGCGCCGGGCTCGGTGACCCTGCTCGATGTCGACCGCGACTGGTGGGTCGGCTTGCGGGGTTTCGAGCAGCAGTTCGGCAAGGCTTTCGACCTCGACGCGTTGCGCCGCGTGCCCGTGCATATGGTGGTCGGCAAGGCGGATCTGGAAACGTGGGAGATCACGCATCGCGAAGGTAGCCGTCATAACATGCCGGGAGCAAACGACGCCGGCACGACCCGCCCGGAGCGCCTCAAGACGCTGAAGGCGACGTTCGACGCAGCGGGGGTGAAAACCAAATTGGATGAACTGGATAACGTTCCACACAACGGCATGATGGCCGTAAGTGCGGTTCAGGACTTCCTTGCAGGCGTCCTGCGCGAGCGCCGGTCCCGCTAGTTCGACGGCATTAAACAAACATCAAAAAATCAAGCTCGCGAATCTGCGAGGCTCTCTCGCCCGGGCGCTTTCGCGTCCCGGGCCGGCGGTGCATATCGCGCGTTATTTGGCTGCTCTTTGACGGCGACGCGCAGGAGGAGATGACGTATGAATCCAGCAGACCACGAAGGCGCATTAACGCCCGCCGCACCTGATCCACGACAAGTCCGCCGCGCACTGCTCGCGTCGGTGATTGGCAGTGGCTTCGAGTGGTTCGACTTCACCGCGTACGTCTACTTCTCGAAGGTCATCGCAGAGGTGTTCTTCGCGGTGGGAAGCCCCATTGTGTCGATGTCGCTCGCGCTGGCGACATTCGCCCTTGGATTCCTTGTCCGGCCGTTTGGCGGGGTCCTCCTGGGCATCTATGCGGATCGCGTTGGGCGTACTCGTGCGCTTTCGCTGGTCATGCTGATGATGTGCGCCGGTACGCTGATACTGGGGCTGGCTCCGGGTTATGCGACCCTCGGCATCGCGGCGCCGCTTCTCGTCTTGTTGGCGCGGCTGATCCAGGGACTGGCAATCGGCGGCCAATTCAGCCTTTCATCCGTGGTCGTGGTGGAGAGCGCGCCGCCCGGCAAGAAAATGTTCTACGGCAGTTTCAATATGTCGTCGCAGGCGCTGGCAATACTGCTGGCTTCCGGATGCAGCTATCTGCTCATCAATAATCTCTCGGCGAATTCGCTCGTGAGTTGGGGCTGGCGCGTGCCGTTCCTGATCGGGTCGCTCATCGGGCCGCTAGGTTTTTACATCCGCCACAGCATTGCCGAGTCGCCCGAGTTCGAAGCGCTGCGCAAGCAGGTCCGCGCAGGTGCCAAGCGCGCTTTCCGGCTGGGCGACTTTGTGCGCGAACAAGGCGACGCGGCCTTATGTGCGATGGGCGTGATGATCATTGGCACAGCGTCCAATTATTTGTGGAATGCGTATCTGCCCTTGTATGTTGAACACCAGTTGCATCTCCCGCTTAAGTCGGCTTTGCTCGGAACGTTCATTGGCGGCGTCATCAACTTCCTGCTGTTTCCGGTTTCGGGCAAACTCGCCGATAAATTCGGCGCCTACCGGCTTTTCTACCCACTGGTGATCAGTTGGTTGCTGTGCACGTTCCCGTTGTTCTGGTTCATTGTGTCCGCGCCGTCGCTGACGCGTCTGCTCATCGCGCAAATTATTGCGTCCCTCTTCCAGGCTGCCATTGCGGGTCCGCACCCTGGCATGCTGGCGACAATCTTCCCGGCGAAGGCCCGTTCGACTGGCGTGGCGCTGTCGTATAACCTCGCGGTGACTTTGTTCGGCGGCCTGGCTCCGCTGACGGTCTCGACGCTGACTCAAGTCACCGGCAGCCACTATGTTCCCGCCTTTTATGTCGTCTTTGCTGCGCTGGTTTCGCTCGCGCTCGTGGCGTTCACGCGTACCGGGCAGTCAGCTTTGGCTAACGATCGGGCTAACAGGAAGCCATTTTCTGCGCCGCAGCACGAGACCACAGCAAACCTTCAGTCCACCGATAGCTGATCCTCAAGCCCTCCCCCAGGCACGCGCCCTGCGTCAATTCGCTACATTTGAGCGCATCGAGTGCACTGGGAGGGATCTCATTCATGGCAACCCGGAAGACGGCGGCTAAGACGGCGGCTAAGGCAGGCAAAGCTGGGCAGATCAGGATCGGTATCGGCGGCTGGACCTTCGAGCCATGGCGCGGCACGTTCTATCCGGAAGGACTCGTACAAAAGCGCGAGCTCGAATACGCGAGCCGCAAGCTGACCACGATCGAGATCAATGGTACGTTCTACGGCTCGCAGAAGCCCTCCACATTCGCAAAATGGCACGACGAAACCCCGGATGACTTCGTCTTCTCGCTAAAGGCACCGCGGTTCTCCACGAATAGGCGAGTGCTTGCGGAGGCCGGCGAATCCGTCGAGCGTTTCCTCGCGAGCGGCGTGCTCGAATTGAAGAACAAGCTCGGTCCGATCAATTGGCAATTCGCCCCGACCAAACAATTCGATGCGGACGACTTCGAGGCTTTCCTGAACCTGCTGCCCCATAAAGTCGATGGCCGTGACATCCGGCATGCGCTCGAAGTGCGGCACGAGAGTTTCCGCGACGCGGCATTCGTTGCCCTCGCGCGGAAACACGGTGTTGCCATCGTCATGGCGGGGGATTCGAAATATCCGCAGATTGCCGACGTAACAGCGAATTTCGTCTATGCACGCATCATGGGTACAACTGAGCAGTTTGCTCACGGCTATGACGACGACACGCTGGATCTATGGACCAAGCGGGCGCGTGACTGGGCATCCGGCGGCACGCCAAAAGGACTTGAAACGTCCGGCGAATCAGCCGCGGCGAGCACGCCGCGAGACGTCTATTTATATGTGATCAGCGGCTTCAAGACGCACAACCCGGCCGCAGGGATTGCCATGCTCGAAAGACTAAGCGGCACCAGCACTTAGTGGATGTTAAGAATTAGAGCTACTTCAATTCGGCCTTTGTGCCGAGCGTGGTCAACGCATCCAGCAACCAGTTCCCCGCGAGTCCCAGCGAAGCGCCCTTTAAACACAGGGCGTCGACCGCGACCAACCGGGGCCACCCGCGCGCCGATAACTCCTTCAACGTTTTTGCGCCAAAACGATCCGCAACCCACCGAGGCAATTCGGTCCAGCCGAAGCCCAACTCCGCCATTTCCAGCAAGAGCAAATAACTGTCGGCAGACCAGACTCGCACGCTTCTTTGATGCTCGCCCGGTTTTACGCCCGTGGTAATGCGCAATTCACGATGTTTGGCAAGCTTCTCCATGGTCAGATCGGGAACGCCGCTTAGAGGATGTCCGGTTGCGACGAACAGCGCCAGCTCCGACGATTCCGCCAGCCTGATGGCGCGGATATCGGGAGAGTAACTGCCCTGCGCCGCCACTACGCCAAGCGCTGCACGGCGTTCCTGCACCAGTGAAACCACGTCTTCGTCCTCCTTGACCAGGCACTCGAGTTCGACCGTGGGAAACCGCTTTTCGAATGCCACGAGCAACTTCTCATAATGCGGCGGCTGGTACGTGTTCGATATAGCCAGACTCAAGCTTGGCTCTAACCCCGCACTTAGCCGCGCGGCCGCTTGTATCAAGCGATCGTGCGCCTCAAGCGTCTCGCGAGCGTTGGCAAGCAGCGCCTCGCCATGCGCGGTAAGGCGCGGCTTTCGGGTCGTTCGATCAAAGAGCGCGACGGCCAAGTCAATCTCCATGTCCGCGATGATCGTGCTGACCGTCGATTGACTGCGGCCCAGCTTTCTCGCGGCAGCCGAGAAAGAGCCCGCGGCGGCAGCCTCCGAAAAGACAATCAATGCGTCGATAGAAGCGGCCATGATGTATCTGAATTTCCGATAGTAAGCAATTTGGAATAGTAAGGGCGGCCCCTCAAAATGGCAACCGTCCATTCAAACCAATGAGGTCGACATGACCACACAACGCAACCTGTACGAACGCATCTTCCAGGTGCTTCTCTTCGAAGCACTTGCCATTAGTATTTTTTCTCCCGTCCTGTCATGGATCGTCGATAAACCTCTGGGCGACGCCACGGCTTTGACCGTTGCAATTTCGGTCATCGCCATGCTATGGGGTTTCGCGTTCAACTCTTTCTTCGGTATCCTTATTTCATATACGTCGAGCAAGGTTCAGAAGTGGAAACGCGTGATTCATGCCCTCGGTTTTGAAACGGGTCTGGTCCTGATAGCGGTCCCCTTGTCCGCATGGTGGCTGCAAATGACGTTTATTCAGGCGCTGCTAATGGATCTCGGGCTATTGCTTGTGTTCCTTCCGTACACGTTCTGTTTTTATTGGGCGTACGACATGCTAAGACAACGTCTTGTGAAAGCGCCTCTTAGGCCAAGCCCTTTAGGCCCACATAAGCCTTTTGGTCGTTGAGCGCCAGTCGCAATACGCTCCGGCAAGACCGGCGAAAACAATCGGGCAATGACAGTGAGGTCTCTCAGTTAGTCGTTTTTATTTTCGTTGCAACCGCGGTCCAACTTGCTACAGTCGCGGAGTTCAATTGTCACGAACCTGAGCGGAAATTGCCTTGATCGCGCAGCCGCGCTTTATCGATAATGAACTACCGATGACTCACAACAAAAAAATGCACGGCTGCTTCCTCCCTCGGAAATGAACTGAACATGCTTATCAAACACGCTCTTGTTATCGCAGTGCTGGTCTTTCTGGGTGTCACGCAAGCGCAAGCGGACGCCGGGTTTTACGTCGATCCCGACTCCAGTCCCGCACTTTGGGTGCAAGCCCACCGAGCTGACCCTCGTGCGCCGCGCATCGCAGAGTCGATCGCCGACGTACCCATGGCGCGGTGGTTCGGCAACTGGAGCGGCGACGTGCACAAGGCGGTCAAGCGCTTCGTCGACAAGGCGAATGCCACTCGCCGCGAACCCATCCTCGTCGCCTACAACATCCCTCATCGGGACTGCGGAGGGGCATCGGCGGGCGGCGTGGGCGACGCCTCGGCCTACGAGGTCTGGATAGACGCGTTCTCACGCGGCGTGGGCAATCGCCGTGCGGTTGTCATTGTCGAGCCGGATTCGACCGCGCAACTGGACTGCTTCAAGACCGATGCCGAGCGCGACGAGCGGCTCGGACTGCTGCGGTATGCGGTCTCGCGTTTTCACCTCAACGCGCCCGCCGCCGACGTCTATCTCGACGGTGGAAACGCACATTGGGTACCCGCTGCCGCGATGGCGGCCCGGCTCAACGCCGCCGGTTTGAGCGAAGCGAAAGGCTTTGCATTGAACGTATCGAATTTCTACACGACCGAGGAATCGGCGGCTTATGCCTACTCGGTGAACGCCGCCTTGGCGGCGCAATTCGGCTACAGCAAACCCTTTGTTGTCGATACAAGTCGTAACGGCAGGGGTTCGGATGGCCAGTGGTGCAATCCGCCCGGCAGGATGATCGGGGCGCGTTCCAGTGGCGCCTCGGGCGCCATGCTGCCGGTATGGATCAAAGTCCCTGGAAATTCCGACGGGCCATGCGGGGCAGCTCCCACGTCGCCAGCCGGCGCGTTCAGCCCGGACCTGGCAGTGCGTCTCATCGACGGTGACTGAGAACAAGGGCTTGCCGCTCGCTTATTCGCAAGAAAGCGCTGAAAGAATCACTAAGACGTCGTAACACGGCGCTGACGGGCATCGTTTATAGTCGCTTCGATTGCAGCTTACAAAGCTCGTCCAGGGCTCATCCAGGCTCAAGCCATGTCCAACAGCGAAACCCGAATCCTTCTAGTCGACGACGACGCCGCACTACGCGACTTGCTGAAGGCCTTTTTCGATGAACGCGGCCTCTCGGTCACGTTCCGCGAAGACGCGCGCGATTTGAATCAGGTGGTGATGCGCGAACGCCCGTCGATTATCGTGCTCGACCTGATGATGCCCGGCATCGACGGATTGACGGCGCTCACCCGGCTGCGCGGGGATAATGACGATACCCCGGTCATTATGCTGACGGCGCGTGCGGACGACATCGACCGCGTTGTTGGCCTGGAAATGGGTGCCGACGACTACCTCGGCAAGCCCTTCATGCCGCGCGAACTGCTTGCGCGCATCAACGCGGTGCTGCGTCGCCAAGGCGTAAGCCGGTCTCCGAGCCCGACAAGTCAACGCTCGGAACCGGTGAGTTTCGGGCGCTTCGAACTCGACTTCGACCGCCGCACGCTCACGCGCGACGGCGAGCCGCAGCGCCTTACCAACAGCGAGCTGCGCCTGCTCAACGTGCTCGCGCGCCACCCGATGGAAACGCTTTCGCGCTCGCGTCTGCTCACGCTCTGGTACGGCACGCATGCGGACGTGACGGAGCGCGGTATCGATGTGCCGATCTGGCGCCTGCGCCAACTGATTGAAGAGGATCCGTCGCAGCCGCGCATCATCCAGACCATGCGCGGTATCGGCTATATGTTCGTGCCGCCGCGGGCCCCCGGCGATGCGTCTGAATCCGAAGTCGATGCATAAGCTGCTGCGTCCCCTCAACACGATCTTCGGCCGGCTTGCACTGCTGTCCGTGGGTCTGCTCGTGATGATGCAACTGACGTGGCTCGTGATCGTCGATCGCGAGCGCGCGGTTATCGAGGCGGATCATGTCAGCCGGCTGGTGCGACTGGTACTGGATCCGGCGGCGAGTGCTGCCGACGGCTCTAGCGAGCGTCTCGCCGCCGCGCTCGGCCTGCGTCTTGTCGATGCGGGAGCGCGGTCAGCGCCCCTCGGTTGTCCACCGCCCTGCGCCGATACACACGGCCCGTTCGAGACTGCCCTGCGTGCTGATCTGCCGCCGCAGAGCCGCGCAGTGTTCGACCATTCCGCGCTCATGTGGGTGCGTTATGGTCCATCCTCGCGATGGCTTGTGATACCGGCCGTCGTGCCTCCTGTGAGCCGCTTTGTGAGCGCCAGCGCGCTCATGTTGTTCCTTGCCATAGCAATCGCACTGCTCGGCGCATGGCAGATACAGAAGCCTGTATTGAGGCTGGCACGGGCAGCACGTGAGTTCAGGTTGGGCCATCGTCCGCCGATGGTCCTGGCGAACGGCCCATCGGAAGTGAAAGGCCTGATTGGCGACTTCAACGAAATGGCGCGCGAACTGAGCGACGCAGAACAGGAACGGGCGGTCATGCTGGCTGGCGTCGCGCATGACTTGCGCGCACCGATCACGCGCATCCAGATCCGGGCGAACCTTGTGCCGGACATCACTGCGCGCAACGGCTTTTTCCACGACACTGAATCGCTTGCGCAGATCGTCACGCAATTTCTCGACTTCGCCCGCGATACCGAAACCGATACGCACGCCCCGTGGATTTCAGTCAATGCATTCTGCCGGTCCCACTATGCAGAAGCTGAAGCGAATGGCGATATCGACGGCCACGACGTACTCGCACGCGACCCGCTCTTCATACTCGACTTGAAAGCGGGCGACGACTTCCGCCTGCCTGCAGTGGAGCTGGACCGGATACTCTCAAACCTCGTGGAAAACGCCTTCACCTACGGCGCGCCACCGCTTCGCATTGCCACGTCGCGCAATAACGGCCATGACCGCCTGAGCGTGCGCGATCATGGTAAAGGCATGCCCGAAGCCCATTTCGCGCGTGCGCTCAGGCCCTTCGTGCGAATCGATCCCGCTCGTGGCGGCGATGCGCATTGCGGCCTGGGACTCACAATTGTGCGACGTCTCACGCGCCGATACGGCGGCGACCTGTCCATGCACAATGCCGACGGCGGTGGCCTCGCCGTCGTGCTCGACTTCCCCTTGCGCGTACACGCGTAATAGTTACGACTGCCCGCCCGTTTTATCGAGGGTGATCCCCAGTTCGGCCGCCATATGTTCGACCATCGTCCGCAGGCTGACCAACTCCTCGCCGAGCCGCTTGTGGTCGGCCTTAAGAATCTCGAATTCGGTGTACGAAACGGAGTCGTCGACAACACCGCTAGCCGACGCTTCGCTCACACTCACGCTTACTTCGCCGCATAACAAATGCGCCCAGCGGCTTTCGCGCTCGCCCGGCGTGCGCGGCAACTTCACGACGCGCGGCGGCTCGTTGGTGGCGAGTTCATCGAGGAATGCCTCGACCGACGATATGTCAGCGAAACCATGCAGGCGCGCAGCATTCAGGCGTAGTTCCGCCGCGGTCTGAGGCCCGCGCAACATGAGCGTGGTGAGCAATGCGGCGGCCTGGCTCGGGATGCCCAGCACGCGGTTCATGTTGTGCTCGAAGCGCGGTACGCGGCTGCTGCTGCCTTCAAAAACCAGGCTCAGCCGCTTCAGGTCGTCGACGGTCGTGAGGACATCGGCGTCGGTGACGTTCATCACCGGAGCGCGCGCGGTCTTCTGGTTGCAACCAGAGGTCAGTGCATTGACCGACAACGGATAAGCATCAGGAACCGTGTGCTGTTTTTCGACGAGAACGGCCAACACGCGCGCCTCAAGCGGCGTCAGCGTGCGCATGGGCGGTCGTGAGGGAGCATCGGGAGTGGAATTCATGCTTGACGTCGCTGGGTGCTGATACGGGTATTCGGACCGGGCGCTAAGCCGGGCGGAGGATGTCTGCAGGCGCTTAACCAGCCCTTTGAAGAGCACTATGATATCCGCCCTGCCCTGTCCCGAGAATACGCCAGTGCTGGATATACACGACGGCAAGCCCGATGCTCGCGGAATTAAAAACGCCAGGAGGCTCAATGCGACGCGGCGTTGACCTGCGCGATGCCATCGACAAATTCGCGAATAATCCCCGCCACTTCCACCGGCGATTCCAGCGGAGACAAGTGACCGGTAGCGGGCAGCACGCGCATGACCGCATGAGGAATGCGCGTGAGCAATTCCGCTTCGAGAATCGCGGTACCGTCGATACGGTCCAACTCGCCGGCAATCACCATGGTCGGCACATCGATCGCGGCGACATCGAGCGTAATGTCTTCCAGGCTGGTGGATTGCGGCCATGCCAGCTTCGCCTGAGGCGCGCCACGCAGGCTGTCTTCAATCACCTGTTCGCGGTGCGTCGGACTCAACGGCTTGGAGGTCAACATCTGGTCTATCGCCATGCCGACCGACTCCCGCGTGCGGTAGGCGCCTTCCATTGCCGCGCGCGCTTCGGCGGGCATCGCCAGCGGCACAGGCGGAGAGGGCGCAACCAGCACGAGCCCCGCAAGTCCTCGTGGACGACGCGACGCGAGCAACTGCGCAATCTTGCCGCCCATCGAATGACCGACCAGGACGAACCGGTCCAAATTCAATGCGTCAATCAATTGCTGCGCGTCATCGGCGAAGTCAGCGAGCGCGTAGCCAGCGGCTGGCGCATCAGAGTTGCCCCAGCCTCGAAGATCGGGCGCGATGGTCCTGTATTCCGCCGGCAGCGCAGCAATCACGTCATCCCACGTGCGCGACGAGCCTCCCCAATAATGTAGAAAAATAACCGGCAGCGTGCCGTTGCCCTGATCCTTGACGTGAATCTGTATACCGTTCGACGTAACTTTCATCGCACTTCTCCTTGATATCGGCGGCTTGTCCGTCGTTCGGCCAAGCTCACAAGGCGATGTTAGATTAGCGACTAAAGGGCGATAATCCCTCTTTTTGTATCATCACCCGATCATCCGGCTATCGAATAATATGGATCGATTCGCAAGCATTGCCGTGTTTGTTGCCGCCATTGACGAGGGCAGTCTCGTGGCCGCGGGCAAACGCTTCGGCTTGTCCGCTTCCATGGCGGGCAAATACGTGAGCGCGCTGGAAGCCGAGTTGAACGTGCGGCTGCTTCATCGCAGCACCCGCAGCTTGAGCCTGACGGACGCGGGGCGCGCCTACTACGTCCGGTGCCAGCGCATTCTTGAAGAGTTCGACGATGCCAACCGCGAAGCCAGCGACGCACACAGCACGGTGCGCGGCACCTTGCGGGTCGCCGCGCCGGTCACCTTCGGGACCCTGCATATGGGCGAGGTCGTCGCGCGTTATCTTGACGATCATCCGCATGTCAGCATTGAGGTCTTGCTCGATGATCGTTATGTCGACCTGCAAAGCGCGGGTATCGACGTCGCTATCCGCATTGGCAAGCTGCCCGACTCCGATCTCGTCGCCCGGCGTCTCGCACCCTGCCGCATGGCAATCTGCGCGTCACCGGCGTATCTCAGCCGCGAAGGCACGCCGAAAGATCCAGAGGACCTTCGACGTGCACCTCGTCTGGCGTTCAATGAAGCGGTATCGGTTCCCGAGTGGACGCTGACAGATCAACAGAATCGCGAGCATGCGATTGACGGGCCGCTTCGGATGCAGGCCAACAACATGCAGATGCTGCTCTCAGCGGTGCTCGCGGGTGTCGGTATTGCGTATGGCCCGACCTTCGTTTTTGGGCAGGATATCAAGGCAGGAAACCTGGTCAAGTTGCTGCCCGACTATAGAACCGCCGAGCTGACCATCAACGCGGTTTATCCGACTGCGCGCTATGTGCCGTCGAAGGTTCGTCAGTTCATCGATTACCTCGCCGATGCTTATCGCGACGAACCGCCGTGGGACCGTTGATATCGGCTCACGCTCCTATGTTTGCCCTGCACAATCACGCCAGCGCAGTCACCGTAATCTCGACCAGCAAATCCGGCGCGGCCAGCTTCGACTCCACCGTCGCACGTGTCGGCGCGTTACCCGGTGCTACCCATGCGTCCCACACTTCGTTCATGCCCGCGAAGTCGCGGCCAATATCCGCCAGCCAGACTTGCGCCGACACCAGCCGCGTTTTATCGATACCCGCCTGCGCGAGGTAACCGTCGATCTTCGCAAGCACCTGCTGCGTCTGACCTTTCACGTCGAGCGTGCGGTCATTCGACGTTTGTCCGCCGACGAACACCAGTCCTGCAGCCTTCACAACACGGCTCATCCGTTGATTGGTTTCGATCCTGACGATATCGTTCATAAGTATTCCTTTTTTGTTTAAAGTAACCATCAATGAGCATGGCACACACATGTGTCATCTCTATGCTGCCGCAACACCCTTGAACCGGTCGATGGCGAACGCATCCAGCGGCAACGACGCCACACCGTCCAGCACCAGCTCGGAGACCAGCTTGCCGCATGCCGGTCCAAGCTGAAACCCGCTGCCGCAATACCCGAACGAATAGGTCAGGTTGGACGCACGCCGGCTAGGCGAGATCACGGGCAGCGAGTCGTCGGTGAAGGCTTCCACGCCGGCCCATGCGCGATTGATGCCAAGATTGCGCAAGTGCGGAAACAGATCGACAACAGTGTTCGCGCTTTTCACCAGCCGCGCGAAATCGACTTCGCCATGACGACCGGGCAAGTCCGCAATTCCGATCAGTTTGCCGCCGATCACCACCGTGCCGTTATCGAATTGCTTGAACGACAAAGGCCGTCCCGTTGCACCCAGCGTCGCGCGGCAAAACGGTGCGGCCCGATGCGTGACCATCAGCATCAGCCCTTCGGGATGAACCGGCACCGGCTCGCCCACCTGCTGCGAGAGCTCGCCCGCCCACGCCCCGGCCGTCACCACCAGCTTCGCGGCAGAAAACACACTCGATGGCGTATGCGCGAACCAGCGCTCGCCCTTCTGCTCAATGCGCGTCACCGGCGTGCCTTCATGGAACACAGCCCCATGACGCTCCGCTGCCAGCCGAAACGCAGTGGTCGTCCTGAACGGCAACGCATAACCATCGCGTTCGACCCAGATGCCGCCGGTCACATGCGGCGTGATCGCCGGCTCCAACTCAAGCAAGGTCTCACGGTCGATGATTTTCTCATGCGTGAAACCATGCGCCTCGAGCAGCGCCACGCGTTCGCGGCATTCATCGAGTTCAGCTTCGGTCTCCGCGATCTTCAACTGGCCCGACGGCACGAAACCACAGTCGTCACCAATTGTATCGACGATGTTGTGCCAGATCTCCCGCGACATCAGCGCCAGCGGAATCTCGGGCACTGGCCGGCCAAGCGTGCGGACGCCGCCTGCATTGACGCCCGATGCATGGCGACCGACATAGTCGGCTTCCAGCACGGTCACGCTCACCCCGCGACGGGCGATATGGAATGCGCTGCTCGAACCATGCAGCCCACCGCCGATGATCAGCACGTCCGACTCATTGGCTACGGGCTTATTCACCGGCCAGTTCTCCGAGCGTGAGCGGTTTGATCGGCGGACGGATGCGATAGTAGCCCACGGTTTCAGGAGGCACGCTACGTGCATCGGCGATCACTTCAGTCACGGTCAATCCGCACAAGCGTCCTTGACAGGGACCCATACCGCATCGGCCGAAGGACTTTGCCTGGTTCGGGCCGAGACAACCGAGCTTCACGAAACTCCGGAGTTCACCGGCCGTCACCTCCTCGCATCGGCACACGATCACCTCGTCCTTCGGCACACGATTTTCATCGCGTGGTCGATACAGACTGTCGAGGAAAGGGCGAATGCGCATGACATCGGCCAGGCGGCGGAGCAACGGCGCGGCGCTGCGATTGCGCGCGGCGGTATCAATTACGCCAAGCTGTGCGGCAATCGCCAGCGCCGTCACTTCGCCTTGCGTCTCTGCCGCCTGCGCGCCACCAATGCCGCCGCCATCGCCTGCCACGAAGATGCCGGGGACATCGAGCTCGCCCCATTGATCGGTGACCGGCGCGAAGCACAATTGCGCGTCGTCCCACTTATGCGCTGCCCTGAGCGAAAGCGTGAACTGCGTATTCGGCACCACGCCCTGATGCAGCAGAATCACATTCGCCTCGATCCGATGCGACACGCCACGCACCGAAAAATTCAGCGCACGCGCCCGTTCGGAACCGTCTTCATCGATACCGCTTTCCACCCGAAGGTCATCGGCGGCTTCATGCATTGGCACGCCTGCTTCGCGCAACGTGCGCATCAACTGCAGGCCCTTGCTCAGATACGGCCATGCCCGCAAGGCGGACACCATGTGCCGCTTGGCGCGCCAGCGGTCCTCGTGACGCGTGGTATCCACGAGCGCGCGAATGGGTACACCCGCGCGGACGTACTGCCATCCGAGCAGGTAAAGCAGCGGCCCACAACCGACGAGTATCGGCGGTTCGGCCGGCACTTCACCCGCGCTCTTCAGGAGGATCTGCGCGGCACCTGCGGTCATCACGCCGGGCAAGGTCCAGCCGGGAATCGGGAACGGACGTTCAAGCGCACCGGTCGCGAGCACCACACGCCGGGCCTCGAAGCTGCTTACCTTGCCGTCCTTGAGGTAATGCACCGTACGCTCGCGCGTGACTTGCCAGACCGACGCGTTAGGCACATACCGCGCACCTGAACGCGCAAACTCGCTCGCCAGCGCCGCGCCGGCGACATAGTCCGCGCCGAGGATGGTACGGCGTTGCGCATCGCTGCGTTCGATCGCTCGATAGATCTGTCCGCCTACCGCTTCCTGCTCATCGAGCAGGACCACAGACAGCCCAGCTCTCGCAGCCTGAGTCGCGGCGGCGAGCCCGGCAGGTCCGGCGCCAATCACGGCGACATCGACAGTGTTAGCGGCCATGAGCGTTCTCCACCGGATTCACATCCGACATTGGCGGCAGATCGCGCGCGCCCTCTTGCGAATGAATCCGCATGCCGTCCTGCACCGTGACGAGACAACTCTGCCGGCTCGGCATGCCGTCGATCTCGACCAGGCATTCGAAACACGCGCCCATCATGCAATACGGCGCACGAGGGGCACCGGACACCGGCGTCGCACGGAACCGCTGGACGCCGGCGGCAAGCAACGCGGCGGCAACCGAGCGTCCGCCCGGCACGCTGAGAGGCTCGTCGTTGAACCAGATCTGGATAGTGGTTGGCTCGGCCTGGGCATCGGTGCCGGCGGCCGGTGAAAGCACTCTGAATAGCGGTTTTGAAGTCATAGTCGGACAGGTCGAAGCAAAGCGGAATGTCGGCGTTCAAGGCGCATCACGGGAAACAGGCAACGGCTCTGGCAACGGCCAGCCGCTGTTGCCGAAACCGATGCAAGCGAGACATTGAAGCGGCTAATGAGCATGGCTGGTCGTGTGATCCGCGGCGAGAAAACGGCCGCCCCGAAATGCGGCAAGTTCATCGGGGATCGGTCCGCCTGTGATCCATGGGGCAATGCGCATCGCGTGCGCTGCCGCCAGCGTCACGCCGCTGTGACACGTCACGACGAACGCGCCCGGGTACTGCAGCGACTGCTCGTAGATCGGGAAGCCGTCGGGGCTATAGACACGCAGCGCCGCCCACGTGCGTACCAGCCGCACGTTCTTCAACAGGGGGAACGCACGCACCCCGCGCCGCGCGATAGTCGAGAGCACATCGGCAGTGGTGAAGTCGTTGTAGCCGACCTCTTCCATTGAATCGCCGAACTGCACCGAGCCTTCGTCGGTCTGGCGCACGTTGATGGTCGGGTAATGCAGGAATGGCGCGACCCGTTCACTGACCAGCACCTGCCCGCGATTCGGCGCAACCGGCGCATGCAGACCCACCTGGGCGCTGAGCGCGCGGTTGCCCAAACCTGCTGACAGCACGACCTTCGGCGCACGCCACACAGCGTTCTTGCCGTGCACGGCGAAGCCGTTCGTCTCGGGAACAATGCGGCCGATGTCTTCGTCGTTGACAAACTTCACGCCGCGCCGCTGCATGGCGTCGTGCAGTGCGCGCAGCAGTTTCAGCGGATTCACGTGGCCGTCCATGGGCGTATAACTTGCGCCGATCACTTCGGGTCCGACGGCGGGAAGACGCTCGCGCAACTCCTGCGCGTTGAGCAATTGATAGGGGTACTCGCCGTCAAGTTCTGACTGCAACGTGGACAGCCGTTTCTCGCGCTCGGCCATTTCTTCGTCGGAGAAACACAGGTGGAAACCACCCGGCTGTTTCAACGAGACATCAATACCCGTTTCTTCCAGCAACGCCGCCGCGAGTCCCGGCCACAGCTTCGACGAACTGCGCGACCAGCGTGCGTAGGGTGTCAAACCGTAGCCCTTGCCCTGCACCCACACCAGCCCGAAATTGCCTCGCGACGCGCGAAAACCGCCGTCACCCTGATCCAGCACCGTGACCTTTGCGCCCTCTCGCGCCAGCCCATAAGCCACCGCGGTTCCTACCAGCCCACCCCCAACCACCAGCACGTCGGGACTGTCGACTGAATGACCTCTCATCGTGTTTCTCCAATCAGGACGCGGTCCAGACCCACCATCCGGTCGAGCACCAGCATCAGAATAATCGTGCCGACGATCAACACGGTCGACACGGAGGCCACCAGTGGATCGATCGTCTGCGCGATCTGGTTGTACATCGCGACGGGCAGTGTGGTCGTGCCCGGCGTCGCGACAAAAATGGTCATGGTGAGCTCGTCGAAACTCTGGATGAACGCCAGCACCCAGCCGCCGGCCACGCCGGTACGGATCATCGGCAGCACGACGCGGCGAAAGGCCGTAAAGCGACTCGCGCCACATGACAGTGCTGCGCGTTCGGCATCGCGATCAAGTCCAATAGCCGATGACAACGCCAGCCGCAACGCGTACGGCAACACGATGATCACGTGCGTCGCGCAGAGCGCCCAGAACGAACCGCCGAGCCCGAGCAAACTCAGGAATCGCAGAAACGCGATGCCCAGCACGACGGCGGGAATCATCATGGGTGACAGGAAAAAGCCGGTCAACGCAGCACGGCCAGGGAAGCGATATCGGGCGATGGCCAGCGCTGCCGGCAACGCGAGCGCTACCCCAACCGTGGCCGCCACCAGCGCGAGGCGCACCGAGAGCCAGAAGGCGTCCACCATCTGGTCGTTGGCCAGGATCGCCCTGAACCAGCGCAACGACGCGCCGTCGAACGGCAGCGAGATGAAGCCCTTGTCGGTGAATGAAACCGCGATCACGACCACAAGCGGCGCCGCGATGAACGCGAGAAACAGCGCGTTGAACAGCAGGCCCAGGAATCCGTTTTGTTTCATGGCGTCTCCCGGTTCAGTCGAAGATGTGCTTGAAGCGACGCTCGGCCAGGCGGCTGCAACCCAGCACGATGGCGACGTTGGCGATCAGCAACAGGACAGCGATTGTTGCCCCCAGAGGCCAGTTCAGCGTACCGAGGAACTCGTCGTACGCGGCGGTCGCAACGACTTTGAGACGGCGTCCTCCGATCAACGCGGGTGTAGCGAATGCCGATGCAGACAGCGCGAACACAATGATCGATCCAGACAGCACGCCCGGCAGGATCTGCGGCAGGACCACTCGCCGGAACACGCGGAACGGTGATGCGCCCATGGACCGGCCGGCCCATTCCACCTGCGGGTCCAGCTTCTGAAGCGTCGCCCATACCGACATCACCATGAAGGGCACCAGCACGTGCGTTAGGGCTATCACAACCCCGGTCATGGTGAAGACAAGCCGGATAGGCTCCGACGTGATGTGAAGCGCCTGCAACGCGTTGTTCAATACACCGTTATTGCCAAGCAGGATTTGCCAGCCAAGCGTGCGCACGACGACCGATATCAACAGCGGACCGAGTACGACGAGCAGGCAAATGGATTGCCACGGTCGTTTCATCCGCGCGAGCACGATCGTCTCGGGCACCCCCAGCACTATGCAGAGGAAGGTCACCGCGAACGCCATGCCTGCGGTGCGGGCGAAGATTGCGCCGTAGTAGGGATCGGTGATTACCTCAAAGTAGTTGCGCAGCGTGTAGGTGGCAAGCGTGCCCTGCGTGTCGCTAAAGACGTGGAAGGACAACACGAGAGTCAACAGCAGCGGCACCAGCAGCAGGCTGCCGAACAACAGCAACGCGGGGGCGGACAGGAGCCACGGGGCAGCGCCCGCGCGATCGTTGTCAAGCGTGGCCATGGTGTCCCTCCTTCTGCAGCACACGCAAGTCGTCATCCGACCACGCCACGCCAACCTCCGCGCCTTCATCGGGTGGCGGCGCGCCATTGTTCGGCTGGGCCACGCTCAGTTGACCAAGGCCGGTATCGATCAGCAGAAGCCACTGGTTGCCGGTGAACACACGCGTGGTAATGCGGCCAATGGTGCGAACACCCGCTGTATTAACCGCCGCGAGATGAACCTTCTCGGGCCGGATATACACGTTCACCTCGCCCTGCACATGGCGGCCTTCGTGCGGCACCTTGAGCGTCGTGCCCGCAACGTCGACTTCAGCACAGCGCGCGTTACGCTGCAGTACCGCGCCGGGCAGCAGATTGGTCTTGCCCAGAAATGCTGATGCGAATGGCGTCTCCGGCCGCTCATACGCTTCGAACGGCGTACTCAACTGAGCGATCGTGCCGCGATGCATGACTGCAATGCGGTCGCTCATGGTCATGGCTTCGACCTGATCGTGCGTGACGAGAATAGTGGTAATGCCCAGCCGCTTTTGTATCGACCGCAATTCGATGTGCATTTCCTCGCGCAGCTTGGCGTCGAGATTGGACATCGGTTCGTCGAGCAGCAACAGTTCAGGGCGCATGGCAAGCGCACGAGCTATCGCGACGCGTTGCCGCTGACCACCCGACAACTCTTTCGGATAACGCCCGCCCAGTCCGTTAAGACGCACCAGGTCGAGCGCTTCGGCCACGCGTTCGGCGCGTGCTGCGCGTTTCATGTTGCGCATCTCGAGACCGAAGCCGACGTTGCCGTTCACGGTCATATGCGGAAACAACGCATAGCTCTGGAACACGACGCCCATGCCGCGTTTCTCAGGCCGCTCTTGCGTGATGTCGCGGCCGTCGAGCAGGATGGTGCCAGTGCTTGGCGTGACAAAACCCGCGATCATTTGCAAGGTCGTGGTCTTGCCGCAACCCGAGGGACCGAGCAGCGACAGGAACTCACCCCGTTCGACGTCTAGGTCGATCTGTTCAATCGCGGTGAAGTCACCGTAGCGCTTCGAGATGCCTTTGAGAGTCAGAAAGCTCATGTGCGTCCGTGAGTAAAAGTCGGCGGTCGGTATGTGCAAGTCAGCGCGCAGTTCACCGCTCCACGCTGCGATTCCAGCGCTCGGTCCACTCGGTTCTATGCTGGTTGATCGTCGCCCAGTCCACCGCAACCAGCTTCGATATCTGCTCAGGACCGTACGGCACGCGCGCCGCCACTTCAGGCGTCAGTTGCACGGTCTTGTTGACCGGACCCAGGCCGATCGCCTGCGCCTGGATCATCTGCACTTGCGGGCTCAACAGGTACTGGATGAACTGCTGCGACAGCGCGGGCTGCGCATTCTCGGCCACCGCGCAAGCGCCGACCTGCAGCGCGACGCCGCCCTCTTTCGGGTAGAAGAACTTCAGCGGAAAACCTGTGTTTTGCAGCGCGACAGCGCGGCCGCTGCCATACGGTGCGAGGATCACGTCGCCGCTTTGCATGAGGCCGTCCATCTCACCGGGCGTTGGCGCCCACGACAGCACATCTGGCGCGACCTGCTGGGTCATCGCGGTGAAACCCGGGTCGATGTTCTTCTCGCCGCCGCCATTCATGCGCGCCAGCATGACCAGCGCATGCAGGCCGTAAGTGTTGGTGATCGGCGGCATGCCGAGCTTGCCCTTCAGGCGCTTGTCGTACAGCACGCTCCACGAATCCGGCGTGGGCAGGCCCATCTTCTTGAAGGCATCGGCGTTATAGCCAATGCCCGTTGCGACCATGCCGACACCTACCGAAGTCGGGCCAAGATGCGCAAGCGGATACAGGTCCTTCATGACCGGCGCGTCCTCGACCTTCGCGCACAAACCCATCTGCATTGCCTGGTACATCGGGCCGTCATCCATCACCGCGACGTTGATCTGCTGATGCCCTTTTTGCGCCTGCAATTTCGCGAGCGTGTCGCTGGAATTACCTGCAACGTAGACGATCTTGACGTCGTGCGCTTTCTCGAACGGCGGGATGATCTTGTCGCGATACATGGTCTCGTTCGAGCCGCCGACGTTCGCCACATACAACGTGGTTTCAGCATGCGCCAGCAGCGATCCCGACAACGCCCCGGCGCAGCCGAGCGCGGCCAGCAGCGGCCGTAGATACGAACGAGAAGACGACGAGCAACGGGTTTGCTGCAGTTGTTTCATGTGCGATTCTCCAGACTATGCAGGGTCGGACGCTTGAGGAATGTGGCCAGGAGAAATTATTTTGTTCGTCGCAGGGCATATCGTCCAATAAGAATAAAATAACTACCTATACAAGGATGATATGGGTTTAGCTCAATGAATCTTAAGCATATAGAGGCGTTCCGGGCGGTCATGCTGGCGGGTTCCATGACCGCGGCGGCCAAGGAATTGTTCACGTCGCAGCCCAATATCAGCCGCCTGATCACGCAACTCGAACGCGAAACCGGGCTGTTGCTGTTCCAGCGCAGCGGCGTCCGGCTGATTCCCACTAGCGAGGGCAATGCGTTTTTTCGCGAAGTAGAGCGTGCTTATGTGGGCCTGCAAGGACTGACCAATGCCGCGGCCCAGATCAAGAACCTGGGGACCGGGAGATTGCGCATTGCAGCAATGCCGTCGGCAGGAATGACACTCGTGCCGCATGCAATCCAGCGCTTCCAGGCCTTGTATCCGGAAGTCACTATCTCGTTGCACGTGAACACCTCGGGCACCGTCAATCACTGGACGAGTTCGCAGTTCTGCGATCTTGGGGTCGCGATCTATCCCAGCGAGGCATCCAATTGCGAGGTCGAGTTGTTATCGAAGGTGGCTGCGGTAGGCGTGCTGCCTGCGGGTCATCGGCTGGCGAAGAAGGCGTCGCTCAAGCCAAAGGATTTTCAGGGAGAACCCTATATATCGCTGTGTCATGGCGATGGCACACGCGCTCAGATGGACGAGGTCTTCGCGCATGCAGGCGTTGAACGGGTGATGGCAATCGAGGCCCAATACTCTGCCATCTGCTGCGAGATGGTTCGCTGCGGCATGGGCGTGACGTTGTCGCATCCTATCGTTGCGCAGGATTTTGCCGGTCCCGGCATTGAGATCCGTCCGTTCACGCCAGCGGTCTTGTTTCCCATCTATTTGCTGTTTCCCCCGCATCAGCCGCGAACTCGCCTGACCATGGAATTCGTCGACATACTGCGCAAGACGCACGACGATCGGATGGCGGCAATGAATAAGCCGGAGCGGTTGAAGCGGGCTTGAGGGGCCTTAAGGGGGCACCTAACTTGTACGTGCACCTGTCGATAGACCCGCCAACCGATGGGTCGGAACTGACTTGATTGCGCTCTCGCACGCGGGCGCTCCCGTCTCCAGATGCACCACCAGGTCGTAGGTGGTCGAGCGACGGGTAAGCATCAGGCACGTCGACTCGCCATGCGATACCCGGGTCGCATGCCAGCAATGTGGACGCATGCAGATACCTTCGCCTTGAGGCACCCAAAACGCGCGCAAGGATTCCATATCGGGTTGGCCGCCCGCCGTGCTCGTTGCAACGACCTGGATCACCGGCGCGGTCAGCGGCACGATGGCTTGCTGCGTCAGCCAATGGGCTTCAAGACTTGCGACCGTTTCGTCAGCGTTCCTGTACTTGACCCACAGGACTTCGGTCTCGCCGGTCGCGCCGGTATCGAAGAGATGTTCGCGCCAGAAATCCGAGCCCGGGCTGGTGTAGGCGGGAACGTCGCCGTCAGTTTTAAGCGGCTTCCCCAGCATCCAGCCAAAGGAGTCGAAGGCCTCGGCGCTGAGCGGTTGAATCGTGAGAGATGGGAAAGAAGAGAGAGAAGGATAACGATCAGTCGGCATTTTTCGGCAGGGCGTCTGGAGTTAACGGGGGATGGGAGCTTGATAGGGAACCCGGTGTATCGCCTGTATTTGGGAGCAGCGCGAAATCGGGACCATTGACGAGGCTGAAATCGCGCACAACCTGCAATGCGAGGCGCGTGATGGATTCGCACAGGAGGCTGTCCGGGCTGCGCCTGAATGTTGCAACCAGCGGAAGCGCCGGCACAGGGTGCGTTACCTGCAGCAATTGCAGCCGGCCCGACTGCAACTCGTGCATGACAAATGCGGCGGGCAGCACGGCTATGCCGAAGCCATCCACGACAAGACGGATGATCGCGGCCACCGACGAGACACAGTTGATCTGGACGGTGGTCTCGCCGCTAGCCGCAAATAACTCGGTGAGGAAGCCATGCGGCGCCGAGTGCCGCGCAAAACTGACGATGGGAAACGCGGCCAGTTCAGCCTCCGAAAGCGCTTCAGCCGATAAATTCAGTGAAGGGCTCGCCACCCATTGCATGGGGAGTGTCCCAAGCGGAATATTGACGGCGTCGCTGCCGGTGACGTTCGTGGTCAGCAACGCGACATCGACGTTGCCGTTGACCAGATGCCCGGAAAGGTTGGCGGTGGTGTCCGACGTGAGTTCGATCGTCAGGTTCGGGTATTCCTCCCGCACGCGCTTCAGCAAATTCGGCAGCCAGGTATGCACCACGGACTCGATCACGCCCAGTCGCAGCAACCCCGCGACTTTGGAACGGTCGCTGACGCTTGCGAGCATGTCCCGGTTCAGCTTCAGGATTTGCTCCGCGAACGCGAGCGCCTTGGTGCCTTCCTGCGTGAGTGTCACATCGCGTGGTCCGCGGTCGAACAGGCGTACACCAAACTCCTGCTCCAGGGCAGAAATTCGGCTGGAGATGGCCGCTTGGGTCGCGTGCAAGTGCTCGGCCGTCATCCGGAAGTTGCGCAGCTTGGCAAGCCATACAAACGTTTCGAGAAAGCGGACATTCATGGCGCACCCCGGCTGATGCGTTGAGTGGCGAAGCGGCGGGCATCGACCGAATCATTGCCGTCAGTTTATCGCCGGAAGAATTACCGCGTGACAAGAAAAAGTGACCACGTGAGCCCACATTTACTTGTTGGACATCGCCGCGCCCTTCTTCAAGACTGTCATTCATTGAATCCACCGGGTGAAAGGTTTTGATGAAGACACTTGAATGCAGGATCGATGGCGGCGCGCGTATCGAGGTAACCGTGAGCCGCCTGGTCATCGCCGGCTGGGCAGGACGCGATGCGCACGACGTCGAGCACCATATCCGCGAACTGGAAGCACTGGGCGTCAAACGGCCGGCGTCGGTGCCGACGTTCTACAAGGTCGCGTCGGCGTTGCTGACAACCGAGGGTGCAATCGATGTGGTGGGCGCGCACTCATCCGGCGAGGTCGAAGTCGTGCTGATCCAGACCGCCAGCGACGGCTTGCTCGTCGGTATAGGGTCCGACCATACGGATCGCCGGGTGGAAAGTTATGACGTCGCCGTCTCGAAGCAGATGTGCGCGAAGCCGGTAAGCGCCGCGCTCTGGCGTTACGCCGATGTCGCCGCGCACTGGGATTCGCTGATCGCGCGCAGTTGGCGGATCGACGGCGATGCCGACCCCGCGCTGTATCAGGAGGGCACGCTCGCCCGCTTGCTGCGTCCGGACGAGCTGATCGAACGGGGGTTCAGCGCGGCCGCCATGCCACGCGGCTCGGCGATGTTCTGCGGCACGCAAGCCGTGCTCGGCGAACTAAGCGCAGGCGCGGGTTATGAGCTCGAACTTCATGATCCGATACTCGGACGCAGCCTTTGGCATCGTTATAGGGTCGATGCGTTGACCCATGTCGAATGATGGCGGCGGTCAAGCGTGGCGCTCACCAGACCCACGCGCTTCAGCGAGGCATTAAATTTGTTTATCACCGGCCAACACAATTAGTCGTTGGACGGGGCAAATTGGCGTTTGAATACTGAGCCTCATTCGCCGTCCATGTTGCTTACCGCGTTCAATGGATGCGCACCGCCCCCCGCTCACTCTCCATGCCCCAAGGATCCGCTCGTGACCGCCTTTTCCGCCCCGCTTCGTTTCTCGCGTCCCGCTTGCTCCGCCCTCGCCGCCGCGGTTCTTCTGACTATTAGCGGGCCAAGTTTTGCCGCCGACCCGGCCGTCGTCCTGATCGGCCACGCTGCACCTCTTACCGGGCAGCTTTCCCACATGGGCAAGGACAGCGAAAATGCTGCCCGGCTGGCGATTGACGAGATCAACAGCCAGCACCCGGTAATAGGTGGTGAGCCAGTCAAGTTTCAACTCGATTCCCAGGACGATGCCGCCGATCCGCGCACCGGCACGCAGGTCGCGCAGAAGCTGGTGGACGACGGCGTGGTGGCCGTCGTGGGAGACATCAATTCGGGCGTCTCGATCCCCGCATCGAAGATCTACAGCGAAGCCGGTATCGCGCAGATTTCGCAAGGATCGACTAACCCCACGTACACGCTGCAGGGATACAAGACCACGTTTCGCGTAGTCGCGACCGACGCGCTTCAGGGACCGGCACTCGCCCACTACGCGCTCGACTCGCTGCATGCGAAGCGGATTGCGATCATCGATGACTCCACTGCCTACGGTCAGGGCCTCGCCGATGAATTCGAAAAGGCTGCGAAAGCGAACGGCAGCACGATCGTGACGCGCGAAGCAACCAACGACAAGGCAACGGATTTCCGCGCGATCCTGACGAAGATAAAAGGCTTACGTCCCGACGTCATCATGTATGGCGGTTCGGATGCGACCGCCGGGCCATTGGCCAAGCAAGCGGGCAATCTCGGGATCACAGCGAAGGTGCTGGGCGGCGACGGCGCATGCACGGAGAAGATGATTGATCTGGCCGGCGACGCTATTGGCAACGTGACATGTTCAGAGGCGGGCCTTGCGCTCTCGAAGATGCCCAAGGGACAGGACTTCGAAAAGCGCTATACGGCACGTTTCAATACGCCGATCGATGCGTACGCGCCGTTCACCTATGACGCTGTGTACGTCATCTATAACGCGATGAAACGCGCGGATTCGACGGAACGCACGAAGGTGCTTGCCGCGATGCCATCGACTCAGTATGACGGTGTGATCGGCCGCATTGCGTTCGATCCGCATGGTGATCTCAAGGACGCAGCCATCACGATCTATCAGTTCAAGGACAAGAAGAAAACCGTGATGGATGTCATCAAGATGTGAGCGTTGCTGTGTGCGGCGAGGCCCGTTCAGGACCCCGCCGCAATCAGAACTTGTGACGTATCGCGAGCCGCACGACAACCTGCTTCGACGTGGACGAAGCATCCGCCGCACCCGGTACGTACGCCTGATCCAGCGCGGTCCCGGTATTGTCGCCACCGACTGACTGGAAGGCAGCTTGAGCGTAGACATCGGTGCGCTTGGACAGCAGGTAGTCGGCCATCAACCCCGCCGACTGGTAGTTCGGGTGAGCCGCGCCGGTGCTTGCGTTATCGGTAGCGCGTGTATAGACATACTGCGCGCCGACAAAAAACGCCGGGGTGAATTGATACTTGCCGTTGATCTCGAAGTTGTTGAACTTGAGCGACGATATCGACCCGCCCGCCGGGACGATCGACCCCGTGATATAGGTCGTGGAAGTCGGGTCGGAGAGGTTGGTGTTGGTGTACGCAAAACCCACCGTAGCATTGCCCATGGTGTAGTTGATACCCGCACCGAATACACGCAGGCGCTGCGCGAGGAAGTTCTGGTCGGTCGTCGGAATGGCGCCGCTCGTCGTGCCGGAAGGGTTGTCTGAGTTCAAGTAAGCGGCCGCGATCAGCAAACCGCCGTACGTGTATTGCGCGCCCACGCTCATCAGCCGGTTGTTGGCAAATCCCCCTGCTACATTGCTGAATCCGTACATGCCACCGAATTGAAAACCGGCCCATGTCGGACTCGTGTATTTCACCGTGTTATTCACGCGGAATGAATTATCGGTATTGTCGTTATCGTACGGGTGCGCAAACAGATAACCCGCCCAGTTTCCGTTCGCCGTTGTCTGCGCAAGAAAGTCGACTACCGAGTCATATTGGCGGCCCAACGTGACCGTTCCGTATGTGGCATCGCTAATGCCCACGAAGGCCTGCCGGCCGAATTCCAGGCCACCCTGACCCAGCCGTCCGTTGTTCAGGTTGAATCCATTTTCCAGGGTAAAGATCGCCTTAACGCCCCCGCCCAGATCTTCGCCGCCCTTCAATCCCCAGCGGCTGCCCTGCGCATAACCGCTCTGCATTTCATAGGCTTTATTGCCGTTGACGTTATTCGTATAGTCAAACCCTTCGTCAATGACGCCATACAGCGTCACGCTGCTTTGGGCATGGGCGCCCGCGACGAACAGGCACGACAAAGTCATGCAGATTGCTTGCTTTTTCATTGATGGCTCCAAAACCATAGGCCCGGCGTGTCGCCGGTGTGGACCTGCTTTTTTTTATGACGCTTCTTTTATGACGCTTCTTTTATTGATCGCCCGGTATGGGCGTGTGTATCCAGGACCCTTGATACGGGCCCTGCCTTGCGCTCAGTCAATCGTGCTAACTGATGATGGAGTTACGCGACGCGTTCAGCGCGCCGCTCGACGAACCGGCGGACATAGTCATTCGCGGGGAAACGCACAATGTCTTCAGGCGTGCCTTGCTGCACGAGTTCGCCATCGCGGAGAATTGCGATCTGCGTGCCGAGCCGCAATGCTTCATCCAGGTCATGCGTGATGAAGACAATGGTCTTGTTCAACGTCCGCTGTAACTCAAGCAACTGATCCTGCATCTCGGTCCGGATCAGTGGATCAAGTGCAGAAAATGCTTCGTCCATCAGCAGTACTTCCGTGTCCGCCGCCAACGCACGGGCGAGCCCCACGCGCTGGCGCATCCCGCCCGAGAGTTCGTCGGGGAATTTATCGCCGTAACCGTCCAGGCCTACCTTGCCGAGCCAGGTCCGGGCCTTCTGGTTCGCTACGTCATGGCGTTCACCTCTTACACGCAATGCATACGCCGCGTTCTCCAGCACCGTTGCATGAGGCAACAGACCGAAATTCTGGAACACCATGCTCACGCGATGCCGCCGGAACTCGCGCAGCCCCGCCGCGTTGAGCGAGAGGATGTTCTCCCCGTCGATCACGATCTCGCCTGCGCTTGGATCGATCAGCCGGTTGAAGTGGCGCACGAGCGTGGACTTGCCGGAGCCGGACAAGCCCATGATCACGAAGATCTGACCCGCCTCGATATTCAAGTTGATGTTGTTGAGGCCGACGTTACAACCGTTGTCGGCGAGTACATCGGCCTTCGACGCGCCGTGCCTGAGCATGTCGATAACGCGTGCATGGGTCATCGACGGCCCGAAGATCTTGTAGACGTTGCTGACTCGGATAGCTGTCATGTTCGCGCTCCGCGCAAGAAGAGGGAGTGAGGTTTCAAACGCGGCGCGACGCGGCGTCGCCCGCTGCTTCCGGATCGCCAAGACCGGCGCTGCGCGCGCTCTGGCGAGCCTGCACGCGCGCCCTTCTGTTCGCGCTCAGCGCCATGCGTGCACGCCGCTCCTGACCGTAACCTTGCGAGATTCGGTCAATGACGATCGCCAGGATCACAATGGCGATGCCCGCCTGCATGCCCTTGCCGACATCGAGTGTCTGGATGCCGGCAAGCACGTCTTCGCCGAGGCCGCGCGAACCGATCATCGATGCAATCACGACCATGGACAGCGACATCATGGTGGTCTGGTTGATACCCGCCATGATGCTCGGCCGCGCGAGCGGCATTTGAACACCAATCAGCATCTGCCAACGTGTTGTGCCGAAGGAGCGCGCAGCTTCCACTACGTCACCGTCGACCTGCCGAATACCCAGGTCCGTAAGCCTGATCAGCGGCGGCAGCGAATAGATCACGGTGGCGAAGATGGCGGGTACCTTACCCAGCCCGAAGAGCATCAGCACCGGGATCAGGTACACAAAGCTGGGCAGCGTCTGCATCACGTCAAGCACGGGCAACAACCCCCGGCGTACCCAGCGGTTTTGTGAGCACAGGATGCCAAGCGGAATCCCCAGCACGATCGACAACACGGTTGCGACCAGCATCAGCGCGAGCGTCTGCATCAGCTTGTCCCACAGCCCGAACGCGCCGATTGCATAGAGCAGCAGCACGAACAACGCGGCCAGCGAGAGCTTGCGCGTGGCGTGCCATGCGAGCACGCCCGCAAGTATCAGCAGCAGCCACGGCGGCATGATCCGCAAGCCGCTTTCCAGCGGCACCAGCAGGTATTTCAGCACGACCAGACTGAACGAGTGGAAGGCATCGCCATAGTTCTGGACCAGCAATGCGACCTTGTCGTTGATCGGGTCGGCAAGCGAGAGATGCGGAAAGATGGACGTCATGGTTCACTCGTCTTGAGAAGGGTCGCGCGGAGTGGAAAGGGGCCTGTTTTTAAGTACCCAGCTTGGCCTGCACCTTGGCCGCTACGTCGGCTGGCACCCAGGTCTTCCACATCTCGGGGTGTGTGCGCAGGAACGTGGTGGCCATGGCCGAGCCGTCGATCTTCTTCGATGTCATTTCAAGAATCGTGCTGTTCAGGAAATCCATCGGAAAGCTGACCTTCGAGAACATCTCTATAGCTTGCGGTTCGGCTTCGCTGAAGGGCGTCGAGACACCCACCGTCACGTGCGACACCATGTACGACGATGCACATTGCTTCGTACTGCTTTCATCGCGCAGGGTCTTCCAGCAGGCGTCGTTATACGGCGGCATCTTGAGCTGGACGAACTTGTATTTCGCCATCAACGCAGCCGGACCCCAGTAATAAAACACCAGCGGCTTGCCACGCTGATACGCCGATTCGATCGATGCATCAAGGGCCGCGCCGGTGCCCGGATGAAAGTTGGTATACGACGCATCGAGGCCCAGCACCTTGAGCAAACGCGTATTCACCCGTTCGCAGTCCCAGCCTGTCGGGCAGTTCAGGAAACGACCCTTTTCCGGTTCCTCATCGTCGGCAAATAGCTCCTTGTATTTCGGCAGATCGGTGACCGAAACCAGGCCCGGCGCGCTGGCCTTGATGTTGCGCGATGCGTCGCCCTTGATCACGTATTCGGGCACGAACCAGCCCTCATTCGTGCCGCCGGGGAGCGTGTCGCCTATCAACTTGACCTTGCCGGCGGTGACCGCTTTCGACGTGATTTCACTGCGTCCGGTCCATTGCTCGGCCCAGACCTGCACGTCGTTGCTTGCCAGCGCAGTCTCGGTGGCGGCCGTGCTGCCGGGCACGACATCCGTAGCGCAGCCGTAGCCCTTTTCAAGGATTTGCCGCAGCACTTCGGTTGCGAACGCGCCGCTTTCCCACGTAATCCCCGCAAAGTGCACGGTCTTGCCCGAGCTGCAGAAAGTCCCTGCGGCGTGCGCAGTGCCGGTGGTAGCGGCAACCACGACCAGCGCTGAAATGCTTGCGTTGAAGAATCGTTTGAGCATCGTCTTGCACCTATGGGGTTGGTTTGTTGTCGGATTTTTTATGACGCGTCGACTAACGAAGATCAGGCGAGCAACCGCGCTTCGAACGGATAGTCCGAGAGCAGTTCGACGCGGCCGTCGTCGCGAATGTAGACCTGCTCTTCCAGCTTCACGCCCTCGCCGCCAGCCTCGTGTCCGATATAGCTTTCTATGCAAAGGGTCATGCCCGGCTCTATCACGCCGTCATAGCCCTTGGCCTCGTTATCTTCTCTATGCACGATGTACGGATACTCGCCCGTCATGCCAACGCCATGCGCAAGCGCGAAATAGCGGCGTGCGCGGTATGGCTCGGGAATCTTCCATGCCCGGGCAATGAACTCCTGGAAGGTCGTGCCTGCGCGCACGTTCTCCATGTTCGAATGAATCTGCTCGTACGCGAGCTGGTAGAGATTTTTTTGCGCGGCCGTCGCCTGCACATCGCCGCACAGGAACGTGCGCGAGAAATCGGCGTAGTAGCCGAAGCGTCCGACCACATCGGTGTCGAGTCCGACCAGCTCGCCCGACTGGATCTTGCGCGGGCTGCTTTCCTGGAACCAAGGATTGGTGCGCGGCCCCGAACTGATCAGGCGCGTTTCAATGTAGTCGCCATCGGTTGCAATGATGTGCTGATGCAGATGCGACCAGAGCTCGTTCTCGCTGATGCCCGGCACAAGTGCCGCTTCCAGCTTGCGCACGCCATCTTCAGCGGCACGCAGTGAAGCGCGGATCATCTTGATCTCGTTGGGCACCTTGATGGCGCGCGCCCGTTCGAGCGGCTCCTGTGCGTCGAAGACTTGATAGCCGCGCGCCTGCAACGCGAATGCCGCAGCGGACGTCGCACTTTCGATGGCGATGCGCTTGCCGCCGCCGCTTTGTTTCATCAGCTCATCGATCTCGGCGGCCCAGCGCTCGGTGACCTGGCCGAGCATATCGTCGCAGAAGTAATAGGAAATCGCGGTGGCGGGGCGGACTTCATCGACGGTGTCCAGCCCGTCGGCCAGGAAATCGCAGCCTGCGTACTCGAACAACACGACCTTGCCTTCCGCCGGCACGAACACATAGCGAGCGGGGTTACGCATTGAATAGACCTGCATGTTGCGCGAGCCGGTGGCGTAGCGCATGTGCGTCGGATCGAACAAGACAGCGGCGGTGAGATCGCGCTTCTTCAACTCACGGCGCACGGCGGCCAGCCGGTCACGTTGGATCTGCGCAATTTCTGCTGCGGTAGGTTCGCAGTCTTCAGGAAGATGGGTGGGGCGAATAATCGACATGTGGGGGTTTGATAAGAGTTAATCGACAAGGCTATCGGCGCGAACGAGCCGTTGCTCGGCCTCCAGATGAGCTTCGGAAACACGGCCGTATAACTGGCGTGTCCGTTCAAGCCGTCCGATCACGCCAGGCTTTTGCGAGTACGCGAAGATGGCCGTGTGGCGCTCGACCTCGCCCGCTACCTGCGTGACGCGGTGCAGCGAAAAGCGGCCCTTGAACAATTGCAGGTCGCCCGGACGCAAGGTGATGATGTTGATTGCTTCGCGGGTTTCCCCTCGTACCACGCGGCCGACGCCTTCGTAGTTCTCGCCTTGCGGCGTGCGAATGTTCGGGCAGTATTCGAAGTCGCCGCCGGCGGTGGGCTGCTGGGTCATCATCGAAACAATGAATTCGTTCGTGTCGTAATGCCACGGCTGCTCGGTCCCGGGCGGCATTACGTTTTGCACCAGACCCGCATACGGATCGGCGTATTCCCACACCCGCGTTTCACCCAGGCAATCCGCCACCAAACGTTTCATCGCCTGGGCGACATAGATGCGATGCACGATGGCGTCCGCCGGAATCAGGTCGCGCGTCACGAAACCGCTGGTGCGGTCCATGAAGATGCGGCGCGGATCGGCGTCGGACAGCGCGGGGTCGTCGGCGGTAAAGTACGCGTTCACCTTACGGGTTGAAAAGTAGGTTTTCGTGGCCAGCGCGCGACCCTCGTTGCGCGCCCGCTCCAGCGCCTCCGGGCGCAGGAAGTCGTGCAGCACGGCGCTGCCGCTGGCGGCCAGTTCCGCGCGGCAGGCAGCCACCAGGTCGTTCAGGCGCGGGCTGTCCGGGTCATGCAGGGGATAGCGGTCGGTGTTGACGATATCGCTGAGATCAAGGCATTCAGCATCGGCAAGTGAAACAGAGAGAACCACGGCAGGCTCCAAATCGATATTTTGGCGAGTGGATTTACGGGGCGACTTCAACAACAATCTGCGAACACATTGTGCGAACGACGGCCCGATCTTTTGGCGGCCAATTTCTTTTGGAAAGCGAGTATTTCCGATGGATTCCATTAGCGAACCCGATTGGTCCAAGATCGCTTCACTCGATGCGGAGCTCGTCCGTGCGTTTGTCGTAGTGGCTGAAAGCGGGGGTTTTACGGCGGCGGCGCGCCAGCTTCATCGCACGCAATCGACCATCAGCCTGCGTATCCGGACGCTCGAAGAACGGCTTGGCGCGCACCTGTTCATGCGCAACAGCCGTCATTTCGCGCTCTCAAGCGACGGCGAAAATTTCCTGATCCACGCGCGGCGGATCTTGCAGGTGCAAAACGAGGCGATTGCGTCGCTGACGCGCGGTAGCCGCGGCAATGTGATTCGTTTCGGGCTGCCGGAAGATTATGCGGAGCTGTGGTTGCCGGAATTGCTGCGGGCGTTCTATGAATTGCGCCCCGGCGCAAGGCCGCATATTCATTGCCGGACGTCGCTGGAATTGCTGGAGCGGCTGGGTGCGGGTGAACTTGATCTGGCGCTGGTCGTGCGGCATGGCGAGCGCGCCGGGGGAAAACCCCTAGCGCGTCAGGAGCTGGTGTGGGCGGCGCATCGCGATTTCGTGTTGTGCGCGGATGCGCCGGTGCCGCTCGCGCTCTTCGACGAAAGTTGTACTTATCGGCAACGGGGATTACAGGCGCTGACCGCGATCAGCCGGGATTATCAACTCGTGTACACGAGCCAGAGTCCGACCGGCATCCGCATTGCGGTGAACCATGGCGCGGCAGTGACGATCATCGATCGTCGGACGCTGCCCGCATGCTGGCGCACGTTCGGCGAAACGGACGGACTGCCAGCGCTGCCGCCGGCGGAACTGGAGCTTCATGTTGCGCCAACCATGCGTAATGAGGCAACGCGCGACCTGAGCGCGTTGATCGAGACGCTCGTGTCGGAGCATAGTGGCGCGATGGCTTGAAGGTCGCACGCCTTCAAAATTGCTACGCGCTTTCAAACTTTCCGGTCCTGACCCGAGCGGTTATATTCCTTGTTCCCATCAGGCTACGCCGCTAACGGTGCCCTGGCCTATCACGCTCACCTGCTTCGACCATGTCCCACTCCGCCACCGTCCTGAAAACCGATCGCCTCATCCTGCGTCCGCCGCAACAAGCCGATTTCAACGACATTCACGCCATGTGGTCGGACCTCGCGGTCGTACGTCACGTCACCGGCACTGCCTTCACGAAGGAAGAAGCGTGGGCGCGCCTGCTTCGAAGCGCGGGGCATTGGGCATTGATGGGATTCGGCTACTGGGTCGTCAGCGAGAAGCACAGCGGCACGTTCATCGGTGAGGTCGGTTTCGGGCAATACAAGCGCGGTATCGACCCGGCATTCGATGAAGCACCGGAGATTGGATGGATGTTGACGGCAGAGTCGCAAGGACAGGGTTACGGGACCGAAGCCGTCCGCGCCGCGTTGCAGTGGGCGGATACACGCTGGCCCGAAGGAGAGATTGTCTGCATCATCTCGCCCGAGAATGCGCCCTCGCTTGCGTTAGCAAGGAAATGTTTGTTTGCGCAAAGTCGCACAACAACGTACAAGGGCAAGCCTACCGTCGTCTTCCAGCGCGAGGCGCCGGCGCGCGAACGTTAAAGCCCTTCCAGGAAGTCTTTTTTGATCGATTTGGAGTAGGCGGAACACGCAATGTGCGCCGCATTGGCTGCGGCGTTCACCATCACGCTGGCATCGACTGGTTTGCACAACGACACAATAATTGGCGGTGGAACCGGCTTCAGCGGCAACTCGACAAACTCGCCGCTTTGCAATTCCTTGGCGACAAAAAGACTGGGAATACCGGCGACGCCATATCCATCGCGCACCAGTTGAACGATCGCGGCCACCGAGGGAGAGCACGTAATACGCGTTTGTTCGGGCCGCATGTTCTCTTGCCGGGCCAGCGTATGCACGATGCTTTCCAACGCCACTTGCGGCGCCGTTCCACGACCGAACGTGACTATCGGCCGTTGCAACACGCGCAATGCAAGCCCTGTCGCGCGCCGCGACAACAGCCCACGTCTTGCGATCCAGCGCACCGGGTAACTCGCAACCGCACTCGATGCAATCTTCGTACTGTCGATCCCTTCAACGCGTATGACGAGATCAAGTTCACCGCTCAGCAGGCGTCGCTGCAACACCGAACTCGAGTCAACCGTGAGATCCACATCGAGCTTCGGATAGTTCGCATTGAGATACGTGATGTAGTGCGACAGCCAGCTATGCACCACCGTTTCGATCACCCCCAACCGCAGCTTGCCGCCGACCACCACCTCCTGCCCCGCCGCCTCGCGCAATGCACGCGCGGCATCGACTACGTTTCGTGCGAGCCCGAGCAGGCTCTGACCCGCGGTCGTCAAACGGAACGCCGTTGAGGTACGGTCGACCAGCTCGGTCTTCAACTCATCCTCGAGCGACTTGATGCGTAGCGAAATGGTCGCGGGCGTGGCGTGCATAGCACGCGCCGTCGCCCGGAAACTTTCCAGTTCAGCCAGCGTCACCAAAGTTTCGAGGAAGCGTGTATTCATGCAGGCGACAGCCGGAACGACTGCATGGCGTCACCCAGGCGCAGCGCCTGGTCGTTCATCGAACTCGCTGCGGCAGCGGCCTGCTCGACCAGCGCCGCGTTCTGTTGCGTGGTGCCGTCCATCTGCGCGATCGCCCGGTTGACCTCTTCAATCCCCACGCTTTGCTGGCTCGACGCAGTCGCAATGTCTTCAACAATGGTTGTCACGCGTTTCACCGCCGTCACGATATCGGCCATTGCCCTGCCCGCGTTTTCGGCGAGTCCGGCACCGCTTTCGATCTGCGTCAGCGAGGTGTCGACTAGCACCCGAATCTCTTTTGCCGCCGCCGCGCTGCGTTGCGCGAGGCTGCGCACTTCGCCTGCCACCACGGCAAAACCGCGGCCGTTTTCACCGGCGCGCGCCGCTTCAACCGCCGCATTCAGCGCGAGAATATTTGTCTGAAATGCAATGCCGTCGATTACCGCCGTGATCTCGGCAACCTGCTTCGAACTGGTTGCAATCGCGCGCACGTTCTCGACCACATCATTGACCACGTTTCCACCCCGCAGCGCCTGCGCCGACGCGCTTGCCGCCACCTGACTCGCTTGCGACGCGTTCTCGGCGTTCGCCCGAACCGTGGACGTGATTTCGTCCATGGCCGCCGCGGTCTCTTGCAGTGACGCCGCCTGTTGCTCGGTGCGGCTCGACAGGTCCGCGTTGCCGCTGGCAATTTCGGCTGCAGCAAGCTTGATGGCGTCGGCAGCGTCCTTCACACGCGATACCGTGCCCGCCAGGCTGTCGCGGGTATGAGCAATCGCCGAGATAACGCTTTGCGTGTCACCCGCCGTCACGTCGATGCGCCCCGTCAGGTCGCCCGATGCAATCTGCCGCGCGAGCTGTGCAGCGGCTGCAGGCTCACCGCCAAGCGAACGGCGCACGCTCTTGATGGCCAGCGACGCAAACAGCGAAATAGCCGCACCGAGTGCGAACAGCATCAGGAACGAATGCAAGAGCGTGCGATAGAACGCGGCCTGGATATCGTCCTGATACGCACCGGCAATCATGTCCCAGTCCCACGGCTTATAACGCTTCGTATAACCGAGCTTCGAACTCGGTTCGGTCTCGCCCGGCTTCGGCCACCAGTATTCAAGGAACCCTCCGCCTTCCGCAGAACTACCCGCCGCGGCAATGGCCTTGTAGAGCGGATTGCCCTTCGCATCCTTCCAGTCCGACATGTCCTTGCCGTCCAGCTTCGGGCTGATGGGATGCATGATCATGACCGAATTCGCCCCGACGATCGTCACGTAACCGCCGCCGTCGTACCGCAAGTCGCCAATCCGTGCGATGGCTTCCTGCTTCGCGGCGTCGACGGACATCTTGCCGCTCTGCGCCAGTTTGTCGAGGCCGGCGGCGATGGAATACGACATCGCGACAATATCGCCGAGATCGCGGTGACGCTCCGACAACTGCAGGTCACGCGTCTGGTAAGCGTGCCAGACAGTCAGCGTCAGAAGGCCGAACCACGAAAGAATCAGCGGCATCCATAACTTCTGGCGCAAGGACAGACGGTTCATTTTTTGTTTTCCAGTTGAAAGGAACTGCGGTCAGGAGAGGCGCGGGAGAACGAGCCCGCTGGTTCGCTTAACGGCAGTCCGGAGGAATTATTAACTCCGCCAAAAAAATGCGCCTGTTTGATTGATGTTTTTTGTGGGGTGTTTCTGAGCATTTGATGCGCTTCGGAGCGTCAGCGTCTGTGCAATGAAACGCCATGTACAAAGGCATGCAGACTCGCTCTGCGCTTATTTATCCAGCGACGCGTGCCCACCCTGCTACGTGGAAACCCGCATGAAACTGTTAAGAAAACCTTTACGCATGTGGGTGGAATAACTCGCTGGCGCCGCTTTTTTTTCGACCCTAACCTGCATGTCATCAATTGCCTCATCGCCAATTCGTTGCATTCGTTAGGGACCTGAACCATGCCGCATCTTTTCCGCCAGCAAGTCCGCAGCAAGCGTTTTACCGGTCCGACGGCCGGTCACTGCGGTGAGTTCGCGCAAGCCAATCTCGCCATCATCCCAAGCGCCTATGCAGAGGATTTCCTGCGGTTTTGCGTGCGTAACCCCAAGGCGTGCCCGCTGCTTGGCGTGGGTGAACCGGGCCAATGGAACGTCCCGGCGCTGGGCCGCGACCTCGATATTCGCACCGACGTTCCCGGCTACAACGTGTATCGCGACGGCGTGCTGTGCGAGCAGCCCGACGATATCGTCGAACTCTGGCGCGACGATCTGGTGGTGTTCGCCATCGGTTGCTCCTTCTCATTCGAGCAGATGCTGGCACGCGAACGCATCCCGTTGCGACATGTCGACGAGGGCGTCAATGTGCCCATGTATCGGACGAATATCTTGAATCAGGCGGCTGGGCCGTTCGGCGGCAAGCTGGTTGTCTCCATGCGTCCCATGAGCGGCGCGCATGCAGTCCGAGCCATCCAGATCACGAGCCGCTTCCCTTCGGTGCACGGTGCGCCGGTGCATCTGGGCAGCCCGGCGGTGCTCGGCATTGAAGACCTGATGCAGCCCGACTACGGTCAACCGGTGTCCATTCACGAGCACGAGATACCTGTGTTCTGGGCGTGCGGCGTGACGCCGCAAAGCGCTATAGAAAGCGCGCGCCTGCCGTTCGCTATTGCGCATCGGCCGGGCCATATGCTTATGACCGATATCCCTAACTCATCGCTCGCTGTGCTCTGAGCGCACGCTCACGAACCTTGGAGAAACCCATGAATACCGAAGCAGGCTATGCGAGCACGCAAGTTGAAGTGCTACCCGACGAACCCGCCAGCAGCGGCATGTTCGGCTGGTACAAACACACGACCCCAAGCGAGAAGCGCGCGTTCTGGAGCTGCAAGATAGGCTATGGACTCGACGCCATGGACACGCAGTTCCTGAGCTTCGTGATCCCTACGCTGATAGCAACCTGGGGGTTGAGCAAGGGCGAAGCTGGATTAATCGGAACGGTGACGCTGCTGACGTCAGCACTCGGCGGTTGGGTCGCGGGCATTTTGTCGGATCGCATCGGCCGCGTGAAGACGTTGCAGATCACCATCCTCTGGTTCGCGTTCTTCACCCTCGTCTGCGCGTTTGCTCAGAACTACACGCAGTTGCTGGTTGCACGCGGCTTGATGGGGTTCGGCTTCGGTGGCGAGTGGACGGCAGGCGCGGTGTTGATCGGCGAGGTCATCCGGCCGCGCGATCGCGGCAAGGCGGTGGGCATGGTGCAGGCGGGCTGGGCCATTGGCTGGGCGGTCGCCGCCGGTCTCTATACGCTGGTGTTTTCGTTCCTGCCCGGTGATATCGCGTGGCGCGCGCTGTTTGCGCTCGGGATCTTGCCCGCACCGTTCGTGATCATGATCCGTCGTCTTGTTGACGAACCCGAAGTCCATAAACAACAGAAGCAACGTGAATTGGAAGCGAACGATCGCAGCTCGTTTCTTGAGATCTTCGGCCCCGGTATCTGGCTGACCACGCTGCGCACGGCCATTCTCGCGACCGGCACGCAAGGCGGTTATTACGCCATCACTACGTGGCTACCGACTTACTTGAAGACCGAGCAACACCTGAGCGTCGTTGGCACGGGCGGTTATCTGGCGGTGGTGATTGCTGGATCGTATGCAGGGTATCTGTGCGGTGCATTTCTCAGCGATCGCTTCGGCAGGAGGCTCAACTTCATCGTGTTTGCGCTGGCTTCTATGGGCATTGCGCTGGTCTATACCCGGGTGCCGATGAGCAACACCTTGCTCTTGATCCTCGGCTTTCCGCTCGGCTTTTTTGCATCAGGGATCTTTGCCGGGATGGGTGCGTTTATGACTGAGTTGTTCCCTACTCGGATACGGGGTTCTGGTCAGGGGTTTTGCTACAACTTCGGCCGTGCGGTTGGCGCGACGTTTCCATTCCTGATCGGTTTTGTTGCTCAGAAAATGTCCCTGGGTATCGCCATTGGGACGTTCGCAGCGGCGGCGTATGGTGTGGTGATTTTGGCTGCGCTGACATTGCCGGAGACGCGTGGCGCTAAGCTTCTTTCGTAGGTGTTTGGGATTTTCGCTCGCGCCGGTGGACGGGGGGGTTTGGTGTTGGTGGGTGGGGTTAGTGCCAGGTTTTGGGGTTAGCGGTTGGAGTCAATGCCGGGTTGCTACTCTCAATGTCG
>NZ_LMUF01000047.1:158043-199596 GCF_009766085.1 Burkholderia sp. S171 | reverse complement strand
TGTTAGCCACTGTGCGTGGCGGCACGTCATTTCTTTGTCCAAAGCGACAAAGAAACGAAGCAAAGAAAACGCTTTCAACCGCTCTACCCTAAGTGTCCAAAGCGTGCAGTTTTGTTTCATAGGTGCCCCAAAAGTACGGTGCTCGCCAGAGCGGAGGATGTGTGAAACCCTCCTTCTCGCGAATCCCGACATAGACACGCTTCGCCACCAGTGCTCTCGGGCAAGCACTATTGCCAAGGACCTCGTACCGCCCCGCGCGCTTTCGAGGCCCGTTTCTTGGTAGCTTGATTCAGTGCTCTGCGCAGGGGGCCGCAAGGCCAACCTCGCTAATCACAACCCGATGCACTTACTGCTTCAATCCTTGGTAAGCCGACCGGTGAATCGACTTATAAGTCCGCTGGTGAGTCGGCTGATGAGCCGACGGGTGAGTTGCGTGGACATTTTCGTCCGGTACGGCCTCACGTATCTGGCGGTCTGGTTTAGAGGTAGGTTGTCGACGTGGTTCGGCCTGCGTACGAATTCGGAGGAAGGTTGTCCGCGGATAGCGCGAGGTGGACCTTGGGCAGGTTCAATCACTGGTGGCGAAGCGTGTCAGAACCCGTGTTCGGAGAAAGAGGGTTTCCACACATCCGGTGCTCTGGCGAGCACCGTGCTTTTGGGGCACCTATGAATCAAAACCGCACGCTGTGGACACTTAGGGTAGCGTGGTTAAAAGCGTTTTCTTTGCTTCGTTTCTTTGTCGCTTTGGACAAAGAAATGACGCGCCGCCACGCGCAGTGGCTAACAGTGATAAAGAGAAAATCCGACTCTCGCAGACCACTAACACTGAAAGCACCAACCCAGCACTGACCCCAAACCCCAAACCCAAAACCTCCGTCCACCGGCGCGAGCAATATTTATAAGTTATCCTTCTTAACAGGACCACCCCATGTCGCAGACAAACTCCTCCCACGACCGCCGCTGGCAATTCTGGATCGACCGCGGAGGCACGTTCACCGACATCGTCGCGCGCCGCCCCGACGGCCGCATCGTCACGCACAAGGTATTGTCCGAGAACCCCGAGCGCTACCGCGATTCCGCCGTGCATGGCATCCGCGAACTCTTGGGCATTGCAAGCCACGAAGCCGTGCCGGCCGAGCTGATCGATAGCGTCCGCATGGGCACCACCGTAGCCACGAACGCGCTGCTCGAACGCAAAGGCGCACCAACCGTACTCGCAATCACGAAAGGCTTCGCCGATGCCCTGCGCATCGCGTATCAAAGCCGGCCGAAGCTGTTCGTGCGACATATCGAATTGCCGACGCTCCTGTACGAGCAAGTTGTCGAGATCGATGAGCGGATCGGCGCGCGTGGCGAAGTCGTGCGGGAACTCGACGTCGAACAGGCCCACCAAGCGTTGCAAGCCGCCTTCGATAACGGCATCCGTTCCTGCGCAATCGTGCTGATGCATGGCTACCGCTACACGGCCCATGAACAAAAGCTCAAGGAACTGGCGGAGCAAATCGGCTTTACGCAAATCTCCGTCAGTCACGAAGTCAGCCCACTGATGAAGCTGGTATCGCGCGGCGACACCACCGTAGTCGATGCCTACCTCTCGCCCATCCTGCGCCGCTATGTCGGGCAGGTTGAAGCCGATCTGGGGGCAGTGCCGCTGCAGTTCATGCAGAGCAATGGCGGCCTCACCGACGCCCACCGTTTCCAGGGCAAGGACGCGATCCTGTCGGGACCCGCAGGTGGCATCGTAGGGGCGGCGCAAGTGTCGAAGCTCGCGGGCTTCGACAAGATCATCGGCTTCGACATGGGCGGCACATCGACCGACGTAACGCACTACGCCGGCGAGTATGAGCGCGAGTTCGCCACTGAGGTGGCCGGCGTGCGCATCCGTGCGCCGATGATGAAGATCCACACCGTCGCAGCGGGCGGCGGCTCGATCTGCAGTTTCGATGGCGCGCGTTTTCGCGTCGGGCCGCAAAGCGCGGGCGCGAATCCCGGACCGGCATCGTACCGTCGCGGTGGACCGCTGACCGTAACCGACTGCAACGTGATGACCGGCAAGATCAGCGCGCGCTGGTTCCCGCACGTATTCGGACCGAATGGCGACCTGCCGCTCGACGCCGAAGTCGTGCAACGCAAGTTCGCGGAGGTGGCTGCGGCGGTGAAAGACGCAACCGGCGTCGCGCGAACACCCGAAGAAATTGCGGAAGGATTCCTGAAGATCGCAGTCGAAAACATGGCCAACGCGATCAAGCAGATCTCCGTGCAGCGCGGCTACGACGTGACGCACTACACGCTCGCCTGTTTTGGCGGCGCGGGCGGCCAGCATGCGTGCCTCGTAGCGGACGCGCTCGGCATGACACGCGTGTTCATCCATCCGCTGGCGGGTGTGCTGTCGGCCTACGGCATGGGTCTCGCCGATGTCCGCGCTTTGCGTCAGCAAGCGCTTGAAACGCCGCTCGACCGGGAAGCGCTCGCCGCTTGCGATCACACGTTCAAACCACTGGAAACGGCAGCGCGAAACGAGGTCGCCGAGCAACGCATTCCAGTCGGCAACATCACATTGCGGCGCACGCTACATATCAAATACGACGGCACGGACACCGCACTGGAAATCGACTTCTCGATGGAACCGGCCACAATCGTGGACACGTTCGAGCGTTTGTATCGCGCGCGTTACGGTTTCCTCATGCCGAACAAGACGCTTGTCATCGAGGCCGTCGCGGTTGAAGCGATTGGCCGGACACAGGACGCCGAAGATGAGCAATGGCCGCTGGCTGAACATGCATCGGTGAGCCCGCAAGCACTCGCGACCACACGCATTTTCTCGGGCGGCGAATGGCGGGATACCCCCGTCTTCGATCGCGATGCGCTGGCGCCCGGCGCACGTATCGACGGCCCCGCGATCGTCAACGAGCGCACCGGCACGACGGTAATCGAACCGGGCTGGCAAGTCGTGGTGAGCAAGCACAACCATCTCGTGGTTGAACGGACGACCGCGCTCGTCAATCGTCATGCTGCTGGTACGCAAGCGGACCCCGTGCTGCTTGAAGTGTTCAACAATCTGTTCATGTCGATTGCCGAACAGATGGGCGTGACGCTCGCGAACACGTCGTACTCAGTAAATATCAAGGAACGTCTCGACTTCTCGTGCGCACTCTTTGACACCGGCGGCAACCTGATCGCCAACGCGCCGCATATGCCGGTGCATCTGGGTTCGATGGGCGAAAGCGTGCAGACGATCATCGACCGGCGCGCGGGCACCATGCAAGCAGGCGATGTCTACGTCCTCAACGCACCGTACGCGGGCGGCACGCATTTGCCCGACGTGACCGTCATCATGCCGGTGTTCGTCGATGCCAGCCCCACGCCGACCTTCTATGTCGCGGCACGCGGACATCATGCGGATATCGGCGGCATTACGCCCGGCTCCATGCCGCCTGATTCCACGCATGTGGACCAGGAAGGCGTGTTGCTCGACAACATCCAGCTCGTGGCTCAAGGGCGTTTTCTCGACCATGAAATACGCGAACTGCTGACCTCCGGCCCATATCCGGTGCGCAACGTCGAGCAGAACCTGGCCGATCTTCGCGCGCAAGTTGCCGCTTGCACGAAGGGCGCGCAGGAGCTTGAACGCATGTGCGGACAGTTCGGCCTGGACGTGGTGCGTGCCTATATGCAGCACGTCCAGGACAACGCGGAAGAGGTCGTGCGACGGACGCTTTCGGTGTTAAAGGACGGCCGCTTTGAATACGCACTCGACGACGGCGCGAAGATCGTGGTCGCGGTATCGATCAATCGCGAAACGCGTTCGGCCGTGATCGACTTCGAAGGCACGAGCGCGCAGCAACCGAACAACTACAACGCGCCATCGGCAATCTGCAAGGCAGCGGTGCTGTACGTGTTTCGCACACTGGTCGACGACGACATCCCGCTTAACGCCGGTTGCCTGAAGCCGCTGGAGATCCGCATTCCAGCGGGATCGATGCTCAATCCGCACTATCCGGCAGCGGTGGTGGCGGGCAATGTCGAGACCTCGCAAGTCGTCACCGACGCCCTCTACGGCGCGCTCGGCGTGATGGCCGGAGCACAAGGCACGATGAACAACTTCACCTTCGGCAACGAACAGTTCCAGTACTACGAGACCATCTGTGGCGGTGCGGGCGCCGGCCCTGCTTTTGCCGGTTGCAGCGCGGTCCAGACGCACATGACGAACTCGCGCCTGACCGACCCGGAAGTGCTCGAGTGGCGCTTTCCGGTACGTCTCGACGACTTCCGCATCCGCCGCGGCAGCGGTGGTGCAGGACTGCATGCGGGCGGCGACGGCACCGAGCGGCGCGTCCGTTTCCTCGCACCAATGACTGCCGTGATCCTGTCCAACCGGCGTCGTGTCGCGCCGTTCGGACTGGCAGGCGGCAAGCCGGGCGCGCTCGGTGTGAACTGGGTTGAACGCACGGGTAGTAAGGAACGCGAAACATTCGGCGCGCGGCATCAAGCGCAGATGAATCCCGACGATATCTTTGTCATCCAGACGCCCGGCGGTGGCGGCTACGGCGAAGAGCGGTAAAGCCGGCTGGCCGCCTCACGAACAGCGAGGCGGCCAGCAGAAACAAAAACTTTAAATCTCCACCTTTGATCCGAATTCAACCACGCGATTAGTTGGCAACTTGAGATACGCCGACACATTGCCGACGTTGTGCAGCATGACGCCGAACAATCGCTCTCGCCACAGCGCCATGCACCTGTCCCTCTCGCGCTTGGGTATCACCGTCGCGCGGCTCAGGAAGTAGGACGTCTCCGACTGCTCGAACACAAGGCCGTATGCCTTGCATCCTTCAAGCGCACGCGGCAAGTCGACCTCGTCCTTGAAGCCATAAGCGATCGTGACGTGATAGCAGCCGCTGCACAGCGACTGCACTGTCACGCGCTCGCGCTCCTCAACCCACGGAACCTCCTTGTTCGCCACCGTCAGGAACACCACCCGCCGGTGCAGCACCTGGTTATGCATGAGATTGTTCAGCAGCGCATGCGGCACGCCATTAGCATCGGGTGACAGGAAAATCGCCGTGCCGCCCACCCGCACGGGTGAACGAGCCAGCAGCGATTCCAGGAACGGTTTCAGCGGCGTAGTCCCGGCCCGTACCTTGGCTTCCCCCAACAATATTTCCCATCCGCGTCCCCACGTGGTCATGACGGCGAACATGAGCAGTCCGATAACGAGCGGGAACCAGCCGCCCTGCGTGATCTTGAGTAGATTGGCCGAGAAGAACGTAGCGTCGATCACAAAGAAAAACGCCGTGGCGCCCACGCACAGCAGCCAGTTGTAATTCCATGCGTAACGCACCACGAAGAACGTAAGCACGGTCGTGATGAGCATGGTGCCGGTAACGGCAATGCCGTAAGCCGACCCCAGCGCAGTCGATGAACCGAATCCGATCACAGCCGCCACCACGGCGACTAGCAAGGTCCAATTGATACCTGGAACGTATATCTGCCCGATCTCCTTCGCCGATGTGTACACCACGTTCATACGCGGCAGGAAGCCTAGTTGCATGGCTTGCTTGGTCATCGAATAGGTGCCTGAAATCACGGCTTGCGAGGCGATCACCGTGGCGATCGTCGACAACACGACCATGGGATAAAGCGACCATACCGGGAACAATCGATAGAACGGATTTTGCACAGCGGAGGGATCGGCGAGCAACAGCGCACCCTGCCCCAAGTAATTCAATGCAAGCGCAGGGAATACCAGAGCAAACCACGTAAGGCGGATCGGATGCGCGCCGAAATGCCCCATGTCGGCATATAACGCCTCGGCGCCGGTCAGAGAGAGCACGACGGCTCCCAGTGCAACGAACGCCGCCCACCGGTGATGCAGGCAAAATTCCAGCCCCGCGAGCGGATTGAGCGCGACCAGGATATGCGGGGCGTTCAAGATCTTGATGATCCCCGCCCCGGCGATCACGATGAACCACACCACCATGATCGGCCCGAACACCGCGCCTATGCCGGCCGTCCCGTGCTTTTGCATCATGAACAACGCAATCAGCGCGGCCAGCGTAATGGGGATGACATAGGGCTTGAGCAACGGCGTCGCGACCTGCAGCCCTTCAACCGCACTCAGCACCGATATGGCCGGCGTAATCACGCCATCGCCGTAGAACAAGGCCGCGCCCATCACACCGACGGCCAGCAGGACATGGCGAAGCCGCGGACGACTCGCTACCGACGACGCGGCAAGTGCCAGCAGCGCCATGATTCCGCCCTCGCCATGATTGTTTGCACGCAGGATGAGCGTCACGTATTTGAGCGAGACGACCACCGTCAGCGACCAGAAGATCAGCGAGACAATGCCGATCACATTGCCGGGATCCAGCGTCAAGCCGTTGGCGGGATCGAAGACTGTTTGCAGGGTGTACAACGGACTGGTGCCGATGTCGCCATAAACCACGCCTAGGGCAGCCAGAGCGAGGCCATACACGGCCGGCCGGTGCGGCTGGGGCTGGGGCTCGCCGAGGTTCTCAGCGCCGGCTGCAGCGGGTGCATCTCGTCCCATGTCTCCTCCAGATGGCCTCCTCCGGGAGCCTTTGGCCCCCGGGGTACGGATCGCCCGTCTGCTTGTTCTGGAGCGATTCCGAAGCCGGCTTAATTGTCAGGTGAAAGCGGTTTGTTATCTCTGGTTAATGTAAGTATAGGAAAGCGTCAGCGGATCGGCGAATCGATCTCGCGTCCGAGCGTATCGACGGAGTGAACAGAGAACGCGCTAAGGGTTAACTCATGCGCCTTGGCTAACACTAAGACTTCGAAATACTTACATGCGCGCTTACGGACCCAGCATCGTCACTCCGATGACAACACCGCTATTGACGCGACGTGTTGGCTTATCGAGAATCCCGGCCAACACCTAGAGAACACAAAAACAGCCGGGGCCAAGATGCGCGCTTGTTTCTACCCAGTGGTAAGCGGTCTGATGTGCAGTCTGATCGTGCTTGGTCTCGCTGGTGGTCCGTCCACGGTGTTGTCCCAGGAGACTGACGCGACACCGGCTGAGACCTCAGTCGCGCCTGATAGGCAAGAGCCGCCCGACGCGCCCGCTTCATCGGCTGCAGGACTACCCGCGCGGACGGACGGGACGCAACCGTCTGCTACAGCAAGCGCTAACGCCGCGTCGGATGCGATCATCAACCCCGCTCGACGCAGCCGTGCAAACACCGCGCGAACGGCGGCAGCAGCCAGCGACGCCGCCAGCGATACCAAGACCGACACACTGATACCGGTCCCGCCAGAAACCACGTCAGTCACGCAACATTCAATCCGGCTCGGCGGCCGCAAGATCGACTACACGGCGACCGCCGGCAATCTGCTTTTGCGCAACAACGCGGGCCAGGCCGAGGCCAGCGTCTTTTATGTCGCCTACATCGCGAACACGAAAACCACGGCCACGCGTCCGATCACGTTCCTCTTTAACGGCGGCCCGGGTGCGGGCAGCGTCTTTTTGTTGATGGGATCGTTCGGACCCAAGCGCGCACATACGTCGAGTCCTGCCATCACGGCACCGGCGCCCTATGTGCTCGCTGACAACCCTGACAGCCTTCTGGACACGACCGACCTGGTCTTCATCGATGCACCCGGTGCAGGCTTCTCAAGGATCGTAGGCCGCGCAACCGGCAAGCGCTTCTGGGGCGTGGATGAAGACCTGGATGCGTTCGAACATTTTATCGAGCGCTACCTGAGCGTGAACCAGCGCTGGAATTCGCCGAAGTACTTGCTGGGCGAATCGTATGGGACGGCGCGCGCCGCCATGCTTGCGTATCGTTTGAGTCAGAGCAACATTGCATTGAATGGCGTCGTGTTGATGTCCTCCATCCTCAACTCGGGCGCGCACTCGCCGGGAACGGATCTGGAGGCCGAGAGCTACTTGCCGACCTACTCGGCCATCGCCTGGTACCACGACAAGATCGTGCCCAAGCCGCCGAGCTTGCCCGCGTTCCTCGACGAGGTCCGTGCATTCGCTTCCGGCCCCTACGCGCAAGCGTTAGCCGCGGGTGACTCGCTGCCCGATTCGGAACGCGATGCCATTGCCGCACGTATTGCGCACTACACCGGCCTCGATGTGAATTACGTCAAGCAGACGCGGCTGCAAATCTGGCCATCGCGGTTTCGCAAGCAACTGCTGAGAAACGAATCGCGCACCGTAGGCCGCTACGATGCGCGATTCGAAGGCATCGACTTCGACGACGCCGATGGCCGCCCCGACTATGATCCATCGGTCACCAGCGTATCAAGCGCCTACGTTGCCGCGCTGCACGAGCATCTTGCGCAAGACCTGCACGTCGAGCCGAAGGATGCGTATCGCGTATTCAACGACGACGCGTTGAGGCAATGGAACTGGAAACATCGTGAGTGGTGGGGAGAGCAGCTTACGCTGCCCTATGCGGCCGGCGACCTTGCTGAAGCGATACGGCAGAATCCGCAGTTGCGCGTGCTGTCGCTTAACGGCTACTTCGATCTGGCAACGCCGTTCTTCCAGACCGAATACGATCTGGCGCATATGGAGCTGGACCCGTCGCTACGATCGAATGTGCAGCGCACGTATTATCCGACGGGCCACATGATCTATCTCGACGATGCAGCGCTGCATACGCTCAAGAGCGATCTCGTGCGTTTTTACAATGCCGGCACGGCTGAAGGATCCAAGGGCGGAACGCAGTGAATGGGGAGTGGCCGATTATTCGTATTCCTGATGAATCTCTGACCGCGTCACTCAGAGTAACGGCAACCCCGCATCGCGCTTGACCTCGCGCAGTGAAAGCGTGGACTCGACCGCCGTCACGCCGGGCAATGTCCGCAAGACGTCGCGCAGGAAGGTGCCATAGTCCTCCAGATCTCGTGCGACGACCTGCACCAGATAGTCAGCGCTGCCGGAAATGTTGTGGCACGAAACAATGCGCGGTATAGCCTGGATTTCACGCTCGAACCGGTCAGCCAGTTGCCGGTCGTGCACACCAAAGCGCACCAGCGTAAATGCGACCAGACCCAGTTTTAATGCGGATTTGGACAGGATTGCCCGATACCCTTCAATGTAACCTTCCGCTTCGAGTCGCTTGAGTCGGCGAGCGCATGGCGTTTCGCTCAGGCCAACAGCTTCAGCGAGACTCGCGTTGGTGGCGCGGCCATCGGCCTGGATCGCTATCAGGATTGCGCGATCTATCTTGTCCAATTCCATACGTTCCATACGTCATCCTCCATCGAGGATACGGATGTTAGTGCATCCCGCTAAGAGTCGCGATCTTTCGGCGGGAAATAGCTAACTCATACGTATGGTCTGATGTAAGAGGAAAGGCCAAAACTTGGGATGCCGGCGCATACCATCCTAAGCGGGACGGCTCGTGAAGCCCGGCGGCAACTCGCCAATTTGCCGGAACAAGCCTAGCCAGTCTTCAAGGTGCCACGTCTTGGCAATGCGGTCATCGCGGAGTTCATGGAAAGAATGAATCGCGAAATCGACCACCTTGGACGTGGCCGGAATACCCATGAGCGGTCCCGACTGCGTGCCCGTGACCTTTGCACGCACGCCGACCATGGCGTCATGGATCAGGACATCGAGCAGGGTGATTTTCATGTCGGGCAGCGCATGCACCAGATTTGCAAGCATGGGCGCTATCTGTTCCGCGCCAATCGGTTGTCCCGATGCGCTCGGCAGATACTGCCAGTCGGAAGTGACGGCCGTGCGCAGCAGCGGTATATCCGCGAGTTCGATGGCCCGATAAAAGCGCGTGATGACGTCCCTCGTGGCGGCGTGCCCGGTGTCGTTCAATGCAGTCATGTTCGGTCCTCTCCGGCGCGGGTGAGACGCGCATAGGCAAGCAGTCGGCCCCGCTCCCTTAGGTTGCATCGCTTAGGCCGCATTCCATCTGCAGATCTGCGCAGGAGAGGGTTTTAGCAATGATAAGCCACTTGGCAGACTACGCCTGAGCACTCAGCACCAAGCCTTCCTCACACCGGAAAGTCGGTCGATCGCGACAGCGCCTCCCACGTCTGAAGCTCCTGCTCGACAAACGCATGCTTCTCGCGAACGCGCGTCAGGGCGTCCGTGCCCAACTGAAGCCGCAGCGGCGGATTCTCGGCGGACACCAAAGTCAGCAGCGCTTGCGCGAGCCGCTTGGGATCTCCTGGTTGACGATGGTTATATGCGCTCGCCGACACGCGAACCTTGCCGGCGGTTTCAGCGTAATCCTCGATCACATTCTTCGCTTCCATCGCCGACGACGAATCGAGAAAGTCCGTTCGGAAATAGCCTGGCTCGACGACAGTGACATGAATGCCGAGCGGCGATAGTTCTGCGTGGAGCGCTTCTGAAAGCCCTTCCACTGCAAACTTGGTCGAACCATACACTCGCAGCGATCGATGCGGGCACCCTGCCCGCAGTCTCGTTCTATAAACCGCAGGGCAACTTGAACGAGCACACGGGTTATACGGACGTGGCATCGGGCGATGCGCATATAGCGAATCTGATTCAACATTTGCAGGCGAGCCCGCAGTGGAAGAACATGATCGTGGTCGTGACGTACGATGAAAATGGCGGGTTCTGGGATCACGTATCGCCACCCAGGGGGATCGCTGGGGTCCGGGCACGCGCATTCCGGCGCTGGTGATTTCGCCTTACGCGAAGAAGGGTTTCGTCGATCACACACAATACGATACGACGTCCATCCTGCGTCTGATTACCACGCGGTACTCGTTGCCCAAACTGCCGGGCCTGACAGCACGCGATGCAGCGATGGTCGCGGCGGGCGGCAAGCCGATGGGCGATCTCACGGCCGCACTGCAGTTCTGAAGTTGAGGTCTAACGTGGCGGCTTTGTAGGGCGCCATATGTATAGAAGCGCGATGGGCTTTTATCAGCCCATCGCGCTTTTTTCGAACGTTCGTGACGCAGGAATCACGCTTACATGTTGATCTGTCCGCCCAGCTCCACCACGCGATTAGGCGGCAAGCTGTAGTACTCCGCCGCTTGCGCCGCATTGCGACCGAGGAACGCGAACAGCTTTTCGCGCCAAAGCGCCATCGCCTTGCTTTCACCGGTCGCACGAATCGTGTCGCGGGCGAGGAAGAACGAGGTGTCGGCTGCGTCGTAGGTCCAGCCGGGAATCTGCTTCTGGATCAGTGTCAGCAGCACCGGCACGTCTGGAATCTCCATGAAGCCGTGGCGCACCCTGACCGCATAACAACCATCGCCAAGATCCTCGACCACGGCCTTGTCGGCATCCCTGACATGCGGCACGTTATCCGTCGTGCCGGCGAGAAAGATGTTCGTATTGTGCAGCACGCGGTTGTGCTTGAGGTTGTGCATGAACGCCGTCGGGGTCATGCCGGCCACGCCGCCGGGGAACACCGCCGTGCCTTCAACGCGCGAGGGCGGGTGACTGCTCCGGCACAGCGAATAGATGATGTCCTTGAGCGGCAAGTTATCGGATTTCATCCGGTCCACCAGCATTTCGCGTCCCTTATGCCAAGTCGTCATGACCGTGAATAACGTAGCGCCTGCCAGCAACGGGAACCAGCCGCCATCGAGCACCTTGCTGACATTACTCGATACAAACACCGCATCGACAACCGCAAAAGGCCCGATGACAAGCGCCGTCGCCAGCGGTTTCCAGTGCCAGAGGCAATGCGTGATGAAATACATCAGCAGGGTGGTAAGCAGCATGGTGGAGGCCACTGCAATACCGTAAGCAGACGCGAGGTTATCGGATGATTTGAAGAACACCACCAGGAACACAACCGCCGCGAATAACGAGAGGTTGATAAACGGCACGTACACCTGACCAATCTCATGCGTCGACGTATGGACAATTGGAATGCGCGGCAAGAAACCAAGCTGCACCGCTTGCTTCGTCATGGAGAACGCGCCCGAGATCACTGCTTGCGAAGCGATAATGGTTGCTGCCGTCGCCAGGATGACGAGCGGGACAAGCCCCCAGGAGGGAGCAGACTCGAAGAACGGTTGCTTGAGCGTTTCCGGATGCATTATGACAAGCGCACCCTGGCCGAAATAGTTCATGACCAGGCTCGGCCAGACGAGGAACATCCACGCGAGCCGGATCGGTCTTTTACCGAAATGCCCCATGTCCGCATACAAGGCTTCACCGCCGGTCAGCGCGAGAAAAACCGATCCCAGCACGATGAACGCAGTGCCCGGACTATGCGCCAGGAACGAGATGGCGAAGGTTGGCGAAGCCGCTTCAAGAATGACCGGATGCTGGACAATATGCAGCAAACCCAACGCGGCCAGGGTCACGAACCAGACCACCATGACCGGCCCGAAGACCTTCCCCACCGCACTGGTCCCATGTTTCTGAATGGCGAACAAACCCGTCAGGATAACCAATGAAATGGGCACGATCCAGGCAGTGAGCTGGGCGTCGATAAGCGTCACGCCTTCCACCGCCGATATCACGGAAATAGCCGGTGTAATCATGGAGTCGCCATAGAACATGGCTGCGCCGAACACGCCCAGCGTCAACAAGACATTACGCAAGCGCTCGGGAGCAACGCCCGATGCCAGCGCGGTTAATGCAAGAATGCCGCCTTCGCCGTCATTGTCTGCACGCATGACAAAGCTGACGTACTTCAGCGTGACGACAATCAGGATCGACCACAGGATCAGCGACACAATGCCGAACACATTTGCCTGACTGACTCCGCCCGCGGCCTTGAGGCATTCCCTGAGGGTGTAAAGCGGACTTGTCCCGATGTCTCCGAAAACGACGCCTACAGCGCCAAGCATTAAAACGGGTGCACCTGGGACAACTTTGGTCGAAGAATTTGCGACGGATGCTGACATATGCCTTTCGCTCGATTTGTTAATCATCGCCGCTATCCGGGATCGCCCACAGACTAACCGGTTTCATCGGCACGGACCTCAGCATTTACACCAAGCGCGCTTCAACATTCGCAAAACATCTCCATAACAATAACCGCGAAAAATGACGGTGCGTTATGTAAAACAAAATGCGAGGCGCGCGCCTTTGATTAGTGCGACCAGGATCCACAAGCAAGCACGCACGCGCCGCGCCTGCTGGTGCCTGCGCGAACTTGTTGGGGGGCACTGCGTCGGTTACGCTTGCCGCTGGCTCTTTGATCCTGCGTACACACTATGAAAAAACTAGTCAGGCTGGAATTGCAGCAAATCCATCCAACGCAGATAACCGCCGGAATGCTGGAAGTCGATGAGAAACGCAAACACTTTGCGTCCCTGCCCGCCGAAGAATTGAAGCGCGCCCTCAAAGCCTTGCCTATTCCCGCCGTGTTGGGCCGGGATGGAACTCACTTCGCAACCGATCATCATCACCTTGCACGGGCGTTATTCGACGCCCAGATTAATTATGCTTACGTTGAGGTCATGGCCGACCTGTCGAAGCTGAAAGGCGATGCCTTCTGGCTGGAGATGGCGAACCGGCGCTGGGTGCACCCCTATGACGAGCACGGCATCCTGCATGGCGTTGCCGCGATTCCGTCCAATGTCTCGGGGCTGATCGACGATCCGTACCGGAGCCTGGCCGCGTTTGTGCGCAACGCGGGCGGCTACATCAAAACGCCTGAACCGTTTGCCGAATTCCAGTGGGCGGACTTCTTCCGGACTCGTATCCGCTTGTGGAGCACGTCGTTTCAGTTCAGCGCCGCCGTGCAGCAGGGGGTGCATCTTGCCAGAAGTCCCGACGCGTTGGTACTGCCGGGCTTCTACAAAAGCAAGGTTGGTACGGCGAGAACGCCCCGCGCTTCGTGACGCGTACCGGAAGTGACCGGCTCGGCCCCAAGTTGTAAGCGGCCGATCCACATACAAAAACGCCGCTGGACTCTTTCAAGTCCAACGGCGTCAACCTACTTTCTAGCGAGCCTTGCGGCGTTCCTTAATGTGCCAGGAACGACCGCAGCTTCTCCGAGCGGCTCGGATGCACAAGCTTGCGCATCGCCTTGCTTTCAATCTGGCGAATCCGCTCACGCGTTACATCGAACTGCTTGCCGACTTCTTCCAGCGTATGGTCGGACACGGTGTCGATACCAAAGCGCATGCGCAGCACCTTCGCTTCACGCGGCGACAATGAATCCAGCGCGTCCTTGATCGCCAGACGCATGTCGGCATGCATGGCGGCATCGGCCGGGGATTCCGTGTTCGAATCTTCCACCATGTCGCCTAGCGTCGTGTCGCCGTCTTCGCCCAAAGGCGTTTCGAGCGAAACCGGCTGCCGTGCAATCTTCAGAATGCTGCGAACCTTTTCTTCCGACAAATCGAGGCGAACCGCCAGCACCGACGGATGCGCTTCCTGACCCGTCTGCTGCAGGATTTCGCGCGATACGCGGTTCAGCTTGTTGATCGTCTCGATCATGTGCACCGGCACGCGAATGGTCCGGCCCTGATCGGCGAGCGAACGCGTCACAGCCTGACGAACCCACCACGTGGCGTACGTCGAAAACTTCCAGCCACGCCGGTATTCGAACTTGTCCACGGCCTTCATCAAGCCGATATTGCCTTCCTGGATCAGATCCAGGAAATGCATGCCGCGGTTCACGTACTTCTTCGCGATCGAGATCACCAGACGCAGATTCGCTTCCGTCATTTCGCGCTTCGCCTGACGCATCTTGTGCTCGGCGGACGTCATCTGCTTGTTCAGCGCCTTCAATTGCACCAGCGGCAACATCAGGTTCGACTCGATCTGTATCAGCTTCTGCTGTTCCGCCTGAATGGCGGGCAGGCTGCGTTCCAGCGCCTTGCCATACGCGTTCGACGCTCCAGCGTGACGGGTCGTCCACTCGAGATCCGTCTCATGGCCCGGGAACACTTCCACGAATTTCTCACGCGGCATGCCCGCCAGATCGACGGCGATCTTCAGGATGCGGCGCTCGATAGCGCGGACCTGTTCGACCTGCTCGTGGACCTCGGCGCACAACCGGTCGATGGTACGAGCGGTAAAGCGGATGGTCGCCAGCTCGCGCTGGATATGTTCCTGCACGCTGGGCCAGTCACCGGTGCGCGAATCGTCGGCGGTATAAGCCGCGTGGAAAGCGTCAAAATGATCGCGGACATTGGCGAACATCGGCAAGCAGTCGCGCAGCAAATGCTTGAGGCGCGTTGCGTTGGCACGCGTTGCCTGCTCGTCTTCGGTCTCGCCGTCTTCGTCGTCGCTTTCCGACGCCAGTTCAGCTTCGTCGAGTTCAGTGTCGGTATCGGCGTCTGCCGCCACCGCGTCTTCGTCCAGCGTGATGTCCTTGAAGCCATCGACCAGTTCGTCAATGCGCAGCTCGCCCGCGACAATCTTGTCCACGGTCGTGAGCAGCGTGATCACCGTCGACGGGCACGTGAAGGCCGCCTTGATCATCTCGCCGAGGCCATCTTCAATGCGCTTCGCGATTTCAATCTCGCCCGCACGGGTCAGCAGTTCGGTGCTGCCCATTTCGCGCATATACATACGAACGGGATCGGTCGTCCGGCCGAATTCCGAGTCGACGGTTGCCAGCGTGACTTCCGCTTCTTCGTCCGATTGCTCGTCCGACACCGCCGTGGGGGCGGAATCGTTCAGCAGCAGCGTTTCCGAGTCAGGCGCTTCTTCATAGACGGCCACACCCATGTCGCGGAACGTGCTGACAATGGTTTCGATAGCCGACGTCTGAGCAAAGTTACCCGGCAGGTGATCGTTGATCTCCGCGTGGGTCAGGAAACCTTGCTGTTTTCCCAGTTGAATCAACGCCCGCATCTGGCGTTGACGTTCATCGGCCTGCTCGGGCGAGCAGACGCTTTCGTCCATTGGGCGCGACAACTTATCGGCAGACCCACGGCGGGCTTTCGATTTTTTAGCAGGAACGCCGTTGCCGGCGGTAGATTCGGTTGGATCAAAACTTGTCATACATTTCCTCGACAGCTTTGCTCTGTAATAACAAACCAGTGCACAAGCGGTTAGACACGAGCACAACCGTGACGACCGACGGGATCATCACCTCGGGTTCAGCTATTCAGCTTATTCAGCCAATTCGATGCGTTGATTCGAGCAAAACTGAATCAGTTTGGAGGCGGGACGCGCTAACGGGCGCAGCATTCGCGCGGGTCGTACAGTGTATAGCAACTTGGTTGCGGCTAGTGCGGTAAACGCAATATCAGGCGTATCTAGTAGCTGAGCGCGGCAAAACACCAACATTTAGCTCGGACAAGGACTCATTTGCGGACGAATTAGTCCGAATCAAGGGCATAAAAGCCCTATGCACGTGCTGACTGAATCTCAAAAAAAGTGGCTTTATTCCGACCCCGATTAGCGCGTTCGACTACCGACGGACGATTTTCGTCGACTTTGCTTCCGCTGAGGCAATTTTTTCTGGCCGCAGCAATTTTCCCTGCCCGCTCGCGCACGCCCGTCGACTATCTGATCGGCGATAACGCTTACTTTAATCGCATTGCGATCAAACGCATTTCAATGCGATTTTTTTCTCCCTATTCTCTTTTTCAGACGCGGCGCTTGCGCTGACCCTTTCCTGGTCCGGAAGGCCGCCGGTGCTTATCGAGGAACTCGACATGAAAAACGTCACGGCGTTGATCGCAGCCCTGAAAGCGGAACTCGGAGCCGATGCGGTGCTGACCGCCGACTCCGATCTCGCGCTTTTCACGGAAGACTGGCGAGGCCGTTACAAAGGTCCGGCGGCAGCGGTCGTCCAGCCCTCGAACACGGCGCAGGTATCGGCCGTCGTGCGTTTGTGTGCGGCGCACGGAGTTCCGGTCCTGCCCCAAGGCGGCAACACCAGTCTGTGCGCGGGCGCGGTGCCGGCGAACGTGGGCCTGCCGCCGGTCATCGTCAACCTGACGCGCATGCGACGCATTCGCCATATGGATGCCGCCAACGGGTCGATGGAAGTCGAAGCCGGCTGCGTGCTGAAAACCATCCAGGACGCAGCCGCAGCCGAACACCGCCTGTACGCGGTGAGTCTGGGCGCCGAGGGTTCGTGCCAGATCGGCGGGAATTTATCGACGAATGCGGGCGGCACCGCCGTCCTGCGCTACGGCAACACGCGCGACAACGTGCTGGGACTGGAAGTCGTACTCGCCGATGGCACCGTCTGGAACGGTCTGCGCGCCTTGCGCAAGGACAACACGGGGCTCGACCTGAAGCACTTGTTTATTGGCACGGAAGGTACGTTGGGCATCATCACGGCAGCGACGCTGAAACTGCATCCGCTGCAGGCGCAACACGCGCTTGCGTGGTTCGCGCCCGTGGATCCCGCCGCCGCACTGCACATCCTTGGGATGTTCCAGGCCGCGTGCGGATCGAGGCTGAGCGCCTTCGAGATGATCAACCGCCGCCAGCTCGAACTCGTGATCGAGCATGTTCCCGGCCGCCGCAATCCGCTCTCGGAACTGCATGAATGGCATGTGCTGGTCGAGCTGGGAGACACCCACGGCGGCGAGGAAATGGCCGCCTTGATGCAGCAAACACTCGAACACGCGGCCGAAGCCGGGCTGATCCACGACGCCGTCCTCGCCAGCAACGAGACACAACGCGCCACGCTCTGGGAAATTCGCCACAGCGTGTCGGAAGCCAACAAGAAAGCGGGCGTGGGCCTGACAACCGACTGTGCTGTGCCGGTGTCCGCGGTGCCGCTGTTTATCGAGCTTGCCACGCAAGCGGTGCATGCCATTGTTCCCGGGCTGGACATCATCGTGGTCGCGCATCTTGGCGACGGCAACGCGCATTTCATCCCCTTCTTCACCTTCGAAGCCTGGCGTCAACTCGCCGATCGCTCCTCGATGGCCAACGCCATGCGCCGCTGCGTGAACGACGTCGCGCATGAATTGCACGGCACGTTCAGCGCAGAGCATGGCGTCGGGCAAACCGGGCTGCCGGAGATGGCGCATTACAAATCCGCGGCTGAACTCGGCCTGATGCGCGCGGTGAAAAACGCGCTCGATCCGCACAACCTGTTCAATCCGGGACGTTTGCTGCCCTAAGTTTTTGATCACTTTTTTTGATCACCTTAGAACTAACTGATCCAGGCCAGGAAGAAGCCCGGACGTTCGCATCACAGCATTTCTGTTTCTATCCACACCCTTGGAGCCGACATGAAAAAGCAGCCCGCACGCGATGAGATTCAACAGCTTCAACAACCCGGCCGCCGCACGGTCATCAAGACGGCTGTCGCCGGCGCTGCTGCGGTGGCGTTCCCGTTCGTCTGGACGCCATCGCGCGCGGCGAACAAACGAATCGTCATTCGCGACGATGGCGGCATTTACACCAAAGCGTACGGCGCGGTGTTCTACAAGCCATTCACGGAGAAGACGGGGATTGAAGTGATCGGCGTGCAAGCCAACGCCGAGCCGACCGCGCAGATCAAGAGCATGGTCGAGACCGGTAGTTACACGTGGGACATGGCCAAGATCAGTCAGCCAGCAATCCTTCTGTTGACGGGCGGCGGCAAGGAATACCTGGAGAAGCACGGGCTTGAAGCCGACCCGGTGATCGCGAAGATTCCAGCGCAATACATGTCGCCGTATGGCGTTGGAACCAACATCTACACGACCGTGCTCGCGTATCGCACCGACGCCTTCAAGGGTCGGAAAGCCCCTAATTCATGGGCCGATATGTGGAACGTCAAGGACTACCCGGGCCGTCGCGGCCTGCGCAAGTATCCGTTCGATACCTTCGAAGAAGCGATGATGGCAGACGGCGCGTCGCCCTCGCAGGTCTATCCGGTCAACTTCGACAAGGGCATTGCGAGCCTCGACAAGATTTCCAAGCACGTCGATGTTTGGTGGACCACGGGCTCGCAAGTCGAACAGATGCTGGGCTCCGGTGAAGTTGACATGATCAGCACGTGGGTATCACGGGCGCAATCGGCTATTGCAAACGGCGCACCGGTGGCAATCGTCTGGAACCAGAACATCTGGGGCGTCGACAACTGGTCGATCCTCAAAGGCACGCCGAACGCAGCCGCGTGCCGGGAGTTCATCAAGTTTGCATCCGATCCAAAACGTCAGGCCTCGTTGGTCGAGTATTTCCCGGCCGGTGTTACGCAGCCCGAAGCGTTTAACTACATCAAGCCCGAAATCGCGAAGAACTGCCCGACGTTCCCGGAAAACATGAAGAACGGCCTGCATATCGATGCGAAATTCTGGCAGGAAAAACAAAGCGTCGCGCTCGAACGGTTCAATAGCTGGATCCTGACCTGAGCGCTGTTTTCATCGCGTTCCCTTTGTGTTTTCACCGCCACGGATGCCGATTCCATGTCTGCCTCGAATCTTCAAATCACGGGACTGTGCAAGCGTTATGGCGACTTCGTCGCGCTCGCGCCGATCGATCTCGATGTCGCCCAGGGCGAATTCCTGACCCTGCTCGGACCCAGCGGCTCGGGCAAGACAACACTGCTCAGCCTGATCGCAGGGCTTGCGCAACCGGACGATGGACAGGTGCGGATCAACGGTATCGATGTGACGTATGGAGCGCCGTATGAGCGGGACATCGGCATGGTGTTTCAGAACTACGCGCTGTTCCCGCACATGACCGTAGCGGAGAACATTTCGTTCCCGTTGCAGATGCGCAAGACCGACGCCAAAGCGACGCGTGAGAAGGTCATGCAGGCGCTTGAGATGGTACATCTGCCGCATGTGGCGGGACGTTATCCGCGTGAATTGTCGGGCGGCCAGCAGCAGCGGATTGCACTCGCGCGCTGCATGGTCTACCGGCCGTCTATCATCCTGATGGACGAACCGCTTGGCGCGCTCGACAAGAAACTGCGCGATCAGATGCAACTGGAGATCAAGCGAATTCATCGAGACCTCGGCACGACGATTGTCTATGTCACGCACGATCAGGAAGAAGCGATGACCATGTCCGACCGCATCTGCCTGATGAACGCCGGTTCGATCGCGCAACTCGGCACGCCCGCGGATCTGTACTTCCGCCCGAAGAGCGTGTTTGTCGCGGACTTTCTTGGCGAATCGAATCTGCTCGATGCGGTGGTAACAGGACGCAGCGGCGATCAGGTGCAGATCAGCGTGCAGGGTGGCGCGAACGTCAACGCGATGGCGTATGACTCCGTGATCCGCGACGGCAAACCGGTGAAGCTGATGCTGCGCCCGCAGAACCTCCAGATCCACGATGGACCGCCGGCTGCGTCGATCAACGGCGGCACGTTGTCGGCGAAGCTCACCGACATCATGGTCACCGGCAGCATGACGAAGCTTTATCTGCAGTCGCATATCAGCGATGCCCCGCCGCTCGTCGCCGCTTTTCCTACCAACCGGCTCGGCCGCCAGTACGAAATCGGGCAGACGCTCGGGCTTTCGTGGCTGACCGCGGACGCTGTTGCGATTGCGGGGTAAGAGATGAATCGTTCCGCCCTGACTGCTGAGCAAACGCGTCCGGACGCGCCGCCTCGCCCTGCCCGATGGCGCGCGTGGCTGCGACCCGGCGCGATGAGTGCACCGATCATCGTGTTGCTGCTGGTGATGCTCGTGTACCCCGTCGGCCAGTTGTTGCTGCTGAGCGTGCATAACGACAGCGGTTTTACGTTGGTTGAATACAAGCGGCTGTTTGCGTCGTCGGTCTATGTGGATGTATTGCTCATTACGCTGAAGATCTCGTTATGGACGACCTTCTTCTCCGTGCTCACCGGTTATCCGATCGCGTATCTGATTTCTTCGCTGACGCGGGAACGCAAGAACCGTCTGCTGTTCTGGGTGCTGCTCTCCTTTTGGACCAGCTTTCTCGTGCGCACGTTTGCATGGGTCGTGCTGCTCGGGCGGAACGGCGTGATCAACCAGGTGCTGCTTGGACTGGGCATCATCGACCGGCCGTTGAGTCTGCTCTACAACTTTTCCGCTGTGATCGTGGGCATGGTCCACGCGCTGATGCCGCTCGCGGTGCTGACCATGCTCTCGGTGATGGAGAACATTGATCGTCGCTTACCGAGCGCTGCCGCCACGCTCGGCGCGCGCCCGGGCACGGTGTTCTGGAAGGTGTATTTTCCACTGTCGCTGCCGGGCGTTGCAGCGGGCGCGTTGATGGTGTTCGTTACGGCTATCGGCTTCTTTATCACGCCCACGCTGCTCGGTGGACGACATCAGACCATGATCACCCAACTGATCATCGACCAGGTGATGCAGGCGTTGAACTGGGGTTTTGCGGGCGCAATCTCCGTGCTGCTGCTGGCAGTTGTGCTGCTGGTGTTCCTGATCTACGACCGCATGGTGGGCCTCTCCACCATGGCCGGCGGCAGTTCGGCCGCACGGGGTCCGAAGCACGGCGGCAACTGGAGCCGCAAGCTCGGCGATGTGATCCTGACCGCGCTGGGTAACGCGACCGATGCCGTGATCGGTCTACTTCCCAAGCGTCGTAAACGCCGTGCCTCCAACGGCGAAAGCCTGACGTTGCGCGTGATCGTGATCCTGCTGCTTGTATTCCTGAGCGCGCCCGCGTTCCTGATGATTCCGCTCTCGTTCGATTCCGCGTCCGGTCTCGCATGGCCGCCGCATGGTTTCTCGCTGCAGTGGTATCGGCAGATCACTGATTCACCGTTGTGGATGCAGGCTATTACGCGCTCGATGCTGGTGGGTATCGGCACGGGCATTCTCTCGATGCTGATCGGCACGCCCGCTGCGTTCCTGCTGGTGCGCGGCGGGATGAAAGGCAAGGCCGCGATGCTCGCTTTCATCCTCGCGCCAATTGTGGTGCCGCGCATGATCATTGCCGTAGGCGTGTTTTATTTCTTCGCAAAGATCGGCTTGATCGGATCGTCGTTCGGCCTCGTGCTGGGACATACCGTGGTGGCCGTGCCGTACGTGGTGATCACCATGATGGCTGTTTTGCGCAACTACGATACACGGCTCGATCTCGCAGCGCACAGCATGGGCGCACGCCCGTTGGCGACGCTGCGCCGCGTCACGTTCCCGATTCTCGGCGCGGGGTTGATGTCGTCGTTCCTGTTCGCGTTCGCTACTTCCTTCGATGAACTGACGATCGCGCTGTTCTCGTCGGGCGGCTTGAGCACGACGTTGCCTAAGCAGTTCTGGGACGAAATCACGATGCAGATTTCACCGGTCATTGCGGCCGTTTCCACGTGCCTGTTCGTCTTTATTGCAGCCTTGATCTGGGTGGCGGACCGGTTGCGCCGCCGCAGCCTTGCTTCTTGAATAACCTTGTTTTCCAGGACTTACTCATGCTTTCAGCACACCAACTGCGTGGCGTCTTCCCGGCCATTCCGACGCCCGTCAATTCCGACGACACCATCAACGCGGACGCCGCACGTGCGCTCATGCGCTATCTGCTGAAACAAGGCGTGGATGGGGTCGTGCCGCTTGGGGGCACTGGCGAATATGGCGCGCTGTCACGCGCCGAGCGCATTCGCATGGCCGAGATCACGGCGGAGCAGGCAGCGGGCAAAATTCCCGTTGTCGCGGGGGTGCTCGATCCCGGTTATCACGACGCGATGCAGGCCGGAAAGGACTTCGCCGTTGCTGGCGCCGATGGTCTGCTTGTGCTGACGCCGTATTACACGAACCCGACGCAAGCTGGTATTCGCGATTACTTCATGCGTTACGCCGATGAATCGCCGTTGCCGATTTTGATCTATGAAATCCCGTACCGCACGCGGATTGCGGTTGCGCCTGAGGTGCTGCACGAGTTGTCGAAGCATGAGCGGATTATTGGCATGAAGGCGTGCAACACGGACATGTGGCATTTCCTGCGTACTGTCGCGGGGGTGGATGAATCGTTCGCCGTGCTGAGCGGTGAGGATACGTTGTTCCCGTTGCACGTGGCGGCCGGTGCTCGGGGTGGGATTGTGGTGACGGCGACGTTGTTGCCGACTGCGTGGCGAAAAATTTATCAGTTGGCTTCGGAGGGGAAGACGCAGGAAGCCTTGATGTTGCATCGCTCGCTGATTCCGCTGATGAACATGGCGTTCGCCGAGACCAATCCGGGTCCGATGAAATCCGTGATGGACCTGATCGATGTCCATGCGCCAGCGATGCTTGCGCCGCTGGTTGAGGCGGAAGCGGGGTTGTCGGGGAGGTTGCGTGCGGAGTTGGAGAAACAACTCGACTTGTTTGAACGCGGGAATTGAATTGGATTTTCGTTCGCACTCGGTTTGGGGTTTGGGGTTAGTGGGCGGGCGGTTTTGGGGGTGAGGTTTTAAGGTTAGCGGTCGGAGTCTATGCCAGGTTGCTGCTTTAAGTGTTAGCGGTCTGCAAGAGTCGGATTTTCTCTTTATCACTGTTAGCCACTGCGCGTGGCGGCGCGTCATTTCTTTGTCCAAAGCGACAAAGAAACGAAGCAAAGAAAACGCTTTAACCGCTCTACCCTAAGTGTCCACAGCGTGCAGTTTTGTTTCATAGGTGCCCCAAAAGCACGGTGCTCGCTAGAGCGAAGGATGTGTGAAACCCTCCTTCTCGCGAATCCTGACATAGACACGCTTCGCCACCCGTGCTCTCGGGCAAGCACTATTGCCAAGGACCTCGTACCGCCCCGCGCGAATTTAATGATTTGTTTCTTGGCAGCTTGGTTGAGTGCTCTGCGCAGCGGTTCGCAAGGCCAACCTCGCTAATCACAACCCGATGCACTTACTGCTTCAATCGTTGGTAAGCCAACTGGTGAGTCGGCTGATGAGCCGACGGGTGAGTTGCATGGACATTTTCGTCCGGTACGGCCTCACGTATCTGGCGGTTTCGTTTCGAGGTAGGTTGTCGATGTGGTTCGGCATGCGTACGGATTCGGTGGAAGATTGTCCGCGGATAGCGCGGGGTGCACCTAGGCAGGTTCAATCACTGGTGGCGAAGCGTGTCAGAACCCGTGTTCGGAGAAAGAGGGTTTCACACATCCGGTGCTCTGGCGAGCACCGTGCTTTTGGGGCACCTATGAACGGGAACTGCACGCTGTGGACACTTAGGGTAGCGTGGTTGAAGCGTTTTCTTTGCTTCGTTTCTTTGTCGCTTTGGACAAAGAAATGACGCGCCGCCACGCGCAGTGGCTAACAGTGATAAAGAGAAAATCCGACTCTCGCAGACCGCTAAGGCCGAAAGCACCAACCCGGCATAGACTCCGACCACTAACACCGAAAGCACCAACCCTACCCCAACCACTAACCCAGCAATGCCCGCGCCCACCACCCCACATCCCCGACCAACCGCGAGTGCGAACGAAAGCCCCCTTTCATCGCTTATAACTCGCCAACCGCGCTTTCGAAATCGAGGTCGCGGCGACCTGCACGTGCTGCGCGAGTTCGGCTTCCACGCGTTCGATCGACCACCGCGACGTGGGCACCGAAATGTTGATCGCGGCAACGGCCATACCGCCATGATCCGTGACCGGCGCGGCGACGGAAATATCGCCGAGTACGGTCTCGTTCTCGATCACCGCGTAACCTCGCCGCGCTACCTTGCGGACACGTTCAAGCAGTTTGTCGGGGTGGGTTTCAGTGTGGTGGGTAAGCGGGTCAAGCCGCGTCTGCGCCAGGATTTCACGCACACGCTCGTCCGACAACCGCGACAGAATTGCGATGCCCGCAGCAGTAAACATGGCCGGCAAACGAGCACCGACCACAATGTCGATGTTCACCAGATGCTGCCCCGGAAAACGCGCGACGAACACAATCTCGTGGCCGTCGAGTTCCAGCAGGTTGGTCGTTTCGCCCAGCCGCCGGCTGATATCGAGAAGATACGGCGAGGCTTTGTCGATGAGTTCGTTAGCCCGAACATAGTTGTACGAGAACTGCAGCACCTTCGTCGTCAGGCCGTAGTTGCGCGTTTCGGGCACGCGGTAAAGGTAGCCAAGCGCTTCGAGCGTATGAACGAGGCGCTGGGTCGCGCTACGGTCCAGACCCGACGTGCGAGCGATATCGACGAGCGTCATGTGACGGCTCGGACCGTCGAAGGCATGCAGCACCTGGAAAGCTTTTTCAGTCGATCCAACGAACAGTGACGAGCGCGCCGCCTTTGTCTCGTTCGGCTCTTCGGGCGTGCCAACGGTGCTTTTGGACATGCTGGTGGGCGCTTTGAAAGTATCGGATTGTGATTGTCCCAATTGTAGTGCAATCGAATCTCGCATTTACGACCGATTGCAATTTCGTGGAGCCTGGATGCTTGCCTCTGTCGCTGAATACCGCATTGCTGCACGGCGGCGCTTGCCGCGGCTTGCATTTGATTATCTTGATGGCGGCGCCGAAGACGGTGACGCATTGCGGCGCAATGCCGATGCATACGGCCAATGGCTGTTCAAGCCGCGCGTGCTCACGGACGTATCGCGCTGTTCGATCATTACGCGATTTTTTGGACGCGAGGCGGCCGCTCCCTTGATCGTGGGACCGACGGGTCTGAACGGACTCTTCTGGCCAAGCGCCGACGAACTGCTCGCGCAAGCCGCGAGCCGCGCGAACTTGCCGTTCGTTTTGTCGACGGCATCGACGTCGCTGCTGGAGGATGTGCGTGCCGCCGCACCGCACGGTGATCTATGGATGCAACTCTATGTGCAACAGGATCGCAGCATTGCCGAAGACCTGATGCGGCGCGCAAGCGCTGCAGGTTATTCAACGCTGGTTCTCACCGTCGATGTCCCCGTGCACGGCAAGCGCGATCACGACACGCGCAATGGTTTTCGCCTGCCGCTGCGTTTGTCACCCAAGCTTCTCGTCGATTGCCTGACGCATCCGCATTGGTGCTGGCAGATGGCGCACGCGGGTTCGCCGCAATTGAAGAACATTGCGAAGAGCGTGGGCGAGCATGCGGATTTGTCGCGTCATGCCGCCATGCTGAGCCGGCAGATGGACTTGACGCTGAGCTGGAGGGATCTGGCGTGGATACGCCGGCACTGGAACGGCAAGGTGATCGTCAAGGGCATCATGGGTGTGGAAGACGCGCTGCTGGCCGTTGAGCATGGCGCGGATGGCGTGGTGATATCGAATCATGGGGGACGGCAGTTGGGAAGCACGTTCGCGCCGTTGGAACTGCTGCCGGGAATAGTGGAAGCGGTATGCGGCAAGACGGAGATTTTTATCGATGGCGGAGTACGGCGCGGCAGTGATGCATTGAAGGCCGTAGCGCTAGGCGCGCACGGCGTGTTGCTCGGGCGTGCGCCGTTGTATGGCCTCGCTTCGCGCGGAGCAGCGGGGGCCAGCGAAGTGCTCACGCTGATGATGGAGGAGATGCTGATTTCGCTACGCTTGCTGGGGTGCCAGGGAATGGGCGATCTCGGCCCCGCGTATGTCGGGCGAGAAGGTGTGCATGACACTGGTTTGATTTAGACGACGCAATCAGCAAGCCCCTTATAATCCGGCCGCCGGAGCGCGCTCGCGCCTCCTCGACTGTTACGATTATTTGAAGGAACTATGTCACCACTTCCAGCTTGCCCACAATGCGCGATGGAGAATACCTACGCGGACGCCGATCGCATCATTTGCGCAGACTGCGGTCACGAATGGTCCGCGTCAGAAACCGCGCCAACCGATGACGACGCGAATGCCGTCGTGAAGGACGCCAATGGCAACGTGCTGGCCAACGGCGACTCAGTAGTGCTGATCAAGGACCTGAAAGTGAAGGGCTCGTCGATCACGCTGAAGGTCGGTTCGAAGGTGAAGAGCATCCGGCTGGTAGGCGGGGACCACGAGGTCGACTGCAAGATGGACGCTGGCAGCTTTATGCTGAAAGCCTGCTATTTGAAGAAGGTTTAACGCTCAACCCGAGTTCGAAAAGCCATCCGGTAACGATGACTTTTCGAAGCGCTCATACCGCGCTCACACCCACCTTCACCCTCCCGCTATCGGATTGCCCTGGTCGTCGGTATTGAAGGTCTGCGACTGGAACGCAAAGAAAAATGCGCGCCACGTGTTGTCCGCATACGCGATCATCAACGCCCCGTCCTGATACACGCCGTTATCCTGCTCGTACGGCGCGGCGTTCCCCTGGTTCATATGGATGTCGTGAACGCCATTACCGGGGACGAATTTGAAATACTGGTCCGGTACGTTTTCTTCAGGACCCCATCTCGATCCAAACGCGTAAATGATCGAGCCTTCCATGGCCATCGCCGCAACAACCGCGCTTTCCAGTTTGTCTTTCAGGTCGTTGGTCGAGCCGGGCGCGTCGGCGGGAACGGGCGTCATTGCCTTGATATCGACCAGGCCGCTGCGCACATAGTCAATCGCGAGACCGCCGGGCGTAGACTGCAGCTTGGTGAAACCAGGCGTCAACGCGGCCAGACCGCTCATCAACGTGTCGGGCAACGTATCCAGCTCTTCGAACAAAACCGTTGAAGGCGCGTTCGGCGCCGACGACTTCACGTTCGATGCAATCCGGAAAACCGTCGTTCCTGCGTGGACCAGGATTTGATAGTGGTCGTCATCGGCATTGCGAAGATGACCGGTCACGGTGCCCTTGAGCACCCCGTAATTCACTCCCATGCATCCTCCTCGTAGTAAAACCGGCAGCAGCCGCTATCCCGGCAAAATCCGGTTTCCCTCACCTTACTCTTGAAAAGAGGCAGACATAGCCGCCGGGCGATTGCGCAGAACGTCCGTCCGACGAGGCGATGCTTTGCGCGATGCGCTCGTCGTCGGCCGGTTCGACAGACGCGTTGATGAGAAGTGCCATGGAGACGGCGAACGCACGGAAACACCCGCAGAATGTGCGGTCGCCATCAAAACGTCATTGAAAAAGCGTAGGCACGGCGATCACTCCCGGTGCCTTTCATCTTATGTACGTTCGCAGACACATCGTCTTTTATGAGCGGTATGTAATGTCACCAACGCGACTCTTTCGTCGCGTACAGTGCCCCGTTCGACCACCGTAACCGTCTATCAGGTCTTGCGACATTCATGAACGCTCCTTCCCTTTCCGACCACCACATCAGCGATGCCCCCGATACGCAACGGGTGGGCCGCGCTTTCGCGGCGCGGCTCGACATGACCATCAAGCGCTCCGGGCTTTCGTCCGGGCGCGTGGCGAAATCGCTGGGTGTCACGGAGGGGGATGTCACGCTGTGGCGAGCGGGGATAACGCTGCCGCGAGCAGCCGACTGCCGTCGCTTGTCGGAACTCCTGCACGTGGAGATGGCGTGGCTGAACGGCGGATCGAGGCCGGTTGGCGAAAGCGAGCGCAGGTCCGACAGGGTGAATACCATTGTCTAGGGGCAATGCGATAACCCGGGCGGCCCGCTCGATTTGTCTTCGCTAAAGTCAATACGTGGGCGAAGGCAAACCCCGTCTAGGACGCCAGGCTCCAGCGCGATTTCCCCATCGCCTTCGCGACGTTAAGCGCCTTGTCGGCGGCATTGAGCGCCGTCAGTACGTCGGTGCCGTGATCGGGAATCAATGCCACGCCAATACTCGCGCCCACATTGACCGAGACATGCGCGGTCAGCGCAAACGATGCCGACATTTCGCTGATCAGGCGATCCGCGAATGCAGCCGCTTCCTCATGGTTCATCGCGCTGATCGTGACGACAAATTCGTCACCGCCAATGCGAAACACCATGTCCTCCGGTCCCTTCAATGCGTTGAGACGGGCGCCGATCATCACGAGCAGCAGATCGCCCGCCTCGTGGCCGTACTGGTCGTTGACGGGCTTGAAGCCATCCAGGTCGATATAAAGAACCGCGGTTTTGACGGTGCCATCCGATGCCGTTTTGTATCGGGTCTGGGATGCATGAATCAACCCGGCGCGATTCGGCAAGCTGGTCAGCACGTCATGGCGCGCACGATGATCATTCTCCCGTTCCGCTTTCATGGTCGAGACGAGCAGTCCATTCAGGCGGAACGCGGCAATGCTCATCGCGACAAGGTAGAACGGAATCTGAATCAGCGTCAGGCTCAGGATGAGCTCCTTGGACATTGCCGCTGCAATACAGCAGGGGCCAAGGGACAAAAGAATCATGATCCCGACCAGCCGGGGCGCGCCGAAATTCCGGAAGCAGATGCCCCCCACCATCGCGGCAGCGGACAAGCAGGAGAGCGTGGCGGCAATCCAGTCCGCGCTCAGGATGCTGATAAACGCCCCGTAGCCCACGCTCGCCCCCCAAAGAACGCCGAGGAGCAGATAGATATCGGTGAAAGTCGACTGTCCGCGCTTCGCCGCACGATGCGCCGCGACCAACAAGATCAGGCGTGTGCTGCACAGGACGACTTCGATCACCACCCAGGCAATAAACGCCGCTGAGGGTTCGCGAAGGGCAATCACAACGGAAACAGCGATGGTATTAAGGACACCGCCGGCGAAAATCGGCAGCGTACCGAACAGACTTCCGATCAGTGCGACCCGGATGTCGTCGGGTACGTCGGGGCCGGAATAACATAACCACGTCGTGAATCGCCAGCGAGGCAAGCTAAACGGCGCTATTTTCGTATCCATGGATCGTTTCGTTTTATGCGCGAATGCCGTGTCATATGTACTCGTCGCGGCGCGAGCGCGCATCCGAGCGCTTTAGCCGAACTAGCGGGTATTCTATACTTGCTTAAGTGACTCGACTGCGCGCGGCCCGGTAAAAAGGGCGCTATTCACCGCCATTTCGCTTGATTGACGCGAGGCGCTGCACAATAAAATCGAACCGCATCAAAGTGAGAAAACCGCGATCGAGCGCGGTTCAGGGACGGATCCCGGGCGGTATCAGCACTTTCACAAGCGCGGCTTGTGCGTGTCGGATCGCGACGTTCGGCGGGAAGTACGGGTGGCCGCTGTATGAATGAGGCCAATTATCGACGGAGAAAGAATCGAATTCAACTGCGGGAGTTCCGTTGTATCTGGCGAGGGATGGACGAATAGGCCACGGGCATTTTTTTGCGCTGCAGCCTTCACCATCGTATTTTTAATTTTGATTAGATCGCTCGTTGACCCGTGCTTGAAGGTCCGCTTCCGGCTGAGTTCGATCTGATGCAAACTCAGCCGATTACCCCCCACCTCCTAGTTTTCCCTCTCGCGCAGCTTGCGCCTCAGGATCTTTCCCACATTGCTCTTGGGCAATTCATCGCAGAACTCGACGGCCTTCGGTCTCTTGTAACCCGTCAGCTGTTCCTTGCAAAACGCCAGGATGTCACCCTCGGTAAGACCCGGGTCACGACGCACGATGAAAAGCTTCACTGCTTCACCCGAATGTTCGTCGCGCACACCAATTGCCGCGACCTCGAACACGCCAGGATGCGAGGCGACCACGTCCTCGATCTCGTTCGGATACACGTTGAAGCCGGACACAATGACCATGTCCTTTTTGCGATCGACAATCCTTACGAATCCTCGTTCATCCATGATGCCGATGTCGCCCGATTTGAAGTAACCGTCCGGCGTCATGACGCTGGCGGTTTCATCGGGGCGGTTCCAATATCCCGCCATGACCTGCGGTCCGAAAATGCAGATCTCACCGGGCTCACCGTGGGCGACGTCGTGCCCGTCGTCGTCGCGAATCGCGATGAAAGTCGAAGGCAGCGGCACCCCGACCGCACCGGTAAACGCAGTGCCGTTGGACGGGTTGCTGGTCGCGCACGGGGAAGTCTCGGACAGTCCATAGCCTTCAATGATCGGCTTGCCCGTCCTCTCAAACCAGCGCGCGGCCACCCCTTGCTGGATTGCCATGCCGCCACCGTTCGCAAGCAGTAGCCTGGAGAGATCGAGCGTGGCGAAACCGGGGTCGTTCAATAGCGCGTTGTAGAGCGTGTTGACGGCCGGGAACGAGGTGATCGCGTAACCCTGCAGCGCCTTGATCATGCCGGGAATATCGCGCGGATTCGGAATGAGGATACCGAGGCCGCCGGCCCGCATGGTCAGGAACGCGCATACCGTCAGCCCGAAGATGTGATACAGCGGCAAGGCGACCACGGTGACAATCGGATCGGTATCAGGACGGTCACGGATCAACGGTTCGCGCCATGCTTCGCTCTGGAGTACGTTGGCGATCAGGTTCCTGTGCAGCAACATCGCCCCTTTCGAAACGCCCGTCGTGCCGCCGGTGTATTGCAGAACAGCCAGGTCATCGGGCTTGAGATCGGGACGCTTGAATGGGCTCCGGGCGCCTTGCTCCAAAGCTTCACTGAAGGTAGTGCGAGGGGTAGGCGTTTGGTCGTCAGACGCGAGCGGGCCTGACACGCCCATCGATGTCACCACGACATGCAATATCCGCGTGTTGCGTTGAACAGCCTGCAGGACTGCATCGAATGGTTCGAGCAGGATAATTGCCTCGGCTCCGCTGTCGACCAGTTGATGTTCAAGTTCGCGCGGCGTATAGAGCGGATTGACGTTCACGATCACATAGCCGGCGCGCACGATAGCCGCCATTGCCACCGGATACTGCAGCACATTCGGCATCATGATCGCGACTCGCGCACCCCGGACGAGGCCCTTCGATTGCAGCCATGCGCCGAGATTTCGCGACTGCACGTCGAGTTCCGCATACGTCAGCGTCCTGCCCATGCAGGCAAACGCATGCCGTGGCGCAAACGCCTCGAAGCTCTCGTCAAGCAGGTCCGCCAGCGAACGGTATTGCGTCGGGTCGATATCCGCGGGAACACCGGGCGGATAGGCCTTTAGCCAGATTCTTTCCATCGTGCTTTTCATTGGGCTTCTCCTCGATGTCTACCGTGCTGCAAGCGCGGGCAAGCGTCGCGACGGCCGATCAAAGCAGGCTATAAACGTACGCAATTGATCAGCGGTTCCACGCTCGAGCACGACGCTTCCTTCTTGAAGCATCTCCGGCACCTGGCCCGCGATATCGCGCAGCATCGTGTACAAAGTAGAGGTATCGAGTGCAAGCTGGAGGTGAGCATTCGGCCACGGGCGCTCGTGAACCTGAAGCACTCCCCTGCGCAATTCCAGCGCGAACGGGGTGTCCCGATCCGTCAGCCACAACACGAGGATCATGTGGACATTGGCAGAGAGAATGGGATCGACGCAAACGCAGAGGCGCTGCAATACGTTGCCAAGCGGTTGCGCGCGCATCACGTCCATTGACGCCAATCCGCCGCCGCCCGCGAACGGCAGTTCGTCATAAGCATGTTCCAGCTCGCGCGCCGCGCTCAAGTACCAGTTGCGCCAATTCGTGTTCTCGGTGCGATACCCCAACTCGCGCAACGCCTCCGCCTTGATCGTCCGCGCGTCGGTATCCGTTGTATCGAGCCGCACGAGCAACGTGGCAAGCTCGGCAGCCCAGCGCCAGTCACTGTCGCCGAGTGCCACCCGGGCGGCCGCGCGCACTGCTTCGGTGCCGTTCATCATGTCGACCGTGCGACGCGCCAGCTCTACACGTGGCAATGGATCGAGAGAAGCGGGGTCTCCATCGAACCACCCCAGTTGTCCGGTGTACACCTGACGCACGGAATGCTTGACCGTGCCGTAGTACTCGCCAAGCCACGCATGCTGGGCCAGATGCGATGGTAGCGACGGAATGGCATCGGCGAGTTCGTCTTGCGTGAGACCGCGATTCATATGGCGGATCGCCTGATCGTGGATGAACTGGATCGCGTCGCGATACACGGACAATACATCCGCCACGGCTGCTTCGCCCGAGACTGGACGGCCGTGCGCCGGCACCATGTGCGCGGCATGGAAGTCGCGCATCATGTCGATCGTGCGATACCAGCGCACCGGATCGCGATAGCGCGTGCCACGCAACGTATGCACGTTCGCCAGACACTCACCCTGGATCACCTCGGCCGACAGCAGGACGCCAAGCTCGGGCAGCCACATCACGATCTCGTCATCGGCTTCCGATGGCGCGTAGTGGAACTGGAACCGTACGCCAGCGAGCACGATGTTCAGCGTATCGTCGAACACACGTGTGGGCGCCAGGAAGCTCGCCGCTTCGGCAATCAGCACCGGCCCGATTCCGGCATTGACCTTGCCGGTCGCGCCTGCAGGCAGCAACGTGCCGAAACTGTACGCCGAGCGCGCGGCAAGGATAGGCGCGACCAGGTTCGCATTGTTGTTGACCGTTTCCATCAGCGAACTGTGCGCGATGATCTCGACGCTTCCCGTCGCGAGTTGCGCCTCATTGACGAACGCACGCACGCCGCCCGTATGGTCGGTGTGGTTGTGCGTATACACCACCGCCTTAACCGGCAATTGCGCGTGGCGCGGATCGATTGCGCAGAAGTCCTCATAAATGCGCTTCGCCGCCGATACCGCCTCGGTTGTATCGATCACCACGATGCCGTCATCGCCGACCACGAAGATGATGTTCGCAATCGCATAGCCCACAGCGCAGTACACGCGCTCCGCCACGCGATAGATGCGCTGAGCCATGCGCTGCGAATGTTCCGTCAGGCGCGGTGGGACAGTCGGCGCCGCGATTGCGAACGCGAGGTTCACGCCGGCATCGAATGCGACATCGAGCGGTTCGCCAACGTGTGGCGCGTCAAAAGCAGGTTGGCGTGATAAGCCGGCGCAGCATGGGGTCATGGATGTCTCCTCGCGGAAATCGGTTGGATGAAACGGAATCGAAATTCTTATTCCGTTTTTGCCGAAAAAATCAGGGAGTGCCCAAAATCAGGCAACGGCAAAACTGTGTCTTGAGCCAGGGCGTGAGGCGGCGGCTCGTCAGCGACAACGGGCCGGGATCGTTCAGGACGATGTTGACCAGCATTCCCAGGATCAGTTGAAGCGCCGCTTGTACCTCGAACTCGATCGGCGGTGCATCCGCTTTTCGTGCACCGCGTTCTTTCACGATGGCGGCGACGAGCGGCGGCACGATCAACGTCAGCACGTCGCGGTTCGCTTCCTTGACGACGTCCCACGTCGTTCTCGGTCGCGACACGCGTAACAGCGACGCATGGAACAGCCCGCGGTTGCGGCGAAACGACTGCACATACATCTCGACGATTGCGTCCGCGACCTTCCGTGCGTCTCCCGAGCGCCATTCGGGCTCGCTCGCGACCATGTCGCGAATACGGTTGCGGCCTTCGGTCATTGCCCGGTCGAGCACTACATCGAAAAACATGTCCTTGCTGTCGAAGCGCCGATAGAACGCGCCAATAGAGGTACCCGAGCGTTCCACGATATCCGTGATGGACAGGTCGTCCAGGTTGCCGCTCGCCTCAATCAGCTCGCGGCCAGCCTGTAGCATTTTTTCCAGCCCGATCTGGCTGCGCGCCTGCCGAGGCACCGCGAGGGCGGATTCAACTGCTGCGCGGCTGCGTGGTTGGGGTGGGGTCATGAGGTTCTATGAGCGGTGTTGCGCAAAAACGGAATCGGGATTCCGGATCCTCGGCGAACACTCGCTCTTTGTCAACCCGGCCAAGGGAAAGCCCTAAGCATGGCGCATGGCGACTACATCAATCCGCGCGCGGCCGTATTGGCGCTGTCCATGACTTCCTCAGCCAACGCCAGCGCCGCACTGGCGGCAGGCGAATGGGTTCGCTCAGCCAGGGACACGAGTGCAAACTCAAGGCTCAGTTTCGGCGGATGGGTGAGCGGAATGCGCACGAGACGCTGAGTCTCCAGGTCGCGCCGGACCGCCGAGGCGGTTGCGAACAACACCGCATCCGTTCTGGCCACGACCTCCTTGAGCACAGCGACGTCATTGCACTCGACCTGCAACGGAATTTCCTCGTGCGCCCGATATTTGAGCAGGCGATGCAGCGCATCTTTCATGAAGCCAGGCAGCGACACGGAAACGAGCGGAAACTCCCGCAACGCGGAAAGCGGCACCGGACCGCGCGCCAGCAGTGGATGATCCGGCCGCGCAAACCAGCCGCCTTCATGACGCGGCAACCGGTGCAGCGCCAAGTCTGGCGCGACGGGCGGAACGCGCCGGTCCGTCACCACGAAGTCGACACGTTCAGCGCGAAGTTTCTGCATGAGTTCGTCGCCTTCGCTCAACTCGATCAGCACCTTGATCTTGGGAAAGCGCCGTGAAAATTCGACCAGCAGGTCCGGCAACAGCACGACCGCCGCGTAAGGGCCCAGGCCGATTTTCACCTCACCAAGTTCGTGCGCCTTGAGCAACTCGACATCGCGGAACATGCACCGCGTTTCGAACAGCACGCGCCGTGCTCGCTCGACCAGGAGACGGCCGGCAGCCGTTAGCGCAACGCCGCGCGCGGCGCGATCGAAGAGCTTCATGCCCAGTTCGTCCTCAAGCGCCTGGATGCTGCGGCTCAGCGCGGGCTGGCTCAAATGGACCCTGCCGGCCGCGCGGGCAAAACTTCCTTCCTCAGCTAGCGCAACCACATGGGAGAGCCGGCGCGAATTGATTTCATGCATTGTCTGCAACGTTCCGATAAAGATATTGCACTTGAACTATTGCGTTATACCACCTCAAATGGGCGCAAACCTGCGGCCCGGACCGACTCGATAGGTTCAATACTCGCGCCGCACACGGGAGACGTTATTGAAAACCTTACTCCGCGCACCGCTCCAAAACCCGCCTCGTCCACCGCCGTGTCCATGTGCTGCCATCGCCATCGGTAACGCGTCGGGGTCGGGTTCGCCGACCTTATTGCCAGGGCATTCTCAGGAGCATTCGATGTTAGAAGCAAAAGATTCCGGATTCGTGCTGGACCGCTCTGCACCCATGGCAACAGCTAGCCGTCGGCGCTGGGTGATCGTGGCGTCGCTGTTTCTTTTCATGGCAATCAATTTCGCCGATAAGGCCGTGCTCGGGCTCGTTGCGCTACCACTCATGCGCGACCTGCAACTGACGCATGCGCAGTTTGGAATCGTCGGAAGCGCGTTTTTCCTGCTTTTCGCGTTATCGGGAATCGGTGTCGGGCTGGTTGCCGACCGGCTCAACGTGAAATGGTTGATGGCGGGCCTTGCGCTCGTGTGGGCGGTCGCGCAGTTGCCCCTTGCGTGGCCGACTAGCTTCGCCGTGCTGCTGGCCTGCCGCATCCTGCTCGGCGCGGGAGAAGGGCCGGCGTCGCCGCTCGCCCTGCACGTGGTGTACACCTGGTTCGAGGATCATGAACGCGCGCTGCCGACTACCATCGTCCAGCAAGGCGCGACGACCGGCATCATCCTGGCGGGGCCGGTGCTCACCTTCATTGCTCAACGCTGGTACTGGCACGCGGCTTTTCTATCGCTGGGCGTGGTCGGCGTCATGTGGACGATCCTTTGGCTTGGCGTGGGGAAAAGCGGCGACGCGCATCGCAACCAACCGCTCGGGAGTGCGCTGCGCGCCGGTTGGGCTCCGGTCCGCTCGAGTGTGAGTTATGGGCGCCTTCTCACCGACCGGACCGTGATCGGCGTGCTGTTGCAGGGGCTTGTCGGATATTCAGTGATCGCGATTGGCGTGACCTGGGTACCTAGTTACTTCCGGGTAGCGCTTGGGTTCAGTGCTACCGAGGCCGGCTGGCTCTTCGCGCTGCAAGTGGCGGCGCAAATCCCCATCGGGCTCGGGCTGGCCATGCTGTCGCATCGAATGCTTGCTCGCGGGGTATCGTCGCGGCTGGCGCGTGGCGCACTGGTCAGCAGCGCGTGCGTCGTGAGCGGATTGGCCTACTGCATGCTTTATGTCGATGCCCCGCCGTTTGCGAAGGTAGCGCTGATGGCACTGGCGAGCGCGCTGGCTCTCCAGGCGTTCACGTTCGGCCCGCTGCTGGTGGCTGAAGTCACGCCGGACTCGCGGCGCGGCGCGATGCTGGCAATCACAAATTCAATTGCAACGTTGGCGGGTTTGGTTGCGCCTGCTGCAATGGGCAAGGTGCTCGGCGCAGTGGCGAACAATCGAGGGTATGAGTTGGGCTTTATCGCTACGGGCGTGCTGTTGCTCGTAGTGGGCGCAGCAGGATTCTTGCTACTCGATCCGCGACGTTCGCATCAGCGCTTGCAACAATCGCCCATCGGTTGAAAGCGGTTTCAATTCCAAGCGCGTTGTTTTCGAAATGCTTGGATAAAAAATCTGCGGCGCCCGGCATTTAACCGAGCGCCGCAGTTTTTGATCCGGAGGCCGCCGCAGTAACTTTAGAACTGATGACGCAAGCCTGCCATCGCGCCCACTTGCGTACCCCTCTGAGCCAGCCCGATGCCGTTGACACCTTGCAATTGCGCGCCAATCAGGTCTCCCCGGTATTGCGAGTAATCTGCTTCAACGTAGACGTCAGTACGCTTGGACAAGTTGTAGTCACCCACTAGCTGATACTGCCACGCAGACCCATCCTTCGATTCCGTCTTGCCATCCTGCAAGGTACGCCAAACGTTCGCCGCGAAGTGCCACGCAGCACCCACCTGTTGCGTAACGCCGCCCATGATCATGCGACGCTTCGAAAAGTCGGTGTACTTGAGGGCCGTCAGCGCGGCTGCCGTGAACGGCCCATTAGCGAAATTGGAGAAACCGGCGGCGTTCTGGTCAACGATGTACCCCAGCGCAAATCGCGTCTTGTCCCATGTGTACGATCCTCCGAAGGTCCATGACTTCGAATCGGCGCCGTTGACTGAGTCTTTCGATTCCTTATAGGCGCCACCCAGCGAGACCGGACCGCCCGCTGGCGCATAGGCGGCCGCCAAGCCGATCTCGCTGCCATACGACGTGTGACCGGCAACACCCCCAAACGCATAGCCCGCCGAGACCATGAGGTCATGGGCGTGAAACTGGTACTGAACCTGATTGCTCGTCCAGATTCCGCCGCTCATGGTCACTTCGGGCTGGAAACTGAAGTCGTACGGGACCCATGGATTGCTGCCGTATCCGCCAATCGTGATGCCTTCAATCATCACGTTGTACTGACGACCGATAATGACCTGGCCATACGTACTCGAACGTATTCCGACCTGTGCCTCGTTGAAATACGGCAAGGTGGGATCGCTTTGACCGTTGTTGATATCGAATCGATTTTCGAGCTTGAAGATGGTCGACCAACCGCCGCCCAGATCCTCGACACCCTTCAGGCCCCAGCGGCTTTGTGTCAGGCCGCCAGCACCAAGCGCTACGCTTGAATCACCCGCTTTGTTAGCGTTCGTCATGTAGCGGACGCTTTCATCGACAACGCCGTACAACGTGACGCTCGATTGCGCATGCGCTTGCTGACAAGCCAGTGCTACCGGCAGCAAGGCATAACGCCACTTGCTCAACTTCCTCATACTGTCTCCCCTTTTTTTGAGTTTCGCTTTCTGCGAATTGGTGGCTTTGCGCCGGAATCGACAGCCCTCTGCATCTCGGGGCAAAAGGCTTGTCGATTCTTCCTGCTGAGTCACAAGCCGGTGCTTGCGTCTTCAATTTGACGGGAAGCCAGCGATAATTCCAGTGCATTGTTGTTATCATCTGGATGCGCTTACTGCATGGCATGGTTGGCGTGTGCTGGAGGGCCGGCAAGGGTTTTAAGCTGGGATAGCCGCTGCCAGCCGCCCGAGAGCTTTTCATGAAATCCATGGGAGAGCGGTGATGTCGAGTGCGTTGTGACGAGGCGCGAGCCTCCAATACGCAATCTGAAAGGATGCGACTGTTGTATAGGCGCCGCAGTCCCATTTGCGAGGTACGCGATTTCGTGAAGTCGAACCGACTCTTGCGAATGCAATGCGTCGGTTTGCCGGTGCGTGGACCGGGAGCGTCACCGCTCGATGACAGATCTGAAACGACGGATAGACACTACACTCGCGAAGACACTCGGATGTAGCCTGTTTGCAGTCAATAGTCCGTGAATGTTCGGCCAGGGAGTCTCGCACCGATCCCGTCGGGATTAACGCTGCAGACGGGATTGGCCAGGCTCGGACTTCGTCCTGCCCGACCTGCCGAGTGTCGCGGAGGGAAGTTCGCCAAATTGGTGGAAATAATCTTGCGCGAATCTAGCAAAATGAAAGAACCCCCAGTGCATAGCGATGGCCGTCACCGTGGCGCTTGTACCGCGCGCCACCTTCAGGGCACGCCGCGCGCAATTGAGCCGTCGCATTCTCAAGTATGCAAGCGGCGCAACACCGTGAATCTGCAAGAAGCAGCGTTGAAGCGAGGCACGGCTGACTCCCAGCCCCTGACACAAAGTCATTACCGTCAACGGCTCGTCGGGTCTGCTTTCAATCAATGCTTGCGCCGCTTGGGTGATTCGATACCCACTACCCAACGGCATCTGAAAGGATTTGGCGGTCGAGTTGGAAAGAATGCCGAGAGTGCGCTCCAGCACGACCTTTTCCAGGTACTCGTGATTCAATGCCTCAGGCTGGCTTGACTCAGGCTGGCTTGACTCAGGCTGGCTTGAATCAGGCGAATGTCGAATCGACATCAAGGTCTCGAGCATGTCATTTAGATCATTGGCATGAATGCTATCGAACATGAGCGCTTGGAACCCGTCTCCCGGCAAGCCGTAACCCAAGGTGTCGGCTGCTTGTAAAAATCGGTCCTGGCGGATCCGAAAATAGGCGATCTCGCTTGGCGGTAAAAGCACTTCGTACTCGTTGTTTGCCGGCAGGTAGGCGACCGTCCCTTGGGAAATAGCTTCGAGGTCGCATCGTGCCCGACCTGAAACCGAACGGACGAAGCTCACCGAGCAGTAATCGGGCGGGAAATGTAGCCGCTTCAGCACGGTGCGATTCTGGCGTTCAGCGGCCACGAGTGTGTCTTGAAAACTCAGTTGCTGAAACCGTCCGGCAAACGCGCCGCAATCAACCTGGTCATACTCGGTTGGCATCCATCGACGCTGAACGTCTGCGGCGTCCTCTGCATCGGTCGTCGCAAGGTCCAGCCATGAGAGCCCGCCATCGACCTCCGCCGCGTGCTCGTCCGACGCGTGTTGAGCAGTCGCGTTGGCTTGGGTACCCCCAATCACTGATCGCTCCGGTGTATCCATGCGTAAATTTCCATGCGTGACTAATTTCGGATAGACGAGGGGCAAACGATCAAGTAATTTTCTTCTGCATCATCAATTATCTCTCGGCTTAACGCTTTGGCGTGAGGCCCACTATAGCGTAGCGCCGCCGGGGAAGAATGGCGTCTATGCCAATAGTGTGATGAAGAATTTTTCCTGGCTTTGAGCGGTGATACCGGAAGCCACGGAAACAAAGCGAATCTGACCGTAGCCCACGGAAATTCGCGGGGCAAGCTTAAAAATAGACGGACGTAAATTATCCACTTCTAACGGGTTGTGTATAACGCTTTGCCTTCAGGACCTGTGCTGCCCTTCTCTGGCGGCACGTGCCGCGCATTGCCTCGAACTCGACCCATAAAAAGTAAAAATAACATTTAGCTTGGAGTGCTTAATGAATCATTGGCAAATTGAAAGGGATATTCTTCACCTGGAGCAGGTAATCCGAAGAATTTCCGGTGATGACCGAATCCCCTTGTCCTACTGGCGTAACCGGATTGATTTGGTCGCATCCAGTGCGCTTGTGCCCGCACAGCAATCTCGTATGCGGCGAATCAACGACCGGCTCGAACAGCTTGAGGCCTGCATCGGATTAAACTGCTCGCCGGCTTAAGGCATTCGCGTTATACACAACTGCCGTCGTCGTCGCGTAATAAGCGCGATGTTTTGGCGACGATATGAACGTTTATTTAATCTGATTTGAACCATGCGGTGCTTTCGGGGGTCAGCAAAAATAACCCTGCGACAGTTTCCGGGAACGGATTCCGCATAGATCATTCAAGCGAAGAGCGGTACTTCATGTCCTATTCAGCTCAGGCTAGTGAAACCGATTCATTGCATCAGGCTTAAACCGGCCAAGGGTGGCCCTTCGACATTGGCGCTTAAATTGTCGACAATAAGTTTCCAGAGTCATTAAGCTGGAAGCGATTTACAAGTGACTCGACACTGAACGGATGAAGGAGACTTCTATGAGTCGAGGAACGAAGGCTCTATGCGTGGTGGCTGCAGCCACGTTCTTTACTTCAATCGGGCTTGGAATATCGCTTTTCAGATGGCAAGGCGTGAGCTATGAATTCGTTTCGCCGTCGGGGAATCTACCGTCGGTGTACCTGCCTTTAGCGCGATAAGTGACTTCAAAGTTTTGAGCGAATTCCCCGCGTTGGCCGATCTCGGGAATTACTTTTCAGGATTTGCCACGATTTCCAAGCGTTTCTTCGATTGCCGGCATGCGGCCAAAATCGGCCCATCGGCTCCGGCGTGCAGATTCACGACAATTATCGGCAACATCGTTCGTAATTAATCAGATGTCCTCGGACGTAGACCTCACTCCCCAAAGGATCGCTTGTGCAACGACCACGTAGTCTCCATTAAATGTTGCCGCGGGTGAGCCATAAAGTTGGTACCCAAGCGCCAGCGCTTCCGAAACCCTATAGCAGAAAGCAGCGTCATCCTTTCCAGTAAGAATACGATAGCGCGGCAAGCCATTTGGCGGCTCTGAAGACATGTCTGTGCTCCCTGATCTGACTTGTGGTGTGGTGACAGCGAGGCGCCGTCTTAGTGAAAGCACGAAAATATAGCGTCAATTGGAAGTGCGGGGAGACCGCGATGCGAAGGCTGCTCAAGACCGCTTACGGGACGTGCGACCGACCGTTGTGGGTCGCGTGCTGCCGACCGCAGCCGTGCAGGGCTCAAGCAGGTGTGCCAATCGCATGAGGCAGTACCCGGCCAGGAGCGACCATCGCCGCGATGACTCCGACGCAGTGAAGGTGTCGGCGGTAAAAGGAATGCCAACGCCTTCTGAGACAGGCTTCCAAAGCCTCATCGC
>NZ_LMUF01000047.1:154555-158033 GCF_009766085.1 Burkholderia sp. S171 | reverse complement strand
TAGAAGTCCAAGGGGATAAGCTCGACGGCCCATCCGCCTTCTTCGCCCAGTGTGGCAGCCGGGTGCATGGACGCGATGCGCAACGCCTCGTCAAGGCTGTCCGCCTCGATAATGAACAGGCCGCCCACGACTTCCTTCGACTCGGTGTAAGGCCCATCGGTGATGCGCGTCTCTCCAGTGCGCGGGCGAAGCGTCCTCCACTTCTCCAGATCGCCAAGGGAGGCGGAAATCAGAACCTTGCCGGTAGCGCGCATCTTCTCGTCCAATGCCGGGCACTGGCTCACCAATTCCTTGATTTCGTCTGGCGCCATCGCGGCGAATTTTTCGGGGGAGAAGTAGGCCAGGCCGAGGTATTTCATGGGAAATCCTTTGAATAGGGTTCACTAACGACGAATGTGATGATCGGAAATCGACAATGCTCTGGTTAGTTTGCAGCGGGTCTCACCAGCCTGTCCGCTTCGGGTCCCCTCCACGCACGCTTTGCCTCACTCGAAGGATGTGGCCATTTCCCAACGCTGAAGCGGCCATCAATGTGCACGGAGATCGCACGACAGTGGCTGGTCGAATCGGCCCTTGGCTGAAATCGTTGTCAGTGGTATCGCCGCTACATGAAACGATGAGTAACGGCATCGGGCAAGAGTCGGCCAATTTCTGCCAGTCGTAGTATTGTCGGAAATGTCCGTTGTCCGCCGATCGACGGACACTGCGGGGCAGAAAACGTAGGCGCCACGAGCTCGCATTCTCTTTACGCTTTGTTCGCACGCAATGTTTAGAAAAACGTAATGAGCGTCGCCTTCGGTTTCGATTCGAGAAATGATCTGATTGCACGTCCACGTATTGATAAGCGCTCCACTTCCAGGCGTAAAAGAAAATAAATGGCCTGCTGAATATGGAATCGAAATCTGGTATTGGTCGCTTGAATGTCGCCGATATTCCCGAACTGGACATGCGACTCTACTTTCCGACAGGTCACACGTGAAATCGAAAATTATCGTCATAGCGTTAGCCCTGATGTCCGGCGTCGTGGCGTCGGCACAGGCTCAAGCGGCGTCGCCGCGGGCGGCCTCCGACGTTCCCGGCACGCCGGCCGGCACCGTCATGACGAAGGAATACGTGGCGCTGGTTGGGCGGTTGGCCTACCTGTGGGGCTGGCCGTTGGTGAACAATTTCAACCGGTCGCTTGCGGTGAAAGATCTACCCGAACCCGGCAGGATCGGCGGCGTCATTCCCGGTTCGCCACACAACCACGTGTCGATGCTGACAGACTATATCGATTCAGCCGAAAACTTCGTGACGTGCCCGAACCAGGACACCGTTTATGGCGCCGGGTATATGACGCTCGACACGTCCCCGGTTGTGATTCAAGTACCTGATTTCGGCAAGCGTTTTTACACCTATCAGCTTTCCGATGCCCGCACGGATTCGTTCGGCCACATCGGCACTCAATATCGCACCAGGCCCGGTTTCCATCTACTTGTCGGACCGAGCTGGAAGGGCAAGATCCCTCCTGGAATAACGGAGGTGCATCGCTCGTCCACCAATCTAGCGGCAGTTTTTCCCCGCATTTTTCAGGACGATACGCCTGAAGACAAGGCCGCCATCCAACCCCTGTTAAATCAGGTCATGGTCTATCCGTTAAGCGAATACACCGGGAAAATGAAGACCACGGACTGGAAGAGCACACCGTCTTTTCCGCCGCCTGCCACAGACGGCAATGGCGAGGTCAAATGGGTGATTCCCGAGAAGTACTTCGACGAACTGCCGCTCGTCATGGCAATGGTGCCGCCGCAGCCGGGAGAGGAAGCCCTTTACGGCATGATGCGCTCGGTGCTGGATGCCGCGGCCAAAGATCCGCAAATCAAGGCAACCTTGGTGGAATCCGCCGTAGCAGCGGAATCTGATCTGATCAAACCGCTATTCGACTTCAGGAACAACGGTCGCCCGGTCGGCAACGGTTGGACATCGCCTCCTAACGGTGCCCGCTGGGGCACTGATTACCTCTCGCGAGCAGCAACAGCGAAGTCGAATATGTACGACAACGGGCCGGAAGAAACCCGATACATTTATACGGACTTCGATTCAACCGGCCATCGTCTGGATGGGACGAACAGATATACGGTCACCTTCCCGAAGGGCCAACTGCCACCGGTCAAGGGATTTTGGTCACTTACCGTCTATAACAAGGAGCATCTTTTCGAGGCGAACAAGCTGAACCGGTTCTCGCTTGGGACGAAAAGCAAATCGCTCAAGTACAACGCCGACGGTTCGCTTACGTTGTACTTCCAAAACGAATCCCCAGGAGCCGAAAAGGAGACCAACTGGGTGCCCGCGCCGAAGGACGTGTTTTCTTTGTACATTCGAGCCTATTGGCCGGGGCCTGCGATTCTCGACGGGACATGGACACCGCCACCGGTGCTGCGACAGGAATAAGAGAAACTGCGAATATCACGAGTGTCTCACTGCGGCAAACCGTTTGGGAGCTCTGGCCGTCCGTAGTTGTGCAGGCGGCCGCGACGTAGGTTGATTGTGCTGGCTTCGCGTTTCTGATATTAATCCGAAAAACGCTAACGGGTACGTCTCTTGACCGTGGAATTAACGCGTTTAACATCGCCTCATCGCGTAGCATTTTTATCTGGGCTGTTGCATCAGATGATGAATATCAGGCTCTGCGATTGAAACAAAGTGGACTTCCTGTCAATGCGGTTGCTTCAATTAGGCGCCGACAATGGATTTAGTTCGAGGCATGCGTTTGTTCGTGCGGGTAACAGAGCTCGGAAGTTTTCGCAAAGCTGCAACCGAATTTGATCTAAGCGCACCAATGGTCACGAGGAGCATGGAAATGCTCGAATCCCACCTCGGCGTCAAATTGTTGAATCGCACGACCCGATCAATCCAGTTGACGGCCTGCGGCCGGAGGTATCTTGAGAGTTGCCGAAGCTGGTTGGAGAACTTGGACGAGTTGGAGTCAACGATTCCGGCGTCAGATGGCGAGCCCAAAGGTACGTTGCACGTAACGTCATCGATGGCGGAAAAGCCTCCACATCTCTCGACCCTGATATGTGATTTCAGGAATGTTTATCCCGACGTCGATGTCGAACTCGTGTGCATTGACGACGTGGCATTGGTCATACGGCGACAAGTACTGGGCAACTGTGACACAACATCCCCACGCGTTGTACGGCCCCGTCGAAGCTCCTGTAACGACCTGAAAGGAAGTTGTCCATTGACCTTCGCTGACTGGTTAGGCGCATCCCGGCCACTTTCGGTCGTTCGCCAGGATGCCGTGAATCATCGACAATCACTAGCCAGTACCCCAGTTCCAGCGGGACAATCGCCGCAATTTCTCAGTTTTGGCATCGCGACTTGAAATGTGAAGGTATGAACTTGATCATCAAGCAGCTTGTCGATGAATTGCACGAACATGGTATCTACCTGCCAGATGGCGACGTTCGGATCGGCAGTTTTGGCGATTCCGAAG
>NZ_LMUF01000047.1:131416-154545 GCF_009766085.1 Burkholderia sp. S171 | reverse complement strand
CCTGCAGTCTGCTGTGGTCTTGGGAATTCGAGGGCGACGCTTTGCCAAAAGCCGGAGACATCGAGATTGTTCTCGATTGGGATAGTCGACCCACGCTAGTTCGGCGAACGGTGACTGTAGAGATCGTTCCGTATGCGCGCGTATCCGCCGAATTTGCGGCTAGTGAAGGCGAAGGGGATCTTTCCCTAGCGAATTGGCAGGTGCAGCATTGGCGTTTCTTCTCTGACGAGTGTCTTCGGATCGGACGAGTAGTGGATGAATCGATGCCTCTCGTGTGCGAGACGTTCGACGTACTTCACGTATTGAGCGGGTTCAAGTCGAAGGTTGGTGACTAGAGGTGTACGACTAGCATCGGCCAACAAGGGACACTCGGCTAATGCAACCGAACGACCCTGGACCTCCAGCTAACGGCCGCTCGAAATATTGAAAAATGGCGTGTACTCCCCGCAGTTTGCCTTCGGCTACACACCTATTGCCGCTGTGTCAGCAGAAACCATCTACAAAACCATGTAGTCTTGCAAGTTACCCATCCGATTCAGGCACTGAGTCAGAATAGTGGAAATACCACTTACAGGAGAATCCAATGACGGTAGTACGATCGATTGTTGTCGTGATCGCCTGGGTGTTCGGCGGAGCCACTGTTGCCTGCGCCCAGAGCACCACAGCACTGCTGTGCCAAGGGTCCGGATCGGTGCTTGAATCGCAGGTATCGAACGGCATGGAATACGACAACAAGACGCACAGCTATAACAAGAGCACGAATAGCTCAACCACGGGGCGTCGACCTTTCAATGGTGCGGTGAACGTCGAAATCGCAGGCAATAGCGTGAGGATGCGGTTGCCGCACGAGATCATGCCGGGGATCAACAGCGCGCGTGACGGATGGTTCACGCTCAATGATGTCTTTGTCGGGGAGAGGGAGATCACCGGAACGCTCAAACTGAATACGGTCAACAGGGCTAAAGTCCGGATTGATCGAATGACGGGGCAACTGACCGTAGCTAGTGGGTTCGAGGATTTCGACGGCGCCTGCACCAAGGTCGATACAAACTCAGGACCAAAATTCTAGGCAACTATGCCGGACGCGAAGTGCGTGCCCGGCCCGACTGGGGCGGCCGTGACTTGCGGAAAGATGCAGTGCTACAGATCCCGCGAGCCCGTTTCATTCCGGTATAGCTAACACTCAACGACATATCCGGGTTGACTGACAGGGATACGGTAATTCCTGGGCGCCAGGCCTCAAAATATGAATCGCTGAATTTCTTGAGCCTGGCCAGTTTGCCGTTGATATAGACCGGCCCATACTGAAACGAAAAGCGAACCTACGCGCGCCAAGGCAAAACATCAATGCGCGCATTAAAGAACGGAGCTATGCATCTTGAGCGACAACCAAATGGTATTCGTGCCGTCCCAGCCGCTGGAACCGGGTGCAAGGTATGGGATTTTGAGCGGCTTCGCGCCTGGCACCCGCGTCCTGAAGGCCGGTTCTCAGATCGCGCCGCCGTTCCGTTCGCTGCCGGTTGACGTCGTGTTCGAAAAGGACGTGGCGGTCACATTGCGTGACGGCGTGACGATCTATGTCGATGTTTTTCGTCCGGCCGCAACACAGAAGGTTCCCGTCATCGTGGCATGGAGTCCCTACGGCAAGGGCCAGGGAACTTCGCCGAGCGTGATGGGGATATTCGGCATGGTCGGACTGGACAACAGGATCGTGTCGGGCCTGGAGAAGTTCGAGGGTCCGGATCCCGCTTACTGGTGCGCGCATGGTTACGCGATCTGCAATCCCGACATCCGCGGGGTGGCCAATTGCGAAGGCGATAGCGTCCTGTGGGATCGCCAGGAGGGTCGGGACTGCCACGATCTCATTGAGTGGCTGGCCGAGCAGACGTGGTGCAACGGCAAGGTCGCGATGAGCGGCACTTCCTACCTCGCGGTCTCGCAGTGGTTCACCGCGGCAGAACAACCTCCGCACCTGGCCGCGATCAACCCGTGGGAGGGCGTCAGCGACGTTTATCGCGACCTGGTGATGCGCGGCGGCATGCCCGATACTGGCTTCGCAAGGCAACTCCAGGACAACAGTTTCTGGGGCAACGGCAAGAAAGAGGACATCCTCACCGAGGCCGAACGCTATCCACTCGTGAACGAGCTGTGGAAGAACAAGATCCCTCGCTTCGAGCGTATTACGGTGCCGGCGTACGTCGTGGCCAGCTACTCGAACACCCTGCACACTGCGGGGACGTTCCGCGCGTGGCGCCGAATAGCCTCCAGTCAGAAGTGGCTGCGAATCCACAACACCCAGGAATGGCCCGACTACTACGACGAGGCGAACACGGATGACCTGCGTCGGTTCTTCGATCATTTCCTGAAGGATGAGGACAACGGATGGGAGCAAACGCCTCGAGTCCGCTACGCAGTGCTTGACCTGCAAGGCGGCGACCGGGTCGCCATCGCAGCCGACGAGTTCCCTCCAAAGGACGTCGCGTCGACGAAGTATTACCTGGACGGCCGGTCGCGCATGTTAGGCACGCTCGCGCCAACGGAGGAGGCCACGGCCGCCTACGAGGTCGGATCCAACCCCGACCTCGTGTCCTTCGTCATGCGATTCGAGCACGAGACTACGCTTGTCGGCTACCCGAAGGCACACCTCTGGGTCGAGGCGCGGGGATCCGACGACATGGACCTGTTCATCCTCGTCCAGAAGCTCGACGTCTACGGCACCCCCCTGCAGCAATTCACCGTGCCCAATCAGGGCGCACTCGCGCACGACATTACCGAACGCGGTGCCTCGATTCTCCGCTACAAAGGTTCCGACGGACGCCTGCGCGCCTCACTGCGACGTCTGGACGAGGCGCTGGCGACGGATGCAGTACCCGCCCACAGCTTTGACCGGATCGAGAAGCTCTCAGCGGGAGAAATCGTCGATCTCGAGGTCGACTTGCTCCCGATCGGACTTGCGTTTTACCCCGGCGAACAGTTGCGCCTCGTCATAAGCGGCCGAAGCCTCCTGGGCACGATGATGCCTGGGATCCGCGAGTACGCCCCAGCTAACAGCGGAAGCCATGTCATTCACACCGGCGGTAACCACGCGTCCTACCTCCAACTGCCCGTGCTGGCGAGGTAGCGTGCTTACGGCTATCGGCATGCGTGGGCCCTTCTGCGGCGAAGCGGGGACGCACAAGGGCAGCAGCGCGTTCCTGCAAAATGGGTTTATCGGGTCGTGCAGACCCGAGGTCTGCTGCTCGAACGCCTGCCTCGCCATGCCGCGTCAATGCGCCGGCATGACGGCAAGGTCGCGGTAAACCGGAGCAATGCGTGTTGGTGATCGGACGGCTTTGAATTCGGTTGCGGACAATGGTGCACCGTTGCCTGTCATCTTTGCGCTGGACTGCTGCGACCGGGAAGCCATCAGTTGGCTGCGTCGACGGGAGGCCACACCAGGGACATGGTGCTTCAGGCGGTGGAAAACCGTCTCGATGGCGAGCTAAAGGCCGACAGCAGAAATCGAGTGGCTCAGCGACAACGATTTCTGCCACATTGCCGACGAGACGCTGACGTTCTCGCAGAAAGTCGGTCTGAAGGCCGCCACGACGCCGGTCAGAAGTCCGCGGAGCAACAGGATGGCCAACGAGTCGCATTCGCACAGCGCTTTGAAATACTGCTCACCGCGCGAGTCTCGCCAGCGAGCAAATTCATCAATCTAAGCGTGGCCGGATGTCTGGTCACGCAGGGGCAAGTCCACCCAACGAAGCGCCCCGTTGGACCGCTAAATCAATGATGGCCGCAATTTTTTTCACAGCCTACTCACCTGAACTGCCCCGCTAAAGCTCAGACGGAACACCCGCGCTATGTCGGACAATCGCCTTTGCCATGTGTTTGCGAGCGTTCACTCCGACTCCGTGAACGGACATCCATAATTCGGTCGCGACGAGCTGAAATGGGTCGATGAGAGACGTTCATTCACGGATGGGTTGACACTCCACGCATCAGCCATTCGAGCACCATCCCGCCCCCGCACGCCGCAGGAAAATTCAAAGTTAAATGAAGCGAACTCCGGATAGCCCAGAGTCAAGTGAACCGCGGATTCAAAATCAGCGGAGCAGCACGCCTGGGAAGCCCGACTCTAGCGACATGACCAACGCAAACTAATGAATCTCGACACTCGATCTCGCTATCCCGCCAAAGGGCGTTAGCCGAGAGCGGATTGCGTCGAGGTCGCAGATTTTCCCGGTACTGTCGTATCCTATGTTTTGGGCACGCACATCGGGGTTCTTGACTTGACCCGCGTTCGCTATTCTACTTACGCCCCTGCCGGTACCCTACGGGGATCCCGTCGGGGAATGTCTGCCGGAAGCGTTAATTGAGGAGAGCAATGCGCGGCCCAACCAAGAAGCAACTGACTTTAATCGAACTAGTCGACCAGGGCTTGAGCGTCGAGGAAATTGCGACGCGTACCGGCAAACTGGTGGCATCGGTTCATAAGCAATTGAACCGGGTTCGACGCAAAGTGCGCGAAGGGCATTTTGCACCCTCCCCTCTACCCATCGAGCGCGCTGCGGCCACTCCGCGTGTCTATCTCGCGGGCTTCGATGTCTTTCGCAGCGATGCGCTCAGTCACGGCCAGCATCTGAAGGCGCTCTGCCAGGCCCGCGGCATGATCGGTCTCTATCCGCTGGATAAACAGGTTCCCGACGAACTCGAGCCGCGCGCCAAAGCACAGTGGATCTGCCGCGCGAACATGGACGCCATTCGTTCAGCCGATGTTGTCCTCGCCAACCTGAACGACTTTCGCGGAGCCGGCGAACCGGACAGCGGAACGGCGTTCGAAGTCGGCTTTGCCGCTGCGCTCGGCAAGCCGATATGGGCGTATATCGATGACGACCGATCGCTGCTCGAGCGTGTATCGGTGAAGACGGACGAATCCGCTGCGTATTGCGCGAACGGCTTCCTGGTCGAGGACTTCGGCTTGAACATGAATCTGATGCTGGCGTGTACCGCCCGTATTGTCGTGGGCGGCCCGCAAGCATGCCTGGACGCCATGCTCGCAAGCGGGCAGTTCTAGCGGTATGGACTTCGCCATGAAAGCGTACAGGACGGCGAGTCGTTCCAGGAATGACCGAGCAGACCTCCCGTCGCTGACCTCCCGATCAAGCCCGCACGATCGTAACGCCCGCGTCCTCTAGCGGCTGGGTCAGCGCAAGCTCTGTTTCCCGCTCGACAATGATCGTCTGAGCCAGCGTGATGCCGCCGATCACATACTGCGAAGCCGCGTTGATCTTATCGGATGAAGCCAGCACCACCGTTTCCGCCGCGCGAGCGGCAAGCGCGCGCTTCACGAACGCTTCCTCGAAATTTCCTGTGCTCAAGCCCGCAGTCGGATGCACGCCGGTCACGCCCATGAAATAGATATCGGCCTGGATATGCGACATCGCTTCAACAGCGGCGGCGCCGACCGTCACGATCGAATGTTTGTAGAGCCGTCCCCCGATGACAATCACCTCGATCAACGGGTGATCTACCAGCCCGACGGCGACACTCGGACTATGCGTCACCACCGTTGCTGCTAAATCGTGCGGGATCTGGCGGATAAGTTCGGCGGAAGTCGTGCCGCCATCGATGATCACCACCTGCCCCGTTTCGATCATGGCCGCCGCCGCTGCGGCAATCGCGCGCTTGGCCGTCGACTCCAGGCCTCGCCGCTCGGCGAATGGCGCCACGGCCGTAGAAGCCGGCAACGCGCCGCCGTGAACGCGTTGCAGTAATCCCTCGCCGGCCAACTCGCGCAGGTCGCGCCGCACCGTGTCCTCCGATACCCCGAACGTCTCGCTGAGCTGCTTGGCGAGCACTTGTCCATCGCGCGCCAGGGTCTTGAGGATCGCTTTCTTGCGTTGAGAGGTCAGCATGGCGTTTGCACGAAATATCTTGATATTGCACGAATCTGCACGATACCATGACTACTCCTTTTGCGCGATGTGGAGCTGACGAGATGGTGGCTACAAAAGACAGGGTTCGGATTATCGATACGACCGTTCTATCCAACGACTGGTACGTGCTGAAGAAGACGACGTTCGACTTCCAGCGCCGCGACGGGACGTGGCAGCGTCAGAGCCGTGAGACCTACGACCGGGGTAACGGGGCGACGATCCTGCTGTTCAACCGCGACCGGCGAACCGTCGTGCTGACCCGGCAGTTCAGGTTGCCCGCGTTCGTTAATGGCCACGACGGCATGATGATCGAGGCAGCTGCCGGACTGCTCGATCACGCTTCACCGGAGGAGCGGATCCGCGCTGAAGCGGAAGAGGAAACGGGGTATCGGGTGGACAACGTGCAGAAGGTTTTTGAGGCGTATATGAGCCCCGGGTCGGTCACGGAGAAGCTGCATTTCTTCATCGCCGAGTACGACGCTTCGACGCGCATGGGACACGGCGGCGGTGTGGAGGCGGAGGGCGAAGATCTTGAAGTAATCGAACTGACGCTGGACGATGCCTTGGATGCGATGCGTCGTGGCGAGATTGTCGATGCGAAAACCATCATGCTGCTGCAGTTCGCCGCGTTGAACGCTGTGCTTGAAAGGAGTGCGCCGTGAAGCCTCAACTGATACTCATTGCGGGACCGTATCGCAGCGGTACCAACGGGAATGCCGCGTTGATTGCCGGCAATCTTCATCGGCTGGAAGAGGCTGCATTGCAGGTCTACCGGCTCGGACACATGCCGATGATCGGCGAGTGGGTCGCGCTTCCGCTGGCGGCTGCGGCGGGTTCCAAAACGGTGGGCGATCCGATCAGCGAAACGTTCTTGTACCCGGTAGCGAATCGCCTGATCAGGCAGTGCCACGCGGTGTATCGAATCGACGGCGCGTCTCAAGGTGCCGATGCCGATGTCCGCCTCGCAGAAGAACTCGGCTTGCCGGTTTATAGAAGTACCGCGGCTATTCCGCAAGTGACAGAGACGGTCTGACATTAAGACTGGGAGCTTGGCGTTTTCCCCTAACCAGGGTTTAAAACAGACACAACTACGCCAGAAAACGCTCATCGACTGGCCTCAATATCAAGCCTTCGAAATGGAGGTTGGATCATGGTCTCACTGCAATTGCTGCTCGTCTTTATCGGAGCCCTCGCGGTCGTGTATGCGCTCCCCGGGCCGGACATGGCGCTGGTCCTGCAGAGCAGTTCATCGCATGGCCTGAAGCACGGGCTCTCGACCGCTGCCGGTCTGGCGATTGCCCGCAGTCTGCATGTGACGTTGTCGGCGCTTGGCGTCGCGGCATTGCTGCGCAGCGCGCCGTGGCTTTATGACGGCGTACGTATTGCCGGAGCGCTGTATCTCGCCTACCTGGCGATCCAGATTTTTCGCTCGCCGGCGTTCGGTCTCGACGCCAACAACATGACATCGAAGACGCGCCCAACCTTGCGCGCAGCCTTATCGAAGGGCGTCTTGGGCAATCTGCTCAATCCGAAAGCGCTGCTGTTCTGTTCGGTTCTGCTGCCGCAATTCGTGCATCCCGACGCGGGCGCGGTCTGGTCGCAAGTGCTTGAGTTGGGTGTGGTCCTGGTTGTTATCGGCGCGCTGTTCGACGTGACGCTCGCCTGTTCAGCGGTGCGACTGTCGCGCTGGCTGCGCAGTCATCCGCGCGCTCAGGTCGTGCAACGCTGGACGTTCTCAATTGCCTTGCTAGCGTTTGCGTTGAGGTTGTCGATTGACTAAGACGGCCTCGGGCTCGCTTGCTTAAACCAGCGGGCCGTCCGCTTGCTTGCTCCTGATCGCAACGAGGATTGAGCTGCCGACAATCAGCAAAATGCCGATCAGCGACAGCGTGCCGACTGTCTCACCCCAGACCACATAACCAAAGATCGCTGCCCAGACAATGCTGGTGTAGTTATACGGCGCGAGCGCGCTCGCATCGGCTTGTCGAAACGCCATGGTCAACAGCAATTGCCCCGTGCCGGCCAGTATGCCGAGCAAACCCATGACGGCCACGAAATCCAGCGTCGGCGTTTGCCACGCGAAAAAGAGCGAAAGCCCGCTGACGAGCGCACCAATGAAAGTGAAGTAAAGCACGGTGACACTCGAATCGTTCGATGCGCGGATACGCTTGATTTGCAGAATCGATAATGCCCCGAAAATCGCGCTTGCCACTAATAACACGGGACCGAGCCAGCTTGTCTGGTCGCTGCTTGGACGCACGACTAAAAGCACGCCGATAAAACCGATCGCAGCCGCACCGGCATCACGACGTCTTAGCGTTTCCTTGAGAAGCAAGGGCGCCAGCACGATCACGAAGATTGTCTCCGAATAGACGATGGCAACCGCTTCGCTCAACGGCACGTAAGGCAACCCCGCGAAGAACAGTCCGAGTGCGCAAAGCAAGGTAATCGCACGGAGTGTCTGCGCAGGAAAATCCAGAGTCCTTAGCCGCTCGCTTAAAGGTTTGCCTTGCAGGCACATCGCAAACGCGGGCAACAAGCCGAAGATCATCCGGAAGAACGTGATCTCGTTAGCGGGGTATCTAAGGCTGACCGATTTTGCGAGGGCATCGACCACTGCAAAGCAAAGCATGGCCGCGAGGATTTGCGTAATGCTGCGCAGCGGCACTGCTCGGCTTTGGACAATGGTTGCAGGCATAGCGAGTCATGATCCGAAGGAAACGCGGCGTCCCCGCGTAAGCGTCCTGGGTAACGTCGACTAAGGCCGATTGCCGAAGCCGCGAATGGATACCTGCCAAGGCCAACGCGAAAGCGCTAAGTCTAGCGAGTCCGATACGAGAACCGGGGTGTTTGGACATCGCGTAGCTTATCACCGGATGACTGGGTGTCAGGTGATGCTTTTGCTCACGATATTGATCAAATGCGACACGGCATTTTCAAGTCGTGACGGATTGAATTGGCTTGCTGACTGCTTAAGACATTCCTCTATCAAAGGAATGCGCTTAGCGTTATGGGTGAAGTCCAGCCTAAGCGGAATTAGCCTTTAGATTAGACGTCCGGCAAGCCAGACGTCTTTTCAAACATTAGGTCAGGCCGTTACATCACTGGCGAGAATCGCGCCTTCCTCTTTTAGCGCATGAATACGTTCGTCGGAAAAACCATATTCCCGCAGCACTTCCGCCGTATGTTGACCTAACAGCGGCGCAGGCAAGGGAGACGGTGTGATGCCGTCAGAGAAATGAATCGGCAGGCCCAAGCCACGCATGCGCCCCGCTACCGGATGCGTCGTCTCTACAATCATTCCGCGCGCCAGCGCTTGTTCATGCGCCACCGCTTCGGGCACACCGAGCACCGGCCCTGACGGCAGGCCGATTGCATCGAACGTGGCAAGCCATTCGTCCGTCGTTCGTTCGACGAGCCGCGCCGTCAGGATTTCGACCAGCGATCCGCGATGCTTCAACCGCCCGGCATTGGTCTTGAAACGCTCATCGTCGTCAAGGCCTGGGATATCCAGCGCGCCGACCAGCCGCTCGTAGTTACTCTGATTTGCCGCGCCGATATTCACCCAGCCGTCGCGGGTCCGGAACGCCTGATACGGCGCGCTGGTCGGATTGGCCGAGCCTGCCTTGGGCAAGACCGTACCGTCGGCGAAGTAGTTCGCGAAGGCCCAGTACATCTGCTGCAAACCGGCTTCGAAGAGCGAGGTGTCGACCATCTGGCCCAGCCCGGTCCTTTGCTTGGCCGAATAGGCCGCGCAGATTCCAAGCGCAGCGAGAATGCCCGCGTTGATATCGGTGACCGGCGAGCCGGCCTTGATCGGCGCCTGACCGGGTTCGCCTGTCATGCTCATGAGACCGCTCATACCCTGCGCGATCAGGTCGAAACCGCCCTTGTCGGCCATGGGACCGCTGCGGCCAAAACCCGAGATCGCGCAATAGATCAAGCCGGGATTGTCCGCCTTGAGCGCTTCATAACCCATGCCGAGTTTTTCCATCGTGCCGCGACGATAGTTCTCGGTGACTACGTCGGCGGTGGCCAGCATTTTGCGCAGCACTTCACGGCCGCCGTCAGTCTTGAGGTTGATCGCGACGCCCCGTTTATTGCGGTTGACGATCATGAACGACGCGGACTCCCCGCCTTCCAGGATGGGGGCGAAACGACGGCAGTCGTCACCGCCGGGGATCTTTTCGACCTTGATGACATCGGCGCCCATGTCGGCGAGCATCATTCCGCAGATCGGCCCGGACATGATGTGAGCCAGTTCGATAACGCGCATCCCGCTCAGCGGGCCTTTGCTGCCTGCATCTGTTCCTGTTTCCGTTTCGAGCATTTCAACGTCCCTTGAATTCCGGTTTGACCTTGTCGAGGAAAGCTTGATAACCCGTGCGAAAGTCCTCCGTGCCAAAGCACGCGAAACCTTCGTCGCGTTCCTCGGGCGTGAGTGGCGCCGGGTTCATCGCGCGCTTCACGAACTGCTTATGCCAGCGCGCGACCAAAGGCGCGCCTTCGGCAATCCGGCGTGCAATAGCAAGCGTTTCAGCGGTGACCTGATCGTCAGCGACGATCCGCGTGACGAGCCCCTTGGCTAACGCCTCCTGCGCCCCGAAGATGCGCCCTTCCAGCAAGATTTCGAGTGCGGCGGCGGGACCCGCGAGTTGCACGAGCGCGTCGAGTTCGGCGTGCGCCATCACCAGGCCGAGGTTCTTGATCGGCACGCCAAAGCGGCTGGATTCCCCGCAGATGCGCAGATCGCACATGGCTGCAATCTCCAGGCCGCCGCCCACGCAAATGCCGTGAATCATCGCGACAATCGGATGCCGGCATGCACCCAGCGACGAAAGCGTGCGATGCATGATCGCCCCATAAGCGCGGGCTTGTTCAACGTTGGAGCGATCGGTCCGGAACTCGGCTATGTCGTTGCCCGGCGAGAACGCTTTCTCGCCGGCGCCGCGAAGGATGATGCAGCGGATGGCGTCATCGGCGGAAAGCGCGTCAATGGTTTCACCCAGCGACTGCCAGAGCGGCTTCGTCATGGCGTTGAGCTTCGCGGGCCGATCGATGACAACAGTCGCGATAAACCCCTCGCGTTCGATCAAGATGGATGGTTCAGCCACATCGTCTCCTGGAGAAAAATAACAGCGTCCTGCGAGCGCTTCTAAACAAATTTCTAAACGAACTTCCGCGCCGGCTCAGTGCCTTCCTTTCCTTCAACGCTCTCAGCAACGACGTCAAGCGCCCGGTCCGGCCGCATGGTGAACGAGAGCACGATGCCCAAGCCCATCAAAATCATGGAAACCGTGAAAGGCAGGTTCCAGTTACCGGTTTTATCGATCAGAAAACCACCGACAACCGGACTGATAATCGCAGCCAGCGCGGAACCCGAATTCATGATGCCGCTGGCGGTGCCGGCATGCTTCGGCGCGATGTCCATGGGCACGGACCACATGGGTCCGATCGTCATCTCGTTGAAGAAGAACCCGCCGCTCAGGCATACCGCGGCCAACGTGATCGACATATTCGAAACCAGCATGATGGGCGCAAGCGAGAGCATCGTCAGAAACATGCAGACACCGACCATCACATTGCGGGCCATGCGAAGGTTGCCGCTGCGTCGCAAGATGCGATCCGTCACCGATCCGCCGAGCCAGTCACCCAGAACGCCCGCAAAGAACACGCCCGAAGCAAACAGCGCCGACTTCCCCAACTCCATGTGATAGTTGTGGAGAAAGTACTGCGGGATCCAGCCGAGGAACAGCCACAACACCCAGCCGTAGCAAAAGTACACGGCGGTAACGGGCGCCATCCGTCCCAACAGCGGACGCCACGGCACCGGCACGCGCTGCTTGACGCCGGAGAACGACGAAAGCGTCGCGCACTCGTCGGCGGTAATGCTCTTGTGGTCACGGGGGTTGTCGCGGAAATAGAAGATCCAGACAATCGCCCACAGGAAGCTGATGATCCCCGTCACAATGAATGCACCACGCCAGCTCGTTGCGATCATCAACCAGACAATCAACGGCGGCGCCACCGCATTGCCAATACGCGACGCGGCATGCGTGGTCCCTTGAGCGAAGCCGCGTTTATCGGCCGGCATCCAGTTGGACATGGCGCGGGTAGCGGTAGGAAACGTGGCGCCCTCGCCCAGCCCGAGCAACAAGCGCGCAACGATCAGCGATACAAACCCGCCGGCCAGCCCTGTCATGATCGTGGCGCCTGCCCAGATCACGGCGCACACAGCAAGCGTCCGACGCGGCCCGAAGCGGTCTCCCACCCATCCGCCAATAATCTGGAACACCAGATACGGATAGGCAAATGCGGAAAATACGAAGCCGATCTGGATATGCGACAAATGCAGTTCCGCGCCGAACTGCGAGGCGGCGGTACTGACGTTGACACGGTCGACATAGGTAATGAAATACATTGCGCATAGCAGCAACAGAACACGCGTCGTAGCTCGACGGAACATCATCGTCTCCTTGGGTAGTGCGTGCTTCATCAAGGCGCTTAACGGGGCGCCCGAAGCGAACTGCATCCGGAACTTCGGTAAAGCTTTACAGAACGGGCGTTAAAGCGAGGTGGCGAATCCTGGGTTTGCGCGGTCGTGCCATGCTGGTCTCCAATGCGCGGAACATGACGCCGTCCGCTGTTTATGTGAACCCGTGCTGCTGTGCGGATCAATAATCCCTGAGCGCCGCGGCCAGTACCTGAGCGACATGCAGCGCTTTTGCGTCGGTGCCATCGGCTATCTGGTGACGGCAACTGGTGCCGTCGGCGACAATCACGGCATCCTGCGCCTTTTGTGCTTTCCGCACGGCCGGGAGCAGCGACAGCTCCGCCATCGCCTTCGATGCTTCGTAGTGCTCGGCTTCGTAACCGAAACTCCCGGCCATGCCGCAACACGACGATTCAACCACCGAGACCTCCAGTTGAGGAATCCAGCCGAGTACAGCCTGCACGGGACGAAACGCGTCGAACGCCTTTTGATGGCAGTGACCGTGAACCAGCGCCTTCGGCTGAGCGAGGGGTTTCAACGAAAGCCGCAGGCGTCCCGCCTCTTTCTCGTGGACCAGGAACTCTTCGAACAAGAACGATGACTGCGAGAGCTTGCGTGCTTCATCGCCATAACCGTAGTCGAGAAATTCATCGCGGAAGGACAGCAGGCACGAGGGTTCAAGGCCGACGACCGGCACGCCGCGCTCTATATAAGGCCGCAATGTGTCCAGCGTGCGACGCGCTTCAGCCTTCGCTTCGTCGACGCGTCCCGCCGACAGGAACGTACGCCCGCAACACAGCGGCCGCTCGCCCGCCTTCACGTTCAGATGAACCGTGTAGCCCGCCGCCTCGAGCACGCGCTTCGCGGCACGGGCGTTATCGGGTTCCATATAGTTGTTGAAGGTATCGACGAAAAGCAGCACCTCCTTGTCGCCCTGCACGGGTGGCAAAGGCTGTACGACCGTCGATAAAAACGACTTCACGAAATGCGGAAACGCGCGTTGCGGCGCAAGTCCAAGGCGCGTCTTCAACCAGCCTGCGAAACGCGGCAAGCGTTCGACCGAGCCAAACAAAGACGGCATGCGGCTCGCATACGGCGCATAGCGCGGCAGAAAGCCCACCAGCCGGTCACGCATGCGCAAACCATTCACCGCCGTCCACGCCGCCCGCGCTTCAATCTTGATCTTCGCCATGTCCACGCCCGTCGGGCAGTCGCGCTTGCAGCCCTTGCACGACACGCACAGGTCCAGTACATCCTTCACGTCCTGGCTGGCAAGGCCGCCCTCACCGAGTTGCCCGCTGATCGCGAGCCGCAGCGTGTTCGCGCGGCCTCGCGTGACATGCTGTTCGTCCTTGGTGATGCGATAGCTCGGGCACATCGTGCCTGCATCGAACTTGCGGCAATGGCCATTGTTGTTGCACATCTCGACGGCTTTCGCGAGCCCGCCGGTGCGATCGTCGCCCGTGCCCGGTTCGGTCTCGATACCCGTCAACGGATCACGTTTCACGTTCCATTGCGACCAGTCGAGTTGCGTCTCTATCTCACGCTCGCGATACGTCGGCGGGAAACGAAAGTTCGTCGCGTCGTCCATCTTCGGCGGATTCACGATGCGATCCGGACTCATGCGATTCTCGGGATCGAAGAGCGTCTTGATCTCGCGGAATGCCTCGTTCAGACGCGGTCCGTATTGCCACGCAACCCATTCGCCGCGGCACAAACCGTCGCCGTGTTCGCCCGAATAAGCGCCCTTGTATTCGCGCACCAACGCCGATGCTTCCTCTGCAATCGCCCGCATTTTCTGCGCGCCGGTGCGGCGCATGTCAAGAATCGGCCGCACGTGCAGCGTCCCGACGCTCGCGTGCGCGTACCAGGTGCCTTCAGTGTCGTGCTTGTGGAATACCTCGGTAAGACGTGTGGTGTACTGCGCGAGATGTTCGAGCGGCACGGCGCAATCTTCGATGAAGGACACCGGCTTGCCGTCGCCCTTCATGCTCATCATGATGTTCAGGCCGGCCTTGCGCACTTCCCACAAGGCCTTTTGTTGCGTGGCATCGGGCATCTCGACGACCGAGCCGGGCAACCCCAGATCGCCCATCAGTTCCACGAGTTGGGCAAGTTTCGCGAGTTGCACGGCCTTGTCGGCACCGGCGAATTCAACCAGTAGCACGGCTTGCGGCTGGCCAACCAGCGCGCGTTCGATCACCGGACGGAACGCGGGATTGGACATCGACAGGTCGATCATCGTGCGGTCGACCAGTTCCACCGCGACCGGTCCCAGCTTGACGATGTGCTGGGTCATGTCCATTGCGTCGTAGAACGTGGGGAAGTTCACGACGCCAAGCATCTTGTGCTCGGGCAACGGCCACAGTTTTAACGTGAGTTGCCGGCTGAACGCGAGCGTGCCTTCGGAGCCCACCAACAATTGCGCAAAGTTCGGCTCACCGTCGGCGCTGAAGGGCAAGGGGCTTTGGCAATCGAAGAGATCGATGTTATAGCCCGCCACACGGCGCAATACCTTCGGCACCTGCTCGCGAATTTCATCGCGTTCGCGTTGCGCTATTCGCTGCACGCCTTCGACCAGCGAACGCGTGCGAGCGTCGGATGACATGGCGTGCAATGCACCGAACGTGGCTTGATGACCATCGGCCAGCACGGCATCGATAGCGGCCACGTTGTGCACCATGATCCCGTATTCCATCGACCGCGAGCCGCACGAGTTGTTGCCCGCCATGCCGCCGATCGTGCATTGCGCGCTGGTCGATACATCGACGGGAAACCACAAGCCGTGCGGTTTCAGCCACGCGTTCAGATGATCGAGCACCACCCCCGGCTCAACCGTTACCGTGCGCGCTTCCGGGTCAAAGTGGACGATATTGTTGAGCCACTTGCTTGTATCGATAACCAGCGCTTCGCCAATCGTTTGCCCGCACTGGCTCGTTCCGGCGCCGCGTGCAAGCACGGGAACGTGGGCGTCGCGTGCAATCTCCAAGGCGAGCAGCAAGTCGGCCTGATCTTTCGGCACAACCGCGCCCATCGGCATGATCTGGTAGATCGATGCGTCCGTCGCGTAGCGTCCACGCGACGCCCGGTCGAACAGCACATCGCCCCTCAACTCTTGACGCAGGCGCATGGCCAGCGGCGACAGCGTGGCGCGCGCCGAGGCCGGCATCAGGTGAATCGGCTGGACGAGCGCTTCGGAAGATTTAGTCAGCATCGGCGTCTACGCGCGGTTAATTAATGAGGAGTCTCTGCGGAGGGCGCCGGTCATGCGTTGCCGCCTGACCGGCTTAGCGTCACGCCGCCGCTTTCAATGCCGGTGCCGCGGTGTGGCTCGTCAAGTAGTCCATGGCCGCAAGCACGCCGCTGCCCGCCAGCTTCACGCCGGACAACTTGAGGCCCATTTCGCAACCTGTGAGCGTGGCCATCAGCGTGAGGTCGTTGCAGTCGCCCAGATGCCCGATGCGGAACATGCGACCCTTCAGCTTGCCAAGGCCGGTGCCGAGCGACATATCGAAGTTTTCGTAGATGGTCTTGCGGATCGCGTCCGCGTCGACACCCTCGGGCGTCATCACGCCGGTGAGCACCGGCGAATAGACCGCCGGGTCGGCGCACTGAATCTCGAGTCCCCATGCGTTGACCGCGGCGCGGCAAGCCGCAGCGAGTCTTTGATGACGAGCGAAGACCTGCTCGAGCCCTTCGTCGCCGATCATCTCGAGCGCTTCCGACAAGCCGTACAACAGATTGGTGTTCGGCGTATACGGCCAGTAGCCGCTCTTGTTCATCTCGATGATCTCGTCCCACGCCCAGAAAGCACGCGGCAACTTGGCCTCTTTACTCGCCTTGATCGCTTTCTGCGAAACCGCGTTGAAACTGATCCCCGGGGGCAGCATCAAGCCTTTTTGCGAACCGGACACGGTGACATCCACGCCCCATTCGTCGTGCCGATAATCGGCGGACGCAAGACCCGAGATCGTATCGACGAGAAACAGCGCCGGATGCCCGGCCGCGTCGATCGCGCGCCGCACTGCTGCAATGTCCGACGTGACGCCCGTCGAGGTTTCGTTGTGCACGACGCAAACCGCCTTGATCGTGTGCTGCGTGTCGTCGCGCAAACGCGCTTCGATCATGTCTGCCTGCACGCCGCGCCGCCATCCCTCGATTCCCGGCAGTCCCAGGAATTCGGGCTTCAACCCGAGGTTTTCGGCCATCTTTTTCCAGAGCGTCGCGAAGTGTCCGGTCTCGAACATCAGCACGGTGTCGCCGGGGCTGAGCGTGTTGCACAGCGCCGCTTCCCATGCGCCCGTGCCCGAGGCCGGATAGATCACGACCGGCTGGGCAGTCTTGAAGATGGCCTTGATGCCGTCGAGGACTTTCAGGCCCAAAGCACCGAATTCCGGCCCGCGATGGTCGATCGTCGGATAACTCATTGCCCGTAGAATGCGGTCCGGGACCGGGCTGGGACCCGGAATCTGCAGGAAATGGCGACCAGCGGGATGGAAATCGAGTTTTAACATGATGCGTCCTTTGAATTTTGCATGCAAAATACTTTAGCGCACCATCGCGGCGATCGGAAGCGATAAATGCTTGTTTTTGTTAGGTAGAAACCCGTCCCTCCAAATTTACCGCCGCCGTACGGTAAAATCGTGTCAACAGAATGGGTAGAGGTATTGAATGCAAAATGATCATCTGCAGGATTCACAAATCGCGCAGATTTCGCAAATCGCAGCCACGCTTCCAAAAGTTGAGCGGCAGCGGTTGCATGACACGGTGGTAGAGCACCTGCGCAATTTCATCGTCGAGGGCTTGCTCGCGCCAGGCGTGAAGCTCAACGAACGCACGCTGTGCGAGACGCTGGGCATTTCGCGCACGCCGTTGCGTGAGGCGCTGAAGGTGCTGGCGTCCGAGGGCCTGATCGACATCCTGCCGAACCGGGGTGCGTCGGTGTCGCAGATGAGCGAGGCGGAGATTCGCGAGATGTTCGAACTGATGAGCGGGCTGGAAGCGTTCTCGGGCGAACTCGCGTGCGAGCGGATAACGCCTGCCGAGCTGAGCGAAATCAAGGCGCTGCATTACGCCATGCTGGCGTGCCGCGAGCAGAACGACCTGTCGGGGTACTACAGCCGCAATCAGGCCATTCACGACAAGATCAACGACGCCGCGCGTAATTCAGCGCTGCGGCAGACCTATGTATCGGTGAACCGGCGGCTGCAGGCATTGCGGTTCCGGTCCAACTTCCAGACGGTGAAGTGGGACAGCGCGATCCGCGATCACGAAGCCATGATCGAGGCGCTGGAAGCACGCGATGGCAAGCGCATGGCGTTGGTCCTGCGCGGCCACTTGCTGGCCAAGCGCGATGCGGTGCTGGCCGAAAGAACCATGACGACGGTGCGCACGCGCTCGGAAGGCGGCACGCTGCCTGACGCGCTGCCGGGTTAATCGCCGCACACTCAATATCGATGCGCGTTTTCGGATAGCAAAGGCAACACCGCCGTCCGCTGCCCGTCCACAGTTGCGCCTGCAAATGCGAAGCTCGGCGAAAGGTCGCGGTTGAGATCGGCGGGGAAGTTGAGAACGGGCTTCGATACTTCGTCGAGGGTCGCGATCTGCGCGTCAGTCAGCTTGAGGTCGAGCGCGGCAAGATTCGCCCTAAGCTGTTCAATCCGGCGTGCACCAAGGATCGTCGATGTCACGCCCGGCCGGTTTTGTACCCATGCAAGCGCAACGGCCGCCGGAGTGGCGTTCACTTCCCTGGCAACGGCCGTCAGCGCATCGATAACCTGAAAATCCTTCTCGCTCGGCAAGCCGACCAGAGACCCGCGATCCGACGCCACGGTACTCACATTCTCACGGCTGTATTTGCCCGACAGCCAGCCGTTCTTGAGAGGACTCCAGGGCATCACGCCGATGCCAAGCTCTTGCGCCATCGGAGTCAGTTCGCCTTCCACGGTCCGCTGCAGAAGGGAGTATTCGACCTGCATCGCGATCAACGGCGTCCAGCCGCGAAACTGCGCAATCATCTGCGCCTGCGCGACCTTCCAGGCGGGCGCGTCAGAGAACCCTAGATAACGCACCTTGCCGGCGCTCACGAGATCGTCCATCGCGCGCATCGTCTCTTCAATGGGCGCGGTGCGGTCCCAGTTGTGCATCCAGTACAGGTCGATGTAGTCCGTCTGCAACCGGCGCAGCGATTCCTCGCATTGCTCGACGATTGCCTTGCGCCCGGCCCCGCCACCGTTCGGATCGCCGCGATGCAGGTTGCCAAAGAATTTTGTGGCAATGACCGTGCGATCCCGGCGGCCTGTTTGCCGCGCAAAGAAGTCACCGATGATCTTTTCGGAATGACCGACGGTATAGATGTTGGCGGTATCGATGAAATTGCCGCCCCGGTCCAGATACTCCGCAAGGATGGTTTCTGCTTCAGCGGGGCTCGAACCCCAGCCCCAGTCTTCGCCAAAGGTCATGGTGCCAAGACAGAACGGACTGACGCGAAGGCCCGAGCGGCCGAGCGTGACGTAGGAATCCAGCGACATGATGTTTCTCCTGAAAATTGACGGGTTGGCCTGACGTCAATAAAACCACCGCACACCCTCCCGGCGATAGATCAATGCTCGCACGCTCTTGCACGATCCTGCCAATCTTGGGCGAATCATGCGTGCGATGCTTGCGGTTAAGCCGATCGCCGCTTACCGTAGAAAGATGGACCATCTCGCTGAACTTCGCACACTGATCAAACGCCACGCCTGCGCCGACATGATGGTCGAGGCGCTCCCGGGCGTCGCGGTCATGGCGTCCGACACAACCACCGAGCCGATCTACCATGTGTACGAACCCACGCTTGCCGTGATCGCCCAAGGCACCAAACGCACGGTGCTGAACGACAAGGTGTTCGAATACCGCGCGGGGCAGTACCTGGTAGTGTCCGTCGATTTGCCGATCACCGGGCATGTAGTCGAGGCGAGCGAACGCGAACCTTTTCTCGCGATGGGGCTGGTGCTGAAGCCGGCGAACATTGCCACCCTGCTGCTGGAGACTGCGGCCAGCGACAGGACCGTCGCCGAGCCCTTGGGTTTGGCTATCAGCCATGCATCGCCGGAGTTGCTCGATCCGGTCGTGCGGTTGCTTCGCCTGCTGGATCGCCCCGAGGATATCCTGGTGCTCGCGCCCATGATCGAACGCGAAATTCTCTGGCGGTTGCTCGCGGGCGAACAGGGTGCGATGGTCCGGCAAATCGGTCTCGCCGACAGCCGCTTATCGCAAATCAGTCATGCCATCCGCTGGATCCGCAGCCACTACGCCGAGACGCTTACGACCGAAGCGCTCGCGGGGCTGGTCGGCATGAGCGTTTCGTCGTTTCATCGGCACTTTCGCGCGGTGACTTCGATGAGCCCGCTTCAATATCAGAAGCGCATACGTCTGCAGGAGGCGCGTGCGCGGCTCCTCGCGGAATCGGGAGACGTCGCCGCGGTGGGATTCGAGGTGGGTTACGACAGCCCGTCGCAGTTCAGCCGCGAATACAGCCGCCTGTTCGGCGCGCCGCCGGGCCGGGATGTCGCGCGCTTGCGCACCGTGCCGGCGCTGGAACAAGGCATCGCCTGAACGGACGGATGCTCCCGATAAACACGTCCTCACCCCGCGCATATTCCCTACGCTCGAAGCCCCTTGTATAAATCCATTTGATGGGTTTATAAGAAAACACAATTATTTTTATGGTTTTCGGCTTTGTACAGTCCGATGCAGTCACAACGCGCCATGCAATAAAAAATCGAGCGCGACAAGAACATCCACTCGCCACCGGACCATCATGAAACTACTCAAGCTTGCCCCTCTCGCGGTGCTGGGCGCCTTCACAGCGTCGTCGTACGCACAGAGCAGTGTCACCCTTTACGGCCTGATTTCAGGCGGTGTCGGCTTCGCGACCAACCAGGGTGGCCACAACGCTTATGAGGCGCTCAGCGGCACGAACCAGAATCCGCGTTGGGGCCTGAAGGGACGCGAAGACCTGGGCGGTGGCCTGAGCACGGTGTTCCAGCTTGAGAACGGTTTCAACATCATGAGCGGCACGGCCTCGCAGAACGGCCGGGAATTCGGCCGGCTGGCGTATGTCGGTCTCGCCGATAAAACCTACGGTACGCTGACGCTCGGCCGCCAGTACGACGCGATCCACGATTACATCGGCCCGGTGATCATTGCGAGCAACGGCGTGAATATCGGCGATAACGACAACGGCTATAACGACATCCGCGTCCAGAATTCGGTCAAGTATGTGAGCCCGGAATATCGCGGGCTGAAGGCGACGGCCATCTATGGCTTCAGCAACTCGACCGGCTTCGGCGACAACAACGCGTACAGCTTCGGGGTTGGTTACGAGAACGGCCCGCTGAAGTGGAGCGCGGTCTACGCGCAGTACAACCACCCGGACAACCCCACTAATCCGGACGGCGCGATCTCCAACGACTACGCGTCACCCATCTTGATTTTCGATAAGAGCGCGACCCACCCGTCCGTGTTCGCGAGCAAACAACGCATTGCCGGCACCGGCGGTTTCTACACCATCGGTAAGGCGCAATTCGCCGCACTCTTCACCGATGTCCACTACGATTACCTCGATAACTCGCACCTGCATCTGCAGAACTTCGGCGTGAACGTGGTGTACACCATGACCCCGTCGCTGTTCCTCGGCGCCGCATACGGTTACACGGATGGCAAGTACGACGTCATCAACCAGAAGCCGCAGTGGCATCAGGTGAACTTGCAGGCAGACTATTTTCTGTCGAAACGTACCGACATAGCGTTGACGGTGATCGGCCAGCTGGCCGCCGGCGACGCGCAGCATGCGCAGATCTTCGCGTTCGCGCAGTCGACCACCACGCGCCAACTGGTCGCAACGGTCGGTATGCGCCACGTATTTTGATCATGAGCCAAACTTCTAATATCCCTCGCCGGACGTTCCTCAAGGCATCGGCGGCGCTGGCTGCCGGTGCGCTGTTCAATCCGCTCGCGCAGGCTGCGAACGAGCGACGTACGGTGATCATCGACTGCGATCCGGGTCAGGACGATGCCATCGCCATCCTGTTCGCACTCGGTGCACGCGACCGGCTGGACGTGCGCGCACTGACCGCAGTGGCGGGCAACGTGCCGCTGAACCTGACTGAGCGCAACGCTCGCATCGTGCGCGATTGGGCGGGTCAAACGAAGACCCTGCCCGTTTATGCAGGATGCCCACGTCCGCTGATGCGCCCGCTGATTACCGCTGCGAATGTGCATGGCAAGACGGGTCTTGAAGGCGTGGAGTTGCACGAACCGCTGGCGCCTGTCGCGCAGCAACACGCGGTGGCGTATCTCATCGACACGTTGAAAGCGGCTGCGCCCCATAGCGTGACAATCTGCGCGATCGGACCGCTGACGAATCTGGCTACAGCGCTTACCGAAGCGCCCGAAATCCGCGACGGCCTGCGCGAAATCGTGCTGATGGGCGGCGCATTCTTTGAGCGCGGCAACATCACGCCAGCCGCGGAATTCAACGTTTACGTCGATCCGGAAGCCGCGAGCATCGTGTTCGCGAGCGGTGTGCCGATTGTTGTGTTGCCACGCGATGTCGCTGTGAAAGCGCCCATCACGCCTGCACGCATTGCGCCGATACGCGCCATCGGCAATCGCTGCGGCGCGATTGTCGCGGACATCATGGCGGCTGAGGTCAAGTATCAGTTGGGGCGGCGCGGCGTGGAAGAAGCGCCGATGTATGACCCTACCGCAGCGGGTTATCTCGTTGATCCGACGTTGTTCAAGGGTCGGTTGGTCAATGTGGTGGTGGAGACCACCGGGCAATGGACGCTGGGGGAAACAGTGGTCGACTGGAGCGGCCATAGCGGCCGTGCGCCGAACGCAACCTGGATCACCGATGTCGATGCTGATGCGTTTTATGCTGCTTTGCGGGCGAGTATTGCTACGTTACCGTAAGGGATTTTCGTTCGCACTCGTGGGGGTGGGGTGTTGGGTGGTTTGGAGTTAGCGGTTGGTCTAGGGCAAGTTCTAGCGTTAGTGGTTGGGGGCTATGCTGGGGTTGGTGCTTTCGGCGTTAATGGTCGAGGTCAATGCTGGGTTGCTAGGTTTCTGCGCTAGCGGTCGGAGTCTATGCCGGGTTGGTGCTTTCAGCGTTAGCGGTCTGCTTGATTCGGATTTTCTCTCTATCACTGTTAGCCACTGTGCGTGGCGGCACGTCATTTCTTTGTCCAAAGCGACAAAGAAACGAAGCAAAGAAAACGCTTTTAACCGCTCTACCCTAAGTGTCCACAGCGTGCAGTTTTAATTCATAGGTGCCCCAAAAGCACGGTGCTCGCCAGAGCGGAGAATGCTTGAAACCCTCCTTCTCGCGAATCCTGACATAGACACGCTTCGCCACCAGTGCCCTCGGGCAAGCACCATTGCCCAAAAACCCCGCTCGGCCTCACGCGCATTTAGTACTTTGTCTCTCGGTAGGGTGGGCGGTGGGCGGTGGGCGGTGGGCGGTGGTCCGAATGGCCGGGTGGTCTACGCTGAAGGGGTTGCGTGGCCACCTGCGCGGATCATGTGTGAGGTGTATTTACTGCTTCAATTTTTGGTGAGTTGGCTGGTGGGTTACATGGAATTTGTCGGTTACGGCCTCACGCGTTTCGGTAACCTTATTTCCCAGGGGTTTGTCGACGTGGTTCGGCATGCGTACGAATTTGGCGGGGGGT
>NZ_LMUF01000047.1:0-131220 GCF_009766085.1 Burkholderia sp. S171 | reverse complement strand
CTTCGTTTCTTTGTCGCTTTGGACAAAGAAATGACGTGCCGCCACGCACAGTGGCTAACAGTGATAGAGAGAAAATCCGACTCACGCAGACCACTAACGCCGAAAGCACCACCCCGTCATAGACCCCGACCGACCACCTAAACATCGACCAATGATTTAAATATGCGCGGCAATATAGTCCCAACACGCTTTCACATGCGGACCGCGATCATCCCCCACGAGCGAGATCAACGCAATAGCACGCGTAACGCGCGGTTTATCCAGACGCAGCGCGACGAGCTCGGGATCGTGCAAATGCAGTGTGTAAAGGCTCGGCAAAACCGCAATCGCAAGACCATTACGTGCCAGCGCGTACAGCGGCTCGGAATATTCCATCCGATACGCAACCGAAAGACGCAGCTTTTCATCGCCACTCGTTCGATTCAGCGCGTCGCTCACACTGCCGCGCACGAACACCGCGAGGTCCCGGCCAACAAGCTTCGCCCACGGCATGGTCTTACGTTGAGCGAGCGGATCGTCGCGACGCAGGACCACGACGATCTCGTCTTCAAAGACATCTTTGAAACGCAAGGCCTCGTGGTTCGCTTCCGGCTCATGGACACCAATGCCGATGTCAGCAACCCCTTCACGCACCGCGTCGATCAGCGCGGTATTCGGCAGGTCGGTGAGCGTGAAACGCAGCGACGGTCGTTGTTCGCGGAACGCATTCAACACCGGCAGCAAGCGTCCGGCAACCGATGGAATCATCGCGATGCGCACCGTCTGCAGGCGCTCGGCGAAGGTGCTGGCCATGTCGTCGAAAGTACCGCGCGCGTGGTTCAGCAGACGTTCCGCGAGCGGCAGTATGCTTGCCCCAGCAGCGGTCAACGTAAGGCGGTGAGCGGAGCGCGCGAACAACGGGCCGCCGAGCAGGAACTCGATCTGCCGGATCGCGGCGGTCAGGGCGGGCTGTGTCAGCGAGAGCGATTGCGCCGCTTGCGTGAAGCTGCGCGCATGCGCGAGCGCAACGAAGTACTGCACTTGCCGCAGCGTCAGCGCGGGCAAGAGGGACGAACGATCGGACATTGAGCGCCACCGCTTCAGACAGATTGGGACAGATGCGCCGCAGTATAAAGCGCGGCAAAGCCGGCATACGCAAAGGAAATAATAGTGAACAAGGAATCTTCGATGGCATCGAACGACCTCGCCGCAGCAAAAACATCGAGCGGCTGGCTGGATCGCCGCTTCGCATTAAGCGCGCGCAATACCAGCGTTCGCATTGAGACGCTTGCAGGCATTACGTCATTTCTCGCCGCGGCGTATCTGCTCGTCGTGATCCCGTCGCTGCTCGCAACGGGCGGCATGGATCGGGGCGCGGCGACCACGTCGACCATCATCGTTTTCGTTTTGAGCACCATTTTCATGGGGCTTTATACAAATCTACCGTTTATCGTCGGGCCTGGGATTGGCGGGTCAGTGATCCTTGGCGTGACGCTGGCGGCGACCGAACACGTCGCCTGGCAAACGGGTCTGGGCATTGCGTTCATCTCCGGCGTGCTGTTTCTGATCCTCACGCTGGTCGGCGCGCGCAGTCTGGTCGTGCGGCTGATTCCCGCTCAGATCAAGCTCGGTCTCGGTGCGTCCATCGGGCTCTTTATCGCGGTGCTTGGATTCCGTAACGCGGGCATGGTGATCGCAAACGCAAAGACCAATGCGCTCGCGCTCGGCGATTTTTCGCGGCCCGGCACGATCGTCGCGTTGATCGGCTTGGCAGCAGCCGTGGTGTTGCAGGGGCGACGTATTCCGGGCGCCATTCTCTGGGCAATCCTGATCGCGGCGGCGGCGGGTATCCCGCTGGGCGTCACGCATCTGCCGCAATCGGTGATCTCGTTGCCGCACGACATCATGCCCGTCGCGTTCAAGCTGGATATCCCAAGCGCGCTGACTGTTGCCGCCATTCCTTATTTGTTCGTGTTCTTCGCCGCCGAGTTTTTCTCGACGCTGGGCACGACGCTCGCGGTCGGCGCCAAAGCGAACCTGCTCGATGAAAACGCCAACCTGCCGAATATCAACCGGCCATTTCTCGTCGATTCAATCGCAGCCACGCTCGGCCCCGTGTTCGGTATTCCCGCGCTCACGGCGCTGGTTGAATCGGCGGCAGGCGTGGAAGCGGGCGGGCGCAGCGGACTTTCATCGCTGGCTGCGGCAGGCATGTTCGCACTGATGCTCTTGTTCGTCCCGGTCGCGCTTGCGATCCCGAAGGAAGCCACCGCGCCGGCGCTGATCCTGATCGGCTTGTCGATGTTCAGCACGATCCGCCACGCACATTTCGACGATTTCACGGACGCCTTCCCGGTCCTTTCCATGGTCCTGCTCACGCTGATGTCGAATAGTTTCGGCACGGGGATTGCGGGCGGCTTGTTGTGTTTCGTGATCGTGAAGCTGCTTGCAGGGCGCTTTAAAGAAGTCCCCTGGGGTCTTGTCGTGCTGGCTATTCCACTCGGTTACTACTTCTGGACCGTTGTTAAGCACCATTGACTTTAGCCCCATTAGTTCAAGCACCATTAATCCAGCACTACCGCAAGTACGAACAAACAATATGAACGAGACATTTGGCAACGTGCCCGCGTCACGCACCGGCATCAAGATCACGCCGGCGCACCGGGCATTTTTCAAGGCAATCCCGAAGGTCGAACTGCACTGCCATTTGCTGGGCGCGGTTCGGCACGAGACGTTTATCGCGTTGGCTGAAAAAAGCCATGCGCCTATCGAACGGGCCGAGATCGACGCGTTTTATACGCGCGGCGAGAAACCGGTCGGCGTGTTGCGCGTGCTGCGCGCGCTGGATGAATATTTGCTCACCGACGCCGATGACCTGCGCCGCATCACCTACGAATATCTGGAAGACGCCGCCGCGCATAACGTGCGCCACGCTGAATTTTTCTGGAATCCGACGGGCACGGTACGGGTATCGAAGATTGAATACGGCAACGCGCAGGCGGGCATTGTCGCGGCGATCCGCGATGCATCGCGGGACTTTGGCATGTCCGCGCTGCTGATTCCGAGTATCGACCGCGAGGCCGATCCCGACGAAGCGGTGGCCCTGGTCGAGTGGATGAAGGCCGATCGCGCCGATGAAGTCGCGGGCATTGGCGTGGATTATCGCGAGAACGACCGGCCGCCGGAATTGTTTTGGAAAGCGTATCGCAACGCCCGGGACGCGGGCTTCAAGACCACCGCGCATGCGGGCGAATTCGGCATGCCGTGGCGCAATGTGGAGACGGCAGTCGAGTTGCTGAAGGTGGATCGTATCGATCATGGTTATACGATCGTCGACAACCCCGCGCTGGCCGCCAGATATGCCGCGTCAGGCATGGTGTTCACGGTTGTGCCGACCAACTCCTATTACTTGCGCACGTTGCCGCCGGAGAAATGGGCGGAGTTGCATCCGATCCGCCGCATGCCCGGGCTAGGTTTGAAGATCCATCCGAATACCGACGACCCGGCGCTGCACAAGGTGAATCCGAGTGAAGCGTGGGAACTGATGTTCAGTCATTTCGGCTTTGACATCAGCGATTTACGGAGTTTCATGCTGAACGGCATTGACGGAGCTTGGGTCGATGGCGCAACGCGCGATGCGTGGAGAGCCCAGTGGCCCGGCGAATTTGATGCGCTGGCGGCGCAACTGCCGTAAGGTCGGACGGGCTTGGGTGCGGGCGAATGTTAGGTTGCGCGGATCCGGGCTCAGCATCGATCCGGCCCCAAGCACAAGTATTCGCGTTGCCTTATCATGCCCCGGGCATCGCCCAAGCCAGAAATAGCGGTCCGCACATATTGGCACCGCCGCCCGCCCAAGACCGTACCCATGCACCCCGCAGCAGATCACCTGACCCAAGCGCCCAAGGCAAAGCCCGCCCGCATCGTGCTGGCTACCGTCATCGGTAACGCGTTTGTCGCGTATGACTTCACGGTCTACAGCTTCTCCGCTGTCATCATCGGCAATCTCTTCTTCCCGTCGCACAGCCCGCTGTCTTCACTGCTGCTGTCGCTGGCCACCTTCGGTGCTGGCTTCGTCATGCGCCCGCTCGGGGCAATCGTCATCGGGCAGATCGCCAACAGCCGGGGCCGCAAAGCCGGCATGACCTGGTCGCTCGCATTCATGACGCTCGGCACATGGCTGATCGCCTGCCTGCCGACGGTGGCGACCATCGGCCCCGCTGCGACGGTGCTGATGGTTCTCGCGCGACTCATGCAGGGGCTCGCGGCAGGCGGCGAGATCGGGCCGGCGTCGGCGGTGCTGATGGAATCGGTGCCGCGCAACCGCCGCTGTTATCTCACCAGCTGGCGGGGTGCGAGCCAGGGAGCGGCCGCATTTGCCGCTGCGATGGTCGGCGCAATTACTACCGCTTTACTCACGCCGGCCGAGATGCACGCATGGGGATGGCGGATTCCGTTCTTGCTCGGCGGGTTGATCGGCCCCGTCGGCTGGTATCTGCGTCGGCGCATGCCTTCGATTGTCATGGATTTACCCAAGCGCCCACGGCTTGCGAGCCTGTTCTCCGAGCACGCCCGCACGCTCACGTACGGAACATTGATGATGGCGGCGCCGTCGATCGGCATCTACATCACGGTGTTCTATATGCCGAGCTATCTGGTGCGCACGCTGCATCGGCCGCCGGTCATCAGCCTGATTACCGCCAGCCTGTCCGGTCTCGTGATCATGGTCGTGAATCCGCTGGTGGCCCAGCTCGCCGACGGCCAAAAGCAGCGCAAGCCAATCCAGTATCTGGCGCTCGTGATATGTCTCGCGCTGACTTATCCGGCCTTCCTGGCCCTGAAAATGGGCGTAGGCGATGTCACCGCGCTACTGATCATCCTCGTGTATGTGGCGGTCGCGCTCAGCAACGCCGGCGCCAGTACGGTGATGATGCTGGAGGCTTTTCCGCCGCAGCATCGCGCCGCCGCGCTGTCCATCATGTACAGCTTCGGCGTGGCAATTTTCGGTGGTTTTTCGCCGCTTATCGTCACGTGGCTGATCGCCAAAACCGGCAATCCGATGATGCCCGCGTGGTACCTGATCGCCGCCACCTGCGTCACGCTTTTTGCCCTGCAGCGATTCCCGGAAAGGACGCTCGACTGACCGGGTTGATCGTGTGTGCTCAGCACGCTATCTGCCACCGGGCCCGTACAAAGACGTCAGTTCCAGCTTGCTCGCCTGCTGCAGTTCAAGCGCGCGAGCGCGCGCATCTTGCGGGCTCATGCCGTAAGCGCGGCGAAACGCCCGCGTGAAATCCGACGCGCTGTTGAACCCCAACCCGTAGGCAATATCGATAACGTGAAGATGCGGGAAGCGGACCAGCTCGTCGGCCGCCTCGCGCAACCGGCGATGGCGGATATACGCGCCCAGTCCGCCCTCATGCTCGAACCAGCGGTAGATGGTGGCGCGCTTTAATTGCAGCGCATCCACCACGCTCGAAGGCGAAAGATCCGGCTGATTCAGATTCGCTTCGACAAACCGCCGCACCTGGCTCATCACGGCCGCCTGGACGGCTGCGCGGGCATCGCCGGTCAAACTCGCCTGCTTCCGGAAAGCCGCAAGCAGCAATTGCGCGCCGGCATTCAATTCACGCACCGCCTGCGCCGCGCCCATTGCCGGCAGATCGCGACTCAGTGCCAACGCGTGATTCACGACGAGCTGGGTCAGCGGCGCGCCGTGCTGGACGATCCGGCCGTGAATTGCATCGGCGTCTGGAATTGTGGCCTCCACGACCGCCCTCGGCACGAACATCGTCAACACCTGGCACGCGGACCGGTCGGTGCGAAACGGCTGGTCCATGTCGAAAACGACTATTCCCTGAACCGAATTCGGGGCGCTGCGTTTCTTCTGGATGCTCGTTCCCGTGTCAACCTCACCCCGCACGAAGATGTGGAAAACATAGTCGCGCCGCACGTCCGTGGACACTCTCGCGACTGAGCGGTCGAGCGACATGGCGTCGGTGGTGGCGTCGGTGAAGACGAAATCGCCGGCTGCATGCCGGTCGATACTGCCGCGAAAGCCGCCGGTCATCTGCGCCTTCGTGGGCAGGACATCCACGACATGCCCCACCCGGTCGCGCCAGGCGAGCATCTGCTGATCCACCTTCGAGGTGTACGTGTTGAAACTACTGCTGACGATGCCAGCGTCCCCCGCTGCAGCCTGAGCGAGCCCGTCTCGACGGGTATGCGAAGCCATTGTTTTTTTACCTGATGGCGCCCCGAAATGGCCAACTTATCCGGCCCGGGTCGCGGTGATCAATTTATTTTTGAGAATTGAGACATAGGGTAAAGCCTGCCCAAAACAGTGCGATATCTTCAGATCAATAACTTCACTGTCCATCCCGCATCGTGAGAAGCAATGCCTGGTTTACGGCATTGCACGCGCGAATTACAGGCTTTTTCGATGAAAAGGCGGCGGTAACTGAAAAACGATATCGCCGCGCTCGTGCGTCGCCATTGGCATTTGTAATGTAATGGCCGACCGAGCGGCTTGATCGGCGATGTCAGGACGAATTGATCGCAACACGCTTCCTGAGAAAGCTCAGCGAAGCACGACGAGATACAGCCAAATGAGCGCTTTAAAGAAAGCACCGTCGCCTTACCCCGGTAACCCCGGTAACTTGCTGCCCGCGAGTTTAGCCGATCACCAACTCGACCACATCGAGCGCATGGTCAGGTCCGTGGCGCGAGCCAACTCGGCCGGACCCGTCCACGGCATGGACAAGAATTACTGGGAAAGCCGGCTTCGCGCCCTGATGAGCGAGAGCGACCTCGTCGCCGCGCAACAGCACCGTGTGCAACGGCTGTTACAGGATCTGGCCAAGCGCGCACGGCCGAACGCGTTCAAACAAACGGCGGCGTGAGCCGGGAGGGGATGCGGCGGACACCGGCCGTGCCAAAGCCCCATCCGCCTCGCCTTGTCGCGAAAATCGGCATTTTTGCAAAGATTGCCGCACCCGTGCCTAGGTAGTGACATCCAATGTAATGCAAGTGAATTACAGTGGTATTTCTAGAGCTACCATAGAGGAGTCGGCGCCATGGCTGCAAGTGCATTGGTGCAAACGCGCATCGACCCTGTGCTGAAAGAGCGTGCGGCTGCGGTGCTCGACAACATGGGACTGACCGTCTCGGATGCCGTACGTATCCTGCTGACGCGCATTGCCAATGAGGGTGCGTTGCCGTTCGCTTTTGCCACCGACCCGGCGACACATGACGCATGGTTCCGCGCCAAAGTGCAGGAAGCATTGGACGATCGACGCCCGGTTATCCTGCACGATGAAGTCGAAGCCCATTTCGCCAAGCGTCGCGCGGCCGCGCTTCGGAAAACCGGTGGAAGTGACGCGTGAGGCTTGAATGGTCCGCTTTCGCACCAGATGATCGCGATAGATCATGCGAACTCACTCTGCGGACCTCGGTTGTAGCCCGACGTAACGCGCCCGAGGCCGGATCAGGCGGCCCGTTTGCCCTTGCTCCAACGCATGAGCAAGCCATCCGGCACAGCGTGCAAGTGCGAACAGCGACAGCGGCGCATGCGCCGGCAGATCGAAAACAGCGGCAAGAACCGCCAGCGCAAAATCAACGTTGGGCCGCTCGCCGACCGCCCTCTCCACGCACGCGGCGAGGTCTGTGTAAAGCGGCGGCACGCTCACCGTGCCGAGCAGAGCGCTCGCCCGGGGGTCTCCATCGGCGTATAGCGGATGACCGAATGCCGGAAACGCGCGGCCTTGCGCCAGCCAGTTACGCACGGCCGCTTCCGGGCCGATATCGGTTGCCAACTCAATCAGCGCGCGAACCGATGTCGATGCGCCTCCATGCAACGGTCCAGTGAGCGTAGCGAGGCCAGCCAGCACGCCAGCCGATAACGACGCACCCGTGGAGACCGTGATGCGCGTAGCGAAGGTCGATGCATTCAGTTCATGATCGGCGAGTAAAACGAGGGCGCGCCGGATCGCGTCTTCCGCCTCGCTGCATCCCCACGATTCGGCCAAACACTCGCTCAACGTGCGGCCCGCATGCGAAGAAATCGTGCCGCCCAGAATGGCTTGTGCGAGCGTCGAAAGCACGCTGGCGGCCTCGTCTCGCAGCACCGCAGGCGTGCGTCCACTCGATGGCAAATCACGCGCGCTACGCCTCGCCAAAGCGACAAGACTCGCGGTCAGCGGATCATCAGCGTCAGCTGCCTCACGCGTGATTGATAGCTCGATGCAAACCGCCTCGGTCTCCCACAACAGCGCGATGACTTCCTCAAACGACGCCGTGTTCGCAAGCTCGATGGCATCCCGCCCGCGATACCAAAGCCGTCCATTCGATACCATCGAAATAGCAGAAAGCAAAACAGGATCGCCCCAGTCGATCGTCTGCGCCGCGACCTTCTCGACCTTGCGCTGCCCGCTCCGGCGCTCCGCCATGCGCACTACATCGTCGCGATGATAAAGACTGCGGCGAGGGTCCGTCTTATCGGGTTTCGCGCGGATCTTTCCGCGGCTCACGTTCGCATACAGCGTCTGCGCGCGGACGTTCAAGATGCTCAAGGCCTCGCTCGCCGTCATCCATGCCATGGGGATCTCACATTGATGAATTGAATCAAGATTGACGTCAACTTTATCAATATTAATATCCGTACGGTACGAACGTTTTAGAGCCGCAAGGAGAACGATATGCAAGGCTTGCTCAAACAGCACTTCGATACATTCGCGCGCTACAACGCGTGGGCGAATAAGCGACTCTGCGATGCCGCCGCCCTGCTCAGCGACGCCCATTATCGAGCAGATCGCGGCGCGTTTTTCAGATCCGTTCATGGCACGCTCAATCACTTGCTTGTGACGGACCGCGTATGGATGTTTCGATTCACCGGCGAGGGCGATTCACCTGACCGGCTCGACGCAATTCTCTTCGATGAGCTTGAGCCGTTGCGCCAAGCGCGTGAGGCGGACGATGCACGGATCGTGCGGTACGTAACGGGACTTGATGATGCGTCGCTGGAAGGTACGATCACGTACCGGCGCGTCTCCACGCCGGAAGCGATCACGCAACCGCTCGCGCCTGCACTGACGCATTGGTTCAATCACCAGACGCATCACCGTGGCCAGGTGCATGCGCTGCTGACCGGTCTGGCGGGACGCGCGCCGGAACTTGACTTGCTGTTTTATCAACGTCTCGCGGAGAAGGGGCTCGCTTGAGGAGCTTAAGGACAGCGTGACTTATATCGGCTTGCGATACACCACCGACCCTTGCTTCTCGCCGACTTTATCGTAGAGATGCATCGCCGTGGTGTTGGTCTCTCGCGTATGCCAATACACGCGCTCCACACCGGATGTCTGTGCTTGCCGATAAACCTCTTCAATCAGCTTGCGGCCAACTCCTTTTCCTCTTGCGGCCTCAGCGGTGAACAAGTCCTGCAGATAACAACTGGGTCCCAGTTGGATCGTGCTTCGATGAAAAAGAAGGTGCGCCAACCCGACCAGCTCTCCCGCGCTTTCTGCCACCAGCGCGTGCATGGGCTCGTAGACATCGAAGAAACGGGACCACGTCATCCGGGTTATTTCAAACGGCAGAGCGGTGTCGCCGTGGCGGCCATAGAAGGCGTTGTAGCCATCCCAGAGAAGCTTCCACGCGGGGAAATCGGACGACACAACGGGGCGTACGTGGAGGGTTTCGGTCATAGGGAGTAGTTGTCCTGACTGACGGATCGCGCTTGTATGGCCGCAAACTTTAGGGCGACGCAGCGCAATCACCGAGCTGCGTGTAGCGCTCGGTGGATGTCTGTTTTCCCTGCGCACTGGCGTTGCTGCTCGTCACGCAAGCGTCGAAATTTCTTTGCGATGCATCAACGATACGGCTAATGGGATGAGCCAACATGAGCGCCAGGATAAGCACGATGGCAACCAGCAGCCGAACCGCACTCCACACGAAAACGCGTGTTTCAAACCTCCGTGTGGTCGTTCGCATGATGCCTTCCTAGCTCGTGAAATTAGCTATAAGAATAAGATTGTGCTGGCACCGTTCATAGATCCAATGGACCCAATAAATCTAGAGCCACGGCCTGACTCCCGCATGGACCACCAGACCGCCAACAAGCTGATCCCAAACAGGCAAACCGCCAAAAACACCGTCTAAAGTCTGAGCGCCCCTCTGCCGATAACGGGTAAACACCTATCCCACGAATTCGCCATTCATATAAACATATATATGTTTTAACGATTGGTTGACCATTCACCAATTTCGGCCCCGCCTCATTCATTCAAGCAAGCAAGACAAAAGACGCACGGAGACTCGATGTTTTCCTGGTACCGGCAGGTTTCTAAAGGTGAGCGATACACGTTCTGGGCGTGTTTCGGCGGTTGGGCGCTCGACGCCCTCGATGTCCAGATGTTCAGTCTCGTCATCCCCGCGATCATTGCGGAATGGGGCATCAGCAAAACGCAGGCAGGTCTGGTGAGCGGCGTCACGCTGGTGGCATCGGCGCTGGGCGGATGGATTTGCGGCGCGGCAGCGGATCGTTACGGCCGCGTGAAAACCTTGCAGGTCACCGTCGTCTTTTTCTCCATTTTCACGTTGCTGTCGGCGTTCGCGCAGAACTATCCGCAGTTCATCGTGCTGAAGGCGCTGCAGGGATTTGGCTTCGGCGGCGAATGGGCAGCGGGCGCAGTGCTGATGGCCGAGACCATCCGCAACGAACATCGCGGCAAGGCGATGGGCGCCGTACAGAGCGCATGGGCCGTCGGCTGGGCTGCGGCCGTGCTGCTTTACGCGACCGTGTTTTCATTCATGTCACCCGATATCGGCTGGCGGGTGATGTTCGGCATCGGCATCTTGCCCGCGCTCCTGATCATCTATATCCGCCGCAATGTGCAGGAACCCGTCGCGCCCGCGCGCAAGGATGCGGGACTGAAGGACGCAAAGGAACGCACGCCGCTCCTGTCGATCTTCGCGCCCGACGTGATACGCATGACCCTGATCGGTGGCCTGCTGGGCGTGGGCGCACATGGCGGCTATTCAGCGCTCACCACCTGGCTACCGACCTACCTGAAGACCGAGCGTCATCTTTCGGTGCTGAGTACCGGCGGTTATCTGGCGGTGATCATCGCGGCATTTTTCTTCGGCTGCCTGGCTGCATCGCAGTTGCTGGACCGGATCGGGCGCCGTCAAACCATCCTGCTGTTCTCCGTGTGCTGCGTGGGGACGGTCATCGTTTATTTGTTCGTGCCGCTCTCCAATCACGCGATGCTGGCGCTTGGCTTCCCACTCGGCTTTTTCGCCGCCGGCATTCCGGCCAGCATGGGCGCGCTGTTCAACGAACTCTATCCACGCGGCACGCGCGGTACGGGCGTGGGATTCTGCTACAACTTCGGGCGGGTCGTGTCGGCGGGATTCCCCGTGATGGTCGGACATCTGGCTGCGCAGTATTCGCTTGGATTTGCGATCGGGGTGGACGCGGTTTTCGCGTATGCGATCGTCGCCGTCAGCGTGATGATGCTGCCTGAAACGCGCGGGCGCACGCTAGCCGAAGACGTTCCGGCATAGGTTGTTATGAACGATCGTCTTATCACCGGTATAGATGCGCACGCCCACGTCTTCACGCGAGATTTGCCGCTCGCTCCGGGCCGCCGTTATGCCCCGGCCTACGACGCCCCGCTCGAGCGCTATCGCGCCATGCTAGTCAGCATCGGGATGTCGCATGGGGTGCTGATCCAACCCAGCTTCCTCGGCTTCGACAACAGCTATCTGCTCGCGTGTCTCGACGCGCATCCGCAGCAGTTGCGCGGCGTCGTCATGGCCGATCCGGTGAATGCGCTTGGTTATATCGACGACTGGCATGCGCGCGGCGTGGTGGGAATTCGCGCGAACCTGATCGGCGCCCACCTCCCCGATTTCACCGATCAACACTGGACCGCGCTGCTGTCGCGCATGGCCGCGCTCGACTGGCACCTCGAAATGCAGATCGACGCCGGCCGCCTGCATCAAGTGGCGCCCGCGTTGCTGGCAAGCGGCGTGCGGATCGTGATCGATCATTTCGGGCGTTTCGATCCCGCGCTTGGCATTAGCGACCCCGGCTTCGCTTACCTGCTTTTGCTGGGCCAGACACGGCGCGTGTGGGTCAAGGTATCGGCGGGGTATCGGGTGAGCGCGAGACCGGGAGATCCCGAAGCGACTTTTGCCACGAGCGCGAACGCATGGTCGGAATTGCTGCCCGCGTTCGGAGCCGACCGTCTGCTTTGGGGCACGGACTGGCCACATACCCAGTTCGAGCATGTCTGCAACCCACGACACGCGCTGCACGACCTATATCGCCTTGTCACCAGTGAGTCACATCGGCAGGCCGTGTTGATCGACACACCGGCGGAGCTGTTTCACTTTCGCTAATCATCGGAAACAGGAAAAAACCCTCAAGTCTCCCGCTTCCGGTCCGTTAAACATATATATGTTCATATCAATGAGGCCAGCGGACAGTGTTTAAGAATCTTTCAATCAAGACAGGCTTGACCCTTGCGACAAGCGTGTTTGTCCTGTTGGTACTCGTTGTCGGAACCTGTGCATTTGTCGCGCTGGGCCGGGCAAACCAAGCGCTAAGCAATATGTACGAGCATGATCTGACGGGAAGCACCGCACTGACCCGCAGTTCCGAATTGCTGTTGCGTTGCCGCTCTGCGAAAAACCGCTATGAGTCATTGATTGAGGACAACAAGACCGACGCCGCCACTAAACAGCTCGCTACCGCCCATGAATACTGCAATGAATCGCAAAAGCAGTGGGATGCGTTCGCCGCGTTGCCGGTATCGGGCGATGCACAGGCGCTCATTACCGACGCCGCCGCCAAGCACGCCGCGATGATGCAAAAGGGCATCATGCCGGAGTTCGACGCGCTCGAAGCAAAGGACTTCGACGCATACAAACGTATACAGATGCAGTTCAGCAGCCCGCTCTACAACCAGTTCGATCAACTTTCGCAGCCGTTGCTCGGTTATGTGTCGTCGCGTGCCCAACAGCGTTTCGAAGCAGCGGAAACGACCGCGAACATCGTGAATACGGTACTGGTCGCCTGCGCACTGCTGGCGCTGGTGATAGGCATCACGGTGAGATCTGCGTTGACGCGTCTGGTCGTGAAGCCGATCACGGCGATGGCAGCCGACTTTGAACGCATCGCCGGCGGCGACCTGCGTACGCCGATCATCGTGGAAAGCGACAACGAAATGGGTCAGTTGCAAGGCGCGTTGCGCCGCATGCAAACCGAACTCGCGACGACCGTACGGCACATCCGTCATTCAGCGGAATCCATTACTGTCGCCGCGGGCGAGATTGCTTCGGGCAATACCGACCTGTCGGCGCGCACCGAGCAGCAAGCTGCATCGTTACAGGAAACGGCGGCGAGCATGGAGCAGATCAGCGGCACGGTCCAACGCAACGCGGACAACGCCAGCCAGGCGACTACGCTTGCCGCGAGCGCGTCGACCATCGCGAGTCACGGGAGCGCGGTGGTGAACAACGTGATATCGACCATGGCCGATATCTCGCAGAGTTCGGCGAAGATCGCGGACATCATCACGATCATTGAAGGCATCGCGTTCCAGACCAACATCCTGGCGCTCAACGCAGCCGTGGAAGCGGCGCGGGCGGGCGAGGAAGGTCGCGGCTTTGCGGTCGTGGCCGGCGAAGTGCGCAACCTCGCGCAACGTTCATCGAGTGCGGCCAAAGAGATCAAGGGGTTGATCGATACATCGGTGGAGCGGGTGAGCGTGGGCTCGGGGCTGGTTGGAGAAGCGGGTTCAACGATGACCCAGATCACGCAAGCCGTGCAGCGCGTGACCGACATCATGAGCGAAATCTCAGCGGCATCCGGCGAGCAGAGCCGGGGCATTAGCCAGGTCGCTACCGCCGTCACGCAAATGGACGAGGTCACGCAACAGAACGCAGCGCTGGTGGAAGAGGCTGCAGCGGCCGCGCAATCGCTGGAAGATCAGGCGAAGTCGCTGAAAGACGCGCTCGCGATTTTCAGCGTGAGCCAGTAAGCGTGAGCTAGCGTGAACCAAAGCGCGCAGAAGGCCTGAACAGCCTTCGTGGCGCGTGGCTCAGCGGATTTCAGACTGATACAGGAACTGGCTCGCCGGGCCGCGCGAGCGACGCCATTCGAGCGGATGGCGATCGTATCCATAGGCCAGCCGCTCGATCACCACGATGGGCGTTCCCTTCTCTATGCCAAGCAGTTTTGCGTGCTTCAGGCTTGCGGCTTCGACCGTCAGGGTTTCCGTAGCCGATGCCACGACCTGATTGCATTTCGCTTCGTAGACCGGATAAAGCAGGTCGCCGATAGAGTCGAGCGGCAGATCGGCGAACGCCGCGAAACGGTCGAGCGGCAACCAGATGTCCTCGGTCAGCACGGGCGCGTCCTCGATCAGGCGTAACCGCGCCATCTGGATCACGTTGGCGCCGGACGCGATCTGCAGCGTCGCGGCGACGGCTGCCGGTGCCTCAACCACGCTGCGTTTTAGAATCTGGCTTTTAGGAATCCGCCTTTCGCCGGACTTGCTTTGGAAGCGGAAGAACCGGAAGAGCGAGCCATCGAAACTCGCGCGCCGGACAAACGTGCCGCGTCCCTGGTAACGTTCCAACAGTCCTTCCGCGACGAGCAAGTCGATCGCCTTGCGCACGGTTCCAACCGCGAGGTCGAAGCTCTGGGCGAGTTCCTGTTCGGTGGGAATGGCCTCGCCGGGTTGCCAGCGGCGCGCGGCTATATTCGACGCAAGCTCGTCGCGCAGGCGTTGGTATCGGGGGAGTCGGTTGTCGGCTTGCATGCGTGATCTTCGGTGTAATACATGCACAGGATTGTATGACTTCCCCTCGTGCTGTGTGACGTCAAATTGCGTTGCAGTGGGACGTCGCAGCCCTAACCGCTCTCCTGTGCAACGCCTCGGTTTATTTAGCCGGCAGCGACCGGGCAAATTCGAGCGCGGCGTCTATCAGCTTGCGTCGTAGCGCGTCGCTACCATAGGCTTCCGACGCCGCCCAAACCCAGCCTTCCATTCGCCGGCCACGCGAGAGCATCGGAACAATGCCGGGTATTTTTAATGCCCAGGCATCCCGGTCTTTGCCGAGGCGTACCAGCATGCCGTCGTCGCGGGCGCCGCACAGAAGGTTGCCGTTCACGAGCCACGCCCATCCGCCGAACATCGCCTTCTCGGTGATTCCCGGCTCGGCTCTCAGTTCATCGGCCAATAGTTCTTCCAGGCCTTTATCGCGTGCCACGCTGTTTTCCTGTTCGTTAGGGATGGGCCGCCCGATGAAGCGGTCGTTCATGTCCCGCCAAGCGGGCAACAGTATCGAATCTCGGTCAACCACTTGCCGCCGAGTTGAACGCCTCTGCTCGAGTTATCGCAGATAAAGCCGCTTCGTTTATAAAAGGAGCGCGCGCGACGATTGTCCAGCAAGACCCACAGGGCGACGTCCGTGTATCCGGCGGACTGCAGCGCGTGTCGCGCGGCATCGATCAATCGCTTGCCGATGCCTTTACGCCAGAATGCCGGCGCGATGTAAAGCGTCTCCACTTCGGCCCAGCGATGATCCTTGTCCCCGTCCCGTGAGTCCCCGAATGCGACCCAGCCGAGAAGCGTTTCGTCGGGGTCGGAATCGGAATCGGCGTGAGCGTGGGCTTGAGCGACCAGCACCCGAGGCCTGCCGGCGATGATCGACTTACGCCATGCCTCCTGCCGTTGTGTCACAACCAGATTGGCCAGGTAGGCCTCGGGCAAGATTCCGCGATACGCCGCCTGTCATGAGTCCACGTGGATCGTGGCGATAGCCTGCGCGTCTTCCACCGTGGCCTCGCGTATTCCAACAAGCATGCAGTGTCCCTCGTTGACGTTGGCCGCGTTGATAGTTGAGAGGTCCCCAAGCGCTGCGCACCATCAGGGATGGATTCAAGTTTATCCAAAACTTCTGTTCCGGCAGGTTTCACCCGCATAGACTCCGTGAGGAGCGAACTCCATACTTGCTTAATCCGTCCAGTTTTCGGGGATGTCGGGTCGACGACTGCGGTTGCGTGGACGGTTGCCGATAAGCATCGGAAGTCGCACTCCCACGATGAGAGGCCACATGCGAAAACAATTGCTTCAATGGGGTTGTATCGGATTTGCGGGGTTACTGGCGCTGCCCGGCGTGACGTTCGCGCAGCAGCAGGCGTACACGAATAGCTCGGTCAACCTGCGCGCCGGGCCGGCAGGCGACTACCCGATCGTGACTCAGTTGCCGGGGGGCGTGCCCGTCACCGTCATGGGTTGCATCAGCGGCTACACATGGTGCGACGTGGTCGTGCCCAACTTGCGCGGCTGGGTCTATGCGGGGCGTCTCAGCTATCCGTATCAGGGCGGCAATGTACCGATCCTGACCTACGGAACCACGATCGGTTTGCCTATCGTGACATTTTCCATCGGTTCGTACTGGGGCAGCTATTACCGCGGCCGCCCTTGGTATAACCAGCAATCACGCTGGGCGAATCGTCCGCCTCCCAGGCCCAGTCCCGGCCGTCCGCCCGGTTATGGCGGACGTCCTCCGCCGGGACCACAGCCCGGTCATGGCGGCGGGCGTCCTCCTGGACCACCACCGGGACAAGGTGCAGGCGGGCGTCCTCCAGGGCGACCGCCGGGCCAAGGTGCGGGTGGACGTCCCCCAGGGCCACCGCCGGGACAAGGTGCAGGCGGACGTCCTCCAGGGCGACCACCGAGCCAAGGCGCGGGTGGACGTCCTCCGGGACCGCCGCCGGGCCAAGGTGCGGGAGGGCGTCCTCCAGGCCAACCAGGCGGGGGTGGACGACCCCAGGGACCGCCGCCCGGTCGTGGCGGCGGAGGAAGCAACGGGAGTGGCCACGGCGGTGGCGGGCAAGGCGGTGGAGGCAACCAACAACCGCGCGGATAACCGCGATCTTTCACCAGTCGCGGCCGGTGACACGGTCTACGCCTGCAGTAACGCGCGAGCGGCGACGCGAAACATCACTGGTTCCGCGTCGCTTGCACCCGCGCCACGCGTTTGGAAAATTCGCCTTTCGGACCAGGCGCCCGCTTTCACGGGCGCCTGAAGCATCGATAAAAAACGCTACCCGTGCAACGCGGGACCGCAGAACACTCGAGCCAGGAACAATGCTGCAAGCCAATGCTTCAACGCAACATGCAAGCGTTAAGACTTTCGCCGCCAAGATGGCTTTCGTGCTGCTCTGGTCAGGCGGCTTTCCGATAGCAAAAATAGCAGTCAGCTATGCACCGCCGCTAACCCTGCTGGCGTTGCGCTACGGATGCACCGTTTGCCTGCTCATCCCGCTCTTCATCATCACCCGGCCTGCGTTGCCGAAGACCCGAACTGCCTGGGGACATGCGTGCGTGGTCGGGTTTCTCGTGCAGGTTGTCTACTTTGGCCTGAGCTACCTCGCCTTCAAAGCGGGGGTATCAGCCGGCGTGGCCGCGGTTATCGTCTCGCTGCAACCGGTGCTTGTGGCTGCGCTGGCGCCGCGACTCGTGGGCGAGCGCGTGGGCGCCCGGCAATGGCTGGGGCTGATCCTTGGGCTCATTGGGGCGACCGGTGTGATTGTCGCGAGATCGAGTCTGTCGGTGCATTCAGTGTCGGGGCTCCTGCTTGTAGTCGGCGCGTTGATTGGAATGACAACCGCGTTGCTTTATGAAAAGCGGTTCGGTGTACGGCAACATCCGGTAACGGCAAATCTGATCCAGTATTCGATTGGCCTTGTATTCTGCGCACCTTTGGCGCTGCTGCTGGAAGACGTTCATGTGCAATGGACCGGGACGTTTGTCGCTGCGCTGAGTTATCTCGTGGTTGGCAACTCGCTGATCGCGATCACGTTATTGCTTGCGTTGGTTCGCGCGGGACAAGCGTCGAAGATCGCATCGTTGTTCTTCTTTATCCCACCGGTTGCAGCAGTGCTTTCATCGATGTTATTGAATGAAGTCATGCCACCGCTGGCATGGGGAGCAATGGTGTTTGCGGTGGCTGGCGTAGCGCTCGCCACTTGGCGATGAATCCCGGAAGACACGAACGGCAGTAGCGAAACGGTGGCCGCTATTTTTGATGGATATCGTGCGGCAAACGCGATCAGATTCTGAACGTTCCGGGCCAACGTGTCGCGGAGTGAAAGTGCGGAGCGTAAAAGCAAAAAGCATTTGAATCGTCACGACTTTGGCCGGACACTGAGCAGTTCTGTCAGCCTTCCGAGTGTATGACCATGTTGCTTGAATGGCCGAATGAACAAAGCGAACGACGTCCTTTAGCGCTCCGACTATATGCCGCGACCGTACTCGCTTTGTGCTTCAATACATCTGCTTTTGCCGATTGCAACGTCCTTAGTAGTGGTCCAGCAGGAATTGCAACGCTGGCGCTTCCCACGAACCTTGCGACTCCCCGCGACGGAGTTGTGGGAACGATTCTGTATGACAGCAATTGGGTCTCGACACCCGACACTAAAGCCAATTGCTCCGGCACCTCGGCAATCACTTTCGGTTATGGCAGCGCGATGACCCCCGTCTCCGGGCAGGCAGGCGTCTATAAAACCGGCCTGGATGGAGTCGGAATAAAGGTGGCTTGGGTCAACGGCATGTCAGGCACCCCCGACATGACTGCCACGAGTCTGGTGAATTGGCCCGCGTCGAACGGTGGGAGCGCGGGTGCTAAAACATACGGCCCAATGGGACGCTTTCGCGTGCAACTGATGGTAACCGGACAGGTTGCCGCCGGTAGCTTCAGCCTTCCAGCCAAATTGGCGACCGGAAATTATGGATCGGCTGAAATAAACGTATTGCAGCTATCAAATAACACCACATCGGTCGCCGCGCCGGCATGCACCGTCCAGCAGTCAGCCGTTTCGGTAACAATGCCGGTGGCCAGCGGGCGTTACCTGCCATCGGTCGGGTCAACAACCGGCGATACCGGGTTCAGCATTTCGATCAATTGCCCAAGCCCGGTCTCTGTGTCCATGACTATGACCGACGCCGCCAATCCCACTAACGTCAGCAGTACTTTGTCACTGTCGCCCACATCGACGGCCAAAGGGGTGGGCTATCAAATTGTCTATAACGGGACAGTAATCAGCTACGGTTCCGATTCGGCCATTGCTAACAACGTGAATCAGTTCAGTGTGGGCACCGTAAGTACCTCCGGCGTACTCGCTATTCCGTTCACTGCACGCTACGTGCGGACCGGGGCGATTACGCCCGGGACGGCGGACGCGAATGCGACCTTTACAATGAGCTACCAGTAAATACCGCCGCCCCCGTCGCCAAGGCGAACGCCAATCTTCAAGGGTGGTTCCGCGGAGTCTTTTGATGCACGGTTTTTTGCGTGCGAGCCGGGATGTCTCTTTGGAACCTCCGCCCTAGGTGTTTAACCCGAGCAAACTCCCTCGCCGTAATAACCCGCTATTACCCTCTTTTCTGTCAACGTTGCATACTTAAGCGACGCTATGACACGAGTCTCGCATGTCCAAATTCCTTCATCTCATGATTCGCGTTGAATCGCTGGATCGCTCCATTGCGTTCTATCAAGACGCGTTCGGCATGCGCGAGTCGCAACGTCTTGACTTCGATACCTTCACGCTCGTCTACCTTCGCGATCCCGAGAGCGGCGCCGAGATTGAACTCACGCTGAACAAAGGTACAACGACGCCCTATACGCACGGCACGGGCTACGGCCATGTGGCGTTTGCCGTCGATGACATTGAAGCGTTCCGTGAGCGCCTGCTGAACCAGGGCATGCAACCGGGCGACCTGAAATCGCTGACTCATGACGGCGCCATTGCCGCACGCTTTTTCTTCATCACCGATCCCGACGGCTACAAGATCGAGGTGCTATCGAGGGAGGGTCACTACGTATGAACTGACGTTGTCGCTGTGCACAATATAAAAGGAGACAAATCATGCCCAAGGCAATCCCCATTGCCATAGTCGCAGCCGAGACCGGCGACGCGATCCCCGCTATATCGTCTATATCGTCTGTGCCGTCTGCACGCGTGAGCCGCAGGCACTTCCTCCAAGGGTCCGTCGTGCTGACCGGTTTGCTGGTGGCCGGCACCCCGATCGCCCTGCTGGCGCCAAGTCGCGCCTGGGCGGTGGAACTAAGCCATATCGATCAGAATCAGGCCGACGCCATCATGGTGCTCGCGCGCACGCTCTATCCGCACAAGACGCTGCCGGATGCGGTCTACGCGCTCGCGGTCAAGGACGTGGACGCCAAAGCCACCGACCCGAAGACCATCGATGTCATCAAGACCGGCGTGGCGAAACTGAACGATGCCGCGTCCGGCAAATGGAACGACACAGCAAGCCTCTCGGACGCGCAGCGAACCGCTATTGTCGAAGCCAATCAGACCGATCCGTTCGTCCTGCTCGTGCGTGGCCAGTGCGTCACCTCGCTCTACAACAACGAGATGGCGTTTGCTCATTTCGGCTACGAGGGCGAAGCGTTCAGCAAGGGTGGCTACGTGTATCGCGGCTTCAACGACCTGACCTGGCTGCCCAATCCGCCCGCCGACGCAAGTCCGCCGGTCGCGTGATAGTCGGAACCGTGGCGCACATCTGATACTGCCGAGGAGGCAAGCATGGCTAAGTTCGACTACAACGACGACTCCGTTGTCGTGATCGTCGGTTCGGGCGCGGGCGGCGGGACGCTGGCAAACGAGTTATGTCAGAAAGGGGTGAAAGTCGTGGTACTGGAGGCAGGCAAGCGCCAGTCATCGGCTACGTTTATCAACGATGAATGGAAGTCTTTCGGGCAACTCGCCTGGACCGACAAACGCACCACGTCAGGTAACTGGCGCGTCGCCAAGGACTTCCCGGAACTGCCCGCATGGATCTGCAAGACGGTCGGCGGCACTACCACGCACTGGGCGGGCGCGTCGCTGCGGATTCACGAGCATGAGTTCAAGGCGCGTACAACTTACGGTTCCATCGACCAGGCGAACCTGCTCGACTGGCCGATCACACTCGCCGATCTCCAACCCTACTACGCGCGCGCCGAAGACAAGATGGGCGTCACGCGCACGAACAACATTCCGGGTCTGCCGGGCAACAACAACTTCAAAATCATGTACGACGGCGCGACGAAGGTCGGCTACAAGAACTGCAGCACCGGCCACATGGCAATCAACAGCCAGCCACGCGCCGGGCGTGGCCGTTGCATGCAACTCGGCTTCTGTTTCCAGGGCTGCAAGTCGGGTGCGAAATGGTCGACGCTCTATACGGAGATTCCCGCGGGCGAGGCCACGGGCAGGCTCGAATTGCGGCCGGAGTCGCATGTGATGCGTATAGAGACAAACGCAGCCGGCAAAGCGAGCAGTGTGGTTTACATGGATGCCGACGGCAAACAGCAGCGTCAGCGCGCACGCGTGGTGTGTGTCGCGGGGAACTCGATAGAAACACCGCGCCTGTTATTGCTCTCGGAATCATCGAAGCACCCGGACGGTCTCGCGAACAGCTCGGGCCAGGTGGGACGCAATTACATGCGGCACACGACCGGCTCGGTATTCGGCGTGTTCAAGGAGCCCGTGCATTTTTATCGTGGCACGGTGATGGCAGGCATCATCACGGATGAAGCCGAATTCAATCCGAAGCGCGGTTTTGCGGGCGGCTATGAAATGGAAACCATTTCGCTGGGCCTGCCGTTCGCCGCCGCATTCTTCGATCCGGGCGCATGGGGATCGGACTTTACTTACTATATGGATAACTACGCAAATACCGCCGGCATGTGGATTGTCGGCGAGGACATGCCGCGTGAGACCAACCGCGTCACGCTGAATCATGACGTGAAGGATCAGGTCGGGTTACCAGTGGCAAACGTCCACTACGACGATCATCCCAATGACATCGCCATGCGCGATCATGCGTTCAAGCAAGGCGAGGCAATCTACGCGGCAGCCGGGGCAGTGAAGACGCTACGCACGCCGCCCTACCCGTCCACGCACAATCTGGGGACCTGCCGGATGAGCGCGAAATCGAGTGACGGTGTCTGCAACAAGCACGGCCAGACCTTCGACGTGCCAAACTTATTCATCTCCGACGGCAGTCAGTTCACGACCAGCGCGGCTGAAAATCCGACGCTGACTATTGTGACGCTGGCGATCCGGCAATCGGATTACATCGCGGATCAGATGAAACGCCGTAATATCTAGGGGCTTGCGAAAGTACGCGCAGAACCCGCAGGAACCGCCGCCCGGCGGTTCCTTCTTCATTGTGAGGAGCTGTCCATGTGCAGGATCTACGCTCAAACCGATCCGATTCTCTATGAATGCCGCGCGCGCTCGGTGCGCATCAGCGGCGTGACGACAACCATCCGGCTGGAAAACCTGTTCTGGCAGACGCTGTCCGAACTCGCCGCCGACAACGACATGACGACGAACCAGCTCATCGCCAAGTTGCATGAAGAGATCACTCAGCATTTGGGCGAAACGACGAATTTTGCGTCGTTCCTGCGCGTCACCTGTCTTCGATATCAAGGGCTGAGGGCGAACGCATCGATGGATTTTCGCAGCCACGTGGCAGCGGCGACGACTGATAAGGTGGCGGGCTGATCGATGACAAAACCGATGACCGGACGTGCATGGGTAAGAAGGTCGTGCTGCGTGTTGTTCGCGGCGCTTGTACTGCCGGTACAGATGGCGCATGCCGCCCCGGACGCGGCAGTTGCCTTGTCGATCGTGCAGAAGAACAACTGTTTGGGTTGCCACGCCGTAAATTCGCAGGTCGTCGGGCCGGCGTATCGAGAGATCGCTAAGAAGTATCACGGCGACGCTACGGCGCCCGACAAGCTGTTTGCCAAGGTCCGCAATGGCGGCGCTTTCGTTTGGGGAGAAGTCCCCATGCCGGCGAACCCCGGTATTAGCGACGCCGACCTGCGTACCGTTATCGCGTGGATTCTTGCCGGGGCGCCTGAGCACTGAGCTCGACCAGTCAGTCCGCGCACGGCGCCTCTCTCCGGCGCGCGGTATTCCTCCCCCATCTAGGTAAAACCCCTGATTTCGCGTGGCCTCCTCACGCACTACTCTCGCGTCACTGATAAACAGAACGACGTTCCGTTAGATAGAACGTCACAAAGCGAGACGCCCATAGGAGGGTTCAATGGCAAGCGTGCCAATACATGCGACACACGGGTCGCCTAATTCAAGCGCCGGCGTGGGCGACACAACGTTCGGCGTCAACGCGCGCATCGACCGGCTGCCGGCGACGCGTTCCGTCTGGATGCTGGTGTTCCTGCTGTCCATTGGCGGCTGGTTCGAATTCTACGACCTGTTTTTCACCGCTTACGTGGGCCCCGGCCTCGTTAAAAGCGGCCTCTATTCCACGACCACAGCGTCCTTCTTCGGTGTCTCGGGACTCGGCGCGTTCGTGGCGGCGTCGTTTGCGGGCTTGTTCATCGGCACATTCTTTCTCGCCGGTCTCGCCGACAAATACGGCCGCCGCACCGTCTTCACGGTCTCGTTGCTCTGGTATTCGGCAGCCACGCTGATCATGGCGCTGCAAACCACCGCGCCCGCCATCAACCTGTGGCGGCTGATTGCAGGCATTGGCGTGGGCGTGGAGCTTGTCACCATCGATACGTACGTGAGCGAGCTCGTCCCCAAGCATCTGCGCGGCCGTGCGTTCGCGTTCGTGCACCTCGTTCAATATTCGGCGGTGCCCTCGGTTGCGTTTCTCGCGTGGTGGCTCGTGCCGCAAAAGCCGTTCGGCCTCGATGGATGGCGCTGGGTCGTGATCATCGGCGCATTGGGTGCAATCGTGGTCTGGGCGATCCGCCGGCGTGTGCCTGAGTCTCCGCGTTGGCTTGCACAACAAGGCCGCACGGCGGAAGCGGAGAAGGTTTTGCAAGCGATCGAGGCTAAGGTCGCTGCGCAGTACGGACGGGCGTTGCCGACGCCGGTCGCAACCGTCGAACCGGCGACAACGAAAGCCGCGTTCCGCGAAATCTGGCAGCCGCCGTATCGCAAACGCGCCATCACCATGCTCGTCTTCAACTTCTTCCAGGCGATCGGGTTCTACGGTTTCGCGTCCTGGGTGCCGACGCTGCTAGTCTCCAAAGGCGTCACGATCACGCACAGCTTGCTGTACTCGTTTGTCATCGCGATCTCGAATCCGTTTGGGCCGCTGATCGGGATGGCGATTGCGGACCGGATTGAACGGAAAACGTTGATCGTGTTGTCGGCGTTCGGGATCGTGGTGTTCGGCAGCTTGTTTGCCACCCAGACATCGCCGGTCATGCTGATGATTATCGGCGTGATGATCACGCTCTGCGGCACGTTGCTTTCCGTCGGGTATCACGCGTATCAGACCGAGCTGTTCCCCACGCGTCTACGCGCTCGCGCAGTTGGCTTTGTTTATTCCATCTCGCGTCTTTCAGCCATGTTTTCCGGCTTCATGATCGCGTTCGCGCTGCGCCACTTCGAAGTGACGGGCGTGTTCGCTTTGATCAGCGTGTCGATGGTGATGGTGATGGGCGCGATCGGCATCTTTGGGCCGCGTACCAACAACCGCAATCTCGATGAGATTTCGCAATGAACATGAGGTTTTGACATGACGCTTCCGTTAACTGGCGTGCGGGTGCTGGATCTATCGAATGTGCTGGCCGGGCCGTTCTGCGCGTATCAACTCGCGTTGCTTGGTGCCGAAGTAATCAAGGTCGAGCATCCGGAAGGCGGCGATCTGGCAAGGCGTCTGGGCGCCGATAAAGAGGCCTCGGCGCGTGACATGGGTGCGTCGTTCGTGGCCGTCAATGCAGGCAAGCAGTCGATCACGCTGAACCTGAAAGATGCGCGCGGCAAGGAGATCCTGCGCTCGCTCGTCAAGACGGCGGATGTGCTCGTGGAGAACTTCCGGCCCGGCGTGATGACGCGGCTGGACCTGGGTTATGAGGCTTTAAGCGAGATCAATCCGAAGCTCATTTATTGCGCAATCTCCGGATTTGGTAAGGATGGCGAATTTTCTAAACGACCGGCTTATGACCAGATCATCCAGGGCATCTCCGGCGTGATGAGCGTGACGGGCGATGCCGACAGCGCCCCGCTGCGCGTGGGTTATCCGGTCTCGGACACGGTCGGCGGCCTGACGGCGGCATTCGGCATTTGCGCCGCGTTGGTCGATGCCCGCGCGAATGGTCGCGGCCGCATGCTCGATGTATCGATGCTCGAAGCCACGCTCTCGACCATGGGCTGGGTCGTGTCGAACTACCTGAACGCCGGCGTCACGCCCGCACCGATGGGCAACGAAAACTTCACGGCCGCTCCGTCGGGCACGTTCAAAACGGGCGACGGCTTGCTGAACATCGCGGCGAATGAAACAAAGCAATTCGTGAGTTTGTGCAAGTTGATCGGCCGCCCGGATCTCTCCGATGACCCGCGCTTTTCCGAGCGCAACACCCGTAAGTTGAATCGCGCGGCGTTGAAGGTGGAGATTGAAGCCGCATTGGCAACGGACAGCGCAATGAACTGGGATGCGAAGTTTACCGAAGCCGGCGTGCCGGTAGGACGCGTGATGTCGGTGCCGGAAATCCTCGCGCATCCGCATTTGGTATCGCGGGAGTTCGTGCACGAGTTCAACGGCGATGACGCCACGACGCGGCAACGTGTCACCCGCGCAGGTTTCCGTTTCTCCGATGCCGACACTGCACCCTCCACCCCCGCGCCGACGTTGTCCGCCAACACGCGCGAGCATCTTGCCACGCTCGGTTTCGACGACACACAGATCGACGAACTACGCGCCGAAGGAGTGATCTGACCATGACGCAAACATTTGACGCCGCTACGCTCGCCGCGGATTACTGGAGCACGTCAATCATCGATATCCATCCGGGATCGATCAACGTGCGCGGCTTTCCGATTCAGGAGCTGATCGGCGCGGTCAGTTTCCCGCAGATGATCTGGCTGATGCTGCGCGGCGAATTGCCCAATAAAGCGCAGGCGGCTTTGTTTGAAGCGGCGCTCGTGGCATCGGTGGATCATGGTCCGCACGCGCCCTCCATCGCCATCTCGCGCATGGCGACGAGTTGCGGTTTGCCGTTGAACGGCGCAATGGCATCGGCCATCAATGCGCTCGACGATGTCCACGGCGGCGCGGGCCAGCAAGCGGTCGAGTTATACGATTCGATCGTCGCGCTCGAAGACGCGGGGGCCGCTTTGAGCGATGCCGTGGCGCAAGGCGTGGATGCGTTCATCGAGACGAAGGGCAAGTATCTGCCGGGCTTCGGGCATCGCTTTCATCCGGTCGATCCGCGTGCGGTCAAGCTGCTTGCTTTAGTCGATGCCAGCGTTGCGCAAGGCGAGATCAGCGGACGATACGCGGCGGTCGCGCGCGGCATTGAAGCGTTGCTCAAGCAGCGGAAGAACAAGCCGGTGCCGATGAACATCGACGGCGCGACGGCCGTTATCTACGCGGAACTCGGCTTCGCGCCGGAGTTGGCGCGCGGAGTGTTTTGCTTATCGCGTGCGGTCGGAATCTTGTCGCATGCGTGGGAACAGCGCGGGCGCAACGAGCGTAACAAAGGCCCGATGCCGCGTCAGATGGCCTACAAATACACGGGTGAACCCGAGCGTCATTTGACTTGAACGTTGGCCGCGTGCCGTTGCGCGTTGCGCAACGCGCGTGCGTCGCCGCCGAGCGCATCAGTCGCACGCGCGGCGCAATCGAACAAAGCGCCAATGTTGCTCGCTACGAACGCCTGATCGATTCGTGAACTCGGACCTGCCAGCGTCAACACGCCGCGCAGGGTCTGACGCACGCCGAAAACGGGCATCGAAATACCGGCTGTCTCGCGGTCCCGCTCGCCCATGGAGACGCAGTAGAAGTCGTCGCGAATGCGCTGGAACACGTCGCCTTCAGCGCCGCCAAACGCGAGCAACGCCAACCCACCTGAACCGCTCTCCAGCGGCAGTACGTCGCCCTCGCGCACGTGATAACGCACGGCATGCGTCGAGTCCACACGATGCAAACACACCCGCACCGCTTCGTCACGCACATAGAACGACACGCTTTCGCCGCTGATTTCGGCGAGTTCACGCATGAGCGGAACGAGGATATCGCCGAGATTCAAACTGCGTTGATACAACGCGCCGAGCATGAAGGTGGCCGGGCCGAGTTGATAGCGGCCGTCGTCGAGACGCAGCAACAAGCGGTGCTGGATCAGCGCGCCCGCCAGGCGAAGCAGCGTGCTTTTGTAGAGCCCGGTACGCGCCGCGAGTTCTGCGAGCGTAAGCGACCCATCGTCGGGTCTGAACGCGAACAGGATCGCGCAAGCACGGTCGATGACGGCAACGCCTTCGCTCTCTTTCGGGCCAGGTTTGATCTCGGGCGTTTGCATGGTTGTACGACGCGAGCGACGTAATCGACGCGTCTCGTCTTGTGTTGATATCGATGGGGAATTTTACGCGATGCGCGGCGCGTCTCATACGGTTCATATAAGAGGCTGGAAGGCCCCTTTTCTACGGAGCCCGCTTTAAAGAATTTCAAAGACGCTTTGATCGGGCGATGGCGGATGACAAATCCACAGGCGCGTGGCGGGGCAGATTGTTAGTTGCTTTTCATCGGAAACGGCACCCGGGCGAAGCTCGGGAATACGTGGCAGCATTTAAGGGTCGAACGTAACTGGCCAATCTTCCGGAGAACGCGCATGGACGATCGAAAACTGCTTGCACGCACATCTAAACTCGACATTGCCTACACCGAGTCCGGACCGGCCGACGGGCCGCCGGTCTTGCTGCTACACGGCTGGCCCGACGCCGCGCGCGCCTGGACGCCCGTGGCAGCACGCCTCGCCGCAGCGGGTTATCGAACGATTGTTCCGGACTTGCGCGGCTCCGGCAACACGCGGTTTCTGTCAGCGGACATTGTGCGTGATGGTTCCGGCGTGGCGCTCGCACAGGACGCGATTGATCTGGCCGATGCCTTGGGAATCGATCGTTTCGATGTCGTCGGCCACGACTGGGGCGCACGCGCGGCCTACACGCTGGCCGCGCTGTTCCCCGGGCGCATTGGACGCATCGCTGCGCTCGCACTGGCGTTCCAGCCTAAGGGAGCGTTCGAATTGCCGCACTTCTCGCAGGCGCGAAAGTTTTGGTATCAATGGTTCATGGCACTCGGTGCCGCGCCCGCAGCAATCGCCGCCGATCCCAAAGGTTTTGCGCGTTTGCAATGGGATACATGGTCGCCGCCCGGCTGGTTCGACGCCGAAGAATTCGCTCTCACCGCCGCCGCCTTCGACAACCCCGACTGGGTGCCCATCACGCTTAACGGTTATCGGCGGCGCTGGCGTGAAGGCGAGGTATCCGATCCGGCGTATGCCGTGCTGCGGGAAAAACTGGCGACCATTGACCAGCTCTCCACACCTACGCTGATGCTCCAGGGAGGCGCCGATTTCTGCGATGAACCGGCTTCATCGGAAGGGATGGATGGACACTTTACGGGCGGGTATCGGCGGGTGGTATTGGATGACGTGGGGCACTTTCCGCCCCGCGAAGCGCCGGATCAAGTGGCCGATCTGGTCATCGCGCATCTGCGCGGCGGGTGAGTGCTTGGTGAGCGGAGTCACTCAAATGAAACCGCCCAAAACGCGAGACCAATTTTCAACGCGGACTAAGCGTTGATGTATTCATCCGTAGACAGCATGGTTGCATAGCCAAAACCAAGCGCTGCCATGAAGGCCGCATGCACGTGCGCGGCCGGAACTTTCACGCCGCCGAATTCCATGTCGAGCGTCGCAACGGCATCATGTATGACCGTCGCCTTGTAGCCAAAGTCGACCGATGCCCGCGTGATCGCGTCCACACACATGTGGCTCATTGCTCCGGCGATAACCACTTCTTCAACGCCATTGGTGTCCAGAATATTCTTGAGATCAGTGTCGCGAAAGGCATTGATTTGATGCTTCAGAACGACGTGTTCCCCTTCTTGATTGATCACTTGCGGAGCGATCGAGGCACCTTCGGACCCCGCGACGAAAAACGCCGCGTCGGGCTTCGGGGATTCATGGCGAACGTGCACGACGAGATGCCCGGCAGCACGCGCTGATTGAAGCAGGCGCGCTGCATTGGCGGCGGCGGCTTCAATCCCCGTCAATGTCCATTTTCCCCCTGGGAAGTAATCGTTTTGCAAGTCTACGACGATGAGTGCACGCTGGGTCATGTCTATCTCCTGGTATTGACGAGAAACGCGATCGTTCTCCGAGACTCAAGAGTAAGCTAGCGCGGTTGATTGGCGAATTGGCAGGACTGACAAAAAACGAGGCAAAACTGACAATGGCGAAAAATATCTCTCCTGTGGAAATAGCGTTGTTGATCTATCCAGGATCCCAGCTCGCCGCCGTTCATGGGCTGACTGACTTGTTCCACATTGCTGAGCGCTTGTTTCATCGGTCGAAACCGCGCTCACAAAGCGGGGAACATTCAATGCTCAGGGTAAGCCACGTTCAGTTTGATGCGGGCAACTCTTCCCCGCCATGGGCCGAGAGCGCACCTGACTTCGTGATTATTCCGCCCTCGCTCGGGGGGCTGCCCGTCGGCGATGCTTTCGCCCCGATCGTGAGGTGGTTGAATGACTGTCATGCGCGAGGCGCCGTGCTGGCGTCCGTTTGTGTCGGGACGTTCCTTCTCGCTCAGACCGGACTGCTCGCGAAGCGCTCGGCGACAACGCATTGGTCCCAGGCACAGCTTCTTGCTGAAAGCTTTCCCGACATCCGCGTGGATGCCGACAAGCTCCTGATTGACGACGGCGACATCCTGACCGCGGGAGGCCTGATGGCATGGGCCGATTTGGGTCTCACGATAGTCGACCGGCTGCTCGGTTCCGCCGCGATGATGGAGACCGCTCGTTTTCTTTTGGTCGATCCCCCCGGTCGAGAGCAACGCTACTACAGCGCCTTCTCTCCGAAGCTCAATCACGGCGACAAAACGATTCTGGACGTGCAGCACTGGTTACAACAGGACGGTGCCCGCCATCCCACCATCGCTTTGATGGCTGAGCGTGCCGGATTAGAGGAAAGGACCTTTCTTCGTCGATTTCAAAAAGCGACCGGCCTTCGCCCGACAGAGTATTGCCAGCATCTTCGGGTCGGCAAAGCACGTGAGATGCTCGAAACGAGCCGACAGTCGTTCGATCAGGTCGCCTGGAGCGTCGGTTATGAGGACGCCGGATCATTCCGGAAAGTGTTCATGAAGCTCACCGGTCTGTCTCCAGGGTATTACAGAAGACGCTTTCGAACGCAAGGCGAAGATGCCTCGCCGGTTCTGCGAGCAAAGCAGGCATGACCCGGAGGATCGGCCCAATCAGGTCTAGCCTCGCTGACGCCGACGCTGTGCGTTCAGAATGGCACGTGCTCACGGCATACTCTGAGAACCAGCTCCCGAAACCATCGATGAGCAGGGTCATTCCCTAAACGAGGATGCCACATTTGAGAAACCGTAAAACCATCGGTTGCCACAGGAAGCTCAAAAGCGTGAACCGCGACGGATGCGACGTGCTGAGTGTTCACAAAAGACGCCGGCAAGAGCGCTACCAAATCTGACGCTCGGACCACCGCCAACGCGGCAGGAAAGCTGGGCACGATCGCCATAATCGTTCGCTCCAACCCTGACAGGGCAATCGCAGCGTCAAGAGAATCGATTGTTTGGCGACCGTGCGGCGTGGCGATGTGGCCACATGCCGCGTATTGCCCGATAGTCACTTCCTGGTTTATATCGAGGGGATGGCCCTTTCTGACAACACCCAGATAGCGGTCCCGAAACAGCGCCCGGACGCGTATTTCAGGCCCCATTTCTTCGAGAACACCAATCTCGAGATCGGCGGAACCATTCCGTAGACATTCCGCGTTCTTTTCCGTTCTGGACGAAAAGTGCAAACGCACAAGCGGCGCCAATGCGCTCACTTCAGCAATCAATGGCGCGCCGAAGGCTTCCACGAACGCTTCGTTGGCACGAATCGTAAGGGTTCTCCGCAACGTTGAAAAATCCAGCGCCGCCGGCGACGAGCGCAGCACGGAGCGAGCCTCATGAACAATATTTTGCGTTCGCTCACGAATCTCTTCGGCATACGGAGTCAGCACCATATCGCGCCCGGCACGGACCAATAATGGGTCGCCGGTCTCAGCACGAAGGCGCGTCAGCGTGCGACTCATTGCTGAGGCACTCAGATGCAACGCCCGGGCAGCGCGGGTCACGTTTTTCTCGGTCAGCAACGCATCGAGTGCGAAAAGGAGATTGAGGTCCGGTTCTGGCATTGGGTTGTAGCAAGCAGAGGTGAGATAAGGCGCCTGACGCACATCTTAGTTGCATTCGGTGCAGCTTCCGCCATTCCCCACGCACCGCTATATTTGGTTTACGCAATTTACTTCAGAGGATCGCTCTCATTGCTGTCAGGTTCGAGAGCGGCCTCGTTCACCCAGGATGCCCATGCAAAACACACCTTCGCAGAAAACTGTTCTCCTTATCGGCGCTTCCCGCGGCCTTGGGCTCGCGATGGTTCAGGAGTATTTAAAGCGCGGCTATCGAGTCATCGCTACCGGGCGGGACGCCTCTACAGAAAAGCTTCGGCACGTTGCAGAAAGCTCCGGAGGCGCGCTCGAAGTAGAAACGGTCGATGTCACGATTCCAGATCAGGTTGCAGCGCTGCGTGCCCGCCTTGCGGATCGACGGATAGATGTGCTCTTCGTGAACGCGGGCGTCAAAAACGACGATCGAGAAACGATAGCGGACGTCTCGACAGAGGAATTTGTACGGGTGATGGTCACGAACTCGCTAAGCCCGATGAGAGTCATTGAGGCGTTTCAAGACCTTGTCTCGCTGACAGGAACGATCGGCGTCATGTCTTCGGGTCAGGGCAGTCTCACGAATGCCACGAACGCAAATTATGAAGTCTACAGGGCGAGCAAGGCCGCACTGAATATGCTTATGCGCACCTTCGCGGCTCGCAGCGCCGAGTACCCGCGGAGCCTCCTGCTCATGGCGCCTGGATGGGTCCAGACAGACATGGGAGGTCCAGCGGGCCGCTTGACTATCGAAGAAAGCATTCCTAACCTGGTCAATACGATCGAGGCGTATGAGGGCCGCTCCGGGTTGCATTACCTTGACTATCTCGGAAGGGTCGTTCCCTGGTAACAGGCTTCATAACCCATAACGGAAATGCTTCATGGCGTTTGCAACCTGGCCTTGCGTGTCACTTGCTCACGCTTTCCTCAATCGCTTGCTCGATGATCGATAGCCCCCTGTCCACCTCAGCCTCGGCGATGGTCAGCGGCGGAGCAAGACGGAAGACGTCTCCCAGTCCCGGCAACTGGACAATATTCATGTGCAAGCCGAGTTCGAGGCAGCGGCGTGTGATTGCAGCGGACAGCGCCGGGGCCGCAGCTTTCGTCGATCTGTTGCCTACAATTTCAATCCCGAGCATCAGCCCGCGTCCGCGTACATCGCCAATACATTCAAAGCGGTGTTGAAGCGTCTCCAGCCCGTTGCGCAAGCGGCTACCCATCACACCCGCCCGCTCTACCAGCCCATCCCGCTCGATGATCTCGACGACCTTGAGGCCGACCGCTGCGGGCATCGGATCCGACACGTGCGTCGTATAAAAGAGGAACCCGTGTTCGTGTGCCTGATTCTCTATCTCTTGCGTCGTCAGCACGGCAGCCAACGGCAGACCCGCGCCAAGCGTCTTGGACAAGGTCAGGATGTCGGGCACCACGCCGTCGTGCTCGCACGCGAACATCGTACCGGTTCTGCCCATGCCGGTTTGCGCCTCGTCCACGATCAATAGCATTCCGCGCTCTACGCACTTTGCTTTCAGCGCGCGCATATAGCCTTGCGGCAGTTCGATCAGGCCACCTGAGCTCAAAATTGGCTCAGCGATGAACGCCGCGAGGCTGCCGCTTGACTGCCTGTCGATCAGGTCGAATGCATAGTCGAGTTCAGCCGCCCAATCATAGACACCGTTGCGTTCGAATCGTGGCCGATACGGGTAGGGTGCCGGAATGGCGAAGGAGCCCACGGCGGCCGGACCGTAACCCTTGCGGCCGGCGCTGTAAGTGGCTGAAGCTGCACCGCCCGTCATGCCGTGCCACGATTGAGCGAAGCTGACGATCTCGTACCGGCCGGTGACGAGCTTTGCCATCTTGATCGCTGCTTCGTTGGCTTCGCCGCCGGTGCTGAGCAGCAGCGAACGTTCGAGTCCCTCGGGTGCGATACCGGCGAGGCGCGTTGCCAGATCCACTACCGGGCGCGAGAGCATGCCGCTGAAAAGGTGCGTGAGATTACGTGCGCTCTCCGCGATAACTTCGGCGATTTCCGGATGCGAGTGGCCCAATATGGCGCTCATCTGTCCAGAGGTGAAGTCGAGTATCGCGCGGCCCGTGGAATCGTAGACATGGCTGCCGCTGGCACGCTCGATTATGACGGGCGAGAATGTGCCACCGTAGCGAATCAGGTGCCGCTGAGCGTTTGACCAAAAGTCCCGATCGGTTTGTGCTGACATGACTGTGTCCAAAGTGGATGGCGGGCGTGCCGAAGGTCAATGTAAGCGAACTGGGTCGACGGGTGGAAATGAAAAGTTGTGATGCCTGCCATTCGAGGAGCTGATGCCATCATGTTGCAGCTGGATTTCGATTTGCTCAGGACATTTGTCGCCATAGCCGATGCCGGATCGCTCACGCGCGCGGCGGCGGAAGTTGGCCGCACGCAATCCGCGATCAGCATGCAGCTCAAGAGGATCGAAGAGATCGTCGACGGCGCCGTGCTCGTACGCACCGCACGCGGCGTGGAACTGACGTCGCGCGGAGATCGGCTGTTGTCGCACGCCCGAAGACTGGTGCGAGCCCACGACGAGGCATTGGTCGACGTGACCGGTCGCGGGCTCACGGGCTCGATCCGGCTCGGATGCCCCGAGGACTATTGCACTGAATTCCTTCCGGCCGTGCTGCGCGCGATAGCGGCGCAGCATCCGCGGGTCGCGCTGGAAGTCGTCTGTGCACCTACGCCCTTGCTCGAGAAAATGCTCGATTCACATCGTGTCGATGTGGCATTGGTATCGCTCGCCGCGGAGGGGAACGTAGAGCGGGTGATTCGCTGGGAGGACCTGGTGTGGATCGCATCGCAAGACTTCTACGCCCCCAGCGATGGACCCCTTCAAATAGCGTTGTCGGTGCCTGAAACGCTCGACCATCAGGCCGCGCGGCGTGCGCTCGACCTTGCCAATGTCAGCTATCGTGTAGCGTATGAGAGCGTCAGCAAGGATGGTCTGCTGGCTATCGTGAGAGCGGGCATTGCAGTCGCCGTGCTGACCCGAGGAGCCGTTCCCGCCGATCTGCGGATCCTGCCCGATGGCGGGATGCTCCCGCCGCTTCCCCATGTTGGCATCGCAGTCGTTTCGTGCTCGGGCGCGGTCGATTCGCTTCTTGTCGAGAGCGTGAAGGACCTCATGATTCGAACCTTGAGAACGATGTCGCCCAGCCTCGCATCAAGCCCGGGTGTAGCCACGCGTGGCTAGCCGATGCTTGCACGAGCCTTTCGAACGCACCTGTGGACGCTTCGGCGCACAGCTATAATCGTGCTCGAACTTGGCCAGGGAAATGTTATCCGTGAAAAAAATCGTCGCTTTTGCGCTTGTCGCGCTTGTACTCACTGCCTGCTCGTCCGCCGAAAAGCAGGCGGATCAAGCCCAGAGATTCGTCCACAACGAAGCGAACCTTGTCGACGCTCAACGCAATGCAGCAGTCAATTGCGATGCGGCAAACTGCGACGCCGCTTGGGCGCTCACCAAGCGCTATATCGAGCAACGCTCCGACACGTCCATCACGCGCGCGGACGCAGTCGCTATCGATACCGACGTGCCCTCTTCGGGCAAGGCCAGCTTTTCAGCGACCCGTGTCGCGAAGGGTACGGGCGCAACGCTGACGCTCTTTGCGCAGTGTCGCGGCATGTATGGACCAGACAACGCGAGAGGTTCGGACTACGACAAATGTGCCGATAAGATCCTCAAGGCGCAGAATGGATATGCGGCGTTTCTCAGGGCCCATGCGTCTGGTCAGTGAGCGTATTTGCGTGCTTTACCACCGCGTCCGTGATTTCGTTCGCATGGGAAAGCGCGGCACAGCGATGCAAAAGGTGAGATGCACGGCGGGTGTACAGTTGCAAATAAGGCTCGCATTTAACTCATTCCCGAGCCATCACACCGGAGTCGCTTGAACCATGCAAAATCCAAGTGTGTCCGTGACCTCCGTCGCGTTGCCGGCCAGCTCACGCGTAACGCTCATGTACGCGCATCCGAACCTCGCCGACGCCTTCTCCATCCGCTTGCCGGACAACGCAACCGCCGATCCCGAACTCCTCGCCCGATTCATGTTTTCGCATCAGGCGGCATGGATTGGCAAGCTCTTGCAAGTACGCGACGCGCTCGTTGCCGGGTTTGGCCTCAAGACAGCGAAGCACCTGGAGGAATCCGCGCGCTCCGAGCAAGACAAGCATGTCTCCATTTTCAGGATTTACGAGCGCGGCGTCGACGAAATCGTCCTCGGCGAAGACGACAAACATCTCGACTTCAGGCTGTCCGTGTTCCAGGAGACCCGGGCAGAGACCGCAGGCGGTGGGCGTTACCTGACGGTATCGACGGTCGTGCGATGCCACAATCTTTTGGGACGTACCTACATCCTGCTGATCACGCCGTTCCATGAAATGGTGGTCCGGTCAAGCCTGCGCCGCGCTGCTCGCATTGGCTGGCCCACTGCCTCCTGAGCCCGCTTGGGGTTGCCGCTTCACAGCACGTCAGCGCGCGCGTCACAGGATGCCGCCTTACCATAACGGTGGCAGCGTACACAATCCGGTCGGCGCCCGCGGACGCTGACCGGATAATACTGCGAAGCGGCCGGTTTATCGCCACTGGCTGGGCCTCTCCGCGCGCTGCGAAAGATAGCGGATGGACCGGATCAGACTTGCGTCGCTCGACAAAACTCGACAATTCTCCAAGTAATTCGACATGAAGGCGTAGACCACGTCGCTAGCATCCTTTCGATCGAAACACTGAAAGGATCTGCCGGGATGCCTCTACTGCTCGGATGGTTGGGTGCGGGTTCGCGGTGGCTGACCGATCTCTCGGATGCATGCGCCGCGATCCAGCGCGCCGGGAGCGTACTTCACCCGGGCGCGAGCCGCTTTCATCGCTGGCGGCGTACGCGCTTCTGGTTGCGCTCGCTGATCTGCTGGCGAACGACGAACGTGTGGCTCAAGCGCTGTTCAAGCACACCGCTGCTCGATCTGGTGAAGCGTCACCCTGCCACGCTCGAACGCATGCACCGGCCGTTCCTGCACGGTCGCTTCACGGCGGGCGAGCGGCTCGCCGCGAGCCTGGATCACCACACCCTCACGCAATGCCAACTGGCGATACTGTCTGCGCAAGCGCCGGGTGTCCGCCGACTACGATAGTTTGTCGCGTGAATGTGGCGCGTTTAATGACTGGAACGGGTGGTTCGTGCTTGCGCCGCCGGCGCTTTATCTGGCCGGTCATCAAGGGACGGACACGGGTAACGCGGTGCGGCGCAAACGCTACGCGCTCAAGGCAGATGTTGCTTCGCAGATCAAGGCGAGCCTTACGCGCTGAGCCGGGATTCTCGCTCGCACGGCTCGCTCGCGAAATTCAACGTCCGCCCCGCCCGCCTCAAGCGATCAATTTGGTCAGCGCCGGAACGCTTAGCACTGCCGCGTAATAGCCCATGAACTGGACCCCGGTGTTAAAACCAAAGCGCCGGGATAACAGTCCTCCCAGCAGCCCGATCGTCACAATCACCAGAAATCCCAGCAACTGCCCTTCCCACACGCTGATCACCACGATCAACCCGGCGAACGTCGCGATGATCGCTTCATGGCTGAGCCGACGGGCGACAAACGAAGCCGCCCGGTGCGCATAGTTCATCGAAAACGGATACGCAATCAGCGCCGCCAGCACCACCGACAACAAACCGTAGCCGAGGAACTCCCAGCTCGTCATCAACGTGTGCAGGTTGTTCATGTGCCCCGTGGCTGTATCGACGAAAAAGCGCGGCGGCGCATTGAAAAGCGGCGCAGCCGGACCCGCTGCAACGGGACTCAAAGGCAGTCCGAACGCGATCAGCGAAATCAGTGCCTCGGCAATATAGGTTGCCTCGGTGACGCCATTTCGTGCAGCGATGACTGTAGTCAAACGATGGTATGCATGCTTGATCCGCGAGCCCACCAGTTCGCCCATCACGACCGTCATCGCGACCGGGCTGAACACGAACGTCGCGCTCGACACCGCCGCCGTCGCAATGGTCCAGTTCCGCTGCTGCCGGTCGAGCACCTTGAGGGGATTTGGGAAGTAGCCGCTCCAGCCCTTGACGTCCGGCGCAAGCGAGAACGTTTTGACGCGATCGCGGCGCATCACAGCGCGATCAGCGGGCGAAAGGATGGAGAACAGGTCTGCTATCAACGGGCCGATGGCAATGCCCAGAAAGTAGCTGACGCTGAGCTTCACGCCATATTTCGCGGTCAGCGCCTGAAGCCCGACAATCACCAGAACGAATGGCACGAGCAGCAACACCGACGCCCATCGGCCCGATGAAAAATACGCGATTGCAACGGCTGCGGCAAGAAACACCCACGGCGCCGCTTTCGATATTGACGGGCCAAATGGCGCGAGCAACACAGCGAACAGCACGGCCAACGGCACCGCGACGAAGGCCGCGATGATCGCACCCGAAATCATCTTTCGCAGCGCAATGTGCGGCACGCCGAGATTGCGCAGCATGGTCGCCTGCTGAAGCAAGGGGGCCGCGAGCGTGTCGCCTGGAATGCCGAGCAGCGCGGTCGGGATCGCGTGCGTCATGTGTTTTGCGACGGCCCCGGCCATGAAAAACGTGAAGACACCCGCGGGCGGCACGCCGAGCAGCGCAACCAGCAATGTGAGCGGTGCAAGCGTCGTGGTTTCGTCCGTCCCGGAGATAAGACCGATCCCGGCGAACACGATAGCGCCAAGCAAGCCCATCGATACCGCCACAAGCACCTGGTGAGCAAGCGCGTCCATCAGGAGGACTCCTTGCTTGTATTTGTTTCAGTGACTTCAGTAACACCAAGGCCTTCGTCGAGCGTACCCTTTGACGCCTCGATACGCTGCTCGTGTTTGAGGAATACATCGTAGAGACCGAGCTCTTTCATCTCCGTGGCAACCGCGAGCGGAAGATCGGCGACGAACCCCAATCCACCCGCCTCGGCGGCAAGCTGATTAAGCACTTCGTCGCGGCGAGCCGTGTCGGATGACTGGTCGACCACAACCCGTTTCGGCTTGAACAGCTTCGCGCACACGGCGCCCGCGATCAGGCAGCCAGCGAGACCCACGAGCATTGCGTAAGCGCGGGTCATCGCGGCGTCGTGGACGTAAAGCGCGAGAAAATAATTGGCGGAGAAAAAAGCGCCCAGGCTGATACCTATGCCAAGCGCAACGGACCACGCGAGATGCCGGATATCGACCGTGTCTCCCCACACTTCAACCAGGTGGGAAGCCTGCGCGTCGACTGCGGCGGTCATGTTCACCGACGCCGGCCCTAACGCCTCGCCGGCGTCCAATACTGAATGTTTCATTGTCTCCTCCGTTTGCGGAAGTTTTTGATTCGGTCGCTAAGCACGTCGCCGATCAGGCTGCTACTCAGGCGTCGCGAGGTCCTGCAAGCAGCGTCATTGCGTAGTCGGTACGCACGTCGTTTGCCGCGACCATTTTCTTGACCACCCAATCGATGTCCGCGCCGGTCGCGCCTGCGGACATCGCGATGTTGCGCGCGTGCAGCGCCATATGCCCGCGCTGGATACCTTCGGTGGAAAGCGCGCGCAATGCACCCATGTTTTGCGCGAGGCCGACGGCGACAGCTATCTCGCCGAGGTCCTGAGCCGAATGCACGTCCATGATCTTGAGCGCGAGCCGGGCGAGCGGATGCGTCTTGGTGGCGCCGCCAACAAGACCCACGGGCATAGGCATTTCGATCGTACCCACCAGATCGCCGTTATTCGCTCTCTCCCACGTGGTCAGCGATGTATATCGACCGTTGCGGCACGCATACGCATGCGCGCCCGCTTCGACCGCGCGCCAGTCGTTACCCGTCGCGACGATCACCGGATCAATGCCGTTCATGATCCCTTTGTTGTGCGTCGCGGCGCGATACGGATCGATGGCCGCGAACAGACACGCATCGATCACGCCTTCTATAACCTGCTCACCCGAATACTCCTTGGTCGTCAGCGTATCGGCCGAATAACGAACCTGTGCGCGTGCGAGACGCAGATCCGCGAGGTTCGACAAGATGCGCAGGCGAACTTTACCGCCCGTGATCTCCTCGATACGACCGGCCACCGACTCCGCCATCGTATTGACGGTGTTCGCGCCCATCGCGTCCCGTACGTCGACTATCAGGTGCGCGACCACCATTGCCCCGCGCGGCGTGTCGGGAAACACGTGAACCTCGATGTCCTTGCAGCCGCCACCCAGACCAATCAGCACCTTGTCGCGCGTATTCGCGAGCTGGACCAGTTCCTCCTTGTGCTTGAGGATCGACAAACGCGCACCGTAAGGATCGCTCACGCCGATGATCTGCACCTGCGCGCGCATCAGCGGCCCGGTGCTCGACGTGATGAAACCGCCGGCTTCGCGCGCCATTTTCGCCATGAACGACGCCGCGGCGACGATCGATGGTTCCTCCACCGCCATGGGCACGAGCACGTCGCGTCCGTTGATCTGGAAGTAGCCGGCCACGGCCATCGGCAACTGGAACGTTCCGATCACGTTCTCGATCATGCCGTTCGCCGTTTCCAGCGAGAGCGCGGCGGGGTTGCCGAGCAACGCATGATCGGCGTCGCTCAGATTCGCTGCCTGGGCAATGTGCGTCAGGCGTTGCGCCGGCGAGAGCCCGCGAAAATTCGGCAACTTTGAATCGATGTTCACTTGCAATGCTCCTTGCTTACTCAGTTATGCATTCGCCGCGCGTCCGGCTTGCGGAAGTCTCTGGATGGAGCGAATAATAGGCCGGCTGTACCCTATTAAAAGGCACACTTTCGCAAGACAGTGAAACCACTGTACCCAGAACAATTGAGTGGAAACCGGAGCAATCACGATCATGCAACGCGAAAAGACGGGCCTGCCTCGATCCATCGCAGACAATTTGGCCAGACAGATTAAAGACGGCCTGCTGCAGGCCGGCGCCAAATTGCCTTCGATTAGGGAATACGCTGAGGGGAACGGTTGTTCCAAGAACACCGTCATCAGCGCGTTCGACATCCTGACGGCGAACGGCCTGATCGAACCGAAGCGGGGGTCGGGGTTTTTCGTGTCACGTTCGGTCGAGGTACAGCCGGTCGGCGACGAACCCACCACCCTGGACCGGGCGATGGACGTCGTCTGGCTGATGCGCGAGCAGCTGCAGAACAAGTCCGAGTTTCTCAACCTGGGCGAAGGATTTCCGCCGGTGGAATGGCTGGAAGAAACGCGTCTGGATCAATTTCATCAGCGCGTGGTTCGTACCGGCGTGGGATCGCTGTTTCGATACGGCAGCCGCTTTGGGTATCTGCCATTGCGCCAGCATCTTCAGCAAAAGCTGGCCGGGTATGAGATAGAAGCGGCGCCTACGCAGATCGTGCTGACGCACGGCGCGAATCAGGCAATGGACATGGTGTTGCGATATTTTGTGCGCCCAGGCGACACCGTACTCGTCGATGACCCAGGTTATTACCCGCTGTTCGGGAAGTTGAAGTTGAGCGGCGCGAACATGGTCGGTGTTCCAAGAGAGATCGACGGCCCTGACATCGCGGTGCTCGAAGAGCACTTGAAAACCTATCGGCCGAAACTCTTCTTCACGCAGTCCGTGGGACACAATCCGACCGCGACGGACACGAGCGCCGCGAAGGCGCATCGCATACTCAGGCTGGCTGAAACCTACGACCTCACGATTGTCGAGAACGATGCGTTAGCGGATCTGAAACCGCGCTCGCTCACGCGCATCTCGACGCTCGATCAACTGCGCCGGACGATTTATATCGGCAGTTTCGCGAAGTCGGTTTCCGCCGCGTTGCGAGTGGGTTTTCTTGCGTGCGATCCGGCGCTGGCAAGCGATCTCGCCGATGTAAAAATGCTGACGCACGTGAGCAGTTCGGAGTATTGCGAGCGCACGCTGGAGGCCATTCTGAGCGATGGCCATTTCCTGCGTCACACCAATCACATGCAGGAAAAACTTCGCCGGGCGACCGAGGCGGGCGTCAACGCGCTCCACGCACTGGGCGCGAAGATCTACAAGGTCAGTGAGCAGAGCCTCTATCTTTGGGCAGCGCTGCCCCATGGCGAAGACTCAATCAAGTTTGCCAAGGCGATGCTCGCTCAATCCGTGATTCTCGCGCCGGGGACGGTGTTTTCGCCTCACACGGAAGGCGTTTCGCCGTACTGCCGGTTTAACGTCGCGTACTTGAAGGACCCTCGATTCGCGGCCGCGCTCAAGACGCTCGGTTGAGGGTGCGCACCTGCAACTCGCATATCGTCGAATGCAAAAAAAGCCCAACTTATAGCTGGGCAAAATCCACGGGGATCGGAGCGACCCCGATGGAGGAGGTGCTATTCGTTGATTCGAACTAGTCGGTTCGAAATGACTGCGCGCACAGGATCGCTGCGCGCTCATCAACCATCGTCGAACCGTCTTCAATACCGCCCGAGTTGCTGGGCGGTTTGGCAACGCGATTGATTAGTGGCCGAAGTAGACCGACTTTGCGTTGTCGTTCAGCGCGGGGCTCACGACTGCGCGGGCGCCTGATGCCGACGAGCCATCGTTCACACCGCCGAAGCTGGTATTAGCGCCATTTTGCGCAGCGACACGTGCTTCTGCAGCTTGAATATCAGCCGGGTAATTCGGGTCATCACGGCCGGGTTGATAGCCCGCCTTTTCAAGCTGAACCAGTTGAGCTTTCACTTCAGCGCGGGTAACAGGCGCATTCGATTGAGCAAACGACGACACGGCCGGGACAGCGAGGACTGCAGCAACAATAAGCGATTGAACGAGTTTCATGACCTACCTCCGAATCTTGATTTTCGTCGCGAACAACCCTGTTCGCGTTTCAGTGATTGAAGTGTAGGTAAATGCACGCTTAAGATTAATAGCAGACTGCGCAAGGGATTATTGTCGAATTAGGTGTAAACCCTAGATCCGTGAAAAAGCATCGCCATACAAACAGCTGACGGTTATCGAACGGCTCGTTTGCCGGCACCGCCGCGAATGGGCCCGGCACGTTCTTCAATCGCGCGGCGAACCGGGTCGCGCAGACCCAGGAAAAACGCCACCTCCGCCACGATGAACAACGGCCCGACCGCGAGCCCGATCACATCGTCAACGAAAGCCGGCTTGCTGCCTTCGAAGTAGTGACCGGTGAACTGGATCACCCAGCCGATAAAAAACAATCCCACGCCCCAGGCGAGCCAGGACACGGTCGTTTGCATCGCGAGCAGTTTTCCGGCCCATACGCTCAACGCAAGCAAGAGAGTCATCAGGATACCGAATCGTATGTCGAGCCGAAGATAGAACACGGCGACCGCTACGGCGAGCAGCATTGCCGGCGACAGGGTCAGCGTGCCCATCACATCAACCGCCGGACGCGCCAGCAAAGTGGCGACCGCGACGACGATCAGTGGAATACCAATGAGGTGCGAAACAATGTTGCGCGAGTCGCGGTGATACATCGCGTACTGTCCGAGCTGGTCCACCAGGGATCTCATGGGACTACCCTCCGAAGCGTGGCTAACGGCATTCTTGTGCGAACAAGCCGCCCTGGCTAGCGTACGCGATGACGGCTTAACGCGCATCCGCGTTGCCCCGCATAGTTCGCCGCCATGCTTGCACGAAAAGCGCAGCGGACAAGCCGATCATCGACTCCCGGCAGGGATTCGATCGGTGTGAAATTCGCCCGGTCAACAACCATTGTTTGTTGTCCCGTGTTCGTTTTCATGCACAAATTCACGCGCTGCTTCGCGCAGCATTTTCCCGTCCCAAAGCCCTCTACCCGTTTGACTTTCCACGCCTTCAATACTATATTCTCTATAAATATAAGCTTATACTCATACGTAATATAGAGATTTTTCGAGGTTATAAGGCAATGCTGTTCCGGCAATTTTTCGACAGTCAGTCGAGCACCTACACCTATGTGCTCGCCTCTCGGGCGGGTGGGGAAGCGGTGATCATCGACCCCGTAAAAGAACAGCTTGCGCACTATCTGAAGGTGATCGAGCAGTTAGGTTTGCGGCTGGTTCACGCCATCGATACCCACACGCACGCCGATCACATCACCGCGCTCGGTGACCTGCGCGACGCCACGCATTGCACCACGATCATGGGCGAATTGTCGAAGGCACATTGTGTATCGCAGCATGTGCGTGAAGGCGAAATCTTGCGTGTCGATGGCATCGAGTTACGTGCGCTCTATACGCCCGGACACACCGACGAATCGTTTAGCTTCGTCCTGAATCCTTCCGCGCCGCAAGCTGTTTTCACCGGCGACGTACTACTCATTCGCGGCAGCGGACGTACAGACTTTCAGGGCGGCGACCCGCATCGGTCATGGGATTCGATCGTCAACAAGCTGTTCACGCTACCCGACGCAACCACGCTCTACCCCGCCCACGATTACAAGGGGTGGACTGCGTCAAGCATTGGCGAGGAGAAGCATTTCAATCCACGACTCGCAGGGAAAACCGAAAGCGAGTACGTAGCAATCATGAAGGGCTTGAATCTTCCGAACCCCAAGATGATGGATGTCGCCATACCGGCGAACCTGGCATGTGGTCAGCTATCGACGCCCGCAAAACGCCAGGGCTGACCCATGATTTTTGCTTTCACCCCGGTGATACAAGCTATCGCCGCAGTGCTGTGCGGCGGTTTCGTGAGTTTCTCCCTCGGCCTCGTCGGCGGAGGCGGTTCCATCCTCGCCGTGCCGCTGATCCTCTACGTAGTCGGCGTTCACAACCCGCACATCGCGATCGGGACCGCGGCGTTGGCGGTCGCGGCCAGCGCCTACATCAACATGATCCCGCACGCGCGCGCCGGGCATGTGAGGTGGGGCCCGGCCTTCGCGTTCGCCGCCAGCGGCGTGCTTGGCGCGACGCTGGGTTCGACCGTCGGCAAGCTGGTCGATGGCCAGAAGCTTTTGACGTATTTTGCGTTTCTCATGTGCTTCGTCGCTTTCCTCATGCTCCGGCCGCGCCCCTCGGCAACGGTCGGAGGCAGCCCCTTCCCGACGCCTTATCCACGTTTATGCGGAACGGGATTGGGCGCAGGAAGCTTGTCGGGATTTTTCGGGATCGGCGGAGGCTTTCTGGTGGTCCCGGGCCTGATGTTCGCGGGTCGAATGCAGATCGTCGATGCAATCGGCACGTCGTTATTCGCGGTCGGTTCGTTCGGATTGACGACAGCGATCAACTACTCGCTGTCGGGTCAGGTCGACTGGCTGGTTGCGGCGGAATTTGTCGGCGGCGGGGTGGTTGGCGGTTTGCTGGGCACGCAGGCCGCTAGCCGCCTCGCGAAAAAACGTGGCGCGCTGAACCGCGTTTTCTCAGCGATGATCATTTCGGCCGCAGCCTATATGCTCTATCACTCATGGCAGGCGCGATGACTTTCGGCTGCTTCCGTCCCAGGGACTTTGTTTTGCCGGACGGCAAGCGCCGCGCCGAAACGCTGATGCTGATGCTGATGCTGAAGCAATTCAATACCTAAATCGAAGCAGGCAACTCATGACGCAAGATAACTTCGCTGCCGGAAATCCGGTCATCGAGCAATTCGGCAAAGCGCATTGGATCGACGGCGCGGTTCACCTGCCAGACGCGAATGCGACATACAAAATCGTCTTCTCGGTCAGCGCGCCAGCCAAGAAGCCCGAGGCGCCCAATGCCGGACTAGAACGTGTTGCGCGAGCCGTGAACTTGTACAGCATGTCCGGCGTGACACCCGATCGCCTTCACTGCGTCGCCGTTATCCACGGCGAAGCAACGTCCAGTGTTTTGAACGATGCGCAATACCAGACACTCAATGGACGGCCAAACCCAACCGCGCGTCTCATTGCCGCGCTGCAAGTCGCGGGCGTTGAAATATCGGTTTGCGCGCAGGCGCTGATCGGCAATGGCTTTCCCCAGGACGGACTTCTTCCCGGCGTGACGCGCTCACTTTCAGCGCTCACGACCATTACCGTTTTGCAACGCGATGGCTACAGCTTGATGCCGCTATAGACGGCAAGAGGCATGGAAACGTAATGAATATTGGTCCGATCGCGTTACCCCTGCACCCGCTGATTTTCTTGTTGAGTGTCGCGGTAGCGCTGGCTGTTGCGCAATTTGTGAGTCATGGTGAGCAGAAGCTCCAACAGGCACTTTTCACCAGCGTTTGGGTCGGCTTGCTGGTTGCGCGCCTGTCGTTTGTCATTCGCTATTTCCCGGACTTCCAGGACAACTTCCTGAAGATGTTCGATATACGCGATCTCGGATTCGACTTTATCGCGGGTATCCTTGGCGGGCTTTCCGTGGTTGCACGCTTCTTCTTTCGCTTACCGGCGTTCCGCAAATCCCTGGTCGTCGCCGTATCGTCAGGCATGCTGGTTTGGGGCGCCGCGAATGCTGCCGTCGAGTTCTTCAAAACGCCCGAAAGCATTCCATCGATTGCATTGATGAATCGCGACGGCGATCCACAAGCGCTCACCAAAGGGGATGGCCGCCCGACGGTCATCAATCTATGGGCGTCGTGGTGTGGTCCGTGCCAGACCGAAATGCCGGTGCTCGAGCGCGCGCAGATAGACCATCCCGGTGTCCATCTCGTGTTTGTGAATCAAGGTGAGTCGGCGGGCCGTGTCGACAGCTACCTTGAATCGCATGACCTGCGCATCCGAAACTCGCTGCTTGATCCAGCGCACGCCGTTGCGAAAGCAGTGGGCGCTGTAGGCTTTCCGACCACCCTTTTCTACGATGCAAACGGCCGGCTGTTAGCGGCGCATCTCGGCCCCTTTTCGAAAGCAACGTTCAATCAGGCGCTCAAGCGGTTTTATCCAGTTGCTGTATCGAAGGATGACTGATTAAGCAGCAACGTTCACGGATAAGATGTTTGTTTAAAACGATTTGTTATCTTGATCCCGCATCCGGATCAACACCGCTTTGCGGAAAGATCAGGATGACCCAATCGACAAAAGCCTTGATAGCCGCGCCCGCATTTCTACCGTTCGGATAAACGATTGAAATGGGCACGGGCGCACTCCTCGCGCTTGCCAGCACCTCTTTCAGGCGCCCTGTTTCAAGGTACGGCGACGCGACAAACTCCGACAACTGGATCAGTCCCAATCCTTCCAGGCCGCATTGCAAATACGCTTCTGTTTCGTTGATGGCAAAGCGGCTTGGCATAGTCACGGCAACGTTTTCACCATCGACATTAAAGCGCCAATCGAGCGGCCGGCCCGTGGCGTTCGATATGTAGTTGACCGCGCGATGAGCACTCAGCGCTTGGACGCTATCAGGTTCGCCATACTCCTTCAGATACCGCGGCGCGGCGCAGGTCAGCCAGCTTAGTTGGCCCAGCCTGCGTGCGGTCAACGTCGAATCTGTCAGCTCGCCGGTGCGGATCACGCAATCGATGCCATCGTAAATCAGGTCGACGGGACGGTCGCTAAGAACCAGCGTCAGTTCAATACCGGGAAAAAGCTGTTCGAATTCACGCAGTCGCGGCAACACGATCCCGCGGCCGATGACACCCGGCATGCCCGCTCGTATTCGGCCATGCGGAGTCGTTGGGTCCACTAACAGGCCGGTCTCTGCCTGGGCGATGTCCGACAGGATTGCCCGGCATGACGCGTAGTAACGTTCGCCCGCATCGGTGAGGCTGAGCGTCCGGGTACTTCGACGAAGCAGTGTTGTGCCCAGATGCCGCTCAAGATTCTTGATCAACGTCGTTACCGATGACCGGGGCATTGACAAGGTCTGCGCCGCTTTGCTGAAGCTCTGTGTTTCGACGACGCGCGCAAAGGTTGTCATCGCTTGAAGTTTGTCCATGAACGGGGTACGTGTCCGGTTTGTATTTCGTCGGCGGCGGGCGGCTCAGCAGCGTCGTTCATCCGGCGCTGATCTCCGGCCTCTCCTGCTGAGTCGTTCGATTCCCACGCGTTCTCATTTCCGTTACAGCGAACAATGCCGCGTACCCCCGCCCCTACACTTCCGATTGTCCGGCTGACCTCCCCTATAACGCGCTGCGGAGTATTGAGCCGGTGATGACGGGTCGCGTCCAGCACGCGCTTCCGATAACTTTTCTCAAGCTAAAAAGGGTATTTGTATGTCGCATGCTAATTCTATTCTGGTCTTGGGCGCCGGCGAACTCGGCATGTCCATGTTGCGCAGTCTCACGCGCCGCGCTATGCCGGCGTCAGGCATTTCTATCGCGGCGCTCCTGCGTCCGTCGACAATCGATTCGCGAGATCCCACCAAGCAAAAGGACATTGCCGAGCTGCGCTCGCTTGGCATCGAATTGGTCGCCGGCGATCTGGCGGCACAATCGGAAGAATCGCTTGCCGCCGTTTTTGGCCGGTTCCACACGGTGATTTCGTGCACCGGATTCGTGGGCGGCAGCGGCGTTCAGCGCAAGCTCGCCCGGGCCGCGCTTAAGGCCGGAGTGCAGCGATATTTCCCCTGGCAATTCGGCGTCGACTACGATGTCATCGGCCGGGGTAGCCCGCAGGATCTGTTCGATGAGCAGCTCGACGTGCGCGACCTGCTGCGCGCGCAAGATCAGACAGAGTGGGTGATCGTATCGACCGGGATGTTCACCAGCTTTCTCTTCGAGCCATCGTTCGGCGTGGTGGACCTCAATCGGAAGACCGTGAACGCATTGGGCAGTTGGGAGAACGGTGTGACCGTGACAACGGCCGACGACATCGGCGCGTTGACCACCGAGATTGTGTTTGCGGAGCCGCGCATCGTGAATCAGATCGTGTACCTAGCCGGCGACACCGTTACCTACCGTCAACTCGCCGATACAGTCGATGGGTTACTGGACCTGAACGTCCGTCGCACTGAGTGGAACGTGCCGGACTTGAAGCGCGAACTGGCCGACGATCCCGACAATTCGATCAAGAAATATCGCGCGGTATTCGCCGAAGGAAAAGGCGTGGCATGGGACAAGTCGCAGACGTTCAATGCTCAACGTGGCATGGCGGCTTGTGGGCTTGAAGACTGGATGCGCGCGAATCTGTTGGCGAATGAAAGCGTTGCGCTGCCGGAGGTTGGGCGCCGGTGAGATAGGGTCGGGCGGACTCGTACTGATCGAGCGATTAGACTATCCCGCATATCAGCCGCCGCGTCCGGCTGATATGCAGCGCGTCCAACACTGCCAGCCGCTGCAACGTACGCGATCGCCGATCGCGTGCCGCCGCCTACGCCTCCACCGTCCGTGCGCTCAGGATGCGAGACAGATTTACCTCGATCCAGTCCGCCAACGACCTGACCTGGCGCGCGACTTCCTCCCCCAGCGGCGTCAGCCGATAGTCCACATGCGGCGGCACCTCGTCATACGCAGTGCGTATCACAAAGCCATCGGCCGCCAACCACTGCAGCGTCTGCGCGAGCATTTTTTCGCTCACGCCATCCACCCTTCGGCGCAGATCGCTGAAACGGCAGGTCTGCTCCAGCAACACCATCAACACGAGAACACCCCATCGGCTGGTGACATGCTTGAGCACTTCCCGCGACGGGCAGTCCGCCTGCAACAATTCACCGCGGCGCAACAGATCCGACAACGGCACGCCGTCACGGGCCAAATCCACATTTGAGTCCATCGATACTTACCTCCGCGTACGTACTTACGAAAAGTTAGTTTATCCGATACGGTACGGTTTCTGTCGCATTCACCCCAGGAGTTTGATCATGATCGTCGTTACCGGAGCCACCGGCCAACTTGGCCGGCTTGTTATCAAAGCCTTGTTGAAAACTGAATCGGCGAGCGCAATTGTTGCCGCGGTACGCAGTCCGGAGAAGGCGGCCGATCTCGCGGCGCTGGGCGTGCAAGTCCGGCGCGCCGACTATAACGAACCCGCCACGCTCGACGCCGCGTTCAAGGGCGCGGACAAATTGTTGCTGATTTCATCGAATGAAGTTGGGCGGCGTGCAGTCCAGCATCGCGCCGCGATCGATGCCGCGAAACGCAATGGCCTGCAATTGATCGGCTACACCAGCGTGCTGCACGCCGATACTTCTCCGCTAGAACTAGCCGGTGAGCATCGCGAGACGGAAGAGGCACTGCGCGCATCGGGCGTACCGTTCGTTTTGCTACGTAACGGCTGGTACACCGAAAACTACACCGGCAGCCTCGCCCCCGCGCTCGAACACGGCGCGATCCTTGGCAGCGCTGGCGACGGCAAGATTTCCTCGGCGGCACGTGCGGACTATGCGGGAGCGGCAGCGCTGGTGATGACGCGCGACGGCCAGGCGGGACGCGTGTATGAACTGGCCGGCGACTCGGCCTACACGCTCGCCGAGCTCGCTGCCGAAGTGACGCGGCAGTCGGGCAAGAAGGTCGAGTACCGGAATCTTTCGGAAGCCGACTACAAAGCGGCGCTGATCGAAGTCGGGTTGCCGGAAGCCCTGGCTGCGCTGTTGTCGGATTCGTCTACGGGGTCATCAAAAGGTGCTCTCTTCGATGACAGTCATCAGTTGAGTCAACTCCTTGGCCGGTCGACTACGCCCTTGGCTACCGTGGTGGCCGAAGCGCTCGCGGCGTAATTGCAAGTTCCTTATAGTTAGTAGCGATGGTGCGTGTGGGTCAGTCACTGGGACCCGACACGCACCATTCGTTCGTTGTGACTTCCGCGTTGCAACTTGCTCATTGTTCTTCGGTCGCTAAAGCCTAAGAACGAACGCTTCCCAGCATCGACGTTCGACGCCGCTTCGTTCAGGGGCATCTTCCATTTCATCGGGCGTGCGCATAGCGACGCTTGCGATTTCATTCCCCTCCCGTTCTCACCTCGAACCGGGTCATTGCACATCAATCCGCCGATAACGCACCGCGATCGCTGGCAAGTGTTCGTATACTTATCAGATGTAGCGTTTTTTGTTGTCAAACCGCCTCTACGCTGGTAGCCTCCCTCCAAGCTATTGAAACGTAAGCATAAATAACTCATGCCGACTGCTTTACCTTCGTCATCCGTTCGCAATCCGGAGAACCGCTCCTCAATCAAGCGGCTTACTCGTGAACATTTCGCGCTCTATCGCGGATATCTGGATGGCGTTTCGGTCGAGCAACTGCATGCGACCTACGGCGATGCCACAACCGATCTCCGGGCTACCCGACGTCTGATCGGCTTGTTGCGCGACACGCTGTCGGGCGCTGCACGCCGTACCCGCGATGTCGAAGCCACGCATCTTCTGCGCCTGAGACCCGGCAGCATTCCTGACGCCCAGCGGCTGGAGGCCAGCGAAATGCCATCGCTGGAGGCTTATCGGGAATCCGTCGATCCAGACGGTTTTCATAGTGAAGTCGAGCTGCTGGAGCTTTATCAGGCGGAATTTCCGCAGAAAAATGACCTGAGCGTCGACCGGCGTTCATCCCGGAATGCCCGCCTGCGCCGCCGTCAGATCGACGCCCTCGCTCGCATGGAAGCCAGTCTGGTCCAGGCGCCGCAGCCGGACCACCCGGTCGCGAGCTGGCTCGAACCCGCGATTGCCGGCCGTATGCAGGTCACAGGTATTCATACACTCGCCGATCTCCTCGAGTTCATCGAGCGACGCGGCCACCGCTGGTATGCGAGCGTGGCGCGTGTCGGGCCAAAGGCCGCACGCCGGATAGTTGACTGGCTTGCGCTTCACGCCGATTCGCTTCGTCATACGCTGTCCAAACGGGCGCTCATTGCGCGCCGGCGCTTGTCCAGCAACGATCCCGCGCTTGTGCGGCCGCGCCAGAACGGCATTGTGCCGATCGAATCACTGGCTGTACCCGCGGAAATAGACGGATCAACGGGGACTAACCGCGCGCGAAACCGAGCTTTGGCGTGTTCACTGGAAACGGATTTGCAGGCAATCGATGCGTGGCTTGCTGCGAAGCAACACAGTCCGCATACCGTCCGGGCTTATCGCCGGGAAGCTGAGCGCCTGCTTCTGTGGGCCATCAACGAAAAGAAAAAGGCGCTGTCGTCGCTGAATGGTGTCGACTGCGCGGGGTATATCGAGACGTTTTTAGGCGATCCGCAGCCAACCGCCCGCTGGGTCGGACGCGCGAAAATCGAGCGAACTCACCTGGATTGGCGGCCGTTTGTCGGCGCCCTCTCCAATCGCAGCCGGGAAACCGCGCGGTCAATTCTTCACGCAATGGGCCAGTGGCTGGTCGAGCAGAACTACTGGGCGGACAACCCGTTTTCGAATACCCCGGCGGTAGCGATTGGCGCCCGAATTGACGTTTCAGGGCGCTCGCTCAACCACGGGCAGTGGCAAAGCGTGGTGCAGGCGGCCTCGCGTGACCGGTATTCTCAACGGGAATTGCGCGACTATCTGGCGCTGAATCTTGCGTACTCGACTGGGCTGCGGCGGGCGGAACTGGCGCGTGCAACAACCGGTGGGCTGATCCGGCCTACGCTGGAATGTGAGGTTGAAAACAGGCCTGAAGGCCCGTCGGCTAACGCGTGGCAACTGGCCATTCCCGGAAAAGGCCGGGCAGCACGAACCATTGCGATCCCACAGGCCGTCATGGAGTTAATTTTTGAGACCCTGCGAGCCCGCGGCTTGCCCGGAGACCCGGGCGCTTGCCCGGCCGACACCCCGCTCCTGCCGCATTTTCGCACCGGCAATTCACTGACGCCGGACGGGATGGGTCAGGTATTCCGGCGGCTTTTCTCCTGGGCCGCCCTTCTTTCAACACCGCAAAATCTGCTCGATTCACGTCGTTGCTTCGATGCGAGCACGCACTGGCTCCGTCACACCCATTCGCATCACGCACTGGAAAGCGGCGCGGATTACCGTGAGGTGCAAATCCGCCTCGGCCACGCTAACCTGGCCACCACGCTTCTTTATGTGAAAGCCCGTCGTCACGGTCCGCTCACGAGCGGTAAAAGCAGCGTTTTGTCGACACGTTAACAGCAAGAAATTCCTCGCCGACGCTTGAATCTACAGACCTAAAGCGCCGCACACCCCCCGATTTGCCTCAAGTCTTTTCTCATCTTTTTCCTCTAAGCCCAACAACCACGTGCCTTTGCGGTTATCCCGGCCCGGCAAAGTTTACTTGCGTTTACTCCGTATACCTCTTAGTCTTCGCTTACCGTCGGTTCTACCTTTTAAGGGAGAATCCACGTTTTTGGTAGAACGAGAGCCACCGGGAAGAACGCATGGATATTAACCTTTCGACGCCACCCATTGAGGTGACGCCGGACGACCTCGTCAATTTGGCGGCTCGGTCCGCGAAAATGCTCGAGCGAATTCGCACGCAAATGCTCCAGCCGTTCCCACGGAAGGTTGCCCCGGTGTTTCCGAGCGGCAAACTGCAGGAACTGTGCGGTATCGACAAAGCCCGTTTCTCCTATCTGATCAAGAAAGGAGAACTGCCTCAAGGCACCCAGGAGAAACCTGGGGCTGCGCGGCAGTTTACGCTCGCCGAAACCATCGAATGGGTCAAGGCGGAACGAAAGCCAAGACAACGTCCGGCGGGGAAAGACGGGAAAGTCATTGCAATTGGCAACTTCAAGGGCGGCGTGACCAAGACCACGACGTCCATGGTGCTGGCGCAAGGCTTGTCGTTGCGCCACGGCCGCCGGGTACTCCATATAGATATGGACCCGCAGGGCAGTGCGACCACGCTATACGGGATCAACCCGCACGCGGAGATCAATGGCGACCAGACTATCTTGCCCTTGATCGAGGCTTACGTCAGCGGCGAAACCTTCGACATGAAGCATTTGCCGATGCAGACGTACTGGGAAAACCTTGACCTGATCCCGTCATCCACGGATTTGTTCAACGCCGAGTTCATGCTCCCGGCACGCGTTCACGCGTCGCCCAGTGCAAAGTTCTGGAATGTGCTGAACGACGGCCTCGAGGAATTGAAGCACGAGTACGACTACATCATCATCGATACCGCGCCCACGTTGAGCTATCTGACCATCAACGCGCTTTTCGCGGCGGATGGGGTCATTGTGCCGGTCATGCCGGACACGCTCTCGTTCGCATCAATGGTCCAGTTCTGGTCGCTTTTCTCCGACATGGTCTCCGGCATGAAGCAGTTCGGGGAGTCGGCCGATGAAGCCAAGGTGTTCGACTTCATCGACATCCTGGTGACGCGTATGCCGAACAAGGCAAATGCGTCCATTGTTCGCGACTGGGTCATTACGACTTACGGCGAGCGCGTCTTGCCCGTCGAAATCCCGGAAACCGACCTTGCCCGGACGACGACCAACGATTTTTCGACGGTGTACGACTTCCCGAACTACGACGGCAACGCCGCAACGCTTCGGCGAATTCGTGTGCCGTATGACCAGGTCGTGGATCTGATCGACAGCAAGGTCTGTTACCTCTGGGACAAGGAGTAAGCATGTCTACAGCAGCGAAACAAAAGGCAAAGGCAGCAGGGATTCGACTGGACGACGATGGTCTCGATACACCGTCGGAACCGGTCGCGCCGCGCACCGCGCCTGGGCAGTTGATCGGTCTTCAAGGACGGGTTCACAGCCAGCAGGCTGAAATTGACAAGCTGAAACGGGCACTGGAACAGCGTGCGCCCGGCAAGCTCCCGCTGGACAAACTTCACGAGATTCCGGGCCGTCGCCGACGCCTCACGCCTTCAGAGTATGCAGAACTTAAAGCGAACCTGACGGCGTACCCTCTGGCGCAACCAATCACGGTGCGCGAACGCCACGACGGCGAGTACGACATCGTCGCTGGTCACAACCGGGCTTCGGTGTATCGCGAACTGGGTCGCACCGAGATTGACGGCATTGTGCTCGACATCGATGCGTCAATGGTCGAGTACGCCGCCTTCTTCTCGAACCTCTTGTCACCCACTCTTTCGGATTTCGAGAAATTCTGGGGCTTCAAATCGCTTCAGGATTCAACGGGAATTACGAAAGAAGATTTGGCTAAGGCTGCGGGCGTTAGCGACTCGCACGTCGGGCGGATCATGAAATTCGATTTACTCCCTGACGAGTGCAAGGAACTGTTGTCAACTCGACCTGAACGTTTGGGGAGTAACGCAGCGGAGCAAATGGCCAAGGCGGTAGCGGAAGGTCGGGAAGACAAAGTCAAAGCAGCAATCGAGCGGCTTTTAACGGATGACACATACACCCAGGCGCAAGCGGTCGCGGCAACGAAGCCAGACCGGGCGCCCCGCGAGAAGCACGAGCCCCTGATTGTCAAACGCGGCGCCAAGAAGGTTTGCCAGATTTCGGCTCGGAACGGCGTGGTGGGGGTGTCATTCTCCGGCAAAGCCGCTGACGAAGCAGAGCAATGGGCAGAACGAATCCACGCATTTATTGAGTCGCAACTCGAAAAGCAGTGATCCCTAGTAGGGAACTGCTTTAAATCAATGACTTAGCGCGAAACACATCGGTTCTCTGAAGTCACAAATCGACGATCATGACTTCCCTAGTAGGGATTCGTTAAAAATCATGGACTTAACCAAACGGCTGAACACGATCATGAACTGATTTCAAAGCAGAAAAAACAAAAGCCTTCGGCGGGAACCGAAGGCTTTTGAGTAACCGGGCTTCGCTGTCGCTTGCCCACCGCTGCATTTCTCCGACGGGAATCGGATAAAGGCCCAACACCTCGAAGTGTAGCGGATAGCGATCGGCAGTCAAGCGTTTCTCTTCCATTTTGAAGAAATGGACGTGTGACATGCTTATCGCGCAACTTTCCGTTGCTGGCGAGGGGGACTTGTACCCTCTTCCACCCACCGACGATTCCGCCGACATCGATCAAACCGCGCTGGATGAATTTCTCGCCGGTCAGTCAAACCTCCCTTGGGTTGTATTCCGGGCCGCGCATCGTGCCGCAAACTTTCCAGCACTCCCCGCTCGTGCTCGCGCCGTGCTGGCCGCACTTGCACGCACCGTTGACGCGAATCGACCATATGCCGCCATATTCGCCCGTCGCGAGCTTCTGACGGGACGCGCCATGCAGTCGATGCGCACGTTCTATCGAAGCCTGGACGACCTCGAAGCAGCTGGCCTGATTGAACGCGTCCCGCAGAAACGCTTTGGGACCGCCGGCTTGTTTGGTCGTGCCTATCTGCACCTCACGGAAAAATCCGCCCTCGTTCTCGGATACGTGTCGCAGTTGTCCGACGCACAGCGGTCTGAAACGCAATCTCTCCCTCGCAAACTTTCCGCACCTCAGTGCGATGACTTAGCGTCACTGGACGGTGAAACACTCAACGCACCTAGACATTCGTTTAACCCACCGTGTGTCACCGTGGCAGACGGAGCTATATATAAGGATCTGCTCCCTAAGAATCAAAAGAGACAACCAGGCGAGCTCCCAGCGGATCTCCAGCGCTTGCTGAGTTTGGGTTTTCGTCAATTTTTGATTTTTAAACTCATGCGAGAAGCGAAGGTGCAGGCAAAGCTGCTTTCCGACGTTGTTGAAGCAACCTGGGAGCATCTGCGAAATGCGAAGCGCCCCATAAGCTATCTTCGTGCCCTGCTCCGTTCCCCGGTTGATTTCGGACATCAGATCCGCGCCAAGCGACTCGCCGCTGAACGACTGGCGGATGAGAACGCACAAGCTGCGAATATTGACGCCATCGTGCGTCAGTGCGCTGGACACGTATTTATCGATACCGCCAACACCCGCCTCATCACGGTATCCAGCACAGCCGACTCGGTCACCGTCCACGACTACCGGGAAGCAAGACCACGCGTCTCGACAGGCCAGTGGGCAGTCGCGTTCGTCGCTGCGCTGAGCGCGAGAGAGGTTGTCCGAGCGACGCCCGAAAAGGTCACTTCCTTCCGATTGAAGTGTGACGACAATCGCGTAGGTCAGCCCACGCCCACGCCCACGCCCACGCCCACGTCGTCAGTCGGACATGCGGTCCCGCGAGCAAGGACCTCAACAATCGACGATCGCCTCAGCGAGATGAAGAAGATGCTCCGGGCTGCGTGCGCCGGGGTCTCTTTGGACAACCGTGACACGCGATTTGCTGAGAGTGCAGCGCAGGCTCTGAAGGTCAATGGCTGATGATGCTCTTCGGGATCGCTGCGATGACCGGTAGTGATCGAACTAGCGTAGCCAGCGTGTATCGACACAAGAGCGGTACCCGTTCTAATGCCACCCCCTGGATGGGTGCTTATGCGTGCTGCTATGTCCTGGGGACAAACGTCGAGCCAACTTACGCCGGAAGAAACTGCACAACGCAACGAGGCTGGAAAACCGACCGAACGAAAATGATCACCTGCGTAAGTTGCCGACGCTTCCAAATCCGCAGCCCACTCATTCGCATCCACACAGTCGCAACTAACGGTCGCTCAGTTACATATCTGCCTTCTGCATCGCTCAGACTCCGACTGCCCGCGCGCGCCGAAAAATCGGCTTCCAAAAAAGGGGGCCGCTCGACCGTTGGCCGATTCCTCGCGAGATATGTTGCGCCTTATGAGTCATTGCGACGCTGGCACGAAAGAGTAAGCGAGTGCAGATGACCCCCTGGAGGCAAATTGAGAAATCGAAAAGTAACCTGCAGAAGAAGTCGATGACTGACCCTTCCAGTCCGCAGAGTGTTTTCCAACCAGGCGAGTAGTTTAGTCAGACAATCATTTAATCAGACGATACCACGGAAATTCAAGACACTCCGACCGAGCGGCATCGAGTTGAGCTCACGATCATTCTTTTTGCCCTGCCGCATCAAGTATCATGCCGAAATGATCTTTGTCAGACGGGAATACAATAATGACAACCGAAATGGGTTTGGTGAGGCCGGAAACGCTGCGTCATCAGGTGGAGAATGTGCTTCGACAGGCCATCATGTCTGGTCGCTTCGCTCCGGGCGCGCGGCTCATCGAACGTGAGTTGTGCGAGACGCTGGGTGTGAGCCGAACGTCCGTTCGGGAGGCTCTGCGTCGGCTGGAAGCGGAAAAACTCGTACGCAGCGTGCCGCACAAGGGGCCGGTAGTCGCGATCATGTCAAAGCAGGAGGCGACCGAGTTGTATGCCATCCGAGGGTTGCTCGAAGGTTTCGCGGCCGGAGAATTCGCCCGAATTGCGGACGACGAGGCCATCGCGCAGTTCGGCGAAAAAGCAAAGTTGCTGCGTGCGCAAGCTTTGGCCAACGATCAAGCAGGCGTGCTCAGGGCGAAGACCGAACTCTATGATGTACTGCTCGATAACTGCGGCAATGCCCTGGTGAAAGAGATACTGACGAGCCTGTATTCACGGGTCAACCTGTTACGTGCGACTTCGTTGATGCATCCCGATCGTCTTCCGACCAGCTTTCGTGAAATCGACAAGTTGTTCAAAGCATTGAAGGCACGCGACGCGGAAGGTGCCAGCGCGGCCGCACGTCTGCATGTGGCAAATGCGGAGAAAGCGGCAATGCGAATGCTCGATGAAAAAGCCGAAGAGCAAGAATAAGGGCGCTGGATAAACAGGAGTAAACGGAAGCGGACATCAGTACCGAAACCTTCCGCAACCCAAGCAGAATCGGCAGGCAAGCGGGACCGAAACCTAAACGAAAGAGGCCATTTTCAATGAGTTGAAAATGGCCTCTTACGGCATTTCAGTGACCATTTGGCGACCGCTGGCGACGCCGCACGCCACGCCAGTATTCCTGAAAGCAACGCAAAGCCGCCTAATCCCCCCGGGCGGTATCTTTGTACCCGCAAGGCCGAGGCATTCAAACCGGCTCACTTCCAGCCGCCAGCTCAATGGCCGAAGTAGATGGAGTGCGTCCCATCTGCCGGTGCCATCGACGAGCGCATACCTGAAGCGGAACTGCCGCTCATCGAAGGGCCATATGACGTCGCGGCCACGCCGCGCTCCGACTCCACGCGCTGTTCGGCAGCTTGGGCCTGATCTGGATACGTAGTGCGATCAGCCGCCGGGTTATAGCCCGACTGCTCCATTTGTTGAAGGTCGGTTTTCACCGCGGAGCGCGGCACTTGCGTGTTGTCCTGAGCAATGGCGAATGTCGGCGCGGCGAGCGCCGACGCGATAACAACAGCAGGAATAAGGGTCTTGAACATGATCTATCTCCAATGAAGTTTGCTAACCAATTACACGCAAACTGCAGGCCAGATCAGCGGTCACTTAACTTCTACGGTCGATTTCCCGCGCCAGTGACAACAATTCAACCCCTTATGCCCATTCCGTCGCTGCTTGTTGCGAGCCAAGCAACAAAGCACATGCTAAGGATTGCCGACAATGGTCAGAATTTACACCGGGCTGGAAAGGAGAAGACTGCAAATCAGTCTAGCCAACGAATGCACGCCCCGAATGCACCCCTATGCAAGCCCCGGACGTCACAAGCCCCTGAGCCTCCCACGATATCTCTTTGCCGGACTTACTTATTTAAATAACTTGTTTTTGCAAAAAGTCATAAGCGCCTACGATAGTTTCTTGAACATATCAAATCACTGTCGTGAGCAGCTCACAACCTAACGGCCATGACCTACGACGAATCCACTGCGCGCTTTCCTGATCCGCTCGCACCATCAGCCACCGTGCCGTTGCGCGGCGATGACGCCTACGAACGCATTCGCCGGGACTTGCTTTCATGCAAGCTCATGCCCGGGTCGACGGTTACCGAAAGCCAGTTGATGTCGGAATACGACATAGGTAAAACGAGCTGCCGCATTGCCCTCGTGCGGCTCGTGCACGAAGGTTTCGTGCGTTCTCTGCCACGACAGGGCTACCGAATTGCGGCGATCACACTGAAAGACGTGGAAGAGGTGTTCGCGCTGCGGGTACAACTTGAACCACTGGCAGCGCGGCTAGCTTGCGGCCGCGTTGACGTGGAGTTGCTACGGCGTCTCGAAGCGGCGTGCCGCGTGCCGCATCCTGAGCGGGCGTTGTCGGCGCAAATCGATGTTTTTCTCGACGCGAACCGGGAGTTTCATCTGGCGATTGCCGCGGCGAGCGGCAACGAGCGGTTGCATCGGACGCTCGCGAGCCTGCTCGATGAAATGTCGCGCCTCGTTGCGCTTGGCTTTGGCGTGCAGGGAACCAAACCCGAGATCAAGCACGATCACAACGCAATGATCGACGCGTTCATTGCGGGCGATGGACGTCGTGCAGAGACCATTGCGCGCCGTCATATAGAGACGTTCCAGAGCATGACAATGGAGAAGGTCTACGCGAGTCTTTCCAGCGCAGGTGCATCGTTACCACTGTATACGGTGGCGGAGCTTCGACGATGAGCGGTGCAATTTCCACCGGGATCTCGTTACGCAGCGTAAGCAAGAGCTTCGGAACCCTAAAAGTTCTGGATCATGTTTCCTTCGATGTCGCCCAAGGTGAAATAGTGGCGCTGCTCGGCACGTCGGGATGCGGCAAGAGCACGCTGCTCAACATGGTCGCAGGACTGCTTGAAGCGAGTGAAGGCGAACTCTGGATCGATGGCAAGCGGACCGAAGGGACGAAGGACTACAAACACAGCGCGCTTTCTTATATGTTCCAGGAAGACCGGCTGTTGCCGTGGCGCACTGCGCGTGCGAACGCCGAGTTCGGGCTTGAAGCCGCGAACCCCGCGATTCCCGCTCGCGAACGCCATACTCGCGCGAACGCCGTCCTCGATCTGGTCGGACTGCAAGGTTTCGCCGATGCCCACCCGCATCAGCTGTCAGGCGGCATGCGCAGTCGTGTTGCCCTCGCACGGAGCCTCGTCACGGGCCCTCGCATCCTGCTGATGGACGAACCGTTCTCAAAGCTCGACCCGCAGATGCGCTCCCAAATGCACGACGAACTGCTGCGCATTCACGCGATGCAGCGCATGACCGTGCTGTTCGTAACCCATGACGTAGAGGAAGCCATCGTGCTTGCGGATCGAGTCGTGGTGCTCGCGCCGCGTCCTGGCCGCGTGCGCGAGATTGTCGATGTCGAGCTGCCCCGTCCGCGTACCGCCACCAATCCTGCCGTGGCCGAGGCGATCCGCCAATTGCGTCTTCTGATCTGACCCATGTCCACTGTTCCGCGTAGTTCGTTTGCTTCAACCGTTGCGCAACGCGTGGTGCTCGTTGTCCTGCTGCTCGCGGCATGGTGGCTCGTGTCGTTGCGCATGCCGCAGTTTGTATTGCCCGGGCCGCTGCGCGTGGCGAACGCATTTGTTGGACTCCTACAGAGTGGCACGTTCTTCGACGACCTCGGCATCACGCTGTATCGCGTCGTGGCTGGATTTTTGCTGGCGGCCGCGGCCGGTGCGCCTCTCGGCATTGCGCTTGGTTCGAACCCGCGCGTGGCGCATTTCTTCGAGCCGTTGCTGTCGATTGTGAACACGGTGTCGTCGGCGATCTGGGCTGTGTTCGCCATCATCTGGTTCGGCATCTCGAACGCCACCACCATCTTCGTGGTGTTCATGACGGCAATGCCGCTGATCCTGACGAACGTATGGCAGGGCGCGCTGACGGTAGACAGCAACCACGTCGAGCTCGCGCGCAGTTTTCGCATGTCGCAGACACAGATCATGCGCAAGATCTTTCTGCCGACCATCCTTCCGCATTTCTTCGCCGGCGCGCGGCTTGCGTTCGGCTTTGGCTGGCGTGTGTCGCTGGTGGCGGAGACGATCGGGTCGTCGAACGGCATTGGCTACCGTTTGCGGCAGGCGGCCGATCTCGTGCAGACCGATCAGGTTTTCGCGTGGACGGTCACACTCGTTGTCCTGATGCTGCTGCTCGAAGCGGGTGTGTTGAAGCCACTCGAGCGCCGCCTGTTTCGCTGGAAAAAGACCGACTGATCTAACGGGGAACAAGGAACCATGAAAGGCACTTCACTCTTCAGGCGAGTGGCGGTTGCGACCGCCGTTGCGACGACCGCGATGCTCGGTGCCGCGCAAACGGCGCACGCAGAACCCATACGCATTGGCTACTGGACAAGCGGCGTGAGCCTGGGCTTCGGCGCAGTGCTCGAAGCACAAAAATTCCTGCAGCAGCGTGGCCTCGATGTCACCTTCATTCGCTTCTCCGACGTCAACGCGCCGAATCGCGCATTGGCCGCCAACGCGATCGACTTCGCGTTTGCCGCGCCGGCGGCCGCTGTATTCAGCACGGCCGCCGATGGCGTGCCGTTGAAGATCGTGCTCGCGACTCAACCAGCCGATGTCGAATTCGTCGCGCCGGAGGACTCACCGATCAAGTCACTCGCCGACTTGCGCGGCAAGAAAGTCGGTATGTCGCCGCCGGGCAGTTCGGTCGCAGCGATTGCCACCGCGGTGCTGCAAGGCAATGACGGCATCAAGGCGAACGATTTTTCCATCGTCCCGGGAAATGAAGCGCGGCTCGCTCAGTTCCTCGTACAAAAACAGGTCGATGCCGCTGCGTTGCGCTCGGTAACCATCGCACAACTCAAGGAGCTGAAGGTCAAGCGGCTCGGGAGTTTTGGCGCTGAATGGAAGAAGCTGACGAAGTCCGACGCAACGCCCTACATAGGCGTGAGCGCGATCCGTGCGGATTACCTTGCCCAGCATCCGCTAGACGTGGCGAAACTGATCGCGGGCATGCGCACGGCGTTGCAATGGGGCGCGACGCATCAGAACGACGTCGCGGCAATCCTGCAGAAGAGCGCGAATCTGCCCGCTGAGGACGCGCAAGCGTACGCCGCGCGCTGGTCGGATATCAACCGTGTGACCTTCGAGCCGATCGACCTGGAGACCCTGAAGCGCGAGCATCAGATCTTCGTGGATGGCGGTGTGATCAAAGGCACGCTGCCCGCCGATCTCTTCGATACCGGCCCGTATGCCGCATCGAAATCAATCCAATAATGTGGAGAAGACATCGTGATAACAGCCATTCCATCGACCATGAAGGCACTCCTGCTGAACCAGCACGGCGACCTCGATCAACTCCACGTGGTGACCGACAAACCTGTGCCGAAGGCGACGCCCGGGCATGTGGTGATCCGCGTGCGCGCGTCGTCGTTCAACTATCACGATGTATTCACCGTGAAGGGCATGCCGGGAATCAAGGTGCCGTTTCCGGTGGTGATCGGCCTCGACATGGCGGGTGAAATCGCGGAGTTGGGTGAAGGCGTGAAGGGCTGGAAGGCGGGAGACCGAGTGCTCGTGAATCCGCTTTATCCCGAGAAAGGTCTGATGGGCGAAATGCTTGATGGCGGCATGGCGCAATACTGCCTGGTGTCGGTCGGGCAGTTGATCCCGTTACCCGATGCCGTGAGCTACGACGCCGCGTCCGCGTTGCCGGTAGCGTACGGCACGGCACATCGCATGCTGGTCACCCACAAGACCGTGAAAGCGGGCGACCGCGTGTTGATTCTCGGTGCAAGCGGCGGGGTGGGCACGGCGTGCATTCTTATCGCGAAGCAACTGGGTGCCGAAGTGATCGCCTGCGCCGGTAGCGACGAGAAGTGCGAGCAACTGAAAGCGCTCGGCGCGGATCATACGGTTAACTACAAAACCACGGACTTCTCGAAGTGGGCGATCGGCGAGTACGGCAAGCCGCAACGCCGGACCTACGAGGGCGGGGTGGACGTGGTGGTGAATTTCACCGGCGGCGATACATGGGTGCCGTCGCTGAAATGCCTGAAGCGCGGCGGCACGTTGCTCGTGTGCGGCGCAACCGCCGGCCACGCGCCTGCCGAAGACCTTCGATACATCTGGAGTTTCGAACTGAAGATCATCGGCTCGAACAGTTTCTACGATGAAAACCTGCGCGCGCTGCTCGATCAGATTGCGGCGGGAGAGCTGGTGCCGGCCATCGACCGGACGTTGCCGCTGGAACAAGCCGCCGAGGGGCTGCGCCTGATCCGCGACCGCGAAGTGCTGGGCAAGGTCGTGGTGAACCCCTGAATGTATTGGTTAGATAAGCTAAGGAAAACATCATGAGCGAAGCAACATTACCAAGCGCGCAGGATATCGAGGCGCGTTTGCGGCGCGGCCCGTTTCACGAATGGCTGGGTTTGAGCGTGGTATCGGTGAGTGAGGGCGAGATCGAACTGCGCGCTACGTGGCGCGAAGAATGGGTCGTGAATCCGGATAAAGGCTACACACACGGTGGCATTCTCGCCGCGCTGGTGGATCTGGCGGCGGACTGGGCGCTGGTATCGAAGACCGGACGGGGCGTGCCGACCATCGACCTGCGCGTGGACTATCATCGCGCCGCGTTGCAGGGCGACCTGACGGTGAAGGGCAAGGTGATCAAGTTCGGCTCGCAGGTTTCCGTGTCTGAAGCGCAGGTCTTCGACCAGGACGGCAAGCTTGTCGCCAGCGGCCGCGGCGCCTATTCAACGGCGCCGGTCAAACCCTGATGCTGAAGCTCGACCATCTCGTCATCAACACGCGTTTCGATACCGACGCTGCCCAGCAAACCTTTGAGCAACTCGGCTTCACGGTCGCGCCGCGCGGGTATCACACGCTCGGTTCGATCAATCACGCGATCGTGTTCGATGACCACTACCTCGAACTCATCGGCCTGCCTGCCGATGGCAAGACCGTGCGCGAGGAGATTGTGTCGAGTCCGCTAGGTCCCGATGGCCTCGTATTTCGCATCGACGATCCGGTGGCGACCTTCGATACCCTGCGTCACGCCGGTTTTGACGCTACGCCGCCGCAGACCTTCTCGCGGCCGGTCGAGCTTGACGGCGAGCCCACTCTAGACGCGCGATTCACCACCGTGCGGCTGAAGCCGGGCCAGCTCGACGGAGGTCGCGTCTATTTCTGCCAGCACCTGACGCCCGAGTTCGTTTTCCGCAGCGAGTGGCAGAGCCATCCGAATGGCGCGGCGGGGTTGAGCGCGCTGCATCTGATCGATGTTGCGCCTGAACCGTATGTGCAACTCGGGGAGCTCGAGGCGGGCTTCAAACTGGTGTACTGGACGCGAGCGGATTTCGACGCGCGGTTCGGCACGACTGCGCAGTACATTGCTGCGTACGGACCGCGCTATGCCGCCATTACGGTGCATACGCCCGGCTGGCGATCGGTGGGTGAGCGCGCGGACGCGGCGGGTTTCCCTGCGTCCATCGAGATGCAACGATCGCTTGTCGCTTTGCCTCGCTTCGATACCTTGCTGGAATTCATACCATGACGTTCCCGAAGAATCTTGGCGCGTTGATTGCACGCGGCGAGGGTGGCGATCGAGGCGCCGATGCACTGGCCATCATTGGCCTTGACGATGGTTTCAACGCGCGTCAATACACCTTCGCTGAACTCGATGCGCTCGCCGACGCAGTGGCATTTACGCTCGCCGCTCAGTACACCCGCGGCGAGCGCATTGCATTGCTCGCGGCCAATTCGGCGGACTATGTCGCGACGATGCTGGGCATCATGCGCGCTGGGCTGGTCGCCGTGCCGGTCAACTATAAATTCCCGCGGGCGCTGATTGCGGACGTGATCGCAGATAGCGGCGCACGTCTCGTGTTCACTGATTCCCAGCGTGTAGGCGACACGCCTGCGATCTTGCCGCGCATGGTTTTCGATGGTCAAGATGAAGCCCATGGTGCGAAGGGATTTCAATCGTTTATTGCAGCGGCAAAATCGCAGGGCCCGAGCTTTGAGCCAGTAGTTCCACACGAAAAAGAAGCCGCGTTGTTCCTCTATACATCGGGTTCCACGGGGCGGCCCAAGGGCGTGGTGCTTTCGCACGCGAGTCATCTCTGGGTGGTCGAGACGCGCCTGAAAGCGCAGCCGCTGAGCGGTGAACGTGTGCTGATCGCCGCGCCGCTTTATCACATGAATGCGCTCGCGCTGGTGTTCCTTGCGTTGGCCGCCCGCGCGACGACCGTGCTGATGCCAGCCTTCAACGCGCGCAATTACATTCGCGCTATCGATACGTATCGCTGCACGTGGCTGACGTCCGTGCCGCCGATGATCGCCATGATGATGCAGGAGCATGAACTGCTCGCGCGCACGGATTTGTCGTCGGTGCGTTATGTGCGGATGGGCTCGGCGCCGGTCAGCGGCGCGTTGCTTGAGCGAACTCACGCGCTGCTGCCGAACGCGAAGGTGATCAACGCGTATGGGACGACCGAAGGTGGCCCGGTCGTGTTCGGACCGCATCCCGCGGGCTTGCCTACGCCTGCGCACGCGATCGGCGCGGCACATGGCCAAGTTGAGCTTCGTCTTATCGATACGAACGGCGAGCTCACGAGTGAAGGCGAACTGGAGATGCGCAGCCCTGGTCTGATGAACGGATATCACAACCGCCCGGACCTCGTGACGCCGATCACGCCGGACGGGTTCTATCGCACCGGCGATGTATTTCGCCGCGACGAAAACGGCTTTTATACGTTCATCGGACGACGCGACGACATGTTCGTTTCCGGTGGAGAAAACATCTTCCCGGGCGATGTAGAAAAGATGCTCGAGCGGCATCCGTCGATCCAGCAAGCGAGCGTGATTCCCGTCGACGATGCCATCAAGGGAACAAAACCCGTTGCCTTTATCGTGCTGAAACCGGGGGCGCAATTGAGCGCGGAGGAAGTGAAAGTGTTCGCGCTGGAACACGCGCCGGCTTACCAGCATCCACGGCAAGTCTGGTTCATCGATGCGTTCCCGCTTGCGTCGACCAACAAGATTGACCGGGCGGTTTTAAGGCGCGAAGCGGCAAGGCGCTTGGCCGATGAAGGGCGGCCCGAAACGGCCTGAGGGACGCTCTGTATCAGGCTATATCATCGATTTTGATATATATCAAAACCGATGATATAGTTTGAGACATGAAACCCGATCAATGGCATTTTTCTCGTCCAGAGCTTGCGGCAGGATATCTGAATCTCTTCGGGCTGGGTCTTTCGTCCGCGCGCACGCTGTTCGCCCGAAGACGCATGGGCAAGACTGAATTCCTGCTTAAAGACCTTATCCCGGCAGCCACGAAGGGCGGTTACCTGACCGCGTACGTGAACCTGTGGGACGACAACGAGGAACCCGCCGGAGCGCTAGTAGGTGCGCTCTACGGCGCGATCGAGCCCAATTGGTGGGGCAGGCTGGCACGACGCGCTAAAAGCCCGGTTAAGAAGCTCAAGGCGACCGGCAACATTCCGGCATTCGGTGAGGCGTCGATCGAGGCGGAATTATCGGCGGAAGACAAGAAGTATGTCGGCACGCTTTTATCCGAAGCGCTCAAGTCGTTCGATTCCCAGTCGAAGCCGTTGCTTCTGATCATAGACGAAGCGCAAGTTCTGGCTGCCGCGGCCCACTCGAATTTTGCGCATGCGCTGCGTGCGGGGCTGGACGTTCGCAAGGACCGGCTGAAGGTGATCTTTGCCGGCAGTTCGGAGCCGACTCTGCGAACCATGTTCGGGCGCTCGTCCGAGCCGTTCTTCAACTGGGCGCCGCTTGAACCGTTTCCTTTACTCGGCCGCGATTTCCTTGAGTTCATGGTGGAGAAGGTCAACGCCATTGCCAAGCATCAGCTCTCGATGAAACATGCGGTCGCGGCTTTCGCTCAGCTCAACAGCACGCCGGAATTTTTCAGGCGTTTTCTAGAGCGGCATCTTACGTATCCATTCGATGGTCCCAACGCCGCGCTGCAATTTACGAAAGAGCGCGTGTTTAATCACGAACAATTCCAGCGGCAGTGGAGCGGATTGCTGCCGGCCGACCGCGCGTTGCTCGGCATGATGGCCGAGGGCATGGTGTCTGACTTCCATGGCCAGCCCGCGCGCGAGCAACTAGGGATCTTGCTTGGCTTGCCCAAGGCGCCACCTATGAATACGCCCGCGCATTCGTTGCGCAGGCTTCAAGCCGGCAACATCGTGACCAAACTTGCACATGGCGAATATCGCTTCGAAGACGAAGCGTTTGCGCAGTGGATTCGGGAACAAGGCACCCTGGGTGAGGACGCCCGGGTCTGACGGACGCGTTCTTTAACGCCTTTCAAGGTTCATGGTCTGCAGGTCGTCGAGCAGCGTGCGTCAAGCGCGGCGTTTGAACCACCCCGTGAGCGACAAGCGGTCGCGTGTCGCGGGCAATACTTCATGCAGCATGTCGGCGGATAAAAACACCGCGATCCGGCTGCCGACCGGCGCGATATCCCGCGTGCTCAAACCTTCCGGATGCAGCCTTAAAGCACCGCCGTGCTCGGGCAGCCAGTCCGCATTCAGGTAGACGATCACGGACACGGTCCGGCTGTCGTCGTGGCGAAACCGGTCGCGGTGCTGCATGTATGAGGCGCCCGGTGCGTAGAACGCAAAATGGCTTTCGTATTCATCGAGGCCCAGGAACAGCCCGCGATTCAACGCAACGCGCAGTGTTTCCATGATCGCGAGATAACGGTCGCACGCCTCCGACTGACCCGCCTCCAGCCACTTGATCTGGTCGCCGCGCACGTCAGGCTGCAGCGATCGCGCTGCGCCCTGGCTGACACGCGCCAGGGTGAGCTCACCGGACGCCGCGAGCGCCGCGCATTCCAGCGCCAGCGCGAGGGTCAGATCCGGCGGCAAGAAAATATCCTGCTCCGACCAGCCATGCTCATGAACGGCATCGACAATATGACGATGCAGGTCATCTCCGGACGCATCGGAATGCGCCGGCGGTTGCGATCGGATCACTGCGGGTTCCTTCGAACGAAGGTGCTGGGTGGAAATTCGGGTGGCCGTCCGAGCCCAGGCCTTGGGACAGCGGGGATCGGATATGTGCGGGGTGGGGCTTTAATCTGAGCGGCAGATATTAACACCGGCGGCTTACTGGTCCCGTGACGGGAGCGCGCGGTTCTCTAGCCCGGTTTACCGGCGCCGCGCCGTTGAACGCCTCGATAGGTTCATCGGCGCGAGCGAAAGCTGTTCGTCACAGCTACATTAAGGGCAACCACACTTCTGTTCGGAGTTCTTCCGGAGGCGTGACTTGGGGCCGGTTCAGGTTGACCTCCAGCGGTGGTTCGTCACGAAGCTGTTCGCCCGAGGACGGCAGCCAGTCCCGATACGCCGCCTTCCACGTGCGATGCAGCGTCGTATAAGGACCAACGTGGGTGAACACCGCGTAACGGCCGCTCGCGATCGGTTGCCAGTTCAGCGTGCCGGAAAGCGGCAGGCCGTCCGGTTGCTGGCACTGCCCGCTGCCTGTAGCCATCGAATAACCGAACACCAGCCCTGCGATAAAACGGCACTGTGGATCATCAGGACCTTTGGGGTCGTCAGGAACCACGCTCATATAACTCGACACTTGATCGCGAAGGCTCGCGCCATTCACCACCTGCATCAACTCGCCAAACGCCTGTTGCGCTGCGCGCATCATGTTGTTGTCGACCATGCCGCGCCCTGTGGCAGTCAGGGCGACGATGCCCTCGGGCAAATGGGTGATTCGAGAGACTTGCATAGCATCGGCTCCTTTAAAAACAGAGGAAAAATCGGGTTCGTGACAGCGCGAAAAGATGTCTTTCCACGCGGAGACGTCGCCATCGACATCGCCTCGACGCACAGCCGTTGGCGTGGTGTCGAGATCACGGCGCATGGCTTTAGCGAGTGCCTGCGCGGACTCGTAGCCCACCGTCAATGCAATATCCGATACCGGCTCGTGGCCGCTGACCAGCAGCGCGCAGGCGCGTCGAAGCCGCAGCAAGGTCACGTAGTTCGCCACGGTGCAGCCCGTATGGGCGCGGAACACCCGATGAAAATGATGACGCGACATGGCGGCGCAATCGGCGAGCGTGTCGGCGGTCAGCGGCTCGTCGAGATGGCGCTCTGCATGAGCCAGCGCACGGGCAATCAACTCGGCGTGGCGATTGGATGTCGGTCTGGAAATAGGCGGCGGCATGGACACCATTGTAGAAGGCGATGCCCGCGCGGCAAGTGTCCCATCGTGCTCGATGCAGGTCACCGGGTCGGGCACCACGGGGCTGGTGATTCCCGTTGTCGAGGTCAGGACCGAGCGGGATTTTCTGCAGCCGCCGCGCCGCTGACCAAACCGAGTCACCGCCTCAAATTCGAATCACATCAAGCGCTTAGATCACCGCCAGACACGTTATCCACAGGGTTCTCAACATAAACGGTGAATAACCTGCGCGATGGTTTCACTTCAACGCTTCGCCGCGTGAGTACGTTGCGCCAGCCTAAACCGGAATCGGAAAATGTACGCCGGCCCGCTGCGCCGCGTTCACGATATGCGCCTCGATTGCACGCCCGGCGTGTTCGCTATCGCGCGCCTTCAATGCTTCGACAATAGCCAGATGTTCGTGGTACGTCGACAGCACCAGTTCCCGCCGATAAAACGGCAAACGCTGGCTCTCTTTCATGATGTCGGCGCTGCCGCGCAGGATCGATTCAATGGCCGTATTACCCGCGAGGCTCACGATCCGCATATGGAACGCGAAGTCGAGTTGCGCCGCTTCGTCGAGTTCGGCGCAGGTCAACGCGCTTTGCAGCGAGTCGAGGTTGTCCTGCAGCCAGACGATATCCGCATCGCCAATAGCCGGCGCAGCCAACCGCGCGACAAAACCCTCGAGCGCGAAGCGCATCTGGTAGGTATCGGGCAGCGACGCCTGATCGGCGAAACGCCACGCGTGTGCGCCGGCCGCCTCGGCGCTGTTCACATACACGCCCTTGCCGGGACGAATATTCAGCATCCCGAGCGCTTCGAGCGTGGACAACGCTTCACGCAGTGAGGCACGGCTGATTGCCAGTTCTTCGGACAACTGCCGCTGCGCCGGAAGCAGACTTCCCACCGGATAAACACTCGTCTCGATGCGCTCTCGAATAGTCGCGATGGCGGCATCGGTCACGGTATGCGGAAGATTTTTCATAGGACGATTAAGAGTGGCGCGGTCTGACCGCCATTGTAGGCGCGACACCGCCAAGCGTCTGCTTCATCACGATTTCTCTGACGAATAACACCAAAAAACCCGGGTAAACCGTATCAAACGGATCTTGACTCCACTATATCGGCTTTCTAATATTCCTCATCAGCAACTGGTCGGACCAGTCTGAACAGTTAGCATGGTCATCATCCCGTGCCGTGCGACACCGAGGAGAACCACTGTGTTGAGATTTCTTAATTCCCTGTTTGGGCGGGTCGTGATCGCGCTGGTCGCGGGCATTGTGATCGGCGCGGTGTTTCCCCATTTCGCGCAATCGCTGAGACCGCTCGGCGATGGTTTCCTCAAGCTCATCAAGATGGTGATCGGACCGATCGTGTTCTGCGTGGTCGTCTCGGGCATGGCAAGCGCAGGCAACTTGAAGAAAGTCGGCCGCGTCGGGCTGAAGTCAGTGATCTACTTCGAGGCGATGACCACGCTCGCGCTCGTGATCGGCGCCTTGCTCGCGTATGCGACCCGCCCGGGCGCAGGCATGAATATCGACTTGCATACGCTCGACGCCGGTTCGCTCGCCACCTACACCGAACACGCGAAAAGCCTGAAAGACACGGCCGGCTTCCTGCTCAAGATCATTCCGGATACCGCCACCGACGCCTTCGCGAAGGGCGACATCCTCCAGGTACTCGTGTTCTCCGTGCTGTTCGGTGCGGCGCTCTCGTTGCTTGGCGAGAAGGCGCAGCGCGTGACAGGTCTTATCGATGAACTGTCGCACGTGTTTTTTCGCATCATGGGTTTCATCATCAAGCTCGCGCCGCTCGGCGTGCTCGGTGCAATTGCATTCACGACCGGGACCTATGGCGTTGAGTCGCTGAAGCAACTCGGCATGCTGGTAGTCGTGTTCTACGCCAGTTGTTTCCTGTTCGTCTTCGTCGTGCTCGGCGTGGTGATGCGGCTTACCGGCTTCAGCATCTTCAAGCTCGTGCGCTATCTGCGTGAGGAACTGCTGATCGTGCTTGGCACCGCTTCGTCGGACGCCGTGCTGCCGCAGATCATGCGCAAGCTCGAATGGATGGGCGTGAAGGACTCCACCGTCGGCCTCGTGATCCCGACCGGCTATTCGTTCAACCTCGATGGGTTCTCGATCTATCTCACGCTCGCCGTTATCTTCATCGCGCAGGCGACCAATACGCCGCTGTCGATTCACGACTTGATCGTGGTCGTGCTGGTGTCGCTGGTGACGTCGAAGGGCGCGCATGGCATTCCCGGTTCAGCTATCGTGATCCTTGCCGCTACGCTTTCCGCGATTCCGGCCATCCCCGTGCTCGGCCTCGTGCTGATCCTGCCGGTGGACTGGTTCGTCGGTATTGCGCGCGCTGTCACCAACCTGATCGGTAACTGTGTCGCGACGGTGGTCGTGGCCGTGTGGGAGAAAGATATCGACCGCGTCCGCGCCACACGTGTACTCAATCAGGATGCCGAACTGCTTTTCGTCCCGGCCGATCATGCCGGTGCAAGCCATGGCCATGCCCACGAACCCGCGCATGCTGTCTGAGCGCGGCGTGCTCATCGCCTTCTAACTCGTTTTAAAGGAACTCACTTCATGGCTAGTCCCGTTCTCGACCCTAACGCTCCGGCGTTTACCCGCCGCTTCATGAACCTCGCCGATCCGCGTCTCGGCGCCACGGCGCTTTTCGCCAGCGATGAATTCTTCGCGCCCAAGGAGCGGATGCTCGACCCGCAGCCAGCGGTTTTCATCCCGGGCAAGTACGACGACAACGGCAAGTGGATGGACGGCTGGGAAACGCGCCGCAAGCGCACTACCGGCTACGATTTCTGCATCGTCAAACTGGCGCGGCCGGGCACCATTCACGGCATCGACCTGGACACGAGCCACTTCACTGGCAACTTTCCGCCAGCAGCTTCAATCGATGCCTGCATGAGCGACAGCGCCGCGCCGCAGGACGACGCCGACTGGCGCGAGATCGTGCCGGCGACCACGCTACAGGGCAACCAGCATCACTATCTCCCCATTGCCGATGCTCGCGCCTACACGCACCTGCGCGTGAATATCTACCCGGACGGCGGCATCGCGCGTTTGCGGGTATATGGTCAGCCGAAAGTGGACTGGACGCGCGTGGAGCGCGGAACGCGAGTCGATCTGGCGGCCATTGAAAATGGCGCTTATCTGGTGGCGGCGAACAACCAGCATTTCGGGCCCGCATCGCAGATGCTGATGCCCGGGCGCGGTGTCGACATGGGCGACGGCTGGGAAACGCGGCGCCGCCGTGAGCCTGGCAATGACTGGGCGATCGTCGCGCTGGCGCATCCCGGCGTGATCCACGCGATCGAAGTCGATACGGCCCACTTCAAGGGCAATTTCCCCGATGGCTGTTCGCTGCAGGCAGCACGCGTGACCGGCGGCACGGACGAATCGCTTGTCACCCAGGCCATGTTCTGGCCGGTGTTGCTGCCGCAACAGAAGCTCTCAGCGGACAATATCCATCGATTCGAAAGTGAAGTGGCCGCGCTTGGACCCGTCACGCACGTTCGCTTCAACATGTTCCCGGACGGTGGCGTGTCGCGCTTGCGCCTGTTCGGTGCGATCGAGTAAGAAGACATGAACACGCTTACGCTCGAACCGCTGACGCGCGCGGCGTTCAAGCCGTTCGGCGATGTCATCGAACTGGACAGCGCGCAGCATTTTCCAATCAATGGCGGTACGACCGAGCGTTTTCACGATCTGGCGCGCGTGGATGTTGGCGCGGACGAGGGAGGCCGGCCGCTCATTAACGTGTTCCGAGGGCAGCCGCGTACGCAACCGGTCGAGGTCTCGATGATGGAACGTCACCCGCTGGGAAGTCAGGCGTTCCTGCCGCTCGGCGTGGTGTCGTATCTCGTTGTGGTCGCGCCGGCAGGTGAATTCGATGCATCGAAACTAAGGGCATTTTTCACACGCGGCTGGCAGGGCGTGAATTATGCGCGGGGCGTCTGGCATCATCCGCTGATTGTGCTGGATGCGGCGGCGGACTTTATCGTGATCGATCGTGGCGGGAAAGAGGAAAATTGTGAGGAAACCTATCTATTGGAAAATATTCGACTGATAGAAGGCGATCTCGTTTTTTCGTCAACCGCCTGAAAGCTCGTAATCGGGCCTTGCTGCTTTTGTTCGCGCATCAAGGCCCGGCTTCAAATCATGATGCTGCTGGTGTCCGCGAACCGATAAGCGCAGCGCATCGAAACCTAGCGCTGCGTGACGGCGAATACGCCCAGATCCGGCGCATCCAAAACGCCCGGCGCCGCGCTGGCGCACACCCGATTGCGCCCGGCGTTCTTCGCGCGATACAACTGCGCATCGGCGGCACCCACCAGGCTTTCCTCGGTCACAAGACCTGATTCGCCCGCGCAATTCACGGCGACTACACCGAAACTCGCAGTGGAACGCACCTCGCGGCCATCCCACGCACGCGTGGTCGTCAGCTCGAACGATTGGCGCATGCGCTCGGCGAGCACCGTCGCGCCGGCCAGATCCGTTTGCGGAAGCAGCAACAGGAACTCTTCGCCGCCGTAGCGAACCACGCTGTCGACCCGGTGCCGCGTGTGCGCAAGAAGCATGGCAGCGAAGGTACGCAAGACTGCGTCGCCCGCGGGGTGCCCGTAGGTGTCGTTGATCTGCTTGAAGTAGTCGATGTCGCACAAGATCACCGCGAGCTTGAGCTTGTATCGGCGGGTACGCTGGAGTTCGGCGTCGAACAACACGTCGGTCAGGTACCGCCGGTTGAAGCAGCCGGTGAGATAGTCGCGCACAGAGAGGTTGCGCAACAAGGCGTGCTGGCAGAATTCATCGCGGACGAGGCGATTATGGCGGCGGGCGGTGACATAACCGAGCACGTTGGTGAAGGCCAGAAGCATCGACGACGTCAGCAACGACGACGAGTCAAGCGTCTTCGATGCCGCGCAAATCGCGATAAACGCGATGGTCGCGGCCAGAGATATAAGCAAAGCCCAGAGCAGCTTGTTCTGAATGAAGTTGTACACCACGATCAACAGGATGCACATGGACATGCAGTGCGCCGCCATGCCGTTGGGACGAAGCCAGGTGATCAACATGAAGGAACTGAAGCCGACCACTTCGAACGCACTCGCGGCTGCCCGGACGGCGGCGAGGGAAACCTTCGGAAAGCTTACGATGCGAAGACTGATTACGCCCGTCAACGCAACGCAGCAGCGCGCCAGGAAAAGCACGAAGGTCGTGCGGGAATAACCCAGGGCGGCTATGTCTGTAATCGCGAAAGCGACGTAAAACAAGGTGCAGAAGACGAGCGTCCGCATCAGGGAGGTATGGTTTGCGATCCGGTGATGGCGCTGAAACTCTTTTTCCACTGACGCGTCTTCAAACTCGGACCATAGACGGTCAAGCTTGAAATTCGTGTCTGCGTCGAAGCGTGGAATTTCGGTTGGTTCTGCCATCGCTCGCCATGTCTGATGTCGCGGTTGGGGCAACATGATAAGTCATTTTTTATGTCGCGCCCCATGCGCCGGCGTCTGGGCAAATGCAATGTCGAGCTTATATCGAGGCCAGCGTCGCTATCGTGTCACGCAACCACACGTGCGCCAAATCGGCCTGACTGCCTAGTACAAGTCGGTCTTGAGCCGTCCGGGCAGTGCACGATCGTAGGCGTCGCTATCAAAAGTGGCGTCGCTTACGCTTTTGAGCAGGTCGCCGGCCGAGGGCAAGCGCGAGCGGTCCACGTATTTCTCCCCGTTCCACAAGTCCGATCTCACGACCGCCTTCGAACAATGGAAATACACGGACTCCACATGCACGAGGATCACTGTGCGCGGCGGCTTCCCGTTGACGCTGAAGGAGTCCAGCAGCTCGCGATCGTCAGCAATCGATGCACGGCCATTCACCCGCATCATTTCTCCCACGCCCGGCACGAGAAACAGCAAGGCCACGCGCGGGTCGTGCACGAGGTTCCTGAGCGTATCGATGCGGTTATTACCCGGGCGGTCGGGAATGGCCAGCGTATGGGCATCGAGGATCCGGACGAAGCCCATTGCATCGCCCTTGGGCGAGCAGTCGAGCCCGTCTTCTCCCGCCGATGCCAGCATCACGAACGGTGACGCAAGGATAAACGCCGCGTAGTCGTCGCTGATGAACGAAATCTCCTTGCGCACCGAACGCTCGTTCGGCTTGCCGTAGATATCTTCCAGTTGCTCGACGCTCGTCAACATGCTCGCTCCTTCAATGACCGGGGTTCAGCCTATACATTAGCAGGCCCGGCTGAACGTATCGTGACGTAACGTGACCTGACGTGACTAATGCGGCGCGACTGGATCGAGGCCTGTTTGCGTGACGACGGGCGCCGCTTCCGGCGAAGCGAGATACACAAGCAGAGCCCTTGCTTCGGCCGGATGTTGCGAGCCCACGGGAATGCCGGCCGCAAATCGCGTAATCGATTGCACGGACGCGGGGATCTTGCCAACGAACGTTATGCCCGGCACGGGCAGCAGTTCACTCACTTGCTGGAAGCCGAGTTCGTAGTCGCCATTGGCTACCACCGACGCCACCGGAATCTTCGGCACCATGGTCGCCTTCGGCCGGATCTGGTCCTCAATCCCCAAGCGCTTGAACAACTCGTTCTGTATGTACACGCCGCTCGCGCTGTCGGAATAGGCGACCGACTTCGCGTGCAGCAGCGTCTCCTTCAACGCTGCAACCGTGCTTATGTCCGGCTTCGGCGCGTCAGCGCGCACGACCATGCCGATGGCCGAATCGGCGAGTTCCACGCGTGAGCCCGGAATTACCTTGCCTTGTTTGATGAGGTCGTCGAGCGCGTAGCCGACCATGATCACCACGTCCGCCGGTTCGCCCCGGGCCAGCCGGTTCGGGATCGCTTCGGGCGCTTTGCCCATGGACGGCCCAAGGGCAGTGTCTAGGGTATTGCCGCTTGCCGCGGCGAATTTTGGCCCGAGGATTTTGTACGACGCCGTGAATCCGCCCGAGCTCATGACATGCAATTCGGCGGCATTAACAGTGGTCGCGATGGTCGCGGCTGCAACGCCGCCAATGAACGCGAATGCGGAAAGCTTCAGCAAGAACGATTTCATGGATGACCGTAAAGAGTGGATGAGTCGATACCGTTTGCGCCGACGCAGTTTAAACGCATCGAAGGTAATGGTCGTTAGGGGACACCCCGGGTTATTCCGCGCAGGAGGACGCGCAAACGGCTTCCGACTTAGCCTGACGATTAACTTACCGCGAAAGCAAACGTTTTACTTTCGACGCCCTCGACATGCACGCCGGGGCTTTCCCGTTGAACTGTCAAATACTGAAAAGTGCGTCAAATAGCGCAGTGATTGGCGTTAGAGTGCGTCATCGAAAGACATTTTTGGTTTGTCCTTCGGTCAATAATATTAGTGGGGAAAAACGTGCCCGGCGCCACGCGCCGAGGGATGAAAACCCATGAAGGCGAATCGAATTACTCAGCGCTGAGAGGCGGGTTCGCCACGCACAAGACGTCAGTTTTCGGGGATATCAAGTGAATATCAAAACGCCATACCAAGGAAATCGTGCGTCGATAATAATCGACGCGGAAATAGTCCATATTGAAGCAATCATGTCTCGTTGTCTCGCGATGGGAGCCGATGGCGCAATTTTTCAAGCGAACTATTGGCGCAACCGTTTATTGACGCTGAGGGATTCCGGTCTGAGCCATACGCAGGACGTCGCGGTGCAATCGCTTTTAAGCGATCTCGTGGCGTGTCACTAGAGCAGGGTGCTTTGAATGTTGAATAAATCCAGGGGCGGCCCGCTTGCGTGGAAGTCGACAATCCGGCCAGATCAGTCGGCCGACAGCTTGCGTTTTGTGACGCTGGATCTCGCGTCGGATTCGCATGCTCGCGCGGCAATCGAGGCGTATGCCGATTCGTGCGCGGCCGAGTTACCGTGGCTGGCGGATATTCTGCGAGCACGACTGGAAAAGTTAAACCGTTCGGTAGACCGCGTTCAGAATCGGTTTCCAGGAATTCAAGCGGGACTTCAAGCAGGATTTCAAGCAGGACTTCAGGAAGATGAAGCCGCTCCCATGCCGCTGACTTATTGCGAACAGACGGCGCGGCGATTGATGGCTTTTGCGTGCATGTGCGCGCGGGCACGTGAGGATTACTCAGATGCGGCGTGGGATCACGTCATGAAAAGCTTTGACCGGATGCTGATTCAAATGCGCTGATTTCGCATAAAAAAGTATGATAAAAATGCAAAATAATCTGCCACGGCATTCGGCGCCCAAGCAAAATAAATGACAAGGCCGTTTTGACTATTTAACGGGATATCAGGCAATGCGGATTTGCGTGCTGGACGACGACCTGAGCCAGACGGCGTTCGTGGCTCAGACACTGACGGCGGCCGGGCACCTCTGCCAGGTTTTCACCGAGGGCAAGAGCCTGATCCATGAGCTGAGGCGTCAGCCGTACGATCTGCTGCTGCTCGACTGGAACATGCCCGAAATGCCGGGTGACGTCGTGCTGAAATGGGTCCGGCAAAACCTCACCACGAACCTGCCGGTCCTCTTCCTGACGAGCCGCAGTGTTGAAAGCGACATCGTGCAGATGCTTAATGCCGGCGCCGACGACTACATCCTCAAGCCGGTCTCGCGTCCTGTGCTGCTTGCCCGGGTGGAAGCCTTGTTGCGGCGGATCTACATGCATCAGAACGAGGTGACCGAGGAAACCTACGGCATTTATCGATTCGATCTGACTACCCAGACCGCACGGGTCAGCGACGCTCTGGCCGCCCTGACGCAGAAGGAATTCGAGCTTGCGCTGCTGCTCTTTCGCAACCTGTCGCGGCCGTTGTCACGCTCTCACATCCGCGAATCGGTGTGGCGGCAGGATGTGGATATCCCGTCGCGCACAATCGATACCCATGTCTCGCAGATTCGCTCCAAGCTGGTGTTGCGACCGCAAAACGGCTACCGCATAACACCCATCTATAGCTACGGCTATCGGCTGGAAAAAGTGGGGAATGATTCGCCGTGAACGGGTTCTATAAAAAAGCGCGCGGTGTGAACGTTTCAATGGCGGTAGCCGGTGCCATCGCCATTGCGTGCTCGATCCAGCCGGTCTACGCCAAACGCGCTCCGCCGCAGGACATGACGCCCTATGTGGTGCGCGCGAACGATTCGCTCTATACACTCGCCGACCGCTATATGCAGAGTCCCGCCGACTGGCGGCTGTTGCGCGACATCAATCACGTTGCGAATCCGCGGCACCTGCAGGTCAATGCCCACCTTTCCATGCCCACCGCGCGGCTCAGGCAGACGTTGCTGACGGCCCGGGTGGTGGCGGTGCGCGGTAGCGTCGACAAGTTCGGCACAGCGGGCGCGCCAGCCATGCCGGTGAGTGCGGGAACGCTGCTCATGGAAGGCGATGAAATCAGCACCGGCCGCGACGCGTTTGTTTCCATGCTGCTACCTGACGGCTCGCATGTCGTGCTGCCGTCAAGCAGCCGGATCCAGATCGGACGCATGCGGACCACGCTGCTGACGGGCGCGGTCGATCGCCAGTTCGACCTGAAGCAAGGCGAGGTGACGACCGATGTCACGCCGTTCAAGAACCCGCGCGATTCGTTCCGGGTCATCACGCCGTCGGTGGTGGCAGGCGTGCGCGGCACGCGTTTCCGGGTGAATTACCTGGCGGCGGAAGATGCGACCAGCGTCGAGGTGCTGGCGGGCAAGATCGGCGTGGATGGGGCAGGGGCTGACGGAGCGGTTAATGGCACGTCCGCGCCGCTCCCAGTCCAGGGCGGCGCGCAGACGCTCGTGCTGGCCGGTTACGGGAACCTGACGCGCACGGGCAATGCCGCGGGCGCGTCGGTGCGGCTGCTCGATCCGCCGGATATCGTCGATCCGGGCAAGTTGCAGCGCGCCTCGCAAGTAAGCTTTGACCTGACACCAGTCGAGGGCGCGGGTGCATACCGTACCGAGATCGCGACCGATGCCGATTTCCTCGACCTGCTTCGCGACCAGCGCACGACAGGCCTGCACGCGGCGTTCGACAACCTTCCCGACGGCAACTATTTCGTGCGCGTCTCGGCCACGGACACGCACGGCATTGACGGTCTGCCGCAAGTGTTCACGTTCAGCCGTCATCTCGATACCACCAACGCGGCGGCCACGCCTATCGAAGGGAATGGCTACGCATTCCGCTGGCATGTCGATGGCGGCGCGTTGGGCGCGCGGTATCGGTTCATCCTGTCGGATCATGCGGACCTGAGCGCGCCGTTGATCGACCTGCTCGACGTGTCGGGCGGCGAGATGTCGGTGGCGCATCTGAGCCCCGGAAAGTACTACTGGACGATTGTTGTCGATACCTTCGAGAACGGCCGGCTCCTGTCGATCCCGAGCGAAATCCGGTCGTTCACTCAAACACGGTAGGCGCTATCCATGCCATGGCGCTTCTCCTTCCATAACCGGCGCTGGCCGGGTCCGTCGATCGGCAAGCGCTTCTTCCTGGAATGGACGCTGATTGGCGTGGTAGGCGTGGCTGCAGTGCTCTTCGGCGTGGTGAGTCCGCTGACGGAACGCGCCAGTTTCCTCTTCTACGATCAGTTGTTGTTGCACGCGGCGAGCCGTCCGTCGAGCGGCATTGTCGTTGTGGCGATCGATGACGAGAGCATTGCGGAACTCGGGCGCTGGCCGTGGCCGCGCGAGACCCACGCGGCGCTGCTGACGCAACTTGCGAAGGCGAAACCCGCGAGCGTCGCGTACGACGTGCTGTTCACTGAACCGTCTCCCGGCGATGCCCCTTTCGCCGAGGCCATGAAGCATGTGCCGACCTATCTGCCGTTGCTCGTTGACCGGCTGCCGGTCAACCAGAACGAGCCCGCCGTGGTCGAACCCGTCCCGGTGCTGCGCGCGGCGGCGGCGGGCGTAGGCCATATCGATCTGGAAGTGAATCACGACGGTATCGTGCGCAGCGTCTCGCTGTTCGAAGGTGGCGGCAAGGCGTGGTGGCCGAGCATTACGGTGCCGGTGTATCAGGCGTTGCGCGGGCCGGATGCAGCACTGCCCGGGATTAAACGAGCTGCTGCAGATGCCGGGTTTGCAGCGTCCGGACCGGCGGTCGCGGGCGATCTGAAGCGCGCGCATCGGATGATGATTCCGTTCTCGCGCGCGTCGCTGGATTATCCACGGGTGTCGTTCGCGGCCGCGATGCAGGGAGCGGTCCCGCCGGAGTTCTTCGCAGGCAAGATCGTGCTGGTCGGCGCCACGGCGGCCGGCCTGCGCGACCGCTTCGCCACGCCGATATCGGGGGAAGTGGGCGAGCTGCCCGGTGTCGATATCTACGCGACCATCCTCGATGCGTTGTTCGACGGCCGCGCCATCGAACCGATTGGAAACAAGGCGGCCGGTTGGGCGAGCCTCGTGCCGGTCGGCATCCTGCTTGCGGCCCTGCTGGTGGTATCGCCGTTGCAGTCGCTTATGCTTACGATCGCGCTGGCCTTCGCCAGCTTGATGGCGAGCGCCTGCCTGATGTATTTGCGCTCGCGCTGGCTCTCGCCGGTGCCGGCGCTCGGCGGACTGGCGCTGATCTATTTGCTGTGGAGCTGGCGGCGTCTCGAAGTCGCGATGTCGTATCTCGGACAGGAACTGCGTCTGCTGGCCGCCGAGCCGAATCTGCTGCCGGGTCCCCAACCGAAACCCCATGGCACGGCGGGCGACGTACTCGAACGTCTGATCGCACTCACGCGCCAGGCCGTGCAGCGCCAGCGCAATATGCGGCAGTTCATCTGGGACAGCCTGAACAGCTTGCCGGAGCCGATCATGGTCTGCGATCCCAATGGCCGCATCCTGATGGTCAATGATCCGGCGCGGCTGCATTTTGGTCCCTTGCAGTTCTCCGACCTGTCGATCATGCAGCTCTTCGGTGAGTTCCATTTCGTGCGTCTGGTCGATGAAGACAGCAGCGGCGCGCTGCCCAGCGGCATGCAATGGCCGTCGATGCTCGACCCGCGCGTCGAGCGTCACACGGCCGTGATGATGCATGGCATTGAAGTGCGTGATCGTCATGGCCGCGATCACATGTTGCGATATGCGCCGTGCACGACCAGCACGGGCGAATCGCTCGGGTGGATTGCGAGCTGGGTCGATATCACCGCGCTGCACGCTTCCGAGCGCCAGCGTGACGACATGCTGCATCTGCTGTCGCACGACATGCGCTCACCGCAGGCGTCCATTCTCGCGATGCTCGACACCGAGCGGCCGCACATCGACTCGAAGTCGGCGATGGACCTGATGGAACGCGTGGAACGTTATGCGCGCCGCACGCTCGCATTAGCCGATGACTTCGTGCAGCTCGCCCGCGCCGAGTCGCAGCATTACAGCCTTGAACTGCTGAATCTGCATGAGCTTGCGATCGACGCCAGCGATGAAATCTGGCCGCTCGCGAACGCGAAGGACATCGAGGTGCGTTGCGATAGCGAAGGCCAGGCCTTCTGGGTGTTGGCGGACCGGTCGCTGATGACGCGCGCGCTCATCAACCTGCTTAGCAACGCGGTGAAATACAGCCCGTCGGGTACGCGCGTCGACTGTATCGTCACGGAGAGGCCGGGCGCGATTGTGTGCGTGGTGCGGGACGCGGGCTACGGTATTGCGCTTGAGCAGCAGGCGCATTTGTTCGAACGCTTCCGGCGCTTTCATCTCGATGGCCAGCCGCCGAGCGATGGAACCGGCCTCGGGATGGCGTTCGTGAAAACGGTGATCAGCCGCCACGCCGGGGAGATAGCAATTCGAAGCGCGCCGGACCAAGGAACCACAGTGACGATCACCTTGCGCTCACAGCAAATCGAACCGCGCGAAACAAGCGGCGAAGAACCCGCTGCGCAGAAGCAATGAACGTTTTTTGGGGAACGAAGTGAACATACGATCGATCGCAAGCGCCATTTTCCTTCTCGCGCTCCTGGGCGGGTGCGCCGGCGAGCCGCCAGTGAGGATCAGCGCTTACAGTGCGTCGAGCGGAGATTTCGCGACGAAGAGCGTCAAGACCTACGCGTTGCAATCGTCAAGCGTCGAGCCTCGGGGCGACGGCACAGCCGCTGCCGCTGATTACGTCGCGACCGCTCGCTGGCTTGATGAAGCACTGACCGCTAAGGGCTTGCGGCAGGCGCCTCCGGCCAGCGCGGATTATCTCGTCAAGCTGGGTTATGCAACGCGTCCGCAAGCCGTGCGCGTGCACGCAGAGTGCACCGGCGCACCCGAAAGCGCATGCGACGACGTCGCGCCCCAGAAGGAATGGTTCGGTCGCAAGCGTTACGTTCATGCGCTGACTATCCAGTTTGTCGATCGGTCGAGCGGAGCGCTGAGTTACCAGGTGAGCGTGACCCGCACGGATCGCGATCCCGCCGGCGGCGCGGCGCTTCACAGCCTCATGAATTGTGCGTTCGCGGACTTTCCCATGCACAATGCCGAGCGACGCGAGATCGCGCACTGTGATTAGCGGCTAGCGGAAGATCAGCATGCGCGATATTGGCGCGCGGAGATTGGCGTATTCTTGCGCCTGAACGAAGCGGCGAGCATTGCAGGCGACCACGCCCAAGCCGCTGATGACGTTCAGTCCACACGAGCCCGAAGGACTCGACATGCCAGGGAACCCGCAGTGAAGTTTGCCAATTTTTGCCGTTGCACCGTAGTCTCGTTCACTTGCGTGTGGCTGACGAACGCATTCGCCGACGAGCAGAGCGTGACCCCCGATACCAATGCCACCGCCGATACCAACGCCGCCGGTCTGTGGAAGATCTCGATCGGCCCTGCGTTGATGGTGTCACCGAAATACCCCGGTTCCCGCGCGTTCCAGGTGCTGCCGCTGCCATCGCTCGATATTTCCTACGATGACCGGATCTACTCGCAAGGTCTCGATGTACTCGGCATCAACCTGCTGAAAGGCCCGGCTTATCACTTCGGGACGGCAATCAGCTTCGATTTTCAATCGCGTAATGAATCCGACGATCCGCGTCTTCACGGCCTGGGTAATGTGCATTACGGGCCCAAGCTGAAAGTGTTTGCGGATTATTCGGTGTCGCTGTTGACGGGTTCCGTCGCGGCTTATCAGGACATCGCGGGGACGGGGCAGGGGCTGCTCGTCAGTGGGGATCTGGTGGCGAATATGCCGCTTACGTCGAAGCTGCTGGTGTCGGTTGGGCCGGGCGTGACGTGGGCCAATGCCGTCTATAACCGTACGTTGTTCGGCATTTCCGCCAGTCAAAGTGCTGCTTCTGGTTTGCCGGCCTATGACACGAGTTCGGGCATCCGGGACGTTCATCTCAACACTTACGTCAGCTACGATTTTTCGAAAAAATGGGTAGGGTCGGTCTCGCTTACGGCCGGCCGGTTGGAGCACAACGCGGGCCATAGCCCCATCACCGAGCAACGAACGGAGTTGAATTTTCTTGCTGCGGTGAATTATCGGTTCAAGTGATTTAGCGATTGAGGTTGTCGTGGTTCGGTCTGGACTTCGCGCCACGCCTAGGCGCTCGTGCCCGGCAAGATATGGAGCGCTCGCCTAAGCTCGCTGTGAAGAAATACTGCACATACAATGTTGCTCCATCGCACTTTCTAGCGCTGCTCGCTCGCCGCTCCGTAAGATACTGAACGCTGTACATTCCCCTGTGGGTTGGCTTGTCGAGGTATTCGGTGAGCCTTGCCAAGGCGATTTGCTGCCCGCTTGACCGTCTGCGGTGCGCTCCATATACTTATTTTTGTCAATTGAGACTTTACAAGCGGGTGGCTACATCGTGATTGGCGAGAGACTGAAGGAATTGCGAACCGCGCACGGTTTGTCGTTGCGGGACCTGGCAAGTCAGGCAGGTGTATCCGCAACGTTATTGAGCCAGGTCGAACGATCTGTGACTGATCCCAGCCTGGAAACCATGCGGCGACTCGCTGGCGTATTCGGCGAATCCGTCGCGTCCCTTTTTACCGCAACAGCGGCGCCGTCTGTGTGGATCAGCCGGCCCGGCAATCGCGCACGACTCATCGCCCCCATGGGGCAGGTGACGTACGAACGGCTCACCGCAGGTAACGGGCAGCTGGAAGTGCTGCGCGCCGTGCTGGATCCCGGACAAACCTCCGCCGAAGAACCCAGAGGTCACGCTTCAACGGAGTGTGTCTATGTGGTCGCGGGCGAACTCATCGCGGAGATTGCGGGTGTCGACTACACCGTTGTTGGTGGTGAAAGTGTTTCCTTCGATGGTCGTCTGGTTCATCGATATCGGAATGAATCGGACAAGCAAACCGAGATCATCCTGTCGGTGACGCCGCCGAATCCTTGAGCGGGGTTTTAACGCGGAATCGGGTCCAGCGGATTTCGGCCAATCGAAGCTTGCGTCAGGCGAGCTTTTCTCAACAGAGCCATCCCGCGCTCGGAAGCAGTTCTCAGTTCATTTCTTGAGCGTTGATCCAACGACACCCCACTTTTGCATCGATGACTGCATCGAGCAACGTAGCAGCAATCACATCTGCCGGATTGACACGGAATTTCTTCGGCAGGAGCGGAGCTAAAAATCGAAGCAGCGTCAGCGCTGCTCCCTCTGCAGCCCTGGCTTCATTTCGCTCGCCGCCAATGAGACTGGGTCTGCAGATCGCAAGCGACCGGAACCCGATTTCCTGGATGTCCCGCTCAACCTCTCCTTTGGTCCTGTAGTAGAAGCTCATGGAATCTGGAGATGCACCCATGGCAGTCACAATCGCATACGTCTCTACGCCGGCGGCATGCGCGGCTTTCCCCAATGCGATAGGGAGCTCGTAGTCGACATAACGGAACGCTTCCTTCGAGCCGGCTTTTGCCTGAGTCGTCCCCAATGCGCATATGACCGCGTCCGGCGTGTACGACATCAGACGCGGAACAAGTTCCTCCAGGCGTGGGCCAACCGGGTTGACCAGTCTGTCACTCGGGGCCAGCGCTTTCCGTGTGGGTGCAATCACCTCCGAAAACGCGTCGTTGGCGAGCGCGAGCTTCAGTATCCTGCTTCCCACCAACCCCGTAGCACCGAGCAGTAGTAGTTTCATTTTCACGCCAGGGCCTTGACCGTTTTCCCCAAACCGCTGCTTTAAGTTAAGCGCGTTGTTTGCCTTGAGCCGAGTTTGACACGGTTTCCCATGTATCCCAGTTGCTCAACCGCGCCGCATAGGTCGCCCGGAACTTCGCGATTGTTGCTGAACCTAGCACCAGGCGAAGCGGCGGCTCACTGGCGTCCACGGCTTCGAGGATCGCTGCGGCGGTTGCTAGCGGATCGCCAACATCGCCGGATTTGAACGACGAGCGAATGGCCTGCCGTATCGGATCGTAGGCCGCTATGGTTGGCGGGGATTGCACCGACGCGCTAAACCCGGTGGCGAATTGCCCTGGTTCTATGATCGTGACTTTGATGCCGAATGCAGCCACCTCACCTGCCAGTGCTTCCGACATGGCCTCGATCACAAATTTGCTGGCGGTGTAGCTTCCACCCGTCGGGAAACCAATAACGCCGCCAATGCTCGACAGCGTCAGGATGTGACCGCTGCCCTGCGCCCGTAAGATCGGCAGCGCTGCCTGAACGACCGACAGTGTCCCGAACACATTGGTGTCAAAGTTGGCTTTCACTTGCTCGTGCTCCAACTCTTCGATTGCGCCCATATAGCCGTAGCCGGCGTTACACAGGATGACATCGAGTCGTTTGAAATGCCCGTGCGCTTGACTGACGGCTTCGAACACGGCATCGCGATCCGTTACGTCGAGCGGCATGACCAGGATCGAATCGCCATAAGTCTTGACGAGTTCATCGAGCGCGCTTGGGTTTCGCACCGCGGCCGCAACCTTGTCGCCGCGTTTCAGGGCTGCCTCCGTCCAGACGCGGCCAAAGCCTCGCGATGCACCCGTGACAAACCAGACCTTTGATGAAGACATATAAGTCCCCTAAAATTGCACTGAGTGTAATTTATCGCACTGAGTGTAGGCTTGTCAAGAAGCTGATCGATCGTCAGAATCGCTACGATGAATAGCAAAGAACCCCTCCCAAACGACCTGCGCGAACGCAAACGCCGTTTAACCTTTGATCTGATTACTCAAACCGGCCTGAGACTCTTCAGGGAGAATGGTTATGAGGAGACGACACTGGATGCGATCGCGGCGGCATCGGGGATATCGCGGCGCACTTTCTTCTACTATTTGAAGTCGAAGGAAGACCTTTTGATGGCGCACGAGAGCGGTAACTTTCCGCACGCGCTGCGTCCGACCTTCCTCGCGCAGTCGCCGGACCAATCACCCATCGACGCCGCCAGGAAGACTTTCCTGACCCTTGCTCCGCTGTATGACACTCAAGAGTCACTCGCCGCGGACCAAATACTTCGATCGATAGAAGCGCTTCGGCTACGCAAAGATGCGCTTTTTGTTCAGTTGGAGGACGTACTGGCAGAGGCGATGTATGAATTGTGGCCGGATCCGATCCGCAGGCCTGCGCTACGTCTGGACGCCATGATCACCATGGGTACGCTTCGGTTTGCCAAAGAGAATTGGCGGCAGGGAAATGGGGATCATCCGTTGACGTATTACATCGACGAGGCCTTCGATCTTCTCGATTGCCAGTCGAAGCGATGAGCCTGCTGCGGGAGAAATCGAACGGGACGATGTCTTCGCCATCGATCATGGTTTCGACCCATTGATGGACAGCCACAATACAGTCAGGATAATTAAGTATCTAACGTGCGCCCGCTCGGCCGTCACGAAGTGATCCGGAACACTTCGCCGGGTGATCCAATCTGATCTGCCAACGCACAAGCTTTTGCCAACTGGGCGGCATTGCATGCAACATCGGAGCAACGCTACTGACCGAAGGGGAATCGATGTCAAAGACTATTGTCTTTTGTGCCGATGGCACGTGGAACGGTCCTGACGAGCAAGCCACGACCGACAGCAACTCCCCCGACGACACGCAAGGCTGCGAACCTCAACTGACCAACGTCTGCAAACTCTTCGCGTGGCTTGACGGCGCCCTGCTTCCCGGCGGAACCAACTGGGGCGGCGTGGAGATGGAGAAGTCCCGTCAGGACGCGAAAGGCACACCGAACCAGATAGCCAAGTACATCCACGGGGTAGGCAATTCACAGCAGTTGCTGGACAAGGTGGCCGGTGGCGCGTTTGGCGTGGGCGTCGTAGCCCGCATTGCTCGCGGTTATACCTATATCTCGCGTAACTTCGTGCCAGGCGACAGCATCGTGATTATCGGCTTTAGCCGGGGCGCGTATACCGCACGCGCGCTGGCAGGCCTGATTGCGGGAGAAGGTCTGCTGCGGCCAGACTTCGCTGCCATTGACGACGACACGCGTTACGACACCGCGGTGGCGGCTTGGTACCGCTGGCGCCACGGCCACGACACGACGTTCCAGAAGATAGCGGACGGGTTGATCGAGTTGCTGGAGATCCACAGTGCCTTCTCGAACGCGCGGAATCTGGATGCAAGTTCTTTTGTTCCGGTGAAAATCACCGCGGTTGCAGTCTGGGATACGGTCGGTTCGTTGGGCATCCCGATCTACCACGCGGGCGCAGCGATTGATCTATTTCGTTTCTGCGACACGGCCTTGAGTGGCAACATCAACCTGGGCGTGCACGCGGTATCGCTTGACGAGCAACGCAAGCCGTTCGAACCGACGTTGTGGGATGCCAACCCGAACGTGACGCAGGCGCTTTTTCCGGGAGGTCACTGCGACGTCGGCGGAGGCTACCCTGAACACGGCCTGTCCGATGGCCCTCTGCTCTGGGTCGTTGATAGGCTGCAACATCCTGATGTGGGATTAAAGTTCGCGCTCCGACCTCCCGTTCCAGTCATATCCGAACCTTTGGGCCCGCGACATCGAGCGTGGGCGGGGAATCCTGTATGGCTGGCGGCCGGCGTTTCCCCGAGAACCTTCCCGAGTGGCATGGTCATCAATGACGCGGTTCGCCAGCGTATGAACGGCCAACCTGAAGACCTGGACGACACGCAGGGACCACAGCCACCTTACTCACCGGTTAACTTGCCCGCATAGGTACAGGTACATTGTGTGAAACCAATTAAGTGAGTATGCCGATGAGCGCTAAGGCCGCCAGCGTCCGGTCAACGGGTGCTTAGCGGCTGCTTAGCGGGCCTCCGTTAGATGATTTTCAATTAGCGCGAAAGTGACCGCCCTGGCCGTTGATGCTCACCGGTCCGGATTTTTTGAAGACAATTTGATGATAGAAATTCAACGTCCGACGTTAGACGATTCGGAAGAACTCTTGGCTTTTGAACTTGAGAACAGGGCCTATTTTGAGAAGTGGATAAACGCGCGTGACGAAAACTACTATAGCCTCAGCTCCGTAAAGCACGCGATTGCCGAGGCACGAAGCGACGCACACGCCGACAAGGCGTATCAGTTTTTGATAAAGCGGGATGGGATCATTGTCGGCCGGGTGAACCTTAGCGGAGTTACTCGTCCGTATTTCAACAAGGCATCGCTCGGGTATCGAATTGGCGAACGCTTCGGCGGGAACGGGTACGCATCCGATGCAGTTGACCTGATACTGAAGACGGCGTGTGTAGATCTGGGGCTATGGCGAATAGAAGCGACCGTTCGGCCCGAAAATCAGGCGTCTTCGCACGTTCTAACGCGCAACGGATTTGTGAAGTACGGAACAGCGCGTCGCAGCATGCAGCTACATGGAGTCTGGTACGACCTGGTGCATTTTGAGTGCCATCTCGAACCGCGAGGTCATACCGTGTCAGCATGAAGCCGTCGAGTGACCAATACCGGTCCGAATAAGGACTTCGCCACGCACATCGGGCAAAGCCTTATACAGCGTAGCAGAGCAGAAACAGGCAACCTTTATTGCTACGGAACAGAACATCGGCGGTACCTGTTTCTGCGACACCCGCCCAGCCAGCGGTCAAAACCTGACCGTTCTGAATGGCTTCCCCTTCCAGCATGAAGATGAACTCCGGTCCATCGTGCCGATGAGTGGGAAAGACCGCGCCGGGCTCGAAGCGCACCAGCTGCATGGCGCGGCCATTCGCCTTGCCGAGGTTTTTCACTGCTACGCCAGCCGCAAATTTCGAGTCTTGCCAATGGGCGGTGTTGCTGTCGGTGAAGGTGAACTCCGCTTCCTGTCGCGCAGTCATGGCCGTCCTCCTGGTCTGGAATTTCGCCGGGGTGTTGTTAAAGGACGCGGTTTATCGTTGTTTCTCCGCAGCGCGCTCAAGCATCACATCGCCAATCCGGTTGCCACGCGCCTTGAGTGCGTCCCCAGCACCTTCGATATCACGGACTTCCTTATTCTGGCTGAGCTTGCTTTTGCCGATGAGCCGGGTGATATCGATTTGCACACCCACAATCGCTTTAACCATTGTGTCGATAAATTCCCTCGGCGCATCGCCCATCTTCCAAGGTTCGGGCTGCGTTGCCTCGTGCGTGCGGGTGAGACGGGCGATCACGCCGCGTACATATTTTTCATCGTCGCGAATGGTGATGCGTCCATGCGCATGAACCACGATGTAATTCCAGGTCGGCACCTGCTTGTGCGTTTCATGCTTGCTCGGATACCACGTGGGGGAAACGTACGCGTCACCCGCACGGAAGACGACGAGAACTTCGTCACCATCGACGACGTCCTGCCACAACGGATTGCTCCGTGCGACGTGCCCATGCAGCACACCCAGCTCGCCTTCGGTCGATGAAAGTTCGAGTGGGATGTGATTGGCGTCCAGGCCGCTCTTGCCATTCGTAATCAGGCTGCCAAACGGATTTTGCACGATAAGTTCGTGCATCACGTCTTTGCGCGACTCGTTGAAATGGGCGGGAATATACATGCTTGCTCCAGAAGATTTCTGTTCTTCACCCGTGCAAAGGGTGTTCGTATTGCACGCAAGTGTGTCCCAAAACTGGTTTATCCTGTAGAGCCAATTTGAATCATTTCTATTAAACCAGAATCATGGCGAGAACTTCCCTGGTAGTAGACGTTCCCGCGCTCGGCGCACTCGAACGCGGCGCGGGAAACCTGTCCGGCCAATTGGCGCAGTTGCTGCGAGAGGCGGTACACAGGGGAGAAATCAGGCCCGGCGACGCCCTGCCGTCCACGCGGCTGCTTGCGGCGTCTCTGCAGGTCGCGCGTGGAACGGTGGTGGAAGCCTACGAGCAGCTGATCGCCGAAGGCTTCCTCGAGTCGCAACGAGGCGCGGCCACGCGCGTTGCGGAGGCGTTGTCGGGGACGCGGGTTCGCAAAGCGCAGACGGCCCGCACGCAGGCATCGCGGACGAGTTTGCCTGAACCGGCGGCGCGCTTTGCCCAAGTGGCGCGCGAATTCAGTCCCTTACCGCCGATGCCATTTGCTATCTCGGTCCCTGTTGGCCTGACGGCGCCCGCCGATATCTGGCGGCGGCTTGGCAACCGCGTGCGCGCCAAAGGCCCGGGCGCACCAGCCGGCTATGACGATCCGAAAGGCGCATTGCCGCTGCGCGATGCGATTGTTGCCTACGCGCGCAAGTCACGATCGGTGCACTGCGAAGCCGGCCAGGTGATCATCACCAGCGGAACGCAGCAGGGCTTGTATCTCGCGAGCCAGGTATTGCTGGGCTCGAAGGATCAGGCGTGGGTGGAAGATCCCGCGTATCGCGGTATCACTGCCACGCTCGAGAATAACGGCCGGGGCAGTGCAATGATTCGGGTGCCCGTGGATAGTGAGGGCATCGATGTGGAAGCAGGGATCAGGCAAGCGCCGCACGCGAAAGTGGCGTTCGTGACGCCATCGCATCAATATCCGCTCGGCATGCCCATGAGCATGGCGAGACGCAGTGCGATCCTGGCGTGGGCACGCACGAACGACGCATGGGTAGTCGAAGACGACTACGACAGCGAGTTCCGCTACGAGGGTTATCCGTTCCCGTCGCTGCATAGCTCGGAGCCGGACCGGGTGGTCTATCTTGGTACGTTCAGCAAGATTCTGTTTCCGTCACTACGACTGGGGTATGTGATCGTGCCGCACGATCTGGCCGATGCGTTTTGCGGCGCGCGTGTCCTGATGGACCGGCACCCGCCGAACGCGGATCAGCACGTTCTCGCGGCGTTCATGGCCGATGGGCACCTCGAGCGGCACATCAGGCGGGTGCGCAATGTGTACGCGAACCATCGGGCACAGCTTATTGCTGCAATCGACACGTTGTTGCCGCCAGAGGTGGCATGGGTGCAGCCCAGTGACCAGGGCATGCACCTCGTTCTCTGGCTCGCGGAAAGCCTGGACGACCGCGAGGTGGTCACCATGGCGGCGCGAGCCGGAGTCGCGGTACGGGCGATATCGCCGATGTTTTCGCCGGGAAACGGCCGGCCCGGCCTGGTCCTCGGGTTCGGCGGATTCAGCAATGCACAAATGGAGGAGGCCGCGAAGCGGCTCGCGGAAGTCATTATTGACGCCGTGAGATCAGGCGTGAAACGACGAGACGCTGGAAGCCTGCAATCACGCGGAAAGGTCTGACGAGGCTGCACAACGGCCGGTGAGTCTCATCTGCTAGTGGGCTGAACTCTGATCGTCGGCTTGAATGTTCCAACCATCAAGTTCTTCATTTGTCTGCCGATATTGATGCTGTGGCGCAAAAATTATTGATTAAGCGCCGGCCACTTTATCACTCGAACTTTCAATGAAGAACAACGTAAGTCGTCGCGCAGCTGCCGCGTTTGCCGTGTTGTGCTTGAGCGCGTGCGCGCACAATCCCGCACCCCCAGCGGCAAAAAGTACAACGCCCAGTCCGCAGTCCGCGCAGGCCGCGAGCATCGCGAATTTACCGCCGGACGTGCTTGCTACCTGTCAGCACATCTCTGTTGAAGTGGCCGCCGGCCATATCGCGGACGCGGCCCGGATCGCCAACGAATGTCTGGCTTCGCACAGCCTGCCGATTGCCTTGCGGATCGGGGTGTTGCAACAGTTGACGCTCCTCGACATGGCACTTCACGATGACCGTGCCGCTCTCGAGACGCAGCTTGCCGCGATCGAACTGATGCCGACCCCTACCGATTTGCAACTGCTGTTGCTCTCGCGTCTGTATCAAAGCAATCAACGCAACGATGAGAGTCTCGCGACGCTCAACCGGATCCGGGATGCGCACGAGGCTGCGCATGACATCGATCGTGCGCTCGGCATGCCCTACTATCAGCAACTCGGCACGACGCTCGCTGCTATGGGGCGCCGTCAGGAATCCATCGACGCGTTCACGAAGGGCATCCCGCTAGAACCGGCGCTCGCGGATGTCTATCGCAGACGCGCAATCGAACGTGATGCAACCGGCGACGCCGCAGGTGCGCGGGCGGACTACGTGCAGTTTGCCCGTTGGGCGATCGATCCAGGCATCGATGCGCCGACGCGCGCCAAACTGACTTCGCTAGGTATTGATCCCGCGAGTGAGCGACGCCATCCGTTCGGCGACGCCAATCCGCTGCACGCGGCCGACGTGCAGCAACTGGAGAATGCACAGCAGGCGCTAAAGTCAGCCGCGACGACGCAGGCGAAAGCAGAGGCTTACAGCAATATTTCGATATTCTCCGACGGCCTCGATCGGAATGCGGAGGCACTGACGGCGATCGATGCAGCGATCGCACTCGCACCGGACTCGACGAGCTATAAGCAGTCGAAAGTGACGACGCTGGTGGGTCTGAATCGCATCGGCGCTGCCATCGCCCTTGCCGCACCGATGCGCAAACAGGCGCATGACGAGGCCGCAATATCGGCGACCCCGTCAGTGGTATATCGCAAATATGTCGAGGTCTCGGGTTCAGCGGCGCTGGCCTACATGCAACAGGAGAATTGGGCGGATGCAATCGAGGCGCTGGCCGATACAGCCAGGGGCTCGGAGGCATTCGATCAGGACTACATGGCATCGCTCTATCTGTACGTGCGCGCAAGAAGCGCAGGTGCGGCGCCCACCAACGCTTTTTTCGAAGACTACATCCGGCGCGCTTCACAGCCGGTCTTCGGGAATTATCGCCGCTGGCTGCTGCTGTACGTGCAAGGCCGTGTCACGATCGATCAGGTGTATATCCAGGTCATCTCGCTCGGGAATTCCGCCGCTATCCAGAATGCGCTCGCCGAGACGTGGTTCATGGCCGCTGGCTATGAGCGGTACGTGAAACACAACGACGCTGCGGCGCGCGCTTACGTGGGTCGCCTGAACGACCTTCAGCCGTACGGGACCAACGAGTGGATGGTGGCCAAGCGAGGCGGCGTGTGACAGCATATTTCGCCGATCGGATTCATTGTTCGTCGCTGCGTCAATCGGCGTTGCGTTCGTTCTTCGCGTCGCTCGCGCTGACGTCGGCGGTGACCGCATCTATCGCGTTGATCGCGCCGGGCGCGGCCGAAGCGATGCCGTCTGTTGATCGAGGCGCCACTCATCCGACGCAACCGGTTGGGACCGTGTCGTTTACCGTGTTCAGCGATCCGACGACCCCATGCGTCCTGCGATTCGCCGCTGGCCAGCAATGGGCGGCGCCGCCGCTTGCGACGACTGCACAGCTGCTCGCGGCATGCGGTGCGGAGGCTGCCGCCGGCAATCGCGACGCGCGCGTTGTCTATGGGCAAATGGTGTTGTTCGGATTTGCGATGCGGCCTGACGACGCCGGTCTCGCGATGTTGAAGCAGGCCGCGGTGGATGGCTCGCCAGCAGCGCAGCGCGTCGTTGGCTCGCTTTACCGCGACGGCTCGCGTGTGCCGAGGGACTACGCGGCCGCGCGTCGCTGGTTGGCCCTCGCGGCGGACAACGGCGATGGTGCCGCGGCCGCCACGCTCGGTCTGATGGACTACAACGGCGAGGGTGGCCCGGTCGACTTTGTATCGGCGTACGCGGACTTTGCACGGGCTGCCGGGAATGGCGATCCACACGGTGCGACCAACGCCGGGCGGCTGCTGTTCAGTGGCCGTCCTGGCGTGCCTCGCGACCTGCCCGGGGGTGTCGCGTGGTTCATTCAAGGAGCGCTGCGCGGCGACCCTGATGCGGAGTTTCTGCTCGGCATCGCATTACTGCGCGGTTCAGGTGTCTCGCAGGACACCCACAACGCTGCCGGGTGGCTCAACGCGGCGGCTGCGCAGAATCATGTCGAAGCGAGAGCGGCGCTTGCTGATCTGTATCTGACTGGGACAGGTGTCCCGCGTGATGCACAGCGCGGCTTTGCGTTGATGTCGATTGCTGCGCAACATGGGTCGGTCTATGCACAGCGCCGTCTCGGGGAACTCTATGCCGGCGGCGGCGGCGTCTCACGCAACCCTATGCTTGCGCGTGCATGGCACCGGAAGGCTGCGCTCGATGGCGACGTGGTCGCGCAGTTCGACTTGGCGGTTGAGTATCGAATGGGGCTAGGCGGTCCAATCGATCTGAACACTGCAATCGGATGGATGCGCGGCGCTGCTCAGGCGGGCCTCGCAGCGGCGCAAAACGATCTTGGCACCATGCTGCAGCATGGGGAAGGTGAAGCGCAGAATCTTGTCGAAGCGCATCAATGGTACGAACGGGCGTCCGCACAGGGGCTTGGGGTCGCGTCGTTCAATCTTGCATTAATGGCTTACTCCGGGCTCGGCATTCCGAAGGATCGTGCGCTCGCTTACCGGTTCGCTCGAACCGGCGCAGAGCGTGGTTATGCGCAGTCCGCGGTGATAGTCGGCCGGATGTTATTTGCCGGCGATGGTGTAGCGATCGATAAAGCGCAGGCGCTGACCTGGTACCGCAAGGCGGCGGATGAAGGAAATGTCGCAGGCGCGCGCGCGGCGGGCTGGCAGTACATGTACGGTAACGGTGTACCGCGCGACGAAGCGCTCGGCGAGCAATATCTCAAGCGCGCCGCGAGCGCAGGTGATGCACAGGCGCAGACGATGCTCGGGTTGTATCTGCTCAAGCGCCCGTCGTCTTCCGACAGGGATACGGGGAAGGCATGGCTGGTTAAGGCCGTCGCACTGAAGTACGGTCCTGCTTATTCCGCAATGGGCGATTTATACGCCAAGAACGTAGGCGCGACGCCCGATCAGGCCACGGCGGTCGAATGGTTTACGCGCGGCGCGGAATTGAACGACCTGGCGTCGCAGCGCGTGCTGTGCCTCGCTTACGCGAACGGCTCGGGTGTTGCACAGAACGCAGAAAAGGCGCAGCGCTGGTGCTCGGCGGCCGCGCGCGCGGGAGACACGCTCGCGATGCGTCTGTTGGCGGTGGGCATCGTGCAGGGCCGCGACGCGGCAGCCAGTGATCGCGTGTACTGGCAGTGGCGCCTCGCGAGTACGAGCGATCCGGTCTATGAGTCGATCCTCGGCGAATCGTACGATCGGGGCCGCGGCGTAACCGCCGACTTCGGCGCAGCTGTGTATTGGCTCCGCCGTTCGGCGGAGCAGGGTAACGCTTCTGCGCAGGACTCGCTCGCGAGGCATTTGTTCGCGGGGCTCGGCGGCCAACAAGACAATCACGAAGCGTTCATGTGGGCGAGCCGGGCGGCGGCCGTCAGTTCCGATGCAATGGAGTTGCAAGGCAAGGCCTATCTGTCTGGACGCGGCGTTGAACGGGACGTTATTGCTGCACGTAACTGGTTCGAGAAGGCGGCGGCGGCCGGCTCGGGCGAGGCGGCCAGCGAGCTCGCGAATTTATACGAGACAGGCATCGGTGTGCCGCACGATGACGCGCTGGCGCTAAGCTGGTATCGCAAAGGCGCTGCGTTGAGATCCGACACAGCGGCGATCGCGCTGGCGTTGCGTGCGCAGGCCGCAGGGAATACCGCGTCGCTCGATGAGCGCTCGGCGTACTGGCTTGCCATCTCCATCGATAAGGTGACGCCAACTGCCAGTGGCAGGCAGCCAACGTCTGCCGCGAGAGAAGACGGCAACGCAGCGTGGGACGCACTGTTGTCCCTGAATGACGCATTGCTTGGCAGCCCCTTGCAGCAGTACGAAACCGGTATGCGCTATCTGTTGGGCGATGGCGTGACGCGTGACAAGGCGCTGGGCGACGCGTGGCTTCTGCGCGCGCAGACCAGCTTTGCGGTTGACCCGGGCTTGCGCGTTTATGCGGATGCGGCTCGGGTTGTCGAAGAACGTGTTGGTGCAGGGTTGACAGCGGCTGAACAAGCGCGGGCTCGTCGATTGGCGGCCAATTTGCTAGCGACTGTTCCAGTTGACGCAGCCTCGATCCTCGGGTGGAAGGGGTCGATACAACCGCAGCTGGCGACACGTTTATCAGAGTAATTACCGTAATTGAACTGGCTCCGCCTGCTGTCGAGACACCTTTGTACGAGTCCCCCTGAAGCTGAGGCTGATGCCCCTGGAGGAGCGTCAACACGGGCCGGCTTCAAGGGTCTCAAAGTGAAACAAATCTGGGTCGGAGTTAGGTAAATGCCGACAGCGCCGCTTTAGAACGCGTGCGTAATCCCCACCGACACCAGCACCTGTTTCGCCGAGCTGGAGTCCACTCCGGCACCTGCAATTTCCGCTATCGCCGTCCTCCCCACATTGGCTCCCGCCGAGTTGAAGACCGGCGCTATGCCATCTCCACCCGCTTTCTGTAACACGGCTACGGCGAAGAGGCTGGTGCGTTTGGAAATCGAGTAGTTCGTGCCCAGGTTGATCTGCTGGAAGGTCGGTTTCAACCCTTCGTAATCCGCTTTGCCCGCGTTATAGATATAAGCGCCTCCCACCAACAGCGCCGGCGTGATGTGATACGTGGCCGTGACTTCGTAGCTGTCGAGTTTGAAATCGCTGCCGCTACCGGCATTGGCGAAACCATTGGCCACAAAATACTGGCTGTTCTTCAGAGTCGTATGCGAATAGACCAGCCCCACGTTTGCGTTGCCTATGGAATAGGACGCGCCCGCGCTAAGGACTTTCATGGCGTTCGCGTCTTGTAGCGCAACGTAGTTGCTCAGCGATCCTACATAGTTACCATTGGACGCGTACACACCGCCCGTTCCGTTCGCGTTGGTCGCAGGCGTGTTGATATCGAGGTAACCAGCCGCAAACGCAAAGGGGCCCGCCGTGTAGCTAGCGGCCAGCGCCCAAACGCGGTTCGTCGAGAAGTCGCCCGCCTGACCACCCAGGCTGAACATGCCGTCCATTTGCAAGCCGTTCCAGACCGGGCTCACATACTTGATTACGTTGTTGATGCGGATCGACTGGTTAAGGTTGTCCAGGTCGCCGAAGTGCGACCCATAGCCCGTTGCAAAGTTATTGCTCGACGGAAACATGCCCACCGTATCCGACAGCGAATCGTACTGACGTCCAAGCGTGATGGTCCCGTAGTTATTCGTCACTCCGACGAACGCCTGACGACCAAATTCCGTGCCTCCCTGGCCCAATCGCCCGTTCTGGATGTTGAAGCCGTTTTCCAAAGTGAAGATCGCTGCATTGCCGCCGCCCAGGTCTTCACGGCCTTTTAATCCCCATCGATTGCATCCGGGTGGTGCACACGTTTCAGTCTCGTACACGGGCCCCTTGCCGGTGTTATTGACGTAGGTAACCCCTGCCGTCACGAGGCCGTAAAGCGTCACGCTGCTTTGGGCGAATACGACTTGAGGCGACGCGATTAACGCGCCAATACAGAACCAGCTCTTTTTCACGGCGATCTCCAGAAGGCGTGTCGAGGGTGCAAAGCGGGACGCGTTCGCCATGCGCTGATGGCGGCTTGGGCGAACGCGGATAAGGCGAAGGAAGGTCTGAACGCGAGTCAGGGATCGCGTATCAGGGATGGCGTCTCACGCACCAAGCTTGTAGCCGGTGCGGGAAGTTGCCGGCGGCGCGGCGCTATCCAGCAAGCCGATTCCAATGGCGGCCGGCGCAGGTGCCGGCGTGACAAGGCTGACAAGAATGGTCACGCCAGCGTTGATCGCCATCGCGATCAAACCGGGTTCCCACTGCGGCCAATGCGAACCCCAGTAATGCGCGGAAAACGGTGCGAGCAACGCGATGAATCCCGCGAGCATGCCGGCCAGAACGCCTGTCGCACTCGTGCGTCTCCAGAGGAAACCGAGAAACACGCCGGGAGCGAGCATGCCGATAGCCGAGTACGCATCGAGGAGAATCTTGACCAGCGACCCCTTCTGCGAGAGCGACAAGTACACGGCCACGGCAGCAAAACACACGAGCGAGGCCCGCGACAACGCCAGCGATTGACCTTCGCTCAGGCGCGGGACGAACGGCCGCACGACATTGCGCGTGAAGATTGAACCCGCCGCGACCAGCAGCAGGGCACCCGGTGCAAGGGCGAGCAGGAACCCGGTGCCCGCCACAAGCCCGATCACCCAGGACGGATAACGCCCCGACACGAACTGCAGCAACGCGGCATTCAGGTTGTCGCCGGGCGGATGCGTATTGGCGAGCAGCGCCGCAAAGCCGAGCAGGATGATGAAGAAGTACGCGAGCGAATACAGCGGTTGCCAGATGGCATTGCGTCGAATGGACGTCGCGCTGCGCGCCGAATACGACATCTGGAACAGATGCGGAAACACCCAGTTGCCGAGCGCGATGTTGATCGCGGAGGTCATCAACCAGATGGCGGTGGTGGGCGAGCTTGGGTCGACTCCCGGAAACTTGCCGATGCCCGGATGCTTCGCTTCGACCATGCCGAAGATATCGAGTAGCGACCCTGCGCCGACTTTGCTGGCCACGGTCGCACTCAGCAACACCACCACGATGATCATCAGAACGTCCTTCACGCCGGCAGCGAACGCTGCCGAGCGGATCCCCGCGACGAACACGAACGCAATCATCAGTAGTCCTGCAACGATGGTTGCCGTGCGGCTCGAGATGGCGTCATCGAGTGTGAGTTGCACGATCAATCCAAGGCTCACCAACTGGATCTGGACGTACACGATCAGCGACGCGATTCCGATCACGCCAGTGATCACGCCGAGCCAGGGCGCGTCGAAGCGCGCTGCAAAGAAGTCGGCTTGCGTAACGAGTTTGCCGAGCCGCCCGGCTTTCCAGATCCGGGGCATCAACCAGTACCCGACGGCGTAACTCATCGATACAGAACAGAACGCAAGGTACGCCGGTGCGCCGAGCGCCCATGCATAGCCGGAAATACCCAGCACGGCGAAGGTGGTGTAGACCTCGCCGGCATTCATGAACCAGAAGATCAGCGTGCCCAGGCTGCGTCCGCCGACGGCCCACTCGGCGAGCGTTGCACTTTTGCGCGTACGCCGCCCGTAAGCGACTGCGCCGACTACGGTCGCGAGCAGGATGCACAACACGATGGCTATTTTCACTGCGCATCTCCCGTGGAAGCGGAGGTTTGTTCCAGGAAGGCGGCTTCCTCGTCTTCTACGCCCGCACGGCGATCCATGAAGAACACCAGCCCTATGACGATGCTCGCCAAGACAATGCCGGCCATCTGCCAGAACATGGGGAAGGGCAATCCAAACGGCCTTGTGGCGATGTCGTTCACCACTGGCGCCAACGCGGCTTGCCAGATGAACGGAATGACCAGCATCCATCGATACCAGTAACGAGGGCGACTTCGCTCACTTTGAATGTTGCTGTTCATGCCACCTCCTGTAAGTTATGACTGCACATATTGTGAGATGAAGTGTGCACTCAGGCAGCACACAAATTCAAGCGTGTCAAAAACAAATAACGGTGTTTTTTTACTTAATGGCGCTGAATTGGCCCGATTCGCTGATTGACCGGACGCGGCAGTGCAGTATTGACGTACAAAAAAACGATACGTACACTCACGCAAAATGTATGTTCAGGCTGCACGACATTACTTCGCATGCCGATGCCGCGCGACTGCTGAGCCGTTATCGCCATCGTTATCCCCAGGAGATATCCATGCCTTCCACGCAAGATCCGACCGGCTCTGCGGACGATGTTTTTGAGTTATACGACCTGCGTGTCGAGGTCGTCGCACCAGACGGAGCGAAGCTGTATTGCGGCGCAAAGGTGGGTGACTACTTCGAGCTGAAGGGCGAGATGCTTTATCTGCCGCCCGGTCAGGGCTTCTCTATCTACTCGCTCGCCGCGCTGCTGCCGCTGCTTGCATCCAAGCAACGGCGGCTGCATCCGAACGACTGGATGAGCACCGATGCGGAAGTCGCCTGTCCCGATCCCAACTGCCCCTCGCGTTTCAGGATCGTGCGCTCAGGCCTGCGCCGCTTTAGCCACACCGACACCACGGCCGTCAAACTACCCTCTACGGAGCAACAGCAATGAGTTCGCAGTACAGCATCGACCTCGCCCCCGGCTACACCATTTCGCGCTTGCTCAAAGGCGGCTGGCAGCTCGCCGGTGGTCACGGTTCGGTCGATCGGGAAGCGGCGATCGCCGACATGGCGGCCTACTACGAAGCCGGTATCACGACGTTCGACTGCGCGGATATCTACACGGGCGTAGAAGAAATGATCGGTGAATTCCGCCGTGATTACCTCGCTCGCAACGGCGGCGAAAGTCTTCGCAATTTACGTGTTCATACCAAGTACGTTCCCGATCTCGCGACCCTGCCCACGCTTGATCGCCAGCAGGTCGAGCGGACCATCGACCGGTCGCTGGTTCGCCTGGGTGTCGAACGGCTTGACCTCGTGCAGTTTCATTGGTGGGACTACACCGTGCCGCGTTATCTCGAGACGGCGCACTGGCTCACCGAGTTGCAGCGGGCAGGAAAGATCGCGCATCTTGGCGGTACCAATTTCGATACCGCGCGCACGCGCGAACTTGTTGAAGGCGGCACGCCGCTTGTCAGCATGCAGGTTCAGTACTCCTTGCTGGATCAGCGGGCGCTGCCGGCACTCTCGCCGTATTGCGCGAGTGCACGCATGCAACTGCTTTGCTACGGGACCGTCGCGGGAGGTTTTCTATCGGAGCGCTGGCTTGGCCAGAGCGAGCCGACCAATGATCTCGAGAACCGGTCGCTCGTCAAATACAAATTGATGATCGATGACTTCGGCGGCTGGGATTTGTTTCAGCAGCTTCTATCCGTGCTGAAGGGAATGGCGGAGCGCCATGCGGTGTCCATCCCGACCATCGCGATGCGCTGGGTGCTTCAGCAACCCCAGGTCGCAGCGATTATCGTCGGCGTGCGGCGTGGCGATCACTTGCCCGATCACTTGCGCGTGATGCAGGGGACGCTCGACTCCGCCGATCTGGCGGCACTCAATGCCGTATTGGCGCAGCGCCGTTTGCTTGATGGCGATGTTTACAGCAGCGAGCGAGATCTGGAAGGACGCCACGGACGGGTCATGAAATACGACCTGAACGAGACGCCTCATTGATTGCGTTGTTGTGTGTTGAGCCCGCGCAGACATTCGCGGCGTTCGCGAGCTTGGCTATGCGGCGAGCAGCTTCATTTGAAAAGCGCGGTTCTGGCTCCGCGCCTGCCCAACTAATCCAGCGCCTTCTGCGACTTTTCATCCATGAATGCGACGGCGATCAACCCCAGCAGACCGCAGCCGATCACATACCACGCGGGCGCCAGCGTGCTGCCGGTCGCCACGATCAGCGACGTCACGAAGAATTGCGCGAAGCCGCCGAAGATCGCTACCCCGAGGCTATACACCACGGCCCCGCCCGTTGCTCGCACCGAGCGCGGGAAGAGCTCGCCGAGCATGGCGCCCACGCCGCCAATGTTGATCGCGTGCACCGACGAAAGCAGCGTGACGACGGTGAGCAGCGTGCTGGTCGTGGGCCATCGGTTCAATGCAACGAAGGCTGGATAGATCGCGAGCAGCAGCACGACGCGCGAGCCTTGCGCAAGCGTGTTGCGTCCGAAGCGGTCGGTCAGGTATCCGCCAACCGGTGCGAGCACAAAAATAATCGCGCCCGATACACACCCTGACAGCATCGCGATGCCAGGCGGCAGGCCAAGCGTCTTGACGGCGTAGATCGACAGGTAGAACACGATGATGAAATGCGCCGATGTTCCGGCAATCGTCAGTCCAAGACCCATCAGCACGGCGCGCCGGTGATCGCGGAGAACATCGAGCAAAGGCAGCTTTGGCACTTTCTCCTTCGGCGTGTGCATCGGCTCTTCTTCGAGCGTCTTGCGCAGCCACCAGCCGACCGGAACGATCAGCGTGCCGATCAGGAACGGTACGCGCCATCCCCAGCTTTCGAGTTGCGCTGTCGTGAGCGTTGCCGTCAGCGCGACGCCGGTCAACGCGCCCGCGAGCGCGGCAAGACCCTGGCTCGCGAACTGCCACGATGCATACAGGCCGCGCCGGTTGGGCGGCGCTTGTTCGAGCAGAAGCGTCGTCGATGCCCCCACTTCGCCGCCCGCCGAGAATCCCTGAATGAGCCGCGCGATCACCAGGATCACGGGTCCTATAAACCCCGCTTGTCCGTAGGTCGGCGCGACCGCGATCATCGCCGTGCCGACTGCCATCAGCCCGAGCGTGAGCACCATCGCTTTCTTGCGTCCGGCGCGATCGGCGTACATGCCGATCACAAGCCCGCCGACGGGCCGCGTGAAAAAGCCGACACCGAAGCTCGCAACCGCCAGCAACAACTGCCCGACCGGATCGTGTACGGGAAAGAACAGCTTCCCGATCAACAGTGCGAAGAACCCATAGACGGTGAAGTCGTAGAACTCGAGCGCGTTACCCACTGCTGCCGCAGTGACAAGCCGCGCGCGGCTTTGTTTGCGGCGGCCCAGCGCCGCGCTCGGAGTAGCGTCGAGGGTTGATACGGTCGGTATGCTCATGTCTTCTCTCGAAACGCGGTCGTGCTGCAGGTGGGGGCGGGTTTGAAATGAGGCTCGGACGATTCAGTCGGCCAGATACGCTTAATCGGCTAGATACGCTTCGGTCAGGCGTACCCAGTAGCTCGCGCCGATGGCGAGAATGTCGTCGTTGAAGTCGTAGCCGGGGTTGTGGACCATGCAGCTTCCCTTGCCCTCGACGCCATTGCCGATCCACGCATACGCAGCCGGCACGACTTCGGCCATGAACGCGAAGTCCTCGCTGCCCATGAGCGGATGCGCCTGGGTATCCACACGTTGCGTGCCGAGCATCTTCTGCGCGACTTCGGCAGCGAACGCGGTCGGTTCGGCATGATTGACGAGCACGGGATACCCCCATTCGTAGTCGATCTCCGCCTCCACCCCGAACGACGCCGCCTGCGCGTGCACGAGCGCCGTAATGCGTTTGCGCAAGAGATCGCGCACCGTGTGATCGAGTGCGCGGATCGACAGTTTCATCTCGGCGGTCTGCGGAATCACGTTGAAGGTTTCGCCGGCTTTGACGCTGCCAACCGAGATCACCGCCGACTTCTGCGAATCGATTTCCCGGGCCACGATGCTCTGCAGCGCGAGGATAATGCCCGCCACTGCGGGCATGGGGTCGCGTGACAGGTGGGGCAGCGCGCCGTGCCCGCCCAAGCCGCGCAGCACGATCGTGGCGCGGTCGGCTGAGGCCATTGCGGGGCCGGTGCAGAAGTTCATGCCGCCGGTTTCATAGCCTGGCATGTTGTGCAGGCCGAACACGGCGTCGCAGGGAAACTGATCGAAGAGACCGTCCTCGATCATCGCGCGTGCGCCGCCGTAGCTTTCTTCGGCCGGCTGAAAGATCAGCGTCAACGTGCCGGAAAACTGCCGGCTTTCCGCCAGATATCGAGCGGCGCACAGGAGCATCGCGGTGTGGCCGTCGTGACCACAGGCGTGCATGGTCTTCGGGACGGCGCTGGTGTAGGGAAGGCCGGTCGCCTCTTCGATGGGCAGCGCGTCCATATCGGCGCGCAAGCCGATGCGCCGGCTGCCGCTGCCTAGTTTCAGCACGCCGACCACGCCCGTCTTGCCGAGGCCGCGCGTTACTTCGTAGCCCCACTGCGTGAGCAGGCTGGCGACGAGGTCGCTGGTCGCCCGCTCCTGGAACGCGAGTTCTGGATTGGCGTGGATCTGGCGCCGCACCGCGATAAGGTCGGGCGCAATGGCGGCAATTCCGGGAATGACGGGATCGACTGACAGCATGACTAACTCCTTATTACGTTTCGATATTTCAGCGTGACTGCTTCCGGTCAAGCATATAAAGTCACAAAGAAAACCAAAAGACAGTTAATTAAATTTGTGACTACTACCAGTTGTCGGTATAAACCCTTTAATCTCCGATGAAATACCATCAGTTGCGTGCGTTCCTCACCGTTGCCGAACAGGGCAGCATCCGCGCGGCGGCGCGTAGCCTGCATCTTTCTCAGGCCGCGTTGACGAAGGCGTTAAAAGAACTCGAACAGGACTTGGGCGTGCCGCTCGTGCTGCGCACCGCGCGCGGCGTGCAATTGACCGCGTTCGGCTTGCAGTTGAGGATTCGGGCGCAGATGGTGGTGAGCGAGATGCGTCGCGCCGAAGACGACATCGCGCATATGAAAGGCGAAGTGACCGGCAGCGTGGCGGCCGCTGTCACGCCGACCGCCGCGCTGTCGATTCTGCCTAAAGCGTTCAGCGCGTTTCGAAAGAAGATGCCGCATGCACGCGTGAGTTTTATCGAAGGATTCCCGGGCGTTGCGTTGCCGCGTTTGCGCGACGGGTCACTTGATTTCGTGGTGGCGGTGGTCGTGCCGGAGCATCTCGGGCCCGCGTTCGATTACATCGAGCTATACAAGATCAGTTCGGTGGTGGTCGCGCGGCAAGATCATCCGCTAGCGCACTGCACGTCCCTGGCTGAACTGGTCGATGCGGAATGGCTGTTGAATCCATCGCCCGAAAGCTCGACGCGCGGACTGCTCGATTTCTTCGCCGCGTCCGGTCTGACGGTGCCGCAGAAAGTTATCGAGTGCCCGAGCTTTGTGATTGCGCACGGGTTGCTGCGTGGCTCGGATACCGTTGCGTTGTTGCCCGAGCCTCTGCTGGATCAACCGTGGGTGCGCGAGGGTATCGCCGTGTTGCCTATAGCCGACCTGCCGCCGCCGATAGCCATCGGCGTAGTGACTCGTCGCGACAGCCCGCTGACGCCGGCCGCTGCGTTGCTGCTCGATTGCTTGCAGGACGCGGTGACGTCGTTAAGGTTGAACGTCCCGGCGCGCCGTTCAATCCAGGGGCGGTAAGCGGCGTTCGACAGGCGTCGACTTGATGATCGCCGTGCTTGTCTCGGCGCGCTCTGCGACCTTCGACAGAATCTCGTCCAGTTGCTCGATGGTCTTGAGAAAGAGCCGGCAGACAAAACAGTCGTCGCCGGTGACCTTGTCGCATTCGACGAATTCGGGAATGCGCCGGATGGCTTCTTCCACAAGGTGCAGTTGACCCGGCAGTGGCTTGACCCGAACGATGGCCTGAAGCGTGTATCCGAGCGCACGCGGGTCGAGCCTGACGGCGAACCCCTGGATCACGCCACGCGCTTCGAGCTGGCGCACGCGCTCGGCTGTGCTGGGCGCAGACAAGCCAATCCGGCGCGCGAGTTCGCTCATCGCGATCCGGCCGTCCTCGGATAGAACGGCGAGCAAGTCGCGGTCGGTCTGGTCGAGCAAGACAAGACCCGGCGGGGAAGAAAGGCGATTCTTCAAATGGACCTTCGATTTGAAGTTAAAACGTCGATGTCCGCTTATTTTACACATGGAATCACGCTTGGCCGCCCACTAAACTTACTAGACAGATTGGAGCTGGCACCACTTGAAAGGCAAGGCGATGAGCTCAAGAGAAATGCGCGTTGGCTGTGTAGAAATGAGTGTAGCGATGCTGATATCCGGCACGGTCGGATGGCTCGTCGTGTCGTCGCAGCAAACGCCGCTGAACGTCGTGTTCATTCGTTGCGTGTTCGGCGCAGCGACGCTGCTCGTGATCTGTGCGCTAAAAGGGATGTTGCGCAAAAGCTTGTTTTCATGGCGCATGCTTGGACTGGTAGCGCTCGGCAGCGCTACGATTGTCGGCAACTGGGTGCTGCTGTTTGCGGCCTATTCAAGAGCCTCCATATCGATGGCGACCGCCGTCTATAACACCCAGCCGTTCATGCTCGTTCTGCTCGGTGCCGTGGTGTTTCGCGAACGGATCACCTTGCGCACGATTCTCTGGCTCGGCGTCGCGTTTTTGGGCCTCGTGCTGGTCGTGCGAGTGGAGCCCGCGGTGTTGGCCAAGCCCGGTGAATATCTGGAAGGTATCGGCTATGCGCTCGGCGCGGCATTTCTCTACGCGATCTGTTCGATCGTGACGAAGCAGCTCAAGGGAACGCCACCGCATTTGATTGCGTTGTTGCATGTGGCGCTGGGCATCATCATGCTTGCGCCGTTCGTCGATTTCCAGCATTTGCCCACCACCCCGAATCATTGGGCGGATCTTGTCGTGCTCGGCGTGGTTAACACCGGCATCATGTACGTGCTGCTTTATGGCGCCATCCAGAAACTGCCGACCGCGGTGACGGGTGCGCTGTCCTTCATCTATCCGGTCGTGGCGATCATTGTGGACCGGGTCGCGTTCGGACAACGATTAGGATGGCTGCAGATTGTTGGTGCGGCGCTGATTCTGCTGGCGGCCGCTGGAACAACTCTAGGTTGGGAACTCACGCCGCGAAAACGCGCGGCTTTTGAGTAGCCGATTAGCAAGCGTTTTTCTCGATCAACAAGCACATCCAGCAAGCTGTTACGGCAACTATCCGTTATGAACTCGCATCACATTTCTGCGTGCATTGCCCGAGATCACTTCAACGTGATCCGACCACTCGCGTCCGCAAATTCCAAAGGCAAAAAACCGTCGCTCATCTGACCGGAGCGCTGTTCCGTCAGGTGCGACGGAACAGATGCGGTCACTCGATTTCCATCCCTGTTCTCTGATGCCCTGACGGTTTTTATCGGTCAAACAGGAGAGTATGGAATGTCGATTTTTTCTGGTATCTGGATTCCGCTGGTCACGCCGTTTTCAAACGGACGTATCGATCACGACGCGCTGCGAAACCTGGTCAGGTCTTACATTGATGCCAAGGTGACAGGGTTTGTTGCATTGGGAACCACGGGCGAGCCGTCGTCGCTCGATCACGCTGAGCAGGCACAGGTGCTGGCGACCATCCTGGATGAGACGAAGGATCTTCCGGTCGTGGTAGGGCTGGCTGGAAACAACTCAGCGGAGCTTCGCGAGCGCGCTCTTCGCTTGAACGAGCTTCCGATTTCCGGTTTGCTTGTCCCTGCGCCTTACTATGTGCGGCCCTCGCAGGCTGGCTTGACGAGCCACTTCACCACCCTCGCCGATATCAGCACGGTTCCTCTGATTGTCTACGACATTCCCTATAGAACAGGCGTGCGACTGGACCTCGCGACCCTGTTGACGCTTGCCGCCCATCCCAACATTCAGGGAATCAAGGATTGCGCCGGGTCGCTGGAAACGACGCTTGCGTTGATCCTCGATGGACGTTTGTCGGTGCTCGCGGGTGAGGACCTGAATATGTTCAGCACATTATGTCTTGGCGGCCACGGCGCAATCGCGGCGAGTGCGCATGTGCGCGTGGCTGACTTCGTTGCGGTTTATAACGACATCAAGGAAGGCCATCTTGATCAAGCGCGCGAGCGGTTTCATCGGCTAGTACCGTTGATACAAGCACTCGTGTCCGAGCCTAATCCGGCACCCGTGAAGTGTGCGCTTGAGGTCTTGGGGGTGATCCGTCAGGAACTTCGTGCACCGATGACGCAAGCGACTGACCGGCTGCGTGGTCAGCTTGGAGTCTTGCTGTCGAGCTAGCTGAGAATCAGCGCGGTAGCCGGCGCATGCGATTCACATGAATAGGCCCGCGCTATTTCACCAAATGCAGTCCCTTCGCCAGCACGATGCCCTTTTCGCGGTTGATCAGCCAGATATCGCCGACGTTCGCGTGCAGCGTTGCCGTGCGTGTGGTGATGTCGGTAGGCTCTTCGTTGCTCGGGTCGGTATGGTCCTTGGTCATCGTCAGATAAGGCGGCACCACGCGACAGATCAACACGAGCGCGAGATCGCCGTCTTCTTGGGAGAACGCGTCCGGCGAGAGCACGAAGCGCCCATGTACTGTCGTCTTGTTGTGCTTGTTGACGGGATCCAGTTCGATGATATCGATGTTCTGTATATAGCCCTTCGATTTCGCTTCGGCCGCGACCACGAGCTTTCGGCCACGGGGCCCGGTGATGGTCCTTTTGAGGACGATCGCGTAGGGGTGATCGCTGTCCGACAGATCCACGTCTACCGTCATCACGCGAACCTTCGATCGATAGCGGATTCCATACGGTGCGGGCACCACGAACGCCAGGTCGCGGCTTAGCTTGGCGTCCATCAATGCGGCGTCGTGCAGCGTCTTCGGCAAAGCATCGCCAATCAAATCTTCTACTCGATGCGTGAACGAGAGCGTCTTGCTATCGGTAAATTTGCGCGCCAGCGCGTCCCTGACGGCGGCTGGATCATCGCCGGGGAAACCGGGCGTCACTACAATGCCGACTGGCGTAACGTCCTTTGTCTGTGCGGGCGTAGCGACCGCGCTGCTGGCGGTTTGAGCGTGCGCAGTCACACACAGGCAAAGAAGCGCGCAAGCGGCGCCTACGCTCGCTTGCTTGAAGTTCTGAAGACGCATTAGCAGACTCCCATGGACATGATCGCGGACCGCCTGGTCTTCGTGCTGCAGGAGCAGCATTCGAGTCAATTCATTGCAATTCAATTCTATTCAATGGTACCCGGCTAGAAAAGATAAATGGGGACATTGAGGCGAGGGCTCAGTATTAAACGTAAGGTGAAGGAGCTTGTCGGCTGATGACCGGGGAGGTGTAAAGTTTCCCGAATCGAAGAGCATCGGGAATTCAGGTGCATAAGAGAAACGCTGGTTTCGAACAACCTTTCCGTTAGGGAAACCTATATGAAGTCTCCCGCAATTTATCTGTCGCCGAGCCGGGATTGTTTATCGCGTGGGACGTCGCGATGAGCGGGCCGCTCAAGGGGATTCGCGTGGTCGAGATGGTCGGGCTCGGGCCGTGTCCGTTCGCCGCCATGATGCTCGCCGACATGGGGGCGGAAGTGATCCGCATAGATCGTCAGCCGACTGGCGGCGCTACGCCGTATCCCATGCAAGGCACGAGATTCGATGTGATGGCGCGTGGACGCCGCTCGCTCGCGCTGGATCTCAAGCAACCGGAAGGACGCGAGCTGGCGCTGCATCTTGTTGCTCAGGCCGATGCGCTGATCGAAGGTTTTCGCCCTGGTGTGATGGAACGGCTTGGCCTCGGGCCGGACGTGTGCCTGGAACGCAATTCGAAGCTTGTGTACGGCCGTGTCACGGGTTGGGGGCAGGATGGTCCGCTGGCCAAGACGGCAGGGCACGATCTGAATTACATCGCGATGAGCGGGATGCTGCACGAGATTGGCCGCAGCGATGCGCCGCCGGTGCCGCCGCTGAATCTGGTCGGTGACTTTGGCGGTGGCGGCATGATGCTCGCGTTCGGCGTGTTGTGCGCGCTGCTGGAAGCGCGCGGGTCGGGCAAGGGCCAGGTGATCGATGCCGCGATGGTCGAAGGCTCCGCGCTCCTGGGCGCGATGATCTACGGTTACAAGGCGTTTGGTGCGTGGGCGGGCGAGCGAGGCTCGAGCATGCTTGCCGGCGGCGCGCATTTCTACACTACCTACGCCTGCGCGGATGGCAAATTCGTGTCGGTTGGGGCGATCGAACCGCAGTTCTATGCGTTGCTGTTGAAGCTCTGCGATATCGACGATGTAGCTTTTGACAGCCAGATGGACCGCGCGCAATGGCCGTCGCTGAAGACGAAAATAGCGGCCGTGTTCGCGACAAAACCGCGACAGGCGTGGTGCGAGTTGATGGAAGGCACGGATGTCTGCTTTGCGCCCGTGCTCGATATGGATGAGGCGCCGGAGCATGCGCATAACCGGACGCGTGGGACGTTTATTAACGTGGACGGGGTGACGCAACCGGCTCCGGCGCCGCGCTTTAGCCGCACGGTGCCGGAGGTGAGTTCACCGCCCTCGAGTCCAGGGCAGGATACAGACACGATCCTGCGGGACTGGAACGTGCCGGGCGAGTTGATTGGGAGGTTGCGGGAAAAGAAGGTGGTGTAAGGGGGCCGCACTTTCAAGAGGGAGAGCCTTGCGCAAGCGCACTCACCCCGCCGGAAACCGCACCACAATCCGGCTGAACGGCACCGACCTGTCGACGGTCACCGAGCCTGCGCCCTTGCCGGCATACGTAGTCACAAGCCGCATGCCAAGCCCCGTACCCTGCGGTTTCGGGAAGTCGATGGGAAAGCCGTCTCCCTCGTCCTCCACGGTCAGCAGCACGGCATTGTCGGAACGTTCCAGCTTCACGCGCACCGTCCCGCGTCCGTACTTGAGCGCGTTGGTTACAAGCTCCGCCGTCACCAGCCCGAGCGGCGCGAGCCGCGCGGCGGGCAGCACGATCGACTCTCCTTCCAGCGATACCTCTCGCCCCGCCGCCAGTTCAGCCAGATCGGCCGTCAAGCCACGCAAGTAACTGGTGGCGTCCGTGGCTTCCGCGCCATCGTCCTGATAGAGCCGGTGATGCACCGAACCCACCGTGCGCACGCGCGTGGCTGCCGCCTGCAAATGCGTGGCAACGGATTTATCGCCGGCAAGATTCGCCTGGAGCGCGAGCAGCGTCTGCACAAGCTGAAGACTGTTGCGAACCCGGTGATGGACCTCTTTCATCATCAGCGCCGAATTGCCAAGCAACGTCTCCTGGCTCGTTACCAGCGCGGCGAGTTTTTCCTCGTTCTCGTGCCGCTCGGTGACATCGCGCATGGTCAGCACGATGCGCTTCACGCGCTCATCGGTATCGAGAATAGGTGCCACCGATACATCCCACCAGCGGGCATCGCCGCTGCGGGTCGGGCAGGGACCTTCGAACCGGACCGGTTCACCCGCCGCAGATTTTGCCAATGCCTGCTGGACTTTCAGGCGTTGATCGTCGGGCCACAGGTCGGCGCACGTTGTCCCGCCGACCTCCGCGAAGTCGTCGATGCTCAGCGCGGCTAGGCCGTTGTCGTTCATGAATTCGATACCACCATCCAGCGACAGCACCTGGATGCAGTCGGTGCTCGCGTTCAGCACGCTGGTGGAGAACAGTTCGTCGGCGCCGGTTTGCGATTCCGCGGCCAGCCGTTCGCGGCTCATGGAGATGACGTTCGCGATCGCTTCCAGGAAAACGATGTCGGTTTCGCTGAAGTCTTCGTCGTCGGAGCTATCGGCTTCGAGCACGCCGAAGGTTTCGGGAATGCCGCGAATGGGGACGTTGATGGCGCGCTTGATGCCGTGCCGCGCCAGCAGATCGGGCGTGCGGAAGCGATGCTCGGTGCCCAGGTGATTCGATAACACCGGGCGTCCGCTGACGAATGCGTGGCCGGCGGGACTGGCGTCGTCGGCGCCGAGTTCCGTGGTGCCAATGTCTGCCGCGTCCCAGCCAACGCCCGCTTCCAGCACGAAGGTTTCGCTTTCGGGTTGATAGCGCAGCACCTTGGCGAAGCGTGAGTGCAGTCCAGCCGATACGGCTTTGCAGGCTTCATCGAGGAGCACGTTGGCGCTGTGTACGCGCAGCACGGACGTCGCGAATTGCACGGCGATCTCGTGTTGCATGCGCAAGCGGCTTACGGACCGGTCGACGGCACTGCGGATCGTTTCTTCGGGTGGCAATGCATCCATCGGGTTCTCCTTGACCGCGGTGTCGCCTACGCATTCTTCCGGCGATTGGTGCTTAGGGGTCAATTCTAACCGTGGAGATTAAAAGGCTACAGATTTGGACGCAGCGTTCAGCTACGAACGACCTCTCTCGGTATAATCCCGAATGTTATAATCGTAACAACAAGGTGTTAGAATAATGCATCGATTAACCGGAAAATGTTGTGCGCTGCACAACCGGCCATGCTCATGCTCGATGTTGCTTCCCAACCTGTTGTCCCATTGCGCGGCAAACCGCTCTTCCATCCTGAGCAGCAGCAACGCAATCCTGGCGTGCCGCTGGACCTCTCTTGGCTAGACAGCCTGCGGGTCAACCAGTCAGCAGTCGCCCGGCGAATCAGTACGCTAGGCACGCGCCGCGCCGTTAAAAAAGATGCCCAAGCCGCCTGGCTGCTCAAAGCCGTCACTTGCATCGACCTGACCACTCTCAACGGCGACGATACCGCCGCCCGCGTCGAGCGCCTCTGCGCCAAAGCACGTCGTCCGATTCGCGACGACCTGCTCGAGTCGCTCGGCATGCCGCCCGGCTCCATCAAGACTGGCGCGGTGTGCGTGTATCACCGCTTCGTCGGCACAGCAGTTGCAGCGCTTGCCGGTAGCGGCATCCCGGTCGCGGCCGTTTCTACCGGCTTTCCCGCCGGCCTGATCCCGCATCCGCTGAAGTTGAAGGAGATCGAGGCGTCGGTGAAAGACGGCGCGGCGGAAATCGATATCGTCGTCACGCGTGAACATGTGCTCACCGGCAACTGGCAAGCGCTCTACGACGAAATGCGCGACTTTCGCGCGGCGTGCGGCGCGGCGCATATCAAAGCGATTCTTGCCACCGGCGACATCCGCACGCTCTCGAATATCGCCAAGGCGTCCATGGTCTGCATGATGGCCGGTGCCGATTTCATCAAGACGTCCACCGGCAAGGAAGGCGTCAACGCCACGCTCGACGTCTCGCTCGTGATGGTGCGCATGATTCGCGACTACCTTGAACGGACCGGCGTGATGATCGGCTTCAAACCAGCGGGCGGCGTGTCCACCGCCAAGTCGGTGCTCGAATACCAGATCCTGATGAAGGAAGAGCTCGGCCGCGAGTGGCTCGAACCCGAGTTGTTCCGCATTGGCGCATCGAGTCTGCTCGCCGATATCGAACGGCAACTCGAGCATCACGTCACCGGCCGCTATTCGGCTTTCCATCGACATCCGGTTGCTTGATCTGGCTACCTAAGTCAGCACAGCATCATCTCTTACACGAGCTCCCCATGAGCGTAGCCGACTACTTCAACTCGATGGATTACGGACCTGCACCGGAAGACGACGGCGCCGCGCGCGCCTGGCTGGATCAACACGCGACCGGCTTTGGTCATTTCATCGATGGCGCTTTTCGCGCGCCTCTGGCGGGTGAGCAATTCGACTCGCTGGAACCCGCGACCGGGCGCGTGATCGCGAGCATCGCGCAGGGCGATCAGGCGGATATCGACGCAGCGGTCGACGCCGCGCATCGTGCGTTGCCCGCGTGGCAAGCGCTGGGCGGTGCGGGTCGCGCACGGCATTTGTATGCGCTTTCGCGCATGGTGCAGCGGCATGCACGCTTGTTTTCCGTGCTCGAATCGCTGGATAACGGCAAGCCGATCCGCGAGTCGCGTGACATCGATATCCCGCTTGTGGCGCGGCACTTCCTGCATCACGCGGGCTGGGCGCAGTTGCAGGATCGCGAGTTCACAGACTGGGCGCCGCTGGGGGTGATCGGCCAGATCGTGCCTTGGAATTTCCCGCTGCTGATGCTCTCGTGGAAGATCGCACCGGCGCTCGCGCTGGGTAATTGCGTGGTGTTGAAGCCCGCCGAATACACCCCGCTGACCGCGCTGTTGTTCGCTGAACTGGCAGCGCGTGCAGGCTTGCCCAAAGGTGTGCTGAACGTAGTCACCGGCGACGGTCGCACCGGCGCTGCGCTGGTCGACCATCCGCGCGTGGCGAAGATTGCGTTCACCGGATCGACGGAAGTGGGCCGGCAGATTCGCGTGGCCACGGCCGGCTCGGGTAAGTCGCTCACGCTTGAACTCGGCGGCAAGTCGCCGTTCATCGTATTCGACGACGCCGATCTCGACAGCGCCGTGGAAGGTGTCGTCGATGCAATCTGGTTCAACCAGGGCCAGGTCTGCTGCGCAGGTTCGCGGCTGCTGGTGCAGGAAGGCGTGGAGAAGCGCTTTATCGATAAATTGAAACGCCGCATGGACACGCTGCGCGTCGGGACGTCGCTTGACAAGGGCATCGATCTGGGCGCGATCGTTGATACGGTGCAACTTGAACGCATTCGTTCGCTCATCGAGCGCGGTGTTCAGGAAGGCTGCGAGATTCATCAGCCCAAAGGCATGCGCATGCCGGAGCAAGGCGCGTTTTATCCGCCCACGTTGGTGACGAACGTTGCACCCGCGTCCACGCTCGCGCAAGAAGAAATCTTCGGGCCAGTGCTGGTGACAATGAGCTTTCGCACGCCTGACGAAGCGGTCGCGCTGGCGAATCATTCACGCTATGGGCTGGCCGCGAGCGTGTGGAGCGAGACGATTGGTCGTGCGCTGGATATCGCGCCGCGCCTGCAATGCGGCGTGGTCTGGATCAACGCGACCAATCTCTTCGATGCCGGTGTCGGCTTCGGCGGGTATCGCGAATCGGGCTTCGGGCGTGAGGGCGGACGCGAGGGGATTTACGAGTATCTGAAGCCGCGTGCGTGGACTAAGCTGGCCGTTCGCTCCGCGCCTGGCGAGCGAGTTGCGCAGCCTTCCGCTTTTGAAGGCGACACGAATAACGTCAGCGCGCTCGACCGTACCGCGAAGCTGTTTATCGGCGGCAAGCAGGTTCGGCCGGACAGCGGTTACTCGCGGCTTGTGCATGCGCCGTCGGGGGCGATCGTTGGTGAAGTCGGCGAGGGTAATCGCAAGGACGTACGTAACGCCGTAGCCGCTGCACGCAGCGCTGAAAAGTGGTCGCAAGCCAGCACCCATAACCGCGCTCAGGTGCTGTATTACCTCGCGGAAAACCTGTCGGCGCGAGCGGACGAATTCAAGAAGCAACTCGTGGCGCGAACCGGCGTGTCTGCGGCCGAGGCCGAGCGTGAAGTCGAAGCATCGATCACGCGTTTGTTCACCTACGGCGCGTGGGCCGACAAGTTCGATGGCGCGGTGCATTCGCCGCCGCTAAGAGGCGTCGCGTTGGCGATGCATGAGCCCCTCGGCGTGATCGGCGTGGTGTGCCCGGACGAAGCGCCGCTGCTGGGACTCATTTCGTTGATTGCACCGGCGCTTGCGCTGGGGAATCGCGTAGTCGCGGTGCCGAGCGAAACGTGCCCGATGATGGCGACCGATTTCTACCAAGTGGTAGAGACATCGGATGTGCCTGCGGGCGCGTTGAACATTGTCACCGGTGAGCGTCGGGCGCTGGCATCGACTCTGGCAAAACATGACGATGTCGATGCATTGTGGTGCTTCGGCGGAGCGGATTTATCGACGCTGACAGAGCGCGAATCGGTGGGCAATCTGAAGCGCACGTTCGTTGACTACGGCCGCGTGTTCGACTGGTTCGATGCTTCAAGCGAAGGCCTGCCGTTCCTGCGTCAAGCTGTGCAAGTGAAAAACATCTGGATCCCGTACGGTGACTAAACGTTAGAAGCTACGGGTTCAAATAGAATCATGAGCGATGACCTCGCAACACAGCGAGGCACGCTCAACATGAAGGAGACGTAATGCTGAAGAACCTCGATCCGCTGCTGAACGCCGACGTCCTGCACGCGCTGTGCGCAATGGGACACGGCGATGAAGTCGTGATCTGCGACGCCAATTTTCCGGCCGATTCCGTCGCGCGCCAAACGGTGCTTGGCCATGTGCTTCGGCTCGACGGCGTGAATGCGCCGCGTGCGATCCGCGCGGTGTTGTCAGTGTTGCCGCTGGATAGTTTCGTCGATCATCCGGCCGAGCGCATGGAAGTCGTCGGCGATGCCAACGCGCTTCCCGCCGTGCAACGCGAAGCGCAAACCGAAGTGGATGCCGCCGAAGGACGCGCGACGCCCTTTGCTTCCATCGAACGTTTCGCGTTTTATGAACGTGCCAAGCAAGCGTATTGCGTGATCGCGACAGGTGAAGCGCGCGGGTATGGTTGCTTCATCTTCAAGAAGGGCGTGAACCTCGCGCCCGATGCACCGGCCGCTTCAGATTCGGAGAGCGCGCGATGAACCGCAGCGTCGTCATCCTCGGCATCTACGTGACGGATCTCACGTTCCGCGCCGAGCGTATGCCGCTGCTTGGCGAGACTATCGCCGGATCGGCGTTTGCGATGGGGCCGGGCGGTAAAGGATCGAACCAGGCGGTAGCAGCAGCACGCGCCGGTGCCGACGTAATCTTTTGCACACGCCTCGGCGCCGATGCGTTCGGCGACATCGCACGCTCGACATGGGCCGCTGAAGGCATCACAGCGCGCGCAATAACGACGGATGGCGTGGCAACAGGCGCGGCGCATATCTTCGTCGACGACGCCACCGGCGGCAACGCGATCATCGTTGCGGCGGGTGCGGCCGGACGCTTGTGCCCCGAAGATGTCGAAGCGATAGAAGCCGATATTGCGACCGCCGCCGTGTTCGTCACGCAGCTTGAACAACCGGTTCCTGCTGCGCGACGTGGACTTGAACTTGCGCGCCGTCACGGCGTGACGACCGTGTTCAATCCGGCGCCGGCGCTACCGCTCGACGACGACATCTTCCCCCTTTGCGACTACATCACGCCGAACGAAACCGAAGCAACGGCGCTGACCGGTATCAAGGTTGCGTCAGTCGATGACGCCCGCCGCGCCGCCGATGTCCTGCTAGGAAAGGGCGTGCGCGCCGTGATCGTGACGCTGGGCGAAGCGGGCGCGTTGCTGCATACGCCGGAACAATCGGTGCTGGTGCCGGCCTTCAATTGCGGTCGCGTGGTCGAGACTGCAGGCGCGGGCGATGGCTTCACCGGCGGCTTCGCTGCAGCGCTTGCACGCGGCGAAAGTCCGTTGAACGCCGTGCGTTTTGGTTGTGCGTTGGCGAGCTTGTCGGTCACGCGTCCCGGCACCGCGCCTTCAATGCCGACGCTCGCTGAAATTGAAGCGGTGCTTCTTGGTGAACCTGTGAAGTCCGGCAGCGCGTCGGCCCACCAATCCTGAACGGAGGAGCGCTCGATGAACCCATCGAAATGGCTCGCCGACCGGCAACTGAACTTCCTGGTCGCGGTGAACTTGCTGGTCGTGCTAGTCGCGACGGCGTTATCGCACGGCCAGTTCGTCGATATCGACAATCTCCAGTCCATGGGCAGCCAGTTGCCCGAACTGGGCCTGCTCGCGCTCGGCATCATGCTCTCGATGGTGTCGGGTAACGGCGGTATCGACTTGTCGGGTGTCGCGCTCGCGAACCTGTCCGGCATGGTCGCCGCGCAATTGCTGCCGATGCTCGTTTCCGCCGATAACTCGCCGTCGCTTTACACAGCCGTGTTCTGCATGATTACCGTGATGCTCGGCGCCATTGGCGGCCTGATGAACGGCGTGATTATTGCGCGCCTGAAACTCACGCCGATTCTCTGCACGCTCGGTACATCGTTGCTTTTTACCGGCATCGCCGTGGTGTTGAGCAACGGTGCATCGGTACGGGTGGAATACGTCGATGCCCTCTCCGACATCGGTAACGGCACCTTTCTGCAAGTGCCTATCTCGCTGTGGATTTTCGCGGTCACGGTGTTGCTGCTCGGCTGGGTGTTGAAGCGCACGCCGTTCGGTTTGCGGCTCTATCTGATGGGCACGAATCCGAAAGCCGCGTTCTATGCCGGCATTCCGCGCGACCGCATGCTGATCCTGACGTACGGCATGTGCGGCGTGCTCGCGTCGCTCGCCGGGCTCATCAGCGCGTCGCATACGTCGAGCGCGAAGTGGGACTACGGCAACTCGTACTTGCTGATCGCGATCCTGATTGCGGTGATGGGCGGCGTGAATCCGGCGGGCGGTTATGGCCGGATCACCTGCGTTTTTCTGGCCGCGACCGTGCTCCAGTTCTTGTCGAGCTTGTTCAACTTGCTGGGCGTTTCGCAGTTCTTTGGCGACTGTGCGTGGGGCTTCCTGTTGCTGGCATCGCTGGCGCTGGCGGGTGGAGAGCGCGTGCGGGCCATCTTCGGCCTCGGCGGCGCTGCACCCATTTCGAAGGTGCCAAAACCACCGGCAGCGTGACCCAAAAACCAAGCTTTCCCGGCTTCAAAACTTCACCTCATGTGCATCACAGACAAACCATAACGGAGACAACGCATGAAACTCAATCGAATCGCCATCGCGCTCACCGCTGTCACGCTTGCGGCCGGAGCTATTGCTGTCGCGCAGGCCGCGACCGATCAAACCATCGTCACGGTGGTCAAGGTCACGGGTATCAACTGGTTCAACCGGATGGACGACGGCGTGAAGGAATTCGCCAAGGACAACCCCGGCGTGAACGCGTATCAGACCGGACCGGGACGCGCGGACGCTGCGCAACAACTGAAGATCATCGAAGACCTGATCGCGAAGAAAGTCACGGCGATCGCGGTCGTTCCCTACGATCCGCCCACGCTTGAGCCGGCGCTGAAAAAAGCGATGGATCGCGGCATCAAGGTCGTCACGCATGAAGCCGACAACGAGAAGAACACGATGGTCGACATCGAAGCTTTCGACAACACCGCGTATGGCGCAGGCCTGAATGAACGGCTTGCGAAGTGCATGGGCGATCAGGGCAAATGGGCGGTGCTGGTCGGCTCGCTCGGCAGCCGCTCGCAGGTTCAGTGGGCGGATGGCGGTATCGGCAATGCGAAGCAGAAGTACCCGAAGATGGATCTGGTCGAGCCGAAGCTTGAAACCAATAACGATGGCGAACGTGCCTACCAAGTTGCGAAAGAAGTGCTGCGCAAGCACCCGGACCTGACCGGTTTCCAAGGGTCGTCATCGCTGGATGTGATCGGCATCGGGCGCGCGGTGGAAGAGGCCGGCAAGATTGGCAAGATCTGCGTGTACGGCACGGGCCTGCCGACGGAAGCCGGCAAGTTCCTCGAGAGCGGTGCGATCAACGGCATTGCGTTCTGGGATCCGAAGCTCGCCGGTATCGCGATGAACAAGATCGCGAAAATGCTGATCGATGGCAAGACGGTGGAGAACGGTGCGGACCTGGGTCTGGTTGGTTATAACAAGGTCACGGTCACCAAGGGTCCGGGCAAGGGCATTATCGTGCGCGGCACCGGCTGGGTCGACGTCGACAAGACCAACTACAAGCAGTATCCGTTCTGATTTTTTGCGAGAGCAGTAAAGCGCGCACGGCTGCCGTGCGCGCTGTCTTCAGGAAGTTGAAAGGGTAGAAGGTTCAATGATGAGTACAGCGCCGCTTCTCGAAGTCGTCGATATCCACAAGCGTTTTACAGGCGTGTATGCGCTGCGTGGCGTGAGCCTTTCGTTCCAGCGCGGGCAGATCTATCACCTGCTCGGCGAGAACGGCTGTGGCAAGAGCACGCTGATCAAGATCATCTCCGGCGCGCAGCCGCCCGATCAGGGCGAGCTTGTGATCGAAGGCGTAAGGCACTCGCGGCTTGCGCCGCTCGAGGCGTTGTCGGCGGGTATCGAGACCGTGTATCAGGATCTTTCGCTGCTGCCCAACATGAGTGTGGCAGAGAATGTGGCTTTGACGTCCGAACTCGCCGCGCATGCGGGGCGGCTTGCGCGGACCTTCGATCGCCGTGCGCTGGCTCGTACTGCAGCACGTGCTTTGGAAGCGGTGGGCTTGCCCGGCGATGCCGATTTTCAGGCGACGCTCGTCGAGCAGTTGCCGCTGGCGACGCGGCAACTCGTGGCTATCGCGCGTGCGATTGCGAGCGAGGCGAAGTTCGTCATCATGGATGAGCCGACCACGTCGCTCACGCAAAAGGAAGTCGATAACCTGATCGCGGTGCTGGCGAAGCTGCGCGCTGACGGCGTCGCCGTGCTGTTCGTGAGTCACAAGCTGGATGAGTGCTATGCGATCGGCGGTGAAGTGATCGTGCTGCGCGATGGTCAGAAGATGGCGCAAGGGCCGATCGAGAATTATACGAAGGCGCAGATTGGCGAGTTGATGACAGGTAAGCAGTTATCGAACGAGCGATATCGGCAGGCTGAAGTCATGGACGGCCACGAGATCGTGCTGGATGTGAAGGCGCTGTCGCGGTCGCGCCAGTTCGCCGATGTCACGTTCTCGCTGCATCGCGGAGAGATTCTTGGCGTGACGGGTTTGCTCGACTCCGGGCGCAATGAATTGGCGCGGGCATTGGCAGGTGTCGCGCCGGCGGATAGCGGCACGGTGACGCTGGATGGTTCCATCGTGCGGCTTAAAACACCGTCCGATGCAAAGTGGCAACGCATAGGCTATGTGCCTGAAGACCGCTTGAACGAAGGGCTTTTCCTCGATAAATCCATTCGCGACAACGTCATCACCGCGATGATATCGAGTTTGCGCGATCGCTTTGGACAGGTTGACCGGAAGCGCGCGCGCGAGCTTGCCGAGCGCACCGTGAAGGAGTTGCAGATCGCGACGCCTGACGTCGATAAACCGGTTCAGTCGCTATCGGGTGGCAACCAGCAACGCGTGTTGATCGGCCGATGGCTTGCTATTGATCCACGCGTCTTGATCCTGCACGGTCCGACGGTGGGCGTGGATGTGGGATCGAAGGACATTATTTACCGCATCATGCAGCGCTTGGCTGAGCAGGGTATTGGCATCATTTTGATCAGCGATGACTTGCCTGAGTTGCTGCAGAACTGCGACCGAATCCTGATGATGAAGAAGGGGCGTGTCTCGAACGAATATCGTGCGGGGCAATTGACGGAAGCCGATCTTTATCACGCTTTACTTTCAGAGGCAGCATGAGCGAGTCACTTCATCGCGTTGCTCAGACATCGCAAGGCGCTTCCGCGCTAAAGCCGGCATTGGCAGAGGTTGCGCCGCAGGTGCAGCGGCCCAGTTTTATTGGGCGATTGATGCGCAATCCTGAATGGTTCACGCTCGGACTGATTCTTGTAACGTGCCTGGTGGTGGGCACGTTGAATCCGCGCTTCTTCCAGTTCGCGACGCTCTTCGATTTGCTGCATTCGGGCACGACAGTATCGTTATTTGCGCTGGGGACGCTGGTTGTGCTGGCATCGGGTGGTATCGATGTGTCCTTTACTGCGATTGCCGCTTTTACGATGTATTCGATCACCAAGGCCGTGTTTGCCTGGTGGCCTGACGCGCCGTTTTTTGTGATTCTGGTTTGCGGCGCGGTGGGCGGCGTGTTGCTTGGATTGATCAATGGCGTGCTGGTGCATCGGCTGAAAGCGCCTTCGTTGATTGTGACCATTGGCACGCAGTATTTGTATCGTGGGTTGCTGCTGACGTTTGTAGGTACGCAGTTTTTCATGAATATCCCGCATAGCATGGATAGCTTCGGCCAGTTGCCGCTATTTTTCTATCACACGAACGATGGGCTTCGGGCGGTGTTGCCGGTCTCGGTCATTGCGCTTTTTCTTGCTGCGGGCGTGACGTGGTGGCTGCTCAACCGGACGATGATGGGGCGCGGTGTGTACGCGATGGGCGGCAGTTTGCCGATCGCCGAGCGGCTTGGTTATAACCTGCGGGCCATTCATCTGTTCGTGTTTGGATACACCGGGATGCTGGCGGGGATTGCCGGGATTCTGCATGTATCGACGAATCGGCTGGCGAATCCGTTTGATCTGGTTGGGACTGAACTGGATGTGATTGCGGCGGTGATTCTTGGCGGCGCCAGGATTACCGGTGGGACGGGGACGGTGGTAGGGACGTTGTTGGGCGTGGTGCTGGTTACGTTGATCAACAGCGTCTTGATTCTGATCGGTGTACCGAGTACCTGGCAGAAGGTGATTATCGGGGCGTTTATTCTGGTGGCGGGGACGTTGTTCGCGCTGGGGAGGCGGGCGGCGTAGGGGTGGTTGGTTTCGCTTACGGGCGGTCGTTGATTGAATCGCCCGGAAAGTTTGCCGGGCCAACCGCGCGTCCGTGAAGCTAAGGGTCGATACCGTTCTCTTTGCAGACATCGAGGAATGCGGCCAACGACTTGGCGCCTTCGGTCTTGAGCGAGGGAATGTCGCTGGCGTAGAAGTCCGCGCCTCCGTTCAAACCAAGAAATTCGCCGCGCAGCATGTCCGTATCGGGGTCATAAGTGGCCACTGCGAGATGGCCGCCGTTGTTCAAGTTATCCGTGGTTTTGCTCACTTCCGAATCTCCATCCCCTTCTCCGTAATCAGCGAATTAAACTGATCCAATTGCGAAAACCGCACCGCCTTAACCTTCCCCAACTTGCTGGCATCGACCACCAGATGCCGTTCAACCGCGCTTTCCATCGCAGCCTGTTTGATCGCGACCTCGTGAAAGTTCCAACACGTCACGCCCCGCGCTTCATCCACCCCGCCGGCCGAAATAAACGCCTTGTTGATCCCCATCCGCCGCAACGTCTCGATACTTTCATCGCTGGAAAATGAATCCGACGAGGGCGCATAAACGCCGCCCAATAAAATCATCCGCACATTGGCCTTGCGTCGCAAAATCTCGGCCACGTTCAGCGAATAACACAGCACGGTTAAATGCATGTCAGCCGGAATGAGCCGCGCCAATGTGGTCAGCGTCGTCCCGCAATCGATGAAGATGGTCTCGTTGTCAGAAAGCAGCCGCGCGGCCACCGCCGATGCCTCCGCCTTGGCCTGGGCAAAATGATCCTTCTCTTCATCGATCGTATAACCCGCGCCGTTCGGGACATCCGAAGCGCGAACGATATAACCGCCAAGATAAGTAAACGTCCCCGGACTCGACGCTATGTCGCGGCGGACCGTCATTTCCGATACATCGAGCAAGGTCGCCGCATCGCGAAGACGCATCACACTTTGCTCACGCAAAGCATCGGCAAGAACACGCAGACGATCGCTTTTGGTCATTCGCTGAGGACAGTGGACGCAAGGTGCACGTCGTAAATGTGGTTGTTAGATTTTGCTCGCTAGATGAAATGATTATAACAAGCGAACCCTCGAAAAGTGATCGGGGAAAACGCTTTGCAATGGCGGGTGGATGAACCCGGGACTATCCGGCGGCGCGGGCGCGGATCAGCGCGGCGGCCGATGCAATCGAGGTCTGTTCTATCGCAACTTTGGCGATTCCCGGCAGCGCGTCTTCCGCGAGTTGGGTCAGCGTGCGCCCCGGCGGCATTTCAACGAACACGCGTGCTCCAAGTTCGCCCAGCACGATAGTGGAGTCGTGCCAGCGAACGGGATATCGCAGGTTCGTCGCGAGGTCGGTACGGATCGCGTCAGCCTGGCGCAAAGGCCGTGCGCCGCGATTGCTGATGTAGGAAATCGTCGGCGCATGCAATGCGATCTGGGTCGCGGCTTCGGTGAGTTCGCGAGCGGCATCGTCGAGAAGTACGCAGTGGGACGGCACGCTGACTGTCAACCGCTCGGCTTTGCGCGCGCCCGCTTCGAGCGCGCGTGCACGCACTCGGTCGAGATCGGCGTCGGCGCCTGCCACTACGATCTGTCGCGGAGCATTCAAATTCGCAATGTAAGCGGCCTGCGTAGGGGCAGTCGCGATCACCGCCTCAAGCTCACGCTCGCTAAGACCGGAGACCGCGAGCATGCCGTAGCCCTGCGGATAGGCCCGCTCCATCAATTGCGCGCGAAGGTACAACAGCCTCAAGGCGTCGCCGAAAGATAGGGCATTGCACGCAACCGCCGCGCCATACGCGCCCACCGATAAACCCGCTACCGCATCCGGCTCGATGCCTTCATCGCGCAGCGCTCGCACGGTAGCCACGCCCGCAACAAGCAAGCTGATCTGCACGGCGACGGTTGAAGTCAACGCGTCGGCGTGATCGAGCGAGAGCACGTCCGTATGCAGTACATCGGACGCCTCTTTGATGGTTTCACCAATGCGCGCGTGCGGCGTCGCGCCGCCAAGCGTGTGCAAAAAGCCCGCGAATTGTGAGCCCTGACCGGGGAAGAGGAACGCGATCATGCCGCTTGACTCGTCTGCCATGGATCGGCGACGAGCTTCGGGCCATCGGCGCACCGCAGCATCACGCGTGCGCCAGGATGCGCATATTCGGCCAGCGAGAACGCGCCGTCGAGCGTCTGGATTTGCATATCGATGCGCGTGCTGTGGTCGAGCGCGGCTTGGGAGAGGGTATCGAACAAGGCTTTCGCCGTGGTGCGGTCTAGAGGGTCCGGCGCACGCATCAGAAGGTCGAGGTCACTTGTTTGCGTGACCGTAGGATATCCGCTGGCGAGTTCAAAGCCGACGCTGCCGGTAGGTCCCCAAATGTAGCCGGTCGCATTGCAGATCGGCGCGATTGCTTGCAGCAATGCAAACGTGGGCAACTTTGCGCGTGTCATTGAGGGCTTTGAGTTCGCAAGAAGCGCTTCCGGCTCAACGACCCGCTCAACATAACGCGGATCAAGCCACGAGCCGAAACGCTCGCTGCGTATTTCGCCACGAATGCCAACCGCGATCAACCCGCTCACCGACATCGCCCGTCGAACCACCACGAACGGTGCGCGTTTCAGCGATGCTGCGACCCATGCCGGGGCATCGGAGAAATCAAGCGTCCCCGGCGCGAGTTGCAACAGGTCGTGCGAATTCACGACGCGTCCCATTGCTCCGCCATGCGCTTGCGGACCTCTATTGAAGCCGCGCGAATTTGCTTCGCCTCAGCCGATTGCAACCGCGATGAGAGATCGCGCGGACCCTTCCGTGCATCGTCAATAGCAGCGATCAACGAAGACTGCACACGGTCGATATCTTCGCGCCCGGGCGCATCTGCATTGATGCCGGCGATCAGTTCATGCAGCAGCCCCAGCTTCGCGTAAGCGCTCATCTTGTACGACATCGGCAACACGCGGTCGCCGAGTTCATCGAGTCCTTCAACACTACGGCGCGTGACTCGTGCGGCCGCTTCCTTGCCCATGGCATGCACGGCGATGCCGTCCGCATCCAACGCGATGATCCGGTTCGCCTGATAACCATGCGCGAGGAACGCGCCGGACATCGCCGGGCCGACAATCAACGCGATCACAGGATGACCCGCGAGCCGCGCGCTCGCATAAGCATCGACGCCGGCCGCGCACGCGAGATGGACGCCCAGCAGTTCTTCGCGACGACCATACGCCTGACTTTTCACATCGACGATAGCCACGATTGGACGCTTCACCGAAGCATCGCGGTCCGCATCCATGACATTGCGTACGGCGCGCGCGAGCAACCAGCCTTGTTCGAGGCCGACCACGTTATCGGTCGCACGCGGAAAGCGGTTATGCGGATCAGGAACGATGGTGATGAAACTTGCGGTCGTGTTGCCAAGCGGTGCATCGGCGCTGCGGATCGGGCCTTCTTGGCCTTTGTTGCCCGAAGCCGCCCCTTCATTCGACGCGTTCGACGTCAATGCGTCGAACCAGATTTGCCCACGTGATGCGCTCATCAAACCTCTCCTTGCCAAAGCGTTCGCAACACATCGGGATCGATCGCCGATGGGTCTACGCGCGCAAGCCGTTCAAGTTGTGCATCGACCTGTTCTGTCCGATGGCTCGCCGGCACACCGCTTTTGAACGCGCTGAGCACGGCGTCAAGAACCTGATCCGTATCGTCTTCCACGAGGGTGTCGACCAAGCCCACGGCCGCACGTTGTTCGCCGCCGATCATCGACCAGATGAGGCGCCGGTCGTGTGAATCGAGTTCTTCTACGCCCGCTTCCTGTTCAATGACTTCGGGTCCGTTCATCCCGAGCCGTGCTTGCCGAGTCATGATCAGCCGGGTGCACAACGCTGCTGCCAGCGACATCCCGCCGAAGCAGCCAACCATGCCGCCGATCACGCCGACCACCGGCACGTACCGCCGCAATGCGACTATTCCCGCCTGAATCTCCGCAATCACCGCGAGACCGAGATTCGCTTCTTGCAGTCGGACACCGCCGGTTTCGAACAGGATGACTGGGAGGATCTTGCGGCCTGCTTCGAATTCGCGCACGGCCATTTCAAGCGCCGCCGCGATCTTCGCACCGGACACTTCGCCAATACTCCCGCCCTGGAAAGCAGGCTCGATCGCCGCGATGACCGCCGCTTCGCCGCCAAGCGTACCGCGTGCAATGACCGCGCCGTCATCGGCCTGACAGACCACATTCTGCATGGCGAGCCACGGCGATTCGAGCCGGTCGAACGGTCCGATCAACTCGCGGAAGGTGCCGGCATCGAGCAACGCACGGGCACGTTCACGCGCGGTCAGTTCAATAAAACTATGCTGTGCAATGAAGGTATCGTGGCCGCTCATGATGCGTCTCCTTCGCTCGCTTCCACTGCTTCGGCGAGCCGCAGCATGACGACCCCGGGCGTTGCGCCGAAGTCGTTGAGTTCGAGGCGTGCGGCGCCGTCATAGCGCGAGAAGAAACGGTCCAGCACGCTTTTCCACACGTGTTCATAACCGTCCACGCTCGTGCGGATCACGACTTCCGCGTGTTGGCTCTCGGACGGCGACAGCAGGATCTCCAGGTCGCCCGAGCCGACCACGCCCACATGCGCGCGTTGCGGCACGGGGCGGGTGGCGGGATATTCGTAGCGCAAGTTTTCCATGACGTGTTCTCCGCGTCAGCCGACGCGCGGCAGGGTATCGAGGAAGAGGGTAGCGGCCAGCAAGTCCGCCGCGCCTCCGGGAGATGCGTTCAATTCGGTCAGGCGTTGGTCGAGGCGGGCGAGTGCGGCGCGGCCTTGCGGTCGTGCTGCGCCGCCGGCTTGCAGTGCATCGCGCGCGCCGGCCTGCGCTGCCTCAAGCGCGACTTGGCCGCCGCGATGTAGCAAGCAGGTATCGTCGAGCGTTGCGATGATGGCCAGCAGTGCGTCGAGCCGTGCCTCGTCTTCGGTCGCGCCGTTTACACGTGAGCGATGCAGCGCGGGCAGGCCGGCTTCCTGCACGTGCGGAAAACCTTCCACCGCCTGACCGCGTGCGCCAGCCACACCGAAGCGCTGAATAACACGCGCACCGTTACTCATCGCGTTCGGTGCCGGTGCGAAACGGTCCTCGAAACGGGCAATGACTGCCGCTTGCGCGCAGAGTTCGAAGGGCTCACCCAACGGACGCATTGCGGCGGCTGCGCATAACAAGCCAACAATCCAGATCGCCCCGCGATGCGCATTGCTGCCATTCGTTGCCCGCAGCATCGCCACTTCACCTTCACGGCCGATACGCGCAAGTTGTTCACGCAACCGTTGCGAAGGTTTTTGATCAACCGCTGCGCGCGCCAGCGCGAGAAAAGTCGGCCGCAGCGAACGCGCCGAACGCAGCATGGTGTCCAGATCGAGATCACGATGCGCACCGCTGCCGCGACGGTCCACCAGCGCAGGTTTCGGCGTGAGACACGCTTCATCGATCAGCGCTGCAACCGCGAGATCCGCGAGCGTTGACGGAGCGCAAGCGACATCGATAAAAACAGGTTGAGTGCAAGCCATCGCATCACCAGCCGCGAAATTTTGCCGGCGGCTGATACAGCCCGCCAGACCACGCGACCAGATCGTCGATACTCCGTGCCGCCAGTAACGAGCGCTTCGCTTCGCCGCACCGGATGCCCAGGTCTTCCGGGTACGCAACAATGCCACGCCGCCGCAATTCCGCCGTCTTGACGGGGTCGGCGCGCATGCCGATGGGCGTCACCCCCGCAACGGCGCGCAACGCCGCGCGCCGCTCTTCCACGCCTTCTGCGGCGTGCAGATAAGCGATTCCTTCTTCGGTCACGACATGGCTGACGTCGTCGCCGTAGATCATGACCGGGGCTATCGGCATGTTGCTTTGCTTGCCGACAGCGATGGCATCGAGTGCATCGACAATGGTCGGCTCACCGCCCTTCTTGAAGGTCTCGGCGGTTTGCACGACGAGCTTGTGCCCGCGTCCGATATCGCTGTTCGGCCCATCGTTTTTCATTAACTTCAACCATGCTTCGCTCGAATGACGGCGCCCGCGCGGATCGTGTCCCATGTTCGGCGCACCGCCGAATCCGGCGAGGCGACCGAGCGTGACAGTCGATGAATTCGCGTCGGCGTCCATCTGCAACGTCGAGCCGATAAACAGATCCACGCCATATTGACCCGCGAGCTGGCACAACACGCGGTTGGATCGAAGGCTACCGTCGCGGCCGGTGAAAAACACATCCGAGCGTGCTTCGATGTAATCCTCCATGCCCACTTCGCTGCCGAAGCAATGCACGCTTTCCACCCAGCCGCTTTCGATAGCGGGGATCAGCGTGGGGTGCGGATTGAGCGCCCAGTGCGTGCAGATCTTGCCCTTCAGCCCATGCGCTGCGCCATACGTCGGCAGCAGCAATTCGATCGCGGCGGTGTCGAAGCCAATGCCGTGGTTCAACGCCTTCACGCCATAACGCTCGTAGATGCCGCGGATGGTCATCATCGCCATGAGAATCTGCAGCTCGCCGATATGACGCGGATCGCGTGTGAACAGCGGTTCGACCGCAAACGGCCGGTCAGCCTGCACGACGACATCGACCCACGAGCCGGGGATATCGACACGCGGCAGTTCATCGACGATCTCGTTCACCTGCGCCACCACGATGCCATGACGGAACGCGGTCGCCTCCACAATAGTCGGCGTGTCCTCGGTGTTCGGACCCGTATACAAATTGCCGTGGCGATCGGCCTGCACTGCGCAGACCAGCGCGACTTGCGGCGTCAGGTCGATGAACATGCGCGCATACAGTTCTATATACGTATAGATCGCACCAATCTCGAGCTGCCCGTCTTCGAGCAACTGCGCGACGCGCAGGCTCTGCGGCCCCGCAAACGAGAAGTCCACTTTGCGCGCGATGCCACGTTCGAACAACGTCAGATGCTCGGGCCGGCTGATGCTGGATATCAACAGATGAACGTCATGCACGCGCGACGGATCGAGCTTCGCGAACGCGCGCGAGAGGAAGTCGGCTTGCTTCTGGTTGTTGCCTTCCAGCGCAACACGATCGCCGGATTGAATCAGTGTTTCGAGGGCGTCGACAATGCGCTCTGCCTTGAGCACGCCGTTGTCGAGCCAGCCTTCGATAGCCTTCAGGCGCCGGGCCTTTTCCAGCGCACGCGTGTTCCACTGGCGCGGTGCTGGGTTGATGCCGGCTTGTGCGGGAGGATTCATGCGGGGGCCTCAGTGTTGAGCAGGATCAGCGAAACGAAATCAGCGCTTAGTCTGACCGTGAAGTGGAAGGACGGCGGCGCTTCTTCGGCTGCGTGGCTTGCGCCTGCATTTGCGCGTCGTGGAGAAAACGATAAACCAGTTCGCCCGTCGCGAGCAGATGGCGGGCGACCAGCGTTTGCGCGGCTTCGGTATCGCGTGCATGCAGTGCGTCGAGAATGGCTTCGTGCTCGGCGTCGGACTGCCCCTTGAACGTGGGCATGCCGAACTTGAGCCGCAGATAACGCTCGCCCCGCCGATGCATCGTACCAATCAGCTCCATCAGGTGAGGGCGCTCGGCGGGCGCGTACAGGCTCATGTGGAACTGCTCATTGCGTACTACATAGAGCGCCTGATCCTGTTCGTTGGCCGCGGCCTCTAGCAATTGGCGCGCCTCGGCCAGCGTTGCCTCGGTATGACGTTCGATCGCAATACCAATCGCCAGACTCTCCAGCGACGCGCGGATTTCGTAGATCTCACGGGCTTCATCGGGCGATTGCAGGCTGACCGACGCACCGCGATTCTGCTCGATGGTGACCCAGCCCTCGCTGTCCAGTTGCCTGAACGCCTCACGCACCGGAATGGCGCTGACAGAGAACTGCTTGGCAATTGCGTCTTGGCGCAGCGGCTCGCCCGGCAGCAGGGTGCCTTCCACGATCGCTGAGCGTAACGCGTCCGCTATATAACGCGACGTGCTCTGGCGTGGCTCGAATTGCGCTTCGCGAAACAGGGGATTCAGCTCGTTTTTCATGCTTTTTTCTACCGAAGCTAGGTACAAGTGCGGAGTGGTCAACAGCTCGTTTTCAAATATTATATATGAAAATGCACTTTTAGGGCTTGTAACGCAAACCCGGTGCTCAAGCGCAGACGCCCGGATTTTGCCAACAGAGCGCGTCGTTCATATCAGGCACATACAGGTTTACACCTATCAGGAAGACAGTCATGCCAAGCACGCTGGAACGTTCGATAGGCGCCACCCGGCGCACGCGCACGCCACTGAACCGGACACAGATCGTAGGCTTCTGGGGTGCCTGGGCCGGATGGACGCTCGATGGCATGGACTCGTTCATCTATGCACTGGTGCTGGCGCCCGCGCTGACTGAGTTGCTGCCGAAGTCCGGCTACGCAGCCACGCCCGCGAATGTCGGGCTGGCCGGCTCGATCCTGTTCGCGCTGTTCCTGGTGGGTTGGGGGCTGTCGTTCATTTGGGGGCCGCTTGCCGACCGTTTCGGACGCACCAAGGTGCTCGCTGCGACCATCTTCACTTTCGCGATCTTTACCGGTCTTGCCGCAACTTCACATACTGTTTGGGAGCTGGGCATCTACCGCTTTCTTGCGGGCGTGGGGATCGGCGGGGAGTGGGCGCTGGCCGGGACCTACGTGGCGGAAGCGTGGCCGGAGGATCGTCGCAAGATGGGCGCGGGGTATCTCCAGACGGGGTATTACGCGGGCTTCTTCATGGCCGCCGCACTGAACTATACGATCGGCGCGACCTTCGGCTGGCGCGCGATGTTCCTGGTCGGAATTGTCCCGGTGATCGTCTCCATTGTCGTGCTGCTGCGCGTGAAGGAAACCGAGAAGTGGCAAAAGGTTGAAGCGACGGTGGTCAAGGTCAAGCAGGCAAGCTCGTTGCGAGCGATCTTCTCGCCGCAATACCGGCAGCGCACTATTGTTGCGACCGTGTTGTTGACGGTTGCGATTATTGGACTGTGGGCGGGCGCGGTGTATGAACCGTCGGCGGTCATTCAGCTTGCAACGAAGGCTGGCATGACGAAGGCGGATGCATCCAAGACTGCATCGATTGCGACGGGTTTACTGTCCATCGGCACGATTATTGGGTGTCTCGCGTTGCCGCCCCTGGCCGAGCGCATTGGCCGCAAACTCACGCTCGCGGTGTACTTTGTCGGGATGGCGGTGTCGATTGCACTGGCGTTCGGCTGGGCGTTTTATCTGGAGAATGGGCTGGTGCCGTTCATCGCTTTGTTGGTGGTGCTCGGTTTCTTCGGCGGCAATTTTGCGTTGTTCAGTCTTTGGCTGCCGGAGCAGTTCGAGACTCGAGTTCGCGCGACGGCGTTTGCGTTCTGTACTTCGATAGGACGCTTCTTCGGGGCCATCGTGAACTTCGGGATCGGCGCGATGGTGCTGCATATGAAGACGCTCGGCGTGCCGATTGCGTTGACTGCCATTGCGTTTGTGATCGGGCTGGCGGTGATTCCGTTCGCGCCGGAAACGAAGGGGCAGGATTTGCCAAGTTAAGGTCGCTCGCGGTGGTGGACGGGGGGTTAGGGTGGCGGGTTTGGGAGCAGCGGTCGGGGTCTATGCCGGGTTGCTGCTCTCAGCGTTAGTGGTCTGCATGAGTCGGATTTTCTCTTTATCACTATTAGCCACTGTGCGTGGCGCCCGTCATTTCTGATATGACTTTCCGTGTCAAGCGGTGTTGTTCAGGTTTTAATTTCATTCATATTCGATGTAGCGCTGCAA
>NZ_LMUF01000046.1 GCF_009766085.1 Burkholderia sp. S171 | reverse complement strand
TGGCTAACAGTGATAAAGAGAAAATCCGACTCACGCAGACCACTAACCCTGAAAGTAGCACCCCGGCATAAACTCCGACCACGAACACCAAAAGCACCACCCCGGCACCACCCCGACCGCAAACCCCCGGAACAGAACCAAAACCCCGAGTGCGAACGGCTCGCCCCCGAAGTGCTATTCTAAAACGCCCCGTTCCTTCCTCCGGAAACCCTCCCATGAGCGCTCTGTTTTCGCCCTTCACGCTGCGAGGCGTGACGCTTCCGAACCGCATCGTGGTCTCACCGATGTGCCAATACTCAGCCGAACGCGGCGAAGCCACCGCTTGGCACATGATCCACCTCGGACATCTCGCGCTCTCGGGCGCCGGCATGCTGTGTCTCGAGGCAACCTCGGTCGAACCCGACGGCCGCATCACGCCCGGCGACCTCGGCCTCTGGGACGACGCGACTGAAGCCGCGCTCAAACCGGTCATCGACGCCATTCGAAAATATTCGCACATCGCCATCACGATGCAGATCAGCCACGCCGGCAGGAAAGCGTCGAGCGCGGTTCCCTGGGAAGGCGGTCAGTTGATCGCCGTTTCGGACGGCGGCTGGATGCCCTCAGCGCCGTCGGCGATTCCGCATAAGGAAGGCGAAACGCCGCCGCTCGCCCTCGACGCAGCCGGCCTGATCCGCATACGCGACGCCTTCGTGGCGACCGCGAAGCGCGCCGCGCGCCTGGGGGTAGACGCCCTTGAAGTGCACGCGGCCCACGGTTATCTGCTGCATCAGTTTCTTTCGCCGCTTGCCAACCAGCGCACCGATGAATACGGCGGCTCGCTCGAAAACCGCATGCGTTTTCCGCTGGAAGTCTTCGACGCCGTGCGCGCGGCTTTTCCCGCCGATAAACCCGTGGGCCTGCGTGTGTCGGCATCGGATTGGGTGGAAGGCGGCTGGGATCTCGAGCAAACCATCGTGTTCGTGAAGGAGTTGCAGAAACACAAGATCGACTGGATCGATGTGTCATCGGGCGGTGTATCGCCGCTGCAAAAAATTCCGCTGTCGCCGGGTTATCAACTGCCGTTCGCAAAAGCCATCAAGGAAGCCACAGGCGTGAATACCATGGGCGTGGGTCTTATCACCGACCCGCAGCACGCCGAAGAAATTATTGAGTCGGGTGAGGCAGATCTCGTCGCGTTGGCGCGTGCGCTGCTCTACAATCCGCGCTGGCCGTGGCACGCGGCCGCGCAACTGGGTGCGACCGTCGAAGCGCCGCCGCAATACTGGCGCTCGCAGCCGCGCGAACAAAAAGCGTTGTTCGGCGATATCTCGTTCGGTCAGCGTTGAAACTCGCGGCTTGAATTTATGGAGCGGTTGAACTCGTGCGCGCCTAGCGTGTACGATGCCGTTGTTCGCCTGCATGGTTTCAACCGCACGCGGGCGGCGAAGGACAGTGAATTGCAGCACACGAAGCAACTGAAGCAAACAATGCAATGAGACGGACAGCAACGCGGCGGCGCCTCGCATTCAGGCCGCCGCGTTTTTTTAATCCACGTTCCGGTTCGTCACCGTTCGCGTGAAACCGGGACGAGGCGAAGTTGAAGCGTCTGCTAAGCCAAACCGATTCGTTTTAAAGGATTCATTCGATGAGTTCACGGAGGGTCGCCGTCCGCCGTTCGGGCATACACGGCAAGGGCGTGTTCGCCGCGATACCGCTCGCCAAAGGCGAACGGATAATCGAGTACAAAGGCGAACGCATTTCGTGGAAAGAGGCGTTGCGCCGTCATCCGCACAACCCCGACGAGCCGAACCATACGTTCTATTTCGCGCTCGAAAACGGCAAGGTGATCGACGGCAAGGTCGACGGCAACAGCGCACGCTACATCAACCATTCGTGCGCGCCGAATTGCGAAGCCGAAGAGAAGGAAGGGCGTGTGTTCATCCATGCGCTGCGTGCGATCAAGGAAGATGAAGAGCTGTACTACGACTACGGTCTCGTCATCGACGGTCGCATCACGAAGAAGCTCAAGAAGGAATATGAGTGCCGCTGCGGCGCCAAAAAGTGCCGCGGCACCATGTTGGCATTGAAGAAGAAAAAGTAGGGTCTTCGTAGAGAAGTGTCAGCCAGAAAAAACGCCACGGCAGGTTGCCTCCGTGGCGTTTTTCTATGCCGCTTTCAAAGGCATCCGCACGATGAAACGGGCGCCCCCTTCGGGCGCCGGAGCGTCTTCGTAATGCACGCTGCCGTTATGCAGGACCATGATGTCGTGGACGATCGCGAGACCCAGTCCGGCGCCGCCTTCCACGCCGTGACCATCGCCGCGAAAGAAGCGCTTGAAGAGATCCGGCTGCTGTTCCAGCGGCACGCCCGGACCGTTGTCTTCCACCACGATTTCGCCCATCCGCTGGCCGGTTTCATCGATGGTCTGCGTCACCGTCACGGTCACGCGTGCGCCTTCGGCCCGTGAAGTGGGAACGTATTTCAGTGCGTTATCTATAAGATTGCCGATCACCTCGCGCACCAGCACGCGATTGCCGCGCACGGTCAGGGGATGTTCGTTATCGGGATCGTCGAGACGCTGGAAACCCATGTCGATACCGACGGCGAGCGCACGCGGCACCCATTCGGCGCCGGTTTCAAACGCGAGGTTGGCGTAATCGAATTCAGTGAAACGCGCGGCCTGTTCGCCCGGCTCGGCGCGAGCGAGCGAGAGCAGTTGATTCGACAGCCGCACAGCCCGATCCGCCGATGCCCGCAACTCCTTGACCGCCTCCAGCACCTTCGCCGGGTCCTTGGCGCTCGCTGCCTGCTCGGCGTGCAGCTTCACGGCAGTGAGCGGCGTACGAAGCTGATGGGCGGCATCGGCAATAAACTTGCGCTGGCCGTCGAGCGCCGTTTTCAGGCGGTCGAGCAGGGCGTTCATCGCGCTCGTCAGAGGACGAATTTCGATGGGAACAAACGATTCGTCGACCGGTTCCAGCGACGTGTGGGTCTGCCGGTTGAGGGTATCGGCGAGATCGGTCAGCGGGTTGAGCTGCTGGTTCACCACGCGCCATACGATCACCCAGCCCGCCAGCAGCAGGAGCAGCAGCGGCATCATGATCGCGACCATGAATTCGACCGCTATCCGATACCGCGAGCCCACACGCTGCGCCACTTCCACGACTATAGGATTGCCGTGCGCCTGATCGACGCGCACCTGGGCCGCACGCACGCTCGTGCCCTGGTAGTTCGTCTCGAAGACATACGCGTAGTGAATCCGGCGCACGTTGGTGCCGGTCAGCGGCAGATCGGGTTCGCCGGCGATCTCGCTGTCGCCGTCGCTGATCCGGTAGATCAGTTGTTCGACAGGATCCGAGAACATCGCGCGGGCAAGCGGAGGCACCGTGAGCGGTGCGTCCACACCCGCTAGCTGGATTTGCTTGGAGATCGCCGTGGCGAGATCGGCCAGCGAGCGGTCGACCACATGCTGCGTGTATTGCCACGCAAGCCAGTACGCCATCAATCCGCTCATTAACGCGAGCAGCGACAGCGGCGCGGCAAGGCGGCGCAACAGCGAGCGCCGCAGGCTGGGCGGCACGCGTGCAGACGGGGCTGCCGAGCGCGCCAGATGCAGCCAGTCGGCGCGGTCGAAACGTTCGTCGGGCGTGCGCCGGGGAGGGAATCGCAAGGTGCTTGGTTACCGCTTGTCAGGCTGGTTATGCCATCGACAAACCGCTTACGCCGCGGTCTGCCGGATTTCCTGCAGCAAGTAGCCGAAACCTCGCACCGTCACGATTTCTACGCGGCAGTTTTCGAGTTTCTTGCGAACCCGGTGCACGTAGACTTCAATGGCGGTGTCGCCGAGATCGCCGCCGAAGTGCGTCAGGTGATCCTGCAACTGCGCCTTGCTGACCACGCGGCCGTGGCGCAGCAACAGCATTTCGAGCACGGCGAATTCCCGCGGCGACAGTTCAAGCGGTTTTTCGTCGTTGAAAATGCGACGATCGACGCCCGACAGGCGCAAGCCGCCCAACGATACTTCCGGACGCGGTACATCGCCGTGCGGGCCGCTGCGGCGCATGACAGCGCGAATGCGCGCTTCGAGTTCAGCGGGTTCGAACGGTTTGAGCATGTAGTCGTCGGCGCCGCTGTTCAGGCCCTGGACGCGGTCATGCAGTTCGTCGCGCGCGGTCAGGATAATCACTGGCGTATGACGATTGCCCTGGCGGAAACGCGACAACAGCGTCATGCCGTCGATACCCGGCAAGCCGAGATCGAGAATCACCAATTCATGGCGATTTTGCGTGAGCGCTTGCTCCGCGAAAATGCCGTCGTGGACCATATCGACGGTAAAGCCGGCTTGTTCAAGGCTACTTTGAATGCCGCGCGCGATGGGGCGGTCGTCTTCGATCAGAAGGATTCGCATGGAAGTCGCTCTTATACGATGGGTTGGGCTCGATTGCGCGTCGCGGCCGCCAGCCGGAATTGCCTACCGTTCTTTACCGCGGCGCCGTCCGAGTCATATCAGCAATCTTTTTTCGCCAAACGCTGCACCGCGCGTCGCTGTGCAGCAGTTCTCCTGCGGCTCGGCATGCCGGAATTCCCCGCTTCGCGGACGCCACCCGCGACCAGTTTCCAGCACGTCCGCTCGGTCCCTATGGCGACGAAACCGGTCGTTGAAAGAGATAAACGGACTGTCCAAACCGTATGCGCTGCTGATTGTACAGTGTCGGTCTATGCCGCCGATGGACTGGAGTGGTCAGAGCGCTTAAGGCTTTGTCGAAGCTTACGCCTGGTTGAGGGGTTTTCTTTCTCGTTGAAAGATTTCATTGCCGCAGACTTGCAAACACCTTTGTTTCTGCTTTCGAATAAGCGAGTTTTGGTCTCTTGCAGCCTTTTGCAGCTCACTTATTGCGGATTTTGAATGTCATCGTTTGTAATACGACTGTTACGCATTTGTCGCAGTAGTCAGGTTGCGTAATTGGGTCGGTAAGCGGATTTCAAGCTCAGGATAGGGAATCGATGAACTTCGCGAGCGTTATGTCGCGTTCCGTCAGACCTTTTGCCGTATGCGTCGAGAGCGTAATTTCGACTGTGTTGTACACATTCGACCATTCTGGATGGTGATCAATTTCCTGCGCCTTTATTGCCACGCGGGTCATGAAACCGAATGCTTCGTTGAAATCGGCGAACTTGAAACTTCGGAGAATTGAGCTGCTGTCCGCGCTGAGTTGCCAGTTCTTTAATTCCGCCAGAAGTTTGGGTAGTTCATCAGTTGAAAGTTTCTTGATCATGTCGGCTCTCCTTGCTCAAGCAATGGGATTCAGTGCGGCGCGGCAACGCATGCGATCGAGGAGCGGGGAGTCACGCGGTAAGCTTGCGTCTTTCGGCTTCTCACGCAGGATATCCCCATGGTCGACCTTGATCACTTCGATCTCGCGCTGCTCGACGTTCTTCAGCGCTTCGGCCGCGCGACGCATCAACAACTTGGCGAGGAAGTGCCGCTGTCGCCCTCGCAGATCGGTCGCCGCCTGCAACGCCTGGAGGCGACCGGCGTGATCGATGGTTACCGGGTTGTGCTGCGCCCCGAAAAACTCGGTCTCGGCGTGACCGCTTTCACGAGCCTTAAGCTCAAGCATCACGGCGATACCGTTATCGACCAGTTCCAGCAGCAGATCGAAGCGCTGCCCGAAGTGCTCGAATGCCATGCGACAGTTGGCGACGCCGATTACCTATTGCGAATCGTCGCGCCGGATTTGAACGCGCTGTCCACGTTCGTCATGAAAAAGCTGATGCGAGTTCCCGGCGTAGACAGCGTGCGCTCCAATATTGTGCTGACCACATTCAAGCGCAACGGACCGCTACCGCTGGGACATCTCGCGCCAAATCCGCCGGAATCTACGGGTTAGGCCGGTTCGCTCAGCAGGTCGACATACGCGACAGGAACGAGGTCGCTTGCCGACACCCCCAGCTTTGCAAACAATTCCTCCGCTTCCTTCTCGCCCTCGGCTTCATCGTCATCTTGGGCGAGCAGTACTTCCAGTTCGATGAAATCGCCTAGTCCGTCCACGCGGTCCAGGTGAATCCGCGTGCGCCCGACGTTGTACACATGGCGCTCCTTGTTCACTATCCCACGTGTATTCAGCGCCTGTGCGAGCAGCGCGTGGGTGGCTTCGGGATTAGTCACTGGGCTGCGCGAGTAATACGACACCTTCGGGCCGTCGCGGTCATCGCGTTGATAGAAAATCAGTTCCGCCGGCGTGTTGTCGTCGAATTGACGCAGTTTGAGGCGGCCGTTTGGCACATCGTAGAAAAAATCCTGCTGGCGGTAGATCATCGGCGGTTCGCTGGCTAGCGCTGCTGCGCGCGCCAGAAGCTGGTCGAACTGATGCGCGCGAGCCTTGATTTCGATATTGCGTGCCATGGTGGATTTCCTGGTTACGTGGGCGCCAGATGCGCGACCCTCAGACTAACAAAATTTGATGACCGGAAGATTCATCGGCTTCCGGTCGCGACTTTCAAAACGGTGGTTCAGGCGACTAGGTCGCCCATTGATCTTCAATCAGACGTAACGCCGCCGCGATGCTCGGCTCCTCGCGGCGCTCCGCCAGCACGATGAACGAAAGCTGCGTAGGCACCGTGACACCTTCCACGATCGTCAGCGCATGCGCATGCGCTTCGGCCAGCGCGATGGAGTCGCGCACTAGCGTCAGGCCCACGCCCGACTTGACCAGATCGAGCATTGACGGCTCCTGATCCACTTCCGCTACCTTGACCGGCTGGACCCCGTGGGCGTCGAAGATCCGCGTGAGCAAGCGGTTATGCGCCGATTCCGGTGGCGTCCAGATCCAGGGCAGCCGGGCAAGCGCCACCCAGCCATTCGCTCCGCCTTCCAGACGCTCCGGCCGGTTCACACGCTCGTTCCAGCCCGTGGGCGCCAGCACGCGATACAGATACGGCTTCAACTGCACGACATGAAAGCGGTCCGGATCGCGGGGTTCATCGATTGCCGGATCGCCGATATAAAACCCCACATCGAGATCGCGCACCTTGATGCGCTCGAGCACCCAGCCTGACATGCCATGCCGCAACGCGGTTTCAATGCGCGGATACGTCTCCACGAGCGCCCGCAAGAAGCCGCCCAGACGCAGGAATTCGGGATCGAGGATTGTCCCGATGGTCAGGCGTCCGCTGACCTCATGGCGAAGCGCGGCGGCCACGCGCTGGACCTCGCTCGCGGCCGTCAGGGCTCGCTCCGCGTGCGGCAGGAGGGTTTCCCCGTCGCGCGTGAGGATCAGGCCGTGCGATGTCCGCGAAAACAACGCGACGCGCAGCGTCTCCTGCAGATTCTTGATTTGCAGGCTGACGGCGGGCTGGGACACGTGCAACAACACGGCCGCGCGCGTGAGATTGCCTTCGCGGGCGACGGTCACAAAAGCGCGGAGAAGAGTCAGGTCCATGCCTGATATTAGCCCAGCTTATAAAGCTGTTGAAGATATCTGATTGGATTGCTGCACTGCGTCCGCAGTAGCGTGTGCATTTGGCATAGAGCGAAAGCCGCCTGAAGCGGCTTGGGTGGGAGACACAGATGAAACAGGACGCGCGCAAGCTTGAGGGCGAATTTGACTACATCATCGTGGGGGCGGGAACGGCGGGGTGCGTGCTTGCGAATCGGCTGACCGAAGATGCCGATGTAAGTGTTCTGCTGCTGGAAGCTGGCGGCAGGGACAACTACCACTGGATTCACGTGCCGGTCGGATATCTGTATTGCATTGGCAATCCGCGTACGGACTGGCTTTATAAGACGCAGGCTGAAGCCGGACTCGACGGGCGATCGCTTTCGTATCCGCGAGGCCGCGTGCTCGGCGGTTGCTCGTCGATCAACGGCATGATCTACATGCGCGGCCAGCGTGAGGATTACGACGAGTGGGCGCGCATTACCGGCGATCGCGACTGGTCCTGGGACTCAGTGTTGCCGGTGTTCAAACGCAGTGAAGATCACCATGGCGGTGGGAATCAATGGCATGGCGCCGGGGGCGAATGGCGTGTCGAGAAACAGCGGCTGAAGTGGAAGGTGCTGGAAACGTTCGCGCAGGCGGCTCAGGAGAGCGGTCTTCCTGCTACTGACGACTTTAATCGTGGCGACAACACGGGCGTTGGTTATTTCGATGTCAACCAGCGCAGCGGGATCCGGTGGAATGCATCGAAGGCATTTTTGCGCCCGGCGATGAAGCGGCCCAATCTCACCATCATCACGGGTGCTCATACGCAGCGGTTGGTGATGGAGGGCAAGCGTTGCGTGGGCGTGGAATATCGTGGCGGCGACACGGACTATCTGGCGAAGTCGCGATGCGAAGTGATTCTGAGTGCGGGCGCGGTGAATTCGCCGCAATTGCTGGAGTTGTCTGGCATTGGGAATGGGGCACGGCTGCAGCGGCTGGGTATCGACGTGGTGCATGACCTGCGGGGTGTGGGCGAGAATTTGCAGGATCATCTACAGCTTAGGATGGCTTACAAAGTGCGTGGCGTGCGGACGTTGAACACTTTGTCGGCGCATTGGTGGGGTAAGGCCTGGATTGGCTTGCAGTACATGTTGATGCGAAGCGGGCCGATGTCGATGGCGCCGTCGCAGTTGGGGGCGTTCGCGAAGTCCAATCCGGATGACGTGACTATTACGCGGCCGGATGTGGAGTATCACGTGCAGCCGTTGTCGCTTGACCGGTTTGGGGAGCCGTTGCATTCATTCAATGCGTTCACGGCTTCGGTGTGTCCGTTGCGGCCCACGTCGCGGGGGAGTGTTCATATTGCGACGCCGGATGCGCGGGATGCGCCTTTGATTGCGCCTAATTATTTGTCGACTGATCGTGATCGTGAGGTTGCGGTCAATGCGTTGCGTTTGACGCGGCGGATTGTGAGCGCACCGGCGTTGGCGAAGTATTCGCCGGAGGAGATTTTGCCGGGGCCGGCGTTCCAGACGGACGCGGAGCTTGCTGTTGCGGCGACGAAAGTTGGGACGACTATTTTTCATCCGGTAGGGACCTGTCGGATGGGGACGGATAACGATCCGGCTGCTGTTGTTGATGGGCGTTTGCGCGTGATTGGGGTGAGCGGGTTGCGCGTTGTCGATGCATCGGTGATGCCGACGATTACCTCAGGCAACACGAATTCGCCGACGTTGATGATCGCTGAGCGGGCCAGCGAGATGATTCGGGCTGATCGACGGTTTTTGTTTTCGCTCGCGCCGGTGGACGGGGGGGGGTGATTTTGGTGTTTGTGGGCGGGGTCTATGGCGGGGTGGTGCTTTCGGCCTTAGTGGTCGGGGTCTATGCCGGGGTGGTGCTTTCAGTGTCAGTGGTCTGCGAGAGTCGGATATTCTCTTTATCACTATTGGCCACTGTGCGTGCCGCCCGTCATTTCTTTGTCCAAAGCGACAAAGAAACGAAGCAAAGAAAGCGCTTTCAAACCACGCTACCCTAAGTGTCCACAGC
>NZ_LMUF01000045.1 GCF_009766085.1 Burkholderia sp. S171 | reverse complement strand
CATAGGCGTTCGTATCGGCATCGAGTTTTTAGGATTGTCGACGATTCGTGTGGCGGTGTCGAACGTCTCATTGTGGCCGATCAGCGCCCTCCGACTCTCTGTACCGGGATTGCGCAAACGAGCGTTTCAGCAACGCCGGCGTGAGATCGATACTCTGACCGCGCTAAAGCGCCTTTAGCCGTGTCGCGACCGCCAGCTTGCCGGTGGGTTTACTTTGAAGGCCGCCCCTAAATCGGCGGTGACAGCGCCGGAAAACTCCCCTTCTCCAGAACCCGCATCAACCGCTGCTTCGCGCCCTCGATCCGGTGCTTCGGCAACGCGGCCAGCTGCACATCGTACAGGCCAAGAATCAACTCGACCCCTTCGCATTCCTCCGCGGCAAGACGCCATTCGTCTGTCACTGCGGCATGCTTGATCAACGTTTTGATCGCCGCCTCCGCTCGCGCAAAGTGTCCGGCGTCCGGTATCAGCTGATCGGGATCTAACAAATCGTACGCGACATACACCGTTTTCAGGAGCTCGGCGACGAGATCGGCATTGCCTTGCCCCTGACGCAAGGCAACGAGCGCCAGGTGATTGTGCAGCGACACCTTGCTGGCGAGCTCCGCGGACATGGGCAGCAACATTTCGCGCGTGAGCGGCGGGGTTGTTCGCCCGGTCTTACGTCTTTTCGGTTTGCTCGCCATCGTCCCTCGACGGTCAGTTGCCGCGTTTGCCGGTCGTCGCAGCGTCAGCACGTCGCGCGTAGTAGCCGGCGACCTCTTCGAGCACCCGCTTTTTCTCGGCCTGCACGTAGATCGAGGTCGTCTGCAGCGATGCGTGCCCCAATACCTTTTGCACGACATCAACCGGGACCTCGTCGGCAACCGACTGAGTGCCAAAGGTGTGTCTCATCGCGTGTGCATTCACCGATCCCAGGATCACGCGTTCGTCCAGGCTCAGATCATCCATGGTCTCGACAATGATCGTCAACATGCGTGAGATTAACCGGTTGATGCCGTCGGCCGAATACCCCTGCTCGCCTTCGTTGCTTCGCTGATGATGTTTGACGCGTGAGGCGGGCGTCTGGGGGATGGCGACCGGCGACAACAACGGCGCGGACGGGTTGAGCAGATCAGTCGGCGCCATGAAGTCGCGCCCCCGATCCGACCAGTGCGCTTTCAGCGCCTCGAGCGTCGCGACGCTCACCGGCACCGTACGTTCCTTGTTTCGCTTGTCGATGACGGTCAGTTCTCGTACGGGCCGTTCGAGCGTGCCGTAGATGGACACCCGGAGCTTGCCGCGCTGCGCATCCGCGGCTTCTTCACGGCGCAGTCCCGAGTCGCCCATCAACAAGAGAGCTGCGCGAACGACGCGCCACTGTACGGCAAGCTTGGCATCACCCACCAGGTCGGAGCGTTTATCGAGCTCGTTGCGAAGGCGCCCCCACAGGTCCGCCGGCAGCGCGCGATGGATTTGCATCGCCGTTTCGCGCTGAACGATCTTTGGATCGTTGACCGCCTTCCACGGATTTCCGGCAAGGTAGCGCACGTCAACCAGCCAGGTGAACGCCGCGCGCAGCGCCCGCGCCGCGTAACGCTGCGACTCGGGCGATAGCGTTGCCGATGCAAACGGCCGTCAGGGCGGCGAGGTCCGGCTGAAGCGCTCGCCCACAAATCGTGGATCCGGATTTTTCAGGAAATCCTTGTATACCTCGCAATCATCGACGACCTAGGAACTCAAGGCCTTGCCGCGCACCACCACCGCCCACAATAAAAAGCGTTCAAGTTCCTTGGTGTAAGCCCGCAAGGTTTTCGGCTGGTCGCGATATTTGTTCAGGTACGCACGCACCGCTTCCAGGTCGTGGTGCGCCTGGATATAACAGAACGCAATTGAGCGGTTTTCACCGTCGGCGCCCGACAACGTGTTCGGCACCGCCATGCGCTCGAGCGGTGCCAGCGTAAGCCTAGCTGGTGAACCCTCTAACTGCCCCGCTCCGCCAGCATCCGCTCGGTTCGGTCCGGCCGGCCACATCTGGACGACGTCGGCCGCGACCAGCGGATCGCGTGTGTCTACGTCAGCGTTCACGCGCAATCGAAGGTGTGGTTCGTGTCGGCGGAGCCAGGCAACGACCACCGCCGCGCGCCCGGCGCCGATGCGTGGGATCGAGCGCCACCAGCGGCCGCCGCGCCGGTTGCAAAACGCAATCAGCTCGCCAATCGTCGCAATCCCCTCCCCCCTTCAAGCGGCTCGCCACCCGCGGGCGAAACCATCGACCGATCGAGTGCGTTGCGGCAGGCGATGCCGCCGCGAGCGTCGCCGCCTCGGTGTCCATGCGAAAGGTCACCGCCGTCAGTTTCGGTTCGCGGTGTTTGCGCACCGATGCACGCAAGTGCTCCGCGAGCGCCGGCGAGCCCTGCTCGATTGCGACTTTGACTAAGCCGTCGAGCATCGTGCGCAGGTGCCGCTCCATCGCCGACGGCGTCGCCGCAAAGCTGTCTTCGTCCGGGTCGTAATAGGTGCGCGCGATCACCGCTGGGCTCACCCGCTGCACATACGCGCGCACCGCCGCGAGATCCTTGGCGGTGCAGCCGTAGCTGAGCGTGAGCACTTCACTCATGACGAGGCACCCTTTCTCGGGGTCGACTCGCCAGGCGGCCGTGGCCGGAACCACGCGATCACGTCGTTGGCTTCAGCGAGGAATGCGTCAGGAAAAGCCAGCGAGAGCTGCGTGAAGGCCGCGCGCGTGGCGCCGAGCATCGTGGCCAGTTGCGCATCCGAGGCCGACTCACCCCAGAGGATCCGTTGCACGAACGCGATGCCCCCGTGCCGGGCGACCAGGCGCAGTGCATAGCCGAGCGACGCATTGGTCAGCAGCTCGGCGCCATAGGTGTCAGCCAGCGCGGTGAGGATCGCGAGCTCCACACGATCGGGTCGACGTGGCACTTTGCGATGCCGATTCGCACGCGCAGTCACATCATCGGCCAGGTCGCCCGCCTGGTCACCCGCGAGGCGGCTGGCCGAATCCAGTGCGGGGATGCCGCTCGCCTCCCCGGCCCGGAAGGCCGAGATCGCATCATCCAGGCGCAGCACGATGCGCGCGGTGTCGGGGTCGACCGGTTCGACCTTATCGCGCGGCGGTTCGGGTAGCGAGTCGGACATCGGCGGGCGGGCCAAAAGTGGCCCTCAAATGGGAATCGTCGTATTTTAGCTCTGAAATGCAATCCCGATAATACGAGTTAGAAGGCTTAAGTAAATTCAAAGCATTGATTTGAAAGAGTTTTTCCATATGTTTTCGCCGTCAATAGCCATGATGCTCAGCGTTGCGGCAAACTAGCTAACCAGCACATCGACTTCCGCTGCCCTCTCGTCAGCCACCCTATGAGGGGCACCAGCAAAGATCTCTCCGCTGAGGCGAAGTGTCCCGCTTGGCGCGCAGCTCTGGGCGATATCGTGGCAGTCTTGGGAGCGCTCGCGCAGATCGCTCAGATTGGTCAATGTATCGCCGAGAAGGGAGTCCATTCCAAAAAGCCCATCGCCACTAAACATGCAGGGGCTTGCGTTTCTGGACATGGCCGATAATCAAGCGATCAAGTCTAGCGCTTGACTACCCGACCGTTCGAACACCTACCCATGCGAAAATTCCACGACAGCAGGATCTTCTAAAAAGCGCAGCACCGTCGAGGTCCATACATCTGGGTGTTCCCACATTGGCGTGTGCCCCGAACGAGGAATAATTGCCGTTAGGCGAACTCCGGGGATCTCGTTGGTCAATGCCATAACCTGTTTATTCGATACAAAGTTGTCGTGCGCTCCGACAATGATAAGCGTCGGCACCTTAATGTCCTTGTAGCGGGCCATAGCGATCGGCGCGATTGTGTACTCTTCCGCGAGAAGACCCTTCAATGCAGGGTCGCTCGCCTTCAGGGCACCCGAAACAAATCCCTGTATATCATCCGGAGTGACGTTCTCCGCATCAAAATATTTTGGCATCGCCGCTTCAAACACTAACCGATTCGCATCGGATGCTCCGTATCCGTCAATGCGTTTTTGAACGGCGGCGCTTATACCGATAGGGGGTTCGTTGCGCGCAAACGCATCCGATAACACGAGCGCTTTCACCTGCTGCGGATGCGCAAGAACGAAATCTTGTAACAGCGAACCGCCCATCGAATGACCGATCATGACGGCATTCGAAAGATGTTTTGCATCTAGGAATTGACTGACATCATCGACGAGCTGACTAAAATTGTTTCCGGCCTCCGGCTTGCCGGAATCGCCGAAACCTCGAAGGTCAATGGCATAGGCCGTAAATTTATCGTCAGGTAGCAACCTCATTACCTTGGACCACTCTTCCGATGAGAGACTGTATCCGTGAATGAGAACGATCGGAATCGGTCCGTGACCGCTGCGTCGAAACGCCATATCAAGACCATTTTTTAGCGTGACATGCTCTACACGAACTGTTGAGGCATCACCCTCGGCATGCGCAGCGATGCTGGCGAAAACGAGAGTGCCAACCGTTGCGCACACCAACAATACAGAAGTTAATCCGAATATTTTCATTTGTAACCCTTAAGTTTGTATAGCCGACGTGCGAGGAAAGATTTCCGGACCGTAGACAGTTTCGCGACCTTCCAATGACAAGGGAGGGTGAATTTGGCTCGCCACTTATAAAGACGGACCGTGGGAAATTTCGGCAAGCTTAACGTTGCGCTATCTCATCAAGATCGCATCAACCTCTATTTCAAAGTCGACGAAACTCGATTGCACCAACGTCCTGGATGGCCACGGTTCATTCACATACTCGCGATAGATCACGTCGAATTCCCGTGCGTTCGCAGGATCGCGGAGATAAACCGTCACTTTTACGCAGTTGAGAAGCGAAAGGCCCGACGCGTTTGCGATTGCTTGCAAATTGTCAAGCGCCTGCCTTGCCTGCGCGCCGAACGCTAAGTGGCTTAGTCGGTTTCCCGCAAGATCGCGAGGGGTCTGTCCCGATAAAAACACCAGGTTTCCGCACCCGACTGCCTGGCTATAGGTTCCGTTCGGTTTGGGCGCTTGGTCCGTACTCATCACGACGATTGTCATCCGATAGCTTCTTCGGACACGCTCTCGACATATAGCGCATCGAGCACCGAGACAATCCGCTTCAGCGCGTCCGCCCATTCGCTTTCGTCTCGTGCGTAACATAGCCGTAAGTGCCCAATTCCCCGCACACCAAACTGGTATCCGGGGCTGGCCAAAACCGCCGCTTTTTCAAGGAGCGCCTTCGCAACCATCGCGTCAGGAAGGTTCAACGCCCGGATGTCGAGCCATGCATAGGCTGTCCCGTTCTGCGGCGCCCACTTGGCCCAAGACAGACGAGAAAGGATTTCTTGCGTTAGGTCACGTAGCTTTCTGAAGCTATGCATGCGCTCCTCGAGCCACACTTGATCAATCTCGAGCCATTGCGAGAGGATATGTTGCGCGTAGGCGGGTGCACGCAATGAGGTGATTGACTGAATGTTCTCGATCCCGGCAATGACCCAATCCGGTGCGACGACCAACCCAAGCCGATACCCACTCAGCGATTCCGTTTTGCTGGGTCCGAGCAACGTAATTGTCCGCTCCCGCATTCCCGGCAAGCCCACCAGATGCGTGTACGTATTGTCGTAAACGAGCCGACAATACAGTTGGTCTACGAGCACCATGAAGTCAAACTTCACGGCAAGCTCCGCAATCCGGCGCAGCGTTTGACTTGAATACACAGCGCCCGTTGGATTGTTCGGATGAGAAAAAACCAGCAACTTGGGTCTCGTACGATTCAGCACCGCTTCCAACTCGTCAAGGTCGGGTTCAATCGCACCGCCCTCCAACAGCGCAACGGGATGGACCGTTGCACCCAGAAACCTGAGAATCCGTTCGCTGAAGAGATAGTCTGGATCAAAGAGCAACACTTCATCGCCGACGTCAACCAAGCTGGCGAGCGCCCCAAATAGACCCGCTTGCGTCCCGGGCGTAAGGATGAGTTCACGGCCCGGATCGATCTCAATGCCAAGAAGTGAACCGGCGTTCCTCGCAACCGCACCAAGTACCTCCGGGTTTCCGCGATACCCCGTATAAGCAAGCAACCCATCAGCTGAGGCCTTGGCAAATTCCACTTGTGCCCATTCAGGCGGCGGGAACCTGACGGTATCGAAGTGCGTTGTATCCAAGAACTCCCGCGGGGCACATGCGAGCACTTTGCGATCCGCATCGCGGGCGCTCGCATAACCAATGCCGGCGCGTCCCGGAAGTTCAAGATTAAGTACTCTCTTTGGCTTTTTATTCGTAGTACGAAGATGTTTGTCGACTAGTGTGCTCATGATTTGGTCACCTGATGTTAAAGAGGATGTAAAACTTGGCTATTGCTAGGGTTAATTGCCCGAGCGAACATCTGTGGGTCAACGTTTCCGCCCGAAGCGATGACCACCGCGTGTCGTCCACGCAGCAACGAAGGGTTTGCAAGAAGCGATGCAACAGCCACAGCGCCACCAGGTTCGACCACGACCCGAAATTCCTCGAACAGGAGACGCATTGCGTTCAGGACTTGGTTGTCGCTAGCGGTGATCACTCCGCTTAGCCGTCGCTGGTTGATGGAGAAAGGCAGAATGGCCGGTGTTGGTGCGAGAAGCGCGTCGCAGATTGAAGTGGCAGCGGCTAAATTAATTTCCCGCTCCCCCGACTTGAACGAGCGCCTTGTATCGTCGCAACTGTCCGGTTCAGCGGCCCATACTTCCGCTGTTGAGTGGACAGCATCCGCGGCCAGACAGGTACCTGCGGCAAGCCCACCACCGCCGCAAGGCACGACAATCACTCGAACCGAATCCGCAGGCAGCGTGCTCAACGCTTCAAGCGCTGCGGTTCCTTGACCAGCGATAACGTGCGGATGATCGCCCGGGGGGATAAGGGCAAACTTGCCCGACAGGCTCAGTCGTGAAGCGATCACTTCACGGCTCTCCGTTTTTCGATCGTACAAGACTATCGTTGCGCCCTGTAGACGTGCTTTCTCCACCTTCACTTGGGGCGCGTCGGAAGGCATGACGACGGTTACCGGGATACCGAGAATCCTGCCAACAGTCGCCACCGCCTGACCGTGATTCCCTGTTGAATAGGCAAGGACGCCCTCGGGATACTGCGCACGCTCAAGGCGTGACATGCTGTTGTAGGCGCCACGGAACTTAAATGCGCCGGTATGCTGGAGACTTTCCAGCTTTACAAATACTGTCCCACCCGCGAGTTCATTCAGACGAGCCGACTGCAAAAGCGGCGTCTGGACGGCGACGCCCAGCAGCCTTTCGGCCGCATTCAATACGTCGAATGGAACAGGCGAAATTAAGTCATCCGAATTGAAGGTGTGTGGCGTCATGAGAAATTTGAGTTAGGGTCGATTGCGTTAGTGCTAGTCCATAGGAACGACGCGCAAGCTTCAGTCATGCAATACCTTCGATAGGAAATCTTTCGCTCGATCCGACCGAGGTGTATCGAAAAATTGCTGCGTGGGCAAGTCTTCAACGATACGACCGCAATCCATAAAGATCACGCGGTTAGAGACGCGTCTGGCAAAGCCCATTTCATGCGTGACAATCACCATGGTCATCCCCTCACGCGCAAGTTCCGACATCAGGTCGAGCACTTCACTTACCATCTCGGGGTCGAGCGCGGATGTCGGTTCATCAAACAGGATCACAGATGGGTCCATGCTCAATGCGCGGGCAATGGCGACCCGCTGCTGTTGTCCGCCCGACAGCGCGCCCGGATACTTGAGCGCCTGATCACTCAGGCCCACACGTGTCAGAAGTTTCTGTGCTTTTTGAGTTGCCTCTTCCCTACTTCTCCCAAGCACTTTTCTCTGCCCGAGTATCAGGTTGTCGATGATGGACAGATGCGGGAAGAGTTCGAAATGCTGGAACACCATGCCGACTTTAGCTCGCAACGTTGAGAGCTTGGTTCCCTTCGTGCCCACTTCGACGCTATCGAGAAAAATACGCCCATCGCCATAAGGTTCAAGCGCGTTAATGCATTTGATCAGCGTGGATTTTCCGGAACCCGACGGACCGCAAATGACGACGACTTCACCCTCTTCGATCGTGGTAGAGCAGTCGTCGAGTACCTTGAAATTTCCATATTGCTTCGAAACATGTTCAATGCGAATCATGGCGCCGTAACTCCTTTTCTAGCGGGTGGCAAGTCGTTGTTGAAGTCGACGTACGCCCTTGGTACACAGAAAACACACGATGAAGTAGACCAGGGCAACGAACACATACATCTCGACAATGCTGTTTTGCTGTTGCGCAATCTGCGTGGCGGCACCCACAAAATCCGTCAGCGACAGGACATAGACCAGCGAGACATCTTGGAATAACACGACGGCTTGCAAGATCAAGATAGGCGCCGTATGTCGGATTGCCTGAGGCAAAACCACCGCCGTAAAGACTTGAACACCGCTTAAACCGAGGGCCCGCGCAGCGAATGCCTGACCATTAGGAACCGCCAGTACACCCGCTCTGATAATTTCGCAGTAGTAGCAGGCTTCGAATAAGCTAAAAGTGACGAGAGCCGACGCGTAAGCGTTCACCTGTATCGGATTGGGGGCACTCACCACCCATGCCACAACGTACGGGCTCAGGAAATAAACCCAGAATATGACGAGGATTAACGGAATGGAGCGCACCAGATTCACATAGGTTGCAACCAAAATTTGTGCCCATCGTGGCCCGTATAGTCGGATCACGGCTAACCCCGTGCCTAGAATCAACCCTGCCGTTGCACACAACACGGTCAACTTGATCGTAAGACCAAACCCGTCGATGATCAGATATGAAAGGTTGGATGTGATCGCCGAAAAATTTGCATAGTTCATGGCATCACTTCCTGAACCGGCAATGGCCGTGCTACTTGCACATTGTCAATTTTGGTTCGTGCGGCAAAAACTTGGATCACCCCTATCAAGACTAGATTTATGAGAAGGTATCCTAGCGTTGCTGCGGAAAATGCTTCGAAGGTATGGAAGGTTGTTTCCTGCATTTCCCTCGCCCTGGCAGTCAATTCCAGCAAGCCGATGGTCATGCCTATGGACGTGTTCTTGACCAAATTCACCATCTCCGACGTCAACGGTGGAATCATCATTCGGAACGCCTGCGGCAAGACGATCAACCTGAAAACCTGAGCGATGGTCAACCCCAAGGCAAGGCCTGCCATGTGCTGACCCCGTGATAACGCGCTAATCGCAGAACGGGTCTGTTCGGCCACACGTGCCGCAGTGTAGAGGCCAATAGCAAGCAACGAAGTAAAAAACGCACCATATTGAAGACCTTTTATCCAGGTCCCAAACGCCGACGGCAACAGTTCGGGGACCACGAAATACCAGAGGAAGATCTGGACAAGAAGCGGGATATCCCTGAAAACCTCAACGTAAGACGCGCCGGCGCATCGCTTGAATCGATTCATCGACACCTGTAGCAAGCCGACCGCAATACCCACGAACATAGCGATGACAGCTGAAGCTAGCGCGGTGGCAATGGTCCAGCCCGCTCCACAAACGAGGTTGTGAGCATAAGACGATACGCCGTCGCCAGAGAGGTCGTCGAACGCGCTCCAACTCCACTGATAATTCATGATTACTCCACTTGAGTGGTTCAATGAGGTATTGCTCTGTCGCCACTCAAATGTCGCGGCCAACAACTCGGAGATGCAGCGCCCTGACCACGCCAGATCGCGTTTTACCCGGGGATCGAATCCACCTGAAAGATATGCTGTACGGACGGATCAATGGGCATGCCGATCTCCGAAAACCATTTCTTGTACAGTTCCGCAGCACGGCCTGATTTGAAACTGTCGGCGAGGGTTGCGTTTATGACGTTCAACAACGCAGAGTTGTTCGGTGCTACAACGATGCCGTAAGGGAGGTAGGAAAGCGCTCTACCGCTAACCCGGAACGCGTTTGCGTCGCTCGTTCGTTTCTTCAAGCCATACAAAATTACGTTGTCGGACATATAGGCATCCGCTCGACCCGTGCTAACAGTCAGAAAACCTTCTGCTTGATCTTTGACGAGTACAAAACGAATGTTCAGTTTCTTTTGGACGTTGATCGACTGAGCCAAGGCCGCGTTAGTCGAACCTGCAGGGACTGCTAAAACTTTCCCCGCGAGGTCTTCAAATTCCTTGATCTTAGAATCGGCCTTGACCAGGAGTTGATCAGACGCGGCCGCCGTCACAAACGAAAAATCAACCTGCGCGGCTCTTTTTTGCGTATGAACGGTCGACCCACACTCCATGTCGATGCTGCCGTTTTGGAGCAGAGGAATAATGGTCGTGAGATCGACCGGTACAAACCGTACCTTTAGATCCGAACGGCCGAGTTGGCGCTTAAGCGTATCCACGACGGCGAGACACAGGTCGATCGTGTATCCGGTCGGTTTTTGGTTTACGTCGAGGTAAGAGAACGGAATGCTCGACTGCCGGTATCCAATGACCACCTCATCGTGTGCCTTGATGCGCGCGATCGCCGAATCTGCGGTCTGCGCATGGGCGGGCGTCATTCCGACCATGGAAAGCACGCAAGCGGCAATCGCAGCACGAGCCACATTCATTAGGAATACAAAATGAGCGTTCATGAGATAAGCTCCTAGGTTCTGGCGCCAATCGAGAGTTGAGCGCGGTGATGCGCGGCAAGCTCCTGAAGGGTATCGAAGGTGATATCCGGAAGTGCGCCTTTCGCGTCTTCGAGGCGCGATCCCAGACTTCGCCCCGGCCGCTTTATCCATGCGCAATGGATGCCGAGCTCGTTGGCGGGAATGACGTCTGCTCGCAAACTTTGACCTACATGAAGAATCTCACTAGGCTGAATTGCCAGATCGGCGAAGCTCTTAAATGCCGCCTGGAAATGGTCGTGATCCGGCTTGTAGGCGGCGACGCTTTCTGCTGTGGCGATGACATCCGCTACCAGATCAAGTTTTCGCGTCGAGAACGAAAGCGACTGGTTGTCGATATTGCTGAGCAAGCCGATCTTGAAGTGCGTATGCAAGTAAGCCAGTGATTCCTTGGCGTCGGAAAATGCGGGCCACAACATGACGGAGTTGGCGAACAGTTCACGTTCTGCGGTATTGGTCGGGATGCTGTAGCGCTCGCAAAATTCGTCGTACGCTCGACGGAGCACCTCTGGATAGGGAAGCGCCGGCCGGACACGCTGCAACTGAGCGCGGGCACGGTCGAACTCGAGCAGCAACTGTTCGCGTGACAATTCGACGTGGTACTGGTCCGCCACGCTCTGGAACATCGCAATAATTGAGGGTTCCCAGTCGATCAGGGTTCCATAAACGTCAAATGTCAACGCCTTAAATTTGGTCAGATCAAAAGTCATGTTCGCTCCGTATTATCGATAATCGTTAAGTGATAAACGGTAAACTAACGTTGGTCAGAATTTATGTCAATATATGGATGTTAATATTTTTGCTTGGTGAAAACCCTATGGAACAACTAACGTCGCTTGCGCAAGCCGTTCAGGAAAAGCGGCAACCGATCTCGGGCGTCGTAGCTAATGCGTTGCGAGAAGCCATTTTCCGGGGCGTCCTGAAACAAGGTGAGTCGCTTCGACAGGACGCGATTGCAAAGCAGTTCGGCGTAAGTCAGGTGACCGTCCGAGAGGCTTTCCGATTACTTGCAGAAGAAGGGATAGTCGAGATAGTGCCGCGGCGTGGCGCAGTCGTCGCGTCGCTCTCTTCGACTGACGTGGAAGAGATCGTTGAGCTCCGTATTGCGCTAGAGACGATGCTGGTCGCTCACGCAATCCCGCTTCTGACCGAAGACGATTTCGTCGCGGTAGATAAAATCGTCAAAAAACTCGACAAGGCTCGTACGATGGACGAGCAACTTTCGCTAAATGTGGACTTCCACGCGCGCTTGTACCTTAGGGCGGATCGACCCCGTACGCTAGCGACGCTGGAAAAGCTACGGCTTGCGTTTGAGCCATATCTCAGATTGTTGTGGACTCGGTCCGATTACAAATTGCGCTCGCAGGACGATCATAGGGACATAGTTTCGCTGTGCAGGGAGCACAACGTGAAAGGCGCCCAGGATGTCCTAGCAAAGCATATTGCTAATACTGGTACAGAAATAACGCACTTGCTTAGTGGTGACTAAATGCAAAAAACCTTACAACAACGTACCGTTGGTTAGCATTATCAACCCACCCGATGTGGGAGGGCACTATTGCAGGTGCGCCGGCTGTCGACGCAATCGAGAGTTCCAGAGCTAGTTCTGGTGGAAATTCGCCCACCGCCAACCCAGGCCAAGCATTGTTTTCGATAGCGCGAGGCGCGGGTGGCGTCACACTGACGTTGCAATGTCGGCAAGCACTCGGGCGAGAGTCGGAGCTGTCACGGCTTTACGCAAATTTCGTTCGAGCAACGGCTCGTTCTTGTTAAGATTGGAAGCGAACTTTTCGGCTCCTATTGGTCAATGACAACGATACCAACGTTCTGTGCGACACGCCTGTGTGCGCTGACTTGAGTCGTCAAACGAAGTAGATCTGTGACATGCTCGTGGTGCCAAGGCCTACGCATCAAATAGCACCAAGCCAAGGGCTTCAATCGATCTGCACGATCTGGATGGTGTGCATCCGCACGACAGAAAATTATTCAATCCGGAGGGTCCGTGGGGCCGGAAGACATTGGCGCCCGAGACTCGGTCGGGCATCGGTTGGCAGTGGTGGGCGTTGGCGCATGATTCGGCGCCATCCAAGCGTTGCTAGTAGTCTCGTCATGCGTGCGCTCAAATTCTAAACGGATGACTCTGCAACACTTTACAGTGCCTGCACCTACTGCGCCGAGCGTCAATATCGTAAGTCTGAAGGCTGCAATCGGTCACCCAGATGTACCTTACTCAAGAGTTTGATCGCAACCACCAATTGATTCAAAGGGAACTATTTATGCTTGAGCGCTGCTCGCAAGGGAATATCTGCGCTTGTTTAAGTGTTGACTTGTTACATGCTCGGTCGGACTGAGAGCCAATGATTCAGGAGAAATTTGATAGTATGAATTTAAAAAATCAGCACACCTACGTACTAATCGCGGGCGCGTGGCATGGTGGATGGGTTTGGCGCGATGTAATTCCGGGCTTACGCAAATTGGGGCACGCGGTCACTGCACCCACGTTGACCGGACTCGGCGAGCGCCGCCATATTGGCACCTCCGATACAGACCTTAGCACTCACATTGACGACGTGATCGCTCATATCGACATGGAAGACTTGCAGTCCGTCACCTTGGTTGGCTGGAGTTACGGCGGAATGGTCATTACCGGTGTGACCGCCCGAATACCCGACAAGATCAAATCTCTGATATACCTAGACGCCTTTGTACCCGAGGACGGAAAAGCCGTAGTTGACTATTTCTCGGCGGAGCACCGCGCCCGGCTCGAGCTGCTGATGAGCGAGGGCAAATCTATGCCGCCTGTTCCATTGGAAGTGTTTGGCGTGGCAGACCCATCTATCATCGCATTCGTGACGCCCCGCCTTGTAGATCAGCCATTGCGCACTTTTTATGAGCCGGTGCACGCGCTGCCTTTGCCGCCTGACATTACCATCGCATATGTGTATTGCTCAGGGTATCAAGCCCTATTCACTCAGTTCTATGAAAAACTCAAAGGTGATCCGCGTGTTCGAACAGCCGTCATTGATACCGGCCATCTCTGTATGCTTAGCGAGCCGTTGAAAACTATTGAGGTACTTGACGATCTCGCATAGACAAGCGTTTCTCAGCACTGTCTACTGGCCGAAGTTGCCAATATGCGCCGGAATTTACAGTGGATCAACTCGGGCGATGTAAGTGTCATGTTGCGATCCAAACGCAGCGACATCACGCAATGCATTCGATGTTCAATTGGCGTTGTGCTCGATTAGGTCAGTGTTACGACTGCCTTTGACTTTTAACAATCTCCGCATCCGCGCCGAACCTCCGCCTACTGCCCGGCCGCGGCCGATACTGAATGCCTAACGCAGCTTGCTGTCGGACAATTTAATCGGCCGCTTTCGACCCACAAGAGTCCTTCGGCAATGGGAGATGAATGTCCCGAATCGCGTCAGAGAGCGGACGTTTGGATGTTCCGTAC
>NZ_LMUF01000044.1:68255-78933 GCF_009766085.1 Burkholderia sp. S171 | reverse complement strand
TTTGGACAAAGAAATGACGTGCCGCCACGCACAGTGGCTAACAGTGATAAAGAGAAAATCCGACTCTCGCAGACCGCTAACGCCGAAAGCACCACCCCGACCGCTAACGCAGGAACCTGGCACCCCAACACTGACCCCAACCTCCCCGCCCAAACCCCACCAAACAGAACCCCGAGTGCGAACGGACACCCCTACCACGCTACAATACCGAGATGAACCGTAAAACCCGCACGCAACCGATAAACCCGGCCGAGGCCTCCGAACAGGACGGCAGCGAGCACGGCTACGACCGCCCCAGCAAATCCCAGCTCAAACGCGACATGCTCGCGCTGCAAGTACTGGGCGTCACGCTGATCGACCTGCCAAAAGACGCGCTCAAGCGCATGCCCATGCCGGAAAAGCTCGACGACGCCGTCCGCGCCGCCCGACGCATTACCGACCACGAAGGCAAACGCCGCCAACTGCAATACGTCGGCCGCGTCATGCGCTCACTGACCGACGAGGAAACGGCAGCGATTCGCACTGCGCTGGACTCATATCGCGGCGTGAATCGGGCTGAAACGGCCAAGCTGCACTGGATCGAACGCACCCGCGAAAAACTCCTCGCCGATGACGCCGCCCTCACCGATTTCATCCGCCAACACCCCGGCATCGACCCGCAAGAAGGCCGCACGCTGATCCGCAACGCCCGCAAGGAACGCGAACAGGCAAAACCGCCGCGCTACTTCCGCGAGCTGTTCCAATGGATCAAGACCGCAGCGGGCGTGGAAGACGAAGAAGACGAGAGCGCGATCGAAGACGAAGCGGAAGACGAGGGCGTCGAATTCCCCGAACGAGAAGACGACGATGGCTACAAAGCGTAACCATCCGGACGAACTGGTGATCGGCCTGGTGTCGATCAGCGACCGCGCTTCGCAGGGCGTGTACGAGGACAAGGGCATTCCATCGCTGCAAGAGTGGCTCACGAGTGCACTGAGTTCGCCCTGGCGCGCGGAAACCCGGCTGATCCAGGACGACGCGGCGGCTATCTCGGCCACATTGATCGAACTCGTCGATGAAACCGGCTGTGACCTGATCCTGACCACCGGCGGCACAGGCCCGTCGCGTCGTGACGTGACGCCGGAAGCCACGCTCGCAGTCGCCACGAAGCCCATGCCCGGTTTCGGCGAACAAATGCGCCAGATCAGCCTGAATTTCGTGCCGACAGCCATTTTGTCGCGACAAGTGGCCGTGATTCGCGAAACGGCGGATCACGCGGCGCTGATCGTTAATTTGCCCGGACAGCCGAAATCGATCCGCGAAACGCTAGAAGGTTTGCGCGACGCAGACGGCAAATCCAGGGTGCCGGGCATTTTTGCCGCGGTGCCTTATTGCATCGATCTGGTCGGCGGTCCGTATATCGAAACGCGGCCCGAGGTAGTGGCCGCGTTCAGACCGAAAACCGCGATCCGGCCGGCAAAATCCTGAGCCTTAAACTTCTTAAACCGGCGTTGTCGACGTGGTATTGCCCGCTGCCGACGGAATCAGGAAATGCTCGCGGTAGTACTTGAGTTCGTCGATAGATTCGTGAATGTCAGCGAGCGCCGTGTGCATCGCGCGCTTCTGAAAGCCCTTGTAGATAGCGGGTTGCCAGCGGCGGCACAGTTCCTTGAGCGTGCTGACGTCGAGGTTGCGATAGTGGAAGAACGTTTCCAGTTCCGGCATCCAACGGGCCATGAAACGCCGATCCTGACAGATCGAATTGCCGCACATGGGCGACTTGCCCGGCGGGACATACTGGCCCAGGAATTCGCGGATTTGCCGCGTGGCTTCCGCTTCATCCACCGTCGACGCCCGCACGCGCTCCGTCAGTCCCGACCGGCCGTGCGTGTTGCGGTTCCACTCGTCCATCTTGCCCAGCGCCGTTTCGTCCTGGTGAATCGCCAGAACCGGTCCTTCCACCAATTTATCGAGCGTCGAATTCGTCACCACCACCGCAATTTCGATAATGCGGTCGGTGTCGGGTTCAAGACCCGTCATCTCCATATCGAGCCACACGAGGTTCATGTCGCTGCGAACAAGGTCGGAGGAGCTTGGGGAAGTAGCGGTATCGAGCACGGAATCGGCCATATGAGGGCAACCTGAGAAGGGTTTGACGCCTTGCCAGGCGCGGTTTTAGATATCAGACACAGACCGCGCGCGGCGACGGCCAAGAACCTATAATTCTCGCATAATTCAATCGCGCCTATTTCAATCGGGTTTCCGCTGATGTCCAATTTCAATCTCGCCTTCTCGGTCGTGTTCGTCGTAGCGCTGGTCGGCATGGTCGGCACCAAGCTGTGGCTGGCATCGCGCCAGATCCGGCACGTCGTCGCGCATCGTAAAGATGTGCCGCCGCAGTTCCTGCAGACCATTCCGCTCGCCGCTCATCAGCGCGCCGCCGATTACACCGTCGAGCGCACGCGCCTGACCATGGTCGAGGTCGTGATCAGCGCGGCGCTGCTGATTGCGCTGACGCTGCTGGGCGGCATCCAGCAGATCGAACTGGCAGTCACTGACTGGCTCGGCCGCGGTTATGTGGGGCAAATGGCGCTGGTGGCTATCGTGGTCGCGATCACCAGCGTGGTGGATCTGCCGTTCGACTACATCCGGCACTTTGTGATCGAAGAAAAATTCGGCTTCAACCGGATGACGAAAAAACTTTTTTTCCTCGATCTGGTGAAAGGCATCGTGCTGGGCGCGGCTATCGGCTTGCCCATCCTGTTCGTGACTTTGTGGCTGATGAACCAGGCCGGCGCGTTGTGGTGGCTGTGGGCGTGGGTGCTGCTGGTCGCGTTCCAGATGCTCGTGCTGATCCTGTACCCCACGTTTATCGCGCCGCTGTTCAACAAGTTCGAACCGCTGAAAGACGAAGCGTTGCGGGCGCGCATCGAGAACCTGATGTCGCGTACGGGCTTCGCCGCGAAGGGTTTATTCGTCATGGACGGCAGCCGCCGTTCGGCGCACGGCAATGCGTATTTCACGGGTTTCGGCGCGGCGAAGCGAATCGTTTTCTTCGATACCCTGCTCGCCCGGCTCTCCGGCAGCGAGATCGAAGCGGTGCTCGCACACGAGCTCGGCCACTTCAAGCGCCGTCATGTGATCAAGCGGCTGATCGTCACGTTCGCCATCAGCCTCGCGATGCTTGCGCTGCTCGGCTGGCTGGCCCAATGCATATGGTTCTACGAAGGACTTGGCGTGCGGCCATCGCTGCTGGGTAACAACAATGGCCTCGCGCTCGTGCTCTTCATGCTGGCGTTGCCCGTCTTCATGTTCTTCGTGACGCCGCTGGGCAGCCTGAGCTCACGGAAACATGAATTCGAAGCCGATGCGTTCGCTGCAAGCCAGACCGATCCGCGCGACCTCGTCAATGCGCTGGTCAAGCTATACGAGGACAATGCGTCCACCCTCACGCCCGACCCGCTCTACTCCGCGTTTTACGCATCGCATCCGCCTGCATCGCAGCGCATCGAGCGCTTGATGCAGTTCGCCGCATGAGGCCGGGTAACGCGAAGAAAGCGACAAACGCGCGCATCGAAGGAAAGGTCATTGCCGCGCACGGGCGGCATTATCTGGTCGCCCCCGCCGACGGCAGCGCCATGCTCCAATGCTTCCCGCGCGGCAAGCGCAGCGAGATAGCGGTGGGTGACCGCGTGAGTTACGAGCAGTCATCGGCGGATCAGGGGGTGATCGTCGAGATCGGCGAGCGGCGCAACCTGCTGTATCGATCCGACCAGTTCAAGTCGAAGCTCTTCGCCGCCAACCTCGACCAGTTGATGATCGTGCTCGGCACGGAGCCGCATTTCAGCGAGGACTTGCTTGGGCGCGCGTTGATCGCCGCCGAAGCGCACGGGCTCGAGCCGTTGATCGTGCTGAACAAGATCGATATGGAAGGGCCGCTCGCAGTCGCGCGCAAGCGGCTGGCGCTGTACCGGGAGCTTGGGTACACGGTGGTGGAGTTATCGGCGAAAGCGGCGCCTGAGCGCGTGCATGAAGAACTCGATGCGCGTCTGGCCGATCGCGCCACGCTACTGCTCGGTCAATCGGGCATGGGCAAATCGACGCTGGTGAACATCCTGGTGCCGAACGCCGAAGTCGCGACGCGGGAGATATCGAAGGCGTTGAACAGCGGCCGGCATACGACCACGTTCACTCGGCTGTATCCGCTGCCGGGGGGAGGATCGCTGATCGACTCGCCAGGGTTCCAGGAGTTTGGACTGCATCACTTGTCGGAGGGACAACTGGAGCGCTCGTTCGCGGACTTCCAGCCGTTCCTCGGCAAGTGCCGCTTCTACAACTGCCGGCATCTGCATGAACCGGGCTGCGCGATTCTAGAAGCCATGGCGGAAGGCAAGATCAGGCCGGCGCGACATCAGTTGTATGCGCAACTAGTGCATGAAGCCAGCCAGATTGTTCGATGATTTCATCGACCGTCGGCAACTGCATCTAAATAGACCGCTAAAACAGATTGCGACGGGATGAAGAAACTGACGCGGGCTCCGAATCTGATTACAGCGCATCACTGGGTGAATGTGCTGGTGACGGCGGGGATAGCGTGCGAGATGCACAACCGTTATTTGAGCGGCGCGATGGGCGAGATTCCGGCGGAGCAATGCGCGCCGGAAATATGGATACTGGATGATCGCGACGAGGTATTGGCCACAGGCATCCTGGACCGCGCCCGAAGCGGCCCGGCAACCAACGCCCGGGGATGGCGCTGCCAGCAATGCGGTGAGCCACTGGAAGCGCAATTCACCGTGTGCTGGCAATGCGGGACTGAGCGGGACCCGTTGAACGACGAGTAAGGGCCCGTAGGTTGGGCTGTCGGTTGGGCTTGAGCGCGGCTTGATGCCTTCAGGCCAGCCACACCGCAATGCTGAGCATGAGCAGCAGCAGCATCCAGAGAATCACGGCACGCCAGACGAGACCCACTGCGGACTGAAGCGTCCGCGGCGTGCAATCATCGCCGACGGGCAGCGGGCTTGCATCGCCAACCGCCAACGCGTCGACGCTCAGCGGCTCCGCCAACGGCCCCGCCAGACGTGCGCCCAGCGCCCCGCTTCCGGCCGCGAGCAGAACCCCTTCGTTGGCATCGGGCCATTGCCGAGCGTGGTTGCGCCAGGCATAAATAGCGTCCTCGAAATTCCCGACAATGGCGAAGCCAAGCGCAGTCAACCGCGCCGGCACCCAGTCGATGAAAAAGAACGCCCTTTGCGCGAAGGTGGAAAACGCCGGCGTGCGTTCGTCGGTCGGCTGGACCCACGACCTCGCCAGATACTCCGCGATGCGATAAAACACCGCGCCCGCCGGTCCGATCGGAATCAAGAACCAGAAGAACACGCCAAACACGTGCCGATGCGACGCCACAACTGCATGAACCAATGTGTGCCGGACGATCTCGCTGACGGGCATATCAAGCGTATCAATTCCGGTCCATTCATTGAGAACCTCGCGAGCCCGCGGCACGTCGTCGTTGTTCAGGGCGAGATGGATATCGGTGAAATAGTGGCTGAACTGCCGGAAGCCCAACGTGAAATACACGATCACCACGTTCCACAGGAACGCCAGCGCGAAGTTGATTCGATAGAGCACGTAATAGACAAGCCCGACGGCTAACGTCCATGGCACCACGACCACGAGCCAGGCGAGCACGCCGTGCCGCTGCTTGCCGGCATCGAAGCCGCGTGCAGCGGATTCCGCATGGTACTGAAGCAACGCCGAAATGGGGTTCTGCGGCGAGAGCGCGCGCAACTGCTCAATGATGAGAGCCAGCAATACGGAGAAAAAAGTCATGCGATGCGCCGAGACATTCGAGTTTTACGAATTTCTTGTAAAGATAGCACAGCACCGTCCGCGCCAGAGGGACACATCGGCTGCATGGCTAGCCAAGGCTCTGCACGTTAGGCGTCAAGCCGCGAGGAAGCGATAGAAATTGCGTAACATACCCGCCGTTGCACCCCAGATGAAATACGGAGCCACATTCTCGGCAGGCGAAAAAGGCATCGCAAAAAAACGACGTTCGCCGTCTTCCCAACGAAACACGCGGACCTGGTGATTGGCCGGGTTCATGAGAAATGCGAGCGGGACTTCGAAGATATCGGCGACTTCGAGTGTATCGGCCTGCAGTTCGAACGGGGGATGCACGAGCGCCACGACCGGCGTGACGCGAAAACCCGTGCCTGTCAGATACTCGGGCAACTCACCAAGCACTTCCACGTGCTTCGCCGCGAGGCCCACTTCCTCCTGCGCTTCGCGAAGGGCGGTCGCAGCGGCATCAAGGTCCTCCGGCTCCCTGCGTCCGCCCGGAAAGCTGATCTGCCCCGCGTGATCCGAAAGGTGGTCCGCGCGCTGCGTGAGCAGTACGGTCAAGCCAGTCTCGCGCAAAACCAGCGCAATCAGCACCGATGCCACCCGTGGATCGCCACCCAGCGCCTTGATCCTGTCGTCGCGCGCGTCCGGGGTCCAGTCGAGTGTTTGCTTGAAGCGCGCGCGCAGTCCGGCCGGCGTCAGGAGTTCGCCGCGCACAGGCGGCAGGTCTGCGCCGGTCGATTCGATCGGCAAGATCTCAGGCTCGAGGATTCGGGGAGTCGACAGCTTGGTCGGAGACACGAGGGGCTTTTAGTTCTTAGGTAGGTCTAGGTTTGGTTCTGATTCGGGTTCTGAAAAAGCGTTGCAGTCAGGGCGCAAATAAGACTCGCATTAAGCGCAAGACACGATTTGACCACACCAAAGAAAAAAGCACCTGCGAAGGTGCTTTTTTCCGGTACAGCTCAGGTGCAGTTACTGCGCCTTGGAAGCGCTGCGGTCTTTCAACACGAGCTTTTCCTTGATCCGAGCCGACTTGCCCGAACGATCGCGCAAGTAGTACAGCTTCGCACGACGCACGTCACCGCGACGCTTCACGACAATGCTCGCCAAGATTGGCGAGTACGTCTGGAACGTACGCTCGACGCCTTCGCCCGACGAAATCTTGCGGACGATGAAATTCGAGTTCAAACCACGGTTGCGCTTCGAGATCACCACGCCTTCGTAAGCCTGGACACGCTTGCGCGTACCTTCAACTACGTTGACGCTAACGATCACCGTATCGCCGGGGGCGAATACAGGGATGGTCTTCTCGCCGAGTGCGCGCGCGATTTCTTCCTGCTCTAATTGTTCAATCAGATTCATTACTGACTCCTGGAGCCATCTTGCCGGAGTTGTTTGCCATATTAGTGGCCCCGGTAGAGGATGGGTTCACATCTGGCGCCCGCTTGAATTCACAAGCCTGGCACCACCCTTTCGTCTCGCCTCGTATTCGCCTTCGAAAGCCTACTGCGCTTTCGATCGTTCCTTGGCGAGACTTGCGAGCCATGTCTCATCGACACGGCTCAACATTTTAGCCTTGCGCGCCCGCTCGATCAGATCGGGCCGCTTTTCCTGCGTATTCTTGAGCGCCTCACGCCGGCGCCACGCCTCGATTTCCTTGTGATGGCCGCCAAGCAGCACATCCGGAACCCGCACACCGCCGTATTCTTCCGGGCGAGTGTAGTGCGGACAATCGAGCAGCACATCGACGAAACTGTCCTGCACAGCCGACTGCGAGTCATTCAGCACGCCGGGTAGCTGGCGCACGACTGCGTCCATGAGCGCCATGGCCGGCAATTCGCCGCCCGACAACACGAAGTCGCCGAGACTCACTTCTTCGTCGACCACGCGATCAATCAGGCGTTGGTCGATGGCTTCGTAACGGCCGCACAGCACGACGAGACCCGGTTCCTGAGCGAATTGCATCACGCGCTCATGGTTCAGCGTTTTGCCTTGTGGGGACATCATCACCACACGCGAAGCGCTAATGCCCTGCTCCGCCTGCGCCGCTTTCGCGGCCGAAATCGCGTCTTCCAGCGGACGTGCCAGCATGACCATGCCGGGGCCGCCGCCGTACGGACGATCATCGATGGTTCGATAATTGTCCGTGGTGAAATCGCGAGGATTCCACGTGCGCAGACCAAACCGCTCCTGCTTCACTGCCCGACTCGTAATACCCCAATCGGTCAGCGCGCGAAACATCTCGGGAAAGAGCGTCACGACGTCAAACTGCATCGCTCTCTCCTTGCAGTGATCTATGGATCAATAGTCAGCGTCCCAGTCGACAACAATCCTGCGCGCCGCCAGATCCACTGTTTTGACATATACCCCGACGAACGGAATGAGCCGTTCGCCAGTTGCAAGCGAACCGTCCTTGCCCGTAGTCGGAAATTCCACGCGCATAATGGAATGCGCGCCGTTGTCGATCATGCTCGCGACCTGGCCTAAAGCCACGTCCGCGTCATTCACGACATCGAGGCCGATCAGATCGACCCAGTAGAATTCGTCATTACCAGTCAGCTTCGGGAAGTCGCTGCGCAACACATGGATACTGTGACCACGCAACGCGTACGCCGTCTCGCGGTCATCGCTGCCCGCAAAGTGCGCAACGACTGTGTCGCTATGCACTTTGGACTGCAGGCACCGGACCACCTTGCGCTCGTTTCCCTTGACCAGCCACCAACGCTTTGCCGCGAGCATTGCGTCGCCGCCATGACCCGCATGAGCGTGCGGCGCAATCTTGACCCAGCCCTTCAGTCCGTAAGCGTCGACGATCGCGCCCACTTCAATGGCGTCATCGGGCAAACTTTCTACGGGTTCGATCGATCCTGCGCCATCTGAAGCGTCGAGAGCCACGCGACGCGCTGCCGGTTTACGGACAAACGCGCCAAACGTGGCCTCGTTTTGCTCAGGCTTTTCGCCACGCGCGGCTGTCAAACCTGGGTCTGAAGCAGAATCACGCGATGACATGAGCCAACCTCCCGCGAACCTCGGCAGCAAGAATCGATCGGATCACGTGTACCCGAACGATCGACTGCAGCAAGCGCACTTAAGCAGCCGGCTGAGCTTGTTGCGATTGCTTGACCAGACGAGCAACCGTCGGCGACATTTGCGCGCCGTTGTCTTGCCAGTACGTCAGGCGATCTTGAGCGATACGCAATGCTTCGCCTTTGGTCGCGACCGGGTTGTAAAACCCCACGCGCTCAATGAAGCGGCCATCACGGCGGCTACGCGAATCAGTTGCAACGATGTTGTAAAACGGGCGCTTCTTGGAGCCGCCACGAGCCAAGCGGATGATAACCATGCTGAAATCCTTGAAAACCGGGGTTCGGAACTACCAAAACACGCGATTATAGCGGCAAAACGGAGCCTTAACAAACACTTGCGTCGATTAATCAAGATGGAACGTCGCCTGCGGCCTGTCATTCGGCCGGCCGTCGCCCGCCCTGACGCGGCGCAAAGCAGGTTTTTCGAGACTTCGCGGTGCAGCGTGAAGTGTCATTTTGGGGAGACAGGTTTGAACTCGCTCATGACTTTTATCGGTGAAGGTTTCTTTGGTGGCGACTCGTGGCGAGCTAGCGGTGTCGCGCGCCATGTCGCCCGAACCCTGGCGTGCTCCGCCCTTTCAGCTGCGAATGTACTGATGAATTTTTTGATCGTGGCGGCAGGCGCGTTCATCACCGGCAGCGCCCATGCGGCGCTGCCGGTGGACGAGATCAAGCTCCCGCCGGGCTTCAGCATCGCTGTTCTCTCCGATGACGTCCCGAGCGCCCGCGCCATGGTTTTATCGCCTAAAGGGGTACTTTACGCCGGGAGCCTCGACGGCCATGTCTACGCGCTCGAGTTAAAAGACGGACGCGTGACAGCGAAACACGTGATCGCGTCAGGTCTGGAGGAACCCGCTGGCGTTACGTTCCGCAACGGCGCGCTCTACGTCTCCGCGATCTCCCGCATCCTGCGCTTCGACGACATAGACAATCACCTCGATGCACCGCCCAAGCCGGTAGTGATCACTGACAAACTGCCTTCCGACCGGCATCACGGCTGGAAATTCATCGCGTTCGGCCCGGATGGCAAGCTATATGTGCCAACCGGCGCGCCGTGCAACATTTGCAATCCGGATCGCAAACGGTACGCGCTGATTGCCCGAATGAACCCGGACGGCACCGACTACGAAGTGTTTGCGAATGGCGTGCGCAACACGGTGGGTTTCGACTGGGATCCGCGGACGAAAGAACTTTGGTTCACTGACAACGGCCGCGACATGCTCGGCGACGATATCCCCGACGACAAACTCAATCACGCGCCGAAGGCCGGCATGGACTTCGGCTTCCCCTACTGCCACGGCGGCGACGTAGCGGACCCTGAATTCGGCGCCGGCCATCCGTGCTCCGCGTTCACGCCGCCCGTGGTCAAATTGGGCGCGCACGTGGCGTCGCTCGGCATGCGCTTCTATACAGGCACGATGTTCCCGGCCGACTATAAGAACAACGTATTCATCGCGGAACACGGGTCTTGGAACCGCAGCACGAAGGTGGGGTATCGCGTAGTCAGGATCGTGGTGGGCGCGAATGGCGAGAAACCGCGCATGGAGCCGTTCGCCCAAGGCTGGCTTCGTCAAAAAGAACAAGTCTGGGGCCGTCCCGCCGATGTCCTGCCCATGCCCGACGGCTCGCTTCTCGTCAGCGACGACTATGCGGGTGCAATCTACCGGATCACGTACGCGCAACCTTGACGCTGCCGTGATCTGGCTGCGACATCGCCGCGAGCCCGTCGCCGGGCACTGTGAGCCCTTTAGCCGCGTGAGCGCCCG
>NZ_LMUF01000044.1:0-68194 GCF_009766085.1 Burkholderia sp. S171 | reverse complement strand
TTTTCTTTTCGTTTCCCGATGAACAACTCGCCGTCCACTGCCACGCACCCATCGAAACCAACGTCGAACGGGCGTTTCCGCTCGAAAACGCTGACCGCCGCGCTCGCCTTCTTCTTCGGCAGTATTGGCGCGCACCGCTTTTATTTGTATGGTCTGCGCGACAAATTCGGCTGGGCGCACATCGCCGGCATCCTGCTGGGCGCGGCCGGTTACATGCTGCTCACGGCAACGGATCGGGCTTCGATTCTCGGCTGGTTCCTGGTCGTGCCCGGCGCCATTTCATTGCTGGCGGCTTTCCTGTCGGCGATCGTCTACGGTTTGCGCCCCGACGAAAAATGGGACGCTCAGTTCAATGCGCAAACCGGCCAACATAGCGAATCCGGCTGGACAGTCATTTTCGTCGTGATCTTTTCCTTGTTGTTCGGCGCGTTCCTGCTAATGGCAGGTCTTGCCGTTACATTCCAGACTTACTTCGAAGGGCAGGTTCAAGCCGCTAAAGAGTTGTCGCAGTAAATGTCGCGATAACGCGCGAAGGTCGTAGCGGCTCTGCCCGACAGCCGCTAAGACGCCGCTTCAAAACAATTTCATCTGCGCACCGTCCTCGACTGCACGTGGGTTTCGACCCACCGGCTTCTCAACGTGCCGAAATTCCGACATATCCAGAATTCCGCGCCGCCGTTGATTCAGGCCAAGCCGCTTCGCGGCGTTATGAAAACGCTGCTTGAGCATGTCAGCCCATAAACCTTCGCCTTTCATCCGCTTGGAGAAATCCGAGTCGTAGTCCTTGCCGCCGCGCATATCGCGCACACGCCCCATCACACGCTCCGCCCGATCCGGGAAATGTGCCGCGAGCCAGTCTTTGAACAGCGGCGCCACCTCCCACGGCAAGCGCAAAACGATGTAACTCGCACTTGTCGCGCCCGCTTCTGCGCAGGCTTCCAGCACCCGTTCCATGTCCGGTTCCGTGACGAATGGGATCATGGGCGCGACGCTGACACCTACCGGAATGCCCGCCTCGGTCAGCGCCCGGATAGTGCGCAGCCTTCTTGAAGGCGTGGCAGCACGCGGTTCGAGCGTTCGAGCGATGCCGGCATCGAGCGTGGTGATGGTGATGGCGGCCATGACCTGACCCTTCTGCGCCATGGGTGCAAGCAGGTCGATATCCCGCTCGATCAGCGACGACTTCGTGATGGCCGCGAACGGATGCCCTCGCTCGCTCAGGATCTCGATCACCCGCCGCGTGATCCGCAAATTCCGTTCGACGGGCTGATACGCGTCAGTAATCACGCCCAGCGCGATGGGCTCCGGTTGATAGGACGGTTTATCCAATTCCCGCTCGAGCAATTCGCCGGCGTTGATCTTGGCGTAGATCCGGCTTTCGAAATCCAGTCCCGGCGATAACCCCAGATAACTGTGCGTAGGCCGCGCGAAGCAATAGATACAACCGTGCTCGCAGCCTCGGTACGGATTCAGCGACACCCCGAACGGGATATCCGGTGACGAATTGCGCGTCAGAATGCTCTTCGCGCGTTCCTCGAATACTTGCGTCCGCAGGACCGGTGCGTCATCCGTTTCCCCTTCCTCGCTGACATGCGTCCAGCCGTCATCGACACGCTCGCGCTCGTCCTTCTCGTAACGACCCTGCATGTTCGTGACCGCCCCTCGGCCCTTGAGCGGCGCGGGAGGAGCAACAGGATATTCGTGGTCGTGAGAAGCCATGGCCGGGGAAATGAAAGCAGGAAAGTACTGTATAAATATACAGTAAATTACCCCGACCGCAAGCTCATTTCAGGCGTCGACGGCGATAGTCAGCGTTTCCTTGATTTCCTCCATCACCACATAACTTTTCGACTGCACGGCGCCCGGCAGTTGCAGCAGGATGTCGCCGAGCAGCTTGCGGTAATCGGCCATTTCACCAATACGCGCCTTGATCAGGTAGTCGAAATCACCGGAAACGAGATGGCATTCCAGCACCTCGGGAATGCGCTGCACTTCGCGCCGGAACTGCTCGAACATGTTGCCGCTTTTGTGGTCAAGGGTGATCTCGACGAACACCAGCAGCGAAGCACCCAACTGATGCGGATTCACCCTCGCGTAATACCCCGCGATCACCTGATCACGCTCCATGCGTTTGACGCGTTCGATACACGGCGTCACCGAGAGCCCGACCTGCTCGGCCAGGTCTTTCATCGCGATACGTCCGTCCTGTTGGAGGATCTTCAGGATGCGGCGATCGATCTTATCGAGTTCTCGTACTGAATTTCGCTGCGTTCTCATTGCTTTCCACTGAAAACTGAATAAATACAATAACAAAAACTGCCTCGACATCAATACTATAGTCGATACCACTATGTAACCCGCTACTCACATGGCTTCAGTCGAAACGAAGCAATTGACCGGCGGACACACTTTGCACGGAGCAAGGCATGCGAGTCGTAATTCTGGGAAGCGGTGTTGTCGGTGTCACGAGCGCCTACTATCTGGCGCGCGCGGGGCACGAAGTGACGGTCATCGACCGTGAAGCCGGACCGGCGCTCGAAACGAGTTTTGCGAACGCGGGTCAGATCTCGCCGGGTTACGCATCGCCGTGGGCCGCGCCGGGCGTGCCACTCAAAGCGATCAAATGGATGTTCGAGAAACACGCGCCGCTCGCTATCCGTCTGGACGGAACGTCGTTTCAATTGAAGTGGATGTGGCAGATGCTGCAGAACTGCACGCAGGCACGCTATTCGGTCAACAAGGGTCGCATGGTGCGGCTGGCCGAATACAGCCGCGATTGCCTGCAGGCGCTGCGCGCGGACACCGGCATCAATTACGAAGGCCGCACCGGCGGCACGCTGCAGGTTTTCCGGACCCAGCAGCAACTCGATGGCGCCGCGAAGGACATCGCCGTGTTACGCGATGCAAACGTGCCGTTCGAACTGCTTACGCCGGCTGAGTTGCAAAACGCGGAACCGGCGCTTGCCGCCGTTTCGCACAAGCTGACCGGCGGTTTGCGCCTGCCGAACGACGAAACCGGCGATTGCCAGAAATTCACTACGCGCCTTGCCGCCATGGCCGAACAGTTGGGCGTGAAGTTCCGCTACAACACGCCAATCGACGCGCTCGCGGTAAGCGGCGGCCGGATCGCGGGCGTGCAGTGCGGCGGCGAGACCATTCGCGGTGATTCATACGTTGTTGCGCTCGGTTCGTACTCCACGAAACTGCTGGGCAGTCTCGTCGATATCCCCGTGTATCCGCTGAAAGGTTATTCGATCACGGCGCCCATCGCGAACGAAAGCGCCGCGCCGGTTTCTACCGTGCTCGACGAAACGTACAAGATCGCGATCACCCGTTTCGATGACCGGATTCGCGTCGGCGGAATGGCGGAGATTGTTGGCTTCGACAAATCGCTGAGCCAGGCGCGTCGCGAAACGCTGGAAATGTGCGTGAACGACCTGTTCCCTGGTGGTGGAGACACCGCGAAGGCATCGTTCTGGACCGGCTTGCGTCCGATGACGCCGGACGGCACGCCGATCGTTGGCCGTACGCCGCTGCCGAACCTCTTCCTCAATACGGGTCACGGCACGCTGGGTTGGACCATGTCGTGCGGCTCGGGCCAGATGCTCGCCGACCTGATGTCGGGCAAGCAACCGGCGATCCAGTCCGACGATTTGTCAGTACACCGGTATCTCGGCGAAACGCGTACGAGCACGCGGCCGTCGTATGCGCGTGCTTGATTTGAAATTTCAGGGGTAGCGGCGAGCGCACGCTTCGGTGCGATGCCGTCCCGGCGAAAGCCGGGTGAACGCACCCCAAAAGTTGGACATCGATCCGACCTTTGGGGTGTTTTTCTTTGATGGCCCCCACAATGCGAGCAAAGAAAAGAGTGGGCCCTTGCCTGGGTGCCTTGGTGGCATTACGCCGCAGCGCATTCACGGGTTCTGCTCGTTTGCGTTCTTAAACTGCCTAACCTGCCAGCGCAGTCTCATAGTCCTGGCCGCCATAGAACACACCAAGAATGGTCGCCTGTTCCTCTTGTACGGCGAAAGCAATGACCGTACGGCCGCGATAATTTGTAATGCGCAAGCCAGGCCGTATATCGCCGCGTTGAATGCCTCGATTCGGGAAGCGCTGCAAACTTTCGCAATAAGACACGATAGCGTCGATATAGCCCGCCGCCACAGTCGAAGATGCCACTTCTGCGATGTACTGCTCAAGGCTCTCGAGCTGCTCCAATGCCTCCGGGGCGAACTTGATGCCGAATGTCGCCATCTGGCTATTAGTCCCTTGCCTTTCGTTTGGCCACTAGGGCCGCCCGCACTTGGTCAACCGTCAACGCGCGCGAAGGATCTGCCTTGAGCGCGTCATATGCCGGACCGACCTCGTCACGCAGCCAAGACTCCACAACGCGGTCGCGGGCAGCCAGGGTACGCAAACCGTCGCGGATAACCTCGCTATCAGTCGCGTATTCGCCGCTCTCAACCTTGGCGCGGACCAGTTCAGCCAGTTCGTTCGGCAGCGTGATGCTGAATTGTTGAGTGGAACGCATATTGAATACTCCGGCGAAGCGAATAGGATTTAATCCTACACCACTTCGAGTGCTGTTGCGGTTCGGCGCGAACGCTTGTGCCGCTACGTGAACACGGCAAAAACGTGTGTGAACAACAGTCCTCCCGTGTCGCCCCGGTGTTGAGGGAAATTTGCGCCCCGACTAGACGGTGAGAATGCTGGTTGCGCCTTACGCGCATGCTCACGTAGCCGGGGCCGCATTTTCGTAGCCCCGCCTAACCCAAGCAAATCAAAACTGATCCTCGCTCAGCGCGAGATACCCTTCTTGCCCGTTGCCACTGACGATCGATGCTTCGATGCCCGGCGCTTGCGACAAAATATGCTCCGCGAAAAACTGGGCCGTCGCGATCTTGGCGCCATGAAACGCTTCATCTTCACTACGCTTGTCCGACGCCACCAACAGCGCCCGCGCCATTTGCCATCCGCCCAACACAATGCCGGCCAGCTTCAGATACGGAACGCTGCCGGCAAAAACCGCGTTCGGATCGCTTTTCACCTTGGCCACCATGAACTCGAAGACCCGCGCCAACGCCAAGCTTCCCGCGCTCAAATATCGATGCATCGACGTGAACGCCTGCCCTTCACGTCCGGCTAGCTGCGCGATGGTCTGATCCATCTGCGCAAGAATCGCCTGCGCGGTCGCGCCACCGTCACGCACGGTCTTGCGGCCGATCAGGTCGTTGGCCTGAATGGCGGTCGTGCCTTCGTAGATGGTGAGAATGCGGGCATCGCGGTAATACTGCGCCGCGCCCGTTTCCTCGATGAACCCCATGCCGCCGTGGACCTGCACGCCGAGGCTCGCGACATCGATGGAAAGCTCCGTGCTCCAGCCCTTCACGATCGGCACAAGAAACTCGTAGATCGCCTGATGGCTGGCCCGCGCAGCTTCATCAGCGTGGTGATGCGCTAGATCGCAATGCGCCGCCGCTACATAAGCGAGCGAGCGCGACGCTTCCGTCAGCGCGCGCATGGTCAAAAGCATGCGGCGCACGTCGGGGTGATGAATGATCGACACCGGCTGTTTGGCGGAGCCATCGACCGGCCGGCTTTGCACGCGATCCTTCGCAAACGCGACGGCCTTCTGATACGCCCGCTCCGACACAGCCACGCCCTGCAGTCCGACCGCGAAGCGCGCCGCGTTCATCATGATGAACATGTACTCCAACCCGCGATTTTCCTCGCCAATCAACTCGCCAATAGCGCCGCCGTGATCGCCGAATTGCAGCACGGCTGTCGGACTCGCCTTGATCCCGAGCTTGTGTTCGATCGATACGCAATGCACGTCATTGCGAGCGCCGAGCGTGCCGTTTTTATCGGTGATGAACTTCGGCACCAGGAAGAGCGAGATGCCCTTCACGCCGTCGGGCGCGTTGGGCGTGCGCGCCAGCACGAGATGGACGATATTCTTCGCCATATCGTGCTCGCCGTAGGTGATAAAAATCTTCGTGCCGAAGATCTTGAACGTGCCATCGCCCTGCGGCTCGGCGCGCGTGCGGACCAGCGCAAGATCGGAACCGGCTTGCGGCTCCGTGAGGTTCATCGTGCCGGTCCATTCGCCCGAAATCAGCTTCGGCACGAACAACTGCTTTTGCTCCTCGGTCCCGGCGGTCAGCAGCGCTTCGATAGCGCCATCGGTGAGCAGCGGGCACAATGCGAACGACAAATTCGCCGCGTTCAGCATCTCGATGCAGGGGGTCGCGATCAGCTTGGGCAGCCCCTGGCCTTCGTACTCGACCGGATGCAGCACGCCCTGCCAGCCGCCCTCACCGAACTGGCGGAAAGCCTCTTTGAAACCGGGCGTGGTCGTGACCTCGCCGTTCTTCCAAAAGCTCGGGTTCTTGTCGCCTTCGAAGTTCAACGGCGCGACGACTTCGTTGTTAAAGCGCGCGGCTTCTTCGAGTACGGCCTGCGCGGTGTCGAGACTGGCGTCTTCGAAACCTGGCAACGCCGCGATGCTTTCTATATCGGCTAGTTCCTTCATCACGAACAGCATGTCCTTGACTGGCGCTCTATAGCTCATGTCTTGTCTCCCCCAACAGATGTGAAAAGGGGCGCACGTATGTCGCCCCTTTTTTCGATGTTGCTTTCTTTCTAGCCAGTGGCCTTAAGAATGATCAGCCAAGTTCTTTCACGAGGTCCGGCACGACCGTGAACAAATCACCCACAAGTCCGTAGTCCGCGACGCCGAAGATTGGCGCTTCCGCGTCCTTGTTGATCGCGACGATGACCTTGCTGTCTTTCATCCCGGCCAAGTGCTGGATCGCGCCCGAAATACCGACTGCAACATACAAGTTAGGCGCCACGATCTTGCCGGTTTGGCCGACTTGATAGTCGTTCGGCACGAACCCTGCATCGACTGCCGCACGCGATGCGCCCAGCGCCGCGCCGAGTTTGTCCGCCAGCGGTTCGAGCACTTTCGTGTAGTTCTCGCCGCTGCCCAAACCCCGTCCACCCGACACAATGATCTTCGCCGACGTCAGCTCCGGCCGGTCCAGCTTCGTCAGCTCGCGGCTCACGAACTTCGAGATGCCAGTGTCGGCCGAGGCTTCGATCTTTTCCACCGATGCACTGCCGCCTTCTGCTGCGACCGGGTCGAAACCCGTGGTACGCACGGTGATGACCTTGATCGCATCGCTCGATTGAACCGTGGCGATCGCGTTGCCTGCATAGATGGGACGCTCGAAGGTATCCGGCGAATCCACTGCCGTGATGTCACTGATCTGCGCGACATCCAGATGCGCTGCAATACGCGGCGCGATGTTCTTGCCGTACGGGGTCGCGGGCGCCAGGATGTGCGAATAGTTCTTCGCGATCAGGACCACCGTTCCGTCGATATTCTCGGCCAGCCCATCGGCGAGTTGCGGTGCATCGGCGAGCAACACCTTTGCTACGCCCGCAATCTTCGCTGCGGCATCGGCCGCTGCTTGCGCGTTCGAGCCCGCGATCAGCACGTGGATATCGCCACCAATCTTCTGGGCCGCCGCGATGGTGTTCAACGTCGCCGATTTGACAGACGCGTTGTCGTGTTCTGCAATTACAAGAATAGTCACTTTGGAAACTCCCTCACAGAACCTTGGCTTCGGTCTTCAACTTCTCGACCAGCGTCTTCACGTCCGGCACCTTCACGCCTGCGGAACGCTGTGGCGGCTCAGCCACTTTGAGCGTCTTCAGGCGGGGCGTGACATCGACACCGAGATCTGCCGGCTTCAACGTTTCCATCGGCTTCTTCTTGGCCTTCATGATGTTGGGCAACGTCACGTAACGCGGCTCGTTCAGGCGCAAGTCTGTGGTCACCACCGCCGGCAACGTCAGCGATAGCGTTTCCGAACCGCCATCGACTTCGCGCGACACCGTAGCTTTGCCATCGGCGACCGTCACCTTGGAGGCGAACGTCGCTTGCGGCAAACCGGCCAATGCGGCGAGCATCTGACCGGTTTGATTCGAGTCATCGTCAATGGCTTGCTTGCCAAGGATGATCAGTTGCGGCTGCTCTTTATCGACCAGCGCCTTCAAAATCTTCGCGACTGCCAACGGCTGCAATTCCTCAGTCGATTCGACCAGGATCGCGCGATCAGCACCAATCGCCAACGCGGTACGCAGCGTTTCCTGACATTGCGTCACGCCGCACGACACAGCGATCACTTCCGTCGCCACGCCCGCTTCGCGCAGACGCACGGCTTCTTCCACGGCGATTTCGTCGAACGGATTCATCGACATCTTCACGTTCGCGATGTCCACTGCGCTGCCATCCGGCTTGACCCGGACTTTCACGTTGTAGTCGACCACGCGTTTGACTGGCACCAAGATTTTCATGCACACGCTCCTAAGTTACGAATACATCATCCCAAGCCCATTATAACGAGTGACTCTCGCCGCCGATTGCTTACGGCAGACTCGCGAGCAGTCCGTCAGGCTTTGCACAATCAGTAGATGCTTATTTTTTACAGCACGGTCGTTCTATTTTACGCATAAAATGGCATCGATGACAATCGGGGATGCGCTCTAGAAGCAGCGCGGACCGGCCAGGCGCATCGGGACTATCATCTGCGGAATTCCGATTTTTGCCGACAGGCCATGCAAACAACCCCGCACAACACGTATTCGACCAGCAGCACGGCCACCGCCGATGGCATCGACCTTCATCTTCATCGATGGCAAGCCGCCGCCGCCTTTCCCGCACCGCTGGCGCGAATCGCGCTGGTGCACGGACTGGCCGAACATGCTCGCCGCTACGACGCCTTCGCGCTGCGCCTGAATGCGGCGGGCATCGAACTGATTGCCACGGATCTGCGTGGCCACGGCAAATCGCCGGGCGAGCGTGTGTGGATCAACTCCTTCGACGACTATCTGCTCGATACCGATGCTCTCCTCAACGCCGCGGACACCACCGCGCCGCTCAACATCCCGCTGTTCCTGATGGGACATAGCATGAGTGGCGCCATCGCCGCGCTTTATGCGGCCGAGCGCCTGCCGGAAAGCGGCCGGAAACTGGCCGGGCTGATCCTGTCGAGCGCCGCGCTCAAACCGCCGGCCGACGCGCCGCGCTGGAAGCTCAAGCTCGGCGGCCTGATCAGCCGCCTGATGCCGCGATTTCCTGCGCTGACCATCGACCCGGCCACGTTATCCCGTGCGCACGGCGTGGTCGAGGCGAACCGGCGGGATCCGCTGGTGCATCATCGGCCCATACCTGCCAGGACGGCGGCGCAGATAGTGGCCGCCATGCGCCGCATCGCTGCACGACGCACGTCTATCGACTTGCCGCTTCTCGTGTTTCACGGCACGAAGGACGCGCTCACCAACCCCGACGGCAGCCGCGAATTCGAAGCGAACACCGGTTCCACGGATACCACCCTGCTGATACTGGAAGGCAGCTATCACGAGACGCTCAGCGACCTCGACCGGGATCGGGTGATCAAGGCGTTGGTCGATTGGACGCTCGTGCGTGCCGAGCTTAAGCGTTCGCGCATGTAGGGTACTCGGACTTGCCGTGGGACTTGCCTTGCAACAGCAGCTTAAATATCGGCGAGCGCGCGCACATGCGCGACCACGCTGCGCCCAAGCGCCGACAGGTTGTACCCGCCCTCCAGACTGCTCACTATCCTGCCCTTCGCATGCCGCTTCGCTACCGCGCGGATCTGCTGGGTGAGCCACGTATAGTCGTCCTCGACAAGACCCATGTTGCCGAGATCGTCCTCGCGATGCGCGTCGAAACCTGCGGAGACGAAGATCATCTGCGGCTTGAATTCATCGAGTCTCGGCAGCCACATCATGTCGACGGCTTCGCGCACAGCCATGCCTTTCGTACGCGCGGGCATGGGCAGGTTGACCATATTCGATGCGTGGTTATCGGCGCCGCTGTACGGATAGAACGGGTGCTGGAAAAAGCTGCACATCAGCACGCGCGGATCGCCCGAGAACGCGGCTTCGGTGCCATTACCGTGATGCACATCGAAATCGATGATCGCCACGCGCTCAAGCCCATGCACTTCGAGTGCGTGACGCGCCGCGATCGCGATGTTGTTGAAAAAGCAGAAGCCCATCGCACGCGCCGGTTCCGCGTGATGTCCAGGCGGCCGCACGCTGCAAAATGCGTTCTCGTAGGTGCCGGCGATAACGGCATCCGTAGCGGCGACCGCGGCGCCTGCAGCGCGCAACGCCGCATGATAAGAACCCGGCGACATCAGCGTATCCGGATCAATCTCCGCGCGGCCGACTGACGGCGCCGTCTCCTTCACGAAATCGATATGCGCCTGCGTATGAACCCGCGCCAGATCCTCTTCGCTTGCGAGCGGCGCGTCTTCACGCTCGATCGAGGTGTCGATACGACTTGCGATCAACTGATCCTCGATCGCCTGAAGGCGCGCGGGGCATTCGGGATGCCACGGGCCCATGTCGTGAAGGAGGCAATCTGGGTGGGTATAAAAGCCGGTAGCCATGATGGGTTGCGCAGCCGGGCGAGCCGTACCGCGTGTCTCGTATCGTTCAGATGTTTTTGTCGGTTGCGGTGCCACCTTCCTGCCGCCCGACTGTCAGCGGCCGAACGCCGCACCGCGCGGGTTCTTGTTAAGTTACCACACTGGAAATGACGCAGCCGCGCGGCACCGCTTTTGAGCGTCCGCACGCGCTCTGAAGGCTTTCGGGATGGTCCCGAAAACGCGTCGGTTATACTGATCCGACTCTCGTATGCCCTGCGCGCATTTCCCGCGCGCCTCGCGTTACACCGCCACAATTACGCACACTATGAACTTCAAGTTTGCTTCGACCGTCTTGCCTCTTTCGGCGCGAACCGCGCGCCTCGCCTCAGTCGCCGCCCTCGTTTGCGCACTTGGCACATTCGGTATAGGTCAGGCAGTCGCTCAGTCATTCGCGCAATCGCAACCCCAGCAGCCGACGCCGCAAGGGCAGATGTTCGAAGAAGAGATCGTGCCGCAACGCTACGCGAACAATCCCAATGTGGACGCGTTCATTAACGATCTTGTTGCGCGTTACGACTTCGATTCCGCCGCCTTGCACGACCTGTTCAATCGCGTGAGCTATTCGGCAACGGCCGTGAAACTGGTGCTGCCTTCGCCTACGCCGGCCACCAAGAACTGGCGCGCGTATCAGGGGCGTTTCGTAGAGCCGGTGCGGATTGCCGCCGGCGTCAAATTCTGGCGCGCGAACCAGGCTGCCCTGCAACGTGCATCGGATCAGTACGGCGTGCCGCCCGAAGCGATCGTCGGGATCATTGGCGTGGAGACCATCTATGGCAAGTACATGGGTAACTTCCGTGCACTCGATGCGCTGACCACGCTCACCTTCGATTATCCCAACACGCCGAACCGCGCAGAACGGCAAGCGACGTTCCGCAAGAATCTTGAAGACCTGCTGGTGTGGACGCACGACCAGCAAATCGATCCAACCACCGTGCTCGGTTCGTACACGGGCGCAATCGGCATTCCGCAATTCCTGCCGAGCAGCATCGTGCAGTACGCGGTGGATTTCGACGGTAACGGCCACATCGACTTGCGGAACAGTCCCGCCGATGCCATCGGCAGTGTCGCCAACTATTTGAAGCAGCACGGCTGGGAATCGGGACGGCCGGTGGTCTGGAAAATTGCCGGCGACACAGGCAGTCAAGGCATTGCGCAAGCCGCCGCCGATGGTCAGCCCGAGCCGCACTGGTCGCTCGCGCAGCTCACGAAAGCCGGCATGCTGATAAGCGAGCCGGGGCTCAACTCCGAAGCGGAAGCGGGCACGCCGGTAACGGTCGTCGACTTGCCGACGCCGGGCCGCCCAACCGAATACACGCTTGGCCTGAAGAACTTCTACGTGCTAACGCGTTACAACCGCAGCTTCTTCTATGCACTCGCCGTGTATCAGCTTGGCGAAGCGGTGAAGGCGCAGATGGCGGCGAGCAATGGTGGCGTTTCAGCATCGCAATGACGTAGCCGGAGGGCGTATTTGGTCTCGCGCACTATGCAAAAAGCCCGGTAGATGCCGGGCTTTTGTTTGTGCTCTGACTTAGCGAATGACCAAGCCGATTCAGGCCGGGAACACGCCCGTCGATAAGTACCGGTCACCACGATCACAGACGACGAACACGATAGTCGCGTTCTCCACCTGGCGCGCCACACGCAACGCTACTTCGCACGCGCCGGCAGCGGAAATTCCGCAGAAAATGCCTTCCACCGATGCCAGCCACCGCGCCATGGCTTCTGATGCGGCCTGACTGACGTTTTCCGTACGATCCACGCGGCTTCGATCAAAGATTTTCGGCAGATAGGCTTCGGGCCACTTGCGGATGCCGGGGATGCGCGAGCCTTCTTCCGGCTGGGCCCCAATGATCTCGATGTTCGCGTTCTGTTCTTTCAGATATTGCGACACGCCCATGATGGTGCCGGTCGTGCCCATAGCCGACACGAAATGCGTGATCTGGCCTTCGGTGTCGCGCCAGAGTTCCGGGCCGGTTGTCTCGTAGTGGGCGAGCGGATTATCCGGATTCGCGAACTGATCGAGGATGATGCCTTTGCCATCGCGCTGCATTTGCTCAGCGAGATCGCGGGCGTATTCCATGCCGCCAGTGACTGGCGTAAGTACGATTTCCGCTCCGTAGGCCGCCATGCTCTGGCGACGTTCGATCGACAGGTCTTCCGGCATGAGAAGCACCATCTTGTAGCCGCGAATGGCTGCGGCCATGGCGAGTGCGATACCGGTGTTGCCGCTTGTCGATTCGATCAGGGTGTCGCCGGGCTTGATGCGGCCGCGCTCTTCCGCCTTCTTGATCATCGAGAGTGCCGGACGGTCCTTCACTGAACCCGCCGGGTTGTTGCCCTCGAGCTTGCCGAGGATCACGTTGTTACGGCTGCGGATTTCGTCGTCCGGAATACGGACCAGTTGCACCAGCGGCGTATTGCCAATGGTGTCTTCGATTGTCTTGTAAGCCATAGCGGTCGTGGGGTTGCTGCGGTCGATAAGCTACTGATTGTAGCCCAGAGGGTTTCGGGGTGCCGGGCGGCCCTATTGGACGGAGGGGATGAGGTGCCGGCGCTCTGGAAAGCTCCAGGTTGCCGGCAAACGAAGGCGCATCAGGTCGACCGGCGCGCCGACCGATGCGCCACCACCGCGCTACTTCTTGACGACAACCGCGCCCGCAGCCGGCTTGGCACCGGTAACCGCCACTGGCGCCCCACCTGGTCCAATGGTCAGCCCTTCAGCCTGCAAGCGCTCAACCGTCTTGCCGCCCATACCCTTGACGCGTTTGCTCAACTCGGCCGCGTCCTTGAACGGACCGTGTGCTTCGCGCTCGTCGAGAATGGCTTTCGCCTTGGCCGGCCCAATGCCCTTGATGCCGCGTAACGCGTCGGAATTGGCGTTGTTGATATCCACGGCGGCGAACGCCGAACCGATTGATACAGCCAGCGTGAACGCCGCGAGAAGTTTCTTGATCATGTGAGTCTCCCTTGAAAACCGGTCCGCGATGATCGCTGACCGGGAGACCCAGTGTAGGAAAACGGCCAGTGCTTTTATAGCTGACCGAATAGCCAACGCACGTATCTGTCGACACCTTCCTGAACCGTCAGGAACGGTGCGTCATACCCGGCTTCGCGCAACTTCGACTGATTAGCCTGCGTGAAGCACTGGTACTTGCCGCGCAACGCGTCGGGGAACGGGATGTATTCGATCAAGCCACGCTGCACCAACTCCGCCAGCGACAACGGCGCTTCGCCATCCATTGCCCGCAGCGAGTTCACCACCGTTGACGCAATGTCGTTGAACGGCTGTGCGCGCCCCGTACCCAGGTTGAAAATACCCGACGTCTCCGGATGATCGAAGAAGTGCAGATTGACCTTCGTCACGTCTTCCACCGACACGAAATCACGCGTCTGCTCACCCGCGCCATAGCCGTTGTACTCGCCGAACAGCTTGACCTTGCCCTCGGCGCGGAACTGGTTGAAGTTGTGAAACGCGACAGACGCCATACGTCCCTTGTGATTCTCGCGCTGCCCATACACGTTGAAATAGCGGAAACCCGCAATCTGGGTACGTGCTTTCGGCAGGATCTGACGCACGATCTGATCGAAGAGAAATTTCGAATAGCCGTACACGTTCAACGGCTTTTCGACGTCGCGACGCTCCACGAATTCGCTCGATCCGCCATACACTGCCGCCGACGATGCATACAGGAATTGCACGCCCTGTTCCAGGCATGTGTCCAGCACGTCTCGGCTATAGCGGAAGTTGTTTTCCATCATGTAGCGGCCGTCGGTTTCCATCGTGTCCGAACACGCGCCTTCATGGAAAACAGCCTTGACCTTGCCGAAATCACCACGCTTGAAGCGCGTGACGAATTCGGTCTTGTCGAGGTAATCGTCGACTTCGCAATCGACCAGGTTCTTGAATTTGTCGGCGCGCGTGAGGTTATCGACGGCGATCACACGTTGCTCGCCACGCTCGTTGAGCGCCTTGACGATGTTGCTGCCGATAAACCCGGCCGCGCCGGTAACGATGATTGTCATGGTAGTTTTAGCCGCTAAGTCAGGCGAGAAGTTCGTTGTAGTCGACGGTCGCCGTACCCAGCTTCCCGACGACAATTCCTGCTGCCCGGTTGGCATAAGCGATGCAGTCGACCAGCGGCACACCCGCACCCAGCATAGTTGCAACGGTTGCAATGACTGTGTCGCCGGCACCCGAAACATCATACACTTCGCGCGCATCGGCCTGCGTGTGGACCACTTGGCCGGCGGTGAAGAGCGTCATGCCCTCCTCCGATCGCGTCAGCAGCAACGCACCGAGATCAAGCGATTCGCGCAGCGCCGTAACACGTGCAAGCAAATCTTCTTCCGAGCTCCAGCGCCCGACCACTTCGCGCAACTCCGCACGGTTCGGCGTGATCAGCGTGGCGCCGCGATAGCGATCCCAGTCATCGCCTTTCGGGTCAACCAGCACCGGTTTGCCGGCCCGCTTCGCGTCCGCGATCATTTGCGTCACATGCGTCAGACCGCCCTTCGCGTAATCCGACATCAGGATCACATCATGTTGCGGCAAGAGCGTTTCGAACCGGGCGAGGCATGCGCTCAGGACTTCGTGCGTCGGCGAATTCTCGAAGTCGACTCGCAGCAATTGCTGCTGCCGCGACAGCACGCGCAACTTGATGGTGGTGAGCAATTCGGGATCGCGTTCAAGGAACGCGGTGACCCGGCTCTCGCCCAGCAATGTCACGATGCGTTCGCCCGGCTCATCGTGACCGACCACGCACAGCAAGCCCGCCTGCGCGCCCAGCGCGGCTGCGTTGCGCGCCACGTTGGCCGCGCCGCCAAGCCGGTCTTCCTGGCGCTGAACGTGCACGACCGGCACAGGTGCTTCCGGGGAGATGCGGTTCACATCGCCGAACCAGTAGCGGTCGAGCATCACGTCGCCGACCACCAGCACACGTGCCGCCGCAATGCGCGCACGCGGAACCGGTGGGACGGGCGCGTGTGTAGCGACTGCGGGCACCGCTGCGTCAGGCGACAGGGAGTTCGACATGGGGACGTCCTATTGCAAAATAGTCGATGCCGAGTTCCGCCATCGCTTCGGGTTCGTACAGGTTGCGGCCATCGAAAATGACCGGCATTTTGAGCTCGCTCTTCAAATGCGCGAAGTCCGGGCTCTTGAATTCCTTCCACTCGGTCACGATCACGAGGGCGTCCGCGCCGGGCAACGCGTCCTTTTGTGAATCGACGAAATGCAGGCGTTCGAGTTGCTGGGGTTTATCGGCGAGATCGAGCGCAAATACGCGACGGCTTTCCGCCACCGCCACGGGGTCATAAGCGCGAACCGTCGCGCCGCGTTCGAGCAGCGCGCCAATCAACCGGCGGCTCGACGCTTCGCGCATGTCGTCGGTATTCGGCTTGAACGCCAGACCCCACACGGCAAACGTGCGGCCGCGCAAGTCTTCGCCCATGCGCTTCGTGATCTTGCCAACAAGCACTTCCTTTTGCAGATCGTTCACTTCTTCCACGGCTTCGAGAATCCGCAACCGATGCCCGTTCTCACGCGCCGTCTGCGCCAACGCCTGTACGTCCTTCGGGAAACACGAACCGCCGTAGCCGCAGCCGGCATACAGGAAGTGATAGCCAATACGCGGGTCCGAACCAATACCGCGACGCACCGCTTCGATATCCGCACCCACGGCATCGGCGAGATTGGACAGATCGTTCATGAACGAGATACGCGTGGCGAGCATGGCGTTCGCCGCGTACTTCGTGAACTCAGCCGAACGCACGTCCATATAAAGCGTGCGATCGTGATTGCGGTTGAACGGCGCGTAGAGGCGCTTGATCTTCTCGCGGGCAATCTGGCCGGCTTTGTCGTCGTCCACACCGAGCACGATACGGTCGGGACGCATGAAGTCGTCCACCGCCGCGCCTTCCTTCAGGAACTCCGGATTCGATAGAACCGAAAAGCCGTTCTTCCCCGTCGGCTCGATTCCGCGCGCCTTCAGTTCCTGCTCAACCACGTCGCGCACGTGCTGGGCTGTGCCGACCGGGACCGTCGATTTATCGACGATCACCTTGAAGCCGTTTGCGTAACGCCCGATGTTGCGCGCGGCCTCGAGCACGTACTGCAAGTCGGCGGAACCATCCTCGTCCGGCGGCGTTCCCACCGCGATGAACTGGATCTCGCCGTGCTCGACGCTTTCCTTGATATCTGTGGAAAAACGGATGCGGCCGGCAGCACGCGTACGTTTCAGTATCTCGTGCAAGCCCGGTTCGTGGATCGGCACGCCGCCGTTATTGAGGATGTCAATCTTGCGCGCATCGACGTCCAGGCACAGCACGTCGTTGCCAATTTCAGCAAGGCACGCGCCGGTCACTAGTCCGACGTAGCCCGTCCCGATGATGGATATTTTCATAAGCGTTCCGGAGAGACCGGTAATTGTCGAAGGATCAGGCCAAAACAGCCGCGGAGTCCGATCGTGTCAAACGTTGCGTGCCCTGAGCGGGCCGTGCCACCAAGAGCTGGGCCACGCGGGCCGCGCGTCAGTCCATGGTCACGCAACCCGCGTTCAGACGGACGCGGTGATCGGCTCGACGCGGCGTGGCGCATAGGTTTCCCAGCCGCTGCAGCCGGGACATTGCCAGTAAAAAAGTCGCGCGCGGAAACCGCAATTCTGGCACGTGTAGCGCGGCAGGTTCTTGGTCCGCTGCTTGACGAGCGTGCGCATCAGTTCAAGTTCGCTGCGACGCGGTTCCTCGGCCGTAGCCACTTGCGCTTCCAGCAGCCGCGTCATGCCGGCGACATTCGGCGATGTCTGCATCTGCTGCCGCGCAAGCGCGTGGGCCGCGTCCATGCCGCGCAATTGCGAGACGTGCTTGAACGCTACGTCGAGCAGATCGTTCGACGGGTAACGATTCACATAGTCGACCAACAAATCGACACCTTCAGCCGTACGGCCGAGTTGTTCGTAAGCCTGAACCAATTTTTCGGCCACTAGCGGCAAATAAGCCGCATTCTGCTCTTCCACGCGACGCCAGCACGCGATAGCCGCCTCCAGATCGCCACCGGCGGCATCCACGTCACCCACCAGAATGGTCGCGCGCACATTGTCGGGATTGGCCGCGAGCGCAAGCTTCAGTTCCGCCCGGGCGTCTGCCGGGTTCTTGCGCTGCAGCGCTTCCTGCGCGAGTTCGCAATGGAACTGGGCGACTTCCTTTTCAAGCGTCGCCGCGCCCATTTCCTGAATCCGGCCGGCGGTTGCAATCGACTTGTTCCAGTCTTTCTCGATCTCGTAGATGGTCAGCAACGCTCGTTGCGCACCGAGCGCATATTCGCCCGCTTCGAGCGACTTGAACGTCTCCTCGGCGCGATCCAGCAGACCCGCCTTCAAAAAATCCTGGCCGAGTTCGAACAGCGCGTGATCGCGTTCAGCGACTGGCAGGTCGGCGCGGCTCAGCAGGTTTTGATGCACGCGAATGGCCCGGTCCGTCTCACCGCGGCGGCGAAACAGGTTACCGAGCGCAAAGTGCAATTCGATAGTTTCAGGATCGAGCTTCGCAACTTCGATAAAGGCGTCGATGGCCTTGTCGTGCTGTTCGTTCAGCAGGAAATTGAGGCCGCGAAAATACGAGCGCGGCAGATTCGCGTTTTCGGACAGCAGCGTTTTCAGGTCATAGCGCGATGCCATCCAGCCGAGAGCGAACGCGACCGGAATGACAAGCAGCCACCAGAAGTCTAGATCCATGCGAATTCTTGGAAAGGGTTAAGGGCTAGCAAGGGCCGGAAGCAAGCGCCCGGCCGCAGCGGCACGGGGCCAGCAACGTGCGACCAGTCAGATCAGTGGCGGCATAGGCGGGTCCATCGGCACGACGGGGACATCGCGCGCCGTACGCAATTCACGCTTGAGCCGGGCATTTTCCATTCGCAGGCGAAACAGCGACGGCAGCGACGAGAGCAGTCCAGCAGCCAAGCCGACGATAAAAAACGCCAGGCCGATCAGGATCAGCGGTGCCTGCCAGAAGTAGCCGGCGAGAAAATTGAGCGTCGCACTTTGCGTATTGGCCAACGCGAGCACGAGCAGGAGCACGAAAACCAATACACGGATCAGCCAGACAAAAAATTTCATAAGGGTCTCTTTGACGGCAATAGCGGAACGCCGCACGAGGCAACGCAGACGGCGAGTACGAAACCGATATCCACGAGGGACGCAAAGCACGGGCCACGCTGCCCTTGGTCGTTGGCGTCCGGTATTGTAATTGAAGCCTATGAGGCAATGCGCAACGGCTTGGGCGATAGGCCGATCAACAGGACGTTTGCGGGAGTTTAGCGTCTTATGGTGAAGCGAAAAAAGACAGTGGCGAACGAGCGTGCAGAAACGTAGCGTCGTTGGCGTACGTTCGGCCGGGGCATAAAAAAAGCACCCTGGCGGGTGCTTTTTCCGGTCATTTGCCTCTGGCTGAAAGCGGCTTGAAGCTGGATGAACTCGGACGCGGGTCAAACATCGTCGTCTTCGTCACTATCCACCTCGTTCGACTGTTTCAGCGGCTCGCCCGCACGGCCGTCTACTCGTTCGCGCAACTCCTTGCCCGGCTTGAAGTGCGGTACGAATTTCTCCGGTACCAGCACCTTCTCCCCCGACTTGGGATTGCGGCCAACGCGCGACGGACGACGATTGAGGCCGAAACTGCCGAAGCCACGAATTTCGATACGATGGCCGTTGGCCAAAGCTTCCGACATCGCATCGAGCATCGTCTTCACCGCGAAATCCGCATCTTTAAGAACAAGTTGCGGAAATCGCAGCGCCAGTTGGGCGACCAATTCCGATTTGGTCATGCAGCAATGCCTTGCGGCTTAGCCGTTCTGGCCGTCGAGCTTGGCCTTCAACAGCGCGCCAAGGTTCGTCGTGCCGGTTGCAGCCGTGCTCGAGTCAGCCGAAGCCAGACCACGGATTGCTTCCTGCTGTTCAGCCGAATCCTTGGCCTTGATCGACAGGTTGATACCACGCGACTTGCGATCGATGTTGATAATCATCGCGTTGACCTTGTCGCCTTCCTTCAGCACGTTGCGAGCATCTTCCACGCGGTCCTGAGCGATTTCCGACGCGCGGAGATAACCTTCCACGTCTGCCGTCAACGTCACGACTGCGCCCTTCGCGTCAACCGACTTGACCACGCCGTCAACCGTCGCGCCCTTGTCGTTCATTGCCACGAAGTTGCTGAACGGATCGCCTTCGAGTTGCTTGATACCCAGCGAAATGCGTTCCTTCTCGACATCGATGCCCAACACGATAGCCTGGACTTCGTCGCCCTTCTTGTACTTGCGAACAGCTTCTTCGCCCGTTTCGCTCCACGACAGGTCCGAGAGGTGAACCAGACCGTCGATGCCGCCCGGCAAGCCGATGAACACGCCGAAGTCGGTGATCGACTTGATCGCGCCTTCCAGCTTGTCGCCCTTCTTGAAGTTGCGGCTGAAGTCGTCCCACGGGTTCGGCTTGCACTGCTTCATACCGAGGCTGATACGGCGGCGGTCTTCGTCGATTTCGAGAACCATGACTTCGACTTCGTCGCCGAGTTGCACAACCTTCGACGGTGCAACGTTCTTGTTCGTCCAGTCCATTTCCGACACGTGAACCAGGCCTTCGATGCCCGATTCCACTTCGACGAATGCGCCGTAGTCGGTGATGTTCGTAACCTTACCGAACAGGCGCGTGCCCGACGGGTAACGGCGGGAAATGCCTTCCCACGGATCGTCGCCGAGTTGCTTGATGCCCAGCGAAACGCGGTTCTTCTCTTGGTCGAACTTGAGGATCTTCGCGGTAACTTCCTGGCCAACCGACAGCACTTCGCTCGGGTGACGCACACGACGCCATGCGATGTCCGTGATGTGCAGCAGGCCGTCGATACCGCCGAGGTCCACGAATGCGCCGTAGTCCGTGATGTTCTTGACCACGCCTTCCACGATCGCGCCTTCCTTCAGCGTTTCGAGCAGCTTTGCGCGCTCTTCGCCTTGGGTCGCTTCGATCACAGCGCGGCGCGACAACACGACGTTGTTACGCTTGCGGTCAAGCTTGATCACGCGGAATTCGAGGGTCTTGCCTTCGTACGGAGTCGTGTCCTTGACCGGACGCGTATCAACCAGCGAACCCGGCAGGAACGCGCGGATGCCGTTGACCATGACGGTCATGCCGCCCTTGACCTTGCCCGTGATCGTGCCGGTCACGAGTTCGTTGTTGTCGAGCGCTTTTTCCAGCGACAGCCACGAAGCCAGACGCTTCGCCTTGTCGCGCGACAGGATCGTGTCGCCATAACCATTTTCCAGGGCGTCGATAGCCACTGAAACAAAGTCGCCCGCCTGCACTTCTACCTCGCCCGCGTCGTTCAGGAATTCTTCGAGCGGAATGTAGGCTTCGGACTTGAGACCCGCGTTGACAACCACGAAATTGTGGTCGACGCGCACGACTTCGGCGGAAATAACTTCACCCGCACGCATGTCCTGCTTGGTCAACGACTCTTCGAACAGAGCCGCAAAAGATTCGGTAATCGGGGTAGATGTTTGCAGGTCGGACATAAAAATCTATAGTTGCGCAGCTGCTTCGCGATGCCTGCCCGAACTGTTCGGGCCGATGGCAAAAAAGGCGAACGCCACACGGGGTTGAGGGGTTAAAACACGCTCCATGTTTCTCATGGAGCTCCAAAGCAAAGCCTTCGACATGTCGGCTTTTTCCAACAATTTCCTGCTTTTTACTGCTTCTTACTGATAACTACACGTGAATCGCATTAAACCAACCGATGATCTGATCGACCGCCTGGTCGATGGATAGTCCGGAGGTGTCCAGCGTCTTCGCGTCCACTGCAGGCTTGAGCGGCGCGGCTACACGGTTACTGTCCCGTGCGTCCCGCTCGCGCAAATCTCGCAGCAAGTCTTCCATATTAGCAGAAAAGCCTTTTTGTATCAATTGCTTATGCCGCCGCGCGGCCCGCGCTTCAACGCTGGCCGTGAGAAACACCTTGAGCGTTGCATCGGGGAAAATAACAGTGCCCATGTCGCGGCCGTCGGCTACCAGGCCCGGCGGCTTGCGGAACGCCCGCTGACGCGCAATCAGAGCGGTCCTAACCTGGCCGTGGACGGCAATCGCCGATGCACGGTTGCCGATTTCCTCGGCACGAATTTCCGTCGATACATCTACTCCGTCGAGCTGCGCGCAGCCTTCCCGGAACGTAATGTGGAGTTCTGCGACGAGTTCGGCGAGCGCGTCGCCGTCCTCGGGCTCGATGTTGTAGCGCGCGCTCGCGAGCGCGGTGAGCCGATACAGCGCGCCGCTATCGAGTAAATGGAAGCCGAGCGTGGCGGCGACTGACGCGGCGACAGTGCCTTTGCCCGACGCCGTCGGGCCGTCGATGGTGATAACCGGAGTCTGGTGAAACGGACGAGTGGGTTTCATCGAAGACGTCCGGATCGGCGAGCGGCTGCGCGCGGGGTCGGGGCTTTTATCGCGGTAGGTATATTGGTCATAGTCATCAGGCCTTCGCGAGCTTGGCGAACTGCTCGAAGTAATCCGGGAAGGTCTTGCCGACACATTTCGGGTCATTGATGCGCACCGGTACGCCCCCAAGGCTCACGAGCGAAAAACACATGGCCATGCGGTGGTCGTCATAAGTGTCGATAGCCGCGTTCGGCGTCAACGCGGCCGGCGGCGTGACAACCAGGTAATCCGCGCCCTCCTCGATCGTCGCGCCGACCTTGCGAAGCTCGGTGGCCATGGCAGCAATCCGGTCCGTCTCCTTCACGCGCCAGCTCGCAATATTGCGCAGCGTGGTCGTGCCGGTGGCGAACAGCGCGGCCACGGCAATGGTCATGGCGGCATCGGGGATCAGGTTGAAATCCATGTCGATAGCCATCAGCTTGCCGTCGTCGGATTCCACGCCGCGCACTTCGATCCAGTCGTCGCCCAGCATGACGTTCGCGCCCATGCGGATCAGCGCATCGGCGAAATTCACGTCGCCCTGAATGCTCGCGCGGCCCACACCCTCCACGCGCAGCGGACCACCGCCCAGCGCGCCGGCCGCGAGAAAATACGATGCGGACGACGCATCGCCTTCCACGGCAATCGTTCCCGGCGACGCGTAACGCGCGCCGGCCGGCAGCGTGAAACTCTTCCAACCGTCGCGTTCGACAGTCATCCCGAAACGCTCCATCAGCTTGATCGTGATGTCGATATACGGCTTCGAGATCAGCTCGCCATCCACTTCCACGACAATCGGACCACGCGTGTTCTGCGCCAATGGCAAGCTCATCAGCAACGCGGTCAGGAACTGGCTCGAAACGTCGCCACGCACGCGGATTGGCTGATCGACAGCGATTTCGGCCGGGTGAATCCGCAGCGGCGGGAAACCGTCGTTCGCTTCGTAATCGATTTTCGCGCCAATCTGACGCAAACCATCGACGAGATCGCCGATCGGCCGTTCGTGCATGCGCGGCACGCCATGCACGCGATATTCACCGCCGTTCAGCGCGAGCGCAGCCGTGAGCGGACGCACCGCGGTACCTGCGTTGCCGAGAAAAAGCTCCGCCGATTTCACAGGAAAGCGACCACCGGTGCCTTTTACGACGCAGCGCTCGGCATCGTTTTGCACGTCGACGCCCAACGTATTGAGCGCCGCGAGCATCACGCGGGTATCGTCGGAATCGAGCAGGTTCGTGATCACCGTTTCGCCCTCAGCCAGCGCGGCGAGCAGCAGGACACGGTTAGAAATGCTCTTCGATCCGGGCAGCCGGACCGTGCCGGACGCACGCGAAAAAGGTCCGAGATCGAGGTGTTCCATGATTAAGTCCAGTTAGCTATTGTGCAGATTCATCGGCGGCTTTGATCGCGCCGCCATGTTGCCATTCAGTTCGCGCCGTACGCGAGCGTTCGAAGGCCGCTTCGAGCGCGGCGCCGTCGGCGGTCTCGATGGCCTCTCGAAAACGCGCCAGCACGTTGGTATAAGCATCGATTTCAGTCAGCAGCGCCGCCCGGTTCGCGATGCATATGTCGCGCCACATTTCCGGACTCGACGCCGCGATGCGCGTGAAATCGCGGAACCCGCCGGCGGCGAACGAAAACTTGAGCGCGGCGTCGGGCGACTGCAGGATCATCTCGACCAGCGCGAACGACAACACGTGCGGTAAATGGCTCACCGACGCGAGCACGCCGTCATGCTGCTCGGCAGTCATTCGATGCACGCTGGCGCCGGTCGCAAGCCACATATCGGCGACACGCTCTACGGCTTCCGGCGGGTTCTCCGGCAACGGGCACAGCACAACGTTTCGATCGACGTAGAGATCGGGTATGGCGGCGTCCGGTCCACTTGATTCCCGGCCGGCGATCGGATGGCCCGGCACAAACTGCGCGATGCGGTCGCCCAACGCTGCACGCGCCGCCGCGACAACGTCATTTTTTGTGCTACCGGCATCGGTCACGATAGTGCGCGCATCCAGGAACGGCGCAATCCGCCGCAGCAGCGGCTCTGTCTGCGCCACCGGCGCGGCGACCAGCACGAAGTCGGCGTCACGCAGCGCGAGTTCGAGCGCGTGGTCGTCGTCGAGAAATACCGCCGAATCGATCACGCCGAGTTCCAGCGCACGCTCGACAGACTTGATCGAGCGCCCGACGCCGACGACTTCGCCCGATGCACCCGCGCGTTCGCGCAATGCGCGCGCGAGTGATCCGCCGATCAGGCCGACACCAAAAATGACGATTTTATTGAAAGAGAACGCGGCCACGGGACATCGATAAAAACGCGCCTTTCGGCGCGAGGGGTGAACAATCGGAACGACCCGTGCTTTTTTAGAAAAGCACGGGCGAAACAATCAAGCGGTCGCCGCCAACGACTTTTCGAGCGCCGCGATAAACGCGTCGTTCTCTTCCGGCAAGCCGATCGTGATACGCAGCCACGGCAACAAACCGTAGTTGGCGACCGGGCGCACGATCACGCCTTGCTTGAGCAACGCGAGATTTACGCGTTGCCCAGCGGCGTCGTCGTTACCTACGCGCACCATCACGAAATTGCCGTCGGACGGGACGTATTCCAGGCCGAGTTTGTCGAAGGCTTCCGTCAGCCGGCGATAACCCGCCGCGTTGATCTCAGCGCTCTTCGCGAGGAACGCCGTGTCCTTCAACGCGGCGATCGCGGCAGCTTGCGCCATCGAATTCACGTTGAACGGCTGGCGCAGGCGATTCAGCAGATCGGTTTGCTCGGGTTGCGCAATGGCGAAACCCACGCGCAGTCCAGCCAGCCCGAACGCCTTTGAAAACGTCCGCGACACGAGCAAGTTCGGATAACGGCGCACCCATTCGATGGAATCGTAGCGCTTGTCCTTCGACAAATATTCCGTGTACGCCTCGTCCAACACAACAGCCACATGACGCGGCACGCGTGCAATAAACGCCTCGAGCGTCCGGCCATCGATAAACGTGCCTGTCGGATTATTCGGATTCGCGACGAACACGAGGCGCGTGTCGTCGGCGATAGCAGCAAGCATGGCCTCGAGATCATGACCGTACTTCACGGCCGGCACGACAATCGCACGCGCGCCCAGACCTTGCGTGGCCAGCGCATAAACTGCGAACGAGTACTGCGAGTAGACAATCGACTGCCCCTTCTCGACGAACGCATGCGCCGCGATTTCGAGGATGTCGTTGCTGCCGTTGCCGAGCGTGATCCATTCCGGCGGCACGCCGTAACGTTCGCTCAACGCAGCCTTCAAATCGAAACCGTTCGCATCCGGATAACGGCCGAGTTCCGCGATTGCCTGCGCCATCGCAAGCTTCGCCGACTCAGGCATGCCGAGCGGATTTTCATTCGACGCGAGCTTCACGATGTCCGCTTCGTTCAGTCCGAATTCACGCGCCACTTCCGAGATCGGTTTGCCAGCAATATAAGGCGCGATCGCGCGCACGTAGGAAGGGCCGAATTGCGATGTCATGTTTTCTCCAACGAATTTTAAGAGGCTCAACGAGCGCGCGGGTACGAGCCAAGAATCTTGAGGAACTCGGCCTTTTCGCCCAGTTCCTTGAGCGCGGCGGCGACCGCTACGTCGTCGCGATGTCCTTCCACGTCGATATAAAAGTAGTATTCCCACGTGCCGACGCGCGCGGGACGCGACTCGAAGCGGGTCATCGATACCCCATGACGTGCCAGCGGTTCCAGCAATTTCAGCAACGCGCCGGGCTCGTTCGCCACCGACACGATCAGCGACGTCTGGTCATAGCCGCTCACGCCCGTGCGTTCCTTGCCAATCATCACGAAGCGCGTACGGTTGTGCGGGTCATCCTGGATCATCGTGCTAACCACGCCGAGTCCGTAATGCGTGGCCGCGCGGTCCCCCGCGATAGCCGCGATGGTCGGGTCACCCACCGCCAGCCGCGCCGCTTCAGCATTGCTCGATACCGCTTGGCGCGCGAGCGTGGGCGCATTTGCCGTCAGCCAGTGCTGGCATTGCGCGAGCGCTTGCGGATGCGCGAACACGCGCGTCACGCCATTGAGCGTGCCGGACGCCGTCAACAGATTGTGGTGAATCGGCAAAGCCAGTTCGCCGCCGATCACCAATGAGGTTTGCAGGAACAGATCGAGCGACCGCGAGACTGCGCCTTCCGCGGAATTCTCTACCGGCACCACGCCGAATTCGGCCGCGCCAGCTTCAACCGAGCGAAACACTTCGTCGATGGAAGGACACGGCACGCCTTCGATGGAATGTCCAAAATACTCGACCATCGCCTGCTCGCTGTAAGTCCCGACCGGACCGAGATAAGCCGCGCGCAGCGTTTTCTCGAGCGCACGGCTCGCGGCCATGATCTCGCGCCAGATCGAGCTGATGTGATCGTCGGCGAGCGGCCCTTCGCTCATTTCCTGGAGCCGCGCGATCACCTGCATCTCGCGCTCGGGGCGAAACACCGGCGCGTTGAAATGCTTCTTCACCTCGCCCACTTCAAGCGCCACGGCGGCGCGCTGGTTCAGGAGCGCGATGAGCTGCGCGTCGAGCGCGTCGATGCGTTCGCGCAGCGGTATGAGTCGTGAATTAAGGTCGTCGTCCATGCGTTGTATGAGATGAGTCGATCCGGCCTGGAGCCCCAAGCATCGGATGGGAGGCCAGGTCCCTTAGGCACCGGCCTGCTCGAATTCCTTCATATACTCGACGAGCGTCTTCACCGCTTCGAGCGGCACCGCGTTATAGATGGACGCGCGCATGCCGCCGACCGACTTGTGGCCTTTCAGCTGCAGCAGGCCGCGCGCTTTCGCGCCGGCCAGGAATGCTTCGTTACGGGATTCGTCGGCGAGAAAGAACGGTACGTTCATCCTCGAGCGCGACTGACGCTCGACTTTGTTCAGATAGAAACTGCTGGCGTCGATGGCGTTGTACAGCAGCGTCGACTTTTCGATACTGCGTGCTTCCATGGCTTCCAGCCCGCCCTGCTTTTTCAGCCACTTGAACACCAGGCCGGCAATGTAGATGGCGTAGGTGGGCGGCGTGTTGTACATGGAATTGTTCGCGGCGACCGTCTTCCATTCGAACGCCGACGGGCAGATCGCCAACGCGCGGTCGAGCAGATCCTCGCGCACGATCACGACCGTCACGCCCGCCATCCCGATGTTCTTCTGCGCGCCGCCGAACAGCACGCCATATTTCGCGATGTCCATCGGGCGGGAAAGAATGTGCGACGACGCGTCCGCAACCAGCGGCACCGAACCGAGATCGGGAATCTCAAAGGTCTCGACGCCGTCGATCGTTTCGTTCGTGCAGATATGAACGTAGGCCGGATCATCGGAGAGATGCCATTCGTCAATCTTCGGCACGTGCGTGAAACCCTGCTCCGTTTTGCCGTTGGCAGCAATGTGCGGCGTGCCGTACTTCTGCGCTTCCTTGAAAGACTTCTGCGACCACGAGCCGGTCACAACAAAGTCCGCGGTTTTACGCGCGCCCATCATGTTCAGCGGAACGATCGCGTTCTCGCCGATACCGCCGCCCTGCAGGAACAGGATCCTGTGCGACGCGGGTACTTTCAGCAGATCGCGGAGATCGGTCAGCGCGGCCTCATGAATGGACATGAACTCAGCGCCGCGATGACTCATTTCCATCACGCTCATGCCGCTACCGTGCCAATCGAGCATTTCGTCGGCGGCTTGACGGAGTACTTCTTCGGGCATTGCTGCAGGACCCGCGGAGAAATTGAAGACGCGCATCTGATAAACACCCCGAAAAACCGGACGCAATAAAGAGAACGCCAGCGGGAAAACGCCAGCCCGAAAGCTGGATAACGTCTAAACCACGCCGCGAAAAACAAATGGCTGTTTGCGTCTGAACGCAAACAGCCATTATCGCACCGTCCCGAAAACCCGCCAAACAACAGCCGCATGCGCGGCAGCGGGCTTTGGCAGCCTTAGCTTACTTCGGCTTGACGGCAGCCACTTCCTTGTCCGCTTGCGTGCGGGTGGCCTTGATCGATTGCGGCATGTACTTCTGCATCAGACCGTTCACCACGTCACGACCAACCTGGTCTTGAACCTGGATGAACTTGCGACCCGTCGGGCTCTTGTAGAACGTCGTCAGGTCTTTGATTTCAGCCGTCGTGTAGTACTTCGCGTAGGCGTCGTACTGAGCCTGCATAGCGTCTTGACGGAACGAGTCGGTCGCGAAGACCTGACCAGCGGAGTCCACCAGCTTCGGTACCGTGTCCTTCTGGAGCTGAGGAACAGCAGCTTGCTTCTGCTTGTCGTTCATCGTCTTGTTTTCGCTCAAAGCGTCAGACAAGATGGCCGGAACCAGTTGCTTCGACTGCATTTGTGCGCTGTTACCAATGGCGCCGACGAGCTTTTGCGCGTCGATTGCATCCAGCAGGTCCTTGATCGCAGCTTGCTTCGCCGGATCCGGTGCCGCTGTGGCTGCGTCTGCAGCCGGCGTCGTCGCTTGGCTCTGGAGTGATTGAGCCGATGCGAAAGCCGGTACCAAAGCAGCCAGCAACATCCATTGTTTAAACTGTTTTTGCATCATTACTCCCTTAAAAAATTTTCGCTTTCATCGCGGCGCGACTCGGCATTTGCTCAAGTCGCGCAGCTTATCCATTCAAGCTTTCAGAAACAGAACAGGCGCTCGCCGCGAACACTGGGTCAGGACGTGCTGTCCTCGTCGCCTTCCGACTTGTCGTCCGGCGTGTCGCCTGCGTCATTCGCTGCATCGGTTGAATCATCAGCCGCTGCGCTGGCCGACGGTTCGCCGGCGTCGTTTGCGTCGCCTGCATCACCTTCCAGATCGGCGTCGAGTTCGACTGCCACTTCCGCCTCGGCTATATGCTGCAAGCCGGACAGCTTCGTGCCGTCGTCAAGACTGATGAGTGTAACACCTTGGGTTGCACGGCCCATTTCACGGATCTCCGAGACCCGCGTGCGAATCAGCACGCCGGTATTGGTGATCAGCATGATCTCGCTTTCCGGTTCGACGAGCGTTGCGGCCACTACCTTGCCGTTACGTTCCGACGTCTGGATAGCGATCATGCCCTTCGTGCCACGGCCGTGACGCGTGTATTCCTCAATCGGCGTGCGCTTGCCGAAGCCGTTCTCGGTTGCGGTCAGCACCGACTGGTTTTCACCGCCGGCCACCAGCAACGCGATGACCTGCTGCCCTTCTTCCAGTTGCATGCCGCGCACGCCACGGGCTTCGCGGCCCATTCCACGCACGTCGTTCTCGTCGAAACGCACCGCCTTGCCCGAATCCGAGAACAGCATCACGTCATGCTGGCCGTCGGTAATCGCCGCGCCGATAAGGAAATCGCCGTCGTCCAGGCCGACTGCAATGATGCCCTTGCGCAGCGGCCGGCTGAAAGCTTCCAGCGGCGTCTTCTTGACCGTACCCAGCGAGGTCGCCATGAAGACATATTTGTCAGCGGAGAACTCCTTGATCGGCAGCACGACGTTGATCTTCTCGCCGTCCTGCAGCGGGAACATGTTCACGATCGGCCGGCCGCGCGAATTCCGCGAACCCTGCGGCACTTCGTAGACCTTGATCCAGTAAACGCGGCCACGGTTCGAGAAACACAGCATGTGGTCGTGCGTATTCGCGATGAAGAGCGTGTCGATCCAGTCGTCTTCCTTCATCTGCGTGGCCTGCTTGCCGCGGCCGCCACGCTTTTGCGCGCGATACTCGGACAGCGGCTGCGACTTCACATAGCCAGTGTGCGACATGGTCACGACCATTTCCTGCGGCGTGATCAGGTCTTCGGTGTTCAGTTCGGTCGCATTCAGTTCGATGCGCGAACGGCGGTCGTCGCCGAATTCGGCGCGAATGGACGCCAGTTCTTCGACGATGATCGCGCGAATCCGCTCCGGCCGCGCCAGGATGTCGAGCAAGTCGGCGATTTGCGCCATCACTTCCTTGTACTCGCCAACAATCTTGTCCTGCTCGAGCCCAGTCAGGCGTTGCAGGCGCATTTGCAGAATTTCCTGCGCCTGGACGTCGGACAGCTTGTACAAGCCATCGGCTTGCATGCCATACGCCGGATTCAGCCCTTCCGGCCGGTACGCCTGACGCCCGCCCGATTCCTCGGTTTCGGCGCGCGACAGCATTTCGCGCACGATTTCCGAGTCCCAGGCGTTGTTCATCAAGTCCTGCTTCGCGATCGGCGGAGTCGGCGCAGCCTTGATGATGCGGATGAATTCGTCGATATTCGCCAGCGCCACCGCCAGGCCTTCCAGCACGTGGCCACGATCCCGCGCCTTGCGCAGCTCGTATACAGTGCGCCGCGTCAGCACTTCCCGCCGATGCGACAGGAAGCACTCCAGCATCTGCTTCAGGTTCAGGAGGCGCGGCTGGCCGTCGACCAGCGCGACCATGTTGATGCCGAACGTGTCCTGGAGCTGCGTCATCTTGTACAGATTGTTCAGCACCACTTCCGGCACTTCGCCGCGCTTCAGCTCGACCACCACGCGCATGCCGCTCTTGTCGGATTCGTCGCGGATGTCCGAGATACCCTCGATCTTCTTCTCGTTCACCAGCTCGGCAATGCGCTCAAGCAACGTGCGCTTGTTCACCTGATACGGGATTTCGTCGACGATGATCGCCATCCGCTGGCCGCGGTCGATCTCTTCGAAGTGCGTGGTCGCGCGCATCACGACGCGCCCGCGACCCGTTCGATAGCCGTCCTTTACGCCCGAGACGCCGTAAATCACACCGTAGGTCGGAAAGTCCGGCCCCGGAACGATTTCCATCAGTTCGTCGATTGTGCTGTCGGGGTTGTTCAGCAGATGCATGCAGGCGTCGACGATTTCGCGCAGGTTATGCGGCGGAATGTTCGTCGCCATGCCCACGGCAATACCGGCCGAGCCATTGATCAGCAGATTGGGGATGCGCGCGGGCAGAACCAGCGGCTCGCTTTCGCTGCCGTCGTAGTTCGGGCCGAAGTCGACTGTTTCCTTGTCGATATCCGCCAGCAACTCATGACCGATCTTGGCCATGCGGATTTCGGTGTACCGCATGGCGGCGGCGTTGTCGCCGTCGACCGAACCGAAATTGCCTTGGCCGTCGACCAGCATGTAGCGCAGCGAGAACGGTTGCGCCATCCGCACGATGGTGTCGTAGACCGACTGGTCACCGTGGGGGTGATATTTACCGATGACGTCGCCCACAATACGCGCCGACTTCTTATAGGCGCGATTCCAGTCGTTGTTCAGTTCGTGCATGGAATACAACGCGCGACGGTGGACTGGCTTGAGGCCGTCGCGGACGTCGGGGAGCGCTCGCCCCACGATCACGCTCATCGCGTAATCGAGATATGAGCGGCGCATTTCCTCCTCAAGGGAGATTGGCAGGGTCTCTTTGGCGAATTGATCCATTTATCCGTGTCTTGAACTGTGCGGCGCCGGCGCGGAATAAAAGCCTCTTTTGCGGCGTTTAACCCGGATTCACCGTCGTTTAGCATCGGCATTGCGAACGCAACGCATCACGCGATTCTAACATGCGCGACATCCGCTCCCGGAGCCGCCGCGTATACATAGAGTCGGGATAGAGCGAATTGAGAAATCCAGGGCCAAAACAAGTCGGAACCGAAGCAAAGCGGAGGTATCGCGAGCCGATGACCAGCATGACGCGGGCCCGTTTAACCGAACAGTATCGAAAGCTTACAAATTGCTGCACGGAACAAAGTGAAAACGTCAGACTAACCCGCTATCATTCGCCCTCACGGGTTTTGTCGCCGCCAATTAATGCGCGAAAAACCGTCGAAAAAAATTGTATTGATGTTTTAGGGAAAAGTTCCGGGGTGGCACGCATTGTGCGCATGTTCGGCACGTATCAAACCCTGCGATTCCCATGCCCCGTCTTGTTGCGCATGCACCACATAAGGTTGCGGGCGTTAGGGCGCCAGGGATATTTTTATCGTTGCAAGGGAACGATATGGCAAAATGCGAACGCACAAAGTTAGACACTGCTCGAAGTCTACACACAGCGTTTTGTTCCGCGGTAATGTTATACTTCGAGCAATGTATGACTTGTCTTTGTCAACAAGGCTCGCAGTAAACCTGCGGTAATCTCAATTTCGAGAGGAGAAATATGAATAAACTTTCAAAGCTCGCGTTCATTGCAGCTACCGCAGTTATGGCTGCATCGGCTATGGCGCAATCGGTCCCGGCTTCGCGTCAGGCAGTGAACGACAACTGGGTTAACGGCACGGGCGAATACGTGTGGATGAACGGCACGAACGAGCTTTGCTGGCGTGACGCGTTCTGGACCCCGGCAACGGCCAACGCTAAGTGCGATGGCGCGCTGGTAGCCCAGGCACCGCAGCCGCCGGTCGCTCCTCCTGTCGCTCCGGTCATCCAGAGCCAGAAGGTTACGTACCAAGCTGACGCTCTGTTCGACTTCGACAAGGCCATCCTGAAGCCAGGCGGCAAGGCAAAGCTTGACGATCTCGCATCGAAGATTGGCGACCTGAACCTGGAAGTCGTGGTCGCAACGGGTTACACGGACCGTATCGGTTCGGACAAGTACAACGATCGCCTGTCCCTGCGTCGCGCACAAGCTGTCAAGGCATACTTGGTCAGCAAGGGCATCGAAGCCAACCGTATCTACACGGAAGGCAAGGGCAAGCGTAACCCGGTTACCACGGGTTGCAACCAGAAGAACCACAAGCAACTTATCGCCTGCCTCGCACCGGATCGTCGCGTGGAAGTCGAAGTTGTTGGAACCTCGCGTCAGCCGCAGTAATTCGCGACAGATTGCCGCAGGATCAAAGCCCCGCTTCGGCGGGGCTTTTTTTATGTGCGGCACATCTTGCTGAACCTTTGCTGAACTTTTGCCGCGCGCCTGCTAAACACCCGGATCATCCCCTTGCTTGGCCCGTCTGGGCTCGTGGCGCGTTTCACCGGCGCTCGCCACCGCCTATATACTGGTGCTTGACCGTTTCTGACCTTATGTTTCAAGGCTATCTGCACATGATCAATGCCGATCCCCACGAGCTTCAAAAATTCAGCGAGCTGGCTCATCGCTGGTGGGACCCGAATGCGGAGTTCAAGCCGCTGCACGAACTCAATCCCGTGCGGCTCGACTGGATTGACGCGCTTGCGCATCTGCCCGGCAAGCGCGCGCTGGATATCGGTTGCGGCGGCGGCATCCTGTCCGAATCGATGGCGGTGCGTGGCGCGAAGGTGAAAGGTGTGGATTTGTCATCAAGCGCGCTAGGCGTGGCCGACCTGCATAGCCTGGAAAGCGGCGTTGAGGTCGAATACGAAGAGATCGCCGCCGAGGCGCTGGCCGCGCGGGAACCCGGCAGCTATGACGTGGTGACCTGCATGGAGATGCTTGAGCATGTGCCAGATCCTTCGGGGATCGTGCAGGCGTGCGCCACGCTCGTCAAACCGGGCGGTTGGGTGTTCTTTTCTACGCTCAACCGCAATGCCAAGGCGTATTTGTTCGCGGTGATCGGCGCGGAATACATTGCCCGGATGCTGCCGCGCGGCACGCACGATTACGCGCGTTTTATCAAGCCGTCAGAACTTGCGCAATACGTGCGTTCTGCGCAACTTGATATCGTTGAAATCAAAGGGATTACGTACCGTCCGCTGAGCAAGCGCTTCGCACTCTCGGACGACTCCAGCATCAACTATCTGATGGCTTGCCGTCGCGTCGCCTGACGGGAACAGACATGAACGATCGCCCAAGTGATGCCGACCCCACGCCTCCGAGCGTCATCGAACCTGTACGGACTTTCATGAGCGACGACCCGACGCCCCTGCCCCAACATCAAACAGACAAGACCCGGCTGAAGCTCTGCCACGCGATTTTGTTCGACCTCGACGGTACGATCGCCGATACCGCGCCTGACCTCGTCGCCGCGGTCAACAAGATGCGGCACGACCGCGGGCTGGAAATGCGGCCGCTCGAAACCCTGAGGCCGCTGGCTTCGGCGGGTGCGCGCGGTTTGCTGGCCGGCGCGTTCGAGATCGAGCCGGAGCACCCCGATTACGCGTCCATGCGCGAGGAGTTTCTCGCCAACTATGAAGCGGATTTGTGCATCGAGACAACGCTGTTTCCGGGTATCGACGAATTGCTCGATCAACTCGATGCACGCGGCGTGCGCTGGGGCATCGTGACCAACAAAGCAACGCGGCTGGCCGAACCGCTGGTGGCGCTGCTTGGACTGGCTGAGCGCGCGGCCTGTGTTGTTTGCGGCGATACCACCCCGCATTCGAAGCCTCATCCGGCGCCGTTGCTGCATGCGGCTGAATTGATGGAAGAGAAGCCCGAGCGTGTGGTGTACGTGGGCGACGACCTGCGCGACGTCCAGGCCGGTTTCGCGGCCGGCATGGTCACGGTGGCGGCCGCCTACGGGTATTGCGGGACGGACTTGCCGCCAACCCGGTGGCACGCCGATCACGTGGTGGAAACGACAATTGAGTTGCAACATCTGCTACGCGACGTGCAGTAGCGTGCATCTGGGCGCCGTGGGCGATGCGTCAATCCGGACGGTCTTTCCGGCGAAAACGCGGACGAAACTGTGAGATAATGATCAATGCTTCGGGGGCGACCTGGTTTCGACAGGGGTTGCGAAGCGGCTAGGGCATACCGAGGACCCGTCACCTCGTAAATCAATGGGAAAAACGTAACTGCAAACGACGAAACGTTCGCACTGGCAGCCTAAGGGCCGCCTGCCTCTCCCTAGTTTACTGACGGACTAGAGTCGCAAGACCGGTAGCAATACCGCGAGAGGTCATATACGTCAGATAAGCCTTGGTGGCGTCATGACATCCGGGTCGAAAATTTAGTGAATCGCCGAAGCGAAGCGTGTTCGTCCGCGTCGCCAGGTTAAATCAAATGATAGAACTAAGTATGTAGAACTGGTCGTAGAGCGCTACTGGACGCGGGTTCGATTCCCGCCGCCTCCACCAAATAGCCTTCTGGTATCACTAAAGTTTGACCAAGAACCCCTGCCCGGCGTCAGCTGCGTGGGGGTTTTTGTTTGTGGGCGATAGCGGGTCTGACCGTCCACTGCGAGAGAGCAAACTGACCGCCCCGATCTGCCCTGGAGCTTTCCCATGCCCTTATTCGCGGGCGATCTGCATCATGCCGCGTGCGCGAGCGAAGTCGCAAAGGACCTTCGCGATAAAACTGGCATCGTCGCCGGCCTTCGAAAGCAGCCTTGATGTAGAGAAGTATTCCGTGCGCAGAAATAACCGGTAAAAACAAACCGTTCTGTCAGATGGCTGTTTCAAGCTGTGGGGCAGTGTAACGGTTTTAAGCCAAGGCACACAGCGAACCACCGGCTTCTTTACCAGCCGCCCTGTGCAAACCCTGGACTTCATCGGCAGCGGTCCTGCAGGCTTATTGGTCCTGCGGGCACTGCAAGTTACAGCCGTTCGGATCGCCCAGATCGCCGCGCTTGCGCTTCGCCGACACGCCATTCTGATATTTATCTGAAGGCGCTGACGCAGCAAACTGCAGCTGCGGATGTTCTTTCAGGCGAAACTGATCTTGCAGGATGCCACCGGGAACACCCGGGGAATTCTGGGCAAAAGCGACGGGCACAAAGGCAACAGCGCTAACAACGAACGCGATCAACGCGGCAACACTCAAAAGCAATTTCATGGCAGCAGTAACGGTGAGTAAAACGGTCGTCGGTTAAACGTTGGGGCAGCGGCATCTCCGGCGCGGTGAACGGCAACAAAACGTGCCACGCAACACCACCCGTATTCCCCGCTAACCATCAGGTTAACGTAATTCTAAACGTAAGGCTTCGGATCGGCCGGAGAGACCCAGTCTAAATGGTTACCGCACGTTTCCGGTCGCTCCGCTGAGCGCCGCCTCAAGCTCAAGCAGTTGCCCGCAAAAAGCCGGATCGTAGCCCTCCAGATGCGCCACGCCGTCCCGGTACACGTCGCTGCGTAGTACCTCAAGCAGGCCGCTGAGCCCCGCGTCGTTGAGTTTGTCGCGATCGCACGCGAACAAATAGTCCTCGTCGATCACCGGAATGAAGTCCAGCGCAAACTGCTGCGCGGCCGGCTGTACGCCGAAGCCAAGATCGGCCATGCCGCTCGCGACGAACGCAGCGATGGCCGAATGCGTCAGTTCGGCAGTGGCGTAGCCGTTGATGCTCGCGGGATCGACGCCTATCTTGCGTAGCGCCAGATCCAGCAGCATGCGCGTACCCGATCCGGGCTGGCGGTTGACGAAGCGGATGTCGTCGCGGGCGAGATCGTGCAAGCCGCGTATGCCTTTTGGATTGCCCTTCGGCAGAAACAGGCCCTGCGTGCGCCGCGTCAGATGAATCAGCCGATGCCGCCCAGCGTCCAGCCACGGGCGGTAAATCTCGGCGCAACTCGCACGGAATTCGCCGATCGGCAAGTGAAAACCCGCCAGCTCGCACTCGCCGCGCGCGAGCGCGCTGACGGCTTCAGCGCTCTCGCGGTATTTGATATCGGCGGGAATCTGCTTCGCGGCCAGCGCGCCGACCAGCCCCGCGACGGCGTCCCCGGGCGACGCGTGAATACAAATACCGCCAACGGCCCGCGACAACCGCCGGTTCAGCTCGCCGGCCACTTCGCTGGCCAGCGCCTGAAGCGGCCCGTCGAGCCGCTCGTTGGACAACCGCTGCGCCCGCAGCACTGCTTCGCCGAGCTCGGACAGCACCGACCCGCGGCCACGCGACTTGGTGATCAGCGCGCAGCCCAACCGCGTCTCTATGTCGCGCAAAAGACCCCACGCGTGCCGATAGGACAAACCCTTAGCCGACGCAGCCTGCGCGATGCTGCCGGTCTGCGAAACCAGCAGCAGAAGCGGCACGGCCGCGCTGAGACTGGCTTCGCGGCCCGCGGCGTCGCGCAGGACGAGCTCGGTACGGCATTCGACATCGATCATATGTAGTCCTAGTTCCTATTGCCATCGACCGATTAGCCTCGTATCTTGCATATCACGGGCTCGGTGCAGCAAATTATAAGACCGATATATGCATTTATAAAACATATGCCGAGCGATGGAGACTCCCCAAATGGTCCAGATGCCTCATAAACACCAGAATCAGCCCGCCGGTACGCCCGATGAGCGCGTCGCGCGCCATCTGAAAAAGGGCGCGTCGCTGCTCGCCGTGCTGCACGCCATTCAAGACGAAGCCGGTTACATTCCCGCCGACCTCATCGCCCCGCTCGCTCAGGCCATGTCGCTGTCGCGCGCGGAAGTGCACGGTGTGATTACGTATTACCACCATTTTCGCTCCGAGCCGCCTGCGCGCGTGACCGTACAGTTGTGCCGTGCCGAGGCCTGCAAGAGCATGGGAACGGAAGCGCTGGCGTCGCATATCGAAGGGCATACGGGGTGCAAGTTCGACTCCGGTCATCAAGTTGATACCGAGCTTGAGACCGTGTATTGCCTCGGGCAATGCGCGTTGTCGCCAGCCATGACCATCAACGGCGAGTTGCATGCTCGCGTTACGCCGCAGAAATTCGAACGGCTGTATGAAGCGGCGCGCGTTCATGCGAGCGCGGAGGACCTGGTATGACGCGCATCTACGTACCCTGCGATTCGTCGGCACTGGCGCTCGGCGCTGATCGTGTCGCGCTGGCAGTTGCGGCCGAAGCTCAGAAACGCGGTATCGAAGTTGAAGTTGTGCGAAACGGTTCGCGCGGCATGCTGTGGCTGGAACCCCTGGTCGAAGTGGAGACGGCAGAAGGCCGTATCGGCTATTCGAATGTGGATGAAGACGATGTCGCCGCGCTCTTCGATGCCGATCTGGCAAATGGCGGCGCGCATAAAAAGCGTCTTGGCGTGGTCGACACCCTGCCGTGGCTCGCGAAACAGCAACGCCTGACGTTTGCACGCATCGGCATTACAGACCCGCTATCCACCGACGACTACGTGAAGCACGGTGGCCTCGAAGGTTTGCGCAAAGCGCTTGAAACCGATGGCGACGCCGCCTGCGAAGCGCTGCTCGAATCGGGCCTGCGAGGACGCGGCGGTGCAGCGTTCCCGGCCGGTATCAAATGGCGCACGGTGCGGGCCGCATTGGCGCCGCAAAAGTACATCGTCTGCAATGCTGATGAAGGAGACTCCGGCACGTTCTCGGACCGGCTGGTCATGGAAAGCGATCCGTACATGTTGATCGAAGGGATGATCATCGCCGGGATCGTGACCAAGGCGACGAAGGGTTATATCTATGTGCGCAGTGAATATCCGCATGCGATTGCGACGCTGAACCGTGCCATCGATAAAGCCCGCGATGCAGGTTGGCTCGGCGCAAGCGTGCTCGGCAGCGACAAAGCGTTCGAACTGGAAGTGGCCAAAGGCGCCGGTTCGTATGTGTGTGGTGAGGAAACGGCGTTGCTGGAATCGCTGGAAGGCAAACGCGGCGTGGTCCGCGCGAAACCGCCGGTGCCTGCTTTAGTCGGTTTGTTCGGCCAGCCGACCGTGATCAATAACGTCATTACTTTGGCAACCGTGCCAATCATCTTCGCCAAGGGCGCGGCGTTTTATCGCGACTTCGGCATGGGCCGCTCACGCGGCACGCTGCCGTTCCAGATTGCGGGCAACGTGAAGCAAGGCGGCCTCGTGGAACTGGCATTCGGCGTGACGCTGCGTGAACTAATCTATGAATATGGCGGCGGCACGGCAAGCGGCAGGCCGGCGCGCACAGCGCAAGTCGGTGGTCCGCTCGGAACGTATCTGCCGGAAAGTCAGTGGGACATTCCCATGGACTACGAAGCCTATGCAGCGGTCGGCGCGGTGGTCGGGCACGGCGGTATCGTGATTCATGACGATACGTCGAATCTCGCCGATCTCGCGCAATACGCGATGCACTTCTGCGCCGTGGAATCTTGCGGTAAGTGCACGCCGTGCCGCATTGGATCCACGCGCGGCGTTGAAGTCATCGCGAAGATCCGTGCAGGAGACACATCGCCGAAACAAGTCACCCTGCTGCGCGATCTCTGCGACACGATGGTTTCCGGCTCTCTCTGCGCGATGGGCGGCATGACGCCGTATCCGGTGCTGTCGGCACTCGACCATTTTCCTGAAGACTTCGGTCTTTCCAAAAAGCCGTCGCAGAAAGCGGCTTAAAAGAAGGAACACAACATGTCCAACTCATCCTGCGGTTCCGGCAATTGCGCGTGCAAGACGAAACTGCGCGATCCCTTCGACGATACCGACTACGGCACGCCGCTGCGCCATGCGGATATCGACGTGACTTTAGATATTGATGGCACGTCAGTGACCGTACCGGCGGGGACGTCGGTGATGCGCGCCGCGATCGAAGCCGGCGTCAACGTACCAAAACTTTGCGCGACGGATTCGCTCGAGCCGTTTGGTTCGTGCCGTCTGTGCCTGGTTGAAATTGAAGGCAAGCGGGGTTATCCGGCGTCGTGCACCACGCCCGTGGAAGCCGGGATGAAGGTTCGCACGCAGACGAACAAGCTGCAGTCGCTGCGCAAGAACGTGATGGAGTTGTATATCTCCGATCACCCGCTCGACTGCCTCACCTGCCCCGCCAACGGCGATTGCGAGTTGCAGGACATGGCGGGCGTAGTCGGCTTGCGCGAAGTCCGCTACGGATACGAAGGCGCGAATCACCTGAAGGACAAGAAGGACGAATCGAATCCGTATTTCACGTACGACGCGTCGAAGTGCATTGTGTGTAATCGATGCGTGCGCGCGTGCGAGGAAACGCAGGGCACGTTCGCGCTGACCATCGCGGGACGGGGTTTCGAATCGCGCGTGGCCGCGAGTGAAAACCAGCCGTTCATGGAATCGGAATGTGTCTCGTGCGGCGCGTGCGTGGCGGCTTGCCCGACCGCAACGCTGCAGGAAAAAACCGTGATCATGCTCGGTCAGCCCGAGCATTCGGTCGTGACGACGTGCGCGTATTGCGGCGTCGGCTGTTCGTTGAAAGCGGAGATGAAAGGCAGCGAAGTCGTGCGCATGGTGCCGAATAAAAACGGCGACGCAAACGATGGTCACGCGTGCGTCAAGGGCCGCTTTGCATGGGGTTACGCCACGCACAAGGACCGCATCACCAAGCCGATGATCCGCGCCAAGATTACTGACCCGTGGCGCGAAGTCAGCTGGGAGGAAGCGCTCTCGTATGCTGCCAGCGAATTCCGTCGCATCCAGGACAAGCATGGCGTCGATTCGATTGGCGGGATTACGTCGTCGAGATGTACGAACGAGGAAACCTACCTCGTGCAGAAACTCGTGCGTGCAGCTTTCGGCAACAATAATGTCGATACCTGTGCCCGTGTTTGTCACTCGCCGACCGGTTATGGCCTGAAGACGACGCTCGGTGAATCGGCGGGAACGCAGACCTTCGCGTCCGTCGAGAAGGCCGATGTGATTGTTGTGATCGGCGCGAATCCGACCGATGGCCACCCGGTGTTTGCATCGCGGCTGAAGCGGCGTGTGCGTGAAGGGGCGCAGCTGATCGTGGTGGACCCGCGTCGTATCGATATCGTAGATACGCCGCACGTGAAGGCGTCGCATCATCTGGCATTGCGACCGGGTACGAACGTCGCGATGGTCAACGCACTCGCGCACGTGATCGTGACCGAAGGCCTGGTGAAGGAAGATTTCGTCGCCGAGCGCTGCGAACCACGTGCGTTCCAGCAATGGCGCGATTTCGTGACGCTTGACGAGAACTCACCAGAAGCCATGGAAGCCATCACGGGCGTCCCGGCTCAATCCGTGCGCGAAGCCGCGCGCATCTATGCGAATGCCGGCAACGGGGCGATCTACTACGGCCTCGGCGTGACGGAACATGCGCAAGGCTCGACGACGGTCATGGGTATCGCGAACCTCGCGATGGCCACCGGCAACGTGGGCCGTGAAGGCGTGGGCGTGAATCCGCTGCGTGGTCAGAACAATGTGCAGGGTTCGTGCGACATGGGTTCGTTCCCGCACGAGTTGCCGGGTTATCGCCATATCAGCGACGCGGCAGTGCGCGCGTTGTTCGAAGAAGCGTGGAGCGTGAAGCTGCAATCGGAGCCGGGCCTGCGGATTCCGAACATGTTCGATGCCGCCGTTCATGGCAGCTTCTTGGGCCTTTACTGCCAGGGCGAGGACATCGTTCAATCCGATCCGAATACGCAACACGTGTCGAAGGCGTTGTCGTCGATGGAATGCATCGTCGTGCAGGACATCTTCCTGAACGAGACGGCGAAGTACGCGCATGTGTTCCTGCCGGGTTCATCGTTCCTTGAAAAGGACGGCACGTTCACCAACGCCGAACGCCGTATCTCGCGGGTGCGCAAGGTCATGCCGCCGCTGCCGGGTCTGGCCGACTGGGAAGTGACGATCAAGCTGGCTCGCGCGCTCGGTTATGAAATGAACTACACGCATCCGTCGCAGATCATGGACGAGATCGCGAGTCTCACGCCGACGTTCACCGGCGTGTCGTACAAGCGTCTCGATGAACTCGGCAGCATCCAGTGGCCGTGCAACGCGCAGGCGCCTAACGGCACGCCGACGATGCACATCGACGAATTCGTGCGCGGCAAGGGCCGCTTCGTCATCACGAAGTTCATCGCGACGCCGGAGAAAGTCACGCGCAAGTTCCCGCTGCTGCTCACCACGGGCCGCATCTTGTCGCAGTACAACGTGGGCGCGCAGACGCGGCGCACGGAGAACTCGCGCTGGCATGACGAGGATCGGCTGGAGATTCATCCGCATGACGCCGAGGACCGCGGCATCAAGGCGGACGATTGGGTCGGGATCGAATCGCGCGCCGGGCAGACCGTGCTGCGCGCGAAAATCACCGAGCGGATGCAGCCGGGCGTGGTGTACACGACGTTCCACTTCCCTGAGTCCGGCGCGAACGTGATCACGACCGATTCTTCCGATTGGGCCACGAATTGTCCTGAGTACAAGGTGACGGCGGTGCAGGTCATGCCGGTGGAACAGCCGTCGCAATGGCAGAAGGATTATTCGCGCTTCAATACGCAGCAGCTGGAGTTTCTCGGGTTGCGTGATTCAACGGAGGCGCCGGTGACGTCGTCGGGGAAATGAGCATGGATGGGAATAAATCATGGATGTGAACAGTTTGGTCGAGATGGCGAACCAGATCGGTGAATTCTTCGATTCAATGCCGGATCGCGAGGAGGCGGTGGATGGCGTGGCCGATCACATTCACCGGTTCTGGGCGCCCCGCATGCGGATTGCGCTGCTCAACGGACTGGACGATCCGGAGGTTGCTTCCGAGCTCAAACCGATTGTGCTGGAAGCGCTGACGAAACATCGGGTGGCGCTGACGCCGGCGGGGGCGGTGGTGACTTAACCCCTCACCCCTCCCCTCGCGGCTGCGTCGAACCGAACCAGGTGTCGCAATGCCGCAGCAGCGCCTGCGTATCCGATGGCGCTCGCCCTCTCGCCGCAATATATCCATCCGGGCGCACAAGATAAAAGCAAGGCCGCGTGCGTCCGTACGCATCCGTCAGCGAGTTCGCGCTGTCGCTGTCGTTATCGGTGATACGCCACACGCGCACCGCATTCGGCAACACTTCTTCGACCAATACCGCCAGCTCGTCCAGATCCTTATCGCGGATAGCGTGCGCGACGGTGAGCGTCGCGGGCGCCAGCGCAGTATCGTTTTCCTGCGCCGGGTTCACCAGCAAGAACAGTGAAAAACACGCAGGATCGTGGAGATCGAACAGACAGCCCACGCCCGGCGCCCGTCCAAGCGGGCCATCGATGACATGCACCCACGCGTCCGGCGCGCGTTCACCCGCACGCGGACCGCCGTCGAGCGAGCGATCCAGCGTGAGCGGACTGCGCCGGTATTGAATCGACAACTCGCTGACCGTGCGTCGAGCGGCATCGCGCAACGGGCCGATAGCCGATAAAGCCGGCATCACGTGATCGCGGATCAGCTTCATCGGCCCATGCTCCGCAGCGGCCATTTGCGTCATGAAGCTGGACTGCCGCAGCACTTCGCGCTCAATCGGATGACGCTCGTCGTGATACGTATCGAGCAAGCGATCCGGCGCGACCCCGGCGAGCATCCGCGCGATCTTCCAGCCGAGGTTGAACGCTTCCTGAATGCCCGTGTTCATACCCTGCGCGCCGGCCGGACTGTGGACATGCGCGGCGTCGCCGGCCAGAAAAATGCGGCCCGAACGCAGCCGGTCGGCCATGCGGTTGTTCAGATGAAAATACGACGACCATTGAAGGTTCGTCGCCGTCACACGATGATGAATACGCCGTTCGATAATCGCCCGGCATTCGTCGAGCGTCGGCCCCGCGTTTTTATCGGGACTGTCCGCCGCGTGGTCGGGTGCTGCGCCGGGTGCCGCACCCAAAGTCACTCGCTTATCCGCGATCAGGCGCGTACGGCCACCGCCCATCGGAAACAAGGTTGCGATTCCCTCGCCGGACGCGAAGATATGGAATTCGTCGTCGGGCCATTCGGTATCGGTGTGAAGATCCGCGAGCAGGAAGGTTTGCTCGAAGGTCTTGCCCGTGAACTCGATGTCCAGACCGTGGCGCACCGTGCTGTGCGCCCCGTCCGCTCCAATCAGATAAGACGGGTGAATCGATTCTTCCGCGCCGTTTGGATGCCGCAGCGCCGTCTCCAGCCCCGCCGAGCCTTGCCGGAAACGCATCAATTCGACGCCGCGTTCAACGCGCACGCCGAACGACGCGAGGTGTTCCGTCATTAGGCGTTCGGTGACGGATTGATCGAGGAACAGCAGATACGGATACCGCGTTTGCAAGGGATCGAAGTCGAGCCGCGCGAGGCGCTGGCCATTCGAATAAAGATTCGCGACCCGCGCCCGGTGACCGAGTTCGAGAAACGGTTCAACCAGCCGATGCTGCTCGAAGAGCTCAAGCGTGCGTGCCTGGATGCCGATGGCGCGTGACCACGGCGAGGGTTCGGGGGCTTTATCGATGAGACGCACCGGAATACCGGCACGAGAAAGGCTCATCGCGGCGGCGAGGCCCGTTGGACCGGCACCGGCGATCAGAACCGGTGGCACGTTGAGGACTTTGTGTCGATTCGGCGTCTGCGCGAGCATGCGCTTCTCCCTCAAACTTCACAGTGCCAAGTGTACGCCGGTCGCCTCGCGAACGACTACGCACTCAATGCGTGTGCGCGTGAGGCTGAGCCTGTTCTGGCGAACGTTCATGCAGCGCACAGTGATGCTCCGTCGTGCCCCTTTCCACTTGCAGTGTGGCGTGGGTCATCGCGTGATCGCGGCGCAAGGTCGCCACGATACCGTCCACGAAAACATCGCCGGGATGACCGTCCGGCATCACCAGATGTGCGGTCATCGCATTCTCCGTAGTGGACAGCGCCCAGACGTGGAGATCGTGAACATCGGTGACGCCGTGCACCTCCGCCAGATATCGTTCGATACCCGGCTTGTCCACGCCCGGCGGGACCGCGTTCATCGCGAGGCGCATGGCGTCGCGGCCAAGACTCCACGTGCCCACCACGATCACGCCGACCACAACAATACTCATCACCGGATCGACCCAGCTCGCGCCGGTGAACAGGATCACGAGGCCGCTGATGGCAACCGCGGCGGAGATACCGGCGTCGGCAGCCATGTGCAGGAAAGCGCCGCGCACGTTCAGGTCCTCCTTGCTGCCGCGCATGAAGAGCCATGCCGAGAACCCGTTCACGACCATGCCGATCGTCGCAACGATAAACACGTCGAGACCCGCGACGGGCGCCGGATTGAGCAGGCGCTGCACGGCTTCGAGCACGATCGCGCCGCAGGCAAAGAGCAGCAGTGCGGCGTTGGCGAGCGAAGCGAGTATCGACGAGCTGCCTAACCCAAACGTGTAACGCTCCGACGGTTTGCGCGTGCCCAACCAGACGGCGCCCCAGGCGAGCAGCAGGCCGAGGACGTCGGAGAGATTGTGGCCGGCGTCGGCAAGCAGCGCGGTGGAATGGGCGATAAAACCGTACACCGCCTGCACCACCACGATCAGCATGTTCAGCCCGACTGCAATCGCAAATGTACGGCCCTGCCCCGCTTGCGGCGCGTGATGGTGATGGTGTCCGCCGGCGCCGTGGTTATAGGCGTGAGCGTGTCCTTGTTCATGCTTGTGGTCGTGGTCATGATCATGCTGGTGCTTCGATTGAGGTTCCATTTATTCGTTATCCGGTCGGAAGTCGGTTTGCGGCTCGGCAACGTGTTCGAGCAATTCGGCCAACATGGCGCTGATGTGGTTATCGGCGGCGAGATAGAAAACCTGCTTGCCTTCACGCTCGGCGCGTACGATCCGCGCCGCCCGCAGCAAACGCAGGTGATGACTGACGAGCGAAGCCGACAATCCCAGCGATTCCGCTATTGCGCCCACCGCGCAGCGCCGGTCGACGCACGTCAGCACAATCCGCAAGCGCGTGGGATCGCCCAAGAGGCGGAACAGGTCGGCAAGCGGAACAACGCGCTCATCGGTTGCTACAAAGGGAGAAGACAAAATAGGCTAGCCAACAATTGAACAGGTGTTCATATGTTACAGATATGAATCCGGCTGCGTCAATGCCAAATTCCGCAAAATTCGGGATCGGCGGCGTACGTGTGTAAAAATGAGGCGTTTGCATTCGATTTTCCTCAATGGATACAGTTTTTGCGCGTGGCTTCGCGGCGCATCGCGATGGCCGCCTCACCGAAGCGGAACGCGACTATCAAGCCGCGCTTGCCGCAGAGCCCTCCCACGTCGACGCACTTCATCTGCTCGGCGTGCTGCGCCATCAACAAGGCCAGCACGCGGAAGCAGCCGAACTGGTGCGTCGCGCGGTGGACCTGCGCCCCGCCGATGCCGGCCTGCAGCTCAATCTTGGCAACGCGCTGAAGGCGCTGGGCCGGATCGACGACGCCATCGAGCGATTCCGTAACGCGCTGCATCTGGAACCCGGTTTCTCGCTTGCGCAGTACAACCTCGGCAACGCGTACGCGGCGGCGGGCCGTCACGAAGACGCCGCCGATGCCTTCGAAAAAGCGCTGCGCCTGCAGCCGCTGGACGCCGCGACCTGGAATAACTTCGGCAATGCGCTGCTCGGCATGCGTCGATACGAAGAAGGCGCGAAGGCGTTTCACCGCGCGCTGCAGATCCGTCCCGGCCACGCGGGCGCGCACAACAATCTCGGCATGGCGCTCAATTCACTCGGCGACACCCACGGCGCGATCGAGCAATTCCGTGCCGCCATTGCGGTCGAGCCGAACTATGTCGCGGCGCATTTCAACCTGGGCAATCTCCTCGATGCCGTCGGCCAATCGCACGAAGCCGTGCCGGTGCTCCAGAAAGTGCTGCGTATGCAGCCGCAATTCGCGCCGGCGCACTTCGGCCTGGGCCACGCGCTTGCGGCTATCGGTTCGCACGAGACGGCGTTACCGCAATTCGAGCGTGCAGTCGGGCTCGACCCGAAATACGGCGTTGCGTGGCTGGGCCTCGGCAACGCTCAATTGGCACTCGGTGCACACAAGCCCGCGCTGCGTGCATTCGATCAAGCCTTGCGGCTCGATCCCGGCCTCGTCGCGGCGAATTTGAATCGGGCGCTGACGCTGCTGGCACTCGGCGATTACACGCGCGGCCTGCCCGCCTACGAATGGCGTCTGCGCACGCCGGGCAGCATTGCGCTGCCGTCGCGGCCGAAGTGGAACGGCGAGCCGCTGCCACGCCAGACGCTGCAGATTCGCGCGGAACAAGGTTTCGGCGATACCTTGCAGTTCGTCCGTTTCGTCCCCTTCGCGGCGAAGCTCGTTGGACAGATCGTGCTTGAAGTACAGCCAGAACTCGTCGCGTTGCTGGAGCCCGCGGCGCACGCGGCGGGCGTCTTGCTGAAGAGCACGGCCCATGGTTCGGCCAACGCAGCCCCGCTCGCCGATGCAGACGCGTTCTCGCCGTTGCTGAGCTTGCCCCTGGCGCTGGGTGTATCGAGCGTTGACAAGGTGCCTTCACGCACGCCGTATCTCGTGGTGCCGGCGGCGTACAGGAAGAAGTGGCGCGGCTCGCTCGGCGGTCAGTCGAAACGCAAGCTGGGCATTGCCTGGTCCGGGCGCATTCAGCCGGGCGAAACCCGCTCGGCGCCGCTTGGGATACTCGAACCGTTGTTCAGGCTGGAAGGTATCGACTGGATCGTCTTGCAGCCCACCTTGACCGACGAAGAGCGCGCGTTGCTGGACATTCATCCGCGCGCCCGCTTTATCCAGCGGCTGGAAGGCAAGCTCGACGATTTCGCGGATACGGCCGCGATCGTGGATCGGCTGGACGGCGTGGTATCCGTCGATACCGCCGTTGCTCACCTGACCGGCGCGTTAGGAAAGCCGTTATGGCTGATGCTGCCGTTCGCGGCCGACTGGCGCTGGGGTATCGATACCGCATCGACTCCGTGGTACCCGAAAGCGCGCTTGTTCCGCCAACCGAAACCCGGCGCGTGGGACGATGTGGTCCAACGCGTGGCTGGAGGAATAGGCGCGTCGTAAAACAGTATTTACGTTGAAGGCACAAACAAAAATCCCTCGCCATGGCGAGGGATTTTTCGTTTCAACACTGACAAATATCAAGCCGTCTTGTATTGACTCCGCGCTTCCGTGGATCGATACAAAACCAGCGTCGCGATCAACCCGCAGACCGCGGCAACGCCCATCCATGCACCCGGCGCCGCCTTGTTGCCGGTCGCGTGAATCAGGTACGTGGAGATAGCTGGCGTGAAGCCGCCGATAGTCGTCGCCAGGCTATAAGCCAGCGAAAAACCTGTCGTGCGGACTTCAACGGGCATGACTTCGGTGAGCGCCACGACCATCGCGCCGTTATAGCTGCCGTACAGGAACGACAGCCACATCTCCACGCCGAGCAAGCGCAGGAACGACGGATCCGCGACCAGCCATTGAACGGCCGGATACGACGTGAGAATGGTAAGGATCGTGAAGAACAGCAGCACCGGACGACGTCCGATGCGGTCGGAAATCGCGCCGGAAAGTGGCAGCCACACGAGATTCGACAAGCCGATGAACACCGTCACCACCAGCGCATCGATGGAAGAAAGCTTGAGCACTTCCTTGCCGAAGGTCGGCGTATAAGCCGTGATCATGTAGAACGACACCGTGGTCATGATGACCATGCCCATGCCGGCAAGCACGATGCCCCAGTTCGAGAGCATCGACTTCATGATCTCGCCCATCGCCGGACGATGCTTGCGCGCGAGGAACTCTTCGGTTTCCTGCAGCGAACGGCGAATGATGAACAGGAACGGCACGATCAGGCAGCCGATGATGAACGGCACACGCCATCCCCATGAAGTCATCTGGTCAGGCGGCAGGATCCGGCTCATGCCCACGCCGATCAACGCGGCAAACACCACGGCCACTTGCTGGCTACCCGACTGCCATGAGCAGTAGAAGCCCTTGTTGCCCTTGGTCGCGATCTCGGAGAGATACACCGAGACGCCACCCAGTTCCACACCAGCCGAGAAGCCTTGCAGCAGACGTCCGAGCAACACGATGATCGGCGCGGCTATGCCGATAGTCGCGTACCCCGGAATCACTGCAACGAGCAAGGTGCCGACGGCCATCATGGCCAGCGTGAGGATCAGGCCTTTGCGTCGTCCGTGATGATCGATGTAAGCGCCGAGCACGATGGCGCCGATCGGCCGCATCAGGAAGCCTGCGCCGAATACGGACAACGCGAGCATCAGCGACGCAAATTCGTCACCGCTCGGAAAGTAGGTCTTCGCAATGGCCGAGGCGTAATAGCCATAGACCATGAAGTCGTACATTTCGAGAAAATTGCCGCTGACAACGCGGAACACCGACTTCGCCTTCGACTCGTTCGCTGGCGTTGCATGTGACGGGCTGGACATGGCTATCTCTAAAAACAGTGGCCGGATTCCGCAGCTGATGCGCCGTGAATCGACCGGATGTTGACGACGACCCGATAGCACTGCACCGGATGCCTGTGTAAGCTTCGCCGTGATCAAACCGGCGAAAAATGCTCAAAACGATGCGAAAGCGCGCCGGATCACCGCGAACAAGGGTTAACCATCGCGGCACTAAAACCATGCACGATGCCAATGTTACAGCGGGAAAGTGAAATCCGCCTATTCGGAACATCGCTCATATGTGTGTAAAACCACCTTAAAATTAGATTACATATGTCTATCTATAAGCCTACATTTTCTGATCCGTCATGGCCTTTCATGCTGCGGCAGGCAACGTCGACCGATGCACAACTCATCGCCGAGATGCATGCGCAAAGTTGGGCGTCGGCGTATCGCGGGATCCTGCCGGACGACTTTCTCGATCACGAGATGTCGGCCGAACGCGAAACGCACTGGCAGACACGATTCGAAGGACTGGCTGCGGGAGCGGGCGAGGTATTGATCGCTGTACAAGATGATCGGCCGATCGGTTTCATTTGCCTGGTTGCCCCCGATGAAGACGGCAGCGTGCTCGTGGACAATCTGCACGCGCTACCGGGAGCCAAAGGCAGCGGATTGGGCACCGCCATGCTGAGCGTCGCCGCGCAATGGGCACGCGATCGTGGCGCGGCCAGCCTGCATTTGTCGGTACTAGAGCCGAACGTTGCAGCTATTGGTTTCTATGAGTCTCGCGGATGGCAACTGGCTGGCCGCGAAGACGACACAATGGGCGGCATTGAGATCATCGCGCTGCGTTATGTCCTGCCATTAGGCTGATACCCCGGCGTTTCTTTTGCCTTCGCGGATGGGGCGTTGTAATCTCATTTAACGCCTGTACGCCGACTGCAAAAACACGTCTCCGGGGAGTCAGGCGTCGCGCACTGAAACGTCCGATGCGTCCGTGTCGAATCAGCGAATTTTTTTCACTCCGAACGCCTCTTATTCAAGGAACTAAGAAGGTTCTGAGCGACGCGCCAAGCTGGCGCTGGGTATCATCGAGGGCTGTTCTGTGGCGGGTCCGGGAAAGGTGAAGTATTCATCACCTTTGCGGCAACAACCGGGCGACGTCCACACGGCTGCCCCGCTTGTTCGTTCGTTGAGCAGTCCTGACGCCCGCTTTCGGAAATGAGAAAAGATGAATGCTCCTCTGGTCGTTGTACAAGGCGATCTGCTTCTGCCGACGCTGTTCCCGCTTGCCGGTATGCCCAACGCCGTTTATGGCGAAGAGTGGACGTTAACCGGCACGCGTCCGGTATTGACTGAATATGAAATACCGTTTTACGCGGCTCGTTTCCTCACGGCCTATATCAGCGCGCTTTCTCTTCGCGACGATCGTTTCCCGTATACGCCCGCCAGTCTCTGGGGAAAGTTCAAACGCAACGACGAAGTCAATCACGCCGAGCAAGGCATTGGGATTCCCCCGGTTCCCGTCAACGAAGCACCGCCAGCCGCCGAGCCGGCGCCGTTCGCGTTCGAGCCGTTCACCGCGCCCGACGACCGGCATGTGAAAGCACCGGCAGCTAATCACGATCATCGCAAGCAGTTTGCTGGTGGAGCGATTGCGCTGGCATGCGCTGCGTTTATTGCATGGGCATTGTTTGGTACGAAAATCGGCCATCAGGATGCCGAAACGCAAAAGCCCAAGATCGTGTTGAGCGCTATCCCGGTGATCAAACCGACAGCCGATTCTGATTCTGATTCTGAAACGGTTCATGCATCCGGTGCGTCGAGCGCAACGGTGGTGGTTGCTTCGCCTTCGGCTTCGAATGGCGCTTCGACTGTGGCTTCAGCGGCGGCCAAGACTGCTGCTTCGGCCGAAGCTTCTGCCACTCGCTCCGCCGCCGCCGCGATTGCCGCTTTGCCTGCGGTGCAAAAAGCTGTCGATCTAAGTAGCGCCAACGGCAACAGCAACAGCAAGCCGCCGGTTAGCATGGCCACGACTACGAGCGCCATCGCTAGTAATAGCCGGGCCACCGCGCCCAATACCGTGTCGGAACGCGCAACCAAAGCGCGGACAGTTGCGCAACCTCTGGAACGCCATGGTTCGAAAGCCAAGGCGAAGAGCAAGCGCGATGCGCACCGGTACGAGGTGATGCATCGGCGCCATGGCCATGAGTATCACGGCGAGCCGGTTTATCGCAGCACCGGGCATGAAGCTCCCCTCACGTCGCCGGGCCGCCGTACGCTCACACGCAATGACACGCGCTCAAACACGGCAAGCTCATCGCTTAGCGTCACCGATATGTACAACATGCTCGCGCACTCCGCCGTACTCGATGACAACAGCGGCTCAGCCCGCCAGCCAGTTCGCGTAGCGCCCAGAGCAGCGGCGGCTTTGCCTTCCCCCCGCTCCAGCGATGCACCCAGCTGGAATTCCGACTTGAGCCAACGTCGCGTCACTGACACGCCCACGCAATTTTCCAAGTGACCGGCCGCCCTCATGGCGACATCGTGCAGCGCGTTTTCACCCCGCACGCGGCACGATGCATCGTCATTCGGTAGCCGAAACTTACTTAATCTTGAAGCCTCGCCCTATGAAGCACGCCTCCCTCTCCACCCTCCTGAACGCGCTGTTCGTTGCTGTGATCGCGCTTGGCTCATCCGTCGCGACGGCTTATCAGCCAGTTGGCACGCTGCTCTCGACAACAGGCCTCGCCGATCCCATCCGGCAACCTACCGCTAACGGTTCCATGGATGATTTTCAGGACGGCTCCGACGCTGCGTCGAACGGCCAGACACCGGGCAATGTGTCGGAACTCATGCAGATGGTCCAGGCCCATAAGGTGACTGAATTGCGTGTCACGTACAACGGCAACTATGGCGCGGCGCTGTTTTTCTATCCGCAAGACATGGTGTATTACGTCGCGTTGTTCCAGGACAAGAACTTCTGGCGCGTGGTGAAATCGCAGGACGACGCGCGTGCCGAAACGGTGTATGCGCAGTTCGCCCGCAAGAGCTATGCGCTCGCGGAGGGCGAGATCAAACGCACGCGGTTGCAGGCGCAAAAGGCGCTGCTCGAACGCGTCATTGCGGTATCGAATGATCGGGCGCAGCGCCTGACCACTGATCTTTCCATTGCACGGGTGCAGGAAAGCGAAGTGTCGCAACGTCAGCAACAGATGCAGGTGGAATCGGCGGCATTGCTGAATGAAAAATCCGTCGCCGAGCGCAAGTTGCTTATGTTGCAGCGGCAGGTTCAGCAACTCCAGGATCAGAGTGAAGCAGGACTCGTTCAGTAACGCTCAAGCTCGATCTGGCATTCGATCCAGGCGACCGCGTGGCAACTAAAAGGCCGTTCCAACTTTCATGTTGGAACGGCCTTTTGTGTTTTAGTCATTACTATACGTACGCTCACTTCCCGCGGTTCGCGAATCAACCCACGTACATCTAGAAACGTGTTTCGCGTGCCACGCGCAGGAAGGTATCGAGTAAAGGTGTGCAATCGAGCAACTCGTCGCCGCCCGCGCGATGGAACTCCGGATGCCATTGCACGCCCATCACGAACGGTGCACGCCGATAACGCACCGCTTCAATAATGCCGTCGTGCGCCGACACAGCCTCGATGTTCAGGTCACGGCCGATCGTCTTCACCGCCTGATGATGGATCGAGTTGACGAGCGCTTCGCGGTGGCCCGGAAACATGTTGACGAGCGTTGAGCCATCGGGGAAACGAATCGGGTGGCGATGCTGATCGTATTGCTCGTTCACATGCACGCCGGCCGTGGGGACATCGGTCGCAATGTCCTGGTACAGCGTCCCGCCGAACGCGACGTTGATCAGCTGGCATCCGCGGCACACACCAAGTACAGGCTTGCCCGCCTCGATGAATTCATGCAACAGTTCCAGTTCGTACATGTCCCGCACGCGGTCGCCGGGCCATTCGTGACGCGTGGCCGCTTCCGTATAGGATTGCGGCGATACGTCAGCGCCACCTTGCAGCAGCAGGCCGTCCAGCTGTTTCGCGTAGTCGCGCAAGCGGATGTTGCTCGGATGCAGCATGCCCTGATGGCCGACCGTTGGAATCATGAAGACGAGCACGTCGCGCGACATCACCCAATGCGCAATCGATTCCTCCAGATACTGCAACGTCTTGCCGCGCAGTCCTTTAGCGCCCGGTTCAGGATGAAAAATCCGCGCCGACACGCCAATTCTCAATGTCCTCTGCGTGATCCGCTGACCGGCACGATCGAAGATCTGACGCGCACGCGCCTTGATCACGCGGCCGAACACCGACCACGCGGAATCGCTGTTACGCAGATAAGCAGGCGGCGACTTCGCATCGGCTGAGTCGGGCTGCATGGGTGGCGGACGGAATGTGCCGAAATCCGGTGCGGTCGAAAATCCCGGCGGCAGACTGGAAGGTGGCTTCGACGTGACGCTTTCTGTTGCGCTGTCTGTTGCGTTAACGCCTTCGGCCTCCGCGGCTTGCGCCTCGGTGGCGTTTTCAAGCTCCGCTGCGAGACTCGCCTCCGCTTGCGTCGCGGTCTCGACCTGCGCTGCAAGACTAGCCTTGGCATCGAGCGTTTTGTTCGCAGCAGACGTGGCCGTTGCCTGCGTCGATGTCAACTTCGCCTTCGCAGCCGATGCGCGGGCCTCGGCTGCATCGTCACGTTGCGCTTTGGCGGTATCGATAGGTTCTACCGTCGACGCGCTGTCGGGCGCATCCGTCGACGCCCGTTCAGCCGCCGTCTCTTTCGGACCAGGCTGCGCGGCGGCAGGAGGAATATCAGCGCTCTTTGAGGATGAGGTGGGAGGGACCGCAGGCGTATGGCTTCCCGGGACGGAACCCGAAGAATCGGCTCCCGGAGAACCCGTGCCGGGCGTGCCCGGCGCTATCGACTCATTTGATTCGTTTGACTTGTTTTCGCTCATTCCAATATAGGCGCGAGGCGCTGTGAGAATGGTCAGAGTTTAATTATCCGCCTCTGGTCCGGGGGCGGCAAACCATCAAACAATTGCTCACATTATCGGGGAAAACAAAGGTTTCATGCTCAAGGATGATCTCTTGGCTCTTCGAATGTTTCTCGCAGCGCAATCTGCATGGTCGCGTGGATTTTGACGCACCAACGCCACAATACCGTGAGCAATAACGCCGCGCAGACGAGCACCGCGATCATCAAGCCGAACCGCGGCAGGATACCGCCCGAGAGCACTGTCACCAGCAGGAAAACACCGAACATCGCGAGAATGGGGATCAGGCCGGAAATGGCCGATCGCAATGCCCGCGTGAAACGTCCGGCCTTCGCGGGCTGCACGCTCACTTCGGCGAGCATCAATGCGAGCGACCCCAGTTTGCGATACACCGCCACCAGGAACGGCATGGACACCAGCAAGGCCACGCTCCAGAGCGCGACACGCTGGGCATCGTTGGTGGGCAACCAGCGCGACAAATATTCAATGGCAAACGGCGCTGCGTAAGACGCAGTGAGGAAGATGGCGGCCACCAGCGCAAGATTCACCGCGATCTGAACCACGATCCGGCGCGTCATGCTGAACAACGTCGGGCCGCCGGTGTCGGGCGAAAGGCTCGCGAGCCATTGCGAATACAGGCCGAAGGTGTTCGCAACGGGAACAGGCATGGAGCGGGCAATGCGGCGCGTGATCGGATCCGCGGCCTTGATCAGATACGGCGTGAACAGCGTGGTCAACGCGGAAACCGCGACAGCGATCGGATACAAGAAGCTGCTGGTCACTTTCAGCGACAGCCCCAGCGACGCGATGATGAACGAGAACTCGCCGATCTGCGCGACGCTCATGCCTACACGCATCGACGTGCGCCCGTCCCTGCCCGCGAGGAAAGTGCCAAGCCCACACGACACGATCTTGCCGAATACGACCGCGATCGTGATGACCGCGATCGGCCACCAGTAGTCCACGAGCACCGCGGGGTTCAGCATCAGGCCGATGGTCACAAAGAAGATGGCAGAGAACATGTCTCGAACCGGTGCAATCAGATGTTCGATGCGTTGCAGGTTGCGCGATTCGGCCATGATCGCGCCGATCAGGAACGCGCCGAGCGCGATGCTGTAGTCGAGCTTCACGACCAGCAGGCAGAAGCCGAAACAAAATCCGAGCACAGTGACGAGCAGCATTTCGTCGCTCTTGGCCTTCGCCACATAGTCGAGCGCGCGCGGCACGATCAGGATGCCGACGACCATGGAGACCGTCATGAACAAAAGCAGCTTGCCCAGCGTGACGAACGCCACGCCCGCCGAGACAGAACCCGTCTGCGCAATACCCGAAAGCAGCACAAGCATGGCTATGGCCAGAATGTCCTCGACGATCAAGATGCCGAAGATCAGCTGCGCGAACGGCTCGCCCTTCATGCCGAGTTCGGAGAGCGCCTTGACGATGATCGTTGTGGACGAGATGGCGAGCATGGCGCCGAGGAACAGCGAATCCATTGCGTTCCAGCCGAACCACTGGCCGATCTCGTAGCCAATCCAGATCATCAGCACGATCTCAGACGCCGCTGCCACGAACGCCGTCGCGCCGACCTTGAACAGCTTCTTCAGGCTGAATTCGAGCCCGAGCGAAAACATCAGGAATACCACGCCGAGTTCGCCGAGCGTCTGGATGGTGGCTTCGTCGTGGATAAGCTGAAACGGCGGCGTGTACGGCCCGATAATCACGCCCGCCACGATGTACCCCAACACGACCGGCTGCTTCAGACGGTGAAATAAAACCGTGACGACGCCCGCAATCGCCATGATTACCGCTAAATCTTGAATGAAGCCAATCGCGTGATGCATCCACAAATCCTTACAAATAGCACACAGGGATGCTGATAGTACCGCAATGGTTTTTTACATTGATGACGAAAATGGTCTGACGAGGGGCAAAGCGGGAGACGCCACCAGGCAGGGCCGATGGCGGTATGACACGCGGTCTTTAGGTATCCGCGACCAGAGACACTATCCGGCCTGATACGGGATCAGGCCGGTTTCGGACGAACGCAGCCTTAGACAGCCGCTTCGTCCTCTTCGCCCGTGCGGATGCGGATGACGCGTTCGACGTCGGTCACGAAAATCTTGCCGTCGCCGATCTTGCCGGTTCGGGCCGCACCGATGATTGCGTCGATGACCTGATCCGTCTGTGAGTCGGCCACGACCACTTCGATCTTCACCTTCGGCAGGAAGTCCACCACGTATTCCGCCCCGCGATACAGTTCCGTGTGGCCCTTCTGCCGCCCGAAGCCCTTGACCTCGGTCACTGTCAGACCGGTGAGCCCGGCGCCGGCGAGTGCTTCACGGACTTCGTCAAGCTTGAACGGTTTGATGACTGCGGTGATGCGTTTCATGGCGCGCCTCTTGGAAAATTGTACGAATAAGCGAGAAAAACGGAGTTGGGAATCGATGTATTGATTCTAGCTGCGTTTTCATAGTTAATCGCAGAGATCTCGCGCCATAGCACCGGGATCACGGTGTTATCGGCGCATTTACGCGCAGATATGGTGCAAACGCCTCAATCCACCGGAATATTCTTCAAATCGTTCACCCAGACGACCGATTCCGAATCGCTCGGCGCACGCCAGTCGCCCCGGGGCGACAACGAACCGCCGGTCCCTACTTTCGGCGCATTCGGCACGCAAGACCGTTTGAACTGGCTCGTCCGGAAAAACCGGTCGAGGAAGATACCCAGGTTGTGCTTGATGGCCGGCAACGCGTATTCGTTGCGCGCGACATGCGCGCCTTCGGGCCAGTCGCCCGCGTCACGATCCTTCCACGCTGTGTATGCAAGAAACGCTACTTTTGTTGGCGCAAAACCAAAGCGCAAAGTGTAATACAAGTTGAAATCCTGCAACTCGTACGGTCCGATGACGCTCTCCGTTTTTTGTTCCGGATTGCCGTTTGATTTACCCGGAACAAGTTCCGGGCTGATATCGGTATTCAGGATATTGATCAGGACGTCAGAACCCGAGTTGCCGATTTGCCCCGTTTCCGCGACCCACCGGACCAGATGCGTGATCAGCGTTTTCGGGACGCTGGCGTTGACGTTGTAGTGCGACATGTGATCGCCCACGCCATACGTGCACCAGCCAAGCGCGAGTTCGCTCAGGTCACCTGTGCCGACGACGATTCCACCCTTGAAATTCGCGAGCCGGAACAGATGATTCGTGCGCTCGCCTGCCTGCACATTCTCGAATGTGATGTCGTATTCCTCTTTGCCCGACGCATACGGGTGGCCGAGATCCTTCAGCATCTGCTCGCAACTTGGCCGGATGTCGATCTCGCTCGCCGAACAACCCACGATCTCCATTAGTTGACGCGCCTGCAGGAGCGTCCGGTCGCTCGTGGCGAATCCGGGCATGGTCACGCCGAGAATATTCGTGCGCGGCAGCTTCAGCCGGTCCATGGCCTTCGCGCAGACAAGCAGCGCGTGAGTTGAATCCAGGCCGCCCGAAATGCCGATCACGACCTTCGATATGCCGCTGGCCGAGAGCCGTTGCACCAGTGCCTGCACCTGGATGTTGTAGACCTCGTTGCAGCGTTCGTCGCGGCGCTTAGGGTCGGACGGAACGTAGGGGAACCGTTCCACGACCCGGTCCAACGGCAATGCACGGCTGATCGGCAGATCAAGATTGAAGCACACCGTTTCGAATTTCGATACTTCGTCGGCATGTCGGCGCACCGACTGGCCGAACGTGGTCTGGCGCATGCGTTCACGCGAGAGGCGCTCGAGGTCGACATCGGCGAAAACAAGATGGGAGGTGTCCAGGAAGCGCTCGGACTCGGCGAGCAGTTCGCCGTTTTCGTAGATCACCGCCTGCCCGTCCCAGGCGAGATCCGTGGTGGACTCTCCCCTTCCCGCCGATGTGTACAAATACGCCGAAAGGCACCGGGCGGATTGCTGGCCGACCAGTTGATGCCGGTAACTCGCCTTGCCGACCACCACGTTCGATGCCGACAGGTTCACCAGCACCGTCGCGCCCGCGAGCGCTGCGAACGACGACGGGGGCACCGGCACCCAGACGTCCTCGCAGATTTCCACGTGGAAGCGGAACAGCGGCATGTTGGCGATTTCAAACAGCAGCGCCGATCCGAACGGTACGTCGGTACCCAGCAGCGTGACCCGATCCGTTGACGCATTCTCAGCCGCGCTGAACTGGCGCGCTTCGTAGAACTCGCCGTAGTTCGGCAGATAACTCTTCGGCACGACGCCCTGAATCTGTCCGCCCGCGACCACCACGGCACAGTTGAAGAGCGTATGGTCGACGCGCAGCGGCATGCCCACGATCATCGTGATGGCAAGGTTCTTCGATGCCGCCACGACCGACGCGAGCGCCTCTTCGCAGGCATCGAGCAAGGCCCGCTGGTGGAACAGGTCGTCGCAGGTGTAAGCCGGAAGCCCGAGCTCCGGGAACGCGACCAGCACCGCACCGTTCGCCGCCGCCTGCTTCGCCAGGTCGATGGTTTCGGCCGCGTTGAACGCTGGATCGGCAACACGGCAACGGGGCACGCCTACCGCCACGCGAGCGAAATCATGGCTGTAGAGATTGAAGAATCGGTTTTTCATCTTGAGCTTGTCCATACGATGCCCCGCATTCGGGGATCCTGTTCCGGCGCATAACGAGTTAAGGGCGGGTTACGAGTTACCGCTGTGAAAGCGAAAGCATTTCGACATGATGATAAGTCGAGTTGCAGTTTCCGGGCATCTATTGGATCAAGCGTTAGCCATTCGGTCAGGTTTCGAGCCCGTTGGACACCCTGCCCTATGCCTTTTTCCTGAAGGGCGTATGCGCTTCCAGCTCCTGGATATGCTGGTCCATCGCCGCCGTTTCTTCATCGAGGAATTCACTGATCGCGTGTGCGAACCGCGGGTCCGCGACCCAATGCGCCGACCACGTAGGAGTGGGCTGCATGCCGCGCGACATCTTGTGCACGCCCTGCGCACCGCCCTCGAAACGGGCAAGCCGGTTCTCGATGCAATACTGGATTCCCTGCATGTAGCAGGTTTCAAAGTGCAGTCCCGAGATGAATTCTTTCGTGCCCCAGTAGCGGCCGAACATCACGTCGCCGCCGATCATGTTCAGCGCGCACGCGAGCCGCTGGCCGTCCGCTTCGGCGATCACGAGCAAGATGCTGTCGGGCGCGGCCCTGTGGATCTGGTCGAAGAATTCGCGCGACAAATACGGCGGATTCCAATGCTCGCGGTAGGTATTTTCATAACAGGCGTAGAAAAAATCGAGCGCTGCCTCGTCTATCTGCGCGCCGCGCAGCCACGTGTAGGTGACGCCGGCATCGGCCACGCGCCGACGATCCTGCTTCACCTTCTTGCGCTTGTCGTGGCTCATGGTCGCGAGGAATGCGTCGAAGGTCTCGTAGCCGCCGGGTGCGCCGGGTGCATTCTCCCAGTGAAACTGCACGCCTTCGCGCAGCATGTAGCCAGCTTCGGTCAGCGCTTCGAGATCCTGCTCTTGTGGAAACAGTACGTGCAGGGAAGACAGTTCCAGCTGCTTCGTCAACTCGATCGCACCGCGTGCGAGCATCACGCGCTCCTCGTGCGTGGCGGCGATCAGGCGCGGCCCGGTCACCGGCGAAAACGGCACCGCCGATAGCCCCTTCGGATAGTACTTAAGGCCGTTCCGCTCGAAGGCGTCGGCCCAAGCGTGGTCGAAGACGTACTCGCCACGAGAATGTTTCTTGAGATAGAGCGGCATGGCGCCGGTTAACTTGCCGTCACGCTTGAGCAGCAGGAAATGCGGCCGCCAGCCGGTGCGGGCGACCGCGCAGCCTGTGTCCTGCAATGCCGACAGGAATTCGTGCCGGACGAAGGGGTTATCGCCGGCGAGACGGTTCCATTCGTCCGGGGTCACGGAATCGAGCGAATCGACCACATGTATTTCGACCTTGCGGTTCAACAGGCTTACCTCGCTTCGGGCTTGTTCGGGCTAACGGCAGAGCGCTTGGTGCAGCGCGGAACAGTTATTCTCGCCGAAGTCGCAGGATTTTGTTCGAAAGGGGTTTGTGGCCGGGGCTTGAGGGATAATGCGCGGCATTGCGGCTGTCACCTTTCTCGCCTTTTTCACTCTTCCCCATGCCCTGGTTCCTGTATCTCATCGAATGCGCCGACGGAAGTCTCTATACGGGGATTGCGACCGATGTCGAGGCGCGGTTTGCCAAGCATGTCAGCGGCGATGGCGCGAGATATACCCGTTCGCGCAAGCCGGTGGCCGTGCGGGCTTCGTTTGAGCTGAGCGGACGCGCTGAGGCGTCGCGTGCCGAGTATTGGGTGAAGCGGCTGAAAGTGACGCGGAAATGGCAGTTGGTACGGGGAGATCTGGCATTGGCGGCCGTTATGCCGCCGGTGGAAGCAGAAGCCGACTCCAGCACGATTGCAGAGCCGGATGAAGCCGGCGAACAGACTGACGTTGACGCTGGAATTGACGCTCGATGAACGACGAGGTTCGCGCGGCACCCTTAGCTGCGTTAAAACAGGGCGGCGTTTAAGATTGCTGACTCACGAACGGTACTCATAACAAACAAAAAAGGCCGCCCGGCCTCGCCTTTCAGGCAAGACCGGGCGGCCTTTTTGAAAATCTGCGCTTTTGCCAGCTTACTTCTTGAAGTTAGCCACGCCTTCCGTGATTTCCTTGTGTGCGGCTTCCACGCCCTGCCAGCCTTCGACCTTCACCCATTTGCCCTTCTCCAGCGCCTTGTAGTGCTCGAAGAAATGCTTGATCTGGTCTTTCAGGTATTCAGGCACGTCATCAACCGTCTTCATGTGCGCCGTCATCGGACAGATTTTGTCGTGAGCGACCGCGACCAGCTTCGCATCGACACCCGATTCATCCGTCATCTGCAGCATCCCCAATGCGCGTGCCCGAACCACCGAGCCGGCCAGCAGCGGGAACGGTGTGATCACCAGGACATCGACCGGATCGCCGTCGCCGGAAAGCGTCTGCGGAATGAAACCGTAGTTCGCCGGGTAACGCATGCCCGTTCCAATGAAACGGTCGACCACGAGCAGGCCCATGTCCTTGTCCGCTTCGTACTTCACCGGATCGCTTTGCGCCGGGATCTCGATGATCACATTGAAATCCTGCGGAAGATCCTTGCCTGCGGGTACGTTGTTAAAGCTCATGTGCACTCTCTTCAAAGTGAAAATTCGGTGTCGGAGATAAACGCATTCGGTGCGCGCTGACGTCACGTTTTGCTGCATTGCGACAATACATGCGAAAGCGCGAAGGTCCTGGCTGCGACGCTGCGCCAAGGCGTTACGTTCGCCCATGAAACCGCGCAATTACGTCATTATAGCCAATCGAGATGCACGTCCCGGAGTCAGCGGTCAGCCAGGAAATCGGCGCAAAATAGGCTGTCAGCAATGTGATCGGTAACGTAAATGACCGCAAACGAAGGCAAATGAAGCACCGCGCAATCGGATGAAGCGATAGTACGGCACCCCCGAAAACAGCCACGGAGACAGGAGTCAGGCATGGAAGAGGCAAAGCATTTCATCGGCAACCAGTGGATAACGACGGCAAGCCACGAGACCATTCCCGTCATCGATCCGTCCGACGGCCAGGTCTTCGCGCAACTCGCGCGCGGCAACGCAGCCGATATCGACCGTGCCGTTCATGCAGCGCGCCAGGCTTACGAGGGCCCGTGGGGCCACGCAAGCGCCGCCGATCGAGGACGCGTGCTTTACAGGCTTTCGATGATCATCGCCACCCATCAAGACGAACTGGCGCATCTCGAAGCACGCGACACCGGCAAACCCCTGAAACAAGCCCACGCGGACGCGGCCGGTATCGCGCGGTATTTCGAGTTCTACGCAGGCGCCGCCGACAAGCTCCATGGCGAAACACTGCCCTATCAAACCGGCTACACCGTCCTCACGATCCGCGAACCGCACGGCGTGACCGGGCATATCGTGCCCTGGAACTATCCGCTGCAGATTTTCGGTCGCAGCGTCGGCGCGGCCCTCGCGGCCGGCAACGCGTGCGTGGTCAAGCCGGCGGAAGACGCGTGTTTATCGATACTGCGCATAGCCGAACTCGCCGCCGAAGCGGGTTTGCCGGAAGGCGCGCTGAACATCGTCACCGGTTATGGATACGAAGCGGGCGCGGCGTTAGCAAGACATCCGGGCATCGATCACATCTCGTTCACGGGATCGCCGGCGACGGGCGCGGCGGTGGTCAAAATGGCCGCCGATAACCACGTTCCCGTCACGCTCGAACTGGGCGGCAAGTCGCCGCAGATCGTTTTCGCCGATGCCGACTTCGACGCCGCCCTGCCCGTGCTCGTTTCGGCGATCGTGCAGAACGCGGGGCAGACGTGCTCGGCGGGCAGCCGCGTATTGATCGAGCGATCGGCGTACGAGCCGTTGCTCGAGCGGTTATCGGAGGCGTTCAGCGCGTTGAAGGTTGGGCCGAGCAAACTCGATCTCGATTGCGGTCCGCTGATCAGCGCGAAGCAGCAGCAACGCGTGTGGGATTTTCTCTCCGATGCCCAACACGACGGCATCGCCATGGCCGCCCACGGTGAGGTGATTGCGGAAGCGCCGGAATCAGGCTTTTACCAGGCGCCGACGCTCTTGCGCGACGTCCCGCCGGCGCATCGTCTGGCGCGCGAAGAAGTGTTCGGTCCGGTGCTCTGCGCGATGCCCTTCGATGACGAAGCCGACGCGCTGAAGCTTGCGAATGGCACGGACTTCGGGCTGGTCGCGGGCATCTGGACACGCGATGGCGGCCGCCAGATGCGCATTGCCCGCAAGGTGCGCTCGGGGCAAGTATTTATCAATAACTATGGTGCGGGCGGCGGCGTGGAGTTGCCGTTTGGTGGCGTCAAACATTCGGGCCACGGCCGCGAAAAAGGCTTCGAAGCGCTGTATGGATTCACGGTGCTCAAAACCATCGCCATCAAACATGGCTAAGCAGCAAACAAAGGAGACGACATGAGACTGCAAGGAAAGACCGCGATTGTGACCGGCGGCGGATCGGGATTCGGCGAAGGAATCGCGAAGACATTTGCGCGCGAAGGCGCGAACGTTGTGGTGAACGACCTCAACGGTGCGGCGGCGGAGCGCGTGGCGAGTGAGATTGCGGTGAGCGGTGGCAAGGCGATCGCGGTCCCCGGCGACGTGACGAAACAAGCCGACTGGCAAACGCTCTTCGATGCCGCCATCGAAGACTTCGGCAGCGTGCAGGTCGTGGTGAATAACGCGGGCACGACGCACCGGAACAAGCCGGTGATGGAAATTACCGAAGCCGAATTCGATCGGGTTTATGCGGTGAACGTGAAGAGCATCTACTTCAGCGTCGCGCAATTCGTGCCCTACTTTCGCAAGGTTGGCGGCGGTGTGTTCATCAACATTGCATCGACAGCAGGCGTGAGGCCGCGACCCGGTCTGATCTGGTACAACGGCAGCAAGGCGGCGGTGATTATCGCGAGCAAGGCGTTGGCGGTTGAGCTTGGGCCGGACCGGATTCGCGTCAACTGCATTAACCCCGTGATGGGCGAAACGGGTTTGCTGTCCGAGTTCATGGGCATGGAAGACACGCCGGCGAACCGTCAGAAGTTCCTCGCAACCATTCCGCTAGGACGGCTTTCGACGCCGCAGGACATCGCGAATGCAGCTTTGTACCTTGCCTCCGATGACGCCGAATTCATCACCGGTGTGGCGCTGGAAGTGGATGGCGGACGGTGCGTTTGACGGCTTGATTTCTCGCTGACAGCCCCTGCGTTTCAAAGGGCGGGTCAAGAAGCATCCAGTAGCGGTATCCGATCGCTTCCGGATACGTTTGATCGGTGTTTTCCCCATAGAAAACAGGCGGTTGCGGCTTGGAGCAAGCGGCTAGAATCGGACAGCACGTTTTCCCATCGATAAAAATAGTCAGGAGACAACATGGCCAGTACTGCGGGTGATTTGCATCGACCGGGCGCGGGCGCACCGCCGTCGGCGTTCGAGGCGGCTACGTATAAGAAGGTCGCGTGGCGGCTCTCGCCGTTGCTGTTGCTTTGTTATGTGGTGGCGTATCTGGATCGTGTGAATGTGGGCTTTGCCAAGCTTCAGATGACCACGGATCTGGGCCTGAGCGATGCCGTCTATGGCTTCGGCGCGGGCATCTTTTTCTTCGGTTATTTCATCTTCGAAATACCGAGCAATGTCATCCTGCATAAGGTCGGCGCGCGCGTGTGGATCGCGCGAATCATGATCACGTGGGGCATCATTTCCGCCCTCACGATGTTCATCACCACGCCTACCATGTTCTATGTCATGCGGTTCATGCTCGGAGTGGCCGAAGCGGGATTTTTCCCCGGCATCATCTTGTATCTCACGTACTGGTTTCCGGCTGAACGACGCGGACGGATGACAACATTGTTCATGACGGCGATTGCGTTATCAGGCTTGATCGGCGGTCCGGTATCGGGCTGGATCATGAAGAACTTCGATGGCGTCAACGGCTGGCATTCGTGGCAATGGCTGTTCTTGCTCGAAGGCATTCCGTCGATCGTCGTCGGTATTGTCGTGTTCATCTTCATGGACGACCGGATTGCGAAAGCGAAGTGGCTTACCGCTGAAGAGCGCGAACTGCTGGAGCGGAATATCGCAAAGGACAATGTCGAGAAGGTGGATATGCCCGTGCGTGAAGTGCTCAAAAGCGGTCGGGTTTGGTTGATGAGCCTGACGTACTTCTCGTTCGTGATGGGACTGTATGGCGTGAGCTTCTGGCTGCCGACGATTATCAAGGCGACCGGGGTAAAGGATGCGCTAGACATCGGATTGTTGTCCGCGATTCCGTTTGGCGCAGCGGTGATTGCGATGTTGCTCGTTGCACGTAGTGCCGATAAAAGAGGCGAGCGGCGGTGGCATATCGCCCTTCCTGCGGCTGTGGGCGCGCTGGGTCTGGTGTTGTCGGTGGTGTGGTCGACGAACACGCCAATGGCGATGCTCGGGCTGACGTTGGCGACGATGGGCATTCTCACTACATTGCCGTTGTTCTGGAGTTTGCCGACAGCGTTTTTGGCCGGGACGGGTGCTGCTGCCGGGATCGCGATGATTAACTCGCTCGGGAATCTCGCGGGGTTTTTGAGTCCTTATCTGGTGGGATGGTTGAAGCAAGTGACGGCATCCAATGCTAGCGGGATGTATATGCTCGCCGCGTTTATGGTGTTGGGTGGCTTGCTCGCGTTGAGCGTGCCGAAGCGGATGGTGAATCGGTAGATTTCGCTGATTTATCAAGATAGGCATCCGCATCAACTACACGGAAAACTCCTCCGATAAATAGGAGTTTTCTTGTATCGCCTTTCAATCACATTATTCAGAATCGTCCGTTGGATCGTTTGCGGTTTTTTAACTATCGCAGGGGATTTCCATCGGGCGGGAGTTTTGCGCACACGCGTCTGCACCGCCCATAAACAACAATTAAAACGGGGCAAACATGTCAGAAGCACGATCGTTGGACGTGGGGTATTCGTCGGTTGCGATAGGTTCTGGGAGCGCCGGCTTTCCCAGTGAAGCGGGTTCGATCGGGATTAATGGACCAAGCTCAATCGATCATGGCCAAACAGATTTGACGCGCAACGTTATCGACACGCTCAGCTTGGCTGCAGATCACGGGCCTTCGTTATCGGCACTGGATCCGTTGGCATACAGTGACGTTGCCGCATTTGTAGCCTACGACGCGAGCGCTGGAATTCAGCCCATCCGTTTGAACGGCAACGACGCAATTGGCATCGACCAAACGGGTTTGCCGCTTGGCAAAGCACCCGCTTTCTCGCTGCTTCCGGTGACGGAATTGCCGGCAATCGATCCGCGCATATCGCTTGGTTGGAACGACGGTTTAAGCCAACTCATGCCACTGGCGTCGGACGGCCGTATTTCGGCTGAGGGTGCGTCATCTTCCTTCGTTGCGAGTGAGGGGGCGTCAATTTCCCGCGGTGACCTTGGCGGGCGCGATACAAGGTCAGTGGACACGGGAAATGCATCGATCTCGAACGGCTCGAATTCCGGTTTCAATGGATTGGGTGGCGACTTACCCATCACGATTGGCAAAGGCCAAGCGGATTTGCCGTCTAGCGGCATCGTCGTTCCGTCGCTGCTGCCCTCGTGGGAAATTCCGGGATCCGATCCAAGCATCAGCCTTGGATCGAACGGCGCATTGCACCGTTATCCTTACCACCCATCGTTTCTTTTCGGCGGTGCGCCACTGATCACCGCCATCGGCAACGTGGCCGAAACGGGAGACTATCGGTCTGCAAATACCATCGACATCAACACGTCCGTGCCATCAATGACCGGATCGGGTCAGGCCGGCACTGTGCTCTCGGTCTTCCACAATGCGACGCTGATCGGCTCGACAACGGTGCAGTCGGGCGGAACGTGGAGCTTCAGCACACCTGCGCTCGCCGCTGGACGGCACGACTTTTCCGTCAGCACGGTTAGCCCGGAAAGCGGCACCCTGCTCGAGTCGAATCATCTTGATGTACGGGTCGTAAGCGCTCATGTTGAGCCGCTGCTGGACATATCGTCCACGCGCCTCATGTTGAGCGATGGCGCGTTGATGCTCGACGTGCAGGCGCTGACGCCTTCGAAATCCGGCAGCAGCGCGGCCGCTTTGGATCTGTCGGCGGAATTGATCGTCGCTGGCAAGACAGTCGCGGTGCTCGCGGTCACGGGCGACGAAAATGGCATCGTGTCATTTGCTGCGGATTGGAAAACCGTGGCCGCAGCGCATCCGGAAGCGACGTTGAAAGTCTCTGCGCACACTGGCACGGACGACGCCATCCAGATCTTGGACAAGCACACGCTCAGTGCGCTGCTTGGGCAGACGGATCGCTGGGTATCGATGACGTCGTCGGGAGAAAGCGCCGCGTTTTTCGATGCAGCGGATCGAGGTGCGCATATCCACGGCGGCGCTGGCCTCAACACCGTTTCGATCGCGAACGATCATTAGTTGATTGACTTGACTTCGCTGACGGGTAAAACGATTGGCTCGACCATCATGGGCATCGACACAATTGATCTGGGCGGACAGCACAACACGTTGAAGATCGCGATGATCGATGTGCTGAATCTCGGAGAGACGGATCTGTTCCGTATCGATGGGAAACAGCAGTTAATGGTGAATGGCAAGGCGGGGGATTCGGTGAAGTTGTCGAATACGCGTGTTGCGGGGATTGCCGATGGCGAATGGGAACAACAAGCGGAAACGAAGGTTGGAGGAGTTACGTACGACGTCTATGAACATTCGACGGCGCATGTAGAGCTGATGGTTCAACAAGGCGTGCAGTTGACTATACACTGATCCAGATAGATCGAACATCAAGGCGCGCAGGCCCGTAAAGCCTGCGCCTAAGGATTGCGTTGAGTTGGATTCAATCCCTTGTAGCGCCTCTAACCCCGCCGCAGCTTATTAGTCCGAGTGGCGATTATCTGAGCGCCCGGCCCTCACGGACGTTGACGCGCACGCAATACCCTTTCAGCAAGAACGTGACCGCGCCCAAGCTACGGCCAGATGCGGAAGTCCGCGCTAAAACTGTCGTCTCGCGCACCGCGACAAAGCGCCGCTATCGTCATTGCACCAAACTCGTGCTCAAAGCAGCGAGGACGCCGGCCCACAAAGCCTCTTGTCGTCTATAAACCGCAGCGCACCAGCATCTATTACTCATTGGCATACCCCTTGCAGTGTCCAAACGACTGACTCTCCGTCAGCGATATAAAAAAGCCCACAAGACACTCGCCTCCAACAAACATATCGGCAAGGGGAAAGACAATGAAACGACGCAGTCTTCTGAAGTTCGGCTCTATGTCGGGCGCGCTCGCGATTGCGGGACAACTGCCCATTTCAAAAGCACATGCCGCCGATACCGGCCCCATCAAAGTGGGTGTACTGCATTCCCTGTCCGGCACGATGGCGATCTCGGAAACGTCGCTTAAAGACACGGCGCTGATGACCATTGCGCAGATCAATGCAAGCGGCGGCGTGCTTGGCCGCCAACTGGAACCGGTCGTGGTCGACCCCGCTTCGAACTGGCCGCTGTTCGCCGAGAAAGCGCGTCAACTGATCTCGCAAGACAAGGTCGCGGTGACCTTCGGCTGCTGGACGTCTGTCTCGCGTAAATCGGTGCTGCCGGTGTTCGAGGAACTCAACGGCTTGCTCTTCTACCCGGTGCAGTACGAGGGTGAAGAGATGTCGAGGAACGTGTTCTACACGGGCGCTGCGCCGAATCAACAAGCCATTCCCGCGACCGAATACCTGATGAGCAAGGAAGGCGGGGCCGCCAAGCGCTTCTTCCTGCTGGGCACCGACTACGTCTATCCGCGCACGACCAACAAGATCCTGCGCTCGTTCCTGCACTCGAAGGGCGTGAAGGA
>NZ_LMUF01000043.1:177937-342569 GCF_009766085.1 Burkholderia sp. S171 | reverse complement strand
ATCGTCTTCGAGGAAGCGTGTCACGCGCGGCTTAGCCTTGCGTGCTCGCTGACGCGATAGGGACAGCGGATTGCCGGCCAAGTAGCCTGCATTGACCAGCCATGCGAACAGCGTATTCAGAATCACAAACGCCTGTCGCTCGCTGGCGGGTGAGAGCGGTCCCGCGAACGGCCGCCAGGATGGGTCCACGCGAGCCACTTTGCGCCCGGTCATGATCCAGCGCTGGGCTGGTTGGGGATTCGCCAGAAACCGCCGGTAGATGAGCAGGTCTTCGTGCGTGAGCGACGAGAAAGGTTTCCTCAGTTCTGTGGTTGACCACAGCAGCAGGCGTTCGGACTCCTTACGGTAGGTGTCGAACGTTGACTTCGTGTCGACGAAGCGCGCGAGCCACGCCCTGATGGCGTCGATATCGTTCTCAGCCGCAATTTGAGGACGGGCGCCGAGGGCGCGGTTCGTGCCGTGGCCGCCGTCCAGATCGGACGGTAGCGATAACTGCTCGAGTGGCACGAGCGTACGGTCGGACACCTGGAGGGGCTGAGGAAGCGGCACAGCGGTTGACGAAAGCCGCGTTCAGAACAAGGCCAGGTTTACAATTGCCGGACGATACGCGATCGTATTGGCCGACGGTGGACAAAATAGATACGTATCAGTTCGGCACCCTAAATTTTACATAATACAAATTATCAACTTTTATGCTGTAGCAGCAATATCCTAATGTCGTGTTTAAGCAAGATAGAAATGTCGGGTTTCAGGCGGGTTAAGCTTAGCCGGCGTCGATTCCTACGGCGCCGGGAGCGACGATGACGGCGACGGACAGAATCACCATGAACATGCGCGAACTTAAGCGACTGAAAGCGATCCAGCCGCTCGCGGTTATCCCGTCTTCAAGGCGTCGTTGCAAATTTGCGCCGCAGTTGGCCGGCCGATAACCACAGCGCGGAGACAAGAAAATAGATCGCGCCGACACCTGCGTAGCCGGCCACTTTGACAATCGCGGGAGGCACGGATGCATGGGCCTGCGCGATGAAAAACGCGCCCGCCAGCGCCGACTGTCCGCCGCTCAAAATCATTGCCCATTGCGCACCAAAGCGCTTCCAGCGACGGACGGCGGTGGCAAGCTGAAGTAATCCGGACAGAACGGCCCAGACTCCAAATACATCAAGCACCAGGCTTGTATTGACGCTCAATACCACAACCACAACCACCGCAACCGCTATCGCTGCGCTAGCGAGGACGTTCAAAGCCTGAGTAAGATTTTCGCGCATCCCACCACTACGCGACATGTCGACGTAATTGGCCAGCGCATCCCATAGGGGATAGACGATAAGCAGTGCGGCTCCGATCGCCGGGGCATGCTGCCCGATGGCAAACGCGAGCGCGACCCACACGACAGAAAACGCGGCACGGGAAAAGTAATAGTGTTTGAGCCACCGCTCATCCTGAAGGCGGGTGGTATCTGAAAGATGAGTAGCCACTGAAAGTCCTCTAAGAGGTTGTCGACCGCGTCGCCTTGAGCGACGCACCAGGCTTTTGCTGCGATGGGCTGTCGGCAGGACCGCACCCGCTTCATCGCGACAAGAAGCCTGCATTGATAGAGATGATGGCATTCGCCCTGGCCTGACGGCATCGGTCAAATGACCGATGCGCGCCGACAGGTTGGCGTATAGCTAGCAACCTGTTCTGCCTGCATTGCCCCATCCGTCTCGATGATCGACGACAACCTCACCCTTTCAACGGTGGGTGTTCGATGCCGTGAAAGCACTGGCCGCGTTGTACGGCGAACGCGGTGAGTAAATTGCAATGTCCGCTTTGATGCGGCCTAAGCTTACCGGGCGTCGATTCCCGCGGCGCCGGAGGCTGCAATAGTGATGTAATCGTTTTCCACCAGTGTCGCCAAGTGCTAAACTAACCCCGCAGTACGAGGAAGGAACGTGATCCTTCGACCTATTTTGTCGCGCCATGAACAGACAGAAAGCCAAACCCAATATCAACGTTTTTGACGTCGCGAAAGCGGCAGGCGTGTCGGTCGCTACCGTCTCGCGCGCGTTCAACATCCCCAATCGTGTCAGCGCGGTGAGCCGTGAAAAGGTGTTGGCCGTAGCAAAGGAGCTCGGCTACAGTCCCGACCCGGCAGCCAAGGCGTTACGCCTTCGCAAATCGTTCATCATCGGTGCCGTGATTCCGTCGCTCGACTACTCCATGTTCGCGCGGCTGACGCATGCGTTCGAAGAGCAGTTGACCATGGCGGGTTACAGCGTGTTCGTGGTGACGAACGGGTTCGACAACCGCAACATGCTCGATGCGGTCAAGCGGATCGTCGAACGCGGCGCGGAGGCGCTGTTACTGGTTGGGAAGATGGTAGATCCCAAGCTGCAAAGCTACCTGGCCGACAAACAGATTCCCTGCGTGACCACCTACTCCTACAATGACGATGACCTCGTGCCGTCCATTGGCTTCGACAACTTCGCGGCAACCCGGCAAGCGGTCGAATTCCTGATCCGGCTGGGTCATCGTGAGATGGCGATGATCGCGGGTCCGTTGCAAGGAAACGATCGGCAACAAGCCCGGCTCAGTGGCTTTGAAAAAACCATGCAGGCTCACGGACTGGGCGACAAGGCCCATGTCATCGAAAAAAGCTACGGCTCGGCGACGCACCAGGGCGCGGATGCCATGAGGCAGATCCATCATGAATTCCCGGACGTCACTGCAGTCGTCTGTAATGCCGATGTCTTCGCGCTCAGCGCCATGGCAGAGTGCCGGCGGCTTGGTCTGCGGGTGCCGGAAGACATGTCCGTTGTCGGTTTCGATGACGACGACTACACTACTATCTTCTCCCCGGCGCTGACGACCATCGCTGTTCCTGCCGCGGAGATGGGACGTCTTGCAGCGCGATCGCTGATCGGCGCCCTGACGCACGGAGGCAAAGTCACGCCCGCCCGGTTGGACACGCAGTTGATCGTGCGCGAGTCAACGAGTGTCCCCCGCGTCGCTTCCACGAGTACGCCTCCGAAAGCTGTCGCTTGAAGAAAGCCACGCGAAGGACGCCCCACCCGCTCGCTGAGCGGGTGGGGCGTCCGGCTTCGATCGTGCGTTATCGTGCTGTGTAGCCGCCGTCGACCGTGAACATCCCGCCGGTCGCAAACGAAGACTCGTCACTCGCCAGGAACAAGACCATCGAGGCGATCTCCTGCGGCGTGCCCATTCGGTTCACTGGCGCACGCGCTTTCAGTCCGTGTACGAATGCGTCGGGATCGGGAACCTCCTTGAGCATTTTTTCATAATAGTTGGACCAGATGACGCCCGGCGCAATACTGTTGATGCGGATGTTCTTGTCCGCATGGTCGAGCGCCATCGAACGGGTCAGCGACGCGACGCCGCCCTTCGCCGCCACATAGGCGGCCCGATCGGGGATACCACAGACGGCAGCGGTCGACGAGATGTTGACCACCGCCCCGCCGCCTCGCTTTTCAATCTCCGGTATTCCGTACTTGGAGCAAAGATAGACGCTCTTCAGATTCACGTCGATCACCTTGTCCCAGTCCTCTTCATCCGTATTGACAACGCTGCCGCGAATGCCGTAACCCGCATTGTTGACCAGGATATCGAGGCCGCCAAATGCGGCTAGGGTCGCAGCAATGAGGTGCTTGATCTGCGACGCAACCGTGACGTCCACGCCGACTGCAAGCGCGTTTTCACCCAACGCACGCGCGACCTTCTCAGCCTGCTCCAGGTTGCTGTCCGCGACCACCACCCTTGCGCCTTCCTTGATGAACAACGCTGCCGTGGCGGCTCCGATTCCGGCTGCCGCACCCGTCACGACAGCTACTTTTCCTTCGAGTCGCATGTTCTTTTCTCACAAGATTAAATGGAATGTTCAAGACGGCGGATGACCGCGTCTTCAATGCTCATTGCCGCAAGCCACGATGTCCGAGGGTTGTCCGGCAATGGATTGTTTTCAAGGCGAATCGACAGGCGGCCAAACGCGCCGACCGCTTCTATTTCATGCACGTTCTGGGCGACGCCCGGGTCGGCCATCATCGTGACTGTCGTTTTCTCGAAGCCGATGCCCGCCAGGGCAACCGCGGCGGTGACGTTGGCGTTCTTCGGGAACAGTCTTGCCGACTCGCCGGCCGTACCCTCGAAGACCACAGTGGGTTTATCGATAGTAAGCAGATCGAACTGTAATTCGGCTGGCGACCCCCGCCATGCATGCGGGGGTTTTCGTCCGGTATAGCGGACTGAATCGAGACCGCCCATGCGTGCCGCACGCAAAGCATCAATGCCTCCGATCGCGCCGGACACCAACGTCAGCGCCGAATCGCCGAGCGTCATCGCGCGATTGATCTTCTCGCGCAGCGGCGCGGACGCCAGCGCACCGACGGAAACAAGGATGGCGTCGACTCCACGCTCAAGAAGCGGGATGACCGTTTCATCGACTGCCGCGTGGCCCGCGCACTCGACGCAAAGCGTCGGGTTCCATGAAACGAGAGCGGTGACGTCATGGAAAACCTCGATCCCGACTGATCGCATGTTGGGAGAGTCGGCCTCGTGAGCGGGAACAAGACACGCTAGCTGGCGAGCCTTGATTCCTCGCTCACGTAACGCGGCCAGAACGCGCTTGCCCATCGCGCCCATACCGACGATCGCGATTCGCTCGAGCGCCGCAAAATTCCTGTCGCGATCCACGGGGACCGGCGACTGTTCGTTGAGCTCCGGCATCGTCATGAGTCATCTGTCCAGGAATGCGCCAATCCGCGATGCAAACGCTTGCGGGTCGACTTGTGGGAAAAAATGGCCGCCCTGAGCCTCGACAAGCGTCGCTTTCGGGATGCGTTGCGCCAGATCTTCCGAGTGATGGAACGGCACGATGAAATCGTCGCGTGCACCCACAACCAGCGTATCTTTATCGATCAATGCAAGCTCGCCCGCGCGGTCATACGAAAGCAACATCTCGATTCGATTGACGACCGTCTGCTTGTCGAACTCGTCGTCGCCATCGAACTGAAGCGGCAGCGACGCCACGTTATGTTCGTACCACTGAGCGTCATAACCCCCAAGGCGCGAGAACGCCGAATAGGCGCGCGTCCCGAGTTGCTCCAGCATCCGCCGCCGCAGATCAAAGAGATCCCTGAAGCGCCGGTCCGGCTTCACCCAGCCGCCGCTTAGCACAAGCTTGCGGCACCGGCGTTGATGATCAAGCGCAAGCGTCTGTGCGACCAGACTGCCCGTGGAGTGCCCCACAAAATGCGCATGGATCACACCTTCGGCGTCGAGCACGTCGAGAGCAGCCTGCGCGATCGCAGGTATGCGCTGGTCCGCGTCCCGAGTGCTGCGGCCCACTCCCGGATGGTCGAAGGAGATCACTCGATAGCCGCTCGCAAGCAACGCGGCAACCGGCCGCCAGAAGGAGGCGAGACCGCCAAGCCCGGAGATGCACACGAGCGCGTCGCCGCTGCCGGCTACTTCGTAGTGGATACCTGAAGTTGTACGACCCTCCATCATTGCGGCCTCTTATCGCTCTGGCCAGGCTGAGTGAACACGGTGCGGGCCTCGATCTGCGCCGCGTCCACCGGGCGCGCGAAGGGTTCTGGCGCAGCTTCGCCCGGCGTGCGCGGCCGGCCGATCTCGCGGAAGAAGGTTTCGAGGCCTGCGGGCACGAAGAACCACACCCAATGCAGATCGACGTCGCCGTCGTTGATAAAGGTATGCGTGCGCAGTTTGCCGAGGAACAGCGTGACCCCCGGTTCGAGCCGATACTCCTTGCCATCCAGGTCGGCCTTGCCCGCGCCGGAGATGAAGTGCAGCACCTCTTCGTTATCGGTGTGGGAGTGAAGGCGGACAACGCCGCCCGGCGGCAAGGTTTGCGTGCCAACGGAAAATTGCCGATCCATCGGCACCCGATGCGGTGCGACATGGACCGACGCATATCCATTCGCCGGCTGCGGCTGCCAGTAGCTCTCTTCCTCTGCCGGATGCACATACAAATACCTGCCCGTGCCGGCGACCTCAGCGGACGCCTCACTCTTACGTTCAATCGGGTTGTCGATCATCTCAACCTCCTGCTCCACAATCAATACAGCGATGGAAAACGTTTACGCGTACCCGCGTCAACGCGCGATCTTCAGGCCTCAGCAACCCTTAAGCCCTTTTCTTCCAGAGATCGTTCAACGTGTAGCCCGTCGGAAAGGGATCCGATGAATCAAGCACGTATTGATGAAAACCCGTGATCCACGCGCCGCCGGAAATAGCGGGACGTATGCCCGGCCTGCCGCCCACCGTAAGCGTCTCGACAATCTCACCGGTAAATTCAGAGCCTATGATCGACCGGTGGACGAATCGCTCGCCCGGCTCAATCAGGCCACGCGCATGAAGTACCGCCAGCCGTGCGCTGGTTCCCGTTCCACATGGCGATCGGTCGAGGCGGCCCGGCGAGACGATTACGCCGTTCCTTGACGAAAGACCGTCTGGTCCGCGTTCGAGAGGACCGGCGAACAGGGTCTGGTTGATCGTATGGATCTGCGGATTCTCCGGATGCACCGCGGGAATCTGCACGGCCGCCGCTGCCTTGATCGCCTCGCCCAATTCCACCATATCGGCGGCTTCATCCGGGACGACGGAAAAGCCCAACGCCGCGGCATTGACAAGTACGTAGATCATTCCGCCATAAGCGACATCGACCGTCAGCGTCCCAATACCGGGCACCTCCAGCGGAAGATCAAGCCCAAACACGAAACACGGCACATTGGTAAAACGGACATTGACGCACTTGCCGTCGCGGCACTCGGCCCGAACCTTGATCAGGCCTCCGGGCGCTTCCAGGATCAGGTCGGTGTACGGTTCCTGCATCGGCAACATGCCCGTCTCCAGCAGCGCGGTCACCGTGCAAATAGTGTTGCTGCCGGACATGGGCGGGTAACTCTCGGACTCCATGATCACGAATCCTGCGTCTGCCTGCGGGTCGCACGGCGGAAGCACGAGGTTGACGCATTGGGTCACCGTTCCTCTCGGTTCCTGCAGCAAGAATTTGCGCAGATCGTCGGCCTGCGTTTCCAGATATCGCATCTTCTCGAACATCGTTTGACCGGGGACATCGAGAACACCGCCAGTGATCACGTCGTTGCGCTCGCCACCCGTGTGCATGCCAACGACATTCACCATTCGCTTCATTTTCATGTGCATTGCCTCCAGAAACGTTTAGCCGCTAGAACCGCCGGAGTACCTTTCGTTCGATATGCCCGACGCATCGCGTGAGCGGATACGCGACCACGAAGTAGATGAGCGCGGTCGTCGTCAGGACTTCCACCGGCCGGGCACTTGTGTTCGCAATGTTTTGGCCGACGAACATCAGGTCGGCCATGCCAAGCGCGGACACCAAAGCACTTTCCTTGAACAGGCTGACTACGTTCGAGAGCAAGGTGGGCATTGAACGGATAAAAGCGAGCGGCAGGACAATGTGCGTCACGCGTGTCATACGGCTCAGTCCAAGCGCCACGCACGCGTCCAGTTCTTCCTTCTTGATGGTGGTCAGCGATCCGCGGAAGGTCTCGCACGTGATCGCGCCCATGTACAAGCTAAGCGCCGCAAACGATGCAACGCCTACGCTGATATTCACGTGAAGCAAAAGCGGCAGGCAGAAGAAAAACCAGAACAGCTGGACCAGTAGCGGTGTCCCTCGGAATATTTCCACATAACCCGTCGCTATTGCTCGAGCAGCGCTCGGGCCGTAAGTCCTGACGAGGCTCGTCACGAATCCCAGCGCAATGCCGGCGATTGCGGAGGCCACGGTCAGCTTGACGGTAAGCGCAAGCCCGTCAAGCAATGGCTCGATATAACCCAGCAGGAACACGAAATTGAATTTCATGACTGGCTACGCCGCTGAATAATTGAAGGACCGTTTGCGCTCGATCACGCGCAACGCCTGCGCAACGAGCACCGACACAACGAGATACAAAATTCCGACTGTCGTAAATACTTCCAATGGTCTATAGGTATCCGAAGCAATCTCCTTGCCCCGGTACATCAACTCCTGGATCGCCACCACCGACAGCAGCGACGTCTGTTGCAACGCCGAGATGCCATTGGTGACAAGAACCGGCAGCGCCACGCGAAAAGCGTGCGGAAGCACGATCAGCGTCGTGCGCTGAAAGGGCGAGAAGCCCAGCGCGACACCCGCGTCGTGCTGGTCTCGCGGAACCGACTGGATGCCGCCCCGGTACGCCTCGGCATTGAACGCCGTCAGGTTCAGGGAAATGGCGAGGATGCCCATTGTCATCGGACTGAGAAACACGTTGAAGATGATCGGAACGCAGTAGAAGAACCAGACCACCTGGACTAGCGCCGGCGTACAGCGGAAGAACTCTATGAACACCGAGACCGGCGCGCGGACAAGCCGCGACTTGCTTTGAGTCAACATTCCGACAGCGAAACCCGCTACTACGCCTATTGCATTCGCACACAACGCGATCGCAAGCGTCACCGCCAGGCCCTGCCACAGGGGACCGAGTCCCGAGGAGATCCAGGAGAAATCCAGAGAATAGTTCACGGCGCTTTCCTAGTTCACATGCAGGACGTTGTTCAGAAACTCCCGGGTCCTGGCGTGTTTTGGGTTCTTGAACATTTCATCGGGCGTTCCTGCCTCGATGACCACACCGTCCGCGCAGAACACAATGCGGGAAGCAACTTTCCTGGCAAACCACATGTCGTGCGTCACCATGACCATTGGCATTCCCTGCGACGCCAGCTCAAGAATGACCGTCTCGACCTCCGCAACCAGCTCAGGATCCAGCGCGGATGTGACCTCGTCGAACAGCATGAGCCGCGGGTCCAGCATCAAGGCGCGCGCGATCGCGACGCGTTGCTTTTGGCCGCCGGAAAGCTGTGCAGGATAAGCACGCGCTTTATTTAATAGTCCAAATCGATCGAGCAGCAACGTCGCCCTTCGATCCGCGTCGGCGCGCGGCTCACCCTTCACCTTGCAGGGCGCGAGCGTCAGGTTGCGCAGAACGTCCAGATGGGCAAAGAGCGTGTAGTTCTGGAAGACCATCCCTATTTGCTTGCGGATGCTCAGGTCCATCCGCGTGCGGCGATTCGCTTCATCAAACGAGAGATAGGGGTTGCCGTTGAACTCGACTGCGCCCCCGTCGATGGTTTCAAGCCCCATCAGAACACGCAACAACGTGCTCTTCCCTCCTCCGCTCGGTCCGATCACCACCAGGCGATCATCGTGCTGCATCTCCAGGTCAAGGCCCTTGAGGACTTTGACCGTGGGACCGTATTGCTTAACCAAGCCCTTGATACGCACGAGTGGCTGCGTGCCCGCCGGCAGCTTGGGGTGAACCGGCGAGCGCCCTTCCTGCCATCCGGCCGGGCGCGCATCGGCGTCATGTTTCATCAGCCGGCTCACTTTCATGACCTGTTCCATGTCGTTGCTCATTGTCTGGCTGTCTATGGAAAAATCCGGCTACTGTTTTACGGACTGCGCCGCCTGCTTCACGGCCGCTTCGACGCTGGATTTGACGAAACCGCTCTTGGTCTGCTGCTCAATGAATTGATTCAGCTCGTTGAGGTCCGCGCTGGTGTAGCTCTTGTTCATTCCGAACGCCACGTCCTGAAGATTGAAGGCCGGGTCCGGCCGATAGATCTCGGCCCAGTCGGGGTGTGCCGCCTGGAAGATCAGGTTGGCATCGGACTGGTCGGCAAGAAAATCGGCACGATGCGACATGAGTGCAAGGCGCGTGCTGTCAGCGTCCGGCAGACGAAGGATCTGCGCCTGCTTGAGCACCGGGCTGATCGCCTTGTCGTCGGTCGTACCCTGCACCACGGCAACAATGAAATCGGGCTTGTCGATATCGGCGACCGCCTTGATCTGCTTGGGCACCTTTGCGTCGGATCGGCTGTACACAAAGTTCGTATCGTTACGAACGACGGCCGTCGAAAAGTTGATCACCTGCTCCCGCACGGGCGTCCGGTTGATCGCCATGGCCAGGTCCCATTTGTCGGTCTGCAGTCCGGCAATCATGTTGTCCCAGGTCGTGTCGACAAACTTCACCTTGACCTTAAGGACGTCCTCACCGAACCGGCGGCACAGGTCACTGAACGCACCTGTATAACCGCCGGTCTTCGCATCACGAACGACAAACGGGGGCGCCAGCGCTGCGCCGCAACGCAGTTCACCCGCTTTGCGCACTGACTGGAAAGTCGTTGGATCCGCCGCGTGAGCGGGGGTAACCAGGCTGCTCACGCCTGTCGCAAAACAAACCAGCGCCAGCATAGCCTTGAACAGCGGGCGAAGCGTTTGGGCGGCCGGGGCGCGGCGAGAGGCCGGCATAAGCGTGTTCTTCATGGTGGTCATGGACTCCAAAGAATATGAACGAATTAACACTTCCCTTAACGCTCCGCGGACTCAAGGCGACTTTTCTGACTCCGATCACCCTTTCAATCAACCGAGCCGTGCTTCGGCTTCGTGGTAATCGTTTACGAGGGTGGTCGAACCAGTCATCGTCGGGATGACGAACCTCTTGTCGCCAGGAAACAGCTGATGTCTGAGCGCGTACAACCATGCTAGTAGAAAAAAAATAAAGCGTAAAGCTTTACATCATTGACCTAGTGATTTCACTAATCTCAATGCCTATAAAGGTTTAATCGATGGAAAACGATTACCAAAACACGGATTAGCAGCAAAATGTTGCAACGCAGCAAGTTAGGTGGCGCGGCAACAGCCTTGCGGTACGACTGAATCGCGCGGTGGAGGTCAGACGCGGGTAGGCGGTAAGGGCCTCACCTGATGAGAGAGGCCATGATGGCGGGCAGACTGCGGTTTTGGATGTCCGCCGGGTTGCAGGCTTGCGTCCTTCCCCGGAAGTTCTTGGGGAAACGGACGGGTGAAAGCGTTAGTTCGACGGCCCTGCAGGCGTCACTCGGAACGAAACGAGATTTATCTGCCCCATACGAGTTGGATCTTGTCGTTGCGCTCGGTAATGGGGCACGCGGTGATGCCGAACGGCTGGGCGTGTTGCCTTTGGCCTGGACCGGGCCGGTATCCACGGAAAGGGTGTGGGCACCCGGTGAGCCGATCTCGCTCGTGATGTACCGGACCCCCTGTTTTTTTCGCCAACGCGCGCTTGCCGCACTGGACGATGCCGGTGTACCTTGGCGTATCGCATTCACGAGTCCAAGCCTTCATGGGCTATGGGCGGCTGTTGAAGCTGGACTGGGCGTGACGCTGCGCACGACGGCCGGCTTGCCGAATAGCCTGCGGACTGTGGGAGACGCGATGGGCTTGCCGGCAGTAGCGCCGCCCACATTAAGCGTCTCGTTGCATGACGGCGGACGACCATTGCAGCCCGCTGTCATGCGGCTACGGGAAGTCGTCATTGAGACGTTGACGGCAAGCCTTCGGGATCTCGTTGCATCGACCAGCACCTGATTTTTTCTTATGGTCGATGAGAAGAAAACGGCGTCGTCACGTGTACGCCGTCCGCAGCTTTATGCAACTGCGCTTGGGGTTCGATTAGATGCCGGCTCTAGTGAAGCAGTATCTGCCGACCCCTCTTCCTCTTCCGGGACATGACGCGCCGCGATCGTGAGATAGACCGCCGGCAACACGAAAAGCGTGAACAGCGTGCCGATAGACAACCCGCTCGCAATCACCAGCCCCATGTTGAATCGCGACGCCGCGCCCGCACCCGCCGACATGATGAGCGGCACGACACCGAGGACCATGGCAGCCGTGGTCATCAGGATCGGACGAAGCCGGATTCCCGCAGCGTGAATGATGGCTTCGAGTTTCGACATTCCCTCTTGCTGTGCCGCATTCGCCACTTCAACGATCAGGATCCCGTGTTTGCTGATCAGCCCCATCAGCGTCACCAAACCGACCTCGGTGTAGATGTTGAGCGACGCACCGCCAAGTCCAAGACTGATGAAGACGAGCGCTCCCGCGACCGACATCGGAATTGACACAAGGATCACCAGCGGATCGCGGAAGCTTTCAAACAACGCCGCGAGGCTCAGGTAAATGATGATGAGCGCGAGAATGAACGTACCGACAAAGCCACTTGATTCCTGCACGAGCTGACGCAGAGGCCCCGCATAGTCGATAGAAACATCGGCCGGCAGCGTGCGAGCCGCCAGCGCCTGCAGCGACTTGAGTGCAGCATCCTGCGAAACACCAAGCGCGGGCACCCCGGAAATGGTCGCCGAACTCACCTGCTGGAAATGGTTGATGGTTTCAGGCACCGTTTCGGTCCGTATGTGGCCAATCGCCGATAACGGCACGGGCACATTGTTCACGGTCGCGATCTGAAAATCCATGATCTGGTCCAGCGTCAGCCGGGAGCGCTGCTGCACTTGCGCAATGACCTTGTATGACCGCGAATCGAGGCTGAAGTAGTTCGTATAACCGCCGCCAAGCAAACCGCCAAGCGCCGTGCCGACTTGTGTCATCGTCAGCCCGAGTTGAGAGGCCTTGTCGCGATCGATATCGATCACTTTCTGCGGCTGGTCGAACTTCAGGTCGCTATCAATAAACAGAAACATCCCGCTTGCTGCGGCGTCAGCAAGAAACTTCTGCGCCTCACCATTCAGCGTATCCAGCGGCTGAGTGGACTTGAGCACGAACTGGATAGGCAAACCCTGCGAGCCCGGCAGAGCAGGCGGCTGGAACGCGACGACTTTTTGCCCCGCCACTTCGTTGAGCTGGTTTTGCAAGTCGCGCTGGATCACGGACGCGTTGCGATGACGCTCGTCCCAAGGCTTGAGCGTCACACCAGCGATCGACTGCGCTGGGCTCTCGACCTGGAACGTCTGCGCGGCTTCGGGCAAGAGAGCCATCATGTCGCCGACCTGGCGGCCGAACATCTCCTTTTGCTGGAGCGTCGCGTTAGGCGCAGAGGTCGGCTGCAGGATCACCACGCCCTGATCCTCTTGCGGTGCGAGTTCGCTGTCGGCGCTCGTGTATAGAAAATAAATGCTGCCGATGACCAGGCCCGTGAAGAGCAGCGTCACGGGAACCGTCCGCAAACTGCTGCGCAAGAGCCGTTCGTAGCCCCGCTGAATCGAGCCGAAAACCCGGTCGATCGTCTCCACGACGCCCGTCACCCAGCGCCCGCCCTGGTCGTGCGGCTTCAGGAATGCGCCGCACATCATGGGCGATAACGTCAGTGAGATGACTGCCGACATCGTTACGGCGCCCACCAGCGTGAACGCAAACTCAGTGAAGAGCGCACCGGTGAGGCCACCCTGGAAACCGATCGGAACATAGACCGCGACCAGCACGACGGTCATCGCGATGATCGGACTCGCCAGATCGCGCGCCGCCTTGATCGCGGCGTCGCGCGGCCGCATGCCCTCCTCCAGATGACGGCTGACGCTTTCGACCACGATGATGGCGTCGTCGACCACCAGCCCGATTGCCAGCACGAGCGCGAGCAAGGTCAGCAGGTTGATCGAGAAGCCGAGCACGAGCATCACGCCGAAGGTGCCGACCAGCGACAACGGAATCGCGACAACCGGGATCAGCACCGAGCGCGGCGAGCCCAGGAATGCGAACACCACCAGGGTGACGATCACCACGGTTTCGATCAGCGACGCTTCGACCTCGTGGATCGAGCTGTCCACGAACACTGTGGAATCGTAGATAACGGCGCTGTGCAAGCCAGCGGGCAGCGCCTTCTGAATGTCCGGCAGCACGGCCTTCACGCCCTTGATCACATCGAGCAAACTCGCCGACGGTGCTGTCTGAATGCCGAGGTACACGCCCTTCTTGCCATTGTACGACACGCCGGATTCATAGTCCTCCGAACCAAGTGTGACGTTCGCCACGTCCTTCAGCCGGATGATGCCGCCGTTGACCTGCTTCACCACGAGATCGCGGAACTGCTGCACCGAATGCAGATCCGTCGACGCCGTCAGGTTGAACTGCACCATCTGGCCCTTGGTGGTCCCCAATCCCGCAATCACGCTGTTGGCCGCCAGCGCGTTAGTAACGTCGGTTGCGGTCAGTCCATACGCCGCCAGCTTTTGCGGATCGAGCCACGCGCGCAACGCGAAATATTGCGGACCCAGCAACTCGGCCGTCTGCACACCTTTCACCGCCTGCAAGCGCGGCTGCACATTGCGCACGAGGTAATCGGTGATCTGATTGGGCGTGAGTTCATCGCTTGAATAACCGATGATCAACGCATCCAGCGACTGGCCGATCGCCACCGTGATGGTCGGCTGCTGCACGCCGCTCGGCAACTGGTTGAGCACCGAGTTGATCTTGGCGTTGATCTCGGTGATGGCTTTGTCGGCATCGAAATTGAGCACCAGGTTCGCAGTGATCGTGCTGGTGCCGGAGATGCTCTTCGACGTCAGGTAATCGATCCCATTCGCCTGCGCGATCGCATTTTCCAGCGGCGTCGTGACGAAGCCGGCCACGGTTTGCGGGTCAGCACCGTAATACGTCGTGGTCACGGTCACCACGGCGTTTTCGGTTTTCGGATACTCGAGAATGGGCAGCGAGGTGAAGGCCTTGTAGCCAATCACAAGGATCATCAGGCTGACGACGCATGCCAGCACGGGCCGGCGGATAAAGATGTCGGTGAATTTCATCGTGCCGTCCCGGTCAGTGATCTTGCGGAACGGGTGCGGCATCGTTCGTCAGTTTCACGCTGTTGTCGATCTGGACCAGCGCGTCGTTATGCAGCTTGAGCTGCCCCGCCGTGACCACCAAGTCGCCCGCCTGCAGTCCCTTCAGGATGCTGACCTGGTCGCCGCGGGTTTCGCCGGCCGTCACGAACTGCTGATGGACACTCGCCTGCGGCTGGCCTTGCGCGTTCTTGCCGTTGTGGACCACATACACAAGGCTCCCGTACGGGTTGTACGCAACGGCGGTCTGCGGAATGGTCACGAGCGATTGCTCCGGGCCGTTGGTTACGCTGGCGCTCGCGAACATGCCGGGTAGCAGCGCGCCGTCCGGATTGGCGAACGATGCGCGTATCTGCAACATGCGGCTGGATGTATCGACTTTCGAATTCATCGACGTCACTTTCCCGGCGAACGTTTTTCCCGGATAGGCGTCGACACTCACCGATACAGCCTGGCCCAGGCCGATCTGGCCAAGCGCCTGCTGCGGCAGGTAGAAGTCGAGGAACATCGGGTCAAGCGCCTGCAAGGTCACGACCGTCGTACCGGCCGCCAGATATTGACCCACATCGACCTGACGCACGCCCAGACGCCCCGCAAACGGCGCACGCACCGTCTTCTCGCGCATCAACGCCTGCTGTGCCGCGACTTGCGCACGCGCGACCTTCAGGTTGCCGGCATCGGTATCCACCGTGGATTGCGCAACACCTTGCGCCGCCAGTTGCTGCAGATCGCGTTTATACGTGATCGCGCTCAACTCGGCGCTCGCCTGCAACTGCTCGAGCTTGGCGACATCGTCGTTCGGACGCAGCCGCATCAGCACCGTTCCCGCCTCCACGTCGCGACCGGAGTCGAAGTTGATTTCATCGATCACGCCACTCGTTTCAAGCGACAGATCCGCGCCCTTCGATGCCCTCAGCGACCCCACTGCCGTGAGCGTCGGCTGCCACGGCTGCATGCCGGCCGGCGCGGTAGACACGGTTGCTTGTTGCGACTGGATAGTCGCGGTCACTTTCTTGAGGATGTTGCCCTTGAAGAGATGGAAGCCGATCAGCGCAGCCGCGAGCAGCGCCACGACGAGCAGCATCAGGAAGAGGCGAAGCGAGGTTCTGGGAGGCCGCTGACGTTCCTGCGAGGGACTGGTGGTATCGGCACGGGTGGAAAGGCTGGTCATGGGTTAAAACACTCCGCAACATTGCGCTACTTTGGGATCGACATCGCTTCGATGCCACCAGCCACCGCCCAGCGCCTGGAACAGCGCGACGGTGTCGGTGTAGCGAGTGGCTTGAGAGGAAATCAGGGTGAGGCGTGCGCTCTGGTCGGCTTGCTCGGACGTCAGCACGTTGAGATACGTGCCGCCGCCAGCGCTGTATTGCGCCCGCGCCACCTTGAGGCTCGCGGCCGCCGTCTTCTGCGTAGCGAGATTCGCAGCAAGCGTCTCGGCGTCGCGATTGATTGCGACAAGCGCATTGGCGACATCCTGGAATGCGGAGTTCACCGTGCTGCTGTATTGGGCTGCCGCTACGTCGACGGCGGCATCGGCGGCGCGTTTTTTAGCTTTCAGTGTGCCGCCCTGGAAGACCGGCTGCGTCAGGCTGCCCGCAATGCTCCATACAATACCGGCGGGGTTGAACAGGTTCGAGAAGCCGCTGGCATCACGCCCGTAACTCCCTGTCAGCGATATTTGCGGCAGCATATTGGCCACTGCCACGCCCACGTTCGCGGTCGCCGAATGCAGCAAGGCGCCGTAGGCCTGGATATCGGGTCGTTGCGCGACAAGACTCGACGGCAAGGACACAGGCAACTCGTCCGGCAGCACCAGGCTTGCGAGGTCCAGCGTGGGTGCTGTGTATTCGCTCGGCAGCCCACCCAGATAGACCGCCAGTTGATTGCGTTGCTGCTCGAGTTGTTTGTGCAAACCGGGTAACGTGGCTGTCTGCGCATCAAGCAGCGATTGCTGCTGCAGCACATCTACCTGGCTCACTCCGCCGAGTTCGAAGCGGCGGCGGGTCACGTCAAGGGCGGTGGTATAGGCGCGGATGATGTCGTGCGTGGTATCAATCTGCGCCTGCAGCGAGGCCTCGTTGATCGCGGCATTGACCACGTTGGCAACCAGCGTCAACTCGGTTGCCTCAAGCTCGAAGCGCTGGTAGTCAGCCTGAGCGTTGAGTTGCTCGACTTGCCGGCGAACGCCGCCAAAAGCATCAAGCGTGTAGGACACGCTCAACGATCCGCTGATCACGTTATAAGCCGATGGCACTGGGCTCGCGAGCGTGTTTCGCTCCCGCTCGCCCGACGTGCTCGCACTGATTTGCGGAAAGAAACTCCCCTGCTCCGCACGCGTGTTCTCGCGTGCCTCGCGCAAGCTTGCCTGCGCGGCGGCGAGCGTTGGATTCGCCTTGAGCGCCCGAACCACCAGCGCGTTTATCTGAGGTGAGTGGAACAGCGCCCACCAGTCACCCTGGATATCGCGCCCGGCGACGAGCGCTTGTGACGCGCCTGCCGTTGTATCGGCCGACAGGGTTCGCGTGGGCAGAGGTTTCTCGGTAAAGCTGGATGGGTTGGGCGCTGCCGGTGCTGCGAAATCCGGTCCGACCGTACAGCCCGCAAGCATCGCCGAGCCGAGCACAAGGAGCGCGACAGGTGCGATCGGCACAATCGCTGTGAATAAACGGGATGCGCACTTAAAATGAAAGACTGGGTAAGGCTTTGACATGTGCATCCATTCCTATACCGATGAGTACATTATTCTCAATAATAGACTCATCGGTACAGAAATTGCAAAGGGAAAAATTACGTGCAGAAATCTTTATCGGTAAGTCGCGCAGGTCGTCCGAAAGATCCGGCCAAGCGCGCTTCCATTGTGGAAGCCGCAACCGAACTGTTTGTGGCGCAACGCTACGACATGGTCACCATGGAAGATGTGGCTGCAAAAGCGGGCGTCTCGAAGATGACCGTCTACAGTCATTTCTCCGACAAGGACGCATTATTTGAAACCGTGGTAAGCGGCATTTCAGAACTGATGATGCGTGGGCTATCTCACTCCGACTCGGACCAAATGCCCTTGCGCGAACGGTTGGCGAGTGTTGGCGCTGCGTTCCTGACCGTCATCATCGACCTTCATGTCGCGGGCATGGCGCATTCACTGCCGTCCGTATGGCGCGAAGACCGAGCACTCCGGACACGCTTTTACAACGCGGGGCCGGGGCGAACCGCGGCGGCACTGACCGAGATCATCCGCGCGGCGGCGGAGCGGAACGAATTGATCGTCGATTCTCCCAAACTGGCGGCGGAAGACCTCGTGAGTTTGTGGGAAGGCGGCTTGCCGGCACGCATCGTTTTTGGGCTGGTGGAGCCGGCGAGTCCCAAGGAGATCGAGACGCGTGCGCGGCGCGGCACCGATGTATTTCTGCGCGCATACGCGAATCCACGCAAACGCAAGTCCTTGTAAATGCATAGCAATGCTTATTTATAGAAGTTGCTCACGAACCGCCTTAAAAAGTACCCTGCAATAGCTCTCGGGTGCGCGGAGGGTGCCGGTATCGCCTTGTATTAAGCGCTTGCCGCAACACGATCCTCGCGCCCGCCACCGCATCCGGTCTTCCCATGCAAACATCACGTCAATCGGACACCGCTACCCCGGTTTAACGTTTGCTTATTTGCAGGAAATGATCATTAGACCAGGCCTGAGAGCCGCCTCTCCTCGCCCTCCTCCACTCAATCATTTTGTTGCGCAAGGATCACTAAAGAGTTCCCAAAAAGGGCCGATATTGCATCCAGAACACGTAAATATCGGCGAAACGCTTGAGTGCCCGACAAACAAAAACGGGACCAGGCGTCAACACTTCGGGGGCTACATTGAATCAGGAAACCTTGTCCAGACTACGGACCGTCGCACCGGGTGAAGTCATCTACTCGGAAGGGTATATCGGAACCTCGGCGATCTATGTCATTGCCGAAGGAAAAGTGGAGATCTCGGCGAAATGCGACGACAGGCGTGTTGTCCTCGCGACCCTGGGCAAGGGGGAGTGCTTCGGAGAGTCAGCGTTGTTGCCGTCCGAGCCACGCGGGTCGACGGCGAAGGCGTTGAGCTTCTGCCGGCTAAGCATGATCGAAGCAAAGGTCGTGGAAGAAGAACTAGAACGCGTCTCGCCGCTCCTTCGCCACTTGATGCGCACGCTGATTCGCCGAAACAAAAGGAAGGACGAACTCCTCGCAACGTATACGAACGCAGACTTCCTGCCCGGCATCGTCTCCTACGCCCACGTGCTTAGCTTGATGGCAGGAGGTGAAAATCGAGAACCACGAGGCCGCCGGCTTCAATCCGATGAAGTGTCAATCTCGCTGACTGAAGTCTGCAAGCGGTGCCAGGCAGTAGCCGCTCATCCGCGCGTGCATGTCATGGCCATGCTCAAACGCATGGAGAAACTCAACCTCATTACTCTCGAGGTGGGTCACGCGGACTTTCTCGGCAACCTCCCGGCTTCCGCCGCGGAAGACACTATCAGCCGGCAGGTTGTCACGTTCGATCCCGTGCGGATTATCGAACGTGCTCAGCGAGTAGGTGACCACGATCTCGATATTTCGATCGCCAGCGAACTCGAGTTGATAGAACTGTCCGACCTTGAGGCGCTTATCGGCGTCGAGAGACAGTTGATACTCGATAAGCTCTCGCGTGCGGAAATTGCCGACGATATCTTCGCGTTCCGACGCACCAAAGTGCTGACGTACATCGAAAAGAACGGCGTAGCTTATTTCTCCAAGAAAAAGGCGCGACCGGCCAGCGAACTCGAATCGCTTACGGACCTTGATCTGGTTGACGACCGCACGCTATTCGATGCCGTCAGCGCGTTCGATACCTACGATCTCGCCAAGCTGCTCGCCTCGGCGACGGATCACACGGTCTCTGAGCGCTTGCTTTCAGTCATGACCAAGGCACGGCAGAGCGAGACGTCGTGGATCATGCGGCGCGACCTCGTGATCAATCCCCTTGAGATCCAGGACATCGAAGAACGTTTCATTCAACTGGTCAAGTCGATAAAGGCCGGCCCTGCCGCCGACACCCCCGAGCAGCTTTCGGTCGGAACCTGACTTGTCCGGACCCGTACAGTAGATCAGCATTGAAAACCGTCATAGTCGTCAAAAAATAAACGAGAGATCGAATGGACATCCTAACGCTGTGCGGTGCACTGCTTGGCATCGTCGCCATCGTGGCCGGATTCACTTTGGAAGGCGGCCGTTTCCTGTCGCTCTTTCAGGTGGAAGCCATAGTCATTGTGCTGGGCGGCACGATCGGCGCCGTGATGGTTCAGAACACGTGGTCCAAGTTCTCGGCGGGGGTCAGGCAACTCAGCATGGTTTTCACCAACGCGAAGCCGGTGGATCGGGCAAACCTGACCATCTTGCTCGAATGGGGTCATAAAGCGAAAGTGGAAGGCATGCTCGCATTCGAAACCATCGATCCCGAAGGCATCAGCCCCTTCGCCAAAAGAGGATTGGAGCTGATCGCCAACGGCGTGCCGACTGCCGTGATCGAGGATGCGTTGCAAAGAGAGCTCGACGCATACGAGCGCAACCAGATGGCCGCGGCGCGGATATGGCTGCAGGCCGGGGGTTACGCCCCAACCTTCGGCATCCTGGGCGCGGTGCTGGGTCTGGTTCAGGTGACAGGGCACCTCCTGGAACCGGCTCAGCTTGGCCAGGGTGTTGCCGTTGCTTTTATCACGACGTTGTACGGACTGGCGCTCGCCAACATCTTGTTGCTGCCCATCTACGGAAAAATCAAGGCAAGGATAGAAAGCGAATTACGCTTCAAGAAATTGTACTTCGACGGCTTGCTTGCTATCTCCCGCAAAGAGTCCCCGCAGTTGATTGAAGCCCGTCTTGTAGCGGATATTACCTAGAGGCGTTTGCGACAGGTGAAGTCAACCATCGAGCGCTCGCCCCGGATGCACGTGACACAAGGCACTTTACAGCGCCAATTTCTATCTGAAGAATATGTCCACAGTATCTAGCAAACCCAATCCCAAGTTCGATGACGAAGCCGAGATACTCTCGGAGCGGTGGTTGATTTCGTACTCTGATCTCGTGACTACCCTCATGGTGCTGTTCATCGCGCTTTACGCGATGCAGCTAGCCCAACATCGGGAAATTGAAACGAAAAGTCTCGCGCTTGCGCCGTTGGAGAAACGGACCTCAAACGATGCAAGCGATGCAAACGTTCAAGCGCCCCAGACTGCGGCGCTTAAACAGGTCCAGGCGTCCAAGAAAGAACTGATCTCTGCATTAAAGGCTATGCGCGACAAGCAGGAAATCCGCGTAATCGAAAGTGCGCGCGGCGTCGAGATCGAAATCAATGCGAAGATCCTCTTTCGCTCAGGCGAGGCCCATCTGATGCAGGATTCAAACGCCGTGCTGGATCAGGTGGCGACGGCGCTCAAGGAGCATTCTGCACAACAGATCCTGGTGGAAGGACACACTGATTCCGTGCCGATATCGACGGCAAAATACGAGTCTAACTGGGAGCTTTCGTCCGCGAGAGCCGGCTCGCTCGTACGATTCCTGGTCGATCGCGGCATTGAACCACACAGGCTCGCGGCGATTGGCCGTGCAGACAATATTCCCGCTGTGATGGGAGACGACTCATTTGCCCGTGCGGCGAATCGCCGAGTCGTGATCGTCGTGCAATACGATGTTCCGGCAACGCCTCAATAGACTCCGGCGAATGAGGTAATCAACGATCGGGTTGGCCGACGCGAAACGCTTTGTGCCGAGGAATCGACTGCGATCATGGGCATTTAACTCACGACGGCGCGCCTCATACCCCAATGTTGGTATGATTTCTCGACTATTCGAGTTGGTCTGCAAGTGTTGAACCAATAACGGAAGCTGATCCAGGATACTCGCCCGCAACGCGTTCCGATCGCCCGAACGAAACAAGCAGTTTTGCTTTGAGCTGACCTTTGAGCTGACCCAAGATGGCAATCGATATCACCGGCCGAACATTTGGCAGGCTCACCGCTCTATCCCGCGAGGACGGTTCTCGCTGGCTTTTCCGGTGCGCTTGCGGCGTCGAAAAGGTACTCGCCGCTCAGAGCGTCAGGTACCGCAAGACGCTATCGTGTGGCTGCTTGCGTCAGATTGAAATCGCAACCGGCCATCGCTTTGGCCAACTCACTGCATCTCACTACGTGAATCACGGCAAGAACGGCGCGCGCTGGTTTTTTCAGTGTGATTGCGGGTCCGGGAAGATCTTTGCCTCTAGTTATGTACGAAGCGGCCTCCGAACGTCGTGTGGATGCCGTGGGCGGGAAAAAGTCGTTCGAGTGGCAGAAGCAAGCGCGGACGTTTGGCCGTTCCCAAAGTGGCCCAGGGAACGCAGCGGCTAAACGACCTTCAAGAGATAATCCCTCTACAGCCGCATGTGGGACAGTGAGGGGTGATCGCGCGCGGCCGCAGTGACCGCGCGCTGCGTTACTCATTTCCAACTTCCAGCCTACCGCCGCGAAGCAAGCCGCCGCACGACAGACACAAGCCTGTCGACTTCATCGCACGTGTTGTAAAAAGCGAGCGACGGCCGCACGGTCGCCTCCACGCCAAACCGCCTAAGAATTGGTTGGGCGCAATGATGACCCGAACGCACGGCGATCCCTTCTTCGTTCAACGCCTGCCCGACCTCCTCCGTCTCGTAGCCCTTCAGCACGAACGACAATACGCTGGCTTTGTCTTTCGCTGTACCAATCAAACGCACGCCCGGCACCGGCTGCAGCACACTTGTCGCGTAGGCAAGCAGATCGTGTTCGTAACGCCCGATATTCTCGATACCCACACGCGTCACATAATCGATCGCGGCCCCAAGTCCTACTGCGTCGGCAATGTTGCCCGTACCCGCCTCAAAGCGATTGGGCGGTGCCTGGAACACCGTCTTCTCGAACGTCACGTCCGCGATCATGTTGCCGCCGCCCTGCCATGGCGGCATGTCCTCAAGCAGATCACGCTTGCCATAGACCGTCCGAGCAGCAGGCGAGTCGCCAATGCATCAAGCGATGTACACAACATCAAATAGACGAGACCCACGAACAAAAAGATCTGCACCGGGTAAATCATGAGCCGGCTATTTACCTGGTTGGCGAGAAACGCGAGTTCCGGCACACCAACGATGTAAGCCAGCGATGTGTCTTTGACGAGCGACACCCACTGGTTAATAAACGAAGGCGCCATGATGCGGATAGCCTGCGGCAGCAGGACATGACGCATCGCCTGCCAGCGCGTCAACCCGAGCGACAGCGCTGCTTGCCGCTGCCCTCTCCCCACCGCTTCGATACCCGCGTGAACCGAATGCGACAGGTAGGCACCCCCGATCAGCGAAAGCGCGGCCACGACCGTCGCCAAGCCGGGAACGTCGATGTGAAGCACAACCGGCAACAGGAAAAAGGTCCAGAAAATCAGCATCAGGACAGGTATGGCGCGGAAGAATCCGATTGGCGCAAGCAGGATCACGTGGCTCATGCCGCGCGTCATGGCGAGTCCAACGCCTCCTGCCAGTCCGAGGATCGCGGACAACACGGCGGAGATAGATGCCATCACGAGCGTCAGCGCGGCGCCGCCTAAAGGACCCTCGGGAAACGTGCCGACAAGCAAGTACGGAAGATTAAACAGGATGGCGGAAAGAGCGTCGATCATCGGCGCACCGCTGCTCGCGAACCGCTACGCTGGACTAGCACAAGCACAACTTCCAGCACCGCAATGGTTTGACGCCATGCATTCGCCATTGCTCTGAATATGCAAAGCAAAAATTGTTGATTGTTGAAAACGTGTCCGCGGCGAAGAATAAGCGTCCACCCATCCGAACCATCCAACGACGCGGAGCAAACAATGAGCAAGGCCAAGCGGCAGATCAAGCTAGGCGCCTTCCTGATGGAGACAGGACACCATATTGCTGCCTGGCGTCATCCCGACACGCACTTGGCTGGCGGCCTCGATTTCCCGCATTACGCTGAACTCGCGCAGATCGCCGAGCGTGCGAAGTTCGACGCGGTTTTCTTCGCCGACAGCGTAGGCATCCGCGATACGAATCTGGCGTCGCTCTCGCGCACGGCGCGCGCTGACCACTTCGAACCGCTGACGCTGCTGGCCGCGTTGTCGGTAGTGACGAAGAACATCGGCTTGATCGCGACGGTCTCCACCACGTTCAATGAACCGTTTAACGTCGCACGCAAGTTCGCGTCGCTCGACCATTTGAGCGGCGGCCGCTCGGGCTGGAACCTGGTTACGTCGAGCAGCGAAACGGAGGCGCTGAACTTCGGCTTCGAGCAACACCCGGCTCATGCAGTTCGTTACGAACGGGCACGCGAGTTCTACGACGTCGTCGCGGGCCTCTGGGACAGCTGGGAAGACGACGCGTTCATCCGCAACCGTGAAAGCGGCATCTATTTCGATCCTGAGAAGTTGCATACGCTCGACCATCGCGGCCCGCATTTCAAGGTGCGCGGTCCGCTTAATGTCGCCCGCTCGCCGCAAGGCTGGCCGGTGGTCGTGCAGGCTGGCGCATCGGATGCGGGCCGTGAGCTTGCCGCGCAAACCGCTGAAGTGATCTTCGTTGCGCACCAGACGCTTGATGAAGCGAAGGCGTTTTATCAGGATGTAAAGGGGCGGCTTACCAAATACGGCCGGCAGCCTGACGATCTGAAGATCATGCCGGGTATCTTCCCCGTAATCGGAAGGACTCAAGAGGAGGCACGGGCCAAGTTCAACGCGCTACAGGACCTCATTCATCCCGATGTCGGCCTCGCCTTGCTGTCGAAAATGACTGGCGGTGTTGATTTATCAAAGTATCCCGTCGACGGACCGTTGCCCGACCTGCCTGAAACGAATGGCGGTAAAAGCCGGCAGCAGTTGCTATTCGACCTGGCGCGACGCGAGAACCTGAGCATTCGCGACCTGTATTTGCGCATAGCCGGGGCTCGCGGACATCAACAGGTCGTGGGCACGCCGGAGAGTATTGCCGATCAATTGCAGCAATGGTTCGAAGAAAAAGGCGCAGACGGTTTCAATATCATGTCGCCCTGGTTGCCGGGCGGGCTGACTGAGTTCGCCGAGCGGGTGGTACCGGAGTTGCAACGACGCGGCCTGTTTCGCACCGAGTACGAAGGCACGACGTTACGCGAGAACCTGGGACTTCCACGACCGGAAAATCGTTACGTTCAGGCGATACAAAAACGCGCGGCGAGCTGAAATGCCAAACACCGATAACGTTTCATGTATTCGTTATTGGATCGAGCCTCGACACATTCTTATACTCGGTTCCTGTTAGCACCCGGTTTCGAGGAGTGCTACTCATTCACCAAAACGGAAATTCAACCATGAGCTTACGTCCGCTCGGCGACCGCGTGATCATCAAGCGTCTCGACCAGGAAACAAAAACCGCATCGGGCATCGTCATTCCCGAAAGCGCTGCTGAAAAACCCGATCAGGGCGAAGTCATTGCGATTGGCCCCGGCAAGCGTGATAACGATGGCAAGCGCATCGTGCCCGACCTGAAAGTCGGCGAACGCGTGCTCTTCGGCAAATACTCGGGACAGCAAGTCAAGGTCGACGGCAACGAACTACTCGTGCTGCGCGAAGAGGACATTGTCGCTGTGGTCACCCAACAATAACGGAGCGTCAGACATGGCAGCCAAAGAAATTGTCTTTAGCGACAACGCACGATCGAAGCTGGTAGAAGGCGTCAACATCCTCGCCAATGCAGTGAAGGTAACGCTTGGGCCCAAAGGCCGTAATGTCGTGCTGGAACGCAGCTTCGGCTCACCCATCGTAACGAAAGACGGCGTGTCGGTTGCGAAGGAAATCGAGCTGGCCGACAAGCTGCAAAATATCGGCGCGCAACTGGTTAAGGAAGTCGCGTCGCGCACCAGCGACAACGCCGGTGACGGAACCACCACAGCCACCGTGCTGGCACAGGCAATCGTGCGCGAAGGGCTGAAATACGTGGCTGCAGGTCTTAATCCGCTGGACCTGAAGCGCGGTATCGACAAGGCCGTGATCGCCGCCGTCGAAGAACTGAAGAAGATCAGTAAGCCCACCACGACCAGCAAGGAAATCGCCCAGGTCGCGACCATCTCGGCGAATGGCGAAGAATCGATCGGCCAACGGATCGCAGAAGCAATCGACCGTGTCGGCAAGGAAGGCGTGATCACGGTCGAGGACGGCAAGTCGCTTGACGATGAACTCGATGTGGTTGAAGGGCTGCAGTTCGATCGCGGTTACCTGTCGCCCTATTTCATCAACGACCAGGATAAACAGGTCGCGGTTCTGGACGATCCTTTTATTCTGCTGCACGACAAGAAGGTGTCGAATATTCGCGACCTTCTGCCGGTGCTGGAACTGGTCGCGAAGGCGGGACGGCCACTATTGATCATCGCTGAAGACGTCGAGGGCGAGGCCCTCGCGACGCTCGTGGTGAACAACATCCGCGGCATTCTTAAAACGGTGGCAGTCAAGGCACCGGGCTTTGGCGATCGTCGCAAGGCTCTGCTCGAAGACATCGCTATCCTGACCGGCGGCCAGGTGATCGCGGAAGAAACCGGTCTCACGCTGGAGAAGGCGACGTTGGCGGAACTGGGTCAGGCCAAGCGCATTGAAGTGGGTAAGGAAAACACTATCGTGATCGACGGCGCTGGAGACACGAAAAATATCCAGGCACGCGTCAAGCAGATCCGCGTACAGATCGAAGAAGCGAGTTCCGACTACGACCGCGAAAAGCTGCAGGAGCGTGTCGCAAAACTGGCCGGCGGCGTGGCGGTGATCAAGGTGGGCGGTGCGACCGAGATCGAGGTCAAGGAGAAGAAGGACCGCGTTGACGACGCGTTGCATGCAACACGTGCAGCAGTCGAAGAAGGCATCGTGCCGGGTGGTGGCGTCGCGCTGATCCGCGTCAAGCAAGCAATCAGCGGCCTGAAGGGCGCCAACGCGGACCAGGACGCCGGCGTGAAGATCGTGCTGCGAGCACTGGAAGAACCGCTGCGCCAGATCGTCACGAATGCCGGTGAGGAAGCAAGCGTCGTTGTCGCGAGGGTCGCCGAAGGCACGGGCAACTTTGGTTATAACGCGCAGACCGGCGAATACGGCGATCTGGTTGAATCGGGCGTGCTCGATCCGACCAAGGTCACGCGCACCGCGCTGCAAAACGCGGCATCCATCGCCGGCTTGCTGCTCACCACCGATGCAACGGTAACCGAAGCACCGAAAAACGCATCCCCTGCGGGCCCAGTGGGCGGCCCGGGTGCCGGCGGACCGGGTTTCGATTTCTGAGGCTTCCTCACTTGTAACGATATACGCACGTCGGCGCTTCCTGTTTCAGAGGCTCCGACGTGCGCTCCGGTTTCACGACACAGCGTTTCGCCAGGCTTCAAACCTCCTCGATATTTTATCCCTGTAGTCCTTACTAATTCTCTCGCTCTCCATGCGCGAGTGTGCCGACGCCTCCCGTTCTAAAGATCCATGGTCACCATAGCCATCCAGCTCGCCGAACCTTTCAATGATGCAGTGCGGGCACTGCTGCCTGATGTTCAGGTAGTCGGCATTCCCCGAGGAGTGCCGGCCGAACTGCCTGACGGAGCGTCAATCCTGGTCGCCGCGCCGATCATCATACGGGGTGCGCGGGCACCTGAGCATGCCCCCGCCGGCTGGCCATTCGGGCTTCGATGGGTGCAACTTGGTTCATCGGGGATCGATTTTTATCCGCGCTGGTTCTTCGAGGGATTGCCCGTTACCACCGCGCGCGGCACCTCATCAACAGCCATTGCTGAATTCGCGTTGGCAGCCATCTTTGCCCACGCGAAACGCTTGCCGGACATCTGGATTCACGATGCGAAGCAATGGGCATTGACGCCCCTCGCCGGGGTCCAAGGCAGCACGGTTGGCATATTCGGCTTTGGTTCGATCGGGCAGGCGCTTGCGCAAAAAGCGCTCGCGCTCGGCACCCGGGTCGTGACGGTACGGCGTCAAGGTTCTACCGCACTGGACCTGCCCGGCGTGACGTTCGTTGCTGATATCGGCGAATTGGTGCGAGAAGCAGACCATCTCGTACTCTCGGCACCGGCTACTGCAGCAACCCGTCATATTGTCGGTCGGGAGTTGCTTGCTCAGGCCAAGCCGGGACTACACGTGATTAATGTCGCAAGAGGTTCACTAATCGACAACGAGGCGTTGCTTGAGGCGCTTGCCGACGGTCTTATAGATGCGGCATCGCTCGACGTCACCGAGCCGGAGCCGCTCCCGGCCGGGCATCCGTTCTACACTCACCCGCGCATTCGCCTGTCGCCACACACGTCGGCAATCGGCCCGCACAATGCGGCCGAACTGGCCGCCAAGTTCGTACGCAATTTCAGCGCCTTTACTCACGGAACGTCGCTGGAAGATCTCGTCGATATCCACCGAGGCTACTGAGCGCACTTAGACAAATCTACGTCCGGCCGCATCGATTGCTCGCGAGGTCGTTTTCCTGAGCGGTGGCAGCGTGATTGAATCGGGCTTGCCAGATGACATCTTCAACCGGCCGAAGAAGCCCGAAATCGCGAGTTTCGTTTCCGTTCTTACACAGCAAACATGATCATGGGAACACGGCTGCGCATTGCCTGATGCAGCCGACCCGGCGCGCGGTCGTTCGGCTAATCCTGCTCTGCCGGGCAAGTCACACAGCTATACCAAGCGAAACCGACCTGACGCCCGTCACGGGTCAGCGCATCCTAGCGCTGACCCCGTCCGAAACCACAACGTTCAAAGCGGCAATTCGCGAATCGGCGCACCGTCAAGCCAGGCCCGGATCGCTTCAACGATCTGTGGATAGGCGGTGCGGTAAGTGTTTTCGGTGACATAGCCGATATGCGGCGTCGCCAGCACGTTGGGCAGGAACCGGAACGGATGTCCGGGCGCGAGCGGTTCTTCATCGAACACGTCGAGTGCCGCGCCGGCAATGCGACGTGCCTGCAATGCCGCAATCAACGCCGGTTCGGAGATGATCGGGCCACGCGAAGTGTTGACCAGATAGGCGCTCCGCTTCATCAGCGCCAGTTCACGCTCGCCGACGATCCCGAGGGTACGCTCGCCAAGTTTCAGATGAACGGAGAGCACATCCGCATCGCAAAATAACTGATCCTTGTCGACGCGTTCAACGCCGTGTTCAGCGGCCACCTCGGCCGTCAGGTTCTGGCTCCAGGCGATCGTGCGCATGCCGAATGCCTGACCCATGCGCGCGACCGCCTGCCCGATTTTGCCGAGTCCCAACAGCCCAAGTGTCTTGCCGTTCACGTCTACGCCGAGGCCAACTTGCCAGCCACCCGCGCGCACCGATGAGGCTTCTGCATGCAGGTTGCGCGTGATGGCGAGGACCAACGCCCATGTAAGCGCCGGCGTAGCTGCAGGGTCACCGCCGGTCGTGCCCGACACAACGACCTGCTGCTTGCGGGCGGCGTGCAGATCAATCGCCGCGTTCCACATGCCGACGGTCACGATCAGCTTGAGCCGTGGCAGACGCGCAAGCAGTGCGGCGTCCAGGCGGGTGCGCTCGCGCATAAGCACGACCGCATCGAAAGGCGCGAGGCGCACGGCGAGCGAATCAGGATCGGCGACATGGTCGTGAAAGAAAACCGGCTGTGCTTGAGGCGCGAGACGGGTCCAGTCAGCGAGCCCACTGGCAACCTGCTGATAGTCGTCGAGCACCGCAATGCTCGCGACGGCGGAATGTGACATGCGATTCGCTCCTTTCGTCAGGGGGAAATGACGCCCTTGCCGAAGAAGGCACGGTCATCGAAGTAGCACCATGTGAAATCGCGCGACACAGACTACGCTAACGGGAACGCCGGAGTCGGCCGTCGCGCGAGTGATCAGTCTAATGGGATCTTCGAGAGACTGCTTGCCACTGCCTGACGGTTAGCACCTCGCTCAAAGACTCGCTTACAGCGTTTCGGCCTGTTGCGCCGCGAGCATTGCATCCTGGCTCGCCGCCGCACCGGAAGTACGATTGAAATAGGCGTTCAATGCTACCGCCGTGATAGACGTCATCATGATGGGATCGGTGAAAATCGGCCGCAAGACTTGCGGCATGATGTGAAAGAAAGTGGGCGAGATAATCGGGATCATCCCGAATCCGATCGAGATCGCGATGACCAGCACATTGTGCCGCTGCGTCGCGTAGTCGACGTTTGACAAAATCTTGATGCCGGTTGCCGACACCATGCCGAACATGACAAAGGCCGCGCCTCCCAACACGGCCTGCGGCACTGAAGCAACAACATAGGCAAGCTTCGGCACCAGCCCGAGAAACAGCATGATCACGCCGCCCGTTACGCAGACCCAGCGGCTATAGACACCCGTTACCCCTACCAGACCGATGTTCTGCGAATAGGAAACATAGGGAAAGGTATTGAACAAGCCGCCAATTAGCGTTCCCACGGCGTCGGCGCGCAAGCCCCGTTTGATCTGCTCCGCGCCCACAGCGCGGCCGGTCATCGCGCCCATCGCCAGGAACATGCCGGTCGCCTCGATGAACACGATCGTCATCACCAGGCACATGGTCAGGCAAGGCACCAGCGAGAAGGTCGGCAAGCCGAATTGCAAGGGCAACACGACACGGACCCAGGGTTGGGCGGACAAGCCGGAGAAGTCGGTCCAGCCCAGTGAGATTGCCACCAGGTAGCCGACCGAGATACCCAGCAGCACCGCCATATTCCCCAGGAAACCGCGGCCAAATTTGATCACCAAAAGAATCACCCCAAGCACCAGGGCAGCCATGCCGATATAACCGGCTGCGCCGAAGTCGGCGGCACCCGCTCCGCCCCCTGCCCAGGCGACGCCGACGCGCATCAGTGACACGCCGATCATGGTGATGATCGTGCCGGTCACCACGGCAGGAAAGAATCGCAAAACATATTTGATTAAAGGCGCCACCAACAATGCATAAAGGCCACCGACCAGAACCGCGCCATAGATTCCATTCAGCCCCACCCCCGGCATGGCCGCCATCGCCAACATTGGCGAGATCGCAACGGCCGTCACGCCCATGATGATCGGCAAGCGAATGCCGAGGGGGCCGAAGCCAATCGTCTGAATCAAAGTCGCAATACCACACGCGAATAAATCGGCATTGATCAGCATTGCTATCTGTTCTTTCGGTAGATGTAGCGCACCTCCCAGAATCAGCGGTACCGCAACGGCATTCGCGTACATCACCAATACATGCTGTAGTCCTAACACGAATAGAAGGGGAAACGGCAAGACTTCATCGACCGGATGAACTGCGGCTTGAGTAGACACTTGTTTCGCTCCCGATGATGACGGGCGCGCAGTCAGGCAAGCGCCAGGCGCGTCGTCATAGAGAATTTCGACTGGATTGTCTTGAATTCCATCTTGTATTCAAGTTGGAATCACTAAGGCAAAAAGCAGACCAGGCAAATGCACGGCTTTTCTGCTGGAATAGGCGGATTCGATGCCGCGCAGTGGTGCTGCGGGAGATTTTTTTGTGCAAGCGCGGCCGGAGTCGGTGCGCGGTGCACTATTTTCGTAAGCTGGCTAACGAGCGTGCCACAGGGTGCCGACCGTCTCTTTTCTATGCGGCGCTTTATAGAGGCAGCGTCTCAAGAAGCGGCTTGGCGAGGTGCAAGATCTCATAGCTCGTGCCGGGCTCGCTGCCAGTTGGTTCATTTTCCGAAAGCACGATGCGCGTGAATGTCCAGCTTTGAGTGTCTACGCCAACCGCGGCGGCGACCGTTGTGGATCGCTCGGCCAATTCGCGGTTCCGCTCGATCTCGCTGGCGAATGCAGCCGTCAGGTCTGCGTCCAAGGGAATGTTCAGATCCTCCCTGGCAACGAAACGCGCGTGATGTGCTTGCCCCTTGCGCGCGTCGAGCGCAAACCGCGTCTGAATATCTGCTCGCCCGAAAGCGTCTGTCACGACCTTGTAACGGCCGCTCATCAGGAAATCACGAAATGCCTCATCATGGCGCCACAGATACAGCGACGAATAACTATTCGCGATGGCGCCGTAACGCCCCTCTTCCCGCAGCAGAAAAGCCTTGAAGTAAAGCTCCGGAACCTCGTCCCAAAGAGGACCCCGTTCCTGCGCCCGGGTGCGAATCAGTCCGGTATCGTAGTTGGCCGGCAAGCGATGGGAATAGTGCGCGATGATCATGGCTAAAGCTCGCTAAGAAAATACTTTACTATGAGATCGAGCCTATATGCAAAACTAGGCCCTTCGTGTCGATAGCGCGAGATCTCGAACGCTTGCCAACGACGCACCGTAGTCGCTGAGAATACCGGTCAAGCGGCGCGTAACGGGGAAAGTCGCGACACTCCTGATCTGTTCGGTGGGATTGTCACCTTGTACGGGAAAGCCATCCTTTACCCTGCGAAACACAATTTTTCCATCGTCTTTATTAATCATTTTTACGAACCCCTCTTGCGCAAGCGCGCAGAGCGCGTCGCGCAGGATCGCTGTTGTTACATCAAAATATTGCGCCAGATAGGTCGGGTTGTAGTCGCGACCAATCTGCATGCGATCAAGAAGGGTAACCTGCGTGAGTTTCATTGACTATCCTGACTAAGATGGAATCCTAAGCATGGTAGTTGCGCGTCAAATGCGCTCAAAGCGACTTATGATCAATGCTGATACGCAGTACACGGACAGCGCCGAGAACGTACAGGGGTTTCTTATGGATTCCGGCTGTCTTGACTTCATCGGGAACAGCGGCGAGATCGGACATGGCAACAAGCCGAGCCCTTCGTGACCGACCGGAAAGTACCTCCGGTCGGTGCAGCACGGCGCGGTACGCCGTCTTGCTGTGTTAGGCGGCCTTGGTGGCTCGCGATGCCTGCGTGGCTGTTTCCTTACCGGCCTTCGACGTGGCAGCCGTTGCTGCGTCGAAACTGCTTTCAGCAATTTCGACGGCCTGCTTCGTTGCCTTGTGAACCGTATCGTAGGTCGTGTTGGCGGCGCTGATCGTCGACTTCAGCAGCGCAACTGCTGTTTCCGAGCCCGCTGGCGCGTTCTTTGTCACATCGTCGATGAAGGTCTGCGCGCTATGGCTGTTTTCGGCAAACTGCGCTTCGGCAACCTTGAGAAATTCCGCCTGAGTGCTGGTCAGGATCTCATACACATGACGACCGTATGCCTGGGCCTTTTCGGTAGCCGGTTGCGCGAAGGCATTCTGAAGCTTGAGCAGATCCTGCGGGTCTTTCCCGGACAACGTCTTCTGCGCAGTTTCCTGCGTTTCGGCAAATATCGACTTTGCGGCCTGGAGATTCAGGACGGTCAGCTTTTCAACGCCCTCAAACACCTTGCTCGTCAGGCTGAAGAATGTGTCGACATGGCTTTTTTGTGCTGCGGCGAACTGTTCCGGAGAAAACTGGGTCATCTCTATGCTCCTGGGTAGACGGACACTTGCGGGCACGGGTAGCAAATTCGAAAACATGGTGCGAACGTGGTGCGTCGCAACATGAAACCCATTCTTGGTGCCACGAGCAAAGATGTCAAATGACATATTCGTGATAGCAAATGCGGTGGCCGCTTTTGACTCAAGCAGGGCAGCGGCTAAGACCGACGAGTCCTACCCTTCTCACTTATCGTCCCGGGATCTCAGCTCACGAACGAGCGGTATGACCTCTTGCGCGAATTGCTTCATATCCGCTTCAAACGGTTGAAACTGCAGCATGAACAATTCAATTCCCTCTCGATGAAACTCGACAATACGCCGTGCTACCGTTTCGTAACTGCCGACCAGTCCCGCGGCAGTTCCGCCATTCGATCCGACGCGCGCTGACTTCGCGAACGTCTGGTGCATGACCACCTTTGGATCACTATTTTCCTTCTGCACTGCGCGCAAGGGAGCATCCTTCGCGGCAAGCGCGAACAGGTGATCGAGATGCTCCTGCGCCTGCCCGTCCGTTGGCCGCGCAATCACGAAGGCAGACAATCCGAAGCGCAATGGCGGCCCCGTACGCGCACGCCCTCCCACGTCTTCGATCAGCCGACGCACATCGGGCAACGGTTGGCCGTTGATGAACCAGACATCGCCGCGATCAGCCACGAGCGCCCTCGCCGGCTCTGACTCGCCGCCGACATAGATGCGCGGTCTCTCCCGGAAGCGGTCGGCCGGGCGCAAGACATAGTCTTCGACATCGAAGAACCGTCCCTTGAAATTAGTGCGCTTTCCAAGCATCAGGTCATTCACAACCGTAATCCATTCACGGCCATACGCGTAGCGTTCGTCGTGCTCGGCAAAACCGATACCGGCCTTGGCCAACTCTGGACGATTCCATGCGTTGACCAGATTGATGGCGAAGCGCCCACCGCTGATGTCTTCAATCTGCAAGGCCATCTTGGCCAGGGTGACAGGATGATAGAGATAAGGCTTGATCGCCGTGATAATCTCTATGCGCGTAGTGAGCGCAGCCAACGCTGCCGACGCAGTCCAGGCTTCCAGTTGATCCAGCGTTTCGTCATGAGGATTGATCGTATGCTGCGCGACCAGCGTCGAGTCGAAACCTAGTCGCTCGGCTTCCAGGATGAGCTCGCGGTTGCGAGACCATGAGGCATCGTAGGGTTCATCGGGATCCTGAAGCGCGGCACGGCTACCGTGCACCAGCGCCCAAATGCCGAAGCGGGGAGTTGACGAAGGCATCAGTCGACCTAACGTAGATTGAGAAAGATAAGAATCAGAACCTGCAAGCATGCGTCGACCGCATCGCACCGGTCAATGCCGCTCTTCCAGTTTGTTTGCATATCGATAGAAGGAAAATTGGAATGAGAGTCCATTTCCGATGGGGCTATCCCCAGTGAACGGTCCCGTCCCTCTACCTCTTATCTCCGATCGCGAAATCGTGCAGCCGCGCCGTCGCTATAAGGTTCGGTCGATTTTTTGTTAGATCAAGTCATGGCCCGTTCTTATACTCGCTCACGTAGCTGGCTGGTTCGAGCTGAGCCACTCCCTTCTCGCCGTGCCGTTTCCTTAGCGGCTCTCTTGTGAACGACTACCTCGTGAGCGTCTTCCCATCATGACAACGCCGAACCCTCGCAGCGCAGATCATCCTATTGATCCGCAATTCGTCAATCGCTGGTCGCCGCGCGCCTTTAGCCCGGAACTACTCGATAAAGCCACGCTGCTGACGTTTCTCGAGGCTGCCCGCTGGGCGCCATCGTCGTATAACTCACAGCCATGGCGGTTCATCTATGCAACGCGTGACAGCGAGCACTGGCAACAATTTCTGGGCTTCCTGAACGACTTCAATCGCGGCTGGGCAAGTGAGGCCGCGGCGTTGGTCATCGTCCTTTCAAAGAGTACGTTTGTTCCGGCGGGCGCGACAGATGAAGTGCAGTCAAAAAGTCATTCGTTCGACAGCGGCGCCGCGTGGGGCTATCTCGCGCTGCAGGCAAGTCTGGCCGGATGGCATACGCACGGGCTGGCTGGAATCGAGCGAGACAAAATTCGGACAGAGCTGAACATTCCGGATGCCTACACGATTGAAGCGGGGATCGCGATAGGCCGTCTCGGCAACAAGGCTTCCCTGTCGGAAGCGTTGCAGGCGCGAGAAACCCCGAGCCCGCGCAAACCCCTGGGCGAAATCGCCACCGAAGGGCGATTTTCAGCCTGACTTAAACAAGGAGAAACACGCCAATGTCCCATCACGTCTATAAGCAAATTGAACTGACCGGTTCGTCAACGCAATCGAGTGACGACGCGGTATCGGTCGCTCTGGCGAGAGCCAACAAGACCTTGCATAACATTGACTGGTTTCAGGTCATTGAAACGCGTGGTCATGTCGAGGGCGGCAAGGTTGCGCACCGGCAAGTGACGCTAAAAATCGGCATCCGTCTCGACGACTAGTCGCGGTGGTCCCGTAGGTGAAAGCCGAAAAGACTCGCTCAGGAGGACGACGCTTTCCATAGCTGAAATACTGGGCTTGAGTGTGTGCGAGGCGGCGTCCTCCTCGCCGTGCACGGCAGCACGATGGCTTTGTGTGGCAATCCGATCTGCTTTCTTGTTGATCGCGCAGTTCTACCCGAACCGCGTCTGCTACGCAAGACTGCCTCCTTCCGAACAAAGCCCCGTGCTGCCGCCCTGTCAAACGCAAAAATCCGCCCGAAGGCGGATTGATGATCAGGCCTTGGCATTCGCTGAAATGAACGAACTCAGCGTCGACCGCCAGCCATAGGCTGCCCCGCTATTGTTATAGAGGCCGTAGCCATCCGTGCCGTCGTACAACTCGTAAAAGTTGAACCCGACCACCTGAGGCTGCGCCACCATCTGTGCCATTGCCTGGTTGATGTATGCCGCGCCGGTACTGGTCGAAGTCGACGCTGACGACTGGCCCATACCGCACTCGGAGAAGTACAGAGGCTTCGTGCTGATCTGCGCGATGGACGTGAATATGTTGTACGTGCCGCTCAACCCACTCACCGATTCCATGTTGCCACCGGTGTAGTAGTAGTGCCACGCGATCATGTCGAAAGTTGCTGCTGCTGTCGACATAGCCGAACCATTCGGCTGGATGTTCTTCACTATCATTTCGAGGAAACCGAAATGGATATAGGCAATACCACCCAGCATCACCTTGGTCTTGCCAGTGGTGTCGACGCTTCGGAAACCGTTGCAAAGGCCAGCCTGATAGGCGACGTACAGCGGAGCGCTGGAATTGAAGTTCGACGGAACGGTGCCATCGACGTTGTTGTTCACGCAGGCTTCATCGTACTCATTGCCCATCTCGATCACGGGCACGAGGCCAGCAAAGGTGTTCGCTGCTGCAACGCCCAACTGGTAGCCCTGGGTATAGGCGCTGGAGACCGAGGAACCCGTGGGAGTAGCGGCGACGACCGGCAACACGGTAATGCCCTTCATGCCAGGAATCACCGTGTTAGCCAGCGCGGTCATGCCCGACTGGTCATAGCAGTCCTGACGACACGTACCCATCCCGTTTGCCGTCATCAGCGAAACCTGCTGGGCAAGCGGAATTGATTGGTACAGGCCGCCCTGGATGTAATGGGCGTTGATACCGAAGTACGGTAAGACGCCCGCAGCGGGCTTCGCTGGTGCTGCCGCACCGATAGTCAGATTCAGAGAGGTGGACGTGGACGTACCGCCTGACTTCCCTGCCGCGACACTGAAGGCCATCACGGTCAGCGTCTGGGCACCCGTTAGCGTGCCCATCTTGACAGACGCGCTCCACTTCCCACCGGAAGGAGCCACGTCAGAGCTGAGCTTTGTACTGCCGCTATAGATCGCGATGTTGACCCATTGGGTGCCTGCAGTACCGCTCACGGTGAACGTGGAAGCTGCAGTGGCATTCTGCGCGGGTGATGTGACAGCGAAGGCGGTCGTGCTACCCGTTGAGCTCTTTTGAGCATTGACTTCGGCAGCGTCGACAGCGCTGCCGCTAGTACCGCTACTACCACCACCACATGCACTGATGAGAGGGGCAATGCAGCCAGCAACAAGACCACCGAGAACCTTCCGGCGCGTAATAAGATTGTTCATTTGGAATCCTTAGAATTGGGGAAAATACGAGGCGACTTAACGGCTAGGCCGGTATCCGCGCTGGTTGGTTTTGTGAGCCTGCGGAGAAAAATCGAACCTCGCGCTCGCCCCGAAGCGTTAGACGGCCGGAATCTTCATCGTTTGCGCGACAGAAAAGCGTGGACGCGCCTACAAATTTTCGTTGTACTAACATCATAAGTTTCTCCATCGTCGAGGGACCCCGACGAAAATGTTTATGAAAAAGCATTTGGATCGACTACTTAGCGGTCGGACTGACACGAGCCCTTCCATCCCTCAGCCATAGATCTTGGTCACAGCCGTGGTGATACGGCGGCCGAATCTATCTAATTAGGGGTACCAACAAATCTATCGATTAAAGAAATCATTTCAATTTCCTGACCCCTAGGGGTTTGTTTCACACGCTCGGTCGGCGTACACAAATCCGGTTGTCGAACAGTCCGTGGTGTCGCACCGGCCTGACGGACGGGGATTTATGCACAGCAAAGGTCCCACGGAGTGCGTCGCGTGCGCCGAAGGCATAGGACGCGAACACTGCGACATTTCGATCACGCGGCCTACTGATCTGCCGGTGTTAATTCACCAACACAAAGCAAGACCGCCGTGCGCAGACCACAGCGCTCGTCCTTGTCTTGCCAGACAAATCAATGGGTACGATTTACCTGAGCAGAATCTGTTGCGTTGGCATTTACAACCTCGACGCTTGAGCGGAATGTTACATTAAAGAAACGTTTTTAATCGCGATCAATGTGGAAGATCTTGTAACTTTCTGTAGAAACAGGAACTAGTTACCTATTCGATATTCTTTTAAGGAAATTTTTTCTCTCCTTTTGAAAACAAATCAGGAAATGTCGCGATTTAGCGGCAAATATACAAGATTTCTCTATGCCGCATTCTTCTTATGTATCAAATTTGAATCAAAATTGACTATCCACTCTTTTAAGCAAATAGCAACTTGGACGGTGACTCCAAAGAGGTCAGATTGACCGGGTTTCTCGCTTCCGGATTGATATTTTCCGATCAGCATTTGTCACGATGTCCACATCGGGCTTCGCAAAAGGAGACCGCGACAAAGCGGCGGCCGAAGTCTGGCTTGCGCATACGGGGAATGGAGAATCTAGAACCGGCCACTTTTGAGCGACGCTTGAAACGACTACCGTGCTCCGACTACGAATCAGCCTTATCGGCACTTTGTCACTGGCGGCGTTTGGCTTGCGCGACCATAAGCGCTTCGGCTACGTGCGCGACTTCACCGCGTGTGCTTACATGACGTGCGGGTCGAGAGGTGAACGATCAACCCGCGTTCGAAAAGACCGACGTTTCGGACGAGGCCATCAGAGCGTCAGGCCACTGGTCAATTACCTACGTTCAGACGAGTTCCGAACGTAGGTATCTGCAGGGCAAATTCGCGGCGTTGATGTCGTAAGGGCTAACCGTTTAGGATAACTTCGAGAATAAGGGGGGAGAGATTCCAGACTGACATTTGCTTCGAGTAAAGCGTGCAATAAGGAGACCGCAACCCCGCCGCGGCCCAAGGCGGGATACCAGTCTGTCCGCACCTGTGCCCGCTTATGAGACCGTTCAGCGCGCCCGGATCAGCAGCTCATAGCTCGCGTCTTGATCCGCAGTGGACCGCTCGCCATGCGCCCAACCGACCGCACTGCGATAAGCGCCCATCGTCACCGGTTCGGCCAGGACACTTGCCTGCGACCGGACCGCATCGGCGAGCGGCGCGACAAAAAGCGCGTCCTCAGGGCAATACAATTCGCACATGAAGCAGGTCTGGCAATCGTCCTGTCGGGCAATCACTGGAATGCCGTGCGGGACTGCGTCGAACACGTTGGTCGGGCACGCGGTCACGCAGATATTGCACCCTGTACAGCACGCGGCACTGACGACTTCGATCATGCAACCGCCGAGATCGAGACGTTCCCGTGTTGCCGATACGGCACTGCAAGCCGCCGCACCCACACCTCATCCAGCCCACCGCTCACCAGCCGGTGACGTTGATGCGGATCAAGGGTCGCGTGCTCGCGCCTGCGATGCATGCCACGCGTCTCGGTGCGCTGCAGCGCGCTCCGATACATCCAGCGCGAGGTGGCAAGCATGGCGGCCGCCTCGCGGGCACGCACGGCCTCCTGAGCGGTCCGCGCCGGTGCGCAATGCGCTAGCCGCGCCCATAGGCCATCGAGGCGCTGCAACGAGTCTTCAAGGAGATCAGCGCTTCTCGTCCAGTTGCGCTCATAGGGAAAGACCTCAGCCTGCACGGCGCGAATGACTTCAGCGCTATCGTAGGGGGCACTTGCGCTATTCGCGTGCAGACCGACTCCGCCTGCGCGCGTCAGGACGCGACGCGCCGTGGCGCTAGCGTCCCTCGAACGATCCGCCGCGCCCGCACCCGCCCAGAATCCTGAGGACATCGCCCAGGCGGCATTGTGGCTGCCACCACCCGTGAAGCCGCCGCATATCAATTCGCGGGTGGCTGCATCGCCCGCAGCGTAGAGACCCTCAACCGAGGTTGCGCAGCTTTCGTCGACGACATGCAGTCCACCCGTGCCGCGCACCGTGCCTTCGAGGCGCAAGGTCACGGAGAAGCGCTGCTCGAAGGGATCAATGCCCTGACGATCGAACGGCAGGAAGAAATTGGGCTGAGCCGTGCGCATCCATTGGCGAATCTCGCCGTCGGCACGATCGAGGCGTGCGTACACCGGTTGCGTTTGCAGCGTATGAGCGATGATGCCCCTGCCCCGCGCTGAACCGGCACCCTCGATGACGGAGCCATCCTCGTAGTAAAAAGTTGCCCAGTTATAGAAGAGCGATTTCGTCACCGACGAAAATGCGGGCCCCAGTCCATAGGAGTTCGAAAACTCCATGCCGGACAACTCCGCACCCGCTTCGGCAGCCATCAGGTGGCCATCACCGGTGAGCACGTCGCAGCCGAGTGCGCGGCTGAGGAACGCGCATCCGCCTGTCGCGATGACCACAGCGTGCGAACGGACAAGCCAAGTGTCACCCGTCTGCCGATGCACGCCGGCAGCGCCGGCGACCACGCCATGTTCATCGGTCAGCAACTCGAGTGCGGGGCTGTGATCGAGGATCCGGGTGCCCGATTGCTTGACCCGCTTGCGCATGAGCCGCATGTACTCGGGGCCCTGCAGCGAGTCGCGGTGCTCGATTCCGTTCGCATCGACCGGGAACGGATAGCCCCATTCCGCGAGCCGCTCGGCATTGATCCAGGTCTGTTCGAGCACACGATCCATCCACGCGTGCTCGGCCAGTTCGCCGCCGAGGGCGAACCGGCTCGCCTTGGCTTTCTCGCGCGACTGAGCGTCGGGAGGAACGTGCCATAGCGCCGTGCCAGCCGGTGCCGTTGCCCCCGACGTTCCGCAGAAACCCTTATCCACGAGCAACACCTTCGCGCCCTTCGCCGAGGCGCTGATCGCAGCCCATGTACCCGCGGGACCGCCCCCGATGACCAACACGTCCACCTCGTGCTGCCCGGCTCCTTCCGCACTCGACACGACTTGTTTGCCCGAATCGCCGTTGCTCATTGCCATGGTGTTTTTCCGCTTCTGATCTGAAATCTTGGGTCTGCGTTAGATGTGACCGTCTGAACCCGTCCGCAGGAAGCCCGGACAACGCGATCACAACCACTAACTCTAGCGAGCGCCGTCACCGATAAAAACCAAGCATTTCTCGCTTTCTTATTCTTTTTCCGGGGAAGTCTTTCCGAGATCATCCACGCGCCACGAGCGGCTTCAAACGACTGTTTCGATGCAAGCGATCGAGCGATCGCTGTGGCGTCGGCAGCCATGCCAGGACGTCGTTATGGCACGGCACGATGCGGCGCACTCAGCCGCAGGCCACGGTCGAATATCGTCATTTGCTTTCCATCTTTTTCCTCAGAACCTTAGCCTGAATACGACTTAGACACCCGCCCTCTTCATGCTAGCGTCTAACTCTATCCACTCTCTGACCCTGACTCATTTGACATGCAGAACAATAATTTCAGACACACAAAGGCCAATCGCGCATTCATGCGAAACTCGATCGCACGAGGCGTCACCGGCATGCTTGCCGGGCTGCTCGCCAGCGCAGCGCTGGCTGCGCCGGCCCCGGACGAGATCCCGTCATTGAAAGGAAAACGTATCGGCATCACCGTGGCCGGCACGGAACATTACTGGGACCTGAAGGCCTATCAAGGGCAGATCGATGAGGTGAAGCGGCTGGGCGGAACGCCGATCGCGCTGGACGGCGGGCGCAAAGACGCGCAGCAGATCGCTCAAATCCAGACGCTGATTGCGCAGAAGCCCGATGCGATCATCGAGCAACTCGGTACAGCGTCGGTCCTCGAACCCTGGCTCCAGAAAATCCGTGCGGCGGGTATCCCGCTCTTTACCGTCGATACCGCCAGCCCCTCGAGCATCAACGTCACCACGTCCGACAATTTTTTTATCGGTGAGCAACTGGCACTCAAGCTCGTGAACGACTTGCATGGCGAAGGCAACATTCTCGTTTTCAACGGTTTCTACGGCGTGCCGGTTGTCGCCATGCGCTATGACCAGTTGCGCTCGGTCCTCAAGTGGTATCCGAAGATCAAGATCATCCAGCCGGAGTTGCGCGACGTGGTGCCGAACACGGTGCAGGACTCATACGCGCAGATCAGCCAGTTGTTGAACAAGTATCCGAAGGGCACGGTCCAGGCTATCTGGGCCGCATGGGATGTTCCGCAGATCGGCGCGACGCAAGCGGTGGACGCGGCGCATCGCACGGATGTCAAGACGTACGCGGTCGATGGCAGCCCTGACGTAGTCGCCCTCGTGAAGAACCCGCAGTCCAGCGCGGCCGCGGTCGTCGCCCAGCAACCGTACCTGATCGGCAAGACGGCGGTCGACAACGTCGCGCGTTATCTCAACGGTGACCGCTCATTGCCGCCCGCCACCTACGTACCGGCGATTCTCGTGACCAAGGACAACGCCGCCGACGCCGCGAAAACGCTGGGCCAGGCCGATGCCAAGTGAGCATCGGTTGCTCGAACTGCGGGCCATCTCCAAGCAGTTCGACGGCATACCGGCATTGCGCCACGTCTCGCTCGACTTGGCGCCTGGACAAGTGCATGGCTTGATCGGCCAGAACGGCGCGGGAAAATCGACCCTCATCAAAGTCCTCGGCGGCATACACCGTGCAGACGAAGGTCAGGTGATTCTCGATGGCAAAGCCATTTTGATCAACAGTCCTTCCGATGCACGGCGGCTTGGAATCGAGATCGTGCATCAGGACCGCCTGCTGGCCCCGACCCTGACCGTGGCCGAAGCGTTACTGCTCGGCAACGAGCCTACCTTCGGCCCGTTGCCGCTTCTCAACGCCGGCCGCATGCGCCGCTTTGCGCGCAGCGCCGTGCAGGAGCATTTCGGTATCGATATCGAGCCCACCCGGCTGATAGCCGAGTTAAGCGTGGCCGAACAGCAACTCGTGCAGATCACGCGTGCGCTGCTTAGCGCTCCCCGCGTGCTGGTCTTCGACGAACCCACTGCCGCACTCGCGCGGCATGAAGCCGAGCAATTATTCGCAGCGATTCGCGGGCTACGCGAGCGCGGTCTTGCGATCCTCTATGTCTCTCACTACCTCGACGAGATCGAAGCGCTCTGCGACGTCGTGACCGTTCTTCGCGATGGCCGGGACGTAGCCCGGGTCCGTGTGGCCGACTCAACGCCGCAACAGCTGGTCGCCGCGATGATCGGCGGCAGTACCGCTGCACTTGTCCCTGCATCGACACGCAAAACCGGCGCACCGCTCCTGCGCGTCTGCGGGCTGAGTGCAGCGGCTCGCTTCGAAGACATCAGCTTCGATGTACGCCGCGGCGAGATTGTCGGCGTGACGGGGCTGCTGGGGTCTGGTGGAAAAGCCGTCGTGCGCAGCCTGTTCGGACTCGAACCCGGCGTGCGCGGTCATATCGAACTGGATGGCAGTGCTTACGTTCCAGACGATCCGCGCAACGCCGTTCGCCGTGGCGTCGCGTTCGTTCCTGAGGACCGGCGAGCGCATGGCATCGCACTCGACATGGCCGTTCGCGAGAACATCTCGCTCGCGAGCCTCAGGCGTCTCGCGCGGCATTTCACGATCGATCGTCGTCGCGAAAAGGAACTGGTGCAGCAACGCATGGACGGCCTGCAGGTTCGAGCACCGGGAACCGAAGCGCCTGCGCGTCAGCTCTCTGGCGGGAACCAGCAGAAGCTTGTCCTGGCGAAATGGCTGAGCACGCGCGCGAACCTGTACTTGCTCGACGAACCCACCGTAGGTGTCGATATACGCGCGAAAGCTGAGATATACCGGGTCATCGATGAACTCGCTGCACAGGGCGCAGCGGTGCTGCTGTTTTCAACTGACCTGATCGAGTTGCAGGGCATCACCGACCGGATTCTCATCCTCGCGCGCGGGAAGCTTGTGCAAGAACTGGTCTCGAAAGAGACGACCCATCAGGAAATCCTGGGCTGGGCGAGTGCAGCGGGTTCGGGTGCCGATCCAGGCATGAGCGCGAGTTCGACCCATGATCGTGAAACGGTGCAAGCATGAGTCAAGTTCAAATCAAACAATCGCGCACCAACGTGCTCACTCTTGCAAGGTCCCTAAAACTTCCGCAATGGTGGCTGCAAAGCGGCGCGCTCTTGGCGATTCTCGCGGTGCTGGGAGTCTTCGCAGCAAGCTCGCCCCTCTTCTTCACCGTAGGTAATCTCGCCAATGTGATGCAGCAGTCGGCGGTGATCGGTACGCTCGCGTTCGGCCTGACACTCGTGTTGATCGGTGGTGGCGCGAACGGCGTCGCCGGCGGCATCGATCTCTCGATTGCAGCGAATCTCGGTTTCTGTACAGCCATTTATGCGACTTCGCTGGCCAATGGTATTGCTTCGCCAACAGCAATCGCGCTCACGCTCTCAGCCGGTACAGCGGTCGGCGCATTCAATGCGTTCGCGGTGGTCGTACTGGGCATGCTTCCCCTTCTTGCCACGCTCACCACGATGAACATCGTGGCGGGACTGGAGTTGGTGATTACGAAAAACTCGACCGTTTCTGCGACCGGACCGACGCTCGCGGCCCTTCTCGACAACGGCCCGTTTTCTATTCCGTGGCTCTCCTATGCGTTTGTCGGTGTGGGTCTGCTGTTCGTCTGGGTCGGGCACTTTACGCGATTCGGGCTGAGGCTTCACGCGTCGGGCAGTCATCCTGCAGCGGTCCGCGCGGCTGGACTTAGGGCCAAGGTTTACGTCGCGGCGAGCTACGTACTGTGCGGGCTGTCGGGCGGCATCGCCGCCCTTGCCTCCACGGCACTGCTAAGCGGCAGCGCACCCGGTGCGGGAGAGAATCTTCTCGCAGTGATCGCTGCGGCGCTGCTGGGCGTGGTCTTCTCACGACGGCTCGTGCCGACCGTGGCCGGCACCTGGCTGAGCGTTGTGTTCCTCGGTCTTGTCGCGAACGGCTTCCAGTTGGACAACGTGTCGAGCTACTGGATCAGCGGCGTCGAAGGCGCGTTGATCCTGTTCGTCGTTTCGCTCACGGCGCTGCTGCGCCGACGCAACCTGGAGAAGCGCAGTCATGCGTGAGTTCATCCTTCGCCCCTTCGCGCGTACCGTCCCAATCAAAGGCTGGACGCGCTATGCGCTGGTCTTCGCCTTCGCCGCCGCTATCGTATTCTTTGCCGTGTTCGCGCCGGCGTTCGCCACGTTCTCGAACATCGACAGCGTGCTGCTCAACACAGTCGCTCCGCTTGCGATCGTGGCGCTTGCCATGACGGTGGTGGCGTCGCTCGGCGCAGTGGACCTCTCGGTCGGCACGGCCGTCGATCTCGCCAGCCTCGTATTCGTGACGCTCGTGGCGCGACACGTCGCAATGCCGATCGCGACCGTCGCGGCACTGGGTGCGGCCCTCGCGGTTGGGTTGTTCAACGGTGTACTGATTGCCTCCTTCGGCGTGGAGCCTTTTCTTGCCACGCTCGGCACACTGTTCATAGGCCAGAGCATCCAGCAACTCGCGACCGACGGCGGCCAGCCCATTTACCTACTGAACCAGGTCTTGCCGCAGGCTTTCTCAACGCTCGGCCACGGCCGTCTCTTCGGTATTGCACTGCCCCTGTATCTTGTCGTCGCCCTTGCTTGTTTTCTGCATGTGCTGCTCGCACGCTCACGGCATGGGCGCGGCATCACTGTGCTTGGCGTTCAAGCAGGCGTCGCGCGCTACTCCGGTCTTCCCGTGCGCGCATTGCTGTATCTCGCATTCGCGTTGAGCGCGGTGAGTTCCGGGTTGGTCGGGTTGATCCTGTCGTCGAACGTGAAGGCGTATGTGCCGCTCGCTGGCAATGGTTACCTGCTCAATGCAATCGGGGCCACGTTTATTGGCGCGACGCTTTCTTCTTCGCATCGCCCAAACGTACCGGGAACGCTCGTGGGCGTCCTGTTGCTAGGCTTCGCGACAAACGGGCTGCTTCTTATCGGATGGAACTTCTATTGGCAGCAGGTCGCCATTGGAATCCTGATCTTCATCGTGCTCGCAGTCGGGACCTTGAGTTCACGACGTGGGTGAAGGCGTCGCCGCGCAACGCACTGAGCAACGCATCAACGAGTGCTTCCGCCGGTTCCGAGCCCGAGCGACCGGGCGAAAACCGTCTTCACTTGTCAGATCGCCGAGCGCTCAAGCATGAAAGTCTGGAACTGGATCAACGTCGGATCAGTTGAGCGCTCGGGATGCAGACGAATGACAAACTGCCATGACCCGGGCAATTCATGCTCCGGAAACAGGCGAACCAGACGGCCGTGGGCCAGGTCAAAATCGATCAACGGTGAACGGCCTAGCGCAACACCCTTTCCCGCAATCGCGGCGCCGATGATCGGGCTAAAACTGCTCAACCGGACTAGATTCTGCTCCGGAAGCGCGCCACCACCGAGCAGCGCAAACCACGTCTGCCAGTCTATTTCACGACTCGATGCGTGGTGTTCCTCCTGCAGCAAGCGATGCTCGGTCAGCGTCTGCGGCGTAGCGGTCCGAGGATCCATCAACAGCGGACTGCACACGGGAAACACAGTCTCCCGGACCAGCGCCCGATCGCTCGGGTGCGGGTCGGGCTTATCAATCGTCGAACTCATCAATGGCACGCGCAGAATCGCGATATCGATCGTGTCGTTCTGCCAGTCGGGCTCGTCGTCAAACACCCTCAGGTTCACCGCGATCTCCGGATGCCGCGTCGAGAATTCCACCACGTGAGGCGCGAGCCACAGCGATGAAAATGGCGCATTGGCGGAAACCGTCAACGTGCGGCGACGCTTGCGCCGCCGCACCGCTAACCGCTCGCAGGCTTCGCCCAACGGGATCAGGCTGGTTTCAATAGCAAGCAATAACTCCTGCCCGGCGGCCGTGGGTTGCGCGCGCGAAGTCGTACCGCCACGGTGCATCAACGTTGTACCCAATGCTGATTCCAGCGCGCGCAATTGATGGCTGATGGCGCTCTTGGTCACGTTGAGCTCTTCCGCGGCGCGGCTCAGGCTTCCGAGCCTGGCTACGGCTTCGAACGCCTTCAAGGCGGGTAACGGAGGAATGTGCTGAGAAAGTCTTGGCATGATGGGTAAAGTTTAGCTCAACCCTGGTTGAGAAAGCATCGCTCGCGCGCAACGCGGGTCCATGCCACGATGATCCAATACCTAGAGGAGTCACCCTGATGTATTTCGATCTTCGCCTTTGGCAACTGACTAAAGGCCTGCGCGGGCACATGCTGCTCAGCATTGTCGTCGGGCTGCTGGCCCTGCTGGCCGGTATCGCCCGCTTTGTGTTTCTGGGCCAGTTGCTCGCATTGGTCTTGCGGGGTAGCCCGTGGCAATCGTGGATAGCGCCTTCCGTGGCCGTAGCGGCCGCTATCGTCCTGCGCGCGCTGCTGGATCACTGGCGTGCGGGCATCGCCTGCCGCACCGCAGCACGGGCCCAGGAAACCCTGCGTGGCCAGCTGTACGACCGCATCGTGACGCTTGGGCCGGCCTGGTTTGCCGAACAGCGGACGGGTGGCGTGATGTTGTCGGTCATCGACGGCGTCGAGCAGTTGCAGACCTTCTTTGGGCAGTATCTGCCGCAACTGGCCGTGGCCCTCTGCGCGCCGTTTGCCATCTTCGGGTTCATCGCCTTCTGGGACCTGCCCGTGGCCACCGTGCTGCTGGTTGCGGCCCTGGTGGCGTTGTTCGGACCGATCGTCGTGCATATGCATGAACGCCGCACCAGCCTCGCGCGCGCGCAGGCATTCAAGGAGTTCGGAGAAACGTTTCTCGACGCGGTCCAGGGCCTGCCGACGCTCAAAGCCTTCGGGCAAAGCCGCGTGTGGGGCGAACGCCTCGCCGCGCAAGCACGTGCTGTCTCCGACAACACCTTCTGGGTGCTCGCGGCAGGCCTGCTTACACGCGGTATCGTCGATCTTGGGGCCGCTCTGGGCGCCGCGCTGGCGCTCGTCCTTGGCGCTTGGCGCGTGACCCACGGGGAGATGGGCCTGACCACGCTGCTGATCGTCCTGATGGCGGGTACGGAGATTTTCCGGCCGTTGCGCGACCTGCGTAGTGTCCTGCACCAGGGCATGCTCGGGCAAGCCGCGACGGCCGGCATTCGCTCGCTGCTCGAGGCGAGCCCGCCCATGCCGGCAGCCGGCACGGACCCGTTGAGCGACGCACCGGCGTCGCTGGCTTTCGATAACGTCAGCTTTGCCTATGCCGGCGGCCGAGGTCTCGCGCACCGCGGGCTGACATTCTCGGTGGCGGCAGGCGAGCGCATCGGCATCGTGGGGCCAAGCGGTGCCGGCAAGTCGTCGATCGTTCGCCTGCTTCTGCGCCAGTACGATCCGCAGAGCGGCAGTATCCGCATTGCAGGTCAGGACGTACGGTCGCTGGACCCCGATGCACTGCGCGCAAAGATTGCGGTGGTCGCGCAGGACACCATGTTGTTCGCGGGCACCGTCGAAGAAAACCTTCGGCTCGGCCGCCCGGACGCCACCGCTGATGAAGTGGAGGCGGCCGCGCGGGCAGCTTACGCTCACGACTTTATAGCGAGCCTGCCTGACGGGTATCAGACCTCGATCGGCGAACGCGGTGTTCAGCTGTCAGGCGGCCAGCGTCAACGGCTTGCCATTGCCCGAGCGCTGTTGCGTGATGCCCCGATCCTGATCCTGGATGAAGCGCTCTCGGCCGTCGATGCGGAAAACGAGGCGCTGATTCAACGGGCGCTCGATCGTCTGATGCAAGGCCGCACCACGCTGATTCTCGCGCATCGACTTTCCAGCGTAATCGACGCCGATCGGATCCTGGTACTGGACGATGGCGTTGTCGCGGAGACTGGTACGCATGACGAACTAATGAAAAGAAGCGGGCTGTATCATCGGTTGATGGGGGCGCAAGCGACGCCTCACACTGTATCTGCATTGCGCTCCGATGCCGCTGCACCCGGTCCTCAGGCAGGCGCACCCGGAACAAAAACCGCGCTAACAAGCGAGGCGGAAGAAGACGCCGTGCAAGGTCCGCGCGAACTCGATGCCGATGCGAAAACACTGGATTGGAAGGCGACCCTTGCGTCCCTGATCTCGGCGATCCGCCCCTGGCGAGTACGGTTGGTGCTGACCATTCTATTGGGCGTCGGGCGAGTGACGGCCTTCATCGGCGTCGGTGTGCTGGGCGCATGGCTGGTCGCCGCGCTGCGGGCCGGCAGCCCGCATCAGACGATCGAGATGTGGCTGTTGATCGTGGCCCCACTGGCAGCCATTCTGCACTGGCTTGAATCATGGCTTGCGCACGACATGGCATACCGGCTGCTGGCGGATCTGCGCATACGCCTGTTCGCGCAACTCGATCGCCTCGCGCCTGGCTACTTGCTCCGCCGTCGCTCCGGTGACCTCGTCACGTTGGCTACGCAAGACGTTGAGACCATCGAATATTTCTATGCGCATACGGTTGCCCCGGCAGTCGTCGCGGTGCTGGTACCGGCCGCGGTAATAGCCGTCCTCGCAACGGCGGCCTGGCCGCTTGCGCTCGGGCTGCTGCCGTTCCTCGCATACGCGATGCTCTCGCCGGTGCGCGGGCGCAGCCGTATCGATGCACTGGGCAGCAAGGCACGCGAATCGCTCGGCCTGCTCGGCGCGCATATGACCGAGACCATCCAGGGTTTATCCGATCTGCTCGCGTTCCAGGCGACCGGGCGCCGGCGGGATGCGTTCATGGCGCTGGCGCGCGAATACAGCGTGACCCGGCTCGCGTTGCTGGCGGATCTGGCTCGACAAACTGCGCTACTGGATGTCGCGACCGGCCTCGGCGGATTGGCTATTGCATTAGGGGGCGCGTTTCTGGTCTCGGCCGGGCAACTGTCGGCGGCTTGGCTACCGATGCTGATCCTGCTCGCCGTGGCAGCCTCCATGCCCGTGGCGGAGATCGCGCAGGTAGGCAGGCAACTCGCCGATACGATCGCGTCGGCTCGGCGGTTAAGGGTCGTGCATGACGAACCGGTTCTGGTGCTCGACGGAGAACACGACTTGCACGCGGCGCCGGGTGGCTCGGAGGTTCGCTTTGAAGACGCGCGTTTCGCCTACGCCGAGCGCACGCAACCCGTGTTGAACGGCGTATCCTTCTGCGTGCGCGCCGGCTCTACCGCGGCGCTTGTGGGAGCCTCAGGCGCCGGCAAGAGCACCATTGCAAATCTGTTGCTGCGGTTCTGGGACCCGGATGCGGGTTCGGTGCAAGTGGATGGTGTCGACTTGCGGCGCTTGCGGCTCGACTCGTTACGCTCTCACGTTGCCCTCGTTTCACAGGACACGTATCTGTTCAACGATACGCTTGAGGCCAACATCCGTCTCGCCCGGCCTGACGCCAGCGAGAAAGCACTACGGCTCGCGTTGGACCAGGCGTCGCTCGGCGACTTCGTGGCCACGTTGCCGGAAGGACTCGCCACGCGGGTTGGTGAACGGGGCGTGCAGTTATCGGGAGGCCAGCGTCAGCGTGTTGCCATTGCGCGCGCTTTTCTCAAGGATGCACCGGTACTGGTTCTGGATGAAGCAACGTCGCATCTGGACGCCATCAGCGAAGCACAGGTACATACCGCGCTGAAAACCTTGATGGCCAACCGCACGACGTTGATCATCGCGCACCGTCTGGCGACGGTACGCGAGGCCGATCTGATCATCGTGCTGGACCACGGCTCGGTGATTGAAGCGGGTCCCCATGCGCAACTGCTCGCGAACAACTCGGTCTATGCGCAGCTGGTGAACCGGCAACAGGTTGGCAACGGCTTGCAACAGTCCGCGTGAGGCGATGGGTCCTGGGCGCCACGGATGCTTATAGCGATATGCCAACGCTGCCGGCCGGTTCCCGGTTCATCAATGGACCTTGGGGAAATCGTGGCGCTCGGCGAGCAGATCCAGGATGCGACGCGTGTCAGTTACGAAGCGTTTGTTGCCGAGCGTGTGTGCGTCGGTGCACCGGATGTTCGTCGCCGAGAATCAGCACAGGCAAGCTCTGGTGGTCCTCGTCGAGCGCAGCGACGACCGCCTCGCGAGGGCGCGCAAACGGAAGGCGATGAATATCGAGGCGCGAGGTTTTCGACGGATCGCTGGCCAGCAGGCCCTCGATAGGTGCGCCGTCCGGGCAGATGAAACGCTCGCCAGGATATTTCGGATCGGTGAAACCCGGCTCCAGCAGCAGTAAAAGGTCTTGGCTCACGATTTTAAAACCCTCACAAAAGAGAGACAAATCGAGCGACTCCGCTTCATCGAAACGGGGTCGCCTTGAATCTTCAGAACACGCGGCCTTCGGTCAGATGCGTGGTGTCGCCGTTCAACTGATAGCCCCCGATGACCCGCGCCTTGTGCAGCAGCGGGTTGTGGCTGAAGATCGTGCGCAAGTTGCGCCAGTGGCGATCGAAGTTATGCACACGCGACGTGGCCGACGCACCGCCCGCCTCGAACAAACGTTCTCCCGCATGCAACGCCAGCTTGCTCACCACTAACTGTGTCTTGGCCGTAGCTAGCGCGCCCTGCAACACCAGTTCCTCAGCGTTGTCAGCCTGGGCTCGAATTGCATTGGCCGAGCGGTCCAGTACGCGCGCATTCTGATCGACCAACGCATCAATAGCGTGACTGTGTGCCGCAAGATCGCCCACCACCTGCTGGATGAAATGATCCTCACGCGCTGATGCCGCCGGGCTGTGAAGCACCGGCCGCCCATGCTTGAGCACGTAGTGTTCAGCATCCGCAAGAATGTTGCGGACGATGCCCGCGGCAACCGCAACAAGGTGAAGTTGCCGCAGTGCCCCGCCATGCCGCCCTGCCAGGGTCGCATTGCCGCGCGGTGCAACTTCGCTCGCAAAGACTTGCACGTTGTCGAGCACCAGGCTGCCACTGGCAGTCATTCGCTGGCCCATACCGTCCCAGTCATCCAGTACCTGGATACCCTCTCGTGTGACAGGAACGACGGCAACCACGTTGTTGCCCGTTTCATCCTGCACGTTGATGCGCGCATAGTCGGAAAATGCCGTCCCGGTCGAGTAGTACTTCTTGCCCGTCACGCGGTAGTTGTCGCCGTCACGTCGTAATATCGTGCCGATTTCGCCCGGCCTCGACGTGCCGCGCTCGGTTGAAGCGCCCCCAAATATTGCTCCCTCCTGCAAGCGCTGGATCTGCGTGTCGTTGAACGCTGAACGCGGTGACAGAAGGAGTGATTCGGTCAGGTCGAAATGGATGCGCAATGCATGGGCTACGTTCGATTCCTCGGCAGCGAGGGTGGCGATCACATGAAAGAGATCTTCCAGCGAACCACCGAGGCCGCCCCATTCGACCGGGAGTCGCAACAACCCCAGGCCGGACTTGCGAAACAGCGCGAAACCATCGAACGGCAATTCGCGCCGTGCCTCGCGCTGTGCGGCATCCTCGCCTATTTCATGTGCCAACCCCGGCAGGGCGGCCAACGCAGCATGCAGCCGTGATGCTGCTGGAACTTCAGAGGGTGCGTTCATGATTTTTTAATCCTTCTAGTAGGGTGCCGGGCTCAGGACATGCAATCGGCAAGGCGCTACCTGCACCGTTGTTCCGAGCGTAGATCTGTTTTAGGTATTTCACGGCGCCCGTTAATTGAGAGAGCTGGCCGGCGGTCGAAAGCGGTTACATCGCTACGCCAGGTTTGGTCATGGCGCTCGTGCCTGCCTCAGTTCAGTTCGCCGATACAGGGGTCAACACCCGATGACCTGCGGGTCGTCGGTGGCGAGCAGGTATTGAGCCACGATCATTCTTCCCCCCGACGCGCGCACTGTGACAGCGCGCTAATGTAGTCTTGGGCTCGGAGTGTCGCTCTATCGATTTCAGCTTTGTATATGCGTTGTTCTGTAAAGACGAGAATGACGGTCAAGCGGTGGGGGATGACTATCGCGACGGGCTTGTGAGATTGACCGTCGTCGACTGAGGTCCCGCCGCCTTGTGAAATCGCGCTAGCCGGAAAGAGAAAATCTTGACCCCGGATGCCACAACGTCGCCACGGTCGCGGTGCAGCCCATCGCGCTGGCTTGGTATCGCACGGTCAGGCATGGCTCGCCTACCTCCATGCGAAGGAGTCGTCGTACGGAATCGTCAGGCAGACGCGAAGATAGTTGAAAGCCCGTATGCTGGAGCGACATGCAACGCGCGAGATATTCACCGGGCGTCTTGTGCTTGAAATCCTGGTCAGGATAGTTTGGAAAGAGGATCGGATCGACGTGCCGGTCTTCGACCTGAAGCGGCACGTCATTCTCGAAATGAACAACTCTTGAACGGAACGCCCGGCCGCCTTCACCGGGCGACGACAATTGCAAGTCAGCATGCGCGTCGGGATCATCGCTCGCCCCTATATCCAGCACCTCCGTCCTGTGGCGATGCCCCCGCGCCAAGATCTCGCTCTTGATATCGCGAATCTCGACCCGCGTCGTCTCGGGGATCGGAACGGACACGAACGTGCCTATCCCTTTCACCCGCGTGAGAATGCGCTCTCTCGCGAGTTCGTCCAAAGCCCTTGAAACCGTCATGCGTGCCACGCCGAACTGCCTGACCAGATCATGCTCCGACGAAGTCAGCTCGCCACGCTTCCATATACCGTCTGCAATGCACTTCAGGATGTAGCGCTTCACCTGCTCATAGGGCAGCGTTGGTTTTGACATATCACTGAATTCGCTGTCCCTACGCAGCCAGGCGTTTGAAGAGCACGCTCAAAACTGGTGCTGGATAGCGACGCGTGCCATGACCTGCTTGTTGGTCGACGAGCGATCTGCGCTGTCCGGGTTGCCCGCGAACTCCAGTCCCGTACCCGCCACCCCCGAAGCGCCGCCAACCATGACATAGGTGCCCTGCACGTAGACGTCAGTTCGTTTTGACAGGTTGTAGTCGGCCATCAGGCCGAATTGATGATATTGGGATTTGCCACTTGAACCTGAGCTCCCATCAAAGGTCATTCGCGTATAGGTGTACATCCCGCCAACGAAGAAAGCCGGCGTGAACTGGTACTTGAGGCTAGCCTCTACGTTGTTGAACTTGATCGACGATGCCGCGCCGGATACCGGACTGGCCATGAGGTTCGCGTACAGCGTTCCAGTAGGCTGGGACAAGTTCGTGTTGGTGTAGACAATGCCCAGCGTCGCCGCGGCAATCGTGTAGTTGACGCCCACGCCAAATACGCGCTGGCGCGCCGCGCTCCAGCTTCCGTCAGCGCCGCTTGCGCCCAGATTGGCAACCGCACCGGCCGACCCTTCGTTCGGGCTGTCGACGTTGAGATAAGCCGCTGCAACGGAAAGCGGTCCACGAACGTATTGCACCCCCATGCTTTGAGCCCGGTTGACAGCAAAGCTCGACGAATTGCTGAACGCGTATGCGCCGCCAAACGTGAATCCGGCGTAATCGATGCTGGCGTATTTGACCGCGTTGTTGATGCGGAAGGTGTTGTCGGTGTTGTCGTTGTCATAGGGGTGCGAGAACATCGCCCCACCCCAGTTGCCGTTGACGGTCAGCGGTGCAAGATAGTCGACCAGGGAATCATATTGACGCCCAAGCGTAAGCGTACCGAACGTGGTGCTCGACACACCGACGAACGCCTGCCGGCCAAACTGCTGATCTTCAGGGCCCAGCTTGCCGTTATTGACGTTGAATCCTGCTTCCAGCTGAAACAGAGCGGACAAGCCGCCGCCCAGATCCTCCGTTCCCTTCAGGCCCCAGCGGGAGCCCTGCACGTCGCCACTCGATAACGCGAAGAGATTGTGGCCGTCTACGTTATTGGTGTAGTTGAGCCCTTCATCGATAATCCCGTATAACGTCACGCTGCTTTGAGCGTGCGCCAATCCAGCGAACGAGCCTAAAACTCCCAATGCGAACAATGATTTTTTCATGATTTTCTCGAGTGGTTACAGTGTCGACGTAGGCGATTGATGGGGATCAAGGCGTGCAGATGTCGGTTAGAATTGACTGCTCATATAATTTGGATGACTAATCGAATAAAAAGCATCAAGGCTCGAAACCGAGCCCTGCTACCGATCTATCGCTATATTGCCGCAGCCGCGAAATCCGGTTTTCTCTTTTCTATAAAAGCGGCCATGCCCTCGCGCTTCTCCGGGCTGGCGAAGCAAACTGCGCAGGCCTGCGTTTCTGCTTCAATGCCGCCTGTCAAATCGGCACTCTCGGCAAAAGAAACGGTACGTTTGATTTGCGCAAGCGCCGTGGGACCCAGAGCCGCAATGCGCAAACCCATTGCCTTGGCTTCATTCAGCAACCCGGGCATGGTGACAACGCGGGTCACAAGACCAATGTCGTATGCCCGGCGCGCATCGAGTATTTCGCCCGTGAGTAACATATGGCGCGCGACCCCGCCGCCCACGGTCCTCAGCAACCGCGGGACGCCGCCGGCGCCCGTCATTATGCCGAGCTTGGGCTCAGGAAACCCGAACCGTGCATGATCTGCGGCTATGCGAATGTCGCATGCGAGTGCAAGCTCCAGGCCACCGCCAAGACACCACCCGTTAATGGCACAAATAACCGGGATATCGAGGGAAGCGAACTGGTTGTTCAACCGCAGGATAGATTCAGACAACGCGATCGACTCCTGCCCGTTCATATCCACCATGTCCTTGATATCAGAACCTGCTGCGAAAACCTTTTCGCCGGCGGCGGTCAGGATCAACGCCCGCACCGATGGTGTGCTCCGAACGATTTTCAGCGCGCCCGAAAGTTGTTGACGAACCTCTGCGCTAAGCGCGTTGGCCGCGTCTTTCCTGTTGATCGTGATGATCGCAAGCGGCACTTCAATGTCCAGCAGAACGAGGTCATCCATAATTCTCTTCGATGCTCCGTATTGACTTGCATAGACTCGGCAACGTTTACTTCCCGGCCTGACTTTTGAACTGATCCGTGTGCTCGCCGAGCGTGGGAACGGTGACGCGTGCGCCCCGCTCCATGGTCGAAAAGTGCACGGGCTGCTCGGGCAGCCTCAAGTTCACATCACCCATGTTGCCAGCGCGGAAAAGCGTTCTATCTCTTGTCTGCTCGCTATCCACGGCGCTGGCGACATCCTCTATCGGCGCGCAAGGTATTCCTGCGGCGCCAAGCGCTTCCAGGACCACGGAGACATTTTCTGAACGGGACCACGTTTCAATGGCCTCCCTCAACCCGGGCTCATTGGCGGCACGAAGCTCGTCCGAGGCGTAACGCGGATCATCGATCAGGTCAGGTCGGCCGATCAGTTTGGCCAGCGTTTCGAACAAGCGGTTGTTCAGGACTGCGATGATGAACGTCCCGTCGCGTGCTGCGAACGCGCCAAACGGCGCTGAAAGCGGATGTCGGTTTCCAACGCGTTGTGGCGTCAAACCTGTCGCGATGTAGCTGCAGGCAGCCGTGGGCATCAACGCGAGAAGCGTGTCGAACATGGCGACATCGATGTAACAGCCCTCGCCGGTTGCGTTGCGCTGGACGAGGGCCGCCAGGACCGCCCACGACGCAAACAAGCCGGCGGAGAGATCACCGAAAGCCTCGCCGACAATGAGCGGCGGACCGTCGCTCGTGCCATTGATCGACATCAGGCCCGTGGCTGCCTGTACGACGAGATCGTAGGCAGGCTTGTTCGAGAAGGCGCTGCGTTGTCCGAAACCCGAGATGCTCGCGTAGATTAAGCCTTTATGTTTCTCGCGAAGCGCCTCATGGCCAATGCCGAGTTTGCTTGCGACGCCGGGGCGGAAGTTTTCTACGACGACATCCGCTCCTTCAACCAGCATCAGTGCCTGGGCCAGATCGTCCGGGTTCTTGAGGTCGAGCACGACGCTCTTCTTGCCACGATTTGCAAACATGAACAAGGCGCTCGAACCGTCGACAAAGGGGCCGACATGCCGGTAATCATCGCCTTGAGGCGACTCGATCTTGATGACCTCCGCGCCAAGGTCGGCCATCAAAGCCGTTGCGAAGGGACCCGATAACACCCGCGTGAAATCCACGACCTTGATGCCCGCGAGCGGACCAGACCGGGCAGCGTCTTTCGACAATGTTTCGAACGCACTTTTCATAAGGACCACCGGTAGTTGATAAGTAAGGATGCACACATCGTCAATCAATGGAGTGATGCATTCATGTGCATTGATCTTAATTACATGTAAAGACAAGTACAAGCGTTTCAATATTGACCAGCGAAGACCCGGCACGACGTGCACTCGCGTGCTTTACATGTCTACTTCGGGGAATACTTCGAGGAATACATGAATGCTATGATTGTTTGACTCCAGATCCGGTATGCGACTTGGATCTCCGCCTTTAACCCGTTGTCGCGACTTTGCTGCGATGGAATCAACCATGCGTCAAGTTTCCCCAAAGAACACCGCTGAGTCTCAACCTCTACCTCTCTACGAACAGATCAAGCGGCACGTTATGGCAGGCATCTCGGACGGATCGTATAGGCCGGGAGAGAAGATACCCAGCGAGAACGAACTGGTTACCACGTTTGGTACATCTAGACTGACGGTAAACCGCGCGCTGAGAGAGTTGTCATCGAGCGGCGTCCTAAAGCGGGTACACGGCGTAGGAACGTTTGTTGCCGCCCCCAAGGCCGCCTCGACGCTGATCCGCATTCACAACATTGCGGACGACATACGCGGGCGCCGGCAAGCGCTCAGCATCCGGGTTCACAATCTCTCGCGGATCAAGGCCACGGCCGAAATAGCCGGCCGCATGAACGTCAGCCGCGGGGACCCTCTCTTCCATAGTCTGCTCGTCTACTGCGCCAATAACGTTGCCATCCAGATCGAGGACCGGTATGTGGCGCCAGGTTTTGCCCCCGACTATCTGAAGCAGGACTTCACCCGGCAATCGACCACGGACTACCTCCAACTGATCGCGCAACCCACGGAAGCTGAACACGAGATGCAGGCCATCGCGCCGAACGCCGTCGAGGCGGGATTGCTCGATGTGCCTGGCATCGAACCATGCCTCCTGGTCACGCGCAAAACCTGGGTCAACGGTTCGGTGACCACCTTTACCCGATTCATTCATCCTGGTTCGCGCCACACGTTTTTCAGTCGTTCTACACTCGATAACACCGAGTCCTGATCATCTGTGCCGGCTATGATTTCCACCGCGAAATTTCTCCGGCACAGAAGCACATCGATCATTGGGTAGCGGTGTCGCGCACTTTGGAGCGGCCCTTTTTCGTGAGCAGTTGAACGGTTTCGTCACGCGTTCGAACAGCTGCGCTGATCCCTTCGGGTGTCCACTTATAAAAGCCGCTACCGCTCTTGATACCCAGCGCACCTTCCTCGCAGAGCCGCCGCACAATGGTGGGAATGTCCGTGCTTCGGCACAGTGACGGCATCAGGATTCCCGACACCTTCTCCACAACATCCAGACCGGCAAGGTCCATGAGCTGCAACGGTCCTGACGCGGCCCATCGCGGCGCGAGCGTAGTTTCGACCGCACGATCAACGTCTTCAATGGAAGCGACCCCTTCCTCTACCAGATACAGCGCCTCGCGCAGGATTGCGTACTGGAGCCGGTTCACGACGAAACCAGGAATGTCCTGATTCACCTCGATGGTTTGCTTGCCGATATATCCGCACAGTGCACGAGCGCGCCGTACGGTTTCATCCGACGTGCGTTCGCCACGAACAATCTCGACCAGCGGCATGAGGGTTGCGGGGTTGAACCAGTGAACGCCGACCACTCGCTCGGGGAACACCAGACCCTCTGCAATGGCGCTGATCGGGACACTCGATGTGTTCGTAGTCAGGAGGCAGTCCGGCGACACGAGGCCTTCCGCGCGCGTGAAAATGGCCTGCTTGAGCTTGATGTCTTCTGCAATGTTTTCGCTGACGAGCGCGGCTCCGTCGAGGCACGCTTCGAGCGACGTGGTGTACTTTATTGTGACCGGTTCTTTCGATGCGGCCTCAATAAACGACCGGGATGTTTCGAGGGTGCGCTCGCTGCGCGAATACACGGCAACGGAATACCCATGAGCAGCAAACACACTCGCGATTCCCGACCCCATTGTTCCGGCGCCTATAACCGCTACTTTTTCCGGCATACCTGTCCTTGTTTTATTGAACGTGCGCGCAAGCAAATGCACTTGCGATACGGCGAATGACTGACCGCATCAAGATTCGAGTGAACGGTCGACGAGCGCATTGATGACCCCGTCGTCGATCAGGTCCCGAATGGCGCGCAGATCGCGGTGCATTTCCCGGTCCACCGCCAGCGCAGGCACGACCTGTCTTATTGCGTCATAGACCGCACGGGTTCCTTTGCCGCCGCGCAAAGGGCGGTGGAATTCGAGCGCCTGAGCTGCGCACAGCAACTCGACGCTTAAAATGTCAACTGTGTTTTCAGCCGCCTCCATGGCTTTCTGAGCAGCGGTTACTCCCATGCTGACATGGTCTTCCTGCCCGGCACACGTGGACACCGTATGAACCGTCGCCGGTGCCGCGAGACTGCGGTTCTGCCCCGCCAGCGCGGCAGCTACATAGGGTGGAATCATCAAGCCAGAGTTCGCACCGCTGGCATCGACCAGAAATGGCGGCAGTTCGCTAACGTGTGCATTCGTGAGCCGATCGGAACGGGCCTGCGACATCGTGCTCACTGCCGCAATGGCAATTGCCAGGAAATCCAGCGCCAGGGCAGTCGGTGCGCCGTGGCCATTTCCGCCCGGGAGAGCGACCAGTTCATCGTCCTCGATCAGGAAGACCGGATTGTCCGTGACTGAATTAATTTCAATCTCCAACACGGATCGACAATGCGCGATCGCGTCTCGAACAGCGCCATGAACCTGTGGAATGCAACGCAGGCTCAACGCGTCCTGAAGACGATAATCCTTGTACGACTCCAGTATCTCGCTGTCTTTTAACAATCCGCGCAAACGTTGTGCCGTCTCGATCTGTCCCGGATGCGGACGCAGGCGCTGCAGCCGCTCGTCATATCCACGCGTGTTTCCCTTGAGCGCTTCGAGACTCATCGCACCGGCTGCATCAGCGATCGCAACCAGTTGCTCTGTGCGATGCAACGCCAGCGCACCAATGCCCGTGATCTCGTAGGTGCCGCTCAGCAGTGCATGCCCTTCTCTCGGCCCCGGATCCTTCGCATGAATGCCGGCCCGCCGCATTGCCTCGCCCCCATCAAGTAGCTCGCCGTTGTGCCACGCTTGCCCATGCCCAAAGATCACGAGGCCGATGTGAGCGGTCGCAATGAGATAGCCCACTGACCCTTTGCCGGGAGACCACGGCGTGACGCCTCGGTTGAGCATCGCGACCATGGTCTCGATCAACCCTGGGCTAACAGCGCTCGCGCCTTGCAACAGGCTTTTGATCATGGTGGCCATGATCGCCCGGACCGCTGCGGGTTCAAGCGGAGCGCCCACACCGCTTGCATGGCTTCGAAGCATGTTTAGCTGGGCGCGTGCGACCTCTTCGCGCGAGAGCACCTTCGTGTAGAGATCGCCCACCCCTGTCGTCAGCCCATAAATAGGCTTGCCACTTGCCAGCGCGCGCCCTATCAGTTCATGCGTGCGCTGCACCAACGCCCACGCCTCGGCCTGGACGACTACCTTTGCGCCTGCGGCTATAGCCGCTATATCGCCAATGGACGTGGGATCGCTCCCCAAGGTCACCGATCCACGCTCAGCTGACCCCATGGCCTGCGCGGCTCTGTCTGTCATGGCGACTCCTTGCTTATATTGCTGTTCCAATTCATTTCCTTTCGCGGATCATGCGCATGAATCCCTGAGGACAATGGCATGGCATTCCGGTGCCTGAGAAGAACGCTTTACGCCGGTTCCATTTGCCTGGACTTAGCGAGAGAGGCCCTTCTTGTGCAACCAGTCCGCCGCCACCGTGTCGTAGCTTTCGTGGTTCGCGAGACGCCCGTTCATCAGCACGAGGTCTTCGGTAGTAAGGGCTGCGGATACCGCATTCAGCGCGTTAGAGACGTTGTCGTTGAGTTTGTTGCTGGCAATGAGCGGCACAATATTCTGCGCCGCAAACAGGTTTTTTGTGTCCTTGAGCGCCACCAGCTTCTCCTGCTTCATTGCTGGATCAGTCGAGGTCATGTCAGCCGCCTGCACCTGGCCATTCCGAAGTGCGGAAACAGTAAGCGGACCTGCAACGTCCAGCGTCTTGAACGACTTGAAGTTAAGGCCGTATACCTGCTTTAGACCGACCACCCCCTCCTGGCGTGTCTTCCATTCAGGCGGAGCGCCCAGAACCAGCTTGCTTGCCACCGGCGAGAGGTCGGCAATGCTCACCAGCGAATATTTCCGCGCCGTTGCTTCAGTCACCGCGAGGACATCCGAGTCCTCGGCCTTGGAATAAGTCAGCATCGAGATCTTGGCCGGCAGTGCCTTCGCCAGCGCTTGCGCAACGTCCGATGCGGCGCTGACAGTCGAGTTCTTGTCAAGATAACTCAGCGTCGCGCCGGTGTATTCGGGAATCAGATCGATCGAACCATCCAGTAAAGCCGGCATGTAGACTTCACGGCTGCCAATATTCAACCTGGTTTCTGCCTTGATCCCCTTCACCCTGAGTGCTTGAGCGTAAATAGTGGCAATCAGTTCGCTCTCGGGAAAATCGGCTGAACCAATTACTATGCTTGGCCCAGAGGCGCCGGAGGGGGCCGAGCTAAGCGGGTTTTCCGCAGCGTGGCTTGAAAATGCAAACAGCGCGGCGGTTGCAACTGTAGCGAGAGAAGAGATTTTCTTTAACATGGTGACCTGCCTGGATTGGGGTTATCCCTTTTCGGGAAGGATGACTAACTAAACTTCTAAAATAGAACTCACGCGTGTGATCTCCGGCTCACTCGCCGGTTAATTCCAGGTGACACTACAACGACCGAAAGAAGACCCATTGCAAGATCGATCACCAGTGCGAGCACTCCCACCAGGACCGCCCCTGCAGCCATCTGCGCGTAATCGTTTTGCGCGCGGCCGTCTATGATGAGGCGGCCGAGACCGCCAAGCGACGCATATGCTGCAATGGTCGCGGTCGAGACTGCCTGCAGGGTTGCGCTGCGCACGCCGGAAAGAATCAGCGGCAACGCGCAAGGCACCTCCACGCTAAAGAGGATCTTCATGGGACGATAGCCCATGCCTCTCGCTGCATCGACGACGGCTGGGTCGACCGCCAGCACGCCGGCATAGGCCGCTGTCACTATGGGCGGAACCGCGAGCACGATCAGCACAATCAGGCTGGGTACGATAAACGCGAGGTCCGATGCAAAGACCGGTCCAAACAAGATCACGAGCAAGACAATCAGGCCGAGCGTCGGCAACGCCCGAAGCGCGTTGGCAAATCCTGCGACGAGAACCGTGCCGCGCCGCGTGTGGCCCACGTAGAGCCCAATTGGTAAGCCGATCACCATTGCGATCAGCAATGCCGCACCTGTATAAGCCAGATGCTGGGCGATCAACGCCATCACACCGTCGTCTCCGGTCCAGTGTGACGGGTCCAGAAGCCAGTCGATCATGACCGCACCTCCCTGGGTTGCCACGGCGTGAGCCAACGGCCGGTGAGGATAACGATCGAGTCCAGCGCCGCGGCAAGCCCGATACAAAGGACAATCCCTGCGATGATCGGCGTCAGGAAATGCAGTTGCAGCCCTTGCGTGAACAACAGTCCAAGTTGCGGCATGCCAACGAGCGCTGCGACCGACACAATGCTGACGTTCGACACCACCGCGACGCGAAGTCCGGCGGCGATCACCGGCACCGCGACAGGCAACTCGACCGCAAGCAACCTCTGAAGTGGCCGATAACCCATCGCCCGGGCGGCTTGCAAGGTGTCCGCCGGCACGGAGCCAAGACCATCGTCGACTGTGCGGACCAGCAGCGCCAGCGTATAGATAGTGAGCGCGACCACCACGTTGATGGTGTCGAGAATCCGGGTGCCGAGCACAGCCGGCAGCAAGACAAAGAGCGCAAGCGACGGGATCGTGTAAAGCAAACCCGCCGCGCCCAGCACAATGGACCTTAGAGGACCGCTGCTGCGCGCCAGCCATCCAAGCGGCAAAGCAAGCGCCAGTCCGATCAATACCGGTACGACCGATAGCCCAAGATGCCAGGCAAAGAGGCTCGCTATGCTCCCTGCCTCACGCAATAGCCAGTCAACATTCATGCGGATCTCCTGAGCTCGTCAGCCGAGCGTTCGTCGAGCGCACCCATGACCTGATTTGCTGTCACGGTCCCCAGCAAAGCACCCACAGCGCTGACAACCGGGCCGCGACGACTGGGCGAGCTCAGCACCGCGTCAAGTAGTTGCCGCAAGGAGCCATCCACGGGCGCTATTGTCCCGCTCAGGTTAAGGTCTTCCATGCGAACCGGCTCACGCAAGCTGGACGGTTCCACCCAGCCTGCTGGCCGTTTGCGTTCGTCGAGCACCAGCAGCCAGCGCTCGCGCGTCGCTCGCCGTGCGGCTTCGGCACTCTCGCCGAGGAAGACCGTTGGTTCTGCGTCAATGACCAGATCACCCGCGATAGGCGCAAAACCCAGGAATCGGTAACCCCGGTCCCGCCCAATGAAGTCCGCGACAAATGCATCGGCTGGCCGCTTGAGCAGTTCTTGCGGCGAAGCAAGCTGCGCGAGCCGGCCGCCCGTGCGCAAAACTGCTACCAGATCGCCCAGCTTGAGCGCTTCGTCAATGTCATGCGTAACCATGATGATGGTCTTGCCCAGTTCCCTCTGGAGCCGTAGGAACTCATCCTGCAGCTGGGTCCGCACGACGGGATCAACGGCGCTGAACGGCTCGTCCATCAGCATGAACTGCGGATTGGATGCCAGGGCCCGCGCGACACCGACGCGCTGCTGCTGGCCTCCGGAGAGCTGCCACGGGTAGCGTTTTGCAAATGAAGGAGGCAATCCAACACGCTCCATCAACCCCTGAGCGGCAACGTGCGCCTCCCTCCTGCTCTTGCCATTGAGCCGGGCCGTGGTCGCGATGTTGTCCACAATCGTTCGATGCGGAAAGAGACCTGCATGCTGGATTACATAGCCGATCTTGCGGCGAAGCATTGAGTCGTCCATGTTCGCCGTGGATTCCCCACCCACGCTGATCGAACCCGACGACGGCCGGATCAGGCGGTTCACCATCCGCAGCGAGGTCGTCTTCCCACACCCGGATGGTCCAACGAGCACCGTCAATTTTCCCGTCGGCGCTGAAAACGTCAGCCCGTCGACCGCGGCCGCGCCGTCACCGTACCGCTTGGACACGTTCTCAAAGAAAATCATAGTGATCCTCCCCTACGGGATGGGTGCCGTCGAGCTGAGCGCGCACGCGCAACCGGACATCGATTGCCAAAATTGTCTGCATCAAGAAAGTCACCCTCGAAGAAACCCTGAGTCACCGGTGATACATACTTGTCTTTACATGTATAGATTTGATGCTCGCATTCAAAAACAAAGTCTGCAAGTGGAAAAAATAAAATCTGGCAGGACCGGCCTGAGCTGAAAATGTCGGGCGAGGAGTTGCCCGACCAATCCGCTTTGGCTGTTTTAGCCCTGCAGCCTTCATTTTCCTGTCGGAATCGCCGGATCCTTACGATCGTCATTTCCCTGCGTAACGCGGGCAAAACGCGGCACTTATCAATGTCACGGGGAAACAGGATTTAACGGCTGCCTTGACGCATTGCTCATGTAGCTTCACAATTTGAAGTAAATCATTCCAGCCTATGTAGATCCCGCGCTGCACTTCGGCAGGATCGTTCTTCTCATGGCATCGGCGTGAAGTTCCCCTGGGCTAGATCCGCAAAGCGTTCAAGCCTCTTCCCGAACTAACCGAGACAACCGAATGAGCGCCTATATCGTATTCACGCGGGACAAGACAACCAACCAGGAAGAGCTAGACGTGTACGACGTCAAAGTTAAGCCGACGCTTGGCACTTTCGGCATGAAACCGAGGGCGATTTACGGTAAGCACAAAGTGCTGGAAGGGGCGGAGATCGAAGGCATGGTGATCATCGAGTTTCCGACATTCGAGGAGGCGAGCGCATGGTACGAGCCCGGCGTATCAGGAGGCTCGCGAACATCGCTTCAGGGGGCAGAGTACCGTTGCGTGATCGTGCAAGGCATCTAGTCTCTATTTAGGACATTAGAGACCAACTTCCGGCTAAGACGCAACCAGGCGTCATGCCGGAAGTGACGGATCCATCAGTCTAAACAGTGATCACCGGGTTCTGGCCAAACAACACGTGATTGAACTGGAGCGAGTACTCCGATGCCGATTGCTGGTTCTGTCCGGTCACCAATTTTCCGTCTACAACGACCCGAACGCCTTGCTGTCCAACATGCACGAAGTCGATACCGACCTTTTCCATCGCCGGCTGTGGATAGACGGGCACGAACTGCGGCCCATACAGCGCCTCGGCTTCGATGTCCTCCTTCAGCGTAAAACCGGTTGCCTGCCGTCCAGTAACACGAGCCGGGTTGTTCGCCAGTGCTATCGAGCCGTGACAGATGGTTCCGATGACCTTGCCGGCCGCCCAGAAGTGATCGAGGATTCTCGCCATTTGCTCGTTGGGGAATAGATCTTCGGCCGCGCCGGTTCCACCCGCTACATGCACCGCGTCGTAGTCCTCCGGTTTGACCGCCTCGAGCGCCATCGTTGTCTCAAGCCGTGCGACAAGCGCCTTATCGGATAAGAAGCCTTTGCTCGGGAGGTCGTTGGCCTCGAACGAGCCCTCTGTAAAGGGGTCGCTAAGCCGGTCCCAGACGATTTTTCCACCGGCTGGGCTGGCGAAATGGATCTCGCTGCCGCGCTCCGAAAGATGCCAGTAAGGGCGTACGACCTCAGCGAGCCACGTGCCCCGCTTTGAGCTGGTAATGATAAAGAGGACTTTCATTTTAGTTTCCGAAGGTGCAAGTTAAAGAGGTCGGCCGAAACATCGCGTAACGGCCTACCGGACGCGCAACATAATCAAATTTCTTATTTTTACTTCAATAATTGACGTTACAAACAGCCAAGGAAATTTTCAGTCTTCCCGCATGTGCGAGCCAGCCTGAACCCGTCTCACGCTGGCTTTGAATGGAGCCTGTCACGCAGTGCCGAACAGGCCTGCATCAATGCGGCCCGCGAAGGAGGTGTATGCGCCAGATCATCGAGGCAGATGAAATCGTGGATGGTCCCGAGATAGCGCGTCGCTGTCACTTCCACCCCTGCCTGCATGAGCTTTTTTGCATAGTGTTCCCCTTGATCACGAACCAGATCGTTCTCGGCGGTAATCACAAGTGCGGCGGGAAGACCTTCCAGTTCGGTGAAGTTCGCATTTAAGGGCAGCGCGCTGAAATCGGCTTGCGAGTCCAACGGGAATTGCGCGCTAACCAGGCTCTGCATGGTTAGCGCGGTGATCCACGGCCCGTTCTCGAACTCGTGATATGAACTGCTGTCCGTACTCGCCGACATCACCGGGTAGAACATGACCTGAAGCGCAATGGCTGGAGCCCGCCTGCGCTTCGCCAGAATCGCGACCGCCGCCACCATGTTCCCCCCCGCGCCGTCCCCCGCCAACGCCAACGGCTCTGGGTCAAGTCCCAAAGCAGCGGCATTCGCCACGACATAAATCAGGGCCGCATAGGCCTCTTCGTTCTGGCAAGGAAACACCGCATCGGGTGAATGGCTATAGTCGACAAACACCACGGCAACATTCGCTGTGATGGCTATCTCGCGAATCAGCCTGTCATGCGTATGACGGTCTCCGGCGATCCATCCACCACCGTGAAAGTACATGACGATCGGCAGAGCCCGCGTGGCGCCGGAAGGACGTGCGATGCGCACAGCCACTGACCCGCTAGGTCCTATGGGGAGGACCAGGTCATCCACGCTGACGGCAAATTCGCGCCTGGACTTGCCCTGCAGTTTTCCGAACGCCTCTCGGGCAGCTGCAGGTTCTCGAAGATAAAAGGACTCATCGTCGGAATCGGTCTGAGCGTCGACAAAGCTTTGCACGTCCGCGTCAAGGATGGGATGTGCCGATGACGGCGATAGCAAGGGGTGAGGGCTGCCCGATTTTGAAAACGGTTTCGCTTCGTGCGTCGTCATGATGGTTTTGCCTAAGCTTGCGTGGACCAGCGCTCACCGCCCCGCCGACATCTGCCGGCTTGCGGCGAGCGGAGTGATTGCGCATCAAGGCTTCATTGTCATCAAGACTAGCGTCACGGGTAAGTTAAGCTTTGCAAATGGTTGTTAATGCGACGGACCGTATCCGGCTAGTCCTTGTTATTCGCAGTCACTCGCATGAAAGCAGGTGCAGTAACGCGTCCGCTGCCTGTTGATCTGCAGTGTTGTCATCGTCACTGAACACCTCGCGCACATCGGCAAGAATGGCCCTGGCTGCATCGACTTCCCCCTTGCGCCGCTTCAGCGAAGCCAGTGTCGTGGCAGCACGCAGCGACCACGCATGGGCGTTCTGCTCAGCCGCCACCTTGAGTGCGAGCAGCAACATCGCTTCAAAATCTGCATCATGGTCGCAGGCCAGCATGGCTTCGCGCCTCAGCAATTCGGCGCGGCACCAGACCGGCTCCTCTGCCCGCCCCAACTTATCCAGTGCCGCTATCGACGATTTCTCGCCGCAGGTGGCGAAAATTTCCATTTGGTAGACCGTCGCCTCCCGTGCGTCAAATGGCGTGCCGTGCATGATGGCCTCAAAGCCATCGGCCCATGTGTCCCAAAACCGCAAACCATTTTTGCGGGTGCGGCTCCGCAATATATCGAGTAATTCGAGGCCGAAGCCTCGGTCTCCACACCATAGGGCAACCGGCAGGGCGCCCATTGTCAGGCAGAAGCAGATTGAGAGATCATGTCCGACGGCCAGCGACTCCTCTACCGCGTTCCTGGCCAACCCAAGCGCTTCGACGCTGCGTCCCTGGAGCCACAAGAGGCGCATTTTTACCGTCCACGCCGCGATGCGCCCGTCCATTTGCGCTGCATTGGCATGGCCCGCCCGCACCGCATTCGCACTGTCGACCATCAGCACGTCTTCCATCAGATCGAACGATTTGTCAAAGTGTCCGAGACGTTCCAGCGACAAGGCAAGTGTGTGCTTTGCCGTCTGCGTAGTCGATAACTGCAATGAAACCGCTGCCATCTGCTGATAAGCCAGAGTGATCTCAAGGCTCTGCGCATACTGGCCACTTTGAAGCTTTTGTGACCACATGCCCCACATGCAACGCATGATGATCTCCGGCTCGTTTAGCGCTCTCGAGTGCACCAGCCCTTCGCCAAATGCGTCCGCCATGGCCTGGATCGGACCGCGTGTGTGCCATACCGCGTGTCCGTAGGCAATCTGCAGTTGCACGTGATCAACCGAGCCGGTCAAACCCGCACGCACAACGGCCTCGATTCCGCGCTCAGCGAGTCGCATGAACTCATAGGGCAGCGACAACTGGAACCAGAGCGGGGACGTCAACGCCGCAATCCTGACCGCGATTGCAGGGTCTCCCTCCAATGACGCTGCCCAGTCGAAAGCCGCGCGCACGTCGTTAATCGTTGCGCGGTGAAGCACGGTTGACTCGCGGCGTGCACTGCCTTCCCACGCAGGGCCAGGGTCAACGAAGAGCGAGCAGACGTATAGCGCATGCCGCCTTTGTACCGCGCTCCGTTGGTTACCCGCGGATAGCTTGTCAAACGCATAATGCCGGGTGGTTTCGAGCAGCCGATAGCTCGTTGCACCCTGGTCTGAGTCACTCACGAGCAGGGACTTGGCGACCAGGTCGGCTGCGGCATCGAGCACCATGACGTTGTCGATATCCGCATCCGTTGCAACAGCGACCGCTGCGTCGATATTGAACGACGAACGAAACAAGGACAGCCGGTTCAGGATGCTCTGGGTGCTGGGCTCCAGCAACGCATAACTCCAGTCCAGCATCGCGCGCAGGGTTTGCTGACGCGGCAAAGCACTCCTGCGGCCACGCGTGAGCAGCGCGAAACGATCGACCAGCCGGCTTGCGAGGGTATGGGCATCCATCGATGCAATGCGTGCCGCAGCCATCTCGATCGCGAGCGGAATGCCGTCGAGCTGGCGGCAGATATCGCAGACTGCGGTTACGTTGGCGTCCGACAGTTGAAACGCGTCATGCGCCGCCACCGCGCGTTCGACAAAAAGCGCGACCGCAGGAAACGACATCGCGTCGGCAATCTTCAGGCTCGACTGATCGCCCGGAATCGCCAGCGGCGCGAGCCGGTGCACCCACTCCCCCTCGGCGCGAAGCGGCTCGCGGCTCGTGACGAGCAGGCGCAACCCGCTCGCGCCTCGCAACAGGCGTTCGACGAGCGTGGTGATGGTGTCCACCAGATGCTCGCAATTATCCAGCACCATGAGGGTCGGTTCGTTGCCTATTGCCGCGATGAGGTGGGGTATCGGGTCATCGGTCGACACCGGAGCGCCCAAGGCCAACGCAATGGTGCTGGCCGCGCTCGCCGGATTGGTCACTGGCGCGAAATCGACGAAGAATGCGCGCGCCGAGGTGGTGGCCTCGAAACGATGCGCGATCCCGAGTGCCACGGTCGTTTTACCGATGCCGCCCGAGCCCGCAACGGTCATCAGGCGACGCTCCGCCAGTGACGCGCACAGGCCGTCGATCACGGCATCACGCCCTACGATGCGCCCGACCAGAATTGGCAGAGTTGACCTGGCGGCCGGCGGCCTGGCGAACGATTCGCCGCGCGCGAAGACGGTCTGTCTTTCAACCGCCACCGCCAGCCGATAACCACGCCCCATTTCGTTGACGATGAGACGCGCGCCATCGCGGCCATCATCCAGCGCCTTGCGCAGCGCAGACATGTGCACCCGCAACGACCCTTCGTCGACTACCGTGTTAGGCCACACCTTCGCCACCAGCGCCTGATTGCTGACGAGCTCGCCAAGCGCTTCTGCCAGCGCGACCAGAATGTCGAGCGCACGGCTACCCAGCTTGATCTCCACACCATCGCGCGAGAGAGTCCGCTGCGGGAAGTCAAGTGTAAACGGGCCGAATGCGAGAGCATAGTGTTGAGTCATCGTATTGCGTCATCAAGATAATTCGTTGTGCGCACTGCTTGCCTGCGTGCCAACGGTCAATTCAATTAAGGGACCTACGCTGCCGATAAGAAAGTCCCTACTGGTGTGCTTCGATGACCCGAACTCTCGACAATCCCCGCGTCAACATGAATAGCGCACCGACGGCCAAGAGGCTCAGGCCGGCCCAACAGACACCGCGCCATCCCGCGAAGGTCCAGGCCCATGAACCCAGAGTCGACCCCAGTGCGCCACCACCAAAAGTGAACACCATATAGACCGTGTTGAGGCGCGCTCTTGCGGTGCCGTCGAGCTTGAAGATTCTGGCCTGATTCGCGATCTGGCCGGACTGCACGCCAAAATCCAGAAGATTGACGCCGATCACAATGGCTAGAACCGACGCATCGCCAGCGACGAAAAACACCGCGAACGCAATCGCGGCCATGGCAATCGAGATTGTGTTGACCGTTGTCGAGCCATACTTATCCGCGAGACGCCCGCAAACGGGTGCGAGAATCGCGCCTGCCGCACCATACAGCCCAAACAAGCCTGCTTGCGCACTCCCAAGGTTAAACGGCGGGAGTGCAAGATGAAAAGCGAGTGTGGCCCAAAACGCAGAGAACGCCCCGAACACGGTCGCGCCCAGAACAGCGGATAGTTGCAGATCGCGCCACTTGATTAGGAGTCCGGGAAGCGAAGCCAGCAATGACCGATATGACACATCCCCTGCCGCGTCTGCGGGTCGGCGCTCGGGAAGATACATAGGCAGCGTTAGGAACAGGACAGCACTCAGCGCCGCGCTAAAGAAATAAGACGCTCGCCATGTGCCGCTCAATTGCGCTATTGCGCCCGAGACTGCGCGGGAAAGCAATATTCCGAGGACGAGTCCCGTCTGCATCGCGCCGATAACCCGTCCCGACTGGCCATCGGCCGCACTCGATACGGCGATCGGAATCAAGATCTGCGGAATCACGGTCACCGTGGACACTAGCAGTGTCAACAACGCCAGCCCGTTTATCGAAGGGCTCAACCCCGCGCAGACGAGCATCAAGCACGTCAGGCCAAGCAGTATCCGAATCAGCTTGCGCGGGTCCGCGCGATCCGCCATGGGAATGACAAGGAGAATGCCTATGGCGTAACCGATCTGGGCCGCCGTTGCCACCAGTGCAGCAGCACCGGGCGTTGCGTGGAATGTGACCGCCATTGCCGGTAACAGCGGTTGGCAAATGTACACATTTCCCACTGTGATTCCACATCCTGCGGCCATGACGACAACAGCGCCACGGCGCGGATACCCGGACGAGGAAGCCATTACTCCGCCAGCCGCCACGGCTCCAGGACCACTTTCCCCGTAGTCAGGCGCCCTTCGATTGCATGGTGTGCAAGCGCCGCCTCATTGAGCGCAAAGCGGTGACCCACCCGCACTTTGAGTTCACCACGGAGCACCGAATCGATCAGCGCCTGGCTCGCCACATCGATCATCGGCAGATGGGCCTGGTCGAAGTAGCCAGGAAGATAAAAGCCGCGCAGCGACTGATTTTTACCAAGCAGATGAGACGGATCGAAAGTCTGATTTTCATTGACCCCGCGCCCGAACTTGACCAGCGTGCCGAACGGCGCCAGGCATTTGAGCAACTCGGAAAACATCGCGCCGGATGACTCGTAAGCGACATCGAGACCCAGACCATGCGTAGCCTCGAGCACCTCGTGCGACCATCCCGGGGTCACCGAACTCACCATCAGATCCACACCATTGCGGCGAGCCAGTTCGCGCTTCTCCTCCGAGCTCGCTGACCCTGCGATAAACGTCGCACCCTGCGCACGGGCCATCTGGACCATCTGCATTCCCACGCCTCCGGACGCCGCCTCGATAAACACCGACTTGCCGTTCAGGTTCGCAGCATCGTGGGTCAACAGGTAAGCCGTCAAGCCTTGCGCAAGCAACCCGGTCGCCTCCCCAAACTCGATCGAGTCGGGCAACGCAAGGGCTGAGGTGGCGTCGGCCAGCGTGTATTGCGAGTACCCGTGCGAGGCGACCCGGCACAGGACCCGATCGCCTACGGCAGCGGTGGAAACGCCTGGCCCCATCGCGGCAACTGTTCCGGCCACTTCGGTGCCGGGTGCGTAAGGCAAGGACGTCGGCGTCAGATATCGGTCAGTACGACGCATGATATCGCCATAAAGAACGCCTGCCGCCTCGACGCGAACGAGAAGTTGTCCATGGCCCGGAGACGGAATGACTGCATCAACCACTTTCAAGACGTCCGGGCCGCCAAAATGATCCACGATGACCTGCTTTGCGGATTCCATGGCCAGCTCCTTCCTCAGTCGAGGTTCGTCGTTAGTAGGGTGACCAGCTTAACGTCGAACAGGGTGTTACCGGAAATCGAAAAATCTCTCGCCTCCTATCAGTTTCATGGATAGCTTTCATTTTAGAAGCCACTATTCGAAACCGTTGGAAGGGAGTGCCTGGTTTTCCTCGCAAAACGCCTGGATCTGATCCCGGAACCATACTCTGGCGGGATGGGCGTGTGTGCGGTCATGCCAGACCATGGCAATCTTGAAACCAGCAACCGGAATGGGTGGCTCGAATGTATCGACCCGATCCGAATAGCGCGCTACCAGCCGCTCCGGCGCAAGTGCGACCAGATCAGACCTGGATACAGCCTCGATCAGGAAAACGAAGGATGAGACCGCAAACGCAACTTGCCGGGTAAGACCCAGGGAGGCTAGTGCGTCATCTGTCGGTCCGGCGAACCCCTCTGCACGTGGCGACACGATGATGTGTCGCGCGGCCATGAACCGGTCAATCGGCATGACGCCGTCGCGCACCGTATTCTTGCGCGCGATGCCGATGTACCGTTCGCTCAGTACATCGACGTTTCGCAGGTCGCGCCCTTCCACGTCTCCGGACTGCACGAACGCTACGTCGATGTCACCTCGTTCAAGCTCGGCTGCGGCTACCCGGATGTCCCCTAGCCTCATCATGACGCGCAGCCCGGGCGCCCTGCTATTCAGTTGCAACAGGAAGGGAAGCAGGATGGCAACCTGCATGTAGTCGCTGGCCGAGATCGAGAAGGTCAGGTTTGCGCTTGCCGGATCGAACGCATGAGCGCGACTAATCAGGGCGCGCGCCTGGTCGAGCGCCAGGCGTAACGGCGTCTCGAGATCAGCGGCCATCGCGGTGGGGAGCATGCCCCTCGAAGTCGGGATCAGGAGCTGGTCACCGAAGATCGTTCGAAGTCGCGACAGTTGAGCGCTCAACGCGGGTTGACTCAGGTTGAGTCGTCTGGCCGCACGCGTGACGTTCAACTCGGCAAGCAGCGCTTCGAGGGCCAGGAGCAGATTTAAGTCGAGCCTCTTGTCATCCATGTCGATGATACCCGCACCATAAAGTTTGAATTTCATCCGACCGGTCCTCCGGCCTTATGCTGCCTATCAGCAAGGTCTTGAGCAAAACCGCCTTGAGCTAAAACGACATTCCGTCTTCAACACCAACAGCAGGGAGAAAGGATGACCAGTATCGCCATAGTCTATTCGTCGGGTCACGGACATACCCGTACCGTAGCCGAGCACATCAGGCAAGGCGTCGACTCTTTCCCGGGCGCCAGGGCCGAACTGATCGAGATCACGGCCAGTCAGTTGAAACCCGATGGCCGCTGGCACGACGACGACATCATGGCGCGCCTGGCTAAAGCCGACGCCATCGTGTTTGGTGCGCCTACCTACATGGGATCCGCCCATAGACTGTTCAAGTTGTTCCTCGAAACCGGCTTCACTCCCTGGCTTGATCAAGTGTGGAAGGACAAGATCGCTGCCGGCTTTACCAACTCTGCATCGCGCTCAGGCGACAAGCTGATCGCGCTCGAACAGATGGCCATTTTCGCGGCCCAGATGAGTATGGTCTGGGTCGGTGTAGGCGATCAGCCGGGCGGCAACTATTCAGCCAGCCAATACACGGACGTCAACGTCAATGGGGCATGGCTTGGTCTTATCGCACAAAGCTTTGGCGACGGTACCCCCGACAACGCGCCGCACCCCGGCGACCTTCTGACCGCGGAGCGCTTTGGCCGCCGGATAGCCCGTACCACCGCCCGCTGGATGGTGGGCGCCGAAGCCTTTCCTCCGCAGCCCGTCAGCGAAAAAGAGTCACGTCGGCGGAATGTCGCCGGGCCGCATGAGTGGAGAAAGTTTGACGACTGAGCGCATCCTCCATTGCGCTCAACTTGCCTTCCCCAGTCACTGCTTCAGGACGTCGTGCCGGATCGATGGGCGGCGAATCCGACCTGTCCCGGTGCGATCTCCGGGCGCAGCGTCAATGCGGGAATGTCGTAATCGCCGCCGTTCTGCGGTCGAAACGCAATTAGCTCGGCCGTCCAGAACTCATCGATTCGTTTTCCCAGTGACTCGGTCAACGACGTATACAGATCAACGTCCACGCGCCCAAGACCAATTTTGTAGGCGACGAATGGCGGGAGCACATCGAAGCCCGGATAGTAAAGAATGCCGTGCTGGATGGGAAACAGCAGGTCATCCATGGGTCCATTTACTCCGCGCGGACTGTAGTGGGACTCCCAGCCACCAGCCGTCACGAGCAACATCGCCCGCTTGCCGGTCATCTTCCCTTCACCAAAACGATCGCCCCAGCGCTTGTCCGAGTGTTCGCCAATGCCGTACGCAAACGTATAGGCGTAGACGCGCTCGACCCAGCCCTTCAAGATTGCCGGCATGGAATACCAGTACAACGGGAACTGCATGACCACTGCATCGGCCCAGACAAGCTTCTCCTGTTCGCGTGTAATGTCCTCTGTCTGTTGACCGGCTGCATAGGCACGCTTGGAATCGTGCATCGCGTCGAAGGGCGCTCCAGGCTCGCGATTCAGGAAATCATCGGCGTCGAGCGTAGGCTTCCACTTCATGGCGTAAAGATCCGAAACCTGCACCGTATGTCCCGCACTTTCGAAGCGCTTGACCATGAAGTCCAGCAGCGAGCCATTGAGCGAGGTCGGTTCGGGGTGCGCGTAGACGATAAGGACGTTCATATATACCCTGATTGAGTTGACTGTGCTTTGTAGCGTATAGGCGAGACTGGTATAACTGAAATGAATTCTCTGAATATCAGGTATAGCCGTGCACAATTTCAATCGACTCGATCTCAATCTCCTGATCACGCTCGACGTGCTGCTCAGCGAACGTAACGTGACGCGCGCCGCTACGCGCCTGAACCTGTCCCAGCCCTCGGTCAGTATTCAACTGGGCAAGTTGCGCGAAGCGTTCGATGATCCCCTGTTGCTGCCGGGCCCCAGAGGCATGTTGCCCACCCCTCGAGCCGATGAGCTGCGCGAGCCGCTGCGGGAAGCGCTCGAACACCTGAAACGTGTCGTGATGGCCAACGAAGCGTTCGACCCTGCATCCGCCACGAATACGTGGCGAGTGGCGGCGGCAGACTACGGCGAGCTGGCTGTTCTCATTCCCACGCTTCGACACCTTCGGACAAGCGCTCCCGGAACCCGGCTGGCCGTTCTGGAGACTAATCCGTTACGTATAGCCAAGCGTATGGAAGACGGCGAGATCGATTTGAGCCTGCAGACCATGGATTCCGTACCCGCAGGGCTGAGGGCGCAAAAACTCTTCGACGAACACTACGTCCTTGTTGGCCGGATTGGGCACCCGCAACTGAATCGGCGGCCTACCATCAAGCAATTCTGTTCCATGGAGCACGCGATCATATCGCCGAGCGGCGGCGGCTTTCAGGGTGCGACTGATGCCGTCCTTGACGCAGTCGGCTTGTCGCGACGCGTGGTTTGTTCGGTGCCGCATTTTCTAGTCGCGATCTCCGTTATTGAGGAAACCGATCTCGTGGCGATGCTCCCCTCAAGACTCATTGCCGACAGACCTACGTTGAAACGGGTTAACGCACCGGTCGACGTTCCCGGTTACACCATGGCGATGGTCTGGCATGAACGTTCACATCGCGATCCTTCGCACCGGTGGTTGCGGGAACAGATTGCCGGAGTGGTGGGAAGTGATGCCGGGCTATAAAGCTCGACCCGATGCTTGCTCGAACAAGCATCGCCGCTTTTTTTTAGTGGACGTTGCACGTCCGGCAATGCGAGTCACTCGCCCGACTTGCGAACTGCCGCCAGGAACTCGTCCACGGTCAGGACTTCGTGGCCAAAAGTCGGGTAAGAGATTTCGAGCGCGGCTTTGTGAGCCTCTTCGGTGAACTCCGCCACTGCATCCTTCAGGAAGGTCAGGTGATAGCCCGCCTCCGTAGCGTGCCGTCCCGTACCTTCAACGCATGTCTGCGACGTCAGTCCGGCAAGGATCACCTTCTCGATGCCGCGCTCCTTGAGTTGCGCGTCCATGTCGGTACCCATGAAGGCGTCGAATGTCTTGTGCCGGCCGATGATGATGTCACCGCTCTGCGGGCGAAACGGCTCATAAAAATCGGCGCCGAATTCTCCCTCCCAGAACATCTTGTTTTCCATCGCTCTTTGCATCCGCAACGGGACGTACTTGAAATCGTCGAAGCTATGCTCATGCAATCCGTGCGGCGCATAGACGATCTGAACGCCGGTGGCCCGTGCGCCCGCAATCAACCGGGTGAGGTTTTCGATCAAGTTGACTTTCTCGATCTGATCCTTGATTCCGGGATTGATCTTGCCTTCCGGCGACAGGAAGTCGTTGAGAACGTCGACGAGAATCAACGCGGAAACATTCGTAGGATAAGTCGGATTTGCCATATAGGCCTCTGAATTCGTTTTGCAACACCATGGGAGGTCTCGCGAGTTCGCGACGCGGCGAAAACCTGCGAACCCGTGTGAAGCTTTTACCTGACTGCACGGGACTCACTAGCGGTCGAGCAGGCTACAGTGTGTGGCGCGCAACTTTCACTTCAAATATTGAAGCCATAACAAAACATTGTCAAGAAAGGATTTACACTCTGCTTATTGAAGTCTGCCTCCCGCGCTGCGCATGAACCGGCTCAACAGTGGCTGCTCAGGGCAGCCCCGCCGACTCCTCGGTTGTTCGCTTACTTTTTTGAAGTGAACACATAAAATCTGAATATCGCGGTCCGCCTGACGTCATCGCTTCGAAGCGAATGCTACTCGCATGCATATGCACGACTCACGGAAATTTCGTGAAATGACCGTTACCTTGGCGTGAACGATAACAGGCCCAGGGACACACGACAGAGCGTCGCAAATGCAATGACATCCACTGCCCTGCTGCTGTGTATAGCCGCAATAACAACCATTAATAGCATTTAACTCGACGTCCTTTGTCGTGCGCACCAAGATTGCAACAAGCGGACGAAAGCAGGCTACGCGCCGCAGATACGTCGCTTTGTCTAAATCGCATCCGGTCCAAACACGGACCAACTTGGAGAATCGCCATGGACCGCTTGAAAGCACTCGAGGTTTTTAAAGCCATTGTCGACCACAAAGGGTTTTCACGTGGCGCTGACGCATTGAACGTCTCCCGGTCAATCGCCACTCGCGTGGTTCAGGATCTGGAGGCCGAGTTGGGAGCGCGCCTGTTAGTGCGCACGACCCGGAAAGTGTCATTGACGCCGTTTGGACAGTGCTTCTTCGAGCGCGCGACGGCGGTGATCGGCTCCTACGAAGAACTGGCTTTCATGGGTCAGCAAAACGCGACTGACGCGTGTGGCTGCGTGCGGATCGACGCGCCCGCGCTGTTTGGGTTGCAGCGCCTTGGGGGTATGCTCGCGATGTTCATGAACGAGAATTCCAGCATCAACGTGGATCTTCACGCGAACGACAGCGACGCCAACGCCCTGAGCGACTTTGCCGACGTGGCTATCTCGGTCGACCGCGTCATACCCGGAACGTTGATAGCACGCGCGCTGACGCCGCTGAAGACCGGGCTGTACGCGAGTCAGTCCTACCTCGAGCGCGTGGGGATACCTCAGCACCCGCGCGACCTGAATCCCGAAGACTGCATGGCGCTTGCGAGCCGGTCGACGTGCGGGGAGCTTGAGCTATTCGAGGCGTCAAGCGCCGGCCGGTTTGCCATTCCGAGGAATGGTTCGCTGAGGGCCAACAATGCGGATGCGCTGATTGGGGCGGCAATCCATGGTGCGGGAGTGGCGCTCGTTCCTTCGCTCCTGGCGCAGCAGGCGCACCTGCTGCCGGTCCTTTCCGGATGGTCGTCGAAATCGCTCGACGTGCATCTTCTTTACCGGCCGCGTCGACTCGAACCTGTGCGCGTGCGCAAGCTCATTGATTACCTCCTCGATGAACTCGCGCTTGCCTCGATCAACGATCGAATCAGCAAGGGCCCAACTGGGGCTTATATGACGCTTCCGAGCCGTCCGATGGAATCGGAAAGATTGATGGCCGCTTAGTCGACAGCCGCTTAGACTTTCAATTCTCGTCAATCGATCGATCGCATTGGGCGAATATCGTCCGTTCAGGTCAGCGTCTTTCAAAGGCAGATTCGAACCAGTGAATGAGACATGCCCTAAGGGCTGGTCCGTCTCGTTCGCGTCGCGTCTGCGCCCCCCAAAAAACTTAAACCAGCGCGTCATGACAAGCGCCGATGGCGCCTGCCTGAGACCACAGCGCGCCCTTTAGGTACGCCCGACACGCCTTGACGATAAGCTATAATATGTGTGGATAGCAGCTATTTTTCAGCTGCCTTCAAATTAGGCAGCTACTCAGCATCGCGGTCAAAAAGCTGCAGACCGCTTCAAGGCTATAGTGATAGCGACGATGCCAAGTAGACGACGCGAATCATCGGGAAGGGAAACGACATGAGCTGGGATGCAACGTCAGAGAGTGTTTGCGATATTGCACGCGGACTGTCCGTCTTCGGGGATCGATGGACACTGCTGATCATGCGGGAAATCAGCATGGGCGTCCGGCGTTTCGAAGACATCCAGGTGCAGACCGGCATGTCCTCGAACCTGCTCTCCATGCGGCTGAAACGCCTGGAGGAAGACGAAGTCATCGAGCGCAGGCAGTACAGCTCGCACTCGAACCGGTTCGAATACTACGCAACCCAGAAAGGCAAGGAACTGGACGGCGTCCTGCTCGCGATCCGCGCATGGGCTTTGCGCTGGGGCGGCCTGCCGGAAGGCGCAGAGCCGGCCGTCGCATTGGTGTATAGAAAGACGGGCGAAACTATAGACGCACTGTGGCAAGTCCCTCGCGGCAAAAAGCCATTCTCTTTCGCCGACACTGAAAGCAAGGTCAGCAAGGCATTCGCGAAGGAACGAGAAGCAAGGGTTGCGGCTTTTAAGGCCAACCGCGGAAAGGCCGTTGACAAACCGGCGCGAAAGTCGAGTGCTGCGGCAAAACCCGCTGCAACGCCGGCGAAGAAAACGGCACTAAAAGCTGCGCCAAAAGGAAAAGCAGACGCGTCCGCTAAGCCGCGCCTCAAGGTGGCCAAACCCGCCTCGAAAAAAGCCGGGGTAACGATTGCGCGGCCGCCTGCGAGAAAGAAAGCGTCCCCGATCAAGAAAGCATCGAAAGCAGCGTGATGCTTGCCGGTTCTTGCGCCGCCGCCCTGCAGCGATCACTGCAAACCAGGGCCACGGCGTAGCGACATGGGTTCTCTTTCCCCTATCACAGGCTCGGACGGACCCCATTCCACCCACCGCCAAGCGCCCGTAGCAGCGAAACCGTTGCCACTGCCTGCGCCTGATGACTCCGGATCAACTGGCGCTTGATGGCGAGTGCGCTACGGTCGGAATCGACAACTTCAAAATAGCTGACATAGCCGTGTTCGTATCGACTGCGTGAAAGCGCCGCGGCCTGAGAAGAAGCGTTCGACGCGGCGCCGTAGTCATCGGCTTGAAGACGTTGGGCCGCAATGTCGTTGAGCGCATCCTGCACCTGGCGGAATGCCTGAAGCGTCGTCGAGCGGTAGTCCGCCTCTGCAATCAGGTATCCCGCGTTAGCTGAATCCACCGCTGCCTGGCGGCGGCCGCCATCGAACAAGGTCTCGGCAACACTGACTCCCAATCCCCACATCGAACTGTTTCGGTCGAGAAAAGTTCGTAAGCTGTCGCTTGCAAACCCACCGCTGGCAGTCAACGTAAGCGATGGAAGGAATGCCGTTTTCGCTATGCCGATCTGCAAGGAAGCCACATCCAGGCGCCGCTGGGCAGCGAACACGTCCGGGCGATTTCCCAGTATCTCGGACGGCAATCCCACCGGTACCGAGGGAAGGACGACATCGTCCTGCCTGTTCGCAATCGAGAGATCGGTGGCAGAGCTTCCCGTCAGTACAGCGATGGCATCGACGAGATTTTCGCGAAGCCGGTCACTCTCTTTCAGCTCGGCGGATGCGGTCTTCAATTCTGTTGTAGCGCGAAGCGCGTCGAGGTCACCAGCGGAGCCAGCCTTCACCCGCCTATTGATCAGGTCGAGCGCAGTCTGCCGAAGTTCGATTGAACGCAGCAATTCGGTGCGATCGAAATCAATAAACCTAAGTGTCAGATAGTCGCTCGCGACCTCCGTCGAAATGCGAAGCGTGACGGCGTCGGAATCAGCTTGCGCGGCAAGAAGCTTATCGCGCCCCGACTCGACGCCGCCCCTCAATCGCCCCCATAAATCGACATCGTAGCTGGCGTCGACGGGCATGGCCCAGTTATGCAGTGTCCGTTGGGGGAGCGCTTCATTCACGGTACCGGAGACACGGCTTCTATCGAAACCCGGACTTGTACGCACAGTGGGCAGGGTGTAAGACTTGTCCACGTCGAACAGCGCCCGCGACTGCGCGATGCGGGCGTTGGCCGATTTAATTTCAAGGTTCTCTCTCAGGGCGGAATCGACCAGACCGGTGAGTTGGGGATCGGCGAAAAGACTGACCCAATTCGACAGCTCGATGGCATCGGAGGGCTTGGTAACGCGCCCTGCTGCCAACGCTGCTTCGCTGTGTCGGAAAGGTTGACCGCTCAGCGCCAGGTCCGGCAGCGGCTGAGGATTCAACGTGCATCCTGTTACTGCGCACACGGCGCCCAGGAGCCAAAGGTTTAACCGGGTCATGGGCTCTTGTCCTGGACGCCTAACCTGGCAGTCACCGACATGCCCAGCGCAATGTGTCGACTTGCAAGATCCGGATTGTCGATCAAGATCTTGACCGGAACGCGCTGCACGACCTTCGTGAAATTACCCGTCGCGTTATCCGGCGGCAGCAGCGCGAACTGCGCTCCCGTGGCGGGTGCGAAACTCTCTACATGACCCGACAACTCCACGTCCGGCAATGCGTCGAAGCGGAGGCTCACGGTATCGCCTACATGAACGTGCTTCAACTGGGTCTCACGAAAATTCGCCACGACCCACGCATCGTTTTCAACAACGGCAAGCAATGCCTGCCCTTGCACGATACGTTGCCCGGTTTCGACCGTCTTCTTACCGACGAAACCATCCACGGGTGAAACGACATCCGTATAGTTCAATTGCAGCGAAGCATCCCGCAGGTTGGCCTTGCCCTGAGTTTCAGTGGCCACCGACGACGCTAACGTTGCTTCCGATATAGCGAGTTGCGCCTGTGCCTGAAGCACGCGTGCGGCGGCAGATTTGCGTGTTGCATCGGCTGCGTCATATTCCTGTTGCGACAGACCGCGAGGCGTCTCGCGCGTGAGTTCCTGTGCCCGCCCGAAGTCAAGATCGTCACGTTTCGCGTCTGCGGCGGCCGCTACGATCGCCGCCCTTGCCTGCGCTATCAATGCCCGCGCTTTGGCTTGATCCGCCTGTGCCTGCTCGACCCTCGATTTCTCCAATGCAACGCGCACGTCGAAGTCGCGTGTATCGAGCCGAACGAGTTTGTCCCCGGCGTGGACGAACTGATTGTCCCGCACCAGCACCTGCTCAACCGTTCCATTGACTCTTGCCGCAATGGTATGGACATGACCGGTCACATAAGCGTCGTCTGTGCCGCGGTCGCCTGACCCGTACGCATAGGCAAGTACTGCACCGAGTGCAACCGCGAAGGCAACCAGCCCCAGGATCGCTGTGATCCTGCGCCTGTTCGACGCCAATACCTCCTCGTTGTCAGCTCCATCCACGGTATTTCAACTCCTCGGTTGCGCATCCTGAAACATGGCGTATGCTACGCTTTCATATTTGAAGTCACAAGTCTACAGGCGAGAACTTACATCGGCAATGAAACCAGACACTGAGCGAGTCGATCCCACCATTGCTGCTGCGATTGCGCGGGAAAGCTTGCGCCCGTATGCGGCAATAGGAGCCGTGTTGCTTGGAACCATTATTTCGACGTTCACGTCACGCCTGACGTCGTTGGGGTTAGCAGACTTGCGCGGCGCGCTTGGCATCAGCTTCGACCAGGGTGCCTGGATCAATACGGCGTTCAACGCGGGCCAGATGTTCATCGGCCCTATCGCCGTGTGGGCTGCCTTTGTCACCGGGGTTAGAAGGCTGCTTATCTACGGCGCGACAATATTTTTTATATCGCAGATGGCACTGCCTTTTTCGCCCAACTTTGCGACGCTGATTTTCATTCAGGTGGTGTCCGGGCTTTCATCCGGGGTCTTCGTTCCCGTCGCAATCGGGGTAATCGCGAGAACGCTGCCTCCGAAGTGGCTTCCCTTCGGAATCGCCGCATACGCGATGAACATCGAGATGTCATTGAACGTTTCGGCCACGTTGGAGGGCTGGTACAGCGAGCATCTCACGTGGCACTGGTTCTATTGGCAGAATGCCGCGCTGACGTTGCCGTTCATCGCCTTCGTGGCGCTGTCCATTCCTAAGGAGCCCTATCCCCCATCAACGTTGCGAGGCGACCACGCCGGGATGCTGTTGGGAGCCAGCGGGTTCGTTTGCCTGCTCGTGGGGCTGGACCAGGGTGAGCGGCTATTCTGGTTTCAGTCAGGTTTTGTGACCGCGATACTCTACGCCGGCGCGGTGCTGCTGGCGGCGTTCCTCGCACGGGAACTCCTGGCGAAATCGCCCGGAATCGCGCTTGAATACCTGCTGAAACCCAATATTTCCCTGTTGTTGACACTCACGTTGCTGACTCGTTTTGCGCTGCTCAACACAAGTTTCATACCGCCGATTTTTCTAGGTGCCGTCCACAATCTAAGGCCGCTTCAGATCGGTGAAACGCTACGCTGGATTGCTGTTCCTCAGATCTTTGCCGCACCTCTTGTCGCATTCCTGCTGCTGCACATCGACGCTCGCCGCGTCATTGTCGCGGGCTTTGCCATTGTCACGGTCGCATTTCTTCTTGGCGCCAACATCACACCCGACTGGGTAGAAGGAAACTTCATTCCTTCTCAGTTGCTTCAGGGAATTGGGCAAACCATGGTCGTCACGTCGACGGTCTACTTCCTGATCAAGCATCTTTCCCCGGAGTACGCGCTGACATTCGGAGCACTGGTGCAGACAACCCGCCTTTTCGGAGGTCAACTGGGGACGACGTCCATCGCGTTTGCGCAACGAGTTCGAGAGCAGATGTATTCGAATGATCTTGGCATGCACCTCAATAATTTCGATGCACAATCGGTTGAACGGATACTCTCCCAAGCCGGGATCTTTTCAGTCGGACCAAGCAGTGTGCTATCTGCACCGCTTGCAGCATACGCATTGATCGATCGTGCCGTTCGTGTCCAGGCGACCACGCTCGCCCTCGCGGACAACTATCGGATCGCCGCTACCGCCGGCATTGTGGGCGTCTTGATTGCGTTGGTTCTACGCAGACCGCCGGCAAAGATCTGATTGAGGCCTCGTCGTACCTCAAGCCGGTGTCGCGTTAGCACGTTGCGCCAGTTCCTGACGCCCGGCCAGCACGCCGTGGATCTGCGACACGACAGCAGCGCCTTCCCCCACGGCTGCAGCCACTCGTTTCGTCGATGCTGATCGAACGTCTCCAATGGCAAACACGCCCGGCACACTGGTTTCAAGTGTTGTTGTTCTATAGATCCTGCTACCGGCCGCGGCATTGCCGGTCAGCACGAAACCACCCTGGTCGGTGTTCACACTGCAACCTTGTAGCCAGCTCGTGTTCGGATTGGCTCCTGTGAACAGAAAAAGATGCCTGACATGCAATGTCAGCGGACCTTCGGGAGTCGTGCAATTCAGTGTGGACAGCGCGCCTCCTTCCCCCTCCATGGACTCGATCGCGGCCCTTCGATGAAGCGTGACATTGGGCAACGCAGCAATGCGGTCGATCAGATATCGCGACATGCTTGCTTCCAATCCCTGAGCACGGATCAGCACGTGAACATGCGATGCATGCGACGCCAGATAAACGATCGCCTGTCCCGCCGAATTCCCGCCGCCCACAAGCGCCACCTCGGCTCCTTTGCACAGCCGGGCTTCTACAGGGGACGCCCAATAGTAGGTGCCGTGTCCTTCGAATTTTTCCAGTCCCACAATGGCTGGCTTGCGATAAGCGGCACCCGTAGCAATCACGACCGTATGCGAAGCAATGCGACGGCCGTCCATCAGTTCAATCTCGACGGGCAAGCAATCGCAGTGAAGCGCCTTGATCTGCAACGGAATTGCAATGTGAGCCCCAAATTTCTGGGCTTGCACGAAAGCGCGACCCGCTAGCGCCTGTCCGGAAATGCCAGTCGGAAAACCAAGATAGTTTTCTATGCGGGAGCTTGCTCCGGCTTGCCCGCCAGGCGCGCGGCTATCGAACACCGCAACCGACAAACCTTCTGACGCAGCATAGACGGCTGTGGCCAATCCAGCAGGTCCCGCGCCTACGATCGCGACATCATAGGTATGCTCAGGATCGAATTCAGGCAACCAGCCCAATTGTGACGCGAGCTGATTTTCGTCCGGGGCACGTAGTACCGTGCCATCCGGACAAATGACCAGCGGAAGATCGGCATCCGATCTGGACATGCGTTCTAGTAACTGGATCGCATCGGGGTCGGTGTCGGTATCAATCACCGTGTGCGGGTGTCCATTTCGGCTCAAGAACCCTTGCAGCAATATCAAGCGCGCATCATCCGATTTTCCCAGCAGTATCGGCCCGGTTCCGCGCTCGATCAGTCTGACCCGCCGGAGAATCAAAGAACGCATGATCCGTTCTCCTAACTCCGCTTCCGCCACGAGAAGCGCGCGCAAGCGCTCCGGCGGGATCAGGATGACTGTGACGTCGCCTACTGCGTGGCCATCGACGAGTGACGGCCTTCCCGAGAGTTGACCGATCTCCGCAACGAAGCGTCTGGGTTGTTGTTCGAGCACCTCGCTCACGCGCCCGAGCCCGTCGCGTCTGGTAATACTGATCCGGCCGCTAAGCAAAACGAACATGCCGGGCACAGGCACGCCGGATTCCAGCAACTGCTCGCCGGATCGGTAAGTTTGCAGCGTGCCGAAGTGTTTCATCCGCTCAATTTCACTGTCGGTGAGAATCGGATGGGTTTGATGATGTCGGTCGTCAAGCGCCGAGAAGGGAGCGTCTCCTGTCATGACGGTGTCGTTTTGACGAGTAGTGGCAACACCACGCGAAACAACATTGAGCGCTTCATGCGGTGGTAGCACGCCGTCGTTCGCTTGCATCTTTTGTGTTTCGGTTATTTCGGTCATTAGTAACAGGTCCCATCGAATGAGCAAGGTTGCAAGTGCGCACGTAGCGTACGGGCCGTCGTTTGATTGCAAACACTTAGCTGGCTTTATCAGATTGCCTAATAGTCTCTCGACCACTGCCAAGCTTGTTTGCACGCGCGGCAGCGCAGCAATCGACGAGGCACCATGCATGGAGCTGGATTCACCGATCCAAGGCGTCGATCAGATTGTGATTGGTCCCTCTGAGTCCCTTCGAGAAGTTTATGGCTTGTCTCACGGAAGCAGCTTGGCGACCATCGTAATCTCGATGTTCATGATCTTGGCGATCGTACAATTCGTACGCGCACGATCCGCGCAATGTTGAAATTGCTCATCCGATGCGCCCGGCACCCTGGCGCTGACCGTGATATGGGACCGCTTGATGGCGGGATGCCCATCGTCTCCCGTTCCAAAATCGATGTCGACCGAAGTCTCGATACTCTCCGCTTCCAGATCGATCATGCCAAAGTTGTTGGCAAGTGCTTGATTGAAACATCCTGCATGAGCAACACTTAGCAACTCCTCCGGGCTCGCACCTGGGGCGCCCTCGAATCGGCTCGCATAGGAATACGGCGTAGCCTTGAATAAGCCGGTGTCAGTCGACAAGGTCCCCGTCCCGCTCTTCCACGAACCCGTCCAGCTTGAAAATCCGGTCGCTTGCATAAAATGCTCCAAATCAAGGTGTCAGGATGGCGTCACGCACGACCGCAAACACTGCGAGACCCCGGAACACAACGAGTGACTACGCAGCCTTCCCATCAAGCATCGGATAGTCTGTGTACCCTCTCTCGTCGCCGCCATACATGGTTTTCTGGTCCGCGGGTGCGAGCGGTGCGTTTTCCTTGAGACGACGCACCAGGTCCGGGTTACTAATAAACGGCTTGCCGAAAGCCACCGCGTCCACTGCTCCGCTTTCCACAGCGTCCAGCGCCATCTCGCGGGTATAGCCGTTGTTTGCGATCCATGCGCCGCTTCCATTGCCGGCCTTGAAGCGGCTGCGTAACGCCCCGTAGTCGAGAGGCGCGAAGTCACGCGCACCTCCTGTCGCACCTTCCACCACATGAATGAAAGCAAGCTTCAACTTCGCCATGCGTTCGACGACCATGTTGTAGGTCGCTTGCGTCGCACTGTCGAGCGCGGCGTCGTTGACCGGCGACACTGGCGACAGCCGGATTCCCGAGCGACCGCCTCCGATCTCGTCCGAGATGGCCGTCATGACTTCGCTCACAAAACGCACCCGATTTTCGATCTCACCGCCATAAGCGTCCGTGCGGTCATTGATGCTGTCGCGCAGGAACTGCTCGATCAGGTAACCATGCGCGCCATGAACCTCGACGCCGTCGAATCCTGCTGCGATGGCGTTTCTCGCACCAATACGGAACTCCTCCACTACCCCGGCCACTTCCTGCAGGCTCAGGGCGCGCGGCGCCGATACCTGTTCAAAGCCCTTGGCGGTGAACGTCTGTGCTTTTGCGATTCGAGCGCTGCTCGATACCGGCACTTGGCCACCGGACAGCAACGACGTGTGGGAAATCCGCCCTACATGCCATAACTGAACCACGATCTTGCCGCCTGCTTCGTGCACGGCGTCTGTCACACGGCGCCAGGCCGCCACTTGAGCTGCGGTATGAATACCCGGCGTATCGACGTACCCCTGACCCAGCGCCGAGATCTGTGTGCCTTCCGCGATGATGAGTCCGGCGCTCGCACGTTGACGATAATAGGTCGCAGCCATCTCGCGCGGCACGCCGCCAGGGCCAGCACGATCGCGGGTCAGCGGCGCCATCACGACACGGTTTTCCGTATAAATATCGCCAATTTTTACAGGGTCGAAAAGTGTGGTCATTGAATTCCGCTTACGTTGACAGGTGTTGTCATGGACGGTGAGCCGATTACGTCGCAGGGGCAGCCGCAACGATCCGAAGCGGCGCGGGAAATTTACACCTTCATTTTGTCACTTCATGTTTTGAAGTTACAATACAGCGGATCTCCAGTGTTGTCAAAGAACCCCGCCTTCGTCAGCGCGCGAAAGCAATGACGGACATTTGAGGGCGGTCACATTGCAGAGTGCGCTCCGCGACTGCAAGGCGCTCGCGAACGGGTATGTCTATGGACCGTCTCTTATCCAGTCTCCGACTGTGAGCAAAGAAAAAAGCATGACTGTGTTTCCTCCCCCGCTGACTTGAGGATCTTGGCGGACAGAAATAACGTGACTTTCATTTTTAAAGCGTCTATTCTCGATTCGCGTCGACCTGCTTTCGAGGGTATTTAAAAGCCTCAAGATCCGAACGCTTTCAACCGGGCGGTTAAGCAGGCCGGAATATCGAACCCTTGAACGAAGGAGCCGGCTCGCTGGCTATTCGACGCTGCTGAAATGGACAAACCGTCTGCGGAAAGTCGATCCACGTCGACCTCCATGATCCATCCGCGCCGCGCATCCGTGCGACTGTCCAGTCTCCCCCTACTCACTGAATACGAAAGGCGATTTCATGACTGCAACCTATAGCGCAGAACGAACCGGCCTCCTCATCGTCGACCCGTACAACGACTTTATGAGTGAAGGCGGAAAGTTGTTTAACGCCATCAAGGCGACAGCCGACGCGTCCGGCATGTTCGGCAACCTCCGCAAGATCATCCCGGCTGCGCGCGCCGCTGGAATCCAGGTGTTCATCGTGCCTCACCATCGCTCGCATCATGGCGACTTCGACGGCTGGCAACATATCAACATGTTCCAGAAAGCGGGACTTCCGACCAAGGCTTTCGAAGTCGGGTCGTGGGGCGGTGAATTCAACCCCGAATTCGGGCCGCAGCCGGGTGACGTGGTCATCAAGGAACACTGGGCGCAAAGTGGTTTTGCGAATACCGACCTCGATGTCCAATTGAAACAGCACGGGATCCAGAAAATTATTCTGATCGGATTGATCGCGAACAGCTGCATTGAATCAACGGCGCGCTTTGGCATGGAACTTGGTTATCACGTCACGCTTGTGACCGACGCGACGGCGGCGTTCAGCGCTGAGGGCATGCAAGCCGCGGCGACGAATGCGCCCATGTTCGCCCATGCGATATATTCGACTGCGGAGCTTCTGGAACAGCTACCCGTGGCTTAAGCAGGTCTTGACCGAACATGCGAGACCACTGTTACCCAGGGTCTCGTCATGTTTTCCGGTAGATGAACTGCGCCGCCGATCGGGGCTCTCGGGCCCCGCATCGCGGCGCATTGGCGCGCGGCGCGCTTAGTTCAGTTCAGTTCAAGAAGTCGTTCAGGTAGAAGAGCAGCACGAATGGTTTTTCTTCGGCAATAAAGTGACCGCTTCCGTCTATCCGGAAGGTACTCGATCCCGGCGCACTCGCATCGAGCGACGCCTTCAGCCGCGGATATCCTGTTCCACCCAGGCCCAACACCGGCATCGCCAAGGGTTGATAGGTTCTACTATCTGCAATATCCCGGGAAAAGGCCTGATACCAGCCGTTTCCTGCACGGATTGCGTCGCGGCTTGAATAAGCGGCGGCGTAGACAGCGCGATCCCGGGCATCGATCGCGGTTTCGTCTTTCAGCTGGTATCGGAAGAACCATGCTTGCTCCAGTCCTGCACGACCTTCCAGCAGATCCTCTGGCAGACCCTTTACTTGATGGAAGGCGAACCACCAGAGGTATGGGTGGTCTTCGTCGATCTTGTCACCGAACGTACCCGCTTCAGGCAAGAGCGCCAGCTTGAAATACCCGGGCGACGGATGAGCGACGTCCAGCATGACCAGCTTACGCACCTGCTCAGGGTGGTTGGCTGCCAGACTAAAGGCGACCATTGCGCCAATGTCGTGCCCGACCACATCGACCTTTTCAAACCCTAGCTGGTGGATCAGTTCGGACAGGTCGTTGGCCATGGTCTTTTTGTCATAACCGCCAGCAGGTTTGTCGGAGCTACCCATTCCTCTGATGTCGATCGCGTAGACGCGATGCGTCTTCGCCAACTCGGGCATGATCTTGTGATATCCCCACCAGGTTTCGGGCCAGCCCGGAAGTAGCAGGACAGGACTGCCTTCGCCTCCCGTCACATAGTGCAACCGGATGCCATCAACATCGGCATAGCCGTTTTTAAAACCGGGTAAGCTTTTGACCAGCGCGCTATCCGATACCGCATACGTCTTTGCTTTGTCCTTTCTCGGCGCGGAGAGCGCAATGCCAGAACAAAGAGCGACAGCCAACGCTGCAAGAACAGTTTTTGACTTCATTGATCGACCTATCCGCTTGAATGAGATGCAAACGAAGCTTGTAGCGAGCCACGGTCTGCCGCCTTTCCAGCAAGCATTTTGCGAGCAATCCGTATTTCCAACTATGTGGATTCGATGCTTAGGCGGGCTCGCGCTCGCATTTTTTGCGCTTCACGACAACGCGTGTTTCGGGCACGTCGGGAGATTCTTCGAGGCTTAGCACCGACGATAAAATCATCTCGTTAGCGTTACGCGGCCGATAACCCGACTTGCGTGGCTGATAGACACGGTCGCCCTTTCGCACCGGCTCGCCGGTCAGCGCGCAGATGCCATTGGAACGCGCAACGCGAAGCGACCAACTCTGATCGCCATAGTGACAGGACGTCGAGTCGAACCACGCGACCGTTGCCGTAGTGCTCGTCGGTTTTTCCAGCACTTTCACAAATGTGTTCTTTTGCCTGTGAGCGATTTGGCGTGGGGAAGAACACGTCAGTGGCTGCACATGCGTTGATCCAGAGCGCTCGAAAGGTGCGTTATTTGAACACTTGAGCATTTTTATTGCATGCAGCCACGGATCGTCGTTACCAACATTGCGTTGCATAGTTGTTCCTCGCCAAATGGGGTCCATGATGTTCCATTGCAGTCTCTATCTCCAAGCGACAGTGACGCTATGGTCATCTTTTTGGTGGTCAGTTGACGAGTTACTTCATATTAAGAGTTGTTAATTCGCGGGGTTTGCCGGCTTCAGCCTATCCTCCAAATGCCGAGCGCTCTTCAGCTCAGATGAGAGGGAGATCGAAGACTGCCGTCAGCGCTTGATATCCCTATCCAAGCGACCGCGCAAAAAACATGGGTCGACGCAAAAAATGAGCGACAGTGAAAAGCATCAAGCTTCCAAAATTCAAGCCGCATGACCGCATGACCGTCCTCCATTCGATCGGCATTGAACTCGACCCAGGAGGCGTGAACTGCGTATCACCTGCTTATTTTCGTGCGCCTCGTGCGTCGCGCCGGAGGGCAAGGAATGCAATTCGACGCGCCTCTCGTTCCGCCTGGAACGCGGCGCTTATGACCGGATCAGTTTCATCGAAAGTGAAAGGCTTGTCGCCGGTGGGAGTCGTCCATAGACCACGGACCCCTTCCCCGGTTGCCTTCAACACCCAGGTGAGCGATGGCTCGGCCTGAGGATCGAAACCACCCCACTTCTGTCCCCAAGCCTGAAGCGCGAGTAATACCGCGTCAAGCTCCTTGCCTTTGGTTGTTGCTGAGTATTCGTAGCGCGCCGGTCTGACGCTATAAAGACGCCACTCGATCACGCCCTCCGCTTTCAGTCGCTTCAGACGAGTCGAAAGCAGGTGCGAAGACATGCCGGTCTGCGCCTGAACCTCTTCGAAACGGCGCATGCCCATTCCAAGTTCCCGCAGGATCAACAGGGTCCAACGGTCGCCCACTACGGATAACGATCGGGCAATTGGACAAAGGCTAAAGCCAATATCATCCCAGCGCATGTCGACTCCTACATTCCCGGTTGTACAACGCTTGTGCGTCTGGCGAATACACCGCACTACGCGGCGGTTTCTTTTGCGTCATTCGCCTATTTTGATCGCTTAGCTTCATTTTATGAAGCAAAACCAAATACTACGTGGGGACGGTCGAAATCTCCACAATATTTTTGCGTTCCGCAGGTGACCGATAGGAGGTCAGTGATTGCCCCTACGATGACAGCGCGCCGCAAGGGGCGCCGCGACAACGCTGTTGGCGTGCACTATTTCAGACACGCTCCTGCCTGTGCATTGAGGCATCAGGCAGGAGCATCTCAAGCGGCATCAAGAAAAGATATGAAAACGCTCTCTCAATGCGATGACCCAACATCCGCATGCACCGGCGCGCGCCATGTCAGTCCGACGACGACACCGAGCACGCACAGTCCGGCGATGTACCAGGCGGGTGCCATGACAAGGCCCTGACGGCCCACCAAGTACGACGCGACTGCCGGCGCAGTACCACCGAAGATCGCGTAGGCGGTGTTGTACGACAGAGCAAAGCCGGTGAAACGGACTTCAGGCGGGAAGCTCTTGACGATAATGTACGGTCCGAGCGTAATGGTGCCGATCAGGAATCCACCCGCAATATAAAGCGGCCACACTGCGCTGCTTCCGGAACTCAGTGCGAAATAGAACGCGCTGGTCACAGCCAGCATGGCAAGGCTGCCCAGCGCGTACGCACGGCCACCTCCAATCCTGTCCGCGGCCCATCCCGCGACCGTGCTGCCGATGATCAGCCCGAAGATAGACCAGGAGTTGTTGGTAAAGACCGCTTTCGCTTCATAGTGAAACTGCGATTGCAGAAAGGTCGGCGTGTACAGGAAATACAGCACGAAGATTCCGGAGAACACCCACGTGGCGAGCAGCGACACCGCAATTGCACCCCGGTGATGCTTAAGCACCACCGACAGCGGCAGGCGCGGGTCGGCAGCACGCTTAGCGCGAAGGGCCTCGAAAACAGGTGTTTCATGCAAGTAGCGGCGCAAGTAGACCGAGATCAGTCCGAAAATTCCGCCGGCGATAAACGGCACACGCCAGCCCCAACTCTTCAGGCTCTCCGCGTCGAGGTTGCCCATCAGGTACTTTGCGCTCAATGCACCCAGCAGGATGCCCGTGCACAGCCCTGACATCAGGAGGCCACACGCAAGTCCCACGCGATCACGCCGGACGTGCTCGGAGCAAAAGATCCACGCCCCAGGTACTTCACCGCCGACCGACAGGCCCTGCAGTATCCGGCACAGAAGGAACAACAGCGGCGCGGTCATGCCGAGCATCGCGTAACTAGGTAGCAGACCAATCAGCAGCGTGGGGAACGCCATCAGGAACAGGCTGAGTGCGAACATTTTCTTGCGCCCGATCCGGTCGCCGAAGTGAGCAAAGAAGATGCCCCCCATCGGACGAACGAGGTAGCCCGCGGCGAAGATACAAAACACCTTAAGCTGGGCGAGCCACTCCGGCGTGTGCGGGGGAAAGAAGACAGTGGCGAGCAACTTGGTAAAGAATACGGCGACGATGAAATCGTAGTATTCAAGCGCGCCGCCTAGCGACGCGAGACCCAGCGTCTTGATGTCGCTCCAGGACATCGACCGCTGCGCCATGGGCGCGTCATTTGATCTGGCAGGTGTAGTACTCATCGTTGGCTCCAAACACGTGAAAGTTGACGCCTGGCAAAATTGCCGAACCACACTGATCAGCATACTGACGATATACATATCGTTTCGATAACTGACGAACACGCTGGCCGATATCCTTGCGCGACGCTTGTTAAGTTAACTCTTAAGCTTAGGGAAATAGGTGTCTGTGAAGACGGTCTGGTGACTTGGCGGTAAAATAATCAGCACACTGACAGATAAGTTTTTATCTGGAAAAAAATCCAAATGCAACAGTGGTTCGCATAGGGGTTACACGAACCGGAATGAGACGAAGCAGCCGCCTCCCCCTGCGGCGCTTCCTGCCATCGGGCAAGCGCGAGTTACACTTGTCCCGAACGACAGGACTTACTGGAAAGGATGAATATGGGCACAGTTACGGAGAAGAAAGCTACCGTCTCGAATCCGACGATCGAGACGGGTCACTTATGGCAGCGCCCGGGTTTCCTGATCCGGCGCCTCAACCAGATTCACATCGCGCTGTTCTTCGAAAGCTGTAAGGATTTCGCGATTACTCCGGTTCAGTACGGCTTGCTAACGACGCTAAGCGAGCGTCCCGGGCTCGACCAGACGTCACTGTGCGCCGAAGTCGGCGTCGACCGCACAACCATGGCAGACGTTCTCCGGCGCCTGGAAGAGCGCGGGCTCGTCAAGCGCGAGCCCAGCCCTGCTGACGGGCGGCAGAAGATTGCAAACATCAGCGTCAAGGGGCGACGCGTCATGAACGAAATGTACGAGAGCATGCGCGAAGCGCAGGTCCGGTTCCTGGCGCCGCTGGACCCGCAAGAGCGCATCGAATTCGTCCGGATGATGATGCAACTGGTCGAAGGCAACAATCAGTACGGCCGCACGTTGCTGAAGCACTTCGACTGAAAAACCGGCGTCTTCAGACGCCGGTTCCCCAGCTGATCGGTGACCACCACGACTCCCGTATCAAGTGGTCGCCAGAGATGAACCGGGCACGGCGCGTGTGCCTGAACGACGGTCGAGGCAACCGCGCCGAACGATCTCCTGCGGCGGGTGGGAACGCGCTTCATTGCGAGATGTCCCGGCGGAATGTTTCAGGAACGAAGAGCACGCCGACTATCAGGGACACGCCTGCAACCACGATCGGGTACCACAGACCGAAGTACACGTTCCCATTTTCGACTGCCATCGCGGAGACCACGAACGGCAACATTCCACCGAACCAGCCAGATCCGAGATGAAACGGCAGTGAGAGAGAGGTGTAGCGAATTCGCGCAGGAAAAAGTTCAACCATGAACGCCGCCATCGGGCCGTAGACCATGGCGAGATACACGATCAGCAACCACATCAGGAAAATCACGGCAGGCGCGTTGATCTGCGACGGGTCCGCGTGCCGTACCCAGCCAGCGGCCAGCAGCGCGCGCTCCAGATCGCCACGGTCGCTACCGTGCACCGTCACATCGCCAATGGCCGTAGCGGTCGCCTGGCCGGCCTGCAACGGCACTTGCTGGTACGAGACCCCCGAGGCACTCAGGAACGAGCGGATGCGGTCGCATTCGCTCCTTGGCGCGGCGAACAGCGAAAAGTGACAGTCATCCGCATGGACGGTAACCGGCGAGGTTTTCTGAAACAGCTCCAGTTTCGGATTGGCGTAATGCGTCAGCGCGTGAAAGATGGGCTGGGTGGTTAGCGCAAGCAACAGGCAGGCGGTCATCATGATCCACTTACGCCCGATGCGGTCCGAAAGCCAGCCGAATACAAGGTAGAACGGAAAGACGCACACGAGCGCGATCGCCAGATAAAGGCTCACGGTGTCAGGTGCGACCTTCAATGTGTTCTGCAGGAAATACATGGAGTAGAAGTGGCCCGTCCCGAAGACGACGCCAACGCCGGACGCTGTGCTGAACAGCATGATAAGCACGTACTTGAGATTTTCCCACTTGCCGAAGCTCTCGCTAATTGGAGACTTCGACAATTTTCCCGCCTCTTTCATCCCTTGGAAGGTAGGCGATTCCGCCAGTTTCGTACGCAGGTAAACGGAGATGACGAGCAACACAATGGAAACCAGGAACGGCACGCGCCAGCCCCAATCCTGGAATGACGCATCATTCATGGCGCTTCGGCTTGCGCTGACCACCGCAATGGATGACAGCAAACCAAGCGTCGCGGTGGTTTGAAGCGAGCTCGTATAGAACCCGCGGCGGCCCGCAGGAGAATGTTCCGCCAGATAAGTAGCCGCCCCGCCCGTTTCGCCGCCCAGTGCGAAACCCTGCAATAGCCGCAGGCAGACGAGTAACACCGGCGCCAGCATGCCGATCTTCGCGAACGGAGGCAGTAGCCCGACACCCACCGTAGCAACACCCATCAGGACGATTGTCGCCATGAAGGTATATTTTCGGCCGATCCTGTCACCAAGACGGCCGAAGAACAACGCGCCGAGCGGCCGCACCAGGAACCCCGCACCGAAGGTGGCGAGACTGGCCAGGAAAGCCGTGGTGTCATTGCCGCTGGGGAAGAAAAGCGTACTGAATGTTCCAGCCAGCGCCGCGTAGATATAAAAATCGTACCATTCGAGCAATGCCCCGAATGATGACGCGATGATCAGCGTAAATTCGCGGCGCGTGACAGCGCTCCGCGTTGGCTCGGACGTCGAGATGTCCATTCTCACTCCTGAGGGCAGGGTTCCTACCATGTTCAAATTCAGTTATGCTAATTGAACAATATTGAGTGGACATTGCCGGGCCAGAATCAAACCACGCTTTCATTTGTAACGTCATGTCTGGCACGTCCTCTTCCTTAAAGCTTCCTACCAATCTCCGAGTACTTCCAGTGCTTCGTCGCGGGTCATGACGGCCGCGTATTTTTGCGCCATTTCGAACAGGTTGGCGTCGTGAGGAGCAATGGCGCGGTCACCAACGCAGTCGGAGAGCACGAACGGACGGAAGCCGCACTGCATGGCGTCCACTACGCTTGCGCGCACGCAGCCGCTTGTCACGGCACCGGCAATCACCAGCGTCTGCACGCCACGCAACGCAAGCCACGCAGCCAGCGATGTGCCGAAGAACGCCGAGGGTACCGTCTTGCGCACCACCAGTTCGCCTTCGCGCGGAGTGAGTTCCGGCACGATGGCGCTATTGTGCGCATGCTCCTTGAGCGCGAGCAGACCTGGCACTTTCAGCGTAAAGATATTTTCGTCTGCGTCATCGTCGGCGAACACAATGCGCGTGTGGGCGACAGGCCAACCGCGCTCACGCGCGTGTGCCAGCAGCGCAACGGTGCGCTCGATGGCCGGCCCGATATTGCCCCCGCCAAACACTGCGGGGTCCGAAAAGCCGTTGACGAAATCAACGATGAGCAGACCCACCGGCGCCTTCGGTTCAAGCGTCGAGCCGAAACCCTGGCGCTGGTAAGGTTCAAGTTCATTGGACATGCGGTTTCCTTACTGATCTTATTTATCCAGCACGCGGCCGTTGCGTACCACCGCCTCACCATCGAGGTACACGTCGCAGTGACGCAGCGGGATATCTATGTGACAGGCCGTCGTTCGCTTGCCGCCCGCTTCGTTGTTTGGTCCCAGCGAGAAGAGAAAGTTACCTTCGAAGGCACGTGCGTCCATGCCGATAGTCGCCTCGCGATCGTATAAGCCCAGCGTCGACCAGTGCGCGCGTGGCTGAAGCCCCCAGCCTATGTGCGAGATCGCGTACGCCTCCGGGTCGCCGAAAGTAGCCATGTATTCGTTGAGCAGGTCCGCGTCCATGCCGCCGTCGATCCGGGTAGCAAAGCCATTCTCGATAGTCAGTTCAATACGGTCCTGAACGTAGCTCTTCTGCGGCAGCAGGATGTCTCCGCGGTCGATTACGATGCGCCCATAGGCGCGGCCTTCGTCCGGGAACGTCAATGCAAATCCGCTCGGCCAGTGATCCCACCGCCCCGGTTCATCGACGAAGCCGTATTCCGCAATCGCCTCGAATTCGCCTATCGGACAGTGAAAGTCCGTCCCTGCGGCGGAAACAATGTGCATCTCGCGGGCGCGGTTGATACGCGCCTGGGCGGCCAAGACCCGCTCTCGATCGCCCAAAGTTGGCACGAGCCGCGTGAGCACCTCGGGCGGCTCGACCGCGAGCAGGATCTTGGTGCCGGTCTTCAGGATGTCGAGCTGCTCAGGTGAGAACAGCAGCGTCATCAAGTCCAGCACGAGGTCGCTCGCCTTGAGTGCGGCGATCGCCGCGGGGTTCCCCGTGAGCGGCGTCGTGCCTAGGTACGCGAGCGGGTCACGGCTCAGAGCCTTCTCGCCGTTCACGGGAGGCAGGTCCAGCCGGTTGACGACCGCGCCCATCGACTGCGTGGCGATCAACGCGGTTGAGAGTGTTTGTGGGTGGGTCCCGGCACTCGTGAGAATCGTGACGGTCTGACCCGCCTCGAGCCGCGAGAGCGTTAACACCTGCTTCCACGCTTCAATCATCTGGTAGTCACTGACCGGCATAGTGGTTTCCTCAAGTAAGGGGCGTCAGGCCTGAGCGTCAATCCGAACCGGCAATGGTGTGCCCAGGAAATCACCGAACGCGCGATAGAAGCCTTCCTCGTCGTCCCACGGAATCATGTGGCCGGCATCGGGCACATGTGAATGCGCGAGGGGCGGCACCAGCGTGCGGATCTCCTCGACATCTTCCGGGCGCACCACATCACCACGCCCTGCGGTCATCAGCATCACGGATACACCGACATGCGGCAGGTCCACGTGGATATCGTCGGAATGAAAGCCCTCGAAGCTCGCGATCACTGCACGCTCGTCGCACGTATGCAGCCACTCCGCGCGCAGCTGCCTCTGCTCATGCGTCCAGGTGGGACAGAACGTGCGCATGCCTTCTGCATCCGTCCCTTCGCGTGCGAGCCGCATGGAATCGACGTACCACGGCAGTTGGGACGGATACGAACGGCGCCCCGGTCCGGACACGGGCGGGTCGACCATGACCAGCCGAGCCAGACCCGCAGGCCGCGTACGAGCGGCGCGTACGCCAATGCGTGCGCCCATCGAATGGCCCACCACGCTGTAGCGCGCAAGCCCGATCGCCTGAGCGAACGCGATCACGTCTGCCGCTTGCGCATCCAGACTGTAGTCGAGCGTGTTTGACGCCGAGGATAGCCCCCGGCCACGGACGTCAAGCACGTAGGTATCGAACGTCGTGCCGAAGCGCTCGCCGACAAAACCCCACGTCACGGCCGGGCTGGTGATACCCGGCACGATGATGACGGCGTCGCGCCCGGCGCGTGCGTCAGTGGCACCGCCGTAGCGCAAGTAGTGCTGGCGGATCCCGTTCGCGTGGACGTTACCGCCATAGAGGAAGGTGGATGCTGTGCTCATGCGGGTCCCGGATTGATCGAACGTCGACACGTCAGTAAGCACCCGATAGCAGCGCACCGGCACCCGGCACGACCGCTTCCAGACCCAGCTGTTTGAGCATCGCGTAGGTGGTCGCTATCGAGGCTGTGATGACCGGCTTGCCCGTCATCGCCTCGACCTTGGCCACCGCTCCCAGCGAGGGCATCTGCACGCAGGCCGAGAGCACGATCGCATCGGCATTCGATGTGTCCATCTGGGCCACGATGCCAGGCAACAGGCTCGGGTCGTGACGGCCTACATCGAGATTGTCGGGAATCTCGAGCGCCCGGTAATCGAGCACCTCGTATCCTTCGTTACGGATATAGTCGACCACCAGTTCGGTCAGCGGCTTCATGTAGGGCGCAACGACCACGATCCGCTTGGCGCCAATGACCTTCAGCGCATCGACGAGTGCACCGGCGCTCGTGATGACCGGCGCCGCGCCACCATTCTCAACGGTACGCGAGCGCAGGCGCTCCTGTGACACGCGGTGGTAACCATGCCCCATCGCCATGATTGCAACCAGACACGCGTAGCCCAGCACATCCACGCGCGCATCGCTCAGCTCAAGCGCGCAGCGGTCCGACTCCGCATCCATCGCAGCCAGTTCCTCCTTGACCACTTTCTTCATGCGCATACGGCTGGAATGGAACGTGAAACGCTCGGGACGGATTGCCTGGCGCGCGAGCAGCATCGCCGGAATCTCCGTCTCCATTGTCGTGTTCGAACTCGGCACAATCTGGCCAATTCGATATTGCTTTGTCATTGCTAACTCCAGGTCCATTTGATGTGATGTATTTCTGCTCCCGGCGGTGGTCGGCGTCACAGCTTGAAAATACGTTCAGCGTTACCGTGGCAAACAAGGTTTCTGACGTGGTCGTCAAGCGGCGCCTGCTCGATAAAATCAGCGGCAATCGCTGTCGATTCGTACGGATAGTCCACCGAGAACATCACGGCCTCAGGGCCCATTTCGCCAATCGCGCCAAGCAACGAAGGCGCAGAGCACACACCGGATGTAGTGATCAGGATGTTCGTTCCGATGTACGCCGACGGCGCCCGCTCAAGACGAATACCGTGCGAATAAACCGCGAAACGGCTATCAAACCGCCAGCGCAGATACGGCAAGCCTTCGCCCATGTGGCCCAGGATGACCTTCAACGCGGGGAAGCGGTCGAAGACGCCGCCAAAGAGCAGCCGCAATGCATGGCTGCCCGTTTCCACGCCCCAGCCCCATGCAGCACCGGTCAATTCCGGATGACCGTCGAATACCTTTGGCATGACATAGGCATCCGTAGGATGCAGATACAGCGGCACATCGAGTTCCTGCATCCGCGCCCAGAAAACATCGTATGTACGGTCGTCGTAGTACGTTCCCAGAGTGTGTCCGTTGACTAGCGCGCCTTTGAAACCGAGCTCAAGTACCGTGCGAGTCAGTTCGTCAACCGCTCCCTGCGGCGTATGCATGGGCAACGTGGCAAAACCGCCGAACCGCGTTGGGTGACGCGCAATCTGTTTTGCCAGGAAGTCATTGCTCTCCTTCGCGCGAGCCATTGCCACGGCCGGGTCAGTCTCACCCTGCACGCTCGGACCTGTCTGGGACAGGATGGTGTAATCGATCCCTGCGCGGTCCATCTCGGCAATGCGCTGCTCATCGAAGTCCGCAAGGCGAGTAGCGAGATCGGCCAGTACGTCAGGGGCAATGTGCTGGGTAAAGCTTTTCGAGTAGCCCTGGAAACCGGGCGTTGAAAAGTGTTCTTCCAGGGCAATTTTCCGAATTCGTTTAGTCATGAAAAGACTCCAGACGTTTATTCAGCATACTGATTGTATGGATGCAACGCAGCGTTTCGACGAATCCTTAGGCTCGTCTCAAGCTATCGTTTCCGGCGGTTTTATTCGCCTCGGCCAAAGAGACGTTTTACGCGGCCCCAGAGAACACCCCACACCAGACTACCGACATTGAATCGGGTCGTCGAACCTTCGGAGGCGGGCAAGTCAGCGCCCGACAGTTGTGCGGTGATCCGCGCACCAAAGTCGGCAATCATCCGGCGAACGAAGTCTTTAACAAGTCCTGACCGCGAGAATTGAGCGAGGGGCCCCTGCAACATATATTCGAGCGTGACTGCAACACGTGTCTGCGTCCCATTCGATTCATCGCTCAACGCGTAGGTCACATCGCCATTTGCTTTCGAGCGGCTGATATTGTCCTGCCCGGCTCCACGCATCACCGCACGGTACGCGGCGTCATCACGTTCAAGGCGCGCCGCGCCCGCAAAATTTGCCGACATCGGACCAAACTTGATGGCGATCTTTCCCTTCACCTTTTCGGAGTCGTGCTCGATCAATTCAGCGCCGGGAAGGCATGCGGTAACAGACGGCAGGTCGCCCATAAATGCCCAGACCTTCTCGAGCGGAAACGGCACGACAAAGCTGTCGTCAATCGCGGTCCAGCCCTTGCGCGCACCCGTCGGCTGAACGTTCGAAACCGGCAACACCGCTCCTACCTGCAACGAGCGCGGTGGCCCATCCATAGATCCCGCAGCTACCGCAGCAAACGTTTGAAACTCACCCGCTGCCTGCGGCGGGGCTTTATGTGCGCGCTCTTGTCGAACCGGCGCAACGGGCACGTCGGCTGGCGGATTCTCCTTCAGGTCGACAAGCACGGCTTTGATTGCGTTGACGATACCAACGTACCCCGTACATCGACACAGGTTCCCTGAGAGCTCGAGTCGAATGCGCGCCTCATCAGCATCCGGAAAACGCCGCACGATATCGCGCGCGGTAATGAGCATGCCGGGCGTACAGTAGCCGCATTGCAGCGCGTGATGATCCGAGAAAGACCGGCGCAGCCGCTTCATTAGTTCATCGTCGTCGAAGCCTTCGATCGTACGGACCTTCTGATGGTCACAGGCCACGGCGAACGTGATGCAGGACCGCACCGGTTCACCGTCGATAAGAACCGTACACGCGCCACAGACGCCGTGCTCGCAACCTAGGTGGGTGCCGGTCAAGTTCTGATTGTCGCGAAGAAAATCGCCCAGATGGGTACGCGGCGCGACGTCGCGGCGGATTGCCCGGTTATTGATGGTGAGTTCAATGACAGACATGGAAATTCCTGTTAATGCCCGGATGACCCGAAGGCTTGCGCGAGACAGCGCTCGACGGTCGCTTCGTGCATGGAACGGTCGATAGCGTCAGCATTCGGCATCGCGTTCGCCACGCCCGCCGCAATCGCTTCCGGAGTCGCCGCGCTGGGTCCGTGTTGCGCTATTGACTGAGCGAGTGCCTCCAGCGCTGCGGGGGGACCGTCAAGCGCGCCAAGCATCACGCGGGCCAGACCGGTTTGCGCGTCAAACGCAGCAGCAGCGCTCGCGTGAGCGAATTCACCCGTCTTACGGCACAGCTTGTAATAGCCCCAACGCAAGGTGAGCCCCATCTTCGGCAACAAAACCGCCGAGATGATTTCGCCCTCCTCCAGCAGCGTCGTAAATGCGCCTAGCATGAACTCGCTGGCACGCACGCGGCGTGTACCGCTCGCCTTCGCGAGTTCGATCCGGGCGTCGAGAGTGGCAAGCGCCAAGGGCCAGTCCGCTGCAGGATCAGCATGCGCTAGGCTGCCGCCAATGGTTCCTCTATTGCGAATCGCTCTATATGCAATGCCCGAGGCGACATACTGAATAAAATCATTCCGCAGGAGCTCGTACTTGCCATCCTCGATTTCCGCATGAGTGATAGCCGCACCCACACGAATAAGATCGCCTGAAACGGTGACGCTGCGCAGTTCATCGACACGCGATATATCGATCACTTTCGACGGCCTTGCCAGCCGGAGATTGAGCATTGGCCCCATCGACTGGCTTCCGGCAATTGGTTTGACGCCCCCGGCCGAAGCGCCGAGCTCGCTTAGCGCTTGCGGCAATGTCGCGGCCCTGACGTAATCAAAAGCGGCGGCCTTCATCGAATCACCTCATGCACAGGTTCTGCCGCTGCCTCTGCCTTTTCGCGTGCAGCGGCCTTCGCAGCTTCAATGGCCGCGAGCAACCTACGCGGCGTGAGCGGTGTCTCGGAGACGAGTGCGCCCAACGGACTCAGTGCATCGTTCACCGCATTGAAAAGCGCCGCCGGAGGCGCGATCGCGCCGCCTTCTCCGACACCCTTCGCGCCGAACTCGGTGTAGGGCGACAGCGTCTCCATATGGATAATCGTCAGCGGCGGAAGCTCCGTCGGCCCCGGCAACATGTAGTCTGCAAGCGTGGATGTCAGAGGCTGGGCATTTTCGTCGTACAGCGTCTCTTCATAGAATGCCGTGCCAATGCCCTGTGCCGTGCCGCCAATCGTCTGACCTTCGACCACCATCGGGTTGATCATTCGTCCGCAATCCTCAACAATCACATATTCCAGAATCTCGACGTGACCCGTTCTTGTGTCGACCGCAACGGCGGCCGCATGCGTTGCATAGCTGAACGCGCCGGTATCGACCTTCGGCTTGAAACCATGAGTTGCCTCGAGCCCTGTCAAGTCGACGTCCTTCGGCAGACGCTCAGGCCGCAAGTACCAGGCGTGACCGATATCCGCCAGGGAAACCCGTCCCGTTGCACCGACAACCTCGCCTGCCTCGAACCGGACTGCGTCCTCCGTTTCACCAAGGATATGCGCGCCAATTTTTATCAGCCGCGGCACCAGTTCGCGACATGTTGCAGCGACCGCGCCGCCGGCCATGACAATGCTGCGCGACGCATATGTGCCCGTTGAAAATGGGGTGAGCGCCGTGTCGCCGTGAACGACCTTGATCTTCTGGATGGAAACGCCCAGCACTTCATTGGCAATCTGCGCCAGGGTGGTTTCCATGCCCTGTCCGTGGGAATGAATGCCGGCGCGTACTTCGAGACCACCGTCCGCGGTGATGCGCACGGTTGCCAGGTCATAACCGGGAACGACCGGCAAACCCCACGATGCGAACACCGCCGTTCCATGAGCTGACTGCTCGGTGAAGGTCGCAAAACCGATACCGATCAGCCGACCGTCCGGTTCACCCTCTTTCTGGCGGCGGCGCCATTTAGCAACATCGAGCTGTGCAGCTGCTCGCTTCAGGCTCTCCTGGAAATCGCCGCTGTCGTAGTGTTTTTTGACAACGTTCGTGTAGGGCATGTCCGCCCCGCGAACCAGATTGTCGTAACGGACTTCCCACGCCTCGCGGCCGACGGCCCGCGCAATGGCATCCATGGTCAGTTCGATCGCGAAACAGACGCCCGTACGCGCCACACCGCGATACGGCAGAAAGCCCGGCTTGTTGGTCGCCGCGCACTGCGTGTGGCAGCGGTACCCGCTGAAATCGTACGGGCCAGGAAGATTGCCGAGCGCCTGCCCAGTTTCCAGTCCTATCGTAAATGGCCACGCTGAATAGGCGCCGCCATCGATCAACAGGTCGCAGTCCAGCGCCAGGAGCCGTCCGTTCTTGTCTGCATAGGCCGTCAGCTCGTAATGATGCTGACGCGTGTTGGCGCCCGCGATCAGATGCTCGCGACGGTCTTCGATAAAACGAAAGGGTCGCTTGTACGTGAGAGCGAGCCACGCGATGCAAAGCTCTTCCTGCTGGAGGACGCATTTATATCCGAACGCACCGCCAACATCGGGGGAAATCACGCGGACCTGCGCATGATCGATTCCCAGGCATTGAGACAACACCGTGCGGATCATGTGCGGCACTTGCGTCGATGTAATGACGACCAGTTGCGCCTGGGTGTGATCCCAGTACGCCAGCACCGCCTTGCCTTCCATCGGGACCATGCACTGGCGCGCCAGGTCGACCTTCTGCTTCACCACGACGGGTGCATCCTTGGCGCGTTCGTCGAAATTCACGTCCGCCTTCAGATCCAGGAAGAGATTGTCGGTCCAGTGATCATGCACACGGACATCGGTACGCTCTCGAGCAGCAAACGCGCTTGCAAATGTGGGCAGCTCATGCAGATCCAGCTCAACCTCTTCCGCGATATCCTCAGCCTCGGCGCGGGAGCTCGCAAAACACATGGCGACAGGTTCGCCGACAAAACGTACCTTTCCCGAAGCAAGCGGGGGATGCGCAGAAGGCTTGTATGTCGGCAGACTGGAGTCGGCCACAATGTCTGTGGCGGTATGCATGTCTTCTCGCACTATGACCTGGCCTGGGAAGCGCTCCGGCTTGCCAATGTGCTCAATCCGCGCGTGCGCAAGCGGGCTGCGCAAGAACGCAACTTCCTGCAGATCAGGAAACGTATAGTCGGCGACAAATCGCCCCTTCCCGTGCAAATGCCGCTCATCTTCGCGACGCCTGACACGGGCGCCGACGCCGCCACTTTCGATAGGCGCTTCCGTCGGTTCAGTGCTGCTCATAAACGTCTCCCAGGTTCATAGTCCGCGAATAACATGGTCTGATCATGCTCGTTCAAACAGGATAGGCCAGATCGTTTGCGATCATGGCAGTGTCATAAATAGCCTGCCGTTCCTTGAGGAGAAGTTCAGCGCCGTTGCGCGCAAAGCGGTCAAAAAGCCGGCCGGCCTGATGCAAAGTGGTCGCCCCTTCAACCAGCGTTTGCAGCAACATGTAATTGCTCTGCGCCACGATCTCTTCGTCGGTCACATCCAGGATGCGGACGTTGCTCACGAAATGCAGCATCTGCCTGGGCGCGAACATCTGTGTTCTGGAAATGGCTACCGCACGGTCGCGGAGCATGTTCCGGCCTTCCGCGTATATCAAACCGGCCGGGAAGCCGTGGGCAGCATTTTCGTACTCGGTCACGCGATAAACGCAGTTTTCCGTGAAAAATTCCGGCCACTGCTCAATGTCGCCGCCATCGAGCACCGCGCAATATTCAGCATGAAAATCCTCCACGGCCGCGCGGGCTACAAGCGCCTTGTCGTGTGCAATCGGTTTCTTATCGAATCCTGGCAGCATTTAGAACCCCATGACTTCACGATAGTGCTTGTACATCGCACGAATGGCGGCTTCAGAGATCAGGCTATCCGCGGTTCCGATGTTGTCGCTGTCAAGCTTGAGAACGCTGCGGTCCGTTACGGAGCGGCGCACCCCTTCCTGAACAAACTTCATTGCTTCGTTATCCTCCAGACCCAGGAAACCCGCGGGTCCCATCAGGTTGCCCTGGCGGAGCCGGTGGCGCGTGGTCTCTTCGGTATCGTCTTCGTAGCCGAACATGGTCCAGAGCATGATCATGCTGTTTGGGCCGTTCGGAACAATATGCCGTACGCCCAAGGTGTTCATTTCACGCTGAACGATCAGGTTCGGCCAGATCGTCTGCATGGTCACCGACCACTCGGAATCAAACTCCTTCACGTACTCAAGGAAGCGTTCGTCCTTCAGGACCATGCCCTCGTGGAACGAGCGCATCTCTTTCTTCTTGTCGGCATCCACTGCCGCATAAAGTGAATCACTTTTCGCCGATGCCATCGTCCCGTGGACACCGCGCTTGCTGTCGGCCACCATCGCCGACCGGTTTCCTGCGACCAGCAAGCCGAACACCACGAGGAACGAGTGCAGCAGGGTTGCGTGGTACGGGTCCTTCAGATTCTCGTGGTACATCTTCCAGTTGCACGGCAACTCGTTCTTGTAAAACCCGAGAATGCGCAGCTTCTTGCCGTTAAAGACAGTGTCGAAATCTTTCAGGATTTCCGGCGTCAGGTAATCTTCAATCGGCTCCATGTCGTGCGTGAATGAAGCGAAGACCACCCCATTGCGCGTGGTGACAGCGAGCTTCTTCAGACCGTGGTCCTCGTTGCGGAAATCTCGCGGCATCCCGCCGAGCTTGTTCACGCCGCGTTTAAACGGAATACCTTGCAGGTTTCCTTTCAGGTCATAAGACCACTGGTGATACGGGCAGACAAATTCGGTATTGTTCCCTCGTGTGTGGCGACAGAATTCGGCGCCACGATGGGCGCAACGATTCTCGAACACGTGGATGGAACCATCTTCCGCGCGCGACACGACCACCGGCGTTGGCCCCACGTACGAACGCTTGTAGTCCCCGCTGTTGGGAACCTCGGCCTCGAGGGCGACGAAATTCCAGGTAGGGCCGTGAAAAATCCGTTCTATCTCGCGGGCGTATACATCATCGCTCGTATAGACCCAGTCCGGGATCGCATGAAGACCCTCTTCCGGCCACACGAGTTGTTCAATCGGCTTGTTCTTGACGCTCGGTGTACCGAGCCCAATGACTGTCTCTGACGAATACAAAATGCTCTCCTGAATACGTTAAGAGTGAGCGTGTCGTTCGAGGTGTCGCAACTTGACGTTCGGGTCCGCGAGAGCCTCTGGATCGACCTGGGTTGCCTGTTCAACAAGACGACGAATCGCCCGCAACTCACCTCCGTTATTTACCGCGAGCGCGTACACAATCGCTTTATCCCGCAAGCCCATGAGCAAGGTCTTGTCGATGGAAGTGCGACGCTCGATCCATTGATCCACGGGACCGTCGAGCATTCCCAGCATCTGGACGTTCCAGTCGTACTGGTCAGTCCAGAACCATGGACTTGGGCGATACTCGACCGACTCTCCCAACATGTTGCGGGCCGCGACAATTGCCTGGTCCTGCGCGTTCTGCCATGACTCCAGACGCAGACGCCGGCCGGACGTTCCGAACGGAAAATTCGCACAATCGCCTGCTGCATAAAAGCCGGCAATCGACGTCTGGCAATGCGCATCAACGTGTATGCCGTTACCTGTCTCAAGACCGGCAGCTCTGGCGAGCGCTTCATTCGGCTCCTGTCCAATGGCAACCACGACGAAGTCAAAGTGCTCCGATGTATTCCCTTCGAACGTCAGGTTCACCCCGCACGCCTCTTCCGTTGACAAAATCAGCTTTGCGCCGAGCATAAACCTGACTCCGTTTTGCTCGTGCTTGGCGCGTAGACGATCAGAGAATTCGCGCGGCAGCGCGCGTCCCAGCAATTGCTCATCGGCTTCCGCCACAGTGACGTCAATTCCGCGCGCCCGGGCACTTGCCGCGAACTCCAGCCCGAGGAAACCTCCTCCAATCACGGCTACCGAACGCGCATCGGCCAAGCGCTCTCGTACTCTCATCGCGTCCTGCAGCGTGCGCAGCGTGAAAACATGATGGCTGTCAGGCGTTCCGGGAAGCCGACGCGCTCGCCCACCGGTCGTGATCAGACATTTGTCGAATCCGATGCTTCGCCCGCTTCGGAACGTTGCCGTGCGATGCGTCACGTCGAGTCGTTCAACGCTGTCCGCGATCCAGTCGATATTGCTCGTCTCGTAGAAGTCGCTCGAATGGAGCCACGCGTTGAAGCAGTCGTTATCGTCAATCGCCGTCAGCACGGTCTTCGACAATGCCGGGCGCTCGTACGGCCGGTGCTGTTCATCACCCGCGAGCACTATCGAGCCGTCGAAGCCTTGTGCCCGCAGCGCTTCGGCGGCGCGGCCACCGGCCTGTCCCGCACCGATAATCAAGATCGTTTCCACGTTTAAATTCCTGGCTTGAGTCAGCTTGAGTCAAAGAGCCGATCGCTTAAAGCTCGACCATCACGGCGCCCTTTTCAATCTGGACCTTGTAAGTCTTGATCGGCGCGGTCGCGGGCGCGCAAAGCGCGGCACCGGTCTTTACATCGAATTTCCCCTGATGAAGCGGGCACTCAATGCATCCGTCTTCCAGAAAACCGTCGCTCAGCAACGCGAACTGGTGGGTGCAAACGTTATGCGTTGCATAGACCTCGCCGTCTACCAGGTACAGGGCGATCTGTTCGTTCTCGATCGTCGCGGCATAAGGTTGATCCGCGTTCAAATCGTCGAGGTTTGCTGCGAATTTGAGTGTCATCGGCTTGCCCGGCTAATTGATCAGTATGCTGATGAATTAATCATAGCTCTAATCCGGCCTGAGTCAATATTGTCAAAATTATCGTTTACCCTTGGCGAGCGGCTTTATGGAAAAAGGGTCGTATTGCGGGGCCGACGCGGTTTGTCTATCCGCGGTATCGCCACGGACAAAGACCGGAGTGTTCTTGTCGCATCTGCGGCTAGCCTTGAGCGCGCTGCTCGTGCTCGCGATGGCTGACAAACCAATTAAGGCCAGCTGAGGCTGGTATCGGCATTGTCTATTTGAGAGGGAGAACGGCGAAAGCAGACGAATCTGCCACACCCGAAATTGCGCCTTTTGGTTGCGACCTTTAGCGCAAAATTTGCTGGCGGCACATCAGACGCAGCGGGGTGAACGCGACGCCTTGCGCATCGCATTGCCCGCCCGCACCTTCGGATTGACGCACGCAATAACACGCCGTCCGCGCCGATGCGCGTCTGGATGTGGAGGTCATCTTTTAAGAAACCTGTTCGGGACGAAACAGAATGCGTTTGACAATGTATTGAATCGACACACCACTCGGCGGCCGACACTCCACGGTCTGCCCCACCCGTGCGCCAAGAAGCGCGTACCCAGCGGGTGAAAGAACCGACAGACATCCCCGTTCATAGTCCGCTTCATCCGGATAGACGAGCGTCCATTGATGGGCGTGGCCACTGGCGAGCGCCGTGCATTCGATCCGGGTGTTCACCATGACGACATCTGTTGGTACTTCGGCAGCGTCAAGCAGCATGGCTGTGTCTTCCAGCTCCTCCACGAGCGTACGCTGCTCGGATGAGGCGCTTGACACGCGTGCACAACGCTTGAGCCGTTCCATATCGAGTTCGGACAGAATTGGCATGCCCTTGGTCCGGGATCGCGCCAATGTAGAGGGTTGAAGTTTGTTGAATGACATAGGTACCTCGTGTGTAAATTGAAAATTAAGTTGGATAACGCAATCGCCATCGAACCAATTCTTCTACCGTTAGTTATCCTAGGTGATAAGGCGCCCTAGGCCACTGACACGGAAAGACCCATGTGCGCCGCAGGATCGCTACCGGCCTTCAGGGAGAATCAATGAAGAAACGCTTTTTAACGGTTAAAACCGCAGCTCAAAAATGATGCGCCCAATCGACGATCAGACGGCCACGCGTGCGTTTCCAACGCCGGTTCTTATTGAATCGACGCCTATGCAGCGATGTGAGATGTGCGGGAAAAGGCCCGGTTCGCGCGTTGACTGAAGATCAGTCGTTACGCGGGAGCCGGGCTCAAGGAAGTGTGGACCTGTCCGCCGGACGTGCGCGGCTCCAGTTGAACTGCGTGACGCTCGATTTTTCGCTCGCACGCAGGCATCTTCCGGTCACGACCGGAAGATTGAACACTGTGAGTGAATGAAGCGAAGTGAGAAACACGGTGGTTGCCTAGGTCAAGAGCGCTGGAGAAGAATTAAGAAGCAGATGGCTCATTAAAGCCTGTTTGTCAGCATATTGCAAGCTTCCAAACTCTGAATCTGCTTTTCCTCGCCCATTGGAACGTTCTTTCCATAGCGCAACTTGCCCACTAACCTGCGATCTGATCGAATGCTCGTTGAAGCATGGGCGAAATCGGGGACTCATGCACGGAGCGAGTTGCTGATCCGATTTGTCGTAGAAGGGTTTATTTCGATCGGTGCCGGATCGAGGTGAGAAGATTTTGCTCGGCGTACGTCGCGGCTCGCACCTTTGGAAAACAGCTTGCCGAGCGCTCCCGATCACCGTACTCACAATCACGCCGGGAGGGCGATGCCTTCTGCGCTCCAAACGATGCGCTCAGGACGCTTACGCTTTTTCAGTCGCTGCCTCACCGTAAAGCCGTTCGCCTTCACGCCCCAGGCATAGCCGAGCGCCATACTGTGACAAGGCCCTGACCTGCATCAACTGCGCACAAACAGCGACAGCAATTGAAGCCGGCGCCTTATCCACGATTCCCTCCACGCCGATGGGACAGGTCATCTCCATCAATCGCGCGGGGTCCACCCCTCGATCAACCAATCGTCGCTCGAATTTCACGCGTTTTGTCTTCGACCCGATCATGCCGAAGTAAGCGAAATCGTTGCGTCTCATGATCCGGACCGCAAGTGAAAAATCCAGCGAATGGTCGTGCGTCATCACCAGAAAACAGGCGCCGGCCGGCGCTGAATCCACAATGACATCCTGCGTATCGGTCGCTTCGATCTCTACGTTGCCGGGCACTTCATCGGGAAAGAGTTCGTCGCGTGCATCGACCCACTGAACTACGCAAGGCAGCATCCCCAGCAACTTGACAAGGGCATGCCCGACGTGCCCTGCACCAAACAATACGATATGCGTTGGCGGTGCAGGCGACGACGTCGACACCGTGCTACGACGGCCGATAACAACAGATTCCCGGAGCATTTCCATAGCAAGCCTCGAATCAAGAAGCTGCAGTAGGGGCAGCAGCCGCAGCCATTGCAGCACGAACGGCACCCACTGCTTTCAAGATTTCCTCGCTGGTCGCGGGTGCATTCAACGGCGGATTCACGGTGTTATTGCCGACACTCGCGACTGCATCGCGGATCGCGAAGAACACCGAAAACGGCAGCAGCAAGGGCGGTTCGCCGACAGCCTTCGAGCGGTGGATGCTGTCCTCCGCATTGCGGTTCTTGAACAACCGGACGTCAAACACAGGCGGGCAATCATTGACGGTCGGGATCTTGTACGTGGATGGTGCATGGGTCATCAGCTTGCCGCCTGCGTTCCACCACAATTCCTCGGTCGTCAGCCAACCCATTCCCTGAATGAAACCACCTTCGACTTGGCCCACATCCAAAGCCGGATTGAGCGACGCGCCCACGTCATGCAATGCATCGGCGCGCAGCACGCGCATTTCGCCGGTCAGCGTGTCGATCACGACTTCGGAAACCGCTGCGCCGTAGGAGTAGTAAGAGAACGGCCGACCCTGCATCTTCCCTTGGTCCCAGTAGAGCTTCGGGGTCTTGTAAAAACCATCGGACCACAATTGCACTCGCGCGCGATAAGCCTGCATGATCACTTCGTCGAAAGGGATCGCCTTGTCGCCGACCACAATCCGGTCGTCGACGAAACGCACGTCGCGTGCGTCGACCTGTCCCGATCCATAGTGCTCGGCGGCCAGCGCGGCAAGCCGTTCGCGCAGTTGGCGGGCGGCGTCCTGCGCGGCCTTGCCGTTCAGATCGCTGCCCGTCGACGCCGCGGTTGCCGACGTGTTCGCGACTTTGCTCGTATCGGTCGCGGTGACGCGGACACGATTGAACCGGATGCCAAGCTCGTGTGCCACGACCTGCGCAACCTTCGTATTGAGCCCTTGGCCCATCTCCGTGCCGCCGTGATTCACGAGCACCGAGCCGTCGGTATAAATGTGCACCAGCGCGCCTGCCTGGTTAAAGTGAGTCACGTTAAACGCGATGCCGAACTTCACCGGCGTCAGCGCGAGTCCTTTTTTCAGCACATCGTTGTTCGCGTTGAATTCGCGCACAGCCTCGCGTCGAGCGCGGTAATTGCTGGTGGCTTCGAGCTCGTCCAGCAGTTCGTGAATCACGTTGTCTTCGACCGCTTGCCCGTACGGCGTCACGTTCTGCTCGGTCTTGCCGTACAAATTCCGGCGGCGTACATCGAGGGAATCGAGTCCGACCGAACGCGCGATGTTGTCGACAATGTATTCGATCGCAAACGCACCCTGCGGTCCGCCGAAACCTCGAAACGCGGTGTTCGACTGCGTGTTCGTCTTGCCGCAGAACCCGTCGATAGAGACGTGCGGCAGCCAGTACGCATTGTCGAAATGGCACAGCGCGCGGGTCATCACCGGGCCTGAAAGGTCAGCCGAAAAACCGCAGCGCGACGTCATGTCAACGGTCACCCCGTCGATCAGACCGGTGTCGTCATAGCCGACTTCATACGTGTAGTGAAAATCGTGCCGCTTGCCGGTGATCATCATGTCGTCGTCGCGATCCGGACGCAATTTCACGGGGCACAGCAGCTTCCAAGCGGCGAGCGCCGCGCAGCACGCGAACAGCCCCGATTGCGACTCCTTGCCACCGAAGCCGCCCCCCATCCGCCGGCATTCGACCAGCACGTTGTGCGACGCGACGTTGAGCATGTGCGCGACCATGTGCTGCATTTCCGACGGATGCTGCGTCGAGCACCACACGTGCATGCCATCGTCGTCCTTCGGTACTGCGTACGAAATCTGGCCTTCAAGGTAGAACTGTTCTTGCCCGCCGAGCAGCATTTCGCCGGTTTCGCGATGCGCGGCCCATGCGATCTTCGCACCGGCATCGCCACGCGCGAGCTTCATTGGGGGCAGCACGCGGGAGTCGGCCGCACGCGCCTGTTGCGGCGTCAGGATTGCCGGCAACTCTTCGTACACGACCTCCGCCCGGCGTGCGGCACGGCGGGCAATGTCGTGCGACGTCGCGACGACAATGAACATCGGCTGACCGACGAACTGCACGATGCCATCGGCGAGGATCGGGTCGTCACCGTGAATGATGGGGCCGACATCGTTCACGCCCGGGATGTCCGCGGCAGTGAGGACGGCGACAACGCCGGGGATTGCCCGCACGGCATCAAATGACATCGATACGATTTTTGCGTGTGCCTTCGCGGACATGCCGAGCGCCGCGTGCAGCGTGCCGGCGACCACCGGAATGTCGTCGGTATAGCTCGCGCGGCCGCTGACGTGCAGATGCGCGGATTCGTGCGGACGCGAAACATGGACCTGCGTGAAGTCTGCTTCCAGGAGATCCTTCGCTTCCTTCAAGTCCTTCAGGAACGGTTCGGCTTGCTGATTCATTCTGTTGTTCTCCGTGTCCTTCGGGGTTCAGGAAGCAGTCACTGCGCGTACGTCGAGCGCCGCTTTCGGCAACGGATTAACTGGACGTGTCTCAAGCCAGAATCGATGCAACGTGTTCTTCGCGGCTTCGAGCCGATAGTCGCTCGATGCGCGCATGTCGGACAGGGGCGCGTAGTCCTTCGCGAGCGCGAGCATTGCTGCCTGCGCGGTAGCTTCGTGCCAGTCGGCGTCGCGCAGGACGGCTTCGACGTGCGTCGCGCGCTTGGGCGTTGCGGCCATTCCGCCGAACGCGATGCGCGGATCGCGAATCGTGTTGCCATCGGCTATAAAAGAGAGCGCCGCACACACCGCCGAGATATCCGAGTCGAAACGCTTCGATAACTTATAGGTGCGGAACTGCAGATTCGTGCGCACGCCGGTGCGTGTCGGCACTTTCAGCGCGAGGACAAACTCGTGCTCGGCCATGTCCTTCTTCTGATACGCCAGGTACAGGTCTTCGAGCGGCATCTCGCGCTCGATGTCGTTTCCACGAACGATCACATGCGCGCCAAGCGCGATCAGGCCGGGCATGGAGTCGCCAATTGGTGAACCGTTCGCGATATTGCCGCCGAGCGTGCCCGCATTGCGGATCGGCAGCGACGCGAAGCGTTTCCACATTTCCTTCAGTTCAGGATAGTGCTTCGCGAGTTCTTCGTAGGCTCGTTCCACCGAGACACCCGCACCAATTTCGATCCAGTCATCCGACGTTTCAATCTTCTGCAACGCGGCGATTCGCCCCACGTAGACAATATCGCCGAGATCGCGCATCAGTTTCGTGACCCACAGGCCGATGTCGGTGCTGCCGGACAGAATGCGCGTGGACGGTTGCGCGACCTTGATTCGGGCGAGTTCGTCGACGGTGCGCGGTGCCTCGAAGCGCTGGCCCGCGTGTTCGTAGCGGAATGTGTCATCGCGTTCGAGCGTTGCCAGCGTGCGGGACAACGCAACGACATCGACCGGCGCTTTTGGCGCGGGGAATTCGAACATCCGCACCGCCGCGTCGACGATGGGCCGGTAGCCGGTACAGCGGCACAAGTTGCCGGTCAACGCATCCGATATCTCAGCGCGTGACGGAACGGTTTTGCTGGCGCATGAATGTTCGTGGCCGTTTTTCTCGTACAACGACCACATCGACATCACGAAGCCGGGCGTGCAGAAGCCGCACTGCGATCCGTGACATTCGACCATCGCTTCCTGCACGGGGTGCAGGGAACCGTCAGGTTGACGCAGATCTTCGACCGTGAACAGCGCTTTGCCGTCGAGCGTCGGCAGGAACTGGATGCACGCGTTGACCGCCTTGAACTTGACGGCACCGGCTTCGTCTCGTTCGCCGAGAACGACCGTGCACGCGCCGCAATCGCCTTCGGCGCAGCCCTCTTTCGTGCCAGTGCAGAGTGCGTCTTCGCGCAGGTACTGGAGGACGGTGCGCGTGACGGCTGCGTCGCTGACTTCGCGGATCGCGTTGCGGTGGTAAAAGCGGATGGGCTGGCTCATGTCTCGTTGCTCGCGTTGGTTTGCGCTGCTGCTTTTTCGGGTGGTCCTGGCGACGTTCTAGCGTCATTACGCGGCTTTTTCCGGCTGGCCTGACCGCAGTCTCAGTGACGGTTCGAAAAGTATCACTGTCAATATCTGGAACCCATAGCGGGGAAGATATGCGCGTCATATCGCTGCGGCGATAAGTCACGGCGTGCGGGGAGCGCTGCGGTATGCCGACGCGGCTTTCGGAATGTAATGTAGGTGAAGCGCGCCGCCATAACCCGCTATCGGTGGCCGTAGTTGACGTCTGCGGTCAGCTACGAATTGGTCTGACCATGCGCAATAATGATGACAACCTGTAGGCCACGTGACATAGCGCCCTTCGCATAAGAGGCATGTCATTCACGGCATGAGCCAATGCTGGCGGGATAGGGCGAATTTTCAAACGAGCGCTAAATTGACGAGCGTTATATTCGAATATATATTCCGACCGTTCTTACGCGTCCTTAAACGTGCTTCGGAAAAACAGGTGTGGCGAGCGCATCAGTCAGTTTCCTTGCAAATTACAGTGTGTTCGCATGTCCAGCCAGGAAACCATGGACTCCTATCTGATCAGGGTTCTGCTTACGCTGCTAACCGAGTCGAGCGTGTCACGAACCGCCGCCCTGCTCGATCAGTCACAACCCACCATCAGCGTCGCGTTGCGGAAATTGCGCAAGTTGACGGGCGATCCATTGCTGGTGCGAAGCGGCAGCCGAATGGTGCCGACTTCGCATGCCTTAACGTTGATCGACCCGGCGGCGCAGGCCTTGGCCAGCATCGAATCGATCCTGCATCCCACCACGAGTTTTAATCCCGCGAACACGAACAAGACCTTCCGCATTGGCTCACCCGACTATCTGGATGTCTTCTTCGTACCCGCCGTCGTCAATGCATTCCATACCGAGGCGCCCGGTGCGAAGATTGAATTCAAACATCTGATGACGCTCGACGGTGGCTACGAGCATGGTCTGGAGACGGGATATCTCGATCTCGTCATCGGCAACTGGAGAACACCGCCTGAGCATCTTCACCTGCAACCGCTTTGCGAAGATGCACTCGTTTGCCTGATGCGAACGGGTCATCCGGTCCGACCGGGACAACTGGATGCACACGCCTATCAGGAAGCGGAGCACTTGGCTGTCACGACGCACAACACGACGGCCTGGGGCACGATTGATGTCGAGCTGTCACGCTGCGGGTTGTCCCGGACGGTCACGACCACCCTTCCTTACTTTGGCATGGCGCCCTATGTGCTGGTCCGTTCGAACTTGATGTTTACGACCACGCGCACGCTTGCCGAGCATTACTGCAATGTGCTGCCGCTAAGAATTGAACCCGTTCCCGGCGATGTCAAGGCACTCACCTACTATCAACTCTGGCACGACAGAACGCATAGAAGCGTAGCGGCCGTCTGGCTGCGTCGCCTGGTCGCTGGAGTAGCGAAGGCACTCGTTTCCTGAACGACGTCTACGCGGAGCCGCCTGCGGCATCTTGATCTGATTGGAAAAAAAAAGCCGCAAGCATGGCTTGCGGCAGCGGTTTGGCACCAGGACGCACCCTCGCCTAAAGGGGATGCGACCGTTAGCCGGCAAATGGTCGGTCAGACTAGCTCTTCTATTCTCACGGCCTTCGGAAAGTGGATCTCTATAGGCCCGCGGCTGACATCGCGTTATGAAGTGCCCACGGTCATCGTCTTGATCAATGATGCCTTGCCTTCCGTCGCGGCACCGAGCAGTGCAAAACCTGTCGGTCGGTCATTCCCCTGACTTCGGAAGATGGCCCGCAACGCACTAGGTTGATCAGCCGCTCCCTCCTCAACAAGCCATTCGCCCGCGCCGCCCGACGGTACGATCACTGCCGGTATAGCAGGCGTCTTGACGATGATCGGCATGATGGGAAACTGCACACGTGTCGGTTCACCGAACAAGGTTCGCGCCAATGCCCTTGCTGCATGCATGATAGGTAACACGTATGGCTGCACTTTCCCGTCGATCGCCGCGCAATCGCCGAGTGCGAAGATGTTCTCAACGCTGGTTCGACACCACGCATCGGTACGAATACCCTGGTCGATCTGAATCCCCGCAGCACTCGCCAAAGCCGTGCGCGGTGCAAGGCCGATGGCTGAAATAACAATGTCAGCGTCGATGTGCGTTTCGTCCGACAGGTGCAGACGATAGCCCGTCACAGCGCGCTCTATCGTCGCCACGCTCCGGCCCGGATAAAAGTGTATGCCGCTGGCAAGAAGCTCTTTCGCGAAAGCCATCCCTACTTTCTCCGGCAACAACCGCGACAATGGCGTCGCCGCCGGGTCGATCAGAGACACAACATATCCGGCTGCAACAAGATCGTTTGAAAATTCGCAGCCGATCAATCCAGCGCCCAGTATTGCCACCGACTTGCATCCCTCGAGTACATGCCGAAAGCGGGCGTAGTCACTCAAGTCGTTGATGGAAAGAATATTGGCTGCGCCCGAACCTGGGACACCGGGACGTCTCGCGTCTGCGCCCAGCGCGAGCACGAGACTCCGGTATTTCAAGTGTTCGCCGCTCACGACGATCTCATGCGCCGCGGGCAAGATCCGTTCGACGTGACACTGCACGCGCACGGTCGCGCCAAGTTGCGCAGCCATGGTGGATGCGTCGAAGCTCGCGAGTGCTGCCGGCTGCTTTTTCATCGCAAGCGCGTTGGACAGCATCGGCTTCGAATAAAAGCAACCGTCATCTCGGGTGACGAGAACGATCGGAACCTCGCGATCGAGCTTGCGCAGTTCCCGCGCAACCGTGTAGCCCGCGAGACCCGTGCCGATGATGACCACCGGATCGTGTTCGCGATTCTGTGCGTCTGGTTTCATGCTTGCGTTCATGCCACCACCTGCATCTCAAAGTCCTGCTTTCCGGTGGCACAGTCAGGACATATCCAGTCTTCGGGAACATCCTGCCAGCGGGTTCCTGGTTCTATTCCTGCATCGGGCAGCCCGAGCGCTTCGTCGTAGCGAAATCCACAAATCACGCATTCCCAGATGTTCATGACAAGTCTCCAGAGTGTGCCCTCAAGCGACATACGCTTGTCCAAGTCCGATTTCCGATAGTGCGCGACGGTACGCCCCGGACGAACGATCGGCGAGGATAGGCGCTTCCGCGGTCCGCGCAATTGGCAGATCTTCAGGGCGCTGCAATTCAACGATCGCCCGGTCTTCTTCGAACACCTGCCGGTTGAACGCGTACACCTCTTCGAGCGGCCGATCCGTATCGAAATTTCGCACGATGGGAACGAACAGACGCGTCAGTCGCGCGGAAATGGGACTCGCGGCGTTCAGGATCGAAAGCCGACCACCTTCCGGAAAATGCACGGTCAGGCGCGCGAAGAATGGCGCATCGACTTCAAAGATGCGCCGCCATAGAAACCCCTCCGGCGCACGACGTTGCATCGACTTGGGAAAATTACTGACAGTGCTGACGTATTCCGCGTGCATGCCATTTGGACGCCGCTCAACCGAATACGTCGGGACCTCGGGGTTCGCCCGATCGGCAAAGCTGTCGTGATGAATCCACGCAAAATGCGCAACGTCGATAAACCCTTCCGTTTGCCGCCCGGCTGACGCCTTGATATCGATCGAGGGCGGCAAGATCTGTTGATAACCCGCTTCGTCCCACGCAGGGAACGCGGGCAACGGCTCATGGCCTCCGCCAAGCGATACCCAGACGAGCCCGTAGGCTTCCTGCGCGGCAAATGTTGTCAGGTGCAGCCGGTCGGGAATGGGACTGCCCGTTTGCGATGGAATGTGGCGGCACTTGCCATCGCTGCCATACGCAAGGCCGTGATACGGACACACGATATTGCCGCCTTCGACCCATCCTTTGCTAAGCGGCGCTCCGCGATGAGGGCAAATGTCGCTTGCCGCCACAACCGCACCATTGGAGCGGAACACGACCAGCGGTTCGTCCAGCAACGTTGCGCTGATCGGGGTTTCCTTTACATCGGACGAGAAGGCAACCGGGTGCCAGTAGCGACTGAGTATTTCCCAATCCCGGGCGTCAAATGTGCCGTGACGCGCCGGCCCATTCGGCGGCTGGAATATCAACGGCTGGGATGTAAAAGACGATGCGTTGGCGGATGTCATGCGTGTCTCCAGAAATTGATGTGGGTCGTCGCAACCTGTCAGTCCGGCCGCGTGAACAAACAATATCCGGATCCCATCGCGTCACCCATCCTTGGGAGAGCAACAAGTCTATGTATGAAATGACATGACGCAAAGGAGTGGGGTATCGCAGGATACATACCCGGGAGCTGTCGCAGCAGCGCGCGCCGGATCGTTTGTATCGCAATGTATCTGTGACGCGCATGGACACACAACGTTTCACCCGAGGTGCCTGCCGGACACAAGCCAGATACGTCCCCGCGCTCTAATACATTCACGCCAGCCCTGCATCACGGCGCATTCGAATCTAGTCCAGATTAAGCCCGACTCGGATTCAGCTTCAACCACTTGATACGCAACCGGTGTTTGCCGAAACACACTCTCTAAAGGAAGCAATTATGAAACTCGTTCGATCGCTGATCATTGCCGCTGTTGTTGCCATCCCAGCCGTATCGTTCGCTCAATCGAACGAACCGCTCACCCGGGCCGATGTACGTGCCCAACTCATCCAACTGGAAAAGGCGGGCTATAACCCGGCTAGCGATCAGACGCAATATCCAAAGAACATTGAAGCGGCGCAAGCGCGGATCGACGCCGCGAACGGCGTGTCAGCAAAATCGTATGGTCCGTCGACAAGCGGCACAGCCGCGGCAGGTTCACGCGGGACGGATTCGGACGTGATTGGCTTAGGCCCGATCTATGCGCATCCTTAAGCATGTCCTTAAGCTCAAGTAGGGCCGGCAAGTGCCTGCACGAGATAGATAGCAGTCGGCCTAAGGCCGATTGCTATCACCTTGATGACGACCATGCCCCACCAACTCAGTCATGCAAGCGTAACGCCATGTTGCAGCAATTCGCCGCTGCCACGAAGGATTGAGATGTGTCCGATCGCCTTGCAACCCTGCACATGCGATTGTGAACACATCCAAATTCAAGTGAGAACAACATGAAAGCCTTTGCTATTTTGGCGGTGAGCGCGGCGTGCTTAGCAGGACTGGGTGGCTGCGTCACACCCATGTACTCCTATGATGAAGTACATGTACGTGGGTGGACGCATGAAAGCCTCGATCAACGGTTTCCAGTCGGGACTTCAGCGACGCAAGTATTCGAGAAGCTTGGAAGTCCGTTCGCCACCAGCGCCGCGGGTGACCTGAGCCGATGGGATTACGTCGGCGGCGTCTCCGGTCAACTTCACGTGGTATTGCTATTCAAAAACTCGGCGCTCATCCAGAAACAATTCGTGAATTTTTAACCAACGCATTGCTCTATAACCCTTTCGCCCGCACCGACTTTGGGCGATCTGTCGGCCGCTGCCTTCGAGGCGAAATCGACAGAGAAACAATCTATCTTTCTGCCCGAAATAACGGGACCACTGCAAGGTCTTGATCCATCGGAGTTCGTGCTCCGATGGATCAAGACCTTTTTTGTTTTTAGCGTTGTCTTTCTTATATTGGGCCGCCTCCAAGCACTGGGTAGACATTCTCAGCCATCGCATGGGACGCGACCATGGAATGCGAGAGAAGTGCGACCGCGCCTCTTCAAGCGTCACCCGGCAGATTTGTATCGCAAGGTATCCGGGAGTGGCATCGATACAAAACACTGGATTTCCCCGGTTCTAGAGACACAAACCGGATACCTGCGGAGGTTCTAATGCATCAACGCCGGATTCGCCGGCACTGATCAAACCTTCTCAGGAGAGTTATATGAAACGCTCGATGATTAGCTTGGCTTTGGCTGTCTGCGCAGTCTCAGGATGGGCTCATGCAGCCGGTACGGTTAGCGTGGGCGGAAACGGGATCAGCGACGTTCAGACACAACATGGGTCAGCGGCCCCGAACGACATCACCCCCAAGACCCGCTCGCAAATTCGTCAGGAACTGGTTGAAGCGAAGCGGGACGGACAGCTCGCTTACCTTGACAGCACGTTATATAGGGGAGGTATGTGAGTTCGTGTTCATCGTTGAGCTATTTCAGTTAGTACAACATAGTGCAATAAATCTGCACTGAGGTTCCGAAGGAACATCGGCGCTCAATAGGACCAGATAAGGAGTCAACCATGGCACAGCTTGAAAAAGTCCTTTACACCGGCAAGACCCACACCACGGGCGGCCGTGATGGCATGTCCCACAGCGACGACGGCCGCCTGGACGTCGCGCTTTCCGCGCCTGGGAGCAAGGTCGCCGGCACTAACCCCGAGCAACTGCTCGCTGCCGGCTGGTCTGCCTGCTTTATCGGCGCAATGGGTATTGCTGCGGCCAAATTGAAGATTGCCCTGCCAGCGGACACGGCAGTCGACGCCGAAGTGGATCTGGGTACGACTGCGGGCGCCTATTTCCTTCAGGCACGGTTGAATGTCAGCCTTCCCGGGCTGGACCCCGAAGTCGCCCAGTCTCTCGCTGATGCCGCTCACCAGACCTGTCCTTATTCCAAAGCTTTACGCGGCAACATTGATATTGTGATCGAGGTGGTCTGAGCCAAACACCCGCTCTTTGCGCCATCGTTCCCGCTGTTCTGCCGGTTCGATGCCGCAAGGCAATTCATGTCACTACGTCAGCCGGATTTCTTTCCGCTTGTAAGAATTCATGGAAGTCCGAGTGCGTAACTCCGCCCCGGCTACCATTGCGGCACTCGTGATCGAATGTTCAGCTTCCTCGTTGTTGGCTTCAATCGCGGACGCGGCTTCACCCAGGCGTTAAAACTTCTCGCGGCCGCCGTAAAGAAACGCAATCCCGGCTCGCGCCGACATTCCAGCCACTTCGACCCCTATCTCGTCATGTACGAACAGGCTTTTGCTATATTCCGTGTTTTATCAGGCAACCTCTAATTCATGCGAGTCGGCCGTCCGGTTCAAGCCCTACCCCATCCGAATTGCGACTATTGCGGCGCAAAGGCCACACTCGTGCGCCCCGGAGAGGCCGCTTACCCTTATCAGGACGGACACGGGCCGCTGTGGCTATGCGGACCGTGCGAAGCCTGGATCGGGATATTCGCACGCAGTACGCGCAACCTCCCGCTCGGCCGGCTGGCGAATGCCGAATTGCGGGAATGGAAAGCAAAACTTCACGCCGCACTCGAACCGATGGCGGAAGCCAAGGCCAGGCGCGACGGCGTCAGCATCTTCGAGGCAAGATCAAAGGGCTATAAGTGGCTGGCGGGGGAACTGAAGATCGAACCCAGAGCTTGCCACATCAATTTGCTGGATTTGGAGCAATGCAGGGCGGCAATCGGCGTAATAGAACAATTTGAACAAAATCGACGAGCTGCCACCCCTTCAGAATAACGGCGACCTGTACGTTAACCCGTGGACAACTCTCGCGACGACTCCATGGCCCGTACCCTACCGTTTAACCGCAGCGCGCAAGCAACGCGTGTCCGCCTGTCGAAAATGCAGCTTCTCCCGATGCCCAAGACGGACGCGGACACCCTTTCATTGCACGCGCATTGCGCACTGCAAGCGCTGCGCGACGGCGCCGGATGGATGGCCGGAACCCAATCCTTGGCAGAAGTCCTGATCCTGACGGCGTACGTCGCCGAGGCGGGATACGGACAAATCACGCGCGAGGCGTGGCTGCAAAGCGAAAGTGCGATTAACGCCGCGTTCGCGCAAGGTCACGCCACGGGTGTCTGGAAACTGGACGACGCAAGCTGTGAGCAGGTCGCCAGCGTCGTCTGCGTGCACGATGCCCAACTTCACAACGCTCCGTTGGGCGTGCTCGCTGCCGCTAGCGAGCGGCTCGAACGTCTTAAGGCTGGCGAAGCGGACCCAATGCCAAAATTAAAGAGGGCGTGAACAGAAAAACCCGTCTGCTCCTTGACGTCTGCCTGGCGGATTCGGCGCCTCCCCCCTGAGCCCATTGACTTGGTCGCACGAGCGGGTTTCCACTGTGTCAAAACTTCACAACACTGCACGCGTCATGCATGAAATAAGGTGACATGGGTCATAGCAAAATGATTAAATTGCCTGGGCTGCTTCCGATGTGACCGGGTTTGCACCGCGCGCAGGGAGTCGTCTCGTTACGCATGGGCATCTGTAAAGATCGGCTTAAAACACGCCGGTCAAATCTAGCGAGAGCACTATGTCGCCTTGGTTAGCCGTCGCCTTGGGCGCTGGAGTTTTCAGCGCGGTCGTCAACGTGGCTTGCAATACGGTTGCTCGCAAGCGCAACTCGACGCGCAACGCCACCGAGCGTGTTCATGCCGGTCGTCATACCGCATTGGCAGCGGCCATCACCCTGGAAGAGTTCGCCCACCGCTGTCAGGTGACCATCGACCGGGCAGAACGCAGGGACCTCTCCGAGCAGCGGCACGTGCAGTTGGGCGACATAGAGATACCGCCTTTTGCATTCCCCAATGACACCGAATGGCGTGATCTCGACGCTGGAAAGGCATCTTATCTGCGGGCCTTCAGCGCCGACCAAACGCATCACGCCGAGCGAATCCAGACGGACGATCGTTGCACAAATGTTGACGAGTTCGCCGCCTATATCAAAGGGCATTGCGCTGAATTCGGGCGACGGGCATGGCTCATGGCAGTTGAATTACGCGAAGAAAACGAATTAGGCGCGGTCAAGGATCACGACTACCTGATCGAGTTCGACGCGGCACTCAGCCGATACACCGCGTGGGAACAACGCCACAAAGTCCGCCACGAAAAAGCCCCCTTGCCTTCACACGTGACGCCCAGTCTGCATCGTTCAGGAAACAGAAGAAGCGGACTCGCCGTGGGCGGTCCGGCGTAAGTCTGAGTTCGTCGTTGATCAAACGAAGATTGCGTTTTCTGCCGCCGAGTGCAGGCCCCAACGGCCTGTGAAAAATTCGCTTTCCCGATTATTCTCACCCATTACCGCAAGTCGCTCGCTGGGTTCGCACCCATGTTGAAGCGCGAAATCACATTGTTTCGATTTCTTGATTCGCATTCCGAATTAAAGTAATAATTTATAATGTTTTGTGAAACCGATTGATTACGGCGACCAAAGCCATGACCTTGGCAAAGCACCTTACATTCTCTATCGCTTGATCTTGCGTGAACGCCCCGCCGCTGACGCTGCCCTTCGCCCACGCCACCTACACAATTGTCGGCTTGATTGAACCGCGCTATCGTTGCGGCAGATAAAATCTATGAGGCGAACATGCCTGATCCACGCGAAGCTCACCGCATTGCGGCCCACACAGATGACGGTGGGTTATCGCGAAGTCATCGAGAAGCGCGAGCACTGGAGGACGCTTGGCAAGAAGGCGCGCAGCGAAGCCATTGCTTCACACTGGTTTCCCCGCAGTGCTCGGCCCGGAGAAGCTCTACTACATCGTGGATCATCATCTGGGGCTGGCGTTGCTTGAAGAGGGGGCGAAGGAAGTGAAGGTGGCGATGCTCAAGGACCTCTCGTGGCTGGACGAGGCAATCTTTTGGCGCATGATGGAGCACAACCAGTGGGTGCATCCGTTCGGCGCAGACGGCTCGCGATACGACTACGAACATCTCCCCAAGATGGTGACCGGACTGGCGGACGATCCGTATAGAAGTCTCGCTGGCGAACTACTAGGGTGGGTGGCTTTGCAAACGACGCGACGCCGTTCAGCGAATTTCTGTGGGCCGACTTCCTGCGCCCGCGCGTTGCGGAGAGCAAGATCCGCAAGAGCTTCGCGAAGGCGCTCGATCAGGCCAAAGCCGTCGCGCATACATCAGAGGCACGGTATCGGCCGGGCTGGTCCGGGCTGATCGAAAGCCGCTAAGCAGACCTTTGTCGGCACCGCACAGGTAGGTGCAATTTCATTGCCGGCCGAGATTGATAAACGGGATGCGGGCGCCCCGGTGCCCGCTCGTTCGTTCGGCTCCTGCACCAGACGACGACCGCGAACAAGGACTGCGTCAGCAACCTATCCGGCGCAGTATGGTTTTAAGCAAAAATGCGACAATCACGCATCATTCGCCTGAATCCACGCGTCCGATTGCGGAACTGAAAGTATCTGAGGTGTCATTAGTTTGCCGATCTTCCTCCGTACATCATTCCACCTGACCGCGCCGGTGCCCTCTCCGTAAAATAGAAAGCTGAATTCCGAAATGCACACTCCCATGAAGCTTTCACGTCGCGCACTGCTCGGCCGCGGCCTTGCTGTTCCCCTGAGCTTGAGTCTGTCGCCATTTATGGCTCTTCAGTCTGAAATCGCTAACGCCGCCACATCGCCGCTGGCCATCGTGATGAATTCCGGCGAAGCCAGTGTCTCGGTCATCGACATGGCGACGCGCAAAGTCGTTCGTACCTTACCTACGCTGCGCGAGCCGAGTCATTGGGCGCTTTCGCAGGACCGCAACAAGCTTTATATAGCCGACGCCAGCGGCAATGCGCTGTTCATCGTCGATCCACATACGGGTACCGCGCTTGGTCATAAGGTCATTGCCGATCCCTACCAACTTGGCTTTACGCCGGATCATCGTTACCTCGTGGTGAATGCGCTTCGCCTCGACTATGTCGATGTCTATCACGCTGAGGACCTGAGCCTCGCCAAGCGTTTCTCGCCCGGCTCCATGCCGAGCCACCTCGATTTCTCGCCGGATTCCCGCTGGAGCTTTAACTCCATGCAAGGCTCGGGAACGCTCGTTTCGTTCGACCTGACCACCATGGCAATCCGCTGGAAGTCGAAGGTAGGTTCAACGCCGGCTGGCGTGCTATGGCACAACGGTAAAGTACTCGTCTGCGTCATGGGAAGCGATCACGTCGCGGAGGTCGACCCGGTCACCGGTGACGTGTTGCGTCGAGTCAAGACGGGGGTCGGCCCGCACAACATTTTCCTTTCACCGGACGGCAGCACGCTCTACGTGTCGAACCGCATCGGCGGATCCCTGGTCGCCATGGATCCCACCTCCCTCGCCATACAACGCACGTATCCGTTCCACGCCGCCGGACCGGACGACATCGGCGTCGCGCCGGATGGCAAGCTATGGGTTACGTTGCGCTTTCGTGAACAGGTCGCCGTGCTGGACCCCAAAAGCGGCGCTTACGAAACCATTGATGTGGGACGCTCGCCGCATGGCATTTTCCTTAGTTCCGAGTTGAGCCGTAAGGGCCCGATCACCGCGGAAACCTTGTAAAGAACGCCATGCTGATATTCCTCGACAGATTGTTTAACGCCCTTGCCGGCGAAATCGATCAATACCTTGTCCTGCCGTTGCTTTATCACTTCGGCTGGATGCAGTGGGAGGAGCTGTCTTTCGACTGGGTACTCGTGTGCGTGTATGGGTTGTTCGCGGTCATCGTCACCTATGCCGTCTGCTGGCCGCTGGAAGCGCTGTTCCCGATCGAACACTGGAAAGATCGAAAAACAGTGGTAACGGACGCGTTCTATACGGTGCTCAATCGCGTCGGTCTATTGCCCGTCGTCAGCTTCCTGCTGTTCTATCAGGTACAGGTGTGGGTGAACGGTTTTGTGGTCGCCCACGGCTATATTCCGCCAACGCTGGAGACGGTTGTGCCGGCGCTGCTCGGACATCCGATCATCACGTTCTTCGCGTACGCCCTGATTCTCGATTGCGCGGACTACTGGCGGCATCGCCTCTCGCATTCGTGGCGCGGCTGGTATGCGTTGCATGCGCTGCACCACGCGCAACGGCAGATGAGCTTCTGGTCCGACGACCGTAATCACCTGCTGGACGATCTCATTGCGGCTATCTGGTTTGGCGTGGTCGGTCTGGCAATCGGCATTCCACCGCTGCAATTTCCGCTGCTGTTCCTGTTCATGCGTTTCGTCGAAAGCCTGAGTCACGCCAACATCCGCCTGTCGTTTGGCTGGCTGGGCGACAGGTTGCTCGTCTCACCGCGTTTTCACCGTCTGCATCATGGACTGCGGGCTGCGGGCCGTAACTCATGCAATTACGGCGCCGTTTTCCCGATCTGGGACATCGTGTTTCGCACGGCCGACTTCTCGGCGCAGTATCTCCCGACCGGAGATCGACGCGCGCCTGAATCGATGGCAAGCGGAGGTTACTTCGCCCAGCAACTGGGCGGCTTGCAGTTTTTCATCGATGAAATGCGGGCGTCATCGAAGAAGGCGCATCGCAGTTCGTGACGACAGCAAGCCTCTTACCCTCCTGCTACCATGCGGGTCGCTGAGGCGCGGACGCGTCTAGCCTCCCTTACAAACTCCGATCTGCCATGTCTCTGCTCAACCTGCTCGTCCCATGGGAACCTTCTTTCGGGCTCGTGGCAGTTTTCGTTATCACGGCAGCGCTGTATGCGCGAGGGTCGCGGCACATTCGTATCAGCATTGCCCGGCGCATCGCGTTTTGGGTTGGCCTGACGCTCTTCTACATAGCACTTCATACACGACTCGACTATTACGCCGAGCATGAGTTTTTTGTACATCGGCTCCAGCATCTGGTGCTGCACCATCTCGCTCCGCTCATCATGATGGCGTCTTATCCGGGCAGTGCACTCCGGGGCGGCCTGCCATTGCGTTGGCGCAGTGCGCTGCGACGTTGGCAATACCGCAAGCCGGCGCGTGTGCTTGCGGCCGTCGTGCTGAATCCGGCCTTCATCTCGGCAGCGTTTGTCATCTCGGTTGTCTTCTGGCTGATTCCATCGGTGCAGTTTGTTGCCATGCTGGACTGGCGCATCTACACGTTCATGAACTGGTCGGTTGCGGTGAGCGGGCTGCTGTATTGGTGGATGCTGCTCGATCATCGGCCGCATCCACCGAGTCGTACCCGGCCTGGCTTGCGGGTGTTGTCGCCGGTCATCACCATGACCCCCCAGATTCTCGTCGGCGCGATCATTACCTTCTCGACGCACGACCTCTATCCGATCTTTTCGCTTTGCGGCCGTGCGTTCACGTCGGTTCCTGCGACGCTCGACCAGAGCCTGGGTGGACTCATCATGTGGGTACCCGCCGGAGTGCTTGAGGCGATCGGCGCCATGATGGCGTTGCGCCATCTGATGCGTCTGTCAGAACTCCCGTCCCGCGTGCCACCCAAACCACGGCCTGCGAAACGGCGAGCGAAGCCAGCCCTCGGGAATTGAGGGGTTGGCGAGATCAGGCTAACCGTTCCGTTAGAAATCTCTAACGGACTTGGTCAAGAACTTTGCCCCTCTTTGACTCAACTAAAGCAACAGGCGCGGGATAGTTTCATCCCAGCTTCGCTCGCGCACCTTCTCGCCGTTCTCCTCCGCCTGCAACGAACCCTTAAGATAGAAGCGCTCCTTGTCTGCGGACATATGTACTTCGCTGCGCACCTGGATATCCCAGCCTTCTCGTCCCATGCGCAGCGATTGCGTCAGCGTATAGCGCGCGCTAAGCGGATCGTCACCCTGGATTTTCAAAGCGCGCTTCAGGTTGTGCTCGACGGTTGTATCGATTTCTGTAAACCGCTGCACGCCTTCGCCAAATAGCCCGCCGATACCCTCAGTAACATACGTCCACTCGCCCGTGGTCAGGTCGTAGGACGAAGTCCGCGTCATAGTGCCGCAGCGCACTTGCTCGGTGGGCGCCGCAGGACCTCGTTCGGGAACGTGAAATTCGACCGGCGGCTCAGCGCCTTTAGTCTCGCGCACTGGCAGATGAAGCGCCGTAGTGCCGAGTGTTACCTCAATCGTCGCGTCTTCCGGCGCGGGCCAGATCAGCGGCCAATAGGTGGTCGACAATGACAACCTGACCCGATTGCCGACGCCAAATTCGTGCGCGCACGCATCAAGCGTCAGTCGTACGCGAACCGTTTCGCCCGGTGTCAAAGCTACGGGTTCAGCAGAACCGTCACGATGCGTCAGGTTGAATACGCCATAAGAAACACGCGTTGCTGCGCCGTCGTGCATCACCTCGGAAAGCCTTGCGCACAAGTAAGCAACGGGACGGTCACTCGATACATCGATCTCGAGTTCCGGCATGCCGAGCAGCGCCAAGGGTTCAGTTAGTGGCGCACTGTCGAACACTTGGGCGAGACCATCGTCGATGCGCTGATCGGCGGGTGACTCGCCTGCAACGCCGGTACCCATCCATTCGCCGGCCGCCACACCGTGACCCTGAGGCGTGTGAACCAGCACCGTGGTTGCCGTGTCGGGCGCAGTGCGTGTCAAGGTCCCATTGCCAAGATAGAGCGGCTGCATGGTGACAGAGGAGCTTGGCCATGCGGCCTCCGAGATCCATTTTCCCGGCGTCGTAGCATAGGTGGTCTTCGGAGCACGAGCGCTCTCCATCCACACTCGCATTGCCGGACGCTCCGGCGTCTCGCGTGGACCATCCTTATAGTCAGGACGCAGCCAACGGTTCCACCACTCCACGGCTTCCTGCAGGAAACCGACTGCCGGCCCCGGTACGCCATCGTGCGGATAGATATGTGCCCACGGTCCGATCAGGCCTTGCCGTGGCACCTGCAAGCCCGCCATCAAGCGGAACACGGCATTCGTATAGCTGTCGGCCCAGCCGCCGACGGCGAACACCGGGCACTGGATCGATGACCAGTCCTCGCATATCGAACCATGCCGCCAGTAGTCGTCGCGATGCTGATGCTCCATCCATAACGCTGGAAAGAACGGCAGCTTGTCGAGGCGTTCGAGCCACGCGGAGCGCCATTCGTCGCCGTACAGCAATGGGTCAGGCGGGCGTCCCTGATAGGCGAGCATGATGCTGCCCCACCACAGGTTGTCGTTGAGCAGGCAGCCGCCTTTGTAATGAATGTCGTCCGCGTAACGGTCGTCGGTTGAATAGACCGTGATGATCGCTTTAAGCGCCGGCGGCCTGCGTGCTGCGATCTGCAGCGCGTTAAAGCCTCCCCACGATTTCCCCATCAAACCGACCGCGCCGCTGCACCACGATTGCCGGGCGATCCATTCAATCACCTCCAACCCGTCGCCCTGCTCCTGCAGCACGTATTCATCGGCCATTAGACCGTCGGACTCGCCGCTGCCACGCATATCGACGCGCACCGCCGCGAATCCGTTCGATGCGAAGTAGTGATGCATCGGTTCGTCGCGCGAACGGGTGCCGTCGCGCTTGCGATACGGAATGTATTCGAGGATCGCAGGCACCGGGGACACATCGGTCGCGGCATCATCCGGCAGCCAGATACGGGCCGCGAGACGCGTGCCGTCAGCGAGCGGAATCCAGACGTGCTCGATCACGCGCACGTGCGCCGCCTGCTCATTGTTGCGCTGCATACTTCAACTCTCCCGTGAGCGTGTTCGATACAGCCGGCCGCGCGCTCTGCAAGAGGTTTTCGTCGAGCCATCCGATCCGCAACTCGGGCACCGACGACAACAGCCGTTTCGTATAGGCATGAGTCGGCGCGTTAAACACGTCAGCCGTAGCGCCCTGCGCAATGATCTCGCCCTGCAGCATCACCGCCACGCGCTGCGCAATGCGCCTTACCGTGCCTAGATCGTGGGTGATGAACAGGTATGACAGCCCGATGCGTTTTTGCAGCGACTCGAGCAACGAAAGAATGCCATCGGCGACCAAAGGATCGAGGGCGGACGTGACCTCGTCGCAAATCATCAGGTCAGGTTGCGCCGCCAGCGCCCGCGCAATGCAAACGCGCTGTTTCTGACCACCGGACAGCTCGGCCGGCTTCCGGTCAATGAACGTTTCCGGCAACTCTGTCAGGCGTAGCAACTCCAGTACGCGCTCACGCACTTTGTCTTTATGGATACCGAAGTAAAATTCAACCGGACGCCCGACGATTTCGCTGACGGTATGCATCGGATTGAGGGCGACGTCAGGCGACTGGTAGACGAGTTGGATACGCCGCTTCAGCTCACGCGAACGCTCAACCAGCCTATGAGGCAAGGGCTCGCCGTCGAACCGCAGCGTACCGCTCTGCTGCTCGATCAGACCGACTATCGCTCGCGCGACCGTGCTCTTGCCACTACCCGACTCGCCAACGAGCGCCAATGTTTCACCGTGTGCAACCTGCACGGCGATATTGCGAACGATCGCCTTGCCGTGATAACCCGCGTTCAATCCTTCGATATGAAGCAGTGGCTCCGTCACATGCGGAGGACTGGCTCGCAAGGTGTCAGCCGCACTGCGTTCAGCAACCAGACGCCGGGTGTATTCTTCACGCGGCGCGTTCAGCACCGCGTCCGTCGTGCCCTCTTCCACCATTCGGCCGCCACGCAACACCATGATCCGGTCGGCGACCTGTGCGACGACCGCCAGATCGTGCGTGATGTAGAGCGCGGCCGCGCCGAACTCACGCACGATCCTGCGCAGCACGACCAGCACTTCGATCTGCGTGGTCACATCAAGCGCCGTAGTCGGCTCATCCAGCACAAGGATTGATGGCTTGCAAGACATCGCCATAGCCACCATCGCCCGTTGCAACTGCCCGCCGGAGACCTGATGCGGATAACGCCGCCCAAACGTATCCGGATCTGGAAGGTCGAGTGACGCGAACAACTCGCGCGCCCAGGCTCGCGCTTCGTCGCGGCCCATCAATCCGTGTCGTACCGGCCCTTCGCAGACCTGCTCGCCAATGGTCAACGCCGGGTTGAATGCAGCGGCCGCGCTCTGGGCGACATAAGCCACCTTGGTCGCACGCAGTGCACGTTGCCGTTGCGGCGTTGCGCCCAGGATGTTCTCGCCGGAGAGCCACACTTCGCCACCTGTGATCCGGCAGCGGCCGCGCGCATAACCGAGCGCGGCGAGGCCGATCGTCGATTTGCCCGCGCCGGATTCGCCGATCAGCCCAAGCACTTCTCCTTGTGCAAGCGTGATATCGACGTTGTCGACCAGTACCTGACCGTTGGGCGCCTCGACCCTCAACGCGCGCATTCTCAAGATTGGGTTCATGCGATCACTCCCGCCTGCCCGACAGCCCGCACGGACAACAACCAGTCGACGATCAGGTTGATGCCAATCGTCAGCAACGCAATCGCCGCGGCCGGCACGAGCGGCGCGATGCCGCCGAAATTGATCACCTGCGCGTTGTCGCGGACCATGCCGCCCCAGTCGGCAAAGGGAGGCTGGATACCCAGCCCGAGGAAGCTCAGGCCCGCCACAAACAGGATCGTGAACCCGAAGCGCATGCCGAATTCGGCCAGCAAAGGTGGCACCGCATTCGGCAGGATTTCGCGACGGATGATCCACGCGAGCCCTTCTCCGCGCAGCCGCGCCGCCTCCACATATTCCTGTACGGCGATGCCCTGTGCCACGAGCCGTGCGAGCCGGAATACGCGCGTTGAATCGAGAATCGCGATCGTGCCGATCAGCACCGGCGTCGACGTACCCAGCACCGACAGGATCATCAGCGCGAAGATCAGGACGGGCATCGCCATGAGGGTGTCCACGATCCTCGACAGCACTTGGTCCACCTTACGTCCCAGCACTGCGGCCGCGAACCCCGTGACAATGCCGAGCGAAAAGGACAGCAGTGTGATCGCGAGCGCCAAGCCGAGCGTTGTACGACCGCCGTATAACAGACGCGAAAACATGTCACGCCCGATGCTGTCGGTGCCGAGCCAGTGGCCGGCACCGGGCATCATCCATACGTCTCCGACCGTTTCAGTTTCGCCGTGCGGCGCGATCAACGACGCGCACAACGACGTCACTGCAATGACCGCAACAAGCAACATCCCGATCGCCGCGCTTAACGGCACTTCCTTGCCAAACAATCTCATTGCCTCTTACCTCGCATGCCGCAAGCGCGGATTTGCCCAGACAGCGAGCACGTCGGACACGGTATTCAGCCCGACATAAGCCGTAGCAAAAAGCATCCCGCAAGCCTGCACCACCGGCAGGTCACGCTTCGATACCGCATCCACCATCAACTGCCCGACACCCGGATAGACGAACACGACCTCGACCATGATGACGCCAACGATCAGGTACGCCAGGTTGAACGACACCGCGTTGATGATCGGCGCGAGCGCATTGGGCAGCGCGTGACGCACTACGATCCATGACTTGGGCAAGCCCTTGAGAATGGCTGTTTCGGTATAGGCGCTGCCCATCACGGCAAGTACGGACGCACGCGTGGTGCGCAGCATGTGGGCGGCTACAACGAACAGCAGGGTCAGCGTTGGCAACGTGGTCGCGTAGAGTCGCTCGGAGAACGCCATGTCGGGCGACACGGCGGCCAGACTGGGCAGCACGGGAAACTTGACCGCGAGCAAAAGCAGCAGCACATAACCGACGAAAAACTCAGGCATCGATACGCTTGCAAGCGACAGCACGCTCGCCGCGCGATCGAAGAGACTGTCTTGCCATATCGCAGACGCGATGCCGACGAGTACCGACAGCGGCACCGCAACAAGCGCCGCATAGCTTGCGAGAAACAGCGTGTTGTACAGCCGCGGCAGTAAGTCCTCACTGACCGGACGCCCGTTCGTCAGCGACGTCCCAAGGTCCCCCTGGAGGAAATGCAGCAACCATAGCCCGTAGCGTTGCAGCGCCGGGTGGTCAAGACCGAGCGATGCCCGTAGCGCCGCGACCGTTTCCGGCGTCGCCGACTGACCGAGGATGGCAGAAGCCACGTCCCCGGGAAGGAGCTCTGTGCCCACGAAGATCAGCACCGAAACCAGCCACAGCGTCAACACACCCGCCAGCACCCGCTGCAAGACAAGCCGCTTCATTACGACTCCAGCCAGACGTGTTCCGCGAGCCGGCCGCCCATGAAGTTAAACAGCGGATGCGGCGTGGCGCCTTGAAGCTTGCTGCTGGTTGCATCGATATAGTCGGCGAAAAGCGGAATCATCGCGCCGCCGTCATCGCTCACCATAAGCTGCATCTCGCGGTACAACTCGCGGCGCTTGGTGTCGTCGAGCATCGCGCGTGCTTGCAGCAGCAATGCGTCGAATTTCGGATCGCGCCAGTGCGTGTCGTTCCATTTCGCGTCGGACTTGTACGCGGTCGAGAGCATCTGGTCCGCCGTCGGCCGACCACCCCAATAGCCCATGCAAAACGGTGCCTGCATCCACACCTTGTCCCAGTAACTGTCGGCGGGCTGACGGCGGATAGAGAGCTGAATGCCCGCAGGCGCGCACTCGCCCTGGAACAGCGCAGCCGAATCGACTGCACCGGCGAAGGCAGCGTCGGACGTCGACAACTCGATCTTCAGTTCCGACAAGCCGGCCTTCTTCAGATAGAACTTCGACTTGTCCAGGTCGTACGTATGCTGCGGCAGATCTGCGGCATAAAAACGATCGGTCTTCGGAATCGGATGGTCGTTGCCGATGGACCCGTACCCGCGCAGGATGGTCGTCAATTGCTTCTGGCGATCAATACCGTATTTGACCGCGAGCCGCACGTTGTTGTCGGCGAATGGCGATGCGGCGCAATCCATCAAGAACGTAAAGTGCTGGCCACCGGACGAGCGCACGATATTGACAGCCGGGCTCCGCTTGAGCAGGTCGACGGTCTTGAAGTCGACCCGGTTGATCGCGTGAACCTGGCCCGAGATCAGCGCGTTCGTGCGCGCCGTCGCGTCGTTGATCACGATCAGTTCGACTGCATCCACATAAGGACCATCGGTCTTCCAGTAGTGCGGATTGCGCTTGAAGAGCGACCGTACGCCCGGCGTGAACTCGCCGAATACAAAGGGACCGGTGCCTATTGGATGACTCCAGTCCTTGAAGCCGTTCGGCACCACCAGCAAGTGATAGTCGGACAGCAGGTAAGGCAGGTCCGCATTGCCGCTTTTCAACTTCATCGAAAGCTGTAGCGGATCAATCTTTGTGATCTCGGTCACATCCGCGAGACTCGACTTGATCGCCGACTTCGACGCATCGCCGCGATGCAGGTTGATCGAATAGATCACGTCGTCTGCATCGAGCGTCTTGCCGTTGTGAAACACCACGCCCTTGCGTACCTTGAGAATCCATTCCGCCGCACCGGGTTTCGCTTCCCAGCTTTCGAGCAGTTCGGGCTGCGCGTGCATCTTTGCATCGATCTCGACCAGGCCGTTCATGAGCATGTATGCCTGGTTGAGCGGTACCCAATCCGGCAGCAGTGTTGGATCGATCGAGTCTGTCGTATTGCCGCCGCCCATGCCGAGTTTGAGCAAACCTCCACGCTTAGGCTGCGGCGCGGCGAGCGCGCTAGCCGGGACGATCAGGCCAAGCCCCGCGCTTGCACCCAGCGCCGCAGCGCCTTGCAGAAACTTACGGCGGCTTACTTGACTTAACTCACTTAGCTGGCGATCCGGATTCTTATGCAACGGCAGGTCAAACGAGTCCCCTTGATCGTCGAACGGCTTCATGCTTGAGCTTCTCCTCAGGGTGTCAACGCGTGGGATCAGGATGCACGCCGGCTTGGTCTATCCGGGCGGTCCTTTATCGGACAACAGGGTCAGAGCAGCGACCTCGCGGCGAGTATCGGTAGGCAAAACTGCGCGGTCAACGCACTTTATTTTCACGCTCGCATAACAACAGGTAATATGAATGCCAGCCATCCGGACGCACGTTGCCATGCGAGCAACATGCGAGCAACTCAAGCGGGTCCTCGAAGAAAACTGGAAGCGCGAGAAATGAAAGGATACCGTCGCCTGATTCCTTCGCTAAATGCATTGGTCGACTTTGAAGCCGTTGCGCGGCTCAAGAGTTTCACGCTAGCAGCCGACGAACTCGGCGTCACGCAGGCCGCTGTCAGCCGGCAAATCCGCTTTCTGGAAGACGCCATGAAGCTGCAGTTGTTTCATCGGCTGCATCGCTCGATCGCGCTCACGAAAGAAGGTGAAGCCCTCTTTTTCGTCACGTCGGAATCGCTCCAGAAGATCGCGGGCACCTTCGACAGTCTCAGCAGCAACACACGGGAACAGGAGTTCGCGATCCTGGCGACCGCTGCGTTTTCGCAATTCCGCATCTTGCCCAGGCTGCCGCTGCTCAAGCGCTCGCAGCCGCAACTCAAGCTACGCCTCACCACGCAGATGTTCACCGCGGACCTGCGCCATAACGAAGTGGATATTGCGATTCGCTATGGCTCGGGAAACTGGCGCGACGGTCACTCAACGCTGCTCTTCAATGAGGAGGTGGTGCCCGTCTGCTCGCCATCATGGCTTGAAGCGCATGGCGAACTTCAGTCGCCGCAGGACTTGAGCGATGCCCCGCTCATTGCCTACGACTCGACTTCGGAAGGCTGGATGGGCTGGGAAGACTGGTTCGACGCGGTGGGCATCAAGCGCCACCGCTTGAACTATGCGCTGCGTTGCAGCCTCTACACCGACGCCATTCACGCCGCGTTGCAGGGCCAGGGCATCGTGCTCGGCTGGCGGCGGATGTTGGGCGACATGTTGACATCGGGACGGCTGGTGCCGCTTGGCGAGGCCTGCGTGAAAATGACCGACGCGTACTACGCCGTCGTGCCGCACGGACACGCCGCCACGCCGGCGGTGGATGCCGTCATCGAATGGCTTCGTGAGGAACCGGTGGCGTAAAGCAAAGGTGTTTCGGCAGGCTTTGGCGACTCGCTCTGCCATTACTTCTTGTTATGCGAGCGAGAAAATAAAGCGCGTTGACGCTTCGAATTGGCCTACTGATACTCCGTTCACTCCGCGACTCAAGTCGCGCCTGGCAACGTAGGGAATCTGAGAAGGACCAGCCGATGTCGAGCATCAATGGCACTACGCACGGCGCATTGTTTCGCAGTCGGGCTTCAGGTCACGGCATGCCCGGCGCCCTGTTCGGCCGGCAGGACGTCTTTGACAATGACGTCAATATCTTCTTCCACAAGCACTGGATCATGGTGGGTGTCACCGCCGACGTGCGCGAGCCCGGCGATGTCTCCGCAGTCGATATCGGCCGCGCTTCGATCATCATCGTTCGCGACGATGACGACATTATTCGAGCATATCGAAACGTGTGCCGTCATCGCGGCGCGCGCCTGCGCGAGCAAGGCAAGGGTTCCGTGGGCATGCTCGTCTGCCCCTACCATCAGTGGACCTACGGCCTCGACGGCGGCCTTAAGCACGCCGCGCACATGGGACAGGATTTCGATCCGACCTGCCGCAGCCTGATGCCCGTGCAACTACGCGTGATAGGCGGGTTGATCTTCGTGTGCCTGAACGACGCAGCACCCGCGGACATCGCGGCGCTCGACGAGACTATGACACCGCGCCTCGCACCGTTCGATCTGACACGCACAAAAATTGCCTACGAAACGGACATCATTGAAAACGGCAACTGGAAGCTGGCCATCGAAAACAACCGCGAGTGTTATCACTGCAGCGCGACGCACCCGGAGCTCACCGTATCGTTCCTGGCCGAAGATTTCGGCTTTTGCCCCGACGGCTTAAGTGAGGAATCAGAGCGCGCGCTCGTTGAATATCGGGCGCTCAACGCGGCTTCGCTTGCGAGCTGGCACAAGGAGGGATTGCTGAGCGAAGCCGTAGAACGATTGGATGACGTCGCCACTCTGTTCCGAACACAGCGGCTGGTTATTGCCGGCAACGGCGAGTCGCAAACGATGAATACAAAGGTCGCCAGCACCAGGCTGCTCGGCGACAACGCGCGCCGCGATCTCGGCGATACCCATTTGTGGACGCACAACTCGTGGTCGCATGTCATGAGCGACCACGCCGTTATCTCGTACCTCATTCCGCTTGCACCGGATCGAACGCTGGTCAGAACCAAGTGGCTCGTTCACGAAAATGCGGTTGAGGGCGTTGACTACACGCTGTCGGATCTGATCGAGGTATGGCAAGCGACCAATGCTCAGGACGCTCGCCTTGTTGCGATCAACCATCAGGGTACGCAAGACCCTGGCTATCTGCCCGGACCTTTCTCGCCTTTCACCGAGTCGTATCTCGAACGATTTTCTCGCTGGTACGCAACGCGGTTGGAAGCGCACGGCATTTGATACCGCGCATTGCGTCAACCTTGTGACCCGGTGATCAACTGCGGGCAGAATACTTTCGATTCTCAGGCAACGACCGCTAGATTCGCTGGATGGTTAGCGCCTGATTACTTTTACCTTACATGCATTACAGCGAGCACGAATCGCTAGCGAATGCCTCCCTGTTCATTGCGGTTGGTCAAGCACACACCGCCCGATATTGAAGCACCCAAGCCCCGACATGACGTCCAGCGGCATGTGCCGCATCACGCTAAAATACGATGTTAACGCGATGCAGCAGCCACATGCATGCGCTCAATGGCACTTGAGTAGACACTGGGATCACGGGAGACATTCGTTCAATGAACGGCGCAGACTTACCAGGCATGCTTCCCGAGATGCTGCCGCGACTATGGGCGTTCGCGCTTCGCATTTCCGGTGATCGGCACGACGCAGAAGATCTCGTCCAGAGGGCCTGCGTGCGAGGACTCGAACGGGCACATCAATTACAGCCCGATACTTCCCCGCTAAGCTGGATGTTTTCGATCGTCCATTCCACCTGGATCAACGAGCTGCGAGCGCGCAGCGTACGCAAGCGTTCCAGCATGGAATGGGACGATGACTTCCTGGAAAACCTGGCCGACCCTGTCGACAAAGGTCCTGAAACCCAGCTCATGCACGGCCAGATCATCAGTGCCGTTGAACGGCTGCCCGAAGCGCAGCGCGTTGTCATGCTGCTCGTCGCGGTCGAGGGCTTGAGCTATCAGGAAGCGGCAGATGTTCTGGAAGTGCCCATCGGCACCGTCATGAGCCGCCTGTCGCGCGCACGCCAAGCGGTTGGCGCGCTATTAGGCACGCCTGATTCGAAAGCCAGGGCGTCGGCCGCACGCAAGGACTCCATCGCATGAAACCCGATGACCTCATGCTGATGGCCTATGTAGACGGCGAACTTTCCGCTGGAGAGAGCCGGGAAGTTGAGGATCACATCCGCGCGTCTACGGAAGCCGCGGAGTTGGTAGCGTTGCTGCGAGCGTCGAGTGTTAATTACAAGCAGGCATTCGCTTCGCAAAAGTTGCCGCCGGTACCGGACTCGCTGACACGGAAGATCGAAGCAATAACCCGTGCACATAGCGCTAAAAACGCGGCTGCAAGTGCAAACGATCCTCCGGTTCCGCTGCCCTCAGCTGTCCCCGCAGCCGCACCGGTCCGCTCGCGTTTGCGCGCGGTTCCCACGTGGCTCGCGGCGGCGTGCGTCGCCGGCGCGTTTTGCGGCGGCCTCTTTTTGCGGCCCGGGACGTTTCCTCTTCTCAGCCGGGGTACGCCGAGTTCCGCAAGCGCCGCCATGGCAAGCTCTGGCCTTTCGCCGTGGGTCACCGCGGCAGTGGGCTATCAGCAGCTTTACACGCGCGACACGCTGGCTTATGCCGACGAGAATTCGGCATCGACATCAAAAATAGTCGATGACATTCGTCGTGAGGACAAACTCGCGCTGCGTATTCCCGACCTGAGCAGCGCCGGCCTGACGTTCAAGTCCGTGCGTCGCTTGAATTTCAACAACAAGCCGCTGGTGCAGATCGTTTATCTGCCTGAGAAAGGACCGCCCATCGCGCTATGCGTCATGAAGGGCGTGAAGTCGGATCAGGCGGTAGCAGCACAGATGGTTGACACAATGCACGTAGTCACATGGCGGCAAGCGGAACTCAGTTATGCGTTGATCGGCAAGACCGAAGGCGTGGATCTGGATGCACTCGGCAAGCGTATTTCGAACCGCGAGGTGGAGCAGCTATTATGAAATCGGACGATATCCTGCTAATGGCCTACGTGGACGGCGAACTGCCGCCGCACCAACGCGAGGAAGTCGAGCGCGAACTGCGCACGTCTCCCGACGTGGCGGAGCGCGTCGCGCTGTTGCAGGCATCGCGGCTGCCGTACCGCGATGCGTTCGCCGCGCAGAAGCTGCCGCCAGTGCCGGCTAGCCTTAGCGCGAAGATCGAAGAGCTGGCGCGTGCGGCGAAAGCAAAAACCGCCGAGACCGTCGCGAGTCCCGACATTAGCGTCAACGACCCGGTGGTTCCCCACGCTCCGGGGACGCCGGCTTCCTCACCCATCCGCTCGCGGCTCCGCATAGCGCCGGCATGGCTAGGCGTCGCTTTCCTGGCCGGCGCGTTTGCCTGTGGACTGGTGCTTAGGTTGGGCCCCGGCATGGGCCCGGCATCGAATGCAGACGCGTCGCTGGCGTCGGTCGGCACGGGCGTGTCGCCCTGGGTAATGGCAGCCGCCAGCTATCAGCAACTCTATTCCCGCGAAACGCTCGCGTACGTCGATCCCGACACCAGCCTGTCGATCAAGACCGTCAAGGAAATTCGCCAGGACGATGACCTCGCGCTGCGCATTCCCGACCTGAGCGCGGCCGGACTTACGTTCAAGCGCGTGCAGCGCCTGCGGTTCAACGACAAACCGCTCGTGCAAATTGTCTACCTGCCGGCGAAAGGCGCGCCCATTGCGCTGTGCGTGATGAAGGAGGTCAAGCCCGACGCTGCGGTAGCTGACCAGCGGGTCGCCTCCATGACCGTTGTCACATGGCGGCAGGCCGAGTTGGGCTACGCGCTGATCGGTCAACCGGAAGGTGTCGACCTGACGGCGCTTGGCAAGCAGATATCGGCCGGCGAAACGGCCCCGCTGTTCAGCCGTGAAACCTCGTTGCCGGTAGCTGCCGCTTTGGCATCGGCGAACGTGGCACCGAGCGTGGCCTCGGGCTTGAGGCCGTCTAGCTTGAGGTCTTCTATTGCGCCAAGCGTGGAATAAATTGATTGCCTGGCTGTTCTTTTGATTGGGTCAGTCTTTTACTAGCCCATCCAATATTTAGTTGGCAGTCTGTACGACGTCATTTAACCGAAAAAAATTCGCTGCACCGCATTGCAGCGGTAAGCAGCGATCCAGGCTTCAAGGTGTTCGACCTCTGCGACTATCAGGCTCCCGCGCGCACGCGTTCGACCTCCGTGCTTTTCACATCTTCGCGTTGCTTGAATAGTGTGAAGTCGAAATCGATCAGCACGAACTGACCCTCCACGCCATACGGTTTGCCTTCTGCCCCTTCCGCCTTTTTAAGCGCGGGTACAAGACCATCGCGCGTGGCAAATGCGAAGTCGTCCCACAGATACGGATCGCCATCAATGTTGATCTGCGTCGTCAGCTTGCGATAACCCGGCGCTGAGATAAAGAAGTGGATATGCGCCGGACGATGACCGTGGCGGCCCAACTGGTCGAGTAATTGCTGGGTCTTGCCCGCCGGCGGCACGCTGTAGCCGACCGGTACAACACTCGTAAAGCTGTAGTTACCCGCGTTATCGGTACGAATGGTTCGACGCAGATTGAAGGCAGGTTGCGATGCGTCGAAATATGAGTAGTTCCCCAGATGATTGGCGTGCCATACCTCAACCAGCGCATCCTTGAGCGGTGCGCCATCTTCGCCAATCACGCGACCGCGCATCACGAGCGTTTCGCCCGGATCCGTGCCGTCGTCCAGACGTGCATGCCCGACCGACTCCGGCGCGCCGGCCACATACAACGGCCCTTCGATCGTGCGCGGCGTACCGCCTTCAAGTCCTGCCTTCGCTTCCGCCTCATCCATCCGCAAGTCGAGGAAATGCTCGAAGCCCAAGCCCGCAGCAAGCAGTCCAAGCTCACCGCTCTTGCCCGCTTCGCCTAGATAGTTTAGCGCGGTCCAGAACTCATCGGGCTGTACATCGAGATCTTCAATCGTATAAAACAGGTCTCGTATCACGCGGTTCACGATCGCCTTCGTGCGCGCATTGCCGTCGCTGGTGGCGCTGTCGTTAATGGTCTTGAGCAGCGCGTCGATAGCTGGGTGGTTCATGTTTGTCTCCATGTGTTGTAGGGGGGCGGTGCGGTGAGTGCGAACTAGTGCAGATTAGTGAGAGTCAACGCCGCAGCCGTTCGATCCGTTCCCAGTCGAGCGTGACGCCCAGACCTGGACCGTGCGGCAGGTGCAGCGAAAAGTCTTCATATCGCAGGGGTTCAGTGAGAATTTCCTCGGTCAGCAAGAGCGGGCCGAACAACTCCGTCCCCCACTTTAACGAGCCGAACGTGCTGAACAGTTGCGCCGATGCAATCGTGCCGATCGCTCCCTCCAGCATCGTGCCGCCATACAAGTCGATATGAGCCGCAAGCGCGATCGATGCAACGCTTGCCGCGCCCAGCAGTCCGCCGGACTGGGCAATCTTGACGGCGAAGACATCGGCGGAACGGTTGCTCGCCAGTGCGAATGCATCGGCTGGGCCATGCAGTGCTTCGTCAGCCATGATCGGCACGCGGGCGAGGTCGGTGAGGCGCTTGAGGCCCGCGTGATTCGTCGCGGCTATGGGTTGCTCGACAAGACTGACGCCGGCATCGGCGAAGCGCGGCAACGCCCAGATGGCGTCAGACTCGCTCCATGCCTGGTTCACATCCACGCGCACGTCGCCGCGCTCACCGAGCGCTTTCTTGATTGCCACGACATGGGCTACATCGTCAGCCACCGCGCCCGAACCAATCTTCAGCTTGAACACGCGATGCCGCCGCAGGTCCAGCATCTGCTCGGCTTCATCGATGTCACGCCGTGTATTGCCGCTCGCCAGCGTCCACGCCACTTCAACCGAGTCCGTCACGCGGCCGCCGAACAACTCCGACAGCGGCACGCCGATCCGTTGAGCCTGGGCGTCGAAGAGCGCCGTTTCCACCGCGCATTTCGCAAAACGATTGCCTTGGAACAGCTTGCGCAGCTTCGCCATGGCCGCACCGGGCCGCGTTGCATCCAACCCTTTGAGCAAGGGCGCGAAGTAGGTATCAATATTGACCTTGATGCTCTCGGGACTCTCCTCGCCATACGCGAGACCGCCGATGGTCGTGCCCTCGCCCACGCCGCTTATGCCGTCCGAGCAGCGAATCCGGACCAGCACCAGGGTCTGGCAATTCATGGTCGCGACCGACAGGCGATGCGGCCGGATCGTTGGTACGTCTATCAGCAGCGTTTCCACGCTTTCGATTTGCACCGCTGCTTTTAGCGTTGGTTTTACTTCTGTCACCATCGTGCGTTCCCTCCAGGAGCACACATGGTAGAAAGAAACGAACCAGGAAGTCCAACACCGCTTCCGACTACTTTCATACCCTGAAGGTATGGAGCGGATATTTTTCTAATAGGTGAACGTTGAACTTACAGTCTTGAAGACAGCGTCGACAAAATTCGACCCTCCCGGAACTAGTGGACGAAACGGGAAGATTCGGCAAAGGGAGGGCCCATGAATCCACTCGCCTCTTCATCGGCGTTTTGCCACGTACTGCTCATGCCTCGGGTCTTAGGAGCAGCTCCAATGTCGACGCTGCCTTGCGGCTGGAGCCAGAGATCATGAAGCCAACCGCCTTAAGCTCAGAATCTGTGCAGGATGCCGATCAACAAGGCGACCTGGTTCGGTGTGCTGGAGCTCGATGTCATGTCGCTCACAGTCCCTCCCGCAGGCATGAGGGTTGCGCCGTCGCTGCTGAAGGTCGAACCGCTCGCATGCGTATAGCCGGCCGTCGCGTACAGTACGGTTCGCTTGGACAGGCTGTACTGCGAAGTGGCAGCCACCGAGTTGTACGTCGCGGACGCTGCTCCGCTCGATTTCGTGAAGGTGTAGCCAATCGCCAGCAGGACTGTCGGCCTGACCTGCCAGCCAAGCGAAGCGGCGCCTATATTAAAGTTCTCGGTACGATTGAACGCTCCGAAATCGACGTAAGGTTTGTACTCCACATTGCTGTATCGCACATTCGCGGTAAGCGAACCGATTACGTATTGAGCCGCGGCCTGCGCTATCTGTCGCGAGCCGACAAAGGCTGTATCGCCGAAGAGCGGCGTCACGGAATTGTTTTGGATTTGATCCGCCGAGCCGTTCCCGCCCGCCTCGTCATTCTTGGCGAAGAAGTAGCCCACGGCAAAGCTGAATCCTCCGTTTCCGTAGAGCGCCGCCGCTGAATAGGTTTGGCCGGACGTCGTGCTGCCCGCTACACCGCCGAGAGCGTAGAGCAACTCATACTGAAATCCGGCATAGTTCGGGCTCACATACTTGACTGCATTGTCGACCCAAAGCGTGTTGTCGTTGTTGTCCGCGTCGCCAGGTGTCGAGAACGCGGCGCCGTAGCCGTCGGCGGTAATGGGCTGGACCAGATCCACGATGGGATCGTACTGGCGACCGAGCGTCAGTGTTCCCAAGGAGTCACTCGACAAACCAACGAACGCCTGCATGCCAAATTCCCGGCCGCCTTGCGCAAGGGCCCCTGAATTAATTTCGAAGCCATTTTCAAGGTCGAAGACTGCCTTGATGCCATTACCAAGATCCTCTTCGCCCTTCAATCCCCATCTGTTCGCATCCAGGTCGCCGCCTTGCATCTGGAAGAGAGAGCCATGTCCTGCATTATTAAAATAGACCGCAGCCTCATCCAGCGTTCCATACAGCGTAACGGAGCTTTGCGCCTTAGCTCCGGAGGAGAGCATCACAGATCCAAAGAATAGTATGCCTAAATAACGACTTCTCACCTTTCCTCCAGGGTATCGCAGATAAATTATTGATTTCGATGATCTGTTCACGCTGCTTCCCTGTCCGTCCGTTCTTGGAGGCCAACTCCAGCCGCCAGCTTGTACCGGCTGGCTGCTACGCGACCGGCAGACGCGTAGCAGTTCGGCAACCTAACGGGTTCGAGATTTTTCAGCACAGACCTTGATGTGACTAGCACGGCACCTGGACGCAACCGTAGTGCAAGGCACGTGCCAGTTTTCTCGCGGACCAAGTCATTGACTGGTAGCGTATTCACACTTTGCTTGCTCGCTGTCGTTGTGGAAAGTCAGACAACGCGACGTTTCGTGTCCGGGAAAGGTGTCCATTGCGAACGCGACCGGGAAGGAGCGCACGGCCTCTGCCGTGTGCCGGCCTTCAGCCTGTCATTTCCCCTGATCTCTTTCGAATCCCATTCAGCACGATTACCGCTTGGACCCAGGTTAAGCATCCCTTAAGGATAATCCGAGCATCGTTCGCTCACCGACTCGTCGTTCCTCCGCGCGACTCGGCTCAGTAAGAACGTGGCTTATCCGAACAGGCCTGCATACCTTGAATACGGAGACATGCGGCATGCATCCGAGGCTTCGCTGTCCGATCGCGAGCGCGCCGGCTTCTGCCTGTCTTGCGGCCCCCGCTGCGCCGAGACACGATGCCCTGGCACAGCGCCCATTCCGCACTCGATTAAAAGCCCGATCTATCTTGGAGACCTGATCCGATCACATCCGTAGTCTTTGCGTTGCCCGTCGCCTCTGCCCGAAGCGGACGGGCGAGCCGGTCAGCTCTTCAATATTCTTCGGAGCACCCATGAAAACACTGTTTCTTCAGGCCCCGTCGTTCGACGGCTTCGGTGGCGGAGCAGGTTCGCGCTACCAGACCAGGCGCGAGATCCGGTCCTTCTGGTATCCCACCTGGCTTGCACAGCCCGCCGCGCTGATCGCGGGCAGCCGCGTTCTGGACGCTCCCGCGGACGGCCTCTCCGTGGAGGCGTCACTCGACATCGCGGAAGAGTACGACCTGGTCATCATTCATACGAGCACACCGTCGTTTCCTACCGACGCGTTGTTCGCGGAGCATTTGAAACAACGCATGCCGACAATACTCATCGGCATGGTGGGGGCTAAGGTCGCGGTCGACCCTCACGGCTCGCTCACGGCAAGCGAGGCGATCGACTTCGTGTGCCGTGAAGAATTCGATTTCACGTGCCGGGACATCGCGAAAGAACTGCCGTTCGAGTCGATTCTGGGACTGAGCTATCGCTTACCCGATGGCGGGATCATGCACAACGACGCCCGCCCGATCCTTGAGAACATGGACGAGTTGCCTTTCGTCGCGCCGGTCTACAAACGCGATCTGAAGATTGAGAACTATTTCAGCGGCTACCTCAAGCATCCGTATGTATCGATCTATACCGGTCGTGGTTGCCGATCGAAGTGCACCTTCTGCCTCTGGCCGCAGACCGTGGGCGGTCATCGTTATCGCACGCGTTCGGTCGAGAATGTGATCGCGGAAGTGACGTGGATCAGGGACAACATGCCCGAAGTCAAGGAGATCATGTTCGACGACGATACCTTCACGGACTTCAAGCCCCGCGCCGAAGAGATCGCGCGCGGCTTGGGCAAGTTGGGCGTGACATGGTCATGCAACGCGAAAGCAAACGTGCCGTACTCGACCCTCAAGGTGATGAAGGATAACGGACTGCGGCTCCTGCTGGTCGGCTACGAATCCGGCGACGACCAGATCCTCCTTAACATCAAGAAAGGGTTGCGCACCGACATCGCGCGCCGCTTCAGCGAGGACTGCCGCAAGCTCGACATCAAGATTCACGGCACCTTCATTATCGGATTGCCGGGCGAAACACACGAGACGATTCAGAAGACCATTGAATACGCGAAGGAGATCAACCCCCATACGATCCAGGTCTCCCTCGCCGCGCCCTACCCGGGCACGTCCCTGCACAAACAGGCAATCGAGAATGGCTGGCTGAAAGAAAATAACATCAGCAATCTGGTGAGCGCCACGGGCGTCCAGCTGGCGGCGATCAGCTATCCGCATCTCTCAAGCGACGAGATCTATCACAGCGTGGAAGAATTCTATAAGCGCTTCTATTTCAGGCCATCAAAGATCTGGGAGATCGTGCGCGAGATGCTGATGAGCTGGGAGATGATGAAGCGGCGCCTGCAGGAAGGTGTGGCATTTTTCAAATTCCTGCGGGCTCACGAGGCATGAAGCGGGATGTGTAGAGCGACACACCCGCCTCCTTCACTTTCAAGGTCCCCCTTACGCCTGTGTGGCGAGTCTTCCTGACCGTCCTCGCGATCATCGGCCAGGTTGCCAGCTACGAATGAGCCGGATCGCGTCCGGCGGCCGGGTCCGCAGAGCGCTTGACGTCGATCCAGTGCGCGAGTCTGTCGAACCAGAGATGAACGACGGGCGTGGTGAACAGCGTCAGCATCTGCGAGAGGATCAGGCCGCCTACGATCGCGATCCCGAGCGGCACCCGCAATTCCGCGCCAGCTCCGTGCCCGAGCGCAAGCGGCAAGGCGCCAAAAAGCGCTGCGAGCGTGGTCATCATGATCGGGCGAAACCGCAGCACGCAGGCCTGGCGGATCGCGTCGTGCGGGGTCATGCCGCGCTCCCGCTCGGCCACCAGGGCGAAGTCGATCATCATGATGGCGTTCTTCTTCACGATGCCGATCAGGAGAATGATGCCGATGATCCCCATGATCGACAGGTCCTGCCCGCACAGCATCAGCGCCAGCAGCGCCCCTACGCCCGCCGACGGCAACGTTGAGATGATGGTGAGCGGATGAATCGCGCTCTCGTAAAGAATGCCGAGGATCAGGTAGACCACGACAAGCGCCGCGGCGATCAGGTAAGGCTCGCTTGCGAGGGACGCCTGGAACGCCTGCGCCGTACCCTGGAACGTGGTGGTCAGCGCGTCGGGCTTGCGCGCGGCGATTTCGGCCCGGCGGATCGCGGCCACCGCGTTGCCGAGCGACTGACCGGATGCAAGGTTGAACGAGATCGTGACCGACGGGAACAGGCCCTGGTGATTCACGGATATCGGCGAGACGTTGTTCTCTATCTTCGCCAGCGTGCTGAGCGGCACAAGCGCGCCGGTCGCGGGGGAGCGAACGTACAGGCGCGAAAGCGCGTCGATGGTCAGCTGAAAGCGCGGATCGACTTCCTCGACTACGTAGTACTGGTTCAGTTGCGTGAACAGGGTCGCGACCTGGCGCTGGCCGAAAGCGTCGTAGAGCGTGTCGTCGATAGCCTGCGCGGTGATCCCGAAGCGCGACGCCGTGCTGCGATCGATCACGAGCGTCGCGCTCGTGGCGGACGCCTGCTGATCGGAAATGACGTCAGTAATTTCGGGCAGCGCGGCGAGGCGAGTGGTGAGGACTTGCGCCCAGTGATTCAGCAGGACAACGTCCGGCGCCTGCAGCGTGTACTGGTATTGCGCCGCGCTGACCCGGCCGCCCACCTGGATGTCCTGCCGCACCTGCATGCCGAGCGTGATTCCCACCACCTTCGTTAGCTTGGGCTTGAGGCGATTGAGCACCTGTCCCGCGCTCGCCGTGCGAACGCCGAACGGCTTGAGGTTGATCATGACCCGGCCCTGACTCACGGTCGGGTTCGCGCCGATCCAGTAATACACGTTGTCGACAGCGGGATCGGCCTCGATGATATGGCCAAGCTGCTGCATCTTCGTGGCCATCAATTGCGGGGAGATGTCCGGGGCAGCTTGCGCCACGCCCTGGATCAGCCCGGAATCCTCTTGCGGGAAGAATCCCTTGGGTATGGCAACGAACAGGGCAACCGTGGCGAAGACCGTTGCAACGGTCACACCGAGCATCGTTTTCTGATGGCACAGAACCCAGTCAAGTCCGCGCTCGTAGCGCCGTTCCACCCACGTGAAGCCCGTCTCAAGCCAGCCTTCGAGCTTGCGCATGCGGCCGGCGTCACTGCCGGGCGTGCGGATGAGCCAGCCGCACAGCATCGGCGTAAGCGTGAGCGAGACGACCGCCGACATGATGATCGCAGCGCTCACCGTGACCGCGAACTCGCGAAAGAGGCGCCCTACGATCCCGCCCATCAGCAAGATGGGGATAAACACCGCGATCAGGGAGATGGTCATGGAGATGATGGTGAAGCGCACCTCGCGCGCGCCGAGCAAGGCGGCCTGCATGCGCGGCACGCCTTCTTCGATGTGCCGCATCACGTTCTCGATCACGACAATCGCGTCGTCCACCACGAAGCCCACGGCGATGGTCAGGCCCATCAGTGAGAGATTGTCGACGCTGTAGTCGAGCAGGTACATCACGGCGAAGGTCGCCACCAGCGAGAGCGGGATCGTGAGACTCGGGATCACGGTCGCCCACACATTACGCAGGAACACGAAGATCACCATCACCACCAGTCCGACTGTGAGCATCAGGGTGAACTGCACGTCATGGACGGAAGCGTTGATCGTCTGGGTGCGGTCGCCGACCACGTGCAAATGGGCCGCCGCAGGCAGGGTCGCCCGCAGCGCCGGGAGCGCCGCGTTGATGTTGGCGATGGTCTTCACCACGTTATAGCCGGGCTGCTTGTGGACATCGAGGATGATCGCCCGGTCATGCTGCAGCCATGCCGCCTCCTGCGTGTCCTCGGCGGCGCTCACCACCGTGCCCAGGTCCCGCAGGCGGATCGGCGCGCCGTTCTTGTAGGCCACGACCAGGTCGCGATAACCGCGGATCGAGGTGAGCTGGTCGGTTGCGTTGAAGACCACCGAGCGGTCTGGACCGTTGAGGCTGCCCTTCGGTGCGTTCACTGTCTGCACGCCTACGATGGCACGCACGTCCTCCAGCGTGAGCCCGCGGGCAGCAAGCATGTCGGGGTCGATCTGGATACGCACGGACGGACGTTGCTGACCGTGGAAGTCGACGAGGCCCACGCCCGGCATCTGCGAGATCTGCTGCGCGAGATAGTCTTCGGCGTAGCCATCAAGCTGCGTGAGCGTAAGCGATGGCGACGTGAGCGCGAGCGAGAGCAGCGTGAAGTCGGCGGGATTGACCTTCTCATAGGTGGGCGGGTTCGGCAGGTTCTTCGGCAATGTGCCGCCCGCCGCGTTGATGGCCGTCTGCACATCCTGCGCCGCACCGTTTATGTCGCGTGACAGGTCGAACTGCACGGCTATGCTGGTCGTGCCAAGCGAGCTCGAGGAGGTCATCTGCGTGATGCCCGCGATCAGCGACAACTGTCGTTCGAGCGGCGTCGCCACCGAGGTCGCCATGGTCTCGGCGCTCGCGCCCGGCAACTTGGCGACGATCTGGATAGTCGGAAAATCGACCTGCGGCAAAGGCGCGACCGGCAGCAGGAAGTACGCCACCGTGCCGACCAGCAGCACGGCGATCGCCAGGAAGCTGGTCGCGATGCGCCGCCGGATGAAGAACTCGAGCAGGCTCATGAAGGATCTCCTACCGTATCGTTGGAAGACACGCCTGAACCACCGGAGCCACCCGAGCCGCCCGGCACGTCCGGAGCTGCCGCGATGATCTTCGCATTCACCCGCGTGCCGGGGTTCAGGCGGCTCTGGCCATCGAACACCACCCGTTCGCCTGCCGCCACGCCGCCGAGAATCTCCGTCATGCCGTCCACGCTCAGGCCCGTCCTCACCGGCCGCAACTGCGCCTCGCCGTTTGGCGTGATGGTGTACAACTGCGTTCCGCTCTGGCTGTTGATCACCGCGCGGCTTGGCACCGCGAGACGCTGGCGGCTGGTGCGCACCAGCACCTGCGCGTTGACCAGTTCGCCCGGCCACAGCTTGCGGTCGCGATTCGTGAATGACGCCTTCATCTTGATCTGCCCTGTGCTCGCATCCACAATGCTGTCGATGAAGACAAGCGTGCCTTCAGCCAGTGCCTCGCCTCCCGAACGGCTGGTCACCCTGACAGTCAGCGGCGCTTTCGCCTGGTTCGCGAGCACCTCGGGCAGCGCGTCCTGCGGCACGGAGAACAGCACGGTGATCGGTTCCATCTGAGTCACGGTGACGACACCAGTGGTGTCAGCCGGATGGACGATGGCGCCGAGATCCGCTTCGCGCGCGCCCGCGCGGCCCGTAAAAGGCGCGTAGAGCGTGGTGAAGTCGAGCTGGAGCTGGTCGCTCTGGACCAGCGCGGCATCCGCGGCCACGCTCGCCACCAGCGACTCGACCTGCGATTTGGCGGTGTCCGCGCTTTGCGAGGTCGCCGCCCCGATGCCGACCAGCTTCGAAAAGCGCGCGAGGTCGAGGCGCGCGTTGTCAAGGCTCGCCTGGTCCTTGCGCTGCGCCGCCTGCGCCTGATGCAGTTGCGCCGTGAGCGGCCCCTGGTCGAGCTGCGCCAGCACCTGCCCGGCCTGCACGTCCTGGCCTTCTCTGAACGCGATGCGCGCAAGTTGCCCGTCCACGCGCACTTTCACGTCGACCAGGTTGAGCGCCTGGACGGTGCCCACCGCGTCGACGCGGATGGGAAAGTCTCGCAGCACGGCGTGGCCGGCATCGACTGGCACGGCTGAAACAAGCGCCACCGGCGGGTGTCTTGGCCACAGCCAGAAGGTGCTCAGCGCGAGCACAACGGCTACCGCCAGCACCAACGCCGGCAGCTTGCGACGATCGCGGCCTTGGGCGCGCACGGGCATTGCCGCAGGTTCGAGTGGAACGTGTTCTTGTTTCATGAGTTGCCGGGATTCGATTGGGATGAGCGGGGACCGGTGTCGGCCTCGGTTACGCCAAAGCCGCCGCCGAAGGCGCGGAACAGGCCAACCGATGCCTGCAGCCGCAAGAGGCGCGTCTGCACCAGCGTGTCTTCCGATTGATACAAGGTGCGCTGGGCGTCGAGGACAGTGAGGAAGTCCACGGTCCCGAACTTGTACTGCGCCTCGGCAAGCGTCACCGCCTTGAGCGCGGCGTCGGCGGCGGCCTGGTCCGCGGCTTCTGCGAGCTGCTGCTGGCGCGCCGTGGACAGCGAGTCCTCCACGTCCTGCAGCGCAGTCATGATGGTCTGCCGATAGTCCGCCGCGCCCTTGTCGAACGCAGCCCGGTTTGCATGAAGCTGGCCCCGCAGCGCGCCGCCATCGAACACGGGCGCCGCCAGCGACGTAGCAAGGGTAGCGAAGGGGCTCGCCAGGAAATACTCCAGCGAGCCGCTGCTCAAGCCGCCATCGGCCGTCAGCGTGATATTCGGGAAGAACGCGGCGCGCGCCGCGCCCACGCTGTAGTTCGCGGACTGCAGGCTCGCTTCCTTCGAACGGATGTCGGGCCGCGTCTCGAGCAGGCTCGATGGCAGGTTCGGCCGCACGGCCGGAATCGGAATGGCGCTCAAGGGCGCGTCGCCCACCTCGAAGCCTTCCGGCGCGGATCCGGTCAGCACCGCCAGCGCATGAAGGCCTTGTTCGAGTTGCAGTCGCAGGACCGGGACGGCTGCCTGGAACGTGGCGAGCGCATTGCGCTGCTGCTGAACCTGCAGTTCGGTCGCGACGCCCGCGCCCTGTTGCGCGAGCAGCAACTGGAGTATGCGCGAGGCATCGGCGGAAACTGTCTGGGCCAGGGCCACGCGGCGCCGCAGCGACTGGATCTCGAAGTAGGTATTGACCACCGACGCTGTCAGCGTGAGCGCTACCGTGTCGCGGTCGAACTCAGAAGCCCGGGCGAGCAGCGCGGCGGCGTTGGCGTTCGCCGCGTTGAGCCCCCAGAAATCGATTTCGTAGCTGGCTTCGGCAAATACGCTCTGGCTCTTGCTGGTTGAACCTTTCCCGCCGCCGTTGCCGCCCTGATGACCACGATCATACGTACTGCCGAGTGTCAGCGACGGAAAGAGCGGCGCGCCCGCCTTCTCGGCATTGCCACGCGCCTGCTCCACCGTCGCGACGGCCGACGCCAGCGAATAATTGCTGCTCAGGCTCCGCTCGACGAGCGCATCGAGCGCGGGGTCCTGGTAGGCGCGCCACCATGCGCTGCGCACCGGGGTGGTATCGGCAAGCGAGGTCTGGACGGCGCCGTCAAAACCCTGGGCGAGCGGCGGATCAGGACGCGTGTAGGCCGGCACGAGCGAGCAGCCGCAGACCGCGAACGCAAGCCCCGTGGCGAGGACGTGGAGCGCACGCAAGCGCGTGCTAGACAGGTGCTTGGGGCGCCTCGACGGTGCCGAACGACAAGGCTCGGACATGGAAGGATTTCTCCCGCTACGATGAAGACCCCAGCGTAGCGGGACGGTCCTGTCCGCCCTTTCGCGCAATGATTAAAGATTTTTAATGCAGACCGGCCTGCCTCACACCGGCTCGCCGAGCAGGTAGCCGGCCCCCGCTACCGTCTGGATGATCGCCGTCGGAAAATCACGGTCGACCTTGCCGCGCAGCCGGTGCATATGCATGTCGATGATGTTGCCGCGCGGCTCGAAGTCATAGTTCCACGCGGCCTCGAGCAGCATGCTGCGCGTCACGATCCGGCCCGCGTGGCGAACCAGGCATTCCAGCAGCAGGAACTCGCGATGCTGTAGACGCAGACTGCGCCCCGCGCGGGTCGCGCTGCGCGCGCGCAAGTCGAGCGCCAGGTCGGCGCATTGCAGCACATCGCCCCGGCGGCCGCTGTCGCGGCGGCGCGCGACCGCTTCAAGACGGGCCAGCAGTTCGGCAAACGCGTAGGGCTTGACCAGGTAGTCGTCGCAGCCCGCGCGAATGCCTTCCACCCGGTCGTTCAGGCCGCCCACGGCCGAGAGCATCAGCACAGGCGTTGCATTGCCGTGCGCGCGCAACGCGCGCACGAGCTCCACGCCGTCGAGCCGAGGCAGCATCCGGTCCGTCACCACCACGTCGTAGATTCCCTCGCGCACGAGCGCGAGGCCGGTCGCGCCATCTTCGGCCGTATCGACGATATGGCCGCTCTCCGCGAGGCCACGGGCCAGGAAGGCCCTGCCGCGGGCATCGTCTTCAATCACCAGGACGCGCATAAAAACCCATCCTCACGCGCTTGCATTAAAATTTTTTCATGTTCGGGAGAAAAGCCGGACCGGTTCGGCACGGCATACTGCCAACATACAGGATAAGTTCGATGATCGTTTAGGGCGACCCGTCGCCTCTCGCACGCAAAACCGGAGACGGCATGCCGAATGTACTCGTCGTCGAAGACGACACGCAGACCTTGAACGAAATCGTCGAAGCGCTCAGCTATCACGGCTGCTCGGTCGAGACCGCGCAGACCGGCCGGGACGGGCTGATGCTCGCCATTGCCAACCGCTATGACGCCATCGTGCTCGATCGCATGTTGCCGGGTGGCCTCGAGGGACTCGGCATGCTCGCGTCGCTGCGTAGCGCGGGAATAGAGACACCCGTCCTGATCCTGAGCGCACTCTCCGCGGTGGATGAACGCGTGCGCGGACTGCGCGCGGGCGGCGACGACTACCTGACCAAGCCGTTCGAATTCATCGAACTCACGGCCAGGCTCGATGCCCTGATGCGCCGTCGCGACGCCGCGCCGGAAATCCAGGAGTACCGCGTGGGTCCCGTGCACCTCGACCTGCTCAGGCGCGACGTGACTTGCGCCGGCCGGCCGGTCGCGCTGCTGCCGCGCGAATACCGGCTGCTCGAATACCTGATGCGAAACGAAGGCCAGGTGGTGAGCCGAACGATGCTCTTCGAAGCGGTTTGGGACTATCGGCTCGACGAGCGCACCAACGTCATCGACGTGCACATCAGCCGCCTGAGGAAGAAGCTCGATCCTTCCGGCTCGATGCCGATGATTCACACCGTACGCGGATCGGGGTACTTGCTTCGTGCGCCTGACTGAACTCCACCGCACTACCAGCTTTCGGCTCGCCACCTTGTTCCTGTCGATGTTCGGCATCGTCGCGGCGATCCTGTTCGGCTACCTGTACACCGAAATCACCGGTTTCGAGACGGAGCGAATCGACGACTGGCTGCTGCGCGAACATGCCGAGCTGACCCGTGAGGATCCGGTCGAACTTGTCGCGCGCTTTCAACACCAGAATCTCTACGACCCGCGCATGCAGCGCCCCTTCGGACTTTTCGACGCCAACGGTCGCCATCTAGCGGGCGGCTATCCTGGCGAGCGCCCTGCCATCCCCGTCTTCGACAAACCGTTTTCGATCCGACTGCGCGGCGTACCCCACAATCCGCCCGGCCGCTGTATCGCGATGCGCTTCCCGGACCAGCGCATCGCGCTGCAATGCCAGAATATCCGCGAACTCGATCACTTCGACGAAGAGCTGCTGCATGCGCTGCTCTCCGCTGCCTTGTTGACGCTGGTCGTCGGACTGCTGGGCGCGGCAGTGATCGGGGTGGGATCGGTGCGGCGCCTCGACGCGGTCACGGCATCGATCAAACAGATCGTCGCGGGCAACCTGAGCCAGCGGCTGCCCATGCATACGCGGCAAGACGATCTCGACCGCCTGGTGCGCGTGGTGAACGGCATGCTGGACGAGATCGAGCGGCTGATGCACGAGGTCAAGGGCGTCTGCGACGCCATCGCCCATGACCTGCGCACGCCGCTCACGCGCCTGATCGCAGGACTGGAGCGCGCACAGCGGCGCGCCGGCACAGAACAGGAAACCCGCGCGGCGCTCGACGACACGCTCACCGAGGCAACCGGCATGATGCGCACCTTCAACGCGCTGTTGCGCATTTCCGAGGTTGAGAGCGGGGTGCGGCGCGAAGGCTTCACCGCGGTAGATCTGGGCGCGCTGGCAACAGACGTGTTCGAGCTCTACGAACCCACCGCCGAAGACAAGGGAATCTCCTTCGACGTGCAGCGTTCCTCTCCCGGACCTTATCCGATGCATGGCGACCCAAGCCTGCTCTTCGAGGCGCTGGCGAACCTGGTTGAAAACGCGCTCAAGTTCGCGCCCACAGGCGGCCACGTCCTGATCCGTCTCTTCAGCGACGCCACCGGCGTCGGCATATCGATCCGCGACGACGGGCCCGGCATCGCGCCCGCGGAGCGTCAAGCCGTGCTGAGACGGTTCTACCGCACGGAGGCAAGCCGGCATACCGCCGGCAACGGGCTCGGGCTGAGCCTCGCCTACGCCGTGGCGGGCATGCATGGCATGGAGATCCGCTTCGGGGACATCGCAAGCGGCTGCGAGGTCACTCTCTTCAAACCCATGCAGCCGGAATAGCAGGCGTATCGGCCGGGCACATCCCTTCTGCGCTATCCCTTGCTGCTTGGCAGGTCCGTCTGCGACAGCTTGTCGAGCGCCGCCAGCATGCGCGCCGTGCCTTGCCCGATGTGCCGGAAGCTTGCCTGGTAGCTGCGGCTCGCGTCCCCGGACTTGAGCGCACTCACGATCTCGCGATGCTCCTCGTTCGACTGCAGCAAGGCGTCACCCTGCGTGACCCCATGCGAGCGAAACATTTTGAACTCCTTAACGAGCCCCCTATAAAGCCTTATCAAACGGGTGTTTCCCGTGGCGCGTACCATGAAGTCGTGGAACTCAAGGTTGAGCGTGTCGTACCGCGCGAAGTCGCTGACTTGCGCCGCGTCTTCCATCTCGTCCAACAGGCGATCAAGTCCAGCCGAGACATCGGCCCGCAGGACCGGTAGCAGCAGGAGGGCGGACAACGCAACCAGTCCCGCGCGGAGCTCGAAGACCTCCGCCACGTCCTGCTTCGTGAACCGTCGCACGAAGATGCCCCGATTCGGGATCAGGCAGAGGAGCCCGAGCTCGACAAGCGAGCGGCAAGCCTCCCGCACCGGCCCGCGGCTGACCGCAAGCTGCGTGGCGAGCGCCGTCTCGTTGAGACGTTGCCCAGGCTTCAGTTCGCCGCTCAGGATCATGCGTTCGATCAAGTGCTGCACGACGCCGGTGACGGTATGCGTGCGCAAGTCGGCCACGGTGATGCCAGATTCCGGGTTGTCGCTTTTCATGATTCGATCGTAGGTTACCCGCGGCGCAAAGCATGCCGAGCCGGGTCAGGATGGCTCGAACACCGCGACCTTGTTGCTCTCGTTCAGATAAACGAACAACCGATGCGTCTTCGGGTCTACGTCCAGGGTATGGACCTTCTTTTCCGTGTCGATATGATCAATCACCGTGTTGTTGTCCAGATCCACGACCTCAAGCTTGCCCGACTTGTCGCCCATGAACGCGCGGCGCGCGGCCACGTCGATCGCTGTTTGATCGATATCGCCGCCCGTAAACGGCACGCTCGCGACCAGCTTGCCGGTCGCCGGGTCGACGATGAGCATCTTCTGGTCGCGAGTACCGATCACAAGGTGCTTCGCCTGGCTGTCGTAGACCATGGGCTTGGCGTCGCTCTTGACGCCGAAGTCCCAGACGGCTTCGACCGCGCCGGTATTCGGATCGATCACGTCGATCATGTTGTCGACCGGCTGATACAGGCGGTCGAGCTCCCTGACGTACAGCGCCACGTCCGGTCCGTGCTTGGCAGGATTCGGCTTGAGGTCGATCGTCTTCACGCGCTTGAACGGCGTCTTGCCTTCGAACATCACCTCGTTGTTGCTATCGTCGTTGGCGACGAAGACCGTGCCGGTGCGGCGGTCGACACTCACGCCGTCCGGCCCCTTGCCGCCCGAATCCACGGCGGCCTTCTTCTCGAAGGTCCGTTTGTCGATGACGACCAGCGTGTTGGACTTGGCGTCGGCGACGTAGGCGTATGTGTCGTCAAGATCGATCCCGTTGGCCTCCTCGACCCCGGGAATCGTCGCTTTCACCGTGAGCGTCCCCGCGTCGATAACGATGACATTGTGAGCAGGCGACTGGCCAATCCAGACAGTATTGGTCTGTTCGTCGAACGTGACCCAGTCACCGTGACCACCCTTGCCGGGAAGATCGATCGTCTTGACGAGCTTGTAATGGGACTGCGCGTTCGCGGACGCAATGCTTGCGAGCACCATCAAGCTGCCGGCCAGCACGCGTGTCGCCAGGGCAATATTTATCATCGTTCCATTCTCCGTTTGAATTGCGAATACGCTTGTCCAGGCCGCTCGATGCATCCGGTGTCATGCCGCCGGCCCTGCCTGTAATCCACGACAACCCACGGCCATTGCAATCAGGCCGAACGTTGCGTTGGAAGGGTAAAAAACGCATGCATCACGTGCCAGATGCGATGCCGGTTAATGCCCAGCACCGCGACGTGGGCCACACCCCTGATCTCACAGAATTGCTTGTCCTTGTTCGGCAACTGCGAGAAGAAGTCGAGCAGTTCGGCGTCGGTTGCATTGCCGTCATGTTCTGCCCTCGTCATGCAGACCGAACACAGCAGCCGCTTCGGGTCGACCATCGGCATGTGGATCGCCATGTCGACGTAGGTTCCGTTGGGCGTGCGGTTCGTGAGCTTGAGCTCGTAGTCGCCAAGCGCCTTCGGTACCGCAGGATCGACTGTCGATGGGTCGTCGCGGGCGAAGATGGCGTCGAAGCTTGCCTGCGAGGTCGGGCGAAAGTTGCTGGCTGTGAGGCTCGCGATATTCGCGCGGCGCCTCATGATTTCCGGCGCGCCCTCGCCGGTATAGGTGAAAGCATCCAGCACCATGCGATCGACGCGCTCGGGTTCCTCCATCGCGAACACGCCGAGCCGGATCGAGCCGGATGACTGCCCGTAGAACATGACCTTCTTCTGTCCAGTGACGCTTTCGACCACCGGAAGGGCGGCTTTCAGATCTTCGACGCCCGAGCGGATATCCGAATTCGATTGGGTCTGGGACGAACGGCCGTAGTTCTCGTGGTCCATGGTCCAGACGTCGAAACCGTATCGGGCGAACTCGTCCATGAACGAGTAGTTCGCCGTGCCCGGCACCTGCAGGTCGAAGCCTCCTCGTCCCGAGAATGACGAGCCGTGCACGAGGAACAGGACGGGCCTCGGGGGGCCGTTGTCAGGCATGCGCTTGCGATACAGGTACAGCTTGACGGCGCCCTTGCGCGCCCAATGATCCTCCGCGACGATACGTGCATTTTCCGTGGCGCTCGCGCCGGGCGGTGCGGCCGCGGCCACCAGCGTCAGCGCTGCCCCTTGCAGGAAACGGCGCCGCCGTCCTGCATCCTGCGTGTCATCCGTACTGCTCATTGTTTTTATCCCTTCCGGCAAAAACTCAACGTGCGGCAAGCGCGGCGCTTCATGCCGGGGCCAACGCGTTGCGACTAAATCATTCGTCTTCAATTTCGGTGTTGCTCGAACGCCGATGTCCTGGATGTGGACTGGCATCAGATGCAAGCGCCGTGCCAATTTTCATTTGCCCCGCCTTCACGAGCGAGCGCGGGGCGACCGTCCTTTCTTGGCGCCTGATCATGTGAAAAATCGCACAGGGCGATGCTTGCCGTCCGGAAAAGGTGTCGCGCCGCGAGGGCTTCCTTCAAGAACCAAGCGACATTGGCGATAGAGATCTTGCGTCAGGCAGCGACGCTGCGAATTTCGTTGCGGATCACCCCGATTCGATCGATTTCCGTCTCCATGACATCACCGGGCTTGAGGAATTCCGGCGGGTTTCGGGCGGCGCCAATGCCGGATGGCGTGCCGGTGGCAATGATGTCGCCCGGCTCCAGTGTCAACCCAAGAGACAGTTCCGCGATAAGGCGCGGCACCTTGAAATACATCTGGCTCGTATTGATACGCTGCTTGATCACGCCGTTCACGCGCGTCGTCAACTGCAGGTTGGTGTAGTCGATATCGCTGGCGGGAACGATCCAGGGGCCGATCGGCCCGTGGCCATCCAGACTCTTGCCCTTGAACCACTGACCGCCGTGGTCGACCTGCATGTCGCGTGCGGTTGTGTCGTTGATGACGGCATATCCGAACACATGCTGCATCGCATCGCTCTCCGCCACGTTATAGCCGCGTTTGCCGATGATCACGGCCAGCTCCCCCTCCCAGTCGATCTTGACTGACACCGCCGGATCGAAAGGAATCGGGTCGAAGGGACCATTGATGGTATGCGTGCCCTTGGTGAAGAAGACGGGGTGCTTCGGCAGGTCGGCCTTCTTGGCCGTCAGGCTCTCGCCAAAATGTTCGAGATAGTTCCAGCCCACTGCATAGACGTTGCGCGCCGGCACCGGGATCGGCGCGAGCAACCGCACCCGGTCAAGGGGCAGGTGCGGACGCCCGGATGCGGCGCAGCGGCGCGCCTGCGCAACCGCATCGGGACCGGCTGCGATCAGCGACACCATGCTCGCGGGATCAAACGCGAGCGTCATATCCATCGCCTTGGCGGCCGCCCCGAGATCGACCACCCTGCCCTGGGCTGTCACTGCTCCGAGTCTTGGCGAACCCGGGACGCCTTCGCTGAAGGTGACAAGGCGCAACACTGTGCCCTGCGGTCCAGGTTCTGCCGGAATGATGATTGACGCGGCCGTAGCGCCAGCCTTGACGGTTACCGCGGAACTCAGGGCGAAACCCGTGCCCAGTTTAAGAAGCCTGCGACGTGAATTATCCAAGTTCGTTCCTTCGAGGGAGTGAAGCCTGCACAGCGTCCATTCGCAGGCATGCCGGCCTACGGGGAAAGCGGTGCGCAGACGCTCAGTTGCCGGGCGTTGTCACGTCGAATCCATTCGCCTTCAACGATGCTTGCACCGCGGGTCCGCCAAGATAAGCCAGCAGCTTCCTGGCCGAGTCTGCAGACGCGCTGGTCGCGCTGATTCCCGCTGCATAGGTGGTCTTGAGTTGGAGGTCTTCAGGGATCGGCCCGACCAGGGTGACGCCGTGAACGGGCTTGATCTCGCTGATCTGTCCAAGCCCGACCGACACCTCGTCTCGCGCCATGGCTTCCATCGCGGTCTGTCCTTCCGCATAGTATTTGAGCTTGGGACCCACCTTGTCCCCGAGTCCAAGACGGTCGATCAACTTCGCCAGGTACACCCCCGATGTCGCACCAGTTGCCGGATCAGCCATACCTATGGATCGGGCCTCGAGCAGGACCTTCACGAATGCCTGGTCATCCGCGATACCCGGTATGGCGGCGCCGGTCTTCACCGCCAGCCCGAGCCTCACTCGTGCGATGTCCTTCTCGGAGTCCTCGCTCACCAAGTGACGCGCTGCCAGATCCGCGAGCGGCTTGGGCGGGAGAATGACCAGGTCGAAAGCCTGACCCGACACGGCCCGCTCACGCACCTGGCCGGCGGTGCCGTAGACCAGGCGCACATGGTCACCACTCGCGACCAAATACTGTTCCGGCAGGCTTTCGAGGGCGCCTTTCATAGCTGCCGCCGAGAACACCACCAGATCGGCCGCACGCGCCGGCTGAATGGCGACCAGCAGCACGCCGATTAAAATCCCCGCCCGGCCTTTCATGAGCACCGATCTCCTGATAGTTTGCGTTCCGCACTTCATTGGGTACTGTACACAGCGATGCAACCACCGCATGGTCCGCCCGTCTTCGGCAGCGGGACAAACACGTGTCCGCTCACGTCGCTCGCCGCGACCGAATGCGCGTTGCCGCCGGTGGGAATACTCTGCAACAGCGTATTGGTCTTGGCATCGATCACCCCCAGGACCGGACCGTTCGGCATCTGTCTGGCGCTGATGTAGTATTGCCCGTTTTTCGCGCTGTAGGCCACTTCATCCGCTGCGCCAATGTCTGCGACCGTCGCAACCGGGGCGCCAGTGTCCCCGTTGATGATCTGTATGATCGGCTCGAGACCCGACTTCTTGCCGCCCGCATTGCAGCCAATCACCAGCCGGTTGCCAGGCCCCCGCGCCAGGCCGGCTGGCAGGCACTTGGCCACTTTCATCGCACCCGTGACCTTGACCTTGAGCGGGTCGATGATGGCGATTTCGCCCGCCGACTTATCGCCCTTGAGTTCCGGCACCGACATCATGAACACGCCCTTGGGCGCGTAATAGATCGGCTGCTCGATCCCGTCGCTCGCGTCCTTGAACTCGATCTTGCCCAGGATCTTGTGGCCCGGCCGGGTCGAGATCAGCGTCACGAACGGCGGATCGTCGGCATCGTTGGCCACGATGAATATCTGGTGCTTCGGGTCGTAGGCCATTTCATCCGCGCGTTTCTTTCCGCCGGTCCGAATCGTGTCGACGATCTTCTGGGTCTTGAGATCGATCACCTTGACCGTGCTGTCGCCGTCGCCGGCCCAGACCTCGTTGCCGATCGTCAGGACGCCGTTGGGACCGGCCGTGTCGTTATCCTTGTCTGCGGGGACACCTACGAAACCATGCACCTGTCCCGTGACCTTCAGGGTCGCTCCATCGACAATATCCACCGCCTTGTTGCTGCGATCGGCGAGAAAGTAGTGATGGGTCTTCTGGTCGACGAAGCTGATATCGAACGAATCCAGGGGCTCGCCGGGCACCTGGATCTGGGCAATCATCTTGAGCTCGGCGGCGCCTGCGTGGTTCGCCAGAACGCAGGAGAACAGACTACCGAGCAGCGCCAGTGAATTGAGTTTGCGTAACATCATCTCCATCCTTTCTTGGTATGTGCAAGCGTTGTTTGTGTCGGTTCCAACGAACCGGTGTTCCGCAGCAGGCGGCCGCCCACAGCAGGATCAAGAGACCCCGTGGGCGCACCTGCCGATGCATCAGAACTTGTGGGTGATGCCGAGGATCAGCGCGACCTGGTTCGGCGTGCTCGAGCTCGATTCCAGGTCTCCCACCGACCCGGCCGCGGCGACGATGCTGTTGCCGTCGGCGCTGAATGTGGTGCCGTGCGCATGCGAGTAGCCGCCGATGGCGTAGACCGTGGTGCGCTTCGAGAAGAAGTATTCAGCGCCTGCCGCCACCGTGTGATAGACCGCGGACGAGGCCCCGCTCGATTTCGTGTAGGTATAGCCGGCATCAACCTGGACCGACGGTGTCACCAGGTACGCAAGGGACGCGGCGCCTGTATTGAACGTCTCCTTGCGGGTGAACGCCGTGTAGGAAGCATAGGGCTTCCACTGCGCATTGCTGTAGCGCACGTTGCCGGTCCAACCGCCGATCACATACTGAACAGCGGCCTGGCTGATCAACCGGGAGCCGACGAACGCGGTGCCGTCATAAAGCGGCGTCACGGAGTTGTTCGCCGTCGTATCAGCCGTGCCCACTCCCCCGGCGCCGTCGTTCTTGGCAAAGACATAGCCGGCGGCAGCGCTGAAGCCGGCATGCGTGTATACCACCGACGCCGACGATGTCTCCTGCGACGAGACGCTGCCGGCCACGCCGCCCAAGCCGTACATTAGTGCGTACTGCAGGCCGCTGTATGTCGGACTCGTATACTTGATCGAGTTCTGGACGCGGAAGGTATTGTCGTTGTTGTCGGCATCGCCGGGGGTCGAAAACGCGGGGCCGTAGCCGTCGGCGGTCAGCGGTTGAATCAGGTCGACCGTCGTGTCCAGTTGACGGCCAATCGTGACCGTGCCCAACGTGGCGCTGGTCATTCCGATCCATGCATTCTTGCCGAACATCCTGCCGCCCTGCTTCAGTTTTCCGGTGTTGGCGTCAAAACCGTTCTCGAGGTTGAAGATCGTCGCGAGACCACCGCCCAGGTCTTCCCTGCCCTTCATACCCCACTGGTTAGCTGTCAGGTCCGAACCCTGCAAAGTGACGAGGGAGGCGTGCCCGACGTTGTTGTAGTACGCGAGCGCGTTATCCAGCTCCCCATAGAGCGTCACGGTGTTCTGCGCCTGTGCGGCCGATGCCGCGGTCAGCGCGGCGATGGTAAAGCCAGAAAGTGCGATGCGTTTCATGTTATCTCCGGATTTATAGGTATATGTTTTTGCTAATTTATTTAGTATGCCGACATAATATTTTCAGCATGTTTCCATTGGATCGCTGTCTACCTGCATCAGGCCAATCTGGCTCACGGCCTTTGACCTGAATGCGGAAGGATCCCGCCACGCTCATACGTCGTGAAGCGCGCGGTCAAGCAGGAGGTCCCGTTGTAGTTGATCTATCAGAAACAATGCAAGCGACGTGCCAAGATGAGTTGGTATCAAGCTATTGATTTGGCGGGGAAAACGAACGGGCCTTCAGCGGTTCGTTGCGGAAAGCCGGACAAGCGGCCGGTTTGATGGATGAAATCGGTGACAAATGCTGCGGACAAAATCCCCAACGGTTTTCACTTGAACTCTTCCGAACTGATGCCGAGGCGACGCATTTTGTCGTAGAGCGTTTTTTTAGGCACTCCCAACGACTCGCAGGCCAGGGCCGCGCGGCCCGAGCATCCGCGTAACGCCTCTTCGATCAACTGCCGCTCGAACGAATTGAGCTGCGTTTCAAGCGACGCCTTGCCGGCGCCGGCGCCGACGCCATTGCCCGTCGTGTCGACCCGCGTCGGCATGCCGAGGGTGAATCGTTCAGCTACATTGCGCAGCTCGCGCACGTTTCCGGGCCACTGACGGGACATCAGGTCCCGCACGTGACTTGCGGAGACGACCGGTACCGGCTTGTTGTATTCCGCCGCTGCCTGCAGGACAAAATGCTCGAACAGCATGGGGATATCCTCGCGACGGTCTCGAAGCGGAGGAATTTCGAGCACGACGACGCCGAGCCGGTAATACAGGTCATCGCGGAAGTGCTTGAGCGCGGCCAGTTCCAGCAGGTCCACCTTCGTTCCCGCAACGATTCGACAATCCATCTTGAGCAGGTCGTTAGAGCCGACACGCTCGAACTTCTTCTCCTGCAGCAGGCGCAGCAGCTTCACTTGCAGCGACATCTGCATGGTTTCGATTTCATCGAGAAACAAGGTCCCGCCCTGAGCATATTCGATCTTGCCGATGCGCCGTTTGATCGCGCCGGTGAAGGAGCCGGCCTCGTGGCCGAATACCTCGCTCTCGAACAATAGTTCCGGGATACCTGCGCAGTTGATCGCGGCGAAATTCCCGCCTTTCCTGCGACCATAATCATGCAGCGAACGCGCGACCAGTTCCTTGCCGGTTCCGGTCTCGCCAAGAATCAGCGCGTTAGCGTCGGCGTCGGCAAGATCGAGGATCATGCGGCGCAGATGATCTATTGCCGGGGAGCGTCCGAGGATCTTCGCTTCTATGGTGTCGCGATGAGCGAGCGCCTGCCGTACGGCCCAGAGGTCGAGCGTCAGGCGGCGCTTCTCGAGCGCCCGTTGCGCGACGTCCACCAGCTGTTCCGACGAATACGGCTTCTCGACGAAATCATAAGCACCCCGGCGCATCGCGTCGACTGCCATGGGAATATCGCCGTGTCCCGTCATGAGGATAACCGGCAAGGACGCGTCGGTTTCGATCGCATGATCCATCAGCGAGAGACCGCTCATGCCAGGCAGCCGCAGGTCACTGACCAGGATTCCGGGAAAACCGAATTCGATATAACGCAGGGCGTGCTCGGCGCGCTCGAAGGCCTGGACTTCCATCCCGCTCAGTCGAAACGCCTGCACTCCACCCAGCCGCACCGCTGCGTCATCTTCTACGAAGAGCACCTTCATGTTATTGGACATCGTTGCCTCGCCGCGTGGCGTGTTTCAATCTCACTGTAAATACGGTGCCATCGGGCCGGACCTCGGCCAGCAGCGTGCCTCCGAACTCCTGGATGATGCTGGCCGAAATCGTCAAGCCCAGGCCAAGCCCTTCGCCCTGATCCTTCGTGGTGAAAAACGGTTCGAACAAATGACCCCGGACTTCTTCGGACATCCCTGCCCCGGTATCGCGAACTTCGATCGCGACGTGCTCTGCTTCGCAAGAGACCGCGATGGTCAGCACGTGCGCGCGAACGTTGCCGGCCTCGGTTATCGAGTCGAGCGCGTTGCCGATCAGGTTGATCAGCACCTGCTCGAGCCGGTTCGGTTCGGCGATCGCGAATACCCTCGCGTCCGGCTCGTCGCGTCTCAGTTCTATATTTCCGCTGCGAATACGGGCATCTAGCAGGAAGAGCGAGTTCGACACGGCGGAACTGATCAGGACCCGGTCCAGATAGGTCGGCGACTTGCGCGCGAAGCGCTTGAGCTGGCTGGTGATCTTGCCCATTCGCTCGGTCATGTTGCAAATGACAAGCAGGTTTTCGTGCACCTGGT
>NZ_LMUF01000043.1:128914-177762 GCF_009766085.1 Burkholderia sp. S171 | reverse complement strand
GCGCCGCCATCTTCCCCGCCTGCATCAGCTCCTGGAGCGTCGACTTGAGTACCGCTTCCGCGCGCCAGCGCTCCGCGATTTCAACCTTCAGTGTCTTGTTGATCTTGCTCAGTGCGTCGGTCCTGCGTGTGACCTTGCGCTCAAGGTCTTCGTTCAGACGCCGCAGGCTTTCCTTGGCCGCAAGCTCCTGCGCGACGATCCGCCGCCGCTGCAGCAGGTAGAGAATAAAAACGGCGATCAAGGTCATACCCAGCCCGACGCCGAGCGCGACATTGAGCGCTGCGACTCTCGCCGACCTGATGTCGGACAGGGAGCTGATCATCCAGCTTGTGTCCGCCATCGGCCGGCTCAGCATCAAGAACCTCGACCTCAGGAAAGCGGGGGCGTGTGGGCCCAGGTCCGCGTTGGGTGCGAACCGGGCTATCTGCGCCCGTTCGCCTTCTGGAGTCTGCCTGACCAGACCGATGGCTCGCAGGGCCCCGGGTGCGTCGTATTGATGAAGGGCGATGATCGACGAGCGCGCCTCGCCGGATAAAGTGTCCAGGGTCTTGAACTTCCAGCTCTCCCAGGTGGAGAGGAAGATGACGCCGTGACCATCGCTGATCATGGCTGTATCGCCGGCACGCCGCCAGAGCTCTTCGAGCTTGTCCAGGGTGATCTTGACGGTAGCGACGCCGATGATCTTGCCGTCCGCCACGATCCGCTCTGCATAAAAGTAGCCGGCTTTTTTGCTGGCGGCGCCCAGGCCGTAGAACGAACCACTGCCGCTTGCGAGCGCTTTCTGAAAATAAGGCCGGTAACTGAAGTTCAAATCGACGAAGCTATCCGGCTCGTCCCAATTGCTCGATGCGAGCGTGCGGCCCTCCACGCTCATGATGTAGAGCGTATTGGAATGTGCGCCCCGGTTGACCGCTGCCAGATAGCGGTCAACCCGCTTCGCGATGGCCGCGTTGCGCGGCTGCTGCAGCAACTGGACAATATCCGGGTTCAGATTCAGCAAGGACGGCAAGTAAGCGTAGCGTGCCAGTTCGCTTTTCAAGGCTGCGTCATAGATATCGGCGCGATGGATCGCCGCACCACGAATGGTTTCTATGCCCAGTTGCTCGGTACAACTATAAGACTCGCAGACGCCGATCGTGATGAACAGGAGCACCCCGGCGTATCCGAGGCACCGTTGAAGCGTCCGCAAGTGACGGCTCGGCCATCGCAAAACGGAGCGATCACGTCTGTCCGATGCAGGATGGAAGCCACTGAGTGACATGTTCAACTCTCACGGCGGCGCTGACGCAGGATGCGGCCACCTGATCAATTTACGTTGTCAAAGGATGCGGCGTTATCGGCGGGTTCGACCAGCCGCGCGGCACTGACAGACTGGTCAGGACTGGATCGCCCGATGACCCGGTCTGCGGCGCCTTTGCGCGTTGACTTGTCTTACCTTTCAAACCTCCTGGACCAGCGGAGAAGAATTTCCGACAACTGCGTACTGTTGACAGTACACAGCTTGAGCATCGTCTGCAATAAGGGCTTAGCCGTAGCAAACGTGGTGAATCGTCTTTTTGCGGGATGGTTAATGCCGAAGCGTGCCCGTGCGCCGGCAGCGCGCTGGGTGCCGTGAGGGATGTTCGACGCTTGAGAGGAGTCGGCGTTTTTCTTGCCGAGGTTCGGAACCGTAGCCAGGATCCATCAGTCCGTGAGCCGTCGCAGCATCCTGCGGCTTCGATCCCGGCAATCCTCAGGAATGTAGTGAAGCGTTTAAGCACGAGGTCCGACTGCGCCGGTCGCCGTTTGGATGCAGCGTCCCTTGCAGACAGACATCCAACGCACAGGAATGCGTGGCGGAATTCTTTGGAAACGCAAGCCAGGTCCGTTATCAAGTCGCCTTTCGATTACATCGCCATGCCATCCATGTCGCCGGGCACCATGGCTCCGGCTTTCTCCACGATGACCGTCACACTGACAACTCCCGCCCTTTCGAAGACCAGCGTGATCGGGAAAGTCGATTTGTATATGAGCGGCTTCTTCAGGTCGACGAGCATCACATGGAGCGCCGTCGGTTTCAGGTCAATCCTCGCGTGTGCCGGGATCTCCACCCTGTCGAGGGCGCGCATTTCCGTCATACCCTGGGCATCGACTCTGTTCTCATGCACTTGCGCGACTCGTGATACCGGACTCGACACGGAAACCAGCGCGTCGCTCGCCGGACCTTCGTTCACGATGGACATATAGACGACGCCGACGTCCGCGCCTTCCACCGTCGCCCGCGCCCACGCATGCTCCGCCACCACGTGGTTCGCCGCGACGGACTCGGAACGGGAAAGCGGTGCGATCAGGAAAAGACCCAGCGCCAGGATGGTGCATCTCATGTGCATGACCTGCTCCTCAGGGCCGGGCGTGAACCGCGGCCGATGCACCGGTTCACGAACAAGAGCATCGATCAGGACCCATGCCGCTCGCTGATCAACTCCAGCATCTTGGAGGCGATCATATAGGCGTCGCTCATGTGACTAAAGGTGACCTGATAGCGCCCTTGTGGATCGATGACAAATATGTTCGACGTGTGAACGAAGGAATAGCTTCCGTCGCTGTTGAACAGCTTCTTGAATCGGATGCCATAGTTTGCCGCGACTTCGGCCACCTGCTGTGGCGTTCCGCCGAGACCAATCAAGCGATCGTCGAATTGGGCCACGTAACCGCCCAGATACTTGCCGTTGTCCCGTTCCGGATCGATCGTAATGAAGATAGGCTGCACGAGTTTCGCCTCAGCGCCGATCTGCCTCAAGGCGTCGATCATCTCGGCCAACTCTGTCGGGCACAGGTCGGCGCAATGCGAGTACCCGAAGTAAATCAGCATCCACTTGCCCTTGAAGTCCGAACTGCTTACGGACTTGCCCGCCGGATCGGTCAGCGTAAAGGGGGCGCCCAGGGCTGCCTGCGCGCGAGCAAGCGAAGGCACGACCATCGCTTCGATACCCAAAAAACTTAGCATCACTATGTATGAGGGAATTTTTCCGAGAGACACTTTCATCGCCCTTTCTCCACATTACACTCAGGCGGCGCCCACCGGCATGCAGGCCGCTACTTGTCGGCCGGAACAATAGCCAGCAGGTAAGGCTCGTTGCCGATCCCTGTCACGGTCCCGGCTACTTTCAATTGCTCGAGATCGACGACCCACATGGTTCCGCCCGCCCGGACGTTAGGCTCGCCACCGGCGACGACGGCGTAGCGCCCATCAGGCGTCACCGAGACCGCACGTGTGCGAGGCTTCGAACCCGAAGCCGTGCCCGGGGGCAACTGCAACGGGATCCGGGCGATTTCCGGATGCGCGTCACCGGCCACCGCCTTCTTGACGTCGACCACCGACAGATTGGCCGCGAGATCATTCGCGACCACAATCCGGGTGCCATCCGGCGTGAAGGCCAGGCTGAACGGATGGCTTTGACCCTGGGGATCGTCGGTGCCTACCAGCACCCGCCTGATCTCCGCCTTGGGCGACTTGGAGATGGCCTTGTCGACATCGATCAGCGAGATGAACTGTCCAGGCTCATCGTTCTCATCGTTGTCGCGGTCCGTCACCGCAACAAGGCGGCCATCGGGGCTGGTCACGATAGCCCAGGGACCGCGCTCGACCGGGAAGCGGAATGTCTCCCAGTCGGCAGCACCACTAACCGCCTTCGCGACATTGATCACCGAGATATCGTGCGTCCCTTCATTGGCAGAGAAAACATAGCCGCCATGTCGTGGCGTGTAAGCGAGCCCGTTAGGATCCGAAAAGCATCCCCAGTTGGGGTCCGGTGAGATGTGCGGCACGATCGCTGGATTGAGGTAGATCTGGTCACAGGAATGTCCCTCCGTCTGCGGCGTATGGCCGCCCGTTCCCCTCGCCAGCGACACGACCCGTTCGAGACGCTTCGTGCCCAGGTTGATGATCCCTATCTCGTTAGCGCCGTCCTCGTTGCCGGCCCCCTCCGAATTTGCGATCATCGCGTACTTGCCGTCAGGCGTGACGATAATGCCCGCGGGCCCAAAACCACCGGAATAGTAGATCGCATCAATGGCGTTCGTGGTGTTGTTGTTGGCGGGATCAATGGTCTTCATTACGTCGAGGACCGTCATGGCGCCGGGATATCCGTGAGGCATGCCCGACTCGACGTCCACGGGCCTCGAGACGCCCGCATGGTCCGACACATACGCCTTACCGTTCGGACCGAGGATGACGTTGTTGGGTAGCGCCTGCGCCGGTATGCGGGTGACGCCGATATATTTCGCGTCATAGCGCGACGGCTCGATGGCCGGAACATCCGGTGAGATGCGCACACGGCTGATGACGGCTTTCTGTGTGCCGTTGTTTGCCGGATCGATCGCCTGGCTGATGTCCACAACAATTATGCGAGGGTCCCGGCGACCGGTGACCAATGCGTAAGGCCCGGCCGCGCAAGCCAATTCCGACAGAGCAAGCGCTGCCCCCATTACCACGATCCGCGTAGTTATTAGATTAAACATGTCTCGCTCCGTGTTTTTCTCGGAAATCTTAATTGCTTGAGCTTTCTTCCTGATGCGGCGTTAATGCGACGTTGATGCGACGTTGATGCGGCGGCGGTGCCGGATCTTGCGAGCGGACCGACGCCTGACAGTTTGTAAAAACAAGGATTTGCGAAATTGGCAGACACAGCCGTATCGGTATTCCTTGGTGGATAGCCACAAGTGTGGGGCAAGGTACGTGCCAGTTTTCAGTTGCACCAAGTCATTGCTTGACGGCCGATTAGCGCTTCTGTTTCTTGCTTTCATTGTGGAAAGTCAGACACTGCGGCGTTTCGTGTCTGGAAAAAGGTATCGATGGACGCCTGGGCTTACGCGAGCGAAAGCAGCGCCCGTCGAAGTCGTTCGCTTGCGGTCTGGAACCTGCCAAGATGGACATGTCCTGGGTATCGCCAACCCCTCGAACGGCGCCAACCGATAGTCCACGCTCTGGCCATACTCAAAATTTGGTCGTAATGCCCAGGATGACAGCGATCTGACTGGGGGTACTCGAACTCGACTCGAGGTCACCTATCGACCCGGCCGCAGACACAATACCGGTGCCGGCGGCGTTGAACGTCGTGCCTCGCGCATGCGAGTACGCGCTGATGGCGTATAGCGTCGTGCGCTTCGACAAGTAGTATTCAGTGCTGGCGGCAACCGTGTGATAAGTGGCCGAAGACGCACCGGTTGATCTCGTATAGACATACCCCGCATTGAGTGCGAGTGCGGGCGTAACCAGGTACTGGAGCGACGTCCCGCCAGTATTGAAGGTTTCCGTCCGGTTGAACGCCGCTAGTTTGATATACGGTTTCCATTGCGCGTTGCTGTAACGAATATTCGCTGTGAACGGCCCTATTACATACTGCGCCGCGACATGCGCAATCTGGCGTGAGCCGACGAACGAGACGCTGCCAAACAGTGGCGTGACCGAGTTGTTATGGGTCAGGTCGGCCGTTCCCACCCCGGCTGCTCCGTCATTCTTTGCAAAGATATAACCTGCCGCTACGCTCAGTGGTCCGCGCGTGTACGCCGCAGCACCGGAAATCGTGTCTTGCGATGAAACGCTGCCCGCTACACCACCCAGCGCATACATCAATTCGTATTGCAAACCGCCATATATCGGGCTCGTGTACTTGATCGAATTGTCGATCCGGAACGTGTTGTCGTTGTTGTCTGCATCGCCGGGTGTAGTGAACGCAGGACCGTAGGGGTCCGCCGTGATGGGTTGCACCAGATCGACCGTGGGATCAAGTTGGCGACCCATGGTTATCGACCCAAGAGACTTCGACGCAAGCCCGACCCATGCGTTCTTGCCGAACTCACGACCGCCCTGGCGCAACGTGCCTGTGTTGATATCGAAGCCATTCTCCAGGTTGAAGATCGCCGAGTATCCCCCTCCCAGATCCTCTTTACCCTTGATCCCCCATTGGTTAGCCGTCAGGTCCGCGCCCTGCATGGCAAATAGTGAATGGCCGCCCACGTTGTTGTAATAGGCGAATGCGTTATCTATTTCGCCGTACAGCGTAAAGCTGCTTTGAGCGTAAGTAGTCGACACCCCGCTCAATGCGGCCAAGGCAAGACTGGGAAGCACGAGGCGTCGCATGGTATCTCCGTCAGTATTTTTCAGTTTCTACAATCTGATTTTTATTAGTAGACCTACTATGCAGGTTCGATCTTCTGCAATCGTTCTCTCTGCTGCTCCCTTTTCCTGGCCCATCTAACGCAATATCGCGCCTGACAACTACCCGCCACCGTATTTGCAAACGTTATGGTGGCCCGTCGCGTCGTCCGGAGATCCACTGGGGCGACGCTGCTTCTGCCGGGGGCTCTATCCATAAAAAATCAGGATCACTAATCGCGTCGATTGCCATAAACGTTCGCTCCCATCATCAGTCGGGTGAATTTCTCACGCGCCTGCTCCGGCGCGAGAAATCGGTGCCCATATGGTTCGCTCAAATTCAATCAGGCAGAATCAGTGCCGCTGTTCAGCAAGTCGTTGTTCCGCCAGACGTTGCTCCGCAATGCGGGCTTCCGCCAGTTGCAGGTCCTTGACCGGCCGACGCTTGCTCCAGATCGAAGCCCCGATCATGATGGCCGCGCACAATAGCAGGCCCGCCGCGATCGGGCTGCGGACGAAGACCGTTGGATCGCCATTGGAGATTGTCAGCGCCTGCCTGAACGACTGCTCGAGCGTATGCCCGAGAATCAGCCCAAACAGCAGCGGCGCTTTGGGCACGTCAAGCTTGCGAAACAAGAAACCGACCACGCCGAAGCCCAGCGCGAGGTACAGGTCGAAGACGTCGTTGTTGAACGAATAGACACCCGCCGACGCAATGCCCAGGATCAGGCACAGCAAGATACCGGGAGGCACATATAGAATCTTGGAGAGAATGCCCACAAGCGGGAGGTTTAACACCAGCAGCATGATATTGCCGATGTACATGCTCGCGATCAGTCCCCAGACAAGGTCCGGCTGCGTATGGAACAGCATGGGCCCGGGCTGGATTCCATACATGATGAACGCGCCCATAATCACGGCCGTCGCCCCGGAACCCGGCACGCCAAGCGCAAGCAGATGGACGAAGGCGCCGCAGGTATCAGCATTGGTCGCAGCTTCCGGGGCAGCGATACCCTCCACCGCGCCGTGCCCGAATTCCTCAGGATGCTTGGAGATCTTCTTCTCAAGCACGTACGACAGCATCGCCGCCAATGTGCCGCCCAAGCCGGGTGCAGCGCCACAGAGGAAGCCCACCGCCGTGCCGCGAAAGATTGCCGGACGGGCGCGCTTCCATTCCTTTTTCGTGAACCACAGCTTGCCTTCCACCTTCACCGAATGCAGCGTCCCACCGAGCGTGCCTTCCACCATCCGGCTCACCTCGGCAATCGCGAACAGCCCGACGACGACCACGAGAAAACTCACCCGGTCCTGGAGTTGGGTAAGGCCCATGGTGAAGCGCGGCACACCGCTTTGCAGGTCGATGCCGATGGTCGCGAGTCCCAGCCCCATGAAAACCGCCATCATGCCTTTCGCGAGCGAGTTGCCATTGAGCGCGCCGACAGTTGAGAGCGCGAAGAAGATAAGCGCGAAGTATTCGGTTGGGCCGAAGTGCAGCGCCACCGCGGCAAGCGGGACGGCGACGAACGAGAGGCACGTCACACCAATCATGCCTGCAATGAACGAGCTCACCCCTGCAATGGCGAGCGCAGCCGCAGCACGACCCTTGCGCGCCATCGGATAACCGTCGAGTACGGTCATGACGGCGGCCGCATCGCCGGGGGTGTTAAGGAGAATAGCCGTCACCGCGCCGCCGTACATACAGCCGTAGTAGATGCCGGTCAGCATCATCAAAGCGGTGATTGGATCCATGCCGAACGTGACTGGAATCAGCAGCGCAATCCCAGCCGACGGACCGATGCCCGGCAAGTGGCTGATCATCGTGCCTATAAAAACACCGATGAGCGTGTAGAGTAGGTGGGTCGGCTGGACGGCGACAGCCAGTCCATGCAGGATCCCGTAAAGGCTTTCCATCTTGGCGCTCCGCGTCAGATCGATAACAGGCCGGCGGGCATGGGAACGCCCAGCACCAGGGAAAACAGCAAGTCGAAAACAAGCGTGAAACCTAGTGCAACCGCAATATTTGTTTTGTGGCGGTTTCGGTTGAAATACGTCAGCAGGCCGAACAGGAAGAGGACCGTAGCAATCAGATAGCCAACGCGATCGAAGCACACGTAGTAGAGCGCCGTCCAGACCACCATGCCAACAAGAACCAGCGGCGAGTGCTTGATACTTTTACCCGGATTGGTGCCAGGCTCATCAGTCGCCGTCGGCGTCTCGGCGAGCGGATTGATCCGCAGCTTGTGGCGCCGCTCAAACAGCAGCAACAATGCGGACGCTATTAATCCAACGCCGACAAGCGCCGGAAATGCCTTGGGGCCGAGCGGGTCGCTCAGGCGCACTTCTGGCAGACGCATGTCCATGTACAGATAAACGGCGGCGAGCACGATCACACCTATGGCAAGCTGCGCGTCACCCTTTAAGCTTTTCATGTCTCCTCCTGATGTTTCCATGCTCCGGCGCGCCCATTGCACGGGCGCCGCCGGTCCGGCACCGGCGCGGCTTTATTCCGCGCTCTATTTCTCGTTGTAGCGTCCGGGCTTCACGACTTCGGCAATCGTGCCGTCCGGGGCCCGGAATTTGAGCGCCCCTTCACCCTTGACCGAGAGAATTGTGCCGCCATACTGCTTGATCTTCTCGGCCGCCAATTCCTGGTCATCCACAGTCACACCCCAGTGATGCAGGCGCGGCCCCTCTCCGGCAATCGTGGCCTCATGAGAATCTTCGCTGTCGTATTGCATGAGCGTGAAGTCGATGTGACCGTCAGTCATATGCCGCGAGATGTGCTCCCGATTGCGGCCCGTTTTAACTTCAGTGAATCCGAATACTTCCGTATAAAACTTCGTTGCCTCTTCGAGGTCGTTGACCTTGACGGCGAGATGGACGATGCGTGACATATGGTTCTCCATGTCGTTGATTACTACGGTGGAAAAGTCAGTGGGTGTGAATACGGGTGAATAATTCCGTTGCGCGGTTACTTGGCGAGACCGAGGTCTGTGAGAAGCGAAGTCAGCCGCTTCTGCTCTCCAGTCAAAAAAACTTTTGTGTCAGCGCTGTTCTTATAGTCAGCAGTCCAGAGGTTGCGCTTGACCGCTGCGCTCCATTCTGGGGATGAGGTGGCTTTCTTCAGTACGTTGTCCCACCAGGCGATCTCATCCGGGGTCATGTTCTTCGGCCCGACGAGCACCCGCCATGTGCTGAAATCCACATTCACGCCCTGCTCTTTCCAGGTTGGCACATTGGCCAGATCACCTTGCTGCCGTGAAGCTGAAGGAATGCCGATCATCCTGATGCGGCCCGCCTGACTCGGCCCAAGCACGACGCCCGCGGGTGTTGCGCTCGCGGTTACGTGGCCGCCCATCAGCGAGGTAATCGCCTCGCCGCCCGAATCGAAGAACACGATTTTCAGCTTCTTTGGGTCCTGCCCTGACGCCTTCAGCACCAGGGCGGCAGCGTCGTGGCTCTGGCCGCCCGGAGAGCTGGACACCGCCATGCTGACCGCCGACGGATCCTTTTGCAGCATCGCGATAAGATCCTTGCCCGTCTTGATCGGCCCTGACGCAGCGACAGAAAAGACAACCGGCTCGGTCACGAACACGGCCAAAGGCGTCACGTCGTCTACACCTACTGTGCTGATACCGGTGATGCGGTTTGTGATGAGCGGCAACGCCTGCACGCTGACGTAATGGCCGTCCCCGGGATGCGAGTTGATGTACGCAATGCCAACGGTACCGCCGCCGCCCGGACGGTTGATGACGGTCACGGGCTTGCTTGAGAGCTTGTCCTGCTGGATAACGCTTTGCAGCGTGCGTCCTACGAGATCCAGTCCTCCGCCGGGCGCGCTCGGCACCACGATCTCAACGGGACGATGAGGCTGCCACGCGTCAGCAGCGCGCGCAGCTATCGAGTTGATGGCGAGAAAGATGACGCATGAGAACAGCGCCGCACTGTGCCGGTTAAAACGGGTACTACCGGTCTTGCCCATTACATCGTCTCCTGATTGTTTTTTGATCGACGTCTCGCGGCTCAAAAATTGAAGCCATCGAACGTGGTTGCAGCAAAGAGCTGCTCGAGCGGCACCTCCTGACCGATGAGCCCGTCGGTTCTCGCATAGCGCTGCAGTGCGGCCAGTTCGGGAACGTTGGCGTTGAGTCCATAGCGCCAGTAGTCATCGCCCATCAGCGACTTGACCCGGTCCACCTCCGCGTTGATCCACGGGTGCGTAATGCGCAGCGTGTCCGTGATGGTCAGTTCGGTCATGGCGGTTTCCTTCGCTTTCACGAAAGCCGCGAAGACGTTGACCGGCAACCAGGGGTACTTGTCGACCAGCGAACGGCGGATGCCAATGATGTGCATGAGCGGAAACAAACGCGTCTTCGTGAAATAGGCCTCCTCCGCTTCGCGGAACTGCGGGAACAGCCGCCGGACATTCGGATTGTGGCCAAAGCAGGACGGTGGCCTGGGCGCGATGATCGCGTCGATATCACCGGAATCGAGGAGTTTTGAAAGCGTCGCGTCCGAATCAATCGGCACGATGCTGATGTCCGGCGGCAAGTCGAGCGGCATGCGCACTTGCCGTCCCGCCTGCTCGAGACCGCCCGTGAACCAGTGCACGTCGCGTGTGCGCACGCCGTGTTCGTCGTCGAGAAACCCGCGCACCCACACCCCTGCCGTCTGCTGGAAATCCGGCACGCCAACCTTGCGTCCGCGCAGTGCTTCTGCCGAGTCGATTCCGTGATCGGCGCGCACGTAGATGGCCGAGTGGCGAAACGAGCGCGACACAAAAGCCGGCACGCCGATATAGCGGCTCTGGCCACGCGCCGTGGTGAGCAGATGCGTGCCGAGCGAGAGCTCCGAAATGTCAAACTCCTCATGGCGAAACGCTCGCTGAAACAGCTCCTCCGCGGGACCGTGAACAAAGTTGATTCGACATCCTCCGACGCTCACCCGACCGTCGACCAATGCCCGGGTCCGATCGGTAATTTGGCATGCTAACGAAAGCTCAAGCATGATTGGCAAAACCTCGTTGACAGCGTCTTATAGCGGCGCCCAAATCAGCATCTCCGGGCATGCACATCCAATATATTTCGTAGACCATAATAATTGGGCCGACCAATTCGAAATTGGCCTCCCACATTCCATCACTCCTTCTGCCCGCCGCCCAGTTATACGATGGGGTCGCTCATCTCTGACTGCTTCGCAGGCGAAGATACGTTTTTAGCCAGGTCATCCAGCGCCGTTAGCATGCGTTCCTTGCCATGGCTGACGTGACTGAAACTTGCCTCATAGCTCAGCTTCGAATCTTTCGACTTAAGCGCCACGACAATCTCGCGATGCTCTCGGTTCGATTGCAACAGGGAACCGCGTTGAACCAACCCATGCGCACGAAACAGATGAAACTCCTTCACGAGGCTCCCATACAACTTGATCAGCCGCGTGTTCTCAGTCGAGCGCACGATAAAGTCATGGAACGCGAGGTTGACCGGATCGAAGCGGGAGAAATCGCCCTTCTCTGCCGCATCTTCCATTTCGTCGACGAATGCATCGAGCTTCGCTGCGGCCTGCGAGGTCAGGATAGGTGCTAACAGTGACGCGGACAGACCAATCAACCCGGCGCGCAGATCGTAAACCTCGATCGCATCGCTTTTCGTCAGCCGCTTGATGAAGACGCCGCGGTTCGGGATCAGATAGACCAGCCCCAGTTCTGCGAGCGCCCGGCATGCCTCCCGCACCGGGCCACGGCTGACCGATAACTTGTCTGAAATGAGCTTTTCATTTAAGCGCTGCCCCGGAGCCAACTCGCCCCGCAGGATCATTTTTTCGATCTCGTTCTGCACCACTCCTGTCAGGGTGTGTGACTGGAGTTCGGCGACGGTAATGGTCGAGGTACTGTAATCGGTAGTCATGGTTCGATACTAGGTTGTACTTTGCAAACTGTCAACACTTGATAAACCTTTGATAACGGCCACGTTCGCGCACGTACAGGCCGACGTCCGGCCCGCGTTAAACCGCTTTTTTTGTCCGGTGTCGAGACGTTCGCTTCCGCGCGGTTAACCGCGTTGGAAACGAGATGATTTTTTGCTAACTGTTAATTGTCAACAGTTTATTTTGACACAACGCGCTAAATTGTCAACGCCGGGCAGCTAGGGGCTTACGCTAATACTCGCTCGCGTGGCGCGAACGGTCATTCGCGATCCACCCGTTCTGACCGAATAACGCCGACCGCCTTTAGTCCGTCCTGAACTCGCCAACGTGGCCACGTCCTCTAAAAAGCAGCAGCATCTTGCACCCCGGCTGGTTGTCGCCAATTTCGAAATCGGCTCCGTGCATCCGGGCGATCGCAGCAACAAGACTCAGGCCAAGACCGTGCCCTGCCGTCAGATGCGCCTGCGCACCCGCGCTCCGGTAAAACGGACGAAGTACCGCTTTGCGCTCGCCTACATCAATGCCCGGCCCAGTATCGCTAACCTGCAGCGCCGCAAAACCATTGTCGTTCCAAACGTCGAGCGTGATCTGCCCTCCCCTTGGCGTGAACTTCAGGGCGTTGTCGAGCAAGTTCTCGATTGCCCCGAACAGCAAGTCGATGTCGCCGGTTACCTCGACAGGTACCGGCGCATGCACCTTCATCGACAAGCCGCGATACTCGGCGAGCGGCTCATAAAGTTCGACGACGTCCCGCAGTACGACATCGAGTGAAATCGAAGCGAAGCTCGCGCGCCGTCCGTCGGCTTCGATTTCCGCAATCCTCAGCAGGGCCGTAAATCGATTGAGCACAACGTCCGACTGCTCGATCGCCGCGTCGATAGCGTCGGCATAATCAACGACCGTAGTTGAGCGGCGGCGCGCCCGTTCCAGGCCGCCGCGCAGACTGGTCATGGGTGTACGCAGATCATGCGCGATGCCGGCGCACACACCGCGGACCTCGCTGACGAGCCGCTCTATTTCGTCGAGCATCGTGTTGACGATCCCTGCAAGCCGATCAAGATCGTGGTTCGTATGACGCGTCGGCAAGCGCCGGTCCAGTTGTCCCGCCATGATTTCACGGCTCGTCTCGCTGATGGCGCGGATGCGCCGGTTCGACATCCTGTTCAGCGCGGCGCCGCAGCCGAGCGCAAGCAGGATCGTCAGCGCGAGGCCCGTGCAAAGCGTTGTCACCAGCGTCCGGTCGAACACGATAATCTCATCGATCGAATGCCCGACGACGATTCTCAGGCCGCTTTTTGTCGGCACGATGATGCCGCGATACTGGCTTGTCACCCGACCGAGTCCCTCGCGGGTCGCCTGCGCGTAATCGAATGGCTTACCGTCTTTCTGCGTCGGGAGAGTATTGACGTTACCCGCGAGCCGCTTGCCGTTCTCGTCGAACAGGCCATAGGGGCGGCTGTCCGCCACGTCGCGCCGGCTCAGTGCACTGATCGTCGCGATGGCTTCATCGCGGCTGAGCGATTGAAACTCCGCCACCTCGCCGTTCAGGCGCTCGTCGACCTGGTGAAGCAGATAACCGCTGGTGAGCCAGTAAAGCAATCCGAACAGCGCTATTGCCGAACTGACGAATACCAGCAGGAGCCAGCCAATGCTGCCCGGATGCAGGCGCCCGGCACGCCTACTCCGCAGCCTGAAGAATATAGCCGACATTACGTACCGTATGGATCATTGCCGACATGCGCCCGTTGAGGCTGACCTTCCGGCGCAGATGGCCGATATGCATGTCGATCACGTTGGTCTGCGCGTTGAAGTGGTAGTTCCAGACCGACTCGAACAAGAGGGTGCGAGTGACGACCTGACCGGCATGCCGCATCATGAATTCAAGCAAACTGTATTCACGCGGCTTCAGGTCGAGCGTCTGGCCGGCGCGTTGCGCCCGGTGCATGCTGGTGTCGAGTATCAGATCGCCGACACTCAGCGTCGAGGGTGCTCCCGCTGACGATTGACGGCGCAGCAGGACGTTAAGACGCGCGGTCAGTTCGAGACCGTCGAATGGCTTGGTGACGTAGTCGTCGCCTCCGGCACGCAAGCCCCGCACGCGCTCGTCGACTGCGGCGAGCGCGCTCAGGATCAGCACCGGGGTCCGCTTGCCGATATTGCGCAGCGTCGAAAGAATCGACAGGCCGTCTATGTCAGGCAGCATGCGGTCGAGCACGACCACGTCGAACTCGCCGTCGATCGCGCGCAACAAGCCTTCATGCCCGGACGACACGCATTCGACGTCAAAACCATAGTCTTCGAGCGCTGCCCTGACTTCCAGCGCCGCACTCGGGTCATCTTCGACAACCAGAATGCGGTACTTGCGTCCGATCGAGCGGACGATGCCCTGTTCACTTGCCAAGCGTTTGTGTTCCAGGTTGAGCCTGCGCCACTTGCCGAAGCGGATTCCAGCGCCCGTCCGGCAGCACCGGCGTGCCTTCTTGCGCCACCGCCTGAAGTGCATTCACCGGTAAGCCAAGCGCGGCGAGGATGGTCGGCGCGACCTGCGTGGTCGACACCGGATAGGTCACTTGCTGGCCTTGAGCGGCGAGATGAGGATTAGACACCAGCAGGGCAACACGCGTGTCGTCGTCATGGAATCCCCCATGTTCGGCTAGTTTGCCATCGCCAGGTGGCGTAAATATGACACCCTCGCGCGACACGACAACAATATCCGGTGTACGGTTGTCTCGCGATGGCGAGGGAAACCGCAGCGCCAGACGCTCACCGCTCACGACATCGGCGATACCGAGCGCGTTCGCATTCGCTCGCAAGGCAGCACTCACCGCAGGGGTGGCCGAGGTGTCATTCAGCCAGATCAACGCGCCGTAATCCGGGGTCAACTGGGCGAGCGCACCCGGTGCGGCCTTGTCGATCACGCTTTGGAGCCGGCCCTCGTCGATCTTGTTGAGCAGGCTGGTATCGATGGGGCCATTGCCGTGCTTGGCCGTCACGATGATCAAGGTATCGTCACGCAAGCCTTGCCGTTCAAGCTCGCTCACGAAGCGCCCGATCAACTGGTCGGTATGTCCGATCGCGCGATCCAGCCCTGCTGTCAGATCGCCATCCGCGTTCTTATACCCATAAATTTTTTGCGCGACATTGACCGCCTGCAGGTTCAGGCCAAAAACGTTAGGTATAGCTGAACGTTTTTTTCCGTCGTGCGTCAGGCCGTCGATCTCATTGACGATCACCCGCCCCTTCATGTCGTCGTAGTCCTCGGTCCGCGGAAGCGAACCGGTGATCTCCTTCGCTGCCACGTTGCTGAGGCCTTCGTAGTTCGCACCAATCTCCGGGAGGAACAGGTCGTCGACACCGCGCCCCGAAGGACCCTGGACCAGTTCGTAGGTCGGATGTTTGTCAGTCCAGGCGGTATAACCGCCGGCCGCATGCACCGCTTCGAAGATCGTGTTGACGCGCAGGTAACTGTGGGGATAAACCGGCACGCAACCGTGCAACGGGTCGCGAGGCAGCTTGGCAGGATCGATAATGTCATGCCCGTCGGCAGCGGCCAGATCGAGTGATTCGTCGTAGCGAACGCGTGTGCCGAGCCGGCTGCAATCGCTGCCCGGCGCGGCCAGCGCCCGGTCGTACGAATCGTCGTAATAGACGCCGGTCACGGCCGGCGTGCCGCCGGTTACCAAGGCCATCAAACCAGGAAACGAATCGGCGGGAGCAACGGTATGGGCGTTGGTGTAATCGACGCCCTGCTTCAGAAGACTCGCAAGCGTGCTGTCCGGATGGGCATCCACGAAATGCGCGAGATCACCACTGTGCAGACCATCGACACTGATCAGCAGGACGTGGTGCACGGGCGCGTCAGGCGGCAGCGACGGCGCGGGCGTGGCCGCGGTCGCCGCAGCCGTGGACAAGCTCAGCGAAGCTGCAATAACGGAGAGTATTTGTTTCATTCGTTGGCGTTTAGATTGAAGGTTACCCAGAGCTGTTCATCCAGGGATTTGCCCGTCTGGGCGGGTTCGGGTTTCGGATAGGCCGCATCCCTCACGGCCGCGAGGGCCGCGCGATCCAGCAATCCACTCCCGCTCGATGTGATGAGCGTTACGTCCGATACGCTGCCGTCGAGATACCGGAAGCCAACTCGCGTGCGGCCAGCCATGCCGGCCATGCGTGCCGACTCCGGATAGCGAAGCGCGGCCTGGATCGCCGCCCGCATGGCGTTCTCGAAGCTCGGGTTGGGCGCAGCAGGTGCCGCTGCGGGCATCGCAGGAGGCGGTGGTAGCGCAGGTGCTGGCCGCGTGTCCGTGGGCGTTGCAGACGGCGTTGCGGACTCCGGTATCGGGGTCGGCGTGGGTGGCGGGGCCGCTGGCACCGGACGCGCCCGGGCAACATGCGTCACTTGATGCACCTGAGTAACCGGACGGGCCACGGGCTGAGGCTTGGGAACCGGCAACGGCGCAGGCGCGGGCACGGACGCAGGTTCTGGCGCAGGCGCGATCGACAGCATGGTCACAGGCGGCACGACCGGTGGCGCCGGCTTGTGCGCGAGCATCAGATACCCGCCGCCCAGCAGTAGCGCTTCGGCGAGCAACGCGAGCGCTGCCGCCGGATAGAAACGTCGTCGTTCCGGCGCGAAGCCGGCGGCAGAAGGAGTTGCCATATCACTTCGCCGCGGGTTGCGCAGCAAGCGCGATCTGCGAGACACCCGCTGCACGGCACGCATCCATCACGGCGACGAGGTCCTGGATCTGTGCCGCCTTCGATCCGGCGATCGTCACTACCGTATGCGACGCATCCGGCCGCGCCGACAACATCGCGGTCAACTGGGCCGGCTTCAGCGCATGGCCGTCGACCGACAGGCTGCCGTCGGTGGCCAACGTGACCATCACCTTGGGCGGCGGCAAAGCGAGGGCGCTCGCACTCGACGGCAACTGGGTCTTCAGGCCGGCGTTCGGAATCATGTGCAGCGTAATCATGATGAAGAACACCAGCAGGAAGAACATGATGTCGATCATCGGGATGATCTCGATCCGGGCTTTTTTCGCTTCGAAGTAGTTCATTGTCAGGCCCCTTGCGAGGCAAGTTTCCCAATCACCGCGCGCGGCGCGGCGCCCTCTCTCGGCTCCTTCGCTTGCTCGTGCGATCCGCTCGTCAGCCGGTTGACGAGTGCCGCCTTCAACGTTTCAAGCTGATGCACGACTGCACGCACACGGTTGTGCAGTCCGTTGAAAAACACGAGGCCGATCATCGCGACAAACAGCCCCGACGCAGTGGCGATCAACGCTTCAGCCACACCGCCCGTTACTTGCGTGGGTGCGTTGCCGGGGTCCGACAGCACCTGGAATGCATTGAACATTCCCACGATCGTGCCGAACAGGCCAAGTAGCGGCGCGAGCGTGACGATGGTGTCGAGCACCCACAGTAAGCGGTCGATACGCGGCGCTTCACGCATGATCACTTCCTCGAAACTCGCATCGAGTTCTTCTCGCGTCCGCTTGCCGTGAAGGCGTGCGGCCATCGAGAAGAGCCGTCCGATCGGCAGGCCCCGATATTTATCGGCGAGCGTGGTAAGCGTCGATGTGTCGAGTTGCTCGAGACGGTCGATTTGCTGGAGCGCGGCGTGCCCACAGCCCGAGACGCGGTGCAGGAACCAGGAGCGTTCGATGATGATCGTCAACGCGACAAACAGCATCGCCGCGATGACATAGAGAACGCCTCCGGAATGGTTGGCCAGGTTCAGCAGCGTGTTGAAAGTCATGCAGGCAAACTCCTTTTAAAAGTCAGTCGACACGGTGCCGATAATCGCGCGGCCCGGAATCGTCCAGTACAGCGGTGTATTGTCGGCAGCGGTGAACCCGGCAAGCGCGTTGATGCTGGTACGGTTAAAGATGTTGTCTACTTCAAGGCCAATGCGCGTGTTGTGCAGCCACGGCGCCAGATTCTTGATCGTGTAGGAGGTAGCGAAGTTCGTCACCGTGAAACCGCCGACAGGTTGCTGGTCGCCTGTGGAACCAAACTGGTGACCCACGAACTTGGTAATCAGCGATCCGTTCAGCGGCCCGCGCTCGTAAAGCAGGCCCAATGCCGCGGTGCTTTGCGGTGCATTCGGCATCCAGTCGCCGGTGCTTTTTTGCTTGGCTGAGTTGAACGTCAGGTTGCCGTACAGGCTGAAGCCAAGTCCGGCGTAGAACGTCGCTTCCGATTCAAAGCCCTTGTACACCGCGCCGCCTGCGTTCGAGAACGTGGTGTTACCGCCCACCGTCTGGCTCGTGATGGCATTGAGGAAGTCGATGTAATACAGGTCGGCGGATACGGTCAGCCGCTTGCTTTTATAAGTCGTGCCGATCTGATAGTTATTGGTCTGCTCCGGGCTGGGCTGGCTCGATCCCGACGGATTCGTGACATAGAAAATGTTCAGGTTCGGCGCGAGAAAGCCCTGCGCGAACTGCGCATAAGCGCTCCAGTTCGAGTTGATCTGCTCGTGCAACGTTACCGATGGAAGCACCTTCGTCCAGGTGTGGCTGTAGTTCACCGGCACGCCGCTGCCCTGGTCCACGGGCGCGTCAATATTTCGATTGAACGACACATACTTGAGGCCCGGCGTCAGCGTCAATCCGAGGGGCAACTCCCACGCGTACTGTACGTAGGGTTCGAACGTGAGCAAGGTGTCGTTCATCGTGAAATTAAGCGTCTGGAGCGCAAAATTCAGTGAATCATCCACGTTCATGTTGTCCCGGAAGTTCGACTGATGCGTAAGCCACCCGCCAAATTGCAGCGTACCCGGACCGACCTTGCGCTCCGCTGTTGCGATGTCGCCGAACGCGCGGTAGTTGTTGGCCATCTGCTGGCCCGGCACGTCATTCGCGCCGAAGCTGGTGCCGTTCGGGGTCTCGCCATTCGGGTCCATTCCGTTGAACCCGTCGTGGTAATACCCGTAGGTATAGAGCTTGTTCTCGATCTTCCACTCGGCAATACGGGTCTGGACATCGATGTATTCCATGTCCGTGTTGATCCGGTCGAAGTTGTAGCCCGAATAGGACTGACTGGTCGGATCGCTGCTCAGTCCGAAATTCGGACCGAACTGATGAATCTGCGCCGCGGTCGCACCTAGCGGTACGTTCTGGTGGATGCGGTTGTAGTTCGCGTACACGGTGACGAGGGTGTCGTCGCCGATCGGCTTCTCCAGCTTGAAAAAGATGTTGTCGCGGCGTTGCGAGGCGTTGGTGAGATAACCGTCGCTGCTGGTATGGCTGTAGCCAACCATGGCGCGTGCGTCGCCCCACTGCTGCATGTCGCCGGTATTGAATTCCGCGCCTGTGAGCCACGTGTCGAAGCTGCCGTATGATCCCAGGAGAGACACCAACGGGGTCATGGACGGCTCGCGTGACTGGACGGCAATCGTGCCGCCGAAGGTCGCGAAGCCGATCTGCGATGCGTCACCCGGGCCGCGGTCGACGTTGATGCCGCCAATATTCTGCGACGTAAAAAACGATGTGGAATGGTGCGTGAAGTCGTTGGAATCGCCGAACGGAATGCCGTCGAATGTCACGTTGAACTGACCGTCCTGGAAACCGCGAATCGACAAGCTCTGTGATTCCATCAAGCCCGCGCCGTTCGGGTTGACGCTGTTCACGCTCGGTGCGATCTGGACGATATCGCTGTAGTTAGCCGTGGGTGCGGTGCTGTTCTGGATATAGTGCCGGCTGATGATCGATTGCGGTTCGTCCGCTGTCAGCGAGCCTTGCGTGGGCGCCTGTGCCGGCGCCGACTGCGGGTTGCCTGGCGCAGAACCGCCGCCGGACGAGTTGGACGTCGCGGTGCTTTGCACCGCACCAAGATCGCCTGAAGCCTGCGCATGAGAAACTTGGGCAGCCGTTGCGCAGAGCGATGCGAGAACGATATGCGCGAGTGGTTTCTGGCGAAACCGTGAACGTACCCGTTGCATTTTTGACGCGTCCTTGTTTTAGATTTCCGTCTGAATGGAAGTTGACAAGGCGCATCTTAGAGACAGCACATTAACCGGTGGTGATGCCCATCTTACGAACTTAAGCGTTGCATTACGAATGCATAACGTTCCGTCGCACGAGTAGTTTTGCTTCGAAATTTCATGCGGAATTTCCCTACGGACTACCGGACAATCGAGCCATTAACCAGACGCATCTGGTTGAAAACACACGCCGGTTGCCACGAAGCCTTGAAGGCCGGGAGCCTGGGCGTTGAATGCTCTACCCCTTGTCCGATTCATCCGTGGACTTCGGCGCCATCGTGCGGCAATTGTGGCAATACCCGTGCAGCACCAATTGCCGTCCCACGATTGAAAAGCCCACGCTTTCGCCGATTTCCTTTTGCCTCGCGTCGAATACGGAATCGTGAAATTCCTCAATCTTCCCGCAGCTCATGCAAATGGCGTGGTCATGGTCCGGGCCGTTGTTCAACTCGTACACGATCTTGGTCGAGTGCAACGTGCCGCTGCGCAGTATCTTTGCATCAACAAACTGCTGGAGCACACGATAGATGCTCCCGAAGCTGATGTGGAGCTTCTCGTCGGCGACATGCCGGCACACATCGTCGGCAGTGAAATGCCTTTGCTGTTCATCGCGGAAAAACGACAGCACTTTCATTCTCGGCACGGTCGCCCGCAATCCTACGCTTCGTAGTTCCTCGGCGACGTCGAAAGGCATTTCTAAATTCCCATCTCACCACCGGCCCGGCAAAAGGCCCGATGGATGGATCGCTTTCGCTTGTACGACTCGGCGTTTATTTGAATTGGCATTGAGTGGGGCAGAACAACTAGCATCTTGGTGACGACCGATAGCCGGCAGGACGTAAGTAAATGAAAAATATACAGTTTGGATTGCGAATTAATTATTCGTTGTAGTTACGCCAACGACCTAGCCATGCGAGTGACGAAGGAGCGGATCAGACGGGCACAGGAGACCCTTCGCGCGGCAGATCTCGGCCCCAACAGGCTATGCCAAGTTAGCTTAAGGAATGCTTAAGCCAGCTCCGGTCCTCAAAATTTATGAACGTAAGAAACAGCACTTCTTGATGACACGCACCCTCTGCACAATCCGGTCACTTTTCTGTGGGGTCGGCCGAGCATCGGGGTCTGCATGACGGCCCTCCACTGCTCGTCGCGGTCGAGGCCTCACCGATCCCTGCGCCGACAGGGTCCCAAGCGTTCCAGATGTCCGCGAGTCCTCGCCACGAGGACTCGCAAGTATCGACTCGTATTTGGTCAATTCGTTTGTCAATCCAGGAGACCGGGGGAAACATGAAGGTACTTTCACTAGTTACGTTGTCCACGCTTACGCTCGCGAGCGCGCTGCTCGCAGCCTGCGGCGGCGGCAATAGCAACAATAATTCAAGCCCGAACGGCGCATCGGCGCCCGCGGGTGCATCGGCGCCCGGGGGCGCTTCCGCTCCAGGCGGCGCATCCGCGCCCGGCGGAGCGTCAGCGCCAGTTGTCGCCGCAAGCGTGAAGTGGTCACTCGACAGCGGCGTACAGCCCACAGCTGCACAGATCAATGTCGGCACCTCAATTGGCAAGGGTGCGGGCGCAACGCCGTTCACCCTCGCGGATCTCGCGCTCGATCCGAAGAACACGCAGAACGTCGCCAACCCATTCGTCACGACGGGCACCGTGCCGGACCCTGCCGCCGGCTTCTGCGATTTCTCGGTCGCACCGGCAGTCCACAAGAGCTACGCCACGGGCTCGAAGTTCGTCATTCCGCCGACCGATCCAATGGTCAACATGGCGCCGTTCTACTTCCCGTTGGTCTATAGCAGCAATCTCACCACCGTACCGAACACGAACACCACCGGCACCACAGCGCCGATCATCGGGCTGTTCGACTGGCGTCCGAAGGATCTCGACGAATCCGTGGTGGCGGCAGAATCGGACGACAACGGCAAGACCTGGTTTTTCATGCAGAACGTGCTTGAGCTAAACCCTACGCTCTGTCCTTCAGCGGTGACCGGCACCAACAGCGCGACCACGGCGGATAACGGCTGGGGACACGCTTCGATCCTGCAGTTGCCGGGCACGGCAGCCGCGACGGGCCAGATGCTTTACACGCTCAACCGCGATCCGGCAAAGGTCGACGTGGCGCCGCTGAACGTGATTTCCCTGCCATTCGCCAGCAACAAGTTCCCGATCTGGAACACCAACGCCTCGACTGTCGGCGCCGCGGACATCGCGTCGATTGCCACCGCGACTACCAATACCCCCGGCACGGCCACGCCGTTCAAAGTTCAACAGACCACGGGCCTGCTGAACCCGGACGGCATCATGGCGGTGGTGCCCAACACCGATCCGACCAAGCCAACCACTGTGATGTATGTTCAGAAGATCCTGAACGGCGACAACACGGGCTCGACGGCCATGCCGGTTGCGAGCCAATGCACGCGAGCGCCCTTCAGCGGCAACACAAACCACGACATATCCAACGTGCGGCTCGCCACCACGACCGACGGCGTCAACTTCACGGATGCAGGCGTAGTTGCTGGCCTGAACGATCCGACCACGGTCGACTACAACGGGACTCGCTGGATTAGCCCTCGTGGCACGCTGATCGACATCAACGGCGACGGCAGCCGTTGGGGTCTGTACTTCTCGGGTGGCAACTGCCTTGACGGCGACTCGGACGCGTTTCATTACATTGGCTATGCGGAATCGAACGACCTGAAGACGTGGACGGTCTACAACGACATCAATAGCCCGATCGCTTCGATAAATTCGATCACGACGACCAACCAGGGCGGTTCGAAGGCGACGGTCACAGTTCCCGCGAATGCGCCAATCATCCCGACGCAGACATGGTTTGCACAGCGCCTGTATGCTCCGACTGCGACGCAGATAGACGCAACGCACCTGAGCATGACATTTGCGGGTTACGGAGTGCAGTCGCCCAACACTAACCTCTTGAACTACCGGCAGATCGGCAACGTGATGCTGACTTCGAGCAAAGCATTGCCTAAGGCGCCGAACAATATCAACAACCAGTAACAACAGTGCTTGAATGACCACAACCCCAGCGCGGTTCCGACCGCGCTGGGGTTGATTCATGCTTGGGTGACCGAGATAGTTATCCGCAACTGTTAGCCTTGCGTACTAGCACCGCTGTAAGCGCACTCCTTAGCTGTCACGCGCATAGCGTTCGTTCTGACGAGACACGAGCGCCTGAGAGGAGTGGTAAGTACGCGTTGGAATAGACACCGCCCTCCGTCCGGGGGCGGTGTCTATTCCATCTCGACCTATTGCAGTGATTAGAGGCATCTCGACGCGATGTTCAATACGCCCGTCAGGTGCACCGTGAATTGTGGCGGGCTGGCGACGGGTATGGCGCACTCGACAAACCGGTTAAAAACGGCGCGATAGAATGCGACGCCAAGCGCTTTCTCAGGCGTGTGCTCAATATAATAGAGGGTGTACATTCTTCAAGTCGCGCTGAGACGACGCAGGCTTACCTTGTCAACAAACACGTGTACGCTGCTGACGAAAGCGTCAGGCAATTCCCGCAACCGTGAAGCAAAAAATAGAAACCGCCGCCCTATGACTAGCCAAGACAATCCGGACAGCGCCCCAGGCAACCCGAAGGCCGCCTTCCTGCCACACGTCGAAACCCCCGCCGCGCCCGCCCGAATTTTCGGCGACGACGACAGTGCCGTTTACCGGACATTGCTCGAATCCACCAAAGCGATCCCCTGGAAAATCGACTGGGCGACGATGCAATTTGCGTACATCGGCCCGCAGATCGAAGCGCTGCTAGGCTGGCCGCCGTCGAGCTGGAAGGATGTCAACGACTGGGCCGAGCGTATGCATCCGGATGACCGCGCATCGGTTGTCGACTTCTGCGTCGCGCAGTCCAAGGCCGGCACCGACCACGAAGCCGATTATCGCGCGCTCACACGCGATGGCAATTACGTGTGGCTGCGCGATGTCGTGCACGTGGTGCGCAACGCCGACGGCGAAGTCGACTCACTGGTCGGATTCATGTTCGATATCAGTGAACGCAAACGCACTGAAGAAAGGCTCGCGGAGTTGCAAAAGGAACTAGAAAGACTGTCATTCCACGATAGCCTCACCGACGCCGGTAACCGCCGCATGTTCGACGGCGTGATGGCACGCGAATGGGCCGCAGCGAAAGCTGCGGGCACGCCACTTTCGTTGATCATGGTCGATATAGATTTCTTCAAGTCTTACAACGACTACTATGGCCATCTGCAAGGCGACACGTGCCTGAAACGCGTCGCCCGCGTGCTGGGCGAAGCCGCAGGGCCGGGCAGCTTTCTTGCGCGTTTCGGCGGCGAGGAGTTCATTCTGGTCCTCGCCAACACGCCTGCTGAAAACGCCGTCCGAATCGCCGAACGCTGCCGCACGCTGATATCGGAAGAAGCCATTGCGCATGTCCGCTCACCGCATAACCAATGCGTGACAGCAAGCTTTGGGGTTGGCACGATCGTGCCAACCGAACGAATGGATGCAACGGCGTTCATCAATCTCGTCGATGCCCAGTTGTATCAGGCGAAAGACAATGGCCGCAACCGCATCGCCGCGGTCGACCACGCGGGTATCGGCGGTGAGGCGTTCAAGTCGCACTCGCGGTGACGCCGGTCGCGCCTCAACTGCCGGGCTGCCCTGCCCGGAATCCGCGTCGTGATCGTGATCGTAGTCGTGACGAATGACGAATGACGCCGCAATCTTCCATCAGCTTACCTAACTGAATGCCGAAATTTAACGATGCATTCCGCGATAGCTTTCAGTTTTATCGAGGGGGCACCTGAATCTCCTAAACGTTGCTGGCGGCCACTTCTTCCTCACGTGCATATTGCGAGGGCGGCCGCCCAACGTGCCGTGTAAAAGCGACGCTGAACGTGCTGGCTGAGCTATAGCCGACACGCTGGGCAATCTCGGCGATACGCGCTCCATTGCGACGCAGCAGGTCCTTGGCAAGCGCCATGCGCCAGCTGAGCAAATACTCCATCGGCGCAACGCCTACCGCGCGGTTAAAGCGCTCGAAGAAAGTCGAGCGCGACAGCGCGGCCTCTTTCGCGAGTTCGGCAACCGTCCATGTGTGCGTCGGACGTTCGTGCATCCTGCGGATCGCGGCTGCGAGCCGACTGTCGGCAAGCCCGCGCATCAGACCCGGCGACGTGTCCGTTTCGGCGGTGGACCGAAGCGCCTCGATCAGCAGCACTTCCAGCAAGCGTGACAGCACGACCTCGCGGGCAGGCCGCTGTTCGCGTGATTCGTCGCGCACCAGCTGGACGAGCGTAGCCAGCCGCTGTTGGCCGCGAACGTGCACGAGTTGCGGCAGCAATGACACCAGCAGCGCCGCATCAGGAGAACCAAAGCTGCAGTGCCCGACCATCATTCGCGCATCGATCGGAGTGTCCGGTTCTCCGATCCTGAATTCATTGTTGCCTAGCGCAACAGGCGCTTGCGTCTCGACGTCTGTTGAAGGTGGCACGAGGCTCGACATCGCGACGCCGTAGGCCGCCGGAATCAGCACGAAATCACCTGAGACGAGCTCGATGGGTTCTCGTGCGTCGATTGCAAGCCGGCATCCGCCCTCGAGGACGGCGCAATAGAACGGCTGACCGGCATCTGAGCGGCTGACGCGCCACGAGCCCGCGCCGAAAACCAGTTTGGAAAACCGGGCGCTAGGCTGCAGCAACATCACGACTTCGGCTAAGGGATCAATCATTGCCGGACTCCTGCAAATGAATTTCGGATTTTAGATTGTAGCTAGTACGGTTCAAGCGGTCTATCTTTGGGGCATCTGCAAACCACCCCAAACAGGAGTTCCCATGAAAACCGTATTGATCACCGGCTGTTCCTCCGGATTCGGCCTCGAGATCGCTCGCTATTTTCTGGCTCGCGACTGGCAGGTCGTTGCCACCATGCGCACTCCGCGTGCCGACGTGCTGCCGCACTCGGAGCGTCTGCGCGTGTTAGCGCTCGACGTAACCGATCTACACAGCATCAGCCAGGCCCTTGAGGCCGCTGGCCCTATCGATGTGCTCGTCAACAACGCGGGCTTTGGCGCGGCATCACCGGCCGAGATCACCCCGCTTTCGACGGTGCGCGAGATTTTTGAAACCAACACCTTTGGCACGATTGCATTGACGCAGGCGGTATTGCCCCAGTTCCGGCAGCGCAAAGCAGGCGTCGTGGTGAACGTCACGTCGAGCGTGACGTTGAGGGCGCTGCCGCTGATCGCCGCGTATCGCGCAAGCAAGGCTGCCGTGAACGCGTACACCGAATCCGTGGCGCTTGAAGTCGAGCCGTTCGGCGTGCGCGTTCGCCTAGTGCTGCCAGGCCGTGCGCCCGATACCCGGTTCGGCGATAACGCACGGGCGCACATGCACGGCTTCGATCACGAGGCCTATGCGGATCTCGTCAAGACGGTCCTCGCGCATCTGCAGGATACGTCCACGCCCATCACCCACGCACAAGAGGTCGCGGAAGCTGTATGGCGTGCGGCGACGGACCCGTCATCGCCCATGCGCATTCCGGCAGGCGCTGATGCCGAGGCATGGGCAGCTGAGGCATCCTAAGTAAGCAACGATCATTCGAAGATCGTTCCAAACGCTGCATTACATTTTTGCCAGGAGATTGATATGCACGAGAAACGCATTGCGCTAGTCACTGGGGCAAACCAGGGAGTTGGATTTCAAGTCGCAAAGGAACTCGTAGCAAGCGGCGTGACGGTATTGCTGGGCTCTCGAAACCTGGAGCGCGGCGAGGCCGCCGCCAAAGAATTAGGATCGCTCGCACGCCCTCTTCAACTCGACGTAACAGATCAGGGTTCGATCGACGCTGCGGCTGACAATATCCAAAAGGAGTTTGGCCGCCTCGACCTGCTGGTTCAGAACGCAGCAATATCGAATACAAGAAAACAGCCGGGTCAGTCCGTCGAAGAATACGCGAAGACGACACGCCCAAGCACCGTGTCTCTGGACGAAATGCGCGCGGTGTGGGACACCAACGTATTTGGTGTGATTGCCGTCTATCAGGCGATGCTCCCGCTCCTACGCCAGTCTTCGGACGCACGCATTGTCAATGTGTCCAGCGGTGTCGGCTCACTGGCACTGAACGCGGATCCGGCGTTTCCGTACCGATCGATCTTCGGCCCGGTCTATCCAGCGTCCAAGACGGCTCTCAATGCCATAACCCTGGCCATGATGATCGAGTTGGAATCGACGGGCATCAAGGTGAACCTGGTTTCGCCAGCGTTCACAAAAACGAATCTCAACGGCTATGCGGGCACGGAGTCTCTGGAGGATGGTTCGCGCGAGGTCGTGCGAGTGGCGCTGCTGGATGCGGACGGTCCAACGGGTACGTTCACGCGTTGGGAAAACGAGACCATTCCTTGGTGACGTGTCTCATGCGGTCCATAGAACTCCGATAGCCAGTATTACTAAGCACTCGTCTATTGCGAACTAGCAGGCAATGCTCGCAGCGGGAAGATGCCTGCGAGAATCCGCGCCGGTGGCTAAGCGCGCTGTTTCGGTTGATCACTCGACTGTGACTCAAGCGGAACCGCGTCGGTCAGGCCTTTTCGTGCTGTCCGAGCAGCCACCGTCGAAAAATCTGCAACGACTTCATTTGTGCAGAAGCCTCCGGATACACGAGGTAGTAACCTTTGGGATAGCGCCACATCTGGTCCGACATGCATCTTAGTTTGCCCGCCGAGACCATGTCGTTAGCCATGTATGACGGAAGAAGCGCGACGCCCATCCCGGCGACTGCGGCGTTCAGCGCCATCGACATGACTTCATACCTCGGGCCATCCCCGCCTGGGTCGCCCGCTATACCTTCACGCTCGAACCATCCTTCCCACGCTTGCGGAAGCGTCAGATGCTGGATCAGTGCTGACTTGGGCGTCCGGGCATCGACCTTTTCACCGTGCATCGCGATCCACGAAGGTGCCGCGTACGGCGACAACTGCAAGGGCACCACGAAGTCGTTATGCAGCCCTTGTCGCTGGCCATCGCCGAATTCCAGCGATGCATCCACAGGCGTCACTGCGAAATCGACCGCTCCCACGCGCGTCCTCAAATTCAGCGTGATTTCGCCATGCTCGCGCGTGAATTCAGGCAGTCGCGGAATGAGCCAGTAATTTCCCACCGATGACCCCACAGACAGCGACAACGAACCGCCGCGTCCCTTGAGCGCCATTACGTTCACTGTGGCTCGTTCGAGCCGCTGTAGCAGCGGCGCAATCTCAGCGAGGTACTCGCGCCCCGCGTCAGTGAGCGCCATCGCGTCGCGGCGTCCTGCAAACAGGGGTACGCCCAAACGCTCCTCCAGTGTCTGGATCTGCCGGCTTACCGCGCCTTGGGTCAGATGGAGTTCTTTCGCCGCGGCAGTGAAAGACCGCAGCCGCGCGCTTGCCTCGAAGCAAAGCAGCGACTGCGTTGAGGGTGCGTGAAACATGATTATCCATGAAGAAAACGCAAGAATGGTGCGAGTTTTTCGCGCCTTGTTGGTGACACTCAGGGCTATGCATGAGGTTTTCTCATGCTAACCGGAGGAAAAGTGGTTTGCCAACCAAAATTGGCGAATCGATGATTGCTCGCAAGATGCCTCACCAAAACGACTTTCTGGATACTTGAATGTTTGACCTCGTCATAGAAGGCGGTAGCGTTATTGATGGGACCGGAGACGCCCGGAAGCGATGTGACGTCGGCATTCATGCCGGTCAGATCGTCCAGCTCGGCGACCTTAGCGGGCTCACGGCTAAGAGACGTTACGACGCGACTGGACGCATCGTTGCGCCTGGTTTTATCGATGTGCACACCCACGATGACCGCTTGTTGCTCGATGTAGCCGACGGTCCGCATCCGAAGCTGTCGCAAGGTGTTACGACGGTTATCACGGGCAATTGCGGTATCAGTCTCGCCCCGCTCCTCACTCAAAAACCGCCGCCGCCCTTGGATCTCTTAGGCGACGACGCATGGCGTTTTGAACGTTTCAGCGACTACCTCGATGAATTGGAACGCGCTCGGCCAGCGCTCAATGCTGCGTGTCTGGTCGGGCATTCCACGTTGCGGGTTCGCCAGATGAGCCGCCTTGATCGCGAAGCAACAGACGACGAAGCCGCCCGCATGTCGAAAGATCTGCGGGATGCGCTCATGGCAGGCGCGATCGGCATGTCGACCGGTCTCTATTATCCGCCCGCCCGATACGCAACGGCCGCCGAGGTCATCGCCGTGGGTACTCCACTGACTCATGCAGGCGGCATCGTGACAATGCACCTACGTGACGAAGGTGATGCGATCGACGACGCCATGCGCGAAGCATTGCATATAGGGCGTGCATTGAACGTCGACACCGTGCTCTCGCATCACAAGCTCGTGGGTCGTAACAACCACGGCCGCTCGGCCCAAACGCTTGCCATGCTCGAGGAAGCGTCCCAGCATCAGCCCGTTTGCTTTGACTGTTACCCGTACAACGCATCGTCGACCATGTTGTTAGCATCGCGCGTGCGTCAGTCCGATGAGGTGCTCGTAACGTGGTCGAAAGCGGACCCAACCGCGGCCGGACAATCACTGTTCAAGCTTGCGAAAGCTCGCGGCACTGATCCCGAATCTTTAGCAGACGCTCTGTCTCCCGCAGGCGCGGTGTACTTCGCGATGAGCGAGGAAGATGTCGAGCGCATTCTCTCGCATCCGATGGCGATGGTCGGTTCCGATGGCCTCGCGCACGACCAGAGTCCGCACCCGCGCCTATGGGGCACGTTTCCGCGCGTGCTTGGTCATTACGTGCGCACCCGGCGCCTGTTTTCCCTTGAGACGGCGATCTGCAAGATGACCGGACTCAGCGCGCGCCGCTTCGGCCTGGAGCGACGCGGAGTGATTGCAAAAGGGCATTACGCTGACCTCGTCGTGTTCGACGAAAGCCGCATTGAAGACCGCGCGTCTTTCGAGCGCCCGACGCAAGTGAGCGCGGGGATCAACGCTGTGTTCGTCAATGGCCAGCTTGCTTGCGAAAACGGAATATCGATGAACATGCATGCCGGGCATGTTATCCGGCGACGCTTAGCGTAGATCGACGATCAATCAGGTTTTTTAAATCAGAGCAATTATTCTCCCGCGCGAGACGAGACCCATGAACCACCCAATAGAACAAAACGCGATGCCCCCTTTGTCAGCGACTGCTGCTGACGCGGCAAAAATTGCGAATTACTCCAGCAAGAGAAAAGCGTTCGTGCTCGTCATGCTGCTAGTTTCGTGGATACTGGCCAATGCCGATCGCATGGCAATGAGCATCTCGATCGTCCCTATTTCGAAGGACTTCAATCTCGATGCCCGCTCTGCGGGTTTGTTGTTGAGTGCGTTCTACGTGAGCTATTCGCTCATGCAACTGGTCGCGGGCCAGCTTAGCGACCGCTTCGGATCAAGAGCGGTTCTTGTTTTTTCTGTTGCGTGCTGGTCGGTCTTCACCGGACTCACGGGTTTTGCCACGACGTTCGCCTCGCTCATCGTGATCCGCGTTTTGTTCGGCATCGGAGAAGGCGGGTTCGTGCCAGCCAGCACAGTCACGGTCGCCGAAGCATTCCCGCGCGGCGAACGGGCGCGTGCGAAATCGCTCGTTATCGGCGCTTCGTTCCTTGGCAGCGCAGTCGGATCGAGCGCAATCGCCGCCTTGGTTCATACCCATGGCTGGCGTTACGCGTATCACGTGTTTGGTCTGGTGGGAATCGTGGTTGCCATCGTGCTCTGGTTGGCAATCAAACATGCGCCACGTCGCCGGAAACGTGTCGGCAAGCATGCGTTCCACGCGGCGTTCCGCTCGCCGATGCTTCGAAAGACGATGTTGATCTTCTTCTTCAGCAACGTCGTCTATGTAGCGTTGATCTCGTGGATGCCGTCGTTCCTGGTCAAGACACGTCACATTGATATCCTGCACGCTGGCCTCGCGTCCGCCGGACCCTACCTGGTCGCGTTCGTCTGTCTTAACATCGTCGGCTGGATGCTGGACAAGGTCGGCCACGGACGCGAGCGGCTCTTCATGACGTGTGGTGCATGCGCGGTCGTGGTCTTTTTTGCATTGATGGCGTTCGCCAATTCGTTGCCTGTGTTACTCGTTCTGTGGACGCTGTGTCTAGTGGGTTACACCGTCATTTACGGAACTGTCTTCGCGATTCCGCTCAAGCACATGCCCGACGCGTCGGTCGGATCGGCTGCCGGCATCATTAACTTTGGTGGCCAGGTCGCGGCCGCTATTGCGCCGGCCATGGTTGGATTGCTGGTCGATCTGACGCCGGGCTCCTATGTATGGGCATATCTCGCGCTCCTTGTCGCTGGAATGGCCGCGTTGCTTGTATCGCTCACGTGGCGCACCGAGTCAGTGGCTCATTAGTTCATGGAAGCTGTTCTGGTTGCAAATAGCGCGACCGCATTCCAGGCAGCAGGCATGGTGCTCTCTTTTAGGTACAAGCGGCTCAGGTGAAATTACCTTGTGCGAAAATAGCGGCGCAACATGCGGAAGGCAAGTGACACGCAGGTTTTAAGGGGTGCGGGGGATTTGTAAAGAGGAGCGACTATAAATTAAGTTTCCGTTCTCAGGTCTCGCCGGACAAGCCTAACGAGCACGATTTAGCGGTCGGTGCACGTTGCTAGTATCGAATCTCCAATCAAAACGCCGATGACGCGGGATCGCTTCGTGACCGTCTTGGGAATCCAGCGACAAGGGAGATGGGAATGAAACGTTTACTGACTATGACCTGCGCTGCATTTTCTTTAGTCACTTTCGCGCACGCCCAGAGCCCTGATGATTACGATGAGGGAATTGCAGCAGGACAGTTAGGCACCGCGTTGTATAACCGGGCGCATCCCGACAGGCCGCTGCCGATGCCCGCTACCGATGTGTCGCAAGATCCCAAAGCTTTGCCACGCGCAGCATCTACTCCCAATTCAACAGCGTCCGGCATCAACCCGGTCGCAGGCGCCGATCGTAAAAAGACTAAGCCATACGCGCAATGATTACTCCGTGAAGTCAACGTTCCCGCGTGCCCGAAAATACCAACCGTGGGGCACGCAGACACACGCCCGTCAGCGTCCATGGGTTACGGCCAGCCTCAGTTGCTTGCCACCGCTACCCTGAAAACACCCACTGCTTCGCGCAAACTTTTGGCTTGATCGGCCATGGCTTGCGCTGCCGCCGTCGCTTGTTCGACCAATGCCGCGTTTTGTTGCGTCACTTCGTCCATCTGGCCCACCGCGATGCTGACTTGCTCAATGCCCGTGCTTTGCTCTGACGATGCGGCCGAGATTTCGCCCATGATGTCGGTCACCTGTTTAACCGAGCTCAACAATTCATTCATGCTCTTGCCGGCTTCGGCTACCAGGCCCGAACCCGTGTCAACGTGATCGAGCGACTCGCCAATCTGATCCTTCACTTGCTTGGCTGCGCTCGCGCAGCGTTGGGCCAGCGTACGCACTTCTCCTGCCACAACAGCGAAACCGCGTCCCTGCTCGCCTGCGCGCGCAGCCTCGACGGCCGCGTTCAGCGCAAGGATATTGGTTTGAAACGCGATACCCTCGATCAACGTAATGATCTCGCCCACTTTCGAGGCGCTAGCGGATATATCGCGCATCTTCGTCACCACCCGCTCAACCACATGGCCGCCTGCAGTAGCTGCGTCTGACGCCGTCTGGGCAAGCATGTTGGCCTGTTTCGCATTGTCTGTATTCTGCTTCACCGTGGACGTCAGCTGTTCCATGCTCGCCGCGGTCTGTTCAAGCGAAGCCGCTTGTTCCTCCGTGCGCTGCGACAGGTCGACGTTACCCTGCGCCATTTCATTGGCGGCAACCGCAATCGAATCAGCCGATGTTTTAATCCCCCCGACAATACTGCTCAGCTGTGCGCGCATTGCTTCGAGCGACGCCATCAAACTCCCGCTTGCCCCGCTGGCGGTCACAACTCGCACGGTGAGGTTTCCATCGGCGATCTCGCCGGCTACGCGCTGCGCTTCGCTGGGCTCCGCACCAAGTTGCTTCAGGATGCTGCGCGTGATCAGCAATGCGCCGATCACACCAACAATCAGCGCGGCAAACGCGGCACCGATCATCGCCACTCTAAGCTGTGCATAGCTGCTCTCAGCCTTGTTTGCCTTGTCGTGCATCGTCGTTTTCTCAAGCTCGATCAGTGATCGAAGCGTGCCACGCCATTGAGTTTGTTTCGGAACGACGTCTTGCATCAAAGCCTTGCCAGCCGAGGCTTTATCGTTTGAGACAATGAGCTGAACGACATTGGCCATGAGCGGGCGCGTGGTGGCTTCATCGTCTTTCAGCTTTGCAAGAAGTGTTTGCTCCGTATCCGTGATTGCCCCGCTCGACACGAAGATGTCGTTCAATGCTCGCGATGCATCCGCATAGATCCCTTCTTCGTGCTTTATTTTTTCAACGATGGATTTGATGTCGCTTTCGTTATCGACCAGCATCATGTCGCGCAGCGCGATGGAACGTTGGTCTAACGAAGAGCGCATCGTCTGGGCAAGCGTCATCTCTTCCGTGCTGCGGTCGACAATGCTAGTCAGTGCCTCGTCGATTCTTGACATGCCGAACAAGCCGACAATAGACACCACGCCAAGAAGAACGAGTAATGCACCAAAGGCGGCCGACAGGCGGGTCACAACTTTGAACTGGCTCATCAAAATGACCTTGTAGATGGGAATTTAAAACACGTTAAAACACGCGATATCTGCTTTAGCGGATCATGCGGCTATATGACATTCTTTCAACTTGCTGTCTTTCAAATTCCTTAAGCGGGTGCCGTGCAGACGTGCTTGCGCGAGCCTCTGTCGTCCTATCGTCGACTTTTCGAGGACTCACGCTGCAATGGAAAATGCGTTCACGTGCGAATTGCGGTGCACATTCGGGGATGGGCAGTCGGGCTTTCGAGCAATCGTCAAAGCATCTGCCTGAGTGGTACAGCATGCCCGCCGTCCGTTAGCATGCTTGCTAAGCGGCGGTTGGCAGAAAAAGAAAAACGCAAACTTCCCCTATTTATCGGCGGATAGTGGCTGATCTTTAGTGGTCGAGTCGTTTCATAAGGACAGCAACGATGAAAACGTGCCGGGTAGTCGCGATACCGGTATAGGCAGCGGACTGGTTGCGCCACCGCTCACGCCGTAGGATCCAGGTTGAAACCCGCTCGCTTCCTCACTTTGCGCCCAGGCGGTTGCTCCGGCCGTCACGAAGCCGCCCGACAACACTCAACCGCCCACGCTGACCCGGACAGAATGATGGACAAACAAACGGCAGGCGCACGTTACGACGATCCTCCGAAAGCAGAGGAATTCACCCATTGGCGGCGCAATCTCATCGTCTGCGTATTTGGTTCGTTTACGACCATTGTGGCCATGACGCTCATGTTGCCGTTCTTGCCGCTTTACGTGGAACAATTAGGCGTCAAGGATCACGCCGCGATAGTCCAGTGGTCCGGCGTCGCTTACGGTGCGACGTTTTTCACCGCCGCACTGACTGCGCCGCTGTGGGGAAAACTTGCCGACCTCTACGGCCGCAAGCCGATGCTGATCCGCGCCAGTCTCGGCATGGCCATCATCATGTCCTTGATGGGGATGGCGCATAACGTCTGGCAACTCGTTGGCCTCAGGCTTCTCGTCGGCTTGCTGGGTGGCTTTGCATCGGGTTCCACCGTGCTGGTCGCCACCCAGACACCCAAAGACCGATGCGGCTGGGCCCTCGGCGTTTTGTCCTCCGGCATCATGGCCGGTAATCTGGTCGGGCCGATTCTGGGTGGATCACTGCCGCCGCTGATCGGAATACGGTCCACCTTTATCGCCTCGGGCGCCCTTATTTTTATTACGTTCCTGGCAACCGTATTCTTCGTCAAGAACGAGCGTCACCCGGGCTTGAACAAGAAGGGAAAGCAGCGCGGCAGTTGGGCTGAGATCGCTGACAAGCGGCCGACTGTCGCCATGCTGGTGACCGGCATGCTCCTGATGCTGGCAAACATGTCGATCGAGCCGATCATCACGGTCTACGTGGCGCAAGTAGTCGATATCCATCAGGTCACCTTTGTCGCGGGACTGGTGATGTCGGCGGCAGCGTTGGGCAGTATTCTCTCGTCCTCTTACCTCGGTAAGCTTGCCGATCGCGTTGGGCATTGGAATGTCATCATCGGCTGCCTTGCGGTGGCGGGCATCCTGCTGATCCCGCAAGCGTTTGTCACGCAAGGCTGGCAATTGGTGGTTCTGCGATTCCTGATGGGCCTGGCGCTTGGCGGACTGCTGCCTTGCGTGGCCAGCGTGATCCGGCACAACGTACCGGCGTCCGTTGCGGGAAATATGCTGGGTTATTCGACGTCTGCCCAATATACAGGGCAGGTTGTCGGACCGCTTGCCGGCGGTTTCGTCGGGGGACATTTCGGCATGCGGGAAGTCTTTTTCGGCACCTCGGCATTAATGATTGCAGGTGCGATTTATAACTGGATTCTCAGGACAACCGTCGTCGATAAGACCCCTGACCCATCGTTAAGCGGTGCAGTCGAGCAAGCCGCCAAGGACCGCTGATCGCGGCGTTGATTAGCACCCTTGGCTAGCAGATGGCCGGGCGCGTTGATCTTCGAATCCACTTCTCTAAAGAACCGCCTCCACGCCGGCGAGCATCCGGTTTGCCGGTTCGTTCATTCCTCGTGCCACAATCACGGCCGGTGCCTGTGTAATGCGGGTGCCGGATATCTTCCATGGCAATCTTCTGTGCCCGTCCTTCGGAGAAATTCGGACGTATCGGCAAACCCCGCTGGATCTTTAACCGTTTGAGGCCTGCATGGAGCTGCGACAACTCCGCTATTTCATTGCGGTAGCCGAAGAAATGAACATCACGCGCGCGGCTGGTCGTTTGCACATGACGCAGCCGCCGCTTAGCCGGCAGATCCAGCAGATTGAAGAAAGTGTCGGGTTGCCGCTATTCGAACACGGCTCGCGCCCTTTGCGCCTGACCGAAGCGGGCCGCGTTTTCTACGCGCAGGCGAAGCGCCTGATTGATGAAAGCGACGAGCTCGTGCCGCTCACACGCAGGCTCGCGCAACTGGCGGAACGCATTGTGATCGGCTTCGTGCCGTCGACTCTTTACGGCGCATTGCCGCAGGTCATTCGTGCATTTCGCGAGGCGGCTCCGCAGATCGAATTGTCGTTGATCGAGATGTTTACGCTGGAACAACTCGGCGCCTTAAAGGGCGGACGAATCGATGTCGGCTTTGGACGACTGCGTTTCGACGACGTGCAACTGACGCGCGAAGTCCTGGTGGAGGAACGGATGATTGCCGCGCTGCCGGAAGATCATCCGTTAGCGGACGCTTCGGTCGAGTTGACGCTGAAGGATATGGCTCGCGAGACGCTGATTGTGTATCCGAGTTCGCCGCGCCCGAGTTATGCGGACCAGCAGCTATCGGCGCTGCGTGATCATGCGCTCGAACCTGCCGCCGTACACGAAGTGCGGGAATTGCAGACAGCGCTTGGACTTGTCGCTGCGCGAGTGGGCGTATCGCTTGTACCGGAGAGCGTCGATGGCTTAAGGGTGCATGGGGTGGTTTATCGGCACTTGCCCGACCCGGGTCCCACGTCACCGATCATCATGAGCCGCCGCCTTCAGGATGAAGGGCAGACCACGGCTCTGTTCTGTTCCATCGCGCGTGATCTGTTCCGCCGTAGCCAGTCTCTTATAAGCCGCTAGTCGATTGGACGCGCTTTTTGCGCGCTAATGGCTAGCGTGTCTGGACTAATCGGCACGTTAAAAAAAAGTCCCAACCGGGCGGGATGGGACTTAAGCACGACGAGGATCACCTCCGTCGCGGGACACACCCTCAGAAGGGTAAGGCTAGTGTCTCCGCATTCGCTTCGAAAGGAAATAAAGCCAGCCCCGATCTGACAACATTTAACGATCTGGGTTGGATGTTGCTCGCGGGTGTAAGAAGCAAGCCGCGAGCGTTTCCGCACAGAGATAAAACCGCTGATTACGACAACGGTTAGCCCGTTGCCTGACTAATCCACGTCCTAAGCAAGCCTGCGCCCCGCCACCCCTCCCACGATATGAATCGCCCGCCCCGCGAGCAAACCGAACAATGCCATTACGAAGCACAGCGCTGCGCAAAGGGTTAAGGGAACACCCCAGCCACCCAAATCGCTGTGCAACCAGCCCACGAGCGTAGGGCCCACGGCAGCCAGCAGATAACCGACGCATTGAGCCATTCCCGACAACGCAGCCGCTTCATGCGCACTGCTTGCCCGCAAACTGACAAATGCCAGTCCCAGGATAATCGCGGCGCCCGTTCCAACGCCTATCAGCACGGTCCAGATCGTTGCCCACTCAGGCGCAAGCAACAGCCCAAGCAAGCCAATCATGGTGATGATCGAAGAACTAAAAGCGGCCAGACGCTGGTCTTTCAAGTGACGCATCACGGGCATGAGCACCAGTGCGGGAACGGCTGTGGCAAGTTGCAACGCGCCATGCAGCGACCCGGCATGTTCCGGCGAGTAACCGGCATCGTGCAGGATCGTCGGAAGCCAGCTCACCGTGACGTAGTAGACAAAAGAGTTGAGCCCGAGAAACAGCGTCACTTGCCAAGCGAGGGCGGAACGCCACACGCGCCCACCATGCGGCGGGGTGGCCGTCCCTTGAGCCGGCGCCGTACGACTGCCGAGTTGCGGCAACCATATGACGGCACTGACAAGCGGCAGGATGATAAACATCGCAATGCCAAACCGCCACCCCAAGCCGGAAAAACGCGCAAGAGGTATTGCCACAGCCGAACTGATTGCCGCCACGCAACCCATCGTCAACGCATAAACGGCAGTCAGCGTGGCGACCTTCTCTGGAAAATCCCGCTTGAGCAAGCTGGGCAGCAGCACGTTGCCAATCGCGATGCCACTGCCAATGATCCAGGTCCCAAGGTAAAGACTCCAGACGGGTCCCGTCGAGCGCACGACAATACCCGCCCCGATCAGCACCAACGCGATGAACAACGAACGCTCCAGGCCATATTCCCTCGCTAAAAGCGCAGCAAAAGGCGATACGACAGCGAACGCCAGCAAGGGTAATGTGATCAGCATCCCGGCGGCGGTCGTGCCCAGACTCAAGCTGCTCTGGATCATGTCCAGCAGCGGTGCGACGCCCGTGATCGGCGCACGCAGGTTGGTCGCGAACAGCAGGATGCCGGCGACAAGCCACACCGGTCGTGAAGCACCGCTGGCGACGGTTGATTGACGTTGCATGAAGGCCCTTCTCGACGATAGACGACAAGCCACAAGAGTACGCATTCGTCATCGACACGAATTCCGCGATAATGACAAAATATCGCTAAATCCGGTCAAACGTCATTTTGCCTTTTCCAAGGGCATTTCTCTCATGGCTTCACCCAAGTCGTCCCCTGCGCGCTCGCTGGAAGAGTCACTGAAGTTCGATCCGGATACGGTGCATCGGATCGCTGTTGCCATGCGTCTCGATGCCCGCGAGAACGGTGTGGAAGCGCCCATGCATCGGCACAGCAAAGGCCAACTCGTGCTTGCACTGCATGGCGGCGTAACGTGTGTCGTGCCTGATGGACTATGGATGGTGCCGCCTCAGTGCGCGGTATGGATTCCCAGTGGCGTGCTGCATAGCAATCGTGTCACAGCGAATGGGCGCGTCTGTTTCCTGTTTGTGGAAACAGACGCCGCGAGCCTGCCGGACCAATGTTGCACGCTGGCCATTACGCCGCTCGTGCGCGAATTGATCGAGCACCTGGCAAATTTGCCGCCCCTCTACGCCGTCGATGGCCCAACAGGACGCCTCGCAACAGTCTTGCTGGACGAACTCGCACAGATGCCCGTAGAGAACCTCCATTTGCCGATATCCAATCATGCGCGACTCCGGCAGATTGCCGACGCGCTGACGAATGACCCGGCGGATCGGAGCACCCTTGCCGAGTGGGGCCAAAGGGTCGCCATGAGCGAACGTACCCTGGCAAGGCTGGTTAAGAACGAGACCGGCATGACGTTCGGCCGCTGGCGGCAGCAGTTGCATATTGTCATTGCGTTGCAACGCCTGTCTGCCGGTGCGCAGGTTCAACAGGTGGCGGAAGATCTCGGCTACGAGTCGGTCACCGCGTTCATCACCATGTTCAAGAAGGCCTTGGGTAAGCCACCCGCCCGCTACTTTGCGGACAGGCAAAACGGTCACGATGACTGATCTCGTTCACCACTGCACGCCAACTAGCGCGTGGCCGCAAGAAGCCCGATCAACGGGTCGCCCTTAGCTGGCGATCGAAGAAAAGTTCAGCCGCCTTGATCGCCCGCGCACGGCATGGGTATCGTCTTGCGGAACGCGCGTTTTGCAGATCGGAGCCTTCGCTAGTCCAAGCTGGGTACAAGTCGACAGAAAATCGCAATGGCCAACACCTGAAAGCTCTGACAGCGAAGCGTTCGGGATCATTCGGACTGCGACAATACCGTTCGTCGCAGGCGGCGCGGTTGTATCGAGATGGCCCCAGCATGATCTCGACGAGTCTGGGTGAGTGTTCCTGGCTGGCGGGTTGCATCCGCACTTTGCCGACAGCCAAGTACTTCGGCGTTTCCTGCATGTCAGCACGGCCATGGCCTGCGGTACGCAATGCAGTCCGGTCGTGCCTGAGTCCGCGTTCGGATATAACGAGAGCGAGAGCGAGAACGGGAGCAAAAGCGAGAGCGGGAGCGGGAGCGAAACGAACCACCTCGTGCCCTATACGCAGAGCAAACGCGATGTCGAGCGGCTCCTGCGGCTCTACTACCCTTCATTGCCCGTGGTCGTGGTGCGGCCATCGATTGTCGTCGGACATACGGTGCTGGGCACGTTGCCGTCGCCGAGCATCTTCTGGGTATTTCGCGTCGTGCATGGCGCGCGGCGCTTCAGCGCGCGAGCGATGACCCGGCTCGATGTAGTCTCAGTCGACGATTGCGCCCGCGCGCTCGCCTTGCTCGCCGTCAAGCCGAAGCTGGCGTTCGACATCTACCACGTATCGGCTGGATCGGAGGCGCCGACCATTGGCCAGATTATCGGTGCGATGGATGAGGCCACGGGCATATCGGGGAAACGCTATTCCATCTGCGCACCGCGGGATTTTCGCAGGATCGCGCGTGATGTGGCCGGGCGTCAAAACTCGGGCGCGGCGCGGCTGATTGAACACGCGCTAGGCATCTATGCCGGGTTCGCGAACTCCGACTACCAATTCGATAACCGCCGCCTGCGCGAAGAAATTGGCTTCGAGCCCTTGCCGTTTATCGACTATGTCAGCGAATGCGTGCGGACGTCGCGGGGCATTGGGATCGTCGAGCAGATGCGCTGGGATTTGAAGTAAGCAGCGCAAGTAAGCAGCGCAAATAAGCAGCGCAAGGAAACGAGCGCACGCGTTTTATTCGGTCTACAAAAACCGGGGCGTCCTGAGAGGATGCCCCGGTGCGTTTAACGCCACTCGTTGCGCGGCGCGCTCCTCGTCAGCCCTTGTTTCCGGCCAGTGCGCCCGCACTATTAGCGCCGCCGAACAACGCAGTCAGATAGCTCGCATTGCTGCTCATATGCGCCATCAGCGTGTTGAGCGCAGTGAACTGTGCGTTGTAGCTGTTCGTCAGTTGCGTGGCGTATGCATCCAGTTTCGTGCCCTGTGCCTTGATGTTGTCGAGGTCCTTGTTGAGCGACGTTGTCCTGGTATCGAGCAGACCATCTTTCTTGAGAAAGGTCGTGAGGGTTTTGTTCATCTCCGCGCCGAGGCCGGACTTCGAATTGAACAACGCATTGACCGTAGCGGGCTTGTTGGTCAGCGCGGCGCTCAGCGCAGCTTCGTCAATCTTTAACGTGCCGCCCTCTTGCAGCGTGATCCCGATTGTCCCCAGGTTCGCCATTCCCTTGACCCCGCCCGCGGCCGTCGGGACGCCCTTGCTGATGACGGTTGCAAGCGCGTTCCTGACGGTGTTCATCATCGAGTCACCGAGCAACGGGCCGCCTTGCGAGCCCTTGGGTTGCGACTTGTCGAATGAAGTCAGCGACGCCGCCATGTTGACGAAGTTGTTATAAGCGGTGACGAACGCCTTGATCGAGGTCTGTTGGGTCGCCGTGTCCGATGTGATGCTCAGCGTCTGGGTCGTGCCCACGGACTCCGAGGTCAGGTTGATCGACAACCCGGCAATAGCCGACGTCACGCTGTTGCTCGGGCTGCTGACCTCGGTACCGGCCACCATCAACAACGCGTCCCTGCCCGCCGCGGTTTGCTTCCAGTCGGCCGAGGTCCCAATGGTCGTGTACGGCGCCACGGTTTTCGTCGGATCCGAGGGGTCGACAGTCGAGGTGGACGAGCTGACGTTGAGCTTCGATAACCCGGAATTGTCTCCCGAGACAGCCGGCGTGACCTCCACCGAGATACCGTTTGCCATGCCCGTGGTGGACGAGTGCAGCACGAGATGCGCGCCGTCCGTGCCGGTGATCACTGTCGCGCTCACGCCGAGATTGCCGGAAGCGGAATTGATCGCGGCCGCAATGCCGCTTAACGTGTTATTCGATGAATCAATGTTGATCGAAACGTTCGAGCCGCCCACCGAGAGTTTCAGCGTGCCGGTACCGAGCGCGTCCTTGGCGCCGAACGCGCCCGAGGTGATACTTTGTGATGTCGCTATGTTGATGACCTGGATCGCATAGCTGCCCGTCGTGGCGCCCTTGCCTGCGGTAGCCGTGAGGCCCTTGCCGTCTGCCTTGGCGGAGACAGCAGAAAGCGCGGTGCCGTCCGACAGCGACGCCAGCGAGCTTTGCAGCAGCGACATGACCGATTTCAACGAACCGATCGCGGTCAGTTGGGAAGTGCTGGTCTTCTGTTTTCCGGCGTTAGCCGCGTTTAATCCAGCAACCTTCGCATTGACGATAGCCGCGACAAGCGCGGGGACATCGGTATTCTTGCCGGTCGAGCCGTTGATTAGAGATTGTCCCGCGGACTTGATTGCGTCAGACATAGAAACTGGAACTCCCTTGGTTTGTCTCCGGATTGGGCCGATCAACATCCAGCCTTCACATGCGATGGCACTTTTGTGACGCGAGCCGCGGAAAAAGCCGTTTAATCGTTGTTAGTCGTGGTTAATCGTGGTTAATCGTGGTTAGTCGTGGTTAGTCGGCTTTGACTCGTAGCGCTAAATCGACGCTCTTCTTCGCCTATTCGCGCGTTGCATCGTCGTGCGGTTGAGCGGCAGTGCATGTCTCACAATGTTACGATGAATTACCTATAGATTACGGTACGCCTACTAAATACTTTAGAAAAGTTTTCAGTTATTTGTCTGATGATTTCAGAATTTTGTGACATCAGAGAAATGTCGGATCAGCAGGGAATGACACTGGATAAGGGAAAGCGGCGCGCTTAGCCATTTTTATAAGGGCGCTAACATCGCGGTATTTCGCCATGTGTCAGCCCGCATAAAAATTTCAGTTTCGTGCGACGGATTTCCATGGAGCCCGCGTTTAAGCACTCGACAGCACCTGCATTGAGCGTCTTGTCCACTCCAAGGATCCGTTATGAAAACACCAAGAAAACGGGCTTCGGCCACGTTCGCGGTCAAGGCCGTTTTGGCCGTCGTTACCGCCCTCGCCACACTGTCCAGCGTGTCGGCATTCGCGCAAGCGGTGATCATCGCCCCGTCGGCACCGCCGCCGATGCGCACGGAAATCGTTCCCGCAGGGCGTCCCGGTTATGTGTGGGACGGCGGCCACTGGCGCTGGGCCGGCCGCGGCTATGAATGGGTGCCGGGCCACTGGCGGCCGGTACGGGTCGGCGCACATTGGGTGCCGGGGCACTGGGTGCAACGCGGACCAAACTGGCGCTGGATCGAAGGTCACTGGGCACGCTGATCAGCGCCCACCTACGTTCACCGTCGCTCCGTCACCTCTCAGGTAAAGGCAGACACTCATGCTTAAAACTCTAGTCGCCATTGCATTTGCGGCCGCAGCGCTTTCTGCGTGTGTCGTTTATCCCGCGCGGCCGGCTTACTATCGGCCGGCAGTCGTCGTGTACTAAGCGTTTCCACGCTGGCGCGCCGGGCCGCAGACCGACCCGGCGCAGGCTGTTGAACATGTGCTGCGAGATCAACCACATTGAACGAACAAGACCCGGACGCGGAGTTGTTAGCCCGTATCGATGGCAGGGAACCCGGAGCGGTTCGCGAGATGGTCGCGCGCAAACTGCCGCGGCTGCTCGCGCTCGCGACCCGGATGCTGGGAGACCGTGACGAGGCGAGCGACGTGGCACAGGAAGCGTTCGTACGAATCTGGAAGCAAGCGTCGCGCTGGCAGCGCGGCCAGGCGCGCTTTGACACCTGGCTGCACCGCGTCGCGCTCAATCTGTGTTATGACCGCTTGCGGCGCCGTCAGGATGTCATCTCCGACGACAACGCGCCCGAACCGGTCGACCAGGCGCCGCTGCCGGAAGATCAACTCGACGAGTCCGCGCGCAGTGAACGCATTGCGGCCGCGCTTGCCGAATTGCCGGCACGCCAGCGCGAGGCACTGGTATTGCAGTACTACCAGGAGTTGCCGAACATCGAGGCCGCGGCTTTGATGGGTATCAGCGTCGAGGCGCTGGAAAGCCTGCTCTCGCGCGCACGCCGCACATTGCGCAGCCGTCTTGCCGGCGAACGCGGCGAGCATGTCTTTGGAAAGGAACGCCGATGACCCCCGAACGTTTTCGTCGCCTCACCGAGGCTTATGGCGCCATGCCGGAACACTGGCCCGCCGCCGAACGCGCAGAAGCCAAGGCGCTGCTTGATCAACGTGATCCCGCCGTTCTGGCGGCGCTCGCCGACGCCCGGTCGCTCGACCTCGTGCTGTCGAGGCACAGCGTTGCCGCGCCTGAATCGGATCTGGTCCGGCGCGTCCTGGCGTCCGCGCCGATGGCGCCGCCACGTCCGGAACCTGCGTGGAAACGGCCGAACTGGTGGCTCTCGGGCGCGGGTCTCGTGGGCGTGGGCGTGGCGGGAATCGCGGCGGGCGTGCTGGCTATTTCGTTGACCGGATCTTTCTATAACACCTCGGCGAACCCGCCGAGCCTCTTCGATCAAACCGGTGAAAGCACCGTATTTAGCAGCGCGACGGCCGACTGGAGCGACCAATGACCATGCCGACAACCCGGCTCAAGACACTGCTGATCGTGTCACTGGTGCTCAACATCTTCGTGCTCGGCGTGATAGCGGGCGGGACGTATCGATGGGTGGCGAAGCAAAAGGCTGAGGTGGTCGCACAGCAACGCGGCTTGCGCTTCGCCGCCGCTGAACTACCCGAGGAGCGCCAGGACCAGTTGCGTGATGCGCTAAGGCAGACACGACGTCAAAGCTTGCCTCTGATAATAGGCGCGCGCTCGGGTCGACTCGATGTCGTGCAGGCGCTTGCTGCGCCGCAATTCGATCGCGCCACGCTTGACGCAGCGCTCGCTCGGACACGCGAAGCCGACGTTGCCGTGCGGGCGCGAGTCGAAGCAACGGTGGCCGAGTTCGCCGGTACGCTGACGCCCGATGAACGGCTCAAGCTCGTCGATGCACTGGAGCGCCACGGCCCGCTGCATGTCGGACCGCCGCCCAAAAAATAACTTGAGCCGCACCGACGGATTTACGCGAGTCCACCGTTAAAGCTACATAGCAACTCGATTCGTGGGAACAGCCATGGCTGACGTGACATCAGGTGCATCTGTGACCCCCGCCGCGATCGCGTTGAATCGCTTCGGACTCGGTGCTCGCGCGGGCGAAGCAGCGCCGTCCGATCCAAAGGGCTGGCTCAAGAACCAGCTCTCGGAAGCAAGCTATCAGGCAATGCCGCAAGCGTTAGGAGACCAACCTACAAGCGCCGCGCTCGCCGCCGAATTCGCCGATCGCCAGAACGCGATCCGCAACGCCGGCGCCGACGACAAACAAGCGGTGCGCAAGTCCTATAACGAGAAACTCCGCGATATCTATCGCTCAGCGGTCAACGCGCGGTTCGTGAGCGCGCTGCAAACGCCCACGCCTTTTGTCGAGCGGCTGGTGGTTTTCTGGTCGAACCATTTTGCGGTGTCAGTTGAAAAACCGCCTGTGGCCATGCTCGCCGGCTCGTTCGAAGCGGAAGCCATCCGCCCGCATGTGCTTGGCCGATTCGAGGACATGCTGGTTGCGGTCGAACGTCATCCGGCCATGCAGATTTTCCTCGATCAGGCGCGCTCGGTCGGCCCCGATAGTCCGGCGGCGGAACGCGCTGCCATGCGCCATCCCGACCGCAAGCCCGGCCTCAACGAAAACCTGGCTCGCGAGATCATGGAGTTGCATACGCTTGGCGTGCGCAGCGGCTACGACCAAAACGATGTCACCGAGTTCGCCCGTGCGCTGACGGGCTGGAGCATCGGCGCGATGGGCGGTGCCATGGGTGCGGGTGCCCAACGTGCTGACGCTGCCGTGCCCGGACAATTCGTGTTTCGTCAGCCACTGCACGAGCCGGGGACACGCACGATCATGAACCGGCAATACGATCAGCGCGGCCAACAGCAAGCCCTCGCCGTGCTGCACGATCTGGCTGCCTCGCCCGCGACTGCGCAGCACATTGCGGGCAAGCTCGCCCGGCATTTTGTCGCCGATACTCCGCCGCCCGCCCTGGTCGACCGCCTTGCCAGCGTGTTCAGCGCGACCGACGGCGACCTGCCCAGCGTGTACCAGGTGTTGATCGATTCGCCCGAAGCGTGGGCGCCGGTCGACGCGAAGTTCAAGACGCCGTGGGACTGGACGGTGTCGTCGCTGCGGGGGCTGGGCTTCAACGCGCTCGGTAACACGCAGATCGCGCCTTTGCTGACGCAGCTCGGCCAGCCCGTGTGGCGGCCGGGGTCGCCCGCAGGCTACGACGACATCGCCGCAACCTGGGCCGCACCCGACGCGCTCGTGCGCCGGGTGGAGTTGGCGCAGCGTTTTGCATCACGCGTCGGCGATACGCTGGACGCGCGCACGCTCGGCAACCAGTTGCTCGCAGGTTCGTTAAGCGATGCTACGGCATCCGAACTATCACGAGCAGAGAGCGCACCGACCGCGCTCGCGCTGCTGCTGGTTTCCCCCGATTTTCAAAGGAGATAACACGATGACCACGCGTCGGAATTTCTTGTGGTGCGCTGGTGCGGGCGTCGGTGCGATGCTGATCGGGTCTCGCATGGCGTTCGCTTCGGTGGAGTCGGACCGGCGATTTGTTTTTGTGATCCAGCGTGGCGCCGCCGATGGTCTCAACATCGTGGTTCCCTATGCCGATCCCGCTTATGCAAGCCTGCGTGGAGCGCTTGCGATTGACCCGTCGACCGCAACCAAGCTTGACGGCACGTTCGCGCTGCACCCTTCGCTTGTCGAGACGGCGAAGATGTACGCCGCGCAGCAGGCGCTGTTCGTGCATGCGGTTGCATCGCCGTACCGCGATCGCTCGCACTTTGACGGCCAGAACGTGCTCGAAACCGGCGGCACTACGCCCTATCAGATGAAGGATGGCTGGCTCAACCGGCTGGTGTCGATGCTGCCCGCCTCCAAAGCAAACGCCATAGCGCTCGCGTCCACCGTGCCGCTGGCGCTGCGCGGCCGCGCCGAGGTGACATCGTACGCACCCTCCGCGCTGCCGCAGGCGCCCGACGATCTGTTGATGCGCGTCTCGCAACTCTATTCCGGCGACCCTCAACTGCATGCGCTCTGGAGTTCCGCGATGGACGCGCGCGGCCTCGCCGCTGACGCCGGTGCGCGTCAGGACCCCGCAAGTCTCGGCAAGCTCGCCGCGAGTTTCCTCGGCCGTAGTGACGGCCCGCGCATTGCGATGATCGAAACCGGTGGATGGGACACGCATAGCGCGCAGAACCAGCGGCTGGGGGCGCAACTGAAGGCGCTCGACACCATGATGGCCTCCATGCGCGATGGTCTCGGCGAGCATTGGGCGAACACGACCGTCCTGGTGGCAACCGAATTCGGGCGCATGGCAACGGCGAATGGAACGGGCGGCACAGATCACGGCACGGCGTCCGCCGCGATGCTGCTGGGCGGCGCGGTGCAAGGCGGCCGGATTCTGGCGGACTGGCCGGGTTTGGCGCCGTCAGCCCTGTATCAAGGCCGGGATTTGCGGCCCACGCTCGGGCTCGACAGCCTGATTGCGGCTGCGGCCGGAGAAACGTTCGGCCTCGATCCGGTTCACGTCAGGGCAACCCTTTTTACACAGAAGACCGCTAGCCCGATGTCCAGCAGGTTGCTGCGGACTTAGCCGCGCAACGATTGACAAGCAGTCACGTATTTACTTCACCAGGGAAAAACTAAAATGAAACACGTATTTAGCATTGCACTCCTTAGCATCATGCTCGCGGCTTGCGTGGTAGAACCCGCGCGTCCACCGCGGCCGGAGCCGCTTGTTGAAGTCGTGCCGGCACAACCGGCCCCGGGTTACCACTGGGTGAAAGGACATTACAGGTGGGCGGGAAATCAGTGGGTATGGGAGCGCGGGCATTGGGCCGCGTACTGATGGTGTGTCGGCATGAGCGCATGTCGCCGCCCTACCCTGCGAATCGGGGCTCGGGCAAGCCCTTAACGCCCAGCCCGGTGATCGCGAACAACCCACCCTTGTCGCGCTCCTTCTGCGGGATGCCCCACATCGGCCGCCCCATGGTCGTGACAAACAAGATGTCCAGATTTGTGCCGCCGAACATTACGCTCGTCAGGTTGCGCACCGGAAACTCCACCACGCGATCAAGCTTGCCGTCGGGCGCAAATCGCAAGACCCGTCCCCCAAACACCAGTGCCGACCAGACATAGCCTTCAGCATCAACTGTCGCGCCATCGAACGTGCCGGCCATGTCCCGCGCCGATGCAAAAACGCGCCTGTTCGCCACCTCCCCGGTCTCGATGTCGTAGTCGTATGCATACATTTGCTTATCGTAGGTGTCAGTGAAATAGAACGTGCGGTTGTCCGGGCTCCAGCAGGGCCCGTTCGAACAACTGATGCCACCGTCCAGACGCGTCACCGAGCCATTCGTATCCAGCCGATACAAAGCACCGCTGCGGCTCGAGCGCTGGCCGCGATCGGCGTCGTAGCGGTCAAAATCATAGGCCATCGTGCCCGCGACAAACCGCCCTCGCCGGTCCACTTTGCCGTCGTTGAAACGCGTCTCGGGATCGTCGCTTTCCGGGTCGGCGATCAGCTTGACCGTCTGCGTCTCGAAGTCGTAGAAATGCAGGCCGTTGGCCAGCGCGACCACCGCGCCGCCGCGCTCGCGCAACGCCATGGAACCAATGTGGCGCGGCACGAAGTAACGCCGTATGTCGCTGCCGTCGGCACGGCAACTGCTGATCTCGGCGGCGGTGCTGTCGATCCAGTAAAGGCGCTGCTCCTTCACATCCCACAGCGGTCCCTCGCCAAGATGATTGTTGGCATCGACGATCAGTCGGGTTTCAATCATGGCTGTCTCCGGTTATCAACTCTTGTCGTCATCGGACTTCGAGGTCGCGCGACGATGGGCAAGCAGGGCCATGAGCCGACGGTCACGCCAGCGGCTACGGCTTTCGATCTGATCGCGAGGCAACACTTCGCGACGCTCGGCATCGAGTCTCGCAATGCTGTCAGGCGACCAGTCGAACGGCACGCTGTCCTTGGCAAAGGAGCGGTACATCGCGCCATAACGCGCCGCGTAATCTGCAACGCCGCCGGGCGCATTCAAGTCGATGGTTTCAAACGGCCCCATGAACGACCACCGCAGCCCGAGGCCGTCGCGCATCACGGTGTCGAGATCGGCGGCGCTTGCATAACC
>NZ_LMUF01000043.1:128275-128816 GCF_009766085.1 Burkholderia sp. S171 | reverse complement strand
GAGCGCACGCGCTCGGGCCAGCGTGTCCGGCGACGTCCACGGCGCCCCGCATAGCTCGACCAGCGGCACGAGCGAAGGTGGATTCACAGGATGCGCTACAAGGCACCGTGCGCGGCCCTCCAGGGCTTCGGTGAACGTGGAGGCAGGCAGACCTGAGGTCGAACTGGCCAGCAGCGTGTCGGGGCGCGTCAGCTTGTCCAGTTCAGCGAACAAGGTGCGCTTGACCTCCACGATCTCCGCGATATTCTCCTGCACCAGCTCCACATCCCTCACCGCGTCCGCGAGCTGTTCACATGCCGTGACCCGCGACACGATCTGCTCTTCCGGCTCGTCGATCAGTCCGTACTTGGCAAGGTCCGACACACTGCGGCGGATAGACGGAATCGCGCCGTCGAGCATCGCGCGGTCGGCATCGTGAAGCCTCACCTCGAAACCCGCACGCGCAAATACGATCGCCCACGCGCGGCCTATCCGTCCCGATCCGATCACTGCAATGCGTCTGTTCATCGTATGGCTCCATCGACGATCAAGCTTTTTTATC
>NZ_LMUF01000043.1:91185-128097 GCF_009766085.1 Burkholderia sp. S171 | reverse complement strand
CCGAGATAATGACCGCGTCCGCCGGTGATCAACGCACCGCCCACAACCACTACCGCAATCGACGGCAGCAGATAGGGGTCGCCCATGCCGAGGAACGCCTGACTGCTGAAGCCGGCAAGCAACAGGCCGACCACGGCGGAACACAAACCCGAGAGGCAATACACCGCGATCAAGGTGGCGCCCACACGTACGCCCGACAGCTTCGCTGCAACCTGTGAATTGCCGACGGCATAGATCCGTCGCCCAAAAGCCGTCCGATGCAGCAACAGCAACGCCAATGCAAGGAACAGCGGCACGCACCACGCGGCAAGCGACAAGGGACCCACGCGTCCGTTCGTAAAGTTGCTGATGGCCGACGGTGCCCAGCCCTGCGGCGAGCCGTTGCAATAGATAAGCGTGATCCCCTGCAGCAAGCCGTTGGCGGCCAGCGTGACCACAATGGGCGGCAAGCCCAGCACCACCACGCCCACACCATTGAACACGCCGACCAGCAGGCCCGCACACAGCACCAGCGGTACGGCCCACGTTGCGGCTTCGTTGACGCCATGCGTGAGCCCGGTCAGCAACACGCCCGACAGCGTGATGAGCCAGGGCACGGAAAGGTCGAGTCCGCCTGTCAGGATCACGGCGCCTTGCCCAAGCCCCAACACCGCCAGGAACAAGGTCAGCGTCAGCAAGCTCGTATAGAAGTTGGCGCTTGCGAGGACACCTGGGCCATAGACCACGCCCGTGATCGCGATCACCGCGAAGAACAGCAGATACGCCGGCACGACGTACTTGACCCATTCGCGATTGCGTTCGATCCAGTCGCCCAGCACGTGGCCCGTGAGCTCCGTGTTTTCTATCGGACGGAAGTTCTCCACTTCGAACTTCACGCGCCGCGCGCCCGGGTCATTGCGTGCCCGTGTTCCGCTGCTCCACGCGGTGAACCATCGGCTGGCATAGCGCACGCAATGATGCGCCGCCGACTGCTTGCCGACCGACGACCCGAGCACCGCCAGGATCAGGATCACGGCTTCGGCGATGGTCGTAAAGAACGCGGATACGTTGAGCACCAGCAGGATATTGACCGTGATCATCAAGGTCATTGCGGCGAACACCGTGCCCACGCAACCACCTCGCCCGCCACCCAGCCACGTGCCGCCCAGCACGACGGCCGTGAACATGGAGAGCAGCAACGGCCGGCCCACCAGCGGATCGGCGGAGCCCGTTTGTGCCGACACATACAAGCCCGCTGCCGCGTAGAACATGCCGGCGAGCGCATAGGTCGCGATCCGATAGCCTCTCACGGGCATGCCGTTCGCATAGGCGCCATCGGGGTCGCTGCCGAGCGCATACAGGCCTACGCCGAAGCGCGTACGTTTGACGAAGGTCCACACGAGCAGCGCGACGACGAGCACGGCCGCTGACATGGGGACTTTATCGGGCACGAGATCGGACGTGATGAACGCACCGAACTGTTCGCCGATGCTGCCGCCCGGTTTGTTCTGGATCAGCAGCGTCAAGCCCTGCACCATGAACATGGTGGCGAGCGTGACCACGATCGACTGCAGCCGGAACCATGCGATCAACGCGCCGTTGATCAGTCCAATGCCTCCGCCTATCGCGAGAATCAGCGCGACGCCACCCCATTGTTCGATCGGTGAGCCTTGCACGAAGCGCACGGCGAGCACGTTGGACAACGACACCACCGCCGACGCCGACAGATCGAAACCGCCGCTTAGCACAACGATGGTCTGCCCTATCGCGGCGAGCGCGAGCGTCGTGCTGCTGGAGATCACGGAACCAACGTCGTACAGCCCGACCGGCGTGGCCGACAGCGATACCCACGCGATCATCATCGCCAGCAGAGCACCGATCGCGATGATCAAGCCACGATAATGATCCACACGCGCCCACAAACCGACGTGTGCACCGGGTCGCGCGACATCGCTATCGGGCGACGCTATTGCAATTTTCATAGTCGACCTCTGATTGCCTGAACGAGCTTCATGAGCCCATCAACTTGAAAGCATCTTGCGCATCACGTTCTCTTCGGTGAGCGCCTCGCCGGACAGCTCCGCAACATTGCGTCCGCGATACACCACTGAAACACGGTCGCAAACATTCACCAGTTCCGGCACGTCGGTGGAATAGAACAGCACCGAGCCGCCGGCCGCCGCGAACGCACGCATCAGCACGAAGATCTGGTGCTTGGTTCCCACGTCAACGCCGCGCGTGGGATCGAACATCAGCCACACGCGACTTTGGGTCAGCAGCCATTTCGCCATGGCGATCTTCTGCTGGTTACCGCCCGAGAAAGAAAGGCATGGCTTGTAGACTGCCCGCGGATTGACTTCCATTTGCGCGAGCGCCCGCTTGATGGCGGCCTGCTCGCGTTTCCTGTCGATCAGGCCGAAGCGCGAGAAGCGCTTGATCACCGGCAGCGAGACATTCTCCCCGCCGGGCAAACGAAGGAACAGACCCTCGGTCTTGCGATCTTCCGGCAGGAAACTCGTCGACACCCCGGCCTTCAGCGAATCGGCGGTTGACGTCAGCGTGACCGGCTTTCCATCGATCAGGATCTGGCCCGCATCGATAAACTCGGCACCGAACAGCGCTTCAAAAATCTCTCGCTGCCCCATGCCTTGCAGCGCTGCGATGCCATGCACTTCGCCTGCCTTGAGCGTGAGGTCGAAGTCGTTGACCACGCCGTCCACCTTGATGCCACGCGCTTCCATCGCCGGGGTTTGAAGCGGTGACGGGGTAGCCACTTTCGGCGGATATTTGGCGTCCATCGAGCGGCCGATCACGAGACGAATGACTTCATCGTCCGAGATCGAATGGGTATCGAAAGCACCTACGTCCCGGCCGTTTCTATACACCGTGAGGCTGTCGCAGAATTCACGCACTTCCTGCATCCGGTGCGTGATGAATACAAAGGTCACGCCGCGCGCCTTCAATTCCTCGATCCGTCGCGACAGCCACGCGACGTCACGCCCGGAGAGCGCGGACGTAGGTTCATCGAGTAGCAGCACTTTGGGCTGGCGGACCAGCGCCTTCGCAATCTCGATCTTCTGGCGCACCGGTAGCGCGAGATCACGGATATAGGCACCCGGGCGGATATCGCCCAATTCGAGCTGTTCGAGCCAGTGAGCCGCCTGCTTTTGCGATTCCCGTTGACGGATGCGGCCAAACCAGCCAGTCGGTTCGTACGCCATCAACAGGTTCTGCGCGACGGTCAGGTCTCGTACCAGCGTCATCTCCTGGAACGCCGTCTGCACACCCGCACGATGCGCGTCCTTGGGACCGCGCATGCTCACGTTGCGGCCCATGATGGCGATGCTGCCCGCATCCGGCTGCATGAGGCCGGACAACAGCTTGACCGTCGTTGACTTGCCCGCGCCGTTCTCGCCGAGCAGCGCATGAACGGCGCCGCGTTTGACGCGGAACGACGCGTTGTCGAGCGCGACAGTGGCGCCGAACCGCTTGGTGACCTTCGAGAGATCGAGCGCCCACTCGTTGCTGCTTGCATCCGTCGATGTCTCCGTCGCTGTCATCGTCTCTGTCCCTGCACTCGACATGGCGTCACTCCTCTACCCTTAGTCCGGCTTGCCGGTCAGTGCCGCATTGAAACCAACCTCAGTGGTCTCTGCCGAATAGATGTCCGCAAACCAGCCCGGCGGTACTTTGTCCGGCATAAACGCGGTGCACCCACCTTTCAGTTCATCGATGGAACCCGTCGTGCACAGCTTCGACTGTGATGTCTCCACCAGCGGCAACTTGAGCGTCACATGGGCCGGGAAGTCCTTGCCGTCGAGCTTGTCCACGGCCATCTTCAGCGCCAGCGCACCGGAGTACGGCGGCGAGCCATACGAAATGGACCGGTAGCCAATCGAGCGATAGGCACCTTCCCCCTTCACCGTGCCGGGCGGCAACATCTGCACGCGATGACCGTTCGACGATTCACCCGCGCACGGCTTGATCTTGTCGTCCGCTATGCCTGCGTCGAGCTGCATGGATGCCGCCGTGAAGCAGCCCACCTGCATCCACAAGCCGTCGATCTTGTCCCAGCTATTGGTCGCCAGGATCTTCGACAACTCCGTCTTGGCCGTCGCCTGGCTCCACATGCCCGTGCCTTCCGCGACGATCTTGATCCCCGGATACTTGGCGAACACGGCCTTCGCAGCGTCGGTGCGCGCGCGATCCACGGAGGTGCCGGGCACGCCGTTGATCAGCACGATGTTGCCCTTGCCGTTGATCGTCTTCGCAAGCCATTCAGCGGTGACGGTGCCGGCTTGCTTCTGGTCGATCGTCACGTTATGAGCGCAGGGCTCGGTCACTTCACCGTCATACGCTGCCACCACCACGCCCTTCGAACAGGCGTTCTTGATGGCGCGATTTAACGCGGTCGGCGAGATGGGATAGATCACGATGGCCTTCGCGCCGGCCTGGACCATCGAGTTGATCTGCTGGATCTGCTTCTGCGCGTCGGTTCCGGCCACCTGTACTTCGAGGTCGACCTTGTCCTTGAGTCCTGGAGTAGCGGCCATGGCCTTGACCATGTTGGCGGCTTCGGTTTGCCAGTCATTGCCGACATAACTCATCGATAGAAAAATCTTGTACTTCCCCGCTGCCGAGGCCTGTCCCGAGACGGCTAGCGTCGCGAGAAGCGCGGCGCCCAGCGCGAGCCGAGCCCCCCGACGGATGGTGTTCGTCAGTGCGTTCATGTCTTCCTCCGATCCTGCGTATGGTTATATGATCCCGTACTTTTCAATACTTGCTTAATTTCTTCTAATACCAGCACTACTAACTTTCAACGTGCTTCAGGCGTGCGCTGGCGGGCAGTTGAATGCCAGCAGAGCCCGCCACGACATTCGGGTCGTGACCGGGAATGATGAAGTCCGCAATCTGCCGGATACGCTTGAGCGAAGCCAGTTCAGCAGCCGTCTCATGGACAATGCCGACCGGCACCAGATCCACGATGTTCTCCATACAGCTTGCGCAGTCGCCGGCAATCAGGACCACGCCATCGGCCGTATCAACCGCAACCGATTGATGCCCCGGCGTATGTCCCGGCGTTGGCACAACCCGCACGCCGGGCGCAATATCGGCTACGCCGTGCACGAATTGCCAGCGAAAATAGGCGAGCGGTTCGCGGCCGATCAGGAACTCCTGATAAAACGTCGACTGCGTCGGCAACGGCCTGCCCGCGTATTCCCACTCGCTTGCCTGGACCACGAAACGTGCATTCTTGAAGAGTGTGTTGCCGCCGGAATGGTCGTAGTGCAGGTGGGTGTTGATGACAATATCCACGTCGTCCGCATTCCAGCCCACATACTCTTTCAGCGCACGTTCAAGCCGCTCTTCCGGCGCCTGCTCACAAGGACAGACGAAGCTCGACACCCAGCCGGGGTCGTGAATCCCGGTATCCACCACAATCTTTTTGTCACCGCCTACAATCGCCGTCGACCACACCGGGACCTTGATCTGCTGGCCGTAGTAGCGGCCATAGATCTGCGATGAACGGTCGACAGTCAGCCAGCCCGTAGGCATGGCTACGACCTTGAGTTTCGACACAGCCACGTTGCTCTCCGCCGTCAAAGGTTGAAGGAGTTGCGCCCGCTAGGGCAACCTTAGAAATTCGTGTTGTCCGCGCCCTTTAGCCCAAGCATGGCGCGCGCTTCGTCCGGGGTCGCAATATCGAGCGACAGGCCTTCTATTACCTGCCGAATCTTCACGACCTGCGCAGCACTGGATTCAGCCAGCTTGCCCGCCTCTATCCAGAGTGAATCTTCAAGCCCGACCCGCACGTTCGATCCCTGCGCCACACCCAGCGTTGCAAGCGGAATCTGGTGGCGTCCGGCACCCAGGATCGACCACACGTAATCGCTCCCGAACAGACGGTCGGCGGTGCGGCGCATGTGCATGAGGTCTTCCGGATGCGGCCCGATACCGCCAAGCAGGCCGAACACGCTTTGCACGAAGAACGGCGGTTTCGCGAGGCCGCGATCAACGAAATGCGCCAGGTTGTACAAGTGCGAGATGTCGTAGCATTCGTACTCGAAACGCGTACCGTTCGCGCCGCATGACGTGAGGATGTATTCAATGTCCTTGAACGTGTTCTTGAAGATCAGGTCGCGGCTATTCGCCAGATGCTCGCGTTCCCAGTCGTGCTTGAATTCCTTGAAGCGGTCGAGCATGGGATAGAGACCGAAATTCATCGAGCCCATGTTGAGCGACGCCACCTCCGGCTTGAAATGGTGAGCCGGTTTTAACCGCTCTTCCACCGTCATGTGCGGACTGCCGCCGCTGGTGATATTGATCACCGCGTCGGTCTCGGCCTTGATGCGCGGCAGGAACTGCTGGAACACGGCGGGGTCTTGCGTGGGCCGGCCGTCAATGGGGTCTCGCGCATGCAGATGCAGGATTGCCGCGCCTTCTTTGGCCGCAGCGAGTGCTGCGTCGCCGATCTCCTGCGGTGTGACCGGCAAATACGGTGACATCGACGGAGTATGGATCGCGCCCGTGGGAGCACAGGTAATAATAACTTTACGCTTCGTTGCCATGCTGTCAGCCCTCGTCCGATAAAAAGCGTTCAGAGCACTTCGACGTTGCCACACACAGAGATCGCCTGGCCCGAGATACCGCTGCCGCCCGGCGAGCACAAGAAGAGCGCGGTCGCAGCCACTTCTTCCGGCGTGGTCATGCGGCGCAGAGAAATTTTCGCGAGATACTCTTTCTCCATTTGCTCATAGGAAAGACCGAGCTGTTCCGCGCGTGCGGCGATCACCCGTTCAATGCGCGGCCCCTTCACAATGCCCGGCTGGATAGCATTGACGCGAATGTTGTCCGGCCCCAACTCGATCGCCAGGCTCTTGATGAGGCCTACAACCGCCCACTTGGTCGCTGAATAGGGCGTGCGGTACGCGTATCCGAGCCGCCCCGCTACCGATGACAACGCAACGATCGACCCACCGTCGCGCGCCTGGCGCAGCATCGGCACAGCGCGGCGTGCGAAGTAGAACTGAGCATTGAGATTCACGTTGACGGTCTGCTCCCAGTCACCCGCGTCCATCTCGTCGATACCGCCCGTCGGGCCCGCAATCCCCGCGTTATTGATCAGCACGTCGAGGCCGCCGAGCTGCGCGTTCACGTCGTCGAAAACACGGTCGACGGCCGCGCGGTCCGACACGTCCGCGAGCGTCGTGGTGATCGCGTTCATCTCGGCGCTTTGTTCGGCTTCGTTGAGCGAATCGATAGCTTCGTGGCTCGAGTCGCAGACATGCACGCGCGACCCGGCATCGACAAAAGCACGCGCGATCACCAGGCCGATACCCGACGCGCCGCCCGTGACCAGCACGCGCAACCCCGCGTGCGGTTTCAACATCTGTAGAACCGACATGCTTGTCTCCGTCGTTTTTTTAGTGCAGCTCAGCCTCAACTTGCAGGCTCAAATCAAGCTCAGGCCCTGGCCGCTTCCCTGCTCTGCAAGCGTTCTTGCAAGTCCGCAGCGGCGCCGCCGATGTCCTCTTCTATGCCCGCTCGGGCGCCCTCTCCGTCGCCCTTCCAGAGGGCATCGACAATCTTGCGGTGCGCCGCCATCGACAACCTCATATGCGGGATGTCCGGTGCCACGAGGTTCAGGAACGGGCCGATACGCATCCAGAGATTCTGGATGGTCGCAAGCGTCAGGTCGCTTGCCCCATGCGTATAGATTGCTATGTGGAATTCGAAATTGCTGCGCAGGTACGCGGGTACATCGCCCGCTTCCACGTGGACATCCATTGTGTTGAACACCGCTTGCAGTACGTTCAAATGGTCCTTCGTCATCCGTGATGCCGCCCGCTTCGCCACGCAGCCTTCAAGGGCGATCCGCACGTCGCGCAGTTCTTCTAGCAAGTCGAGCGTCATGGGCGGCACCATGAGCGCGCGGCCTGGACCGTCGATCAATGCGCCTTCGGCTTGCAGTCGCGTGAGCGCGGCACGCACCGGCATGGTCGATGAACCGACTGCTTCCGCAACCCCACGCAGGCTCAGCGCCTGACCGGGGGCGAAGCGTCCTGTCATGATCGCCTCGCGCAACTGCGCGTAGACGCGACCCGCCATGGTCTCGCGCGCCACCAACTCAAGCGGCAGCGCGTCCGCGCTCGATTCACGTGTTGTCAATTAAACAGCTCCTTACGAGATATGTGACCTGTGATCACACAGTAAGAAGAAGTTTGGTGCCGTTGCGGCGCTTAGTCAACCTTCAAATGCTAGGGGAAAACGCGACTGCCGTGGTGTTGTCACGGCAGTCGCGTCGGCCTCCCCCGCGGCGTTCCTCATGCGGTTTTTTTGTCATGGCTCCGGTGCTGCAAATCGCGCAAATCAAACGGAGTCGAGCGCTTGCGTTCCCCGGTCAGACGATAAATCGCATTGGCAATAGCCGGCGTCACCGCAGGACTCGACAGCTCGCCTACGCCCCCCGGTTTGGCGGGGTCCCCCTGCACGATCTCGATATCGACGGCCGGCATGTCGCTCATCCGCGCCACGCGATACGTATCGAAGTTATGCTGCACAACGCGGCCATTGCGAATGTCGATCTGGTCGAAGCTCGCATGTCCGAGGCCCCACATCAGGCCACCATAGAGTTGCTCCTCCACGCCACCGGGCGAAACCGCCAGACCGCAATCCGCCACGCAGGTGAGCTTCTCTATGACGATCGCCCCATCCTTCTTCGCGACACGCGCGACGACCGCGACATAACTGCCGTAGGCCTGATTGGTCGCCATGCCCAGCGCCACGCCTGCGGGCAGCGGGTCATGCCATCCCGCGCGCTCCGCAGCTCGCCTGACGACCGCCGCATGGCGAGGCTCGTCATGCATGTTCGCCAGCCGGAACAGCAACGGATCCTGTTTGCCGAGGTGGGCCGCTTCATCGATGATCGACTCGACCGCGAACACATTGGAGATGTAGCTGACCGCCCGATACCAGCCCGTCGGGACACCCGTTTCATGGCGCACCCAGCCAATGTCCAGATGCGGCGCGCAGTACGTGAACTCGCGCGCGTTGATAGCCTCGGTGGTGCTGTAGTCCATGCGATCCGCGCGATCGAAATAACCCGGCTCCCATTGCTCCGGCGAAGCCGGCGAGACGGCGCGCAATTGCAACGCGGCCAGGCGGCCGTGCTCGTCGAGCACCGCCTTCGCGCGATGGTACGTAGCCGCGTGATGAAACAGCGCGCCCATTTCGGTCTCGCGGCTATTCATCAGCTTGACCGGTTTGCCGGTCTTTATCGCGAGGTAGGTGACTTCGAACAGCCAGTATTTCGATTCGCGCGCGCCGAAGCTTCCGCCCGATACAAGCTCGTGCACCGTGACCTGATCTCCCTTGAATCCACCGATCACTTCGGCGGCCTCTTGCGCCGTTGAGGGGACCTGGATACCACCCCAGTAGGCGATGGCGTCCTTCGTTGCCCATGCGGTGACGTTGACGGGTTCCATCGGGTTCTGGGCTTTGTACGGCATCGAATACGATGCTTCTATCACGCGCGCCGGATGCGTCCACGCGGTCTTCGCGTCACCCGATTGAATGGTCGGCACGACGTGCGCCGCCGGGCTGTCGAGCCACGCAGCCTGATGACCTGCGAGCGCGTCGCTGTTGAAGCTTTCGAAGAGGCTGTCGTCCCACTCGATCTGCAACGCCGCCTGTCCTTGATGCGCCGACCAGTAGTCATCTGCAAGAATCGCGACGCCTGCCTGATTGCCGCCCAGCACATCCGGCCGCCCTGGAATCTCGATCACGCCGCGCACGCCCGGCACTTTGAGTGCGGTGGACGAATCGACGCTGCGCACGCGCGCGTCAATCACTGGCGCGCGCGTGATCACGGCAACCAGCATGCCGGGCAGATCGACGTCGATGCTGTATTGAAACGTCCCCGCGACCTTCTGCGCCGCCCCGCGCTTCTTCTGCAACTTGCCGATGTACTTGAACTGCGCAGGGTCCTTGAGCGCGACGTCCTTCGGCGCAGGAACGCGTGCCGCAGCTTCAGCTAGCGATCCGTAGTTCGCCCGCCGGCTGCTCGCTGCGTGTTCAACATACCCGTTCGCCGTCGAACACGATGCAACCGGCACGTTCCACTGGTTGGCAGCAGCCGCAACGAGCATTGCCCTTGCAGTTGCGCCAGCCATTCGAAGGCGATCGTATTCGAGCGAGACGCTGGTACTGCCACCCGTTGAGAACACCTTCCACAATGGATGAATGTAGACCGCGTAGAACGGATTTTCGGGCGTGATCACGTCGACCGTGAACGGGTCGACATCAAGTTCCTCCGCCACGATCGCTGCCAGCGCGGTCCGCGTTCCGGTGCCCGAGTCATGTTTGTGAACCACGAGTTTGATCGTATCGTCGGGCAATACGCGGACCCATGCGTTGGGCTCGAATTCGTTGGTCGCGCTCGTTGACGCAGCAATGCCTGATGCTTCGTCCGCCCGGGCATCGGGCAGACGAAAGCCGACGGCAACGCCTGCGGCGAGTAATGCCGAACTCTGCTTCAGGAAGCGTCGGCGGGAGACCTCACGAGACTCGACCAGCGTCACCGCCGGTTTGCTTGCGTCGCGCATCATGCCTCCTTCTTTGGCGACAGGAGTTCGGGAGCGGCGCGTTTGATCGCCCTTCGAATACGCGCATAAGTGCCGCAGCGGCACACGTTGCCCGACATGGCCGCGGTGATCGTTTCGTCGTTGACTTCAGGTTTGCCGTTGAGGAACGCCGCTGCTGACATCAACTGCCCGGGCTGGCAATAACCGCATTGCGGCACGTCCTCTTCAACCCATGCGCGCTGCAACGGATGCTCGCCGGTCTTCGACAAACCTTCGATGGTCGTGATGCGATGCCCCGCTATCGCCCCGACCGGCAGCACACATGAGCGCATCGCATTACCGTCGAGGTGCACCGTGCATGCGCCGCAAAATCCGCCGCCGCAACCGAACTTCGTGCCGGTGAGTTTCAGGCGGTCGCGCAACACCCACAACAGCGGCATGTCTTCCGGTACATTGTCGAGCGTATGCCGCTCGTCGTTGACGATAATCTCGATCATGGGTGTCTCCCTTCGCTTGTCGCTTGTTGTCCAGCCGTCGCGCCGATTATTGAAAGCCGTTAAATCCCGCGCCAGCGACAATTTCTTCTAACGGCCGTCAGTCCGACTAACAGGTATGTTCAAACGCTACCCTTCCATCCAGTCGATGCAGGCCTTCCTCAACGCGGCGCGCGGCGGCAGCTTTTCGAGTGCTGCAAGGCAGCTCGACCTCACGCATAGCGCGATCAGTCAACAAATCCGGACGCTGGAGGAATTCGTCGGGCAGCCGTTATTCGAACGCAAGAATGGGCGCGTGATGCTCAACGACGCCGGCGTGCTGTTCGCCAACCTGCTTGGCGACGGCTTCGAGCAGATCGACCGCGCGTTGTCCTCCGTGCAGGAGCGGCCGGTCGCACATTCCCTTACGCTCGACGTGGATCCAGAGTTGTCGCAACATTGGCTTAGCTCCCGCCTGGCAGCGCTGATCGAAGCGTTGGACGGACGTGCGCTGACTGTGCTGTCCACGCCTCGCCACGAGCGCACGGCGTTCGAACGCGCCGACATCGCATTGCGATACGGCTACGGTGAATGGGAGGGCTATGAAAACAAGTTGATGTGCAGCGACCGGTTGACGGTCATGGCCTCACCGGCGCTGGTAAAAAAATTCGGCCTGAGTTTGCCGCTCGCGCCCGAAGCGGTGCTTGAGTTGCCGCTGCTCGGCTATACAAAGCGTTCATGGATTCCGTGGCTCGAAGCGGCTGGCTTGGCGGCGCTCGAACCCTCGAACACGCTCGCCGTGTTCGACAACGCGGCGAGCCTGATTGAAGCCATGGCAGCGGGCGTAGGCGCCGGACTCGCACGGGGTCTGCTCGCGGCGGATGCGCTGCGTGCAGGGCAACTGGTGGTGCTGACCGAGGTCGCCATTCCAACCCACTACAACCTGTACGCGGTGTGGCCGCAAGGCAAACGCGAGAGGGTGGCGGACGTGGTGGAGACGCTCAAGGCGCTGGTGGCACAGAGCCTTGAGTAAAAGGAGTGTCAGTAGAAGGTGCTTCGGCGCACTGGCGCACGGTATCGAGAAACAGCCGTAGCACCGGCGACGTGTCGCCGGTCCGGAAGCGCGCATAGAGCGACACCTCCGGCGGTTGTCCGCTCAGCGGCTTGAAGACCACACCGCCGGTCGTCAACTGCTGCGCTGAGGACGGCACCAATGCCACGCCAAGCCCTTGCCTCACCAGGCACAGCAACGTCTGCACCTCAACCACCTCCTGCTCGATCTTCGGCGTAAACCCGGCGTCAATACAACAGTCCCGTAAGAACCTCGCAAGCTTCGAATGCGTCAGGCCGAACGACACGAAGCGCTCCGCGTGCAACTCCTTCAACGCGATCTCCTGTCTCTGTGCGAACCGGTGTCCCGGCGGCAGCACGGCCATTGCACATTCCCTCACGACCACCTCACTCTGGATCTCCGGGTCGTCATGGGTCATACGAAAGAAACACACGTCCAGGCGGTGCTCCTTCAGCGCTTGAATCTGCGCGGCGGGCGTCATTTCGTGCAATGTCCAGCGTACGGCCGGATAACGTTCGTCGAAGGCGCGCAGCGCGAGCGGAATGGCGTCGACCATGGCCGAACTGATGATGCCGATCTCGAGGTTCCCCACTTCCCCACGCCCCGCGCAACGGGCCAGATCGATCGCACGTTCGAACTGCGCGAACACTAAAGGCACTTGTTCCTTCAGTGTTTTCCCTGCCTCCGTGAGTTCGACACGATGTTGCGAGCGTGTAAAAAGCGCCGTGCCCAGCTCCTCTTCAAGCAGCCTGATTTGCTGGCTTAAAGGAGGCTGGGAGATGTGCAGGCGCGCGGCTGCGCGGCCGAAATGCAACTCGTCGGCAAGCACCGCGAAGTAACGCAACAGCCGGATGTCCATATCGCCTACGTATCAAGAGTCACGTTAAAAAATATTGTACAGAGCGCTTTTGTTTGAAGAGACTGCGAATCAAGCAGCAGTGCACATCAGTGTGACACTCGATGCCGGCGAGGGGAAAGCGCTAAAAAAATAGCGCTTTGCAAAGGGCCGCAATGCACATCCGCAGATGCGCCTGCCAGCGATCCGGCAACTGGTTAATGCCAGTTCCTCTGTTATGGGAGATCGAGTACATGATCATCGACACAAGCTGTTACCCGACCAACCTGGTCGACCTCGCCTGGCGCCACGACGGCGAACCGTTCACGGGCGAGCGCCTGCTCAAGACGCTCGACGGGCCTTACATCATCAACGGCAAACCGCGCCGCATCGACAAGGCTTTCATCCAGCCGCCTCAGGGCAATACGATCTATACGTGGACCGACGGCGAGCGTTCAGGCCGCGAGTCGATTGACGACTACATGGCCTACACCGTCGAGCTGACCCAACGTTACCCTGACCGGCTGATCGGTTGCTTTGTCTACAACCCGCGTTGCGGTCCGGAGAACGGGGCCGAAGCCATTGAGTTCTATGCGAAGGAACATGGCTTCAAGATGGTCCAGTTGCAGGCCAACATGCACGCCTACCGCCCGGACCGCGCACTCGACTGGTTAAGGCCCGCGCTGCGCAAATGCGCGGATCTGGGTCTCATCGTCAAGCTTCATACCGGTGATGGTCCCTACAGCATTCCGACCGAGTGGTATCCGCTGATCCGGGAATTTCCATCGGTGAATTTCATCATGGCGCACTTCGGTGTGCAGACCGGTGGTGTGTATTGCTTCGAGCCGTTCCAGATGGCGATGGATACCCCCAACGTCTATTGCGAATCGAGCTGGTGCCTGCAATCACGCATTGTCGAATTTGCGAAGGTGCTGCCCACGCACAAGATCCTGTACGGCTCCGACACGCCGCCGAACGAACCGGGCATGTGGCTGCGGCTGCTCGAAGTCCTGTGCCACGAGCCGCCGCAAGGCCTCAATCTCGACGAAGACACGCTCGAGGATTATCTCGGCAACAACCTCGCGCGAATGATCGGCCTCGAACCGAGTCCGCCGCCGCGCAGTGTGGAGCAAGCACACGATTATCTGAACCAGTTTGCCGGAGCCCGCGCATGATCATCGATACCCATCTGCACCCGACCAATCTTGTCGACGAAGCCTGGCGCCATACCGGCGAGCCGTTCACCGGCGAGCGCCTGCTCAAGATGATGGACGGCCCGTACATGATCAACGGCAAGCCGCGCCGTATCGACATGGGGTTCATCCAGCCGCCGCCCGGCAACACGGGTTATCGCGACGGTAACCGGCGTGGCCGGGAAGGCATTCGCGACTACATGGCATACATCGCCGAACTGACGCAGAAATACCCCGACAGGTTTATCGGCAACTTCACCTACAACCCGCGTTGGGGCCCGGAAAACGGCGCGGCCGAACTCGAGTTCCATGTGAAGGAGTACGGCTTCAAGATGCTGAAGCTGCACGCCAACATGCATGGCTACCGGCCTGATCGTGCGCTCGACTGGTTGCGTCCCGCCATGAAGAAATGCGCGGAGCTGGGCGTGGTCGTGTTGATTCATACCGGCGACGGACCGTACACCATCCCGACGCAGTTCTATCCGATCATCCGCGAATTTCCGATGGTGAATTTCATCATCGGTCACTTTGGGATCCAGACCGGCGGCAACTATTCATTCGAATCCTTCTGGATGGCAATGGATACGCCGAACGTGTATTGCGAGTCGGGCTGGTGTTATCAGTCGCGCATTGTTGAGTTCGCGAAAGAGTTGCCGCGCAACAAGATCGTGTTTGGCACGGACTCACCGCCGAACGAACCAGGCATGTGGCTGCGTGAACTGGAGATGCTGTGTTCGCCCGCGCCGCAAGGCATGGACCTGGACGAGGACGGACTCGAAGACTACATGGGCAACAACATCGCGAGGCTGGTCGGCATCGAGCCGAGCAAACCACCGAAGGATCTGGCCGAGGCTGAGAAGCGCCTCAAGGCGAGCTATGTGTAGTTGATGGAGGACCACGGGCGCCGTATCTGTATGCGTATCCATGCGTGCGCCCGTGGTCGTCGCGCCTCACTTTTTGTCCACATGCCGGAGCCCATCATGGCCGATGCACGCTTGCACGAACTCGCGGGAACGCAGGACTTTCACGCGTTCGTGTCTGCCTATCGCGACCTCTTTCCCGATGACGTGCTGACGATCAGGCAGCCGCTGTCCGCCGATCAGGATGTGACTGCGCTGGTCGCGGAACTGGCTACGCGAGGCCGGCACGAGATGCTGGTTTGCGAGCAGGTTGATGGTCTGGACACGCCGCTGGTCACTAATGTCTTTGCGTCGCGCAGTCGCATTGCGCGGCTGTTCGGTGTCGAACCGTCGAACTTGTTTGAAGCCTATCAACGCCGTGCGAATGCACCGCTTGCGCCGCGTTTCGTAGCGAATGGTCCCGTTCTCGATCAGGTAACCGAAGGCGATGCAGTCGACGTCGATCACCTGCCAATGATCCGGCATTTCGATACCGACCGCGGCCCGTACATTACCAACGCGGTGATCGTCGCCGAAGATCCGGTGACGGGCATCGCCAACCTCAGTTACCACCGTTCCATGCGCCACGCGCGCAATGCACTCGCCACCAGCCTGCATTCGCGTGGACACCTTTGGCGGATGCTGCAAAGCGCGCAGCAACGCGGTGACGTGCTCCGCGTTGCAATGGTGATCGGTGCTCATCCTCTCTTCATGCTGGCAGCTTCCGCGCGGGTACCGTTCGGGACAGACGAGCGTTCGATTGCCGGTGGCCTGTTCAACGCGCCACTTGAACTCGTGCGCACGCCGCGTTACGGCATAGGCGTGCCCGCTGCTGCGGAGTTCGTGCTCGAAGGCACGATCGATCCAGCCGAGCGCGCCGACGAAGGTCCGTTCGGGGAATTCTCCGGTTATTCGTCGGACCGCTCGACCAACAATGTGCTTCGCATCGACACCATGATGCGCCGTCGCGATGCATGGCTCGTCGACGTGGTCGGCGGGCCCTATGCCGAGCACTTGACGCTCGCGCGCTTGCCTCGCGAGGCGGAAATGAGCGAGAAGTTGAAGGCGCGTTTTCCCTCCGTGACGGCGCTTCATTACCCGAACTCCGGCACGCACTTTCATTGCTATGTCGCATTGAACCAGTCGCGCGACGGCGAAGCGCGCCAGATCATGCTCGCATTGCTCGGCTGGGATCCTTACCTGAAAAACGTGATCGCGGTGGACAGCGACATCGACATCAGCGACGACTCACAAGTGTTATGGGCGGTCGCCACGCATTTCCAGCCGCATCGCGACTTGTTCGTGATCGATGGCTTGCCGGGCAGCCCGCTCGATCCTTCGTCGTCGGCGTCAGGCACGACCTCGCGCATGGGTATCGATGCGACTCGCGGGTCTACGTTCGACGGCATTCGCGCGCGCATCGGCGAACGTGCGATTCATCACGCGCGTTCATTGCTTGCGGGTCTCGAACGCGGAGTGCCGGCATGACGATCGATAAAAACCGCCGCATGGTGGTCGGCATTAGCGGTGCATCGGGATTCATCTACGGCGTTCGCTTGCTTGAATTGCTGCGCGGACTGGATGTGGAAACGCACTTGGTCCTCTCCCGCGCGGCCCTACTTACGATGACGCACGAGACCCATTACAAACTCGCCGACGTGACTGCGCTCGCTACCGCGACACATCGTTGCGACGACCTCGCCGCCAGCATCGCAAGCGGCTCGTTCCGCACGATGGGGATGATTGTCGCCCCCTGCTCGATGAAGACGCTAGCCGAAATTGCTAACGGCATGTCGCTCGGTCTGATTTCAAGAGCAGCCGACGTGACACTGAAAGAACGCCGGCCGCTTGTCCTGCTCGCACGCGAGACACCGCTCACGCTGGCGCATCTGCGCAACATGACCGCCGCAACCGAGATGGGCGCCATCGTGGCCCCGCCCGTTCCCGCGTTCTATACCCGGCCGCAATCGCTCGGACAACTGATAGATCACACGCTCGGCCGTGTACTCGACTTGTTCGGGCTCGAGACAGGCACCGTTACGCGCTGGCGGGAGGCTGTTGAAGAACCACTTTCCGCATGAAGGTTAGTTAGCCAGACATCAGCACCCGTTACGACCACCAGGAGACGATCGATGAACACCATTCACATGACCCATCACGAAGCCGAGAAAATTCCAGTCACCATTTTGGCCGGCTTCCTTGGCGCGGGCAAAACCACGCTGTTGAACTACATCCTGCGCGAAAACCACGGGCGCAAGATTGCTGTGATCGAAAACGAGTTCGGCGAAATAGGCATCGACGGCGGTCTCGTGCTTGAATCGACCGAGGAAATCTACGAGATGACGAACGGCTGTGTCTGCTGTGTCGGCGCGGTGCGCGAGGATCTCGTGCGCATCGTACGCACGCTGATCGACAGGCCCGAGCGGCTCGATCACATCATTGTGGAGACGAGCGGTCTCGCCGATCCGTACCCGGTCGCGCAAACGTTCTTCCTCGACGATCCAATCGCGAAACAGGTCACGCTCGACGCCGTCGTGACGATGGTGGACGCGAAGCATATCGCGGCACATCTGGACGACATCCTCCTCGACGGTTCTGACAATCAGGCTGTCGATCAGATCGTGTGCGCGGACCGCATTGTGATCAACAAGACTGATCTCGTGAGCGAGCAGGAAGTGGCCGCTCTGACCGCCCGGATTCGCGGACTCAACGCCACCGCCGACATCGTCCCGTCAAGCTATGCGCTGATCGACCTGGGGAAGATCCTCGGCGTGGGCGCCTCCGAGTTCTCACAGCAGCTGGTCGAAACGGGCGGACTTTCCGGGCACGAGCATGAGCATGAGGATCACGAACATCAGGAGCACCACGAGCACTCAGATGAACACGAACACGAACACGACGCCAGTGTCTCGTCGGTCGGTATCGAGGTATCTGCCGAGGTCGATCTCGACGTTTTGCAGGACTGGCTTGCCCAACTACGCACATCGGATGCGACCAAGCTGTTTCGCATGAAGGGCATTCTCGCCGTGCGAGGGCAGCCGTGCCGCTACGTGCTGCAAGGCGTGCACAACGTTATTGAACTGCGCGCGGCGCAGGCCTGGGGTTGCGAGCCTCGGACCAGCCGCATTGTTTTTATCGGCCGCGATCTCGATCGTGCCGAGCTGACCGACCGCTTCCATGCCTGTCTCGGCGCACCTATAACGGCCTGACGGGTTGAACAGCCGGCCCGCGGATGACTCGTGGCGCGAATGCTGCCAAAACAGCGCGAGCACATGTGCCGCAGACCGTGGGTCGCGGACCGCGGGCTGGTCAATAACGAAAATTCAGGAGACATTCGATGAACACCGCCCCACACCCTGTCGATCAGCGCCTGCCGAAGCGCCAGATGATTACGCTCGGATTGCAGCACATGCTGGTGGCTTATATCGGCGCGATTGCCGTGCCGCTCATCGTCGCGTCGGCGCTCAAGATGTCGGCCGCCGACACGACCGTCCTGATCAGCACCGCGCTCTTTTGCTCGGGTATCTCGACACTCCTGCAGACCATCGGCTTCTGGAAATTCGGCGTGCGTTTGCCGATCCTGCAAGGCGTTGCGTTCAGCAGTGTCGGACCGGTGATCGCCATTGGCTCGAATCCGAATGTCGGCTTTGCGGGCGTGTGCGGCGCCGTGATCGGGGCGGGTTTATTCACCTTGTTCGCAGCCCCTTTGGTCGGCCGGCTGCGACGCTTCTTTCCTCCCGTCGTGACCGGTTGCATCGTGACCGTGATCGGCTTGCAGTTGTTTCCGGTGGCCTACGAGTGGGCAGCAGGCGGACGGCAAAACCCACAATTTGGCGCATCGCCATTCTTGTTGGTCGCGCTGTTCGTCGCCCTCGTGATACTCGCGGTCAATCGCTTCGGCTCGCCGTTCCTGCGCAACCTGTCGGTGTTGATCGGGCTCATTGCCGGCGGGATCGTCGCGTGTCTGCTAGGGATGGGGAACTACAGCGGTGTCAGGAGCGCACCGTGGTTCACCGTACCTTATCCGTTCCACTTCGGCACGCCGGTATTCGCCGTCGTACCGGTGCTGACCATGATCGTTGTCATGGTCGTGCAGATGGTCGAGTCAATGGGGCTCTTCATCGCGATCGGCGGCATTGTCGACAAGCAGGTCACCGAAGAAGACGTCGTGCGTGGCCTGCGCGCTAACGGCCTTGCCAGCGCCATCGCAGGAATGTTCGCGGCATTTCCGTTTATCGCGTTCATGGAGAACGTCGGGCTCGTGATCCTCACGGGTGTGCGAAGCCGCTGGGTCGTTGCCACAAGTGGTGCGTTGATGTGCGTCGTGGCCCTGGTGCCGAAGATAGGCGCGGTCGTCGCAGCGACGCCTGCCGCCGCGCTCGGCGGAGCGGGGATCGCGATGTTCGGCGTCGTCGTGGCAGCGGGCGTGCAGACGCTCTCGAAGGTCGACTTCGAAAGCAATCGATACAACGTATTGATCGTAGGTTTCACGATCGCGACGGCGCTGATTCCCGTGATGGCTCCTGAGGTATTTAAGCAGATGCCCGAGTGGACCCAGCCGTTCCTGCATAGCGGTGTCGTGCTCGCCTGTCTCGTCTCCGTGGCCCTCAATGCGGTGCTTAACGGCGCGCATGAGGAGGTCGTGGTCGAGACGCATCAGCTGGTCCGGGAATAAACCAGACCCCGCTAAATCCATGCACGGTGGCCGTCGCTACGCCGCCGCACAGCACAAGCATTGCAAGGAGAAACAAACGTGAGCACCCGAAACGAAGCCCTGTTGATCAGGAATCCTCTTGCTGTCATGAGCGGCCTGCGTGGCGAACATGCCCGGCTCGGTCAAGTCGACCTGCGCATTCGCGCGGGACGGATCGAGGAGATCGGTCCGCAACTCGTGGCGAGAGAAAACGAAAGAGTCATCGACGCCAGTTCCTGCGTCGTCTACCCGGGGTGGGTCAACACGCATCATCACCTGTTCCAGAACTTGTTGAAGGCGGTCCCCGCCGGTATCAACGCAGATCTCCAGGAATGGCTTGCTGCGGTGCCGTACCCTCGCCTCGCGCGCTTTACACCCGACCTGGCTCGCATCGCCGCCCGGTTGGGGCTGGCGGAACTCCTGCTCTCGGGTGTGACGACCTGCGCCGATCACCATTATCTTTACCATGCAAACGGCACGACCGAAACCGGCGACATCCTGTTTGAGGAAGCCGCTGCGTTCGGCATGCGCTTCGTGCTGTGCCGCGGTGGCGCACTTCAGGCCGCGGGTGACCATCCGGGGTTTGCGGACAGCGTGTTGCAGCCGGAGTCAATTGATCAGATGCTCGGCGACATCGAGCGCCTGAAGTCCCGCTATCACGATGCCCGCCCCGACTCCATGCGCCGGGTCGTGGTCGCGCCCACCACGCCGACCTTTTCGTTGCCGCCCGCGCTGTTGCCGGAGATCGCACGCGCAGCACGCGGCATGGGCTTGCGTCTGCATACGCACTTGTCCGAGACGCGTCGCTACGTCGACTTCTGCCGGGAGAAATTCGACATGCTGCCCGTCGAGTTTGTCGCGGAGCATGAATGGCTTGGGCCAGATGTATGGTTCGCCCATCTGGTTCATCTGGAACCCGGCGAGATCGCCATGCTCGCGGAGACGGGGTCCGGTTGCTCGCATTGCCCGGTCAGCAACGCGCGGCTTGGCAGCGGTATTGCGCCCGCGCCGCAGATGGCGGCAGCAGGCGTGCCCATGTCACTGGGCGTGGACGGCGTGGCCTCGAACGAGTCCGGGAGCATGACCAACGAAGCGCATTTCGCCTGGTTATTGCACCGTGCGGCGCAACAGGTATCCGCCACTACCGTGGAAGAAACCATTCACTGGGGGACGGCCGGCGGCGCGGGCGTGCTGGGTCTGGATGCGGTTGGTACGCTGGAAGTGGGCAAGGCGGCAGACCTGGTGCTGTACGACGTCGACGCGCTGCGTTTCAACGGTTTTCACGATATGGCGATCGCGCCGGTGGCGGCCGGCGAGCCAAGCAAAGTTCGATACAGCATCGCGAATGGCCGCGTTGTAGTCGACGACGGAGTGATCCCCGGGCTGGATCTGGATGAGCTTCGACGGGACGCAAGAGAGGGGGTAAAGCGTTTGCTTGCATAGGATGGTGCGGGTATGAAAGGTATGTCTCAGGCCTCGTTTGCTTGCGCGCTTTTCTAATGTGCAAGCAAAGAAGTCTGGGCAACGTGTCTGGTTTTGCACTCGCCGCTGCCAAGAGCCAGCGACCGGTTCGGAAGCGCGCGGACAACTCGTGCGCGACAGTCAGTCTCATCATGCTTGAGCCAGTACGCATCACAAATACCGCATGCCCTACTAAGCTGTTGCTATCAATCCAGCGGCTTAAAGTCCCACCGCAGCCGGATTCATTTCGATGTGCAAAACCACCAGCCACAACTTCGGACAATCGGGCGCGATCTTGAGCGCCGGGTTGGTCTTGTCCACGGGCGTGATACAGCCCTTCTCGCGCGCCAGCAAATATGCACGCCGTGCGTCTGACTGCAGCCATATGCTCACGAGACCGCACGTCAGGAAACTGAAAATGGTCGTGATAAGACTCGGCGCACTCGGATCGAGCTGCTGCACCGCATACGCGAATGCCATGGTCAAAACCTGGTTCGCCACGATAGCGACGCACACCACCTTCGCCATGCCTCTAATCCGCATGGCCGTATGAAGCTTTAACACGATTGTGTACTCTTGTCTGAACGCGGGTAAATGTTAGTTCTTGATCGTCGTGCTTGGTTTCAAGCTTATTGCCCTACTGCCTAGTGAACCATCGTCACCGGGGTTTGCATGCTGCGCCACAACTTGTTCATCACCCACCATCGGGTAAGAAAGCCCAGGTGACTGGCATCGACCAGGACAATGTCCGAGCATTTTTCAGCCACGCGCGCTGCAATGGTTCCAGCTATTGGCCCATACACGCGCGACCAGTGATACGGAACCCCCGCGTCGTCCAGAATGGCGCGTGTCTCGCTGAGCGCGCTCAGCATCGCGCGCTTTTCCTGCAAGCGCAGCGCGCCACGCGAATGAAACGCACTGGCACGCCCCTGGTCCGGCGGTTCAAGCACCTCCATCAACTCGACCTCGGACACGCAGTGCTCGGCGAAAAGAAATGCAGCATGCCGTGCGGCCTGAAGTGCGCCTTCCTTGTTTATCACCGGTATGAGTACCCGTAACATAAGCGTCCCCGTTTCAGCTATGACTACAACTTCATTACAGCAGGTCCCGTGTTAACCGCGAGCAGCGTTTCGAGCCTGCAGCATAAAAATTGTGTCAAGGCGACCGTACAAGCGCCACCTTGGCTGCATCGTCTGGCGGCGTTTTCAGGCTGGCCGAGAACTGTTTCATACGAAAAGCCACACGTTGGGCATATCCCTTGCCGCCGCCGCTGTACCGCTTGAGCGCGACGCCCAAGTCGCCGCCCGACGCGTCGAGATACTCGCGCAAGATCGAAGAACCTATGCGCACGTTCTCGGCGGGCTCGGTCATATCGTTGCCCGATGCAAATACCTGCGGATGAGCGGCCGGGAGGATCTGCATCAGCCCCTGCGCGCCGGCAACGCTGACCGCCTGCCGGTCGAACCCTGACTCGGTTGCAATGACCGCGAGCAATAGCACGGGCGACATTGCATATTCGTTTGCTGCGCTGATGACCGCACGCGCAATCAGCGTGGCCTCCTGCCGCGCCACTCGGAACTGCCGCCATAACACCGCCGCTACATTTGCAACCTGTGGCGATTCGCTAGGCGAGGATTCAATACTTGCCGATATTTGCACGTCAGGCACCGGCTGGCCATTGGTCGCGTCGCTTGCATCGGTTGCATATGCCGCGCTTGCGGCCATCAACGAAAACGCGCAGAGGACAAATTTCGCGTACAACCGTCGCCTTGATTTTTTTGACTGGTACTCATGCATCACGGTCCCTTCTCGTTTGCGTCCCGGAAGGCTACGCCGCCGGGCGTATCGATCGGGATAAAAGCGGACCATGCCGTATCAAGAACGCGTCAAGACGTGGCCATCCAACGTCGAATTGATGAAACCTATACGCTCTCCTGCGCCATTTAAACGCCGTCATTGCGCGAGCAGAGCGACACTTTTGGTCTCCATCAAGAGAGTCAACACCATGCACGCCCTGACGTTTTGGAAGCGCACTTCCAAACAAAACGAGCCGGATCATGACGCCACACGATCGAACGTCGCTGGGCGGAAAACCCGTCAGCGAACGCTGCTTGCTGTGTCGCTGGGCGGGACCGTTCTTGCCGCAATAGCCATAACGTTAGGTCTGCCATCGACTGGTCTGGCGGTTTATATCGCGGCTACACTGCCGTTTGCGCTTTTCCCTTAAGCGGTCGTTGCGCCGTCAAACGCTTATGCGAACGCCGCTACACAACGCGTAAAACCTACGCGCTACTGCGCACCCACAAGCCGATAGCCGACCCCAGTCTCCGTCACAATATGAACCGGCTGCGCCGGATCAAGCTCGAGCTTGTGGCGAAGGTGTCCCATATAGACGCGCAGATAATGCTGGTTCTCCACATACGCGGGGCCCCACACTTCACGCAGCAATTGCTGATGCGTAATCACCCGGCCGGCGTGACGCACCAGCGTAGTCAGCAGCCTGTATTCAATCGGCGTGAGATGAACCAGCTCACCGTTACGCGTGACACGCCTTTCAGACAGATCCACCGATACCGGCCCAAACCGAACCTGCGGTGTCTCCTGCTGCCCGCCACGGTTACGCCGTCTCAGCTGCGCACGGATTCGCGCGAGCAACTCCGACACACCGAATGGCTTCGTCAGATAGTCGTCCGCGCCTGCATCCAGCGCTGCCACCTTCGCGTCTTCGTGAGTGCGCGCCGAGAGCACGATCAACGGTTGTTCGGTCCAGGTACGCAGTTCACGAATCACATCGATACCGTCCGTGTCCGGCAAGCCAAGGTCAATGACTATAAGATCAGGCAGCCGAAAAGCGGCTTCGCGCAAACCCTGCTGTCCCGTTTCAGCTTCGAATACGGTCATGCCCTGCGCTTCAAGCGTGCTTCTGACGAAACGGCGAATCTGCTTGTCGTCTTCTATGACGACAATGGTCAACGTAGGCTCGCTCATGGAATATCCGTATGCACGGCAGCGTCCGGGCCGTCACCATTTTCCTCAGGAAGCGTCTCGAAGGGCGGCGTCTGATCGGCCGGCAACGTGAACCAGAACCTTGCGCCCAACACCTTCCCTTCACCATCCGCCCTGTTCTCAGCGCCGATCTTTCCGCCATGCGCCTCCACGATCGCCCGGCAGATTGCAAGACCCAGACCAATCCCCGGCATCGCGGATTCCTTCTCCCCGCGCGTGAATTTATCGAAGAGCGTTTGTTGTATGCCCGCAGGCAGACCCGGGCCGTTATCGTCGACGCAAACCCTCACGTAACGCTCGCCCGAATGCTGTTCGACCGCTGCGTGGATAGACAGCGATGAATCGCGCGGCGTGTATTTCGCCGCGTTCTCAAACAGGTTGGCGAGCAGCCGTTCCATCAGAACCGCGTCCAGTTGTATCAACGGAAGGTCGGCCGGAACACGAACCCGCACCGTGTGCCCGGCAAGCGTGCGGCGGCATACGGCAAGCGCCGCGCCCACCACCTCTTCCAGCATCAACCATTGCCGGTTAAGTCGGATGCTGCCGGCCTGGAGCCGCGCCATGTCGAGCAGATTCGTCACCAGCCCGCTCATGCGCAGTGCTTCCTCGTGGATGGCATGCACCAGCTCGCGCGCGGTATCGGCTGAGCCGGTGTGAATGCGTTGCTGCTCCTCCAGCACCGACGCAAATCCGACGATCGAGGTCAGCGGTGTGCGCAAATCGTGCGAGATAGCGGAGAGCAGTGAGTTGCGCATACGCTCCGACTCCATGTTGACCAACGCATCCTGCGCGATCTCGACGTAGTGGACACGTTCGAGCGCGAGCGCGATCTGAGAAGCGAAGGTGTCGATCATGCGTTGCTGTTCAGGGACTGCAAGCTCGGCTGCATGGGCGGTGATAAGCGCTAGGACACCGCGTGTGCGCATCGGCGCTTTCAGTGGCAGGTAAAGCGCATTGCTGGCCGGCAGCGTGTCCGTGCCGCGTCCCGCAGGTTTTTGTTGGTCATAAACCCACTGGCCGATGTCGATATCAAGATCGGCTGCATCGAGCGTAAACTGCGGATTGGGGTCGTCCACTTTCTGCCGAATCTTTTCCGAGCTGTCAGGCAGCAGAATCGCGACTTTCGCCTGGAAGATCTCTCCTACGTGGCGCGTCCCAATCTCGATGATCTGTTCGGTCATCAACGCGCCGCCCAGTTCGCGCGTCATCGCATACATGGCGCCCGTGCGCCGCTCGCGCAACGAGGCTACGCGAGCCTGACGCCGAAGGTTCGAAGTCAGATGGCTGATCGTGAGCGAGGTCAGTAACATCACGAAGAACGTCAGCAGGTACTGCGTATCTGAAACAGAAAAGGAAAGCTGTGGCGGCACAAAGAAGAAGTCGAATGCCGCGACGCTCAGGAATGAGAGAAGGACGCCGGGACCTCGTCCGAGTCGAACCGCTGCAAAAACCACGCCGAGCAGATACAACATCACGAGGTTCGTGAGATCGATATGGCGCGACAGCAAGCTCGCCAGCGCCGTAATCGCGACACCAATAGCCGCCGCGTAAAAATAGGCGTTGGGCGAAGAACGGGCTTCGTTACGGACAGAGGCGAACACCGGAACGCTTGCGTCGCGCTCACGGCCTTCCTTGGCCGCTTTCACGCCCACCAGCGTCACGTCGATATCGTGTGCATGGTGCACGAGCGCTTCGGCAACGGGCTGATCAAAGACACGCCGCCAGCCCGGTGCGTCTGACGCCCCCGCCACGATCTTGGACACGTTGCGCATGCGCGCGTACGCAACCAGCGTGGCGGCCGCGTCGGCGCCGTCAAGGGTCACTGTCTCGGCACCCAACTCGGACGCCAGCTTGAGCGCATCCAGCGTGCGCTTGCGCCACACGTCAGGCAGCCGCTGCAGCTTGGGTGTTTCAACGTATACCGCCAGCCAGTCCGCCTTGAGGCTCGCAGCAAGACGTGCTGCCGAGCGAACCAGCGTGGCACTCTCAGGCCCCGGCCCAATGCACGCGATAAGTCGCTCGCGAGCCTGCCAGATCCGGCTAATGGACTGATCGGCGCGATACTCGCGCATCTGTGCATCCACGCGGTCGGCCGTGCGACGCAGCGCCAGTTCGCGCAATGCGATCAGGTTACCTTTGCGGAAGAAATTCTTGACCGCGTTTGCCGCTTGCTGCGGCATATAAACTTTTCCGTCCCTCAAGCGGTCCAGCAACTCTTCGGCTGGCAGGTCCACCAGAGTGACTTCATCGGCGAGATCGAACACGCGGTCCGGCACGGTTTCCCATACTCGGATACCCGTGATCTGCCCGACGATATCGTTCAGGCTCTCAAGATGCTGGACGTTGACGGTGGTGTACACGTCGATACCTGCGTCGAGCAACTCGTACACGTCCTGCCACCGTTTAAGGTGACGGGCGCCCTGCACGTTTGAATGCGCGAGTTCATCGACAAGAATCAGTTGCGGCTTGCGTGCAAGTGCCCCGTCGAGGTCGAATTCGGGCAGCTTCCGGTCGCGGTATTCGTACGGCGTCAGCGGTACGGCATCCAGCCCCTCCACGAGCGCAAGGGTCTCCTTGCGGCCGTGTGTCTCGACAATCCCGACGACCGTATCAATACCCTCCTCACGACGACGGTGCCCGGCCTGCAACATGGCATAGGTCTTCCCCACACCGGCTGATGCACCGAAGAAAATCTTCAGCCTGCCGCGCTGCTTCTTCTCTTCGTCGCGCTGGATCTTGTCGAGCAGCTCGTCGGGATCGGGGCGGTCCATCAGCTTGCGGGCTTCAGTTCGTCAAGCGCCAAATTCAGCTTCAGCACGTTCACGCGTGCCTCGCCGAGAATGCCGAACTGACGGCCGCTCGTTTCGCGTTGAACCAGTGCATCGACGTCGTTGTGCGACAGCTTGCGGGCCTTCGCAACACGGTCGATCTGATAGGCAGCAGCAGCCGGGCTGATCTCCGGGTCCAGTCCACTGCCTGACGACGTGACGAGGTCGACCGGTACTGGCGCGGTGTTCGTCGGGTCCGCGTCGTGCAAGGCGCTGATGCGTCCTTTCACTTCATCCGCGAGCGCCGGGTTCGTCGGGCCAAGGTTCGAAGCACTCGAGCCTTGCGGGTTGTAGGGGTTCGGCGAAGTTGCCGAGAGGCGGCCCCAGAAATAGCCCGGTGCATCGAATTGCTGACCCAGCAGTTCGGATCCGACCAGCTTGCCGTTCTTCTCGATCAGACTACCGTTTGCCTGGCTCGCAAAGGCGGCATGCGAGACGGCGGTGACCACGATCGGATACACCAGCCCGGTCACCACGGTCAATGCCGCGAACAACACGAGCACAGGACGAAGGATATTTTTCATGATGATTCAATCCAGTTAGATTGTATTGAGACCGAAGGTGGCAGCAGCTAGCTATGCATAAGCAAAATTAACTGCTGCCTGTGCCGGTCAGGCCCAGCCACATGCCGTCAGAATCATGTCGATGATCTTGATGAACGGGAACGGCAGCAAGATCCCGCCGAGGCCATACACCAGCAGATTGCGGCGCAGCAATGCCGCGGCGCCCAGCGGCCGGTACTTCACGCCCTTCAGTGCCAGCGGGATCAGGAACACGATGATCAACGCGTTAAAGATCACGGCGGACAAGATGGCAGACGACGGCGACGTCAGATGCATGATGTCGAGCACACGCAATTGCGGGTACGTCGATGCAAACGCGGCCGGAATAATGGCGAAGTACTTGGCCACGTCGTTGGCGATCGAAAACGTCGTCAGCGAGCCGCGCGTCATCAGCATCTGCTTGCCGATCTCGACAATCTCGATCAGCTTGGTCGGATTCGAATCGAGGTCGACCATGTTGCCGGCTTCCTTCGCCGCCTGCGTGCCGGTGTTCATCGCCACGGCCACGTCGGCTTGCGCCAGCGCTGGTGCGTCGTTGGTGCCGTCGCCGGTCATTGCAACCAGCCGCCCTTCCGCCTGATAACTGCGGATGGTCGCCAGCTTCGCCTCAGGCGTAGCTTCCGCGAGGAAGTCGTCAACACCCGCTTCAGCCGCAATCGCCGCAGCGGTCAGGCGGTTATCGCCCGTCACCATCACGGTCTTGATACCCATCTTGCGCAGCTCGGCGAAACGTTCCTTAATGCCGCCCTTGACGATGTCCTTCAGCTCGATCACACCGAGGACACGCGCCCCTTCTTCGCGCCGGTCGGCAACCACCAGCGGCGTGCTGCCGCGACGTGCGATTTCATCGACCGCATTCGATACTTCCTGCGGATAACGGCCGCCATGACGTTCAACATAGGCCTTGACCGACTCGGCCGCACCCTTGCGAATCTCACGATCAGGCAAGTCGACGCCGCTCATGCGCGTCTGCGCGGTGAAGCCCAGGAAGGTCGCGTGCAGCGACGCCATTTCACGCTGACGTATGTTGAAGCGCTCTTTCGCGAGCACGACGATACTGCGTCCCTCAGGCGTTTCGTCAGCAAGCGACGAAAGCTGCGCCGCATCGGCGAGATCCTGCTCGGAGACGCCCGGAGCGGGCACGAAGCTCGAAGCTTGCCGGTTGCCGAACGTGATCGTGCCGGTCTTGTCGAGCAGCAGCACGTCGACGTCACCCGCTGCTTCCACTGCACGGCCGGAAGTCGCTATCACGTTTGCCTGCATCATCCGGCTCATACCCGCCACACCGATGGCAGACAACAGTCCGCCGATGGTGGTCGGGATCAGGCAGACCAGCAAGGCGGCCAGCGCGGTGATTGTCACCACGTGACCGGCCTTTACTGCGGAGACCGAAAACATCGAGAACGGCAGCAGCGTGGCGGTCGCGAACAACAGCACCAGGCTCAGTGCCACGAGCAAGATGGTCAACGCGATTTCGTTAGGCGTTTTTTGACGCTTGGCGCCTTCCACCATCGCGATCATGCGGTCGAGAAACGCTTCGCCCGGATTGACCGTCACGCGCACCACGATCCAGTCCGACAGCACACGAGTACCACCCGTTACTGCGGTAAAGTCACCGCCCGATTCGCGGATCACCGGGGCGGATTCGCCCGTGATCGCGGACTCGTCGACTGAGGCCACGCCGTCGATTACCTCGCCGTCCGCCGGGATGACGTCACCCGTTTCGACCAGCACGATATCGCCTTTGCGCAACTCCGTTGCCGTCGTAATGCGCATCGACGACTTCGGGTTGGCCGATTCCAGCTTCTTCGCCATCACGTCGCGCTTGGCGCTGCGCAGCGAGGCCGCCTGCGCTTTCGAGCGACCCTCGGCCAAGGCTTCAGCGAAGTTCGCGAACAGCACCGTGAACCACAGCCACAGCGAGACCGCGAGAATAAATCCCGCCGGTGCTTCAGCCTGGCCCGAGAGGGCCGCGACCCATAGCACCGTGGTCAGGATGCTGCCGATATACACGCAGAACATCACCGGGTTGCGTAACTGGTGACGCGGGCCCAGTTTCCTGAACGAGTCCGCAATCGCCGGCATGACGATAGCGGGGTCGAACATCGAACGGGCTGCCGAGCGTGAATGGCCACCCGACTCCGGCGTTTTCTCCGGTGCCTTGTTCGGCGCGTTGTTCGGCGACTTCACTGGCGGTTTGACAATTGTGTTCATACTTTCCTCTGTATCAGTGACCGCTTATTTGCCCGAGAGCATCATGAGATGCTCGACCACGGGACCCAGTGCGAGCGCGGGTACGTAGGTCAATGCACCTACCAGCACAACAGTGCCGAGCAGCAACACGACAAACAGCGGACCATGTGTCGGCAAGCTGCCTGCGGTCGTCGCAATACGCTTTTTAGCGGCAAGCGCACCGGCAATGGCCAGCACCGGGATGATCGAACCGAAGCGGCCGAACCACATGGCAATGCCGGTCGAGATGTTGTAGAACGGCGTGCTGACCGTGAGGCCCGCGAAGGCGCTGCCGTTGTTATTTGCAGCCGAGCTATAGGCGTAGAGAATCTCGGAGAAACCGTGCGGCCCTGGGTTCGATATGCCCGCTTGGCCCGCTGCCGTCAGCACGCCAATCGACGCACCAAGCAGCACCAGGAACGGCGTCAGCAACACGACGATCGCGACCATCTTCATCTCGTACGACTCAATCTTCTTGCCGATGTATTCAGGCGTGCGACCGATCATCAGGCCGGCGACGAACACCGCGAGCATGGCGAAGACGAGCATGCCGTATAAGCCGGACCCCACGCCGCCGAAGATCACTTCACCCAACTGGATCAGCAACAGCGGTACGAAGCCGCCCATTGGCGTCAGCGAGTCATGCGCGTTGTTCACGGCACCGCACGATGCAGCCGTGGTGGCGACCGTGAAGATGCCCGACTGCGCAATGCCGAAGCGGGTTTCCTTGCCTTCGGCGTTACCGCCTGCCTGCATCGCGGAAGCGCTTTGATCGACATGCAACGACGTGAACAGCGGATTGCCGGCCTGCTCGAATGAGATTTCTCCCCAACAAGCAATGGTGAAGGCAATAGTCATTGCAGCGAGGATGGCGTAGCCCTGCCGCTTGTCGCCCACCATGCGTCCGAACACCACGCACAGTGCCGCCGGAATGACGAGCATGGCGATCATCTGGACGAAGTTCGAGAACGGCGTCGGGTTTTCGTACGGATGAGCGGAGTTGGCGTTAAAGAACCCGCCGCCATTCGTGCCGAGCATCTTGATCGCTTCTTGCGAGGCAACGGGGCCCATCGCGATCGTCTGCTTGTCAGCCTTGTTGTCCACCATCACCGGATTGCCCTTGGCATCCTTGACCGGGTTCCCCTGTGCGTCCGTCTTCGGCGTCTGGTAGGTCGTCACTTGAACCGTGGCGACATCCTGGTACGACTGGAAGTTCTGGATCGCGCCCTGGCTCACGAACACCAGCGCGATGACCGTCGCCAGAGGGGCGAGGATGTACAGCGTGATACGCGTGATGTCGACCCAGAAGTTGCCGATAGTCGTGGCCGTATGACGTGCGAAGCCACGAATCAGCGCGACGACAACGGCAATGCCGGTCGCGGCCGAGAAGAAGTTCTGCACGGTCAGGCCAACCATCTGCGAGAGATAGCTTGCGGTCGACTCAGGCGTGTAGTCTTGCCAGTTCGTATTGGTCACGAAGCTGACAGCCGTGTTGAACGCGGCATCCGGGGTCATCGGACCGAAGGCCTGCGGGTTGGACGGCAGCCACTGTTGCAAGCGCAGGAAACCAAACACGACGAGCGCGCCGAGTGCGTTGAACGCAAGCACGGCGAATGCGTAATGCTTCCACGACATTTCAGACTTGTCGTCCACGCCGGCAAGCTTGTAAAGCAGCTTTTCGACTGGACGGCCGATGCGTCGAACAACGACTGACGAGCCATCGAGCACGGAGGTCATATATCGACCGAGCGGGATCGCAAGCGCGATCAGCACGACGATATAAAGGCCTGTTTGAAATACGGTATTAGCGTTCATTCCAGATCCTCCGCACGCAGTAGTGCGTACACGAGGTACACGAACAAGAGCAGAGTCGAAGCACCTGCCAGCACAAGCATCCAGGTGGTCATGGGCGACCTCCCGGGGCGCGACGCAATTTGTCGCAACCGATGGTCAGGGCCGCGCACACTACCCAGAAGGCGATGATGCCGGCGATATATATCAGGTCCATTGTTTTGATCTCCCGTAGCGGATTTGGACGTGCTGAAGGTTAGTTGATCGCGCGTAAACGGCCGGAAAAGAGAACTGCCAGGGATATAAAGAAAGTGTAAAGACGCGGGGGGAGCCAGGCGGGGCGTGGGGGCGTTCGGAGGGCTTGCGGATTTATCGGCGCGCGGAGCCGAGTTGGGTGGCCGGCCCGGTATGCGGCCTTGTCAGGCAAGGCGCTACCCGTGAAGAAACAATAGAAAAACGAGACTGGCGTGGTAACTTACGCGCCGACGGCGGTGAATTACCAGGGCATTAGCCCATCAGGAGAAATATGCGAACCGTCAATATTCGCGACGCCAGGAAGTGTCTCTCCAAGCTTGTCGATGCCGCGGCAAATGGTGAAGAAATTACCATTACGAAGGCCGGCAAGCCCGTTGCCAGGCTTAGGGCCCATTCAGGGTGACCCGGCTCCGCGCCGTTTCGGTGGCTTAAAAGGAAGGGCGAAAATTGCTGACGACTTCGACGCGCCCTTACCCATAGACATGGTTACTGCTTTTGAGCGCCGATAAGAGCGTCTGCAGCGTAGAGACCGCGTTATCCAGTTGCGCGACGATTTCCCTAATCATAGGGCTCCTCTAGCGCCGCCTGAAAATACACCAGGCCGAATTAAACCGCCGCGCATGGTCAGTCCGGATTCGGTGCGTACACGGGCGCCCGGTCCGCAAAGTAAAGCCCATGCGGCGAGCGACCGACGGCAATGGTGTCGATCAGCTTGCGGCTGGTGAGATCGATCACGCCAACATGCCGCGCAAACCGGAACGTCACCCAAAGCGTCTTGCGATCGGCGGACAATTCCATGTCGTCCGGTCCGGGCAATAGCCCATCTATGTCACCGACCTTTTGCAACGTCGTGTAGTCGAGGATGCTGATCGTGCTCGCTACGCGATTCGTCACGGCAACATGCTTGCCGTCGTCGAGATTACGAAAATTGTGCGCGCCTTTGCCTGTCTGAATGCGTTTCACGACCTGCTGCTTGTGCCAGTCGACAACCGCGACATCGTCTTCACCCGTCATGCCAACCAGCAAGTCCTGATCACCCGGCGTCATCCAAAGACCCGCCGGCGTGTTTCCAACCGGGATTTTCCACTTGACCGTTTGCGTGGCCAGATCGATCGCCGCGAGTTCGCCCGAATCCTGCAACGTCACGAATACCGTGCTCGCATCCGAAGAAAACGTCATATGGCTGGGCGTTTTAGCGAGCGGAATACGCTTGGCGATTGTGAGGTCGTGGCCGTCGTATCGATAAATATCGACCCGGTCCAGTCTCAAGCCTGCCGTGACAAACCATTTGTGATCGGGAGAGAAGCCGAGCTGGTATGGATCTTCTATGCCCTCCACCCGTTTTTGCACCTTGCCGCTGCGCGGATCGACAAAGATCAGATCATTCGACACCGAGTCGGCGACAATGAGCGAATTGCCATCCGGCGTGATCATCAGGTGATGCGGTTCCTTGCCGGTCGGTTCGGTACCCAGGACCTTGTGCTTCGCTTCGTCGATCAAGGTGAGTTGCGCCTCACCGGAATCCAGCACGATGACTTTGGGGGCGGCCGGCTGAGGCGCGGCCGGAGTATCCGCTAGCGCAAGGTTATGCGATAGCAAGGTAATAACTGCCGTTATCGAAAGGTTTCTGATTGCAGTGCTTAGCATATTGAAAGGAATAACGATGAGAAGGCCCGAAAAAGCCGAAACTGTGCTCTGATAGCTTTACCCACTAGTTTGCAGCCGAGAGAAGCGCCTGAAGCACTGCATTGATTGATTGATTCTGCCGCCGTAGCCGTGGCCGCAGCAAGCCGGTCCGCGCGAGCGACCTTTTTATCTCTAACGTATTGAGTCAAGCAATGGATGACCGCGTCCGCGCTGAAACTAGCCGATCAATGAGCGACAGTACGACGCTCGCCATGCGCGATGTGCTGGAAGGCCGCCGCACGGGCTGGTCGGTGCTGCTGCCTTTTGCCGGACCGGCAGTGGTCGTCTCCGTGGCTTACATGGACCCGGGCAATTTCGCGACCAACATTCAGGCCGGCGCGCGATACGGGTATGCATTATTGTGGGTTGTGCTGCTGGCCAACGTCATAGCCATGCTATTCCAGGCACTTTCCGCAAAACTGGGCATTGTCACCGGTCGCAATCTCGCGGAGTTATGCCGGGATCATCTACCCAAGCCGCTCGTTTATGTCATGTGGGGAGTCAGCGAAGTCGCCGCCATGGCCACCGACCTGGCGGAATTCCTGGGCGGCGCAATCGGCCTGAGTTTGCTTTTCCACATGCCTTTGTTGATCGGCATGATCGTCACGGCGATCGTGACGTATGGCTTGCTGTTCTTCGAGAAAGCGGGATACCGGCCACTGGAGTTGGTGATCGGCGCACTGGTCGGAATCATCGGCTTGTCTTATCTTGCGGAGCTTTTCATTGCGCCGGTCGCCTGGGGCCAGGTCGGACTGCATCTGTTCAAGCCTGATTTGCCCGATGCGCAAGCCGTGACTATCGCGGTGGGTATCGTAGGGGCGACGGTCATGCCACACGCACTCTTTCTTCATTCGGGACTCACGCAGGGCCGCCATCCCCCCAAGACTGAGGGCGAACGCAAAAGGCTGCTCACGTTCTCCAACCTGGAAGTGATCATTGCGCTGACCATTGCAGGCTTGATCAACATGGCGATGGTCATCATGGCATCCGGCGCGTTTCACTCGGGTCATCCTGAAGTGGCCGAGATCGAGACCGCTTATCACACGCTTGCGCCGTTGTTAGGCATTGCCGCTGCGGGCATTTTCCTGCTGTCGCTGATCGCGTCGGGCATTTCCAGTTCGGTCGTGGGCACCATGGCGGGTCAAATGATCATGCAGGGGTTTGTCGGCTTCCGCATCCCGCTATGGCTGCGTCGCGCGATTACGATGGTGCCGAGTTTTGTCGTGGTCTGGCTGGGCGTGAATGCCACGCAAGCGCTGGTCATGAGTCAGGTCGTGCTCAGTCTTGCGCTGCCGTTTCCCATGGCGGCACTCGTGTGGTTCACGTGCCGCGAGGATGTCATGGGTTCGTACAAGAACCGGACACTGATAAAAACGGCGGCTATTGTTGCGGCCTTCGCCGTACTTTCCCTCAACGTAATCCTCTTGCTGCAAACATTCGGCGTGGATATCCCCGGCTTGCCGAACGTCTGAGTGCGCTGTCACCGCTCATGGCTCATGCCACTGTATGCGCTTGATGCCGCATGACGATTAATGCGTTTTGAAGTGATTAACGCGTGGCATAATCGGCGCCATATCATCGACCGCCCGGTGTTGATCACAGCATGTTCCGCCGTCGCTTACTGAAGATCGGAAGTATCCTGGGATTGCTTGCAATCCTGATGACTTCGATCGCGCCTACGGTCTCGCATGCGCTAGCCTCGCATGATCGGCTAGGCCAGGCGCTCAGCACGTATTGCTCGGCTGACCCGGCCTTCAGTGAAGCGGGTAACAACGACTCCTCCTCGCACTCCGGTGCGCTGCATTGGCAGGCTTGCGCTTATTGCGGCCTGCTCGCTCACTTCCCCATTCTGACCGGTTCCGCAGTGGCCTTTGCCGCTGCCGTGTCGGTGACTAGTGCTCCGCTTCCCGTGGTACGCGAAGCCGTTCGCGCGTTACCGCTTTTCATTGCCGCCCAGCCTCGCGCGCCGCCTGTCTTTTCCTGATCACTGACTCATTTCGTGCCTATTGTTCGCGCGGCTGACCGCTGCGCGATGCCGTCGCGTGCCCTGCACGACGGCGCTTAATAGCGCGCTCACAACGATCATGACAAAGGAAACACAATGCGTACGCTTCTTAAGCGGCACGCGGCGCCTGCACGCGTCGCGCTTATATGGGCGGCTGGCGCTGCCTGCCTTGCGGGTTCATCGGGTGCATGTGCGCATGCGGTGGTCGGCGACCGGGTTTTCCCGGCGACGATGGCCGTTGACGACCCCGGCGTCGGCGATGAATTCGACTTCCAGTACGGCCACATCAAAAGCCCGACCGACGATGGTGACAGCATGAACGTCAACACCGCCTCGTTCGAATGGGACAAGCTGATCACGTCGAATCTGGCCTTCAGCATTGCCAGTTCCTACGTCACGCAGAACGCGCCCAACGGCGGCTCCGCAAAGGGCTTCGACAACGTCACGCTCGGCCTGAAGTATCTGGCTTACTCCAACGCTCGCCATGAGTTCATGGCATCAGTCGGCGTGAACACGGAACTGGGCGGCACGGGTGCTCGCGCGATTGGAGATTCGTCTTCCACCATCACGCCGACGGTCTATTTCGGCAAAGGCTTCGGCGACCTTCCCTCGAGTCTCGGCTTCCTGAAGCCATTCGCAATCACGGGTGAGATCGGACCTAACCTGACGACGTCGCGATCGTCACCAAACTCGCTCGACTGGGGCACGACGCTGCAGTACAGCATTCCGTATCTGCAGCAGCAGGTGAAAGACCTCGGCCTGCCGCAACCGCTCGCCAACCTGATTCCGGTGGTCGAGTTCCCGATGAACACCTGCACCGCGGGTCCGTGTTCCGGCCATACGACCGGGACCATCAACCCTGGTTTCATCTGGCTCAACCGCTATGGTCAGCTAGGGATCGAAGCGCAGATTCCGGTCAATCGCGCGACGGGCAATCACGTCGGGATCCTGCTTCAGGCGCATCTTTATTTCGACGATATCTTCCCTGCTTCTCTCGGCAAGCCGCTCTTCAATCCATGAAAATCGCTCTTATGAATTCTGCCACCGTGCGCATGTTGATCGCTACAGCCGCTCTCGCGAGTGCGCAGCTCGCTCAAGCGCACGCCTATCCACAACATCAGGAACCGGGAGCGGGAGCCACCGTGTCGGCTTCGCAAAAGGAAGTGGCGATCGAGTTCGACGATGGACTCGAACCCGCATTCAGCTCGATCGCCGTCACCGATGCGCAGGGCAAGCCCGTCACCAGCGCAAAGTCAGTGGTTGATCCGGCGGACAAGAAACACATGTCGGTTGCGCTGAACGCGTTGACTCCCGGTGCTTATTCGGTCGCGTGGATTGCCGTTGCCGACGACGGGCAT
>NZ_LMUF01000043.1:30050-91085 GCF_009766085.1 Burkholderia sp. S171 | reverse complement strand
CCACCGCCAATCTGGCCGGGCCGTCATAGTAAGCGCAGGCTCAGTAACAGTCAATTTTCGTCCGACGTTATTGTTCCAAGTTTTCTTTATCATATTACTATGTATGACTAATTAATATTTCGTCACAAAATTTATCCAAACGATAAATTTCCAAAACTAGCTGGCGACCGCCCTCTCCTTCAGCCATAAGCCAAATTCCTGGAGGACCGCGACGATTTTTCGCAAGCGCTCACCTTCTGCCGTCAGGCTGTACTCGACCTTGACAGGGACCTCAGGATGGACCGTGCGCTTAACCAGGCCCGCTTCCTCTAAGGCCCGCAGGTCGAGCGTCAGCATTCGTTGCGAAATATTTGGAACGTGACGACGAAGTTCATTAAATCTTTTTGGACCATCGAGAAGAAACGAAACAAGCAGCAATCGCCAACGTCCCCCAAGCAGTCTCATGGCCTCTTCAACCGAGCAACCCGATACATTCTCTTTCACAGCCACACCTCGGTATAGTTTTTGTACCTAGATAACAAAAGTCTGCCTTCTTTACAAGAGGAACCGCTCTAGCCACACTCTGCGCTCCGAATCTCGAAGGAGGTGTGTATGAAGTTGTATTTCGCTGCCAATGCTTGCTCCTTATCCCCCCACATTGTTCTGCGCGAATTGAATCTTCCATTTGAGCTGATCAGGGTCAACAACAAAACAAAAAAAACGGCTCATGGCCACGACTTCCTTGTAATCAATCCCAAGGGCTACGTGGCGGCGCTGGAACTCGACGACGGCGCGTTGCTGACCGAAGGACCAGCGATAGTTCAATATCTCGCAGACCTGAAGCCAGAGGCAAACCTTGCGCCCGCGAATGGCACGTGGGAACGAACGAGGCTGCAGGAATGGTTGAACTTCATCAGCAGCGAAATTCACGCGGGATTGAGCCCGCTCTTCAACGCGACCATCCCGGATGCGGTCAAGACAATATTCAAAGACAAATTGTTCAAGCGGCTGGATCAGATCTCATCGGATCTTGACCAGCATGACTACTTGCTGGGTGCGCAATTCGGCGTAGCCGATGCCTACCTGTTTACCGTACTTCGCTGGACCGGCTTGTTTTCAATCGACCTCGGTCATTGGCCCTCGATCTTGACATATATGAAAAGGGTGGGCGGACGTGCATCGGTACGAGCGGCACTTGAAGCTGAAGACGTGGCACAAGTCGCATAACCCACCACGCAACTATGGCAAGGCGCGTTGGCGTTACCTCATTCGTACGTGCATTGAGGCAGAAAATACTCGATCCGGAAGTTCTGCTTCACCTTACTAGATTGGATTGAACCGATCCGCGATCGATCACACGCCACTACTTATGCCCCACGCCCTTGAAGAACGTGTAGCAAAACACGCCATCGTCTTGCGTGGTCCGATGCAGATCCCGGACACCGTCATCGAAATCTTGCGGCTTGATCAGGCCGGCCGATATAGCCGGTACACGCACGCCTTCGATCATCGCGGTGAAGGTCTTCCGTGTGAATCCGTCCACCAGATCGGGCCGGCTCGCGTCCGCGTACACCATGCGCGGCGACACGCGAACCTGATTGAAACCTGCCGCGTTCATCAGCGGATATAACTGCCTGCCGATAAGCGCGTTCCCGCCCGCTTGCTGTTGCAACGTGATTTGGCACTGAATGGCCGCGCGAGCTGCAGGGCTGTCCGGATGGAAATAGGTTGAGCCGTGATCCCCTTCAATGACCGTAATAGTGCCGCCCGGCTTGAGCAGACGCTTAAGCCGCGCAAGCGCTTCCATTGGCTGCCCGAGATGCTCCAGAACAAAGCAGACAAAAATTTGATCGAAAGACTCAGGTTCGAACGGCAGCGAAAAGATATCGGCTTGCTGGAACGTGACGTTCGTGAGTCCGTTCGCGTGGATTTTTTGTTGCGCTGCGTCGATAGACTGAAGATTGATATCGATAGAAGTAAATCGTGCAGCCGGACTGCGCGCAGCTAGCGTCACCGTCTGCGCACCAACGCCGCATCCGGCCTCCAGCACGGTGTGACCGGCGGGATAAACCGTATCGAAGTGGAGCAGTTCCGTTAGCGTTCGCGCCTGGTTTTGCAAGCGCTCGTTCTCGTTCCGCTGATAACCGTGTACATACGCATCCATGAATCCAGACCTCCTTCAAGTAGGTGGGCCTAGTGTCACGATTGACTCAGGGGCACGTCTTGAACGTTATTGCAGTGCGCGTACGCCCACCTTCTGCCATGCACCGGGCGTGAATCCAAAATGACGGATAAAAAGCCGGGTCATGTGGCTTTGATCCGAGAAACCACAAGCGCTTGCCGTTTGCGCCAGGCTAAGTCCATTGCGAATCAAACCTCGCGCCCGCTCGGTGCGCTGTTGCAGCAGCCACGCATGGGGCGGCACGCCGTAGGTCTTTTCGAAGCGCCGCAGCACCTGGTATTTACTAAGGCCGCACATAGCGGCTAGTTCGGTAAGCGTTGGCGCATTAAGCAGGTCATCGCCCAGCCGCTCCCGAACGCGTCTCAGGTCACCGCCAATTTCACGGGCAGCCGGAGTGGTCGAATGGACGTTCAACAAGAGCGCGCAGGTCTGGACGAGGGATTCTTCACAGGCAAGAACATGAGCGCCGTTCGACTGCTGCCCGGCACCATCATTCTCCACGCGCCGAAACAATTCCCGCAGCGCAGCACGGAGTCGCTCGTCTTCTATGACCGGACGCGTGAGTTCGACATCCGCCACAGCGCAGGACTGGGGATCTCCCAGCATGGAAGCGATCACCGCAGGCTCCAGATACACCATGCGCCAGCGACGCGAAGCGCCGCCAATCGGGCGGCCATCATGTACTTCACCAGGATTGGTCGTGATCAGGTCGCCTGCGTAAGCCTCGACCTGCCCCTGACCACTGGCGGAACTCTGCGCACCGCTCTCCAGCAGCCCAAGACCAAACGTCGCGTGCCAGTGTTTGCCGTAGTGGCGAGCGCTGTCGATATCCGTGCAATAGACATCCGCCCAAGGCGAGCCGAATACCCGACAGGTGTGATCTGGAGTGACTTTCATGTCTCGAAGACTATCGCAAGTTGCGCGGAAAGTTGAGCGGTGAGTTAAAGGGAAAATACGCTAAACCGCTCGCGACCAGCATTGAATCGAATTTAAGCCGGGTTTACCAGAAACGAAATGATAGTTACATCGAAAGATACGATCATCACATTTCGACGTCATTCATAACATCCGAACGGCCGCAAATGTTATTGACTCGCCATTTGGCTGATGAGAAGATCACAACATTGTTTCGCGACCAATAGCAAAAATTCGCAAAAACATTAGAAGAAACCATAAAAGAATTTCGTCATGCAGACGAAGGAGACAAGCGAGATGAGTGAGCCGGTTGCGGCCGCATCATCGCCTCAGGTTCCGTTGATCCGAGTTGCGGGCGTCACCAAGCGGTTTGGCGGCGTGCAAGCGCTTCGCGGGGTCAACCTCGAAGTACTTCCCGGAGAAGTCCACGCGTTGCTGGGCGAAAACGGCGCCGGGAAGTCAACGCTGATCAAGATCCTGAGCGGTGTTCATACCTACGATGAAGGATCTATCGAGATCGCGGGCAAGAGAGTCGCGTTCGACTCCCCGGCGCAATCGCGCGACGCGGGTGTTGCCGTCGTCTACCAGGACCTGAGCCTGGTCGAATCCTTGTCGGTCGGGGCAAACCTGATGCTGGGACGAGAGCCGCGCACGCGTCTGGGCTTCGTCAAGAAACGCCAGCTCATGACCACGGTCAACGACTTTCTTAGGGCTCACGGCATTCCACTCGATGCACGAACGCCCGTGGGTTCCCTCCCCTTCGCCTATCGCCAGATGACGGAGATCTGCAAGGCGTTGATGGGAGATGTGCGCATACTGATCCTTGACGAGCCCACCTCGGCGCTGACGGGCGGCGAGGAACAGATCCTCTTCGACGCCATTCGTACGGTGACCCGTCGTGGTGTGGGCGTCATTTATGTGACGCACCGGTTGAACGAGGTATTTCGTATTTCGCAGCGCGTCACGGTGTTCCGTGACGGGTTGAATGTCGGGATGTTCCCAACGGCGGAAACCGATATGAAACAACTGGTGGCGGCCATTATTGGCCCCGGCCATGCGGCATTGCATGCGCGGGAAAGGACCGCTGTGGGCTCGGCAAGCGATTTGCCTGTCCAAGAGAAGGATAAGGTCGCCGTAGCCACCCAGGCCGTCCTTACGTTGTCCAAAGTAGGCAATGACCGGCTGCGCGATGTCGACCTCGCCGTCTTCAAGGGCGAGGTCCACGGACTCGCGGGATTGATCGGCAGCGGCCGTACCGAGATCCTGGAAACCATCTTCGGACTCAGGGCGGCAGACACCGGCAGCATCGTGATCGATGAGCAACCGATGTCGCGCATAACACCGGCACGTGCCATCAAACTTGGCGTCGCGCTCGTGCCGGAGGACCGCCATGTACAGGGCCTGGTCCTTGATCACTCCATCGAACGAAACCTGACCTTGCCGCGGCTGCCGCAATTTTCCCGTTGGGGTTGGCTGCGCAGCCAAGCTGCCGTGCAGCAGGCGCAAAGCTCGATGAAAAAGCTGGCCGTCAAAGCACCGGGATCTTCTACCTACGTCAAGTTCCTGTCCGGCGGCAATCAACAGAAAGTGGTTTTCGCCAAATGGGATCACCCGCGGCCCAAGCTTCTTTTACTCGATGAACCCACGGTCGGCGTCGACGTTGGCGCGCGCGAGGAAATATACGGCGTGGTCCAGGACGCCGCTCGGGCCGGTACAGGTGTCCTTATCGTGTCGTCGGATCTCGATGAGCTTCTGCGCCTGTGCGACCGGATCTCCATTGTGGTCGATGGCCGCATCGTCAATACCCTGGATCGCGCTCATCTCGGCAATGCCGAAGCGCTTCATCACCTGATTCAACTCTCCCGTTCTTCCAACGAGCTCGCAACATGAACGACTCTGTCTCAACGCCCACGACTGACGGGCAGGCAGCTCAACAGCGCAGCAGCCGCAAGTGGCAGTTAGTCCGGCTCCTGTTGCAGGGCGACCGGCCCTACGCGCTGTATTTCGCGTTTGCGATCCTGCTGGTGGTGTTCAGTTTCGCGTCGCCGTGGTTCCTCTCCATCGACAACTTCCTGAACATCGGCCGCCAGACCGCGCTTGTTTCCATCATCGCGATCGGCATGACGTTCGTGATCATCGCGCGGCAGATCGACTTGTCCGTGGGATCCGCACTGGCGTTGTCCGGCATGTCCGCTGCACTCGCCATGGCGCACATTGGCGACAACTGGATCATCGGCGCTATCGCGGGCATTGGGACCGGCGCAATCGTGGGCGCGATCAACGGCTTTGTCGTCACCCGGCTGAATATTCCTTCGTTCCTGGTCACGCTGGGGACGCTTAGCGCCGCGCGCGGTCTGGCACTGCTAGTCACCACAACCCGGCCGGTCATCATCACCAATGACTCCTTTGTTTCGATCTTCGGCGAGGGCGACATCTTCGGCGTGCCGGTGCCAATCATCTGGACCGTGCTGGCCGTGATCGCCGGCATCTTGCTGCTTCACTACAGCGTCTTTGGCCGGCAGATCTATGCGGCCGGCGGCAATCCAACCGCAGCGCTTTATTCGGGCATCAACATCAAGCGCGTGACGACGCTGGCCTTCGTCCTCACCGGCATGCTTGCCGGGCTCGCCGCGCTCGTTCTCTCTGCGCGCTCTCACGCGGCGCGGCCCGATGTCGTGCAGGGGCTTGAGCTCGACGTGATCGCGTCCGTGACGCTAGGCGGTTGCAGTCTCTTCGGCGGCAGGGGGTTTGTCCTCGGCACGCTGCTGGGCAGCCTCATTATCGGAACACTCAACAACGGTCTTGTTCTGCTGGGCGTGAGTTCGTCGCTCCAGCTTGTTATCAAGGGGGCGATCATCGTCGCGGCGGTCGCCTTTACAAAGAAGTGACGGGGGATGCCGATCACTCGCGATGCAGGGGACGAAGTACATCAAAACCAACGGAGGAGAATCATGAAACATCGTCGTGGCTCAAGAATGGTTTTAGCCGGCATGATGGCAGCGGCAGGCGTTGCGGCCCTGTCTTCTTTCGATGCCAGCGCGCAGTGCGTAACCGGATTACCGGTTGCATCGATAGGACCACAAACAATTGTCGGGCAAGGACCGAATGGAGAAAAAGCAGCGTCGGTGGACACGGTGAAACTGAGCGACGCTGACGTTGCCAAGATCAAAGCGGGCAAGTTCAAGGTCGGTATCTCCATGCAGACCATGAACCTCGACTGGTCGCAACTGCAGGTCCAGGGCATTACCGACACGCTGAAGAAATACGGTGTGGAGGTTATCGGCACGGCGTCGGCCGAGTATCAGGTCGACAAGCAGATTGCGGATATCGAAAACACTATCCAGCGCCACCCGGACGGCATCATCTCCATTCCGGTCGATGGGACCGCGACCGCGGCCACGTACAAGAAGGTGTCCCAGGCCGGTATCAAGCTGGTGTTCATGGACAACGTGCCGGCCGGACTGAAGCATCCGGAACAATACGCCTCGATGATCTCGGCCGACAGCGAAGGCAACGGTCAGATCGCGGCCAAGGTTCTTGCATCGTGCGTACCCAAAGGAGCCACCATTGGACTGGTCAATTTCGGTGTGGATTACTTCAGCACGAAGGAGCGCACTAAAGCGGTCAATGACTGGATGAAAAAGAATCGGCCCGACCTCAAGATCAAGCAGGTCGACTTCACTGACCCATCGAAAGTCGGGCAGATCGCGGGGGATTTTTTGACCGGCAATCCGGACGTCAAAGGGCTGTTCGCTGTATGGGATCAACCGGCGCTGGACACGCTGACGTCAATGCGGGCTCAGGGCGTAAACATCCCGGTCACGACAGTCGATCTTGGGCTTGAATCCGCGATCGAGATTGCCAAGGGTGGACCGCTGAAGGCAACCGGTTCGCAGCGCCCCTATGATCAGGGCGTGGCCGAGGCAATGGCCATGATGAAGGCGCTCATTGGACAGACGCCGCCGGCGTGGATCGGCGTGCAATCGTTGCCGGTTGTTCAGTCGAACGTGCTCGAAGCGTACAAGATCGTCTTCAAGAAAGATCCTCCGCCTCAGCTCGCGGACGCTTGTACGAAGGCAAAACCGGCTTGTGGCTGATGTGACGGTTTGAGCGATACGGGCGAAGCGTGCTCAGGTGCGTGCTTCGCCTGCAATCCATTACGACCAGGCAATCTGCTCCAGAATGTCATCGCAAGATGGAGTCGGAGTTGCGATCAAGCGAGGCGCTCCACGAAGAGCCGCCGTCAGCTATTTCGAGCTATAAAATTAGACGGGTTAGCGTGGTCGGCTAGCTGTAACCTAAAGCGCACGCGATAGCCGCGTCAGTGTATCAACGCGGTGCCAGCCAGCCTTTTCCCAAAAGGCCATGGCGGCTTCGTTATCGACAACGACATCCAGATGCACCCATCCCAGGTGGTGTTCCCGGAGACGCTCGATACACCTGTCGATCATTGCTCTCGCAAGACCTTGACCGCGCGAAGCCGGTGCAACCACGACGTGCTGGAGAAATCCACGGCGGCCGTCGTGGCTAGCCAGGGCGCAGCCGACCAGCCCGCGATCCTTGACAGCGACCACGCTCAGGCCAGGGTTTCTAACAAGCAACCGTTCAATCCCTTCCTTGCTGTCGGTAACCGGGCGAATGTCGACACCCGGCGTGCTCTTCCACAGTGCAACAACAGCGTCATAGTCAGTCAGTACCATTTCTCGAATCTGTGCGCCCATCATCCATCCCGTCAAGAGCCCTTGTTTAGCATTAGGTACTGCGGATTAGCCGCAGCCAGGAAATCAATCACCCGATCACACCAATCACCAACGCGGATTTTTGCCGCGTTACCCTACTGCTGATATTCAACATTCTATCTATCCGCCTTGCCGTTTTTCAACTGCCCTCCCGGCCGCAAAAACACTCGATGGAATAAACCGGTCCGCACGTGCGTTCTCAGTGCGTGAGGCGCACGCCTTGCCTCGGTCCGCGGTTTCCCCACTCACCCACGCCTCCAATGAAATTCAGCGATCTCTCATCCCCTGCGTTCTTTGAAAATCCCTACCCCTTCTACGAACAGCTTCGCGCCCAAGGCGCGCTGATTCCGCTGGCACCCAACGTCGTGATCACCGGCCACTATGCAATGGTTGACGCGCTGCTGCGCGATCGGCGTATGGGGAAGACGTATATGCCCAGCGTAGTCGCGCGCTACGGCGAAAGCGCACCCGAGCAGCCGGTGTTTCAGGCGCTCAGCCGCATGTTCCTCATGATGAACCCGCCGGCACACACGCGGCTGCGCAGTCTCCTGATGGCGGCTTTTAATGCCCGTCAGATCGACCTTCTTCGCGACACGGCACAGAGCACCGCGGACAGCCTGATCGATGCCCTCGATCCAGGCGCGGAATTCGATCTGGTCACCGACTACGCGTTGCCCTTGCCGGTGAACGTCATTTGCCGGTTGCTCGATGTGCCTGTCGAAGATGGCGTCAAGCTCGGCTCGGCGGCAAGCCACTTCGGCAATGCGCTGGAAGCCGCCCCCATGGACGCCGTGCACCTTGCCGCCGCGAACGAAGCAACGCAAACATTGGAGCGCTATTTCAAAACCGTGGTCGAGCAGCGGCGCACGAAACCCGGCAACGATCTCGTGTCCGCGCTGCTTCGTGCGGAGCAAGCCGGCGAATCGCTCACCGAAGATGAGATCATTTCGAACGTGCTGCTGCTGTTCGTTGCAGGGCATGAAACGACGTCGAACATGCTGGGTAATGCGCTGATTGCGTTGCATCGCCACCCCGAGCAACTTGCGCTGCTCAAGGGCGACGCGTCGTTGCTGCCCAAGGCTGTTGGAGAGTGCCTGCGGTTCGACAGCTCGGTGCAAATGATCGTGCGTACGGCGTTTGAAGACCTGGAGGCGGCGGGTCACTCGATCGCGCGCGGCACGATGGTGTTCATGACGGTCGGGGCCGCGAATCGCGATCCCGGCCAGTTCGAGAAGCCGGATGAGCTGGACATCGGGCGCCAGCTTCAGGGCCAGTTGCTTTCATTCGGCGCCGGCATTCATCACTGCCTGGGCGCACGGCTCGCGACGCTGGAACTCGAAACGGGGCTGAGTACTCTTCTGTCGCGGCTACCGGATCTGCGCATCACGAATCTCGATTCACTGCAGTGGCGGCAACGCAATACCCTGCGCGGGGTGGAATCGTTAAGGGCGCTGTGTTAGCCGCCTGACAATTCCCGACGAGCGCGGAATGCCTCTTTCCATGCGCAAGCGGAATTGAACGCGATAAGTAAAAAAAAATCGGACGCGCCCCCAGGTCAAGCCTGATACGGCGGTCCGATTAAACCCACACTGAGTGGACGATCGTACGCAACGGTCTTGTGGCGAAGTTGACTTAGATCAATGAATTAGGTCGCCGCTTAAGGCAATGCTTTAAGGCAATACTTTAAGGCGAGGCTTAAGTCGGGCAGACAGCGCCAGCGCACCCGGATCAACTGGAGGCGTGCACCATCAACTCGTCTGCTCTCGAAAGAAACAACTTCAGGACAGGGGAGGCGTTCGACCTGCTGTAGCCAATAACCAGATCGATTGTCGGTGCATCGCCTTCAAGAGGGCGGCTGACTACCGACCAAGGCAGCAAGTTGTTCGCATACTCCGGCATCAGCGCCAGCCCGCGCGTGGATGCGACGAGCGACATGGCCATCGCCAGATTGTCGACGCCGTGTTCGGGCGTGAGATTGACCCCGCTTTGCTGCAGATACCGCTCAATCACCTCGTGCAGAACCCTCGCCTTGTTCGAGGCCATGATGAACGGCTCGCCCACGAGATCCTCTGGACGGATCGTCGCTCGCTCGGTCAACGGGTGGTCGCTTGGCATAAGTACAACGAGCCTTTCACCGCTGACCACCCGATAGTCCAGATCGAACCCCGGTTCGGCCCGTAAAAAAGCGAGATCAAGCTTGCCGCGAGCGAGGGCATCGGCGAGGTCCGGCGAATAGTGGCTCGATACCGTGACGTCAATGTTCGGCAATTCATCGCGCAGCACCTGCATGGCGCGTGGCAGCCAGGTCATTTCCTGACCGGTCAGGAAACCGAGCGCAAAGACCTGTTTCGTGGGTTGAGAGGCGCGCCGCGCCGCCTCAATAGCGGCATCAACCTGGCTCAGCGCTAGCCGTGCATGGTCGAGGAAAGCCTTGCCCGCAGCCGTCAGCTCGACCCCTCGCGCACTTCGGTTGAACAGTTCTGCCCCAACCTCGTCTTCCAGGTCACGAATCTGCCGGCTAAGCGATGGTTGCGACGTATGCAGGCGGCGTTCGGCCGCCACGGTCAGGCTCCCGGTCTCCGCGACGGCTACAAAATACCGCAAATGTCGAAGCTCCATACGTTCCCTTCAAATCGGTCATGCCTGGCAGGCATGCCCGCCAGCCTACAAAGTCTTTTTACTTTCCGCAAGGCCCGACTAAATTACGCATCAGGCAGCGACGAAACGGCAACACCCTGTTTATCGCGACGGTTTGAAATCTGCCTCGCTCCATACCTTTTATCTATATCGGAGAATCGCCATGACCAGTCATACCCACCAAACCGCCCCGACGCAATTCGTTGATGCAAACGGCATCCGCTTCGCTTATCGGCGCTTCGGCAAGACGGGCGGCGTCCCGCTCGTGTTAAACATCCACTTCACCGGCACGATGGATCACTGGGATCCGGCTGTCACCAACGGTCTTGCGCAAGGTCGCGAAGTGATCCTGTTTAACAACGCCGGGATCTCCAGCACGTCAGGCGAGGTACCGCAGTCGATTGAAGAAATGGCCGCCAACGCTGGCGCCTTTATCAAGGCACTTGGGCTCACGCAAGTCGATGTGCTCGGTTTTTCGATGGGCGGCCTGATCGCGCAGGAACTGGCGCTGGCCGAGCCGCAGCTCGTACGCCGCCTGATTTTAGTCGGCACAGGTCCCCGCAGCGGCGAAGGCATGGCGTCGCTCACGCCGGAAGCACAGGAGATTTTTGGTGCCTCTTACGAGGAGCCGGATCACTTGTGGCTTCGCGTGCACTTCTCGCCGTCGGATGCAAGCCAGGCAGCTGGCCGCAAGTTCCTGCAGCGCTTTCGCCTGCGCACCGAAGGCCGGGATCCCGAAGCCAACGACCAGGTCGCACCGGCGCAACTGGCCGCACTCGCCAAGTGGGGCGCGCCCCGCGAAAATCCTTTCGATTACCTCTTGGCGCTCGCTCAGCCCACGCTCGTGATCAACGGGGACAACGACGTGATCATCTATTCGATCAACTCGTGGATCCTGCAGCAGAACATTCCGAACGCACAGCTAATCATTTATCCGGATGCCAACCACGGCTCGCTGTACCAGTATCCCGAGCGCTTCGTGACGCATGTGGCGCAGTTCCTGTCCGAGAGCGACGAACACGCCTGAGTCAACGCTCATGAACATGCGCATGCACTGAATTGCCAGATCGTTTTCATTCAAGTTAAAGGAGTCTGATCATGACGAACCTCACCGGAAAGACCGCTCTAGTCACGGGCGCTTCGCGCGGCATCGGTCGGGCTAGCGCGCTCGCACTTGCCAAAGAAGGTGCACAAGTGCTGGTTCATTACAGCAGCGGCGAAAAGGAAGCGGACGCAGTCGTTGCCGAAATTCGTGCGGCCGGCGGGAACGCGCAAAAGGTCTCCGCGAATCTGCGCGATGCTGACGGCCCGCATACGCTGGCCAAACGTGTACGCGCTGTGGTGGGTCATCGGCTGGATATTCTGGTGGCGAACGCCGGCATTTCGAAGTCGGCGAGCATCGAGGAAACGACAGTCGAAGATTTCGATGACCTGTTCGCCGTGAATGTGCGCGCACCCTTTTTCCTCGTGCAGCAATTACTGCCGGTGATGTGCAAAGGCAGTACCGTTGTTCTGCTGTCGTCGCTCGCAGCGCATACGGTGGTCGGCAAGCTGCCTGCCTATGCGGCGACCAAGGGCGCGGTCGATACCCTCGTCAAGCATTTCGCTTCAGCACTCGGCGAACGCGGTATTCGCGTAAATGCGGTGGCGCCCGGTGTAGTCGCCACCGAGATGTCGAGTTTCACGAAGACTGAAGAGGGACGCGGGGTGGCGATCGGCATGCAGGCGCTAAAAAGGGTCGCGCAACCCGATGACATTGGCAGTGCGGTCGCGTTTCTCGCATCGGATGCGGCGCGCTGGATTACCGGCGAAACGCTGCATGTAGACGGCGGCTCGAAGCTCTAGTCCGAACGATTTCAAGCCTGTTTTCAGCGTGTGTGAAAAACCTGATTGATTAGGTATCCACACTTAAATTAAATACGAACAAGGAAGATCAAAATGACACCCTCCGCCCCCGTACTGTACGAATCAAAAGGCTCGCCGAACGCACGCCGTGTCCGCATCTTCATCGCGGAGAAGGGAATTGATATCCCGATGAAGCCGGTCGACCTGGGCGCCAAGGAACAGTTCTCTGACTCTTACCGCGCAATCAACCCGCGCAGTCAGGTGCCGGCGCTGGCGTTAGCCAATGGTCCCGTCATCACTGAAGTACTCGCGATCTGGCGTTACCTGGAAGAGGCGTATCCCCAAATCCCGTTGCTAGGGACGACGGCCGAATCAAAGGCCCTCGTCACGATGTGGGAACGCCGCGCAGAACTGGACGGCTTCGCACCCGTCATGGAAGGCGTGCGCAACGCGGTCGCCGGACTGAAAGGCCGCGCGCTCTCGGGCCCGCACGCTTATGACCAGATTCCCGAACTGGTCGAGCGCAGCAAACAGCGTGTGGCGAATTTTTACTCCGACTTCAACGCTCGGCTCGACACGGTCCGGTTCGTAGCCGGCGATGAATTCTCGGCAGCGGACATCACCACGCTGGTCACGGTCGACTTCGCAACCAACGCGTTGAAAATGCCGATTCCAGAAGAACACCGTGCGTTTCGTCGATGGTACGACGAGGTCTCCGCCCGACCGAGTGCCACCGCATAAAACCCTGGCGCCGGTCCTGACCGACCGGTGCGTAAGAAGCCCATGTTGGATTGCCCGCTACCGTTTCGACAGCATCCGGCGATGCAGACCGGGTCGCGTTCGGCCGGAACTGCTCGTCGGATCCGGATTTGCCGTATCGTCTGAAGCGGAAGTTGCCGCTTATTTGCCTACTGTAGAAGTCGCAGAAGCCGTGTGAACCCCGCTTGAATTCACTTACTCTGGAGTAGTCTCATGTCACGCACAATCAAATTTGCTAAAGCCGGCGGTCCCGACGTCCTCGAATTCGTCGAGGCAGCGGTACCTGCTCCCGGTCCGACTGAAGTACGCATCAACGTCAAGGCGATAGGCATTAATCGCGCCGAGGCAATGTGGCGCGCGGACGCCTACATTGAACCCGTCAAGTTCCCGGCCGGTCTCGGGTACGAGGCAGCGGGTATTGTCGATGCAGTGGGCAGCGACGTCACCGGGTTCGCGCCGGGCGACAAGGTCAACCTGATTCCGTCGTTCTCGATGAACCAGTACTTCACGTACGGCGAAGTCATCGTTGCGCCGGAACACGCGGTCGTCAAGCATCCGGAATCGCTTTCGTATGCCGAAGCGGCATCGGTCTGGATGATGTTCGTGACGGCTTACGGCGCGCTGATCGAAGACGCGAAAGTGGGCAAGGGCGATTTCGTCATCATCCCGGCAGCGTCAAGCAGCGTTGGACTCGCGGCGATCCAGATTGCCAACTACGCCGGCGCGACGTCCATCGCGACAACGCGCACGGCCGACAAGAAACAGCAGTTGCTCGATGCAGGCGCCGCGCACGTCATTGTCACGGACGAGACTGACCTGGTCGAAGAAGTCACGCGAATCACAGGTGGCCAGGGTGCGCGCGTCGTGTTCGATCCAGTCGGTGGTCCGAACTTCCCGAAGCTGATTTCCGCGCTGTCGTTCCAGGGCATTGCGTATATCTATGGGGCGCTTAGCGAAGGTGTGACGCCGTTGCCCGTGCTGGACATGATCGCCAAGATGATCACCGTCAAGGCTCACAACATCTGGCTGACGAGCGGTGACGCGACCCGTCGCAAGGCTGCGGTGGACTACGTACTCAAGGGACTCGAGAGCGGCGCGCTTAAACCGGTGATCGATCGCTCCTTCACGTTCGACGAAATGGTCGACGTGCATCGCTATCTGGAAACCAACGGCCAGTTCGGCAAGATCGTGGTGACCGTGTAAGCAAAAGCGCAGGCGCCTGATCACGGGCGCCGGCACCCGATGAATGGCAGTGCGATCGGCACGACTCGCCTTTGCACTGACTGATCAAGGAGCAAACGAAATGTCTAGCCATCCTGTTGTACTTATCACGGGTGCTCTGACCGGTATTGGCCGCGCCGCCGCCTTCGCATTCGCCCGCGAAAACGCGCGTGTTGTCGTGTCCGGCCGTCGCGTTGAAGAGGGCCGGGAACTTGCCGCAGAGCTAAGCGCGCTCGGCGCTGAAGCTGAATTCATTCAGGCGGATGTCCGCTTCGAAGACAATGTCCGCAAACTTGTCGATGGCACCGTGGCCCGCTTTGGGCGGCTCGATGTGGCGGTCAACGCCGCGGGCGCCGAAGGCGAGTCCGCGCCCGTGATGGAGCAGACGCCCGAACGCTACGCGGCGGTCTTCGATACCAATGTGCTCGGCACATTATTGAGCATGAAATACGAACTGCGTGTGATGACCGCGCAAGGCAGCGGCAGCATCGTTAATATCTCTTCGACAATGGGCGCGCGCGGCGCGGCAGGCGCGTCCCTTTACGTCGCCAGCAAGCACGCAGTAGAAGGTCTTACGAAATCCGCAGCGCTGGAGGCTGCCGCATTCGGTGTACGGGTCAATGCCGTCGCTCCCGGTCCCGTGGAGACGGCCATGCTCAATCGGCTGCTGGCAGATCCGGAACGCAAGGCGGCCTTTCTTGCGGCCGTCCCCCTCAAACGCGCCGGAACGCCTGAAGAAATCGCCGACGCTATTGTGTTCGTTTCGTCCGACAAGTCGAGCTTCATGACCGGAGAAGTCCTCAGGGTCAATGGCGGACGAACCGCGTCGTAACTTCTTTTATTGCTCTGGAGATAACCGATGCTTTACGAAATTCGAACCTATACCTTCAAACCGTTGCGCGCCGCCGAATGGCTTGCGTTGTATAAAAGCGAGGCCCTGCCCCTTCAGAAGGAATTCCTCGGCGAACTGGTCGGTTTCTTCACAACCGAGATTGGCGACATCAGCCAGATTGTTCATATCTGGGCATACAAAAGCCTGGACGATCGGCTTGAGCGTCGCGACAGGATGGCGGCTGACAGCCGCTGGCAGGCATTCGGCAGCAAGGTTAAGGCACTGGATATTCTCGTCAGCATGGAGTCGCGGATCATGCGGCCAACTGACTTCTCGCCGCTCAAATAGCCTAGGCAATCTAATGAACATGCAGCCTTCAGATTCGTCATACGGACGGGCGCTGCTGCTTGTATAACGCGATGGTGAACACTATGTCTACTCCGCTTTTCGATGATCTCCCCACACCGCTCAAGAGCGTGCAAACCCGCCCTCTGTTTGTCATGCGGCTGGACGTCAAGCCGATTGTGATCGTTGGTGAAACGCCGGGGCCGTTTCGCCGCGTGGGAATTGTGCCGTCCGGAACGTTTGCCGGCGAGCGGTTATCCGGCAAGGTGCTGGACGGCGGCAGCGACTGGCAAACCGTTCGCAGCGACGCAAGCACGACGCTCGACGTGCGCCTGATCCTGCAAACCGACGACGGCGTGAACATTACGATGGCGTATCGCGGCGTGCGCCACGGAGCCGCCGACGTCATCCAGCGACTGGAAAAAGGTGAGGAAGTCGATCCGGCAAGCTACTACTTCCGGATCAACCCCCTGTTCGAAGCGCCGGCAGGAAAGTATGACTGGCTGAACCGGATCATCGCCGTGGGTACGGGACATCGGTTCGCGTATGGACCGGTCTACAGCGTGTTTGAGGTCTTGTAGCCAACGCGCTTGGAGAGCCGGCCGCCGCCAGTCGCCCTCCTTCCCACGATGCTATCCGGCGTGTGGCCACAGCGTGCGGCCGAAAAAGGTCAGCGTCCGGTCCCACGCCAGTTGCGACCAGACCGGATCGAACTGGGTTCTGGCAATACGGCCGGGGCCGACCGCTGTTTCGTTGGCGAACGCATGATGCGCAAGGTAGCGATGAAACTCGACGTCGACCTTGGCCTCGGTCAGCTTGCTCTCCAGCGCGTCGACCGTTTCAGCCGGGAAGAACGCGTCCTGTGAGGCCCAGTGACCGAGCACCGGCGCCTTGATCTTCGATGCATCGACGTATTCGAGCGGGGGGAAGCCGTACCACACCGTGCCGGCCGATATGTCAGGGACATGACACAGGGCCAGGAGCGTGAGCGCGCCTCCCATGCAATAACCGGTCACACCGACCCGCTCCGAGTGCGCCTTGAGGTACTTCACGGCGCCTGCGATGTCCTGGCCGGCGGCGTCGGCAAAGTCGAGCTCGCCTAGCAGGTGACTTGCCTCTTCCTCTTCAACGGTGGTTTTTCCGCGAAAAAGGTCAGGGACCAGCACGAGATAACCGGATTGCGCGAAGCGATCTGCCACGCCGCGAATCTGGTCGTTCAATCCCCACCACTCCTGAATCACGACAATGGCGGGCGCGCCCTCGAGCTTCTGCGGTTTCGCCAGATAACCCTGGACATCCTTCCCGTCAGGGCGCTGGTAGGTGATCATGGATCCGGGTGACTGTTTCATGACATGGTCCTCGATTGAGCGGAACCGGTAGCATAGCGCTAGCGGCACAGATACGCATGCTGGTGCCGTCAGTTGAGTGAAGCGTTTTCGATCTCGCTCACCGGGCTGGCAGCGCGATGGGCGATCTCTAAGGTTCGTGCCCTAATGTAAATGGCATAGAATAATCACGCGAGGATTGCACCGCAGAGAGTATGCAGGGTCTCAAATATATCGGATTCCTTATCTTTATGCAGTGCAGTCATTAGGCCGAAGATCAGCGCAAGCTCTGTGCTGACCGAGGGTCAAGAACTCTTCGCGGCTGATTGAGCAGACTGAGTGTCCTGCCTGCCTGCACGTCCCGGATCATCTAGTGCGCTGAAGGCTCCTCTAGCTCAGTCGCGCCTTGATGAAATCGATGAACAAGCGGGTCCTTGCCGGCAAGAGTCGCGTATCGGTAATCGCATGTACCTGAACCGGCGAAAGGCTCCATTCCGGCAGTACCCGCCGCAAGCGCCCCGACGCTACGTCCTCGCGCGCAAGCTCCGTATCGAGTACGGCGATACCCACGCCCGACATCGCCAGCGCGCGACTCAGGCCCACACTGTTCATCCTGAAGCGCGCCGCAATCATCACGTTGACCACCTCGTCCCCGCGATAAAACGTTCTCCTAGTCTCCTCCTGGCTAGTCGCTCCTTGTCCGATGCATAGCACGTGATTAGTCAGGTCATCGGGATGGGTCAGCGGCGCCGCAGCCTTGAGATAATCGGGCGATGCATAGAGGTAACGCGGCAGCAGCGCGATCTGCCGTGCGACAAGCGTTGATGGCGTCGTCGGCGGCGGTCCCATGCGAATGGCGAGATCGAACGGATCACTCTGCAAGTCCACGCGGCGCGGCGTCAGGTCGAACTCAAAACCGATCAGCGGATAAGCCTTGGCGAACTCGCTCAGGATTGGCGCAAGATAACCGGTCGCGAGATCAACCGGCATGGACACCCGCATCGTGCCGCTAGGACGTTCCACTACATCGAGCAGGGACTCGTGCGCGATGCGCGCTTCTTCGACAATGCTCTGGCATCGCTTGAAATACACCTCGCCCGCAGCGGTGAGTTCAACTTTGCGCGTGGAGCGATGAAGCAACTGGAGGCCTATAGTCTTTTCGAGTTCCGATATATGGCGCGACAGTGTTGAATTGGGCATCTCCAATGCTTCGGCCGCGCCCCTGAAACTTTTGGTCCGGGCGACCTCCACGAATAACCGCATATAGCTCAGCAGTTCCACGATGATTGCTCCACGGGTGGATCACTGTTTTCAATTATAGCTATTTATCCCTTAGATGGATCAATGCAACATGTCTCTACCCCTCCTCAACCAAGGAATCGACATGAACCCGCTCTTCAGCAATACCCGGATTGGCCGCTATACGCTTCGTAATCGCCTCGTCATGGCGCCGATGACCCGCTCACGCGCTGATGACACCACGGGCGTCCCTTCGCCCATGGCAGTGGACTATTACGGGCAGCGTGCCAACGCCGGTCTGATCATCACGGAAGGCACGTTTCCCGCGCCGATGGGCAAAGGCTATGTGCGCACGCCGGGCATCCACTCCGAGGCGCAGATCGAGGCCTGGAAGCCTGTCACCGATGCAGTGCACGCCAAGGGCGGCCTTATCTTCCTGCAACTCATGCACACGGGTCGCATCTCTCATCCGAGCCTCTTGCCGGACGGCGCAACGCCGGTTGCGCCTTCGGCCATCAAACCGGCCGGTACGGTATTCACCGCGACGGGACCGCAGGAGTTTGTAGAACCGCGCGCCCTTGAGACCGATGAGATAGCGGATATCGTCCTGGGGTATCGGCTTGCCACGCGCAACGCGTTGGCGGCCGGCTTCGACGGCGTCGAATTGCATGCGGCCTCGGGGTATCTGCCGGAGCAGTTTTTGTCATCAGGAACGAACCAGCGGACCGATCTTTACGGCGGCTCGCTTGCGAATCGCGCACGCTTCATTTTGGAGGTGCTGACCGCGATGTCTGAGGAAGCGGGCAGCGACCGCGTGGGTATCAAGATCGCGCCTGAAATGGGCTTCAACGACGTGACCGACGCAACACCGCAGGAGACCTATCGTTATCTTGTGGAGCAGCTCGCCGCGCTCAAGCTGGCGTATCTGCATGTGGCAAAGACCCAGAGCGAATTCGACTACCGCACGGTCCTGCGCCCGTTGTTCGATGGCCCTTATCTGGCAGGTGGTGGACTGACCCGCGAGAGCGCACAAACGCTCATCGAGCGGGACAACGCCGATGCAACCGTGTTCGGCAGCCTGTACCTCGCCAATCCGGATTTGCCGCAACGCTTCCTCGCTGAAGCACCGCTCAATACGCCTGACCGCGACACGTTCTATTCACCCGGAGCGAAGGGGTATATCGACTATCCCGCACTGACGGAAAGCTCAATGAATCGAGCCCTTCGTATCCACGCCTATGGCGGTCCTGACGCCTTGAAGATTGATAGCATCGCGATGCCGGGCGTCGCTTCGGGGCAAGTCGTTGTGCACGTCAAGGCCGCGGGAATCAACAGTCTCGACTGGAAGATCCGCGACGGCTGCTTGCAGAACGATTTCCCGTTGCCCCTCCCCGCGACGTTGGGCGTTGAACTCGCCGGCGAAGTGATTGAAGTCGGTCAAGACGTGGATGGGTTTGTTATAGGCGATCGGGTCTTGGGTTCCGTGACCGGACTTGGGGCCTATGCCGACTTTGTGGCGATCGCATCGAACACGCTGGTGAAGACACCCGCCAGCCTGACCGACGAGCGTGCTGCGGCTATCCCGGTTGGAGCGCTGACTGCGTGGCAGGCGTTATTCGAAGCGGGAGAACTGAAACGCGGCCAGACCGTGTTGATTCATGGCGCGGCCGGCGGCGTGGGAAGTTTCGCCGTCCAGTTCGCGTGTCGTGCCGGAGCGCGTGTCATAGCGACCGCTCAGGGCATTAACGCGGGTTATCTGCGTGGGTTGGGTGCGGATCAGGTCATCGATTATCGGACTTCCTCGTTCTGGGAGCAGATCAAGGACATCGATCTGGTGCTTGATCTGGTGGGTGGCGAGACACTGGCCAACTCGTGGCAAGTGATCGCCGATACGGGAAGAATCGTGAGCACGGCCGCGCCTGATATTGCAGCACATACGCCAGCGGGCAAGCGCGGCATCTGGTTTCAGATGCGACCCGATGCAGCACAACTTGCGGAGATTGTGAGCATGGTCGATCAAGGCGCGGTGAAGGTGGAAGTGTCGGAAGTCGCTGGATTGAGCGACGCTACCGCTGCGATCGAGCGTAACAGGACGGGACATGGACCTGGGAAAGCGGTGATCCTGTTCTAATGAAAAATGCCATCGCTGCGGGAAATCGCAGCGATGGCATTAGCGCGTGGCCTCTGAAGGACGGCAGATCCAACCGAACGATTCAGGGTATCGGATTCGCCACCCCCGCCCGATTCCCTCTTATTTCGCAGCCGCTGCCAACACCGGCGCATCAGCCGGTGCGGCCCAGTTACTTCGGCGCACATGATGGATGATCAGCGGCACGCCGCCAAACACCACAATGCCAAGCGTCACCAGCCCGATGTACATGGCAGGCGAACCTACCGGCAACTGGTCGGGCGGGAAAAACGACACCACGAAGCTAAACACCACGCCCGCAAGGCCCACGCCTGCAAAAATCCACATCCCCACGATCCCGCCGGGCACCGTGAACGGACGCTTGAGATCGGGCGCTGAATAGCGCAGTTTTATCGCCGCGGCGTACATCAGCATGTACGCGATCAAATACAGCGCGATCGTCATTGCCGAGATCAGGAAGAACGCGACCGATACGTCCTTGATGACGAAGTAGAAGCAAGACATCAGGGTGACAATTACCCCTTGAACAAGCAGGATATGCGTGGGCATTCCTTTTTTGTTCTTGGCCTGCAGCACGGGAGGCAGTTCGCCTTCGTGAGCTGTTTCAAGCAGTCCGCGCGAAGGGCTGCCAAGCCACGCTAACACACCGCTTATCGCACCCACGCCCACCAGCAGCGACAGCACTGACACCAGCCACTGCATGTGCCAGATATCCGTGATGACCGCCGCGAAGGTATCGAATACGCCGGACTGCAGCGAGATCTTTTCGTACGGAAGAATGCCGGCGATAGGCAGCGCGCCAAGCGCAAAAATCAGGATCGAAATAATGGCGCCCAGACCGATTGCTGCCGGGTAACCGCGGCTCGGGCTGCGCATGTCCATCACATGCACGGCCTGGACCTCGACGCCGGCAAACAGCAACACAATACCGGCGAGAAACGCAATGGTGCCGAAGCCGTGGATCGCGGGCCAATAACGCGCATGCCCCGCTTCCGAAAGCGCCGGATCCTTAATATGCTGCCAACCGAGTGCGTGCCCCGTATAGATCCAGTACGCCAGCAACGCGAGCAATACGAACCCAGGAACAATCGTGCCAATAATGAAGGTCCAATTGGCGATGCGCGCGAAAACCTCCACGCCTTGCAGCACCACCCAGGTAGCAAGCCAATAGGCAACGATGCAAAACACGCCAACATACACGCCATTGGTAGCAAGCTCCGGACGGCCGATCGTATAAGCGATAGCCGCCGCGCCGAACGTTAGGGCGACCGGGTACCACACCACGTTTTGAATCCACTGCAGCCAGATCGCGAGGAAGCCCCATCGATTGCCGAATGCCTCGCCCACCCACGTATAAATTCCGCCGCGCCGGTCGGCGAAAGCACCGCCCAGTTCGGCGGAGATCAGTGACGCTGGGATCAGGTAGAAGATCACGGTGAACGCGAGATAGACGAACATCGTCATCTCTTCCTTCGCAAGCAGCGGCAAGCCGCGCAAGCTGGTCACCACGGCGGCCGCTGTCATGAGGCCGATGGAAGTGGCACTCAGGTAGGTGCCCTTTTTTGCAGTCGCAGTCATATCAGACCCCTGTTCGTTAATCCGTCAACTAAGCTGTCAACTAAGCCGTCAATGTCAGTCATGGTGAAAGCCCGGTCCCGCCTTTGAATTAGGCATCGGGTTTTCCAACAGATGCGCGATGGCGGTCTTGATGTCGTTAAGCAGCAGTACCGCCATGTCGCGCGTGATGCCGCGACGAATCAGGATGCGCTGGACGATCGTTTCCTCACGGTCGGCGGGGAGCTTATAAGACGCGATTTGCCAGCCCCGCATGCGGACGCGATCCGACAAATCGAACAGCGAAAAGCCGGCGGTATCGGGGTGGCGCAGCTTGTAGCAAACTGCAGGCAGCGCACCGCGGCCGTCGTACACCATTTCTATGGCGCTGAGCTTGGCGAGACCATCAGCCAGGAATTGCGCTGTGTCGGCACATTCCTGCTGGATGCGCCTGTAGCCCTCGTGGCCTAGCCGGAGCAACAGGTAGTACTGCGCGATGATCTGCCCCGCCGGCCGCGAAAAATTGAGCGCGAACGTGGGCATGTTGCCGCCAAGATAGTCGACCATGAAGATCAGCTCGTCCGGCAAGTCCTTCACGCTGCGCCATACCACCCAACCTACGCCGAGCGGCGCCAGACCATATTTATGGCCCGAGCTGTTAATGGATTTCACTCGTTCTATGCTGAAGTCCCATTCCAGATCCGGTTGAATGAAAGGCGCGACAAACCCGCCGCTGGCTGCATCCACGTGGATGGGAATGTCCAGGCCAACATCGCGCTGCAACGCATCCAGAGCGCCTGCGAGCGCCTTCACGGGTTCATAAACGCACGTGAAGGTAATGCCGAGCGTGGCGACAACACCAATGGTATTTTCATCGCAATAGGCGGCCAGTTGCTCCGGTTGCAGACCGAGCGAATCGCCACTCAGTGGGACCTGGCGAAGCTCGACATCGAAATAACGGGCGAACTTGTCCCAGCACACTTGCACGGGTCCACACACAATATTGGGTTTGTCGACCGATTTTCCTTCAGCCAGACGGCGCTTCTTCCATTGCCATTTGAGCGCGAGTCCACCCAGCATGCATGCTTCGCTCGAACCGGTTGTCGAGCATCCCGTGGTCTCCCACGAACGCGGTGCATGCCACAGGTCGGCAAGCATATGGACGCAGCGTTTTTCAATCTCGGCGGTCTGCGGATATTCGTCTTTATCGATCATGTTCTTATCGATCGACAGATCCATCAAACGGCGGACTTCGTCGTCTGCATAGGTTGTGCAGAAGGTCGCTACGTTCTGCCGCGAATTGCCATCCATGAAAAGTTCGTCGCGCACCAGATCGAACACCGCGTGAGGCTCCGAGGGCAGTTTCGGAATGCGATATTTCGGCAATGACGCGCCAGAGATAGTGGTCGAATACTCGTCATTGTTCGCTTCGGCGCTGCTGAGCGCGGGCTTAAGAAATGTCATTGACCATTCCGATGAGAAGAGTGAGCGGAGATGCCAGGCGTGCGGTGCTTTAAGCAAAATGGCTTCGTCGCGAAGCCATGCGGTTGATTGCGACCACATGAGGAATGTATGCTTTGGGGCTGTTTCAATAGCCGGGCAGCGGTCGGGTAGCGGTTCAGCTAACAGCCACTTCGCGCGGCCTGATACTGTTATATGCCACTGATCCGAATGGTCATTGACCTGTGTCATTCACACTAGGTGCAGGCCTTTAATCCCTGAAGCCGGCTTTGGTATATGCGCCTTTCTAGCGCTATTATTCCCGGGGGATAAATTCGCTCTGACGCCGCTTGCGTTTAATTAGCGACGCCAGAGTTAATAGACGACTACATCGCAGGAATCATCATGGGCGCATCGGTATGGTCTTCCACGCCCTTGACGCCCGGCACCTTTTCCGCAGCGATGCACATGGCACGCGCCTGCTCGGATGACGTGACCACGCCCCATAGATGAACCGTGCCGTCATTCACAATAATGTTTTCCGAGGCCACGGCCCAACGGTGACCGCCAAGCTCGCGGATAACCAAGTCGCGCAGCGTTTGGTCGGGGTTCGGAGCGCTCATGCCTGTGTCCTTTGGAACGCTAGCCAACGCCTTCACGAGATTCGCCCGGCTAACAATTCCCAGCAGCTCTCCGTCGTACAACACGGGAACGCGCTTGATCCGGTGCCTCTCCAGAAGGTCGGCTATTTCACTAACCGGCGTGGTCTCCTTGACGGTAATCACCTTGGGCGTCATGACGTCCTTAACAAGGTGCGCGTTCTCCTTGATATAGGTTGCGGCAAGATTCTGTGTCGATGCGAAAAATTCAAGCCACCATGAACGTCGCCGGGACTGTGTGCCAATCTCCGCTCTATGGATGAGGTCGCCCTCGGTGAGCATGCCTAGCAAGCGGCCCTCGTCGTCCACTACCGGCGCGCCGCTGATGTGGTTGTCGGCAAACAGGCGCGCGGCCTCTCGCACAGTCGTGCCGGGTCCCACGGTAATGACCTTCCTGGTCATGACATCGACTGCTCGCATGGTATTCCCCTAATGTGATCGGGCGAGCGCCTGAACAGGGAACGATCTTCCCCTATCAGGACTTGCCTTAAGCAGGACTCGCCTACCTTCAGAATGCTAGTGAAGGATTGCGCCGCGGACTTGACTCAGGTCAACCGAGCCGCCATCAGAAACGCATGCCGACGCCAACGCCCACCACCAGCGGATCGATCTTGAGCGACCCAAGCGAGGCGCCGTCTGCCGACGCGCTGGTGCGCATCCAGATTTTCTTGATGTCGAAGTTGACGAATAGATTGCGGGCGACCTGCACGTCGACACCCGCTTGCAGTGCGGGGCCGAAGCTTGAGTTCTTGATCGATACCGGCGTATCTCCGGCGTGCAGCCCGTTGTTATAGAACAGCGTGTAGTTCACGCCCGCGCCAACGTAGGGGCGAACCTTGCCGGCCGCGTTGAAATAGTACTGAAGCAAGAGCGTGGGCGGCAAGACGTTCACGCCGCCAAGCGCCCCGGCGTTCGACGTTACCTGATGGCGCGACGTGGCAAGAATCAACTCGATACCAATACTCGGGCGCACCATATAAACAAAATCGAGCTCGGGAACAATGGTGTTGTTGACGCCCGTCCCGATGCTTCCCAGTGTGCCGCCCGCGGAGACGCTGGGCTGGATGCTGATTGCCCTGACGCGTGCAAGAATGTCGCCCTGATCGGCCTGTGCCGGCAGGCATACCGCCGATAAAGCCGCGCTTAACAACGCCGCTGCAAATAGTGAATGCTTTCCCACGGATGTTCCCCTGTTTTTCCGGTCGCGAATGCGTTTTGCCGTGGGGAGATTTTCCGAATGCAACCGGTACTGCGCCATGATGTGGATCAGCGAACCGACATAACAAGGGTGCGGCGTATTGCGCTTTCCGCGTGAACTGCACTGTCGCGTTGAATACCCGTATGCCGGCTGCCCAAACCGACGTACCCCACCCGTATACAATCGATCCCACGCAAACACGCTCTCCGCCAGCCGCACGCTTAGCACGCTGCGGCCCGGAGGATAAGAACGACACGAGCGACACGAGTAATTCGAGCCGGAGAACCACGTGCCAAGCGACCGACCCTCTTCACCTCTGCCCAGCGGCACGCCATCGAGCAACGAGCTCAGCAACGCATTTCCTCATGCCTTGAGCGATATCCACTTCAGGCTGCTTGTCGACGCGGTGCAGGACTACGCCATCTTCATGCTGGATCCTGACGGGCGTGTCGCGAGTTGGAACCAAGGGGCGCAAAACATCAAGGGCTACATGGCCGACGAAATCATCGGACAACATTTTTCGGTTTTCTACACACCCGACGATGTCGCGGCGGCCAAGCCGCACAAGGGATTGACGCTCGCGGCATTGGAAGGCCGCATTGAAGACGAAGGCTGGCGTGTGCGCCAAGACGGTTCGCGCTTTTGGGCAAACGTAACCATCACCGCGGTCCGCGCGCCTGACGGTGCGCTTCGCGGCTTTGCCAAAGTGACGCGGGACATGACGGATCGCCTGCGGCTAGTCGAGCTTCAGCATGCGAGTGCCCTGTCCTCGCACATGCAGAGCGCACGCGAGGAAGAAAGAACCCGGATAGCACGCGAGCTTCATGACGACCTCGGCCAGCAACTGGTCGCACTCAAGATGGATGTCGCCTTACTGGATCAGGCCGCGGCGGAAGACGGCAAGACCGCGCGGCATGGCATTGAGCAGACGATTGCGTTGCAAGCGCAAATTGATTCGATCATCGCCTCGGCCCGGCGCATTGCGGGCGGTCTGCGTCCGCCCATGCTCGACGACCTCGGGCTGGGTGCTGCACTAGATTGGCTTGCGGCAGAATTTCGTAATCGATACGGGCTCGCCGTCACCGTGCAAAACGCGGCGGATCAATTGGCGTTATTGCCGGCGGCTGCAACCGCCATTTTTCGCATGGTGCAGGAAGCGTTGACGAATGTTACGCGTCACGCTGACGCTACCCGCGTGCGCGTTCAGATGCACGTTGTACAAGATGAATTCCGGTTGCACATTGAGGACAACGGCAGAGGGACGACGCTTGATAAAAATCGGGGAAAGGATAGCTTCGGACTACTCGGAATGCAGGAACGCGTACGCCAGTTCAATGGACGAATAACCTTCGACAGCGCACCCGGCGGCGGATTTCGAATCGACATCCGTTTTCCCGTCGACGCTGTCCAGGCGGAACACGGCGGCAACTAAGCCGTTGCGCGCCACCGTACCCTACAGATGAATGGTTTCCGCGCGCTTCAGTCCGATCCACACCACGCCTTCGCGCAAGCCGTCCAGTACCGTCTCCCACTCGCGGGCAAAGATTTTCGAGTGCCGGAACTGATGCTTGAATTCACCCGCCGCGCCGCCATGGGCGACGTACACTTCACAGCAAAAACCGCCGTCGGCCGGCATGCTATTGGTGGAAACGCTCCAGCCGTCCCCCGTCACTTGACCCGTCAGTGCCATATCATCCCTCCCTTACTCGACGATTACTCGACGATTACTCGACGACCTGAAGGCCGCTCCATGATAGTACCGCCGAACATCAACCACGCCACTTGCAGCCCATGATCGACGGAACGGTTCCCGCTTCGTTACGCTTCAATAATCACCTTGAGCGCGTGCGTATCGGCGGCCTGCGAGAAGGTCTCGTACGCTTTCAACACATCGTCCAGCTTGAAGTGGTGGGTAATGAGCTTGCCCGCTTCAAGACGACCCGAACGTACGGTCTTCAGCAGCATGGGCGTGCTGACGGTATCGACCAGTCGCGTCGTAATCGTGATGTTGCGGTCCCACAGGGCTTCCATGTGCAGATCAACCTTCACGCCATGTACGCCCACGTTGGCGATGGTGCCCCCAGCCGCAATGATCGATTCGCATAGCTCGAAACTGGCCGGCACACCCACCGCTTCGATTGCGCAGTCCACGCCAATGCCACCGGTCAGCTTCATGATTTCAGCAACCGGGTCGCCACTTGCATTGTTCACGCACGCGGTCGCGCCAAAGGTTCGCGCTACTTCCAGCCGGTTCGCATCGCGGTCGATCATGATGATCTGCGCCGGTGCGTAGAACTGCGCCGTGAGCAACGCGGCCAGGCCAATAGGACCCGAACCGACGATAGCAACCGTGCTGCCCGGCTGTACTTTTCCGTTCAGCACGCCGCACTCGAAACCGGTCGGAAGGATGTCCGAGAGCATGACGAGCGCTTCCTCATCGGCACCTGCGGGAATCGGATACAAGCTCGTTTCCGCATGCGGGATACGCACATATTCGGCTTGCGTGCCGTCGATCTTGTTGCCGAGAATCCAGCCGCCTGTCGTGCAATGCGAGTACATGCCGCGGCGGCAATAATCACATTTTCCGCACGACGTGATGCAGGAAATAAGCACGTGGTCACCCGGTTTGAACGTTGAAACCGCGGCACCTACTTGCTCGATGACACCCACGCCCTCATGCCCCAGGATGCGGCCCGGTTCACAGGTTGGAACGTCGCCCTTCAGGATATGCAGGTCCGTACCGCAAATGGTCGTGCGCGTGACCTTGACGATCGCGTCTGTCGCCGAAAGGAGCTTCGGCATCGGTCGGTCGTCGAGGGATTTACTGCCGGGTCCGTGATACACGAGTGCCTTCATCGTTAATCTCCTTTTGCCTGCACATGCCTGGAAACGGGGTTTCCACAACAAAACTCTAGGCTCGTGAACGCCGGCGCAGTTGACCTGTATCAACGATCAGAACATGGCTGCGAGCGTTTCAGCCATGACCAATACGTCGGCCGTGTGCCGCTCAAGACACACCAGAACGCAGCTCCTTGATCTGCATCAACAGAAAGAACGCGCGAACTCATAGACTTTTTATAAGCGTCCAATATCTGCACCTGGTCCCGGACCGGTTCGGGAGCAACGCCACCCGCTCACTGCATCACTGGCGCCAACGACCCACTAACGGAGCATCTGCGATGAGCTACAAGAGCATCGTCGTTCAACTCGACATGAGCGCGCGCGCCCATCCACGCCTCGAATACGCCTTGCGTCTCGCGAGGCAATTCGACGCGCACCTGACCGGCGTGTTCTCGGCGTTCACGCCAAATCCGCGTTCTTTCTATGTCATGGCCGGAGCGGCGGACTACTATGAAGAGCACCGTAAAATCCATCAGGAACGCCGCGGCGCGCTCGAACGGATCTTCCACGCGGAATTGGTGCGTGCGGACGTGAGGGGGCAGTGGGTCGACTACCCGGATTTCTCGGGCGAAGCGATTCCTCGCTATGCGCGGTACGCGGATCTGGTCGTCGCGGGGCAGGACGATCCGGAAGATCCGGAATCGTTTATTTCCGATCATTTCCCTGAAACGCTCGTCATGACCGCGGGCCGCCCTGTGCTGTTCATTCCCTACACCGGGGTGTTTCCGACACTCGGCGCGAACATCATGGTTGCGTGGAACGGCAGCCGCGAGTCGGCCCGTGCTGTTCACGACGCGATGCCGCTGCTGCAGCGCGCAGAAAAGGTCACCGTCGTCAGGCTGAACGAGTCGAAAGGCGAGCCCGGCGGCAATCGCACCAGCCGCATTCCAGGCGCCGATATCGCGCTCCTGCTGGCACGGCATGACGTCAAGGCCGAAGTGGCGGCACTCGACGGTGTCAACGACGTACCCATGGGCGACATGCTGATGTCGCGCGCCTCGGACCTGGGTGCCGACCTCATCGTCATGGGCGCGTATGGTCACTCGCGCTGGCAGGAACTCGTGATGGGCGGTGCGACGCGCACCATGCTGGAGTCCATGCCCATCCCCGTATTGATGTCGCATTGACGTTGCTTTGATGTTGCATTAGAACCAAGGAGATTCTTCATGTACACCCGCATTCTCGTTCCTATCGACGGCAGCGATACGTCAACGCACGCCCTCGACGCCGCCCTCGAACTCGCTCACGAACACGACGCGGAACTCAAGCCGGTTTATGTGGTTGACGTGCCGCAATTGATGTATTCAGGACCGGCCTGTGACCCGTCGCTCGTACGCGAAGCCTTCGTTAAAGAAGGCGCGCTAGTGCTCGCCGATGCTGCCGCGAAGATGCTGCGCGCGGGTGTCAAAGGCTCGACGCTGGTTGTTGAAGTCGATCCTTTGGGTGACGATATCGCGCAAAGGATCACAGCCGCCGCGAAAGATTTCAGCGCCGATCTCGTGGTCATGGGCACGCACGGACGGCGCGGCTGGCGCAGGCTCGTGCTGGGCAGCGTAGCCGAGCGCTTCTTGCGGATTTCGACCCGGCCGGTGTTGCTGGTGCCGCTGCATTCCGCGGAAAAAAAGGAACCTCGCAATGTGAGCACGCCGGACGTTGCCGACGCTCCAATATAGGCGGCGGGACCGCCCTGACACCTTAAGCGCCGCCGGTCGGATCGATTGGAGATGCGCTAAAGCGCGAGTGCCGCATTGTGTTCATCGTCGCGTTGATCGTCACGAACGGTGAGGACCGGAACATGACTCGAACGCAGGACCGTTTCCGCGACACTGCCGATCAAATGCCGGCGCACGCCACGCGGCCCATACGCCCCCATCACGATGAGATCTGCTTTGAACGCCTGGGCCGCCTGCATGAGGGCACCCGGGATGCTTGCGCCGTGTGCATCGATTATCTGAGTAATGCAGCGTGCTCTGCCACGCTCGCACAAAACGCGCACATGATCGAGTTGCCGGTGCGCGCGCGCATTGCCAGCCTCGTCTCCGAGCACGCCCGCGAGATCGCAAAGGTCGTGCGAGACAACGCATGCCACCATCAACGTCGCATCGTAAGCCCGCGCCAGTTTGAGCGCCTCTTCAAGCGCGAGGCTCGCACTGAGGCTGCCGTCGAGCGCCACCAGAATTCGTTTATACATGACCCGCTCCCCGGATATTCTTCACGCTTCAGTGTCGGCGCGCAGGCCTGCCGGTCACTTGATCCACATCAATTCACGCGGCCGGGGGTGCGCCGCACAAATCACATTTGCATCCGCACGGTATGATCCGCACAACCTCAGCGGCACCCATTCCCCCCTTTCCCGGAGACCCCATGTCTGCGCCACGGCGTAATACGGCATCGCAGCCGGCATCGCAGCGCGGCGCAGGCCGACAGGCCCGCGTAACGGGCATGGCCGGCGCCCTCCTGCTCACCGCGGGCGCTGCCTTCATGGCACTCAGGCGCAAGGACACGAGGCCAACTAAAGCCACGGTCCCGGTTTCAACACGGCTTGACGAAGCGCGACTGCGCGGCATCATCCGGTCGTCGATGGAAGCAATCATTACCATCGATGAAAGCCAGCGAATCATCATGTTCAATCCGATGGCGGAACGTCTGTTCGACTGCCCGGCGGCCGACGCGCTCGGCACCGCCCTTTCCCGCTTCGTTCCCGAGCGCTTTCGCGCAGGCCACGAAGCGCATGTGCGCCAGTTCGGCGTGACCGGCGTGTCCGACCGGCAAATGGGCGGGCGGCGCATACTGTACGGCCTGCGCGCGACCGGGGGCGAGTTCCCGTTCGAAGCATCGATTTCTCAATTCGGCGATGAAAACGGCAAGCTTTACACGGTGATGCTGCGCGACATCAGCGCGCAAGTCGACGCTGAACGTTCGCTGCAGCGCTCGCACGAGGAACTGCGGGAGCTCTCCGCGAATTTGCTAAGTATCCGCGAGGAAGAAAAGTCCCGTATTGCAAGGGAGTTGCATGACGACCTGGGCCAGCAATTGACCGCGTTGAAAATGGATATATCCTCGCTCGAACTGAGCGCCGGAACGGGCGCCGAGGCGCGCGCGCAATTGCGCGGCATGCAGCGCCTGATCGATGCAACCGTCGCTTCCATGCGCCGGATCGCCGCCGACTTGCGCCCCGTGATGCTTGATGACCTGGGCCTGGTCCCGGCCATCGACTGGCTGGCGATCGACTTTACAAACCGCTACGGTATTGACGTCGAGCGGCGGATCGACGCGAGTCACACCATTTTTAATCGCAACGGCGCGACCGCCTTGTTCCGGATCGTGCAGGAAGCACTGGCCAACGTGGCGCGCCATGCGCAAGCTACCCGTGTCGATCTGGCGTTGTATCTGGAAGGTGACCGCTGCATCCTGCGCATTGCCGACGACGGCGTAGGCGCACATGAGCGTGCCGACACCGGGCGCAAGTCGTTTGGTCTTATCGGCATTCGCGAGCGGGCGCACGGGCTGAACGGGTCGGTCCTGATCGAGTCTGGCGTGGGACAAGGGTTCGCTGTGACCGTGACATTCCCGCTGGCGACCTTGCAACAGGACGACCCTTTCTCCGACAATCCGGAAAACACCGAGGAAGAACCGCTGCAATGACCCGAGTATTGATCGCCGATGACCACGCCCTCGTGCGCGACGGGCTACGCCATATCCTGCTCAGCGCGACGGGCCTGGAAGTCGCGGGTGAAGCGAGCGACGGCGCCAGCACCATGGCGATGATCCGCGCCACCCCGGCAGACGTGCTGGTCCTCGACCTGTCGATGCCCGGCAGGAACGGCGTCGAACTGCTCAAGCAGATAAAGGACGAGAAACCGGCGCTGCGGATCCTGGTCCTGACCATGCATGCTGAACAGCAATACGCGGTGCGTGCGTTCAAGGCAGGGGCATCGGGTTATCTGACCAAGGAAAGTGCGAGCGCTGAACTGGTCACGGCCGTGAGCAAAGTCGCGGCAGGCGGCGTGTACGTCAGCCTCGCGATGGCCGAGCGGCTTGCGCAAAGCCTGAACGAACCGGCCGATGACCTGCCGCACCGGCGGCTTTCCGATCGCGAATTCGAAGTATTCCGGCGGATTGCAGCGGGCGAAACGATCACGCAGATCGCCCAGGCGCTGTCGGTGAGCGCCAAGACGGTCAGCACGTACAAGACCCGCATTCTCGAAAAAATGCAGATGCCGCACGACACCGCGCTGGTCCGCTACGCCATGCGCCACAAGCTCTTCGACGACGACTGCGACGGCTGATAGCCCGCCTGACAGCCCGAACACGCAAGCACCCAGCGTGTAGTCCAACCCCTACAGCCCTTCCCAAACCCCTACATCATGTCTGGGCCCTCGCCGATTTTATTTTGAGATAGCCGCGACCATACTTCGAGGCATGAACTCAAACGGTTGCGCGCCATGCTGAAGATCTTCCTCGTCGATGACTCGAGCCTTGTGCGCCGCCGCCTCTCTGCGCTGATCGGCGCGCTGGCCGGCGTGGTGATCGTGGGCGAGTCGGAGGAAGCGGACACGGCGCTGGGGTGCATCCGCATGACCCACGCCGATCTCGTGATTGTTGACCCGCATCTGGCAGCCGGCAATGGCATGGAGATTGTCGAAACACTGGCGCGCGCCACGGTGCCTGTCCTGACCATGGTGTTGACCAATCATTCGGGACCGGCGTTTCGTGCTGCATGCCAGCGTGCCGGCGCGCACTATTTCTTTGACAAGACCGGCGAGTACGAACTGGCCCGCGACACTATCGTGCGACTAGCCAATGAGCACCGCCCCGAGCCAACGCCTTGCGAGCCGGCATGACCTCCTCTCACTCGATCTGCGCCCGATCCGTACAGCTCGTCAGTTCATCCGTTCAGTGATCGTCCGACTCTTCTGGAGACAGGCATGACCTCAGCTACCGCTTACGCACCCGCCGCTTCAACGACTGCAAATCCTCTCGCTCATATGGCGCGTTCCGCCACCACGAGGCCGCCACCACCGGGCGCCCTCGCGGGCACTAATTGCTCCGACTGTTCGTTGCACTCCATCTGCATGCCTGCCCACCTGAGCGCGGCAGAGTTGGCGCGGCTCGATGCCATTGTCTGCTCTACGCGGCTGGTTCGACGCGGCGAGACGCTCTACCGCGCCGGCGATAAATTCAAAAGCATCTACGCCGTGCGCGTGGGGTGCTTCAAGACAGTCATCACACATCGCGACGGCCACGAGCAGGTCACTGGCTTTCATATCGCGGGCGAACCGCTTGGACTTGACGGCGTGTGCTCCGATGAACAGAATTGCGATGCGATCGCGCTCGAGGACAGCAAGGTGTGTGTCATCCCGTTCGACTTGCTCGAGGACCTTTGCCACGACGTGAAGGCCATGCAGCAGCATGTGCATCGCATGATGAGCGGCGAGATCGTGCGTGAATCCGGGCTCATGATGATGCTCGGCACCATGACCGCCCAGCAGCGTGTTGCTGCGTTCCTGCTCAACTTGTCGTCGAGGATGAAAACGCGCGGCTACTCTTCCGCGGAATTCAATCTGCGCATGACACGTGAAGAGATTGGCAGCTATCTCGGGCTGAAACTCGAGACCGTCAGCCGCATGTTCTCGAAGCTGCAGCAAGCAGGGGTGATCGATACAAACGGCAAGCAGGTACACATTCTCGACAACGAGAAGCTCGCCGGAGTGTGATCGAAGCGAACGGACATGCCCATAGAGTATCTGCGAGGTTTCGCGCGGCCGCAGCGCACCGATCAGAACAACCGGCGCCTTGGGCGCTGGCTTGCGTTTATCGCAGGCGCGGCCAACGCGGGCGGCTTTCTGGCCGTCGGGCAGTACACCTCGCATATGTCGGGGATCGTATCGGCACTCGCCGATAACTTCGCAGTGGGTGACTTTGGTCTCATCGTCGCAGGATTGAGTTCACTCGCGGCATTCACGACCGGCGCGGCCACCTCCGCGATCATGATCAACTGGGGCCGGCGCCGGCGGGCACAAAGCGAATACGCGCTGCCGTTGATGCTGGAAGCCGTGCTGCTGCTCTGCTTTGGCCTGCTCGGATCGAACCTGGAAAACAACCGGTTCCTGTTCGTGCCCGCGACCGTGGGCTTGCTGTGCTATGTGATGGGCCTGCAGAACGCGATCATCACGAAGATCTCCAAAGCCGAAATCCGCACCACGCATATGACCGGCATCGTCACGGATATCGGCATTGAACTCGGCAAGCTTTTCTATTGGAATGTGTCTGAGTCCGGGCCCGACGTTACCGCTGTCAGGGCGGACCGATCCAGGCTCCGGCTCCTGGCGTCGCTGCTCGGCATGTTTTTTATTGGCGGCCTCGCGGGTGCGCTGGGTTTCAAGTACGTGGGTTTCATATCGACCTTGCCTCTTTCGGCAATGCTGGTTGTGCTGGCAGTCGTGCCGCTGATGGACGATCTGGTCGGGCAGCGTAGGTGAAACCACGGCGCTGAACTACGCGCTTGACTTGTATCAATGAGATATCCACCGGACATCTCATAGTCGGATAAACGCTGCGTGTTTGACCAGTGCACCCGGCGCATTTCTTGTTGCGTCATCGGGCCATCAAGAGCCCACCATCAAAACCCCTTCCCCAAACGACGACCCCTGTTGGCTCGCCGATCTCACGATCAATGATCAAAGCGAGGAGACCATGTCACTCATCGAATCGACCCCTCTCGTCCCTGCCCAGGGTATTTCTCCGGCAGGCCACACCGCGATTGACAGCATGGACGCTTATCGCGCGCTCGTGGCCGAGGCCGCGCAGGATCACGAAGCGTTCTGGGCACGTCTTGCGCGCGAGCATCTGTCCTGGCGCCGTCCGTTCACGCAGATTCTCAACGACGGTGACGCACCGTTCTACAAGTGGTTCGAAGACGGCGAACTGAATGCTTCGTACAACTGCCTAGACCGCAATCTGGCCAGCGGCAACGCGAACAAGACCGCGATCATCTTCGAGTCCGACGACGGCCGAGTCTCGACCGTCACGTATCAGGCGTTGTACCACCGGGTATGCCGGCTCGCGAATGCACTGCGAGCACGCGGCGTGAAGAAAGGCGACCGCGTCGTCATCTATCTGCCGATGTCAGTCGAAGGTATTGTCGCGATGCAGGCCTGCGCGCGCATCGGCGCACCGCATTGCGTTGTATTCGGTGGTTTTTCCGCGAAATCGCTGCATGAGCGCATCACGAACGTGGGCGCGGTAGCCATCATTACCGCGGACGAGCAGGTTCGCGCGGGCAAGACGCTGCCGCTGAAAAGCATTGTGGACGAGGCGCTTGCAATGGGCGGCACCGACGCCGTGAAGACCGTCGTAATCTACCGGCGCACGGGTGGCCGGATTCCATGGATCGGCGGCCGCGATGCATGGTTGCACGAACTGGAGCATGCGCAGGCGGACACGTGCGAGCCCGAATGGGTGAGCGCCGAGCATCCGCTGTTCGTGTTGTATACGTCGGGCTCAACCGGTGCGCCGAAGGGCGTGCAGCACAGCACGGGGGGCTATCTGCTGTGGGCCGCGGTCACCATGAAGTGGACCTTCGATATCAAGCCTGACGATGTCTTCTGGTGTACCGCCGACATCGGCTGGATCACGGGGCATACATACATTTGCTACGGACCGACCGCCGTCGGCGCGACCCAGGTCATTTTCGAAGGCGTGCCCACGTACCCGAACGCGGGGCGCTTCTGGGACATGATCGCGCGCCATAAGGTGACGATTTTCTACACCGCCCCGACTGCCATCCGGTCTCTCATCAAGAGCGCTGAAGCGGATCGCGCGGTGCATCCGGGAAGCTTCGACCTGAGCACGTTGCGCATCCTCGGCACGGTCGGTGAACCCATCAACCCGAGCGCGTGGAATTGGTATTCGGAGCAGGTTGGCGGCGGGCGGTGTCCGGTGCTCGACACGTTCTGGCAAACCGAAACAGGCGGCCACATGATCACACCGTTGCCGGGCGTTACCCCGCTTGTTGCCGGCTCCTGCACGCTGCCATTGCCCGGCATAGATGCCGCGATCGTCGATGAAACCGGCAACGAAGTCCCGAACGGGCAAGGCGGCGTGCTGGTCATCAGAAAGCCATGGCCGTCGATGATCCGCACCGTCTGGGACAACCCGGAGCGCTTCCGCAAAGGCTATTACCCTGACGAACTGGGGGGCACCCTGTATCTCGCCGGCGATGGCGCGATTCGCGACGCCGACACGGGTTATTTCACGATCACCGGCCGCGTCGACGATGTGCTTAATGTATCGGGTCACCGCATGGGCACGATGGAAATCGAGTCGGCGCTGGCAGCCTGTCCGCTGGTCGCCGAAGCGGCGGTCGTGGGTCGCCCCGACGAAACCTTCGGGGAAGCCATCGTTGCATTCGTCGTGCTGAAAGGCCCGCGTCCTACCGGCGCTGACGTGAAGCGCATAGCCGACGAATTGCGCGCATGGGTCGGCAAAGAGATCGGCCCGATTGCAAAACCAAAGGAAATCCGTTTCGGCGACGCGATGCCGAAAACGCGTTCCGGCAAGGTCGTGCGCCGCATGTTGCGCTCGGTCGCGAAGGGCGAAGCAATCGCGCAAGATACATCGACCGTTGAAAATCCGCAGGTGATCGCGCAGTTCGCCGAGCCTGCGTAAGTCGCCTCGACCGGCATGGGTTGCAGCAGTCTCTCCATGCCGGCGCGCGGCCCTCCGGGCGCTCAAAACACTCATGCGCGTGCCCTTGATTCAGATCAATCATCCGGGCGCGCCGGTGGATACAGTTGACGTTCACCCACGCCGTTCATCCCTCGCTGGCAGCAGTCCAAACGCATTTCGTTTTCGGACCGCCATGCACACTCCCCATTCGCGGCAAACGGGATGCACACGTCTTTCACTTGGCGGAAATGCAGTCTGTCTGAAGGAGTCAAATTGAACACTCGCCCCCCGGTCGCCTCCTCTGCAAACCATCCCTCGACGGACGGCCTGGAGAACGCGAGTCCGGTCGATGGAGCGCAGGGCCGGGTAGTCGCGGTGCGGGGTGCGATCGTGGATGTCGCTTTCGATAACGCCGCGTTGCCGCTCATCGAAGAGTCGTTGTCCATCTTCACCGATCGCGGACCGCCGATCATCGCGGAAGTGCAGGCTCACTTGAATGAGCGCACGGTGCGCGCGCTGGCATTGCAGTCGACCAACGGGCTGAATCGCGGCACGGCCGTCCGTGCTTCAGGCGGACCTATCCTCGTGCCGGTGGGTGAAGCCATGCTCGGACGTCTGATCGATGTCACCGGCACGCCGGGAGACCGCGGTGCACCCTTCGCCGACGATGTCCCGCGCCGTCCGATTCATCGCGCCCCGCCGCCGTTTGCATCGCAGAGTGCGGCCACCGAGATCTTCTGGACGGGGATCAAGGTCATCGACTTGTTGACGCCGCTCGCGCAGGGCGGCAAGGCGGCGACCTTCGGCGGCGCCGGGGTCGGTAAAACCGTGCTCGTGATGGAACTGATTCATGCAATGGTCGAACGCTATAAAGGTATCTCGGTGTTCGCTGGCGTCGGCGAGCGTTCGCGGGAAGGCCACGAGATGCTGCTCGACATGCGCAACTCCGGCGTGCTGCCGCGTACCGTGCTGGTCTACGGGCAGATGAACGAGCCGCCCGGCGCGCGCTGGCGGGTGCCGTTGACCGCCCTCACGGTCGCCGAATACTTTCGCGATGAACGTCACCAGAACGTGCTGCTGCTGATGGACAACGTTTTCCGGTTTGTCCAGGCCGGCGCGGAAGTTTCAGGCCTGCTCGGACGGCTGCCGTCGCGGGTTGGTTATCAGCCGACGCTCGCAAGCGAAGTGGCCGCACTGCAGGAGCGCATTGTGTCCGTTGGCGGCGTGTCGGTGACCGCGATCGAAGCCGTCTACGTCCCCGCCGACGACTTCACCGACCCGGCCGTGACCACCATCGCCGCGCACGTGGACAGCATGATCGTCCTGTCGCGTTCGATGGCCGCGGAAGGCATGTATCCGGCCATCGATCCGATCGCTTCGTCGTCCATCCTGCTCGACCCCGCTTTCGTCGGTGACGAGCACGCCGCGATCGCCATCGAGGTGCGCAAGACCATCGAACATTATCGGGAATTGCAGGACGTGATCTCGCTGCTCGGCGTCGAGGAACTCGGCGTGGACGATCGTCGCATCGTTGGACGGGCTCGCCGTCTGCAGCGCTTCCTGAGCCAGCCATTCACCGTGACGGAGGCGTTTACGGGTGTGCCAGGCCGCTCCGTCGCGGTCGCCGATACGATTGCCGGCTGCAAGGCGATCCTCGCTGGTGAGTGCGACAACTGGCAGGAAAGCTCGCTCTACATGATCGGCACGATCGATGAAGCACGTGCTCGCGAAGCGGCCTCGTCAACGCCGCCCGCGGCTGAGATCAAACACGCGGCGGAGCACGTCGAATCATGAGCGCGCTTTTGCACCTGACCATCGCCACGCCGGCACGCGTGCTGTTCGACAGCACGGAGGTCGTCGCACTGCGCGCCGAGGACGCTACCGGCAGTTTCGGCATTCTCCCTGGCCACGCAGCGTTCCTGACCGTGCTTGCGCCGTCCGTGCTGCGCTGGCATGCGGCTGACGGCGTCGAACAATTTTGTGCGGTGAAGGAAGGTGTGCTGCGCGTGTCGGGTGGACAGGAGATATCGATTGCATGCCGCGAAGGTGTGATGGGCACGAGCGGCACATCGCTCGAAGTACTGGAGGCGCAAGTCGATGCCGCACGCGCGGCGCAGCTCGATACAGTGCGGCGTGCCCGCGTAGACGAAACCCGACTTCATGCGCAAGCCGTGCGGCAGTTGTTGCGGTATCTGCGCCCGGGCGCGGGGCAGGCGGACGGAGCAGGACCGTGACTGAGCCCTCCCCTGACGATATCGATCCCAAGCGTGACACCGACCGCATGGCCCACGCTGCGCGACAAGCCGTGCAACGCGAACGTGAGTTGCTGGAAGAGCCGGAACCGTCGCTTGGCGTGCGCCTAGGTCAGATCGGCATTCTCGGCTGGACCATTGTCGTGCCGACGCTGCTTGGACTTGTGATCGGCCACTGGCTCGACCGGCACTTCAACACCGGCGTGTTTTTCTCAGCGCCACTGCTTATGGCAGGCGCTGCCGTCGGCCTGTGGTCTGCATGGAAATGGATGCATCGGCAAACCCGGAGGGACCGGCAATGACTTATCACTTCCCGCTCGTCGCCCAAATCGCGATTGGCTCGTTTGTCGGCATCGCGGCCGGTGCGCTCCACTTCGCAACCTTGCGCTGGAATGTCCGGTTGCTAATTTCCGGAACGCCGGCCAAGGCAATCGGTCTGCAACTCTCGCGCCTCGCAGGCGTGGCCGTTCTATTCGGTGTACTGGCGAAACTGGGCGCGTGGCCGTTGTTGTGCGGCGCGGCCGGGTTACTGCTGGCGCGTGGCTTTATCCTGCGACGCGTCCAGGTCGCGCCATGATTGCCTCGCCGCTCGTCACTGCCACACTGTTCCATATCGGTCCGATCGATGTATCAGCGCCGGTCGTGGCGACGTGGGTCATCATGGTCCTGCTCGCAGGCGGCGCGGCCTGGTACACGCGCCGCTTGTCGCTCACGCCATCGAAAGTGCAGACGGTTCTCGAACTGCTGGTCAGCACCATAGACGACCAGATTCGCGACACCATGCAAGCCGAGCCTGAACGATATCGCTCGCTGGTCGGCACGCTCTTTCTGTTCATCCTGGTCAGTAACTGGTCGTCGCTCCTGCCCGGTGTCGAACCCCCCACCGCTCACGTAGAGACCGATGCCGCGCTGGCCTTGATCGTATTCTTCGCGACCATTTTCTACGGCATCCGCACGCGCGGCCTGGGCCGTTACCTCGCCACCTTTGCCGAACCCACGTGGATCATGATCCCGCTCAACGTGGTCGAGCAGATCACGCGGACCTTCTCGTTAGTCGTGCGTCTGTTCGGCAATGTGATGAGCGGTGTGTTCGTCGTCGGCATCGTGCTGTCGCTCGCCGGGTTGCTCGTCCCTATCCCGTTGATGGCGCTCGATCTTCTGACCGGTGCGGTGCAGGCGTACATCTTCACGGTTCTCGCGATGGTCTTCATTGGCGCCGCGCTAGCCGAAAACACCTCAAAAACTTCCAGCAAAGAGGCAGGCCAGCAATGAACAATCTGATCCAGGTAGTGAGCATTCTCGCCGCAGCGCTCGCGGTCTCGTTCGGTGCAATCGGACCGGCGCTCGGCGAAGGCCGAGCGGTCGCCGCCGCCATGGACGCGCTCGCCCGGCAGCCGGAATCGGCCGGCACGATTTCGCGCACGCTGTTCGTCGGCCTGGCGATGATCGAGACCATGGCGATCTACTGCCTGGTCATCGCGCTGCTTGTGTTGTTCGCCAATCCGTTCATAAAGTGAGCGCGCGCTGATCATGCATATCGACTGGTGGACTCTCCTGCTGCAGACCGTCAACGCGCTGGTGCTCGTGTGGTTGCTGGCGCGCTTTCTGTTTCGCCCGGTGGCGAAAATCGTAGCGGAGCGTCAGCATGCAGCCGCGGCGCTGATGGCCGACGCCACCGCAGCCAAAGCCGCGGCACTGAGTGAACAGCAGAAGGCAGCCGCTGACAGCGCTGAGCTTGCCGCACAACGCGCGCATCTGCTCGAAGCGGCGACGGCCGAAGCAGCAGAGCTCAAGACGTCGCTCGAAAACGCGGCACGCACCGACACGGAACAGATGCGCACGGCCGCGCAAACCGCGATCGACGCCAGCCGCCGCGAGGCCGCCACGGCCGACTCCAATCGCGCGTCGCAATTCGCCCTCGATATCACCGCGCGGCTGCTTGATCGCTTGCCTGCCGAGGCACGGATAGCGGGCTTCATCAGTGGACTCGCGCGTGAGCTCGCCGCGCTGCCCGAGACTACCCGGGCACAATTGACCGGCATCGATGAACCGGTCCACCTGATCGTCCCACGCGTCCTCACCGACGGTGAACTAACCGCATGTCAAACCGGGTTCACGCAGGCACTCGGTCATCCGTTGCAGGTCCAGGTCACGGTCGATCCCGCCGTGATCGCGGGACTTGAACTGGAAGCGCCGCACGCACTCGTGCGCAACAGTTTTCGTCACGATCTCGCCGGCCTGAAAGCGGAGCTCCTCAGCTCATGACGCCCGTCCAAACCGACCTCGCTGCAGGAGATGAAGCAGGAGACAACGTAGCAGACGACGACTGGCTCGTCAGCAACCGCGCCGCCCTCGCCCGCGCTCAGTTTGCCCCGCAAGCGGAAACCGTCGGACGCGTTGAACACGTGTCCGACGGCATTGCCTCCGTCTCGGGCCTGCCCGACGTGCGCTTGAACGAACTGCTGCGGTTCGAGGGTGGCCGCTTAGGCTTTGCACTGACGCTGGACGCCGGTGCTATCGGCGCGGTCCTGCTCGACGACGGCGATGCGATTTCCGCCGGCTCCCGCGTCACCGGCACGGGCCAAGTGGTAGAAGTGCCGGTCGGCCCCGGACTGCTCGGGCGAGTGGTCGATCCGCTCGGCAGGCCACTCGACAACGACGACCCCGTGCCCGCCGAGAAGCACTTGCCCATCGAGCGGCCGGCGCCTTCCATCATCGACCGGGATCTGGTCGCGCAACCGGTCGCCACCGGCATCTTGCTGATCGACGCGTTGTTTGCGATCGGCCGCGGCCAGCGCGAGCTGATCATCGGGGACCGGGCGACCGGCAAGACCTCGATTGCCATCGACACGATCGTGAACCAGAAGCACACCGACATGATCTGCGTGTATGTGGCGATCGGTCAGCGTGCTACGGCCGTGCAGCGTGTCATCGACGCCGTGCGCCGCCACGGCGCGCCCGAGCGATGCGTGTTCGTGGTCGCGTCGGCGGCAGCGTCGCCGGGCCTGCAATGGATCGCGCCGTTCAGCGGTATGTCCATCGCCGAATATTTTCGTGACCGCGGGCAACACGCGCTCATCGTGATCGACGACCTGAGCAAGCATGCCGCGACACACCGCGAACTCTCCCTGCTCACGCGCGAACCGCCCGGCCGCGAAGCGTATCCCGGCGATATCTTCTACCTGCATGCGCGCTTGCTGGAGCGCGCGGCGAAACTATCCAAGGAACTGGGTGGCGGATCGCTCACCGCGTTGCCGGTCGCGGAGACCGATGCCGGCAATTTATCCGCTTACATTCCCACCAACCTGATCTCGATCACCGATGGGCAGATCATGCTCGACGCCGCGCTTTTCGCCGCTAACCAGCGCCCGGCCGTGGACGTCGGCCTGAGCGTGAGCCGGGTGGGCGGCAAGGCGCAATTGCCTGCGTTGCGCAAGGTATCAGGGCGTTTGCGGCTCGATTATTCGCAGTTCCTTGAGCTTGAAATGTTCACACGCTTTGGCGGCGCGATGGAGCCACGAGTGAAGGCACAAGTGGTCCGCGGCGAGCGCATTCGCGCATTGATCACGCAGCCGCGCTTTGCGCCGCTACGCCCCGTCGATGAAATCGCGCTGCTGGCCGCACTCGCCGACGGCGTTTTTGACGCGGAGCCGGTCGGTTGTATTGCGACGGTTCGCACCCGTCTTGCAGGACATCTGGATGCGCAAGGCGGCGCTGCGGCGAGCGCTGCATTAGTTGCCACAGGCACGCTCGATGAAGCCACACTGACCGGATTGGTAGCCGCCGTACGCGACCTCGCAGTACAAGTAAGCGCGGCGCCTGCGGCTGAGGCCAAGCAGGACACCCAACCCGAGGCCGCTTCGACATGAGCAACAAACTCAGCGAAGTGCAGGCGCGCATGAACGGCGTACACGGGCTGGAATCCGTGGTCGGTGCAATGCGTGGTATCGCTGCGGCACGCTCGCGTGAAGCGCGCAGCCGTCTGGACGGCATTCGAGCCTGCGCGCGAATAGTCGGCGCGGCGATTGGCGACGCGTTGCTGCTGATCGACGATCACACCTCGCACGAAACCGCGGCCCCGGATCGGGATGCAAAGCACGATGCGTCCGTGGTGATCGTCCTGTGCGCGGAACAGGGGTTTGTCGGCACGTTCAACGAGCATGTAATCGATGCAGCGCTGGCGTCGGCTGCCGTGTACGCTCAGTCTTCATCGGCGGAATACTTGCTGCTCGGCGACCGTGGGATCGTGGCGGCGACGGAACGCGGGTTGAATGTCGGTTGGTCGGCGCCCATGATCACTCACGCCGACGAAGTGCCTGCACTCGCCGATCGCCTCACAGGCGTCTTGTTCCAGCGCCTGGTGGCCAGCCGGCCGACTCGCGTGAGCGTGATTTACGCAACGCCGAACCCGACGGCCACCGTCCAGACCGTGGAGCAGACCCTGTTGCCATTCGACTACGGGCGCTTCTCGGTAACGTCATCGGCAACCGCGCGCCGCAATCCGCCGCTCATTAGTCTCCCACCGCAGCGCCTGTTATCGCAGCTTGCGGAGGAATACATTTTCGCGCAGCTTTGCGAGGCCATCATGCTGTCGTTCGCCGCAGAAAACGAAGCGCGCATGGGAGCGATGATTGCTGCACGCACGAACGTGCATGACAAGCTCGACGCATTGACCGGCGAGTTTCGCCGGCTGCGGCAAGAGGAGATCACGTCGGAGATCGTGGAGCTTTCCGCAGGAAGCATCGCCGCCGGCACACCTTCAAACAAACCACACCCGGAACCGGCCCGGCACCGCGGGCACGGCTCCGTCCCCTCCTTCTGACACGACCCAGCCATCATGGACGAGCCTTCCCAGGAATACGATGCAGAGGACCGCGATCCGGTGATCGGCCCGACCAAACCGCATTTGCTCGGCGTGCTGGGGCCGGGCCTGATCACCGGCGCCTCCGACGACGACCCCAGCGGCATCGCCACCTACAGTCAGGTGGGCGCGGCCTTCGGCTATGGTCTCTCATGGACATTGTTGTTCAGCTACCCGCTGATGGTCGCCATCCAGATGATCAGTGCACGCATCGGACGCACGACGGGACACGGCATTGCAGGCGTGCTCCGTCTGCACTATTCAACGTGGCTGCTGCAGTGGATCGTGGCGCTCCTGCTGATAGCAAATATAGTCAATCTGGGGGCGGACCTGGGCGCCATGGCCGATGCCCTTGCGCTCTTGTTGCCCGGTCCCAAGTGGCTCTACGTGCTGCTGTTCTCGGTGATCTGCGTCTCGATGCAGCTCTTGCTGCAATACACGCGCTACGTGGCTGTGCTGAAGTGGTTCACGCTGTCGCTGTTTGCGTATTTCGCCGTGCTCGCGGTGGCGCATGTCAATTGGAGTCAACTCGCCATCAACTTGCTCTTGCCGCGTCCGGTCTGGACATCGGCGTATCTCACTGCGGTCGTAGCGGTGTTTGGCACTACGATCAGCCCCTACCTGTTCTTCTGGCAATCCGATGAGGAAGTCGAAGACATGCGCGTGCATCCGCGGCGGCTCGATCTTTTCGACTCACCCGAACAAGGTCCCAAGGCGCTGCGCCGTATCGAGATCGACACGCTTGCGGGCATGGGATTGTCCAACCTGGTCGCGCTGGCCATCCTGGCGACCACGGCGGCGACACTCCATGCTGGCGGTATAGTCGATATTGAAACGTCGGCACAGGCGGCCCAGGCTTTGAGGCCTATCGCCGGCCCGTTCGCCGCGCTGTTCTTCACCGTCGGGCTGATCGGCACCGGTCTGCTAGCCGTGCCTGTCCTTGCCGGATCAGCGGCGTATGCGATTGGTGAAGCGCGCGACTGGCCGGTGGGCTTCACGCGCAAAATGCAGGAAGCGAAGGCCTTTTACGCGACCATCGCAGTGGCTACGCTGATCGGCATGGTCATTAATTTCACATCGATCAACCCAATCAAGGCGCTCTACTGGAGCGCGGTGCTCAACGGCGTAGTCGCCGTGCCGGTGATGTTCGTGATGATGAAAATAGTGTCCCGCCCGGACATCATGGGAAAGTTTGCGGCCAAGGGCTGGTTGCGGGCGCTCGGCTGGATGGCGACGGCGGTGATGCTGGTGATATCGGTGGGCATGGTGGTCACCTCGATCTGACGAGGCGCTGGTTGTGCCTGAGCGGGTGCGCGAATTGCTAAGAGTCGCGCATTGTCGGCCTGTGCTTGTGGCCTGTGTTTGGCCCTTTTGCTAGCCACTTCCCTGTCCGAACTACCTTGGCCTAAACTTACCAGGCGATATGACTGCTTGATGTATCCAGCCCGACGAAACCAGGCAAACACGATACCCACCTTCGCGCCCCCTCAGCTCAGACGAAAACTCGTTCCACTTTTATTTTAGGGCTCAAATGAAATTCAAGGACTATTACGAAGCCTTGGGAGTCGAGCGCACCGCGACACTGGCGGACATCAAGAAGGCGTACCGCAAGCTCGCGCACAAATATCATCCCGATGTCTCCGCCGAAGCGGACAGCGAGGCGAAGTTCAAGGACGTCGCGGAAGCCTATGCCACGCTGAAAGACCCGGAAAAGCGCGAAGCCTACGACAACCTCGGCAAGCATCCGGCCGGCGAATCGTTTACGCCGCCGCCGGACTGGCAGCAACATTTCCATACGGGCGACGCTGGCCTCGACGACGTCGACCTCGCCGATCTTTTCTCAGCCTTTGGCCGTAGCGGCGGCGGTGTCGGCGGGGCGGGTCATCGCCGACAAAGCTTTCCTGTCCCCGGGCAGGACTATGAGATCGCAGCGCCGGTAACGCTTGAGCAGATCCATCGTGGAGATGAGATCGAACTGAGCACGGAGCTTCCCGAGTATGACGCCAATGGCCTCGCGCGTCGCGTGCCGCGGACCTTTCGAATCACCATTCCTAAATCGGCGGCGAACGGCCAGCGCCTGCGGCTGGCCGGCAAGGGCGGCCCGGGCTTTAATGGCGGACGGCCTGGCGACCTGTATGTGTCGCTTGTGTTGCAGCCACATCCGCTCTATCGGCCCGATGGTCGCGACCTCTATATCGATCTGCCGCTCGCACCTTGGGAAGCCGTGTTGGGGGCGAGCGTGCATGTACCGACTCTTGCAGGCACGGTTGAGCTCAACGTGAAACCGGGCACGACTGCCGGGCAGAAATTGCGGCTGGCCAAACGCGGACTGGCATCGGCCGATGGCAACGTCGGGGCGTTGTATGCCGTGGTCAGGATAGACGTGCCGAAGACGGTAAGCGCTCGTGAACACGAGCTGCTGGAGCAACTGGCGGCGGCATCGAACTTCAACCCGCGCCAACATTTCGCGTAAGGAGCACGGCCATGAGCACACCATTCAGCGAGTCGGTCTGGCTTAACGACGTGGACGTTTGCCAGGTTGAATATCTGGCGGAAGTCTCGGGGTTATCGATTGAGGAAATTGAAGACCTCATTGATACCGATGTCATCAAGCCGGTGGACACTGGTACGCCCACGCGCATGTTCCAGCTCAGTTATGTGGTCACCGTGAAGACGGCACGACGGCTGCGCGACGATTTCGAACTCGACCGGCGAGGTCTTGCGCTGGCGCTGTCGTTGTTGCAGCGCATAGATGAGCTGCAAGCGGAAATTCACGCGACAAAGGCGCGGCTAGGGCACTCGCGATGATCGTGGAGGGAGGTCGTTCGCACTCGGGGTTGGGGTTGGAGTTTGTGCCGGGGTGCTAGGGTCTAGCGTTGGCGGGCTGGGTCAATCCGGGTTGGTGCTTTCGGCCTTAGTGGTCTGCTTGAGTCGGATTTTCTCTTTATCACTGTTAGCCACTGTGCGTGGCGGCACGTCATTTCTTTGTCCAAAGCGACAAAGAAACGAAGCAAAGAAAACGCTTTAACCGCACTACCCTAAGTGTCCACAGCGTGCAGTTTTCATTCATAGGTGCCCCAAAAGCACGGTGCTCGCCAGAGCCACGAACGTGTGAAACCCTCTTTCTCCGAACCCGGGTTCTGACACGCTTCGCCACCAGTGATTGAACCTGCCCAAGGGACATCCCGCTCTATCCGCGAACAACCTTCCACCGAATTGTACGCACGCCGAACCAAGTGGCCAACTTCACTCGAACAAGGCCGCCGGATGCGTGAGGCCGTACCGGACGACAATGTCCATGTATGTAACTCACCAGCCGACTCACCAGCCGACTCATCAGGCGACTTACCAGGCGACTTACCAGCCATTGAAGCAGTAAATACACATTGGGCTGTGATTGGCGAGCGTCGCCTTGCGGCTCGCTGCGCTCAACCAAGCTATCAAGAAACGGGGCCTCGAAAGCGCGTGGGGCCGTGCGGGTTGTTTGGCAAGGGTGCTTGCCCGAGAGCACTGGTGGCGAAGCGTGTCTATGTCGGGATTCGCGAGAAGGAGGGTTTCACACATCCTGGGCTCTGGCGAGCACCGTGCTTTTGGGGCACCTATGAATCAAAACTGCACGCTGTGGACACTTAGGGTAGCGTGGTTGAAAGCGCTTTCTTTGCTTCGTTTCTTTGTCGCTTTGGACAAAGAAATGACGTGCCGCCACGCACAGTGGCTAACAGTGATAAAGAGAAAATCCGACTCTCGCAGACCGCTAACACTGAAAGCAGCAACTCAGCATAGACCCCGACCGCTAACACCGAAAGTACCACCCCGGCATTGACCCCAACCGCTAACCCCGGAACCTGACATCAACCCCGACCATTAACCCTGAGATTTCAAGCACCTCCCAGCCCCCCGCACCCGCCCCTGCTGCGTCAGGATAATTCTTTCGAATTGCTTTCGGCCGCCACACCATTAGCCTCCGCAACATCGACAACAACCACTGGCACAGGTTCGCTCATCCAAGCCTCGAGGAGCGTCGACGCCACCGCCAAAATCACCGGACCAACGAACAGCCCGACTATTCCGAACGCGAACATACCGCCCAACACACCGGCCAGGATCAACAGCATCGAAAGGTTCACGCCACGCCTGATCAGAACCGGCCGCAGCAAACTGTCGAGCATGGCGACCGCCACCGACCAGATCAGCAGCAGAATCGCGGCGACGGTTGCGTCATGCATAAAAAGCCACGCGACTCCGCCGAGCAAAGGCAGCAACGGGCCGATCTGTGCCAGGCACAACATCAGCATGACCGCCGTCAGTATCCCGGCAGCAGGAACGCCGGCCACCCACAAACCGATCCCGCCCAGCGCGGACTGCGCCACCGCCGTCACGACAATCCCGAGCGCAACCGCGCGAATCGCCAGTCCCGCCAGCTTGACCGCCGCCGCGCCACGCTGGGCGGCAAGCCGGGTTGCGAAGCGCGTAACGAAGCGGCCCGCTGCTTCACCCTGGCTATACAGAATGCCCGCGATGATGATCGTGACGAACATGTGAATCACGAACACGCCCACAGCCGCCGCATGCCCAAGCATCCAGCGCGCAACAATCGTCAGATACGGTTCCACCTTTGCCAAAATGCCGCCCGGCCCGGCGTCGGACAGGGTCTGCCACTCATGGGCGATGCGCTGCCCGGCCAGTGGAATCTCACCGACCCAGCTAGGCGGTGGGGCCAGTGCGTAGCTGGGCAAGAGCTTGATGGTTCCCATGATGTCGGCCGCGTGCAAGGCCAGCGTTGAGATGGCCTCGTAGAGCGGCAGGGCAATCACGAGCAGCAGGATGATCAGCATCACCACGGTTGCTATCCATCGGCGATTACCGACGCGACGCTGCACCGCGAGCATCACGGGCCAAGTGGCAACCACAATGGTCGTTGCCCAGATAAGCCCCGGAATAAACGGCCGCAGGATATAGAGGCTGCCGATTGTCAACGCGGACAGGATGACAATAACGAACAGAATGCGGGCAATATCGACTGGTTGACGCGGGGTCATTTCGTGCTCCTGACAAGAATATCCTGGCTGTGCCTGAGCGCGCGTTCCGAACCGCGAGAGGGTGCCACAGGTGCGCGGAGGAGCGACTTTGACAGGGTTCGCCCCGGATGTCCATACGCCTTAAGGGATGACGCGGTTATGTTCCAGTAATCCCTAGGAAGGGTCGCTCATCGATGCATAGACGCGAACCTGGATTGATTTCCTGCGCACTGACCTGCCCGCCAGGATCGCACGCACACACCGCACGCATCACACCTCGGACTCAGACACGGACTCAGCGGTCGACACCTTGTTCCGGCCGGTCGCCTTGGCGTAGTACAAGGCTTCATCGGCGGCTTTGATCACGGTCGTCAGATCGTCGTCCATCTGCGGTTCACGGCTCACCGCGCCAATACTGGCCGTCACGCATCCAAACTCGCTGCCCGCGTGCTCGATATGGCATGCACAAATGGCCGACCGAATCTTCTCCGCGATCAGCGAGGCGCCGAGCGCCGATGTATCGGGAAGCACAACAATAAACTCCTCTCCCCCATAGCGTGCCGCACTGTCAGCCGGACGCCGGATGTTGTCGGCAATACAGCGCGCGACCGCCGCCAGGGTATCGTCGCCGGCCTGATGGCCGTAGGTGTCGTTGTAAGCCTTGAATCGATCGATATCAACAAACAACAGCGACAGCACACTCTGCGATCGTTTCGCGCGACGCCACTCGAGTTCCAGTATTTCACCCAGACTGCGGCGGTTGTTCAACCCGGTCAAGCCGTCTGTTCTGGCGAGCAATTCCAGCGCGGACTCAGCCCGCATGCGCCGCCGCAACTGCATTCCGAGCAGAACGGAGAGTGCGATGAACGCCACGCCGAACACGGCCATCAGCGACCCGATCGTGAGGGCCCGGCGCCGCCATGAAGCGTAGATATCCTCTTCGGACGCCGCCGCCATGATGATGAGCGGCGCGCGCGGGAAGTTGGCAAACCAATACAGCCGGCGATTGCCATCGATTGACGACTTCTCGCTGAAGCTGCCCTCCGGCGCCATTAGAAACTGCTTGAACGTAGCGGCGTTCTTGATGTTTCGTCCGATCACCTTGGGATCGTACGGCTGCCGCATGAGCATGGAACCGTCTCTCCCGATCAGCGACAGCGAGCCATGCGGGCCCAGCGCCAAACCGGTGAACAGGTCGTGGAAATACGCAATATTCACGGCCAGAAGCACGATCCCCGCAAACGATCCGTCCGGGTTGGAAAGCCGTCTGCTCAGGCCAATGCTCGGCGTGCCGTTGCGCAGGCGAGACAAGTAAGGATCGCTTATGTAGAGACCTGCCTGGGGATTGTCGCGTTGAACCGTGAAATACGGCCTGTCGCTGAAATTACCGGTTCTTGGCGTGTCGCCGCCGGAATCCATGACAACGTTGCCAAGCGCATCCATCACCAGCATGGAGCCGAGATATTTCGCGCTGGCTGCACGGTCGAAGAGCACTTCCCGCCGCAAATGGGGCGGTAATGCCATCACGTCCGCTTCTTGAAGCCCGTCGACCACGGCTTGCAGCGACAGCTCGTAAAGTTCGAGATTGCGTTCGATATCGCGCTGTGCAATGACGGCGATATCGCGCAAAGTGTCGCGAGTATGGTCCAGCGCATCCTGGCGACTCTGATAAAGGACCACACCGCACAGGCCCACCATGACAACTGCAATAAAAACGCCACACGAAGCGACAGCAACGGACGTCGACAGCCCGCGCTTGATGCGGTTCACGACACCTACGCAGCTGGATTGCTCTGCTTTTGTCATTGTGGTTGCGGTCTTCCCGACTTGGTAGAGGACACGGTTCTGGTCCCTGGTTCCGACGGATCAGCCTCGATGCATCCGTGGATCTCACGTTCATCACGTTCAACTAATGTCCGACCGACATCCCGTCGCCCAACCTCCATTCGAAATGGCATCACTACCGGTTCATTACACGCTTCACTGTGCACATCACTATCAGTAATACCACTAACTACCGGCTCGGCGGGTCATTTGCCATGCCGTAATGCACGCGCCATTATTGGCGGGCGGGTTTCCAACGGAGAATGTGCCACCCCACCGCTGTTTCCCGCGTTACGAATCATATTCCATCAAACCCGTACCCGGTGTTTTCGTGGAAAACCAGGCTCATAAGGAGGCGTCGATGTTTCAACCGCTATATCAAGTCCATGAAGTGACGCAAGAAACCAGGGAACTGACAACGGCGCGCAAGGTTGCCGCCATTGTCGCGGCTCTCACCCTGCCCACCATTGCACGTTCAGAACTCACTTACCGTGCCCTGCCCGCTGACCTGGAAGCGAAGCTGATTGGCTATCTTCAGGGATTTTGCCTGCCAATCTGCGCGGCGTGGCAAATTGACGACTCCGATGTTCCGCTCGCGGCCACGGGGCTTGTCGTTACCTTGATTTTTCCTGACAGTCCGGCATCGTTCACTCAATCGATCGACAGCGCGATCGTGAACTCGGAAGCTTTCAGCAAAGGCATGGAGGCAGGCCGTCGCGATGGCGAACTTTATCGCACCACCGGACGTAAAGGCACCGCGCTATTGCAGATATTAGCGAACGATTTCCGGGACTTTTGCGACTATTCAAAAGTTACCGCGGACGTACCCGCGTAAGACTGCGTAAATCCTTCGCTTATCGAACGGCATTGGATTGGCACTGGATTGGCAATCGGGGAAATCGAAGCTTAAAAACGCTTCGAGGGATGCGTGCTGTCCGCCGTTTCGATGTTGGCCGTTTTTCGACGTTGAGCGCTAATCGACGATCATTGGTTAACCGGTTAATGCACCCCGCTTCCTGCAAAGGCGCGGTGTGCGCTCAATCCAGCATTTTTTCGTCCAGCAGCGCATCGATGAAAGAACGCACTCTGGCCGGCATCATTCGCGCGCTGGGCGTCAACACGCTGACCGGTAAAGGAGCGGGACGGCATTCGCGCAACAACTCGACCAGCGTTCCCTGCCTGATGTGATGCGTCACCATGTGTTCAGGCACCTGCGCGATGCCGGCGCCCTGCAATACCGCTTCCACCATGGCGTCTCCGTGACTTAGCGCAAAGCGTGATCGCGGCCGCAATTGAATCTTTTCTCCTCCATCCACGAACTCCAGCGGGCGCTCCCGGCCAGATGTAGGCATCCGAAACATAATGACCGATCGCCCCTCGACTTCCTCAACAGCGTTCAACGCGCCATGGCGTTTTATATAGTCGGGACTGGCGCACAGCACGAGATGCTGTTGGTCGAACCGGCGCGCAACCAGACCGGAGTCATCGAGTGAACCAATGCGTATCACCGCGTCCAGGCCCTCACTCACCAGGTTGACTCGCTCGTCCGTCAAACGCATGTCGACGTTGAGCGCGGGGTGAGCTGCCAGCAGGCGGTTCAATATGGGGACAATCTTGCGTGTTCCGTAGCCTATGGGCGCACCCACGCGCAACGTGCCTGACGGCGCTTCGGCCGAGCGTGTTGTCGATAACTCCAGCGAGTCGATCTCTTCCAGGACCCGTGCGCACTTCGCGAAAAGGGCATCGCCTTCCGCCGTGAGCCGGACTGCGCGAGTCGTTCGATGAAACAACCTCACGCCAAGATCGCTCTCCAGACGCGCCACGCTCTTGGCGACCGACGAAGGGGCGAGACCGAGTTCACGGGCGGCCGCTGCGAAGCTTTTGTTTCTCGCCACGGCGGCGAAGCTCATAAATTGCTTGAGATTTTTCATGATCGATTCACGGTATGTTGCCGTGAATGTTACGGCATCGACGCATCTTTTTCTCGAAAGGCTTGCGACTTATAGTGAACACCCCAAGCCACATGATCTTGTCGAGGAATGCAATGTTTGTATTGAATATCGAGCCGCCTGAATACAATTTTGCCGGTACGCGGGTGCGGTTGCTGATGTCGGGAAAGGAGACGGGCGGTGCTTTCTGCATGATGGAGTTTTTCGGACCGCCGAACCGGGCCACGCCGCTGCACGTGCATGAGCGCGAAGAGGAAACCATCGTCGTTCTTGAGGGTGTTGTCGACGTAACAGTCGATGGACAGCTCGTCAGCGTGCGCGCAGGCGAGACAGCTTTGCTGCCGCGCAACGTGGCGCATCGGCTCGCTAATAATACGGAGCTGGTTTCAAGGTATTTGATCATCTGCACGCCCGCCGGATTCGATGACTTCGTCGACGCTTGCGCCGACGTCCAAGCCGGCCCCGTCACGCCCGTTGCGCCGCGGCCGGAAGATATCGGACGCATGCGGGAAGCTGCGCCGCGCTTCGGGATTACCTTGCTGCCGGGCTAGAGGAGCGCCCTTTTGTGATCGGACTACCAGGCTATAAGACTAAATGGGACTATTGGCCGCCGCATGACAAATCCCCTTCTTCGCAGTGCAATTGCGCGCCGAGCAGCTTGGTCTGTGCCTGCGTAAGTTTGTCCATGCACGACGCAGAGACCATGGGGTGAATGCTGCCGTGAATCGTACCCAGGGTCTCGAACCGGCACTGTGCGTCACGGTAAACCAGCCATGCGCGCTGCGCATTTTGCAGGCTCGTCTTCCCCTGCTGGCTGGTTTTCGCCGACAGCGCTCGATAGACCTCGTTCAGCTTCGCATCGGATGCCTTGAAGTCCTTGTCGGCGCATTCGTTGAGAGTCAACTGATCAGAAGCGTTCTTGCAGTCGAGCTTCTGAGCATCGGCGGCGCTGCTGGCTACCGACAGCGACAAGATGATCCCCAGCAGGTTCCATCGAATAGTCATGCATTTCCTCCTGACCAAGTAAAAATCGAGCGGAACCGGCGGCATGGCCGCTGACCCTTGTTCGGCAAACAGTGTCGTCAGCCGGTTCCGTCCAAAAGCGGGCGAACCGCGCGACGCAGACATTACACCAAACGTCCGCGCGAACACTGTCAAGGCGGGTGTCTCCTCTCTCAATGGCCACCCCGATACGGGGTTCAACGCCTACCCACACACGATAAAGCCCGCGCACCAGGCATTTGCCGCGGCGCGCTTATAATCTTGCGCGGTACCGGGCATGCCGGATCAAAGGAAAAGGTCCGGCCGGTCGTATCGCTGCGGTGCAGCGATACCGGGCCAGGTGAAGCGCCTCGACTGCTGCAGGGTTTGCCCTGACGCGATTCCCGCCCTCCTGGGACAAGCAGCATGGGCGGACGCGTGGCAGGCGGGTTCAAAGCCGGCTCATAGCGGGTTCACTCAACTGCCCGGACATGTCCCGAGATCAAACAAGATAAACAACCCGGCGCAGCGTTATTCGCGCCGGCACCCCACATCGACTGAAAGAGTGATCATGACCATCTCCATGTACAGCACGTCCGTCCCGGTTTTCAAGCAGATGCTGACCGCCCTCTCCGACGTGCTCAAGAAAGCGGAAACGCACGCCACCGAAAAGAACATCGACCCGAACGCGCTGCTGCAAGCACGTCTGTTCCCGGACATGTTCCCGCTGGTGCGCCAGGTACAGATCGCCGCTGACTTCACCAAGGGCGTGACCTCGCGTCTCGCCGGTGTGGACGTGCCGTCGTGGGCCGATACCGAAGTCACGTTCGCCGATCTGCAAGCACTGGTGGCCAAGGCTCTGGCTTACATCGGCACGTTTGACGCCACGCAATTCGAAGGCAGCGAAAACAAGGAAATCGTGCTGCGCCCGGGTACGCCGAAAGAGAAGAAGCTGGCCGGCAGCGCCTATCTGCAACACTACGGACTGCCCCAGTTCTTCTTCCACGTGACGACCGCGTATGCAATCCTGCGCCACAACGGCGTGGATATCGGCAAGCGCGACTACATGGGCGCTTACTGATCAAACTGGGCTGCTGCTCACACTCAAATGCATCAAGCCGGCTGCAAGGGACTTCACAGTCCGTTGCAGCCGGCTTGACTTCAAGCTTCACTTTTCAACCTTCAGCTTTCTAACTTCCAGCTTCAAACCTCAAGCGATCAGAAGGTCTGCCATTCCGGATCCTTGCCCACCACCGGCGCGATCCGGGGCGCAGCAGCCGCCCGTTTCGCGGGTTTCATCTTGCTCGTCGGACGGCTGACCGCAGGGGCCGCTTTTGCCGGCGTGAAGGTCTGTACAACCGGATCCGAAGCACTGATCCGGAAGACCGACACGAGCTCGCGCAAGGTGCCCGACTGAGCGGCCATCGACTGCGCGGCGGCGGATGCTTCTTCAACCAGCGCCGCGTTCTGCTGCGTCACTTCATCCATCTGCATGACTGCCTGATTGACCTGCTCGATGCCCGTATGCTGTTCACCCGACGCCGCACTGATCTCACCCATCAGGTCCGTGACGCGCTTGACCGACTGAACCACTTCACCCATCGTGCGTCCGGCTTCGTCAACCAACTGCGTGCCGACCTGCACGCGCTGCACGGACGCGCTGATCAGGTCCTTGATCTCCTTCGCCGCCGACGCGCTGCGTTGAGCCAGCGTCCGCACTTCGCCTGCCACCACCGCAAACCCGCGGCCTTGCTCACCGGCGCGCGCCGCTTCAACTGCCGCGTTCAGCGCAAGAATGTTCGTCTGGAACGCAATGCCCTCGATCACCGTGATGATCTGGGCCACCTGTTCCGAGCTGCTGGAAATTTCGCTCATCGTCTGGACCACGCGATTGACGACTTCGCCACCGCGCACGGCCGTCTCCGACGCGTTCGCCGCCAGCGAATTGCCTTGCAGCGCGTTCTCCGCGTTCTGCTTCACGGTCGCGGTCAGTTGCTCCATGCTCGCCGCGGTTTCTTCCAGCGAAGCCGCCTGCTCTTCCGTGCGCTGGCTAAGATCCGTATTGCCTGCTGCAATCTCCGCAGAGCCGGTCGCAATGCTGTCGCTGCTGTTGCGGACCCGGCCCACTACATCGACCAGACGCTCGTTCATGTGACGCATGGCCGCCAGCAACTGACTGGCTTCGTCCTTGCCCGATACTTCGATCTCCGCGGTCAGGTCACCCCGAGCGACGGTCTCGGCAATCACGACAGCGCGTCCGATCGGCGTGGTAATGGAGCGTGTAATCAGCCAGCCGATTGCAATGCCGGCGAACACTGCAACAGCGATCAGCAAGCCCGTGCTCACGATGGCGTTGTCATAAGTCGATGCCGCGCGCGCGACTTCCTCCTCCGCGCCAGTACGGTTGAGTTCGATATCCGTTTCAATCAGCTTGAGCATGTCGGTGAACGCGGTGCCGGCTTCGCCACTCGACAGCGCACGGGCGTCATTGAATCCGGTTTCACCCTTGTCGGACAGGTCGAGCAGTTTCGCGTCGAGAGCCGCATAGCGCGCCCACGCGCTTTTGATGTTGTCGAAGAGTTGTTGCTCTTCAGGCGAAGACACGAGCTTCTCGTATTTCGTGAAAACCTCCTGAAGCTTGACGACAGAAGCGTCGTGCGACGCGCGCTGTTCCTGCTTTTCCTTGGGATCGGTCGCCAGGATCGCGCGCAACGTCGTACGGCGCGCATTGTTGGCATACGCCTGCATTTTGCCGGCAGCCTGGACACTTGGCAGCCGGTTGTTGCCCAGTTCGAGCGTGCCCGCGTAGATATGGGACGCCTGCCACAGCGTCAACCCGCCAACCGCACATAACAGCAGCAGAATCGCCGCGAACCCCGCGCCAAGCCGGGTGCCTATCTTGAAGTTACTCAAATTCATCTCATGCTCTCCAGTGTGATCAACGATGAACACGATTACGGAGCATTCGCGACTTCCTGAAACAACCTTTCAATTTTCCGTTTTGTCTTAAAACATCTGAGGAATAGGGGAAATTTTCTAAGTTATTGAATTAAATCAGTAATTTTTCGAGAGATCAGTGCAAGGCGTTTCTCCGATACTTGAGATTTCGGTAAAAATAACATCACCGATACGAGCATTCGGAAAAAATTGATAGTTCCTACCCACGAATGCGCATTCTTGAGTGTTTTTTCCTTAATCGAGTGGCGCACGAAATAATTCGATATTCCTTACAACGGCTTGCCATTTACACCGCCGGAATCGCAATAACTCGCGTGAAATTGCGAGCGATCGCCAATGACCAGCCAATAGCACTCAGGCAAACGCACGATCGTTCAAGATTTGTCGATCTCCGGAGGTGTTTGGGCGAATAATTGCGCGCATAGCTCGCGGCCCGCCTCGCTCAGCGCGGCCGTGGGCGTATTCGCCTTATTTTCAGCATTGGCATTCGAGTCATTCGAGTCATTCGAGTCACCCGGATTGGCCGGGGCGAGCAACGCCGCGTCGGACAGCGCGGTCAGGTGACGAATCAGGCTGCTCATCGGCACGCCCGATTGCTTCGATAACTTCGCGAGCGACCACGCCCGCTCCGGTGTCTCCTGCGCCGCCCGCCATAACTGCGCAAGGATCGCGATCAGTGCCGGGTCAATCTCATCATTCATGTTTTGTCCCTGTCTCTAGTCTCTGATTTTCCCGCGCGCCATGCCGGCGACTAATTCGCCGAGCGTCTTCAATGCCGCTTCCGTCTGCGCGCTCCAGGGATAACTGTAGTTGAGCCGGATGAAATGACGGAAGGCATCGCGCGATGAAAACATCGTGCCCGGTCCGATCGTGATCCCGAGCGCGAGCGCGGTTTCATAGAGCGCCATGGAGTCGACATTGCCAGGTAATTGGACCCACAGCACATAACCTCCCATGGGCGTGGACGTTTGCGTGCCGGCGGGAAAAAACCGCGCGACCATCGCGATCATGAGCCGTGCCTGCTGCCGGTACACCTTGCGCACATGCCGCAGATGACGGTCATAACCGCCCTGCCGAAGGTAGTCGGCCACCGCGACCTGCGGCACCGAAGGCGTGGTCAGCGTATTCAGGAACTTGAGTTTTTCCACCTCTTGGCGGTAGCGCCCGGGCATCGCCCAGCCAATCCGGTAAGACGCCGTCAGGCTCTTCGAAAACGATGCGCAATGCAGCACCAAGCCCTTTTTATCGAAGTTCTTAAGCGCCGACGGACGGGCTTCGCCGTAGTACAACTCCTGGTACACATCGTTTTCGATCACCGGAATTTCGTGCGCGGCGAGCAGGCCGACAAGCCGTTCCTTGTTCGCGTCCGACATGACAAAGCCCAAGGGATTCTGGAAGTTCGGCATGACCATGCAAGCGGCAATCCGGTGTTCACGGATGATGATCGCGAGTGCGTCGATGTCGATACCTTCGGCCGGATGCGTCGGCACTTCGATCGCCCGCATGCCGAGGCGCTCGATCGCGTGGAGCATCGCGTAATAAGTCGGCGATTCGACCGCGACGGTGTCGCCCGGCTTCGCCACCGCCTGCAGGCTCAGGTTGATGGCCTCGGTGGCGCCCATAGTGATGACGATCTCGTCAGGGTCGACAGGCACGCCGTTTTCCGCGTAACGCCGCGCGATCTGGCGGATCAGTTCGGGGTTGCCGGGCGGGAGGTCGTCCATCAGGTTCCAGCTTGAATGCCGTCGTGCAATGGCGTTTGCCAACTGGTTGATACGACGCCACGGAAATAGCGATGGGTCTGGATACGGTGACCCGAGCGGCGTGGCGTCCTGCGAGCGGATGGAGCGAAGCGTGGACAGCACGAGGCGGCTGACATCGACTTTCGATGCAACCGGCGGTGGTTGCGAGGCGGTCTGGCTGACCGCTTGCGGCGCAGGCAGTTCGCGCACGAAGTAGCCCGACTGCGGCCGGGTTTCCAGCATGCCCCGGCTCTCCAGCAGCGCGTATGCATGCAGAACAGTCTTGATACTGACGCCGTGCTGGGCGCTTGCCTGCCGCACCGAGGGCACTCGCTCGCCCACGGCAAACACGCCGCGCCGTACAGCTTCTTCGATCTCGGCCGCCAGTTTTTCGTAGAGCGTCACGGTAGGTGAATGAGCAAAAGGGGTTGGCCGAGCCCGGCAAGCCCCAAACTGTACTCCTCGTCTATCTATTTTTCTGTATACCGCGCCATTTTCGGAACACAGTAGCCTTGAGTCATTGGTGAAAACCCTCATGAATTCGCGGCAGGCATTGTGAAAAAACCCGAACCACGCATTGAACCGTACACGCACCCCGCAGCGGGCTGGGGCGCGTTGAAATATGTCGCCCTCAATCTGCTCAAGGAAAAGGTGTCGGGCGGGAATTACCGCACGCTGTTTGGGCAGAACCAGCCCGACGGTTTCGATTGCCCCGGTTGCGCCTGGCCGGATCGCGAGCACGCTTCCACGTTCGAATTCTGCGAAAACGGTGTAAAGGCCGTGGCCGCCGAGTCCACCAGCAAGCGGGTCACGCCGGCGTTTTTCGAAGAACATACCGTTGAACAGTTGATGGCGCAGTCGGACTACGAGCTTGAACAGCATGGCCGCCTGACCGATCCGCTGGTCTACGATGCCGCCCGGGACCGCTACGTGCCCATTGCGTGGGATGACGCGTTTGCGCTGATCGCGGACCACCTGAATCGCCTCGATAACCCCGATCGCGCCGCGTTTTATACGTCGGGGCGTGCGAGCAACGAAGCCGCGTTCCTGTACCAGTTGTTCGTGCGCATGTACGGTACCAACAACTTCCCCGACTGCTCGAACATGTGCCACGAAGCCACGAGCCGGGGTTTGCCGGGAACCGTCGGCGTGGGCAAGGGCACCGTGACGCTCGAGGATTTCGAACACGCTGACACCCTGCTGCTCTTCGGCCAGAATCCGGCGACAAACCACCCGCGGATGCTGGGAGAACTGCGCGATTGCGCGAAACGCGGCGCCACCATCGTCTCGATCAACCCGCTGCGTGAACGCGGTCTCGAACGCTTCGCGAGTCCGCAGCATCCGGTCGAGATGCTCACCGGCGGCAGCACGAAAATCAGTTCGGTGTTCATCCGGCCGAAGATTGGCGGGGATTTTGCGTTGATCAAAGGCGTGGCGAAACGCGTGATCGAACTGGACGATTCGGCGCTCGCGCAAGGCTTGCCGCGCGTGCTCGATATCGCGTTCATCGCTGAGCATACGGTTGGTTTCGACGCCTTCGCCGAGGACCTGCGCGCCGAAAGCTGGGATGCGATTGTCGCGGAATTGGGCGTGCCGAAAGATGAAGTCCTGCAACTCGCCGATATCTACGCACGCGGCCGCGCCGTCATCTCGACATGGGGTATGGGCCTTACGCAGCACAAGAACTCCGTGCCTACCGTGCAGCTCCTGTCGAACCTGATGATGATGCGCGGGAACATCGGCCGGCTGGGTGCGGGACTGTGCCCGGTGCGCGGGCATTCGAATGTGCAGGGAGACCGCACGGTTGGGATTGAAGAGCAGCCGACGCAAGCGTTTCTCGACCGGCTCGGTGCCGCGTACGACTTCGAGCCGCCGCGCGAACATGGCTACGACGTCGTGGGTTCAATCGAAGCAATGCTTGCCGGCAAGCTCAAAGTGTTCATCGGGTTGGGCGGCAATTTTTCGATTGCGACCCCCGATACGCCACGCGTATGGGAAGCGATGCGTTCGTGCGACCTGACCGTGCATATCACGACCAAGCTGAACCGCAGCCACCTGATTCATGGCCGCGACGCGCTGATCCTGCCCACGCTCGGCCGCACTGAAATCGACACGCAGAACGGCGTGGCGCAAGGCGTGAGCGTGGAAGACTCCATGAGCATGGTGCACATTTCGTACGGCATGAACCGCCCGGCTTCGCCGAATTTGTTGTCCGAGATTGCGATTGTCGCGCGCATGGCGCTGGCCACGCTCGGCAGCGCCAAGGTTGACTGGCTCGCGAACGCGAACGACTATGCGCTGATTCGCGATGGCATCGAGAAAGTGATTCCTGGCTTCGAAAATTACAACGAGCGGCTCAAGCATCCGGGTGGGTTTCATCTGGGCGTGGCATCGCGCGACCGAGTGTGGAATACGCCGAGCGCCAAGGCGCAATTTCTTGTGCACGGCATTGAATTCGATACGCCGATTCATCGTGCACGGACGCTTCATGGCGAGCGCTTGATGACGCTCATGACCACTCGTTCACACGATCAGTACAACACGACAATCTATGGTCTCGATGACCGCTATCGTGGTGTGTACGGGCAGCGGCGGGTATTGTTCGCCAATCAACTCGACATTGAGATGCTGGGGTTCGAAGCGGGTCAACGGGTGGATATCACGAGCGTTTGGGACGACGGCATCACGCGGCGTGCGGACAGCTTTCTGCTTGTGCCCTATGACATTCCGCGCGGTTGTCTTGGTGCGTATTACCCGGAGACGAATCCGCTTGTGCCACTGTCGAGTGTTGCCGATGGCGCGGGGACGCCTACGTCGAAGTCCATTCCTGTATTGCTTTGTGCTTCTTCCGAGAAGCGGCT
>NZ_LMUF01000043.1:0-29786 GCF_009766085.1 Burkholderia sp. S171 | reverse complement strand
GATTTTCTCTTTATCACTGTTAGCCACTGTGCGTGGCGGCACGTCATTTCTTGGTCCTTAGCGACAAAGAAACGAAGCAAGGAAAACGCTTTAACCGCTCTACCCTAAGTGTCCACAGCGTGCGGTTTTGATTCATAGGTGCCCCAAAAGCACGGTGCTCGCCAGAACCACCGATGTGTGAACCCCTCCTTCTCCGAACTCAGGTTCTGACACGCTTCGCCACCAGTGATTGAACCTGCCCAAGGTTCATCCCGCGCTATCCGCAGACAACCTTCCGCCGAATTTGTATGCATGACGAACCACTTCGCCAACCTAACCCGAAACGAGGTCGCAGAATGCGGGAGGTGGACCGAGGTATAACCGTCCAACTCCAAGAGACCAAGTTGTAAATGTGTGCCCGGCCATGTCGCTCAACCCGCAGCTTCGCTCGCATTCATGAGTCGAACCTGAAGAAGCAAGGCCTGCTCGCACTGACATTTGTCGATCCGGAGGACTACGACCGGGTCCTGTCCGATGACCAGCTCGACCTGGTAGGGCTTGACCGTCTGGCACCGGGAGACCCGGTCGAGTGCCGTATCAACCACGTCGATGGCCGTAGCGAAATCCTGTGGCTCAAGCACTCGTACAGCGACGCCCAGTTGCAGTGGTTCCGCGCGGGATCCGCACTGAACGTGCTGCATAAATCGGCGGCTTAGTGCGGAGTGCTGGCTTTCTGACGGTAAGTCGCCCGCGTGAGACATTGCTTCCTTGACAGGGCGAGGCGAAAGACGGGCAATCGACGGCTTGCAATCCTTACGCCATCGCCCGTGGTTTTATGACCGGCAACGCTTGTTCATCTGCGTCAGAACCTGCAACCGGTTGGCCTCATGCGGTACCTTAGTCAAATCGAGTCGACGCTTGGACACTGGCACCCGCGGTCTTCGAAGCCCGTTAAACCCGCGCTGCACCGTCATTCATCTATTGAGGAATTTCACAATGAGCTGGTCTGCCAAGCAATATGTAACCTTTGAAAACGAGCGTAATCGTCCCATCCGCGATCTGCTCGCTGCCGTTCCGGACATCGACGCGCGCACGGTCGTTGACGTAGGATGTGGTCCCGGCAATTCGACCGAAGCACTCAGGGCGCGCTTTCCTGACGCGACAGCGAGCGGATTCGACAGCTCACCGGACATGATCGAAGCCGCTCGCAAACGGCTGCCGCAGGTTCACTTCGAGATCGCCGATATCAAGGCGTGGAACGCACCCGGCCCGTTCGATGTGATCCTCGCGAACGCGGTATTCCAGTGGTTGCCCGATCACGCCAACTTGTTTCCCGCCCTGGTCGCGAAGCTTTCACCTGGCGGCAGTCTCGCGGTTCAGATGCCGGACAATCTCGAGGAGCCGGCACATCGGCTGATGCGTGAGGTTGCGGCCGATGGCCCTTGGGCCGGCAAGCTGTCCGAGGTTGCAAAGGCCCGGACGCCAATGGCCAGTCCCGCGTGGTATTTCGAACTGCTTCGTTCCTGCGGTGCGAAACCGGATGTCTGGCGGACTACTTACCATCATGCGCTGGCGGGTGGCGCTGAAGCGGTCGTCGAGTGGTTCAAGGGAAGCGGCTTGCGGCCGTTTTTGGAACCGCTTACTGAAGACGAACGGCTGGCGTTTTTGGCGCGTTATAAAGCAGAGGTCGAGCTGGCTTATCCCGCTTTAGCGGACGGGACGGTGCTGTTGCCGTTTCCACGATTGTTCGTGATTGCTGTCCGCTAAGACGGGCGTTGGCGTTTGTTTTGTGCCAGCGGACCGAGCAAACCGCGTATAGATCCGCCCTTCTATAACCCTCGCGCGGGGCACCTCAAAAAGCGTATATACTGTTTATACCTTTACTTAATTGGAGACTCCATGCCCGGACCCGCTACGAAGGCCCCTAGCAAGAAGGCGTTTCATTTCCCCAAGACCGCGGAAACGGCTGCTGCCGAGCCGACAGTAAGCAAACGCAAGTCGACTGCAAAACCGGTGGTCGAGGCGGCAAAGGAAGCCCAAGGCAAGGCAGCGCAAGCGCCCGCCAAATCGAAGGCTAAAGCGGCACCTGTCGAGTCCGTCGCTGCCGAAGAAAAAGTCAAACGCCCGAAAAAAGAGAAGGTTGTGCGTGACAGCTTTACGATGCCGAAGTCCGATTACGACAAAATCGGCTTGTTGAAGCAAAAATGTCTCGCCAACGGCGTGCACGTCAAAAAAGGCGAGCTCTTGCGGGCGGGATTGCTCATACTTGAGCGCGCTAACATCGAGCAACTCACTGCGGCTGTCGCCGCTGTCGAGACAGTCAAAACGGGAAGGCCAGGCAAGTCCTGAGCGTACCAGGCGTCCCGAGGCGGCCATTCCTGTTTCCGGCCACATCAGGACGCATCGAAAAACAGGCCGTGGGCATGAGACCATTAAGCGTAGCCTCCGCAAGCTTTGCGGAGTTCGATGACCTCAATGCCATCCTGGCGGCCGGCGGCGCGCGCTTCGAATCCCGCACGGTGGGCGAAGTACGCGCCGGGGCACACTCCTTCCCGATCCTTACCGCGGCCATCGGATCGAACGATCCCGAAGCGCCCGCCATTGGTTTCTTTGGCGGCGTGCACGGATTGGAACGCATCGGCACGCAGTTGATCCTCGACTACATGCGCGCGCTGCTACGCCGTCTTGAATGGGACGAACTGCTGCACGAACAATTGCGCTCGGTGCGGCTTGTTTTCATGCCCATCGTGAATCCCGGTGGCATGTGGGCGCAAACCCGCTCGAATCCAAACGGTGTCGACCTGATGCGCAATGGCCCGCAAAGCGCTGAAGGGCGCGTCCCCTTCCTCGCGGGCGGCCAGCGTATTGGTTCGTGGTTGCCGTGGTATCGCGGTCCGTCCCAAGGCTCTTTGGAACTCGAAAGCGCTGCGTTGCTCGATGTCGTGAAGCAGGAGCTCATGAGCCGCCCGCTGAGCCTTGCACTCGACTGTCATTCAGGTTACGGCTGGGACGACAGCATCTGGTTCCCTTACGCGCGAACCAAACAGCAAATGCCCCATCTCCCTGAGATGTATCAGCTCAAGACCATGTTCGAACAAGCCTATCCGCATCACGGCTACGCGTTCGAACCGCAAAGCCATCAATACCTGCTTCATGGCGACCTCTGGGACTGTGCCTACGACCAGACGCCCGCGCCCAACGTATTCCTCCCAATGACCCTGGAGCTGGGTTCATGGCGCTGGATCAGGAAAAATCCCAGCCAGATCTTTTCCCGCCTCGGCATGTTCAACCCGGTCAAGGCGCACCGGGTTGAACGAGTGTTGCGCCGTCACGCCAACTTCCTGGACTTCCTGACCCGAGCGGCGTTTGCATCGAATAGATGGCTCCCCAAAGGCGATGTGAGAAAACAGGTTCTTGAGCGTGCCGTGGAACACTGGCAGAGAAAATCCTCACGATGAGCACATGGATCTTGCTGCGCGGACTTACGCGCGAGGGTCGTCACTGGGAATCGTTTCCCGAGCAGCTGCGCGTTGAAACAGGTCTTAATGGCGATGCAAACAGCATCGCGCTGCTGGACCTGCCCGGGAACGGCCACGAGAACGCGCTGAGCGCCCCGCTTGATGTAGCCGACATGGTGAAGTTCGTCCGCTCACGCGCTGCCGATGCGGGATTGTTGCCGCCGTATCGGCTCGTTGCCATGTCGCTGGGCGGCATGGTCGCGACCGGCTGGGCACAACGTCATCCGGAAGAGATTGAGCGGCTGGTGCTCATCAATACCAGCATGCGGCCATTCAGCGCCGTGAGGGAGCGCCTTCGACGAGGAGCATGGCCTGCGCTCGTGCGCGCGGCCGCTTCATGGGCTGATCCAATCAAGTGCGAGACGATCGTCCACGACCTGACGTGCAACCGGCTGGACACCCAGTCCGCCGACATCGCTGCATGGGCCGCGATCAGGCAAAGCGCGCCGGTGAGCGCGGCGAATGGGCTTCGCCAACTGTGGGCAGCGGCGCGCTTTCGCGCAGCTAGTCACGCGCCCGCGTGCCCCACGCTGCTGCTTTCATCGAGGGAGGACCGGCTGGTGGATTGCGTCTGCTCAACCCGCATAGCGGCTCGTTGGGGAACGGCTCAAGCTGTGCATGCGTGGGCGGGTCACGATCTGCCTCACGACGACCCCGTCTGGACCGGCAAGGCGATCGCCGACTGGCTGCGCAAGTTGGAAAGTCACGCGGATGAACCGCCGGTTATGTCGGATGGAGGCGCGGATTGTTGAGACCAAATAACGTTGTAGCGATGGGTTTTGCGGTTGCCCCCACATTCGAGCACACGCGTCACCGATTCAGATTCAGCGACGGCGATGAAATAGCGAACGCTTCTGAGTGACAGGCTCATGGAACTCCTGCGTCGGGTCGATAGGTTGACGGGTAGTCAAGCCGCGACTATAGCTGAGCCTATAAAAACCACGGTCTCCCCATGCTTATGGCTGCTTGTTGCAAGACCGGTAGCGAACGGCCTCTGGTTCGACAACCTGAAACCAACGGTTCGGACCATCGCCATCGCTGCTCGGAAGGCTTATTCTGCGCAATGTCGCTAAAGTCTCCCGCCCATGTGCCGATAGCACTAGAGAGCGGCTTCCGGGAGTGAATTCGGGCCGCTTTCGGAGCATCGCAAACAGGCCCCTTGCGCACCAACGGCATCATCATTCCATTTTCATATGCTGCGAAAAAATACAACGCTCACACTCGCGGCAATCATGCTGGGCGTGCTTGCATCGAACGTCTCGTCCACGGAACTGGCTACGCTATCAGTCAGCCTTGTCGTGCAGGAAAGCTGTGTGATCCAGTCGGCCGCCGAGCCCGCAGTCGTCGCGAAGCCCAGCGTGTCGTGCCTGCACGGTCAACCTTATGACATCGCGCTCGCGGCTCTCGATCCCGCTCAGCCCGTTTCCACGGTGCAGTACGCCGAGCGCAGCGGCAAGCAGTCCACGGTGTGGACGGTAGGCTTCTAAGTACGCTTTCGAGCAAGCTTCCAGACCCCATCCCGCGCCACCGCCATGCAGTTTCAAAAACTGATCGTGGCGGTAATCGTGTCCGTATACGTGCCCGGTGCGGGCGTGGTTTGCGCGGGCACCACGCCATACACTGTCAGCACCTGAGCATTGCCAGTTCCCGTGCCGGTCGCCTGCGTGGTGCCGGCGGTGCCGTCGCCCCAAGTGGTGGCCAAGCCTGCATCAACGTAGAGCTGGTAGTTGACCGCACCGCCTCCTCCCGAGCGTGCCATCTGCCGCGCCGCCACATTCGCGGTCGTGCCACCGTTCAACGCAATCCGGTAAGCATCGCCGTTGGTGCATTGCGCGGTGATCGAAGCAGTGGCGTTCAAGGCGCGGCTCAACAGGCCGGTCGCCCCAAAATTGAGGTTGGTCGCACTGATGTTGCAGTTGTTCACCACTGTTGCGGAAGCGCTGAATGGAAAGGTGCCTCCGGACGCAGTCAGCGACGCACAAGTCGGTGCTCCCAGCAGATAAAAGCCCGCATTGATCGATGTCTGGCTGCCGCCAAAAGTCTGGTTGTACAGCGTGCTGACGTTGCCGATAGTGGGTACCGTCGGCTGACTCGCGGAGACCTGTCCGTAGATGGTCACGGTCTGAGTCGCACTTGTGGTGAGCGCAGGCTTGACCAGCGTAAGCGATATTGGCGTGGTGCCGGAATAGATCGATCCCCATGCCTGCGAGTGCCCCATGTCCTGATACAAGTCGTACTGCAACAGGTTCGTGCCGTTCGTCATGGACCGCGGACTGGTGCCACCCAGGTTCAGGCACACCTGTGCATTCGGTACCAGCGTGATAGCGGGCCACGTACACGTCACGCTGACGCTGCCGGTCGCAGCGACAGCAGCGCCACTGATCGGACTCACCGAACCAAAACTGATCGCCGACGCGACCGCCGAGCAGCTCTGCGCGCTAGCGCGCTTCGGCACACCCAGCGCCAGGGCCATGACAATCAAAAGAAACATGATTCGTCTCATTGCGCGCTCCCCGCAGCTGGACGGCAGGTCAACGGGCCGATTGTCGGGAGCGAACCGTCGCCTGGACGCTCGTAGGCGAACTCGACGCCGCAATGCAGTGAACCACTTTCGATAACTAAATGATTGTCGGGCTGCAAGCCCTCGACGAAGGTCAGCCCGTCGTAGCCAACGATCGTATCCTTGCCGCTTTCCTCATGGTGAACGGTCGCCCCCGGCGGCAATAACGTGCCGTCGGGTCCCTGCAGGATCACCGAGGCAGCGTTGTACCGCGTTACCCCGAAACGCGCCAGCACGCCCGACTGCGATTGCGGCACGAGATCCATCGTGGTGGTATCGATACGCGCATCGGCCGGCAGCCTCATGCCGTCAATACCCACCTGGTTGTCCTGATACGCGTTGAGATCCGGCACAAGAAAATGGCCGCCGCGATCGGTCACGCCAATCACGCGGTTTTCATGCAGCACCGGAATTCCCGCCACGCCATCGGTCGACACCAGCGCGAAGCCGTCGTAGATCCGTCGCGACGGCTGCACGCTGCCGTCCATGAGCACGACGGTGCCCGTGACGTCAAGCGAAGCGGTGCCCTGCCCGTTGATATCCTGCCCGACGACCGTGACCTCGCCGCCCTTGCCGAGATACTGCACCTGGGCTTGTCGATAAGGCGCGGAGCCCGCGTCACCGGCTTGCACGCCCCAGCCCCAGCCGCCGTCGTAATCGGGCGGGCGTGTTGCATTGACGTTGTAGTTCGATTGGCCGTTCTGCCTGCCAACGTTTGCGTTGACCGACGTGTTGTTGCCCAGGCCGAAGCTCACGCTCAGGAACACGCCGCGCGAGTCGTGCTGCTTGAAGTCCTTGTAGGCGCTGAGATTCAGCGACGCCAGGTTGCCGAAGTTCACCGTGTACGACGCCGAGCCGATCTGCGAGGGCTGTGCCTGTGGAAACTTGAAGCCGATATAGCTCACCGAGAAGGTCTGGCTGGCGAAGAGCGGCAAGGCCAGTGTCACGCGATCGGTCGCGGTCGGCACAGGCGTACCGTCTCGCGCCGCGAGGTCTCCGTAGTTGCCGAACGCGCGAATGGTCTGTGCATCGATGGAAAAATGCGGTTCGACCAGCTCATAACCCAGGCTTGCCTGTGTGCCGGCCAGACGCCCCGCGCTGGCCGACAGCGAGCCGTTGACCACACCCGCCATGCCAAGGCGCACCAGCGCCCCGCCACCGGCGTTATAGACCCCGCTGGTGGCCTCCGTGTGCGCCTCGACCGTCAGCAGGTCATTAACCCCGTATCGCGCCGATCCGCTGACCGCAGGCCGCGGATCGTAGTCGAACGAATCCAGGCCGTATGAACGGCGCAGGAAACCCGCCTCGAACGAATAGCTGGAAAGTCCGGTGGCGAGCAGGCGCGTATCCACATACAGCGGCAGCGACGTCGCGACCGACCGGCCCAGCGCGTCGCGCGTGATCACGGTGGCTTGCCCGCCCCCGGTAATGCCCGGCACGTTGTTGACGATGAACGGTCCGCTCGGCACGTTGCCGCTGTACTGCCGGACGCTGTTGATATAAAGATCCACCGACGACGGCACCACCGCCGACCCCGCAAACGCGGGCACGGGGAACGTCACAAGATCCGGGCGCAATGCGAAATTGCTGCGCCACTGGAATCCGCCGATGCGCACCGAGCGCGACCACGCGAGCGACGAGGAGATGGTGTCGCCGAACTGTGTCGTGTTCAACGCAACGGGGTCGGACATGCTCCACGATGTGTCGTAACGCGTATAGCGACGATCGTTGCGATACAGGTACATGATGCCGGTGTTGCTGAATACGCCGGTGGGGTCGAAGTATCGCTCCTCGCTCCAGATCGCGAGTTGCGCATCCGTGTTGCTTTGCGCGTACGCGTCGTAGTTGATCAGCAACCCGCGCGACGAAGTCGCCGGGGGCGTCTTGACCTGCGCGCGGGTATCGAAGGTATAGGGTTTGCGGATGTTGTCCGGAACCTGCAGGGACACTGTCTGACGTGCTGGGTCGAAGGTGTAGTGAAGTCCGGGGATGGAATCCAGTTGGACTTCGGCCGTGTCCGCAATGCCGAGTCGGTCGAGTGCGAGCCCGATGTTGCCCAGGTCCTTGCCCGTCGCAGCAAGGTGCCCGTTCAACTCGCGAAACTGCGCGATCACCGCGGTACGCTGGCCGTTGAGTTCCACTTCGAGGTACACATCATGTGGCAGGTTCTCGCTTGCTGGGGGCGCAAGCGGCTGCGCTTGCGCGAAGACCGGCATGCATACGAGGACGGCGTTCATCCCCGTGGCGACTAGCGCGATGCGGAGGCGGTACAGGTGACGTGTTGGCCGTCGTCGGATTCTCATCGATTGAATTGGGACGCATCATGTCAACGTCCTGCACCGTGCAGGCATACAGCGACGTAGTCACGAAGCGTTGAAGTCATGCTGTCGCCTAGCCCGGCTGCCCAACCGTGACGACAGCTTCAGCCGGCAGCGAGTTGACCGCGGCCCGCACCTTCACGGCGCCGCTCATGTCGGCATCGGCCGGAAGCCGGATCGGCCACTGGCGCATTCGCCCGGCCAATGCATACCCGAGGAGTCCCTTGTTGATCTCATGGACCTTGCCTGCGCTGTCCACCAGTTGAACGGCAGCGATCTGCGCACGCCTCTGACCCGCGTTGTCGACACGCAGGTCCCAACCCTGGCCATCACGAACGAGGTGCCAGGAAAGCACCGGTTGAGCCGCCTTGCCGGCGGGTTCCACGAACACCGGAACGGAATAGCGCAGGCGGATCATCACGCCGCTGGTAGCCGCTGTATCCGGCGCCGGCAGTTCGTCGATAAGGATCCGGTAGCTTTGCTCGGCCGCGACCGGAGCGGGTGACGTGCGCACCAGCCGGACGAGTTGATCGGCTTGCGCGGCGATCTGGATCAACGGTGGACTCGCGACCAGTTCCTGCGTTGGCGTCAGCGTTTCATCCCGGTTCGACTGGTCCCAGCGATACACGCGCACCTGACCATAAAGCGGCCGGTCGCCCGGGTTGCGCAGCGTGATACCGGTGGCGCTCTCGTTCGACTGGAGATCCACCATCACAGGTGAAATCTGCAGCGTCGCCGCCTGTGCGCTTAGCGTTGCCTGTGCACTCAGCATGATTGCGCACAGCAGAAACGCAAGGAGACGCGAGCCCCTGACCATGAGACTGCGGGTGGCGATCAAAAATAGACCGTTGCAGTGACGGTGGTCTGGTAGAGATCCGGTTTCGGCGTGGTTTGCGGGGGCACCTGGCCATAAACAGTGAGCGACTGCGCGGTCCCGGTGCCCGTCCCGGCCACGGTATTCGTGCCTTGAGTGGTGCCCCATACGGTCGCATGTCCAGCGTCCTGATACAGCTGGAAGCCGACGGTTGTGCCGGTATTCCCGGTGGCCGTGCCAGCCAGCAAGCGAGCGGTCACGGTCGAACTCGCCACATTGCCGCCGTCCAGTCCGACGTTGTAAGGCGTGGTGTTCGTGCAGGTGACCGCGAGGGTAGTTTGCTGATTGATCGCAGTCGCCAACACGCCATTCGTGCCGAAACTCAGCGGAGTAGCCGAGATCGTGCAATTGGCCTGTAATGTGAGCGTGACGTTAAACGTTGTAGTGTTCGTGCCGTTTGAATAGACAGCGGCGTATGCAACAGGCATGACCTGCGCAGAAAGCAGGACGCCGGTGAGCGCGGACAAAATAAGTCTTGGCTTCATCGTGTGAACCCTCTCTTTATATATCCCGGCCTGAATAACGTGGCAGGCCGGTTCTCTCAGTTTTAAACATACTACCTTTCGAATACCAGTTTGCAAATAAAATAATCATACGGAAGAGTGTTTCACCTTATAGCGACCGATCGGGGTACGGTGTAATCGTCGGAAAGTGGTATTGGCCTTGCCGACACGCTTTATCGGTTTGGCTGGGTTTCACCGCGACGCCCGGGTTTTTGATGTGATGCGATATATCAGATGTCAGTGAACCGACGCGATGGGAAGTGGCGTGCAGAGGGACTCTTGCAGATGCGCTATTCAGTGCCGGATCAAAAAAGAAGAAAATCAAGTTGTTGCAGACCAGCATTTATCGCAGAAATGTCCATGCCGTGATTAAACGCTTAACCGGATTACGAAAAATCGGCCGCTTTAACTTCCAAGGATTTAGTCTCTGTCACCGTTCTCGGAAACCCGCGATATTGCGCCTCGCAGTACACACCGCAGGAAACCGGATTTTTCGGCAATGGTGTGCCCCGCCATTCATTGCGTGTTCGATTCAGTGCCGCGCCGCTCTAAGACGCGTTTAATGACAAGCGCAGTGAAAGCCTTCAAACGGCGAGTGCCATGCAGGAATTAACACATCCGGGTAGCCAAAACGCGCCGGTTATTCGAGACCCGCCAGCAGGTCGTCAATTGCGCGATAGACGCGCTCCACCACTTCCGGCCCTACCGTGCGCTCCAACTCCCGGTAACGCGCCTCGAGATCCTTCGAGATCACGCGGACGAGGCGCACGCTCTTCTTCGTCAGTGACACCAGAACCCTGCGCTGGTCATCGGCGAAACGCTCCTTCGTAATGAGCTCCATGGCCTCCATTCGCGCCAGCACGCCCGCCATGCTCGGGCTGGAGATGGTGCAGATATCGGAAATTTGCCGCGGCTCCATCGGACCGTTTTCAGTGAGCGCGCGAATCACGCGCCATTGTTGTTCGGTCAGCCCGTTCGCCGTGAGCAGCGGCCTGAACCGTTCCATCATCTTTTCTCGTGCGCGCAGCAACAGCATCGGCAGGTTTCGATGAAGCGTTCGGGTAGTGGCTTTTGCGGACATGGCGACGGATAAAAGTACGAGCGACCGGGTGGAGAGACGCCTAGGGAAAACCCATGAACAGACGGGAATTTATTGACCCCCAATCATATCAAGCAGCACAATACTCACATGTTAGTGTTTTATTGAAGAGAACAGGGACTATGTTTGCACTTGCTGACTTCCTGATCCATTTAGAGGGTGACCCGCTGCCGCGCGATGTCGACGCTCAGCAGGTTCTCGCCATGCTATCGCCGGATGCAAGGTGCCGCGCACCGGTCACGGGAGCAGTCTATGGAACGCTGCTCAATGACCGCGCCGCCCTGCTCGCCCTCGGCGATACGATGCACGCCGCACCGTATAAATCCCCGCCGAAAGCACCGGTTCTCTATCTCAAACCCCGCAATACGATCGCGGGGCATCGTGCGCATGTTGAGATTCCGAAAGAGGCAGCGGGCGTTGAAGTGGGTGCGTCGCTCGGCATCGTGATCGGGCGCACGGCGACCCGCGTGGGTATCGATCATGCGCTCGCCTACGTAGCCGGTTACACCATCGTGGCCGACATCAGCGTGCCGCATGCAAGCGTCTACCGGCCGTCGGTGCGTTTTCGTGCGCGCGATAAATTCTGCGTTATCGGCCCAACGGTCGTCGCGCGACATCACGTTGCGGACCCCGATAACTTGGCAATCACCATGAAGATAGCGGGCCAACCCGCGTTCGTCGCCAGCACTGCGGCCTCCGTGCGCAGCGTCGCGAAGCTGATTGCCGACGTGACCGAGTTCATGACGCTGAGCGCCGGCGATGTCCTCACGCTGGGCGTAGCGCACGGCTCGCCGGTTGCGCGCGTGGGCGATGAAGCCACGCTTTGCATCGGATCGTGGCCACCTTTATGCGTTTCATTTATCGACGAGCATGCCCGCGATGGAGAACCGTCATGAAGCGCGGCCGCGTAGCGTACGCAGGCGCGATCCATGAGGCCTACCCTGAGGGCGATGCCGTTCGTCTGGCGGACGGACGCGTGAGGCAAGAGCACGAGGTCGTCTGGCTGCCGCCGATCGAACCCGGCACGATCTTCGCACTGGGTCTCAACTATGCCGAACATGCGAAGGAACTGCAGTTTTCCAGCCAGGAAGAGCCGCTGGTTTTTCTCAAAGGACCGGGTACGGTCATTGGTCATCGCGGGGTGACGCGGCGTCCTGCCGACGTCGCTTTCATGCACTACGAATGCGAGCTGGCGGTAGTGATCGGACGCACCGCGAAGAACGTGCGGCGCGACGCAGCGTTAGATTACGTTGCCGGTTATACGATCGCCAACGACTACGCGATCCGCGATTACCTCGAGAATTACTATCGCCCTAACCTGCGCGTAAAAAATCGCGATGGCGGGACGGTGCTGGGACCCTGGTTCGTCGATGCCAAGGATGTCGCCGATATCGGCCAACTGGAATTGCGCACCACCGTTAACGGCACGCTGCAGCAGCGGGGCAACACGCGCGATCTGGTCACCGACATTCCAGCGCTGATCGAATATCTGAGCAGCTTCATGACGCTCGCAGCCGGCGACATCATCCTCACCGGGACGCCCGAGGGCGTGGTGAACGTCAATGCAGGCGACGAAGTCGTGTGCGAGATCGAAGGTCTCGGCCGGCTTGTCAATGTCATCGCGTCAGACGCGGACTTTGGACGCGTTTGAACGACCAGGGGAACACCATGCGAATTGAGCATCTGATCAACGGCCGGCCGCACACCGCACGCGACTATTTCGACACCGTGAATCCCGCGAACCAGGAGGTCTTGGCTGAGGTCGCACGAGGCACGCCTGAAGAGATCGATTTAGCCGTGCGTGCAGCGAAAGAGGCCTTTCCCGCATGGGCCGGCAAACCGGCGGCAGAACGCGCGAAGCTGATCGCGAGACTCGGCGAGTTGATCGCGAAGAACGTGCCGGAAATCTCCGCGACGGAAACAAATGACACGGGCCAGACGATCTCGCAAACTCGCAAGCAACTCGTTCCGCGCGCCGCTGACAACTTCAGTTACTTCGCCGAAATGTGCACGCGAGTCGACGGCCACACGTACCCGACCAGTTCGCACCTGAACTACACGTTGTTCCATCCCGTTGGCGTGTGTGCGCTGATTTCGCCCTGGAACGTGCCGTTCATGACCGCCACATGGAAGGTGGCGCCGTGCCTCGCGTTCGGCAACACGGCCGTGCTCAAGATGAGCGAACTGTCACCGCTGACGGCATCGATGCTCGGTAATCTCGCCCTGGAAGCCGGCATTCCCGCGGGTGTTTTGAACGTAGTGCATGGCTTCGGCAAGGAAACCGGTGAGCCGCTTGTGGCCCATCCCGACGTGCGTGCCGTGTCCTTTACCGGCTCGACGGCAACCGGCAACCGGATCGTTCAGACAGCCGGCCTGAAGAAGTTTTCGATGGAACTCGGCGGCAAGTCACCCTTCGTTATTTTCGACGATGCCGACTTCGAACGCGCGCTCGATGCCGCGGTCTTCATGATCTTTTCCAACAACGGCGAGCGTTGCACCGCCGGGTCGCGCATTCTGGTGCAGCGCTCTATCTACGCCACGTTTGCCGAACGGTTTATAGCGCGGGCGAAGCGGCTTGCGGTTGGCGATCCGCTTGACGAAAATACGGTCATTGGCCCGATGATCAGTCAGGCCCACCTCGCCAAGGTTCGCAGCTACATCGAACTGGGGCCTAAAGAAGGCGCCACGCTTGCATGCGGCGGACTGGAAACACCTGATCTGCCGGCGCCCCTGAGAAAGGGCAACTATGTCTCGCCCACCGTGTTCGTGGACGTGGACAACCGCATGCGTATCGCGCAGGAAGAAATCTTCGGCCCGGTCGCGTGCCTGATTCCGTTCGATGACGAAACCCACGCCATTCAACTCGCAAACGATATTTCGTATGGGTTATCGAGTTATATCTGGACCGAAAACACGGGCCGTGCGCACCGCGTGGCGGCGGCAGTCGAAGCGGGCATGTGTTTCGTCAACAGTCAGAATGTGCGCGATCTGCGGCAGCCGTTTGGGGGCACCAAGGCCTCGGGCGTAGGGCGTGAAGGCGGTACTTGGAGCTATGACGTTTTCCTCGAACCGAAGAATATCTGCGTGTCGCTCGGATCCCATCACATCCCGCGCTGGGGTCTGTAGCCCGGCGCTCGCGCCATCAAAACAGGAGGCCGCGATGGGCAAGCTCGCGCTGGCAGCAAAGGTCACGCACGTGCCCTCGTTGTATTTGTCTGAACTCGACGGTCCTCATAAAGGATGCCGGCAGAGCGCTATCGACGGGCATCATGAGATTGGCAGGCGTTGCCGTGAACTGGGGGTGGACACCATCGTGGTATTCGACGTGCACTGGCTCGTAAACAGCGAATATCACATCAACTGCAACCCTCGCTTCGAAGGCGTCTACACCAGCAACGAACTGCCGCACTTCATCAAGAACATGCCCTACGCCTATCCGGGCAACACGGGCCTTGGCCACCTGATTGCGGACGTAGCCAACGAAATGGGCGTGAAAAGCCGGGCTCATAGCGACACCACGCTCGATTTGGAATACGGCACGTTGGTTCCCATGCGCTACATGAACGCCGACCAGCAGTTCAAGACCGTCTCCGTTGCCGGCTGGTGCATGTGGCACGACCTGGCCACCAGCGCGCGTTTCGGCCTTGCGGTGCGCCGCGCCATAGAGGAGCGCTACGACGGGACCGTCGCTATTCTCGCGAGCGGCTCGCTTAGTCACCACTTCGCGAACAACGGCACGGCCGAGCAATTCATGCACAAAGTCTGGAGCCCGTTCCTCGAACAAATGGACCGCAAGGTAGTCGAGTTGTGGGAACGTGGCGACTGGGCGACGTTCTGCGAAATGCTGCCGCTCTACAACGAGAAGTGCTGGGGCGAAGGCGGCATGCATGACACCGCCATGCTATTGGGCGCACTGGGCTTGGACCGCTATGAAGGCAAGGCCGAGGTCGTGACGCCCTATTTCGGCAGTTCAGGAACGGGGCAGATCAACGCCATCTTCCCGGTTACGCCGCTGCCCGTGTGAAAGAAGTGTTGAAGTCTGAATGAGCGATGAGGAGATAACCGTGCCGCACCTGACGCTTGAATACAGCGCCAACCTTGCTGATGAAGAACGCATCGGTGAACTATGCAACTTGCTGGCTCACTGCCTGGACGCTCAGCGCGACGGCGAGCAGCGGGTTTTTCCGCTTGGCGGCATCCGTGTGCGGGCATTGCGGTGCCACGAATACTGTGTCGCCGACGGACGGCCCGACGCGGCCTTCCTGCATGCGAACCTCAAGATCGGCGCGGGGCGGTCACCTCAAATTCGACAGGCTGCGGGGGATGCCCTCTTCAACATCATCAAAGAACATTTCGCCGATGACTTTGCCAAGACCGGCCTCGCGCTGTCAATGGAGATCAACGAGTTCAGCGAAGCGGGCATCTGGAAACACAATAATCTCCACGGCCGCCTCAAGGCCTGAACGCGGCTAACACGGACCACGACCATGCTCGACTCGAAGACCATTCACGACCTTGCGTTGCAACTCGATAACGCGGAAAAGACCCGGACCCAGTTGCGCCATTTTTCCAGCGCATATCCGGAGATGACAGTTGACGACGGTTACGCGATCCAGAGCGAATGGCTCAAACTCAAGCTTGCGGAAGGACAGGTTATCAAGGGCCGCAAGATAGGGCTTACGTCGCGGGCCATGCAGCGTGCGTCCCAGATCGACGAACCCGACTACGCCCCGCTGATGGACACCATGTTCATCGAAAGCGGACAGGACATACGTGTCGACAGATTCATCGCCCCGCGCGTCGAAGTCGAACTTGCGTTCATCCTGAACAAGCCGCTGAAGGGGCCTGGCGTCACGCTGTTCGATGTGCTCGACGCGACCGCTTATGTGTCGCCTGCGCTCGAGATCATCGACGCACGGATCGAGCAGTTCGATCGCGAAACGAAAGCGCCGCGCAAGGTCTATGACACCATCTCGGACTTCGCGGCCAATGCAGCCATTGTCCTGGGTGGACGGCCCGTACGCCCACTCGATGTGGATCTGCGCTGGGTCGGCGCGTTGCTCTACAAGAACGGCGCAATAGAAGAAAGCGGTCTGGCGGCCGCCGTGCTAAATCATCCTGCGATAGGCGTTGCGTGGCTTGCCAACAAGATCGCTCCGCACGATGAGTCCCTGCGCGCGGGCGACGTGATTCTCGCCGGCTCGTTTACCGCACCCGTCAAGGCTTTTGCCGGCGACACGTTCCATGTGGACTATGGTCCGCTGGGTGCGATCGGTCTCCATTTTGTCTAGGCAAACAACTTGACAATCGCCCAGCACCTGCGCGCTTCGATCAGTCCACAAAGCGCAGAAAAAGCCATTCCAGAACTTGACTGATCGCGCCATGACAGTCAGAGGAGACATACCGTGACCGCTTCTGAACGTAACATTGCGCCCGCACCCGCTTGGTGTTCGCCTGACGAATGGGACGCCCGGCTCAAGCTCGCCGCGACGTATCGCGTATTTCATATGCTCGGCTGGACCGAGCTGATTTTCAATCACATTACGTTGCGCGTACCCGGACCAGACAAGCACTTCCTGATCAACCCGTTCGGACTGACTTACGACGAGGTCACCGCATCCAATCTGGTCAAGGTTGACTTGAGCGGCAAGATCTTGAGTCCATCGGATTACCCGGTCAACCCTGCGGGTTTCGTCATTCACAGCGCGATTCACGAGCATGTGGAAGACGCGCATTGCGTCATGCATACTCATACAACCGCCGGGCTTTCGGTTGCGTGCATGGAGGACGGTTTGTCGTACACGAACTTCTACTCTGCCCAACTGCACAACATGGTTGCGTATCATCTGTTCGAGGGCATTACGGTCCACAACGAAGAGAAGTCGAGGCTGCTAAGTTCGATGGGCAACAAACGCCTGCTGATCCTTCGGAACCACGGGTTGCTCTCGCACGGAACCACGCTCGCACACGCGTTCGCGTTGCTCTGGACCCTGAACCGCGCGTGCGAGGTTCAGGTCGTCACGCATTCGATGCGTGGAAATACGCTGCCCATCAGCGATGAAATCGTGAAGGGCACCACGCGGGATTCGCTACAATTTTCGCCTGCGCACGGCGCGGGGGAGAATATTCTTGCCGCACTCATTCGACGCGTCGATCGCATCGACGCTTCTTACAGGGGATAGTTTTGAATCAACAAGCCATCAGAATCACCGTGGTGGGCGGCGGTGCCATCGGCGGTATCGTCGCGGCTCGCCTGGCGCGTGCCGGCGTTGCAGTGAACCTCCTGGCGCGCGGGGCGCATCTTGACGCCATACAACGCAATGGCCTGAGCGTTGTGGAGGGCGAAGACCGATATACGGTCGATATCAACGCGACCGATCAACCCGGCTCGCTCGGTGCGCAGGACCTCCTGTTCATCTGCCTGAAGGGCCCGGCGTTGATACAGTCAGCCACCTCATTGGCGCCGCTCGTGGACGCGGGCACACATATTGTTTCTGCAATGAACGGGGTGCCCTGGTGGTTCCTGAACTCATTCGGCGGCCGCCTTGAAGGGCAGCGGCTCGAATCGGTCGATCCGGCAGGGGTGGTGTCCTCTGCCCTACCGCCGTCGCAGGTCTCGGGCTGTGTCGTGCATCTTTCCTCGTCGATCGCCGAGCCTGGCGTGATTAAAAAGGGCAATGGCAACCAGTTGATTGTCGGACCCGCTGCTCCGGGCGTTACCGATCAGGCTGCCCGCGCTATCGAATTGCTCCGCCTCGCTCAATTCGACGTAACGGCATCCAGCCAGATTCGCAGCGATATCTGGGCCAAGCTGTGGGGCAACATGACCATGAACCCCATCAGCGCGATCACCCGTTCGACCGCCGACGTGATTCTTGATGACCCGTTGACGGCGCAGCTTGTCGTCTCGATCATGGAAGAGGCACGGCGTATTGGCGAAGCGATCGGTATTGAACTGAACATGACTGCCCAGGCGCGCAACGCGCAAACGCGCAAGCTCGGGGCGTTCAAGACGTCGATGCTGCAGGACGTGGAAGCGGGCCGTCAGCTGGAGATCGAAGCGATCCTGGGTGCGCCTCATGAGCTCGCTGCGAAGGCTGGAATTCCGGTTCCGTTTCTTAGCGTGCTGTATGGGCTCTCCGGCCAGTTGAACGCCAATCTGGCCGCCAACGCGAATGCGCCGACGCGCTAGGCATTTGCGCGTCTTTGCGTGTTCTCGCGTCTTCTCTCAAGTCAGCGCAAGACCGTAAGGCGAATGCAGCGGCTTCGCGAAATGGCCACGAGGGTATAGAAGAAATGCGCCCGGGCGATAGACAGTCGCCTGGATACGCGCCGCATGAATCGCCGCACGAGTCGCCTCGACCGCGCGTCTTCCGCACCAATCTACTTGGTAATCGCGGACAATTAATGTAATAATATTACATCGCATTTGGTGCGATCCCAGCGCCTGAGCATCGTGCAGGTCTCGATCAGCCTTCCCTTGGAACGTACCGCCACGGGGATGACCGCGCTCGGGCCGAGCCCGCGAACGGGCTTCGTCGATGTGATCGCCAAGCTCGAGACATGAGTCGTGCAAGCACCCCACCCGCGTCAGAAATTTTGTCCTGCACTGGATTCTCTCGGACGTAGAATGCGCCGCTACGACGTTTGGAAGCCGGTGAGAATCCGGCACGGTCGCGCCACTGTAACTGGTCAGGAAAGGGCCAGAAGTCAGACCTAGGCGTCGTAACCCACCAAATTTATGGGGCGCGAAACCCCTGGAGATCCTCGCATGACCCATGCTGCCAGCGTTCTGACACTTCCCGCATTCCCGCTTCTCTTGATCGACTGCCGATCGGCTGCTACTCGTCCGCGCGGCTGCTGACACCCTCACCGGGTGGTCAAGCGCGCCGCCAAATAGTGCGGCTCCCCGCCGTTCGCGCAGACAAAAGACTTCAAGAGAAAACATGTCATTGCCACGCTGCAATGACAGGACAAGCCACACGCTTCGGGGAAATGCAATGCAACACGTTTGTCTGCCCACGCTCAAAAATAACGCGAGCCGCAAGAACAGATTCGACCATCGCCGGCGACGTCCGCAAAGTACCGCGCTTGCGGTCCTATGCCTGCTCGGCACGTCGCAGGCTTTCGCCGATGACACCCCGCAGGAAGCGGCCAAGACGCTGCCCCCGGTCGTGGTGAACGACACAGGCGCTACAGACACCGCGCCGCTTTCCACACCCACGCGCACCGGCTCGCGCCTCGGCTTGTCGAGCCTCGATACCCCCGCGAGCGTTGAGACAGTGACCGCGAAGCAGATCGAGGCGCGTGGCGACCAGAGCGTCTCGGACGCCGTCAGCCGCGCGACCGGATTCGCCAGCGCCGGCTCGCCCGGCAACGGCGGCACGGCGCTCAGCGTGCGCGGCTTCAGCGGTCAGGAGTCGGTCATGACGCTCTATGACGGCACGCGGCTCTATCCCGGCGCGGGCACCATGACATTCCCCTTCGACACCTGGGCGGTCGATCGGATCGAAGTGCTGCGCGGACCCGCGTCGGTGCTTTATGGCGAAGGGGCCGTCGGCGGCGTGGTGAACGTCGTGCCGAAGCAGCCGCAGCGCGACTATGCAACGACGGTGCAGTTAGGGATTGGCACGGAAGGCCAGAAGCGTGTTGCACTGGACACCACCGGTGCGCTCGGTCCCATGCTCTCCTACCGTTTCTATGTCAGCGACAACCGCTCGGACGGCTGGGTGGATCGTGGAGAATCGCACACCACGGCGCTTGGCGGCGCGTTGAAGCTCGACGTCTCGCCGCGCCTCTCGTTCACGCTCGACTTCGACTATGGCCGGCAACGCCCGGCCACCTATCTCGGCACGCCGGTCAGCGATGGTGCGCTCGATACCTCACTGCGCTACAAGAACTACAACGTTGGAAATCCGCTGATTGCGTACATCGACCAGTCGACGCGCTTATCGGGCATCTACCGCGTCGCGGACGGCGTCACGATCCGCGACCAGTTGTATTACCTGACGACAAACCGCCACTATCGCGACAGTGAAAGTTATGCGCTTGATCCGGCCACGCGCGAGATCACACGCAGCGACTACATCGAGATCATCCATCATGAGCGGCAGATCGGTGATCGTCTCGATGCCACGTTCGAAGGCAACGCATGGGGCCATGCAAACCGCTTTGTGATCGGCGCCGAGGCGAACCAGATCACGTTCCAGCGCGACAGCAATACGCCCTTCGACGGCTCGTCGACGGTCAACGCAGACAGCTTCAACCCGGGCCTGTTCACAAGCAGCGATCCGACCGTGCCCGAGTTCTACACACGCACGCGGCAAGCGGCGGTCTTTGCCGAAGACCGCTTCGAAGTGACCCCGCAGTTGTCGGTGGTCGGTGGCGCGCGTTATGACTACGTCGATTTCTGGCGCCAGCAACTGGGCAATGACACCACCTTCAGCAAGACACTGTCGAATGCGGGCTGGCGTCTGGGCCTCGTCTATCAGCTGACGCCCTCCACATCCGTCTACGGGCAATACACGCGCGGTGCGGACAGCGTCGGTTCGTTGATCACCCTGTCGCAAGCACAGACGGCATTCAAGCTTGCGACTGGCCAGCAACTGGAAGCCGGATTCAAGCAGGAATTGATGAACGGCCGCGGTTTCTGGACCCTCGCCGTCTATCAGATCGTGAAGAAGAACCTGTTGAGCCAGGACCCGCTCAACCCCACGATCCAGGAACAGGTCGGGCAGCAATCGTCGCGGGGGATTGAATGGTCAGGCGCCTTCCGGATTGGCGGGGGTGTCTCGGTCGAAGCCAATGCGTCGCTGCTACGCGCCCGTTTCGACGACTTCGATGAAACCGTCAACGGTGTTGCCGTCTCGCGTGCCGGCAACGTGCCGAACAACGTTCCGGAGCAGACCGCCAATCTCTGGCTCACCTATACGCCTGCGCCGGGCTGGGTCCTTGGTTCGGGTCTGCGTTACGTCGGCCACACCTACGGCGATAATGCCAACACCGTGCCCGTGCCGTCGTACACAGTCTTCGATGCATCGGCACAATGGCAGGCGACGCGCCGCGTCAACCTCGCGCTGTACCTGCGCAACCTCGCGAACCGCGCCTACGCCGTGACGTCGTCCAACGACGGCACACAATGGTTGCTTGGCCCCGCGCGCTCCGCTGAATGGTTGCTTGGCCCCGCGCGCTCCGCTGAACTTGTCGCCACCATGAAGTTCTGATCCTATGTCCTGTGGACTCCATATCGATCATCTGAGCTGGTCGCCCGCCGAACGCGAACGGCATGAGCAAGCGCACTTGCTGCGCGAGATCACGCTCGACGCGGCGGACGGCGAGTTCGTTGGTTTGATCGGCCCGAACGGAAGCGGCAAGACGAGCTTGCTCCGATGTGCGTTTCGTTTCTCTCCGCCTCACGAAGGCTCCGTCGCGTTGGACACAACAGATGTCTGGGACGCGTCGCCGCGCTGGGCCGCTCAGCGTATCGCAGTCTTGCTGCAGGAACTACCCGACGACTTCGGTCTCACGGTCGGGCAGATCGCGCGCATGGGCCGCACACCGCATAAGCGCCTGCTTGACGGCGACACGCCTGAAGACGCACGGATTGTGGAAGGCGCGTTGCGTGACGTCGATCTATGGCATGAGCGAAACCGTGCGTTCGCTTCGCTTTCGGGCGGCGAGAAACAGCGCGCGCTGCTCGCTCGTGCGTTGGTGCAGCGTCCGTCCGTGTTGATGCTGGACGAGCCGACGAACCACCTCGATCTTCGTCATCAGATCGACTTGCTGAAACTGGTCAAGAACCAGAACATCACCACGCTGGCGACTATCCATGACCTGAACCTTGCGGCTGCTTTCTGCGATCGGCTCTACGTGATTGCGAACGGCGCGATTGTGACGCACGGCACGCCCGAGGAAGTCCTGACGTCATCCATGCTAAAAACGGTTTTCGATGTAGAAGCCATCGTCGACCGTCATCCGGTCTCTCAATGTCCTCGCATCACTCTTATTCATTCGACATGATCCGATCCTTCCTTCTTGCGTCCGCAGCATCGCTCCTGGTCTCGGTTTCTACGCAGGCGAATGCCGGCGGCTACCCCGTCACCATCCAAAGCTGTAATCGTGAAGTCGTGTTCCAGCACGCGCCCGAACACGCGGTAAGTAACGACGTGAACCTCACGGAGATCATGCTTGCCCTCGGCCTGAAGCAGCACATGGCGGGTTATACCGGCATCAGCGGCTGGAACACCGGCAATCAAGCGTTGCGTGCCCAACTCAAGGGCGTGCCGGAACTGTCGCGGCAATATCCATCGGTTGAAATACTGGTCAATGCGGGTGTCGATTTTTACTTCGCGGGCTGGAATTACGGCATGCAGATCGGTGGCCCCATCACGCCCGCGAGCCTCGCGCCGCTCGGTATTCAGGTGTACGAGCTGACCGAGTCGTGCGCCCATGTCATGCGCCGCCCCGCTGCCTCATTCGACGATGTCTACAACGACCTGCGGAACCTGGGTCGAATCTTCAACGTCGAAGGCCGGGCGACCAAGCTGATCGGCGAAATGCAGGCGCGCCTTGCCACGGTGACGCGACGGATTGGCGACAAAGCAGCGGTGCCTCGCGTGTTCGTTTATGACAGCGGCGAGGACACGCCCTTCACGGCAGGCGCGCTCGCCATGCCAACCGCGCTGATCAAAGCAGCCGGCGGCCGCAACGTCATGGACGACGTGCAGGAAAGCTGGACACGCGTGAGCTGGGAGAACGTCGTCGCACGCAATCCGCAAGCGATCGTGATCGTTGACTACGGTTCGATCACGGCCGCGCAGAAGATCCAGTTCCTGGTCGATCAACCGGCACTGCATGACGTCGATGCAATCCGCGAGCGGCGCTTCATCGTGATTCCGTATGACGGCGCAACGCCCGGCATTCGCAACGTCGCGGCTGTCGAGACCCTTGCACGCGGGCTGCATCCCGAGGCGTTCGGGAAGTGAAGCGTATTGCTCCGGCTCTCGTCATCGCCAGTCTCGGTGTCACGCTGCTCGTTTCTATCGTGCTTGCGACGGGGCTCGGCCCGACATCGATCGCGCCGGGCCTTACCTCCCGCATCGTGCTTGCGCACTTGTTGAATGGGAGCGGCGACTGGAGCACGTCGACGGACACCATCGTATGGTTGATCCGCTTGCCGCGCGTGCTGCTTGCGGGAATCGTGGGCGCGTCGCTCGCCATGGTCGGGGTCGCGTTGCAGGCCGTCACGGCCAACCGTCTCGCCGATCCTCATCTGCTCGGTGTCAGTTCCGGCGCGACGCTCGGCGCCGTGACCGCAACCTTATTCCTTGGCGCGATCTTCGGTCCGTTCACGCTTTCGCTGATGGCGTTTCTCGGCGCGTTGCTGGCGACAGCCATGGTCATCGCGCTCGCGCATCGACGCGGCCGGCTCGACTCTGACCGGTTGCTGCTTTCCGGTGTGGCGGTATCGTTTGTGATGCTCGCAGGGGCCAACCTGCTGCTTTATCTCGGCGACCAGCGCGCTGCGTCGTCCATCCTGTTCTGGACGCTTGGCGGCGTCGGACTCGCGCGCTGGAGCCTCCTCGGCGTGCCTGCATCGCTCGCCTTGCTCGGCGGAATCTTGCTGCTCGGGCGCCGCCGGGAACTCAATGCGTTGATGACCGGCGATCTGGCGGCGGTGTCGCTCGGCGTCCCGGTCAGCAGGATGCGCTGGGAGATCTTTCTCGTCAGCGCACTGGTCACCGGCGCGATGGTGGCGGTGAGCGGCGCGATCGGTTTCGTCGGGCTGGTTACGCCACACTTATGCCGGCCATTGGTTGGCGCAGAGCACGGGCGCTTGTTGCCGGTGTCGGCGCTGGGCGGCGCGATCCTGCTGATCTGGGCGGATGTGGCTGCCCGTACGTTGATTGCGCCGGAAGATCTGCCGATAGGCGTCGTCACCGCATTGCTGGGCGGGACTTTTTTCATCGTGCTGATGCGCTTCGGCGGGCGCTCGCGGTGATCAGCGGACGCCCGTGGTCTTATCAGAAAATCTTGCCCGGATTCATGATGCCGTGAGGATCGAAGACCTTTCGAATCTCGCGCATGAGACGGATTTCCAGCGGGTCTTTATAGCGGCTGAAATACTCGCGCTTGAGTTGTCCAATACCATGTTCCGCGCTGATGCTGCCGCCATAACGTGCTACTTCATCCAGCACTTCCGCCGTCAATCCCTCGCCATGAAGCTTGAAGAAATCGCGCGGCGCGCCCACCGGGCGCGAGAGATTGTAGTGAAGATTGCCATCGCCGAAATGACCGAACACGATCAGGCGCACGCCGGCGTGATGTTTGTCGATACGCGCACCCGCTGACGCAAGAAACGCGGGAATGGAAGCAATCGGCAGCGAGACGTCGTGCTTCACATGCGGACCATCCGCGCGCTGCGCTTCGGATATTTCCTCGCGAAGCCGCCACATGCTGTTCACTTGCGCAATTGATTCGGATACCGCAGCATCTATACATAACTCACGTTCAAGCGCTTCTCCAATCACCGTCTCAACGAGTTCGCGCAGCGCAGCTTCATCAACGGTATCGGCGAGTTCGATCAGCACGTACGCGGGATGACGTTCGGCGAACGGCGCACGCATGCCATCGACTTGTTCAAGCACCATGTCCACGCACTCGGCGGTAAAGAATTCGAACGCCTGCATGCGCGGACCGCCGCGTTCGAACAGGAGCTCGAACAGATCGAGCGCCTGCTGCGACGAATTCACGGCCGCCAGAACGACCACCCGCACGTCATTGCGCGGATACAGCCGCAGCGCCGCGGCGGTGATAACGCCGAGCGTCCCTTCCGCGCCGATCAGCAATTGCTTCAGGTCGTAGCCGGTGTTGTCCTTGCGCAGCGTGCGCAGGCCGTGAAAGATCTCGCCATTCGGCAGGACGGCTTCGAGTCCGAGCACCAGTTCCCGCGTCATGCCGTAGCGCACGACATTGACGCCGCCCGCATTCGTCGACAAATTGCCGCCCAACTGGCACGAGTCCTCGGCAGCGAGGCTGAGCGGCAGCAGGCGATGTTGATCGGCGGCGGCTCGCCGCAGGTTGCCGAGGATGCAACCGGCTTCGGCGACCAGCGTGTTGCCGGTCGTATCGATGCTGCGAATTGCGTGCATCCGGTCCAGGCTCAGGATCACGTTCGCAGGGCTGGCGTCGGGCGTGGCGCCCCCACACAGTCCCGTGTTGCCCCCGCGTGGCACGACCGGCACGCGAGCCTCCGAGCAGAGTGCAAGGGCTGCTGCGACGTCATCGGTGCTCGATGGCCGCACGACCGCTTGAGCATGGCCGGTGTACATGCCGCGCCAGTCCGACAGCCACGGAGCGATCTCGTCAGGCGCCGTGATAACGGCGTCGGGTCCGAGCTTGTCGATCAGACGTTGCGGGAAAGAGGAGTCAGTCATTTAATCGTTCACTCGTTCAATCGTTCGTCAGGGAGCTGAGGTCGGCGGCGCTAATGAGCGCGTCGCGGCCGGGAATCGTGAGGTTCAAGCGAGCGGCCGCGTTCTGCAGATGCGAGGTTGCCGCCATGCGCGCGGCCACCGGATCGCCGGCACGGATCGCGTCGAATACGCGGACATGTTCGCGGTGCACTTCGTCAGGCAGACGCTGGCGTGCAAGCGAATGCGTACGAGCTGTCTGCACGGCCTGGCGGATCTGCAGGTTGAGGTACTGGAGCAGATCGACGTAGTAGCGGTTGTGGGTGGCATCGGCGATCGCTACATGGAACGCAATGTCCAGCTCCACGGCGTGGTCCGGGGTGTAGAGGTTATCGGCGAGCGATTTGAGAATGGCCGCCAGTGCGTCGATGTCGGCTTCAGTCCGGCGCACTGCCGCCAGCGCCGCTGCTGCGCCTTCGAGATCGAGCCGCAACTCGTAGACGTCAGCAAGGTCCGCCCGGTCCGCACCGACCGCGTGAGGGACGCGGAAACCGCCCGTTTCCGTGCGAGCCTTCACGGTACAACCCGCGCCCTGCCGGCTGTCGATCAGCCCATTCGAGCGCAAGCGCTCCGTCACTTCGCGGATAACCGACTGGCTCACGCCGAAGCGCACGGCCAGATCCTTGCCGGAAGGCAGCTTGGTGCCGACCGGGTAAACCCCATTACGGATATCGCCGGTCATTTGCTGGGCGACTTGCTGGGTAAGGGTTAGCGCTTTTGTCACGGGGTTCCAAGGATTCAGTCGATCGTTTTCAAGTTATCCGGTTTGCATGTTATATGAAAACTTTTGACGAGTGAATCGGGGAGCGGAAATTTTGTAGTGGGCCGTGCGCGACAAGTCGATTGGACGGCGCCGGTCCCCGAATGGACCGGATGCGATTGTGTTTGCCACGAAAAGGTCTGGCAGAACAGACTTGGAACCGCATCTGCTTACCCTGTGCCGTCTTCTACTCTTGACCGCACTGCGCCTTGTGTCGGGCCGTCAATCTTCGCCCTACCCTCGCTGTCGATATCCCCCACTGCACCGCACCCAAGGCAGTGATCATGGCGGCACTTCTTTGATTCGCATACCTTAGGTTCTTGCACGGCCGCGCGATTGTTTGATATTTTTACGCGCCAACCGGATAAAACAGTCCTCAGGTACTCTCCCTCACAAGCACCTTGAACTCCACTCGCCGCTTTTCAGAAGGCCCATCCAACCCATTCTTGCGAGCAGCCGCTCCCGCCAATAACATCTCGCCGGCAATCCGCCCGATCGCATGCGGATCGACCGCCACCGTCGAGATACTCGGATAGCAATATCGCGACACTTCAAAATCCCCGAACCCGGCAACCGCCATTTGCCTGGGCACTGAAATCCCGCGCCGGTGGCATTCCATCAGCGCGCCGAACGCTGACATATCGCTGACGCACATCACGGCGTCGGTATCCGGCCATGCATCAAGCAATAGAGAAAACGCCTCGCCGCCATGGCTCATGGTCACGGGCGAACCGCCATGCTGAATCACTCGCGGCTCACCCAGCCCGAATAATTTCAAGCCTTGGCGATACCCCGTTTGCCGATCCAACCCGCGACGGTCAAGCCTGGTCGCTCCGCCAATAAACCCGATCCGCCGATACCCACGCTCATGAAGATGCCGCATCATTTCGCAAGCGGCATCGACGTTCGAAAACCCCACCGCTTGCTGGATCGGCGTGCGCGGCACGTCCCATGTTTCGACGACCGGAACCTTCGAACGCTTGAGCATCGCCTTCGTGGCAACGGTATGAAACGAGCCGGTCAGCATCACGCCTTCCGGCCGATGCGCGAGCATCACGCGCAGAAGCTGTTCCTCCTGCTTCGGGTCATAGTCGGTGTCGCCAAGGAGAAGTTGCAGGCCATGCGCCGTGACTGCCGCGTTCAGGCTATGCACGGTGTCCGCGAAATTCGAACTCGACATGGACGGCACCAGCGCCACGATGAACGGCGAGCGCCCGGACGACAACGTTCCCGCCGATGCGTCCGGCACATACCCCAATTGCTCGATCACCGCTAGCACGCGCTCGCGCATGGCGGCAGATACATCGCGGTCGGCCAGCACGCGCGACACGGTCATTTTCGACACACCGGCCTCGCGCGCGACATCCGCCATTGTCGGCATGAACTCTGACATTGACTCGCCTGATCTCGTTGAATGACGCTAGATCATACAGCCCGAGCCGGAGCTGATTGCACCGCACGAGATGCCTGGATGCTTTAGCTACCCTTGCCCACGGCGTCGTTGAGTAACGTCAGATCACGCTCACGCGTCTCGGTAGAAAGGAACGTGCCGATAAGCGTCAAGATGCACAGCACGGCCATATACACGCCCATCACCCAGAACGCACCGCCCGACAAACCTATGAGATAAACACCGAGCAAGGGTGCAATGCCACCCGATAAAACCGCGCCGAGTTCACGCGCCAGCGCAACGCCCGAGTAACGATAGCGGTTGCCAAAGAGTTCGGTGAAATGGGCGCACTGCGCGCCGAGCATGCTGTTCGCGCCGAACGCCAGACCACCCACCATCGAAACGGTGACCCAGACCGGATTGCCCGTGCTGATCATCCACCATGAAGGCACCGACCAGATCAGCAGGAAAATCGCACCGCCGCGATAAACCGTCAGGCGTCCGATCCGGTCTGACAGCGCACCAAACAGCGGCGTGGTGACAATACTCACGATGCTCGCAATCAGCGCACCGGTCGTACCAATCGCGGCCAGCTCACCCCGTGGTACGCCGATTTTCGTTGCGACAAAACCACCGAGGAATGCAATCACGATTGTGTTGTAGATGGTCGACCCGCCCTGCTCCGCAAAGCGCATCAGCGTTGCGGCGAGCAAGGGCCGGCGTGCAGTGGCAATAACAGTTTTCATCGGCGAGCGGATCACTTCGCGCGAGGCTTCCAGCTTCGCGAACACCGGGCTTTCACGCAGCCGCAAGCGAATCCAGATTGCAACGCCGATCAATACGACGCTCCCAAGAAACGGCACGCGCCATCCCCATGAAAGCATGGCTTCTTCGCCAAGCAGCTTTTGCATGGTGCTGAACGTGAACGTCGCAAGCGCGAGCCCGGCAAATACGCCGACGAACGGCAATGCCGCGAAGAAACCGCGCCGCTTGATCGGAGAGACTTCAGCCATCAGCGTGGACGCACCCGCCTGTTCTGCACCGGCTCCGAAACCTTGCGCAAGCCGCAATAGCACCAGCAACACGGCACCCCATGAACCGGCAGGCAAACAGCCGATCAACGTCGTCGATGCACCCATGATGGCGATAGTCACGAGCAGCACGAACTTGCGCCCCTTCCGGTCACCAATTGACCCAAAAAACAGGCCCCCGAACGGGCGCGCGAGAAAACCCGCGCCATAGGTCGCGAAGCTTGCCATCAAGCCTGCGGTTGCCCCCAACGATGGAAAAAAGATATGACCGAATACGAGCGCGGACGCTAGCCCGTAGATCGCAAAGTCGTAGTATTCGAGCGCACTCCCGACGGCGCCCGTGAGCGTTGCGCGTTGTAATTGCCGGGCTGAAACGGGTGGTGGCGCGATATCGGCATGCTCATTGCCCGACGGTCGTGGATCGCCTGCGAGAGTTGACGGCTGAGAATTCACTTCTGTCTCCTGATTATTGGCTTACGCCTTTTTATGCGTCTATGTTCTAAAGCTGCGCGGTTTCGAACCGTCGTGCAGCGGATAAAAATTCGTAGTGCTCGCGCGCGCCTCGCGATCGTTGTCATATTCACGCGGTTGTTATGACGTCAGCGGACCCCGCTCTGTCGTGTCTCTTTTGTTCTGGACATCCCGGTAAGCGTTTGATACTGTTACCGGTAACAACTGAAACCAATTTAGCATGCGAAAACAACATGCGCAAGCGACCATCGCGTCGCCGACGCGCGGCACTCTCGATGTATTCTGGAACGATCCGTCGATTGATCCGGGCTGCACCAAACTCGACAACGTCGTGCTACAACTGCACAGATGTGGCGCGACAGTAGAAACCCTTACGGCAGTGGCCTGCTTCGTTCGAGACAATCTGCAAGCGCTCCTCACGGCGAACCGCTGCTAACCGGATACACGCGCTAAGCCACCCAGCCGTTCCCCTACAAAACGAAACCTGAGACAAGCACGCTTATGAACCCATCTAACCCCACCCATACAAACGACACCGACGACACCGAAACACCGCGTCTGCGCAGCCGTCGTTGGTTCGACGATCCCTCCGACCCCGGCATGACCGCGCTGTATCTCGAGCGCTACATGAACTACGGCATCACGCGCGAAGAGCTGCAGTCGGGCAAGCCGATCATCGGCATCGCGCAGACGGGTTCGGATCTCGCGCCCTGTAACCGCCATCATCTCCAACTTGCGAGCCGCGTACGCGACGGTATCCGCGACGCAGGCGGCATTCCGCTCGAATTCCCGGTTCACCCGATCCAGGAAAC
>NZ_LMUF01000042.1:147875-187684 GCF_009766085.1 Burkholderia sp. S171 | reverse complement strand
TTTGTCCAAAGCGACAAAGAAACGAAGCAAAGAAAACGCTTTTAACCGCTCTACCCTAAGTGTCCACAGCGTGCAGTTTTGATTCATAGGTGCCCCAAAAGCACGGTGCTCGCCAGAGCACCGGATGTGTGAAAGCCTCCTTCTCCGAACACGGGTTCTGACACGCTTCGCCACCAGTGATTGAACCTGCCCAAGGTTCACCCCGCGCTATCCGCGTAAAACCTTTTGATCAAATTGCTAAGTTTTTTTACTCGAAGCGCCGCGCCAGCAGACACAGGATTTCATACATGAGCGTGGCGGCGACAAGTGCTGTGTTGCCGCTCGGATCATAGGGCGGTGACACCTCTACTACGTCGCCGCCAACCCAGTTCAAACCGTCCAGTCCGCGTAGCAGCGCGAGCGTTTCGCGTGTCGTCAGTCCACCTATCTCAGGCGTGCCCGTGCCCGGTGTGTAGACCGGATCCAGACCGTCTACATCGAGTGAAAGATACGTCGGGCCATCGCCCACGAACTTACGCGCTTCATCAATGATCGCGCCCATACCTCGCGCCTCAACCTCTTCGATAAACACCACTCGCATGCCGCTTTCAAGCGAATAACGCCAGCCCTCATCCGAATTTTGCGCGCCCCGAATGCCGATCTGGATGGTTCGCCTCGGGTCCAGCAAGCCTGCTTCCACCGCGCGGCGAAACGGTGCGCCGTGCGTAAATTTCGATCCCTTGAAACTGTCCCATGTGTCGGTGTGCGCATCGATATGCACCATCCCAATAGGCTGCTTCGGCGCCATCGCCTGGAAGATCGGATACGTTATTGAATGATCGCCACCCGCGCTCAAAGGGATCTTGCCGGCCGCAAATATAGGCTCAAAGAAGCGACGGATGTCCTCGTGCGAGCGTTCAAGATGGTAGAGGTCGGTGAACGGGACATCGCCTATGTCACCCACGCGGCATACATCGAAGGGGTTGAAACGCGTTACATGATGGATCGCGCGCGTCATGCTCGACATGTTGCGGATTTCGCGCGGGCCGAACCGCGCACCCGGACGAGCCGTGACGCCACCGTCGAACGGCACGCCGGCCAGCACGATATCGAGTTCACTGATATCCGTGTAGTACGGCACGCGCATGAAGGTCGGGATGCCGCTGAAGCGGGGTAACGCCATCTGGGTTCGATCGGTGCCGGGCATGATGTTCTCGTCAGAAGGTAGGCGGTGTATTGGTCCACAGCACGCGTGCAACAGTCTTGCCAGGGTTGCGATAACTGTGCGGAACAGTACTGGGGAAATAGAAGGTGTCACCCGCATGCAACAGATAACGGTCATCGCCCAAGGTCAGTTCGAACTGGCCTTCGATCACATATCCCAGTTCTTCCCCGGCGTGGCTGATCTGCTCGTCGCTGCTTGCAAGCGGTTCGATCACGTGAATATCGCTTTGCAGCAGTTGTCCCGCAGCCGGGACGATCACCCGTTCAAGCATGATCGAAAGGCGCTTGCCGGCCGAAGGAAATTCGGTAGTGGGGCGCTCGTTTGCACGCTGCACGGGCGAGGTGTTGATGTCCGGTCCCGAGACGAGCGCGCCCACGTTGGTCGACAACGCCAACGCGATTTTATGAAGCGTCGCGAGCGAGGGCTGGGCGTGACCACCCTCGAGTTTGGACAACATGCTTTCCGAGCAACCTGCTTCCGCTGCGAGCGCTTTGAGCGTCAATTGCTTCACCATCCGCGCGTGTTTCAGCCGCACGCCGAGCGTAGCAGCCGGGTCAAGCTGGACCTCGGGCGCCTTGCTTATCGCTCGGTTCGGGTTCGCTGGTTTGCGTGCTGCGGTTTTTTTTGTGGCCACGGAAAGCGTTTCCTAAAAGTAAGGGGATCTACGCGAGCACCGTGAACTCGACTTCCAGCGGATTCAACGCGTTGATCGGAATAATATCCTGCGGGCACGCAGACATAACGACAACGCAATCCATGAGCGCCTTGATCTCCACGTAATCACCCGCCTTCGATACCGGCGCAAGCCATTCAATGGAATAGTCCGGCTTGATCGGAATGTTCATCCACAGGTTGAAGGGTTGCGGTACTTCGCGGGCGCGCAGGCCGATCGCTTTCAGCGCAAGCCGCATGTTGTCGGCGCAGTTGTCGTGATAGCCGGCCACACCCAGGTTCTTGTATCGATACAAATCGCATGCGGCCATCAGCGTGTCGTGCACGCCCGGGGACGTGTCCGTGACCAGCTCGGCAATCGGCCGGCGATGATTGGTCATCAGCGGATCGCCTGCTTGCGGAATCACCTTGTCGAGCGACGCACGAGCATGTTCGAACGACAGGAATTCGTCGAGGTGGCCGGCGTTGAAGATCCACGTATCGCAGACCTGCGTGCCGTGCGTGTTCGTGATGCGGATTGTCTGGCCCGACTGCACCCGTACCGCGCGGCCATTGCGTGCCGGCACTGTGTAGGTCTTGCCGATCTCCGGGGTGCCGTCGGCGGAAATGGGCTCCCGCAGCGTGGCGTTCTCGCCGAGTGCATGGCTGTTGTCGTGATGATGTTCAACGTGCGGCGTGCTCATGGTGACTCCTTCAGTCATATCGGTTTCAAGGTGCTTCGTTGCAAAGATGTACCAGGCAATGCGCCAGCGCGCGTGCGCCCAGTACGAGGTGATCGTCGTCGGTGGCTTCCTGCGGGTTGTGGCTGATGCCGCCGCGACTCGGAACAAACAGCATCCCGCTCGGGCAATGTTTCGCGAGATACATGGCGTCGTGGAATGCGCCTGACGTGATGTTGAGCGAAGGCGCGCCCAGCGCGTGGCATGCATCGGCTACGCGCTGGATCACGGCGGGCGCGAAGTCCACGGGCGCATGGATGAACAGCGCTTTCGATGTCACGGCGTGCCGTGCGAGGCAATTCGCAAGCTGCCGATCGAACGAGTGGAGGACCGCCGGGTTCGGGTGGCGAAAGTCGACTGTGAACGTGACGTCCGATGCAATCGTGTTGATAGAATTCGGCAGCACGGTCCAGCGGCCGAAGGTGATGCGGGTATCGTCGCCGCCTAGCTGATGCGCGAAGGCCGAGATCTCGGCACGAATGCATACGGCGAGCGTCATGGCGTCGTGGCGGGCATGCATTGGCGTGGTGCCGGCATGCGCCGCGACGCCTTTGCAATGCACCGCATACCATCGCACCCCTTGAATTCCCTGCACCACACCCAACGGAACATTGGCGAGTTCCAATAGGGGCCCTTGTTCAATATGCAATTCGATAAACGCGTGCGCAGTCTTCCCTGTCACACGTGTCACAAGCGATGGAAACGCTTCGCGATGTACGGCGAGGGCGCTGTCGAGCGAGATGCCATCCGTGTCTTTCGCTTGGCCGTAGCGCTCGATCAATGCCGGATCGACAAACGCGCTCGATCCCATGGCGCCCGGCTGGAAGCGCGTGCCTTCTTCGTTAGTCCATGCCACCACTTCGAGCGGGCGGCGCGTGCGGATGCCGGCGTCGTTGAGCGCGGCGAGGCATTCCAAGCCCGCGAGGACGCCATAGCAGCCATCGAGTTTGCCGCCGGTCGGCTGGGTATCGACGTGGCTGCCGGTCATCACTGGTGGAAGATCTTCAAGACCAGGCCGACGGAAAAACAGGTTAGCGCATGCGTCGGTACGGACCGTACAGCCGAGCGCGATGGCCCGGTCGATCAGAAAACGCCGCGCGTCCAGATCGGTGGGAGACAGCGCGGGGCGATCCACCCCGCCGTCTTCACGTGCGCCGAAGCGAGCGAGCGCTTCGATCGATTCGAGCAGACGCGATGCATCGATACAAGAGGCGGCCTCGAGTGCGTCATTAGAGATCATGCGACCCCCGCGACAGAGGTCAGGCTGCGGTCGAACCACGGCTTCAGGAACTGCTGCAAACGCGCCGTGCGGGTGTTGCCGAAGATCTGTTCCGGCGGTCCGGCTTCAACGATCCGTCCGGCCTCCATGAACACCACGTGGTCAGAGATTTTCGCGGCGAAGCTCATCTCGTGCGTGACCATGACCATCGTCATGCCGTCTTGCGCGAGCGAACGGATCACGCTCAATACTTCTTCCACGAGTTCCGGATCAAGGGCGGAGGTCGGTTCGTCGAGGAGCATGACTTCGGGTTCGATCGCCAGCGCGCGTGCGATGCCCACGCGTTGTTGCTGACCGCCGCTCAGGGATGCGGGGTAGGCATCGGCCTTTCCGGCAAGGCCAACACGCGTCAGCGCGGCCAACGCCCGTTTATGAGCATCGGACTTGCCTGTCTTCTTCGATAACACCAGCGGCGCGGCCACGTTGCCGAGCACGGTCATGTGCGGCCAGAGATTGAATTGCTGAAACACCATGGAGACAGGCCGGCGAACTTCCGCGATGCTCTTCTCACTATCGCGATCACGCTCCGAACGCCCTGCGGAGCGATAACCGAGCAACTGGCCTTTGATCCATACCTCGCCTTCATCGTAGGCTTCGAGAAAGTTCATGCAGCGCAACGCGGTCGTCTTGCCAGAACCTGAGGGCCCGATCAGCGAGACGATTTCACCGCGCGTCACAGCGAGATCAATGCCCTTGAGGACGCGATTAGCGCCATACGATTTACCCACGGCACGCAGTTCTAGAATGGGCAATGAGCTCATGAGGTTTTCCGCGAAGGAGCAATCAGCGCTTGCGCCCAACGGGCAGCGAGGGCGATACATTGCGTAAGGAGCCAGTAGCACACGATCAACATCGCGTACGGAGCGATGTACGTATAAGTCGACGAAACGATGTCGCTTGCTGTCATCGTCAATTCGGGCACGGTGATGATCGACGCAACCGCACTTTCCTTGATGACGAGAATGGTTTGATTGGCGAGCAACGGAATGGCGAAGGCGATCGCCTGAGGCATTTCGATGTTGCGAAAAGCAGACCATCGGCTGATGCCAAATGCGCGGGCTGCTTCCCCGTGTCCGCGCGGAATGCTGCCCCAGCCGGCGCGAAAAATCTCCGCGAAGTACGCGGCTGAATAAAACGCGAGTGACACAATAGTGGCCTGCACGGCTGTCATGGTGATGCCGATCACGGGCAAGCCGAAATAGACAATCACCAGTTGCGACAGATACGGCGTACCGCGCACGAGCCACACATACACGCGATAAGGCACCGCAAACCAGCGCGGAAACTGCAGCCGAAACGCATTGAGGACGAAGCCGCCCAGCGCGCCAATGAAGGCCGCGAGCAAGCTGACCTCAAGCGTAACGAGGATGGCATCGGCGAAGCGCGGTATGAGTGAAATGAAACTGTTCATGGCCGGCTCATCCTCGACCCGCCACACGCCGTTCGATTCCCCGGCCGGCCAGCGACAGCAGGGAAGTGATCGCGAGATAAAAGCAGGCAGCGAGCGTATAGACTTCGAGCGGCCGGTAACTGACCGAAGACAGTTGCTGCCCGACGCGCATAAGGTCCGTGACCGCAATGACCGACACAACCGCCGACGCCTTCACAATATCGATCATCTCCGACACCAGCGCCGGCAGCGTCAACGCAACGACTTGTGGAATCTCCACATGCCATAAGGTCTGGCGGCGCGTGAGATTGAAGGTCTGTGCCGCTTCGATCTGCCCGCGCGGAATCGCGCGAAAGCCGGTTCCCAGGATCTGCGACTGATACGCCGCCGTATTCATCGACAGACCCACAGCCGCCGCGATCACCCCGGGGATGGCCCACCCGAGTCCCGAGGGCACGTAGTAGAACACCAGCAATTGCGCGAGCACGGGCGTACCGCGAAAGACGCTCACGTAGACGCGTGCGGCGGTGGCCAGCGTGCGGCTTTTGCTCGCCGACATCATGTAGATGAAGATGCCCGCGAAGAAGCCGCATGCCACCGCGATGGCCGAGAGCCACAGTGTCGTAATGGCGCCGTCCAGCAGTTGCGGCAGATAGCCGAGACAACGCGCGATGAGATCGGGTGGGTTCATAGGGTTTGATGCCGCTTACATCGACGGCTCAGGCATGGCGTCGGCGGGGACATCCATGGTTGTGCCGAACCACTTCATCTGCAGTGCCTTCATCGTGCCGTCATGATTCGCGCGAGCAATGGCGTCGCTGAAGAGCTTGAGCAGCGTTGCGCTGTCCGCGTCCTTGCGTGCGACCCACGCGAAATAACTCTTCGGTCCAATGCTTTGCGGCAAGACGGTGAACACACCCGGACGCGACTTCAGCAATGGCCCGAGATTCGCGACCGATTGTGCGACCGCGTCCAGCCGTCCGATCGCCAGGTCTGCGTAAGCCTCATCGAACGCGACGTATTGCTTGATCTGCTTGATTCCCGGGCCGCCAGCGGCTTTCAGATTCTTGTCGAGCGTCATCAGTGCCTGCAACTGCGCCGAGCCCGTTTGCGATCCGACGATCTTCCCGTTCAGGTCAGTAGGTGACTTGATGGAAGCTTCGTTCGAACGCACCAGGACGCCCGCGGTTGCATCGGCGATGGGTAGCGTGAACGCGAAGTGGCTCGCCCGATCCTTGTTGACGGTGACGGCCGTGATCACCATGTCGAAGCGTTTTGCGTCGAGACCCGGCAGCAAGCCCTGGAACGGCAGGTCGAGTTGCTTGAGCTGGACGTCGGGCAACGACTTCAACACGTATTGCAGGAGGTCAGTGTCATAGCCCACGATCTTGCCGTTCTCAACGGATTCGAACGGTGCATAACGCGCTTCCGTTCCCACCGTGATCTCCTTGTTCGCTTTTATGCGGGCAAGCAGATCGCCGCTTTGCGCGTGACTCGGTATCGACGCGCACAGCGCAAGCGCGCCGGTCATCGACAAGACAAACATACGAAGTGACTTATGCATGATGCTCCCGTGCGGCCACGCCGCAAAGAGGGGTTAGTGAGCGTATTCAAGTAACTTGAATGAAATTCACTATGCATGAAGTGTGCCACATGAAAAGGGCTTGTGGCGAGATGTTTCGGCGTGGCCGGCATGCACCGCAGTGGGATTTGAACGTACTCAGGCACCGATAAAGTGCGGTCGTGCACGGCATTGTCGTCTCGGCGATCTTCGCGTTCATCTTTTCGTGGAACGACCTGCTGTATGCGCTCGTCCTCACGCGCACCGATGCCATCACGTCGCCGGTGGCTGCGACCAGCTACATGAGCGGGTACGAACTGCCGTGGGCGAGATCATGGCCACCGGTACGCTGATTGTGCTGCCGATGGTCGTATTCGCGCTGGCCGTATCGGGCCGGCTGGTGCAGGGGCTCACCATGGGCGCGGTGAAATGACGGGTGAATCAATGGGTGAATTAACGGGTGATTTAAGATCCGTCCGTCCCTACAGAAATCGATAAAGCTCATGAATAAAGCCGTGCCGACCGCCGTCCCCCCGCTTGCTGAACCTTCTACAGATCCGTCCGTTGATCCCGAGGAGGAACTGCAGGCGCGGGTAGCCTGGCATTACTACGTCGGCAATCTCACGCAGCAGGAGATTGCGCAGCGTATTGGCAGCAACCGGGTGCGGGTCAACCGGCTGCTGGCCGCAAGCCGGGAATCCGGCATGGTGCAGATCACCATCAACAACCGTCTCGCGCCGTGCGTGGCGCTGGAGGAAGCGCTGATGAAGCGCTTTGGCCTGGAGGCCGCTGTGGTTGTGCCGACCGGCGCCGACACCGAAGCCAATATGGCCGCGCTTGGCATCGGCGCGGCGAACTATCTGTCGCGGCAGATCGAGGCGGGGCAGACGATTGGACTTGGTTGGGGGCGCACCATTCGCGCCGTGTTGCGGGCGTTGCCGCAGCGCGCGTATGGGCCGATATCGGCGGTGTCTTTACAAGGTGGCTTGTCGCATTGCCCAAGCATCAACACCTTCGACATCGTGTCTGACTTCGCCAATCTATGTCAGGCGGATGGTTTTCTATTTGCCGCGCCAATCTATGTGAGCAGTCAGAAAGTACGCGACATGCTGCTGCAGGAAGACGCGGTGCGTGAGACCTACGAACGCGCGCGCCAATCGGACCTGGCTTTGCTGACGTGCGGGGATCTGACGGAGTCGCTGGTGGTGACCTATGGCATCAATGACCCGGAGCAAGTACGTACGCTGGAAAAAGCCGGTGCAGTAGGCGACATGCTTGGGCATTTCATGGATGCCGACGGAGAGGCAATCGATCATCCGTTGAATCGCCGCACAGTGGCGATCACGCTGGACGACCTGCGCAAGATAGGGCGCGTCGTGCTGGTCAGCGGCGGCACGAAGAAATTTGTCGTCACGCGAGCGGCGCTGCGCGGCCGTTATCCGTCGGTGCTCGTCACCGACGAAGACACCGCACAGCGTCTGTGCAACGAACCCTGAGAAAACGATGAACGTGGACCGCAATCGCGAATTCGCCGGCAAGACTGTCCTCGTTACCGGGGCGGGCAAGGGCATAGGTTATGCGACCGCTATCCTGATGGCGGAGCGTGGCGCGTACGTGGTTGCGTTGAGCCGGTCGCAGTCGGATCTCGATGCACTGAGCAATATGATCCATTGCAAGACGATCACCGTCGATCTCGCTGATGCCGCCGCCACGCTCGCCGCCGCGCAGCAGGCAAGCGAGGCGCAGTCCGTCGATCTGCTGGTGAACTGCGCGGGCATCGTGGAGCTGGAGTCGTTTCTCGACACGTCAGTCGATGCCTTCGATCGCACCATGGCGGTCAACGTGCGCGCCGCGATGATCATCGCGCAGGAATATGCGCGCCGCGTGATCGCGCGAGGCACCGGCGGCGCGATCGTCAACGTGTCGAGCATCGCCGCGCAGGTCGGCACGCCGTTGCATGCGGCGTATTGCGCGTCGAAGGCTGCACTCGACGCGCTGACCCGCGTGATGGCGGTCGAGCTCGGCGTGCATGGTATCCGCGTCAACACGGTCAATCCGGTCGTCACCCTGACGCCGATGGCCGAGAAGGTCTGGAGCGAGCCTGCGAAATCCGCGCCCATGCTCGCCCGCATTCCCCTGCAACGATTCGTGCAGCCCGATGAAGTGGCGCGCACGATTGCCTACTTGCTCAGCAGCGACTCGAGCATGGTCAACGGCGTAAGCCTTGTTGTAGACGGCGGTTTTCAGGCCGGCTGATCTCACTACTTTTACTCATAGCAGAGGGCTTCAATCATGGAAGCACTGGTTCTCGAAGAAGCGCGTCGCATCAGCTTGCGCCCGTTCACGTTGCCGCAAGTCGTCGGTGCGCGAGATGTCCGCATTCGCATCAATACGGTCGGCATTTGCGGCAGCGATATCCACTACTACCAACACGGCCGGATCGGCCCGTTCGTTGTCAATGAGCCGATGGTCCTGGGTCACGAAGCGGCAGGAACCGTGATCCAGATCGGCGATGAAGTGAAGCATCTGAAAGTTGGGGATCGCGTCTGCATGGAACCGGGCGTACCCGACATGGAGTCACGCGCGTCGCGCGAGGGCATGTACAACCTCGACCCGAGCGTGCGTTTCTGGGCCACGCCGCCGGTGCATGGTTGCCTGACGCCGTTCGTCGTGCACCCCGCGGCGTTCACGTTCAAGCTGCCGGACAGCGTGAGTTTTGCGGAAGGCGCGATTGTCGAGCCGCTGGCTATCGGCATGCAGGCGGTAACGAAGGCGCGGATAAAACCGGGGGATGTAGCCGTTATTCTGGGCGCCGGTACGATCGGCATGATGTGTGCGCTGGCTGCGCTCGCCGGAGGATGCAGCCGCGCGATCGTGTGCGATCTCGTGCCGGAAAAGCTCGCGTTGATTGGCAACGTGCAGGGCGTGACCGCAGTCAACATTCGCGACCGGCGTGTACAGGACGTGGTGTCGGAACTCACCGACGGCTGGGGCGCGAACGTCGTGTTCGAAGCCAGCGGCAACGAAAAAGCGTTCGATGGCATTGTCGATCTGCTGTGCCCCGGTGGTTGCCTCGTGCTGGTCGGGATGCCGCAACAAGCCGTGCCTATCGATATAGTCGCGGTGCAGATCAAGGAAGTGCGGATCGAGTCCGTGTTCCGCTACGCCAACATGTTCCCGCGCGCGATCCAGTTGATCGCATCGGGCAGGCTCGACGTCAAACCGTTCATCTCGCGCTCGTTTGCTTTCGCGGACGGCATCAAGGCATTCGAAGAAGCCGCCAGCGGCAACCCCACCGACGTGAAGGTTCAGATCGTCATGGAATAGCAGGGTGTTTTAGCTTTGACCTGAGTTCTAGTTCAGGTCCATTGCTCCAGCAATGGACCTTCGCGCCCGCCAACGGGATCGCTGTGTGGAAACGGCAACGCTTCCATCGCAGCGATTTCTCCCTCGGATAACGCATCGCGCCGGATATCCCATTGCTGTCCTTCGGGGTACGCGCCGACCACCTGAAACCGCCCTTCCGTTGCTTGCAGGCAGTGGCCGGTTCCGGCAGGAAGCAGCACGACATCTCCCGCATCCAGCGAGACGACCAGACCGCCGGGCCCACCGATAATCACCTCCGCTTTACCTGATATCGCCCCAAGCACTTCATGCGCCGTGGAGTGAAAGTGGTGATAGTCGAAGATGCTGTCGCGCCACTGCGGCGGCCATTCATTACGGGCGAACAGCGCTTCGAATGCCGGGCCGAGATCCTTGCGCGAAGGAGAAAGTACACGCCGATAAAGCAGCACCGGCAAGCGCCGGTTGTTCGGGACCCATGCGTGCGGCGTCAGCCTGAGGATTTCATATTCGAGGTCTGAAGCGTGGCGGGCGGACTGCAGATCGTGCTTCATGAAAGCTCCTTGATCGGACCAGAGGACGAAGGTTCTGTCCACACCAGCGTTTTACGTGCCCGTGGTCCGGTGCACGCCAGCACAAGCGCCCCTCATCGCGTTGAAAAAACTACTCCCCCAGTGGCCGTAAAAACGCTTTCGCAAAATCTTCCATATTCAATACTATTTACTGTCATAAAGCTTTCATTAATGAAACTTACACTTCGCCTTCACCGCGCAACCCTCGACTCATGATCCAGACGCTCAGGCGTTTCAATGACAGGGTGCGCTGGCCCCCACCCAATAGAAACCGGACCAGACGACATGCAAGAGCAGCCCAACGTATCGCGCCGTAAAGCCCTCAAACTGCTCGTGGGCGCACCCATGCTGCCGCTAGGCGCGTTCTCCGTTTCCACGCTTTTAGCAGGCTGTGGTGGCGACAGCGCGACCGCACCAGCAACGTCGGCATCGTTCAAGTCCGCTTCGTTCGCTTCCATGGCCGCGCCGTCGCTGGCGGACCCGGCCGCCATGGCGACCACCACGGTCGCCTCCACGCTCACGGTCAGCTACAGCGACGGCACCACGCAAGCCTACAAGCTCGCCTACCAGCCGTTCTTCGTGACCGGCGACAAAGTGCCGAACGGCAGCGGCGGAACAACACTCGCGGGTGGTCACTACGACATCAACAACCAGCCGATCATCGATCAATCCGTGTCGGGCAAAGAGCGCCAGTTCTTCTCGGATTGCCCGGACGGCACGTCGCTGCTCTCACTCGATAAACCCACGGTTGCCGGCATCAAGGGAAAGGCCGTATTCGCAGTCGTGCAGTTCGAATATGCGACGCGCGACCAGAGCCTCGTGTCGACGTATGGACAGTTGCCTTCGCCTATCGCAGTGCTCACGCTCGATCAGGATCAGACGACCGGCAAACTCACGCTCGTGAAATATCACAACGTAGATACGTCGAAAGCGAACGGATTGTGGATCACGTGCGGCGCGAGCCTGTCGCCGTGGAACACGCATCTGTCGAGCGAAGAGTACGAGCCGGATGCCACGGTCATTTCAACCAATAGCCAGTTCAAGGCGTTCAGCACGAGTCTCTATGGCGACGCGAGCCGTGCGAACCCCTACAACTATGGCCATCTCCCCGAAGTCACGGTGAACCCGGACGGCACGGGCACGATCAAGAAACACTACAACCTCGGGCGCATCTCGCATGAACTGGTGCAGGTGATGCCGGACAAACGCACCGTCATGATGGGCGACGACGCGACCAACGGCGGGCTCTTCATGTTCATCGCGGATCGGGCGGAGGACTTGTCATCGGGCACGCTGTATGTGGCGAAGTGGGCGCAGACATCATCGGCGGGCGCGGGCTCGGCCAACCTGACGTGGATCAGGATTGGCAATGCGACGAGCGCGGAGATCGAAGCAATGGCCGCGAAGCTGAAAGCATCGGACATCATGGATGTGAGCACGAAGGACCCGCTCGACGCGAGCCTCACGAAGATCAATTTCAACGGCACGTTCAACTGGATCCGCATCAAGCCCGGCATGGAGAAGGCAGCGGCGTTCCTGGAGACGCATCGCTATGCGGCGTATATCGGCGGGAGCATGGGCTTTACAAAACTCGAAGGCACGACGATCAACGCGAAGGACAAGATCGTGTACACCGCGATGTCACGCGTCGAGAAGTCGATGGTCAAGGGCAACGCGGCGTCCACAGACGTAGCCGTCGATAAAACCATCAACGCCGGTGCGGTCTATGCGTTGAACCTGAGAGCGGGGCAGAGGGACACGAGTGGTACGGCGATCAACAGCGAATGGGTGCCGGTCGACATGGCCGCGCCGGCAGCGCTGGTGGGCGAAGACCTCTCATCGCCCGATGCGCTCGGCAATACCGCGAACGCGGCCAAGATCGCGAACCCGGACAACCTGAAGTTCTCTGAGAAGCTGCGCACGCTCTTTATCGGCGAAGATTCTGGCATGCATGTGAACAACTTTCTGTGGGCCTACAACGTGGACATGCAGACGCTGTCACGCGTGCTGTCGTGTCCGGCCGGTGCGGAATCGACCGGCCTTCATGCGGTCGACGAGATCAACGGCTGGACCTACATCATGAGCAACTTCCAGCACGCGGGTGACTGGGAAAGCCCGGTCCACGACAAGGTAAAGGCCGCGCTCGACCCTATCGTGCGGGCCAACTTCAAGGACCGCTTCGGCGCCACGGTCGGTTACCTGACCGCGGACGCCTCAAGCATCAAGCTCGCCAAAGGCTGATCGAGCAGGTCAGCTCCCCTTGTGATAACCATCGTCCAGGGTATGCAGGAACGCGATGATGTCCTTCATCTCCTGATCCGTCATCGCGGGCTTGTCGCCGAACTTGCGGTCGAACGGCGCATCCGTCACGTCGATGTTCGCGTGCAGCTTCTCCGGAAGGTCGTCGTACTTGTTGACCTTGCCGTCCGCGCCCTTCGGATAGAACTTCTCCGGTGCGGTGTTGCGGTCGTTGTAGAACGACATGACGTCGTCCAGCGAATGATAGACGCCATTATGGAAGAATACTTGCCGTGTAGCTGCGTTCCGGAGCGTGGGCGTGAGGAACATGCCGCAATACTGCGTCTGGTCCTTTATGTCGTCACGGAAGGGGCCGCACACGCCCATGTCGAAGAACTTCGGATCGTGGTTGATCGCAAGCGCGGTGTTACGCGGGACGCCGAGCGCTTCGTACTGGTAGTCGGTAAACATCGGCGGCACGCTGTCGGAACTGGGCTTGGACAAATGACAGCCGGCACAGTTGGCCTTGTCGGGATCGTTGAAGAGACGTAAGCCGTGCAGCTCCGCTTGCGTCAGGCTTGCCTTGCCTTCGAGCCAGTAGTCGTACTTGCTTGTGTACGGATGAAACGACTGCTCTTCGACCTGATAACGCGCGATCGCAAACATGGCCTCGGAAACGGTGAGGTCCGTGCTCTGGAAAATGTGCGGGCCGAACAGCTTCGTAAAGTCGTCCTTGTACGCTGTGCGCTGCAATTTCGCGGCGACATCGGCTTCGCTCGTGTTGGCCATTTCCACCGGGTTAAGCATTGGGCCAGACGCTTGTGCCTGCAGCGTATCGGCGCGGCCGTCCCAGAAGAATCCGCCTTGCGGCACCATGGCCGGCGCAGCGGGCGCTACGCCCGCGTTCTTTTGCGCCTTGGCTGTGCCAGCGGCTTGCGAGGCGAGGGCGGCGAAATCCGGCGGAGCTTCGGCTTCACCGGCATCGGGGCCAATGCTGAAGTTAGGCTGCAAATACAGGTACATCAGGGAAGGCGGCGGACGGTAGCCTTCCAGATTCATGTGCGGTCCGCCGAGCTGCACGGACAGTTTGTTTGGCGGGCCATAGGCGTGGTCCGGGCTGTGGCAGGACGCACACGATTGTTTTCCGGATCCGGACAGCGACTCGTCAAAGAAAATCTTCTGGCCAAGTTGAGCGACCGCGCTCAACGGCGCGACCGGCGGGCGGGAGAGTACAACAGGATTCGGGTTGGCACCCGTCAGGTCTTCCACGATGGCGCCCACGCGGGCCGGTACTTGCGAGGGGAAGGCTACGGCCCATGCGCTGAATGCGGCGGCGCCGAGAACCACGGCGGCAATGCAGCCGAGCAAGATGTGTTTCGGGCGAGGAAAGCGTGACTTCAAGTTTGGCTTCTCGCCGGCGTTAGGCGTGACCGGAGGTATGACGGTGTGCGACATGTTAACCAGGATGCAGAGGCAGCATTGAAAAAACGCCGCCGGCCAATTGCTCGGCGGCGACGCGACAAGAACACTACGGTCCGCGTCGGTGAACCGACGCGGACGTTCAGGCAACTATCAGATTGTGGGAACCGATGCGACCGGCGTACCCAGGTTCGGATCGACGAACAGCGTCGGGTTGTTACCCGCACCGCTGAAGTTGAACATGCCGTTGATGCTGCCGGCAGTGGCGTCGAACGAACCGCCACCAAGACGCGTTCCGTTGAGCCAGTTGTCTTCAATGAAGCGAACCACTGAAGCCTGGCTGATCTGCGTGTGGTCCACGTAGTTCACCTTGGCCCACGGCGAGATCACGACGAACGGAATACGCGTACCCGGACCGCAGCGGCCATTCACCGGCGCGCCCTTCACACCCAGCGGAGCCGTAGCCGTGCCGCACGTGCCGCCGCCATTCACCTGGTCGGCAATCGCGTCGAACGACGACGAGGTCGGGACTGCGTAGGCATGGTCGTACCAGCCGTCCGAGTCATCCCACGCCACGATCACAGCGGTGCTCGCCCAGTCCGGCTGTTGCTGCAAGAAGTTGACGATCTTCGCCGTGAAAGCCTGTTCGTCGAGCGGATCCGAATAGCCTGCGTGGCCATCCTGGAACGCCGGCGCCTTGATGAAGCTGACGGACGGATAGTTGCCGGCCTTGACGGTAGCGAAGAAGTCGTCGGTGTCGTACTGGTGATTCGCCGGTTCCGGCGTCTTGCCATCCGCTTCAAGCGACAAGCCGATCACTGCCGCCGAGCTCGGGCGTGCGTGCGTCGGGTTCGCCGTCGATGCGAAGTACTGGAACCAGTTGTGGTGCGGTACGTAGTCGGCGGTTGCCTGACCCACCACCGGCGACAACGTGCTGCGCTTGCAACCCGTCGTGCCGTTGCTGTTCACGGTCGTGAGGTTGAAGCCGCCCATGAAGCCGCCCCACGAGATGTTTTGAGCGTTCAACAAGTCGCCGATGTTCTTGCTGGTCATCAACGCGGTGTCGGTCGTGCTCGAGCACGTGTCATTAGCCGGGTCAACGTCGTTGATCAGCGTGAAGCCGCCTTGACCGTCGTTCACGTAGTACGAACCCGTGGCCGTCGCGCTGACCGGGCCCGTGCTGAACTTGACCGGCTGCAAGCCGTTCGTTTGACCCGATATAACTTCAAGTGCGCCCGGCGTGGACGGGCCATAGGTAGACGTGTACGCGTTGTCGCTCATCGCGAACTTCTGCGCGTAGTTCCAGAGGGCGCCGACCGTGTTGCCGTCGTAGTAGCCCATGACCTGGCCAGCTGTGCCGAATGCGCCTGCGCCGCCTGCCGTGCCCTTACCCGTGTACTTCGGGAAGAGGTCGGCTGCGCCGTTGTCGTAGGCGTGTTGCTCGGCCGTGTACGCGTGGTTCTGGTCGGCGGTTGCGGCTTGCGTCCGGTCCAGGCGGAACGGATTGGCTGCGGCCGCGCCGTTGAGCTGGTTCGTGAAGTTCGGGTTGGCCGTCAGCAGCGTGCCGCTCAGGCCATTCACTGCCGGCGTGCCTGCTGCCGGCGTGAACGCCGGCTCGCCTGCCGGGTTCGATGCGTTCGGATAGGTAGCGAAGTAGTGATCAAACGAGACGTTCTCGTTATAGATCACGACTACGTGCTTGATGGGGGTAGCCGTCGCGATCCGGTTCTGGATGGATTGCGATGAACCTGGATTGCTGTTGCTGCCACCGCCGCAGGCATACAGGCCGATAGCCATTGCTGCAGTGGGTACGCCAACCATTAAGGCTCGACGAAACATGTGTGAAGCTCCCGATGTCGTTGTTTCAGTACTTGTGTGGCCGCGTGGCCTTTGGGGGACGGGTGCGGACTAGGATGCGGACTATTCCAAGACCTTTCTTTCGATCCGAGCGCATTGGAACACTTGCGTATGAACCCTAAAAGACGGTCTGCTTTCGCCGGGGTTACGTGGACATAACAAACAGAAAGAGTCGGTAAGGTCGAACGTCGTAATACGGCGTGGGCTGGCCCTTCGATGCCGGTCGGAAGGTTTGGCGCCGAGGATTTTTAAGCGCATGGAAAGCGTCGCGCGGACCCCACGGCAACGAGTCGCGCGCTTTCACGCGGACGTCACACAGCGCTCCGATAATCGCTGCTGTAAACGTTTTCAGTGAATCCTTGCTACCGCCCATGCACTCCACCATCAAGGACGTTGCCGCGCATTCAGGCGTCTCTATCGCCACGGTGTCGCGTGCGCTCAACGCACCGCAATTGCTGAATGCGGAGACGCTCGCCAAGGTCCGCGAGTCGATCGAAGCGCTCGACTTCATGCCCAGTGCGCGAGGCCGCCAGCTTCGCGGCGTACGCACGCGGCTGGTCGGCGTGGTCGTGCCGACACTGACCAACCCCGTTTTCGCCGAGTCGCTGCAAGGCATTGATGAAGCGGCCTCCGCTAGTGACTACCGCCTGATGTTGATGACGACCGCGTATGACAGCGCCCGTGAGCGCCGCGCGATCGAGACCTTGCGCGAGCAACGCGTGGACGGTCTGATCGCGACGGTCGCCGACGCCGAATCCAACCCCTTGCTCGACGAGCTTGATCGCATCGGCTTGCCTTATGTGCTGGCGCATAACGACACGGCGTATCGCGCGGCGGTATCGGTGGATAACCGGCGGGCAGCGCGTGACGGCGTGTGTGCGTTGTTGCAGCGCGGGCATCGGCGGATCCTGATGCTGGCGGGTTCGTTCGCGGAATCGGACCGCGCACGTTTGCGGTATCGCGGCTACGAGGACGCCATGCTCGACGCCGGCCTCACGCCTCATGCGCCGATCGAACTCGATTTCAACGCGGAGGATTTGCCGCCTTCACTGCTCGCCCATCTCTCCGATCCCGCTCGCCGGCCCACTGCGCTTTTCTGCAGCAACGACCGCCTGGCGATGATCGTGATGCGTGGTTTGCGGCATGCGGGCTTGTCCGTGCCGCACGATATTTCGGTGCTCGGCTTCGATGGCATTCCGCTTGGCGAATGGTTATCGACGGCGCTGTCCAGCGTTGCCACGCCGAACCGCGAGATTGGCCGGTACGCATGGCTTCATCTTGCGGTTCGGCTGGGTTTGCCTGGCGATACAAGCAGTGGCCCCATTCCGTTCAAGTTGCCTCATAGCGTAAGAACCGGCGCAACCATCGCGCCATTGATCGATCCCGCGGCCACATCGGCCTCCCTCGTATCGGAGAATCCTGCATGAAAATCCGTCATGTCCTGGCTACGCTGCTCGCAGCAACGGCTACCTTCTGCGCGGCCGGTGCGGCATATGCCGACAGCACCGCGATCTGCTACAACTGCCCGCCGGAATGGGCGGACTGGGCGAGCCAGATTGCCGCCATCCAGAAGCAGACCGGTATCCGCGTACCGTTCGATAACAAGAACTCCGGCCAAGCTATCGCGCAGATGATGGCTGAGCAAAAGAGCCCGATTGCCGACGTGGTGTATCTCGGCGTTTCATCGGCGTTCCAGGCGAAGGACAAGGGTTTGATTCAACCGTACAAGCCCGCGCATTGGAACGATATCCCTGCAGGCATGAAGGATCCTGACGGTTCCTGGTTCGCGATCCATTCAGGGACGCTGGGCTTTTTCGTCAACAAGGACGCACTCGATGGCAAGCCGGTACCGCGCTCGTGGGCGGACCTGTTGAAGCCGGAATACAAGGGCATGGTGGGTTACCTTGATCCGTCGTCGGCCTTCGTGGGATACGCGGGCGCAGTGGCCGTGAATCAGGCGCTGGGCGGCACGCTCGATAACTTCAAGCCCGGTCTCGACTGGTTCGAGAAGATGAAGGCCAACGCGCCGATCGTCCCGAAGCAGACCGCGTATGCACGCGTGATGTCGGGCGAGATTCCGATCCTGCTCGACTATGACTTTGATGCTTACCGGGCGAAGTACAAGGATCACGCGAATGTTGAGTTCGTGATTCCGAAGGAAGGCACGATCGTGGTGCCGTATGTGATGAGCCTCGTGAAGGGCGCACCGCATCAGGCGAACGGCGAGAAGGTGCTGGATTTCGTGCTGTCGGATGAAGGCCAACGCCTGTGGGCGAATGCGTATTTGCGTCCGGTGCGCGGCGGAACCTTGCCGCCTGATATTGCCGCCAAGTTCCTGCCGGCGTCGGAGTACGCGCGCGCCAAGGATGTCGACTTCGCGAAGATGGCCGCCAAGCAAAGCGCGTTCGGCGAAGAGTATTTGCGCGTCATGCACTGAACTTCAGCCATGCAAGATTCCACCTTCTCCACCCGCGCACGGATCTTCCTGCTGGCGCCCGCGCTTGCCGTGTTCTGCGCGTTCTGGCTGCTGCCGCTGGTCGCGTTGCTGCAGGCGAGCGCGGTGCCGGATGCGTTCACCGCGTATCGCGAGGTCCTGACCAACGCGCGTTATTTGCATAGCTTGCTCGCGACGATTGCGTTGTCGCTGGCGGTGACGGCGGCGACGCTGGTGTTGTCGACCAACGCGGGATTGTTCCTCGCGCGCCGCGAGTTGCCGGCCAAGCGATTGCTGGTCGCGCTGCTGACGTTTCCGCTCGCGTTTCCGGGGGTGGTGGTGGGGTTCATGGTGATCATGCTGGCCGGGCGCCAAGGGTTGATCGGCGCCATTTCCTTACGGCTGACGGGTGACCGCTGGGTGTTCGCTTATTCGCTCAGCGGCTTGTTCCTCGGCTATCTGTATTTTTCGATACCGCGTGTGATCGTTACCGTCATGGCGGCTGCAACGAAGCTGGATGCGTCGCTGGAAGAGGCGGCGCGTTCGCTGGGGGCATCGCCGTGGCGCATCTTTGTGGATGTGATTATGCCCGCGCTGATGCCGGCATTGATCGCGGCGGGCGCCGTGTGTTTTGCCACCGCGATGGGCGCTTTCGGCACCGCGTTCACGCTTGCCACCGACCTCGACGTATTGCCGATGACCATCTATACCGAGTTTACGCTGAACGCGAATCTTGCGACAGCAGCGGCGTTGTCGATCGTGCTCGGCCTCGTTACGTGGGCAGTGCTGGCGGTTGCGCGCAGCCTCACCGGCGCGACCGTCGCCGCTACCGCATGAGGACGCCGATGCCTGAGTTCCTGAGACCGCGTCGCCTGCTCGTTGCGGGGCAATTACTGCTGACGCTCGCGCTGGTTGCGTTCATGGTTGTGCCCGTGGTGATGTCGGTGATGGCCGGATTGACCGTCAACTATTTTCGCGGCGTGTCGAGTGGGCTGACGCTCAAATGGCTTGAGCAAGTGTGGGACATGTACCAAGGTTCGGTCTGGTTATCGATCGAGATCGCGCTTGCAACACTCGCCATTACGCTCGCTATCGGCGTGCCCGCAGCGTACGCGTTGGCCCGTAGCAATACGCGCTGGGCGCGTTTTGTCGAAGAACTGCTGGTCCTGCCTATCGCGTTGCCAGGGCTCGCCACGGCGTTGGCTTTGTTGTCGGTGTATGGCGGCTGGAGCGCGTTTCGCTCGAGCATGTGGTTCATCGTCGCCGGGCATGTGGTTTTTACTTTGCCATTCATGGTGCGCTCGGTGGCCGCCGTCTGCGCAGGTACCGACCTGCGGACCATGGAAGAAGGCGCGGCGAGCCTGGGTGCGTCGTTCACTCAGCGCTTCCTGACAATCGTGCTGCCGAATGCGCGGCCCGGGATTGTTGCCGGCGCGCTCGCGGTGCTGACTTTGTCGATAGGCGAATTCAACCTGACATGGATGCTGCATACGCCCGATACCAAGACACTGCCGGTCGGACTCGCCGATGCATACGCGTCCATGCGTCTTGAAGTCGGCAGCGCCTACACCATTCTCTTCTTGCTGATGACCTTGCCGTTACTGATTGCGATGCAGTGGCTGGGCGTCGATCCGGCTGGCGCGCAGAGCGCCCGAGCCGCTGCAAAACGCAAGCGCGCGTTGTCGCGCAGTAGCTCTCCGGGGCAGCAAGCCCTCACCCAATCTGTAGAGACTGCACGATGAGACTCGAAGCCGTTCCCGTCACCCTCAGCCGTTGCGCGAAAACGTTCCGCGGGCAGCGTGTGCTCGAACCTGTCGATCTCAGCATCGAACCTGGTGAGACGCTGGTGCTGCTTGGTCCGTCAGGCTGCGGCAAGACAACCACGTTGCGGTTGATTGCGGGGTTGGAAAAACCCGATGCCGGGGGCCGCGTGAGCTTCGGCGCCGATGATGTCACAGCATTGCCTATCGAGCGTCGTCAGGTCGGCATGGTGTTCCAGAACTACGCGCTATTTCCCAATCTCACCGTGCGCGGCAACGTGGGTTATGGCTTGCGGATCCAGAAGGTCGAGGCCTCGGCGGCGCGTCGCCGGGTGGATGAATTGCTGGAGATGACCGAGCTGACCGCGCATGCGGACAAGCCGATCACCGAATTGTCCGGCGGTCAACGCCAGCGTGTCGCGCTGGCTCGTGCATTAGCGCCGAGGCCGCGAGTATTGTTGCTTGATGAACCGCTGACCGCACTCGATGCGCGCCTGCGCGAAACCTTGCGTGCCGAGATGAACGCGTTGCTGCGCGAACTTCGCGTGACCAGTATCTACGTCACGCACGACCAGTCCGAAGCAATGGCGCTTGCCGACCGGATCGTGGTGATGAGCGCCGGGCGCATTGAGCAATGCGGTACGCCGCGCGAGATTTACTATCAGCCGGCGAGCCGCGCGGTGGCGCAATTCATCGGTACATTGAATCGCGTGGCGGGCGAGTGTCGCGGTGACGCATTCGTCACGCTTGGCGGTACGATTAGCGTGACGGGGCTGGTTGCGCAACTGCGCTCGCGGGACGGCGCACAGTCGGAAATTTTCTTCCGGCCGGAAGATGCCGTGCTTGTCGATCCGCGGGCTGCGCAGTTGCGCGGCGCGGTGGAGTCGGCGCTATTTTTGGGTGAACGCACCCGCTTGAAAATCAGGGACGCGGCGCCGGATGCATTGATCGTCGATGTCCCCGGCCGTGTCGAACTGGCGCAGGGAACGGCCGTGGGGATATCGGTGCGCGACGAGGGTTGGGTCGCTCTGCACTGATCCTGCACGCTCGCTTAAAGCCAAACCAAGGAGATGTCATGCTGCTCGCTCAAATCACCGATTTGCATATCAAGCTTCCCGGTGTGCTTGCGTATAAAAAAGTCGATACTGCAGCTTGTCTGCGCGCCTGCGTCGAACGTCTCAACGCGCTGAGCCCGCGTCCGGATGCCGTGCTGGTGACGGGTGATCTGACCGATTTCGGAACCGTCGATGAATACCGGCATCTGGCGGCGTGTCTGAAACCGTTGGAAATACCGGTGTATCTGATGGTCGGGAATCACGACGATCGCGCGGCATTGCGCGAGGTTTTCGATGCGCGGTATTTGCACGAAAGCGGTACCGGTAGCGACTTCGTGCACTACGCGTTCGATCTGCAAGCTATGCGGGTCATCGCGCTGGATTCGCAGAAGCCGGGGGAAAGCCCGGGTACGTTATGCGATGCGCGTCTTGCATGGCTTGAAGATCAGTTGGAGGCCGCTGACGGTCGTCCGGTGATTGTCGCGCTGCATCATCCGCCGTTTGCGACCGGTATCGGGCATATGGACGACATGGCGCTTGACGCGCAGGCGGCGTCGAAGATGGAGGCACTGATTTCACGGTATCCGAATGTGGAGCGTGTTTTGTGCGGGCATGTGCATCGGCCGGTGCACAAGCGGTTTGCGGGGACGATCGCTTCCATTGCGCCGTCGACTGCGCATCAGGTCGTGCTTGATCTGCGTGTCGATGCACCGTCGGCGTTCGTGCTCGAGCCGGGGGCGTTCGCCTTGCACTATTGGACGGATGACGTGGGACTCGTGTCGCATCATGAATACGTCCAGCAGTTCGACGGGCCATATCCGTTCTTCGATGACGATGGGGCGTTGGTGGACTAAGGGCTTAGGCGGTTAATTTTCCCGCTGTCAATCCGCCCACTCTCACGATCAACCCACTCACGTCTTCGCGATTGTTCACACTGAGCGTAGCTCCATGCCGCCCCGCAATGCTCGATGCAATCGCGAGCCCCAGCCCGCTGCCCGACCCCTGCGCGCCGGTGCCGCGATAAAACCGGTCGAACACGCGGTCCAGTTCATCGGGCGCAATGCCCGTACCCGTATCGACTATTTCAACGCCCATGCCCTTTGCATCGCGCGTAAGGATCACATCGACTTTTCCGCCCTCGGGCGTATGGCGAATCGCGTTATCGATCAGGTTGTTCAGCAAGATGCCCAGCGAATGTTCATCGCCCAGCACGACATAGTCATCCGATGCATCGCGCGCCCGCTCTTCCAGTCCCAGATCGATGCGCTTGGCCTCGGCCAGCAACGACAGATCACTCACCGACCGCTCCGCGAGAAGTCGCAGACTCATGGGCGCGAGCGACACCGCCCGGTTGGCATCCTCACGGGCCATGGCCAATAACTGATGTGCAAGGTGAATGATCCGGTTGAGCCGCCCCTCAAGACGCTCGAGCGTATGCCCATCGCCTTGCAACGTGCCGTCCCGTCGCGCCGCCTGAAGCTGCAGCTTCAACGCGGTCAGGGGCGTGCGCAACTCGTGCGCCGCGTCGGCAACGAAGATTCGCTGCGCCTGCGACGCGTCGCTCAAACGCCGCAGCAAGTCATTCAACGCATCGACTAGCGGCCGGACCTCCACGGGTACCCGTACGCCAGCCTGCAACGGCTCAAGCGAGTCGAGTGACCGCCGCGATAACGCACGCGACAATCCACCGATCGGCGCAAGCCCCCGGGCCACGACGAACAACACCAGCGCGATGGTCACCGGCACCACCAGCGCCAATGGCCACAACGTGCGCCAGGCGAGCCGCAGCGCAAGATCCTCGCGAACGGAGAACGGTTGCGCCACCTGGATATACCGGTCCGGCTGCTGCAGGCCAAACACGCGCCATCGATATTCATCGCGTTCAATCGACCGGAATCCTTCACCGATACGCGGCAACGCCGGCTCCTTGAGCGAGTGGTAAACGAGCTTGCCCTGCTGGTCCCAGATATCGATGGCGATACGGTCGTCCGCGATGCCGTTGAAGTCGTGGCTGGCCCGCTCGGCGGCGTCAGCGCTAGCAATATTCGCCGGCAACGACAGCGCGACGGTGCGCAACTCGTAGTCGAATAACTCGCCCGCTTCGCGCCGCGCAGTGTTGAAGATGCCATAGGCCGCCATCAGCGACGTCGCGGCCAGTCCGAAGATCAGCCAGCCGAGCAGCCAGCGGCGTATGGACGTCATTCGAGTCCCTTGAGCCGGTAGCCCACGCCCCGGACCGTCAATATCTGCTCAGCGCCAATCTTGCGCCGGAGGCTATGGACATGCACTTCAATGGTATTGCTGCCCACTTCCTCACCCCATCCGTACAGTTTCTCTTCCAGTTCGGCACGCCTGAATACGCGTGTTGGCTCCTCGATCAGCACCTGCAGCAACGCGAACTCGCGCGGCACCAGCGGCAACGGCACACCGGCCTTGCTGGCCTCGTGCGAGGCGGGATCGAGGGCAAGCTCGCCATGCGTATAGACAGGCTGCTTTTGCCCGGTACGACGTCGCAGCGCCGCGCGCACGCGTGCGGCGAGTTCGTCGAGATCGAAGGGTTTCATGAGGTAGTCGTCGGCGCCGGCATCCAGCCCGCGAACGCGGTCATCCACGGCGTCGCGTGCGGTCAGGATGATGACTGACGCCTCACCGCCTGCCTTGCGGTACGTGTTCAACACCTGGATGCCATCGCGTTTCGGCAAGCCGAGATCGAGCAGCACGAGGTCGTACACGCCATTGCCAAGCGAAAGTTCCGCGGCGCGTCCGTCCGCCGCCCAGTCGATTGCATAACCTAGCCGGCGCATGGAGTCGAGCACGGTCTCGGCAATCATCTCGTCGTCTTCCACCAGTAATAGCCGCATCGTGCAGTCTCCAGGTCTTGGCAACAGGTACAAGTATCGGGCATGAATTGTCTGCGGCCCGTGCTTAAGCGTTCCTTAAGCCTTAAGCGCGGGCTTCCTTGACTTCATCGCCCCTTCGATAAACCTTGCCAATTAACAGTGATCCTTATCATCCCTTTGTTTGAAAATCAGCCGTTTTAGCGACCTGACCAGCGCGGGAAAGTCCTTAAGCATCGCTTAAGCCTATGCATGTCACACTGACTGTAACTGTGTGTAATAATTCATGCCTCGTACCGATATCTCGCTGACACAAACCGCATTAATGAATATTCAAAACGCCCGCCGCTGGGCGCCGCGAGGCAAGCGTGTGTGGTTAATGAGCGCGCTCGCGCTATGCGTCGCAAGCGGGGTCAGGCTTTCCTTGCACCCATTTCTGGGCCCGGTCATGCCGGGCGTCGCCTTTTGCATCGCGGCGGCCATGGTCGAATATTTCTTTGGCCTCATCCCTTCGCTGACGGTAATGCTGCTTGGACTGGGCATTGCCGACTTCCTGTTTGTGCCACCTTACGGCCAGATTGCAGTGATCGATCGCGCTGACATCATGCTGGCGATTTCGTATCCGCTCGTTACGCTCTCCACGATCACCCTTATTGAACGTTTGCGGCGCGCGCAATTCAGTACGGAACTGATCGCGGCAGTGGCGCTCTCGCGCTACGAAATGCTGCTGCGCGCCGACAACGAACGTGCGCTCTCGCGCCGGGCGGTAGACGAAACGCATCGGCTGGTGCGGCATCTTCCGCATTACCACGACGCCATCATCTTGCTGCAGGCGGTCGATCGCAACGCGGCGCAAGGCGCCAAGGAAATGGCCCCGGGGCGGCTTTTCGCCAGCGCGCATCCCGACGATATCGAACGGCTTCAGCGTGGTTTGCAACCGGGGCGGCACCGTGTGCGCATTGCTTCGGGCGACGGCATGCATAAACTTGTGGAATGCCTCTGCGAGCGTTTTACCACGCACGCCGGTGAGTTTCTGATTTTGCGCAGGATTGATTAGCGTGACAAAGGAAACGCCCGCGTTGAACGCGTCGACCTTTTACTCCGGCAGCGACCATGCGGTCCTGATGCTGCACGGCCTGTCCAGCTCACCGCTCGAAATGCGCCATCTCGCGCGCTACCTGAATAGCGAAGGGTTCACTACGTGCACACCCAACCTTCACGGTTACAGCGCGGGCACGCCGGAATTACGCATGGAAGCATGGGTTGCGGCCGCGGTCAAAGAATTCGATGCCCTGAGCGCCCGTTACCCGCGCGTGTCCGTGTGTGGCCTTTCCATGGGCGCGACGCTCGCACTGGCGCTCGTGCGTGAGCGGCCCAGCGCGCAAGCTATCGTGCTGCTGTCCGTCACGCTCGACTACGACGGCTGGGCGATGCCGTGGTATCGCTTCCTGCTCGGCTGGGCCTATTACACGCCGCTGCGCAATCGCTGGCGGTATCAGGAAGAGGCGCCGTTTGGACTGCGCAACGAGGCGTTGCGTGCGAAGATCGGCCGGGCAATGCAGCGTAACGACTTGAGCGAAGTTGGTCCGTCGAGCATCTCGCTTCCCGCGCTGCACGAGGCCAGCCGCCTTGCCGCAAGTGTGAAAAAAACGCTGGCGGCGCTCAAGAACGATTGCCTGCTGATCCATGCAATTGACGACGAGACGTCCAGCCCGCGCAACGCGCAGTTCGTTGCATCGAACATTAGTTCGACGGTTCTGCGCACCATCTATCTCGACGATTCGTACCACATGATCACCTCCGACAACGAACGGGAAATCGTCGCCCGCGAGACGGCCGTGTTTCTCAAGGAAAGCGAGGCTGCGAGTAGCGCCGAAGGTGGCGCGAAGCCGGTGGTATCGAAGGCGCTGGCCCGACGTCTCCGGCAGATGGCAGCCATCGGTAAATAAAGCTTGGGCAACAGCCCGTCGGCGGCCCGCAGCGGCACCGAAGCTTTCAAAACAATTTTTGGTAACTGAACGCTCCGCGCGCGGATAAGCGTCGCTTAAGCATGTCTCGCGCACTCTGTGTCGTGAAACGTTTTAGTCGTGCGTGCGGTGCGAGGTTTTCCCTGAATTACCGCAGTGCCGCATGACTGCATTCTGCTTGCCGGCCGGCTTAGACGCGGCATCGGATGCAAGTGGACCTCGTTCAAGATTGAAAGCAAATTCCGCCTGGCGCGAGCCCGGAGAGACTGTCATGCAAACCACCCTGTCGATCGCGTTGCGCGCCCATGCGGTGCTTTTGTCGGCGTCGGTTACGGTGCTGACGGCAGCGTGCCTTTGCATCATCTTGTTGCTGCACATGCCGTTGGACGAACCGGGCCCGTTCGGACTCAGGGCGACGGTGTTTGGTATCGCTGTGCTTGGCGCGCTTTATGTGCGGCGTAAGGCAAGTTGCGCGTTCAACGCAGCCTTGCAGGCGCGGCAGATTGGCTTAAGCGACCTCAACGCGAATGGCGTATCCGTCAGCGACGACTGCCCGCACGCGTGGCTTGTTCAGATGTACGCGGAGCTTTGTCCGGCGGCGGCGCGTCGGCAGGTCGCGTCCAGGTAAGTCGCATGCACCATGCGTTGCCCGAAGACGATCGACTGGCGGCGTTAAAAATTCGTGCCGCCAATCGACTGTCGTTTTTTTCAAGTCAGGCGCTGTGGCTATGCATCCCGACGGTCCAGCCTGCGCTCAAAAATAGTGGCAGACGTAGTCGACGGTTTCAATCACTTCGATCTCGAAGCTCGTATTGCCCGGCACGGTGATGGACTCGCCAGCACCATATTCACGCCACGCCTCTTCTCCCGGATTACGCACGCGGCATCGTCCAGCATTGACATCGATTTGCTCCGGCGCTTGCGTCGAAAACGTCAGCAGGGCCGGGAAAATAACGCCTAGCGTCTTGCGCGTTCCGTCGGCGAACAGGATGGTATGCGAGACACATTTGCCATCGAAGTAAATATTGGCGTGCTTGATGATCGAGACGTTGTCGAATTGTGCAGTCGTTGTCATGCGTGGAAATTCCTATGGTCCGGTGTGTTGGCCGACGGCATGGGGCTCAGGCTGCCGGCACGGTGATCTGTCGTAATCGTATCGCCAGCTTCGGAATCGGGCTCGGGATCGGCATGGCCGAACCTTGAAGCGTGGTTTTGCTGCCCCGCAAAACATAGTCATTATTTCTCAGCTTGGCAATGATTCCGTGCGTGCGGCATGTGCCTGGCCAACAGGCGTGCAAACGCTAGATAGGGAAACTGGTTGTCGACAGGATTTCTTTCAGGACCATGAATGTCCTGACCTGGCGCACACCGGGCAAGTACAACAACTGCTCGGCATGCAGGCGGTTAAAGCTCTCGCTGTCGCGCGTGCGTACCAGCATGAAGCAGTCGAATTCCCCCGTCACAATGTGGCACTCCATGCATCCCGAGACCTTTTGCGCGGCTTTTTCGAATGCGGCGAAGGACTCCGGCGTCGAGCGATCCAGCACCACGCCGATGATCATCAGCATGCCCGCGTTGAGCCTCTTTGGCTCCAGCAACGCCACGATTCCCCGGATCAGCCCCGCTTGTTTAAGCCTTTCTACGCGGCGTAAACACGCTGGCGCGCTCAGGTTCACCTTGGCCGCAAGCGCAACATTTGACATAGAGGCGTCGCGCTGAAGCAGCCTGAGGATCGCGCGGTCGACGCGGTCCAACTCAGCGCTCGATTGATCGCTCATACGCGAGACACCACGAACTTTTGTTGCGCTCATAGCTATTTCTCCACACATTAATTACGTCGACAAGACGTTCATTCAGCGAGAGTTAAACAAATAACAATTTATTCGCAACCCTGATTCCAGCAAAGTTTTTTACCATACTTCTCATCGACGCAAATTAATGCGACGACTTGGCTGATCATCGGAGCGACACATGAACCTCAAGAAATTTCCCCGCCACGCGCTCACATTCGGGCCGACGCCGATCCAGCCGCTCACACGGCTGTCAGACCATCTTGGCGGCAAGGTCGAGCTCTATGCCAAGCGCGAAGACTGCAACAGCGGCCTCGCATTCGGCGGCAATAAAACCCGCAAGCTCGAATACCTGATTCCCGACGCCATCGCGCAAGGCTGCGACACGCTGGTCTCCATCGGCGGGATTCAGTCGAACCAGACGCGTCAGGTTGCAGCTGTTGCCGCGCACCTCGGCATGAAATGCGTGCTGGTGCAGGAAAACTGGGTGAACTACTCGGACGCGGTGTATGACCGCGTCGGCAATATCCAGATGTCGCGGATCATGGGTGCCGATGTGCGCCTGGTCGCCGATGGTTTCGACATCGGCTTTCGCAAGAGTTGGGAAGACGCGTTGGAAAGCGTGCGGAAGGCGGGCGGCAAGCCTTACGCGATTCCGGCGGGTTGCTCTGACCATCCGCTAGGCGGCCTGGGCTTCGTAGGGTTTGCGGAAGAAGTGCGCCAGCAGGAAGCGGAGCTGGGTTTCAAGTTCGACTACATCGTGGTCTGTTCGGTCACGGGCAGCACGCAGGCCGGCATGATCGTGGGTTTTGCGGCGGACGGGCGCGCGGATCGGGTGATTGGTATCGATGCATCGGCAAAGCCTGAAAAGACCCGTGAGCAGATCCATCGGATCGCGCGGCACACGGCCGAGCAAGTAGAGTTGGGACGTGACATCACGCTGAACGATATCGTGCTCGACGAACGATATGGCGGACCTGAATACGGCTTGCCGAACGAAGGCACGCTTGAGGCGATCCGCTTGTGTGCGAAGCTGGAGGGCGTGTTGACTGACCCCGTGTACGAAGGCAAGTCCATGCACGGCATGATCGATAAGGTGAAACGCGGCGAGTTCCCGGCAGGCTCGAAGGTGCTGTATGCGCATCTTGGCGGCGTGCCGGCGTTGAACGCTTATAGCTTCCTGTTTCGCGAAGGTTGATCGGGTTGGGGCTCAGGGCAACGTCTTGTACTGACGCAGCGTTTCAGCCACGACGCTCCTGAACCATCGATGCCCGGCGTCGTTGTGATGCCGGGCGTGCCAGAACTGCTGGACGGTCAGGTCCGGCAGTTTTATGGGCAGTGGAAAGACATCCACATCCGCAAGCCGCGAGAACAGCTCGGCGAGCTCGTCCGGTACCGCAGCAATGAAATCCGAGGTCGCGACCAGACTCGGAACAGCCAGCAGATACGGCACGTCGACCCCTACATTCAGCCGTGCGCCAAGGCGCCGCAATTCTTTCTCGAGCAATTGATTCGTGAGCGCCAGTGTTCCCGCGACCACATGTTTCCTGCCGATGAACTCCTCCAGCGTCATGCTGACCTTTTTGCGCTTGGCGCCGCCTTTGACAATGCCAACCAGCGACCGGTGAAAGAGCGGTTGCTGATGAAGATTGTCCCCAAGCTTGCCTAAGTACCCGATTGCCAGATCAATCGCGCCGTCTTGAAGCGCGCTCGCCAATTCCAGCGATGGCAATTGAATCGGTTTCAACGAAGCCAGCGGCGCACGCTCACGCAGAGCCGCCAGGAGCCGCGGTAGCAGCACGATCACGCCCATGTCGCTTAGACAGACGGAAAACGTCCGGGTGGTCGTGGTCGCATCAAAAGACTTCGTACTCCATATCTCCTGCTGGATCACTGCCAGCGCATGCGTCACGCCTTCAATGAGGCGTTCACCGACCGGCGTGGGCGCCATGACGGAGCCCGCCCGCACGAACAGGTCGTCCTGAAACAGCACGCGTAATTTTCCCAATGCATGGCTGACCGCGGGTTGCGTCAGGCCCAACCGGTCCGCCGCACGCGACACACTTCGCTCGTCGGCCAGCGCTTGCAGGACGTAAAGAAAATTCAGGTCAGGCTGCTGCATCTATGCACCCAATTCATTATGGATATGAAATTCATTGTATAGATTTATACAACATTAACGTTTAACGTCGCATCCATTGCTGGAAATTAAAAAACAGGAGACGTAATTCGTGGACTGCGACGTAGTTATCGTGGGCGGCGGCCCTGTGGGATTGTTCCTTGCGGCTGAACTGGGCCAGCGGGGAATCAGCGTCGAAGTATTCGATGCAAAGGCCGGCACCAGCACGCATCCTGCCGCGAACGCCAACAGCGCACGCACGATGGAGCACTTTCGCCGCATCGGCATTTCTTCCACCATTCGTGCAATGGGTTTGCCGCCCGACTATGCGCCGGACGTTGCGTACTTCACGTCGATGGCCGGCCACGAACTCGCGCGGCTTCATCAACCGGCATCGCAGGATGCCGTGGAATGGGCGAGGGCGCACTCGTTCACGTGGGCGACGCCTGAGCCGCCGCATCGCTGTTCGCAGTTATATGTTGAACCCGTCCTGCTTCAGGCCGCGCGGCGCAACGCAACCTGCCGCGTGCATTTCGCTGCACGTGTGGTGGACATTTCCCAGAACGATGATGGGGTCACGGCGACCGTAGAGTTGGACGCAACGCCTGCCCGTGCCGCTGAAACGCGCCTGGTCAAAGCGCGCTACCTGATTGGTTGCGATGGCCCTCGCAGTTTTGTACGCAAGTCGCTTGGCGTGCGCTATGACGGCGTGGCAGGTGAGAAACGCGAATTCATGGGCGGTCAGATGGATGCCGTCTACTTCTATGCACCGGATATTTATCGCGTCAGCCCGCACGCGCCTGCCTGGCAGTACTGGACCTTTAGCGCCAGACAACGGGCGTTGATCATTGCCGTGGACGGCAAGGGTCATTTCATCATGAACGTGCAAATGCGCGATGGCGAAGTGCCCGATGAAGACAGCGTCAGACGGCGCATCAGCGAGGCTATCGGTGCGGATATTACGTTCGAGATCAAGAGCAGTTCGACGTGGACAGCCGGTTTTACTCTGGTTGCCGAGCGCTTTTCCGTGGGGCGCGTGTTTCTCGCCGGCGATGCCGCGCACTTGTTCACGCCCACTGGCGGACTTGGTTACAACACCGGTATTGACGATGCGGCAAATCTCGCATGGAAGCTCGAGGCGATGGTCAAGGGTTGGTCGGGTCACGCGTTGGGTGCGAGCTATGAAGCAGAACGCCGGCCTGCTGCGCTGAGAAACACGGCGTTCGCGAGAGGTTTCGCCGACAGCATCGGGCATGTGCAGGTTCCGCACGAGGCCTATGCGCCCGATGCCGCGGGCGATGCGGCGCGCGCTGCGGTCGGGGACTACCTGACGTTTCATGCAACGACCGAGTTCGTTATCCCCGGCGTTCATCTTGGGACACGGTATGAGTCGTCGCCGTTGATCTCGGCTGAGGAAGGGTCTGCGCCGCCCGATTCCGCCAACCTGTATGTGCCGTCCGCGAGGGCCGGCCATCGTGCGCCGCACGTGTGGCTGGCGAGCGGCAACTCGCTCTATGACCTCTTGGGGCAGGGCTTCACATTGCTTTGCACCGCGCCTGGTGGGATTGATTCCACACACAATGGCGCCGTTCGACGCGCGGCAGCAACACTACCGCAGCTTGCGATTGTCGAGGTCAGTGAGCCTGCGGTCGCCGACCTCTATAAAGCAGCGTTTGTTCTGATACGGCCGGACCAACATATCGCGTGGCGCGGCGACGCGCTAGATAGCGGATTTGAAGCCGCAGTGCTAAGGAGTACGGGACATGTGCCTGAACGTAAGCCGGGCGCCCCAAGGCTCTGACCACGAGAGCCCGCAGAAAAAGACGGAAATAGTTTCGCACTAAAGCGAACGAATCCTTTGGAGACAGGAAATGCATGCGCAAGCGGTTACGCCTCATAGCATCATGGACGGGACGAAAACATCGTCTCTACAAATCCTCACGCTGATCCTTTGTTTTCTGGTGGTCGCGGCGGACGGATTCGACGTTGCATCGGTGGGCTATGTCGCCCCTTTGCTGAAGACCGAATGGTCATTGAGCCCGGCGCAACTCGGTCCGATATTTGGCGCGGGGCTACTGGGTCTCACAGTCGGCAGTTTCCTGTTTGGGCCGCTGGCAGACCGCATCGGACGCAAGCGTGTGATTACCGTCTCGCTGGTGTTATTCGGTATTGGCAGTCTCGCTTGCGCTTATGCACCGTCGCCTATCTGGCTGATCGTGCTTCGCTTCGCGACGGGAGCCGGGCTGGGCGGCGCGATGCCCAACGCGATCACGTTGTCCTCGGAGTTCAGTCCCGCGCGTAACCGCGCGTTGCTGGTCACGTTGATGTTTTGCGGCTTCACGCTGGGCCTCGCCTTCGGGGGCGTCGTGGCGGCATTGCTGATCCCGGCCTTCGGCTGGAAAGGCGTGTTCATTTTCGGTGGCATCTTCCCGCTTTGCCTTGTGCCGGTGATCTGGATCTGGTTGCCGGAGTCCTTGCGTTTCATGGCGGGCAAATCCCGCTATGCACGAGAAGTTCGTCAGGTGCTCAAGCGTCTCATCGGCGATGCCGACACCCCGCTTGCGCACGTCGCACCGGAAGACGCCGCTGCTCCCAACATCTCCGCAGCCCCGAAGTCGGCCGTTCGCACGCTCTTTAGTCAACGCTACCGAGCCGGCACGTTGCTGCTCTGGCTGGCCTTCTTCTGCACGCTCTGGGTCTATTACCAGGTCAGTAGCTGGCTTCCCACGGTCATCACTGACGCTGGCATCGACCCATCTCACGCGGCCCGTGTCGGCGCCATGCTGCCCTTGGGCGGCACTATCGGATCGCTGATCAATGCACGCCTGATGGACCGGATGAATCCGTTCTTCGTGCTGGCAGGTTCCTACGCCGTTGCGGCTGTCTCGATCGCGTTGATCGGCTTTTCGATCCATGAACCCACGTGGGTGTACCTGACGGTCTTCATGGCCGGGCTGGGACTCTCCGGCGCGCAGACCGGCGCGAATGTCCTGGTCGCTGGCTTCTATACAACTGCCGCGCGAGCGACGGGCGTTAGCTGGGCGCTTGGGGTTGGCCGCATCGGTTCGATCATCGGTTCCATGACGGGAGGCATCCTGCTCGCCGCGTTTCATTCGACCGGCGCAGCGTTCGTTCTCTTTGCCGCGCCGGTTGTCATAGCGGGCGTCGCCATGCTTGCCAACGGTTGGTTTTATCGCGGTAACAGCATCACACAGGCTTGATTCATTGCGACCCGCGTCGCGAATACTTGGGAGAAGGACATGCGGTACGTAAGTTTTGAAAAGGATGGCAAGGCGCTGTTGGGTGTGCGCGAGAACGGAGCAATCCGGACGCTCGGCGAGTACACGCTCGAGGCGTTGCTGGCTCAGGGCGTGGACCTGAGCACATGGGCGGCGGAGCAAGAAGGCGGGCAGATTGAAGCTGAAAAAGGGTTGAAGTTCCTGCCGCCGCTGCAGCGGCCGCCCAAGATTCTTTGCGTCGGTCTCAACTTCAAGGACCACTCGAAAGAAAGCAATTTTGAACAGCCCGATTATCCAACCATGTTCCTGCGCCTCCCTACGAGCCTGGTTGCGCATGACGAACCCATCATACGGCCACGCATCTCCGACAGCCTCGATTACGAAGGCGAGATTGCCGTGGTGCTAGGCAAGGGCGGCCGGCACATCCCTAAGGAAGATGCGTTGTCGCATGTCGCGGGTTATGCGCTGTTCAACGACGCGTCGGTTCGCGAGTATCAGTTCAAGACCCCTCAGTGGACGATGGGCAAGAACTTCGACGGCACCGGCGCATTCGGCCCGGACCTGATTACCGCCGACGAATTGCCCGCCGGCGTCAAAGGACTGCATCTGGAAACCCGGTTGAACGGCGAAATCGTGCAATCGGCCAGCACGGACGACATGGTGTTCGACGTCGAGACCCTGATCGTGTTGCTGAGCGAGGCGATCACCCTGGAAGCCGGCGACGTGATCGTGTCGGGCACGCCGTCCGGCGTCGGCTGGGCGCGCAATCCGAAGCTCCTGATGCGGCACGGCGATGTGTGCGAGGTCTCAGTCGCCGGCATGGGGACCCTGCGTAACGTGATCGTCGACGAAGCTGCTTGAAGCCGCGCGCCGAGCCCAAGGAGGATACATGTCTCAACATCGTGATTCGCAGGGTGTTGCCGTGCATTCGATCGATCACTTCGCGCTCAATGTGCCGTCATTGTCCGAGGCTGAACGGTTTTTCAGCGCGTTCGGTCTCGATGTGACGCGCGTGGCAGAGAGCCTGGATATTCGAGCCGGCGACGGTCACCGGTGGGCTCGTATTCTGCCTTCGGATCACAAGTCGTTGGCATACCTTAGCTTCAATTGCTTCGAAGGAGATTTGCCTGAGATCGAGCGCCAGTTGATGGCGGCTGGTGCATCGATCAAATCCAGCTCTCCGGTAACAACGGACAAGGCCGACGGCATCTGGTTCAACGATCCGGACGGCAATCTGATTCAGGTCCGCGTTGGACCCAAGACCACGCCTCATCAAAAGACACCGCTCGCGCATGCGGAGGTGCCGGCGGATTCGCGCGGTTCTTGCATGCGATCAGAACTCAGGACGGTGCGGCCCCGGCGCATGTCGCATGTGCTGTTGTTCACGCCCGACACGCTGCGCGCGGTTGATTTTTATGAGCGGGGCCTGGGATTGCGATTGTCGGATAGATCGGCCGACATCATCGCCTTCACGCACGCGCCGCACGGAAGTGACCACCATCTGGTCGCTTTCGTCAAAAGCACTGCCAAGGGTTGGCACCACGTGGCTTGGGACGTCGCGAGCATTAACGAAGTAGGCACCGGCGCGACGCAAATGGCAGCTGCCGGTTTCCGGGAGGGCTGGGGTACGGGGCGGCACGTGCTTGGATCGAACTACTTCCATTACGTCCGTGATCCGTGGGGATCGTTCTCGGAATATTCCGCCGATATGGACTTCGTGTCTGCCGGGACCGCTTGGCCGGCAGGAGACTTTCTACCGGAGGACTCGCTTTATCAGTGGGGGCCGGACGTCCCCGATTATTTCATCCGCAATACCGAAGCGTGACGGCGACTGCCTTTCGCCTTCCGTCGCTCAAGCGCAGTTCAGAAATTAAAAACTAAATAACAGGTCTGGAGACAATGAACTACAAAACGATTGCGGCGGCCACCGTGCTAGCCGTCAGCGGTTCTGCCCATGCGCAGAGCAGCGTCACGCTCTACGGGATTCTTGACACCGGTATCGAGCTTGTTACGCATGCCGACGCGGCGGGCGATAAAGTCATCCGCATGCCTGGTATTACCGGCTCCGTGCCGTCGCGCTGGGGCCTGCGCGGCACCGAGGACCTCGGCGGAGGGCTCGCTGCGATCTTCGCGCTCGAGAACGGCTTCAATACCCGTGCCGGCGATGTGAATCAGGGCGGTCGATTGTTCGGCCGACAAGCTTGGGTCGGGTTGTCGAGTCGTTACGGTGCGCTTACCCTGGGCCGCCAGTACACGATGTCTTACTGGGCCTTGCTTGATTCGGATGCGCTAGGCCCGGATATCTACGGCGGCATTGGCTCCCTCGATTCGTATATCCCCAATGCCCGCAGCGACAACACGGTCGCCTACAAGGGGACGTTCAGCGGCGTCACGGTGGGTGCGACCTATTCTTTCGGACGCGATGCGAGCGCTACCGGCAACTCGCCAGGACAAGGAACCTGCGCGGGGTCGATAGCCGGCAATGCACAAGCGTGCCGTCAGTGGTCAGCGCTGCTGCGCTACGACGGCGGATCGTTTGGCGTGGCGAGCGCTTACGACGAGCAGCGGGGCGGCCCGGGCGCGGCGGCCAATCTGTTCAACGGCCTCGCGCCACTTGCACTGACCAGCAGCGGCGACAAGGATATCCGCATGCAGCTCAATGGATATTTCAAACTGGGACAATTGAAGGTCGGCGGTGGGTGGTTAGGGCGTCATGTCGAGACCGACTTGCCAGCGACGCCGGAAGTACGGACCAACCTCTTCTATCTCACCGGCACTTACTACGTCACGCCTTCCGTTGTTCTCGATGGCGGCGTCTACCGTACCGTAGACAAACAGCAGGACACACGCGCCACGTTGACCGCCTTGCGTGGAAGTTATCTGTTGTCAAAGCAGACCAGTGTCTATTTGCAGAGCGGCTATCTGTCCAATAGCTCCAAGGCCCATTACACGCTAAGCCAGGGCGGACCGGGCGCGACACCGGCGGCGGGCATGGGGCAGCTCGGCGTAATGGCGGGCATCAAGCACGCATTCTGAGTGGAAGACTTCAGGCCGGGCGCGGGCAGGCCAAACCATGCGGATCGGCAACGTGGTCCGGTCCGGTCCGGAAGAGGGTATGGAGCGATTCCAGTTCCTGGACCGGTTTCGAATCGATGGCCTGATTTCGGTGAGCCAGCAGACCTGAAAGATTTGTGGGAATGAGGTTCGAAACAGACGATGTGCTCACTCCCGGCTTACTCGAGTGATCGGCAGCCTCGACCGGATCTTGCGGCACCAGATGACTGAAGCGCTTGCGCCGCTCGGCTTGCCCCTCTCGCTATATCGAGTTCCTCGCTTGCCGCGATCGGAATTAAACCTCCGGGGTAATTTGTTATGGAAGTTTTAATCCAAATGTCATGAACCGCATATGAGGTTTGCATCGCGGGATTGCTTCTGGCGACGGGCGCGGTGCCTGAATTTTTCAGCGCGTTAGGGCCCGGCGTTAGTAACGTGAAAACCTGAGAAATCGATGGAATAGATGTTGAACCCGAAGCGTTGTGTGAGTGCAGCCAGAACAGACCGGTGAACCGGTAATGGCTGCAATCACTCCACATTTACGGGTTTCATCATGCTCAACTCGCTTATTTCCCGTCGTCGCCTGATTGCAAGCGGAACATTGGCGTCGGCTGGCGTCGCGCTCTCGAAGTTCGCATTCGGCGCTTCCATGCAAGATACATCGGCCCAATCTCCCGCCGATGCAAAAGCGACGCCCGGCGTTGTGCCCGCTTACCTGGGTTCATCGCCGCAAACGCTGCCGCCGCTGCCTTACGCGGACAACGCGCTTGAGCCGGTGATCTCAGCGCGCACGATCGGGTTCCATTACGGCAAGCACCATCGCGCGTATTTCGATAACCTGCACAAGCTGCTGGCGGGTACGCCGCTCGCGCAGGCATCGCTTGAACAAGTGATCATGCACTCGCACGATCAACCCGCTCTCGCCGATGTTTTCAACAATGCCGCGCAAGCCTGGAATCACAACTTTTACTGGAATTCGCTGAGCCCGGTGACCACTCAGCCGAGTGAAAAACTCCAGGCGGCAATCGTGCGCAAGTTTGGTTCAACCGAGGCGTTGACGAAGGCATTGGTGAGCACGTCGGCGTCGCAGTTCGGTAGCGGCTGGGGCTGGCTGGTGCTCGATCAGGGAGAGCTTGCGGTCATCAAGACGAGCAACGCGGAAACGCCGTTCACGCGGGGTCTCGCGCCGCTGTTGACGGTGGACGTGTGGGAGCATGCGTATTACCTGGACTATCAGAACCGTCGTCCCGACTACCTTGTTGCTACCGTGTCGCAGCATTTGAACTGGGCGTTTGCATCGGCTAATCTGGACCGGGTCTGAGCAGGACAGAAAGCGATATGTGCGCAGCGTGGCCGTGGGCGCACAATCCATGGTCAGCCATTTCATTGAAGCAGGAGTTTCATGTTTACTCATTTCGACCGCATGAGCCGAGTGGCAGCTGTGATCGCCGTTTGCGTTGCAAGCACTGCCGCGTCCGCTGCGTCCCCTATGGATCCTCCCCAGGCGGAACGCGTCGTGACGACGACCGCTTCCGGCGTGCAGGTGTATTCATGCGAATACGACGCGCAGCACCACTTGGGTTGGGTGTTCAAGAACCCGCAGGCAACGCTCTACGATACCAGCGGCCAGGCGTTGATCCGGCACTCGGCGGGGCCTTCGTGGGAGGCGGACGACGGCAGCCGGATTGTGGGGCATGTGATCGCGCAAACGCCGAGTGATACTGCCGCGAGCGTGCCGCAGTTATTGCTCGAAGCCCGCAGCACCGCGGCGAGCGGCATGCTATCTGCTATTCGTTATGTTCAGCGCGTAAATACGGTGGGCGGCGTGATGCCGGCCTCGCCGTGTTCGACCGAACATGAGCTTGGCAGCTCGCCCTACATTGCTAACTACATTTTCTACAAGTAGCACGGGCGGCTGTGATGGCTTGCGCTACGGGCGTCGACTTCTTTAAGGACAATCATGCACGACTCCAGATTGCTGCCCCGCATTCACACGCTTCGTGCGGGTTTGCTCATTGCGTTAGCTGTGTCGATGTCGGCCTGTACGGCGCTGAGCGTGGTGACGCATTCGGTGTCACCGGATGAAGCGAGTGTTCCTGCGGGGCGTTATCAGCTCGATCCGCATCATTGGAATGTCAGTTTCGATGTCGATCACTTCAAGTATTCGCGCTTCGTCATGCGTTTCGACAAGACTACCGCGCAGTTGAATTGGAACGCCGCCGGCATGGAGCAAAGCACGGTGACGGTGGATATCGATGCAACGAGTCTCGACACCAATGTCCCGATCCTCAACAAGATGGTCTCGGGCCCGGATATGCTGGACGTCGAGCGTTCTCCGGTCATCCATTTTACGAGCACGGGGTTCAAGCGCACGGCGGACAACAAGGGTGAGCTCACCGGCGATCTGACCATTCGTGGCACGACCCGGCCGGTTACGCTTGCGGTTACGTTTAATGGGCATGCGCCGAATCCGCTGACCAAACAACAGACGCTGGGTTTTTCCGCCGATGGCCATTTCAGCCGCGCGCAGTTCGGTTTATCGACGTGGTATCCGGCGGTGGGTGATGACGTGCATGTGGCGATTCAGGCGGAGTTTGATGGCGATGTAGCCAAGTGATTTCGCTCGCGCCGGTGGACGGGGTTTGGGCGGTGATGCTAGGTTGTAGGGTTAGCGGTCGGAGTCTATGCCGGGTTGGTGCTTTCGGCGTTAGCGGTCTGCATGAGTCGGATTTTCTCTTTATCACTGTTAGCCACTGTGCGTGGCGGCACGTCATTTCTTTGTCCAAAGCGACAAAGAAACGAAGCAAAGAAAACGCTTTTAAAACACGCTACCCTAAGTGTCCACAGCGTGCAGTTCCCATTCATAGGTGCCCCAAAAGCACGGTGCTCGCCAGAACCACCGATGTTTGAACCCCTCCTTCTCGCGAATCCCGACATAGACACGCTTCGCCACCAGTGCTCTCGGGCAAGCACCGGTGCCCCAATGGTCAGCACGATCCTACGCGCTTTTTTTGCCCCATTTCTTGATGTGTTGGTTGAGTGCTCCGATCGGTTACTTCGGTTATTGCCGAAGGTCAGGGTCACGGCCTCGCGCGTACTGTTGCTTCATGTCTTGATGGGCCGATTGCACGGCCTATGCGGTTGCGTTCGTCGGTGACGGCCTCACGCATTTTGGCGGTTTGATTTCTTGGTGGGTTAGCGGTGTGATTCGTCATGCTTACTGATTTGGTGATTGTTCGCGGATAGCGCGGGGTGAACCGTGGGCGGGTTCAGTCACTGGTGGCGAAGCGTGTCAGGACCT
>NZ_LMUF01000042.1:72082-147717 GCF_009766085.1 Burkholderia sp. S171 | reverse complement strand
AATGACGTGCTGCCACGCACAGTGGCTAACAGTGATAAAGAGAAAATCCGACTCTCGCAGACCGCTAACCCCGACAGCACCACCTCAGCACTGACCCCGACCGCTAACCCTGCAACCGAGCACCCCGACCACTAACCCCAAACCCGCCAAAACCCCGCCAATATCCCTCCCTACCACCCATAAAACCGCTCCCACACCACCACCTCACCATCCTCCGAGCGAGCATGATAAACGGGAAATTGCGCACCAGTAGCGCAAGCATGATTCGGCATGATCAACAGCCGCGTTCCAACCGGCAAATGGACCGAGATATCCCTGTCAAGGCGGTCCACATTCGCGAGAATGCCATGCTCCTGATTAGCGCCCGTGAGCATACAACCATCGAGCGGTGCGCCATCGAGCGTGCAAGCCTGTCCGTAACCGTAGTCATGCGCTTGCTTCGCCGTGCCGCGATCACGGCTCATCGCCATCCAACCCGCATCGAGGATAGCCCAGCCCTTATCGACCTGATGACCTATGACCGTCGTCAAAACGCTGAGCGCCAGATCGCCGGCCACACAGACGCCAACATTGCGCATGACCAGATCAAAAAACACATACACGCCAGCCCGCACCTCCGTGACGCCTTCAAGATGCTGCGCCGCGAGCGCAGTAGGCGTGGAACCGACGCTCACCACATCGCAGGGCAGACCGGCGTCGCGCAACCGCCCAGCGGCACGCACGCAACCCGCGCGTTCCTGTTCCGCCAGCGCCGCGAGCGCGTCAGGCGTATTGAGATCGTAGCTCGACCCCGCATGGGTCATCACGCCACCAAGACGCGCGCCATGGGGCTCACCATGAGGCGCGCCATCTCCATGCAGGATCCGCCCGATGTCGAGCAACCGAGGTTCATCGGGCTGCACGCCGGAACGATGACCATCGGTATCTACTTCGATCCACACCTCAAAGGTTTCGCCCTGAGCGCGGCCGAACTCGGCAACAGCTTGCGCGGCCTCGAGGTTATCGACGATCAGTTTGAGATCGCATCCCTCGCGCCGTAACGTCAGCGCGCGAGGCAGTTTCGATGCAATGATCCCCACCGCGTACAGGATGTCGCTGAAGCCTGCCGCGAAAAACTGCTCGGCTTCCTTGAGCGTCGACACCGTGATGCCGCGGGCACCCGCATCGCGCTGCGCCTGCGCAACTTCCACACACTTGGTCGTCTTCACATGCGGCCGAAACGCAACACCAAGCGTATCCATCCGGCTCTGCATGCGGGCAATATTGCGCTGCATGCGCAACCGGTCGATCAACGCGGCAGGGGTCTCGATCTGATCCAGAGTCATGATGTGGCCGTTCCCTTAGATGAGTTGAACCCGCGCAGCCAAGGCAGCAACGCGTCGAGCGTAGGTGCTTCGATCTCAGGCGCTTGCGCACCTTCCACGAGTTCAAGACCCACGCGGTTATGCCAGTAAGTGCGCAAGCCGGTCGCGGCCGTACCGAACATGTCGTAGCTCGAACCGGCGACGAACGCCGCGGCTTTCGCGTCGACCTTCAAACGGTCGAGCGCCAGCTGATACGGCCGCGGGTCAGGTTTGTAGAAGCCCGCGCTTTCGGCGGTCACGATCACGTCCCAGTCGATATCGAATAAACCGGCGGCCTCCTCGCCGAGGCGCTTTGAACAGTTCGTCACGATCGCCAGCCGGCAATGCGGCGCGAGCTTGCGCAGCACTTCTTTCGCGCCGCTCCAGGGCGCGAGTTGCAGCCATTGCGCTTCCAGCACGCGGGCGGCTGACTCACGCAAGCCGACCTGCAACGCAGCCTGGCGCACGAGTTCCTCGTAGGGAACGTAAGCGCCGCATCCGTAGGTCAGCGCCAAATATTCCGCGCGCCAGGCGCGGCCAGCGGTTTCACTGCCGGCTGCACGGTTCCACAGGGTCCATGAATCGAGGAGGGCGGTCAGCAGGTCGAACAGCACCGCTTTCGGATAAGTTGGGGTAGATTGATTTGGCATGATGGAAGCGACTTTACTGATGAAACTCTAAGCTGTGTTTAAATTCAGCCACATCTATCCTTAAGCAAAATTGAACGATGGAACTCGCTGACCTTAGGCTCGTCACCATGCTCGCGCGCTCGGAATCCTTGAGCGCGGCGGCGCGCGTCCTGAACGTGACGCCGTCGGCGCTCTCCATGCGGCTCAAGAAGCTTGAGAAGGCGCTGGGTGTAACGCTGGCTACCCGCGATGCCCGGCATATGTCGCTGACCGCGGACGGTGCAAGACTGGCGCGCGAAGCGCAAGGGTTGCTGAGCGCTATCGAAGCACTGCCGGATACCTTCCGTGATCAGACTGCACAACTCGCCGGACATATTCGGATCGCCGCGCCATTCGGTTTTGGACGCGTGCATATTGCGCCGCTGCTGGCTCGCTTCGCCCGCGCGAATCCGGGGATTCGCCTGCAACTTGATCTGCTCGAAACGCCCTGGCCCCACAGCCATGCCGCCGATATCGTGATCCAGATCGGCACCGTCCGCGACTCGTCCTGGAGCGCGCGGCCATTGCTCGCGAATGAGCGCTGGTTATGTGCGAGCCCGGGTTATATCGCGGCACGTGGGTATCCGCGCGAGCCGCGCGAGATACTGGAGCACGACTGCATCTGCATCCGCGAAAACGATGAGGACGTGACGCTCTGGCGCGTTCGCCGTCGAAGGTCGGACGGGGGCAAAAAACCGTCGTCACCCACCACGCTGCGCGTCACGCCGGCGTTCACCACGAACGATGGTAGCGTTGCGCGCCGTTGGGCGGAAGAGGGCCTGGGACTCGTGCTGCGCTCGCAATGGGATGTGGCAGACGCGGTCGCAGCGGGCAAGCTGGTGAGGTTGCTAAGCGAATGGGATTTCGGCAGCGCGCCGGTCATCGCACTGGTGCCTACGCGCAAGGGGCGTTCGCTGCGCATCCAGGCGTTGTTGAGTTATCTCGCGGCGAATATGGGCGCGGAGACTGCCGGTTAGAGGACGAAAGGACGAAGGGTCGCTGACGCAGACGCTTGACGTTTGCGTTCCGGTGGACTTTATAATCGAATTCAAATTATCGCGTGCCGGGTCGTTCGTCACGCTTCAAGGAGTGAGCGCATGAAGTATTCGAACCTCGTCGGGCGCCTGCAAGGCAAGCGCACGGCTGCATGGGAAATCCACCACGCCGCGCAGCAGGCTTTGCAGAATGGCGAGGACGTCATCATCCTGAGCGTTGGCGATCCGGACTTCGCGACACCCGAAGTGATTGTCGATCGTGCGGTGGCAGCGCTACGGGCCGGCGACACGCATTACGCGGAAGTGATCGGGCGCGAGCCGTTGCGTGCAGCCATTGCGCGGGATCACGCGCGCGAGACAGGCACGAGCGTTGACGCGAACAATGTGATCGTGGTCGCGGGCGCGCAGAACGGGCTCTTCGCTACGTCCTTGTGCCTCTGCGAAGCGGGCGACGAGATTATCGTGCCCGAGCCGATGTACCTGACCTACGAGGCCAGCGTCCGGGCATCGGGCGCCACGCTGGTTCCCGTGGCCGTTGATCCGGCGCGAGCATTTCATCTGGACTGCGCAGCGCTTGAGGCGGCCATCACGCCGCGTACCAAGGCAATTTTCTTCGCTACGCCGTGCAACCCGACGGGCGTGGTAATGCCGCGTGAAGATCTTGAACGCATCGCCGAATTGGCTCGCAAGCATGATCTTTGGATCGTCTCCGACGAAGTCTATGCGGACCTGACTTTCGAGCGCGAGCACGTCAGCATTGCTTCGCTTGCAGGGATGGCCGAGCGTACTGTGACGATTGGCAGCCTGTCCAAGTCGCATGCCATGCCCGGTTGGCGCGTGGGCTGGGTGATCGGGCCGCAGACGTTAATCGAACATCTCGGACGGCTTGCGCTTTGCATGCTCTACGGCTTGCCGGGCTTCATTCAGGAAGCGGCGTTGACCGCACTCGAGAACCGGGCGCAGATCGTGGCGGATATGCGCGAGATTTATCGGCGGCGGCGCGACGTCGTGTTCAATCGTCTTCGTGATGTGCCCGGGCTGCATTGTTTGTTACCCGAGGCAGGCATGTTCATGATGGTCGACGTGACTGGCACGGGCCTTGATGCGTACGAATTCAGTTGGCAGTTGTTCCGCGCGCAAGGCGTTTCCGTACTCGATGCCTGTGCGTTCGGCGAGACGGCGAACGGTTTTGTGAGGCTGGGTTTTGTCGTCGATGAAACACGGCTTGCGCAGGCTTGCGATCGCATCGCGGCGTTTGTTGGGGGCCTGAAGCAGCCTTGACCGTCGGGGAAACCCGGTCGCTGCCGTGAGCGTGTCTGCGCCTATCGACCGGATGCCTCGCCCAAGACAGGATTTCATTGTCGGGGCTATCCGATCCGCGCTCAATACGGTGATCGGGCAGGGACTTTGAGCTGCGACGATCGCTTGCACAGCTCAGAGAACTGACCGCGCCGGTCCGCGCCCGTAAATAGAATGAAATTATCGAAGATCGCGCCCTAAGTGAGATTTTTTCTCAGCCGACGGTTCCTATACTGGAGCACAACAGGAATCGAGCGGACACGGGGAGAAACACGATGGACACAAGCAGCGTGGCGGTGGACTTCGATCGTCAATTGACGCAGTGGCGACACCACTTTCATCGCGCACCCGAGACGGGTTTCGAGGAACACGAGACGAGTACCTTCGCGGCGCAGGTGCTTGAGGGCTTCGGGCTTGAAGTGACGCGGGGTATCGGCGGAACGGGATTTGTCGCGAGCTTGTCCTGCGGCGATGGTCGCGGTGTGATCGGTCTGCGTGCGGAGATGGACGCGCTCAACATTCATGAGCAGGCACCGGAGCGCGATTACGCGTCCGTTCGTGCCGGCAAGTCCCACGCTTGCGGACACGATGGTCACATGAGCATGGTGCTCGGCGCGGCGAAGCTTTTATGCGAGCGGCGCGATTTCAACGGGACCGTGCGTTTCATCTTCCAGCCCGCCGAGGAACACGGCAAGGGCGCGAAGGCGATGATGGCCGACAAACTGTTCGAGCGGTTCCCTGTCGATGAAATCTATGGTGTTCACAACATCCCAGGCTTGCGAGCGGGATTCATCGCAACGCGGGCTGGCGGCATCATGGCGAGTGAGGATAATTTCGTTATCCGTATCAATGGTCGAGGCGGTCACGCTGCAAGACCGCACATGACCATTGATCCCATTGTGATTGCCGCAGAGATCGTGCTGGCTTTGCAGACGGTTGTATCGAGGAGTGTCGACCCCGGCGTGCCCGCGGTGGTCTCCTGCACGGAGCTGTTCACCGATGGTATTCGCAACGCAATTCCCGGACAGGTGATCATCAAGGGCGATACCCGCAGCTATACGCCTGACGTGCAGCGCCTGCTCGAAAGCAAGATGCGCAGCATCAGCGAGGGTATTTGTGCGGCTCATGGCGCTGAATGTTCGTTCGAATACACGCATGAGTTTGTCCCCACGGTGAATACGCCGGAATGCGTTCCGACAGCGATAACGGCCGCGACAGCGATCGTGGGAGCCGCGAACGTGGACGGCGACGTGGCCCCAATGATGATCTCTGAAGACTTTGGCGCGTTCCTACAGGTGGTGCCCGGCAACTTTGCGTTCATCGGCAATGGCGCTGAGGGCGAGCCGGGTGCGACGCCGCTTCACAACGCCCGCTACGATTTCAACGACACCGTCTTGCCCATCGGCGCGCGGTATCTCGCGGAAATCGTGCGCACGAAACTGCCGGTCGTTGATAGCTATAACCCTAACCAGAACGAGAGGAAAGTTTGATGCTGCAACATAACACCAGCGCGCGCCGGGGGCGTTACGACGAATCGCTTCGCGACATCCTGAACGTTCAAGCCGCCGATGAAAGCCGCGCGTGGTTATCGACGTGGGATGGATTGAATGCCGGTCCCACACCGTTGTGGGATCTGCCGGATCTTGCTGCCCGGCTGGGCGTTGGATCGATCAGCGTGAAGGACGAAGGCCATCGTTCCCCGCTTGGCAGCTTCAAGGCGCTAGGTGCACCGATTGCGCTGATCCGTTTGATTCGACGCCTATGGCCTGAGCAGGACTTCGTTCCGGCGAAGTTAACCGCTGGGCATTACAAGGCGCTGCTGCAGGATTTCACGGTCATTAGCGCGACCGATGGCAACCACGGCCGTGCATTGGCTGCAGCCGCGCGCAGTATTGGTTGCCGATGCGTGATCGTGCTGCATCGACACGTGAACGATGAACGGCGACTCTCCATAGAACAGTTAGGCGCGCAGATCGTACAGATCGACGGTAACTATGACGAGTCGGTGAAAGAGGCCGCACGCCTGGCAGATGAGCATGGCTGGCACGTCGTCTCCGATACCTCGTACGAGGGCTACAAAGCCATCCCGCGCGATGTGATGCAGGGATACGGGACGATCGCAGCGGAAGCCATCGAGCAAGGTAGCGAAGGTCTTTATACACACGTGTTCATTCAGGGCGGCGTGGGCGGACTGGCGGCCGGTGTTGTCAGCTATTTTGCCGAGCGTTTCGGCGAGCGGCGGCCGCTGTGCGTGATTGTCGAGCCGGACCAGGCAGACTGTCTATTTCAAAGCGTGCTGCAAGGGCAGGCGGCGCATGCTACCGGCTCCGTCGACTCGATCATGGCTGGCCTTGCTTGCGGAGAGACGTCGCCGCTGGCGTGGCGTTTTCTGGCCGTTCTCGCCGATGCCTTCATGACCATTCCCGACAATGCCGCTATCGAAGCCATGCGGATCTTCGCCCAGGGCGCTGAGCGCGATGTGCCTATCGCGGCGGGGGAATCGGGAGCAGCGGGTCTCGCGGGGCTTATCCAGGCGTGCAGCAGCGCGGAAGATCGCGCTGCACTCGGGCTCGATGAACGCTCGAACGTACTCCTACTGAACACAGAAGGCGCTACCGCGCCGGCGTTGTATGAACAGTTGGTTGGTGTCCATGCCGACGACGTGCTAAAGGCGCAGCGACGTCGTCAACCCGCTTAGGCGACCACCGTGACCGCGGGGTCGGCTGCAGCGAATGCCGCTTCGCGATCAGCAGCAGGCGGATAGATCCACTCGGTGCAAATCTGCCGCTTGAGCGCCTTCGCCTCGGGGCCGACGAGCTTGATCTGACGATCCCAGCCTTCGGTATAAACCGCGCCCCACGAGCCGAGATCGAGACACGTCACATAGACCGGCTGCCGATAAGGCAAAAGCTCTGCGCCGACCAGATCAGCCGCCACGTTGTGGCCCGCGAACCGGCCCATGTTCATCGCGTGCTGGCATGACATGAGTGCGTGATTTCCCGCGTCGTCGGTAGCGGCGAAGGCGACATCGCCAGCGGCGAAGATGTCTTCCGTTCCCGATACCCGCAGGTCCGAATCCACATGCAAGCGCCCGAACCTGTCGCGCTCGGCGTCAAGTTTTTTCGTGAGCACGTTGGCGCGCATGCCCGCTGTCCAGATCACCGTCTTTGCATCGATACGTTCGCCGGTCGATGTCACGATTCCTTCGCTGTCGATTGCGTTCACCGCAGTGCCCAGACGCAGCGTGATGCCGAGTTCGGTGAATGCCTGCTCAATCACAGGACGGGGACCCAGACCAAGATCCGGGCCTACTGCATCGGCTTGTTCTATCACGATCACGTTGACGGACGCGTTGCTTCCCAACAGGGACCGCAGACGTTCCGGAAGCTCAGTCGCTATTTCGATGCCCGTAAATCCGCCGCCCACCACAACCACGGTGTTGCGCGCCGGCGTATCAGGTTGATCGGCGAGCTTGCCAAGATGCGCTTCGAGAAGCGCAGCGTCCTCAATCTGGTCGATGCTGAACGCGGCCGTAGCCAGTCCCGGAACCGGAGGGCGAAAGAGCGAACTTCCGCTCGCCAGCACCAGCTTGTCATACCGCACCGTGAATGCATTTCCGTCCGCGCCGACAGCCTCGACTTCGCGCGCTGCCGAACGAATTTCGCTGACGCTGCCCTGGATAAAGCGAATCCCGGTTGCCTCGAAGAGCGGCAACAAGGGTGCTTTCATGCCAAGCGGATTGGACTCGTGAAGACGCGGCCGGACATGCAGCATGGGCTCGGGCGCGATCAAGACCACTTCGATCTTCTCTCCCGACTTGTTTGCGATGTCCAGCAGACGAGCAGCACCCAACGCGCTCCACATACCGGCGAAACCGGCGCCGACTACCAATATTCTCTTGCCGCTATCAGTCATTTCTAGTTCCATTCATTGATCAGGTCATTTAACTCGATGCCATGCGTCGTGCTTGCAAGACGAAAACGAGAGGAAGTTTTTGTCATGGGCATAACTACGACTATAGATGTCGTAGTTATATTTGGCAAGTGCGTACTTCGTCGATCTGTTTTTCGGATGATTGTGGCAAACCAGATTACATCTCCACAATATCGAGCTTGATATAGCGCGTATGCGATAAATTAGACGAGACGTGCCGATTCACGTTGCTCGTTATCGGCTGATTGCATAGAATGTAGGAACTAGGATTTACTGAGTCGGAGATGGAATGAGTCACATCAGTTCGGGCGTCGAATACGCGCTGCACTGCCTTTTGTATTTAACCGACGCGCCCGCCGGCGTGGGAGAGGCGAGCGTGCGTGACCTGGCCGAGTTGCAAGGGTTATCGGTTGATTACGTCGCAAAGCTTTTCACCAAACTTCATAAGGCGGGATTGACCGTCGCCACAGAGGGGGCGCGTGGGGGATTCACGCTCGCGCGACCTGCTGAACGGATCACTGTGCTTGACGTTGTGCAGGCAGTCGACGGTCCGAAACCGCTTTTTGATTGCCGCGAAATTCGCTCACGCTGTGCGATCTTTGGCGATACCGCGCCCAAATGGGCGACGAGCGGCACGTGCTCCATTCACGCTGTGATGCTGGACGCCGAGAAGCGCATGAACGAGGTGCTTGAAGCGGAGACGCTGGCGAGTCTGGCGGTGCGAACGGTCGCAAAAGCGCCGCGCACCTACCATACCGATATCGTCAACTGGATCGACAATCGGGCGAGCCGTTAACTCGGTATGGAATGAGTGAGTGGGACGGCATTTTCGGCCCGCGCGGGCTAATCTGAGAAGCCGTTTTCGAAGGTCTTGCGCAGGTAGGAAACAAACGCGGTCACTGCACGCGGCACGTGTGACGCGTAAGGCCGGACGATATAGAGCTGTTCGGCGAACCCGCCCTTGGGTTGCCACTCCGGGAGTACCTTGATCAACTGCCCGGCGCGCAGCGCAGCTTGCGCGCTGAAATCGGGTAGCAGCGCAATGCCGAGATCGTCGAGGGCAGCGTCGCGCAGGGTCTCGCTATTGTTCGCAGAAAACGGCCCGTTGATCGGCACGGTCACGCGCTCGGCCGCGGTCTTTCGTCCCGTTGCGCGTTCGAACGTCCAGGCGGGCGCCTCTTGCGCACGCGGATAAAACAGGCAGTCATGCGCGGCCAGATCTTGTGGGGAGGCGGGCGTGCCGCGCCGGCGCAGGTACGCGCGCGTCGCCACGATCACCGAGCGCGTTGCGCACAACGTCCAGGCCACATGTGTTTCCGGCGCGGCGGTGCTATGGCGAATCGCGAGATCAAAGCCTTCGCTGGCGAGCGAACTGATGCGGTCCGACACTTCAAGCTGCACGCGTACCTCCGGATTCGCCCGGAGAAAGGCCGATAGATGCGGCACCAATTGCTGCCGCGCGAACGCGACCGGGGCGGTGATGCGCAGCTCGCCACGAGCGATACCCGCTGAGTCGCGCACGCCCGCAAAACTTTGCGCAATTCCCTCATATTGATCGCGGGTTTGATCGACCAGATGCTGCCCCGCCTCCGTCAGCCGCACGCTGCGCGTTGTGCGCTGCACCAGTGACACTCCCGCAGCGCGCTCGAGCTCCGCAATCCGCTGGCTCATGGCTGCCTTGCTTACGCCCAGCCGCGTGGCGGCGCGCGTATAGCTGCCTTGCTGCGCGAGAATCGTCAGCCAATAGAGGTGGGTCCAGAGCGCCTCGACGCGTTGCGTTTCCATATCTTCATTGTTCACCATAGAAAACAATCATTTTAATCATAGCGCCTTTGCAGACACGTCTGATGTTCTTACACTCTGAAGACTCCCATCTCATTCAGGTGTCACATCATGCAAAGCTTCAGCGATCGCGCGGACGTCGGCCACTTTATCCAGGGGCGCCGTGTTCCCGGCACGGGCACGCGGACCCAGCCGATTTTCAATCCCGCGACCGGTAAGGAAGCACGTACGCTGCGTCTGGGCGATGTCGCCGATGTGGACGCCGCTGTCGCCGGCGCAAAGAAAGCGTTTGTGGCTTGGAGCGAGACGCCGCCCATCCGGCGCGCGCGCGTCATGCTGCGTTTTCTGGAGCTGATGAATAAACACCGTGACGAGCTCGCCGCGATCATCACCGCCGAGCACGGCAAGGTGTTCAGCGACGCGCAGGGCGAAGTGTCGCGAGGTATCGATGTAATCGAATTCGCTTGCGGCATTCCGCAGCTTTTAAAGGGCGACTATACCGAGCAGGTATCCACGGGTATCGACAACTGGACGACGCGTCAGGCGCTTGGCGTGGTGGCTGGCATTACGCCGTTCAACTTCCCGTGCATGGTGCCGTGCTGGATGTTCCCGGTCGCTATCGCTGCGGGGAATTCGTTTGTGCTGAAGCCGAGTGAGCGCGATCCGTCGGCTGCGTTGTTCATGGCGGGGTTGTTGCAGGAAGCCGGTCTGCCCGATGGCGTGTTCAGTGTTGTGCAAGGCGACAAGGTCGTGGTCGACGCGCTGCTCGTGCATCCCGATGTGAAGGCCATCAGCTTTGTGGGTTCAACGCCGATCGCGAATTACATTTATCAGACGGGGGCGCAGCACGGCAAGCGCGTGCAGGCGCTTGGCGGCGCGAAGAATCACATGGTCGTGATGCCGGATGCGGATATCGATCAGGCTATCGATGCACTGGTTGGTGCGGGTTATGGCTCGGCGGGTGAGCGTTGCATGGCGATTTCGGTGGCCGTGCTGGTGGGTGATGTCGCTGACAAACTGATTCCGCGACTGGCGGAGCGGGCACGCACGCTGATCGTGAAGAACGGCATGGAAGCCGATGCCGAAATGGGCCCGATCGTCACGCGTCAGGCGTTGGAACGCATTGAAGGTTATATCGCGCTGGGTGTGGAGGAGGGTGCTTCGCTGGTCGTCGATGGACGTGGTCTGAAGGTGCCGGGGCATGAAGAAGGCTTCTTCACGGGCGGTACGTTGTTCGATCACGTGACGCCTGAGATGCGGATTTATAAGGAAGAGATTTTCGGGCCGGTGCTGGCGTGTGTTCGGGTGAAGGATTTCACCGAAGCGGTTGATTTGATCAATGCGCATGAGTTTGGTAACGGTGTTGCGTGTTACACGCGTGACGGACACATTGCGCGCGAGTTCGGACGGCGGATTGAAGTGGGGATGGTGGGAATCAATGTGCCCATCCCCGTGCCGATGGCTTGGCACGGGTTCGGTGGCTGGAAGCGTAGTCTGTTCGGCGATATGCACGCCTACGGCGAAGAAGGCGTGCGGTTTTATACACGGCAAAAGTCGATCATGCAGCGGTGGCCGGAAAGCACGGAGAAGGGCGCTGAGTTCGCGATGCCTACGGCGAAGTGAGCGTATGTGTCGCCGATGGTGATCGCAGCCGCCGCGTAATTTGAGCAGCGGTTGCGGGCCTTGCGGTCTCGTCGATTGACCGGGCAGTCGTTTGTCCGACCGAAGGTTAATAGACGCGCGATCAGGCCGGACGTGCCCAATCATCTTTTACCGGACCGCCTTTGCTCGGCGGCTTGACCGGCGATGTCGCACTCGGTCTGACGGATTGTTGGGTGTTCACCGTTTGCGGTGCGCTGCGACGCTTGACGGCCTCGTCGTCGATACCCGCAACACTTAGCGAGCTGTCCCGAACGTCGACCCTGACCGGATCGGTCTTCTTCCACTGCTTCTTCGGCAGCACCAGTTTCCACTTCGAATCCCGCCCGTCATCACGGAAGAACGCGACGATGCCGACGTACTCCGCGTCGTCGCTCATCGGCTCACTGATGCTGGCGTTTGCGTTAGGCCGAAGCACGAGATCCGTCGTGGCGAGCAGGTCGGGTTTAAGCGCATCCATATCGTTCGTCTGCAACTGCGCGTAGTCGAGTTGATCGAACGCTTGCGGCGACTTCAGTTGGTAGATTCGCACCACGGTCGAGAGCGATTGCCCGGCGCCGCTTGTATTCGACGATGATCGACTGACGAAGTCGAGGTTCATGGTTTTCACCTGCGTGGTGAACGCCCATTTCGCTGCGTCCACTGTCCCGGTTTTCACGGACTGGGCCACGCCGCAGCCCGCAAAAGTAAGCACGGCACAGACCGCGGTGGCGAGTTGCGTCTGTCGGATCATCGTGGGATTCATGCTTGCGTTCCAGTGTTTTAATGTGTTGTACGTGTGTTCGCGGTTCGACCATTCCATATGCCAAGCTGCACACGCGTGATGGCACCCGTTTCGTAGGGTCGCTTGACCTGTTGCAACTGGCTTGTGTAGCCGAGTCGAACTTGATCGGAAGCGATATCCACTCGTGGCATCAGGTCCGGCGAGACGTGCATCTCCAGATGCGCGTTCGCTTCGTAGCCGAGATAGAAGCTCAGCAGCGCCATGACTTCGCTGTGCATTTGATGGCCGGGCGTCAGGCCCAATACCGATTCGGTTGTCGTTGGTGCGATCACGACGCGCGCGCAATTACCGCGATCGTAGAAACCGCGTCCGAGTACACAGTTTTCACCCAGCGCAGTTGGCTCAAACTCGTTTAACTGAATCCAAACCGGATGGAATTCGGTGACCGTGATTGTTGCGTCAGGCACGGCGTGTTGCAGCACGCCAGCGAGACCTTCCGCTGTGCGCGTGCGCTGACTGGCGAGCCCGAGCATTGAGAGAAGCTTGCGCGTACCCACTGTCTGCTCGATCGCCGGGTGCCCGATCCCCAATCCGACAAGGCTAAGCAGGTAGCGCGAGACGTCATCCGTACCGCCTTTTGCGAAGCCTGCCGGGAATCGATACCTGCGCCACGCCCGATAAAACTGCGTCGCGATCCGGTGATGGAACATGTCCAGAAAGCCCGACAACGATTCAGCGCCGTCGCGGTTCTGCGCGACTTCATCGATGAAGTACGAAGGCATGCGGGCGTCGACGCCGTACAGTCCCAGAAACGTCGTGCGGATAGCCGGAGGTTTCGATCTGTCGTCGTAATCGAATTCGACCGCATCGATTTCCTTGCCCGGAAACCCGAGCCGAGCGCGCGAGCGAAAGCGTACCGGTTCGTTTGCTAGTGAGTCGGTCGAGCCAAGCGAGGGCAGAGAGGGCGCGGCGAGTTCAATCAACTCACAAAAGCGCATGAAGTTCATGCGTGTCGCGTCTTGCAGCAAAGCGGGCAGCAGCACGCGCTCCACCCGTTCACTAAGCACTGGAAACTCTCGATGAGGCGCGTTCAAAACGGTGCGCCTTCAGCTTTGTTATCAGGCCACGTAATGCGGCGCCCACTCGGCAACGAAATGACCACCAGCTTCGTATAGATATTCATCGTCGCGTACAGCGCGAGGAAGCGGTTGAGCATTTCGCCGAACAACGCGAGATCACCATCGCCCGCAAACTTGTCGCTGTTAAGCGTGACTTCGATTTCCACACCCCGCAGCAAGCCACCCTTGACGAGCTTTTGCAGCAGCCGATGTTTGACATCGATAATCGCATCGATACGCCGCCGGTTCAGCTCTCCATCGGTCCAGTCGTAGAGCGCGAGACTGCCGCGCAGGATCTCTGCATCCAGCAAAGACAGATAGTTCGGCGCCAGATGCGAGAGCACACGCCAATGAAAGCGGTCGCCTGTGGGCGGATAGACGGGCAAGGTCGGCGCGGTGAGGTTTCTCACCGAAGCCACGTTTGTAAAGCCGCCGCGTGTGCGGTTGATGCTTGCTTCGCGCAGACCTTTGCGTGGCAACATGCCGTTCGTGCCCGTCACCGAGAGTGATAGCGTTTCCTCGGGCAGCGTGGTCTCGCCTTCCCACGCATGCCCGCCCAGTACAACCCAAGTGTCGAACCGCCCTGACGGTCCCCGTCGTGAACGGGTATGGAAGTATCGTTCGGGCATCTCATGGCGCAACATGCCGCCGCGATGCCTGAACGACGCAAATGGCGCGTACTCGAAACGCGAGCCGTTCGAGGTTTCAAAGCCGACGAGGGAATCGACCGAATACGCTTCCACGAAGTCACCGCGAGCCTTCACCGTGTGCACGCGATACCAGGAAGCCCATACGGTTTCTCAGCTCAAGGGCTCGCCTCCGGGTTATGTCGGTTATGGACAAGGTGGCGTGCTCACGGAAGCTGTGCGCCGGCGCCCTTACAGCGTGATCCTGCTCGATGAAGTTGAGAAAGCGCATCGCGATGTCTTGAACGTTTTCTATCAAGTATTCGATCGCGGTTTCATGCGCGACGGTGAAGGACGTGTGATCGACTTTCGCAATACGGTGATTGTGATGACATCGAATCTGGGCAGCGAACTGATCATGGCTGCGCAGGAGGCTGTGGTCGAAGCCGGCGGTGAGGTCACCACCGGCATGCTGATGGAGGCAATCAGGCCGACGCTGATCGAACACTTCCAGCCGGCGCTGCTCGCCCGCTTTCAGACGGTTGTGTACCGGCCGCTCTCTTCCGAAGCAATGACCACGATCGTACGCATGAAGCTTGCGAAGGTGGCGCAGCGCATCGAGCGTAAGTTCAATGTGCCGCTGATCTGCGATGACGCACTGATCGGCGAACTCGTGCGCGCGTGCCAGTTGCCGGATTCGGGCGCACGCAATATTGATAGTCTGCTCGACCAGCAGATCCTGCCCGTGCTTTCGCGGGAGTTGCTGGCGCGGGTTGCACAAGCGAAGACGCTTCATGCGGTCAGGTTGTCGTACTCGGACGAAACCGGAATCGCGGTGGATTTCGATGAGGCACTGGGCGATCTTCCCACGGCATCGATCAGCGAAGAGATCGCGCCATGACGCGCGGCGGTCCTGGACTCTTTGAAGTGGTGACGGGGCATTTTGCGAACGGCGATCCTATCGGTTTGCACGATAGGAACACGCAAACGTTCCTGTCGGTCCGGGACAATATCCAAAGGATTCTGAACAGCCGTCGAAATAGCCTGGCGCACTTGCCCGATTACGGGCTGGGCGATTTGTCGAAGATTTATCGACACATGCCGGCTTCGGCACACACGCTTCGGCGTGAGATTGAAGGCACGTTGCTCAAGTACGAGCCGCGTCTGAAATCGATCGACATAGCGTTCGCCGATCCAGAGGAGGGCATGCTGCTCAGTTTCACGATGACCTGTGAATTGCACCAGGGAGGACTTGTTCGCTATGGCACGTATTTCACGCCAGAGGGACAAGCCCGGCTTACGACGCGTGAGGACGTCGACCGGTAGCAGGTTTCTATTGCGCGTCACGCAGGGCAGGGAAGTACGAAGTATGGGATTGAAAGCCAACGCGAGCAGGATGGACATTGAGGTAATAGAATAACCAAACTAGGCGACCACTGCGCCCGGCAGCAGATTCCTCACCCCTCCACCGGCGCGAGCAACCCCACCCCTCCATGATCCTCCTCACCACTTCGTCCATCCAAACCTGGCACGCCCACATCTACTTCGACGCCGCCACCCGCGACACCGCTTGGCAGCTCCGCGAGAAGATCGCGGCCCATTTCGGCGATGCCCTGCAACTCGGCCGGTTCCACGAGAAGCCCGTCGGCCCGCATCCAAAATGGTCGTACCAGCTCGCTTTCGAGCGCGCGCAATTTGCCGATATCGTCGAATGGCTGACGCTCAACCACGGCGTGCTAGATGTTTTCCTCCATCCAAACACCGGCGATTCGCTGCGAGACCATCGCGACGCGGCAGTGTGGATCGGCCACTCGCACAAGCTGGTGCTCGACATCTTCACTGCCTGACCGAAGCGTAAAAAGCGCTCCGCCCGGCTCAAGAACCCCGCGCATGCCTGAACCCGCCCGGCCCCACCCCGTACGCATCTTTAAACTTCTTGCTGAACGCCGATTCCGACTGATAACCGACATCGTCCGCAATCTCGCCAATGCTCTTCGATGTACGCGTCAGCAAGGTCCCAGCAAGCTGCATGCGAATGCGGGTGAGCAGAGACATCGGCGAGTCCTCGGTGAGTGCGCTGAACGTTCGCATGTAGGTGGCGCGTGACATCGCGGATTGCTGCGCCAGCATGTCGATCGTCCATCGCTCAGCGGGTCGTTCCAGCATGGCAATCACCGACGCCCCAAGCCGTGGATGCGCGAGCAACGCGAGCACATCGGTGGTGGATGGCTGCTGTTCAAGATGCGCCCGCAGCAACAGCGTGAACAACGCCGTAGAGAGCGCCGACACTATGGAATACGCGCCGGGCGCCGCCTCGCTCGCTTCCTTGCGCATCATGCCGACCATGCGGGTGAGGTCGGGGACATCGGCGCGGGCAAAGGACATTTTCACGAGATCCGGCAGCACGTCGATAAGCAATGCATTCGCCGCGTAGTTAAAGCGGCCGCATAACAAATCGAGACTCGCGGCATTCGGCCCGCAATTCGAGCGGACGGTCACTGCGCCGTTATGGCGGCTCTCCATCTCACCCTGTTCGCGGCCGTTAGCTAGTTCCACTCCCTGGAGCACGTGCGCATCGCCGCGCGGCAACATGACAATATCGCCGGTTTTCAGCAGCACGTCCGCTTTCCCGCGGAATTTGAGGAGACAACTTCCTTCCAGTACCACGTGGTACACCGCTTCGCTCGGCGGAGCGGGCGGATGATCCAGCGCCCACTGCCCGCTCAGAAGGCAGCGCAGGTCGAGCGCGCCTTGCAGGCGAGATAACTGGATCAGTCGGTCGAGTGCATCCATGGTTGAGCGAAGAGGGGCAAGTAGCAAGGCATTAACGGCGGCTTAGCGATCTTACCGGAGAAAAGAGCCCGCGATGATCGGCCGGAATTTGTGCGTACACCGCGCTCCCTACGCTATTCGTCTGCAATGAAAACCGGGCAATGAGACGAATGAGCATCCTTTCGAGCCGGTCCGGCATGGAGATTCAGCGCCCCGGCGTCTACATTTACGTCATGGCGGGGGCAGGGTTGCATCGAAACCAACCCGCTCTCTCGGCATAGTGCGAATCTGCCCATACGGGCTCGGTTCAGCTATGCGCAAACCTTTGAAAGGGAGCTGAAATGTCGACGATCGAACAATTCGAATATGTGTTTCTGGGCGGCGGAAAGGGCGGCAAGTCGCTGGCGATGGAACTCGCCAAAGCAGGCAAGCGCGTGGCGGTCGTCGAAGAAGGAATGATCGGTGGCTCCTGTATCAACGTGGCATGTATTCCGAGCAAGGCGCTGATTCAAACCGCGCGCATCATGCACGCCGTGCGATCCGCAGACATATTGAAGGGCGCCGCTCAAGACGCCAATGTAGATATGACGCAGGTTCATCGCCGCGTACGTGAAGTGGTGGATGGCATGGTGGATATCAACGCAAAAGCGTTCGAAGCATCGGGCTTTGACCTGATCCTCGGCACCGGACATTTCGTGGCGCCGCGCCGCATCCAGGTCGCGATGAACGATGGACGCGAACGCGTGGTCGAGGGCGAGCATGTGTTCATCAACACAGGGACGTACGCCGCGGTTCCGGATATTCCCGGCCTGCGCGACGCTGCGCCCATGACGCATGTTGAAGCACTCGAACTCGACTCGCTGCCGGAGCATCTGATCGTGATCGGCGGGGGATATATCGGGTTGGAAATGGCGCAGGCGTTTAGTCGTCTGGGCAGCAAAGTCACTGTAGTGCAAGAGGCGCCGCGTGTTGCCATGCGCGAGGACGCTGACGTCACGGATGCGATTCAATCGGTCCTTGCCAACGAAGGGGTCGACGTGAGGGTGTCGGTCAAGCCCTTGAAAGTCAGCGGGCGTTCCGGGCAATCCGTCACTGTCGAACTGAACGACGGCACGCAGGTGACGGGCACGCATGTGCTGGTCGCGACGGGCAGGGTGCCGCGTACGGCAGGTATAGGACTGGACGTGGCCGAAGTAGCGCTCGATGAACGTGGATTTATCAAAGTCGATGAACGTCTCGCGACGTCCGCAACGAACACATGGGCAATGGGTGAAGTAGCGGGCACGCCGATGTTCACGCATGCATCGTTCGATGACTATCGCGTGCTCAGGTCGCAACTCGCCGGCGGTAATCTGACCACGCGTGATCGCGTCATTCCGTACGCGATGTTCATCGAACCGGAGCTTGCACGTGTTGGTATCAACGAAAGCGATGCGCAACGGCAGGGCATCGCGGTGCGCGTGGCGAAACTGCCGATGGCGTCTATCCCGCGCGCTCGTACGACCGGTGACACGCACGGCTTTATGAAAGCGATTGTGGATACGCAATCGGACCGCATCCTTGGTTTCACGATGCTTGGTTCGAACGCCGGCGAAGTGGTTGCGGTGGTGCAGATGGCGATGCTCGGTAATCTCCCGTACACCGCTGTCCGGGACGCGATCCTCTCGCATCCGACTATCGCGGAAGGGCTGAACATGCTGTTCGCGAAGATCCCTGAGAGAGCGTAATTAGGTTTTCTCAGGGCGTAAATAATGCTTCAACTACGCACCCGTCCCGTCGATGCTCGTTGAACCAGTACGGGCTGGGGTGCGACACGCATGGGTGTTTCGCAGTGGCCGCCGCTTTCGATCAACGCCTCCAGCAGTTCTACAGCCATGGCAGCGGCGGCATCGGTAGGCACCGCAACGGTCGATAACCCCGGCCGTGATTCGCGTGCCAGTTGAATGTCGGTAATCCCGATGACCGACAGGTCGTCGGGAATACGCATGCCGCGGTCCGCTGCTGCGTGCATCGCGCCTAACGCCGGCAAGTCGTTGGTCGCGAAGATCGCGGTCAGGTGCTCGTGTTCCGTCAGCAACTCACACGCGGCTTCGTAGCCGCCTTGGACAGCGTCGCGCGTGAACCGCGCTTCCTGCTCCGGATGCGCGACTCCCGCAGCCTTCATCGTGTGACAAAAGCCGGCGTATCGCGCTGCCTGTACACCATCCGGCTGGCTCCCGATGATCGCGCCAATCCGTGTATGCCCGAGGTCCAGCAGATGCTGTGCGGCCAGGGCGCCGGCAGCAAAAAAGTCGACCGCGATGCAAGGCAATCCCGGCGATACCTCGGGACGTTCCCACATGCACAGCACGACCGGCGTGCCGCGTGCGCGCGTGGTGTGAAGATCATCGAAGTCGATTCGGGAGTTCATCACCAACACACCTTCCGACAACGTCCCCGCAATCTGGTCGAGGTACGCGCGGCTGATCACCGGATCTTCGTTCGTATTACATACGATCAGAAAACGTCCGTTCTTGCGCGCAGCCCGTTCTGCCGCCAGCGCAAACTCCGGATAAAACGGGTTCGCGATACTGGTCACCATCAGGGCGAGAGTAGGCGCGCTCCCTTCGGCCAGCGCCCGCGCTGTCAGGTGCGGCCGATAGCCCAATGCTTCCACTGCATCGAGCACCCGCTGACGCGTTGCGGCGCCCACCTTGCCGCGCTTGCGCAGCACATTGGAGACGGTTGCCGGCGTGACGCCGGCGCGTACAGCGACTTCGGCCAAAGTAGTCATCGAATCTCAAGACAAGGGTTAACGCGAGCACAACATCGGCTAAGTGCGGTGAACTGTCGCCGGTTTGGGCGCTTCGTCCAAATAGCTCTCTCGTCGTCCACATTTTGGGATGGCTTCCCGGCATTTGTATAAATCGGCCGACGCCGCTAAATTCGACACCCAAGGCAGCTAAAAAACATAGACGGAGACAGCCGGTCAAAGCGATCCCAAACACGGATCGTTTTTTCACAGGCAGAAGGTTAAGCGCTTAACCTTTCGTTGTCTCCCCGGTAAAACACGGAGACGTCGGCATGGCGAGCATCTCGTTACGATCGGTTCAAAAAGCGTATGGCGATCACGCACTCGTGATTCGCGATGTCGATCTGGAGATCGGCGAACACGAATTCTGCGTGTTCCTCGGTCCTTCCGGATGCGGCAAATCCACCTTGCTGCGCATGATCGCGGGTCTGGAAGACATCACGGACGGCGACCTGTATATCGACGGAAAACTCGTCAACGAAGTGCCGGCTGCACAGCGTGGCGTCGCGATGGTGTTCCAGAGTTACGCGCTCTTTCCGCACATGACCGTCTACCAGAACATGGCGTTCGGCCTGACGCTCGCGAAGACGCCGAAGGACGTAATCGATCAGAAAGTGAAGGAAGCGGCGCGCGTGCTCCAGCTTGAGGCCTTGCTGGAACGCAGGCCGAAAGAGTTGTCCGGCGGACAACGTCAACGCGTGGCGATCGGCCGGGCAATCGTTCGGAGTCCGAGCGTGTTTCTCTTCGATGAACCGCTCTCCAATCTCGATGCAACATTGCGTGGTCAAACGCGGGTCGAGATCGCGCGCCTGCACAAGCAGTTCAATACGGCGAGCGTTGTCTACGTCACTCATGACCAGATAGAAGCCATGACGCTCGCCGACAAGATCGTCCTGCTGCATGCAGGCGCGGATACGGCGAAGTACGGCAGCATCGCGCAAGTGGGGGCGCCGCTCGAGTTGTATCACCGGCCGAAAAGCCGCTTTGTGGCGGGGTTTATCGGCTCGCCGCGAATGAACTTCCTGCCTGCGCGGGTTGTATTGGGCAGCGCGGAAAGCGTGTCGATTGTCCTTGACGGAACGAACGAACGGCTTGAAGTCCACGCTAATGGCGAGGCCTTGCGGCCCGATCAGGCCGTCACGCTTGGCATTCGTCCTGAGCATCTTGAGCCGGCCGCAAGCGGCGGATCTACTCAACAAATCAGCCGCACAGTGTCGCTGGTCGAACAACTCGGCGAGCACAGCTATCTGCACCTCGATCAACCCGGCGGCGCAGTGCTAATCGCCAAGGCGCCCGGCGACAAGACGCCACGGCAAGGCGAGAGTGTTGTCTTTAATGTGCCGCCAGCTTCCTGTCATCTCTTCACCGAGGACGGCTTCGCCGTCACGTCGGCTGCTGTCCAACAATTTGCGTAGGAGCGCACCGTATGCGTCTTGGAGTCTGTTACTACCCGGAACACTGGCCCGAATCGATGTGGAAAGACGATGCGGCGCGCATGAAAGCGCTGGGCATCGATCGCGTCCGGATTGCAGAATTCGCGTGGAGCCGTATCGAGCCGTCGCCAGGTGAATACAACTGGGCTTGGCTGGACCGCGCTATCGATGTGCTTGGCGATGCGGGCCTAAAGGTCGTCATGTGCACGCCGACCGCGACGCCGCCGAAGTGGCTGATCGATCGTCATCCAGACATCCTGCCCATTGGTGCGGATGGCCGTCCGCGTGCGTTCGGCTCGCGTCGCCACTACGATTTTTCGTCGCCTTCGTACTTCGAGGCGTCGCAGAAGATTTGCACGGCGGTGGCCGAGCGTTACGGCAAGCATCCCGCCGTCGCGTTCTGGCAAACAGATAATGAGTTCGGCTGCCACAACACCGTAGTCAGCTATTCACCAGCCGCGTTGCAGCGTTTCAGAGGATGGCTGAAGCAACGCTACGGGACCATCGATGCGCTCAACACTGCATGGGGCACGGTTTTCTGGAGCATGGAGTTCCGCAGCTTCGACGAAATCGATCTGCCCGTTGGCACTGTGACGGAAGCCCATCCGACGCATCGCCTGGACTACCGGCGATTCGCTTCGGACGAAGTCGTGCGCTACAACCACATGCAGACCGAGATCATTCGCGCGCATTCGCCGCAGCGGCCGGTCGCGCACAACTTCATGCAGCTATTCACCGAGTTCGATCACTACAAGGTGGCTGCCGACCTCGATATCGCGACCTGGGACAGCTATCCGCTCGGCGCGCTGGAGGAGCAGTGGTTCGATCCGTCGATCAAGTCGAAGTGGCTGCGCACGGGGCATCCCGACTTCGCATCGTTCAATCACGATGTGTATCGCGGCATGTCGAAGCTGCCGTTCTGGGTGATGGAGCAGCAGCCGGGTCCGGTGAACTGGGCGCACTGGAATCCCGCGCCGCTGCCGGGCATGGTGCGTCTATGGAGTTGGGAAGCGTTCGCGCATGGCGCGGGGTGTGTATCGTATTTCCGCTGGCGGCAAGCGCCGTTCGCGCAGGAACAGATGCACGCGGGTCTGAACACACCGGATAACCGGCTCGATATGGGCGGCGCGGAAGCGTCGGTGGTGGCGAAGGAAATCGAGCAGGTGCTGGAGGCGGACGGTGAGTCGGCGGTATCCACCAAAGTTGCACTTGTTTGGGATTACGAAGCAAAGTGGTTATTCGAAATTCATCCGCAAGGTGCTGACTTTCACTATCCCCGTTTCGCGTTCGAGTACTACAGTGCGTTGCGCAGCCTTGGGCTTGATGTCGATGTGATCCCGGTGGATGCGCCACTGGACGGATACAAGATGATCGTTGTGCCGCCGCTGCCGGTGGTGCCTGCGGACTTTTCCGACAGGCTCGCGGCAAGCGGAGCGCAGGTTGTGCTCGGACCGCGCACGGGATCAAAGACGGTCAACCTGACCATCCCGAGCGCGTTGCCGCCGGGTGAAGGTCTTAGCAAATTGATGCCCATCCGCGTATGGCGCGTTGAATCGATGCGGCCGAACGTGACCGAAAAAGTGGACCAACGCGGTGAGGCGCGTCACTGGCGCGACTTCATCGAGACGAGCGACGGCGCGCAGATTGAAGCGACGTTCGCCGATGGGCACCCCGCCATTGTACGGTGCGGCTCGGTGCTCTACCTCGCCAGCCTCTTCGATGAAACCCTCACGCAGGACCTCTTTCTGAATGTGGCAAAAGCGGCCGGACTGGATGCCGCACCGCTGCCCGAGGGCATCCGGATCAGCCGGCGTGGTGGCTTGACCTATGTCTTCAATTACAACGCGACGCCGTACAGGATTCCGGCGGCCGCCAGTTTCATAGTGGGGCAGGAAGAGGTAGAACCGCAGGGCGTCGCGATTTATAGAGCATAGCTAGGCACACAACACTCATCGATGAGGAGACACGCATGAAAACCTTGATTCGCCACGGACTGACCGGCGTTGCGCTGGCCGTTGCAATATCCACAGCGAGCATTGCACAGGCAGGGACCTTGACCGCGAACATCGCGTTCAAAGGCGCAAGCCAGCGCGCGGTCTGGCAACAGACATTCGACGCCTTCAAGAAGGCGCATCCGGATATTGACGTAAAGGTGACCTTCGTCGATGAAGAAGCCTACAAGGTGCAATTGCCCGGCTGGCTCACAACGGTCTCGCCTGACATTGTCAACTGGCACAACGGCGAGCGCATGGCGTATTACGCGAAGCGCGGCTTGTTCGAGGATCTGACGCCTGACTGGAACAAGAACGGCTGGAACGGGATGTACGCGTCGACGAAGGAATCGTCCACGTACAACGGCAAGCAATATTCGGCGCCGACCGTGTATTACGCCTGGGGCATGTTCTACCGGAAGGACTTGTTCCAGAAGGTTGGAATCACGGCAGAACCTAAGACGTGGCCCGAATTCCTCGATGCCTGCAAGAAGCTGAAGGCAGCGGGCATTGCACCGGTCGCGGTGGCAGGGCGCGATGCATGGACACTCGCCGGCTGGTTCGATTATCTCGACCTGCGCATCAACGGCAACGCGTTTCATCAGAAGTTGATGGCAGGCGATATTGCCTACACGGACCCGCGCGTGAAGAAGGTCTACACGGCGTGGAAGGACTTGATTGATAACAAGGTGTTCATCGACAACTCGCTGTCCTACGACCTCGATGCGGTGCAGCCGTTCCTGTTCCAGGGCAAGGCCGCCATGATGCTGATGGGCACGTTCATTACCGGCGGATTCCCGGAGAACATCAAGCCGCAGATGGGCTTCTTCCAGTTCCCGATTATCGACAGCAACGTGCCGACCGCTGAAGATGGCCCGGTGGAATCGTTGCATATTCCGTCGAAGGCGAAGAACAAGGCGGACGCACACACGTTCCTGGCATTCGCGGAAACGCCGGACATCAGCGCGCAACTGGCGAAGGGATTGGGGTCGTTGCCGGCAAACAGCAAGGCGCCGGAACCGGACGATCCCATCTCGAAGATCGGCTTCCAGATCCTCTCGCAGACGAAGGGTGGCATCGCGCAATTCTACGACCGCGACATGACCAAGGAGATGGCCGACGAAGGCATGAAGGGCATGCAGCAGTTCGTGTCAGACCCGACGCAGCTTGACGCGATCCTGGCGCAGCTCGAAGCCACGCGCAAGCGTATCTACAAGAAGTAGTGTAAGACGGCGGCCCGCAAATACCGCGAGCCGCCTCGGCGATCAGGAGAGCACGTCATGTCCGAAACCCTCAGCGTTCCGGCGATAAAAACAAAGCGCCGCAGAAAGATGTCGGCCACTGCGCGTCAGCAGCGGCTGGCCGCATTCCTGTTCCTCGCGCCGGCTTGCATCATGGTGGCGATCTACGTGATCTGGCCGATTTTCTCCAGCCTCAGGCTCAGCTTTTATAACTGGGATGGGATGACGGAGAAGACATTTATCGGTTTCGATAACTACGTCGAACTCTTCCATGCGCCTACGTTCTATACCGCGCTCAAGAACAATGTCTTGTGGCTGATCCTGTTCCTGATGGCGCCGCCGATGGGTCTCGCCGTTGCGTTGTACCTGAACCAGGCTGTGCGTGGCATTCGCATGGTGAAGTCGCTGTTCTTCGCGCCGTTCGTGTTGTCCGGCGTGGTGGTCGGCCTGATGTTCAGCTGGTTCTACGATCCGACCTTCGGCTTGCTGAAGCTGATCCTCGGTCATGGCGTGCCGGTACTTGGCGATCCGCATTACGTGACCTTTGGCATCATCTTTGCCGCACTTTGGCCGCAGACTGCTTACTGCATGATCCTGTACCTGACCGGATTGACATCGCTTAATTCCGAGCAGATAGAAGCCGCTCGCATGGAAGGCGCGAAGGGCTGGACCATGTTGTGGCACGTCGTCCTGCCGCAGCTCCGTCCAACGACCTTCATGGCGATCGTGGTCACGATCATTGGCGCCCTGCGCAGCTTCGACCTGATCTCCGTCATGAGCGGCGGCGGCCCGTTCGAAAGCTCGACCGTGCTGGCGTATTACATGTACGACCAGGCGATCAAGTATTACCGCATCGGTTACTCCGCCGCGATCGCCGTGGTGCTCTTCGCGATCATGATGGTGTACATCGTTTATCACTTGCGCAGAATGTTGCGCACCGAGCAATAAGCAGGAGTACGTCATGTTTCCGATGCCCGTCGCCAAGTGGAAGCCCGTGAACCGGGCGCTTTACAAATTCTCGTTACCGGTCGCGCTGGTGATCTGGTTACTGCCGCTCATAGCGGTCATGGTGACGTCCATTCGTTCCTCCGATGAACTCGTCGAAGGCAATTACTGGGGCTGGCCACGGCACTTCTCGCTGATCGCCAACTATAGCGACGCGCTGACGACGTCACCAATGCTCCACTACATGTGGAACAGCGTGCTGATTACGGTACCGGCTGTGGTTGGCTCGATTGTGCTGGCTTCCATGGCGGGTTTTGCATTGGCGATCTATTCGTTCCGGGGTAACACCACGTTGTTCGCGGCCTTTGTCGCGGGGAATTTCGTGCCTATCCAGATACTGATGATCCCTGTGCGGGACCTGTCCTTGCAGTTGGGAATCTTCAATACCGTCGGCGCGCTGATCCTGTTTCACGTCGCGTTTCAGACCGGCTTTTGCGCGCTGTTCCTGCGCAATTTCATCAAGCAATTGCCGTTCGAGTTGGTGGAAGCCGCACGCATTGAAGGAGCGAATGAATGGACGGTGTTCTTTCGCATCGTCCTGCCGTTGATTCGTCCGGCATTGGCCGCGCTGGCAATTTTGGTCTTTACGTTCGTGTGGAACGACTACTTCTGGGCGCTGTGCCTCACTACGGGAGACGAGGCAGCGCCCATTACCGTGGGCGTCGCCGCGCTCAAGGGCCAGTGGGTGACGTCGTGGAACCTGGTCTCGGCGGGATCGATCCTGGCGGCGTTGCCGTCGGTCATGATGTTCTTCGCGATGCAGCGGCACTTCGTTGCAGGGCTGACGTTCGGGGCAACGAAGGGCTAGGGCGATGACTTATTCGTGCAACCACTCGTCGATCTGGATCACAACGTAGTCCGCTATGAGTTGTTGCAGGTGAGTCGCCGGATGATAAGCGTCGGCGAACATGTAGATGGCGTCAGCATGGGGTGAGACATATGTCGAGCGTGAGCAGAACAGCGCGCTGGTGTCATCGGCTTGAAACGCCGGCGGCAGGTTGGCGGGGGCGCATGCTACGTTGGTACCCACACTGCCGTCAAAGCGAAAGCCAAGCTGGCGATAGTTCTCCGACGTTTCATCGATGAACGCGAATGCGTCGATCCGCAACACGGCCGGCGATGAAGGAAGCGCTTCATCCAGCGCCGTGTTGAACACCTGCGACAGCCGCCGCAGCACTTTCGCGGAGCCCGGCAGTTGCTGCTCGGCCAGGTTTGCGATGGGCGCCTTGCTGATGTCCGGCACGTTTTGTACAACGATATGAGTGGCGCCATGTTGTTGCACGTTGTGCACCAACCCCGCAAATTGCTGCGCTGCCTGTCTCAGCGAAGGTAGCACCGCCTGCAACGAGGCGGCCGGATCGCCGCCGGTCGCAACCGATCCCGCCCATGCGCCATAGGCGTCCTGAACGTCATTGGCGCCGCCTTGCATCAGTACGAGCTGCTGTGCGGTGAAGCGTGTATGTGACTGGAGATAGGCGGTCACCTGTGAGGTCAGTGGCGTCTGCAACTCACCGGTGTCGCCGGTTGCATCGCCGGGATTCGGCGCCCCTGCGACCCGGGCACCGCCTTGGGCGTAGCCAAATCCTTCCGGATGAACCACGCTAGGTTGCCCGAAGCCGCCCGTCAACGCAGGCGTCAGGCCCGACCTATAATGTTCCGCGATAAGCTGCACGGAGATAGCGCCCGGATTCGTGGTGTACGTGCCGCCGCCGAATTTCCGGGCATACGCATAGGTGCCAACGTCCGAAAGACTATCCCCGAACGAGACGACCTGCTTGATGCTCCGTTGCGGAACGGCAGATTCGGCAGACTCGGCCAATGCGTTCGATGAAGGCGATAAACCGATGACACTGCATGTCAACGCAAGGAACGCTAAACGACGGACTGTCTGCATGGGGCGCTCCGGGGTGGTGTGGTGTACCGAAGAATAACCTTGTTTAATCGCCTATAACCAGCAAAAATCCCGCTAATTGGGCCGGTTTGCTTTATTCCTCAAAGACCCTCCAGTCCTGTCTCCAGCCCGCCGATATACCTTCGACAGAACGTACACGACGAGTCGGAGACAATCGGATGAAAATATTAAAAACGCCTGCCGTATCCCATTTCTCGGGAAATAACAGCCTCTTTAGCCGCATCAGCTTGCGTACCAGCATCACGCTCGTATTGACGGTTTTTGCCGGGCTGCTGATTGCGGTTAGCGCACTGGCTGGCGTCGCGCTTCAATCGAGCAACGCCGCGATTGAAAAGATGTACACGGAAGACACGCGCTCACTTCTTCAAATAAAAAGCAGCTATGAACGCGTCATGCATGCGCGTCTCGCGCTGGGCAGCTTTGCGGCGCTTTATGGACTAGGCGACGTTCAGCCGGCGTTGCTTGAAGGTGCGCATAACGACCTGCGTCAATCGGACGAGGAAGTGAAGGCATACCTCGCGAGCGCATCGGCTGACGATACAGAAACGGCACTGCGCTCCCGCTTTGTCGCCGCCCGTCAGAAGTACTTGCACGACGGTCTGGAAGCCTCATTCAATGCGCTGGGTAACAGCGATTTCTCGGCCTACAAGTCGCTGCAGGGCGCTGAAACGGAAGCGCTGGCCAATGACTTTGGCGCGCAGGTGGCTGCATTGGAAGGGGTTCTCACCGAGCGTCAGAAGGCACGCTATACCCATGCTCAAGACCGCTTCCACATGATGCTCTGGCTTCTTGCTGCAGCGGCGTGCGCGTCGGTGGTGATCGGTACATTCGCGCGTCATGCATTGCTTAACGCAATCGTCAAACCGGTCGGGCAAGCGATTCGCCAGTTTCAACGGATCGCTGCGGGCGACCTGACGAATCCCGTCGATATCGGCCGCGACAACGAGATGGGCGCGCTATTGCGTGCGCTTGAGCAGATGCAGCAATCGCTGGTTGAGACGGTGACGACCGTGCGCGCCAGTACCGAGTCGATCAACGTCGGGGCGACGGAAATCGCTAGCGGCAACAACGACCTTTCCATTCGGACAGAGCAACAGGCGGCGTCGCTGGAAACCACGGCGAGCAGCATGGAGCAAATCACCGCGACGGCGAAGGCGAGCTTCGAGAGCGCCCGGCAAGCGAGAGAGATGGCGACGACAGCATCGGAAATGGCGGTCAAGGGAGGTGCAGTCGTCGGCAACGTGGTGACCACGATGCAAGGCATTGCCGCCCATTCGAAGAAAATTTCGGAGATCACGAGCGTGATCGACGGCATCGCTTTTCAGACGAACATCCTGGCGCTTAACGCGGCCGTGGAAGCGGCGCGTGCCGGCGAACAGGGGCGAGGTTTTGCGGTCGTGGCCGGCGAGGTGCGCAGTCTCGCGCAGCGCAGCGCATCGGCGGCTCAGGAGATCAAGATGCTCATCCAGGACTCGAGCGCGCATATCGACGCCGGATCGACGCTGGTGGAAAGCGCAGGGACGACCATCGGCAGCGTGGTGAGCGCCGTCGAACGTGTCTGCCAGATCGTGACGGAGATATCCGCTGCGGCGGGCGAACAAAGCAAGGGGATCGAGCAGGTCAATCTGGCGGTTGCGACCATGGACCAGAGCACGCAGCAAAACGCGGCGCTCGTCGAGGAAGCCGCCGCCGCGGCACAGTCCCTCAAGAGTCAGGCAAGAACGTTAAGCGAGGCTGTCGAGGTGTTTCGGCTTTGAGGCGTGTGCGTGGCACGCCTCGATTTTCAGCCGCGTTGTGATTCCATAGCCTGAAGCGTGTGGGCCAGGCCGTCCTCTGAGAAGACGGAATTGACCGCATCGCTCGCTGCGGCTGCGGCCTCTTCTGCGCGCGCAAGCATGGCGACCTTGTAAGCCTGGAGCGCTGCTCTCCAGTCTTCTGTTTGCGTCAAGGCTAGCGCGAGATCGGCGGCGTCCAGCATGGCGAGGTTAGCGCCATTGCCGCCGAAAGGAGACATCAAATGCGCTGCATCGCCCAACAATGTCACGCCCGGCCGATGCTCCCAGCGGTGACCAACGGGTAGCGCCTGGATGGTTCGCGGCGTTATCCTGTCGCCGCTCCGGTAGATGAGCTCGAGCAGATTCTCCGACCACCCCGCGAAGTGAGCCGCGATGCTTGCCCGTTTCGCGTCCGCTGAAGACAGATCCAGCCCACCCTTTTCGATCCAGTCTTCCGGCACGCGCATGGCCGCATAGACCGTGATGTGGGCGTTGGCGTCGCGGTGACCAATGAGCGCCTTGGAGTCTCCCACCGCGAACGTCAAGCCGCGCCCAATGAGGCTTGCCAGTTCGGGAAAACGGGTGTCGACGTCATCAATGCCCAACTCAAGGAACGTCACGCCGCTGTACACGGGTCGTGCTTCCGAAACGAGCGGCCGGACGCACGACCCTGCGCCATCGGCTCCGACGACGAGATCGACTGTCTCAGTTCGACCATGGCGGAACGCAAGTTCGAAGGTTCCATCGTCCTGAGCATGGATGGCGACAGGCGGGTGGTCCCATTGAACGGTATTGGGAGGGAGCGAATCCACCGGGCGATGATTCGACGTTCAGATACGTACGATGAATATGGATTAGATGGGAGATTATTTTCGGCGCGTGACGGCCGATTGTGATTGCTCTATTGCAGGGAAAGCGACCAGTGCTAACCGGGGCTTAGCAGGCACGACGTTGAGCGTCACATGACGTCGCGCGACAGGTGAACGCTATGCACCAAGCCAGCCCCTTTTACGGCGGCTGGCTTGGCGCGACAGGAAATCAGGCCTGTGTTCCGGCACTGTCCGCGTCGTCCGGACTGGCTTCGTCCTCTTTCTTTTCTACCAGCGACTCCAGAGCGCCAGCGCCTTTAAAGCCGGCGACGGCCGCAATCCCTTTCGTCAGAATTGAAGCATCCGGATCGACCTTGTCCGTCGCTTCCACTGCCGCGATTGCACCCGCGACCTTACCTACTTCATCCAGAAAGCCCATATCGATCACCGTATATATAAAACGTGAACGCGCACTATTTCACGTTCACGCATATCAAAGGACGTCGCGGTTGGAATCTTCAGCGGCATCTTCCACCGGCGACACTTTCTTCCTATTTCAGCCTCGTCGACAAATACGCCCATTTGAAGTGCGCGACAACGAGGGGCATGTCTTACATTGATGACGGAAGTCTAACCGGCATCGTCAATGACAATATCACTGAGCGGACCGCGGCACTGTAAATTCTTGTCATGGGCCTTCGCGGTTGTTCTTCAGTTCAGTTCCACTGCATGCGGCAGCCATCCAGATCATCTTGATGGCATCGGCGCGTACGCACCTTTCATATGCCTTCTCATCACCCTCCGCACATCTTTTGGGCGCGCTGTAACCGTTGCCGGTAATTGGGCGAAATACCCTATGAAGCGCCTGTACTCAAGCGTCCTCTGGACTGGCAGGCACGTTTGCAGATCAACGGTCGATAAATGACCTTTTTGGAGAGTAATGATGAAACTGAACAAGTTAATGATGGTCATGACCGTAGCGGCCCTTGGTGTGTCCACGCTGGCGAGCGCGCAATCCGTGCAGCCTGTGGACGGAAACGCAATGGCGGTGACATCGAATCAAGGTCCGAAAACACGCGAGCAAGTGCGTGCTGAACTGGCCCACGCTCGTATGGATGGCACCATCTCACGTTTCGGTAACCCTGATCCGTATGGACCGGGGGGCACGCCGAATTTCTCCCGCCATTAAGCAACGGGCAGGGCAAGGTACCAAGCGCAGCCCGTCAGTTACTGCAAGGCCGGCCGGAACGATCAGAGTACCCGAAGGATGATTGACACCGCCTTCCAACTGTATGGATACACGCCAATTATGTAGTCATCCTTATATTTTTACTTTAACCACGAAACTGGAGATCTGATGAAATCGATTCGAAAAATCATCCTGTGCGCGATGCTTCCGCTGTCGTTGGCAACCGGCCTCGCGCATGCTCAGGGAATTGGGCACGCCGGCATGTACCTGATGCCGCAGGACTATCAAATGATGATGGACAAGTTGACGCCCGAGCAACGGACCCAGGCCATCACCATTCAGCAGAAAATGATGCAAATGGAAATGGACCACAAGGAAGCCATGGCGCAAATGGAGATGAAGCACGAGCACGAAATGATGCAGATGCAGAACCAGCTGCTGGATCTGTTCAAGGGCCACTAGCCCTGGCCGTCGACAATCTACCGAGGCTGCTTCGGTAACCCCAACGCCGGGGCGACGCAGATTGGCCGGTTGCATGTCGGCGATTAATGCGCATTGCATCCGGTATTGCCCCGCAGGAGTAGCAGACATGTCTTTCGATCATCCCTCTATAGCCGGTTCATCGGGATTGACCGCCTTCGTATTTGCGGGCGGTGGCAGCCTCGGCGCGATCGAGGTCGGCATGCTGCGCGAGTTGCTCGACCGGGGCGTGCGTCCGGATTGCGTGATAGGCGCGTCGGCGGGCGCCATCAATGCGGCGTATTTTGCCGGCCGGCCTAACGCCGAGGGCGTCGCCAAGCTCGAATTGCTATGGTGCCGCATCAGGCGGCGAGACATCATGCCGCTCAGCATGTTTGGGCTGTTCGAGATGATGCTGCGTCGCCGTTCCAATCTCGTTGAAGCAACAGCGCTGCGCATCCTGCTGGAAAACAATTTGCCGTACCAGCGACTGGAGCAAGCGACCATACCGCTTCACGTCGTCGCGACCAACATGCTGAGCGGCAACGAGGTCGTCCTATCGTCTGGCCCGGTGGTGGATGCCGTCCTGGCAAGCGCCGCGATTCCCGGCGTGTTTCCGCCGGTGCGCATTAACGGAGTCGATCTGGTCGATGGCGGCGTGGCCAACAATACGCCGATCTCGGTAGCCATCGGGCTCGGCGCGACGCGCATCATCGTGTTGCCGGCCGGCTTTGCCTGTGCGCTGCACAAGCCGCCGGCCAATGCGATCGCGCAGGCCATTCATGCGCTGACGCTGATCATCGCGCGGCAGCTTGTGCGTGATCTGGCGTTCTATTCATCGCGTGCGGAGATCTTTGTCGTTCCGCCCTTGTGTCCGCTCGACGTATCGCCTTACGACTACACCCAGTGCGATCGCCTGATCGAGCGTGCGGCTGTGCAAACACGTGCGTGGTTAAGCGATGGTGGTCTCGAACGCGGGGTTATCCCGGCTCAACTGCACGAGCACGCGCATGCCGAGGCGATTTAGCAAACGGAAAGCCGCGCCATTAAAAAGACGATTGCGCTGCATCTGAACGTGGACGCCTTACGTATCTCGTCTAACGTTATCCAAAGCTTCGGGCATTTGAATTAAATACTGACTTATCGAGGGATCCGCTTGCGAATGCGGATAGGCCGTGCTTTGCCAAGTTTTGCCTGGCTAAGGAGTAAGCGATGCGCAACGACCTCACTGAGTTCGAGCTTAACTGGCTTCTTGAACTAGCAATAAATGGCGATGCTGCGGTGCCCCCGGCTCTTTTGAAGCGCCTTCGCGAACTGGGCTATGCGGAACAAGTATTTTCCCGGATCCAGGCGTCGGATCTCGGTCGTGAACGATTGCTGGCTAGGGCGCGAGGCGCTTTCGTGCCGCACGCGTAAGCTTGACGGCTATCTGATATTAAGTGCCTTGCGTATTTCCGCGTGTAGCACGGGCCATACCGGTGAGTTCACCGACACTTCATCGTAGTGGCTAGCATCGGGAACAACGATGATCAATACGTCATTGCCCGCGCCACGGGCCAGCGCCGCATAGCGCGCTGCAAGATCGGGCGGCGCGACCGTGTCCAGTTCACCGTTGATCAACACGGTGCGTGCTCCTGAGGGCAGCATGGCGGTGGGGGATGTGTCGGCCAGCACGTCTTGCCTGCCGGCTTGCGGCGTACCTGTAAGCGCAATGGGGTTGAGCCCGCACGCGCGTTCGATCGACCGGGTATCGTGTAAATCGGGTAACGTGCCCAGGCCTATGACTGCTGGAATGGGCAACGGTGTTGCTGCGTAGAGCGGACTTGCCGGGCTGATACGCGCCTGTGCGGCGGCCCATTGCGCGAGTTGTGCGCCTGCCGAATGACCGACTGCCACAAGGCGAGTCAAGTCGATATCAAGCGCGGACGACTGATCCCTTAGCGTGTCCAACGCGGCTGCGATGTCCTCATAGGTGCCGGGAAAACCACCGCCGTCTTCATCTACGCCTCTGTATTCAATGCTCCAAACGGCGATCCCTTCGTTCGCTAACGTCCGGCCCATTGCAGCGACCTGGGTCAGACCACCATATTTGTGCGCCCAGCATCCACCGTGAATTAATACGACCACGGGATAGGGACCCGCGCCGGTCGGCCGGAACAACTCGACAAATTGCGACTGTGCCGGGCCATATGCGATACGCGCGTCAGGAGGGGGACCCGCCAAGGCAAGGTAATCCTGAAGTCGCATTGGCACCGCGATCGCCTGTGACGAAAACGAAACCAGCACGGTAAGCAACGCGACTATTAGTCGGCGATCAATTCGCATCATGACGCAGCGCTAGCCGGTTTCGAGGCTGGCTTAAGAAGTTATGCGGTTGTTTTGTGACGCTTGATTTGCGGCCGTGGATGCAACTCCTGAGGATCCGCGCCGGAGGGCGGACCCTGACAGAAACACCTCAGCCCCGCATCCGTTCAACGCTCGGTAGCCACACGCGCAGCAGCGAATAGAGCCGGTCCAGATCGATCGGCTTGGCGAGATAGTCCGTCATGCCCGCTACACGAGTCTGTTCCTGATCGTCTTTCATCGCTTTCGCTGTAATCGCAATGATCGGCAGGCTGGCAAAGCGAGGGTCGGTGCGAATCCGGCGCGTGGCCTCGAGTCCGTCCATGCCGGGCATCATCACGTCCATCAGCACGAGGTCGATGTCCGGTGTTTCGTTTAACTGGGTGATCGCTTCGAAGCCGTTGCGTGCGATCTCCACCGTCATGCCCTTATGCTCGAGCGCGCTGCTCAACGAGAAGATGTTGCGGATATCGTCGTCGACGAGCAGGATGCGCCGGCCCTCGAAGGCACGATCCCGGCTACGCACCGCCTTTAACATGGTTTGTCGTTCGTACGACAGGTCGGCTTCGACCTTGTGCAGGAACAGGGTGACTTCATCCAGCAAGCGTTCGGGCGAGCGCGCGCCCTTGATGATGATCGAGCGCGAATATTTCAACAGCTCGGCTTCTTCCGCATGCGTCAGGTTGCGTCCGGTATAAACGATCACCGGCGGGAAAGAGCACATGCTTTCGCTCGACATCTTCCGCAGCAACTCGCCGCCTTGCATGTCGGGCAACTTCAAGTCGATGATCATGCAGTCGAAGATAGTCGTTCGCAGCAGCGCCAGCGCCTCTTCGCCAAGCTCGACGGCGGTGATGTCGATATCGCCGTCCGCAATGAGTTGCACGATGCTTTCGCGCTGGCGTGCGTCGTCTTCCACCAGCAGTACGCGCTTGACCTTCTGCGTGAATTTTTCCTCCAGCTTGTGGAAGATGTCCTTCAGTTGCTCGCGCGTGGTCGGCTTGATTGCATAGCCGATTGCGCCAAGATGCAAGGCGGCCTCGCTACTATCAACAGCAGACACTACATGCACAGGAATGTGACGCGTGAGCGGCCCGTCTTTCAACTGCTGCAGCAGCGCGAGGCCCGACCGATCCGGTAAGCCGATGTCGAGAAGAATGGCATCAGGCAAGTGCTGCGCGGCGAGTTGCAGTGCTTCAACTGCGGTCTGTGCGACCAGGCAGCCGTACTGCATTTCATGGGCAAGCTCGAACAGAATTCCGGCGAATGACACGTCGTCTTCAATCACAAGCACCGATCGGCGGCCGGGTGTCCAGTTCGCGCGATCGTCGGCATACGCTGCCACGTCTTGCGCCGGGGAGGCTTGTGTCTGAGTCGGCGCGACGACGGCCGGAGTCGGCCGCGGCATAGGTGCCGGTGCCGCTAATGCAGGGGCATGTTTTATCGGCGCGCTGATGTCCGTCCACTGAGTGGGCAGCGTCAGCTCGAACGTGCTGCCTGCGCCGAGTGTGCTGCTTACGCGGATCGCACCGCCAAGCAGCGTTGCAAGATCGCGCGAGATCGACAGGCCCAGGCCCGTGCCGCCATAGCGCCGGCTAGTGGTTCCATCGGCTTGACGGAATGCTTCGAAAATCGCTTGCTGGTGTTCCGGCGCAATGCCGATACCCGTGTCTGTTACGGCAAAGCGCACCCGATTGCCGCTGTCCACACCCAAGGCGAGCAGGATGGTACCCGCGTCGGTGAACTTCACTGCATTCGAGAGAAGGTTCTTGAGAATCTGTTCCAGCCGCCGCGAATCGGTGAATAGGGATGACGGCATGTCCGCCGTTATATCGACGACGAATTTCAATTGCTTTTGGGCGGCAAGCGGCTCGAAGGTCCGCTTCAACGATTCAACCAGGCGGCGCATCGATACATCTTCCGGCGCGAGTTCAAGCTTGCCTGCCTCGACCTTGGAGATGTCGAGGATGTCGTTGATCAGGTTGAGCAGATCGTTGCCGGCTGAATAGATCGTATTGGCGAACTTGACTTGCTCGGCGCTTAAATTTCCGCCCTGGTTTTCCGACAGCAGTTTGGCAAGGATCAGCGAACTATTGAGCGGCGTGCGCAACTCGTGCGACATGTTTGCCAGGAATTCTGACTTGTACTGACTGGCACGCTGCAGGTCGTCGGCGCGCTGTTCCAGTTCTGCTTGAGCATGGCTGAGTTCCTCGTTCTTTTGATCGAGTGCAAGGGCCTGGAAAGTGAGCTGCTCGTTGATCGATTCGAGCTCCGCTTTCTGATTGCCCAGATCCGCTTGCGACTCTTCGAGCGCAGCGGTCTGCTCTTCGAGTTCCTCATTCGCGGTGCGCAATTCTTCCTGTTGAAGCTGCATTTCCTCGTTGAGACGTTGCGTTTCCTCGAGTGTGTCCTGCAGGCGTTGGCGATACAGTGCCGCTTCAACCGACGCGCCCATGTTTCCTGCGATCAGCTTCAGGAATTCGATGTCCCGCGCCGATACCGGCTTCATGAACCCGAGTTCTAACACGCCATTCACCCTGCCGCCGTTCTCGATCGGTGCCATGACGACGCTCTTCGGCGCGCTCGTTCCCAGTCCCGATGTCACCTTGAGATAGTTGTCCGGGATGTTCTCGACTTCGATCAGCCGGCCATCTGTGGCAGCTTGTCCGACCAGCGTCTGCGTGCCGGTAAAGGATTGTGGGCGCTCTTCGTTTTCGCGGCTGAAACCGTAGGCGGCCTCGCGACGTAGCGTGCCGGTTTCATCGCGGACATAAAGCGCCGCGACTACCACGCCGAGGTACTGGGCAAGAAACTCGAGCATCGCTCGGCTGAGTTGCGGCAGCGCCTGTTGTCCGGCGGCGCTTTCCCCCAGCAGGCTCTGCCCGGTACGCAACCACGCTTGTTGTTGCAGGGTTTCAGTGTGTTCGGTCTGCGCCCGCAGTGCGCGATCGTAGGTGGTCGACAGATTCGTCAGCTCGCGCCGGCCAAGCAGGGCGAGCAGCAAGCTAAGCGAAAGGCTGATGCCGAGGAACAGTGCCACGGCGGTGATGGTGACGCGCCTGACCGTTGCTGTACGTTCCCAGCGCAGGTTTAACTCGACATCCATGAAGGTATTGAACTCACGGCGCATTTCATCGAACTCGAGCTTTCCCTTGCCGGTTCGCATGACGCCCAGGTAATCCTGGTTTGCACGACGCAAGGTGATGAGTTGTCCGGCAATCCCGTCCCACTGCGCCTCCAGTGCGCCGATACGTTTCAGACGTTCGATTTGCGGCGGGTTGTCGCTGACGAGATCGGTCAGCGTAGCCAGCTTCGCCGTGAAACTGGCATGACCCAATTCGTAAGGCGCAAGATAGGCGTCGTCGCCGGTGACCAGGAAACCCCGCAAGCCGGACTCGCGATCGACGGCTATCTTGATCAGGTCGTTGCCGTCGGCGACTACGCGCTCAGAGTGGTCGAGCCAGTCCATGGCCGACAGCAGATAGAACAGAAGGGCGACGAATACCGCGGCGGTCGTCAAGCCCGCACCGATCGGCAGCGCGATGTTGCGACGAATTATGCGGCGAAAGCCAAGCTGGTCGACAGCAGTATGCTCGGGCATTTTTATCCCTGTTATTTAATGCGCAAAAAGCGCGGTTCGACCGAATGATTAGCGTAAGCGGAATGTCCCGACACCTTGTTCAGTGGTGTGCATCCCGACGGAAATGCCGCCAATCGCTGGCGGGATAATACAGATTTCGCGGCAAAAGCAAATTACTGCAACCATGTCATGGCCCGGTAAACGCATCTGGCAATAATGCAGTTCTTCGAGCCGGTCTGCTCTCTGCGCCGCCGTGGTGCCTCGCTGGCTTTTCCTCTCAAGGACTAGAACACCAGACATGTCGAACAAGAACATTGACGATCTTCTTCCGGCCGAGCAGGGCGCGACTGTTTCCCGACGCGGTTTTCTCAAGCTTGCCGGTGCTTCCGGACTGGCAACGGCTGCAGGCGGTCTGGCTTCAGCTAGCCGGGCCGCTACGGCTGCCGTGAACCCGGACGGCACGCCTGAGCAGATCCACCTGACCTGGGGCAAGGAGCCGTGGGCTGAGGTGGTGATCTCGTGGGCCTCGCTCGCCCCGGCGGTCAATCCACGTGTGCGCTTCGGCCGTGCCGGTGAGACCCGGGTAACCGTGCATGGCGTACAACGTACTTATACCGATGGACTCAACGGCGAGATTGTCTGCACGTATCACGCGCGTCTCCATGGACTGAAACCCGCGGTCAACTACGAGTATGAAGTCACCGCCGACAACGACAGCAATGCGGCCCACCCCTTCACGGCGAGTTTCCAGACTGCCCCGCACGGCCGGGCTCCGTTTCGCTGGACCAGCTATGGTGACCTTGCCACGCCGAATACCGGCTGGGTGCTCTCGTCGCCGCAGAGCCGCTTCGCCGTGCAGGCAGTGGAGCGGTTCCAGCCGCTGTTTCACTTGCTCAACGGCGATCTCTGCTATGCCAACCTGAACCCGGCCCATCAGCCCGAGGTATGGCGCGACTTCGGCAACAATGCGCAGACCTCGGCGGCCAATCGTCCCTGGATGCCTTGTCCGGGTAATCATGAGCTGGAATTCAATAACGGCGAGCAGGGACTTGACTCGTATCTGGCGCGTTATACGTTGCCGGAGAATGGCACGCGTTTCCCCGGCCGCTGGTATAGCTTCCGTGTGAGTTCGGTGCTGTTCGTGTCGCTCGATGCGGATGACGTGGTCTACCAGGACGCGGCAGCTTTCGTCGCCGGTCCGGATCCTTTGGTGCCGGCGGCGAGTACCGGCAATCCGCCGATTGCCCCGGGCACGTCGCTCTATGTACGCGGCTACAGTCACGGTGAGCAGACGCGCTGGCTAGGCGAGACATTGCGCCGGGCGGCCGAGGACAAGGATATCGACTGGATCGTCGTCCAGATGCACCAGGATGCGCTGACTTCCTCGAAGACTGGCAATGGCTCCGACAAGGGCATCCGGGAGGCGTGGCTGCCCTTGTTCGACCGCCATGGCGTCGATCTCGTACTCTGCGGCCATGATCATGATTACGAGCGCAGCTATCCCGTGCGCGGGTGCAATCATCATGCGGGCACGGATGCCGTGACGGGCGAACCGGTGGATACGCTGCAGCCTCGTCCGGTCATTACGTCGAATCCGGCTGACGGCGCGTTCGATACCAGCCAGGGCACGATCCACCTGATCCTGGGCGGTGGCGGCACGAGTGCGCCGTTGGATGTCTATGGGCTGGATACCGGAACCGGCAATGTGCAGGCAAAGGTGTTCACCAAGCCCAACCGGCCTATACCCGGGACCGCGGCGACCACGTTCGTGCGTCAGCCTGCCGATGCGCTGGAAGATGCGATTTGGTCGGCGCAGCGCGATACGGGTACGGGTTACGGCATTGCCGTGTTCGATCATGATCCGGGGAAGCCGGGCGGCAAGACCACCATTACGATGAACTACTATCACGCGGTCGGGGCAGATCAGACGCCGACTGCGGTTTATGAGCTGTTTGAGACGGTCACGTTTTCGAAGATGCGCAGGAGTAGGCTTAACGGGTGACTAGGGCGCATAAGCCAGCGAACCCGGGCAACAAGTCCGCTGGCTTGCTCTTGTGCACTAAAGCGCTACTCCCGGATGCGGCGCGTCGTCGAACGCACCCCATACCGATTGATCGTAGTTCACCATCGACCCCGTCATCAGACCTGACTCTCCACTCGCCAGAAACGCCACCGCACGCGCCGCTTCCTGCGGGTCGATCAATCGCCCAAATGGCTGCGCAGCACTCGCCTGCGTCAGCCAGTCGTCGGCCGCGCCGTGATATTCCCGCTGAATCCGATCCTCGCCATCGGACGCCATCCAGCCGAGATTCAAGCCATTCACCCGAATCCGGTTACGCAGCAGCGCGTAAGCCGTGTTCTGCGTGAGCGTGGCCAGCGCTCCCTTCGACGCGCAATACGCAGCAATGAACGGTTGCCCTGCCATCGCGGACATCGAGCAGATGTTGACGATCGACCCTTCAATGCGCTCGCGCCGCATGACGCGAATGGCCTCCTGCATCAGGAAGAACGGCGCTCGCACGTTGGTTGAAAAGATGCTGTCGAAGAGCGCGGGATCGGTATCCAGGATCGTGCCGCGATCAGTCACGGCCGCTGCATTGACCAGTACATCGATACGGCCGAACCGCGCGTCCGCCGCCGCGATCACCGCCCGGCAATCGTCGACTTGCGAAAGATCCGCTTGCATATAACGCACGTCTGCGCCGCTTGCCTCGCTCAGTTCACGCGCCTTCGCTTCGCCCTTCTCCTTCGAGCGCCCGCAAATAACCACGCCTCTCGCTCCGCGCTCAACGAACAGCGCCGCGATCGCCGCGCCAAGCCCCTGTGTACCACCGGTGACAACAGCCACCTTGCCGTCGGACTGTCCCATCGATTTATTCTCCACTCTGTAGTCGATTCGATCAAAGCATCTCGGTCACTTCTTCGATAGACGTCTGCGCCACCGGCCGGTCGAGCACGACTTCGCCACGCGCCATCGCGACAATCCGGTCGCACGAGTGAAACACGTGCTGCAGGTTGTGGCTGATGAACACGCCGGTAATGCCCTGCGCCGATAGGCCCCGCACAAACCCGATCACCTTGTCCGTCTCCTTCACGGATAAATGATTCGTCGGTTCATCGAGGATCAGCAGTTTCGACTTGAAATGCATCGCGCGCGCAATCGCTACGCCCTGGCGCTGGCCGCCCGATAGTTCTCCTAGCAGCGCTTCTGCGGAACGCAGATGCAGGTCAACATCTGCTATGGCTTTGACGGCGTCGGTACGCATGCGCGCATGGTCCATGGGACCAATGCCAAACAGCGAAAACAACAGCGGTTCGCGCCCGATAAACAGATTGCGCGCAATCGACAGATTCGGCACGAGTGAGTTGTTCTGATGGATCGTTTCGATACCTAACTGCATCGCCGCTTTCGGCGTGGGGATGCGCACAGGCCGGCCCTGGAACAGGATCTCGCCTTCATCGGGCCGATGCACCCCCGAGAGAATCTTGATGAGCGTCGACTTGCCCGCGCCGTTGTCGCCGAGCAGACCCACGACTTCGCCGCGTTTGAATTCGAGGCTCACGCCTTTGAGCGCATGCACGCCGGAGTACCATTTGTGCAAGTTGCGTACGGCCATCAGCGAAGTCGATGTGCTCAGCGCGTCGGCGGTGGTGTCTTCATGCGAGCGTAGACCGGTAGGGTGAGCAGCGGAGGAGAGTGTGTTCATAGCTGCACCTTCAGATGTCGAGCCGTGCGGCGCATCCATGCGTTGGCGACGACCGCGAAGATGGTCAGGCTGCCAACCGCGAACTTGAACCAGTTGGCATCGACTTGCGTCAGCACCAGGCCGTTATCGATCACGCGAATCAGCAGGGCACCGACCACCGCACCGAGCACATTGCCAATCCCGCCAGACAGCGCGGTCCCGCCGATCACGGCAGCGGCCACTGCTTGCAGCTCAAGACCATCGCCTATTGAAGGAAGCGCCGCGCCTAGCCGTAGCACCTGGATCAAGCCGGCGAAACCGGCAAGCACCGAGCACAGCACGAAGGAGAACAGCTTCACGCGCCGCGCCGGCACACCGCTCGATATGGACGCTTCAAGGAAGCCGCCGGTCGCTTTCATCCAGTTCCCAAGATTGGTCGCGGACAGCAAGAATGCCGCCGCCGCACCAATGGCGATGAACCAAAGAAACGACGCGCGAAACAATCCCTCCGGCCCGATGAAACTCACGAAAAGCTGCGCGGGCATTCGTTCGATCGGCAGATTTGGCGGAAAGCCACCGGATAGCACGACGGTCAGTGATCGCACGATGAACAACATGCCGAGCGTCGTGATGAAGCTCGGTATGTTGAAGACCAGTGTGATCAATCCGTTCGCGAGTCCCACGCACGCGGCTACCACCAGCCCGATAAAAAATGCCGGCCAGAATGGCACGCCGGCATTCATCAACAGTGTGATCGACATCGGTGTGAGCGCAAAAACCGATCCCACCGATAAATCGAACTCACCGCAGATCATCAGCAGCGTCACGCCTATAGCCACCAGTCCTACTTCAGGCAACACGCCAAGCACGCCACGGATATTTTCGGCGCTGAGAAATATCATCTGCGAGCGCACCTGGAACAAGCCGATCAACACCGCGAGCAATACGATGCCCGCCAATTCCGGCTTCTGCAGATAGATCTTGAGCAGCTTTTTCATGCGAATCTCCTAGCGCAAGCCTTGTTGCGAGAGCGCGATGACCGAGTCCGCCTGAGCGGGCATGACGAGCGAATTGCCGGTGTTGATATCGGTGGGTGCAAGGCCGAAAGATTTCGCGAGATACACCTGCATCACGGGCATGAACCCCTGCGCATACGGTTGCTGATCGACCTCGGCCTGAATGTAACCGGCCTTCATCATCTGCAGGACTTGCGGCACGATATCGAAGCCCGCAAGCAGCACCTTGCCCGGCGGCACGTTGCGGTCCTGCAATGTGCGTGCTACTGCTGCATGGAAGAAACCCATGTCGAAGTACGCTGTTGTATCGGGGTGCGCAGTGAGATATGCGCCAACGCGTTCACCTGTCACCGAGAGATCCGTGCCCGAATCGATCCGGTCGATCACAACGGTGCGAGTCGGATTGGCGCGCTTCCATTCATCGAGACCTTCCATCACGCCTTTCGCGCGTTGCTCGGCCCAGTTCTGCCCCGGCGCGCTGACACCGATCAGCACGCGGATCGGTCCGTCTTTCGGAAACTGGCTGGTGAGTTGATGCGCGAGACTGCGCCCGGCCGGGACAAAATTCTGGCCGATAAACGCCTGCCGTTTCGCTGCACCCGCTGCGCCACCGCTTTGATCGACGTTAAAAGCAATCACAATGATGTGCTTCGCGCGGGCGTCGTTGATCATCGGCGTGAGCGCGTTGTCATCCACAATGGTCGTCAGGATTGCATCGGGTTTGCGCGCGACCGCGGCCTGGAAGTTTGCGCTTTGCTGTTCGATCGAACCGTCGGTTTGGGTAAAGACTATCTGGCAATGTGCCTGAACGCGCGTGCAGGCATCGTCGAAACCTTTCTTCACGGCCTGCCAGAATGCGTTGGTCGCCGCGCCATGTGTCAGCATCACAATGTTCAGCGGCTCCGCGCTGCGAGCAACGCTCGCAGCGAAAAGCGTGGACGTGATGCATGCGGCTATCGCGAACTTCGAACGCGTTTGGAATGTACTGAATCTCCGGGCCATCTCCTGTCTCCTGTTATGTCCCGTGCGCGGCTGCATCCGCGGTGCGAATGTCAGGCCGGCGTGCGGGGTACTGCTGTCGCCGTTCGTGGCCGGTGACTTATTGGGGCTTCACTTCATGCACTCGCTTGATCGGTCAGTGCAGTTGATGCGATCATCGGGTCAGTCCCGTGGTTCATTTTCCTAAACCGTGTAAGGCCCATGCCCGACCTGACCCACCGCCGTAAAACGAGCATGGCCGATATCGCCAAGGCCGCCGACGTCAGCGAGGCAACCGTGGACCGCGTGCTCAACGGTCGCGGCGGCGTCTCGCGCGAGAAGGAGCGGCGCGTACTCGAATGGGCGCGCAAGCTCAAGATTGATCGGGCGCTCGACGCGGTGTCCGTCCGCTGGCTGCGTATCGCCATCCTGTTGCAACAACCCGTTGCGCCGTATTACATCTATCTCAAGCAGGGTTTTGAAATTGCCCAGAAGGCGTTCGAGGCGCAGCGCGTGATCTGCGCCGTGACCTACTTCGACAACCTCGAACCGGCGCGCGTAGTCGAGACCATCAGTCGCGCGACGCAGAAGGCCGACGCGCTGATCATCGTCGCGTATGAGCATCCCGACATCACGGCGGCGTTGCGTCAGGTCAGCCGCACGATGCCGGTCGTCACGCTCGCCAGCGATCTGCCGGGAACGGGAAGACTTGCCTATGTGGGGATCGACAATCGCGGGGCTGGACGCGTCGCGGGCGAGCTCATGGGCCGCTTTCTCGGCGATGCGGGAGGCAAGGTGCTCGTGATGACGGGCATGCATGATTTCCTCGGCCATGAAGAACGCGAAAGCGGTTTCCGCTCGGTACTGCGGCGGCGTTTTCCCAACTGCGACATCGTGGAGACGGTCGAGAGCCGCGAGCAATCGGCGGTCACCGAAAGCCTCACTCGCGACGCCTTCCGGCGCTATCCGGACCTGCGCGGCATCTACAACATTTCAGTCGGCGACGAAGGTGTCGGCGCAGCACTCCAGGCGCTCGACCGCGTTCGTTCGACAGTATTCGTGGGCCACGAACTCAACGACATTTCGCGCCGCTTGCTCATTGAAGGAACGCTTGACGCCGTGCTCGACCAGAACCCGGCCGCCGAAGCCATGCGTTCCATCGAAATCATCTTGCGGCACTATCATCGCGATCCCGGCGTGGCGTTGCCGCAGCAGATTCCGGTCACGGTGTTGTTGCGCGAAAACCTTCCGCTCAGCGACTAAGCGCTAAGGGCGCGGGTTTTTCCTTGAGGCTCAGGCCATTCCATAGATCGCGGATCCAGTCGCGCATCAGCAGGGATTCGGTCCAGCGGTCGGTTGTGTCGTTGCCATCGCGGCCGATGATTGCGTAAGGCTTGGGTCCGAGTTCGCACGTGAAGACCAGTGTGTCGTCGGGACCAGCGCGGCGTTGCCACGATGCAAAGCCGTATCGCCACCAGTCGAGAAACAGGTCCACCCATATCCGGTGCGGCTCGAACGAAATCTCTATCTGCACTTGCTCGCGGCTGGCGATGCGGCCATGAAACGCCCACGAGTGGTCGAGGATCCGGTGCATGTCCGCATGGTTTTCATCGGACACAGGCACTGCGAATTCACGCCCGACGAGATAGTGCGAGATATCGCCGAGCAATTTCAAATCAGGCCGGGCATCGAGCAGATCGAGCGTGAAATGCAGGTCGGTCGTCATGCGGTCCCGATGCGTTTCGATATACACCGGAAAGTCCACTTGCTCGGCGAGTCGCGTCCATCCATCGATCAACTTGAGCGCTTCATCCAGTCGACGCGGCCGTACATCCGGTTGCAAGTCGATGTGATGCACACCGAACTCGGTGGCTATTTCAAGGATCGGTTGCAGGTCATCTACCGTGCGCGGAAAACATTGTCCTTCCGCTTGCAGACCGAACTGCTTTAGCAAACCGCTAAACCTGCGCACGTCTTCACGCGATGCATAACCCGCACTGACGCCGTTGAAACCCGCTTGCGCGATCATCGTTACGTTGTCTTCGAGAGAGCGCTCATGACCGTCGGTGTGACGACGCTCCATTGCCCATAGCGACTGATAGATGTCGAGCCGTTGCGTCATAGCGCCTCCACGGCAAGCAGCGGCTTGAGCTTGACGCTTCGATCCGAGAGCAATGAAGGCTCAATACATGCGCGCCGCGCAATCAACTCCTGCGCTACTCGCACGTCACGCGCGATCTCGCTTGCCTGTCCAACTCCGCTCGCGCCGACCAGCACGCCATCGCGATCCAGTGCAAAGAAGACTCGCGATGCGGCGCTCGTTTCGCGTACGACGGAAGTGACGCCGAACGCTGGCATGCCTGCAATCTGGATGGTCATGTCGTATTGATCGGACCAGAACCACGGCACTTCGGAATAGGTCTCGCCGCGGTCCAGCATGTTGCGCGCGACAATCCGCGCATGGTCCTCCGCGTTCTTCCAGCATTCGAGCCGCATGCGCCGCCGGAACAGCCGGTGCGGAAACGAGCAGACATCGCCTGCTGCGAAAATGTGCGGATCATTGGTGCGCAGCGTGTCGTCCACGGCAATACCATCTGCCACGTCGATACCCGCCGCTTCCGCCAATTCCGTGCGCGGCTTCACGCCAATGCCGGCGATCACGCAATCGCACGTGACGGTCGTGCCGTCGGAGAGCTTCACGCCCGCGACGCGTTTCATGTTTGATCCGATGATCCGGTCGACCTGCACGGCGAAGCGCACGTCCACGCCCATCTGCGTGTGCCTTTCCACCAGATACGCCGCAACGATCTCCGGCACGGCGCGCATGAGCGCACGCGCTGCGGCTTCGATCACAATCACTTCACACCCTCTTGCAATAGCGGTCGCTGCAATCTCCAGCCCGATAAACCCCGCACCCACAATCGCGATCTTCCGTCCTGGCAACAACTCGCCGACGACACTCGACGCGTCTGCTGCCGTGCGCAAGACATGTACGCCCTCAAGCGTTGAACCGGGCACGCTCAGACGCCGTGGCGCCGCGCCCGTGGCGATCAGCAGACGTTGATAGGCGACGGTATGCCCGTCCTTCAAAATCACCTTGCGCGCTGCACGGTCGATTTGTTGAACGCTGGCGTTCACACGCAGGTCGATGCGTTGCTCTGAGTAAAACGTCTCGTCATACAGCGCGCATTGTGCGGTGGTTTTCTGACCGAGCAGCACGGCCTTGGAGAGCGGCGGCCTGTCATAAGGCGCGACCCCTTCGTTGCCGAGCAGCGTGATCTCACCATCCCAGCCGTTGTCGCGCAACGCATGGGCGGCGCGCGCTCCGCTTTGCCCGGCGCCGATGATCACCATCGCAGGACGGTTTTTCATGACGCTGCCTTGGCTGGCGGCGGTACACCGAGCAGCACTTCGCCGCCTTCAATGCGCACCGGGTAGGTCTTCAGATGGACGCAGACGGGCGGGCTTTTGGGCTTGCCTGTGGGGATATCGAAACGTCCCTGATGCAGGGGGCATTCAATTTCCCGATTGAGCACGAAGCCATCGGCAAGATGTGCGCGTTCGTGCGTGCACCAGCCATCCGACGCAAAAAAACCTTCAGCTATCCGATACACCGCGTAACTCGCGCCGGCATGATCGAAGCGGATTACGTCTTCCTCGGCAATCTCGCTGGCAGCGCAGGCGACGACCCATTCGATGTCATTCGTTTCAACGGCCACAAAAGCCTCCGGGTTGTTGGAGTTGTTTTCAGATGCCCGACTGGGTCGCGAATGAGCCGTGCGGGGCGCTTTCAGCCGGCACCGTGCGTTCGATCACATGGCCCGGCTCGGAACGCTGTTTCCATAACGCGGGCACCATCTCGCGATACACCGCGTAAAGGCTCGGATAAGCGGGCGGAAGCTGATCCTTGATGACTTCGTGCAAACGCGGCAACGCGTGAAACGGCACCATGGGCAGGAGATGGTGTTCGAGGTGGTAGTTCATGTTCAGGTACAGAAAGCGGTAGACCGGGTTGATATACACGGTGCGTGTGTTCAGCCGATGGTCTTTCACGTTGACCGCGAGGCCCGCATGCTGCGTCAGGCCGAGCAATTGATGCAGCCAGCCGCCGTAAAAACGGGGCGTCCATACGAACATCAACGGCAGGAAGCTGTGGAGCGCGATAGCCAATCCAATCGTGCCGATAACCACGAGCAGATAGATGCGGCATGACCAGATCATCTTTGGTTTTTCGGTGGCGGGGAGAAACGCGTCTGTGGTGGCATCTACGCGGCCGAATGCATGCCGGACGACCTTGCGGATCTCAAGCGAACTACCCAGCAGTCCGAAGAAATCGATAAAGATCGGCAAGACCTGCGTCGGCCGTGCGACCTGGATTTCCGGATCACGCTCCTGAAAGTACGTGTGCGTGTGATGCCGCGCGTGACTCCAGCGCCACCAGTAGCCTTCGCGGATCGTCATGAACGAAGACAGGTGGTAGAAGGCGTCGTTGAGCCAGCGGGTCTTGAACGGTGTGCCATGAGCGAGTTCGTGCCAACGGGCGTCGCTGGACGAATAGATCGTGCCGTAGACCAGGAAGGCCGGCACTGCCCACCACGTACCCCAACACAATGCAGCCACCCAACCCGACGCAACCAGCAACAATAACCATGGCACGAAGTTGCGGAGGCCTTCGGCATCGCTGCGTTTCATCAGCTCTTTCAGAACGGCGCGCGGGATGCGCGGCTGATACCACTGCTGGCCGATACGCTCATCGAGCTTTGGATCGGTGAGGCCGGGCGTGGCCGCATCGCCGCCGCTGACGTCGGGTGTCGAGGACATGGGTTGTCTCCTGCTTAATAGTATTCAAACTAGTATTCAAGCAATGTTTGAGCGCTTCCCGTCAGGTTCAACCGCCGGGCGGCCTTCTTGTTGAGAGAACGATAGATGACTGCCGCCTGCTGCTCACTCAAAAAAATGATGGATTTCCATCAAGTGCGGCTGTGGGCCGCGTCGGCTATGGTTTATCAAAATAGAAATTAAATTCCACTGAATTGGCGCATGAAATTTTCTTTGCATTGCCGCGAGCAGCCTTCTATGCTTGTGTCCATTAGCAGCCGGAGTGCTGCGTTGACTCGTCCAAGGAGACTGCTGTGAACAGTGTGGATGCGGGTGCGGTGACGCCTGAGGGAGTGGTTGAAGCGCTGCTGCGTGGGCCGGGCGCGGTGCGTATTCGCGGCGTGTTCAGCGCGGCGCAAGTGGCGGAAGCGCGCCGCGTGGTGATGGCGCATTCGCAGGACCGCGCGCAGACAGTCACGCATTTCCAGGGGCAGGCGGCCGAAGATCAGCGGCTGCATTTGCAGCGGCGCGTGTGGAATCTGCTTGCCAAAGGCGATGTATTTTCGGAGATGGCCGAGCAGCCCGATATTGTTGCGGCCATGCGGCTCTTTCTCGGCGACGACTTCATCATGGGGTCGATCGCGGCAAACCGGATCTTGCCGGACGGTCCCGGACAAGAGCCGCATATCGATTACCCGTACTGGGATTTCCACTCGCCAACGACATTTCCCCTCGGCATCAACACGAGTTTTCCGCTCAACGCGCAAGTGACGATTCCACTCGATCCGTTCACGGCGCAAACCGGCGCGACGGCTTTTGTGCCGCACACGCAGCATGAATTGCGTTATCCCGGCGAGGGTGATGCCTTCTTCGAGCGCTGCGAGCGCATGGAAGCAGAGCCGGGCGATGCCATTGTTTTTTTCGGCGCGGCCTGGCATTGCGCCATGCCAAACCACAGCACACAGGATCGCAGCGCGGTACTAATTCAGTACCTGCCGAAATTCATCAAGCCGATGGAAGACTTGCGCGCGATGGTCGGCGAAACGTTCGTCAAGAACGCCAGCCCGACAATGCGCCAGTTGCTCGGCCTGAACTTCGCGTACCCGCAGAATCTAGACGCGATCGCCGTTGCGACAAACGCCGAGGGTCGCAAGAACGCCGCGCGGTAACGCCACGCGGTGATTCAACCTTCCGAGAATTTCAGCGCGTGCTGCAAAGTGGCCGGGCTGATCGGCTTGTGCAGGTAACCATCGAACGGTTCAAGGTCCTTGTCCCGAAGATCGGTCCTGCCGGTCACCGCGATCACGCACGCGTCGCGGGACGCGCCTTCATTGCGTACCCGCCGGCATAGCTCCCGGCCATCGGCGTCGGGTAATTCGATATCGAAGAAAACGACATCGAAACTCTGCGCCTGGGTCAACGCCATTGCCGAGCGGCCGTCGTATGCAACTTGAACCTTGTGTCCCAGGCCGGACGCTATTTCGCCAAAGGCGTCGGCTGAATCTTTGTGGTCGTCAATAAACAGGATGTGCACGATTGCCTCGGTATTAAGCGGATGTTTGGGAGCGGTTGAACCGAACGAGATCGCGCGTTCGTTCTGAACACCTTGCAACGAAGATGCCAGCTTTGATCCTCCACCACAGTGTGGGAACGGCGATTGCACTGAGCGGGTGCACGGCGCAGCAGCGCCGGCAATTCGTTCACTAATCGCTTGCCCGTTCCGAGGGGACACCTATGCGACTCCTAACTACTCAAGATGGCTTGCCCCGTATCTCGTGGGGCGCGGTCATAGCCGGCGTGATCCTGTCGCTGATCGTTTACCTGATCATGAGCGTGCTGGGGACCGCGATCGGCGCGTCTCTTCTGGCGCCCATGTCGCAGCCAAATCCCGGGCGCGTGTTTGGATTTGGCTCAGGCGTGTGGGTGATTGTTACAACTGTGCTAGCCGTGTTTGTCGGTTCGTACTTCGCCGGACGCTGCGCGCCGGTGCTTGGATGGCTGCACGGTTTGCTCGCGTGGGCCGTGATGACCCTGCTGCTGCTCTATGGCATGACATCGATCATTGGCGGAGCGGTCAGCGTGGCGGGTAATGTGGCGGTCGCCACGGCGAACGTCGGGGCGGCGGCGAGTAATCAAGGCGGTCAAGGCACCGGATCGCTCGCCGAGTCCGCCAAGCAGCAGGCGCAGGCAGCGCTGGATGGGGGAGCGTCGGCCGTGACCAGCGCCGACGCGCAGCAGGACGCGATGCAAGCGACGCAAACGGCTGCGCGTGGCATTGCTCGCGCGACGTGGTATTCGTTTGCGGCGCTGCTGGTGGGCGCGATCATCGCGGTGGTGTCGGGCAGCGCGGGTTTTCGCCATCAACCGCCGTTTGAAGAAGGCGGGGGATCTGCGCGCGATGACGCTGTAGTGACCGATGCCATGGGACGGCGCAGGGTTTCCTGATTTAACCGCGTGCTGAATGGGGGCCGGTCGATTCGACCGGCCCGTTGTTACCATCGGGCAATCAGGCCGATTTTTCTAAGCGACCGCTGCTGAAAAAGCTTCGCTCGGCCTACCGTTGGGAAGCATGGCTCATGCTCGCAAATCCTGAAGAACATCGATCTTCACGTCATCGCCGCGATCGCTTCGAGCAATGCGAGGTTGAGGCGCTTGAGATCGTCATTGGCCGGTTGCGCTTGAGACGAGAATTTGGCAATCACCGTCTCTCGTAACGGGTCGATGTATAACCACTGGCCATGGATGCCGATCGCGAAGCAGGCTCCGCTCGCATTGCCGACCTGGTACCACTTGTTGCGGTACTTGCCGTTCGGCAACCACGCTGCAAAACTTCCCTGTTGCCACGCTTCGACGCTCCCGCCCGTGAGCGTGTCGTGTACCCAGTCCGCGGGTATCAGCCTCTTTCCGTCAACCGCACCGCCCGCACGTACCAGCTCGCCGATCCTTGCCAGATCGCGTACCGTCATGCTCACGCCGCCGCCCGAGCGCGCAGTGCCGGCGAGATCCACTGTCACGTTACCGTCGTGCCGTAACCCCAGCGGCTGCCATAGACGCGTCGCTGCAAAGTCTGCGTAGCGTGTGCCCGAGGCACGTTCGATCACGAGACCAAGTACGTCAGAGTTGGGAGAACAGTAGTGGAAAGGACCCCCGTGCTCGCCCGTGCCTTTGGGCAGCGACGCAATGAAGCCGATCACCGTCTCCGGTTTTTCGCCGTCTCGCCGCGGGTCCCACAGGCCGGCCCGGCGATAGCGGGCATAAACGCCCGTCGGATCGAGATAGTCTTCGTTGAACGTGAGGCTCGTGCGCATATCCAGCACGTGCCTGACGCGGGCGTCGCCATAGGCCGACTGAGCGAGCTCCGGCACGTAATGCCCGACCGGCGCGTCGGGGTCCAGAAGACCATCGCCGACAAGCATGCCGGCGAGCAAGCCAGCGATTGACTTGCTCGCCGAAAACAGGATGTGGCGACTCTGCAAGGTAAAGTTCGGCGCATGAAAATCCGCGATAAAACGTCCGCCTCGCATCACCGTGATTGCATCGGTGGAAGTCTGCCGCAAAATTGAGGCGACCGTGCGGCGTTCGCCGTCGAGCACGAATTCGTGTTCGGTCAACGCGGTGGCGTCGACCTTGGGTTCCTCAGCGAGACCGGACGTGGCCGGGATTCGCGCCGTTGGAATCAGCTCGTGGACATGGCGAAAGGCCCAGACATTCCACGGGGCTTCACGCCAGTTGCTGTGCCAGACACTGTCCCGGCAAAAGCCGTAGTCGCTTTCGAAATGTGAAGAGATCATCTTGCCTGCAGGCTCCTTTGCGTGCGGTCGTGAAAAAACGAGGGCATCAATTAACGTGCTGCAGAAAGTCGCGAAAGCGTTCTCCCGGCGGCGACGACAGCATTTCGACGGGCTTGCCGTCGTGCACCACGCGGCCGGCCTCCATGAAAAGGAGGCGCGAACCCACGCGTTGCGCAAAGCCCATTTCGTGCGTGACCACGACCATCGTCATGCCCTCGCTGGCGAGTGTCTGCATGACCTTGAGGACTTCCTGGCGCAGTTCCGGATCGAGCGCCGAAGTCGGTTCGTCGAACAGCATCAGCTTTGGCTGGACCGCAAGCGCCCGTGCGATGGCGACGCGTTGCTGCTGACCGCCGGAAAGCTGCGACGGATAGTGATTCATCCGCTCGGACAGGCCGACTTTATGCAGAAGCGCGGTGGCGATCTCGCGCGCTTCCGCCCGCGTTTGGCGTCGTGCCCGGATCGGTCCGAACATGACGTTCTGCATCGCCGTGAGGTTCGGAAAAAGGTTGAATTGCTGGAACACCATCCCGGCTTCGAGCCTGATACGCCTGATGTCGCGCGCGGAGCCGAGCACGCTGAGATCGTCGACACGCAAGTCGCCGCCGCTGATTTTTTCGAGCCCGTTGATGCAGCGGAGCATCGTTGATTTGCCGGACCCGGATGGCCCAACGATCACCGCGACTTCTCCCCGTTCGATCGCGAGGTCGAGCGGATGGAGAACGACGTTGGCGCCGAATTGCTTCGAGGCTTGCTGAAATTCGATCATGCTCATGGCAGACGTACTCTCCGTTCAAGCACTCGCAGACTCAGCGCGAGCACGCTGATCACAAGCAGGTAGATGACCGCCACCGCACTCCAGATTTCCACCGCCCGAAAGTTCGCGGCCATGATTTCCTGGCCGCGCCGGGTCAGTTCGCCGACGCCGATGACGAGAAAGATCGAGGTGTCCTTCACCAGGTTGACGAACTGGTTTCCCATTGCCGGCAACGCGCGACGAAACGCGATAGGCGTGATGACGTGAAGCAGCACCGTTCGAAAAGGCAGCCCCATCGCAAGACCCGCCTCACGGAGTCCGAACGGCACGCCGTCGAGCGCGCCGCGGATGATCTCCGCGTTATAGGCGCCTGAGTTGACGACCAGCGTGATGATGGCGGCGCTCGTCCCGCTGATACGGATATTCATCATGATTGGCAATGCGAAGTAGACGAACATCACCTGAACCACGATCGGCGTACCGCGGATCAATGCCACATAGAGCTGAGCCGGCAAGACGGTGAGCCGGCCGCCGTAGGTCAGCGCCACGCCCGCGAGGATGCCGAGCACGATGCCTCCGGCGAGGCCAGCGAGTGCGATCAGGAGGGTGAGCTGAAGGCCTTGCAGCAGGTCCGGCAGCGCGGCAATGACTGCCGCCCAGTCAAAGGTCATGACGACGCCTCGCCGAACCATTTGCGGCCGAGTGCCTGGAGCCGTCCATCGGCTTTCATCGCGGCGAGTTGAACATTGACCGCGGCGACCAGCGGGCTGCCCTTCTGGAAGCCGATGCCGACATCAAGGCCCTCCAGCGCCGGCTGCACCACCCTGACCTTGTTCTTGCCGGCGTTGTTGGCGTAGTAAAGCATTTGGGGTTTGTCGTAGACGACCGCGTCGGTGCGGCCGGCTTCCAGCGCCAGCAACGCGTTGTTGATGCTGGGCAGCTGCTCGACCGTGGCGTCCTTGATGTGATCCTTGATGTATCCGACCGCGAGCGTGCCCGTTTCGGTGCCGATGTGTTTGCCGGCAAGATCGGCGGGGGAGTGAATCGTGGTGTTGTCGGCGCGGGTCAGTGCGATCAGGCCGCTTTTATAGTAGGGATCGGAAAAATCGATCACCTGCTGGCGCTCCGGCTTGATGAAGAGTTGCGACACGATCACGTCGATATTGCGGGTCTGAAGTGCCGGGATCAGCGCGCCGAACTCCATGGGTTGCAGCCGCCATTTGCGGTTCATGCCCTTCGCTATCTCGTTCCAGACTTCGACGTCGAAGCCGCTATAGCTGTCGCCCTGCTTGAATACGAAAGGTGGCGCGCCCACGTTGGAGCCGACGATCAGTTCAGAGTCGGCAGCCTGGACGACACGGGACAGCAGGATGGCGGGTGCGGCTGCCAGGCTGAGTTGCAGCAGTTGACGGCGATTCATGGTGTTGCCTCCACGGTAAGGGAATCGAGCCGGGCCTGCCGTTTCCAGGACGGTCCGGTGTTTGTTATGGCTGGTGTTTTATTGCCGGGTGTCGATGTGTCCTCGCGGACGGTCGTGAGGCACGGGTGGAACCACAGTGCTCAACGCGAGCGTGAGTTCGATTTCGAGCAAGCCGTTGCCCGGCAGGCTTGCAACGCCGAGCGCCGATCTCGCGTGCCGGCCGCTTTCACCGAAGATGTCGTGGAGGAGGGCCGAGGCTTCATCCATGACCTGGCTGTGGTTCACGAAGCCGGGCACGGCATTGACGATACCGCGCAGGAACAGGATGCGTTCGACCGCCGCCGCGGCCGGCAGCGTTGCAACGAGCACGCTCAGGGCGCGCAGCACGCAGGTCCGTGCCGCGTGCCGGATGACGTCGGGCGGCGTATCGTGATCGACGGGTCCGGTGATGATCTCGTCGCCTACACGGCTGACCTGGCCGCTGATATAAGCGATGCCATCGTGGATCACCGCACCGACGTAGACGCCTCGCGGCGAGGGCGCAACGGGCAGCGTCAGACCCAGTTGCGCCAGCCGGCCGGCGATATCGATCGTCATGATGGTGCTCCGGCGTGCGCTTCGAAAGAAACCGGGCCGCCGAGCCAGCAGCCGTCGGGCTGGCTACGCTCAAGGCCCGCGTCGAAACTGAAGCGCACCGAGATCTGCGACGGGCGTTTCATCGCGCGTCCCTGGCGGATCGTGATGGTCCGCTCGGAGGCTTCAACCAGGCCATTGGTCAGGAGGCCAAAAGATAGTGCCGAGGCCGCGATTCCGGTGGCGGCATCTTCCGGATAACCCGAGGCGCGCGGAAACTGCCGGGCGTCGAAGATTTGCCGGTCCGCGTCGAAGGCGGCGTAGGGATAAAGGCCGGTAGAGCCTATTCGCTCGCACAGCGCCTCGATTTTATCGAAGCGCGGCTGAAGGCTATCAAGGTCAGCAGTGCTCGCGAGCGGAATCAACGTTTTGACGCGGCTTGTGCAAGCATTTTGGACCGGAAGCGGCGCGAGCTGCGAGGCGCTGATGCCGAGCACATCGAGGATCTCGTCCCGGCTGAGTTGCGCCTCCGACAATGCATCGATACGGCCTGCGGGTTGAGAAATTTCGACCGCGGCGCCTTCGGCCGTCTGCCCGGTAATACGAGCGCCGACCTTACCGCTGCGGGTCTGGATGGTCAGCCGGTTGTGCTGCAATTGCCCGCGTTGATGGAGCAGCCAGACCGCGCCGACCGTGGCGTGTCCGCACATCGGCATCTCGTGGTTGGGGACCCAGAAGCGAAACTCGTAATCGCAGTCAGAGCCGGGCGGGGCCGGCAGGACGAAGCCGCTTTCGTGGCCGTAGCGCCGTGCTATTTCCTGCATGTGCGCGTCCGACATGCCGGCAGCATCGACCACGATAGGCGCCGGGTTGCCGCCGCCGGGACCGGCGGCAAACACGCTGACAAGTTCGACTGCGTGGCGGAGTGCGCGTGGGGCTGTGTCGCGTTGAGGCATGACGGGATGAACCCCGCTGACCGGGGAGTGTGTTTCCATCCGGTCAGATTACGGGGATCAAAAAGGCGCCGCGCGCTCGAACGGGCCTTACATTTTGACCGAACGGGCCATGCCGGTACGCAAGTCCGAGGGCGAATGGTCGCCAATCCGGCGCATAGCGCGCGCGAGGGCCGCGCCGCTTTCAAAACCTACGCGGAATGCGATCTCGCCGACCGGCAGGTCAGTCTCGGCGAGCAGCCGGCAGGCATTCTCGTAACGCGTGCGCTGCTGGAATTCACCGATCGAGAGGCCGGTGCCTTCGCGGAACAGGCGCGTAATGTGACGGCGGGAGATGCCGAAGCGTTGTTCCAGGTCATCAAGCGGGATGTCCTGATCGGCATGGCGGGTAATGAAGGCTTCGAGTTCGGCAACCAGCGCCATGCCGTGCTCTCGGGGTGAAGCCCCCGGGACCGTCTCGCCAGCGAGGACCTCGCCAATGCACTGCATCAGCAAGGCCGACGACAAAGCTTGGCGGATCGACGGGCCGCCATAGGTCCCCATGTCGTTGCGCAGCGAGATTTCCTGTAGTGCACGAATTGCGGGGGTTCGATGCACGAGGAGGGGGACGCGCGTGCGCCGGCGGAATTCGCCGAGTGAGCCGATTCCGGTATCGAGTTTTTGCAGCGCGTCGTCGGTCACGTACACGGCGACATGCGTGTGCGTGGCGAACCCTGCGCGGGTTTGATGCGCCCGTCCCGAAGGCACGACCGCGAAACGATCCTGCGACAGCCAGGTGCCCGCGCGCTGGTCTTCGTGCCGAAGCTCGACGGCGCCGTGGCTCGGCAGGATGAACATCAGGCAATCGTGCCAGTGCCACGGCATGGCGTAGGTGCCGCCGCCGGTGAGCGTCGCGTGGCCGTGGTCGGCGGCGACCAGCAGGCCCTTGTCGGCCGGCTGACAGAGTTGGTCGAACGATCGCAGCATGGCGAACCTCCCATGCAAATTAAATGGGCGTCATACCGGTGGCCGGCTTTGCAATGGATCCGCATTGCACACGTGGTCGGGACAGCGTCGGCCCGGCATAAACGGGATTTGGCAAGGATAACAGCGCAAAATACGGCGGGATATTCAGGTCGTCATCAATGCTGGCCGAATGCACCGCTATTTGCAAACCAGCCCTCGGTTCTGTAGCACTGTCGCACGCTTTTCTGATCGCCCACAGGCGGGTCAGAGAGCTAAGCCGTCAGGTCTTTGGCGCGCGCCAACGCATCGCTGATCGCCTGGGTGACCTGCTCACGTCCTCCCGCGTCATCCCGGCGCAGTGCAAACGACGGATGATAGGTTGGGATCACCCGTACGCCATTCAGTTCGAACGAATCGCCGAGATACCCTTGCAAACTGACTTTTTCGCCAAGCAATGCGCCCAGCGCCGTCGCACCTAGCGTGACAATGACAGCGGGTCGAACGCGTTGCAACTCACGTTCGAGCCAAACAGCGCAAGCCTGCACTTCGCGCTGCGCCGGCGTTTTGTGCAGCCGCCGTTTGCCCCGTGGTGTCCACTTGAAGTGTTTGACCGCGTTCGTCAGATAGAGATCGCTACGACGCAACCCCGCACGCTGAATGGCCTCGTCAAGCAGTTGCCCCGCTGGTCCTACAAATGGTTTGCCGCTCAGGTCCTCCTGGTCCCCGGGCTGTTCGCCCAGCAATACGATGCGCGCATCCGCCGGACCTTCGCCCTCCACGGCCTGCGTTGCGTGCTGCCACAGCTCGCAGCGGCGGCACGCATCGAGCGAACCAGGCGCGGTTCGCGACGGCTGCGCCGCTTCGGCATCGACAGAAATGGCTTTTCCATCCATTGCACCGATGCCGCTCGCTTGCGCAAGCCGTCGAGCACCCGTCTTCGCTTCGCTGATCATTGATGGAATCAGCATGCCTTCGGGCAGTCCCTTCCAGTAACGAACCGGCATGTGCTGATGCAGGGCCGTCTCATTCAGCCGCGCCGGATTGAAGGTGCTGCGGTAATACGCGAGCCAGAGCGCTTCGGCGGCGTCAGGCGCAATCGCGCTGCGCTCTGCTCGACCGTATTTCAGGTGCAATGTGACGCCGTCCCACGACGCAGCGCCCGACGGCGCGGCGATCAGCCAGGTCGAGCGGCCCATACGCTGGGCGAATTGCTCGGCGCCCCACGCGAGGATGTCGTGCGCCGGTTCATACCAAGCGACGTACTCCGGCTCGCCCGCGGCATGTTGCGCGCACTGGCGAAAGCGCACGTACGCGATCATGTCGTGTTTGTCACGTCGAACCGCTTTTGCCATTTGCTGCAGACGTGCACCGTCGACGTCGGCGGGCGATGCCACGGCGCGATCGCCCTGGTGCCATCGCCAAATGACCTTATACAGAAACGCCCAGCGAAGCGGATCCCGATATAGCGCGGCATCGTTGAGTTGGGCCGCGAGCGTTTTCGAAATGCCCACTGCCAGTGACGGCCCGGCAGAGTCGACAGGACGCGGCGCGGACACCGCTTCGTCGTCGCCCGTCTGATTCGCGTTGAAATCGAACGAACCGCTGGTTGGCTCCAAATGACCGTTCGAAGCACCATGCGCAAAGTCTTTGACCCGCCAGTCGATGGCTTCCGGGGACACGTTTGCCGCGAGCATCCGCAGCGCGGCGGCACGCCACGCGCGATACGTATTCTCTATGGCGATGGTTTGCATTGAATGTCCGCTCGGAAGCATGCGCGCTCACAGCAGTGCAAGCTGCACAGGTGGCGGCGTCAGCACTCGCCGCAGCTGTTCCGACGACACCTCCTTCAATGGCGCCCGATAATCCTGTGTGACGATAAACGGCTTGATCTTTGCCATTGAGCAGCGCAACTGCACCAGATCCTGGTAACGCACAGCGCGCGAGCGACGCAGCTCCACCAGCCGTTGGGCATTGCGCATGCCGATTCCTGGCACGCGCGCAATCATGCGAAGCGGCGCACGATTGAGATCGACGGGAAACTGATGCCGGTGAGACAGCGCCCACGCAAGCTTCGGGTCGATATCAAGTGACAACGAACCGGTGTCACCGAACAGTTCGGCCACGTTGAAGCCGTAACCGCGCATCAGGAAGTCAGCCTGATAAAGCCGGTGCTCGCGCAACAGCGGCGGCGCCTGCGAGGGCAGGGCGGAAGGACTGTCCGGGATCGGGCTGAACGCCGAGTAGTAAACCCGCTTCAATTTATACGACCCGTACAGCGTCTCGGCTGTACGCAAGATGGTCCGGTCGTCCGTAGCGTCTGCACCGACGATCATCTGCGTACTTTGACCAGCGGGTGCGAATTTAGGCGCTTTTTTGTCGCTGAGCGCTTCGTCCTGTCCGAGCCGGATTGAACTCATAGCCAACTTGATCGTGCGGGCACTCTTCTCGGGCGCGAGCCTTTCGAGGCTGACCTCGGTCGGCAGTTCGATATTGACACTTAGCCGGTCAGCATATTTTCCGGCCTGTGCGATCAGTCCCGGATCCGCGTCGGGAATGGTCTTGAGGTGCAAGTAGCCGCGGAACTGGTGGTCCTCACGCAATGACTGCGCGACGCGAACGAGTTGCTCCATGGTGTAGTTCGACGACTGGATGATGCCGGAGCTTAAAAACAGGCCGTCGATATAGTTGCGCCGGTAAAAATCCAGCGTCAGGTCCACCACTTCTTCAGGTGTGAAGCGCGCACGCGGTACGTTGCTGGACCGGCGGTTCACGCAGTACTGACAGTCGTACAGGCAGAAATTGGTCAGGAGGATTTTCAGTAGCGACACGCAGCGGCCATCCGGCGTGAAGCTGTGACAGATACCGGCGCCCGTGCTCGACCCTAGCCCCGGCCCACCTCGCGAACTGCGTTTCGGCGCGCTGCTGCTGGCGCAAGACGCGTCATATTTCGCCGCGTCTGCCAGCACTTCGAGCTTCTTGAGCAGTTCCATTTCGTCAGCGCTTAACTGTATATATATACAGTATTGTACGGGGATGTCTGATCGGCGCAAGCGGTTTTTGCGCTTGCGTTCCTGCGGCCGAAGTCCCGTCGATCTCCGCTTGCTGCCACCCGCCTTATGCGTGAAATCCCTTACGGACGTTCCACAATGATAGCGTTACCATTCGCCCATTCAAGAGCGTGTTGATATTGCTATCAAGGAGAAAAAAGCTTGTCTTCGAATCCCACGCCTCCCCGCAAGACCCCTGAACAATTACGGAGCTACCGCTGGTATGGCGTGAACGACCTGCGCTCCTTCGGACACCGTTCGCGCACGGCGCAGATGGGCTATCACCCGTCCGATTACATGGGCAAGCCGGTCATCGCCATCGTCAATACGTGGAGCGAGCTGAACTCGTGCCACACGCACTTCAAGCAACGCGTGGAGGAGGTCAAGCGCGGCGTCTGGCAGGCCGGCGGGTTCCCGGTCGAAATGCCCGTGATGACCCTCGCCGAGCCGTTCCAGAAACCGACGACCATGCTGTATCGAAACTTCCTCGCGATGGAAACCGAGGAATTGCTGAAGTCGTATCAGTTCGACGGCTGCGTGCTGATGGGCGGCTGTGACAAGACCACGCCCGGCCTGTTGATGGGCGCGATCAGCATGAACCTGCCGAGTATCTATTTACCCGCCGGGCCGATGCTGCGCGGCAACTGGAACGGCCGCACGCTCGGAAGCGGCTCGGACACTTGGAAATACTGGGCGGAACTGCGCGCGGGCAAGATCACGGAAGAGGAGTGGAAGGGCATCGAAAGCGGCATTGCGCGCTCGCCAGGACACTGCATGACCATGGGCACGGCATCGACCATGACCACGGCCACCGAATCACTCGGCCTGACGCTACCCGGCTTTTCGTCGATCCCCGCGGTCGATTCGCGCCATGCTCAGTTCGCATCGCTGACCGGCCAGCGGATTGTGGAGATGGTCTGGATCGACCAGAAACCGTCGGACATCCTGACCGCGAAATCCTTCGATAACGCCGTCACCACCGTGCTTTCCATGTCCGGTTCCACGAACGCGATCGTGCATCTGGTGGCGGTCGCGCGCCGGGCGGGTATCGACCTGACGACCGCGCGCTTCGATGAACTCGCGCGCATCACGCCCGTGCTCGCGAACCTGCGCCCGGCCGGCAAATACCTCATGGAAGATTTCTTCTACGCAGGTGGTTTGCGCGCGTTGCTCGTGGAACTGGGGGGCCTGATCGACGGCACGCAGATGACGGTGAGCGGGTCGACGCTCGCCGAAAACATCGCGGGCGCGGAGATCTTCGACGAAGACGTGATTCGCAAGCGCGCTAACCCGCTGGTGGAACGCGACGGCCTCGCCGTGCTGACCGGCAACCTCGCGCCGGATGGCGCCGTCATCAAGCCGGCCGCCATGGAGCAGCATCTGCTGAAGGCGCGCGGACCGGCCGTCGTATTCAAGGATTACGCCGACATGGCGGCACGCATCGACAGCGAAGAACTTGACATCACCGCGGAGTCGGTGGTCGTGCTGCAACACGCGGGTCCGGTGGGTGCACCCGGCATGCCCGAGTGGGGCCAGTTGCCGATCCCGCAGAAGCTGTTGAAGCAGGGCGTACGCGACATGGTGCGAATCTCGGACGCCCGCATGAGCGGCACGAGCTACGGCGCGTGCGTGCTGCATGTAGCGCCGGAATCGTTTGTGGGTGGTCCGCTCGCGCTGGTGAAAGACGGCGACATGATCGAGCTCGATGTGCCCGGCCGACGTCTTCATCTCGATGTCAGCGACGAAGAACTCGCCACTCGCCGGGAAGCGTGGAAGGCGCCGAAACGTCCGTTCGAGCGCGGCTTTGGCGTGATGCATCAGCTTCACGTCACGCAGGCGAACAAGGGCTGTGACTTCGATTTCCTGGAAGAACCGGTGGCCGTGTCGTCGTCTGGAACCGTTGCACCGGCAGCGAGCGCGAACCGCGACGAACCCGAGATTCACTAACCTTATTCAGAGAAGAGCACTCCTTATGAATCCATCCGATACCCCCGTCAGCAGCGCCGCGCTTGAACTATTGCGCCACGTCAGCACGGCGACGCTCACCACGCAACTGTTCAAGCGCGGCTTGCGCAACGTCTTCCTGCAAGGTGTCGCGCCGCTCGTCAAACCCGCACCGGGCGCACCGAACCTGGTTGGACCCGCATTCACGCTGCGCAATATTCCCGCGCGTGAAGACCTCGATCACGTGGGTGTGTTCCAGGACCCCGACCATCCGCAGCGCAAGGCGGTGGAAAGCGCGCCGCCGGGTAGCGTGCTGGTTCAGGATTGTCGCGGTGACCGGTCGGTGGCATCGGTGGGATCGATTCTCGCCCTACGGCTGGCGAAGCGCGGCGTGGCAGGCATGGTTTCCGATGGCGCAGTGCGTGACAGCGGCACGATTTCCGGCCTCGGCCTGCCGCTGTGGTGCGCGGGCGCGAGCGCGCCGTTGAACCTCGCCAAACATCACGCGGTGGATATGAACGTGCCCATAGCATGCGGCGGCGTGGCAGTGTACCCCGGCGATATTGTTGTCGCCGATGTGGACGGCGTCGTGATCGTACCGCGCGAAATGGCGGAAGACGTTGCGCGCGATGCGACCGAGCAGGAGCAACTGGAGATCTTCATCTCGCAGCGTATTGATGAAGGCAGGCCGTTGCGTGGGACCTATCCGCCGAATGAAGAAACGTTGGCGGCGTATGCGCAATGGCGCGCGCAAAAATAACAACGTATCGACCTTTGAACGTTAACGCCCGCCGGTATGCAGCGGGGCGCAGGAGATACGGTGAATACTGTTCCGCAAGCGATAGACGAAATACCGCTCATCAACCGGCTCGCATTCAGGCTGATGCCGCTGCTTGGCCTGCTCTATCTGATTGCGTATATCGACCGTTCGAATATCAGCTTCGCCAAGCTGCAGATGCTGAGCAGTCTCGGTTTGAGCGAATTGGCGTATGGGCTTGGCGCGTCGTTGTTTTTCATCGGCTATCTGATCTTCGAGGTGCCGAGCAACGTGCTGCTGCACAAGTACGGCGCGCCGCGCTGGATCGCACGCATCATGCTGACGTGGGGCATTGTCACCGTGCTGCTCGCGTTCACGAAAAACGCCACCACGTTCTACGTGCTGCGCTTCCTGCTCGGTGCTTCCGAAGCCGGGCTTTACCCCGGCGTGATTTATTACCTGACGTTGTGGTTTCCATCGCGGCATCGGGTGCGGATGCTCGGGTATTTCACGGTGGGCAGCAGTCTGGGCAACATGGTCGGCGCGCCTATTTGCGGCTGGCTGCTGGACAAGGGTGGACTCTTTGGCCTGCAAGGCTGGCAGCTCGTGTTCATTGTCACGGGCGTACCGTCCATCCTACTGACGGCTGTCGTGCTGTTGTATTTGCCTGCGTCTCCGCTAAAAGCAACATTCATGTCGGATGCCGAAAAGAAATGGCTAGCCGATACCCTCGATAACGAACGCGCCCTCGCAGCGCAAACCGAAGCGGGCAAGACAACGTTTCTGAGCGTGTTGACGGAACCGCGCGTGATTGGCATGGCGTTGTACTACATGATGCTGTCCATGTCGGTGTATGGCGTGAGCTACTGGCTGCCGACGCTGGTCAAGGGGTTCGGTGTCAGCAATACCGTCAACGGCCTGATCAACATCGTGCCGTGGCTGCTCGCGACTATCGTGCTTGCGTGGTTGCCGTCGAAATTGCGCGCCGCCGACCGCACAATGACCGCGATGCTCTGCGCGTCGGTACTCGGTGTGATGTTCTTTCTCGGCAGCGTGTTCCTGCCGACCAACACGTTGCGTTTCATTGCCTTGAGTCTTGGCGCGCCGTGCATGTATTTGCTCCTGCCGTGTTTCTGGACGCTGCCGTCGAAGTTCCTGACGGGTGCGCGTGCGGCCGCTGGAATCGCGGCGATCAATTCACTGGGTAATGTGGGTGGTTTTATCGCGCAGAATCTGGTGCCATGGGTCCGGCAGGTGAGCGGCAGCACGAAGGCGCCTATGTTGATTCCCGCCGCGTGTCTCTTTACGTTCGGCGTCGTCACGCTGATTTTGAGTCGTCGCAATCGTCATGACGGTACGCCGGAGGCGAGCGCTCGAAGGAGGGTGGAAGCGACGTAGAGCTGTTCCTGCGACGAGGCCCGGTCGGCGTTGACTACAATACCGGCGTCAAGCCCTCCTGCAAGCAAGCGAACCATGCCGAACGACAAGCCGACCGCCTATCCTATCGATGCTCCGGACGAAGCCCCGCCCACGCCCGTCAAGCGCTCGCGCGGCGGTCCGAAAGGGCTTCGCATCACCGACGTAGCGGCCGCCGCGGGCGTGTCGCCGATCACGGTGTCGCGTGTCTTCAACAATCCGGAATCCGTCGCGCCGGAAACGCTTGAGCGCGTGCGTCAGGTCGTCCAGAAGCTTGGGTATGTACCCAACCGGCTGGCGGGCGGGTTGTCCTCGTCGAAGTCGCGGCTGATCGCGGCTATTGTCCCGACCATCGCGCACTCGTTGTTCTCCGAAACCATTCAGGTGTTCAGCGAGACGATGTCGAAGGCCGGTTATCAGGTGCTGCTCGCGTTGAGCGGCTACAGCGATTCCAGTGAGGAAACGCTGCTCGATGCGGTCTTGAGCCGACGTCCTGAAGGGGTGTTGTTGACGGGCGTGGCGCATACGGATTCGTTGCGCGAGCGGTTGCGTAATGTCGGCATTCCGATTGTGGAAACGTGGGACATGACGGAGACGCCGATCGATATGCTCGTGGGTTTCTCGCATTATCAAGTGGGCGTTGCGGTTGCGGAGCGCTTCCTCGCGCGAGGGGTTTTGTATCCGGGCCTGGTGTCGGCCAACGATGATCGCGCCGTCGCACGTATCACCGGCTTTCGCGAACGGCTGGCGCGCGCAGGGATCCATGATGTCGCAGACGTGATCGTTGCGCCGCCTAGTTCGGTGTCCATCGGCAAGGTCGCGTTGCCTAAGTTGCTGGAGCAGATGCCATCACTCGATGCGGTTTTCTGCGGTTCGGATCTGTTGGCTATCGGCGTGCTGGGCGAGGCAAAACGCCGGGGTATCGACGTGCCGTCGCAACTGGCCATCTGCGGTTTCGGCGATTTGGAGTTCGCCTCGGAGACGAGCCCGCAGTTGACGACCGTGGGCGTGGACGGCACGCGTATTGGCATCAGCGCAGCGCGCTGTTTGTTAGAGCGCTTGAAAGGCGTGACGGAAACGAACGTGGTCGATGTCGGCTTTCATATTGTCGAGCGGCAGACGGTTTGAGGCGGCTTAAGTCACCCTAAGCCCCCACCTTATCCGCCAATTCATTGAAGTCACGCGCGACCACGTCCCGGTCCGCCTCGGCCTTTAAGTCCGTGGTCTGCTCCGGCCCATGTTCCGTCGGGCGTGCCACAAACGCCGTCTTGTATCCGCATTGCCTTGCTGCCGCGAGATCGCTGTTGTGCGCGGCGACCAGGCACAATTGCTCCGGCCGAAGACCTAAGACATCGGCCGTTCGCAAATACGCCTCGGGCATCGGCTTGTAAGCCTGCACGACTTCCGCGCCCAGAATTGCGTCCCACGGAATGCCGGCGCGTTTCGCCATGTCCAGCATCAGAGCGACGTTGCCATTCGAAAGCGGTGCAATGATGTGACTGGCCTTGAGTCGCGTGAGGCCGCTGAGCGAGTCGGGCCACGGATCCAGCCGATGCCACGCAAGATTCAGTTCATCGACTTCCTCCGCCGGAAGGCTTGCGGCATCAATTCCATAGTCCGCCAGCACCGCCAGCAAATTCTCGCGGTGCAACACGTCCAGCCGGACAAATGCTCGCCGGCCGCTGCGCACTTCCTCCATGGCAGGGCCATACCGGCGACGCCAGGCGTCGGCGAATTGCATCGGGTCAATGCCGTTGATCGGATGCCGGCGCAGAAACAGCGCTGCGTCGCGTGCCACGCCGCTGCGCCAATCCACGACAGTGCCGAATACGTCGAATACGAATGCCTTAACGCCGGTCAATGCCATTGCGTGCCTCCGTTCTAGTTCTACCCGTGACGAAACGCCACCGTCTTGATTCACGGCCCGAATCCCTAGTTTGCACAACAAAGCCACCGCGCGTCATGCTCAAACATTGCGCCGCTGCGCTGTTCCGTTTCAACACGATTGCCCACGCAAGTGTTCCGAAACGGAACGCATGGTCGTGCTTGTGCGCAAGCGAATAACGCCCACTGCCTTTGCCCATCGGAAAGACGCCCATTGGCACGCATCTCGCAAGCATGTTCCCACCGGTTGCGGCAATCATAGTCGCGGCGGTCATTCTCACCGACATGCGAGGAGCACGCACATGAATCACGCCGAGATGCAATTTTTGAACACAGACTTCCCATATAAAAAGCAGTATGGCAACTTCATCGGTGGTCAATGGGTCAAGCCGGTAGGCGGTGAGTATTTCGACAATATTTCGCCCATCACAGGCGAAGCGTTCACCTCCATCCCGCGCTCGCGCGAAGCCGATATTGAACTCGCGCTTGATGCAGCGCACAAAGCCAAGACGGCCTGGGGCAAGACCTCGCCTGCCGAGCGAGCCAACATCCTGAACAAGATCGCGGACCGGATGGAAACGAATCTGGTGCGTATCGCGGTGGCGGAAACCATCGATAACGGCAAGCCCCTACGTGAAACCATGGCCGCCGATATCCCGCTGGCGATCGATCATTTCCGCTATTTCGCCGGTTGCGTGCGCGCTCAGGAAGGCTCGATTTCGCAGATCGACGAAGACACGGTCGCATATCACTTCCACGAGCCGCTAGGCGTTGTGGGACAGATCATTCCGTGGAATTTCCCGATCCTGATGGCGGTGTGGAAACTCGCGCCTGCGCTGGCGGCCGGCAATTGCGTGGTGCTGAAACCCGCCGAGCAAACACCCGCTTCCATACTTGTGCTGCTCGAGTTGATCGAAGATCTGTTGCCCGCCGGCGTGCTGAACGTGGTCAATGGTTTTGGGCTGGAGGCGGGCAAACCGCTGGCATCGAATAAGCGCATTGCCAAGATCGCGTTCACGGGCGAAACCACGACCGGCCGCCTGATCATGCAGTACGCCAGCCAGAACCTCATTCCGGTGACGCTTGAACTGGGCGGCAAGAGCCCGAACATTTTCTTCGCCGATGTCATGAACGCCGACGACAGCTACTTCGACAAGGCGCTTGAAGGGTTCGCCATGTTCGCGCTGAACCAGGGCGAAGTGTGTACGTGTCCGTCGCGCGCGTTGGTCGAAGAGAGCATCTACGATCGCTTTATGGAACGCGCCCTCAAGCGCGTGGCGGCGATCAGCCAGGGGCATCCGCTCGACTCCAAGACGATGATTGGTGCTCAAGCCTCGCAGGAGCAGCTTGAGAAGATTCTCTCGTATATCGATCTCGGCAAGCAGGAAGGCGCTGAATGCCTGATCGGCGGCGAACGCAATGCGCTCGACGGCGAGTTGAAGAACGGCTACTACATCAAGCCGACGGTCTTCCGCGGTCACAACAAGATGCGCATCTTCCAGGAGGAAATTTTCGGGCCGGTGTTGTCGGTGACGACGTTCAAGAATGAGGCCGAGGCACTGGAGATCGCCAACGACACGCTTTATGGCCTCGGTGCGGGCGTGTGGACGCGCGATGGTACGCGGGCTTATCGTTTCGGCCGCGACATCCAGGCTGGACGTGTGTGGACCAACTGCTATCACGCGTATCCGGCACATGCTGCGTTCGGTGGTTACAAGCAATCGGGCATTGGCCGGGAAAATCACAAGATGATGCTCGATCACTATCAGCAGACGAAAAACCTGTTGGTCAGTTATAGCCAGAAGCCGCTTGGTTTCTTCTGATCGGCGTAGTTGTTTGATCTGAATAGCGGGCCGCTTTTGCGGCTCGCCATGTTGCGCGTTAAGTGGAAACCCTTATGACCGAACAAGAAGTTTCGCGCGTGGTGGTAACTCCGGCAGCAATCGAGTTGATCGAGAAGCTGAAGGCCGAGCACGGGCTAGTGTTATTCCATCAGTCCGGCGGTTGTTGCGACGGCAGCGCGCCCATGTGTTTCCCGGTCGCTGAATTCATGGTCGGCTCATCGGACGTCAAACTCGGCGAGATCGCCGGCGTGCCGTTCTACATGAGCGAATCGCAATTTGAATACTGGCAGCACACCCAGTTGATCATCGATTGCGTGCCGGGCAATGGCGGCATGTTTTCGCTGGAACGCCCCAGCGGGTTGCGTTTTCTGACGCGATCACGTCTTTTCGACGATACCGAATCTGCCTGGCTCGAGCGCCATCCGGTCGAGCACGTGACGGGCTAAACCCGGGGTTGAACGCTGTAGCAGTGGTACATTGTCTCGATCGACCACGCGACGGGCGGAGCTGACGACCGACTCCTTCCGCGAATGCTGGCGGAGGAGACAATGGTTATGAACCCGGTTTCTATCGAACGTTCAAGCGGATCAAGCCGATCCGCGCTGCTGGCCAGCGATCACGCTGGTCGTATGGAGGGCCAGGACATCATTAGGCAATCGCACGAACGTTCCCGGAGCTTTGGGCTGTCGGACACCATGCGCCCCGACTACCGCGTGCTCGCCGAACCCGATCTCCTGCTCAAGCGCGAACAGAACCGCGCGCTCTGCTCGCACGCGCTGCCCGTCATAGAAACGCTCTACGGGCAGATCGCCAATACGCATAGCATGGTTGTGCTGACCGACTCTGAAGGGCTGATCCTGCATTCGCTCGGCGACGACGATTTCCTCGCTCGTGCCGACCGCGTCGCGCTGCGTCCGGGCGCGCTATGGAGCGAACAGCAACAGGGCACCAACGCCATTGGCACGGCCATTGCCGCACGCGACGCCACCATGGTGTTCGGCGACCAGCACTACCTGCGTGCGAACCGGTTCCTTGCGTGTTCGAGCGTGCCCATTCTCGATCCGTTCGGTGAGCTGTTAGGCGTTCTCGATGTAACCGGCGATTGCCGTGGCCATAGCCGTCACACCATGGCGCTTGCCAAGATGTCCGCGCAGATGATCGAAAATCATTTGTTCACCAGCGCCTTCCCTGAAGCACTGCGCATTCATTTTCACGGGCGTCCCGAGTTTATTGGCACGCTGATGGAAGGCATTGTCGCGTTCAGGTCCGATGGCCGGTTTCTATCGGCGAATCGCAGCGCACAATTTCAATTTGGAATGCCGCTAGCCTCGTTGCGCGCGCATACCTTGTCATCGTTATTCAACGTCTCGTGTGGCGAGCTGTTCGACCGTGTACGCAGCAGCGTGGGCACGCCCGTCGAGCGCACGATTTCGCTCTGCCTGCACAGTGGCGTCAACGTATTTGCCAGCGCTGATCTGAGACGTTCGACCGCCGTTGCACTCTCGACCGATACCCACGATGTCACCGATGTCGTCGTTCGCAAACGCATCTCCGAACCGCAGCCGAAACTCTCCGGCCTGCGTTACCTGATGACCGGCGATGCCCAAGTTGCGGCGCTCGTTGAACGGGTACGCAAGGTAATCGGTAAAAATATTCCAATCCTGATTGGCGGCGAGACGGGTACCGGCAAGGATGTCCTGGCGAGCGCGGTGCATCGTGACTCGCCGCGTCGCGACGGGCCGTTCGTGGCGGTGAATTGTGCGTCGATCCCGGACACGCTGATAGAAGCGGAGTTGTTCGGTTATGAGGAAGGGGCGTTCACGGGTGCGTCCAAACGCGGCGCTTGCGGCAAGATCCTGCAAGCCGATGGCGGCACATTGTTCCTTGATGAAATTGGCGATATGCCGTTCTCATTGCAAAGCCGTTTGCTGCGCGTGCTTCAAGAGCGCACGGTGACGCCGCTGGGCAGCACGCGCGCTGTGCCGGTTGATTTCGCCCTGATCTGCGCGACCAACCGCAATCTGCGCGAGCGCGTCACCGCGGGCGAATTCCGCGAGGATCTTTACTACCGGATCAACGGTCTGCTGGTGACGCTGCCGCCGTTGCGCCAGCGTACGGACCTGGCGGTGACCGTCGAAAAGATCCTGCGTGCCGAGCGCGCGACCGGCGAGTCCATCAGGGTGTCGCCTGAGGTGCTGGCGGCGTTCACACGGCATCCGTGGCCAGGAAACTTCCGGCAACTCGCGAACGTGCTGAGGACCGCATGCGCGATGCTCGATGATCATGAAACGTGCATTGACCTTGATCATCTGCCGCAAGATTTCTTCGATGACGAACGCCACGCGGAGAGCGTGCAAGCGGCTTCGCAGCCGTCTGCCAGGGACAGTAGCGCTCGGCTTGACGATCTCGCGTTGTCCGCCGTTGCGGCAGCGCTCGATACACACGCCGGCAACGTCTCGGCGGCGGCGCGAATGCTTGGCGTATCGCGTAACACGCTCTACCGGAAGATGGCTGCGATCGAGGAAACGCGGCGTCGATAACGTCGCCGTTGGTTGAGACAAATGACTGAGACAAATGTCTCATCAACTTCGATGGTGCACTGCGGTGTGATCTCCCGGAACACGCATGCTAAAACGTCACCATGCGTTTAAGTTTTCGGGTTGCAGCGTGTCGTGAATGACGCGAGCGCACCGAATCCGCCGGAGACTCTTCATGCCGTATGTTTCGCAGACCAGACACATCGATCGCGTGCGCAACGTGATAGAAGGCCGCATGAGCAGCCCGGGTGCCGATGGGTCGCGGCTGGCGTCATCGTATAAGCGGTCGCTGGAGCAATATCATCTCGACCCGGGCGCGACTATTGGCCCGCGCATCCTGACCGTTCCCGAATTACGCGATGTCCAGCAGCGCGAAGAAACCGTGCTGCGTGCATCGGGCGAATGCCTTTCGCGACTGCATGAAACTGTACGCGAAGCCGACTACTGCGTGATGTTGACCGATGCACAGGGCGTGACCATCGACTACCGCGTGGATCGCGATCGCCGGCACGAATTCAAGCGTGCGGGTTTGTATCCCGGGTCGTGCTGGTCCGAACGCGAAGAGGGGACATGCGGCGTTGCGTCGGTATTGCTCGACGCCGAGGCGATCACCGTTCACAAGACCGATCATTTCCGCGCGGCGTTTACTACGCTGACGTGTAGCGCATCGCCTATCTTCGGTGTGCAAGGCGAGTTGATCGGCGTACTGGATGCCTCAGCGGTGCGCTCGCCCGAGGAGCGCGATAGTCAGCGGCTGGTCAACCATATCGTGCGGCAAAGCGCGTTGCTGATTGAGGACGGTTTCTTTCTCAACGCGACTACGCACTGCTGGGTTTTGCTCGCGCATCGCAGCCGGCATTACGTTGAGGCGCAGCCGGAAATACTCATCGCTTTCGATGCACGCGGTTACGCGATCGCGGCTAACCGGCGCGCGAAGGAATGTGTGCCGGGGCTGGATCGGTTGCCGCGCCACGTCTCTGAACTCTTCGATATCCGCGCGGAACGTCTGCTCGATGCACGCCCCGGACGCGATCTCATCTCGTTCAGGTTGATCGAGTCCGGGTCGCCGCTGCATGCGCGTGTCAGGCTGCCTGTCCTGCGCGCTTCCAGAAGCTCGTCGCCGACATCGCGCGAAGCCGCCCAACCTGTCACGCCCGCGTTGTCCGAAAGCGAAACACTGGAACGTGCCCGCATACTTGCTGCGATGACCGATGCTAAATGGCGGCCCGTCATAGCGGCGCAAGCGCTGGGTTTATCTCGGGCAACGTTGTACCGGCGCATAACGAAGTTTGGAATAGTGGCGCCGCACAGGCGCTAGCAGTAAGCAGGGATTTTTATTCTAGCGGGCAGAGAACCCGTCTTTTTAAACCGATACTAAATCGATACTTAGTGATCCGTATCTCATGGAGGAGCAACTATGTCTGAACAGAATCCGAACCAAACCATCACGAACATCCTGGAGACATTCGAGGCCGCGCTAAAAAGCGGCGACACAGAGGCGGCCGTTGCGCTATTCCAGCCCGATGGTTACTGGCGCGACCTTGTCGCGTTCACCTGGAACATCAAGACGATGGAAGGCCGCGAGCAGATTGCCGCGATGCTGAATTCGCAGTTGAACACGGTCAAGCCGTCGAAACTGAAGATTGCCGATAACGAAACGGCGACCGAAGCGGATGGCGTGACGCAAGCGTGGATCACGTTCGAGACGGGCGTTGCGCGCGGCACGGGTTTTATCCGCGTGAAGGACGGGCAGATCTGGACGTTGCTCACGACCATGACCGAACTCAAGGGCCACGAAGAACCGAAGGGCGCCAAGCGGCCGATGGGCGCCGAACACGGCGCGCGTACGGACCGCACTAGCTGGAAAGAGAATCGCGAGGCCGAACAGGAGACGCTGGGTTATGAGAAGCAGCCGTATTGCCTGATCGTCGGCGGCGGGCAGGGCGGCATTGCGTTAGGCGCGCGGCTGCGGCAACTGGGTGTGCCTGCCATCATTATCGATAAGAACGAGCGGCCTGGCGACGCCTGGCGTGCACGTTATAAAACACTGTGCCTGCATGATCCGGTCTGGTACGACCACATGCCGTATTTGCCGTTCCCGGACAACTGGCCGGTGTTTTCGCCGAAGGACAAGATTGGCGACTGGCTTGAAATGTACACAAAGGTGATGGAGTTGAACTACTGGGGGGCGACCACGTGCACGTCCGCTCGATACGACGAGGCCGCGGGCGAATGGATCGTGGAAGTCGAGCGGGGCGGAGAAAAACTGACGCTTCGGCCGAAGCAACTCGTGCTTGCCACCGGCATGTCGGGCAAACCGAATCTGCCGAAGTTCAAGGGCATGGATGTGTTCAAAGGCGAGCAGCATCATTCGTCGAAACATCCGGGACCGGATGCTTACAAGGGCAAGAAGGTCGTGGTGATCGGCGCGAATAACTCTTCGCACGATATCTGCGGGGCGCTGTGGGAAGCGGGCGTGGATGTGACCATGGTGCAGCGTTCATCCACGCACATAGTCAAGTCGGACTCGCTGATGGACCTGGCGCTGGGTGATCTTTACTCCGAGCGCGCGGTGGCGGCGGGCATGACCACGATGAAGGCTGACCTGACGTTCGCATCGGTTCCGTACAAGATCCTGCACGAGTTTCAGATCCCGGTGTACAAGGCGATCAGGGAGCGTGACGCGGAGTTTTATGACCGGCTGGAGAAAAGAGGTTTCATGCTTGATTTCGGCGATGACGACTCGGGTCTCTTCATGAAATATCTGCGGCGCGGATCGGGCTATTATATTGACGTGGGCGCAGGGGACCTCGTCGCGGATGGCAAGATCAAGCTGAAGAGCGGCGTGGGTGTCGTGGAGCTGAAAGAGCACTCGGTCGTGCTTAGCGATGGCAGCGAACTTGAAGCGGATCTGGTTGTGTACGCGACCGGTTATGGGTCGATGAACGGCTGGGCCGCGGATCTTATATCGCGCGAGGTGGCGGACAAGGTGGGCAAGGTGTGGGGATTGGGATCGAATACGACCAAGGACCCGGGGCCGTGGGAAGGCGAGCAGCGCAACATGTGGAAACCCACGCAGCAGCAGGCGTTGTGGTTCCATGGCGGGAACCTGCATCAATCGCGGCATTACTCGCAGTATTTATCGCTGCAACTCAAGGCGCGGATGGAGGGGATTCCAACGCCGGTGTTCGGCTTGCAAGAGGTGCATCATTTGTCGTAGTGGCAGGCTGTAACTGACGCTTTGCAACGGAGTGTCAGCCGTGCCCGGCAGAGGTCGATTCTTCAATCGATTGCTGCCGGGCACGTATGTTTCATGCGTCGGCCCGCCCCCACGGCCGCCCGCATCAGAGTGACCTCGCCCGCGTTGCAAAAAACCGTCATACGGTTCAAGTTGCTTTCAAGTTTTCGGGCATCGGGTCGTTATAAGTAATGCGTGAACCGTTGCCGTGAGCACGGCTATCGCGACTTGCGCACACCGGGCTGACTCTCCTTGCCGCTTTTTCTTCGTGCCTCAGGCACCTGTTTCACGTGGGAGGCTAACGCTCGACAATCACTTGATGCTCACGCTGTCGTGCGCGGACGCGGCGAGAGAGATCCACGCAGTTCGGATCAACACCTATGGAATACCCCATGCTTGCTGGCAGCTACAATAGTTTGCTCGTCTTGTTCTCGCTGCTTGTCGCGATTCTGGCCTCGTATACGGGCCTGGACATGGCGGGCCGCATTTCTACCTCACAGGGACGGGCATCCTTTGGATGGCTGATAGGCGGCGCGTGCGCCATGGGCACGGGCATCTGGTCGATGCACTTTGTCGGCATGCTGGCCTTCAGCTTGCCGATCTCGCTCGGCTATGACCCGGCCATCACGGTACTTTCGCTTCTGATCGCCATCGCGTCGTCGGCGTTCGCGCTGTGGCTTGTGGGCCAGAACGAGCTGCCCGTGTCGCGATTGATCGGTGGCGCCGTATTGATGGGTGCCGGCGTCGCGGGTATGCACTATACGGGCATGGCTGCGTTGCGCATGACGCCCGGAATCAGCTACATCCCGTCGCTTTTTATCCTTTCCGTCGTCATCGCGATTCTCGCGTCGGGCGCGGCGTTGTGGATTGCATTCCACCTGCGTCGCCTTTTACCCATGGTTCGGCCGATGCGTGCAGGCGCCGCGGTGGTGATGGGCCTTGCGATTGTCACGATGCACTACACCGGCATGGCCGCCGCGCAGTTTCCGCTTGGGAGCGTGTGTGGTGCCGTGCATGAGGGCGTGAGCGCAGGATGGCTCGCGCTGGTGATCATTGTTTCCACGCTGGCGGTACTCGCCATTGCACTGATTATTTCAATTTTTGACCTTCGGCTGGAGTCACGTACCGCCATATTGGCGGTCTCGCTCGCTGAGGCGAACCAGGAATTGACCTACCTGGCGTTGCACGATGCCCTCACCAAGCTTCCCAACCGGGTGCTGCTGGAAGATCGGCTCGATCGCGCGATCCAGCGCGCTGTTCGCGAGCATGGCCGCTTCGCGCTGATGTTCATGGACCTGGACGGGTTCAAGGCAGTCAACGACGCCTACGGCCATCACGTTGGCGACTTGTTGCTGGTCGAAGTCGCGCAACGCATTGGGGTGAATGTTCGGTCCCAGGACACGGTCGCGCGCGTGGGCGGTGACGAGTTCGTGCTGCTCGCGGAGGTATTCGAACCGGCCGATGCAGCAACACTCGCCGATAAAATATTGGCCATCATACGAGAGCCCTTTCAGCTTGCCGGCCGCGACTTGCGTGTGTCGACCAGCATTGGTATCGCGATGTATCCCGGCAACGGTTTTGATCGGGAGGAATTGCTGATCAACGCGGATGCCGCGATGTATCACGCGAAGGCGCTGGGACGAAATACCTACTGCTTCTTCGAAGCCTCGATGAACGCGAATGTGCATGAGCAATTGCAGCTCGTGCAAGATCTCCGCGCGGCGGTTGATCGGAGCCAGTTGATCTTGCAATATCAACCGAAGTTCACGGCACCCAACGGGCCCGTAGTCGGCGTGGAAGCGCTGGTGCGTTGGCGGCATCCCACTCGCGGGTTGATTCCGCCGGACCAGTTCATCCCGTTGGCGGAGAAAACCGGCTTGATCGTGCCAATTGGCGAATGGGTATTCGACGAGGCTTGCCGGCAGATTGCGGTGTTGCGCAACGCGGGCCACCGGGACCTGACCATGGCGGTCAACCTGTCGGCTGTGCAGTTCAGGCATGCGGGTCTTATTCGAACCGTCCGGGAGACCCTGGCGCGCCATCTGCTGGAACCGAGCTGCCTGATGCTCGAGATCACCGAGTCCACGGCCATGCATGATGTCGATGCAAGCTTGCAAATCCTGGAGCAATTGCACGATATGGGCGTGCAAATTTCCATCGACGACTTTGGCACGGGCTATTCAAGTCTTCTCTATCTGAAACGGCTGCCGGCAAGCGAGCTGAAAATCGACCGTGGGTTTATCCGCGACCTGGCCCGCGACACAGAGGATGCAGCGATTGTGTCGGCAATCGTGGCGCTGGGTCAGACGCTCAATCTGAACATCGTAGCCGAGGGTGTGGAGACGCGGGCGCAGCAAGAATTCCTGACCCGCCTTGGTTGCAATTCCCTGCAAGGTTTCCTGCTCGGTCATCCGATGTCGGCAGATGACTTGATCGACGTGCTATCGCCGGATAGCGTCCTGCATGAGGACACGCAATGCCACTCCGCAAGCGAGGACGATGCACTGGCGCCCGTAGGAGAAGCGGATTGATTCGGCGGTGCTCAGGCGGCTCCGGCGGCCGTGCTGAGCGTAGCAACCAAACA
>NZ_LMUF01000042.1:18417-71972 GCF_009766085.1 Burkholderia sp. S171 | reverse complement strand
CTAAGACGTCGCGCAGGAATCACAGGCGGGTCTTTCCTCGATAGCCGGCCATAGCAACACCTCAAACTGCTCAGCCGGAACGGGTTCGGAATATAAAAACCCTTGGGCAAAATCACAGCCGACCGCAATGAGGAAATCCCGTTGCTCTGTTGTCTCTACCCCTTCAGCGATGACCTTTAAGCCCAGTTTGTGAGCCAGCACGACCATCGCTTCGCACAGCGCCTGATTGTCTTCATCGAAGGCAAGGTTCTGTACGAATGAACGATCGATCTTGAGGTAATCGATATCGAAGCGCCTGAGATACGCCAGCGACGAGTAACCCGTCCCGAAGTCGTCGATCGAGATCCGGATCCCTGCATCGCGGAACGTCAGCAGCTTCTCGTCAATCTTCGACTCCGCATTCAGCAACAGCCCCTCGGTTATTTCGATCGCAACACTCTGCCCCGGCATCCCTTCCTGGATCAGATATTCCGGCCATTGGATGCAGAGGAGGCTGTCTTGACGAATCTGCACGGGCGACACGTTGACGCTGATCTGGAACGACGGATGGAATCGGCTGCGCCATTGCCGCGCCTGTTGCACGGCCTGCCTGAACATCCAGTCCCCGATCGGGACGATGAGCCCCGTGTCTTCGGCCAATGGAATGAAATCCAGCGGACTGATCGTGCCGCGTTCGGGGTGCATCCATCGGATCAGTGCTTCGGCTTTGTAGATTTCTCCCGTCGCCAGGTCAACGATAGGCTGGTAATAGATCTGGAACTGCTCACCGGACAGGGCGATGCGTAGATCACTCGTGAGCCGCCGGCGCTTTTCTGCCGCCACTTGCAGGTCGGGCGTGAAGTAGCTGAAGCGATTGCGCCCCGCGTTTTTGGCCGCATACATGGCCTGGTCAGCATTCTTGAAAAGGACGTCAAGCTCGATGGTGTCGTTGGGGTAAATTGTGACGCCGACGCTCGCCGATATGAAAGCCTCGTCTTGGCCGAGCTTGAAGGGTTCGGCCAGCTTGTCGATGATCGTCTTTGCGATCCGGTCAATGCTTTCGGTGTCGTTCAGGTTGGGCAGAATGACGGTGAACTCGTCGCCGCCAAGACGCGCAACCGTGTCCGATTCGCGCACGCTCGACATGATGCGCCTGGCGGCCTCGATCAAGAGAATGTCTCCTGTGTCGTGTCCCAGCGAGTCGTTAACCTCTTTGAAGCGATCCAGGTCGATCAGCATCAAGGCCATGCACTTTCCGGAGCGACGCGACGTTCTGGCTTCATGGTCGAGACGGCCATGGAACATCTGACGGTTTGGAAGGTGGGTCAGTGCATCGAAATTGGCCTGTTCCCAGATCGTCGCCTCGAAGGCCATCCGGTCCGATAAATCACGACCGATAGCGAGCACCGAGCTCACCGCGCCCGACCGGTCAATCTCCGGAGTCAGGCGGATATGGGCGCATTGTTCCTGTCCATCTTTACTGAGCCATTTCAACTCGAATTGCCCGCTTTTTCCGCTTGAGATGGCTTCGCTTATCTTCTTCTCGTAGATGAGGGCATTCACGCCGCCCGGGATCTCCGAAGGGCGCTTGCCGAGCGATTCCCCAAGGCTGCGTCCGACTGAGGCACAGAAAGCGGGATTGGCGTAAATGCGGCGGAGGTTCCGGTCGTAGCGGGTAATCGTGTCCGGAGAATTCTCGATCAACGTCCGCGACTCGTGCTCCTTGGTAACGAGTTCCGCGGTGCGCTCAATGACAGTCTGCTCAAGCGAGGCATTGATCTCGTTGATCTTCTGGATCTTCTGCTTGATCGCTTCGCGCATTCTTTCGAAGCGCTGCGCCAGTCTGCCTAGCTCGTCTTCGCCGTCGGCATCCGCGAGCGCTTGCGCACCGTCCTCCGCCTGGGCTCCCGCATCGTTGCCTGTATCGTGCATCTTTCGCACCAGGTCCTTGAGCGGCGCCGAAATGCTGTGGGAAATAAAGTAAGCAAGGAAGATCGAAAGCAGGAAGCCCAGGATGCCGACCAGTACGATCTGGTTGCGCACCGACTGTGCTTGTGCCGTCAACTTCGCTTCCGGAATGGTGCTGACGACAAACCATGTCGTACCCGGAATCCTTGAGTACGCGGCGAAGTAGCGCGCGCGGTGCTCGCCTTCGAAGGCAACGAAACCACTCGGCTTCCCATAGGGTTCGTTATGCGCGATTTTATCGATCAGGCCAGGTTCGACGGACTCACCAGTGGTCTCGTCTGAATTCGTGGAGGTGTCGTCGGCACGGACAATCAGCTTGTTGCTGCTCGCATCGAGAACGTAGATTTCCGTTCCGCTCCCCAAGGCGACGTCATTAAAAATGGTAGAGAAATATTCGGGGCGAATCACCAGAACCAGATTGCCGATCTGCTGATTGTTGCTCTTGCTGATGATGGCCCGCACCATCCCGAGGTTTTGTTGCCCAACGCCGTTGTCGTAGCTGCCCCAGTAAGGGTGGCCGTTATGATGGGGCGCCTGCTCGACCAGGTGCATCACGCCCCGGGTCAATTGCGCGAACGCCTGCGTGTCCATGATCCGGTTGTTCTTGTCGAGCAGATATTTCTGGTTGATGAAATCAATCGATCCGTAGTGCTCCAGGAGCAGCCGGGTCATGTCCCGGCGGGCCTCGCTCTGCTCTGTTTCATTGCCGATTGCGACCCTTGTCAGCGCGCCTTGAACCCGGTCAGAGAGCACAAGTGAACTGCTCTCCGTCTCGATTTGTTCCATTCGCAGCAAGACGTTCTTGGATAGTTGCTTGACCACTTCTTTCGAAAATATCTCCGCCTTCTCCCTGATCGCTGCGGTAGATTCCACATACGATAAGTAACCCGAAAGAAGTATGGGTAGCAGCGAAAGCAAAATGAATGCGGTGATCAGCCGGTAACGAATTTCGACCCGGCGCAGCAGATCCAGCGAGAGGTACTCGAAAACGCTTCGCAGCGACCGCATGATTGAGCTCATTTGTAGTGCATCTTTGCTTCGTTCTTGACAGATTCATCCAGGAGTTTTGCCGCCTGCCTGGACGTGATCTTCTTGAACAGCACGTCTTGCATCAACTGATGCAGCCGCTCGATCGAATTGGAAGGTATGACCGAGTAGTACGGGCTGCCAGTCACGGAAAACTGACTGACCTTATTCGTGTAATCGGCAATCTGCGGGTTGCTCACCATTGCGCTATCGACTTGCTTGAAGGGCGGAATGTTCTGGCGTTTTCTTTGGAGAATGGGAAACCCCTTCCCGGCGATGAATTCGAGAAAACGCATTGCCGCGGCTTTATTGGGCGTCTCACACACCGCAAACCCGGTTTCGCTGCCAATCACAGGCACGATCTGTTTGCCGGGCGCGTTCCAGGGTGGGATAAACACACCAACCTCGAAGGGGTTGCCGTGCAGGAACAGGCCGGCTGCCCAGCTGCCGTGGAATGCCATTGCCACTTTGCCTTCCTTGAACAGACGTATGCCTTGATCGTAGTCGGTCGCCATGAACGCCTCTTGTACGTATCCACGGTCTGCAATCAGCGAAATCTTGGCAAAAATATCGGCTACCTGAGGCGTGTTTAAATCGAGCGTGCCGTCAGATATTTTCTTTTTCCAGTCCGGCTCGCGTGCCACCACATTGTTGGCAAAGCCGAAACTGAAAGGCCCGTTACCAAGCATGTTCGGGAACCCGCCGTTCCACATGATCGGTGTAAAACCCGCACGTTTGAGCTTGTCGCACACCAACAGGAACTCCTGGAAATTGGTCGGCAGGTCCTTGATCCCCGCCTTCGCGAACATGTCCTTGTTGTAGTAAATCAGCGTCATGGCCACGCCGCCTGAGATTCCAAACCGCCTGGACCGGCGACTCGTCCAGTCGCCTTTGAGAGCGTCGAGCATGTTGTTCCACGCCGACGTCCCGCCGACGTCCGCCAGGATGCCTTGGTCCGCTAATTCCGCCGCGTAGGCGTTCGGGTTCACGCTGACCAGGTCTGGCAAGTTGCCTGAGGCGATCCGTGGTTTGATATTTTCTTCGACCGAATTGCCGATCATGAACTGCACATTCACGCGTATGTCCGGATTGAGCTTGCCGAATTCGGCGGCAATCTGCAGCATCTCCTCCGGCCAGTCCGGCGCCCATATCAACGCAGTGATGGTGGTCCGGGTCGGCGTGGTTGTGTTTGAGGAGGTGTGGTCTTGCTGGCTACAACCGTACAACGACATGAGAATGACGCTGAGCAGGACAGATAGCAGGGAGGCAAGCTCAATTCGTCGCACTGGAGATTTACTTTTTGGTTGCGGGATGGAACGACCCGGCTTCAGTCGGCACTTTTGGCGCGCCTGAAAGCTAACCTTTGGAACCTGCATCGCGAAAGAGCCAACGGCATGACGATGGGGGCGACTCTCAAACGGTAAAACGCAAAGACAAGGTGAATTGAACGGATGCAGTGCTTAGACTGAATATCGGCAACGGGCGTCAATACTTTAACCAGCCCGGGGTGGGTTGCCCCGACGTGATGAGGCGCCGCCGACGCGAATACGGGTCCGTTGCCGCTCTGCAGGCGATGGCCTGGCACGAGGTGGCGTCATTGATCGTCCGACTTCTACCGGCCCCGGCCTCTTGCTTATGCACGCCGCAAACCGCGTAAACAGCTTGTCTTACGCTCGACGATCACAACCGCGGCCGAGCATGACCGGACATGCAGCCGTGCAGAGTACGAGGCGTTTTGCCCCGCGACCCGGAGGCCGTCAGGGTTTACAGTTAAACTATTTGCCATGAACGAGTGCCGTTACTGCAGAAAAATGCGTGACGAATGGGATTGCCACGGGCAGGAATGCCGTACGGCCATAGCCCGGGCTTTGCGGAGGCAGCGCCTGGGCCTGCCGATGGTGCCGAATCTCATCCGCAACGAAATTCCCGCTGGGGCGACTACGGGAGAGGTCATTACCGTCCTGTGGCGCCAGCGCGTGCGTGCTCGCCGTGCCAACGAAGAGCGCCGGAATCGTAAGGCAGAGGACGATTTCGACGGCGACTAGCCGCGAAACCGGACACCCGCGCCGACGGTTCGCCTTCAGCGACCGAAACTGCAGCGTGGGAGCCTTCGCACGCGCCACATCCAACCCCGTACAGCCCGTCAGGCGGCGCGCCGCAATGCCCGCGCTTCTAGGGCTTTACCGGCGGCAAGAGCGCTGTGTTGATGCCGTAAGGCGCGTCCCGTGCACATGCGTACGCAGTATCGCAATCGCGACAATAGCCTTCCACCGTTCGCATATTGACCGGCTCTCGGCCACATCAAGGCAAAATACGGGTTTCAGCCCTAACCGGGCTCACGAATTACGTGCCGGAACGCGCGCTTCAAGCCTTTCAACCGGCCTTGTCCCGCGGACGGCAGGATCGCTCGTTGTTCAAGCGAGCCTACAGGAGCAATTTTGTATGACCGAATCGAACATGTCTTTTTTCAGCCGATTTTCCTTGGCCATCGGTACCTTTTTCGCCGTCCTGGGTGACGGCGAATTCGCCGCCCAAGTACGTCGGCTGCGCGACGGGGCAGTAGTCGCAGCGCCAGTTTCGGCGCCGCAACCCGCACCCACGCCCACCACGATCAAGGAGACAAGCCCCGAGGCAGCGCTTCAGTTGCTGGGACTTCTCCAGCGTGGCGCGCGCTTTGTCGACTTCGTCGAAGAGGACATTGCAGGTTATTCCGATGCGGACATCGGCGCGGCCGCGAGGCTCGTGCACGACGGTTGCCGCACGACATTGCGCGAGCATTTCACGATTCGCCCGGTACGCGAAGAGGCCGAGGGCAGCCGCGTGACGCTCGCCGATGGCTTCGACGCAACGGCAATCCGGCTGACGGGCAACGTGGTCGGCAAGGCGCCGTTCACCGGCAACATCAGTCATCGTGGCTGGCGAGTGACGGAGGTCAGGCTGCCGATGCTGACCAAGACGCACGACGCGACTGTGATCGCGCAGGCCGAGGTGGAACTATGAGCGAGCCGCGCTATTCGATCGGCATCGACCTGGGCACCACCCATTGCGCCCTCTCGTATGTCGACCTCTCCGCCAGCGACGGCGAGAAGACCATTCAGGGCGTGCTGCCCATCACTCAGCTCACCGCACCGGGGGCCATCGAGGCGCCCGAACTGCTGCCCTCGTTTCTCTACCTGCCCCATCCGAGCGAACTGACGCCGGGCGATCTTGCCTTGCCGTGGACCGGCGAACGCGACTTTGCTGTCGGTGAAATGGCACGCAGCCGAGGCGCCGGGACGCCGATACGCCTGGTGTCGAGCGCCAAGAGCTGGCTGTGTCATCCGGGTGTGGACCGTCGCGCGGCCATCCTGCCGAGCGACGCGCCGCCTGAAGTGACGCGCGTCTCGCCGCTTGAAAGCTCGGTTCGCTATCTCACGCATTTGCGTGAAGCCTGGAACCATTCGCATCCCGATGCACCGTTCGACGAGCAGGACGTCACGGTGACCATTCCCGCTTCTTTCGATCCGGCAGCGAGAGAATTGACGGCCGAGGCAGCGCAAGCGGCTGGCTACACCCGCATGACGCTGCTGGAGGAGCCGCAAGCCGCGCTCTATAGCTGGATTCAGAAAAGCAACGGCGCCTGGCGCAAGCAAGTGAAGGTCGGCGACATCATCCTGGTCGTGGACGTAGGCGGTGGCACGACCGACCTGTCGTTGATCGCGGTCATCGAACGAGAAGGCAATCTTGAGTTGCATCGCGTCGCGGTCGGCGAACATATCCTGCTGGGTGGCGACAACATGGATCTGGCGCTTGCGCACGTGGTCGCGCGCAAGCTGGCTGCTCAGGGAACACAGGCCGATCCGTGGCAGCTGCGCGCGCTCACCTATGCGTGCCGGGCAGCCAAGGAAACGCTGTTGACCGACCGCAGCATAGATACGGTGCCGCTGGTCGTGCCGAGCCGTGGATCGAAACTGATTGGCGGCTCGATCCGCACTGAACTGACCCGCGACGAACTCACGCAGACGATTCTCGACGGCTTCTTTCCGCAAGTCGATGCATCGGCGCGGCCGGTGAGCCGGACCCGAGGCGGCTTGACGCAACTCGGCTTGCCGTATGCGCAGGATGCGGGCATTACGCGGCATCTCGCTGCATTCCTCGGCCGACAGGTCGCGGCACTAGCCGACCTCGACGGCCTGCAGCATGTGCCCGCCGAGAATGCGAGCTTCCTGCATCCCACAGCCGTCCTGTTCAACGGCGGCGTGTTCAAGTCGATGCTGCTCGTTGAGCGGATTCTCGATGGCCTCAACGGCTGGCTCGAAGCCGAAGGCGCGCCGTCTGCGCGCTTGTTGGGCGGCGCCGATCTCGACCTCGCGGTCGCGCGCGGCGCGGCGTACTACGGCTACGTGAAGCGCGGCAAAGGTGTACGCATTCGTGGCGGCACGGCACGCGCCTACTATATTGCGATCGAGTCGGCTATGCCTGCCGTGCCCGGTATGGAGCCGCCTGTTCAGGCGTTGTGCCTCGCGCCCTTCGGTATGGAGGAGGGCACGGACGCCGCGTTGCCGGCGCAGGAATTTGGTCTCGTGGTTGGCGAACCGGTGCACTTCCGTTTCTTTGGTTCGTCGGTACGCCGGCAAGATCAGGTTGGCACGATGCTCGACTACTGGTCGCCCGACGAGTTGCAGGAGCTGGAGGAAATCCACGCCACGTTGCCGACCGAAGGACGCACGCCCGGTGAAGTCGTGCCGGTGAAGCTGCATGCACGGATCACTGAAGCCGGCACACTGGAACTCGAAGCCGTGCCGCGCGGCACAAACGAGCGCTGGAAAGTCGAATTCGATGTGCGCGGCAGCGTGAACGCCTGAGTGCGATGAAGCACTACATCGTCGGCATCGATCTCGGTACGAGCAATACGGTGGTTGCGTACGTCGAGGCGGGTACTGACGAGATCAGAATCTTTGATATCGATCAGCTCGTGGGTCTTGGCGAGGTCGGCGCGCGAGCGTTGTTGCCGTCCGTGCGCTATCACCCGGCGCCGGGTGAGCTTGCGCCCGGTGATCTGCAATTGCCGTGGATACCTAACGATCGCGAAACGCAACCGGCCGTAATCGGACATCTCGCTCGCACGCTGGGCGCGCAGGTGCCGGGACGGCTTGTGACCAGTGCGAAAAGCTGGCTTTCGCATGCGTCGGTCGATCGTCTCGCACCAATTTTGCCGTGGGGTGCGGACGATGAAGCCGGCAAGGTCTCGCCGGTGACCGCGAGCGCCAGCTATCTGGCTCACGTGCGTGCCGCGTGGAACCACCGTTTTCCGCACGCGCTGCTCGAAGATCAGGACGTAGTGCTAACTGTTCCAGCATCGTTCGACGATGGCGCACGCGCGCTCACGCTAGAGGCCGCGCGTATCGCGAAGCTGCCTGCCTTGCGCCTGCTCGAAGAACCTCAGGCCGCTTTCTACGACTGGCTGTTTCACCATCGCGCGACGCTTGGCGCCGAACTCGCGCAGACGCGCCTCGTGCTGGTCTGCGATGTGGGCGGCGGAACAACTGACCTCACGCTGATCAAGGTGCATTTCGAGGATGGCGAGCCGCAACTGACGCGCATCGGCGTAGGCAATCATTTGATGCTCGGCGGCGACAACATGGATCTTGCGCTGGCGCATCTGGTCGAGTCGCGTTTGGCGAAGGAGCAAACGCGACTGTCGGCGGCGAGCTTGTCGCAGCTAGTGGAAAGGTGCCGCGCCGCGAAGGAACAACTGCTTGGCAAGCAAGCGCCCGACTCCGTTGCGATCACGCTGCTGGGTGCAGGAGCGCGGCTGGTTGGCGGTGCACGCACGACGGAGTTGAGCCGGCAGGAAGTCGAACAGGTCATCGTGGAAGGGTTCTTTCCAATTGGCGGCCCGGATGAATTGCCTCGCCGGTCGCGGGCCGCGCTCGTCGAATTCGGCTTGCCCTATGCGGCCGATGCGGCCATCACGCGACACATCGCAGCGTTTCTGAAAAGACTCGACGCACAGTCGCGCGATGCATTGGGTGCATCGGATGCTGCGCAAACATCGATGCCCGATACCCTGCTGCTCAACGGTGGTGTGTTCCGTGCCAAAGCGCTCTCCGGGCGTCTGGCGAGTGCGCTGGGTACATGGCGCCAACAGCCTCTGCATGTGTTGCAAAACGACCATCCCGACGTTGCTGTCGCGCGTGGCGCGGTCGCTTACGGCCTGGCACGCGCGGGACACGCACCGCGCATTGGCGGCGGCTCGCCACGCAGCTACTTCCTTGTCCTTGATAACGACGCGCAGGATGACGCGCAGGACGGCGCGCAGGCATCGCGCGGCGTGTGCTTGTTGCCACGCGGAACCGAAGAAGGCCACGAGGTCCATCTAGAGGATCGCGTGTTTGCGCTGCGGCTCGGGCATCCGGTGCGCTTCCACCTGGTCTCTACTGTCGCCGATACAGCGTGGCAGCCAGGCGAGCTGGTCGACTTTACGACGGGCGATTTTGTGCGCTTGCCGCCGCTCGCAACGGTGGTGCAGCAGCAAGACGCAAATGGGCCACGCGAGCGACCGGTCAGGCTCACGACATCACTGACGGAACTCGGCCGGCTGGAGATGCATTGCATTGCAACCGACGATGCTTCGCAACGATGGTTGCTTGAGTTCCAGTTGCGTCGCGACAATGCTGAGCAAGACGTCTCCGCGGCCATACGAAATCCGTCGCTCGACAGAGCCATTGAACTCATCGACCGGACGTTCGGCGCTCGCTCGGCGAATGTCGATCCCAAGGAAATAAAGCGCCTGCGTGCAGGACTCGAACAGCTATTGGGACCGCGTCAGAGTTGGGATAGCGCATTGCTTCGCGAACTGTTCGGGGCGCTCTGGGAACGCGCCGGCCGGCGGCGGCGTTCAGCGGATCATGAACGCCTATGGTTGAATCTGGCCGGCTACTGCGTGCGGCCAGGATTTGGCTACCCGCTCGACGAATGGCGCGTTGAACAGCTTTGGTCGTTATTCGACGATGGCATTCAGTATGTCAACGAGAGCCAGGTGTGGTCGGAATGGTGGACGTTATGGCGCCGCGCGGCGGGCGGCTTGCATGAGGATGCACAGCTTCAGGTGCTCGATGCAATGGCCTGGCTTCAGGCGGCTGCGGGCACGAAGCGGCACAAGCTGCCCTTCGATCCCTCGAAGGTGGGCATCGCGGACATGCTGCGCCTTTACGCATCGCTTGAACGCATTCCTGTCGATCGCAAAATCGATATCGCGGAACAGCTTTTGGTCCGGCTTCAGCGGCCCTCGGAAAATCATCAGGGCTGGTGGGCAATTGGACGCATGGGTGCACGTCGGCCGTTCTATGGCAGCGCGCATGGTGTCGTGCCGGCGGACGTGGCGACCCGATGGCTGGACACAATCCTCGCGCTGGACTGGAAAAAGGTTGAGCCTGCCGCGTTTGCCGCCGCGCAAATCGCTCGCATGACGGGCGACCGTTCAAGGGATCTGCAGGAGCCGATCCGCGAAACTGTCGTGCGACGACTCGAAGCCGCGAATGCGCCGTCCGCGTGGGTCGACATGGTTCGTGAAGTCGTGACGCTCGATAACGCAGATACCGGGCGCGTATTCGGAGAGTCACTGCCTGCCGGATTAAAACTGATTATTGGTTGATGCGTTTTTCGAGTGGCTTTCTACCGACGCGAATGCAAGCACACGGTCGCCTGAATGATTGTCGCGGTAGTGAAAATTAGTGAAGATCGCTTCCCGTCCCACAGCACTTCTTGAACTTCTTGCCGGAACCGCACGGGCACGGATCGTTACGGCCTACTTTCGGACTCGTGCGCTGGATCGTCGTCGACGCGAGCGCGCGTTCAAACACTGCTTTTCGGAACGGAAGCCAATAATTGTGGATCGAGGCGACGTAGACGGGAATCAGTTCCGCAAACTTTTCACGTTGATCGGGACGAAGGACGAGCGACTTCTCTTCTTCAGCAAGGTCCGAAGAGCCAAGCAAATGAAATGGCTTTAGCCATTCCTGCCCATCCGGGTTATCGAATAGCGGTTGCCACGCTGACCGGCACAAGTTGAGACCTTGCATGAAACCAAGCGCCCACATTTCGGCGTCGACATAAGAGCGAGGATCGTCTGAAAACTTACGCTGACTCAAGATTGGCCGAAATGAGTAAGGATCATTCTCCATGATCTCGATAATGCTGTTGTAGTGCCTGATGATAAGACCCATGACGCGGTCGGCCTGCTTCTTCGATTTGAATTCAGGCGCGTCCTCAGGTTCCGGCCCCCAGACACCCGGTAGCCATTGACTCGGCATCAGTGTGATCGGACCGATCGCTATTGCGCTCAGATAACCGTCAAGACTTTCGGCTGTCAACGCCTCATCCGACATTACATCGGATAGCAGGATCTGGTTGAGTTTGTTCAGTTCGTCATCGGACAGCAGAGGCATGTTGGAGATCGGTCCTGAGTTTGGTTGGATCACGGCAGCGCAGGCGATCTATAGAACTGCCGGCGGTGATGCAATGTCCGGGGCAGTTTCCGTGCGCCAAACCCACATTTTAACCGCGACCGGCAAAGCGGCTTTGGAACCTGCCTCAGCGGGTGTTGCAACGCGTCAGACCTTCATTAGCGATCCCCTGTCTGAAAAACGAAATACTGTTTAAGCATGTTTCGATAAACATCATTCAACCCGGATTTATAGGCTTTCGCGCTACACGAAAGTCAATCCAATGTTGCGAACGGGAGACACGGCAATAGAAAACCAATCCCGATTTGCTTTGAAGGAAATATTATCCCGCTTGCGATCAAAAATCGCGAACGGACTTCTAGCGTTACATACGCCAGAAGTTGCTCATCAAATCAATAGGGGGAGACACTCTGTGAAGAAGACTATTAGCGCCATCGGCGGCGCACTCATCGCCCTTTCTGCCCAATCCGCCTTAGCGCAAAGCTCGGTCACGCTGTACGGTATCGTCGACACGAGCGTCCGTTATCTCACCAATGCCAATGCAAATAACGACAGCCAGGTATCGATGGGCGTTGGCCCGATCACCGGTAGCCGATGGGGCTTGAAGGGATCTGAGGATCTGGGCGGTGGCTTGTCTGCGGTGTTCCGTCTCGAAGACGGCTTCAATCTCTGGAACGGCCAGTTTGCAAGCGCGAATACGCTCTTCAACCGGATGGCTTACGTCGGGCTGTCGAGCAACCAATATGGCACGGTCACCGTGGGTCGCCAGAACACGCCGCTGTTCGATCAGTTAGGGAATGTCTATGACCCGTTGACTGTGGGTAACTTCGATCAGGACGGCTGGTTGCCGGGCGCACTCGGCTATGGCCTGCGGCAGAACAACTCCGTCAAGTACAACGGCCAGTTTGGCGGCGTGAACGTGGAAGCCATGTACGGCTTCGGCAACGTAGCCGGCAGCACCGGCGCGAGCAACATGTACGGCTTGACGGCTTCATACACGTTCGCCGGCTTGTCTCTTGATGCGGGCTTCCAGCAGAACAGCGACGTGCACAACAACAAGTTCAATGTTGTCAACGTGAGCGCGGTCTATGCATTCAGCACGGTCAAGGCCTTCGCGGGCTGGCTGCATTCGCAGGACAACACGGGCATGGTCGACATCTTCATGTCGGCTGCAAACTCACCGGCTGCCAATTTCGCGGCGCCTGTGACGAACACGAACCGCATCGACGATGGGTTCTACACCGGTGCCACGTGGCAGGTCACTCCGCCGTTGCTGCTGACCGCGGCGGCCTATTACGATCACTCCCGCAATGCGCTGGACGCCGACGGAACCACGCTTAGCCGCGGCGTCCGCTACTCGGGCGTGCTGCTCGCCGAATACTCGCTGTCCAAGCGGACAGAAGTGTATGGCACGGTCGATTTCATCCGTGGCACTGGCGCGGCGCAAGCAGACTTCCCGGGACGCAACAACCAGACCGGCGTTGCGGTCGGCTTTCGCAACATATTCTGATGTGGGCTGCCCGGTTTAACGCCGGGCATGACACTTCTGACCAAACGGCGTGCACTCAATGGTGCGCGCCGTGTTTTTACGCATGCAGCGAATTGCAGCACGCCATCAGATCAACAGTTCGACTGACTGCAGCACGTGGCGTGTTTCCGGCAAACTCGATTCGCATCCCTCGCGAATCGTTTCGATCATGCATTCTATAAAGCACTCCGACGCGGCACTCGCGGGATGACCGTTGCGTGAGATGACGCTGACCATCGCGTCATCGAGTTGCTCGCGCAATGGAATAGCGCACAGCCCTTCTTTGGCCGCACAGACCTCGACGAGCGGCCACGGAAATACGCTGACCATGTCGGTTTTTTTGAGCAATGCAATGGCAATCGAAACTGAATGCGTCAGATGAATCTTTCGCGGCACGGGCACGTTGTATCGGGTGAACATGTTGTCGACGAGCGCATTTTCGTTCAACGGATCCCACGTCAATACCCAGTCCAGATCGCTCAGATCCGCCAGTGAGTGGCAATTCGCTCGCGGATGTCCCTCGCGAGCGACGAGCGCGCACGTCGACGAAAACAGTGGCCGATACTGAAATTCAACACCGAACGCTCCAGGCTCCGGCCGGCCGATAAAGAAATCGAGGCTGCCGTCGCGCAAGCGCGGATTGGCAATCGACAACAATCCCTCGAAGAACTCCAGGCGGATATCGGGCATGCGCTCGCAAAAGCGCGTGACCGTGTCCGCCAGGAACGTCATGGCGATCCATGGGGTGACAGCGACCGTGAGCTTGCCCTGCGTGGCGCCTCGCAGGGCGTTCATGGCGTCCTGGGCGCGGGTCATCTGCCCGTAGATCAGTCTGGCGTGAACCAGCAGCGCCTGGCCGCTCTCCGTGAGCGTGACGCCTGACGACGTGCGCACCACCAGCGGCATCTGCACGCTTTCCTCAAGCTGGCGCAGGCTCTTGGTGATCGCCGCCGGAGACGCTTTCAACACGCGTGCCGCGCCGCGCACACCGCCTGCTTCGGCAATGGCGATCAGTGTGCGGATTTGATGAAGTTTCATACGCTCTCGATAATAAAGACGGTTAGCGCGGGTGTTCACTTCTGGTTGCCACGTTCACGATTCTAGCTCTCCCGCCTCGTTTTCTGTCGCGCTACGGTAGCGTCACCCGATGAAGCTCCGGGGTTGCTTAGGGACTCACAGGGACCCACACGAATGACTGCTTCTATCGACATCGACTGAACGCCGAACGCTCAAACTGATTCAATACCGACGGGGAACTCCATGAAACACGTAAGGCTTTCAGCCCTTTGCGCACTGGCGATGTTGCCCCTTGCCGTTCTTGCACAGGACAAAGAGGCGATTCGCTTTGGCGTCGATCCGAGCTATCCGCCGTTCGAGTCGAAGGCGCCCGATGGATCGTTCACGGGTTTCGATATTGACCTGGGCAACGCGATCTGCGCGCAGCTCCATCAGAAGTGCGTGTGGGTCGAGCAGACCTTCGACGGCATGATCCCGGCGCTCAAGGCGCGCAAGTTCGACGCCATACTCTCGGCAATGTCGGCTACACCGGCGCGGCGTCAGCAGATTGACTTCAGCAACCGCCTTTACAACAGCAGCTCGGCATTGATTGCGCGCACGGGATCGAGTCTTGAGCCGACCGCGCAGGCGTTGCAGGGAAGAAGCGTGGGGGTTGTGCAGGGTTCGACCCAGGAGAGTTATGCGAAGGCGGAGTGGGCGCCGAAGAACGTGACGGTGGTGTCGTATCAGACGCAGGACCAGATCTACCAGGACCTGGTGACGAATCGTCTCGATGCGGCATTTCAGGCCGCCGTGCAAGCTGACTTTGGCTTTCTGAAGACGCCGCAAGGCAAGGGTTTCGCGCTGGTGGGCAAGCCGGTGGGGGACAGTCGCGTGGCGGGCGATGTGGCGATCGGTATCCGGAAGGGCGACACGCCGATGGCAACGCAGATCAACCAGGCCATTGCCGCGATACGTCAGGACGGCGTGTATCAACAGGTCGCTGCGAAGTATTTTAATTTTAATATTTACGGCGATTGAGCGTCAGAACTCAGCCCATTCTTTCTCGTAGGGAGTCAGGTATGTCGGAGACTTTGGAGACCGTAACCGCTCGTCTTGAGCGGGCCGTCACCCGGCAATTGGTGGAAGATTTTCATCGCGATGGCGCGGTGTGTATTCGCCAGATATTCACGCAGGAAGAAGTTGCTTTGCTGCGTGGGGGTATCGATAGCAATCTGCAAGCGCCTAGTCCGCGTGCGAAAGTCGCGAGCCGCCCCGACGATCCGGGCTGGTTCTTCGAGGATTTCTGCAATTGGCAGGATAACGAAGCATATCGTCAGTTTATTTTTCAATCGGCTGCACCCGCGGTTGCCGCGGCGTTGTTGGGGGGCGAGACAATACGGCTTTACCACGATCATCTGCTGGTGAAGGAGCCGAATACGCGGCAGCGTACGCCGTGGCATCAGGACCAGCCTTACTACAACATCACCGGTCGCGATAACGTCAGCATGTGGATCCCGGTCGATCCTGTTTCTCAAGCGTCGAGGCTGGAGTTTGTCGCGGGCTCGCATCTCGGGCCGTGGCTGATGCCGCGTACGTTCATGGACAATCAGGCGAAGTGGTTTCCGGAAGGCAGTCTTGCGGATCTGCCGGATATCGAAGCTGACCGGGACGCTTATCCGATCATTGGATGGACGCTGGAACCGGGCGATATGGTGTGTTTTAACATGCTGACGTTGCATGCGTCTGGCGGTGTGAGCGGGCAGACACGGCGGCGTGCGTTCTCGGTTCGATTTATCGGCGACGATGTTCGGCACGCGCCGCGCCGTTGGCATACGTCGCCCGAGTTCCCGGGTCTCGCGGAGACGCTCAGTGAAGGCGCGCGAATGGAGCATCCGCTGTTTCCTGTTGTCTGGCCTGCGGCTTGAGGAAGGCGATAGCGAGTTGCCGCTCGACCGGTCGCCGAGCGGCAACTCGATGCGCGCAGGCTTTGCGCTGGTGAAGACGAAATCGACAGGCTGCTCGAATTCGCTTTCTCCCAAACTAGCTTGCGGAGTTTGTGTGCGTGACATCAATAGAGGCGCTGACGCATAAGGCGGTCGTGCACCATTCTGAAAGCCTCTCGGACGAAGCGTTTGAAGCGCTCATCGACGAGGCCACACGGCTCGTAGTCCGCTATCTGCAGTCGTCGCCGTGGTTGACGAGCGGACTGTGAGCACTCGCGAGGGCTTTGAGTCCTAATGGACGAGTTGTTGGCGGAATACGGTGGTCAGGTCAGAGCCTAGCCGCCGCGTCCTGCGGGTTTGACTTGCGATTGAACGGGTGCGAGGCGGTAATCCTCGCGCCCGTATGGACATCAGTTGCGCGGGATACCCATCTTCTCCATCGTCAGGGTTTCGTCGGCGCGCCCCCAGCCGCCGTCGGCGACCTCATCCACTAGAACCATCGAGTAAGGACGGACGCCCTCGCCGAAGTACTCGACGAACATGGCCGTCGTGCGATGGATGATTTCTTCTTTTTTCGCGGCATCGAGCGTGCCTTCCGGAAACTTGTAATTGGCAAATGGCATGAAACACTCCTTTATTGAGGATTGAAAACGAGGTGTCGGTTTTCGCCACCTGGACATTGCGAAGGTGGCCGACTGCCTTGAGAGCGATTATTCCAGCGCGGGGTACTTGGATAAATGGTGGTAAATTGCCATGACTATTCAATGGGAATAACTAATCGAGGTCGGCGGATATGGATCGCTTTGACACGCTGCAGTTGTTCGTCCGGATCGTCGAGCAGGGCAGTTTCACCAGAGGCGCAAGCATGGTGGACATCCCGCGCGCGACCGCGACCTATGCCATCAAGGCACTTGAGGCGCGGCTCGGCACGCGGTTACTCGAGCGAACGACGCGGCACGTGCGGCCGACACTCGACGGCCAGGCTTTTTACGAGCGCTGCGTGCGCATCCTGAGCGAGATCGACGATGCGGAGTCGTCGTTCTCGCATCAGACCAGCAACCCGCGTGGCGTGTTGAGGCTGGACCTGCATGGCACGCATGCCACACGCATCGTGTTGCCGCGCATCGACGAGTTTCGTGCGCGCTATCCGGGTATCGAACTGGTGGTGAGTAGCGGCGATCGCCTCGTCGACCTCGTGCGCGAAGGTGTCGATTGCGTGATCCGCGGGGGGCGTCCGCGTGACTCGTCACTGATCGCGCGGCCCGTGGCCGTCGTGCCGCAGATCATTTGCGCGAGCCCCGCCTATCTGGAGCGATTGGGTATGCCCTCGACACCGGCTGACCTGACCTCGCATGAAGCCGTCGGCTTCTTTTCCCCGACGAGCGAGTCCTCCTATGCGATCGAACTGCGCATTGAGCGGAAGATCACTGAATTCAAGCTGCGGAAATGGATCTCGGTGGGCGACGCTGAGAATTATCTCGTCTGCGCGTTGCGCGGGGCGGGTCTGATCCAGTTGCCCCGCTTCCACGTAGAGGACGAGCTCGCCGATGGTCGCCTTGTCGAGGTCCTGAAGGAGTGGGAGAGTCCCGGCTTACCCATCAATATTCTCTATCCCCAGCACCGGCAGCTTGCGCCGAGGGTCCGTGCTTTCGTGGATTGGGCGAGTCAGGTGTACGCGGCGAAATTCGGCGGTGAGAACGGGTTGAATGCAAGGGTGCTATAGACCTTCACGAAAGAGTGTGAATGGCGGCAAAGGCCGACGACCTGTCGACCGCCGTCAAAACACTGAAGAGTGCTATTCGGCCAAAACGGCCATCCGGCATCAAATCAAAAAATCACCGTTTTCAGGTAGAAACCGGACAGAACCGGTTGCTACAATTTGGCTAGGAAGGAGTGTTGGCCGCGATCCACCAGGAGCGGTCATTGCAGAGCAGTCCTCGCGCCACGAGCGTACTTCTGATTTGGCGCTCGCCAGAACAGGCGGTGAGCGAGTGTCCAAAAATATCGCTCAATAGACACACGTAAAAGCGTCGGATTCTTGCACCAAAGGAAAACATGCTTAGATTCAAAATCACGGCTACAAGTGTAGATCTCGAATACGAAGGAGATTTGGGAAGTAATAACCAATGGGTCTGGGAGGAGATGAAGACCAACAATGTGACGCGGGTATCCCGCGTATTCTCGTTCGAAATAACGGATCTGCTAAACCCTCCCACGCCCACACAAGATTTCGAAAATTACGTGTATCGGTTTCAGTTCGGCACATTCGAAGATGGCTATGTGAAGATACCTGGACGGTTCCTCGATATCAAGAACAACTTGCTCATAAGTCGTGATGTGACTCTCAAGCGGTCGATCTTTGCTGCTGAGCGCAACGTTTCGATTTTTGGTCGGCTATCAGAGCTACTAGAACACTCCGAGCCCATCGTTATTGGAGGACAGCGTCTCGACGCAATCCCGTGGGAGGTATTTCAGGAATTACTCAAAAAATTTCCAAACACCTATGAACTCGATCGCTATGCTAATGCCCGCGTTCACGCGATCCTTTCTCAGTACCTAAACGGAATGAAGGATGCACGAGGTCGCTATGAGAACTATCTCAACAAAAAGACGTCGCTCACCAGCACCGCGAAACTCGATTTGGATGTCTTGAAGAAACTGGAGGTCGAGAAATACGTCTTGATCCGAGACCTGATCAACGATGCCTTGGAGACCAAGAAGGATTGGTCCGAGGGCGACTGGCAGCAGCTGATGCTGTCCTTCCTGCTACTATTGTTCCCGAAGTACATTAAGGTGCTTGAGAACATCACTATCCACGACTACTACAGCGACCACAGCAAGAAGACCAATCGTTATATCGACATCGGTTTAGTTGACGTCAATGGCAATCTCGACGTCATCGAGGTCAAGAAACCTTTCGATGACAACATCCTTCGCAAGAGTCCTTACCGCGGCAATAGCATCCCGACCTCCGAGCTGAGCGGCAGCATCATGCAGGCTGAGAAGTATCTCTTCCATTTGTCGAAATGGGGCGTCAACGGCGAAAACGCACTCACCAAAAAGTATGCTACTGAACTGCCGCCCGGCATGAGGATCCGAATCTCCAACCCTAAGGCGATCATCATCGTCGGGCGCGATCAGATCGGCGGTGCCAGCATGACTAGCAGTCAGCTGCTGGACTTCGAGGTGATAAAGCGCCAATACACGAACATGATGGATATCATCACATACGATGACCTGTTGCGACGGCTCGACAATACCATTGTTGCTCTTGGTGGTTGATAGATTAGGCTTGACCAGCATCGCCTTCTCGCACTGCCCCGCTCCACCCTGTGAGGAGACCTTGTCCAAGGGCAACAGTTGGCAAGACGCGGGAACGGGAAATGTCCGTAAAGGGGTCGACTGCGTTATTACCGCGTGTCACTCGTGTCGTGGCTGGTTTTCCTCAATTAAACAGCTACCGACCGAGATGATTCAATTACGCACTGAGGTTAACAATTTTCGTGGTGAATTCCTTTAACTCGCGGGCGGCGTGGCCCCAAAACACGACGTGAGCGGCGATATTGCGCTTTTCAACTTATCAATCGCCGAAACGTAATCAGACGCAAACCGGGCGGCCGGTAATTGGCCCATCTCGTGCTCTCCGCCCGCGAACCCGGGCGGCGATTTTTCAATTATTAAGCTATTCGATAAACAGTGCGTTGCTCATCGAAACCGAAATCGGGACCAAAGAGAAGGGCGATACATCACGATACCCCCCGACAAGCCCAGCAAGAACGATGGACCCACCGGGGTTAAAAAATACCAAACAACCCAAGCAACCCATCAACTTACCCGAGAAGTATCAAAGCACCAAATCACCCACCCGCCAGCGACTTCCCTTGCGAAAGAATCTTGTCACAAACCTGCTTGGTAACCTGCTGCTTCAACCCACCCCCACTCAGATCCACGGACTTCCCATCGCCACTTTTCAAAAGACCGGCAGCCCCAGCCGTATACCCACTATCCGACGATGCAGCCGACGTCCCGCCCAGCTTGCTCATCAACGAATCCTTAACCGACGACGCTCCATTCCCACTGAGATAATTGTTCTTGATACAGAACTGCAGCACCCCTGCAACATTACTCGTACTACCCGACGTCAGCGATGACCCGGTCAACCCGCCAGTCATACCGCTCATGCTCCCCAGGCTGCTGAGCCCGGTGGACGATGAACCATCAGAGCTTCCGCCTCCCTTCAACAAATTGCCAAGCTGCGCGTGAGCGGCTGAAAAGGGTAACAACATTGCAATTGCGATGCCTGCAACTGTGCGGCGATACATGCGGACTTTCATACTCGGACTCCTTCAGTGACTAAAACCAGCCTCTAATATAGTGCGTTTCTCGCAAGACGTTGAATAAGAACGCCCTCGGCTTGCGATAAACCAATTTAGATGGAGTGCTGATGATCAAAAAATGACAAAAAATGTCAATGAAAGTCCCGGCTCACGCTCGTCAATCCACCCAGCAGATACGACATATCCACCAACCGCTGCGCGACGAGATGTCGAACCTCGCCCTCGCATTGCCACGTACCGTACACGGCCAGCAATGTCGAACCAAGCGCCTCGCGGCGCTGCTTCTCAAGCAGACTGGGCCATACGATGACGTTGACGTTACCGGTCTCATCTTCAATCGTAACGAACATCACCCCCTTCGCCGTTCCAGGCCGTTGACGCACGGTCACAAGTCCGCACCCGCGCGCTAACCGGCCGTCCCTGTAATTGCGCAACGTAGCCGCCGACATCAACCGATGTTCAAGCAACGCCGGACGCAGCAGTTCAAGCGGATGACGTCCGAGCGACAGACCCGTAGCCTTGTAGTCGCTGACAATATCGTCGGCCTCAGAAGGCGCGCCGAGCAGCGGCGTGACATCTTCCACGCGTGCATCGTTGAGCAGGTCCTTGTCGGGCACTGCGGCCACGGACTGCCATAACGCTTCCCGCCGATTCCCCGCGAGCGAAGTCAACGCGTTGGCTGCAGCCAGCGCCTGCAGATCATGCCGATCAAGTTGCGCCCGTTGCGCGAGGTCACCCACGCTCTCGAACTGACGCACACTTCGCGCCGTCTCAATACGCTCAGCCGCACCGTCCCGCATCCCGCGAAGCAGCGATAACCCCAGCCGCACGGCAGGCCTGCTGTCATCGCCCCGACATTCATCCGGATACTCAAGCACCGAATCCCAGCCGCTCACCGTCACGTCAGCAGGAAACACCACCACGCCATGGCGCTTCGCATCCTGCACGAGTTGCGAAGGGGAGTAGAAACCCATCGGTTGCGAGTTCAGCATGGCGGCGAGAAACGCCGCGGGTTCATGTCGCTTCAACCAACTGCTGACATACACAAGCAGCGCAAAACTCGCCGCATGGCTTTCAGGAAAACCATATTCACCGAAGCCCTTGATCTGCTCGAAGATGGCATCCGCAAAGGCTTTTTTATAACCGTTCTTAGTCATGCCACTCACAATGCGATCGTAGTATTTCTCCAAACCGCCTTTGCGTTTCCAGGCGGCCATCGCGCGGCGCAATTCGTCGGCTTCACCGGCAGTGAACCCGGCGGCGATCATCGCAATCTGCATGACCTGTTCCTGAAAAATCGGCACGCCCAGGGTTCTATCAAGCGCGACCTTCAGATCGTCGTTGGGAAAACTCACAGGCTCCAAACCCTGACGCCGCCGCAAATACGGATGTACCGCACCACCTTGAATAGGACCCGGCCGCACGATCGCGACCTCGATCACAAGATCGTAGAATTTCTGCGGCCGTAGTCGCGGCAACATTGACATCTGCGCCCGCGACTCGATCTGAAACACGCCGATCGTGTCCGCCTCCGAGATCATGTCGTAGGTCGCTTTATCGTCACGAGGAATGTCCTGCATCTCGAAGCGCTCACCGCGTTTCTCCGAAACCATATCGAGTGTGCGTCGAATGGCCGACAGCATGCCGAGCGCGAGCACATCGACTTTTAAAAGCCCCAGCGCTTCCAGATCATCCTTGTCCCACTGGATCACGCTGCGATCCACCATAGCCGCATTTTCGACAGGAACCAGTCGCGTGAGTTTCTCCCGGCTGATCACAAAACCACCCGAATGCTGCGACAGATGCCTCGGAAAATTCAGCAATTGCGCAGCCAGCGAAGCCCACGATTTAATCAACACATTCTCCGGATCAAGCCCGGATTCAGTGAAGCGTTGCAGCAGGTCCTGACTGGTATCGAACCACTGATGCGACTTCGCGACGCGATCCACAATCTGCGGATCGACGCCCAGCGCCTTGCCCGTTTCACGCAACGCGCCACGCGGCCGATAAGTGGACACAGCCGCCGCAATCGCCGTACGATCACGCCCGTATTTACGATAGATGTACTGGATCACTTCCTCGCGCCGCTGATGCTCGAAGTCGACATCGATATCCGGCGGTTCACCCCGTTCTTTGCTGATAAACCGCTCGAACAGCATGTTGCTGCTCGCCGGGTCTACTTCAGTAACACCGAGGCAATAACACACGGCGGAGTTCGCGGCGGAACCACGCCCCTGGCAAAGAATGTTTTCGCTGCGGGCAAAACGAACGAGGTCATAGACCGTCAGAAAATACGCCTCGTATTTCATATGCTCGATCAACTCGAGTTCATGTTCTATCTGCGCCTGCACCTTGTGCTCAATGCCGAGCGGAAAACGCCGATGCGCGCCGACATAGGTTTCCTGGCGCAAATAAGCCGCGTGGGTATAACCGGCCGGCACGATTTCGTTCGGATATTCGTAGTGCAATTCATCGAGTGAAAACCTGCAGCGCGTGAGTACGTTGAGTGTTTCGCCAAGCGTGTATTCCGGATAGAGATTCGCGAGCCGCAACCTGGAACGCAAATGTTGTTCGGCGTTCGGCGTGAGGTCATAACCACATTCCGACACCGGCTTGCCAATGCGAATGGCCGTCATGGTGTCCTGCAGCGGCTTGCGCGAGCGCACGTGCATCACCACGTTGCCCGTCGCCACCACGGGCACCTTATGGAACGCAGCCACGTGCTCGACGATCCCCCGGTGGATGTCATCGAGCGCGCGCTGGTGCAACGTCAACCCAACCCACGCGCGTTGAGGAAACGTGGTGTCGAGCCATTCGATCTGGGCATCGAGCGCGGCCTGCTTCGCGGGGAAATCGGGCACCAGGATCGCGAGGCAATCCGGCATGCCGCGCAAGTGCGCGAACTCTTTATCGGGCCGTGCCAGATCTTTCGGCGTGAGCAGGTACGCGCCTTTTTTCGATCGCATGCGCGCAATGGTGATGAGTTCCGACAAATTGCCGTAACCATTGCGGTTCGTCGCCAGCAGAATGAGTCCGAAGGCCGGCGAAAGATCCGCGTTGACGAGCTTGAAATACGAGCCAATCACCAACGGAAAATTCAGTTTCTTCGCCTCCACATGCGCGCGTACGACACCCGCGAGCGAGCATTCATCGGTAATCGCCAGACCGGCATAACCGAGTTGCGCCGCGCGCGCGACCAACTCCTCTCCACGCGATGCTCCGTGAAGAAACGTGAAGTTGGAAAACGCGAAAAGCTCCGCATACGCGGGCAGCATGGAGAAGGGGGTATCCACGGCGCATCATCCAAACAGACCGTGGAGAAACCAGCGCGGGTCTTCGGCTTCGGCACTGCCGGGCCGCTCGCGATAAATCCAGTAGCAACTTTGATCGCTGGCTTGCGCGACGAAATAATCGCGGCTTGTCAAACCGCCGTCGAACCATCCCGCTTCAATGCGCTCAGCCGGCGACACCAGTTTCAGCGACGACCCATAAAACGGCCGATGGCTTTTCATCATCAGTTGCAACGGCGTTTCAAGCAGCCACGCCGGGCGCGGCAGATCGGACGGCACGGCTTCAAGCTTTTGAGGATGGGTGGTGTTGGTGACGGAGATCCATCGGTTCGCCTGTTCAGGCCGGTAATCCGATGAAGGCGCCGCACGCAGCACGTTCTCGGCGCCCAGCCGCGCAACCAGCAATTCCAGCAAGCGGTTGTGGTCTTCCGGTGACCCGCCGGGTTCGGGAAAAAGCGTCTCGGTCGGCGGTTCGGCAGGCTGTATTTTTGCGGCGCTCAGGCGCAGGGCGATCACCGGCGCCACGAGTTCCGTGCGGCCAAGCCGCTCCTTGAACAGGCGCACCAGATGTTCTTCGTGCCAGGTGGGTTCGGCGAGGGCGATCTGGATAACGGTGGGGTCGATGGCATCGCGGCCGCGCTCGTGTTCCAGCGTAAGCGTGGCGTGCGTGAGCGCCAGTTGCTGCGCGCTCAGCCAGCCGCACAGTTGCACGATCAACCGGCGCGCGGAAAACAGCATGGCTTCCGCATGCTCGATACGATCGGGCAACTCGATGCGCGCGCTGAAAGCCGGCGGCACGGCCAGCCATTCATAGAGCTCGGGCGCGAGTCCATAAGCGCGATCGAGCGAATCCAGCAGCGCGACGCCGCAGCGTTTTTTCAGACCCGCACGCGGCAGGCGGCGGATGTCGTTCAGCGTCTTGCAGCCCAGCCCCGTGAACCAGTCCGTGAACGCCCGCACTTCCGGCGCGGCCTGGAACGGCAGCGTCCCGAGCTTGCGTTCGAGCGACGCCATTTTCAGCACGCGCCGCTTGCCGAGGTGAGTGCTCCGGGTGCTTTTGGCCAGCAGCCACGCGCCCTGGCCGGTCGGCGCCGTGCTCAGGCGCACAGTCACGCCGATGGCATCGACAATGTCCCGCATCTGATGACACAGCCGCACGATGCCGCCGAAGAGCCGCAAGCTCGCCGTGACGTCGATAACAATGGTTTCCTCATCGCAAAGCGCGACCATGGGTGAGAATTTCATCAGCGAAAAAGCGACCTCGCGCATCAAATCGGTTTCTCGGCTCAGCTCGCGCTCGAACATGAGGGTGTCGGGCGAGAGCGTAAGGACGCCGCCGCGTTTCATGCCCACGCACACGCCGGCCTCGCGCGCGCCCCGGTCTCCTATGAAGACCGTGTCGCGGTCGAGGACGACGCAGCCATGTTCAGGCTTACGCGACCAGCGTGGACGGAACACTTCCAGCGACAACCGGGGTAGATGTATGCCGACGTACACGGGCATGGGGACTCAGCAGAACGGGAGAGGGTTGCAGGGTGACGGACAGTCTTTCGGCGCGGATCGGGCCTTTGCGCTTGATGATGTCGACAGCAATACCGTCGCCGGCCGGCCGCACGCAGAGCCTCAACGTGGCCGGTGACGAGTCCGCCGCGCTCGCGAGCGGGCGCACCATCAGGAATAGCGTTTCAGAGGATTGCGCGGCCATGTGGAGGCGCCGCAGCGATTCCGTGCGCGCGTATTGCTGCCAGAAGACGAGGGCGCCGCAACTGCCCGTCTTGAGAATTTGCTCGGCTGACCACAATGCGTCGGCCAGTTTCGATGCACGCACCTGGAGCAGCTTGTCGAGCGGCACACCCAGATACGCGAAAGCGAGAGAATTTGGACTATGAGGCGGTTGCACAAAGGCGATAGGACGTTTGCTCACGGCGGCGAGCGCCGGGCGCAACAGCCTGACTTCGCCCACGCCCGGCTGCTGCACCAGCAGCTCGATCAGCGTTCCCAGAGGCCAGCCGCCGCCCGGCAGTTCGGCCGACAGCACGGCATAACCCGTGTCAACGGTTTGCCCATGCGAGCGCGCGAGCTGCGACCCGCGCCACAAGGCGGGGTGGATGTCTTCGACGTTCTTGAGCAGGGCTGACATGGTAAATTTAACTGTATGGATGTACAGTACTTTACCTTGAATTTGATCGAGCCTGAACGGCCCCTTTTAAAAGGCAGAGAGAAAAACGGGAAGGAAATTATGACCTGTGAATGCGGCAAAGACTGCGGTAAAAATGGTAGGGAGAATGCGCGGTGACCATCATGGTTGGCACAGCTTCGTGGACAGACCCCACGCTAATCAAGTGCAAGCGTTTTTACCCGCCCGGTTGTTCGAGCGCGGAGGCACGGTTGCGTTATTACGCGTCCGTGTTCCCTTTGGTGGAGGTCGATTCCAGCTATTACGCCATGCCTAACGCCGCGAATTCGGTGTTGTGGGCTGAGCGCACACCGCCCGAATTTGTGTTCAACATCAAGGCGTTCCGCTTGTTCACGGGGCATCAGACCGCACGCGACATGTTTCCGGCGGACATACAGCCGCACTTGCCGCAGAACGGCAAGACGAGCCTGTATTACAAGGATTTGCCGGGCGAGTTGCAGCAGGAACTATGGTGCCGCTACTTTGAAGCCGTTGAGCCGCTTCGTCTCGCCGGCAAGCTTGGCGCCGTACATTTCCAGTTCGCGCCGTGGGTGGTCTGCAATCCCCATGGCATCCGGCATGTCGAGCACTGCGCGGACGTCATGGGCGCAATGGACGGCTACACCATGGCGGTCGAGTTTCGCAATCAGACGTGGTTCGACGAAAAGCGCCGCGATTCCACGCTGGCCATGGAACGTGAGCGCGGGCTGGTGAATGTGGTGGTGGATGAGCCGCAAGGGTCGAGTAACAGCATCCCCGCCATTTGGGAAACAACGCACTCACGGCTGGCATTGATTCGCATGCATGGACGCAATCAGGACACGTGGAATATCAAAGGCGCGGTGGCATCGTCGTCTAGATTCAACTACGAGTACAACGACGATGAACTCGATTCAATCGCTAGCCAGGTTATCGAGATTTCAAAAGCGGTTGATTTGACGCATGTGGTTTTTAATACCAATTACGAGGATCAGGGGCAGAGGAATGCGCTGAAGTTAATGGGCATTCTCGGGGCGAACGCGATGCCGTCGTGATCCGTTTCGATGTCTGCTGGCGAAGGCAGCCATCCGCCGCGAGGCAACGTTCACAGCGTGCTCGCAGGGCCGTTCGAACGGGGGTTGTAACTAGAGAGCGGTCGCTCATTTAGTCATTATCGAATATCCCGTTTGGACGAAAGGCTGGGATCGAACTCGCTGTGAAATTACAACTGCGCGAAGTCTGGCTATTCTAGAAGAAGGATAACAACCCCGGGGCACAAAGGCGTCGAGGGGGACGTCCTGCCCTGACGTTCGTCTCGTCGCCGTCAAGACCGGTCACGCACGAAGCAATCGCAACTATCCAATCCCGCGAATCACGCAAAAGCAGGAACCGAAATTGCACCACGCTGACCATTCCGTTGAATGACGTAATCTGGCGGCTGTGGCGCGGATTGTGCTGTGCCAGAACCCACACCGAGCGCAAATGCCGTCACTGGTTGTAGCCTGGCAAAAAACAGAGGAAGGTTTGTACTCGGCGACGACACCCGTTAGCCGCCGCATCTTTCAGGAGTTCGATATGCCCACGGTATCCAAGGGTGACAAAGTGCAATGGCAAACATCGCAAGGCCCTACCGAGGGTACAGTCACGCGTAAGGTGACCAGTCCAGCAAAGGCGGGCGGCCACGTTGCGAAGGCGTCTCCTCGTGATCCCCAATACGAAGTCAAAAGCTCAAAGAGCGGTAAATCGGCCATTCACAAAGCCAGTGCGCTGAAAAAAGTCCGATGAGAAAGACGGCATGCCTTGTCGCTCCCGGTCACGGCGAAAACGTCGGGGCTCGCGCTCATGGGCATACAGACAACCAGGAGATATTTTGAATCAGATGCTCAAGATGTTTGATTTGTCGGGTAAGCGGGCGCTTGTCACCGGGTCGAGTAGCGGCATCGGTTTTGCCCTCGCGCGCGGACTCGCGGGCGCCGGCGCGAAGGTTATCTTGAACGGGCGCAATGAGGCGCGCCTTGCAGAAGCGGTGGCGCATTTGCGCGGTGAAGGCATGACCGTCGATGCAATCAGTTTCGACGTGACGGCCCCGTCGGCGGTATCGGAGGCGATCGAGAAGATCGAACGTGAGGACGGACCCATCGACATTCTCATCAATAACGCCGGGATGCAGCGTCGCGCGCCCCTCGACCAGTTTTCGCACGAGCAGTGGCAAGAGCTGATGAAGACGAACGTGGACAGCGTGTTCCTGGTCGGGCAGGCGGTCGCGCGCTTCATGATCACGCGCGGCGCCGGCAAGATCGTCAACATCTGCTCGGTTCAAAGCGAACTGGGACGCCCCGACATCGCTGCGTACACGGCAACAAAAGGCGCGGTGAAAATGTTGACGAAGGGCATGGCAATCGATTGGGGCAAGCACGGCATCCAGGTGAACGGTCTCGGACCCGGCTACTTCAAGACCGAACTGACCGAAGCGCTCGTGAACAACGAAACCTTTAGCGCATGGCTTATCGGGCGCACGCCGTCGCGGCGTTGGGGCGATGTCGAGGACTTGGTGGGCGCGGCAATATTCCTCACGAGCGCGGCCTCGAACTTCGTCAATGGGCACATTCTTTATGTCGATGGCGGCGTGACAGCAACGCTTTAATTGAAGCGGTCTTGCCGAAGCAAACAAAAAGCGCGTTGTGGTCACAGTACCCACAACGCGCTTTTTGGCTTTCTTATCAAACAGTGGATTGCGTCAGTTGTTGCACCGCGCCTCAAGGGCATCGATAAATGCCCGGACCGTCCTTGTAGGGGCCACGGCGCATGACACCGCACGGCTGACTAAAAGCCCATGCCCGAAACGAGCGGCATTCCCGATGGGTTCTTGAACAAGAGCGGCCTTCCTCTGCTCATCACTCCCGCTCTAACACAGCGCGCGTCCCACGGCTTGGCACGGTGGCCCTCAAGCTACTGCGCCCAATCAGCCTGCCTCCGGTCGAAGATAACAATTTGGTAATGCTGATGTCAGTCTCGCGAAAAGCTTGAAAGCCGATACTGATTGCAAGTCACCGGGATTGCAACTGCATAGAAAGCAGCCAGTCGTGGCTTACGAAGGTCTGTCACTAGCAACTTGAAGAAATTATCTGATCGATCGTGGAATAACAGCAATACCGATGTGTTTGCCACTGCATGACCGCAGAAATTTAGATTTTTTGAAGTAAGGATACCGAAACGAAGATGAGCCGCTCAGTAGCAGTTTTAAGGCTTGTCATCGCACTCCGGCAGCTACAGCTTCATTCGTTTCAGGGCAAGCTTGCCCGTTAATCAATCACACTCATTGAAGGAATATCTATCATGAAAAAAGCACTTATTTGTCTCGCTCTCGCCGCTGGTACCTTGGCCGCTCCGGTTCTTAGCTTCGCACAATCGAATGCTCCTGTGACGCGTGCTGAAGTCCACGCAGACCTGGTGCGTGTTGAACAGGCAGGCTACAACCCGGCGCGCGGTGGAGACGTTGACTACCCGGCGGACATCCAGGCTGCTGAAGCGAAGGTCGCGGCTGAGAACGGCCAACAACAGGCAACGCAAGCCTACGGCGGCGTGGCCGAGAACGGCACTTCTTCGTCAGGCGCCCCGATGCACACGGCCATGCACTCGACCTGCGTTGGTCCGGTCAGCTTCTGCAACATCTACGCGGGTAGCTGAGTGATGCGGTTCAGGGCCTGTGCAGTCGCTGTCATTTCCATCGACATGCACAGGACCTGATTTCGCCCCGCCCCCGTCGCGCAACCCGCTCTCTCCAATAATTTTTCCCTATCTAACTTATAAACGGAGTCTCTCGTGAAAATTTTGCCTTTGGTCGCCTCGGCTTTGTCATTGTCCGCTTGCCTCTTCGCATCGACCGCCGCAATGGCGCAGGATGCCCAGCCGAAGAGTGCCCCGGTGAAGAACATTGTCCTGGTGCATGGCGCGTGGGTGGACGGTTCCGGCTGGAAGCCCGTCTACAACATCCTGACCAAAGACGGCTATCACGTCACCATGGTGCAGGAGCCGTTGAGTTCTCTCGAAGACGACGTAGCCACAACCAAGCGCGTGCTCGACCTGCAGAACGGCCCCACTATCCTGGTGGCCCACAGCTATGGCGGTTCCATCATCACCGAAGCCGGCGTGCATCCGAACGTCGTAGGGCTGGTGTATGTGGCGGCACACGCGCCGGCTGTCGGCGAGGATGAAAGCGACCTTGGCAAGGGCATGCCCAGCTATACGTCGAAGCAACCAGGCGCGATCAGGAAGACCGATGACGGTTACACGTACCTGAACCCGGCAGATTTCCCGAAAGACTTCGCTGCTGATTTACCGCTCAAGCAAGCTCAATTCGAAGCGCAATCGCAGATCCTGACGGCTGCCAAGGTTTTCTCCGCGCCCATGACGGTTGCCGCTTGGACCACCAAGCCTAGCTGGGGCATCGTGGCCGGTGCGGACAAGATTATCAACCCGGACCTCGAACGCTGGTACTACGCCCGTGCGCATAGTCACACGACCGTGATCCCGGGCGCGAGCCACTCCGTTTATGAATCGCGTCCCAAGGAAGTCGCTGCCGTGATCGAAGATGCTGCCAGGCACGCCCAGCAATAATGCGCCAATAAGCAGATCGACGAGAACAGTCTTACCTCTCAATTTTGTAATCAAATAATGGGGGTCCCGTCATGTTGGCTGTTGCAACATGGAGTGCGGTTCCACTTGATTCGGGTTCTCCGTCCGCCCCATTATTTGACAGCGACCAATGAATCGCGCTCTGATGCGCATTCACGGAAACATCCCGGCGGTTTTAATCGTGGATCGGAATCAAATGGGGTGGCGTACTATTCTTTCAGGCAAATAAAACGTAGCAGCGAGGCGTCGACATGAGGGTTCTGGTCATTGAGGATGAGCAAAAGGCGCTCGCCTACATCAAGAAGGGTTTGGAAGAAGCCGGCTTTCTTGTCGATGTGGCGGCTGACGGTGCGGAAGGCCTGATCCTGGCAAGAGAGGATACGTATGACGTCATCGTGCTGGACGTGATGTTGCCGACCATGGACGGCTGGAGTGTCCTGAAGAACCTCCGAACCTTGAAAGCGACCCCGGTCCTGTTTCTTACCGCCCGCGATGACGTAAGCGATCGCGTCCATGGACTTGAACTGGGCGCCGATGATTACCTGGTCAAGCCGTTTGCTTTCGTCGAGCTGCTTGCGCGGGTTCGTACATTGGCACGCAGAGGACCGCCGCGGGAGCATGATTTGCTTTCGCTTGCGGATCTGGAAATCGATGTGACGCGCCGCAAGGTCCGCCGTGCAGGCAAGCGGATAGAGTTGACCCCTCGCGAGTTCGCGCTGCTGCAACTGCTCGCGCGCAAGCAGGGCGAGGTCATGAGCCGCACACAGATTGCATCCTATGTCTGGGACATGAATTTCGATAGCGATACCAATGTGGTCGAGGTCGCGATACGCCGGCTGCGAGCAAAAATAGACGATGACTTCGAAGTCAAACTCATCAAGACGGTACGTGGCGTGGGCTACGTCATAGACACCAAAGAGGACGACTGATGCGATCGCGGTCGTTGACGTCGACATTGGCACTGGCCTTCGCGGGAACCACGCTGGCGGTGTTCGCCCTGGTCGGAAGTTACGTTTATACGGCGCTGGCGCACGAGGTCAGTACACAGGACGATCAGGACATCGTGCTGGCGGCGCGGCATATGCGCCGGCTGACGCAGGAGTTCGCCAACGTGAGCGACCTGACGCAGCATCAGGAGCGGTTGGAAAGTCAGGTGCTAGGCAACGAGGCCTTGTCGGCGGAAGTGGTCGATTCATCCGGTCGTGTTCTCCTGCAGCATAACTTGTCCAACGCCGGGCTCAGCATTGCCTGGCCTGCGACCAAACTCCATGCCTCTGAGCAAATTACGGCGGCATCGATCACGGCCTTGGCCGCTAGCGACGGCACGCCGTTCCGGCGAGTTGCCACCGAGGCGCAACTGGCGGATGGTTCGAGCGTGAAGCTCGTCGTGATGCGCAATGTGGCTGACCGATGGCTGCTGCTAAGGAAGTATCGCGATCGGCTTTTTCTGGCAAGCGGCGCAGGCGCGTTGCTGGCGTTTTTGATGAGCTATTTGCTTGTTCGCCAGTCACTCAGGCCCTTGCGTGACATCGCGCGTAGCGCCGCAGACTTTACGACTGAAAATCTCAGCGCCCGCATCGCGGTGCGCAAAGTGCCGCGAGAACTTGAGGCGCTGGTTACCTCGCTCAATGGCATGTTTTCCGGCTTCGAGCATGGGTTCAACCTGCTCTCCCGATTTACGGCAGACCTGGCCCATGACATGCGCACGCCCTTGGCCAACTTACGCGGCTCAACCGAGGTTGCGCTGGCCCGGCCACGCTCCAGCGAGGAATATCAGACGCTGTTGGCATCGAATCTTGAAGAGTGCGATCGCCTTTCGAGGATGATCGAAAACGTCCTCTTTCTCGCCCGCGCCGAGCATCCTCATTTTTCGCGGCACTTGCTCGAGTTTGATGCCGACGAAGAGCTTCTAAAGATAGCCGACTATTTCGAGGGAATAGCAGAAGACGCCGGCATTCGAATTCGCGTGACGGGGCATGCGCGGTTGAAGGCGGATATCGAACTTTTTCGGCGCGCAGTGAGCAATCTGCTTGCGAACGCGGTGCGCTTTACGCCGCAAGATGCCGAGATCATGCTGTCTGTTGCTGAACGCGACGGCGCGGTGCGCGTTGAAGTGGCGAACGAAGGCGTTCCACTGGACGCGAACCTGCTCGAACGCGTCTTCGACCGGTTTTATCGCGCGGATCCATCGAGGACGAGTGGTGCGTCCGCGAGCGGATCGACCGGGCTGGGACTGGCGATAGTGCGGACGATCATGGAGCTGCATGGCGGCAAGGCGCATGCGGAAAGCGAACCGCAGGGAACCCGATTCGTGCTGACTTTTCCGCGGGTCAAATGAAACGTACATCCTTTGCTATCCGCGTTCTATTCGCCCTTTGCCTCCTCGGGGCGACCTTTAACCATCTACGCGCCGATATCGAACACGGTTTGCTTTGGGACTACGGGCTTGGGAACAGAGCCGTGTTCGCAAGCCGCATCTATTGGAGCGCTTTAACGGTTTTAGATCCGCTTGCTGCCGTGCTCCTGTTCGCGAAGCCGCGAGCAGGGATTGGCTTGACGGCGCTCATCATTTTCAGCGACGTCATTCACAACACGTATTATGTCGCCATAAGCGATCAGTGGACGGAGTCCTTCTATCTCTCGCAGGTCGGATTTCTCGTCCTTGTATTCGCGCTTTCGCCTATCGCCTGGCGTGGCCTGCAGTCAAAGACAACGATTCGAGAGGCCAACGTGCGCGGTTGACGTTCGAACAACGAACCCCATCAAAACACCATCCCGCCCGCGACATCGATAGTGCATCCGGTGACCCAGCCGGCATCGTCCGAGACGGCGTAGGCGACGGCCGCCGCGATGTCCCTGGGCTGGCCGACACGCCCCAGCGGCGTCTTGGCGATGAAGAAATCGGCCATCCCTTTCGCAGACTCAGCATTCCCTTCGGTGGTGACGAAACCCGGCGCAATGCCGACCACGCGAATCTTGCGAGGCCCAAGCTCCATCCCCAGTGTGCGCGTCAACGTGTCCACCGCGCCCTTGGTGGCGCAGTAGACGTGAACCATCGGATAGGGACTATGCGCGAGGCCCGAACTGATGTTGACGATCACGCCGCCCGCCGGCAACACGCGGGATGCCGCCTGCGTGGTAAGAAGCAGGCCGCGTACGTTGAGGTGGAAGTGCTCGTCGAAACTTTCCGCCGTCAGCGTTTCCAAGGAGTCCACTTTGTAGACCCCAGCGTTGTTGATGAGGATATCGAGCTTGCCGAACGCATCGAGGGCAGCATTAATGAGCGGCTGGATCTCAGCCGGCCTGGAAATATCGGCTTTGACCGCGATGGCCTTGCCCCCCGCCGCAACGATTCTTTTGACGACGACATCCGCGTCGTCCGCACTGCGCGAGTAGTTCACGACCACGTGAGCGCCGTCGGCGGCGAGGCGCTCGGCGATGCCTGCTCCAATGCCTTTGGATGAACCGGTGACGATGGCGACTTTGCCGGAAAGCTTGCTCATGACAGGGTGCTCCTATGGGGTGGAGCACCCATGATAGGCTGCGGATTGGTATGGATTAACGGGGGTAATCAATATGCAGCATGAAGCGCTGCTTCATAATATGGCGATGCTGCCCGACCTGCTGCCGGGTATCGCCGCCTTTGCTCGCGTGGCGCACCATGCGAGCTTTACGCGCGCCGCGGCCGAACTGGGTGTGTCGCCGTCAGCCTTGTCGCAAACCATGCGCACGCTGGAAGGGCGCCTCGGCGTGCGCTTGCTCGATCGTTCGACGCGCCGGGTCGGACTGACCGAAATCGGACAGCGGTTCTTGCAAGATGCGCAACCGGCGCTTGCCGCGCTCGCGAGCGCCGTCGACGGGGTCAACGAATTACGTGACAAGCCTGCCGGCCTGCTGCGCCTCAACCTCTCGCGCACGGCGGCGGACATTCTGGTGATGCCTCATCTGGTTGATTTCCTGGAGACCTATCCCGACATCACCGTGGAAATGCATTGCGACAACGCGCTCGTCGATCTCGTTGGCGGGGGCTTCGACGCCGGGATTCGCCTTGGCGAAAACCTGGCGCAGGACGTGGTGGCCGTGCCTTTCGGCGGCCAGCATCGCATTGCGACCCTCGCGGCGCCACGCTATCTGGCTGGACGCCCGTTGCCGCGCAAGCCCGAGGATTTGCGCGAGCATAGGTGCATCAACGTTCGTCTCGCGGGCAGTATTTATCGCTGGGAATTTACGCACAAGGGACGTGACTTCGACATTGAGGTGCCGGGTCCGCTTGTGACCAACGACGGCGATATCATCCTCGCGGCCGTCAGGGCCGGCGGCGGCATTGGCTGCGCGTTCGAAGTCCAGGTTCAGGACGACATTCAATCCGGGCGCCTGATTCCGCTGCTGAAGCCGTGGTGGCCCACGTTCCCCGGCTTTTATCTCTACTACCCCAGCCGTGTCCACGTTCCCCGCAAGCTGCGTGCGTTCGTGGATTTCATGCAGGATCGATTGAATCGATAATAGGCCACGGCGCGTAGCGTGCCTTCATCGCCGGTTTGCGATGAGGCTCGCTACGCTCGCTCTATTTCCACCGTCGCATTCCAGTCAGACCCGCGTGCAAGCTCAACAAAGGCGCTCAGGTAATCGATCGTCGTATCCGTTTCGCGCACGCCCAGAAAGATCTGCTTCGCAATGCCTTGCTTGCCTAACCGGACCGCATTCACCGCCACCTTGTCCGCATATTCTTCAACGAGCCAGCGAGGCAATGCGGCAACGCCCCGGCCGCTTGCGACCATCTGCAACATGATGTCGGTGGTTTCTATGACCTTGTGCCGCTTCGGCATGACGTTCGCCGGCATCAGGAACTGGTTATAGATATCCAGCCGATCGATCTCGACCGGGTACGTAATCAGGACCTCTTCGGCGAGTTCATCGGGCAGGATGAAAGACGCTTTTGCGAGCCTATGCTGCCGGCCCACCACGAGTACCTGCTCGTAGTCGAACACCGGCTCAAAACGCAATCCGGGTTTTCGCAACGGATCCGGCGTCACCAATATGTCGATGTCATAGCCGAACAACGCGCCAATGCCGCCAAACTGGAATTTCTGTTTGACGTCGACATCCACGTCGGGCCAGCGTGCGAGATAGGGCGATACCACCTTGAGCAGCCACTGGTAGCAAGGGTGGCATTCCATGCCAATACGCAGCGTGCCACGCTGTCCCAACGCGAATTGCCTCATGCGTTCTTCCGCATGTTCCATCTGCGGCAGCACGCGGTTGGCGAGCGCCAGCAGATACTGCCCCGCCTGGGTCAGTCGCAGTGTGCGCCCGTCGCGGCTCCACACGGCGGTCCCAAGCTGCTGCTCCATCTTCTTGACGGTATGGCTCAGCGCAGACTGCGTCAGGCACAGCACGTTCGCGGCCGCGGTCAGCGAGCCGTGACGGTCGACTTCCCGAATAATGGTTAGATGAGTTCGTTCGAGCATGTGGCATCCATGAAAGGAACTAATCGATCAATGAGAAAAGACCATTATATTTCATAGACCACGCACCCTATGATCAAGCCGTTCATTTCAGGAGCGGCACATCAATGGTCACGACGCACAATTTGGGTTTCCCCCGCATCGGCGCAAAACGCGAACTGAAGTTCGCGCAGGAAGGGTATTGGAAAGGGCAGTCGTCACGCGACGAACTGACCGGCTTGGGCGCCCAACTGCGCCAGCGGCATTGGGAAAACCAGGCCGGCCTCGACCATGTGCCCGTCGGCGATTTCTCGTTCTACGACCAGGTGCTCGACACAAGCTTCACGCTGGGCAACATCCCTGAACGGGTTCGCGGTTTTGACGGCGACCCGCTGGACAATTACTTCCGCGTTGCGCGTGGCCGCTCCGCACATGACTCGGCCTGCAGTTGCGGCGTGCAAGCCGGCGAGATGACCAAGTGGTTCGATACGAACTATCACTACATCGTGCCGGAATTCAGGGCTTCGACTGAATTTGCACTCGATGCATCGGGCTTGCTCGATCAGCTCGCGCAGGCTCGCAAGCTCGGCGTGAAGTCCAAGCCGGTCATCATTGGCCCGGTGACGTATCTCTGGCTTGGCAAGGCCAAAGACGATTCGGACAAGCTCGCGTTGTTACCGCGTTTGTTGCCGGTGTATTCCGCGTTGCTTGAACAACTGGCGGCGCAAGGTGTCGAGTGGGTGCAGATCGACGAGCCGGCCCTGGTCACGGAGCTGGACGCAACATGGCAGCAAGCGTTCGTCACCGCCTACGATGCATTGAAGGGTTCGAAGGCCAAGTTGCTGCTGACCACTTACTTTGGACAGTTGCAGGACAACCTTGAAATCGCGTGCAAGCTGCCGGTTCAGGGTCTGCATATCGACGCAATCAACGCGCGCGCCGAAGTCGAAAAAGTGATTGCGCAGTTGCCGGCGGACAAGGTGCTGTCGCTGGGTGTCATCAATGGCCGGAACATCTGGAAAAGCGATCTGAGCGCGGTGCTCGAGTGGCTGGAACCCATTCATAAGACATTGCAGAACCGCTTGTGGATCGCGCCGTCGTGCTCGTTGTTGCACGTACCGGTCGATCTGGCCAGCGAGCAAAAGCTCGATAAGGAAATCCAGTCGTGGCTCGCTTTCGCGTTGCAGAAGCTCGACGAACTGAAGGTGCTGGCTCACGCACTCAATGACGGACGCCAGTCGGTGCAAGCGGCGCTTGCTGAGAATAGTGCTGCGATTCAGGACCGCCGTTCGTCACCGCGTGTGCACAACCCTGCGGTCAAGGCAGCGGTTGCAAAGATCGATGCGGCACTTGGCCGTCGCTCAAGCGCTTACCCGCAACGTGCCGCGAAGCAGTCGGCCTTGTTGAACCTGCCGGCGTACCCGACGACGACTATCGGCTCGTTCCCGCAGACCGCGGAGATTCGTCAGGCGCGCAGCCAGTTCAAGTCCGGTGAACTGGACGACGCCGGCTACAAGGCCGTCATGCACAGCGAGATCACGCGGAGCGTGCGTGAACAGGAAGCGCTGGGGCTGGATGTACTCGTGCACGGCGAAGCCGAACGCAACGACATGGTCGAGTACTTCGGTGAGCAGCTCGACGGTTACGCGTTCAGCCAGTTTGGTTGGGTGCAGTCCTACGGTTCGCGCTGCGTGAAGCCGCCTATCCTTTTCGGCGACATCAGCCGTCCGAAGGCGATGACCGTGGAGTGGATCAAGTACGCTCAATCGCAAACCGCCAAACCGATGAAGGGCATGCTGACCGGTCCGGTTACCATCCTGAACTGGTCGTTCGTCCGTGACGACCAGCCGCGTTCGGTGTCGTGCCATCAGTTGGCGCTGGCTATCCGCGGAGAAGTGCTGGATCTGGAAAAAGCCGGCGTGCGCGTGATTCAGATCGACGAGGCAGCATTGCGTGAAGGCTTGCCGTTGCGCAAGTCGCAGTGGAACGAATACCTGCAGTGGGCCGTTGAATCGTTCCGTATCACGGCGAACGGCGTGCAGGACGAAACGCAGATCCACACGCATATGTGCTATTCGGAGTTCAACGACATCATCGCGTCGATCGCCGATATGGACGCCGACGTGATCACGATCGAGACATCGCGTTCGGACATGGAGTTGCTCGATGCCTTCGATAACTTCAACTACCCGAACGAGATCGGACCGGGCGTGTACGACATTCACTCGCCGAATATCCCTAGCCAAGAGCATATTGTGCAATTGATGCGCAAAGCGGCCGAGCGTATTCCGGCAGAGCGCTTGTGGGTCAATCCGGATTGCGGCCTGAAGACGCGTCAGTGGGACGAAGTGATTCCCGCGCTCAAGAACATGGTCGCCGCGGCAAAGACGCTGCGCGCGGGCGTGTGATTTAGCGAGTCTTTGCAAGTATTAACCACGTGCAAGCATCGATGTGAGCGACGGCCGCCTTCGGGCGGGCGTTTCTTCTTTGGGCGGTGCACGTCTTGCGACGACGCATTCGATCGGACTTGAGCATCCGGATGACAGACCGCTGACTTCTCGAACGCGTTGGAGCATTGTTGAGTGCGTGACAAGACCATGGCCGTCGCATGCGGAAAGCTTGATATGAAGCAGATCAAGTGGCGACAGACAACATGGTCATGTACGCATTTACCCGGGTTTAGCAGCGCTTTTCGCACCGCCGATTTGCACCGCCGAAAGCAGCGGGTACACTACGCCGATGTATTGCGCGACCCTCGCGTTTCCGGCCACTTCCCGCTGCGGCTAATCAGCCGGTCTTATGCAAAATGGCATTTCTTTCGATCTGAAGGCGCTGGAAGTCTTCGTGCTTGTCGTCGAATCCGGCGGCATGACAGCGGCTGGTCAACGACTCAGCATTACGCAATCCTCAGTCTCTCAAACGCTGTCGAACCTGGAACAAACACTCAATCTGCAATTGCTGGATCGCTCGCAGCGGCCCCCAATGCTGACACCCGTGGGGCGCCAGTTCTACAACCGCGCCTGCACGCTGCTGGATGACGCCAGGCACTTGAGTCAGGAGTTCCGCAAGCCTCTCGGTGAACCCCTCAAGCATATTCGTATTGCACTGGTCGATTCCATGGCCACCAGCATCGGCGCCGATCTGCTGACCGCGATACGGCTGCGCACCGCCAACTGGTCGATGGTGACCGGGCAATCGCATCAGCACGCTGATGCATTGTTATCCAGACGGGTCGACATCATCATCTCCGATGACGTCGTGTTAAAGAACCCGTTGCTGTATCGCCAGCGCATCTTGCGCGAACCCTTCGTGCTGGTTTTGCCCGGCGGCTTCAAAGGACCGGTGCCCTCGCTGCGCAACCTGTTGGTCAGCGGCGACTTCATTCGCTATAGCAATACAACCGTCATTGGCCGCAGCATTGAAACCCAGTTGGAGAAATGGGGGATTCAACCACCCCTTCGTCTGCAGCTCGACAACACGTTCGCGATCATGTCCATGGTGATGGCCAATGCCGGCTGGACCATTACCACGCCGTTGTGCTTGTTGCAGTCGGGCTTGGCCCCGGACAATCAATTTTCCGACGCGTTTCGCCTGTTCCCGATTCCCGGTGAGGAGTTCTTCCGTGAACTCACCATGGTCGCCCGTCAAGATGACCTTGGCTTGCTGCCGCAGCAACTCGCCGAGGACAGCGTGCAATTGCTGAAAAGCCGCTTCTTGCCGATCATCGAGGCGAACGCGCCATGGCTGCTGCCATCGATTGTGTTGGGCTGACGGGACGAGCCAACTTCAGAGCTAAGGGTAGAGCTAGCTTCAGAGCAGCGTGACGCCGGGCCGCAATTTTTCATAATGCAACTGGCGCAAATCCGCGACGTTAATACCGGGCGCGGCCACCACCAGAATCTCGTCTGCCAGCGCGGCAAAGTCGGCCCGGAAATGTACCGAGCTCTTTAGAACCAGGATGCGATAGTCGGCGGGAAGGGCGCCGACATGGCGGAACATGGCTTGATCGGCAGCTTGCTGTTTGCGGCTCGACACCACGATCTCAATGCCGTGCGGGCCGCCGCATCGCACCCGGGCCATTGCGCCCAAATCCATGTGGCAACCAAGGTAGAACGGCCCTGTGCCGATGAAACGGCCGCTCCCCAGCGCCAGCACTTCGAATGGCGCGTGCAACGGCCCAGCTCCTATTCCGCCGACCCCGCCCAGCGGGTCATAGATAACGGCGCCGATTCCCGCATGCGTGGCCGCTTCGACAAACCCCGCATCGCACACGACCCCGGCGCAAACCCGCTGCGCTTTTTGTCGAAGCAGTTCGTGCAGGAGATCGGTTGTATCGCCGCCACCGCCGCCGCCCGGATTGTCCTGGGTATCGGCGAGGATGATCGTGCCGCCCGCAGATCGCAGCCCCCGCTCAAGCGCATGCGCAACCGCGTCGGCCGGCGCGTGGAGCCGCCCGCCGAAATCAGCTCGCCTAGCCAGAACAGCCTGTGTCAAGGAGTCGACCGCCGCCTCGACCGCAATCGGGTCAGTGCCGTAGGCGATCACGCTGGGGCCGCTATGGTGGATATCGGCAAGCGGAAAACCCGGCACGAAGTCGACCGCAAAAACGTTTTCCGATGCCAGCGATTCACCCAGCGCCACAAGACTACGCATCGGTTCGCTCAAGGTGCTTTGCCAAGGCATCGGAATCAGAAAAGGGATTTGGCGATAGCCCTTGTGCAGTACTTCTCCAGTGAGCAACCGGTCAATCAACACGTGGGCACGCTGCCCCGTCTGCGCCATGTCGACATGCGGATAGCTGCGGTAAGTGACCAAACCGCTGGCATGTTCGATCATGGCCGGCGTGATATTGGCGTGAAAATCCAGCGCCGCGACAATCGGCATGGTGCCGCCAACTCGCTGACGCAGGCGCCGCAGCAACTCCCCCTCGCCGTCCTCCAGATGCTCACACACCATCGCGCCGTGCAGATCGAGAAACAGCGCGTCCAGCGGACCCGCATCACGGATCATGCGGTCGAGCATGAAGGCAATTGCTTCGAATGCATCCTGCGTCACTGGACCGCTCGGATTGGCCGAAGCCCACAATAGCGGGACCAGTTGATGCGAAGGGCGCGCAGCCTGTATGAACCCGTCTATGGCGAGATTGACGCCCGAGACCGCGCCGAACATCTCTTCGCCAACCAGCAAGCCCGGCCACGCGTCCGCTTCGACGAACGTAGCAAAACTCGCCCGGCTGGCGGCGAAGGTATTCGTCTCATGCAAAAAGCCAGCGATCCCGATTCTTGCCACACCATCCCCTCGATAACACTGACTCATTCCACCAGGCGTTACAGCAAGCCTTCTACCGCAGTCACGAAAATGCGGCTGTACTCGGCGGCGCTAAACGGAATGGGATTGGTCCCTGCCGATCCATCGGCCACGGCCATGTCACCGACCTTCGCCGCATCGCGACCATCGATACCTATCTCGCTCAACGTATGGGGAATGCCCAGTGTGTCGCGCATCATCAAGACCCAGTCGAGGAAGGAGGTGAACGACGGCTGCGCGAGTTCCAGGTAGCGCGCCAGCGGCTCGATCCGGTTCGCAATAGCCGATTCGTTGGCCTTGAGCACATAGGGCATCAGGATTGCGTTGAGCATGCCGTGGTGGGCGTCATACAGCGCGCCTAGAGGGTGCGCCAGCGCATGCATCGCGCCCAGGCCGCGCTGAAACGCTGTGGCGCCCATGCTCGACGCCACCAGCATTTGGAGGCGAGCGTCGAGGTCCTGGCCATCCTTGACCGCACGCGGCAGGAACTGCTTGATCAGGCGAATACCTTCGACCGCGATGCCCGTGGCCATCGGATGGTAAAAGGGCGAACAATAGGCTTCGAGGTTATGCGAGAGCGCGTCCATGCCGGTCGCCGCCGTCAGCTTGGCCGGCAGGCCGACCGTCAACTCGGGATCGAGGATCACGACCGAGGGCAGCATGTTTGCGTGGAATATGATCCGTTTCACATGGGCGTGATCGTCGGTGATCACCGACGCGCGCCCGACTTCCGAGCCGGTCCCGGCCGTAGTCGGCACAGCCACCACGGGCGCCATGCCGGCCACATTCACGCGCAGATAGTTGTCGCCAACATCCTCGAAATCCCACAACGGCCGATTCTGCCCAACCATCAGCGCCACGGCCTTGGCTGCATCGAGGGCCGAACCGCCACCGAAGGCGATCACCCCGTCATGGCCGCCGGCCTTGAAAATTGCCACGCCATCGCCGACATTCTTGCCAGTCGGATTGCCCTTGATATCGTGAAACAGCCCGCACGCCAAGCCGGCGGACCGGCAGTTATCCAGGGTCCTGCCGATCAGCGGCAATGCCGCCAGACCCGGGTCGGTAATCAGCAGCGGCCGGTTCATGCCCAGGCTTTTACACCATTGCGGCAATTCGCTGATACGTCCTGCGCCGACCTTGACTGCGGTCGGGTAATTCCAGTTTGCAGACGGAAGTGACATGCGAAATTCCTTTGAAGATCCGTTCAGAGACGGGTTTTCAGATGAAAAGATTTGGGTCGCGTCAGGTGCTCGTAACCGATCGCCGACAAGGTCGCACCGCGGCCGGTATTCTTCACCCCGGTCCAGGCCAGCGCAGGGTCGAGATAGTCGCAGCGGTTCATGAAGAACGTACCGGTTTCGACGCGCCTGCCAATCGATAGCGCGGCTTCTTCGTCGCTCGTAAACACACTGGCCGTCAAACCGTAGGGGCTGTCGTTCATCAGCGCGATTGCTTGTTCATCGCCGGACACCGGCATGATGCCGACCACGGGTCCGAAACACTCATCGTTCATCAGCGTCATGCCGTGATCGACATCGACGAACACGCCCGGTGCCACATAAGGCGTGCCGACGCGCGACAGTCCGAACTGGCTTTCGTCGATAAGATTCTTAGCACCTTTGGCGAGTGCCTCGGCGATCACCGCCCGCACGCCTTCGGCTGCCGCGGTACGGACTACCGGCCCCAGGGTGGTTTGCGCATCAAGCGGATTGCCCAGCACATACTGATTCGTCAGCGCCACGGCACGCTCGATAAAATCCTTGTACAGAGGCTGAGCCACATAAATTCTTTGGATACCGCAGCATGACTGGCCCGAATTAAAGAAGGCACCGTCGACCAGCGTCTCCACGGCATAGTCGATATTCGCATCGCTTCGCACGTAGGCCGGATCATTACCGCCCAACTCCAGCCCAACGCCAATAAATCGTCCGGCTGCCGCTTCCTCGACTATGCGGCCTCCGCCCACCGAACCGGTGAAACAGACAAAGCCGATCTCGTTCGCGTGTATCAGACGACGCACACGCTCATGATCCACATGCAAGTACTGGAACACACCCTCGGGCAGTTCGGCCTGGACGAAGGCCTGATGAATGAGTTCGGCACACAACGGCGTTTGGTCGGAGTGCTTAAGAATGACGGAATTTCCCGCCAGTAACGCCGGGACGATACTGTTGACTGCCGTCAGCAAGGGGTAATTCCACGGCGCGATGGTGAGCACTACGCCCACCGGCTCACGTGAAATGAAGCGCGTAAAGCCGTCCTGCGGTTCCACCTGCACGAGCTTCAACGCATCTTCTGCGATCGCCATCATATGGCGTGCACGTGAGGCAAAGCCGTCCACTTCGCCGCCGGTGTAGCGCAACGGGCGTCCCATCTGACGCGTAATCGCCTCGGCGATGGTTGCCTTGTTTTGGACGAAGTGTTCGACGGCACGGCCAACCAGCGCCAGTCGCTGGGACAGCGGTCGTGCAGCCCACGCCTTCTGGGCAGTTTTCGCGCGCTGTAGCGTCTGCTCGATCTGCGACTCGCTCGCATAAGGGCGGCGCACGAATTCGCTGCCGTCGATCGGACTAATGGTAATCAGTTCATCTTTCATCGTAGTGGGCTTGGACTTATAGACTCAAATAATTTCGAAATAGCGGGCCAATTCCCAATCGGTTACATGCCGACGGAACTGTCGTTCTTCCCATTCGCGGGTCGCGACAAAATGCTCGACAAATGCTTCGCCGAACAAGGTCTTCGCGGCTTCGGAATGGCGCAGTCGCTGAGCGGAATCCCACAAGGTGCAAGGCAATTTCAGATGGGCGGGGAATTCCTGCGTATAGGCGTTGCCCTCGACAATCTGCCCTGGATCCAGGCCCTGTTCGATGCCGTGCAAGCCGGCACCCAACGCCGCGGCCAATGCAATGTAGGGATTAGCGTCAGCGGAACCGATGCGAACTTCAACGCGCTGCGATTTCTCCGAACCCGGGATCAGGCGTAAGGCCGTGGTCCGGTTCTCAACGCCCCACGTTGCATCGAGCGGCGCCCAGTAGCCCGGCACCAACCGCGAGTAGCTATTGACGGTCTGCGCGAACATCGACATGAATTCGGGCAGGTAGCGTTGCACGCCCGCCATGAAGCTGGCCTGCTTGGCGCTCATATTGTAAGGACGGCTTTCGTCGTAAAATGCCGACTTGCCGGTGCTCGCCTCGCGCAAGGACAAGTGGATATGACCGCTTTGTCCCGGGTGGTCATGCGACCACTTCGCCATAAAGGTCGCCATCAGATTGTTCTTCTGAGCCAGCGCCTTGGTAAAGGTCTTGAACAACATTGCCTTGTCCGCCATCTCGGCCGCACCGTCGACCGCTAACGCCGCCTCGAGCACACCGGGACCGGTTTCGGTATGCAAGCCCTCGATCGGCATGTCCATCTGCTCGCACATGTCGAGCAGTTGCCGATAAAAATCGCCTTCGACCGTACTGCGCAGCACTGAGTAGCCAAAATTTCCCGGCGTCCAGTTCTTCAGGTCGCGGTAATTTTTCTCACGCACCGAATGCGGTGTTTCCTCGAACATGAAAAATTCATATTCAAGTGCGGCAGAGACCTCGAACCCCATGTCGCTTGCGCGCTTCAATACACGTTGCAATAAACCCCGTGGGCAAATTGCTTCGGCATCCCCAACAAACTCGGCGAGGAAGAACAGCATATCTTCGCCGTCGCCTTGTTCAAGCGGCAAACGCCGGCAGCTCTCCGGAACGATGCGCACCATGGCGTCCGGGTAAGCGGTGTGCCAGCCGGTGTATTTGGCGTTGTCGTACATTTGGTCGTCTGAGTCCCAACCCAGTACGACATTGCAGAAAGCAAAACCCGCACGCAGTGCCCCGAGGAACTTATCCTTACGCAGATATTTTCCGCGCAGAATGCCATCGATATCGGACAGGCCGACTTTAATATGTGTCAGCCGACTCGCCTCCACCAGGCGAATCGCATCTTCTACTGTCCTGATTGCCCGTTCGGGCTTCGCCTGCGCATCCATAGTCAATGTCTCCGTGTTATCGATTTTTTACGGTTAAACCATCTTAGGAACGAGAAAGTTCCAGATCAACAACAATCGATATTCGTTATGGCGATGATCGGCTGGGGTAATACTCGATGCTTCGTTATTGCGGACATTACTCGCCCATTAAAACCGGGTTTTCCCGACCCTCACGACGTATAAGAGGCTTCGGGATTGACCGAATAACGCGCGCTCACGCCAGAGGCCGGGCAGGCTCGCTACTGGTGCGAGGCCGCCCAATCTCCGCTCGTTCAGCGCCACTTCAGGGCATTCTGCGGCTGCCGGGCAGGCTGCCAATGCGCTTTAAAAACCTGTCGAAAGCCGATCGGTAAAGGCTTCCCTGCCATTGGCACAACTCTTGTATATGAAGTTTGAAACTTGTACACAAGAGGAAATACCAGATGCTCGGATGGACTATTCCCGACTGGAAGCGTGCATACGGAACCGGTGCCAAGCCATCGGACCTCCTACACGAACTCAGGGCGTCGCTGTCTGCTGATGACCCAGCCTGGATTTCCATCGTGTCCGCCGCCGGGCTGGACGCTCGCCTGACCACGCTCGCTCAGAAGCTTGATGCCGTTGGCGGCGATATGGCCCGTCTCCCGTTGTACGGTGTCCCGTTCGCGGCGAAAGACAACATCGACGCGGAAGGCTTCGAGACAACTGCCGCTTGTCCCGCGTTCGCCTATTTACCGGACAAGGATGCAACCAGCGTTCGGCGTTTGGCCGATGCCGGTGCGATCATCATTGGGAAGACCAACCTCGACCAGTTTGCAACGGGTCTTGTGGGTGTGCGGTCACCCTACGGAGTACCAACTAATACGTTTAACGCCGCCTTTGTGTCAGGAGGGTCGAGTTCTGGCTCGGCTTCGGTCGTGGCACGCGGTCTTGTACCTTTCGCGCTGGGAACCGACACGGCGGGCTCTGGACGGGTGCCCGCTGGGTTGAACAACATTGTCGGCATCAAACCCACGCGCGGCGCGTTCAGCAACACCGGCGTCGTACCTGCGTGCCGTACGTTGGATTGTGTATCCGTGTTCGCGATGACCATGGGTGACGCGGTGTCCGTGTATGACGTGGCGGCTGTCATCGATCTTGAAGATGGCCTTTCGCGTGCCGCACCGGAAGCGTCGCGCGATTGGCGCATGCCGGCGGCTCCGCGCATCGCCATTCCAGCACACCCCGAATTTTTTGGCGATGATTTCGCCTCGCAAGCCTTTCAGGTTGCCATCGGACAGCTTGAGGCACGAGGTGCGACCTGTGTGCCGATCGACTTCGCGCTGTTCGACGAAGTCGCTGCGTTGCTATACGACGGCCCCTGGGTCGCGGAACGCTTCGCCGCCATTCGCGAGTTCGCAACGACGCACGAAGCCGATATCCATCCGGTCGTGCGCGACATCATTTTCAAGGCCACGGAGTTTTCCGCCGCAGACGCTTTCGACGGCGTCTATAAGCTCGCCGATTTCAAACGCCGCGCCGACGCACTGCTTGTCGGGTTCGACGCCATGCTTGTGCCGACGGCTCCCACGCATTATCGAATAGCCGATGTCCAGGCGGATCCCGTGCGTTTGAACAGCAACCTGGGCAAATACACCAACTTCGTCAACTTGCTTGATTGGAGCGCGGTTTCGGTACCGGCCAGTATTCGCGAGGATGGTTTGCCGTTCGGCATTACGTTTATCGGCGACGCGTGGCAGGAGCGCGGACTCGCCGCGTTCGCCGAGCAGTGGCATAACAGCACAGGTCTAACGCGCGGTGCGACGGGCCTTGCAGTGAATCTTGAGGATGCAACGTTGTCAGCGCATGGCACCGCACCGGCGAACGTAAATACGATCCGCGTCGCGGTTGTGGGCGCACATCTGCGTGGAATGCCGCTCAATCATGAGTTGCTTAGTCGCGGCGCGCGATTCGTTGCAAGCACGACTACCGCGTCTAACTACCAACTGTTTGCGTTGGCCAATACAACACCGCCTAAGCCCGGTTTAATGCGTTCCGATAGCGGTGCACCCATCCAGCTTGAACTATGGGACATGCCCATTACCGAGTTCGGTTCCTTTGTGGCAGGCGTCGCCGCACCCTTGGGAATAGGTACCGTCAGGCTTGCCGATGGAACCGATGTCAAAGGCTTCATCTGTGAGTCCGCCGGACTGGACCAGGCCGTCGACATCACCGGGTTCGGCGGTTGGGCGAACTACCTCGCCGACAAAAGCAGGGCGACCGCAGCATCCCACTCCTGATCAGGGACGTCCATGTTCCACACCGTATTGATCGCTAATCGCGGCGAGATAGCCTGTCGTATTGCGCGCACGCTAAGACGCATGAACATACGCTCGGTTGCCGTCTACTCGGACGCCGACCGCAATAGCCTTCATGTCTCTTCTGCCGACGTTGCAATTTCGCTTGGCGGTCACACCGCGGCCGAAAGCTATCTGCGGGCGGATCTCATCATTAATGCGGCGAAGCGAAGCGGTGCTCAGGCGATCATTCCGGGCTACGGTTTTTTGTCAGAGAACGCTGAGTTTGCGGCGCGCTGCGAGGCGGAAGGTTTTGCGTTCGTGGGGCCGACCCCGCAGCAAATGGAACAGTTTGGGCTGAAGCATGCCGCTCGTGAACTCGCGGAACTGGCCGGTGTACCGCTAACCCCAGGGTCTGGTCTGCTTGCGGACGTGTCGGACGCACAACAAGAGGCAGCCAGAATCGGTTACCCCGTCATGCTGAAAAGTACGGCTGGGGGCGGTGGCATCGGTCTCACGCGATGCAATGACGAAGGCGAGTTGATTGCCGCGTTCGAGTCAGTCAAGCGTTTGGGACAGTCGTTTTTCGCAAACGCTGGCGTGTTTGTCGAGCGCTTCGTTGACCATGCTCGTCATGTTGAAGTGCAAATCTTCGGGGATGGTCAGGGTAATGTCGTCGCGCTGGGTGAACGAGATTGCTCTTTGCAAAGGCGAAATCAAAAGGTCGTCGAGGAAACACCTGCGCCGAATTTATCGGATACAGTTCGGCGACGGCTGTGGGCCGCGGCTGAGAATTTGGGCCGCTTGGTTTCTTATCGATCGGCCGGTACGGTCGAGTTTATTTATGACGCGCCTCAGGAGGCGTTCTACTTTCTCGAAGTCAACACGCGATTGCAGGTCGAACATGCGATCACCGAAAGCGTGACCGGCATCGACCTGGTTGAGTGGATGATCCTGACCGCGGCCGGTAGTCCGCCCTCGCTGGATCGTCCCATCATCCCGCATGGGGCGGCAATTGAAGTGCGGGTGTACGCGGAGAATGCTTTACGTAACTTTGCGCCGAGTCCCGGCACGCTGACCGAAGTCAGCTTCCCTCCTGATATCCGCGTGGATGGCTGGGTCGAAACCGGGACGGAGGTGTCCGCTCACTACGACCCCATGATCGCGAAGCTCATTGTGCACGGCGCCAATCGCACGGCGGCCATTGCGGCGATGACCCGCGCACTCGCCGAAACACGGCTGGCCGGTATAGCCACAAATCTGGATTACTTGCGGCAAGTGGTGGCAAGCGACGGCTTTCGGGCAGGCGATGTCTCAACGCGTTTTCTCGACGCGTTTGAGTATCGGCCTAGCGCAATCGAGGTGATGGAGGCGGGTACCTATACCTCTGTCCAGGACTATCCCGGCCGCGTAGGGTATTGGGATATCGGCGTGCCACCGTCGGGGCCAATGGACGACTGGGCGTTCAGGCTGGCTAACCGGATCGTCGGTAATCAGCCGCATGCTGCGGGCATTGAAACGACGGTGCTTGGACCCACGCTGCGATTTCATTGCGACACGATCATTGCCTTGACCGGTGCGCCGACCGATGTGACGCTGGACGGCGAACCGGTATTGTTCTGGATACCTATCGATATCAAAGCAGGGCAGACCCTGCGTATTGGCAAAGCGACTAGCGGATGCCGGACCTATCTCGCGGTGCGTAATGGCCTGGACGTTCCGCTGTATCTCGGTAGTCGCGCCACGTTCGCGCTTGGGAAATTTGGCGGCCATGCCGGCCGGACATTGCGTCCGGCAGACGTCTTGGGGATAGCAGATCCAAGTCTGCCTGCGATGGCTGACCTGGCGCCTCTGTACGCTCCCGCGGCGCTGCCTGATGCTCTCATACCCCGCTACGGACGTACTTGGGAGATCGGAGCCCTATACGGCCCGCATGGTGCGCCTGACTTCTTCACGGCTGAATCAATCGAGACGTTCTTTGCAAGCGAGTGGGACGTCCACTACAACTCGAACCGTCTGGGTATCCGGCTGAACGGGCCGAAGCCTCAATGGACGCGTTCCGACGGTGGCGAAGCGGGGCTGCATCCGTCGAACGTGCACGACTGCGAGTACGCAATTGGCAGTGTCAATTTCACGGGCGACATGCCGGTGATCCTGACCCGGGATGGCCCGAGCCTTGGCGGATTCGTTTGTGCCGTGACAATCGCCAAGGCTGAATTGTGGAAGGTGGGGCAGGTCAAGCCAGGTGACAAGATTCGCTTTCGTGAAATGACGTTCGATGATGCACTCGCATTGGAGCAGGCGCAGGACGCCTTTATCGCGGGATGGGATGCGTCGGTCCTGGCACTCCCAGATGCGAGCTCTGAGCGCGGTTCACCAATCCTGTTTGAGATAACCGCGTCAGGCGAGCGTCCCAAGACAGTCTTGCGCCAAGCAGGCGACAAGTACATCCTGATCGAATACGGTGAGAACGTTCTCGATCTCAATCACCGTTTTCGCATTCACGCGCTGATGGAGGCCTTGGAAAATAGTCCGGTGAAGGGCGTGTGTGAACTCTCCCCCGGCGTACGTTCCTTGCAGGTACGTTTCGACAGCCGGGTGATCCATCAACGGGCTCTCGTTGATGCCCTTGCCGCTACAGATGCAACGCTTGCCGGGATCTCCACCATGACGGTGCCTAGCCGTGTCGTCTACTTGCCAATGGCTTATGAGGACTCCGCGACACTCGATGCAGTCGCACGTTATCGGCAATCGGTGCGTGACACGGCCCCTTGGTTGCCCAGTAATACCGAGTTCATCCGGCGCATCAATGGCCTGGAATCGAGCAATGCGGTCAGCGATACCATTTTCGAAACCAGCTACATGGTTCTCGGGCTAGGCGACGTGTACCTGGGCGCTCCTTGTGCCGTCCCTGTTGACCCGCGGCATCGCCTGGTGACGTCCAAGTACAACCCGGCGCGTACGTACACCGCCGAGGGCACGGTGGGCATCGGCGGCGTCTATATGTGCATCTACGGAATGGATTCACCAGGCGGCTATCAACTGGTCGGACGCACGTTGCCCATCTGGAACAAGTTCCTCAAGAACGAGATGTTTGTCGATGCCAAACCCTGGCTGCTCAGATTCTTCGATCAAGTGCGATTTTATCCGGTGAGCGAGAGCGAGCTCGATGTACTGAGAGACGACTTTAGGGAAGGGCGGTATGGTGTCCGGATAGAAGAGGAGGTGTTTGATCTCGGCGCATACAACGCTTTCCTTGAAAGTATCGCGCCGGAACTTGAAGTGTTCTGGGCCGCGCAGAAACTCGCATTTGACGCAGAGGTCGCGCATTGGGCGACCGATACTGCGGCCGACAATCGCGTATCGGCCGTAACCGAAACTGCCGGGGAATTGATCGAAGTTGCCGAGCTATCAGGCTTTGTTGTATCGGCCGATATCACGGGCAACGTGTGGAAGCTCATGGCGGACCCCGGCTCGCGTGTGAACGCCGGCGACCCTCTTTTGATCCTTGAAGCAATGAAAATGGAGTTTCATGTCGCGGCGCCGCACGACGGCATCGTGGGAATATTCCACTGCAAGCCCGGTATGATGATCAACGCCGGGGATCCTTTGGTCTCACTCGAATAATCGGTTTACATCGGTTGGAAAAGCACATGGTGGATATGAAGACGCCCGCGGGTCCGGCGAAAAGTGCCAGCAATCTCGCGGCACAAATCTATACGCAACTGAAGGCCGATATTTTCGATTTCCGGCTGCTGCCGGGCGACAAGTTCAGCGAAGGCGACATTGCTACGCGCATGCAGGTGAGCCGGACGCCGGTTCGTCAGGCGCTCTTCTGGCTGCAGCGTGAAGGATACGTCGAAGTGCATTTTAAAAGCGGCTGGCAGGTACGCGCTTTCGACTTCAAATACTTCGAAGACCTGTACGAAGTGCGAGTCATGATGGAGACGTCCGCTATTGCCCGGGTCGTGGCTCTCGATGCAATGGACAGGCTTGATACGTTACGCGAGACATGGTGTGTGCCGGCCGAGGACTACCTCACTGACTCGACCGTGGTGGCAGCGCTCGACGAAGCGTTTCACACCCGCATTGTCGCGGCAGTCGGCAACGACGAAATGGCGCGCATTCATCAGGACGTAACTGAGCGCATCCGGATCATCCGTCGGCTGGATTTTACGAAGGCCCCCCGTATCGATGCCACCTATCGGGAGCATGGCGAAATCCTCTCGGCGATCTTCGCCAAAAACGTCTCCGGCGCACAAGAGATGATCCGCGCGCACATTGCGGAGAGCCAGGCCGAAGTGAAGCGCATCACGCTTTACATGCTCCATTCCGCACGCGAACGTTACGCCAGTCAGGATGATTCGTAGTGTGCCTCCGAAAGCGTGCACACCGCACCAGTTTTGAGCGTGCACGCACCGCGCCCAGTCAATCAACCGGCCTGTGATTGACTGACGAATACCCGGAAAGCCTTTTCTACAAAGGCTTCCGCGTCCTTGGCCCAGAATTTGCAAATGGTATTCCGTCTTGGATACAAGACTAAATCCAACTTACATTCTGGTTAAGGACGGTCAATGAAAAAGCGTGAGTTCCTGAAGGTCGCATCGGCAGCGGGGGTTGCAGGCGTAGTTGGAAAGATCCCTTCGGCTTTCGCTCAAAGCGACAAAGGCCCCATCAAAGTGGGTGTACTGCATTCCCTGTCCGGCACGATGGCGATCTCGGAAACGTCGCTTAAAGACACGGCGCTGATGACCATTGCGCAGATCAATGCAAGCGGCGGCGTGCTTGGCCGTCAACTGGAACCGGTGGTGGTCGACCCTGCCTCGAACTGGCCGCTGTTCGCCGAGAAAGCGCGTCAACTGATCTCGCAAGACAAGGTGGCGGTGACCTTCGGCTGCTGGACGTCTGTCTCGCGTAAATCGGTGCTGCCGGTGTTCGAGGAACTCAATGGCTTGCTCTTCTACCCGGTGCAGTACGAGGGTGAAGAGATGTCGAAGAACGTGTTCTACACGGGCGCCGCGCCGAATCAGCAAGCGATTCCTGCGACCGAATACCTGATGAGCAAGGAAGGCGGGGCCGCCAAGCGCTTCTTTCTGCTGGGCACCGACTACGTCTATCCGCGCACGACCAACAAGATCCTGCGCTCGTTCCTGCACTCGAAGGGCGTGAAGGATGACGATATTCAGGAGGTCTACACACCGTTCGGTCACGCGGATTATCAGACGATTGTCGCGAACATCAAGACGTTCTCCCAAGGCGGCAAGACCTGCGTGATCTCGACGGTGAACGGCGACTCGAACGTGCCGTTCTATAAAGAACTCGGCAATCAGGGGCTCAAGGCCACGGACGTACCGGTCGTCGCGTTCTCGGTGGGTGAAGAGGAACTGCGCGGCATCGATACCAAACCGCTGGTGGGCAATCTCGCCGCGTGGAATTACTTCATGTCGCTGAAGAACCCGGAGAACACGAAGTTCAAGGCGATGTTCGCCGACTGGGTCAAGAAGAACAACCTGCCCGGTGGCGACAAGCGCGTGACGAACGATCCGATGGAAGCGACCTTTGTTGGCATCCACATGTGGAAGCAGGCGGCCGAGAAAGCGAAGAGCGTCGATGTCGACAAGATCCGCGTGGCGATGGTCGGCCAGAAGTTCGCAGCACCGTCGGGCTTCACGCTTGAGATGGACGGTAACCACCACCTGCACAAGCCGGTCATGATCGGTGAAGTGCGCGCTGACGGCCAGTTCAACGTCGTGTGGCGCACGAAGACGGCCATTCGCGCGCAACCGTGGAGTCCGTACATTCCGGGCAACGAAGGCAAGCCGGACGTGGTGAGCTCGATTCCGGATTTCCTGCGCCGTCGACGCGTGGCTTAAAGGCTTGGGCTTGGGCTTAAGCTTAAGCTTAAGCCTTAGTAAGTACTAGCTACGAACGTTGAAACATCGAACCGCCGCGCACTCAAGCACAAGAATCCCGCGGCGGTTCGTACGAGTCCGGGCGACACGTGACATGCAACGCACCAAGCCGCCCCGCACTGCGCTCTACCTGACAGGCCCTTCATGACTGATTCGATGCTTCGCTTCGCTCGCCGTGGCCTCTGCGCAATCCTGATTGCCTGCATGCCTTTGGTGGCCTTTGCGGCCCTCACCGCCGACGATCTCGCGCCGCTCGCGGCCGATGACTTCGACGCCAAGTCCGCTGCCGTCGACAAGCTCATCGCCAAG
>NZ_LMUF01000042.1:0-18407 GCF_009766085.1 Burkholderia sp. S171 | reverse complement strand
CCTGACAGGCCCTTCATGACTGATTCGATGCTTCGCTTCGCTCGCCGTGGCCTCTGCGCAATCCTGATTGCCTGCATGCCGTTGATGGCCTTTGCGGCCCTCACCACCGACGATCTCGCGCCGCTCGCGGCCGATGACTTCGACGCCAAGTCCGCTGCCGTCGACAAGCTCATCGCCAACGCCGATGCCCCTTCAATCGCCGTGCTCAACGCGCTCTCCGATGGTTCTTTGGTCGCCACCGACGCGGGCAAAGTGCTGATCCAGACCGACGACGGCAACAAGGATCCGCTCACCAACAAGATCGTGGAAGCGCCCGATGCGCAACCCGTCACCCTAAACAATCTGCTGCGCTCAAAGGTATCGGGCGCGGTGTCGGGCTTGCAACTGGCGTCACCTGATATCGCCACACGGCGTGCTGCCATCGATGAATTGCTCAAGAACGCGGATCCCTCGATCAAACCTTTAGTCGATAAAGCCCGCGCCAAGGAAACCGATCCAGCACTTAAAAAACGTCTCGATACGCTCTGGGCCACGACCGCCTTACACGATACCGATCCGAACAAGCGCCTCGAAGCCGTGCAACTGGTTGCCGCGCGTCACGACCTCGATATGAACGAACTGCTGCGCCCGATCGTGGTCAAGAACGCGGACGGTACGTTTAACGAGCCCGATGAACGCGTGCGTGCCGCAGCGCAAGCAGGTATTGAAGAACTGAATTCGATTCAGCGGCGCGGCGAGATTGTCGGCACGATCTTCGCGGGTCTGTCGCTGGGCAGCGTGCTCTTGCTCGCGGCACTGGGCCTCGCGATTACGTACGGTCTGATCGGCGTGATCAACATGGCGCACGGCGAGTTTCTCATGATCGGCGCCTATGCCACGTACGTGGTCCAGAATCTCGTCCAGCACTACGCACCGGGTGCGTTCAACTGGTATCCGCTGTTCGCGGTGCCAGTGTCGTTTGCAGCGGCTGCGGTCGTTGGCATCGTGCTGGAACGGCTGGTGTTGAAACATCTCTACGGCCGTCCACTTGAGACGCTCCTGACCACGTTCGGCATCAGCCTGATCCTGATTCAGGCCACCCGAACGATCTTCGGCGCGCAGAACGTGCAGGTGACGAACCCCTCGTGGATGAGCGGCGGTGTCTCCATCATGCAGAACCTTATATTGCCTTACAACCGCCTGACCATTCTCGGCTTCTCGCTCGTTGTCGTGCTGCTCGCGTGGGTCGTGCTCACCAAGACGCGCTTAGGCCTGTTCGTGCGCGCCGTGACTCAGAACCGCCGGATGGCCGCGTGCGTCGGCGTAAAGACAGCACGCGTGGATTCATACGCCTTCGCATTCGGCGCAGGCATCGCGGGACTGGGCGGTTGCGCGCTCTCGCAGATCGGCAATATCGGGCCGGATCTGGGGCAGAGCTACATCATCGATTCATTCATGACGGTGGTGCTGGGTGGCGTCGGGCAACTCGCGGGAACGGTAATCGGCGGGTTCGGACTGGGGCTGGTCAGCAAGACAATCGAGCCGTTCTGGGGTGCGGTGCTCGCGAAGATCGCGGTGCTCGTGCTGATCGTGTTGTTCATCCAGAAGCGTCCTCAGGGCATGTTCGCCCTGAAGGGCCGTAGCGCCGAGGTTTGAGATGACTACACCCAACGTCTCAGCGAATCTCGATGTTGCACCGCAACCCGATGAGCAAGCCAGGCGCGAAGGTTTTGCTTTGGGCCTGCCGCCGCGTGCCGCGCTCCTTCCCCGCAGCGGCTGGATTGCGCTGATTGCGTTCGTGATCGCGATGGGTATCTGCGTACCCATCGCCGCGCTCGTGCTGCCGAAATCGAGCACGTTCCACCTAAGCGCCTATTCGATGACGCTTGTCGGCAAGCTCATGTGCTACGCGATCGGCGCGCTTGCGCTTGATCTCGTCTGGGGTTATTGCGGCATCCTGAGCTTGGGCCACGCCCTGTTCTTCGCACTCGGCGGATACGCGATGGGCATGTACCTGATGCGCTCGATTGGCCGCGAGGGGAACTATCAGAGCGATCTGCCGGACTTCATGGTGTTCCTCGACTGGCACAAGCTGCCGTGGTACTGGCAGGGCACTGAACACCTCTGGTATGCGCTGTCGCTGGTGATACTCGTGCCCGGCGTGCTCGCCTGGGTGTTCGGCTTCTTCACGTTCCGCTCGCGTGTCAAAGGCGTGTACCTGTCGATCATCACGCAGGCGATGACGTTCGCCGCGATGCTGCTCTTCTATCGCAACGAAACAGGCTTCGGCGGCAATAACGGTTTTACCGATTTCAAGCGCATCGCGGGGTTTCCGATTACATCGGCCAGTACGCGCACCGTGTTGTTCCTCATGACGCTGGGCGTGTTGATTCTGGCGTTTATCGCGGCGCGGGCGATTGTGACATCGAAGCTCGGGCGTGTGGTGACGGGCGTGCGCGATGGTGAAGCTCGATTGATGTTCCTCGGTTACAGCCCGCTCTCTTACAAGCTCTTTATCTGGACCGTGTCGGCGATTCTGTGCGGCATTGCAGGCGCGTTGTACGTGCCGCAGGTGGGCATCATCAACCCGAACGAGATGTCGCCGGGCAACTCCATCGAGATGGCGATCTGGGTGGCCGTGGGGGGACGGGGGACGTTGATCGGGCCGATTATCGGCGCGTTCGCGGTGAACGGTGCGAAGAGCTTTTTTACGGCGAACTTCCCTGAGTACTGGCTGTTCTTCCTGGGCCTGATCTTTACGCTGGTGCCCTTGTTGCTACCCAACGGCATCATGGGTCTGATCGATATGGCATTGCGTAAGAAGAAAGCGGGAGGACATTCACATTGAACACATCATTCACCTCGCCTAACACGTACAACGCATTGATCGTGGACTTGCCGCCGCTGCCGGAGATGAACGAGAAGAGCGAGCGCAACCAGAACGGCATCACGGGTCTTGGCCACGTGCTGGAACCGGGCGAGATCGATGTCTCGCACGGCACGATCCTGTATCTGGAAGACGTGACCGTAAGCTTCGATGGTTTCCGGGCGCTGAACAAGCTGACGTTATCCATCGATGTGGGCGAACTGCGCTGCGTGATCGGACCGAATGGCGCGGGCAAGACCACGATGATGGACGTGATTACCGGTAAAACCCGACCCGATTCGGGCAAGGTGTTTCTGGGCCAGACGTTTGACCTGACGCGCATGTCGGAGCCGGTGATTGCGCGCACGGGTATCGGAAGGAAATTCCAGAAGCCGACCGTGTTCGAGAATCATCCGGTGTGGGAGAACCTCGAACTCGCGATGAAAACCGACAAGGGGTGGTTAGCCTCGCTCAGATCGAAGCTCGACCGTCAGGCCCAAGCAAGGATCGAAGAGACGCTGGAGCTCATCCACCTTGAAGCCGATGCCACGCGTTTCGCAGGCGAGCTCTCGCACGGGCAGAAGCAGCGGCTGGAGATCGGCATGTTGCTGATGCAGCAACCGGCCTTGCTACTCCTCGACGAACCCGCTGCCGGCATGACGGACCATGAAACCATGCAGCTCGCGGAGTTGCTGAATAAACTGCGCGGCACGTGTTCGATGATGGTGGTCGAGCACGACATGGAGTTCGTCGCGGCGCTCTCGGGAGACACGGGACGGGTGACGGTGATGGCCGAAGGCAGCGTGCTTGCACACGGCACGCTGGACGAAGTAAAGCGCAACGAGAAAGTGATCGAGTCGTACCTCGGCCGATAAAGGAAATACAAATGCTCGAAGTCGATTCCCTCAACCAGTTTTACGGCGGCAGCCACATCCTGCGTGATGTGAAGATGACCGTGCCTGACGGAAAACTCACGGTGCTGCTGGGCCGCAACGGCGTGGGCAAGACAACCCTGCTGCGCTGTTTAATGGGCGTGGTGCCCACCAAAAGCGGCACGATCGCCTGGCGCGGCGCCAAGATCTCATCGATGCCCACTTACAAGCGTGTCTCAAGTGGCCTCGCTTACGTACCGCAAGGACGCGACATCTTCGGCCGCCTGACCGTAGAAGAAAACCTGCTGGTGGGCGCGGCGAGCCGCAAGTCGCCATCGAAAGTACCGGACCGGATCTACGACCTGTTCCCGGTGCTCAAGGAAATGAAAAGCCGGCGCGGTGGCGATCTGTCGGGCGGCCAGCAACAGCAACTTGCCATCGGCCGGGCGCTCATGAGTGAACCGCAACTGCTCATTCTCGATGAACCCACCGAAGGCATTCAACCGTCCATCATCCAGGATATCGGGCGCACGTTGCGTCAACTCGTCGATGAAATGGGCATGACGGTGCTGCTCGTTGAACAGTATTACGACTTCGCTCGCGAACTGGCTGACCGCTACTGGGTGATGAGCCGAGGCGAGATCGTAGCCGGTGGGGCGGGCGCGGATATGGAAGCGGAAGGCGTGCGGGAGTTGATCGCGGTCTGACGTTCGCCGTAACATGGCGATTCGCTCCGATCCCTAAAGCCTCATGCATCACGAACCTATAGCCGCCCTACTGCCAGCTACAGCCCCCGATTCCGACGAGTGGCATGGCAGGCTCGAACTCGGCTTCACGCATCAGCCTTCGGGGCGAACCGCGCTCACGCATCGGAAACACGTCGGCCCACTGCGCATGCAACGGCCCCTGTACCCGGAAGGCGAAACGATCTGCCACGCCGTAATCGTGCATCCGCCGGGCGGCGTCGCAGGCGGCGACCGGCTGGCAATTGACATCGACTTGGCCGAGCAAACGCACGCGGTCATCACTACGCCGGGCGCGACCAAGTGGTACAAGGCGAACGGCAAGCTCGCCACGCAGCGCATCGATATCCGCGTTGGCGCAAACGCAAAGCTCGACTGGCTGCCGCAGAACAACATCGTGTTCGAGTCATCGAACGTTGCGCTGGATTTCACGTTGACGATGGACCCGACGGCAACAGCGATCGGCTGGGACGCGATGCAACTGGGCCGGCAAGCAGCCGGCGAACGATGGTCGGACGGACGGCTGGCATCGACGGCGCGGATCAGGGACAGCCAGGGCCGGCTCCGCTGGTCCGAGCGCGCGTTGCTCTCCGCCAATGACCCTCTACGGCTCGCGCCACAGGGTCTTGCAGGCTTCCCCGCCTACGGCACGCTCTGGGCGATCGGACCGGCCTGCGACGACGCGCTGGCGGAATCCCTGACAGCACAGCTTCCGTTCAATGAAACCCTGCGCGCCGCCGCTTCCTGCGTCGCCCCGGGCGTGTTGATCATCCGCGCGGCAAGCCATTCGATGGAGCCACTTCAACAGTTAATGATCGAATGCTGGACTACGTTGCGCCCGCTGATTCACGGCGCCGATGCCCGACCATTACGGCTTTGGACAACGTAGCCGGGTAATTCCTCAGAAAATGCGCACCACAAACGCGCACAATTACGCCCATACTTTGTGCATCACCAAGACGTGCATCGCGCTTAAGCCCGTCCAGAAAGGCACAAAGGCAATGGCACGACTCTCGCTTTACTCCCTTTCCGACGAGTGCGTCCATGAATGAGACGCACCGCGCCACATCGCGATCCAAGGAAAGAGAATCAAATGACCAACACGCTTCGCCGCAACGCTCTTCGCACGGCAGTCGCTGCCCTCATCGCCCTCCCGGCTCTTGCTCTAGCCCCGCTGACCGCCCACGCCGACGCGCTCGATAACGTCACGAAAGCCGGCGTCCTGAAAGTCGCCGTGCCGGAGGATTACCCGCCGTTCGGCGCGGTCGGCGGCGATATGCAGCCGCAGGGTTATGACATCGATATGGCCGCGCTGCTCGCCAAGTCGCTGGGCGTGAAGCTGGAGCTCGTGCCGGTCAACAGCGCGAATCGCGTGCCGTACTTGACGACAAACAAAGTGGATCTGGTGATCTCGTCGCTAGGCAAGACGCCGGATCGCGAGAAGGTCATGGACTTCTCCGCGCCCTACGCGCCGTACTTCCAAGGCGTATTCGGGCCGGCCAATATCAAGGTCACCGGTCCCGCCGATCTCACCGGCAAGACGGTAGGCGCCACGCGCGGCGCGCTCGAAGAAATCGCGCTGACGCAAATGGCGCCGAACGCGACCATCAAGCGTTTCGAAGACAACAACGCAACTATCCAGGCGTTCCTTTCCGGCCAGGTCGATCTGATTGCAGCGGGCAATATCGTGGCCGCAGCCATCCTTTCAAAGAATCCCCCACGCCGTCCGGAACCGAAATTCATCATCAAGAACTCGCCGTGTTTCGTCGGCATGAACAAGAATGAACCGCGCCTGCTGGCTAAAGTCGATGCAGCCATCGCCCAGTCGAAAAAGGACGGCTCGCTCGAAGCCATGTCGGAGAAGTGGTTCAAGGCGCCGTTGCCGGCCGGTTTGTAATCAGACGCGTCACTCCGAATCAAGCTCAAAACCAAGCTTAAATAACAAGGCGCCGATTTAATGGCTTATCAACTCCAGTTCGGCGATCTCGGGCAATACGCCGGCATGTTTGCGAGCGGCGCGGCGGTAACACTTGGGCTGACCGCTGTATCGACCGTGCTCGGCCTCACCGTCGGCATACTCGGAGCCGCGGGCAAAGACAGCAAGTATCCGGCGGTGCGCTCGTTCGTTGGCGGCTACGTAGAAGCGATCCGCAATACGCCGTTCATCGTGCAATTGTTCTTCGTGTTCTTCGGGCTGCCGGCGCTGGGTATTCGTATCGATGAATACGTCGCCGCCGTGCTCGCCATGACGCTTAATCTCGGCGCGTATTCGGTGGAGATCATCCGCTCGGGTATTGCGGCTGTGCCGAAGGGGCATCTTGAAGCAGCGGCGTCGCTGGCCATGACACGCGGCGAGACTTTCAGGCATGTGGTCTTGCCGCAAGCCATCGCGAAAGTGTTCCCTGCGCTCACCAGCCAGATCGTGATCACCATGCTCGGTTCGGCGGTAGTTTCGCAAATATCCGTTGCCGACCTGACCTATGCCGCGAGCTACATCCAGTCGCGCAACTTCCGCGCGTTCGAAACGTATTTCCTGATCACGGCGGCGTATCTCGTCATGGCGATCCTCTTGCGCTTCGCGCTTAACGAAGCAGGCAAACGCCTGTTCGCGCGCAATCTGCGAGGTGCCCGATGATCGAATTTACCTTCGAGCAGATACTCACCAATCTGTTGCTCGCGGCGCGCTGGACTATCGTGTTGTCGATCGTTTCGTTCGTGGCCGGCGGTATCGTGGGCTTCGTCCTGCTCGTGATGCGCGTGTCGAGTTCGCGAGTGTTGCGAACCATTGTGAAGGTCTACATCGAGATCTTCCAGGGCACGCCGCTCCTGATGCAACTGTTCCTCGTGTTCTTCGGTTTGCCGCTGCTCGGCATAGAAGTCCAGCCCTGGATTGCGGCAACCGTCGGCCTCACGCTGTTCACCAGCGCCTATCTCGCGGAGATCTGGCGCGGCTGCGTTGAAGCGATTCCCAAGGGTCAGTGGGAAGCATCGTCCAGTCTCGCGATGAATTACTTCGAGCAACTGCGTCACGTGATTCTTCCGCAAGCTACGCGCATTGCTATCGGCCCGACAGTCGGCTTTGGCGTGCAGGCCGTGAAGGACACGGCGCTGGTCTCGATCATCGGCTTCACCGAACTTACGAAAGCCGGCACGATGATCTCGAACGCGACCTTCAGGCCGTTCGTGGTCTACGGTCTCGTCGCCGTGATCTATTTCGTGATTTGTTATCCGCTTACCCGCTACGCGCGCACGCTCGAAAGGAAATGGAATGCCGCTCGTTGAAACCCAAAACTTGAAGAAGCAGTTCGGCGCGAACCAGGTCCTGAAGGGCATCGATTTTTCGGTGGAATCGGGACAAGTGGTGGCAATCATCGGACGCAGCGGCTCGGGTAAAAGCACCTTGCTGCGGACCTTGAACGGACTGGAAAGTATCGACGAAGGGTCGATCGAAATTGACGGCGAACACATGGACGCTCGTCATGCCGATCTGCGCGCGCTGCGCTTGAAAGTCGGCATGGTGTTCCAGCAGTACAACCTGTTCCCGCATCTCACCGCGGGACAGAACGTGATGCTCGCGCAGACTGTGGTGAAGAAGGTTCACAAGGCAAAGGCGCGCGCGACCGCCGAGCAAGTGCTTGAACGCGTCGGCCTCGCCGATAAATTCAACGCGTACCCCGAGCAACTGTCGGGTGGACAGCAGCAGCGCGTGGCTATCGCCCGGGCGCTCGCAATGAAACCGACGGTCCTGCTCTGCGATGAAATCACATCCGCGCTCGACCCCGAACTGGTGGGTGAAGTATTGGCCGTCGTGGAAAGCCTCGCCGCCGATGGCATGACACTCATCATGGTCACGCACGAGATGCGCTTTGCGCGGCGTGTATCGAACAAGGTCGTGTTCATGCATCAGGGGCGCGTGTGGGAAAGCGGCACGCCGGAGGAAATCTTCGAGCGGCCGACGACCATCGAATTGAAGAAATTCATCCAATGAAATCGTAGGGTTGCAATGCTAGGATTCTTGCAACACTGACGCTGGCAAAATCGGCCTAATCCGAGAGACCCGAGACACGTTCCAATCCCATGAAGCTCACTCACCGCGAAAAAGACAAGCTGCTGATCTTCACCGCCGCGCTGCTCGCCGAACGCCGACGTGCACGCGGGCTGAAGCTGAACTATCCGGAGGCCATCGCGTTCATCTCGGCGGCGCTCATGGAAGCAGCACGCGACGGCCGTACCGTCGCCGACGTGATGCACTACGGCACCACGCTGCTCACACGCGACGACGTCATGGACGGCGTGCCGGAAATGATTCCGGACATCCAGATAGAAGCTACCTTCCCCGACGGCACCAAGCTCGTGACCGTCCATCATCCGATTCCCTGAACTGCCCTGCCCTCACTTAAAAGGAGCCGCGCATGATTCCCGGCGAATATCTCATCGATGATGGTGAGCACGAACTCAACGCGGGCCGCGAGACGGTGTCCGTGACGGTATCGAATACAGGTGACCGGCCGGTGCAGGTCGGTTCGCATTTTCATTTCTTCGAAGTCAACACGGCGCTCACGTTCGATCGCGCTAAAGCGCGTGGCTTCCGGCTGAACATTGCGTCGGGTACGGCCGTGCGCTTCGAGCCCGGCCAGGAGCGCACTGTTGAACTCGTGGCGCTGGCAGGCGATCGCCGAGTCTACGGCTTCAACGGCCTCGTCATGGGGCCGCTTTGATCTCAACTTCAGGATTATCGAAATGACGCTACGCATCGGACGCCGCGCCTACGCGGAGATGTTCGGCCCGACTACCGGCGACCGCGTGCGTCTCGCCGATACCGACCTGCTGATCGAAGTCGAACGCGACTTCACCACCTACGGCGAAGAAGTGAAATTCGGCGGCGGCAAGGTGATTCGCGACGGCATGGGCCAGTCGCAACGCGTGCACGCCGACGTGGTGGATACGGTCGTGACGAACGCGCTGATCCTCGATCACTGGGGCATCGTGAAGGCGGATATCGGCATCAAGAACGGGCGCGTGTTTGCGATCGGCAAGGCAGGCAATCCGGATATTCAGCCGGGCGTGAACATCGCGATTGGCGCGGCGACCGAGGTGATTGCCGGTGAAGGGATGATCGTGACGGCGGGGGGTATCGACTCGCATATTCACTTCATCAGCCCGCAGCAAATTGATGAAGCGATAGCATCAGGCGTGACGACGATGCTAGGCGGCGGAACCGGCCCGGCGACCGGCACGAACGCGACGACCTGCACGCCGGGACCGTGGCATCTCGAACGCATGCTGCAAGCAGCCGACGGCTGGCCGGTGAACCTCGGCTTTCTCGGCAAGGGCAATGTGAGTTTGCCCGCGCCGGCGATCGAACAGATCAAGGCCGGCGCGATTGGGCTGAAGCTCCACGAAGACTGGGGCACGACGCCGGCTGCTATCGACAACTGCTTATCGGTCGCCGACGATACCGACACGCAAGTCGCCATTCACACGGACACGCTGAACGAAGCGGGTTTTGTGGAGACGACCGTGGCCGCGTTCAAGGGCCGCACGATCCACACATATCACACGGAGGGCGCGGGCGGCGGCCATGCACCCGACATCATCAAGGTCTGCGGCGAGCCGAACGTGCTGCCTTCATCGACGAATCCTACGCGTCCGTACACCATCAACACGCTCGACGAACACCTCGACATGCTGATGGTTTGCCACCACCTGGATCCATCGATTGCGGAAGATATCGCGTTCGCAGAATCACGGATTCGACGCGAGACGATTGCTGCCGAAGACATCCTTCATGACCTGGGCGCGCTGTCCATGTTGTCTTCCGATTCGCAAGCGATGGGGCGCGTTGGCGAAGTCATCATTCGGACGTGGCAGACCGCGCACAAGATGAAAACGCAGCGCGGCGCGTTGCCAGAAGACTCATCGCGCAACGACAATTTTCGTGCGAAACGCTACGTCGCCAAGTACACGATAAACCCGGCGATCACGCATGGTATCGCGCATGAAGTGGGTTCCATCGAACCGGGCAAATGGGCGGATCTCGTCTTCTGGGAACCGGCGTTCTTCGGCGTGAAACCTGCAATGATTCTGAAAGGCGGCATGATCGCGGTCGCGCAGATGGGCGACCCGAACGCATCCATTCCGACGCCGCAACCGGTGCATTACCGCGAGATGTTCGCCACCCGCGGCGGGGCGTTGGGAAAGACTTCTCTGACGTTTGTCTCGCAGATGGCGCTGGACGATGGAATCGGCGAACGGTATGGATTGAAGAAGCAAGTGGTCGCGGTGAAGAACTGCCGGAACATCTCGAAGACCGACATGGTTCACAATGCATACATGCCGTCCATTACTGTCGATCCGGAAACGTATCAGGTGGTAGCCGACGGCCAGTTGCTCACCTGCGAGCCGGCAACCGTCTTGCCGATGGCGCAGCGCTACTTCCTATTTTGAGACTTTCATGCGCACGATCGATAAACGTATCGAAGCGAAACTTGCCGCACCGTTGATCAAACGCGCGCCTACATTAACTCTTGGCTTCGATGACCGCTGCAAGAGCCGCCTGGCAGCAATGCTGGATAACGGTGAGGAAATCGCGCTGGTGCTGCCGCGCGGCACGGTGCTGCGCGACGGCGACATGCTAGTTGCCGACGACGGCGGACTGGTTCGCGTGATCGCTGCGCCGCAGGACGTGCTGGTTGTCCACGCCCACGATCCCATTACGTTGACGCGCGCCGCGTACCATTTGGGCAATCGCCACACGCCTGTGGAAGTGACCGCGGGGCAGTTGAAACTGGAAGCTGATCCGGTGCTGGAAGACATGCTGAAGCGTCTGGGCGCGCATGTCGATCACGCGACGGCGCCGTTTCAGCCAGAGACGGGCGCGTACGGCGGCGGTCACAAGCATGGCCATGACGAGACGTTTGTAGAGGACTATGCGCTCGCGCAAAAGGTCTTCGATGAACATCATGGGCACGATCACGGACACGCGCACGGCCATGATCACGGTGACCATTCGCAATGCGCCCGTGGGCACGGGGACCACGAAGCCCACGACCACGCCGCACACGCTCATGGCAAAGACCATGACCACGAAGGCCACGATCACGAAGGTCACGACCACGACCACGGTCATGCGCATCGCTGAACTCACTGCCCTGCTTCATCTGGCGTCGCCGGCATTGCCTATCGGCGCGTTCAGTTACTCGCAGGGTCTTGAGTCGGCAATAGAACACGGCTTGATCCACGATGGCGACAGCGCTCGCGAATGGATCGCCAGCGGGCTGACGAATGTGCTCGCACGCGGCGAGTTGCCGTTTCTTGCACATCAGATCACCCGCTGGCGTGATCACGATGCAGCAGGACTCGCCGCCGCCGATGAAGAATTCCTCGCCAGCCGCGAGTCCTCGGAATTGCGGCGCGAGACGCAGCAGATGGGCTGGTCGCTTGCGCAGTTGTGCACGCAGCTTGAATGGGGCGACGCCGCGCGTTTAGCCACGTTAAACGCCATCAAACCGATTTCGCAGCCGACCGCGTTCGCCTTCGCCGCCTACGCCAACGATGCCGCCACCGACGCCGCCCTCGCCGCCTACGCCTTTTCGTGGGTCGAAAACCAGGCCGCCGCCGCGTTAAAAGCCGTACCGCTAGGCCAGATCGCGGGCCAGCGGATCATCGTCGCGTTGCGCGTTGCCATCAATACCGCTGTAGAAAAAGCGCTCGACACATCGCCCGGCGAAATCAACACCTTCGCGCCGCAGCTCGGCATTCTCTCGGCGCGCCACGAATCACAATATTCACGCTTGTTCCGCTCTTAAAAACCATGAACGCACCCGTCTATTCCGCCGCTGCCCGCCGCTCCAAGAAACTGCCGCCCTTGCGCGTGGGCGTGGGAGGTCCGGTCGGCTCGGGCAAGACCACATTGCTCGAAATGCTCTGCAAGGCGATGCGCGACAAATACGATCTCGTCGCGATCACCAACGACATCTACACGAAAGAGGATCAGCGCCTGCTGACGGTTGCGGGCGCGTTGCCGGCCGAGCGCATCATGGGCGTGGAAACGGGCGGCTGCCCGCACACGGCGATCCGCGAAGATGCGTCGATCAACCTGGAAGCCGTCGACCAGATGATCGAGCGTTTCCCGGATGCGGATATCGTGTTCATCGAATCGGGCGGGGATAATCTCGCGGCCACCTTCAGCCCCGAATTATCGGACCTGACTATTTACGTGATCGATGTCGCCGGCGGCGAAAAAATTCCGCGCAAGGGCGGCCCGGGCATCACGAAGTCCGACCTGCTGGTCATCAACAAGATCGACCTTGCCCCGTATGTAGGCGCAAATCTCGACATCATGGCCTCCGATGCGAGGAAGATGCGCGGAGAACGGCCATTTGTCATGTGTAACCTGAAGGCGCTGGAAGGGCTCGACGTCGTGATTCGCTTCATCGAAAAGAAGGGTCTGCTCGCGGCCTGAGTGTCGGTTTCAGGGCTCGGGAGAAACTGTTCTCAGACGATCGAGTGCGTTAACATGTCGCCTTGCCCTTTTTACGGCCATAGGCCCGCTTTCGGAGACCTCTGATCGACAGTCCTGACACGCTCCTGACTCGCGACGCCGCTGTGCGGCTGAAATCGTCGCCTGCGGCCTCTTCGACACCCATGGCGCAACCGTCCAAGCGCATCGCCGTGCTGTTTCATATCGCGGATTTCAACGACGGCGGCATCGAATCGTCGTTGATGCAATGGCTGCGGATCTACGACCGTGCGCGCTTTTCGGTGACGTTGTCCGTGATGTTTTCGTCCCCCGCGTTCGAACAGCGCTTTCGCGCGCTGGTTCCCGCGGACGTTGGCGTCGAGATTCTCACCGACAAACCCTGGCTCAACCTGTTCCAGGCGCGTCGTTACGCGCATCGGCTGAGCAGGCTCGGCCGCGTCGGCCGCGACGTCTTCAACACGCTCGCCGTGCGCCCCTACGTGAAGGCACGCGTGGCCGCCCTGGCCCAGCGTCACGACATCATCATCGACTTCGACATGTCACTGCGCCGCCTGGCCGGCCGCTTCGGCGTGGCGTGGCTCGGCGTGAACCATTTCAGTTTCGATGCACGACTCGGCGGCCGGCGCCGGAAAATGAAACGGCTGCTCGCGCAATATGGGCGCTACGACGGCATTGCCGCGCTGAACCGCCAGATGGCCGATGAAGCGAGCGAGCTGTTCAACGGCCATTTGCGCAATGTGTTTGTGCTGCCGAATGCGATTGATATCGACCGGATTCGCGAGAACGGCGCGCATGTGGAAGCGCCGCCGTGTGCCGGGCCGTATATCGTTTCGGTAGCGCGGCTCGACGAGATCCAGAAGGATCACGGGACCCTGCTGCGCGCTTACGCACAGCTTGTTAGGACGCACGGTGACGGTGAGTTGCAGGAAGACCTGGTGATTGTCGGCGACGGCGGTTTTCGCGGCGAGCTGGAAGCGTTGGCGGTGGAGTTGGGAATCGGCAAACGCGTGCATTTCACGGGGTATCGGAACAATCCGCACGCCGTTGTGGCGCACGCGAGTGCGCTGGTGCTCAGCTCGCGCTACGAAGGCATGCCGATGGTTTTGCTGGAGGCGCTCGCGCTTGGCAAGCCGGTGATTTCAACCGATTGCCCGACCGGGCCACGGGAGATCCTGGACAACGGGCGGTTCGGGCTACTGGTTCCTATCGGCGATGTGGACGCCATGGCAGCGGCGCTGTCGCGGTTGTTATCGGACCATGCGCTGCGCGATGGCTTTACGCGTGAAGCGCTGGAACGGGCGCGGGCGTATGGCGTGGAGGCAAGCAATGAGCGGTTCGTTGCTTGCGTGACGCGGATTTTGGCGGAGCGCGGGTAGGTCACGAATTGTTCGCTCGCGCCGCCAGAAGCTAGACGGCGCGAACGTCCGACTCACTGTTCCTCTGCTTGCGTGCGCAACAACGCCCCCAGCACCGCCACCGTCCTCGCCGTCGCCCCGCGATGCTTCGCCGCGAACGCCGACGCCGCCGCGCTCATGGCGAGCCGGCGGGGTTTATCGGAGAAAAGTTCCTGCAGGCCGCGCGCCAACGCCGCCGGATCGCTCACCCGCAACGCCGCGCCTTCCGTGATCGCATCGTTCGTTGCTTGCGTGAAATTGAAGGTGTGCGGGCCAATCAGCACCGGCACGCCCGCCGCGCACGCCTCAATCAGGTTCTGCCCGCCCAGCGGCAGCAAACTCCCGCCGATAAACGCCAGATCCGACGCCGCGTAATACGCGCTCAGCTCGCCCATCGAATCGCCGAGCAGCACGTTGACGTCCGGAGGCAATACCGGCGCGGCATCGATTCCCGATCCCGCTGCCGCCGCCCGTCCCGCCCAGATGGAACGACGCACATAGGACTGCGCGGCGGCATCGATCAAAATGGCTACTTCATCGAACCGCTGTGGATGGCGCGGCACGAGGATCAGCAACGCATCGGGAACGCGGGTCCGCAAAGTCGTGAACGCATGCAGCACCAGCGCTTCCTCACCCTCTCGCGTGCTCGCCGCGACCCACACCGGGCGCTCCCCAATCGCCGCGCGCCATGCATGCCCACGCGCATAGAGTTCGGGCGGCGCGGCCATATCGAACTTCAGGTTGCCGAGCACCGTGACATTGCGCGCGCCCAGCGCGCTCAGGCGGTCCGCGTCGGACTGTGTCTGCGCCAGCACACGCGTAAAACCACCGAACACTTCGCGCGTTGCATGGCCGAACTTTGCCGCGCGTTTGAACGAGCGCGCCGACATCCGCGCGTTGGTCAGCACCAGCGGGATATCGGCGCGTTTGCATTCGTCGATGAGCGTCGGCCACACTTCCGTTTCCATCACGATGCCCAGCGACGGCCGCCACGCGCGCAAGAACCGCCGCACGAGCGACGGCGAATCGTAGGGAAGGTAGCTCCGCGAAATTCGGTCGCCATAAAGCTCCACGCCGGTCGCGCGGCCGCTCGGGGTCATGTGCGTCAGCAGGATGCGGGCATCGGGATGGGCTTGCTGCAACGCTTCGATCAACGGTTGCGCCGCGCGCGTCTCCCCTACAGACACCGCATGCACCCAGATCAACGGCGCGAGGTCGTCGGCACGGCGTGCAGGACCCAATCCAAACCGTTCGCCGATATGTTCGCGATACCCCCGCTCCCGCCGCGATCGGATCAATAGTCGCAACACCGCGAGCGGCGCGACGAGCCACCATAACGCGCGATACACGAGCCTCAGCATCGGCCGCCCTCACGGCAGACGCTCGACAACGACGGTAACGTCGGCAACGATCCCTCACCGCGCACGTGAAAACCCGCGCAAAGGACCGAACCTGCGAAACACGCCCACCGGGCTGCGGCGCTCAAACCAGCGCCCTGCCTTTCAGGCGTTGCAGGATTCCGAGCGGCGCGCAGTCGGGCTGGGCCATGGCGCTGACGGGAAGGAAGAAAGTTTGCTCGAGCATGTACTGGCCGGACATGACGGCGTGTGAAGTTTGATCGGAGAAACACACCCATACGCAACCGGGCGGAAACGGCATTTCCTGCTGCGGCGATGTCGCTTGATAGTCGAGATCGGCCTTCATTGCGTCGTGCAAATGGAGCATCAGGTGGTCGTATTCGCTGCGTGGCGTCTTGGTGATATGCAGGAGATTCATGAGCCACGCCGCGCCGGGAACCGGAGCTTTGATTGCTGGCAGGAAGCGGTTCGCCATGTCCTCGAACGGCTCGCCGACGCGCCACACACGCGGCGCGCCATCCGGATTGACGTTGGTGAACACGCGCAGGATGCGCTCGCCATAATTGGGCCGCGACGGAAACGCATCGACGTGAAGGCGGCTGTCGTCCTTGCGCCACGACGTCTCGCGCGTTTCCACGCGATGCAGCCGCAAGCTGGTCGGCGCGACCCGCAACTTGTCGCGATATTCAGGGAACAGCCCGTCGACCAGCGAGCGAGCGTTCGCCTGATAGCGCGCGATCAACGCCCGGACGGCGGATTGCGTGACGGCGTCGCCGAGTACACCCGCGAGCGCGCCGCCATTGGGCGCGAGGCTGATGTTCTTGCGCTCGGGATCGGCAACCTTCGGGTCCAGGAGCGCCCGTTCGCCGCCCTCTATGGCAAACGTCAGACGCGGGAAATACAGGACTTTGCCGCGCTCGACGCCGGCCAGCAACGCCTCGCGCGGCACGGAAAGCTGCTGGCCCTGCCAGTCGGCGGAGGCAACTTCAATAATTTGAGATTCGGTCATGTGCCTTCGATTTGTTTGGATGAGCGAGTGAGCGGGCTCGATGTTTCGCGATTATCGTGACCGGGGTCGATCGGCTTCAATCGGGCTCGATTGGCTTCTATTGACGCATCGGGGAAACGTTGCGCCCCGGCGATCGCGGTGCATTTTCGCTCAAACCGACTGCAAAATCCGCGACGCGCAAGGCCAGCAGTTGATGGACCTCAAACCACCGGGTTTCGCTTCGCTCCGTCAAACGACGCGGCGCCGGTTTATTTCGGCGATTGAGCCAAGCCTTCGAACCGAAGCCGTTTCCTCACGCGATGCCCGTTACTGCTTCTCACCCTATCCGATACCTATACCGCTACCGCCCCACTGCTGCTCGTGTATCAAAGCAGCCCGAACCCTGCGAGGGTCGCTTTGACTTGCTGCAACGTCGGGTGCTGGTTTGCGCTACCCAGATTCACCACGCGCGGCGACCAGTAACCGCCCGTGCGCCAGGCGGTCGAGAAATTGTACAACTCGACGGTCGGGCGCTTCAGGGCTGCCGCGATGTGCACGAGTCCCGTGTCCACGCCTACCGTTGCTGCCGCGCCGTCGATCAGGCCAACCACAGCCGGCAGCGAGAGTTTCGGCGGCACGACCGCTGCTGCGCCGAATTCTTTCGCCAGTTTGTCGCTCGTTTCGCGTTCGGTCTCGCTGCCCCACGGAAGCACGATTGAAACTCCGCGGCGGATCAGCGTCTGGCCGAGTTCGATCCAGGCGGTTTCGGGCCATTGTTTATCGGCGCGGGACGTGGCGTGGACGAACACCACGTACGGCACCGGCAGGTTCAACCCTGCCTCCGATAACGCCAGCGCGGCGCGGCGGGTATCGATGCCGAATTCGATCGCATCCGTTGCTTCGGGGCGTGGATCGCCGAGTGCGGCTGCGACCAGTTGCCGGGTGCGTTCGACCACGTGCGTGCGCGGCTCGATGGGCACGCGTTTGTTGTAGAAGTAGCGAACGGGCCATTCGTAGCCGGCGCCGTCGGTGCGGTTACCCAGGCCGACCAGCGTACCGCGCGCCCAGCTTGCGACCCATGCGGTTTTGATGAGCCCCTGGCAGTCGATGACGAGATCGTATTTTTCGGCGGCGAGTGTGCGGCGGAAGCGTTGGATTTCGCGCCAGTTATCGAGGGAAAAGAGGCGTTTGCGCCAGCGCCGCAGTGAGAACGGGATGGCGCGGCGGACGCCTTCGACCAGTTCGACGAGATCCGTGAAGCTCTCTTCGACTAGCCAGTCGACCTGGGCATCGGGGTGGAGACGACGGATATCGGCGATGGCCGGCATGTTATGGACGACGTCGCCAAGGGACGACACCCGGACAATCAAGATCTTTTGCACGCTGGACACGGTGGGCGCCGTCGGATTGGACGACGCGTGGACAATTTTGAGATGCGCCGGAGTTTACCGCTGGCGCTAGGTCTTGGGGTTGGTTTTTCGCTTGAGCTGGGGGTTCTGGTTTTCGCTTGGGTTCTGGTTTTCGCTTGCGGTTCGGTTTAGGCTCGCGCTGGTGTTTGGGGCAGTATTTGCAGCGTAGCAGTCAGGGTTGATGCTTGGGCGCCAGGTTTCTGCGTTAGCGGTCGGGGTCAGTGCCGGGTTGCTGCTTTCGGCGTTAGTGGTCTGCTTGACTCGGATTTTCTCTTTATCACTGTTAGCCACTGTGCGTGGCGGCACGTCATTTCTT